>NZ_RWIS01000009.1 GCF_003944705.1 Hymenobacter metallilatus | reverse complement strand
CAAATACTTGGCGTGGCCGTGGCTATGCCCATTTTTGCGCAAGGCTGTGCTCCCACATTTAGCACAGGTAAGGGTAGTCTGTAGCATCACACAAGATAGCAAAACCACGATTTAGACCACCGCCAAAACATCTATTAATATTGGATAGCCATTATTAATAGCTCCAATAAAGTTGCCGGCAGGAACAAGGATATTTACGTTGAAGAAATGACCGACGAAACTGCCCATATCTTCTAAGGGAACACCATCATTCATGAAAAATATGCCATACTGTTGACTTCCATATAAAGCAATATCATTTTGGTTTTGGCTAAAGCTTCCGGCGCATAGAGACGATTTGATTATGGCTAGAGAGGCGGGCACGCAACCGCCACCGACTTGAATTGGCATTGAAGTTGGCATTCTAGAAACCATTTTGGGACTGGGAGGGTCACTACCTCCCCAACCACTAGGGCCGTGAGGGCTACTGGAACCAGAACCGGGGGTCTGGCTACCAGGTCCCCCACCACCGGTGTAAATGGGTGGTGCATATCCTCCATTCCCACCAATACCGCCGTCACAATCTCCAGTTGTTGTAATGTATTCGCCATCGGGTGTGTACCAGTCATAGCATTTGCCGACTTCTGGCACGAAGTCCATTCTATTGGAGGGGCCAAATTGGTCAGCACTCGCCTGCCGTGGTTGAAACATCAACCGAATAGACTTCTTCAGTACACCTGCGTGGGTGAAGAAGTGGCCAGTCAGGAAATGATACTCCTGGTTGTAAAACAGGACGGCCCCTTCCCCCGCCAGCGGTACACGCGAATTCTTCTGAGAGTAGCTACGATATAAGTCCGTGAGCAGGCTGAGCGTGTCAAGACCTGCTGCAGTAGGCTTCAGCAGAATCTCTATCGTTACCCCGTCGAATATCGTTGCTTTTTTAGTTACAATCAGATACCGTACGCCTTTCACGGCGGAACGGGCGAACAGCGCGTGGTCGCCTTGATAAGGTACCAGCACCAACGACTGCCCATCCTGAGAAAGGGAAAAGGCTTTCGACCAGTTAAGGGTCGCCGAGGAAGAATCCTTCCGCTGCGAGTAGGCCGAAGTCCGTATCGTAGCCGGTTGGGCGGGATGGATACTTTTGTACCAGTCACTGGCCTCCGTGACGGAGAGTGATGAGGCGGGAGTGGGTTGGTCTTGCTCTTTCGTGCAGCCGGCTAGAAGGACAGCTAGTAGGAAAAATACACTCAGAACCGCCGCAGCGGCGGGTAAACGAAATGAGGTAAGCATAAAAGCGAGTACGATAAAAGAGCAGAGTACTTTTTCTGCTATGCTGATAGCAGATCATCAAAGAGCAATAGGAGTGTAAATAGAAGGCCCAGAAGCAGGCAGGAACGGAAATAATGAGAGCAAGTTAGACCTGTTATGGAAAAAGGTTACTATAGGACAAGTTATTTTGATGGTAAAGTCCTGCGCTCAGAATGACAGTTTTCATCACATTTCGTCCCACTATATTACTCTACCATCTAATCACTTTTTTGCTATGCACTTCGTTCAGAAGCGGCTGCGGCTGCCAGCCGTGAGCCGGGGCTTTCATTTGATTACCGATTTGCTGGTGGCCGAGCTGCCGGAGCTGGAGCAGATTCAGGTGGGTACGGCGCAGTTCTTTATCCAGCATACCTCCGCCAGCCTGAGCATCAACGAAAACGCTGACCCTACGGTACGCCACGATTTTGAGCAGTTTTTTAACCGGCTGGCTCCCGAAAATGCTGCCTACTTCCGGCATACCCTGGAGGGCCCCGACGATATGCCGGCCCATCTGAAGGCCAGCCTGCTGGGCCATGCCGTGAGCATTCC
The DNA here is from genome assembly GCF_003944705.1 of Hymenobacter metallilatus. Taxonomy (GTDB): domain Bacteria; phylum Bacteroidota; class Bacteroidia; order Cytophagales; family Hymenobacteraceae; genus Hymenobacter; species Hymenobacter metallilatus. The sequence continues at coordinate 232,841 of NZ_RWIS01000009.1, read as the reverse complement.
GATTAGTAAGGGCGAGCTGGCGCTGGGCACCTGGCAGGGCATTTACCTGGGGGAGCACCGCAACCACGGCGGCCGCCGCTGGGTGGTGGCCACATTGATGGGCCGATAGGCCAGCTTGAACCGGCAACCGCCACGTACTGAGCGAAATATTGCGGCAGGAACAAGCCGCTGGCCCGACTTTCGCGTATAGCGCTGAAAAAAGCCAGCATGTACGCCGCCCTCCTGATTTTTACCGGAAAAGCCGCCGCTGCCGCGTTATTGTACGTGGCCGGGTGGCTGGCTGTGCCCGGTTCAGGTCCGGAGGCTGGTAAAACTTCTGGCCGTAAACCGGCTGCCCAGGCTTCCCGGGCGCTCCGGCCCGTGGCTCCGCCGCTGGTTACCCGCGTAGTGCGGCTCACCAACGACTCGTTGGCCGGACAGCCATTTGGGGAGGAGCCCACGGTGCAGCAGCTAATCCGGAGCGGTGGTCGGATAACAGCCCGCACACCCTACCGCAACCTTTACGAGGCCAACCAGATTGATACCATCCTGCTGGTGCGCCACCAGGGCAATGTATTTGAGTTCTACCGGGCTCCGGAAAAGGACTTGTTGCGGGATGCAGTAGTGGTAAATTTTCAGCCGGCTTACGGCCGCCGCCTGCGCACCCGCCTGGCCAAAGCCCACCGCCCCGCCGCCACTACCATCGACAAGGTGCGCATCGGTGACTCGGAGCGCACCAATTACGTGTCGGTGGTGTACCAGGGGGGCCGCCTGAGCACAGTGCACGTGGAGCCTTACGTGGACTGATGCTCTCATGGTGAGCATGGGGCGCATCAGGCCCGTGTTGCAGCACCTGCAGCCGAGCTACTGCACCTGTGCCCGCACCGCGTACCGCACGGAATCAAACAAAACCAACTTCTGCACGCCGTTTACCGAGTAGTTCACTAACCGGCCATTCTGGCAATGCAGCTCCAGCGTTTTGGCCGAGTATACCAGCGGGTTATTCTGAGCTACCTTGGCAGTGACATCGTGTACCACAGCATCCTGGCTAACTACGGTAAGCTCTTCCACCGGGTGGTCGGTGCCGGATTGGCGGCGGTAAGTGCGCTGGACCAGGCCGGATGGCAGGGTAGTAGAGTTGACGGCATACAGGCCACGCAGGGCAGGCTTGTTGATATCGGCCTGCTGGAAAATCTGCAGTTCCTTGGTCCAGTCGGTTTTCCGGACGCGGGTAGTTTCCCGTTTTCCGTCGCGCAGCAATACCTGCTTTTCCAGATCTGGCTGCTGTTGGTTTAATAGGGTGCTTTGCTGCTCCAGAAAGCCCAGCAGGTTAAAGTAAGCGGGCTTGCGGTTGGCCGGGTTGGGGCGTACCGTGGCCGTGTCGCCGGGGCCGCAGGCGGCCAGGCCTAGCAGCCCACTTAGCACAACGGGCGCGTACTTATGCATTCGGCGCGGTTTCCGGACGGAGCAGGCTCTGCCCGCTCATGGCTTCGGGTTGCGGCAGGCCCATCAGCTCCAGCACCGTGGGTGCAATGTCGCCCAGCTTGCCATCGGCCACGGCACCCTGGTAGTCGTTGCTGGCCAGAATGCAGGGCACCAGGTTGGTGGTGTGGGCCGTGTTGGGCGAGCCGTCGGGATTAATCATCATGTCAGCGTTGCCGTGGTCGGCAATGATGATGCAGGCATAGTCGGCGGCCAGGGCGGCCTCCACCACTCCTTTGGTGCATTCATCCACGGCTTCGGCGGCCTTCACGGCGGCCTCAAACACCCCGGTGTGGCCTACCATATCGGTATTGGCGAAGTTGAGCACCACAAAGTCGGTGGTTTTGGCCTGTAGCTCCGGCACCAGCGCGTCGCGCAGCTCGTAGGCGCTCATTTCGGGCTGTAGGTCGTAGGTGGCTACCTTGGGCGAGTTACGCATAATGCGCTTCTCCCCGCCAAACTCCACCTCCCGCCCCCCCGAGAAGAAGAACGTAACGTGCGGATACTTCTCGGTTTCGGCAATGCGGATCTGGGTTTTGCCGTGGGCGGCCAGCACCTCACCCAGGGTTTCTTCGAGGTTATCCTTCTCGAAGATGGGCGTGACGCCGGTAAAGGTGGCGTCGTAGTTGGTCATGGTGAGGTAGTGCAGGTTCAGGCGGTGCATTTCGAAGGCGTGGAAATCCTGCTGGGTAAGTGCCTGCGTAATTTCCCGGCCCCGGTCGGTGCGGAAGTTAAAGCACAGCACCACGTCGCCCTCCTGGATGGTAGCCAGCGGCTGCCCGTCGGCCCCGGTTTTCACTATGGGTTTCAGGAACTCATCCGTCACCCCATCCTTATACAGGTCGAGCATACTCTGAATCAGGTTCTGGGAGGGGGCACCCTTACCGTTCACCAGCAGGTCGTAGGCCAGCTTTACCCGCTCCCAGCGGTTGTCCCGGTCCATGGCATAATAACGGCCTACAATGGAGGCAATGCGGCCGCTGGCGCCACGCTGCAGGTGCTGCTCCAGGTCGTTCACGTAGCTTACGCCACCCTTGGGGTCGGTGTCGCGGCCATCGGTAAAGGCATGGATGAACACGTTATGCACGTCCTGGTCGTGGGCAATAGTGCACAGGGCTTTCAGGTGCTCGATGTGGGAATGCACGCCCCCGTCGGAGAGCAGGCCCATCAGATGTACCGGCTTGTTATTGAGGCGGGCGTACTCAAAAGCTTTCAGCAGCGCCGGCATCGTACCCAGCTTCCGCTCCCGGATAGCTTTGTTGATGCGCACCAGATCCTGGTACACCACGCGGCCGGCCCCAATGTTCATGTGGCCTACCTCGGAGTTGCCCATTTGCCCATCGGGCAGACCCACGGCTTCGCCGGAAGCCTGCAGCTTGCTGTGCGGGAAGCGCTGAAACAGCGAATCGACAAACGGCGTACGTGCCTGATCAATAGCCGAAACCTCTTTATTCTGCGCCAGCCCCCAGCCGTCCAGAATTACCAGCAATACCTGTTTGTTCATGGGGGCAAAGATAGGCCAGCCCGGGCGAAACGCCCGCGTTTTGCCTAACTTGGTGGCGTAGAAATGCCAGTCCGGCGAAGCGGCCCGGCTATGGGTCAGCTTGGCATCATTTTAGCACTTCGCATGAAGAACCCTTACCGTTAGTATGAAACGTACTTTCTTTTTGGCCCTGACGCTGGTGTGCAGCTTGCTGCTCACGGCCGGGGCTCTGGCCCAGGGCGAGGCTTTTGGGCCCGTGCGCACCGCTATCCGGAGTTCCTCTTCCCGGGATTTGGCGCAGTATTTTGCCCCTACCGTGGAGCTGAGCTTTGATGGTGACAAGCAGAGCTACAGCGCCACCCAGGCCGAGTTTGTGATGAAGGACTTCTTCGCTAAACACTCCCCGGCTTCGTTCGATTTTATTCACTACGGCGGCAGCAACGAAGGAACGCCCTATGCCGTGGGCAAATATGCCGGCAAGGACGGCGCTTACCGCATGTTCGTGAAAATGAAGCAGGCGGGCGGCAGTCTGAAAATTGCCACCATCGACTTTACGAAAGAGTAGCTAAGCAACGTAGTAACTGAGTAAGTTTTCTGCCTGCTCTGCGCAAGCCCCCGGCACCAGCTGTGTGCCGGGGGCTTGTTGCGTAAACCGGGCTGGTGGGGCGCAATGGAAGCTTCTGTTTGGTTTCAGCTCCCGCCCCCTGCTACGCCCCGCCCGGGTAGCCTGCAACTTACTTGGTTGCTCGGCTACTCCGTTACGCGCGGGTGGCCCCTTTTTGCTATTTTTGCACCGTGCAAATGCCCCCCTACCTCACCCCGGAAGCCCTCCAGACCTTTATCCGCACTGCCCTGGCCGAAGATATCGGCGACGGTGACCATTCGGCCCTGTCGGCTATTCCGGCGGAGGCCCGGAAACGTGCCCACCTGCTGATCAAGGATGAGGGCGTGCTGGCCGGGGTAGAGCTGGCACATCATATTTTCGGGATGGTAGATGCCGACCTGCGCCTGGAGCAGCGCCTGGCCGATGGCGCCCGTGTGCAGCACGGGGAGGTGGCATTTGTAGTAGAAGGCCGCGCCCAGAGTATTCTGACGGCTGAGCGGCTGGTGCTCAACTGTATGCAGCGCATGAGTGGTATTGCCACCCGCACGGCTCATCTTAATGGGCTGCTGGCCGGCACGAAAGCCAAACTGCTCGACACCCGCAAAACTACCCCCAACTTCCGGCTGTGCGAGAAGTGGGCCGTGCTGATTGGTGGCGGGATAAACCACCGCTACGGGCTGTTCGACATGATAATTCTTAAGGACAACCATGTAGACTACGCCGGTGGCATCCGGCAGGCTATTGAAGCCTCCAGAGCCTACCTGGCCCGCACCGGCCGGCAATTGCCCATTGAGGTAGAAACCCGCACCCTGAGCGAAGTGCAGCAGGCCCTGGATGCCGGGGGTATTACCCGCATCATGCTCGACAACATGAGCCCGGCGCAGCTGCGCGAAGCCGTGGCCCTGGTGGCCGGCCGTTACCCGCTGGAAGCCAGCGGCGGCATTACCGAAGAAACCATTGCTGAAGTAGCCGCCACCGGCGTCGATTATATTTCAGTAGGTGCCCTCACTCATTCCATCCGCAGCCTCGATATGAGCCTGAAAGCGTTTTAATGAGTTGTTAGCTGCTGGTTGTCAGGTGTTAGTATCGTACTGGCAACTGACATTCAGCAACTAACAACTGCCAACTAACATACAATGCAACTCCCCAACCAGCGCGGGGGCTACCGGCAACAGCAGCAGCAACAGGCTGCTTCGCCACTGGCTATCCGCACCAAAAAGCACCAGCTCGACACCGATACGTACACCAAACTGGCCATGGCCCGGGTGTGGCGACGTGAGTGGTGGTACGCCCTCATTCCCCTGACAGTTGGCCTGCTACCGGCCCTCATCTGGCCTTCGTGGTGGTGGCTAAGCGGGGCACTGCTGCTCACGCTGCTGTACGTACTGTTCCGCTCGGCTCAGGTTACGGGCGTAACGCAGGTGGAGCAAACCAAGCCGCTGTTTGAAAAGCTCAGCTACGAGTTCGACAACAAGCAGCTGGTGCTGCGCCGCAATGAGAAAGAAGGTATGCGCCTAACCTGGGACATGATTGGTCACGTAAAACGGGAAGCCGACGGCTACTTGTTGTCGTTGAAGGCGCCGGAAATGCCCCAGGACCTGAAGGGCTGGCGGCTGTGGGTGGCCAAAACCTTCGATACGCCCATCTTCCTGCAGGTACCCGACCGGATTTTCAACTCGCCCAACGACCAGAAACTGTTCGATGCTATGTTGCGGCGCAAAAACCTGCTGCCCGGCGGGTAAGCCGACCGCTTTCCTTCTTTCTGATATCAGCAAACAGACCTTAGTAGAACCCTCCTCATGAGCAAGCAACTCGTACTTTCCGCCCTGGCAGTAGCCACCCTGGCCCTGAACGCCTGCAGCAGCGAACCATCGGACTGGCGGGCCGATAAAAAAGTATCGGTGGATATGGTGGAGCCCGGCAGCCGCTCCTCCGACAACTTTGACCAGCACACCTCCGAAGCCGCCAGCCAGCACAAAGGCGGGGCCATTGCAGAGCCCATCAGCTCGGAAGTTACCCTGGATGAGCCCAACCAGAGCAAGCGTACCACTGCCGAGGAAGCCCGCACGGCCGATGCCGCCGATGCCGCTCAAACCAACAGCCCCGAGGCAGCACAGCGCGTACGCACCCCTGAGCAGGCCCAGAACAACTCTACCAGCACGGGTGCTACCAGCCAAAGCGCCACCAGCAACAATACAACCGACGTTAAGAAGTAACAGGTTGATGGTACATTACCTGCGGAAACGCGCCGCCTCTGCCGGCGCTCTGGTAGCTGTACTGCTGCTGGCCGGCTGTGAAGCCAAGCCCACTGCCGGACAAGCCACTACGCCAGCTCCACCCGTTGCCACCGATTCCGTGGCGGTGCCTGCCCGCACGGCCGCCTACCTCTGCCCGATGGGCTGTGAGGGCAGTGCCAGTAACACGCCCGGCAAATGCCCGGTGTGCGGGATGAACCTGGAGGCCAATCCGGGGGCGAAACCAGCGGCTCAGCTTTGATTTACCATTCCGGGGTGCCATATTTGCAACATTATTGCAGATACGGTGCCCCGCATCTGCACTCCTGAAAAACAGAGAAAGGGCCCAATGGTGCCCTTTCTCTGTTTTTGCTGCGTACCCCGCCTATGCTTCCTGTTGCCGCCGAATGGTTCAGTACCTGGTTCGATTCGCCGTATTACCACCGCCTGTACCAACACCGTGACTACGCGGAGGCACGGGCATTTCTGGACCGGTTGTTGGCCTACCTGCACCCTAAGCCTACTGCCCGGCTATTGGATCTGGCCTGTGGAAAAGGCCGCCACTCCCGCTACCTGAGCGAGCAGGGATTTGCGGTAACGGGAGTAGACTTATCGCCCCACAGCATTGCGGCTGCCCGACAGTTCGGCCACGAGCGTCTGCACTTTCAGGTGCACGATATGCGCGACCCTTTGCCCTACGGCCCGTTTGATCTGGTGCTGAACCTGTTTACCAGCTTTGGCTACTTTGAGCAGGAAGCTGAGAATGTGGTGGCCCTGCGTAATGCCGCCGCTGCCCTGCGGCCGGGGGGCAAGCTGGTTATCGACTTCCTGAATACTGAGCTTACCATCAAAACCCTGGTAACCCACGAAACCAAAACCGTGGATGGTACGGTCTACCAGTTGTACCGACATTTTCACAACGACTTCATTGTAAAGGAAATACGGTTTCGTGACGACGCGGGCCAGGAACAGTATTTCGAGGAGCGGGTGCGGGCCCTCAATCAGGAACGGTTTGCCGAGTATTTCCGCATGGCCGGCCTGCGGCTGGCCGAAACGCTGGGCGACTACCAGCTGGGCCCTTTCGACCCAGCCACCAGCCCCCGAATGATTTTCGTGCTCAAAAAATAGAAAGACGCTCCGGCTGAGGATACTGCGGCGGCTTCGGCCTCTGCCTCAGTGGGTTGCGTTGGCGCTTTGTGCTATGTGGTTTGCTGTTACTGCCTTATTTCTGACGGTGCTGGGCGCTGGCTGGCTTACCCGCCTGCTGCCCACGGCCCGTACCACCTGGATGAAGCCCCTGCTGGCTTTCAGCGGGGCCTACCTGTTCACGCTCACCGTAACCCACCTGCTGCCCGAGGCCTTGCAAATGCAGCCGGGCCATGTGGTGGGCTACTTTGTGCTGGCCGGATTTTTTGGGCAGATGCTGTTGGAAGTGTTTTCGCAGGGTGTGGAGCACGGGCATGTGCACCACCATACCGAGCACGCCGGCCGCGTACCGTTTCTGCTGCTGTTTTCCTTGGTGCTGCACTCGTTTCTGGAGGGCAGCATACTGGTGAAAACCCCGGAGGCCGGCGACGTAAGCCAGAATTTCTATGCTATTCTGGCGGGGGTAGCCCTGCATCATATTCCGGCGGCCTTTGCATTGATGGCCGCCCTGCTGCTGCGCCTGGGCTCCTTCCGGCGGGCGGTGCCCTACCTGCTGCTGTTTGCCGTAGCGGGGCCGGTGGGCATTGTAGTAAGCAACTTTGTGGTGCTGGAGCAGCTGCTGACGGGGGGGCTATACGCTAGCCTGCTGGGGCTGGTAGCGGGCAACTTCCTGCACGTATCTACCACCATCCTCTTCGAAACCAGCCCCGACCATAGCCTGAACGTGCGCAAGCTCCTGGCTACTCTGGCCGGGCTGCTGCTGGCTCTGGCCGTGGACTGGGTGTGAGCCATTACGGTTTGGGCAGAGCGGCCAGGGCCTGAGTCAGCTGCTCCACGTCGGAGGTGCGGGCCAGTACCACGCCCTGGGGGTTCAGGAGCAGATAGGTCGGGAATGCCGTGATGTTGTACTGCGTAAGCACCGGGCTTTCGTCGCCGGCCAGCTCCGAGAGCTGCGCCCAGCCCGCGTGGTGCTGCCGGATGGCCCGGAGCCAGAGCGGCTTGTCCCGGGCGCTTTCAGCAGCTACTCCCACAAAAGCTACCCGCTGCCCGTACTGCTGGTGCAGGGCACTAAGCTGGGGCATTACCCGCAGGCAGGGCCCGCACCAGTGCCCCCAGAAATCGAGCAGTACGTAGCGGCCCCGGAAGCTGGCCAGAGAGGTAGCCACGCCGGCCGTATCGGGCATGGTGAAGTTGGTGGCCACTTTACCTACTACCGGCATATTGCGCAGGATAACGAGGCGTTTCGCAATTTCCCGCCCCTGCACGGATTCCTGCTGAGCTTTGGGCATACGCGCCAGCAAACGGCGGTACGTTTCTGCCTGCGTTTCATCGTAGCGGGTTTGCCACAGCAGAATATCGGTACTGGCCTGGGAGGCTAGGTGCTGCTCCACAAATTGCAGCGACTGGCGCACCCGCTGTTGCCGCAGTGGCAGCGTAGACTGTCCGGCGGCCAGGGCTTTCTGCACGGTGGCGTAGTAGGGCCACTCAATCTGTCGGCGGTATTGGGTGTGCACTTCGTTGTTGGGAGTGCCCGTAAAGGTGAGCTGATGCGGGGTGCTGCTGCTGCCGCTTACCAGCACCTTGCCCGGCTCATACCAGAACGACGTCCACTGGCTACGGTCAATAATCAGGTCAATAGTCCCATCATCGGAAGGATGAGCTGTATAGCGGAACTGGTCGTGCACGGCCCGAACGGTATCGGTATGCTCCTGGCCCTGGTAGCGGTACTGAAACAGAATGGGCTGCTGGCCAATGCCTTTGATAGTGCCTACCAGCTGACAGGTAGGGCCGGGAGAGGCCATAGGTACCGCAGGTGCAAAGGCTACTGCCAGGTAGCTGGCCAGTGTGATACAGCTAGTATAGAGCATAAAGGATGAACTAAGAACAAGAAAAATCCCCGGGTAGTACGGCCGGCAGAGTGGCTGCAACCCGCCCGGCCAAACTACAAAAAAAGCGGCCTGCTCAACTGAGCAGGCCGCTTTCATTTTATACGATGACCGGTTTCCTATTTCCGGCGCACGGGAGCTTTCCGAACCGGAGCTTTCTTCACTGGGGCCGCTTTTACCGGGGCGGCCGGAATTTCGGGTGCGGGACCGTACTTGGTTTCGGCCGGGTTCGGGTCGCCGGGCAGGTACACGTCAAACTCTACACGGCGGTTGAGGGCACGACCGGCATCGGTGGTGTTGGGGGCAATGGGCTTGGTTTCGCCGTAGCCATGCGACACAATCCGGTCTTCGGGAATGCCTTTGCGCAGCATATAAGCCCGGGCCGAAGCAGCCCGTTCATCCGAGAGGCGCAGGTTGTAGGCGTCGTCGCCCTTGTTGTCGGCGTGAGCCGAAATGCCAAGGTAGTAGTCGGGGTAGTCGTTCAGGATTTTCACCAGCCCATCGAGGGTCGGGAACGAAATGGGCTTCAGCGTAGCCTTATCGAACTCGAACTGGATGTACTTGGTAGCTTCCTGCAGACGCTTCTTCTCCTCCAGTTTCATCTCGGGGCAGCCTTTGTTTGAGGCCGGACCGGGGCGGTTGGGGCAACGGTCCTGGTAGTCGGGCACTCCGTCGCCGTCGGTATCAATGGGGCAGCCATTGGCATCTACTTTGGTGCCGCCGGGCGTATCAGGGCACTTGTCGTTCTGGTCAATTACGCCGTCGTTATCTGAGTCGGGGCAGCCCTGCAGCTCGGCCTTGCCGGGGGTATCGGGGCACTTGTCGTCGCCGTCACGTATACCGTCACCGTCCCGGTCGGGGCAGCCTTCCAGCGTTGCCAGGCCTTTCTCGGTGGGGCACTTATCCTGATAGTCGGGTACACCGTCTCCGTCCCCATCGAGGGGGCAGCCGTTCATATCCACGGCCACGCCGGCTGGTGTGCCGGGGCACTTGTCCTTTTTATCGGAAACCCCGTCGTTGTCTTCGTCCTTGGCTTTACCCAGGGCTACGTTCAGGCCCACAGTGTGCTGCAGAAACCGGTCGTCGAACTTGTCTCCGTCGCGCACTGGCTCCCCATCGAGGTTGGCGTTGAGGGGAATGTGCTGGCCGGTTTGCACGAACAGGGTTACGGCCTCACCCAAACGGAAGTCGATACCAGCCGCCCCGAACAGGTCGAAGTAACTCTTGTCCTCGTCGGTGCGCAGGGCCGCGCCGTTGCGGTTAATGGTACCCTCCCGGCTGGTGTAGGTCCAGCCCGGGGCGCCCAGCAGGTAGGGCCGTACGGGAGAGTCGTCGTTGAAGAGCTTGAATTTCAGGCCCAGGTTCACGTTTACCACGTTGGTGGCAAAGTTGCTGCCGAAATAGGGCGCTCCGGCCGGAGCCGTCTTTTTGAACTCTACGTAATTGCCGCTCAGCTGCAGGCCCAGGCCTTTGGTGAGGTACTGGCTGAAGGTAATACCCGGCGCGTACTTGTTTTCGCTCCACTTCCAAAAATCGGAACCGAAGCTGCCCTTGTACTGCATGGCGCTTACGTTGAGGCCAATGGCCGTCTTCCGGTCGGCTGTCTGAGCGTTGGTGAGGTGAGGGGCAAGGGCGCAGGCTGCGAGGCCCAGTGCCAGCACCTTCGGGAGGGGAATGCGTGGAGGCATATACAGATGTAAAAAGGTGGCTAAGCAAGAAGGTCCGCCGGGCGGAACGGGCTTTTATACCTTAACCAACCAGAAAGGTTGCCCTTATTGTCCAGCTTCGCCTGTGCCGGGGGGCTGGCTAAAACCGTGGTTTGCCACCACCGCCTAGCGGCCCGTGATGTCCAGCAGCGGACCCGAACCGCCCAGGAATACCTCCAGCTGCCGTACCCGGGCCTGCTGCTGCCGTAGTTCCTGCTGTAGCTGCTCCAGCCGCTGGCGCATGGCCAGCACCACTTCCAGGCTGTCTTTGCTCAGGCCCAGGTCGTGGTGGAGGCGGGCCAGTCGGGCCACATGCAGCGGCTCCTCACGCAGGGCATTGGGCCGGTCCGGGGCGGCTTGCAGCAAGCCCAGATCCACAAATTCCCGCACATCCGCCTCGCTGAGGCCATAATGAGCGGCACACTCATGAAAAGTAATAGTGATGATGTGCGTTTCCATGTCCGGTGCTGGTTGCTGGTTGCTGGTTGTTAGTTGTTAGTTGTTGGTTGTTAGTTGTTGGTTATATACATGAACCAGCAACTAACAACCAACAACTAGCAACTAGCAACCAGCAACCTATTTTCGAAGGTTGGCTAGTTGCTGGAAGAGGGCTTTCTCCTGGTCGGTGAGGTGGGTGGGCAGTGTAAGGCTCAGGCGCAGATACAAGTCGCCGAACTGCCCGGCCTGGCGGTACACCGGAAAGCCTTTGCCCCGCAGCCGCAGGCGGGTGCCGTTCGGCGTTTCAGGCTTGATGGTAATTTTAACCGGGCCCGAGAGGGTTTCCACGGTTTGCTCGCCGCCCAGCAGGGCCGTATAAATGCTCACCGGCACGTCCATGGTCAGGTCGTGGCCGGCGCGCGAGAAGCGGGCGTCGGGTCGGATGCGGAGCGTAATGTAGAGCGAGCCGCCGGGGCCACCGTTGCGGCCGGGGCCACCCTGGTCGCGCAGCCGAATCACCTGCCCATCCTCCACACCCGGCTGAATGGTAATGCGCAGGTTTTTGCCGTTGACAGTGAGCGTGCGGGGGCCGCCGTGATAGGCCTCTTCCAGCGTTAGTTCCAGCTCGGCCTGGTAATCCTGCCCGGCCCGGGGCCGGGTGCTGCCCCCACCGCCACCCATGCCGCCAAATATCGAGCTGAAAAAATCCGAGAAGTCGGCGCCGCCAAATGGATCGTCGGAACCAGCGCCAAATCCGCCCTGCTGGGCGTACTGGCTCCAATCGAACCCCCCGCCCGGCTGACTACCCCGGCCGCCGCCAGCCTGCTGGTAGCGTTGCCAGTCGGCACCCAACTGGTCGTACTTCTGACGCTTCTCGTCGTCGCTGAGTACCTCGTTGGCTTCGTTGATTTCCTTAAACTTGCGCTCCGCCTCGGCGTCGTTGGGGTTCACATCGGGGTGATACTGCCGGGCCAGCTTGCGGTAGGCTTTTTTAATCTGGTCCTTGCTGGCCGTTTTCTCAACACCCAGCGCTTTATAATAGTCTTTGTAGTCCACGGACGGTTGGTTGGAGAAAAAACAAGAAGGAGGCGGCGGCGGCGAAAGATGCGTGGAGCAAGCTGCCGCGCCTGCTATTTTGAAACGAAATCAGCCGGTCAGGGGTTACCGGCCCAACCAGCTGGCCAAACCGCTGCCAGTTCCGTATTTTGGAAGGCGCCACTGGGCGTTTTATGTTTAACCCCCCTTTCATTCCCCCAATCCCACTCGCATGAAATGGTATCCTACTCTCTCTGCTGCGCTACTGCTTACGGGCCTGGCTTCTCTCTCGGCTGAGGCACAAACCAAAATGCCGCCCCGCCGCCCCGCGCAGCCCAGGCCCCGGGCCGCCGCCCCCATTGGCCTCACTATGAAGGATGGCTTCTTGGTGAAAGATGGTAAAGTAATGGTCACGCGCGACGCCCACACTGAAATACTGGCCACTGAAACCAGCGTGGTCAACGGTACCAAAATCAGCCCTGCCGGCGTGGTAACTATGCCCGACGGTACTACCACTACCCTCAAGGAAGGCGACTACATGTCTCTGACCGGCCGCCTGACCACCATGGCCATGAAAGCCGAGCAGGACAGCCTGATGCAGCTGGCCAAAAACGGCAAGGGCAAGGTGAAAATGAAGAAGAAATAGACAGCTGCTTTTTTGCTGTCCAGCTACCTCGGCTGCTCTGGTATACAATCCGGAGCAGCCGAAGTGCGTTAGCGGCGCACCGGTTGGGTGTAATCCTGGAAGATGAGGGCCACTTCGGCCTCGTCGCGGGCCTCCACCACTTCATCCATCACAAACTGAATTTCGGCTTCGCTCCAGCCCTGGGTTTCAGCAGCTTTTACAAAGGCGCCGAGTTGGGTAAACCGGTCGGCCTCGGCCGGAACAGTCCATTGTACTTTTTTGCGGATACGCATACGCAGGCAATGTTATTAACGGGAGGGAGCTGCCCGCACCACGCGGAGCTCCACGGGGGCCATGCCCTGGCCAAAAATACCAATCCGGCGAGCTGCTTCCTTGGATAAATCAATGATGCGCCCTTTCACGTGCGGACCCCGGTCGGTGATGGTTACCTCAACGGAGCGGCCATTGCGCGGATTGGTTACGCGCACTACCGTGCCAAATGGTAGGGTTTTGTGCGCCGCCGTGAGTTGGCGGCTCCGGTAGGTAGTGCCGCTGGCCGTAGGCCGGCCCTCAAACTTATCGGCATAGTAAGTACCAATGCCTGATTCGGTGTAGGGTGCGGGGCTGCGTCCGGTTACGCAGGCCCCCATTGCCAGGCAGAGCAGCAGCAGGAGTAGTCGGGCTGCGGCCCACGTAAGATGACGTTGAGTGCGCACTAGGCGTAGGGAGTTAGTTGGAAACCGTACCCCGCCCCCGCGGCGGAATACGCATGGCCAGCAGCCGCTGAAAATTGCCCTGGAATACGTTGAAATCAACGGTGCCCCGGATACCCGGAACGTACGCCTCATCGGAGTGCTGCCAGATAATCCATTTTTCGCGGGGCAGGCTGGGCTGACTTACCTCGTAGTGCGCCAGCCACAGCGGATATTCGTCGAAATGGCCGGCCAGATGGCGCTTGTAAAAGCTGTAGTTGGAGTACAGAATAGGCCGTACGCCGTAGTGGCGCTCCACCAGCCGCAGCCAGGTAGCTACTCCGCGCCGCATCTGGGCCACATCATGAAACTCGGCGTGCTCCACATCCAGCACCGGCGGCAGGTCGCCGGGAGCCAGGGGCACCGTGCGGGTGAACAGGTTAGCCTGCCGGGTAGCATCATAGTTAGGCTGAAAGTAGTGGTAGGCCCCTCGGTAGATACCTGCGGCCCGGGCCCCGCGCCAATTGCGCTGAAACCGGTTGTCGCGCAGGGTAACGCCTTCCGTGGCTTTAATGAAGGCGAACCGCACCCGATGATTGGCCACTAACGGCCAGTTGATGCGGCCCTGGTAAGCCGATACATCAATGCCATGCACAGAGTATCCCTCCAGCAGCGGCGTTTTCTCGTGGCCGGTGAGGTAGCGGCTAATAAGAGTGGCGTAGACCCGGCGGGCGTAGCGGTTTACCTGCCGCTGGTGCCGGCCGTACCACAGCAGCCCGGCCAATAGCAGCAACACCAAGGCCAGCGGCAGCATCCGCCGCCAGGAGGGGCGGGAGGTAGCGGCAGGGCGACGGGTGCGGGCAGAAGCAGGCATACGCAGGATGGTAGTTGCCAAAGGTAACGCAACCCGAGACGGTTCTGGTGCCCCAGGGGCCCGAAAAGCTGCCTGGCCTTCGTCGGAAGCCCCCGTCTTTTTTGCACTTTTGCAGCCGCACCTGCTTGTAGCTATGTCAACTGAATCCAATTTGCCCCAGGACGCCCGCGACGAGTCGGGCCACCTGATCCGGGAACTGCACGGTGTTACGCTGGCTCAGATTCTGGAGTATCTGGTGGCAGCCTACGGCTGGCCGGAGCTGGACCGTCGTATCCGCATCAATTGCTTCGCCGTGAATCCCAGCATTAAGTCCAGCCTTACGTTTCTGCGCCGCACACCCTGGGCCCGCACCAAGGTGGAAGACCTTTACATCCGGACCCGCACGGCGGAGGTGCGGGGCAAAAAAGGATAAGTATCAGGTACTGGGTAGTGGGTAGTGGGACTGTCATCCTGAGCAGCGCGAAGGACCTTCTCACGCTTGGGCTAGTCGTCCATACACGTACCGTTCAATTCCCCGAAGGCCCTTTCCACTGCTCAGCATGACAGTCCCAATACTTACTACCTAATACCCAGTACCTTTTCACACATGGCAGATATACAACCACGTTCCGGGTCGGGGGCATTGCTGGTGGGCGCGGGCCTGTTTGTAGTGTTTGAAACGGTCACGTACTACACCCTGAAATTTGCCACCTCCGGCCTAGGCATGCCCGACCAGATGCAGCCCGAGAATACCATTGTAAGCAATTGGGTAAAAGCCGTGGTGTTTCTGCTGCTGTATCTGGCGGTGGTGGTAGTGGCCGTGCTGGTGTTGAGTAACCGCCTGCCCCGGCGCTACCGGGGCCAGGTAATGGGCTGGTTTTACGTGGCACTGGCGCTGGCTTTTGTATTGCTGTGGCCTCTGTTCAACCCCTGAAAAAGCAATAAAAAAGCCACTGCGGCTAGCAGTGGCAGGTGAAACATGGGCCGGTCGGTCCCGGCGTTATGAGCAGCTTACGGAGTTAGCGCTGCTTGATAGTAATTTCACGGGGCTCAGCGTTGGCCTGGTACGGGATGCGTACCTGCAGTTCCTGACCCTCAAACACCGCATCAATGCGGGTGAGGTCGAGGCCGGCCGGCAGCTGTAATACCCGGCTGAACAGGGGAGCCGCTAGTTCGTCGGTGGGCGTGTGGCGAAATTCTGCGTACACCGTCAGCAGGTTCTCGTTCAGCACCACGTGGAATTTTTCGGAGGTGACCGAAGGAGCGGCAATGCGCACCAATACTCCTTTTTCGCGCTTATCAATCCGCATGGCTGCCTGCGCAACCCCGCCCCCGATGGTGTTCATGAGGTCAAGGTGAGGCATGAGACTACGGATAAAATCTTTGCTGATTAAGTCCATGAGCAAATTGCTTTCTGATGTACCCGGGTATTTTCAAATCCCGTACCAACCTGTAAGCTGCTCAATACTATATTACAATGCGCCAGAATGTCTGCTTTTGGGCAGCTGTAGCAAAGTAGGGTATGGCAATATGGCTGGTTAAGCAGTCTGCAGGCTACGCATTATGAGGTCTCAGGCGTAGCGCAGATGCCGCTTGACCCGGTCGAGAGGGCCTTCGATAAAATGCCAGGAAGCGGCGCTGAGGCCAATGAGCAAGGGCGTGAGCACAAGCAGAGTAGGGAGCGGGCCCAGCAGAATTTCGCGCCATTCGGAGCCGGCCGGCCAGAGCGTATATACTACCCGCTGCCAGAATACCGGCAGCAACAAATGGTAGAGATACACCCCAAAGCTGCGCTGCCCCATCCAAACCAAGGCCGGGTGCGTGAGGCCAAGCCGGCGGGCGGCCCCGGCCCGGCCTAACAGCCAGGCCAGCGTAAAAAACGCCGCTACGGCCCCTACGGCCGGGAATACCACAATCCAGATGTTACCGCCCTGCACCGGGTGCAGCCAGCCCCACAGCCCCCACCACACGGCCCAGGCCAGCAGCACGTAGCGGCCCCGGGCCCAGCGGTCCAGCCCTCCCGTCGACGTTTCCAACCGGCGGAGCAGGGTGCCGGCCGCAAATAAATCGAGGGAGGCGGGCAGCAGAAGCAGCATAAACCCCGGCGTCACCAGCAGGCTCCAGCCCACCCGGAACGCCAGACCCAGGGCCGCCACCAGCACCAGCCCTCGCACCCGCCGGCCTACCACGGCCAACAGCGCCGGCCACAGCAGGTAAAACTGCTCGTCCACGGCCAGGGTCCAGAGGTGGCCACACCCCTCACCCCAGCGCTGCAGGTGATAAAACAGCTGGTTGGCCGCCGGCAGCAGAAACCACAGCGGATGCTCCCGAACAGTGGCCAGGGGTAGCAACGCGCTCAGGGCCAGGGCGCAGTAGTAAGGCGGAATGATGCGCAGCAGCCGCCGCAGGTAGAACGTGCCCAGCCGCCGGCCCCAAGGCCCCGGCGCGCCCGGGTAGGCCTGCTGCTTCCACACAATACCCGAAATCAGGTAGCCGCTTAGCACGAAAAACACCAGCCGGCCCATTTCGCCCAGCATCACGGGCGGTGCGGCCCAGTGCTGCACCACTACCAGCCACACGGCAATGGCCCGCACGCCGTGCAGCTCGGGGCGGTAGGCGAGGGGGGCGCCGGACGGCGTGGGCATAGGCAAACGGGCCAGATAAAAAAAGGGCGCAAGCTACCACGCTGGCGCCCAGCGCTTCTCCATGGTAGCCGGAGCGGGGCTAGGGCGTAACGGGCAGCTGGAAATAAGGATTCTGGATAACACCCAGCAAATTGCCGAATGGGTCCTGTACGGTTCCCAGCCGGACGCCGCCGCCCACATCCTGCACCGCTTCGTGGGCGTGGGCGCCCAGCGCCAGCAGCCGGGCAAAGGCTGCGTCGGCGTCGGGTACGCCCCAGTACGTTACCGGGCCGCATTGCCCGGCTACGGGGCCATCCGGATCAAGGCCCAACTCGTAGCCGCCCACCGTAAAACCCACGTAGAACGGCTCATCGAAATACGGCTCCTGCTCCAGCACTTGGCTGTACCAGGCTTTGGCCCGGGGCAGGTCGCCGACGGGGTAAACAATAGTGCGCAATCCTTGCAGCATAGCGTGTAGAGCGTTGGTACCGGAGCAAAGCTGTTACATTTTTTACTGAATTCCACTATTCCCATGCCCACCGTCGACCTGACTACGCTGCCTACCCGTGCCCCCGCCGAGTATCACAAGAGTACGACACTGCGGGAGCTGAAAAAACTGCGCCAGGAGCTTATTGGCCTGCAAGACCGTTTGTATGCCCAAAACCGCCACAGCGTGCTGGTACTTCTGCAGGGTATGGATGCCAGCGGTAAGGATGGTTTGATTCGGCGGGTATTCAGCGGGATTAATCCGCAGGGGGTGCAGGTGTATTCCTTCAAGGAGCCCACGGAGCAGGAACTAGCCCACGACTTCCTCTGGCGCGTTCATCAGCAAACCCCCGCCCGGGGAATGATGCAGGTGTTCAACCGCTCCCACTACGAGGATGTGCTGATTACGCGGGTAAACGGGCTGGTAACTGCCGATGAGGCCCGCCGCCGCTTCACGGCCATCAATGCCTTCGAGAAACTTCTGCAGCAGGCTGGTACAACTATCCTGAAAGTCTACCTCCACGTTTCGGAAGAGGAACAGCAGGAGCGGCTGCAGGAACGCCTCACCGACCCGGCCAAGCGGTGGAAGTACGAGGCGGGGGATGCGCACAAGGCTAGCCAGTGGCGCCGCTATACGGCAGTGTACGAGGATGTATTCGCCCACTGCAGCCCCGCCACCTGTCCCTGGCACATCGTTCCGGCCGACCAGAACTGGTACAAAGCCTACCTGGTTGCCCGCCTCCTCCGCGACGCACTGGTAAAAATCAATCCGCAGTACCCGGGATAGTAGTGGACGGTGCTGAATGTTGGGGCTGTCATATAGAGCAGAGCGAGGACGAAAGCTCCACACTCAGCACCGCCCATTCACCCATTCACCTTGGGTGGAGTTTTGTCGGCGGGCGTCAGGTCGCGGCCGAAGAGCTGCCGTCCTTCGGCATCAAGGGCATCGGAAATGCGCTTGAATCCGTTGGCTTCCAGGGTGTGGCGGGCGGCCTCGTTGGTGGGAGTAGTGCGGGCTGTGAGGTAGCGTACCAGCTCCGTATCGGCGGCGTGGCGCACCAGGCCGGCTACCAGCTCGGCGCCCAGGCCCCGGCCATGCCAGTCGTTGGCAATTGAAAACCCAACTTCGACTGTGGCATCCACGGGAGGGCCGTGAAACCCGCCGGCCCCCACCAGCACATTTTTGGGCGCCTCGGCCCCGGCCCGTAGAATGGCGTACCAGCCGTACCAACCAGCCGCTGTGCGGCCACCGGCCGTAAGCTGTTCCAGAAAAAACTGCTGGGCATCGGCATCGTATTCGCCGGGCGGCCAGTGGGCCGGTAGCTCAGCCCCCAGCAACAGGGGAAAGTAGTGTGGCTTGGAAATTTCAGCCGTGAGCAGGGCCCGACTGGCGGCTATCAGGGTGAGGCGGGGCGTGTAGGCAATCAGCGGAATCATACGCAACTATACGAAGCCAGCCGCATTTCCGTCGAAAACTGGCTGTATAGGCCTCATTGAATACTGAGCGTAACCCCTACCTTTGAGTAGTTCCCTTGTTCAGTAGTATCCATGCCCCTGCCCGCGCCGGATTACCTCCACATCCAGTACCGTTCCGACCTTGATGTGCTGCTGGTGCGCTGGATGCGCCTGGTAACACTGGCCGAGCTGCAACAGGGTTACCGGCACCTGCTGGAGGTAGCCGCTCAGCACCAGTGCCGTTTCTGGCTGCTGGATGCGCGCCGCCGCTTCAATACCGACCGGGAGGGAGCGGCCTGGATGGTTACCTCCTTCCTGCCTACCCTGCAGGCCCGGCTGGGCGGCCGCACCTATCTGGCGTACTTGCTGGTGCCCGTTATTATGCGTGACGCGGAGGCCGATGCAGCCTTTCCGCCCGCCAGCTTCTTCCAGGATAAGCCCTTTGTGGGGGAACGGTTTGTGGATGAGGAGAAGGCAGTGGCCTGGCTGCAGGCCGCGCAACAGGTCACTTATTAATAATAAGCCCTGCGCCCGGCTGAGGTAGGGTACTACCGGGTCCCCGGATGCTCACTACTACCGCGCCGGAAGCCTAGTCGATGATAAGGTCGCTCAGGTGCAGATCCACACAGTCCAGTACGTCCTGCACAGTGCGCATCTGTTCCATTTCCGGGTCCTTGATTTCGATGTGGAAGCGGTGCTCCAGGTTGATGGCCAACTCCACCAGATCAATGGAATCCAGGCCAATATCTTCCTGCAGGCGGGAAGTAGCAGTGAGTACAAGGGCCGGGTTGCGGCGCTTGCGGCGGAGCATACGCTCTACCTGATGACGAATTAGCTGTTCCATGATAACGGGCGTAGCAGCAAAAACAGAAAAAAACGGATGAACGGCCTCCGCGGGAGGCTATTCAACGCTGGTAAGTAGTAGTGTGGTATCTGCGGGGAGCTCTTGGGTGAGGGTGGCCACCGGGGTGTGGGCCAGCAGTGCGTCGCCGAGGGTAGCAGTCGGGCCCGTGATAATGCCATCGGCCGGGGCCGTTACGTACACAAAGCTGAGCATGGGCACGCAGTGGGCCATCTGCTGGCGGGTGTCGGCTAGTTGGCGGCGGGCGGCGGCCAACTCGGGTGCCGTAGCTGCGGGCAAGCGGCGCTCCAGCGTAGCCAGGGCCTGCAACTGGTGGTGTAGCCGGGCCTGCAGCTGCTGTTGCTGCACACTGGGCAGGCGCTCCAGCACCTTTAGCAGTACCTGGCCCTGCCGCACCCGCTGGCCTTCGTGAAAGTATACCTCGTGCACGCGGCCAACCTGGCCCGCTGGAATTGGCTGCCCGGGCAGGGCCTCAGCCGTGGCTGGGGTGTGGGCTACCGTCTGGAACTGAGGAGGAGTGGCCCCCAGGGTTTCGGCCTGGGTGTCGGTGGGCGTGAGCCACAGCGGAAACAGGGAGCTGCCCGCTGCAACAAAGAAAATCAGCCCCATGCCAACTAGCTTTTTCATGGAATATGTAGGCCGGCTTAATCCGGCTGGGCCGCCAGCTGCGCAGGGCCGCCAACGGTCGGGGAAAAACCACGGCTGCCCGAGCAGGCCATGGAAGTGCGTGAAAAACAGATAGTAACCGATTTGGTTACATTTCCGAAAAAATAAAAAAACTCAGCCCGAAGCGCCGGGGCAGCCTTGGGGTAGGTGTTTGCCCAATTCCTGCTTTACCTGCGCCACCGATACCGCCGCCAGCGCCGTGCGCATAGCATCAATGGCCGGCCCGAACAATCCTTCCAGGGTTTCCTGCATTACCCGGCCCAGGTCGCAGTGGGCATTGGGGTTGGTGCTGCTTACCTGAAACAAATCGGGCTCGGTTTGCTGCATGGCCCGGAATACATCCAGCAACGAAATTTCCGTGGCCGGGCGGGCCAGCAAAGCACCCCCGCCGGCGCCGCGCTGGCTGTGCACTAGGCCAGCCTCGCGCAGGGTGCTCACCAGCCGCCGTACCACCACCGGGTGCGTACCGGCGCTGCTGGCCAGCACCTCCGAGGAAACCGGTTGGCCCTCGGCGTGCGCCAGATACGCCAGAATATGCGTTGCCACGGCGAAACGGGTGTTCATGCTGGAATACGTAACAAATTTGGTTACAAATATACGACACGAAAAGATTGTGCGCAATCTGTTGGTCAGAAACGGAGGATAGGAGTAGAGTCATGGAAACAGCAGGGCCGCTGTATGCGTCGCCCATTAGGCTGACGCAGAAAGGGTGGGTTTACCTTACCCGGGACTCAACTTTCTGGCTTCGGTTGGTTTTCAGGTTACCCAACGGCCACACGTGCCGGCCTGATAGTCGTGGTACGCCTCCCCGGTTTGCTGTTCGGTATTCATCACAAACGGCTCATGGGTGACAATGAGCTTCCCAAAAGCAAGAGCGTGGCCCAGCAGCACTACAGCTTCATCAGGTGCTCCTTTCTGTGGTTTTCGCCATCCTGGTTGAACTCCACCAGCTGGCGAGCCTCGGCCAACTGTTCACTCAGGTGCAGCCGTTCTTAGGTCATATAGCAGGAGAGGGGGTAGGGTATGATTGGATACCGACTGTCCGAAACAGCCAAGACCTGTACCGGGACAGTAAAACTTTGGCCGCTGTGTTTGTTATGAGAACTTCCCGTCCGATACCGGAATGGGCAAAAATCGGCTGCTATAAACGGCTAATAGGCACTAGGCATCTGTCAAACCGTACCCAATGGCTCAGCTCTTCACCCCCTTCACCCAGCGTGGCATTACCCTCAAAAACCGAATTGTAATTTCGCCCATGTGCCAGTACAGCGCGCAGGATGGGCTTAGCAACGACTGGCATCTGGTGCACGTGGGCTCCCGGGCGGTGGGCGGAGCAGGCCTTCTGCTGCTAGAAGCCACGGCCGTGGCCCCAGAAGGGCGCATTACCCCCGACGACCTGGGTATCTGGCACGAGGAGCACCTGCCGGGCCTGCGCCGGATGGTGGAGTTTCTGAAAAGCCACGGGTGTGTGCCGGGCATTCAACTGGCCCACGCCGGCCGCAAGGCCAGCCACGCCAGCCCCTGGAAAGGCGGCCATCAGCTTGGCCCCGATGCGGGTGGCTGGTCCACAGTGGCTCCCTCGGCCCTGGCCTTCGCCCCCAATGAAACGCCTCCGCTGGCCCTGGACGAAGCCGGTATTCTGCGGGTGACAGAGGCCTTCCGGGCGGCGGCCCGGCGGGCGGTAGCGGCCGGGTTCGAGGTGCTGGAAATACACGCGGCCCACGGCTACCTGCTGCATCAGTTTCTGTCGCCCCTCAGTAACCACCGCCCCGATGCCTACGGCGGCTCTTTTGAAAACCGTGCTCGGCTGCTGCTGGAGGTAGTAGCGGCCATCCGGACCGAAATGCCCCTGCACCTGCCGTTGTGGGTGCGCGTATCGGCCACCGATTGGACGGAGGGCGGCTGGACGGCCGAGGATACCGTGCGTCTGGCCTTGCTGCTGAAAGAAAACGGCGTAGACCTGCTCGACTGCTCCACCGGGGGCAACGTGGCCACCGCCCCTATTCCCGTTGGTCCCGGCTACCAGGTGCCATTTGCCGAGCAGGTACGCCGCTGCACCGGCCTGGCCACCGGTGCCGTAGGCCTCATTACGGCAGCCCAACAGGCCGAGCACATTCTGGCCACTGGGCAGGCCGACGTAATACTGCTGGGGCGGGAGTCGTTGCGTGACCCATATTTTCCGCTGCACGCGGCTCGGGAGTTGGGCGTAGAAGTGGCCTGGCCCGACCAGTATACGCGCGCCAAGTCCCGGCTGTAAGCTCCTCGCTCGGTACTATGCCCAGCGTGTAGTGCCCGGCAAACCGGAATATAGAACCCGCGCTTCTGGAGCTGCGTTTGGGAGCATACCAACCCGTGCACTGGCCCTGATGACTGACTTTTCGACGATTGATTTTACCATTGTCTACCGCCCCGATCTGAACATATTGGTCGGGCGCTGGATGGTGGAAATTATTCGGGCCGAGGAGGTGATTCAGAACTATGTGCAGCTGTTTAAGGCCGCTGATGAAGCCCACGGCTGTCGTTTCTGGCTGCTGGATGCCCGCCGCCGCTTCCGGACCTCGGTTGAAATAACTACCTGGGTCAACCAGCAGGTGCCAGGGCGGGCGCTGGAAAAGCTCGGAGCCGAAATCCGCATTGCGTTTCTGCTGGCACCTCATCAGCTCCTCACGGATTCGCCGCCTTTTCCCACTCTGGTGCATCCCACGGCCGGCCATCCTATGTCGGCGCAATTTACCGATGAAGGTGAGGCCATTAGCTGGCTGCAGCATCAGCAGCGTGGTGCGTACCCGGCCTGACCCGGCAGGCGAACTGCTTTCTGGATCTGCTGCTGCCGGTGTTGGCAACCTTTGGCGCCGGGCTGCGACCTTAGGCGAAGCCTAACCAGTATTTCGCTGAATGATTTACCTCTCTGCTCCCTCCCGGGCCGGGGCCGCTGCCCTGCTGCTGGTCCTGGCCGGCTGCGCTACCGCTCCGCCGGCCACTACTACCACCGCCACTCCTACATCCGTTGCCCGCCCGGTAGCCTCTGTACCGGGCCGCAGCATCAACCCCCAGGACGTAGACCGCTCAGTGTCGCCCTGCGAGGATTTCTTTCTGTTTTCGGGGGGCAACTGGCTGCGTAACAACCCTATTCCGGCCTATGCCAGCAGCTGGGCCCCCCGCAACCTGCTCGGCGACCGGACCCAGGCCACGCTGCGCCGCATCCTGGAAGATGCGGCGGCCGACCGTGCCGCTGCCCCCGGCTCGAACCGTCAGAAAGTAGGTGATTTCTACGCCTCGGGCATGGACTCGGTTGGGTTGGAAAAAGCTGGTCTGACTTATTTGAAGCCGGAATTGCAGCGCATTGCCGCCGTGAAAGACCTGCCGGGGATGCAGGCGGAAATTGCCCGTCAACAAACGCTGGGTACCGGTGCGTTCTTCCGGGCTGGCGTGAGCCCCGACCGCAAAAACAGCTCAGTGTATGCCGTGAGCATGAGCCAGGGCGGCCTGGGTATGCCCGACCGGGACTATTACCTCAAGGATGATGCCCGCTCCAAGGCCATCCGCACGGCCTACACCACCTACCTCACCAATACGTTTAAGCTGCTCGGCGACGCCGACGCTACCGCCGCAGCTAAAGCCGCCACGGTGCTGCGCCTGGAAACCCGGCTCGCCCGGGCCAGCAAGGACCGCGTAGCCCTGCGCGACCCTTACGCCAGCTATAACAAGATGACGGTGGCCGAGGCCGATAAGCAGTTTCCATTTCTGAAGCCTTCGGCTTTGCTGAAGCGAAACGGACTGGGTGCAGCACAAGAGGTAATTGTAGGCCAGCCGGACTTCTTTAAAGAGGTGAGTGCCGTGTTGCAGCAGGAGCCGCTGGCGGATCTGAAAACCTACCTGAGCTGGCAGCTGGTGTCGTCGGTGCCATCGGCCCTGCCCCAGGCGTTCAGTGATGAGGCCTTCCGGTTTCAGCAGGTGCAGAGTGGTACCCGCCAGCAGCCCACCCGCTGGAAGCGCATGCTGGCCGCCACCGATGGTACGCTGGGCGAGGCCTTCGGGCAGCTGTACGTAGATCAGGCGTTTTCGCCCGCGGCCAAGCAGAAGGCCCTGGATATGCTGGCCAACATCCGCGAATCCATGGCTGAGCACATCCAGACCAACACCTGGATGAGCGAAGCCACTAAGCAGGAGGCCCTGAAGAAGCTCAGCGCGTTGCGCGTGAAAATAGGCTACCCCGACCAGTGGAAGGACTACTCGCAGCTGCGTATCTCGCGCGAGTCGTACCTGAAAAACGTGCTGGCCGCCCGGCAGTGGGCTTACCAGCAAAACGTGAAGAAGTTTGGCGGCCCCATTGACCGCACCGAGTGGAGCATGACGCCGCCCACCATCAACGCCTACTACAGCCCGCCTATGAACGAAATTGTGTTTCCGGCCGGCTACCTGCAGCCCCCTTTCTTCGACCCCGAAGCCGACGATGCGGTAAACTACGGGGCCATTGGTGGCGTGATGGGCCATGAAATGACTCACGGCTTCGACGACTCGGGGCGGCAGTACGACTCGGAAGGCAACCTGCGCGACTGGTGGACGCCCGCCGACGCGGCCGAATTCACGAAGCGCGCCGCCGTGGTAGGCCGCCAGTACGATGCCTTTTCGCCCCTGGACTCGGTGCACGTAAACGGCAAGCTGACCATGGGCGAAAACCTGGCCGATTTTGCCGGCCTCACTATTGTGTACGCCGCCCTGCAAAAGCAGCTTGATAAGCAGTACGGCAAAGGTAACCGCCCGCTCATCGACGGTTTCACGCCTGAGCAGCGGTTTTTCCTGAGCTGGGCCCAACTGCGTCGTACCAACATCCGTCCCCAGGCTCTGCGCCAGCAAATCCTCACCGACCCCCACTCGCCCGGGCAGTACCGCACCATTGGTCCCTTAATGAACATGCCCGAGTTCTACCAGGCCTTCGGCTGCCAACCCGGTCAGAAAATGGTACGCCCGGAAGCAGAGCGGGCCGTAATTTGGTAGTGAATGCCCAACAAGAAACTACCTGTCATCCTGAGCATTCCGCGAATCAAGCGGCGACGAAGGACCTTACCACGCCAGAACAGCTCTGGGTCCTCCGCGAAATGCACGGCATCCTCTGCGGGAAATGGTGCCTGCACGTGACAAGGTCCTTCGCAAGCTCAGGATGACGAACAAAATATGCCATCTTCCACAACCACCAATTTTCCATCCATATGACCCCACAACGCACCCTTCTGCTCTCCCTGGGTACCGCCGGCGGCCTGGCCCTGGCCGGTTGCGCGGCCAGTACGCCCGCTACCACTGCTACCACCCCACCGGCCGCGGCCACCGCCGAGGCTTCGGCTTCGCCTTCGACTACGGCCCAGCTGGGCCCGGTGCTGCCCGGCGTCGGCCTCGACCCTGCCAACATCGATGCGTCGGTAAACCCCTGCGACGATTTCTTCCAGTATGCATCCGGTACCTGGCTCAAAAACAACCCCATTCCGGCCGCCGAGTCGCGCTGGAGCTCTTGGAACGGGCTCATCAACCAGAATGAGGCCGTAATGCGTCAGATTCTGGAAACCTCGGCCGCCAACAAAACCGCCGCCAAGGGTACCAATCTGCAGAAAGTAGGCGACTACTATGCCACGGCCATGGACTCGGTGGCCATTGACAAAGCGGGGTTGAAGTATTTGCAGCCCGAACTCAACCGCATCAACGCGGTAAAGGATTTGCGCGGGCTGCAAACCGAGCTGGTGCGCGCCCAGCGCCTGCAAACCCGCTCGGTGTTCGGGCTGGGTGTAAACCAGGACCGCAAAAAGAGCGACGAGTACGCCCTCTACCTCAGCCAGGGCGGCCTCAGCCTGCCCGACCGGGACTATTACCTGAAGGATGATGCCCGCTCCAAGGCCATCCGCACGGCCTACACCACCTACCTCACCAACACCTTTAAGCTGCTGGGTGAAAGTCCGGCCACGGCCGCCAAAAACGCTGCCACGGTGCTGCGCCTGGAAACCCGGCTCGCCCGGGCCAGCAAGGACCGCGTAGCCCTGCGCGACCCTTACGCCAACTACAACAAGATGACGGTGGCCGAAGCCGCCCAGAAATATCCCAACCTGGGGCTGCCCGTTATGCTGCCCGCCCTGGGCCTCAGCTCGGCTAAAGAGGTGATTGTGGGCCAGCCCGAGTTCCTGGCGGAAGCCAGCACCGCCCTCAAGCAGGAGCCCCTGCAGGACTGGAAAACCTACCTGCGCTGGCACCTCACGTCGTCAGTAATGTCGGCATTGCCCCAGTCGTTCGGGGATGAGTCGTTTCGGTTTCAGCAGGTGCTAAGCGGAGCCAAGCAGCAGCAGCCCCGCTGGAAGCGCATGCTCCGCGCCACCGACGGCGCCTTGGGCGAAGCCTTCGGCCAACTGTACGTAGACAAGGCCTTCTCGCCTGAAACCAAGGTAAAGGCCCAGCAGATGGTGGCCAACATCAAGGAGGCCATGGGTGAGCATATCCGCGGCCTGGAGTGGATGAGCCCGGCCACCAAGGAGGAAGCCCTCAAGAAGCTCAATGCCTTTACCGTAAAAATCGGCTACCCCGACAAGTGGAAGGACTACTCGGCCCTGAATATCTCCCGCGAATCGTACCTGAAAAACGTGCTGGCCGCCCGCGAGTGGGAATCCAAGGATAACCTGGGCCGCTACGGCAAGCCGATTGACCGCTCGGTATGGGGCATGACGCCGCCCACAGTGAATGCCTACTACAATTCCTCCCTCAACGAAATTGTATTTCCGGCCGGCATCATGCAGCCCCCCTTCTTCGACCCCAAGGCCGACGACGCGGTGAACTACGGCGGGATGGGCGCCGTTATCGGCCACGAAATCACCCACGGCTTCGACGACCGGGGCCGGCAGTCGGACGCCCAGGGCAACCTGCGCGACTGGTGGACCAAGGAAGATGCGGCCGAATTCACGAAGCGTGCCGACATGGTAGGGGCCCAGTACTCGGCCTTCCAGCCCCTGGATTCGGTGTTTGTGAACGGCAAGCTGACCATGGGCGAAAACCTGGCCGACTTTGGCGGCCTCGCCCTGGCCTACTCGGCCCTGGAAAAGCAGCTTGAGAAAACCTACGGCAGCCAGCCCCGGCCCCGCTACGATGGTTTCACGCCGGAGCAGCGCTTCTTCCTGGCCTGGGCCCAGGTGTGGCGCACCAACGCCCGCCCCGAGTACATCCGCCAGCAGGTGCTCACCGACCCTCACTCCCCAGCCCAGTACCGCACCAACGGCCCCCTGATGAACATGCCGGAGTTCTATGAGGCTTTTGGCTGCAAGGACCAGGGCAAAATGGTGCGCGCCCAGAGCGAGCGGGCCCGTATCTGGTAGCGTATATCGTCCTGGTCCGGCGGCCTATTTCAGCCGTCGGGCCGGGCACTGCGTGCTAAGGTGCAGCTGTCTGCCTGTTGTTCAGGTCAGTAGGTGTTTGTAGGAACGGTGTAGAATCGCGCCACTTCGCATTACTTCGTTACTGAGGTTGTGTGCCAGCGGGGGGCGTTCCGGTCGTTCAACGAAGAGACGCACGAACTGGCGCGTCTCGGCACCATTCAAAAGCTACCGAACCAGGGCTCTGCTGACACAAGAGCGTCAAGGTGTGAGAGGCCGTCTGCATCAGGCAGGCGGCCCCTCTTTTTTTAGAATAAAAATATTTATCGTTGATAACCAATAAGTATGAATTATTCGTAGAATTACGAAAATTTCGTAACAACAAAATGGAACGATTAACTCAACCCGAGGAGGAGGCCATGCGGGGCTTCTGGCAACTGGGGGGCGGCTTCATTAAGGATGTACTGGAGCTATTGCCTGAGCCGCGCCCACCTTACACCACGCTGGCCTCTACGGTGCGTAACCTGGAGCGTAAAGGCTACCTGAGCAGCCGCAAGCTGGGCAATACGTTTCGGTTTGTGCCCAGCGTGACGGCTGAGGAATACCGGCGGCGTTTTCTGGGTACTTTCGTCGGCGACTATTTCCGCAACTCCTACAAGGAGTTGGTATCGTTTTTCGCCCAAGAGCAGAAAATCAGCCCCGAGGAGCTGCAGGATATCATCGACATGATTGAAAACCGCAAGTCCCGCCCCTGATGCCCGCGCTACTGCTGTACCTGCTGCAGATGCAGGTGGCGCTGCTGCTGCTGCTGGCGGTGTATTACGGGCTGTTGCGCCGCCTTACCTTCCACCAGCTCAACCGCGGATATCTGCTGGCGGCGCTGGGACTGGCGGCACTTTACCCGGTTCTGGATCTGGGCTGGCTGCGCCCTGCCCTGGCCCCGGCGGCTCCGCTGCCAGTTATGGTGCCCAACTGGGTAAATGCTGTCGGCGCGGCTCCGGCTGCCCCCGGCCCCGATTATGGCAGGTGGCTACTAACTGCTTACGGCCTGGGTGCGGCCGGGTGGCTGCTGAAGCTGTTGGTGCAGGGTGCCGCATTATGGCGGCTGCACCGGGCTTCCCGGCCCGCGGAGGCGGCGGGTGTGCGGTTTCGGGCGGTAGCGGGGGAGGTGAGTCCGTTTTCGTTTGGACGCGCTATTTACCTTAACCCGGCCCACCACGCGCCGGCCGAGTTGCCTATTATCCTGTTGCATGAGCAAGTGCACGTGCGCCAGGCCCACACGCTGGATGTGTTGCTGGGGCATCTGCATCGGGTGTTGGCCTGGGCCAGTCCTGGGACGTGGCTGTGGCTGCGGGCCGCTCAGGAAAACCTGGAGTTCATTGCCGACGCCGCCGTGCTGCACGAAAGCCAACTGGCGCCCAAGCACTATCAGTACAGCCTGGTCCGGCTCAGCACACTGGCTCCAGCTTCGGCATTAGCCACATCCTTCTCCTTCGTTCCCCTCAAAAATCGTATTCGTATGATGAACTCCCATCCTTCTGGCCGGCGGCAACTGCTGCGTTACGCGGCTGGCTTTGCCCTGCTAACGGGGCTGGCTGTGGGTTGCGCCACGCCCAAGCAGGCTGAGCTACCGCAACCTGCTGCCACTACCACCCAGCGGGCATATCCTGGCTTGAGTAAGCTCACATTTATAGTGGATGGCCGGCCTGTGTCCCGGGAAGAAGCGCTGGGAGCTAATACCAGTATCGGGGAAATGTATATTTTCAAAAGTGGCAAGCAGAGCCAAGGAGCCGATTTAATTGCGTTGCGGCGGGATTTTGGTAGCAAGCTGGATGACGGTATTGCATTAATCGTGACGACTGAAGGCAAGAATAACCCGGCAGTTAAAGCCTTCATGGAGAAGTACAGTGTCCGGCCCTTGTAAGTCCCAACCGTGTCCGGCTTGACCCGGACGTATTATCAAAAGCTGGTTGATGGGTTAGGATTAACGGAGGCAGAAATAGGTGGCCGCTTGATTATGATCAATAAAAAGGTTGCCACGGCCGAGCAGCTGCGCGCTTTACCCGCCGGGACAGTTTCGGCCTTTTCACTGTCCGATACACCTCTGGAACAATACGGCGAAGCAGGTCGTAACGGCCTGATTTTCGTGCTGACTAAAGACAAGCAATAGGTTTTCTGTTAAGATTTGTGCCGCAAGCCGGGCCTGACTCGCCGCTTGCGGCACTGCTTTTGCGGGGTGTAAGGCCTATGCGTATGCTTTCTTCCTTCCGCTCTACTGCCTTTGGTACCAGCCTGCTGCTGTTGCTGGGGCTGGCTGCCCCCACCGCCAACGCCCAAACCACGCCCCCCGCGCCCGCCCAGGGCAGTGGCCCTAGCCTGTACTTTCTGGATGGGCAGCCCTCCAGCCAACAGGCCATCAACCAGCTCAACCGCCGCACCATTGCCAGCGTGAACGTAGTGAAGGGGCCCGATGCCACCCGCATTTTTGGGGCTGAGGCGGCCGAGGGCGTGATGATTGTGGTGACCAAGCGCAACGTAGGTTCAGCCGCCGTTGCCGAGTTTAATCGTCGCTACGACATCCGGCCGGTGGAAACGCCCGCTCCACCGACGCCTCCCGCCCGGCCCTAGCATAAACCAGCCGAGCGTCGTCAATGGCTTTTACCGGTTCGCCAACGTAAACCAGCCGGGCTCCGTATCGGGGGAGGCCCTTCGCTGATTTGCCCTAAGCAACGTCTGCATGACTTCAACCACCCTTGCTGATTTTCTGCACCTGACGCACCGCCCCGACCTGGGCATTGTAACCGCGCGCTGGACGCGGCCTACTTCTTCCGAGGAACTCCGTTACGGCTACCAGGAGCTACTCCGCTACGCGGGCGGCTGCGAGTCCTGCCGCCGCTGGCTGATCGATTCGCGCCGCCGCATTCAGGTAGATTCCCGGGATGTACACTGGCTTACTTCGGAGTTTTACCCCCGGCTGCGGCAGCATTTGGGGGGGCATGTGTATCTGGCCTTTCTTATTGCGCCCTACCAGGCCGACGACGTGCAGGATGAAAGCCTGCCCGCCCTGCCATATACGCACGGCGACTACTGCTCCCTCAATCAGTTTACCGACGAGGGCGAGGCTGTACGCTGGCTCTGCTCCCGCGCCATGTAAGTGCATAAGTACACTCTTCTTAGCGGCCTGGCAGCAAAGTGCTGCATGTAACCGCCGATGGCTGCATCGGCTACAGGTGTTCGTGTTGTCGGGCAGGTTGGGGCTTTGTTATAAACCTTTGCTCAATGAGGGCAGAGGTTTTTTTGTGCTGTGCTGATTGGAGCGGAGTAGTACATAGGAAACAAAATATTTAACGAAGTAGATATTTATTGAGTAGGTACACGTAATTTTCTAGGATAAGTACAGTTATTTATTTGGAATATTGGATGTGCAAAATATTCACGAAAATATGAATTTTTTTAGTGGTTTGGTTTGCTATATCTTCACTATTAGTAAGATGGCTGAATAATCAACTGTCTGGGTCTTAGGTAAGAGTTTCCATTCACCACCTCTGTTTTCTGTCTTATGTTCAAAAAACTACTCTTGTTTCTATTAGCCCTTGTGATGTTGCTGGAACCCGAGGTGGTTGTGGCCCGCACGGCTACTACTGCCAGCCCGGCTGGCATCGAAATGGTAAGCGGAACCTCTCTGTTCCGGAAGTCCTACAAGCGGGGTCGCCCCAACTATAAAGCTTACCGGGGCAATAGCCGCCACAAAATGAAGAAGCTGGGCGTGTATAAGCGCTGGCGGCTACGGGTGAAAGCCCAGAAGAAAAAGCGTAACCGCGTCCTGAGCCCCAGTGTGAAAGTAGGTGTACCCGTACGTACCCTCAAAAAGTAGTCTGGCGTTCCTTTTCGGCACTTTATCAACCGCCGCTTCCTGTCAGGGGAAGCGGCGGTTTTTTATTGATGGCCCCGCCCCGGCCAGATGGCGTAACCCCGGACCTGGCCACCCGGTTATGTGGTAATTATACTGCCTGCCATGCCTGCTCCTACCACTGCGCCGGAATCGGTTGTGCCCTCCCTGCGTACGCCGTTTCTGTTTCCCGTTTTCCGGGCCATCTGGATTGCCTCCGTGGTATCCAATATTGGCACCTGGATGCAGAACGTGGCCGGGGTATGGCTGGTGACTACCCTTACCACCTCGGCCTTGCTGGTAGCCTTGATGCAGACTGCCACCAGCCTGCCGGCCTTTATGCTCAGCCTGCCGGCGGGAGCCCTCGGCGACCTGGTAGACCGGCGCCGGCTGCTGCTGTTCACGCAGGCTTTTATGGCGGTGGTGGCTTTGGCGCTGGGAGGGCTCACGCTGGCCGGGCAGGTATCGGCCCTGAGCGTATTGGGCCTCACGTTTCTGCTGGGAATAGGGGCCGCCGTGAATATGCCCATCTGGCAAACCGTGACGGTGGAGCTGGTGCCGCGCCCGGTGCTGCCCTTTGCCATTACCCTCAATGGCGTTAGCAACAACATTGCCCGGGCCATTGGGCCAGCCCTGGGCGGGCTAATTATTGCGCACTACTCGCCAGGGTATGTGTTTCTGCTCAACGGGGTTTCCTTCGTAGGTACGTGGTGGGTGGTTCGCCGCTGGCCCTACCGCCCCGGCCAAACCCGGGGGCCAGCCGAGGATTTCGCCGGGGCTCTGCGTACCGGCCTGCGCTACGTGCAATACTCGCCCGCTATTTACGCCGTGCTGGTGCGCACCTTTGCGTTTGCCTTTGGCGCCAGTGCCATGTGGGCACTGCTGTCGGTGGTGGCGGCCCGGCGGCTGCACCTGAGCTCCGGGTCTTACGGGGTACTAGTTTCGTGGCTGGGAGCCGGGGCCATTGTGGGAGCTGTTCTGATGGGCCGGGCTGGCCAGAAACTTACCTACAACCAACGGGTGCTACTGGGCTCCGGCGTGTTCGTGGGCACCAACCTGGGGCTGGCCCTGATACCCACCGAAATAGGCCTGTTTCCGGTGATGTTTCTATCGGGGGTAGCGTGGCTGATGGTGATGACGAGCTTTAGCACTACGGTGCAGCTACACGTACCCCGGTGGGTGCAGGCCCGGGTCGTGAGCATCTATATGCTGGTATTTCAGGCCGGCCTGGCACTGGGCAGCATGGCATGGGGGGAACTGGCCGACCGTGCCTCCTTGCTGGTTGCCTTGCTGGGGGCGGCCCTCTGGATGCTGCTGAGTATAACGCTGGCCTGGCCTTTTCCCATGCGCTCCGCCGAGGGCCTCAATCTGGACCCCGCCGATGTAGGGCCCGCCCCGGAGGTACCGGGCGTTATCGGGGCCGACGATGGGCCGGTGGTGGTGATGGTAGAATACCAGGTGCCAGAAGCTCTGCTATCAGCCTTCCACGAAGCTGTAGCACCCCTTACCCGCCTGCGCCTGCGCAACGGGGCATTGCGCGCCGGCCTCTATACTGATGTGGCGCAGCCGGACCGCCTCACGGAGTTCTACTACGTGGCCACCTGGGGGGAGTATGAGCGGCAGCACCACCGCTTCACCCGCGAGGACCAGGCAGTGCAGGAGCAGGTAATACAGTTCCATGTGGGGCCGGAGCCCCCTCGCGTAACCCGCTTTCTGGCTTTCCCCCACACCTCCAACGTAGAATTGCCTGCTCCCGTCGAAAGCATGGAAAACCAGCGGTAAGCGCCCCGGCCTGCGCAATCCAACATCTGCCCAAAAAACCAGACTATCTGCCTGCCAGAGGAGCAGCCCCGGGGCTGCTCCTCTGGCAGGCAACGAGAGGGAGCTTACCAGGAACCGCTATTGTCGCTGGTATCATCGAAACCACCCCCGCCAGTGTCGTCGGACGAAGAATCGTCGTAGGAGGAGGCATCATCCGAGGAAAAATAATCCGGCTCATTGCCGGGGCTATCCGGCGCAAAGTAATCGGGCGCTGGGTCGGCCTCGGGGGCGGAGTTTCCCAGGAAGGGGAAAGCACTCCCGGAACCGGTAGAATCGGTAGCCGGCGCATCGAGGGGGCGGGCCGGGGCATCGGGCGAGAGGTGAGGGGCCGCATCGTCGTTCCGGTCGGCCATGCGGTTGCCCAGGTAGGCCCCGGCCGCCGCCGCTGCCCCGGTCATCAGAATGCCACCCATACCGCTCCCACTGGAGCCACCGCCCCGGTTCGAGAGAAAATCGGGCGTCTGCTGGGGGCCGTAGCCGCCCCGGTTGGCCGTACCAGCTGGGCCCGTGGGTTGAGTGGGCAGGAAGTCAGGAGCACTGCCTGCTGCCGGAGCGTTGCGCCGCCGGAACAGCTTCGATACCAGCCAGAGTCCGCCCCCAATTACTACCACCACCAGCACTAGGGTACTCAACCCAAAGCCCGCCGACTCCGGCTCGGGTGCTGCGGCCGGTGCCGTGGGAACAGGGTCCGGGGCCACGGTGCCAGGTTCGTTGGCCGACGCCGCCACACCGCCGGGAGCTGCGGCCGGTGCCGTGGGGGCAGTGGAGGGCGTGGCGGCATCCGGTTGGGCCGGACCGGGAGCCGAGTTGGGGTCGGCGGCGTACATCAGGCTGTTGAGGCCGGCTTTCAGCCCCCCGAAGTAGTTGCCCTGCTTGAAGCCGGAAGTCATCTGGCTGATGATGCGGCTGGTTACCGCGGGGGTAAGCTGGCTACGCAGTCCGGAGCCGGCCTGAATGGTGACGGCCCGCTCCTGAGCGCCCAGCAGCACTACTACACCGTTGTTTTTATCGCGCTGGCCCAGGCCCCAGGCGGCTCCCAGCGCCCTGGCGTAGGCAGCTACCGGCTTTCCTTCCAGCGAGGGCACCGTTACCACTACTATCTGGGTGCCGTTGTTGTCGGCGTAGCGGCGCAGGCCGTTTTCCAGGGTGGTGGCATCGGCTGCGCTGAGTAGTTGCGCCTGGTCGTTTACGAAGCGGAAAGGAGTAGGCCGGGCCGGTACATCGGCCGCCGACTGGGCCTGGGTGGCGGACACGGCCCCACCCCACACGAAAATCAGCAAAATGAGCAGCAAACGAGCCATGGCGAAGGAAGGCGGATAAGTGGAGTTCTGGTTTTGCCTGAATACGATAGTCCCAGCCCCTCCGTTCGGCCGCCTTGGGGCAGGAACCTTCCCGGAGGGCCGCCGTAGGCAGAAAAGCAGCCGGCCTACATTTTTGGCCGGCTGTTGTGCCTCACTTCTAGCTATCTGCCTTATGCTGCTGCATCGTTTTCTTTCCTTCGCCTGTGTGCTGAGCCTGGGCGCGGCCGCCGCTCAGGCTCAGAACCGGCCGCCGGTAACGCCCACCCGGCGCAGCCCCACGGAACGCATAAGCCCGGTGCCCGGCGTAACGCTGCCCAGCGGCGTAGGGCAGGGCAAAGCCGAGCCACTGCCCGTAGCCACCGAGGTTCGCCCCAACGGCGTGCTAGCTCAACCCAAGCTGCCCACCGGTCAGGTAACCGTCGATTCGGTGCAGGTGGCCCCGGCCCAGCCCCAACGGGCCACCCGTCCGGCCCGACGTACCCGCCCGTAGGGCCAGTACCGGCGTCTGCACCAGCGGCGGGCCTTGTCCACTGGCTGGCTGACCGGCGTGGCTGATACTACCTCTGGGGCAGTGGAAGAAGCCGCTTTGCCGATTTGAAAAGTTTTGGCTTGTTTTTTGAACGAATTTCCGGCAGGCGTCTACGCCCTCTTTCTTTTCCTTTCTCTCTCTTCGGTTATGCTGAAACGTCTTTCATTTGCCGCCTTTCTGGTAGTAGCGGCGCTGCTGCTGCAGGCGGCCCCGGCCCGGGCGCAGGTAATTATCAACGTAGGCCGTCCGGCTCCGCCTCCGGTGGTAGTAGTGCGCGAGACGCGCTACCCCAAAAAATGGAAAGGCCACAAGCACTACTACCAGCCTCGCCCCGTACTGCTGGTACCCGCCCAGCCCGTGTACTACGCCCCGCGCGGGTACCACGGCTCCAAGCACGGCCACGGTCATGGGCACGGCAAGGGGCGGCACTAAGCTACTGCCAGTTTCCAAGCAAAAAGGCTCCCGCCGATGTGGGAGCCTTTTTTTGTCAGAGCTATTGGTCTGATAATTTGATGCTTGGTGAAGCCGCTTCCGGCATGCGGGTAGCGGAGCCCAGGTAGTTGCTCGGCTGCGCCGAATGACCTACTGTGCTTCGGTAGCTTTGCTGCGCGCGTCTGCCAAAACTGGGCTGGTGGTGCGGCCGGATTCGGGGCACAGCCCCTCAGGCGTAGGGCTCACTCGGCACAGCCGAGCGAGTGCGGGGGGAAACAGCCCGCCTACGTTAAGCCGATACCGCGCCGCCCGGATTTCTCTAGGCGGCGCGGTATCGGCTTGCCATATTAATGTAAGGAAGGTCATTATCATGCCGCCCCCAGCAGTCGCTCGGCTGCGCCGAGTGACCACTATGCCCCAGCAGCTTTGCTGCGTGCGTCCGCCGGAACTGCGCTTGTGGTGCGGCCGGATTCGAGGCATAGCCCCTCAGGCGTAGGGCTCACTCGGCACAGCCGAGCGAGTGCGGGGGAAATAAGAACCTAGCGGCGTTTGTATAGCCGAACTGTAAACCCACCAGAAGTCACATACACCAAGCTATCCTTGGTCAGCTTCCTGATTCTGCAAACAGAAGGGCCATCCTCGTTGAAAATCGTGAGGGTAGTAGGGGTGATTCTGTACCGGACAGGCGTATCCGGAAATTCAACGTACGTCAAGCGGCTGCCACGCACTTCAAACTCTGCATTCTCATTAGGGCCAACTGCCCAAATCCCCTGAAACAAGGTATTTGGGGCTACGGTTTTAGGCTTACGCGTCTGTGCCTTTGCGGAAAAACATGCCATTAAAAGAAATAGCAGAATGCCGACGTAGCGGTATGACATGGGCTTGAAAATGTGGATAATTTCTCTTTCCGAACTAATCCTCGGGCAGTGGCTCGGCTGCGCCGAGTGACCACTACATTTCAGTAGCTCTGCTGCGTGCGTCCGCTGGAATTGGGCTAGTAGCGCGGCTTGATTCAGGGCACAGCCCCTCAGGCATATGGCTCACTCGCTACAGCTAAGCGAGTGCAAGAGAAATTAAAGAATCTATTCCGTTCTTAAGTGGAGTTCGAGCATGCCTCCCACCGAATCACCTACTATCCAAACACGATAATTACCGTCTCTCAATTTGCTCAAAGGCAAAACGATTTTGCGTCTTTTACCTTCCTCGCTGCTTCCAGTTCTGTATATAGGCTGATAAGTGCCGGTACGTTGCATCAGCTTCTTGTAGTTCTCTTCGTCCCAAATGCTGATGGATGTCCGTAATAGGTCTGGTAACACTAATTCTACTTTTTCACCAACTTTTCGGCTTATGCTAATCGGTTTACACTTCGGTCCTCCTTCTTCACAAGCTTCTAGATATTGAAAGTCCACGTGGATGACTTTAGAAGGTTGCCTATAAGCCCAACTTCTGTTATTTGATAATATTAAGATAAAGCAAATGCCAAGTATCAGATATTTCATAAGACACAGATTATGGAAAGTAAAACTATTTCAAAAATGAACCAGCCACTAACGGGTGCGGTAGAGTTTAGAAAAGTTTTATGCTTTGCTCAGCCTGACTAATAGTTTTCGATATAAGTTTCCAATAGTTAATATAAAAAGCTGCATCACTTAGTGATGCAGCTTTTTATATTAACTATTGTTTTGGTTCTCTTACGAACCGCAGGCCTCGCAGGCGTCCGGGTTATCCAGGGAGCAGGCCATATCCGAAGCGTTCTGGGCCGATACGTTCAGCGGCTCCAGGGTCTCGGCGGCTTGCTTCTGTACCGTGAACTTGATGGCGTCGGCGGCGGCTTTGGTGCGCAGGTAGTACATGCCGGTTTTCAGGCCCTTCTTCCAGGAGTGGAAGTGCATGCTGGTGAGCTTGCCGAAGTTCACATTCAGCACGTGCAGGTTCAGGCTCTGGCTCTGGCAGATGTAGGCGCCCCGGTCGGCCGACATATCAATAATGCGGCGCTGCGAAATCTCCCACACCGTTTTGTACAGGTCCTTAATGTTCTGCGGGATGCTCGGAATATCCTGCACCGAGCCGTTGGCGGCAATAATGGCGTTTTTCATCTGCTCGTTCCACAGGCCCAGCTTCACCAGGTCCTTCAGCAGGTGCTTGTTCACCACCATAAACTCGCCGCTCAGCACGCGACGCACGTAAATGTTAGAGGTGTAAGGCTCAAACGACTCGTTATTGCCCAGAATCTGGGCCGTAGAAGCCGTGGGCATAGGCGCAACCAGCAGCGAGTTGCGCACGCCGTGCTCCATTACCTCAGCCCGCAACGCCTCCCAGTCCCAGCGGCCCGACTCGGGCGTAACGCCCCACATATCGAACTGGAACTGGCCCTGGCTCAGCGGGGAGCCTTTGAACGTCTCGTAGGGGCCGTTCTTCTTGGCCAGGTCCTTGGAGGCCGTCATGGCCGCGAAGTAGATGGTCTCGAAGATGTCCTTGTTCAGCCCGCTGGCTTCGTCGCTTTCAAACGGCATACGCAGGGCAATGAACGTATCGGCCAGGCCCTGCACGCCCAACCCGATGGGCCGGTGGCGGAAGTTCGACTTCTCGGCCTCGGGCACCGGGTAGAAGTTGATGTCAATAACCTTGTTCAGGTTCAGCGTGGCGTGGTAGGTTACCTCGTACAGCTTCTTGTGGTCGAAGATGAGGTTGCCCTTCTCATCGGGGCGCACGTAGCGGGGCAGCGCCAAG
The DNA here is from genome assembly GCF_003944705.1 of Hymenobacter metallilatus. Lineage (GTDB taxonomy): Bacteria > Bacteroidota > Bacteroidia > Cytophagales > Hymenobacteraceae > Hymenobacter > Hymenobacter metallilatus. The sequence continues at coordinate 194,540 of NZ_RWIS01000009.1, read as the reverse complement.
GAGGCCAGGTTGCACACGGCTACCTCGTCCTTGTCGGTGTACTCCATAATCTCGGTGCACAGGTTCGAGGACTTGATGGTACCGAGGTTTTTCTGGTTGCTCTTGCTGTTGGCCGCGTCCTTGAACAGCATGTAGGGCGTGCCCGTTTCGGTCTGGCTTTCCAGAATGGCAAACCACAGGTCCTGGGCCTTAATGGTTTTGCGGCCGCGGCCTTCCCGCTCGTACTTCTGGTACAGGCGCTCAAACTCCTCGCCGTAGCACTCGTCCAGGCCGGGGCACTCGTTGGGGCACATCAGCGTCCAGTCGCCGTTGGCTTCCACCCGCTTCATGAACAGGTCGGGCGTCCAGAGGGCGTAGAACAGGTCCCGGGCGCGCATTTCCTCCTTGCCGTGGTTCTTTTTCAGGTCCAGGAAGTCGAAGATATCGGCGTGCCAGGGCTCCAGGTACATGGCAAAAGCGCCCTTGCGCTTGCCCCCGCCCTGGTCCACGTAGCGGGCCGTGTCGTTGAACACCTTCAGCATGGGCACCAGGCCATTGGAGGTGCCGTTGGTGCCTTTGATGTAGGAGCCCGTGGCGCGCACGTTGTGCACGGCCAGGCCAATACCACCAGCGCTCTGCGAAATCAGGGCGCAGTTCTTCAGCGTGTCGTAGATGCCCTCAATCGAGTCGTCCTTCATCGTGAGCAGGAAGCACGACGACATCTGGGGTTTGGGCGTACCGGCGTTGAACAGCGTGGGCGTGGCGTGCGTGAACCACCGCTCACTCAGTAGGTTGTAGGTTTCAATGGCCGACTCAATGTCTTCCTTGTGAATACCCACGGCCACGCGCATCAGCATGTGCTGGGGGCGCTCCACCACCCGGCCATCCAGGCGCAGCAGGTAGCTGCGCTCCATGGTCTTGAAGCCGAAGTAGTCGTAGTTGTAGTCCCGGTCGTAGATGATGGCCGAGTCCAGCGTAGCCGCGTTGGCGTGTACGATTTCCCACACGTCCTGGGCAATCAGGGAGGCGTTTTCGCCGGTTTTGGGGTCCTCGTAGGTGTGCAGCCGCTTCATGGTGCTGCTGAACGACTTGCTGGTGACCTTGTGCAGGTTGCTCACCGCAATGCGGGCGGCCAGGATGGCGTAATCGGGGTGTTTGGTGGTGAGCGAGGCGGCCGTTTCGGCGGCCAGGTTATCGAGCTCCACAGTGGTTACGCCGTCATAAATGCCGTCGATAACCTTCTTGGCCACCTCAATCGGCGACACGTACAACATATTAAGCCCGTAGCAGAGCTTCTCGATGCGGGCCGTGACTTTATCAAATTTCACGGACTCGCGGCGGCCGTCGCGTTTTAGTACCAGCATAGGCGTAGCAGGTTGAGGTTGGGTTGGGATATGGGAATAGCCGGAGCAGGCCGGCCAACGAGTTCAAGCGGATTCTGGCGGGTTGCCAAGCCTGTAAGCAAGGTCAACGGTTCCGAATATATCCGTCCTGGAATCTCAGGACAAACCTATTCTCTGGAAGTTTTCCACATAAGCCTAAAATGGTGCTAATCAGGCCTTTTTTTGTGATTCAGGCTCTGCTATATAGCTCGCTAAACTATTTAGAAATTGGGTTGCTGATTTCCGGCAGAAGTGGTATTGTCGGTTAACGTCGGGCGTCGTAAACCAAAAACAGCTCCCGCCGCAAACGTCAGGAGCTGTTTAGTAAAAGCTGGTACACCAGGCACTACTTCCAGGCGTAGGCAAAGCAGTTAACGAGCCGCCGAATACTTTCCTCACTTAAAAAGGGGTAAGCCATTTTGAGCGTGTCCGCTACTACGCTCAGGTGTTGCTCCAGAGTAGCGGAGCTCCAGTCAGCTGGCTGGCTCACGGCAAAGTCATACACCTGCCGCACCAGCGTGAACGTAGCGAAGCCGTACTGCTGCTGTATAGCCTGTGCCTGCTCGGGGCTCAGCCATAACCCTACGTGTTGCGCAATGGCAGCATTGGCCTTATCCTGAATTGCCTGCTGGAGCATATTAACGGCTTACTGGCGGCTAATTCACTACCAACTTTGGGTGGCTACTGTGGTGCTGGTTTTATATCTGCCCGGATCGGGCCGCTGGTTGTGTAGCCAGCTTGGTGCGGTGCTTACTTCGTGGGCACTGTATATTCCAGCCCGAAGCGTTTGGCGTAGCTGGCCAGCGGCTCCATACCAATGGCTGCCCGTCGCTCATCCACATGGGCCTCGTCCTGAATGGTATAGAAAACCATTTTGTTGGTTTTGGGGTCCGTGTGGAGCTGGCTGCCGTATATCTGCGGCTTGCCCTGCCACATCAGCAGCCGGTCCTGCATCAGCGCCAGCGCCGACTTTGCCAGGTCGCCCCGCTCCGCGGCCTGCCTGGCCATGGGAAAGTATTTTTCCAGGGTAGGCAGGTTGGAGTGCTGAATAACCAGAAATACCGTTTGGGTACCCATGTTGCCTACTTCCGCCTTGGTGGGCCAACCATGGGCATCCAGCAGTGCCGTTATCTTCTGCAGGTTCCGGGCATCCTTGGCCTCTATTTCCTTCCATAGCGCCTGCATCTGCGGCGACTTATCCCCGTATTGCTTCTGAATTTCAGCGTACTGCTGCCGCCCACCCTGGTCGGAGGCATAAATAGAATCCAGCTGCTGCTTGAGGGGCCGGTTGTAGTTGGCTTCCAGCTTAGCCAGCTGTGCCCGTAGCTTCGTCAGCATAGGTTGCCAGCGTTTATCGGCGTGTAGCGCCGCCAGGTCGGTATCCTGTTGCACATGGGCCAGGTTCTCCCAGCCCGCCAGCGTAGCCCGGTCCAGGTACTGGAAAGCCTTGGTAGCGTCGCCGGCCAGAGCCCAACTGCAGGCGGCGTTGTACAAGTCGGTGCTGGTGGGCAGGGCATTACGCTGTTTAAATGCTTGGTCGTAAAGCTGCCCGGAGGAGCGGTAGTTTTTGGCGGCGTATGCATCGGCCGCCTGCCGGTTCAGCTGGCTAAAGTCGCCCTGCGCAAACAAGGTGCAGCTGCTCAGCAGCAAGGGAGCTAGCAATAGAAACGCTTTTCTCATAAGTCGGAATAGGGTAGCTAAATACGGTGCTGTAGCGAATTTGCAAACGGTGTACGTGGGGCGCAGAAACCCTACACCGTTCATGAAACCGCATAATAGGCACTTTACCAGCAGCAACGGTGACGGCAGAAGAATAGTATAGGAAAGCTACGAAACCGGAACGGGCGCTGTGCAGCTGCACAGCGCCCGTTCCGGCAAGCAAAAAAGGCCTATTAAAAATCCTCGTCCAGCGAGAAAGCATTGGCCGTGCGGTCCGATAGCACCCCGGCCTTTTGGTACTCGCCCACGCGCTTCTCGAAGAAATTGGTTTTACCCTGCAATGAAATCATCTCCATGAAATCAAAGGGGTTGGAGGCGTTGTAGATTTTGCTGTAGCCTAGCTCGCCCAATAGGCGGTCGGCCACAAACTCAATGTACTGGCTCATGCTCTGGGCATTCATGCCAATGAGGTTTACCGGCAGCGCATCCGTCACAAATTCCTGCTCAATCTGCACCGCGTCGCGGATGATGTCGTGCACGCGGCTTTCGGGCAGCTTATTCCGCAGATGGTCACGGTAGAGCAGGCAGGCAAAGTCGCAGTGCAGGCCTTCGTCGCGGGAAATCAATTCGTTCGAGAAGGTCAGGCCCGGCATCAGCCCCCGCTTTTTCAGCCAGAAAATAGAGCAGAACGAGCCAGAGAAGAAAATACCCTCCACGGCGGCAAAGGCAATCAGGCGCTCCGTAAAATTCTCGGAGTTAATCCATTTCAGGGCCCATTCCCCTTTTTTCTTCACGCAGGGCACCGTTTCCAAGGCGTTGAACAGGCGGTCCTTTTCCTTGGGGTCTTTGATGTAGGTGTCAATCAGCAGGGAGTAGGTTTCGGAGTGGATATTTTCCATCATCACCTGGAAGCCGTAGAAGCAGCGGGCCTCAGCCATCTGCACCTCCTGCATGAAGTTCACGGCCAGGTTCTCGTTCACGATGCCATCAGAGGCAGCGAAGAAAGCCAGCACGTGGCTGATGAAGTGCCGCTCCCCGTCGTTGAGCGAATCCCAGTCCTTCTGGTCCTGGCTCAGATCAATTTCCTCCGCCGTCCAGAACGATGCCTCGGCTTTCTTATACATCTGCCACACATCGTTGTGCTGGATTGGGAAAAGGACGAAGCGGTTGGGGTTCTCAGTGAGCAGAGGTTCCATGACAGCAGGTATAGGTAGATGTAAGGTGCCGGAAATGAGCAAAGCAGCTGTTCCCAACCTCCTCCCTCAACAAATTGTTCAGGGCAGTCAGAGCTTGGGGCCGGAAGCCAAAGATAAACCGCCCCGCCGGGAACAACGGCCCGTCTGTGGCATTTTTTGTCCAGTATTTTTTATGTATGCTTCTATGTTCCTGCCAGTTGCTCCTTAGGGCGAAATCAGTAAAAAAGCAAGGGGGTAAGTGTGAATAACTTTAGTTATCCACACTTTTTCTGTGGATAATTGCGGTTGTCCACAGAAAATAGTATTCGCACACCCGGCAGCGGGTTCCTTTAACCGGGTTGGGCAACTACGGAATGGATAGGGACGATGAGGTTTAGTGAGTTAGGGTTTGGATTTGTAAAATCATCCTTCTACTTTTGCCTTCCATTTTTCAGAAACCGCGAAGACGCCGATGTACGCAATTGTCAACATAGCCGGGAAGCAGACTAAGGTCGAAGCCAATAAATTTGTATATGCCCACCGTTTGGCTGGCAACGTCGGCGACACTGTGGAGCTGGGCAAAGCCCTGCTGACCGATGATAACGGAACCCTCACCATTGGCTCGCCCGAGCTGGACGTTACCGTAAGCGGTACCATCCTGGCCCACGTAAAAGGCGACAAGGTGCTGGTATTTAAGAAGAAGCGCCGTAAGGGCTACAAGAAGCTGAACGGTCACCGTCAGCAGTTCACCAAAGTTCTAATCAACAGCATCGGCTAAGGCCAGTTATGAGTTTAGAATTATGAATGATGAATTGCGGTGCAAAGCCCAGTTCACCTCATAATTCAACATTCATACTTCATAATTCTCCAATACCATGGCACACAAGAAAGGCGTAGGTAGCTCCAACAACGGCCGCGAATCAGAAGCTAAGCGTCTGGGCGTGAAAATCTTCGGCGGGCAGTCCATCATTGCCGGCAACATTATCGTGCGTCAGCGCGGTACCAAGCACCACCCCGGCCAGAACGTGGGTATTGGCAAAGACCACACCCTGTTCGCTATGATTGACGGCACGGTGCAGTTCCGCAAGGGCCGCAAAGACCGTTCGTTTGTATCGGTAGTTCCAGCGGCCGTTGAAGCTGCGGAGGTGCACACGTCGGCTACAGCTTCTGCTGCTGAGTAATAACCCTACATAGTCTCCGGATCTGATCCGGCGAGTATGCAAAAAGGGACCGTCCGTAGGGATGGTCCCTTTTTGCGTTCCGGCGCGCTGCTCTGTTCTGGGTTAGGCGCGCCGGTAGCAGAATACTTCGTCCTGGCCCAGCAGCCGGTGTTCCTGCAGACCCGTAAGCCCCATCTGCGGGGCCGGTACGCCTCCGCCCAGCCGCTGCCGCGACCTGATTACCCGGGCCTCGTCCCATAGCCCATCTTTCAGCAAGGAGTGCAGCACGGTGGGCCCACCTTCTACCAGCACGGATTGGATGTGGCGCTGGAACAGGTTGTGCAGAATCTGCGGGAACAGGTCTTCGGCCTCCGAAAGCATTACGTAGCTAAGGTTGTCCTTGGCTGCTCGTTCCCGGTAGGTGAATACCACGGTAGGCTGCGAGCCATCGAAGAGGTGGTGAGTGGGAGGCAGACTCAGATTCTTGTCGATTACCACGCGCACGGGGTTCTGCCCCGGCCATTCCCGCACGTTCAGGCGGGGGTTGTCGTGCAGGGCGGTGCGGGTGCCCACCAGAATGGCATGCTCCTCGGCCCGCCACTGATGCACCGCTACCCGGGCCAACTCCCCACTAATGGGTACCGGCTGAAAGTAGGGCCCGGCCAAATAGCCATCGGCCGTTTCGGCCCACTTCAACACAACATAGGGCCGTTGCTGCTCCTGAAACGTGAAGAACCGGCGGTTCAGCTGGCGCCCTTGGGCCTCCAGTAGCCCGGTTTCTACCTGAATACCGGCATCCCGCAGTTTCTGAATGCCCCGGCCAGCTACCAGCGGATTCGGGTCCAGGTTGCACACCACCACTTCGGCTACCTTTTTCTCGATGAGCAGGTCGGCGCAGGGTGGGGTTTTGCCGAAGTGAGAGCAGGGCTCCAGCGTTACGTATACGCGGCTTTGGGGTAGCAGGTGCTGCGCAGTTACCGACTGCACGGCGTGTACCTCGGCGTGCGGCCCCCCATACTGCCGGTGCCAGCCCTCCCCAATAATGCGGCCTTGATGGGTGATGACGCAGCCTACCAGCGGGTTTGGGCGGGTATAACCGGTGCCCAGGCGCGCCAGGTCGAGGGCGCGCTGCATCATGAGGTAGTCGAAAGTAGTGGCAGACATGGGTGGCGTGGGGGGCAGGAGCAGGGTGGGGCGGTAAGGGCTTGGGCAGTGAAGATACAGGAAGAGCCATAACCCCGCGCCCTGCTGCCACGCCCTACCGCCTACCTTTGTGAACTATGCCTACTTTACGTCAATACACCGAGGCGCTGGCCTCTGCTTTGCAGCCGGTTTACGAGGCCCCCGAAGCTCAGGCTATAGCCGGAGAGGTGCTGGAGCAGGTACTGCAGCTTACCCCCCTGCAACGGCGCGTGCAGGCACAGCAGGAAATTCCGGCTGCCAGCCTGGGGGCGCTGGCCGCTATTCAGGCCCGCCTGCTGCAACATGAGCCCCTGCAATACGTACTGGGAGTTGCCCATTTTGCCGGGCTGGCGCTGGAAGTAACACCGGCCACTCTTATTCCGCGGCCTGAAACAGAGGAGTTGGTGGAATGGATAGTGCGGGAGCAGACAGGCCGCGCCGGTTTGCGGGTGCTGGACGTAGGCACCGGCTCGGGCTGCATTCCGGTTGCTTTGGGCAGGCGGTTGCCCGGGGCCCATATTACAACCGTTGATATAGACCCGGAGGCGTTGGCGGTAGCCCGCCGGAATGCCCGACGCTACGAGGTGGCCGTAACGTTTCAGCAGGCAGACATTCTTACCACACAACCAGCTGATCTGCCGGCGCCAGTTGATGTGTTGGTAAGCAACCCGCCCTATGTGCTGGAAAATGAGCGGCCATTCATGCGGGCCAATGTGCTGGCGTATGAGCCGGCCACCGCGCTATTTGTTCCCAACCACGACCCACTACTGTTTTACCGGCGTATTGCGGAGCTGGGGACCATTCTGCTGGCTTCCGGAGGTAAGCTGTATGTTGAAATCAACGAGCAATTTGCCGAGGAAATCATGGCTTTGTTCCAGGGTGCCGGCTACCAGGAAACAATGGTGCAGCCGGATATATTTGGCAAGCCCCGTATGGCCCGTGCCACCTGGCCCGGCCCGGCATAATGATAAATTAACAGCCAAATACTACCAGATCAGTCCGAACCAGACCCCGGATTTCTTAACAGACTACCAAAACCCCTACCTTTGCGGGCTGAAAAACTTTCCATTCACTCCGCTGGCATGACCAACGCTTCCGGCTATTACGCGCATCCTACCGCCGTCCTCGACGCAGGCTGCCGCATTGGGGCTGGATGCTACATCTGGCACTTCTGCCATGTTAGTGCCGGAGCCGTGTTGGGCGAGGCCTGTAGCCTGGGCCAGAATGTGTTTGTGGCCGATGCTGTAACGCTGGGCCGCAACGTGAAGGTCCAGAATAATGTGAGCTTGTACACGGGCGTACAGTGCCAGGACGACGTTTTTCTGGGCCCCTCCGTGGTATTCACCAATGTGCGTAACCCGCGGGCCGCAGTACCCCGCCGTGGGGAGTACCTCCCTACGCAGGTGGGCCGGGGAACAACCATTGGGGCCAATAGCACGGTGGTGTGTGGCATTACCCTGGGCGAATACGCTTTTGTAGGAGCCGGTTCCGTAGTAACGCACGATGTACCGCCGTTTGCGCTGGTATATGGCAACCCGGCCCGGCAACACGGGTGGATGAGTGCCCACGGCCACCGGTTGGAATTCAACCAGCAGCAGCAAGCTACCTGCCCGGAAAGTCAGGAACTATATCAGCTAACCGACGGACAGGTTTTTCGTATCAGCCCCGGCTAAGGCGGGACACCCTGCGCCAGCATCTACCAGCATCTTCATTCAGTCACTCCATCACTCAGTCACTTTTATCGTGTACGAGCAACTTCTCCAAAAACAGGCCAAGCTGGCCGTTATCGGCCTCGGTTACGTGGGCTTGCCTATTGCCCTTGAATTCGCCCGCAAAATCAAGGTAATCGGGTTTGATATCAACGCCAAGCGTGTGGAGTTGATGCGCAATAACATTGACCCCAGTGGGGAGCTGGAAGCCAAAGACTTCGAGGGCTGTGATATTGAATTCACGGATTCCTTGGACGTGCTGCGGGAGGCTACCTTTTACATTGTGGCAGTGCCTACCCCCATCGACGAGCATGCGCAGCCCGACCTGAAGCCCTTGCTGGGTGCGTCGTCGTCGGTGGGCAAGGTATTGAAGAAGGGTGACTACGTGGTATTTGAAAGCACGGTGTATCCCGGCTGCACCGAGGAAGACTGCATTCCGGTGATGGAAAAGCACTCGGGCCTGAGCTTCGCCAACGGCGACTTCAAGGTGGGCTACTCGCCCGAGCGCATCAACCCCGGCGATAAGGAGCACACCCTCAGCAGCATTGTGAAGGTAGTAGCCGGCTGCGACGCTGGGTCGCTGGACATAATTGCCAAGACCTACGAGCTGGTGGTAAAGGCTGGCGTGCACCGGGCCAGCAGCATTAAAGTAGCTGAGGCTGCCAAAATCATTGAAAACACCCAGCGCGACGTAAACATTGCGCTGATGAACGAGCTGTCGATGATTTTCGACCGCATGAATATCAACACCTATGAGGTGCTGGAAGCCGCCGGTACCAAGTGGAATTTTCTGAAGTTCTCGCCAGGCCTGGTGGGCGGCCACTGCATCGGGGTAGACCCCTACTACCTGACGTATAAAGCCAAGGAGCTGGGCTACGACGCCAAAGTGATTCTGTCTGGCCGGACTACCAACGACAACATGGGCGCTTACATCGCACGTAAAACCGTGCAGACGATGATTAAGCAGGGTAAGGATGTGGCCAAGAGCCGGGTGCTGGTGATGGGCGCGACCTTCAAGGAAAATGTGGAGGACATCCGCAACTCCAAGGTGGCCGACGTGATTCAGGAGCTGAAAAACTTCTCGGTAAACGTGGACATCGTGGACCCCCACGCCGATTCTGCGGAGCTGCACCATGAGTATGGCTTCCGCCTGACGCCGGAGGCTGACATGCGCCAGGACTACGATGCAGTTATTGTAGCCGTGAGCCACAAACCCTACACCGAGCTGACGGAGGACTACTTCAAGTCCATCACCAACCAGCCCGCCGTGGTAGTGGACATCAAAGGCCTGTTCCGCGGCCAGATCAACGACCTAGCCTACTGGAGCCTGTAAGGTGAGATGGTGAGATGGTGAAATAGTGAGTTGATGTTCTGCTTGCGCTGTCGGCGCGGTCTGTTTCGCCCACTCATCAAACTCACCATCTCACTATTTCACCATCTCACTATTTCAACAAAGATGGACCGAACGAAAATACTGGTAACGGGCGGGGCGGGCTATATTGGCTCGCACGCGGTGGTGGAGCTGTACGAAGCTGGTTTTCAGCCGGTAATAGTGGATAACTTCAGTAACTCGCAGGAGTCGGCGCTGCGCGGGGTGGAGGAGATTCTGGGCGTGAAGGTGCCAATGCACCGCATCGACTGCAACGACGTGGAAGCCCTGCGGGCCGTGTTTGCCGAGGAAGGCAGCCTACGCGGCGTTATTCACTTTGCGGCTTCCAAGGCCGTGGGCGAGTCACTGCAGAAGCCGCTGGAATACTACCAGAACAACGTGGGCTCCCTGCTGGCTTTGCTGGAAGTGATGCGCGAGTTTGGGGTGGAAGCCCTGGTATTCTCGTCGTCGTGCACCGTGTACGGCATCCCCGACCAACTGCCCGTAACCGAGCTGACGCCTACAAAAAAGGCCAACTCGCCCTACGGTGCTACCAAGCAGATGTGCGAGGATATTCTGCGCGACGTGGCGGCGGCCCCCGGCAACACGCTGCGCACGATTCTGCTGCGCTACTTTAACCCCATTGGCGCGCACATATCGGCCAAAATCGGGGAATTGCCGCTGGGTGTGCCCCAGAATCTGATTCCGTACGTGACCCAAACGGCCGCCGGCATCCGGGAGCAGCTGACTATTAATGGCAATACCTACGACACGCCCGATGGCACCAACATTCGGGACTATGTGCACGTGGTAGACCTGGCCAAGGCTCACGTAGTAGCCGTGCAGCGCCTTCTGGATAAGACAGGCGACACCGTAGAAACCTTCAACGTAGGTACCGGTCGGGGCAATTCAGTGCTGGAAGTGGTACAGGCCTTTGAGCGGGCCACCGGCCAAAAGCTCAACTACACCATCGGCCCACCCCGGCCCGGCGACGTACCTGCCATTTATGCTGATGTGACCAAATCGGTGGAGGTATTGGGTTTCCAAAGCACTACCTCGCTCGAAGACTCGCTGGCCAGCGCCTGGAAGTGGCAGCTTTCGTTGGTAGAGTAACGGAGTAGCTGAGTAACTGAGTAATTCGTTCTTGCCGAATAGAATTACTCAGTTGCTCAGCTACTCCGTTACTCAACTCTGCCTACTCCGTTACTCAATTACTCAGTTACTCCTGAAAGCATGAAAATCATCATCACCGGCGGGGCCGGCTTCATTGGGTCGCACGTGGTGCGCCTGTTCGTGACCAAGTATCCGGAGTATCAGATTCTGAACCTGGATGCCCTGACCTACGCCGGCAACCTCGAAAACCTGCGCGACATTGAAAACGCGCCCAACTACCGCCTGGTGAAAGGCGATATTACCGACCAGGCCTTTGTGGATAACCTCTTTGCCACCGAAGAGCCTGACGCCGTGATTCACCTGGCCGCCGAAAGCCATGTGGACCGCAGCATCACCGATCCGCTGGCCTTCGTGAAGACCAACGTGCTGGGTACGGTGCACCTGCTGAACGCCGCCAAAAACCTGTGGAAGCCGCTGGGCTACGAGGGCAAAGTGTTCTACCACGTGAGCACCGACGAGGTGTATGGCTCCCTGGACTTCGGCCCCGAAATGTTTACGGAGGAAACCAGCTACGACCCCCGCTCGCCGTACTCGGCCTCCAAGGCATCCTCGGACCACTTCGTGCGGGCCTGGCACCACACCTACCACATGCCGGTGAAGCTGAGCAACTGCTCCAACAACTACGGCCCCAACCACTTCCCCGAGAAGCTGATTCCGCTGGCCATCCACCGCATTCAGCACGGCGAGGCCATTCCGGTGTACGGCAAGGGCGAAAACGTGCGTGACTGGCTGTTCGTGAAGGACCACGCCACCGCTATTGATGCCGTGTTCCACAAAGGCAAAGTGGGCGAAACCTACAACATCGGCGGCGTGAACGAGTGGGCCAACATCGAACTAATTCATCTGCTCTGCGACACCCTGGACGAGAAAACCGGCCGGGAAAAAGGGACCTCGCGCAAGCTCATTAAGTTCGTAACCGACCGTGCCGGCCACGACCTGCGCTATGCCATCGACTCAAGCAAAATCATGAATGAGCTGGGCTGGAAACCGTCCGTGACGTTTGAGCAGGGCCTGAGCCAGACAGTGGACTGGTACCTGGAAAACCAGGAGTGGCTCGACCACGTGACCAGCGGCGCCTACCAGGATTACTACCAGAAGCAGTACAACCGCTAGGGTCAATTAAAAATTAAAAATTGAGAATTAAAAATTGCGCGGACAGCTCACAGAAGCTGTTTTGCTGCGGTTTTAGCAACCAATTTTTAATTTTTAATTCTCAATTTTTAATTGAAAAATGTATAACACTCCTTTTCACGACCAGCCGCTCGATAACCTGAGCTTCCTCGTTACCGGCGGGGCCGGGTTTATCGGCTCGAACCTGGTGGAATATCTGCTGAAGTACGGCGCAAAAGAAGTGCGCGTGCTGGACAACTTCTCCAACGGCTTCCGCAAAAATGTGGCACTGTTTGAAGGCAACCCGGCCCTGCGCGTTATCGAAGGCGACATCCGGGACCGGCAGACCTGCATCGACGCCTGCAAGGGCATTGACGTAGTGCTGCACCAGGCGGCCCTGGGCTCCGTGCCGCGCTCCATCAACGACCCTATTACGAGCAACGACGTGAACGTGGGCGGCTTCGTGAACATGCTGGTGGGAGCTAAGGAAGCAGGCGTGAAGCGCTTCGTGTACGCGGCTTCGTCGTCTACGTACGGCGACCATAAGGCCTTGCCCAAGGTGGAGGACCGCATTGGGAAGCCCCTTTCGCCCTACGCCGTGACCAAGTACGCCAACGAGCTGTACGCCGACGTGTTTGGCAAGACCTACGGCATGGAAATCATTGGGCTGCGCTACTTCAACATCTTCGGCCCGCGCCAGGACCCGAATGGCGCGTATGCGGCCGTGATTCCGCTGTTTATTGATGCCGTGCTGGAAGGCCGGCCGCCCCGCATGAACGGCGACGGGGGCCAGACGCGCGACTTTACCTTCGTGGAGAACTGCGTGCAGGCCAACATCAAGGCGGCGCTGGTGCAGAACCCCGAGGCCGTGAACCAGGTCTACAACGTGGCCGTGGCCGACCGCACCTCCCTCAACGACCTGTTCAACATCCTCAAGGCCGAAGCCGGCTCCGACATCACCCCCGAGTACGGCCCCGACCGCGCCGGCGACATCCGAGACTCCCTGGCTGACATCAGCAAGGCCCAGAACCTGCTCGGCTACCAGCCCCAGATCCGCATTCAGGAAGGCTTGCAGAAGACGCTGGCATGGTTTAAAGAGAATCAAGCGTTTATAGGGATTAGGGATTAATGGATGAAGGATTAAGGACAGAACGACACTATTCACGACATGCACGATTACCGGAAATTGCGGGTGTGGCATGATGCCATTGAATTGGCCGTAGAAGTGTATCAGTTAACTGCTCTTTTTCCTGCTTCTGAAAAATTCAATTTGATCAGCCAAATGAATAGGGCAGCCGTTTCAGTTGGCTCTAACATTGGTGAAGGGGCCGGGCGAGGCTCTAACGCCGAATTTATTCAGTTTCTGCACTACGCCAGCGGCTCGTGTACGGAGTTGATAACTCAACTCACTATTGCAGAGCGGCTAGGATTTGCTACTCCGGTAGGGGCTGAACTAGCTGCGGAAAGAATCAAATCCGTGCACCGTCAGGTCTTCACCCTCATCCAAACCTTGCGCAAAGAATAAGAGGAATTTGGCTTTTGAAACGAAAGTCCCTTATCCTTCATCCTTCCATCCTTCATCCTATCTAATGAAAGGCATCATCCTCGCCGGCGGTTCCGGCACCCGACTGCACCCGCTCACCCTGGCCGTATCCAAGCAGATGATGCCGGTGTATGATAAGCCGATGGTGTATTACCCGCTGTCCATTCTGATGATGGCCGGCATCCGGGAAATCCTTATCATCACCACGCCCCACGACCAAGCGCAGTTCAAGAAGCTGCTCGGCGACGGTAGCAGCCTCGGGTGCCGCTTCGAGTACGTGGTGCAGGAGGTGCCCAACGGGCTGGCCCAGGCCTTCGTGCTGGGTGCCGACTTCATCGGTCAGGATAAGGTGGCGCTGGTGCTCGGCGACAACATCTTCCACGGCGAAGGCATGGAGGAGCTGCTCAAGAGCAACAACGACCCCGACGGCGGCGTGGTGTACGCCTACCACGTGCACGACCCCGAGCGCTACGGCGTGGTGGAGTTCGACGCCAACAACAAGGCTCTCAGCATTGAGGAGAAGCCGGCCAAGCCCAAGAGCAACTACGCTGTGCCCGGCCTGTACTTCTACGACAACGACGTGGTGCAGATTGCCCGCGACCTGAAGCCCAGCCCCCGCGGCGAGTACGAAATTACCGACGTGAACCAGGAGTACCTGCGCCGGGGCAAGCTGAAAGTAGGCATCCTGGGCCGCGGCACCGCCTGGCTCGATACGGGGACCTTCGAGAGTCTGATGCAGGCCGGCGAGTTTGTGCGGGTGCTGGAGCAGCGCCAGGGCCTGAAAGTGGGCTCGATTGAGGAAGTGGCTTACCGTCAGGGCTTCATCGACGCCGACCAGCTGCGCCGCATTGCCGAGCCCCTGCGCAAAAGCGGTTACGGCGACTACCTCATGCGCCTGCCCGAGCAGCTGCTGATGTAGCCAGTAGGGAGATAGAGAGATGGTGAAAGGGTGAGTTTGATGTTCTGTTTGCGCCATTCGCGCGGGTTGAACATCAAACTCACCCTTTCACCATCTCTCTATTTCACCAAATAAGTCCTGCTACCAGTGCTGCGCCTACAATGGCATAGGAAGGCACTTTCTCCCAGAGCAACAGCAGAAATGTGGCAGCAATGAGACCCAGGTTCACGGGGTTATCGGGGAGGGGATGATACAGCAGAAACGTTGCGGCGCACACCAGTCCGGCCGATACGGCGTTGATGCCCTCCAGGGAGGCTTTGATGACGCGGTACCGTTTCAGCTGGTCCCAGAACCGGATCAGAAAGAAGATGAGCAGCGTGCCGGGCATGAAGATGCCGGCTGCGCCTACCAATGCCCCCAGCAACTGCCCGTCCAGCCCGCTGCCTTCCCGGCGCATGGCTAGCGCTCCAATGTAGGAGGCAAACGAGAAGTTGGGTCCCGGCAGGGCTTGTACCATGCCCAGGCCCGACAGGAACTCCTCGGAAGACAGGTAGTGCTTGAACTCTACAAACTCCGTGTAGAACAAAGGAGCCAGCACCTGCCCTCCACCAAACACAAGGCTGCCGTTACGGTAGAAATTCTCGAACAGGCGCACCGGTAGCCACTGCGTGTACTGACCCAGCACGGCTGCTCCTATAAACACGCCCAGCCACAGCAGAAAGTTAGACCACTCAATCTGCAAGGGCTGTTTCTCCTGCTGCGGCATACGCCGGTAGCGGAAGGTGGTAACCAAACCGCCGGCCAGCAGCAAAATTGGCATCAGCCAAGGCACCTGAAACCGGTACACCAGCATGGCGGCTACCACCATCAGGGCCACCGAAGTCTTGGTGTGAATAACCTTCTCGGCAATTTTGTAGGCTGAGTACGCCACAAAGCCTACTGCCACGGGCTGCACGTATTGCACCAACCGGGCTACCTGCTCCTTATCCAGGTAGCTGATGGTGAGGCCCGCGCCGGTCATGATGCACACGGCCGGCAGCATCCACACCAGTAGGGTAAGGTAGGCGAGGTTGGGCCCGCCCAGCCGGAACCCAATGGCTGTAATGGTTTGGGTAGAAGTAGGGCCGGGCAGAATCTGGCACAGCGCCGTTAGCTCCAGCAACTCGGCGGCTTTAAGGTAGCGGCGCTTATCCACCAGCAACTGCAGCATCATGGCCAGATGAGCTTGGGGGCCGCCAAAGGCGGTAAGGCCCAGCACAGCCACATCTTTCAGGAAGATGATATTGCGCACTCGTTTCACCCGCTGCGTACGGCGGGGCGGAGGAGCCAATTGAATATCGTCTGGCGAAGGAAGCAACACTACGGAAAAAGAAGCGGAAGAGGGCCGGACAAGATACAGGTTGCCCGCGGATGTAGCGCGGGCTACAGTTTAAAGTTTGGGCTAACTGTACGGTTGCCTGTTGCTTAGCCGCCTGCACTGAGTATGCAGGTGGTGGGTTATAACGCAACCGGCCCGCCTCCGGGTAGGGAGGCGGGCCGGTGTAATCAGGCTCCAACGACAGGGCTATTTTTTCTTCAGGCCCAGCTCAATCAGCCGCTCATTCAGGAATTCGCCGGCCGTAATATCGGCTTCCTTTTTGGGGTTGTTGGGCGTTACGCAGCTTTCCAGGGCCGCCAAGCTCATCTCGGAGCGCGGGTGCATGAAAAACGGAATGCTGTAGCGCGAGGAGTTCATCTTCTCCCGGGGCGGGTTCACCACCCGGTGAATGGTGCTTTTCAGCACCCCGTTAGTCAGGCGCTGCAGCATGTCGCCCACGTTTACCACAATCTGGTCGGGCAGGGCCGTAATCGGAATCCACTTGTCGTCGCGGCGCTTCACCTGCAGGCCATCGGCCGAGGCGCCCATCAGCAGCGTAATCAGGTTGATGTCGCCGTGCTCGGCCGCGCGTACCGCATCGGCAGGTACGGCATCGGGGTTTTCGATGGGGTAGTAATGAATAGGGCGCAGAATGCTGTTGCCGTTGCGTACCTTATCATCAAAGTAGTTCTCGGGCAGCTTGAGGTAGAGCGCAATAGCCCGTAGCACATCCTTACCGGCGGCCTCCAGGGTTTTGTACGTGGTAAGTGCTGTGTTCTGGAAGCTGCTCAGCTCGGCCGGCCAGATGTTATCCGGGTACTCGGCCCCAATGGGGTCGTTGGGGTCATCCACTTCCTGGCCTACGTGGTAGAACTCCTTCAGGTCGCCGGTGTTGCGGCCCTTGGCGTGCTCCTTGCCTTTGCTCACGTAGCCGCGCTGGCCAGCCAGCTCCGGCTTTTCGTACTGCTGCTTCACGTCGTCGGGCAGCGAGAAGAAGGCTTTCACGTCGGCGTACAGCTGGTGGGTCTGCTCGTCGGTGAGGCCATGGTTTTTGAGGGCAATGAAGCCAATGTTCTGATACGCTTCGCCGAGTTGTTGTACGAAGCGGGCTTTGCGCTCGGGGTCACCGGAGCGGAAATCAGCCAAATCAAGCGACGGAATTTCGTCTAGCAGCTTTTCTTCCATGGTGTGAAGAGTAATATGGGTACTGGTGGGGGAGGGTCGGTACGTACCCCGCAAGGTACGATAAATGCCGGTATTGCGAGAAACAGGCTTGGGCACCTGCCAGCTCGCCGAAGGCCTTTACCAACAAACGAAATGCAACTTTCGTTTGCATACCCCCGTCTGTGGAAGCTGGACCGATAAATAAGACAGTTCCACGTCGGTTGTATTTTGCCATTGGTCGGGTGATGCGGGCCGTTGGCCGGTATGCGGTCCGAGGTATGCGGCAACCCGGTTCTTTTACCTTTACAAAAAACCTGGTAGCTGTGGTAGTACACCTGCTGGAGGGAGGCTTTTGGTAAATAGCGAAACTTCCGACCGTATTAGGACGTCTTCAGAGTTCTGGCCCTGTTAGCTACGTGGTGCAGCACCGGCTGTTGCGCCACACGGCGTCCGATTTGACCTTGACTGTATGAACATTACAAAATTACTGTTGTCGTTGGGGGTGGTGGTAGCGGGGAGCAGAGTGGCACAGGCGCAGCACGCCGTGTGGGCCGCTAAAGTGGTGGCGGTATCGTCGCAGAAAGCAGAAGGCAAGGAGGCATTTTCGCCCGAGAAAGTGCTGGGTGAGCCCAATGCCACTCCCCTGGGGCAGGTGCACAACGAGGCCTGGATTCCGAAAAAGGAAGGCAACAATGAGTTCATAGAGGTGCGGTTCGGCAAATCCGTAGTGGCCAAACAGGTAACCGTCATCGAAAACTTCAACCCCGGCTCCGTTACCAAAATTGAATTGGTGGATACGCGCGGGCAAAAGCATCAGGTGTACACCAACGACAGCCCGGGGCCTGTTCCGGAGCAGTTCAGAACCTTACAGGTTACCTTTTCGCCGGCGGCCTACCGCACCATTGGGGTAGTTGTGACCATGAATACCAAGGCGGTAAACGGGGTCAACCAGCTTGATGCCATTGGCGTGGCCGACGTGGCCGAGTCAATGGTGAAGAAGGAGTTTCGCAATGAGCAGAGCGGCGTCAGCTTCGACTCCTCCATGGTAAACCTCGGCCCCAACGTTAACTCCAAGTTTGTGGATACCCACCCGGTCATTTCGCCGGATGGCCGCACCTTGTTTTTTGCCCGCCAGGAAAATCCTCAGAATGTGGGCGGTGCCAAGGATGTGCAGGACGTGTGGTACAGTAACCTTACCAATGCCGAGAAGAAGCAGTGGGGAACGGCCAAGAACATTGGCAGCCCCATTAACACGCCCCGCGACCCGAACGGCGTGGCTTCGGTATCGGCCAACGGCCAGCAGCTACTACTGATTGGGGTGTACCTGCCCGATGGCTCCATGGAGCCCAAAGGCCCCAGCCTGAGCCGCCGTACGGCCACCGGCTGGACCAAGCCCGAAAAAGTGGAAATTGAGGATTACTACAACGACGACCCCGAAAACGTCGACTTTTTCCTGGCTACCTCCGGCAAGGTGATGCTGATGGCCGTGGACCGTAAGGATGGCAAAGGCCAGCAGGACATCTACGTGAGCTTCCTGAAGACTGATGGAAAATCGTGGACGAAGCCGCGCAACCTGGGTGGCACCATCAATACCAACAAGGCCGAATTTTCCCCCTTCCTGGCCACCGATGGCAAAACGCTGTATTTCGCCTCCGAAGGCCGGGGCGGCTACGGCAAGAGCGACCTGTTTTATAGCAAGCGGCTGGATGAGTCCTGGACCAACTGGAGTACCCCCCGCAACCTGGGCCCCAGCGTAAACTCCCCCGATTTCGACGCTTATTATACCGTTTCGGCGGCCGGCGAAGATGCCTATCTGGTATCGGACCGTAACGGTATTGGGGGCTCCAAGGATATCTTCCGCATTAGCCTCAAACCCACGTTCCGGCCAGAAATTGTAACGCTGGTGCGCGGTAAAGTGCTGGATGCCAGTAGTAAAAAGCCAGTGGCGGCCACTATTCGCTACGAAAACCTGCTGACCGGCGAAGAAATCGGGGTGGCTGAAACCAGCCCCATCGACGGCTCCTACACTATTGTACTGCCCTCGGGAGCCCACTATGGCTACCGCGCCGAGGCGAAAGATTACCTGGCCGAATCAGATAACCTGGATGTAACGGACCGGCAGAAATACTCCGAAATCAACCAGGACCTGTACCTGGTGCCGTTTGCGGTGGGCCAGAGCATTAAACTTAACAACATCTTCTTTGCCCAGAGCAAGTATTACCTGCGCGAAAACTCCTACCCTGAGCTGCTACGTCTGGTAAAGATTCTGAAGGACTACCCGCAGGTGGAAATCAAGCTGGAAGGCCACACCGACAACCAGGGTGACCCACAACTGAACGTGAAGCTGAGCCTGGACCGGGTGAACGAGGTAAAAAAATATCTGGTGCAAAAGGGCATTGCCAGCAGCCGCATTACCACTGAGGGCTATGGTGGCAGCAAGCCCGTAGCCAGCAACGAGCAGGAGGAAACCCGCAAGCTCAACCGCCGCGTAGAGTTCCGGATTACGAAGAAGTAGAAATGGTGAATGTGCGGAATGTGAAGAATGTAGGGAAGGTAAACGAATAAAGACACCCTGCTTACCGCTTACCATAACTGCCGAAAACAGGAAGGCCGGTTTCAAGCTGAAACCGGCCTTCCTGTCTTATTTCATTTCTCACATCCTCTGCATTTCTCACATTCCCACATTCTCCACATTCTAGCTCATCCGCCCTTCTTCGCGGCCGGGCTTCACGCTGCCGCCCTGGCCGCCGGGGTTGGCAATGGAGTCGCGCATGTCGGTGTCGGCCTGCACGTTACGCATCTTGTAGTAGTCCATCACGCCGAGGTTGCCCGAGCGGAACGCTTCGGCAATGGCCTTCGGAATTTCGGCTTCGGCCTCTACCACCCGGGCCTTAGCCTCCTGGGTTTTGGCGCGGTTTTCCTGCTCCATGGCCACGGCCATGGCCCGGCGCTCCTCGGCCCGGGCCTCGGCCACGCGCAGGTCGGCGGAGGCCTGGTCGGTCTGGAGCTTGGCCCCGATGTTCTCCCCGATATCTACATCGGCAATGTCGATGCTCAGAATTTCGAAGGCCGTACCGGCATCCAGTCCTTTGCTGAGTACCAGCTTGGAAATCTTATCGGGGTTTTCGAGCACCTCCTTGTGCGAGCGGGACGAGCCGATGCTGGTCACGATACCCTCGCCCACCCGGGCCAGAATGGTTTCCTCGCCGGCCCCGCCCACCAGCTGCGTAATGTTGGCGCGCACCGTCACTCGGGCCTTGGCAATCAGCTGGATACCATCCTGCGCCACGGCGGCCACGTTGGGCGTGTTGATTACTTTGGGATTTACGCTGGTCGTTACGGCCTCGAACACGTCGCGCCCGGCTAGGTCGATGGCCGTGGCCTGCTTAAAGCTGAGCGGAATGTTGGCTTTATCAGCCGAAATTAGAGCCTTGATAACGCTAGGTACGTTGCCTCCTGCCAAATAGTGGGTTTCCAGGTCGTTGGCGGTCAGCTCCAGGCCGGCTTTGGTGCTGGTGATAAGGGAGTTGACGATGAGGGCAGGCGGTACCTTGCGTACCCGCATGAAGGCCAGCTGAAACAAGCTCACCCGCACCCCCGAGAAAATGGCCGTTATCCAGAGGCTAATCGGGAAGAAGTACAGCAGCACCAGGAGGGCAATGCCACCCACAATAAGCGGGAAAAGCGGAAAATCCATAATTGAATGGGTGAAATGGTGAATTGTTGGGGACGATTAGGCGGGGAAGAGTTGAGTGATGGTCCGGGGCATGTGTGCGTACCAGAGCTGAGACAACCCGACCATTCGTCGGGTTAGGCGCTTAAACAGTTCAACCCTTCACCAGCTCAACCACAATGCGGTTCTGCTCAATGCCCAGCACCCGGACCTCAGAGCCGGCTGGCACAAACTCGCCGCGGGTGGTTACCTCCCGCCGGTCGTCCTGAAACAATACCGTACCGGCTGGACGCAGTGCGGAGAGGGTCCGGCCTACTGCGCCCGGCTGCACATCGGGGTGGCGCACATCGTGCACGCGGCCGTGGTTGACCTGCGTGAGGGCTACGCGGTTCAGGTTTTCGGGCCGCAGGCCCCAGTAAACCAGCACCCCGGACCCCACCAGGGAGCCTGCCAGCACGTAATGGCCGGCCGGCGTGCCCAGGTCGCGGTACCCCAGCCAGATGCCCGCCGCCAACAGTCCAAAGCCTACCAGGCCCACCACCGTGGTACCAGGAATAAAGATGACTTCGGCGGCCAGAAATACCAGACCGAAAAACAGCAGCAGGGCAATTGTTAGCCAGTCCATAGTTGAGGGTAGTTTGGTGGGGAAAAGATACACAAAGCCGGCACATCTGGCACCAAAGCAGCAGCGGGAGCTACCTGTTGGTAACTCCCGCTGACGAAAGGCTTTTCCGGTCCGGGCCAGTTACCGGCTAATACGCCCGGGCAAAATGGGCGCGACGGGTGGAGGGCCGGCCCGTTACGATACACACTCCTTCCTCCTCGGGCTCGGCCAGAGCCAGGCAGCGGATGGTGGCTTTGGTTTCCTCCTTGATGCGCTCCTCGGTTTCGGAAGTGCCATCATAATGAGCCACCACAAAGCCTCCTTTGCCTTCCAGCACCTGCTTAAACTCCTCGTAGGATTCTACGCGGGTGGTGTGGGCCTCACGGTAGGAGAGGGCACGCTGGTAGATGTTCTGCTGAATATCCTGTAGCAGCTGGTCTACACTGTTCACAATGTCGGAGAGGGGCAGCGTGAGCTTCTCCTTGGTGTCGCGGCGGGCCACCTCCAGGGTACCGGCTTCCAGGTCGCGCATACCCACGGCAATGCGTACGGGCACACCTTTCAGCTCCCACTCGGCAAACTTGAAGCCGGGGCGCTCCGTGTCCCGGTCGTCAATCTTCACTGAAATGCCCCGCCCAATGAGGCCCATCTGCATGGGGCGGATGCGCTCTAGCAGCTCATCCAGCTGGCCGGTTTTATAAATGGGCACAATCACCACCTGAATGGGAGCCAGCTTGGGTGGCAGCACCAGGCCTTCGTCGTCGGAGTGGGCCATTACGAGGGCGCCCATCAGGCGGGTGCTTACGCCCCAGCTGGTGCCCCACACGTGCTCGAGCTGGCCTTGCTTGTTGGCAAACTGTACATCGAAAGCCTTGGCGAAGTTCTGACCCAGAAAGTGAGAGGTACCCGCCTGCAGGGCCTTACCGTCCTGCATCAATCCCTCAATGCAATAGGTTTCCACAGCTCCGGCGAACCGCTCATTCTCGGTTTTTACCCCTTTTACTACGGGCAGAGCCAGCCATTCTTCGGCGAACTGGGCGTATACCTCCAGCATCTGACGGGTTTCGGCCAGGGCTTCGTCGGCGGTAGCGTGGGCCGTATGGCCTTCCTGCCACAGAAACTCGGCGGTGCGCAGAAACAGACGGGTACGCATTTCCCAACGCACCACGTTGGCCCACTGGTTGATGAGCAAAGGCAGGTCGCGGTAGCTCTGGATCCAGTTTTTGTAGGTGCTCCAAATAATAGCCTCCGAGGTGGGACGGACAATCAGCTCTTCCTCCAGCTTGGCGTTGGGGTCCACGCGCAGCTTACCAGGCTTGTCGGGGTCATTCTGCAGGCGGTAGTGGGTTACCACGGCGCATTCCTTGGCAAATCCCTCGGCATTTTTCTCCTCAGCCTCGAACAGGCTTTTGGGTACGAACAGGGGGAAATAGGCATTCTGGTGGCCGGTGCGCTTGAACATGTCGTCGAGGGTGCGCTGCATCTTCTCCCAGATGGCGTAGCCGTAGGGTTTGATGACCATACAGCCCCGCACCGACGAGTTTTCGGCCAGACCGGCCCGCTTTACCAACTCATTGTACCACAAAGAGTAATCTTCGGTGCGCTTGGGCAAACTTTTGCTCATATCTTGAGGTAGTGTAGAAGTAGTGAAAAAGTTCCTGTTTCTGGTACAAGATTTGACGTAGAAAAAAGGCACCGTTTCGGCCCCAAATTACGTTATTAAATCCGGAGGAATTGGCCCTGACGGACTGTGCGTTGCCAGCCTTCACCTACTCTCCATTTTTCTGATCCAACTTTACGCGTAAGCAGCCATGAAAAAGATCCTACCTCCGCTATTGCCCGCCCTGGCCCTGCTTACGCTGGGAGGCTGTGCAAGCTCTTCTTACCTGACAACTACCGAAAACGACGGCATGTACTACTCGGCGGCGCGGGACCGGGTAACGGCACCGGAGCAACACGCGGCGGCTACCTACGACACCGCCCCGGAGGAGGCCCCAGCCGCCGCCCCCGGCGACGTAGCCAACCCCGACTACGCGGGCACCACGGGTAGTACTAACAGTAGCCGTTCGGAGTATTACGACGACGATTATTACTATGCTTCCCGGCTGCGGCGCTTCCATAGTCCCTACCGGGGCATTGGCATGGGCTATTACGACTTTGCCTACACCGACCCGTACTGGTACGGCGGCCCGGCCATCGGGTATTCGCCCTGGGGGTTCGGGAATTATTATGACCCTTTCTTTAGTCCCTGGGGCTACGGTGGAGTCAACATAAATATTGGTTTCGGTCGGCCCTGGTACCGGCCGTTTGGCTATGGCTACGGCTACGGCTACAACCCCTACGACTATTATGGTTGGGGCAACTCCTGGGGTAATCCTTGGGGCGGCTATAACTACGGCTACTACAACGGCTACTACAATGGTCTGTACAATGGCTACTACGGCGGTGGCTGGGGTGGCAACGGCTGGGGCGGCAATGGTTGGGGCGGCTACTATGACCGGCCAGGCCGCCGTACTACCTACGGTGCCCGCCGCGACCGTGCCACCGATGGGCCGGGCGTAGTTGCACCAAACGGCGGCTCTACCGGTGGTCGGGGCCGGGTGCAGGAGGGCGGATTTGCCGGGCCCGGCTCTACGGGCGGCACGGCGAGTGGCGTAGTAGGCCAACCAAATGCCGGTGGCGGCCGTCGGCGCGTGCAGGAGCTTGATGCCGCCGGCGCACCTACCACAGCCCCCGCTCCGCAGGCTTCTACTGGTCGTACCCGGTTCAGCGGCGACCAAGCACCGCAGGCGGGCCAACTATCTTCTCCTGCGGGGGGCGACCAGGCGGGTGCCCGTCGTTGGCGGGTATTAGACAACACCACTACTACAGCTCCTGCCGGAGAGGTTGCTACTCCTCCCACCACCGAGCCGACCCGGCGCCGCCGGTTTGAGTATGGCAACAATGGCGGGAGCAATACCAGCCCCGATCAGCAGGCGTCGCAGCCGCGTACGGCCGACCAGCCCCGGCGGCAGCGGCTGTTCGACTCATCCGCGCAACCATCTCAGCCCTCTCAGCCCACGCGCACATACTCGGAGCCTACGCGGGCTGCCCAGCCGTCCCGCTCTTATTCGGAGCCGTCCCGTTCTTACTCGGAGCCTTCGCGCAGCAGCTCCAACTGGGGCGGTAGCAACGGGGGTGGAGGCAATAGTGGGGGCGGTAACTCCGGCGGCGGCGGTGGTCGTCGGGGCCGGGTGCAATAGGTGTGTTAATACAGTAGGCTGAAATTCCGTTATCTGAACTAGGCCCGGCTCCTGTGCGGGAGCCGGGTACTCTTCCCTTCCTTTCCCATGAAAACGCTACAATATGGCCTTGCCGTTGCCCTGCTGGGTTCGGCCAGCCACGCCTTTGCCCAATACAACGTTGACGCCCTGCGCTTTTCTCAGTCGCAGCCGGCCGGTACGGCCCGCACGCTGGGGCTGGGCGGGGCCACTACCGCCGTGGGCGGCGACTATGGCTCCGTATCAGTCAATCCGGCCGGGCTGGGGATGTTCCAACGCTCGGAATTTACCCTTTCGCCAGGGCTAAGCTCCCTGAGCTCGGATAGCCGGGGATTTGGCACTACTACCGCTGACTCGCGCAACAACCTGCACGTAGGCAGCATGGGCCTGGTATTTGCCAACCGCCGCCCCGATGATGACGCCAACCCGTGGCGGTCGGGAGCATTTGCCATTGGCATCACCCGCACCGCCGACTATAACCAGAGCTTCCGTTACCGGGGCCGGCCGGGTCTGACGCAGGATATCTTCCAGCGCCTGAGCGAAAACCAGGGTGGGGCCCTGGACGACTTGGCCTACGATACCTATCTGACGGACGAGGACAACACTGGCCGGCGAATCATTTCTGCACCCTTCAATGACACCGGCGAGCTGGACCAGGCCGAAACCGTCCG
This sequence comes from Hymenobacter metallilatus, assembly GCF_003944705.1. Taxonomy (GTDB): domain Bacteria; phylum Bacteroidota; class Bacteroidia; order Cytophagales; family Hymenobacteraceae; genus Hymenobacter; species Hymenobacter metallilatus. Next base: position 169,472 of record NZ_RWIS01000009.1, on the reverse strand, counting down.
GACTACCGGGGCCCAGACCCAGTTTGACCTGGCCTACGGCGCCAGCTACCTCGATAAGCTGTACATCGGGGGAGGCATCGGTATTATTTCGGCCCGTTACACGTCCGAAAACGTACTCACGGCCTCCGATTCGCAGCCGGTTACCAATGCCCCGGGCACGTCCTTCGCCTCTTTGTCGCAGCGGGATGCCCTGGATACCAAAGGCACCGGTATCAACGCCCGCTTCGGGCTGATTTATAAGCCGGTGGAAGCCGTGCGGCTGGGCGCTTCGGTACAAACCCCTACCTACTATCAGTTCACTGAAACCTACAACAGCTCCCTGAACGCGCAGTTCGACAAGCCGGTGAAAGTGGACGGGCAGACCTACACTTCGGCCAGCTCCTCGCTCGACCCCAACATCTTCGACTACGCTCTTACCTCGCCCTTCCGGGCTACCGGAGGAGCGGCCGTGGTGCTGGGCAAATATGGCTTTATCAGCGGCGACGTGGAGTATGTGAACTACGCCGGAGCCCGCCTGAGCAATTACAGCAACGAGGGCGTGCGGGGCAGCTACGACTTCAGCGCCGACAACGACGCCATCAACAACCAGTACGGCAGCGCCCTGAATCTGCGGATTGGGGCCGAGGCCCGTGCCGATATCTTCCGAATCCGGGCTGGGTTTGCGCGCTACGGCGACCCGTACGTGAACCAGCCGGTAGACCGGAGCCGCAACTTTTACACGGGTGGAATTGGGATGCGCCAGAAAAACTTTTTCCTGGATGCCGCCGGAGTGTACAGCAAAGGCAGCCGGTTATACTCGCCGTACTCCCTGAACAGGGCCGCCGATACCCCCGTTATTTCAGTAGAGGAGAAGCGCTTCACCACCACCATCACGGCGGGTTTCATGTTCTAGCAGTAGCACTCCTGCCTGATAATAAAATAAGAACGGCCGGCCTCACGTATGTGGGGCCGGCCGTTGCGCGGTAAGGTGGGGTGGCTTACTTGGTAATACGCACTTGTAGCACCAGCGTCCGGATGCCGGTTGTGATGATGTCCTGTACCAACAGCAGGCCGTATTTGTTGTCGGGGGTTCGGAAGGCAATAACCTGGTCCTTGGTGAGCGGGCCGGTACGAGTGGTAGGGGTAAACCGCTGATTCTGGTACTGCGTTACAATGTTGGTCAGGTCTTCGGTGGTGGCGTAGTTGGTAAAAGCCGAAGCAGTAAGCGGAGTTCGGTATAACTCAGTGGCTCGCCCCACCCAGGGTAGCTTCAGGCCGGCATCGGTAGTGGTAGCCAGGCCGGGGTTGATGGTGGTACTGCCCGGCACGTACACCAAATCCACTAGTTTCTGGTTGTCGGGGAGGGTACGCAGGGAGAAGCTGGGCAGGGCCAGGCCCTCACGCAAAGCCAGGAAGCTACGCCGCCCGAAAGCACCCGGCGCCTGCAGCGGCACCGTGTAGCTGTGGTACGCCGCCGCCGAATCGGTGCGGCCCAACCGCAGATACAGACTTCGCACGCCGTTCTTTCCCTCAGAGTCGGTGAAAGTATAGGTCCAGGTTTCCTTACCGGCGGTGGTGCGGGCCGGCTGCACACTCTGGAAGGCAAACTCGTTGGCGTTCTGAATCAGCGTGTCGAGGTAGGTGAGGCGAAAAGAAAGCGAATCTTCTCCTTCTTCGTAGGTAGTGGTATAAATAAGAGGACGGGCACGGGGCTGGTAGTGGGCTTTAATAACCAGATGCGTAAGCGGCGCGTCGTCCTTGCCAGCTTCGGCAAACACCTTCACCGCAATGGTGTCGCCGGCGGCCGTAATGCGGCGGGAGGCCGGATTGAAGCGGGAGCTGCCCACGAAGCTCACACGGGGACCCGGTTCCAGCGCCGGTTCACAGGCCGTCAAGCAAATCGGGAAAAGCAGCAGGAAGGCGGGACAAAAACGCATAGCAGGGTAAAGATAAGGGGCGGATGTAAACGGAAGCACGGGCTGTGCCGGATTTCGACCGGCTGTCGTTGCTCTGGTATCCCGGAGCATGGCTTCGGGGTACACATTCTGGTTGCGTGCAACCTTGCACGGTGCATTGGCTACCTTAACGCCGGATTCCCGCCGACATTTCATTTTCCCCCGCATGACCCTACGTTCTTTGGGCCTGGCCCTGTTTCTGACCACCGCCAGCCCTGCCCTATTGCCCGCTACTGCTCCGGTAGCTGTTGCCCAGCAAAAGCAGAATATCACCCTCGAAGACATCTGGCAGAAAGGCACGTTTGCCGCCAAATCGGTGCCCGGCTTCAACTGGATGAAGGACGGACGCTTCTACTCCTCCCTGAGCAAGGGTGATTTGGTGCAGAACGACGTGACTACCGGCCAGTCCGTGCAAACCCTCGTGGCGGCCCAGGACCTGAAGCTGCCCGGCCAGACGCAGCCGCTGCAGGTGGATGGCTATAGCTTCAACGCCGATGAAACCAAGATTCTGTTCAGCACCGACACCGAGCCGATTTACCGCCGCAGCAGCAAGTCGTTCTTCTTCGTGTACGACCGGGCCAGCAAGCAGCTCACGCCCCTGAGCGCCGGCGGCAAGCAGCTCTACGCCACCTTCTCGCCCGATGGTAAGCGCGTGGCCTTCGTGCGCGACAACAACCTGTACGTAACCGACCTGGCTACCATGCAGGAAACTGCCGTAACCACGGACGGCGCCCTGAACCGCATCATCAACGGCGGCACCGACTGGGTGTACGAGGAGGAATTCTCCTTCGCCCAGGGCTTCCAATGGTCGCCCGACTCGCGCTACGTGGCCTACTACACCTTCGATGAAAGCCAGGTGCCCGAGTACAACATGCAGGAGTGGGGCCCGCTCTACCCCAAAGACTACCGCTACAAATACCCCAAGGCTGGCGAGAAAAACTCCATCGTCAGCATTTCGGCCTACGATGTAGCCGCTGGCAAAACGGCCAAAATGGACGTGGGCTCCGAAACCGACCAGTACATCCCGCGCATCCTCTGGACGCAGACGCCCGACCTGCTCAGCATTCAGCGCCTCAACCGTCTGCAGAACAAGCTGGAAATCCTGCACGCCAACGCCAAAACCGGCCAGAGCAGCGTGGTACTCACCGACACCGACAAGGCCTACGTGGACATCACCGATGATGTGCGCTACCTGGCCGGCGGCAAGGAGTTCCTGTTCACCAGCGAGAAAGACGGCTACCGCCACCTTTACCTGTATGATATGAAGGGCAAGCAGGTGCGTCAGATTACCAAGGGTAACTGGGAAATCACCGAAATCAACGGTTTCGACGAGAAGAAGGGCCTGGTGTACTTCACCAGCACCGAAGGCTCGCCGTTGCAGCGCCACCTCTACCGCATCGACCTGAAGGGCAAAGGCAAAACCCGCCTCAGCGAAGCCGGCCGCGGTACCGACGCCGTGAACCTCAGCCCCGATACCCGCTACTACCTCAACTATCACTCCGAGGCCGGCGTGCCGGCCGTGGTGAGCCTGCGCAGCGGGCAGGATGGCAAGCTGGTGAAAGTGCTGGAAGACAACGCCAAACTGCGCGAGAAGCTAAACCAGTACAACCTGGCCACGCCCGAGTTCTTCACCTTCAAAACCAGTGAAGGCGTGGAGCTGAACGGCCAGATGCTCAAGCCCACCAATTTCGACGCCACCAAAAAGTACCCCGTGCTGATGCACGTGTACGGCGGCCCCGGCTCCCAGACCAACGCCGACTCCTGGGGTGGTACCAACTACCTCTGGCACCAGATGTTGGCGGAAAACGGCTACATCGTGGTGATTGTGGACGGGCGCGGCACCGGGGCCCGGGGCGCAGCCTTCAAGAAAGTCACCTACGCCAACCTGGGCAAGCTAGAAACCATTGACCAGGGCGAGGGTGCCAAGTACCTGGGCACGCTGCCCTACGTGGATAAGACCCGCATCGGCATTTGGGGCTGGAGCTTCGGCGGGTACATGACCACCCTGGCCCTCACCAAAAATGCCGACCTGTTCAAGATGGGCGTAGCCGTGGCCCCCGTCACCAACTGGCGCTACTACGATACCGTGTACACCGAGCGGTTCCTGAAAACGCCCCAGGATAACCCCCAGGGCTACGACGATAACTCGCCCGTGCAGCACGCCGACAAGCTGCGCGGCAAGCTCCTGCTGGTGCACGGCACCGGCGACGACAACGTGCACTTCCAGAACTCCGTGGCCTTCGTGGATGCCATGGTGAAGAACAACAAGGATTTCCAGACCCTGTACTACCCCAACCGCAACCACGGCATCTACGGCGGCAACACCCGCCTGCACCTCTACCGCCAGATGACGGAGTTCGTGCTGAAAAACCTATAGCGCAAACGCCGTATTATGGACCACCAGAACGTGTACCCCGGAGCACTGCTCCGGAGTACACGTTTTTTCCAGCCTCCCATGATGTTTACTCAGCAACCAGCTGCGGCCGGATTTCGGTGATTTGCAGACCGAGCAGTTGCGGGCTGCGAAATTGCTCGTACAGGTCGGCAAATAACTCGGTTAGCTCGGCGGTAGTGGTACGCACCTGCTGCTTGTGCTGCGAAGTGCCCACAACCCGTCCGCATTCCAGCTGCGCCAGCGTGAGGCGGCAGCAAACGGTGTATTCCAACGTGTTTTTCATAGCTCAGAAACGGAGGAAAGAGGGGCGCGAATAGAATGTAAAGCTAAATATTTTAGTTTAAATATCTAATATTTTTGGTGTTGATTTTTGTGGTGAGCCAAGGAATCAGTAACACTATCAGGACAGCGCCTGCGGGGCCGGGGAGCCACTGCCTGCCGGACGGGTTTTGTCGGGCGGCAGCGGAACAAACTCGTGGTTATCGTTGGGTGGAAGCAGGATGCGGCCGGCCTGCCAGTCGGCCTTGGCCTGCTCAATCCGCTCCTTCCGCGACGACACGAAATTCCACCAGATAAACCGCTCCCCCAGCGGCTCCCCGCCCAGCAGCATCAGTGTAGAGGCTTCGCGGGCTACCAGTACCGGGTCGAGGCCGGGCGTGAACACCAGTAGCTGGCCGGGGCCGTAGGTACGGCCGCTGACCTCAACCAGGCCCTTTGCCACGTACACGCCCCGCTCGGGGTAGCCCCGGGGCAGCCCGAACCGGGCGCCGGGCTGGAGCACCGTGTGCACATAAAACAGGGGCGAGTGGGTTTTGACGTCGTTTTTCAGCCCGAAGGCGTCGCCGGCAATCAGGCGCATCCAGACCCCGGCATCGGTGAAAACGGGCAACTGCTGGGGCTGATAGTTGGTGAAGGCCGGTGCCGTTTCCTCATCGGCCTCCGGCAGTGCCACCCAGGTTTGCACCATTTCCAGCTGCCCCCCGGCCAGGGCCGCCGGGTCCTCAAACCGCTCGGAGTGGGCAATGCCGGAGCCGGCCGTCATCCAGTTCACTTCTCCCGGCCGGATAATCTGCTCCACGCCCAGACTGTCGCGGTGCGTCACCTGCCCGCCAAACAGGTAACTAACCGTGCTGAGGCCGATGTGCGGGTGGGGCAGCACGTCCAGCGTGGGCAGGCGCTCGGGGGCCAGCTGTACCGGACCGGCGTGGTCCATAAAAATGAAGGGGCCCAGCATCCGGCGCAGGCGGTAGGGCAAAATGCGCTTCACCTCAAAACCGGGACTGAGCGCTGCCGGTCGGGCATCAATAACAAGGTCGAGCATGGGAAGGAAATGGAATAGAACGGCCGAAGTACCGGCTAAAATGAAAAGTAAACTGATTTTATGTCAGGTATTTACCAAAAAAAACCGATTTTGGGCCAATAAATCCGGAGTTTCCCGCGTAGAGTCGTCCTATGTCGATGTGTACCCCGATTCGTTTGCTGGTAGTTGGGCTGGCCGCCACTCTGCTGCTGGCCTGCCAACCCGAGCGCACGGCCCACCGCGCGGCGCCGGCTGCCCCGGTACCGGCCCTGGCCGATACGCTTGCCTACGACTCGTTGGCCCCGCCCGTTGGGGCCACCTCGGGGCAGCGCACCTGGCACCGGCTCGCCCGGGCCACCAGCCGCCGCGCCCCGTTGCTGGTGTACCGCAGCAGTTCCCGCCAGCCCGCTTTTCTGACCTCGGCCCCGCCCGCCGAAGCCCGGTTGCAGGATCTGACGCTAAAGGCCAGTGAATACTTTCAGGTGGACCCCACCCAGGCCGCAGAGGTGCGAGGCCGCGAAGGTACTATCGTCCGGATTCCGGCCGGAGCCCTGGTGGATAAGCGCCAGCGGCTGGTAACCACCGCCGTGTGGGTGGAGCTGAAGGAGTGCTACTCGGCCTCCGACCTGCTGCTTTCCAACCTGCTAACCGAAACCCTGGCCGGCGCCCCTCTGGAGCTGAGCGGGGCGGTGCTCGTGCGGGCCACAGCGGGCGGGCAGCCGCTGGCCCTGGCAGCCGGCCGGGCCTTGCAGGTTGAACTGGCCGGCGAAAAACAACAGCTACCCCTGCTGTATGGCCAGGCCACCGGCACCAGCCCGGTGCGCTGGGCCGCTGGCGAGGCCCTGCCGCAACCCTCCGAGGAAATCCTGACCACGGCCCAGCAGATGCCCCGCTACGGCCAGGGCCCGGCCGATATCAACCGCCTGATTCGCTACCCGCGGGCGGCCCAGGAGGCCCAGACGGAAGGGCTGGTATTTGCCTCGTTTGTGGTGGATGAGGCCGGCCGGGTAACCCAGCCCCACATTCTGCGGGGCCTGGGCAACGGCTGCGACGAAGAGGTGCTACGGGTGCTGCGCCACACCTCGGGCCACTGGGTGCCCGGGCAGCAGGACGGCCGGTTTGTGAAAGTAAAGCTGACGCTGCCCATCCGGTTTCACTTCCAGCCGGGCCTGGCCACTGCCCCGGAAACGGCCGCCGTAGCCTCGGCCGCTCCCGCCGAGGAAGCAACTCCCGCCGATTTGCCCGAAAGCTCCCACGCCCTGCAACCCACGCAACTCGGGTGGGTTGCGGCCGGCCGGCCCTGGCAAGGGCCGACCAGCGCCTTATTCGTGCCTACCTTCGCGGCCGACGACCAGTGCACGGTGCGGCTGCTGGTGCCCGGCCACCGGGTAGTGCTGTCGGGGCAGGCCGAAGCGGGCGGCTACCAGTTTCCGGGGGCACCGGTTGGGGCCGCCGTGGTGGGCCTGCGCTACGAAAACGGGACGCCCTTCCTGGCCCGCCTCACCACCGCCGCCCCCGATACCCTGCGGTTCCGGGAAACCACCCTCGCCGACCTGGAGATGACGCTGGAGCGGCTGAATTAAAGCGTATTGCCTACCGCCAGTACCTGTCGTAACTGGAATGGCAGTGACCTTTTCGTGGTATCTTGCGGCATACTTTTACTTTTTGTGTCTGATGGGACTGCCTGCTACGCCACTCAACTACGTTTCGCCCGAGGACTACCTGACGGCTGAGCGCCGCGCGGAATCCAAGCACGAATACTGGAACGGGGAAGTTCGGGCCATGTCGGGTGCCAGCTTCACGCACAACCGCATAGCAGCTAATCTGACCGGTGAATTGTATGTGCAGTTGAAAGGAAAATCCTGCTCGGTGGTGGGCAGCGACCAGCGGGTACAGGTGCTGAGCGAGTCGACGTTCGTGTACCCGGATGTGACGGTGGTGTGCGGGCAGCCCTTATTCGAAGACGATACTAAACCCGATACTCTACTCAACCCCACGCTCCTGGTGGAAATCTTATCGGCTTCTACCCAAAGCCACGACCGGGGCAACAAATTCTTTCTCTACCGCCAGATTCCAACCCTACAGCAATACCTGCTGCTGGATTCGCAGCGTGTACACGCCGAGCTGCACACCCGCGACACGCAAGGCCGCTGGATCTTAACGGAAACCACCGACTTGCAAGCCGTACTACTGCTCGAGAGCATTGCCTGCCAGGTGCCCCTGGTGGATGTGTACGCGGGCCTGTCGCTAAGCTAACTTCCCCCGATGCCCTACCGCCGGGCGCCCAGCCGGAGCGTGCGGCAAGAGTCGGACTGCACCAGGATTTCGGTGTGAAAAGCGGTCTGCCAGGCTTGAGTAGCCTTGTGCCCGCATACTACTACTGTTTCGCCGGGCTGCGAGTCGCGGGCCTGCCAGGCGGCCAAGCGGCGCACGGTATGGTGCTGCTGGTATTCTGCGGCCAGGCGGTAAAACTCCGGGGCATCGTTGAAGGAGCCATCGGTGCCGAGGGTGTAGGCCCACAGCGTAGGCTGCTGCTGCCACTGCTGCCGCAGGTGGTGGCCGTACACTAGCTGGTGGTTGTCGAAGCGGTGCTTGGCGAGGTTGCGCAAAAAGGCAATCTGGTTGAGGTAAGGAAACGCCGCCAGCGCCAGCACCCCGGCCACCCGTGCCCCGTAAGCCAGCGGCCGGCCGCCGGCTTGCCGCAGTAGCCGCCCCCCCGCAACAGTGCCCGCCGCGGCCAGAATTGCCAACAACGGGAAGGCCGGGGCATCGTACCACACCAGCTTGGTTTCGGCTATTGAAATAATCAGCAAAAAGCTGCCTGCCACGGCCGTGAGTCCCCGGCCCAGCCACCAGGCTGGAGTTCCTTTGGGCTGCCACCAGCCCAGGGCGGCTCCCAGCAGGGCCGGCAGCAGCCACAAGGCAAACTGCCCGCCCGCCAACAGGGTGAAATAAAACTCGAACGGCCCATTGTTGCCTTCCAGCTCGTGGGCGGCCGGGCCCCCGACCTCATATTGCCACACGGCCGCCAGGTAGCCGGGGGCGGCAGCTTCCCGTAGAGCATACCAGCCGCCGGCCAGCAGCAGCGCCAGTCCGCCGGCCAGCCAGGGCGCCGGCCGCCGCAGCCGGTGCCAGCTTCCTGTGAGCCCGGCGGCTAGTATCAGGCCCGGCCCGAACATGGCTCCGGCAATGCCTTTGGTGAGAATGGCCAGCGCGAAGCCCGCGCCCGTGCCCCAGGCCCAGCGGGCCCGGCCCGTACGCAGGTAGGCCAGCCAGCTTAGCGCCCCCACCGTGGTCCAAAGCGTCAGGAAAGCGTCGAAGTCGGCGGTGCGGGCTACGTGGAAACTGACGTAGCCGGGTGTGGTCAGCAGTACCAGCCCCGCCAGCAGCCCGGCCAGCGGACTTTTCAACCAGCGGCTGGCGGCATAATACACCGTGCCTACGGTGGTCAGCGCCGCCAGGGCGGCCGGCAGGCGCAGACCTAGCTCCGTGGGTCCCAGCAGCCGGATGCTGCCCGCCAGCGTCCAGAGCCAGAGCGGGGGCTTGCAGTTCCAGAGGTCGGGCTGGCCCTGGTAGCGGGCCACCAGCCAGTCGTGGTGCACCAGCATACCCAGTGCATCCAGCGCCGTGCGCGACTCGTCCCACTGCTGCACCGGAAACGAGGTCAGCTGCCAGAATAATGGGAAATAGGCCAGTGCAAGCAAAAGCAGCAGCGGTACATAGCGCTGCCAAAAAGGCGGAGCAGGCGGAATGGTAGAGGAGGAAGGCACGCCAGGCAGGAGAGGGCTAGAAGAAGTGTATGTTGGTAGGAATCTGAACGTCATTCCGAGCTTGCGAGGAAGCTTGCGTGCTGACGTTGCTGGAAAAAGGGCGTCATGCTGAGCATGCCGAAGCATCTCTACCGCTTCGTTGCACTGCTATAAATTAGTCAGCGGTAAAGATGCTTCGACTCCGGCTGCGCCTTCGCTCAGCATGACGGTTACTACCCCAACGTCGGCCATCCTGTGGCTCCCCGCAGGCTTGGACTGACGTTCTGGTGGCAACCGATTTACAGCTTGATGCACACGTTCTGGGCTTCGGTAAAAAACCGCAGGGCTTCCAGGCCGCCTTCCCGGCCTACGCCGGAATTTTTCATGCCGCCGAAAGGCGTGCGCAGGTCGCGGTGCAGCCAGGTGTTCACCCATACCACGCCGGCGCGCAGCTGCTGGCCAAGGCGGTGCGCCCGGGTCAGGTCGCGGGTCCAGATGGTGGCCGACAGGCCGTATTCGGTACCGTTGGCCCAGCGCAGGGCTTCGTCCTCGGTATCGAAGGGCGTGAGCGTAACCACCGGTCCGAAGATTTCCTCCTGGTTTACCCGGCAGTCGGGGGCGAGACCTTCAAACACGGTGGGCTGCAAAAAATAGCCTTCGGCGCAGCGGCCTGGCACCCGCACCCGCTGCCCACCGGCCAGCAGCCGGCCGCCCTCCTGGTGGGCCAGCTCGATGTAGCCAAGCACTTTCTGCAGGTGGGCCTCACTCACCAGGGCGCCCTGTCGGGTGGCCTCGTCCAGCGGGTCGCCCACGGTCAGGGCCTGCACCTGGGCCACAAACTCGGTTTTGAACGGCTCGTAGAGGCTGCGCTCCACCAGAATGCGGGAGCCGCAGAGGCAAATCTGGCCCTGGTTGGCGAAGGAGCTGCGGATGCTGGTTTGCACGGCCGCCGCCAGGTCGCAGTCGGCGAAGATGAGGTTGGGGTTTTTGCCGCCCAGCTCCAGGGAAAGTTTTTTAAAGCGAGGCGCAGCCGTGCGGGCAATCAGCTCGCCGGTTTTGGTGCCGCCGGTAAAGCTGATGGCCCGGATGCCGGGGTGCTCCACCAAGGCCTGCCCCACGCCCGGCCCGGTGCCGTGCACAATGTTGAGCACCCCCGCCGGAAAACCAGCCTGTTGTACTAGCTCACTCAGCAGAAACGCCGTGTACGGCGTTATTTCCGATGGTTTGGCCACCACGCAGCATCCTACGGCCAGGGCCGGCGCAATTTTCCAGCTGAACAGGTACAGCGGCAGATTCCAGGGCGAAATGCAGGCCACCACCCCCAACGGGTGCCGCACGGTGTAGTTCAGGGCCACACCTTCCTGCACGTGGGCTTCGGTAGCGAAATGCGGCGCGGCCGTCCCGAAAAACGCGAAGTTGCTGGCCGCCCGCGGAATATCGAGGGTGCGGGCCAAACTCAGCGGCTTGCCATTATCCTGACTTTCGGCCTGGGCCAGGCGGTCCAGGTGCTGCTCAATCAGCTCGGCCAGGCGCACCAGCAGGCGGCCCCGCTCCTCGGCGGGGCGGGCGCGCCAGGCCGGCAAAGCCGCTTCGGCCGCCCGCACGGCCGCATCCACGTCGGCCGCGTCGGAATCGGGTACCTGGGCAAAGGGCTGGCCGGTGGCGGGCTCGATGAGGGGCAGGTAGCGGCCGGCCCTGGGGGGGAGCAGCTGGCCGCCGACGAAGTTCTGAAGCTGAATCATAGGGGTGGCAAGTAAACGAAACTACCTTTGCGCTGCTATATCTGGCTACTAATTACGCGGGCGGCTTGTGAATGAGGTACTTAATTAAACGATGAATTGATGATGCGCAATCTGCTGGTGTGGCTGGTTTATGTGGCTGTTTTTTTGGTGTTTACCTGGCCACTCAGCCTGCATCCGGCCACTACTTTCCCGGTAGTACCGGGCCACGATTCCTACCAGTTTTACTGGAACGTATGGCACTTCCGGCACGCTCTGGAGGCCGGCACCAACCCTTGGTACACTACCTGGCTGTTCTACCCGGAGGGCTCCTGGCTGATTATGCACGCCTACATCCCCATCGTGGGCCTGCTGGCGGTGGCAGTGCGCAACGAAATGCTGGCCATCAACTTGGCCCTGCTGCTGAGCTATAGCCTGTCGGGGCTGGGCGCGTACCGGCTGGCCGGGCGCTGGGTGCAGCACCCGCTGCTGTGCGTGCTAGCCGGGTTCATCTTCGCCTATTCGCCCTACAAAATGCAGCGCCTGCCGGAGCATTATAATCTGGTGCTTACGGCCACGGTACCCTTCTACGTGCTGTATTTTCTGCGGGCATTCCGGTTCCGGGTCGGGCAGTTCCTGCCTGAGGTAGCGAGTTGGCAAGCAGTAGCTGCCTGCGCGGGCCTTGGGCTGGTAACGGTGCTGAGCGACTATTACGTGCTGTTTGGGCTGCTGTACTTTTCCGCCTTCTATGCGGCCTGGTTTGGGCTGCGAATCGGGCAAATCAACTGGCGCAGCCAGCGGGTGTGGCTGGGGCTCGTGGTGCTGTTTACGGCCAGCCACATCAGCATCCGGCTGCTGCGGCTGGGGGGTGTGCCTGAGAATGGCTTGTGGTGGGCCGGCGACCTGCTGGCTTTTCTGTTGCCCCCGCCTACCAGCCGCTGGCTGGATTTCAGCTGGAGCCACCGGCTGTATCACTCCACGCTGTTCAACGCGCCCGGCTCCCTGGAAATTACGCTGTTTGTGGGCTACCTGCTGCCGCTGCTGGCCCTGCTCAGCTGCCGGAGGGCCGGCTCGGCCCTCCGGCAGGATGCGGCCGGTCGGCCGCTAGTGTGGGTGCTGCTGCTGTTCGGGATGCTAACAGTGCCCACGCTACGCCTGTACGGGCATGAGCGCCTGAACCTGCCTACGGCATTCATCCATTTTGTGCCCTTCATCAATAATATCCGCTGCCCTACCCGCTGGGTGCTGTACATTACTTTGTTGCTGCCGCTGGTGAGCTTTAGCAGCCTGGAGGCGGGCTGGTTTGGAAAGTGGCCGCGCTGGGCGCAGTACGCGGTAGGCCTAGGGCTGGCCGTAGGACTGGGGGTGGAATTCTGGCCGAAGCCCTACGTGCAGGCTACCGCTGCCGATGTGCCGGCCGTATACCGCTACGTAGCCGGCTTACCCGGTGAAAGCCTGATTTCCGTGCCGTTTGGCGTGCAGGACGGCAACCGGCAAATTGGCCTACCCGACCCCGTGCAGTTTTTGTATCAGCAGTGGCACCTGAAAAAGCTACTAGGTGGCTACTTGTCGAGGGTGAGGCCGGAGCAGTTTGCAGCCGTGGAGAATACGCCGTTTCTGCGGAGCCTTATGTATTACCAGGCACCTTCTGGGGGTGGGGCCAGTCCGCCCCCGCTTACCGGGGCGCAGGTGGCGGCATTTCTGCGACGGTACCAGCCGGCAGCGTTTGTACTACCGCCAGCCTACCGGCAGCAACCCGTCCACCGGTTTCTGCGCCGGGCCCTGCACCCGTACGGCTACCAGGAGCAGAACATTGGGGGCTATGTGCTGTTGCAGCCGCAGCCAGGGCGGGCCGCCGGGCCTAGCGCTGCGGGGGCAGCGGCAGCTCCGGTAAATTTGACTCCGACACGATATACAACGGACGCTGCCGTACGTTGGCGCTGAGGCGGGCCATGTACTCGCCAATGATGCCCACGGCAATCAGCTGCACGCCGCCCAGAAACAGGATGCTCACCATCAGGGAGGCCCAACCCGGTTGGTAGTCGTGGCTCACGAAGCGGGCGTAGAGCGTGTAGAGCATCACCAGAAACGCCACCCCCGACACCAGGAAGCCGCCCACCGTGGCCGCTTTCAGGGGCACGTCGGAGAAGGCCGTAATGCCGTCGAGGGCCAGCTTGAGCATTTTGCGGTAGGTGTAGCCGGTTTCGCCCCCGGCCCGCTCGGCCCGGTCGTACTCCAGGTAGGTCTGGCGGTAGCCAATCCAGGAAATCTGGCCCCGGATAAACTTGTTCTGCTCGGGCATCCGGCGCAGGGCTTCTACCACCTTGCGCGAAATCACCCGGAAGTCGCCGGTATCCACGGGAATGGAAATGTGGGTGATGCTGGCCAGAATACGATAAAACAGCTTGGCCGTGAGCTTTTTGGCAGCGCTTTCGCCCTGGCGGCTGCGGCGCTTGGCGTACACCACCTCGTAGCCCTCCCGCAGCTTCTGGTGCAGCTGCGGAATCAGCTCGGGCGGGTCCTGCAAATCGGCGTCGATAATCACCACGGCCTCGCCCTCGGCCCGGTCGAGGCCGGCCGTCACGGCAATCTGGTGCCCGAAGTTGCGGCTGAAGTTGATGAAGCGCACCCGCGGGTCGCGCAGAGCCAAGGTCTGAATCAGGGGCAGCGACTGGTCGCGGGAGCCGTCATTGATGAAGATAAACTCGTAGCCCTCAGGCAGCGGCATGGGGTCCAGTACCCCGCGCAGCCGCTCATAGAGGGCCGGAATGTTCTCTTCTTCGTTGTAAATGGGAATGATAACGGACAGATCCACGGGCGGACAGGGTAGCAGGAAAGAAGGTTAGGAAGCCGGCTTGCGGGCCAAGGCAAACACGCTCACGCCCACCGGCAGGTTGAGGTGGCGCAGCAGCCAGTTTTCGGCCCGCAGCAGCCAGGTGAGCGAGGCGTTTACCGGCGCCGGCAGGGCCAGCAGGTCGCCGGTGCCGGCCGCGGCTGCGGCCGGGCGGCTCAGCCGCTGCGCCTGCCGTACCAGCAGCGTGGGGAAAAACAAAGCAAAATTCCAGTACGACTGCCGCAGCACCTGCAAAGAGGCCTGGGTCATGGCCTGGCGCAGGGAGCCTCCGGTGTAACGGCGGAAGTGGCGGTTTACTACGTCGTGCTGGCTCCAGAGCTGGGGCCAGGCCGGCACGTACACCAGCAGCTGCCCGCCCGGCTTCAGCACCCGCCGCCACTCGCGCAGGGCCAACTGCTCGTCCTCAATGTGCTCCAGCACGTCGGAGGCCACCACCACGTCGAACGACTCGTCGGGGAAATTCAGCCGGGCCCCGTCCATTACCGACACGTTCGGAATCTGACGCTGCCGGGCCAGGGCAATGGCCGTTTCGCTGATATCAATGCCGGTGAGGTTGTGGAAGCCTGCGGCGCGCAGCTGCTGCTGCAACGGCCCTCCCGAGCAGCCAATTTCCAAGATGGCGGCTGTTTTGGGCAGGTTCAGGTGTTGCAGCTGGTCGAATACTCCGTCGCGCCGGCCCCGAAACCACCAATGATTTTCTTCCAGCTGATGATACAGCGCCTCGTACTGAACTTGCATAACAACGAAATTACGGAATTGCCGGGGCTACCGCAGGCGGTAGCCGTTTTTTATCAGCTGCCGCTTCTTGTCGGGGGTGGTGATATAATAGTACACGTCCGTATTCAGGGGCCGAATCAGCAGGTCGTCGGCCACCAGCTCCCGGCTTTCATACAGGACCTCCAGGCGCGTGGCCCCAGCCCTGATGCGGAACGGCACCGCTACCCGGGCCCAGTCGCCATCCAGCTCCGTGCTTTGCGAAGCGCCCTGTACCTTATGTTCCACCAGCTCGTCGCCGCGGTACACCTTCACCTGCATGTTGCCCACGCCGTGCCACATTTTGGCATTCACCCACACCGATACTTCGTACTGGCCGGTATCGGCCGCGGCCGGGGTGGGGCCGCTGTAAAGCTGCGAGAATTTGTCGGCTGGCTCGTAGAAAGCCCCCGGCTGCAAGCGGGCGTGCGGGGCCGGGCGGCCGTTGAACTGCTCCAGCACTACGCTCCGGCCGGTGCTGGAGTACACCCCGTTCACCGCCCGCAGGTGGGGCAGCAGCGAATCGGCGCGGGCCTGCTCCCGGGCAATAGACGTAGCCTCCAGCGCCGCCAGCGGCAACTCGTAGAGGGTAATGCTGCCGTTGCTGGTAATCTTATGGCTCAAGTCGATAAGCCGCTGCTCGGCCGCCGAAATGGGCCCCGGGGCTACCAGCAGCAGCAGGGGCTTGCGCGACGGGAACTTGGGAATCAGGGCCTTGGGCAGCAGGGGGCTGCTCAGCAGCTGAATCAGGTCCATGGTCTGCCCCACCGAGGCCCGGGCCAGAAACACCGTGAGCAACGGCAGGCCCGTGTTGAGCGAGGCCCGGTACGACTGACTGACCGCGTCGCCGGAGCCATCCAGCTGAAACACGTCGGTGCCCAGGGTGTAGTAGGGCAGAGGCAGCAGGGCCTGAAAGTCGCGGGGCTTGCGGTTGCCCCAGGTCAGCAGCTCGGTGTAGTTGCCGGCGTCGGCTGTAAACAGCCGGCCGGTGGCCCGCTGCTCCACCTCATCGGCCTTGAAGTGCATGTGCCAGTTGGCCTCCACGGCCCAGAGCGCCAGCACCGGGGCCAGCAGGGCGTAGGCCAGGGCCGGCCGCCGGCTGCGCCGCCGCACCGCCCGAAACACCAAGTACAGCGTGTAGGCCGCGTAGGCCGTGAAAACGTAGTAGAACGGCCAGGCAAAGCGGCCCAGGGAGCGGAACTGCCGCAGGGGCGGAAACACATCAGCCAAAGGGCGCAGACCCGGCAGCTTGAAGGGGTAGCACATGGCCAGTAGCAGCAGCAGCAGCGCGGCCCACAGACCCACCCGCAGCGGCTGGGGCAGCGCCGGCCGTAACACCAGCCGGCCCCGGCGCCGCAGGGCATAGCGCACTACCCGTATCAGCGTAAGCAGCAGTACCAGCGTGGACGCTAGGCCCACGTAGGCCCAGCCCTCCCACACCGGCTCCTCAAACCCCAGCAGCTGCTTGAACGGCTCGTGCAGGGGCGGCTCCACCGGAATGAATACGCTGGTGAAGCTGGCAATGTATTCGAAGAAGCCGTAGGGGTTGATGGGCCGGTCGGGGGTGGGGTCGGTGGCCCAGAGCCAGATGCGGAACACCACCAGCGGGGCCAGGGCCGTAAACACCAGCCGGCCCAGCAGCCCCCAGTAAGCCCGCCGCTCGGCCGGAGTACGCCGGGGCTGCTGCCAGGCCAGTACCAGAACATGAGCCAGCAGAAAAAACGCGCCCACGGCCGTATAGTAAGGCGTGACCATGCCCATCATCACGCAGGCGGCCCCGAACAGCACGTACCAGAGTGCCCGCCGGGGCGCGGCCAGCATCCGGATGATGCAGTACCAGAGCAGGGGCACAAACGGGGTGAAACTCAGGGTCATGTGCCCGTCGATGCGGCCGTGCTGGGGCGCGAGGAAGCCGATGAGCAGGGCCGCCAGCACCGCGTAGGCCACCGGCAGCCGCAGCCGCCGCAGAATGGCGTACAGGATTACCGGCGTCAGCATCATGGACAGCAGCAGCAGCACGTTCATGATGCCGATGGTATGCTCGCTGATGGGGTATACGTGGCGGTTGATAAGGCCCAGCACGCCGGTAATGATGGGCTGCATATCGGGGTAGTTCACATGCTCGCCCACGGGGTAGTTCATGCCCGTGAAGCGGTGCCCGGTGTCATATTTCACGTAGTACGCTGATACAAAGTAGGTTTTTAGCCCGTCGCCGGCATCATTATACAGGTAATTGTCCGGGTCGCGGAGTACGTTCGGAAACAACGACGCGACGTAGAGCACCGCCGCCAGGGCAGTGGCAGCCAGCCCAACCCAATGGTTCCGGCGTGTGGTCATGTTATGGAATAAGATAACTGAAGAAAACCGCTCTGTAGCCGGCGAAACGTGCCGGGCTACCCGGACGGCAAACGGGAAGGTGCTCCAAAACTACAGCATCTGCCCGGAACCCGCTCCGCGCTTGGGGCGTAAGGGTCAAGTTTTTATTGCGGGCCGGAATAGTGCCGCGGCTGTTGCCGGGGTGCGGGGCGGTTCTATCTTTGTGGGCATTTTTGCCATTTTTGCCTCATTCCTATGACCTTGTCTGTTACCCGCTTTGCCTGGTTGGCGGTTGCGGCGCTGCCCCTGCTGGGTGGCTGCTCGAAAACCGAAGAGAAAGTTGCTCCGGCTAACCTCATCACCCAGAACGACTTCGAAAACCTCTACGGCTGGGTGTCGGCCACGCCCTCCCTCACCACCGAGAAGGCGCACTCGGGCCGCTACGCCGTGAAAGTGAGCAAGGATGTAGAGTACGGCATTTCTTACATCAGCCTGCTGGGCAAGGCCAGCGCCTCGCGGGTGCAGAAGCTGAACGTGAGCGGCTGGGTGCTCACCGCCGACCCCAAATCCACGGCCTCCATTGTGGTGCAGGTGATGAATCCGGCCCAGGGCAACCAGCAGGTATTCTGGGACAACATCGACCTGAAAAAGGAAGTGACCAAGGCCAACGAGTGGACGGAGGTGAAAAAAGAATTCACCCTGCCCGCCAACGTAGAGGCCGGCCACGAGCTGCGGGTGTACATGTGGCGCAGCGGCTCCGACCAGCCCACTTACCTCGACGACCTGACCATCACCAAGGGTGAATAAGCTGGCGCTGGGCCTGATGCTGCTTCCGGCGCTGGCCGCCTGCTCTGCGGGCTCCGGTGAGGGCAGCTGGGTGGGCGACTACGTGACGCGCTCCGACTTCGAGTCGGTAGTGGGCTGGGGCGGCGACGCGGCCAGCCTCACTAAGGAGCGGGCCCACTCCGGCATGTATTCCGTGAAGGTGGATGCCGGCCGCGAGTACGGCCAGACCTTCGACGTGAGCGTGGGCCAAGCCGCCGTGCACCCGCTGAAAGGCCTGGAGCTGAACGCCTGGGCCCTGCTGCTGGGGCCCCAGGCCACGGCTTCGGTGGTACTCCAGATTGTGGATACCTCGAACAACGGCTTCCGGGTGGTGCACACCGAGCAGCTCAACCTCGCCGACCAGATCAAGAACTACAAGGAGTGGAAGCCGGTGACCCAGCGCTTCACCCTGCCTCCCAACCTCCAGCCCGACTACCGCCTGCGCATCTACCTCTGGCGCAACACCGCCACCGAGCCCGCGTACCTGGACGATTTGAGCGTGAAGGCGCTGGAATAGAATAGGTTGCTGATAGAACGTTCTGCTTGAACGTCATGGTGAGCAAATAGAACGTCATTTCGAGCCTGCGAGGAATCTCGCTCGGCTGACGTTGCGCCTCACGGGACCCCTTCGGGGCCGGCCCCTCTCCGGAAAAGGAGAGGGGGAGCCGAACGATAGAATGGTGCAGATACGCGCCATTTTACGTCTCCTCATTGAACGGCCCGGCAAGGCACAGTATTAACAAATTCAACACGCGCCGAGACGCAAGATATTGCGTCTCTACAATGGTTCGGCTTCCCTTCTCCTTTTCCGGAGAGGGGGCCGGCCCCGAAGGGGTCCCGTGAGGCGCAACGTCTGCGCCGCTCGAAAACATTCTACTCCGAAACCGCCAATCCAACCCCCTAGCTCTATACCTCGTGGCCGAATTTCTTTCCTCTTTCTGGCCGCGTGAGCGGCGCATCTGGTGGCAGCTGGGTGCGGGGCTGGCGTTCTGGCTGCAGGTGCGGCTGTTCACCGATTTGCGCGGGCATTACGGGCCGTTCTGGAGCCCGGTGTGGTTTTATTTGGCCTCGGTGCTGCTGTGCGGGTGCGCCCTTATGGCCCAGCTGAACCGGCCCGCGCCTCTGGCCGCACCCCTGGAGGGCCGGCGGCTGCTGGGCTCCTGGGCGGCGGCTATTCTGGGTGGGGTGGCGGTGCTTTACGCCCAGGCCCCGGTCATTCAGGGCAACCCCATCGACGTGCGGGCCTCCGACATCATCCCGATTCTGCAAAATTACGTGGAGCGGTTCCGGAGTGGGGAGGTGGTGTACCGCTACCTCACCAACCTGCCCTACCCGCTGTTTCCGAATCACCTGCCGTTGCAGTGGCTGCCCTACGTGCTGGCCGATAAGCTGGGCCTGGATTACCGCTGGTGGGCGCTGGGTATCCTGCTGATGGTAGGTTTCGGAGCCTACCTGGCTTTTCTGAACACCCAGCGGCTGCGGCTGGTAGTGTTTGCCGGGGCGGCTATTTTGCCCTGGCTGGTGCTGCGCCGCATGGTTACGGCCGACTACTGGCTGTTTGCTCACACCGTGGAGCCTACCATCATTGCGTACTACTGCCTGCTGGCGGCGTCCATCTTCTCCCGCTCGGCGCTGGTGCAGGCGGGGGCGCTGGTGCTGTGCCTGTTGTCGCGCTACTCGGTGGTATTCTGGGTGCCGCTGTTTCTGTGGCTGCTGTGGCGGGAGCGGGGGCGCTGGCACGCCGGGGCGGTAGCCGGCCTCACGGCCCTGGGCATCGTGCTGCTGTACGTGGTGCCGTTTCTGTCCAAGGACTGGACCATCTTCACACACGCCCTGAGCGAGTACAAAATTGCCACCCTGGGCGAGTGGGGCCGCACCGACTCGCCCGAGGGCCGGCCGCCCCAGCTGTTCGGCGGGCTGGGGTTTGCCGCCTACTTCTACACCTACCTGGGCGGCGACTTGTCGGCGCGCATCGGGTGGCTGCAGCGGGTACACGTGCTGGCTTCGGTGGGGGCGGTGCTGCTGAGCGCCGGAGCCTACTGGCAACTGCGCCACCGCCTCGATTACCGGGTGCTGGCTCTGGTTTCCCTGGGGTTCTACCTGAGCACGTTCTACGTCTTCATCCAGATTCCCTACGCCTACCTCACCTCGCTCACGCTCTTCATATCGGTGTTTGTGCTGGCCGTGGCCTGGCGCACCGACGCCGCTTCAGCAGCGGAGCGCACAGCAGTGCGGGCGCCGGTGGAGTAGGGGCGTACGTTGTTGATATCCTACCTATTGTCCGAGTGATGCACCTGAACAACCTGGCCGGCCCGCTGGCCGCCGCGAGTCTGCTAGTCCTGAGCGCCTGCACCTCCGCCCCCGAAACCGCCACCCCCGACGCCCGCTACTTCACTACCAACGACTTCGAGTCGGTGGTGGGCTGGGAGACGGAGGGCTTGAGCATTACGGACGAGCACGCTCACTCCGGCCGCCTGGCCGTGCGCGTGAACCAGGACCGGGAATACGGCCACACCTACGACCGGGCCTTGAGTCAGCTGAGCCCGCGCGCCATTTCGGCCATTGAGGCCGAGGGTTGGGTATACCTGTCCGGGCCGGGCTCCACGGGGGCGCTGGTGGTACAGGTGGTGCAGGGCAGCGGGGCCGGGTTCAAGGTGCTCTACTCCCAGCAGCTCAACCTCACCGACCGGGTGAAGGATTACGGCTCCTGGCAGCCGGTGCAGTGGAAAGCCCCCCTCACGGCCAACCTTCCCGCCGATGCCCACCTGCGCTTCTTCCTCTGGCGCAACAACGCCACCGAGCCCCTCTACCTCGACGACATCCGCCTGCGCATTGCCGAGTAAGTAATTTGGGTTGCGGATTAGAGCTAGCAACTAGTTCCCCTCCTTGGAAAGGAGGGGCTAAGGGTGGTTGATTCGTAGAACAAACACTAGTTTCTAGTTCTAAAAACCGTTCTAACATCCATCAACCACCCCTAGCCCCTCCTTTCCAAGGAGGGGAACTAGTTGCTAGCTCTAATCCGCAACTTGCGCCGAGTAACCCAGGCACTCTGATTCATCTGACGTTCCGCTGCGCTCAGCTAAACGGACAAGTCATGCAGCAGACAACTTCAACTCCGAACCTTCCTTTCCCCTAGCTTAACCATATGCAGCCGGCTGAACCTCTTTTGCTTTCCGCCCCCGCGCCCCGGCGCTGGTACTCGCTGGTGGCACTGCTGCTGCTGGCGGTACTGATGGTGCAGGCCCGGCTGCTGGCCCCCTATTGGGATACCCGCAATGTGCAGGCCATCCTTACCTGGGATGCCATGGGCTACTACCTCTACCTGCCCGCCAAGTTCATTTACCACGACGTGCGCTACCTGCGCTTCGTGCCCGACATTATGCGCGAGTACGGGCCTTCCAGCAGCTTCTATCAGGCGTTTCCAGCTCCCGGCCTCACCGATGGCACGTTGGTGATGAAGTACCCGATTGGAGTGGCCGTGCTGGAGTTTCCATTTTTCTGGCTGGGGCACTGGGCGGCCGCGCTGCTGGGCTACCCGCAGGATGGGTTTTCGGCACCTTACCAGGTGGCCATTGCCTTCGGCGGAATTGCCTACGGGGTGCTGGGGCTGGCGGTGCTGCGCAAGGTGCTGCTGAGCTTTTTTTCGGATGCCGTAGCGGCCCTCACGCTGGGGCTGGTGGTGCTGGGCACCAACTACTTCCAGTACGCCGTGTTCGATGCGGCCATGTCGCACACCTACGGGTTTACCTTGTACGCGCTGCTGCTTTGGTGCACGGTGCGCTGGCACCGGCGGCCGGCCCTGGGCTGGGCGGCGGGCATCGGGCTGGCGCTGGGCCTGCTGGTGCTCACGCGCCCCTCCGAGGCCGTAGCCGTGCTGCTGCCTCTGCTCTGGGGCATTGATTCGGGGGCGGCGCTGCGGGCGAAAGGCCAGCTGCTGCGGCGGCGCTGGCTTGATGTGCTGGTACTGGCCGCCTGCGGGGCCGTGGCACTGCTGCCCCAGCTGCTGTACTGGCACGCCCTCACGGGCTCTTTCATCGTGTACAGCTACCAGGAGCAGGGCTTTTCGTTTCTGCACCCGCACCTGCGCGAGGTGCTCATCAGCTTCAAGAAAGGTTGGCTGGTGTACACGCCCCTGATGCTGCTGCTGCCGCTGGGGCTGGCGGCCCTGTTTCGGCAGAACCGCGGGATGGCCCTGACCGTGCTGGCGTACGGAGCGGCCACGCTCTGGGTGGTGGCGGCCTGGGACATCTGGTGGTACGGGGGCAGTTTCGGGCAGCGGGCCATGGTGTCGTCGTACGCGGCCCTGAGTTTGCCGCTGGCGGCCCTGCTGGCCTGGTGCTGGGTACCGGGCTGGCGGCGCGTGGTGGGCCTCTGGGTGCTGCTGCCGCTGCTGGTGGGCCTCCTCGACCTCAACCTGTTTCAGCACTGGCAGTACATGTACGGCATCATTCACCCCGAGGAAATGACCCGGCCCTACTACGAGGCCGTGTTCAGCAAAGCCCGCCTCACCCAGGATGACTACGCCTTGCTCGACGTACCCACCCGCATCGGGCAGGTAACCACCCACTTTAGCCGCCGCACCCTGGCCGTGCTCGATTTCGAGGGCCAGCCCCCGGCCGACGATACCGGCATCAGTCGGGAGCGGGGCAGCAGCAGCGGGCAGTCGGCGCGCATTGGGGGCGGTAAGCAGTTCAGCCCGCCACTGGTAGTAACGGTGGGGGCGGCCGGCTTGCAACCCGGCAGCTGGGTGCGGGCCTCGGGGCAAGTGTATTCCGACTGGGGTGCTTGGAACGACCAGCTGGTGCTGGCCGTGGAGCGCCAGGGCAAATCGGTGCAATACCACGCCGTGCGCCTCCAGAACAACGGCTGCGTCAACAAAGCCTGGAACGACATCTGGTTCGATGTGCCCCTGGCCGCCGTGCAGCCCACCGACGAGCTGCGGGTGTACGGCCTCAGCAACAACGGCTCCGTGGCCTTCCTCGACAACCTGCGCCTAGAGCTGCTCACCCCCCAACCCACGGCTGGCGTCGGGCATTGAGGCGAACCGTCTACTCAACTAAACCCTACAAATTCCCCGTCCGGCCGCCATCCACCGGAATGTTAATGCCGGTGATGTAGGCGGCGGCTTCGGAGGCCAGGAAGGCCACGGCGGCGGCTACTTCCGCAGCCTGCCCGAAGCGGCCGGCCGGGATAAGCCGGAGCATGGCCGCTTCCACCTGTTCGGTGGTCTGGCCGGTTTGGGCGGTTTTCTTCTCGATGAGGGAGGTGTGGCGTTGCGTGACGGTGGCCCCGGGCAGCACGTTGTTCACCGTAATACCGTCGGCGGCCAGCTCGTTGGCCAGGGTTTTGGCCCAGTTGGCCACCGCCGCCCGAATGGTGTTGCTCACGCCCAATCCCGGCAGCGGCTGCTTTACGGAGGTACTGATGACGTTGATAATGCGGCCCCGGCCCCGGGCCTTCATGCCCGGCACCACGGCTTGGGCCAGCAGGTGGTTGCACACCAGATGCTGCTCAAACGCCGCTCGAAAGGCCTCCACCGGTGCCTCCAGGATAGGTCCACCGGCCGGTCCGCCGGTATTGTTCACCAGCACATCGAAGCCCACGGGATGCTCACTTAGGTAAGCCTGCACCTGCTGGCGAAGCACGTCGGGCTGGCTGAAATCGGCCACGATGAAGTCGTGGGGCTGGTTGGTGGGCGTAGGCAGGGCGGCGGCCGTTTCGCGCAGGGCAGCTTCGTTGCGGGCCAGCAGCGTAACGGTGGCGCCGCGGCGGGCCAGTTCCTCGGCCACGGCCCGGCCAATGCCCTGGGTACTGCCGCCCACCAGGGCGCGTTGGGAAAGAAAATCCATCTGGGAAAATGAGTGAGTGGGTAGGTCGTTGAATTGGTGTGCAGTAGCCGCAAAGTACGCGGGAACCGGGTAGGCCGCCGCTCGTCTGCGTCTGGAAATCGGGCAAACGCCTACATTCGTACTTTACACCCATCCACCCGTTCAACCATCCAACAATCTATCCTATGCCCGTTGCCCGTCCGTTCAATTTTCAGCAGTGGATTGATGACCACCGCCACTTGCTCAAGCCGCCAGTAGGCAACCAGCAGGTGTTCAAGGATAATAAGGACTTCATTGTGATGGTGGTGGGTGGTCCCAATGCCCGCAAAGACTACCACGTGGACGAGGGCGAGGAGCTGTTTTTGCAGCTGGAAGGCGACATGGTGGTGAAGATTATCGAAGACGGTCAGCCCGTCGACATCGAAATCAAGCAGGGCAGTATGTTTTTGCTGCCGGCCGGCGTGCCTCACTCCCCGCGCCGGCCGGCCGGTACTGTGGGCCTGGTGCTGGAGCGCTACCGTACCCCCGGCGAACTGGACGGCTTTCAGTGGTACTGCGAAAACTGCGGGCATAAGTTGCACGAGGAATTCGCCGAAATTACCGACATCGTGGCCCAGCTGCCCCCCATTATGAACCGCTTCTGGGCCTCCGATGCGCTACGTACCTGCCAGGTGTGCGGTACCTACATGCAGGCTCCTGCGCCGGTTACGCCGGCCCCGTAACAAGCTGATAGTGCTGCCTGCGTGAAGTCCTTATTGGTTTTTCTGTTTACCGCGTTTCTGCTCATCCTGGCCACTTTCAACGATAAGCGCTGGAAGCCCCTGGAAGTATTTGATAACGACCAGGGAGGGTACTACGTGTACCTGCCCTCAGTGCTGCTATACCAGGATGCCGGCCGGGCCGATTCGCTGCTGCGCATTCAGCAAACCTACCGGCCGGGCCCCGAGCCCTACATGGGCCTGCTGAAGTTGCCCAACGGCAACACCATCTCTAAATACCCGCTGGGCGTAGCCCTGGCTGAGCTACCCTGGTTTGCGGGGGCCCACACCTGGGCCCGCCTGCGCGGCCTGCCCACCGACGGCTTCTCGCGCCCCTACCAGCAGGCTATTATGCTGGCTGGCCTGTTTCATGGGCTGCTGGGACTGTGGCTGTTGCGTCGGCTGCTGCAACGCTACTTTTCGCCAGAAGATGCGGCCGTGGCCTGGGCCCTGGCCGCCATTGGCCTCGGTACCAACTGGTTCACCTACGCCAGCTACGAAAGTCCCATGGCCCACAGCCTGCTGTTTTTATGGCACGTGGGGCTGGTGTGGGCCACGGGCGCCTGGTACGAAACCCGCAGCATCCGGTGGGCAGCCGTACTGGGCCTGATGCTGGGCCTGGCTATGCTGGCCCGGCCCACCGAGGCCCTGTACGTGCTGGTGCCGGTAGGGTGGGGGCTGGCTACCCAGGGCGGCCCACGCGGCTGGTTTACCTGGCTGCTGGGCCGGCCCCGGCAGGTGCTGCTGGCCGGCGCCATTGTGCTGGCCGTGGTGGTGTGGCAGCCCGTGTTCTGGCACGCCGTGAGCGGGCAGTGGTGGCTGGATACCTACCAGGGCGAGGGGTTCGATTTCCGGCACCCGCACGTGCTGGAAGGGCTGTTCAGCTTCAAAAAAGGCTGGCTGCTGTACACGCCCCTGGCCGGCCTGGCTTTGTTGGGTATGGCGTGGCTACCGCCCCGTCTGCGCGGCGGGGCCGGGGCCCTGCTGCTCACGCTGCCGGTGGTGCTGTACGTTACGTTTAGCTGGCGCGAGTGGTGGTATGGGGGCAGCTTTGGCTGCCGGCCTCTGATCAGCCTGTATCCGCTGCTGGCCTTGGGGGTAGCAGCCCTGGTGGCAGCCTCGGCGGCCTGGAAGCAGCCGGCCCGCCTGGCCGTGCGGATGGTGCTGGTACTGGGTATTGTGCTGAACCTGTGGCAAACCTACCAGTACGCCGCCGGCGTCATTCATTGGGATAGTATGACGGCCGACCGGTACCGCCGGGGCTTTTTTATTGGGTCTCTGAAAAAGCTGCCCCCCGATTTGCGCGTACCCTAGCCCGGTGCCGGCGGGGCCGCCCGGGTAGGGCCAGCTTGGAGAGGTGCGCCGGGCTCCCGTTATTGCAGTCCTTATGATTCGTATCCAACGAGTGTACCAGTGGCTGGTTCAGGGCTCACATACCAGCTACGTATGGCTTTTTGTGAGCATTATTACCCTGGTTTTTCTGCTGAAAGACGAGAAGTGGAACAGCAACCGGGTGTTCACCAGTGACCCCGCCGGCTACTACATGTATCTGCCCTCGGGCCTATTGCTCGACGACCTGGGCGACGGGAGCTGGACCAGCGCCGCCCGTCGGGAATACCGCCCCAATGTGGATCCGCAGTGGGAGTTTGTGCCCTTGCCCAATGGCCGCAAGGTGTTCAAGTTTCCAATGGGCATGGCC
The DNA here is from genome assembly GCF_003944705.1 of Hymenobacter metallilatus. Lineage (GTDB taxonomy): Bacteria > Bacteroidota > Bacteroidia > Cytophagales > Hymenobacteraceae > Hymenobacter > Hymenobacter metallilatus. Next base: position 143,343 of record NZ_RWIS01000009.1, on the reverse strand, counting down.
GTGGCCTATTCGCCCTTTTTCTTCACGGCCAATATAGCCTACAAGCTGGAAGGCCGCCCGGTTACCAACGGCTACGAGCGGGCTTATCAGTACCTGATATCGGTGGGGTGTATGCTCTACGTGCTGCTGGGCCTGTGGCTGCTCGGCAAGGAGCTGCGCCGCTACTTCGACGACCACGTGGCGGCCTTCACTCTGCTTATTATTGGGCTGGGCACCAACCTGCTTACCTATGCTACCGCCGAAGGGTTGATGGCGCACGGTACCTTATTTATGCTGAATGTACTGCTGTTGCGGGCTACCCGGCGCTGGTACGAGCGGCCCTCGGCGGCCGTAGCGGCGGGCCTGGGCCTGCTGGGTGGACTAATGCTCCTGATCCGGCCCTCGGAGCTGATGCTGCTGGTTGGGGTGCCGGTGTTCTGGGGCCTTACTAGCTGGGGTGCCCTGCAGGAGCGGCTGCGCTTCTGGCGGCAGCACTGGGGCCAGTGCCTGCTGGCGGCCGGGCTGGCCCTGCTGGTAAGCGGGATGCAGTTTGTGTTCTGGCGGGTGGTGGGCTTGCAGTGGCTGGTTCCTTTCTACCCCGGCGAAACTTTCCACTTCGACGACCCCCACATTCTGCTGGGGTTCTTCAGCTTCCGCAAGGGCTGGCTGATTTATTCGCCCCTGTTTGTGCTCAGCTTCATTGGTATTGTGTGGGTGCGGCGCTGGGCGCCCAAAGCGCTGCCGCTGTTGCTGGGGCTGGTGCCTATTTATACCTACGTCACGTTCTGCTGGCACCAGTGGGAGTATGGCGGCAGCTACGGCGGCCGCCCCATGATTAGTTTGTACCCTATTCTGGCCTTCGGCATGGCGGCCTTCTGGCAGCGGTGGCTGGCCCGGGAGGCCCGGCTGGGCTGGCGGCCGGCCCCGCTGGTGCTGCTGGCCGGTGGCTTGCTGATAGTGGGCCTGATTCAGAATTACCAGTACACCATCGGCCTCATCAACTGCTGCGAGATGGACTGGGAAACGTACCGCAAATACTTCCTGCTGCTGCAATGGCCCTCCTGAGCTGCTGACGTCCCGGCTTCCACCTCCTGTTCTCTCCATGCTCACCATCGACATTCATACGCACATCCTGCCCGAGCGGTGGCCCGATTTGCGGGAGCGGTACGGCTACGGCGGGTTCATTCGGCTGGACCACCACCGGCCCTGTTGCGCCCGCATGATGCAGGACGACAAGTTTTTCCGGGAGGTGCAGGATAACTGCTGGGACCCGGCCGTGCGCCTGCGTGAGTACGACCAGTTTGGGGCCCAGGTGCAGGTGCTCAGCACCGTGCCCGTCATGTTCAGCTACTGGGCCAAGCCCCTGGATACGCTCGACCTCAGCCAGCTGCTCAACGACCACCTAGCCGGTGTGGTGCAGCGCTACCCCACGCGCTTCGTGGGGCTGGGTACGCTGCCTATGCAGGCCCCCGACCTGGCCGTGCAGGAGCTGGAGCGCTGCCGCCGCATTGGGCTGGCCGGCGTCCAGATTGGTTCCCACGTCAACGACTGGAACCTGAGCGAGCCGGCCCTGTTTCCGGTATTTCAGGCGGCCGAGGAGCTGGGCATGTGCGTGTTTGTGCACCCCTGGGATATGATGGGCCAGCAACAGATGCCCGAATACTGGCTGCCCTGGCTGGTAGGGATGCCCGCCGAAAGCAGCCGGGCCTTGTGCAGCCTCATCTTCGGGGGCGTGCTGGAGCGCCTGCCCCGGCTGCGGGTGGCCGTGGCCCACGGGGGCGGTTCGTTTGCCAGTACCATCGGCCGCATCGAGCACGGCTGGCAGGTGCGCCCCGACCTCTGCGCCGTGGACAACCCCCGCAACCCCCGCGAGTACCTGGGCCGCTTCTGGGTTGATTCGTTGGTGCACGACCCGCTGATGCTGGATTACCTACTGAAAACCCTGGGCCCCGACAAAATCACGCTGGGCACCGACTACCCCTTTCCGCTGGGCGAGCTGGAGCCCGGCCAGCTGATTCGGTCTATGCCCTGGGCCGAGGAACTCAAAACCCAGGTGCTGGGTCAGAACGCCCTGGACTGGCTAGGGTTATCGGCGGAAGTATTCCGGTAAGCGGTATGGTATCATGTTTTTACGTAGTGTCTTGGTGTTTTATTTAAGTCGTTATCCGGCGCGGGCAGGCTGGGCCGCGGGCCTGCTGGCGGGGCTGCTGCTGGCCGGCTGCGGCCCCGCTCCCTCCGACAGCTGCGTGCTGCTACAGTCCGATTTTGAGCAGTTTGAGGGCTGGGCCCACCCCTTGCCACCCTTCCTCAGCACCGAGCAGGCCCACTCCGGCCGCTACTCCTACCGGCTGGTGGAGGGCACCGATTTTGGGAGCAAGTTTCAGCAGCCCCTGGGCATCAGCTGCGCCTTTGTGCCGCGCAAGCTGCGCCTGAGCGGGTGGGTGTACCTGCCCAGCGGCCGTATCGGCTCCACCAAGCTGGTGGTGGAAATCAACTGCCAGGGCCGCCGCAAAAACGTGTGGGAGTGCCTGGAAGTGCAGGAGGTGGTGAAGCGCTACGGCAAGTGGGAGTACGTGCAGAAAATCATCCGCCTGCCCCCCGACCTGGAGCCCTCCGACATCCTGCAGCTGTACGTGTGGCACGTAGAGGCCGGCGACCCTACCTGGTTCGATGACCTCCGGCTGGAAGGCTGGCGCTAAACTCCCGGTGTTTTCCTCTGGCCCCCTTACCCCGATTTTCAATCCATGCCCGCTTCTCCGGCTTTAGCTCCCCTTGCTCCCCGGCCCTGGTACCAGAATGCGGCCGGCGTGGTGGCCCTGCATCTGCTGCTACTGGCGGCCCTCACCTCGGCCCTGTATGCCTTCGGCCTCATCCGCTACCTGCCCGCCGACGATACCCTGCTGCGCTGGGACGTGCTCTGGTACGACCAGATTCGGCAGGGCGGGTACCAATATTCGCCCGATAACCTGAGCAACGCCGCCTTCTTTCCGCTGTTTCCGTACTTCTGGCGCTTTACCGGGCTGGGTCCGCTGGGCATGGGGCTGCTGAATGCCGGTATTTTTCTGGTGGCGGCCACCTGGCTGGCGCACCGGCTGCGGGTGCCGCTGCGGCTACAGCTGCTGTGGCTGTCCACGCCCTGCTTCCTGTTTATGGTGGTGCCCTACACCGAGGCGCTGTTTTTTGCCTTTGCAGCCCTGGTAGTGGCCGGGGTGCAGCGGCGGCAGCTGGTGTGGTGGCTGCTGGGGCTGCTGGGCTGCGGCCTCACCCGCTCGGCCAGCACCATGTTTACGCCGGCGTTGCTATTTATGGTGCTGCTGTGGGCCACTCAGCCCGGACAGCTGCGCCGGGCGTTGCTCTGGGGCGCTACGGGGCTGCTCACCCTGGCGCTTACGGTGGGCATGGTAGCCTATATTCAGTGGCAGCAGGTGGGCGAGCCATTTGCCTTTGCTTTGTCGCAGAAGCACTGGGGCCACTTTCTGCAATGGCCCCGCCTCTACTTCAACGACCCCTCCGGGGCCAACGTGCTCTGGCTGGATGCCACGGCCTTGTGGTGGGGGGTGGCGGCTATTGGGGCCTGCTGCTGGCTGGCGTGGCGGTGGCTGCAACAGGTGCGCGGGCGGCAGCCGCTGCCGGCCGTACCGCCCGAAGTAGTGTTTTCCCTGGGCTACTGCGTGTGCGTGTGTTTGTTCATTCTGGCGTACCAGGGCGGTAGCATGTGGAATTTCGCCCGCTACATGCTGGCTACTCCGTTTTTTCTGGTGGTGCTGAACTACGTGGCTGCTCAGCCGGCCTGGCCTTGGCGCCGCTACCTGCTGCCGGCCGGCGGTGCCCTGCTGCTCTGGCAGGTATTTGGTATCTACACCGAGGGCTTCGATGGCTTTACTACCCCTCAGGCCCTGTGGTACTTCGGACTGGTGACGGCCTACCTGCTGGTGTACGTGGCCTGGCGGCAGCTCCGCTGGCAGCGCGAAGCCACCATGCTGCTCTACGTGTTCAACCTGGTGGTTATGCTGCACCTGCTGGATGGATGGTTGCAGTTCTACGTGGTGCAATAGGTGGTGAAATGGTGAGATAGTGAGATGGTGAGTTTAACGTGCCGCTTGCTCCACCTGCGCCGTCAGAACGTCAAACTCACCATTTCACCATCTCACTCATTCCCGCTGGTATCTTTGTTCCGATGACCTTCGAACCCACCCTCGATTTTGCCCGCCGCCTTGATGCCCAGGACCCGCTGCGCGAGTTTCGCCAGCACTTCCTGATTCCGCCCGCCCCCGATGGTACCCGGGAGAGCCTGTACTTCTGCGGCAACTCGCTGGGCCTGCAGCCCCGCACCGCCCGCGCCGCCGTAGAGCGGCAGCTGCTGAACTGGCAGGAATTGGCCGTGGAAGGGCACTTTAAGGGTGAAACTCCCTGGATGCACTTTCATCAGCGCCTGCAGGAGGCCACGGCTCAGGTAGTAGGCGCCCGGCCCCTGGAGGTAGTGGTGATGAACAACCTCACCACCAACCTGCACCTGCTGCTGGTGTCGTTCTATCAGCCTACCGCCACCCGCTACAAGGTGCTCATGGAGGCCGGCGCCTTCCCCTCCGACCAGTACGCCCTCGAAAGCCAGGTGCGCCTGCATGGCCTCCGCCCCGACGACGCCATTGTGGAGCTTACGCCCCGCCCCGGTGAGCATACCCTGCGCCCCGAGGATGTGCTGGCCAAAATCGAGGAGCTGGGCGACTCGCTCTGCACCATCATCATGGGCGGTATTAACTACTACACCGGGCAGGTGTACGACATGGCCGCCATTACCCGGGCCGGTCACGCCGTGGGGGCGCAGGTCGGGTTCGACTTGGCCCACGCCGCCGGCAATATTCCCCTGCACCTGCACGACTGGGACGTGGATTTTGCCTGCTGGTGCTCCTACAAATACCTCAACTCGGGCCCCGGCGGGGTGTCGGGCGTGTTCGTGCACGAGCGGTTTGCCGACCAGCCCGAGCTGCTGCGCCTGGCCGGCTGGTGGGGCCACGACGAGCAGGAGCGGTTTAAGATGCGCAAAGGCTTCCGGCCCATGCGCGGAGCCGCCGGCTGGCAGCTCTCCAACGGTGCCATTCTCACCATGGCCGTGCACGAAGCCGCCCTGGCCGAGCACGTGGCCGCCGGCGGTATGCCGGCCCTGCGCCGCAAGAGCGAGCAACTCACGGGCTACCTGGAGTTTCTCATTCAGCGCCTCAACTTGCCCACGTCGCGCCTCGAAATCATCACGCCCCAGGACCCCGCCCAGCGCGGCTGCCAACTCTCCCTGCTGGTGCATCAGAATGGCCGTGACCTGTTCGAGCACCTCATGGCGGCCGGCGTAATTGGCGACTGGCGAGAGCCCAACGTAATTCGGCTGGCCCCAGTGCCACTCTACAACACCTTTGAGGATGTGTACCACGTGGGCGAGGTGCTGGCCGAGTGGGCGGCCCGGCAGTAGCCTTGGTGTAAAATCCGGGCCCGGGGAAGTTTTTAGCCGATATTGGTTGTTTCTTCGTACACCCTCCGGCCTTGGCCGCTTTTCTTTCTGATCTTTTTTTCTCTACGATAATGGCTGAAGACTATGCGGCTAAAATGGGCCGTAAAACCGAAGCCGAGCTGCGCGATTATGTTCTCAACCGGTATCAGTACCGGGAAGAGGCCGTGTTGGCTGCCCTCGATGAGCTTGCGTTGCGCGGTATTCCGGAGCCGGGGGCGGCTACGCTGGTGGCAGAGCTGCAGTTAAGCAAGCAGGAAACTGACCGGCGTGAGTTGGCGGAGCGGGAGCTGGAAGCCGAAAAAGAGCAAGCCCGGCGTATAGCCCGGGGCGAGGTAGGCCCTGAAATTCAGCAGAAAGCAGGCCCGGCCCTGTATTCGCCGGGGACCATCACCATTTTTTCGGTGCTTTTTAGCATGGTAGCCGGAGGAGTTTTATTGGCGCTCAATCTCCGGGCATTACGCCGTACGGGGCCGGCCTTGTTGGTCGTAGCTTTTATGCTTGCCTATTTGGCAGCCACACATTACACACTGGCCTGGCTACAGCAGGCATATGGCAACGAATACGTGTGGCTGGGCTCGGTATTCAACATCGTGGCCATTGTAATTTACAACCTGGTATTCTGGCCGCGCTACATTGGGTTGCAGGCTTACCAGAGCCGGTCCTGGGGCAGTGCCCTCTTGATATGTGGGCTTATCACGCTGGTATACCTGGCGTGGGCCCTGCGCTTTGGCATGCCTACGGTATAACCACTTGCCCCCAATGGCCCTGCTGCATCTTCCATTACCGGCCGCCGAACTGCTCCTTGACCCCAGCTTCCTGTCGCTCGTCGAAGCGGAACATTTGCTAGCCAACCTCACGGCCGCCGTGCCCTGGCGGCACGAGCCTATCCGGCTGTTCGGGCGGGAGGTGATGCAGCCCCGGCTCACGGCCTGGTACGGCGACGCTGGTGCCGCCTATGCCTACTCCGGCCTGCGCCTGGAGCCGCTGCCCTGGCTGCCGGAGTTGCAGCTGCTGCGTCGGCAGGTGGAACAGGCTACCGGTACGCCGTTCAACAGTGTGCTACTAAACCTCTACCGCTCTGGCCAGGACAGCATGGGCTACCACGCCGACGACGAGCCAGAGCTGGGCTCTGAGCCGGTTATTGCCTCTGTTACGTTAGGGGCCACCCGCCGCTTCCGCCTGAAGCCCCGCCCGGCCGCCTTCGCCGAAGCCACCGGGTTGCCCGCGCCCCTCAGCCTGCCCCTCACTTCGGGCAGCCTACTGGTAATGCGCGGCCCCACTCAGCGCAACTGGCTACATGCCTTGCCTAAAACCAGCCAACCCGTCGGTCCCCGCCTCAACCTCACGTTTCGGTGGGTGAGGGGATAAGGAAATAAGGGAAAGATTGTCATCCTTGAGTTGACGTCCGAAGCGCCAAGGACCTTTTCGCAGCAGAACGGCCGTCGTTTCAACGACGGCCGTTCTGCTGCGAAAAGGTCCTTGGCATTATTGGGGGGACGATTTACCGCATCACCCCATCACTTACTTACAAATCAAACCGCAGGCCCAGGTAGCCCAGGCGGCCAATTTGCGGGCCCCCAAATACCTGCACGTTGTTGGTGTTGAAAGCGTTGGTGACACCGGCCTGGAAGGTTGATTTCAGCTTCGGCACGGTGTAGCCCACGTAGGCATCGGTGGTGCTATAGTCGGTGATGGTGCCGGTAGCAAACGGCATTTCCTGCAAGTGGCCTTGCACCCAGCGGTAGTTCACGGTATAGCTTAGGTTGCCCGCCTGGCCGTTGGCGCCCACGTTATACTTATGCTTGGGCGTATTAAAGAACGTCTGGAAGCCGCTGGGCAGGCTGCTGCGGTCCAGCACGTTCAGCGAGTAGTTACCCGTGATGTTGAGGAAGCGGCGGAAGTAGTAGGTCAGGCCGGCCGTTACGCCCTGGGTGCGTACTTCCCGGTTATTGTTGTAGTAGGCGTACAGTACGCGGGTTGGCTTGCTCTGGTCGGTGTAGGCAGTGGAGTAGCCAGCCGAGAGTTGCTGGGGCGTAGGGCGGCTGCCATCGGTATTGCCCACAAACGTCTGTGCCCCGATGAAGTCATGATACTGGCTGCGGTAGTAGCTTACGTCGGCGTACACATTGGGCAACAGCGCGCCTTTGTAGCCGATTTCACCCGTATTCACCCGTTCCAGCTTCAGCGGGGCAATGGTGTATTCGTAGGGCTGCAGCACGGCCGGGTTCGATTGAGCCGCCGCCAGCGTCTGGGGGGAGTTGAACAAGCTCAGGTTGTAGCCCTGGAAACCGTTGCCCACGTTGCCGATGAGTACGCCCGTCCGGATGTCGTTGTAGAAATACTGTTCCGTTTGGGACGGGGAGCGGAACGCCCGGCCGTAGCTTACCCGGAAGTTGTGCTGCTTGTTCTGGCCCACGGTATACACGGCCGAAGCCCGGGGCGAAAATGCCGCCTTGAAGTTTTTGAACTCATCAACCCGGCCGGCAAAAGCCAGCTTCAGCCGCTCCTGCAACAACGTCTGCGTGAGTTGTCCGTAAGCCCCGTACTCGTGGTTTTTGAGGCGCTTACCCTCTTTGTCGGCAAACAACAGCCCGTTGGAGCCCAGCCGGTACTGCCGGTAGGCGGCTCCCACCGTTAGGTTGGTGCCCCGCTCCGACAATTGGAAGCTACGCTGCCCGCTGATGTCGTGCAGAAATGAGTTGAAATACTGCTGTGCCCCCCGGCCCGGCTGCTGGTCGTTGGCAATGGTGTTCCGCAGGGTAGCAAAACGGGGGTTGGAGGTCGGGAGCTGCACCTGATTGGCTGCCGTTTGGGCAGCAGCAAGTGCCGCATCGGCGGGTAAGCCGTTGCGCCGGGCCTGGCTGTACACGGCATTGTAGGTGCCGAAGAACTGCTGGGCGTAGCTTACCGAACCGCCTTCCGTGAGGGGCGAGTTCTGGATGAGCGTGCCCAACTGGTTGAGCTCGTAAGAATTCCCCGTAAAATCCTCCGTGGTATACAGGCGCAGGAAGCCCTTACTGCTTTTCAGCTCAGCGCGGTATTGGTTGGTACCCAATCCTTTCACCCGGAAGCGGCTGATGTTCTGATAGGTAGCCGTGCCCTCCGCGTGCTTGGCTTCTACAGTCAGCTTCAGGTCGTTGCGCAGCAGGTAGGATACGGCTCCCTGAATCCGATAGGAAGTGGTGCGGTTGTCGTCGGCTATTAGCTCCCCCTCCGAAAAGCCGGGCAGGTAGGCAGTTTTGCCGTACAGCTCGGGGTTGGTGCCACCCGGCAGCTGCTGCATTTGGTTGAAGGTGTAGCCATTGTCGCCGTAGCGGTTCACGGCGTTGTAGCCCAGCGTGGAACCCCGGGGGTTGGCCGAGCTCTGGGTGGCATCTAAATTATCGGCAATCCAGTCGTTGGCCCGAAAAGCGCTGGCATTCACCTTGATGGCCAGCTTCTCCGTCAGTTTTTTGGCGTAGCGCACCTGCCCGTCCAGCAGGTCACGCTGGCCCCCGCGCAAACGCACGCTCAGGCCCTCGTACACGAAGGGGTCTTTGGAGTTGAACAGAATAACGCCGCTTAGGGCGTTGGAACCGTACAGGGCCGAGGCCGGGCCATGAATGATTTCTATGCTCTCCATGTCCAGCTCCGGAATGCCTACCAGGTTGCCGGGGCTTAGGTTCAGGGAAGGCAGGGCAGTATCCATGTAGTCTACCAGCTGAATTACCCGCTCCGATTTGGCCGTGTTGAAGCCCCGCGTACTTACGCTGGTAAACAGCATGGAGGCCGAGCTGACGTCCAAGCCCTTCAACTGTCCCAGCCCACTCAGAATTTCCGGGTTCGGCAGCTTCTCAATCTGCTGGCTCGATACTTTCTCGATAGTTACCGGGGCCCGCAGAATGTTTTCCTCCACCCGCGAAGCCGAAACTACGGTTTCATTCAGCAGGGTTGCGCTGGGGCTCAGTCCCACGTTAATGGCCAGCTCTGGCGCCTCCAGCTTAATTTCCCGGGTATCGTAGCCCACATAAGAAAACACCAGCGTAACAGGCCCGTTCTCGAAGCTGGCATCCAGCCGGAAATTGCCCTTCTGGTCGGTGCTGGTACCTACAAAGGTGCCTTTGATAAACACGGTAGCGCCGGGCAGCGGCTCGCCCTCATCGTTGAGAACAGTGCCCGCCAAGGAGCGTTCGGCTTCGTTGACGGCTACCGGCAGATGGGCAGTAATAGTAGCAGGCAATGAGGAGCCGGCTAATGCAGGCTCCGAAGCGAGGGCTGTAAGGGCCAATGCAGCAGAATAGTAGTGATGCATGAGGATGCGAAATGCAGATAGGTACAAGAGGGCTGTAAAACTATCTACCGACGCATAGGAGAACTATAAGTTTTCGATGAAGGATGTGTAAACATGGGTTCAATAGGGAGCTATTCTGGCCTAAAGATTTCCCAAAATAAGAACGATCCTCATTTTGAGAAATAAGTAAAAAAGAACGATTTAATTGAAATCCAAAAGCTTTTCAATATCGTAGGCGGCCGGTCTTTGATCAGCCGGGTCATAAAAAAACGCCTTCGTCCCTTATTGGGACGAAGGCGTTGTATTGAACTATTTATATATTTATATTCTTATTTGACCTCCAGTTGTACACCTACATAGACTAGGCGGCCAATCTGGGGGCCACCGTACACCTGCACGTTATTGGCATTGAACAGGTTGGACGCACCTGCCTGTAGGGTCGTGCCCAACTTCACGAAGTTGTAGCCCAGGTAGGCATCCGTGGAACTGTAATCCGACAGCTGACCCACGGCGAAGGGCAGGCCATACTCGTGGCCTTGAGCCCAGCGGTAATTAAAGGCGTAGCCCAGGTGGTTCAGCACCGTGCCGTTGGCACCCACGTTGTACTTGTGCTTAGGCGTGTTGAAGTACGTCTGGAACTCGGCGTTCTGCACGTCGCTACGGTCCTGAATGTTCAGGGAGTAGTTGGCGGCAATGTTCAGGAAGGGAGCAAAGGCATAAGTCAGGCCCAAAGCGGCACCCTGGGTGCGTACTTCCTGGTTAGCGTTGGTCCACACCTGCAGCACCCGGCCCGAGGCGGCCGTTGCGGGGCGGCTACCATCGGCGTTGCCGATAAAGCGCTGGGCCCCAATAAAGTCGTTGTAGTAGTTGCGGTAGTAGTTCACGTCTACGGCTACCTTTTCGCCCAGGGCTCCCTTGTAGCCGATTTCGTAGCTGCTCAGGCGCTCCAGCTTCAAGGCCGCAATATCCACGGCCTGGCCGGTAACCAGGCTGTAGCCCTGGTAGCCGTTGTCGACGTTGCCCAGCAGCAATACCTGGCCCAGATCCAGTTTGATATACTGATCCAGTTGAGTAGGGGAGCGGAAAGCGCGGCCATAGCTGGCGCGGAAGTTATGCTGGCGCTTATCGCCGGCCGAGTACACTACGGAAGCACGGGGCGAGAAAGCCGCCTTGAAGTTCTTGAAGCCGTCCAGGCGGCCGGCCAAAGCCAGCTTCAGCCGCTCATCCAGAAACTTCTTGGTCAGTTGAGCATAACCGCCCACTTCATGGTTCTGGATCCGGCCGTCTGCGTCGGAAAACAGGTTACCGTTGGAGCCCAGGCGGAATTTGCGGTAGGCCGCTCCCACAATCAGGTCGGCGGTTTCGGCCAGGCGGAAGTTGTACTGGGCGTTGCCTTCGTTCAGCAGGGAGCTGGGGTTCAGGCGGGCTCCGCGGCCCGGGGTAGCATCGTTGATGATGGTGCTGCGCAGGTTCCGGAACGTGGCGCTGCTGGGGTCCAGCTGAATTCTTACCGCTGCATTCTGGGCCGCTATCTGGGCCTGAGCGTCGGTCTGGCCTCCCTGGCGGGCTCCGCCGTAGGTGGTCAGGTAGGTATTAAAATACTGCTGGGCGTAGGTAGTGCCGCTGCCGGTGCTGATGGGCGAGTTCTGCAAAAAGGCCCCCAGGAAGTTCAGGTCGTAGGAGTTCTTGCCATAGTCCTGAATAGACTGGCCGCGCAGAAACCACCGTTCCCCTTTGATTTCACCGTGGTACTGATTGGTACCGAAGTCTTTGAAACGGTAGCGGCTGGAGCTCTGGTAGCTGGCCGTGCCCCGATTGTAGCTGGCCCCCACCGTCATTTTGATGGAGCTGGTAAGCAGGTAGGAAACCGAGGGGTGGATTTTCAGCGACTTGGCTTTGTTATCGTCGGCCACCAGGGTTTTCTCATCGAAGCCAGGCATGAACAGGGTTTTGCCCCGCAGGTCGGCAAACGGGTAGGTAGCAGGTACCGTGAAAGGTACGTCGCCGTAGCGGTTCACGGCATCGTAGCCCAGCGTGGAGCCCTGAGCATTGTTGCGGCGCTCCACCTGGGTGCTGGTAGCCGAGTAGTTCTCGGCCAGCCAGTCGTCGGCCGTGAGGTAGGCCCCGGTGATTTTGAAGGCGAACTTCTCGCCGATTTTCTGCGCGTAGCGCAACTGCCCGTCGAAAAAGCTCCGCTCCCCGCCGCGTACCCGCAGCGTGATGCCCTCACTCACGAAGGCATCTTTGGAGTTTTGCAGCAGCACCCCGTTGAAGGCGTTGGCGCCGTACAGGGCCGAGGCCGGCCCGTGAATAATCTCAATGCTTTCAATATCCAGCTCGGGCAGGCCCGTGAGGTTACCAGCGTTTACGTTCAGGCTCGGCGACTGAGTATCGAAGTAGTCGGTCAGCTGAATCAGGCGCTCCGACTTGGCCGAGTTGAAGCCGCGCGTGCTGAGCGAGTTCATCAGCATACTAGTGCTGTTCACATCAATGCCCTTGAACTGGTTCAGGCCCACCTGCACGTCGGGTGGAGGCAGGCGCAGCACTTGCTGCGAGGTTACCTTCTCTACCGTTACAGGAGCCTGCAGAATGCCTTCCTCCACGCGGGAGGCCGAGGCAATAACCTCATTGGTTTGCGTAGGGTTGATTTTCAGCTGCACCTTCACCGAGTTGTCGGGCTGGCTGAGCGTTACGTCGCGGCTCTCGTAGCCTACAAACGAAACCGACAGCGTAACTGGACCCTCGCTAAAATCGGCCCGTAGGCTGAATTTACCGTCCCGGTCGGTGCTGGTACCGATGAAAGTACCCCGGATAAAAATAGTGGCACCCGGCATTGGCTCTCCGGTTTCGGTTTGCACCATGCCTGCTACTGCGCCCAAATCCTGCGCCATACTGACGGCCGTCTGGCAAATCAGCAGCAGGAAGAGGAATAGAAAACGGTAATGTTTTCTCATACTGGAAAAATCTAAAAATGATTGTTAACCGCCACTCTAAGAAACGGGATACAAATGTATGGTATGTATGCCGAATTAGCCAGTTTTAAAGGGTTGACACTCATGAATTTGTCGTACAACGCAAATTGTACAAATTTAGGAAAAATAGATTTTTCTATAACTCGACAATAGAATATTCTTATTATAGTCTAATACCGGATATCATCCGGTCCGTACAGAAACGGACAGTTTTCGTCCCCAATTACGTACTCACCAATCTGTAAACTGGCATTTTGGTTGGGAATAGTTCCGGGAAGCCTGTTTTTGCTGCCATACCGGTTGGCCCGTACCGGATTGGACGGAGCCGGGAAGCTGGTCAGACGAATGCGCCGGATGGGGCGACGGGCATGATGGTGACAACGATGCACAAAACCAGTGGGCAGGAGGGCTGACATGTGTGGCATCTGAATACTGTATTAGATCAATTGAATCACTTAATAGTCCAAAGTTAACAGGTGATGGAAGCGCCTCATGTGACTTCCGACTAACTACCATTCATAGCCAGTTCAACCGGTATTTTTTCTCGGTTAAAAGATGAAGGCAGAATCGGTTACATTCGCCGTTCCGCCCGTCATTCACTTTCCACCTGCTTCCGTGCCCCATGGCCGACGTTTCTTCCTCGCCTGCTTCTGCCTCTGCCCCAGAAACTCTGACTGTTATGGGTGGGGGGCTGGTGGGCTCTTTGCTGGCATTGTACTTGGCCCGGCATGGGCACGCGGTAGAGCTGTTTGAGCGCCGCCCCGACATCCGGGGAGCTGGGCCCATTGAGGGCCGCTCCATCAACCTAGCCTTATCGGACCGGGGGTGGCGGGCCCTGGAAGGCGTGGGCATTGCCGAAGCGGTGCGCGAGGTGGCCATTCCCATGCACGGCCGCATAATGCACGATACCCAGGGCGGGCTCACGTTTCAACCTTACGGGCAGGCCGGGCAATCCATCTACTCGGTGTCGAGGGCGGGCCTCAACCGCCGGATGCTGGATTTGGTGGAGCGGGAGCCGGCCATTCGGTTGTATTTCAACCAGCAGTGCCGCCGGGTAGATGTGAAGCGGCAGGAGCTGGAGCTGCTTGACACTGCCACCCAGCAGAGCCGGGTAGTATCGTATCAGCATTTGTTTGGCGTGGATGGCGCTTTCTCGGCCGTACGCAGCGCGTTGCAGCGCACCGACCGGTTCAACTATTCGCAGGAGTTTCTGGATTACGGCTATAAGGAGCTGACCATTGAAGCTGCCCCGGACGGGCAGTGGCCCATCGAGAAGAACGCCCTCCACATCTGGCCGCGTGGGCAGTACATGATGATTGCGTTGCCCAACCTCGACGGCTCCTTCAACTGTACGCTGTTCTTTCCCTACGAGGGCCCCGATTCCTTTGCCACTCTCCAGACCCCGGAGCAGGTACTGGCTTTTTTTCAGCGGGTATTTCCGGATGCCGTGCCGCTGATGCCCAACCTGCAAACCGAGTTTTTTGAGAATCCAACCAGCTCTCTGGTCACCATTCGGTGCTTTCCCTGGGCCGTGCACGACCAGGTGCTGCTGCTGGGAGATGCTGCTCATGCCATTGTGCCGTTTTATGGGCAGGGCATGAATGCCGGCTTCGAGGACTGTACTATTCTTAATGAGTTGCTGCACCGCCACGGCCCCAATTGGGCAGAGGTGTTCCGGGAGTTTGAGGCCCAACGCAAGCCTAATACCGATGCTATGGCCAACCTGGCCGTGTACAACTTTCAGGAAATGCGCGACCGGGTAGCCGACCCCCGGTTTCTGCTCCAGAAAAAGATTGAAAGCAAGCTTTCGGCCCAGTACCCCGATAAATGGCTGCCTTTGTACTCACAGGTCACGTTTTCGAGTCTGCCTTATGCGGAGGCCTGGGCCAACGGACAGGCGCAAGAAAGCATTATGCAGCGCCTGATGCCCCATATCCAGTCGGAGGAGGACTACCAGCGGCCCGAGGTGCAGCAACTGGTAGCGGCCGAAATGGCTCGCCGCCCCACCGGCCCAAGATAAAACCAGTTGTTTGGAACTGGGAAATCTGCAAGAATCTGGTACGCGAAGCTCAACCGTTGAGGCGTTCTTTCGTTTTTGTGCACCCCGGGCTGTTCTCAAAAAGAGAAACCCGACCGCCTACTACCCAAACCGCTTGATTGACAACCCGCCGACCTGTAGCTTAGCTAGCCGATAAATGGCTGCTTTGTTACTTTAGACCTCGTTTTTTGGCCGATGAAAACAAGGTTAGGGTAGAAAAATCAGTAGGTTACACCGTATACTCCTTTCCCGCGCTACTATGTCTGCTCCCGCTCCCGTATTGACCTGTGCCATCATTGATGATGAAGAAATAAACCGGCTGACGCTGGAACACTACATTTCCCTTACCGACTCGCTGCAGCTGGTAGCCTCCATGGACGACGCCCTCCAGGGCCTGAACTATTTCCGGGCCGGCAACAAGGTGGATGTACTGTTTCTGGACGTACAAATGCCCCAGCTCAACGGCCTGGACCTGCTGCGGGTATTGTCCGATCCGCCCATTGTAATTCTGACTACCGCCCACGAGGATTTTGCGGTTGATGCGTTTGATCTGCGTGTGACGGACTACCTAGTGAAGCCCTTCGACTACGCCCGCTTCAGCCGGGCCGTGCAACGGGCTTTGCAGCAACACGCTACCCCAGTAGCCGCGGCAGCACCGGCTCCGCCTGCCGCCCCCCCCGACCACGACCTGTTCGTGAAGGTGAACAACAAGATGGTACGTATCAACTTCGATGATGTGCTGTACATCGAAGCCCTATCCGATTACGTTATCATCGTGACGGACAAGCAGAAGTATATTGTATATACCACCATGAAAGCCCTGGATGCCCGCCTGCCGTTCGACCATTTTGTGCGGGTACACCGTTCCTATATCCTGAACATGCGCCGCATTGAGGCCATTGAGGATGGGGCCGCCGTGGTGCCCGGCGGGCAGCACGTGCCCATCGGCAAATCGTACCAGGAAGCCTTTTTCCGGAAGCTGAACCGGATTTAGGTAGTGGGTAGTGGGTAGTAGGATTGTCGTCCTGACGAAGGAAGGTTCTTCTCATGTATGAATAGGTCGTTATACCGATGGTCGTTCATCTGTAAAAAGATCCTTCCTTCGTCAGGATGACAATCCTACTACCCACTACCTACTCCAACGGGGCAGAGGCCAGCTGCTCCACGGCGGTGGTCAGGGTGGCTATGAGGTGGTGCGCTGCTTCCGTCAGCTCCGCGTCCGATGGTACTACCGGGGCTGGCTCGGGCCGGGAGAATGGCTCCAACAGGGCTACCGGACCATAAGCGGCCTCAATGCCCAGCAACTGCAAAGAAGGTCGGAGCTTGTGTGCCAGGCTGCCTACCGTTAGCCAGTCGCCGGCGGCTGTAGCTTCCTGTAGCTGAGCCACCGCCAACGGGGTGTGGGTACGGAAGGAGCCGATTACCTTCTGCATGAAAATAGTGCTGCCGTGGGCTGTATCCCGCAAACGGCTCAGGTTGTACAACGGCGCTTCGGGGGCAGAGGCGGCAGTGGGTGCCGGAAGCTCGGCCGGTACCAGCGCCGCGGGGGGAGGCGGCGCAGTTTCCAACTCCGCTACCGGTACCGGCCGCAGGTTGGCAACCAGCTTCCGGAACAGGTCGTCTTCTTCGAAAGGCTTCGATAAATAATCCAGGCCAGCTGCCCGGTATATTTCGTTGTCGGCGCGCATTACATTGGCCGTGAGGGCAATAACCGGAGTATTGGCCCGGAGCGGATCGGGGTGCTGGCGCAGGCGGTGCGTTACATCCAGGCCGCTTATGCCCGGCATCTGGATATCCATCAGCACCACATCGTAGAGGCGGGCTTCCAGCTGATCCAGGGCCTCGCCACCGTTGGAGGCCAGGTGGGTTTCTACCTGCCAGCCTTCCAGAATCAGCATGGCCAGCTGCTGGTTCACCGGGTGGTCTTCTACCAGCAAGACCCGCTTGCCCTGCAGTGTGGTATAGTCCAGGGCTGGTAGGGGGGGCGCTTCGGGCAGCTGCAGCGCCCCCTTCGACAGCGAGAGGGTGAAATAGAACGTGCTGCCCTGGCCTTCCTCGCTGGTTACCCACATCTGGCCACCCAGCTGCTGTACCAGGCTGCGGCTGATGGTGAGGCCCAGACCAGTGCCCCCGAAGCGGCGCGAAATATCGGCGTAGGCCTGGGAGAAGCTCTCGAAGATGGTTTCCTGCTTGTCGGCCGAAATGCCGATGCCCGTGTCGCGCACGTAAAACTCCAGGTCCAGGGTAGAGGCCGTTTCCTGCACAAGCCGCCCGCCCAGCTCCACAAAGCCCTGGCTGGTGAACTTAATGGCGTTGCTGATCAGGTTCAGCAGAATCTGGTTGAGCCGGCCCGGGTCGCCGATAACCACCGGATGACGCAAGTACAAGGGCTGGAGCCGGAACTCAATGCCTTTTTCCTCGGCCCGGTACGTCAGGCTTTTTACCCCGTCTTTGATGGACTGGCAGATATCAAATGCAACCTGCTCCATTTCCAGCTTGCCGGCCTCAATTTTGGCTACATCCAGCACATCGTTAATTACGGTGAGCAAATGGCGACCCGAGTTGCGTAGTACCTGCAGGTGTTCCTGCTGGGCCGCGTCGAGCGGGGTTTTGGCCAGCAGCCCAGCCATACCCAGAATACCATTGATTGGCGTGCGGATTTCGTGGCTCATATTGGCCAGGAAGTTTTCCTTGGCCCGGGCGGTGTTTTCGGCTTCTTCCTTGGCCCGTACCAGCTCCTGCTCGGCCAGTATCCGCTCGGTAATTTCCTGGCCGTAGGCAATTACGTAGGGCAGCTCCCCGGGCTCCTCCACGCGGTAATTGTTATAGATAAGGTGGTGGGGCCGGCCGTCGGGGCCGCGCAAAGTCATCAGGCCCGTGAGCTCCTGTTGCTCGTGGGCCTGTTGCAGGTATTGCTCCAGCTGTGGGTGAAGGTCAGGGGTCAGCACCTGCATGAGGGTGCGGCCAATCAGCAGTTCGGGTACCACGCCTACTAGCTGGGCCGCGGCCGGGTTCACGCTCAGCAGCACGCCCTGCAAATCGTGGGTGCAGATGAGGGCCTGGGAGTAGTGCATCAGGTCGCGGTACTGCTTGGCACTACGCTCCAGCGTCTGGCGGGCCCGCTTCATTTCGGTAATATCGGTGCTGACGCCCAGTACGTTTACCGAGCCATCCGCGCGGTAGAGGGGGCGCTTCACCGTCTGCAGCCACATGGTGGTGCCGTCGCGCAGGGTATAGGTAGTTTCCTGCACCAGCTCCTGGCCGGTGGCCAGCACCTGTTCGTCGGTGGTTACAAAGGCCCGGGCTTCGGCGGCCACGGGGTTGGCAAAATCGTCGGGGTCTACCTCCCGGTGGGCGCTTTGCTGTACCAGCTCATCGAAGGCGCGGTTGCTGAACAGCACATTGCCGCGCCCATCCGTCACCCAGATGAAGCTGGGAGTAGTATCAACCACCAACCGGACAAAGTGCTGGTTTTCCTGCAGGGTAGCTTCGCTGCGGCGCAGGCGCTCCTCGGCGGTATGGCGCTCCGTAATATCCACGCCGTAGCCAATTACCATGCGCACCTCGTCCTGGGGGCCGTACACAGCCTGTAGGTGGCGCAGGGCTAGGCGCGGGTTTTCATCGGGGGTACGTATCTGCTCTTCCCAGGCCAGCACGCCGCGCTGGCGGACGGCCCGCTCAAACAAGGCCCGGCGGGTGCGGGCCTGCTCGTCGGAGCGGCCCCGGTAGGCCGCGTACTCAAAGTCATCGTGGCCGATAATCCACTGCCGCATCTCGTCGTTGCGGATGGCGGCCGGGTTCACGAAGCGGTAGCGGTGCTGGGCATCAAACACAACCACGTCGGCCGGTAGCTGGTTGAGCACCGTTTCGTAAAACTCCTGCTGCTCCACCAGCCGGCTTTCCGCATCTTTCAGGGGAGTGATGTCGGTGAAGTAGAGGTTGACATACTGGTCGTCGACAAACGGAGCAATGGCTACTTGGTAGCACTGCCCCCAGAACCACATTTCCCGGCGCGTCAGCCGTTCTCCATCGGCCAGGGCATCGAGGGCGGCCTGGTACACCTGCTGCGGCAGCTCTGGCTCTATTTCGGGGCTCAGG
This sequence comes from Hymenobacter metallilatus, assembly GCF_003944705.1. Taxonomy (GTDB): domain Bacteria; phylum Bacteroidota; class Bacteroidia; order Cytophagales; family Hymenobacteraceae; genus Hymenobacter; species Hymenobacter metallilatus. The sequence continues at coordinate 124,486 of NZ_RWIS01000009.1, read as the reverse complement.
TATTCGCGGCGGAGCTGGTCGGCGGCGGGGTTGCTGTACAGCAGGCGCCCATCGGCGTGCAGGCGCAACACCGGGTTGGGGTTCTGGCCCGGAATGCGCGAGAGAGAGTGCATGTACTGCTCGGCGCGGCGGGCCTGCGTTACGTCACGAAAGGAAAGCATGTAACCGGCGGCTACCAGCTCATCGGGGCCGCTGAGCGGAATGAAATCCAGCTCCAGCACGGTGCTGTCGGCCAGCTCCAGGTCTTCGCCCAGAACTCGCTGGTCGGCTTGGCGCATAGCCTCCAACCGCTGGCTGGTAACCTCCGGTCGGGCCGACTGGGCAATGAGGGCATCCAGAATGGGCTGCACAGGCTGTTCTACCCCTCCCAAGGTTGGGAGTTCCTCAATGCCCAGTAGGTCGCAGAACTCCCGGTTGAGCAGGGCCACCATGCCGTTCTGATGCGCGACCAGTACGCCCACCCGCAGGTTCTGGGTGAGGCGGGTAATGCTGTCGGTGAGCCGCACCACCGTACGCTGGGTAGAAGTAAGGTGGCGGCGGATGGTCTGGATTTGCTGTTCGGCAGCCATACGCCCCTGGCGCTCCTGCTCCAGCTGAGCAGTCAGGGCTTCGAGAGTAGGGGCAGAATCGGGGAGGGTAGACATAGGAAGCAGCAGAATCGGCAGGGCAAACTCGGTAATAACGTACGGCCGGGCGGCGCAGTAAGCAACCCATACTGCCCGGACGCGGCGTAGCACAAGAAAGATACGGAACGATTTGAGCTAGCCTATTGCCAGCCCCGCGCTGCTGCCCAGGGCCACGCTTAAGCCCAACGCCAACCCAGCCCACACCTGGGCCGGCGTGTGGGCCCGCAGCTCCAGGCGGGCCCAGCCCACGGCTGCCGCCAGTGCTACTGCACCCAGTGCCCACCACACCTCGGCGCGCCCCTGCAGGCACAATGCCAGCAGCAGCCCGGCCGCGCCACCCATGCCTACGCCATGCGCTGATATTTTCCAGCGCAGGGTAATCAGGAAGGTCAGCAGTACGGCCAGGGCCATGCCCATCAGCCCAGTCACTAGCACTGGAGCGGCTCCGTGCCAGTGCAGCCATGCGGCCCCGGCTCCAAAACTACAAGCCGCCAACCCCAGGGGCCAGGCCCGCTGCTGGCGCTGGGGCATTTCCAGGGAGTCAATCCGGCCCAGCCGGAGCAGGAGCAAGGCCGCTCCGGTTGGTAGCAGAAAGGTAAATAGTACCACTGTCCATACTCTGTTGTGCTGCGTCTGCTGCAGGTCCATCAGTCCGGCTAAGTAGGAGGGCACCAGTAGCGGATGAAAAACGGCCGACAACAGGGTGGCGAGGCGAACAGAGAGGGAGGATGACAAGCCAATAGAACGTGTGGTACTGAGTACGATGTTACGCAAAACGCCAGGAAGCAATAATACAAAAGCCCCGGGTTCCACTCCCGGCCTGGCCGTAACAGCATCGTTACGGCCAGGCCGGGAGCGGAACCCGGGGCTTGGTTCAACTGGAGTTACTTTCCGAAGTAGGAGCCTTGCTCCAGATCGGCGAGCAAGCCGGGGTGCGTAGGGTGCCAGTTGAGCCGCTGCTGCGTGAGGACACTGGAAGCGGCCAGGTCCATACTCGCGAAGCGCGCCATCCAGCCAAAATGCCCGGCCGCTTCCTCCGGTGACTTGGATACTACCGGTACGTTCAGATGGCGGCCAATAACGGTGGCCAGGTCCCGCATGGAAATACCTTCGTCGGCTACGCCGTGGTACCGGGCTCCTGCCTCGCCGTGCTCCAGAGCCAGCCGGTACAGCCGGGCCGCATCGAGGCGGTGTACGCCGGCCCAGCGGTTCTGGCCGTCGCCGATGTAGGCAGCCACTCCTTTTTGGCGGGCAATGGTAATAAGCGTCGGTACAAAGCCATGGTCACCCGCATCATGCACCGAAGCCGCCAGCCGTACTACGGCCGTCCGTACGCCTGATGCGGCTACTGCCTGCGTTGCAGCCTCCGACATCCGGAGCGAGGGTCCGGCCACATCATCCTCAGTGGACAGGCTCCCGTCGGTGCGCAGGCCGGCCAGCCCGGAGGTGGTTACTAGCGGCTTGCCCGTGCCGGCCAGGGCATCGGCCATAGCCGCAATGGCCTGCCCATCCGTTTCGCCGGCAGCGGCGTAGGCGCTGAAATCGTGGATAAAAGCCAGGTGAATTACGCCATCGGCGGCGGCGGCCCCGCGCTTCAGGCTATCCAAGTCATGGAGGGAGCCGTGGTGGGCTTTGGCCCCTGCCGCCGCCAGCTGTCGGGCGGCTTCTTCGGAGCGGGCCAGGCCCACTACCTGGTGCCCCGCGGTTAGTAATTCCTGTACCACTGCCGAGCCCACAAAGCCGGTGGCACCCGTTACGAAAACTCGCATGTGCTATTCTGTTAAAGGTGAAAACAAACTGCGCTACGGAGGCAGCAGTTCTTGTTTTCAAAGGTCCTAAGAGCAGCGGGCTAGTGGTTTGTGTGGGTCAAACCGTTTACTGCGCCAAGCAAACAACTTGCTCTACCCCCGATACTTGCCGGGGGTAAGGCCGGTCTGGCGCTTGAAAAACGTGCAGAAATGCGCCACGTCGGTAAATCCTAACTGGTCGGCTATTTCCGCAATACCCCGGTCAGACTGCTTCAACAGGAGCTTGGCTTCCTGCGCGGTGCGCTGGCCCAGCAACTCAGTAGTGGTATGCCCGGTGGTTTCCTTCAGGGCCCGGTTGAGGTGGTTGATGTGCATTGCCAATGCATCGGCGTACTCTTTGGCCGTGCGGAGGCGCCGGACAGGTGTGCCGTGCAACGGAAACTGCTGCTCCAGCAACTCCGTGAAACGGGTGGCTATGCGGGTTGCGGCAGAGTGAGTGGGGACTCTTTCTGCCGCTGGCTGAAGCTTTTGCGTAAAGTGCAGCAGTTCCAGTAGGTAAGCACGCAGTAAGTCGTATTTATACGCATAGTCAGAGGCAAGCTCCTGGGCCATCTTCCGGAAAATGGCTTCTACTGCGGCGGCCTGCTCGGCGGTTACGGCCCGCACCGGATACGCATCGGGCTGAAAAACCGGCAACTCATCCAGCACCATTCCACCTTTGGCCGGCAGCAAAAACTCATCGGTGAAAATGCAGAAATAGCCGGTAGGCGTGGCCGTTTGGGGCACCCAGCGGTACGGGACGTGGGGCGTAGCCAGAAACAGCGTACTGCCTTGTATATCAATGGCGTGGTCGGTGTACTCTATCCGGCTGTGCCCGTGTATCAGGCTTACTTTGTAGAAGCGCTGCCTGTCAAAAGGCATAGGCGGCTGGTAGCTGTGGCCGGGCCGGCGGTTTTCCAGGTTGAACACATCAAAGTGGCCTATTTCCCGCCGCGTATCCGCTGGTAGGCCTGAGCCGGCTACCGGTACAAATTTGGCGTACAGTTTCTCCAGCGCAGAAGTGTTCATACGGATAGAAAATAGGATAGAAAACTCTGCCGTCGACTTTTGTACACAACACTGCTCCGCAACGCAGGGTTTGAAACCCGGGCTACGGAGCAGTAAACTCTCGGGCAAGTACTAAGCAATATGCTACAGCTCCTTGCGCAGGCGGGCTACCGGAATATTGAGTTGCTCCCGGTACTTGGCCACCGTGCGGCGGGCAATGTTATAGCCCCGGGCATTCAGCATTTTCTCCAGCTTGTCGTCGCTGAGCGGACGGTTTTTCTGCTCGCCTTCAATAATTTCCTTGAGAATGTGCTTCACCTCCCGGCTGGAGGCATCCTCCCCCGAGTCGGTGGCAATGCCTTCCGAGAAGAAGTACTTGAGCGGGTAAATGCCAAACTCCGTTTGCACGGCTTTGGAGTTGGCCACCCGGCTCACGGTGCTGATGTCCATGCCAATTTCCTGGGCAATGTCCTTCAGAATCATGGGCCGCAGCTTACTCTCGTCGCCCTCGGCAAAAAAGTCGCGCTGGTAGCGTACAATGGCGTCCATGGTGCGCAGCAGGGTATTCTGGCGCTGCCGGATGGCATCAATAAACCACTTGGCCGAATCCAGCTTCTGCTTCACGAAGGTCACGGCCTCCTTCATCTTCTTGTCCTTCTTCGAGGCCTTGTCGTAGGCCCGGAACATCTCAGTGTAGGCCGGCGACACCCGCAAATCGGGGGCGTTGCGGGTGTTGAGCGTTAGGTTGAACTGGCCGTTGTCGTGGGTCAGGATGAAGTCGGGAATGATGTACTGCACCTTGCCCATGCCCACCGGGCCGGTGCCGCCGGGCTTGGGGTTGAGTTTGAGAATGAGGGCAATGGCATCCTTCAGCTCATCGTCCTCCAGGTCCAGCTTCTGCTGAATGCGCTGGTAGTGCTTCTTGGTAAACTCGTCGAAGGTGTCGTGCAGGATCTGCTCGGCGTGCTCGGTGGCCTCGTCCTGGGGGCGGCGCTCCAGCTGCAGCAGCAGGCACTCCTGCAGGTCGCGGGCCCCGATGCCGGCCGGGTCAAACGTCTGGATGACGTGCAGCACGCTCTCAATTTCAGGTACCGTGGCCTCAATGTTCTGCGAAAATGCCAGGTCGTTGGCAATGGCCGACAGGTCGCGGCGGATGTAGCCGTCGCCGTCGATGGAACCGATGAGCTGGCGGCCAATGGCTTCCTGCTTTTCATCGAGACTGGCAAAGCCCAGCTGGTCGAGCAGGTTGTCGATGAGCGAGCCGCTGGTGTCGGCCAGGGGCATTTCCCGGTCGTCCTCGTCCTCGCCGGGGCCGTCACCCTGCATTTTGTAGCCGGCTATTTCGTCGTCGTGCAGGTAGTCGCTCAGGTCCAAATCGTCGGCCGATTCCGACTCCTTGATTTCCGTGGGCTCATCCTTGGCGCTGAGGTCGATTTCGGGCTGCTCCTCGGCCTGGTCGCCGTCGAAATCTTCGTCCAGCGTGTTGTCGGGATTATCAAATTCGGCGTCCGGGTCGTTGTCAAAGTCGTCTTCCGGGTCGTCGGAGTCGTCGCGTTCCTGCTCCTCAAACTCGTCATCCTGGTCGTCGCCTTCTTCCAGGGCCGGGTTGGCTTCCAACTCTTCCTTAATGCGCGCCTCCAGCTCCACCGTCGGAATCTGCAGGAGCTTAATAAATTGAATCTGTTGGGGGCTCAGCTTCTGCGAGAGAAGCTGCTTCATGTCCAGTCGTTGCATACTCTGAAAACGCGTACGCCCCGCCGGTAGTAAAACGGGGTGGTTAGGCCAAATATAGCCCTTTCTGTACTTGAGTTTAGGGGAAAAAGTTGGGCGTAGTAGCGCGCAGCTCCGCTTCGCGTACGAGCAAAGCGAGTATCGGGCGTCTGGTTCACATGCGTAGGGTCTCGCATTGCTCGTGCGCCAGTAGCGCGCAGCTCTGCTTCGCGCACGAGCCACAGGCGAGTATCCCGGTTCCGCACTACCGTATCTCCGTGCCCGCCGCTCCGGAACTCGCTTTGCTCGTGCACGAAGCAGAGCTGCGCGCTACTGATGCAGTACCGGCTACTCGCTGGCAACTCGTGCACCAAGCAGGAGCTTCGCGCTACATCTTCTACCTTTGCGGCTCTTACATTCTTTAGTAGAACCGATTTCCCCATGTCCGACCTCCGAAGAACCAGCGTGCAGGAACTGCTTAGCAGCACCGAGCTGGACCGTGAAGTGCTGGTAAAAGGCTGGGTACGCACCCGCCGCGGCAACAAATACGTGCAGTTTATTGCCGTGAATGACGGCTCCGGCTTTAATTCCATTCAGGTAGTAGCCAATGCCGAGCAGTTTCCGGAGGAAAAGCTGAAAGCTGACGGCGTGGACAACGGCGCCGCCGTGGCCGTGCGCGGCCAACTGGTAGCCAGCCAGGGTAAGGGCCAGACGGTAGAAATTCAGGCCACGGAAATTACTGTGTACGGCACCGCCGACCAGGATGCGTACCCGCTCCAGAAGAAGGGCCACACGCTGGAATTTCTGCGCGGCATTGCCCACCTGCGCCCCCGCACCAACACGTTTGGCGCGGTGTTGCGCATCCGGCACGCCATGTCGTTTGCGGTGCACAAGTACTTCAACGACCACGGCTACTTCTACATCCACACACCCATCATCACCGGCTCCGATGCCGAGGGTGCCGGCCAGATGTTCCGCGTTACCACGCTGTCGGACACCAAGCCGCCCCTGAATGAGGCCGGCGCGGTGGATTACAGCCAGGATTTCTTTGGCAAAGCCACCAACCTCACCGTATCGGGCCAGCTCGAAGGCGAGGTGGCGGCCATGGCCCTGGGCAAGGTGTACACCTTCGGGCCCACGTTCCGGGCCGAGAACAGCAACACGGCCCGCCACCTGGCCGAGTTCTGGATGATTGAGCCCGAAGTGGCCTTCTTCGACCTGCAGGACAACATGGACCTGGCCGAGGACTTCCTCAAGAGCCTGGTGCGCTACGCCCTGGAGCACTGCCCCGACGACCTGCAGTTCCTCAACGACCAGTACGACAAGGAACTGCTGAACCGCCTGCGGTTTGTGGTAGAAAACGACTTCCAGCGCCTCACCTACACCGAGGCCGTGGACATCCTGAAAGGGGCCAAGCAGAAGTTCGAATTCCCCGTGGACTGGGGCACCGATTTGCAGTCGGAGCACGAGCGGTACTTGGTGGAGAAGCACTTCAAGAAGCCGGTTATTCTCACCAACTACCCCAAGGACATCAAGGCCTTCTACATGAAGCTGGACGAGGACGGCCGCACCGTGCGCGCCATGGACGTGCTATTCCCCGGCATCGGCGAAATCATCGGCGGCTCCCAGCGCGAGGATGATTTGCAGAAGCTGCAGCAGCGCATGCAGGAAATGCACGTGCCCGAGGAAGACCTCTGGTGGTACCTCGATACCCGCCGCTTCGGCTCGGCCCCGCACGCCGGCTTCGGCCTGGGCTTTGAGCGTCTCATCCTGTTCATCACCGGCATGGCCAACATCCGTGACGTAATTCCCTTCCCCCGCTTTCCGAAGTCAGCGGAATTCTAGGCTCACGGATTTTCAAAAAAAGCCAGTACGCTGCAGCGTACTGGCTTTTTTTATAATTGAGCTGTTACCACGGAAAACGTCGGCGCTTATAAAAATCGGGATAAACCACTCGGGGCTTGGTAAGTGGCGGCACTAGGTACGGGACTGATTCACAGGAACCAGGCTGTGGGTACGGGTAGCACTCCACTTGAGCATCAAGTGGTAAAAGCGGAAAATCAGATAACCGGGCATAGCCTGGACTGAGTTTTGTTTGCAAGCGGCCGTTTTGCAGATACAACAGCGCTACCCCTTTGTGGGTAACTACGGCAAGCGTATCGGGCTTACGGTAGAGCAGCTTTGACCGGTCGAATTGGCGGCCGGTGTAGAAGTAGCGGCGGCTATCTGCAACCGGTAAAACGGCCGGAATAACCACGCTATCAACTGCGCGGTCATCCTGATAAAGCTTAACATATGTATCAGGGGCATTTTTGGCATCATCCCAATTCCAGGGTGGGGGCAAGCCGATACCTGTAGGGATTTTAAGGAGCACGTCCGGGTTGCGCACGCTCACATACACGCAACCAATCATGCGGGTCAGGTGAAACTCCCGCAGTATCTTTTGTGTGGTGGCATCCAGTACTTTAAGGCAACCTTCTGTACCATCGGAGCAGAAGTAAGGAACCGATACGATATGGTAGCACCCATCAGGAGTGGTGGTGCGAATCGTATAGTTATCGTTGAACCGGCCCGGATTAAATGTCGCCGAAAACGAGAGTAATGAACATATAACTAGAGGTCTTTTCACGGTTTCTAGTTAGTGCATTGCCACCCGAAAAACCAGAGGCTCAGCAGTAATTCCGCAGCTCCTTGTCATCCAAAGCTAGCAGGTTATCCAAGCGTAGCTCGAAGCCATCCTGCAGGCGCAGGTATTCTACTTTGTCGCGGATATAAAGGTCCTGAATGGTGCCGTGGTAGGTGCTGGGCGGGGTGTCGGGCTCCGTGCGGTAGGTGAGGGTGCAGGGCTGGCCGGTGGTGGCGTGGGCCTCCAGCTCGTCGTAGAACGAGCAGCTGATGGGTTTGTAGGGGGCGTGGGACATGGCGGGTGGGGAAACTGGGTGTCAATGGAATACGATGAACCGTGGCCCCGAGATGTCAGGCTGCCAGTCGGTGCCCATTTACGGAAACCAGCCAATCAAGGCGCAGCTCGCAGCCGCCGGCCAGCTGCAGGTAATCGACCTGCCCGCGCCGCAGTACGTTCAGCAAAATGCCGCGCACCGCAAACTCGGCCGAGGTGCCCGGCGTGCGGTACACCAGCAGGCAGCGGTGGCCGCCGCGCAGCAGTTGGTGCAGCTCCGGCGGCAGGCCACCATGCAGGGGAGGGGAGGAGAGCATAGCGGACTGAACGAATTGAGCAGTAAAAGGATACGGACTGGAAGCAGGAATTACGAAAAGACAACACAACCTGGTTTTCCTCCGGCTCGTTGGCAGGGCAGGCCCTACTGCTATTCTGCCGCTTATGCCCGAACTTGACTTTGCTCCCGCCGATGCCCTCCAGGAGGGCGAGATGCGCACCTTTACCGCCGCTTCGGGGGCGGCAGTGCTCTTGCTGCTGCGCCAGGGACAGTACGTGGCCCTGGCTCCCAACTGCCCCCATTACGGTGCCCCGCTGGAACAGGGCCGCTTAGTGGGCGACCAGCTGGTGTGCCCCTGGCACCACGCCTGCTTCCGCGTGCCCGATGGCCACCTCTGCCAGCCCCCGGCGCTTGATGACTTGCCTAGCTACCCCGTGCGCGTGGCCGACGGCCGCGTGTGGGTGCAGCTGCCGGCCCGGCCCACCGCCGCCACCAACTCGCCCGATGCCACGCCTACGGCTTTGGTGCAGGGCACTGCCCCAGCTCCTAACGCGGCCGCGCCTGATGCGCGCACTTTTGTGATAGTAGGGGGCGGGGCTGCCGGCCAGTTTGCAGCCCAGACCTTACGCACCGAAGGCTTCGGGGGCCGGATTGTGCTGGTTTCGGCCGAAGCCGCCGCACCCTACGACCGCACCAAACTCAGCAAGGCCTACCTCGCCGGCAAGGCCGATAACAAGGCCCTGCCGCTGCGCGAAGAGGACTTTTATGAGCAGCACCGCATCGAACTGCTCTCCGAAACCCGCGCCACCGGCCTCAGCCTGCGTACCCGCGAGCTGAAACTCAGCGGCCGCAGCCCTTTGCACTACCATGCCCTGCTGCTGGCTCCCGGCTGTATGCCCAACACTCTACCCAAGTTGCCCGGCCACGACCTGGCTGGCGTGCTGCCCTTGCGCTCCGCCCAGGATGCCGGACAGCTCCGGCAGGCCGCCGCCCAGGCCCGGCGGGTGGTCATCATCGGGAGCAGCTTTATTGGAATGGAGGCTGCGGCCAGCTTGGTAAGTGAGAAGCGGCAGGTAACAGTGGTAGCGCAGGAGGCCGAGCCGTTTGCCCGTATTCTGGGGCCAAAGATTGGCCGCATGTTCCGCAACCTGCACCGCCGCCACGGCGTGCGGTTTCGGGCTGAGGCGGAAGTGGTGAGCCTCGAAGGTGAAAACGGCCACGTCACGGCCGTGCGCCTGGCTTCGGGGCAGCGCCTACCCGCCGAGCTGGTGCTGCTGGCCGTAGGTGTGCGTCCTGCCACCGATTTTCTGACCCCCACCTTCGACCTGGAGAAAGATGGGGGCCTGCGCGTGGATGCTCACCTCTGTGCCGCCGAGCATGTGTACGCCGCCGGCGATATAGCCCTGTTTCCACTGCCCGGCGGCCTCGGCCAGCACCGCATCGAGCACTGGCGGGTGGCTCAGCAGCACGGGGCCTGCGCCGCCCGCAACATGCTGGGCCAGCATGTTGCTTTCCGGGAAATTCCGTTCTTCTGGACCCAGCAATTCGGTAAAAGCCTACGCTACGCTGGCCATGCTACCGTCTGGGACGAAATCATCTTCCACGGCGACGTGCGCCGCCATAAGTTCCTGGCCCTCTACGCCTACCAGAACCGGCTGGTGGCCGCCGCCGCCATGCAGCACGACGACGACATGATCTGCATCGAAGAGCTGTTGCGCACCGGCCGTATGCCCACGCCCACCGCCGCCCGCCGCAAGCTCAACTGGAGCAAACTACTGGCATAATGCAAGTTCCACCAATGAACCTACTGCCCAGAACGTCATTCCAGGCTTGCCGAGAAATATGGCGTGCTGAGGTTGCAGTGGTAGTCAGGCAGTGTCTGAAAATCCGCTTGCACTTCACTGTTCAGCGGGCTTTATCCGGCGTCTGCCTGTTGAAGCAGAACCGTTTTGAAGCTTTCAGACACAGTCTAACAAAGAGACAGAGGTAGTTCGATACGCGCAGATGGTATTCTGGTATTCCACCGCAAACACAAACGCCCATCCAACTTGGATGGGCGTTTGTGTTTGCGGTGGCAGATTGGCTAGTACTTGCCCTTGCCTTTTCCCTTGCCGTTACCGTAACCGAGCTTCTTAGCCTGGCCAGGGGGTAGGCCTTTTCCGCTTTCAAGACGCTTTACCTGGCCGGGGGGGAGGCTGGCTGGATACAGCTGGCGGTGCCGCCCGATGAGTACCCAGGGCTGAGCACCTACGTAATCAATAACCACCGGATGGAAATTGGCCGGATTATAGCCGCTGATGGTACGCACACGGGTCCAGCGGCCGTCCCGCTGCACAATGTACTGCTGGTCGCGCAGGTCGTAATAGCCCCCGTACTCGGGTACGTAATAGTACTGAGCAGTGGCGGGGGCCGCTGGCCCCCAGGAAGGTGGGTTTACATTGATGGTTACCTGCGCCTGGGCCGTTTCGGCCGCGCCAGCCAACGCCAGGGTCAGCAAGCCAGTCAGGGCAATTTTGGGAAGGAGCTGCATAAGGAAAATAGCGGTTTTGAGTGAAGGGTGGGAGAGGTACTGAACTGGTTGCAAGAACGGGGCCAAGTGGCCGTGGGTTTCTCATACAGTTCAGCTACAGAGTCCTGAACGCAGCCGCCTAACGTTTGGTTAAACGCTCACCTATTACCAAAAAAAGCGTCCGACTCGAAGCCGGACGCTTTTTGATTTCTGACAGGAAAAACAGGCTACTATTCCTGCACCCGGCCCCGACGGCCCCCGCCGTTGCCCCAGGCACCCGGTGCCGGCTGGTTCCCGTTGCTGGGCGCAACCTGACCCGGCCGGGGCGAATAGCCACCACCCTGGCTGTTACCGCCCTGGTTATCGTAGCGGCCGTTGCGGTTGTCGTCCCGGTCGTCGTTTCGGCCGTAGCGGTAGTCCCGGTCATTGCGCCCGTCCCGGTCGTTGCGGTAGTCCCGGTAACCGTTTTGCGCGTAGCCGCTCTGGCCGTAGGGACGGTTGCCATAGTAATCCGGACCATAGCCCCCACGTGGTGCGGCTGCGTAGCCGCGTCCGGGCCAGTTAGCTCCGTAATACCGGCCCGGGCGCACGCCCCACTGGTCGCAATACATTCGATGGTCGCGCAGGTAGCCCCAGGGCTGCCTGCCCACGTACTGAATTACCACGGGGTGGAAAAACCGCGGGTTGTAGCCGGCATACACGCGGGGCAGGACCGGCGAGCTGATCCAGGCTCCGTAGGCTGGGTCGAAAAACAGATACGATTGATTGTAGATATCATAATACCCGTCAATTTCCGGAATGTAGTAGTACTGTACGTTGGGAGGTACAGCGGGACCCCAGTAGGGAGTATGTATGTTCACCTGCACTTGCGCCTGGGCTGGGCTGCTGAACAGCAGAAATCCGAGGGCCAATACGAAGCCGGTTTTCAGGAGCGTTTTCATGGATCAGAGAGCAAAAGGAGTTCAGCTGCAGCCTGTGCAAAAGCCGCACCATAATGCGGCAGAAGTCGGTTGACTTCCCAAAGAACTTCAACTTCAGTCGGGACATTTCCGGCGTGGCCGTTGTTACGGACTATCTGCACCAGCCACGTTAAAAGGCGTGCTGGTGCAGGTAACGCTAAAATGACTGGCAATTAAACTAGTAAGGGTAGCCTGCCGGGCCTGTTTTACGTACTTTTGCAGACTTATCCGCTTCGCTGCCGCATGGCCAAGAAATCAACTGCTGCCTCTTCTTCCTCCATTGCCAAGCCGGCTGCCAAAGCGGCCCGGTCGGCCAAGGCATCCACAGCGGCTGCTCCGGTAGCATCCGAGGCTCCGGTTGCAGCTGCCGCATCCCGCAAGACACCAAAAAATACGAAAGCCCCAAAAGCGCCCACATCCACCGCGGCCGCCGTAGCCGATGGCACCAACCACCACGGCACCGCCGCCGTGCAGGCCGTGCCGCGCCAGGAGCAGGTGAGCGAGGCCGTGCTGGAAAACCAGGCCCGCATTACAGGGCAGCTGCTGGGCCCCGCCGACCTGGAAGCGCCCTACATCGAAGTATACGGGGCCCGGGAGCACAACCTCAAGAACGTATCGGTGCAGATTCCGCGGGGGCGGCTGGTGGTGTTTACCGGTATTTCGGGCTCGGGCAAGTCGTCGTTGGCATTTGATACCATCTACGCCGAGGGCCAGCGCCGCTACATGGAAACATTTTCGGCCTACGCCCGCAGCTTCATGGGCGGGCTGGAACGGCCCGACGTGGACAAGATTGAGGGCCTGTCGCCGGTTATCAGCATCGAGCAGAAAACCACCTCGCGCAACCCCCGCTCCACCGTCGGCACCATCACCGAGATTTACGACTTCCTGCGCCTGCTTTACGCCCGCACCGCCGAGGCGTTCAGCTACGCCACGGGCCAGAAGATGATCCGGCAGAGCGACGACCAGATCATCAACTATATCCTGAAAGAGTACGACGGCCGGAAGCTGGTGGTGCTGGCTCCGGTGGTAAAGGGCCGCAAAGGCCACTACCGGGAGCTGTTTCAGCAGGTGGCCAAGCTGGGCTTCACCAAAGTGCGGGTAGATGGCGAGCTGCTCGACCTCACGCCCAAGATGCAGGTGGACCGCTACAAAATTCACGACATCGAAATCGTCATCGACCGGCTGGTGGTGAAGGAGGAAGACCGGTTCCGCCTCTCCGGCTCGGTGCAGAATGCCCTCACCCAGGGCAAAGGCACCATGCTGGTACTGGATGCCGACAAGAAGAAGGACAACACCCAGTTCTTCTCCCGCTTCCTGATGGACCCGGCCACCGGTATTGCCTACGACGACCCGGCTCCCAACACGTTCAGCTTCAACTCGCCCTACGGCGCCTGCCCCACCTGCAACGGCCTGGGCGAGGTGCAGGAAATTACCGAGGAAACGGTGATGCCCGATAAGAAGCTCAGCATCAGCCGCGGCGGTATTGCGCCTCTGGGCGAGTACCGGGACATCTGGATTTTTCAGCAGCTGGGCCTCATCCTGAAAAAGCACAAAGCCAGCCTCAGCACGCCCATTGAAAAGCTGCCCGTTGACTTGGTGGAGCGGCTGCTGCATGGCGTGCCCGAGGACGAGGACGCCGACCCCAAAAAGGCCAATTACACCGAGCCCTTCGAGGGCATCATTCCGTTCCTGCGCCGTCAGATGGAGTCGGAGTCCGACAACATCCGGGAGTGGATTCAGCAGTACACCCAGGCCAAGGAGTGCCCCGAGTGTCACGGCTTCCGCCTCAAAAAGGAAAGCCTGCACTTCAAGATTGCCGACCACCACATCGGCGAGCTGTCGGTGATGGATTTGAGCGAGCTGGCCGCCTGGTTTGAAGGGCTGGAAGACCGCCTTTCGGAGCGCCAGAACCTGATTGCGCGCGAGCTGCTGAAGGAAATCCGCAAGCGCATCGGCTTTTTGCTGGAAGTGGGCCTCGACTACCTGAACCTGCACCGCTCGGTGCGCACGCTCTCAGGCGGCGAGTCGCAGCGCATCCGTCTGGCCACCCAAATCGGTACCCAGCTGGTGGGCGTGCTCTACATCATGGACGAGCCCAGCATCGGGTTGCACCAGCGCGACAACGAGCGGCTCATCAAGGCCCTACAGCATCTGCGCGACCTGGGCAACTCGGTGATTGTGGTGGAGCACGACAAAGACATGATCCTGCACGCCGACCACGTGCTGGACATCGGCCCCGGCGCGGGCATCCACGGTGGCCAGATTGTGGCTTCCGGCACACCCTCCGAAATCTTCACCAGCGGCTCGCTCACCTCCCAGTACCTCAGCGGGCAGAAGCACATTGAGCTGCGCAAGAAAAAGCGGGCCGGCGAAGGCAACGAGCTGGTGCTGCGCGGGGCCAAAGGCCACAACCTCAAAAATGTAACGGCCAAGTTTCCGCTGGGCAAGCTCATTGCCGTTACGGGCGTATCGGGCTCGGGCAAGTCCTCGCTCATTCACGATACGCTCTACCCGATTCTTAACCAGCACTTCTTCAACGCCAAGCGCGAGCCGCTAGCCTATGATAAGATTGAGGGCCTGGAGTTTATCGATAAGGTGATTGAGGTGGACCAGTCGCCGATTGGGCGCACGCCGCGCTCCAACCCGGCCACCTACACCGGCGTGTTCACCGAAATCCGCCAGCTGTTTGCCAACCTGCCCGAGGCCAAAATCCGCGGATACGGGCCGGGGCGCTTCTCCTTCAACGTGAAGGGCGGGCGCTGCGAAACCTGCGAGGGAGCCGGCATGCGTACCATCGAAATGAACTTCCTGCCCGACGTGCACGTGCCCTGCGAAACCTGCAAAGGCCGCCGCTACAACCGCGAAACGCTGGAAGTGCGCTTCAAAGGCAAGAGCATCACCGACGTGCTGGACATGACCGTGGAAAAAGCCGTGGAGTTCTTCGAGTTCCAGCCTCGCATCCTGCGCAAAATCCAGACCCTGAACGAAGTAGGTCTGGGTTACCTCACGCTGGGCCAGCAGGCCACCACGCTGTCGGGCGGTGAGGCCCAGCGCGTGAAGCTGGCCACCGAGCTCAGCAAAAAGGACACTGGCAAGACGTTCTACATCCTCGACGAGCCCACCACCGGCCTGCACTTCGAGGACATCAACCACCTTTCGGTAGTGCTGCACAAGCTCGCCGACAAAGGCAACACCGTTCTCATCATCGAGCACAACCTCGACCTGATCAAAGTAGCCGACCACCTGATTGATATTGGGCCTGAAGGTGGCGCGGGCGGTGGCACCATTGTGGCTCAGGGCACACCTGAGCAGGTAGCTAAAGCCGGCAAGGGCCACACCGGGCGCTTCCTAGCCGAGGAGTTGAAGATGAGCAAATACGCCGAGGTATAACTTGGACTATGAGTTGTGAAAGGGGCCGGAAAAATTTACTTTCCCGGCCCCTTTTTCTATGCTCTTATGCGTGCATTGCTGCTACCTCTGCTGCTGAGCCTGACGGCCAGCGTGCCTCCCAACGTACCCGCCGTGGGTACGCTTTTCAAGGGCAAAGTCCTTAATGGAATGAAAGGTGACAGCCTAAGCTTTGTGCTGGCACCCGATGGTAAAACCGTGAGCAACGTCACGTTTACAGGCTACTGGCCCTGCGACGGTAAGCTGGAGCAACAGAGGGCTGCTGGTCCTGCTAAAGGCACCTTTGCCGTAAGTGGTGGAACTATCTCAGGCCGCCTCTGCGAGCCGCCAAACGGTGGCGCTACGGCTTGGTGCTTCAGCCTGAGTGGCTAGGTTACCGGAAGAACGGCTAAAGGCCACTTCCGTATGAATATCAATGCCCTGCGTTGTGATTCGTATGAGTTGCAGTGGCAGGCAGTGGCAGTAGGGCCCGCGAAGTAATGAACCCAGGTTACGGGCTTTGCAGCCTGAGTCGGATTAAGCTGAGCCGGTACCGGCCGCAGTGGCTCAGGGAACGGCAGAATGAACAGTTTCTTATTGCTTCCTCAGATATTTCTATTTGGCCCGTAGCTAACCCTCTTGTTTATAGCAGACAGTTGGCAGAAGTCAGGATATTTTCTAGTTTAGGCCTTTCTCCCTCCCACGTTCCCGCGCATGAAAGTTCTCGTGTTTCCGGCACTGCTTGCCATTGCCATAGCTACCACCCCTCCCAAGCCATTTGCATCCGTCGAAACCGGCAAAGCCATAACCACCCAAACCAGGCTGCCTGAGGAGCACCGCGTCCCGCTTACCACTCCAACTGGCAAACACATTCATTCTCTTCCTGCTTCAACCTCCAGCTATACTGCCCGGCGCTAGGACAAACAGCCAGCTACCGGAACAAAAGGCCCCCCAGACACTTGGTCTGGGGGGCCTTTTGTTCCGGTAGCTGCTCCGGCATATTGGTAGTCAGGGTGGCACAGGCACACCACTGATAAGCATAGCATGGGTTACATGCCGCTGTGCTGCTTAAACATGGTCAGATGAGACTGTACAACGGGCAGCGTTTTGCCAATGAAGGCCTGTAAGTCAGCGTCCTGGGTCATGGTTTGATGGGCCACCATGGTGTTAGCCGTTTTTTGGTGGTCCAGTACCATCTGATCCATGTACTTTTTCTCCAGGTCTTTACCTGACAAGCTGCGCATCTGCTCGGCCAGCGTTTTGTGCTCGGCATCCATGTCAGTAGGAAGCGTTACGCCTTTTTTCTGAGCTATGGGCTTCAGATCAGCCGTTGATTTGGTGTGGTCGGTAATCATCTGGTTGGCGTGGTCTTTCGCCATACCAGTCACACCTTTTTCCAGGGCCAGCTTGCTGAGTTGAATTTCGTTCTGGTCGCTGTGCGCGGCAGATTGCATAAACTCCGCATCGGTAGCGTGCGGAGCGGTAGGACCAGCTTCCGTAGCCATAGCTGTGTCAGTGGAGGCCGGCATTTCGGTGCTGGTCGCGGTAGTGGTTTCAGCCGTAGTGCCCGAGGAGGTGGTATCGGTGGGAGTGGTGTTGCAGGCGCTAAGGCTAAGCAGGCCAATACACGAGACGGACAAAAGAATGCGTTTCATAGGAAAGTGGGTTGGGTAAGAAGCGAAAATGAGGGTAGGAAAAATTAGCGCGTGGCTGCTGAGTCGGCGGTAGCCACCGAATCGGCATCTGCCGTTACAGTAGGGCCGGCGTTATTATCAATTACCACTGCGTCGGCCTGTACACCGCCTTCATCAGCGGCTTTGTCCATGTCGCTTACAGCTTCGCCGGCTGTACCATCTGTGCGTTTCTCAGCGTCGCTGCAGCTGGCCAGCAGCAAGCCGGCACCAAGGGTGAGGAAAGGAAGGATGCGGAATTTCATGTTGGTTAAGAAAAGGTAAATGGAAAGAATAGGGGCAATCAGGGCGTAAGTTTATCGTGCAGTACCCCAGCGGCGCGGCCCAGGTCCTGAAGTACCGTCAGCTGCTGGGCCGCCAGCGTCCGGATGTCCGGGTCGTAGGCGTCGTCCTTCATATCATCGGCCGCATCTTCTTCCGTTTCCAGCAAAGAGCGTAGTCTCTTGCTGTATTCCTGGTCGAAAGCGGCGCCGGTGAGTCCGGTTAACTCGCCGGCCTGTGTGGCCTGCGTTTCCGCAAGACCAGTGGGAAGGGTAATATTTTTTTGCTGAGCCAGGGCTTTGAGAGTGGTCAGTAGCCCGGTAGTCTGGGCTGTTACATTCTGGGCGGTATACCTGGTATCGGCAGAAGTGGCTTTGCGTACGGCCAGCTGGCTGATTTCCAGCAACAGCATTTTCCGGCTGGCAGCATCTACCACAAACTCAGCGTCCCGGATCTGCCGCTTTGTAACAGCCTCCTCCCCGATCCGCCTCTCATTCTGGAATTTTGCTTCCTGTACCGGGTCTTTGTTGCTGGCCGCTTCGGTGCAGGCAGCCAGTGCAAGCAGCACAATAGCATAAATGCGCACGGAAACCAGCATAGGATCAGGGGGTTGGGTGGGGGTAGTTCCTCTTTCTATACGGGCGGGTAGGGGGTGGGTTGGGGAATAGATTTTTAAAAAAAGTTCCCATCCTCATTAAACTCTACAGTAGCTTTCTTCTCCAACCCAGCGAAAGAGCTCTTCACTACCCCATTTCGCCACGTCTTCACGTCTTACTTTTTTCTCTCATGAAACGCTCCGTATTCCGCACCCTCGGCTTTGCTGCACTGGCTTCTACCTCGCTTCTGCTGGCTTCCTGCGATAAATCCAACGACCCCCAATCAACCGTCGATGCGGCCGTATCGGCAGAAGACCAAAGTCTGGCAGAAGATGAAAATGCTACCGTAGCCGATCTGGTAGAAGCTGGCTCCCCCTCCGATGCCGCCGTATCCGGCAGCCCCGCCGCCGAACCCACCGACCTGAGCCGGGTGGCCGGCTCCTGTGTAACCCGCACTTATGATGCTGCTACCCGCACCCTTACGCTGGATTTCGGCACCACCAACTGCGTGGGCCCCAATGGAGTGGCGCGGCGCGGAAAAATTGTAGCGGTGTTCAATGGTGGCTACCGTCAGACCGGCTCTACAGTCACTATCACGCTGGTAAACTACTACCGCAACGATAATCTGCACACGGGTACCCGTACCATCACCAACCTGGGGCAGGGCTCCTGGAGCCTGGATGTGCAGAATGCCAGCATTACCACCACGGCCGGTACGCACTCCTGGACCTCCCAGCGTCAGTACACGCGCACCGCTGGTTTTGGCACCCGCACCATTGCCGATGATGAGTACAGCGTTACGGGGCAGGCTACGGGTACCAACCGCAAGGGCGTCAGCTACACGGCCACCGTGCAGCAGCCGCTGATCAAGAAGTTTCAGGCCGGATGCGCCCGCACTTTCGTGGCAGGCACGGTAAAGGTGTTGACCTCCAAGGAAAAAGAGCTTCTGCTGAACTACGACCCTACCGGTACCCAGGCTTGTGATAACATTGCCACTATTACGGTAAACGGTAATACGCGCACCATCCGGGTTGGCGGCCGACTGTAATACCACCAGTTACTGCGCCGCTAACAAAAAGCCGGCCCCATTCAGGGGCCGGCTTTTTGTTAGCGGCGCAGTAACGCTTCGGCCAGAAGCAAATCCTCCGGGGTTGTGATTTTGAGGTTGCGGTAGTCTCCTTCTACCAGATAAATAGGATGCAGATCTTCCACTACACTGGCGTCGTCGGTGAAAGTGGTTAGCTCCGGTAGCGTGTAGGCTCGCTGCAGGAGGCCCAGTTCAAAGCACTGTGGTGTTTGTACCAAACGTAAACGGCTACGGTTGAGCGCATAGGAACCCTGTTGGTTAAGTCCCCGCACCGAGTCTTTGGGTACAACTGCCGCCACGGCCGCGCCGTGGTTGTATGCCGCCTGGTAGGTGGCTTCAATAACAGGGAGTGGGGTAAGGGGCCGTACTCCGTCGTGCACCGCTACTACCCCGCCCTCGTGAGCGGCCAGATGTGCCAGGCCGTTGCGCACCGAAGCCCAGCGCGTAGCGCCGCCCGCCACTACCGCGTGCGGGATGGTTACCCGAAAGTCAGCACAAATACGCTCCCAGGCGGCAAACTGCTCCGCTGGCAGCACCACCACCAACTCCTGTACGCCTAGCTCGGGCGCCGCAAACCGCCGCAGCGTATGCACCAGCACCGGCTCCCCGGCCAGCTCCAGAAACTGCTTGGGACGGTCGGCGCCCATGCGCGTGCCGCTGCCTCCGGCTACAAGTATGGCGTATCGGTTTCGGGACATGAGGGTATAAAACGTGAAGAGTAGAGGGTAAGTCCGGGTCTGATCAGCAAAAAGCCCGGTCACCAAAGGTAACCGGGCCAGCCTAGCAAAACCGGACGAATATGCAGGTGGTTTGTCTTACAGAACCAGCATGGCGTCACCGTAGCTGAAAAACTTATACTTCTCCTTTATAGCCGTCTGGTAGGCTTCAATAAGCAACTCGTGCCCCGCAAAGGCCGAGGCCATCATCATCAGCGTGCTTTCGGGAGTATGAAAGTTCGTGAGCAGGCAATTAGCAATTTTGAAGTCGTAAGGCGGAAAGATAAACTTATCAGTCCAGCCTTCGGTGGGCTTCAGGCGCGAGTTGGCCGACACCGACGACTCCATGGCCCGCATGGAAGTCGTGCCGATGGCGCACACCCGCTTCTTGGCATCCAGGGCCTTGTTTACCACCACTGCCGACTCGGCCGGAACAATAAAGTTCTCGGAATCCATCTTGTGCTTGGTCAGATCTTCCACGTCCACGGTGCGGAAGGTGCCCAGGCCCACGTGCAGGGTTACCGGTACTACTTCTACGCCCTTGATTTCCAGACGCTTCATTACCTCGCGGGTGAAGTGCAAACCGGCCGAAGGCGCGGCCACGGCCCCGGTGTGCTTGGCGTAAATCGTCTGATACCGCTCTTTGTCGGCGGCCTCCGTTTCGCGGGTGATGAAATCTTTCGGAATGGGCGTCTCGCCCAAATCGTGCAGGGCTTTGTAGAACTCCTCGTCCGAGCCATCAAACAGGAACTTGATGGTACGGCCGCGGGAAGTGGTGTTGTCGATAACCTCGGCTACCATGTCCGACTCACCAAAGTACAGCTTATTGCCCACCCGGATTTTACGAGCCGGGTCAACCAGCACATCCCACAGGTGAATTTCCTTGTTCAGCTCACGCAGCAGAAACACCTCAATCTGCGCGCCGGTTTTTTCCTTATTGCCATACAGGCGGGCCGGAAACACCTTCGTGTCATTCACAACAAACACGTCGCCTTCCGTGAAATACTCCAGGATATCCTTGAAGGTACGGTGCTCGATTTTGCCACTGTCACGGTGCAGCACCATTAAGCGCGACTCGTCACGATTTTTGGCGGGATGCTGTGCCAACAGGTTTTCAGGCAGGTCAAATTTGAACTCAGAAAGCTTCATGGGCCAGACAGGGCAATAGGTGGGGAACCTAAGGGAAAAAATTGAGCCGCGAAATTACATAGAATAGTCGGAAGAATCGTTACTTTTCGCCCGAAATCTGCTTATTGCCCTTTCCACGCCCTTTCCTGACCCCCTTCGCCGCATGAAAGCACTGCGCCTCACGCTGGAAAGTTTTCGCTTCGCCTGGCAAGCCCTGAAAGCCAATCTGCTCCGCACCATTCTCTCGCTGCTGGGCGTTACGGTCGGTATTTTTGCCATCATTGCCGTATTCACCATCGTCGACTCCCTGGAGAAGAACATCCGCGACAGTATGAGCTTCGTGGGTGACAAGGTGATTTACGTGCAAAAGTGGCCCTGGGCCTTCGGCGGTGACTATCCGTGGTGGAAATACTTTAACCGGCCTGTACCCACGGTGCGGGAGTTTCGCGAAATCCAACGGACGCTGAACCCGGCCAGCCACAATGGGGTAGCCATTTTTGCGGCTACGGGAGGCAATACACTTAAAGCCGGCTCCAACTCCGTCAGCGACTGTGCCATTCAGGGTATCAGCTTCGATTACCGCCGGGTATCGGATGTGCCGGTAGCGGAGGGCCGCTATTTTACGCAGCAGGAGATGAATGCGGCTCGCAACGTAGCCATTGTCGGCTATGATATTGCGCACAATCTATTTCCGAACGGTTCGGCAGTTGGCCAGGTGTTCAAGGCAAAAGGGCAGCGCTACACCATTATAGGAGTAATGCAGAAGGAAGGCAAAAAGCTGCTCGATACGCCCAGCAACGATACGAACTGCTACATTCCGTTTACCTCTTTCACCAAGATCTTTCAGCTTAGCACCAATGGTATGGGCGGAGCGCAGCCAACCATTGCCATAAAGGGCCGCGACGACGACCCGGGGCTGCTGAATCTGGAGGCGGAAATTCAGGGCAACATGCGCGTTATCCGGGGCCTCAAACCCCGCGAAGACGATTCCTTTGCCCTAAACCGACCCGAGCTGCTGGCCAATGCCATTACCCAACTGTTCTCGGTTATTGGTATTGCCGGGTGGGTGATTGGGGGCTTTGCCATGCTGGTAGGCGGATTTGGCATTGCCAACATCATGTTCGTGTCGGTGAAGGAGCGTACCAATATCATTGGTATTCAGAAGTCGTTGGGGGCCAAAAACTACTTCGTGCTGTTCCAGTTTCTGTTTGAGGCAGTGTTTCTGTGTTTGCTGGGCGGCGGGGCCGGCATTTTGCTGGTGTTCCTGATTACGCTGCTGCCCCAGGATGCGCTGCCCTTGTTTCTGTCGGCCGGCAATATCTCCCTGGGCCTCACGGTATCGGTGGTGATTGGCGTGCTGGCTGGCATCATACCGGCTGTGCTGGCCTCTAACCTTGATCCGGTTATTGCCATTCGGGCGCAGTAAACGGTAATGTGCAGAATGCGGGAAATGTTCGGAATGTGTATCTAGTATTCTCACATTGAGTACATTTCTCTCATTCCGCACCTTGTTCACATTTCCCATATTCGTTTCTTAGCGCAGTGTTAACAAATTGTTAACTTGCCGGTCGCTACCTTGGGTCGCCCTCTTCTTCCGTGGGGGCGGCTTTCTTTTTGCCTTTTTTTCATTGTGTACCTGGTGCGGATAATTCCCACTCGGGCTGCCAGCGCCTGTGCGCAGGCGGCCGTCCGCGCCCAATTTTCACCAGTAGCTATTATGGCGAAGCTCAAAAAAACCAGTCGCACGAAGGTGGCTGACGAAGTCCTGAATGCTGGCAGCGGCCAGACCATCGTTCAGCCAAACGTTAACGATAACAAGGTTAAAACCATCAGTGATATCCGGGAGCAAACGCACGGCGAACGGACGGTACAGCTCGACGACGAGCAGCGCATTCGTAAGGCCTTCGTGGATAAGGACTGGAACGAAATCAAGATTGCCGACTCCTGGCAGATCTTCAAAGTAATGGCCGAGTTTGTGGAGGGCTTCGAGAAGATGACCAAGATTGGGCCCTGCGTGTCCATCTTCGGCTCGGCTCGTACCAAGCCCGATAACCCTTACTACCAGATGGCCGAAGAAATTGCCGCTAAGCTGGTGCGCCACGGCTACGGTGTTATTACGGGCGGTGGCCCCGGCATCATGGAGGCCGGTAACAAGGGCGCGCACTCCGAGGGCGGCAAATCGGTGGGCCTGAACATTGAGCTGCCCTTCGAGCAATTCCACAACGCCTACATCGACCCCGATAAGGTAATTAACTTCGACTACTTCTTCGTGCGGAAGGTGATGTTCGTGAAGTACGCTCAGGGCTTTATTGGTATGCCCGGTGGCTTTGGCACCCTGGATGAGCTGTTCGAGGCTATTACCCTGATTCAGACCAAGAAAATTGGCCGCTTCCCCATTGTGCTGGTGGGCACCAAGTACTGGCAGGGCATGTTCGACTGGATTCAGCAGGTAATGCTGGAAGATGAGCACAACATCTCGCCCGAGGATATGAACCTGGTGCAGCTGGTGGACGACGCCGAGTCGGCCGTGAAAATCATTGACGACTTCTACAGCAAGTATCTGTTGTCGCCGAACTTCTAATCACGGATTGAGACGGATTTATCGGATTGCACGGATTCGTTTTGGGCAGTCTGATTAATATGTCGGATGGACGTAAGAAAAAGCCGCTTCCAACGAAGCGGCTTTTTCGTTGTTCTTTAGTACCTCCCGTGTCGTATTGTGTGCTTCAATAGTCTGCTCCTCCCGTGTCTGCATCCGTGAAATCCAACGAATCCATTTCTGCCCGTGAGTTTGATTACCTGATTGTAGGCGGTGGGGCGGCAGGGCTGAGTCTGGCCTACCACATCAGCCAAGAGCCTCGGCTGACCAGCAAGCGGGTACTGCTGCTGGAGCCCGAGACGAAAAATCAGAATGACCGGACCTGGTCGTTCTGGGCCGATGCCCCCACGCTATTCGATGGTATTGTGGCTAAGGAGTGGACGCAGATTGCCTTCCGTAGCCCCACATTTGAGCGGGTAATTCCGCTGACGCGACACCGCTACAAGATGATTCGGGGGCTGGATTTCTACCGGTTTGTGCAGCGGGTCTTGGCCGATAATCCGCAGTTTACCTGCGTAGCTACCACCGTAACCGCTGTAAGCAATGTTGCTGGCGGAGCCGTAGCTCACACCCCGCAAGGCGAGTTTCGGGCACAATACGTCTTCGACAGCCGGCCGCCGGAACTGGCTAAGCTGCAGCGGCCGGAGCGGTACCGGTATCTGCTCCAGCACTTTGTGGGCTGGGAAGTAGAAACCGAGCAGGATGCCTTTGATCCGGAAACGGCGGAGTTTATGGACTTTCGGGGCGAGCAGCAGCGGGAGGCGCGGTTCATGTACGTGCTACCTTTCGATAAGCGCCGGGCGCTGGTGGAGTATACGCTGTTTTCAGCTGAAGTGCTGCCGAAAGCGCAGTACGAGGCAGAGCTACGCCGTTATCTACAGCAGCTATTGGGCGGGCGTACTTACCGTATTACGGCCGAGGAGGTAGGCGCTATTCCGATGACCGACCACCCGCTACCGGCCCGCGACGGTGCTCATATCATCAATCTGGGCACGCGGGCCGGGCGGGCCAAGGCCAGCACTGGTTATGCGTTCAAGCGCATTCAGGAGCACTCGGCACGGCTCATGGAGGCACTGGCTGCTACGGGCCACCCGCCCCAAAACCTCACCGGCGACAGGTGGCAATTCCGGCTGTTTGATACGCTGCTGCTGGATATTATGCAGCGCCAGGGCGAACAAACCCGGGAAATCTTCACCGACCTGTTCCGGCGCAACCCCGTAGAGCGAATTTTTGATTTCCTGGACGAGCGCACGTCCTGGATAGGCAATTTTCAGATTATGAATTCCGTCAAGCCTTGGCCGTTTCTGCGCTCCATTGGGCATGTACTACGGGGGCAGCCAGGAAAACGGTGAAGTGCTGAAATAGTAAGTGGTAACTGGTGACAGATAATGCTTCGGCTGCGCCTCTGCATGACATGCTTTACGTAACTCACTACCTCACCGCCAAGCTTTCCTCGCTTTCCAGGAAAGCACGCTCGGTCTGTACCGTGGCGGCCGAAAGCGGGAGCAGAGAAGGAGAGGGACGGGAAAGGTTGATGACGTAACCGGGCAGTTCCGCCAGGTTTTCCAGGTCGTGGGTAATGCAGAGGATGGTTTTGCCTTGCTCCTGCACCCAGCTTTCCAACAGGGCAAACACCTGCCGCCGGTAGTACACATCCAGCTGCTGGGTGGGCTCATCCAGCAAGTACAGGCTGGCATCCTGCAAACTGAGCTGAGCCAGCCACACCAGCTGCTGCTCCCCGCCCGAGAGCAGCGTAAAATCCTGCCGGGCCAGATGGGCGGCGCCCACGCGGGCCAGGGCCGCATCGGCCAGGGCGTAATCGTGGGCGGTGTAGGCTCCCAAAAACCGGTGGTGCCGGAAACGGCCCATTACTACCAGCTCGCGTACCGGCACCGAAAACTCCACGTTGGCCCGCTGGGGCAGGTGGGCCAGCAGACCCCCGGCCGCCGGCCGCCGGATGGTGCGCAGCTCCTGGCCTGCTACCTGCGCAGTACCCTGGTACGGGATGCGCCCGGTAAGCGCCCGGAACAGGGTGGTTTTTCCGCAGCCATTGTGGCCGATAACCGCCACAAAAGCCGGCCCCGGCACTCTGAAACACAAATTGCGGAGCAGGACGCGCTGTCCATACCCCGCAATCAGGTTATTGATGGCTAGTGCTTGGTGCATAGTGCTTGGTGCTTAGGCAAAAAGAGGCGTCACAACACTGCTAGGCACTAAGCACCAAGCATTAGGTACTAATATTCGTCTTCGTTGAACATGAAGTCTTCCTTGGTCGGATAGTCCGGCCATACTTCTTCGATGTTTTCGTAGGGCTGACCATCGTCTTCCAGAGCCTGCAGGTTTTCTACCACTTCCATGGGTGCGCCCGAACGGATAGAGTAATCAATGAGCTCGTCCTTGGTGGCGGGCCAGGGAGCATCTTCCAGGTACGAAGCAAGTTCTAGAGTCCAGTACATAGTCGTGTGTGCTACTAAAAAAAGTGGTCAAAAGGTGAAATGCCGACAGCAAAAACCCGGCCGATGCAGGCAGACTGACACCATTACCGGTTTCACGTTGCGCGGTTCGCTGTCGACAACGTAAAATACTGCGCAAGGTTGGGCTAGCCAACCTGCTGCTGCCGGAACATGGCAATCAGCTCGTTTTTGGTACGAATTTTTCGGTCGAACGCCCTGATTTTGCCCTCCAGCATTGTCCGGAAGGCCTCATTGCCGGGGGAGTCGTTGAGTTTGCCCAGATTCTCGCTCAGCACGTCCTGCTCCTGCTTGTCGTACTTGATGAACTCCTGCAGCGCCTGAATCCGCAGGGCGGCCTGGCTTTGCGTGGTGGCAGGCTCCGCCGATACCGGCCGCTTGCGCATGTAGTGCTCCAGGGCGCTCATCTCAAATACTTTGTCGCAGGCCAGGATAAACTGCTCCCATACCCGGTCCGATTCCTCTCCGCGCACGGGACCCACCTTTTTCCAGGCGGCCTGCAGCTCCTTGGCGCGGGACACGGCCTCCTGCATGGGGCGGTGCAGCAACGCCTGCGCCTCGGCCACCAGGGCCCGCTTGCGGCTGAGGTTATCCTCGCCGGTGGTGGCGCCGGGCGTGAATTGCTGTTCCTGCCGCTTGCTTTCGATGTGCACCTTCAGGCGCTCAAAAAAGTGATTGTGAGCCGCCCGGAAGCGTGTCCAGAGGTCGTTGGCTTGCTTGCGGGGCAGGGTGCCGTCAATTTCCTTCCACTGCTGCTGCAGCACTTTGAGCTTACGGGTGGTTTCCTCAAACTCAGTAGAATTCTGCAGTGCTTCTGATTTGTGGATCAGGTCTTTGTACTGGTCGTACACCCGGTTGGTCATGGCCTTCTTCTCGGCCAGAAACTCTTTCTTACGGGCAAAAAATGCATCGACTGCGCCTTGAAAGCGGGCCTCCAGATCATCAACCAGGTGCTTCTCCACGGGACCGGTTTTGATCCAGCCCTGGCGGAGGTCCTTCAGCTTTTCGCTGCCGGCCTGCCAGTCAATGGTATCGTGCAGCGCTTCCGCCTCCTGAATCAGCCCGATTTTGGTGGCCAGGTTCTTCTCCCGGTTGCGGTTGATGGTGACTTTGATGGATTCTTCGGCCTCGGTAAGACGGTGGTAGAGGCTCTCGAAGTCGCCCAGCGCATCGTAGCTGCCTACCTGCTCCTTTAGGTGCAAGGCTTTCATCAGGTAGGAGCCTTTGTTATCCGACTCCTCAATCTTCTGGAGCAGCTCTTCTACTTTGGCGCGAAAAAGGGAAAAGCGCTGGGCAAAATATACCAGCGACGCATCGGCGGATTCTTTTACCTGACCTACCTGGCGGGCTGGGAAGGTAAGGAGCGGGCGAAGCCACACCTGGTCGCCCTCGATGTAGCCATAACGGCGGGCTTCGGCCAGCAAGTGGTCTTGTGATTCCATAATCAGATAGCGGGGGAGCGAATAGGTGGAAAAGGTCGGAGTTCGGGCCGGAAAGATGTACAAGTTTACGGGTTGTCGGGTAATTCTTTGGCCGGGCCCGGGCTTCGGAATGTTAGCGCGGGCTACCTACCTTTGAGCGGGTAGCCTCCGGCCGCCGTGGCAGACTGCCAGATTGAGCACCGCGGTAATGGCCACCGTGGAGCTACGGACCACCTACCACCGCGGTTACCCTGGCGGAGCAGCCGGTTGCGCAGGGTAGCTATCCGTGCGCAACTGCCAACCGTTGGCCGTATACCATTCTGCAAAATAGAAAGCCCCGGCAAACCCGCAAGGCCACCGGCTCATATTCTGACTTCTGACACCCTTTCAACTATGTCTGACCAACCCACCATTATCTTCTCCATGGCGGGGGTAACCAAAGTGTACCCGCCTCAGAAACAGGTTCTCAAAAACATTTACCTCTCGTTTTTCTACGGGGCTAAAATCGGCGTGCTCGGCCTCAATGGCTCAGGTAAATCGTCGTTGCTAAAGATTATTGCCGGCCAGGACAAGCAGATTCAGGGCGACGTGGTCTGGTCGCCGGGCTACTCGGTGGGCTACCTAGAGCAGGAGCCCCAGCTGGACGCCACCAAAACCGTGCGCCAGGTGATTGAGGAAGGCGTGGCCGAAACGGTGGCCCTACTCAAGGAATTCGACGAAATCAACGAAGCCTTCGGGGCTGAGGACGCCGACTTCGATAAGCTGCTGGAGCGCCAGGGCACCGTACAGGAGCGCCTCGACCAGCTCGACGCCTGGAACCTCGATAACAAGCTGGAGCGGGCCATGGACGCTTTGCGCACGCCCCCCGAGGAAGCCATCATCGGCAACCTCTCGGGCGGGGAAAAGCGCCGGGTGGCCCTGTGCCGCCTGCTGCTGCAGGAGCCCGACGTGCTGCTGCTGGACGAACCCACCAACCACCTGGACGCCGAGAGCGTGCTGTGGCTGGAGCAGCACCTGCAGCAATACAAAGGCACCGTTATAGCCGTCACCCACGACCGGTACTTCCTCGATAATGTGGCCGGCTGGATTCTGGAGCTGGACCGGGGCGAGGGTATTCCGTGGAAGGGCAACTACAGCTCATGGCTGGAGCAGAAGTCCAACCGCTTGGCGCAGGAAGAAAAAACCGAGAGCAAACGCCAGAAAACCCTGCAGCGGGAGCTGGAGTGGGTGCGCATGGCTCCCAAGGCCCGTCAGGCCAAGAGCAAGGCCCGCCTGGCCGGCTACGACAAGATGGTAAATGAGGATTCCAAGGAGAAGGAGCAAAAGCTGGAGCTGTTCATTCCGGATGGTCCGCGCCTGGGCGCTCAGGTGATTGAGGCCGAGGGCCTGCGCAAAGCCTTCGGCGACAAGCTGCTGTTTGATAATCTGAGCTTCTCACTGCCCCAGGGCGGTATCGTGGGCATCATCGGGCCGAACGGCGCCGGTAAAACCACCCTGTTCCGTCTTATCACCGACCAAGTGCAGCCCGACGCGGGCACGTTCGTGGTGGGCCCCACGGTGCAAACGGCTTATGTTGATCAGCAGCACGACACGCTGGACCCCAACAAATCGGTATTCGAAACCATTTCGGGGGGCACCGAAACCATGCTGCTGGCCGGCCGGCAGGTGAACTCCCGGGCCTTTGTAAGCAACTTCAACTTCCGCGGTGGCGACCAGGAAAAGAAAGTGGGTAGCCTCTCGGGCGGGGAGCGGAACCGGGTGCACCTGGCCACCACGCTCAAGCAGGGCGCTAACCTGCTACTGCTGGATGAGCCCACCAATGACCTGGACGTGAATGCCATCCGGGCCCTGGAAGATGCCCTGGAGAACTTTGCTGGCTGCGCCGTAATTATCAGCCACGACCGGTGGTTCCTGGACCGCCTGGCCACCCACATCCTGGCCTTCGAGGGCGACTCGCAGGTGGTGTGGTTTGAGGGTAACTTCTCCGACTACGAGGAGGCTAAGCGCAAGCGCCTCGGCGACGTGGAGCCCAAGCGGGTGCGGTACCGGAGCCTGAACTAACCGGCTTTATTTCCTGTAAACGTCCTCTTCTGGCTCCGGCCGGAAGAGGACGTTTAGGTTTTGGAGGAGGGCGAAGGGAGATGCAACATCTTGCATCTTTCCTTCTTCCTCAGTGCGGCATGTGACTGATTTTAGCCTCGTCGAGGTCGAGTTGAGCTTCCTGGTGACGGAGCATTTCTTCCTCAAATACATCCTCACGGCGGAGCACAAACAGCTCCTCCCGCTGCACCTGCAGCACATCCAGCAGCACTTGGTGGTAGCGTTGCAGGGCCTGGCGCTTAGAGTCGTCGTAGTCCAGGGCTTCCAGCAGGTTGCCGGTGCGCTGGGCTTCGGCCTGCATACGGTGCTGCAGGGCGTTAATCATCTCATTATGTTGGATGTCTTCGGAGTAGTGCCGGGCCAGGTGCGCCAGAGCCACATGGCGCAGGCGGAGGCGGATACCGGCCTCCTGGGCGTCGGTGGGCATACGCTCTTCCTGGTGGGCCACGCCCGTAAAGCGAATGAGGGCCGGCAGCGTAAGTCCCTGAAATACCAGCGTAACCAAAATTACCACGAAGGTGATAAACAGAATAAGGTTGCGCTGGGGAAATGCCTCGCCGTTGGTGAGCAGCAGCGGCACCGACAGGGCCGAGGCCAACGATACCACGCCCCGCATACCGGCCCAACCGATAATCAGCGGCCCCTGCCAGCCGGGGCTGGCCTCCTGCGTACGAATGCTTCGGAACAGCCAGCGGGGCACAAACGCCGCCGGATACATCCACAGCAGCCGAATGAGGATGATGATGGCGCTGATGATGAGGGCATAGGCAATAGCCTGCTGCAGGGAGTAATTGCCCAGGCCCTGTACTGCCACTGGTAGCTCCAGCCCAATCAGAATAAATACCAGCCCGTTGAGGGCAAACCCCACACTGCTCCACACGCTGGTAGCCTGCAGGCGGGTGTCGGCGTCAAATATTCGGTGGGAGTGGTAGGACAGCATCAGCCCCCCGCTCACCACGGCCAGTACCCCCGAAAAATGAAACTCCTCGGCCAGCAGGTACATTACGTAGGGGGCCAGAAAGGTAAGCACCGTGTTGATGCTGGGCGTGGTGGGCAGGTGCTTATGAATCAGATAAAAGCCGTAGCCCACCACTAGTCCAATAACCAGGCCCAGGCAGCTGGCCAGCAAAAAGCTTGTAATAGCCTGGTGCCAGGAGAACGAGCCCGATACCACTGCCGCTAGCGCAAACCGGAACACAATTAGACTGCTGGCGTCATTAATCAGGCTTTCGCCTTCCAGAATGCTGGTCACGCGGCGGGGTACCTTGATGCCCTTGAGCACGGAAGTAGCCGCTACGGCATCGGGCGGGGAGATGATGCCACCCAGCAAAAAACCCAGGGCCAGCGTAAATCCTGGAATCATGGCCTGGGTTACGTAGGCAACAATGGTGGCCGTAAAGAACACCAGCCCAAAGGCCAGTAGCAAAATAGGTCGCTTCCAACGCCAGAAGTCCTGCCAGGAGGTGTCCCAGGCGGCTTGATAGAGCAGGGGCGGCAGGAAAATCAGGAAAATCAGGTTGGGGTCGATGATAAGAAGGGGCAGCCCGGGCACAAAACTGAGTGCCAGCCCGGCCAGCACCAGAAAAATCGGGTAGGAGATGCGCAGCTTCTGGCTCAGCATTACCAGCAGCAACATGGCAAACAGCAGCCCCAACACCAGCAGGATGGTTCCGTGTAAGTCAGTCTGGGGCATGGGCAGAGGCGGTTGGAGGGTGGCGGGCTGGTAAGGGCCCAAAGCCGGAAGGTAGCCGCTGCCGGGCAAAAACGCTACCGTTGTCTCAGAAGGGTAAACCGCCGGATAGTGGTAAGGTGGCCCCAGAGGTAAGGTTAGCGCGTAAATCAATACCTCATGCAGGATACAGGTGCATGGTTCTGGCTTTTACTGTTACTGTACCACCACTGAGCTTTATGCGCTTACCCACCCTTCGCGTACGGCCTGTACCACCAGTCCCACCAGGGTGCGGGCACCGGTTTTTTGAAGTAAGGCGCGGCGGTGACTTTCCACCGTGCGCACGCTCAGATACAGCTGATCTGCTATTTCCTGATTGCAATAATCCTGTACCACCAGGCGCAGTACTTCCAGCTCACGGCGGCTGAAGGCAGTAGCCGGACCACCAGTGGGAACTTTGCCTGCTATTTTCGGAGAACTAACCCCCGAAAGGTAAGGGCTGAGCACCTCCACAACCGACGCGGGCACTACGTGGCGGGGTAGCCAGGATAGCCACGGGCCAGCCTGCTGTAGGTACCGCCGCAGGGCTGGAGTCAGGCGTGGTCCCGTAAACAGCAGCAGGGGCTGGGTGCTTCGGATGGCTCGCAGCTGGCTCAGGTACAAGTCGGGTAGGCCATCCAGCAGCTCAGCATCCAGAATGACCACGGCAAAGGGCCGATGATACAGCAGTTGTGGTCCGCACTGGCTGTCGGTGGCCAGCGTAATGTGTATTCCCGGCCACGCCTCTCGTAGCATACCCTCCAACCCCTGCCGGTATAATGTGGGCGGCGCTAACAGTAGCACCTCATGCGACGGGACATACATAGCCTCCTGACGTAAAATGAATACGACACATTACACTAACCAGAACCGGCAATAGGAGGAGGGAGGCAGGGCCGGATAGGTGGCCCTGATTAGCATTAGCGCGAACAGAAGGCCAATATAGATTATTATTTATATAATTAATAGTATTTTTTTAATTCATACACACAATACCCTTGCAACCCAGCAGCCAATCAATGAGTTGTGGTATCTGGCGGAAGGCAGGAAGGCTGCAGTTGCTTCGGGTTGATGGAAGGTGCAAAAAGCAATAGCACTTCCGGCCTGATGGTGGGTTTGCGCACTTCAGGATAGGGTGGAGGAAGCTTATTGCACTCCCCGCACCTGCATGGGCAGCACGTACACCGCCTCGGAGGCGGTAATAAACAGGGTGTCACGCTTTTTGCCGCCGAAACATACATTGGCCGTCCACTTCTCGGGAATGGCAATCTGCTCAATCTGCTGGCCGGCGGGATTAAATACCGTTACGCCATTGCCGGTAAGGTACACGTTGCCTTGGTTGTCGATGGTCATGCCGTCGGAGCCTTGTTCTACGAACAGATGCCGGTTCCGGAGCTGTCCGTCGGGCGCAATATCGTAGCGGTAGGTCTTATTAGCTCCAATATCGGCTACGTACACATGCTGGCCATCGGGCGTACCGATGATACCATTGGGTTGCTGCAGGTGCTCATCCACAACTACGGCAGCGGTTTGTGACGCCGGCAGAAAATATAGCTTCTGCCCCCCAAGGCCAGGGTCGGGTGCCTGGCGCGTCCAGTAGGGCCGCTGGTAATAAGGGTCGGTGAAATAGATGCCACCGGTTGTGGGCTGTACCCACAGGTCGTTGGGCCCGTTGAGCGTGTGTCCCTGCACATCCCGGAGCAGTACCGTCACTTTCCCATTGGGGGCAATTGACCAGAGTTGATTGTGCTCATCGGCGCAGGCCAATAAATTGCCTTTGCGGTCGAAATACGTGCCATTGGCGCGGCCGGCCTGGTCCAGGAAAACGGTGAGCTTCCCCTTGGTGCTGTACTTCCAGATTTTGTTGTTGGGCTGATCGGTGAAAAAAACGTTGCCGGCTTTGTCTACGGCTGGTCCTTCAGTGAAGCTGAACTGTCGGGAAACAAGCTGGGGACGCGCTCCAGCGGCAACCACGGAGCTACCAGCACCCTGAGCGGGCTGCTGCGCCAGGCAGGTGGAGGTAGCAAAGCCTAGTATACCCAGCAGGCAACCGGTACACAGATAAGCAGGAGAAAGCATAAGAGCAGCAGAAACGAGTGAAACGGCCAGAGTCAGGCCGTTATCCTCCAAAACGGAAAACAGGGCGGTGGGATGCACCGCCCTGACGAATCCTTCCGGGTTCCCCGCATTTTCCTCGGCTGCCTGCTGCTGTAGCTAGCTGGGGTTGATGCTGCCTCTGCCGCCTATACGGCTGCCGGGCCACTGCTGCGAGCATTTTCGCCAAGGCATTCAGCCGTGAGTAGCACCTTAATCAACATACGATAGGTTAGGGTACCCCTGGCAAGCCTTGCTTCCAAGCGGCCAGGCAACCTACCGAAACAGCTCGTTGCGGCGCATTGCTTTGGCATAGGCCGATTCCTGCTGCCGTTTAGCGAACATCTTACCCAGTCCCTTCTTCTTGGCTGCTTTCGTTTCCGCCTTTGGGGGCTTGGGGACAGGGGCCGCTGTAGATGCGGGGGTATAGCAGCCAGCAGCTGCAATCAGTACCAGAAAAATAGCAGTAGCCTTCATAATAGTAAGCGTAACAAGGTGGAAACAGTACTAGCGCCGCGAGCGAAGACGCCGGTAAGCAGGGGTGTGGTGACGCTTTTTGCGCTTAAACCAGGTCGGTAGCTCTGAGGAATGTGCTTTGGCAACCGAAACCGTTACTGCACAGGCCAGAGGATTGATAGGAGTAGCAGTAGCATCAGTAATAACTAGCGCGGACACGACGAAGAGGGCCAGGAAAAGAGTTTTCATGGTTGTAAAGCGAGTTTTGATTGTGTTTGTGCAAGTATAAGTCAAAATATTTATTGTTAAAATTATAATTGAAAAAATACCATAAAAAAAGCCTCTCCCACGCGGGAGAGGCTTAGTACTGAGCAGCGTACGGCTAGTTCTCGTCGGAAGCGGCTTCGGCTATTTTGGCGGTAGCAAATACGGCCACGCTAGCCAGCACCGCAATACCAATAATCAGTTGCGTGGTGGTAAAGCGCTGGGAGGCTTTGCGCAATAAGGCCCCACCGTGCTTTAGCAGATCATCCAGCTGGTCTTGCTCCCCTTTGAATACGCTGTAGGCGCTTTGCAGGGTGTTAATAACATCTTCGGGAAGAATTTTTTCGACTTCCTGGGGGAGTTGGCTGCTCATAATAGGGAAAGGCAGAGAGGTGAAGAAATACAGTAAGCCGCCGGGAAGCGGCACCGAAGGCTCTGTACGGAGTTTACCAGAATTTTGATACTCTCCAGCTTACCCTATTATTTATTCATCTCTCCCGCCGGCCTTATTCCAGGGCCACCAGCTGCGAGCTGCTGCGACCCTCTTCCTGAATAAAGCAGTGGTAAGCGCCAGGAGCCAGACCGCTCATATCCAGCGGAAGCTCGCAGGCACCGGCCGGCAGGTTTCGGTCAAGCACCCGGGCCACCTCCCGGCCTAGGGCATCAAACAGCAGTACCTGTACGTGGCCCCCCTGGGCCTCAAATGCTAGTGTGGCCCGGCCTTCGCGCACCGGGTTTGGGAACACCCGGAAACCGGTTACGCTGAGGTGGGCCGGTGTGGTACCGTTGATAACACCAGGCCTAATCACGGGAACGTACGGGAAAGGGCCGCCTACCGACGGCAGCAGCGCGTTCAGGGTAGACTGTGGCACCTGAAACCAATCCTTCAGCAAACTGGCATATATAGCTCTGAAATCAAACTGAAGCGGAACGTTGTCGTTCACGCCGGCATTCTGGGGCAGTACCGGGTTGGTGCCATGAATGCGCGGATTTACGCTGGTGCCAAATACAAACAGCGGGGCTGCGGCCCCATGGTCGGTGCCTTTGCCGGAGTTGGCCTTAATGCGCCGCCCAAATTCCGAAAACGTCATGCCTACCACCCGATCCTGCACGCTGAGCCGCCGCAAATCGTCCTGAAAAGCAGCAATGGCCTCCGATACTTTGCCGAGCAGCGTGGCGTGGGTGCCGGTGGTAGTGCTGCCAGTAAGAGGTACTTGGGTTACGTGGGTGTCGAAGCCGCCTAGGTTGCACACGTACACGCGGGTTTGCAGGCCGCCGGCCACCAGCTGGGCCACAATCTTCAGCTGGTCGGAGAGGGAGTTCTGGCCGGCTGGGGGATAGAGCGGCGAGAGGTTGCGGGCCCGGCCGGCAGCGGCCTGAATTGCCGTAGTGTACACTTGGGTTTGCTGTACAACCTGCCGGATAAACGTTAGCTCGTGGCCGGCGGGCGTATTGGGCGCGGCGTCCACCACGCCATTCAGCAGCTGATAAAAGGAGGATGTACTGGCAATGGCCATACCCATGTTCACGCTGGGCCCCTGCACGCAGTTACTCACCACCGAGCCAATGCTGATAGCCAGCGGATCGGGGTTCTGGGCGTTGGGGTAGCCAGTGGGGTAGCCGGGGTACTCGCCGTTGAGGTAGCGCCCGGCCCAGCCCGAAGTAATGGTGACGTTGGAGTCGGAGCCGGAGGTCCAGATATCCGTAGCGCGGAAATGGCTGAAGTTCGGATTCGGGTAGCCCACACTCTGCACCACACCCAGCTGCGCATTATCGTAGAGGTTTTTCATGCCCGTCATGGCCGGGTGCAGACCCGTAAGGCTGGTAAGGCGTAAGGCCTGGGGCTCCGGAATGGCAATATCGGCCCGGGCATTCATCAGCGCCGAGTACTGATCCAGGGGCAGCACCATATTCAGGCCGTCATTGCCCCCGTTCAGCTGAATCAGCACCAGCACATGGTCGGTTTGCGTGGCCCCCCCGGTTAGCTCGTACAGCTCCGGCGAAAAACCATACGCCCCAATGGGCAGGCCACTCAGTAAAGCCGGTACTACCGTGGCCGCGGCCGTCGTCTGGAGGAAATGTCTGCGGTTCATTTTTTACGCTGTTAGCGGATGGCTCCGCGCGGTTAGCTGCGGCTACGTGGAGGGCAGGAGTAAACACTGCAGGAAAATGCCAACGGATGAAAAGCTAGCAGCCAACAGCCATCAGCCAAAAAACTAGGACAGATGATACTCCGCCAGGCCCATCATGGTGCGCAGCAGAGCCTGCAGCTTGGTTTGTACAGCGGCTTTCTTGGCGGTATTGGTGGGGTTGGCCACGTAATCCTGCCACTCCACGGTCCACTCAAAATCCGGCAGCCCCGGCAGCAGCACATCATTCAGGTAGCTGAGCTGGTTGGCCGTGAGCGGAATAGGAAACAGCAGCCGGGACAGCTCCCCAATCAAAAGGTTCGCATCAGAGGCAGTGGAAGCGGGCAGGGCCTGCACCAGCGCTACGGCGTCAATCCGGAGGGTAAAGCCACTGCGGGTAATGCCGCCGCTGCTAATAAGCGCATCCGTCAGCTGATTGCGGCGGGGCAGGGTTACTGCATTAATCCACAGCTCATAATACTGTGGTGTTTGCCAGTAAGCGGGCCAGCCGGCCACGTTGGGCGGGTCGCCCAGCACTTGCTGCTGCAGGTTAGTAATCCCGTTGATATAGTCCCAGACGCTGTACTGGGTAGGGAGGCTACTGCTAGTTGGGAAAGCAACCTGTAGCTGTCGGCCAACGGTAAGAGTAAAATCGAGCGGGCTTTTAATCAGGCAGCCCATGTTCACGGCATCAAAAAAATGCTCACTGCCCAGCAACGCCCGCAAGACCGGAGCCACCTCGTAGTTATTGCTGATGAGCAGCTGGGCCAGGGGCTCAATAATGTTCTGCTCAGTGGTTGCATCAATAACGTAGTACACAAACCACCGGTACAGCTTGCGGCACAGGAAGCGGGCCGTATCGGCCTGGGCAAAAATCATGTCTACCAGGGTTTTGTACTCCTGGTCGGCACCGTTGCTGATAACGCGGCTACCAAATGCGGCGCTGAACTGCTTGGTGCCGGTATCGTGGCGGCTGGCCGTAAAATAGCCCTGCAGGGTAGTGGCATTGTCGCGCCAGCCGGTGAGCACGCGGGCTGCCGCCTTCACATCGTCTTCGGTGTAAGTGGTGTAGTTGCCCGCACCAATCAGGGGGCCTTTGCCAATGGTAAATAGCTCCAGCAGCTCCCGGCCGTAGTTTTCGTTAGGCGCACCACCAGTGCTCTGGTTGCCGTTGAGGTAGCGGAGCATGGCCGGCGTAACGGTCACCTCCTTGGCCAGCTGGCGAATGTTTCCCAGTGCATACTGGCGCAGCAGGCGGCAATACTCGTAGCCGTAGCGGGCATCATTAATATCGCCCAGCTCTACTACAAAGTGGTTGTGCCAGAACAGCGTCATTTTTTCGGCCAACGATACACTCTGCTGCTGCAGCTGCCCCAGCCACCAGGCCCGCAGGGAGGAGCGCCGCACGCCCTCCACGTTCTGATCAAAGGGTTGCGTTACCCAGGTTTGCCCGATTGGTACGCTCGTATCCGTGGCCGATACGTTTACGGGTGGAGCCGGCGCAACTGGTGCGGCCAGCAACCCGTTGAGTACCTGCGTCAGCGACTGGCCAGCTGCGGTTAGAATTTCCTGCCGGGTGGGGCCAAACAGGCTGCGCCGCAGCAAGTGCGCCGCCTGCGAGTAACCCCAGGGCCCCGTGTAAGGAGCCAAGGTTGCCGTGGAGCGTGCGGTGCGCGGCAGTTCTTGGTTGGCAAAGCGGCTTATTTTCTCGTCGTCGCCCCCGCTGGCGGCCTCATACCGGGCCGCTGCTTCAGTGGGGGAAGCCGCAGCCAGCACCCCTGCAGCAGGTTTCTGAAGAAAAGCTCGGCGGTTCATGCAGGGTAGGAGTTAGGTCGAAGGCAGGCAAAATAATGAGAGAGGTAAGAAGCACATTTAGTGGAAGCAAAGCAACAGCTGCCACCAACTACTTCCGCCAATAAGCAGGAGGTAGGCTCTGTTTGTCAAATAGTTATAACTAGTTCTTGGCTTAATGCTGGGAAAGGTGCTCCCTGAAGCTGCCACTCCTTTGCCGGTGCGCCCGCTCTGGGTTACTGACCAACCTGAGCAACAGTGCCAGCACCGGTATAGTGCGGCGCTATAGCCACTAGGGTGTTCTACTTCACAGCGGGGCGCTTACCTGAAAAATAAGGGAGGAGTCTACGCAAAAAGCCCCGCCGTTTCCGGCAGGGCTTTAAAGTATTAGTGTTGCTAGCCAGGCTTATTCGTACACCTTCACAACAAACACGTAATCCTGAAGCTTACGGATTTGCTGGGGCCGCGAAGTGCCGCTAAGCAGGTTGGTGCGGGGCATGTTGTAGGGCTTACCCGCGTGGGCCGTGCCCAGCGAATCAACCAGCCGCATCAGGTACGACGACTTAGTGGCAAATGCGGCGCTTTGCACGTCCATCTGCCGGCCGCTGATAATACCAATCAGGTTGCCTTTATCATCCAGCAGCGGGCCACCCGAGTTGCCGGGGTTTACCGGAATGCTGATCTGGTAGAATCCCGTGTCGCCCTCAAAGCCGGAGCGGGCACTCAAAGAGCCGTCGTTGAACACCAAATCCTCGCGCGGGTAGCCTAGCGTGTACACCCGCTCGCCCAACTCCGACTGCCCCCGCTTGAATGCATAAGGCAGGCGGCCGAAGCCTTTAAAGCTTTTATCCTTAATCTGCAGAATTGCCAGGTCGTGGGCCACGTCGGTGAACACCGGCTCGGCCCGGTACCGCTGCCGCTCCCGGCTCTCAATCAGCAGCGAGTCGGCCCCCTGAATAACGTGGTAGCTGGTAACCAGATAGCCATCAGCCGTGAGGGCGAAGCCCGTGCCGCTGAACTTACCAGGATTGAGTTTGTCGGGCTGGGGCGCATCCATCTGGTTGAGGGTGCGGTTCATGCTGCGCTGGTTACGCTTGATGCGCTCCACCTCGCGGCGCAGCACCGTATAGCCATACAACGACGGTTTCTGGGAGGCCCGATACATTTCCATGCCCAGCAAAGTGGTAAACACAGCCAGCACCGCCACGGCGGCAGCTACCATCATGGTGGCCCGGTGACCCTGCCAGAACTGGCGCAGCTTTTCCTCGGTGCGCGAAATGCGCAATGCCGGCCGTGGAGCCCGGCCCGTGGCAAATTGCTCCAGTCGCTCGTCCTCCTCGGCCGCTTTGGCCAGGGGGGTAAGGCGTACGGCCCGCTCAGCGTCCATATCGGCATGGATGGCGTGGAGCTTACGGCGCAGGGCCAGCCGGCGGCCATAAGCCGTGAGCGTGCCCGTCAGTTCCTCAAACTCCTGGAGACGCCGGGCCAGTTCGGGGTCGGCGGCAAGGCGGTGCTCCAGGGTGGTGCGCTCCTCTTTAGCCAGCCCGCCGGAGCGGTAGGCGTCAAACAGAGCGTAATAGTCGGCTTCAGTTTTCATGTCTTCGAGAAGTGAGACGATGAGAAGCGAGAAGGAAGAGGATATTCAGGCGACACTTACGGTGGCCGAACATCGTCTCAGTTCTCATTTCTTACATCTCATATCTAAATAAGCTCCTGGTACTGATTGAAAAAGAGTTTTTTCAGGCGCACCAAGCACTTGTATTTCTGATTCTTGGCGTTGTCGGCGTTGGTGTAGCCAAACTCAGCCGTAAGCTGCTGCATCGACTTGTCGAGCAGGTAAAATCCTTCTAAAAGCGAGCGGCAGGGCTCCCCGATGCGGTCCAGGGCCTGGGCCATGGTGCCGAGGCGCCGGTCCCGCTCCTCAGCTTCTTCGAGGTCGGCTTCGGCGCCGGTTTCGAGGTAGGGCTCGTGGTCATCGAGGCGGCCGCCGAAGCGGGTTTTATCGGTGAGCCGTTTCAGCCACAAGCGGCGGCACACGGCGTAGAGGTAGGTTTTGATCTGGCAGCTCAGCTCTAAAGAACCATCACGCACCTTTTCATAGAATACCATTACGCCCTCCTGGTACACATCCTTGGCTTCGTCCTCGGTGCCGCTGTTCTGCAGCACATAGTGCGAAATCATGGGGAAGTGCAGCCGATAGAGCTGCGCCAGCGCCCGGTCGTCGTCGCGGCGGATGGCCGCTACAAACTCCTCGTCGGTGAAGGAAGGTTGTCCCTTACCCATTCGCTTTGTTGGTTAATACGTGGTGAGCGGCCGGGTAACCCGCCAAAAAAATATTTTTAGAAACTGGGTTACCATTTCCGGATATAGGTATCAAGGGCGTTTTTGGACAAAAAAATTTCAAACCTACTAGTACAATGAAGAACCTCCTGAAGGTATCCGCTCTGGCCGTTGTTTTCGCTGCTACCCTCGCTTCTTGCGAGTCGAAGAAAGCTGAAGAAACCACTACTACCACCGAAGCTACTTCGACTGAAGCTACTACGGCTACGACCGATACTACGGTTGCTGCTCCCGCTGCTGACACCGCTGCTGCTGCTACTGCTGCTCCGGCTGCTACCACCACGGAAGCTACCACCACTACCACTACGGCTACCGAAGCCAAGTAATTACGCGCCGGTGTAGCCGGCTT
The DNA here is from genome assembly GCF_003944705.1 of Hymenobacter metallilatus. Classification (GTDB taxonomy): domain Bacteria; phylum Bacteroidota; class Bacteroidia; order Cytophagales; family Hymenobacteraceae; genus Hymenobacter; species Hymenobacter metallilatus. Next base: position 84,123 of record NZ_RWIS01000009.1, on the reverse strand, counting down.
GTGCTTACGATAACCCGGATTTCGCTGCGGCGGAGTCCGGGTTATTTTTTGCCCGAAACCAGCCCGAAGATACGGCTATTCGACTTAGAGCTTTTCTTCCAGCCAGAGCAGCCCGGCTCCCGCCAGAAATACCAGCAGACCCACCCACCGTGGCCAGGTAGTGTGTTGCGCCCCGGCGGCGGCCCCAGCGGCAGCTCCGGCAACCGGCATGGAGTAGGGCTGCGCCGCCGCATACCAAGCCTGCTGTTGAGGCAAGTGCCAGGCCGCGGAATCAAACACGTAGAACCACTGCCGCGCGGCACCCAATCGGGCTTCGTGCCAACCAGCTACTGCCGGCCAGTAGGTAGCAGTAGCCCACTCCGGAATGCGGGCATCCTGCTGGGTCGCGGCCGTGGTGCCGGGGCCGGTGGGGCCGGTTACCGTGAAAGGACCTGCCCCCGCGCCCTCGGCCCGGAGCTGCAGCGGCTCGTTGGGCCGGGGGTAGGGCGTCAGCAGCCGGAGTTCCGGACCGCTAGCCTGGGCGGGGCGAATGGCCGAAAGTAAATGGCCCCAGTAGGCGGTGTACGCCGCGGTTTGCCGTTGCAGAAGCCAGGGAAAGGTTTCGGCGACGGTAGTAGCGGCTACCTGCCCCAGGCCCACGCGCCGCCCGGCCGCTACCAGCTGCTGGTTCGGGCCGGTAATCAGCGGCCGGAGCTGGGCGTTGGGTTGCAGCACGGCCGCTACCACAGAAGCCGGCCGCGGGGCATCAAGCCAGTAAAGAGCCATGGGCAGAGTGCTGGCGGCGGCCGGCCGCGGCAACACCCGGAAAGCCGCCCCGCCGGGCATAGACCGGGGAATAGCGGCGGCATCGGCGAGCAGGAGCACCCCGCAGCCGCCGCGCTGTACGGCTTGGCTCAGGGCCTGGCCTTCGGCGGGCGACAGGGCGGTGAGGGCTCCGGCATCGGCTATTACCACCTCAAAGCGAGCCAGCAGCTCCGGGCTGAGCCGGCTCAGGCTAAGCGAGGCCGGTAGGTTCAGTAGCTCGGTTTGGGTGAGGCCCCGGCTCAGACCAATACGCAGGGCTACGGCGTGCTGACGGGCGGCCAGTTCGTTTTTTAAAAAGCGAATTTCAAACGAGGGAGCTGCGGCCAGCACCAGTACGCGCAATACGCGGGTGGGCCGCACTTCCAGCGGTACCAGCTCCCGGGCCAGCAGCCGACTCTCGGCGCGGGCTTCCAGCCGGTACACGGCCCGGCCCTCGGCCCGGGGGGTAAAGCGCAGTCGGAAAAGCCCCCGGCCCGTCGGCAGCCGAACCGAGTCGCGGGGGGCGCCGGCCGCGTAGAGGCGTACCCAGACCGGTGCCGGTTGGGCCGACCGAAAGCTTCCTTCAAGAGTCCAAGCCTGACCCAGCTCGGGCTGGGTGGGCCAGCTGGCCAGCTGAAAGCCGGTCAACGGGGCATCCTGGTGGGGCAGCAGACGCAGACCCGCCAGCTCGGGCAGGTCGGCGGGCGGCAGGCCCTGGCCCAGCACATGCAAGGTGCGAAGCCGCGGAAACTGCTGCCGCAGGGCCGCCGGGCTACCAACGGCAGCGGTATCGGCCGACTCCGCTGGGCCGTAGCGCCGGACCGGAGTGGCCGGGCCGAGCTGGCGCAGCAGGTCCCGGAGCGTATCGGGGGAATACGAGGCGGTGAGCAGAATTGCCGTAGACGGCGCGGGTATCGTGGTAGTATGGGAGGGAGGAAACGCCATCAGCCCCAGCCCTAGTGCCGCTGCCAGCCCGGCTGCCACCCGCAAGGCCCGGCGTCGGGCATCGGGCCGCCGGAAAGCCAGCACCGTCAGAAGGGTGGCCAGCAGCAGGGTAAGGGCAAAAGCGTAGAGCATGAAAGAAGAGGACGAGAACAGTAGAAAATCAGCGACTTAACTCCTGCAAATACCGGCGGCTCAGCCGATTGCCGGGCAAGGGACGGGCTGTAGGCGCGGGGGATGGGGGCGGTAGCAACTCCGTTAGGGCCCGCTCGATACGGCCCAGATCCACTGACGGGGGAGGCTGCCCGGCCCGGATGCCGGATGCCAGCCGGCGCAGCTCCCGCAAGGCACCCAGATAAGCACCCGGCTGCCGCAGGGCCGCCCGCGCCAGCTCCTGCCCGGCCAGCTCCAGGGCCGCCGCGCTGCCCGCCGCTGCCCGGCCCGTGTGCTGGTATTGCCCCAGCGTGGCCAGCGCCGCCCGAATAGTGGGCTGCCGGGCCGGGGCTGGCAGCTGCTGGCGGCGGCTGGGGGCGGTGGCCCCGGCCAGCTCGCCGGTGAGGCGGGTGGTGGCTTCGGGCATGGGAGGGGGCGTAAAACCGGCTTTCTTGACGTAGGCCCGGGTTTGCTGCTGCACCTGTTTCAGCAGGCGCAGGGCGCGGTACTCGTAGGGCAGGGCCTCCCGGGGGCGGCCAGTACGCAGGCGCAGCTCGGCCTCCCACATTTCGCTCAGTACGGCCCGGAGCTTAGCCTTCACCGTGGGCTCCAGGAAATCGGCCGTTTCGGCATCGTCGTGATGATGGATGTAGGGGTCCATCAGCTCCGCCGTGAGGGCCTCGTGGTCGGAGGTGCCCGGGGCCACGGGCGGGGCGCCGTGGTCGTGGCCGTCGTCGGCGGAGTGCTGTTCGGGGGCGGCCGGGGTGGTTTCGGTGTGGTCCTCTGCTACCACCGAGCCCAAGCCCGGCTCCTCGGCGGGGGCATCGGCTACGGGCGGGCGGGTAGCGGCGCCAATGGTTTCATCGGCTTCTTCCCCCAGAAACTTCCCGTAGCGCATCCGCAATACTTTCTGATCGAAGCCAATGCCGTTGGAGCGGTCCAGCAGCACGGCCCCCGTCAGGCGCTTCTGCTCAGCCAGCAGCTTTTCGGTGTCGATGATAATCTGGCGCTGACTGCGGAAGTAGGCCGGGGCCGTATTCACGCCCAGCGAAACATCCAGCGTGCTTTCCTGCACGGTGGTATCTTCCCACTGCACCAGGTAGGTATCGGAGCGGGCGGCCTGCTGGTGGTTGTCCCAGGTCTGGAGGTAGAAGTACACCTCGTCGCCGTAGGTAAGGCCCAGGGCGGGCAGGTGCAGTACCGGGCGCAGCGTAGCCGCCTTGGGCTGCCCCGCCAGGCCGGCGCTTAGCTCCGTTACCACCTCCCGAAACTTCACGGCCTCGCCCTGGCCCTGGGCAATGGTAGCCACCAGCCGGGCACGGGTCAGGCCGTAGTCGTCGTGCAGCTGGGCCTGAATATTCACCTGCGGCGGCCGGCCAAACTCGACCAGCGTGTACGCTTTGGGGGTGATAATCCGGAGGGTAGGGGCTTGGTCGGGCTGCACCTCAATGGCATAATCGTCGGAGGTTTGCGCCCCCAGCCGCAGCCGGTACAGAGTGGTAGCCGTCAGCGGTTGGCTGACCATAAACTCGGTGGGCTGATTGGGTACCGGCTGCAGAGGAATGCGCCGGCCGCCCAGCTCCAGTACCGGGGCCTGGCGAGTGGCCCGGCTCACCGTTACCAACCACTGCACTTGGCTGCCCTGCGGGCAGCGGAACGAGGGCGTAGCGGGGCTAAACGCTGGCTGGCGGGTGTAGGCCGGCGGTAGCACCCGCAGCCGGGTTTGCCGGATGCGCGGCGCGGCGGCCGGTTGGGCCGGCTCTTCCGAAAAATGCAGGGCTACGGGGGCCGCCGTTGGTGCAACAGCTGGGGCAGTGCCCGGCCGCCCCCATCCGATACCTGCTGCCAGCAGCAGCAGCCCCAGCAGCGCCGCCGCTTCGGTTCGCCACCTGACCGGGAGCAACGGCCCCGCCGCCGCTAGTTCCGGCACCCGGGCCAGAAGCCGCTGCTGTTGCAGCTGCTCCAGCAGGTTTAGCTCGGGGGTAGGGCGCAGCAGCAGCGCGGCGCTGTCTTCCAGCTGCGGGTGCTGGCGGTTAAGGCGGCGCGCAATACCAGAAAGCGGCTCCTGCCAGATGCGCCAGAGCAGCCAGCCGACAACTCCGGCCAGTACCCCCGTCAGGCAACCCACGGCAACGCGGGCCGTGGGCCACACCAGCGCGGCCATCGCCAACACACTGCCTACCCCCAGCACCGGCAACAGCAGGACTACGGTACGGCGGCCTGCCCAGGCGCGGGCCGCCCTACGAATCGGCTCAGCAGTTGGGGCGGAAGTAGCAAGCAGGGGGCTCATTGCGGCGAGGATAAGGAGGAAGCTGCGGGTCGGCGGGCGGCCACCAGCCGTTCGGCCGCAAACAGCAGCCCGGCTACCAGCACCAGCCATGGTGCCAGCGCCCGGCGCGGCGCAGCCTGGCCCGCGGGGCCGTTAGGGGTTGCCGGGCGGGCACTTTGCAGTTGAGCTATAGCCAGAGGGCGGACATCCGGGGAGGGCGACGGGCCGGAGGAAGGCAATAGCAGCGGCAACAGTAGCCCGGGCAATTCCGGACTGTCGGCCAGGCCGCTCCAGGCCGGGTCGAGGCGGGTCCGGAGCCGGTATTGGCCCGCGGGCTGCTCCTGGAGTAAGGCGTGGCCCGAGGCGGTGTACCACCGGGTGCTGCCGGCCCGGGCAGTGGTATCGAGCCGCTGCACCGGTATTGGGTGCGGCAGGCCGGGGGGCTGAAAACGGGTAGCAAACACCGCTGCGCCGGCAGAGGCCTCCTGCCAGACTTGTGCCCCGGAAATAACAGGAGCCGGACCCTCACGGAGCCAGAATAGCCATTCCACCGAATCGGGGGGCAGGGAGGCAGAAACCGTGAGGCGGGGCGGCAGCGGCAGCGTTTCGCCCACGGCCCGCAAGGCCGCCACCAGCACCCGGGCCGAAGCGGTATGCGCGGCATCGGGGCTTACGTGCCAGCGCGGGCGGCGGCGAATGACGGCTAGCCGCTGCACGCGGCCTTGTTGGGTAACAAAGAGCTGCTGCGCCGCGTTGGTGCGCACCTCAACCCCGGGGGCTACCCGCAGCGTGCTTCCGGCAAAGGGCCAGCGCCGCCGAACCAGCTGCACCCGAACTCCGGCCTCGGTTCCGGTAGCCACCAGCACAGTCAGGCTGTCGGGCCGAGGCTGCCAGGCTGCTACCACCTGCCGGCTCGAATCGGGTAGGGGCAGGGGCAGCCACCGGACCTGGGGGGGCAGCGGTACCCGGGTGCCCGCAAAAGCCGCCAGCGTGAGCGGGGCTACTACCACCAACGGCCTTCCGGGCAGAGAGTCGGCCGCGGCTTGTACACTGTGCCAGAGGTTGCGGACCGGAACCGAATCGGGCCGCAAGGGCACTGTCTTGGTCGTGTCGCCGAGGCCCAGGCCCGACCAGGGTAGGGGGGCGCTTACCGGCTGGCGGGCGTGCAGCTGCCGTAGCTCGTAGCCTTGTTGCCGCAAAGAATCCAGCGCCGACTGCAGCGGCAGCAGGTCCGGGGCGGTGAGGGTGGGGGCCAGCAGTACCTGGCCCCGAAGCGGGGGCGGCGGCAGCAGCTGAAATGGCTCGGCTACGGCCAGTGCCAGCAGGGCCACCAGGGCCGCCCGCAGCAAAAATAGCAGGAGCTGCTCGGGGCGCAGGTTACGCAGACGGCGGTTGGCGGCAGCCTCCAGCCACCGCACGCTACCCACTCGCACTACCCGACCCGGCCGGCGGTTCCACAGGTAGATAGCCAAAGGCACGGCTACCCCCAGCAGGGCCAGCCAGCCGGCGGCGGCGTGCGAAAAAATCAGGAGAAGCAAACGGGGTGCAGGTTGAAAGTGCGGACGGGTTGAAGCCTCAACCTAATGAAGCCAGGCTACAGACACAACTTTCCCGGCCGGCGTTGCGGCAGCCCCATGCTCCCACTGGAAAGAACGTATACCCCGAACCTGTTTCGGCCGTCGTTGCCCTTGTACCCCGAAGCTGTGCTTCGGCTCGCACAAGAAGGTAATTAACGCAACTAGAAATTACCCTTTTACGCGGGCCGGAGCACAGCTCCGGAGTACAAGGGCAACGACGGCCGGAGCCCAGTTCCAGGGCACAACGGCTACGGCAGCGGCTGTTTCAGCCGTTGGCCAAGCGAGGCCAGCAGCGTCGTCATGGCGTTCTGAATACCCTGGCACTGCTGCACCATGCGGGGTTTGGGCTGGCCTTGGTCGGTGTACTGGTCGTAGTCGCGCAGCTCAATTTCCACTGGAGCGCGCCGGTTTTGGGCGTCCGTAGTGCCAATCTGGGAAAAATCGTCGGCGCGCTGCCAAAGGGCTAAGCCATTAACGGCCCGACCACTTTCAGCGCTATTCGATGCGTCGGTTTCAGGATAAGTAGGGTAGCTGATATCCGTCAGCTCGTAGTGCAGAGCGCCGGGCTGAGCCCGCAGCCGAAACCGGAACAGCAGCTTGAAGCTGCGGGAATCCTGGTTTTTCTGGGCCGGCGCCACGGCCCGCACTATGGCCTGCCCAATCAGCACGCCCCGGCCGGGGTCGGCCAGCTGCACCACCTCGGCGTAGTTTTCAAACTGTGTAGCCAGCCATTCCTGGGCCCGGCCGTACAGCTCGGCCTGGGGCACGCCTGGCACCACCAGATTTCCCTGGTAGCTGATTTGGTGCGTTACCGAGTCGATGGGTACGATGGGCAGAGGGCGTCGGTAGCCAGTAAGCAAGGGAGCAGTTTGGGCAGAAGCCACCGTCGGGAGGGTCAGCAGCACCGTAGCGAGTAGGATTCGAAGCATAGCAGAATAAGAAAAGAAGGAGACACCTGATTTTCCTGGCTGCACAACTATCGGGCCCAATTCGGGCACTCAGGCCGTAGCCCGCTGCTGCAAAAACCGGCGCAGGGCTCCGGTGAGGGGCTCAGCGGTGCTAAGCTGGTAGTAGTCGAAGCCGTGGGTGCGGGCCTGACGGGCCGTGTCGCGGAGCCACTGCTGCAACTGCTGCTGCCAGGCCCGGCGCTGCTGGCCGGCATCCAGCTGCAGCTGCTGCCCGGTCTCCAGGTCCTCGAAGGTAACGGCTCCTTTGAAGGTGAATTCCAGCTCGTTGCGGGCCAGCAGGTGCAGCAGCAGCACCTCGCCGGTGGCGGCGCGCAGGCGGGTGAGGAGCTGCTCAATCTCGCCGCTCTCCTCGTACAAGTCGCTCACGCACACCGTCAGGGCCGGCTGGCGGCGGGCCGTGAGCGGGGCCAGCGTAGCCGCATCCGGAAAGCGGCCGGCGGCTTCAATGCTCTCCAAAGTATGATAAATGCGGGGCAGCTGCCGGGAGTCGGCGCGGGGTGGCAGGTGCTGCAGGCCCTGGGGCAGCAGCACGGTAAGCGCCACGGCGTCGCCCTGTTGGGTAGCCACATAGGCCAGGGCGGCGCACAGCAGGCGGCCGTACTGTAGCTTGCTCAGGCCGTTGTCGTCCTGGTGGTTCATGCTGGCGGTAGCATCCAGCACCAGATGCACTACCAGACTGGTATCCACCTCCGATTCGCGCAAGTAGTACCGGTCGGAGCGGGCTGCCAGCCGCCAGTCGAGGCGGCGCAGGTCGTCGCCGGGCTGGTACGGGCGGTACTGGCTGAACTCCATGCCCGCACCCTTGCGCCGGCTGGCATGGGCCCCGTGCAGCACGCCCTCGGCCGCTTGCCTGGCGGCCAGCGGCAGATTATGCAGGGCATGAAGGTGTTCAGGCGTGAGCATGGGAAATAAGTTTCTGGTTTCTGGTTTCTAGTTGCTCGTTGCTGGTTATCAAGACTGAGCTAACAACCAGCAACGAGCAACCAGCAACTAAAACCCAGTAACACTTAAAGACTAATTCCTTTCAATAACGCTGCTACAGCATCATCCGGGGTCAGGCCTTCGGCTTCGGCACTGAAGTTCAGTAGCACGCGGTGGCGGAGCACGGCGGGGGCCAGGGCCTGCACATCGTCCAGGGTGGCAGCGAAGCGGCCGTGCAGCAGGGCCCGGGCTTTGGCGCACAGAATCAGGGCTTGCCCGGCCCGAGGGCCGGCCCCCCAGCGGCCATACTCCCGGATGAAGGCTACTTCGGAAGTGGCCGGGCGGGTGGCCCGCACCAGGCGGTTTACCAAGCTCAGCAGCTCAGCGCTAATGCTGACCTGGCGCGTGAGCAACTGCAGCTGGCGAATTTCCTCGCCGCCCAGCACCGGCTGCACCGCCTGCCGGCTGATGCCGGTGGTACCGCTGAGCACGGCCAACTCCTCCTGCTCGGTGGGGTAGCCAATGCGCACGTACAGCAGAAACCGGTCGAGCTGGGCCTCAGGCAGGGGGTAGGTACCGCTCTGCTCGATGGGGTTTTGGGTGGCCAGCAGAAAAAATGGCTTGGGCAGGGCGTGCTCCTGACCAGCGTAGGTTACGTGGCCTTCCTGCATGGCCTCCAGCAGGGCGGCCTGGGTTTTGGGTGGGGTCCGGTTGATTTCATCGGCCAGCACCAGACTGGCGAAGATGGGACCCGGATTGAACTTGAATGAACGGTGCCCCGTGCCGTGGTCCTCTTCCAGAATCTCGGTGCCCAGAATATCGGTGGGCATCAGGTCGGGGGTAAACTGGATGCGGCGGAAAGGCAGGTCGGTGGCCTGGGCCAGGGTGCGCACCAGCAGGGTTTTGGCCAGGCCCGGCACGCCTTCCAGCAGGGCGTGGCCCCCGGCCAGCAAAGCCACCAGCACTTCCTCCAGCACCTCCTGCTGGCCCACAATCACCTTTCCGATTTCCTGTTTGAGCAGCGGTATTTTTTGAAGCAGGCGGGTTACGTCTTGTTCAGTCACGGAAAACGGCGTTGAAAAGTCAGGGCGGAAGATAGAAGCAGAAGCGGTATAAAGTCAGCAGAACTGCGCCAAGGATGCTTGCGGCAGGAGTAGCTGCCGCATTTTTCTGCACCCCATAAAGTCTGAACCACCCGGAAGCTGGTTTGCCCCGCCCGCTGCCAACCGGCTACTTCAAGCCATGATACGCAACTCCTCCCGCATTTTTCGACCCGGCTGGTGGCTGGCCGCCTTGCTGCTCAGCGCCGTGCCGGCCCTACCCGCTCTGGCCCAGACGGCCCCCGATACCACCGCTCCGGCCCGGGTTGGCCTGCGGCACGCCCTACGGCTGGATGTAGGCGGAATACTGCTCCGTAATGTGGCGTATAATGCGCTTAATACCGATACCCGTTTGCTTCTGCCCGTATTGGTGGGCTACGAGCAGCAGCTGGGGCGGCGCAGCAGCGGCAGCGTTGAGGTGCTCCTGAACGGCGGGCAGCCCACTGAACGAACTTCCGGCGTTGCGCTACAGGGGCGCTACTACCTGTACCAAGGCCGCCAGACGGGGTTGGCAGGGGTGTACGTGGCTCCTACGCTGGGCTACCGGGGCGTGAAGCAGAATGCCTACTACAACGCCTACAACGAAAACCGGAAATTGGGCGGGGCAGGCGTACTGCTGGGCGCTCAGCTGCCATTGGGCCACCAGAGCCGCTTTCTGCTCGATGTAGCAGGCGGCATCATGACCTGGCGGCGCCTGAACAAGAGCCCCTACGCCGGCACACCCGGGTATTATGATACCGGCACGTACTACGAGGAAAACGGGGCTGTTTTTGATGGCCGCCTCAGCCTGGGCTACCGGTTCTAAGCCCCTACGCCGCCGGCCCGAAGAAGCGCGTCAGGTTTAGCTGAATGCTCCAGTTTTTGGCCTGAGGGCGGTAGCCGATGCAGGGGCTGGTGGCGTAATATATGGTACCGTTGTGCTTCTACGTCTATTATTATTTGGTGCAGTAGCCTTTCTGCGTGAATAGCAGCGCGGGCTGTACTGCCACCCTACATCCGGCTCGGCAGCAATGCCCGCCTGCCCGCCCGGATAGTTGGGCCGTAGCGGAATGTCCAAGTAATCAGGAGGTGGGCTAGTGAGCTTGGTCAGCTGCCCGCCTACGTGCACCCCGTACTCCTGCATAGACGCATGCAATGGGGCAAAGTTTACCTGTACCTGCGCCAGTGCAGAGAAGGCCAAGCCATAGAGAAGCTAAGCCGTAAGGGCGTATAGAATGATATTGACGCCGAATTTGGTGTTGTCTTCGGCTAAAAACCGCTTGTTGCGAAAGTCATAATCCCACTCGCAGCCGTAGTCTTTATTGGAATACAGCACCGCCAGCCGCCCGTTTATCTCAATGCCTTTCAGATAGTCATGCACCAGGTCGTCGCCCCAGCCGTTGAGCTCGAAGCCGGTGTTGGGCGGGCCGTCGGGGAACTTGAAAAACTGCGAGTAAATAGGGTGCGACTTGGGCAGCTTCTTTAGCGCCCCCGCCCCGAAGCACACCCGCATCTGCTCCTCAAACGAGCGGGCAAACAGCCCGTCGATGTCGTGGTTGCAGTCGTCCACAAACACGAAGCCCCCGCCCCGTACATACTGCTCGAAGTTGCGCCGCTCGGGGGCCGAAAACTGCACCAGCCGGTGGCCCGAGAGGTAGCAGAATGGGTAGCGAAACAGCTCCGGCGAGTCCAGGGCCACTACTTTCTCCTTGGCAATTACGGGCACTTTGGTGTACTGCACCAAGGAGTGAAGCAAGTTGGCGGGCATCCGCTCATCCACGGCGTCCCAGTCGCCGGAGTGGTATTGCAGGCGCACGAAGGTGAACGGAGCAGGCATGAAGGGGAGGAGAGAAAAGACAAAAATCGGGGCAAAGACGCAGCTACTTCCCTAAAGGTGGCTTGCCGCCTGCCCCAACCCGATGAATAGCCAGCCGGCCGCGGCCTCAAACAGGCATGATTTATGGCTGGTAAACATACACTTGAAACGCCGGTAGCCGTTAGCAGAGCCGGAGTATGTTGTTAACCCAGTGAGCCCCTGTTGTATGAAACGTTTTCTGTTCCTGCTGCCACTGCTGCTGTTGGCCGCGGCAGCCCACGCCCAGTTTGGTATAAAAGCCGGCCTCAATGCTGCCGTCCTTGATGGCGAGAACCTGGGTTCCACTTCCACCAGGTACAAAACCTACTACCACGCCGGCTTGCTGTATGAGGCCAAAGTGCTGGGCCCGGTTACCATTCAGCCGGAGCTGCTGTATTCCCTGCAGGGCAGCTCTTTCCGCACAGCCATTGGAAACTACGATGCCAAGCTGCACTACCTCAACCTGCCCGTACTGGCCAAGGTAACGGTAGGGCCGGTGTTTGTGGAGGCCGGCCCGCAACTGGGGTTTATGGTGTCCCGCCAGGACGATAATGTGGTGGGCGGCAACAGCAGCTACACCTTCAAACGCACCGATTTTACCCTGGCGGCCGGGGGCGGCCTCAAGCTGGGCAACCTGCTGCTGGGGGCCCGCTTCAATGCCGGCCTCAACGACATCAACGACACCCGCAACCTGAGCGGCCCCAACGACCCGCGCTTTAAGAATCGGGTGATACAGGGCTACGTGGCCTACCAGTTCGACAACGACTAGCTACCCGGCCGGACCGAGCTTTTCTGGGCGGCAGTGGCCCCCGATAGGGTGTTGGCTTGCTGGGCGTGAGCCTGCCAGCCTACTCCTAACAGCACCAGCATTCTGTATATACGCTTCATCAGCCAGATGAAAATGATATGTGGCCTCTGGTAACAAGCGTACCAGAGGCCACATATCTGCCACCAGGCCGGGTAGTTACACCGCGTCGGAGAGGCTGGTAAACGTGAAGTCCCGGATTTTTAGGGGCGGCACCAGGTTGCCGCCCAGGCGCACGGGCTTGCCAATGGCCTCCACGTTGTTGAGCATGATAATGGGCGACTCGTTGAAGCGGAAGTTCTTGATAGGAAACTTGATTTTGCCGTTTTCGATGTAGAACGTTCCGTCCCGGGTAAGGCCGGTGTACAGCAGCGTCTGGGGGTCCACGTCGCGGATGTACCACAGGCGCGTAACCAGAATACCCTTGGCAGTGCTCTTAATCAGGTCCTGTACGCTCTGGGTGCCGCCTTCCATGATGAAGTTGCCGGGAAAAGCCGTGGCTGCTTTGCCTGTTTTCTGGGCCCAGTAGCGGGAGTAGTACAGGTTTTTAACCACGCCTTTCTCAATCCAGTTCATGCGCTTCACCGGCAGGCCTTCGTAGTCGAATACGCCGCTGGGAGCCTGGGCATTGAGGGGGTCAGAGTAAATGGTAATGCGCGGGTCAAAGAGCTTGTCACCCAGCTTATTACCCCCACCTTTTTTGCTCAGAAAGGAGCGCCCCTCGTCGGCCTCCCGGGCCCCGAGGCTGTACATCAGGTTGTTGAGCAGCCCCTCATCCGATACCAGAGCGGCGGGCTCCAGAATCACGGTGTACTTGCCGGGCTCCAGCGCCCGGGCATTGCGGGAGCCGGCGGCCTTATCGGCGGCCAGCTGGGTGAGGCTTTTGGCGTTGAATTTGGCCACATCGGTGTAGTCGGCCACGGCATAACCCGAACCGGTACCATCGGGGGTGCGCACTGTCACCGAGAAATCCAGGCTGGTACTCTGCTGGTAGGCTTCCAGCCCCTTGTTGTTGCGCAGGGCCTGAAAGTAGGCGCCATCTTCGAGGTAACCAGCCGCCGTGAGGCTCTTGGCACTGCACAGCGCAATACTGTCGCCGGCGGCCTGGGCGCGCAGATCAGGGGTAATGGCAGCCGTGCTGGCGGCGTAGCTCACGGGCGTGAGGTACTGCTGGGGGCCCAGCAGGGGCATGTACTCGGGGTCTTCGGGGGCCAGGCGGGCAATTTCCTCGGCTCGCTGCACGCAGCGGCGTAGGGTAGCATCGTCGAACTCGTTGCAGGTGGCTATGCCCGAGCGTTTGCCAAACCGCGCTTCTACGGCCAGGCTCACGTTGTCCTGGGCCCCGGCCGTACTCACCGAGTTGCGGGCGTAGCGAATATTACCGGTGGTGCGCCCGTTCAGGTTGGCCTGGCACTCGTCGGCGGTGCTGAACCCAATGACTTTTTTGAGGATTGCCTGCGCTTCGTCTTTGGAAAGAATAGCCATGTCTTTTTGAGCTATTAGCTGTTGGCTGTTAGCCGTTAGCTGCTGGCTGATAGCTTCCTGCACGGAAGCGAACAGCCAGCAGCTAACGGCTAACAGCTTAAATTTTCCGGGCGGTGTTGATGACGTTGACCGAGTTGAAGCGGCTAGTACTGGAACCGTGGCTCACGGCCGAGGACTGGCTGGGCTGGCCCTTGCCGTCGTTAAAGAAGCCTGCAAACCGGTAATCCGACTGGTCGCACACGGCCGCACAGGAGTTCCAGAACTCCAGGGTGTTGGTCTGGTAAGCCACGTCCTCGAGCATGCCCGTAATTTTGCCCTTCTCAATGGCATAGAACACCTGCCCGCCAAACTGGGAGTTGTAGCGCTGCTGGTCGATGCTGAAGGAGCCATTGCCGGCAATGTAGATGCCTTTTTCCACGTTCTTCACCATGTCGTCTACGCTCAGCTTGGCTGCGCCGGGCTTGAGGCTGATGTTGGGCATACGCTGGAACTGCACATCCTGCCACGACTGGGAGTAGCAGCATCCGTCGGACTCCTGCTGGCCCACAATGTGCGCCTGGTCCCGGATTTTCTCATAATCCACCAAGATGCCCTCCTTGATGAGGTTCCACTCTTTGGTCTTCACGCCCTCATCATCGTAGCCTACGGCACCTAGGGAGCCGGGCTGCAGCTTGTCGGCCACAATATTCACTTGTTTGGAGCCGTAAGGCTGACCTTTGGCTTTCCACTCCAGCGTGGCGAAGGAGGTGCCGGCATAGTTGGCCTCGTAGCCCAGCACCCGGTCCAGCTCCAGCGGGTGCCCCACCGATTCGTGAATAGTGAGGCCCAGGTGGTGAGGGTCCAGTACCAGGTCGTACTTACCGGGTACCACGCTTTTGCAGGTGAGCTTTTCCTTGGCCTGACGGGCAGCCAGGGCGGCATCTTCCAGCATATCATAGCTGTACTTGTAGCCGATAACGCCCGAGCCCTGAGGGCCGGCCACTTTGTCCTCGGCCTTGGGCGTGAGGTACTCGTAGCCCAGGCCCATGGGCGAGCTGAGCGCCTGCCGACTCCGGAACTTGCCCGAGGCCCGGTCTACCACCGTCACCCCGAACGTGGGGAAAATGCGGTGAATGTCCTGGTCGATGTAAGAGCCGTCGGTGCTGGCAAAATACTTCTGCTCATTCACCTGAAACAGCACCGAGTTTACGAAGGAGGCCCCGTTTTCCAGGGCTTTGGCGTTGGTAGCCAGTAGCAAATCCACCTTGTCCTTGATGGGTACCTCGAAGGCATTCTGCTTGATGGGGGCTTTCCACTCTACCTCCCCGAAGCCTTTCTGGGGAGCCAGCTTCACCTGCTCTTTCTGTACTTTTGAGTTAGCCTTGGCAATCTGCACGGCCAGCTGGGCCGCTTTGGCAATACCGGCTTCGGTTACCTGGTTGGTAGAGGCAAAGCCCCAGGTGCCATTGGCAATTACCCGCACCCCCGCGCCGTAGCTTTCTGTACTTACAATGTTCTGCACCTGCTTCTCGCGGGTGAACACGCCCTGGTTGAGGTAGCGGCCAATGCGCACATCGGCGTAGGTGGCTCCGGCGGCTTTAGCAGCGTTCAGGGCCGCATCGGCCATGCGCTTCTTCAGGGCTACATCGGGGCCGGGTTCCAGCAGGCGCAAGGGGTCCACGGCGTCGCCAGCGGCGAAACCCGGCACGGAAGGCAGCCACAAGGCCCCGGCCGCCAGGCCGGTAATGCCCACAAAGTCACGTCTTTTCATATTACAGATAGTGCAGATGGTTCAGATGCCACAGATTCGTTCTGATGACTGGGAAAATCACAGATGGTGCTGATGCCGCCGCAGGTGCCGCAGATTCGTGCTGGTGACTGGGATGCCATAGCCAAGAGGGGTGCCAGATGAAATTATGCTGCTCTGCCGACTACACTTTGTTAGTCTTTAGCATCCTTTTTCATCCACCATCAGAACAAATCTGCGGCACCTGCGGCGGCATCTGCACCATCTATGATTTACACCGCGTCGGAGAGGCTGGTAAACGTGAAGTCCCGGATTTTCAGGGGCGGCACCAGGTTGCCGTTCACGCGCACCGGCTTGCCAATGGCTTCCAGGTTGTTGAGCATGATAATGGGCGACTCGTTGAAGCGGAAGTTCTTCACCGGATGCTTGATTTTGCCGTTTTCGATGTAGAACGTTCCGTCCCGGGTGAGGCCGGTGTACAGCAGCGTCTGGGGGTCGACGGGACGGATGTACCACAGGCGCGTAACCAGAATACCGCGCTGGGTGCCTTTGATGAGGTCGGCAGTGCTTTGGGTACCGCCTTCCATAATCCAGCCACCGGGCCGCGGAATATCCGGAATGCCAGCCTTCTGCGCCCAGAAACGGGAGGTATAGAGGTTTTTTACCACGCCCTTCTCAATCCAGGTAATTTTCTGCTGGGGGCGGCCGTCACCTGAGAAGGTAAGGTCGGCAATTTCCGGGTTCAAAGGATCGGAGTAGATGGTTACCCGCTCATCGAACAGCTTTTCACCCTTGCGGTTGCCGCCACCCTTCTTGCTCAGGAAGGAGCGTCCTTCGTCGGCGTTGCGGGCATCCAGGGCGCTCATCAGGGCCTGCATTAGCGAGGCGTCGGAGTTGGCTACCAGCGCGGCCGGTTCCAGAATAACGGTGTACTTGCCGGGCTCCAGGGCCTGGGCATTGCGGGAGCCGGCCGCTTTATCGGCGGCAATCTGAGTGAGGCGGCGGGCGTCGAACTTGCTGGCGTCGTTGTAGTCGGCGGTGGCGTAGCCTGAGCCGGTGCCATCCGGCGTACGCACCGTAATGCTGAACTCCAGGCCGGAGGTCTGCTGGTAGGCTTCGAGGCCCTTGCTGTTGCGCTTGGCCACAAAACCGGCCCCATCGTTGAGGAAAGCCGCCGAAGTCAGTTTCTTCTCGTCGCAGAGTTTCATGCTGGCCCCCACCTGAGCGGCCCGGTAGTCGGGCGTGATGTCGGCGGTGGCTTTGGCGAAGCTGCCTGGGGAGGCGAGGTACTTCTGGGGGCCCAGGAAAGGCATGTACTCGGGGCTTTCGGGGGCCAGACGGGCAATTTCCTCGGCCCGCTGCACGCAGCTGCGCAGCGTGGCGTCATCAAACTGGTTGCAGGTAGCTACGCCCGAGCGTTTACCGAACCGGGACTCTACCGTCAGGCTCACGTTATCCACGGCGCCGCTGGTGCTGATGGCGTTGCGGGCCGAGCGTACGTTGCCGCCGGTCTGGCCGTTGAGTGTGGCCTCGCACTCGTCGGCCTTGCTGAAGCTGAGCACCTTTTGCAGAATACCCTGCGCTTCGGATTGGGAAAGAATCATATCAAATGTGCGGAATGTGGATAAATGAGAGAAGAATGTGAGAAATGAATGGGGTGCAGACTTAAATAACGAGCCTAAGGGTCAGCCAATGCGTGGTCAAGACCAAGCACATTACTCACATTCTGCACATTTCTCACATTCAAATTCTATCCGATTTTGCGGGCGGTGTTGATGACGTTGACCGAGTTGAAGCGCGTGGTGCTGGAGCCGTGGCTCACGGCCGATACCTGCGGAGGCTGGCCTTTGCCGTCGAAGAAGGAGCCAAACAACCGGTAGTCCGACTGGTCGCAGATAGCCGCGCAGGAGTTCCAGAACTCCACGGTATTGGTCTGGTAGGCTACGTCCTCCAGAATGCCGGCAATTTTGCCCTTCTCAATGGCGTAGAACACGGTACCGCCAAACTGGGAGTTGTAGCGCTGCTGGTCGATGCTGAACGAGCCCCGGCCGGCAATGTAAATGCCCTTCTCCACCTTGCTGATCATGTCGTCCACGCTCATTTTTTCGGTGCCGGGCTTGAGGCTGATGTTGGCCATGCGCTGGAACTGCACATCCTGCCACGACTGGGAGTAGCAGCACCCATCGGACTTGGTCTGGCCCACGATGTGCGCCTGGTCCCGGATTTTCTGGTAGTCAACCAGCTTGCCATCTTTAATAATGTCCCATTCGCCGGTTTTCACGCCTTCATCATCGAAGCCTACGGCACCCAGGGAGCCGGGCTGGGTTTTGTCGGCAATAATGTTCACCAGCTTGGAGCCGTAGGGCTGGCCCTTGGCTTTCCAGTCGAGAGTGGCGAAGGAAGTACCAGCGTAGTTGGCCTCGTAGCCCAGCACCCGGTCCAGCTCGGTGGCGTGGCCAATGCTTTCGTGGATGGTAAGGCCCAGGTGGTTGGGGTCCAGTACCAAGTCGTATTTACCAGGTACCACGCTTTTCGCAGTGAGCTTCTCCTTGGCCTGCTTGGCGGCCAGGGCGGCATCCTCCAGGATGTCGTAGCTGTACTTGTAGCCTACCAGCCCGGTGCCGGCGGGGCCGGCAATTTTGTCCTGGGCCTTGGGCTGCATGTACTCGTAGCCCATGCCCATGGGCGAGCTGAGCGCCTCCCGAGTGCGGAACTTGCCTGAAGCCCGGTCAATGGCCGTAACTGAGAAATTGGGCCAGATGCGGTGAATGTCCTGGTCGATGTAAGAGCCGTCGGTGCTGGCGAAATACTTCTGCTCGTTGATCTGAAACAGGGCCGAGTTTACGAAGGAGGCCCCGTTTTCCAGGGCCTTGGCGTTGGCGGCCAGTAGCAGGTCCACCTTGTCCTTTACCGGCACCTCAAAGGCGTTTACCTGAATGGGCGTTTTCCAGGAAACCTCCCCAAAACCCTGCTGGGGAGCCAATTTTACGGGCTCTTTCTGCACTTTGGCGTTGGCCTTGGCAATCTGCACGGCCAGCTGGGCGGCCTTGGCCATGCCGGCTTCGGTTACCTGGTTGGTAGAGGCAAAGCCCCAGGTGCCGTTGGCAATTACCCGGATGCCGGCCCCGAAACTCTCCCCGCTGGCAATGTTCTGCACCTGCTTCTCGCGGGTGAACACGCTCTGGTTAAGGTAGCGGCCAATGCGCACATCGGCGTAGGTGGCTCCAGCCGATTTGGCGGCATTCAGGGCCGCATCGGACAGGCGTTTTTTTACGGCGGGGTCGAGGCCGGGCTCCAGCAGGCGGGCGGGGTCAACCAGGGAGCCGCCCAGGGCCGGCACCGAGGGCAGCCAGATGGCGCCGGCCGCCAGACCAGTCAGGCCTACAAAGTCGCGTCTGTTCAAAGAAGTAAAGGTTTGGGTGATGAGGAAGGAGTAAGCCGAGGAAGTTTAGGCAGAAGTGCTGCCAATTGCAACCTACCGACGTAAATCCCGTAGCGAGGCTGCATAAATGCAAAAAACACTCGGCTTTATTGCCGATTCGTTAAGCAGCCAATGCCAGCAGGGCGGCGGCAATCTGGGGCCAGGGCTGAGTTAGGTCCAGCGTGACGATACGAACCGGATGGCCCCCCAGCGAGTAGCGCACATCCAGGGCCTGGGTAGCGGCCGGATACAGCAGAATACCTTCCAGTTGCTGCCCGGGCAGTGCCGGCTGGTTCTGCAGATAGGCATATAGCTGGTACAGGTGCGGGGCAATCAGCTTTTGCTGATTATAGCGCTGGCGCAGGGCTGCCGCATAGTACTTGGTATCAAGGATAATTTTCCGCGTCGGACTTTCCAGGGTGGTATCCGTAATCATGGCGGGCAGCAGGTCCAGGCCGGTGGCGTCCTCGGCGGTAGCCTGCCACTGAATCGTTTCACTCAGCACCCGAAAGTGGCGCTGCTCCAGCCGGTAGAAGTTGCGCACAAACTGCTCGAACAGGCGGGCCATCAGCACCTCGTCGCGGCGAAAGTCGCGGAAGCGGCTGGTACCGGCTGCGTCGGGAGTGGGCAGGGCGCTTTGCTGAATCAGCTCGCATACGTTCAGCAGGAAAGCGGCAAGTCCGGTTGGGCGGTGCCGCCGCAGTGCCCGGAGGCCAGCGGCACTGGGCAGCTCCGGTAGCACCTCGGCCGGAAACCGGTGCACAAGGGCGCGTACCTCCTGGCGTAGCGCAGCGGGCAGGCTACGGGTGCGGGCAAGGAGCTGCAGCGTGCCCAGCAGCAAACGCGCCCCGGCCGTATTCGGGCCCAGCTCGTCGAAGGCGCACAGGGCCCGGCCTTGTTGGAGCAGGTTGCGGCGCAGGGTAGGGGTGAGTTGCAGGCGGCCCCGCAATTCCGTCAGCTCAGCCACGTGCTCCGTATAGGCCACGGGCAGGCCCTGGCGCAGCTGCCGGCGTGCCGCCACAAGCAGCACATGCGTGAGCAGCTCCAGGGGGCGGTGGAAGGCCTGTGGGTTCACTGCCTGGAGCTCCTGCTGGTCCGGCAGCCGGTTCCAGGCGTAGCAAAGCAGGTAGTACAGGTTTTGGATGGGAATCACCTGGACGGTTGAATGGGTAGACTGGTGAATGGGTAAATCAGCAAATGAGTTGGGCCCTGGCGCACCCATTCATCCAGGGCAATATTTACCCCAGCAGCTTTTTCTTCTGCTGGCTTGCTTTGGCCGGCTGATCGAGCCAGTAGTCTTCCAGCAGCGGGGCTATTTCCTGTTCCAGAATCAGCTGCAGCCAGGCCGGCGCATCGGTAGGGTGCAGGGGCGGCTGGCAGAAGTAGCTGTGGCCGATGCAGTACGCGGGCCCAAGCTCCGGGTCGTCGGTGATGACCTGGTTGAGGCCGGTGAGACGGGCCACCAAGCGGGCAATGGTGGCGGCCGGTACGCCCCGGGTCGCCAGAAACTGCTGCAAGGGCGGGCCAAATTCCGGAGCCAGCGCCACGTACGCAAACCGACGGCGCAGGGCATAGTCCAGGGGGGCTAGGCTCCGGTCGGCCAGATTCATGGTGCCAATGAAGTACACATTCTCCGGCACGAAAAAGGGGGCGCTGCCGGCCGGGGCATAGGGCAGGCGCACGGCCTGCGCGGGCCCGCGCTTATCGGCCTCCAGCAGGAGCAGCAGCTCCCCGAAAATACGGGCCACGTTGCCCCGGTTCAGCTCATCTATCAGCAGGAAGTAAGGCCGGTCCGGGTCCTGGGCAGCACGCTGGCAAAAGTTCAGCAGAATGCCGTTCTGAAGCTGGAAGGTGCCGTGGGCATCGGGCCGGAAACCCTGCACAAAATCTTCATAGCTGTAGCTGGGGTGAAACTGCACCAGCTCAATGCGGTGGGCATCGGTTGCCCCCAGCTCCAGCCAGGCCAGCCGCCGCGCCAGAAACGTTTTGCCCGTACCGGGTGGTCCCTGCAGAATCAGGTTGCGCCGCCGCTGCAAAGCGGCCCGGGCCGCCGCCAGCTGCCGCTCCGATACAAATAGCTCCTGCAGGGCCATTTCCTGGGTGTAGGGCTGGGGCGTCTGGTAGGTGCCGGCTGGTTCCTGCACGGCCGGCGGCGCCAGAGCAGCGGCCGGAGCACGAGCGGCCGTAGCGGCCCGCGCGGAACCGGTGTACAACTCCTGCATGGCATCCTGGGCAGCTACTTCCCCATCCAGAACCGGGGAACTGGCCAGGGTGGGACGCTTGGTGGTGATGGTAAAATCGAGGTGTTCCAGCACCTGGTTGGTGGGCGCCCCGGCGGGCAGGGGCCAAGTTGCAGCAGGCTGACCCAGCGCCAAGCGGTACGCCAGCTGTGCCACGGCCCGGGGAGCGTAGCGCTTCCCCCGGTATACCAGGTCATACACGGTACTTAGTGGCATACGTGGCCCTTCCTTATCGAGGTGGCGCAGGGCGCGGAGCACCTGCTCGCGGGTGAGCTGGGGAGGGTCGGGAAGGGAGGTGGCCATGCAGGTTAAATGTACGCGCAAAACCCGGGAAACGCCTGTTTAGCTCCCGCAGTTGTAGACAAACAGCAAACCCCTGAGAAATGCAGAACGAGGAAAATGCTATATAGAAGTTAATTTATTTTATACAGTACCTTGTTTTGCACAGTACCACTATATATGTTTGTAACGATGCTTTGCTACTGGGCATCAGGTTTCACTACTACCACTACCACCACTATGAACAAACTTCTCACCGTTGCCATTTGTGCGCTGAGCACAACGGCCCTGGCCCAACAAACACCCCCGGCTCCGGCCCCCGCAGAGCCCAAACCCTACCGCGCCTCCGCTACCAAAGTAAACGACCTGGTGCACACCAAGCTGGATGTGCGCTTTGATTATGCCAAGCGCTACCTCTATGGTAAGGAATGGGTTACGCTCAAGCCCCATGCGTACGCCACCGACTCGCTGCGGCTAGACGCCAAAGGCATGGATATCAGGAGTGTGGCCCTGGTAAGCGGGGAGCAGCTGCAGCCCCTGCAGTACGCCTACACCGACAATAACAACCTGCGCATTAACCTGGGTAAAACCATGGCCCCGGGTACCAGCTACGTGGTGTATATTGAGTACGTGGCCAAGCCCGATGAGCTGAAGGTAAAGGGTAGCGCGGCCATTTCCGATGCCAAGGGGCTGTACTTCATCAACCCCGACAGCACGGAGGCCGGCAAGCCCCGCCAGATCTGGACCCAGGGCGAGACGGAAGGCAGCTCCTGCTGGTTTCCAACCATTGACCGGCCCAATCAGAAAACCACTTCGGAAATCAGCCTGACGGTACCCAGCCGCTACGTGACGCTGAGCAACGGGGCCCTGGTGAGCCAGACGCCCGCCGGCGCTGGTTTGCGCACCGACACTTGGAAAATGGACCTGCCCCACGCCCCCTACCTGTTTATGCTGGCCGTGGGCGACTTCAAGATTACCAAGGACACCTGGCGGGGCAAGGAAGTGAGCTACTACCTGGAGCCTAAATACGCGCCTTTCGCCCGGCAGATTTTCGGCAACACCACCGATATGCTGGAGTTTTTCTCCAACCGCCTGGGCGTGGAGTTTCCGTGGAACAAATACGCCCAGGTGGTGGTGCGCGACTACGTGAGCGGGGCCATGGAAAATACCTCGGCCACCCTGCACGGCGAGTTCCTGCAGATGACGGACAAGCAGCTGCCGGACCGGGAGTACCAGACCGAATCCGTTATTGCCCACGAGCTGTTTCACCAGTGGTTTGGCGACTACGTAACGGCCGAAAGCTGGAGCAACCTGACGGTAAACGAGTCGTTTGCCGACTTCTCCGAGGGCCTCTACGCCGAGCATAAATACGGGGCCGACGTAGCCGATGCCCACAACCACCGTAACCTGCGCAGCTACCTGCGCAGCGCCCAGGATGCCCAGAAGCAGCTGGTGCGCTTCCACTACGCCGACAAGGAAGACATGTTTGACCTGGTGAGCTACCAGAAGGGTGGGGCCATCCTGGACATGCTGCGCACCTACCTCTCCGACGACGTGTTTTTTGCGGGCTTGAAAAAGTACCTCTCCGATAATGCCTTCGGCAATGGCGAAGCCCATCAGCTGCGCCTGGCTATGGAGGCCGTATCGGGCCAGGATCTGAACTGGTTTTTCGACCAGTGGTACTACGGCACCGGCCACCCCGTAGCCACCATCGACTACAGCTGGGACGCCGCCAAAAAAGTGCAGTCCGTGACCGTAAAGCAGACGCAGCCCGGCCAGGTGTTTCAATTGCCTTTTGCCATCGACTACTGGGTGAATGGCAAGCCTCAGCGCCAGCGCGTGCTGATGACCGGGGCCTCCCAGACCTTTACCATGCCGCTGGCTGCCAAGCCGGACCTGGTGGATGTGGATGCGGAGAAAACCCTGGTGTGGCAGCAGACGGATAATAAGCCCCTGGCCGAGTTTGCCTACCAGTACGCCCACGCCCCGCTCTATGTGGCCCGCCGCGAGGCTTTGGTAGCCGCTGCCGCCACCCAAACCACCGACCCCGCCGCCCTGAAGCTGCTGGTGGCCGGTTTGCGTGACAACTCATTCAACCTGCGCATGGTGGCAGCCGAGCGGCTGAAACTGGCCGATAAAGGTGTGGCGAAAGTAGCGGCCCCGGTGCTGCGCAAGCAGGCCGCCGCCGAGAAAGAGGTACACGCCCTGGCCTTCGAGCTGGCGGCGCTGGCCAAGCTGGCTGATAAGAAGGACGAAAAGCTATTCACGCAACAGCTGAGCAGCTCTTCCTACGCCGTGCAGGCCGCCGCCCTGAAAGCCCTGGCCGCCGTAAATCCGAAGCTGGCCCTGGCCAAGGCCCAGGCCCTGGAAAATACCGACGAAAACACCCTGGCCCAGGCCGTAGTGAGTGTGTATGCGGCCCAGGGCGGCGTGCCTCAGTGGTCCTACGTGCGGAATAAGTTTGATGCCGCAGCAGGTCAGGCTAAAGGCAATTACTTTGAAAGCATGGGCGCTATGCTAGCCCGCCTGAACGACCCCACCGCCTTTGCCGAAGATGTAGAGCGCATCAAAAGCCTGGCCATAACCTACAAGCGGTACGGGGCCGATGAGCCCGCCATTGCCATGATTCAGGGGGCGGTGAAAGCCCAGGCCGGTAGTGCCAGCGCCGCCACCAACCAGGCCGTAGCCGAAAAAGCCGTTGCCGAAATTCAGGCCGCCAAATAGGGTGTAACGGCCGCTTTTGCAGCTACACCAAGCCCTCTGAGCCAGGGCATGAGGACACGCATATTCATATAGAAAGAGCGTCATTCCGAGCGAAGCCGAGGAATCTCGCGTACTGACGTCAGGGTTACTGCCACAGCGTCAGCACGCGAGATTCCTCGGCTTCGCTCGGAATGACGCTTCCTTGAGGACAGTTTGCCACTTGTCCACACGCCCTGGCTCAGAAGGGCTGGTGTAGTTGAGCGTGGCAGCTGCTGACCTGGTTATTCACCAATTGTTACCGTCCGCTGAATACCCAGTTTTTTCATGCGCGCTTCCAGGGTTTTGGGGTTGATGTCGAGGAGCACGGCGGCACCGTTGGGGCCACTTACCCGGCCACCAGTGCGGCGCAGGGCCAGCATAATATGGTCACGCTCCTGCTCCTTCAGTGTCTTCACGGGGCCCGCTGTTTCTGCCAGCACCGGCGCGGCCTGGGCAGCAGCGGCAAACCCCTGGAACTCCAGGAAAGGGCCCTGGCTCACTATCACGGCCTGCTCTACCACGTGCTCCAACTCCCGCACATTGCCGGGCCAGCCGTACTGCTGCAAGGCCCGCAGGTCCCGCTCGCGCAGGCCCCGTACGGGCTTGCCCATTTGTTTGGTAAAGCGCTCCAGAAAGTAGCGCATCAGGGGTTCCACATCTTCGGGCCGCTCCCGCAGAGCTGGCAGCCGGATGGGAAACACGTTGAGGCGGTAGTACAAATCGGCGCGGAAACGGCCGGCGGCTACTTCCTCCTCCAGCACCCGGTTGGTAGCCGTAATTACCCGTACATCGGTCCGGATAACGCGGCGCCCCCCGATACGCTCAAACTCTTTTTCCTGCAGCACCCGCAGCAGCTTGGCCTGCAAATCCAGCGGCAGCTCGCCCACCTCATCCAGGAAAATAGTGCCGCCGTCGGCCAGCTCAAACTTCCCAATTCGCCGGTCGTGGGCTCCGGTAAAAGCCCCTTTCTCGTGCCCGAACAGCTCACTTTCTATAAGCTGTGCGGGCAAAGCGGCGCAGTTTATTTTGATGAGGGCCCGCTCTTTGCGCGGTGAAAGGTTGTGCAGGGCCCGGGCTACCAGTTCCTTGCCGGTGCCGGTTTCGCCGGTTATCAGCACGGTGGTATCGGTGGGGGCTACCTGCGCCAGGCGGGTATATACCTGCTGCATCACGGCGCTGCCGCCCACAAAATCGTCGAGGCGGGCGGCGGCCGTGGTGTTGATTTCGTCGATGAGGTAGGTGCGCTCCTGCTCCAGTTGGGCCCGCAGGGCGTCAATCTGCTCGAAGGCCAGCACGTTCTGAATAGCCAGCCGAATCTGGGGCACCAGCGTCTGAATCAGCTCCAGGTTTTCCTCGGTGAACCCAAAGGGCTCGTGGCTGGCCAGAATCAGAGCTACGGTGGTCTGCTCGCCGGTTTTGAGCGGAGTGCACAGCAACGACCGGGTGCCCCGCTCATCCCGGATGAAGCGCAGCAGCTCGTAACGCTGGGCCAGCGCCTCAAAATCGGGGCCCACGTAGATGCCCGGCGTCGCAAAAACTTCCAGCACGGCCTCCTGAGCGGCGGGCCAGTTGGGCAGCTGGTCATGGCGGTTTTCAGGCAGCAGGGCAAAGCTGCCGTCGGGCTGCCGGTTGAACTCAGCCAGGGCCCGTACCGGCGAGTCTGGTTTGCGCACCCGCACCCCAAAATAGTCGCAGGGCACTACGTGGCTGATTTCGGTAGCAATGGTGCGAAACAACTCCTCCCGCTCCTTAATGCTGAGCAGAGCATTGTTGAGAGCCAGCTGCATGGATTTTTCCTGCTCCCGCCGGGCCATGTCCTCGAAGGCCAGCGTGTTGGTAACAGCCACGGCTACCAGACTACCAATTTTCTCCAGCAGGTCGACATCCGTGGGCGAAAAATCCGGCCGCCGCCGCGCCACCAACGACATCAGCCCGATAAGGTGGCCCCCCGTGCGTAGCGGTACCACCACAAAGTAGCGCATACCTCGATCCAGCAAAGCGCAAAAGGGCAGGTACTGCGGGTAGGTTGCCAGCAGCTCCTCCAGGTTGTATTGGTGCAGGTGAGGCTGCCGTACAAACAGCTCAATGGGCGTACCTTCAATGGGCATCCGGCCCAGAGGTTTGTGCCCTGGCTGGTCGGGTAACAGCATTTCGCCCAGGTAGTCGCGCAGAAATACCCGGCGGTACTGATGCTCTACATCCAGGGTAAGAATGGTAATAGCATCGAACGGAAAAATCAGGCGAAGCTTCTCTGTTACGCTCCGGAATAGGTCCTCCTTGTTGCGTGTGGTGGCAATAGCCTCATTCAGATACAGTAGTAAGGAGTCGTCCTGGTCGGGCATGGCGGAAGCGTTGAATACAGGCTATTTTCCTCAAATATCAGGAGTGAATATGAGGATTTGCTGTTATATCAGGAATTGTGTGGAAGAGGGCGCAAACAATTTGGGGCGGAGTGGTAGCAAGTAATTAGTGTTTAGGGCTACTGGGGGCCGGTTTTAAGGCAGATTAAAATAATTTTAACGAGTTGGCACGGGGTTAGGTATAAGGCAGACACTCATAAGCCGTTGACCATATGCTTTTCCGACCACACTATTCCGTGCCACTACTCACAACCCTGGGGTTGTTGCTGGGTGGGGCGGTGCACGCGCAGGTGCCCATTGCCGCCGCTACTGCCGGCGACTCCCTGACGCTGGATACAACCGTTCGGGCGGTGCTGGATGCTAACCCGGCCATCAATGCCCTGCAGGAAGAAGTGAACCAGGCCCAGAGTCGCCTCGATGAAACCCGCACGTACCTGAAGCCGGTAGTAGATGGTACTGCCAGCTACACCCGCATCGACCCGGTAGTCAAAATTCCGCTGGGCGACGCTACGTTTCAGCTGGCTCCGGCCAACAACTACGATACCCACGTAACGGCTCGCTACACGGTGCTGGATTTCGGGCGGGCCAATGCGGCCATCAACGCGGCCAAATCCCGCGCCCTTACCGCCGCCGACCAAATCAATGTAACCCGCCGCGACTTGGCCTACGCCGCCGCTCAGAGCTACTACAGCATTCTGTTTGCCCGCGAAGCTATCCGGGTGCAGGATGCCCAGATTGCCTCCTTGCGGCAGCACCAGCGCGAAATGGAGAAGCGGGTGGAAGGGGGCGTAAGCACTAACTTCGACGTGACTACCACGCAGGTGCGCATTGCCCAGGCCCAGGACCGCAAAATTGACCTGCAGAGTCAGCTGCGCAACCAGGAAATTCAGCTGGCCCGCCTGCTGCACCGCCCCGAAAGCGCCGCAACGCCCGTACGGGGCCGCTTTGAATACAACCCCCAGTCCGTGGATGTAGCTGCCGCCCTGACCCGGGCCGCCGAAAACCGCCCGGAGGTAAAGCTGGCCAAGGATGCGGAGGAAACGGCGGCTTCCCAGCTGCGGGTAGCCGAAACCAGTAACAAACCCACCCTGAACCTGGTGGCCCAGGCCGGGGGCAAGAACGGGTACATTGTGCCCAATCTGGAGCGGTTTCGCTTTAACACGGTGGCCGGGGCCCAGCTCAGCATTCCAATTTACGACGGTGACCGGAACAAGTATCAGCGGGCCACGGCGCAGTCGGCTATAAAAGGAGCCCAGGCCCGCACCCAGGATACCCAGGAGCAGATACGCGCCGATGTGCTGCAGGCCGTGAACAACATGCAAACCAGCACCGCCCGCTACGACAACTCGCAGGTGCAGATTGCCCAGGCTACCGACGCGCTTACCCGCGCCAAAGCCCGCTACCGCTACGGGGTGGGCTCCAACCTCGATGTACTGGATGCCGAAACCCAGCTGGCACAGTCGCGCCTTTCGCGCCTGCAGTCCATCTATAACTACACCCTAGGCCAGTACCAGCTCCGCCGCGCCACCGGCGAGCAGATTTGGTAGCATCGGGTAAGCGGGTATGAAGGAAAGAGGGTAAAGGTTTTCAGGGGTCGACTTTGATTCCTTCCTCACTTCTCCTTCCGGACTCTTTCCCTCACACCCTACAACCCTCATACCCTAACTCCAGATGACCATCCTGTGCCCTGTTGACTTTTCTGCCGCTTCCGAGGCGGTAGTTACGTACTCGGCTGCGCTGGCGGCCGGTATCGGGGCCGAGCTCCGGCTGTTACATGTGCTGGAGCCGGAGCCCCGCCCCGCCGGGCTGCCCGCCCCCGATGTGGAGCTGGCCCGGCAGCTGGCCCGGTACCGGGAAGCGGCTCAGGCCATCGGCGCTCAGGTGAGTACTGCCGTTCTGGTAGGTAATGCCGCGCACGAAATTGTGGCCGAAGCGCACCGTCACCCGGCCGATATCATTGTAATTGGGGCGCACGGTCAAACCGGCCTCACCCGCTTTCTGATGGGCAGCACCGCCGAGACAGTAGTTCGGACCGCCTCCTGCGCCACGCTATTAGTGAAACCCGGACAGCCCCGGGCATACCGTCAATCAGCGTAATCTTCAAACATTCAGTTAGGTAGCTGCTTTTGGTAGCCGGCTGCCTGCTCTCCTCTCCTCAACTCCCGACAACGAACAACTTACTATGGCAACTCCCGTGCAACACGATCCGGCTGTAGCGCCCACCCAGGCTGCGGCGTACGAGCCAGCGGTGGAAGAACAAGAAGGTCGCTCCAAGCGGCCCATTATCCTCATCATTCTGGCCCTGGTACTGCTGGTGGGCGCGTATTTTGGCTGGCAGCGTTACCAGTTTGGCCAAACCCACGAAGAAACTGACGACGCTCAGGTAGAAGGCGACGTGTACCCGATTCTGCCCCGCGTGGCCGGCCCCGTGCTGGAAGTGAAGGTAGACGAAAACCAGCCGGTTAAAAAAGGCGACGTGCTGGTTACTATTGACCCCGCCGACCAGCAGCAGCGTGTGAATGCCGCGGAGGCCGCCCTAGCCGCCGCTCAGGCCAACGTAGTGGCCGCCCGCGCCGCTGTGGGCACGGCTGCGGCCACTGTAAGCACGGCTCAAACTACCATTGGAGTAAGTGAGGCCAACCGTGCGCGTTTGGAGAAAGACCTGAAGCGCAGCGAGTTTTTGCGCAAGGAGGATATCATTCCCCAGAGCGAGTACGACGCTGTGCAGGCCAACCTGAAATCGACCAGCGCCCAGCGCGCCACGGCGCAGCAGCAGGTGCGCGTGGCCCAGCAGCAGGTAACGGCCGCCCGCCAGCAGGTAGCCGTGGCGGAAGCCGTAGTAAAGCAGCGCCAGGCCGACCTGGATAATGCCAAGCTGCAGCTCAGCTATACCACCATTACAGCGCCCGGTACTGGTATTGTGAGCAAGAAAAACGTGCAGCCCGGCCAGGTAGTGGGTCCCAACCAGCAGCTGATGGGCATTGTAGCCAGCGGCAACACCTGGGTAATTGCCAACTTCAAGGAAACCCAGCTGGAAAACATGAAAGTGGGCCAGCCCGTGGAGGTAGAAGTAGATGCTTATCCCAATGAGGAGTTTCAGGGACACATCGAGTCGCTCTCGGCGGCCACCGGCGCCCGCTTCGCCCTGCTTCCTCCCGATAACGCCAGCGGCAACTTCGTAAAGGTGACCCAGCGTGTCCCCGTCAAAATCGTCCTCGACAAGGTTGACCCCGAGCACCCTCTGCGGGCCGGTATGAGCGTGACGGCGACGGTGAAGGTGAAATAGTGAGATGGTGAAGGGTGAAATTGTGAATTGTTCTAGCGGGCTTCCCTGACCTAACAACTTCACCCTTCACAATCTTGTCTTTGCCTTTTTGCGGATGCTGGCTAGGATAGATACGATTTCTTGGTACTCCTTTTCCAGATCTGCCAGACGCGGCTTGGCCATGATGCCTGCATCACCGAGGAGTTCCAGCCAGAACAGTGTTTCATCGGCCTCTTCCACGCAGATGCACAGCTTGGCATACCATTCGGCTGGTGAGCGGCCCCGGCAGGCAGCCCGAAAATTGGCTGCTACTGAAGTAGCGGAACGCAACAGTTGCTTGCCTAACACAGCGGCCTCACCCATGCGGGGCAGCTGCTGAAATAACCTGATTATTCGCAAAGACGCTTGTTTCGTTCGCACTCGGATGTCCTCGTTAAAAGACAGCTGAGCAGCTGATTGAGGTAGCTCGTCATTCATAACATGCTGTGGACTGAGAATAGCCGGTAAGCTACAAAAGCCGGTCATTTCACAACTTCACAACTTCACAATTTCACCGCATGGAAACCGGATTTACCAAGTGGATCATCGTCATTACAGTGGTGATGTGCTGCTTGCTGGAGCTCATTGATACCAGCATCGTGAATGTGGCCCTGACCCAGATGATGGGCAACCTCTCGGCCACGCAGCAGGAAGTCAGCTGGGTGGTGGCCTCCTACGGCATTGCCAACGTCATCGTCATTCCGATGACGGGCTTTCTGGCCGAGCAGTTCGGTCGCCGCAACTACTACCTGTTCTCGGTGGTGCTGTTTACCATTGCCTCCATGCTCTGCGGGCAAAGCACCAATATTTGGGAGCTGGTGGCCTTCCGCTTTATTCAGGGTATTGGCGGCGGGGCCCTTATGGCCACCTCCCAGGCCATCCTCATCGATACGTTTCCGCCCAAGCAACTGCCCCTGGGGCAGGCCCTGTTCGGCATGGGCGTGATTATCGGCCCCACCATCGGGCCCACACTCGGCGGCTGGATTGTGACCAACTACCAGTGGCCCTGGATTTTCTACGTAAACGTGCCGGTGGGTATTCTGGCTACTATTTTCACCGTGCTGTTCATCCGCGACCCGGAGCGCATCAAAAACGCCATTCCGCGCCCCCTGCGCGAAATTGACTGGCTGGGGATTTTCCTGCTGATTCTGGGCGTGGGCTCCCTGCAGCTGGTGCTGGAGCAGGGCGAAACCGAAGACTGGTTCGAGAGCCTGTACATCAACTTCTTCACCCTGATGTCGGTAGTCGGCGTGGTGGGCTTTATCTGGCGCGAGCTGACAGCCCGCCACCCTATCGTAGACCTGCGCGTGCTCACGCGCAGCCGCAATCTGGCCATCGGGGCGTTTCTGTCGTTTATTCTGGGGTTTGGGTTGTTTGCCTCGGTGTTTGTCTTCCCGATTTTCTGCCAGCGGATTCTGGGCTTCACGGCCGAGCAAACCGGCTACCTGCTGCTGCCGGGCGCCCTGCTCTCGGGCTTTATGATGCCGGTAGTGGGCAAGATGATTCAGAGCGGCGTGCCGCAGAAGTTTATCCTGCCGGTGGGCTTTGCTACTTTCTTCATCTTCTCGTACTGGATGAGCACCCAGATTTCGCCCACGGCCGGCGAGAGTGACTTTTTCTGGCCCCTGATTCTGCGCGGCTTCGGGCTGGCCCTGCTGTTTTTGCCCATTACCACTATGTCGCTCAGCGGCATCAGCGGTAAAGACGCGGGCCAGGCCGCCGGCCTCACCGGCATGATTCGCCAGCTTGGGGGCTCGTTTGGGGTGGCGCTGGTGGGCACTTACCTGGAGCGCTCCATTGCCCAGAACCGGGTGGGCATTGCCTCCCACGTGTCGCTCTACGACCCCGAAACCCAGCAGCGTCTGCAGGGCCTCACGGCCAGCTTCATGAGCAAAGGCGCCAGCCTGCTCGATGCCCAGCAGCAGGCCTACGCCGCCCTCAGCGGCATGATTATGAAGCAGACCTCCATTGTCACCTACGGCCAGACCTTCCTGATGATTGGCACTTTCTTCCTGCTCTGCCTGCCCCTGATTCTGCTGGTGCAGCGCCCCAAGCCCGGCGAGAAAGTAGACCTCAACGCCGCGCACTAAGTGGTGAAATTGTGGAGGGTGAAGTTGTGAAAAGCTGGTTTTGACCATATCATCACGCAAAAGCCCCGACCGTAGCTTACGGTCGGGGCTTTTGCGTGGTGCAATTCGGACAGATGTCATTTCACAACTTCACCCTTCACAATTTCACCGCTACTGATACTGAATGTACAGGGGCTTGGGGGTCAGCTCGGTTAACACCTCCTTGGGAGTCATGATGTGGTGGGGTTTGGGGCGGGCGTCGTACTCGTAGAATAGCTTGAAGCCCGTGTACTGCACCGGCTCGGTCTGGATGTAGTCGTGGTACGAGTCCTTTTTCAGGGTGGGCTCCCCGTGCCCGTCCATGTGCATTACTACCTGCACGCGCGGGTCCAGCTTGATGTTTTTGTAGTTGGTGAGCATCTTCCGGGTGAAACGGTGCACCGTCAGCACTTTGGGCGGCAGCTTGTTTTCGCTCACCAGCTTCGACAGATAGTTGATGGTCCAGTTCACGTCCTTAGCGTCCAGCGTGCCGATTTTCTGATTGGGACGTACGCCGGGCATCGTGGACAGCGAAAACTCCGGGTCGATGCCCAGGTGAATGTCGGGCTGTTTGAGGTATTGCTCCAGCTTGGGCACTTCTACCTGCAAAGTGCTGTGGCCAGGCTGCACGTCCAGAAACAGAATGCACTTATGCTCCCGGGCCCAGGAAATAACTTCCTCGATAGTGGCTTTGGAGTTCATCAGGCGCCACTTACCATCCTTGCCGGGCGTGCCCTGGGCCGTAATGGTGACGTTGTGCAGGGCCGGCTGCACCGGAATGGAGGGGTCGGCGGCCTGCCACTCCTTCAATACGCCCTCAAACTTGCGGAACATCTGCTCCTTCGGCTCCCGGCCCAGAATACCCATGCCCTTGGAGCGGATGTTGCCATAAAACGCAATAATGCGGTGGCCCGGCAGGATAGCGCCCGGCAGCTGCCCGTTCTTCTTGGCAATGGAGTCGGCCTTGAGCGAGTCGCGGCGCATGGCTTCCAGTTTCAGCTTCACCGTGTCTACCACAGCAGGCTTGGTGGTATCAGCTACGGCAGCCGGATTCTCAGTGTCAGTACCGGAGCGGGAGCCGCAGCCGGGAAGCGTGGTAAGAGTGAAGGCGAGGCCCAGGGAAGCCAGCGCGGGGGCCGTCAGGCGGGTGAAGGTCCGGAAATAAGACACTGAGTGGAAACAGGTTGAAGTCAGAAAACGCAGCGAAGGTACGGGTTTTCCCCCGACCCCTATTCGTAAATATTTCCGGGGCAACTGGCCGGAATCAGCGCCGAGGGCGCTATTTTTCGGAATCTATTCTTTGTAATATCATGTCATATTTGATTCGTGCCAGCGTGTTGCTGGGCACTGTGCTGGGGCTGGCACACGCTACACACGCCCAACAGGTAACGGTTGATAGTATTAAGCTGGCGCGCCTGGGTGGGCTGTATCTGCCAGCTTCCCATCGGGCCCTGATGTTTTCATTACAGCCCGAAACCGGCAATACCACCCGGCTCCGGCACTACGTGTTTGATGCCAGCCTGCGCCGCCGGGCCCGCCAGGATGTGTATCTGCCGGGGCGGGTAACCATGGTAAACGCCGCCACCAGCCGCCACCATTTGCTCTACCAGTTCCGGCGGCGCGGCACCGACTCCCTGCTGACCCTGGTAGTGGATACCACGGGCCGGGTGGTACACAAGCAGGCCGAGCGTCAGCGCGGCCTGCCCTGGCAGGAGCTGCGCGGTGCGCTGGCACCCCTGTCGGCAGGGTTTCTGACGGAAGAGCCCAGCCGCCGTCATGATAAAACCATGGTACGCTACCTAACCCCTGATTTGAAGCAACAGTGGGAGCATCGCTTTACCTCCACTCAAGGTAAAGTAGCCATTGAGCAGGCCGTGCTGGACAGCACCCACCTGTGGCTGGTGGTGAGCACCAATGCCCAAAGCCGCCGGGCCACGGCCAAAGCCTACTGCCTGGAGCTGGCCACCGGCCGGGTGCTGTGCCGTATGCCACTTGACTACAATAATGAGCGGCGGGTGCCGGGCGTGGGTGCCATGGGCCCCGGGCACAGCCTGCTGCTGGCGGGCTACACGTTTGCCGGCAACCGCCCCAGCCGCACTAGCACCGGCCAGCTGTTCTACACCCGCATCAACCCCGATAGTACCCGGCAGTTCGACCGGCGTATTGCTCTTTCGCAGGAAGCGCGGCTGCTTTCGGCCCAGGGCCGGAAAGTATTCTGGGAAGCGCTGCAGCCCGATGCGGCCGGCAACGTGCGGCTGGTGGGCGAAACCTACACCAGCACCTCGTTCGGCGGGCATATGGCCATTGCCATGGTTACGGCCTTTGCCACTCTGGGCATTGCCTACCTCAACACAACCACCCTGCGCCCCCGCGACGTAGTAACGCTGAAAATGATGGCCGATGGCCAGGTAGCCGAGGTACGGAGCCTGCCATTGCCTGAGGCGGGCAGCTACACCGTGGGTGGCTACCTGCAGGCCCGCCGCATGGCGGAGGCGGCGGCCCGGGCCGGCGTGTTCCGGCTGCGCGGCTTCACTCCCGACAGCAACCGCATTGTGCTTCGCTCGGCTCGCCGGGTGCTCACCTATGACCTGCGTACCGGCCAGCCGGTAACCGTGCGGGAGGTGCCTGCCAATGGATATTTTGACGTCTGGTTTGCGGAACAGAACCAGATGCTGCTCTACCACGAGCAGCGGATGCCCCAGCGCGTTACTCTGCAGCAGGCTGCTTATTGAGGCGGGAGTGGCTTGTGGAGTTCTGGTCACAGCCACCGCTGCGCCCCTGACGCAGTTGTATAAAAGGTAATAGGTTTCGAGCCGCCACGGGTGGGCATATTTGCTTACCCGTGGCGGCTCGAAACCTTTTGCCGACGTTTGCTCCGCGCACCTAGCACCCGCGTAATCAAGCCCGAACCAGTAGTCGGCTTCAACCCAAGCCCGTTAAACTCATCATCTCACCATTTCACCACCTCACTGATACTGCACGTACAGCGGGCTGGGTGAGAGGTTTACGACTTCCTGGGGCGTCATGAGGCGGGAGCCGGGGCGCTGGTCGTGGCGCAGGAACAGCTTGAAACCGGCATATTCCACGGGTTCCTTTTTGATGTATTTGCGGTAGGAGCTGCGCTTGATGCTGGGCGTACCCCAACCATCCATGTGCATTACAATTTGCACGCGCGGGTCCAGCCGGATGTTTTGGTAGTTGGTAACCATATCCTGGCGGAAGCGGTGTACCACCAGCACTTTCGGGGGCAGCTGGTTCTCGCTTACCAATCGGGCCAGGAAACTCCGGGCATAATTGATGTCGGTGGCATCAAACTCCCCCACCTCCGTACCGGGCCGCCGCCCCGATTTCATGGAAAACTCGGGGTCGATGCCCAAGTGTACGAAGGGCAGGCGCAGGTATTTGGCCAGAGGCGGCAGCTCGTGCTGCAGGTCCGAAAGGCCTACCTGCACATCCAGAAACACCAGCGTCTGGTGCTCCTGGCCCCACCGGATTACCCGCCGAATGGTACTGTCGGGCAAGGGTAGGCGGTATTTACCGTCGGCCCCGGAGTCGCGCTGGGCAATAACGGTAATCAGGTGCAGGGCGGGGCGTACTGGTAAGCTGTCGGCCTGCTGCCAGCGGGCAGTTTGCACGCGCAGGCGGCGCAGCATCTCATCTTTTGGGTACTGGCCCAGAATGCCCATGGTTTTGTACTGCGGGTTGCCATAGAACGCCACAATACGGCTGTCGGGCAACACGGCGCCTGGCAGCTGCCCGCCGGCCCGCGCCACGGAGTCGGCCCGCAGCGAGTCGCGGTGTATAAGGGTTGATTTCTGCCGGGCTACTTGGGCGGCACTAAGCTGTTGGGGTGCCTGCTCGCAGCCGGCCAGCATACTGCTCAGTAAAATCAGCCATCCAACCAGCCCCCAGCCAGCCCCCTTACCCGGAAAAATACGCACTTCCTGCTGCATTACATCACACATCAAGCAGCCAGACCAGCAAAAAACTGGTTGCCGCTACCCACTTATTTGCCCGCTACTTATCGGGCGCTCAGGCCTAATATACGGCCCGAAACGCAAAACCGCTGCCCACCCAGCGGTGCGCAGCGGCTTGAGAGATGGTAGGCAAGCGGTTTACTTCAAAGCAAACTGAACAGGTATAGTATAGCGGGTAGCTACGGCCTGCCCGTTGCGCTGGCAGGGTGTCCAACGACCGGGTAACGTTTTCACGGCTGTGAGGGCTTCTGATTTCAGCGCCTCCACTGCCCCATTGGAGCCACTGGGGGCTTTTAGTACCTCAGCATCCTGAATTCGACCCTGCTCATTTACTACAAACCGAACGAAGACAGTGCCGCTCAGTTTGGCTTTCTTAGCGGCCAGCGGGTACTTCAGCTGCTTTAGTACATCTGCCATCAGCTGTGCCTGCCCGCCCGGATAGCCAGGAGACTGTTCATCCGCGGTGTACAAAGCAGGTGGAGGTGGGGGTGGCACAAGAGAGGCTTCGGCCACGGTGGGCGGCGGGGGAGGAGGTAATTCGCCAGCTTTTTCGCAGGCGGCTACCCCGGCCAGCAGAGCCGTGCCTAGGGGCAGGAGCAGCCATTGCTTCCAGTGGCGTGCGGAGGAAGATTGAGTAAGCATACGGATACGGGCAAGAGTGAGGGACTGAGTAAAGGATTGGGTAAGCGGTACGTTGGGTTGGTAGGGGCGCAGGGCCAGGCGGGCCAGTAGGCTGGCATAGATGGTGGGTGAAGCCGTAGCCGGGGAGGTAGTGCGGAGGGCCTGGGCATCGGCCATAAACTCCTGCACCTGCGCCAATGCCCGCGGGAACAGATGTACAACCGGGTTGGGCCAGAGCAATGCCCGCACCAGCTCCAGGCGCAGCTTCTCGGCGGTATGGCCCTGCTGCACATGGGCTATTTCGTGGGCCAGCACTGCCTGGGCTTCGGCCGGGGTGAGCGGTACGGTTTCATCCCACAGAATCCAGCGCCCGAATGAGCTGGTGGGTAGCTGCCCGCCGGTGCGCACCAGCACGTAGCCAGTGCGAAGCTCCCGGGGCAGGTGGCGGGTGCGCAACCACAGGCGCAGCACCCGGGCCCCCAGCAAGGCCAGCATCAGCAGCACCCCGGTGTAATACAGCAGCGGCAGCCACTGGGGCAGACTGTATAGGGCGCTGCCCACGGCCTGCACCGTGGGGCCAGGTAGCAGCCCGCCGCTTAGCACGGCCCCGGCTTTACCCGAAGCGGGCTCGGCGGGCCAGTATTCCAGTCCTGCGCTTACTAGCCGGGGCAGCAGCAGGGCCAGCCAGGGCGTAAACTGCAGAAAGCGGCGGTTGTAATGAAAAAACCGCTCCTGTCGGAGCACGTAGCGGTACAGCAGCCAGCAGGCTCCCAGGCAGAGGGTGCTTTGCAGCAGCCAGCTCAGCAGGTCAGGCGTGGTGCTCGGCAGTAGGGTCGGGCTCATCGGCGGGTGGGGGTGAGGTAGCAGTCTGAGCGTGGCGCAACAGCTCATCCAGCTGGGCCGCATCCAGGTTTTCATCCTGGGCAAAAAAAGAAACCAGCCGGGTGAAGGAGCCCCCGAAATAGCCTCCCAGCAGCTTGCGCAAAGAGAAGCGCCGGTACTCATCCTGGGCCACCAGGGCGTGGTAGCGGTGGGTGCGGCCGAAAGCCTCGTGACCCACAAAGCCCTTTTGCTCCAGAATGCGGATGATGGTGGAAACCGTGGTGATGGCTGGAGTCGGTGGGGGTAGCGCGGGCACCACGTCCTTCACGAAGGAAGGGCCGCGCTGCCATAGTACCTGCATTACCTGTTCCTCGGCCCGAGTCAGTTCCGGGAAATTTGTGTCGGCCATTGATATTTTGGTATAGTAGTGAACAAGTATAACTAATTATTTAGTTAATAAACTAATTTTTTAGCTAAAATATTTCTCCTCGGCATAACTCTGGTTTTGCCCGGAACAAGCAACCCGGTTTATACTGTTGTACAGGCAGATTCAGGATTCAGCTAATCAACTGCTTGTGATATTGATTTCCCGCTTACGCCATCTGACGCACTTGTATAAGCTGGGCCTGCTGGGTCTGGTAACTACTTTACTGCTGGGTGCCGGCTGCCAAAGCTCTGCCACCCCTGACCCTGCACCGGCTACCACGCCCGATGTCACGGCTCCTGCTACGGTACTTACGGGCAGCACCCTGCTGGGTGAGTATACCCCGGCCCAGCTAGCAGCCCGGGTGCAGGATATTCCGCTGGTAGGCTCTCTGGCCCGCTACCCGGTGCGGGTGTACCGCCTCACCTACACCACCCGCAACCCCGATGGACAGCCGGTAACGGCTTCCGGGGCCCTGCTAGTGCCGGTTTCCTCTACTGCCCTGCCGGTCATCAGCTACCAGCACGGTACCATCAGGCCTGCTGATGAAGACCGGGCGCCATCCTATTACAGCCAGAACAGTGAGCTATGGTCGGCGGTATCGGTGCTGGCTTCCACGGGCTACGTGGTATCAGCCCCCGACTACATTGGGTACGGAGCCAGTAAGGCCCTGCCTCACCCGTATGAGCACGCCGGTTCCCTGGCCTCGGCTTCGGCCGATATGCTGCGGGCGACCCGGGAGTTCTGCAAAAAGGAGAATATCAGCGTGAATCAGAAGAACTTCCTGCTGGGCTATTCCGAGGGTGGCTACGCTACAATGGCCCTGCACAAGTATCTGGAAGAGAAGTACGCCACTGACTTGCCCGTTACGGCCAGTGCGCCAGGAGCGGGGGCTTACCATAAGTCGGAGTTTGCGAAGTACATCATGAACTCCACGCAGCCGCTCAACTTCCTGAGTACTTACGTGTGGGTGCTGGATACCTACAACCGGGTGTATAAGCTGAACCGGCCCACCACCTACTACTACCAGGAGCCGTACGCTACGCGGCTGCAGGCCAATCCTTTCAGTGAGGTGCCCACGCAAGCCACGGCGCTATTTGCTCCGGGTTTCCGGCAGGCAGTACTATCTGGGTCCGATGCGGCCTTGCGTGCATCCCTGACCGATAACGACATCTTCGACTGGAAGCCGAAAGCTCCCACAGCCCTGTTTCACGGCACGGCTGATGATTACGTACCGTTCTTCAACTCCCAGGATGCCTACAACGCCATGCGGGCCCGGGGTGCTGCGCAGGTAGAGCTACGGCCCATTCAGGGCGGCAACCACTTTACCTCCGTAACGGCCTACACGCTGCAGGCCTTTGCGTTCATCTCGCAGTTTTAGGAAAAGCAATCTGCCGAACCAGACTGTGTTTGAAAAGTTGGTTCTGATCCGCGAAATGTCCTGCTCATCTGGCATCCGCTTGTCGAAGCATCTCTCCCGCTTCGTTTAACGGCTCAGACGAAGCGGGAGAGATGCTTCGACTCCGCTCAGCATGACGGTTCTGGAGTTTTCAGACTCAGCCTAGTTAATGGATTATGTTCAGGCCTTTGCCGGGGCTGCGGGCCGGGGCGCAAATGCCCATCGGAACAGGGCGCCACTAAGCGCCGCCAGCCCGCCTGCCAGCCCCAGCAGCAGCCCGCTCACCAAAACCAGCAGCCCGGTATTGCCGCCCAGGGGAATGAGGGTAGCCACGCGGGTGGCCAGCAAACCGGCCCCATGGGTATTCAGCCATACCGCCGGCAGCCACCAGCTCAGGCCCGCACCCAGCAGCCCCGCCAGAAACGCGCCGCCAATAGAGGTGCTGCGCCAGGCCGCCAGCCCCAGGCACAGCGGTACAACGCTCCACCACGGCAAGAAAAGCTGCGCCAGCACAGCGGAAACCAGAATCAGCAGCAGCAGTACACTGAAAGATTTCATGGACGACAGAACG
The DNA here is from genome assembly GCF_003944705.1 of Hymenobacter metallilatus. Lineage (GTDB taxonomy): Bacteria > Bacteroidota > Bacteroidia > Cytophagales > Hymenobacteraceae > Hymenobacter > Hymenobacter metallilatus. The sequence continues at coordinate 45,292 of NZ_RWIS01000009.1, read as the reverse complement.
GGGGGTTAGTCTTGAATGGTGCCGGGCTTGCGGCTTAGCTCCGGTGCAGGCATCGGAATAATGACGCTTTGCCGCACGGCAATGGCCTGGCCGGAAGCATCGTGGGCGGGTGTCCAGGTGGGCATACTACGCACCAGGCGCAGGGCTTCTTCGTCGCAGCTGCGGCAAAGGGGACGCACTACTTCGGCGGCCCCGATTTTGCCATCGGGCAGCACCACAAAGCGCACTTCCACGGCTCCGCGTAGATTCTCTTTGGCCAGCACTTTCGGCTCCCGCAGCTTGGTGGTGAAATACTGCCGCAGGGCCATGCCGCCGCCGGCAAACGTAGCCTGAGTAGCGGCCTCGCGCGGCTCAAACACATGGGTCGGGCTGTAGAGCTGCACCAATTGGGTGGTTTGCACCCGCACAGCCTGACCGTTTTGCCGGCCGGGCTCCAGGCGTGGCAGCTTCGCCACGGCGGCCAGGGCGGCGGCGTCGCAGGCGGGGCTGAGGCTCCGGACGACTCTGGCCTCTTCCACCTGCCCCTCCCGGCCCACCACAAAGCTCACGTACACCCGGCCTTCGGTGGTGCCTTGTGCTACCTCTTTGGGCAGCACCACAGCTGCCTGCAGGGCCGAGGCAATGGTGGCATCAGTGGTGCCGGCCAGCCGGGGCATCTGCTCCACGTAGGTATATACTTTGTCCTCCGGTTTGGGCAAGCTAGGCACTGGCGGAATGGCCACACCCGGTGCCCCTGGCGTGGTTTGCAAACTGAATGTAACCGGCACCGTGTACGATACCGACACGGTGCGGCCGTTTTGCTTGCCGGGCTCAAAGGGCGGCAGCGCCCGAATCACCCGCAGTACTTCTTCGTCGCAGCCGGCTCCCAGGCCTTTTATGATTTCCGGGTTGATGGCTCTGCCGCTGGGCTCCACCGTGAATTTCACGAATACCCGCCCCTCCACCTTTTTCTCCACGGCCTCGGCCGGGTAGCGCAGACTGGCCTGGATATAGCTGATCAGCCCTTCCTGCCCGCCCGGAAATACCGGCATCTGCTCCACGTAGGTGTACACTTTGTTTTCTACTACTTCCACCACCACCGGGTCGCCCAGGCCGCTCAGCTCAACCGCCTCACTGTTGCCCTTCACGGTAACGGAGCGCTGTGGTTTGGGGGCTGGCTCAAACATCACGGGCAGCAGAACGCGGGCTGCTACGGCTTCGTTGGAGCGGCGGGCGGGGCGCCAGCGGGGCATGGCTTTCACCAGCCGAAGTGCCTCCGCGTTGCATTCGGCGCTCAAGCCCCGCAGCACAAACGCATCGGTCAGGCGGCCGTCGGGCTGCACGGTGGCGGAAATCTGCACCAGCCCGCGTACCTGGCCGCTTTGTACTGTTGGGGGCCGCTGCACTTTCGTGAGCAGATACTGCTGCAGCGCGTACTGGCCCTCTGCGTACTCCGGCTGAATCTGGACTTCGTATTGCTCATACACGCGCGGCGCGGGCACCGCCGGCCGGTCGGCACTTTTGGCGCTGGTTTTGGCGCTGGTTTTCTGCGCCAGCGCAGGTGCCGTCAGGCTAACTGCCAGACCGCAAAGAAGAATTGGCCGGGCTAACGGAGAAGCGGGAAACAACGACATTTCACAGAAATAGGGAACACGCAAGCGGGTGGGGTAGCTGACAAGTTACACAGGAAACGAAAGCATCAGTCCTCTTACTGCTCCAGCCGCCAGGCAGCCCGCAGGCGGGGGTGGTTTTCGTCGGCGGCGCGCAGAAACACCAGCTCATCCAGCTTGCCCACGCGCCAGCTTTCCAGCATATCGTCATAATAGCGGGAGGCCGGGTTGCCGCTTTGCCCGCCGGGGAAGATGCCGTAGGCCTTCACCTGCGGCCCCAGCGCCACCACCATGCGCCAGGAGGGGCCGTTGCGCGGACCGGTGGCATTCACGGTGCCGGGGCTGCCGGCGCACACAATATCCTGGTGCCCGAAGCCCGGCAGCTGGGCCAGGTGATTGATATCGGTGCTTTTCTGGTTGGCCCAGCCCCACTTCGGCCCCAGCGGGCCAAACTTGCGGGTCAGCGAATCCACGGCGAAGTGTAGGGAAGCTGCCAGCAGGTCGTGCACGTTTTCCTTCTTGGGGGTGCGCCGGTCGTCAATCCAGGGGCTGGCGGGGTAACTGCCGTAGCGTGCAGCAAAAGGTTGACTTAGCAACAGTTGATTGGTTCGGTCCCGCGAAGGATAGCGCATTTCCAGGCCGGTGGCAGCTTTGCTGAAATCATCCTCCCATAGCCGCTTTACCAAATCCTGGTACCACAGTTCGAAAATGGTTGCGGCTATAGCCTCGGTGGTATAGTGATAGTCCCAGTTTCTTAATACGCCAAGCGCTTCACCATTGGGTGTATTTGGTAACGGCGGTGGAAATTCTCGGTCTGTCATCTTATTACCAACCATCGTTTCCAGCATCCACGGCAGCATGGTCTGGGCGTTGATGCCGAGGTTGTCGTTCTGCAACAGGCGCAGCGTATCGGCCGTGGCGCGGCGCATTTTGGCCAGTTGCTGGTTGATGCGGTGGCCCCGGTCCCAGGGCGCGTAGTCCCAACCGATGTAGTAGGGGTAGTCGGGCCCGGCCGAGTGCTGGTTGGCCGATGATACAAAGCCCCGGGCCGGGTTCTGCACCCGCGGCGTCTGCGTCATCGGTATCCAGCCCTGCCAGTCGGCGCGGGCATCGGAGCCGTCCAGAATAAACTTGCCCTGCTCGGGCCACTTCAGCGGGTAGCGGCCGTTGGGCCGGATGGCAATGTCGTTCTGGTTGCTGGCGAAGATAAAGTTCTGGGCCGGGGAGCCGTAGGTATGCAGGGCCCGGTCATAATCCTGGTAGGTGCGGGCGTGGTTAAGCTTCACAAAGGCCAGCACCTCGTCGGCACCTTCGTGGGCGGTCCAGCGCATGGCGTGCTGGGTGGGCGTCTGGGGGTTGAAGGGTTTTTCCTGCTGGTCGTACACCACGGGGCCGTGGTGGGTGTAGAGCACGGTATCGAGGCGGTCGGGGAGGCCGCGCACCACAATGCGCTCCACCACCCGGCGCACCGGTTTCCAGCGCCCAGCGTGCCAGTACTCGCGCTTCGAGCTATTCTTGAATTTGAGCTGGTACCAGTCCAGCACGTCGCCGCCCACGTTGGTTACGCCCCAGGCCACCTGCTCCGTAAACCCGATAATGACGGCCGGCGCGCCCGGAATGGTTACGCCGTACACGTTCTGGCCGGGGGCGTGCAGCTGTACCTGGTACCAGATGCTGGGCAAATTCAGCTGCAGGTGCGGGTCGTTGGCCAGCAGCGGCAGGCCCGAGGCCGAGCGGCGGCCCGCCACGGCAAAGTTGTTGGAGCCCAGCTCGGCATCCGGCTCCCGCTGCGGCACCTTCCCCGACAGCGCCGCCGTGAACGAGGGTGGTGTGGCCGGCACCGGCAGCGGCTTGAAATCCAGGGGCGTACCCACGGGCACAATCGGGTCTTCACGGAAGGGGTAGTCCGGGAACAGGTCCCGCGTCACTTCCGATCCGTACTTGCTTAGGATGTTGCTCAGGCGCAGGTCGTCGGAGCGGCCGCTCAGGTCCCAGGCCATCAGCTTCAGCAGCAGGGCGCACTTGAGCGGCTGCCAGGGCTCGGGGGCGTAATCGAGCAGCTTGTACTCAAACGGGTAATCCTTGGGCGAAAGGCTGCTGATGTAGGCATTCACGCCCGCCGAATACGACTCCAGCACCAGCCGCGTCGTGTCGTTTTTCAGCATGGACCGTAGGGAGTTTTCGGCCCCAAAAGGTAGGCCCATGCGCCGTTGAAACCGGTCGTACTCCAGTGCTTTCGGCCCCACTACTTCCGAAATGCGGCCGGCCGCCACCCGGGTCATAAACTCCATCTGCCAGAGCCGGTCGCGGGCCGTGAGGTAGCCCTGGGCGTAGTACAGGTCGTGGTCGTTGAGGGCGAAAATGTGCGGCACCCGCCGGTCGTCGAACCGTACGCGCACGGGCTGGCGCAGGCCGGGCAGGTGCAGGGTCTGCTGCTCGGGGAAGTCTGCCTCCGTTTCGCCGTTCTGCCAGAAGCCCCGGTAGGGGCTCAGCAACCGGGCCACGGGCGGCACGTCGCCCTGCTTGGTATTCAGAACCCAGGTAAGAGTAAGCGTAACGAGGAGCACCAAGGTGCCGGGAAGAAAACGAAGCATATACAGGAAGCACAAAAGCCAGGTCAACATCCGACAAAAAAAGGCGGCACGCAACTACCCCGCGCGTTGCGTGCCGCTCAGATGCTGACTGCGGCAGATTGTGCTATCGAGTGGAGATGATGCTGCTTATTTAATGCTGGGTAAAAGTAGAGCAAACCCGGCCTGAACGTCAAGGTTGCCATTGGTGCGGTCAGGGCCCAGGGTGCTACGCTTGTAACCGGCAGTCAGCTCCAATGCCGCGCTCGGAGTGATAAAATAATTATAGCCCAGTCCGGCACCATACTCCTGATAATCTATCGTCCTTTCACGCCTAGTCTTATAGCGACCCGAATACGTGTTCTGTTGCCGGTTCCTTAGCCACCCCAGGCCACCTGAAATCTGCCCGAAGAACCGGTGAGAACCAGTGCCCGGCAGGTAGTACCGCACGAAGGGAGATACGCCAAACGTAACGTCACTGGCCGAGAACTTCTCGTCGGAGCCGATTGTTCCGGAGAAAACATACTCGTATCGGTAGTGAGAGTAGCCAAGGGGCACCTCTGCGCCTACCAGAAAGTTGGTAGTTATAAAGTGTCCGGCCGCTGGCAGTAGCGCACCACTAATGCTGCGAAAATTGTCTTCCGCCCGCTGAGTGTAGCTGATATTGCCCGCGTTGATGCGCAGGTAGGTAGTTCCCTGTGAGGTTTGCGCTTGAGCAGCGGCAGCTGTTAATAGTCCTAGTGCTAGTGTAGCCGGTATAATTTTCATGATTGAAATGAGACAAGGTATGGCTCATCAACGGTTCCCGTAAATAGCCTAGTATACAGTCGGACTGAACTATATAAAAACTCCGCTATTTTCTTGTGTATACCTTCTTTCAACCCTGCTACTTATCAAGCAGTACATAAAAGCAAAAAAGCAGCTGATCCAGAAGGATTAGCTGCTTTTTTTTTAAACAGAATAACTACTTACAGATTCTCGCCCTGGCGTACCAAACCAGCCACACCCACACGGGCCAGCCGGAGCCGTACCTCATCGGCCTCGGCCTGGGTGGCGAAGCGGCCCACCACCACGCGGTTCAGGGCCTTGCCCTCGGCGGTGGTAGTGGCTATGGTAGTTACCAGAAGCTTGGGCTCCACGCTCTGGATTTTGTCCATAATGGCGCGGGCATTGCGTGGGTCACCGAAGGTGCCAGCCTGGATAACAAAGGTGGCGGCAGGTTCCGCTTTCAGGGCTACATCGGCTGCTTCCGTTGCGCCGGCCTGAATATCGGTATGCACAGCGGCCAGTACGGTGGAGTCGGCGGCCAGCAGGGCCAGGTCCTCGGGAGCATCGGTGGGGCCGAGGGGAGTGGAGGGGTCAACCACCTGGGCCACTACCGATACTGCGCCGGCACTGATGATGCCCAGCGGGCGGGCCGCTACTTCGGCCAGGTCCAGAATGCGCTGGTGGCGGAACGGGCCCCGGTCGGTTACGCGCACCACCACAGCCTTGCCGGTTTGGGGGTTGGTAACCCGCAGTCGGGTACCGAACGGCAGGGTTTTGTGGGCGCAGGTATACTTGTTCCGGTCGAACCGCTCCCCATTGCTGGTGCGGTGACCCTGGTGTTCACGGCCGTACCAGGAGGCGCGGCCACGTAAAACAGTAGCCTTTTTAGCGGCCGCTGCGGGGGCTTTTTCATCGTCACATGCCCGCCGCAGGCGAGCCGAGGCCGAGAAGGCCGTCAGCAGCACGAGAAGCAGGCCCATCATCAAGCCCGAGAGATGCAGTCGTAGAGTCAACTTCATGAAGTCTCTTGGTTGGTGAGTCCGACAAATCTAGAAGCCGCCCCCCAAACCACTGCCCGGAAGTCAGGCGTACAAGCGGAGTACGCAGGGTAATAATTGACCTTTTTAAATAATTTTTGCATTTAAATTATTGAATGGTCCTTCGCGAAATGATTGATTGTGTTTGATTAAGATGGTTTTTGCACTCTTTTTATACGTATGACTGCAAGCGTAAAAAATTAGAATATCTGCCGCTTAAAAAATTTTGGCCTTTGCGCCCTCCCGGGGGATAAAAGCAGGTTGCAAAAGTCACGGAAATGTGCTAAGACCTGGAAGAGGTGGCCGGCTAAGTAGCACACGTTGAAGCAATAACCGTGGTCCTGTGTTTTGCCGTACCTTCGGGTATGGATTTTGGCCGTCTTTCCGACCTGCGTTACGTCAACTTTCGCCTGCCCCCCGACCACCCCGATACGGCCCGGGTACTGGCCCGGGCGCTGCCGGTCCAGCCGGCTCCGCCCGCCCTGTTTGTGGGTTGCCCCATCTGGACCAACAAGGCCTGGGTAGGCAACTATTTTCCGGCTGGTATCCGCGAGACGGATTACCTGCACCATTATGCCCGGCAATTCAATAGCATTGAGCTGAATACGACCCACTACCGGATTCCGGATGCGCCTACCGTGCGCAAGTGGCGCGAGGCAGTGCCCCCAACTTTCCGGTTCTGCCCCAAGCTGCCCCAATCCATCAGCCACGACCGGGCCCTCTACAATGCCGACGACCTGACCACGAGCTTCTGCCGGGCTATTGAGGGGCTGGGGCCTACGCTGGGCCACGCCTTTCTGCAGCTGCCGCCCACTTTTGGGCCTGAGCACCTGCCACGCCTGGAGCGGTATCTGCTGGATTTTCCGGACTATGTGCCCCTGGCCGTGGAGCTGCGGCATCCGGCGTGGTTTTCCGATAGGGGGCTACTGGATTCGGTAGCGGCTATGCTGGAGGCACTAGGCAAGCCCCTGGTGCTAAGTGATGTGGCTGGCCGGCGCGACGTGCTGCACATGCGCCTGACCTCTCCTGTGGCCTTCCTGCGCATTAATGGCCACGGCCTGATAGACTCTGATTTCAAGCGCGCCGACGACTGGGCAGCGCGTATTGCCAGCTGGCTGGAAGCGGGCCTGCATACGGCCTACGTGTTCATCCACCAGAAGGACATCCTGCATTCCCCCATCTGGGCGGAGCATTTTATGCGCCGCCTGCACGAGTTGACGGGTATGGTCGTGCAGCCGCCCCGCGTAATTCCGCAGGCCGTGCAAGGCAGTCTGTTCTAAGCCAGCCCACCCCCACAGATGGGGCCCCTGAACACTATTCTCGGGTGCCCCATCTGTGGGGGTAGTGCCTGCGGGTTAGTGACTGGTGAGGCGGCTGCCTAAACTAAACTTAATGCCCAACTCCGGGGCAAAGCCAAACCAGGCAGCTTGTTTGGTGGGGCCATAGTACCCGTTGTAGGTATACCCCGGCTCCCGACCGATACCTCCACCCACGTAGGCTTCAAACCAGCCATATTTACCAATGCGGCGTTGCATGCCCCACACTACCGTCAGGGTAGAATACCGATAGGTACGGTAGGCGTCGGGATTGAAGGTGGAGTTGCTGTGCAGAGCTAGGTAGTTGCCCTCGAAAGACCCGGTGACCCGGCCCTTCTGCCGGCGCTTTTCCTGGTTGTAGTAATACTTCACGCCCAGGTCAAGGCCGTAGTCGCCAATAAAGGATGTTGGGGGGCCGTCGAAATAAGTGCGGCGGCCAAGCTCCATTCCGCCAAAGGCATTGGCGTACACCGAAACCGCCGACGATACATGGTGCTCCAGGCCCAGTACCAGCGGTACCGAAAGGCCACGGTAGCCGCCCAGCTCAAACCCCCGGGTAAGGCCCGTGCCCAGCCGGACCAGGGTGCCCGACCCCGCTGCGGCGGGCTGGGCCTGCTGGGTGGCAGTGGTGGTGTCGGTGGTTTGGGCAGTAACCAGATGGGGGGCCAGCATGGCCAGCACAGCCGGCATAGCCGCGGCAGCTAAAGGTGCAGTACGCATAAGAATAGATGAAAAAGGTAGATGCTGCCAACAAGAGGCCAAGGGCCGAAGAACGGTTGCGCGGCATTTGGCAGAGAAGCGGAAAAAAGCGAGGCAGGCACTTAACCGGAACGCAATAATTGGAGTACCTTACCTGCGGCCCTGTTGGCCACTCCGTAGCCCTATGTACCCCAAAAATATCCTCTGGCTTCCTCTGCTGCTAAGCTGCGGGCTGGCTACCCTGCCCGCAGCCGCGCAGGTAGCTGCCTCCTCCGAAACGCACTGCCTGCTGCTGCCCCTGGACCCGGCGCTGCGGGCGGCCCGGGCCACCCGTATTGTAGAAGCACAGGTGCTGGACGCTCACAGCTTCCGGGGGCCCCAGGGTCGAATTTATACCCGGCACCAGCTGCAGGTATTCAAGCAGCTGAAAGGGCCTGCCGGGCCTACCCTAACCCTAGTAACGGAGGGTGGTACTCTGGGCCTGGAGCGGCAGGAGCTTACCAATACGCTACGCCTGGAGCCCGGAGAGCAGGGAATTTTCTTTCTGGAGCCAGCTACGGTGGCAGAAGGAGCCTGGCAGGCATATGGCAGCCAGCAGGGCTTTATCCGCTATGTGCTCACCGACGGAACGGCCACCGAACCCTTCCGGCAGTACCGGCAGCTCAACGCCGGCTTCTATCAGCAGGTTGGGCTGGGGGCACCCCGGCTGGTGCAGCCCAACCGGGCACTGGAGGCCGCGCTGCACCGTTTGGACCAGCCTGTGGCGGCGAAGGGGCAGGCGCCGGTAATTACCACCCTGGCACCAACCAGCCTCACGGCCGGTACCAATTCGGTCCTGACCATTTCGGGTACGGGTTTTGGCGCAACGCGGGGTGCCGGCAGCGTGGAGTTTCGCAATGCCGATGATGGCGGCGCTTCCTATACCAAAGCCAACGCCGATGATTACCTGAGCTGGTCGGATACCCGGGTGCAGGTGCGCGTGCCATCGTTGAGCGCCACGCGCAATCCGGCTGGTACCGGCACCGTGCGCATCACCACCGATGGGCAGGTGCAGGCCACCAGCCCCGGAATTGTAACGGTTGTATTTGCCGCCTCCAATGTGCTGGATACCAACACCGGCCAACGCGCAGTGCCGGCTCACCGCAACTTCGACGGTGCCGGGGGCATGACGTTTCGTTTTGAGTCCGACTTTGCCGCCAATGCTGCCGCCGCGGCCTCGTGGCAGCGGGCACTGGTTACCTGGCGTTGTCAAACAGGCGTGAACTGGACGGTAGGGGCAACCCGCACAAAGACCGGCGTGGCCGAAGACGGCGAAAACTCGGTGGGGTTTGATGCCAGCAGCCAACTGCCTACCGGGGTGCTGGGGCGCACCACCAGCTACTACCGGGGCTGCTACCGCCCCGATGGCACAGTGGTATTTTATGTGCAGGAGGTGGACACGCAGTTTGATGATGCCACCAACTGGCAGTTCGGCACGGCTTCTCCTTCGCTCACGCAGGTGGATTTTGAGTCGGTGGCGGTGCATGAGCTGGGACACGCCCAGCAACTCTCCCATCTGATTTTGCCCACCGCCATTATGCACTACGCCATTGCCCGGGGCCAGCGCAGCCGTACACTGGCTGCCGGCAGCGACGTGGCCGGGGGCCGCTACGTGCTGCGTACCCGCAGCTTCCAGACGGCTGTGTGCGGACCTGCTCCTATGCTGCCGGCCCCGCTCACTACCCAAAGCGCCAGCTTTGCGGCCGGGGCCGGCGTAACGGTGCGCTGGACCACCCGCGACGAGTGCCTAGTAAGTGGGTTTGTAGTGGAGCGTGCCCCGGCCGATACTACGGCGGGCTGGCAAACAGTGGCTACCGTAGCGGCAGGAGCAAGCAGCAACCAATATACCCTAACCGACCCCCAGCCTCTGGGAGGCATAAGCTACTACCGCTTACGTGTGCGGCGCCCCGATGCCACAACCGATGCCGCTGTGCCCATCGGTATTACCGACGATGCCTCGGCGGCCAACTCGGTGCAGCTGTTTCCCAACCCAGTGAAAGGCAATGGCCCAGTTAGCCTGCAGTTTGTAGGTGGGGCGGCAGCAGGGGGGCTAATCGTGCGCTTTTACGATGCCGTGGGCCGCTACCTGGGGGGCTCCCGCTCCGAATATCTGCCCGGACTAAACGTGTTGCGCGTAACACCGCCCTCGTTGCGGGCCGGCTATTACCTCATCCGCTGGACGGATACCAACGGCCGGGAGGGCACTACTCCGTTTGTAGTAGCCGAGTAGCCCCCGACCTGTAACGGGCTTGCTGGAGCGGTAGCGCCACGTGCTGCGCTACCGCTCCAGCAGCATGGCACCGTAGGAGTAGCCGCCACCAAATACCGTAACCACAATGTGGTTGCCGGGCTGCAGCTGCGGCCACATATCGGCCAGGGCAATGGCGGCACCGGCGCAGCCAGTGTTGCCCAGCTCTTCGATATTGGATACCCCTTTCTCCTCGGGGAGGCCCAGCTGCTGTAGCACGTTCCTGGTAATGCGCAGGTTAGCCTGGTGCGGAATCAGGTAAGTGACATCTTCCACCGCCAGGTTGTTCTGCTCCAGTAGCTGCTGGGTAACCCGCGTCATGTAGGTGCAGGCGTGCATAAACACATCCTTACCAAACGGCATGATAATTCCCCGCTCCACTGGTTTCAGTGTTACGGCCTGGTCGGCTTTGCCAATGTTGCCGGCCCCACCCGTGCGGATGGATTGTACGCGCAGGTCGGCGGGGCTGAGGCGCTCCTGGGAGATAAGCAGAACAGCGGCCCCGTCGCCCCAGAGGTGGCCGGCTACAGTATCCAGGTCGTTGTTATAGGCCGTATTATGCTCGCTTACAACCACCAGGGCGCGTTTCGATTTGCCTAAGGCAAAATAGCCTTCCACAATTTCTACCGCATTCAGCAGGGACGAACAGGCCGAAGAAATGCTGACAACCGGCACATCCGATACATTCAGCTCCCGCTGTACGGCGTGGGCCAGGGTATAGATGGTATCGTGCGGAGTGTAGGTGCCGCCCACAATCAGGTCTACTTCGGTCGGCTGAAAATCGGAGGTCTGGGCAAAGGCCCGACGGGTGGCCTCCAGAGCCATGGTATTGGTGTTTTCGCCGGGGCCGGCCTTGCGGCGCGCCCGGATGCCGGTACGTTCTGTTATCCACTCGTGGGACAGGCCATTCAGACGAGTGAAGTGTTCGTTGGTAACAATGCTGGTCGGCAGATAGGCCGCCACTTGGTGAATGTACACGGGAGCGAGTGGAAGGAGGTAGGCAATGCAGAAACTGGCGGGCAAGGTACGGCGTTCCGGGCAAGTTGCGGGCTGATCCGGCCCTGGCCCGCACTTTGCACACGCGCTGTTCGTGCAACGCTCGTCACAAAGTCAGATTCGGGGGCTCGTAAGGCTCCTGTTTACGTTGGCGCGTGAACTTAGGTACACAACAGCCGCATAATGCCCCGGCCCGCACCACCCGGCTGGCACTGGCGCACGATACTCTGCCCGCTCCCAGGCCGGGAATAGTGTCAAGCCTGTCTGTAGTTGAAAAGACTGGCACCGCCCTCAAGTATAGAGGTTTGCGTATCGAGGGCAGCCGGGCACCGTTGCCACGTCTTCGTTCAACGCGAGGACGTGGCAACGGCGCCCGGCTGCAAATCAGTACGTTACAAACCTGCTATACCGTTACGGGGCACCAGCATCCGCTATTCTGGTGCCGTGTCCAGCGGCGGCAGGGCCGAATTTGACTTACGACCGAAGGCCCAGTACAGCGCTGGCATACCCACCAGGTTGAGCACGGTAGAGGTAATCACCCCGCCTAAAATCACCACCGACATGGGGTGCTCGATTTCCGCGCCCGGCTCGTTGCCGGCCACGATAATGGGCAGCAGCGCCAGCACCGAGGTGAGGGCCGTCATGATAATAGGCGACACCCGCTCCAGCGAGCCGCGAATGATGAGGTCCTTGCCAAACGGGACGCCCTCCTCGCGCTCCAGGTGCTGATAATGGCTCACGAGCATAATGCTGTTGCGGGCCGCCACGCCCAGCACCGTAATAAAGCCCACGATGGAACCCAGTGACAGCACCCCACCCGCCAGAAACGCCGCCAGCAAACAGCCCGACACGGCAAAAAACAAACTCAGAATACCCAGCACGGCCAGCCGGATGGTGCCGAAATCGGTGTAGAGCACCAGGAAGATGCCGACGAGCGAAAGACACACCAGCAGGGCCATGCGGTTCTGCGAGGCCTGCCGCTCGGCGTATTCGCCCAGAATTTCGGGGTGGTAGCCGGCTCCGAAGGCCACGCCGTCCACCTGAGCCTGCACGTCGCGGGCCACCGAGCCCAGGTCCCGGCCGCGCACGTTCAGGGTCACGTCGATGCGGCGGGAAGAGGCTTCGCGGGTAATTTCGTTGGGCGTAGGTACGATGCGCACATCGGCCACCTCACGCAGGGGCACGGCCCCGCCGCCGGGCAGGCCCACCAGCAGTTCACGCACGGCTCCAAAGTCGGCGCGCACGGCCGGCTGGCCCCACACGGCCACATCAAAAATCTTTTGCTCTTGGTAGATTTCGCCCACCTTGCGGCCCTTCACCAGCGTGCTGATGGCTTGCAGCACCGTACCCGGGCTAAGCCCAAACCGGGCCGCTGCTTCGGGCTTCATCTTCACCTGAATCTGGGGCACCAGCGTCTGCTGCTGCACTTTTAGGTCCACTACGCCTTCCACGCCCTCCAGCTTGCTGCCTACCTCTTTGGCCTTCGTGTAGAGCTGGTCGAGGTCGGGGCCGAAGATGCGCACCACGATGGTGGCCGAGGTGCCGGTCAGCACTTCCTTAATTCGCTCCCGCAGGTAGGTCAGCAGGTCGCGGTACAGGCCGGGGTAGCCGTCCACCACGGTCTGAATTTTGGCCACCGTCTGCTCATAGTCTACGTTCGGGTCCACCGAAATCCACAGTTCCGTGAAATTCGGTCCTACCACTTCGTCCGCCACCTCGGCCCGGCCAATGTGGGCCCCGAAGTTGCGCACGCCCGGAATGGCGCGCAGCTCGTTGCTGGCCCGCACCGTAATGCGCGACATGGCCTGCAAGGATGTACCGGGCTTTTCCACCCAGTGCATCAGAAAGTCGTATTCCTTGAAGTTGGGCAGAAACTCCTGGCCCAGCAAGGGTACCAGCAGCAAAGAGGCCACGGCCACCCCCGTCAGCGACCAGGCCACCCGCTTGGGCCGGGCCAGCAAGCCGGGCAGCATACGGGCATAGTGGCGCTTCAGCCAGGCTACCACCGGCGCATCCTTCGAGGCCTTCTCGGCCGCCCTAGGCAGCAGAATCAGGGCCAGCGCGGGCGTCAGCGTCAGGGCCACGAACAGGGAGGCTAGGATGGCCAGCACGTAGGCAAAGGCCAGGGGCTGGAAAAATGCCCCCGACAGGCCCGGCAACAGGAAAATGGGCAGCAGGACCAGCGCCACAATAACGGAGCCGAAAATTACGGCCGAGCGCACCTCCATGCTGGCCTCGTACACCACCGCAAAGGCCGTTTTGGGCGAGCCGGCCGCGTGGTTGAGCCGCAGCCGCCGCATGATGTTCTCCACGTCGATAATGGCGTCGTCCACCACCTCGCCCAGGGCAATGATAAGGCCGGCCAGCACCATGGTATCGATGGTTTTGCCGGAGTAGCGCAGGGCCAGCGCCGCCGCAATGAGCGAGGTAGGTAAGGCCAGGGCGCTGATCAGGGCCGTACGCCACTCGTATAAAAAGAACAGCAGCACCAGCACCACCAGCACGCAGCCAATGAGCAGGGATTTGTTGAGGTTGCTCAGCGACATTTCAATAAAGGTCGCGGGACGGAAGATAGTCGAGTCGATTTCCAGGCCTTTCAGGCCGGGCCGCATGGCGTTCAGGGCCGCCTCCACTTGCCGGGTCACGTCCAGGGTATTGGCGCCGGGCTGCTTTTCCACGATGAGCAGTAGCCCGGGGCCGTCGTTAATTACCGCGTCGCCAATGGGGGCCGGAAAGCCCTCTACCACCTGCGCCACTTCGCCCAGCTTCAAGCTCACGCCGTTGCGAAAGGTCACGGGCATCTGGGCCAAATCGGCGGCGGTCTGGATGGCGGAGCTCTGCGACACGGCCAACCGCTGGTTGGGCGAATCGATGAAGCCGCCGCCGGCCAGCGCGGTAGCATCGGCGGCGGCCTTTTCCACTTCGGCCAGGGTAAGGCCCAGGGTGCGTAGCTGCTCGGGGTTCACCAGCACCTGCAGCTGCCGGTCGCGCTGCCCCCAGATGGCCACATTGGCCACGCCGGGCACGGCCATCAGCCGGGGCCGGATGCTCCAGCGGGCCAGCGTGGTCATTTCCACCTGCGTGAGGCTATCAGAAGAAACCCCAATTTTCAGCACCCGGCTGGTGGACGACAGCGGGGAAAGCATAACCGGGGGCCGGGCCACGCCGGGCAGCGTGGGCGCCACCCGCGCCAGCCGCTCCTGCACGGCCTGCCGGGCGTTATTAATATCGATGCCCTGCGGGAAGTACAGCACCACCGACGAGAGACCCAGCACCGATTTGGAGCGGATTTTCTTGACGTCGGGCGTGCCGTTCAGCGCGTTTTCCAGCGGCACGCTCACCAGGGCTTCCACCTCGGCCGTGCTCAGGCCGGGCGCCTCGGTCTGCACTTCCACGTAGGGCGGGGCAAATTCCGGAAACACATCCAGCGGCGTATTGCGCACCACTTGCAGGCCTGCCACCAGCAGTACGCCAAACAAGACCACCACCACCAGCCGCAGCCGCAGCGCCGATTCTATTATCCACTTCATAGGGTGAAATTGTGAAATGGCGAAAGGGTGAGTCTGCTGTTTTGGTGGCACGTTTTGCGCGAGGGACGCAGCTTGAACGATAACTCACCATTTCGCCACCTCACCACCTCACCGTTAGTGGCTACCGCCAAACTCTGTCCCGAATAGCTCTGCCGCACCATCCGTCACCACTTCGGCCCCTGCCTGCACGCCCCGCAACACAACCACCTGCTCACCTACGGCGCGTTGCACTTCTACTCGCTGGCGGGTGTACTGCAAGGGCTTGGTGCGCACGTACACCCACTGCCCGCCCGAAGCATCGTAGAGCAGCGCGGCGGCCGGTATGGTCAGGGCCGGGGTAGCGGGGGCAGGCTGGCCTGCGCCACCTACGGCGAGGTTGCCGCTACCCAGCGCCACATCCACGGCCACTCGCTCGCCCGGCCGGAAGGCCTGGTCGGCATTGTCCAGCTCATAGAATACATCGGCCGTACCCGTACCGGCCGTGGCCCCGAGCAAAGGTGCTTCAACCGGGCGGGCGGGGCGGGCCGGGCCACCATTCAGAGGGCGCACGGTTACCGTTTGTTCTTTTCCCAGCCGGCGCAAGTCGCCCACAAACAGCGGCACGCGCACCCACACTTTATTGAGAGCGGCCAGCTCCAGTAATACCGTGTTGGCGGTTACTACCGAGCCGGATGCCACATTCACTCGCTGTACCACGCCGCTTAGCGGAGCCTTAATGAGCAGGGCCTGGCCGCCATTAGTATTGCCGCTGAGTGCGCCCTGCCGGGCGCGGGCGTCGGCCAGGGCGCGCTGTGCCAGGGCCACGTCGGCGCGGGCATCGTCGCGGGCCCGTACGCTGCCCGCGCGGTCGGCCAGCAATTCCTCGGCCCGTTGCAAGCGGGCCTGCGCTACCTGCAGCTGGGTGCGGGCCTGGGCCGTGCCCTGGTTGAGGGTAAGCAAGTCGCGCTCCGGGGGAAGGGGCACCAGTTGGTAGAGTGTCTGGCCCTGGCTCACCTGCCGGCCAGCCGTTATGCTGGCCCCGCCGCGGAGTGTGCCCTGCACCGGGGCCACAATTGTTACGGCCTGACCTGGCACGGCCTGGATTTCGCCCCCCACTTCACGGGTAGCCCGCACGTTATCGGCTTTAATAGCCACCGTTTTGATACCCAGCCGCTTCTCGGCGTCGGCGGTGAGGGTTACGGTAGTCAGGTCCGACTCCTTAACCGGGTTTTCTATCTCGGCGGGGCTGGCAGGCTTCGGCTTTTCGGCCTTGCCGCAGGCTACCGCGCCGCCCAGCAAACCGGCCAGCGCTAGGCAACGCGAAACCGCCGGCAGAAAGAGGGCAACTTTTGATGAGTGCATAACGAACGAAAAAACGGCTACAGTTTAAAAACGCCCGCCCGCAGCATACCGCAACCGGGCCAGGGCGCGGCGCTGGTCGGCGCGGGCCTCGGCGGCGCGCTGCTGGGCATCGAGCAGCTGGCGGGTAGTTTCGGCCACCTGCACGTAGGGAAAGTCGCCGTTGATGAAGGCATTGGTGGAGCGACGCAGCGCATCGCGCAGACTGGGCAGGTAGCTCCGTTCCCACAAAGCCACGCTTTGGCTGGCCTGCTCGTACTGGGCATAGGCTTCGCGCACGTCCAGGCTCACGGTCTGGCGCAGGGCCAGATACTGCCAGGACGCCTGTTCCAGCTCCGCCTGCACTCGGGCAATGCGGCCCTGGTTGCGGTTGAACAGGGGCAGGCCAATGGTTGCCCCCGGTCCCAGGTGCACCGGGTTAGGGTTGTTGAAGCGGGCATCCAGCGAAACAATGAACGCAAACACCCGGCTCCGTTCCCACCGCAGCCGCTGGCCAATACCTTCAATGCTTACCCGCGCTGCCCATACGTCGGGGCGGGTTGCGTAGGCTGAATCCAGCAGGACCGGTAAGGAAGGTACTGAAACAGCCGCCGCGGGAGCGGTAGTAAACCGTACGGAATCGGCATTCACGGAATCCAGGCCCAGGGAGGCCAGCAGGCGCAGGCGGGCCACCCGGTTGTCGCGGCGGGCCCGGTAGTAGTCGTCTACGGCGCGCAACGAATCGGCGCTGGGAGCCACGGTTTCCAGCTCGCTGGCCTCACCCACCCGGTAGCGGGCCCGCACAATGCGCGCCACTTCGGCCCGCATCACAATGGCCTCGCGGGCAATGCGTACCCGCTCATCGGCCAGCGTAACATCAGTGTAAGAAACCTGCGCGTCGCGGCTCACGAGCAGGCCGCGGCTGACGAGGCTTTCGGCCACGCGCTGGGTTTCGAGTTGAGCGGCGCCCACCCGGGCCGGCCGCTGCCAAAGCAGGTCAGCAGCCAGATTGAGAGCCAGGGAGAAGGGTGCGGTGCCGTGGGCCGTCATCAGGTTTAGTACGGGGTTGGGCAGCAAGCCGGCATCCTGCAAATCGGCCTGGGCCAGGGCCAGGGTGCTAAGGTCGGCCTGAAAGGCCGGGTTGCGGGTCAGGGCCAGGCTCACGGTTTCAGCTTCACTCAGGCCGTCCTGCAAATTGGGCAGCGCCGGAGCCGGGGCGGCCGCCCGGCGGGCAGGGCCCAGTTCGTAGCCGCCGCGGCGCTGCAGGCGCCGGGCCACATGGTCGCGGGTATACACCGACTTAGTGCTGACGCAACTGGCGAGTAACAATGGCAAAGCCAGCAGCCAAATATGGCGCCGGCAACGTACAGTGACCGTAATATTTGTAAACTGATTCAGGCGGAAAAAAGTCACGGCAACTAAAATGAGTGCAACAGAGCGAAGAACGTAGAGTTAGCGCATATGGAGGTGGTAAACGGGAGTATTTATCGGCTGTCATTCTCTGCTCTGCCGTGAAAGTGCGAGGCAGTTAGGAGAGTGGCTGTTTAGGTAGTAATGAAGAATGCGTGAAGCCTGCATCGGGCACAAGAATACATTCTGTTTCTGAAGCAATTCTGAGTATACCGTTACCAGATAAAAACTATCTGCCACAAAACAAAGCAGTCCGTAGCCCGCCTGGAAGCGGGCTGCGGACTGCTTTGTTGGCGTAGATGCGGTGTAGCCGCCCACGCCGCTCCAGCCGCAGGCAGGCAGCAGCCAGGCGCTGCTGGTCGTAGGTGGCGGGGGCTTAGCTCATCGGGCAGACGGGTACGGGCGGTGAGGCCCATCATTGAGCTGAACTAAGGCGGGCGTTGTGGCCGTAGCGCGTAACAATGGTGCCTAATGCAAGCGGGAGAATAGGTTGGTTGGAGCTACTAGCTGCTGCCCTAAGCGGAATAGATTCTTCAGGGTAGTGCCGGCCCCCCAGATGCTACTGCCCCAACCCGGATGCGGCTGGGAAGTGAAGGATGCCTCCCGGCTACCCGGCCGCCGTTCCCGGTTGGAGCAGCCTGGTGCGGTAATGGAGCCGCCGGAAACCTGAGGCAGGCAATACATACGGTAACGAATACTAAAGGCTGATACGACGGTAAGCCCACCAATGGCTGCCAGGGCCGGACCCAGCCCAAAAGCGTCGGCCAACACGCCCGTGAGCAAGGCCCCGAGGGCATAGCCGGCGTCGCGCCAGAAGCGGAAAATCCCCACGCTGCGTGCCCGTTGTGGGGCCGGGGCGTACTCGCCCACTGCCGCCAGAAAGGTAGGGTATACCAGCGCCGTGCCCGCGCCCAGCAGTGTCGCCAGTGTCAGAAATGCGGAGTAGCTGCTGGTGAACAGCATGGCCAGCAGCACCGCTCCCTGCAGCAGCATACCCCAGAACAGCAGGGTTTTTTTGCAGAGCCGGTCGGCTAAGGGGCCGGTTAGCAGCTGGCCCAGGCCCCACACGGCCGGATACACGGCGGCTACGGTGCCAATCTGGATAAGGGTAAAGCCTTTGGAGGTCAGCAGCAAGGGCAGCAGGCCCCAGACCATCCCGTCGTTAAGGTTGTTGACCAGGCCGGCCTGCGTGACCGAACCCAGGTTGGGGTGCCGCCAGGTTACGTCCCAGAAGGAGAGGGAAGAGCCCGGGCAACCGGTTGGTATCTGCGCTGCTTCCAGCGCCAGGTGGTGGCGGGTATCGTGCACCAGCAGGCTGCTGAGCAGGCCCAGCACGGCCAGCACGATGCCCAGGTAAAATGGGTAGGGGCGCAGGCCGTATGCGGTGGCCAGCCAGCCGGAAGCAAATGCCGTGGCGGCCATGGCCAGGTAGCCCGCCGACTCGTTCAGGCCCATGGCCAGCCCGCGTTGCCTGGGGCCTGCGAGGTCAATTTTCATCACCACCGTGCTCGACCAGGCCAGGCCCTGATTCAGACCCAGCAGCACATTGGCGAAAATCACCCAGCCCCAGGTTGGTGCCCACAGCAGTAGTAGCGGCACCGGCAAACCAATGATCCAGCCGATGACCAGCAGGTTCTTACGGCCTACCGTATTGGCCCAGGCCCCCGCGTAGTAATTAGCCACGGCTTTTGTCAGGCCGAACACCACAATAAAGGCGAGAATAGCTGAGCGGGCCACCAAATGAAACTCCTGCTCTGCCAGCCGGGGCAGAATTGTGCGCTCCAGCCCTACCATGCCGCCCACGAAGGCATTTACCAGCACCAGCAGGCCGAACTGGGGCCAGTTTTCACGCAAACCAAGACGCGGAGTTGTCATTGCCAGTAGCCTAACAGTAGTGAAGTGCCGTTAAAAACAGCTTCCGGGTCAGCACGATGGACACCACCAGCACCAGCGCGGCCGTAACCAGCAGCAGCACCCGTACCAGCCCCGAGAGGCGCGCGACGATGGAGTCCTCAGAAGGCACCATAACAGGCGTAGGCTAGAAGATTGAAAAGTAAGGAACCGGTTGGCCAGCCAGTTCTACATGGGCAGTTTGTCGCGCAGGGCGCTATAGGTCCAGGTGCCGGCCAGGGCTGCCAGAATCAGCACCGCCGCGCCGGCCACCCCGCTGCCCAGCTGGGCGAACATGGGGCCGGGGCAGGCTCCGGTCAGGGCCCAGCCCAGCCCGAAAATGATGCCCCCGATCCAGGTGCCGTGGGTATACTTTTTGTCGGCCAGGGTAATTTCCTCGCCATTAATGGTTTTGAGGCGGTTGCGCTTGATAAGCTGAATGGAAATCAGGCCTACTACAATGGCCGAGCCGATGATGCCGTACATGTGGAAGCTCTGGAAGCGGAACATTTCCTGAATGCGCCACCAGCTTACTACTTCGCTTTTCGTGAGAATGATGCCGAACAGTACGCCCAGCACCAGGTATTTCAGGTTTTTCATATCAGGGTAGAAGAGGTTGAAAGTAAGCGCGGGTGCCCAGCAGGCGTACCACCTGGGCCGGCCCGGCATAGAAGCGGCTTTCGTGGAGTACCAGGCCTGACTCCTGGTTTCCGGGCAAGTGCAGTCCGGCAAATTCATGGGCCAGATCGGCTGGCTTGTAAGGCAGTTCTGCTGCCTGGGGGCCGCCCCCGGCCACGCCCAGCTGCCGGGGGCTAAAAGGAGGACAGGCTGGTTAAAACAGCATCGGGTAGAATACCCACGTCATGAGCAGGCCACCCACAAAGAAGCCGATGACGGCTACCAGTGACACCCACTGCAGGTTGGAAAGGCCCGAAATAGCGTGGCCCGAGGTGCAGCCTCCGGCGTAGCGCGTACCAAAACCCACCAGGAAGCCGCCCAGCACCAGAAACACCCAGCCTTTCCAGTTGGAAAGGTTTTCCAGCGCAAACAACTCTTTGGGTAACAGGCCCGAGAAATCGGTCAGGTGCAGCTGCGCTTTCAGGTCGCGTACCGTTTCCGTAGAAATGGCAACGGCATCGGGGTGGCCCAGCAAGTGGTAGCCAATAAAACCGCCAATACCGATGCCCAGCACAAAAAACAGGTTCCAAAGCTCGGTCCGCCAGTTATAAGTCAGGAAGGGGATGCCGGCAGGCACGCAGGCGGCGCATATGTGCCGCAGCGAGGAGCTGATACCCAGGGCTTTGTTGCCTATCAGCAGCAGGGCGGGCACAGTCAGCCCAATCAGGGGGCCCGCCACGTACCAGGGCCAAGGCTGGCGAAGTAACTCAAGCATAAAAAGCAGTCAAAGAAAAACACTAGGAAAAAAGGACGCCCGTGAGCGGCGGCAACTGGAGGGAAAAGCCCCGGAAAGCGCCACCCGCAGAAGCCACAGACCTTACTGCCGGACCAGCTTTTCGGGCCAGTCCAGTACACCGCCCAGCAGGTTGGCAACCTGCTCAAATCCGGCTGTGGTAAGCTGGCTGGCGGCGTTGGCCGAGCGGGCGCCGCTGCGGCAGTACACGTACAGCGGCCTGGTTTTATCCAGGGCCGCCACGCGCTGGGCGAAGCCGGGCGCAGTAACGTCGATGTTTATGGCTCCGGGCAGGTGGCCACCGGCAAACTCATCGGGGCGGCGCACATCCAGCAGCACCGCGCCGGGCTGGCGCAGTGCCTGCGCAAACTGGGTGGGAGTGAGATTTTGATACGCGGGCGTACTGCCCTGGAACAAACCAAACATGGCAAAAAGAAAAAGCAACTGGGTAAGAGGAAACCTGAAACAAGCCCGTTGGGCAACCGGAGCGCCGCCATATGCGGCGGCGCTCCGGTTGGCCGGCTGGGGGTTAGTGCTGGGCAGCTGCGGACTGGAAGGACTTGACCGCCTCGCCCAGGTCCAGCACCGGGGTGCCGGGCAGGGCCGGGGCCACAATGCTGCTGCCCGCGGCCGAGCGGTAACCGCCGGCACAATGCACTACCACTGGCTTGTCGGTAGGAATTTCGGTAGCCCGCTCCCGGAGCTCAGGCAGCGGAATGCTGAGGGAACCGGCAAACAGGGGCTCGTCGCGGTGCTCCGTGGCAGAGCGGATATCCACAATGGTATACTGCCCGGGATGCTGGCGAAACTGTTCCACGTCCAGCTTCGGCAGCGTAGCTTCCGCAGAAGGTGAGCCCACCAGGGCACCCTTAATCAGGGTTTCGTAGCCGATTTTAGCCGTTTTCTGGATCAAATCTTCCAGCGTGGCCTCATCGGCACCCACCAGGTAAAACGGCTCCTCAGGACCAATAATCGAGCCCAGCCAGGTTTCAAATTTGCCGCCCTGCTGAATGTTGAAGGCACCTGCCACGTGGCCCTTCTTGAACTCGGCTTCAGGACGGGTGTCAACCACTACTACACCAGGCGCCAGCGGGGCATTGGCGGCCAGCCGCTTCACCTGCTGCACGCTGGGTGCGTAGGCCGGGGCCCCGGCTTTGTTCAGGGCCACATCGTGGCCGAAATACTTGGGAATGAAAGGCTGGTCCTGGAGCAGCTCCTGCACGAATGCCTCTTCGCTGAGCTCCCGCAGCATGGGGTTGCCAAACTTCTCGTCGGCCATAGTGCTGCTGCTGGCCCCGCTCAGGGCCTTACCACAGAGGCTACCCGCCCCGTGGGCCGGGTATACGAGCACCTCGCCGGCCAGGGGCATAAGCTTGTTGCGCAGCGAGTGGTACATCTGCCGGGCCAGCTCTTCACGTTTGGCGGTGAGGTTGCCGGCGCTTTCGCGCAGGTCGGGGCGGCCTACATCCCCGATGAAAAGTGTGTCACCGGTGAATACGGCCACATCCTGGCCTTCGCGGCTGAGCACGATGCTGATGGAATCGGGCGAGTGACCGGGCGTGTTCAGGGCACGAAAGGTAAGCTTGCCGCTGGTAAAGGAGTCGCCTTCGTCAAACGCCTCATGCGGGTAGTCGGCTCCCAGTAGCTTACTCACGCGGATAACGGCCCCGGTAGTTTGGGCCAGCTCCAGGTGGCTGCTCACAAAGTCGGCGTGGGGGTGGGTTTCAATAACGCTGATAATTTTGGCGTCGTGGGCCTGGGCGTAGTCGTAGTAGGGCTGGGGGTTGCGGGCTGGGTCGATGAGCACGATTTCGCGGGCACACTCGCTGAAAATGGCGTAAGAGAAATGAGCCAGGCCCTTGTCTTCGAACTGTTCGATTTTCATGACGGGAAGCGGTTGGATGGTGAGTGGAAGCGGAAAAAGAGGATAAGCAGGGGTGAGCAGGGCACACAAGAAATACGGGGGAGCCAGTTACTCAGGGCGCGAAAACCATCTCTCGGAGCAGAATAAACCCGCCCATGGCCAGGATAAACCAGCCAAAGGCCGGCTTAAGCCTGGCCCCCGGAATGAAGCGGGCCAGGTAGGTGCCCGCCACAATGCCGGCTAAGGCAAAGGCCAGGAAACCGAGCAGAAAATTCCAGGCAATGGGAGTGCCCGCGCTGATATCTCCGGTAAAACCAATCAGTGAGTTCAGCGCAATAATGGCCAGAGAGGTGCCTACGGCCAGTTTCATGGGCAGGCGGGCACCCAGTACCAGGGCCGGAATAATCAGGAAGCCCCCGCCCGCTCCCACAAAGCCTGTAAGCGTGCCTACCACTAAGCCAATGCCCAGAATCAGGGGATACCTGAAGGTGTGCTGTTGGTGCAGCTCTTCGGCAAGTACCTCCTCGGCCTGCTTGCTGCGAATCATGGAGGTAGCGGCCACCACCATCAGTACGGCAAAGGCCACCAGCACCAGCCGGTCTTTGGTGAACACAAGATGGCCGATGGTAAACAGCTCATGCGGAATGGCGGGCATCAGCAGCTTGCGCACGGCAAACACGGCCAGCAAGGAAGGAAGCAGGAAAACAATGGCCGTCTTCAGCGAGACTAGCCCCTTGCGGAAGTAGCCCGAAGCGCCCACGACCGAGGTAGTGCCCACCACGAACAGCGAATAGGCCGTACTCAGCACCGGACTCACGCCCATCAGGTACACCAGCACCGGCACGGTAAGAATGGAGCCGCCCCCGCCCAGTATGCCGAGGGAAAGGCCAATGAAAATGGCCGCAAAGTAGCCGAGATAGTATAGCATGAATGAACGTATGTAGTTATGAAAAGGTGTTCATGTATTTTCGAAAAAAAAAGCAGCTTTCCTTACAGGAACGTGCAGCCGGCCAGGCACTGAATCACATCAACTACCTCACGCATCTTCAGCGCATAGAAGATGTTTTTGCCGTCGCGGTGGGAGCTCAGAATACCTTTCAGTTTCATGCCCGTCAGGTGATGGGAAAGCAAGCTCTGCTCTACGCTGAGCTTTTCACTGATGTCCGTCACCGACAGGCTCTCGTGGTTGGACAGCAGCTGCACAATGGCAATGCGCGTAGGATGGGCCGTAGTTTTCAGAATAAAGGCCACCTTCTCCATCTTCTCAGTGGTCAGGTTCAGATCGGGGGAGGTGGTTGTCGGGGCCATAAGATGTTGCAAATATATGATCATTTATTCATGTATACGAATTTATCCCTTTCTTTGGTTCCGAAATATTCCACATTCTCCTGCCGGCTCTCCTCCTGCTGGTAGTATTGCCAACTCAATGCGCATTTCGGGTTCCGTGGCCTTGGGCTCTCCACGGCTGCCAGCCGCATCGGGCGGTTGTCTGCAGTGCCAACCCCTTCATGCAGTTGGCTGGTGAGCTGCTACGCAAAGCCGCCGGGTGGTCAGTTAACGGCCAGCGCCCCAGGGTAGTGCAAACGAAGCGCGCTCAAGTCAGATACATGAACGTTTTTTCATTTGTTGGGTGTTGCCGGCATACATTCTTTGCCTATGAACCGTAAAAATCTGTTGCAGTGGTTGCCCTTGGCCATATTGGCCCTTGTTCTGTTTAGCCCGCTACGTACGCCGGTGCTGGGCGCCCTGCAGCGCGGCCTGCTGGCTACGGGCTTGTGGAAAGCAGATGCGCCTGTAGCTGCCTCATCCCCGGCGGCGGCCCCTGCTGTACCAACGGGTAGCAATGGGTATCCGCATAACCTGCCCTTAACCACGCTCGACGGGAAGTCGGTTAACCTGCGGGATTTAAAAGGCAAGGTGGTATTCGTGAATCTGTGGGCCAGCTGGTGTCCGCCCTGCGTAGCTGAGATGCCCGGCATCCAGGCTCTCTATACCAAAGTGGACCCCCGGAAGGTAGCATTCGTCATGATTTCCCTGGATGAGAATCCGGCCAAGGCGCAGGCTATGCTCAGGCGCCAGAACTACACGTTTCCGGTGTATTTCCCCGCCGGTCCGCTGGCACCGCCCTTCGATTCTAACTCGATTCCTTCCACGATTATTCTGGACCCGGATGGGCAGGTAGCCGCCCGCCATGATGGAATGGCCGAGTATGATACCCCGGAGTTTAAGGCAGCCCTGGAAAAGCTGGCCCACTGAGCTTTGCTGGCAGCCTACACTCTCCCCTCACATCTGCCCCTGCTACACCCGCAGGGTTGGGGAAAGTGCAGACTGGCGGCAAGCAGCCGGTTATCCGGCACCCTGGAATCTGCCGCTGATGGTGCCTCGACATGATGGGGTAGCAGCTCTCCGGACGCCCACCTGCGTTACTGTATTGCCCGGGGCATTAGGTAGGTTTCATTAACCCCAACCCAGGCCGACGCACCGTATTGATATGCAGCCGGTGAGGCGACTGGGGCTGCGTCACGCTGCATCCGGGCGTGGCAATCAGCTGATTATTTGGGAGGAGAAGCCTGTCCCTCTGGACCGCCCAGGCCACACAGTGCAGTACGGCCTGGGCAGTCCGGAGGGCCGGCCACGCTATTGTTTTACTTCCCGGCCGTCGGCATCAAAGAGCAGATCCATCTTTTGGCCGTTTCTTGTTACTTCGGCCTCGTATGTAGTGGCGCCCGTGCCGGCCGTTACAATTTTGGCCGCTTCCGTGACTTTATAGGTAGGGTAGGCGCGGGTCAGCCGGTCCCGCACGGCGGGCGGCAGTTGCGAAGGAGGTAATTCCGATTCAGTTTCCAACAGCTTACCGCCAGCACTCAGCAAGGCCGACATTGACACGAGGCCCTGCCTGAAGCCGGCTTCGTACTTGTCACCTTCCTTTTCCCATTCTACTTTCCTGACCTGAGGAAATGTTTGTTTAAATCCCGCTACAACAGCCGCGGGAACCTGAGCGGCGTTCAGTTTCTGGGCCCGGGCGGGGGCCGCCAACGCCAGCGCGAAGGCAGCCAACACGAGATACTGTTTCATGAGAGTGTTTTGCAAAGTGAATAGCCGAAACTACTCCCCGTTTCTGTCGATATTCTGAAATCAGGAACCATCCGCAAAAAAGGAGGCTGCCCGTACCCGTCCAGCTCCCATGGCCTTGGCCGCGTAGCGGGGCCGCCGCATAGTCGGGCTTTTTAGCCGACAGCTCGGGACCAAATGGTGCGCTTATTCCGGCTCCTGTGCCCACCTGCCCAGTGAAATTCTGCGGGCGGAACGGGCAGAGTGCCTGGCAGAAAGTGCTATAGCTGCCGCAACTTGGCTGGCTGGTAGCCGGCAACACCGGCCGATGCAGGTGCGCTGCCTTATCCGGCGGCCGGCGGTGCTGCCGGAGCCGGTACGGTGGTTGGTGGCGTAAACTCAACCCGCAGCGTGTGCAGGCTTGTTTCCGGCTCGAAATAATAGCGGGCCGCAAAGCCGTAATACTGGCAGATTTGCTGCACAATTGACAAACCCAGACCCGGCGAATCGGAGGCTGCATTGTGTTTGCGGAAACGCTCGAAAAAGCGGGCCGGGTCGCCGCTGACCATGGGGCCCGTATTGCACACCTCCAGGTGCGTTGGGGTCAGGGTCAGGTCGATAGTGCCGCCCCGGTGGTTGTGCTTGATGGCATTCTGCAATAAGTTATGCACCAGCGAGTCGGCCAGGCCGGGGTGCATGTGCAGGGCTGGTACCCCATGAATGTGGGTGCGTAAGCGTACGTGCCGTACCTCGGCCAACGACTCAAATTGCGCTGTTTTTTCGGCCACCAGTTGATCCAGCTTCACCGGGGTGGCATCTGCAAACTGGTGGTTTTCGATTTTGCTGAGCAGCGTGAGGGCCTGGTGCAGGCGCGAAAGGCGTAGCGTGGCCCCGTACAGCTCCGATACCAGGGTAGCCAGCACCGGGTTTTCCAGTTCCGGGAGTTGCAGCATCTGCTCCAGCTGGGCCTGCATGATGGCCAGTGGGGTTTGGGTTTCATGGGCGGCGTTGGCCGTAAATTCCCGCATGGCCTCATACTCAGCTACCAGCCGGTGGCTCAGCAAAGTCAGGGCCTGGTTGAGTTCGGCAAACTCATCGGTGCTCGTTGGCGGAAACGACAGGACCTGATCCTGCTGTACGCCGTAGTTGCGCAATACCTCCAGCGTGGTGCGAAACGGTGCCCACAGCCACTGCCCCAGCCACCGGTTCAGCAGAACAACGCCCAGGAGCAGCAGCCCCAGTACGCTCACCATCACCCCCAGCACCACCGCCAGCACATCTTCGGTTTCTACCAATGACTTGCGCAGCGTCACCCAAACCAGTTGCCCCTGTACCCGCAACGGAAACGTAAGCTGGCGGTGTGGTACCATTTCCTGTTCCTGCGGGTCCAGCAGCAGCGTATCGGCGTAGCCAACGCGCCGGGGCCGGGCACTTACTGCCATCTGGTACTCGAAAGGGGAAGTGGGTAGGTCGGCCCCACGTTGTACGCGCCGTTGCAGATATACCTGCCGGTTGAACAGCTGCTCCTCTACTTCGTGCTGCAAGGCACCATACAGCCCATAGTAGAGCAACGCGCTGGCCGCCACAAACAGTACCGTAGTCAGCAGCAGGTAATAGCGGTTGGTTTTGGTTAGTAGCTTCACTCGGTGCTGAGTTTATAGCCTACCCCGTACATGGTACGGATATAGTTGTCGGCTCCTTTTTCCTGCAGCTTTTTGCGCAGGTTTTTCAGGTGAGTGTAAATAAAGTCAAATGAGTCGGCGCTATCCACGGCATCTCCGCACAAGTGCTCGGCAATTGCTTCCTTGGTGAGCACCCGGTTGGGGTTGGCCAATAGAAACAGCAACAAGTCATATTCCTTGCGCGTGAGCACCAGCGGCTGCTCCCGCACAAATACCTCGGCCTGCTCGGGCCATACCAGCAGGTCGCGGAAGGCAATGTGGTGGCTGCCCTGAAACTGGCGCCGTCGAATAATGGCCCGCAGCCGCGCGTTCAGCTCGGCCAAATGAAAGGGCTTGGTCAGGTAATCGTCGGCGCCCAGGTCCAGGCCCACAAGCCGGTCGTCGAGGGCCGCGCGGGCCGAAATAATAAGTACGCCGGCGCGGGAGCCGTCGGCCTTTAACTCCCGCAGAAGGTTCAGCCCGTTGCCGTCGGGTAACGTCAGATCCAGCACTACGCAGTCGTACTGATAAAGCTTGACCTTCTCCAGCGCCTGCTGATAGTTGCCGGCTACTTCGCACACGTACCCCCCCTGCCGCAGGTAGTCGACCAGGGTGTTGCGCAGGGCCACTTCGTCCTCAATCAGCAGCAGTTTCATAGGGAGCAGAACGGGGCGCGCCTACGTTGGCTAACCCGCTGGGGCGAAATAAGCACCCAAAATCTGAAGCAAATCTGGTGGGCTGGTTTCCCCTGGGCAGCGGCCAAAACACGCCGCCTAGCTCACAGGCAAGTAACAACTTCCGCCACGTCCGGCAGCGCCGTGCCCCTATGCGTTGCACGGTGCGCTACTACTTCCTGAACGGCGGCTAAATTTGTAGCACTGGATTTGCTAGCGCGCACCCGGCGTGAGGAAGAAAAACAGCTCCGGACCTCGGGCAGGCCTGTAAGCAGACCTTTCTGTCGGGGTACTTCCTCGGCCCGATGCAAGGCCCACTTCCTGCGCAGCTGGGGTAGTACTCCCGCCTTTCACCCCTAAGGAGAAAGAACGGGAGTAATGCTGCTGGTTGAGTAGGGGGGCAGAAGCTGGTTCCGGCCTCGGCCTCTTACCGCCTCTGGTACCTTGGGTTACTGCTTGTCAGTAAAATATTGCGCTGATTTTCAGGTTAGTCCGTGACCGGGGCCATATGGCATTCCAACCAACTCAAACCGCTTTTTATACAAGTATGATGCTTCCCTTTGCGCTGCGCATAATTAGGCTGCTGGTTGTGCTGGCGGTGAGTGGGGCCGGGCTGGCTCCGGCTGCCCAGGCTCAGAAATACCACACGGCCGCTGGCCTGCGCCTGGGCAAAAACAACTACGGCCTCACCGTTCAGCAGAAAATCTTCAACAAGACCACGCTGGAAGGGTTGGGCCTGGTGGGCTCCCGGGAAGTAAGCGCCACGCTGCTGGCCGAGCGGCACTTTGGCATTCTGGGCCCTAGTCTTAACTACTACCTGGGAGCAGGTGGCCATTTGGGCAGAAACAAAGATACCGGCGGTTTTGGCGGCTTCGATGCGCTGGCCGGCGTGGAGTACAAAGTAGCTTTTATTCCCCTGGTGCTCAGCCTGGATGTTAAACCAACCGTGGAAATCAACTCCGCCGATTGGGCTCGTTTCCCAACGGCGTTTTCTATCCGGTACGTGCTTATCAAGGATAAGTCGAGTGTATTCGACGGGCTGTTCGGGGATGGTAAAAAGAAGAAAGCTAAACCCCGTTCCGGCCCCCGCAAAGGGTTGTTCGACTGGTAGGCTCACGCGCCCGGGTTTGTCCCGCAGGTAACATGGTTACGCCTAGCTCCGGTGCCCGCACCGGGGCTTTTTTTATGTATGTACAGAAGTAAGGACGTATGAAAAAGATGCGAGGCACACGCCTGGTGGGCTGGGCAGTGTGGCCGCTGGTAACTACACGTAACCAGGAATAATGAAACCTTGCTTGTTTAATTAATACAATTAAAAATAAAATATTTGCAATAATCAAAAATCCTCTTACATTTATTAGTAGGAATTGTATTGTCTTAATTATATAAAATCATCCTAAGATGAAAAACTGCTCTACTTTCGAGAAGTGGCTTCGGCTTGGATGGGTACTAGCCATAGCATGGATGTTGTCAGTGAGTCAGGTACTGGCGCAGCCAGGCACTTGCACAGGCACCGATCCTGGTGGAACTGCCGCCGCCAATGGTCTGTACGCAGAGTACTTCAGCGGGTATTTTGAGGATACGCCGTCCTTTTTCTCTGACAACAGCAACCCGCCCGGCCTGGTGCGCACGGAAGCGGACGTAAACTTTGCCAGCAGTAGCAGCTTTGGCAATCTGCTGCCGGTGGCCGGCGGTACAGCCCAGGACCCCGACCGGTTCAGTGTCCGTCTGCGGGGAAGCATATACATTGCCACGGCCGGCAGCTATACCTTCCACCTCACCGCCGACGATGCCGCCTACCTCTGGCTGGATAACTCGGCTCTGGCCCTGCCCCCCGACATCGGCAGTGCACTGATTGACAACGGGGGGCGCCACGCGGCGCTTACCCGCTCGGTTACGGTAACGCTGGCCACCGGCCGCCACAATGTGCTCATACTGTACGGGGAGGACTGCTGCGACAATGCACTGGTGTGGGAATATGAGGGGCCTGGAATTGCGCGCCAGGTAGTACCCACCACGACATTGTGCACTGCCGTGGTGCCCTTGCCGCCCGCCCCCCAGGGCATCAGCTACAGTCCGGCCAGCAAAGCCCTGCCTACCGGAGCCAGTGGCAGCTCCGGGGCACCCACCGTGCAGGATGGGGGCTCCCCCGTAACGGGGTTTGCGCTGGGCAATGCCAGCAGCCTGCCCGCTGGTATCAGCATTGATGCTGCCACGGGCATATTAACGGCTGCGGCCACGGTGCCCCAGGGTACATATAATGTAGATGTGGCCGTTCGTAACGCCAACGGTACCAGTACTTTCAGCAATGTATTTCAGTTCCGGGTTACGGCCCCGCTGCCCGGCGGCTGCGGGGGCACCGACCCCGCCGGGCAGCCCACCTCTGCCGGGCTGTACGCGGAATATTACAGCGGCTATTTTGCCGATGATGCTGCCTTCTTTACAAATGCCACGCCGGGGTTAGTCCGGACGGATGTGCAGGTCAATTTTCCGGATAACGACAGCTTTGGCAATCTGCTGCCGGTGGCAAGCGGCACAGCCCAGGACCCCGACGAATTCAGCCTTCGCCTGCGGGGAAGCATATACATTGCCACGGCCGGCAGCTATACCTTCTACCTCACCGCCGACGATGCCGCCTACCTCTGGCTGGATAACCCGGCCTTGGCCTCGCCCCCCGTGCGCACCGATGCTGCCATTGACAATGGTGGGTATCACCCGGCCGTTACTCAGGCCGTTACCCTCACCCTAACGGCCGGCCTCCACAACCTGCTGCTGCTGTACGGCGACAATGGGTTTGGTAACAGTCTGGTGCTGGAGTACGAGAGTGTTAGCCTGGGCATTGCCCGGCAGGTGGTGCCCGGCAGTATGTTCTGCACCTCCGTGCAGGCCCCTATACCGGTAGCCTCTGCCCTCAGCTACTCGCCTAAAGTACTACGGGTGCTGGTAGGTTCGGCTGCTACCTCGGCTTCTCCTACCGTTACCAGTGCCTCACCGGTAACGGCGTATGCGCTCAGCAATGCGGCTGCTCTGCCGGCTGGTATCGGCATTAACACCAGTACAGGCCAGATAAGCCTGGATACCACCGTACCCGAAGACACGTACTCGCTGGATGTTTCGGCCCGCAATGCGGGGGGGGTAGCCGTGTTTGCCCGTTCCCTTACCGTGCAGGTAATTCCGCCGGCACCCTCGGGCTGCTCCGGCCTGGATGGAGGGGGTAAGCCCGCTTCATCAGGATTATTTGCCGAGTATTTCCCAGGGTATTTTAATGATGATCCGGCCTTCTTTTCGACGGCCTCGCCCACTCAGAGCCGTAACGTGCAGGTACTGAATTTTGGCAGTCCCGAAAGCTGGGGCGACCTGACCGGCGCTGCCAGTGGTACCCCCCAGGACCCCGACGGGTTCAGTGCCCGCTTCAAAGGCCGCATTAACATTACCACAGCCGGTACTTACACCTTCTACCTCACCGCCGACGACGGCGCATTCATGTGGCTGGATAATGCTGCCCTGGCTACTACGCCTACTCTGGCCTCTGCCCTGATTCAGAACGGTGGCCAGCACCCGCCTACCACCGTAGCGGCCACGGTTACCCTGTCGGCCGGCCTCCACGATATACTGGTGCTGTACGGGGAAAGTGTGGGCCTCAACGAGCTACAGCTGGAGTACGCCAGCACCGATGCCGGCGTGCCCCGGCAGCTGCTGCCTGCTACCGGCTTGTGCTCCTCCAGCTCCAACGCTCCGTTGCCCGTTACGCTTACCAGGTTTAGCGCCACCTCTCAAAACACAATGGTGGCGGTATTCTGGGAAACGGCTCAGGAGCTGAACAGCGCCTATTTTGTAGTGGAGCGCTCTGCCAATGGGCAATTGTTTGAAACGGCAGGTCAAGTGGCCGCCGCGGGCACTACCCAGCAACAACAGCAGTATTCCTTTATCGACCACACCCCCCTATCGGGGCTGAGCTATTACCGCCTGCGGCAGGTAGACACCGATGGTTCGGTGCATTTTTCCTCGGTTGTGGCCGTGCAGGTTGTAAAGCAGGGTACAGCTGCCCGCGTGGTGCTCTCGCCCAACCCCAGCAAGGGGCAGCTGGTTGCCAGCCTGGAGCAGGAAATACCGGAAGCAGCAACCCTGGAAATCCTGGACATGCGCGGGCAGGTAGTACACCGGCAGCAGGTACCGGCCATTGCGTCGCAGCAGCTGCCCCTGAATCTTTCGTCCGTGCCGGTGGGCGTGTACATCGTCAGGCTGGTTACCGCACACGGTATTCTCATCCAGCGGCTGCTAATAGAATAGCGGCCGGCAGCTTACCGGCTACTTTCCTCTACATACAAAAAGCCCCTCTGCCTGCGCGGCCTGAGGGGCTTTTTGTATGTAGAGGAAAGTAGCCGGAGCTATTCGCGGTGGACACGCCCGCTACCGATTACCGAGCTTTTTACCTGCGGGTTGCCCGTCACATACACGTCGCCGGAGCCCACAATACTGGCTTCCAGGAGCTGGCTGGCCTGCAGGCGGCAGCTACCCGAACCACTGATGCTCACGCTGCAGGTTTTGCTTTGCAGCTTGGGAGCCTGCACGTCGCCCGAGCCACTCACGCTGATTTCCTGGGTGGGAGCCACGCCAGCCGCCTGAATAGAGCCGGAGCCGGAAAGCGCGGAGCTGATTTTATTGGCCGTAACGCTGCTGAGCATAATGCTGCCCGAGCCGCTAACAGCCAGGTCCAGCTGCTCCGCGGTAATGGCGTCGGTGGCTTTCAGGCTGCCCGAGCCGCTCACGGCCAGCGCCTTGATGGTAGGTACCGTTACGTACACGGTTACGGGTCCTTTGTACTTGTACCAGTTCATCCCGCTTTCCTTTTTGGTATTAATGCGCAGCTTGCCGTTGGAAACTACTGTTTCTAGGTGGGCCAGGTCTTCTGCTTCGCCTTCCACTTCCACCTTCTGCGGACTACCCTGGCGTAGCACCACTTTCATGGAGCCGCCCAGGCCAATTGCCGAAAAAGCACCAACCGTACGGGTTTCGCGGG
Source organism: Hymenobacter metallilatus (assembly GCF_003944705.1). Taxonomy (GTDB): domain Bacteria; phylum Bacteroidota; class Bacteroidia; order Cytophagales; family Hymenobacteraceae; genus Hymenobacter; species Hymenobacter metallilatus. The sequence continues at coordinate 12,202 of NZ_RWIS01000009.1, read as the reverse complement.
TGGCTGCCACCCGGAAGGCCGACAGTACCACCAGCAGGGCCACTACAAAGCCAGACAACAGAAATCGGGTAGTTTTCATGATACAACAAGGGTGAAGGTGGATGTATAGTAAGTAAGATGAGCAGTACGGGGCAACCGTTGCCTGCTACGGCAAAATAGTAATCCTGCTGTCGGTTATCAGGCACCAGGCAGCTTAGCGCGTTAACCGGCTGCCGGGGGCTTTCCGTAGCCGGGGCTACTTGCACAGGGGGCCGGCGGCGTGCCTGGGTACAGCGCCGGCTATAGGAAGGTAGGCCTAGCGGTTCCGTTGGGCCGGGGGCAGGCTGGCCGGAAGTGGAGGGGCTCCGGTGCGGGTAAGGTAGCCCTGCCCCCAATTCACCAGCGCAGCCATCATGGGCTGCACGCGCTGGCCCTGCTCAGTGAGGGAGTACTCTACTTTGGGTGGTACCTGCTGGTACACCACCCGTTGCACAATACCATCCAGCTCCAACTCCCGTAGCTCTTGAATCAGCATCTTCTCCGTTATTTCCGGGAGCAGGCGGCGCAGCTCGCCGTAGCGGCGGGAGCCTTCAAAAAGGGTGCTCAGCACCAGCAGCTTCCACTTCCCGCCCAACACGTTGAGAGTGGTACGCACGGGGCAAAAATCAAAGGGGCCTAACTCGGCGTTACGCTGCCAAGCCGACTCAACGGTTTGCTGTTTGGTGAGTTTGCTCATATTTATTCTGGCTGATAATCAGCAATTCTGGTGAAAAAGTAGGTAGCCTACTTTTTAGTAGGTACTTGCTATTTGTAAAGGTAGTAGATTTCCTTTGTGCTGTACCAGCGCCGGAATTAGCCCACCAGAAAAGGAGGGTATCCGGGGCAGCGGGCCGCCGGAGTGGCGGCCGGTTTTTCTCTTTTTCCCCAACTCACTTCTTATGGCAAAGCATATTGTAGTAACCGGTGCTACCGGCAACATTGGTACCGTCCTCGTGCACACACTGCTGCAGCAGGGCCACCGCGTAACGGCCGTAGCCCGGCCCAGCTCCCGCCTCGATGCGCTGGCTCAGGCCGGGGCTACCACTCGTGCCGGCAACCTCCACGACGTGGCCTTCCTGACCGAAACCCTGCACGGAGCCGATGCCGCTTTCCTCATGATTCCGCCCAACGTAACGGCCCCCGATGTGCTGGAACATATGCGCCAGACCGGCGAGGCCATTGCCGAAGCCGTGCGGGCCTCAGGTTTGCGCCAGGCTGTGCACCTGAGTAGTATTGGGGCCGATTTGCCGGCCGGCACCGGGCCGGTAGTGGGTGTGCACCACCAGGAAGCCCGCCTCAACGCCATTGCAGGGCTGAGCGTACTGCACCTGCGGCCGGCCTACTTCATGGAAAATCTGCTGGCCAACATTGGCCTGATTCAGCACATGGGTATTGCCGGCTCGGCCATGCGGGCCGATTTGCGGTTCCCGCTGATTGCCACCCGCGACATTGCCGCCCGTGCCGCTGAGGCACTCCAGGCCGGCATTAGCGGCCAGAGCAGCCAGCTGCTGCTGGGAGCCCGCAACCATACCATGCAGGAGGTAACGGCCGCCCTGGGCGCGGCCATCGGCCGCCCCGGGCTGGCCTACGTGCAATTCCCGTACGACGACGCTAAAAAAGGGATGATGCAGGCCGGTCTGTCGGAGAGCATGGCCAGCCTCTACGACGAAATGACGCGCAATATGAATGAGGAGAAGGTGATGGTAAATGACGTGCGTACCCCGGAAGCTACCACGCCTACCACCATCGAGGAATTTGCCCGCACCGTGTTTGCCCCGGCCTTTCAGGGAGCCGCTGCCGCCCAGCCCGCGTAGGTACACGGTTAGCAGCCGCTAACTGCCCCGACTCGGTCCGTTCCGGAAAGAGTCGGGGCATTTTTGGGTAGCTTTAGCGGCCTTTACTTATGGGCCGCCTCGTTTTATGCATCCGCACCAGGAATTACTGCACCGCTTCTATCAGGCTTTTCAGCGCCGCGACTATGCCGGCATGGCCGCGTGCTACCACCCCGAAGCCACCTTCGAGGACGCCGCTTTCCAATTGAAAGGAGCCGAAATCGGGCAGATGTGGCGCATGCTCTGCGAGCGGGGCCGCGACCTGCGCCTGGCCTACAACGACGTGGCCGCCGACGAGCACGCCGGCCGCGCCACCTGGGATGCCCGCTACACCTTCTCGCAAACCCGCCGCAAGGTGCACAACCACATTCAGGCCCACTTCACCTTCCAGGACGGCCTCATCCGCACCCACCGCGACGAATTCAGCTTCTGGCGCTGGTCGCGGCAGGCGCTGGGGCCGGTGGGCTGGCTGCTGGGCTGGTCGGCGTTTCTGCAGAACAAAGTGCGCGCCACCGCCCGGCAGGGCCTGGAGCAGTTTATGGCCCGCCCGAAGCAGTAAGTGGACAGCGGTGCCCGCATGAAAGCACCCGCATCAATAGCACGTCATTCCGAGCTTGCCGAGGAATCTCGCGTGCTGACGTTGTGAGGGTAATCATTATGTAGAGGCTAGGCTTCCTGCTAGAATTGTTGAGTCATTGAGTTAGTTTGACAACATCAGCACGCGAGATTCCTCGGTAAGCTCGGAATGACGTGCTATATGCCGCAAGTGAAGCAAGAAAGGCTTTCTGCACTGCGCAGAAAGCCTTTCTTGCTTCATTTCTGATAAGTCAACCTACCAGATTTTCACCCGCGCCGAATCGGGGAGGTAGAGTTTCTGGCCGGGTTTTACGTTGAAGGCTTCGTAGAACTCGGGCACGTCGGCGAAGGGGCCGTTGATGCGGAACTGGGCCGGGGAGTGCACGTCGGTGAGGATGGCCTGGGCCAGGCGCTCGTCGCGCTGGTGGGTTTGCCAGCCCAGCGCGTAGCCCAGGAAATAGCGTTGGGTGGGCGTGAGGCCGCCAATCTTCTCGCCCTTCTTGTACTGCTCCGTCTTTTTGAAGGCATCCAGGGCAATGACGATGCCGCCCAGGTCGGCAATGTTTTCGCCGGCCGTGGCCTTGCCGTTGATGTGCAGCGAATCGAGCACCGTGTAGCCGTTGAACTGGCGCACGATGCCGTTTACGCGCTGCTGGAAGGCGGCCCGGTCCTTTTTGCTCCACCAGTTGCGCAAGTTGCCCTTCTCATCGAACTGACTGCCCTCGTCGTCGAAGCCGTGGGTCAGCTCGTGGCCGATGGTGCTGGCCCCGGCGTAGCCGTAGATAATGGCGTCGTCGGCGTTGGCGTCAATCAGGCCCGGAATAGCAAAAATGGCCGCCGGCAGCACAATTTCGTTGTTGCTGGGGTTGTAGTAGGCGTTGTAGGTCTGGGGCGTCATGCCCCACTCGGTGCGGTCCACGGGCTTGCCCAGCTTGCTGAGGTTGTAGCGGTAGGCCCACTCGTTGGCGCGCATCACGTTGGCGGCGTAGGAGCTGCGGTCCACTTTCAGGGTGGAGTAATCTTTCCACTTATCGGGGTAGCCTACTTTGCGCGTGATTTTGGTGAGCTTCGCCAGGGCCTTCTGCTTGGTGGAGTCGCTCATCCAGTCCAGCTTCTGGATATGCTCGCGGAAGGAGGCCACCACGTTTTCGGTGAGGTCCTCGTAGCGCTTCTTGGTGGCGGGGGTGAAGTATTCCTGCACGAACAGCTGGCCCAGGGCCTCGCCCATGGCGTTTTCCTCGGCGTCGAGCACGCGCTTCCAGCGGGGGCGCTGCTGCTTGGCACCTTGCAGCACGGTGCCGTAGAAGCGGAAATTCTCGTTATCGAAGTCCTGGCTGAGCGTGCTGGCAAAGGCGTGTACCAGCTGCCACTGCAGGTAAGCTTTCCAGTCGGCCAGGGGCGCGGTGGTGAGCAGGCGGCCGGCTTCGCGGTAAAACTCGGGCTGACCCACAATTACCGTATCTACCTTGGCAAGCTGCATCTGCGCCAGCCAGGGCTTCCAGCTGAGGCCGGGCGTGAGTTTATCCAGTCCTGAAACGGCCATCTTGTTGTAGTTGGCGTAGGGGTCGCGCAGGGCTTCGAGCTTGCGCGAGGAGGCCGCCAGCTTGGTTTCCAGCTGCACCACGCGCCGGGCATTGGCCTGGGCCGTGGCGGCATCCTGGCCCAGCAGCCCGAACATCTTCACGAGGTGACTATCGTACTCCTGCCGGATGTTTTTGGTGCGGGCGTCCTTGTTGAAGTAGTAGTCACGATTGGGCAGGCCCAGGCCCGACTGCCACAGCTGCAGGGCCATTTTGTCGCTGTTTTTGGCGTCCTGCCCCACGTAGTAGCCAATGAGGGCATTCACGCCCAGCGGCTGCAGGCGGGCAATGGCGGCCTGCACATCGGCTACCGACTGCATAGACTGAATTCGGTCCAGCTCCTGTTTCAGCGGCGCTATGCCCTGCTTGTTGATGGTGGCGCTGTCCATGCCCGTGGCCCAGAAGTCGCCGATTTTCTGCTGCACCGAGCCAGCGGCGGCGCTGGTTTTGGCGGCGTCCTCGTTGAGCTTGCGCAGGCGGGCGTACACCTCGTTCTGCACCTCTTTGCCGATGCCCCAGTTGCTTTCCGACGCCGGAATAGGGTGACTTTTAAACCAGGCCCCGTTGGCGTAACTGTAAAAATCGTCGCCGGGGCGCACGGTGGTATCCAGGTTGGCCTGGATGAGGTCGGGGCCAGTGGCCTGGGACTTGCCGCCGGGCTGGCAGGCGGTAAACACGAGGCCCAGCAGCGGGGCCGCCAGTAGCCAAGGCCGAAGAGTAGGGGAGAGGGTCATAGGGGAAATTTCGTCTAAGGGAGGACGAATGTAGCGCGAATGGGTTGTTTCGCGTAGCGGCAAGGACGCCGCCACCTCATCAGTCGTTGCCTGCCCATGAAACTCCCCCACCTGCTGCTGCTCAACTGTGCCGTGGCCGCCTACCTCACCGGCCTGATCTGGACGGTGCAGCTGGTGCATTACCCCGGTTTCGCCTATGTAGCCCCCGAAAAATTTGCGGCGTTCCATCAGCACCACACCCGCACCATGAGCTGGGTGGTGCTGGCCCCCATGGTGCTGGAGCTGGGCTTGGCCGGGTGGCTGGCCTGGGCCGCCCCGGAGCTGGGCCCGGCCCGCTGGGGGCAGCTGGGGCTGGTGCTGCTGATCTGGGCCAGCACGTTTCTCATCTCCGTACCTTTCCACAACCGCCTGGCCGCCCACGGTTACGACTACGTGGCCATCGACGGGCTGGTGCGCACCAACTGGCCCCGCACCCTGGCCTGGACCATCCGGAGCGGCCTGCTGGGCTGGCTGCTGTGGAAGATTTTGTAGCGCGAAGCCTTTGCTTCGCGTATCGTTGCAAAGTGGTTTGGCGCGGGCGTCCCAGGGCGGAAGCTCTGGGCTAGTCAGCGAAGAAACCAACGAAGTATAGCGCCTCTCCGTAGCCCAAGGCTTCCGCCCTGGGACGCCTGCGCCGCCACAATTACCAACTGTATACCGAGGCGCGAAGCAAAGGCTTCGCGCTACAACCTGCCTCACAATGCTTCCCGCCGCCGCCGATTTTTTGCCCGAACTTCAGTTTCAAACCAGCCGCAGCAGCGGGCCGGGCGGCCAGAATGTGAACAAAGTGGAAAGCCGGGTGGAACTGCGCTTCCGCCTGTTTGATTCCCAACTGCTCACCGACGAACAGAAGCAGACGCTGCTTCAGAAACTGGCGTCCAAGCTCACCACTGAAGGCGAGCTGCTGGTGGTGGCCCAGGAAGACCGGAGCCAGCTGCGCAACAAGGAAACCGCCTTGCGCAAATTCCACGAGCTGCTCAGCAAAGCCCTATACAAGCCCAAAGCCCGCCGCGCCACCAAGCCCAGCAAGGGCGCTGTGCGCCAGCGGCTGGAATCCAAGAAGAAGCACGGCGACAAAAAAGCCAACCGCGGCCGGGTGGATTTTTAGTTGGCAGTTGTTCGTTGCTAGCTGTCAGAACAAATTAGCAACTGACAACGAACAACTAACCACTAATTCAAATCCAGGCCAAAGAGCACACCAATCCAGGGGCGGTTTTGGTAAGCCCAATAGCGGGCATCGGGACCCAGTAAATGGTCGACGCCCGCGGCCAGACCAATGTTGAGCAAGCGGGCATCATAAATAAAGGCTGCCCCGCCGTGCAGCGTAAAGCCCTCGTAATCTGTTACGGCGTGCTGGCCAGTAAGGTCGGGGGTGATGATGCTGGAACCTAGCCCCCCGAACAGACCGTAGCCAAACCCGTTGCTGCGAATAAACGGCCGGGCCCGAAAAGGGGTAAGCCGCCGGTTGCGCAGCCGGTAAAAATCGAGGCGGCGCCCTACGTACAGAGCAGCATTAAAGTTGGTATTTAGCTGCACCGGAAACCCCTGGCGCGGAGGAAGCGCCTTAAACGGAATCGAGAAAATATCCAGGTCGAAGCTGCGGTGTAGCAGCCGCACCTCCTCAAGGCCCCGTAGCTGGTAGAGCAGCGTGGGCGGCACGGCCGCCGTGGTGGCCGGGGGGGTAAAGGCTAGGGTGTCGGTACGCTGCTGCACGTACATGCGGGGCATAGTCAGCTGTTGGCGCAGCGTATCGTTGCTGACTGCACGGATGGAGTAATAGCCATCGGGGAGCTGACTAAGCTGGGCAAACCGGGCGCAGCCGCTTAGGGCCACAGTAGCCACGCTGCTCACAATCAGGCGCTGCAACATACCTTTCTGTTTGTGATGAGGCAGCCGGGAGCACCCTCCGCCCGCTCTTCCTCACCAGATAGTTACTCTCTGCTACAGCAGTGTGCCGCTGAGAAACAGAGTGGCAAAGGAAAAATAAATTACCAGCCCCGTCACGTCTACCAGCGTAGCCACAAATGGTGCCGACGACGTGGCCGGGTCGAAGCCCAGCTTCTTGAGCAGCAAGGGTAGCATGGAGCCCGCCAGAGAGCCCCACAGCACAATACCCAGCAAGGAGAAGCTAACCGTAAGGCCAATCAGTGGCCAGTGCGTGCCGTAGTCCTTCAGGCCCGAGAGCTGCCACACCAGAATGCGCAGAAAGCCTACCAGCCCCAGAATACCACCCAACGCCAGCCCCGAAAAAATCTCCCGGCGCATTACCCGCCACCATTCACCAATGGTAATTTCTCCCAGGCTCATGGCCCGGATAATCAGCGAAGTGGCCTGGGAGCCAGCATTGCCGCCGGAGCTGATAATCAGGGGCACAAACAGCGCCAGAACCACTGCCTTCTCAATTTCTCCCTCAAAAAAGCCCATGGCCGTAGCCGTGAACATTTCACCCAGAAACAAAATAACCAGCCAGCCGGCCCGCTTCTGAATCATTTTGGGCAGGGCAATGGTCAGGTAGGGCTCATCCAGCGCCTCCGAGCCGCCCAGCTTCTGAATATCCTCCGTGTCTTCTTCCTCCCGGATGCTGAGAATGTCGTCGATGGTCACGATGCCGAACAGCACGCCCTCGTCGTTCACCACGGGTAGGGCTACCCGGTCGTTGCGCCGGAATACCTCAATGGCCTCCTCCTGGTCCTGCATGGCCGTAAGCTGCACGTAGCGCCGGTCCATCAGCTCACTCACGCGCTTCTGCGGGTCGGAAAGCAGAAACTCCCGGATGCGGATATCGTCAATCAGCACTCCCCGCTCGTCGGTCACGTACAGCACGCTTAGGGTTTCCGACTGCCCGCCGTGGCGGCGGATGTAGTCGAGCACCTGCTGCACCGTCCAGTTCTCCCGGATGGCAATGTAGTCGGGCGTCATCAGGCGGCCCACCGAGTACTCGGGGTAGCCCAGCAGCTCCAGCGTAACCTTGCGCTCTGGCTCCGACAGGGTCTGAATCAGCTCCCGCACCAGGTCGTCGGGCAGAAACTCCAGCAGCGCCGTCCGGTCGTCGGGCGACATTTCGTTGAGGATGTCCGAAATTTTATCCTGGGAGAGGTTGGCCAGGAAGTGCTTCTGAATGTCGAGGTCGAGATATTCGAACACCTCCGTGGCCAGCTGTAGGGGCAGCAGCCGGAAAATGATGAGCTGCTCCCGCTCCTCTTCCTGCTCCAGCAGCTCTACTACTTCGTTGGGCTCAAACGATTTGAGTGCCTCCTTGAGTTTGAAAAACTCGCCCTCCTGAATCAGGGACGTGATGTGGTCGGTAGTCGGGTGCTGATTCATGAACTACAAGAGGGGTGTTTTTTCGCTAGGCAAACGGGAGTTGGTGAGACGGCAAAAACCGGCGCGCAAAAGTAGCTGTTTCGGGCCCGGATTCCGTGCCCCGGCCCCAACTTTCTGCGCGGTCCGGAAGCCTATACGCGAAACTCAACCGTGCGGCTGGTTTGCTTCCCGGGCAGTTCGGGCTTCGGTGCAGGGTAACTGGGTAGGTTCGTTACCAAATACTGCCTGGCCCGTACATTTGGCCTACATTCCTTTTCGCCTGCTATGTCCCATACTTCTGCCGCGCCGCCGCTCGGTACGCTCGTTGCCCTTGGGGGTGGCGACGATGATGCCCTGCTGGCCTTGCTTTGCGACCTGCTGCCGAAGCCCGGGCTACCGGTCGAAATTATTACCGTAGCCTCCCGCGACGATACCCGCTCGGCCCGGGCCTACGAGCGGGCCCTGCACGAACTGGGGTGTACCGGAGCCCGCCACCTGCGCATCAGTGAGCACCACCCCGCCGATGCCCCCGACACCCTGCGCCGCCTGCGCCGGGCCAGTCTGGTATTCTTCTCCGGTGGCGACCAGGAGCGCATCACCGATTTTCTCTTGGGTACCGAGTTTCTGCGGGTGTTGCAGGAGCGGTATCAGCAGGAGCCGGAGTTTATCATTGCCGGTACCAGCGCCGGGGCCGCTGTGATGCCCGAATACATGGTGGTGCAGGGCTACGGCTGGCGGGCCCTGCGTAAGGGCGGGATGCTCACCAGCCACGGCCTGGGCCTGCTGCCCCGCCTGCTCATCGATCAGCATTTTGTGGAACGGGGCCGCTTCGGGCGGCTGGCTCACGCCTTGCTGGCCCATCCGATGTGCCTGGGGGTAGGCCTGGCCGAAGAAACCGGCGTGATTATCCGGCAGGGCCGCTACGCCGAAGTGTTCGGCGACGGGGTAGTGATGGTAGTAGATGGCCGCCACCTGCAGGGCAACAACCTGGGCCGCATCGGGCGGGGTGAGCCGGTAAGCGGCCAGAACTTTATTGTGCATCTGCTGGTGGCCGGGCAAGTGCTGGACCTGCACTCCCGGCAAATACCTGCCACAACAGAAGAGGAAACGGAAGCAACAAAGAGATGATGCGTCCGCTACGAGTAGTTACTGAGCAAGTACTCACAAACGCAAATTATCCAACGCAGAAATTTATTCGGCACGCCGAATAAACAAAGTCATTTTGCCTACATTTAGGGCATAAACCCCACAAATTCTCACTCACTCTTCTTTCGTATGAATCTAAAATCTCTACTCCTCGTGGGAGGGGCACTGCTCTCGGGCACGGCTGCTTCGGCGGGTGGCTTCCAGGTAACGCTGGCCGGGCAGAAGAACAACGGCATGGGCGGCGTAGGCGTAGGCCTTTCTCTGGACCAGGCCGCCATGTTCTACAACCCCGGTGCGCTGGCCATGGTGCGGGAGCGGGGCGTGCAGATCGGCGGCAACGTCACGCTGGCTCGCCAGTCGTTTCGGGGGCAGTTTGGCTCCGATGAGCGTACGCTGCGTAACAGCATTGTAACGCCCTTCAACCTGTACGCCGGCTTTGGGCCGGAGGAGGGCAAATGGCGCCTGGGTATTGCTGTATACACGCCTTTTGGCAGCAAGCTGCAGTACGCCAGCGGCTGGGAAGGCCGCTACAGCCTCACGGACATTGACCTGAAGTCGGTTTTTGTGCAGCCCACTGTCAGCTACGCCCTTACCGATCAGCTGAGCATTGGTGGTGGTCCCGTTATTTTGGCCTATGGTGCCGTAAACCTGCAGAAGGATATCAGCATCGGTAACTATCCGGATGGCCACGTGGAGCTGGACGGCAAGGCTGAAACCAAGGTCGGCTTCAATGCCGGGGTATTCTTCAAGCCTTCGGACAAGCTGAGCCTGGGCATCAGCTACCGCTCCCACATTGATGCGCAGGTAAAGGATGGTACGGTAACCATCACCAACACGCCTACCGCCCTGGCCTCGTCGTTTGCCGCCACCAAGTTCGACGTAACGCTGCCGCTGCCGGCTACCACCAGCCTTGGACTGGGCGTAATGCCCAACGACAAGCTGACCCTGGGCTTCGACGTAAACTTTGTGCAGTGGAGCCGCTACAAAACCCTGGATTTTACCTTCGATAAGAACCTGGGCACCAGCAACCAATCTACTTCCAAGCGCTACTACCAGGACGCCCTCACGTTCCGCCTGGGTGGACAGTACAAACTCACGGATGGCCTGACCGTGCGCGCCGGTGGTGCCTACGACAACACGCCGGTGAAGGATGGCTACGTAACGCCGGAAACGCCCGATGCTGACCGCGTAAGCGGCACGCTGGGAGCCACCTACTCCTTCGGCAAGTTTGGGGTGGATCTTTCGGCTCAGTACGTGAGCCTCAAGAAGCGCACCCAGACCCAGAATGATCTGCTGAACAATGGTACCTCGCTGGACCGCGTAGCGGGTACTTACAAGACGAACATTGTGATTCCCGGCATCGGCTTCAATTACAACTTCTAATTCCCACCTCTGCCTCTCCTCTTGTATATGAATACTTCTGCTCTGAAAAAGGCGCTGCCCGCGCTGGCGCTGCTGGGCCTGGCTGCCTGCCAGCCCGAGTTGGATGCTCCGGCTCCGGCTACCAGCGGCTCGGCCAACTTCACGCGCTACATTGCGGTGGGTAACTCGCTCACAGCGGGCTTTTCCGATGGTGGCCTCTACCTGGAAGGCCAACAGAACTCTTATCCCAACATTCTGGCCGGGCAATTCAAGCTGGCTGGTGGGGGCGACTTTGCCCAGCCCTTGTTTACGGATGCGCAGCGCAACGGCTCCGGCTACCTGCGTCTGGCCGGTTTCGATGCCAATGGCTCCCCCATTACGGCCCCGGTAACAACCAACCTGGCTATCCGGGGAGCCTCGCCCACTGGCGGTGCCCTGTACACCCGCTACGATGCAGCCGTGAACAACCTGGGGGTGCCCGGTATCCGGATGGACAACGTGCAGACGGTTGGGTACGGCAGCGTGGCCGGTAACCCTTACTTTGAGCGGATTACCCCCACTACCAATCCTCTGGAAACGTACTTCCAGCGCGTGAAGCGGGAAGCGGCTACGGCCACCTTCTTCACCTCCTGGCTGGGCAACAACGACGTGCTGGGCTACTCCACCAGCGGCGGCGCCTCCACGGCAGCCACCAACACCATCACCCGTACCGATACATTCGCGCTGAAAGCTACCCGCATTATTAATGTCCTGACGGCCGGGGGCGCAAAGGGTGTTATTGCCACTGTTCCGGATGTGTCGGGCATTCCGTTCTTCACGACGGTAGGGCCGCGTCTGCGCACCAACCTGAGCGCCGCAGGCGTACCGGGTCTGGTAATTACAACCGGCTCTGCTTTCGGTGGGCCAACCTCGGCTAACCGCAAAACCATTGCAGTGGCCGACATCCGGGACGCCGGTGGCAGTGGCCGCCAGCTGTTTACCCTTACCTCGTCGCCCTTCGTGGGCCTGATTGGCCGGCCCGGTGGGCGTGTATGGCGCTACCTCTACGCACAGTCGGGGCAGCCAGCGGCGGGCTTTCCTGCATTTCTGACGGCTTATGGTGTTGATACCACTAAAGCCCTGGGCGTAACGCCCGAAAATCCCTTCCCCAGCGCTTTTGTGCTGGATGATGTGGAGCAGGCAGCCGTGGCCACGGCTACGCTGGCATACAATACCACCCTGCGTAACCTGGCCGCTACCAGAGGCCTGGCGCTGTTCGATGCCAATACTTTTTTCAACCAGGTAGCTACCAGCGGCTTTGGTACCAACGGCGTGGCCAACACTGCCGGCTACATTTCGGGTAACCTGTTCTCGCTCGACGGCGTGCACCCCACGCCTCGGGGCTATGCAGTGGTGGCCAATGAAATGATTAAGGCCATCAACGCGCAGTACGGCGCTACACTGCCGTATGTGAACCCCAATACCTACCGGGGCGTAACGCTGCCCTAAGTAGCCATACAGAAGTAAGCGTATAGTGCGCAATTGGTAGCTTGCGGCATGCGACGACCTGCCACCGAGTTGAGTTCGGAAGAAGTGACGTGTTTGGAAGCGTGCAGTCAGCACGGACCGCACC
>NZ_RWIS01000008.1 GCF_003944705.1 Hymenobacter metallilatus | reverse complement strand
CGGAGCGCCTATGGTACTGCCTTCACCGGTGGGAGAGTCGGTCGCCGCCAACCTTATCACGGCGAACTGCCCCGCTGCGTTTCCCTTCCCGGGGAAATGCGCGGGGCAGTTCCTGTTTTACCCCCCCACCAGCCAAAGCGGCGGAAGGAAAGGTAGGCTAGGCAGGTGGCGTTGCGTGCTATTCCATCAGCTTACCGTGCTTAGCTGATTATACTGGTTGTAGATCAGTAGATTGGAGCGAAATCAAAAAATCGGCTATTTCAAAAAGTACTTGATACTAATTATATTAATACTGTAATATATATATTTATTTGTTAATATATTACAGTATTATCCTTAGCTATTACATAGAATGTACTATTATCTGCTGATTAGCGAATTGGGTAGCTTGTTCAGACTGATATGTGATTGTGTTGTAGATACTGTGTGAAAACAGATTGGTATTCTCTGCTACGTATTGAGTAGTAAGCTGACCTTATCTAGAAGATTTTGTGTCTATCTTCACAGATACATCTCTTTCTCTACATGGCATTCACTCACCCGTGGTTTTTGTTAGGGTTACTTGGAATAGCTATTCCCATTGCAATTCATCTATTCGAGTTGCGCAAGACTCAACGAATTCTATTTTCTAATGTTGAATTTATTAAGGAGGTAAAGCTTGTTACCGCTCGTCAGAGAAAGTTGAGACACTGGCTTGTACTGCTGTGTCGGGTGAGTTTGGTTACATGTTTGGCGCTATTGTTTGCGCAGCCCTTCATTCCTGCCCCGGAAGCAGAATCAATGCTTGGTTCAACCGTAGGTGTGTTGCTGGACAACTCTCCGAGCATGCTGCAAGTAGCCGATAATGATCAGTCTTTATTAGAACGCGGAGCGGAGCAAGCTTCGGAATTATCGTTGGTGTTTCCGCAGACTGCGCGCTTTGTGCTGAGGCCAGGGAAAACGGAAGCTGTTTCCGCTGCTGCCTACCGATCTGCTGTTGATCAGGTGCAAATCAGTGGGCAGTCTACGCCTGTTGGAAAATTACTCGCGCAGGAGCAGGCTGCAGTGGGGAAAGGTGTTACGTTCGTAATTTCTGATTTCCAGAGGAACAGCTTTTCTGCACAATCTATAGAGAAAATACCTTCTACCGAAGATGTTTTCCTAATCCCCCTGCACGGAAAAAAACAGGCTAATGTGTTTGTGGACAGTGTATGGCTGGATGATGCTTTTGTTCGGACTGGAGTAGATCTGCAGCTTTATGTACGGCTTAAGAACGGAGGAGAGCAGGTTGCAGAAGGGCGGCAGGTGAAGCTATTCGTGGGGGCGCAACAGGCCGCTACTTTTCAGGTGACTGTACCAGCAGGTGAAGCCATTGTAACAAAAGCACGGGTACGATTACAAAACCCCGGCGTACAACTGGCGCGAATAGAGGTGGAGGATTTTCCAATAGAATTTGATAACCAGTATTACTTCACCTTACAGGCTGCCAACCGCATACGGATACTGGAGCTTAGTGCGGAGAACGAGCTTGGGCGCTTATATGGGAACGAGCCATTGTTCTCATATCAGCACGCAACAGCAGGACTGGCTGACTATCGGATAATTGAAGGAGCTAATTTATTAGTAGTGCGGGAGGCAGCAGTGCTGAGTGGCAGTATACGAGAAAGTATTAGGCGGGCAGTGCAGCAAGGTGCGACGTTGGTAGTGGTACCGGCGGTAGCAGCTATAGGTAGGGATTCGTATAGCCGACTTTTCCGGGAATTGGGGGTGGGGCCGGTGCAATGGCAACCGATACCTCCTGCAGGACCGGTGCTGCAGGAAATAGCTGTGCCCAGTACATCGAATCCGTTTTTTCGAGACGTTTTTTCGGGGATTAATATGCGGGCTGGCATGCCGAAAGCAGCTCCTGTACTTCGGTGGGCGCGCTCAGGCTCCGACGTTTTGCAGATGCGGGATGGTGAGAATTTTCTTTCGGGCTTTGCGAGTGGCGCGGGTATGGTATACGTATTTGCGGCTCCCTTTACGGCTCCTTATTCAGATTTTGCCCAGCATCCGCTATTCGTGCCAGTACTGTACCGCTTGGCTATGATGAGCTATCAGCAGGAACAGCAGCCTGCTTACAGACTTACGCAGCCAACTATACGGCTCCGGCTCCCGCAGCAGCCCCAGGGGGCGGAGGCAGCCTACCAACTGATTCAGGATAGCCTACGATATATTCCGGGTCAACAGAAGCAGGGGAATACACTGCGGCTGGATATTCCACCCACAATGCAGCAGGCAGGCTATTATACACTACAACTCGATGGAAAGCCTGTCACCACGCTGGCCTTTAACTTCGACAAGCGCGAGTCTGATCTACGGAGCTATGCTGGGGCTGAGCTACGGCAACTCATCGGCCCGAACAGACCTAATATACAGGTGTATGAGCCGAGCCAAGGGCAAACTGTTGCAGCCCGGTACAAGGCTACTCGCGTAGGCACCCCATTATGGCGCTATTTTGTGTGGGGGGCATTGGGTTGTTTGCTGCTAGAAGGCCTGCTCCTACGTTGGTATCAACGGCCGAAGCCCGTGCAGCTTGCCGCAGCGGCCTAGCCGGCAATTGAGAACCACCGCTAGGCAGTTTGGCCAGCTACCACGTATCTTGCCGCCTTTACTTGTTTCTAGGCAGTGGAATCATCAACCTCAACTCCCAGCCCTGTGTTGCGCACGGCCGTTGTAAGTGGTACACTTACAGGTATTCTATGCATTGCATGGGTGCTGTTTCTGTATTTAACGGATAACAACCCCTATGGACCCAAGCGCACGTTGGCCGATTTTTTTACTCCTATCGGGGCGGTAGCTGCCCAGGTATTGCTGCGTCGTTATTACGGTGAGCAGGGCCCAGGCCTGTGGAAATCGGTTGGAGTGGGCGTACTGGCTTCATTGGTAACGGCCGTGCTGGCAGCAGTTGGAATGTACACCTTTTCACGGCTGACTGGGGCTGAATTGATTGCAAAACATTTGGTGGAAGCACGGCAATTGCTGGAAGCAACCAAGGCTCTATATGTCAAGGAAGCGAATGGAATGCAGCAATACCAGGCAACACTGCGCAACCTGGCTACCACGGCGGCCGAGTTTGCTCAGGACGAGTTTGCTAAGAAGCTACTACCGGGAGTGGTGCTAAGTATTCCGGGCGGGGTGTTTTTGCGGAAATAATTTACCTTCCCGCATCCGTTCATCTAACTTTCTCTTCGCTGTGGAACACACATCTACCCCCGCTGTTAGTCCTGCATCCGTTGGCATCCGCTACGGCTTGTTTGTTGGAATTATTGCTTCTATTCTTTCCTTCCTGCAGATGTCTTTCATCCAGGATCCTGAAACGCCTTTTCGTTGGCTGAGCACAGTCGTCTCTATAGTAGGTATCTGGTTGGCGCATAAGCAATTTAAGCAGGTTAATGCAGGCTTCATGTCATATGGCCAGGGGCTTGGCATCGGTACGATTCTTTCGGTTGTGGCCGGCTTGATAAGCAGTGTCTTTGGATACCTATATGTGTCCTTTATTGATCCGGCATACATGAACCGGGTAATGGAGTTGCAGCGAGCCAAGATGGAAGCTAGAGGGATGGATGACGCGCAAATAGAACAAGGCATGGCTATGGCTGAGAAATTCAGCTCAGGCCCCATTGTCATTCTTTTCGGGTTGATACTGGTGGTTATTATAGGATTCGTTATTTCCCTAATCGTCTCTGCTTTCACGAAACATACCCGTCCTGAGTTTGAGTAAGCGTCTTGCCCAGCACTTTCCAGTAGAGCTATCCATCGTCATTCCTCTGCTCAACGAGGCCGAGTCGTTGCCGGAACTCACCCGCTGGATTAATCGGGTGCTCACCCAGCATGGTCTCACCTACGAGGTACTGCTGATTGACGACGGCTCCACGGACGACTCCTGGGAGGTGATTGAGCAGCTGGCCGCCACCGACGTGCACCTGCGCGGCATCCGCTTCAACCGGAACTACGGGAAGTCGGCGGCTCTGAATGTGGGCTTTAAGGAAACCACCGGCCGGGTGGTGTGCACCATGGATGCCGACTTGCAGGACTCGCCGGAAGAGTTGCCGGAACTGTACCGCCTGATTACCCAGGACGGCCTCGACCTGGTGAGCGGCTGGAAGAAAAAACGCTTCGACCCGCTTAGCAAAACCATTCCTACCAAGCTGTTCAACGGCGTGACGCGCTGGATTTCGGGCATCAGGCTGCACGATTTCAACTGCGGCCTGAAAGCCTACGACAGCCGGGTGGTAAAAAGCATTGAGGTGTACGGCGAAATGCACCGCTACATCCCCGTTATTGCCAAGTGGGCCGGGTTCCGGCGCATCGGCGAGAAGGTGGTGCAGCACCAAGAGCGCAAGTACGGCACCACCAAATTCGGGCTGGAGCGGTTCGTGTACGGCTTCCTCGATTTGATGAGCATCACGTTCGTGAGCCGGTTCCGGCGGCGGCCCATGCACTTTTTTGGGGCGCTGGGCACCATATCGTTCCTGATTGGGATGCTGATTACGCTCTGGCTGGTAGGGGAGAAGGTGTGGCTGTCGTGGCACAACCACCTCTCCCGCGACGTAACGGCCCAGCCGTTGTTCTTCCTGGCCCTGGTGGCGGTGGTAATTGGGGTGCAGTTGTTCCTGGCCGGTTTCCTGGCCGAAATGGTGCAACTCAACGGCTCCCACCGCAACGATTACCTGGTAAAAGAGCGGCTGAATCTGAAGTAAAGTTATCTGTCATCCTGAGCGCAGCGAAGGACCTTATCACACCTGAACCAATTGTTTCAACGTGATAAGGTCCTTCGCTGCGCTCAGGATGACATCTGTTTTCTACCTTACCACCCTATGAACGTAGTCATCATCGGGCCGGCGTACCCGCTGCGGGGCGGGCTGGCCACCTACAACGAGCGGCTGGCGCGGGCCTTCCGCGAAGCCGGCGACGAGGTGCGCCTGGTTACCTTCTCGCTGCAGTACCCCGATTTCCTGTTTCCTGGGCAGACGCAGTTCAGCACCGAGCCAGGCCCTACCGACCTGAATATTGAGGTGAGCCTGAACTCGGTGAACCCCGTGAGCTGGTACCGGGTAGGCAACCGCCTGCGCCGGGAGCGACCCGATCTGGTGATTTTCCGATTCTGGCTGCCGTTTATGGGGCCGGCTTTGGGTACGGTGGCCCGCCTTATCCGCCGCAACCGCCACACCCGAGTGGTAGCCATTACTGACAACGTAATCCCGCACGAGAAGCGGCCCGGCGACCGGCCGCTCACGCGCTACTTCCTTTCGGCCTGCCACGGGTTCGTGACGATGAGCCGCTCGGTGCTGGCCGACTTGCGCCGCCTGCACTTCCGGCAGCCTGCCCTCTACCGCCCGCACCCGCTCTACGACAACTTCGGCCCGCTCAAGCCCAAAGCCGATGCCCTGGCCGCCCTGGGCCTCGACCCCGCATTTGGCTACCTGCTGTTCTTCGGATTCATTCGGGCTTACAAGGGGCTGGATATTTTGCTGGAAGCCTTTGCCGATGCCCGGCTGGCCCAGTTGCCGGTGAAGCTGATTATTGCCGGCGAGTACTACGAAGACGCCGCTCCCTATGAAGCCCTCATCCGGCAGCACAACTTGGAAAGCCGCCTCGTGCGCGCCACCGACTTCATCCCAAACGAGCGGGTGGTGGACTACTTCTGCGCCGCCGACATCATCGTACAGCCCTACAAAAACGCCACCCAAAGCGGCGTCTCGCAGATTGCCTACCATTTCAGCCGCCCCATGCTGGTAACCGATGTGGGCGGGCTGGCCGAGCTGATTCCGAACGGGGAAGTTGGCTACGTGGTGCCACCCACGCCCCAGGCCATTGCCGATGCTCTGGTGGATTTCTACGCGCACCAGCGCGAGCAGGAATTCACCGCCGGCGTATGGGCCAGGAAGAAAGAATTCTCTTGGGACGTAATGGTAAAGGCGCTGAAGGAGGTTGCCGGCCAGTAGCGCGCAGCTCCGCTTCGCGCACGAGCCACAGGCGAGTATCAGGCGTGTGTGTGGACCTACCGCGTTGGTACTCGCTTCGCTCGTGCGCGAAGCGGAGCTGCGCGCTACTGCACACTCACCCGCACGGCCTCAAACACTTTTTCCGCCGACAAATCTTCCATGCAGCTGGTGCCTTGCTTGCACGAGCCGCGGTAGAAGCAGACGCACTGCTTATCCGGCTGCACGAGCTGGCCGCGGCCGTAGAGGTCGAATTCGTAGGGGTTGAAGATGTTGTTCATCAGGATGGTGTGCTTGCGCAGGGCAATGCTGATGTGCATGGCCATGGTTACCTGCGTCACGATGCCATCCATCTGGTGCATCAGGTTGATGAACTGGGGCAGGGAGAACGTGCCCAGGTAAGCCGCGCTGGTGGCGGCGTGGAGGCGGCGGTTGCGCTCATCCTCGGCCTCGCCGCCCAGCAGCACGGGCGCATAACCGGTCTGCTGCAGTTGGTGAATGAGGGTAATCCATTTTTCGTCCGACCACAGGCGGGTCGTCCACCGGTCGCCGCAGCCGGTGTTGAGGCCGATGCGAGGGCGGCCCTGGGGCAGTTGGCTCCAGTCGTAGCCCTTGTCCTCGTGGGTGTCGAACACGTATTCTTCATGCCGGAACTCGTAGCCGCACAGCTCGAAGATTTCCTGCACGTAAGGCTTCTGGTTTCGTTGGCTCAGCTCGTCGAACACGCCGGTGAGGTACTTGTGGTTAGCCAGCTCGTCCACGGGCCAGGCCACGCCGTACTCGGGGTGTAGCTGGTAGCCAAATTTTTGCTTGGCCCGGATGCTGCCCAGCAGGGCGCAAGCCTCTTTGTCCTTATCGAGGTTGAACAGAATATCAAACTCCCGCTGCTGCAGGTGCAGTACGCTGGTGAACTCCAGCTTCAGCACCTCGTCAATCCATCCTCCTCCCTGGGGCAGAATGGCGGGCGTGAGCGTGAGCCAGGTGATACGGGCGTTGGGGTACTCCTGGCGCAGCCGCCGCAGCAACGGCGTAGTGCGGATAACGTCCCCAATGGCCCCGAGCTTGATGATGAGAATGCGCTGCTGCGTGGGTGCATACACCGGGCAGCCGGTGCACTGGTAGCCGTGCTCCTTGTTCGGGCGGCAAGGAATATCACCGCGGAAATGGCGGCAGTCGGGATGAACGGTAACGCCGTTGAGGTGAGGCATTGGGGGAAATCTTGACGCGAAAAAAAGACGGTCATGCTGAGCGCAGCCGGAGGCGAAGTTGAAGCATCTCTACCGCTGGCTAATCCATTCATTGCAACAATGACTGCTCTCTAGCTCAGGGTTTAAACCCTGGGCTAGTAAGGCTGACCAAACGAAGCAGTAGAGATGCTTCGATTACGGCTGCGCCTTCACTCAGCATGACGTTCTATATGCTATTGAAAATACAAATCTACACGCCCACGTAGCTGCTGGGCGTGATGGCGCGCAGCTCCTGCTTCACGGCGTCGCTCACGCTGAGGCCGTCCACGAATTCGCTGATGGTGGCCTGGCTGATGGCCGAGCCGGTGCGGGTGAGGGCTTTAAGGGCGTTGTAGGGGTCGGGGTAGTTTTCGCGGCGCAGGATGGTTTGCAGGGCCTCGGCCACCACGGCCCAGTTGTCGTCCAAGTCGCGGCGGAGGGCGGCTTCGTCGAGGGCCAGCTTGTCGAGGCCGCGCTGCAAAGCGGTGAGGGCAATGAGCGTGTGGCCCAGCGGCACGCCCAGGTTGCGCAGCACGGTGGAGTCGGTGAGGTCGCGCTGTAGGCGGCTGATGGGCAGCTTGGCCGCGAGGTGCTCCAGCACAGCGTTGGCCAGGCCCAGGTTCCCCTCAGCGTTTTCAAAATCAATAGGGTTCACCTTGTGGGGCATGGCCGAGGAACCTACCTCGCCGGCCTTCACCGTCTGGCGGAAATAGCCCAGGGAAATGTACTGCCACACGTCGCGCGCCAGGTCAACGAGAATGGTGTTGAGGCGCTTGAGGCCGTCGCAGAGGGCGGCCAGGTGGTCGTAGTGCTCAATCTGGGTGGTGGGGTGGCTGCGCTTGAGGCCCAGGCGGCCTTCCACAAACTGCTGGGCAAACTGGTGCCAGTCGGTGCCGGGGTAGGCCACGTGGTGGGCGTTGAAGTTGCCGGTGGCTCCGCCGAACTTCGCGCCGAACGGCACCTGGCCCAGCAGCTCCACCTGGGCATCGAGGCGGGCTACAAATACTTCCACTTCCTTGCCGAGGCGGGTGGGGGAGGCGGGCTGGCCGTGGGTGCGGGCCAGCATGGGCACGGCGGCCCAGCTCTGGGCGCGGGTGGCCAGCTGGTTGCGCACCTGCGCGTAGGTCGGCAGCAGCGTGTGGATGAGGGCGTGCTGGAGGCTGAGCGGAATGGCGGTGTTGTTGATGTCCTGGGACGTGAGGCCAAAGTGGATAAACTCCAGGTACTGGCCCAGGCCCAGGGCCGTAAACCGGTCCCGCAGGAAGTATTCCACGGCCTTCACGTCGTGGTTCGTAACCCGTTCGTGGGCCTTCACGGCGTCGGCATCGGCCGTGCTGAACTGGGTATAGATAGCGCGCAGTGAGCTGAATACTTCCGGATTCACGCCCTGCAGCTGGGGCAGGGGCAGCTCGCAGAGGGCAATGAAATACTCCACTTCCACCAGCACCCGGTACCGGATCAGGGCCAGCTCGGAGAAGTAGGCGGCCAGCGGAGCCGTCTGGCGGCGGTAACGGCCATCGAGGGGCGAAACGGCGGTAAGGGGCGTCAGGACGGTATAGTCGAGGGCAGCAGACATGCGTAGAAGGAGGAAAAAGGCCAGGGACGGGCCAAAGGTAGCGGAAGGCGGGGCGCGGGCCAATCGGGGCGCGGGCCTTTTTCGTTACCTTTGTCGTCCGAGCGGCGGCGGGTTCGGCATGAATCTGGCTTGGCCCGGCCGCGACTTCCTTTCTCTCCGACCTGTGCGCGTGACTTCAGCAACCAAGAAAAAAATCGGCATCGGCCTGGGCATCCTGGTGGTGCTTTTGCTCAGTGGTTTAGGCCTTTTCCTGCTGAAGCGGCAGGAGCTGCTGGATCTGGCCCTGCAGAAAGTGAAAGCCAAGGTTGAAACCAAGTACCCCGTGGTACTCACGCTGGGCCCCGCCCGCTTCACCGACCTCAACACCGTGCAGCTCGAGGGCGTGAGCCTGGTGCCTACCACGCTGCCCGATACGCTGTTTACGGCCCGGCAGGTACGGGCCTCGCTGAGCGTGCGCAGCCTGTTTGCCGGCCGCCCGGTGTTCAGCAACCTCGAAATCGACAACGCCCGCCTCACCGCCCGCCAGACGCGCGCCGGGCAGGACAACTATTCCTTCCTCTACAAGAAGAAGAAAAACCAGCCCGTAGCGCCGGTGGATACGTCCAAGGGCACCAACTACGGCCTGCTGGCCAACCAGCTGCTGGAAGCTACCTTCGACAACATCCCCGACGAGGCCGACTTCCAGAACTTCCTGGTTACCTACCAGAGCCCCCGCCACCAGGCCCGCCTGGTGATGCCTCGCCTGGCCATTGAGGACGGCGACATTACCGGGCAGCTCACCGCCAACATCGACTCGGTGGAGAACCGCGTGGGGGTACAGGGCCACATCGACGCCGGTGACTACGAGGTGGACGCCAACATTTTCGGGCTGGACAAGCGCCCCGTGGTGCTGCCCTACGTGCAAAGCCGCTACGGGGCCCGGGTGCAGTTCGATTCGGTGCGCGTGAGTCTGTCGGATAAGGATTTTGGCGGCGACGACGATCTGACGGTGAAGGGCACGGCCGCGGCGGCCAACTTCATCGTGAATCACCCCAAGCTTTCCGACAGTGACGTGCGCTTCCCGCGCGGCGGCATTGATTTCGTGCTGAAGCTGGGGCAGGCCTCGTTTGCGCTGGAGAAGGGCACGCGGGTGCTGCTCAACAAGATGGAGCTGTTTCCGGAGCTGAGCGTGCGCCGCCTGCCGGTGCCGGAGCGCGTGATTGGCAAGGATATCAACGGCCTCACCAACCGCAACCAGCTGCTGGCCGGGCTGCAGGTAAAGCTGAACGTGGAATCCAGCGAAACCAAGGCCAACGACTTCTTCGCCTCCCTGCCCGAGGGCATGTTTGAGACGCTGGAAGGCACCCAGGCCGAGGGCACGGTGCAGTACCACCTCATGGCCGACCTCGACATGAACCAGCTCGACAGCCTGAAATTCGACTCGGGACTGCGGGCTACCAAGTTCCGCATCACCCGCTTCGGCCGCGAAAACCTGAACAAGCTGAACGAGGAGTTCCGGCATACGGCCTACAACGACAAGGGCGACACCGTGAAAACCTTTCTGGTGGGCCCCTCCAACCCTGAGTACACGCCTTACAATGAGGTGTCAGACTACCTGAAGTACGCCATCATGACGGCCGAGGACCCGCGCTTTATGACGCACCGGGGATTCATGGAAAAGGCTTTTGTGAAGTCGGCCATCCAGAACCTGAAAGAGCGGCGCTTCGCCCGGGGCGGTAGCACTATCAGTATGCAGCTGGTGAAGAACGTGTTCCTGACCCGCAAGAAAACCCTGGTGCGCAAGGCCGAGGAAGCCCTGATTGTGTGGATTATCGAAAATACCCGCCTGGCTACCAAGGAGCGGATGCTGGAGGTGTACCTGAACATTATTGAGTGGGGCCCGAAGATTTACGGGGTGCACGAGGCCGCCGAATTTTACTTTGCCAAGGAGCCGCGCAACCTGAATCTGTCGGAAAGTTTGTTTCTGGCCAGCATCATTCCCCGGCCCAAATACTACCGCAACGGCTTCAACCAGTACGGCGAGATGCGCGTGAGCGGGCGGTACTTTCACCGGCTCATTGCCCAGCTGATGGCCCGTAAAGGATATATTTCGCAAAGCGAGTACGAAAACGTGGGTACGTACGTGAATTTCCAAGGCCCAGCCAGGCAGTACATCGTGCGCGCTACCCGCGACACGGTGCGTACCATTATAGCGGCCGACTCCTCCCAGTACGAGCCCCTGAACCTGATTGACTTGCTCGGCGGCGACACTGCCCCCGACGCCGGCGTAAATACCAACCAGCAGGAGCCCCCCGCTACCCCGCCGCCGGGGAATTAGCCCGTCCTTGCGAGGAGGCACGACGAAGCAATCCTTCCTTTGCGCAGCGCGCACCCCTGATCTACTCAAAAGCCCCTGATGCCAGCACGGACGTCAGGGGCTTTTTGCTTATCTGGGTTTCGGGCGCTGACAAGGACGGATTGCTTCGTCGTGCCTCCTCGCAAGGACAACTCCTATTCGTGTCCTGTCACTTCCTCCTTCTTCGGAAACAGCAACGACAGCCCGATGGAGCCGGCCAGGATCAGGCCGACGATGCCCAGGGAGATGCCCATAGGAATGTGCAGCAGCTCGGTGGCCAATAGCTTACCGCCGATGAAGATGAGGATGAGCGAGAGGCCGTAGTGCAGGTAGTGAAAGAGGCGCATGAGGCTTTCCAGCGCGAAATACAACGCCCGCAGCCCCAGCAGGGCAAACACGTTACTAGTGTACACAATAAACGTGTCGCGGGAGACGGCCAGGATGGCGGGAATGGAGTCGGCTGCAAATACCACGTCGGTAGTTTCTACCATTACCAGCACCACCAGCAGGGGCGTGGCGAAGAGTGTCCCGTTCTGGCGCACAAAAAACTTGCCCTCGTGCAGGCGGTTGGTTATGGGCAGATGGCGGCTCAGAAACTTAACCACCGGATTACTGTCGGGGTCTATTTCCGGCTCGCCGCCGCTGGTGGCCATCTTCACGCCGGTATACACCAGAAATGCACCCAGCACGTACAGCAGAAAGTGAAACTTGGCCAGCAGGGCCGCGCCCGCCAGAATAAAGCCCGCCCGCAGCACCAGGGCCCCAATAATACCCCAAAACAGAATTTTGTGCTGGTATTGTGGTGGTACCTTGAAATAGCTGAAGATGAGCAGAAACACGAACAGATTGTCCACGCTCAACGACTTTTCGATGAGGTAGCCAGTGAGGAACTCCAGAGCCGCCTGCTTGCCCATCCAATGGTACACAGCGTAGTTGAAGCTTAAGGACAACGCAATCCAGAAAGCGCTCCAGCCCAGGGCTTCCCGCATACGCACCACGTGGGCCTTGCGGTTGAACACCAGCAGATCGAGCAGCAGCAGGGCCAGTACGCCCACATTAAAGCAGACCCAAAAAAGCGGAGATATAGCCATTGGCCGTAAGATACGTGCCTGGCTTCATTTTGGGCTATGCCCAGGGGCGGGAAAATACCAATGGATGGCCCGCACGAAATAGCCCGCGGCTCCTGGGGACAGAAGGCACGGGCTATTTGGGTAGGGGCACACCATCAGTGCGCTTCAGGCGCGGGCAGGGCTGGTATTGCCGTATCGGTGGCGGCCGGGCTCCGGCGCTCAAACCGCCGGAACCAACTGTCAATCTTCATTTGCAGCACCCCAAAAAAGGCTTCCTGCACAATGCCCTTGCTCATTTTGGAGGCACCCCGGGTACGGTCGGTGAAGATGATGGGTACCTCCTTGATGCGGAAGCCATACTTGTACGCCAGCCATTTCATCTCAATCTGGAAAGCGTAGCCCACGAACCGGATGCGGTTTTGCAGAATGGTGCGCAGTACCCGGGCCGTGTAGCATTTAAAGCCCGCTGTAGCATCCCGAATGGGCATACCCGTTACAATGCGCACGTAAGCCGAGGCGAAATACGACATCAGTACCCGGTCCATGGGCCAGTTCACCACGTTTACGCCCTGGATGTAGCGCGAGCCAATGGCCAGATCATAGCTCTGGTGGGCGCAGGCATCGTAGAGACGAATCAGGTCGTCGGGGTTGTGGGAAAAGTCGGCATCCATTTCAAACACGTACTCGTAGCCCCGGTCCAGGGCCCAGTGGAAACCGTGAATGTAGGCAGTGCCGAGGCCGAGCTTGCCGGCGCGCTCTTCCAGAAACAATTGGTTGGGAAATTCCTGCATCAGGCCGCGCACAATGTCGGCGGTGCCATCCGGTGAGCCATCATCAATGATGAGTACATCGAACGGCTGAGGCAATGAGAAGACCTTGCGGATGATAAGCTCCGCATTTTCCTTCTCGTTGTAGGTCGGTATCAGGACAAGCCCGTCAGTCATTGCCGCAAAGGTAGAAGTTTGTTCGGTGTGCCGAAGCATGGGGCCACGCCGACATGGCTACCCTTACGCTGGTTAACAGATGCACAAAGTGCCCGCGGGGTTGCCGGTTACGGGCCGGGTCAGAATAACACCCTTGGGCAGGAATAGAGTTTACGAAAGTAACGTAAATAACGAGGCAGCTCTATATACTCCACGGCCTAGCGGCCGGCCAGGGTGGTAGCTAATTTTCGGGCCTGCCGTACGCAGTCGGGTACACCTACTCCTGCCCGCCAGTTGGCCGCCACGTGCAGGCCTTGCTCCGCCAGGGCATCAATAGCCCGGTGAGCCGCCGCTATGTGGGCATCGAACTGCGGGATGGATTTATCCCAGTAAAAGCGGTACTGCCATACCGGCGCGGCCCCTGCCCGAATGCCGTAGAGGCGACTTAGCTCAGCGTGCACCGCGGCTTTCTGGGCCGTTTCGGGCTGGCGGGCCTGTTCGGTATACTGGATACCGCCCACAAAGCTGGTAAACAGCACCTGCCCGGCCGGCGCCCGATCCGGAAAGATGGAACTGGTCCAAATGGTACCGGCTGCATAGGGAGCTTCGGCCTTCGGGTGTAGCGCCCCAAAGCCATTGAGCGGGTGCTGCACATCGGCACGGTGATACGCCGTGTAAATAGCGGCCATGGGAGGGTGTTGCACCTGGTGAAGGGCCGCCGCTACGGCCGGAAACTGACTCTGCAGCAGCGAGGCCGCCGCATAGGCCGGTAAGGCTACTACCACTTGGTGATACAAGCGGGGCGCCGGACCGCCCGAGGTTTCCAACTCCCAAAGACCATCAGCGGGGCGGCAGTGCAGGTGAGTAGCTGCCTGCCCGGTATGCGCCCGCCGCAATTGGGCCGCCAGCGTGTCGGTAAGCGTCTGCAGGCCCCCGGCCAGGGAAATAATCCGGCGGCGGCCGGCTGGGTTCTTGGTGTTCATCAGGCCACGGACTACCGAGCCATATTGCTGCTCCAGGGCGGCTAGCTGCGGAAACGTTTTGTGCAGCAGCAGTTGGGCCGGGTCGCCGGCGTAGATGCCCGAAATGAATGGGTTCAAGGCATAATCTACCACTTCCGGGCCAAAGCGCCGGTGGAAGAAGTGCGCCAGCGTTTCCTGCTCGTTTACCGGCTGGGCCGGCTTAAACAGCTCCCGTACCAGGTTCAGGCGTGTTTTCAGGCTGAAAAAAGAACTGGTGAGTAATGCCGGGGGCGAAGATGGCAGTTGCTGGTAGCGGCCCTGGCGCAGTACGTAGCGGTTCTGGCTGATGGCTGCGGCCTCCTGAATCTGGCTGGTAAGCCCCAGCCCATCCAGCAGTTCCCGCAGCTCCTCCGAAAGCTGCAGCGAGTTGGGGCCGGTTTCCACCAGGTACCCGTCGCGCTGCTCGGAGCGGATGTTGCCGCCGGGGCGGGGGCTGGCTTCGTACAGGTCGTAATCGACGCCGGCGCGCTGCAGGTACCAGGCCAGCGTGAGGCCCGAAATACCGCCGCCCAGGATAGCAATGGCCATGTGGTGAATAGATGACAGGTGAATGGGTGACAGGTGACAATGCTGAAGGACCCCACGCGCAAAAGTACACACGCCTGCCATAGCCTGCCGAACTACTTACTTTTGCCACCTGTCACCTGCCATTCTTCATCATGAACAAAGCCGTATTTCTGGACCGCGACGGAGTATTGAACAACGAGATAGGGGAGTACGTGTGGGAGCTGGACAAATTTGTGGTATCGGAGGGCGTGCCCGAAAGTCTGGCCCGGCTAAAGGCCGCCGGATTTTACCTGGTGGTGGTTACCAACCAGGCCGGTATAGCGAAAGGCCTGTACACTCCTGCCCACGTGCAGGCCTGCCACCAGAAGCTGCAAACGGCGGTAGGAGGCCTGATTGATGCGTTTTACTTTGCCCCGGGCCACCCAAACGTTTCCGAATCCTTGGCGCGCAAGCCCGGCTCCCTGATGCTGGAGAAGGCACTGGCCCGCTTCCGGCTGGATGCCAGCCGGTGCTGGATGGTGGGCGACCGGCTGCGGGATATGGAAGCGGGCCAGCGCGTTGGTATCCGGGGTATTTTGGTAGGACCGGAGCAGCAGAGCGACTATCAGCCCCACGTAGCCGATTTACGCGCCGCCACCACCCTGATTCTGGCTACGGAAACAGCTGGCTACCAGTAACGCAACAGGCGCCGCCTCTGCCAGAGAAGCCGCGCCTGTTTGCTGGCAATAAAGAAAGTGGCTACTGCTGCTGCCCGCCGGGAGCAATACTGGCCATAACCGGAGCGGCCATTCGGTTGGCTGGCTTGGAGGAAGAATACGCCGGACATTGATTACGGCAGGAAGAAGCTCCCCCTATCAGAAGGCACCCCCACAAGAAAATTTTTTTCATGGCAAAAGACAAAAAGAAGGGCTGGTTCGCGCATGTAAGTGCTTCAGAAACAACCACATTTTTTGTCTAACGATTCCAAGGTATTAAAATTGTTGTATTGAATAGGTAATTTATTATTGGATAAATGCAAACCGCCATTCCGGTAGCAGGAATGGCGGTTTGTAGAATCGGCCACAGCCGGTTTAGGTTGTGCTGCTACTGACGCTCAGCGGCTGTGCCATGCTGGGCCACAATGGTAGATGACACCCGGGCGGCATCTTTCGTGCTTGAATAAGCAGGGCACTGAGATTTTTTGTTGCAAGAGCTCAGCCCAAGGCCGGCCACACACGCCAGAAGTAGTACTTTTTTCATACAGAGTAAAATGTGAACGGGTCGGGCCCGGCTGTTTGGGGGTACGTGGGTAAAGGTACAGGAACTCCGGCCCACCTGCAACAGCCCACCGCCGCCTACTCATTCGGCACTTACAGCAGCAGGTGTACCCTGGAGCACAATTCCGGGGTACAAATTTTAGCGGTTACTGCCTTCTATGACTGATACCCCAGAATCCGCATCATGGAGTCGGCGGTTTGCTCTTCGGCAAATACCCGGTCGGTAAGGGTGCCATCTTCGGCGCGGTCCAGAATGACCATTTTGGGGGCCGGAATCAGGCAGTGCTTCACGCCGCCGTAGCCCGAAAGGCTTTCCTGGTAAGCGCCGGTGTGGAAGAAGCCCACGTACAGCGGCTTGGCATCGGTGGCGGGCTTGCGCTCCGGCAGAAACACCTGGTAAATGTGCTTCTCGGCGTTGTAGTAGTCCTGGGAGTCGCAGGTGAGGCCACCCAGCTGGATTTTCTTATAGCTGCGGTTCCAGTTGTTGAGGGCCAGCATAATAAAGCGCTGGTTCAGGGCCCAGGTATCGGGCAGGTTGGTGATGAAGGAGCCATCAATCATATACCACAGCTCCTTATCGTTCTGCAGCTTCTCATCCAGAATCGAGTAGATGGTTGCGCCCGACTCGCCCACCGTGAAAATGCCAAACTCGGTGAAAATGTCCGGCTCCGGCACACCTTCTTCCTCACAAATGCGCTTAATGGTGCGCAATACCTCGGCAATCATGTAGGGGTAGTCGTACTCCTTCTGAATGCTGGTCTGGATGGGCAGGCCGCCCCCGATATCAATGGTGGTGAGGGTGGGGCACACCTTGCGCAGCTCGCAGTACTTGTGCACAAACCGGCTCAGCTCCGACCAGTAGTAGCTGGTGTCCTTGATGCCGGTGTTGATGAAGTAGTGCAGCATCGTGAGCTCAAAGCGCGGGTCGTGCTTGATTTTCTGCTCGTAAAGCGGCATGGCATCGGTGTAGCGGATGCCGAGGCGGGAGGTATAGAACTGGAAGCGGGGCTCCTCGTCGGAGGCCAGGCGCATGCCCACGTTGCACTTTTCGCGCACGTTGTCGTGGTAGTAGTCCACCTCGTTCGGTGAGTCAAGGATAGGCATGCAATTCACGAACCCGTCGTTGATAAGGCGCGTGATTTCGTACTTGTACTCCTCGGTTTTAAAGCCGTTGCAGATGATGTAGGTGTCTTTCTGCACCCGGCCCTTAGCGTGCATGGCCCGGATGATGTTGGTATCAAACCACGACGAGGTTTCGATGTGGACGCCGTTTTTCAGCGCCTCCTCCACCACAAAGCTGAAGTGCGAGGCCTTAGTGCAGTAAGCGTAGGAGTACTTGCCCTGGTAGCCCGTTTGCTCAATGCCCACCCGGAACCACTCCTGTGCCCGCTGAATCTGGGAACTAATTTTGGGCAGGTAGGTGAGGCGCAGCGGGGTGCCATGCTTTTCCACCAGCGCCATCAGGTCGATGCCGTGGAAGCGCAGCTCATCATTCTCCACGTGAAACTCGTCGGTGGGGAAGTCAAACGTCTGGGAAATCAGGGAGTGGTAGGTATCCATTGAGTGGGGAGTTGTCAGTTGCCAGTTGTCAGGTATCAGTTGTCGGTTATTAGCAGAACAGTACTAACAACTGACAACTAGCAACTGACAACTTACTTTCCGAACTTAGTGCCCGCAAAGATACCCCCTCGCGGGGGTTTTGGTTGTGCTTTGTTCGTTGGTTGCGCCGGAAGGTCCGCGCGCGTCAAGCCTGAGAGGAATCCCACCCGCTCAATCGGCAAGCATCTAAACCACTTAACCCTTTTTCTGCCAATGTAATATGCGACGCATTAAGCTTCTGGAGGTCCGCTCCGAACTCGGAGCCGGCACCCGTGGCGCCAGCCTGGGCATTGATGCCCTCAAAGTAGCCTGCCTCAACAAGGGCTCCGACTACTTCCGCCGGTTCAACTCCGTGGCCATTCCGGACCTGAACCACGTGCTCTTCGAGAAAAATCATTTTCCGAAAGCCAAGCACATCGATTCTATTTACACGGTGCAAAAGGGCATTGCCAGCACCGTGGAGCAAACCCTGCGCTTCGGGGAGTTTCCGCTGGTACTGGCCGGCGACCATAGCAACGCCTCCGGTACCATTGCGGGCATCAAGGCGGCCTACCCGCACAAAACGCTGGGCGTGGTGTGGGTAGATGCCCACGCCGACATTCACTCGCCCTACACCACGCCCTCGGGCAACATGCACGGTATGCCGCTGGCCATCAGCCTGGGCGACGATAACCGCCCCTGCCAGCGCAACCACCCCGAGCCCGAAACCGAGTTTTTCTGGCAGAAGCTCAAAAACCTGGGCGAGCCGGGCCCCAAAGTGGCTCCTGAGCACCTGGTGTACGTGGTGGTGCGCGACACTGAGCACGAGGAAGATGCTATTATGGAGCGGCTGGGCATCAAAAACTACAAGCTGGACGAGGTGAAGGCCAAGGGCACCCGGCAGGTAGCCCGCGAGATATACGAGCGGCTCCGCTTCTGCGACCTGGTGTACGTGAGCTTCGACGTGGATTCCCTGGATTCGCGCTTCAGCAAAGGCACCGGCACCCCCGTGGAGGAGGGCCTGAACGTGGAGGAAGCCATCAGCCTGTGCCGCGCCCTGCTGGATAACGACCGGGTAGTATGCTTCGAGATGGTGGAAATTAACCCGACTCTCGACAACATGAATACCATGGCCACCAACGCCTTTGATATTCTGGAGGCCGCCACCGATGCCATCCAGAACCGCCTGCGGCTGGAGGAAGTGGTGAGCCGGTAAATGCTACTCCGGCCGGAATGAAGGCGTAATACCCGTTTATTGCGCCTTCGTTCTTGTTTCCTTCGCCATGAAATTGCTGCACTATCTGGCCCTGGCCCTGCCCGTTCTGCTGGCCGCCTGCACCGCCTCGCCTTCCTTTACCACTGCTCCGGCAGCCGGAAGCAAGGCCCCAGCCGCCGCTACCGCCCGTGATTCCGTAACGGGCACCGTTACCTGCCGCAACCGCATGGCCCTGCCGCCCACGGCTGTGGTGCGCGTGGTGCTGCAGGATGTGGCTTTGCAGGATGTGGCCGCCACAGTCATTGATTCAGTTACCATCCGACCCAACGGGCGGCAGGTACCGTTTGCCTTTGTGCTGCACTACAACCCGGCCGGTATTGGGGCGGGCAGTATGTACACTGTGCAGGCCCGCATTACCGACGGGGGCCGCTTGCTCTACCTGCACGATGAGGCCTACCCTGTAGTTACCGGCAACCACCCCAACCGGGTAGATATAGTAGTGCGGCCGGTACAATAGCCAGCTGCCACGCCAACTCTTCCACAAACAGCCTCCCAACGCACGTTGGTGAGGCTGTTTTCTATTATTCCTGGGCCGGCAGCACCAGCACCGGCACCGGGCTACGGCGGATGATGTCGGCCGTGACGCTGTGGTGAAACAGCTGCCCCAGAAAACTGCGGCGGCGCGCAATGAGCACCAGTAGATCATACTTTTCGGCTACCTCCAGAATACCCTCGGTAGCTGTGGCGGCGGCTACCGTGCGGGTGTGCACTGTGGTCAGGTCGGCAGTGAGGCCGGTACGCGCTACGGAATCCAGCGCGCCAGTGTCGTCGGTGGCTTCGGAGGTTACGTGCAGCAGCGTCAGCTCGGCGTGCAGGGCGTTGAGCAGGTGGCGGGCGGTGCCGGCAAACTGCCCCAGGGTAAACTCCCCGGCATCGGTGGCCAGCAGCACGCGGCGGGGCAGGGCCGGGTTGTGCACCGTGTGCGGCACTACCAGCATGGGGTAGGGGGCGGTGCGCAGAATATCCAGGGCAGTAATGGTAACCAGCTCATCGGGCGTACCCTGCGTATCGGAGCGGCCCAGGATAACCAGCGCGGGGTGGTGGCGGCTCACGGCATCGGCCACGGCAAAGGCCACGCGCCCGTGCCCCACCTCCGCCACCACCGGCACCGACAGGTCGCGGGCCAGGCTGCTCAGGGCCAGGTGAATAGCTTCGCGGCTGAGGTTGGAGAGCTGCCCGGTAAACATTTCGGGGTCCAGCACCGAGTCGCGGCGCACGTGCAGCAGCACTAGGCGGGCATCCAGCGGAGCGGCCAGGTTGGTGGCGTAGTTCAGCGCCGCGTTGGCCGCCTGAAAAAAATCGGTGAGGATGAGCAGGGAGGTAGCCATGGCCAAGCGGTAGGTGAAGTGGCCAAGGTCGGAAATAGCCGGCCGCGGGGCAAGGCACTGAGGCCGAAGCAAAACGGATAACTAGGCACCCGGCACCCCGCCCCAACGCGGCCTGCCAGCCACAGGGGCCGGTAGGCGGGCCGCCGCACTTTTTCGGGCGGCTTCCGGCGCAGGTTTTTACCTTTGCAGCCCCGGCCGCCGCTCAGGCATACCGGGCAAGTTTCTATGGTACCGGTTTTTGAACTTCGGCAACGACGACTTCTGGCGTAAGTAGCGGCCCCGGCCCGGGGGGCTGCTTACGCCCGTTGGCCTACCCGATAGTTTCTCTACATCCTGCCTGGGAGCCGGCGCGTCCGGTTGCCTTCCAGCCCTTCGCTTTTCTCGTGCAACAACTCGAACAAACCCTCAAGGCGGCTCTCGGAGCCGCTATTCAACAGGTATTCGGCACTGAGGTGCCCGCCGCCCAACTCGCCCTGCAGCCCACGCGCAAGGAGTTTGCCGGCCAGTTTACGCTCGTTACGTTCCCCTTCACCAAAACCCTGGGCAAGGGCCCCGAGCAAATTGGCCAGGCCGTAGGGGAGTGGCTGGTGGCCAACTCCCCGCTGGTAGCCGGCTACAACGTGGTGAAGGGCTTCCTGAACCTGGAAATTGCCGATGCCGAGTGGCTAAAGGCGTTTGAGCAGCTCCGCCAGCAGCCAGCCGGCACGCCCGTCACTACAGAAGGTCCGCGCAATGTGGTGGTGGAGTATTCCTCACCCAACACCAACAAGCCCCTGCACCTGGGCCACCTGCGCAACAACTTCCTTGGCTACTCGGTGGCCGAGATTCTGCAGGCCACCGGCGCCACCGTTACCAAGGCCAACCTGGTCAACGACCGGGGCATCCACATCTGCAAATCCATGCTGGCCTACCAGCAGTACGGCCAGGGCGAAACCCCGCAGAGCGCCGGCATCAAAGGCGACCACCTGGCGGGCAAATACTACGTGCTGTTTGAGAAGCACTACCGCGAGCAGGTGCGTCAGCTGGAAGCCGAAGGTGTACTGCCCGACGTGGCCAAGCGCCAGGCCCCTCTGATGCTGGAAGCCCAGGACATGCTACGGGCCTGGGAAGCCGGCGACGAGCAGGTAGTAAGCCTCTGGAAGCAGATGAACGGCTGGGTGTACGAGGGTTTCGACGCTACCTACCAGAACATAGGCGTCGATTTCAACAAGTATTACTACGAGTCGGGTACCTACCTGCTGGGCAAGGAGCGGGTGGAGGAAGGCCTGCAGAAGGGCGTGTTCTTCCGGAAAGAAGACGGCTCGGTGTGGGTGGACCTGAAGGAAGAAGGCCTCGACGAGAAGCTGCTGCTGCGCGCCGATGGTACCAGTGTATACATTACCCAGGACCTGGGCACGGCCGAGCTGAAGTATCAGGATTTCGGCTACGATTTGAGCGTGTACGTCATTGCCGACGAGCAAAACTACCACATGCAGGTGCTGCGGGCGGTGCTCCAGAAGCTGGGCAAGCCTTATGCCGACGCCATCTACCACCTCAGCTACGGCATGGTGGATTTGCCCTCGGGCAAGATGAAAAGCCGGGAGGGTACCGTGGTAGACGCCGATGAGCTGGTGCGCGAAGTGGTGGAAGCCGCCCAGGCCGCCACCCTCGAAAAAGGTAAAACCGAAGGCCTCACCGAGCAGGAGCTGCAGCAGCTCTACCACATGCTGGGCCTGGGGGCGCTCAAGTACTACCTGCTGAAAGTGGACCCCAAGAAGCGGATGCTTTTCAACCCTGAGGAATCGGTGAAGCTGGAAGGCGACACGGGGCCATTCATTCAGTACTCCCACGCCCGTATTGCCACCATTCTGCGCAAGGCCGCTGAAATGGGCATCAGCCAGGAGGCCGACCTGAGCACGTTGACGGAACTACCCGCTGCCGCCCGCGAAATGGTGCAGGAGCTTGGCCGCTACGCCAGCGTGGTACAGGAAGCCGCCCGCACGTTTTCGCCCGCCGTGGTGGCCCAGTACGCCTACGACGTGGCCCGCGCCTACAACCGCTTCTACACCGACATCAAAATCTTTACCGAGCCCAACGAAACCAGCCGCTCATTCTACGTGGCGCTGTCGGCCCAAACCGGCCGCACCATTAAGGCCAGCATGGGCCTGCTGGGCATTCAGGTGCCCGAGCGGATGTAGTGTAAACCGCGTGGGGTGCGCGCGTCCCCTCAGACCGTCATGCTGAGCGCAGGCGGAGCCGCAGCCGAAGTATCTCTACCGCTTCGTTGTGGTAGTACTCCAAGTAAAGCGGTAGAGATGCTGCGGCTGCGCTCAGCAGGACGCGCACAAGTTTGTTTGTAGTGCAGCAGCAGCGTCGGCAATTGGCGTTGCTGCTGTTTTTTTCTTTTGTCACTTATGACGGATGAGGCCCGGCCGAGTCCAATTTGCGTATGAAGAGCGTAGCCGTATACTGCGGTGCCAACAGCGGCACCAACGAATCATTTACCCTACAAGCCCGGGTCATGGGCCAGACTCTGGCTGAGCGGGGCATCACGCTGGTGTACGGCGGGGGGCGGGTAGGCCTGATGGGCGCCATAGCCGACAGTGCGCTGGCCCACGGCGGTCAGGTTATCGGGGTCATTCCCGATTTTCTGGTGGCTAAGGAAGTGGAGCACCGGGGCGTTACGGAGCTGCACATTGTGAAGAGTATGCACGAGCGGAAGCTGATGATGGCCGACCTTGCCGAGGGCTTCGTGGCCATGCCCGGGGGCTACGGCACCCTGGAGGAGCTGTTCGAAGTACTCACCTGGGGGCAGTTAGGCCTGCACCAAAAGCCCATTGGCGTACTCAACGTGGCCGGCTACTACGACCATCTGCTCCGCGCCCTCGACCACATGGCCGACGAAGCGCTGCTCCGCCGCGAAAACCGCAACCAGCTCCTCAGCCACCCCACCCCCCACGGCCTCCTTGATGCTATGCTGGCTTACCAGCCCATTGCCCTGGAAAAATGGCTTACCCCACGCACCACGTAAAGGTGAAATTGTGAAGTGGTGAAATTGTGAAAGGACGTTCTACTTGCACCTTACGGGCAGTTAGAACGTCCTTTCACAATTTCACCACTTCACAATTTCACCATCTCACATCTGATACACTACGGCATTGCAGTTCATGCCGGCGCCTACCGAGGCAAACACAATGATGTCGCCGGGCTGCAGGTCGTTGTCGGGCAGCTGGCCTTTCAGCAGCAGGTCCAGCAGAGTGGGGAGGGTGGCTACCGAGGAGTTGCCCAGCCAGGAAATGGTCATGGGCATTACGTTGGCCGGTACCGCATCGAGGTTGTACAGGGCGTACAGGCGCTTTAGAATGGCCTCATCCATTTTGCCGTTGGCCTGATGGATGAGCAGCTTGCGCATGGCCGTAATGGGCAGCCCTGCTTTATCAAGCGTATCCTTGATGGCCTGGGGCACAGTTTTCAGCGCGTACTCGTACAGCTTGCGGCCTTCCATCTTCAGAAACAGCTCCGTGCCCGTGTATGCCGGGTTAAACGACTTAGCCATGCGCAGCAAGTGGGCCGCCTGAAGGGTATCGGAGCGGGTGCCGTGGGCCAGAATGCCCACCGGAGCATCGGTTTCCCGGGCTTCGAGCAGCATAGCGCCGGCCCCGTCGGCGTAAATCATGCTGTCCCGGTCGTGGGGGTCGCACACGCGCGAGAGGGTTTCGGCCCCGATAACCAGCACGCGCCGGGCATCACCGGAGCGCAGGTAGTAGTCGGCCTGAATAACACCCTGCAGCCAGCCGGGGCAGCCAAAAGGCAGGTCGTAGGCAACACAGTGTGGGTTTTCGATGCCGAGCTTGTGCTTGACGCGGGCAGCCAGCGTGGGCACGAAGTCGGAGCGGCGGTTTTCAAAGGATACGTCGCCGAAGTTGTGGGCCACCAGAATGCAGTCCAGCGTTTCGGGGTCGGTTTGGCTGGACTGCAGCGCATCCTGGGCGGCCAGAAAAGCCAGGTCGGAGGCTACTTGATTATCGGCGGCGTAGCGCCGTTCCTGGATATCGGTAATGCTGGCAAACTGCTGCACAATATCGGCCCCTAGCTTGGTAAGCGGGTTGCCGGCAGCGTCATAAAACGACGAAGTAATGAAAGCGTCGTTTTTGATTACTTGTGAGGGGAGGTAACTGCCCGTTCCGGTAATGACCGAATGGAGAGTCTTACGCATGAGCAGAGTAAACGTGGAATGCGGACACGGTTAAGGTCAAATGTACAGATTTTTGGCATTGGCGGCCGCTCCAAACCCGCTGGCAGTGCGTATGGTCCTGCCTTTCCTCCTGCAGCCAGGGTACCAAACATTGCGCAGGGTTACTGGTTCTCAACTGATTTTTTCCCTCATTCCACTCCCATGAAAGCCTTTGTTGCATTGGGCGCGCTGGTTGCTACCGGCTTTGCTACCTTCCCGTCTCACCTTATTACCCCGGATATGTCCACCACTACAGAAACCACCGCTGCTACCGGCACCGTGTACGATTTCACCGTACAAAGTATTGATGGGAAGGCAGTAAAGCTCAGCCAGTATAAAGGCAAAAAGCTCCTTATTGTGAATACGGCCTCCGAATGCGGCTACACCCCGCAGTACAAAGAGCTGGAGGAGCTGTACAAAAAACACGGCGACAAAGTGACGGTGCTGGGCTTCCCGGCCAACAACTTCGGGGGGCAGGAGCCGGGTACCAACGAACAGATATCCTTGTTCTGCGAAAAGAACTATGGCGTCACGTTCCCGCTGTTTGGCAAAGTTTCCGTGAAAGGCGACGATGCCGTCCCGCTTTACAAGTACCTATCGGACAAGGCGAAAAACGGCCGGGTAGGTGAAGCGCCCAACTGGAATTTCTGCAAGTATCTGGTAGATGAAACCGGCCATGTGGTGGCGTTTTATCCCTCAAAGGTGAAGCCGATGAGTGAGGAGCTGGTGGCGGCCATCCTGAAGTAAGTGTTGAGCCCCTTGAACGGGTACCCTGGCGCTGCCCGAAGGTTGTCGTAACCCTGGTACCCCCGAAGCACCGCTTTGGGGTACCCCTTCGGCTAGCCGGCATTACCTTCGTGCTTCTACCAACTCCCTCCCCGCATGGTTCGCACCGTTATTTTCGACATGGATGGCGTTATCGTTGACACGGAACCCGTGCACCGTTACGCCTACTACCGGCATTTCGAGGAGCTGGGCATAGAGGTGCCGGATGCGGAGTATGCCACTTTTACGGGGCGCTCCACCAAAAACGTATACCAGCACCTGAAGGACAAGCACGGGCTGGAGCCTGCCGTGGATGAGCTGGTGCTGATGAAGCGGGAGTTCTTTAACCGGGCCTTCGATGAAAAGCCGGACCTGGAGCTGCTCGACGGGGTGCGTACCCTGATTGAGGACCTGCACCGCCACCACCTGCAGCTCATTCTGGCATCCTCGGCCTCCAGGTCTACCATCGACCGGGTAATGCGGCGGTTTGCGCTGGGTTCTTACTTCTCTCATTTGGTGAGCGGGGAGGATTTTCCGCGCTCCAAGCCCGATCCAGCCATTTTTGAGCACGCGGCCAGCTTATCGGAAGCTCCCAAAAGTCAGTGCGTGGTTATTGAAGATTCCAGCAACGGGGTATCGGCGGCTAAGGCGGCCGGCATCTATTGCATCGGCTATAACAGTGAGCATTCCCCCCTGCAGGACCTGAGCCACGCCGATCTGGTGGTGGCACATTTCCGGGAGCTGACGGCCGAGCGCATAGCTACCCTGGAAATGGGACCAGCGCGAACTGTATAATACCGGGCCCGGCCCCGGTGGTAGCAGGAAAGTAGCGCGAACTTTGTAGCTCCCGTCTCTGCGCCACTTCCACAAGATAGGGGCCGAAGCACACCGTTCGCCCCACTGCTCCGGGCGTCGCCTTAACGGCATAATTTTACTTGTATGGCACCTACTTCTCCCACCGCTCCCGCGTCCGTCAGCCCCGCCAACGCCTGGATTTCGGCTTTCCGGCCGCGCACCTTGCCCCTGGCCCTGGCCAGTATCATGGCCGGGGGCTTTCTGGCGGCCAGCAACGGGCAGTTTCGGGGCAGTGTGGTGGGGCTGGCGGCCCTTACCACCATTCTGCTGCAAATCCTGAGTAACCTGGCCAATGACTACGGCGACTCCCAGAACGGGGCGGACAGCGTGCACCGGGAAGGGCCGCAGCGGGCCGTGCAGAGCGGCGCCATCAGCCCGGCCCAGATGAAGCGGGGTATGCTGGTGTTCGGAGTGCTTGCGTTGCTAAGCGGCTTGTTGCTGCTGTGGGTGGCCTTGGGCACGGCCGGCGCCTGGATTTTCGGGGCCTTCTTCGTGCTGGGCTTGTCGGCTATTTGGGCGGCCGTCAACTACACGGCCGGCTCCCGGCCCTACGGCTACGCCGGCCTCGGCGACGTGTCGGTGTTTCTTTTTTTCGGGCTGGTGGGCGTATGCGGTACGTATTTCCTGCAGGCCGGCACGCTGCCGCTGCCGGTACTGCTGCCCGCCGCGGCCCTGGGCTGCTTTGCCACGGCCGTGCTCAACGTG
The DNA here is from genome assembly GCF_003944705.1 of Hymenobacter metallilatus. Lineage (GTDB taxonomy): Bacteria > Bacteroidota > Bacteroidia > Cytophagales > Hymenobacteraceae > Hymenobacter > Hymenobacter metallilatus. The sequence continues at coordinate 210,290 of NZ_RWIS01000008.1, read as the reverse complement.
AACAACATCCGCGACATCCGCTCTGATGCGCTGGCCGGCAAAATTACCATTCCGGTGCGCCTGGGTCCGCAGCGGGCCCGCGTGTACCACGGAGTGCTGCTGGCCGCCGGACTGGTGTGCGCCGTGCTCTACGTGCTGCTCACTTACCGCTCGCCCTGGCAGTGGCTGTTTCTGCTGAGTGCCCCGCTGCTGGTGCGCAATGCTTTGGCCGTGTGGCAGCGTCAGGGAAGTATGCAGCTCGACCCGCTGCTCAAGCACATGGCCCTCACCACGCTGGTGTTCACGCTGCTGTTCGGGCTGGGGCAGGTGCTGTAGCCGTTGACGGTATCCGGTAAATTTTCCGGGCGCCGCCGTGTGCAATACCGGCTAATCGGGCATCGTTGAAAGTGTTCAACCTTAGCCCGGTAGCGGCCCGGTAGTGCGCCGCCATATGGTATGAAAATCGGTATACTTGTTTCCTGTGCGTGGCTGGGGCTGCAAGCTTGTCAGGCCCAGCCCACGGCTCCAGCGGCCCAGGTCGGAGAGTTTGGTACATTGCCTACCAGTGGCCTGCTGTATTCGCCGCGCACAATGAGCCGGCTGCACCGTATTGTCGACTCTTTGAACCTTCGTTACAAAGTGTGCGAGATGCGGCGGGCATACCGGAGCCAGTGGCAGGGCCAGGCCAGCTACCTGCGGCTGGAAAAAGGCAATCTGGATGCAGCGGCGCAGCTACTGAAAACCGGCGTTACGCCCGAGCAATTCCGCAAGAGTTTTCCGGCCGCCACCGTGGAGGCAGACCTGCTGGTAGTGGCCGCTGAGGAGCAGCAGGAGCACAACGGCCGTAAGCTGACTTCCACCGAATTCAGCAACCTGCCTTTACGTAACCAGGGCGAATACTCCCTTACCATTGATGGGCCCGTAGCGGCGGATAAGCTTGCGGCAGGCAAATGGATGGTACACCAGGAGAAAAAGGGCTATGGGGGGCCTTACCTGGAGGCTTTCTACTTCCCTCAGGGGCTCAGCCAAGCCCCTTTGCCCCGCGCCTACGCCACACTGGTACAGTACGCCGACTGCCTGGTAGACACTACGGCGCAGATTTACCTGGAAACGGCCCGGCGCACTGGCGTCCGGCTCCCGACCAAGGAGAGCAACAGCCAGGTTCAGTTGCTGCGCTACGTGCACGAGCAAACCCGCCGCCCAGACGATGCCTACCACGATAACCTGTCGGAGGAAGAGCAGCAAGCCCGGTGGCAGGCGTTTCGGCAGTGGGATTCCCTGCGCCTGCAGAAAGTTGATGCCTTGGCAGGTACTCCCCGTTTTCGGGCGCTGCTGCAACAGGCGGCTACTGATGATGCCAGCCTGGGTAACTCCACTGATGAGCTGGAGGAATACGTGGCCCGGTACTATTCACCGGCCCGGGCGTTGCAGCTCAAACGCAGCCGCCGCGTAATAGGCGGCTGCAGTCAGGACAACAGCCCCCGTCTGCACGCCCTGGGCATTGCCCAACTCTCGGCCGAGGCCGTGCACTGGGAAACATTCCTGCGGGCTCACCTCGATATCATGAACGACCGGTTTGAGCGCATGTCGGACGGGAGCTATGCCTGGGAAAAGCGGCAAACCTACCTGCGGGAGCTGGAGGAGCTGGATATCAACGTAACGGACCTGCTGGTCGGAATCAGCCTGCGGATGCAGAACCCCAGCCAGAATCATTACTACGGCAGCATTTCCCGGGTGGGGCGGGCGCTGGCCGAAACCAAACAGCCCCGGCAGCTGGAGCAGCGTCTGCTGGCCCTGGTCGCCGACCCAGATCTGGATACCTACAACCGCTTGCTGGCGTACTATCTCTTTCTGAATTACAATAGGCATCTCCCCGACGCCGCCCAGCAGGCCCGCAACATAACCGACCTGAATACTACTGTTCAGAAGTTACCGGCCTACCTGGTGGCTCGCGCAACCATATCCCCTCAAAAGTAGCGGCCGCCTAGGCAATAGCCCCGCAAAGGGTATAGAAGCTATTTAGAAGGTCGAAAGCACGTCATGCTGAGCTTGCCGAAGCATCTCTACTGCAATGGTAATTCAACGAAGCGGTAGAGATGCTTCGGCAAGCTCAGCATGACGTGCTTTCGACTTCCTGAACAGCTTCATAGACAAAAAAGCCCCCACTACACTACGTAGCGGGGGCTTCTTGCTTAATAAGTGCTACTTACTCGGCGCTTGGGGCGGCAGGAGCAGCGGCCGGGGTCGGTTCCGTGGTGCTGCCTTCGGGCCGGGGCCCCCGACCCGAGCGGTTGCGGCCACCCCGCTTGCGGCGGCGCTGGCCCTCTGGCTTATCGCCTTCGGCCCGAGGCCCGGCGGCTTCACCCTCCGGACGCGGAGCGCGGGGCTCCCGGGGCGGACGGGCTTCGCCTTCGGGGCGCGGGGCGCGGGGCTCCCGGCGGGGGCGGTTTTCGCTACCCTCGGGACGGTCTTCGCGCGGGGGGCGCTGGTAAGGCTGGGCTGGGGCCTGGCCGGCATCCAGGGCGGCCAGGGCAGCGGCGGCACGGGCAATGCGGGCCTGCTGGTCGGCGTCGGGTTTGCCGTCGCCGCGGTTAGGCCGTGGGCCGCGGCCACCTTCCGGGCGGGCCCCACCTTCGGGGCGCGGGCCCCGGTCACGACCTGCACCGGAGCCGCCGGAACGGCCGCCGCGCTCGGGGCGGCCGCCAATTTTGCCGCGCAAGCCACTGAAGCGCTTAGGGTCGAACTCGGGTGCCTCGCCCAGGCCCAGCGCTTCGGTGATGTTCTGCTTGTCAATCTCCCGCTCAATCAGCTTCTCAATCTTCACTACCCGGTCCTGGTCCTGGTCGGAAATAAAGGTGATGGCCGTGCCTTTGGTAGCAGCCCGGGCCGTGCGCCCAATGCGGTGCACGTAGTCCTCGGCGGCGCGCGGAATGTCGTAGTTCACCACGTGGCTCAGGGAGTCGATATCAATACCCCGGCTGAGCACGTCGGTGGCCACCAGAATGGGGAACTGTTTGTTCTTGAAGGCCCGCATGATTTCCTCGCGCTCCTCCTGGGTACGGTCCGACGAAATGCCCCGGGCCTCAATACCCAGCTTGTTGATGGCCCGCACAATGCCGCCCACGGCTGCTTTCTGGCTGGTAAACAGGACCATGCTTTGCACATCCTGGGTTTTGATGATATGCTCCAACAGGTAAATCTTCTGGCGGTCAAACGCCATGTAGAACTGCTGGTCGATGCCGGCGGCGGGTTTGGAAACAGCCAGGCGGATTTCCTCGGGCTGGTTCAGAATCTGCTTTGAAAAGTCGCGGATTTTGTTGGGCATGGTGGCCGAGAACAGCAGCGTCTGGCGTTGCTTGGGTAGCTGCCGCACAATGTTGAGGATGTCATCGGAGAAGCCCATGTCCATCATCTTATCGGCCTCATCCAGCACCAGGTACTTCAGGTCCTCAAATTTCACGTAGCCCATCTGCATGTGGGCAATGAGGCGGCCGGGGGTGGCAATAATAATGTCGGCCCCGGAAGTGAGGGCGCGCTTCTGCTGCTCCCAGCCCTCCGACTTGCCGCCCCCGTAGATGGCAATGGAACTGGCTTCCACGAAGTAACCGAAGCCGGTTACCTGCTCGTCAATCTGGGTGGCCAGCTCGCGGGTGGGCACCAGAACGAGGGTGGAGGTGGTACCGTGCTTGGCGTGGGAAATCTTGTCGATGAGAGGCAGCAGGTACGCCGCCGTTTTGCCCGTACCGGTCTGGGCGCAGGCAATCAAATCTTTGCCTTCCAGAATGCGCGGAATAGCTTGTTCCTGAATAGGGGTGGCATTCAGGTAATTCATGGCATCGATGCCCGCCAGCAGGTCATCGTGCAGGTTAAACTCGTGAAACGTCAAGGTACAGCTTACTTTTTAGGATGATGAATGGCTGACCCTGCTTTTCGGTCAGCAAACCGCTGGTTTGAATAGCAACAAAGATAGACGGATTTATGTGCCGGGGAGGTCGGGTGGCCGTTGCGGGTTGTTCATTGACCGTTTGCAGTTGCGGGCACTGTACTGACAACCAGCAACCAGCAACGAGCAACTAACAACGAGCTTCCAGAATTTCCAGCTGCCAGCGTAGCTCTTCGGCCCGGACGGGGTAGGGCTGGCCGTGGCGCAGCGTCTGGTACACGGCCTCAAACAGGCCCAGGTAACTGCCGGCAGGGGCAGGCCAGCGGGTAACCAGGGTCTGGCCAAGCTCCGGAACCAGCGTGAGCGTGCCGGCCTCGGTTGCCGGCTCCCGGCCAAATTCGGGGGCAGTAGGTGGCAGGCCCTGGTCGAGCTGGGTTTCCTGCACATCGGCGCGGCTTTTCTGAAAGGAGCCCCGCGTGCCGTGCAGCACATACGCCGGTACCGGCGCGGCCGTAAGCAAACTGCTCGTCACGAATACGTTGAGGCCGCTACCGTACTGCAAGTGAACGTGAAAGTAGTCGTCTACGCGGGAGCCGGGGCGGTGGCTGGCCCGCGTGACGCGGCTGTGCTCCGGCCGCCCGAACAGGCTCAGGGCTTGGTCCAGCACGTGAGGGCCTAGGTCGAAGCTCAGGCCGCTGCCGGGCACGGCGGGGTCCTCCTTAAAGGTTTTGGTATTGAGGGCGGCCTTATACCGGTCGAAACGGAACTGCACCTCCGTAAGCTGCCCGAGCTGTCCGCTTTCCACTACCTGTCGTACCAGCTGGAAATCGGAGTCCCAGCGCCGGTTCTGGTAGGCCAGCACCTGCCGGTTCTGGGCGGCAGCCAGGGCCAGCAGCTCGTCCAGCTCAGCTACCGTGGTGGCTACGGGCTTTTCGATAAGCACATGCTTGCCGGCCTGCAACGCCTGCCGGGCCAGGGCAACGTGCGTATCATTGGGCGTATTGATAACCACCAGCTCCAGCTGCGGGTCGGCCAGCAGCCCGGCCACGCTGTCGTAACTGCTGATTGCGGGGTACTGCCCGGCGGCTTGTTTGCGGCTGCGTTCCACCACCGCGTTCAGCCGGAATCCGGAGTGAGCATGCAGAAAAGGCGCGTGAAAAAGGCGGCCCGACATGCCATATGCCAGCAGGCCGGTTTGGATAGGAGATGACATGAGCGGTTTTCGTTTATCGTTGTGCGTTTTCCGTTACCTGTGTGCGGGTATTCGTTGATGGGTTCTCGCTAACCGGATGGCAGCATTGCCTGGCCCGGCCGGTAACCGGCCGCCAAACAACAAAAAACGAACAACCAAAAACGAATAACGAATATGCTCGACCGTTTTTCTGCTCAGGCCGACCTCTACGCCCGCTACCGCATCGACTACCCCGCCGAGCTGTACCAGTGGCTGCTGCCCCAGGTGCCCGGCCGCTCCACCGCCTGGGACTGTGCTACCGGCAACGGGCAGGTAGCGGCCGTGCTGGCCGGACATTTTGCCCAGGTAACCGCCACCGACATCAGCTCGGCTCAGCTGGCGCAGGCTCCGCAGCGGCCCAACATCACGTACCAGCTTAGCCCCGCCGAACACACCCCGTTTGCCGCCGCCAGCTTCGACCTGATTACGGTAGCTCAGGCCCTGCACTGGTTTGCCATAGATGCTTTCAACACCGAAGCGCGGCGGGTGCTGCGGCCCGGCGGTATACTGGCCGAATGGGGCTACGGCCTGCTCCGCATCAGCCCCGAAATAGACGAGGTAGTGCGGCGCTTCCACGATGAAACCATGCGCCCGTACTGGGATGATAACCGCTGGCACGTGACGGAGGAGTACGCCCGTCTGCCGTTTCTGGTTGGTGCAGGCGGGCAAACGGCGCGTTTCGAGGTGCGGCGGCAATGGTCAGCGGAGTGGCTGCTGAACTACCTGCGCACCTGGTCCAGCGTGGTAAAATTCCAGCAGCAACACCACCACGACCCGGTAGGGGTACTTGCGGCTGAAGTAACCCGCCTCTGGGGGGCCGGAGCGCGGGAGGTAGTGTTTCCGGTGTTTGCCCGGGCAGGCCAGCTACTGTAGGCTACGGCGGCGACCTGGCCGGAGCCGCTCATTCGGCGGAAGGCATTTACTTCGCGGTGTGTTTGAACCCGATATTAATCCGCCCCCCGCGGCCCCCGGCCTGCCCCTGGCGGGCCTGCGGGTGCTGGAGCTGGCTTCCGTGCTGGCAGGCCCCCAGGTAGGACAGTTTCTGGCTGAGCTGGGGGCCGAGGTGCTCAAAATTGAGGCCCCGGCCGGCGACGTAACCCGTACCTGGCGCACCCCCGCTGAAGACCCCGCTACCACCATAACGGCCTATTTCAGCAGTGCCAACTGGGGTAAGCGCAGCCAGATACTGGACCTGACTACCTGCGCCGGCCAGGCTACGCTCCACCAGCTGGCCGCTACTACCGATGTGGTGCTGGCTTCCTACAAGCCCGGCGACGCCCAAAAGCTCCGGGCCGATTATGCTACCCTGGCGGCTCTCAACCCACGGCTTATTTATGGTCACATTACGGGCTACGGGCCTGCGGAAACCCGCGCCGGCTACGATGCCGTGCTCCAGGCCGAGGCCGGCTTTATGCACCTCAACGCCGCCGGCCCCGGCCAGGCTCCCCAAAAAATGCCGGTAGCTCTTATCGACCTGCTCACGGCTCATCAGCTGAAAGAGGGCTTGCTGACGGCTCTGTTCCGGCGGGAGCGGACGGGCCAGGGCGCGCTGGTGGAGGTAAGTCTGCTGGATAGCGCGCTGGCTTCGTTGGCCAACCAGGCCGCTACCTTTCTTGTTACGGGGCAGGAGCCGCAGCCGCTGGGCTCGGGGCACCCCAGTATTGTGCCCTACGGTACCGTGTACACCGCCCAGGACGGCGTACGGCTGCTACTGGCCGTGGGCGCCGACCGGCAGTTTCGGCAGCTGTGCCAGGTGCTGGAGCGGCCTCAATGGGCGCAGGATGCACGCTTTCAGCGCAACCCCGACCGGGTAAAGCACCGCGCTGCGCTGGAGGCGCTGCTGCAACAGCGCATTGCCGAGGTGAGCGGCGCGGCGCTGCTGGCGGAGCTGGAGCGCTTGGCGGTGCCGGCCGGGGCGGTTCGTACCGTAGCAGAGGCCCTTATGCACCCATTGGCGCAGGCCATGCTGCTGCCCGCTGCACCCATTGGTTTTCCGCACCCGGGCCTTCGCACGGTGGCTTTCCGGAGTTCAGCCTGGCCAGTGGCCGCCAGTGTGCTGCCTCCACCGGCCTTACCACCAGGGTAAGGCCCACAGGTTAGCCGGCGGGGCCGGGCCGTAATCCGGAAAGTGTGGATGTTGGTCGAATGTCGGGCAACCGAAACTTATAGCCGGTTAGTTTGCGTAGGTACCAGATTCCGGGCTGTGCTGAAGTGCGGCCTTTTTCCGAATCTGGGCGCTGTTGCTTACCCAACATTGCTCTTTACTCCTATGGACGAAATGCCGCACACCACGCCTGCCAACCCACCCCAAACCGACGATGGTACGCCCGGTGCCCCACACACCCCGGCGGCCACGCCCACCACGGCCAGCCCCCCCAATACCGACCACCAGCACCCTAATGCGCCCGGCGACCCGGCCCCGTCGCCGGAAGACCGCCTGGACCTGATTTCTGATGGACTGAAGCAGAAATCCTCGGCTAAGCAGGCCATCTACCGCAATACGCTGGCCACGTTCGACATGCTACGGAAAGTGTCGCAGGAGTTGGTGGTGGAGCTCAGCCGCCGCATTACGCCCGTCGATTCTACAGTTATTATCGAGTACCGGCCGATAAATGATATGGAGTTCCACATCCGCTTCAGCGGCGACCTGCTGGTGTTTGTGCTGCACTCCAACATCGTCACCTTCCCCGACGACTATGGCCCCATGGCCACCCGCTACGTGGAGGCTGACTTCCGCCGGCGCTTTTTCGGGCATATTATGGCCTACAACTTCATGGCCGACAGCATTAAGTACCAGCGCATGAACGACCCGGGCTACTTGGTTGGCCGCCTGCTCATCAACATCGACCAGCATTACTTTCTGGAAGGCGTGCAGCAGCTGGAATTGCCCGATAACGACATGTCGGATAACCCCGTGACGGAGGACAGTCTCAAGCTATTCGTGGAAAGCGCCATGATTGCCGCCGTCAATAACGACCTGATTGCCCCTCCCTTGAGCGACATTCAGAAAATTTCGGTGAAGCAAAAGCTGGAGAATCAGCAGGTGAGCCGGGGCAGTAAAGTCGGATTCAGCTTCTACCATGAGCAGCGCCACCAGTCCATCGACGGCCTGCCGTATTGAAAGGTGAAATTGTGAAATGGTGAGTTTGACGTTCTGTCATTGCGAGGACGAAGCAATCCTTCCTTTTCAAGGCGCAAATCCCCGAAGAAGCAGAAAGCCCCTGACGTCTACTGGCGTCAGGGGCTTTTGAATAGGTCGGGGTCGGATGCTTAAAAAAGGACGGATTGCTTCGTCGTGCCTCCTCGCAATGACAGTTTTCTACCGCTTCTGGTAGCCCACCTTTTCCCGCACATTGTTGAGCACTTGCGAGCCGTAGGCCTGGGCCTTGCGGGCGCCTTCGGCCAGCTTGCGGTCCAGCTCAGGCAGGTTGTTCATGTAGTAGGTGAACTGCTCCCGCTCGGTGGCAAAGCGGCTACGGATAACCTCAAACAGGGCCTGCTTGGCGTGGCCGTAGCCGTAGCCGCCGCGCAGGTAGTTCTGACGCATTTCGGCGGTTTGCTCGGGCGTGGCCAGCAGGGAGAACAGCTTGAAGGTGGTGTCGGTATCGGGGTTTTTGGGGGCCTCCAGCGGGGTGCTATCCGACACGATGAGCTTGATGTTCTTGAGCAGGGCCTTATCGTCGAGGAAGATGTCGATAATGTTGCCGTAGCTCTTGCTCATCTTCTGCCCGTCGAGGCCGGGGATGGTCTGGATCTGCTCATCCACGCGCGACTGGGGCAGCACGAAGGTTTCGCCGTAGCGGTTGTTGAAGGCCGAGGCAATATCCCGGGCAATTTCCAGGTGCTGCACCTGGTCTTTGCCTACGGGCACAATTTCCGCGTCGTAGAGCAGAATGTCGGCCGCCATTAGCACCGGATACGTGAACAGGCCCGCATTCACGTCGGAAAGCCGGTCACTCTTGTCCTTGAACGAGTGGGCGTTGGCCAGCATCGGGAAAGGCGTGAAGCAGCTCAGGTACCAGGCCAGCTCCGTTACCTGCGGCACGTCGGACTGGCGGTAAAACAGGTTTTTGTCGGTGTCGAAGCCGCAGGCCAGCCAGGCAGCAGCTACGGCGTAGGTGTTCTGGCGCAGCAGCTCGGCGTCGCGCACAGTGGTGAGGGAATGCAGATCGGCAATGAACAGCAGGCTTTCGTTGGCGCTGCTTTTGGAGAGTTCAATGGCGGGCAGAATAGCACCGAGCAGGTTGCCTAGGTGCGGGCGGCCGGTGCTCTGAATGCCGGTGAGGATGCGGGACATGTATGGTAAAGTTTCTGGTTTCTAGTTGCTGGTTGCTGGTTTTTCAACTGCTGCTCATTAGCCTCCAGTGTACCAACTGGAAACCAGCAACCAGCAACTCAATTTACACCGCCGTATCGGCGGCGGCTTCCTGCTGCAGTTCGTGGGTGGCTTCGTCGCCCAGGTACCGGTCGATGAGGAAATGGGCGAGGTAGAGCACGGGCGTGAGCAGGATGGCCGCGGCAAATTTATACCAGTAATTGGCGTTGGCCACACTCAGCACCTGGCCCAGCGTCCAGTTGCCGAACACATAGAACGCCACAAACAGCACCACAAACGAATCGACGAGCTGAGAAACCAGCGTGGAACCCGTGGCCCGCAGCCACACGTAGCGCCCTCCGGTAGCCCGGCGTAGCAGCTGAAACACCGTGGCATCGAGGAGCTGCCCGATACCAAACGCCGTGATAGACCCCACAATAATGCCCAGGCCCTGACGAAAAATGCTGCGGTAGGCAAAGTCCACGTCGAAGGGCCGACCCTGGGCGTCGGCTTTGTTGGCCTCGAGCCAGAAAGTGGCCGGGGGCAGCAGCGTGGTGGCGTAAATCACAAGGAAGGCAAACAGAATCAGGCCCACCGTGAGGTAGCTCACCCGCAGCACGCCTTCCTTGCCAAAGTACTCGTTGATAACGTCGGTGGTGACGAATACCACGGGCCAGATGAGCACGCCCGCCGTGAGGTTGCCGGGCAGCCCCATCAGCGCATCCACCGAGAAAATCTTGACCCCGATAATTTCGGCCAGCAGCGCATTCACAATGAAAATGCCACTGAGCACCAAATACAGCTGCTGCTTTTTGTGGGATAAAGGTTGGGGCATAGAAGGGGAAGAAAGAAATCAACGGTTGATTTCGGGTACTAAAATGAACGTCATGCAGAGGCGCAGCCGAAGCATCTCGCGTGCTGACGTTGAGTCACTACTTCTGCATCAGCACGCGAGATGCTTCGCTGCGCTCTGCATGACGTGCTGCTTACTCAGCCAAGCTCACTGTGAGGCCTTCTACGGCCAGCTCCGTCCACTCAAACTGGGTTTTTGCCTCGGCCAGCAGCGGCTGCAGGTCGCGGTAGCGGCTGCTGAAGTGGCCAATGAGCAGGCGGTGTACCTGGGCGCGCCGGGCCAGGCGTCCGGCCTGGCGGGCGGTGGAGTGATGCGTGGCCGCGGCCCGGTCCCGCATGTCATCCAGAAAAGTAGCCTCATGGTACAGCAAATCCACGCCGAGTACCATATCAGCCAGAGCTTCGGTGTAAAGCGTGTCGGAGCAGAAAGCGTAGCTGCGGGTTCGTTTGGGTTCAGCTGTTACCTCGGTGTTGCGCAACAGCACCTGGCCGTAGTCGTCCAATATATCGTCGCCGTAGGTCAGGGCAGAGAGCTGGGCGGGCGTGAGGCCATCGGGCAGACGTTCGGCCAGCAGGCGGCGGCGTTTGGGTTTTTCCCGGAACAGGTAGCCGCAGCACGGAATGCGGTGGCGCATGGGCAGCGTATGCACCGTCAGGTTCTTATCCTCAAAAATCTGAAGGTGCTGGGTGGTGTCAACGGGCGTGAACTCCAGCTCGAAGCTGAGGTGAGTGTAAGAGTGCCGGAACTGCGTAGTTAACACCTCATCGAGACCGGGCGGGCCAAACAGGCGCAGTGGCTCGGTGCGGCCATTCAGGTGCATGGTACCCAGCAGGCCGAACAACCCAAAAAAATGGTCGCCGTGCAGGTGACTGATAAAGATAGTATGGATGCGCTGATGCCGGATTTTTTGTTCCATCAGCCGACGCTGGGTGCCCTCGCCGCAATCAATGAGATACTGCGTGCCGCCCACCGTAAGTACCTGCGCCGTATGGTGGCGGTCCATGAACGGGGTGGCGGAGGCACTGCCCAGAATTTTCAGCTCAAACTCCATAGGTAGAAAAGCCTATAAGCTATAAGCTGCAAGCTGCAAGCCTTTGTTCTGAGGAACCAACCCGGCAGAACAAAAAGCTTGCAGCTTGCAGCTTATAGCTTGTAGCTTATAGCTTGTAGCTAAGATTACTCCTTGCTGGTCAGGTCACGCTCGATGGCGTGGAGAAAAATCCGGTCGATGCCTTCTTCCACGGTGGGCAGAATGTGCAGTACCGATTCCAGCTTGGAAATGGTTACCAGCTTCATTACGTGGTCCTGTAAACCCGTTAGCACCAGCAGGCCGCCGGTGGAGTTGCACAGGCGGTTGGCAATCAGGATGGAGCTCAGTCCCGACGAATCGGTGTATTTCACGTTGCTCAGGTCCAGAATCAGGTTGTTGATGCCTTCGGCATTCAGCTTCACAAATTCCGATTTCAGATCAGGCGCCACAGTGGTGTCGAGCTTCTTCTCGTCAATCGTAATAATCGTGTAGGTCTCTTTTTTATCGATGGAGTACTTCATACCGCAGGTTATTCGGTGTTTACGGGAGTTGCGAAGGTAACAAAAAAACTTGTGGGAGGTGAGGAGTTGATGAACGGCCGAAAAACGGCGCAAACTGCAAATTACAGCTTTTTTTTACCAGCTAACCCAAAACTGAGGGTACTCCACGTACTCTGCCAGTCGGCGGCGAGGCCCCCGGGGGCGACCTCCATGCGCACGGCACTGGCAAGGTACTCACCCGGCTCCGATAAACGAAACAGCACCCGACCATTTTGGTTACTGCGGAGCTTGCTGAGGAGGGCACCGGGCCGGCTGCCCCGGTGCCAAAGCACTACTTGCTGGCCGGCCAGGGGGCGACCCGCCCGCAGTACGCGCACGGTAAAGGCTGCGCCCGGAGCCAGGGTATAGGGGTTCTGTTCCGGCACCAGTTCCAGCGGCAGGTTCAGCACCCGGGCCCAGGTGCGGGCCGTGTCGGTGGGTAGTGCGGCACCTACCTGCACCAGGGTTTTGGCACAGCGGCGGTATGCCTCGCGCGCAGGCTTGTCGGGGCTGCCACGCTGCTGGCGCAGCGCCTGCACATAGCCCAGATCCTGCTGCTGCAAATAGGCCGTGAAGTCCGGCGCCGATAGGGTAACGAAGGCGTTATCGGTGGTAAGGGCTACCAGATGGGTGCCGGGCTGCTGCAGGGTTAGCGTGCTTTGGAGCGTATCGGCGGAAGCGGCGGTAACCAGTATATCGGTAGGAGGCTGGCCCGGGGCGTATTGCCAGAAACCCGTAATGCGGCTTCGCTTCCCAGTCCAGGTTTCGCCCCGGAAACCGGTGCCGGTCAGGCGCCGGATATGGACGCGCGTACCGGGTGCCACCCAAAACCGCACTGGCTCCAGCCAAAGCTCGTTAGCCGGGGCGGCCAGGGCCAGCAGTAAGCCCAGCGCGGTTAGTACGCCGCCAGTGAAACGGTGGGAACCAAGGAAATAGGGCATAAGCTGAAACATGAATCTGTTTAGAAAATCGAAAGTCCGTCATGCTGAGCTTGTCGAAGCATCTCTACCGCTTCGTTGAACGACCCTAACGAAGCGGTAGAGATGCTTCGACAAGCTCAGCATGACGGTCTGAGGCGTTCTGCCAGACTTTCTAAACAGCTTCCATAGCAGAAAGCTGCCCAAATACGTGAAAAATGAAAAAAGGCACTACCGGGCAGGCATGGCGGCCGGCTTCCGGTAGAGCTGCCGCGGGCATGAATTGGTGGATCTGGCTGGTAGCCTGTCCGGCTGAATAAAATTTTGATCAGGCGTAACAATACCGGAAAACAGGCAGTTAAGATCTTGTTTTGTTTAAAGTTTCACCCAAAAAACTTACACAAATGCTTAGCTTCTTCCTTCCTTTCCGCCCCTTGCTCCGGGTACTCTCGGTAGCAGCCGTAGCCAGCACACTGCTCACCGGCTGCAACGACGATGATGACGACGATACCACCCCGGCCACATCCAGTAACATTGTGCAGACGGCTCAGGGTAATCCCAGCTTCTCCACGCTGGTTGCAGCCGTAACGAAGGCCGATCTGGCTACCACGCTGTCGGGAACGGGCCCCTTCACGGTGTTTGCGCCTACCAATGATGCTTTTGCCAAGCTAAGCGCGCCCTATAATACGGCCGCCAACATTACGGCCATTACTGATGCCAATCAGATTGCCACGCTGAGAGGAATTCTGCTTTATCACGTGGTGGCGGCCAATATCAAGGCAGCTGATATACCAAACGGGGCCAGCAACCGCACCACCGCCCGCCCGGCCAGCACAGTAAGCGGGACTACGCTCAACGATAATACCATCTACTTGAGCAAGAACAGCAGTGGCGTATTCATCAACGGCAACAGCAAGGTGGTTACGGCCGACGTGGCGGCCAGCAACGGTACCATTCACGCCATCGACAACGTGCTGATGCCGCCCTCCCAAACCATTGCCCAACTGGTGGTAGCCAGCGCCAACCGCAGCTCCAACCCCGAGTTTACGCTGTTACTACAAGCCCTGCAGCGCCCCGCAGCCAGTGCCATTCTGGCGGCGGCTAACAACCAAACGGCCAACGTAACGGTGTTTGCCCCCACCGACGCCGCATTCCGGACGCTGCTGAACGGCCAACCCCTCAGCTCGGTATCCGACAACGACCTGGTAGCTATTTTGTCGCGGCACGTCATCAGTACGGGCCGGGTGTTTTCCACTGATCTGGCTGCCGGCACGGTGAATACACTGAGCGGCAGCATTACGGTAGCCGCCGCCGGCAGCGGCTTCACGGTGCGCGGCGGCACGGGCACGGCCGCCAATATTACCACGGCCAATATTTTGGCTACCAACGGCGTAGTGCACGTAATTGACCAGGTGCTCCGGCCCTGATGGTAGTTGTTAGTTATCAGTTGCTCGTTGTCAGTTGTTAGTTAGGCAATTGGGCCGAAACCAAAAGGTCCGCCTCTTGAGGCGGACCTTTTGGTTTTCAGTTCTTGGCCATCCGTTCTTTTAGAGCCGAATTTCAACGAGCAACTAACAACCAGCAACCAATAACGAGTAACTAACAGCTCAGCTCCGCTCCAACGCCAGTTCATAAGCCCGGTCGTAGTGGACGCGCAGGTTTTTCCAGTCGAACAGCTCGGCAGAGCTTTCCACGTTGTTGCGTTGCATGATTCGTTCCCGACGGTTGAGCTGCACAAAGTTCCAGAGCATATCGGTCAGCTCCTCGGCGGCTTCGTCGAAGCTTTTTTCCTGGCGCTGCACCACAAATATGCCCTTGTCCTCGTGGTTGGGCACGGTTTGCATCACGTAGTCGCCGAAGCCGGAGAGGTCGGAGGTAATGGCCGGAACGCCCCGGGCCACGCACTCCAGCGGGGTGTAGCCCCAGGGCTCGTAGTAGCTCGGGAAAATGCCCAAGTGGCAGCCGCGCACAAACTGCCCATACTCCATACCGAACAGGGGCGAGGTGGGGGCCACAAAATCGGGGTGGTACACGATTTTCACCCGGTCGTGTTGGTTGTTCACGAGGTTGGAGCGGCGCAGGAAATTCAGGATGTCGTCCTGGGCGTCGTCCACGAGGTTGTGGGTGATGACGGGGGGCAGGTTGGAGGTTTTCCAGGTCTGGAGCAGGCGGCGGTAGCGCAGCTTCCAGTAGTCGTCCACCATGCTGCCCAGGTCGGGCAGGCGGTGGTCGGTGCTGGCGGCGGCGGCGTAGAACAGCCGCTCGCCCACCTGCTGCTCAATAGCCTCGCAGGTAGCCTGTACTTCTTCCAGCACGGCCCGGCTCTGCAGCACCTGCGGGTTGATGCTGTGAAAAGGCCGCTTGGTGATGAAGAACATGACCACGTTGCCTTCCAGCCCGCTTTGCTGGAGGCGGTAGTTAAGGCGAGCCAGGGCTTCCAGCGTCAGGTCGAAGCCCTTGTTGTGGTACTCGTAGCGGCCCGAGGTGAACAGGTAGAGCGTCTTGTCCAGGTCGAAGGAATACGACTGGAAAAAGTGCGCCATTACAAACTCATGAATCTTGCTCTTGTACTGCTGGTGCAGGTTCTGGAACTCGTGCAGGGCCACAAACCGCTCAATGTTGAGGCCGTTAGGCAGTACCGCATCCGGAATCCGGTCCAGCAGGTAAATACACTCCCGCACCGTCAGCTCACTCACGGTGGTAAACACGTGGGAGCCATGGGCGGCGGCCCGCTCCATCGTCACGGCCGGCTCGATGTTGAAGTGCCGGGCCTCGGCCTGCCAGTCCACCTGCATGAGGTGGTCGTAGAAGTTGGGGTCGTTCATGGCCAGGTAGCGGCCCAACAGGGTGGCGTGGGTGGTGAACACCACGTGCACCGGCACCTGCTCGCGGCGCAGGGCCGGAATGGCTACGCCCGTCATCCACTCGTGAAAGTGGGTGATAACGCGCTGGGGCGGTACCACTTCGGCGGCCAGAATCTGCAGGAACACTTTTGCCAGCTCTCCAAACGCCACTACCTGGTGTAGCAGGTCGTCGTTATCGGGCAGGGGAATGTGGTGGTGGTGCCAGAGGTCGGATTTGATCTGACCCAGGCTAGGGTAGACCTGAAAAGGGTTGATAAGCACCACCCGGGGCCGGCCCGTTACCAGCCAGATGCCCATGCACACGTCGTAGCCACGCTTGCGCATCTCCAGCACGGCCCCGGCAAACGGATCGGAGAGCTTGGCCAGCTGATAATCGTCGTAAGGCTCAAACTCGCCCTGGGCCTGGTGGGCAAAATACGGGCCCAGCAAACAGTACCGCTCGTCCCATACCTGCACGGTAGCGGGTACTTTGCTGCGGATTACGGTATAAATTCCGCCAACCTGATTGCAGACCTCCCAGGCAACTTCTACCAGCAGGGCATCGGGGGCAACGGGCTCGGGGGTGGGTACGGGAACTTGCATGAACGGACAACTACGGATGGGAGTACCGGCAAGATATACGGCCTACCGGAGTTTCCGACAGATACAGCAGACTGTTTTTCTGCGCAACGGAATTGGGTGCAACATCCCATCGGTTGGCCGTATCTTGGGGGTGGGCGCCCCGGAGGCGAGCAGGTGCACCAGATCTTACATATTACTTAACTGGTATGCGGATTTTTGCTGTTCTGGCTTTTGCGCCCGTTGTGCCACTAAGTTATATGTGGGATTGTAGCGGACCGGCGCCGGCGTATGAAGAGTACGAAATCCTGAAGACGGAGCCGACTGTGGATGCCAATCTGCGGGTTGGGCTGCCGCGCTGGATTTTGCAGAAAGTCCCGCTCGGCTCGGTAGCAGGCCTCAACGGGAAGCGGTACGCGCAGCTCAAAACGTTCGGTTTGCCGGATACGGTGCTGTACCGGCCAGGGCGCCATGTGCTCATCGAGGGGCATATAGTGGATTATGCCCAGCAAACACCTTTCCGGACTCGCTTCGAATGGCTGAGTATGGCCCCCCGGCCGGTTGGCTACGTGCCCTACCCTGAGCTAATGGTTTTTCGGTATCAGCTCCCCTGATGTGGCACCGCTGCGCACGCCAAGGGCCCGAACAAAAGTCCGGGCCCGGGCGGATGGGCGTAAACGCGCAGGGTGTTACTGCGGATCCTGGGAAATAATCAGCACGGAATACGGGGCCAGCCCGAAGGTACCGTGGTAAGGCTGGTCGTCGTACACGCCCTCTTCGGCCTGGGTATCCACACTCTCAAAATTGCCGAATTCCTGGTCGTAGCCTTCCCAGTCGGAGTTGAAGCGCACACGCCAGCGGCCACTACGGGGCAAGCCAATAGTATAGCTTGGCTGGGCGCGGTCGGCGAAGTTGCAGAGCACAATGGTGGTGTCGCCGGGGCCACCCTGGTCGCGGCGGATATAGGCCAGAATTTTGTCCTCGTTGTTGAGGTGGTGGACCTCTACGTACTGGCCCAACAGGCCGCGGGTGTTCCCATCCAGATTGCGCCGCAGCCGAATCAGGTCGTGGTACAGGCGCACCAAACCAGCATGTTCCTCGGCGCGGCTCCAGTCCAGGGGCTGGTCGTCGGAGAAGGAGCCATCGGCCAGCATGGTCTGGCCCTGAAAAATCATGGGAATGCCGGGCACGGTGAATACCAGCGCCGCACCCAGGGTAGAGCGTTTTTTGGGGTACCAGGATACAGCCTCGCCCGGCATAATTTCCTCAGGTACGCGGGCTTTGCCGTTGGCTACCTCATCGTGGCTCTCGGTGTACACCACCCGCTGAAACGCGTCGCCGTTGTAGCGGGCTTCCACAGCTTCGGCTACGGCAAACATATTGCGGTCAGCATCGTGGGGCGTTACCAGGGCGTCGCGCACGGGGTACACGAAACGTGCATCCCACTGCGTGGAGAAACCCTGGCCTTCTTCCTCCGGGCTTTTGGTGATATACTCATTGCCCATCAAATCCTCGGCAATGGTAATTTTCCAGGGCATCCGCTCCCGTATTTCTTCGTTAATCCACTTCATCAGACTCCAGCCGTCGGGCAGGTCGCGGGAGGGGTCGTTGGTCCCATCTACGTTGCGGATGTGAGCAATGGCGTCGCAGCGCAGGCCATCCACGCGGTAATCTTCCAGCCACATCAGGGCATTGTCGCGGATGTAGCGGCGTACGGCCTCACGGCCATAGTCGGGGCGGTTGTGGCCCCAGGGCGTTTCGGCCCGCCAGTCGTTGTAGAAGTAGATACCACCGCCGTCGTTTTCCTGCCAGCCATCAAACTGCCACAGGTCCAGGTCGCCGGGTCCGAAGTGGTTATACACCACATCCAGAATTACGGCTATGCCCCGGCGGTGGGCCTGTTTAATGAATTCTTTGAAGGCCGTGGGGCCGCCGTAGTCAATTTCGATGGCGAAGGGGTGAGCCGGGTTGTAACCCCAGCTGAGCGCCCCGGGAAACTCCGTGGCTGGCATAATTTCCACGGCGTTGATGCCCAGTTCCACTAAGTGGCCAAGCTTCTCAATGGCATCGTAAAACGTACCGGGCCGCTCGGGGTCGGGGGCATGGAAAGTGCCAACGTGCAGCTCGTACACCACCAGCTCGTTCCAGGCTGGCATCTGAAAGGCATCCTCCCCCCAGTCGAAATCCGGGTTGTGCACCACGGAGTTACCGGCCGAGTGGGTTACCTCGCGGGTGTAGGGGTCGTTTTTGAGCAACTCGCCGGTAGGAGTGGTCAGCTGAAATTTATATTCGGTGCCAGGGCCCAGGTCGGCAAAATCGGCGGCCCAATAGCCATCGGCTTCGTGGGTGAGGGGGTGGGTAGTGGCGTCCCAGTCGTTGAAAGGGCCCACTACAGAAACTGCCGTAGCGGCCGGGGCCCACACCCGAAACGTAGTGCCTTGCTCATGCGGAATGGCACCCATGCCGCTTTGTAAAGTATCAATAGCTGGGGAGGAAGTAGGTAGTTCAGGCATTGGTTTGTGTAGGAAAATCAGCACGAAAGGTCAACAGTCAATGCCCTCTTTACTACAACTAAAGCATTAAGGTTGTGCTATGTATAGTGGTTTGGCAATATGCCAGATGTTGGTATACGGCGCAAAAAGCTGTTTTTATATGCTCCATAGATTACCTGCTGAAGGTAAAGGCACATGCTTCGGTTATGCAAATGCACCATGTGCCTATTGAAAAAGCTGCATTTTTACCGTGCTGGCAGTACCAGTATACCTGCCCCAGCCGGAACCGTCACCCACATCCAGCTGTTTATTCATCACCCACCGATAATATCCTCAGTCGAGTGCCCCGACCAAAACCTGTAGTATACGGCCTGTATTCCTGGACGCCCGAGTATGGGCTTCGGTATGTTCACCCTGCCAACCGGCGCACCTTTGAGTGGCTGGAGCCGCTGGGTAAAGTGTTTGAAAAGATTGACGAAACCGACGACTGGATTCTGTTGCGCTACGACGAGCAGCAGTTTAAGGTAAGCCGGGAGCTGTTCAAGGAGCTGTACGTGCGGCCTCCCTTCAGCTTCGGCGACCTGGTGGTGGAAACCGACCCCGCCGACGACCGGCCCGCCCACGAGGGCCTGATTTCGGACGTGTTCTATGACGAAGCCGCCGACACTTTTCGGTTTCAGCTGGTAGAGAAGAAGCGGAAAATCAAGCGCGTGTTCGAGGCTGGAGAACTGGAATTGCAGAATAATTAAAGTTAGAAGCCAGTTCCCCTCCTTGGAAAGGAGGGGAACTGGCTTCTAACTTTAATTCACTTTACTCCTTTACTCTCTACACGCCTATGGCAATGCCAACCACTACGGCCACGGCTCCCAGGGCCAGCAGTAGCAGATACAGGGGCAGCACAAACTTCCACCACTCATCGAAGCGCACCCCGCAGGCGGCTACAATGGCCATCAGGGCACCATTGGTGGGCGTAATCAGCTCGCAGAGGCCGGCTCCGTACTGGTAGGCCAGCACCGTCACCTGTCGCGAGAGGCCAATAAGGTCGGAGAGAGGAACCAGCAGGGGCATGGTGAGAACGGCCTGTCCGCTTACCGAGGGCACCGGCAGATGCAAAGCCGTATGCACGCCCAACATGCCCAGAGCGGCAGTCCAGGCCGGTAGCCCCGCCAGCGGAGCCGACAGGCCATTAACGATGGTATCGACCACCTGGCCCTGCTCCAGCACCACAAAAATGGCGCGGGCAAACCCGATGAGCAGCGCCGAAAAGGCAATGTCGCGGAAGCCGGCAATGAAGCCCTCGGCTGTGCCCGTAAGGCCCAAGCCGCCCACCAGGCCGGCTACCACGCCCAGGGTGAAAAACAGGGCGGCCATCTGCTCAAACTCCCAGCCCAGCTTTAGCACTCCGTAGGCAAAGAAGGCAAAACCCCCGAACAGCAACAGCAGTACCAAGCCGTGGTTGCGGCCAGAGGGGCCCGTGGCGGCCGGGTCGGCGGCTTCGGCCGTTTCGGGCGCTAGGCGGTGGCGCAGGGCGTAGCGTACAGTGCCCCCAATCCAGATGACGAGAGCCAGCGCCAGAAACACCAGCCGGAACCCGCCGCCCGACAACAGCGGCAGTTGCGCCAGCTTCTGGGCAATGCCCACCTGAAACGGGTTGAGGGGCGAAAACGCCGCGCCCACCGCCGCCGAGCCAATGCTGACGGCCGCCGCCGTGAGGGTGGGGTAGCCGATGCGCCGCATCAGAATGAGCAGTACCGGCACCAAGGGCACAATTTCCTCCTGCATGTTTTCCAGCGCCCCCATTGTGGCAAACAGCACCGAAATAATAGGAATGACTACCGCCTCCCGCCCCCGAAACTTGTGCAGCAGCCAGTCCACGCCCTGGCGCAACGCCCCGGTGAGGTCCACCACCGTAAACGCCCCGCCGGCCAAAAACACCAGGAAAATCACCGAAGCAGCATCGACCAGCCCTTTGGGAATATCCACCAGGGCCTGCAAGGGGCTGACGGGCGTGGCCGCTACCCGGTGGTAGGAGCCGGCCACTACTACCTCGCGGCCGGTGGCGGCATCGGGGTGGCGCTCAAACACGCCGGCCGGCAGCACGTAGCTCAACAAACAGGCCAGCAGAATAAACCCTACCAGCAAAACCAGCGGGTGCGGAAAGCGAATCGTATTCATCCCGCGAAGGTAGGGCGTGCGGGGAGTTATGAGGGAATGGAGTGATAGGGCAACGAAGCTAATAAGAACGTCATTCCGAGCGCAGCCGAGGAATGACGTTCTTATTGCCCTTCATCTTCGTTAATACTCTATTCCCTTAACCCTCCCTTTTTCCCGGAACCCAACGGCCGTATCTTCGGGTTCTGGGGCGGAGAATATGAAGTACACGGAGTTCAAACAGCTGCACATGTACCGGCAGGCCGAACACCTGCTCCGGTACGGGCACCTGCTGGCCGAGCGGCGGCAGGACAGCTTCCGGCTGCGGCTGTTTGCCCTGGGTGACTTCTACGCCGAGGAGTGGCGGGAGTATGATGCCGAGCGGATCCTGTTCATCCACCTGTTTCAGCACCCCGCCGGCCTGCACGACTACCTGGAGCACATCCGGCTGCCCGAGGAATTATAGGGGCCTGTCGGGTGGCTGCTATATTGAGGCCATGAAGCCTTCCCGCCTCCTGCCGCTGCTGCTGGCCCTGCTGAAATTTGTTAGTAGTATGCTGCTGGCCAGCCCGGCCTACGAGCTGCACCGCGACGAATACCTCTACCTGAACTACGGCCAGCACCTGGCCTGGGGTTACCTGGAGGTGCCCCCGCTCACGGCCCTGCAAAGCTGGCTGACGCTGGCGCTGGGAGGGGGCTGGTTCTGGGTGAAATTCTGGCCGGTGCTATGGGGCAGCCTCACGGTGTATGTGGTGGCCCGGGCCGCGCAGCGGCTGGGCGGCGGCAGCTGGGCCGTAGCGCTGGCCGGCCTGTGTTATCTGGTAGGAGCCTACGCCCGCCTCAATTTCCTCTTTCAGCCCAACTCCTTCGAGGTGCTGGCCTTTACGGCGGTGTGTTACCTGCTCATCCGCTACCAGCAGGATGCCCGGCCGCGCTGGTGGCTGGGCATTGGTGCCCTGCTGGGGCTGGCGCTGCTGAATAAGTATTCGGCCCTGTTTTTCATAGCGGCCCTGGGCCTGGCCGTGCTGCTCACGCCACTGCGGCGGGCCCTGGCTACCCGGGACTTCTGGCTGGGAGCCACGCTGGCGCTGCTGCTGTGGCTGCCCAACCTGCTGTGGCAGCTGCAACACGGCATTCCGTTCCGGCACCACATGGAGCTGCTGCACGATACCCAGCTGGTAAACGTGTCGGCGGCCGATTTTTGGCAGGACCAGCTACTGATGAACCTGCCGGGCCTGTGGGTGTGGGCGGCCGGGCTGGTGGCCCTGCTGGTTGGCTCCCTGCGCCCGTACCGGGCCGTGGGGCTGGTGTTTTGCGGCGGGCTGCTACTGCTTACGCTGCTGCACGGCAAAAACTATTATACGCTGGGCTACTACCCCATTTTGCTGGCGGCGGGGGCCGTGTGGTGGGAGCAGCGCTGGGCGGAGCGGCCCAAAGCGGCCCGAATACTACGGCCGGCCCTGTTGCTGCTGCCGCTGCTGCTGGCCCTACCCGTGCTGCCGCTGCTGTTTACGCTGGAGCCCCCGGCCCGTATGCAGGCGCTGGGGCCCCGCTACCAAAGCACCGGCGCGTTTCGGTGGGAGGATGGCCGCAACCACACCTTGCCCCAGGATTTTGCCGACATGCTGGGCTGGCGGGAGCTGGCCGATAAAACCTGGGCCGCCTATCAGACACTACCAGCGGCCACCCGGGCCCATACCCTTGTGCTGGCGGCCAACTACGGACAGGCCGGGGCCATCAACTACTACAACCGTCACCGCTCAATGCCCGTGGCCCACAGCTTCAACGGCAGTTACCTATTCTGGCAAAACCAGATGCCTGCCCAGCCCTGGCTGTACGTGCTGCTTATTGACGACGAGCCCGACAACCTGACAGCGCATTTTCGCTCGTTCTGCCGGGTGGGGGAGGTGCGCAACCCCTACGCCCGCGAGCGGGGCACGGCCATTCTGCTCGGCACCGGGCCCGACAGCGCCCTGGTGCAACGTATTGGCCAGGAGCGGCGGCAGGGGCTGGCGGAATGGGGCGAGTTCTAAAAAATGGGGCGAGCAGGCTACCGTGGCGGTTTCATGCACAGTGCAGCGTGAGCGGCAGCCCGGCGCTTCCGGCTGCCCGTTGGCCGGCGGAGCGGTATACCCGGCTATGAACTTACCGCCTGGCGCTACAAGCCCGATTTACAGCTCTTAAAACCGCTGCAGCTTACCCGTCAGGCCCCGCTATGCTGACGATAAAACAGAAGCCCCGGCGGGACGACCAATTGGTAGTAAAAACTGCTCCAATACCATGTTCAAACACGTTCAAAGCCCCGGTGGGGCAACACTTGGTTTAAAAGTGTCGTCCCGTCGGGGCTTTGGGGGAGTTTTTTATTACCGATACCGTGGTGCCCCACCGAAGCGTAGCTGGCTAGCTCGTGCCTTGGGGTTGCTAGCGTTTTACCACTGTCGTTTCGGGCCGTTCTACGTCTACAATCTCCTGCTTATCCAGCATGATTTTAAGGTCGTAGCGAGTAAGCTCCAGGGGGTCGGCGGCGTAGTTTTCGGGCTTGTTCAGATCCTGAACTTTCGTCTCGTTGTCGATTTCGTAGTTGTTGGCCAGCAGCTTCACCGCGTTGCCGGCCACATCCTGCACTTTCCACAGCGAGTAGTGCCCATTATCGGTCCGGACGTGGTACAGGTCGCCCTTGTGGGGGGTGGTGATGAACGTCTGATTGGCCCGCCGGTTGTTGCTGCTGGCTACCAGGCCCCACAGGATCAGGGCCACTACTAGCAGCAGCCCCACAAAATGCCACAGCGGAGTTTTGGCGCGTTGCTTGAGTTCCTGAAACGTCTGACGCAGGCCAGTATCCATTTCCTTGGGCTTGAGCACCTGCCGGCAATGGCCACACTCAGAGGCTCCCACTTTCCCAATAGAAAACAGCGGAATCCAGTACACGTGCACGTAGCGGCCGAAAACACTCATGCGCATTCCGGAGGGAGCAGAGCAGGCCAGGCACTCCCCGGCAACGGATTCGGTAAGCAGGTGAGAGGAACGGTAGCCGTAGATAATCATGCGGATCAGGCCGGAACAGAAGGTGCTGGGCTCGGCCTGCCAGCGCCGGTGTGCTCCAGAAGCCGGGCAACCTGCCGCATTAGGGCCGAGGCTTAATATTCGGAATTTTTGTCCGAAATCGGTAAGCAAATGCCCTGTATTTGTACAATTTTCAGTGGGCCAGACTTCCAGAGCCATTACTCCGGCTGCGGCACCCCAAAGCGCCGGCCGAAGAAGTCGTTGGGGTTCCAAGTGGGGCGCTCGGGGCTCTGAGCTACCAGATACCCAATCAGAAAGTTCAGCTGCACGTACTGTCGGCCAGCCTCGAAGTCGAAGGTGCCCGTGAGGTCGTCCTGGGGTTTGTGGTAGGTGAGGGCCCGCCACTTCTGCACCTGCTCGGCCAGGTTGTTGCGGCCATCGGGGGTGCGGTTGCCGTATTTGATGTGCAGGGCCGGAATACCCTGGGCCACGAAGCTGTACTGGTCGGAGCGGATAAAGCGGTTCTGCTCGGGCTCGGGGTCTTCTTCCACCGTCAGGCCCAGGTGGCGGGCCGCCGCGGCCACGGGCCGGGCCAGTGTGGAGTGCTGGGCCCCCAGTGCCACCACCGACAGCAGCGGCGCAATGATGGTGGGCATATCCGTATTTACATCGGCAACCAGGCTGGTCTTGGGTACCGTGGGCCGGGCCGCAAAATAGGCCGAGCCCAGCAGGCCCAGCTCCTCGCCGGTTTGCAGTACCAGCAGAATGCTGCGTCGGGGCTTCTGCCTGAGGTGCGCGTATAGCCGGGCAATTTCCAGCACCGAGGCTACGCCTGAGGCATTGTCGTGGGCCCCGTTGTAGATGGAGTCGCCCTGCACGGGGGTGCCCACGCCCAGGTGGTCGAGGTGGGCTGAGTGCACCACGTACTCGTTGCGCAGCACCGGGTCGGAGCCCGGAATTTTACCCACCACGTTGTAGGAGTCAACATCTTGGTAAACCGACTCCCAGGTGGCGCTGAGCGTGCCACGCAGGGCTACCGGTGCCGGCGTACCCTGCCGCAGGCTGCTCAGTACCCGGGCGGTATCGGTGGCGGCATTGGCCAGCAGCACTTGCAGGCCGGCGGCAGAGAGGGTGCCCGTTAGCTCTACGCCCGAGCCGCTGATGAAGCCCCGGGCAGCGGCTACCCGCCCATCGGGGCCCAGCACGCTGGTGGTAGAAAGCGGGCGGACCGTAGCGGCGGTGGCCGCCGTTACGGGAGCCGGACGGGTGCTGGCAAACAGTACACCTACCGCCCCGCGCCGGGCGGCCGTTTGTACCAGTAGGGTCTGGTCCTGGCTGGCGGCGGCTACAGTGCTGGGGAAGCGGCGCGGAGCTCCGCGCACAATCACCACTACTTTGCCCTTTACATCCAGGTTCTGGTAGTCGTCGTAGCCTTGATCAGGGGCCGAAATGCCGTAGCCGGCAAAGGCCAGGCCGGCCGGGGCCAGGCGGGCCCGGGGCAACTCAGGGTGAGGCAGCAAATGCACTTCGGCCGGGGCCAGCACCAGCGCCCCACCCCCAGGCTCATAAGTAACCGTGGCGCCCGGCCGCACCGTGGCACGGCGCAGGCGTACGCGCTGCGTAAATGAGCCCTCTTCGCCGGCAGGCTGCACCCCAAAGCGGCGCAGCTGCCCGGTTACGTACTCAACGGCAAGCTGGTAGCCGGGGGTGCCGGGCTTGCGGCCGCGCAGCTTATCGTCGGCCAGATACTGAATGTGCGCCTTTAGGTCGTCGGGGCGAACCTGACGAAGAGCCCTATCTGTTTTTTTGCTGATTGCCTGCGCCGAAACCGCCAGGGCGGCCAGCTGTAGTACGGTAGCCAGCAGCAGTGAGATGGAACGTTTCATTGCCCCAAAGTACGACGAAGAGCTCAGCCAGATACCGAACCTACTAGGCTAGCTGCTCCAGATCCTGCAGCAGCGTCTCGATGCGGGAAGCGTGTTTGTCCAACTGCTCCAGGCCAGCCCTCGATTCTTCCAGCTGGCCCTGCTGGTACTGTTGTACCAACGATTTGCCGGTAAGCAGCATCCGCTGCAGCTCCTGCTCCAGGCGCTGGTAGGGCAAGGAAGCCCCGTACTTGGGCTGCACGGTGGTGCGGAGCCACACGCCCAAGGGGTTGTCGGCCAGCGAGAACAAGGTAGGGTCCGGTTCCCGCACGCCGTACAGCACTGAGCGCAGCCGCGACTTAAACAGCACCTGCTTAATGCGGGCCTGCTGAAAATCCAAACTACTTAGCTCCATACCGTATACCGTTCAGCCCGAAAGCTAGCTATAAAATAATGCCAGGGCATATCAGGCAGAAGCATCGGGGTTTTCGAGGATTTGCCGGGCCTGAACCAGGGCGGTAACATCGTAGGCAAATACTGTTATGCCGGCTTTCTCGCCGTTTTCGCGCAGCTGCTGATAAGTGAAGTTAAAATACCGGGTTTCCAGCTCGCCGCCCGGCTCTTTGGCAATGGCAACCGGTATTTCGTTGCCCACAAATACCTCACCAGTGGTATATACATTGTCCAGTAGCGCAACAAAGCCCTGGTCAACCACTTCGGGCAATGCTTCCCGCACAGTTAATCCCAGCAATTGTCGGCCGGCAAACATGTTTTGGTACTGCGTATTCACGAACTCAAAGCGGTGTTCGGCCCCCCGCAAAACGCAAATCAGGGCCGGTGTGTACATGAACAGGTTATAGAACGTTTCGCGCTGTTGCTCTACCTGCTGAAACGCCTGATAGGCCTGATCCGACAGCAACGCCTGCTGCTCATTTTGCTCCAGCAGCTCCTCTACCATCTGTTTCTGATCATGAATATCCATGCCGCAGCCCACCCACATCAGAAGTGAGCCATCGGGAGCGAGGCGGGGCTGGGCGCGTACCAGTACCCAGCGGTAGTGCCCGTCGGCCCGGCGCAGGCGGTACTCTACCTGATAGGTCTGGCCGCTGGCCACGCAGTCTTCCCAGGTGGTGCGCACCCGGCTCTGGTCGTCGGGATGCAGGCTGCCCAACCACTGAAAGCCCGTCTGTTGTTCCAGGGTTTGACCCGTAAACTGCAGCCAGCGGGAGTTGAAGAAGTCCCGGCTGCCATCAGGGAGGGCCGTCCAGATCATCACCGGCAAGGATTCCAGGATAAAGCGCATGCGCTCATGCTGCTCATCCAGGGCCTGCTGCATCTGCCGGCTGCGCTGCTCGGCGAGGTAGCGCTCCGTCACGTTCTGGGTGCGCTGCAAAATGAATTCCAGGTCTCCGTTGGCACTCAATACGGGGTAGTGGGTAGCTTCCCAGTACAATTCCTCCAGCTCCACTCCCTGCGCCGTATGTTTTTCCAGGTCGTAGCGGATAAGGGGCATGGTATGCGGCTCCCGGTGCCGGCGCACATGCTCGTGCGACTCCCGGATAATACGGGCCGATTCCTCGTCGGTGGCCGGGTACGCCTCAAAGAATGGCTTGCCCACGGCCTCTTCCCGGCTTTTCAACGATACGGCTACGTGGCTGTCCGTATTATCCACAATGGTGGCTTCCGCATTAGGGGCAATCAGCAGAAAATTGTCGGGCAGGGCGTGGAAAAGCCGTTGATAATCGACCGGAAAGGTAGGGGTAGGCATAGGGCGTAGAAAACAGAAAAAGCAGGAGGCTATTAGTGAGCCAACTCAAAAATACTCGACAAAACGGAAGTCATTACTCCGCTACCCCGTCCGTTGAGTGGGCGTCGGAAAATCAGGTAGCAGCAAGATGAGAGCAGGCAGGGGGGACAGGTAGTTACCTAAGTTAACCTGACATGTACGAAACTTGGGCTGATCAAGCTGAAAAATTGGAATAGGAAAAAGCATGAATCTCGACGGACGCGGGGCCAGCTGGCCGGCGGATGAGTGGGCAATGCATTGCTGGATACATGTGTTATGCGGAGGAGTGCAGGAGCCGCAGGCAAGGCGGAATCCGCAAGCTAAAGCCGGCGAAAATCCACATCAGGCCCGCACCATATGGATGTGCGGAATACCGTCTTCCAGATAACCTTCGCCCACCTGCCGAAAGCCGAAGTCCTCGTAAAATGCCTGCAGGTAGAGCTGCGCTCCTATCTGGATGGGCTGGGGGCCAAACAGCTCGCCAACGGCAGCAATAGACTGCTGCAGCAACGCCCGGCCCAAACCGTAGCGCCGGTAACGGGGGCTTACTACTACCCGGCCAATACTGGCCTCGGGGTAGGTAATACCCGCCCCAAACAGCCGGGTGTATGCCGCCAGTTCTCCGTCCGGCGCATACCCCAGCAGGTGATGTGCCGCCTGGTCCTGCCCATCCAGGTCCTGAAACGGGCAGGCCTGCTCCACCACAAATACCTCGGCCCGCAGCTGCAGCAAGGCGTAGAGCTCGGGTAGGGTGAGGGCCGGAAAGGGCTTCAGAATCCAGATAAGCGTCATTGGTGTCACAGGCTGAGCAGGGTGCGGTGGTACAGTGGGCAAGTGCATGAGGGGGGGGCACGAAGGTACAACGTCTGCTTCGGCCTGCGCTACGGCGGGCAATGCAGGTGTGGGGTAGGTGTCGTATTCTTGCCATGTCTTGCTGCTCACCCCCAAAAGCTTTTCTGATATGCGCTTGTCCCGGCCGTTTGGCGTGTATGTGCTGCTGCTGGCCACCACGCTGGGGCTGGGGCTGGCCTCACGACGCTTTGCGGGGTGGCTGCCCCTGGTGGTGGCCCGCTACGCTGGCGACACGCTTTGGGCGTTGCTGGTGTTCTGGCTAACGGGCCTGGTGCGGCCCCGCTGGAGCAGCTGGCAAGCCGGAGCCGCTGCGTTTGGCCTGGCCGTGAGCATCGAAATCAGCCAGCTGTGGCACCCGACCTGGCTGCAGGCCATCCGGGCCACCACCCTGGGGGCATTGGCACTGGGCCACGGCTTCCTGTGGAGCGACTTGCTGTGCTACGCCGCCGGAGTACTGACCGGAATGGCAGGTGAGCTGGCCGCCCATGCCTGGTTCCGCAGCCGGGCAGCCGGGAATACTCAACTCCGGTAACTGGGCCCGGCCCGCCCGGTGGGGCAGCAATGGTTCAGGTTTTTTAATGGATATTTGCGTACTGTTCAGCTGCCTGATTCCCACTGACTGGCAGCGGTGAGCTGAAGTGCTGTGCCCAACCTGCTTTCTATTGTTTGTCTGAAGTTTGACCGGTGGCGGTGCCTGCTGGCGTGCCTGCTGTTACTGCCCGTGCTGACGCTGGCTCAGGGCCGCAAGCCGCTGTGGCATTCTACCCTCGATAGCCTGCAGGCTCTGGAGCGCCAGCCCCAATCGGACAGCAGCCGCATTCAGCTGTTGTGCCGCATCAGCGACCAGCTGTGGGCTTCCGATACGGAGGCGGCGGCCCGCTACTCCCGGCGGGCCCTGGCGCTGGCCCGGCGCACCCATAACCGCCGGGGCGAGGGGGCTGCTCTCAACCGCTTGGGCGCGGCCCTGCGCGAGAGTAACCTGGCCCGGGCCCTGGAGCTGTTCCAGACTTCCCTGCGCCTGGCCGAACAGGTGCAGGATACCACTTTGCAGGCCCAGAATCTGCGCAGCATCGGCATTATTTACGTGTACCTGCGCGACCGGCAGCTGGGCCTATCCTACTATTTTCAGGGCCTGCGGCTGGATAGCCTGCTCCGGGACGAGCGGCGCATTGTGGTAGACCTGAGCAACATCGGGCTGGCTTACGACCTGTACAATCAGACGGATTCAGCGGCCTATTTCCAGGAGCGGGCCTATGCCCTGGCGCAGCGCCTGCACTCCTCTACCAACTACATCCTGTACGGGCTGGGCAATGTAGCCCGCAAGCAAGCCCGCTTCCCGGAGGCATTGGGCTACTACCGCCGCAGCATAGCGGAGTCGAAGCGGCGGCGGCACCTGCGCAGCCTCAACTTCTCCTACCTGGGCATGGCCGCCCTGTATCAGCAGCTCAACCAGCCCGACTCCAGCATCTACTACGCCCGGCTGGGGGCGCAGGCCGCCCGGGCCAACGGCTTTCTGCGGGGCGTGCTCAATGCCAGCGTGGTACTTACCCAGGAGTTTGAGCAGCGCGGCCAGCTGGATAGCGCCTTCCGCTACCAGAAGCTGCTGGTAGCCATGAAGGATACGCTGTTCGGGCAGGAGAAAGTGATGCGCCTGCAGAATGTAGACTACCTGGACCGCCAGCAGCAGCAGCAAGCCGCCGCCGAGCAGCAGGCCCTGCGGGGCCGCTACCAAACCTACGGCCTGCTGGCCGGGGTAGGCGGCCTGTTGCTGCTACTGGGCCTGCTGGTGCGCCACGACCGGCAGCAACAGCACACCAACGCCGCCCTGCAAACCTCCCTGGCGGAGCTGAAAGAGGCCCAGCTGATGCTGGTGCAGCGCGAGAAAATGGCGTTTCTGGGGGAGCTGACGGCCGGTGTGGCCCACGAGCTGCAAAACCCGCTGAGCTTCGTGAAGCGCTTTGCCGATGTGAGTACCACGCTGGTAGACGAAATTAACGGGGCCCAGCAGCTGGCCCGCGACGGGCGGCTGGAGCGGGAAATCTTGGATGGCCTCAAGCAGAACCTGCAAAACATCAGCCAGCACGGACAGCGGGCCACGGCCATCATCAAAGGTATGCTGGAACACGCCCGCACCGGCCAGCAGCCCCGGCAGCTCGTGAGTCTCAACCACCTGGCCCAGGAAAACCTGCTGCTGGCCTACGAGGCAGTGCAGCAGCAGCTGCCCGGCTTCGTGGCCGAGCTGCGCACCGCCTTTGACGCCGAACTGCCCGAGGTGGCCGTGGTGGCGCAGGATTTGGGTCGGGTGCTGCTTAATCTTTGCACCAACGCACTCCATGCCCTGCACCAGCGCCAGCTTACGGCGGGAGCCGGATATCAGGCCGTGCTGGAGGTAGGCAGCCGCCACCTGCCCGAAGGACGGTTGCAGCTCTGGGTGCGCGACAACGGCGCCGGTATGAGCCCGGAGGTGCAGCAGCATATTTTTGAGCCCTTTTTCACCACCAAGCCCGTGGGCGAAGGCACCGGCCTGGGCCTCTCTCTGGCTCACGATATTGTGGTGAATGGCCACCAGGGCAGCTTGCAGGTAGAGTCGGGGGTGGGCGAGGGAACCACCTTCTGGCTCACGCTACCTGCCGGCACCGCGTAATGCTTACACCTACGTTTACTATATTCTACGATGCAATTAACCCGAATTACCGACTCCATCTTCACTATTGAAGACTTTCTAACCCGCAAAGAGTGTCTGGATTACCTCGTGCTAAGCGAAAATATCGGGTACGAGCTGGCTACAGTGAATACTGCCAGCGGAAGCCGGGTGCATATAGGGGTTCGGAATAACAACCGGGCATTCTATAAAAACGAAGACATGGCCCACGCACTATGGGCGAAGGCACAGCCGTTTTTGCCGGCGCAGCTTGGTAACAGCCAGGCGGTGGGACTAAACGAGCTGTTTCGGTTTTACCGTTACCAGCGGGGCCACCAGTTTAAGGGCCACTTCGATGAAAGCTATATTCGGAACGAGACCGAAGCGAGTTATTACACGTTCATGATTTACCTCAACGATAATTTCCAGGGTGGTGACACCACCTTTCAAAAGTTGCAGATACAACCTAAGCAAGGAATGGCGCTGGTGTTTCTGCACAACCTGTACCATGCTGGTAGCGAGGTAACGCAAGGCGTAAAGTACGTGCTGCGAACCGATGTAATGTACCGCATTCAGGAGGCCTAGTGCTTGCCAGACTAAAAGGTGCAACGCTGGTTGTGGCTGCTCTGCTGCTCCTGCTCAATGCCTGCGAGCCGACGACTTCCTCCAAACCGGCCGCCGCGGCCCGCTTCCTGACCTACACCGCCGACCCCGGCCGCCAGACTGTGGCTATGTACTGGCAAGATGAGGCTGGCCAGCCCCTGCGCAGTTTGGGCCGCCTGCGTACCTGGCTGCAGGACCGGGGGCAGCAACTGGTATTTGCCTGCAACGGCGGCATGTACAAAGCCGGTAACATGCCCGTGGGCTTGTTGGTGGAAGCGGGGCGGGTGCGCACCCCGCTGGATACCGGTAGTGGCCCCGGCAACTTCTACCTGCGGCCCAACGGCGTGTTCTACCTCACCGCCCAGCGCCGGGCGGGCGTCTGTGCTACTCCCGATTTTTCGCGCGTCCGGCAGGTGCAGTACGCTACCCAATCGGGGCCGCTACTGGTGCTGGAGGGGCAGCTGCATCCGGCGTTTCGGAAGCAGTCCGGCAACCGGCACATCCGCAACGGAGTAGGCGTACGGCCCGATGGGCGGGTGGTGTGGGTGATGTCGCGGCAGAAAGTCACGTTTTACGAGCTGGCCCAGTATTTCCGGCAGCTGGGGTGCCGCAATGCTCTGTACCTAGATGGCTTTGTATCCCGCACCTACCTGCCCGCCCAAGGCTGGCAGCAGACAGATGGGGACTTTGGGGTAATGATGGCCGTGACGGAACCCGGGAAGTGAGTGGCCGGCCTGGAACACACGCTTCATCCCCCTGATCCGACGCTTCGGTAACGGCAAGTTTCATGGGCTTCGGCGGCGGCTCACTTTTGGGTCTCACTTCGCTGCTACCGCCATGAAACCACTGCTCCTCTGCCTGCTGCTGCTCACCGCTGCCCTCGGCCTGCGGGCTCAATCAACCACCCTCAGCGGCACCGTGCGCGACGCGGCGGGCCAGCCCCTGCCGGGTGTGAACGTGTTTCTCAAAACCACCTTCGACGGGGCCAGTACCGATTCGGTGGGTCGGTTCCGGTTTGAAACCCAGGCCGCCGGCAGCTACGTGCTGCAGGCCAGCCTACTGGGCTTCATCAGCACCGAGCGGGCCGTGGAGCTGGCTGGCCGGCCCCTGGCGCTGGCCCTCACGCTGAAAAGCACGCCCCACGCCCTCGGCTCGGTGATTGTGACGGCTGGGGCCTTCGAGGCCAGCGACGAGCACCGCAGCGCCGCCCTCACCACCCGCGACGTGCAAACCACCGCCGGTGCCCTGGCCGACG
Source organism: Hymenobacter metallilatus (assembly GCF_003944705.1). Taxonomy (GTDB): domain Bacteria; phylum Bacteroidota; class Bacteroidia; order Cytophagales; family Hymenobacteraceae; genus Hymenobacter; species Hymenobacter metallilatus. The sequence goes on along the minus strand of NZ_RWIS01000008.1, from coordinate 177,473 downwards.
TGGCGGCGGCCTTCAACACGCTGCCCGGTACCACGCGGGTGGGCGAGGACGGCATGCTGTTCGTGCGGGGCGGGGCGGCCTCAGAAACCAAGGTGTACCTCGATGGGCTGCCCGTGCAGAACCCCTACAACGCTACCGTGGCGGCGGTGCCGGCCCGGGGCCGGTTTTCGCCCAGCCTGTTCAAAGGCACCGTGTTCAGCACCGGCGGCTACTCGGCCCTGTACGGGCAGGCGCTGTCGGGTGTGCTGCTGCTGAACTCCACCGACCTGGCCCACGAAACCCAGACCGGACTTTCGGCCACTTCGGTGTTTCTTGGGGCCTCGCGCACCAAGCGCTGGGAGCAGACTTCCCTGGCCCTCACCGCCGACTACACCAATCTGACGCCCTACACCGGCCTGCTGCCTCAGAACGTGCGCTGGGACCGGGCTCCGCGCGGGCTGGCTACCTCGGTGGCCCTGCACCACCGCACCGGGCCGGCGGGCATGCTGAAAGTGTACGGTACCTGGACTAGTCAGCAGTTCCGCATCGGGCAGCCCAGCCCCGAGCCGGCCGGTACCCAGACGGTGGATTTGCGCAACGGCAACGGCTACCTCAACACCACCTTCCGCAGCCCCTTGCGCCGCGGTTGGAGCCTGCAAACGGGCCTGGCCCTGAGCCGCGACCAGCAGCAGCTGCGCCCCGACGCGGTGCGCCTGCATACGGTGGAGCAGGCCGTGGTGGGCCGGGTGGTGCTCATCAACGATTCGGCGGCGGCCCGCTGGAACGTGAAAGTGGGGGCCGAGGTGCTGGGCCAGCAGCTGCGGCAGCAAGTGCAGCCCAACGTGGCCGAAGCCACCGTGTACACGCCGCAGTTCAGTGAAAAGCGGGCCGCCGGCTTCGTGGAGTCCGATTTTCAGCTCTCCGACCGGCTGGCGGGCCGCCTGGGCGGGCGCACCGAGTACTCGGCCCTGCTGGGCCGCTGGAACGCCGCCCCGCGCCTGGCCCTGGCCTTCCAGACCTCCGATAACAGCTCCCTGTCGGGGGCCTACGGGCACTTCTACCAAACCCCCGACAACGCCCTGCTGCTGGTGCAGCCCCGGCTGCGCTTCGAGCAGGCGGCCCACTCGGTGCTTACCTACCAGTACACCCACGACCGGCAGCTGCTGCAAGTGGAGGCCTACCACAAAACCTACCGCCACCTCACCCGCTTCGATGGCCGCGCCCCGCGCAACCCCTTCAGCTACACCTCTGACGGCAGCGGCTACGCCCGGGGCCTGGATGTGCTGTGGCGCGACCGGAAAACCATCAAAAAGCTGGAGTACTATCTGAGCTATGGCTTCCTCGACACACGGCGCCAGTACCGCCACGACCCCGTGGCGGCCGTGCCCACCTTCGCGGCCCGGCACAACGTATCGGTAGTGGGCAAATACTGGGTGAACCGCCTGCACACGCTGCTCGGGGCTACGGCCAGCTACGGCAGCCCCCGCCGCTACCACGACCTGAACCACCCCGAGGCCGGCTACAACCAGGGCCGCCTGCCCAGCTACCAGGAGCTGAGCCTGAACGCCAGCTACATCACCCGCCTGTTTGGGCAATACACGGTGGTGCACGCCGCCGTAAACAACGTGCTGGGCCGCCCCAATGTGTTCGGCTACCGCTACGCCAGCCAGCCCGACGCCAGCGGCCAGCTCAACCGCGTAGCCATCGGACCCACCGCGCCCCGCATGGTATTCCTGGGTGTGTTCGTCTCCATCAACAAGAAACACCCCGGCAACGTGAACGAGCGGCCGGAGTAGTTTTGGGTGGGTGGAACTGTCATCCTGAGCCCCGCGAAGGACCTTATTACGATAGAACGTTCTGGCGTTGGTTCCCGCTGAGGTTCGCGGAGGATTGCGCGGAGGTTCGCTGAGCCGTTCTGGCGGGAGAAGGTCCTTCGCTTCGTTGATGCTGGATAGAGGATGACAGAGGTAACAACGCCATCTGCCTGGGTGACAAGGCCCCTTGTCACCCAGGCAGATGGCGTTGTCACTCGTGCAGAAGCCGTTGTCACTCGTGCAGCAACCGTTGTCACTCGTGCAGAAGCCGTTGTCACTTGAGCAGGAGCCGTTGTCACCAGTACAGAAGCCGTTGTCACCCGCACAACGTCGGGTGACATATGCATAACGCCCTCTGACATCCTCACAATGCCTGCTGATGTCCTCACAATGCCCCGTTCACCCGCACAATGCCCCGTTCACTACTGCTTACTGCCACGCAAAATCAGCAACTAGAAACCAGCAACAAGCAACCAGCAACTAGAAACCAGAAACTACCCAAAAACCAACGCTTCATCCGGTAAATCCGACGCTTCGGTAACGGCGAATTTCGGGGGTGGGGGCCGGGGTGCACCTTTGAAGCATCAACCACCACAAACCCCCTTGCTGATATGAAAACTGCCCTGCTGACCTTCGCCTGCGTAACCGCCTCCCTCGCCTCCCTAGCTCAGAGCACTGCTCCCGCGGCCGCCCCAACATCCGCCGTTGCCGCCGCCCCGGCTGGCTCTTACGCCGCCCTGCTCGGAGCTACCATTCAGGAGCTGATGAATACCGGCGACGTGGCCAAGCTGAAGCTGGTGGATGCCAAGCTCGACCGCGCCGCCACCGTGGCTCCTCAGGACTGGCTGCCCCGCTACTACCAGGCCTACGCCCGCGTCATCACCTGCTTTGTGAGCCAGGAGGAGGGCGACGTGAAAGACGGCTACCTCGACCGCGCCGAAGCCGCCCTGGCCCAGGCCCGCAAGCTGGGCGGCGACGAATCGGAGCTGCTGGTGCTGCAGAGCTACCTCTACCAGGCCCGGCTGGGCGTGTCGCCGATGCTGCGCTCCATGAAGTATTCGGGTATGGTGAAAGAAACGCTGGCCCAGGCCAAGAAGCTCAACCCCGCCAACCCGCGCATCTACCTGGTAGAAGCCAACAACGTGTACTACACGCCCGCCATGTTCGGGGGCGGGGCCGAGGTGGCCAAGCCGCTCTATGAAGAAGCCAAAACGCGCTTTGCTGCCTTCAAGCCCGCCTCAGCCCTGGCCCCCAACTGGGGCGAGCGGCAGGTGTTGGGCCGCCTGAAAAAGTATGACACCACCACTGCCGCCGCCAAGTAAGCTTCCTGCCTGCCTAACACCGAAAAAAGGGTCGCTTCACCTCCGGGAGCACCCTTTTTTCGGTATTTTTCGCCTCCTTCACATTTCTGCCCATGCCCGTTAATCAGTATTCCGCCGTTTTGGGCAAACATTATCCCCGGCAGCAGCACTGGCTAAAAATGCTGGGCATCATGCTGGCCCTTTCTCTGGGGTTGAGCTTTCTGTTCTGCCCGGGTTGCGCCATTACCAGCGAGGATTTTCTGGTTACGTTCGGCTATAACTTCTGCTATACCACCGGGCTGTGGCTGGCCAATGGCCTGCCCTCCGAGCTGCTGAACCGCTACGTCGACTGGACGCAGAATCCGTTGCGGCGCTTTCTGACTACGGTGGCCGTATCGTTGGTGGCCTCTCTGTTGGTTATTTTTGTGGTTACCACGGCCTTTCGGGTGGGGTACTTTCATAAGCCGCTCTGGAGCATCCGCTGGCAGGCGTTTGCCGTGCCGCTGGGCATCACGCTTATTGTGTCGCTGTTTATGCACAGCCGCTCGTTTCTGCTGAGCTGGCGAGAGGTATCGGTGCAGGCCCAGCGGCTGGAAAAGGAAAACGCCCAGGCCCAGGCCGACACCCTTCGCCGGCAACTCGACCCGCATTTCCTGTTCAACTCGCTTAACGCCCTCACCTCACTGGTGGAAGGACATGACCCGGCCCGCGCCACCCGTTTCATCCGCCAGCTCAGCCAGGTATACCGCTACGTGCTCGACTCCCAGGATCAGGAGGTGGTGCCGCTGACCGAGGAAATGCGGTTCAGCGACGCCTACCTTTTTCTGCAAGGTACCCGCCTGGGCGAGGGTGTACAGGTGGAGCGCCACCTGACGGCCACGGCCCCGCTGGATACCTGGCTGGTGCCCCCGCTGGCCGTGCAGCTACTGTTGGAAAATGCCCTCAAGCACAATGCCACCTCCCAGCGCAACCCCTTGCGCATCAGTATTACCCTGGATGAAGCGGCCGCTACGCTCACCGTGCGCAACAGCCGCCAGCCCCGCCGCCTGGCCGAGAGCGAATCGACGGGACTGGGCCTGAAAAACCTGCAGGCCCGCTACGCTTTCCTCTCGCCCCGCCCCGTGGTAATCACCGAAACACCCACCGAGTTTGTCGTAACGCTGCCGCTGCTGGAGCTACAATAGCGCCCCGGTCCGGTGGGTGGTGCCTGAAAACACAACAGAACGTCATGCTCATCTGGCGTCCGCTTGTCGAAGCATCTCTATTTCTGGCTAACTGATTCGCATTGCAACGAAGCGGTAGAGATGCTTCGACTTCGCTCAGCATGACGTTCTGTTGTCCTCCGCAAACCTGCTTTTTTCATCCTACTTTCGCCTATGACCTCACCTGCTACCCCGCTACGTGCCCTGATTGTGGAAGACGAGCCGCTGGCCGCTACCCGGCTGGCTGGTTTGCTGAAAAAACACCCGCAGCCGGTAGCGGTAATCGGTACGGCCGAGTCGGTGGCAGAGGCCGTGGCGCTGCTGCAAAGCCTGCAAGCAGCCCCGCCCGACGTGCTGTTTCTGGATATTCACCTGGCCGACGGGCTGAGCTTCGAGCTGTTCGAGCGGCTGGAAATCCGCACGCCCGTCATCTTCACCACCGCCTACGATAAGTACGCGCTGCGGGCCTTCAAGGTGAATAGCGTGGACTATTTGCTCAAGCCCATCGACCCGGAGGAGCTGACGGCCGCCCTCGACAAGCTGCGCCGCCAGCAGCAGCAGGCTGCGCCCCAGTTCGATGCTGCGTTGCTCACGCGCATGTTGCAACAGGCCCAGCCCGCCCGCGAGTACAAGTCGCGCTTCGTGGTGCGGGTGGGCGAGCATCTGAAGGCCATTCCGGTGGAGCAGATTGCCTACTTCGCCAGCCTGGAAAAAGTGACGCTGCTGCACACCCGCGAGGGCCGCCGCTTCGTGGTCGATTACACCCTGGAGCAGCTCGAAGGCATGCTCGATCCGCTGGAGTTCTTCCGCCTCAACCGCGCCTACCTGGCCCACGCCGAGGCCATCCACGACATCATTCACTACACCAATTCCCGCCTGCAAACCATCCTCAAGCCCACCGCCCCCGACAACGACACCGTGCTGGTGAGCCGCGAAAAAGTGTCGGCTTTTAAGGCCTGGCTGGATCGGTGAGTAGAGCGAGAGGAAAATTGTGTGGGCTTGGCCACCCGCCGAGAATGGGGTACTGACCGGGCAATTCAAGAGGCAGCAGGTAAGCGGCGGCCCGCAAACTGGCGTTAGGATAATATGGGGAGTATTGGTAGTTACTCAGGAATGCGTATGATCTTTGCAGGTGCCCGGGTCCTCCAGGCCAGGTGCACCGTCCGCCCGCTCTGGTTCTACATTCCTTCCGTATGCCTGCCGAATTGCCCGCTACCTTAGCCGAAGCTCATGCCCTCATTCGCCACCTGGAGGAAGCTCTGGCCGCGGAAAAGCGGCTGGTGCAGATGTCGGCCCTCAACCCGAATCCGGTATACTGCCTGGCCCCCAACGGTACGTTGCTGTACGCCAACCCGGCGGCCCTACGCCTCCGCGACGAGCTGGGGGCTGCCGCCATGGATGAGCTGCGCGACCAGGCCCTAGGTTGGGTGGAGGAAGCCCTGGCCACCGGCAACGAGCAGAAACATGCCGTGAGCAGCCAAAACCGGCATTTTACGCTGTGCACCGTACCCAGCCCTGACCTTGAGTCGGCTACCCTATACATTGTGGAAGTAACCGAACGGGTACAGGCCGAAAATGAGCGGGCTGCTCAGCAAACCTTTACCGAGCAGGTGCTGAACTCGCTGCCCAGTATGGTATACGTGCGCGACTCCTTTGGCCGCTACACCTACGCTAATCAGGCTACTCAGGATACCCTGGCGCGGTTAGAAGCTACCAGGCCGGTGCCCGCCATTGCCGAGCAACAGGTGCTGAACATGGCCAGCTACGCCGCCACCGATGCCCAGGTGCTGCGTACCGGCCAAGAGCTAATGCTGGACCAGCAAGTGCTTCTGCCCTCGGGAGAGGTGCGGTGGGTACACACGGTAAAACGGCCTCTGACCTGGGCGAACGGCCTTCCGCATGTACTGGGTATCAGCACCGATGTAACCGAGCTGAAGCAGGCCCGCGAAGAAGCCGAAGCGGCGGCCCAGGCCCGGGCCAACTTCCTGGCCAACATGAGCCACGAAATTCGGACTCCCCTGAACGGGGTGCTGGGGATTGCCGGGCAGCTGGCAAAAACGGCCCTCAACCCGCGGCAACAGGAACTGGTCGGTATCATCCGTAGCTCAGGCAAGCACCTGTTGGAAGTTATCAACGACGTGCTGGATATGGCCAAAATCACCTCCGGCAAGCTGGAGCTGGCTCCTGAACCGTTCGATTTATGCGAGGCAATGTTTCAGGCCTCGCAGCCGCTGGCGCTGCAGGCCATTGAAAAGGGGCTTAGCGTGGGAGGCAACCGCCTGCGCGAAACCTGCCCGCACCCGGAGGTAATCGGCGACTCGTTCCGAATCAACCAGATCATGCTGAATCTGCTCAGCAATGCCATCAAATTCACTCCAGCTGGTGGCAGCATTCATGCCGGAGCCTACCAGGTAGCCGAAACGGAGGATTACCTCACCATTGAGTTTCGGGTAAGCGACACCGGCGTAGGCATTGCCCCCGACAAGCAGGAGCGCATCTTTGAGTCGTTCACGCAGGCTTACGCCGATACCACGCGCCAGTTTGGGGGCACGGGCCTGGGCCTGACCATCAGCCGGGCTCTGGTAGAACAGATGGGCGGGCAGCTGCGCCTGCAAAGTGAGCTGGGTAAGGGTAGCACATTCTCCTTCCAGCTTACCTTGCCCCGGGCCGGCCAGCTGCTGCCTGCGGCTGCGGAACATACCCCGGTGGCTACCCAACAGCTACAGGGCAAGCGGGTGCTGCTGGTAGAAGACAACGATATTAACCGGCTGGTAGCGCGCATGTTGCTGGAGGAGTGGGGCGTGGAGCTGGATGAAGCCGAAGATGGTCCGGCGGGTGTGGCCGCCGCTACCCGGCAGCGCTACGATGTAGTGCTGATGGATATTCAGCTGCCGGGTATGAGTGGGGTTGAAGCTACGGCGGCCATTCGGTCCTTACCCGATCCGCAACTTGCCCAAGTGCCCATTGTGGCCCTCACTGCCAATGCCTTCGAGGAAAGTGCCCAGCAGTATCTGGCTGCCGGCATGAACGCCTGCATTTCCAAGCCTTTTGAGGAGGAAGTGCTCTTCCAGACCCTGACTGCCCTGCTCGCTTAGCCCTCCAGCCAGCTCTTCACGGCCCCGGCCTTTTCCCGGCTCACAAAAATTTCTTCGCTGGGAGCAGGCTGCAGCTCCACCAGCAGCTTGCCGTTGAAGTGCGGGTGCAGGCGCTGCACGGCGGGCAGCTGGGCCAGGAGCTGGCGGTTGAGGCGAAAAAACTGCATCGGGTCGAGCAGACTTTCAAGCTGCTCCAGGGTGTACTCCACCACGAAGCGGCGGCCGTCGAGAGTACAGAGGGTAGTGGTTTCGTGTCGGCTCTGAAACCAGGCGGCCTGGGCAGCGGCCAGAGGCAGCAGCTGTTCGCCGCTGCGCACCAGAAACCGGGTTTTGAACTGCCGCTCCGGCCGGGGCAGCGCATCGAGCAGGCGCTCCAGGCGCTGGGCGGTATCGTCGGGGGCGGGCGGGGCGGTGGTTGGGGTGCGCCACTCCTGCAGCTTGGTGAGGGCAGCCGTCAACTCCGCCAGCTTCACGGGTTTCAGCAGGTAGTCCACGCTATTGGCCTTAAAGGCCCGGATGGCGTAGGCATCATAAGCCGTAGTGAAGATAACCGGGCTGCGCACCACTGTTTGCTCAAACACCTCCAGGCTCAGCCCGTCCGCCAGCTGAATGTCGCTCAGAATGAGGTCGGGCGCAGGGTACGTATCCAGCCACTGCAGGGCACCGGCCACGCTATCCAGCACGGCCACTACTTGGGCCTCGGGGGCCGCCTGGCGCAGCAGCCGTTGCAGCCGCTCGGCGGCCGGGTATTCGTCTTCGAGCAGCAGAACGGTCATTGTAGAGGAGTTAGGAGCGAGAAGCCAGGAGAACAGAGTGGAAGGGCAGAAGTAGGATCGTCATGCTGAGCATGTGGCGTATCAGGCCAGTGTCCGGAGAATCTTGGGTCCTAACGTTACAACAAACCTGTCATGGCAACTATATAAAGCGGTAGAGATTCTTCGGCTTCGCTCAGAATGACGTTCCTACTCACTACTCACTACTCACTACTCACAACAACGGCAGCCGCACCTCAAACCAACCGGCTTCCTGCGTTACGGCCACCGGCTGGGGGGCCTGCAGCAGCTCGTAGCGGTGGCGCACGTTGCGCAGGCCGGTGCCAGTGCCGGGGGCGAGGCCGGCGGTGCGGGGGCGCAGGGTGTTGCGCACGGTAAAGTAGCCGGTGGCAGGGTCAGCGGAGAGTTCCAGCTCCAGCGGATGCTCCCGGGAGGCCACGTTGTGCTTGAGGGCGTTTTCCACCAGCAGCTGCACGCTCAGGGGCGCCACCCGAGCCGCGTAGGCTGCGGCGGGTACCTGCCAGCACACCCGCAGATTGTCGCGGAAGCGGGCTTTGTGCAGGGCCAGGTACGTTTCCACAAAAGCCAGCTCCTCGCGTAGCAGTACGGTGGGCTGGTCGCGGGCCAGCAGCACGTAGCGGTACACATCCGAGAGCTGCTCCACGAAGTCCTGGGCGGGCTCGTTATCGGGCTCAATGAGGGCCGAAAGGGTATTGAGCGAGTTGAACAGGAAGTGCGGATCAAGCTGGCTTTGCAGGGCTTCCAGCTGGCTGCGGGTATTGGCGCTCTGCAGCTGCTCGGTGCGGCGCACGTTGTCGGCCCACTGCCGGAAGAAGTTCCAGCTTTCATAAATGAGCTGTACCACCACCGTGGGTAACATATTCAGCCCAAACTCAAACCAGAATGCGGACCAGGTTAAGTGGCCGTGCTGCAGGTAGGCGGCCACCTTCCCAATGCCCAGGGTAGTAAGCGCCGCCACGGTGGTGTTGGTAAAGGCCAGCCACCAGAGGCGCTGCCGGGTTTGCTCTACCCGCGGAAACCGCCGAAACAGGTAGCGCCATAGCGCCCGCCCCAGCAACCAGAATATACTGGTAATAGTCGTTGAAATGCCCCAGGCCACTACCAGCTCCTGCCAGGAGCGCACCCGCAAGGCCCCGCGCGGCAGCAGCACTAACGCACCCAGCACCGGAATACCCAGCAACAAAAACCACTTATCGTTGAGGTAGGCCGGGCGCTGGGCAGTGGTTGACATGGAGATTTAGCGGGGAAGCTGCTGCACGAAGCTAACAACTGCCTTCCGGAACTGCGCTGGCTGCTCCAGAAAGGAATTGTGCTTGCCCGGCAGCGTCACTACTTGCTTACGCGGAAACCGATAGGAAGCCGCCGTAGCGCCTGTTGTCCGGTCGTCTGTGCCCAGGATTACCAGCGCAGGCATTGTGAGTTGAGCGGTGGCGGGGGCGTAATCCTGGCCGTAATCAGCCAGCCGGCCGCTGAACACCTGCTGGGCAAACTCCGGATTGCCAGATACGGCGCGGCTGGCGCGCATGGCGCGGGCGGCCAGGGAGTCGTGGGAAAACTGCAGTTGGCCGGCTAGTTTCTGCTGCTGTAGCGCCCCCATTACCATCCCAAACCGTTGCATGGAAGGCAGGCCGGGGGCAGGTCGGGCGGCGGCGGGCAGTAGGCTGCTACCGTAGGCCACCATGCTATCCAGCCCGGCTACCGGGTTCAGCACCGCGTTGGTGAGCACCAGGGCCTGTACCCGCTGGGGGTACTGCCGGGCGTAGGCCGTGGCAATGGTGCCGCCGAAGGAGTGGGCCAGTACCACCCATTTCTGCACGCCTAGTTGCTGGCGCACTTCTTCCAGATCCTGCACCATACGGGCCATGGAGTAGTTTTTGGAGCGGCTGCTGCCCGAGCGTCCACTGCCACGCTGGTCCAGGTACACCATCTGCAATTGGTCCTCGAGCCGGTTGCCGCCCAGCTTTTCAAATGAGTAGCTGCCTGCCCCCGGCCCGCCGTGCACAAACAGACAGGGCGTGCCCTTGCCCGCTACCTGCACAAACAGTTTCACCGAGTCGGAAGTAAGAACGGTGCGGGGGCCGGCCCCCAGCGTAGGCTGTTTCTGGGCCTGGGCAGTAACGCCCAGCACCAGCAGCGCGAGTAGCAGCAGAAACCGAGAGTGAAGGACGGAGGTGGAGAAGCGGAGCATGGGGGTAGGAAGTAGGAAGTAGAATGGGAGAGGCAGATGCTAAGTGGTTAACTGCTTCAAACATCCGCATCCTCCGGCACGCATCCTGGCACAAACGGGGCGAACCGGCCGCAGGCCTGGGGCGAACCGCCACAGCTAGGCCGGTGAACCGTTGGCATCGACTACAAAAAAAAGGCCCGGATGCCGACAACAGCTGTCAGCATTCCGGACCTTAAGCATCCCTCTCCGGTGCAAACATGTGCCGCAGCGGCGTCCGTAATTCGGGCCGATGCTCTACAATCCGGACTGATATCCGGCGGGGGCTGAACGAGGCGAGTTGGCTGTTGCAGCATGCCTGCCCCGGGTGTTCAGGTAGGGGTCCTCTCAGAAAACGGAATAAATAGCACGCTAGGGGAGTTGACCGAAAGTTTGGTACAAAACTCAATCGGCCGGTTTACTCACGGTGGTTTTTCGGTGGCTATGAATGACGACGCCCCGGTGGCGCAGGTATTTATACAGGGTAACTTTAGAGATGCGCAGGCGCTGGGCGATTTCGTTGACGCCCAGTTGCTGCTCCTTATACAAGGTCTCGGCGACGATGGCCGTCCGCTCGGCCTCTTCCGATAACCCTCGGCGACGGCCCCCGACTCGGCCCCGCGCCCGCGCGGCAGCCAAGCCGGCGTAAGTCCGCTCCCGGATGAGTTCTCGCTCGAACTCGGCTAGAGAAGCAAACAGGTTGAACACGAGCCGCCCCTGGGCCGAGGTCGTGTTGATGGCATCGGTGAGGGAAACCAGGCCTACGCCTTTGAACTCCAGCTCAGCCACCATGTCCAGCAGATGTTTGAGCGAGCGGCCCAATCGGTCAAGCTTGTAAATGTAGACGGTATCGCCTTTGCGCAGACTGGCCAGCATTCGGTCAAGTTCCGGTCGGGCTTTGGTGGCCCCGGATGCTTTCTCCTGGAAGATGGTTTCACAGCCAGCCTTGTTGAGGGCATCGAGTTGTAGTTCCAAGTTCTGGTCGCGGGTCGAGACGCGAGCGTAGCCGATATTCATGGGGGCAAAGTACAGGTTTCTCATTACGAAGATACCCGTTATTGTACTTTGATTGCTGAACAAGTTTTCTGAACCGTTTTCAGCCGTTTAGGCGGCAGTTCACTTCTCTGCTACTCGCTATCTGGTTTGTACAGAAAAACGAGCCAATAATTTTAGAATTAATTATTCTAAGTAGAAAAGGCGTTCGATCCAACCCACATTCCGATGTACCAAATGCAGTAGTGCAGCCCTACGCGAAAATGGCACAAGTAAAGGCAAATCCAAGTACCTGTGCACAGCTTGTCGCCACCAAGCCGTATTTGCAGCCAGCGGCCCCACGCAAAGCGGCGCAGTACGCCCAGATGGAAAAGCTGCTGGAGCGGGTGTCGCAACGGGCCATTGTGCGCCTGACGGGCGTAGCGCGGATGACGGTAGCTAAACTGGCAAAAAAAAGCGCAGACCGGTCCGACCAGTAGCCCGTTGCCTCACCGGCCGAGGGAGTTGGAGCTGGATGAGCTGTGGACGTTTGTGGGGCGGGAACAGCGCAAGAAATGGCTGTGGCTGGCCGTGGAACTTTATACCAGACGGATCATAGCTTGGGTGTTGAGTAGTCAGGGCCGTGCCACCGCCCGGCGCCTGTGGCAGGCACTGCCCGCCCCGTATCGGACGGGCACCTGTTACCACACGGACGAATGGGGGGCCTACAAAGGCGTGCTGCCCAGGCACGCCCACCGGGCCCACCCGAAAGGCAGCGGCCAGACCAGCATTGTGGATGTCATCAATTGCTCGTTGCGACAGAAGTGCGCCGTGCTGGTGCGCAAGTCCTGCTCGTTCAGTCGCTGCTTGGCCATGCACCACGTGCGCATTCAACTCGTCATTGACGAGCACAACCGACGATGCACCACAGCTTAGACCACCACCAAGATTCGCTTACTGTTTTACTAGCACCAGACTCTAGAAATCTAAATTATGATTTAATATTCTATTTTTTCTATCATATATCCAAGATCCAAGCCTTCTTTTTACCCCGTCATTATACCAATCTATTTTTTCAATTCTTCCATTTTTCTTAAAAAATATTATCATGAATATTTTATCCATTTTATATTGCTGTATAAAATCAACATGTCCATCTTTATTAAAAGATATCCACATTCCTTCTTTCTGATCATTAACATAATTATTAAAAATATTTTTACTTGTAATTGTGCTATAAATAAAAGGTTTTTTTGTATGAACGTTGCCTGGCGAAATACCAAATGATTTATCATCTATTGTTATTTCGCATTCAATTCTACTTTTCCCTAATATTATTCCTGATTTATGATTGATTATATTTTTATATTGTATATAGTGAATATTATTTAAATTGATTAGTGTATCAGTATTCCTTTTCTTTTCAAAAAAACGAAAGGATTGGCCGTATATTATTCCTATTGATGCGATATGCATGACTATTGCTAGGCAAAAACACCGAAAGAAATATTTTCTAAGGAATTGCATATGGGACAGGTATGTTATTTTCAAAATACACTCCAGTTGATCCTGATGCCTCACTACTTTGTGCATACTGTTTACCTGTTGTGGTAACTCCTGGTTGTTTTGATCCATTTATGCCAGGATATTTCCGTAGCATTTTCAAAATTTCAGGCGTGTAAACTCCTCCAGACTTTTGCAATGCATCCAGAATTTCCATTGATTCATATGTCTTTTTATGTGTGGCATCGCTAGGCTTTGATAAGCCTAATGCTCTGACAGTTTCAAGGCTTGCAACTTTTGTTTCCATTTCATCATCGATATCATTCGATGTTACTCCTCTTTCATCATATCCTATTTTTCCTTCGTAATACAAAGATGCTCCTGTTAATTCGTCTGATAAAGTTAACAAAGTAACCTGTTGATCTTCCGTCACTACTACATCAATTTGAGCTTTTCCATCCTTTAATAATTTTATCGATGCCTCTCCGCCCTTATCTAGCCCTGTCGCTTTCTTAGTGCCAACATTGACTATTACTATAACATTGTGATCTGCATGTAGCGCATCAAATCTATCTTTTCTTTTACCTGACAATGTGCTTTTGTATTCTTTCAGCCATTGTTTGGATGCTTCGTTGTCTGCAGGAACTACGTCATTTGGTCCTCTACCATCAGGGTCAATAAATCGAATGGGATTATTGAATGCATAATTATAGGGAGAATGTCTGCGCATTTGGTCGGCTAATGGGTCCACAACATGCCAACGCCCGAGTGCCCTATCGAACATACGAGCGCCGTAATCCTGCCAGTTCAGGCCAAACTCGGTCTGCTTCTCCTTGCCATTCCACGTGTACTGGTTCTGGGGAGTAGCCGATTTGCTCAGCCCAGCCAAGTCCAGTCCATAGGGATCATACTGATTCTCCTGCACCTGCAGGCCTTGGCGGTGCTCAACGGTGATGTCGTCGAAGAACACCTCCGTATCACTCTCGTTGGCCACGTAGGCCTGCACGTAGCCCGCCTGGGGCACGATGACCGAATCCTGCAGTTCCTCGTACTGACCTTGCGCCGCCAAGGTGAGTTGTTTGGTCTTGACGCGCACCAGCACCGAGTCGCGGTTAAAGACCAAGATCCGCACGTAGGCTTTCGGCACGCCGCCCGTGAGCTGCTGCAAGGCCGGTAAGGTAGCCGCCGTCAGACCGACGCTCAGCAGCGACAGCACCCGCACGCGCCGAGTGCCCTCCGCGGTGGGGGTAGGAGCAGCGGGCTGCTGCAGCAGGGAAGCCACGAAGCTGGCCAGCGAGAAACCCCAGGTGCTCTGCCTCACCGCCTCGTTGTAGAGGCCGTAGGCGGTTACCTGGATGGTATCCCGGCGGGCCACCGACAGCTGTTTGAGGGGACCGATCGGTGTGGGCTTCGCCCCGCCGGCATTCAGCTTGGCGACATACGAGGTGCCGTTGTGGCCGAATTGCGGCCCGACGAAGGCACGGGTCGAGTCAAGGGAAGCGGGGTCAAACTGCTGGCTTTCCCGCGCGCGCTGGCTTTCTTCCATCGTGGCCAGCACACTACTCTTCTCGCCCGGGTGGAAGGCGACCCGCAGGTTGCCCAGGTGATCCTTAAGCGTATACTCGTAGCGAATCTTGGCCGTGACCTGGTTGGCGTAGTCGCGCCGGTAGATGTACAGCGCCCGCCCTTCCGCGTGGGTCAGCCAGCGCAGCGAGTCGCGCTCGTACTGCCAGGCGCCCAGGTAGTCCGTGCGCACGGGCGTGGGCGTGCCCGCTTCCGTGGCCAGCTTGGCCACCTTTTGCCCGGTGGCCGTGTACAGGTACTGCAATTTATTGCCATTCTGCCACTCGATCAGCTCGGGCAGGTGCAGGTGATTGTACCGAATGCGGGTGATGCCCTTGTTCTTGTCGCTGGTGAGTGAGCCGGCCGCGTCGTAGGTATAGTCCGGCGTACTTGAGCCGGCCGTAGCCCCATCCGAGAAGTCCGGGCGCTCAGGCACGTTCGCGCCCCAGCTGGTCGCGGCCGGGGCCAGATCGTCCACCCGCTGCAGGCGGTTGCTTTCCGGTTCGCTGGTGGCCGGCGTATAGCGGTAGCGCAGGTTGTCGGTCTCGGCGTACTGGGCCGGGCTGGTGCGCGTGGCGGCGGCTACCAGCCCCCGCCGGCGCAGGGTCACGAGGTTACCGCCCGCGTCGTAGGAAGCAAAGGAAAAGCGGTAGTTGCCCCGCTCGGCACCCCACGTGCTGGTGGGGCTGCTGCCGGTGCGGGCCACGAAGTCGCCCTGCAAGAGGCGGTTGGCCTGATCGTAGCGGTAGCCGTAGGCCCGCTCGATGCCGTCGCTCAGCGAGCGCCAGGTCTGCCCGGCAATATTGCCATTAAATTGTGGGGTGTTGAAGCCTTGGTCGTAGCTCAGCGAGAAGTTCCACAGATCCTGGGGATCGGGATTGGCGACGTCGTTGATGTGGGTGAGCCAGCCGCGGATGTTGTAGCGGTAGTCCACCGTCTGCAAAGCGGCCGGCCCCGTACCGGGCAAGGGTGGGGTGACGGCTTGGCCGGCGCTGGCCACCAGATTCCCGCCCAGCAGTTTCTGCTCCAGTTGGCCCAACTCGTTGTAGCGGTGGCGGGCAATCACCTGCGGGGTGGCTTGGTCCAGTGCCTGCGTCACGCTCAGCAACCGGCCGGCGTGGTCGTAGCGGCTCTGCTCGCGCACGGTGTGAGCCGCCTGGCCCGGCACCTGGTGCACGGCGTAGCTGGCCAGGGCCTTGCCGGCAAAATCGTAGCGCGTGGTGACCACGTCCGTGCCCCCGCGGGCATTGGTGCTCTGCACCTGAATCGGGCGCAGCTGCTCGTCGAAGAAGCTCACCGTCGTGAGCCACGCGCCGGGCTCGCTCTCGGCCACGCCCAGCACCCGGACCTGGGTGCGGGTCGTCTGGCCGGTCACGCGCAGGTCCGCCTGCGGGACTTCCGAGGGAGCACAGGCCAGCTGCGCGGCAGCGGGTGCCTGGTAGTGCGCATCATCGGAGCCGTTGCCGTCGTAGTCATAGCGGTCGTAGTCGCTCACGCTCAGCAGCTGGCTGCCGGCGAGCGCGGCCACGTCCGGCCAGCTGCGATGGGTGTATGGTGCCCGGGTGAGTGTGGCCGTGGTGCTGGGTTCTTCCCACAGGGGCGTCCCGGCTGGTTGCTGGGCCTGCTGCTGGAGCAGTTGGTCACGCTGCTGACTCGCGGTGCCCGTGAGCGCGGGAAACCGGACCAGGGCGGTGTAGACGACCCGGCCCAGGGCATCGTACTTGGTGGCCACCCATTCCTGACGCGCCTGCTGGGCCACATCCTGGGTCAGCAGGGGCTGGTCGAGTTCGTTGTAGATAGTCTGGGAATAGCCCTCCTGATCCGGGACCTTCTTCTCGATCAGGCGCCCCTGCTCGTCGTAGTGGTAGCGGAACAGCAGCCGCTCCACGCCCGCCCCCTCCACGGCCCAGGCCCGGGTCGGGTTCTTCCGGAGGCGCTGCACGGCCTTGGGCGGCAGCACGGCCCGCAACCGGCCGAAGTCGTCGTAGACGTAGTAGGTCTTGAGCCACTGGCGGGCCACCTGCTGGTAGTTCCCGTCCAGGCCCACCTGCTTGAGCACCACCCGGCCTTCCTGGTCGGTGAACTCCTGCCGCCACTGGCCCTGCTCGTCGCGGGTCTGCTTGACCCACAGCTCCCCCGGGGCGTAGGCCCCCTGCGGCAGCAGGTCCTCGCGGTCCGCCCCGTAGCCGGGCTGCCAGCGCTGCACCGAGTCGGCCGCCAGGTTGGGCCGCTCCTCCAGCGTGACGGCGTGGCCGCCGGCCAGCTGCCAGCTCTCGCCCGCGCTGGCCTGGGCCAGCGGGCGGCTCAGGGGCGAGGCCTCGAAGCTGGTCTCGGCGTAGGGCACGCTGGTGACGGGCAGGTTGGGATTCGGATTGTGGCGGTAGAAGCCGTACTGCTCGAAGACGGCATCGGGCCGGTAGCTACCGGTGGCGGTGCCGACACTGGTGTAGGGCAGGTACTGCTTCGGCGAGCGGCCCAGCGCGTCGTAGGCCACGGGCTGCACGATGTCGCGGCCCAGCGGCGATTCCTGCCGCAGCACGGTCTGCACCGGCCGGCCCAGCCCGTCCAGGTACTCGGTTTTGATTTGCACGTCGGCCGCCGCCGCGGCTTTCACGGCCGCCGGATCCGTGAAGGCACTGCGGGCCGCGTAGGTGCGCACGTAGTTGACCACCTCCGTTTCAGCTCCCCGGCTGGTGGGGGCCAGCGCGTCGGCCGGGGCCGCGGAGCCGTGGGCGTCCGGCTCGTTGAGGGCCAGCGGCGCGTAGGGCAGCAGCGTCACGTACTGCCCCCGCCCGTAGAGGGTCACGTTCGGCACCCAGTCGTTGGTCACGCGGGTACGGTAGGTGCCCTCCTCGCTCTCGCCCTGCACCCGCAGCGCATAGGTCGGCTGCGTTTGCCCGGGCACCTCCACCCAGGCCTGGCCCACCTGCCGCTCCCACTGGTAGCGGTTGTGCTGGCCGGGCAAGGCCCCTTGCAGGGTCTTCCAGCTGCCCGGCAGCGCCGGCAGCGTGTCGGCCTCCAGCGGCAGCTGCCGCTGGTTGGGGGCGGGAAAGTACGGGTGCTTCGGCTGGCCGGGGCCGGTGAGCAGTTGCTCCAGCGCGTCGAAGCCCAGGTAGTTGCCGCTCAGGTTGGGGGAATTGGCAAACGGCCCGGCACCCAGCGCGGCAATGCCGGTGAGCCGGTTGTTCTGTAGTTGGATAGTCGTGGCCGTGGGCAGTTGCAGCACACTGGCCGGCAGTGTGCCGGTGAGCCGGTTGTTGGGCAACGTCAGGTACGACAGGTGCGGGAGCTGGCCCAGGCTGGCGGGCAGCTCTCCGCTGAACTGGTTGTTGTCCAGGTGGCAATAGCCCAGCTGGCTCATCTGGCCCAGCGAGGCGGGCAGCGGGCCCGACAGGCGGTTGTTGGCCAGGTTGAAGATGACCACCTGGCGCAGGGTGCCGATGTCCGGGGGCAGCGGGCCGGTGAGCTGGTTCTCGCTCAGGCCCAGGATGTAGACCGCGCGCAGCTGGGTCAGGCTGGCCGGCAGGGGCCCGCGTTTCTGGCAGCCCTGCCGCTGCGGGCTGCCCCGGCCGCCCGGCCATTGCTGGCCGCGATTGACGTGCTGCGCGGGATGAACGCAACGGGAGCCCGCAAACTCCCGGCTGATGCGCCGACGGCCTTTATCAGCAAGCGGTGGCAGAAAGTGGTGCGGACGGCGGAAGGCCTGGACCGCCGCTACTACGAGCTGTGCGCGCTGGCCGAACTCAAAAACGCGTTGCGCTCGGGCGATAGGTGGGTGCTGGGTTCGCGCCAATTCAAGGACTTCGAGGAGTACCTGGTGCCGGCGCACTCGTTTGCCGCGTTACTCAAGGCTGGCGAGCTACCCTTAGCTGTGGAACCCGATGGAGAACAGTATCTCCAGCAGCGTCTGGCGCACCTGACCCAGCAACTGGAAACGGTCAACCGCTTGGCCGCCGCGGGCGAGTTGCCGGATGCCAGCCTGACGGCGGCCGGCCTGAAAATAACCCCTTTGGATGCCGCCGTGCCAGACACGGCCCAGCGGCTGATCGAACAGGTGGCCCGTCTGCTGCCCCACGTCAAGAGTACGGACCTGCTGCTGGAGGTGGACGAGTGGACCGGATTCAGCCACCACTTCACGCACCTGAAGACCGGAGCGGCGGTCAAAGACCCGGCGCTGCTGCTCACCACCCTGCTGGCCGACGGCCTGAACCTGGGGCTGACGAAGATGGCCGAATCCTGTCCCGGCAGCACCCACGCGAAACTTTCCTGGCTGCAGGCCTGGTACATCCGCGATGACACCTATTCGCTGGCCCTGGCCGAGCTGGTCAACGCGCAGCTGCGTCATCCCTTCGCGGCCCATTGGGGCGACGGCACCACGTCCTCGTCGGATGGGCAGCGCTTCCGCGCCAGCGGCCGGGCCGAGAGCACCGGGCACCTCAACCCCAAGTACGGGGCGGAGCCGGGCCGGCTGTTCTACACCCACGTCTCGGACCAGTACGCGCCCTTCAGCAGTCAGGTCATCAACGTCGGGGTCCGGGATGCGACTTATGTGCTGGACGGGTTGCTCAACCACGAATCCGACCTGCGCATCGAAGAGCACTATACCGACACGGCCGGCTTTACCGACCACCTGTTTGCGGTCATGCCCTTGCTGAGCTACCGCTTCGCTCCGCGCATCCGCGACCTGAGCGAGACCAAGCTGTACGTGCCGCCGGGCTCCCCCACCTACGAGGCCGTGCAGCCCTTGCTGGGCGGCACGCTCAACGTGCGCCACATCCTGGCCCACTGGGAAGAGATTTTACGCTTGGTCACCTCCATCAAGCAGGGCACGGTCACGGCCTCGCTCATGCTGCGCAAGCTGGGCAGCTACCCGCGCCAGAACGGGCTGGCCGTGGCCCTGCGCGAACTGGGCCGCTTGGAGCGCAGCCTCTTCATCCTGGACTGGCTGCAAAGCAAGGAATTGCGCCGCCGCGTGCAGGTGGGTCTCAACAAAGGTGAAGCCCGCAACGCGCTGGCCCGGGCCGTGTTCTTCCACCGGCTGGGCGAAATCCGGGACCGGGGCTTCGAGCAGCAGCGTTACCGGGCCAGTGGGCTGAACCTGCTCACGGCCGCCATCGTGCTGTGGAACACGGTGTATCTGCAGCGGGCTATACAGGCGCTACGGGCTCATGGCCAACCCGTGGATGAGGCGCTGTTGCCCTACTTGTCGCCGCTGGGCTGGGAGCACATCAACCTGACGGGTGACTACTCGTGGCGCAGCAAGCGCGCTCCCGGCAAATTTCAGCCCCTACGGCCCCTTCCCAACCCTTAACGTGCTATTTATTCCGTTTTCTGAGAGGACCCCAGGTACACCAGCCCGGACCGTAGAAAACGGGCCGAAACGGAGTAGTGCGGCTAAATAATGGTGCTCATACCAAGCCGGATGTTGTTGCGGTGCATCTCGCAGTCGGCAATATCCAGCACGGCGTAGGCAATGAAGCTACCCACCTGCTCGGTGGTGTAGCGGGTGGCGGGGTTCAACTCAGGCGTGACTACCTGCTGGTTGAGGGCGTGCTGCACGGCGTTGCGCACGGTGTCAGCCTCTTCCTGTAGCCCGAAGTGGTCCAGCAGCATGGCCGCCGACAGAATAGTGGCAATAGGGTTGGCAATGCCCTTGCCCTTGGCTTGCGGATAGGAGCCGTGAATGGGCTCAAATAAGGCCGCCCCATCACCCACCGAAGCCGAGGGCAGCAACCCCAGGGAGCCGGCAATAACGGAGGCTTCGTCGGAGATGATGTCGCCGAACATATTTTCGGTCAGAATCACGTCGAACTGCCGCGGGTTGAGGATAATCTGCATGGCGGCGTTGTCCACGAACAGGTAGTCGAGGGCCACGCTGGGGTACTGCGGGGCCAGCTGCCGCACGGTTTCGCGCCAGAGGCGGGAGGTTTCCAGCACGTTGGCCTTGTCCACCAGCGTGAGCTTATGGCGGCGGGTTTCAGCGGCCCGGAAGGCCCGGTGGGCAATCCGCTCAATCTCCGCCCGCGAGTAGGTGCAGTTGTCGTAGGCCGAGTTGCCCTCATCAAACCGACCTTTTTCCCCGAAGTACACCCCGCCCGTCAACTCCCGGAAAATGAGGATATCGGTGCCCTGAATCCGCTCGGCTTTCAGCGGGGAGTGCTCCAGCAGCTGGTCGTAAGCCGTCACGGGGCGGATGTTGGCGTAGAGGCCCAGCTCCTTGCGCAGGCGCAGCAGGCCCTGCTCGGGGCGCACCGGGGCGGTGGGGTCGTTGTCGTATTTCGGGTCGCCGATGGCTCCCAGCAGTACGGCGTCGGCCTGGTGGCAGGCATCGAGGGTAAGCTCGGGCAGGGGCGAGCCGGTGGCGTCAATGGCGCAGGCTCCCATCAGTTGGTAGTCGAACTGGAACTCGTGCCCGAACCGCTCGGCCACGGCCCGCAGTACGCGCACCGCCTCGGCGCATACCTCCGGCCCGATTCCGTCGCCGGGCAGTACCACAATCTGTTTGCTTAGAATATCCATGTCCGGTGTTGCTCGAAGGCAGTTATGGCTTCTTCCTGGCTGAGCAGGAAATCAATGTCGTCGTAGCCGTTGATGAGGCATTCCTTCTTGTAGGCGTCCAGCTCGAAGCGAATCGGCTCGGATCGGCCCGGCACCTTCAGCGTCTGGCTGGGCAAATCCACCGTCAGCTCCACCTGCGCGTCTTGTTCTACCAGAGCAAACAGCTCCTGTAGCTCGGCGGGCGTTACCTGCAGCGGCAGCAGGCCGGTGTTGAGGGCGTTGCCCCGGAAAATATCGGCGAAGTAGCTGCTGATGACCACCCGAAAACCGGCGTCGTACAGCGCCCAGGCGGCGTGCTCCCGGCTGGAGCCGCACCCGAAGTTCTGGCCCGCCAGCAGTATCTGGTGGCCCTGGTAGCGGGCATCATTCAGCACGAAATCCGGCTTGGGCTGGCCGTCGGCGGCGTAGCGCCAGTCGGCAAACAGGTTCCGGCCGAACCCTTCGCGGGTAGTGGCTTTCAGGAAGCGCGCCGGGATAATCTGGTCGGTGTCCACGTTTTCGATGGGCAACGGAACCACACCGGAACGCAGGGTGGTGAATTTTTCCATGTGGGGGTGGGGTGAGAGAAGGTGAATTCTGTCATCCTGAGCGGAGCGAAGGACCTTATCCCGTTGGGTATCGTGCGGGAGTTTTGAGCCCGCAGAAGACGCAGAAGCTTGCGCAGAGGACGCAGAAGCTGTTCGAGCGGGGTAAGGTCCTTCGCTCCGCTCAGGATGACAGTTGGTAGGTATCTACATACTCCGCCACATCTACCAGCCGGCCTTCCACGGCCGTAATGGCGGCTACCAGGGGAGAGGCCAGCAGGGTGCGGGCGCCGGGGCCCTGGCGGCCTTCGAAGTTGCGGTTGGAGGTAGATACGCAGTAGGCCCCGGCCGGAATTTTGTCCTCGTTCATGGCCAGGCAGGCGCTGCAGCCCGGTTCGCGCAGCTCGAAGCCGGCAGCGGCCAGCACCTGGTCGAGGCCCTCGGCAATGGCCTGCTGCTCTACCTGCTTGGAGCCGGGCACGATGATGGCCTCCACGTGGGGCGCTTTGCGCTTGCCCCGCACGTAGGCGGCTACCGTGCGCAAATCCTCGATGCGGGAGTTGGTGCAGCTGCCGATAAACACGTGGCTGATTTCCTTGCCTAGCAGCGACTCGCCGGCCTCAAAACCCATATACCGCAACGACTTCTCGAAACTCGGCGCTTCGGCCGCGGCGGCCGGGGCCGGAATGCTGGCCGCCAGCGGCATACCCATGCCGGGGTTGGTGCCGAAGGTTATCATGGGCCGGATGGCCAAGGCCTCGAAGCGGTGCTCGGCATCAAACGGCGCGTCCTCGTCCGAAAACAGAGTTTGCCAGTGCGCTACAGCCCGGTCCCAGGCCTCGCCCTGGGGCGCGAAGGGGCGGCCGTGCAGGTACTCAAAGGTGGTGGCGTCGGGGGCAATGAGGCCGCCGCGGGCCCCCATTTCGATGCTCATGTTGCACACCGTCATGCGGCCTTCCATGCTCAGGCTGCGGATGGCGCTGCCGGCGTACTCCACGAAGTAGCCGGTGGCCCCACCCGTGCCCAGCCGGGCAATGATGTGCAGGATGATATCCTTGGCCGATACGCCCGGCTGCAACTCCCCATCCACGGTAATGCGCATGCGCTTGGGCTTATCCAGCAGCAAACACTGCGAGGCCATTACCTGCGCCACCTGGCTGGTCCCGATACCAAACGCAATGGCCCCGAACGCGCCGTGGGTGGAGGTGTGCGAATCGCCGCACACGATGGTGAGGCCGGGCTGGGTCACGCCCAGCTCCGGCCCAATCACGTGCACGATGCCCTGGTAGGGGTGGCCCAGCCCGTACAGTTCCACGCCGTGGCGGGCGCAGTTTTCGGTGAGCTTATCCACCTGGGAGCGGCTGAGCGGGTCCTGAATCGGCTGGTCCTGGTGGCGGGTGGGCACGTTGTGGTCGGCGGTAGCCAGAATCTGCTCGGGGCGGCGCAGCGTCAGGCCCCGGGCCGTCAGCTCGTCAAACGCCTGGGGGCTGGTCACCTCGTGAATTAGGTGCCGGTCAATGTAAAACACCGACAGTCCGCCGGCCACCGCGCGCACCACGTGCGCATCCCAGATTTTATCGAATAAGGTGTGGGGCATGAGTTATTAGGGTAGGAGGGTGTGGGGGTGGGAGGGTAGGGGGAGGTAAAAAGCCCGTCATGCTGAGCGAAGCCGAAGCATCTCTACCTCTGACTAACCAATAGCATTTCAACGAAGCGGTAGAGATGCTTCGGCTGCGCTCAGCATGACGTTCTGGTGTGCGGGCGAATTACCCCGCCGTTACCAGCTGTTGCTGCTCCACCATCACGCGCAAATCCTCGTCCACGACCTCCTTTTGACGGTCGGCCAGGACGAGGAAATGAGTGTAGGCTTTGTTGAGGGCCACGCGGTCGAAGTCGTAGCCGATTTTCTGGAGGCGGTAGGCCAAAGCGGCGCGGCCCGAGCGGGCCGTGAGCACAATGCTGGAATCGGGCATACCCACCTCGCGCGGGTCGATGATTTCGTAGGTTTCGCGGTGCTTAATCACGCCGTCCTGGTGAATGCCGCTGGAGTGGGCAAAGGCGTTGGCGCCCACAATGGCCTTGTTGGGCTGCACCGGCATGCTCATCAGGTGCGACACCATGGCCGAGGTTTCGGCCAGCAGCCTGGTGTTGATACCGGTGCTGAAGTTGAGGTAGGGGTGCTGCCGGAGTACCATCACGGCTTCTTCGAGGGCCGTATTGCCGGCCCGCTCGCCCACCCCGTTGATGGTGCATTCCACCTGCCGGGCCCCGCCCAGCACGCCCGCAATGGAGTTGGCCGTGGCCATGCCCAAATCGTTGTGGCAGTGGGTGGAGAGGCGCACCCGCTCAATGCCGCGCACGTTATCCACGAGGTACTTGATTTTGGCGCCGTACTCGGCCGGGAGACAGTAGCCGGTGGTGTCGGGGATGTTGAGCACGGTGGCCCCGGCCCGGATGGCGGCCTCGCACACGCGGGCCAGAAACTCGTTGTCGGTGCGGCCGGCGTCCTCGGCGTAAAACTCCACGTCCTCCACAAACGACTTGGCCAGCTTCACGGCCGCCACTGCCCGCTCCAGCACCTGCTCGGGCGTGCTCAGCAGCTTGTACCGGATGTGCGAATCCGAAGTGCCAATACCGGTGTGAATGCGCGGGTAGCGGGCCACTTTCAGGGCCTCGGCCGCCGTGCGAATGTCGTTTTCCACGGCCCGGGAAAGGCCGCAGACGGTGGCCTCGCGGGTTTGGGCCGCAATGGCCGCCACCGCCGCAAAGTCGCCGGGGCTGGAAACCGGGAAGCCGGCCTCAATCACGTCCACGCCGAGTAGCTCCAGCTGCCGGGCAATGAGCAGTTTCTCGTCCCGGTTCAGTTTGCAGCCGGGCACTTGCTCCCCGTCGCGCAGGGTAGTATCGAAGATGTGGACTTTCTCGGTTGACATGGGGCAATGACTTCGTGGCAGAAGGAAAGCCCCAAGTACACCCCCAGCCCCGGTCCCCCGAAACCGTTTTTCGGCACGCCTACTATTTCAAAAAGTTATTGATATGGCTGTAAGTTGCTGATATATAGTGTGTAGTTGCTAAGTAGCTTACAAAGGCCAACCGCATCAACAACGGCTGTAGGGACGCGACACTCCACGTCTCGGCGTTGAACTGCCGGCACTTAGCAATGAGGTGTTGACATACATTAAGTAATTACCGTTCAGTTGTTTTTAAGCCAATCCAACGAGTCATTCCTGATAATGACGAGCCTAGAGGATGTTTTTGGAACGGTGTCAATCCCCATTGGTTGGTACGGGTCACTTCTACAGGAAAAATCTATAATGATATTACAAGTGGGCTTCTTGATAGTGAAAAACTGCTCGCCCCTGATTTTTACCAGCGTATCTCCAACGCTTAACCGATCCTTGACATAAATGTAAAAAGCCGTTCTATCTCGAAATTCAATGATCTTACCTGTTGCTGGATCAGTACCCTGTAATTCGATGCTTGTTCCTATCGGTCCAGAATCTGCGACCATGATATTGACTTGCCTGCGCCCCATGCGTTTTGCAAAATCTTCACATGAGGTATGTGTATGGCAGGCAGAGAGAGTGTGAAGCAACGACATTAGCGAAAAAACTATCATCACTTGTTTGCGCATAGCAAAAGGGAGAATCATGGAGTCGTATTCTTCTCACAAGTATATCAACTATAATCAGTGTGAAGTGAAACCACCTATGTCTCACTTCACACCAGCAAACTCAAAAAATCTTGTTTCCCGTTTAAATACTCGTACGAAAATCCTTCGGCCACCATGCGCTGCTGGATTTCGGCAATGTCGTGGGGGCGCTGCACTTCCAGGCCGACGAAAACGGGGCCTTTTTCCTTGTTATTCTTCTTGATGTATTGAAACTGGATGATGTCGTCGTCCTCGCGCAGTACGTGGTTCACGAAACGGCGCAGGGCCCCGGGCTTTTGGTTAAAGGTGACCAGGAAATAGTGCTTGCGGCCTTGGTGGCGCAGGGCCCGCTCCTTGATGTCCTCCATGCGGGTGATGTCGTTGTTGGAGCCGCTGAGGATGCACACCACCGTTTTGCCCCGGATCTGGGCGGCGTACTGGTGCAGCACCGAGAGGCTGAGCGTGCCGGCCGGCTCCAGCACAATGCCTTCCTCGTTATACATCTTCAGTAAATCCTCGCACACCTGGCCCTCGGGCACCAGCGCCACCTCGTCCAGCAGCTCCCGGCAGATAGCAAACGTCAGCTCGCCCGGGCATTTCACCGCCGCCCCGTCCACGAAGCTCTCGATGTGCTCCAGCGGCTGCCGCTGCCCCGTCTGGATGGCCCAGTGCATGGAGGGCGCGCCCAAGGGCTGCACGCCCACCAGCCGGGTAGCGGGGCTGAGCTGCCGGAACACGCTGCTCACGCCCGCCGCCAATCCGCCGCCCCCGATGGGCATAAACACGAAGTCGATGGGCGCGGGCGCGTCGCGCAGGATTTCCAGGCCCACAGTGGCCTGCCCGGCCACCACGGCCGCATCATCAAACGGGTGCACGTACACGCCCTGGCGCTGCTGGCAAAACTCCTGCGCCGCCCTCGACGAATCATCGAACGTAGCCCCGGTCAGCACAATTTCCACCTGGTCGCGCCCGAACAGGCGCACTTTGTCCACCTTTTGGGCGGGGGTGGCGGCGGGCATGAAGATGTAGCCCCGCCGGCCCAGCAGCTGGCAGGCGTAGGCCACGCCCTGGGCGTGGTTGCCGGCCGAGGCGCACACCACCGGCCGGGTGGCCTCATCGGCCGGCAGCCCCGCCATCTTATTGTACGCCCCCCGAATCTTGTAGGAGCGCACCACCTGCAAATCCTCCCGCTTCAGGTAAATATCCGCTCCAAAGGTGGCTGAAAGCCCCAGGTTGTGCTGGAGTAGCGTGGGGTAGATTACGCCCTGCAGCGTGCGGGCCGCCTGCTCCACCAGGAGCAGCGGCAGGGCCGGGGTGAGGGTGGCTGGTTGAGAAGGATGCATGGTGGTAGAGAAAAGTAGCGCGCAGCTCCGCTTCGCGCACGAGCCGCAGGCGAGTTCCCACGCGCCCGCAGCTTACGCCTGGTACTCGCTTCGCTCGTGCGCGAAGCGGAGCTGCGCGCTACTGGGTTGCTCTTAATTCCCGTTGGCCGTCAGGGCGTAGGCTTCTTCTGTTTCAACTTTCTCAGCGGCGCGGGAGCGTAGCTCGCGCACGGTGGCACCGGTTTGCCACAGTTCCGAGTCGCGCACTTCCTTGAGCTCGGCTTCCAACTCCTGGCGGTAGCCGGGCGTAGAGCCGCGCTGGATGGTGCGGGCGGCTTCCTGGCCCGAGGCCACGCTGTCGTACAGCTCGTTGAGCACGGGCAGGGTAGCTTCGCGGAAGCGGCCTTTCCAGTCGAGGGCGCCGCGCTGGGCCGTGACGGAGCAGTTGCTGAACATCCAGTCCATGCCGTTTTCGCCCACCAGCGGCACCAGGCTCTGGGTGAGCTCCTCCACGGTTTCGTTGAAGGCCTCGGAGGGCGAGTGGCCGCGCTGGCGCAGCACCTGATACTGGGCCTCGATGATGCCGGCCAAAGCGCCCATCAGCACCCCCCGTTCGCCGGTAAGGTCGGAGTACACTTCCTTGCGAAAATCGGTTTCGAACAGGTAGCCCGAGCCCACCCCGATGCCTAGGGCCACGGCCTTCTCGTAGGCGTGGCCGGTGGCATCCTGGTACACGGCAAACGACGAGTTCAACCCGCCTCCGGCCACAAACAGCCGGCGTAGGCTCGTGCCGCTGCCCTTGGGCGCTACCAGCACCACGTCCACGTCGGCGGGCGGGATGATACCCGTCTGGTCGTTGAAGGTGATGCCGAAGCCGTGGGAGAAGTACAGGGTTTTGCCGGCCGTGAGGTAGGGCTTAAGTGTGGGCCACACAGCAATCTGGCCGGCATCCGACAACAGGTTGGCCAGGATAGTGCCCCGCTCGGCCGCTTCTTCCAGGCCGAACAGCGTTTCGCCGGCCACCCAGCCATCGGCCTCCGCCTTACGCCACGAAGCCGAATCGGGCCGCTGCCCCACAATCACGCGGAAGCCGTTGTCGCGCAGGTTCAGGGCCTGGCCGGGGCCCTGCACGCCGTAGCCCAGCACGGCAATCGTCTCGCTTTGCAGAATGGTGCGGGCCTTTTTCAGCGGAAATTCCTCGCGGGTTACAACGTGTTCTTCTACGCCGCCAAAGTTGATGGTTGCCATGATGGTTGGGGGTTATTAGTTGGTAGTTGTTCGTTGCTGGTTGTTTGTTATTAGTCGTTCTGGCGGGCGGACCCCACCCCCGGCCCCTCCCCTCCGGGAGAGGGGTGCCAGACGCGAGTTCAAGAATATTGATTCGTTGAACGCACCCCTCTCCCGGAGGGGAGGGGCCGGGGGTGGGGTCACATCGAAAACACCTTGTCGCGGCGGTCGAGGAACTGGTTTTCGCTCACTTCCTCGCCGGGCTGCTGGCGCTCGAACTCGCGCAGCTTGTGGTGGAAGCCTTGGCTGGTTTTGATGATGGCAATGCGGGCCGAGCGCACAAACTCGATGAGGCCGTAGGGATGCAGCACGGCCAGCAGCTTGTCGGTTTCCTCGCGGTGGCCGGTGGTTTCAAACACCGTGTAATCCTTGCGGATGAGTACCACCCGGGCCCCGTGCTCGCGCAGCAGCCGCTCCACCAGCGCCCGCTCGGCAATGATATCGGTGGGCACTTTGTAGAGGGCCATTTCCTGCCAGATGACTTCCTCGTTGGGGTTGAAGTACACCTTCAGCACCTCCACCTGCTTTTCCATCTGGCGGGCAATCTTGCGCACCACCTCCTCCGACTCGTGCACCACGATGTTGAAGCGGTGAATCCCCTCAATCTCCGAAGGCGAGGTGTTCAGGCTCTCGATGTTGATTTTGCGTCGGGAGAAGATGATGGCCAGCCGATTAAGCAGTCCCACCTGGTTCTCGGTATAGGCCGTTATGTTGTATTCCTGGCGAGTCATGAGATGGTGAAATGGTGAGGTGGTGAAATGGTGAGTTTGATGTTCGGGTAGTTCTGATGGCGCAAGTGGAGTAGACGGGAACGGCAGCCGCCCGTCAACTCACCATTTCACCACCTCACCATTTCACCTCAGCGCAGCCGGATTTCGCCAACGCCGCAGCCCTGGGGCACCATGGGGAAGATGTTGTTTTCGCGGGTGACGCGCACTTCCAGCAGGAAGGAGCCGGGGTGGTCCAGCAGCTGGCGCAGGGCGGGTTGCAAGTCGGGGCGGTGCTCTACGCGGCGGGCGGCAATGCCGTAGCCGCTGGCCACGGTTACGTAATCGGGGCTGGCAATTTCTACGCAGGAGTAGCGCCGCTCGTGAAACAGCTCCTGCCACTGGCGCACCATGCCCAGAAACTGATTGTTGAGCAGCAGAATCTTTACCTCGATGCCAGTCTGCATGATGGTGCCCAGCTCCTGAATCGTCATCTGAATGCCCCCGTCGCCGATGACGGCCACCACCGTGCGGTGCGGCGCACCGTACTTGGCCCCAATGGCGGCCGGCAGCGCAAAGCCCATGGTGCCCAGGCCGCCACTGGTAATGCTCAGGCGCGGATGGTTGAGGCGGGCGTAGCGGCAGGCCACCATCTGGTGCTGGCCCACGTCCGTCACAATAATGGCCTCGCCCTGGGTCAGCTCGTTGAGCTGGTGAATCACCTCGCCCATGGTCAGCTCGTCCTGGGTCGGGAATAGCTCGTCCTGAATCACGGCGGCTACTTCCTCGGCGTCATGGTCGCGGAAGCGTTGGCGCCACTCCGGGTGCTGGCGGGCGGCTACCAGCTGCGTGAGCAGGGGCAGGGTTTCTTTGCAGTCGCCCCACACCGGCACGGTGGCCACCACATTCTTGTCGATTTCGGTGGGGTCGATGTCGAGGTGAATCACCTGGGCCTGGCGGGCGTATTTGTCGAGGCGGCCCGTTACCCGGTCGTCGAAGCGCATGCCGATGGCCACGAGTACGTCGCACTCATTGGTGAGGACGTTGGGGCCGTAGTTACCGTGCATGCCCAGCATGCCCACGTTCAGCGGGTGGCCGGTAGGCAGCGCCCCGGCCCCCAGAATCGTCCAGGCCGCCGGAATACCGCTTTTTTCGATGAACTCCCGGAACTCCGCCTCGGCCTGCCCCAGCAGCACGCCCTGGCCCCAGAGTACCAACGGGCGCTGGGCCTGGTTGATGAGCTCGGCGGCGCGCTGCACGTACTCGGGGCGCACCATGGGCCGGGGCCGGTAGCTGCGGATGTGGGTGCAGGGCTCGTGGCCGGCGTGCTCGAACAGCTGCAGCTGGGCGTTTTTGGTGATGTCGAGCAGAACCGGGCCGGGCCGGCCGCTGCGGGCAATGTAGAAGGCTTTGGCCAGCGCCGCCGGAATATCCCGGGCGTCCGTTATCTGGTGGTTCCACTTGGTAACGGGCGTGGTGATATTCAGAATGTCGGTTTCCTGGAAGGCATCGGTGCCCAGCAGATGCGCAAACACCTGCCCCGTGATGCACACCAGCGGGGTACTATCAATCTGGGCGTCGGCCAGACCGGTTACCAGGTTGGTGGCGCCGGGGCCGCTGGTGGCAAACACCACGCCCACCCGGCCCGAGGCCCGGGCGTAGCCCTGAGCGGCGTGAATCCCGCCCTGCTCGTGGCGCACCAACACGTGATTGAGCTGCTCCTGAAAATCGTACAGGGCATCGTAAATGGGGATGATGGCCCCGCCGGGGTAGCCGAACACGGTGTCCACGCCCTCGGCCACCAGGCCCTGCAACAGGACCACGGCACCGGATACCTGCGGGGCGGCCAGGGCCTCAGGCGAGGCTGGCGCGGACTGAAGCTGCGGGTTCGGGAACATGGCGGTGGTCGGCTAAATCGGTGATGCAGCCGTGGCTGGCGTCGCTCACGGTGCGGATGTATTTCAGCAGCACGCCCTGGCTGACCGGGGGCGCGGGCTGCTGCCACTGCTGGCGGCGCAGGGCCAGCTGCTCGTCGCTCAGGGCTACGTTCATGGTGTTGGCGGCAGCGTCTAGCGTAATCCAGTCGTCGTTTTCCACCAGGGCCAGCGGGCCGCCGTCGTAGGCCTCGGGGCTTACGTGGCCGATAACAAAGCCGTGGGTGCCGCCCGAAAAGCGGCCGTCGGTTAGCAGGGCCACCTTATCGCCCAGCCCGGCCCCGATGATGGCCGACGTGGGCTTGAGCATCTCGGGCATGCCCGGCCCGCCCTTGGGCCCCACGTACCGAATGACGACGACATGGCCCGGCTGAATCAGGCCCTGCACAATGCCCTCATTCAGCTCCTCTTCGGAGTCGAACACGATGGCCGGGCCGGCGAAGCGGGAGCCTTCCTTGCCGGTAATCTTGGCCACCGCGCCCCGGGGGGCCAGGTTGCCGTACAGAATCTGAATGTGGCCGTCGGGTTTGATGGGGTTGCTGGCCGGGCGCAGAATGTCCTGCTCGGGTCCCAGCGGAGCCACGTCGGCCAGGTTTTCGGCCAGGGTGCGGCCCGTTACGGTCAGCAGGTCGCCGTGGAGCAGGCCGGCGTTGAGCAGGGTTTTGAGCACGGCCGGCACCCCGCCCCGGGCCGATAGGTCCTCCATCAGGTACTTGCCGCTGGGCTTGAGGTCGGCCAGCACCGGCGTCCGGTCGCTCACGGCCTGGAAGTCTTCGAGCGTGAGCTGCACGCCGGCGGCGTGGGCAATGGCCATGAGGTGGAGCACGGCGTTGGTGGAGCCGCCCAGCACGGTGGTGACCACCATGGCGTTTTCGAAGGCCTCGCGCACCAGAATGTCGCGGGGTTTGAGGTCCAGCTCCAGCAGGCGGCGCAGGTAGGCGCCGGTGCTGCGGCATTCCTGCTGCTTCTCGGCGCTTTCGGCCGGGGCCGACGAGGAGTAGGGCACGCTCAGGCCCAGCGTTTCGATGGCGGCGGCCAGGGTGTTGGCCGTGTACATACCCCCGCAGGCTCCCGGCCCCGGGCAGGCGTTGCGGATGATGCCGCGGTAGTCCTCGTCCGAAATCTGGCCCTGCAGTTTCTGCCCGTAGGCCTCAAAGCACGACACAATGTTGAGCTGCTGCCCCTTGAACGTGCCGCCCCGGATGGTGCCGCCGTACACCATCAGGCTGGGGCGGTTGAGGCGGGCCATGGCAATGAGGGCCCCGGGCATGTTTTTGTCGCAACCCACTACACAGGCCAGCGCGTCGTAGTTGTGGGCCCCGGCCATGGCCTCAATGGAATCGGCAATGATTTCCCTCGACACCAGCGAGTAGCGCATCCCCGGCGTGCCGTTGGTGATGCCGTCACTGATGCCGATGGTGTTGAAGCGCAGCCCCACCAGGTCCTGCTCCTGCACGCCCTGCTTCACCGCGTCGGCCAGCTGGTTGAGGTGCATGTTGCAGGTGTTGCCCTCGAAGCCCGTGGAGCAGATGCCCACGAACGGCTTGCGCAAATCGGCTTCCGCAATGCCGGAGCCAATCAGCATGGCCTGCGAGGCCGGCAGACTGTCATCCTGGGTGTAAATGCGGCTGTATTTGTTGAGGGCCATGCGGGGGAATGTGCTGATGTGCGGATGTGCTGAATAATGACAGCACATCTGGCGCTTCGTTCTGGTAGTTCGCCTCACCCCCCGGCCCCCTCTCCGAAAAGGAGAGGGGGAGCCAGATGATTGGTAGGGGGAGGCAGAAAGGCTGACGGTTGTAGAGACGCGACACTTCGCGTCTCGTCGTTGCTGAGGTTGTTGCGTTGGGGTTGACTTACTGTGCAGTGGTTGTCGTTCAGATGCCGAAACGCGAAGTGTCGCGTCTCTACAGCGCCACGCTCACCGACTGCCCCGTGACCAGCGCCTGGTAGTGCTGGGCCAGCATGCCGCCGATGGTTTGCTGGAAGGGTCGCTCAAACACCACGTCGTCTACCGAGGCCACGCCGATAACCTCGGCCGCTGTGCCGGTCATGAAAGCGGCTTCGGCGGTGCGCAGCTCCTCAGGGCCAAAAAACCGTTCCGTGACGGTGATGCCGGCCTCGCGGGCCAGGTCGATGATGGTGTTGCGGGTGATGCCGCGCAGGATGCTGCCGGCCGGAGGGGTAACCAGTTCGCCGTTGCGCTCGAAGAAAAAGTTGGCCCCGGGACCTTCGGCCACGTTGCCGTGCATGTCCAGCAGCAGGGCCTCATCGTAGCCCCGGCTTTTGGCCTCGGTGCTGGCAATGATGGAGTTCACGTAGTGGCCCGCCACTTTGGCCTCGATGGGCACGGCCTTGGGATTGGGCCGTTCGTAGGGCGACACGGTGAGGCGCAGGCTTTGGTCGCCGAGGTACTTGCCCCATTCCCACACGGCCACCAGCACATTACTGGTGGTAGCCGCCTTCAGGCTCATGTTGGGCGCGCCGGCAAACACCAGCGGCCGAATATAGGCGTCCGTCAGGCCGTTGCGCTCCAGCACCTCGTAGCTGATGCGCGTCAGTTCTTCCACCGAGTACGGCAGCGGTAGGCCAATGGCCTTGCATGAATAATGCAGGCGCTCATAATGCTCCCCGGCCTTGAAAATGCGGGTGCCGGCCGGCGTAGCGTAGGCCCGAATGCCCTCAAACACGGCATAACCGTAGTGCAACGATTGGGCATACACGCCGCAGGTAGCTTGCGCGGCCGGTACGAACTCGCCATCCAGAAAGGCGACGGTATCAGGGGAGTAATACATGAGCGTGGTACAACTGACAAACGGAGGAACCGCCCGCGTGCCGCTTAGCGGAGCAGGAAGGGAAATGCAGGCGAAGCAGGCCGCACAACCGACGAGCCTTGGTTTGATTCTATTCGGAGCAGGGCGTAGGAGCCGGCTACGGTTTGGCCGTTGGGCGTAGCCGTGAGAATGGTGGCCCGCCAGCCAGCTCCGGCAAATGCAGAAAATAGTGCGGACAAAGAGGTGGAGAAGTGAGCTGACATAGCATCTTTGGGCTGATATTCGGCTGCTAAGTACCCGCAGAGGGTTAGCGGTTGAAAACTTCTTTCTAATAGCCCTACTATTTCTAGAAAATCACTTTTGTTGTATAAGTATCATAAAATCAAAAGGTTAATTTTTGAATTTGTACAATGCCCAACGAAAGTACTGACCCGGTTTTTCAGCTGATAAAGTCGCTGACCCGCACCGAAAAGCGCCACTTCCGCCTGTTTGCCAACCGCCAGGGTTCGGCAGAGGGGCTCAAGTTTTTGCAGGTATTTGATGCCCTGGACGGGCAGGACCGGTACGATGAGGAACGGATGCTGGCCCAGGTGCCGGCCATCAAAAAAGTACAAGTAGCCAACCTCAAAGCTAACCTCTACAAGCAGCTGCTGTCCAGCTTACGCATGTACCACGCTGGGCACAACCTGGATATTCAGTTGCACGAGCAACTGGATTTTGCCCGGGTGCTCTATAACCGGGGCCTGTACCAGCACAGCCTGCGTATGCTGGAAAAAGTAAAAGCCACGGCCCAGCAGGCCGAGCTGCGCCACATTGTGTTGCTGGCGCTGGATTTTGAGAAGCTGATTGAGGGTCAATACATTACCCGGAGCATTCAGGGGCGGGCCCGGCAGCTTTCCGACGAAGCCACCGACACGGTGCAGCACATTGGGCGCGAGCATGAGCTGTCGAACCTGGCGCTGCGCATGTACGGGCGCTACCTCAAGATAGGCCACACCCGCAACCAGCAGGACTACGATACCATTACCGCCTATTTCCGCCGGGATTTGCCCGCCCTGGACCCGCGCCAGGCCAGCTTTTTTGAGCAGCTCTATTTTTACCAGGCGCATGTGTGGTACTATACCATCACGCAGAACTTCCGGCAGTGCTACCGCTACGCCCAGAAGTGGGTGGATTTGTTTGAGCACAACCAGCTGATGTGTGAGCAACAGCCCATGCTCTACATCAAAGGCATGCACAATGTGCTGGTGACCACCTACAATATGCTGTACTACAGTCGGTTTTCGGAGGTGTTGGGGCAGCTGGAAGCCTATGCCGCCGACCCCGACCGGCGCAGCAACCCCAACATTGAAGCCCTGTTGTTTCTCTACATCTATACCAACCGCCTCAACGGATATTTTATGCGGGGAGAATTCACGGCTGGTCTGCAAGTAGTACCCGACCTGCTGGAAAACCTGGAGCGGTTCCGGATGCAGCTGGACTCGCACCGGCGGCTGGTGTTCTACTACAAAATTGCCAGCTTATACTTTGGCAGCGGGCAACCCCTTAAGGCCATAGAGTACCTGGACAAGGTAATTTACTTCAAGGAGGCTAACCTGCGCGAGGATATCCAGTGTTTTGCCCGCATCCTGAGCCTGATTGCCCACTACGAGGCCGGCCGCGACGAGGCGCTGGAGTATCAGGTGCGCTCGGTGTACCGCTTTCTGGGCAAGATGAACGACCAGCAACCCATGCAGGAGGCCATTTTTCGGTTTCTGCGCGGGCTGGGTACAGTGGCACCTTCCCAGTTGAAAGATGCTTTCCTGAAGCTGAAGAATGAGCTGACCAAAATTGCCGAAAACCCTTATGAACGACGGCCTTTTCTGTACCTGGACATTATTTCCTGGCTGGAAAGTAAAATCGAAAATGTGCCGGTGCAGGAGGTAATTCGCCGCAAATTTGCCGGGTTGAAGTAGTGCTTTACCGGGCAGGCGTACCTCTGCCCCGGCGGCCTGCAAGCAAAAAACCAGCCCCGGCTAGCACGCACAGCCAGCCTAGCACATTACCTGTGCGGGTGTAGAGCGTGGGCAGCTGTTGGGGCACGGGGGTGTTTACCAGCAGCGTACTGCCGGGTATGGCACTACTGGCGCGCCGGGCAATGAAGCGGCCGTGCGCGTCGCTCACACTTAGCCATCCACTCCGGGAGGAGCGCACCACCATATAGCCATTCTCAACGCCGCGCGTAGCCGTCATGCGGGCGGCTAGTGCGGCATCCAGATCAAAATCCCAGGCAGGTACCAACAGCACAGCTGCCCGCCGGGAGCCGTAGGCGCGGCCCAGGGTGGCAAAATGCATGTCCTTGCAGATTGCCAGCCCGTAGTGTAGCCCGGCAATGGTGCGCACACTATACAGCGTACCCGCCGTAAAGTCCCGCTCCGGGGGGGCTAAAAAGTGCTTCTGATAGACTGCGGAAAGTCTGCCATCCGGGGCAAATAGCCAAGCCAGATTGGTTTGCTCACCGCTGTTGTCCAGTC
Source organism: Hymenobacter metallilatus (assembly GCF_003944705.1). Classification (GTDB taxonomy): domain Bacteria; phylum Bacteroidota; class Bacteroidia; order Cytophagales; family Hymenobacteraceae; genus Hymenobacter; species Hymenobacter metallilatus. The sequence continues at coordinate 141,776 of NZ_RWIS01000008.1, read as the reverse complement.
CTATTCCTGCTTCCAGCCATACCCGGTTTCTGGCGGCCCAGCGGCTGAACCGGTGTTGCCAGCCGGGCACCTGCCCCGGGGATAAATCGGCAATTTTTTCTGGCAGCACAACAACCTGCGCGCCCTGTGCGGCCAGGCGGGCAACATGGGCTTCATAGTGCTGCAGAATATTGGCTGTATAGGCAGTGGTTGCCTGTCGGCCAATGGCATCGTCAATGCTTGCCAGTCCGAACGTTGTGCTGGCACCCGTAACCGGCTGCCGGAGTCGCCAGGAACCGTAGCCATACGCCATCAGCGTGAACAAAACCGGCGCAGCGTATGCCAGGTACCCACATGGCAGGCGGCGGCCGTAAGTACATCCGAGGGCCAGGGCGGCCGGCACCAGCGTAACCAGAAACAGCAACCCCGCTACGCCACCCAGGGCTGTAACCTGAAGCAGCGGCAGAACCGTAGCCTGAGAATAGGCCAGGCTGTTCCAGTTACCATCGGGCAGTAAGGTTGCCATCAGGGTGTCCAGGGCTACCCACAGCACCGGATATACAACTACCGTCCACCAGCTGCGGTAGCGTAGAATCACCCGCCGCGAGGCCATAACCGTGAATGACCACAGGAGTGTTTGGGCTCCCAGTACGGCAACAGCCGCTACGTCGGGCATCACCAGCCGGTAGTACGGCAGGTTGGCAGTGGCCCCAATGGCTGAGGCCAGTATCACCAGCCAGCGCGCTTGGTGGCCATCCAGTCGAAGGGCCAGCCACAACAGGAAAGCCGGAACCAGCCAGACCAGCCACCATACTGGCTCAAGCCCCACTACAAACCGTAGCAGCCACCCCGTGAATAGCGCGGCTACAAGGTTGAAAACCAGAGCGCGGCGGGAGGTGATGGTTGTGAAGGGCATAGCAGAAAGAAGGGGGGCCTCAACTCTTGGTTGGCAAATGCAGCTGTATCCGGTTCAAAATACCGGCATTTCACAGCAAAGTGTACAAGAGAGTCTGCTACCACTGCCGGCAGATACGTTACGCCGGTAGCAGGGGACGCCCCTGCATGGCCGAGAAAAACAGGTACGCAACTAGGGCCGCATACAGCAGCGTACCCAGCCCGGTGAACAATACGGCCCGTGTAGGCACTCGGCGGCTCAAGCCCCAGCCGAGCAGGGGCAGAGCCTGCAGGGCATGCATACCCAGAAAATGGGCAATGCGCAGGTCGCCGGCGCGGGTGCTCCAGCCCAGGCCCGGCAGGCCCGGTCCCCCATCGGGGGCGCCCACGGTGTGGCGGTTCAGGCCTATCATAGTGCCACCCAGCACCGAGCCCACCAGAAACACCAGCAGCCCCAGCCGTACGCCCCACACGTAGCCGGCCGGCCCATGCGGGCGGTAGCGCCACACCAGATACAGCGCCGCCCCGGTGAGCAGGGTATTCAGCAGAATAAACACGCCCATCAGCCCAAAAACGAGGCCATCAAAGGCGGTAGCGCTGTTGTAATGCGACGTAGTACCCCGGGCCGCCTGCAGGAAAATGCAGCCGATTTCAACCACCATGCACACGGCCACTCCCCAGCTGATGCGCTGAACCGCGCGCTGCGCCTGGGCGGGCAAATCGGCCAGGAGCCAACCCAGCGTCCAGGTGTAGGCAGCAACGGAGATAGTAAACTTGAGCGGCTTCAGCCACACCGGCGCACCGGTTACCACCCGGCTATCCAGGGGCAGCAGCAGTAGCGCCACCAAGCACAGCAGCACGTTCAGCCAGCCGGCCAGGCTTAGCACAGGATTTACGCGGTGCAGCAGCCGCAGCCATGCCCAGGCAGGGTGGGTAGCAGGAACAGCAGAAACGGGGTTCAGCGGTAAGGCAGCAGACATGGTCAGGGATATTAGGTAAGGGAAGTATCCGTTGCGCGGCCCAAAAAGCGCCGGACCAGGGCGTACAGCAGCAGGCCAACCGGCCCAAACAGAAACGTGAGCAGCAGACAGGGCACCAGCGCCCAGTGGGGCAGGCCGCGCCGCTCGGCATCCTGGCTTTCCCAGATGCCCAAACACAAATCAAAGCAGAGGTAATGCACCCAGCCGGCCAGTAGGGCCCAGGGGTTCCGGAACAGGGCAGCTACCTCCGCTAAGGAGCCAAAGCCGCCTTCCGAGGCATGAGCTCCCAGGTAGTGGCTGCCAATGAGCAGGGCGTAGCCTCCGGCCAGCAGCAGCGGCAGCGCTCCGCTGCGTACCAGCAGGCGCGTTACCCGCCAGCGCGGAGCCAGCACCAGCAGGACCCAGCCCACCATAGCAACCGAGTTAGCCAGGGAAAATACGAAATCAGGGTGCAGAGGCATGGCGGATGGCAAGTAGAAGGTTCGGCCACAAACATGCCTAAAAGCCCGGCCTCCACCTATCCTATTCAGGGCCAAGTGTAGGGGCCAGCCGGGCGAAGCGGAAAAATCCGGTGGCCAGGCGGAAACCTCTACCGCCCCAGCGCGTACCTTCGGGCCGTGAAAATTGCTGTTATGCGTTGCGCCCTGCGTTGGAGCAGCCTGACCCTGGCCGGGTCAGTGGGTACCGCAGTAGCGGGCTGCCCCGCTCTGCCCCCGCCCGACGATAGCACCTTCGTGCGCCAGTCGCACCGCCGGGCCGTATTTCAGTTCGACCAGCGCTATTCCATCCTCAACGGAACGGTAGTGGGCATTAATGGGGTAAAAGGGGGCATAGAGTGGCGCGGCCGGTGGCGGGCCGGGCTGGGTGTATACCGCCTGTCAGGCGGAGTGCCCACGCGCGCTGTCCAGCCGGCCGGGTTTCCGGCCGGCACCCGCGACGAGGTGCGCTTTCGGTATCTGGCGGCCTACGGCGAATATGTGTTCATTGGAAACCCGCGCTGGGAGCTGAGCACCCCGCTGCAGTTGGGCATTGGTAGCTACTACACCAAGTATTCCTTTCCGGACGGGGGAGTTTTGCGCACCAATAAGCAGGTGCTGTACCTGGCAGAGCCATCGGTAGCGGCGCATTACCGCGTGTTTCGCTGGGTAGGGCTGGGGGCCGGCACCGGGTACCGGCAGGTCTTTGCCTCAGGCCAGCAGCCGGAGGATCAAATCAGCGGCTTTATCTTCTTTGGCCGGGTGAAGCTGTTTCTCGGCGACTTGCTAAAAGTAGTACGGGGCCACGAGCGGCTTTTCTCCCAGAAGGGGCTGAAGGATAAAGGATGAGGGATAAAGGATAAAGGATGAAGGATAAGGGATGAAGGATAAAGGATGAGGGATAGTCGTTTAACGGTGTCCTTTATCTCTCATCCCTTATCCCTCATCCTTTATCCTTCATCCTCCCGCTACCGGGGCACGGCAATACCTTTGGCTGACAGAGGGCGGCGCAGTACGTAGCGGCGCACGTATTCGCTGGGCTCCCCTTTGCTATAGTTGATGGGCTGCTCCAGAATCTGCACTATTTCCCAGCCCAGGCCGCCCATGTAGTTAAGGGCGCTGATGGTTGTGGCAAATACCTGAATCTTACCGGCCTCGCGCACGATTTGCTCCGAGCCGCCCAGCTTTTCGTAGCCGTAGCCGAAGTCCACGTAAATGTCGCCGGATTTCTCCTTCTCCGGCTTGCCGATGTTTACAAAGCCGGTGCGCATCAGCTCACAAAACTCGTAACGCACGGGCTCCGGAACCGCCGGCCGGACCACCGGCGACGATTGAGCGTGCGTGGGGGCGGTGCTGGCAGCCAACAGGCCAGCCAGCAATAAAAGCGTGTAGAAAAGGCGTTTCATGCAGATAGATTGGGGGAATGGGAGAAAAAAGCCGGGAGCCGGGTGTTGGAAAGTAAACATATTTGGCCAGCATGACCGGGCTACCAGTGCCCGCAGTGCCCGCCGGCGGCTAGTTGTAAGCGGGCAGCAAGCGGTACCGCCGGCCGTATTCCAGCATCTGCTGCGAGAAGTCGGTGGGGTATTCCAGCTTCACGTCCGTGATGGTGCCATCCTGTACCACGGGTACCAGCCGGGGCTGAATAAAGCCGGAGTATGGCGCAATATTCAGCTTTTGGTAGCGGGCCAGCACTTCTTTGTGCAGGGCCGGATCCACTTTCACGCCGTAGGTTTCGATGAGGGCCTTCCCGGCCGCGTAGTCACCCTCGCTGGTAATGCGCTGCAGCTCCCGCAGTAGCTGCCCAAACAGGCCGCGCAGCTTCTCATAGTCGTTTACCCGGAAGTAGGTGTTGCCGTCGCGGGTGAGGCGCTCAATTACCTTGTCTTTCTGTCCCTTCTCAAAGGCCCATCTGGCAACCATCTGGCGGTTGCGCATGTGCGCTTCCTCCACGGTTTCGCCCAGCTGCAGGCGTACCAGCTGCGTGAGCAGGCCGTTGCGGATGTACTGGTCGTACTCGGCCCGAGCCACTTCGCCACCAGCGGGCAGTACACCCAGCTGAACCAGCTTGGCATCGGGCAGATAGTATAGCGCTACCAAGTCAGCGCGGGCTTCTTCCAGGGCCGAAGCGTAGCTTTTCAGAGTTTCCTTGGGCGTGCCTACGCCCTTGTTCAGCTGCCCCGAGGCGTGCCCAATTACCTCGTGCATGTCGGTGTGAAGCTTGCCGGCCAGGCCGGCGTACTGGCGGGCACGCTGCTTTTCGGCGTCGTCGAAGGCAAACTCATCCAGCATACCTCCCGCGTCGGCGGCGCCGTAGGCATCCACAATGTTGCCCAGGTTCACCGATTTGGAGCCGTGCTCTTTCCGGATCCAGCTGGCATTGGGCAGGTTGATGCCAATGGGCGTATTGGGAGCCGCGTCGCCGGCCTCTACCACCGTGGTAATTACCTTGGCCGTAATGCCGATAACGTTTTTCTTTTTGTGCTCGGGCTTGATGGGGGAGTTATCCTCGAACCACTGCGCCTCATCCCCGATGGCCTGAATGCGCTTGGTGGCCTCCAGATCCTTGAACGACACTACCGACTCGTAGCTGGCGCGGTAGCCCAGCGGGTCGCCGTACACCTCAATAAAGCCATTTACCACATCGGTGCGGCTGTGCGTATCGTGTACCCAGGCAATGTTGTACTCGTCCCACTTCTTCAGGTCGCCGGTCTGGTAGAACTCAATAAGTTTCTGCAGCGCCAGCTGTTGCTCGGGGGTTTCGGCTATGGCCGCGGCCTTCTGCAGCCAGAACACCACTTTGCTCAGGGCTCGGCCGTACATACCTTCCGTACGCCAGGTGCGCTCCGTAATGCGGTTCTGCTTGTCCTTTACCAGTTTGGAGTTGAGCCCGTAGGAAATGGGCTGAGGATCCTGGCGGTTGATTTTCTTTCGGTAGTAGGCTTCTACCTCCGTTTGCGTCAGGCCCTCATAGAAATTGTTAGCCGAGGTTTTCACCAGGTCCTTACCGGCCTCCTGGTTCACGCGCTTGGGTGCCACATTCGGGTCGAACAGAATGGGCGTCATCGTAGCCAGAAATTTCGTAACCGACTCGCCCGGCTCCAGGGGCAGCTGCTTGGGGTCGGTGGCGAAAATCAGCTCCTTGAAATAGGCCGGCGTGCACTCGGGCAGAAACTTGCGGGTGCTGTAGTGGTGATGAATGCCATTGCTGAACCACACCCGCTTGGCGTAGGTGGCAAACTTGGTAGCCTGATCAATCTGCTGCTGGTTGGTGCTGGCGGTGCGCCGCTCCTCGTTGGCCTGCCACACGGCTTCCAGGGTGCGGCGCACGCGCAGGTTGTGCTTGTAGTTTTGGTCGTAGATGATGTCGCGCCCACTCAGGGCGGCTTCGTAGAGGTAATACAGCAGCTCCTTCTGGCGCGGCTCCAGCGTTTCGAAGCCCGGCACCTGGTAACGCAGAATGCGCAGGTCGGCAAACTGCTCCATCACCACCTGAAACGCAGGAGCAGTTGGCAGGGGCGCTGAGACAGGTGCGGCGGCATCGGCAGCGGCGGCCGTTTCCAGCTGCTGCACGGCCAGGACAGTAGCCGAGTCAAGGGCCGCCGTAGGGGCAGTTGAAGTGCCGGAAGTGGTAGCGCAGCCGCCGCCCAGCTGGGCCAGCAGCAGCAAAGCCGCCGCCGATACACGGGTAGTATTCATGGGGAAAGGGCAGGGTAGAACTTGCACAAATCAACGGATAATTTCACATACCCAAGGGAAATGAGAAGTGAGAAGTAGCAGGGAATAACGTTCGGGTCTGCCACGCTTTTCCTCCGGCCTCTCACTTGCTGCTGTGCACTACTTCACGGTGCGCAGGGTGCCCAGGCGGTCCAGCTTGCCGGAGGCGGTAGTACGGAACTCTGGTACGGCCACCAGCTCCCGGGGCACCTCATACTTATCGAGGCGCTGGCGCAGCAGCTCCAGCAGTTGCTCCTGTTGGCGGGCAGTCAGCCTGGGACCTTCCAGAAAAGCAGTTACCTGCTCGCCCAAGCGCTTATCAGGGCGGGCGGCTACGAAGGCCCGCCGGCCCAGGCCCAGCTCGGTAAGGGCTACTTCCAGCACTTGCTCCACCTTTTCCGCCTGCACTTTCACGCCCCCGGTATTGATAACAAAGTCGGCGCGGCCCAGCCATTCGAAGCTGCGCCCATCCGGGGAAAGGCTAATCCGGTCGTTGGTCGTAATCAGATGGTTTTCGGTTACATCGGCCCGTACCGTGAGGCAGCCCCGGCCATCCTGGCCTACCTCAATGCCGGGCAGCACGCGGTACGTGGGCTGTACATGGGGGCCGTTAAGGCGGCGCAGGGCAATGTGCGAGGCCGTTTCCGTCATGCCATAGGTTACATACACGGGCACTAGCAGCTGCTGGATTTCCTTTTCCAGGCTACGTTCCACGGGTGCCCCTCCCACCAGAATTCCCTTCATGCGGTTGAGGCGGGAGGCATGGCCGGCAGCCAGCACCGCCCGCAGCTGCAAGGGCACGAAGGAGGTGAAACTGAACTCGGCAGAGGCCGCTACCAGCGCCAGCGGATCGGCGTGGGGCTCTACAATGGTTAGGTGCATACGTCGCTCCAGGCCGCGCACCAGCATCATCAGCCCCCCCACAAACTCGCAGTTCAAACACACCAGCATCCGGTCGCCGGGGCCCAGGTCAAAGTAGTCGCCGGTGCGCCGGGCCGAAGCTTCCAGCTGCCGCCGCTTCATTTGTATCAGCTGGGGCTGGCCGGTGGAGCCGGAAGTCCGCAGCCCGAACTCCTGCGCCCCATTCAGCCACTGCCGGATAAAATCCAGCACCCGGGCCTCGTAACCATTCAGGTCGCGGGGGGCGCGGGCAGGGTATTGCTGAATGTCGGCGTAGCGAAACGAGCGGCCGTTGAGCAGCAGAGAATCGGGCAGAAGGTCGGTATCGGCGGCCATAGGACGATGCAAAGTGGAAAGAGCGGCAAGATAGGTGCCGGAACCACCACCTACGCATCCCTTGCGCTTACAGGAGGCATAACTATATGCGCTGCGGCTTGACTTCGAAGGGATTAAAGGTGTATCTTAAGCAGGTCGCCAACTTCTTAACCCCATGCTCATTTCCGCATCAAGTCCGTTTGGCCTGGCCAGAGCCTTCGTGTTCCGGCGCTACCTCACGCTCCGCCCCGAAGTAGCTCACCCGGCCGCCACGTCCGGAGCCGATGCTGCCCTCCGGGCCCGCAAACTGCGGAAGAAACGCGCCAAGCAGGAGCGGTTACGCAACTTTTTCGGCTGGTGCGCCGGCTGCGAGGCCTATGGCTCCATATTTTAAAGGGGGCCGCGCCCACGCAAAGTCCCGCCCGGTGCCACCCCGCTCTGCCCCCCGGATTAGCTGCTTATTGCGCTTTTTTAGGTTCAGGCAGCAAGCGGAAGTAAGTAACTACAAACTGCTCGTTAACCACCCGGCCCTGCACTTCGGCTTGCCGGATAGCTTGGCAAAAACCATCCTTGGCATGGGCGTCGCCGTGGGAGTCAATGGTAGTGCCTTCCACAAAATAGGCCTTGCCGGCAGTGCGCACGGCCAGGTCGCAGCTCTTGCCGGGTAGGCCCAGACGGCATTGCCCACAGGCGGCCTCCACTACCTGAACCGGCTGGGCTGGGTCGGGAACTGATATGGACGGATGGGCCGTAGCCGGCGCGGTTTGGGCCCTGGCTGCGGTGGCCGCAGTACCCAACAGAAAAAGCAGCAAGAGGTGTTTCATGGCCGGCGTGCCGCCCCAAGGGTTACAGAGCGACGCCAGTAAGGTACGCATAGGCGCTGAAAGACACCGGGCCCGGCTGCAATACTAAGTGGAAAGGCCGCTTGCCTACGCTCATTAACCCATACCCGCCCCGGCCGGCTGCCCGGAAATGGGTGCCGCTACATCCGGAGCGGGCGGCGTCCCGCACGAAACTGCCGCTTCCGGGCGGTGCGCTGGCCGGCCGAAAGCACCGCTTGCAGCGGCTCATACTTGGTGTGGTAGTAGGTTGTTGGTTTCAACGGAGGTCTGGGGAAAAGCAGCAGGACCGGTAGCGGCTGCAGTTTCTCCTGAAAAAAACGGGCCTGGAAGCCAGTACTTCCTGCATTCTGTCGCCCCGCATCATCTCCCGTTTAGTTTGCAGGTGTTTACGCTGCCTTACGGCCCCGGCAGCGTGCCGGTGCCAGCATATTATGCGCTTGAGGGCAAAACACTGCTGTGCACTGATTCCGATGGACTTGCTTGTTTTATTTCTTGGGTTCCTGAGTAGCGGCAACTTTCGGCCTTTTCAGCTTCTGCTGCCTCAATTCCCGCCTGGCTCACACCAAGAAATGATGGTTGTCATCAGGGCCGCACCAGGGGGCCGCCACATAGCTAAGCCTGGGGAATGGCTGTTTGGGTTCCGCCCAGATACCGGTGTAGTGCCGCAATAGTGGCCACGGGCGCGTTCAGGTGTGGGTAATGCCCATCGGTGTCAATGATATCCAGCGTGCTGTCGGGGAGGTGGGCATGTAGGTAACGGCCCACTGCCGCCGGAGCCACCGAGTCCTGGGCGCACTGCACCACCAGAGCTGGCACTTGCAACTGGGGCAAGGCCGAGCGGTAATCAGATAAGAAGGTAGCATGGGCAAACTGCCGGGCCACCGCGGGGTCGACGCTGGTGAAGCTGGCCAGTAGCTCATCCAGTAGCTCCGGGCGCATGTCACCCCCAATCAACGATGGTACAATTGCCCGCGACCAAGCCCGGTAGTCCAGGTCCAGAAACCCGAGCAGCTCCTCCAGATCGGCGGGGTCGAAGCCACCGGGGTAGTCTCCGTCGTTTACATAGCAGGGGGAGGCCGCCAGCAGCACCAGCCGCTCGAACAGCTCCGGCGCTTTAATGGCTGCCAATACGCCAATCATACCGCTTACCGAATGCCCCACGTACACTACTTTCGGCATATTCAGGGTGCGCAGCAGGGCAATCAGGTCGGCGGCATAGCCATCCAGGGTCTGGTAGCGGGTAAAGTCGTAGGCGTTGCGGTCGGAGCGGCCGGCGCCAATCAAATCGAACAGCACTACCTGATAGAAAGGCGCAAACGCCGGGGCCACATATTGCCAGCTGAGCTGGTCAGTGCCAAATCCGTGGGCAAACATAAGCGGTTGTTGCCCGGCCCCATACGTGGAAACGTAATGACGCTGTAAGATATCCATACCCTTAGTGAGCCAGACGAGTAAGCGCGGATAAGTACCATCCGACCTTCACCTGATTGAACGTATAAACTGCCCTGTAAGCGGTTAATTGGCAAGCATTTCCCAACAAAATCCTGTCTTCCTAAAATGGGAAATCGGGTAGGGCTACTGTTAATACTGTTGAGTTTACAACTTGTAAAGTTCTATTGATATGATATAATCCTGTTAATCAGGATGGTAACGAGAATGTAGGTTTGGCCACTTAGCGCAAAAAAAGGCCCATACCGGATGGTACGGGCCTTCTGACAAGCGCTATGGTTACCAGTTACGGAAACTTAGGATATTTGGAGAAGTCAGGCTTGCGCTTCTCAATAAAGGCGTTTTTACCTTCCTTGGCTTCCTCGCTCAGGTAATACAGCAAAGTGGCGTTGCCGGCCAGCTCCTGAATACCAGCCTGACCGTCCAGCTCGGCATTGAAGCTGGATTTGAGCATCCGCAGGGCCAAAGGACTCTTCTCCAGAATTTTGTGACACCAGGCCACCGTGGTTGCCTCCAGCTGATCCAGGGGAACTACTTTGTTTACCAGGCCCATATCAAGGGCTTCCTGGGCGTTGTACTGGTCGCAGAGAAACCAGATTTCACGCGCCTTTTTCTGGCCTACTACCCGGGCCAGGTACGAGGCCCCGAAACCACCGTCAAACGAGCCAACAATGGGCCCCGTCTGACCGAAGCGGGCGTTTTCGGCGGCAATACTCAGGTCGCAGACAACGTGCAAAACGTGTCCGCCCCCGATGGCCCAGCCGGCTACCATAGCCACCACCGGCTTCGGAATAGAGCGAATAAGCTTCTGCAAATCCAGCACGTTCAGGCGGGGTACCGCGTCGTCGCCCACGTAGCCGCCGTGGCCCCGCACGCTCTGGTCGCCGCCCGAGCAGAAGGCCTTGCCGCCCTCACCCGTCAGGATGATGACGCCAATGTCGGTCCGGTCGCGGCAGATGTGCATGGCCTCAATCATCTCCTGCACCGTGAGGGGTGTGAAGGCATTATGCACCTGCGGGCGGTTGATGCTGATTTTGGCAATACCTCCGTGCTGGGTGAAGAGGATTTCGCGGAACTCCTTAATTGGGGTCCAGGTGAGCTGTTCTGACATAGGTAGAAGAACGTAAAGGCGACTGTCATCCTGAGCAAAACGAAAGGACCTCATCACGCATGGACGGTCGTCGTTTAGTAGCTCAGATGTGGTAAGGTCCTTCGCTTTGCTCAGGATGACAATACAAGCAGATTAAGAAAAAGATGTGCGGACTTGCGCCCGGTACTGTTCAAAGAATTCGGCGTTGGTAGGGCTGCTGGTGGTTATTTCGAGCAGGGCCGCGCCGGATTCGGCTGCAAAGAAAACCGGTAGCGCCGACTCAAGTTCAGCAAAAGTAGAAACCGGCAGGTAGCGCAGGCCAAAATCCCGGGCGGTATTCTCGGCCCGCAGGGATTGGCGGGTTTCAAAGAACTCCTCCAGCTCCGGCTGCTGGCGGGGGCCGTCAATCAGCCGGAAGATGCCGCCGGCGTGGTTATTGAGCAGAATGACGCGCAGGTTGGGCGTGGGGTAGTTGTGCCAGAAAGCGTTGCGGTCATAAAAAAAGGCCACGTCGCCGGTGAGCAGCACCACGGGCCGGTCGGGGCGGGCCAGGGCGGCGCCCACGGCCGTGCTGGTGCAGCCATCAATGCCGCTGGTGCCCCGGTTGGCAAACACCTCTACCATGCGCCCCGCGGGTAGGCCCAGAATGTTGGCGTAGCGCACGGCCATGCTATTGGCCAGGTGCAGGGCCGCATGGTCGGGGAGGTGCTGCAAGGCCCGGTAGATGGCCGTAAACTCGTTGAACGGCTGGTTGGACTGCCCCATAAACTCCCGCAGAAACCCATCGGCCCAGTTCTCGGCCGCCTGCCAGGGCCGCAGGTAGGCCCCTTTGGCCGTGGCTTCGGCCTCTGTGAGGTGAGCCCCGCCACCGGGCCAGGTCAGGCGTGGCACTGGGGCTACGCGGGTGGCATCCGGGGCGGCGGTGTATGCCTGGGGTGCCTCTCCCCCCGGAGAGGGGGCAAGGGAGTGAGGCGAAGGTAAAGCAACCGGCAGCAGCTCAAAAAAATCCAGCGGTTCCATCCGCACAATTTTCGTGAGCGACTGGAAGGTATCGGCTACGGCTCCGGCGGGCTGAATGTGCCAGTGCTGGGCCGGCCTGGCGTTGCGCAGGTACAGCTTCAGGGCCTTGGAAATCAACGACTGGCCGAAGGTGATGAGCAGCTCCGGCTTGAGCGCCTCTTTCAGGCCCGGTTCGGGCACGGCCATAAATACGTCCTGGCGGCCCAAAGGACGGTTGCGCTGGTCATAGCCGGCCGCGGCGGGCAAGTGCAGGTTGGCAATCAGGTCGCCGACCACGGGCACCTGGTAGGCGGCCGCAAACCGGCGCAGAGCCAGCAGCAGGTCGGCGTGGTAGGGGTGCTGGCCGGCTACCACCAGCACCCGGCTGGTGCTCCGGATGGCGGCGGCCAGCTCCTGCAACACGGCCGCTGGCAGCACCGGGCTGCCCGGCAGCTCCCGCGTCACGCGCACCGGTCCAAATTGCAGCTCCTCGCCCTGTTTGGGATAAAAGGGCTCCCGCAGCGGCACATTTACCTGCACGGGCCCCGCCGGAAACTGCTCGGCCAGCTCAATAGCCTCCGAAACCAGCCGGGCGGCGTGCCACTGGGCGTCGGGGTGGGTGGTATCGGCGGGAAACGTGAAAGAGCCTTTGGCGTGTGCCCCGTAGAGGTCGGTTTGGCGGATGGTTTGCCCGTCGAGCTGGTCTATCCATTCCGGGGGACGGTCGGCGGTAAACACCACCAGCGGAATCTGCTGGAAATACGCTTCGGCTACGGCCGGCGCGTAGTTGAGGCCGGCCGTGCCGGAGGTGCATACCAGCGCCACCGCCCGCCGCTGGCTTTGCGCCAGCCCCAGCCCAATGAAAGCGGCGGCCCGCTCGTCGGGCACGGTGCGCACCGTAATGGCCGGGTGGCGGGCAAAGGCAATGGTAAGCGGGGCGCACCGGGAACCCGGCGACAATACCACGTCCGTAATGCCCAATTGGGCGCAGATTTCAGGGATATTGTGAACGGCTTGCAGGGTCGACATAAGCTATAGATTGGTACAGAAGAACGTCATGCTGAGCGCAGCGGAGCGAAGTCGAAGCATCTCTACCTCTGACTAATTGATTAGCATTGCAACGAAGCGGTAGAGATGCTTCGGCTCCGCTCAGCATGACGTTCACCAAGCAATTTTTAATTCAAAATGGCCCCAATGGTCCGTAGTTTCAGTTCGGTTTCCTGCCACTCCCGCGCCGGCTCGGAGTCGGCGGTGAGGCCAGTGCCGGCGTACAGAATAGCCTCCTGAGGCCGCAGTTGCAGGCAGCGCAGGTGCACGTAGAGGCGGGACACGCCCGCATCGGGCAGATTTACGGGGCCCAGAAAACCAGCATAGTACGCCCGGTCGTAGCCCTCGTGGTGGCGCAGAAATTCCAGGGCTGGCTGCTTAGGTACGCCACCCACGGCGGGCGTGGGGTGCAGCAGCCGCAGCATATCGGTGCCCAGGGTAGGGAAGGGCACCTCATTGAGCTGCACGGCAAAATCGGTGCGCAGGTGCAGCAGCTGCCCGGCCACCACCGTGCGTGGGCCCTGCTCATCGTACTCGCGCAGGCGCAGCTGCTTAAAGCAATTCACAATGAAGCGGGCCACCATGGCGTGTTCCTCCAGGTCTTTGTGGGCCCAACGGGCGGTGGCGGGCTTCATGCCCGGCAGCAGCGGCTGAGTGCCCGCCAGTGCCATCGTCCGGAATACCTGGTGCTCATCTACCTCGGCCAGCACCTCGGGCGTAGCGCCCAGCCAGGTGCCCACGCCCGGCGCACTCACCAACGATACAAAGGCGTTGGGGTAGCGCGTTTGCAGCTCCTCGAAGGCAGCCAGGGCATCGAACCCGGCCGGCAGGGGCTGCCGCACGGCCCGGCTGGAAACCACCTTGCGCACCGTGCCGGCCTCAATAGCGGCTATGCCGGCCGCCACCAGGGCTTCGTACTCCTCGCGGGAGGCCGGCACCGGCACCGGCTGCCGGCTCACGTGCCAGGGCAACTCGGCCGCGTCGGGGAGGGCTGCAAACCGCTGCCGCAGCTCCGGTAGGCGGGCAGCAGCGGCGGCGCTTACCCAAATTTCATCGGGGTGAGCCAGGTCGAAAAACAGGTCGGCAGGCAGAAACAGCGGCGGGTTGTGGTCGGAGTCGCGAAAAGGGAAAAAGGCGAATCCGGCCGGGGCTGTGGGTTCCAGCGCCGGTGGCAGGCCCGCAAATGCCGAGTCTACGTTCAGGCACAAGCACAGGCGGGCGTACTGCGTGTTCGGCAGCCGCCACAGCGCCACCGGCCGGCCGCTGGTAAGGGCCAGCGCCACCAGGCGCCGCAGCCGGTCGGGTACGGGCAACTGGGGCTGCCAGGAAATCCGCTGCAAGGAACTCATGCCTGCGGCTTGGCTGGGGGCAGGTCAATAACAGCCATGGTGATGCGGCTGATGCACACCAGGGCCCCGGTTTCCTCGTGCGTAATCCGGATTTCCCAGACCTGCGTGCTGCGGCCCACGTGCAGGGGAGTGGCCCGGCCGATTACATGACCGTCGCGCACTCCTTTGAGGTGGTTGGCGTTGATTTCGAGGCCGACGCAGGCCTGCCGGGTGGGGTCTATTTTGGTGGCGGCGCCCACGCTGCCCAGGGTTTCGGCCAGGGCTACCGAGGCCCCGCCGTGCAGCAGGCCCATGGGCTGATGGGTGCGGCCATCCACGGGCATCCGGCCTTCCAGGTACTCGTCGGTGAGGGCAGTGAGTTCAATGCCGAGGGCGTCGGCCAGGGTGGGGCGGGTGCCTACCCAGTGGGTGAGTTGCTCCAGCGTCATAGCGGGCGGTAAGAACAGCGGCGCCGGCCGTCGGGGGTGGGGCGGCCGCCTGATAAAAGATGCAGAAGGGAAGATAGTATACAACCATTCTGGGGCGAAAAGGTACGGGGTGTTGCGCAGGTTGTGGCTTCCTGGCGCGGCAATTTGTGCATCCGTGTACCGGAAAAGCCCGTACTTTAACGGCATAACCAGCAAAAGCAGCGGGAAATGAGCGTCAAAAAAATCTACCTCATTCGCCACGGCCAGACGGATTTCAACGTGCGCGGCATTGTACAGGGCAGCGGCGTCGATTCTTCCCTGAACGAGGCCGGCCACCGACAGGCGGCCCGCTTTTTTGCGGCCTACCGCCACGTGCCCTTCGACAAAGTGTACACCTCCCTGCTGCAGCGCACCCACCAATCGGTGCGGGGGTTTCTGGAGCTGGGCCTGCCCCACGAGCAGCACGCCGGCCTCAACGAGATTAGCTGGGGCACCCGGGAAGGTATGCGCATTACCCCGGAGGAAGACGAAGAGTACCACACGGTGCTGCAGGACTGGCGGGCCGGCCGTACCACCGCCCGCCTGCAGGGCGGGGAAAGCCCCGAGGAAGTAGCCGCCCGCCAGCGCCCCGTCATTGAGCTGCTTACTTCCCGTACCGAAGAGGAAACCGTGCTGGTGTGTATGCACGGCCGGGCCATGCGGGTGCTGCTCTGCCAGCTGCTGGGCTACCCCCTGAGCCAGATGGACAGCTTTGAGCACCACAACCTCTGCCTCTACCAACTCGACTACACCGGCTCCCTGTTCACCGTGCGCAGCTTCCTGGACGTGCGGCATTTGCAGGAAATGGTCTAAGAACAGGCAAGCGGCTCTACGCTCGAACCAGCAAATTGCAGCGCAATCTATCCGGAGCTACAGGCGAAAATTCGCTGCTGACAGCTGGTTTTGCCATCCGCAGGTTTCGTTTGCAGCCCCGAATTTTCGGGCTAATTTTGACCCACTCAATCCAACGACGATACCGATGGCCGAACTCATAAAAATGCCCAAGATGAGCGACACAATGACCGAAGGGGTCATTGCTTCGTGGCTCAAAAAAGTAGGCGACAAAGTAAAATCCGGGGACATTCTGGCGGAAGTTGAAACCGACAAAGCCACCATGGAACTCGAGAACTACGAGGACGGCACTCTTCTTCATATTGGCCCCAAAGAAGGCGACGCCGTGCCCGTAGATGGCCTGCTGGCCATTGTGGGCAAGGAGGGCGAAGATATTTCGGCCCTGCTCAACGGCGGCTCGGCCCCGGCCGCTCCCAAAGCTGAAGCGGCCCCCGCTCCAGCAGCCGCTGCCCCGGCTGAGGCCCCCAAAACGGAAGCTGCTCCGGCACCCGCTGCCCCGGCTCCCGCTGCCGCTCCGGCTGCTCCGGCCCCGGCTGCCGCGCCCGCTCCGGCCCCCGCCGGCAACGGCAAAAAAGCCACCATCATCCGGATGCCCAAAATGAGCGACACGATGACGGAAGGCACCATTGCCGCCTGGCTCAAGAAGGTAGGCGACAAAGTGAAATCCGGCGACATCCTGGCCGAAGTGGAAACCGATAAGGCCACCATGGAGCTGGATAACTACGAGGATGGCACCCTCTTATACATCGGCCCCAAAGAAGGCGAAGCTATTCCGGTAGACGGTGTGCTGGCCATCATTGGCGAAGAAGGTGCCGACGTGCAGGCCCTGCTCGGTGGTCAATCGGGCGGTAGCGCGGCTCCGGCTCCAGCCGCTGCTGAAGCTGCGCCGGCTGCTGCCACTACCTCGGCCCCGGCTCCGGCGGCCGAAGCCGGCAACCAACCACCAACTACCACCAACCAGTCGGGCCGCATCTTCGCTTCGCCGCTGGCCAAGAGCATTGCCAAAGACAAAGGCATCGACCTGAGCACTGTAAAGGGCTCCGGTGAAAACGGCCGCATCGTATCCCGCGACCTAGAAGCTGCTGCCGCCCAACCTGCTGCCGTAGCTGGTCCGGCTACCCAGCCCACCGCGGCCCCTGCTCCTCAGGCTGCTCCGGCGGTATCTGCCCCGGCCCAACCACCAACCACCAACAACCAACAGCCAGAAGGCACCTACACCGACACGCCCGTGTCGCAGATGCGTAAGGTTATTGCCCGCCGCCTCTCAGAAAGCCTGTTCACGGCCCCGCACTTCTACCTGACCATGGAAATCCTGATGGACCGGGCCATGGAAGTGCGTACCCAGCTCAATGCCCTGTCGCCCATCAAGCTCAGCTTCAACGACCTGGTTATTAAGGCTGCTGCCGTAGCCCTGAAACAGCACCCCGCTGTTAACTCCTCCTGGCTCGGCGACAAAATCCGCCAGAACAAGGTGGTAAACATTGGCGTGGCTGTAGCCGTGGATGAGGGCCTGCTGGTGCCGGTGGTGCGCAACGCCGATGGTAAAGGCCTCAGCAGCATTGCCACCGAGGTGAAAGAGCTGGCCGGCAAAGCCAAGAGCAAAAAGCTGCAGCCCGCCGAGTGGGAGGGCAGCACCTTCACCATCAGTAACCTGGGCATGTTTGGTGTTGAGGAATTCACGGCCATCATCAACCCCCCGGATGCCTGCATCCTGGCCGTAGGCGGCATCAAGCAGACGGCCGTGGTGAAGGACGGGCAGCTGGCCATCGGCAATGTAATGAAGGTAACCCTCAGCTGTGACCACCGCGTGGTGGACGGTGCCACCGGCGCCGCCTTCCTTCAGACGCTGAAAGCCCTGCTGGAAGACCCCATGCGGATGCTTATCTGAGCCTGACGGAACCTGTAAAAGTTAAACGGCCCGCTCTGCACTTGCAGGGCGGGCCGTTTGCATTGGCTGAAATCAGCAGTGCTTACTTCACCCGCATCCACATTTGGCCATTGGCTTTGGTATACGCCACCAAGCCCTGATCCTTCGTGTAAAAGAACTCTGCTACGTCGTCTGTTTTAGTTGGCTGACTGCCTTTGGCCAGGGTGAACTTTCCCCAAAGACAACGTCCGTACGCTTGGCCATTCAGGGTCATGATACCGGTTAGTTTCACGCTGGCCTGTGTCTCGGCGGTGGCTGTTTCCTGCGCTTCATCGGCGGCAGTCTGCAGAAAGATCCGGCTGTCGGTCCAGTAGTTGGGGTCTGGGGCAACCGTTACTTGGTTATCGGCAAACTCCAGGCCCAACCCAGTGATGGGCACTGCGGGCTGAGGGTTGATGTAGTAGTACAGGTAGGCTTGGTGCACCCGGGTATGGCGGATGGTAAACCGACCGGAACCGGTTCGTTGACTTTCGCGACGGATGTGTACTTCTACGGGCTCGGCCACGCCGGTACTGGTGTTTTGAAACGTCAGGACTGTGCCGTCGGTGTCGTGCAGCCACGCCTGGGTTTCCTGCGGAATGGGCTCGTCGGAGGTGCAGCCGACCAGTAGCGCCAGGCCGCCGATAAACCAGGCGGATAAGGTAAATTTCATAGAAATAGGGGGTGAGAAGAGACGGATATCTGCCGACAGGTGCTAATAATTCAATCGGGTAAGCATGACAGATAACCGAATAAAGTATCGGAGTCCGTGGCAGAACTCGACAGTAAAGCTACCGATAGGGAACGATATGACGAAAGCAGCCCCGCCCGCAAAGGCAGCTGTAACTTTCAGCGCCCTGGACCGGGTGGCGGCCGGAGTGCATCGAAAAAACTCCTATACTTACCGGCAGCGGAGGCTGCGCCGGCAACTCTGCGGTTCGTGTTTCCTTCACCAATCAGCAGATATATGAAACAGCCGTTACTGGCCCTGACGCTTTGCGTCGTGAGTACTTCTATGGCCCTTGCCCAGGGCCAGACCCTGACCGGAAAAATAGTGGATGCCGCCGGCAAGCCCGTAATTGGCGCTACCGTGGTGGAAAAAGGTACCAACAACGGTACCGCCACTGGCAACGACGGCCGCTTTACCCTGAAAGCGCGCACGGCCAGTCCCCGCCTGCAAATCAGCTCCATCGGGTACGCCTCGCAGGAGGTGGCCGCCAGCGGCGGCGACATCAGTGTGAGCCTGGCCGACGCCTCGACGGGCCTGGGCGAGGTGCAGGTGGTGGGCTCCCGCAGCCAGAACCGCTCCGTCACCGACTCGCCCTCCCCGGTAGATGTAATTGACCTGCGGGAAGTAACCACCAAAACCGGCCAGCTCGATGTAAACCAGCTGCTGCAGTTTGTGGCCCCCTCCTTCAATTCCAACCGCCAGACCGGCTCCGACGGGGCCGACCACGTGGACCCGGCCACCTTGCGCGGCCTGGGCCCCGACCAGACGCTGGTACTCGTGAACGGCAAGCGCCAGCACCAGTCGGCCCTGGTGAACCTGTTTGGCACCCGGGGCCGGGGTAATACCGGCACCGACCTGAACGTGATACCCGCCGCCAGCATCGAGCGGATTGAGATTCTGCGCGACGGAGCGGCGGCTCAGTACGGCTCCGACGCCATTGCCGGCGTAATCAACATCGTGCTCAAAAGCTCGGTAAAGGAGCTTACCACCAACGTCAATTACGGTGCCTACGACGCCAAATACCGCTTCGACGACCAGCAATTCGACGGGGGCAACTTCAACGCCAATGTAAATTACGGGGTAGGCCTGGGCGAGCGGGGCAGCTTCGTGAATGCTACCCTCGACTTCAACCAGCGCCAGCATACCCAACGAGCCAACGTACCCAACGCCGATGGCCTGGCCCGCCGTGAGTACGGCGACCCACAAATCCGGAACCTGTCGGCGTACCTGAACTCCCGCTTTGCCCTCAGTGAGAAGTCGTACGTGTACGTGTTTGGGGGCGGCAACAAGCGCCAGGGCGACGCCTACGCCTGGACGCGCTTCGCCGACGACGACCGGAACGTGCCTGCCATCTACCCCAACGGCTTCGACCCCATTATTACCAGTGACATCTGGGATGCCTCCGGGGTGGTGGGCCTGCGCACCCAACTGGGCGGCTGGGAGCTGGATGTGAGCAACAACTTTGGCTCCAACCGCTTTGAGTATGGCGTGAAGAACACGCTGAATGCCTCGCTGGGGGCCAGCTCGCCAACCCGGTTCTACGCCGGTGGCTTCCAGCTGCAGCAGGACGTGGTAAACCTGGGCCTGACGCGCAACTACAAAACCGTGCTGCAGGGCCTGAACCTGGCCGTAGGCGCGGAAGCCCGGCGCGAGTGGTACTCCCTGTTTGCCGGCGAAGAAGCCTCATACCGCAACTACAGCCCACAGTCGGGTGCCGCCAGCGGCTCTCAGGGCTTCCCCGGCTTCCAGCCCTCCGATGCTATTAAAGCCCACCGGGACAACGTGGCCGCCTACGCCGATGCTGAGCTGAGCGTGACGCAGCGCTGGCTGCTGGCCGGGGCTTTGCGCTACGAGCATTACTCCGACTTCGGCAGCACCCTGAACTACAAAGCGGCCACCCGCTACAACCTCACCGAGTTCCTGACCCTGCGGGGCACGTTCAGTACCGGTTTCCGGGCCCCCTCGCTGGCCCAGATCAACTTCAACTCCACCTTCACCAACTTCGTGAACGGTACGCCGGTAGAGGTGCTGCTGGCCCGCAACAACAGCGCTGTAACCCAGAAGCTGGGTATTCCGAGCCTGAAGCAGGAAACCTCGAGCAGCGCCAACGTGGGCCTCACCAGCCGCCTGGGTTCCTCGCTCAGCCTCACCCTGGATGGCTACTACATCAAGGTGAAGGACCGGGTGGTGCTTACCAGCCAGTTTTCGGCCGACGACCCGGTGATTGGCCCTGACCTGCAGGCCCTGAACGTAGATCAGGCCCAGTTCTTTGCCAATGCTGCTGATACCCGCTCCTTGGGGCTGGATGTAGTATTGAGCCACACAGCTACGCTGGGCGAGGGGCGGCTCAATTCCACGGTGGCTGCCAACTTCAACCATCTCAAAATTGACCGGGTGCGCACCTCGGGCCGCCTTACGGGCCGGGAGGAGGAGTTTTTCGGGGCCCGGGAGCAGGCCTTTGTGAAAGCCTCCGCCCCGCCGTCTAAAATCAACCTCACTTTTGACTACCAGCTGGGCCGTTTTGGGGCGCTGGTGCGGTTCGTGCGCTTCGATAAGGTTACCCTCATCGACTGGAACGGGGACCCGATGAAGTATGACCCGCGCATCACCACCGACCTTACCCTGAACTATGCCCTCACCAACCAGTTGCAGCTGATTGTGGGCAGCGCCAACCTGTTTAACCGCTACCCCACGCTCTTCGACCCCCAGCTGACGGAAACCGGCGGTGCCTGGGACCCCGTGCAGATGGGCGCCAACGGCCGCTTCTACTTCGCCAAGCTGCAGGCCCGGTTTTGAGTAGTGAGTAGTGAGTAGTGAGTAGTGAGTAGTGAGTAATGAGTACGGCAGAATCAGGGAAGAATATTTCCGGGTTCTGCCGTACTTGCTTGCGCGTTATGGCTAAGTTTCCGGAAGGTCATGCTGAGCGCAGCTGAAGCATGACCTTCCAGTAGCTTCGGTTCTCGCCGCCCCGCTTTCATTGCTCATTGTTCACTGCTCATTACTCTATGCACAAGTATTTGCTGGCCCTTTCGGCCGCGGCGTTGCTGGCTCCGGCCACGGCCCCGGCTCAGCAGCGGCCCGTGCTCACGGCCCAGGATTACGCCCGGGCCGAGCGTTTTTTGGGTTATCATACCTCGGCCCTGGTAGATGGCAGCATCGGGCAGCCACACTGGCTGGCCAACGACCGGTTCTGGTACCGGGTGCTCACGGCCCGGGGGAGTGAGTACGTGCTGGTAGACCCGGCCCGCAAAACCCGCACGGCCGCCTTCGACCAGGCCAAGCTGGCCGCCGCACTGTCTTCGGCCAGCGGCAAATCCTACGAGGCCGGCCGCCTGCCCTTCCGCAGCTTCACCTACTCGCCCGACGAGAAAACCCTGGCCTTCGCCGCCGCTGGTAAAGCCTGGAAGTACGAGGTAGCAAGCGGGCAGCTGACGCCCGACGCGGCCCCGGCAGCGCCCCCGGCCAACGCCGACAACGAGGTGGAGTCGCCGGACGGGAAGCTGGCCGCTTTCATTAAGGACGACAACCTGTGGGTGCGCAACACCGGTACCAACCAGCTCACCCAACTCACCACCGACGGGACCAAGGATCACGGCTACGCCACCGACAACGCCGGCTGGAGCCACAGTAACAAAGCAGTGCTGCGCTGGTCGCCTGACTCGCGCAAGATTGCCACCTTCCGCCAGGACCAGCGCAACGTGGGCAGTATGTACCTGGTGAGCACCAACATCGGGCACCCCCGCCTCGACAGCTGGAAATACCCCCTGCCCGGCGACCAGGACATTGCCATGATTGAGCGGGTGGTCATTGAAGTGGGTACCCCGAAAGTGGTGCGCTTCCAGATGGCCCCCGACCCGCACCGCGGCTCCCTTTCCGACGATATTTCCAGCAGTGGCACCTTCGATGACGTGGACTGGAGCCCCGATGCCCGGGAGCTGGCCTTCGTTTCGACCTCACGCGACCATAAGGAGGAGAAATTTCGCATTGCCGACGCTGCTACCGGCACCGTGCGCGAGGTATTCACCGAAGCTGTGGCCACCCAGTACGAGTCGGGCCAGGGCGCTATTAACTGGCGCTACCTGCCCCGGAGCAAGGAAATTATCTGGTACTCGGAGCGCGACAACTGGGGCCACCTGTACCTCTACGATGCTACCACCGGCAAGGTGAAGCGCCAGATTACCAAGGGCAACTGGGTAGTAACGCAGCTGCTGGGCGTGGATGAGCAGAAGCGGGAGCTGTACTTTCTGGCCGACGGGCGGGAGCCGGGCAACCCCTACTTCACCCACCTCTACCGCATTGGGCTGGACGGCAAAAACCTGAAGCTGCTCACCCCCGAGCCCGGCAACCACCAGGTAACCCCCTCGCCCTCGGGCCAGTACTTTATTGACACCTACTCCCAGCCCGACAAGCCCGGCCAGACGGTGCTGCGCGCCGCCGACGGTAAGCTGCTCTCCACCCTGGAGAAAACCGATATTTCCCGCCTCAGCGCCACTGGCTGGAAAGCGCCCACGCCCGTTACCGTAAAGGCCGCCGATGGGCAGACCGACCTGTACGGGCTGATGTTTACGCCCACCGCCCTGGACGCCGCCAAGAAGTACCCGGTTATCGACTACATCTACCCCGGGCCCCAGGGTGGGGGCGTGGGCAGCTGGTCGTTTGCCACGGCCCGCAACGACCACCAGGCCCTGGCTGAGCTGGGCTTTGTGGTGGTGGTGCTGGAGGGCAGCTGCAACCCCCTGCGCTCCAAAAGCTACCACGATGCCTGCTACGGCAATATGGCCGAGAATACGCTGTCGGACCAGGTAAGCGGTATCCGGCAGCTGGCCCAGCGGTATCCGTACCTGGATGTGGAGCGGGTGGGCATCTGGGGGCACTCGGGTGGGGGCTACGCTACGGCGGCGGCTCTGTTTCGCTACCCCGAGTTCTTCAAGGTGGGCATTTCGGAATCCGGCAACCACGAAAACCGCAACTACGAGGACGACTGGGCGGAGCGCTACATTGGCCTGCTCAAGACCAACCCCGACGGCACCACCAACTACGACAACCAGGCCAACGCGCCCTTCGCCAAAAACCTGCAGGGCAAGCTCCTGCTGGCCCATGGCCTGATGGATGACAATGTGCCGCCCTATAATACCTGGCTGGTAGTGGAGGCTCTCACCAAAGCCAACAAGAGCTATGATTTGGTAGTGCTTCCTAACGCCCGCCACAGCTTCGGGACCTACTCGCCCTACATGATGCGCCGCCGCTGGGACTACTTCGTGCAGCATCTGGCCGGGGCCGAGCCTCCACAGAACTACGAAATGAGGCCCCAGCCTGACCCGCGTAATGCGGTGCAGTAGGAGTAGCTAATTAGAACAGTCATTCCGAGCGAAGCCGAGGAATCTTGCGGGCTGATGGTTGAATAACATTGCAACCGTCAGCCCGCAAGATTCCTCGGCTTCGCTCGGAATGACATTTATAGAGTTGCGGTCCGGTAAGCTTCGGCTGGGCGTTGCGGCCGGATTCCCGTAGCTTTGCGGCTTCCTACAGAAGAGTACCCGTATCCTTTTTGATTTTGCCATGAGAATCCGTTCCACTACCGTGCTGGGTGTGCGCCACAACGGCCAGATTGCCCTCGGCGCCGACGGCCAGGCCACCATGGATAAGCACGTAGCCAAGAGCAACGTACGCAAAGTGCGTAAGCTGCACGAGGGTAAAGTGGTAACCGGCTTTGCCGGCTCCACTGCCGATGCCTTCATGCTGCTCGATAAGTTTGAGGAAAAGCTGGGTGGCTACGGGGGGCAGCTGCGCCGCGCAGCCATTGAGCTGGCCAAGGAGTGGCGCAAAGACCAGTACCTGCGCAAGCTGGAAGCCATGATGGTGGTGGCCGACCGGGACGAGCTGCTCATCATTGCCGGCACCGGCGACGTGCTGGAGCCTGATTCTGACGTGGCCGCCATCGGCTCGGGAGCCATGTATGCCCAAGCCGCCGCCCTGGCCCTCAAAAAGCACGCCCCCCACCTCACCGCCCGCCAGATGGTGGAGGAAGCCCTGCACATTGCCGCCGACATCTGCATCTACACCAACCACAACCTCCTGATTGAGGAGCCCAGCTAACCCATCATGCCGAGTCCATTGAAGCATCTCCACCGCGCAGACGTTGTTTGGTAAAGATACTTCGACAGGCACAGCATGATGTTCTTTTACCTCTGCAAGAAGTACGAGTAGGTAGTAATGCCCATTCCACGCTATGACTGAGAATCTCATATTCCACAACTCGCGCTGGCGCTACGCTCTGCTCACGCTGGGCGGACTGGTGTTTGTGGCCATGGGCGTTTTTATGATTGTGACTGAGGGCAAATGGGGGCTAGGGCTGGTGAGCATTGCCTTTTTTGGCATGTGCGCAGTAGTAGGCGTTTGGCAGTTTTTTGATACCCGGCCCCGCCTGCAACTATCGGATGCGGGCATCCTGGACCGCACCCTGGGCGTGGGCCTCATTCCCTGGACCGATATTGCCAATGCCTACGTGCGGGGCATTAACCACGAGTACTTCATTTGCCTGCAGCTGTACAATGAGGAAGCGTACGTGCGCCGCCTGCCGCCACTGAAGCGCAGACTGGCCAGCGCCAACGCCGCGTTGGGCTTCACGATGCTGTCCGTGAACCTGAGCGGTGTAAATCTGAACCCGGAACAGCTGTTGGAGTACATTTTGAAGCAAAGCGCCGCTGCGCAGGTGCAGCCACCTATTTCGCCTGCCAGCCCGTAGCGTATTCACCGGCCCGGGGCGTGTTATGGCAAGCAACCCAGCCGCAGTAGCACCCTGTGCAGAATCTTCGCCAACTGCCTGCCATATTGAACGATTCCGGCCCTTTTTCCGATAGAACACCGACACCCACTACCACTGAACCTACGATTCGATGAACGTAACCAACTTCCTCAAGCACCACTACCGCCACTTCAACGCCGCTGCCCTGATTGATGCCGCTGAGGGCTATAACAAGCACTTGGCCGAGGGCGGTAAAATGATGATTACCCTGGCCGGGGCCATGAGCACCGCCGAAATGGGCATTCAGCTGGCCGAGCTGATCCGTCAGGATAAAGTGCAGATCATTAGCTGCACCGGGGCTAACCTGGAGGAGGATATCTTTAACCTGGTGGCCCACGACTTCTACGAGCGGGTGCCCAACTACCGCGACCTGACGCCCGCCGACGAGCAGGCCCTGCTGGAGCGCCACATGAACCGCGTAACCGACACTTGCATTCCGGAGGAAGAAGCCATGCGCCGCCTGGAGCACTCGGTGCTGAAGTTTTGGGAGAAGGCCGATAAGGCCGGCGAGCGGTACTTCCCCCACGAGTTCTTCTACCAGATCCTGAAGTCGGGTGAGCTGGAGCAGTATTACCAGATTGACCCCAAGGACAGCTGGATGCTGGCCGCCGCCGAGAAAAACCTGCCCATCATCTGCCCCGGCTGGGAAGACTCTACGCTGGGCAACATCTTTGCCGGCCACGTCATTTCGGGCGACGTGAAGAATGTGCACACCGTGCGCACGGGCATTGAGTACATGATTTACCTGGCCGAGTGGTACACCCAGCAGGCTACCGAAGAAAGCAAAATCGGCTTCTTCCAGATTGGCGGCGGCATTGCCGGTGATTTCCCCATCTGCGTGGTGCCCATGCTGCACCAGGACCTGGGCCGTACCTCCGTGCCGCTGTGGGGCTACTTCTGCCAGATTTCGGACTCTACTACCAGCTACGGCAGCTACTCCGGTGCCGTGCCCAACGAGAAAATCACCTGGGGCAAGCTGGGCCAGGATACGCCTAAGTTCATCATCGAGTCGGACGCTACCATTGTAGCCCCACTGGTGTTTGCCATGGTACTGGGCCAATAAGCGCCTCCCGAATAGAATAGCCGAACGCAAAAGCCCGCCGCTGACATTCAGCGGCGGGCTTTTGCGTTCGGCTATTCTATTCGGGAAGCCTGGGCGTTACTGTGGCGTGGGTGCGGTAGCCTTGGCGGCCCGGGCCTGCTGCTCCATCTGCTGCTTTACTTGCTGCCGCATAGCTTCCTTGAAGGTAGACCAGTTCAGGGCGTAGGTGGTACATACAATGGCCAGCACGCACACCAGGTAGCCCAGCATATACGTCATAAAGCCGCACCACATGCGGCGAGCCAGGCTGAGGCTGGTGTGCGCAAGTAGGCTGCCGTACGCCCAGGTAGCGTAAGCCACCACCGGCAAGATGAACAGGACGCTGGCAGTACCAATGTGGGGGGTGCCGCTGTACCGGTACAGCACCGGCACGTATAGCAAAGCAAAGAAGTTGCAGATAGCCGTAATAAAGGCCGCAATAATCAGGCACTCAGCGTAGTTGTAGCCCCCACGCCGCAGAAACCACCGCGCCATCAGTGCCCATACCGGCACCATAGCTACGTAAAACCAGCTCAGGTACTTCATGAAAAAGGTGGTAGAAGTTTGCTGCATCTGCCACACGGCCTCGGGTATGGCAGGGTCGCGGGGCGGCAGAAACTGGATGTGCAGCACCGAGCACACCAAGGCGTACACGCCCGTCACCAGAAACAGCAACGACAGCGGCCGGAAATGGTCGACGCGCTTGCCGGCCAGGTAGGCCCGGATAGTGGGGCCCGGGCGGCGCACCATGGTTTTCAGCGTGTACAGAATACCCTTATCCACGTGCCAGATGGAATGCAGCACGTCGTGGGGCATATCGGCCATGGTTAGGCGGTGGGTATGGAGTGCGTCCTGCCCGCAATGCCCGCAATACCGGTCGGGCACCGGAGAGTCGCAGTTCAGGCAGATATGCGGTGCCACGGGTTCGGATGCCAGCGCCGGAGCATCCGAAACGTGGGAAGGAAGGGGTTGGGTAAGCGTCTGCATAGGAGGTAGCCAGTAGTGCCCTGGAAATATAGCTGAAAAACCATGTGGTTGTCTGTTAAGTAACTACCCTTGGGAGCTGACTGATTAGGGTTGCCGCGTCCGGATACCGTACCTTCGGCCAGTATTTCACCCTCAGCCCCACTGCTATGAGCATCGACCTGGCCAGCTTCCTGCATCACACGCCCGAGAGTGAAAAAACCACGGTGTACGTGCACATTGATGAGGATGAAATAGCTACGTACGAGGCCCTGCTTATTGCCCAGACGCGCTTTCGTAAGCTGTTCATCACCCTGGAGCCGAAACGGCGCTACCTCACGCATACCCAGCATCCCGACGAAGAAGAGCCCGAAATTGACTTTCTGGAGGAGTATGAAGAAGTGGAGGCCCTACTGGAAGACGCCGGCCTCGACGGCATCCACGACGGGGAGCAGGGTATTCTCTACCACAACCTACTGTTTCTGCTGATGAACCCCTAAATGGAGTTATGAATGCTGAGTTATGAGAGATGAATTGTCGGGCCAGTACAGCCAACAATTCATCTCTCATAACTCAGCATTCATCTTTTACGGCTACCTCCCCGTATAGTCGGCCAGCAGGCCCTCGTAAATCCAGTTGGCCAAAGCCTGGCGGTTGTCGGGTACCACGAAGCGGCGCTGGTCCTTGGCGTTGCGGATGTTGCCGAGCTCCATGAACACTGCCGGGGCGTGGCTGGTGCGCACCTCGTACAGGCTGCCGCGCTCCGATACATTGCCGGAATAGGGCCGGTTGGGCTGGGCCCGCTTGTAGCGGTTGGTGAACACCTTATGAATGTTTTTGGCCAGCCGCAGCCCCGCCGTGCTGTTAGCGTGGTGGTAAAAAAACACGTCGATGTTCTGGCCCTCGCTGCGGCTGTCTACGTGCAGGCTCAGCAGGCGCTGGTAGGCTCCTTTATGGTGGGCGTAGAGCTTGTTTACCTGCGCAATGCGCTGACGCAGGCGGCCCAGCTGACTCAGCGGAATCACCTGGCGCGGGTAGGTCACCTCGTCGTAATCGACGGGTAGCACATTCTGGTCCCGGATACCGTCGTTGGGGTCCTGCACTAGCACATACACGGTGGCGCCGTGCTCCAATAGTACCCGGGCCAGGCGCACGGTCACGTCGTAGGCGTACTCATCTTCGGCCAGCTTGAAAGAGCCGTACTTGCCAATGGCACCGGGGTCGGGGCCGCCATGCCCGGGCGAGAGGTAATACACGGCCCCCCGCAGGGCCCGGTCGCGCACCGGAACCGGGCTGTAGCCCGCCCCAAACAAGGTGGCCGGAAGCAGGGGCTGGGTGCTTTTGCCCCGGGCAGCACGAGTGGAGGCACGCAGGCGGGCAGTTGTTTTGCGCCCGGGCGCAGCGGGTTTCATGCTGGATGCGGGAGCAGGCAGCACGTAGCTCCGGCCCACCACCAGGCCACCGGCCGGCGTCAGGCGGCCAGCATTCAGCTGCCGGAACTGCTGTTGCTGCTGGCGGGTGTTAAGGCCGTAGCGCTGCAGCAGTACTTGTACTCCGTCGCCGCGCCGGGCTACTGCTTTGCGGGCCCTGGTTTGGCCAAACGCACCACCGGAAATCAGGATAAGCAGAACAAGAAGGGCAGCGGTGCGCAATGACAGAAGGCGTAAATGAGTGGGCAAAACCAGCGTCCGGGCGTGTGCACCCCAAAACTCTAGGGCAGCAACGGGGGCTGGCGGCTCACGCAATAGGTGGTACCAGAATGCAAAAAAGGCAGTAAATCTTCGGATTACGAATAAAAAAGGCCCGCAGCCCAGCTGCGGGCCTTTTTTGCATGCTACAAGCACGATGTTGCTAGGCTTCCCCGAAACCAGTGGTAGCAGCCAGCTCCTGCCAGTGCTGCATCTGCTGCTGCACCAAAGCTATTTTTTGATCGGCTAGCTGGTAGGCATCAGCTCCCAGAAATACATGCAGGGGCTGGCGCTCAGTTTCGCTGAGCCGCAGGAGGGCGGCAGCAGCTTTTGCCGGGTCGCCGGGCTGGTGGCCGTTTATCTGCTGCTCGTGGGCTGTCTGGGAGTCGCGTACCGACTGGTACTCGGGCAGAGGGTGCTGGGGTGTGCCCAGCGAGCCGCTGGTTAGGAAGTCGGTGCGGAAATAGCCGGGGTACACCACACTGGCCTGCACACCAAACTCCTGTACTTCCGCCGCATACGATTCGGTGAGGCCAGCCACCGCAAATTTGGTGGCGCAGTAAATACCCCAGCCCGGAAAATTGCCCGTGAAGCCCCCCACCGAGGAAATATTAAACACCCGCCCGCGGCCTAGTCGGCGCAGATGGGGCGTGGCGTACCGCAGCACGTGCAGCAGCCCAAATACATTCACGTCAAAGTTGCGACGCGCCTCCGCGTCGGTAAGCTCTTCTAGTGCGCCCACCTGGCCGTAGCCCGCATTGTTCACCACTACATGCAGCCCGCCCAGGGTGCTGATGGTGGTTTCGATGGCCTGCCGCACACTATCCTCGTTGCCCAGGTCCATGTGCAGGGGCAGGAAACGGCCGTTGCTAGGCGGCACGGCTTGTTGGAGCTCGGTCAGGTTGCGGGAGGTGGCCGCCACCGTATAGCCGAGGGCCAGTAGATGCTTTACCAAGGTCAGGCCCAGGCCCCTGGAGGCGCCGGTCACAAACCAGATGTTGTGAGAAATCATTCAGTTGCTTGTTTTCGTGATACGTCAGCGAATCGCTCAGGGCGAGGCTTGCAAATTGATACAGCATAGGAAAGGCAGTGTGCAGTGAAGTGGCTAGGTAGGCAGACGCGCACTAGGCCGTTTTATTGCAGCCGGTGCCCAGAAAAACGAAATCATAACATACCCCTCCCCTCCACGCCGCATCCGGCCGCTGTTAGGGTGTGAGGCGGGCCGGGGCCCCAGCAGCGTTTCGCGTCGGCGGAGGTTGATTGAGGCAGGCACGGGCCGGCCGGATACGGCGCGGCACAGACCGGTTCAGGCAGTTGCTCATGAGTAGAGTGTTATGGTACACTGCAAAACTAGAGCAGGGCAGAGGCCAGCGGCTTACCTCATTCAAACGGATACTTGCGAAAATCAAACAGTACGCACGGCGGTAGGCGTAGTGCCCGCTCGCTTGCGGAAGAAGTTGGTGAAGTGGGCCGGTTCCTCGAACCCCAGGCAGTAGCTGATTTCTGCCACATT
This sequence comes from Hymenobacter metallilatus, assembly GCF_003944705.1. Classification (GTDB taxonomy): domain Bacteria; phylum Bacteroidota; class Bacteroidia; order Cytophagales; family Hymenobacteraceae; genus Hymenobacter; species Hymenobacter metallilatus. The sequence continues at coordinate 111,755 of NZ_RWIS01000008.1, read as the reverse complement.
CCAGGTTGTGTGCCTGAGCAGGGCGTGGGCCTCCTGTACCAGCCGCTCGGCAATGAGCTGGGTGGTAGTTTTGCCAGTTACTTCCTTCAGGGCGCGGTTAAGGTGGTTAACATGCACGGCCAGCTGCCCGGCAAAGGCCTGGGCGCTGCGCAGGCGTACCTGCTGGCCCGGCGTTTCAATGGGGAACTGCCGCTCCAGCAGCTCCGTGAACAGCGAGGCAATGCGGGTGGCGGCGTTACTTTCCTGGTAGAGCGTGGTGGCTGGTTGCAGCTTCAGGGCGCTGTGTACCAACTCAAACACGTAGTTCCGCAGTAAGTCGTATTTGAATGCATAATCCGAATCCAGTTCGGCAGCCATCTTCTCAAACAGCTGGGTGGTACTGGCCAGCTGGGCATCGGTGAGCGAGTAGAGCGGCTGTCCGCCCGGCCTGAACATGGGTAGCTCCAAGGCCCCGGCTACCGGATGCCGCTGCAAAAAGGCCTCCGTGAAAATGCAGAAGTACCCCGATTGGTCGTCGTCCAGCGGCTCCCAGTGGTAGGGTACCAGCGGGTTGGCAAAGAGCAGAGCATTGCCCCGGATTTCCACAGTTTTATCGGCGAAGTGGTAGTTACTGCGGCCCCGCACCAGCGTAATTTTGTAGAAGTCTTTGCGGCTATAGGGCAGGTGGCAGGCATTCGGCCCCACAAAGTCATCGAGCCGGAATACGTTGAAATGCCCGATATCCTGGCGCAGGTTATCGGGCAGCCAATGAATTTTTTGGCGGTAGAACTCTTCAAGGGTAGTAGGCTGGGGCATGGCGAGCAATTACAAAAATCAAACTATTCAGCCTGCCAGATGGTTTTTTTCCGCGGTTAGTTACACACGTTTAACCGCGCTACTTAAATAATAGCCGTAAGTAATCGTCTAGTTGGTTGTCACCCTGCTTTCTGATACGATGCCTGTTCCCTTACCCAAGAAAATTCTGGCCCGCCAGCACGAAATAACGGCCGACTTTACCCGCCTCGTGCACGCCCACGTAGATGATTTAGTGGCCGGCCGGGCCACGGAGGCGCTGGAAATCCGGGATTTTGCCGGGCAGCTCTGCATTCATCCTACTCATCTCAGCAACACCCTCAAGCTCACCACCGGCGAGGCCCCCTGTGCCATTTATGAGCGTAAGCTGGTAGCCGTGTCCAAGCAGCTGCTCAGCAACCCCCGGCAGTCGGTGGCGGAAATAGCCGCCCAGCTCACCTACGACCCTTCCAACTTCACCAAGTTCTTCAAGCGCTTCGTGGGCATTACGCCCCGGCAGTACCGGGAGGAGCTGTGGGCTGGGCAGCGGGCCGAAACTTCGGAAACTGTCACCAGTTAATCTGAACTACTCACCAGAAAGGATAGGCGACCAGACAGGACCTTTGCTTCATCAGTTAACCCCTTGAAACTATGAGCACCACCAAAATAGCCCTGGTAACGGGCGGCAGCCGCGGCCTGGGCAAAAACATGGCCCAACACCTGGCCCAGAAAGGCCTGGACGTGATTCTGACCTACCATAGCAAGCAGGATGAGGCCGAGGCCGTAGTAGCCGAGCTACAGGCCCAGGGCCGCCGCGCCGCTGCCCTGCAGCTCGACGCTTCCAACATCGGCAGCTTCGATGGTTTCTTTGAGCAGGTAAACGCCACGCTAAGCAGCACCTTTGCCACCGACCGGTTCGACTTTCTCATCAACAACGCCGGCACGGGGCTGTATCAGCCTTATGACCAGGTAACGGAGCAGCAGTTCGATGACATGCTGAACATTCACTTCAAAGGCCCGTTCTTTCTGACCCAGAAGGCGCTGCCACTGCTGAACGATGGAGGCGGCATTATCAATATTTCGTCGGGCCTGACGCGCATTATCTACCCCAACTCCTCCGCCTACGCCAGCATGAAGGCGGCCATGGAAACCCTGACCAAGTACCAGGCCAAGGAGTTGGCCGGCCGCCGCATCCGCGTGAACATTGTAGCTCCCGGTGCCATCGAAACCGATTTTGGCGGAGGCCGCACCCGCGACAACAAGGAAATCAACGCCCACATTGCCAGCCTCACGGCCCTGGGCCGGGTGGGGCTACCCACCGACATCGGGCCGGTAGTGGCTTTCCTCTGCACCGATGAAGCCGGCTGGATTGATGCCCAGCGCCTTGAAGTATCGGGCGGCCAGGGTATTTAGCCTAGCCTGCATCCGCCGCAAACCAACAGCCCGGCCACTTCCTGCTTACGGAAGCGGCCGGGCTGTTGGCGGTTAGCAGCAGTAAAAGGTGGAGCAGTTAGTATACCTGCACATTGAAGTGAACTCCGCCGTACTGGCCCATGCGGGCATCAATGGGGTAGGTGCCGCGCCGGATCTTAATGGCACTTGCCCCCAGCGCATCGGTTTCGGGCTGGGCCACAAAAAACTCATCCGCGGGCCGGATGGTGATGGCGCGCACGTTGGCATCGAAGGGGGTAAGGAACTGCACATCGAGGCGCTGCTGCCGGAGTGTGAGCCGCACCCGGGGCGTGCGGATGGCCGGGCCGCTGGTGCGCTCCGTCATGTCCGGCGTGGCCGCCACGGCGCAGGCCCCGTCGCCCCACAGGCACTGCTCATATTTGGCAAAGCCCCGCATGTAGGAGTCGGTGCTGGGGTCCTGTTGCGCGGCGTCGCTGGATTGCTGCTGCACTACGGCGGGGCGGGTGGGAGCAACGGACTGCTCGCAACCCACGAGCAACAGCAGGCTAAAGGGGAGAAGTTTGTTCACGTGTGTAGATGGTAAGGTGGGAAAAGAACAGCGGCAATATAGCTATTTGTCCATGACTGCATCACGGAATAATAAAAAAAGGTCAGCTCGCGGGCTGACCTTTTCTGCAAGGCGGCTAAATGGCGTAATTGCCCCGCCTCAACCAAATTACACGTGAAAAAGCGGGCGTTCCGGATTCCATATTCCCCAGGGAATCATAACCAATACCAGAATTAATGCAATTAAAAACCAGGTAAATGCCTTCTTGTGCTTGAGCACCGGATCAGTGGCTTTCTTGGACAACGTGCGGCCTACCTGGGCGGCTACTACTGCCAGTAGCATACCGGTGAGGTGCTCTACGGCGAAGAAACGGCTGGTGGGGTCCTTCATTACAGCGCTGCCGGCGGTTTCAAACGCCTTAATGCCTACCGGACTAATGAAATACAGGATAATACCCAGCAGCAGCTGCAGGTGCATGGAGCCCACAAAAGCGGCTCCCATGCCGTTGTCGGCCCCGGCAAAAGGCTTGCGACCCTGCCAGCCCGTAAAGGCCCGGAAAATGGCAATCAAACCAAAAACCAGGACGAGCCAGCGCGTCCAGGAGTGAACCAACAGTACGGTTTGGTACAGGTACATGAGCAGAAACGGTGAAAGGGTGAAGTGGAAGGGGGTAAAGGTAGCAGGGGTGGCGCATTGTTGCCGGCCTTTGGTGTTGGGCTGGGCCGGCAGCGCCCACCCATGGCTTAGCCGGCTGCCTCAAACAAGGAGGGAATGGGCTCGTGCTTGTGGCCTTCAAAGGCAAAAATTTTCTCGGGAACGAACCGCTCTTCCTCCTGCCGCAGAATAGCCAGGTTGTTAATGGACAGCTTCAGGTTGAAGGTTTGCTGATTGAGGTACTGCATCACGGGGCCCAACAGCTCGGGAGTGGTATCGTGCAGAGCCAGCGAAATGTGCGGCAGCCAGCAGTCGGGGCCACTGAATTTGTCGGTGCGCAGGCAGAGCGGAGCGGTAGCCCGCAAAATGCGCCGGTGCAGATGGTTGAGCGCATCGGAGCGCAGCACCGGAATATAAATAACCGGGTTAGGCCCCGGAAACACGCCCAGCCCGGTGGTATGGGCCACGAAGGGCTGGGTGTGGCGGGCCACATCCCGGATAACCTGCTTAAGGGCCGACAGCTTCCGGACGCCGGCCAGCTGGTAGGTAATGTGCGGATCAGGCGTGGCCTGCACATCATCCAGCCCAAACTCGGATTCCAGGCTTTTGATGAGCCGATTAATCCGGTCCGCGTTCTGGGAGTTCAGAAGAGAGGTAATTGCAAGCATCGGACGTATAACTGAAAACACGCGCTAGTGGTTGGCCTGGGCCCGCATGTGTGCGTTGAAGACTTCGCTCTGGCCCCGGGCAATGCTCAGGGTTTGCCACTCGGCCCCGCGCCATTCCCGGGCCAGCTGCACAATCTGACCAACGTGGTACGCATAGTGAGCTACCTGCCGCTGCAAAGCCAGCAGGACCGTATGCGCCTCGCCCCGGATGTACACGGTCCGTAGCAGGTCGGCGGGGGCCAAGTGGTCGAGCACATCAAAGAGAATCTGCCAGGCTGCCTCCCACTGCGCCGGCAGCGCTGCCGCCGTGGCCGGCTGCTCAAACTCCTGGTCCCGCTGGCGGGTAGGCTTCTCGCCGTCGGAGGTCAGGAAATCGGTAAAGCGGGAGCGGAGGTTGCCCACCATGTGCTGCACCAGCACGGCAACGCTGTTGCTCTGGGCCGAGGGAGTTGCCAGCCACTGCGCCGGAGTGAGCTGAGCCAGTGCCCGGTCGGCCAGGGTTTTGTAGCTCCGGAACGTGTGGCTGATGGAAGCCAGCACAGCCGCGGCGGGGTCGTTGGAGGAGGGAGGCAGCAGCATAGACAGGAAGCAGTATGAGCAGGAACGACGGGGGCTAAGGTAGGAGTTACGGGCGTATTCTGCTTGGAAAGGTGGGCCACCGCAAACCGGCCAGACAACCCTTGGCGCCAGCTCTTGCGTAAGCGGTGCCGTGCCCTCAACTCCTTCTCCTACGCTTACTGCCACCCCGGCTCCGCGGCGCCGCTGGGTGCCCTGGCTGGCGGCAGGGGCAATGCTGCTGCTGCTGGTGTGGGGCGGCCTCACCTGGTGGCTCGACCCCTGGCTGCAGCGTACGGTGGAGCAACGGGTTCTGGAAGCCAGCCAGGGCCGCTACCACCTGCGCATCGGGCGGCTGCGCACGCATCTGTGGCCGCTGGGTGCCGAGGCGCAGGCCGTGCGGGTGCGCACGGTAGCGGCCGCCCCCGACTCGCAGCGCCTGCCCAGGGTGGAGCTGGCCGTGGGCCGGATTCGGATAGCAGGGGTAGGGTGGACCGCGCTGCTGCGCCGCTCCGAGGTAATTGTTGACAGCCTTGTGCTGGAGTCAGTGGCTGTGCAGCTGAGGGGCCTGCCTGCCGGAGCTGGCACCAAGCCTTTGCACAAGCAGCTGCCGGTTGCAGGACTACGCATTGGCTGGTTTGCAGTCCGGCACCTGCGGGGCAGCTACGGCTCCCCGGCCCGGCCATGGGCGCAGGTTGCCGATGCCTCGCTGGCGCTGCAGGATGTACGCCTGAGCGCTGCCGGAGCCGCCGACTCCGGCCGAATTGGCTACGCCCGGCAAGCAGTGGCCCGGGTCCGTGGCCTGCTGGCGCGGGTGCCAGGCCATACCGTCCGGCTCGTGGGGCTGGAGGCTTCCACGGTGAAGCGCCGGCTGCTGGTTGATTCGCTGCTTATCCGGCCCCTTCAGCCCATTACGGACCGGCGCAGCCCCACCGTACGAATTCACTTGGCCTTGCCCCGGCTGCTCCTCTCGGGGCTGGATGGTGCCCGGCTGGCGCACCGGCATTTTCAGGCCGATACCTTACGCATCCTCTCGCCGCAGCTAGCCCTCACGCTGCCCGCCCGGAAGCCGCCCAGCCTGCACGAGGTACTGCAGCCCTACCTGCGGGTCTGCCGACTGCAGGCTTTGTTGGTTGTTGATGGCAGAGTGCGCGTAGCTGGTACCGAGCTGGCTCCGGCAGTGGCAGGAGTGCGGCTGCAGGGAGCTTCCGTGCAGGTGCTGCCTTATGCCGGCCGCCCGCAAGGTATGTACTACGCCCGGCAGTGGAAGCTGCAGACCGGTCGGGTCACCGCCACGCTCAATGCCCCGTACTACCACCTTTCGTGGCAGGGCCTGCAGGCCGATTCCCGCCGCGGCCACCTGCGGCTGGCTCAGGTGCTGGTGGTGCCCACCCTGTCGGTGGTGGAGCTGGCCCGCCGCAAAGGCCATCAGGCTGCCCACGTATCGGCCCGGCTGCCGGAGCTGCTGCTAACCGGGCTCGACTTTCCGGCGGCCATAAACCAGGGGGAGCTAAAGGCCACAACCCTGCTCATCCGGAATGCCCGCGTCAGCACCCGCAGCGACGGCCGCTTCCCGATGAACCCCGCCATTTCCCGGGTTACACCGGAGGCGCTGGGCCGCCTGCCGTTCCGTTTCGCCCTCCAACGGCTCCAAATCAATCGGGCTACGCTCACTATGCTCTACCGGGCTCCGCGCCAGGCCCAACCCGGAACCATGCAGATTACCCGGTTTGGGGGTACGCTGCGCAACCTCAGCAATGACCCGGCCCGCATGAGTGCCGCGCACCCCCTTACCGGTGAGGCTACCGGGTGGCTGCAGGGGCAGTGCCGGGCCCGCCTCGAGCTTCGGGCCAACCTGCTGGATTCCCGTGGCTACCATACCATAAGCGGTACGTTTGGGGCGGCCCCCCTGGCCATTCTCAACTCCATGACGGTGCCAACCCGCGGCCTGAAGTTCCGGAGCGGCCAAATCCGGCAGATTCGCTTCCGGATGAGCCTGAACAAAACAGAGGCCCGGGGCACCATGTGGGGTGAGTATACCAGCTTGAACCTGCAGCGCCTAAACCGCCAAAACCAGCCCGGAGTGCTGCACCGCATCGAAACCACGCTTATCAACGGCCTGGTTATTCGGGATGATAATCCCCGGCGGCCGGGCGGTGCCGTGGTGCCCGGCCGCATCCGCTCCGACCGGGAGCGGCGTTATTCGGTGTTTTCGCTCTGGCGGCAGGGCCTGGTAAGCGGCCTGCTCACGAGTGCCGGCGTGCCCGGGGCTATTGCCAAAAAGCTCAGCGAAGCCGAGTAGCCTGCCGTGCTGTGGCTCATGTGCCAACCCGCTGCCGCCGCAGCCAGTTGTAGGCCGTAGCCAGGTCATCGAAGGAGGCCACGGTGGGATTCTCAATGTACTGCACGATGGCATCGGTGGATTTGCGCTCCGGAAATTCCGGAGCATAAATCCACGCCAAGTAGCGCAGGCCGGCCGCATACATTTCCTGCAGCCAGTTAAGGCTCCAGCTGGTGAGGTAAACGGTGGTGTGGGTGATGTTGGAGTTGTCGTTGAGAATTTTGGCAGCCGGACGCCGACGCATAACTTCCAGGATCAGCAGACAGGCCTGGCGCGAGGACTCCTGGTTGTGAAAGCCCTGCCAGTTCACGTACAGCCAGTGGTTGTCGTGGTCGTAGCTTATGGTCAGATTATCATTTTCCAGGATAAGTTCAAGTTGCATAACAGGCACTGGTAGGTAGGGTAGCGTACAATATGCGGTACGCAGGCGTTAGAGCAAGGAAATAAAAGACAAACGACGTCCCCAAACGCTGCATACTGAACAGGTAAATATACTACCATAACGCAATAGGGTGTAGGAACATGTATACGGGTATATGGGCAGATAAATACGCGGACAACTATAGGTTAGATACATTTCCCGATTACCTTACCAGCCTAAATCCGTACTCCATGAACCGCCGAATCTTCCTGCGCAATGGCTCCCTCGCCGGGCTTGCTCTTTCCACTGTTTCCCTAAGCGCCTGCTCTACCAGTCCCGAGAAGCCAGCTTCGGCCGGCGCAGCGGACACTACCGCTGCTGATGCCGCTTTTGAGCTGCACGAGGCTTCCGTGGCAGATTTGCAGGAGAAAATGAAAAGCGGCCAGCTCACGGCCCGCCGCATCACGGAGCTGTACCTGCAGCGCATTGAGCAGCTCGATAAAGCCGGCCCCCGGCTGAATGCCGTGCTGGAAACCAACCCCGACGCTCTTCAGCTGGCCGACCAACTGGACGAGGAGCGCAAAAACGGTAAGCTGCGTGGCCCCCTGCACGGCATTCCGGTGCTGGTGAAGGACAACGTTGATACGGCCGACCAGCAGCAAACCACTGCCGGCTCCCTGGCCCTGGCTGGGCACAAGGCCCGGCAGGATGCGTTTATTGTGCAGAAGCTGCGGGCGGCCGGGGCCATTGTGCTGGGCAAAACCAACCTGAGCGAATGGGCCAACTTCCGCTCCACGCGCAGCACCAGCGGCTGGAGCAGCCGCGGCGGCCAGACCAAAAACCCCTACATCCTCGACCGTACGCCCAGCGGCTCCAGCTCGGGCTCGGGCGCGGCGGCAGCGGCCAACCTCTGTGCCCTGGCCATTGGTACCGAAACCGACGGCTCCATTGTGTCGCCGGCCTCATGCTGCGGGCTGGTGGGTCTGAAGCCTACGGTGGGGTTGTGGAGCCGGGCGGGCATCATTCCCATATCGGCTACCCAGGATACGGCCGGCCCCATGACGCGCACCGTCCGCGACGCGGCTTTGCTGCTGGGTGCTTTGGCCGGCGAGGATGCCCAGGATGCCGTTACCAAGGAAAGCACCGGCAGGATTCAGGCTGATTACACGAAATTTCTGGATGCCAACGGGCTGAAAGGCAAACGCCTGGGCGTGGAAAAAAACCACCTGAAGGGCTCTTCTGATGCCATACCGCTGCTAAAAGCCGCGCTGGAAGTGCTCAAAGCCCAGGGTGCCACCGTAGTGGAGGTAGAGGTGGAAAAACAGACCGACCCGCTGGGCGAGGCCGAGTACGACGTGCTCCTTTACGAGTTCAAAGACGGCGTGAACAAGTACCTGGCCACGGCCGGCGCGAGCGTGAAAACCCTCACCGACGTCATCCGCTTCAACGTCGAAAACAAACCCAAGGCGATGCCCTTCTTCCAGCAGGAAATTCTGGAAACCTCCGACAAGCTGGAAGGGCTGAGCAGCTCCAAGTATCAGGAAGCCCTGCGCAAATCGCACGACGGGGCCAAAGCCGCCCTGGACAGTGTACTGCGCAAAGAAAAGCTGGATGGCATTGTGGCCATCACCAATGCCCCCGCCCGCTGCATTGACCTGATTAACGGCGACTCGGGCGGCGGGCCGGGCTTTTCCTCCCCGGCAGCCATGGCAGGCTACCCCCACATTACGGTACCCATGGGGCAGGTCCATGGCTTGCCGGTGGGCCTCTCGTTCGTGGGAGGAGCCTACCAGGAAGGTCCCTTGCTGGCATTGGCCTACGCTTACGAGCAGGCCTCGAAAAAGCGCGTAGCGCCGGAGTTCAAAGCGCCCTTTGTTGGGTAGCGCCCCAGGCTGACGGATAGCTAGGGCAAGCAGTTGCACCAAAGGCACTCCGCCGCTGGAGTGCCTTTGGTGTTTCTACACAGGTTGGAAATCGGGGAAGTTTTTGCTGGGTTTTGGTTGTTTTTTAAGTGCGCAGCCCGCTGCGGCCCCTGCCACCCCGAAAGCAGGACCGAAGAAAAGGGAAGGTGTTTTTGTGAGTGTGCTGTAAGCGTGTAGGAGGGATACAGGCGAGGGGTAGGGCCGCGGATGCAGCCTTGGAAATATGTGGGTAAGCCCGCTTATTTGGCATCCAGCCTCCTGATATGGAGCCTGGTACCGGCCCGAGTGGCTGCATCAGTTGTCCTGCTGAATACCCCACCACAACCATCCTACACGTCATGAAAAAACTCTATTCCTACGGGATGGGGGCCGCCCTGCTATTAAGCGGACTGGCTGCCCCGGCCCAGAACCGCCCTGCCGCCCCGGCCTTCAGCCTGGGCAGCCGCCAGGCACTGGTGCGCCAGCTGCAGGCCCAGGTAGCCGCCGACATAGCCCAGCGGGCCGTGCCTACAGTGGAGCTGCGCGTGGCCGCCAGCCAGATTTTCAGCGGCAAAGTCAACCACCGCCAGGACCTGGGCAAAACCGGAGCACTGCTGGCCGGCGAGATTCAGGGCGTGCCCAACTCCTCGTTCGTGCTGCGCATGGATGACCAGGGCGTGGAAGGTAATATCGTGCTGAAAAACACCCGCCAGGCCTACACCTACACCGCCGACCGGCAGGGCAATGTGGTGGTGCAGCAAGTGGATATTCATAAAGTTATCTGCCTCGACTACGATAAGCCAGCGGGCTACCAGGAGCCGGCCGGGGCGGGCACGGCGGCCAACCGCGCCGCCGTGGTTTCGCTGCAAAGCTACCCCGGCGCCCGGGGCTGCATTCTGCTGGATGTGGACGGCTACGCCCTGCCGGCCGGCACCGGCTGGAACAACGGTAACGCCTACAACGCCCCTTCCGCCAACATGACGGATGCCAACGTGCAGGCCATGTGGGAGCTGGTGAGCGAGGATTTCCGGCCCTTCCACGTCAACGTCACCACCGACGAAAACGTGTTCAATTCTTACCCCAAAAACATGCGTATGCGCTGCGTGGTGTCGCCGGGCAGTGGCAGCACCATTGCACCCGGCGCGGGTGGGGTAGCCTACCTCACGTCCTTCCGCTACAATGACGATACGCCCTGCTGGGTATTCATGTCGGACCCCAAGTCGGGCGGGGAAGCGGCTTCTCACGAGGTGGGCCATACCCTGGGCCTGAGCCACGACGGCCGCCTCAACCCCAAGGAAGAATACACCACCAACAGCAATAACCCCAACACTGTCTGGGCTCCCATCATGGGCGCAGGCTACTACAAGCCCGTTACGCACTGGAGCCGGGGTGAGTACAGCTCCGCCAGCCAAACCGAAGACGACCTGGTCATTATGGCGGGAGCTACTTACAACCTAGGCTACCGCGCCGATGACCACAGCAACGCGGTTTCCGGGGCTACGGCCCTGGCCCGCAACGGTAACAGCCTCTCGGGTGGGGGCCTCATTGAGCGTACCGCCGACCAGGATTATTTCTCGTTTAGTACCGGTGGGGGCACCGTGAACCTGAGCGTGAACACCGTGGGCCGCTACGGCAACCTCGATATAGTAGCGCGCCTCTTCACGGGCAGTGGCGGGCTTATCGGTACTTTCTATACTGGCGGAGGAGGCAACCTGAACGTGTCGTTATCGGCCAACCTTGGGGCGGGTACTTATTACCTTCAGATTGATGGTACCAGCTCCGGCAACCCGGCCACCGACGGCTACTCCGACTACGGCTCCCTGGGTTCCTTCAGTATTTCGGGCTCGGCTCCGGCCGGTGGCGCGGCGGGTGAGGCCACCGTGTACAAGGACTGCAACTACACGGGCACGGCCGTGCCCCTGCCCGTGGGCGACTATTCCCTGGCCGCCCTGCAAAGCCGGGGCATCCTCAACGACGACATTTCCTCCCTGCGCGTGAACAGCGGCTACGAGGTAGTGCTCTACGAAAACGATACTTACTCGGGGGCCTCCCTCACGGTGGGTAGTGCCGGCAACAGCTGCCTGGTAAACAATGCTTTAGGTGCCAGCAACTGGAACGACAAGACCACGTCCCTGCGCGTGCGGACCGCTGCGGCGGCCTTTAGCCGGCAGTTGGAAGCCGAAGCGGCCAACGTGAACAACGGCATGACGGTGGAAGCCTGCACCGATGCGGGCGGGGGCCAGAACATGGGCTACGTGGATGCCGGCGACTATCTGGTGTGGAACAACATCAACTTCCCCACCACCGGCACCTACACCATTGAGTACCGCGTAGCCAGCGGGGCCAGCGGGGGCACCATCTCCGCGGATCTGAACGCCGGTGCCATCCAGTTCGGCAATACGGCCATTCCGGCCACCGGGGGCTGGCAGAGCTGGACCACCGTGTCCAAAACCGTTACCCTCAATGCCGGGACCTATAATTTCGGCATCTATGCCCAGAGCGGGGGCTGGAACCTCAACTGGGTGCGCATTACCCGAGCCGGCGCCGCTCGCATGGCTACCGCGGAAGCTACGACCAAAGAACAGGCCGATGCTACCGATGCGGTGGAAGTGTACCCGAACCCGGTTACCGACCGACTGCTGCTGCGTGCTGCACATAGCCTGACCGGCAGCCAGTACCAGATTCTGGACAGCTGGGGCCGGACGGTGCTCAGTGGTGCCGGGGCTACGCACGGCATTGATGTATCGGGGCTGCAACCAGGCATGTATGTGCTACGGCTGCTGTCGGCCGGTAATAAGCCAGTTACACGCCGTTTCCAGAAGTAGTACTCGCAACTTCCGGCGGGTAGGGCCGGGGGCCTTACCCGCCGTATTTTTTATCAGGTCAGGTCATGATATTACGTAGCAGATTCCGGGGGAGCAGAGGATGGGTGCTGGGTGGGTTGCTGATACTGCTGGCCTGGGCCGCCGCGGCTACCGCGCAAACCAAAAGTGCCAAGCGTGGCCTGGCCTATGGTTACCACTCCGCTGCCGATATGCAAGTGCTAGCACCCGGCATTAGCTGGTGGTACAACTGGGCTTCCCAGCCCGATGCCGGCGCAGCCGGAGTATATACCAGCCTAGGCGTTGACTATGTGCCCATGCAGTGGGGCCGCAACCTGGGCAACGGCCCGGTAACGGCCAACCAGCTGGCAGCCAGTATTCCTAACAGTTCCCGGTATTTACTGGGTTTTAATGAGCCGAATTTCCTGAGCCAGGCCAACCTCACGCCGTCCCAGGCCGCTGCGCTGTGGCCGGTACTGGAAGACGTAGCCCGGCGCAAAAATCTGGCCCTGGTGTCGCCGGCTGTGAACTACTGCGGCAACTGCGTAACAGAGAATGGCGTGACCTATTATTCGCCCACGCAGTATCTTGATGCTTTCTTCGCCGCCTGTCCCAACTGCCGCGTCGACTACATTGCGGTGCATACCTACGTGTGCGAGGAGCGGTGGCTGCGCGAGAAAATTGCGGAGCTGAAGCGCTACAACAAGCCCATCTGGCTTACGGAGTTTGCCTGTGGCGACCTGCCCCCTAGCCAGATTACGCTGCCCCTGCAGCAGAAGTACCTGCTGGACGCCGTAAACTATCTGGAAAAAGAGCCGGCCATCTTCCGGTATGCCTGGTTTTCGGGCCGCAACGGCGAAATTCCCTTCATCAACCTGCTGGGTAACTCCGGTCAGCTCACGGCCCTGGGCCAGCAGTATGTGAGCCTGCCGCAAGGGTGGGAGGCGGGCCGCATCCGGCCGGTTGGCCTGACGGCCTCCTCGCAGGAAACCAATGCCACCAGTGCTACCGCCGCCGCTGATGAAAATATCAACACCCGCTGGGGCAGCGTATTTGCCGACCCCCAGTACCTGACGCTGGATTTCGGTAGCCTGCACAATATCAGTCGGGTGCAAGTAAGCTGGGAGGCAGCCTACGCCAAAGATTACCACCTGCAGACTTCCCCGGATGGCCTCACCTGGACCAACATCCAGACGGTGCTGAACAGTGACGGGGGCGTGGACAACCTAACCGGTTTGAGTGCCCGGGGCCGCTACCTACGTCTTTACGCTACCCGCCGGGCCACTGCCTATGGCTATTCGCTCTGGGAAATAGAAGTGTTCGGCTCACCCGTAGGGGCCCCCACAGCCACGCACGCCCAGGCGGATACGGAGCCCCTGGGCCTCTATCCCAATCCTGCGGCCACGGAGCTACACTTCTCTCTGCCTCCTAATACCCGCTTGCGCAGCCTGGTGGTGCTGGATGCCCGGGGCCGCCTCGTGCTGACGGATTATGCCCCCGGTGCTACGCTGCACATTGCTGCGTTGCCTGCCGGACTCTATGTAGTGCGCGCCACTACCACCAGCCACCGCCAGCTCACGCAGCGCTTCTTGAAACGCTAACCCCTTTGCCCATTCCACCTCCACAACCCCGCTGCTGACCCCGTATGAAAACAAGTACTTTCCTCAAAAATGCTCTGGCAGCTCTGGTGTTGCTGCTGGCCTCGGTGCCTGCGGTGGCGCAGTTCCGTGTTATCGGTTATCTGCCCTCCTGGACCGGCGACGTGAGCACCCTGCAGTACGATAAGCTCACGCACATCAATTACGCCTTTCTGCTGCCCAACGCCGACGGCACCCTACGCCCCATCGAAAATCCAGCCAAGCTGCAGAGCCTGGTGGCCACGGCTCACAGCCGCGGGGTGAAGGTGCTGATTTCGGTGGGCGGCTGGATGAACAACGGCAACCCCACGGAGTTTGCCTCCATTGGCAATAACGCTACCTATACCCGCAACTTTGCCACTAACCTCGTCAGCTTTGCCAGCCAGTATAGCCTCGATGGGGTAGATATTGACTGGGAGCATCCTACCAACAGCACGGCCAACGGCTACGCCAACCTGATGCAGGAACTGGGCACCCAGCTGCACAGCCGGGGCAAGCTCCTGACCACGGCCGTAGCGGGCGGTACCTGGGCTGGCCCCAGCATTCTGGACCGAGCCCTCTCTGCCCTCGATTTTATAAACGTAATGGCCTATGACGACGCCGCGCCGGCCCATTCCACCTACGCCCTGGCTTCTCAGTCGCTCAGCTACTGGCGCGGGCGGGGGCTGCCAGCCGGCAAGCTGGTGCTGGGTGTGCCGTTCTACGGGCAGGCCGGCGGCGAAACCTATGCTTCCCTGGTTGCCCGCGGTGCCGACCCCTACGCCGACTTGTTCCAGGGCATCGGCTACAACGGCATCACCACTATCAAAAGCAAAACCAATCTGGCCTTCGACCAGGGCAGCGGCCTCATGATTTGGCAGTTGGGCGGGGATGCTGCCGGACCCTACTCCCTGCTCTCGGCCATTAACCAGGTAGTACTGCAGCGCAGCGGTACCGGGGGCACGGCTCAGGCCTTGCCGGGCAAGATAGAAGCGGAGAATTTTTCGGCCCAGCAAGGCACCGACAAAGAGCCCACTACTGATGCGGGTGGTGGCCAGAATGTGGATTGGTTTGAAACCGGCGACTGGCTTGAGTATGCCGTGAGCGTGGCCGCCGCCGGTACGTATAAAGTGGAGTTTCGGGTGGCATCGGCCAACGGCGGCGCTACCTTGCAGCTGCGCAACAGCAGTGGCACGGTGCTGGGCAGCATCAACGTGGGCAACACCGGCGGCTGGCAGAGCTGGCAGACCATCAGCACCACCGTAACGCTGCCGGCCGGCCAGCAGACGCTACGCCTGTATGCCTCCTCTTCCACTGGCTGTAACATCAACTGGCTCAATTTCACAAATGCGGCCGCCTCATTCAGCGTTACCTTTCAGGCCGAAAGCTACAGCAGCATGAGCGGTGTGCAGGTAGAGGCCACCACTGATGCCGGCGGAGGCCAAAACGTGGGCTACATTGATGCCGGCGACTGGATGGCCTACGGCAACCTCAGTATTCCGGGTACCGGCCAGTACCTCATCGAGTACCGCGTAGCCAGCCCCGGCGGCGGCACCGTATCCTCCGATCTGAATGCTGGCGCTATCCAGCTCGGAAATACTGCCATTCCGGCCACTGGGGGCTGGCAGAGCTGGACCACCGTGTCGCGCACCGTCACGCTCAACGCCGGCACGTACAGCTTCGGGGTGTATGCGCAAACGGGTGGCTGGAACCTCAACTGGGTACGCATCAGTCGGAGCACCGCTGCAGCCCGTACCGGCAGTACCCCGGCCTCAGTGGCTTTAGCGGATGCTGAGGCACAGCACACCGAGCAACTCAGTATGTTTCCGAATCCGGCCACTGACCGCATACTTATGCAGGGGCCTGAGCTGACTGGTAGCACCTATCAGGTGCTGGATGCGTACGGCACGGTGAGAAGTACCGGCACCATCAGCCGGCAGGAAATTGATCTGTCGGGGTTGCCGGCTGGCGTGTACACCGTGCGGATTGTAACGCCACAACAGCAGAAGATTACCCGGCAGCTCATCAAGCAATAGCGCCGCTGTACAGCGCATAAAACAGCGCCCCCAAAGGCCTTGATAGGTTTTCGGGGGCGCTTGTTTGTTTAAAAGCAGCAGTTGGGCAGAGTAGGTGCTACGCTGCGTCGGAGGATTCGGTTCGGGTGCTTCTCTCGTTGGAAGAGGAGGCACTGCCCGAGCCACCCTCGTCGCCGCTTTCGGCGTCGAGATTCAGCTCGTAGCCGCCGCTGCCGTAGGTGGGGCGGCCAGCGGTCTGGCCTACTGCGCTGCCGGCCTGTTTGCCCTGGGCGGCAGCGGCGGAACGGTCGTTGGTTTCGTCAGGAGTTACGGAAGGAGGGGTGGTGGCCATAGCTGAAAGGGTAGTATCGTACAACAGATACTGTCCTATACGGCCCGGTAGGCTCCCACAGTCGACTGGGCCCGCAAAATTTGCTGCTACGGAACGTACTGCTCCGTCAGGCTCACTACTTCGCCCTGCCGGGTTTCCACCACGAAGGGCGCGTATTTCAGTGAGGCGGGCGGCGTTGCCAGCACTTGCGCCGGAGCCAGTGGGCGTTGCGCCAGCCCGTTGCCACCGTTCTGCCAGAACCGAAACGTAGCTCCGGCCCGTAGCGGCAGGGTGCGCTCTTTCTTGTTTTCGTTCACGATGTAGTAGTCGTTGGGCACGGAGTACACCGTGTCACCGTTCTGCACTTCCGCTATGGCGTCGCCGCGTCGCTGGGCGGCGGCCACGGCATCGGGGCCTTTCAGAAACTGCACGTAGTCGAGCACGGCGTAGTAGCGGCCTTTCTGCTCGTAGAAGCGGCGCACGTAGGCGTGGCCCCGGCCCGTGTTGCCCACTTTCTCGGTGGTGGATTGCTCGCCTTCCAGCGCCGGCAGGTTCTGGTCCCGGGCTTCGGCCACGGAGCCTTCCTGCTCCGTGGAGCGGCAGGCAGCAAAGGTAAGAAGCAACGCAACGGGAAGCAGGCGGCGGTTCATGCGGTAGGAGTGGGGGAGAGGAGTTTGGGCCGCAAGATACAGGCTGAACCGGCCCGGACGGTGCCCGTATTGCCCCGGAGCCGACTATATTTACCTGAGTCACCCTTGCCCCCGCACCCATGGTCCCCATCACCGACGTGTCGCAGCTGGACCTTTCGCGCCGCTACACTTACGCCGATTACCTTACCTGGCAGCTAACCGAGTGGGTGGAGCTGATTCGGGGCCGGGTGCGCCTGATGAGTCCCGCCCCCAAGCGCCGCCACCAGGATATTTCCCGCAACATCAGCACGCCCATTGCCTGGTTTCTGCGCGGTCGGCAATGTAAAACCTACGTAGCTCCCTTCGATGTGCGCCTCACCCGCAGTACCCCCAACAACGACGCCAGCATCGAAACCGTGGTGCAGCCCGACGTGTGCGTTATCTGCGACCCGCAGAAGCTCGACGACCGGGGCTGCCTCGGGGCCCCCGACTGGATTATCGAAATCCTGAGTCCCGGCAACTTTACCCGCGACACCAAGGAGAAGTTCGACCTCTACGAGGAAGCCGGCGTGCGGGAATATTGGGTAGTAGAGCCCGGCCAGAAAAACATCATCGTGTATCTGCTCGATGAAGCCGGCCGCTACCAGCTGCGCGGGGAGTTCTACACGCCCGGCCTGGTGCCGGTAGCCACGCTGCCGGAGCTGCAGATGGAGTGGGCTGAAGTGTTTGAGGGAGTGTAGGAAACGGCCTACCTCCGTTGAAAATCCCAACTCTCCGCCACGCATTCGAATGTGTTGTCTTTTAGGAAAAACACAAAGTGGTGAAGCTGAGCAGCATCAGAAACAAGACCAATAATCATGGACTCATCAGGGAAATCAACCTGCCAATTAGTAAATAACTCGTAAAACTCTCCCCAGGGTAATTGCCGGCTATTGTAGCGGTGCTGCCCTTTGTAGTAGCCCTCATCGTTTAAAGTGGTGAAGGCGTATTTATGGCAATTCCGAAACGTCACATACGTCTTGTCGCCTTCCTGAAATTGCTCAAACTGGAAGGCATTCAGGTAAAACTCAAGTTGCACAGTTTGCCCCGTGACGGTCAGGTGGGGCTCCGGCGCATTTGGGTCAGCGTTCCAGTTGTGGTTAAGTTTCTTAAAATGAAATGATTGGAATTCGCGAGAAAGAATATCAAATACTTGCATCTTCAGGCTGTAGCTAATTATTAACCTTTATTTCGACAGGGCTGAGGAAACAGCAGACCGCTAGCCAACAAACCACAATGCCGCCCCAACAAACCAAACTGCCATAGCCGTGACAAACAAACCAAACTCGCTGGGACGGTAGCCACCCATAATATTCATCCGAAACAGAGCATAGGCTACTCCGCACGCCATCAGCATGGCTGCTAGGCAATACAGCCCGAAATAAAGTAGGGAAACGGGATGGTAATTGGCTGTAAAGCCTAGAAATAGGAGGCCGAAAAACAGTAGCCAAATTGTCACCTTCGAAATCAGAGTGGGTTTTGGGTAGTCCGGTGAGCGGCCGAGAGAAAAGAGGTCGAAAAGCAGTCCTAATAAATCCATCAGTAAGATAGAAGGGGTATATCCAGCAAGGTAGAGGCAAGGAAGTAGCCCGCGTAATCGTTCGGTTTCACTTTTTTAAACCCCTACCTTTGCGGCTTCAAGCCCCGCAAAGTAGGATGATTTCCATTACCGACCTCGATTTTCACTTCGGCTCCCGTACCCTCTACGATAAGGCCAACCTGCACATCAAACCCAAGGATAAGATTGGCCTGATCGGGCTGAACGGCCGGGGTAAATCCACGCTGCTGCGCATTCTGGTGGGCGAGTACAAGCCCGACGGCGGCAGCATCTCGATGAGCAAGGACGTGAGCCTGGGTTTTCTGAATCAGGATCTGCTCAGCTACGATTCGCACGAGTCCATTCTGGTGGTGGCCATGCAAGCCTTTGCCGAGGCGCTGGATATTCAGAAGAAGATTGACGAGGTATTGCTGGAGTTTGAAACCAACTACACCGACGACCTGGTAGAAAAGCTGGCGAACCTGCAGGAGCGGTTCGAGGCCCTGGGCGGCTACACCATGCAGGCCCGGGCCGAGGAAATCCTGGAAGGGCTGGGCTTTACCACCGAGGAGCTGCAGCGCCCCCTGAAGCTGTTTTCGGGCGGCTGGCGTATGCGCGTGATGCTGGCCAAAATCCTGCTCCAGCAGCCTTCCTTGCTGCTGCTCGACGAACCCACCAACCACTTGGACCTACCGAGTATCAAGTGGATTGAGAACTACCTGGCTGGCTACGAGGGTGCCGTTATCATCGTCAGCCACGACCGGGAGTTCCTGGACCGCACCACCAACACCACCGTGGAGGTAACCGGCGGCAAGCTGGTGCCCTACGCCGGCAACTACTCCTTCTACCTCGAAGAGAAGGAGGAGCGCAACGCTATTCAGAAAGGCGCGTTCGAGAATCAGCAGGCTCAGATCCGGCAGGCCGAGCGGTTTATTGAGCGGTTCAAGGCCAAGGCCAGCAAAGCCAAGCAGGCTCAGAGCCGGGTGAAGATGCTCGACAAGCTGGAGCGCATCGACGACGTAGCCCAGGACGACGCCCGCGTGAACATCAAGTTCAACTTCACCGTCACGCCTGGCCGCCACATCCTGCGCATGGAGCACGTAGGCAAGAAGTACGGCGAGAAGATCATCTTCCGTGACACCCACGTCCATATCGAGCGGGGCGACAAAATTGCCCTCATTGGGGCCAATGGCAAGGGCAAATCTACGCTGATGCGCCTGGTGGCCGGCTCCGAGGCGCCCACCACCGGCAACCACCAGCTGGGCCACAACGTGATTATGTCGTTCTACGCCCAGCACCAGCTGGAAAGCCTGCGCATCGAGAATGAGATTCTGCAGGAGATGGTGGAGGCGGGCTCCAAGCGCACCGAAATGGAGTTGCGCACGGTGCTGGGCTCCTTCCTGTTCACCGGCGACGACGTGTACAAGAAAATTAAGGTGCTTTCGGGCGGTGAGAAAAGCCGCGTGGCCCTGGCCAAAACCCTGATTTCGGAAGCCAACTTCCTGCTGCTCGACGAACCGACCAACCACTTGGATATGCAGTCGGTGAACATCCTGATTCAGGCCCTCGACCAGTACCAGGGCACCTACATCGTGATTAGCCACGACCGGTTCTTCGTGGAGAACGTGGCCAACAAAATCTGGTACATCGAGGATTACCAACTGAAGGAGTACCCTGGCACCTACAACGAGTACGAGCAGTGGCAGGAAGACCGGGAAAAAGCCGCCAAGAAGGCCGGTTTGCCCTCACCCTCGGCCCCGAAGCCGCTGCCTAAAGAAGAGAAGAAAGTGGACGCTTCGCCCGCCAAAACCCCTTCGCCCGATCAGAAAAAAGCCCTCAAAGAGCTGGCCGAAGTAGAAAAGAAGATTGATGAGCGGGAAAAAGAGCTGGCCCAGTACGAAGCCCAACTGGCCGACCCCCAGATCTACCAAAACGCCGCCCAGCTGAAAGACGCTACCCTCAAATTCGAGCAGGTCAAGAAAGAGCTGGCCCAGCTCAACGACCGGTGGGAAATGCTGGCTGAAATGTAGCCGGCTGATTCCCCGACTGCCAATAAAAAAGCCCCGTCAGACTATTCAGCGTCTGAGGGGGCTTTTTTGTGGTAGTTCGGAAATGAAGGTGTTCGTGCAGCGCGGCCGGAGTCTACTGGTAAAACCGCGCATATGCAGTTTTACAGTGGACTCCAGCAAACATTTGGAATGATATTTTGTCTTTCTACATAAGAATGATTCTTATCTGAAAGTCGTTTCCTACTTTTGAGCTCGACAATCAGCGGCCCTTGCAAAGGCTGACCTAAAAGTACCGTCAATAACCGTTGGTGGAACTCAGATTCTTCTCAGCGTTACGTTCAACCCATCCTAACCCAACCCATGGCGCACGAACAGAAAGGGCACGCCCCCGAAAACAACACCACCGAATACTTCATGAACGATACCTCCGTGGCCAAGTGCCCGTTCCTGGGGGGCGCACTGAAGCAGGCGGCCGGTGGTGGTACCCGCAACCGTGACTGGTGGCCCAACCAGCTTCGGCTCAATATCCTGCGGCAGCACTCTTCGCTCTCCGACCCAATGGACCCGGGCTTCGACTACGTGGAGGAGTTCAAAAAGCTTGACCTGAATGCCGTGAAGCAGGATCTGTTCGAGCTGATGACTACCTCGCAGGACTGGTGGCCCGCCGACTATGGCCACTACGGCCCGTTCTTTATCCGCATGGCCTGGCACTCGGCCGGTACCTACCGCATTGCCGATGGCCGCGGCGGCGCGGGCTCGGGCATGCAGCGCTTTGCCCCCCTCAACAGCTGGCCCGATAACGCCAACCTCGACAAGGCCCGCCTGCTGCTGTGGCCCATTAAGCAGAAATATGGCCGCCAGATTTCCTGGGCCGACCTGATGATTCTGGCCGGCAACTGCGCCCTGGAGTCGATGGGCTTTAAGCCCTTCGGTTACTCGGGTGGCCGCGCCGACGTGTGGGAGCCGCTGGATGAAATCTACTGGGGCTCGGAAAAGGAATGGCTGGGTGGCGACCTGCGCTACTCCGGCGACCGGCAGCTGGAAAAACCGCTGGCGGCCGTGCAGATGGGCCTCATCTACGTGAACCCTGAGGGCCCCAACGGCAACCCCGACCCCATGGGCTCGGCCCGGGACATCCGCGAAACCTTCGGCCGCATGGCCATGAACGACGAGGAAACCGTGGCCCTGATTGCCGGCGGCCACACCTTCGGCAAAACCCACGGCGCCGCCGACCCCGCCAAGTACATCAAACACGAGCCCGCCGCCGCTGGTATTGCGGAGCAGGGACTGGGCTGGCTGAACTCCTACGGCACCGGCAACGGCGCCGATACCATTACCAGCGGCTTAGAAGGTGCCTGGACCTCTACGCCCGCCCAGTGGAGCCACGATTACTTCAAGTATCTGTTTGAGTATGAGTGGGAGCTGACCAAGAGCCCCGCCGGGGCACACCAGTGGCGGCCCAAGAACAACGCCGGCGAAGGACTGATTCCGGACGCCCACGACCCGGCCAAGCGCCACGCTCCCTTCATGCTTACTTCGGATCTGGCCCTGCGCGTAGACCCCATCTACGAGAAGATTTCGCGCCGCTTCCTCGAAAACCCCGAGGAGTTTGCCGATGCTTTTAGCCGCGCTTGGTTTAAGCTCACCCACCGCGACATGGGTCCCATTTCGCGCTACGTAGGCCCCGAGGTACCCGCCGAGGAGCTGATCTGGCAGGACCCGCTGCCGAAAGCTGACTATGCCCCCATCGACGCGGCTGACGTGGCCGCGCTGAAGCAGCAGCTGGCCGATTCGGGCCTGACGGTGGCCGAGCTGGTGCGCACGGCCTGGGCATCGGCCTCCACGTTCCGCGGCTCCGATAAGCGCGGCGGAGCCAACGGGGCTCGCATCCGCCTAGTGCCCCAGAAGTACTGGACGGCCAATAACCCCGCCGAGCTGGACAAAGTGCTGGATAAGCTTACGGCCATTCAGCAGCAGTTCAACGCCAGCCAGACCGGTGGCAAGCAGGTTTCTCTGGCCGACCTGATTGTGCTGGGCGGTGGCGTTGGCATCGAGCTGGCGGCCCGCGCGGCTGGCCATTCGGTAGAGGTACCCTTCGCCCCTGGCCGCACGGATGCTACCCAGGAGCAGACCGACGTGCAGTCGTTCGAGGCCCTGGAACCCAGCGCCGACGGCTTCCGCAACTACCTGGCCCTGCACCACGAGGCCGTGGCCGAAGCCATGCTCATCGACCGCGCCCAGCTGCTCACTCTCACGGCTCCCGAAATGACGGTGCTGGTAGGCGGCCTGCGCGTGCTCGACGCCAACTACGACGGCTCGCGCCACGGCGTGTTCACCACCCGCCCCGGCCAGCTCACCAACGACTACTTCGTGAACCTACTGGACATGGGCACTACCTGGCGCGCCACCTCCGAGGCTGACGAACTGTTTGAAGGCCTGGACCGCAAAACCCGCGAAGTGAAGTGGACCGGCACCCGCGTGGACCTCATCTTCGGCTCGAACTCGGAGCTGCGCGCCATTGCTGAGGTGTATGGCACCCACGACGCGGGCGAGAAGTTCCTGCGCGACTTCGTGGCCGCCTGGACCAAGGTGATGAACCTGGACCGCTTCGACCTGCACCGCTAGAACCGGCGAACAGGTAGATAAATAGCAAACCGCCACGCTCGAAGCCATACGCTTAGGGCGGGGCGGTTTTGTGTGTTGTATTATTTGTGACGTTTCACGGCTTTGCGATGTGGTGGCATTCCGTGTTCCGTCAGTTTAAATGTAGAAACTAAAGTTCAATAGTAGCACAATCGTTCAGCACTTGTTCATCAGCCACCATATTGCAAAACCGATGTTATGTGCCGTGTTTATCCGTTCTGTTTCATATAATTCAACAGGTCTATGATATGCTGTTGTGTATGACTATAAAATATCAATTCGAAGAAACGGAGCCCGTCTGCGAGACTGTTGTTTTCTATTCTCCATTTGATTTCCCACATGTCGATTATGATGTCCGTCAAATCGTCAATTGCGTCACCAATATGATCTTCCTGTGAATTGTCTATGTCATTAATATCAGAAACTTTCTTGTAGAAACAGAATTCAGGAAAGTTGCTCGTTACGTTCTGTCTAATTGTGTCGATCTTTTTATTGAACTGGGGATAATCTTTGTCATCAAACTCAAAAGCAATATCAAAGTAATAGCTGTAAATCCTAACGAGATTTTTTTCTAATTCTCGATTTCTGCCTTCAGTTTTTAGGTTCGGCTGAAGTCCATATTTAATTACTTCATTAATGGCTGCAATTAGTTCTGTCATTGTGGGAGAGTGGTATGGCACATAACGGAGAAGAGCTTGCCGATGTACCGGCAATAGCCTTCCGTCAGCTTAAATTTATTACAATAGTTCAATAAGGTTATGTCGTTTAACATTTGTTCTTCAGCCGGTATATTGGCAAACTCATGTTATAGGCAGTACTGTCACGATTTCCACCCCTGCAAAATAAAACCTGAGACAATAACGGCCCCAGCATAAAATAGACTGTAAGTTCTTGCCATAGAACCGCCAATAAGTGAAAATGTTACAAATACTCCAATTATTGCAAGAATTACCAGGAGCCACTTCAATAAAACAGGAGAAAGCTTTCCCGTTAATGATGAATGTGCCAACCAAACTACCATAAAGGTTGGCGTCGAAAATGCTATTCCGAATGGGATAAACAAGAAAATGACACCAATATTCGCTGAGTTCTTAAAGTAGCTGGCGTCGTACAATGAACTTCCAAGTCCAAGTAAAACTGGACCAACAATCATTGTTGTAAGCAGCCAAAGCCTGAATGGATAAATTCTATTATTCGGAACGGTTGCCATTGTATTGCCTATAACATTCCTATTGCCGAAGGTGGCAAGAGTGGTTGAATTTCGGCAATATACGCTCTGTACGCAGTAATCTTTCGGCAACAGTATGGCCGTTAGGCTTATTGCTGAAACTCGGGCTTTATAACCCGAGGCTGTCGAGGGGAGACGCCGGCTGGCTGCGCTGGGCTACATGGGTGTAAATTTCGGTGGTCTTTATACTACTGTGCCCCAGTAAATCTTGGATAACGCGAATGTCGGTGCCAGCTTCCAGCAGATGGGTGGCGTAGGAGTGGCGTAGCATGGTGCCATCTTGGCATTTCTGGATAGTATGGTAAGATAGGAAGCTTCGCGCTACATTCGCCCTTATGCCTCGTTTCTCTCCGCTTCTGTTGCTGCTGGCTACGGCCTGCGTGCCGCTGGGTACGCCCATCACCGACCCCAACGCCGCCCGCCGGCCCGCCACGCCCGGCCAGCGGCCCCCTGAGTATTACGCCGATAAAACCCTGCGCTACGAGGACGCCACCTACGACCCCAACGTGCAGACGGTGCAGTGCTACGTGCCTACCGGCCAGGCCAATGAGGTATTTAGCCCGCCGGTGGTGGCCCTGAGTGGCGGGGCCATGCCGGTGCTGGAGTTTGATGTGCTGGGCGGGCAGGGGCAGCGCCTTACAGCCAAGCTGGTACACTGCGACCTGAACTGGCAGCCTTCGGTGTTAACGGATATGCAGTTCCTGAGTGAAATCAACGAGCAGAATATCACCAATTACCGGGCCTCTATCAACACCAAAGTGCCCTACTACCACTACCAGCTGCAGATGCCGCGGGTAAAGCTTTCGGGCAACTACCTGTGGCTGGTGCAGGGGCCGGGCGGCACGCCGCTGCTCAGCCGCCGGGTGCTGGTGTACGAGGAAGGGGGCGTGCAGATTGCCATGAAGCAGGGCATTCCCGTGGCCGGGCAGGAGCGCTACACGTTGCAGCAGGTAGATTTTGGCATTCGCTACAACATGAACCTGCTCAACCCGGCCCAGGAGGTGAAGGTAATTCTGCGCCAGAATTTCCGCTGGGACAATGCCCACTACAACCTGCGCCCCACCTTCGTGCGCGACGCCGAGCGGCAGCTGGATTATCAGTATTTCAACTTCGAAAACGCCTTTCCGGCCCTGAGCGAGTTCCGGTTTTTCGACCTGCGCACGTTCCGGAGCCTGGGCGTAGGCGTGGCCCGCCTCGATGCCGAAGCCTCGCCCCGCACCGCCCTGCTCCAGCCCGAGGCTACCCGCAACGGCCAGCGCTACTCCCAATACGACGACATTAACGGGCAGCGTGTGATTGAAAGCCGCGAATACGGCAACGGCGACACTTACGGCGAGTACCTCGATGTAACCTTCCAGCTCCGCAGCGAGCAGCCGGCCCCCGGCCCCGTGTACGTGCTGGGCGCCCTCACCGACTGGCAGTTGAAAGATGAGTTTAAGCTTACCTACGATGCCCAGAACCAGCAGTATACGGGCCATGCTCTGCTGAAGCAAGGTTACTACAACTACCTCTACGCCACTCAAACTGCCCAGGGGCCCAACAGCGTGTACTGGGAAGGCAGCCACCAGGAAACCGAAAACCAGTACGATCTGCTGGTATACTACCGTCCGCCCGGCACCCGCACCGACCTGCTCATCGGCTACCAGCGACTGGACGTGAATCAGCGCCAGCCGTAACTCCCGAAGCAGACACGGCACCCCTGTATCAGGGGTGCCGTGTCTGCTTCGGGGCAGTAGAGAGGCACTACGGATGATTTTGCTTCACCACCGCATTATTCTCGCGCCCGTCCTGCACTACGGTGCTCGATTCGTTGAAGCCACCCTGGTAGGTAGCGGCGTTGTTGAGAATACCGGCCTGCTGCTGAATAGCCAGGCCCTGGTTATTGTCCTGGTCGATGTAGGCCCGGTGCTCATATCCGCTGCTTTGGGTTTGATAGGCGCGGTTCTGGCTCCCATCCTGCTCAACCACAGCTTCACTCATGGAGCTGCGCTGCCGCTGCTCGGCAAGGTTGCGGTTACCCGTTTGGGCAGCCCGGGCTACGTTATCGAAAGCTTCCTGCAGCTGCGTGAGGCTGTTGTCGTTGCCGGTTTGGGTGCCGGTGGCCCGGTTGCCTACGTCCCGCTGCCGTTGCAGGGCAGTGTTGCGGTTGCCGCTTGCCGTAGCTGAGGCATCCAGGCCCGAGCCCAACTGGTCCTGCGTGGTTTGGTTGTTGTTGCCTGTCTGTTGAATATCGGCTCTGAGTACACGGCCCCGCTGCTGCTGCGTGGCTGCGTTGCTGTTGCCGGTTTGGGCTGCGCTGGCCGCGGCTGTGCCGTCCTGGGTCTGGGTAATGGCGTTGCGGTTACCGGTCTGTACGGCAATAGCCCGACCACCCGTCCAGGGGCCCAATTGGGTTTGCGTTTGGGTTACGGTGTTGCGTGTGCCCGACTGCAGCGAGCCGGCCTCGTAGTTGGAACCGTTTTGGGTTTGGGCCGCCACATTGAGCGTACCGGCCTGCGCTGCGCCGGCCGTATGGCTGGTTCCCGTCTGCCGGACGCTGATTTTGTTCTGGTCACCGGTCTGGTAATCGAGGGCGCGGTTGTTGTCGCCCACTTGCTGCACCGTAGTCAGGTTGTTTTGGGCGTGTACGGTGGTAATCGGCAGCAAGCCAACGGCGGCACACAGTACGGGAAAGAGTAGCTTTTTCATACAGGAATTGATTGGAGTTGGATAAGTGTGTTAGTTAAGAATTTATATTTATAATACAAAAATATAAGTAAATATTTATAAAAATATACCAATGATACTTAGCCATTGACTTGGTGAGGGCCTGGCAAGTGCCTTTCTGTAAAAAATACGTTACTACCTAACAGTACTGACCGATGCTAGTGGTAGGGGTTGGCTGCCTATGGTTGAGTTACGTAAGCACAGGCTCTCACTCCGTTTCTTTCTGCATGTCGCATTACAACCTGATTCTGGTGGTACTGGGGGTGGCTATTCTGGCTGTGGCCTGGCTGCCTTCCCTGCTCAAGCAATACCCGCTGTCTTATCCCATCCTGTTCGTTGGCTTGGGTATGCTGGTGTTCGGGCTGCCACTGGGCCTGCCCAACCCCGATCCGGTTGAGCACTCCACCTTCACCATGCACCTGACCGAAATTTGTGTAACGGTAGCCCTGACGGGTACAGGGCTCAAAATCGACCGTCGGTTTTCGCTCTGGCGCTGGCGGGCCCCCCTGCAGCTGGTGCTGGTGCTCATGGTAATTACCATTGCCGTATTTGCAGTAGTGGCCTGGAAGCTGGGCGGATTGCTGCCAGCTTCGGCGGTGCTGCTGGCCGCCACGCTGGCCCCCACCGACCCTGTGCTGGCCGGCGACGTGCAGGTGGGTAAGCCCGGGGAAGGTGGCGAAGACAATGTGCGTTTTTCCCTCACCGGGGAGGCCGGGCTGAACGACGGACTGGCTTTTCCATTTGTGCACTTGGCCCTGGTGCTGGTAGCCACTACTTCTCTGCAGCTGGGGCAGGAGCTGGTACACTGGGCCTGGCTGGATGTGGGGTACCGTACCGGCATGGGCATACTGGGTGGCTGGCTGGCGGGCTGGGTACTGGCCTTGCTCATATTTGATCTGCCTCACCGCATTCGTATCAGCCCGGAGGCGTACGGTTTTGTGGCCCTGGCTGTCACGCTCACGGCCTACGGCCTTACCGAGCTGGTGCATGGCTACGGGTTTCTGGCTGTGTTTGTGGCCGCTCTAACCTTGCGCGCCCACGAGCGAAGCCACGAGTACCATACCGAGATGCACGAGTTTACCGACCAGCTGGAGCGGCTGCTTATTGTAGTAATCCTGATCCTGTTCGGCGGGGCCATTGTGCGCGGTCTGCTCGGGCCGCTTACCTGGAGTGGGGCGGCGCTGGGCCTGTTTCTGCTGCTGATTTTGCGGCCCCTGGGCGGAATTCTCACCCTGGGGCGTAGCCGCGTAACCTGGCCCGAGCGGCTGGTAATTTCCTTCTTTGGCATCCGGGGTATCGGCTCGTTTTTCTACTTGGCTTTCGCGTTGCACGAGGCCTCCTTCGCCGAGGGCCGAACCCTGTGGGCCATTACGGGTTTCACGGTGCTGGCTTCCATTGTGCTGCACGGAGTACTGGCTACCCCCGTCATGGACTGGCTGGACCGCCGCCACGGCCGGCCTACGGCGGTGGAGCTGGAAAAGCAGCACCAGCAGGAGCAACCCGCTTCCTGATTCGGCGGTGGATAAGCTGATTTGGCAAGGAATTGGGATAAAGATGATGATGCACCTGTAACCTTTCCTCCGATCAGGCTCGTTGCAGGCGTATCCCGCCCACCTAACTGTACTTTTCCCATGCAACCTATGCTCTCTTTTGCGCTGCGCTCCGGCGCCACTTTGGCCCTGCTACTCCCTCTTAGTGGTGCGCACCTTTCCGCCAGCCGGCCCGCGTATCTGCCCGCGCTACCCGTGCAGGGCGCCCAGCCCGACCCCCAGGTGGTAGCCCAGTTTGGCCTGCTCGATAACGCCAAGCTGCAATCCTACATTGATGAGAAAGGCATGCAAATGGGGCGCATTTCCGACCGGCCCGCTGATGTGAAAGGCTTTACCATCGTCGATTCGCCGATTATCAATGCCTTTGCCACCCCCGACGGTCACGTGTACTTCACCCGCGGCATTATGGCCCATTTCAACAACGAGGCCCAGTTCAGCGGGGTACTGGGCCACGAAATCGGGCACATTACGGCCCGCCACGGCCAGAAGCAGCAGACGCGCTCCACCATTGCCA
Organism: Hymenobacter metallilatus; assembly: GCF_003944705.1. Lineage (GTDB taxonomy): Bacteria > Bacteroidota > Bacteroidia > Cytophagales > Hymenobacteraceae > Hymenobacter > Hymenobacter metallilatus. Next base: position 82,905 of record NZ_RWIS01000008.1, on the reverse strand, counting down.
ACGGGGCCCTCATTCTGGGTTCCATCCTGTCCAAGCGGGTCGCTTCCATTGCCCAGCCCGCCTCGCAGGTGGTGGGGCTGGGCCTGCTCAAGTACGGCCGCGACGATGAAAACGAATCGGACAAGCTGGGCGTGAAATACTCCAGCAAAATCGGCTACGACCCGGCGTCCATGGCCGACTTTTTCCTGACCCTGCAGCGCACCGAGCAAAGCAGCGGCGCAGCTACGCTGCCCACCTTTCTGTCCTCGCACCCCAACTCCGCCGACCGGTACACCAACGTGAAAAAGCTGGCCCAACAGGCCGAGCAGCAAGCCGGCCGCCAGCTCGCCGTGAATCGGGACCAGTACCTGCGCCTGATTGACGGCCTGCCCTACGGCGACAACCCCCGCGAAGGTTATGTGGAAAGCAGCGTGTTCTATCATCCCGACCTGAAATTCCAGTTCCCGCTCCCCCAGGGCTGGAAAAGCCAGAACTCGCCCAGCCAGTTTCAAATGGCCGAACCCAATGGTAAAGCCGTAATTATTCTGTTGCCGGGCGGCAACAAAGGCCTGCAGGAAACCGCTCAGGCGCTGGCCCAGCAGCTAAACCTGCAAAGCCCCCAGGCCAGCCAAACCACCATTAACGGCTTTCCAGCCATTGCCATCCAGGGCGACCAAGTGGGCCAGAATCAACAGACTGGCCAGCAGGGCATCACGGCCCGCACGCTCAGCTACCTCATTCAGGATGGGCAAAACATTTACGCCTTTGTGGGCCTGACTTCGCCTGCCGATTTTGAAACCTATGCTCCCCAGTTTCAGCGCACGGCCCAGGGCTACCGCCGCCTCACCGATGCCAGCAAGCTCAACCGCCAGCCCGAGCGGATCCGCATCCGTACGGCCAAAGCCGGCCAGACGCTGGCCTCGGCGCTAGCCGCCAACGGTGTGCCCAGTAAGCGGTACGAGGAGCTGGCCATTGTCAATGGCATGAAAACCACCGATAAGATGACGGCTGGAATGCTGTTTAAAGTGGTAGGGAAGTAGTCTAATTTTATTTCTTCCAATGAAAGAGCCGGGACAATATTCCTGGCTCTTTTTGTTTCAGAACAGCTGGATTATATGGTGACGATTTTCTGTGTGAAAAATTAATAGCAAGCGACTCTCCTCCGGAGGAGTAGAGTAAAATTCGAATTGCCTCCTGATGAATACAGGAAAAATAGCCGCCAATTGTTTCGATTTCTGTTCGATGTATAACCGAATACTGTGGCAGCTGTGGGTAATTCGTAGGAATTATTCCTAAAGATTTTCCTGCGCTAATCCACTCTGTAAAGTTTGAATAAGCAACTGATTCAGATGCAGCCTTACTTATAATATTTGTTACTGGGTCTGCAGCGACAATATAGGAAGTATTCAGTGGTTCAGTTATTTCTATTGCCAAATAAGGCCAATCATCTAGTTGATGGCAGAAATCCTTATTCCAGTGAGAGTCTAATTGAATAATCAGCACCAATCTATCTACTTCCGGTATGAACGCATAGCTCCATATAGAATCATGTAGCGTGATTTGCTGTAATAAATGAGGAAAGGATGTACTGGCTGCTTTGTTCCAAATGGATATTCCATTGATTAAGGTTTCCGTTAGCCATTTGGGTAAAGTACCGTTTTGCATGATGAAAATAACTAAAAACGCCCCAGCCGATTTGTTCGGTTGGGGCGCTTAAGTTACTGGTTGCTGCTTAAGAAACGGCGTTAGGCTTTCTTCACAAACTCGGTTTTGATGACGAGTAGGCTACCACCGGCCCGGCCTTCAATTTCGGTAGCCGAGTTGGTGAGGCGGATGTTTTTGACCACGGTGCCGCGCTTCAGAGCTTGGGCCATGCCTTTTACCTTCAGGTCTTTGGTGATGGTCACCGCGTCGCCCTCCGCGAGCAGGTTGCCGTTGCTGTCTTTTACGTCCATGAGGTTAGCGAGGAGCTGGTAGCATGTGTTGGATAAGACCGGGCAACGATACGCGAAGCAAAGGCTTCGCGCTACAATCGTCCACGAAATCCGTGTAATCCGAAAAATCCGTCTAAATCCGTGATCAGACGTTGAAGCGGAAGTGCATGATGTCACCGTCCTGCACCACGTACTCCTTGCCTTCTACGGCCATTTTGCCGGCCTCCTTAATTTTTACCTCGGTTTTGTACTCCTGGTAGTCGGCCAGCTTAATTACTTCGGCCCGGATAAAGCCTTTCTCGAAGTCGGAGTGGATAACGCCGGCGGCCTGGGGGGCTTTGTCGCCTTTGTGAATGGTCCAGGCGCGTACTTCCTGCACCCCGGCCGTGAAGTAGGTAATGAGGTTGAGCAGAGAGTAGGAGGCCCGGATCAGGCGGTTCAGGCCCGATTCGGTGAGGCCGTACTCGGCCAGGAACATTTCCTTCTCCTCCGGGTCTTCCATCTCGGCAATCTGCGACTCAATAGCAGCCGATACCAGCACTACATCGGCCCCTTCCTGGGCTACGTGGGCCTGCAGGGCGGCGGTGTGGGCGTTGCCGGTAGTGGCGCTGGCCTCATCCACGTTGGCCACGTAAATCACGGGCTTCACGGTGAGCAGCTGCAAATCCGCTACGGCTTCCAGCTCCTCGGGCGTGGCCTGCACGGCGCGGGCGTTCTGGCCGGCCTCCAGGGCAGCCTTGAACTTCTGCAGAGCCGCCACTTCCTTTTTGGCTACAGCGTCGCCGTTCTTCGCGGAGCGCTCCGATTTTGCCAGCTTTTTATCGATACTCTCCAGATCTTTAATCTGCAGCTCGGTATCAATTACGTCCTTGTCGAATACGGGGTCAACGCCGCCGGCCACATGCACGATGTTGGGGTCGTCGAAGCAGCGGATAACGTGGATAATGGCATCTACCTCCCGAATATTGGCCAGGAACTTGTTGCCCAGGCCTTCGCCCTTGGAAGCCCCTTTCACCAGCCCGGCAATATCCACAAACTCAATGATGGTGGGCAGCACGCGCTTGGGGTTTACCAGCTGCTCCAGAATCTGGAGGCGCTCATCGGGCACGGTAATCACGCCCACGTTCGGCTCAATGGTGCAGAACGGGTAGTTGGCCGACTCGGCCTTGGCGTTGGAAAGAGCGTTGAAGAGCGTGGATTTGCCCACGTTGGGCAGGCCCACGATACCGCAGCGGAGACCCATATGACGGTGAAATAGTGAAGTAGTGAGATGGTAAACTGCACCAGCGGCGCAATTCGTGGCGCAAAGGTACGGGGCTTTTTCCAAGGAAGCATGGGCAGGCCGTAGCGCGCAGCTCCGCTTCGCGCACGAGCAAAGCGAGTAACAGACGGATGACGCGGTACCAGGGTACTCGCTCGTGCTCCGTAGCGCGAAGCTGCGCGCTACGGAGCACGAGCGGAGCGGGTATCCAATCCTGCACCATGCGCGTGGGAACTCGCCGGCGGCTCGTGCGCGAAGCGGAGCTGCGCGCTACCAACGCACGACGGCGCGCCAGGGCCGAAGCCGGGCGCGCCGTGCGGTGGGAAGTGAGTAAGGAAATGCTTGAGTACGTAGGACGTGTTTCGCTAGACTTCCGGGGTGTAGAGGTTAATAATTGTCGTCGGTGCGGGTGTAGCCGCCTTCCCGCTCGTCGTAAGCAGGGCGGGGGCGGTCCAGCTCGGCTACTTCCTCGGGAGTCAGTAGCTCCTCGCGTACGTAATCCACGGCATCCTGCAGAGCATCTACAAACTTGAGAAAGTCTTCCTTGTAAAGGAAAATCTTGTGTTTCTCGTACGAAAAGGTATCATCGTCGCGCAGGCGGCGTTTGCTTTCCGTAATGGTCAGATAGTAGTCCTGGCCGCGGGTAGCTTTCACGTCAAAAAAGTACGTGCGCTTGCCGGCTTTAATGCGCTGGGAGTAAATTTCTTCCTGGTCGTGACGGTCTTCCACAGGTCCTTCTAGTAAAGTTTTGTTATTCCAAGATGATTGAAGTTCCTCGCAAAATACGTGTTTTTCTGTAGATAGTAAAATTTTAAGGCCGGTATTTTCCTATTCCGGGACCATTGCCAGATCAGAAGAGGTTATCCTTATGAAAACCTGAAAATCAGCCCGGCTCTTGTAAGCCTATATATAGTATTAAGGCAAGATTATTTGTGCCAGTTGATAGATAGAAAATACTGAATGATTGTAGCTGGCTGACCTGGAAAGGCATGGTGCAGGCGGTATTTCGGGGGTATTCGCCGCTTAGGCACCCAGCAACATGCCAGACTTGCTACTCGGATTGGGGTGGTAGCAGCCGGGCACCAAATCCATTGTACCTTGCTTGTGTACCGTCTTTATTGCCATGGCCCAACCGCTTGACCTTGCCGCTGTTCGTTCCTTCGAGAATCTGGAATTTCTGGCCCGCCAGCTGGTAGAAGGGTTCATTACGGGCTTGCACCAGTCACCCTACCACGGGTTTTCAGTGGAGTTTTCGGAACACCGCCTCTACAATCCCGGCGAAAGTACCCGCCACCTCGACTGGAAAGTGTTTGCCCGCACCGATAAGCTGTTTGTGAAGCGCTATGAGGAAGAAACCAACCTGCGCTGCCACTTGCTGCTGGACGTGAGCCCCAGCATGTACTACCCGGCCCCCAGCTACGATAAGCTGCGGTTCTCGGTGCTGTGCGCGGCAGCCCTTACTACGCTGCTGCAAAAGCAGCGCGACGCGGTAGGCCTCGTCACGTTTGCCGAGCAAGTGGAGCTGCAAACGCCCGTGCGCTCTACCAGCACCCACCGTCACACTTTGCTGCTTACCCTGCAACAGCTGCTGGAGCGGCCCGCTGCGGCCCAGCGTGCCCGCACCAACGTAGCCAGTGTTATTCATACTATTGCTCAGCAAATTCCGAAACGCTCGTTGGTACTACTGTTTTCGGATATGCTGGGCCGCGGCCCCGAGGAGCAGACCGAAGCCCTGGCGGCTTTGCAGCACCTGCGCCATCAACACCATGAGGTACTGCTGTTTCATGTAATGGACCGTGCCACCGAGGCCGATTTCAACTTTCAGGACCGGCCTTATTTGTTCGAGGATCTGGAAACCGGTCAAACAGTGAAGCTGCAGCCCAGCCAGGTGCGGGAGCAGTACCAGGCCGCCATGCGCCGGTATGAGCAGGAACTGGCCTTACGCTGCGGGCAATATAAAATCGACTTCGTGCCTGTGGATATCCGGGAGCCGTTTGACCGGGTATTGTATGCGTATCTGGTGAAGCGGGGCAAAGTGCGCGGGTAGGGGCTACCTTCGTGTTGCAGCCCGGGGTTCTGGGGGCCAATTCGCTTATTTTGTTGCTGTATGTCGCTGGCTGATCTTCTGTTTCCCCTTCTGTTTGTCTGTCCACTTTCAGCGGTTATTACCGTGTACATTGCGCATATGTATGGCCGCCGGTTTTGGCCCTGGCTGCTGTTCGGGTTCTTTGTGCCCTTCGTATCCACATTCATTGCCATTGGCCTGGGCATACGGGAGGCCCGCCGCCGCGAAGCCAACGGCGAAACCAACGACTAAACCCGGAATAGAGAAACGGTACTTCCTGCCGGACTCCAGCCCCCAGCCCTGAAATGATAGATGCCTGCTCCCTGCTAGTGGCGCAGGCATCTATCATTTCAGGGCTGGGGGCTGGAGTCCGGTTGCGCTGCCAATGGCAGGGGCTGCCGCTACTCAGCGGGCAAGTTATCCAACGACTGCCAGAGGTATTTGCTGGCAAGCGTACGGTAGGGCCGCCAGGGTTCGGCCAGTTCCGTCATTCGCTTGAGCAGGGCGCGGCCGGTTTCCGGCAGGTTGTAGTGCCGGCGCATGGCGTTCTGAATGCCCAGGTCGCCCTCCGGAAACACATCCGGCTGATTCAGCGGAAACATCTGTAGCATCTGAGCCGTCCAGCGGCCTACCCCTTTAATCTGGGTAAGGTGGCGCGTAAACTCATCGTCGGAGAGCTGGCTCAGGTGGGCATGGTCGAGTTGGTCGCGCTGGGCAAACTCGGCAATAGCGCGGAGGTAGCCAGCTTTCTGCCGCGAAATACCCGCCGCCCGCAGGTCTTCATCCGTGAGCAGAAGCAGGGCCGCTGGCTCCGGATAGCCGTCGGGGGGAAATAAGGCCTGCACCTTGCGCCAGATGGCGGCTGCCGCTTTGGTTGAAATCTGCTGGCCTACAATAGCCCGCAGCAACGCCAGATACAGGTCTTCGTGTGCGGCTGGCTCAATGGGGCGGCCTCGGTCAATCAGGGCCGCCAGCACTGGGTCGGCGGCACGCAAATGCTGCAAAGCATCGGGGTGATGGGAGAGAGGGAAGGATGTCATTGAAAAAAGCAGCTGGGGATAAGGTTACACCGGGGCAATATCCAGGCGGGAAGTGGGCACTGCAAACTCCGTCAGCAACTCGCCGGCTGCCGTGAGGCGCACGGCCGTAAGATAAAGCCCCAGATAGGCTCCGGTATCCACGTAGAGCGTGTTGGAAGTGGCATCAAAGCTGGTTTGCCCATCGGTAGTGGGCGTGTGCCCCACCACCTGGCGACGACCCAGGTTGCGCAGGGGGCCTCGCCGCCACAGCACGCCCTGGGGGTTATCGGGGTCGAGGGGGGTGGCAGTATCCGCAAATCCAGCATGACTGACGACAACCTGCTCGTTCTCCCAGAACAGGGGCCGCTGGCTTAGCCAGGCCAGATGCGGCTGTAGTACATTCAGCCGGGCCTGATACTGCTGCACCGTGGCGCGGCCGCCCCACTCCAGCCACGGCAGATTGGGCCCCTGGGGACCGTAGTGTTTTAGCATTTCCAGCTCGTGGTTGCCCCGCAGAAATACCGTGCGGCCCGGATGGGCCGCTTCCAGTTCCCGGGCCAGTTGCACGCACTCCGGGGCAAAGCGGCCCCGGTCAATCAGGTCGCCGGTTTGCACCAGCAACTCCGTGGCCGGTTGCCAGTGCGTGAGCAATTCCCGCAGCGTGTGGTAGCAGCCATGCACATCACCAACAATAAATAAATTCATGAAGCAATTCGACAATGCGGAAGCGTATAGAATAAGGGAATGCGCCGGGCCGGGAATGGCCTGTTGCCTGGCCCAGCGCACTGGTAAGGGGTTCAGCTGGCGCTAGAGCGCCGCCAGAGCCGCGTTCAGGCGCTCCAGCATGGCATCGTCTACGTCCAGGTGCAGGACAAAGCGAATCATCTGGGGCCCAAATGAGGACGCCTTGATGCCGTGCCCCTCCAGATGAGCCAGGAACTGCTCGGCGGGCATCGTCTCCTGGAGCCGGAAGATAACAAGGTTGGTCTCCACCGGCAGCACTTCGGCTACGTACCGTTGTGCGGCCAGCGTCTGGCCTACTTGCCGGGCGCGGCGGTGGTCGTCGGCCAGGCGCTCCACGTGGTGGTGTAGGGCGTACAGGCCGGCCGCGGCCAGGTAGCCGGCCTGGCGCATTCCCCCGCCCATTACCTTACGAATCCGCTTGGTTTTCTGGATGAACGCGCGGCTGCCCAGCAACACCGAGCCTACCGGCGCGCCCAGGCCTTTGCTCAGGCACACTGAAATGGTATCAAACAAACGCCCGTACTCGCGGGCATCCTGGCCGGTAGCCACCAGAGCGTTGAATACCCGCGCCCCATCCAGGTGCAGCGGAATCTGGTGGCGCTGAGCAATTTCGGCAATGGCTGCAATTTCGGCCAGCTCGTAGCAACTGCCACCCCCGCGGTTGTGAGTGTTTTCCAGGGAAATCAGGCTGGTAGTGGGGTAATGCACATTCACGGGCCGAATGGCCGCCTCCACCTGCGCAGCCGTGAGGCGGCCCCGGTTGCCGGGCAGCAGGGCCACCGAAGCCCCTGAATGGAAGGCAATACCCCCTACTTCCCAGAGGTAGATGTGCGAGGTCTGCTCACAGATTACCTCACTCAGCGGCTCGGTGTGGGCCTTAATGGCAATCTGGTTGGTCATGGTGCCGCTGGGACAAAACAGGCCGGCTTCCAGCCCGAACCGGTCGGCGGCTTCCTGCTCCAGGGCGCGCACTGTCGGGTCTTCTTCGTACACGTCGTCGCCCACGCGGGCCTGCAACATGGCCTCCAGCATGGCCGGAGTAGGGCGGGTTACGGTGTCGGAGCGCAGGTCGATAAGAGAATCAGAGGTCATAAACGGAAAGGGAAAAATGGGAAAGGTTTCCCGGTTTCAAATTTAGTCGTTACTTTTGCCCCTCATTTACAGAAAGACTTAAACCGACCCGGAAAAATGAGCGTTACCCGTCTGAAGCGGAAGCACCGCAAGAACATTGCCCGCGCTAACAACAAGCAGCGCATCATCAAGCAACTGCTCCTCACCCCCGTACTGAAAAACGTGGACCTCGAAGAGCTGAAGTCTCGCTTCACCAAAAGCGAAGCTAAAACCGAAGCCGCTGCTTAAGCAAGCTTCCCGCTGACTTGCCCGTCCCGGTGTCGGTGGGTCCTAAGTCAGAAATCACAAAGCGCTTTTCCCGGCAACGGGGGAAGCGCTTTTTTGTGGCCTCGTGGCAGGCCGTAGAGCTGAAGCCCTACTCACTTCGGCCCCAACTCCACGGCCTGCAGATTTTGTACCCTGCCCCCGGCTACGTCAAACCGCAGCATCGTCCGTACCTTATGGAAGCCGTGACGGCCGGCGGCCCCGGGGTTGAGGTGCAGCAGGCCCAGGCGTGCATCCGGCATTACTTTCAGGATATGGGAGTGGCCGCTGATAAACAAGCCCGGTTGCCGCTCCAGCACCAGGGCCCGGCCGGCGGGGCTGTAGTGGCCGGGATAACCGCCAATGTGCGTTATGAGCACGCGCAGGCCTTCCAGCTCGAAATCCTGCACCAAAGGCTGAGTCAGGCGTACGTCGCGGCCATCAATGTTGCCGTACACGCCGCGCAGGGGAGCTACTGTTTCCAACCTGGCAATAACCTCCGCCGTGCCGAAGTCACCGGCGTGCCAGATTTCGTCGCACCCCTGCAAATGGTGCAATATCCGGTCGTCGAGGTAGCTGTGCGTATCCGAAAGCAGCCCTATTTTTTTCATGGCGCGAAGGTAATGGCCAGTTGCTGAACGTGGTGCTGGAGGGGTAGCCGGCCGCGGTCCGCTGCCATAGGGCCGGTTCTTCGGGGCTGACCAGCACCGGGTTGCCAGGTGGGTTCTGCCGGGGTAGCAACTGAACCGCGCGCATCCCGTATCTTGCCCGGCCCCGGGCGCTTTCGTTTCCGGGGAAATATGCTGTGTTTTGCAGCACCCCGCCTGTAGTCCTTTTTGCCCTCCAGATTACCCCGCGATGAACGTCTTCATCAACGATATTCCGCTGATTATCAAAAAGAACAGCGAAAAAGTGTTCAAGCACAAGTATGACCTGATTCTAAATCCGGAGGACGAGTTTATCTCCAAGGATTTGATTGGGGATGTGCTGGTGCGTGACGTGACGGACGTGTTTGTGGACCGGCTGCTGCGCCTGATGGAGGTGAAAAAGCTCAAAAAGCTGACCTCTCTGACGCTGCTGGCCCGCAAGAAAAAACGCCTGATTCTGCACCTGAAGGACCAGTTCAAAATTGTAAAAGCCGCCGGAGGCCTGGTGGTAAAAGACGGTCAGGTACTGATGATTTTCCGCCTGGGCAAATGGGATTTGCCGAAGGGCAAGCTCAAGAAAGAAGAAGACCCGGCCCTGGGGGCGTTGCGCGAGGTGGAGGAAGAGTGCAATATTCAGGTAGAATTGGGCGACAAGCTGCCCAGCACCTGGCACTCGTATGCATACAACGGCAACAAAATTCTGAAAAAAACGAACTGGTATATCATGCGTTGCCTCGACGACTCCCTGATGAAGCCTCAGGCCGAGGAATACATTGAGGAAGTACGCTGGATGTCGCCGCAGGAAGCCCTGAAAGTGCTCGATGAGTCGTACGCCAGCATTGCCCTGGTTGTGCGGCACTACCTGCGCGAAATTGCCGGGCAGGCACCCGCCAGCCAGGAATCTGCCAAATAATTTTTCGCCTTCATCCCATTTCGCCCATGCGTTTGTTCCGCTACTTCTCCTTTGCGTTGTTGGTATCTGGCGTTGCCGCCTGCAGTGGTTCCCAGTCGGCCTCGGAGTCCACGGGGCCGGTTACGGGGAGCGTAGAAGCCTCGCGCGCGGCGGCGGTGGACGTGCCAACGCTGGTGGGGCGCAACATTGATCAGGTACGTCGCACCCTGGGGCCGCCCCGCGAAACCCGCGACCAGAAGATAGGCCTCGAACCTACGGCCGACCAGATGAAGTCTACCCACGGTGAAGACTGGATCAATACGTTTGAGCGGAATGGCACCACAGTGGTGGCTACCTTCAATGCGCGCACCCGCAAAGTGCGCGACCTGGTAGTGGTGGGTACGGATGAGGACGAGCTGCTGCGCAATGCCAACCTCAGCCTCACGGCCCCCGGTTACATGGTGCTGCCCGTGGCTAACCCCAAAAACAACCGCGAAATTGTAGGAATGCGGGTAGTAGCCCGAAAGTAGGGAAGATAAAGCTAGTTGGTAGTAGGATAATGGAGTGAGGTAGTAGGATGAAGGATGCCGTTAAACGACTGTCCCTCATCCTACTACCTCACTCCATTGTCCTTCATCCTCTTTCGGGAGGTGGAACGGTACAAAATCGTCCACGTTGCCTCCGAAGCGGTGAATCTCGCGGATAATGGTGCTGCTGATGGCTGCCAATGCCGGCGAAGTAATCAGAAACACCGTTTCCAGCTCCGGATTAACGTGCCGGTTGGCTTGGGCAATAGTGTTTTCATACTCAAAATCGGTGGTGTTGCGCAGGCCGCGGAGTAAAAACCGGGCACCCACCTCGCGGGCAAAATCGGCAGTCAACCCCTTGTACGACCGCACCGAAACGTTGGGCTCCTGCTGAAATACCGATTCTATCATCAGCTGCATCTGCTCTACGGGCAGGTAGCGCTGCTTGCTGCTGTTATTACCGATGGCAATGATGACCTGATCAAACAACTCCGCGCCACGACGCACTACATCTAAATGTCCGTTCGTGAAAGGATCGAAGGAGCCGGGAAACAGGGCAATGCGCTTCATGTAGAGAGATGAATGAGGAGGTATGAGAGGAACTAGTGGAACCAAAGTGGCGCGGCCTGCTAAGCAGCGGCTAAAATTCGATGTTCAGGCTCGTTGTTAGCGCAGGTTGGTGAAGGTAAGCAAGCCCGCTCTCGTACTTCATTCGCACAGGTGTAGTGCATACAGCTCAAAGTAGCGGTACTCAAACAAATCGTTGAGCCGGTAGCTGTAGCCTAAATCGAAGGGGCGGTTGCCGAAGCGCAGGTTACGGATGTACTTGCGTAAGATGGTAAACAGCTCCGAGTCATGCATCAGGTCGCCCCACACCATTACCAGGTCCTGGTCGGGGTTGAGCTGCAGCTCCTGCATTACCAGAATGGTGTAATAAATAAGGTCCTCGGGCGTACTGAACGGGAAAATATTCAGGAATTCGGGCTGCTTGCCCCGTAAAGCCACGATGGTTACTTCCTGGTGGCCGATGCTGAGGTAGATCCGCCGGGCCGTGCCCTGCTCGCTTTGATGGGTAATGCCCTGGAGCAGGGCGCTGGACTGATGCACGAGCCGGCCCGTAGGGTATTGCCGCTCAAACCAGGCGCTCAGACGAGCATCGGCGGCAAACAAACTGGTGATATCCAAGCCAGGATGCGTGTAGGAGTGCACCGTTTCCTGCTGCGGATTGAGGGCATGGTGCAGGCGCAGGTAGGCAGCCTCGTCGCCGGCCCGAAACAAGGGGGCCGGCAGCAGCGTGAAGGCCCGGTTCTGCACGGCCAGCCGCACCCGGTTCCAGCCGGCCAGGCGCAGCAAATCGTGCTGCTCGGCACCAAGGGCGTGCAGCTGAGCGGCCAAGGATATGTCGGCCTCGGGCGCGGCGTACTCATCCAGGGCCACAAACTTGTTGCGGCGCACATCGGCTACGCCCAGGCGCAGGCCCGCCGGGCCTGCCGAGAGGTAGAGATTATAGGCCGCGGGGTTCTCCAGGTCCAGTGTTTCGTCGCGCAGGCGGTGCAAGGCAACCGGTGGCACCGTGACAGTAGCAGTGGACATAGGCACAAAACAGCAGTAAGCAGGGGAGAAGGTAGAAGCCGGAGCAGCACAGCGCGGTAATTCCGGACGCTAAAGGTACGAATGCCAGCCTACTGAAACCGTACCTGTGGGATGAACACATCATCGGTACTGATGATGTCGCGGAGTACAGGATGCACCTGAGACGGCAGCAACTGACCTAGCGCCCGGGGCTTCACGAACTCCAGGTGCGTCAGCAGTTGCGTGTCGGGGCCGTGCTCCGGGTCGTGGCCCAGGCGAGGTACGGCCCCGGGAGTGCTCAACTGCACTTCGAAAAACAGCTCCAGGGCCTGCAGGCCGGGGCTGCTGAACTCGTGCAGGTGCAGGAAGCGGCCGACTGTTACGGTTAGGCCGGTTTCTTCTTTGAACTCGCGCTCCAGGCAATGCTGCAGGGTTTCGCCAAACTGCCAGCCGCCGCCCGGCGGCGACCAGAACGGCAGGTTGTGGGGCAGTAAGCCCCGGTGCGCAGTCAGGAGCAGGGCCCCATCCTGCACCAGCAGGCCGCACACCCGCACGCGGGCTACTCCGGCGTAGGCCTGCAACAGCGGGTCCGAAACGGAAGCGTCAGAAGAATGCATAACAGAGAAAAAAATCAGGAGGCCAAAGCTACGTGCTTCCCCGCAAACGCCGGTTAGCTGGGCGTAGTGCGCAGGCTGGCCAGATGGGCCTGTCGCCGGGCCGCCCGGCGCTGCCGCCAGCGCCGCAGGTGGCTCAGCATCCAGACAACGGTGCCCAGGGCCAGCGCAGCTACCAGTACCGGCACCAGCAGCCCCAGCACCGAGCCCACTATGGCCAGCAGATTTTCCAGGGTAGCCAGCACGGGGTTGCCCAGGCCCGCCGTAGTGGCCGTGGAGCCCGCCCGCAGCAGGGAAGTGCCCGTTTGGATGATGCCGGCCGTGCCCCCGCCCACCAGAATGCCCAGTCCCCAGCGCAGCATGGGCGGCAGCTCAGGCAGGGCGGAAGTCATGAGAATGGTGCCGGCAATAAACGAGGCCGGCCCGGTAAGGGTATCCAGCACGTTATCGACTACCGGAATGTAGTAGCCCAGAATTTCGGCTACCGTGGCCGTACCCAGGGCTGCTACGGCCGGCCAAGTGCCCAGCCAGGCGAACCCCGAGGCCGGCGTAAGGTAGCCGGTACGGTAGGCCAGCGAGGCAGCCAGCAGCGGCACAAATACCCGAAAGCCACTGCACGCGGCCAGAGCCAGGCCCAGGGCGCCAGCCAGCAGATAGTCAAGGTGTTGCATAAGAAGGCGAAAGTGGGCAGAAACTGCATAACCCCTGCCAACAGGAGCTACTCGCTAAAATATACAACTTTGCAGCCCCATGACCACCGACTCTCTCGAAACCCGCATCCGCCGCAAGCTCACCCGCCAGCATTTTATGCACCATATTGGCGCCGACCTCACCTCTATTACCGAAGGCCGGGTGGAGGCTGAGTTGCAGCTGCAGCAACAGCACCAGCAGCATACGGGCTTTGCGCACGGCGGCCTGGTGGCTACCATGGCCGACCTGGTAGCGGGCTTTGCCGCCGTTACGCTGGTGCCTGAGGGCACGGGTGTGGTAACGGTGGAGCTGAAAACCAGCTACCTGCACCCGGGAGTGGGGCAGCGGCTGCGGGCCGTGGGTTGGGTGCTGAAAGCCGGACGCCGCCTGCACTTCTGCGAAGCAGAGGTGTGGTGCGATGCGCTGCTTATTGCCAAAGCCACTGCCACCATGGCCGTAGTCGAGCCGGTTGGCGGATGAATTAGTTAGTATGCATGTATCGGATTATGACGATTTATTCTCACCTTGAAATGGCAGAATGGCTCCCGGCCGGTTCCTACTACCCGTTATGAAATGGATTATTATACTATTGCTACTCGTGCTGAGCAGGCCCCTGCTGGCGCAGAAGCAGTACTGGAATGCCGACTATGATTCGCTGTACTACACGCTGAAGCAGCAGTCCGCCGACACGGCCCGCGTCCGGACACTGGTGCATTTGCTGCGCGTGACGGAGCTTTCGGAGCCCACTCGCCGCGTTCAGGCCACCGAGCTGGTGGCCGAGCTGCTGCGGCTGAATGCCCGCACCCGACAGCTGCCTACTGAAGCTCCGTACCAGGAGCTGCAGGCCGGCCTGCGGCTGTGGCAGCAGGAGCAGTATACCGGGGCCCTGGCCGCCATGCAGCAGGCCATTGAGCTGTTCGATGAAGCCGGTCAGCCGGTTCCCGCTTTGCTGATTGACCTGGCCCCCATCTACAACAAGCTACGGGACTCTGACCGGCGCTTTGCCTACTTCAGCCGCAAGCTGCAGCAGTACCGGGTGCATGGGCCCCGAGAAAACGAGGCCGCCTGCTACGTGGTGCTGGGGGGCACCTACCGGCACCGCGGCGACTACAACCAGGCTATCAGCCACTACCTGCACGCCGCCGATTTGCTGCGGCACTTCAACCGTCGTTTGTTTAGTAATGAGCTGATGGTAGCAGGTAGCACGTACGCCGAGTGGGGCAATACGCGCAAGGCGCTGTATTATCTGCAACAGGCATCCATCTGGAATGATAAATCGAAGATAGCCGGGCTGCAGCGCTTCTACTCCGAGCATGCCGTTGCCAACCTTTACCTGCAGCTGCAGAACCTGCCGGCCGCGGCCCGCTTTATCGACAAAGCCCTGCAAACTGCCCGGGCCGACTCCCTGAACTCGGGAATTTATACTGCCTATGCCCTAATTCTGCAGAGCCAGCTGCTGATAGCCCGACAGCAGCCCGCTGCGGCACTACCGCTGCTGCGCCGGGCCCAGCAGCTGTCCGACTCCCTGCAGATGGACATTACCGGGCGGCCCGGGGAGTTTGCCCTGGATGCCACCTGGGCCCGATATTATACCGCTTTAGGTAACTATCCGCCGGCCGAAAAACACTGGCAAAAAGCCTATGCGCTGGCCACGGCGGCTAACTTTCAGATGCTTCGCCCTAAATACCTGCGGGAGCTGGTACGGTTTGAGGCTGCCCACGGTACGCCTGCCAAAGCCCAGCAGTACAGCCTGGCCTACCTCGCGCTGCAGGATACGCTCAACAAGATGCAGGGCGGCAACCTGCTGGCCCAATACGAGGGCGAACGGATAGAGCAAAAGCAAAACGAGCAAATTGCCAGGCTCCGCCAGGAAAAGGAGTTGCAGGCCCTGCGGCTTCGGCAGCGTAATCAGCTGCTGGCGGTAGCTCTGCTGGCCTTAGTGCTTATTTCGGGACTGGGCGTGATGGTATACCGGCAGCTGCAAACCAACCGCCGCACGCTGGCCCAGCTGCGCCAGACTCAGAACCAGCTGGTGCAGTCAGAGAAGTGGGCGTTTGTGGGCGAGGTGTCGGCGGGTATTGCCCATGAGCTGCAGAATCCACTCAATTTCATGAAACGCTTTGCTGAGGTAAGTACTTCCCTGGTCGATAACATGGACCACAAAACGGGTACTCCGGCACTGGAGCAGGAGATATTGCTGGGACTGCGCCAGAATCTGCAGGAAATCAGCCAGCACGGCATCCGGGCCTCGGCCATCATCAAGGATATGCTGGAGCACGCCCGCACTGGTACCGGTCAGCGCATCACCACCGACCTGAATGCCCTGGTGCTGGAGTACCTGCAGCTGGCCCGGCAAAGCCAGGAGTTTCGGGAAAGCGCGGCGGTAGTAGGGGTAGAAACCAGTCTCTCGCCCGATTTGCCCCCTGTGCCCGTAGTGCCACCCGATATGGGTCGGGTGCTGCTGAACCTGTTCACGAATGCGTTCTATGCCGTAACCCAGCGCCAGCAGTCCGGAGAGCCTAACTACGAGCCCATGGTACGGGTGGATAGTAGCCTGGTGCCCGGGGCCGTGCAGGTGCGCGTGCACGACAACGGCACCGGCATGCCCGAGGAGGTGCGCAACAAAGTGTTTGAGGCCTTCTTCACCACTAAGCCCTTAGGCGAAGGTACTGGCCTGGGCCTGTCCCTGTCCCACGATATTGTGAAGGGCCACGGCGGAACCATCAGCGTGGCCTCGGAAGAGGGCCGGGGTACTCAGTTCACCATCACGCTGCCTACAAAGTGAGGTAAGTGGGAATTCTGTACGCACCCGCTTCCCCTCGTACCTTTGCGGTATGCTCTCCGTCAGAACCCCTTCCGTCCGCGACTATTTTCCGTATGAGCCTACCCAGGACCAGGCTACGCTGTTTCAGCAGCTGGATGGGTTTCTGAAAGACCAGCTGCCGGGGCGCAAGGCGTTTGTGCTGCGCGGCTACGCGGGTACCGGCAAAACCACCGTAGTAAGCGCCCTGGTGCAGTGGCTGCACCAAATGGGCCGCAAATACACCCTGATGGCTCCTACCGGTCGGGCCGCCAAGGTAATGAGCACTTATTCGGGGGTGGCGGCCAGCACCATCCACAAGAAAATCTACCGCCAGACCAGCGGCTCGCCGGCCCAGGGCCTCTCGTTCCAGCGCCAGCCCAACCGCGCCCAGGATACGCTGTTCATCGTGGATGAGGCCTCCATGATTTCCGACGAAAAGGCGTTCGGGGAAAACGGCCTGCTCGACGACCTGATGAACTACGTGTTCGAGAAGCCCTCGAACCGGCTGCTGCTCATCGGCGACACGGCCCAGCTGCCGCCGGTAGGGCAGCTGCTCAGCCCGGCGCTGGATGCCGAACTGCTGCGCCACCGCTTTCGGGCCGAGGTGGGCTCGGTGGAGTTGCGCCAGGTAATGCGCCAAGCTGAGTCGTCGGGGATTCTGATGAACGCCACGGTGCTGCGGGAGGAGCTGCGGGAGGAACACCCGCACATTCAGTTCTTCACCAAAGGCTACCCCGATATTTTCTCCATGAGCGGCGACAAGCTGGAAGACGGCCTGCGCTGGGCCTACAAGAATTTCGGCCACGAAAACAGCACCATCATCTGCCGCTCCAACAAGAACGCCAACCAGTACAATCAGTACATCCGGCGCATTCTGTTTGAGGCCGAGGACGAAATAGAGTCGGGCGACTACCTGATGGTGGTGCGCAACAACTACTACTGGCTGCCCAAGGATTCGGACATCGGGTTTCTGGCCAACGGCGACTTTGTGCAGGTAGTCAAAATCATCCGGCGCACCGAGGAGTTCGGGTTTCGCTTTGCCGACGCCCGCGTGCGGCTGGTAGACTACCCCGATGAGCCCGACATGGAGATAAAGCTGCTGCTGGATACCCTGCACACCGAAAGTCCCGCCTTGCCCGCCGACCGGAGCAAGGCCCTCTACGATGCCGTGAGTGCCGATTATGCCCACCTCGAAACCAAGAGGGACCGCACGGCGGCTTTGCGAAAGGACCCGTTCCTGAATGCCTTGCAGGTGAAATTTGCCTACGCCCTTACCTGCCACAAAGCCCAGGGCGGGCAGTGGCAGGCCGTATTCGTCGACCACGGCTTTCTGAAAGAAGATATGGTGAACAGCGAGTTTGCCCGCTGGCTCTACACGGCCGTTACCCGCTCCTCCGAAAAGCTGTTCCTGCTTAACTTCAACAAGAATTTGCTGGGCGACGCGGCCGAGGAATAGGCGGACATTCCGAGTGAAGTGAGGAATCTGAGTTAATCGTGCGGGTGGTCAACTCAGATTCCTCACGCTGCTCGGAATGACACCATGCCAATCAGAATGATGGCTCCGGTAAAAAACAGAACCCAAACCGGCCGCCCTGATGTTATGCTTAGCGCAGGCTTCACCGGCTCGGGTAAAAACTGGCACGTAACTTGGCTGGGCGGCTGAAACGCCTATTTTTGCTTACCTTCCACACGCATCTTACGCATTCATCCCATGAAAAAAGCGCTTATTCTGGCCCTTTCGCTGTCGGTGATGGGCCTGGCGGCTCAGGCCCAAACGGCCGCCGTACAACCAGCCAACGCTCAAACTAAAGTAGCTGGCCCGCAAATCCAGTTCGAGGAAATGAAGTATGACTTCGGCTCCGTACATACCGGTGATGTGGTAGAGCATACGTTCAAATTCAAGAACGTAGGCACTCAGCCGCTCATCATCTCTAACATTGGCGTAAGCTGCGGCTGCACCACTCCGGAATGGACGCGCGACCCGGTGATGCCCGGCAAATCAGGCTCTATTACCGCCAAATTCAACTCGTCCGGTAAGTTCGGGATGCAGAACAAAGTACTCACCGTGGAGTCTAACTCTGTAGGCGGCAATGCTATGGTATCGTTGGTGGGTGATGTGAAAGAGGCTGGTGCCACCGTATCGGCCGCTCCGGCTCCCGCTGCTTCCGACGTGGCCGCCCCCGCCGACACGAAAGATGCCAAGCAAAAGGTAAAAGCCGGCGACAATAAAATTAAAGCCAAGAAAAAGGCCTCCTAGCAGCCACTGCAGGCTGTAGATACACAAAAAAGCGGCTTGCCAGACCTGGCAAGCCGCTTTTTTGTGCCTGAAAGGCAACTCTACAGCTGCCGTGCCGCCAGCAGCAGCACAATCCAGCCGGCAATAAGCAGTACACCCCCGATGGGTGTAACGGCCCCCAGCTTGGTAATGCCCGTGAGACACAGCACATACAGCGAGCCGCTGAACACTACTACCCCGCCCAGCCATAGCCAGGCCACCGTACCCAGGTTGCGCAGCTCGGGCTTAATATGCAGCAGAATACCCAGTGCCAGCAGGGCCAGCGCGTGGTAAAACTGATAGCGCACGGCGGTTTCGAAGGTTTCGAAGCGGCTACTGGCCTCCAGCATCTTGCGCAGCCCGTGGGCCCCAAACGCCCCAATGCCCACGCCCAATGCACCCAGTAAGGCGGCCAGTTGAATAATCAGTCGTGCAGTCATTTTTAGTTGTTGGTTGTCGGTTGCTCGTTGTCAGTTGCAGTCATTTTTAGTTTTTCGTTGTTAGTTGCTCGTTGTCAGTTGCAGTCCTTCTTAGTTTTTCGTTGTTGGTTGTCAGTTGTCGGCACGAAGGCAACAGGAGCCCTGCTGCTGATAACTGACAACGAGCAACTGACAACTAAAAATTTATCTGGCCCCAAAAATAGCGCTGCCTACCCGGATGAGCGTACTGCCTTCCCCCAGGGCTAGGGGATAATCGGAGCTCATGCCCATGGATACTTCCCGGAAGCTTTCCTCATGAGCGAAATACAGGGCTTTTAGCTTATCAAAGTAGCCGCGCAGCATTCGAAACTCGCGGCGCAGCTGGTCTTCATCGGTAGTGAAAGTGGCTATGCCCATTACCCCGCTGAGGCGCACATGGCGGAGGTTGCGAAACTCCTCAGAACGCAGAATTTCCTCGGCCTCGGGCAGAGTGAGGCCGGTTTTGGTTTCCTCATCGGCAATATGAAACTGCAGCAGGCCCGCAATTTCGCGGTTGTATTTTGCGGCCTGCCGCTCAACCTCCAGTAGCAGCTTAAGGCTGTCGATGCTCTGGATAGTATGCACGAACGGAGCAATGTATTTTACCTTATTGGTTTGCAGATGCCCAATTAGGTGCCACTCCACATCGGCGGGCAGCTCGGGCTGCTTGGCCGTCATTTCCTGCACCCGGTTCTCTCCGAAAATGCGGGCTCCGGCCGCGTAAGCCACCTGCAGGCGCTCAACGGGGTGCGTTTTGGTAACCACCACCAGCCGGGCGCTGGTACCGCGGAGTTGCTCCTGAATGCGGTGAATGGAGTCGGCAATAGAATGCATAGGCTGAAAAGAGGGGTGCACCGGCCAAAAATACGGCAGATTTTCAGCCGCTCCGCACCGGTTGTTCAGCTTCTAACAACCTTCCCTGCCAATCGGCTGCCAATTCTTACCACAAATTGAGGCTAAACCACAAGCCCGCCGAAACCGGTTTTTTCAGCTGATGCCCGAGAAACATCCTTGTCCCACTTCCAGAAATCCGGGGAATCCGGACAGGTCGCCTAAATCCATGAGTTAGTCTTCCAGGGCATTCGTCAGGAAGGTATTTTTCAGGGCCAGCCACAGCAGCCACAGGCCAATGCACCAGAACAGGTAAATGCGGTAGTAATCCTGGGTGTTGCGGTAGCGGGTCTGCTTGATTTCGGACTTCTCGTAGCGGTTAATCTGGTTGAAGGTCTGGCGCAGGCCGGCGTTGTCGGTGGCCCGGAAAAAACGGCCTTCACCGGCCTGGGCAATCTGGCGCATGGTGGTTTCGTCGAGGCGGGTTTCCACGTAGCGGGGGCGGCCGGCTTCATCGGTTCCGTAGGGTACAATGCCATCCTGCCCCAGCCCGATGGTATACAGCTTCAGGCCGTAGGCGTGGGCCAGCTGGGCGGAGGTAAGCGGATCGAGGGAGCCGGCTGTATTTTCGCCATCGGAAATCAGGATGCACACTTTGGTGCGGGAGCGGGAGTCGCGCAGGCGGTTGGTAGCCACGCCCAGGGCCGTACCAATGGCGGTACCATCGTTCGGAATCATGCCCAGGCGCAGGCTCTGCAGGTCGTCGCGCAGCAGGTCGTAGTCGGTGGTGAGGGGGGCCAGGGAGTAGGCGTCGCCGGCAAACACCACCAGCCCGATTCGGTCGCCCTGGCGGCCATCTATAAACTCCCGGGCTATGCGTTTGGCGGCATCCAGGCGGTTGGGACGCAGGTCCTGCAGCTCCATGGACCCCGATACATCAATAACCAACAGAATATCAATGCCCTCCCCAGTTTGTACCACCCGTTCGTCGGTACGCTGGGGACGAGCCAGGGCTACCAAGCCAAAGCACAGGCTCAGGGCCAGCACCACATCTGGCACAAACCGCAGCACGGTGCTCCAGTCGCGGGGGAGCTGGCCGGCCACAAAGGCTACCCCCAGCCGGGAGCGGCGGCGGCGGGCCAGGGCCCAACGCACCACAAACAGCAGGGGCACCAGAGGCAGCAACAGCAACAGGCGCGGCTGCTCCCAGCTGTAGCTGGCCAGGGTGCTGTAGCGCACACTATCCAGCAGAGAGGTCAGGGCATCGGGCCAGGGCATGAACGGCAGAGAGGTAAGAAGTCAAAAGTAAACAGGAAACGTGGTTCTGACTTCCTGTTGCTGCTTCGTGGGCGCACAAAGCGGAGAGTCTGACACCGAGCCATACCGCTCATGCAAATGGGTATATCCACCGGCAGATCAGGCAGGGTGCTCCTGCCTGATCCGCAATAGGGTGCTTACGGCTTAGCTGACACCGTATATTTTCTGGAACTGCCGCTCGGCAAAGGTGCGCAGCAGCACAAAGGCCAGGTCGGTTTCAGTTTCATCTTCCGAAAACTGGTTGCCATACACCACCCGGTCGGCCAGCCGCAGGGCCAGGCCTACATCGGCATCGTTCTGGTAGTGGGCCACAATTTCGCGGGTAGTCAGGCTGCTGATGTTGTTTTCCTCCAGCGCAGAGAGGTAGTTTTTCCAGAGCGTAATGGCGCGCTCCATATTGGTAAGGGAGCGGGACAAGGTGAAGCGCTCCACATGACGGGCGTACTGAGCCAGGAAATACGCATGATTCTTCCGCAACCGGTAGCGGCGGTAGCGGCGGCGCAGGCTGCGCCGGAAGCCCAGCACCAAGCTGCCCGCAACCAGCAGTACCAGCGCCAGCCCAGCCAGCCAATACGGATAATTGAACCGGTCGACCACGGGCAGTAGCTGCAGGTTGGGGCGTAGGGCGGGTGGGGCCTGTACATCGGTTTGAGGGGGTACGGTGCGCACCAGCCGCACCCGGGCCGGGGTAGTTGCCAGTAGCAGCGTATCGCGGCCCCGTAGCAGGGTTACCGGCAGGCTAAGCGTTTGCACCGAATCGAGGCGGAACGTGCGCAGGCGGTACACGGCGCGGTCGAGGCTGCGGCCCTGGCGGGTGCGGGTGGCGTAGTACCGCCGGCCTACGTACTCGAAGGGAGCAAAATCGGCCGCCGAATCGGGGAAGATGACGGCCAGGCCGGGCGCATGGCGGTAGGTTAGCTCATACTGCACAATTTCGCCCACCCGCACTCCGGCCCGCTGAAACGCGCCGCGCGGCAGGCTGTCGGGCGCGGTGGGCTGAGCCAGGGCCAGAACTGGTAGCAGTAAAACAATGTTAATCAGCAGATACACCAGACGTGTATTCTGAGGGCGCCAGCTTGCATTACCCACGGCCACCGCGCTGATTACGCCGCCGGAACAGGCTCACCAACTGCGGAACGAAGTCGGTATCGGTGGCAATGGAAAGGTACTCAGTGCGGTGGCGGCGGCAGATCTGGCCAATCTGCTCCCGGTTTTGCTCATAGGTAGCCCGGTACCGGGCCCGGAACGCCGCCGAGGAGGTATTTACCCACACCGTGCGGCCCGATTCCTGGTCGTGCAGCGGAATAATGCCCAGGGGCGGAAACTCCCGCTCCCGCTGGTCCAGCAGCTGCAGCACCACCAAATCGTGCTTACGGGCCAGCATCGTCAGCTCCCGTTCGTAATCCGCATCAATGAAGTCCGAAATCAGCAGCACAATGGTGCGGCGCCGGAGCAGGCCCAGGGCCTGCTTAATACCGGCGGCCACGGCCGTGCTGCGGCTGCGGGGCTCCAGGGCAAACAGGCGCTTAATGAGGCCATAGGCATGGCGCGTGCCCTTGCCGGGGGCCTGGTACAGCTCTTTCTGGTCGGAAAAAGCCAGAATGCCCAGCTGGGCATCCTGGCGGGCGGCGGCCAGGGCCAGCACCCCGCAAATTTCGCGGCCCACATCCAGCTTACGCCGCCCTTCGGCCCCTACCTGCTGGGAGGCACTCACGTCCAGCAGCAGCAGCACCTGCTGTTCCCGCTCTTCCTTATAGGTTTTGACGAAAGTGCCGTGACCTTTGCTGGACACGGCCCAGTCAATGGCCCGCACCTCGTCGCCGTACTGGTAGAGGCGCACATCATCAAACTCCAGCCCGGTGCCTTTAAACACCGAATGAAAATCACCCTGCAGCTGGGCATCCACTGCCTTCAGGATGCGTATTTCCATCTGGCGGAGCTTGCGTACAAGTTGCTGGAAAGGCGAATCGGCAGGTTTCATTTCGACTAAACTACGGCTTCCTCCTAACTTTGCTACCGTGAAACGATATTCATTCCGAGTGGGGCGCTGGTTTGGGGCGCTGGCGCTGCTGGTTACCGCCTGCCAGAAGCCCGAAGAAGTGCCCGTACCGGCCCAGCTCATTCCCCGCGACAAGATGGTGAGCCTGCTGGTGGAGCTGCATCTGCTGGAGGCCCGCACCGATGCCGCCGTACTCCCCCAGGACTCGGCCCGGGCCCTGTTCCGGCAGCAGCAGAAAAATGTGTACTGGCGCTATGAGGTCACCGACTCCATTTTTGTGCAGAGCTACCGCTACTACGCCGTGCACGACAAAGACCTGGACGAAATCTACTCCATCGTGGTCGACAGCCTGGCCCTGCGCGAGGCCAAGCTCACCCCGCCCGGCAGCCCGCCCCCGCATCCGTAAGGGTAACTGAGTAGCGGAGTAACTGAGTACTTGTTCTGGAGCCAGTGCCATTGGTGCCGGCAGAACAAGTGTTCAGTTACTCCGCTACTCAGTTACTCTCACTACGCCAGGCGGCTGCCGTTGGGCACGGGGCCGGCCAAGGCCGTCAGCACAATGTGGCCGTCGGCGTCGGGTAGGCCGGTTACCAGCACTTCCGACATAAATGGGCCAATCTGCTTGGGCGGAAAGTTGACTACGCACAGCACCTGCCGGCCCAGCAGGTCGGCGGGCGTATAGTGGTGGGTTATCTGGGCGCTGGTCTTTTTCAGCCCGATTTCCGGCCCCAAATCAATGAGCAGCTGATAGGCCGGCCGCCGGGCCTGCGGAAACTCCCGCGCTTCCAGAATCGTCCCGGCCCGGATATCTACTCGTTCGAATTCGGCCCAGGTGAGCATGGTAACAAGAGAAGGACGTGATGAGGTAAATGGTGACAGGCTGGTACTGTACAGACCTGGGAACGGAAGCGCCGCGTACCGGTACCAGAAATAACGAGCGAGTTATTCATGCGCCGCTATACAGCGCTGCACCTTACAAGCCGTGCGTTTCTGCAAACATACGGCCGCGCTCCGGCTGGCCGTTTTTATCACTATTAACTCCATTACCTCATTATTATTTCAAAGCAAATGCCTCCAGCTGCACGAGGCGCTGCTGCACCTGCTGCTCCCAGGCCTGCTGGCGGGCGGCGTTGAGGCCGTGGTTGGATTCCTGGTCGTAGCGGGCTTCTTCGCGCTGCCAGGTCAGGAAGGCCATTTTGGTGAGGTTGCTGAAGGCTGGCTGCAGCTTCTCGCAGTCCAGCTTCACCAAACTGAGCTTTTGGCGCAGCAGGCGGGCGTGCAGCTCCGTCAGGTCGAAATGCACCTGCTCGTGCCGCAGCAACGCAGCCGAGGCCTGAGCCGGGTGCCGCACCCACGACTCGGAGGGCCGGAACACGGCCGTCACCTGCGCCGAAAACTGGTAGTCGACGCAGCCTACTTTGGCATCAATGGTCGAGGAAGTAAGGGCTTCCAGCCGGTCGGTGTTGGGTCGGGCCTTGAAATCTGCCCAGGTGAGCGGGCGGCGGGCGTTCCACTCCAGCGTAGGAGCTACCACCGGTGCCTGCGCTGTAGGCTGTTGAGTGAGAGTGGCAAGCAGACTGAGCAGCCAGAGCGGAGCAAAGGAGAAAAGCATTCGGGGGCTACGTGAAAGCAGAAGATACAATGCGGCCGACAACAACCAGGCCACCCTAGAAGCCGGCGCGTGATTAACGCACGGCCAGGGCCGGTTCGTTCACCAAAGTAGTTCGGAGGGCCCGCCGGCCCCAAAAGCGTACCAGTAATAAGCCGGCCACCAAGGTAAGGCCCGTCAGCAGGCCCACCCACACGCCCGGCGCACCCCAGCCCAACCGGAAGCCCAGCACGTAGCCCAGCGGCAGGGCCACGGCCCAGTAGGCCAGCAGCGCCACCACGGACGGCACTTTCACGTCTTCCAGCCCCCGCAACGCCCCCAGGCCCACCACCTGCAACCCATCCGATACCTGGAAGGCCGCCGCAATGAGGAGTAAGTCGGTGGCCTGCCGCACCACGGCCGGGTCGTGGTTGTAGTAGGGCGGAATGTGGTGGCGGGCCAGCACCAGTACCAGTCCCATCAGGCTCATGAAGGCAAAGGTGACGAGGTAGGCCATCAGGCCGGCCTGCCGGGCCCCGGGGCCATCCTGCGCGCCCACGTACTTACCCACCCGAATGGTGGCCGCCGCCGCAATGCCGCTGGCCGCCATGTAGGTAACCGAGGCCACGTTGATGGCAATCTGGTGGGCGGCCTGTTGCGTAATGCCCAGCCACCCCATCATAAGGCCGGCGAAGCTGAAAGCGCCCATTTCAAAGGTCATCTGTACCCCAATGGGCGCGCCCAGGCCCAGCAGGCGGCGCAGGCCGGCGGCATCGGGCCGCAGGCGTGGGGTGGCGGCCTCCCGATAGGGGCGCAGGCGCACGGCCACCAGCACGTACGCGGCCATCAGCACGGCCATCAGCACCCGGGCCGCCAGGGTGGCCCAGGCGGCGCCCATCATGCCCAGCTCCGGCAGGCCCAGCTTCCCGAATACCAGCCCGTAGCACAGCACCGCATTCAGCACGTTGGCCTGCACCGACAGCAGCATGGCCTGGCGGGTAAGTCCCAGGCCTTCGGCAAACTGCTTGAAGCCCTGAAACACCATCAGAGGCAGAAACGACAGGAACATCACGCGCACCCAGGGCGTGGCCAGCGCCACCACCGGAGCGGGCTGGTTAAGGTAGGGTAGCAGGAGCGGAATCAGCAGGCCGAACAGGGCCAGCCCTATGCCCGCTATGAGGCTCATCCACACACCATTAACCAGCAGCCGGCCCAGGGCCGGTACGTCGCGGCGGCCGTCGGCGGCGGCTACCAGCGGCGTGATGCCCATGGTAGTGCCCAGGCCCAGCATCATCACCACCGTACTCACGTTCACGCTGAGCGACACGGCAGCCAGGGGCACTTTGCCGGTCTGGCCTACCACAATACTGTCGCACACGTTCACCAGCACGTGGCCGAGTTGGCTGAACATGACCGGGTACGCCAGGTCGAGCGTGGGCCAGAAGTGGGAGCGGAAAGCAGAGCGGGACATACGGTAGCAGCAAATACGGCCGCAAAGGTACGAGGAAGTGGCCCGGCTCCGGGCAGGGCGGCCACAACGGTTCCTGCTTTGCCTACACCGCCGCGGGTAGCTTGCGCAGGGCTGCCGAAAACCGGTTCAATGCTTCCCGCAACAAAGGTTCCGGCACGGCATACGACATGCGCACGAACCCCGGAGCCCCGCAGGTGCTGCCATCTACCACCGCCACGCCGGCCTGCTCCAGGCGGCTTACCAGCTCCCGGGAAGCTTCGGCTGCGGCCAGGCCCGGCGTCAGGTAGGCCCGCAAGTCGGGGAAGGCGTAGTAAGTGGCTTCGGGTAGGGCGGGCAGTACGCCGGGGAGCCGGTGCAGGTGGTCAAGCAGCAGGTTGCGGGTAGTATGCAGCTGGCTCACCAGCCCGCTGGCTACGCTGGCGGCGCTCTGCGTAACGGCCAGGGCCGCGTACTGTGCCGGCACCGATACCGCCCCGCCCGTGGCGTGGCGGTAGGCGGCGCACTGCCGGGCCAGCTCCGCGGGTGCCACCAGGTACCCCACGCCCCAGCTAATGAGTCCCAACGATTTGCTGAAGCCATTTACAACCAGGTGCTGCCCGTGCGGGTCCGGAAACTCCAGCAGGGAGGGCGTGGGCTTGGTGGCGAAACTCACCAGGTCGTAAATCTCGTCGCTGAGCACGTACAGCGCCGGAAAGTCCTGGGTAACGGTCAGCAGGTCCGCCAGTTCCTGGTAGTGGTACACCCGGCCGGTGGGGTTGTTGGGGTTGGAGAAGAGCAGTACCCGGGTGCGGGGCGAAATAGCCGCCCGCAGCTGCGCCGGGTGCAGGGTATAATTGTCCTCGGCGGACAGGGGCAGCTCCCGCACCGTGCCTCCGGCCCGGCTCACCAGCTCCCCGAACCCAAACCAGTTGGGAGTAGGCAGCAACACCTCGTCGCCGGGGCGCAGTATAGCCGTTAACAGGGCCGAAAGGGCAGCTTTGGCCCCGGGCGTTACCACCACGTGCTGCGGTGCTACGGGCGTGGCTTCCAGCTGCTGGTAGCGGCGGGCAATGGCTTCGCGCAGCACGGGCAGGCCGGCGGCATCGGCCACGGGCAGCTGCCCGGCCTGAATGGCGCGGATGGCGGCCTCCGCCGCAACGGCCGGGGTCAGGAAAGTGCCGTACCCGGAGGCCAGGCTGATGGAATCGGTCATAAAAAGTCAGCGGCAAGACACCCGGCCCAACGCAGCGTGGGCGGCTGTGCAAGAAAAAAAGATGGTAAACCCCAGGGCCGTTACCAGCCCAAACCCTTACGCGGGTTGCAGCAGCACGTCCGCAAAAAAGTCCTGCTCATCGGTGAAGATGTGCTGCACGGCCAGGCCGGCCGTTTGCGCCAGCTCGGCAATGCCCGGGCGGGTAAACTTATAGGAGTTTTCGGTATGCACCATCTCCCAGGCCGCAAAGTCAACCGCCCAGTCCAGGGCCGCAAAGCGCACCGTTTGGGCGCGGGTGCTCACCAGAAACGAGCGGACGGCCCCCGCCAGTGGGTCGTAGTCGGTGTAGTGCTGCCAGTGCGCCAGGTCGAAATCAGCACCCAGCTCCCGGTTAAGGCGGTGCAGCAGGTTGAAGTTAAAGGCGGCTGTCACGCCCTGGCTGTCGTCGTAGGCGGCCCGAATCTGGCGCGGGTCCTTCTGCAAATCGAACCCCACCAGCAGCCGGTCGTCGGGGGTGAGCGGCTGGGCCAGGTTGCGCAGAAACTGCAGCCGGTCGTCGGGCAGGAAGTTGCCGATGTTGGAGCCCAGAAACAGCACGGCTTTGCGGCCGGGACGGGCGGCCATCAGGCGGAGGGCATCGGCATAGTCGGCCACCACGGGCTCCACGCGCAGGTCGGGCAGTTCCGTTTGCAGGCTGGCGGCCAGCCCATCCAGCGCCGCCGCCGAAATATCCACGGGCACGTAGGTGAACCGGGCCCCGGTTTGCAGCAGGTGGCGCAGCAGAATCTTGGTTTTCAGCCCGTCGCCGGCGCCCAGCTCCAGCAGAAAAAAGGGCTCCTCCGGGCGCTGAGGCCGCAGCGCCTCCCCAATGGCGACCTGGTGGCGCGTGAGCAGAGCAAACTCGGTGCGGGTGGGGTAGTACTCCGGCAGGGCCATAATCTGCTGGAACAGCCGGCTGCCTTCATCATCATAGAAATACATGGATGAAAGCGTCTTGAACGGGCGGCTCAGTCCCTCCCGCACGTGGTGGGCCAGGTCGGTAGGCGTAGGTTCGTTGTGTGGGGTTGGTTGTTGGCTGTTCGTGAGTGATTTGGCGTGCTGGGAGGTGGGTTGTGGGAGAGTGGCCGCAGGGGTGGGAGGAGAATCAGACGACATGCAGAAGGGAGAAAAGACGACAACCGTCAGGCAACAAAAAACGAAAAACCAGCAACGAAAAACCGACCCCGCTACCGCGCCAGCCGGATGCCCGTGAACTGCCAGCGTTTGTCGGCGTGGAAAAAATTGCGGTACGTGAGCCGGATATGGCTTTCCGGTGTTGCGCAGGAGCCGCCGCGTAGCACCAGCTGGTTCAGCATAAACTTGCCGTTGTACTCGCCCAGCGCCCCGGCGGCCCGCTCGTAGCCGGGGTAGGGATGGTAGGCCGAGTACGTCCACTCCCAGGCCTCACCCAGCAGCTGATGGCACTGGTCGGCGGCCGCATCGGGGGGGAGGGGCTGGGGGTCGTAGAGGCCACTTTCCAGGAAGGTACCGGCGGCGGCATCCGGCCGGAACTGGCGGGCGGCAATTTCCCACTCCTGCTCAGTGGGCAGGCGGCAGCCCCGCCAGTGCGCATAGGCATCGGCCTCGTAAAAGCTGAGGTGCGTGACGGGGGCGGCCATACGTACGGGCTGGAGCCCGTGGTGGGTGAAGCGGTGCCAAGTGCCTTGGTGCTGCACCCAGTACAGCGGCGCTTCCCAGCCGTGCTGCTGCACCAACTCCCAGCCTTCCCCCAGCCAGTGCTGAAAATTGCGGTAGCCGCCGGCTTCCATAAATTCCAGATACTCACCGTTGGTTACCAGCCGGTTTTGCAGCTCGAAATCCGCCACATAGGTGTCGTGGGGGGCCTGTTCGTTGTCAAAGCAGAATCCTTCTTCCTGAAAGCCAATCCGGTACATACCGCCCCGCACGGGCAGCCAGCGTACGGGTGGGGTCGGTGCCGTCGGCGCGAGGGGCGGGGCAGGTTGGTAGGCCGGAGCCAGCGGGCTGGTACTCAGAATGTACTTGATATCGGTTACCAGCAGCTCCTGGTGTTGCTGCTCGTGCTGCAGACCCAGCTCCAGAATCGGCCAGGCGGCTTCGGGCAGCAGCTCCGGCTGCGCGAGCAGGTGCTGCATCTGCTCATCCACAAACGCGCGGTAAGCATACACCTCCTGCAAGGCCGGCCTCGACAAGGTGCCCCGGTCGGCGCGGTTCACGCGGGAGCCCAGCGAGTTGTAGTAGGAGTTGAACAGATAGGCATAGTCGGGGTGGTACACGGTGTAGCCGGGCAGGTAGGGCTTGAGCAGGAAAGTCTCCCAAAACCAGGTAGTGTGGGCCAGGTGCCACTTCGGCGGACTCACGTCCAGCGTAGGCTGCACCACCGTATCCTCGGGCAGCAGTGGGCGGCACAGGGCTTCCGTCTGGTGCCGGATGGCGGCGAAGCGCGCGGCAGCGGCCGTGGCGGAGTGGGAGGGAGCCGCAGGCGGGGCGGGGGCAGATAAGACAGACATATGCAGGAAAACTAGCCGGATAACTTCCAGTGAATAACGGGAAAGCCAGGCAGTAGTTTTCAGCTTGGTCCCGGATACTGGGTGCCGGGGAATGTACGGAGTTGCTCCGTATTAATACGGAGCAACTCCTCAGTACAAAGTGGTATTCTGCTGTAAGATCTTGGTATTTTGGGTTTTGAGGGCGTTCATACCGCAACTATGGTGCGTACAAAGAGAACTTTCCGCCGTAGCCAAACATCCATTTCCCCTTCACCTAACCTGCTATGAACACCAAACCAATCACTCGCACTGCTCCCGAGGCTCCCGTTGCCAAACGTCCACGAGGCTTTGCCGCCATGGATGAGGCCACACAGCGCCGCATAGCCAGCGAAGGAGGCCGAGCCTCCCACCTGAGTGGCCGCGGACACCGTTTTACCTCAGAAGAAGCCCGTGCAGCCGGCCGAAAGGGGGGCCAGGCTAGTCGCGGCCGCGGCACTCAGGGCACCGCCGCAGAATAACGCCCACGCTGAGGATACCGACGGAGCCGGTTCTGCCGGTTCTGTCGCTTGTAATGCGCCGCCTGCGGCCCGGGTTTTCGGGCGGCAGGCGGCGCTGACGTTTTCGGTGGGGTTGTATATTGCCGCAGCTCCTCCATTTTCTGCCTCCCTGCCCATGCTTCAGCTGCGCTATTCCCGGCGTGATTTGCGCTTCAACTTTCCGGCCCGTACCTCGCGTGGGGCCCTCGCCGAGCATACTGCCTACTACCTGCACCTGCAGCACCAGGAGCGGCCACAAGTGGTGGGTGTGGGGGAAGCAGCTCCGTTAGCAGGTCTAAGTCCCGATTTTCGCCCCGATTTTGAGGCTACGCTAGCGGAGTTTGTGCGGGAGTTCAATGGCCGGCAATTGCAGGAGCTCAGGCCCACGGAGGCGCTGGAGCTGGTGGCCCCCGAGTGGCCGGCCCTACGCTTTGCCCTCGAAACGGCCACCCTCGACTGGCAGCAGGGCGGGCAGCAGCGGCTCTACGATAACGCTTTTAGCCGGGGAGAAGCCGGAGTGCCCATCAACGGCCTGGTATGGATGGGCGACGCCGGCTTTATGCGCCAGCAAATAGAGCAGAAGCTGGCCGATGGCTATACCTGCCTCAAGCTGAAAATCGGGGGGCTTGATTTTGCGACGGAGCTGGCAATTCTGGCCGAAATACGGGCCCTGGCCGGCCCCGAGCGCCTCACGCTGCGCGTAGATGCCAACGGGGCATTCAGCCCTGCCGAAGCCCTGCCGAAGCTGGAGCAGCTGGCCCGCTTTCAGCTGCACTCTATTGAGCAGCCTATTCAGGCAGGGCAGTGGCGGGAGCTGGCCGCGCTGTGCCAAACCTCACCCGTGCCAATTGCCCTGGATGAAGAGCTGATTGGCCTTACGGACCCGCAGCAGCAACAGGCGCTGCTGGATAGTATTCAGCCCGCCTACCTCATTCTCAAGCCTACGCTGCTAGGGGGGCTGCAGGCCGCCCGGCACTGGATGCAGCTGGCTGAAGCGCAGGGCATCGGCTGGTGGCTGACTTCGGCGCTGGAGTCCAACGTGGGGCTGAATGCCATCAGTCAGCTGGCGGGCTCGTTTGCCACGCCGGGGTTTCCCCAGGGGCTGGGTACCGGCCAGCTTTACCACAACAACATTTCGTCGCCCTTGTATATCCGTGGCGGTTACCTACACTATAGCTCCCAAGCCACCTGGGAGATGCCCGGGTAGATGGTCCCCGCCCCCAGTCCGGACGAATGGAAGCGCCAGTGCTTTCCGGACGGCAGGTCAGGTATGGCCACTTGCCTTTATTGAATTATCCGGGTGTGAGCCGTTCTGATACTCGCTTGGTCCTTGGCGGAGGTAAGTAGCCCGGAAAGCAGCCGTCTGCGCTGGGTGCTGAGGGGACAATGGCCTGGTTTATGAACTCATACTGTACGGCTAATTGTCTGCCAGAATGGAGGAAACAGGCCAAAGATGCCGGTGCGCAGTCTGCCAGAGGTCGGCTTGCCGCCTCCAGGGCTGACAGGTAGCGAGGAGCCGTTTTACCGGGGTGTTTTTTCACTGGCCGGGGAGGTGCACTAGTTGGGTTTTTTCAGTAACTTACCAGAGTTCATTTACATGGGGTATGTTGCTGCCAATCTGTACGCTGGTATTTGCGGGCCGTAGCCGGGTGGCTTGGATCTGTGCCGGCCTGCTGCTGCTGATTTTAGGAACTGGGCAGGCCCAGCCCGCAGCATTCCAGTTCCGCAAACCCTCCATCCGGCAGGCGCAGGTACCCTTCGTACTTCAGCGCAACCTCATCGTGCTGGAAACCTTCCTCAATGGCAAGGGCCCCTACAACTTCCTGCTCGATACCGGCATTGGTACCTCCCTCATCACCGACCCCTACGTGGGCCAGGAGCTGAACCTGGCCATGGAAGGCCGGTTTCTGGTAGCCGGTGCCGGCGAAGAGCGCCCACTGGAGGCGTTTCAGGTACCCTCGGTGGCCGTACGCCTACCCGGAGGAGCGGAGGCGGCCGGGCTGTCTTTTCTGATTCTCTCCGACGATGTGCTGAACCTGTCGGGCTACGTGGGTATGCCGATCCATGGGCTGCTGGGCTCCGATGTGTTTCGCAGCTTCGTTGTGGAAATTGATCCGGAAATGCAGGTGCTGGTTCTGCACAAGCCTGCCCAGTACCGGCCTCCCCGCGGGCGGCGCTGGGCACGCATTCCGCTGGACATGGAAGGCCGGAAAACGTACGTAACGCTGCCAGTGCAGCTTAGCGAATCCCTGACCCTGCCGCTGAAACTGGTGTTGGACACGGGTGCCGGGCATGCACTTTCCCTGGAAACCACCTCCGACAGTCGCCTGCAGATACCCGCCACTCACATTCGTACGCCCCTGGGGCGCGGCCTGAGCGGCAATATCAACGGCTGCCTGGCCCGGGTACGGGCTTTGCAGCTAGGACAGTACACGTTATCAACCCTGGTTACCTCCTTCCCCGATGCCTCCGACGTAGCATCACGGGCCGAAACGCCCCGTAATGGCAACCTGGGCTTCGAACTGCTTAAACGGTTTAAAGTCATCATCGACTACGAGCATAACGTACTTATGCTTAAGCCAAACAGCACCTTCAAGGATCCGTTCGAGCATGATATGTGCGGGTTCGATCTGCTGGCTACCGGCCCCGATTACCGCAAATACAAAATTCTGCGGATAGAGCCCGACGGACCAGCATTCCACGCGGGCCTGCGGGTAGGCGACGAAATCCTGTCGGTGAATCTGATGCCGGCTGAGTTTTTCAACCTGAACCAGTTCAGTCGCCTGCTGCACTCCGAAGACGGCCGCCGGCTACTGTTCGTGGTCAGGCACCCCGATGGGGAGCTGTTTACGACCACCGTGCAGCTCAAGCGCCAGATTTAGGGTTGCAACTGCACCCGGCCCTGGGCTGCCGGACGCCCGTCTACCGTTAGCCGCCACGTGTACAGGCCGGCTGGCAGAGCCGGCAACACCAGCGGAACATCCGTGGTGCCCGCTGCAAGCGGCAGGGCCGGCAGGGTGGCCGCCCGGCGCCCCACCATATCATACAGCGTAACCTGTCCGGCGCCGGCCGCGGGGAGCTGCACCGTGAGAGTGCCCTGGCCTGGCGGCAGCGGATTCGGCCAGATACTGGCCCTGCTTGCAGGCCGTTGAATAAGTACACTCTGCACGCTGCTGTAACTACCGGTCTGTCCGCCTTCCTCTACCTGGCGCAGGCGCAGGTACCAGCGGCCCACTCCCAGGCCCGGAAGGCGTAGCTGGTAGCTGTGGCTGTGCTGGGTGCTGCCCTGGCCCGCTATAAAGGCCACTGCCCGGAACTCCTGCTCATCGGGGCCCTGTGCCTGCACCTCAAAGCCGGCATTGCGGATTTCCTGAGCCGTAGCCCACTGCAGCAGAGCCACTGAGCCCTCGGCAGAGGCCGTAAACCGGGTAAGTGTAACCGGTAGCGGCCCGCTCAGGGTAATATCAGCGTTGTTGATGTCAAAGAAAATGTTGTTTACTGCCTCTATCCGCAGCCGGCCGGTGGAGGTACGCACATTAGGAAACACAATGGATTGGCTACCATCATTGGGAGTACTGGCCGCCAGCACGTATGGAAACGTCTGGCCCCCATCGGTGGAAAAGCTGATGCGCACGTTGGCCGCGTTGATGGGAGCAGAGCTGGTGCCATTGACGCTCCAGGTAACCGAAAATGAGCTAAGCGGAGCCTGAGTAAGGGACGAATTGGCAGCAGTGAGCAGAAAGGGGCCGGCAGTAGTGGTTGTAACGGTGGTGCTGGCCGAGCCCACCCCACCGCCACCCGCCCGGTTGTCGCGGGCCGTCAGGCGAAAATTGATGGTGCGGGCCACCGTCGGTAGAATTTCGCCCAGGGTAGCCGTATTGCTCAGAATATCGGCCAGCCGCGGGAAAGTGCGCGTTCCGCTGGCAACCGGGATAAAGCTCCGGAACAAAGGCGCCGAAGTACTGGTGGCCGCCGCCGCGGGGGCACCGCCCTGGCTGCTCTGGTCCATTTGCTCCCAGGCGTAGGTGAGGGCATCATTGCCGGCATCCGTGGCCGAGCCCGTAAGCGTGAAAGGGGTGCCCTGCGGAATAGTATAGCTGGCCCCGGCTGTTACTACCGGGGCCTGGTTGCCGGTAGCCACGTAAAGCGGGCAGGACCCGCCGTAGTTGGTACGGGTATCCAGCACATAGCTCCGGATTTCATCCTGGCTGATGGCGTGGAAATAGGCATCGGAGCGGGCCTGAATGTTGTCGGCAGCGCAAATACCAGCGTAGGCCATAATGGTGGTGCCGCTGCCGGGCTCCATGGCTGTTTGGCGGTTGCGGTTACCGTTGCAGCTCCCCGATACACTGTTGAAAGTATGGTTGCCGCCGAACTGATGACCTACTTCGTGGGCCACATAGTCCACGTAAAATCCGTCGCCCACCGGGTTAGGCAGGCCCGTTACCCCGCGGGCTTTCAAGTTAACATCACACACGGCCTGCAGGGCCGCAATACCCCCACCTCCGGTACTGAATACGTGCCCAATGTCGTAGCCAGCCGTCCCGATTACCGCATCCACGGTAGTCTGGTTCTGGTTCAGCATGCTGGTGCCATCGTCGTTGGTGTAGGGGTCGGTGGCAGCATCGAGGTAAATGAGCCGGTCGTTGCCCCCAATGAGCACCAGCCGGATAGCCAGCTCCTTCTCATAGATACCCGTTACGCGGTTAATGGCTGTAACCATGGCAGCCAGCACATTGGCCTTGGTGGTTGGTACGGCGGGTACGGCATTGGCCGTTACGGCAGTAGCATACTCCCCGGTGCAGGCCAGTGCCAGCCGGTACGTGAGTAAGGTATTGCCAAAAGCGGCAGCCTGGGCCCGATTAGCCACCGCCGGTAGCTTGTTGGCCGGATTATGCGGAGTGCAAAGCCAGGGCTGGGCTGCGGGGGCCAGTGCCGTGCGGGTGGCATACAGGCCGGCCGCCGCATCAAGGGGCTCAATGAGTACCCGGCCGGCAGGGCTACCCAGCAGCAGGCCGTGAAAGCCCTGGGGAGTAAGGTCGAAGCGGCCGGAAACAGCCGGGTTCTGCAGGCTCTGGCCCGCGTACGTCTGGATGCTCGGATAACGGGCCGCCAGCTCCGGAGCCAGTACTGGTACCCGCCACACCCGGAAGGTTTCAGTTGAGCCATCGGGCAGGGGTAAGGGCAGCAGCACCCCCGCAGCTGCCTGGGTTTCGGGCGGAGCACTCCGCAGTGTGGCTTCTAGGGCCGCTGCCTCAACGGCCACGTTCCGGCCGCCCCGGTGCTTGCTTAGCGCCGTAGCCACCGGGTGCCAGGCCACAGAAGGAGTAAGCCGTTGAGCCAGGGCTGGGGCAGCGCCGGCCCAACTCAACCCAGCCGCAAGGAGTAAGCGTGCAAGCATATCGGAAGGAATAATGAGTAGAATTGCAATATATGAATTTAATAATTTCAATAAATAATTGACTTTGTTAAATATTTATTGAAACGAATATAGTAGTGCTACTCGCTTTACGAGCCAGTGCATGGTTTTTCATTCAGGGCTGAGTTAGCAAAATGAGTACATTAGAAGCCCATCCATTGGATACATTTCCACTGCCGCCGTCCCACCCAACCTCGTATGGCCTATCCTTCTGCTGCTCAGCCACAGCTGCCGCCCGCTATTCAGGCTAATCAGCATATCTACTCCGATTACTTCGATGAGCAGTTTGTAGAAACCCTGGACCGCAACGTGCTGCAACTGCTGGATCGGGTGTGGTTTCGCTCCGAGCTAATTGGGTTTGAGGACTATCCACAGCGCAACAACCCCGAGCGCCCCCTGATTTTTGCCTCCAACCACTCAGGCATGGCCTTTCCCTGGGATGCCATTGTGGCCCTCTCGCACCTCTGGCGCCGCCTGCCCGACCAGCGCGACCTGCCCCGGCCCCTGTCGGCCCCCATGCTCTCCCAGTCGGTGCTCATGAACCCGTTTCTGGTCAAGGACTTCTGGAAGCGAGCCGGGTGCGTGGATGCCACCACCCTGAACTTCGAAACCATGATGTTCTACAACGACCATAACCTGATGCTGTACCCCGAGGGCGTACCCGGCATTGGCAAGGGGTTCAACAACAAATACCGGCTGCAGCGCCTGGCCACCAGTATTGTACGCCTGGGTATTCAGCACCGCACCGATATCATCCCGTTTTATACCATCAACGGCGAATACCTGAATCCCTACACCTACAGCTGGGAGTGGGTGAACCGGCTGAGCAAAAAAATCGGCATTCCGTTTATTCCGGTGGGGCCGGTTATTCTGCTGGTGCTGCTGCAGCCCTGGTTTTTTTACATGGCCTTTCCGGCTAAGCTCACTTTTGTGCTCGGCACCCGCATCAAACCCTACGAGCTGACGGACAAGACCACCGAGCAGCTTACCCGCGAGGAGTACGAGGCCCTGGCCAATGAGGTGCGCGGGCGTATGCAGCAGGAAATGGACACCGCCGTGCAGCAGTACGGCCAGCACCCTTACCGCTGGCGGGAGCTGTGGCAGCGCATTAGGGCCAACTGGCGCTATTTTCCCTTCTTCCTGCCCTGGGCCTGGCCCGCGCTGTTTCAGGAGTTTGAGCGCCAGTACCTGCGTCACGGTCAGCGCGACTTTGACCTGGATTTGCGCAGCCCGGGTACCTACTGGCGCATGTTGTGGCGCAATCCTTTCACCCTCACCTTCTTCATTCCCGTATTAGGCTGGATTCCCATTGCTATCCGCGGCTACCGGGGGCATAAGATTAATCAATAAAAAAGTAAAAAAGCAGCCGTAGAAAACTGCGAATTCCGCTTGCAGGAGCAGGTAGCCCAAGGCAATAGTCAATTTCGACCGGCACTTTTTTTGCATCTGCGGGCTTATGCGTACTTTTTACCAGCTAGTTTTTTCGATTCGCGCGCTCCGTCCTCAATTCCCACCAGTACCTCAATGCCCTCTACCCAACACCTGCTGCTGAAGCAAGTATTAACGGCTGCTACCGGCCCGCTGGCGCGGCGGCGGCCCCGTTTGCCCGCCATGCGGCTGGCGTTTGAGTTGCTGTCCTTTGGCCAGCTCATGCCTTGGAATGTGTTTCTGGAGGATGCCTCGGTTGAGGGAATGCCGGCCGAGTGGGTGCGGCCGGCCGGCGCCGATACCAGCCGGGTACTCCTGTACCTGCACGGTGGCGGCTACGTTTTGGGCTCCCTGAATACCCACCGGGCCCTGGTAGGCACGCTGGCCCAGCGCTGTGGGGTTACAGCCCTGGCCATCAACTACCGTAAAGCACCCGAGTATCCGTTTCCGGCGGCGCTGGAGGATGCCCTGCTGGCCTACCGCTGGCTGCTGGCTCAGGGCTACGCGCCTACCAACATTATCGTGGCCGGCGACTCGGCGGGGGGCGGCCTGGCCCTGGCGCTGCTGGTGGCGTTGCGGGATGCCGGTGAAGCCCTGCCGGCCGCCGCTGTCGGCCTCTCGCCCTGGACCGACCTGATGCTGCCCTCGGGGCGGCTGCGCCAGGTGTGCCAGGAAGAAAGCCAGGTGCTGGAGGCCCTCGAAATTCGGGGATGGGGGCCGTTGTACGCGGCGGCTACTTCCCTGAAGCATCCGCTTCTGTCTCCCGTACACGCCCACCTGCACGGGTTGCCGCCCCTGCTCATCCAGATTTCCAATGCCGAAGTGCTGGGCGATGATGTGCAGCGCTTCGCCGAAAAAGCTCGTGCGGCTGGTACGCCCGTTACCCTGCAGGTGTTCGATGGGCTGGTGCATTGGTGGCATTTGTTTTGGCGGTTACTGCCCGAGGCCCGCACCGCCCTCGACCAGGTGGCTGCGTTTACTACCAGTATCTGGAGCCACTCTTTGGCCCGCGCTGCCTGAAACAGGCTAATAACTCATACCGCCACCTGACATTATCCAGGGCTCATCAAATGATGAACAAAAAATTACTCTCATCTTCAACTATATAGCAGTGTTTTCGTAGGTTTGTCCAAAGTAGTAGGCTTGCATACTATTTTGCTCGGCAGGGGCCTGCCTGTTTCACGCTTTACTTCATTCTCACCCCTTTACCTCTAACCTCTCAGCCCTATGGAAGATCTGTTTAAAAAGTTCATCAACGCCGGCGTTGGCTTTGCCTCCCTGACTAGTGACCGGGTGCAGAAAAGCATTGATGCGCTGGTGAAAGAAAGCAAGCTGTCGGAAAAAGAAGGCGCCAAAATTATGGACGACCTGAAAAAGAACACCGACGCCAAGCGTAAGGAACTGGAAAAGCAGGCCCAGGGCCTGGCAGCCCGCCTGCTGAAAACGGTAGGGGTAGCCCCCAACGCAGAGGTAGAGGAGTTGAAGCGCACCGTGAAAGGTGGCAAGGCTACGCCCGCCTCGGCCCCCAAAACGGCCGCTGCCCCCAAAAAGGCCACTGCTCCTAAGACGGCCGCTAAACCAGCCGCTAGCTCAGCCACCAGCAAAGCTGCCGGAGCCGTGAAAAAAGCTGCCACCGCCACCAGCGCCGCTGCTGGCAAAACACAAAAATCGGCGGCAGCCAAAGCTGGAGCTGCTAAAAAGGAAGACGGCAACGCGGCGTCTGCCGACAGCAAGTCATAAGGTGCCGCTGTAGGCCCGCAAAAACCCCGCCCACGGTTTGTGGGCGGGGTTTTTTCATCTGTCATCCGGCGTGGGAACAATGACAATTTTGTATGTGCGGACGTTTTGCTCCGCAAACGCCTGCGGCGGGCTGCGCGCCGGCAAGTGGGATGCGCTTGAGGAACACAAGGTCGTTTGCAAGGGGCCAACGGCTACTGCATGGCTGCTACAGCCGCCGTTCGGTGCTATTTTCGTGACGGACGGGCCCCAGAAAAATCCGTGCAAACCGAGAAATCCGTCTAAACCTGTGCTATATGTTTAAAAACACCATTTCCAACCTCACGCGCATCCGGCAAGTAGCCGAGGTGCTGATTCGCTACGGGTTTGAGGATGTGGTGACGAGCACGGCCCTGCGGCGGCTGGTGCCCCAGAGTCGGCGCCGCT
Source organism: Hymenobacter metallilatus (assembly GCF_003944705.1). GTDB lineage: Bacteria > Bacteroidota > Bacteroidia > Cytophagales > Hymenobacteraceae > Hymenobacter > Hymenobacter metallilatus. Next base: position 43,600 of record NZ_RWIS01000008.1, on the reverse strand, counting down.
CCTGGCAGGAAGGGGAGCAGGCGGTGTTTGAAACTACCCGCTGGCAGCGCATCCGCATGATTATCGAGGAACTGGGCCCCACCTTCATTAAGCTGGCCCAGGCCCTGAGCAACCGCGCCGACCTGCTGCCCGAAGCGCTGATAGATGAGTTTGAGAAGCTGCAAAGCAACGTGCCGCCCTTCCCCGTAGCCCAGGCCCGGCAGATTATCGAGCAGGAGCTGGGCCGGCCGCTGGCTGAGGTATTCGCTGAGTTTGATGAGGTACCGCTGGGTTCGGCCAGCATTGGGCAGGTGCACGGGGCGCGGCTGCTCTCGGGCGAGAAAGTGGTAGTAAAGGTGCAGCGCCCCGACGTGCAGGAAAAAGTGCGGACCGACCTGAGCCTGCTGCACGAGCTGGTGCGCCTTACGGCCAGCTTCCTGCGCCGCCAGGGCCTGAGCAACCCCCAGGATATCGTGGATGCCTTCGAGCGGAGCATGATGAAGGAGCTGGACTACACCTCCGAGGCCCGCTCGATGGAGCAGTTTCGCAAGCTGTACGAAGACTACGACTCGTTTTATATTCCGCGGCCCTACCGGGAGCTAAGTACCAACCGCATTCTGGTGATTGAGTACGTAAGCGGCTGCAAAATTACCGACAAGCCCCAGCTGCTGGAGTGGGGCCTGAGTCCGGAGAAAGTTGCCGAAACCGGCATGGATATTTACCTGACCCAGATTTTCGAGTTTGGGGCCTTCCACGCCGACCCCCATCCCGGCAACGTGCTGGTGCGCCCCGATGGTACCCTGGTGCTCATCGACTTTGGGATGGTAGGTCGCCTTACCCGCCAACAGAAATACGCCTTTGCGGGCGTATTTATTGGCATGGCCCGGCAGGATGCCCGCAGCATGGCCCTAAACTTCCGCCGCCTAGCCATTACCTCCGAAATTCCCGACATGCGCGCCTTCGAGGCCGACCTCAGCCAGCTGATTGAGGATTTTGCCCTGCTCGATGTGAAGGAAATGAGCATGTCGGACCTGGCCGATGCGCTACAGGGCATTATTTACCGCTACAAGCTGCAGGTGCCCGGGGCCGTGTTCCTGATTCTGCGGGCCCTGGTGATTCTGGAGGGCATTGGCAAGGTACTGCACCCCCGCTTCAATACCTTCGAGTTTGTGCGACCCTACGGGGCGCGCATCATCGGGGAGCAGTATTCCATGGAAAATATCCAGAGCGAGGCCCTGTACACCGGTACCCAGTTGCTGGCCCTGCTGCAAACCCTGCCCGGCGACATTCGCCAGATCATGCGCAAAATATCACGCGGGGATTTGCGCGTGCGGGTTGAGCTAAGCGGCTACCAGCTGCTCCTGCGCAAAGCTGACCAATTGGTAAGCCGCAGTATTATGGCCGCCATTACGGTAGCGGTGATTTTGTTTGCGGGGCTGAGTTTGCTGGGCCGTTACTCACCCGCTATGCCGTATTACAACGGGCTGCCCGGTATTACGTGGTGGAGCCTCTCGGTGGCGGTATTTCTGGTGCTGCTGCTGTTGCTGCTGGATGGCCGCCAGGAAAAGCGGCGGGAGTAGCCCAAGTTGCCTGGATTACTCCCGCTGCCATAACTCAGCATGAGGTTAGCTATTTCGTAGCCACTGTCACCGGGCCTACTCGCACCGACTGGCTATCCACCACCACCCAGCGCCCTTCCCGGCGTACCAGCACGTGCATACGCCGGTATTCGCCGCTGATATCCTTCCCGTTTTCGGTTCCGGCAGTTGTGATGTTATGCCGGAGGACGGCCATATCAGGACCGTAAAAGCGCACGTTGTATTCGCTGGGCTGATTGGAGGAGGTTTTAGACTTGCCCGACTCCATATCTTTTATCATCTCAGCTTTGGTTGCTACCATGCCATCAGCTTCGGTAAACAGGCAGTCGTCGGCCACGAGCTTACGAATAAAAGCCATGTCGTTGTTCACGGCGGCAGTGGTCCAGTCTTTATCGAGCTGAATAAGCTCTGCCTTCGTTTTCTCGGCATCGAAGGACATTTTACCAGCGGTTTTCTGCTGAGCCACTGCCACCGTACAGCTACAGGTGAGCAGGAGTAAACACAGGGTGCGTTTCATGGGACAAGGGGGTTAGGTGTAACGCCGCACGCATCCTGAAACCACATCACAACGCCGCAGCACTTATTTAATATAGTAAAAATTTTATATATGATTCGCTCAGGCGTGCTGTGTATGGCAACCATAACTAGCAGGATGCAAGCTGGTATAGGGTGTAATATTGAAGTCTGATATTATAAATAGATAGTGGTTGTAAATAAATGAATTAATCGGTTTATGTGGCTTCATTTGAAGTCTGAATCAGCTGAATTTTATCAGGTGCGAGCAACAATGGCCAGCTGAATAAAGCCCACTTTGCTCCGGCTCACTAGTACCCGGTGAGTCGAACTCCAAGCACACGTATTATGCAGCTGTTGCTCCTTACCCCACTACGCCGACTTACGGCTACCCTGTTGCTGAGTGTAAGCGGGCTGGCCACCCTGGCCCAGACCACCGGCGCCGACCAGGAAACCTACGAAACCCAAAAGCGCCTGAGCGTGGGCGTTACCAAGTACGCCGAAGCCCGCGCGGCTCTTACTGGCTTTATCCGGCGGCGGGCTTTGCGGGTGCAGAAGCAGGAAGAAACGCCCGAGCAGCTTACCGCCGAGTTCAGCCTCTCCGCTACCGATTTGCCCCGGCTGGACTCCCTGGCTGCGGGCCTGGGCTACGTGCTGGAAAACAACCTGAACACCCACAATCTGGCCTCCCGCCTACAGGAGCTGGGGGCCGATGAACGAGCAGAAGCGGCCCGGTTGGCCAATATGCAGAGCCGGCTACGGGAGGAGAAACTGCCGGCCGATGAGCGAATAGCCCTGCAGAATGACGTAGTACAACGCGAAACCCGCCTGCGCCAGCTGCAACAGCAGCAGCTGCTGCTCAGCAGCCATCAGGGCCAGGCCTACGTGTCGCTCCGGCTGTTCGATGAAATCAGCTTCCCCACGGGCAACCGGCGCGTGAGCTTCGTGAATATGCCGGGCGTGGAGTATGCTTATCTGCGGCTGGACAACCCCAAAGTGGGCCTCACCAGTCCGGCTTATCAGGGCTACGCCATCAAATACTTGTTCACGCGCGGCAAGAGCTACTTCAACCTGGGTGTGTACAAGCCCACCACCGCCAACAAAACCGATTCAGCTTTCGTGAATGAGCTGTTTGTCATCAACTTCGGGCAGGATTTCTACCCGCGCAATTTTGGCCAGGGCCGGCGGCGCTACCTCAACCTGTACACCAGCTACCAGGTGGGCGGCTTCATCCTGAACCGCAACGACGATACGCATAACGACTTCATCCCGAACCTGAACCTGGGCCTGGGCGTGGAGCTCATCAAAACCCGCCACATTTTGCTGGATACTAAGGGCAGCTACTTTGTGCCCCTCAACAGCCGCAGCCGCGACCTGCGCGGATTGTTGGGGCAGGCCTCGTTCAACTTTGTGTTTTAAGACGGTTCTGCCTCCTGTAGCACTTCCTGGTGCTTGTGCTGGTCGAAGCTGACTACTTCTATGCCCAGCGCCAGGCCCAGGAAACAGCCAATCCGTACTGCTCTTGAGTAGTTATGCGCACTGGTTACAACAACTGCCTGCGGGCTACCCGGAACCGACAACAGAATGGTATACTCGTTGCCCATATTGTATTCTGGGCCACCAGCGTCGCCGGTTGAAACGGACGTAAACGAGAAGTACTTTATCACTACACGCTGAACCGGGGGAAGCTGCTGCCAGGGCCCGGAGATAAAACCGAGCAGGCGGTGACCCAACCGGAAGCGGCGGCGGCTGGTGTCCACGGATAAGGTATGCGTATGTGCACCAAACATCAGCGCCAATACACCACTCAACACGGCCAGTACTGTGACGTGGTAATACTGGCACAGCGCCGCCACCGCCAGCAGCAGTGTTGCGGAGAAATAATCGGCAGAGGTTAATACCAGCGTAACAACGGGTTTCTTGTGAGCCATAACCGCCACAAGGTATGGAACAGCACTCTGTGCCGGTTATAGGCAAAAAAAGGTCTGCGTTAAAAACTAAGAAGCCTGAACTATGCGAGTTCAGGCTTCCGCATCTGCTGATGAATACAGTAGCTTATTTCAGCTGCATATCATCAATGATGCGCTGGATTTTCTCGCCGGCCAGCTTGTTGGCCAAGTCAAAGTCCACGGCGGATTTCAGAGGTTGCCGCACGCTGAAATAGAACTTGATTTTGGGCTCGGTGCCGCTGGGGCGGGCCGAGATTTTGCTGCCGTCTTCCAGAATGAACTGGAGCACGTTGGAGCTTTCCAGGCCGGTTTCAGTTTCGAGGTTGGTGCGCAGGTCGCGGATGCGGCCGGTATGGTAGTCGCGCAGCTCCACCACGGGCAGGCCGGCAATGGTGCGGGGCGGGTTGGCCCGTAGCTCGGCCATCATTTCCTGAATTTCCTCGGCCCCACGCTGGCCTTTTTTGGTGAGCGAAATCAGGTGCTCCTTATAAAAGCCGTAAGTGCAGTACATCTGCACCATTTCCTGGTACAGGGTACGGCCCTGGTCTTTGGCGGCCGCCGCCATTTCGGCCAGCAGGGCACAGGCCGAAATAGCGTCCTTGTCGCGCACGAAGTCGCCAATCATGTAGCCGTAGCTTTCTTCGCCGCCCCCGATGTAGTTCTGCTGGCCTTCCAGGTCGCGGATGATGCCGGCAATGTACTTGAAGCCGGTCAGCGTCTGGTAGGCTTTCACGCCTTGGTGGCGGGCAATGTCGCCTAGCACGTCACTGGTAACGATGGTGTACACGATGAAGTCCTGGTCGGTGGTTTTGCCGGCCTGGCTGCGGGCCGAGAGCAGGTAGTGCGTGAGCAGGGCAGCGGTTTGGTTGCCGTTTACCAGCACCCACTCGCCATGGTTGTTTTTCACGGCAATACCCACGCGGTCCGAATCGGGGTCGGTGGCCAGCACCAGGTCCGCGTCGAGGGCTTTAGCCTGGTCAAGGGCCATCTGCATGGCTACTTTCTCCTCGGGGTTGGGCGACTGTACCGTGGGAAAGTTGCCGTCGGGCGTGGCCTGGGCCTCCACGATGTGCACGTTGGTGAAGCCCAGCTGCGCCAGGGCCTTGGGCACCATGGTAATGCCGGTGCCGTGCAGCGGGGTGTACACAATCTTGAGGTCGTGCTGGCGCTGAATAGCAGCAGGGTTGATGCTCAAGGCTTTCACCTGAGCCAGGTAGGCCGCATCCAGCTCCTCGCCGATCAGGTGAATGCGTGAGTTGTTGGCCTCAAACCGCACGTCGGCCACCGACTGAATGGCCTCTACTTCCCGGATAATGTTCTTATCGTGGGGGGCCACTACCTGGGCCCCGTCGTTCCAGTACACTTTGAAGCCGTTGTACTCCTTGGGGTTGTGGGAGGCCGTTACCACGCAGCCGCTCTGGCAGCCCAGGTGGCGGATAGCAAACGACAGCTCGGGCGTGGGCCGCAGGGCTTCAAATAAGTACACCGTAATGCCGTTGGCCGAAAAAATACCAGCCACCAACTCGGCAAACAGCCGGCTGTTGTTGCGCGAGTCGTGGGCCACGGCTACCTTAATTTCCTGACCCGGGAACGACTGCACCAGGTAGTTGCTCAGGCCCTGGGCCGCCATACCCAGGGTGTAGCGGTTCATCCGGTTGGAGCCCGCCCCCATGATGCCGCGCAGCCCACCCGTGCCAAATTCCAGATTCCGGTAAAACGCATCCGACAGGAAATCATCCTGATTAGCGGCCAGCAGCTCGCGGATTTCGGCTTGCGTTTGATGGTCGTAGCTGGGCGTGAGCCAGTTGTTGATTTTGGCGTGGATTTCGGGCGTGAGGGCCATACGAAAGTGCTTTTGGGGGGATAAAGAGGAGTTCAGAGAACGGGAGTAAAGAAAAGAGGTTTTCCCGTCATTGCGAGGACGCAACGAGTAGTTAGGGTAAAGCTAAAAGCTAGTTCCCCTCCTTGGAAAGGAGGGGCTAGGGGTGGTTGATTATTGCTGAACGATGATTAGAACTAGCTCTAAAACTTGTTCTGCCGTTCATCAACCACCCCTGGCCCCTCCTTTCCAAGGAGGGGAACTAGACTTTAAAATTCTGCTTACAGATTGCCGCGCAAAGCCTGCTCCCGCTCAATGGCTTCGAACAGAGCCTTGAAGTTGCCTTTGCCGAACGACTTGGCTCCTTTGCGCTGGATGATTTCGTAAAACACGGTGGGGCGGTCCTCCACGGGCTTGGTGAAGATTTGCAGCAGGTAGCCTTCCTCGTCCCGGTCCACCAGCAGGTTCAGGTCACGGATGCTGTCCAGGTCCTCGTCGATTTGGCCCACGCGGTCCAGCAGGTCCTCATAGTAGGTGTTGGGCACCTGCAGGAACTCCACGCCGCGGCGGCGCAGCTCCGTTACGGTTGCCCGAATGTCGTGGGTGAGCAGGGCCATGTGCTGTACGCCGGCACCGTGGTAGAAGTCGAGGTACTCCTCAATCTGGCTCTTTTTCTTGCCTTCGGCGGGCTCATTGATGGGGAATTTTACGTAGCCGTTGCCGTTGCTGACTACTTTGCTCATCAGGGCCGAATACTCGGTGCTGATGTCGTCGTCGTCGAAGGTGATGAGCAGCTTGAAGCCCATTACGTCCTCGTAAAACTTCACCCACTGGTTCATTTCGCCCCAGCCCACGTTACCCACGCAGTGGTCCACGTACTGCAGGCCCACGGGAGCACCCTGCGGAATGCCGCTGGTTTTAGCCACGAAGCCGGGCAGGAAAGGCCCGTTGTACTTGCTGCGCTCCACGAAAGTGTGGATGGTTTCGCCGTAGGTGTAAATGCCGGCCATAGTTACCTCGCCGTGCTCATCCGATACGGTGTAGGGCTCAAAGGCGGGCCTGGCACCGCGCTTGGTGGTTTCCTCGAAGGATTTACGGGCGTCGTCCACCCACAGGGCCATTACCTTCACGCCGTCGCCGTGCTGGGCCACGTGGCGGGTGATGTCGGAGTCGGGCAGGAGGGAAGTGGTGAGCACCAGCCGGATTTTGTTCTGCTGCAGCACGTAGCTGGCCCGGTCGCGCTGGCCGGTTTCGGGGCCGGCGTAGGCCACCAGCTCAAAGCCAAAGGCGGCCTGATAAAAGTAGGCCGACTGCTTGGCATTGCCCACGTAAAACTCCAGATAATCAGTGCCGTTGAGGGGCAGGAAGTCGTGGGCGGGGTGGGCCTGCACGGCCGGTGAGGTCATGGTTTCCATAGAGAAACAGCTTGGGTGGCGGGTGGAAGTGTTGGTTGGGGTAAAAATACTGGTTTGGTCTAAATGATTCCCGTTGAAGGTCAACGATTCAGGAAAGGCAAGCCTAAACCCGCGCGGAAACGTATGTAGGCCGGGGCCGGAAGCGCGGGAAACTGCTGATTCCTCCCCACCTTTGCACCTTCACCTACTACCTTACCTAGTATGAATTCGGAAGAGCTGAACCGCGCCCTGGTGGCCCTCATCGAGAAGAAAGCCGAGCTGCACAAGCTCACCTATGACGATGCCCGCTACGACGACGTAGAGGAAGAGCTACACGACCTCGAGGACGATTTCAACGACGAATACGGCGCTTTCCTGGAAGCTGCCCTGGAAAAAGTACACAACGACCTGGGCTCCGACACCGACGTGCTGCTGCCCACGGCCTACCTGCCGGCCAACACCAGCGGCACGCCCACGCCCAAGGAAGGCGTCTGGATTGACTCCGAAAAGTACTCGGGCAAAGAGGCCCGCCTCACGCTGGTGCCCAACCCCACGCGCCTACTCATCACGGTAGGTAAAACGGTGCAGCAGGAAGTGTGGAAAGCCTAAATTTTTGAAAGCTGAGTGTTGAATTATGAATGATGAATTTTCAGCTTACATAAGCTGGTAGGCTGTCTGAACGGCTAATTCATCATTCATAACTCATCATTCAACACTCAACTCTCCATGCTCTACCGCATTGCACAGCCCGCCGACTGGCATCGGGCGCAGGAAACCGGCTTTTTTGAAAGCGCCGATTTAGCGGCCGAGGGCTTCATTCATGCTTCCGAGCCAGGGCAGGTGCTGGAAACGGCCCGACTGTACTACCGTGCCAGCCCCGGGGCAGTGCTGCTGGAAGTGGATGAAGCCGCGCTGGAAGCGGCAGGCATTCGGGTGGAGCGGGAGTGGGCCGAGCGACGCCAGGCGTATTTCCCGCACGTATTCGGGCGTATTCCGCTGGCGGCGGTGCGGCGCTTCTGGCCGTTTCCGGTGGCCCACGATGGTGCAGCCCACCTGCCCGTTGAAATAAATTAGACAAAACTGGAACTATTCTTGCAACGGCGCTATCAGCGGCCGGACCACCTGCTGGTCCGGCCGTTTTTGTTACAGTCTGATTCTTTTATTTAACGCCGATGCTTACTGCTACCCGTCTGTTTTCTATGCTATCAGCCGGAGGGCTGGCCCTGCTCTTATCCGCCTGCGGGGCCAGCACCTTCCTGGCCGTGGAGCCAGCTAATTCCAATGGTCCCTGGGTGAACGGGCACCCCACCAGCGTAGTCAGCCACCCCGATAGTGTGTACGTGCGCGCAGGCTTCCTTCGAGCCGACGATAACGAACTGGTATTTGAGGTGGCCTACCTGAACTACTCTGATAAGCCCATTCTCATTGCGCCCGAAACGTTCTACTACATGGCTGTGCCCGATACCCTGGCCGACAGCACCCGCGTACCAACCCAGTATTTCGCGGGCCGCCGCTTAGCCGCCGACCCGGAAGTGCGGCTGGTTCAGCTACAGGCCAGATTGAAGGAGCAGGAGCGCAAAGCCACTAACGTGAGCTGGTTTGAAATCCTGACCACCGTGACCGACTTAGCCGAAGACGTGTCCAGCATCAAGAAAAAGGAAACCGACCAGCAAGTTGCGGAGCGCGAAGCCCGCCACCAGGATAACCAGGCCTTTTTCGATAACCAACGCCTCGACCACGCCGACCAGGCACAGCAGCTGTACTCGCAGACCACAGCGCTGGAAGCCGTAGTGCTACGCAAGAACACGCTGGCTCCCGGCCAAGGTTTGCGCGGGCAGGTGTTCTTTCCGCGCCTGGATGTGGCGCGGAAGCTACGCCTAGTGGTGTTCTTCGATGAGCGGCCGGTGCAGTTCATCTTCAACCAAGCGTTGCGGGGCACCCGGCAATACCAGCCTGCTCCTGCCGCTGTAGCGCAAACAGAACCTCGTTAACACAGAAAAAGCCAGCGGATGCTTCCGCTGGCTTTTTCTGGAAGTAAAGCGCAAGTGCTATTTCAGCGCAACCAGCACTTCCTGGTTTTCCCAGCGCAGAATCAGGCCCTGGGGCGTTACCTCATACACCAGCCGCTCGGCCATGCTGGGGGCTTTGCGCGGGGTGGTCGTTACGCGGAGGGCGTCCTGCTTTTCATCGTACTTGAAAGCGCCCCACTGCTTGGCCGTTTTGTTGAAGATAACCGTCCATTGTTTCTCCGTTGGGATGACAAACAGCGCGTAGGTACCGGCGGGCAGGGCTTTGCCTTCTACCATCAGGGGTTGGTCGGTGGTGAAAGTGGTGGCTTCGTTGGCACCGGCCCGCCACACCTGGCCGTACGGAACCAGCCCACCCCAAATGGCGCGGCCCTTCACGGCGGGGCTGCTGTAGGCTACTGTTACGGTGGCTTTGCCGATTTTGCCGGTGGCCGTAGCGGCTGGGCTGGGCTTTTCTTTGGGGGCATCCTGGGCCTGACTGTGGCCGGCCCAAAGAATACCAACCAGCAACAGCAGTAGCACGCGGAAAAGACGAAGATTTTTCATTGGTGTGGGAAGGAGAGTGATGAAAAAAATACCCAGCCCCTTGGCAGAGGCTGGGTAAATTACAAAGTCGGCACCAATTGGTTTTAGCGGCCCACCAGCGGCTACACGAAGTCGGCCAGCTCCAGCCAGCGCAGGCCCTTGTCGTCGAGGGCAGTTTCGGTGCGTTTCAACTCAGCGGCCCAGTCGGCCAGCTCTTGGTGGGAGCCGGTGCCGGAATTGAGTTTCTCAATCAGCTCTTCTTTGCGAGCTTCCAGCTGCCCGATTTCCTTTTCCAGGGTTTCGTACTCTTTTTTCTCGGCGAAGGTGGCTTTGCGCTTGGGCGGGGCCGCCGCCACAGGGGCAGCTACCGGGGCCGGAGCCGGCGCGGCGGCTACGGCCTTGGCGGCGGCGCGGGCGGCTTTGGCTTCCTTCTCGGCCGCTTCCAGGGCGGCTTCGGTTTCCCGCTCGGCCAGGTACTCGCGGTAATCGGTGTAGTTGCCGGGGAAGTTAAGCACCTGCCCGCCGGGCTCCAGCACAAACAGGTGCTCGGCCAGCTGGTCGAGGAAGTACCGGTCGTGGCTGACGATGAGCAGGCAGCCCGAGAAGTGCAGCAGGAAGTCCTCCAAGATATTCAGCGTACCGATGTCCAGGTCATTGGTCGGCTCGTCGAGAATCAGGAAGTTGGGGTTCTTGATGAGCACCCGCAGCAGCTGCAACCGGCGCTTCTCGCCCCCGCTCAGCTTGCTGACCAGCGTGTACTGCTGGGCCGGCGGAAACAGGAACAGGCTCAGAAACTGGCTGGCCGTAAGCACGTCGCCGTTGGCCAGCTCAACCACTTCGGCCACTTCCTTCACAATGTCAATTACGCGCTGCGAGGGGTCGAATTCCAGCTCCGTCTGGGTGTAGTAGCCGAACACGGTGGTCTGGCCCACGTCCACGGTGCCCGAGTCGGGCTGGAGTTTGCCGGTGAGCATGTTCAGCAGCGTGCTTTTGCCCGCGCCGTTGGGGCCCACCAGCCCGATGCGGTCCTTCTTTTTGAATACGTAGCTGAAGTCGTCCAGCACCACGTTGTCGCCGAAGCGCTTGTTGAGGTGACTGGCTTCGATGATTTTGCCGCCCTGGCGGGTGGTTTTCACGCTCAGCTCCACCTGCTGCTTGCTCAGGTTGGTGCTGGCCTTCTCCTTGGTCACGTAGAAGGCGTCGATGCGGGCTTTCTGCTTGGTGCCGCGGGCCTGGGGCATACGGCGCATCCACTCCAGCTCCTTCTTGAACAGCTGGCGGGCCTTTTCCACCTCGGTGGCTTCGCGCATTTCCCGGTCGGCCTTCTTCTCCACGAAGTAGGCGTAGTTGCCCTGGTAGCGGTACATCTGGCCCTTGTCCAGCTCCACAATTTCGTTGGCCACCTTGTCCAGGAAATATCGGTCGTGGGTTACCATGAGCAGCGTCAGGTTCGGCGACGACAGGCGGTTCTCCAGCCACTCAATGGTGGCCAGGTCCAGGTGGTTGGTGGGTTCGTCCAGCAGCAGCACGTCGGGCTCCTCAATGAGCACGCGGGCCAGGGCCACGCGCTTGCGCTGCCCGCCCGAGAGCATGCGGATATTGCGGTTCAGCAGCTCGCCCAGAATGCCCAGCCGGCCCAGAATCTGCTGCACCTGCGCCTCGTAGTCCCAGGCGCTGAGGGCATCCATGCGCTCCATCACGCGCTGCAGGTCGTCGGGGTCGTGGTTGGGGTCGTTTACCACGTGCTCGTATTCCTTGATGGCTTTGAGCGTATCGTTCTGGCTGGCGAAGATGGTTTCCTCCACCGTCAGCGTTTCATCAAAGTCGGGGTTCTGGCCCAGGTAGGTTACCCGGATGCCCTTGCGCACGCTTACCTCGCCGGTATCGGGCGGCTCAATGCCGGCCAGCACCTTCATGAGGGTAGTTTTACCGGTGCCATTGATGCCCACAAAGGCCACGCGCTGGCCCTGTTGCAGGCCAAAGTTCAGGTCCTTAAACAGCCAACGGTCGGCGTAATTTTTTCCGAGGTTCTCGGCAGATAGCAAATTCATGCCGCAAAGGTACACTGTGGTGAAATGGTGAGTTGGTGAAATGGTGAGTTTTATGTTCAATCTGCGTCAGCCATGCTGGCAAAACATCAAACTCACTATTTCACCAACTCACCATTTCACTGATTATATCACCCGTACCCGGTCCCGGTTGGTGTCGTCGCGCAGGATTTCGAGGCCCCGGTAGGCCAGGGGACGGCCGGTATTGTGGGTCAACTCGCCCCCGTCGGCGTGCAGGTGGGCCACATCCAGAATCAGCTGATTGTATTTCCGTTCCCCCAGCTCAATGGCAACGGGGCGGCCGTGGCTGGAGCTGAAGGTGGCCAGGGCCTGGTCAATTTCTTCCAGAATTTTACTCATAGTGCAGCAAATGGGGCGCGGTCAGTGCAGAAATATAAAAAGTTGTCCGGATTTATTCGGGCCCGGCCCACCTGAGGCTGCGTGCAGCTCCGGGAAAACACAGAAGAGGAACCCCGCCTTGCCCCGGTTGACCTGGGTTGAAGGCAGTGTTCCTCTTCGTATTTTTTTCCTTGGTTCCGAACTGCCCGCTTAAGCGTTGGTTGTGGTGGTCAGGCTTACCTCAATATTGCCTCGGGTAGCGCGCGAGTAAGGGCAGATGCCGTGGGCGGCTTCCACCAGCTGCTCGGCCTGCGCCTGCTCAAAGCCAGGCAGGTTCACGTGCAGATCGGCCGAGATGCCGTAGCCGCCATCTTCAGCCTTCCCAAAGCCGATGAGCGCCTCCACCGTTACGTCCTGCAGCTTCACGCCGGCCTGGCGGGCGGCCACACCCAGTGCCCCTTCAAAACAGGCAGCATAACCGGCGGCAAACAACTGCTCGGGATTGGTCGCGCCGGCTTTGCCGGGGCCACCCATCTCCTTTGGGGTGCTCAGTGTCAGGTTCAGCACGTCATTGTTGGTGCTGATGGCGCCGTCGCGGCCCCCTTTGGCTTTGGCCTGAGCCGTAAATACTTTCTCGATTTTCATGAGAAACAGAATAAAAAGTAGAAAAGGAAGAAAAGCTGATTTATCTCAGCCGGGTAAGTAGTTGAGTGAGCTGGTTGCGCAGGGCCTCAAACTCGGCCTGCGGCAAGCCCATTTTTTCAAAGAGCTGCTCCGGAATACGGCAGGCGGGTTGCTGCAGTGCCACCCCGGCCGGCAACAGCCCGATAATTACGGACCGCTCGTCGCGCGGGTCGCGGCGCCGACTGATAAGCTGGCGCTGCTCCAGGCGTTTCAGCAGGGGGGTAAGCGTACCCGAATCAAGAACTAGGTGCTCGCCTAATTCCTTTACAGTCCGTTCCTGATGCTCCCACAGCAGTAGTAGTACCAAGTACTGCGGATAAGTGAGGTCAAACTGCTCCAGCAAGGGTTGATACGCTTTGGTAATCATACGCGAAGCGGCATACAGAGGAAAGCATAGCTGGTTTTCCAGTTGCTGTAGCGGATTCACGGGCGTAAGAGGGGCAGGTGCTGCGTCCATGGATACAAAGAAAGACATTTTAATTGAATACAATTAAGTTGTGTGCAATTAAATTCAATGCAAGCAACTGCATTTGGATTTATGGCTTGGTTATCAGATTATTACTTGTAAAAAAAGGTCGTACGGCATTACGCCGTACGACCTACAAAAGCGAAACTAGGTACGGTTACGCTTGCTGGTAACCCTGCATTCCTCCAATGAGGTTGCGTACGTGGTCGAAACCATGCTGCACCAGAAAAGCCTTAGCCGAAGCGGAACGGCCGCCGCTTTTGCAGTGCACCACAATTTCCTGATGCTTTAGATCTTCCAACTCGTCGAGCTTGGTGGGCAACTCTCCCAACGGAATCAGACGGCTACCGTCAATACGGCTTTCCTCGTTTTCCCAAGGCTCCCGAACGTCGATGATCAGGGGGGCAGAGCCATTGGCCTGGCGCTCTTTCAGCTCGGTGGCGGTGATGTCGTTCATATGGGCGACTACAGAAAAAGGGTGGTAAAATGGCGGCTGATAGCCGGGGCCGTAAGGTTAACAAGAAAGCGGTAAACTGCCGCTGCTACGGCTGGGTTATTGACAGCCGCTTGGTTACAAGAAGTCCGTCGGCTCGGGTGAGGCGCACAAAGTACAGGCCTGCCGGCAACGGCAGCCGCACCACTGGCTGCCCGGCCTCTGCTGCGGGCTGCTCCCACACCACCCGGCCCACAGCATCCAGCACAGCGGCCCGGGCATAGCTCCCCGCAATCTGCACCCAGCCATCCGGCGTTGGGTTAGGATAGAGCTGATACTGCGCCACTACTTCGGCCGGGGCGGCCGTGGCCGTTACCACGCCGGTTGTCACGGGCCGCAGCATCAGGGAGCCGGCGGGGCTGTAGCTACTGGCCGTGGAAGCGGGGCTCCAGGCCCCGAATGAGTTGATGAAAAAGGAGTTAGCCGGTGGAGCATTGTTAAGATCCAGCAGAAACTGTACGAACTGCGAGGTAGGCGGATGGCCGTAGCCGGCGTAGAACCGGCCGCTCACCGGCACCGGCGCATCAAACGGAATTTCGATGAACGTCTGGCCAGGTGGTAGCGTGGTTGGAATGGTGAAGCTTTTGGTGGCCTTGGGCGTGGCCGCCGGTTGCCCACTGCCATTGTCGTCCCAGATGTTGATGGTAATGGTTCGGCCACCTGCCGTAAGCAGCAGCGGCGCCAGTCGGATAGCCCGGATCTGGTCGGGGCGGTTGAGGTCGAAGCGCAGGGCGTGGTAGCTAGCGGGGCCATTGCTGGCCGGCGGCAGGCTCACGGTTGCTTCGGCCGTACCATCATCATAGGCGTAGTAGTCGGTTAGGTCCGTGAGGCGCGTGATGGTGTCGTTGGGCAGTGTGAGCGGGTTGGTTTCGTTGCTAAGCAGCACCAGGCGCTGCCGCAACTGCTTGGCGGCGGGGGTGGTGGGCACTGCTGCCAAGCGAGGGTTGCCTATAATGGGCTGCTGGCGCAGGCCGGCATCCAAGGAGCGGTTACCCTGCAGAAACCGGTTGCTGCCGCCACCCACCACATCCAGATAGCCTTCCCAGGAAATAGGTGTGGGGGCGGGGCCGGCATCGAGGTTATTCATGCTGGTGGCGGTTCGGTCAGTCAGCTCCTGGGCGGCGTTGAGGTTGAACTGCACCACCGGCATAGCTGCAAACCGCTTCAGGGCGCTGGGCAAAGGCTTGCTGAGGGCAATGTCGCGGTAGCTGGAGTCGGTGGCGGTGCGGTTCCGGTCAAGGCGCACGTAGTCCATGCTCCAGGCGTCGCGGTTGTTGTACAGGTAGCCGCTCACCCGAAACCGAAACTGGAAATTCGGGTGCAGAAAACCCGCCTGGTTAACCGGCAGCGCCTTAAAGCGGAAGTTAGTAGTGTCGCCGGGGCTACGCAGCTGCCACACCTGCTGCCACTGGTCGTTTACATCCTTAAAGTCAACGTAGAGCGCAATGGGCCGGGAGCCGCTGGGTGAGGGCGGACCGATAACACTGCCTGCCTGCCAGAAAAAGCTCAAGAACACGTTGCTGCCCGTTGACAGGCCACCCAGATTGAGCGCCTGGGAAGTGAGGGTGTCGGCGTCGCCAATCATGGAAACCACGCCCCGCGGCTGTCCTTTGCCGTTCAGCCCATCAAGGGTGGCCACGCCCCGGCTAATGGGGCGGCGCGGGAAGCGGTTGTTGATGAGGGCACCGCCGGCCGTTTCCCAGCGCTGCCCGTCGGGAGCACCTTCTTTCTGCCGGGAGAAATCATCGAAGAATGGCAGGGTCAGGGCCGTAGGCCGCTGGGCCGCCGCCGGTGCTACCAGGGCATGAGGCGGCTCCGCGCCCAAGGGCTGCACTACCTGAGCCCGCCCGGCGGCTGGCAGCAACCCGAGCAGCACGGCCGCGCCGCATAAAGAGCGTAACGAAAAAGTCATGAAGGCAAAATAAGGAATTCGCCGCGGGGTAGCGGCAGAACGGTATTCCCTCACGCCTAAAAGCGGCAAAAGGTTCGTTGGAGCACAACGAACCTTTTACGGTGTTAGTGTCATCGGATTGTCATTCCGACCGATGGGAGAAATGACAGTTACTCTACGGCTTTCACCGGCTCCTTGCCGGCCACCCACAAATCAACCAGCTGGCCCATGCGGATGGTGGAGCCGGTAGTAGCGGCTGGGCGCTGCTTTACCACGCTGCCTTCCGTTTGACCATCCTCGGGCTCCTGGTAGAAGATTTCGCCTACTTGCAGGCCCTGACCCACCAGCAGGGTAGTAGCCTCATCGGCGGGCATGTTTACGAGGTTAGGTACGGGAAATTCCTGGTTGCCCAGACCGTCGCCCACCTCCAGGTCCACGCGGGTGCCTTTGGTGATGGATGCGCCAGCGGCTATTTCCTTGCCGTTCACCAGCTGTTTCAGCACCGCATCCTTCTGGATGTTCGGCACAAATTTCAGCTGGCCCACCACCAGGTCGTAGCTTTTCAGAATCATCTGGGCGTTTTTCACCGAGCCATCCGTGAGCTTGGGCATCTTGATAACGGGCGGGTTTTTCATGGAAACCGACACGTAGATTTTACGCCCTTCCTTCACTTTTTCGCCCGCCTTGGGCTCCTGGGTAAGTACCGTGCCCGGCCGGATGCCGGCATCGTAGGTGCTGTCGTCCACGAAATAGGCGAGGTCCCGGTCGTCGAGGTAGTCCTCCAGGTCAGCCTGATTCATACCGGTAATCTTCGGTACCACAATGGTTTCGCCGTGGTTGGTGGTAATGGGCAGATAGACAAAGAAGAAGCCGAGCACCAGGGCGGCCGTGGCTACCGCAATAATCAGCACATGCTTCAGCAGGTCGGCCGGCGTATCGGAGCGAAAAAAGGACATAGGAGCGTAAGCTTTGGCTTGCGTAATCGGCCCCGCACATGGGGGCCGGAGAGGGTGAGGAAATAAACGGGTGGCGTAAGCCAAGGCTTGCGCCGGGCGCCGGCTGCCCAGGTAACGCACGGCGCAAGCTTTAGCTTGCGCCACGGTTTTCGATTAGCTTAACTGCTTTTCCGTGCGCTGCTTGCCGAACTCCAGAATCCGGTCGATGAAGTCGTAGGGCGTGTAGCCGGCCAGGGCCGTTTGGTGGAAGATGCAGGTGGCGGGCGTCATGCCGGGCAGGGAGTTGACCTCAATGATGATGACCTCAACGGCCCCGTTCTGGCGCACCCGCACAAAGGCATCGATGCGGGCGTAGCCCTGAATATTCAGGATTTCGGCCACCCGGCGCAGCTCCTTTTTCACCTCCTCCGACACGCGCTGCCGCTCCGAGAGGTCAGCGGCGTAGCGGGCCGGGGTGATGTTCTGGCCTTCGCCGGCCAAAAACTTCTCTTCCAGGCTCAATACCTCGCCGGTAGCCAGCGCTTCGGAGGCCTCAAATACCTCAATCTGCAACTGTCCGTTCTCGTCCCAGTGCGTGAGCAGGCCGCCGGTTACTTCCAGGAAGTGGGCCGCGCCGTCCCGGTCAATGAGAGTTTCCACCAGGAAGGCTTCCTTCTGCGGAAATTCCTCCTTAAAGCCCAGGCTAAGCGTGGTAGCGTCGGCGGGCATGAGGTCTTCCTGGCTGCGGAAGATAAGGCGGGTAAAAGCCTCCAACTCCTGGCGGCTCTTGATTTTCTTCACGGCCGAGGAGCAGCCGTCGTCGGCGGGCTTGGCGATGAAAGGGTAGGGAAATTGAGTTTCGAGGCTGCGGTAAAAGCCCTCGGCGTCGGCGTTCCACTCCAGGCGGTTGGCCATACGGTGCTCGGCTACGCGCAGGCCGGCCTCTCGCAGGCGCTTGTTGGTTTCGAACTTGTTGATGGTGATGCTGGAGCTTTCCACGCCCGAGCCGTTGTAGGGCAGCCCGAATTTCTCCAGCTCCCGCTGCAACGCACCGTCCTCGCCGGGGCGGCCGTGCAGGGCAATGAACACCTCATCCACCATGCCCGCCAGTTCCTCAAACGATACGCGCCGGGGCTGGGCTGTGGGCTGACCGGCGTAGGTGCTGGTAATGCCCTGGGCCTCGCGGCGGATGCGCTCCAGAATGGGGTGCAGGCCGTGGCCCGCTTCCATGTGCTCCACTTTCTCCCGGATGTCGTCGGCGTTGTCCTTCAGCATCACGTTGATGGGCAGCACGTAGAGGCGGAATTCCTGGCTGTTGCCGGTCAGAAACACCGGCACCGGCTCATACTTGATGCTGGAGCTGAGCTTCTCGTAGATGTTCCGCCCACTCTCCACCGAAATGTGCCGCTCCGAGGAGTAGCCACCCATAATTACGGCTACTTTGGTGCGGGTGCGCTCCTCCGAGGCCCGGGCCGCTACGGCTGCATCCAGTTGGGCCAGCAAACCAGCCAGCTTCACCGGCCGCAGCCCCCCGCGCCGCCGGGCCGCTATGGAGGTACGAATAAGGTAGGTGAGGAACTGGCTCGGGTTCAGCCCGATTTCGGCGGCCTGGTGGAAGAAGAACGAAGCCGGCAGCATGCCGGAGGTAGTGTTCGGGTCGTTGAGGAAAAGCTGAGTTTCTGGTTTCTGGTTTCTGGTTTCTGGCTGGTCGTTCGAGCTAGCAACTAGCAACGAGGAACCAGAAACTATAAATCCATCGAGGCGGGCGTACACCTGAAACCCAAACGTGCGGAACATTTCCTCGCAGGCCTCCCGGATGCGCTGAATGTCGGCCTCGGGTAAATCGATGGGCGTGACCTTACGGGAGAGGCCAGGCAGGTACTTCGAGCGGTAGTCGAACATTTCCTCGCCCTTCACAATTTCCGTGGGCGGCAGGGCCAGGGGCTGCCCGTCGGCGTCTTCCACTACAATGCAGGAAAACTCGCGGCCCTGCACGAAGCTCTCCACCAGCACCTGCGTTTCTCCTTCCACGCTGGTCAGGCGTACGGCTTCGGCCTTGGCAAGCCGCTGGTTAAGGGTAGTTAGCAGTTGTTCAGGCTGGTGAATCAGTTGCGCGTTGTCAGTTGCCGGTTGCCAGTTGGCAGAAGCGGCCAGCTCGTTTGGAGCAGGCAACTCAAAACTGGTAACTGGCAACTCAACTACCACCGGCAAGCCAATACCGTCCCGGATGTCTACCAACTGCTGCAGCCACACCACTTTCTGCGTGTCCGACAGCGCCTGCCATTCCGTTTGCGTGACGGTTTTGCGGAACAGGCTGCGCTCCATAGCGGTGGCAAACTTGTTCACGTCGGCTTCGCGCAGGATGCTGATACCAATGCTGCTGCCCTGGCGCGGGGCCTTGAATACCAGCGGCAGGCCCAGCTCCCGTACTAGGTAGTCGAGGGTGGCCTGCGCATCGGTGGCGTCCCATTCCTCGGCCGTAATCAGGCGGAAATCGGGGGTGGGACGGTCCAGGGCTTTGAGCAGTTTCTTCTGGGCAATCTTATCGATACCGAAGGCCGAGGGCAGGATGCCGGAGCCCGAATACGGAATGCCGTACCACTCCAGCAGGCCCTGAATAGCCCCGTCCTCGCCGGCCGGGCCGTGCAGGGCCAGGAAGGCGAAATCAATCAGGCTGGCTAGCTCCCGGGGTTCCACGCGGCGGCCCACTTCCGAGATGATGCGGTCCTGCTCCTCCAGGCTCAGCTCACCCAGGCTTTCGAAATACATCTGCACCGGCAGTTCCGTGCGCGGCAGCGCCGACACGGGCGGGTAAAAGTCCCGGATGGTGCCTTTGTAGATGTACTCCCAGTTCAGCAGAATGAAGTTGCCCCGGCTGTCCACGAATACGGGTACGGCCTCAAACAGGGACTTATCCAGATTATCGTACACGGTGCGGCCGCCCGCAAAGCTGATTTCCCGCTCGCGCGACGGGCCACCGAAGAAGATGCCAATTTTCATATCGAAGGCAAAGATAGATAATGAGGTGACAGGTGAGGAGGTGACAAGTGGGTACGGGATGCAGAGGCGTAGCCGCAGTATCTCGCGTGCTGATGAAATAGTGGTAACAATGTCAGCACGCGAGATTCCTCGACTTCGCCTCCGGTCCCTGGCTTGATACGCCACATGCTCGGAATGACGTTCTGCTTGTCACCTGTAACCTCATTTACCATTCCCTATCTTCGCCCCAGCCAAACCCCATTTCCTGTTCCATGAAAACGCTTGATCAGTACAACTTCGCCGGCAAACGCGCCGTGGTGCGTGTCGATTTTAACGTGCCGCTCGACAAAAGCTTCGCCATTACCGACGATACCCGCATCCGGGCTGCTACGCCTACCATCAAGAAAATTCTGCAGGATGGGGGCTCCGTGGTGCTTCTGTCCCACCTGGGCCGGCCCAAAGGAGGCCCTGAGGATAAGTTTTCCCTCAAGCACCTGGTGGCTCGCTTAAGCCAGGAGTACGGCCAGGAGGTACAGTTTGCCGCCGACGCCCTGCAGGCCGAAGCCCAGGCCAGCGCCCTGCAGCCCGGCCAGATTCTGCTGGTAGAGAATGTGCGCTTTTACGCCGAGGAAGAGAAGGGTGCCCCCGAGTTTGCCGCCAAGCTGGCCAAGCTCGGTTCCGTGTACGTGAACGATGCCTTCGGGGCGGCGCACCGCAAACACGCCTCCACCGCCGTTATGGCCGAGTCGTTTGCTGCCGAGGACCGCGTGGGCGGCTACCTGCTGCAAGGCGAGCTGGACAACGCCAAAAAAGTATTGGAGCAAGCTGAGCGCCCTTTCACCGCCATTATGGGTGGAGCCAAGATTTCCGACAAAATCCTCATCATCGAGAAGCTGCTCGACAAGGTGGATAACCTGCTCATCGGGGGTGGTATGGCCTACACGTTTGCCAAGGCCCAGGGTGGCCAGATTGGCAACTCCCTGCTGGAAGCCGACAAAATGGACCTGGCCCTGGAGCTAATTGAAAAGGCTAAGGCCAAAGGGGTAAACCTGGTGCTGCCTACCGACAGCCTCATTGCCGATAAGTTCGCCAACGACGCCGCCACCAAAGTAGCTTCCAACCACCAGATTCCGGACGGCTGGATGGGCCTGGACCTGGGCCCCGAGTCCATTAAGGCGTTCAGCGAGGTGGTGCGCAATTCCAAAACCATTCTCTGGAACGGCCCCATGGGAGTATTTGAGATGAGCAACTTCGCCAAAGGCACCGAAACCGTAGCCCAGGCCATTGCCGATGCCACCCAGCAGGGGGCCTTCAGCCTCATCGGGGGCGGCGACTCGGCCGCGGCTGTTAACCAGCTCGGCTTCTCGGAGCAGGTAAGCTACATCAGCACCGGCGGCGGCGCCTTGCTGGAGTACATGGAAGGCAAAGAGCTGCCCGGCGTAACGGCTTTGGGGTAAACGGTGAAATGATGCGGGCGTGAGCTGTCAGTGCGGGCAGCACCCGCAGGGTAGCGCCGCTACTCTGGCCTTCACAAAAAGCCAAGCCTCAGAATGCAAAAAGCCCCTGACGTCTGCGCTGGCGTCAGGGGCTTTTTGCATACGTCTGCGTTTCGTGCTTGAATATGGAAGGGTTGGGTGCGCGCTGCCCGCACTGACAGCTCACCTCCTCGCTACAGCATCATTTTACTAGTTCACGTACGGCGTTTCCAGGTCCTGGCCCATGAGCTTTACCGGGTCCAGGGAGAGGCGGCCGGTGAGGCGGGTGCTCAGGGTGCGCAGTTCGTGCTCAGACAGCACGTGCAGCTGGTGCAGCCAGTGCAGGCGGTGCAGCTGCAGCTCAATGGGGCCCAATGGATTTACGGTGGCGTACTCCTCGCGCAGGTAGGCATGGGCCCGCAGCCGCATGGCATCCACGAACGTGTCGAGCGCGTCCCGCTGGCCCGGCTGGTGCCGGAGGGTGAGATGGATGCGGTTGGTAATCAGCTGCACCCGCCGGCCTCGGTAGCGGCGGATGAGTATCACCGCCAGCAGGCCCAGCAGAAAGCCACCGCAGGCCACCCATAGCTCCATGGGCAAGGGGGCCTTATCGTGTAGCAGTCGGCTCAGACCCTGTACCAGCACCCAAATGGCTACCCAGGTACCAGCTGGCGGCATCCGGAGGGGCCCCGGCCGGTGGTATTCCAGCCCTACCGGCAGCAGCTCTTCGTAAGGAATTTCTGTTTCCAGCCACGCCTCACCCCGGCGGTTGCGCTGACTGATGTGCAGCCCGTGCTGCCGGAGCAGCAGCAGGGTAGTACCCCGAAAAATATGTGATTGAGCGAATTGCGGAACGGTCATGTAAGCGTGCCGGCAACGGCAGAAAGCAGGGGCCGGCTAAAATATTCAGCGAAAAACAATGGGAGAAGGGGTGAAGCAGAGCACAAAAATAACCAGCATCAGCCAGCCCAGCACTTTACGCCCTTTGGAAAGCGGCTGCTCATTGGGAGCCGGCGGATGAAAGATGCCCATAACCCGGGCCAGCAGCAGCCCGAACAGCAGCCAGCCCGGATTTCCATCGGCCGTGGGCAAAGCGGAGGCCAGGGCTATTTGCCCCAGCCAGACGGCCGCCGCCAGGAAAAGTGCCCGGCGTGGGGTAGGCATTGCCCTACGAAACACCAGCCACAGATAGACGCCGTAAGGTGCTGCTCCATACAGCCACATATCGGGGTTGGAGTACAACGAGAACAGCCCTAATCCCGCGTAGAAGATAAAGGCCGTGAACAGCACCACCGACACCCGCGCCGCCCGGCGTGGCCCCAGCAGCCCGTATACAATATGGCCTCCATCCAACTGCCCAATGGGCAACAGGTTAAGGGCCGTAAAGAACAGGGCCAATACCCCCGCTACCAGCACCGGATAATGCACCAGCTCATTCGGGTGGGGCATCCGGCCCGGCTCGGCCAGCCACGCCGCCATACCGCGAAACAACAGCGGCTGCGACAAAACCAAACTGGTTGCTGGCTTCACATGCTGGTAGGCATACTGCGCATACTCGGGGCCGAAGGGGCGGTATTCCGGATGAAACCCGTACAGATACTCCAGGGGCGGCACATGCGTAAGCCCATAACCCAGCACGGCCACGGCCATTATAAACCCTGCCAGCGGCCCGGCCAGTCCTACATCAAAAAACTCCTGCCGGGAAAACATTCGGTCCTTTATGCGGATAATTGCGCCAAAGGTGCCAATGCCCAGGGGAAGGGGAATAAAAAAGGGCAGCGTGGCCCGAATGCGGTAATAGCGGGCCGTAAAATAATGCCCGAACTCATGCACCGTTAATACTCCCAGAAAGGGCACTGAGTACCACAGACCGGATTTCAAAGTCGCCCAGACCTGCGCCCACGGCTGTAGCAACACCCCGAAAGGCAACCAAGCGGAAGCAAGAAACCGATTATTCATCAGTTGCACCCCCGCCAGAGTGGCCGTCAGAACCGTGGCCACAAATAAGCTCAGATGCAGGGCATAGCGTAGCGGGCGGGGCCACGGTGCCCGCTCATAGCGCCTGAAAACCGCCTGGGCATCCTGGGCGGCCGCCGAGTGAGAAGAAAAAACCGGCGCGTCGGGCAGCGGCGGGAGCGGTGAGTTTTCAGTTGGGGAAGGCACGGAGGGCGGCGGGCAAAGCGTCTTGCAGCGTGAGTGGCGGAGTCAGGAAAAGCGTGTGCAGTCCCAGGCGCTGGGCCGTAGCAATGTGCTGAGGACTGTCTTCAATAAACAACGTTTCTTCGGCCTTCCAGTTCATCTCCCGCAAGGCATGGTGGAATATTTCTTCGCCCGGCTTGCGCAGGCCTACCTGCTGGGAGTAAAACACCCGGTCCAGGCAGTCGGCAATACCCTGCTCTAACCCGTACTGGTCTTTCAGCCGGCGGTTTATTTCCTCAATATGAATGTGATTGGTATTTGATAGGAGGGCCGTCTGGTAGCCCTGGGCCCGGAGTTCAGCAAGAAGGGCCAGGCGTTCAGCCGGTACATCCAGCAGCATAGCGTTCCAGGCCGCGTCCAGTTCCGCATCGGTGGCTTGCAGGCCGTAGTGCTGCCGCAACCCCGCGCGGAATTGCGCGGAGCTGAGCTGGCCGGTTTCCAGCTGGTCGAACAGCTCGGCCTGAGCCGCCTGGGTGAAGGCAATAGGGCTGCCGTGCCGCTGCATCGCCTCCACCGTCAGGCTGTAATCAATGTTGATAATGACGCCTCCGAAGTCGAAAAGCAAGTTGGGCAACTGGTGGGGCATAAGGGCTGGGCTGATGAGCTGGCAGAATGTTTTTCCTGCTTAACGTAATTGCAAATTCCGTCGCAAAAGTCGAAGTTTGCACAGCTGAAATCAACTGCTTAGTAGCTGATGAAGTCAAGGGCCTATAGCTCAATCGGTTAGAGCAACTGACTCATAATCAGTAGGTCACTGGTTCGATTCCAGTTGGGCCCACGCAGTAAGCCGGCAACATCTTGATATTCAAAATGTTGCCGGTTTTTGTTTTGCCGAATGATTCATGCCGCCAGGCTGTATTCACCTGCCACCCTCCGGCTTGGCCGGATGAAACTCCAGGGCAACAGGTGTCGCAACCCCGGATGCGCTGCGGTTGCGGCAGCTTCCTGACCGTACGCTCAACTCATACCGCCTGCTCCCTCAAGTGCCGGCCTGCCCAGGCATAGGTAGAGCCCAGGATATGGAATGGAGTATTGTGAATAGATGAGTGAAAAAAATTACTGGCACTGATGCGTTACCGGGCGCAACAATGCCGTAGTTTTGCAGCATGCTTCAACCAAAAAACTTGTTGATGAAGCGTGGGGACCTGCTCGGCAAGGAACCACGAGTGGACCGGATGGTCTTCTCGCCTATCGGTTCTTCCGATTTTGCCTCTCGTATTTCTATTGATTTTTCTGGGTGTTGCCCCGCTACCGTTTCGGATTTCGAAACGGTTTTTTTATGTCCGTTGCATTCGTCGGTTACCATTCCGGGGCCCTGGCATCGGGTAACTGCTACTCCTAAGCCCTTATTTTCAGCGGGGCCAATACCAGCTGCGGATGGAGGGAGCAGCCGGCCTCCCGGCTTGCATCGGTTACCCCCTTTTTCCGTTGCGAACAGGCTTCAGTAAGTCCTTTCCTTGTGCGTTTCAGCTAGTCAACCTCACTTTTCCTCCACTCCGGTATGGCACGTAAAGACCTGCTCGACATTGCATCCCTTCACCGCGAGGAAATCGAGTTTTTGCTCGACCAGTCCACCTCCTTCAAAAAATTATTCACCCACTCGGTGAAAAAGATACCTGCCCTGGAGGGCAAGTCCGTGCTCATGCTGTTCTACGAGGCCAGTACCCGCACGCACTCCTCCTTCGAGGTAGCGGCCAAGCGCCTTTCGGCGGAGGTGACGAACTTCAACGTTGACCACTCCTCCATCACCAAGGGCGAATCGGTGCGCGAAACAATTGAGACGCTGCAGGCCATGCGCACCGACTACATTGTGGTGCGCCACAGCCACTCCGGCCTGCCCGGCATGATTGCCCGTCAGACCACGGCCTCCGTCATTAATGCCGGCGACGGGGCGCACGAGCACCCCACCCAGGCCCTGCTCGACGCCTTCACCATCCGGGAGAAGTTTCCGGACCCCCGGGGCAAAAAAGTTCTCATCATCGGGGATATTCTTCACTCTCGCGTGGCGCGCTCCACCAGCACCCTGCTGCAAAAGCTGGGCATTGAGGTGGCCTACCTCGGTCCGGGGTCGTTGGTGCCGAAATATGTGCCGGAGAATATCCGCCGCTTCACCGATTACGAGGCGGCCATGGCCTGGGCGCCCGATGTGGTGTACCTGCTGCGCGTGCAGATGGAGCGCCAGGACGTGCAGTTTTTTCCCAGCGTGCGGGAATACCACCGGGTGTATGGCATTACCACCGCCCGGCTGGCCGAAATCCGCGACCGGGGCCTCTACATCATGCACCCCGGCCCCGTAAACCGGGGCGTAGAGCTCTGCGACGCCGTAATGGACTACGAGCGGAGCCTGATTACCAACCAGGTTGAAAACGGCATTTCCATTCGTATGGCCGTGCTCGACTGGCTTACGCCGGGCGGGGAGTTTCCGCGGCAGGAGGCATATGCCGCCCGGCAGGGGACTGGCTCAACCCTGCTGGCACCCTAAGCACCTGGCCCAGTAGGTGGTCACGCTTCATCTGGCATCCACTGGTCAGGCATGACGTTCATTTTCAATAACCAGAGTCTTTCCCCCCCTTTACCGATTCACAACCCTCTTCCATCCATGCTCCTCCTTCAAAACACCCGCATCGCCTCCGAAAATTCACCTGTGCTGCTCGAGCGTGATGTTCTGATTGTCGAAGGAAAAATTCAGGAAATCGGCAAAAACCTGCCCACTCCCGAGGGTACCCGCGTTATCGACGCGCGGGGGCGGGTGCTGATGCCGGGCATGTTTGATGCCCACGTCCATTTCCGCGCCCCGGGCTTTGAGAACAAGGAAACCATTACCACGGGCAGCGAGGCGGCCATCAACGGGGGCATTACCGGCGTGGTGATGATGCCCAACACCCGCCCGGCTCTCGACTCGGCCACCGCCGTTGATAATGTGCTGGAGAATGCCAAGCACCGGTCCCGCATTCCGGTGTACACCTCGGGCTGCGTTACCAAAAACCGGGAGGGCAAGGAGCTGGCAGAAATTGAGGGTATGCGCGCCCTCGGAGTGAAGATGCTCACCGACGACGGCGACACTACCAGCGACCCGGCCGTGCTGCTGCGGGCCATGCAGTACGCCACCGAGTTCGGGATGTTTTTTGCCAGCCACTGCGAGGTGCCGGAGCTGGCCGGCCCCCGCGCCCTCAACGAAGGCGTGATGAGCTACCGGCTCGGCATCAAAGGCTCGCCGGCCTGCGCCGAGGAAATTATCATCGACCGGGACATCCGCCTGGCCCGGGCGGCGGGCGCGCATGTGCACATTCAGCACGTATCCAGCAAGCTCGGGATGGAAACCATTCGCTGGTGGAAGTCCCGCGGCGACGTGCGGGTAACGGCCGAAGTGGCCCCGCACCACCTGCTGTTCACCGACGAGCACATTGGCGACTACGACACGAACTACAAAATGAACCCGCCGCTGCGCACGCAGGCCGATTGTGATGCCCTGCTGGAAGGACTTATCGAAGGCGTGTTCGACCTCATTGCCACCGACCACGCCCCGCACACTCCGTTCGAAAAAGCCCAGGATTTCGTTAGCGCGCCCAACGGCATCACCGGCCTGGATACGGCGCTGGTGTCGCTCTACCATTACTTTGTGGAGCCCGGCAAATTCGGCTGGGATCTGGTGGTGAAGCGCTATTCGGCCGAGCCCCGCCGCCTGATGGGCCTGCCGGTACCTACCATTGAAGTGGGCCAGGAGGCCAACTGCGTCTTGTTCGATACCGCGGCGGAAACGACCTTCACAAAGGAGTTTATGAAGTCCAAATCCCAGAACACCCCCTTCATCAACCAGACGCTGAAAGGCAGCGTGGACATGGTGATTCTGGGTTCGGAAATTCTGCTGGAGCGCTGATAAATAGAGCGTGTCCTGCTCATCTGGCGTCCGCATGTGGCGCATCAAGCCAAGAACGGAGCGCAGAATTTCTGCCGCTTCGCTTACGAACGGGTTAGCTACACGGCATAATGGGAATTTCACCGCAGACAGGCGAAAGTACGGCATACGTGGTAGGCTGCTACGAGAAGGCCTCTTACAGCTATTTTACCCCTGTTGCATTTGTATTGCTAGGGTTTGTACTGGATTTTTTTCTGCCGCTGGCACTGCTCACGGCACTGCCTTGCAGCGTTATCGGCTTGTACTTCTCTTACAAAGGCTTTAAAGCATCCGGCAGGCTGGGCTACTTAGAAAAAAAGGATGTTGGCTACGCCAATATTCTACTAGGTATCCTTCTTTTTGTGGCTGGATTAGTTAGTGCCGGCTTTGCTTACGTTTGGATTAGCGGTTAGCACTTTTCCTCAGCGAAGCGGTAAAGATGCTTCGGCAAGCAGCCGCCAGGTGAAGCAGGATAGCCCATCAGCATGACGACCAAATAACTCCGATGAATACACCTTCCTTTCCCAATACCCCCAAACCCCTCATCGGCGTGGTGATGGGTTCCAGCAGCGACTGGGACACCATGCAACACGCCGTGCAGATTCTTACGGACTTTGGCGTGGCCCACGAGGCCCGCGTGGTGTCGGCCCACCGTATGCCCGACGACTTGTTTGCCTACGCCGAGCAGGCTGGCCCGCGCGGCTTACAGGCTATTATTGCCGGCGCGGGCGGGGCCGCCCACCTGCCGGGTATGCTGGCCGCCAAAACCACGGTGCCGGTGCTGGGGGTGCCGGTGGCCAGCCGCCATTTGCAGGGCGTTGATTCGCTGCACAGCATTGTGCAAATGCCCAAAGGAGTGCCGGTGGCCACGTTTGCCATCGGCAATGCCGGGGCGGCCAACGCGGCGCTGTTTGCCGTGAGCCTGCTGGCCCTGCACGATGCCGCTCTGGCCGCCAAGCTGCGGGACTTCCGCGCTGCCCAAACCGAAGCCGCCCGCGCCATGACCCTGCCGTTATGAGTGCCGATAATCACATGGCAGCTCGGCCCTTGATCTATCCGGGCAGTGTGGATGCGGCCGGCCGGCCGGCTACGCTGGGCGTGCTGGGCGGCGGCCAGCTGGGCCGCATGTTTGTGCACGCCGCCCAGCGCCTGGGCTACCTCACTGCCGTGCTGGAGCCCGACGCGCAGAGTCCGGCCGGGCTGGTGAGCCACCACCACATCCAGACCGCCTACGACGACCCCGCCGGGCTGGCGCAGCTGGCCGGGCTGTGCCAGGCCATCACCACCGAGTTTGAGAACGTGCCGGCCCAGGCCCTGCAGACCCTGGCGCATACCCGGCCCGTGGCGCCGGGCGCAGCCGTAGTGGGCATTGCCCAAAACCGCATCGAGGAAAAAGCCCACTTTACAGCCTGCGCCGACGTGTCGGGGGTAACGTGCGCGCCCTACGCGGTGATTGAAACGCCCGCCCATTTGCAGGCTGTCTGCACTGAGCGGCCCGATTTGCTGCCCGGCATCCTGAAAACCGCCCGCCTGGGCTACGACGGCAAGGGCCAGGTGCGCGTACAGACGGCCGATGCGCTGGCCGCCGCCTGGGCGGAGCTGGGCGGGGTGGCCTGCGTGCTGGAAAAGATGCTGCCGCTCACGGCCGAGTGCTCGGTGCTGGTGGCGCGCGGCTGGGACGGGCAAGTCGTCGTCTTTGCTCCGCAGCGCAACGTGCACGTCGACGGTATTCTGGCCCTAACCCACGCCTACGAAGGCGCTGTGCCGCCGCCGCTGGCCGCCAGGGCCGCCGCTGCCGCCGTGGCCATTGCGCAGCACCTGGACTACGTGGGGGTGCTGTGCGTGGAGTTTTTTGTGGTAGACGACGGCAGTGCCCACGGCGGGCTGGTGGTCAATGAAATGGCCCCGCGCCCGCACAACAGCGGCCACTACACCCTCGATGCCTGCAGCGCGTCGCAGTTCGACCTGCAGGTGCACGCCATGACGGGCTTGCCCTTGCCGCAGCCGCGCCAGCATTCCCCCGCCATCATGCTCAACCTGCTGGGCGAGGTGTGGTTTGACGCCAGCGGCCAGCCGCAGGAGCCCGACTGGCAGGCCGTGCTACGCCTGCCGGGCACGCACCTGCACCTTTACGGCAAGGCGCAGGCGCGCCCCGGCCGCAAAATGGGCCACCTGACCATCACCGGCCCGGATGTGGCCAATGTAAAGGCAGTGGCACGGCGCGCGGCTGAGCTGCTTAATTTGCCGGGGCTGGATTTCATGTAGCGTGCTACCTCAATTTGGGGTAAGCTGGCCCTACCTGTGGTATGAGGCAGAAGGATGAGGGGCGCGGCATCTGGCCCGCTGCCGTGTTGCCTGGGGTTGCGCCAGGCAACACGGCAGCGGGCCATCATCCAAAAAACAGTTTCTTTGAAGAAATCCATCCTGCCTGCTTCGCCTATGCCTACTCGTCGTAAATTTCTCTCATCCTCAGCCGCTGGCTTGGCTACATTGGCTGTCAGTCCGGCCGCGGCAGCCATAAGCCTGCCACCGGCCCCGGTGGTGGGTAAGCCCTTGGTAATTTCTACCTGGGACACGGGATTGGCGGCTAATGCGGGGGCATGGAAAGTGCTGAGTAAAGGCGGCCGCGCCCTGGATGCGGTGGAGGCCGGTGTGATGGTGACGGAAGCCTCGCAGAACTGCTGCGTGGGATTGGGTGGTAACCCCGACCGGGAGGGCATCGTGACCCTGGACGCCTGTATTATGGACGAGCAGTTCAACTGTGGCAGCGTAGCAGCCCTGGAACGCATCAAGCACCCCATTAGCGTAGCGAGGCGTGTGATGGAGCGCACTCCGCACGTAATGCTGGTAGGGGAGGGGGCCCAGCAGTTTGCCGTGGCCCAGGGCTTTCCGCTGGAGCCCCAAAAACTCAGTCCCGATGCCGAGAAGGCCTACCAGGAGTGGCTGAAAACCAGTCAGTACAAGCCCGTAGTCAATATTGAGAATTCGGGTACGCGCACCCCTGGTCCGGTAGGTGGAGCCAACAACCACGATACCATTGCCATGCTGGCTCAGGATGCGCAGGGCCGCTTAAGCGGCAGTTGTACCACCAGCGGGATGGGCTTCAAAATGCGCGGCCGCCTCGGAGATTCGCCGCTGATTGGTTCGGGCCTGTTCGTGGATAATGCCGTGGGTGCGGCGGCGGCTACGGGTCAGGGCGAAGACGTAATTCGTATTGCCGGGGCCCATACCGTAGTGGAGCTGATGCGACAGGGCATGACGCCAAAAGCTGCCTGCAAAGCGGCCGTGGAGCGCATTGCAAAGATTAAAGGCGATAAGGCCCGTACCATTCAGGTCTGCTTTATTGCCATTAATGCCCAAGGCCAGCACGGCGCATTTGCCCTGCAAAAAGGCTTCAGCTACGCCGTTTGCGACGCTCAGAATCAGCAGCAGCTACTGCAGGCCGATTTTCTGCTGCTATGAGGCCACGGGTGCTGGAAATCTGTGCGGGCTCGGTGCAGTCGGCGCTGGCCGCAGAGGCAGGAGGTGCCCACCGCATCGAGCTGTGCCAGCAGCTGGAGCAGGGCGGCACTACTCCTTCGCACGGGACTTTGGCGCGGGTACTGGCGCGGGTTCGCCTGCCGGTGTTTGTGCTGATCCGGCCGCGCCCCGGGAATTTCTGCTACGATGCGGAGGAGCTGGCCGTTATGGCTGCCGATATCCGACACAGTCGGGCGCTGGGGTGCGCGGGTATTGTGCTGGGGGCCCTGGATGAGGCGGGCGGTGTGGATAGGGCGGGTTGTCGGATGTTGATGGAAGCGGCCGGCCACTTGCCTGTTACCTTTCACCGCGCTTTTGATGCCTGCCCCAATCAGGCCCAGGCCCTGGAGGACGTGATTAGCCTGGGTTGCCACCGCGTGCTGACGGCGGGCGGGCAGCCGACCGCGCCGCAGGGGCTGCCGCAGCTGGCGGCGCTGGTGCGGCAGGCGGCCGGCCGCATCAGTGTAATGCCGGGTGCCGGGCTTACACCCACCACTATTCAGGCGGTAGCCCGGTACACCGGCGCTCACGAGCTGCATGCCAGCGCAAAAAAAATGGTACTAGGCTTATCGGCGGCACGCGCGTCGGAGTTTGATGTGCCGCGCTGGGAAACCGACGCGGATAGTGTGCGGGAACTGGTGGCCAGGCTAGGCGCTGACAGCGGAGAAACTGCCGGTGCCTAGCTTGGTCACCAGCTCCATGGCTACTGGATGAGCTACCTGCCGCAGGAGCTACCCAGGCCCGGTAACGGGGCACTACCGGCCGGAGCATAGCTTCGGAGAAATATCTTCGCTCAGCTGCTGAGTGCCGGAGTCCGGGTTTCTGGAGCCGGAGCTACTTCCCAATCTGCTTAACGTAGCGTTGCTGTGAAAAAAAATACGTGGATATCAGGAGGACTAGTGCTGGCCCTGGGCAATGCCGGTGGCCTGGCAGGTGGGCCGGCTCAGGCCCAGCAACTGGCCGAAGCAAGTAGTTCCATCTCCCTTATTCCGCAACCGGTGCGCCTGCGGGCGGGGAGCGGAAGCTTTGCCATTACGCCGGCCACGACAATTTATATCGACCCCCAAAACGAGGAGCTGCGCGCCATTGGGCTGGCACTGGGCCAGCAGCTGAAGCAGGCCACCGGAATGCAGCCGCCCGTAAAGCCCGCCACTGTGGGCAAGCCGGTTACCGGCGGAATTTTCCTGACGCTGCAGCGGCCGGTTGATACGCTGGGAGCCGAGGGCTACACGCTTCATGTGCAGCCTGCACGGGTGGTGCTGGCAGCCAATACGCCGCAGGGCGTTTTTCTGGGGCTGCAAACTATTGGGCAGCTACTGCCCGCCCAACGCGGGGCCGGGGCCGTGCGCTTGCCCGCCGTGGAGGTAGTAGACAAACCCCGGTACAAATGGCGGGGTATGCACCTGGATGTAAGCCGCCACTTCTTTCCGGTGGAGTTTATCAAGAAGTATATCGACTACCTGGCCCGGCACAAGATGAACACCTTCCACTGGCATCTGACCGACGACCAGGGCTGGCGCATCGAAATCAAAAAATACCCCCGGCTGACCTCGGTGGGCGGGTGGCGCGAGGGTACCCTGATTGGGCACTACAGCGACCAGCCTCACCGGTTCGATAGTACCCGCTACGGCGGCTTTTACACTCAGGAGCAGGTCAAAGATGTGGTGCGGTACGCTCAGGAGCGCTACATTACCGTGGTGCCGGAAATTGAAATGCCCGGCCACGCCGTGGCTGCATTGGCGGCGTATCCCGAATTTTCCTGCACGGGCGGGCCCTTCAAAGTGGAGCGGCTGTGGGGCGTGTTCGATGATATTTTCTGCGCCGGCAACGAGCAGACGTTTACCTTTCTGCAGGATGTGCTGGCGGAGGTAATGCCCTTGTTTCCGGGCAACATCGTGCACATCGGGGGCGACGAAGCCCCCAAGACCCGCTGGCATACCTGCCCCAAGTGCCAGGCCCGCATGAAGGCAGAAGGGCTACAGAATGAGCACGAGCTGCAAAGCTACTTTGTGCAGCGCATAGAGAAGTTTGTGAACTCCCGGGGCAAACGCATTATTGGCTGGGACGAAATACTGGAGGGCGGCCTGGCTCCCAATGCGGCCGTAATGTCGTGGCGCGGTATGGAGGGGGGCGTTATGGCTGCCCGCCAGCAGCACAACGTGGTAATGGCACCTGGGTCACACGTGTACTTTGACCATGCCCAGGGCGAGGCCAGTCTGGAGCCGTTGTCGTTTGGCGGCTACCTGCCCCTGTCCAAAGTATATTCCTTTGAGCCTACGCCCCCGACGCTGACTGCCGCCGAGCAGACGTACATTCTGGGTGGGCAGGCCAACATCTGGACCGAGTACATCCCCTCCCAGCAGCAGGTAGAGTATATGGCGTTTCCCCGGATGGCAGCGCTGGCTGAGGTGCTCTGGACCCCGGCCCGGCAGCGGAACTGGACCAGCTTTCAGCAGCGTATGCAGCAGCAGTACCAGCGCTACGCGGCCTGGGGCGTTACCTATTCCCGCAGTGCGTTCAACGTGCAACCGCAGCTCACGCTCAACCCCGCCCAGCGCACTACCCTTGTCAGCCTGCAGATGGATGCGGCCGGCCCCCGCATTGTGTATACGCTCGATGGCTCAACCCCCACGGCTTCGTCGCGGGTGTATACGCAGCCGTTCATGGTATCGGGTTCGGCCACTATCCAGGCCGCATCCTTTGAGAATGGCCGCCTGATGGGCAAGGTTGCAACCCGGGCGCTGCTGATGCACAAGGCTGTTGCCGCCCCTCTCACCCTCACAAACGAGCCCCACCGGAGCTACCGGGGCACAGGCGCATATACCTTGCTGGATGGGCAGCACGGCTCGGCAAACCACGCCGACGGGCAGTGGCTGGGCTTTTACGGTACCGACCTGATAGCCACGCTGGATTTGCAGCAGCTTACCAAAATCAACACGGTGAAAAGCACGTTTCTGCGGGCGGTAGGGTCCGGAATTCTGTTGCCCGCCAGCGTGGAAGTGGCCGTATCGGCAGATGGCAACACGTACCAAACGGTGTATGCTGCCCCGGTACCGGCGCAGGCCACCCAGGCCAGGCCTGCCATTAGCGAGGTACGGGCCGATATGCAGAACATCCAGGCCCGGTTTGTTCGGGTAAGGGCCCGCAATGCCCAGGCACCCGGTGCCGCGAAGCCCGAAACCTGGCTGTTTGCCGATGAAATTGTGGTGCAGTAGCGCCTGAGTTCTGTGCTCAGGCGGCCCATATGAAGCAGGCCGGCTCTTACATCATCCAACAATCGTTTTCCTTTTTCTGGTAAGTAGCGTATGCAGCGTGTTTACACCCGGTTAATTACCGCCGCAGGGCTGCTGGCCTGTGGAGTGACTGCCTGTACCAGCCCCCCGCTGGCCAGCAGCCCTGCGGCCGCCAGCCTACCTCCGCCAGCGGGCCTCACCCGCCACGTTGACCCCTATATTGGCACGGGGGGCCATGGGCACGTGTTTCTGGGAGCTAATGTGCCGTTTGGAGCCGTGCAGCTCGGACCGGTGAACATTACCGAAGGCTGGGACTGGTGCTCGGGCTACCATTACTCCGACTCGACCATCGTGGGGTTTGCCCATACGCACTTGAGCGGCACGGGCATCGGCGACCTAGGCGACGTGACGGTGATGCCCACCACCGGACCGGTGCGCGTGATGGAAGGCCGCCTACAAAACCCGGAGCGGGGTCTGGTTTCCTTGTTTTCGCACGAGCAGGAGCAGGCCCGTCCCGGTTACTACGCCGTGCATCTGAAGCGCTACGGCATCAGGGCCGAGCTGACAGCTAGTGAGCGGGTGGGGTTTCACCAGTACACCTATCCGCAGTCGGAGGCCGCACACCTGGTGTTCGACCTGCAGCAAGGCATCGGCTGGGACCTGGCCACCGATACCCACATCGAGCAGCTCAACGACAGTACCCTCATCGGCTACCGCAACTCCAAGGGCTGGGCCGAGGATCAGCGCCTGTACTTCGCGGCAGTGGTTTCGAAACCCATCCGCCAGTTCAGCAGCGTGCAGGTGCTGGATACGCTGGGCAACACCAGGCCCGCCGCCACCGGCACCCGCATCAAGGGCATAGTTACTTTTGCAACCCAAGCCGGGGAGAAGGTAAAGCTGAAGGTGGGTATTTCACCCGTGAGTTCCGCAGGAGCCCTGGCAAACATCCGGGCCGAAATTCCGCACTGGAACTTCGGGAAAGTGGTAGCTCAGGCCGATGCCGCCTGGAACCAGGAGTTGGGGAAAGTGCAGGTGCAGGCCGATGAAAACCGCCTGAAAACCTTTTACACGGCCCTCTACCATACCATGGTTGCGCCTTCCGTGTTCAACGATCATAACGGCGACTACCGGGGCACCGACAAGCAAGTGCACCGCAACCCGGGCTTCACCAACCTCACCACGTTTTCCCTCTGGGATACTTACCGGGCGGCGCATCCGCTGTTCACCATTCTGCAGCCCGAGCGGGTAAACGATATGGTGAGCTCCATGCTGGCCATCTATCAGCAGCAGGGTAAGCTGCCGGTGTGGCACCTGATGGGCAACGAAACCAACTGCATGGTGGGCTATAGTGCCGTGCCCGTGGTGGTGGATGCCTACCTGAAAGGCTTTACCGGGTTTGATGCCAACCTGGCCTACGAGGCCGTAAAAGCCACCGCCATGCGCAACGAGTTGGGGCTGCAAGCCCTGAAGACGCAGGGCTTTATTCCGGCCGATGGCGAAGTGGAAAGTGTGTCGAAAGGCCTGGAATACGCCATTGACGATTGGTGCATTGCCCAGATGGCGCGGAAGATGGGCAAGGCGGCCGACTACGCCTACTTCAGGCAGCGTGCCAGCAACTACCGGAACTACTTTGATGCAACAACCGGCTTTATGCGCGGCCGCCTTTCCCAACACGAGTGGCGCACGCCCTTCGACCCGTTCAAATCCGTGCACATGAAGAGCGACTTCACCGAGGGCAATGCCTGGCAGTACACCTGGCTGGTACCCCAGGATGTGGAAGGCCTGATTGACCTGCTGGGTGGGGAGCAACGGTTTAGTCAGAAGCTGGATTCCTTGTTCCTGGTACAGGGCAGCATGGGGGCGGAGGCCTCCCCTGATATTTCGGGCCTGATTGGCATGTACGCCCACGGCAACGAGCCAGGGCATCATATACCCTATCTGTATAGCTACGTGGGCCAGCCCTGGAAAACGGCCGACAAAGTCCGCTTCATCACCGACCGTTTTTACACGGCCACGCCCGACGGAATTATCGGGAATGAGGACGTGGGGCAGATGTCGGCCTGGCATGTGTTTTCCTCCTTGGGGTTCTATCCACTCAACCCGGCCAACGGGGCCTACGTGTTCGGTAGCCCGGCCGTGAAGCGGGCCACCATCCGGCTGGCAGCCGGCAACACCCTGACAATTGAGGCCCGCAACTATAGCGCCGCCAATCCCTACATTCAGGCAGTTACACTCAACGGCCAGCCGTACTCCCGGTCCTACATTACGCACCGGCAGCTGCTGCAGGGCGGTAAGCTCACCTTCGAAATGGGGGCCAGCCCCAGTGCCACCTGGGGCGTAGCCCCCGCCGACCGGCCCCGGTCGGTGCTGTAGCACCGGGTGGCAGTATAATACCGGCCCGGGGCCTGAAGTAACTTACTGAGTGGCTGTAAGCGGAAACACCCCTTTCCTCGGCAACCCCGGATTGACGTTCTTGTAGCCTTCTATTGCAGAAAAAACCTCCCACCTAATTCCTTCGCCTCCCCATGAACCGCCGATACTTTCTCCAGGGATTTACCTTGCTTTCGGGCGGTGCGCTGCTGCAACCTGCCTCCGTGTTGGCGGCGGGGCCAGGCTTTCCGGTGGTGCGGCCCGCGGAAGCAAAGCGGCGGTTCCGCAGCCGGGCGGTGGAAGCGGCCATCCGGGAGTTTCAAACAAAGGTGCCTAACCGGGAGTTGGGCTGGCTGTTTGAAAACTGCTTCCCCAGCACCCTGGACACTACAGTAACCTATACTACGCGCCAGGGCCGGCCCGAT
Source organism: Hymenobacter metallilatus (assembly GCF_003944705.1). Classification (GTDB taxonomy): domain Bacteria; phylum Bacteroidota; class Bacteroidia; order Cytophagales; family Hymenobacteraceae; genus Hymenobacter; species Hymenobacter metallilatus. The sequence continues at coordinate 6,845 of NZ_RWIS01000008.1, read as the reverse complement.
ACCTACGTCATCACCGGCGACATTGATGCTATGTGGCTGCGCGACTCCTCGGCCCAGGTATGGCCCTACCTGCAGTTTGCGCGGAAGGATGCGGAGCTGCGGCAGCTGGTGGCCGGCGTTATCAACCGCCAGACGCGCTGCATCCTGAAAGACCCCTACGCCAACGCTTTTTACGGCGACGATACGCGGGTAGGGGAATGGAAATCGGACCTGACGGCCATGCAGCCTGGGGTACACGAGCGGAAGTGGGAAATCGACTCGCTTTGCTACCCCATCCGGCTGGCCTACCAGTACTGGAAAACCACCGGGGATACCAGCCCGTTTGATGCGGCTTGGCAGCAGGCCATGAAAGCGGTGCTGCACACCTTCCGCGCGCAGCAGCGCAAAGATGGGTTGGGCCCGTACAAGTTTCAGCGCCAAACAGCCACTGCTACCGATACCCAACCCCTGAGCGGCTACGGCTACCCCGTACGCCCGGTAGGCCTGATCTGCTCGGCCTTCCGCCCCAGCGACGACGCTACGCTCTATTCTTTCCTGGTGCCCAGCAACTTTTTTGCGGTGACCAGCCTGCGCCAGGCCGCCGAAATGCTGACCCAACTAGCCCAGGACACCGGCACTGCTCAGCAGCTGACTGCTCTGGCCGACGAGGTAGAAGCCGCCCTGCGCCAGTATGCCGTAGTCGACCACCCCCGGCACGGCAAGCTCTACGCCTATGAGGTGGATGGTTTCGGGAGCCAGGTGCTCATGGACGACGCCAACGTGCCCAGCCTGCTGGCCCTGCCGTATCTGGGCGCCGTATCGGTATCTGACCCGGTTTACCAGAATACGCGGCGGTTTCTGCTGTCCGAAAACAATCCGTTCTTTTTTAAGGGACAAGCCGCCGAGGGCATTGGGGGCCCCCACGTAGGCCAGGATATGATCTGGCCCATTGCCATAACCATGCGCGGCCTTACCAGCCTGCAGGACGACGAAATTCGGGCCTGCGTGCAGAGCCTGCGCGCCACCCACGCCGGCACCGGCTACATGCACGAATCCTTCCACAAGGACGACGCCACCAAGTTCACCCGGGCCTGGTTTGCCTGGGCTAACACGCTTTTTGGCGAGTTCCTGTGGAAGGTGTATCAGGAAAAGCCCCGGCTATTGGTATAGGGCCGCTGGGTCCGGAAAACAGCTCCGCGCCTCAGGCCGGGAGAAAAGCCGTGAGGTCTCCCGAGTAAGTAAGCGTGAGTTGGTGCATGGCCCGGGTACAGGCCACGTACAGCATACTCCGGTCGACCTCCGTTTTGTAGGTGCGGGCCGAGACAAACGGCACAATGACGGCATCAAACTCCAGGCCCTTGGCCAGGTGGGCCGTGGTGATGATAACGCCCTCCTTAAATTTGGTGGACTCATCGGTGAGCAGGTATACGCCGGGTGCCTGTAGCGCCTCATACACTTGCTCGGCTTGCCGGAGGGTTTTGCAGATAACGCCCAGCGAGTGGTTGCCGGAGCCGGGGAAATTTGTCAGTAGTTTCCGGAGGGTCTCCAGCTCTTCCGGCCGGGTGGCGCAGCGCACTACCGTGGGCGCGGGGCCGTGGCGCTCCAGGGGCAGGATGTCTGGGTTGGGTGTGATGCGCTGGGCAAAGGCCGTAATTTCCAGGGTGGAGCGGTAGCTGCGGTAGAGGCGCACCACCTCGGCCTGCGGAAACACCCGTTCAATAGTTTCGGCCGACGATGCGCTGTAGGGGTTTACCGTCTGGCTCACGTCGCCGAGAATGGTTTTGCGGCAGTGGAACAGGCGCGACAGCACGGCGTACTGCACCGGCGTGTAGTCCTGCATTTCGTCTACCAGCAGGTGCTTCACGTGGTCGTAGCCGGGCAAACCCTCCAGGCGGATGCGCAGGTAAATCAGGGGAAATACATCGGCGTACTCCAGGCGCTGGCCGGGGTGAAATTTCAGCAGCTCGGGCCGCCCGAGCCAGCGGTAAAAGTCCCGGTACAGGTCCGGCACGCTGTGCAGGCGGAACATGCGGGGCAGGGCCTCCCCAATAGTGCCTTTTTCCTGGCCCGTGAGCTTGCGGCCCACTGCGTCGCGCACGTGGGCCCGCACGTCGTTGGCTACCAGCGCAAACCGCTTCAGCAGCGGCACCCGGTGGTAGGTCCGGAACTTCTGCTGAATGAAGGCCGCCGACACCACCGTGCGGCCCACCCGCAGCTCCGTTACGGTGAAGTAGGTATTCTCAATGTGCAGCAGGTACTGGTTCAGCTGGCTGAGAAACTCAAACGACGACTTAAACCGGATGCGCTCAATAAAAGCCGCGTCGTGGTGGTCCAGCAGGGCCGAAACCTGGTCGAAAAACGTCTGGAAGGGGTAGCGGTTTTCCAGCAGGTCGGCGGCCAGCTCCTCCATGCCCATCTCCGGAATGTGCTCCTCGCCCAGCTCGGGTAGCACGTTGGAAATATAGTCGGCAAATACCTTGTTGGGCGAGATGATGAGGATGTCTTTGGCAGCAATGGTTTCGCGGAAGCGGTAGAGCAGAAACGCAATGCGGTGCAGGGCAATGGAGGTTTTGCCCGAGCCGGCCACCCCCTGAATCACCATCACCGGGGCTTCCTCGTTGCGAATTACCGCGTTCTGGTCGCGCTGAATGGTGGCGACGATGTTCTTCATCTTATCGTCGGAGGACTTGGCCAGCTCCAGCTGCAGCACGTCGTCGTGAATGTTCACGGCGCTGTCGAGCACAAACTCCAGGCGGCCGTCCCGAATTTTGTACTGCCGCTTCAGCGCAATGTGGCCGTGTACCTCACCCGATGGCGTGGCGTAGGAGGCTTCCCCCAGCTCAAAGTCATAGAACAAGGAGGAAATAGGCGCGCGCCAGTCGTACACCAGGTTCCGGCGCTGCTGCTCATCAAAAAACGAATGCACCCCGATATACACCGGCGCGGCGGCCTGGTGGGGCGTGCCAAAATCAATGCGGCCGAAGTAGGGCGACTGCACCAGCTTGAGCAGGCGCCGTTTCCGGGCTACGGCGCCTTCGCCCGTGAGGGCCATGCGGTTGATGGACTGGTCAGCGGCCACCATATCGGCCTCGTCCATGCCCGACTGGTGCTCGTGGATGTACTGCTTTTTCTGGCGCAGCTCCGTGGAAAACTGCTTCACGGCATCATCCACGCGCCGCACAGCCAGCGTCAGCTTCTCCTTGATTTCTTCCAGGTATTCTCTCTCTTCTTGCTCGGTGACGTTCATCAGGGGCAGCGCTTGGAAAACGGACCACAAAGGTGCCATCAAATTCCGGGCTCCCGAAGCGCCGCAACGAGTTTCTTGCTGGCCCCGGCATAGCGTCACTCCCGCTTCCGGCCGCGGATTGGCCGCCTAATGGCTTGGTTAGGACGGATTACTTCTGCAGGGTAAACAGGGGCAGGGGTTTAAGTTGAGCATATTTTCCGCCTAGCTCCGCCAGCTCGGCGGCATGCACCTGCAGGTAGTTATTGAAGCGCATGGCCGCCTGGTCGTAGCGCACACGAAAACTGACCAGCTCACCATCGGCCGTTTGAATCTGGTCGGTGAGGGTTTTGATGGGTGCGGCCGGCTCCTGGGAGGTTGGCAGCAAGGCGTACACCGCCCGCAGCAGAGAATCCTGGGCCGAGTCGTAGGCGTCAATCTGCTCCGAGTCGGCCATGGATTGCTGGGTGTAGCGGCGGCGCGGCAGCCGGTCGTTGGCGTATTGCAGCTGGGCCAGTTGCTGGCGGTTGGTGCCGGGCTGGGTGGTAAGCTCGCGCAGCAGCTGGCGGGTATCGTGCAGCTTGGCGTTATCGGAAGTCAGCATTTCGCTCCAGCGGGCATCTACTGAATCCTGCAAAATATCCAACTGCACCTTCACGGCCTGGGCCGAAGCCGGGTCAATGGCTTTGGGCGTACGGTTGCAGCTAGCGGTGGTAAGTGCTGCCAGCAGTAGCAGCAAAGAGGTAAGGCGCGGCATAGAAAAACAGGTAGGCTTCATAGACTGGTGTTGCAGCCAAACGAAATTTTCATAAAAAACACTCAATCGGGCGGAAAGAACAAGCTACACGGCAACCCCGCCCACAAAAGGGCGAAGTCGCAGGGCAAATGCTCCCAGAGCAGCCAGCTGCTGAGCTGCCAATAGCTGTCCGTTGCTGTAACCAGGTTTATACTCTGGGTGTTATGGCCGAAGGCCTGGGGCGCCTGGGTTAAGCCAAGCCGTTTTTTTCCTGAATTCGTATTGTCCTGGGCCGCTGCAATTGCCTTATCTTTGCGGTCGGTTCATCCACACCTTTCTATTTCAACTGCATGAAAAAGAGCTACATTCTGGCTTCGGCCCTGATACTGACAGCTGCCACCACCTCGTTTGGTCAGGGTACCGAGCTGTTCATTTCTGAGTACGACGAAGGAGCGCACCAGTCGGGCGTGAGCTACAACGGCGGCACCTCCAACTCCACCGGCAACGAGCGGGCGCTGGAAATCTTCAACCCCACCACGGGCGCTGTAAACCTGGATTCGTATTCCATTCGTCGGTATTCCAACGGCAGCACTGCCGTGTCGGAAGAAGAGAAGCTCAAGCGCACGACCGGGTCCAACGTACTGAACTCGGCTGATGTGTTTGTGTACGCCAACGGCGAAGCGACCATTACGCCGATTCTGAATAATGCCGACCAGTTGGGGGCAAGATATCAGGTTCCAGGTCCTAACACCTTGCAGACCGGTGGAGTAGGGTATTTTAATGGTAACGACGCGCTGGCGCTGGTGCGCTGGACGGGCGCTACGGCCGGTCAGGGCACGGCCGTGTTGGTGGATATTTTTGGTGTAATTGGTCAGGACCCGGGTACCTCGTGGTCGGCGCAGGATGCCAGCGCCACCCTGGTTACTTCGGCCAACCAGTCTCTGATTCGTCGTCCGTCGGTTTCAATGGGTACGCGCACCAATCCCCAGCCTCAGGGAGGTACACCTACGGCCCGCACCGGGTACGATATTTCGGCTGAGTGGCAGTCCTACTCATCGGCTTTTCCGGCTGGCAGCACTACCGTCGACCCTGCTTCGCAGAGCTACGCTCGTTTGGGCGAGCACAACGACTACGCCGGCCCTTACGGCACATACGCCCCGCTGAAAACGCTGGAGAAGTTCAATTCGTCCATCAGCGTATTCCCCAACCCGGCCAGCGGTCAGGCTTTCGTGCAGATTAAAGGCGCTAAAGTTGGCTCGGTAACGGTGCTCAACGGCCTGGGCCAAACCATTACCGCCCAGCCCCGCGGCCTGAACGAGGAAACCGTTTCTCTGGACATTTCGCGCCTCACGCCCGGCTTGTACTTCGTGCAATTCATCTCTCAGGATGGTCAGCTGAAGGTGTATAAGGAGTTGATGGTGAAGTAAACCACAGATTCCGCCGATTTTTTCGCTGATTTCGCTGATTTTTCAGTGCAGACGCACAACGCCCGCGACTTGTCGCGGGCGTTGTTGTTTTCGGGCAGAATTGGGGCAACCGTAGCCGCCGACTACGCCCAAGCGGTGTGTCGTGCCTACCTTTACGCATTCCGCCGTTGATAACGCGCCAATACATCAGCGTAATCAGCGGAAAAATCAGCGTAATCTGTGATTTTATGACGCCTTTAGATAAAGTAGGGGAGTTCGGCCTGATCCGCCGGATTCAGGAAACTGTGCAGCTCCACCAGCCCAGCACCATACTGGGCATCGGCGACGACGCCGCTATTCTGGCCCCGCCGGCCGGACAGGAGGTGGTCGTTAGCACCGATTTACTGGTGGAAGGCGTGCATTTCGACCTTACGTTTTGCCCGCTCAAACACCTGGGCTACAAAGCCGTAGCCGTGAACGTGTCGGACGTAGCCGCCATGAACGCCACGCCTACGCAAATCGTAGTGGCCCTGAGTGTGCCCTCGCGCTTCTCGGTGGAAGCTATAGAGGAGCTGTACGAAGGCATCCGGCTGGCCTGTGAGGCCTACAGCGTGGACTTGGTAGGGGGAGATACCACCGGTAGCCGCGCCGGCCTCACCATCGGCATCACAGCCCTGGGCCTGGCCGAAGCGGGCAAGGCTGTGCGCCGCAGCGGCGCCGGCCCCAACGACCTGCTCTGCGTAACCGGCGACCTGGGCGGAGCTTACCTGGGCCTGCAGGTGCTGGAGCGCGAAAAGCAGGCCTGGCAAGCCGACCCCGAAACCCAGCCTGAGCTGGGCAAATACCCCTACGTGCTACAGCGCCAGCTCCGGCCTGAGGCCCGCATGGACGTAATCCATGAGCTGCGCGACCTGGGCGTGGTGCCCACCAGCATGATTGACATTTCCGACGGGCTGGCCTCCGAGGTGCTGCACCTCTGCCAGGCCAGCGGCACCGGGGCCCGCGTGTTCACCGAGAACCTGCCCATTGCCAACCCCACGCTGGAAGTCGCCGAGGAGTTCAACCTCGACCCCATCATGTGCATGCTCAACGGGGGCGAAGATTACGAGCTGCTCTTCACCGTCCCGCTCTCCGCCCACTCCACAATCAAAAACCACCCCGATATCACCATCATCGGCCATATGGTGGACAAGAGCGAAGGCGCCAACCTCATCACCAAGTCAGGCCAACCCATTCCGCTGCGGGCGCAAGGGTTCAACCATTTCGAGAATTAAAAATTGAGAATTAAGAATTAAAAATTGGCCGTTCAACGATTCCCATCCGGGACGTTGAACGGCCAATTTTTAATTCTTAATTCTCAATTTTTGGTGGTGGTCTAAGCTGTGGTGCATCGTCGGTTGTGCTCGTCAATGACGAGTTGAATGCGCACGTGGTGCATGGCCAAGCAGCGACTGAACGAGCAGGACTTGCGCACCAGCACGGCGCACCGTTGGCGTAAGGA
>NZ_RWIS01000007.1 GCF_003944705.1 Hymenobacter metallilatus | reverse complement strand
CCAGAAATGTGCCGTGCTGGTGCGCAAGACCTGCTCGTTCAGTCGCTGCTTAGCCATGCACCACGTGCGTATTCAACTCGTCATTGACGAGCATAATCGACGATGCACCATAACTTAGACCACCACCGAGTTTTTTATGCAGCCTTGCAGGCAGACCTACCTGTATGCTAGCACTGCCGAAGCGGATCCGCTACATACATGCAGGCTTCAGGCAGGTGCCGGTATTGAATTAGGAAGGCATGAAGGAACGTCGGGATAGTTGGCTACCTGGCCTGTGGAGGTGGTAGCAGAATAAGATCAACTGGTAGGAGTTACAGCCGCCAAACTTTCTGATGTCGGTTGGACGACGGGGCGAAGCCTTGGGTATTTGTATAAAATTTTGTCATTTTTATTGTGATTATATCCCGGGTAACTGGTATGTTTCCGGTCCTGAGCTATTGCGCCTTGCTGATGGATGCGGTTTGCGCTGCGCCCCGGGCTGCCCTGTTATAAGCTGTTTGCCAACAGCTGTTTTGTGCTTTTATCCTCTTTTCAACCCACCCTATGAGTACCACCTTGCTGCTGCTAGCAGCTGTTGTAGTTGCGCTACTCTACCAGGACCTTGTGAAACAACTGCGCCGCTTATCGGAGCAGTTACAGTTGCGCGAGAAAGCCCATGCCGATTTACTGAGCACTGTAGAGCAGCTGCGTCGGGAATTGCATGCCCGGCCAACGGCTCCAATAGTCCCCGCTACGGAAAGCCGGGTAGCAGCTCCCGAACGTTTCGTGCCGGTTGTGCCGACAGCAACGGTTGACAGCGCCCCGGCGGTAGCTCCACCTGCTCCGACTCCGGCTGCTACCGCGTCACCCATGGCTCCGGCCCCACCCGCGGCCCCGGCCGCCGTGTCGTTAGCCGTACCGGAGCCCGCCCCGGCGGCCGGGCCAGTACAGGCCCCGGTGCCGCTTGCACCACCCAGGCCGGTTGTGCCGCCTGCTACTCCCAGGCAGGCACCCAGCCCGCCCCCGGTTGCGCTACCCCCGTCAGCCCCGACCGAGCCCACCTGGTGGGACCGGGCCGAGCAGGTACTGCTGGATAACTGGACCGGTATTCTGGGGGCAGTGGTGCTGGTAACGGGTATTGGGTTTCTGGGAATCTATACGGCCCTGCGGGTAAGTGCCCCCGCCCGCTTCAGCATGATTGTGGGCTTTGCGGCAGTCTTGCTGGGCCTGCACGTGTATCTGCGGCCCAGGCCCTTTGCGGCTAAGCTGCACGTATGGCTGCAGAGTAGCGCAGCGGCCGTGTTCCTGTTTGCCTGCGTGGGAGCAGTGCGGGTACCGGGTCTGCAGTGGGTGGAGGCCCCGGTCAGCTACCTGCTGCTGCTGGCCGGCGTGGCAGCCAACCTGTGGCTGGCGTGGGCCGCCAGCCGGGAGTCGGTGGCCACACTGCACGGCGTACTGAGCCTGGTAGCCCTGGCGGTATTGCCCCACGAGCTATTGAGCCTAGGGGCCGCGGCGGGGGTTACTATTTTCAGTATTGGCATCACCTACCGGCAGCGCTGGAAATATCAGCTGCTGCTGAGCATTGGGAGCTTCTTTGCCTTTCATCAGTATTGGCACTACGCCCTGACGAACCTGCACGGGGAGTTGCCCACTGGCGTGCGACTGGTGGCCATGGGCCTTGTGCTAGCCGTGGGCGTGGCGGCGGCCGTGGTGCAGTACCGCAAGGTGTACGCCAGTGTACGCTTTGATGCGTTGCTGTTTTCGGCTCACCTTCTCAACTGGACCTGCCTGGGCATCAACCTGTACCTCTACAGCACCGGCTCGCCCTGGAAAACAATTCCTCTGACGCTGGGGGCGCTGTTTACCTTCTGGGTAGCCCGGCAGGCCCGGTTGCTGGGTATCCGGTGGCTGTTTCGCACGGATAGCATTATCTCGTTGATGCTGGCCTTGTTTGCCGCGTTTTCCTTGCAGGGCTGGCACGCCTCAGGCACGCTTATCCTGCTGTTCATGCTGTTGGAAACCCTGCTGGTAGCCTTTGTAATGGCTCGGGAGCGGGAAGTGCTGGTGTTTCAGGTAGCTCTGGTGGGGGCTATTGTGGCGGGCCTGGGCCTGGTGGTGCTCAACCTGGTGTACCTCTCTGCCTACCCGGCCCTGGAGCTGCCCCGCAATGCCCTCATGCTGATGCTGGCGGGCTTGCTGGGAGCCGGCTACTTTCTGCTGCTCCAGCAGCAACCTTCCTGGCCATGGGAGCCTGGCTCCCGCGGCCAGGAGATAGTACGTACGTTTGGCGGCGTGGTGGGCCTGCTGTACCTGGGAGCAGCGGCGGTATTAGCTCGGGCCGTTTTCGGCTTTGCATCCCCGCCCCTAGCTGGTTTGCTATCCGGTATCCTGGCTGCGGCCGGGGCGGTATTTGGCCTGGCCTGGTACCAACGACACCTAGGCGGCTGGTTTCGTACGCTGCACCTGCTGGCCGGGCAGGTACTACTGCTGCTGGCTATCCTGAGTCTGCACGAGGCCGGTCTGAGCTGGCCGGGCACCTTCACTCTCCTGTATCTGGAAACCCTGCTGCTGGCCGGAGCCTGCGGCCTGGCCGCCGAGAAAGTAGCCTACCGGAGCCTGCTGGCGCTTGCGCTGGGTAGTGGCGTGGCCGTACTGCTGGTAAGCGTGGGCTCAGTGCGGACGCTGGCCGCCCCGGTCCTGTATCAGCGGCTGGCACTGTTATTTGCGGCGGGTGGCAGCACCTCGGGGCTGTTGCTGGCCGCAACGCGGGAGCCCCTGCGGCAGCGGCTGGAGTTCCTGGCCGCTGGCTGGCTGCAACAGGGCCTGCAAGTACTTACCGTTGTGCTTCTGCTAAGCGGGTGTGGCCTGCTGGCTCAAGCCATTTTCGGCCTAGCCCACCCGCCGATTGGCGCTCTGTTGGGCGCTACAATGGCCCTGGCCGGATTGGTATTCGGCCTGGCGTATTGGTGGCGGTGGGTGGCGGGCTGGTTCCGACCGGCCCACCTGGCAGCGGGCCAGCTGCTGCTGGGGCTAGGTATTCTGGGACTGCACGAAGCCGGGCTGGCCTGGCCGGCGGCGGCCACTCTGCTGTATGCCCAAGTGCTGCTTCTGATGCTGGCGCTGGCCTGGAAAGAGGAAACCGGGCTATATCGGGCCTGGCTGGCAGGTAGTGTAGCACTGGCCGCGGTGCTACCGTTTGTAGTGTGCCGGGTAGGGGCGCTGCCCGACCTGCCACGCGCAGCACTCCTTGTTGGCGCAGCACTGGTTACCGTGAGTATTCAGCTGCTGTTGCACCGGCGGCAAGCCCTAGTGCTGGATGCCGTGCCGCTTTCCGAGGACCCGCTGTACCGGCTGCGGCTGCTGGGGCTACTGCCGGCGGTGCACCTGGTAGCGGCCGGTGGGCTGCAGTATGAGCATACCTGGGCCGGCTGGGCCATGGCCGGGCTGTTGCTGGGCCTGCTGCTACTGCGGCGCTGGGTACGGGTGCCTGGGTTGTGGCTGGGCGTGGTAGTAACCGCCGTGGTCTACCAGTTGCTGCAATGGAATCACGCCCTGCCCGCCAAAACCGACTTCCCGCCCCTGGCGGTGCTGGGGTATCTGCTGCCGCTGCTGGCAGTATCGGGGGCTGGGCTGGCTACGTCCTGGTGGGCGGCGGCCGGGCGCTATCTGCGCTGGCCCTGGCTATATCTGCTAGGCCTGCAGGCGGTGCTGCTGTGCTGGGCCACGTTTGCCCCGTACTCCGAAGCCCTACCCGTACTGCTTTGGAGCTTGTTGGCCGCCGTAGCGGCCGGCACCGCTCAAGTGGTTCGCCGGAGCATACCCAGCTCATCCGGACTGTTCCGGGCCGGCTTCCCCGACCGGTTCCTGCTACATCTGACGTATGCGCTGCTTGCAGTGGCTTTGGTTGGACACTTCCACGTTGTGCTTCATCATACCCTGAGCCTGCTGGTGGGCATTCCAGCCCGGCGGCTTACGGCCGGGGCACTGCTGTTGCTGCTGGGCACCCTGGCCTGGCAGCGCCCTCCGGCCACCGAGCCGGAGTACCGCAGCTGGCGCTACCTGCAGCCATTGTTACCGGAAGCGGCTCTGCTATTCGGCAGCTTTACCCTGTGGTACGAAGTCCGGACGCAGTGGCTGGCGCTGCTGTGGATAGCCGCTGCGTTTGGCCTCACACTGGCTGCCCCCCGGCTGCCCTGGCACCTGCGGCGCATACAGGCGTACGGATTGCTATTTTTTGGGGCAGCGGTTATCTGGAGCTGCTTTTCCGCGTTGCAGTATGTCGAGACGGGGCAATTGCTCACCCCAGGCTGGGCATGTACCGCCGCGGCCGTGGCCCTGCTTTTTGGGTATGCTGCCGTGCGGCTGCAGCAGTCGGCCAGGCACCCCGCTTTCTGGCCGCCGGTACTGGCTCCGCTGGCAGGCCTGAGCCAGCTTCCGCCCGCCGTACTGATTCCGGTACTGCTGTATCCGGCTTTTACGGCGCTTACCGTGCTGCTGGTGCAGTCGTTCGATACATCGGTGCTGACGGTGCTGCTGATGCTGGAGGTAGTAGCCGCCTTTATGAGTAGCCTGCTGCTTCGGCGCCAGGATTTGCGCTACCTGGCTCTGGCCGGTATGGCCCTGAGCCTGGCTCGCCTGCTCTTCTTTGATTTACGCCAGACCGGTACCATTACCCGGGCAGTGGTGTTCATTCTGATGGGCTTGCTGCTGCTCGGTATGAACGCACTGTATGCCCGCTTCAAAAGTCGGTTTGAGCCCCTGCCGGCTCCGGAAGAACCAGCCCCTAACCTGCCGCCCGACGTACAGCCGGCCCCGGAATAGCCTGCCTGCCCCCTGTCCTGCACATACTATCCACATAGCCTAGTCAACGGTAGCTACCGTTGATTGGCAGCTCGTTTCTGCGTACCTTCTGAGCCCCTAGCTCTGTCTGTTATGCACCCATCCGATTTCCGCTACCTGCTGGCTTACCTGGTGCCGGCCTGCGCGGCGGCCGGGCTGGTGGGGCGTGGCCTCTGGGCCTGGCTTACGCCATTGTTCGTATTCGGGCTGGTGCCGCTGCTGGAACTGCTGTTTCCGCCCCGTGCGGCTACTACCGACCGGCCTGCCACGGCCGGTACGCCCCGCCACTGGTTTTTCGACGCCCTGCTTTATCTGAACGTACCCCTGCAGTGGGCGCTGCTGCTGGGCTTTCTGGGGGTACTGAAAACTGCGGTGCTGAGCCACTGGGAAACGGCTGGGCTGGTGTTCAGCTTCGGGATTTGCTGCGGGGCGTTGGGCATCAATGTGGCCCACGAGCTGGGCCACCGGCCCCGGGCCGGGGAGCAGCGGCTGGCGCAGGCGCTGCTGCTGAGCACGCTCTACCTCCACTTTTTTATTGAGCACAACCGTGGCCACCACCGCCACGTCGCCACCCCCCATGACCCCGCCACGGCCCGGTTCCGGGAGTCGTTCTGGCGGTTTCTGCCCCGCGCCGTGGTGGGCGAGTACCGCTCGGCCTGGCACCTGGAGCACGAGCGGTTGGCGCGGCAGCCCCGGCCGGGCCGCTGGTGGCAGAATCAGATGCTCCGGTTTCAGGGGGCGCAGGCGGCGCTGGTGCTGGCGGTGCTTCTCGGGTTCGGGCTGCTGCCGCTGCTGGCCTGGCTGGGTGCGGCGGCCGTGGGTGTGGTGCTGTTTCAGCTGGTGAACTACGTGGAGCACTACGGCCTGCTACGCCGCCAGCTGCTTACTGGTGCTTACGAGCGGGTGCAGCCCCACCACTCCTGGAACTCCGAGCACGCCGTAGGCCGCATCCTGCTCTATGAGCTTACCCGCCACTCCGACCACCACTACCTCGCCTCCCGGCCCTACCACACCCTGCGCTACCAGCCGGCCTCGCCCCAGATGCCCACCGGCTACCCCGGCATGATGCTGCTGGCTGCCCTGCCGCCGCTCTGGTTTCGGGTGATGGACCAGCGGGTGCCCACGCCGGCCTGACGGTAAGTTTTGTAGAAGCCTCCGGGGCCAACGCCTGTGAAGCCGTTATTCGTCCAGCAACCAGCTTTCGGCCTCGGCTTCGTTGTTGAAGTAATGCACCGTGAAGGGCAGACTTCCCAGCTGCATCACCACGCGGGCCGTAGCCAGCCGGCCAAACACGTTGTACGACTGCACCACGGCCGCCCGGCGGTAGCCACACGCCTGCACGGCCTGGGGAGTCCAGGTATCTACCAGCCACTGCTGCAGCTCCGGCGACAACGGCGGCATGTGGCGGTGGTCGGTCAGAATGCCGCTTAGGCCGTACTGGCGCAGGGTGTTGCTGGCGGCTAGGTACAGGGCCTGCACCTGAGCATCCGGAGCTTTGGCCGGGTACCAGTCCAGCCTCACGTAGCCAGCCGGGTGGTAGATTACCTTCCCAGCGGGGTTTTCCAGAATCAGTGTGTCAGCAGTAGAAAGCAAGTATGCGGCGGCCATAGAACCTGCAAAACTACAGGCTAGGAAGCCGTTGGGCAAGCGTCACCTGCCGGATAACAGCTGCTTTTTTCCTACTCTCGTATCTTGGAATACCCCATTTACGCCGCCATGCCGCTTATCACCAGCCTTTCCCAGCTCGACCTCAGCAAAAACTACACCTACGCCGACTACCTGACGTGGCAACTTACGGACTGGGTAGAGCTGATCAAAGGCAAAATCCGCCCGATGAGCCCGGCCCCTCGGGTAGTCCACCAGCGGCTTTCCAGTCGCTTCATGGGCATAATTTACGCGCAACTGGCCCACCAATCCTGCGAGGTATTTCACGCGCCTTTCGATGTGCGCCTGAGCAAAGCCACCCCCAACGGCGACGCCCAAATTACCACCGTAGTGCAGCCCGATATCTGCGTGGTATGCGACCCCAGCAAGCTGGACGAAAAAGGCTGCCTCGGCGCGCCCGACTGGATTATCGAAATTGTGAGCCCCGGCAACGCCAGCCACGATACCAAAAGCAAGTTCGACCTCTATGAGGAAAACGGCGTGCCGGAATACTGGATTGTATTCCCGGGCGAAAAGACGGTTTCCGTATTCGTGCTGCACGAAGGCCGCTACCAGCCCCGCGGCGACTACTACACGCCCGGCCTCATTCCAGCACACACGCTGCCGGAGTTCGGCATTGAGTGGGCGGAGGTATTTGAGGGGGTGTAAGGCTATTCATCAGTATATTCCTCATCCTCTCCTGCCACAAGAGGGAACTGTTGCCAATCCCAATATGCCAACAGTTCTCGAATAGCCACATCATTTTCATTATGGAAGTGGTGACCATGAGGGTAAGGAAAATCAAATTCTTTTTGCTAATGGCTTTGACCTCGCAGTACAGTCATGTACTTGTCTATAGGCCCGTAGGCATAGATAACATTATGCTTATCATAAATAATGAGCCCATCATTATTGGCATTACCTATCCAGACATGATGTCTCCCATCTGTCTCTATGGGCTCCTTAAAATCCAGTAAGAAGTCAACTAATGCTGTACGGCTTTCTATAGGTGGAGACTGATATCGTCCTGATGCAGTAATCCCATCACGAGGCGTCACCAGCACATACAAAATAAAGTGCGGAGCAGCCAGGCACGCACTTAACTCCAGCATCACCTGAATTTGGTTATTACTTGCTCCAATCTTCAAACGAGTGTAGTTCTCCGTTTCCTCTAACTGATAAATTTTCCCATAATCGTAAACAGATTCATTATTGAGTGAGTCGAAGGCAGTGAATTTTGGCAGCATGGATATTTATTAATTATTCCCACTCAAACCTATACAAAACCTAGCAAAAACGCCGTTTCTCACTACCTTCCGGCGTCCTTCTAAGCTCCTCCCCTTCCATGCTATCGAAAACACTTTCCCGCCTGCCGCTGCTGGTGTTGCTGGCGGTGCTGTGCGCCTGCTCCAAGTCTGGCTCCGAGGCCGGCCAGGACCCCAACGGCGAGGAAATTGACCCCTACCAGAACCTCGTGTTTCAGTTTGCCGATGCCGTGGTGACGCCCGAGCTGCAGGACCGCTGGGATACGGTGCAGGTGGTGAGCTTCGAGCCGGCCGTGCGCGGCAAGTTCAAGTGGAACAGTGACCGGGAGCTGGTATTTTCGCCCAGCACGCCCTTTAAGCCCAGCACCGCCTTCAAGGCCACGCTGCGCAAAGAGGCGCTGCCCGAGGGCAAGCGCAACGCCGAGCTGCCCGAGAGCCGCCAGAAATTCCACACGCCCTACCTGGAAATGCAGGAGCCGCAGGCGTTCTGGGGCCGCTCCAGTCGGGCCGCCGGCACTGCCGAGATGCGCGTGGAGCTGCCCTTTAACTACGCCGTGAAGCCCGCCGACGTGAAGCCCCTGCTGCGCGTGACCCAGGACGGCCAGCCCGTAGCTTTTGAGGTGAGCGGGGAACCGGGCGAGGTGGTGCGCGTGCGCCTCAACCAGCAGGTGCGCCCCGGCTCCCCGCTCACGGTGGCGCTGGCCCAGGGCCTGCACGCCGTAGGCAGCGACCAGCCCAGCACCGCCGACTACGAAACCCAGGTAACCGTGCCCGACCCACAGGCCCTGCTGGTCAGCGCCATCGAAGGCTCGCTGAAAAACGCCGACCCGATGGTGCTCATCACCACCAACCAGCCCGTCACGGCCGCCGATTTGCAGAGCTACCTCACCGTGTCGCCGCAGGTGGCCTACGAGGTAGAGGAAACGGAAAACGGCGTGCGGCTGAAAGGCGGCTTCGAGGTGGGTCGCACCTACCAGATTGGCGTGAACCAGGGCCTGCGCGGGGCGCTGGGCGGCATGCTCGGGGAGGGCGTGTCGCAGTCGGTGAGCTTCTCCGACGAGCGGCCCACCATCAGCTTCGCCAGCGCCGACAAGGCCATGTACCTCGATGCTCTGGGCTCGCGCAACCTGGGCGTGCGCATCAACGAGGTGGGCCAGGTGAAGGTGACCATTGCCAAAGTGTACGCCAACAACATCCAGCAGCTACTGCGCGGCGGCACCCAGTACGGCTACCCCGAGTACGACGGCGAGGAAGGCAGCGAGGAAGAAGGCGACGGCGGCGAATACGTGGACCGCTCCTTCCAGTACTACGACGTGGAGAACCTGGGCAACGTCCTCACGGAGCGCACCTACACCGTGTCGGGGCTGCCGAAGGCACAGGGGCTGCGGCTGCTGAACCTGAACCTCAAGGACCTGGAGTTTGCGGGCGGCCTCAAGGGGCTCTACATCATCAAAGTGCAGGACACTGAGCGGCAGTGGCTGCAGGTGAGCAAGCTGGTGGCCGTGTCGGATATCGGGCTCATTGTGAAGCAGGGCAAGGCCGGCAGCACGCTGGTGTTTGCCAACTCCATCCGCTCGGCCAAGCCGCTGAGCGGGGTGGAGCTGCGCTACATCAGCACCAACAACCAAGTAATGGGCACCGGCATTTCCAACGGCGACGGAGTGGCCCGCTTCGATAGCACGGCCGCCAACGGCCGCTTCCGGCTGGGCATGGTGATGGCCCAGCAGGGCAACGACTTCACCTTCCTCGACCTGAGCCGCAGCCGCGTGGAAACCTCCCGCTTCGAGGTGGGCGGCCTGCAAACCAACGCCGCCCGCTACCAGGCCTTCCTCTACGGCGACCGGGACCTGTACCGCCCCGGCGACACCATCCAGACCAACACCGTACTGCGCACCGACGCCTGGCAGGCCCCGCCGAAGGGCCTGCCGGTGAAAATCAGGCTGCTGCTGCCTACCGGCAAGGAATACGCCAGCCTGCAGAAAACCCTGAACGCGGCCGGCTCCTTCGAGGCCCGCTTTCTGCTGCCCCCGGCCGTGATGACCGGCCTCTACACCCTGGAAGTCCTCACCGGCAACGACGTGCTGCTGACCTCACGCCAGCTCTCGGTGGAGGAGTTTATTCCGGACCGCATGAAGGTGACGGTGAAGGCCGACCGCGCCGTGGTGAAGCCCAGCCAGTCGGTTTCGGCCCTGATTACGGCCCAGAACCTGTTTGGCCCCCCGGCCGCCGACCGCAAGTTTGAAGTGGAGTTTTCGCTGAAGGAAAAAGCCTTCAACCCCAAAGGCTTCGAGCAGTTCACCTTCGCCATCAACAGCGGCGACCGGCGGCGCGGCACCTACGGCGACCTGGAATCGACGCCCATTGCCGACCGGTTCGAGAAAACCACCCGCGAAGGCACCACCGACGCCGCCGGGCGCGGCACCGCCACCTACCAGGTACCCGACTACACCGACCTGGGCACGCTGGAAGGCGCGGCCTTCACCACCGTATTCGACGAAACTGGTCGCCCGGTGAACCGCCTGGCCACCTTCGAGGTGCAGACCCAGCCGGTGCTGTTCGGCATCCGGAGCGCCGATGACTTGGTGAGCACCGGTAAGCCGCTGGCCGTGCAGCTGGTAGCCCTCACGCCGGCTGGCAAGCCCACCCAGGCCCAGGCGCAGGTGCAAATCGTGCGTCTGCTCTGGGAAACGGTGATTGAGCGCCAGGGCGGCCGCTACGTGTACAACTCGCAGAAACGGGAGGAAGTGGTGCTCAACCGCACTATTCCAGTGTACGGCAGCAGCACTTCCGATGCCAACCTGGGCTTCTCGCCTACCTACTCCGGCGAGTACGAAATCCGGGTGGCGCGGCCCGGCGCGGTGACCTACGTGGCCCGGCGAGTGTACGCCTACGGCTACGGCGACACCCAGAGCAACTCCTTCGAGGTGAACAACGAGGGCGAGGTAACCATTGAGGCCGACAAGCCCAAATACCAGCCCGGCGACGTGGCCCACCTGCTGCTGAAAACGCCCTTCCCCGGCCGCGTGCTCGTGACCGTGGAACGCGACCGGGTGCTCGACCACTTCTACGTGACCACCGACGAGAAATCGGCCAAAGTGGACGTGCCCATCCGGGGCAACCACGTGCCCAACATCTACGTGACGGCCACCGCCATCCGCGAAATCAAAGACAACCGCCTGCCGCTCACCGTAGCCCGGGGCTTCGTGCCCCTCACGGTGGAGAAGCCCGGCGCCCGCCTGCAAGTTGCCATTAAAGCGCCCGCCCAAAGCCGCTCCCAGACCGCCCAGACCATTGAAGTCACCACCGCCCCCGGCGCGCAGGTGACGCTGGCCATGGTGGACGAGGGCATTCTGCAGATGAAGGCAACCCGCACGCCCGACCCCTACGGCTACTTCTACCAGAAGCGCGCCCTGGAAGTGCAGGCCTACGACGTGTACCCCTTCCTGCTGCCCGAGCTGGGCACCAGCAGCACCGGCGGCGACGGCTACGACCTCTCGCGCCGCACCACGCCCGTGCCCAACCGCCGGGTGCGCCTGCTGGCCAAATGGAGCGGCGTGCTCACCGCCGACGCCAGCGGCAAGGCGCGCTACAAGCTGCAAATCCCGCAGTTCAGCGGGGCCATCCGCATCATGGCCGTGGCCTACAAAGGCGACGCTTTCGGCTCGGCCGAACACACCATGCGCGTGGCTGACCCGGTGGTTATCAGCACGGCCCTCCCCCGCTTCCTCAGCCCCGGCGACACAATTGACGTGCCCATAACGCTGACGAATACGACAAATAAGGCAATAAAAGGACTAGCGCTTCTACAGCTTCCACAGCCTCTTCAAACTGCAACAACTACAATCATCCGCTCCAGCGAGGATTACCGGCTGGCGGAGCAGCATATAGGAAATAATGCTAGTGTCGACTTCTTCCCTAATAGTGTTTACCGTCCTATAGTACTCCCGCCTAATACTGAGAAGCGTGTTGTGTTTCGTATGATGGCCAGTCGCATAGGGAATAGCGAAATTCAAGTAGTGTTTCATGCAGCCGGGAAACCATACTCCAACGAGCTAAGTGAAACCATCGAGTTACCCATCCGGCCAGCTTCGCCGCTGCAGAAGCGCACGGGAGCGGGCGTGGTGGCGGGCGGCGCGGCCCAGCAGCTGAACCTGCGCACCGACTTCCTGCCTTCCTCCCTGAGAAGCCAGCTGGTAGTGAGCCGCTCGCCCATGACGGAGTTTGCCAAGGACCTACGCTACCTGCTGCAATACCCCTACGGCTGCCTGGAGCAAACCGTGTCGGCCGCCTTCCCGCAGCTGTACTACGGCGACCTGGCCGCCACGCTGGGCCAGAAAACCGGCAAAACGGGTAAAAACGGCCTGTTCAATCCCAACTACCATGTACAGGAAGCCATCCGCAAGGTGGAAGCCCAGCAGATGTACAACGGCAGCCTCAGCTACTGGCCCGGCGGCGACTACGACAACTGGTGGGCCACCGCCTACGCCGCCCACTTCCTACTGGAAGCCCAGCAAGCCGGCTTCGATGTAAACAAGAACGTCCTCGACCGGGTACTGCGCTACCTGCAGGCCCGGGTGCGCAAGCGCGAAACCGAGACCTACAACATCATCCAGACCGGCGGCGTGATTCAGCCCGTCACGTTGGCCAAAAAGGAAATTGCCTACTCGCTCTACGTGCTGGCCCTGGCCGGCCGCCCCGATGCCGTGGGTTTGAACTACTACAAAGCCAACCGCAAGCTGCTGCCCGAGGATTCGCGCTGGGTGCTGGCCTGCGCCTTCGCTCTGAGCGGCAACCAGCGCAGCTACCGCGAAACCCTGCCCACCCGTTTCGGCACCGCGCCCATGGCCGGCCGCCAGCTCGACGGCGCCTTCTCCTCCCCCATCCGCGACGAGGCCCTGGTGCTCAACGCCCTGCTCGCCGCCGACCCCGCTAACGCCCAGGTAAACGTGCTGGCCCGCCAGCTCAGCCGCCAGGTAAAGCAGGCCGGCTGGCTCAGCACCCAGGAACGGGCCTTCTCCCTGCTGGCCTTGGGCAAATTGGCCAAGAAGAACGCCGGCAGCACCGTTACGGCCAGTCTGCTGGCCGACGGCAAGGCCATCGGCAACTTCTCGGGCAAGGACCTCACGGTAAGCAACGTGGCCAACCGCCAGCTGGCCCTGCGCACCAGCGGCAAAGGCAGCCTCTACTACTTCTGGGAAACCGAGGGCATCTCGCCCACCGGCCAAATCCGCGAGGAAGACGCCTACCTGCAGGTGCGCCGCCAGTTCCTGAACCGTACCGGCCAGCCCGTGGGCAGCACCAGCTTCCGCCAGAACGATCTGGTGGTCGTGAAAATCACCATCCAATCAGCCGAGTCAGCCGGCGAAGTCAAGAACGTGGCCATTACCGACCTGCTCCCCGCCGGCCTGGAAATCGAAAACCCACGCATCGGGGCCGTGCGGGAGCTGACCTGGGCCACCGACGCCGCCCAACCCGACTACCTCGACGTGCGCGACGACCGAATAAACCTCTTCACCACCGTCACCACGCAACCCAAGTCGTTCTATTACCTCTGCCGCGCAGTTTCCAAAGGCACCTTCAAGCTCGGCCCCGTCAGCGCCGACGCCATGTACAACGCCGAGTACCACTCGTATGCCGGTTCTGGCGTGGTGCGGGTGCGGTAGTTGCTATACAATTGTCATCCTGAGCGAAGCGAAGGACCTTATCACTCAGGAGTCATGTCCACATGCATAAGGTCCTTCGCTTCGCTCAGGATGACAGGCGGTGTTTGTACTATATTCCCTCAAATACCTCCGCCCACTCCAACTCCACGCCGGGTAGGGTGGCTACCGGGATAAGGCCGGGCTGATAAAACTCACCCTGCAGTTCATATTCTCCTGTTTCGCCCAGCGTGTACACGACTATATTTTTCAGGCCGTGGTCCACCATCCAATATTCCAGCACGCCGTTTTCCTCGTAGAGGTCGAACTTGGTTTTGCTGTCGTGGGCGGTGTTGCCGGGGCTCAGGATTTCGATAATCCAGTCGGGCGCACCCACGCAGCCGAACTCATCGAGCTTGGCCGGGTCGCACACCACGCAGAGGTCGGGCTGTACCACAGTACTCGTTTGCGCGTCGCCGTTGGGTGTGGTTTTCAGCAGGCGAACATCAAACGGCGCGGCGAAACCCTGGCAGGTTTTACCGCGTAGGGCGGCTCCGATAAGCGTGTTTAGCCGAAAGGACACTTGCTGATGGCGCACGCGCGGCGCGGGGCTCATCCGGCGCACTTTGCCTCTGATCAGCTCCACTGCTCCTTCCAACCGCCACGTCAGGTAGTCGGCGTAGGTGTACGTTTTGGTGAGGTCGAGCTGGGAAATATCAGTGATGACAGCCATAGTGACAGAGCGAAAGAACAGAACGAATGTACGGTTCAAAGCCATGTAAAGGCCCAGCATACCCCGCTTCTGTTATCTAAACCCTGCTCCCATCAACGCAACAGGCCGGCCCCAATGGAGCCGGCCTGTTGGTTGAAATGCTACCCGGTGCTTATTGCAGCACGAGGCGTTGGGTGGTAACGGCAGCGCCGCTTTTCACTTTGAACAAGTAGGTGCCCCGAGCCATGTTACCGGCGTCGAAACGTACCTGATGTAGACCCGCTTCTTCGGTACCGGCTACCAGAGTGCGTACTTTCACGCCCAGCGTGTTGTACACCTCCACGCTTACCGGCCCAGCCTGGTCCAGGCTGTAGCTGATGGTGGTAGAGCCGCTGAAGGGGTTGGGGTACGCCACGGTGCTGCGGTCCAGCAGCGTGGTAGCCGTGGTGGGCGTAGCCGTACCGCGGGCGGCGGTGGGCTGAGTTACGGCGTCGTATTGCGGGAAGGTGCGGGTTGCAATAACGGCAAAGTCGGCGCGGGTTACATTCTGGCTGGGCTTGAAGGTAGCGTGCAGCGTGGGCTGCAGGTCGTAGGGGCCCTGCTTGAGCGTGTAGTAGGCGTTGATGAGGTTCAGCTCCAGGGCCACGCTCACGTAGCCTTTGAGAGCAGCCGGAATGTTGGCCGCATCATCCACCGGAATGGCCTGACCGTTTACCTGCACCGTGAGAGGCTGGTTGTTGCGGGCCAGGGCCTGCTGCTCGAAGCCCAGGCTCTGCACCAGTGAGTACGCCAGCGACGCGCGGTTTACCTGCGCATTGGGCGAGAACGTGCCGGTGGCCGTGGGCAACATAACACCACCCGCCTGATGAAACCGGTCGCGCTGGGCCGCGCCCTTCGCAACCACCGACTCCGTCAGGAGCACATCGGCGGCGGAGGACACGTCGGAGAAGGAACGGGCCCCACTGAAGGGCAGCAGCTGGCGGATGCCCTGGCCCATCAGCAGGTAGTCGGCCAGTTGAATGCGGGTAAGCGGGGCATCGGGACGGAAGCCGTTGCTCAGGCCATCCACCAGGCGGTTGGTAACGGCCAGCTTGATAGCGGCCTCAGCCGGGTGGCCAGCTACATCGTTCAGGTTCGTGGTGCCAGCGGCCGTCAGCAGGGAGATAGTACCGCTCACGGTTTCGGGGGCAGCCACGCCGCGTACGCCTTCTACCTGCACCTTCCAGGTGCCGGCTATGGGCGAGGCCACGGCTACACTCCGGTCGGTGGAAAGCGTGAAGGTAACGGGCGTACCGGAGCTGTAGCGCACCCCGTTGGGGTCGAGCAGCACCAGGTTGGTGAGGTTGCCGGTTTCGCCCAGGATACCCCGCGACGAAATCTTCACCTCCAGGCTATTGGTACCGGCACTAACCGGGAACGACATGCTGTTGCCGGTCGTGACGGCGGGGTTGAAGTTGATGGAGAAAGGCACCGTGGTAGTTTGCGCATTCACGCTGCTATTAAAGCGGCGGCTGGCATTCACGGAGGAGCCATAGGTGGCAGAGCGGAAAGCCTGGTCCACGGCGGCGTAGGCATTCACATAGCCTGCGCCTACTTCCCAGGACTGGCGGCCGGGCATGTTGGTAGCAGTTTTCTGCAGAATTTCCTTTACCTGGTCGGGCGTCAGGTTCGGGCGGGCTTCCAGCAGCAACGCCACAATACCAGCCACGTGCGGCGTAGCCATGGAAGTACCGCTGCTGTGGGTGTAAAACGGCACTTCTCCGGGCTGCAGCACCTCAATATCCTGCTGGGCACCCAGCGACGATACCGGCGCAATGGCGCGGGTAGACACCACATCTACCCCGGGAGCCACAATAGCGGGCTCGTTCTTGAACGTCCAGGTTTCCCCGTCCATCACAAACGTGCCCTGCTCGCCGCGCACCCCGCGGGAGGAGAAGTCGGCCAGCAGCCCGTTCCGGTCACCGGCACCCACCGAAATAGTCCAGGGCGCAATGGCGTAGGGGTTGTGGGTGTCGGCGCCGGGGCCTTCGTTGCCGGCCGCAAACACCACCACCATGCCCCGGTCGTAGCACTTTTTAGTGGCCACGTTCAGCGGGTTGTTGGGCTCGAAGTCGCCGCTGCTACCGAAGGAGTTGCTGATGACGCGGATGTTGTACTGAAACTGATGGGTGAGGGCGTAATCAAAGCCCCCCATTGCATCGAGCACCAGCAGCGCCCCACCCGAGCCGTAGCCCAGCAGCGAGGCCCCGGGAGCCACGCCCTCGTACTTTCCGTTGGAGCGGGCCCCGGTACCGCCTACCGTACCGGCACAGTGCGTACCGTGGCCGGAGTTGGTATCGGTGTTCGGCACGCCTTCAATATACGTTACCGGCAGCAGGGTGCTCAGGGAGTTCAGGTTCGTGGAGCCCAGCGTATTCTGTACCAGGTGGGAGCCAAACTTGATATCCTCGTGGGTGCCATCCACGCCACTATCGTTGATGAGCACCCCCACGCCCTTGCCCGATACCGGCAGGCCACCGTTGCGGGCCGTCATCTGCTTGTCGGCGCGCAGGCGCTTCACGCCCGTCAGGTGGGTATCGTCGAAGTTATAATAGTCGAGCTTTTTGTTGATGTAAAGGGAGCGGACTGCCGGGTTCTGCGCCAGCGCATCTACCTGGGCCGCCGTGGCAATAACGCCGGCTACCGGCAGGGCCTGCAGCGTAATGCCGCGCGAAATACCCAGACGCTGCAGCAAGGACAGCTGGGCAAGCCCTGGCGCACCGTTGCCGTTGAAGGTGACAATCACCTGTGCCGTCGGGTTGGCGGCCAGGGCGGTCCGCAGCTCAGGGTCGACAACAGCTTGTGCGAAGGACGCACTAACGCCGGCGCCCAGCAGCACCAGGGTGAGTAAGAACTTGTTTTTCATGTAGGGCTGTGGAAATAGAAAGGGGGTAGAAAGGTGGAGCTACCGCTTCTGACTGTGCCCGCTGGGTGCCTTTCCCCGACTGGCCAGGTCTGAGAGGGGGCAGCTTAGCTGGTAGAACATAGCGGCAGTTTTACTTACGGGAGCTACAGCTTGGCTGGTTTTTACTTGGTTGAATATTTTTCAACAAACCGGTTGAATATTTGCCGTATTGACAATAAATACCTGATTTATTTACACATATAGTTTAGAATAATTTTCATTCTCTCCACTTCTCGCCTGCCTGAGTCCGCCCCTATATTTGCCCATATGAAGCGGCGCTCTGCCATTCGGCTTTTCACGGGTATCGGGGTAGTAGCACTGTTGCTGTGGAGCCTTGACCGGCTATTCCCGCTGCCGCCCGCGCCGCTGTATTCGCCCATTGTACTGGCCCAGGACGGCACCGTGCTGCACGCTTACCTCAACCCCACCCAGAAGTGGCGGATGAAGACGGAGCTGCGCGAGATTACGCCGGTGCTGCGCAAGGCCATACTGGAAAAGGAAGACCGGTGGTTTCGGTGGCACTACGGGGTAAACCCGCTGGCACTGGTGCAGGCAGCCGGCCGCAACCTGTCTGGCCGGGGCCGCACCACCGGGGCCAGCACCATCACCATGCAGGTGGCCCGGCTGCTAGAGCCCAAGGAGCGCACCCTCCTCAACAAGCTGCTGGAAATGCTGCGCGCCACGCAATTGGAGGCCCATTACAGCAAGGACGAGATTCTGCAGCTCTACCTGAACCTGGTGCCCTACGGCGGCAACGTGGAAGGCGTAAAATCGGCCGCGCTGCTCTATTTCCAGCAAACGCCCGACTACCTCTCCCTGGCCCAGACGGTGACGCTGGCCATCATTCCGAACCGTCCGCGGGGACTGGTGCTGGGCCGCAACAACGCGGCCGTGCTGCGGGAGCGGAACCGGTGGCTGCGGCGCTTCGGGGCGGCGGGGCTGTTCCCGGCCCAGGACGTGGCCGATGCCCTGCTGGAGCCCCTGGACGTGCAGCGCCACCCCGCGCCTACGCTGGCCCCGCACCTGGCGCGGCGGCTGGTACGGCAGTTTCCGCACCAAGCCATCATCCGCAGCAGTCTGCAGCGCAGCAAGCAAAGCAAGGCCGAAGACCTCACCCGGGGCTATGTGCGCCGCCTGCGCGAGCTGGGCATTTCGCAGGCGGCCGTGCTGGTGGTGAACAACCGCACCCGGCAGGTGGAAGCTTACGTGGGCTCGGCTGATTTCCGCGACTTCGCGGGCCAGGGCCAGAACGACGGCGTGGTGGCTGTCCGCTCGCCGGGCAGCACACTCAAGCCGTTTCTCTATGCCCTGGCCCTGGACCGGGGCCTCGTGACGCCCAAGCTGCTGCTGCCCGACGTGCCTACCAACTTCCAGGGCTACCGCCCCGAGAACTTCGACAAGCGCTGCAACGGCGAGGTGACGCTGGAGCGCGCCTTGGCCTACTCGCTCAACATTCCGGCCGTGCGCGTGCTCAACCAGTTGGGCGTACCCGCCTTCACCGAAAAACTCCAGCAGGCCGGTTTTCAGAACGTGAAGCGCAACCGGGCGCAGCTGGGCCTAAGCAGCATCCTGGGCGGCTGCGGGGCGAGTCTGGAAGAGCTGACGGGCGTATATGTGACGCTGGCGAATGGGGGACGGTACGCACCGCTGCGGTTGGCCTCGCCCCCCGGCCCCCTCTCGTTCAGGGAGGGAGAGCCACGGCGGCGCGGTTCGGAATCGTCAGGCTCCCCTTCTTTGCAGGAGAGGGCGTCGGGGGGTGAGGCGCTCCTCTCTGAATCCGCTGCCTTTCTCGTAACCGACATCCTCAGCCAGCTTACCCGGCCCGATCTGCCGCTGGGAGCCGCCAGCAGTATGCGCCTGCCGAAGGTGGCCTGGAAAACCGGCACCAGCTACGGCCGCCGCGACGCCTGGAGCATCGGCTACAACCGCCAATACACCATCGGCGTGTGGGTGGGCAATTTCAGCGGGCAGGGCAGCCCCGCCCTCACCGGGGCCGACGTGGCCACGCCTTTGCTGTTCGACCTGTTCAATGCCCTGGCTTACAATGCCCCCAACGACTGGTTTGTACCGCCCGCGGCGCTGGATTTCCGGCTGGTGTGCGCCGAAAGCGGGCGGGTGCCGGGCGAGAACTGCCCGAACCAGGTAATCGACTACTTCCTGCCCAACGTAAGCACCGGGCAACGGTGCCAGCACGTGCGGGAGGTGCTCGTGTCGGGAGATGGCAGCTACACCTACTGCCGGGCCTGCGCGCCGGCGGCTGGATTCCGGCGGGAGCTGTACCCCAACCTGCTGCCGGAAGTGGCGGCCTACAAAGAGGCCCAAGGCCTGCCGTACCGCCGCCTGCCGCCCCACAATCCGCAGTGCCAGCGGGTGCGCGGCGGCCGGGAGCTGGCCCCCACCATCACCTCCCCCACTGCCAACACTGAGTACGTGCTCAACGCCCGCGAGCAGCAGCAGCTCCTGCTCAGCTGCACCACCGACAACGAGGTGCGCCAAGTGCACTGGTACGTGAACGACCAGTTTCTGCGCACCGCCAGGGCTACCGAGCGGGTATTTTTCCGGCCGAAGCCGGGTCCACTCAAAATCTCCTGCGCCGACGACCACGGCCGCAACACCGACGTGCTGGTAACCGTGACGGAGCTGGAGTAGTGGGCCGTAGCCCGTGCGCCGGATGTACGCTCCAACCGCAAACTTGACCGTTTGGGCTACTGCGTGAAACAGAGCAGACGAAACCTTTCAGTGCCTGGGCAGTTTATCCAGCTTCCATCCTTCTGCCGAAGCAGACCGGACGCTTATCCGGCTTGGTTTCGGGCTCTGAGACGCGGGCAGCCTTTCCCAGTTTCCAGCGTCTATCGGGGCAGCCGCTCTTTCCGCCTCCAATGGGTTCCCCGCCCGCCGCCCCCATACGCCGGGGGTTAGCCGCTTTCCTTTCCAATGAAACACGTACACCAGACGCTTCGGCTGCTGCTGGGCTTGCTGTGGCTGGCCCCTGCCTGGGCCACGGCCCAGCCTACTGCGCCCGTACTGCCCGCCGATACGGCCCTCTCCCTTCAACAGTGCCTGAATGTGGCTCTGGTAAACCAACCATTGGTTCGGCAGGCTCGCATCGACCAGGAAATTACCCGTTCTACCAACCAGATTGCGCTGGCTGGCTGGCTACCGCAGGTAGGGTTGCAGGGAACGGCCCAGCACTATTTTCAGCTGCCCTTCACCATCTTCCCCGACCCCGCCACCGGTACGCTCACGCCCCGGCAGATTGGGGTGCGCAATGTTACTACGGTGGGCCTGAGCGGAACCCAGGCCATTTACAACAACGACGTGCTGCTGGCCGCCCGTAGCAAGCGATTCAACAACCAGGCCGCCGAGCAGAACACGGTGAACGTGCGGATTGCTACCGTATCGGACGTAAGCAAGAGCTTCTACGACGTGCTGCTGGCCCAGCGCCAGCTGGAGGTGTTCAGCCAGGATATTGCCCGCCTCCAGCGCAACTACCGCGACGCCCGGGCCCGCTACGACACCGGCCTGGCCGACAAAACCGAATACCTGCAGGCCGAGGTGTCGCTGAACAACTCGCTGGCCGGTCGTAAGCAGGCACAGGAAGCCATTAAGTCGCGGCTGGCCTACCTGAAGCAGCTGATGGGGTTGCCGCCCGAGCGCCGGCTGACCGTGCAGTACGATACGCTGCAGCTGGAGCTGGAAGCCTCCGCCGATACGGCTGCCGCCCTGAACATTGGCAACCGCATTGAGCTACAGCAGCTGCAAACCGAGAAATCCTTGCAGAGCCTGACGGTGGACTACTACCGCTTCGGGTTTCTGCCGTCGTTGTCGGCCTTTGCCAACTACAACTCGGTGTTTCAGAACAACTCGGCCAGCGAGCTGTACCGCACGCGCTTTCCCAATTCGTACGCGGGGCTGCAGCTGGGTCTGCCCATTTTCACCGGCTTCCGGCGCCTGCAGAACGTGCGCCGGGCCCGCCTGCAAACTACCCGCCTCGACGAGGACATCACCAACACCCGCAACCAGATCAACACGGAATATGCGACAGCACTGGCTAACTATAAGGGCCTCTATACCCAGTACCTACTGGGAAAGCGCAATCTGGAAGCGTCCAAGGAGGTGTATAACGTCATCAACCTGCAGTACCGGGAAGGCATTCGAGCTTACATCGACCTCATTGTAGCCCAGACGACCCTCCGCACTTCCCAGCTCAATTACTACACCGCCCTGTTTCAGCTGCTAAGCAGTAAAGTAGACCTGCTGCGGGCCCGCGGTGAACTTCCCACGGAGTATTAAGTATCTGTCATGCTGAGCGAAGCCAGAGGCGTAGTCGAAGCATCTCAACCGCTGACTAACCCCAATCGTCCGGCTCCCCCTCTCCTTTTTCGGAGAGGGGGCTGGCCCCGGAGGGGTCCCGTGGGCGCCCCGCCAGAACGAAGCGGTAGAGATGCTTCGGCTTCGCTCAGCATGACGTTCTGAAACACACATCACCCTCCTCTCTGCCCCTCCTGCTTTCCGATATGCACGATACCCTCCTCCGCCCCCTCGCCTTGGCCGCCGGCCTGCTGGCCCTGGCCAGCTGCGGCAAGAAAGAAGACGAAAAAGCCGCCGGGCCGCCCCCGGCCACGCCCGTAACGCTGGTTGCCGCCCGCACCACCGACGCCGTGTACTACGATGAGTACCCCGCCACTGTGGTGGCAATCAACCAGGTGGAGCTGCGCAGCCAGGTAGCCGGCTTCATCACCCGCATTTACTTCAAGGATGGCGACGTAGTACGGAAGGGGCAGCCCTTGTATGAGGTGGACCGCCGCAAGTTTGAAGCCGCTTACCAGCAGGCGCTGGCCGGCCTGCGCAGCACCCAGGCCACCGTGCAAAATGCCAAAGTAAACCTGGACCGCTACCAGCGCCTGGCTCAGCAGGATGCCATTGCCCGGCAGATTGTGGACAACGCCGCCACCAGCTACGCCACCGCCCAGGCCCAGGTGGCTGAGGCCCGGGCCCAGGTGGCCCTGGCCCGCACCGACCTCGACTACTCCCTCATCAACGCGCCGTTTACGGGCCGCATCGGCATTTCGCAGGTGCGGCTGGGGGCACAGGTCAGCCCCGGCACCACCCTGCTCAACACGCTCAGCGCCGAGGACCCCATGGGCGTAGACTTCGTAATTCCGGATGCCGACCTGAGTCGCTTTGCCGACTTGCAGCGCCAGAGCGGCGGCCGCCCCGACTCCACCTTCCGTCTTGTGCTGCCCGACGGCACGCGCTACCCCCAGCCCGGCCGTATGCTGGCCATCGACCGGGGCGTAGACCAGCAGACGGCTACCGTGACCATCCGGGTGCAGTTTGCCAACCCGCAGCGGGAGCTGAAGGATGGCATGAGCACCGTGCTCAACGTGCTCAACCGGCAGTCGGGCCGCCGGCTGGTGGTGCCGTTTAAGGCCGTGGTGGAGCAGATGGGCGAAAACTTCGTGTTTGTGGCCGGCGACAGTAGCAAGGCCACCCAGCGCAAGGTGCAGCTCGGCCCCCGCCTCCGCGACCAGATTGTCATCATGAACGGCATCAAGGAGGGCGATAAAGTGGTAACCGAGGGCCTGAACCGCCTCCGCGACGGGGGCAAAATCACCACCGAAGCCCCCGCTACGGCCGGGGCCCCTGCCGCCGGTGCCAGGTAACCTCCCCCGGGCCCCTCTCTTCAGAAGAGGGGGGCGTTCAACGAGTACTCGCTGGCCGTTGCTTCTCGGCTTTGTAGCACGCAGCCGCAAGGCTGGCAATGGCCATTCCTGCCCATCAAGTTCAAACTATCCATCTGACGCAACCAGCCCCCGCCAATCGTCAGGCTCCCCCTCTCCCCGAGGAGAGGGGGCCGGGGGTGAGGTCCACCGCTATGATTGCAGAAACCTTTATCCGGCGTCCCGTCACGGCCATTGTCACCTCCCTGGTGATTGTGCTGGTGGGCGTGCTGGCCATCCTGAATTTGCCCGTGGGGCAGTACCCGGAAATTACCCCGCCCACGGTATCGGTGAGCGGCACCTACACCGGGGCCGACGCCCAGACGGTGGAGCAGACCGTGGCCACGCCCGTGGAGGTGCAGGTGAACGGTACGCCCGGCATGACTTACCTGCAAAGCAACAGCACCAGCAACGGGCAGATGAGCATGACGGTGAACTTCGAGGTAGGCACCGACATCAACATTGCCGCCCTCGACGTGCAGAACCGCGTGAGCATTGCCCAGCCCACCCTGCCCCAGGAGGTGCAGCGCCTGGGTCTGATTGTGCGCAAGCGCAACCCCAGCATTCTTATGCTGGTGGCGCTGTACGCCCCCAAAGGCACCCACAACACTACCTTCCTCGACAACTACGCCAACGTATTCGTGAAGGACGCGCTGCTGCGCACCAAAGGCGTAGGCGACATCGTGAGCCGCGCCGACGACTTCTCGATGCGCGTGTGGCTCAAGCCCGATAAGCTCAGCCAACTCGGCGTAACGGCCCAGGAAGTAACGGCCGCCATTCAGGAGCAGAACGCCCAGATTGCGGCCGGCTCCATTGGCGCGCCCCCGGCCCAAACGGGCCAGACCTTCGAGTACATCGTGTTCGTGAAGGGCCGCCTGACCAACACCGAGGAGTTTGGCAACGTCATCGTCAAAACCCGGCCCCAGGACGGCTCGGTGGTGTATCTCAAGGACGTGGCCCGGCTGGAGCTGGGCAAGTTCAACTACGCCAACAACTCGTTCGTGGACGGCAAGCGGGCCGCCTACCTGCTGGTGTACCAGGCCCCCGGCGCCAACGCCCTCGAAACCTTCGAAAACGTGAACACCACCATGGAGCAGCTGAAAAAGCAGTTCCCCGCCGACCTGGAATACGTGGTGCCGTTTGAAGCCGCCTCGGTGGTGAAGGTGTCCATTGAGGAAGTGCTGCACACGCTGGTAGAAGCCCTGGTGCTGGTAATACTCGTGGTGTTTCTGTTTCTGCAGAGCTGGCGCTCCACGCTGATTCCGGTGCTGGCCATTCCGGTGTCCATCATCGGCACGTTCATTATGTTCATTCCGCTGGGCTTCACCATCAACACGCTCACCATGTTCGGCTTCGTGCTGGCCATCGGGATTGTGGTGGATGACGCCATTGTGGTGGTGGAAGCCGTGGAGCACAACATGAACGAGCGTGGCCTCTCCCCCCTGGAGGCCACGCTGGCCGCCATGCGCGAAATTTCGGCCCCAGTTATTGCCATTGCCCTCATTCTGGCGGCGGTCTTCGTGCCGGTGGGCTTCATCCCCGGCATCACGGGGCGGCTGTACCAGCAGTTTGCCATCACCATTGCCATTTCGGTGATTATCTCGGCTTTTGTGGCCCTCTCGCTTACGCCGGCGTTGTGCGTGCTGCTGCTCAGGCCCCACAAGCGTGATGATAATTCGAAGGGGCTTGACCGGTTCTTCTATAAGTTCAATACGTGGTTTGAGAAGGTAACCAGCAAGTACGGGGCCGGCGTGCAGCGCGGCATCAAGCACAGCCGCTTCGTGGTGGTGATTCTGGTGTGCATTATTGCCGGCACCGGGCTGCTGTTTGCCAAGAAGCCCGGTGGCTTTATCCCCACCGAAGACGAAGGCCGCATTATCGTGACCTTTAACCTGCCCGAGGCTTCATCTACGGAGCGCACCGTGAGTACGCTCAAGGAAATCATGAAGGAGCTGGGTCAGATTAAAGGCATCCGGCACTACGCCGGTCTGGGCGGCCTCAACGCGGTAAACTTCTCCTCCAAATCCAACAGCGGCACGGTGTTTTGCCAGCTGCAGCCCTGGGAGGAGCGCAAGGACAAGGAAGTGCAGCTGCAGGGGCTAATTGCCACCATTCAGCAGCGCCTGAGCCGCCTGAAGGAAGCCAACGTGGTGGTGATTTCGCCCCCGGCCATTCCGGGCCTGGGCAACACCGGCGGCTTCTCGTTTGTGCTCCAGGAACGCGAGGCCGGCGGCGACATCAAGAACTTCGACGCTCAGCTCCAAAACTTCCTCGGGGCCCTGCGCAAGCGGCCCGAAATTGCCGCCCCGTTCTCCTTCTTCACCGCCAACACCCCCGGCTACCAGCTCACCATCGACCGGGAGAAAGCCAAGAAGCTGGGCGTGTCCATCTCCGATATCGGCACCGCGCTGCGCACCTACTTGGGCTCGGCCTACGTGAACGACTTCACGGTGTATGGCCGCAACTTCCGCGTCGTGACCCAAGCCGACAGCATGTACCGCGGCGACATTCGCAACTTGGGCCAGTACTACGTGCGCAACTCCCAGGGCGGCATGGTGCCTCTAAGCGCCCTCACCACCTATCAGCGCACCGAATCGGCCCCGCTGATTTCGCACTACAACCTGTTCCGCTCGGCCGAAATCAACGGCAATGCCGCCCCCGGCTACAGCTCCGGCGACGCCATCAACGCCCTGAAGGAAACGGCCGCCCAGGCGCTGCCGGCCGGCTTCGGCTACGAGTTTTCGGGCCTGAGCCGCGAGGAGCAGCTGGCCGGCGGGCAAACGGTGTACATCTTCGCGTTGTCGCTCACGTTTGTGTTCCTGTTCCTGGCTGCCCTCTACGAAAGCTGGTCGGTGCCGTTCTCGGTGCTGCTGGCCGTGCCGCTGGGCGCGTTCGGGGCTATTCTGGCCCTGATTTTCCTGCCCAAGCTCACCAACAACGTGTACGCCCAGATTGGTCTGATTACCCTGATTGGCCTGTCGGCCAAGAACGCCATTCTGATCATCGAGTTTGCCAAGGAGCGCGTGGATAAAGGCATGCCGCTGGTTGATGCTACTCTGGAAGCCGTGCGCCTCCGCCTGCGCCCCATCGTCATGACCTCGCTAGCCTTCATCCTGGGCGTGCTGCCGCTGGTATTTGCCTCCGGGGCGGGCGCCCAAAGCCGCCAGACCATCGGCTGGACGGTACTGGGCGGGATGCTGTCGGCCACGCTGCTGGCCATCTTCATCGTGCCGGTGCTCTACGTGCTCATCACCCGCTTCGCCTACGGCAAGGAGAAGCTGGCCGAGTTGGAAGCCAACTACAAGCCCGACGAAGAGCACGGCGGCCCTCAAGAAGAAGGTCCTGGTGAAGGTGACCATTCCGCCGCCCCGCAACCGGCATAATATCTAGGCTAGTTCCCCTCCTTGGAAAATGTCGCGCATCAAGCGAGTGTGGGCTAGGGGTGGTTGACCTTGCGTTGGAACGATGCTAGAGTTAGTTCTAAAAACTGTTCAACGGATATCAACCACCCCTAGCCCACACTCGCTTGATGCGCGACATTTTCCAAGGAGGGAAACTAGTCTTTAGCTCTAATTCTCAGCTTAGTATTTTTAGCAAGTAAAAAGCCCCGGCAGCCCCTCGCTGCCGGGGCTTTTTTGGCCAACTCTATGGCGACAGTTATACTCTTTCCAGCTTTGCTTTCTTACCTTCAATACCGCTGTTGAAATGTGGACCCGACCTTCTGCCAGATTCCCCGGTAATTGAACAGCCATAGCCGCCCGCGCCCGTCGCA
The DNA here is from genome assembly GCF_003944705.1 of Hymenobacter metallilatus. Classification (GTDB taxonomy): domain Bacteria; phylum Bacteroidota; class Bacteroidia; order Cytophagales; family Hymenobacteraceae; genus Hymenobacter; species Hymenobacter metallilatus. The sequence continues at coordinate 253,787 of NZ_RWIS01000007.1, read as the reverse complement.
CCGCAACCGGACCTGGTCCAGTTTGCGTTGGAGCCGGAGGGTATCAGCGGGCTGGTACGGGCCATTGGCAGTTAATAGGTAATCCGGCGAGTCACCGTAGGCGCTGCCTCGGCTAGTGAAATAGATGCGGCCATTGCAGGCGCACACATCCTCTACCTCATTAATGAAGGTAGTTATCCCCACTAGTTCCCAGCTAGTGTGCGTGCGCCTGAACAGTTGCCCCGCCTTCAGAAATTTGAATTGGTGTTGCGCAAAGTAAGAGTCATCCGAAGTGGTATCATTCACCGTATTGTCAAGCTCCGACAGATACTGCTTCGGCCGCCAGGAGCTACCAATTTGGTCCTGCAATTGGTACACTGTTCCGCCATTGGTAACTATCTGTAGCGGCTGGCCTGGCTGCGAGTAGAATGAATAGGGGAAGAACGTTTCAGGATTGAAATCATGCCAGAGCCACGTTTTCCCTAAATCAGGGGATAGCGCCAGCCGGGCATAATCTGCCTCGTGCATACCGGCCCATCTGTCCAAACCCCACAATACGCCCTGCTGGTCGATTGTCAGGCTGTTGAAATCCACGAAATCAACTGTGTGTTCTTCGTCGTGCAGGTGCTGCCAATGCCCGCCGGCATCAATGGTTAGAGCTAAGCCACCGCCATGTTTCACGGCTATCAGCGTGTCTTTCCCGATAGATAACAAGTCATTTACTGCCGCATCATTTTCCCTACCGGATAGCTTCTTAAAAATCAACGGTGTCTTGGCTGGTTCTGGCAGTTGCGGCAGCTCGTTTTCCTGACGCGCAGTACAGGCAGCCAGTAGTCCCCAAGTTATCCCCAACAGCTTATTCATAACTTAAGTACAATGCGTTATGCCGGACGTAGAATGTGCTGAATAGGTAATAGAACGTACCGGTCAATACTAAAATGTGTTTCACTGTTAAGTAATTGCAAATAACAAGGAACGAAAGCATCTCATGTCAATTATAGCAACCGGGACACCATTTCACCGGCTACTTCGCCAAGCCGTTTTACACTCCCTCGTTCATACTGTATGTGGAACTAATTTTTTTAGCCAATTACATCAGCCAAGCACACCAACTTCTACTAACTATATTAGTATTTGCCAAAATCATTCGTTTACTTGGCATCGTAATCAACTGCCATTGCTATGACTGATTTTGCATATGCCTACGCCCGGCCTTCGGCCCTGGAGGCGGGGCCCGAGGGCCAGGCCCTGCTGTTATCGGCCTTTGCGGAAAACGCTGCTGATGCGGCCGGTACGGCCTGCTTTTTCCGCGGCCGTTTGCGCGACTCCTGGCTGGCGGCCCGGGGCCTGAGCACGCTGGCTAAAGTGGTAGCCGCCCGCTTCGTGCCCCAGAGCGCCGTGCTGCGCGACCCCATTGTGACGGCCGGGGCCGGGCAGCTGCGGTTCGAGGCGTTTTCGTCGTGCAATGGCGTGTACGCCCGCCTCGACCTGGGCCCCGAGGCCCTGGACGGCGAGTTTCTGTGCAGCGGCACCACCAACGTCGATTTTAATGAGCCGATGGTGAATGCGCTGGCCCGCATTTCGCGCACCGAGTCGGTGCTGCTGTCGGTGGGCGAGCAGGAGGTGGTACTGGAGCGGGCCGCAGGGCGCGTGACGGAACGCAAAGTGGCCCTGCCGGAGCGCTGGATTAAAGGCCTGACCACCGTGCAGGCCTACCTGGCCCAGATGGAGGAAACATTGCGCCTCACCCGCCTGCAGGCCGTGCAGCTGGTGCAGAGCCTGCCCGCCGGGGCCGTCCGGCAGGATATGTTTCTGGTGCTGCGGGGGCCGCGGCCCGGTTTTGCGGCCGTAGCCAGCCCCGGCGCGGTGCGGGTGGGGGGCGTGCACCGGCTGCGGCTGCTGGAAGGCCTGCTGCCACTGTGCAAAACCCTGCGCGTGTACGCCGCCCCCAGCGGGCAGGCCGCGGCCTTCGTGCTGGAGTTGGGCGGCGGGCAGCAGTTTGTGCTGGCGTTGTCGGCGGATGCGTGGCGTGGGTTTTCGGGCGAGGGCAACCAGCTGGAAACCCTGGCCGAGGAGCTGCCCGCCGAGTGGGTGGCCGGGGCCAACGCCCTGTTCCGGGGCAACGAAACCTTCAACCCCACCCTGTTTGCCCTGGAGCACGGCCTCGCCCCCGACACCGTGGACCGCCTCTGCGCCAGCCTCTCGGCCATGGGCCTACTGGGCTTCGACCTGCTCGAAAACCAGTATTTCTACCGCCGCCTGCCCTTTAAAACCCAGCGCATTCTGAGTTTGAACCCGCGCCTGAAAAACGCCCGCGCCCTTCTGGCCGCGGCCGAGGACGTGCAGTTGGTCAGCATCGGCCCCGAGGGCCGCACCGAGGCCCGGGTGCGCGGCACCGGCGTATGGTACACCGTGCTGGTGGGCGGCCCCGAGCCGGCCCGCTGCACCTGCCCCTGGTACAGCGGCCACCAGGGCCAGCGCGGCCCCTGCAAGCACGTACTGGCCGCCCAGTTGCGCTTCGTGAAGCAGCCCAGCGCCTAGCCGGTCCCGCTGCCGGTCCGCCGGGCGCAGCCCGTCCGACCGGTTATCGTCCGCAGCCGTTGCCGCGTTTTGTTCCGGCATCAGCCCGCCGCCAACCGGCCCGCACGACTGCGCCGCCGGAGCGGGGTAGCACTTTCCCTCTCCTTTTTTGGATAGTTGAGTTTCGACCCACCGGGGGCCTGTCAAGGCGCCTGCCGTGGGCCGCCCGACCCGCCTGTGCCCTGCCATTCGCCTTTCCTGTCGTTTTCTCCGCCTTTTTTCAGCCCTTCCCCCATGTCTGCTTCCGCTGTTGAGTCGTTCGAGTCCATTATCCGCCACCAAACCACGCCCGCACTGGTGGAATTTCTGCTGCAGCTGCCCAAAACCGACGTGGTGGCCGTGCGCCAGCGTACCCGGCAGTTGCGCCGGGAACTGGAGGATTTCCGGCAGCAGCCCAACGGCAATTGGGGCCGGACCGGCACCGATGAACAGCTGTTTATGCTGCGCCTGGCCGGTCTGCGCACGTACTCACGCAAGGAAGCGCTGAGTCCCGGCTTCCAGTTCTGGAGCCTGCTCCCCGAGCAGCTGCCCCACTTTTGGGCCGTGGTGGAGCACACCCGCCCCGACTGGCTGGGCGACTTTTTCCGGCAGTGGGCCGACCGCAACGCCTGGAGTCGCCCGGCCTACCAGCTGCTGCGCGAGCTTGAGCACCGGCAGCTGCTGGCCTACGAGCCCCGGCTGTTTGCCGGAGCCGTGCCGGCCCTCCTGAGCGAGTGGGCAACTGAGCTCAGCCAGCAGGACCCTATTCCGGCCGACGCCCTAGCCGTGGTAACCGCCCGCCTCGCCGCCGACCCCACGCTGCTGACCCGCGACCTGCCGCTGGTATTCGACTTCGATACGGCCGTGGATGGCTTCCAGGCCCAGGTGCAGCCGCCCATGCCCGCGGGCTGGCGGCGGCTGGTGCAGGCCCACAGTTGGCACGACTGGCAGGAGCTGCACCCGCCCCAGCAGCTGCGTTGGCTGGACGTGTTCCGCAACCTCACCGAGCAGGGCCACTTGGCCCGGCCCGAGTTGCTCAACCGCTGCCTGCAGGCCCTACGCCGCGACTTCCGCCGCCCGCTGCTCACCTGGTTCCGCATGCTGTTTCTGGCCCTGCGCCCCACACCGGAGGAACGCCTGGCCCGGCAAACCGAGCTGGTGGATTTGCTGGCGCACCCGCTGCCGCTGGTGGTGAACTTCGCCCTGGAGCAGCTCAAGGACCTGTGGCAGCACCCCAATTTCGCCGCTGACCCGCTGCTGCTCTACGCTGAGGGCCTGCTCACCCGCCAGGATGTGCGCGCCGGATTGCGCACTTTGTTCGGGGGCCTGGAAAAGCTGCTGCGCCGTACTCCAGCCCTGGCCCCGGCCCTGGCTACGCTCAGCACTACCGCCCTGGCCAACGCCGACGCGGCCGTGCAGGAACGCGCCGCCCGCCTGCTGCATACCGTGCTGGGGGCCCGCCGCCCTTTGCTGTCGGCCGCCGAAGCCGCCGACCTCACCGCCAACCTCTGCCTCTACGCCGAGCTGCTGACGCCCCCGGCCCGCCAGCTTCTCGCCCCCTACCTGCCCGCTCCCGAAGCCCCTTCGGCCGCCGACCACTACGCGCCCCACTCCGGCTTCGTCCCCGATATTTCGCCGGCTACGGCTCTGGAGCCGGTGCGCGACTGGCACGAGCTGCTGTTTCTGACGGGCCAGGTGCTGCAGCAGCACGAGCCGGCCGCAGTGGAGCGCTGGGTGGAGGGGCTGCTGCGCATGCACGGCCAGTACCCGGCCGACTACGCCCGGCAGCTGCACCCCTACCTGGTGCAGGCCCTGCGGTGGCAGCTGAAAGGAAAATCGGAAGAGGAAACCCGGGCGGCGTTGCTTAATTACTCGTTCAACGACAGCCACAACGGCCGGCCCGAGCTGGTGCTGGCGCTGCTGGTTAGCTGGTACCTGGGCTTTCCGCGCCTGCTGGTGGCGCAGGTGCCGCTGCGGCCCCACACCTACAGCCGCCCCGACCCGCTGCTGCACCTAGAACAGCAACGCCTGGCCGCCGCCGAAGCCGCGTTGCAGCAGGGCCGGCCGCTGCCGTTGCTGAGCACGCCCAGCCACGCCCCGCACTGGGTGGCCCCCTCGGTGCTACTGCGCCGTTTGCTCGATTACGAGGAAGCCGGCCAGGAACCCAATGCCGCCGACCTCACCCTGGCCCTGGCCCGCACGGCCGTAGCCGCCCCCACCGATGTGGCCGAGGCCCGCCGGCTGCTCCCGCTGTTCCGCCACCCCGAGCTGCGCCCGTTGCTCACCGCCTTTCTGGGCCCCGAGCCCACCAACTGGGCCTTGCCCGCCTTCACCCGTCCGCCCCAGGAAAAACGCCTGACCGAGCGGCTGAGCCAGCTAATTCCGTTTCTGCGGCGGCCGGCGTCGGGGTCCGCCCCGGCCCTGACGGATGCTTTGCCCTGGCTGTGGGCCATAGCCGCCCGCACCCGCCAGCCCCAGGCCGAGCTACCCGCCTTGCAGGCCCTGGGCACCTACCCCGGTTTGGCCCAGCCCTGGCAGCCTACCTGGAAGCTCACGCCGAAGTCGCACACCTACTCCCAGACCTGGAACAAAGCGCAGCCCACCATCACCAACACCTGGACTGAACTCAGCGTGCAGGCCACCACGCCGGCCCGCTCCCTGCCTTCTGGGTTTCTACTCTACTCTCTGCATGCGGCCCCTGAGCGTCAGCACGAGTGCGCCCTGTGGCCCCTCACAAGCGCGCTGCCGTTCCTGCTCACCCTGCTGCCCAACCACCCCGACACCCTGCTCTGGCACGTGGTACAAACGGCGGCCCGCACCGTTGATAAGGAGGTCACCGGTCAGCAGGCATTGCAGGCCGTCCTCACCAGTTTGCTGGGTCCCGGGCCGGTATTTACGGAAGTGGCTACCCTGCTGCTGGCCCTGAGCCTCACGCACGCCGCCCCCACCACCCGTGCCCTGGCATTGGAAGTGGTGCTGGCCGCCATCGGGCACCAACGGCTGGTGCCCGAGGCCCTGGGCCGCACCCTGGGCCGCCTGCTGGCCGCCGAGTTTGTGCCGGTGCTGCGGCTGGCCGAGGCCCTAAGCGCCGCCCGCGCCATAAGCGGCCCCACCGATGATGCCCTACGCCAGTTGCTGGAAGCCCTGCTGCCCCTGCTGCCCGCAGTCCCCCTGCGCAACACGCGCAAGCTCATCGAAGCCTATGTGGATTTGCTGACCCGCGCCCGCCGCATTGCTCCCGAGACGGTGCAGCAGCAGTTCCACACCTGGAGCACCTCCGCCACCCTCAAAAAAGCCGCCACTTGCCTGGCCGCCGCTTAATCAAAAGCGGGGGAAAGATACGGGCTCGTCATCCTGAGCGGAGCGAAGGACCTTACCACGTGTGAACGATAATTGTGTCAACGACTCGTTCTGGCGTGATAAGGTCCTTCGCTCCGCTCAGGATGACAAACAAGTGTTGTTACTTGGTTTAAAAAGCAACAGGGTAAAGCCCACTGCCTATCTTCACCGCTGTCGGCCCGTATGCATTGTGGGGCGGCGTGGCATGTCATGAAAAAGCTGCTTTTCCTGCTCTTGTGTATGGGACTTTCTTCCGCGGGGCTTCAGGCCCAAACATCCCCGGAATGGCCGCTGTACCCCGGCCCGGTGCCTAACTCCCGACCCAGCCAGGTGCAGGAGGTGGTGGAGAAGCAGCCGAATGGCAGCATCCGTATTTCTCAGGTCGTCCAGCCCACGCTCACCGTTTTCCGGCCCACGCAGCCCAACGGCACGGCCATCATCATCTGCCCCGGTGGCGGCTACACCCGTCTGGCTATGGACCACGAGGGCTACGATGTGGCCCGCCACCTGGCGGAATGGGGTATTACGGCCTTTGTGCTGAAATACCGCCTGCCCGATGCCGCCAGCCAGCTGGACAAATCCACCGCCCCGCTGCTCGATGCCCAACAGGCCGTGCGGGTGGTGCGGCAGCGCAGCCAGAAGTACGGCCTAAACCCCGCCCGTATCGGGCTGATGGGCTTTTCGGCGGGCGGGCACCTGGCCGCAACGGCCGGCACTATCCACCGCGTGGTGCCGGGCAACCCGGCCAGTACGTCCAGCGCCACTTCCGCCGCCCCCGATTTTCTGATGCTGCTCTACCCGGTTATCAGCTTCTCTGATAGCCTAGCGCACCTGGGCTCCCGCACCAACCTGCTGGGCGAGCATCCTACGCCCGCGCAAATCCGCCTCTACTCCGCCGATGAGCAGGTAACGGCCCGGACGCCGCCCGTTTTCTTGGTGCACGCTCAGGACGACGAGGTAGTGAAAGTGCAGAACAGTCTGCGCTTCTACGAGGCCTGCCTGCACCACCGCGTGCCCGTGGAAATGCACCTGTACCCTAATGGCGGCCACGGCTTCGGTATGCCTAACCCTACTACCCCCGATGCGTGGATGGATCGGCTGCGCAACTGGCTGCGGGCCGGGGGCTGGCTCCGTTAAAGTAAATCCTCCCAACCGGCTTCCTGTCCAGTCCACCACACCGCAGTGCCCAGCGGAATGGGTTCAGGTCCTTGCTGAGCGAGTAACAGTACCCGGGTTTCCGGCTCGTGTGGGCGGGATATTTCTTCCACGCTGGCTACAACGGAAATCTGATGGCCGCCGGGGAAACGTAACTGTACTTTCAGCGCGGTGTGCAGGGCGAAGCGTTGCAGTTCCGGAACCGGATTAGCGGGTAGCAACAAGACTCCCAGCCCCGTCAGCGAAAAACTTTTCAGCACCTTAAAGAGTATTTTCTCCTGCATGCTGGCCAGTACGCAAAACCGGCTCTAATAGTCATTTAAAGCCGGTTTTGAATAAAGCAGTTTGCTTCTGCAACGCCACCTGGCCCTAGCTTTTTTGCGGTAAACCCGCAGCCGATTCTGGCCGTATTGGCATGGTGCTTGCAAAACCACATTCAGGGTCACAACACAACCGGCCCGTTGAACCTAAATTTCTCTCGACATGAAAAAGGTAAGTTTGCTTCTCGCCCTGGTTATGTTCTTTACCACCATTGCCAGCAGCTTTGCGCAGGACCGCAAGGTTAGCTCCAGTGCCAAAGGCGCCATCATTGGCGGTCTGGGTGGCGCTGCCGCTGGTGCCCTTATCAACAAGAAAAACCGCGTAGTAGGTGGGGCCGTGGGTGGTGTAGCCGGTGGTGCCATTGGGTACAGCATTGGCCGCAACGCCGATAACAAGCGCCGCGCCGAAGCTGCCCGCGTAGCCGCCGCCCGTCGCGCTGAGGCCCGCCGCGCCGCTGCTTACCGCCAGGGTATTGCCCAGGGCCGTAGCCAGGCCGCTGCCCGTGCCGCTGCCGTGGCCGCCGCCCCTGCTGCTACCACCCCGGCCATGATGAGCAGCTTCTCGGCTCCCGGTGCTGCTCCTACCGCGTTGGCTATGAGCTCGGCATACCTGCCCAACACGGCTTACGGGGCCCGCGACGCCGCTTACCCGACTTCGGAAGTTCGTCGTAAGAGCTGGTAATCCGGTTTCCTTCGTTAGCTTCAAAGCCCAGGCCCCCGGGCCTGGGCTTTCTGTTCCCCTTGCTTCTCTCCCGTTCAGCCCTCACCTAACCTCTGTTCCCATGAAACCCATTTTTGGTTTTCTGCTGGCCGGCACGCTGCTGGCCTCCTGCTCCGCGCCCAAGGCCGAAGATGCCGCCGCTGTAAACGTGCAAAGCCTCAACCAACAGTTTATTGGGGCCTGGAACGCAAAAAATACCGCGCAGCTAGACACCTTGCTGGCCGACGATGTGCAATATGCCCAAGGCGCCACGCGCTTCAACGGTAAGTCCGAAGTATCGGATAAGTGGGTACGAGCCACACTCGGCACCATTTCTAATCTGAAAACCTACACGACTTCCACCGGCACCGATGCCAACACCGCTTACGAAGCGGGCACCTTCTCTACCGACGTAGAGCCCGAAGGCCCCGGCCAACCCCGCGGCGAAGGGGAAGGCAACTTCATTCTGCTCTGGAAGAAAAACAAGAAAAACGCCTGGAAGCTTAGCTACGTGCAGCTCGAAGGCCTGCCCGTGAAAGTGGCTAATTAGGACCACTGATTACATAAATGCTCAGCGGATTACACGGATTTTGCAGACGATTCGCTTGACATTACGTTAGAGCAAAAAGCCCCCGCAGCGTAGACTGTGGGGGCTTTTTGTTGTCATACTTTCTGCATCAGCTTAGCCAGGCTGCCTGGTCAGATATTGCTCGCCATCATACACCGGGGCCATATTCTGCTCTTCCTCCTCGGTGAACAGCCGGGAGCGAATCAGAAACCGGACGCCCAGCGGGATTTCCAGCGAGAAGCTGGCTCCGCGGCCCTTCACTACATCCACAGTAAGCTGCGTGTGTTTCCAATACGCAAACTGCGAGGCGCTCATGAAAAAGTCGCAGCCATGAATCTGGCCCAGCCACACATCGTTGGTGCCCACCCGGAACTCGCCCTTGGCGAAACACATGGGCGAGGAACCGTCGCAGCAGCCGCCGCTCTGGTGGAACATCAGCGGCCCGTGCTCCTCGCGCAGCAGGTCGATGGTAGCTTCGGCGGCGGGCGTTACCAGTACGCGCGGAGTGGGTTCGGTAGGCATGAGTGGAGTGATGAAACTAAAAAAACTGTCATCCTGAGCACAGCGAAGGACCTTATTGCATTTGAACGACTGCCGTAACGGCGAAATGTTCTCGTGTGGCAAGGTCCTTCGCTGTGCTCAGGATGACAGATAATTACCAGTCTAAGATTTAAAAGAAGCCCAGTTTCTGCTGGCTGTAGCTGATGAGCATATTTTTGTTCTGGCGGTAGTGGGCCAGCATCATCTTGTGATTTTCGCGGCCGAAACCGGAGGCTTTATAGCCCCCGAAGGGCGCGCCGGCGGGGTAGTCGTGGTAGCAGTTTACCCACACGCGGCCGGCCTGAATGGCGCGGGGCACTTCGTACAGCTCGTGGGCGTCGCGGGTCCATACGCCGGCCCCCAGGCCGTAAAGCGTGTCGTTGGCAATGGCTATGGCTTCCTCCACCGTTTTGAAGGTGGTTACCGATACTACCGGCCCGAAGATTTCCTCCTGGAAGATGCGCATCTTGTTGTGGCCCCGGAACATGGTGGGCTGGATGTAGTAGCCCTCGGCCAGGGCCCCGTCCTCCTGCTGGTAGGCGTCGCCGCCGCAGAGCACCTCCGCTCCTTCGGCCTTGCCAATTTCCAGGTAGCTCAGGATTTTCTCGAACTGGTCGTTGCTGGCCTGGGCCCCCATCATGGTTTCCATATCCAGCGGGTTGCCCAGCTTAATGGCCTTCACGCGCTGAATCACCCGCTCGATAAACTCGTCGTAGATATCCTCCTGAATGAGCATACGCGAGGGACAGGTGCAGATTTCGCCCTGGTTCAAGGCAAACATCACGGCGCCTTCCACAGCTTTATCGAGGAAGTCGTCGTCGGCGTCCATCACGCTTTTGAAGAAGATATTCGGCGACTTACCGCCCAGCTCCATCGTCACTGGAATCAGGTTTTCGGCGGCGTACTGCATAATCAGGCGGCCCGTGGTGGTTTCGCCGGTGAAGGAGGCCTTCTGAATGCGCGGCGACGAGGCCAGCGGCTTGCCGGCTTCCAGCCCGAAGCCGTTTACCACGTTCACCACCCCGGCCGGTAGGACGTCTTGCAGCAGCTCCATCAGCACCATAATGGAGGCGGGCGTTTGCTCGGCGGGCTTCATCACCACGCAGCAGCCGGCGGCCAGGGCCGGGGCCAGCTTCCAGGTAGCCATCAGCAGCGGGAAGTTCCAGGGAATAATCTGCCCTACCACGCCCAGGGGCTCGTTGATGTTCATGGATACGGTGGTGGCGTTCAGTTCCGTCACGTTGCCTTCCTCAGCCCGGATTACGCTGGCGAAGTAGCGGAAGTGGTCTACCACCAGCGGCAGGTCGGCCAGGGTGGTTTCCCGGATGGGCTTGCCGTTTTCCACGCATTCCACGGCGGCCAGGTGGGGCAGGTTTTCCTCGATGAGGTTAGCCACCTTGTTGAGGATATTGCTGCGCTCCGTGGCCGAGGTTTTGCCCCAGGTTTTGAAGGCTTCGTGGGCGGCGTCCAGGGCCAGTTCAATGTCCTCCTTTGAGCTGCGCGCTACCTTGGTAAATGCCTGCCCATCAATGGGTGAAATATTCTCGAAGTACTGGCCTTTAACTGGTGGCACCCACTTGCCCCCAATAAAGTTGTCGTAGTGTGACTTAAACTTGGGTCGGTCGACGAGTGTGGTGGGTTTTTCCAGGGTTTCCATTTCGTAGTAGAGTTGGGGTTGGTGGATGCGGCAAGCTAGGCCCCGGCCTTACCAAATCAGGTCTACTATCGTCGCAATAAATTACATGTATTGTCGCAACTTGTAAGTACTCACTTACTACTTTCAGCAACTAATGGCTTCCGCCGTTGGTTGCACTTACTACCAGGCTATTGACTGCTACCTGAACAGTTTCTAGCTTTCCCCCGGCGCTCATCCGGGCAGTCACATCTGTTTTGCGGTCATCCTGTATTGTTCCCGCGTATGCCTTGCCTACCTTCTCCCGTTGCGTTGCGCCAGCCCGAGCAGCTCACCACCCTGGTTGAGAACCGTACGGTGTACACACTGGAAGCCTTTGAGCTGAACGTGTTTGAAACGCACCGCACGGCTCACCAGGTACCGCTCAACATGGGCCACGTGGTACTTACTACCATGTTACAGGGCAAAAAGGTGATGCACCTGCCAGGGCGGGCGGCCTTCGAGTATCTGCCCGGCGAATCGGTGGTGGTGGGTGAAAACGAAACCATGGTGATTGACTTTCCGGAAGCCAATGAGCAGCACCCCACCCAATGCTTGGCCGTGGCCATTCCCACCGATACTATCCGGCAAACGGTGGATTTACTCAACGAGGAGTACCCCAGGGCCGAAGCCTCCCTGCCCTGGCAGCTGGATATGCAGGACCACGCCCACTTCCAGAACACGCCCGAGCTAACCAGTGCCCTGGAGCGCCTCGTGCAGCTCTCCCGCGACACCGGCCGGGTGAAAGATGTGCTGGCGGGCTTCACCATTCAGGAAATGCTGGTGCGCCTGATGCAGACCCAGGCCCGGCAGCTGCTGTTCCACAACTACCAGCAGCACGCCACCTCCCACCGGTTCGCGGCGGTGGTGCAGTACATCAAGCAGCACCTTACCGAGCAGATTACCGTGGAAAAGCTAGCCGAGCTGGCCTGCATGAGCAAAGCCACCTTTTTCCGGGTATTTAAGCGGGAACTGGGCCTCACCCCGGTGGAGTTTATCATTCAGGAGCGCCTGCAGGAAGCCAAACGTATGCTCCGCAACCCGCTTTCCAAGGTAGCCGACGTATGTTTTCGGGCCGGCTTCAACAACACCGCGTATTTCCAGAAGCTGTTTAAGCAATACGAAGGCATCACCCCCGGTATGTACAAACGGCAGCTACTGGGGTAATCCGGAGTATGAGGGTTGGAGGGTGTGAGGGCATAAGGGCGCGAGGGTATAAAAGAACGTTCTGCTGAGCATGTGGCGCCTCAAGCCAGGGTGCGCAGCCGTAGTCGAAGCATCTTTACCGCTTTGTTGCAATGCTAAATACATACTCCCGGTAAAAACGCTTCGACAAGCTCAGCATGACAGTCATTACGCCGGCAGAATGATTCGGCTTCGACTCCACCTCTGGCTACGCTCAGCATTACGCTCCTTACTGCATTAGCACACTACATTATCACGCTACCCAACACGTCCGGCCAGGGCAATCTGTGGGCCAGCCGCAACCTTCCGGTGCATTTAGTGGTTTTGGCTGCTCACCCACGCACCGCCGCACGCTCCGTACGGCGGTTTTTGCTTTTCATGAGAGAATCTGCTGTTGAGCTCGAAACACGCCCCCTAGCCCCGGCCCCAGCTACCCGAATGGCTCCCGGCCTGGTGTGGCTGATGGCCCTGACCTGCGGGCTGGTAGTAGCCAATATCTATTACAACCAGCCACTGCTGGCCGAAATCGGGCGCACGTTTGGGCTGTCGGAAAGCCGGGCCAGTCTGGTAGCTACTATTACGCAGGTGGGCTACACGCTGGGCCTGCTGCTGGTAGTACCTCTGGGCGACAAACGGGAACGAAAAAGCCTGACGCTAGGGCTGCTGCTGTGTTCGGCCGTGTGCATGGCAGGGGCAGCCATTGCGCCCTCTTTCGCCTTGCTGGCCGCAGCTAGCCTGCTGATTGGGCTGTTTTCGGCGGTGCCGCAGCTGCTTATTCCCATGGCGGCGTCTCTGGCCTCGGATGAGCAGCGGGGACAAGTGGTGGGCAAAGTGATGAGCGGCTTGCTGATTGGCGTGCTCCTTTCCCGCACGGTGAGCGGATACGTGGGGGCCCATTTTGGGTGGCGCACTATGTATTGGGTGGGTGCAGGCCTCATGGTGCTGCTCACCGCCGTGCTGGCCCGCAGGCTACCGCACAACCAGACCCAGTTTGTAGGTAGCTACGGCAGCCTGCTCCGCTCCCTGGGCACGCTGGTGCGGGAGCTGCCGGTGCTGCGCCGCTCGGCCCTGGTGGGGGCCTGCATGTTTGGGGGCTTCAGCGCCTTCTGGACCACGCTGGTGTTCTTCCTGGAAAGCCCCGCTTACCGCTATGGGGCCGAGGTGGCGGGCCTGTTCGGCCTTATTGGGGCCAGCGGAGCCTTTGCCGCTTCCTTCGCCGGCAAATCGGCCGACCGCAAAGGGGCCGACTACGCCCTGAACCTGGGGATTCTGCTGTTTCTGGGGGCTTACGTGCTGCTGGGCTTCGGCGGCACCTACCTAATTGGGCTCATTGCCGGGGTGGTGGTGCTGGATGTGGGCCAGCAGATGACGCATATTTCCAACCAGACGCGCATTTTCAGCCTCCGTCCCGAAGCCCGCAGCCGCCTCAACACTGTGTATATGACGGCCTGCTTCATCGGGGCCTCCGCCGGCTCCTTCCTCGGCGGCCTTGCCTGGGACCATTTCCAGTGGCCCGGCGTGTGTGCCGTGGGCCTGGGCTTGGTGATACTGGCGTATCTGGCGAATCGGTTTTATGGGCGGCCGGGCTCGGCAGTAGCCTAACCCTTGCTAGCGTAGTATAGCAGCTCGGCTTCCGGAAGACTCAGGCCATCTTTTTCGAATAAGAGGGTCAGCTTCGTTTCGAAAGCCGGAACGGAAATATCCGCGTACCAGCTGGGAGGCACTGTCGGCACTTGCTTCTGCAGCTCCGTCAGCACAGCAAGCCACTGCGGCGTCGACTCGGAAAGCGTCAGGCGCGGCGCATCTGCCCAAAACAGGTCAAGACAGATTTCGTCGGTGGTATAAACGTCTACTTTGTAGCCAAAAGCCGCCGTCAGGTTTCGCCACGCAAAACGACGCGCTGGCAGGTCTGGATTTTCCCGTACCAGCAAACCGTCTTCATACACGCTTATCCGCTCCAGCAACGCATTGTCCAGCTCTTTCCGGATAGTGTGCCCCCGCTTACTATTTGGGTCTACGAACAGATTCATGGGAGTAAGTAACTGGTAGACACTGAAAGCTCCTCCACTGCCAAACAAGACAACGCACAACCAGAATTCCAGGGAAGTGTGTTGCTCTAGCATCCAGACTGCCACTCCCACAAGTAGGAAGCACCCACCTATACGCCAGAATTGGCGGGCCTTACTCTCCCAGATAATCCGACGGCCTTGGTACAGTTCCGGCATTGGGACTTAGCATTGCTCCCCCAGCCGCGCCATGCACACTTTCAGGCTTTCGCGCCAGTGCGGAATGGTAAGGCCCAGCGTGGTTTTCGCTTTGGTTTTGTCCATCACCGAGAAGGCGGGGCGGTTGGCTTTGGTGGGGTACTCGGCGGTGCGGATGGGCACGGTGCGGGTAGGCAGGCCGCCCAGCTCGAAAACAGCCACCGCGAAATCGTACCAGGAGGTAACGCCCTCGTTGCTGTAGTGGTAGATGCCGTATTCGGTGCTGCCCGTCTGGATGATGTGGAGCAGAGCCCCAGCCAGGTCGATGGCGTAGGTGGGCGTGCCCAGCTGGTCCCAAATCACGCGCATTTCTTCCCGCTCCTTGCCGAAACGCAGCATCGTTTTCACGAAGTTGTTGGCGTACTCCGAGTACAGCCAGCTGGTGCGCAGGATGAAATACTGGCTGGTATGCGGCAGAATTACCTGCTCACCCTCCAGTTTGGTAAGGCCGTACACGCTGATGGGCTCGGCCGGGTCGGTTTCGGTGAGGGGCTGGTTGCCGGTGCCGGCAAACACGAAATCGGTGGAAACGTGCAGTAGCGTGGTGTGGAACTCCCCGCACAGGCGGGCCAGATTCTCTACCCCGTCCCGGTTTACGCGGCGGGCAATGTCCACCTCATCCTCGGCCTTATCCACGGCCGTGTAGGCGGCGCAGTTAATGATGTAGGCCGGCCGGTGCTGAGCAAAAACCGCCCGCAGTGTCTCCGTGTTGAGAATGTTAGCCTGCTCTTCGGGCAGAAACACGATGTTGGAGATTCCGCGTTGCGTTGCCACGTACTGCAGACACTGGCCCAGCTGACCGGCGCCACCAAAAACGAGAATGCTCGAGCTCATACAGAGAGAAATTAAGACGCTTGTCATTCTGAGCATGTGGCGAATTAAGCCAGTGCCGAAGGACCTTATCACGTTTGAACGATGCTTAGGTTAGCAATTCGTGCTGACGTAACAAGGTCTTTCGACACTGGCTTAATTCGCCACATGCTCAGGATGACAGGTTAGGATGATATGAGCGCAAATTACGCCTTTCCTCCTGCTCTCCTACTCCGTTACTGCCGCACCGGCTCCCAGGGCCGGGCCACCGGGCTGCACGGGGCGCTTGTTGCGGATGGGCTCAAAGCGTTGCTCCCGGGGTTGCTTTTCGCTCAGATACTTCCAGTAGCGTAGCGGCATGTGGCGGCGGTGCAGCTTCATATTCTTGCGCTCCGGAATGTTCACATGGTCGAAATACGCCTGCCAGAGCAGCTTGTACAGCGGCTCCCGCTCATCCAACACCGTAGCCGATACGGCCGTGCTGCGCTGGGGCATGGCACCGCCGTCGAACTGCACAATGTCGGTGCGGTGCAAATCGTAATACAGGCCGTAATGCCGGCGCCGGTCATATATCAGCCAGCGCTGGTCGGCGTAGCGTTTGGTGAAGTGAGCGGCAATAAGCGGCAGCACATCGAAATCCGGCTCAATGGTGGCGTGAAACAGCCCATCCTGGGTTTTCTCGAAGCGCACAAAAGCCTCCATGCGGTGCTTTTCGCGGTACATCTGCTGGGCCAGGCGCTGCACCCGGCGCACGTTGTCGTCGGCGTAATGCTCCGAGATGTCGCGGCCGGCGCGCATGGCCAGGTCGGCGTAGCGGAAAATAACCAGCTCCCGGTCGGGCTGCTCGCTTAAAAAGGTATGGAACAGCCGGGTTCGGGCCTCCGCATCCATATACTGTAACAGGCCCTTCCACACCCGGGCGGCGGCGGCTTCGTTGGTTTCCACCTCTACAGGCTGCACAAACAGCCCGCCCTGCACTGCCCCGGTTGGCTGGATGCTGTTCGGAGCCGCCTTCCGGTCGTACACCGTAAAGAGTACCGTCAGCAAGCCCTCAAATGTGCCGTCATAGGCATAATCGAGGGGGACATTGCTAAGCGCGGGTACCACCCGCCGGGCCGCCGGGGCAGCAGCCACCACTGGCACCGAGGAAGCCGAAAAACGAGAAATAGCCATGCGTAAATTGATTTTGCATAAGAGCTCTTACACCGCCAGGCAGCGGGGCAGCCGAAGCATCTCGCATACTGACGCCCTCCTACCGGTACACCGGCCCGGAGCGACGAAACCGTGGTGACTCAGGCAGCTTCCGATGACTGCGCCCTTTTAGCAGAGGTGCGGGCCGTTTCGCGGTGCATTTGCTGCACCAGGGGCAGCAAATCCGAGAGCTTGCAGCAGCAGGCCACCCGGGCCACTTTTATAGACTGAGGAAGGCTAGTGCCAGCAGCAGTGGCCGGCGCGTCGGCGGCGCGGTGAGAAACAGTCATGGTAGTTGAGTTTCTAGTTACTGGTTGCTGGTTATCAGTTACAGGTTTTTAGCAGTGAAAAGATTCTTACTAACAACTAACAACCAGCAACTAACAACTCGTTTATGAGGCTTGGGCGAAAAGATCTAACTGTTGAGTAACCAGAGCAGAACGGACAGAGCCCGAACCAAACAGAATCTGGCGGCGGATGGTCTGCTCGTCGTAGTCGCGCTTCTCCAGGGCCTGCCCCCGGCAGGTCAGGAAAAACTTGGCCCGCTTGAGCACTACCCCAAACTTGTGCAGGTGGTCGAGGCTGAGCGGCCCGAAGCGGCGAGCGGCTACAATACGCTTGGCCGAGCGCGCCCCCACTCCCGGAATCCGCAGAATCATCTCGTAGTCGGCGGTGTTAATATCCACCGGAAACACCTGGCGGTTGCGCAGGGCCCAGGCCAGCTTGGGGTCAATTTCCAGGTCCAGGAACGGATGCGCCGGGTCCAGAATTTCGTCGGCCTGAAAGCCGTAGAAGCGCATCAGCCAGTCAGTCTGGTAGAGGCGGTGCTCCCGGATCAGGGGCGGATGCGTCACCTGGGGCAGGCGGGCATCGTCGGTAATCGGGATGTAGCCGGAGTAGTACACCCGCTTCAGGCCGTAGCCTTTGTATAGCGAGTCGCTGAGGTTGATGATCTGCAGGTCGTTTTCCTGGGACGCGCCCACGATAAGCTGGGTGCTCTGGCCGGCGGTGGCAAACGGCGGCACTTTCTTGAACAGGGCTTTTTCTTCCTTATTCTGAATGATACCGTCCCGAATCTGCGCCATCGGGGTCAGAATTTCCTCGTAGTTCTTCTCGGGAGCCAGCGTAGTCAGGGCCATTTCTGAAGGCAGTTCGATGTTCACGCTCAACCGGTCGGCATAGAGGCCGGCCTCCTGGATCAGCTCCTCCGACGCGCCCGGAATGGCCTTCACGTGGATGTAGCCATTGAATCGGTGCTCGGTACGCAGCTTTCGGATGATGCGCACCAGCCGCTCCATGGTGTAGTCGGGCGAAGAGAAAATGCCGCTGCTCAAAAACAGGCCCTCGATATAGTTGCGGCGGTAAAAGTTCATGGTCAGCTCCACCACTTCATCCACGGTAAAAGCGGCCCGCTTCACGTCGTTGGAGCGGCGCGACACACAGTAGGCGCAGTCGAAGATGCAGTGATTGGTGAGCAGTATTTTGAGCAAGCTCACGCAACGACCATCCTCAGTATAGCTGTGGCAAATACCCATACCCTCGGCATTGCCCAGTCCTTTATCCTCGTTTTTGCGCTTGCCGCCGCTGCTGGAGCACGATACATCGTACTTGGCGGCATCGGCCAAAATACTTAGCTTCTCCTGAATGCGCTGGTCGTTCATAGGGTGCTTTCTCGGCTTAAAAATAGAAGTTTACGCCTCATGACGCAACATCTTACAAGGCTAATTTTATTAGAATTGTTCCCGAATTCAGAAGGTTTACTTACCCGGCCGCTCTGCCCACCGTAGCCGCCACCACCGGGCGGCAAGTGGTGGCTGGTTGCTTGCAGCTTGCGGCCCGGTGGTTGTATCTTGCCAGACCTGGTGTTGCCTGCATGATGAAGTACCTGTTGTGGCTTAGTGGAGTTCTGTGGTGGTGGACCTGCGCGGCAACGGCAGCGGCCCAGACCCCGGCTATACCTCCCCCTGATACCACCCACCTGGCCCGCACCCGCCCCGACTCCCTGCGCCGCCGCTTTGATCAGGAACGGGTGCTGAATGGGCTGAAAGCGTATACCAAGCGCAAAACCATTGCCGGCAAAGCGGCCTCAGCCCTGTTCAATTTTACGGAGCGCCGCGAAGACCGGGCCGGGCTGGATGTTACCCTGCTGGACCGGCAGTTCGATAAGCACAACTATAAGGTGGTACGCCGCATCAGCATTCGTACACTTGATGCGTTTGGCTTCAGCATTACCGATACCACCCGGGTGCCGCGCAACATCCTGGAAAAAGCCGGCAACACCCTACACATCAAAACCACCAAGGCACGGGTGCGGCAGGTGCTGTTGTTCCGGGAGGGCCAGGAACTGGAGCCTCAGGCCTTGGCCGAATCGGAGCGTCTGCTGCGCCAGACCGCCGAGCTGCTCGATGCCCGCGTGTACGTGAATGAGCGCACTACCACCGCCGACAGCGTGGACATTCAGGTGGTAACCAAGGATATTTTCAGCATCAGCGGCTCCATTCAGCTGCGCGACGTGCAGGCCGGGGTAATTGGCCTGCGCGACGTGAACTTCCTGGGCCAGGGCCACCAGTTTCGTAACCGCCTGGAGTACGGCCGCCGCGACGAAGGTCCGCAGGCGCAGTCGTGGCGCTACCTGGGCAGCTACCTGGTGCCGTTCCGCAACTTTGTGTACGGGCAGGCCCGCTACCTCAACGAAACCCGCAACCGGGAGGCCGGCGTACGGTTTACCCGCGACTTTTACTCGGTGAACACCCGCTACGCCGGCGCCATCAGTTACGACTATTTCGACCGGCTGGTGGCCATTGACGGAGACGGATCGGAGGAGTACCCCTACATTTTCCGGCAGCTGCGCTACAATGTGCAGGATGCCTGGGTGGGCCGGGCGCTACGGCTGAAAAGCTATGATTTGGGTTACGAAAACCCCGGCCGCATGATTGTGTCGGGGCGCGTTATCCGGAGCAGTTTCAGCAAGAAGCCTACCGACGACTATCAGAGTGCCGATTTGTTTCTGGGTACAATTGGCTACAGCGTACGGCGCTACTATAAGGATAAGTACCTGTTTGGCTTTGGCCGCACCGAGGATATTCCGACGGGCACCCTGGCCAGCCTTACCACCGGCTACGAGTTCAATGAGGCCGATAACCGCCGCTACTACGGCTTCCGCCTGGCCTACGCCGGCTACCACCCGCAGCGGGGCTACCTGTACCTGAACGGGGAGTTTGGCTCGTTTCTGCGGGGGCGCGACAACGACTGGCAGCAGGGCATTATCAATGGGGAGCTGCTGTACTTTACGCGCCTCTACCACACCGGCAACTACCAATGGCGGCATTTTCTGTGGCAGCGCAACAGCATCGGCCTCAACCGCCGCCCCGGCGAGCAACCCCTGGCTATTGATGGGGAGCGGGGCCTGCGCGGTTTTCAGCCCGACGGGCTGCTCACCGGCACCAGCCGCGTTACGCTCAACTACGAGGTAACCATGTTCACGCCGGTTTCCTTTCTGGGCTTCCGGATGGCAGCCCTGGCCTTTGCTGATGTGGCCTGGCTAAACGCGCGCACTCTCAACCGCACCCTACCCTTTTCTGAGGCACCCTACACAGGCTTTGGGCTGGGCCTACGCTTCCGCAACGAGTACGCCGCCCTGCGCACCTTCCAGATTACGTTTGGTTTCTACCCCCGGGGTATGACCTCGCCCAACGGTATCCGCATCTTCGAAAATGCCCGCGCCTACTATGACTTCTCCGACTTCAGCTTCGGCCAGCCCGGCATCGTGCGGTATCAGTAAATCACAGATGTACGCAGATTTTTCGCAGATTACCCAGATTCGGGTAGTCGTCTGCTTGTAGGCGGTTAGTTCCGTTATGGGAGCCTTGTTCTCCCCAACGCCCGCATAACCCGCTGGGGCCTGCGTACCTTTGCCGGGTAGGCGCTTACACTAGCATCAGCGTAATCAGCGAAAAAATCTGCGCCCATCTGTGATTCTATGAACCTTGGTGATTTCAACGACCTGGAAGTAGCCCGTGAGGTGGATTTCGGGATGTACCTGACTTCCGACGACGGCGACCTGCTGATTCCGCGCAAGTATATTCCGGCCGGTACGCTGGTGGGCGACGTGTTGCGCGTATTTGTGTACCGCGACTCGGAAGACCGCCTGATTGCCACTACCCTGGAGCCCTACGTGCGCGTGGGCCAGTTTGCCGCCCTTACTGTGCGCGACGTGTCCAGCACTGGAGCTTTTCTGGACTGGGGACTGGAAAAGGATCTGTTTCTGCCCTACCGCAACCAGCGCCGCAACCTCCGTCCCGGCGAGCGGGCCACGGTGTTTGTGTACCTCGATGACACCACCGACCGGCTGGTGGCCTCGGCCAAATGGGAATGGTTCCTGCTTAATGAGCCCTTTCCCGGCAAAGTCGGGGATGCCGCCGACCTGTTCGTGGCTGAGGAAACCGACCTGGGGTATAAAATGATTGTAGACGGCACCCACCAGGGACTGGTATATCATAATGAGGTGTTCCGGCCCTTGCGCCTGGGCGATGTGCTGACCGGCTACGTGAAACAGGTGCGCCCCGACGGCAAGCTCGACCTGAGCCTGCAGAAACCCGGCTACGATGAGGCCCTGGCGGCTTCCGAAACCCTGCTCTCCTACCTGCGCAGCGCCCCCAACGGCCTGTTGCCCCTCGGCGACAAAAGTGAGCCGGACGATATCTACCGCCGGGTGGGCATGAGCAAAAAGGTGTTCAAAAAGGCCCTGGGCGCCTTGTATAAGCAAGGGCTGGTGCAATTGGCCCCGGAGCATACCCAGCTGCTTAACCAGGGCGAATAAGAGCAGTGCAGGGACCCGCTGGCAGCAGCGCGGGCCGGGTTCTTCTGCGGAGGAGCCCGGCCCGCGCTGCTGCCAGCGGGTCCCTCTTTCGGCCCAGGCAACGGCAGGAGGCGTTGCCTCATCTGTTACGGTAGGCAGCGTTTGCCGGGGCTGGCACGTACACGCATTCCTACCGCCCCCACTTGCTGCGCCCTCCCGATTGACCTTACCCTCTACTCCATGTCCAAAACTGCTCTTATTGCCGGTGCCAGTGGCCTCGTTGGCTCTCATCTGTTGCCGTTGCTGCTGGCCTCCGAGCGGTACGAGCGGGTAATTGCCGTGGGCCGCCGGCCCCTCCCCCTGGTGCATCCGAAACTGGAGCAGCGCCTGCTCAGCTTCGACACCCTCGAAAATCACCGCCTGCAGCTCATTGCCGACGACGTGTTTTGCTGCCTGGGCACTACCATGCGGCAGGCAGGCTCCCGTGCGGCGTTCTACCAGGTCGATTACCTATACGTAGTAAAGCTGGCGGCTCTCACGGCGGCCAACTTTGCGGCGCAACTGCTGGTTGTATCGGCCATGGGGGCCGATGCGGCCTCCCGGATCTATTACAACCGGGTGAAAGGCGAGATGGAAGACGCTGTGCGGCAGGCTCCATTCCGGGTCATCCATTTTTTCCGGCCGTCGTTGCTGCTGGGCTACCGGCCCGAGCAACGGGCGGGAGAACGGCTGGGAGCCTTGGTGCTGCGCGTGCTGCACCCGGTACTGCGGGGCCCCTTGCAAAAGTACCGCGCCATTCCGGCCGATACGGTGGCCCGCGCCATGCTCCGCGCAGCGGAGGCCGAAAACAGCGGAATTCAGGTTCATCTTTCCGATGCCATTGCCCAGGAAGGTCGCCGGTTGCGGTGATTTACCGGGACAGGTTGTACTTTTGCAGGAAGACTACTATTCACCTTTTCCTTTCTGCATGAAGTATTTGTTTGTTGGCGCGGTAGCCCTGGGGCTGCTGACGGTACATGAGGGGGCGCTGGCTCAAAGCAAAAAGAAGGGTAGCTCGGGTGCCGGCTACCAAACCGGTATTGGCTTGCGTGGGGGCGGCTGGTCGTCGGGCCTGACGGTGAAGCATTTTCTCAGCGGCAAGAACAATGTGGCGTTTGAAGGGCTACTCACGCGGGAATACGCGGCCCGGGGCGGCCGTCTTACGCTGTTGCTGGAAAAGCACCTCCCCGTATCGGATTTCAAGGGTCTGCAGTTTTACTACGGCGCAGGGGCCCACATTGGCTCGTACCGGGGCCGCTACTACTTCGAAGACGTACGTTTTCGTCGGAATAAAGACAAATATTACTACCGGCAGTACTGGTATGATGATACCAACTACATTGTTGGTGGAGCCGACCTGATTCTGGGTATTGAGTACAAGATGGAAGACCTGCCCTTCACTCTGGGCGTTGACTACAAACCTTTCTTTGAGGTATTCGATGGGTATACCGGCTTCTACAACGATGCCGCCGTAAACCTGCGCTTCGTGTTCTAGCCGGTAATAGGTTAACCTTCGGCTTTGTCTGGCTCTGCTCACGCGGAGCCAGACTTTTTTTATATAAATTTTCCGCTATTACATATAATCTATTTTCTCTATCTTCCGCAACCGAACAACCGGTTCCTTTAGGCTGTACTGCCATGCTGCTCCTGCGTTATCTGCTGATAGTGAGTGTTCTGCTGGGAGGGCTCGATGGGGCAGCTCAGCACCTGCCCAGGATGTTGGGCAAGCCCACGGCGCGGCCGATGGAAGCCACCCAGCGCCTGGGCCAAACCGCCACCACCCGGCCTGGCAAAGCGGTGTACTACAGCTGGAACGCAGCCCAGGCTGCCTGGACGCAGCCGCTGCTGGACCGACTCACATACACCCCGCAGGGCCAGCTGGCGGAGCGCATCACCTCCGACTCTGCTTCGGCCACGGCGTTTCAGCGGGTCAGCTTTACTTATGACAGCCAGGGAAACCTGCTGGAACAGCTGATTCAGACCGGCAATGGCTTGCCCTGGATAAACCAGTTCCGCTACCTGAGCAGCTACGACACCCAAAATCAGCTAATTGAGGAGCTTAGCCAGACCTGGACCAATAATGCCTGGCAAACCACCGATGGGTACCGGTATCAGAATACCTACGCCGGCTCGGTGCTTACCCAGCAAATTGTGCAGCTGTTCGACGCCGGGGCTTTTGTAAATGATACCCGGTTTGAATACCTGCTCACGAACGGCCAGTGGGCGGAAGCTACTGCCCAGCGCTGGACGGGTACCGCTTGGGCAAACGAGGAGCGCATTCTGGACCTGACCTGGTATAACTGGGCCAACCGGCAGCCAGCCGGGTTTCGGGTGCAGGCCTGGCAAAACGCCGGGCAATGGACCGACTTCCAGCGTCATACCATCAGCTACGGACACACCGGTACCACGGTTCAGCTCCTGGAAGAAGCGTTGCCCACCGGCAGCTGGCAGAACTTTGCCCGCTACACCGAGCCAAAAGACACCTGGGGTAATGACCTGGGCTACCGGCAGGAAGACTGGCTGAACGGAGGCTGGGTGCTTACCAACGAGCTACGCGCCCAGCTGTTCTATAACGCGCAGAACCAGCTTATCCGCCGTATTGAGCAACTGTACTCCCCCATCACGGCGCAGTTTGCCAACCGGCTGCTTGTTACGTACGGCAATTTCCAGACGATAACAGCAGTTGCTGCCTCAAAGTCCACCGTGCAGCTGCGGCTTTATCCTGTACCGGTTACCAATGCACTCCATGTGGAAATTAGCCGGCTACCCACGCAGCAGGTGGTACCGCTGGAAATCCGGACGGCAACGGGACAGGTTGTGCAGCGCCTGACCGGGCAGCCGCAACAAGGTGTGCTAAGGCTTACCCTACCCGTGCAAAGGTTGGCTCCCGGCCTTTATAGCCTGCACGTGCTTACCCGGCAGGGCGCGGTTATACAACGGTTTGTGCGGGAATAAAAAGCCTAAAAAGCTCCGCTGCTGCTGCAACAAAGCTTTCACGGAGTGATATAGCCGCCCCTATCGCACCCGGTAGTAGCGGTGAGGCCGGTAGTTGTAATACGGGCGCGGGGCCGGCGCTACGATAATGGGCCGGGGTGCCACCACCACTGGCGCCGGCCGGTAGTACGGGCGGTAATAAGGTCGATAAGCAGGACGGGGGCGCACTACCACAGTGGTTGCGGCAGGCACAGTAGCTACGCAGCTGCTCAGAAAACTGGTAGCCGATACCAGTAACAAGGCAATGAAGGCCGGAATTTTCAGCAGATTTTTCATGGCAAATCGGATAAAGGGCCGCTCCAGTACGGAGTGGTCAGACTATCCATTAGATGCAGCTTTCCTGATAAGGTTTAACGCCAGACGGCCCGATTCCAGAAGGAAACGGGCCGCCTAGCGTTGCTGAAATGCCAGCTGCTTATTTCTTCGCGCCGCGGTATTCGTCGTTGAGGTGCTTGAGCACCGGATTGGTAATATCCAGGTCTTTGCGTCCGTAGGCTATGGTTCCGCTGGGAGCAGCAATGAGGATGAGGCGGTAGCCATTGGCTTTGCCATACTTCTCAATCTGCTTATTGATGCGCTCCAACACCTGCTGGGTCATCTTGCCTTCTTCCTCCTGAGCCTGACGCTGAATTTTTTCCTGCTCCTGGGCCACCTGCATCTGGCGCTGCTGCAGCTGCTGCTCGGTGGCAGCGCGCTGCTCCTGCGTCATGCCCTCAGCTTTCTGCTGGTACTGCTGCACCGCCGTCTGGAAGCCGCGCACCAGCGTCTGGTTCTGGGCTTCCCAGCGGCGGGCCTTTCCCTCGAAGGCTTTGCGGGCATCTTTCATACCCTGGTAGCCATCCAGCAGCTTCCCCGATTCCACATAGGCTACCTTCTCTGTATCGGCGGCAGCCACCAGGGTATTGTCGGCTTCCTCTGCCGGTGCGGGGGTTGCGGCGCTTGTTGAGTCGGTGGTTTGTACAGCGGCTACCGGTTTGCGAACCGGAGCAGCTGGCTTGGCAGCAAAATGCAGGTAAAACAATACGGCTACGGCAATGGCCAGTGCAACATTAATGACTAGCTGGAGAGAATTTTTCATTCAGAAACAGAGGAAATAACAGCAATAGCCGCTGAGCGGCCGTTCAAAAGTACGGGAAAGTTGGCGTTGGAAGAGCATTTGGCGCCGGCAAGGCAGAGCCCAGGTTGTCATGCAGCGCCTAGGCGCAGCCGAAGCGAGGCATCTTACGTGCTGAGGTTGTAATGGCATTTTCATGCGGCATCCGGAGTCCGCTTGTTAGAGCAGTACAGATGCCTAGGCTGCCTTCCACCTCGCTCAGCAGGACGTTCTTTTACCTGCAACCCCGGTACGCGAGATTCCGCGCGCTGCACGGAATGACGTTCTGATCTGTCACCTGTTACCCGCCACTTTTTACCTCATTGCCCCATTTCCTCTCCGGCTTCCTCATCTTCTTCGGTTTCTACCTCCATGGGCTTGGTGGGTTTTTCGTCGAAGGGAACGGCCAGGTCGGTGCGGCTGGGCGTGGTATCGGTGCGGCCCACGTGCACCAGCGCGTCGCCCTGATTCACGACGGGCATGTGGTTGAGGCCGATGATATAGCCGGCCACCGGCGACTCCAGCCGCACTGAACGCTCCCCGTAGGGGTCGGCCACCGACCCGAACACCTGGCCTTTTTCGATGTACTGACCCAGTTTCACGAGGCTATGGAACAGCCCGGCGTATTTGGCCCGCAGCCAGGAGGAGCGCATACACACCACCGTGGGCCGGGCCGGCGGCGTCGTTTCCGGCAGCATACCCAACTGGTGCAGCACCCGCAGCGTACCGGCAATGCCCAGGTCAATGCCTTCCTCATCCAGCCGCAGTGACTCCCCGGTTTCATACACAATGATGCGGCGGCCCTCCTGCATGGCCGTTTCGCGCAGGGAGCCGGGGCGCAGGCCGGCGTGCAGAGTAAAGGGCGCGCCAAACGCCTCGGCCAGGGCATCGGTTTCGGCATCCTGGTGGAGCAGGCAGCGGATTTGTGGAATGTTGGCCCGAGCCGCTCCGCCCGTATGGAAGTCAATGCCGTAGTCAATCAGGGGCATGATTTCGCGCATGAAGCGGTGGGCCACGCGGCTGGCCAGGGACCCGCGCGGGTTGCCCGGGAACGAGCGGTTTACGTCTTTGCCATCGGGCACCTCCCGCGAGAAGTTCAGAAACCCGTAGATGTTGAGAATGGGAATGGCAATAATGGTACCCCGGAGCGGGCGCAGCATGTCGCGCCGAATCATGCGCCGGATGGTTTCAATGCCGTTTACCTCGTCGCCGTGCATACCAGCCATCAGCAGTACTGTAGGGCCGGGCTCCGCGGAGCGGAACACATGCACCGGAATATCGATAACCGTACCGGAGGGCAGCCGGGAAATTACCAGCCGCGTAAGTACCCGCTCGCCGGGCGCAATGGTGAGGCCATTCAGACACAGCGGCTCGGGAGTAGTGGGAAAGGGCAACGGCAGGTACCTTATGGCTCGGGCCTCCAGTCCCAAACCTGCTATACAAATCCCTTGCTCGGCGCAACGCTGGAGCCCTGCGCTATGGCAGCCGTCCGAAGTCCCCTCTCCTCCCGCTCTTCGGTACACAGTTTGCCGCTGCGGAAGGTACAAAAACCGCTGAGCTTGTGGGTGGGCACGTCGGGTCTAATCGGGCTGGGTATCGGGTAAGGCGTCAGAGGGTGCTTTCTGAACAGGTTTTTTCACCTTTTTTTTGCCGGCCAGCGCCACGGTATACTCAATAATTTTGCCGGCAATATCAAGGCCCGTAGATTTCTCAATGCCCTCCAGCCCCGGCGAAGAGTTTACCTCCAGTACCAACGGCCCACGCTTGCTCTGGAGCATATCCACGCCGGCAATGCCCAGGCCCAGGGCCTTGGTGGCGAGCAGGGCCGCCGCTTTTTCGGCCCGGGTGAGCTTTACCAGGGTGCCCGAGCCGCCCCGGTGCAGGTTGGAGCGAAACTCGCCCTCCTTACCCTGGCGCTTCATGGCGCCCACCACCTCGCCGTTTACCACAAAGGCCCGCAAATCGGCCCCTTTGCTTTCAGCAATAAACTCCTGCACAATAATGCGGGCCTTGAGGTTATGGAAGGCCTCAATAACCGACTGGGCCGCTTTTTCCGACTCGGCCAGCACCACGCCCAGCCCTTGGGTGCCCTCCAGTAGCTTGATGATAACCGGCGCGCCGCCCACCTGCTGAATCATTTCCGGCACATCGTCGGAATAGTTGGTGAAGGCCGTTTTGGGCATTCCCACGCCCGCGCGGGCCAGAATCTGCATGGAGCGGAGCTTGTCCCGGCTGCGCACAATGGCCTGGCTTTCCACGGCGGTGCGCACCTTCATCATCTCAAACTGCCGCACCACGGCGCACCCGTAAAACGTAACGGAAGCACCAATGCGCGGAACAATGGCGTCGAAGCCTTCCAGCTTCTGACCTTGGTAGATGATGCCGGGCTTGCCTTTCTCCAGCACCAGGTTGCAGTGCAGGTGGTCCACTACCACAGCCTCGTGCCCGCGCTGCTCGGCGGCTTCTACCAACCGGGTGGTAGAGTATAGCTTTGGCTCACGCGACAGAATAGCCAGTTTCATTGAACAGGAATAGGTAATGGAAGAAAACGCGGGCCAGGGCACGCCGCCACAAAGATAGGTGCCCCCAGGGGCACACCCCAGGGTTTTTAGCGGGCCGTCGGCTGATTTTTGTAGGAAAGATTGCGCCGGGCCACATCCACTACCAGCCGCGCCTGCCGCAGCAGCACCCGTCCTATCAGCACCGGGTACTTCATATCGGAACGGTCAGAGAGAGAAAATTCGGTGTTGAATACCTCCCCAAACAGCTGGATGCCTGCCCGGATAACGTACCGCTCCTGCACTTCCCCGTTGGAGGAGCGGATGTCGCGCAGGGAAAATGTATCGAACTGCATCGGCGAGCCGTCGAAGTTGGGGTGCGAGGGGTCCAGCAGCTGCACGTGCAGCCGCTGCCGGCCCGCGGCATCCGTTTCCACGTGAATATTGGAGCAGTGAATGGCTCCGGTGTAGGCACCGGTATCCACCTTGGCCTCCACGCCCCAGAGCTGAAATTCCGGAAAATCCACCAGTTCCCGCCGTCCTACCGTCCGTTTCGGTCCGCGCTGCTTCATATAGGATAAAGGATTAAGGACGGAAGGATAAAGGATTTTTTGCACATCTGCGCCGTTAGCGAATCTGCGGGGTCATTTCTCCGCTTCCATTCCGCCCTCTACACCGTCCCACACCTTTGCCCTCCCCGCGTCCTTCACCCCCTATCCTTTATCCCTAATCCATTAATCCTTTATCCCTTATAGCTGATGCGGTACACGGCGTCGTTCTGGTCGTCGCTGACCAGCAGGGAGCCATCGGGGAGCACCAGCAGGCACACGGGGCGGCCCCAGGGCGTCTGGCCCTGCAGCCAGCCGTCGGCGAAGGTTTCGTAGCTCAGGGCCTGCTTGCCGGTGGCATCCAGCTTCACCAGGCTAATACGGTAGCCGATTTTGCTGCTGCGGTTCCAGGAGCCGTGCTCCGGAATAAAAATCTGGTTCCGGTATTGAGCCGGAAACTTGCTACCGGTATAAAATTTCATACCCAGGGCTGCCACATGAGCCCCCAGCTTGCGGGCCGGCTTCACGTAGGTATCCATGGATTTGCCTTTACCAAACTCGGGGTCGGCTATGTCGCCAGCAAAAAAATACGGAAAGCCAAAGTGCTGCCCGGGGCCGGCGGCACGGTTCAGTTCATCGGGAGGCAGGTTGTCGCCCAGCATGTCACGGCCGTTGTCGGTAAACCAGAGGGCCTTGTCGCGGGGGCTCCAGTCGAAGCCCACCGTGTTGCGCACCCCATAGGCATAGGTTTCGAGGCCGGTGCCATCGGCATTCATGCGGTTGATGGTGGCGTAGATGGGCTCCTCGGGCAGGCAGGTATTGCAGGGTGCGCCCACCGGCACGTACAGCTTCCCATCGGGCCCAAAAGCAATGTAGCGGAAGCCGTGCCACTCCTTGTTGGGGAGCTTGCCGTACACCACCACTGGTTTGGGTTTCTGCTTCAGGCGGGCCGCAATGTTGTCGTAGCGCAGTATGCGGTTGATTTCGGCCACGTACAAGGCACCGTTGCGCACGGCCACACCGTTGGGAGCATTCAGGCCGGTAGCAACCGTAACAATTTCATCGGCGCGGCCATCCTTGTTCCGGTCTGGCAGGGCGTACACTTTATCGTCCTTGGTGCCCACGTACACGGTGCCATCGGGGCCCACGGCCAGCTCCCGGGCGCTTTTCACGCCCTGGGCAAAGTAGCCAATAGTGAAGCCCGCGGGCAGCTTAATCTTGCTCAGGTTGGCATCGGCGGCCGGGGCGGGTTTCGGACCGGGAGCGAAAGAGGCCAGCGGAGCCAGCAAAAACGGAAGCAGGAGGCGCATGTTCATACTGCCACAAACCACCATCTGCTCCCGAAGGTTGCTTTTTAAAGCAGTGATGCGTTCTGAGAAATGAGAGTTGAATTGGGCCACAGCGTCGTGGCTTACTGGCACGGGCATCTTCCTGGCGCAGACAGGCCGTCCCAGTTCAACTCTTATTTCTCAGAACTCAGCTCTCTGTTCACAGCTCACTCCCCCGCTGGCGCATCAGGCGCTCATATTCCCGCTCCGAGAGCTGGGCTTTACCGAAGCCGCCGTACACCCCAACGCCATTCATAAACACGCCAATTCCCCAGAACACCGTGGACCACACGGGCCAGGGAATTCCCCCGTGGCTGTGGCGGTCCGTCAGGGCCCAGATGGCCCAGAGCAAAGCATTCACGGCGAAGTAGGTGAACAAGTGCGACTTAAACTTGGCACGGGCTTTAGCCATACGCCAGATCTGGGGGTCACGGGCCGGAGTTTCCATGGTGCGGTTGGGGTTAGGTAGTGAGATGAAACAAACCTACTCTTTTCCTTAAAACACCAAAACTTCTGATTACCCAAACGGAACTTTCACCTGCCTGAACCGTCGGAAAAGCCTCCCGAACTGTAGAATGGTGGCGAAGTTGTACAGTCATATCATCCTGAGCATTCCGCGCATCAAGCGGCGACGAAGAACCTTATCACGGTGCAACGGATTGTTCATGCAGGATAAGGTCCTTCGTCGCCGCTTGATGCGCGGAATGCTCAGGATGACAGGATTTCCCTAAATCACCCTCTCACCAGTTCACTGCTTACCCCAGCCGCGACACGCCGCCGGATACAATGAACTTCATGACTTCGGAGCTGGGCAAATCGAGGTAGGTAACGTTTTGGACGGGCACCAGCACCAGCTCGCCGGAGAAGTTGTAGGAGTGCGGAAAGTACACGGCCAGCAACTCGGGGCGGTGAACGGCCGGCATGGCAGTTTGCGTAACAAACCCCAGTTTAAATACCTGCTCCGGACCGCTCAGGCGCACCAGCACCGGCCGGTTGAATTTCTGATTATCCCCCACGAAAGCATCGAACAGGTCTTTGAGGCTGGAGTAGATGATGCTTACCAGGGGGGTACGATGCAGCAGCCGCTCGGTAATAATGAGGAAGGGCCGCACTAGAAACGATTTGGCCACGAAGCCTATACCCGTTACGAGCAGAATGGCCACGAGCAGCCCCAGCCCCGGCACATCGAAGCTCAAACCCGCAAACAGCTCATTCAGCCAGCGCAGCAGCGCGTACAGAATATAAATCGTCAGCCCGATGGGAGCTACAATCAGAAAGCCGCTGAGAGAGTAATTGAGGAGGCGCCGCATGGACAGAAAGTGAGTTTATGCCGGCAAGTTACTAGAACGGGTACCATAGAAACTGTCGGACCGAGCGGAGCGAAGTAGACGGGTTACACCATGCCAGTGGTAAAACCAGATTCCTCGCTCCGCTCGGCCCGACAGCTCGTATAGTTCCGCTACGCCACGTGCTCGGCTACTTCCTCAATCCGGTCTTTCACGCGCTGCATCAGCCACATAGGGGTACTGGTAGCTCCACAGATACCTACCGATTCGGCCCCGTGAAACCACTCGTCCTCCAGCTCCTGCTCGTTTTCCACGAAGTAGCTGCGCGGGTTGTTTTTGTTCACGACTGAAAACAGGGCTTTGCCGTTGGAGCTCTTGCGCCCACTCACAAATACTACTACATCGTGCTCCAGGGCAAATTTGGCCAAAGCCGGCTCCCGGTTGCTTACCTGCCGGCAAATACTGTCGTTGGCATCAAACGAATCCAGGGTGCCGCCGGCTGCCTGAATCCGTGCTTCCATGACCGCCTTCATGTGGTAGAAGCCGGCCGTACTCTTGGTGGTTTGGCTGAACAGCGTAACAGGGCGCGAGAAATCTACCTGGTCCAGGTCCTGCTCCGTCATGACGATGATGGCCTGGTTGAGGGTCTGGCCGGTAAGGCCGGTTACTTCGGCGTGGCCGGGCTGCCCGTAAATCACAATCTGCCCGTTCTGGCGGGTGCTGGCATCGAAGGCGTGCTTCACCCGGTTCTGCAGCTTGAGCACTACCGGGCAGGAGGCATCAATCAGCTCGATGTTATTGCGCAGGGCCAGCTCATAGGTAGCCGGAGGCTCCCCGTGGGCCCGAATCAGCACTTTGGCATCATGGAGTTGCTCCAGCTGCTCCCTATCAATAATGCGCAGGCCCAGCGCGTGCAGGCGCTCTACCTCCATGCGGTTGTGCACAATGTCGCCGAGGCAATACAGGGTTTCCTGCTGGGCCAGCTCGTCTTCGGCCATCTGAATGGCAAACTCAACGCCGAAGCAGTAGCCGGAATTTTTATCGATGGTGACGTTCATGAGCTCCATGTTTTTCGGGGGGCCAGCCGGTATGGGCAGCTGCTGGCTCCTGTGGGGTCGCCCGGTAGCGAATCCTGTGCCGGAATCTATAGTGTAACAGCTGAGCGCCGGATTTCCTTCCTTGAACGGATGAATCTATTGAGTGGCCCGCTGCTCCCAGCCAGCCGCGGCTAACGAAAACAGCCTGGCCGACACGCGCTCCAGCACAAAATCAACCTGCTCGTCAATCATCATATGCGTGGTATCCAGCAGTACGGCATCGGGGGCCCGGCGCAGGGGGCTTTCGAGGCGGGTGGAGTCGAGGTGGTCCCGCTTGCTGAGGTTGTCTACAATATCTTCTACCGGCACCTGTTCGCCTTTCACGGCCAGCTCCTCCTGGCGGCGCAGGGCCCGGGTAAGCACGTCGGCCGTCATAAACACCTTTACCTCGGCATCGGGAAACACGGTGGTGCCAATGTCGCGCCCATCCATTACCACGCCCCGCTTGCGGCCCATACGCTGCTGCTGGCGCACCATGGCGTGGCGCACGGCCGGAATACCCGATACCTCGCTTACCAAGTTGGAAATGCGCATCTGCCGGATTTCATCTTCCCGGATGGCACCATCGAGGCAGAGCTCATTGCGGCCGGTTTTGCGGTTGCGCTTGAAGGTGATGTGCATTTCGTGCAAAGCCTGCTCGATGCGCGGCAAATCGTCGAAGCGGATGCTGTGCTCCAGCAGGTACAGTGTAACGGCCCGGTACATGGCCCCGGTATCAATGTAGGCGTAGCCCAGCTCGGCGGCCACTGCCTTGGCCGTGGTGCTTTTGCCGCAGGAGGAATAGCCGTCGATGGCAATGACGATTTTTCGCATGACAGGTTCACTGCTTGGCTCAGGCTGACGGAAAGGGCTCACTAAATCCAGGTTTTACGGCCCGGCTTAGCGGCCAGGCGCTGGGGTACATCCGCAAAAAACGTAGCCACCGACTGGCTTAGGCCTTTGGTGAGCTGCTCGCTTACGCGGTAAAACGGGTTGAAGAAATTGACGTGGTTAATGCCCACCCCCGTGCTTCCGTCGCGGCCCTTGGCCCACTCGCCCTGGTAGGTGTTAATCAGGCACTGGCCCAGAAAGCAGCCCAGCGCCGTGATAACGCCCGCCCGCTCGGTTTCTTTGATGCTGGGGCGTTGCGCTTCGATAAACTCGGCCAGCCGCTGTACCGCTGCGGCATCATAGGTATTCACCTGAAGCTGCTGGCGCACCGCTTCGGCAGCCGTTACAAGGGCGGCAATTGGATTTTCGTCGGGCATGTGGTGCGGGTTAGTGACTTTCGCAGGGGCAGGGTACTTTGCCGAATTTGGCTTTACGCTTCATGGAGGCAGTTTTTTTCTGCTGAGGGGTGCGGCTGGCGCAACCGGCCGTCAGCAGGCCCGAGCCCCCGAGCAGGGCTGCCAGTAGTAAAGTCACAATCTTTCTCACGGCACGGATTTTCGGCAAATATACGGTTCTTTACCCGTTAGCCGCCCCGCGGCCGTAGTTTTCCCTGAGCCTTCCTCCTGCCCCATGCCCGCCGAATTTCAGCTATCCGCCAACGTTATCAACCTGTTCGACAACACGATAAGCCCGGCCATTGTGCACGTGGCGGCGGGCCGCATTCAACGTATCGAGCCCACGGGCGGCTCCGCACCCGACCCGGCCCTTCCCTACGCTTTGCCCGGCTTCGTGGATGCCCACGTGCACGTGGAAAGCTCCCTGCTGGTGCCCTCCGAGTTTGCCCGCCTGGCCGTCGTTCACGGCACCGTGGCCACCGTCTCCGACCCCCACGAAATCGGTAATGTGCTGGGGGTAGCCGGCGTGCAGTATATGCTCCGGAACGGCGCGCAGGTTCCCTTCAAGTTCTGCTTCGGGGCTCCGTCCTGCGTGCCCGCTACGCCCTTTGAAACTGCTGGGGCTGAAATTACCGCCCAGGACATCGAGCAGCTGTTTCGGGAGCACCCCGAGGTGGGCTACCTGGCCGAGATGATGAACTGGCCGGGTGTGCTGCAGCGGCAGGAGCTGGTGATGGAGAAAATCCGGCTGGCCCAGCAGTACGGCCGCCCCGTGGATGGCCACGCCCCCGGCCTGCGCGGCCAGGATGCCGCCCACTATGCTGCGGCTGGCATCAGCACCGACCACGAGTGCTTTACGGCCGAGGAGGCCCTCGATAAGCTGGCCGTGGGCATGAAGGTGCTCATTCGGGAAGGCTCGGCGGCCCGCAACTTCGAGGCCCTCATCGACCTGCTGCCGGAGCACTACGAGCACCTCATGTTCTGCTCCGACGATAAGCACCCCGATACGCTGGTGCTGGGCCACATTAACCAGCTGGTGCAGCGCGCCGTGGCCCGGGGCCAAGAGGTGCTGCAGGTGCTGCGCGTGGCCTGCCGCAACCCCGTGGAGCACTACCGCCTGCCCGTGGGCCTACTGCGGGAAGGCGACGCCGCCGACTTTATCTTGGTGGACAACCTCACCGATTTTACCGTCCGGAAAACCTACCTGAACGGCGAGCTGGTGGCGGAAAACGGCCGCACGCTGATTCCGGCCGTGCCCGTGCCGGTGGTCAACAACTTTACCGCCCAGCCCGTACAGGCCCCGGATTTTGCGGTACCCGCCCCGAGAAACGAGGAACAGGAGATGAAAAGCGCCACCGTGCGTGTCATCGAGTGCTTCGACGGGCAACTGGTCACCGCCCGCCAGGATGTGCCCGCCCGCCTGGAAAACGGCCTGGTAGTGGCCAATGTACCGGCCGATGTGCTGAAGCTGACAGTTGTGAACCGCTACCAGCCGGCCCCGCCGGCCGTGGCCTTCATCCGGGGCTTTGGCCTGCGGGGTGGCGCCCTGGCCAGCAGCGTCGGCCACGATTCCCACAACATCACGGCCGTGGGCTGCGACGATGCCAGCCTGGCCCGGGCCGTAAACCTGGTAATTGAAGCCCGGGGCGGCCTGGCCGTGGTAGCCCCCGACGGCCGGGAACTGATTCTGCCCCTACCGGTAGCCGGCCTCATGTCGGATCAGCAGGGCCCGCAGGTGGCCGCCGCCTATACCGCCGTAGATGCCCTGGCCAAAGAGCTGGGCTCCTCCCTGCAAGCCCCCTTCATGACGCTGTCCTTTATGGCCCTGCTGGTTATTCCCAGCCTTAAACTCAGCGACCAGGGTCTGTTTGACGGGGAGGCGTTCCGGTTTGTGGAAGCGGTGGTGTAGAATGTGGAAATGAGACTAGAAGAAGTGAGAGGTGAGACCTTCGTTCAATGGCACATTGCCAGAACGAAAGTCTCACCTCTCACTTCTTCTAGTCTCATTTCTCTACTTAAAACCGCTTCTGCATCAGCTTTTCCATCTTTTCCTCCGTCAGTGGCTTAGCCAGGTACTCTACACCTTCGTACTGCGCCACGCGAGCCGTGTCGGCGGCGTGCATGGAGGTGGTCAGCACGGCCATGACGGTTTTTTCGCGCACGGACTCCGGCAGGGAGCTGAACAGCTTCAGAAACTCAAAGCCATCCATGCCAGGCATTTTCAGGTCCACGAAAACCAGGTCGGGGGCGTTAGCGGCGGGCTGCTCGCCGTTAGCGTTGCCCCAGATTTCCTGGTAGGCCTGCTCCGCTTTGCTGAAAGTATGAATCTGCTCAGCCACCTCCAGCCGGTTCAGCAGCCGATTGTTCAGAAAGCTGGTCGTCTCGTTGTCGTCTACCAGCACTACACTCCGGAGCTTCTTGGTCATGGTGGGGAAAGAATAAAGGCGGTCAGATCAGAGAATCGGGCTTACAACCAGCCCTGCTCCCGCATCCAGTCGTCGTTGTAGATTTTGCCGAGGTAGCGGGTACCATGGTCAGGCAGAATAATCACCATCGTATCACCTTCCTGCAGGTGCTCTTTGGCATATTCCAGGGCCCCGTGTACCGCCGAGCCGCACGACCAGCCCACGAACAAGCCCTCTTCCTTGGCCAAACGACGAGTCATAACGGCCGCATCCTGGTCAGTTACCTTGATGAACAAGTCAATCAGGTCGAAGTTAACATTCTTGGGTAGAATATCTTCCCCGATGCCTTCCGTCTTGTAAGGATAGATTTCGTTTTCGTCGAAAATGCCGGTTTCCTTGTACTTTTTGAACACGGAGCCGTAGGTGTCCAGCCCCACGGTTACAAGGTTGGCGTTTTGCTCTTTCAGGTACTTGGCCGTGCCGCAGATGGTGCCGCCCGTGCCCACGCCGGCCGCGAAGTGCGTAATTTTCCCTTCCGTCTGCGCCCAGATTTCCGGGCCGGTGCTCTCGTAGTGCGCCGCCGTGTTCGACAGGTTATCGTACTGGTTGGGGTAGAAGGAGTTGGGCGTTTCCTGGTTCAGGCGGCGGGCTACCGAGTAATAGGAGCGCGGGTCGTCGGGGGCCACGTCGACGGGGCATACCACCACCTGGGCCCCTACCGCCCGCAGGATATCCTGCTTTTCCTTGCTCTGCTTGTCGCTCATCACAAAGATGCACTGGTAGCCCTTGGCAATGGCGGCCAGCGCCAGGCCCATGCCGGTATTGCCGCTGGTGCCTTCGATAATGGTGCCGCCGGGCTTGAGCAGGCCCGCCTTTTCGGCGTCTTCCACCATCCGGATGGCCATGCGGTCCTTTACCGAGTTGCCAGGGTTGAAGTATTCTACTTTGGCCAGAACAGTGCCTTTAATACCGGCGGCTACGCTGTTCAGCCTGACCAAAGGCGTGTTGCCAATGGCCTCTACAATGTTGTTGAAGTACATTTCGGGTGAGAGAAACGAGTGGTAATGCGAGAGAGGCCGCAAAGGTACGGGCTTATTACAGATGATACAGATAAAGCCGCAGATAACACAGATGAATAGGATGATATAGATTTCCAGCCGCCTGTCAGCTTGCAAAACCAATCCGCGGCATCCGTGCCTTCATCTGCACCAGCCGCGGCTTAATCTGCATCATCCATGGCTGCATCTGCGAGCATCTGTGATTCAGCCTTGCCCCTGCCCCAAAAACCTCTACTTTTGCCCCGCCGCCGGCCCGGCCGTAGCGGCAGCATCCCACCCCCATATCAGCATCTTCCGCTAACCCCACTTCTTCTCATGAGTGTTCTGGTAAACAAGGATTCCAAAGTGATTGTGCAGGGCTTTACGGGCTCCGAAGGCTCGTTCCATGCCCAGCAGATGATTGAGTACGGCACCAACGTGGTGGGTGGCGTAACGCCCGGCAAAGGCGGTACCCAGCACCTGGAGCGCCCCGTGTTCAACACCGTAGCGGAGGCCGTTGAGCAGGCCGGCGCTGATACCAGCATCATTTTCGTGCCGCCGGCATTTGCCGCCGACGCCATCATGGAAGCTGCTGATGCCGGCATCAAAGTAATCGTAACCATCACCGAAGGCATTCCTACCAAGGACATGATTGCGGTGAAGGAATACCTGAAGGGCCGTGAGGGCCTGCGCATGATTGGCCCCAACTGCCCCGGTGTAATGACGGCCGGCGAGTGCAAAGTGGGCATCATGCCCGGCTTTATCTTCCAGAAAGGCCGCGTGGGCATCGTGTCGAAATCAGGTACCCTGACCTACGAAGCCGTCGACCAGCTCACGAAAGCCGGCTTGGGTCAGACCACGGCCATCGGCATCGGCGGCGACCCGATTATCGGCACCACCACCAAGGAAGCCGTGGAGCTGCTCATGAACGACCCCGAAACTGAGGGCATCGTGATGATTGGCGAAATCGGGGGCGGCATGGAAGCCGAAGCCGCCCGCTGGATCAAGGAAACCGGCAACAAGAAGCCCGTAGTTGGCTTCATTGCCGGCCAGACCGCGCCTCCCGGCCGCCGCATGGGCCACGCCGGCGCCATCGTAGGCGGTGCCGACGACACGGCCGCCGCCAAAATGGCCATCATGCGCGAGTGCGGCATCCACGTAGTAGACTCGCCCGCCGAAATCGGCGAGACGATGCTGCGCGTACTGGGCAGCAAGTAAATAATTAAGTATCCGGCTAAATGCCTTAACAGGCTGCTTTCGATGTTTCGAGAGCAGCCTGTTCGTTTTTTATATATTTCATTTGGAAAGTATACCGGGGGGGGGCATATACTTGTGTCGCTAGCCCGCCGGAGCCGAAAAGCGGATACAACAGAGTAGGCGTATTTTTACTTGCATTCATAATGAAGAAAAAATTATTTTCGAGTCTTTTGACTTTTGGCTTAATCTTAGGAATTGCTTCCAAAGCATCCGCCAATCCAATGTTTGGCAATACCTGGGGTAATCAATTTTGTTCTGGCGGTACTTTGCACCAAATTCATCGAATCTATATTTTCTGGCTCGAAACCGAAACAGATGTTGATACAGGAGCATCTTGCCCAGCAGATTGTGGCTGCTAATTAGCTAATTTGTTTTTCAAAAGGTAGAGTCTTTGTCGGCTCTACCTTTATTTTTACACCACATATGAAAGCTTGCTTGTTAATAATAATGTTAGCTATATTTCACACAGCTGTAGCCCAACGTAATACTGATACTTTAAATACCACTATAGTACTATCCGATATTAACGTTCAAGGCTATTACGGCCAGCTGGTTGTTGCTTCTGGCATTGAAAAAAATAACACATGGCACTCGCAAGCACCGGGTGGGGGCTATGCAGTCCGTTTCCAGTCTCCACAAGCTGGTTACCATAAGTTACGCCAAATACGGGTGCATTTATATCAGCCTAGCCGGATTCGGGAAGGTCAGTTGCGGGTACGAGTGGCCTCAGTTACGGCAGCTAAAGGTCCCGCCAGTGATAATCTGTTGCCTGAGCCTGTACTTTTAACCACTAAAATACTGCGTGCATCCCGCAAGCACCTAACTATTCAATGGCCTACGGCACAACTATTAGTCCCCGATCAGGGCTTTTTTATTGTGATAGAAGGGATAGGAAATTATCCCGATGAATATGTTAGTGGGCTGGAACCTCAAATGGGCAAGCCAGCCGCTCCCCGCTACCAACTTCGTCGACGTATTGACTCCAGCCACACTCTGCGCACGGCCCCAATTACTGATTTTCCAATCTTAAAAGGCACTCAAGTAGATACTAAAACTGCGGAAAGTTGGTATCTGGATGCTGTAACGCAGGAGTGGCATTATAAACCATCAGAAAGCTCCGTAGTCTTGTTGGAGGCAATATTTGAGTAGGTTTGTTTTTATCCTGCATTCTTGCTTTGCTTATCTAATCTCATTGTAACCAAGTTAACCGGCCGCTTCTACTATGCAGAGGCGGCCGGTTTTTGTATTGCCTTTATTCAACGCATCCTATATACTTGCGGCACCTCAACCTAGCAGCTACCCGCCATTTACGATTGTCTGACTTCGCTGATGTGGCTGATCCTATCCTCCCTAGTTCTGCTAGCCTCCTTACCTGATACGCCCCGCACCCGCCAGCACCTGCCGGAAGTAACTGTACGAGCCCAGCCCCGGACGCGGACGCTCCGGGCACCCGGTGAAACGAAAGGACTGCACACGGCCTTCGGCCGGGAGTTGACGCCGGGGCGGGCCGTGGCCGTGTGGCACGGCCCGCCCGATACGACCCGGGTGTATGTGGTGCGGGCCGTGCGGCTACAGCTGGGGTCCCGTATGCCCGAGGCGGTACACGACCTGCCCAAACACCGCCGCAACCTGCCCGAAGGCCGCCTGCACCTCTGGCTCAGCCCCGGAACCATGACCACCGGCCCCGTAGCCAGCCAAAACCTGCTACCTCAAAAGTTGTTGCTCACGGCCGAAACGGCGACGCAGGAAAAAGGCTGGATTCGTTTCGAGGTAGCGGACCAACGGCTTGTGCTGCCGACGCGGGGCCTATTTGTGGTGGCTGAAGGCCTGCCCACAACGGATACAGAAACCTTCGTGCGCCAGCGGGTCCTAACCGCCCCGTACGACGGCCACACCCCTCCGCAGGATCTGGATTTCCGGAAAATAAAGCCCGGCCAGAGTGCCCGCTCCTACCGTTACGTGGAGATGCTCCGCTCCGATGGCAGCGCCCGGCTGGTACCATCATCTTCGTTTCCGGCGCTGGCTTACCGCTTGGTAGCCACGGCGGCGGAGTGCCACTCCTGGCTGCTGGTTGACCACCGGGGCCAGCCCGCAAGCTGGCAGTCGGTGCCCCAGGATTTGGCTCCCATGCGCCGGGCGCTGCCTAACGAATCGGTGAGCGACTACAACTACGAGCTAGTGCTGGAGGTGGAGGAGCTATAGCCATTACTCGTCCTGCTGGCCGAGGATACGTACGGCCTCAACCGAACGGACCATGAATTGCAGACATCCAAGTTGTACTGTTTTCTGACGCTTCAACTAAGCTCCAACGATTAAAACGAGATGTTCATTGCCCATATTGGTCCTTTCGCCTGCAATATTTCAACGTTTTATCTAAACAGCTTAAGACACGCATAGATTTCCAGGGTTTGGCTGGTAAATTTGAAAACTAAGGCCTTCCCTACTCTTTCCCCGGTTACGGCATGAGAAAAGTTATACTCTGGATTTTCCTGCTGGCTGTGCTATGTCAAGTTTCGGGGCAGCTACGGGCTCAAACGGGTACAACCGCATCTGCTTCCTGCAACCCGCCTACGCCCAAATGGACGGCAGTTTTGACCGCCCATCCGGATGATTGGCAGTTGTTTATGGGGTCGGCTGTCTGCGAAGAGACGCAGCATAGCCGGCGGAAAATTGTATTCATCTGCTTAACCGGTGGCCAGGCCGACGAGCCCGCCGATATTTATTGGCAAACCCGGGAAGCCGGTCACCGGGCATCGGTGCGTCAGTCGGTAGAATTGAACAAAACGGTTACGTCGGCTAGTACCGGTACAATAGTTGTGAACGGGCATAGCATTGAGATGTACCGGCAGCAAAACGTGGTAGCATTCTATCTGCACTTGCCCGATGGGGGAGTTAGCGGCCGGGGACTGTCGCGGGGCGGTTTCCAGAGTTTGCAGCAGTTGCGCGACGCCGGCCGGCCTCTCACGCCATTGAACGGCGGCAAGGCCTACGTCTCCTGGGAAGATCTGCGGCTCACGGTAAAGGAGCTCCTAGCTCACGAGGCCATCAAAGGGCAGCTTACCATGCACATTCCGCTGGCTGACGCCCGCTCCAACCCTGGTGACCATTCCGACCATTATTTGGCGGGGGTACTGGCCCAGCACGTGATGAAGCAGCAAGAATGCCGCTTTTTTCAGTACGTGGGATACGATGTAAGCAAACGTCCGGTTAATCTGTCGGCCACTCAGCAGAACAACCAGCGGCAGGTATATAAAGCCTACTGCCAGACCATGGTAAACGCGGGCCAGCCAGACCCCTGGGATGCCAAGCACCTGGCCTTCATCGGGCATCAGTACATGCAGGTGCGG
This sequence comes from Hymenobacter metallilatus, assembly GCF_003944705.1. Lineage (GTDB taxonomy): Bacteria > Bacteroidota > Bacteroidia > Cytophagales > Hymenobacteraceae > Hymenobacter > Hymenobacter metallilatus. The sequence goes on along the minus strand of NZ_RWIS01000007.1, from coordinate 212,513 downwards.
CATCAGGCCGGCCCGCAGCTGCAGCCATTGCCCAGCTTTGTACCTTCGGCGTCAACCGAGCTGGGGGACGTGGTAGATGCCGAGGCACTACTGGAAACAAAATTGATACTGGAACCCGCCTACCCTAACCCCTTCTCCGAATCCACCCAACTGGTGTATAGCCTGCCCGTACCGGCCAATGTGTGGCTCCGGATAGTGGATATGCAAGGCCGCGAGGTAATGCAGCTACTGGATGGCTCGTTGCAGTCAGTAGGGCGCCATGAGCAGTGGCTGGATGTGCAGCGCTTTCCGGCAGCAGGCACCTACATTGCTGAGCTGCGGGTTGGTCATCACCGGCGCCGTCATACCCTGTCGGTCGTACGCTAGGCGCTGCCGTATTTTCTGCTCTACCTTTGCCTGAGCTGGCACTGGGCTGGCTCTGCATCCTCCACCCCTCCCCTACGTATGCCTATTTCGCTTGCCGCTGCCCGGCGCTGGCGTCCTTCTGCCCGTGTTCTGCTACTGCTAGCTCTGGTGCTGCAGGCGCTGCTGGTGTTACGCGCTTTTGGGGCGCTACTGCTGGAGCCCGGCCAACACCTGCTGGTAACAACCCAGGATGGCGCCAAGAACTACGTTACGTTTCAGGCCTACGTGCAGCAGCCCTGGGCCAATGGCTTAACCTGGTTCGGGATGATGAACCATCCCTTTGGCGACTATCTTTTCTTCACGGACAATACTCCACTGCTGGCCGTGCCAGTGCGCCTTTGGTCGCACTATATTTTCGACCTCCGGCCCCACGCGCTGGATGTGTATCATGGGTTGATGCTGGCTGGCTTTTTCATTAGCACGGCACTGCTGGTGGCTATTCTGCGCCGTTTGGTGCGGCACTGGGGGCTGGTTGTGCTGTTTGCCGTTATGCTGCCGTGGCTGAATCCGCAAACCAGCCGCCTGCTGGTTGGCCACTTCAACCTCTCCTACAGCTGGGTGGTGCTGCTGGCCGTTTGGGGGCTGCTGGGCCTGTACGAACGGGCCCAGGCCAACCGGCCCATTAGGCCCTGGGTGCTGGTCTTGACAGCAGGCTTCATTGTGGCCGGCCTTATTCATCTGTACTACCTGCCGCTGCTGGCCCTTACCACGGCGGGTTTCTTTGCCTGCTGGCTGCTGCGTCGGCAGCAATGGCGCAACACCACGCTCAGTGGCGCAGCCCTGCTCCTGACGCTGCTGCCAACAGTAGTTTGCTTTGTGATAGTGCGCCTTACCGACGGGTATCGTGGTCTGCGCAGCATGGAGGCCACCGGCTTCAACTACGCGCCCTGGAAACTACAGCTTTCTGCCCTGCTCAAGCCTGGCAGCTACCAAACGGTGCATTTCTGGCTGGAGCCTCGGGCTCAGCCTACCTACGAGTCGGTGGCGTACCTGGGGGCGTTTGCGTTGTTTGGACTGACGTTTTTTGCGGTAAGCTGGCTGGTGCGTCGGCCGGCGGCCCGGCATTTCTGGCAGGCCTGGAGCCAGACACCGGAACGGGCTTTTCTGTGGTTGCTGCTGGGCGCAGCTCTGGTTGGAGTGGCCGTTTCCATTGGCACCGAATATGCCGTTGCCGACGACCAGTACGTGTTCCAGAACTACTTCAGCGCTTTCTATTACCTGCAGAAGATTACCAAAGCGGTTACCCATTTCCGGGCAGTGGCCCGGTTCAGCTGGCCGTTTTTCTGGGCCGTTAACCTGGTCGTGCTGGTTGGTCTTGATTTCTGGCTGCGGCTTAGCCGCTGGCCGGGCCGATGGGTGGTAGCAGTAGCGCTGGTGGTGCTGGCATTGCTGGACACCCGCGACACAATCAAGCATTACCGCAAGTCGTTGCTGCCCAACCTGCTCACCGACCAACGGACTTTCTCGGAGCTACAGCCCCTGCTGCAACAGATACAACCAGCACAGTATCAGGCCATTTTGCCGGTACCGTTCTTTCATGTGGGCAGCGAGGACCTGGCCCTGACCGTAGACGACGACAACGCCCATTCGCTGCACGCCTACGCGCTGTCGTTGGGTACTAACCTGCCCTTAATGGCCAGCAAACTTTCTCGCACGCCACAGGCACACGTACAGGAGCTGCGGAGCATTTTCCGCCCTCAGGGCCCAACCCCAACCCTGCGCGCGCACCTGCTGGCGGCCGGCAAGCCCGTACTGGTGTTGTATGATGAAAGCTACTTCGACGGCACTAATCCCTACGGCAAGCAACAATCCAACCCGTTGGCTCAGCAGCTTATTGCGGCCGGAGCCAATCTGCCGCAGTGGCAGCAGCTTACCCTGGTGGCGCAGTCGGGTAAGCTGCGCCTTTACCGCTGGGACGTGCAGTAACCACTGCACGTACTAGTAGCGGCGTCGCCGGCCCAGAATGCGGATCAGGTTGGTAGTTTCGGTTAGCAGGATGCGCGGATTCAGGCGCGAAAACACAATGCCAGGCTTCAGTTCAACCGCCTGAGCCAGCACCCGCAAATGCTGAATGCGCGAGGCCAGAAACAACAATTCCAGATCGAAGAGGTAGCGCTGGGTGGTAGTACGCAGGAACAGTTGCCGTCCGGTGGTATTGAAAGCTTTAAGCCCGCACTGGGTGTCTTCAACGGGCAGGCGCAAGACATGGCGGGTAACCCGCCGCAGCAAGCGGGAAACGCGCCGCCGGGCCGGCGGCACCTGGGCATAGTAGGCATCGTCCCGCACACCTACCACAATATCAGCCCCCGACTGCAGCAGGAGCTGGTACACCGCCGCCATACTGTGCTCCTGATAGGGGAAATCAATATCCGTGAACAGGCAGTAAGGCTCCTGAACCTGCGCCATGCCTTTGCGTAAGGCGTGGCCTTTACCGTAGTTTGTGGGGTAGGCCACGTACGTGAATTGCCCGGCCAGGGTAGTAGTAAGCAGGGCTATATCATCGGCGGTTACGTCTGCTATGGCCCCGTCATTCACCACGTACACATGTATTGCCACGGGCGGCAACAATGACTGCAGCCGCTCAAGGCTGGCCAGAATATTAGCCGCCCACCCGCTGGGCGGGCGGTAGCAAGGCACTACAATGGCTAAGGGGTGGGAGTACTCCGGGGTGGAGAAAGACATAGGAACAGCAAACTGCCGCAAAGTTACAGCGCAGCTTGCATGTAATCGGCAGAACCAGTACCCGGGTTACTTGCCAAGGCAGATAAACAGGCCATTTATAGAGCTGTACAACTACCCCAAGGCCTTGCCCGACACGCCCCTACCCAATCAAACGCTCCTATTTCCCGCCACTCTGCCCACCTACATTCACCACCAGCCCAAACTGAAACACTGAGTTAGCCGCCTTGAGGTAGCGCCGGTGCCGCAACCCGAAGTTGCTGCCGCTGATAAGCTGGAAATCCAGGGGGCCAACCAGATTAATGCGGGTGTAGGTAATCGGCTCCAGAAATACGTTGTCTTCGGGCGTATGTGGCTGCCCGTCGAGGCGGAAGTTGGTGAGCGTAACGTAACTGGCACGCAGGGCCGTACCGTAGGTTACGGGCCAGTCGCGGCCCAGTACGTGGTACGTTTTTTTGTCCTTGGAAGTGTAATTCACCTGCAGGAAGTACTTGTCCAGGCTACCCTCCAGGGTGCGGGTAATGCCTTCGGCGGGCGTACGCTCCACCCGTTTGGTGTGGCCCAGCCCGTAGCCGCCGTACACCTCCAGCACCCGGTTGTCGCGCAGGCGGGTATAGTAGCCCAGGCCCAGCTCACCGAAGTCGTGGTCCTCCGCCCGCTTCTTTTTATCGGTGTGCAGAAACGACACCGAGCCCATTACACCCAAATGGTCGGACACGGCGTAAGCGCCCTGCGCAGCGGTATTCTGGTTGAAGTTGGTATGCAGCCCGCCGCTCCACTCGCCCTTTTGAGTAAGCAACGGCACCTGGGGCGGAGGCGGAAAATACAACGACGAGCAACCTGCCAGTAGCGGCAGCAGCAGCAGAAGCGCGGCACAACGAAGCGGGTAGAGCATAGGCAACCGGAACCGGAAGATAGGGAGTTGGCCTTCAGAACGTCGACAGTCGGGTTTCGTTGTATTGGGCCCTGCTAGTTACGCCTGAGCCCGACGGTTCGAAGCCAGTTTCCGTATAGCCCGGGTGGCCCAACGTCTGGCCGCCCGATTTGCGCCCTTATGCCTCGTCCTACTCGTTTTGATGCAATTATTATTGGTTCCGGCCAGGCCGGCAACCCCCTGGCTACGGCCCTGGCCAATGCCGGCCGTAAGGTAGCTGTTATCGAAAAATACCTCCTGGGCGGCTCCTGCATCAACTACGGCTGCTCGCCGGTTAAGGCCCTGCTGGCCTCAGCCGAAAGAGCACACCAGGTAGCTACGGCCGCCGAATACGGCATCAGAACCAGCACCCCTAAACCCGATTTTCCAGCCATTATCCAGCGTAAAGACGCCATCATCCAGCACAAGCGCGACGGAGTGCGGGCCAATCTTACCCAGGAGCAAAGCGGCATTACCGTGCTCATGGGGCAGGCCCAATTTACCAGTGCCCGCACAGTTCGGGTGCGCCTGAATACCGGCGGCGAGCAGGACCTAACGGCTCCGCTCATCTTCATCAATACCGGCACCCGGGCTGCAGTGCCGCCCATTCAGGGATTGGTGGAAAGCGGCTACCTCACCAACGTGGATATTCTCGACCTGAAGCAACTGCCCGAGCATCTGCTGATTCTGGGCGGAGGCTACATCGGGCTGGAGTTCGGGCAGATGTTCCGCCGCTTCGGCAGCCGCGTTACAATTATTGATGCGGCCAAGAATCTGCTGGAGCGCGAGGACGACGATGTGTGCCAGGCTATGCGTCAGCAGTTGGAAGCCGACGGCGTGGAGTTTGTGCTGGAAGCTGAAGTACGGCGCGTATCGCGCAACGCCGACGCTGAGTACATCCTTACGGCCAGTACTGCGGCCAGCGAAAGGCGCCTGCGGGGCTCCCACCTGCTGGTAGCCGTGGGCCGGGAACCCAACACCGACGACCTGGGCCTGGAAGCCGCCGGCGTACAAACCGACGAAAAAGGCTACGTGCTGGTAAATGAGCGGCTGCAAACCAACGTGCGCGGCATTTACGCCCTCGGCGACGCCCACCCCGGCCCCCAGTTCACTCACTTGGCCTACGACGACTACCGGGTGGTGCGCGACAACATTCTGCACCGCAAGCGCCGCTCGGCCAAGGCTCGCCCCCTGCCCTACGTGGTATTCACCCAGCCCCAGCTGGGCCGCATCGGCCTCAGCGAAAAGCAGGCCCGCCACGAAAAGATTGCCTACCGCGTAGCTACCATGCCGGTGCGGGTTATTGGCCGGGCCCAGGAAACCGGCCTCACCGCAGGCTTTATTAAGGTGCTGGTAGACGAGCGGCAGCGCCTGCTAGGTGCCACCGTTTTCTGCGAGCAAGGCGGCGAAATCATGTCGATGCTCCAATTGGCCATGGCCGGCGGCCTCACCTGCGAGGAGCTCCAAAACACGGTATTTGCTCATCCTACCTGGGCCGAGGCATTGAACAACCTGTTTGTAAAGCTTATGAAGGCTGGTTAGGCGGGCTACTCCCTGAACCGGTGCGGGTAAATCGTGAGCCCAAGGGAAGTAAACAACCGGCCTTCTTTGGTGTTGCGAATTCGCTCATCCGGTGAGGGCCATTTTCCTTCGTCCAGCGACACGGACAGGCTGCTGGTGAGGCGTAATTGCAGCCAGGGAAACGCATCCGGATTACCTGAGCTGATAAATAACATGGGTTCCACTCGGGTCATCTGATTTAGCGGTATGGCTATTCCTTGATCTGTCAGGGAAGTAAACCGTACCTGTGCTAAGCGCAAGGCTGCTCCGTAACTTAAATGCCCAGTGTTCAGCCAGCTTTCATCCCGCACCACGTACACTTCCGCGTGGAGCTTCTGAAATTTAGCCGCATAGCTGCGGAATCTCACTGTATCCCAGCGGGCTTCGAAACCGCCATCCTCAAACCGTCGGCTACTTTTTCCGCCTCCATAACCGGCCAACCCACCTACTACCCAGCCGTTACCCAAGTCACGATACGTACCTACGCCGGCCTCTAGTTGCCTGATGCGGAAGTAGCTGGAGTCGCCGCCGCCCGTTTTCAACCCGCCCGCAACCTGCACCAGCAGGTTGTTCACTGGTGAGTAGGTTACGGAGCTTTCCAACCGGCCATTGATGTAAGCACTAGCGGCTACTTCGGCCTGACCTTTCTGCCTGATAAGCGGAGCTGCCGGCTGCAACGGGGCGTACACGGAGCAACTGGCCAACAGCAGGGATGCACTAGCGGCCGGTAGGTTAAGAAGAAGTATAGTTGGGCGCATATGGTTCTGTTATATGAGGTAACCGTTACCCAGGAGTCTGGAATTGCTTGCCGCGTTGCATTACTACCAAAACATAACCGCCCCCGCGGCCGAGGCTACGGGGGCGGTTATACAGTGATGAAACGACGTGCTACTTGGCGTAGGCTACGGCGCGCATTTCCCGAATTACGGTGATTTTGATCTGACCGGGGTACTGCATTTCCTTCTCAATTTTCTGGGAAATTTCGTAGCTCAACTCGGCGGCCCGCTCGTCGGTTACGTTTTCGGCGTCCACCATCACGCGCAGCTCGCGGCCGGCCTGAATGGCGAAACACTGATTAACACCCTTGAACGAGTTGGCCGTTTCCTCCAGCTGCTTCAGGCGCTTAATGTAGCTCTCCATCATCTCGCGGCGGGCGCCGGGGCGCGAGCCGCTGATGGCGTCGCAGGCCTGCACCAGGGGCGAAATCATGGCCGTCATTTCGATTTCGTCGTGGTGGGCACCGATGGCGTTGACTACGTCGGGGTGCTCCTTATACTTCTTGGCCATTTCCATGCCCAGGATGGCGTGAGGCAGTTCAGGCTCCTCAGTGCTTACTTTCCCGATGTCGTGGAGCAGGCCGGCGCGCTTGGCGTGCTTCACGTTTAGGCCCAGCTCAGCGGCCATGGTAGCGCAGAGGTTGGCTACTTCGCGGGAGTGCTGGAGCAGGTTTTGACCGTAGCTGGAACGGAAGCGCATACGGCCAACCATCTTGATCAGCTCGGGGTGCAGGCCGTGGATGCCCAGGTCGATAATGGTCTTCTCCCCGATTTCCACGATTTCCTCGTCGATGTTTTTGCGGGTTTTGGCCACAATCTCCTCGATGCGAGCCGGGTGGATGCGGCCGTCCTTCACCAGCAGGTGCAGGCTCAGGCGGGCCACCTCGCGGCGCACCGGGTCAAAACCCGAGATGATGATGGCCTCGGGCGTGTCGTCCACGATGATTTCGACGCCGGTAGCGGCTTCCAGCGCCCGGATGTTGCGACCTTCCCGGCCGATAATCTTGCCCTTCACGTCGTCCGACTCGATATTGAAAATGCTCACGCAGTTTTCAATGGCGTGTTCGGCGGCGGTGCGCTGAATGGTTTCCAGCACCACTTTCTTGGCGTCCTTGGTGGCCGTGAGCTTGGCCTGGGCTACCACGTCCTTGATATAGGAGCTGGCCTGAATCTGGGCTTCGTTCTTGAGACTTTCCACCAGCTGCTCGCGGGCTTCGGCGGCCGTGAGGCCCGAAATGGTTTCAAGCTGGGAGGTCACCTGCTGCAGCTTTTCGCTCAGGCTCTGGCGGGTTTCCTCCAGTTCCTGCTCCACTTCCTGCTCGCGCTGCTCCAGCTTGGCTAATTGCGTTTCGAGGGTAGCGCGGCGCTTTTCTTCCTGGGCTTCCAGTTTTTCGCGCTGCTGCTGAGCCTGCGTTTCCAGTCGCTCCCGGGTGGCATCTAACTCCTTTTCCTTGCGCTGAATCTGTTCCAGCTGCTTCTGGGTAGTCAGAGTGAGTTGCTTAATGCTTTGCTCCTGCTCCACTACCGTAGCTCGGCGCTCGGTCAGTTCCTGGTCAAGGGCCTGCTTCTGGCGCCGACTCTCCTGTTCAAATTCCTGCTTGAGGGTGCGGAATTTATCTTTCGACTGCTGAATCCGCTCGTCGCGGGTACGATTGGCTTGGGCTTCCGCCTCGGCCAGAATCTGCTGGGCGCGGGCTTTGGCATCTACTTCTTGATCCTGACGGGCTTTGCCGGCCAGTAGGCGTCCTAGCACCACACCTACCACGAGGGCAAGTACAGCAGCCAGAACAATATAGAGAGGTTCAGACATGAGCTATGAAGGGGGGTTAAAGGAAGGAAGAAACCCATAGCTCCGTAGAAACGCCAATGCCCGCGCAGGCAGCGGGGCCGATTGCCCCGCCCTGCTCGGGCTGCTACTTCGCGCTGCGGTGTACCCGGTAATCGGCTACACCAGCACCACTCCCGACAGCAACTCATCCAAGCGCGTGAGGCGCTCAGTCAGGGCTGCATCGGTCCCGTCCTTTTCCTTACTGACCTTCAGGCGGTCAGCCATTGTCGATAATGCAATCATGGCCAGCAGATCCTGCTTGTCCTGAATGCCATACTGGTCCCGAAATTCCTTCAGCCGCTCGTTTAGCAGCCGGCCTGCCAGGCGCAGGCGCTCCTCGTCCTGGGGGCTTACCCGCATGGGGTAGTCCCGGTCGGCAACGCGGATTTTGATGGATAGATCGGACATCAGTAGCCAGTGGGCGGTGGGGTTGGTGTGGTGGTTACTCCCTCAAATAGGCAAGGCACTTATCTATTTCTCGGATGTATTCGTTGAGGCGAAGTTTCAGCTCGTTGACATTGGCCGGTTCCCCGGCTATGGTATTGACAAGTTTAGTGATATTCTCCTGATTCTGGAAATCCTTCAGCTGCCGCTCCCGGTCACGCACGTCGGCCTGCAGCTGCTGAATGGTGGTTTGCGAATCGGCCAGCTCCTCGCGCAACTGCTGATAGGCAGCCACTAAGGTGGTCACCTGCCGCTCCAGGCGGTCGAGTTGCGCAAGCTGCTGGGTGGAGGCCATTTTTTAGTTTTTGGTTGGTGGTGAAGATACGGAACATAGTAGCGCGCAGCTCCGCTTCGCGCACGAGCCGCAGGCGAGTTCCTACGCGGCTCGTGCATGCGGAGCGGTACCGGGATACTCGCTCCGCTCGTGCGCGAAGCGGAGCTGCGCGCTACTGTTACTTCCGAATCAGAGCGCCGGCCTGCTGCTCGAACTGCTGGATGAGGCGGTTCATCACCGAGTCGATGGCCTGGTCGGTGAGGGTTTGGGCAGGATCCTGGAGCAGGAAGCTCACGGAGTACGACTTCTTGCCCTGGCCCAGATTGTCGCCCTCGTACACGTCGAACACGTTCACCTGCTGCAGGAGTTTCTTCTCGGTGCGGCGGGCAATCTGCTGGAGCTGGTCGAAGGTGACGGTTTTATCCACCACCAACGACAGGTCGCGGCGCACTTCCGGGAACTTGGGCAGCTCGCGGGCTACCAGTGTGTTCTTGTACTTGCGCATCAGCCAGTCCCAGTCCAGCTCAGCGTACCACACCGGCTGGCTCACGTCGAGGCGCTTCAGGATGGCCGTTGATACCGCGCCCAGCTGGGCTACCGGCTGGTTCTGAGCCAGCAGGGTGAGGCCGCCGGCCAGGTACGGGTGCTGCACCGGCTGCGAGGTGGGCTGCGGGAAGCCCAGCGAGGCCAGCACCTGCTGCACCGCGCCGGCCAGCTGGTGGAAGCTGCTCTTGTCCGACTTCTGCTGCCAGGTTTCGGCGGCGGTGTTGCCGGTGAGGTAAATGACCAGCTTGTTGTACTCCTCGTACTGGCCGCCGGCCTTCTGGCGGTAGGCTTTACCGAACTCGTACAGCTTCAGGTCGCGCTGGCGGCGGTTCACGTTGTGGCGAATTACCTCCAGGCCGCTATGCAGCAGCGTAGGCCGCATGATGTTCAGCTCGGCGCTGTTGAAGTTGAGCAGGCGCACCAGCGTCTCATCCTGCTCCCCTTCCTTCTCGAAGTACAGCGAGTTGGTGATGGAGTTGGTGATGATTTCCGAGAACCCCTGGCCGCTGAGCAAACGGGCCGTGTTCTGGCGGATGATTTCGGGGTCGGGGTTAGGGAACTGGGCCAGGTACGTGGCCGAGTTATGGGGGCGCAAAGCCACGTGGTTGTAGCCGTAGATGCGCAGAATTTCCTCAATTACGTCGGCCTCGCGGGTCACGTCCACCTTGTGCGGCGGCACCGACAAAATCCACTCTTGCGGGGAATTATGAGAGTTGAGTGCTGAGTTATGAGTTGAGCCCGTTTGCCCATTCATAATTCCTACTTCATCACTCATAATTTCCTCCGAGATGAGGATGTCGAGGTCGGTGAGTATCTGGCGGATGCGCTCGGGGGCAATGAACTGGCCCACCAGCTTCTCCACGCGGGGCAGGCGCAGGCGCACCGGCGTGTGGCCGATGTGGGTGGGGTACTCGTCCACCACGGGGGCGGCCACGGTAGCGCCGGCTACTTCCTGCAGCAGCAGAGCCGCCCGCTTCAGCCCGATGAGCACCATGTTGGGGTCGGTGCCCCGCTCGAAGCGGAAGGAAGCGTCGGTTTTGAGCTGGTGGGTCTGGCCGGTTTTGCGCACCACGGCCGGGGCGAAGTAGGCGCTTTCCAGGAACACGCGAGTAGTGGCTTCGCTTACGCCCGAGGTTTTGCCCCCGAACACGCCGGCCAAGGCCATCGGCGTACCATTCGCATCGGCAATAACCAGGTCTTCGGCGCGGAGGGTGCGCTCAGTACCGTCGAGGGTGGTGAACTTCTCCCCTTCCGCGGCCCGCTTCACGCGCACCTGGTTGCCCGTAATCTGGTCGGCGTCGAAGGCGTGCAGGGGCTGGCCCAGCTCGTGCAGCACGAAGTTGGTCACGTCCACCACGTTGTTGATGGGCGAAAGGCCGATGCTGCGCAGGCGACGCTGCAGCCACTCGGGCGAGGGGCCGACCTGCACGGTTGAGAGCAGCAGACCGGCGTAGCGCGGCGCCGCGGCGGCATCTTCAAGGGTTACGGTAATGGGCGCGGCGGCCGTAGCCGGGGCGTGGAAGCCGCTGATATCGGGCAGGTGGCAGGGCTGGCGCAGCAAAGCGCGCAGCTCCCGGGCCACGCCGTAGTGCGAGGCGGCATCGGCGCGGTTCGGGGTCAGGCCAATTTCCAGGACCGAGTCGGAGCCCAGGCCGAAGTATTCGGCGGCGGGCGTACCGTTGGGCAGGTCGGTGGTGAGCACCATGATGCCGGCGTGGCCCTGGCCCAGGCCGATTTCGTCCTCGGCGCAGATCATGCCCTCGGAGGCCAGGCCCCGGATTTTGGACTTCTTGATTTTGAACGGCTCGCCTTCGGAAGGGTGCAGCACGGCCCCGTCGAGAGCCACTACCACACGCTGGCCGGCGGCCACGTTGGGGGCACCGCACACAATCTGGCGGATGGTGCCGTCGCCCACATCCACGGTAGTAACGCTGAGCTTGTCGGCGTCGGGGTGCTTTTCGCGGGTGAGCACGGTGCCCAGCACTACGCCGCGCAGGCCGCCAGGTACGCTTTCCAGCTCCTCAATACCTTCTACCTCCAGCCCGGAGCCGGTGAGCAGCTTGCCAATTTCCTCGGCGGGTTTATCGGTGGGAATGAGCGTGCGGAGCCAGTCGAGGGATATTTTCATCAGTTGTCAGTTATCAGTTGCCGGTTGCCAGTTGTCGGTTGCTCATTCATTGTGACCAGGCTTTTACTGATAACTGGTAACAGGCAACTGACAACGGGTAACTGACGACAAAGGTACGGATTCGGGCGGGTGGCGGAAACCGAACCCGCGCGGGTGGTTTTGGTGTATATTTCGGTACAGCAACACTTAATCTGTATGTCGAACCGCCCTGCTATTTCGGAAGAGGCCATTGTACTGCGTGGCCCGCTGGTAACTGGCTTCACGGATGAGGAGTTTTTCCAGTTTTGCCAGGACAACCGTGACCTGCGCGTAGAGCGCACCGCCGACCACGAAATTATCTTTATGTTGCCCGCCGGATTCCTTTCCAGCTCGGCCAGCGCCGAGGTTGTTCGCCAACTCAGCAACTGGAATGTTGCCAACCGACTGGGCCGCGTCGGCGAATCATCAGCGGCGTACGTGCTGCCCGATAAGGCCACGCTCTCCCCCGATGCTTCCTGGTTCAGCCAGGCAAACTGGGCGCGGGTGCCGACGGAGCTGCGCAACAAGTTCCTGCCCATTTGCCCGGAGTTTGTGGTCGAAGTTAAATCTCCCTCCGACCGAATTTCCACTCTGCAAGCCAAAATGGAGCAGTGGCTCAGCAACGGCGCACAGTTAGGCTTTTTGCTGGATGTAGAAACCGAAACAGCCTGGGTGTACCGTGCCGGCCAGCCTGCAGAGGAACTACACGGCTACGACCAGGAACTCGATGCAGCACCCGTCTTACCCGGTTTCCGCCTGGATTTGCAGCCGTTGCGGGAGGAATAAATGCGTGTCATTCCTCGCTCCGCTCGGAATGACACGCATTTGTGGAATATTATTACTTAAACGTCTTCTCCCCGGCTTTAATTTCCACAGGCAGGCGGTTGTCGGCGGGGGGCACGGGGCAGGCGTAACCGTCGGCGTAGGCGCAGTAAGGGTTGTAGGCCTCGTTGAAATCCAGCACTACTTCCGTGTCACCGGCGGCGGGCAGGGGGGCGTCGAGGTAACGGCCGCCGCCGTAGGTAGCGAAGCCGTTGGTGCGGTCGGTGAAGGGTACAAACAGCGTGGTGTCCTTGCCGTCGGCTTTCAAAAACAGCGTGAGTTTGTATTCCTGCTTGTTCAGGACAAAGCTGGCCCGGCCCCAGCGCAGGTACTTATCCACTTTGCCATCAGTTAGAGGCATTTCCACCGTGTCGCGCTGAGCCAGTTGCTCCAGCTGGGCCTCGAACCGGTAATCTGTATCCGGGGCGTAGTAGTTCAGGCTGTCGAACGTCTGACGTTGCTCCGGACTCAGAGGTGAGTCTTCGGCCCGCCGAAACCCCGTGTTTTTAGCCTCCCGGGCCTTGCGCAGGCGGGCGGCGTACTGGTCGTCGTTAAGGAGAATATCCTGGGCAAAGTAACCGAATACCAGCAGCAGGCCGAGGGCAATGAACAATTTGGGATGTAAGCGCATGGGGCAAAAATAAGGCGCGGTTCCGGCTCCGGGCAGAATTAGTAGCGCGCAGCTCTGCTGCGCGCACGAGCCGCAGGCGAGTTCCCACGCGGACGGGGCGGTACCAGATACTCGCTTCGCTCGTGCGCGAAGCGGAGCTGCGCGCTACTGGCGGGTTACAGCATGCCCTCATCAGCAAAGCTGTAGTAGCCGTTGTCGGTATAAATGAGGTGGTCGAGGATGGGCAGGTCGAGGAACTGGCCGGCTTCCTTGAGCTTGCGGGTGAGGGCAACGTCGGCGGCGCTGGGGTTCTTGTTGCCGCTGGGGTGGTTGTGTACCAGAATGATGCTGCTGGCCAGCTGTTCCAACGCCTCCTTGAAGATGAGCTTGGGGTCGGCGACGGTGCCGGCCACCCCGCCCCGGCTGATGCTGACGGTACGCATGACCACGTTGGCCCGATTCAGGAGTACCACCCAGAATTCCTCATGAGGCAAATCCTGCAGGTGGGGCCGTATCACGCGGTAAATGTCGCGGGAGTTGGTGATGGTGGCGCGGGCGGGGGCATCGGCCTCCTTGCGGCGGCGGCCCAGCTCCAGGGCCGCCACGATGGTAATGGCTTTGGCCTCTCCTATGCCCTTTTGGCGCATCAGCTCTTTCAGGGAGAAGCGGGCCAGGGCGTTTAAGTCGTTCTGAGCGGCGCTGAGCACCAGCTTAGCCACATCCACGGCCGAGAGCTTGGCCGTGCCCGAACCCAGCAGAATGGCCAGCAGCTCGGCATCGGACAGGGCGGCGCGGCCTTTCTGCATGAGCTTTTCGCGGGGCCGGTCCTCCTCGGCCCAACTTTTTATACCAAAAGCGGCCGGGGTTGCGTACGGAACAGCAGCCGATTCAGGGGTTGGTACTGGCATATTTTCCGTCAGATTGTCAAACTCTTGCATAGGGCACCGTTGTTGTAATGCCCGGAATTTAAAGCAAAAACCCCTCAGTCTCGTCTCTTACTCTGGCAACTCGCGCCAAACCCAAGTCAAGGGCGCAGAGTTGTCGTTCATTTTATGCGCAACCCCTCGTTCCTCGTTTTCTTTTTCGGTCTGATAGCTGTGGCCGAATGGTATGGCTATCAAGCCTTCCGCACTGTTTTTCAGTCAGCCGACTCCGGCACCCGCCGGCTAACGGCCGCTCTGTACTGGGGTATTTCGGTGGGCATTTGGGTGGTAGGCTTCTGGGCCCTGCGCAACCGCCACGAGCATCCGTCCTTTAAATCCTACCTGGGCGGGCTACTGCTGGCTGTACTGGCCGCCAAAATCGTCATTCTGATTCCGCTGCTGCTCGAAGACCTGACGCGCGTGGCCCGCTGGGCCCTGCAGCTCGGAAGCCGCCCCGCCGGCAACGCCGGCACCAGTATTTCGCGCAGTGAGTTTCTGAGCAAGGCGGCCCTGGTGCTGGGAGCCGTGCCGTTCGTGTCGTTGCTCTGGGGAATGGCGAAGGGCGGCACCGACTACACCGTGCGCCGCGTGACGCTGCGCTTCCCCAACCTGCCGGCTTCCTTTGATGGGTTCAAGCTGCTGCAGATTTCTGATTTGCACACGGGTTCCTTTCACTCCAAAGAGCCCTTGCAGCGGGCCGTGCAACTCATTAACGAGCAGCAGGCCGACCAGATTTTTATGACCGGCGACCTGGTGAATAACTACGCCACCGAGGTAGAGGAGCACATCGACACGCTGGCCGGCATCCAGTCTAAGCTGCCCATCTACTCCATTCTCGGCAACCACGATTACGCCGACTATGTGAACTGGGCTGAGGAAGGCGGCCCTGCGGCCAAAGCCGCTAATCTGGCCCGCATCAAGCAAAACCATGCTAAAATTGGCTGGAACCTATTGCTGGATGAGGCCCGCACCGTGGAGCGCAACGGCGAGAAAATTGCCATTCTGGGGGTGCAAAACTGGGGTGCCCGGGGGTTTGCTCAGTACGGTAACCTGGCCAAAGCCCACGCTGCTGCTGACCCTGCTGCGCCGTTCAAGATTTTGCTCAGCCATGACCCTTCACATTGGGATGGGCAGGTACATCAGTACGAGGATATTGATTTAATGCTGGCGGGGCATACCCACGGTATGCAATTCGGCGTGAACCTGCCCTTTCTGAAATGGAGCCCGGTGCAATATGCCTATAAGCAGTGGGCCGGCCTGTATCAGCGTGGTAAGCAGTATCTGTACGTGAATGCCGGACTGGGCTTTATCGGCTACCATGGCCGGGTGGGCTTCCTACCCGAAATTACGGTGTTTGAGCTACGCCGGGGCTAGGTAAAGCGTTCAGGCTGAGTAAACAGGTATATAGCTACAGAAGACATGTACCCCGGAGCTAGGCTCTGGGGTACACGTTTTTACGGACGACTCCCTTCCTGCCTGGGCCAAAGCCCAGCCCTGGGGTATACGTTCTGCATGGTGCACGGCAACCAGACGAGCTTGCACTCCGTATAGGCCGCATTAGATTTTTCCTACCCTCTTCTCTCCCTTCAATTTCTCTCAAGCCATGAAAAAGACCTTGTTAATCTTCTCGGCCGCGGCGGCCTTTATGACGGCTTCGTGCTCGGAAAACAAAACTGCCGACACCGCCACGACCACCTCGGCCGACGGTACCACTACCACCACTACTACCACCACCACTACCTCCTACACGCCCGAAGCCATTGAGCGCCGGGCCGACCGGATTGCGGCAGATATGGCGGCTAAAATGAAGTTCGACGACGCTACCCGTACCAAGGTGCGCACCGTGTACGTAACCCGCGGCCAGCGTATTGCCGAGCTACAAACCAAATATGCCACCGATACCACTGGTATGGCAGCCGCTATGCGCGGAGTGTATACCGACACCGACGCGGAGATGAAATCCATCTTCACCGACCCAACCCAGTACTCGGCGTACGAATCGAGCCGGACGGACTACATGGACGACCGGTACATGGAGGATGACTCCAACATGGCAACTTCCGACATGAGCACTACTGATGCCACGGCTTCGGGTTCGGATATGAGCGACGCTTCGAAAGTGAAGGTAAAAGCTGACGGCGACGTGAAAATCAAAGACGCCGAGGGCAATAAGATGAAGATGGACGGCGACGACGGCACCGTAAAGATGAAACCGGAAGAAGGCGACAAGTCCGTCATCAAGTAATCTGCACTACTGGTAAACCCAGCTTAGCCGCAAATTTGCTGCTACCCAAGAGCCCGCACCTGCAACGGTGCGGGCTCTTTTTGTCTCCTTCCGGCGTTGATCCGTCGATGATACACCCTAATCAGTAGGTTTTATTGGATTTATCTGCCTAGGGTGCGTTAGTTTGTTGCCTGATGATGCGTTTTCTGCTCCTTGTTCGCTATGTGCTGCTCCTGGTGCTATTGTTGCTGGCCGGGCTGGCCCAGGCGCAGATACGGGTAACCGGCAGTATTTCTGATGCGGCCTCCCGCAAACCTATACCCGGTGCCACGGTACTGGTACAACGGACCCGGGCCGGCGTAGTAGCCAACAAGGAAGGCGACTTCAACATCACGGCCAACAACACCGATACGCTGGTTTTCCGGGCCATTGGGTACAAGGCCCAGCGGCTGTTGCTGGGGGGTACGGGCCTCTCGCAGCTGATTGTGCAGATCAAGCTGCTCCAGGATACGGTGCAGCTGGGAGAAGTACGCATTACGGAAGGGCGCCCCGACCGGGCCACTATCAACCGGGCGCTGCGCAACATCAAGCGGCCCAGCACTGCTCCTACCAGCGCCGTGAAGCGCCCGCCGGCCCCCAAGCCACTCTTCCCCGTGGATTCTGCGGCCCCTAAAGCACCTGTGCCTACTCTGGCCAGTCCTGTAAGCCTGCTGTATGAGCAATTCTCCCGGGAGGGCAAACAGCGTCGTAAGATGGAAGAAATTCAGGCGGAGGAAGCCGCCGAAAAGGCCCGGCAGGTGCAGCGACGCTACAACAAAAACTTCAAAGATAACCGGGGCTACGAGGTGGAGTAGCGGTGAGATGGGGAAGTGATGCGCTTGATGTGCCATCATGCCATCATGCTTCGTAAGCTCAGGATGATGGCGCTTTTCCCCGTTTTCCCGTATAGCCGGGGTATGAAGATTGGATATCCCTGTGTAAACGAAACGCTGGATTGCACCACCACCAGCACGTTCCGGTTGGCTTCGTACTCCGATGAGCGGGTGGAAACAGCCGTAAGCAACAACCTGAGCTGTCTGTTGCGCATTCTGGCCTGGAACGTGGAGCAGCAGCTGCTGTTTTTTCGCATTGGCTCGGGCATCGTACCGTTTGGCTCCCACCCTATCAATACGTATCCCTGGCAAACACGCTTCGCGGCGGAGTTCCGGCAGGTGGGCGACTTTATCAAGGCCCAGGACATGCGCGTATCATTTCACCCCGACCAGTTTGTGGTGCTGAACTCGCCCAGCGAGGATATTGTGGAGCGTAGCATTCAGGAGCTGATTTACCAGGGCTCGATGCTGGACTTGATGGGCCTGAACAGCACCCACAAGCTTCAAATCCACGTTGGGGGACTTTACGGCGACCGGGAGCTGGCCATTTCGCGCTTCATTACCACCTACGAGCGGTTGCCGGAGGCGGTGCGGGCACGACTGGTTATCGAGAATGACGACCGGCTGTTCAGCCTTCAGGACTGTTTGCGCGTGCACCGGGCGGTGGGCATCCCCATTCTGTTCGACAACTTCCACCACGAGTGCCTGAACCACGGTGAGCCGATGGCCGAAGCCCTGCGCCTGGCCGCCGCCACCTGGCACCCCACCCACGACGGCGTGATGATGATGGATTACAGTTCGCAGGCCCACGGCGAGCGGAAAGGCAAGCACACCAATAGCATGGAGGAAGACCTGTTCCGGGGCTTCCTGCACGACCTCGGCGACCTGGACGTGGACATTATGCTGGAAATAAAAGACAAGGAAGCCAGCGCCGGCCGGGCCTGCGGCATTCTGCGTGGCCTGGGCCGCATAGCAGCGGCAGAGGCCCTGTCTGGTGCGTCATCGTAAAGAGAGGGCCGCTAACTAACCCCGCGCACAGCCGGCCCGTACAGCCTTCCGACGGGCCGCGCGGCTTGTTTTCACGCTTCTATTCCCTTCCCTACCAATGGTATTTTCTGATCTGCTCAACGCCACTACCCATTCCCTCAGCAACGGCCTGACCGGCATTCCGATTAGTGCCGCCATGGACAACACCGAAACCTGGCAGCAGCACCTGCTGCAAAGCGGCGAGCCAGCCCTCCAGGATATCGGCCGCGAACTAGGCAACCTGCAATCCTTACTTAGCAGCGGTGCAGCGGGTCTTAATGGGCAGGCCATAGGCCGCTCCCTGAGTATGCTGGGAGCACAAACGGCGGAAATTGTCCGTTCCTCACCTGAAGAGGTAAAAAGTGGTCTTTCCAGTCTTTCTGATCTGCTGCTGAAAGCGGGTGGGCAGTTGGAAGAAGCCCGCTAGCCGCCCAATCCTTCCCAACACGCAAAAAGCCGCTCCGTAGTAGTACGGAGCGGCTTTTTGCGTACATCCAGGCAGTCTACTAAGGGCGGGTAGTACCCGCCGGCGTGGTAGTAGTGGGCGTGGTAGTCGGAGGTGCTGTGGCACCGGGTGTCGTTCTGACGCGGGTACCGTTACCTATGGTGCGGGCACGCGGGGTGCCCGTTGGGGTAGTGCGGCGCACATCACCGGAGCGCATTGTTGGCGTGGTAGTGGGCCGCTGGTCGATGGCACCGGGCACACTGGTTTGCGTAGGGTTGGTAGTAGTGGGGGTGCGCTGGTCGAGGGTGCCGGGGTTAGTGGTGGGGTTAGCCGGGTTGGGCGGCGGCACGGTGGTCTGGTTGAGCGTTCCGCCCCGTTGGGGCTCAGAGGGAGAAATCTGGGCGGAGGCGGCGGTGGCGGTCAGGAGCAGCGCGGCTGCGGCAAGCAGGGGAAATTTCATGGCGAAGCAGATGTAAGATAAAAAGGACCCGCCCCAGCAGTGGGGTGGCGTAGGTGGCTGTACGTGAGGCAACTCCCAGTCGCCGGACAAACCCAAAATCTTATGTGCGTGCCGTTGAGCTTAATTTGACCCAGCGTTTCGGCCCCGCGCCGGCCCCTCAGCCCGCCACCGGCAGCGTGAAGCGGAAGGTGCTGCCGCTGCCCAGCTCGCTTTCCACCCACAGCTGCCCGCCCTGGCTCCCGATGAACTCGCGGGCAATGCTCAGGCCCAGGCCCGAGCCGCCCCGGTAGCCGCTCTTGTCGGGAATCTGGACGAAGCGCTGGAAGATTTTTTCCTGGTACTGGGGCGCGATGCCGGGGCCGTGGTCCTGCACCAGCACCTCCACCTGCTGCCCGCCCGCCGCCAGCGCCGCCCGAATGTGCAGCTGCCCCTGCTCGGGCGAGTAGCGGATGCCGTTGGCCAGCAGGTTCAGCAGCACCCAGGTGGTTTTCTCGATGTCGGCACGTACCGGGGGCAGCTCCGTGGGCACCTGAATATCGAGGGTGAGCTGCTTGGGCTGGAGCTGGAGCTGAATGGTGTCGGCGGCAAACTGCACGATGTCGCGCACCTGGGTGGGCTGGAAGTTGAGCTGAATGTTGCCCGATTCCAACCGGGACACGTCAATCAGCTCGCCCACCAGCTTAAGCAGCCGCTGATTTTCCTGCTTGATGGTGGCCAGAATCCGCTGCTGCTCCTCGTTCACGGTGCCCACTTTGCCGTTTTGCAGCAGCTTGAGGCTAAAATTGATGCTGGAAAGCGGCGTTTTCAACTCGTGCGACACCGTAGCCAGGAAGTTCGACTTGGCCTGGTCCAGCTTCTTGTATTCCGACACGTTGTGCAGCGTAAGAATGGAACCCACAAACTCCATCTTGTCCAGGGCCTCGTTGAAGCTGATAACGTCGTTAACGGCTACGCGGTAGTACACTTCCTCACCGTTCTGGGCCAGCGTGAGCACCGGCCCCGCCTCCTGGGGGCGCTGGGCGGCGGGTGTATCGAGGTGGCGCAGCAGTTCCCGGAACAGGTCGTTCTGGCGGGCCACCTCGTCGGCGGGGCAGCCTAGCAGCTCGGCGGCGGGCAGGGCCAGCAGGTTGGCCGCCACGGGGTTCACCAGCAGCACCCGGCGGTTCTCATCCACCAGCAGCAGGCCTTCATCTAAGTTGTTCACGATGCTGGCCACGCGGTTGCGCTCGGCCATCAGCTGGGCCAGCGTGGAGGTGCGGTAGTCCTGGAGCTGCACCAGCATGCGGTTGAAGGCCCGCGCCACCGTACCAAACTCGTCGTGGCTTTCCACCGGAATGGAGGCCGAATAGTCCTGGTTGGTGGCGTTTTCGATGCTGGCCGTGAGCTTGCGCAGGCCGCTGACGGCCGCCTCGGGCACGCTCAGCACAAACAGCAGGGAGGTGAGCAGGGCAAAGGTTAGTAGCGCCAGCACATAGCGCTGCTGCTGGGTGGCGGTGCGGTTAGCGGCTTCGTTTTTGCGGCTGAGGGCCTGGGTGTTTAGGTCAATCATGCGGTAGGTCAGCCCCCGGAACTTCTGCATCTGGCTTTGCCATATTTGCGGCGAAGTCGTATCGGAAGCCAGATACCGGTTCAGCTCACCTACCCGGTCAACCAAGGAGTCTACTACCTGCTGCTCACCAGGTTCCGTGATGTTGCCCGCCTCCCGCGTCAACAGCTGCTCGAAGCGTTTCTTGGAAGCTTCATCCAATGGAGCTTCCCGCAGCTGCAGCTGGTCGAGGGCGCGCAGCATTTGCTGGCCCAGCTCAATGGAGTATAGATTGTCCTTGACCACGTTGCGCGCCGTGCGGTCGAGGCGGTTAAGCGAGTACAACGTGAAGGCACTCACCCCCAGCAGCAGCAGCAGCATGGTGACAAAGGCCAGGGTGATTTTGGTTTTGAGGTTCATGGGCGGGGTAATTGTTCTACTTGACCGTCATGCTGAGCTTGTCGAAGCATCTCTACCGCTTCGTTTGGGCGGTTCAGTAGCCCAGGGTTTAAATCCTGGGCTATGGAGCGGATATCGGTGCAACGCTGGTTGATTAGCCAGAGGTAGAGATGCTTCGACAAGCTCAGCATGACAGCTTACCGGACTCTAACTACATCAGTAACTCACTAGAAACACGTCCACATCCAGCGGGGAGCGGGCTACGGCGCGGATGAGGCGGCGCGTGACGCCCCGGCGCAGCAGCCGCTCCCACCAGCTTTTCTCGCCCGTTACGCCGCAGATGAGCAGCGTCACGTTCTTTTCCTGGGCGATGCGCAGGATTTCGGGCACGGCGTCGTCGGCTTTTACGCGCAAAATCTGGCCGCCCAGCTCGGTAGTGAGCTGCAGGTTGTTGAGCAGATGGCGCTGAGTGGCCAAGTTGATACGGTCGACCGATTCGCGGGGCGTTTGCACATAAAGCACGTACCAGCCGGCGGCCGAGAGGCGGTCGGCGAGGCGTGAGGTTTTGCGGATGATTTCCCTGGCGGCCGGGGCGTTGGCGTTGATGCAGGCCAGCAGGCGGTCCTGGTTGCGGCGCTCGGGGGCCACGGGCGCGGCCCCGCCCCCGTCGGTTTCAATCTGGCGGCTGATGAGGTTGGCAGTTTCGCGCACGGCCAGCTGGCGCAGCTGCAACAGGTTTTCGGCCTGAAAGAAGTTCTGCAACGCCGTGGGCACCTTGGCCGCGTCGTAAATCTTGCCTTCCTCCAGGCGCCCGCGCAGCTCGCCCACCGTCAGGTCCACGTTTACCACCTCGTCGGCCTGCTTGAGCACCTGGTCGGGCACGCGCTCCGTTACGTCGGTGCCCGTGATGCGCAGCACCTGGTCGTGGAGGCTTTCCAGGTGCTGGATGTTCACGGCCGTGAGCACCGAAATGCCGGCCCGCACCAACTGCTCCACGTCCTGCCAGCGTTTCTCGTTTCCGGAGCCGGGCACGTTGGTGTGAGCCAGCTCATCGACCACCACCACCGAGGGCCGGCGTTGCAGAATGCCCTGCACGTCCATTTCCTCCAGCATCCGGCCCTTGTAGAAGATGTGCTTGCGCGGCACCGTGGGCAGGTCGCGCAGCTCGGCCACGGTGCCGGGGCGGCCGTGGGTTTCAATGTAGCCCAGCACCACATCCACGCCGTGGGCCCGCAGCTCGTGGGCTTCCTGCAACAGGCGGTAGGTTTTGCCCACGCCGGCCGCCAGCCCCAGATACACCTTCAGCCGGCCCCGCCGCCGCTCCTGCACCAGTTGCAGAAACCGCTCGGCCGACTGGTCACGCTCTTGGTCGTCACTCATATCGTGGACCTCACCCCCTAGCCCCCTCTCCTTGGGGAGAGGGGGAACTAGCTTTTAGCTTTTTAGTGCTAGAAGTCTGAAGCGGGGACTAGGTAGTTTAGGATTAGAAACTAGAAGCTAGTTCCCCCTCTCCCCAAGGAGAGGGGGCTAGGGGGTGAGGTTACTCCCGCTGCAAGTGCAGCTCCGGCCGGGGCGGCATCTGCAAGGGCACGTTTTCGACCACGAAGGAGCTGTTGTCGAGGCCGAAGCTTTCAGTTTCGGAGGCTCCCAGGCGTTTCAGCCAGGCGTGCAGGCGCAGGGCCAGCCGCTGCCAGCCGCGCAGCAGGTATTCGTAGGGCAGAGTTTTGTTGAGGATGACGAACTGGAAGTCGCCGGCCATTTCCTGGCCGCGCAGGCTCTCGTAGCGGCTCGTAATGTCTACTTCCTTGTTCTGCACCAGCTCCGTGACTACCTGCCGGAACATGTAGTTGAGGGCGTGGTCGACGCGGAAGCCCAGGTAGAAATCGATGCGCACCAGCTCGTTGGGCAGTACGTGCGTGACGTGGTAGCGGCGGGTGTACGGGTCATCGGTGGTGTGCACATGGATGAGGTAGTACACGTCGGCCCGCTTGGGTCGCTTCTTGAAGATGCTGTGGATGATGCCGTTTTCCACCTGCCGGGCGTCTTCCGACTTGGTGAGGTACACCAGGTGCGTAGCGTACTTGGGCACCGACTGGTCGTTGCTCAGCTCCTGAAGCAGCGGCAGGTAGTCGGCCAGGGGCGTGAATTCGGTGAGGTCGTTGCGGATGCGCTGCCCGCCAATCCAGCTCAGCATCACCAGCAGAATAATAGCGCCCAGCAGCACCGACAGCCAGCCGCCATGAGTGAATTTGGCCAGGTTCGCCACCAGATACGAGCCCTCGATGAGCACGTAAGTCCCAATCAGCAGCACAATCCAGAGCGGGTTGATGCGGCGCATACGCAGGTAAAAGGCCAGCAGAGCGGTGGTCATCAGCATGGTCACCGTCACGGCCAGGCCGAAGGCGGCTTCCATGTTGCCCGATTCGCGGAAGTAGAGCACCACGCCCACGCAGCCCGCGCACAGCAGCCAGTTGAGCGAGGGCACGTAGGCCTGCCCGCGCAGCTCGGTGGGGTAATCGACGCGCACCTTGGGCCAGAAGTGCAGGCGCAGAGCCTCGATAACCAGCGTGAATGAGCCCGAGATAAGGGCCTGGGAGGCAATGATGGTAGCCAGCGTGCAGAGTCCGATGGCCGGCAGCAGCGCCCACTGCGGAATCAGTAGGAAAAACAGGTTTTGCTCGCCTAGGGCCGCGCCCTGGTGCTGGAGCAGCCAGGCCCCCTGCCCCAGATAGTTGAGCAGCAGGCAGATTTTCACGAAGGTCCAGGAGCCGTAGATATTCTTGCGGCCGACGTGGCCCATGTCGGCGTAAAGGGCCTCGGCCCCGGTGCTGCACAGGAAAATGGAGCCCAGCAGCCAGAACGCCCCCGGCACCTGCGTCACCATGTGCACGGCGTAGTAGGGGTTGAAGGCCCGCAGAATGCTCAGGTCCTGGCGCAGATGGTAGACGCCCAACACGGCCAGCATCGAGAAAAACACCGTCATCACCGGCCCGAACAGCTTGCCGATGACCTGGGTGCCGAACTGCTGGAACGCGAACAGCACCACCAAAATGCCAATGACGATGGGCACCGTATTGATGCCGGGCCAGACCATGCGCAGCCCCTCAATGGCCGAGGCCACCGAAATGGGCGGCGTGATGATGCCGTCGGCCAGCAGCGCCGCCGCCCCCACAATGGCCACCACGTAAAGCCAGCGAACCGGCAACCGCCGCAGCCGGGCATACAACGCCAGAATGCCCCCCTCGCCGTGGTTGTCGGCCCGTAGCGCAATTAGCACGTACTTCACGGTGGTAAGCAGCGTGAGCGTCCAGATAATGCAGGAAATGGTGCCCAGCACCACGTCCTCCGTCACGGGCCGGCCGGCGAATACGCCCCGCACCGTGTACAGCGGCGAGGTGCCAATGTCGCCGTACACGATGCCCAGGGCCACGAGCACACCGGCGGGCGTAGCGCGGCTCAGAGGAGAGGAAATTGACATGCGATGAAGAATGCGGAAAAAGAAGGGATACGGTTATGTATGTTTGTCATTCTGAGCTTGCGAAGGCCCTTGTCACGTCTAGATTACTACTCAATTATGCCATTCCGGCGTGATAAGGTCTTGCGCAAGCTCAGGATGACAGGCGTATTCAATCATCTGGCCTCCTAAAACGTCAGCCCCAGCAGGCCCGTCAGGGCGGTGTTGGTGCGCTGCAACTGTTTGTCCTGCACAAACACCGCGTCGGGGGCGCGGAACTGCTTGCCCTCGAGGCGCAGAATTACCCTCGTGACGGGGTTGTAGTCGAAGCCCAGGGAGTAGCCGCCGGTGCGCAGGCCGCCCACGGCGGTGCTGGTGAGCACCCCGGCTCTGTCGTGGTAGTACTCGGCGCGGCCGACAACGCCGGTTTTGTGTCCCAGGCGACGACGCACAATGAGGGCACCGCCGTGCCAGTGGTTGTAGCCGCGGCCCTGGGCTTTTTCTTCCCAGCCAGCATCGAGGGCGGCGGCCAGCTTCCACTTCTCGCTCAGGTTGCCGGTCACATAGAAGTCGTGGAAGTAGCGCAGGCGGCGGCCCACCGAATCGGGCTCATTACGGCCCTCGCCCACGAAGGTGCTGGAGTTAAGCAGCCACTTCTCGGAGGGCCGAAACTGCACCTGCGTGCCCAGAGCCATGTTCTGGTTCCGGTCGCGGATGGTTTGCCAGCCGTTGAGCACCAGCCCCGAGAACAGCCACTTCTTGCCGTTGTCGAAGGTGAGCTTGGCCCCCGCCTCGTAGTAGGGCGAGTTGTCGGCCATGATGGAGCGGGTAAGCGTGAGGTCGTCGCGGGAAATGGGGCCTTCCAGCCCGATGTGCGAGAGAAAGATGCCGGCGTCCAGCCACAGGTTCGGAGCCAGCTTCACCCCACCCCAGGCCTCGTAGATGTTCTTGAAAATCTGGGGCTCGGCGGCGTAGTTGGCATCGGGGTAGGTGCCCGTCTGGATGGCAAACGTGCCCCGCACCCGCTCGCTCTGGTAGCGGGCACCCAGCAGGGCAATGTTCACGGCAATCTGGTTGTGCAGATTCTCGGAATAGATAAAGCCCGGCCGGGTGAGTGAAGCGGGGTTGTTGAAATCATAGCCATAGTACACGCCCACGTACCCAAAAAAATCGGGCTTAGGGTCGGTATCGGGGGCCGGAGAAGCAGCGGCGCGGGCCGTATCGGCGGGCAGGGCCGCCTGCTGGGCCAGCGCCGGAGCGCCACTCAGCAGCCCCCCTAAGGCCAGCACAGAGAATAGGGTCATTTTCATAGCGGGCAAACCTACAGGAAAGCAGGCGGAACCCCAGCCCCACCCCTCTCCCGGAGGAGAGGGGTGGGGCTGGGTACTACAGCCGGAAGTTCACCGAGCCGATAATGCGGTTTTCGGTTTTGCGCAGGTCGGGCTGCCAGTTGGCGGGAATGGGCTGGTCGATGTAGCCGGAGGGCGAGGTGGTGCCGCCACGGCCGGCGAAGTAGGGCACGTTGGCTGAGCGGTGCAGGTACTCCAGGCGAAAGGTCACGAAGTCGGAGGGCATCAGGTCGAAGGTGCCGGTAATTTCCTTGGCCGTGAGCTTGCTGGCGGGCGTATCGAGGAAGGCGTTGGAGCCGTTGCCGCCCACCACGGCCGGCGAGAAGCTGAGGTAGCGCGAAGGGTTTTTCACGAAACCGGCCCGCAGCGTAAAGGCGGCCTTGTTCTTGGCGAACCACAAACGGTTGGCCAGCGAGCTGCCGAACATGTAGTTGTCAGCAGCCTTCAGCCCGTCGCCGCTCTGGAAGCCGTAGTGCGTGTTCAGGCTGAACGCCGCCTGCGTGATGCCGCGCAGCTGGTTTTTGGGCTTGTGGTAGTAACGGGCCACGATGCTGTTGTCGTGGTGGAAGCGGTTGACTTTGGGGTAGCTGGCAATGCCCACGGCCGTAGAGTCGAGGCCGGGCCGCGAGTCGTTGCCGTAGTAGAAGTTGGCTACCAGCTGGAGGTTCTCGGAGGGGCGGTAGTAGTTGGAGTTGCCGAAGGCGGGGCGGCGGTTGAACGTGTTGTACGTCTGCCAGCCGTTCATCACCCACAGCTCGGTTTTGAAGTTTTTGGTGGGAAAAAACTGCACCCGCGCCCCCTGGAAGTAGAAGGGCGTGAAGTCGCAGACCAGGCTACGCTGGTAGCTCCAGTTTTCCTGCATCACGTAGCTTTCCAGCCCGATGTAGCTCATGAAAATGCCCAGCTCCACGTTCAGGCCGTAAGCCTTGTTGAAGTGGTAGCCGGCGGCGGCTTCCCGAATGAACTTCAGGTTGCCGGTGCCCGTGTTGCGGCCCCGCAGCACCGAGCCGTCGGTTTCCTGCACCACGTGAGCCATCGAGCCGGTTTGCAGCCACAAGCGCCCGATGATGTTCTTATAGTTCGATTCCAGGCCGACGGAGGCCAGGGCCAGGGAAAACTCGTTGGCCCGCCCCGACACCGCCGAAATGGTCTGGGTGTGGTCGATGGGCCGGGCGAAGTTATAGTTGTAGTGGCCGTCGAGCAGGGCCACGCCGGTCAGCACGGTTTCGCCGTTGGCGTCTTTTAATTGCAGCGGAAACGTCGACTGACGGTTCTGGCCGTTCACCCAGGTCAGGTCCATGCCGTCGAAGGGCACTTTGGCCGGGCTGGCTACGGTAATGGTATCAGTGGCGGATTTCACCGCGCCCGGGGTGGTTTCGGTGGTTTGGGCCAGCAAAGGGGTGGCCGCGCCGGTAGCCAGCAGCAAAGCAGCCAGCTGTTTTTTGAGGGCGGCGGAAAAAGAAAGGTGTTTCATGGGTGGTGAAGAGGAGGAAAAAATCAGCGAATTGGCCGCCTACGCCGACAGCGCAATCAGCAGCCAGAGCACCCCAGTAGTAGGAGCGTGTAGCCGGGTCGAAAGGGGCACACCGGGTGGCGGTGCCGCCGCAGCCGAAAACGGGCAGTAGCAGGCATAGGCAGCAGTTAGCGGTTCTGCAGGGCGTCGAGGGTCACGTTCAGGCGCAGCACGTTCACCCGGTCGGGGCCGAGCAGGCTGTGCTGGGTGTGCCGGGCTATCAGGGCCTGCACTTTGGCCACTTCCAGGTTGCGGGCTTTGGCTACGCGAGCCACCTGCACGGCGGCGGCGGCCGGCGAGAGGTGCGGGTCGAGGCCGGAGCCGCTGGCGGTGAGCAGCTCAGCGGGCACCTGGGCCTTGGTTACGCCGGGGTTCTGAATGAGGAACGTATCGAGGCGGGCCTGCACGGTGGCGAGGTAATCGGGGTTGCTGGGGCCTTTGTTGGAGCCGGCCGAGCCCGCGGCGTTGTAGTCCACGGCCGAGGGGCGGCCCTGGAAGTACTCGGGCCGGGTGAAGTTCTGGCCCACGTTGTCGTATCCCACCACGCGGCCCTTGTGGCGGATGGTTTCGCCCTGCCCGCCGGCCGGGGCCAGCTGAGCGCCGGCCCACACCAAAGCGGGGTAAATCAGGCAGCACACCACCAGCAGCACAAGGGTCAGGCGGAATGCGGGAAGAAGGTTTTGTTTCATGGAAAAGGGAGCTAAAAAGCTAAGTCTAGAGCTAGTTCCCCTCCTTGGAAAGGAGGGGTTAGGGGTGGTTGATTCGTTGAACGATTCGGAATTGGGTCGTTCCGGTAAACAACATCAGCACGCGGGTCAACCACCCCAGCCGCGCCTTCGGCACGGCGTCCCCTCCTTTCCAAGGAGGGGAGTTTTCGTGCTGATTACTTACAAAAACACCCCCACCAGCAGGTCAATGACCTTGATGCCGATGAAGGGGACGATGACGCCGCCTAGGCCATATACCAGCAGGTTGCGGCGCAGCAGCGCCGAGGCCCCGATGGGCTTGTAGGCTACCCCGCGCAGGGCCAGCGGCACCAGCGCCGGAATGATGATGGCGTTGAAAATCACGGCCGATAGGATGGCCGACTGCGGCGACTTCAGGCCCATGATGTTGAGCGCGCCCAGGGCCGGAATGGCCACCATGAACAGCGCGGGCACAATGGCAAAGTACTTGGCCACGTCGTTGGCAATCGAAAACGTGGTGAGCGTGCCGCGCGTCATCAGCAGCTGCTTCCCGATTTCGACTACCTCGATGAGCTTAGTGGGGTCGTTGTCAAGGTCCACCATATTGCCGGCCTCCTTGGCGGCCTGGGTGCCTGAGTTCATGGCCACTCCCACGTCGGCCTGGGCCAGGGCGGGGGCGTCGTTGGTGCCGTCGCCCATCATGGCTACCAGCTTGCCCTGCTGCTGCTCGCGGCGGATGTAGGTCATCTTGTCCTCGGGCTTGGCCTCGGCAATGAAGTCATCCACGCCGGCTTTTTCGGCAATAAACCGGGCAGTGAGGGGGTTGTCGCCGGTTACCATCACCGTTTTGATGCCCATTTTGCGCAGGCGCTCAAACCGCTCCTGAATGCCGGGCTTGATGATGTCCTGCAGCTCCACCACGCCCAGCACCTGGTCGTTCTGGCTGACCACCAGCGGGGTGCCGCCGTTGCTGGCAATGGCTTCCACGCGCTGGGTGGTTTCCTGGGGGAAGGGCTGGTTGGCGCGGGCGGCCAGCTGCCGGATGGCATCGGAAGCGCCCTTGCGCAGGCGGGTGCCGTCGGGCAGCGTCACGCCCGAGCTACGGGTTTCGGCCGTGAACTTGATCAGCTCGGCCCCCTGCAGGCGGGTGCGCAGGCCGGCCACGTCGGAGCGGCGGGTTTCGCCGGCCAGCTCCACGATGCTCTTGCCCTCGGGCGTTTCGTCGGTGAGTGAGGCCAGGGTGGCGGCCTCTACCATCTGGGCCTCCGTGATGCCGGGGGCGGGCCAGAAGTGGGTGGCTTTGCGGTTACCGATGGTGATGGTACCGGTTTTGTCGAGCAGCAGTACGTCGATGTCGCCGGCCGTTTCCACGGCTTTGCCGCTTTTGGTGATGACGTTGGCGCGCAGGGCGCGGTCCATACCCGCAATGCCGATGGCCGAGAGCAGCCCGCCGATGGTGGTCGGAATCAGGCACACAAACAGGGCAATGAAGGCCGAAATGGCAATGGGCGTATTGGAGTACTCGGCAAACGGGGCCAGCGTCACGCATACCAGCACGAACACCAGGGTAAACCCGGCCAGCAGAATGGTGAGGGCAATTTCGTTGGGCGTTTTCTGCCGCGAAGCGCCTTCCACCAAGGCAATCATCTTGTCCAGGAACGACTCGCCGGGGGCCGTCGTCACCACCACTTTAATGCGGTCCGACAGCACCTTGGTCCCGCCCGTCACGCTGGACTTATCCCCGCCGGCCTCCCGAATCACCGGGGCCGACTCGCCCGTAATGGCCGACTCGTCAATGGTAGCCAGGCCCTCGATGATTTCCCCATCGGTGGGGATGATTTCTCCGGCTTCCACCAGGAAAATCTGGTCTTTCTGGAGCTGCGACGAAGAAACCGACGACTCCTGGCCGTTGGCGTCGAGCACGCGGGCGGGCGTTTCCTCGCGGGTTTTGCGCAGGCTTTCGGCCTGAGCCTTGCCGCGGGCCTCGGCAATGGCCTCGGCAAAGTTGGCGAACAGCAGCGTCAGGAACAGCACCACAAACACGGTGAAGTTGTAGCCAAACGAGCCCTGGGCGGCATCCGGCTTCACCAGCAGCCCCAGCGTCACGAGCAGCATCACCACCGTCCCGATTTCCACGGTGAACATCACCGGGTTGCGGAACATGATGCGCGGATCGAGCTTCACGAACGCCTGTTTTACGGCCTCCGACACCAGCGCGGGTTGAAAGAGAGATTGAGATTTAGTTGACATGAGATTTTAGAACTCAGAGCTTAGAAGTGAGAGCTTGGCAATGGGCGAGAGCTAGGTTCTCAGCTCTCACCTCTAAGCTCTAAGGCAGATTAGTACAGCGAGAAATGCTCGGCCAGCGGCCCTAAGGCCAGGGCCGGGAAGAAGGCCAGGGCGGCAATGATGACGATGACGGCCAGCACCATCACCCCGAAGGTGGCCGTGTCGGCGGGCAGGGTGCCGGCACTTTCGGGCACGTACTTCTTGCGGGCTAGCAGGCCGGCAATGGCTACCGGGCCCACAATGGGCAGGAAGCGGGCCAGCAGCAGTACCACGCCGGTGCTGATGTTCCACCAGGGCGTGTTGTCGCCGAGGCCCTCGAAGCCGGAGCCGTTGTTGGCCGAGGCGGAGGTGAACTCATACAGCATCTCGGAGAAGCCGTGGTAGCCGGGGTTGGCCAGCCAGCCGCTGTACTCGGTGGGGTTGCTGGCGTAGAGGTGAGCCGTGAGGGCCGTGCCCGCCAGAATCAGCAGCGGGTGCAGCAAGGTCACGATGACGGCAATTTTCATCTCACGGGCCTCAATCTTCTTGCCCAGCAGCTCGGGCGTGCGGCCCACCATCAGGCCGGCAATGAACACGGCAATAATCAGGTAGGCGAAGAAGTTGAGCAAACCCACGCCGCAGCCGCCGTAGAAGGCGTTGGTCATCATGCCCAGCATCTGGCTCATGCCCGAAATCGGCATAAACGAATCGTGCATGGAGTTCACCGAGCCGCAGCTGATGATGGTGTTGGTGATGCTCCAGTAGGCTGAAGCCGCGGCCCCGAGGCGGATTTCCTTGCCCTCCATGGCCCCCAGTGCCTGGTCGACGCCGAGCTTGGCAATGGCGGGGTTGCCGTGCATCTCATAGTACACCGTGGGGGCCAGCAGGGCCACGAAGCCCACCGTCATCACCCCAAAAATCATGTAGGCCAGCTTGCGGCGCTTCAGGTAGAAGCCCAGCGCAAACACCATGGCAATGGGGATAATCACCAAAGCAATGTTCTCGACGGCGTTGGTGAGAAAGTTGGGGTTTTCGAGGGGGTGGGCCGAGTTGGCGCCGTAAAAACCGCCCCCGTTGGTGCCCAGCTCCTTAATAGCCACCATGGCGGCCACCGGCCCGCGGCTCACGGCCACCGAATCGCCCTGCAAAGAAATCAGTTCCTGCTTGCCCTGCAGCGTCATGGGCGTGCCGTTGAAGGCCAGGATGAGGGCAATCAGCAGCGAACCGGGCAGCAGCAGGCGGGTGAGGCTCTTCACGAAGTAGTCGTAGAAGTTGCCCAGCTTCTCGGTGGTACGCGTCTGCAGGGCGTTGAACACCACCACGGCCGCCGCAATACCGGTAGCGGCACTCACGAACTGCAGGAAGGTAATCACCACAATCTGGGAGAGGTACGACAGGCCCGACTCGCCGGAGTAGTGCTGCAGGTTGCAGTTCACCAGGAAGGAAATGGCCGTGTTGAAGGCCAAGTCAGGCGACATCGAGGGGTTGCCGTCGGGGTTGAGCGGCAGGCTGCCCTGGGTGCACAGCACCAGCATGGCCAGCAGGAACCACACCAAGTTGATGGTGAGCAGCGCCACCATGTGCTGCTGCCACGTCATCTCGCGGCGGGCATCAATGCCCGAAAGCCGGTAGATGCCATTCTCGACGGGCCGCATGAAGTCGAGCAGGTTCTTTTCGCCCCGGAACACCCGGGCCAGATACGCGCCCAGCGGCAGGGCCAGCACCAGCGTAACGAGGTATATTCCGCCGATGCTGAGTAGTTCGTTGTTCATTTTCGGTGAGTTGTCAGTTATTGGTTGTCAGTTGCTAGTTATTCGTTGTCAGTTGTCGACTTTATCGTTATCAGGCAGGATAAACCGCTTGATAACCAGCGCCTGGCAACTGACAACCAGCAACTGACAACTAGAAGCGCTCCGGGCGCAGCAGCACGTAGCAGAGGTAGCCGAACGTGGCGAGGGAGAGGAAAAACAGAGTGACCATCATGGCACGACGGGGTTAGATCTGGTCGAAGAAATCGACGGACTTGTAGAAGAGCCAGAAACCGGCCAGGCCGGCGGCCGTGAGCACGGGAATCATCAGGAGCGGAGCCATTGGCAAAGCAGAAAAGCAGCGGCCCTAGGGCAGCATGGTGGTGTGCGGATAGTTGTAAGTCTGGTAGAGGCGGCTGGGCATGAGCTGGCGGGCCAGCTGGTTGCCGTAGGTGCTGCCATCGAGGTGCAGGCAGTGCAGGTACACATTTTCGATGGCGCGGGCCAGGTAAGCGTCGCCCTGGCGCAGCAGGCGGTCGGCCACCTCGAAGCAGCGCTTGAGCAGGGCCAGTTGGCCGGCCTCGGCGGCTTCGCGGGTGAAGGTGGCAAAGCAGCTCAGCTGCCGGTACAGGCTCTGGCGCGTGGCCGGCACCTGCAGTTCCGCCCCCAGTTCGGGGAAGCTTTCCAGCAACAGGGTGGCGGTTTCGGAAGAAGAAGTCATCTGACGAGATGAAAAGAAGTGGAACGGGTCCGTGCGTGAGCCCGCGTCGGCGGGGCATGGCGCTGGGCTGGTTGTCAGGCAACTCAGCGCCGGCCCCGGTTCGGTCCGTTTGCCGAATCGACGAATGGCTCGGACGGCTTCTTGCCAATCCGGGCCCACATCCGGCCATCACCCACCATTTTCACCACATCAATCTGATTATCAGATCAAAATATTCTCACTTCTCTCCTACCTCACGCTCCGTGCACAAAAAAACCGGGTCATTCTGACCCGGTGTGGCGGTCAGAATAACCCGGTTTGGTAGAGTGCTTGTGTCCAAGGGCTGAAGCCCTGGGCTAGTGAGTGAGGACGGGCGGGCGTTACGTAGCCAGGGGCTCCAGCCCTGGGGCGTAGGCGGCATCGTTCAACGGAGAGACTCCAACTATTGCGTCTCTACAGACCGTACTCCTGGATTTTGCGGTAAAGCGTTTTGGTGCCGATGCCGAGCTGGCGGGCGGCTTCCATTTTGTTGCCGCCGGTGTCGTGAAGCACCTGCCTAATCTGGTGTTTTTCCAGGGTGCGGAGGCTATTGTCGGAGGCTTCGTCGGTGCCGGGGGCGGCGGGCAGGTAGTGGAAGTCGGCGGGCAGGTCGTCCACGGTTACTGTGTCGCCGTCGGCCAGGATGGCGGCGCGCTCCAGCACGTTTTTCAGCTCCCGCACGTTGCCCCGCCAGTCGTGGCGGCGCAGCTGCTCCAGCACCTCGGGCTCCAGCCCGCGCAGGCGGCGGCGCAGCTTGCCGGCGAAGAACTGCAGGAAGTACTCGGCCAGCAGGGGCACATCCTCGCGCCGCTCGTTGAGGCCGGGCACCGGCACCGTGAATACAGCCAAGCGGTAGTACAAATCGGGGCGGAAGTGGCCGGCTTCGGCTTCCTGGCGCAGGTTGCGGTTGGTGGCGGCCACGATACGCACGTTCACGCTGGTGGACCGGGTGTCGCCGAGCTTGGTGAACTGCTGGGTTTCCAGCACCCGGAGGAACTTGGCCTGCACGTTCAGCTCCAGCTCCCCGATTTCGTCCAGAAACAGGGTGCCGCCATTGGCTTCTTCCAGCAGCCCCTTTTTATCCGTCAGCGCCCCCGTAAACGCGCCCTTGCGGTACCCAAACAGCTCCGATTCCAGCAAATCCTTGGGGAAAGCCGAGCAGTTGACGGCCACAAACGGCTTGCCGCGGCGCGGACTGGCCTGGTGAATCGCCTGGGCAAACAGCTCCTTGCCCGCGCCGGTGGGGCCTTCCAGCAGCACGGTGCTGTCGGTGGGGGCCGCACGTTCAGCCAGCTTGCGGGCCTGCAGCAGCGCCCGGGAGCGGCCAATCATGCTCTCGAAGCTGTACTGGGCGCCTACTTTCTTCTCCAAGTCGGCCACGCGGCGCTGCAGGCGGGCCCGGTCGGCGGCGCGCTCGACTACCACCAGCAGCTGGTCGTCGGAGTCGCCCTTGGTGAGGTAGTCAAAGGCGCCCTCCTTCATGGCCCGCACCCCGTCGGGGATGGTGCCATAGGCCGTCATCAGGATGACTTCGGCCAGCGGAGTCACTTGCTTGTAGCGCGGCAGCAGGTCGAGGCCGTAGCCGTCGGGTAGCTTCACGTCGCTGAGCACTACCAATACCTCGTCCTGGTGCTGGCGCAGCAGCTCCAGGCCGCGGCGGGCGTCGGGAGCCTGCAGCACGGTGTAGTCTTCCAGTTCCAGCACCCGGGCCAGCATCTGGCGCAGGCTGGTTTCGTCGTCGATGAGCAGCAGGGTTCCGGTGGGCATGGGCGGGGTGGCTTGGGCTGAACCGGCGGCTGGTAGGACCAACGCACGGAATGACAGCTATGCTAGTTCACAAAAAAACCCGATTCAGCAGGGCTAAATCGGGTTTCAATAGCTCAGAAGCCGGGGAAAAGAAACAGAAGTCTAAGCTCTTATTTCTATCCTCTCACTTCTGCAACAAAGTGGAGCCGCAGGGATTCGAACCCTGGTCCAGACAAGGAAGGCGTCGAGCTTTCTACGTGTGTATCTATGCTTGAATTTTCGAAGGAAACCAGGCGCACATCAGGCCCTTGATTTCCCCTTATCTACTTGAGTTTCGCCTGCGCGTCGCAGCGCCACACAGACTATCCTAACTCTTACGACGCCCCGAACTCACCCGTGAGCAGGAAGACGGGTGCGGGACGATGACAGTGCTTAGTACCTAGACTAGGCAGCCATGGCGTAGCTATACTCGCCAGTTATTGTTTGGACGGCTTTTTTTACGGGAGATTCATCCAACTCCCGACACGCTTACTCGCGACATGCACAAGCTGTCAATTCCGGTCGGCCCCAATTGAGAAAGAACAAACCCGCCACCGAGGTAGCGGGGTGCGAATGTACGCACATCAGCCAGAAAACGTTGCTAACCGCCGAAAATGTTCCGGTTTCGCCTTTTGACCACCAGGAAAAGATCCGGGCGAATGGTTGGATGAGCAATCCGTCATGCAGAGCATTCTGCAAATCAAGCAGAGCCGAAGCATCTCGCGTACTGACGCCTGAATAGCATTTCAACATCCGCACGCGAGATGCTTCGGCTGCGCCTCTGCATGTCGGGCGGCTACTTCACGGCCGCCGTGGCGGGCTGGAAGCCGGAGGTGCCGGTCTGCCAGAGTCCAAAGGCCATCAGGTCGGCAATGGCTTCAAACTGCTTGAGGCGGGAGTCGCCCATGCCGTGGCCAGCGTCGTAGTCGGTGAAGAACAGGACGGGCTTGGAGCCGGCGTTGCTGGCTTGCAGACGGGCGGCAAACTTGGCCGGCTGCCAGGCAATTACGCGCGGATCGTTGAAGCCGGCCGTGACGAGCGTGGCAGGGTACTGGGTACCGGGCTTGAGGT
Organism: Hymenobacter metallilatus; assembly: GCF_003944705.1. GTDB lineage: Bacteria > Bacteroidota > Bacteroidia > Cytophagales > Hymenobacteraceae > Hymenobacter > Hymenobacter metallilatus. The sequence goes on along the minus strand of NZ_RWIS01000007.1, from coordinate 177,023 downwards.
GGTGGTAGGCATCCATTTCCAGCAAGGCCTTGGCCTCATCCTCCTTGGCCATGGTGCCGAACTCGGGGATGTTGACGGGGCCGTTGGGCGAGTTTTCCATGCGTACGGCATTCAGGCAGCCTACTTCCGGAATGGCTACTGCGAATAAGTCGGGCCGCTCCGTCATGGCCCTCCCGATGAGGATGCCGCCGGCGCTGCCGCCGTTGATGGCAATTTTGCCGGGCGCGGTGTAGCTGTTTTTGGCGAGGTAGTCGGCGCAGGCAATCAGGTCTTTCCAGGTGTTGGGCTTGGTGGTTTTCTGCCCGGCCTTGTGCCAGTCCTCACCCAGCTCGCCGCCACCGCGCACGTGCGGCACGGCCAGAATGCCACCCTGGGCCGCCCACAGCAGGAACGGCGGCATAAACGTGGGCTCCATAGCCCGCGAATAGGCTCCATACCCCACCATCAGCGTCGGAGCCTGCCCGTCGCGCTTCAGGCCTTTCTTATACACGATGGACAGCGGCACTTGCACGCCGTCGTGCGAGGGCACCATCAGCTCCTCCACTACCAGATCGGCAAACTCCGGGTACTGCGCCTCCGACGACAACGGTTCCAGCGCAAACTGCTTGGTGGCCGGGTTGAAGCGGTACCGCTTGCGGTCCATAGTCCAGCCGCCCAGCGTCACCCACAGGTCCGAGGACTGCGCGTTTTTGTTGGTCAGCTCGATGCGGCCGGCGGCCTGGGGCAGCTTCAGCTCCTGTACGGTTTTGGTGCCACGCGGCAGGAAGTAGAGCCGGGCCTGCACGCCGTTGCGGGTACGCACGAAATACACGCCGTCCTTGGTAGCTTTCAGCTGTTCGTCGTTGATGGATTCGTCGGCGCTTTCGGGCACCAGAACTTCGGCCGCGGCCAAGTCGGGTCGGGCGGCGGACATGCGCATGAGCTTCTGGCGGGGCGTGTTCCGGGAGGTCACGAAGTAGATGTTCTGCTCGTCGGTCACGAAGTTGGTGACTTCATCAGCGGAGCGAAACAGGGGCTGCCAGGGCATATTGGGCTGGCCGAAGGTGGCGGCCGGGGCGTAGAAGATATTCAGGTAGCGCTCCACGGTGTACAGAAAGCCGTAGGCCAGCTTGGTGTCCCGGTCGATGCCGGCATAGGGGTAGTCGGAGGGCTTGATGCCGAGCTTGGGGTAGAGCTGGCTGGAAAACACCACTTTATCCTGGGCTACGGGCGTGCCCAGGCGGTGCAGGCGGCACTGGGTGTTCTGGCGGGCGGCCATGTCTTTCAGGTCGCCGTTGTTGTAGGGCAGGTACACGAGGGTCTGATTGTCGGGCAGCCACTCGCCGCCACCCCGGTTCAGCTGAATCTGCTCGGGGTAGAGCTTGCGGGTTTTCACGTCCATAATGAGCGTGCGGCCCAGCTCGGTGCCCTTCTCACTTACCCCAAACGACACCTTGGAGCCGTCGTTGGTGGGCGAAAAGCCGTTGATGTTGAACACCTTACCTTTCTCGTACGTCTCGGGATCGAAGAGCAGCACTTCCTGGCCCTTGTACCCGTCGCGGTAGTAAAGCTTGGGCTGCTGGTCCTGGGGCCGCGACTTGTAGTAGAAATACCGGTCGTTGTCGGCCACGCGCAGGTCCGATACACGGGCGGCTTTGCGCTGGTCCATGGCTACCATTTTATCAATCAAGCCCTGCCGGCCCGGAATGGCGTCGAGGGTGCGGCGGGCGTACTCGCTCTGGGCTTTCATCCAGGAAGCCACGGCGGGGTCCTGTAGATTTTCCAGATTGCGGTAGGGGTCGTCGACCTTGGTGCCGAAGTAAGTATCGGAGGCTGGCACAGAGGGCGCAGCGGATACCGACGGCTGGGCCAGCGCCCCAACTGTCGTCAGGAGTAGCAGGCCAGCGGTAAGCAACGGTGTTTTCATACGATGAAAGGATTAGAATACAAAAATTACAGGCAGAAATTCAAGTCAAGTACCGGAGGGCGGCTCAGCCACGCAACTACATAATCATGTGATGTTCAAGGGATTTTGAGGACCGTCATGCTGAGCGAAGGCGCAGCCGGAGTCGAAGCATCTCTACCGCTTCGTTGCGCCTCCCCCCCCGGCCCCCTCTCCAGGGGGAGAGGGGGAGTAAGACGGCTCCGGCGGTGTAGAGACGCGACACTTCGCGTCTCGGCGCGTGCTGACGTTGTTTAACCTGAACAGTGCCGGTCGTTCTGGCGGGAGACGCGAAGTGTCGCGTCTCTACAGTCGTTCATGCGTCAAGAATTAGTCAGCGGTAGAGATGCTTCGACTCCGGCTGCGCCTTCGCTCAGCATGACGGGCTTATTCCCCTCATGACAAACACTACTCCCCTACCACCAGCGGCAGCGTGCCTTTGGTGCCGTCGGGGGCGTGGTAGCGCAGCCAGTAGGTGCCTTGCGGCAGCCCCGGCGTGGGCAGCTTCACCTGCGCGGCGGCGGCAGGCCAGTGGAGCTGGCGTACCAAGCGGCCATCGGCGGCGTAGAAAGCCAGTTGGAGGCCGGTGGGGACGGGGCCGGCGGCTTCCAGCGTGAGCGTGGCCTGGGGCGCGACGGGGTTGGGGTAGGCGGCCAGACTGAACGCGCTGCCGCTGCCCAGGCCGCTCACGGTGCGCACCTCCGTAAAGGTTTCGGTGCCGTCCTGGTCGAGCTGGCGGAGGCGGTAGTAGCTCAGGCCCCGGAAGTCGTTGGGGTCGGAGAAGGTATACTCGGTGGCGGTGCTGGTGGTGCCGCGCCCGGCCACGAAGCCTACCCGGCGGAACGTGGTCTGGCCTGCGTCCTGGCGCTGCACCTCGAAACCGGCGTTGTGCAGCTCGGAGGCCGTGGCCCAGCTCAGCAGCACCCGCGCCTGGCCGGTTGGGCGGCGGGCTTCGAAGCGGGTCAGCTCCACGGGCAGCGGGGCCTGCTGGTCGAGCACCACGTAGGGACCGGCAGCGGTAAGCCCGCTCACGGTGCGCGAATAGGGCCCACTACCCGAGCCCCCGGCGTTGCCGAATACTTCAGTGGGCCCGTAGCTGCTGCCAGTCCAGCGCCCCAGCGCCGACTGGTTGCGGTTGAAGCCACTCAGCTCGTCGGCCTGGTTCCACTGTACGCTCAGGGTAAAGGGCACGGCGTCGGGCGGGGTCAGCTCCCAGTGCAGGGCCACGGCATCCTGGGTGAGCGGGGTACCGTTGCTGCCGCCGCTGAGGGCTCCGGGTGCGGCCCGCAGCGCGTAGAGGTCCTGGCCGCTGGAGCGGGTGAGCGTGGCCGGAGCGTAGCGGGTGGCGCTGACGCCCACCGGGAACAGGGTGGCCGCCGTGCCCACGCTCCGTTGCATCATGCCCGTTCCGTCGGTAATCAAGAAGCGTCCGGCGGAGGCATCAATACCCGTAATAGTGCCCCCCACGGTGCTTATGAGCGTGTGGGCCCCCAGCCGTAGCGGGCCGCCGCTGAGCAGCAGCTGCCGCACCTGTAGCGGGCCATCCAGCACTGCCCCCAGCGGGTTCAGAATTTCCAGGGAAGGCAGCAAACTGCTCACGTTCAACGGTTGAGTGGTTGTGCCGGTGAGCTTGAGTAGGCCCGTAGCACCGCTAATACTACCGGAACTGCTGAGGCTGCCGGTGAGCTGCACGGTACCCAGGTTGCTGAGGGTGCCGGCGTTTTGCACGTTGCCAACTACGGCCACGGTGCCGCCGCTGCTCACCGAAAGCGTGCTGCCGGCCGGAATGGCCAGCTGGGCCTGGGTGGCCAGGGGCAGCAAGGCCAGAACAGGAAGTAAAGCGTACCTATTTTTCATGGCAGGAAAACTGGAACTCGACGGAAGAGAAGTAGGATAAACTTGTCAAACTCATTCAGCAGGCTTGGCTGGCAGGGCTACTGCTCACCTATGCTTCGGCTGCTCATGGGTTCAGACATACTTTATTGCGCTTAGGGCTTGAAAAGCAGAAATGAGAAGCGCTCCTCGGGCACGATTGGGCTACCACTGTTGGCATTCCGAACATCCACTGCGAAAGCGGCGATGTTATTATTGATACTGGTACCGTTACGGGTGCTGATGGTGCATCTGGCTGAGGATAATGAACTGCTCAGGCTCACCACGCTTACTAGGTCGTTCATACTGGTGGACGACAAGTTGCTAGAGGTTAGGGTAATGATGTAAGTACCCGTGTTAGCAGTGTGTGCAACGGAGAAGTTGCCTGACCCCGTTATGATGGTACCATCTGCATCTATTTTTCCATATGCCACCGGCAGCATGTTGTACGTGTTGGTAGCAGGGGTATTGATTTCGTTGGTACGTATTGCTCCTCCGCGCACATTCAGGGCCGGGCCGGTGCCACTCTGGTTTATTTCCACCGCCGCTGCTGAATTGCTGCTGTTGCTTTGGTTAAAGAAGGCTGTACGGCCCAGGCTGCTATTTTGCACTTCCAGCGCGTTGGCCGTGCCGCTGCTACTGTTCTGGTTGAAGTAGCCGGCCCGGCCCGTGCCGCTGGCTACCCCGTACACGGCCGAAGCCGCCCCCGTAGCCGAGCCGTACACGCCGATGCCGTTGGTGGCCGCGGCCGAGCCGAATACGCCGTAGCCGTTGCTGCCAGAAGCTTCGCCCCGCACGCCGGAGCCACTGCTGCTGATGCCGCGCACGCCCACGCCCGAGCTGTTGGAACTCCGGCCTTCCACTCCCGCCTCGCTGCCGTCGGCCGACGTGAGGCCGTACACGCCCGTGCCGGTGGTAGAAATGCCCCGCACACCGTAGCCGGCCGTGCCCACACCCTCCACCCCGTAGCCGCTACTGGCCGAAGCCACGCCGCGTACCCCCCAGCCATTCTGCGTGAGGCCCAGCACACCGGTGGCATTGCCGCCGGAATTGGTGTTGGTGCCTACTACCGCGCCGCTGGTGGCCACGTTGGGGCTGGCCGAGCCAAACACTGCGGCCGTAGCAGCCGCCTGGGCTTGCACCCCGTAGCCACTGCCGCTGCTGCCGTACACGCCACTGCCGGTCTGGCTGCTGCCAATTACGCCGTAGGAACTGGTAGCCGAGCCGCTTACGCCGTAGCCGCCACTGGCCGAGGCAATACCACGTACCCCATAGCCCCCGGCCGTAAGACCAATGACGCCGCTGCCAGTACCGGTGCCGCTTTTATCCTGACCCAGCACCCCAGCTGCGTTGCCGCCCCCGTTCGTTACTACACCTTCTACCCCGATACCATCGGTGCCGGCTTGCTTCACGCCCCGGATAGCCGCCTGGGCCGAACTAGCTGTACTCACGGCCCGCAGGGCAGGCCGGTCGCCGGCAGTACTGATGTGCACGGCCGTGGAGTCGTTGGTGGTGGGTGTGCTGCTGAATTCGGCTACCCGGCCCGTTTGCGCGCTTATTTTGCTGGCAATGAGAGCCGGGCCGCTGGTGGAGCTGGCCAGTACCCCAGGGCCGGCGGCGGCCCGGCCCAACACGCCGGTACCAGTGCCCAGATTATCTCCGAACACACCGGTACCCGTCGTCAGGGCCAAGCCATATATACCCTGACCGGTGCCAGTCTGCCCTTGCACGGCTATGCCCGAGCCGTTGTTGCTCACTTGAAACGCATTGCCGGCCGTACTGGCCGTGCCGCTGTAGGGCAGCGTGAGGCCGCCTCCACTGGGCACAGGGTTCAGAAATACCCAGGCTGCAGGCGAGCCGGCATAGTACCAGAAGCCGGTCTGCGCTCCGCCCGAGGCTGTGCCATCGGTTTGGTATACCATCAGGCCCTGGGGCGGACTGCTGAGGGCCGTACGCTGGGCGGCCGTGAGGCGCGGAATCAGCAGGCCCTTATCGGTGGCCTGGATGTCGAGGGCGGCTTTAGCATCAGGGGTGGTGGTGCCCACGCCCACCTGAGCCCGCGCTGCCACTGCCGAAATCAGCAGCAACAGGAGCAGGGTTTGGAAAAGTTGTTTCATAGCTAGAGTGAAAAGGCAGATGGCGTGGTATCAGCAAGACCTACGCCCGGTGCTCTTGTGGCAGGTTTCTGGCCGTGTTCAACAAGTCCCCATGCGCATGTCCTGCCACTAGGCAAAAGGCAGCAGGGTAGCGCCGGGCGAGACGGCAGGGGGGCGCGGACAGCTTTTGGGCCAGCAACCACTGCCAGAAGGTTGGGGCGGGGTACACCCGGGCGGCAATGAGGTGAGTGAAAAACGGTAGCCGCCTAGCGAGCCGCCTGGGCCATGGGCGCAGCCGGAGCCGGGCGCAGGGCTTGCTCCAGGGCAGCCAGGCGGGTTTCGGTGCCGGCTTGCTGACTTTGCACGGCTTGCAGCTGCCGGCGTAGCTGCTCGTTATCCTGGCGTAGCGCGTCGTTCTGCCGGGCCAGTTCCTGCACGCCCACCAGCGCCACCCCGGCCGGGTCAATGGAGCTGACACTGGTTTCGTTTACGCCCAGGTGGAAGAGGCGGTAGAAATCCTGAGCCATGGGGCCGATATGGGTTTCGCCCTCGGTGCGCTTGTACTGCCAACGCGTGATGGGCAGCTGCCGGATCAGACCCAGCAGCTGAGCCCCATCCACGGCCTGAATGTTCTCCTTCAGGTTTACGTCGGAGGCATTGGTCCAAGCGCCGCCGGTGCTGAGGTAGGCCCCATTGCCGGCCGTGGGCTGAGTACCACCGGTGCCCACCGTTAGTACCCCGGCGCCCGGCGTCTGACGACCAAAAATCCAGTATTTCACTTCATCATTACCAAACACCATAATGTTGTTGTAGGCCGATTGGGCCCCATAGCCCAGAAAGGTGCAGTTGGTAAGACCCGGCTGCCCGGCGGCCGTGCCGGCGCCGCTGCCAATGGCCGTAATGCGGCTGCCAGTAAAATTGCTGCCTCCTGAGGCGGCCCCCACAAAGGTGTTGTCGGTGCCGGTGGTAGTAGTACCTCCAGCATCGGCGCCCACGAACGTGTTGTTAACACCTCGGTTAATCTGACCGGCCTGATAGCCCAGAGCTGTGAGGCCGTTGGCGGTGTTACGCTGGCCGGCCTGGTACCCCATCAGCGTTACGTTGCTGGCGGCGGTGCTGCCGCTGCTGCCGTTGGAGTTGGAACCTGAACCGGCATCGAAGCCCACTATGGCGTTGTACTGACCGGTAGCGCCGCGGCCGGCCTGAGAACCCACGTACACGTTAGCCGTGCCGCTGGTGTTATCGAGGCCGGCGGTGCTTCCCAGAAAGGTGTTGTCGTCGGCCAGAGTGCTGTAGCCGGCGTTGTTGCCTACCATGGTATTGTCGCTGTTGGTTTGGGCGTTGCGGCCGGCGGTACTGCCTACCAGCACGTTGCGGGCCCCGGTGGTATTGTAGAGGCCGGCTCCACTGCCCAGAAAGGTATTGGCCCCACCGGTGGTGTTTTTCCAGCCGGCCTTGCTGCCCAAAAAAGCGTTGTAGCCGCCAGTAGTCGTTACGGGCCCGGCCTCGCTGCCCACAAAGGTGTTGCTGAAGGCAAAATCGAGGGCCCGGCCGGCGTGGTAGCCCAGAGCTGTATTGTCCTGGGAGTTGCCATTGGCCCCGCTGCCCAGGCCACTGCCGCTGCCCACAAAGGTGTTATGCACGCCCACTACCGTCTGCCGGCCGGCCTGATAGCCCACGTAGGTGTTGTCGGCAGCCGAGACGTTGGTCAGGCCGGCTTCGTAGCCCAAAAAAGTATTGTAGCTGCCGGTGGTGTTATCGTTGCCGCTGAAGTAGCCCATAAACACGTTACCCGCCCCGGTCGTATTATTTACACCGGCATTGGCCCCGATTATCGTCACGCCGGTCGCCGTGTTGTCGTTGCCGGCCTGGTAGCCTACCAGGGTATTGCCCGAGGCGGTAGTTACGGAGGCGCCGGCCTGCTGCCCAATCAGCACGTTTTCGTCGCCGGTGGTGAGGCTGCGGCCAGTGGCGCGGCCTACCCCTACATTGCCGCTGGCGGTGGTGGCATTCAGACCCGACTCGTAGCCAATGAGCACGTTGGAGTCGTCGGTGAGCTTGTTGCCGGCTGAGTCTCCTACTAGCACGTTGGCGTAGGCATCCACGCTGAACGACAGCGCCCCGTGCCCGATGGCCACGTTACCGTCGCCGTTCACGTTGCGGCGGCCGGCATTGGCCCCCAGGAAGATGTTGCCCCGACCGGTGGTGTTCACCATGCCGGCCCGGTAGCCCACAAACAGGTTGCGGTAGCCGGTGGTATTGGCCCGCCCCGCCCGGTAGCCGCTAAAGTGGTTTTCCTCGCCGGTGGTGTTGGCGTAGCCGGCCTGGTTTCCCTCAAAATGGTTAGCGTCGGCGGTGGTGTTGGCGTAACCGGCCAGATAGCCTGCAAAATGGTTGTTGCTGCCGGTGGTGTTGGCCTGCCCCGCGAATTTGCCTTCAAAAAAGTTTTGCTGACCGGTGGTGTTGGCAAAGCCGGCCCGCATTCCACTGATGTAGTTATTGCCGCCGGTGGTCGTATTGTACCCAGCCTGAAACCCCATAAACTGGTTGAAGTTACCCGTTGCCTTCAGACCGGCCTGGTAGCCTATCATCTGGTTGTTGAAGGCCCCGGCAGGCAGTACATTGCCCGCCTGGTAGCCCACCAGCAGGTTATTATCGGGGTAGGTTGGGTCGCCAACGGGGGCAGCTCCCAGCCACCACGCCCCATTCAGACCCAGCCGCGCCTTTTCGGTGCCCTCCGTGCGCAGCACCAGCGGCTGCCGGTCGGTGGTGCCCAGGTAATTGGTGGTGGGGTCGGTGGCGGCGTTGCCGGTGAGGCTCCAGCTCGCTCCAGTCGGGGCCGAGCCCGTATTAAGGCGCGTCCAAGTGGGCGCTGCCGCAGTGCCACTGTTATAATAAAAGCCCACCCCGCCACTGAGGCTGGCGTTGGTATTGTAAACCAGCAGGCTGGGGGCCGGGCTGGGAACCGCAACCGCATCGGAGAGGGAGGTCAGGCTTACCTGAGGAAATAACACCCCTTTGTTAGGAGAACTGATGTGCAGGGCCGCCGAGGCATCGGGCGAGGTAGTGCCCACTCCAACCTGGGCCTGGGCTGCCACACCAGCTAGTAGTAATACCAGCACCCAAACTATACGTAAGGATTGATTCATAGGTGAGGAAAGAAGAAAGGTGGATGAGGCATTTTTTAAGTCAAAAATTTTCCTGCAATAATTCAACTAATTTTCACACCGCACAATCACATAAGTATGCGAGGTGACGCAGGCTTGGGCACGGCTGCCACGTATGAGTTCAGGCGTATCTGCGGGAGCAGCCCACTTTTACCAAGGGTGCCGCCGGGCAGAGCTACCGGGGTGTACCACTCCTACCTGTACCTGGCTGACGAGTAAACTCAGGCGGCAGCGTAGTTCCGGTCGTGGCTTAGCCAGAGAAGCGCATCGGGTGCGGCATGGCGTCTGAGGGGCGGTAGTTGGCTGGCAATTGGTTCCATAGCCAAAACTGCTTACTTCGACCCAACCCTTCTTCCTATCCGGGGTGAACAACAAAAAAAATTGGTAAACGACAATTAAAGCCGTTTACCAATCGAATAGTCGGCAGCAAAAATCTTTTGCGTTGATGCTGGTGGTGCTTGCTCAAAGAGCTACCCTGTTTTATTTCTCGTAGTGTTTCGCAGAGGATTACACAGTGTTTCGTAGTGTTCTACAGACCTATTGCATACGTTCTGGCTGACATGATTACCTGGCTTCCCCCTCTCCTTTTTATTTCGCGCATCAAGCGGCGTAGGGGTCCCGTGAGGCGAACCCACCACAACGTCAGCACGCGAAATTCCTCGACTACGCCTCCGCACCCTGGCTTGATGCGCCACATGCTCGGAATGACGGTCAATCAGCCGAACCGCGCCTCACTAGGACATATTCCTCCTACACCACCACCGCAAACATGCTGCCTGCGCCGGGCACCGATTCGGCACGGAGCGTACCGCCCAGACGGCGCACGAACTCCTGGGTAAGACGCAGCCCCAGCCCGTGCGTGGTGCTGGCCGGGGTAGTTTCGGGGGCGTCGAGGAGCTGAGCAAGCTGGCTGGGGGCCAAGCCGGGGCCGGTGTCGCGGACGCGCAGGGTAACGGCCGCGCCGGGTCCGGCTTCGGCATCAAGGCGCACCTGGCCACCGGGCGGAGTGAACTTCACGGCGTTCTGGAGCAGGTTACGCAGAATCACGCGCAGGAAATTGGGGTCGGTGCGGCGGTGCAGGTCGGGCGGGCAGCTGATTTGCAGGTCGAGGCGCTTTTGCTGAGCCAGGGGCGCGTAAAGGGCGTGCAGCTCGGCCAGCAACGCGGGCAGGGCCACGTTTTCACCCACCAGGTCCAGGCGGTCGAGCTGGTTTTTCGACCACACCAGCAGCTCGTCCATAGTCGTCAGCAGGTCGCGGGAAGTTTGGCGCAGGTGCACGGCCTGGGCGTGGCGGGTTTGCTCGTCCAGCAGGTCGGGCGCGTCGAGCATGATTTCCAGCATCTGAAACAAGCTGCTCACCGGCGCCCGCAAATCGTGGCTGATGATGGAGAAGAGCTGGGCCTTGGTCTGGTTGGCGTCGGCCAGGCGGGCGTTTTGCTGGGCCAGCAGCGCGGCCGTGCGCTGCCGCTGCCGCAGCAGGTACCCAATCAGCGCCAGCAGCAGCAGTCCGCCCACGCCGGCCAGGGCCCAGTAGGTGGCCCGACGCTGGCGGGCGGCCTCGGCCGCCCGCGCCTGCGTTTCTAGTTGCAACTGCCGGATCTGGCGCTGCTTGTCCTGATTCTGGTAGCGGGCCTCCATAGCCGCCATGGCCCGCTGCCCTTCCCCAATGTGCGCCGAATCGAGCAAGGCGGCCGAGTAACTGCGCAGGCGGTAGGCCTCGGCGTAGTGGCCGGTGCCGGCTTCGGCCGCGGCCAGCAGCCGCGTAATAGCCTCGTACCGGTCTTTGTTCTGCACCTGCCGGGCCAGGTCGTACGACTGCCGCAGGTAGCGTCGGGCCAAGGCGTAGTTGCGGGCTTGCAGCTCCACGTCGCCGGCATAGAAATACACGGTAGCCCGCGTGTCGAGGTCCTCGGACCGGGCCACGGCGGCCAGCGCCTGTTGGCTGTGCTGCCGGGCCAGCGCCAGCTTGCGTTGCCGGGTCAGCACCCCGCTTAGCTCGGCGTGCACGTAGGCCGAAGCGGCGGGGTCGGCGGCCGGGCCCAGTCGGCGCAGTGCCGCCTCGTAGTGCAGCCGCGCCGAATCCAGCTGGCTGGCTTCCAGGTACGACTTACCCAGCATGGCATGCAGTTGGGGCAGGGTGGTGCGCATGGCCGGAGTTTGCTCGGCCATGCGCAGCCCTTCCAGCTTGTAGCGCACCGCCTCCCGGCTCTGGCCTTGCAGGTAAAACAGCTCCCCAATGTTGGTTAGCGCCACGCTAATGCCCACTGTGTCGTGGGTCTGGCGCTCATAGGCCAGCTGAGCGAGGCGGTAGTCGAAGGCGCGGGCGTAGTCCCCGTTATCCTGGTAATGACCGGCCAGCACGTTGTCGAGGCGGGCGCGGGCCTCGGTGCGGGGCTGGGTGCGCGGGTAGAGGGCCCGCAGCCGCTCCAGCACATTGCGCACCGAATCGGGGTGGCCCTGCAGGCCGTAGGTGAACATCAGGAAGGTGCCGGCACTGATGGCCTGGGGCAAATCCTGGGCGCGGCGGCTTACCTGCCAGCTCAGGCGCAGCAGTACGGCGGCGCTGTCGAGGCGGCTGAGGTTGTAGAGGCTGCGCCCGGCGTGGTAGGCGTGGCGGGCCAGCAGCGTGTCGTTGTGGGCGGCCCGCGCCAGGTGCCAGGCGCGGTGGTAAAGTGGCAGCGCCTGCTCATCGAACTCCCGCAAATCGGCCCGCTGCTGGGCCTGCCGGCCGATTTCCTGGGCCTGAGCTCCGAGCTGGCCGGGCTGCGCGGCGGCCGGGCCAGTAGCGGCCAGCGTCAGCAGAGCCAGGGTTTGCCGCCAGGTATTTCGCATTGCACGCATCATGCTGCCAAGGCAAAAGATAAGTAACCGCTAAACCACTCGCCGCGCCATACCCGGCAGGTCGTTGGTAAAGATGCACGGTTGCGGGCTGCCTATCAACCTGCTGGCTATATATAAATCCGCTAATTGGTGTAGGTTGCAGAATGCCCCAGCCTTCCGCCGCCAGAACGATGTAGAGACGCGACACTTCGCGTCTCGGCGCGTGCTGATGTTGTTTATTAGGTGGGGTTCCGGCCGTTCAACGAGAAGACGCGAAGTGTCGCGTCTCTACATCGTTCTGATGGTTTTACACCTTACAGCAGCGCCTCGGCCACCTGCGCCCGGTAGGTGCGGCCCACGGGCAACTCCCACCCATCTACCACCACCGAGGACCCGGCCAGCTGGCTTACTTTGGCCACGGCCACGGCATAGGTGCGGTGGATGCGCAGGAAACGAGCCGCCGGCAGCTGTTCACACAGGTCGCGCAGATTGGCCAGCGTGAGGTAGCGCCGCTGGGCCGTATGGATACGGGTGTAGTTGTCGAGGGCTTCGAGGTACACGATGTCCTGCACCAATACCCGGCTGGTGCGGTGCCCCTCCCGAATGCTGATGAACTCAGCCCCCACGTGCAGCTCGTAGAGCGCAGCCTTGTGGCGCAGCAGCTGGTGGTCGAGCAGGCGGGCGGCCACGCGAGCAAACCGCTCGTCGGTGAGGGGCTTCACAATGTAATCGAAGGCAGCGGCCTCGAAGCTCTCCACCGCAAACTCGGGGTGGGAGGTAATGAACACCGTCAGGGGCGGCTCAGGCAGTGCTTTGAAGTACTCCAGCCCGTTGGCCTGCCCGATGCCGATATCAAGCAACAGCACGTCGGGCAGCAGCTCCAGAGTTTCTTTCAGCGCCTCCAGGCTCTCAAACTGGCCCACGCAGCGCAAACCGGGATGCTGCCGCAGTGCCTTCACCACGGCCAGCCGCGGCAGCAGCTCGTCATCGACCACGGCGCAGGTGAGAGGCGCGGGCACGGCCCCCGAACCAGATAGCGAAGCAACAGGCATAGCAGCGAAGATAAACATTTGGTGAGATGGTGAAGTGGTGAGATGGTGAAGTGGTGAGATGGTGAAGTGGTGAGATGGTGAAGTAGCAAGTTTGACGTGCCGCTTGCGCCACCTGCGCGGATAGAACGTCAAACTCACCACTTCACCATCTCACCACTTCACCATTTCACCTTTTATCGGGGTATCTTTGCCGGTAGCTCGTATGGAAAATTTCGTCGTTTCGGCCCGCAAGTATCGTCCAGCCACCTTTCGTAGCGTGGTGGGGCAACAGCACGTTACCACCACCCTCCAAAATGCCATTGCCTCGCAGCATCTGGCCCAGGCGTTTCTGTTCTGCGGGCCACGGGGCGTGGGTAAAACCACCTGTGCCCGGATTCTGGCCAAAACCATCAACTGTGAGTTTGTAGAGGAACACGTGCGCAAAGGCCGTCCCGTGTCGGAGCTGCTGAAAACCCAGCCCGATTTGGTGCCCGATGCGCTGCAAAAGTCCCCCGCCCCCGATAACACGCCCTTTGAGCTGGAAGCTTGCGGGAAGTGCTCTTCCTGCCGGGCTTTCCAGGAAAATGCCTCCTTCAACGTACACGAGCTGGATGCGGCTTCTAACAACTCGGTGGAGGACATCCGCAGCCTGGTGGAGCAGGTGCGCTACGCCCCGCAGCAGGGCCGCTTCAAGGTGTACATCATCGACGAGGTGCACATGCTCTCAAATGCGGCCTTCAATGCCTTCCTCAAAACGCTGGAGGAACCGCCAAGCTACGCCATCTTTATCCTGGCTACCACCGAGCGGCACAAGATTATCCCGACCATTTTGTCGCGGTGTCAGATTTTCGACTTCAACCGCATCAAGGTGGACGATATGCGCAACCACCTGCGCTACGTGGCTACCCAGGAGCACATTCAGGCCGAAGACGATGCCCTGCACCTGCTGGCCCAGAAAGCCGACGGCGGCCTGCGCGACGCCCTGAGCATGTTCGACCAGATGGTGACCTTCTCGGGCAACCACCTGCGCTACCAGGACGTGGTGCAGAACCTGCACATTCTGGACTATGAGTACTATTTCCGGCTGATTGACGCGCTGCTAACCGAAAACCTGTCGGGCACGCTGCTGCTGCTGGATGAGGTAATGCAGCAGGGCTTCGACCTGCACAACTTCGTGGTGGGTGCCGCCGAGCACCTGCGCGGCCTGCTGGTGTGCAAAGACCCCGTGACGGTGCAGCTGCTGGAGGTATCCGACAACATCCGGAGCCGCTACGTGCAGCAGGCGCAGGCGGCTCCCCTGCCCTTTTTGCTCTCGGCCCTGAACCTGGTTAGCCTCTGCGACCGGGAGTTCAAGCAGGCCAAAAACCAGCGCCTGCACGTGGAGCTCACGCTCATGAAGCTGGCCTACCTGAACAGCGCCGTGCAATTCGCCCGCGACCTGCAGGGCGGCGTGGCCCTGCCGACTGCCAATAACGAGGCCAAAAAAAAAAGCCCTGATGTAACCGCTCCCCCCGCGCCGACAGCAGTGCTCCCGTCGGCAGGTCCGGCCGCCAATGGCCGCCTCGTAGCCGATGGCACTGCCGAAGCGCCAGCTGTGTACAGCGCCGGTCCAGCCAACGAACAACGAACAACGAACAACGAACAACTAGCCCACGCCCACGCCCCCGCCGACCCCGAGCCCATTGTGCCGGTCGACAGCGGCGTGGAGGAAATGCACGATACGCCCAGCATTGAGGACGAAGCCGCCACCGAAGTGCCGGCCACCAGCAGACTGCGCGACACGGTGCCGCACGTGGAAATCGGCAAGCCCAGCATTGCCGGCCACGAGCCGGGCCAGGTGGCCGTAACGGCCGCGCCCCTGCCCCCACCCCGCCCGGGTATATCCACCGGCAAGCCCCTGGGCCTAGGCAGCAAGCTGCCGGGCCTGGGGAGCCTTTCGGCCATGAAAGCCCAGCTGGAACAGAAAGCCGCCGCCGGTAAGGCGGCCGTGGATGCCGAGCCCAGTGGCCCCGCTACCGGGCTACCTGCCATCAATGATGACGTATTGCAGCGGGTATGGGCCGAGCTGAAGGAGGAGCGTAAAGCCATCAGCCCCAGCCAGTACAGCTTGCTCAACCGCCCTGTGCAGGCCAATGAGCAGCACGTAATTCTGCTGCGCGTAGACAACCCCGTGCAGGAAGACCAGTTCAACGAGTTGCGGGCCGAGCTGCTGGGAGAATTGCGCCGCCGCACTGGTTACCCTCGCCTGAATGTGCAGGTAGAAGTGGTGGAGCGCGTGGATACCGGCCGCAAGCTGTATACCTCCACCGACCGGATGGAGTACCTGATGGAAAAGTATCCCGTACTGGTGGAAATGAAACAGCGCCTGGGCCTGGACGTCGACTAAGACCTCTGGTTTCCCGGATTTTCCGCGCATTTCCCGGATTTTGTGGACGATTACTCGTGACACCTGCCGTATTGGGTTTTCTCCCCGGTATTCGAAAAGGCTAGTAGTTGCCGGCCCGCGGCAGAGGCTAGTGTGGGCGTGGCAGGAATGGGCTATGAAACCCGTTTACCGCACCGCTACGGCCGCTGCAACCAGGCCGGACGGCTTGCTACTCGACCACGAAATCCGGGAAATTCGTGGAAAATCAGTGGCCCTCTCATACGCATTTTTCCGCACTTCGCGGGTTGGGTGTCTTACTGGAGCTTTTTATTCCCGGGGGGGCCGCCTATCTTTGGCATCTTATCCCTTCCCGCTCTGCTTTCCGCGTTGCTCATCCCGTGAAAAAACCGCTGCTGCTTCTCATTCCGGCCCTGGCCACGCTTGGTCTTACCCAATGCCAAACCAGTAAACCGGCCACCTCGGCAACAGCTCCGGCCGCCGAAACCGCCGCCGCCCCGGCTCTGCAGCAGAAGGAATATAAGTACCAGACGGTGGAAGGCGACCCGCTCAAAGCTCGCATTTACACCCTGGATAACGGCCTGACCGTTTACCTCTCCGACTACAAGGACGCCCCCCGCATCCAGACCTATCTGGCCGTGCGGGCCGGCTCCAAAAACGACCCCAGCACCGCCACCGGCCTCGCCCACTACCTGGAGCACATGGTGTTCAAGGGCACTTCCCGGCTGGGCACCCAGAACTGGGCCGCTGAGAAAGTGGAGCTGGACAAGATTGAGGCTCTTTACGAGCAGTACCGCGCCCAGCGCAACGACCCCGCCGCCCGCAAGCGCACCTACCACCAGATCGACTCGATTTCGGGTGTGGCGGCCAAATACGCCGTGGCCAATGAGTACGACAAGGTGATGGGCGCCATCGGGGCCAAGGGCTCCAACGCCTACACCTCGGTGGAGCAGACGGTGTACCAGGAGGACATTCCGAGCAACCAGCTGGAAAAATGGGCCGCCGTGCAGGCTGAGCGCCTTGGCGAGATGGTGCCGCGCCTGTTCCACACCGAGCTGGAGGCCGTGTACGAGGAGAAAAACCGCGGCCTCGACTCCGACTTCCGCAAGGAATACGAGGCCCTGAGCGCCAGCCTCTACCAGAAGCACGAGTACGGCACCCAGACCACCATCGGGACTATCGAGCACCTGCAAAATCCGTCTATCACGGAGATTAAACGGTATTTTGAGAAGTACTACGTGCCGAATAACGTGGCCCTGTGCCTGAGCGGCGACCTGGACTACGACCAGACCATCCGGGTAATTGACCAGTACTTCGGCAAGCTGCAGCGTAAGCCCGTGCCGGCCTTCACGCCCGCCCAGGAAGCACCCATCACCGCCCCCATCGTGAAGCAGGTGTTGGGCCCCGACGCCGAAAACGTGATGCTCGGTTTCCGCCTGCCCGGCACCACTACCCGCGAGGCGCTGGTGCTGCGCATGATTGATAAAATCCTGAGCAACGGCCAGGCCGGGCTGATTGACCTCGACCTGAACCAGAAGCAGGCCGTGCTGAGCGCCGCCTCGTTCACCGACATCAACAACGACTACTCCTCGCACATTCTCTACGCCACGCCCCGCCAGGGCCAGAAGCTGGAGCAGGTGCGCGACCTGCTGCTGGCCGAGCTGAACAAGGTGAAAAAGGGAGACTTCCCGGAGTGGCTGATTCCGGCCATCATCAACAACGAGCAGCTGCAGCGCACCAAGAGCTACGAGAGCAACGAGGCCCGCGCCGGCGCGTTCGTGGCCGCCTTTGTAGCCCGCGCGGACTGGAAGGACTACCTTAAGCAAACGGACGACTTCGGCACCATCACCAAGGAGGAAGTGATGCGCGTGGCCAACCAGTACTACGGCCCCGGCTACGCCCTGGTGTACAAGCGCACCGGCCAGGACCCCAACAAGGTGAAAGTGGTAAAGCCCGCCATTACGCCCGTGCCCGTGAACCGGGAGGTAGCCTCCGACTTCTACAAGCAGGTAACGGCCAAGTCATCCCCCGCTTTGCAGCCGGTGTTCCTCGATTACAAAAAGGACATTCAGGAGACCAAGCTGGCCTCGGGCGTGCCGGTGTACTACACCCACAACGAGGAAAATAACCTCTTCAACCTGTACTACGTGCTCGACCTGGGCACGAACAACGACCCCAAGCTGGGCCTCGCCACCGATTACCTGCAGTACCTGGGCACCGGCAAGTACACCGCCGCCCAGCTCCAGCAGGAGTTCTACAAGCTGGGCTGCTCCTTCGCCGTACAAAGCGGCCAGGACCGCACCTTCGTGAGCCTCTCGGGCCTCGACAGCAACTTTGAGCCGGCCCTGCAATTGTTCGAGAGCCTGCTGGCCGCGCCTAAGCCCGACGCGGCGGCGTTGCAGAACATGGTTGCCGGCGTGCTCAAAGCCCGTCAGGATGCCAAGCTCAACAAAGGCGTGATTCTGAATCAGGCCCTGGTGAACTACGCCAAGTACGGCGCGAAAAACCCCTTCACCAGCCAGCTGAGCGAGAAAGAGCTAAAGGCCCTGAAGCCCGAGCAGCTCACCAGTCTCATCCAGAAGCTCCCGACCTACCAGCACCGTGTGCTGTATTACGGGCCGCGTAAAGTGGAGGGAATAGCCACTGCAACTGTCTCCACTAACGGTGACGAGAAAGGACGACGGGAATGGGAATCGGCTACAGGTATTGTAAATACCCTCAACCAACTGCACAAATCACCCGCTAAGCTCACCCCTACCCCAGCGGCTCAGGACTTTGCCGAGCAGCCGATGACGGACCGCAAGGTGTACTGGGTGGATTACAACATGGTGCAGGCGGAAATCCTGTTTCTGAGCAAAGGGCCAGTGTACGACAAGGGCCTGGTGCCCACCACCAGCCTCTACAACGAGTACTTCGGGGGCAGCATGGGCAGCATCGTGTTTCAGGAATTGCGCGAGTCGAAGGCCCTGGCCTACTCGGCTTCCTCGCGCTTCGCCTCGGCCGACAAGGCCGGCCGCAGCTCCTACAACCTCAGCTACATCGGCACCCAGAGCGACAAGCTGCCCGAGGCCATGGCCGGCATGAACACCCTGCTCAACGATATGCCCGCCGCCGAGGCCAACCTGCAAATCGCCAAGGACGCCATCCGCAACAGCATTGCCACGGAGCGCATTACCAAGTCGGATATCCTGTTCAGCTACGAGCGGGCCAAGCGCCTGGGCCTCGACTACGACCTGCGCCGCGACGTGTACGAGCAGACGCCCAACATGAGCTTCCAGGACCTGCTCAAGTTCCAGCAGGCCCGCGTGAAAGGCCAGCCCCAGACCATCCTGGTCATCGGCAGCAAAGACCGCCTCAATTTCAAGGAGCTGGCCAAGTACGGCCAGGTCCAGCAACTTACCCTGAAAGAGATTTTCGGGTACTGACGCCGGTAGAACGTCATTCCGAGCGGAGCCGAGGAATCTCGCGTGCTGATGTTGCCATGGTAACTCAGACGTCAGCACGCGAGATTCCTCGGCTCCGCTCGGAATGACGTTCAGACGGCCCCACTCAACTACAACCCTATAGTACCTAAGTACCTTTTCAACAATGGCAGAGAAAATCACCATCAAGAACGGCAAGCTGAATGTGCCCGATCAACCCATCATCCCGTTCATTGAAGGCGACGGTACGGGTCCGGATATTTGGGCGGCTTCCGTGCGCGTGTTCAACGCGGCAGTAGAGAAAGCCTACGGCGGCTCGCGCAAGCTGGTGTGGAAAGAAGTTCTGGCCGGTGAGAAAGCATTCAAGCAGCTCAACAACTGGCTGCCCAATGAAACCCTGGATGCCTTCCGCGACTACCTCGTGGGCATCAAAGGCCCCCTGACCACGCCCGTGGGCGGCGGTATCCGCAGCCTCAACGTGGCCCTGCGCCAGGAGCTGGATTTGTACGCCTGCGTGCGCCCCGTGCGCTGGTTCGACGGCGTGCCCTCCCCCGTAAAACAGCCCAACCTCACCGACATGGTGATCTTCCGGGAAAACACGGAGGACATTTACGCCGGTATTGAGTACATGAACGGTACGCCCCAGGCCCAGAAAATGCTGGAGTTCCTGCAGGATGAGATGGGCGTAAAGAAAATCCGCTTCCCCGAGTCGTCGTCGTTTGGCATCAAGCCGGTGTCAAAAGAGGGAACGGAGCGCCTGGTGCGCGCGGCTATTCAGTATGCCATCGACAACAAGAAACCCTCGGTGACGCTTGTGCACAAGGGCAACATCATGAAGTTCACCGAAGGCGCGTTCAAAACCTGGGGCTACGAGCTGGCCGAGAAGGAATTCGGCGACAAGGTGTACACCTGGGCCCAGTACGACAAGGTGCTGGCCAAACAGGGCCAGGAAGTGGCCGACGCCCAGCAGAAAGCAGCCCTCGACGGCGGTAAAATCCTCATCAAGGACAGCATTGCCGACGCCTTCCTGCAGCAGATCCTGCTCCGCCCCGCCGACTACTCGGTGGTAGCCACCCTGAACCTGAACGGCGACTACATCTCCGATGCGCTGGCTGCCATTGTGGGCGGTATCGGCATTGCGCCCGGGGCCAACATCAACTACGTAACCGGCCACGCCATTTTTGAGGCTACCCACGGCACTGCGCCCAAGTACGCCGGCCAGGACAAGGTGAACCCCGGCTCGGTTATCCTCTCCGGCGCCCTCATGCTGGAGCACCTGGGCTGGCAGGAAGCCGCCGACCTCATCTACAAAGGACTCGAAGCTGCCATTGCCGCCAAGCGCGTCACCTACGACTTCGAACGCCTGATGGACGGTGCCACCCTCCTGAAAACTTCCGAGTTTGGCGACGAGATTATCAACCGGATGTAGTAGCTTATTGGTTGCTTAATCCACGAAAATCCCGCGTTGGTTTTGGCTAGCGCGGGGTTTTTTATTTACTATGACGAGTATGCGTTTCTACGTTGACTCTCTTTTCTATTTGATCCTGCTACTATCAACTTCAGCATGTAGTTATGAGTCACATGCTCCTGCTGACTTCTCAATTAACCTAGATTGTGGCGATGATGAAGTGCACCTTAGTGGTACTGCTCAAACCTTTACTAGGAAAATTATTTTTGCAGGCGATACCACGGTTAATATTAGCTTCAGCCGGCCGCAGCTAGATAGTATCTATCAAGAACTGTCTGATATGAACTATAACGCACTGCCTGCAAATGTTACCGCTCTGTGCACTGAACAAGTTGTTCCCAGGGGTAGCCGAACCATACTGACGATACGTGAAAATGGGAGAACTAAGCAAATAGTATATGATGATGACTGCTACCGTTATGCCCCCGATGATATCAGAGCCAAGCGTTTACGCCACATTATAGCCGTGATTATTCATATGACAGAGAGGAATCCGGTGGTAAAGAACTTACCAGAATCAGGGTTTATAAGACTTTAAATTCATCTATCTGTCGTGCGTTATTCTACTCTAAACGCATGACAAATGGATAATGCGAAAGTTGCGCCGTCCGGTATCGTGTTGGCGGATGAGGCGCGGTTTGATGAGATACATAAACGGGTATAGAGACGCATACTTGCGTCTCGTCGTTGAACGGCCGGCAACCACCCAAAAGGGACAACGTTGCACTCGCTCGGCTATGCCGAGTGAGGACTACGCCTGAGGGGCTGCGCCCCGAATCCGCCCGCGCTAACCCGCGCAACAGATAGGCAGGCGCGCGCAGCACAGCTGCTTGGGCATAGTCGTCACTCGGCATAGCCGAGCGACTGCAAGAGTGAGTGTACGCGGCAAGACGGCCCGGTTAGTAGAAGTTATTCGTTAAGTATACTATCTTTTCGATATGTCCGAACTGCGCAAAACCTATCCGGGTGGCTTGTTTTTCCTGACCCTGACGGTTGTGGGCTGGGTGGACGTGTTCATTCGGCCGCAGTACACGCAAATCATCATCGACAGCCTGCGGTACTGCCAACTCCACAAGGGCCTGGAGCTGTACGCCTACGTGGTGATGAGCAGCCATGTGCATTTGATTGCGGCCCGCACGGAAGGCAACCTCAGTGACGTACTCCGTGACCTGAAGGCTCATACCGCCCGCCAGCTTCTCAAAGCCATTACCGAAAATGAGCACGAAAGCCGCCGTGAATGGATGATGCGGCTTTTTGCCTACTATGCCCGCCCCCAGCGCCAGAACGAGCAGTATATGTTCTGGCAAAAGACTACCTACCCCATTGCTCTCTGGACTCCAGCAGTCATCCGGCAGAAAGTAGAGTACATCCACAACAACCCGGTGGCAGCTGGCCTGGTAACCGCGCCAGAGCATTATCCACTCAGCAGCGCCTGTTACTTCAGTCCTTTACAGATGCTGCCACTGTAGCAGCCGATACTTCGAAGGCCACCGGCGCACGCAGGCCGCAGTGTCGCCGCACTCGCTCGGCTATGCCGAGTGAGGCCTACGCCTGAGGGGCTGTGCCCCGAATCTGCTCGCGCCAACCTGCGCAACAGATAAGCAGGCGCGCGCAGCACAGCTGCTTGAGCGTAGTCGTCACTCGGCATAGCCGAGCGACTGCACGTAACCTACGCCGCAAAAGCGTCAGCGGCGGGCCTACGATTTTCATGCCGTGGCGGCGGCGGAGAGAGAGGCTTGCACGGCCTCCATTTCTATGAACATACTGGCCGGCTGCATAGCCAAGAGCAGCCGGGCCAAACGCACTCCGCCGGGCCCCTGTGCAGGAGCCCGGCGGAGTGCGGAATAAATTCAGGAGCGGTTAGCTATTCGTCCGCAATGAGGTCGAATGCCAGCTTTTCGGGGGCTACGGCATTGGAGTAGGTAGTACCGCGCAACACCAGGGTATAAGCTTTGCCGGCAGCCAAGGTTACTGATTGCGTGAAGAGCGTAGTCTGCGCCCCATCGGTACGGGCGACTTGCAGAGAATACGTGCGGGCATCCACGGGCTGGTAGCCCGTTACGCCCCCCCAGGTTACCTCCGGATACAGCGGAGCCGGAGCCTGCGCCTCCCCAATACGCACCGGCGTTGATTCGGCCGCCAGGTTAATTACCCGTACCTGTGCTTTGCCGGCTACAGGAGTTGGCACAGCCGGAGCTTCCGTTACCACTTTTGCGCTTTGGGAGGTGCCAATGGTATGGGTGAACAGCGTGTAGCGCTGATTTTTAACAATAGGCAGCTTATTGAACTGCACCCAGGAGCTACCCGAAGAGGCCGGCAGCATAATCTGCGCGAACGGCTCACCGACGGTTACGGCCTGGTAGGGGCCAGCCGAGCCGGCAAGTACGGCCGGTCCAACTGCGTTACCATTGAGCTGGAGCTGAATTGCGCTGGAGGGCCCGGAACCACCAGTAGCCAGAGCCAGATTGTTGACGACCCGCACCTGACCTTGGTCGGGGGCCGCTGGGGGAGTAATGGGGGCAGGGAATTCCTGGTCTTTGGAACAGGCAGAGAGTAGGACGGCAGTGGATAATGCCAGAAGTAGATACTGCTTCATTATAAATGGAAGAAAAGGAAGGAATTGTTGAAAGCTTTGGTCCAAACACTGTGCCATTTTCGGCAAAAAAGCCATCTGACTGCTTCTAAAGGCATTACCGTTTGCTCCCGCATCAAACTCACTATTCCATGGATTCATTCGCTATACCGTTGCTTTTCCGGCGCGGAGCCTGGCGTTCTTGCCTTGCTCCTGCTTCCCAGTAACTCCTGCATGGCTGGTGGCAGTTGCGGATGTAGCACGCGCCGGGCAGGTAGCCTCCCAACCGGCCTGTTCAGCCTGGTTGCTACGCCATAGATGGTATTGATGAAGAGCGGATGAGGATGCCATAATCTTGTTCATGGCAAAGGGGAATATTTCTTTTCCAATTGCCGTTATTCGGCAATCCACAACCAAACCACTTGTACTATGCGCAAAACTCAATTTTCCGTTCTGGCTGCTGCGGCCGTTTTTGGTACTATTTCTTTAGCAAGCTGCAATAAAGAAACCGAAAGCCAGCCCAGCCAGCTGGAGCAAACCCAGGATGCCAAGGCCGAACTGGCGTATCCTAACCAGACGGGGCAGGCCAAACAGGGTGAATTCAGCGGCCAGCCCATTACCTACCAGGAAATCAACGGCGACAAGGTGTACGAGGGCGACATTCTGCTCACCACGGAGCAGGTAGCCGCCTCAGAGGGCCAGAACCGCCCCGGCAGCGCCGGCCGCACTTCGGGCCGGTGGCCCTCGGCTATTGTGTACTACACCATTGATGCGGCATTGCCCAGCCAGAACCGTGTAACCGATGCCATTGCGCATTGGCAGGCCAACTCGCCCGTCCGGTTTATTAAGCGCACCACTCAGAGCAACTATGTTACGTTCCGGGTGGGCTCGGGCTGCTCATCCAACATCGGCATGATTGGGGGCCGGCAGTACATCAACCTGGCCTCGGGCTGCACCACTGGTAACACCATTCACGAAATCGGGCACGCGCTGGGCCTTTTCCACGAGCAAACGCGCAACGACCGGGACACCTACGTGAACATCCTTACCCAGAATATTCAGGCCGGCTACGAAGGCAACTTCACCAAATACTCGGCCCAGGGCTACGGCGGCACCGATTATGGCGTGCTGGATTTCGGCTCGATTATGATGTATGGGTCGTTTTCGTTTTCCTCTAACGGCCAGCCTACCATCACCAAGAAGGATGGCTCCACCTTCAACATCCAGCGCACTGGCCTCTCTGCCGGCGACAAATCGGGCATTGACGCCATGTACTAGCCGAAGCTGAAGCTCCGGGTTTTTCATTTTGCAAAAAAGGGCGGCTTTCCGGCAGGAAGGTCGCCCTTTTTACGGGCAGGCAGCATACCTTTTCCTGCTCTCTCTTCGTTCAACGGGGCATTTGTCTGCCTGTAATGCGTAGTGAGTATATGAAGCGCCTGTTTTTATTGTGTTGTTTGCTGCTGCTGTGGGGCGGCCCGGCGCGGGCCCAGAAACCACTGCGCTACCGCCAGTGGCAGCTGGTATTCGCAGATGATTTTGATACTTACCGCTCCGTAGCCGATATGGAAGCCCGGGGGCCCTGGAAATTCACCCCGGACAACCAGCGCACCCTGGTTGGCAACCCCACCGAGGACCAGTACTATGACCAGCGCAACGTGGAGCTGCACGACGGCACCCTCCACCTCATTGCCCGCCCGTTGGCAGCGCCCCTACTCTACCCCTTTAAAACCACCGACGGGCGCGACACCACCAAGCTGCTGCACTATGAGTCGGGCTGGATAGACCTGCGGCCTGATTTCCAGACCAATGCCGCGCTGGGCGACACCAGCCGCTGGCCCGGCAACCGGGGCTTTGAGCTGGGGCTGTTTGAAATCCGGTGCAAGCTGGGCGGGGGCCTGGGAACCTGGCCGGCGTTCTGGCTCTACGCCGGCCCCACCGAGATTGACGTGTTTGAGGGCGGCGACCCGCGGGAGGCCTCCAACAACATTCACTACAGTACCAAATCGACGCCGTACCGGGCCAAAGGGTTCCGCTACACCTACCCCGGCCCCACCGACCTGACGCAGGGCTTCCACACGTTTTCGGTGGTCTGGACGAAGCAGGCCGTGACCTACTACCTGGACCGCAAGTGGCTGCGCACGGTGCCCGCGTCGGAAATTCCCACCTACCCCGCCCCGGTCGATATTATTGCCAACCAGGCCGTCAATAATTTTGCCTTGCCCGATACCTGGCCGGGCGGAGTTCCAGGCCAGCGCCGCAGCGCCTTCATTATCGACTACATCAAGGTATACAAGGCCCGGCGCTAGAGTTGGCCGGCGGCCTGCGCCTGCACTACGCGGGCCGTTACCAGCAACTGCCCCGTATGGCGGGTGGTGTGCTCGGCGGCGTGCACCAGCAGCCCCATTACGGTGCTGGGCAGCGCCTGCCGTCCCACGGGCCGGAATGCCGGCAGCTCCTGCTCGGGCGTATGCTGCAACGTGTGCAGCATGGCATCCACGGCTTCGGAAAATTGCCCCAGCAGCCCGGCTACCGTGTCGGGCGGAGTGCCACCAGTGGTTTCGGCCGCCAGAAAGGCAAACTGCGCTGCGCTTAGCGGCTCCTGGCGGGCATACGTCTGCATCCGGTCGAGCACGCCGCTGAGGTGGCGCAAATGAAAGCCGACGGAAGCCACCCCGGCTGGCCGCGCACCCAGCAACTCATCGGGGAAGTGACGCAACGCGGCGGCCAGCTCTTCGCGGGCCTGCAGCAGCGCCTGAGCCACTGGCTGCAACAGGGGCGAAATAGGCGGCAGCGGGCCGCGCAGCCATACTTCGGGTTGAGGAGAGGTAGCCATACGGCTATAACCACCGCCCCGGCTACTGAGTTACGCTGCAACCCAAAAACCCTCACGTAGGCGAAATTTGCTAGGTTTTTATAGCGTCCGGCCTATCTTTAAGCCCATGCTTCAGATTTCTCAGCGTGGGGTAGCGTTGCCGCCTTCTCCGTACCGCAAACTTACTCCCTTCGCCGAGGCAGCCCGCCAACGGGGCCTCACGGTGCATCCGCTCAATATCGGCCAGCCCGACATCGAAACACCCCCGGCCATGCTGGCGGCCGTGCAGCGGGCCAGCATACAGGTATTGGAGTATAGCCCTACGGCCGGTTACCCCAGCTACCGCCACAAGCTGGCCGAGTACTACCAGCGGCTGGGGCTACCGGTGGAGGCCGACGACATTATTGTGACTACAGGCGGCAGTGAGGCTATTTCGTTTGCGCTGCTGAGCTGCCTGAACCCCGGCGACGAGTTTATAGTGCCGGAGCCGTTTTACGGTCCGTACTCGGCATTTGCCGTGGCTACTGGCACGCACGTAGTGCCGGTTACGGCCCTTCTGGAGGACAACTTTGCCCTGCCTCCCATTGCTGAGTTCGAGCGGAAAATTACGCCCCGTACTAAGGCCATCCTCATTTGTAGCCCCAACAATCCTACCGGCTACGTGTATAGCCGCCAGGAGCTGGAGCAACTCAAGGAGCTGTGCCTGCGCCACAAGCTCTACCTGCTCTCCGATGAGGCCTACCGGGAATTTTGCTACGATACGGCATACACCAGTGCCCTGCACCTGCAAGGGGCCGACGAGCACATTGTGCTGCTCGACACCATTTCGAAGCGTTATAGCTCCTGCGGAGCCCGCATTGGAGCTATTGTCACCAAAAACCGGGCCCTGCGGGAGGTGTTTTTCAAGCTGGCTCAGCTGCGGGTGAGCCCGCCGGGCCTGGGGCAGCTGCTGGCCGAAGCCGCCGCCGACCTGCCCGAAACCTATTTTGACCATACCAAAACCGAATACCTGGCCCGGCGCGACCTGATGCTGCGCCGGCTGCGGGCCATGCCCGGCACGCGGGTACCCACGCCCAGCGGCGCCTTCTACGTCATCTGCCACCTGCCCGTCGACGATGCCGACCGGTTTGCACAGTGGCTGCTGGAGGAATTCAGCTACCACGGCCAGACACTGATGATTTCACCGGCCTCGGGCTTTTATGCCACTCCGGGCCTGGGACGGCAGCAGGTGCGCCTGGCCTACGTAGTCAACCAGGGCGTGATTAACCAGGCTATGGATTGCCTGGAGGCGGCTTTGCAGCAGTACCCGGGCCGGCAGGAATAACCACACTGGCATTCCAACCAACGGGCAGAACCCTGAGTCGATTAACTCCCCGATTTCCCCGGCTTCCGCCCGCTGCTCGGAATGGCTGCATTCCCGCAACGTTTTCCTTATCTTCTGGGCTGATTCTTGCCTAGTCTGCCTGCATGAAACGTTTGCTTCCGCTCTTGCTGCTTTGGCCCCTGCTGGGTCTCACACCTTATTCTCCCATGCCCCGGAGGCCTGCCCTCCCCGAATCGGCCCGCCACCTGACGCTACGCATTAATGGCCAAGCAGTGGCTGCCGACACCAGCAGCTCCCGGTTTTTTTTGAGTTCCGACCACGCCCTGCGCCTCAACGTGGTACGCGCCGACGACCCCGACGGCGAAGGCCTGACCATCATCATCGACCGGTTTCCCATCCAGACGGGCAGTTACACATTTCAGGAAATTCTGAGCGGCCGCAACCGAGATGCGTCGTACCGCTACGGTGCCGTGGCTGCCTACTCCAAATCCTGCGCCCAAAATACGGGCAGCGTAGTAATAACCGGTGTAAATGCCGAGCGGCACTGGCTGCGCGGCACCTACCGTTGCCAGGTATGCGAAGCCGGCCGGGGGGGCCGGCGCTTCCTGCTGGAAGGCGAGTTTCAGTATCCGGTGGAGAAGGAATAGCGAAGAACGAGACGCCCAATAAAAAACGTCCGGTCGGGTGGGGCGGGACTTTTGTGCGCTGAAAATAGCACGCAAAAGCCCCGCCCCACCCGACCAGACGTTTACCAACCTGGCCCGCTGGTTTTACAGCGTGGCTAGGTCGAGCACGAAGCGGTATTTTACATCTGACTTCAGCATCCGCTCGTAAGCTTCGTTGATATAGTCCATACGGATGATTTCTACGTCGCTCATTACGTTGTGCTCGGCGCAGAAATCCAGCATTTCCTGGGTTTCCTGGATACCCCCGATAAGCGAACCGGCAATGCGGCGGCGCTTGGCAATCAGGTTGAAGGCGTGGAGCTGAGGAGCCTCTGGTGGTACGCCCAGCAACACCATTGTACCATCCAGGCGCAGGCTGCCCACGTAGGGCGTCAGGTCCATGGGGGCCGATACTGTGTTAATAATCAGGTCGAAGTAGTTACGGACGCCTTTCATGGCTTCGGCATCTTTGGTTACCACAAACTTGTGCGCACCCAGCGCTTTGGCATCGGCTTCCTTGGAGGGAGAAGTGCTCAGCACCGTTACCTCGCACCCCATGGCGGCGGCAAATTTCACGGCCATGTGGCCCAGGCCACCCAGGCCCATTACCGCTACCCGGTCGCCGGCTTTGGCGTTCCACTGCCGCAACGGCGACCATGTGGTGATGCCGGCGCAGAGCAGGGGCGCTACGCGGGCCAGATCCAGCTTCTCGGATACGCGCAGCACGAATTTCTCGGTAACCACAATGGCGTTGGAGTAGCCTCCGTAGGTAGGCTGTCCATCCTTGTCCCGGGCATTATAGGTACCCACAAAGCCATTGTCGCAATACTGCTCCAGGCCTTCGGCGCACTCGGCGCAATGCTGGCAGGAGTCTACCATGCAGCCCACGCCGGCCAGGTCGCCGGGGGCAAAGTTTTTGACGTGGGCACCTACTTCCGTTACGCGGCCTACAATTTCGTGCCCGGGCACCATCGGAAAAATGGAGCCGCCCCATTCGTCGCGCACTTGGTGCACATCGGAGTGGCACACGCCGCAGAACAGAATTTCAATGCGTACATCATGGGGGCCTACTTCGCGCCGTTCAAAGCGGAAGGGAGTGAGGGGAGCATGCGCTGCGGCGGCAGCATAGCCTTTTGCTTCTGACATGAGAGAAAAAAATGGGTTGTGGAGCGGTTGGAACGAGGCGAAATGAACCGTAAAAACGGCCCCGGCCGCCGATTGTTTGTCCCCAAGCCCGGGAAACTTGCCGTCGGCATTGTGATGCTGCGCATTAGCGCCGTATTTTTCCCTCCTTCATCTCCCCTCTCTTTTCTGTTGCTTTATGGCGCATCCGCACTCCTCTCCTGCCCCAGCTACTGCCGGCCCTAAACGTAACTCCCTGGGTCTGCGCATCTGGCATTGGGCTAATTCCGGGCTGGTTCTGTTTCAGCTCATTACTATTCTGTTCCTGTTTGTCATCGTGAAAGTGCGGGGGCTGGCGCCCGAGTTCAGCCAGGCATTGGCCGAAAAAGGCGTAACAATGGCACCTGAGCAGCTACGCGGTCTGAGCCGCATTGTGGCGCACCATATCTGGGACTGGCACATCTGGGCGGGCATTCTGATTTCGCTTTTGCTGGCTTACCGGGTGCTGGTGAGCTTCCGGCAGCGCGGCAGCCAGCGCACGGCCGCCAAACTGGCTTACCTGAAAAGCCAGGCAGCCCAGGGCAACGCCGTTGCCCGCACCGGTGTGTGGGTACGCTATTCCTACCGGCTATTTTATGTGGTACTGGCCGTAATGGTGCTGACGGGCCTGATACTCGTGTTCGAAGACTATTTCCGGGCCATTGAACGCCTTTGCAAGGAAATCCATGAAGTGACCATGTACGCCGTTATTGCCTTCGTGGTGGCCCACATTGTGGGCGTTTTCCGGACCGAGGTAACCCATGAGCCCGGTATCGTGTCCGATATGATTCACGGCGGCGAACCAGCTGACCTCACCTGATGCACTGCCGCTCGTTGCTGCCCCAAAGGCCCCGTAGCTCCGGTTGCGGGGCCTTGGGGCATTAGCGGCTGTCCTTGAGTTGCTCCTGAGCAGCAGCCTGCGAGGATACAGCCTGTACCGGTGGGGCATCCTGGGCGGAGGGAGTTACCCAGCCTTTCCGCAGCATTTCCTCCACCTGCTGCCGCAGCCGTTTCAGGGACTGGTGCGCAAACCGCTTCTGCAGCATCCGGCCAAATAGCCGAAAGCCCAGCCAATACAAGGGGTTGCGGATGCGGCCCGTTTGCGAAAATGCGTGGATATGAAACCACACCCGCCCGGTACGGAGGTTTTTGTGGATGGAAAAATCAATCTGCCCTCGCTCAAAATGACCTTCCAGCGTGCGGTAATTGTAGCCCCATATCTGTTCCTGGCTGCCATCGGGCAGGGTGCGGGTTTCGTCGGTTACGCCTCCAATACGCACGCCAAACCAGAACGTAAACAGCAGGAACCGCCCCCGGAGTACCATCACGCGCTGATCCAATGGCTGGTCGGGCAGGAAGATACCGGTAATCAGATCGGGAGGCGGAAAGGTGTAGTTGCGCAATACCTGCTGGGCGGCGGCCCAGGCGCCTTGTGGCTCGGCTGGTCCTGGTGCCTCGGCGGGAAGCTCAATTTCGTAGTCGTCCAGGCGCCAGCCGGTGGCCGCCGTGTACTCGGCCGCTTTTTCGGGGTCGAAGTTGTAGCCGGCCGTGGCGTAGGCTTCCAGCCGGGCTTTCTGTAGCTCGTAAAGGGGCAGCTTACTCATCGTGAGTCACGACTGTTTCGCCGGCCTGCTGCCGGATGGTTTCTACCTGCACTGGCAGCAGCTGCAGGCCCCC
Source organism: Hymenobacter metallilatus (assembly GCF_003944705.1). GTDB lineage: Bacteria > Bacteroidota > Bacteroidia > Cytophagales > Hymenobacteraceae > Hymenobacter > Hymenobacter metallilatus. Next base: position 146,632 of record NZ_RWIS01000007.1, on the reverse strand, counting down.
GCTATGCTCGGCCACCCGCTGGCAAAAGGTTTCCCAAGTCTGCTGCTGTACTCGTCGGCCCATGCCCAGCGTGTCATAGGTAAAGGCCACCAGCCCGTCGCGGGAGCGGGCCCAGGAGTGTATTTCAAACCGTAGCGTGTCCGGCAGCAGCGTATGCGGGCGCAGGCTGAAGCGGATACGGCCAGCTTCCGGATGACTTTCCAGGGTAACCAGCTCAAACCCCTCGGGCATAACCTCCGCCACGCGCACCTCTCCGTTCCAGGGGCCCAGTATCTTGATGTGAAACTCGTCTCCCTCCATCAGGCAGTGGCTCTGCCCCTTGGTCTTGCTGAAATCGGCCAGGCTTTCGGGGGAGTAGTCGGGCAAGTGGCATTTGATGTGCTCCAGCAACTCGTGGGCACTCTGGCGCGGGTGCTGCACATCTACCCAGTAGCGCCGCTCAAAGAACGGCCCACTACCCGTGTGCGCGGGTTGTTCGGGCTTGGTCATACGGTATCGGCCTTGGTATGGTGTGCATAACGTAGCCGGTGGTGCGGGGTTCCACAACCTGCCCGATGCGTTGCCAGTACACCACCTTCCACCTACTCCCCCGTCCATGGCCTATTACCGCCCACCTGGCCCTGCTCCCGACCCGCTCCTGGTCCGCGACTTAACCCGCTTGCAGGATCAGCTTCGTTCCCAGGTCCGCCTCGAGCCCCTCTCCGCGGAGCCGCGCTTCATTGCGGGCTGCGACTCCTCTTTTCCAACTCCCGAAACCGTATTATCGGTGTTTGTACTACTGCGGTTTCCTACCCTGGAAGTTGTGGAGAAAGTGTACCACGTTGGGCCGGTTACGCTGCCCTATATTCCGGGGCTGTTGGCTTTCCGCGAGGCTCCTAACCTGCTGCTGGCCTACGAAAAGCTCCGGCAGAAACCTGATATCATCATGGTAGATGGTCACGGTATTGCGCACCCCAGGCGCATGGGTATTGCCGCCCACCTGGGGGTAGAGCTAAATCAGCCCACCTTTGGCGTAGCGAAGCAGCGCCTTACGGGCCACTTTGTCGAGCCAGCCCACTCCAGGGGCAGCATTGCCCCGCTCACAGGAAAGGATGGCGAGCTGTTAGGAGAAGTTATTCGGAGCAAGGACAACGTACTGCCGCTATTTGTCAGTCCTGGCCACCGCTGCGACCAGGCCACGGCCACCCGCCTCACCCTGGCCTGCCTGCGCGGCTATAAGCTCCCCGAGCCCACCCGCCTCGCCGACCATTGGGCCGCGGAATTTAAAAAAGAGCTGTAAGTCCGTCTGCGCCACTTATTGCTGCCTCTGCAGGCACTCCCGGGGCGGAAGTGCCTGCAGAGGCATTTGCTTGCCATCTGTCCCCTGTCTGTGCGTCGGCAAGCACAATTTCATACCTACCCTGTTTGTAATTTTCGTAAGGTCATGATCATCTCATAATTAAAAGCGCATTAATTCGGCTCTATAATTGACAATTTCACCGAATTTAATTGCTCAGCTTCCATTTATTGGGTTTATTAGCCCGAGAGTTCATTCATTAAACCACCTGCGTTTGCATGAAAAAAATTTTACATCTGGTGCCTTTGACAGCACTAGCCCTAAGTAGCATTAGTGCTCAGGCACAAACCCGGCCTATTTCGGGGCGAGTTACGGATAGATCTACTGGTGAAGGAATTCCGGGAGTAACTGTACTTCTGAAAGGGACATCTACTGGGGTTTCCACCAATTCGGATGGCACGTACACCCTCTCGGCACCAGCCGGGGGCGGAACGCTGGTATTCTCCTCAGTAGGCTACATCAGCATTGAGCAGAACATCGGCACTGAAAATACGCTGAATGCTGCGCTGGCTGCTGACTCCAAAGCACTGAGCGAAGTAGTAGTAGTTGGCTACGGTAGTGCCCAGAACCGTCGGGAACTGACGGGCTCTATTGCTACGGTAACGGCAGCGCAAATTGCCAACAAACCAGTTCAAAGCTTCGAGCAGGCCCTGCAGGGGCAGGCCGCTGGTGTCAATATCACCACCCCCAACGGCGTACTGAATGCCTCACCAGTAGTACGTATCCGCGGGGTAAACTCTATTACCCTCAGCTCGGCTCCCCTTTACGTAATCGACGGTATTCCGGCGTTTAGCGGGAACAGCTCGGCCGTGGGTAGTGTGCCAAACAACCCGCTCAGTAACATCAACCCTGCCGATATCGAAAGCGTTGAAGTACTGAAGGATGCCTCCGCTACGGCTATTTATGGCTCCCGGGCGGCCGGTGGTGTTATTGTAGTTACCACCAAGAAAGGGCGCCGGGGCCAGAGCAAACTGTCGCTCGACTCCTGGGTAGGCTGGAACGAACCAGTTCGTTTGTACGATGTACTGAATGCCGCCGACTACATAGCCATCAAGAACGAGGCCGTCCGGAACCTGAATGCCAACCGGGTAGCCATTGGGCAACCGGCTTCTAACATCGAAGGCTTCAAACCCACCCTGGACGGCAGTGGCAATCCAGTGGACACCCGGTGGTACGACTATATCTACCGCACCGGCTTCTCTACGTCCAACACCCTGAATTTCAGCGGCGGTACGGATAAGACAACCTACTACACCTCCGTTGGCTACACCGACCAGAAGGGTATGCTGGAGGGCAACACGTTCAAGCGTGCCTCTGCCCGTCTTAATATCGACCACAAGCTGTTCTCGCGCTTCAGCGTTGGCGCACGGGTGGGCTATACCAACTCCCGCACGGCTTCGCCAAACTCCGGCTCTGTAGGTGATGGTGCCTTCGGAACCGCTGGCCTGGGTCGTTTGCCGCTGGTGCTGCCGCCTAACGTTCCGGCCCGCAACCCTGACGGTACTTACAACATCAGCGGAGCTGGTATTGGCCCGGGGGCGAATATCAACCCCACCAACGGCCAGCCGTTGCTTCCCGGGTATTACAACCCGCTGGTTGACCTGGAGAACAACTACTTCCGTTCCGAGGGCAATGACATCCAGGGCAGTGTGTATGCTGACCTGGAGCCCCTTAAAGGGCTGCACCTGCGAACCAACTACGGTATCTACAACATTGCCTTTGAGGACCAGGCGTTTTACACGCCCATTGCCGGCGACTCGTACAACATCGGCAGCGCTTTCAACTTCTACCGCACGAATAAGCGCTGGAACTGGCAGAACACGGCGCAGTACGATGTGACGCTGGCCGAGAAGCACAACATCTCGCTGCTGGCTGGTACCGAATACCAGAGCACACGCATTGACCGGTGGGGTGCCAACCGCACCAGTGTATCCGACCCCTTCTTTACCACTTTCCAGGGAGGCTACTCGAACATCGTTAACTCTGGATCTTTCCAGGGTGAGAACTTCCTGATGTCGTACTTCGGACGGGTAAACTATAACTTCAGCCGCAAGTACCTCGTTGCCCTCAACGCCCGGCGCGACGGCTACTCGGCATGGGGTAATGAGAAATGGGGTAACTTCTACGGTGTTTCAGCTGGCTACATAGTGTCAGAGGAAGAGTTCTGGAAGAATTCCTCCCTGCTCAACACGGTTAGCCTGCTGAAATTCACTGGTAGCTACGGCGAGGTGGGTAACAACCAGGGCATTGCCGACTTTGGCACCCGTGATTTGTACAGCCCCGCGTTGTATGGTGCTAACAACACGTTCTTCTTCAGCAACGCCGGTAACGCCGCACTGAGCTGGGAAACCAGCAAGAAGACCGATGTAGGCCTCTCGTTCGGCTTGTTTGAAGACCGTGTTCAGGGCGATATTGCCTACTACCGCAACCTGGTGGATGGCTTGATCCTGAACGTACCACAGGCCCCATCCCGCGGTATTCCCGACAATGCCATTGCGGCTAACATTGGCTCCATGCGCAATACCGGTATCGAACTGAACCTGCGCACCACGGCCATTAATAAGCCCAATTTCAACTGGTCGGTAAATGCCAACCTCACCACCCTGAAAAACCGGGTGCTCAAGCTGGTTACGGCTGATCAGCGCATTGGTACGGCTACTTCAGGGCTGGAAACTGTAAACTTTACCACCGTTGGCCGCTCAGTAGGTGAAATTCTGGCTGTTCCCTCCTTGGGAGTTAACCCGGAGAATGGTCGCCGCATGATTCGTAAGGCGGATGGCACCGTAGTGCAGTACAACCACCTGGGCCAAGGCTGGACCCTGATGGATGGCGTTACTCCAACGCCGGCACCCTCGCAGCTCGCTGACGGCCAGTACTACGGCCCCACGCTGCCTACCTGGTACGGTGGTTTCGACAACACCTTCCGCTACAAGAGCTTCGACCTGGGCATATTCATCCAGTTTTCGGGCGGGAATTACATCTATAACGGTACCAAAGCCGGTCTGCATGACCAGCGCTTCTGGAATAACGAAGTAGACATTAAAGACCGGTGGACGCCTGAATCTCCGAATGCCAAGTGGCCGCGCGTTGTGTACGGCGACAACGTATCGAACGGTTCAGCCCTGGTTATGTCGTCGAACGTTGAGAAAGGTGACTTTGCTCGTTTGCGCAACGTGTCGCTGGGCTACAACTTTGCTTCTGATTTCATCAACAAGTATGGTGTAAGCAATGCCCGGTTCTATGTGCAGGTGCAGAATGCCGCGTTGCTGACCAACTACTCAGGTATCGACCCTGAAATCTCCACCAATGGCAGCAACAATACCGCCGCCGGTGTTGACCGTAACTCGGTAGGCCAGGCCCGTAGCTACACGGTTGGTCTCAACCTTGGATTTTAATTCTCTCGTTTAATGAAGACTTTCAACTACCTCCTGACGCTGGGACTTACTGTATCCTTGGGTCTGGGTACTTTCTCCTGCAGCGAAGACCGTCTCGACGTTCAGCCTAAAACCGACCTTGCCAGCGAAGTTGCATTTGATACGCCCAGCCGGGTACTCGGCCAGGTGAACAATATGTACGACTACATGAAGGCCGGGGCTTTCCTGGGGGGCCGCTACCAGGTGTACGGCGACATCCGGGCCGATGATTTTATTAACCGGACCTCCAACCTGGTTACGGGTGCCGCTGTGTGGCAGCACACGCTCACCGAGGCCTCGCAGAATGATGTCATTAACCTGTGGGGAGCTGGTTACGCCGCAATCAACCAGATCAATGTGTTTCTGGCCGGCGTAGCTGCTAACTCGTCTAAGTTCTCGGCCGCGCCCTTCCCGGCCGACTACACCACCACAGTGAATGGCTATGTGGCCGAGGGCCGGATGCTACGGGCTCTGGCGTATTACTCGCTGTTGCAGTACTATGCGCGTCCGTACACCGACGGCAATGGCTCCAAGCCCGGTCTGCCGCTGCGTTTGCAGGCAGAAACTGAGCTGGGAAACAACGACCTGGCCCGTAGCACAGTAGCTCAGGTATACGACCAGATCCTGTCGGATCTGCAGTTTGCTGAAGCTAACTTGCCCTTGTCGAACTCCGCGAGCAATGTATTCCGGGCTCACCGCAACGCGGCTATAGCCCTGCGTACCCGAGTGCTGCTGAGCATGGCCCGCTATGCCGACGTGGTAACGGAAGCCAACAAGCTGGTTCCGGCAACCGCTCCTTTCAAGGCTCCCACGGGAGTGGCTCACGAACTGAATTCTAGCTTGGCAGCGGTGTTTGCGCCTACCCCGGGCGGTACGGAAATGATTTTGGCTTTCCCCTTCACTACGCAGGATCAGCCGGGCACGCAAAACCAGCTGGCTTTCTACTACCTCCCCAACGCTCAGGGGGGTGGTCAGGAGTATAGCCTGAACCCGGCCGGTGTTATTGCCAATACCGGATTTAAAGCCACTGATGCCCGCCTGGCTACGCTGGTGACACGTGTAAGCAATGTGCCCTACCTGCGCAAGTACACCAATGGTGCTCTAGCAGCTAACCCATACACCGATGCGGCCCCGGTTATCCGGTATGCAGAAGTGCTGCTGAACCTGGCCGAGGCACTTGCCCGTACGCAGGGAGTAACCAGTACCCGGGCTCTGGAACTGCTAAATGCAGTTCGCACCCGCTCCGGCTCCGATGCTTATACGGCTGCCAGCTTCACCAGCACCTTCTCCATTATCGACGCCATTTTGCTGGAGCGCCGTCTGGAATTCCTGGGAGAAGGCCTGCGCAACAACGACCTTATGCGTCTGCAGCTGCCCATCCCGGCAAAAAGCACTGTAAGCGCCGTGCAGCCCAGTGCCACGCTGTACATCTGGCCAATTCCTAGCACCGAGTTGCAAACCAACACCCTCATTACCCGCAACTAATTTCGGTACGCTAGCCTGCTAAAAGAAAAGCCCTTCCGTAGTTTACGGAAGGGCTTTTCTTTTAGCAGGCCATTACAGGCGGTGTTACTTCTTGCCGCCGTACCAGCAGTTCCTCCTGCCGACTCTCTATTCTCTGGCTTACTTATCCGCACTTTGTACCGCCTCCTGCAGGCTCGCCAATGAGGTAGCGGCTGCAGGGCTGGCTCCCAACAGACGGGCTACTGCCTGATACACCACCTGCGGCGACGCGGCCTCGGCCATGATACCACGCTGCTGGCTGGCTTGGGTGGACTTGGACAGCTTCTCACCCTTTTCGTTCAGCACCAAGCCATGATGCAGAAACTGCCTGGCGGTGAATGACGCCTGGCCGGGCAGCAGCGGCGCCAGCCACACCTGAGCGGCCGTGCTGGGCAGCAGGTCCAGGCCGCGCACAATCAGGGTTACTCCCAGCCGCACATCATCTACTATCGAAGCCACCTGGTAGGCGGCACTGCCATTCTTCTTACGCACTACAAAATCACCCAGCTCTGCCGCTAAGTTTACCTCCGCAACTCCCTGCGCCAGGTCGTGGAAGGCAACGGTGGCAGCAGGGGGAACGTGGGCACGCCAGGCTATTTCGGGAGCATAGAAGGCCCAACCGGCCGCACGGCAGGTACCAGGGTACAGTCCACCGGGTTCAGCGGTGCGGGCCAGCTCAGTGCGGGAACAGCGGCAGGCATAGAATATGTGGGGGTGCGCAGCGTGGGCCGCCTGGAGTACCGCCTCGTACTCGGCCAACCGGTGCTGCTGGGAGAAGTTACGCTCGAAATCGTCGGGTCCCATGGGGCCGTAGTCATAGTCGAGGCCTAGCCAGTCCAGGGTGCGGAAGATGTTGTCGAGGTACACCGGCCGGAACCGGGCACGGTCCAGGTCGTCGATGCGCAGGTGCAGGATGCCCCCCGCCCGGCGCGTGAGCAGCCAGGTGAGGGTAAAGTTGACGGCATTGCCCAGGTGCAGAAAGCCACTGGGTGTAGGAGCCAGGCGGGAAACAACAGGTGCAAACGGAAGCAGCATACAGACGGGCCGAAGGTAAGCGTCAGGCTTCAACTGTCGGGCAGATAAGCTATGGTAACTACCTCTGCCGGGAGTACGGCGGGTGGAAGCAGGCAAGAGAAAACCTGGCGTTAAACCTTCGGATATACGCCAGCTCTATAGCATATTCACGATACTTTTCAACCCCTCGCATGAAACACCTTGTACGCTGGCTTTTACTCGTGTTCATTTTGCTGCCCGCCGCTACCGGTTGGGCCCAGCAGAACCCTTTGTATTTCCCGCCTACTCCGGCCTCGGCCGGCAGCTGGGCCACCACGTCGCCCCAAAGCCTGGGCTGGTGCCAGCCGCAGCTGGATTCTCTGCTGAACTTTCTGGGCCGTAAGGGCACCAAATCGTTTATCGTGCTCAAGGATGGGCGCATTGTGGTGGAGCGGTATTACGGCACGTTCACCCAGGACTCCATCTGGTATTGGGCTTCGGCGGGTAAGTCGCTCACGGCTACTCTCACCGGGCTGGCCCGGCAGGATGGCCTACTGACGCTCCAGGACAGCGTCAACCGTTTTCTGGGCCGGGGGTGGTCGGGGGCCCCGGCCAATAAGGAACGGCTTATTACGCTGCGCCACCTGCTCGCTATGACCTCCGGCCTCGACGATACCCCGCCCGCGCCCTGCGACAATGAGAGCAGCACGCCCGGCTGCCTGCTGTACCGCACCGAGGCCGGTACCCGCTGGGCCTACCACACCGGAGCCTACCGCCAGCTCCAGACCGTGCTGGCCCGGGCCAGCGGCCTTACGCTGAACCAATACACCAACCAGCGGCTGGCCTCACGCCTGGGTATACAGGGACTGTGGGTGCAGGACGTGTACTACAGTCGGGCCCGCGACATGGCCCGCTTCGGCCTGTTTGCCCTGGCCCGGGGTAGCTGGAACGGTACCGCCATCCTGACCGATACGGCTTATTTCCGGCAAATGACAACACCATCTCAGCCGTTCAACCGCAGCTACGGCTACCTGTGGTGGCTGAATGGCCAAAGCTCCTACATGCTGCCGGGGCCGCAGCAGACAGTACTACCGGGTAGCATAACACCCTCCGCTCCTGCCGATATGGTGGCGGCACTGGGCAAGAACGACCAGAAGATATATGTGGTGCCCAGCCTCCGGCTGGTGGTGGTACGCCAGGGTAATTCGGCGGGCAGCCCCCGCCTGGCGCTTTCCTCCTTCGATACGGACTTGTGGCGCTACCTGATGGCGGCCGTGCAGTGCCGGCCGCTGGCAGCAGCTACAGCCGCTGCGCCCACTGCCTTCCAGGTATTTCCGAACCCGGCAAGCGGCACTGTAACCGTGCAACTACCAACGGCTCAGGGCACGCTGCGCCTGTTTAATGCCCAGGGCCAGCTGGTGCGGCAGCTAAGCGCCGCGCCGGTGGCTTTATTATCGGTGGCAGGCCTGCCGGGCGGGTACTATCGGCTGCAGTGGGTTGGTCCCGAGGGCCGAAACCAGGGCAGCCGGCCGCTGCTGGTCCAGTAGGGCGCCGGTTTCATGTGTTCAGCAGGCAGGCAACTCTCCGGAGTGGCCTGCCTGGGCAGGTAGAAACGCACGCGGGAAAAGGAAGCAGAAAATATAGCGCACCGGGAATTTTTATTGCTCAATTCATGTATGTACATATATTTGCATCCATACTCTTCATTTTTCCTCGATTTTATGCAGACTTTGCTTCATACGGCCGCTTCCCGGGGCCATGCCAACCACGGCTGGCTCAACTCCTACCACACTTTTAGCTTCGCCGGCTACCAGAATCCGGAGCGGGTGCATTTTGGAGTGCTGCGCGTGCTCAACGACGATACCGTGGCGGGCGGCATGGGCTTCGGCACCCATCCTCACGACAACATGGAGATTATCAGCATTCCGCTTAGCGGCACGCTGGAGCATAAGGACAGTGCCGGCAACCATGGCATTATCCGGAGTGGCGATGTGCAGGTGATGAGTGCCGGCACGGGCATTGCGCACAGCGAAAAAAACCATAGTGCTACCGAGCCGGTGAAGTTCCTGCAGATCTGGGTGTTTCCGAACAAGCGCAACGTAACGCCCCGCTACGACCAGCAAACGTTCCGGGCCGAAGACCGCCATAATCAGTTCCAGCAGATTTTGTCGCCTAACCCCGACGACGCGGGCGTTTGGATTCATCAGGATGCCTGGTTTCATCTGGCTGATTTTGACGCCGGTTTTTCTGCCGAATACCAAGTAAAAAAGCCTGGCAACGGCGTATATGTGTTCGTGCTGGATGGGCAGGCGCTGGTGGCAGGGCAGCCAGTGGGCCCGCGCGACGGGCTGGGCGTGTGGGATACGGCCGGCTTCCGGGTAGAAGCTACGGCCGCTACCCGCCTGCTGCTGCTGGAAGTGCCAATGAGCCTCTAAATGACAGATGGTGCAGATGAAGAGGATTTCACGGGTTTTATCAGCCGTAATTCCACGAAATTCTATCAATTCGTACCATTCCCGGTTTAGATTCTGCTCGACCTGGAAAGACCGATAGGCCTCCGGAATCTGCAAACTATTTCAATCTGCAACCTCTCTGATGTAATGAAACACGCCACCACCACCTTCCCGGTTCTGGAAACTATTCGTAAGCGCTGGAGCCCCCGGGCATTTGCCAGCTACCCCGTGGCGCCCGATACGCTACAGCAGGTATTTGAAGCTGCCTCCTGGGCGGCCAGCGCTATGAACGAGCAACCCTGGCGCTACATTTATGCGCACCATGCCGATAAGGAGGCCTTTGCCAAGATGGTAGACTGCCTGCTGCCTGGCAACCAGCCCTGGGCTCAGCACGCCCCCGTCCTGATTCTGGCCCTGGCCAAAACCCAGTACGACAACGGCTCACCCAACGGCGCCGCCCTCCACGACCTGGGGCTGGCTAATGGCAACCTGATTCTGGAAGCTACGGCCCTGGGGCTGCACGGTCATTTTATGGGTGGTTTCGACCGGGCCAAAGCGCAGGCAACGTTTCAGTTGCCCGACAGCCTGCAGCCCGCCGTGATGATTGCCCTGGGTTACCTCGGCGACGCCGAGCAGTTGGAGGAACCGTTCCTGAGCCGGGAGAAAACCCCGCGCCAGCGCAAATCAGTAGCCGAAATAGCCTTCCATCAACACTTGCCAGCTTAGCCATGCCCACGCGCCACACCACCGCCTCCGACCGGGGACTTAAGGATATTGGCTGGCTGCAAAGCCATTTGTCGCTCAGCTTCGGGCCTTACGCTAACCCTGAACGGGCGGGCTTCGGGCTGCTGCGCGTGTTCAACGACGACGTTGTGCAGCCGGGCGGAGGCTTCGGCCTGCACGCCCACGCCAATATGGAAATCATATCGGTGATGCTGGCCGGACGTATGAACCACAAAGACTCGCTGGGTTATGCGGAAGAAGTAACCCAGGATTGGGTGCAGATTATGAGTGCCGGCAGCGGCTTGCGCCACGAGGAGCACAACGTGGGCGAGGAGGCCGTCAACTTTCTGCAGATCTGGATTGAGCCCAAGCTCCAGAACGTGACGCCCCGCTACCAGCGCCGACACTTTCCCCGCGCCCAGCGCCGTAACCAGCTTACCACCATTGTCAGCAACGAAGAAGGCACCGCCCACTGCTGGATTAACCAGAATGCCCGCCTCAGCCTGGGATACTTTGATGCAGGCCAAACAGTGCATTATGCCTTAAATCGTACCAACAAGTGCGTATTTCTGTTTGTGCTTGAGGGGCAGCTAACGGCTAATGGGGCAGCCGTAGATACGCGGGAGAGCCTGGGTCTTTGGGAAACCGACACAGTAACCATCACCTGCACTGCCGAATGCCAGTTTATTTTAGTGGAAGTACCCATTAACCACTGAACCTGGCTACTGAAATTGAATTTTTCGCATACTCTATTGAGCACCCCACTTGCACAGTGGGGTGTTTTTTTTGCAGGAAACTAGGTAAATCCATGTACTACTTCCCACATTCTGAACATGTTGCCTCTGTCAGTAGCGAATTTGCCAGATTGTGCCGTCCTTTGTAAGTACTAGTCTGTTGCTTACCGTTTTTCTATGAAAATATTTCGACTCACGCTGGCTTTGTGCGCAGGTGTCATTCGTCTGACCTCGGCCCAGGACCTGCCGTACCAGACACCTCCGCGTGCCATTGCCACCCTGGTTGATGCTCCTGCCACACCGCGCGTCAGCTTCTCCTCCAACGGCCAGTGGATGCTCCTGATGGATGTGCGCGACATGCCCACCATTGCCGAACTAAGCCAGCCAGAAGTACGGCTGGCCGGAGTACGCATAAATCCTCGTACCAACGGAGCCAGCCGGGTCAGCTACGCCTCCTCGCTGCGGCTGCGCCGCCTGCCCGAGGGCAAAGAGCTGCTGGTGCAGGGGTTACCGGCTAATGCCCGCATCAGTGACGTGCAATGGTCGCCGGATAACACCAAAATTGCCTTTACGCATACCACCGCAAACCACGTTGAGTTGTGGCTGGTGGATGTGGCGTCGGCTACGGCCAAGCTGGTGCCTAATCTGTTTTTGAATGGCATCTTCGGCTCGCCCTACGAGTGGGTTTCCGATGGAAAAACCATTATTGCCCGCGCCATTGTAGGCGGCCGCGGCGAGGCTCCCAACCCAACGGCTGCGCCCACCGGCCCGGCTATTCAGCAGAACGTGGGCCGCACCGCCGCCGCCCGCACCTACCAGGACCTGCTAAAAAGCCCCGTTGATGAGCGCCTGTTCGATTACTATGCCCTTTCGCAAGTAGTGAAAGTAGGCATGGATGGGCGCATGGCTCCTTTGGGTCAACCGGGCGTTATTCAGGAGGCTGCACCCTCGCCCAGCGGAAAGTATGTGCTGGTGAGCACCCGTCACCGGCCGTATTCCTACACGCTGCCGGTGAGCAGCTTCCCGGTTCGGGTAGATGTACTGAACATGGAGGGCTTGGTGGTAAAAGAAATAGCCAACCTGCCCCTGGCCGACAACGTGCCCACCAGCTTCGACGCCGTGCCCGTGGGTCCGCGCGAAATCAGCTGGCGCGAAGATGCTCCCAATACTCTGTTCTGGGTAGAGGCTCAGGACGGCGGTGACCCCAAAACGGCAGCCCCCGTGCGCGACAAGCTCTTTGCCTTAGGTGCTCCCTTCGACGGGCAGCCCCAGGAGCTGGCGTCGCTGCCGCTGCGCTTTGGCCGCATCTTCTGGAGCGGCTCCGATAAGCTGGCCCTCGTGGAAGGGTACCGTTGGGCCGACCGCAAAGGGGCGCTCTGGACGCTGGACCTGGCTACCAAAACCTCGCTTACCCCCCTGTTCGAGCGTTCTTCCCAGGATACCTATACCGACCCCGGCACCCCCTTCCTGCGCCGCAATGAACTAGGCCGCCGCGTGCTGGCTACCGATGCTAACGCTGATATGGTATACTTTATCGGCGCGGGGGCCTCGCCGGAAGGCGACCGGCCGTTTGTGGATGAAATGAATGTGCGCACGAAGAAGACGGCCCGGTGGTGGCGCTCCGAGGCGCCCTACTACGAAATGCCCGTTACCATTCTGGATGCCAGTAAGCATGTATTCGTAACGCGGCGGGAGTCGCAGCAGGAAGCGCCCAACTATTTCCTGCGCGACGCGCCTAACCCCAAGCCGGTGCAGCTTACCAAGTTCCCAAACCCCTACGCTACGCTTGGCAACCTCCAGAAGCAGGTGCTGAAGTACAAGCGCGCCGATGGGGTGGAGCTAACGGCCAACCTGTACCTGCCGCCGACTTACAAGAAAGAGGATGGTCCTTTGCCTACGCTGATGGAAGCTTACCCGGTGGAGTTCAAGGATAAGAAGGATGCCGGCCAGGTAAAAGGCTCACCTTACACCTTCACGCGCTTCAACTGGGGCTCTCCGGTGTTCTGGGTAACGCAGGGCTATGCCGTGCTGCAGGGTGCCAGCATTCCGATTGTGGGGGAAGGCACCAAGCAACCCAACGATACCTACGTGGAGCAACTGACTTCCTCGGCCAAGGCGGCTATTGAGGAAGGCAAGCGCCTGGGCGTGGTCGATGCTAACCGCGTGGCCGTAATGGGCCACAGCTACGGCGCCTTCATGACGGCCAACCTACTGGCGCACAGCAACCTGTTTAAGGCGGGCATTGCCCGTAGCGGAGCCTACAACCGTACCCTCACCCCGTTTGGCTTCCAAGGGGAGGAGCGCACCTACTGGGAAGCGCCGGAAGTGTACAACGCCATGTCGCCGTTCAATTTCGCCGACAAAATTAAGACGCCCCTGCTGCTGATCCACGGTGAGGCCGATAACAACTCGGGTACCTTCCCTATTCAGAGTGAGCGTTTCTACAACGCCCTCAAGGGCAACGGGGCTACGGTGCGCTACGTGGTGCTGCCCGCCGAGGCGCATGGCTACGCCGCCCGCGAATCCATCATGCACATGCTTTGGGAAATGAATACCTGGTTGGATACCTACGTGAAAAAAGCCGCTACTACCCCGGACGGTGGTACCAAAGCCGACGCCCGGTAACAATTGACAGCGTAGTCGCCGACAAAAAGGCCCTGGTATCCTACTACGGATATCAGGGCCTTTTTCTTATTCTATTTTTTTGTGATTAACAAGCAGAACACGTACAAAATTTTAGTCTTTCCCTAACCTCAACAACTGGGCTGCGTTAAAACCGACATACACTTTCACACGTGTTATTAACTCCTGACTCATGAAAACGATCAAACTATATGCGGCCATGCTTGCGGCCCTCTTTGTAGTAGAAAGCACCGTAGTAGCCGCCAACGCTTCGGCACAGACGGTTAAGAAAGGCTGGAGCAAAAAAGGTAAGGGTGCCGCCATTGGGGCTGGTACCGGAGCCGTAGCCGGAGCCGTAATTGCGGGTAAAGGCGACCGGGCTACAGGTGCCCTGGTAGGTGCCGGTGCCGGTGCTGTGGGCGGTGCGCTCATTGGGCGTAAAAAGGATAAAAAGAAAGACCCCGTGCGCTACCAGCAATATTCACGCAAAGACTAACTCCTTGTGGTAACCCACCCGGCAAAAAGCCCCGAGCCAGTTGGCTCGGGGCTTTCTGTTTAGCAGGGAGCTACAACCCTGGTCCGGTTAGTGGCGTCTGTGTTTGCGAGGTTTCAGCCGGCTTGTTGAAGCAACCCATATACCCGCGGGGGCGGGACGATACGCATGCAACTTTTTGTTTATACTAACTTATCGGGTCCGGCGCGGGCGCACCTGCAGCAGCACCTGCCACCCGGCATTCAGCCGGTTTTCCGCGTCGATGTGCTGGAAGGCGCACAGAAAGCAGCGTTGGCCGAAGCAGATTTCCTGCTGGGCAACCCACCGCTGGAGTGGCTGCACCCCCATTTGCCGCCTCAACTGCGCTTCTGGCAAATTGACTCGGCCGGCATCGACCGGTATCAGGCGCTGCACCCTGCCTTCCCGGTAGCCAACATGGGTGATTTTTTTGCCTGGCCCTGCGCCGAAACAATGGTGGCGGGCTTACTGGGCCTGCTGCGCTACATTCCGGAGTTGGCGGTGTGGCAAACGCAGCAGCATTGGGAGGGAGCAGCCCTGCGGCCCCGGTTGGGCCTGCTGCGGCAGCAGCGGATAATCATTCTGGGTAGCGGAGCCATTGGGCAAGCCGTGGCGCAGCAGCTGCGGGGGTTTGAGTGTTCCATTCGGTTTCTGGCCCGCACCGACCCGGCGGCCCACCTGCACACCCGCGAAGAACTGCTGGCGGCCCTACCTACCACGGATATTGTGGTAAACTGCCTGCCGGGTAGCGCCAACGGTTTTTTCTCGCAGGAAATGATTGCCGCCCTGCCTTCCCACGCCTTATATGCCAGCGTGGGCCGGGGTAATACCACCGATGAGCCGGCCTTGGTAGCAGCCCTGCAAGCCGGGCAGATTGGCGGGGCCGTGCTGGACGTAACAGCCCGGGAGCCCCTGCCCTCCGACAGCCCCCTCTGGCACCTGCCCCGGGTGCTGCTCACCCAACACAGTGGGGGCGGCCGCCCCGGCGAGGATGAAGGCAAGGTAGAGCTGTTTCTGCGCAACCTGCAGCATGTGCTACGCGCAGAGCCGGTGGAAAACCCGGTACAGCTGCAGCGGGGGTACTAGGCTGATATGCACTGGTGGCGCGCTGGTATACTTTCGACCAGAACACAAGTTCCTTGATACCCACTGCCGGGTGAAACCTTAAGACAGTTCAGAAAGTGCGCTAGGGCGTATGGACAGTTAACACAATGCATCACCGAAGAATGTCCTTCCGCGCGAAGCCGAGGAAGGACATTCTTTTTAGGTGACTGTTCACTCAGCCCCAGCACACTTCCCAAACAGATTCCTGATCAGTCAGCAGCCAGCGCGCACCGGGCTGGCTGCTATTTTATTTACTACAGGAGTCAACTTGTTAGTGGCTAGATGCAACTATTCAATTGGTTACCGGCTCTTCCTGGGTGTCATCTTATCCATTTTTGCTATGCGTAAACTCTACCCCTTCCTGGTAAGCAGCGGGCTGCTGCTGAGCTTAAGCTCCTGCTGGCGCTTAGTGGACCCCATTGCCCCAGTGGCTCTGCCCGAATACAAGCCCCTGCTCATGGCCCGCACCCAGCTGGAGCAAGCCGTAGCCGTGCTACCGCCCCGGGACATGCACAACACCGGCAAAATTTACCTGCGCGACCCGTACATTTTCATCAACGAGCAGTACGAGGGCATCCATATCATTAACAACCAGGACCCCGAGCACCCGCAACCGGTAGCCTTCCTGCGAATTCCGGGCAACGTGGATGTGGCCATGAAGGGCACTCTGCTCTACGCCGACAGTGGTTCCGACCTGCTGACGTTTGACATGAGCAATGCGCAGGCCGCCCGGCTGCTGAACCGGGTGCGGGAAGCCGTGCCGGAGCTGCCCATGCCCGAGTCCGGCATCGTCCCAACCGAATATCAACCCCAAAACCGCCCGGCCGATGCCGTGGTAATTGGCTGGCAGAAACTATAACTACCCCTATCATGCTACACCGATATTCGATTCTGCTGGCCCTGGCCGGCCTTGGCCTTGCCGCCCTCAGCTCCTGCAGTACCAGCAGCGACGCCAGCCCTGCCAGCGCCGACAACGGCAAAGGCGGTTCCCTGGCCCGCTTTACCGTGCTGAACAACACACTCTACGTGGTGGACAACCAGAACCTGCGCACCTTCAGCCTGGCCGATCCAACGGCTCCGGTTAAGGGTACCGTGGTAGCGCTGGGCTTTGGCGTTGAAACCATTTACCCGCGCGCGCCCTACCTGTTTCTGGGTACGCAGCGGGGTATGTTCATTTTCGATGCTTCTACCCCCAACCAGCCCCAGCAGCTGGCCTACTTCCAGCACGTGATGAGTTGCGACCCGGTGGTGGTAGATGAACGGTACGCCTACGTAACTCTGCGGGACGGCCGCACCTGCGGGGGCGGCCCCAATCAGCTGCAGGTGGTGGATCTGACCAACCTGCGCAGCCCGCGTCTGGCGCAAACCTACCCCATGCAGCACCCGCTGGGCTTGGGGGTGGACAGTACCCTGCTGTTTGTGTGCGACAAAGACCAGCTTAAGGTGTTTGACACCCGGCAGAGCCCGGTGTTGCCCGCGCCACAGGTGTTTCCCCTCACCGTATCGGATGTGATTCCGCACCGGGGCCTGCTGCTGGCTATTGGGCCGGGCGGGTTGTATCAGTACCGTTACCGCAACGGCAAGCTCAGCCCCCTAAGTACGCTGCGCATCAGCCCTACCCGCTAATGCGTAGGCTGTTCCTGCTTGCGCCGGGGCTGCTTCTATCGGGGTGGGTAGGGGCCCAAACACCTGCCACTTCTGCGCCCAGGCCGTGGCGTTGGGGTGTAGCCGGGAACCTGCTGCCACTGGTGGCAAGTGGCTACCACGTTAGTATAGAGAAACCCTGGGGGGCCGGCTCCCGCCACAGCTTTCTACTAACGCCGCAGGGGTACCGCGGACCAGTAAACGACCTAACCTCCGACCTGCACGAGGCCGGTACCGACCGGGTGCGGGGCTATGGCCTGGAAGTGCAGCACCGCATCTACCTCGGGCCCAACCCACACCCGGCAGATGGTTACTATGTAGCCTACGGAGCTTCCTTTCAGCATTTTCGGATGCAGTTTCAGGCCAAAAGCTGGCAACCGGAGGCGGGGCCCGATAACCTGTACTACTACGAGTACCGCCTCCGCGCCCAGACGGAAACCATTGACCGGTACGGGGCCTCCCTGGTGCTGGGCCGGCAGCTGGCCTTCCCCAATACCCCGTTTTATCTGGATGCCTACCTGGGGCTGGGGCTGCGCGAAACCGGCTCCCGCACCACGATGCCGCAGAAGCAGTACGTCTCTTCTATAAGTGACTATGGCTCTGCCGGCCTTTACATGCCTGTCGGGTTGCGGGTGGGCGTGGCGTGGTAGCGAAAAATACATTCTGCCGCAGCCTCGCCAACCGTGTACCGGCCGTTGCCGCAATGGTTCAGCGCCGCTATATCATGCAGCACGGGCTGCAACCCGCAGCTGCGTGTGCCGGATTACTCAAACCAACTCAATTGCATTTCTTCGTAGCAACTCACGCTCAATATCCGTAGCAGGAATAACAGCCTACTTCTTTCTACCTATGGATACTACACGAACGTTTCATGCCGATTCTGAATCGGAGCTGTGGCAGCAGGTGGCGGCCGACATAGCCCGGCAGCCCGATATGTACGATTACAGCGCCGACCTGCACCAGCAGGATTTTCGGGTGCGGCTGGAGCTGGATATTGACTTGGGGGGCGGTTTTGAGGGCGGATATGAACTCACGACGCTTACGGCATCTGTGCCGGCCCATATGGCCTTTCATTTTGCGCTGCACGAGCAGGACTGGGTGCACGAGGTGGGTAAGCTCCTGGGCCTGCAGGACGTGGAAGTAGGCGACCCGGCCCTGGATGCGGCGTTCATCATTACTACCAACCAGCCCGACACCCTGCGCCAGCTGCTGGCTGATCCGGAGGTGCGGGCCACTCTACTGCGCTACCCCGATGCCCGCCTCGCGCTGGCTCCCGCTTCACACGCTCCTGACGCCCCAGTCCAGCTGACTTTTACCGCAGAGCGGGCTATTACGGAGCCGGCCCAGCTGCAGGAAATCTATCATATGCTGCTCGTCTTGCAACAGCAACTGGTTGCTACTCCTGGCTCAATGTAGCCTCGGCAACCTGGCTGGGCCCGGCAAAGGACACGTGTGCTTTGCCGGGCCCAGCCAGGTTGCGGAGAAATGAAAAACCTGAAGAATTAGCCCGGAATGACGCCCAGCAGGTGTAGCAGCCAGCCAAACAGGTATACAACCGGAATGAATAAGGCGTAAGCCCACCACGGCAGCCGGTTGAGATGAAGCCCGCGCTGAACGGGCCAGTTGTTCCGTACTTCCATAACCAGGTTGGATTTAGTGAGACATGAGGATACAGGAATATAGCAAATTTTTCCACAAATCCCACTCACTATCAAGCCACTAGCTGCTCGTACAACCTATCCAGCATGGCGGCGGCATCCTTGCACAGGCCCGGGTGCACGGGCGAGGTTTGCACCATGGTGCTGCGCGTGGCCGTCAGCCACCGAAACCGGGAGGCTACCGGCAGCTGCCCAATGGGTCCGCCCCGCTGGCGGCCCTGGCAAATCCGCTCAAACGCCTGCAGGCGGGCCCGCAGATCATCGAAGTCCAGGCCGGGGCCGGCCAGGGCTTGCAGGCGGGCTTCGGGCAGATGGCAGCGGGTTTGCAGAAAGCCCTGGGCCGCGCAGTACAGAATCACGCCCACATTCAAAAACTCTTCGCGCTCCACGCGGGGCACCACCCGCAGCACGGCATACTCAAACAAGTGCATTGCGGGCAGTTAAAGCTTCCTGAACAAAAGTAGAAGAGGCCGCCAGCCGGGCCGTGAGGAACTCCACATACTGGGCGCGCTGCTCGGCGGGGCTAAGGTCGGGCTCCTGCAGCCACTCATCGGGTACCAGGGCCACAATGGCCATCAGCACCTCGGGCGTGAGGCGGGCATGGGCCTCGGCGTTGGCGGCTTCCAGCTCGGTAGCCCGGGGCAGCAGTACATGGTCTTTGAGCTGGGGAAACGGGCGGGTGGCCTTACCGGCCCAGCCCGCGCCGCTGTGGTGCACGTACAGGGCTGCGCCGTGGTCAATCAGCCACAGCTCCCGGTGCCACATCAGCAGGTTGGTGTTGCGGGCGGTGCGGTCTACGTTCAGGGTCAGGCAGTCCAGCCACACCACCAACGAAGCCAGGCGGGGCTCCACCTCGTTGATGAGGGGGTCGAAGGTAACGGCTCCGGCCAGGAAGTGCAGGGCCAGGTTCAGGCCGGTGCTGAAGCGCAGCAGGTCCTGAATTTCCTCGTCGGGCTCGGTGCGGCCGAAGGCTTCGCTCAGGTTGATGAACACCAGCTCCGGCATACGCAGGCCCAATTGGCGGGCAATTTCGCCCACTACCAGCTCGGCAACCAGTGCCTTCAGGCCCTGCCCTGCCCCCCGGAATTTTACCACGTACATAAATCCGTCGTCGGCTTCTACCAGAGCGGGCAGGGAGCCCCCTTCGCGCAGCGGAATTACGTAGCGCGTTACGTCAACGGTTCGGAGGGCAAGTTCAGGAACGGGCATGGGCCGCAGCAGTTGGGATAAGAACAGCAAAGCAACGGATAAATCGGGCGGTTGTTGACAGCACCCAGCCCAGGCACCCAACTTTTCGGGCGGGCCGCAGTACAGTAGGCTACTTTTGTTCTCCGCTCAGCCTGTTTGCTATGCCGCGCATCCTCACGCTTACCCTGAACCCCACCGTGGA
Source organism: Hymenobacter metallilatus (assembly GCF_003944705.1). GTDB lineage: Bacteria > Bacteroidota > Bacteroidia > Cytophagales > Hymenobacteraceae > Hymenobacter > Hymenobacter metallilatus. The sequence continues at coordinate 126,548 of NZ_RWIS01000007.1, read as the reverse complement.
TAAAAGCACCACGGCCGACCACATCGTACCCGACCAAAAGCTGCGGTGCGCCGCGCCCAAGTTTGAGCCGGGCGGGGGCGGCATCAACGTGAGCCGGGCGCTGCGGCGGCTGGGTTCCGATTCGGTGGCGGTGTTTCCGGCCGGCGGCCCCAGCGGCACCATGCTGCAGCAACTGCTGGCGCAGGAGCAGCTGCAGTACCGCGCCGTGGAAACCCAGGGCAACACCCGGGAGAATTTCATTGTGGTGGATAGCACCACTAGCCAGCAATACCGCTTCGGTATGCCGGGCACTGAGCTGCGGCCCGAGGAGCAGCAGCGGGTGCTGGAGGAACTGCGGGAGCTGGCTCCCGGCACCGAGTTTCTGGTTATTAGTGGCAGTCTGCCGCCCGGGGTGGAGCCGGAGCTGCTGGTGCGCGTGGTGCGGGCAGCCAACAGTATGGGCGTAAAAGTAATAGCCGACACCTCGGGTCCGGCTTTGCAGGCTGTGTTGCAGGAAGGCGTGTACCTGGCCAAACCCAACGTGGGCGAATTGAGCCGGCTAACCGGCACGAATGAGCTGGACAACGAAGCCGCTGCCCAAGCGGCCCAGCAGCTGGTGCGCAGTGGTCAGGCCGATATTCTGGTAGTATCCCTCGGCCCCCAGGGTGCTTGCCTGGTTACCCAGGATTCCATTGACCATGTGCCCGCCCCCGCCGTGAAGAAGCGCAGCACCGTGGGTGCCGGCGACAGTATGGTGGCCGGCCTGGTACACGCTCTGAGTACCGGCCTGAGCCTGCCCGAAGCGGCTCGCCTGGGCGTGGCCTGTGGCTCGGCGGCCACCATGAACCCCGGCACCGAGCTGTTTCGCAAGGCCGATGTGGACCGGTTGTACCAATGGCTGCTGCAGACCATGCCCGCCAAGGCAGTATAGCTCCCGCTCATCTAGGGTACCACGGAGGCCGTCAGCCGCGTATCGGCCCACTGCCACGCCTCATCCAGCTCCTGCCGGGTTTCGGTGGTTTTAGCCGTATTGCCGGTAGCGGCGTAGGCCTGGTACAAGCCGGACAGGGCCCACCCGTTATGCGGGAGCCGGGCCAGATCATCTTCGTACACCGCAATGGCTTCAGGGTACTGCCGGGCCGCCAGCAGCACGGCCCCCAACTGATGCCGCACCGAGAAAAACCAATCGGGCGGCTCGTTGTAGCGGAGCTGATCTTCCAGGCGCACGGCCTCGCGCAATACGGCAATACTTTGGGGTAATTTGCCCTCCTGCTGCAGAATAGCACCTTCCAGTTCCCGCCAGGCTATTTCGGTAACAGCACGCATAGAGTTGATACCGAACAGGATTCCGTGCAGTGCGGCCGTATCCTGGCACAGTACGCGCATACGGGCCAGCTCCCGGCGGGCAGCGGGCAGGTTGCGCCGGGCAGCCCAGGCACGGCCCCGGGCGTAGTGCCGGATAATTTCTGGGTATACCAGCGTAGTGTCGAAGTTGGTCATGCTCAGGACCTGGTTCCACTGCCCAAACTTTACGGCCACGTTGTACGGAATGGTATAGATGTGCTGGGTGGACGGACCCAGCAGCGGGTGGCGCATAAGCTGCCGATTGGCACTGGCCGCCAGCTTGCGCGCAGCGTGCAGGGCCAGCCGCTGGTTGCCCTCCAACGTAGCCGTAGCCGTCAGGAAATGATAGTTATGCGGATGGTACGCCAACGGATATGCCCCCTGCGCGTGGCAGGCTTCGATGTACGAACTATCAGTCTGCAGGGCGCGCAGGTTGGCCAGCGTGCCCAGGTGGTACTCGCCCGTTCGGATGTAGGTATGGGAGGGCATGTGCAGCAGATGGCCCGCGCCCGGCACCAGCGTGGTAAGGATCCGGGCGCTGCCAGCAGCTTTTTCCGGATGGCGCGAGCCCTCCGTGGCATGAATGTAGAAATGATTGGCCCCCGCGTGCCGGGGGCTGTGCCCCAGCACCTGCTCCAGCGTATTCATGATATCCGCCGTCCAGGGCTGGGGCTGGCCGTTTTTCTGCCAGATATCCCATGGATGCAGATTCATAAGCGCTTCTGCGTACAGCGCCCCCACATCGGGGTCGGTGGGATATTGCTGGAAAACCGTCTTCAGCGCCTCGGCATAGGCTTCATCATAGGCAGTGCGGTCTTGCACGGGCCGCGGCGGGTACCGTTTGACCAGCGCCGCAATCAAAGCCTGCTCTTTCGGTGATGCTTGTCCTGCCAGCCGCTGCGCCTGCCGCACGGCCCGGTAGGCCCGGCTGAAATTATCGGGTTCCATGCCGGCATTGTAGTTTGGGCCCAGCACATAGCTGTAACCCCAATACCCCATGGCGCAGCTAGTATCCTGGCGGGTGGCTTCGAAAAAGGACCGGGCTGCCTCAGCATGATTGAAACCATAGGCCAGCATCATGCCCTGCGCAAAATACACCTGGGCGGCGGCGCTGCTGGTCGTAATTTTCAGCGTGTTTCCCTCCAGGCCCGGCAACAAGGGGGCTTTCTGACCAGCTTTATACCAGGCTGTATCGGCCAGAATGGGCACCGCGCACATGGTTACAGAGGTAGGTGACCTCAGTGCCGCAACCTGCGTTACGGGTTCCTGCCGCACCGAGCACCCGCTCAGTATAGTGGCTAACACAAGACGCCCTGCGTACTTCATGGCTACCCCGAATACAGCCCGTTATTACCCCGGTATCAACATTTGGGGTGGCCCTGCTGCCGGTATGCATCCCGTGAGGCCTACAGCGCAACGCCACACCGAAGCCGCAACCAGCGCGGCTGCTCATGTATAGTTACGAAAAATATTCGATTTATACTATATTCAACAGACTAAAGTCGCGCTCTACCTCAAACGAATGGTGAGGGGTGGCGCGTTACTATCTTTTCAGGCCCAGCCGCTCCACAGTTTCGCCTTCAAAGTCAAACTCTATCAGGATGGCCGGTTCCTCCCCTATCACCCAGCCGTCGTGACCGGGGGCGATGGCTACCACCTGCGGAGCTACATATTCTTCCCGCGTACCATCGGCGTACTCAATGCCCAATCGGCCGGCGGCCAGAAACCCCACATGGGCGTGCTGGCATAGCTCTGTACCGATTACCGGTTTCATATTCCTCGACCACTGAAAGCCCGCCGGATACACCACCCGCTTTACGCGGGAGTTGCCGGTGCGCACTACATCTACTTGTACGCCGCCTACTTCGCGGCGGGTGGCATCCTTCAAAGGGCCTAAAAGTGTGGCGGTATCCATAATGTGTGGGAGAAAAGGGCGTGAAGGGTCCTGCTGGCATGCCCTTACTCAAGGTACTGAATAGCTACGAAATCCGCTAGTCCTGCCCAAGGGCCAGGGCCGGCCGGGCACCCAGCAACTCCTGCAGCTGCCGGGCATTCAGTACCCCGGTCCCACCGATACCGTTGTTGAAGTACAGGTATGCCTCCGCCAGATGGGGTTCTGCCTGCATTTGCCGAGTTATTTTCACTAGAAAATCACCACTATACGCGGAAGTGTACAGCACCGGTACCCCGTGAAAACGGTAGTAGGCTTTTTCGGTGTTGGCCACTACATCGTCGGGCAGGGTGGCGGGGTAGCTTTGGCCGCAGAAGCTGATGCCGTGCCGGGCCAGGGTCCGGAATATCTCCCCGTTCCACCAGCTGGGATGCCGGAACTCCAGCACGTTATGAAACCCAGGGTCCAGCTGCTCCAGAATGCAACCCAGCAGCTCCTCCGTATAGGCGGCCTTGGGCGGCAGCTGAAACAGCACCGGTCCTAGCTTCTCGCGCAGGCCTTCCTGCACCGTGGCATAAAAATCGGCCAAAACTGGCGCTGCTTCGGCGTTAAACTTCTTGTAATGGGTTACCTGCCGGGGCGCTTTCACGGCAAACCGGAAACCGGGCGGGCTCTGGTCGTACCAGCTTTCGAACACCTTCAGGGCCGGCATACGGTAGAAGGTCACGTTTATTTCCAGGGTGTTGAACTGGGTGCAATAGTAGGCAAACCACTTGCGCGGCGGCAGCCCGTTCGGGTATAGCACGCCTTTCCAGTCGCGGTAGGAGAAGCCGGAGCAGCCGATATAATACGAGGGCATAAATGGGACTAAACGAGGTGGGCACTACGAAGCTGCGCACGAAACAAGCTCAACTATACTCTTGCTACACAGCAGCTTACTACAGATGAGCCGCCAAATTGTGCACATGCTTTCTCCGGTTTATAACCGTACGTTAGCTTGACGTCAGCCCCCGGGCATACGAATATTCTGCGGTTTCAGACGGGGTTTTGGCCTCGGCTGCCGGCTGTTCTGTTTTCACCATTCACCTCTGTGAGCTATGATTCTGCGCCTTGACGAACTGGCAATCGACCTGCCTAAACCCAAACATCCCTCGGCCAACGATGCCGCGGCCATTCAGGAGCTACTCGGTGGCAAATTCGGCGAAATGAGCACGCTGATGAACTACACGTTCCAGTCGTTCAACTTTCGGGGGCGCGACCGGCTCCGGCCGTTCTACGCGCTTACATCCGCCATTGCCGCCGAGGAGTATTCGCACATTGAGGCCGTGAGCTATGCCATCAACCTGCTGCTAACCGGCGTAACCGAGCGGGGCCACGACCCCAAGCCTGGCCCCTTGTCCGACGCCGTCGATGCCCGTAACTCCTACCACTTCCTGGCCAGCGGGCAGGCCGCCCTGCCCTTCGACTCGATGGGTAACCCCTGGACCGGGCAGTACGTGAACAGCTCCGGCAACCTGCGTCTCGATTTGCTGCACAATTTCTTTCTGGAGTGCGGAGCCCGGGCCAACAAAATCAGGGCCTATGAAATGGTAACCGACCCCTGCGCCCGCACCATGATAGGCTACCTGCTGGTGCGCGGAGGCCTGCACGTATATGCCTACGCTAAGGCACTGGAGGTGATTACGGGGGTTGACGTGAAGAAGCTTATGCCCGTTCCGCCCCTCTCCAACGCTAAGTTTCCGGAAGCCGTTAAGTTTATGGAGCATGGCCTGCACCGGCAGCTGTACACCTTCTCGCCTAATGCCTACGCCGAGGCCGGCATCATCTGGAACGGCACGCACCCCGAAGACGGCTCCAAGCTGGAAGTGGTGCAGGGCGCTATTCAGGGTGTGCCCTATCCCGTGCTCGAAGAAGAACCCCAGCTCAACTCCCCCGGCGAGGACGACTTCGACCCCGAAATGTTCAAGGATATTGCCAAGAAGCTGGGCCTGTCTGACGAGTGGAAACAGCGCCACGGCTAACCGCAGCCGTCTTTCTGCTACCAGCACCGAAACGGGTCTGCTCCATGGGGCAGGCCCGTTTCGACTTTTCTGCCAGGCATTAGTAGGCTGTTCCAATACAGCAGTATACCTCACGTAGTACCTCATGGATGCTAGAGCACGGAACTGGGCAGCCAAAATGCCTAACGCCGACTAAACTTAGGTCAACGTCATGTGCATCGTTTGTGCTGTTTTACTTTGAACTAGCTGAATAGCTTGATAAAGGCCTTTTTATAACGCGGGAATACACTATCAAACAAAATATTTTAACATGCTTTGAAATACAAAGTTCTTTATCATCCTTTGTATCGTTGCTGCTGTCTATTAGGCTGGCTTCGGCTGGGCTCAGCCAACATACTCCTCTACTTCAACCTCAATTTTCTACTTCCATGACACTCCCCAAAAGCCTTCTGCTCGTTGCGCTGGTTGCCGGACTACTGCTATTGATTCCGCTGGTAGCTATGCAGTACACCACCGAAGTAAACTGGACTTTCTCCGACTTTGTATTTGCGGCTGTCGTGCTGTTTGGAGCGGGCTCTACGTTCGTGCTCATTGCCCGCATGGGCAACAATGGCACTTACCGGCTGGCAGCCGGTGTAGGCGTGGTGGCCGGGCTGCTGCTGGTATGGGCCAACGCGGCCGTAGGCCTGGTTGGTAGCGAAGATCATCCGGCCAACTTACTCTATGGGGCAGTACTGCTGGTAGCCCTCGGTGGTGCCATTGCGGCCCGTTTCCGGCCTCTGGGCACTTCCAATGCCATGTTTGCCGCCGCTCTTACCTATGTGGCGGTTACCATTATTGCCCTGTTTGTGTGGAAGCCGACGGGCGCAGCTGCTGAACCCTCAGCACACTTGCTGAACGTGGTAGTATTCAATGCCGTTTTTGCTGGGCTGTGGGCCGTATCAGGCTGGTTATTCCGGCGGGCCAATGGTTCTGTACTGGGTCGGCAATTGGCCTAATATAAAGCCTTTACTTCCTACTTAAATGAACGTTGCACCCTTTATTGTTGCCGGCCTATTGTTGTTAGGTGCGGGGCTGCTGTTTCTGCTGGTAGCCAGCCGGAGGCGTAGTAGCACATATAAACTAGCCGCTGGCGTAGCAGTGGCGGCCTCCCTCTTGCTGGTATGGGGCAACCTGGCCGTGGGCTTTATCGGCAGTGAGGATAACCCCGTGAATTTGCTTTACGGTTTGGTGCTGGCTGTAGGCTTTATCGGAGCCGCGCTGGCCCGGCTGCAACCCCAAGGTATGGCTCGCGCCATGTTTGCGGCGGCGCTAACCCAGTTTGCCGTGCCCTTCGTGGCGCTGCTTATCAAGCGGCCCGAGCTTACAATGGGCGTGCTCTGGGTGATTGTGCTGAACACCCTCTTCGCCGGGCTGTGGGTGCTGGCGGGGTGGCTGTTTCGGCGGGCGGAAGCTATGCACGCGCGTTCATAAACCGCCAAAAAGTCATTTAATTTATGTATAAATTACAAAATCAAGTCATAACGTCAGCAAAATTCCTCTCGCACCCTGTTTGCTAGCCTCCTCGTAGAATCTTCCTGTTCGAAGTTCTCACCTACGACGAAAGCAACCCATGAACTTTAATAACTATACCATCAAGGCACAGGAGGCCGTGCAGAAGGCCACTGAAATTGCCGGGAGCAACCAGCAGCAGGCCATCGAAACCGGCCACTTGCTGAAGGGCCTCTTCCAGAGCGACGAGAATGTGCTGTCGTTTCTGGCCAAAAAGCTGGGCGTGAACCTGAACATCCTCACGCCCCGCCTCGATGCCATTGTAACCGCTTACCCCAAAGTAAGCGGGGGCTCGCCCTACCTCTCTAATGAGGCCGCCGCCGCTCTGCAACGCGCTACCGGTTTCCTGAAGGAGTTCGACGACGAATACGTGTCGGTGGAGCACCTGTTGCTGGGGCTGCTGGGCGGCAAGGACGCCGTGGCTACCCTGATGAAGGACGCCGGCTTCAACGAAAAGGACCTCAAAGCGGCCATCAAGGAGCTGCGCGGGGGCCGCAAGGTCACCAGCCAGAGCGCCGAGGACCAGTACCAGAGCCTGAACCGCTACGCCATCAACCTCAATGAGCGGGTGCGCTCGGGCAAGATGGACCCGGTTATCGGCCGCGACGAGGAAATTCGGCGTGTACTGCAGATTCTGTCGCGCCGTACCAAGAACAACCCGGTACTGCTGGGCGAGCCGGGCGTGGGTAAAACTGCCATTGCCGAGGGCCTGGCCCAGCGCATTGTGGCCGGCGACGTACCCGAAAACCTCAAGGACAAAACCCTGATGAGCCTGGACCTGGGCCTGCTGGTGGCCGGGGCCAAGTATAAGGGCGAGTTTGAGGAGCGCCTCAAGGCCGTTATCAAGGAAGTAACCGACTCGGATGGGCAGATTGTGCTGTTCATCGATGAGATACACACCCTGATAGGGGCCGGCGGTGGCGGCGAAGGGGCCATGGACGCGGCCAACCTGCTCAAGCCCGCGCTGGCGCGGGGCGAGCTGCACGCTATTGGTGCCACCACGCTTAAGGAGTACCAGAAATACATTGAGAAGGACAAGGCCCTGGAGCGCCGTTTCCAGGCCGTGGTGGTGGACGAGCCTACCGTGCCCGACGCCATCAGCATCCTGCGCGGCATCAAGGAAAAGTACGAGCTGCACCACGGCGTGCGCATCACCGACGACGCCGTAATTGCTGCCGTGGAGCTGAGCAGCCGCTACATCACCGACCGGTTTCTGCCCGACAAGGCCATTGACCTGATGGACGAGGCGGCCGCCAAGCTGCGCATCGAGCTGAACTCCATGCCCGTGGAGCTGGACGAGGTGCAGCGCCGCATTATGCAGTTGGAAATTGAGCGCGAGGCCATCCGGCGCGAGGAAAACCACGACCGGGAGAACGTGCTCAACAAGGAAATTGCCGACCTCTCGGCCCAGCGCGACACGCTGAAAGCGCAGTGGGAAAACGAGAAATCGGCCCTGACCAGTGTGCAGACCGAGAAGGAAAACATTGAGCGCTACAAGCTGGAAGCCGAGCAGGCCGAACGCCAGGGCGACTATGGCCGCGTGGCCGAGTTGCGCTACGGCAAAATTCAGGAAGCCGAAAACCGCCTGAAAGAGCTGCAAGCCCAGGCCGAAGCCCAGAAGGATGGTGGCTCGATGCTGCAGGAAGTGGTAACCTCCGAGGACATTGCCGAAGTGGTAGCAAAGTGGACCGGCATTCCGGTGAGCAAGATGCTGCAGTCGGACCGGGATAAGCTGCTGAACCTGGAGAACGAGCTGGGCAAGCGCGTGGCGGGCCAATCGGAGGCCATTGCGGCTATTTCGGATGCGGTGCGCCGTTCCCGGGCCGGTTTGCAGGACCCCAAGCGGCCTATTGGCTCCTTCATCTTCCTGGGTACTACCGGCGTGGGGAAAACCGAGCTGGCTAAGGCCCTGGCCGAGTACCTGTTCAACGATGAAAACGCCATGGTGCGCATCGATATGAGCGAGTACCAGGAGCGCCACGCCGTGTCGCGCCTGATTGGGGCACCTCCCGGCTACGTGGGCTACGACGAAGGCGGGCAGCTGACTGAGGCCGTGCGCCGCAAGCCCTACTCGGTAATTCTGCTTGATGAAATCGAGAAGGCCCACCCCGATGTGTTCAACATTCTGCTGCAGGTGCTGGATGATGGCCGCCTCACCGACAACAAAGGCCGGGTGGCAAACTTCAAGAACACCATCATCATCATGACCTCCAACACCGGGGCCGACATCATTCAGCGGAATTTCAAGGAGCTGAATGAGTACAACCACGACGAGGTGGTGGACCGCACCCGCGAGGAAGTGGTGGACCGCCTGAAGCAGCACATGCGCCCCGAGTTCCTGAACCGGATTGACGAGATTGTGATGTTCCAGCCCCTCAAGCGCAAGGAAATCCGCAAAATCGTGGACATCCAGTTCCGGCAGATTCAGCAGCGGCTGGAGGAAGCCGGCATCCGCCTGGAAGCCACCGACGAGGTGCTCGACTACCTGGGCGAGCAGGGCTTCGACCCCACCTTCGGGGCCCGGCCGCTCAAGCGCGTGCTGCAGCGCCTGGTGCTCAACGAGCTGTCGAAGGACATTCTTTCGGGCCGCGTGAGCAAGGACGCGGTGGTGGAAGCCGTGCTGGAAGACGGGCACATCCGCTTCAACAACGTGGAAATTCCGGCGGTTGGATAAGTAGATTTGATTAAATGGGAAAGCCCCGCTGGCGTTGTGCCGGCGGGGCTTTTTGCTGGGAAGTACATGCTACTTATCTATCCGTTATCCGCGGGGTACTACCCTTTCTGCCGGATGAGCGTATGGACGAGTACATTCTACCACTGCCTTTCACCGAACTACTATGAACAACCCGCTGTCTATGCCCCACATCCGCCGAATTACCGTTGCAGGGCTGAGCCGAACCTTATTGCTGGCGCTCAGCATGTTGACGTTACTGCCCGCCTGCTCCGACGACGAGGACAACACCGTGGCCACACCGGCCAGTCCTGATAAAATTACGGTACCCCAGGCGGCCCTTTCGCCGGAAGGCATTCAGTACGACGAAGCCAACCGCCGTTTTTTTGTTAGCTCCCGCACCCAGGGGCGCATTGGCACGGTAAAGGATGACAGCACCTACACCCAGTTTGCCGATGATGCCCGGCTGGTTTCTACGATTGGCTTGAACCTGGATGCCAACCGTCAGCGCCTGCTGGTGGCCGTTTCCGATAATGGCGCCAACACCAGCCGCTCCAGTGCCGCTACCCGGCAGAAGTTGGCGGCCCTGGCCATCTATAACACCAACAATGGCACCCTCAGCAATTTTGTCGACCTGGGTGGCCTACGCCCCACGCAAAATCACTTCGCCAACGATATAGCCGTCGACAGCCAGGGCAATGCCTACATTACCGACAGCCTGTCACCAATTATTTACAAGGTTGATACCCAAGGCAATGCCTCGGTATTCCTGGAGAATGCGCAGCTAGCTGCCAGCAGCGGCTTTGGGCTCAACGGCATTGTGTTTCACCCCGACGGCTACCTCCTGGTGGCCAGATCCAACGACGGTACCTTGTTTAAGGTGCCGCTCAGTACCCCCGCTAACTTCTCGCGCGTGACAACTACCCAGAGTCTGGTTGGTGCCGATGGGCTGTTACTGGTGGACAATCAGACCCTGCTGCTTGTAGCTGGCAGCCAGAGCACCGTATTCCGGCTGGCCAGCACCGATGCCTGGGTTACGGCCAACCGTACGGGTAGCTTTGCAACCGGGGCCGTAAGCCCTACCACCATTACCCGACGCACCATGGATGCTTACGTGCTGTATCCTTACCAGGCCACGTCGCCACGTTTCGCCATTACGAAGGTGAAGTTCTAGACTTGCCCTCTGGCCGGCAAAATGCCCCAGACAGCAAAAGCCCGCTGGCAGTGTGCCAGCGGGCTTTTGCTGTCTGGGGCTAACCCTGATTTTCTTACAGGTAGCCCCCGCTTACCAGGTACTCAACTACCTGCTGCCGGGCGGCCTCTGGACCGCCAACGGCCGAGTTGTTGTGGTATTTATTATCCTTTTTCACGTGCAGCTTGTACGAAGTGCCCTGCACGCCACCGCTATACTCGCTGTTGCTGCTGGGATATACAGTGAGTTCGGCCACCTCGAAGCCATCGGGCAGTGCGAAGGTGTAGAGCGTCTGAATGCTGCTGGTAGACTCTTTGGGCCGCATTACCCCAATTAGTACGTCGCCCTGCATAATGCGCCAGGTGGTTTCGGAGCGGCGGGGTGGGGCTACCAGCCGGGGCTTGGGAGCGTTGAAGCGGTTGCGCTCTACTATTTTGTAGTCCAGCGGCTTTGCATTGGCCTGCGCCTCTTTTTCGGCGGCATATTTGGCCGAAAGCTTCTCGCCAAAGGCCTCCGTAAAACGCTTGATGCCTTCGGGGTTAGGCTGACCGTCGCGCATTACCTCATTTTTCACCAAGGCCTCGGCCAGCTGCTGCTGAAAGTTGAGGCCGGTTTTGCTCATTTCGGCCGTTTCACCGCCGGGCTGAAACGTCATCATGTAGTAAATGAAGGATTCGTTGCTGGGCAGGGCCACAATGTTGCCTTTGGCCTTCATCACCTCTTTGTCGTCGAGCGTGAGCAGGGTAAAGTCGCGCATCATCATCGTTCCGCCTTTCAGAAGCTTGGCGTAGGGTTTTTTATCCACAGTGATGACGTCGCCTTTCATCGAAACGTTTTGCGCCTGAGCGGTTAGAGCCAGCGCGGCGGATAAGGTAAGGGTGCTGCCCAGACGGACAGCGTAACGGGTAAAGGAAATGGCCATTGAAAGAAATGAAATGAACAGTGAAGAGACAAAACGACGCGAAAGAATGCCCCCAACGGGCCACAAACCGGCGCTGCCAGCCTGAGAAATCAACGAGAAGCAGCGGTAGTAATTACCAGACCATTTGCGCACATATACCGGTGTATACAGAGCCGGCCTGCATTGGCAGTATAACTGATGCTGATAGTGGAGCTAGCCGGGAAAAAGAGAATATACTTCCACTTGGATAAAAACGAGAGAACTGGACGTAAACAACGTGTCCAATATACCGCATAATCTGGTGTGGAGCAAAAGTTTACTGCTCCCCCCGATAGTGGCAGCCAATTACTTGCCGGAGGCTTTTGCGCTCGGTTCAGCCGGCATTACGGCCCCAGGCCGGGCGAACAGTTTACAGCAGGCAGGCATGGTGAATAATCTGCATTTTGCCTGCCTGCCGATAAAGCACACCGGCACAAGCCATCTGGTTAGGGCCAGAATTACCCTCCGTATTCACTACCAGAACGTTGCCTTGCAGACTGGGACCAGCTACGGACAGCAGTCCAGATAAATCATGGCCAGAAAACTGCGGATTTTTCGATTCAAACTGCTATTTACTCCCAAATAAAGATCATATTTACTTTATCTTATTTAATAGTATTTCAGCAGCATTCCGTGTGTGCTTATCCGTTTGCCAGCCTTTGGCGTAGTAGGCTCATTGTAGCCTTCCTTCCCTCTTTTTTTTCTTCTTCAACACACTTACCAAGGTTCCGTTAGCACCCTGCTGACCGGGCGGAGGCAAGCCATTTTCCCACCCTTTACCATTTTTGTATGATTCCAACAGTACAGGATTCAGCAGCGGGCATTCGGCCCGGTGCCCGGAGCCGGAGCTGGTTACCGCTAGTGGTAGCTGCCTGCGGCGTGTTTATCAGCCCTTGGGCGCAGGCACAGCAGCGCCTGGGCATGGAGGCAGCGCGCGTAACACCGGCTTCGGCACCTGCGCTGGCCACGCTGCCGGGCTCCGCAACCCGCACGGCCACGCCGGTACCGGTGCGCCATGCTGCGCGCGGCATTCAGGCCAGCATAAGCTCCACCGCCACCGGCGGTAACTGGAGCGACCCTGCCACCTGGGTAGGTGGCGTGGTGCCCACCGGAGCAGATGAGGTAACTATTGCAAGTGGCGCCACCGTAACGCTGGACGTGGCAGCCAGCTGCGCCTCGCTTACGGTAGCCAGCACAGGCTCCCTGCTCACTTCCGCCACCACTGCCTATCAGCTGCAGGTGGCTGGCAGCGTAACCAACAACGGTACGCTGGACCTGAGTGCCAGCACAACGGTTGGCTCCGACCTGCGCTTTACCGGCGCTGGCAATGCTACCTTCGGCGGTAGCGGCACCACCGACCTGCAAACGGTTACCATCACTAAATCTACGCAGGCCGATGTAGTGGAAATGACACTGCCATCCTTCACGGTGAAGGGGGTAGCCTCGGCCACGGGCGACGGATTTCTGGCGCCCCGCCTGATTTCCGGCACCACCGTAACGGACAACATGACGGGGACGCTGAAGCTCTCGGGCTCCGCTACCATCGGCAGCAAAGTGCTGCTGAACCAGGCCCTGCCCTCGGGTGCTACTCCTACCGGCCTGTTTGTGCCGGCTACTGGTGGCATCTGGCTGAACAACCCCAACTACACCGTACTCGGCCAGAACAACTCTACCACCGTGAACGGGCTGCTACGCATGACGGCGGGCACTTACAACGTGGGCACGGGCAGTGGCAACTCGCTGGTATTTGGCTCTAACGCCGTGTACACCATGGAGGGAGGCACGCTTACCACCGCGGGGCGGTTTACCAACTTTGCCTCGGCCACCACGGTAACGGGCACCATGACCTTTAGCATGAGTGCCGGCACCATTAATGTGGCAAACGTGGCAAACGCCGGGGCAGCGCCTTCGTTTGGCGTGAACGGCACCACCACTATTTCGGGCGGCAACATTAATCTGGTGCAGCGTAGTACGGCCACTACGCCCCTCGACTACTACGTGGCCGGTGCTACCTACAACTTCAGTGGCGGCACCCTGAATGTTGGTACGGCTGCTACCGCAACCAACTTCGACTTCCGGATTCGGGGCATTGTGCCAAACGTGAGCATTCCGAGCGGGAAAAGTGCTTTCCTGGTTGGGCAAACCAATGGGTACGGCACCATGCTGGTAAACCCAGGCGGCACACTGAACCTGAATGCCAACATCCTGCTGCAACTGGGCTCCACCATCACCAACAATGGTACACTCACCGGTAGCGTTGCTGGCAGCACGCTCTATTTTGCAGGCTCCGTACCGCAGACTCTGGGCGGCAGTGGCACATTCAGTACGCCTGTGCGGACTATTTCTCTGGACAACAACGGAGGCGGCGTAACCCTAACGGCTCCGCTGACGGTGTACCGGGCCAACTTCTTCACTGGCAACCTCAACGGCTCCAACAACCTCACGTTTGGCGATGGTACGGCGGTAGGCAACGTTATCCAGATTGGCGTAACGGGAGCTACTACCCAGGCGGGCTCGTTTAACGTGGCGCCCAACTTCAACATCGGTGCGGGCTACCTGCAGGTAATTTATGCGCCGGAAACTGCCGGCCGCACTACGGGCTTCGAAATTCCGGCAACACGCAGCATCGACTACCTCTCCATTGCGAATCCGAACGGGGTAACGCTGGCCGGCGGCAACCTGACGGTGCGGGGCGACGCAACGCAGTCGTTGTTTCTGACCAGCGGCGTGCTGAGCACGTCACCCGCTAACACCCTGATTCTGGCCGAAACGGTGGGCGCACCGCCGACGGGCAGTGCCGCCAGCTATGTACGCGGCCCCCTGGCTATCATCGTAAACAGCGCCACGGCCGTAAGCCGCACCTTCGCTATTGGCGACGGGCCAGGCTGGCGGCCGGTAGTGGTAGGGGGAATTACTACCTCGGGCCCCCAAACTTTCACGGCTACTATTGTGAGTGGAGCTACGGGTGGCACGTTGTCGGGGGCTATGTCGTCGTTGAATCCGACCCGCTATGTGCGCCTGCAGAACACGGCGGCACTACCGGCTTCGGCAACGGTTCAGCTTAGCTACGGAGCCGATGATGTGGTGGGTGGCCCCACTACCTCGGTGGTTGCCCAGGCGGCTACGGCGGCCGGCACCTATGCCAGCATTGGCGGCGCAGCGGCTTCGGCCCCTACCACGGGCCTGGTATCTACCTTGCCCATCACACCCGGTAACGACTTCTTCGTGCTGGCCAATACGGAAGGCGGCGCCCTGACCTCCTCAGTGGCTAGTGTGTGCGGCAGCACGAACTCCGGCACCCTCACGCTTTCGGGCTACGCGGGTACCATTACCGGGTATGAGGCCAACACCGGCAGCGGCTTTGTGGCGGTGCCGGGCACCAATACCGGTACTACGCTGGCCTTTAGCAACCTCACCCAGACTACTACCTTCCGGGCAGTTATCCAGACCTCGGACAACCGTATTGTGTATTCTTCACCCGTCACGGTGACGGTAACCGCAGGTCCTGCCGCTACCCTGGCCGCTGCCACGCCTACTACCTTCTGCGGCTCCGGCACCCTCACCCTGAATGCCACGCCGGTAGCCGGGGCTACCTACCAGTTCTTACTGAACGGGCAGCCAATTAGCGGAGCCACTTCCGATACCTACACTACCACAGTAGCTGCCAGCGGCGCCTACTCGGTAGTAGTTACTACCGGCAACTGCTCAGCTACCTCTTCGGCTATTCAGGTAACCGTGAATCCGGCTACTTCGGCTGCCTTCTCGTACGCCACCAGCACGTTTTGCCAGAGCGGCAGCAACCCCACACCTACCATTACGGGTACGGCCGGGGGTACATTCAGCAGCACCGCGGGCCTGAGCCTGGATACGGCTACCGGAGCCATTAACCTGTCGGCCAGCACGGCGGGCACGTACACCGTAACGTACAGCGTCAGCGGCACCTGTCCTTCGTCGGCTACGGCTACGGTAACAATCAGCAATGCCGCAACGGCAGGTTTCAGCTACGCGGCTGCTACGTACTGCACCTCGGCTACGGGCCCGGTAACACCAACGCTGGCTTCGGGCGCCACTAGCGGCACGTTCAGCTCAACTACCGGCCTGACCATTGACGCGGCTACGGGCGCCATCACACCCGGCACCTCTACCCCTGGCACCTACACCGTAACCAATACGGTCGCCGCCTCGGGAGGCTGCGCGGCCGTAACGGCCACTACCACGGTTACCATTACGGCTCCGGCCACGGCCGGCTTTGGGTATGCCAACAGCAGCTACTGCACCAGCGCCACCAGCACGATTACGCCGACCCTGACGGCCGGGGCCTCGGCTGGTACCTTCAGCTCCACGGCTGGCCTAACCATTAGTGCCACTACCGGAGCTATTACCCCCGGCACCTCTACACCCGGTACGTACACGGTAACCAACACAGTAGCCGCCTCCGGTGGCTGCGCGGCCGTAACGGCCACTACCACGGTTACCATTACGGCTCCGGCTACGGCCGGCTTTAGCTACGCCAATACCACGTACTGCACCAATGCCGGAGGTACCGCCGTACCTACACTGGCCAGCGGAGCCACTGCGGGTACGTTCAGCTCTACTTCGGGCCTGACCCTTGATGCTACCACAGGCGCTGTTACGCCGGCCACTTCTACTCCCGGCACGTACACCGTGACGAATACAGTAGCCGCTTCTGGTGGCTGCGCGGCCGTAACGGCTACGGCTAGTGTTACCATTACGGCTCCGGCTACCGCCGGCTTCAGCTACGCCAATGCCAGCTACTGCGTGGGCACGGCTTCGCCGGCAGTGGTACTGGCTGCCGGCGCCACGGCCGGTACGTTCAGCAGCACTACGGGCCTTACCATTAATGCTGGCACGGGGGCCATTACCCTAGCCACCAGCACCCCTGGCACCTACACTGTAACCAATACGGTGGCTGCGGCCGGTGGCTGCTCGGCTGTTACGGCCACTACTACGGTAACTATTAACCCCACTCCAGCTCAGCCCACCGTTACCATCCGCTACAACGGACCAACGACCACGCTTACCAGCAGCGCGGCCACCGGCAACCAATGGTACCTGAACAACACCCTGATTCCGGGTGCCACCGGCCAGGATTACGTGGTTAACTCGGCGGCTCAGTACGGCAACTACTCAGTTCAGGTAACCAATGCGGCCGGCTGTGCTTCGGCCTTCTCGACCTCGCAGGTGGTTACTTCTATTGTGAAGCCGCTGGCTGGCTCTTCGCTTACGCTCTATCCGAACCCCACCACCGACGGCCAGCTGACGCTGAAGCTAGCGGGCTACAGCAAGGCCGTGGAGCTGACGGTATACAATGCCATCGGGCAGCAGGTGCGCACCCTCACGGTGCCCGCCGGCCGCCTGGAACAGCCCCTCGACCTCACGCAGCTGCCGTCCGGTGTGTACATGCTACGGGCCCGCTCCGAAGGCGGCCTCGACGTCCGCCGTATTGTGAAGGAATAAGCCTCGGTTGTATTCCTCTGACCCAAAAACTCCCTGCCGACGGTGTCGGCAGGGAGTTTTTTTGTGCTGATGGTTGCCCAACGGGCGTATTCGGCCGCCCGCCGGCTGGTTTCAGGCGGTCCAGGAACAAAAAATATGGCAGGATGCAGATATTTGGCCTCTCTCCTTTGCTGCTTGCTCTCCTATGTCTGTTTTCAGTACGTATGTACAACTCGGGTTCCACCACATTTTCAACCTGCGCGCCTACGACCATCTGGTGTTTCTGCTGGCGTTGTGCGCCCCCTATGTGCTGCAGGACTGGCGGCGGGTAGTGGCCCTGGTAACGAGCTTCACAGTGGGCCATTCCATTACGCTGGCACTGGCTACGCTGAACGTGGTGCAATATTCGCCCGCTGTCATTGAGCTTCTGATTCCGATAACCATTGTGCTCACCTGCTTACTGAATCTGGCCCGGGCCGGCAGTGCAGGCAGCCGCATAACCGACCGCCCCGGCCCGCAACCCGTGGTGCTGGCCCTGCCCAACCTGTTGGCCCTGGCGTTCGGGCTGATTCATGGGCTGGGTTTTTCCAGCTACCTGCGCGAGCTACTGGGCCAGCAAAGCCGCCCGTTACTGGAGCTGCTAAGCTTTAACCTGGGCGTAGAGCTGGGCCAGCTGGTTATTGTACTGCTGATTCTGCTGCTGGGCTTTACACTACTGCGGGGCCTGCGTGTGCACCGCCGCGACTGGCTGCTGGTAAGCACCGGTGCCGCCCTGGGTATTGCCCTGACGTTGTTGGTGGGCCGGTAAACGACAGCTCTGTGCAATCCTCGGTGTCCTCGGCGGACTAAAAAACGCCCGAACGATTCCGCTCAATGAGTATAGGTCCTTCGCCCTGCCTGGGATGAAACTTCAATACTTCACCCATTCAACACACCTTACGCAACCTGCCCCGCTTACCGGCGTCTTTCGCCGCGTGCGGCGGAGCATAGCCTGGTTCCCCTTATTTTTCAAGACTTTTCTCCCCTTTTTCCCGATATGCTGAAACAACCTCTACTGGCCGCCGGGCTGGTGGCGCTGCTGGCTCTGCCGGCAACCGCGCAGAATACCAATTCCGGTACCGACAAATTTGCGCAGCTGGAAACCCTGCTGCCCACACCCAACTCCTACCGTACGGCCTCCGGGGCGCCCGGTACCGATTACTGGCAGCAGCGTGCTGACTACAACATCCGGGTGAAGCTGGACGATGACAAACAAGCCATCAGTGGCGACGAGGATATTACCTACACCAACCTCTCGCCCGATGTGCTGACTTATTTATGGGTGCAGCTCGACCAGAATATTCTGGATAAAAACTCCATCACCACGGCTACCGAGGTGGGCCAGATTCAGCAGCGTATGCCGTTTCAGGCCCTGGATTACCTGCAGAAAAGCGAGTTTGATGGGGGCTTCAAAATTGCGGAGGTGAAGCTGAAAGGCGGCAAGGCCCTGCCCTACGTAATCAACCACACCATGATGCGCGTGGACCTGCCTACGCCCCTGCGGCCCAAGCAGGCCGTTACGTTCAGCATCAAGTGGAGCTACAACATCAACGACCAGACCAAAATCAACCAACGCTCGGGCTACGAGTTTTTCCCGGAGGATAAGAACTACCTCTACGAAATTGCCCAGTTCTACCCCCGCATGGCGGTGTATTCCGACAATCAGGGCTGGCAGCACAAGCAGTTCCTGGGCAACGGCGAGTTTGCCCTGCCCTTCGGCGACTACCGGGTGAGCATTACGGCCCCCGCCGACCACGTGGTGGGCGCTACCGGTACGTTGCAGAACGCCTCGGAAGTATTGTCCTCGGCCCAGCGTCAGCGCCTGGAGCAAGCCAAAACCTCCAACAAACCGGTGCTGATTGTGTCGCCGCTGGAGGCGGAGCGGGCCGAGCAAAACCGCGCCAAAGGCACCAAAACCTGGACCTACGCCGCCAAAAACGTGCGCGACTTCGCCTGGGCCTCGTCGCGCAAGTTCATTTGGGATGCCATGGGCGTGAAGCAGAATGGTGTGTCGGTGATGTGCATGAGCTACTACCCCAAGGAGGGCAACCCGCTCTGGGGCAAGTACTCGACGGAGGTTATTGCGCACACCATCAAAACCTACTCGAAATTTACCATTCCCTACGCCTACCCGGTGGCTATTTCGGTGCACGGGCCGGTGGGCGGCATGGAGTACCCGATGCTGAGCTTCAACGGCGGCCGCCCCGAAAAGGACGGCACCTACTCGGCCGACCGGAAGTACGGCATGATTTCGGTGATTATCCACGAGGTGGGCCACAACTTCTTCCCCATGATTATCAACTCCGATGAACGGCAGTGGACGTGGATGGACGAGGGCCTGAACACCTTCGTGCAGTACCTCACCGAGCAGGAGTGGGAGCGAAACTACCCCTCCCGCCGCGGTGAGCCCGCCAACATTGTGGCCTATATGCAGTCGGATAAGAGCCTGCAAACCCCAATTATGACCAACTCGGAGTCGGTGCTGCAGTTTGGCAACAACGCCTACGGCAAGCCCGCTACCGGCCTCAACATTCTGCGCGAGACCATCATGGGCCGCGAGCTGTTCGATTACGCTTTCAAGGAATACGCCACCCGCTGGGCCTACAAGCACCCCACCCCCGCCGACTTCTTCCGCACCATGGAAGACGCTTCGGGCGTGGACCTGGACTGGTTCTGGCGCGGCTGGTTCTACTCGGTGGATAAGACCGATCTGGCCATTGAGGGCGTGAAGTGGTACACGGTGGATTCAAAGAACCCCGAAATTGAGAATGCCCGCAAGCGGGAGATGATCAACAAAGCACCCCAGAGCATTTCGCAGCAGCGCAACCTCCAGGACATCAAGAAAACCCTGGTGGACGATAAGCCCGAGCTCAAGGACTTTTACAATCAGTACGACCCGCTGGCCACCACCGAGGCCGATAAGCAGCGCTACCAGCAGCTGGTGAAGGGCCTGAGCCCCGAGCAGCAGCAGCGCCTCAACAGCGGCCTGAATTTTTATGAGGTGAGCCTGAAAAACAAGGGCGGCCTGACCATGCCGGTCATCGTGCAGATGACCTACGAGGATGGTAAGCAGGAAATGATGACCATTCCGGCCGAAATCTGGCGCAAGAACAACGCCGAGGTAACCAAGGTGTTCATCACCGAAAAGCCGGTGGTGAGCTTCGTGCTGGACCCCTTGCAGCAAACCGCCGACACGGACCTAAGCAACAACAGCTGGCCCCAGAAAGCCGTGCCCTCCCGCTTCGAGCTGTTTGAGTTTCAGCAGCGCCAGCAGCCTAACCCCATGCAGCAGTCGGCCCTGCAGCAGCAGGAAAAAAAGCCAACCGGTACCAGCACCGGCGGCACCAACTAAGCACTGCCTGGAACACCAAACAGAACGCGCCGGACTGCTTTGCAGTCCGGCGCGTTCTGTTTCTGGTTAAGAGGATGCTCCACTTACATCTCTGTGCTCCGGGAGCGGGCCCTACGCGGGGTGAGCGGTAGGCCAATAGTCGCGGAGCAGACCCTGCAGGTTACTGAGCGTGAGTTTACTGGAACGAAAGTGCAACAAGGGCGTGTGTACATCGCCCACAATCACCTCAATTTCTGAGGAATCAGAGTACCACAGGATGCTAATCAGCGCATGGCCAAAGTCACGGCAAATCACCTGGCCTTTGTTTTGCCAGGCCTCAGGGCATTCAGAGGAGTCGCGGAAGCCTAACTCCAGCAAATCAGCTATTTTCATAAACGAAAATACTTCGGAAGGGGCGCGAAATAACGTCCCAACTCGGTGTAAGGCAACAAAACCCGGGTAGTTGGGGGCCAGTGCTGGGTAAAGGTTTATCCGGGAGCAAACCCGCTACGGGCTGGCAGACGTTTTCTTGTTAGCTTGACCTATCCTTTCATCCTCAACCTTTCCCCCACTATGGGACTCCTCGACGGCCTGCTGGGCAATGCTTCCGAAACCGATGCGCAACAGATTCAGCTGGAGCTGCAGCAGCTTCTTTCCCCGGGCGAGCAGGTACGCAACGCCTACGCCGTGCTGCGCGACCTGATGGTATTCACCACCAAACGCCTTATTCTGGTGGATAAGCAGGGTGTAACGGGCAAAAAGCGCGAGTACCTGAGCCTGCCCTACCGCAGCATCGAGCGGTTCAGCATGGAAACCACCGGTCATTTCGACCTCGACGCCGAGCTAAAAATCTGGGTGCGCGGCCAGACCGAGCCCATCAGCAAAACTTTCCGTGGCGACAAAAACGTGTACGACGTGTACCGCGCCCTCGGGGAATTTGCCGTGTAGTTGATAGTTGCTGGTTGGCAGTTGTTAGTAGCGGATTTCGGACCGGTATACAGGGCCGAAATCCGCCACAGCTGCGGTTGCCCGGTCGTTTTTCTCGGCAAACCGTACTGACAACTAATAACTGAAAACTAAAAACGCCCCATGCCCCGCTTTACCGCCGCCCACGCCCTTACGCAGGCCCGCCAGCACCCACTGATTCCGGTGTTTTACCATGCCCAGGAAGACTACGCCCGACGGGTGCTGGCGGCCTGCCACGCGGCCGGCGTACGGCTGTTTGAGTTCACCAACCGCGGCTCTCAGGCGCCGGAAATCTTCGAGCGGCTGCAGCGCTTTGTGGAAACTGATTTTCCGGATCTGCTGCTGGGAGCGGGCACCATCTTCACGGTTGAGGAGGCCGGCCGCTTTATTGAGGCCGGGGCCGACTTTATTATCCAGCTCGTATGCAGCCCCGACGTGGCCGCTGTGTGCCGCAGCTACAACCTGGCGTGGCTGCCCGGCGCTCAAACGCTGAACGAAGTGTACGAGGCCCACCGCCTGGGGGCCACCCTGGTAAAGCTGTTTCCCTCGGCCTACCTCACCCCGGAATACCTGCGTATTCTGCGCGGCCCATTGCCCCAGGTGCCACTTATGGTTACGGGCGGTATCCAGCCCACCGTCGAGAGCCTTACGGAATGGAAAGCAGCCGGGGCTACCTGCGTGGGCCTTGATGCCCGCCTGCTTGACACCGACGACCCCGCCCGCCTCACGGCCCAGGCGCGGGAGCTATTGGCGGTGCTGCAACCTACTACGTAAGCACGCGGCACTTCCCGTATCGTCGTGGCTGATGTTGTCAAGCACTTGTCCCTGAATGTCCGTTTTCTCCCGTCTGAAGGCCCTGTTTCGTAAGCCCGTTTTACCGGAGCGCACCTCCATTTACCACCCGGATGCAGAGCAGTTTCGGGTACGACACGCGGCTTACCTGGCGCAGAAAGCGTCAGCCGTTGTGCAGGAGCCCAAGCCGCTGTCGGAGCACTACGGCAATTTCCACACGTTCCTATACCGCCCCGATTTCGACTGGTTTCTGAAAACGGAAGTCCTCCCTTTGGGGCCACGCACCCGGGCGGCAGTGGAGTGTTTCGATGCTAATCATTGGCAAAAAAAACACCCGTTCAACTTTCCTGGCCCTTTTTATACCGGCGAATCGGATACCTGTGGGACGGGCGTGTGCGAAGCCCCGGACAACGTAGCCAACGACGAATACAGCTGTGAGTTTGTGTTCCGACAGCCTCAGAACTACCCACAGTTTCTGCACGTCCTGGATGCGGCGGCCGTGGAAGTATTGGAAAGTTACTCCGCCAATGGCAACGAATATTGGACGTATGCCGCCTGCAAGGAGTGGTGGCGCAGCCGTGGGGAGCTGGTAGCCGCATTGTCGCACCCAGATGTACAACGCGCTAATAATGGTCAGGCTCAGGCATATCTGGCTTATCTGGACGGAGCGGCGGAAACGGACTTACGCCGGTATTGCTATTTTCTGGAAAACGGGCAGTATCCTGCGGATAAAAGCACAGCTTTGCCCCCGCTTTAACCCAGCCAACGGCGCGCTTACTACCCTTGTATGCCCGAAGAACCCGCGTGGAGTGAACTGGAAGTAACGGCCGTGCGCGGCCAGTCGG
Source organism: Hymenobacter metallilatus (assembly GCF_003944705.1). Lineage (GTDB taxonomy): Bacteria > Bacteroidota > Bacteroidia > Cytophagales > Hymenobacteraceae > Hymenobacter > Hymenobacter metallilatus. The sequence goes on along the minus strand of NZ_RWIS01000007.1, from coordinate 103,550 downwards.
TGCTGACGCGCAGCCGCAGTGTGCAGCCGCTGAAGCTGCTGAACCCGCGCACCCACGGGGCGGGCTGCCAGGTGGTCCTGTCCAGTTACGGAGGCGGGTTTCTGGCCGGCGACGTAGTGCGGCTGCGCCTGCACGTGCAGGCGCAGGCCCGGCTGCTGCTCAGCACCCAGGCCAACACCCGTGTGTACCGCACCGACCACGCAGTCAGCGCCGAGCAGCATTTAGAGGCTCATCTGGCCCCTGGCAGCCTCACCGCCATCCTCCCCGACCCGCTGGTGCTCCAGGCCCGGGCTCGCTTCCGCCAATACCAGCACTGGTACCTGCAGCCCGGCGCCGTGCTGCTGCTGGCCGACTGGCTGCACTCGGGCCGCATGGACAGCGGGGAGCAATTCGAATTCCACAGCTACGAATCGGAAATCCGGCTAACGTATGGGGGCCGGCTGCTGGCCCTCGACCGGTTCGGTTTCCGGCCCCGGGAGCACATCGCCACTTCCCCCGCTCACTTCGGCTCGCACCAGACCACGCTGTCGGTGTACCTGGCCGGGGAGCCTGCGGATGCGCGGTTCCAGCAACTTTCCGCCGTGCTGGCCGCCCAACAGCCCCACTCCCGCCGCCAGCTCCCGCCCGACCTCTCCCAACAGCCCGCTGTAATAACCTTCACCGAAGCCCGCCCCAGCCTGCATCTGCTCCGGGCCGTCGGCCACAGCCGTGCCGCTCTGCAACCCCTCTACGATGCCCTGCACGACGCTTTGGCCTCGCCAGAGCTGCTGGGGTTTCATGCGGGCAGGCGGAAGTATTAGGGTTTCTGGCACCATCTGAAGGTCATTCCTCGCGCTGCTCGGAATGACCTTCGGCTGTACCGTTGATTCTACCGCCGTTCCGGCCCCACGGCCGCAAAGGCCCGGGCTTTAGCCTCATGGATGTGCTGAATAATTTCCTCCAGTCCTACGCCGTGCAGGGCCCGCGCAAACAGGAACGGGCCATGCCCGCGCATACGGCGGGCGTCCCGGTCCATCACGTCCAAGTCGGCGCGCACCAGCTCGGCCAGGTCGGTTTTGTTAATCACCAGCAAGTCCGACTGGGTGATGCCGGGGCCGCCCTTGCGGGGCACCTTGTCGCCCCCCGACACGTCGATGACGTAGATGGAGTAGTCCACCAGCTCGCGGCTGAAATGGGCCGCTAGGTTGTCGCCGCCGCTTTCCACGAACAGGTAGTCGAGGCGGTTGTCGAAGCGCTTCATCAGACCTTCCAGCGCGTCCATGTTCAGGGAAATATCCTCCCGAATGGCGGCGTGGGGGCAGCCGCCGGTTTCCACGCCCACAATCCGGTCTTCGCTCAGCGCACTGTGCCGGATAAGAAACTCGGCATCCTCGCTGGTGAAGATGTCGTTGGTGACCACGCCCAGCTCGAACTCGTGGCGCAGCCGCTCGCATAAGGCTTTCAGCAACGCCGTTTTGCCCGTCCCCACTGGCCCGCCGATGCCCACCGTGAAGGCCCGCTGCCGGAAGTTGCGGTGCGTGGGCAGGCGCCGCGTCTCCCGCTGGGCAAAGTCGCCGGGCGAGTCGTACTGTTCGTGGGTGTGACCGTGGAGCAGCAAGGCGAGTTTATCAATGAAGGGCATGTTGAACAGTTGTTAGTTGCTGGTTGTCAGTTGTCAGAAGCACAGCCTACCTAGAACGTCATTCCCAGCGCAGCCGAGGAATTTTGCGTGCTGACTTTGTTGGATAAAGAACGTCATGCTGAGCGAAGCCGAAGCATCTCTACCGCTTCGTTGGGTTAGCATTGCAACGAAGCGGTAGAGATGCTTCGGCTTCGCTCAGCATGACGTTCCTTTTGCTTATCATTATTTCTTCAGCTCGTCGTTCTGCCTGCCAGCGTCAGTTCTGAAACAGGCGGGAATAGACCTGTTCGTGCAGCATCTGGGCGGCATCGAGCAGGACGGCGGAGCGAGTGGCGTGGCGGTGGTCGAGGGCGTCGGCCCCGAGCAGCAGGTCGTCGAAGATGGCGTAGAACTCGTGCTGCAGGCGGTGGCCTTCCATGGGGCCCAGGCAGCCCAGCCGAATGGCCGCGCTGACCTGGTCGCGCAACGCCAGGTGCAGGTAGAGCGTGTGAATTTCGGGCAGCGTATACTCAAGGCGGCGCAGGCTCAGGGCCAGCAACGGCACGAAGTGCAGCGGCAGTTCCTCGGCAGCCAGCCACTCGCCCAGGGCGGGCAGGCCGGCGGCCGGGTAAAACGAGTGCAGCAGCCGCAGCCAGGTTTTGCCCTGTGTGAGGCTGCCGCGGTGCAGGGCCGGCACCAGCAGCTGGGCGTCGTACTCCTGCACAATGGTGCGCAGGGCCCCAGCCCCGGCGGGCAAAGCGGCCCGGTAGCAGGCATTCAGAAATGGCACTTCCATCCCCACCGCCTGCTGCAGAAACGAGTACAGGTAATTCCGCAGCCCGCTTTCCGATTGCACCAGCCCAAACGTGCGGCTGCTTTCCAACCCATACGAATACGCAAACCCACCCGTCGGCAGGGCCGAATCGGCCAGGTGAAGCAAACGGGCAAGACGGGTAGACAATTTCAGGAGTTAGAAGTGAGAAGTAAGGAGCTAGGAGTGAGTAACTAGCTCCCCTCCTTGGAAAGGAGGGGTTGGGGGTGGTTGACGACGGTCGAACGATACTAGAGCTAAAAGCTAGCGGGCCGTTCAACGAATCAACCACCCCTAGCCCCTCCTTTCCAAGGAGGGGAACCAGCTCTCTAGCATTTAGATCTAAAACAGATTATACAGCTGCGTCAGGGGCAGTGTGTCCACCGGTTCGCAGGTGAGGTGCACGCCGTCGACGGTGACGCGGTAGGTTTCGGGGTCTACTTCGATGTTGGGCAGGTAGTCGTTCAGGGCCATGTCCTTTTTCTGCACCGTGCGGCAGCCCTGCACGGCTACTACCTGCTTTTTCAGGCCGTAGGAGGCGCGCACGTGCTCCACCGATGCGCCCGACACGAAGGCCAGCGCAATCGGGCCCACCGCCCCGCCGAAGGCCCCGAACATGGGCCGCGAAAACGAGGGCTGGGGCGTGGGGATAGAGGCGTTGGCGTCGCCCATCTGGCTGCGCACGATGACGCCACCTTTTAGCACCATTTCGGGCCGGGAGCCGAAGAAAGCGGGTTTCCAGAGCACCAGGTCGGCCAGCTTGCCGATTTCGATGGAGCCAATATGCTGCGCGAAGCCGTGGGCGCGGGCGGGGTTGATGGTGTACTTGGCCACGTAGCGCCGGGCCCGGAAGTTGTCGCAGCCGCGGGCGGCGTCTTCGGGCAGCAGGCCGCGCTGCTGGCGCATCTTATGGGCCGTTTGCCAGGTGCGCGTCACCACCTCGCCCACCCGGCCCATGGCCTGCGAGTCGGAGCTGATGATGCTGAGTGCGCCCAGGTCGTGCAGCACGTCCTCGGCGGCAATGGTTTCGCCCCGGATGCGGCTTTCGGCAAAGGCCACGTCCTCGGGGATGTTGCGGTCGAGGTGGTGGCAGACCATGAGCATATCGAGGTGCTCGTCGATGGTGTTTTTGGTGAAGGGCCGGGTGGGGTTCGTAGACGAGGGAATAACGTTCGGCTCGCCGCAGATTTTGATGATGTCGGGGGCGTGGCCGCCGCCCGCGCCCTCGGTGTGGTAGCTGTGGATGGTGCGGCCCTTGAACGCGCCCACCGAGTTTTCCACGAAGCCGCTTTCGTTAAGCGTATCGGTATGGATGCACACCTGCACGTCGTACTCCTCGGCCACCTGCAGGCAGGTATCGATGGTGGCGGGGGTGGTGCCCCAGTCCTCGTGCAGTTTGAAGCCCAGAGCCCCGGCTTCCAGCTGTTCGCGCAAGCCCTCGGGGCGGGAGGTGTTGCCCTTGCCCAGAAAGCCGAAGTTGAGCGGAAACGCATCGGTGGCCTTCAGCATCATCTCGATGTAGAACGCGCCCGGAGTGCAGGTAGTAGCGCTGGTGCCCGCCGATGGCCCCGTGCCGCCGCCCAGCATGGTGGTGAGCCCGGCGGCCAGGGCTTCATCGATCTGCTGGGGGCAGATGAAGTGGATGTGACAGTCGATGCCGCCGGCCGTGAGGATGAGCCCCTCCCCCGCCACCACTTCGGTGGTCACGCCCACCGTCATGCCCGGCGTCACACCCGGCATAATGTGCGGGTTGCCGGCCTTCCCGATGCCCGCAATGCGCCCGTTCTTCACCCCGATATCGGCCTTGTAGATGCCGGTGTAGTCGAGCACGAGGGCGTTGGTGATGAGCAGGTCCAGGGCCTCCGCCTGGGAAATGCCGGCGGCCTGGCCCATGCCGTCGCGCAGCACCTTGCCGCCCCCAAACTTGCATTCCTCGCCGTACACACAGAAGTCGTGCTCCACCTCAATCACGAGGTCGGTATCACCCAGCCGCACCCGGTCGCCGGTGGTAGGGCCGTACATATCGGCGTACGCGCGCCGTGAGATGAGAAGGGACATGGAGAGAAAAATTAGTCCTGGCCTAAGAAAATAAATCCACCATCTTTTTTACTCACATATCCAAATTGAGTATTACTGTATGTCACAGATATTATCTCTTCATCTTTACCGAATTCTTTCAATTTTAAAGCCTTGCAATACGCACACCGTTCGAAATTAAAGCTCACTATTGTCGGCCGCAAAACTCTATACATCGGTGTTTTGCTTTGGCTATGTGGATCTGTTCTCCATTTCACTTTCCCATTGATATCAATTGCAGTTATATATACTCTAGCAGAATCTAATACGTATTTTGTTCCGTCTTTTTTATCAGTAATCACTAACTGCTTTGGCTTGCCACTCAAGGTGGCATGTGCTACATATTGCCTAGTTTGAGCATTACAAAAGTTCACAAGTATTAAGCAACCCGAAAGCAATACAATATTTTTCATTCGCATTTTATTATTAGGAAAAGCAATATAACTATCGTTCCAACATCAGCACGTGAGATTCCTTGACTTCGTTCGGAATGACAGTTCAAACAAACTCAATCAACCTTCCCATTAATCCGCGCGTTGCCGCCGTACACGATTCTTTCCCCGGCCAGCGCCACCAGCGTTACGGTTTTCCGCTCGCCGGGCTCGAAGCGGACGGCGGTGCCGGCGGGAATGTTGAGGCGGAAGCCCCGAGCAGCGGCGCGGTCGAAGTCGAGGGCGGCGTTGGTTTCGAAGAACGGGTAGTGCGAGCCGACCTGGATGGGCCGGTCGCCGTGGTTGAGCACGTCGAGGGTCAGGGTTTCGCGGCCTTCGTTGAGCTGCAGGTCTTCGGTGGCCAGCTGGTACTCGCCGGGCGCGGGCGGAATGGTTTCGGGCGGCACGGCGGCCGGGCGCGGGGCGCGCACGAGGCCGGAGCCATGAAGGGCCAGCTCGGCGGAACCGGTTTCGCGGCAGATGGGGTGATGCACCGTCACGAGCTTGGTGCCGTCGGGGAAGGTGCCTTCCACCTGCACCTCGGCCACCAGCGCGGCCACGCCCGGCAGCACGTCCTGCAGCCCCAGAATCTGCTTGCCCTTGTCCATCAGCGCCGCCACCGACTCCCCGTCGCGGATAAACTCCAGCAGCTGGGTCGCCAGCAGCGCCACCGCTTCGGGGTAGTTCAGGGCCAGGCCGCGGGCGTAGCGTTTCTGAGCCACCACGCCGGCCTGGTGCAGCACCAGCTTATCGAGGTCTTTGGGGGAGAGATGCATCTTTTAGAACTGAGAGCTTAGAGGTGAGAAGTTAGACACTTCCGTTGAACGATGTAGAGACGCGACACTTCGCGTCTCCGCGTTGAACGACTTGCGCGTGGCTGGCTATGGGTTGGAAGCTGCATAGCACGAGCCGTTCAACGACGAGACGCGAAGTGTCGCGTCTCTACATCGTTCTGGCCTTATTACGCTACCGGAACTGCTCTCATTTCTCAGTTCTAAGCTCTCACTTCTAAACAGATTCCCATACACCATCCACCCGCCATACCCGATGCTGAGCAGGGCCGAAACGATGACCAGGCCGGCGCGCAGGTTGCGGCTGAAGCGCATGCGTTGGGTGAAGGGCACGCTCATCAGGCCGGTAGCGCCCAGCATACCCACCACCGAGCCCAGCCCGAACAGCACCAAATAGGCCACACTCAGCCAGGCGGAGCGCAGACTACCCATCAGCAGTAGCACCAGCGCCCCGCTGCCGGCCAGCCCGTGCACGAGGCCCACGGCGTAGGCCGTGCCCCGGCGGTAGCGCGGCGGGGCGGTTTGGTAGTAGCTTTTATCGGTGAGGCGGCTCAGGCCCAGCACCAGCAGCAGCGCGCCCACGGCCGCCTCGAAGTAGTTGGTGTGGCTGACGAGGGAGCGGCTCAGCAGCAGCGCGCCCCCGAACACCACCAGCGTGGTGGTGTGGCCCAGGCCCCAGAACAGCCCCTCACGCACGGCGTCGCGGCGGTGGTCGTGGCGGGCTACCAGGGTGCTCACGGCAATGAGGTGGTCGGCCTCGAAGGCGTGTCCGGTGCCGGCCAGCAGGGCGAAGGAAAGCGGCAGGGCCTCTTGCATGAAAACAGGCGCATCAGGGGGTTTAGGGTGGTAATCTAAGCGGAACGCTGTAAAATCAATACACTGTTCTCCCATTACCCTTAAAAAAATAACCCTGCTACCAGAGCAGGGCTATCTAATTTCGATAAACCACCTTCCAAACACTACCCTCCCACCACCGGAGCATTAGGGGCAGGTACAGAGGGGTTGTACTGGGGCGTGGCGGCGTTGTGGATGGCGGTGGCCAGGCCCTTGTCCGATTTGAAGTCGTTGCGCTTGTAGGGGCGGATGATAAGGCGCAGGGCTTTGTCGGAGCTGAAGTAGCTGATGGCCCAGCCCACCAGCGTAACTACTTTGTTGCGGAAGCCCACCAGCGTCATCAGGTGCACAAACAGCCAGGTTAGCCACCCGAAGAAACCGCCGAAGTGCTTGTTGCCGGGCAAATCCACCACGGCGCGGTTGCGGCCCACAATGGCCATGCTGCCCTTGTTGGTGTATTTGAACGGCCGTAGGGTTTCGCCGCGCAGCAGCCGCTTGAAGTTGTCGGCCAGCTGTTCGGCCTGCTGAATGGCCACGGGGGCCAACATGGGGTAGCCGCGGGGCATCTCATCGGTGACCATGTTGGCCACGTCGCCGATGGCGTACACGTTCTGGAAGCCCACCACCCGGTTCACCGTGTCCACGTTCACGCGCTTGTTGCGGGCCACGGCGGCTTCGGGCAGCCCTTCCAGCGCCGCCCCGTTCACGCCGGCCGCCCAGATCAGGTTTTCGGTCCGGATGAACTCGGTGTCGGAGTAATACAGCTTGCCGTCCTCGAAGTGCTTGGCCTGGGTGTTGAGGCGCACGTGGATGCCCATTTCCTCCAGGTAACGCTTGGCCTGCACCTGCGAGTCCTTGCTCATGGGCCCCAGCACCTCCGCGCCCGACTCTACCAGGTATATTTCCATCTGCTTGAGGTCGAGCTCGGGGTAGTCTTTGGGCAGTACGTCCTTGCGCATTTCGGCCAGAGAGCCGCAGATTTCCACGCCGGTGGGGCCGCCGCCCACCACCACCACGTTCATCAGGGCCTGCCGGCGGGCGGGGTCTTCGGTGAGGATGGCCTTCTCGAAGTTCTGAAACAGGTAGCTGCGCAGGTTCAGGGCGTTGGGCACGCTCTTGATCTGCATGGCGTTCTGCTCGATGCTGGTCAGGCCGAAGAAGTTGGTGAGCGAGCCGGTAGCCACCACCAGGTGGTCGTAGCGGATGTCGCCGATGTTGGTGGTGAGTGTGTTGGTAGCCGGATCAACGCGCTGCACGTCGGCCATGCGGTAGAAAAAGTTGTGCTGGCCGGCAAAGATCTTGCGGATGGGGTAGGCAATGCTGTCGGCCTCCAGGGCGCCGGTAGCTACCTGATAGAGCAGGGGCTGGAAGTTGTGGTAGTTGTTACGGTCAATCACCACTACCTGCACGGGCGCGTCGGCCAGGTCCTTGGCCAGCCGCAGCCCGGCAAAGCCGCAGCCGATAATGACAATACGAGGTTGGGAGGTGCGGGGCAGATTGGTATCCATAGCAAAGTCGGAAGGTCAAACAGTGGCTGTACTGAAGTTAGGGAGGAATGGTTGAATGAATGAATTGTTGGATTGTCCTTCTGGGCAGCACTAAGCACCTGCAGATTGGTGCAGTCCTCTACAGAGAGTTACGCCCCGAAAAAGCACAAAGCCCCTGACTTCCGCGCGGATGCCAGGGGCTTTGTTATGTCAAGAGTAGCCAGCACGCTAGATGCTTCGCGCCGCTCTGCATAACGTTCTGTGGCAGTTCACCTATTCACCTTAATAATCCACGCCTTCCTTCTTCTTGAACTCACCGCTTTTCACCTGGTTGATGAGCTGCAGCCAGCTGAAGGGGTTCAGTAAGGGGTTGTTGGTAGCCGGAGTAGCCCCGAAGCCCATGCGGCGCATCTGGTCGTTTTGCTGAGCCTGCATGGTCTGGCGGTAGTTGCCCATGCTCGTAACCGGCAGGGTATTAAACATACGCCGCATGATTTGCTCGTTGAGCTTATCGGCCGGGGTACGGTCGTTTTCGGTGGGGGGCTTCATGGCCAGGAAAGCCTCCTTAAAGGCCTTTTCGGTGGCATATGGAAAGATGCGCACCTCGGGCAGCACCGTGGCATCTTCCTTCAGGTTCACGATAACCGAGTAGCTCTGCCGCGGATAATTTTCCGGGATAATCACGTACTGGTTGCGGTAGCCCAGGCTCCGGATAACGATACTATCCCCGGCCAGCACCGGCAACGAAAAATAGCCGTAGGGATTGGTGGTAGTGCCGCGCCCGGCCTTGGGCACAAAAATAGCCGCACCCGGCACACCCAGCAGGGAGTCGCCGGAGGCCACAATACCAGTGAACTGCACTACCTGGCGCTGCCCCTGGGCCTGCGCCCGCCCGGGAGCCAGCAGCAACACGGCCAGCAGCACGCCCACTACGGCAGGAATCAACAGGAAACGAAATCGGGCCACAACTGACATACAAGGTGGTAGGAGATACCAAAGATACGGCACTTTCGGGGGCCGCTGCTGGGTTTGTGTATAAATTCGGGCCCGGGCTTCTGGATTGCCGCCGCGGGCATTTCTCTAAAGATGCGTCTGAAACACTTTACCGTTGCATTCGGCCAGCAACTCTTCAAAGCCCTCGGCGACGACTCGCGCGTACGGATCCTGCATTTGCTCTGGCGCAACCAGGAAATGTGCATCTCCGACCTGGAGCAGGTGCTGGACTTCAGCCAGACCAAAACGTCCCGCCAATTATCGTACCTGAAAAATGCAGGTTTGGTGAATTTTCGGCGGCTTGATAACTGGGTGTTTTACTTTATCAAGGACGAAGCCCAGGATTTCCTGCACCAACTGCTCGGCTACATGGAGCGGGACCCCCAACTGGTGCATGACCAGAAGATTTACCAAACCCTCTGGTCGAACCGGGAGTTGGCTGCGTATAAGCTGCAGAACCGCCGCTGGACCGGGAGCCACTGATGGACGCAGCCCTTGACGCTGTTTCTTGCCCGGGCCCATTGGCGGGTGTCCTTTCTGTTTCTGCTTGTTGCCCGTGAAATCTGCCGACTCTGTTATTCGCCTGTTTGTATGCACTGCCCAGAAAGACGAGGTAGGTAAGGACGTAGCCAAGGCCCTGAAGATTGAACTCAAGAAGCAAGGCCTGAAAAAGCTGCTGACCGGCGGCTCTACTCGCAAAGTGCGGGTACAGACCTGCAACTGCCTCGACCTGTGCAAGCAGTGCAAAAAAGGCCCTGGCGCTGCCCTTATCATCCACCCTGAAGGCACCGTGTACGGCAACGTCCGGCCCCGCGACGCCGCCGACATCGTGCACGAACACCTGGGCGAAGGCCGGGTTGTAGAACGGCTACGGCTTGATTGATTAATCGTCATGCTGAGCGAAGCCGCAGCATCTCTCCTGCTTCGTTGGATTACTATGGCAACAAAATGGGGGAGATGCTTCGACAAGCGGACGCCAGATGAGCATGACGGTCTTTTTGCCTAACGTTCATCTACCCTCCCCCATTCAACTCTTCACCTACTCACGCATCACCAGTGAAATACCGTCACCTTTTTTTCGACCTCGACCATACGCTCTGGGACTTTGAAACCAACGCCGATGAAACGTTGCGTCACCTGTTTGCTGAGCACAACATCGGCCGGCATGGGGTGACGGTGGAAAAGTTTATCAAGGAGTATTCCGACATCAACCACGGCTTGTGGCGGCTTTACCAGAGCGGCAAAATCACGCAGCAGCAGTTGCGCGTTACCCGCTTCCCGCGCACGTTTGTGCAGTTGGGCCTGCGCGAGGAAGATTCGCCAGCGGGCATTTCGGAGCAGTTTACCGACATTCTACCCCAAAAGAAAGCCGTATTTCCCTATACCTACGAGGTGCTGGACTACCTCAGGGACAAGGGGTACCGCCTGCACCTCATTACGAACGGCTTCCGCGACATTCAATACATCAAGCTCGATTCGTCCCGGCTGACGGAGTATTTTGAGGAAGTTGTCACGTCGGAATGCTGCGGCCACCTCAAGCCCGACACGCGCATTTTCGAGCACGCCCTAGAGCGTACCGGCGCCACGAGCCAGGAAAGCCTGATGATTGGCGACAACCTGGAATGCGACGTGCTGGGCGCCTACAATGCCGGCCTCGACCAGGTGTACTTCAACCCCGATAAGCGCCGCCACTTCAACCAGATTACCTACGAAATCAGCTGCCTGAGTGAGCTGAAGGAGATTTTATAAGGTTAAGACGGCAGTAACCTTTCATCAGCCTGCGCATGCCGCGCCGTGTGCAGGGACGAAGGGCATTATCCCATTGGTTGGTAACTCAGCTACACCAGGGTGAGTTGCGCTGCTCAAGTTGCCAGATGCCCACGCAAGCATCTGTCCTTACCTTTGCCCCATGATTCGCTTACTTGGTTTTTCGGGCCGGCGCGGTAGTGGTAAGGATACCGTAGCCCGGCTGATTCAGCAGCTTCAGCCGCAGCAGCGCTGGCACATTCGCTCGGTAGGTGAGCCCATTAAAGCGGTGTGTGCGGCCCTGGCCGGCGAGGGTACCGCCCCGTATTTTTCCCAGCAGGGTAAGGCCGAGAAGCTACCGGCCTTTGGCCGCACCCGGGGCGAAATGCTCCAGCAGGTGGGCCTGGCCCTACGCCAGTGGGAGCCGGATATCTGGGTGCAGGCCTTTTTCTCGCAGCTACCCACCGAGCAGCACACGCTCATTCCGGATGTGCGCTTCCCCAATGAGGCTGACCTCATCCGCAGCCGGGGCGGCCTGATGGTGCGCGTGGAAGGCGACCCGCTGCACCAGCGCGGCGACGGCACCCGCGACGATGACCACCCCAGCGAAACCGCCCTCGACCACTACCCCAACTTCGACTTCACCATCCACAACTCCGGCTCACTCGCTGATCTGGAATGGCAGGTACGGGCACTGCTGGGGCGGCTGTAGAAATCGTAGTACCCTACCCCACCGGTCCCGGCTGCTCCTGCCACGAGGGCGTACCGCCCGTCACGACGCGGGGCCAGTCATCCACGTATTCCAGCCGGTCAAGCAACAGCACCCGGCGCGAATGGCCCTGCTCGTCGTCGATGGCGTCGAAAGTGGGTTGTTGCGGGTTGATGGCGTGGTAGGCCAGCCAGTCGTGGCCGGCGGCATCGGTTACCACGCAGTTGTGGCCGGGCGCGTGCCAGTGGCGGTTGGCTTCGAGCAGGGTGGCGTACGGGTTGCCGGTAGCTTCGGCCAGCGTCTCGAAGGGGCCGAGGGCGTGGCGGGAGCGGGCCACCAGCACGGCGTAATGGGCCGCGGGCCCGCAGCAGTTGTTGCCCGAATAGAACAGGTAGTACCAGCCGTGGCGCAGGATAACCCAGCTACCTTCCAGCAACTGGTCGTAGCGGCGCGGGTCGCCGGTCCCGGCCGGGTGCAGCAGCTTGCGGGTTTTGCTGTTGGGCTTGAAGGATACCCGGTCATCGGCCAGCTCCCGCACCCGCAGCGGCCCGAAGCCCGAGCCCCAGTACAGCAGCCGCTTGCCGGTAGCCGGGTCGTCGAAGGCCATGGGGTCAATGTCCTGAAAATCCTTGCCGCGCCGCAGCGGGGCGCCCACGTCCCGGAACGGCCCGGCAGGCTCGGTGGCCGTGGCTACGGCCAGGCACAGCCCGCTGCCCCAGTCGGGTTTGGCGGAGTAGTAGAGGTAGAATGTGCCCGCGTGCTCACTCACGTGCGGGGCCCAGAATTTCTGGTGCCGACGGGCCCAGGCCGGCTTTTCCGGCAGACCTTCGCCCAGATACACCCACTGCACCAAATCCGGGGAGCGGGCCACCTGCAGGTTGATGATGGCGCCGCCGGGGCGCTTGGTCTGGGTTCCGTAGGCGTAATAGTAGCCGTCGGAAGCCCGGATAATGGTGGGGTCGGGAAAGTCGAAGTCCCAGACCGGGTTTTGATAGGTGGAGGCCATGCGGTGTGCTTGGTTGGGGTGTGAGCCGGTATACGCAGTTTTGGGGCTGAACAGTCTGTAGCCGACAGGCCCGTCCGGACACAGGCCCGTGCAGCTTCGCCCCATCATTCCCGGCAGCGCGCTACCTTTGCCTTCCCCACCACCCATCACGCCAAACCAGCACTCCATTATGGCCAACGGCTTTTTCAACGTCCCCGTCCCCATCAACGAGCCTGTAAAAGGCTACGCCCCCAACTCGCCCGAGCGGACCGAGCTGCTCAAGACCCTGAAGGAACTCAAGCAGCAGGAGCGCGACATTGCTATGCACATCGGCGGCCAGGAAGTGCGCACCGGCAACACCCAGCGCATCTCCCCGCCCCACGACCACCAGCATACTCTCGGCCACTTCCACGAAGGCTCGGCCGCGCACGTGCAGCAGGCTATTGACGCGGCCCTGGCTGCCCGCCCCCAGTGGGCCGAGCTGCCCTGGGAGCAGCGCGCCGCCATCTTCCTGAAAGCCGCCGATTTGCTGGCCGGCCCTTACCGGGCCCGCATCAACGCGGCCACCATGCTGGGCCAGAGCAAAAACTGCTTCCAGGCCGAAATTGACGCCGCCTGCGAACTGATCGACTTCTTCCGCTTCAACGTGCATTTCATGCAGGAGCTCTACCGGCAGCAGCCCCAGAGCCAGCCCGGCATGTGGAACCGCCTGGAGCACCGCCCGCTGGAAGGCTTCGTATTCGCCCTCACGCCCTTCAACTTCACTTCCATTGCTGCCAACCTGCCCTCTTCAGCAGCCATGATGGGCAATGTGGTAGTGTGGAAGCCCGCCAACACCCAGATCTACTCAGCCCAGGTGCTGATGGAGTTGTTCAAGGAAGCCGGCGTACCCGACGGCGTAATTAACCTGGTGTACGTGGACGGCCCCACCGCCGGGGAAGTTATCTTCAACCACCGTGACTTTGCCGGTATTCACTTCACCGGCTCCACGGGCGTATTCCAGAACATCTGGAAAACCATCGGCCAGAACATTCACAAATACCGCAGCTACCCGCGCATCGTGGGCGAAACCGGCGGTAAAGATTTCATTGTGGCCCACCGCACGGCCCACGCCAAAGCCGTAGCCGTGGGCATCAGCCGCGGCGCGTTTGAGTACCAGGGTCAGAAGTGCTCGGCCGCCTCGCGCGTGTACCTGCCCTCCAACCTGGCCGACGAAATCCTGGGCTACGTGAAGGAGGACCTCAAATCGTTCAAGATGGGCGACGTGGAGGACTTCTCGAACTTCATCAATGCCGTTATCGACGAGCGGAGCTTCGATAAGCTGGCCAAGTACATCGACGGAGCCAAGGCCGACCCGAACGCCGAAGTCGTGGCCGGCGGCAACTACGATAAGTCGAAAGGCTACTTCATCGAGCCCACGGTTATAGTAGCCAAAGACCCCAAGTACGTGACTATGTGCGAGGAGCTGTTCGGCCCCGTAGTAACGGTGCACGTGTACGATGCCGACAAGTTCGAGGAGACGCTGGAGCTGGTGGATACTACCTCGCCCTATGCCCTCACCGGCGCCGTTTTCGCCCAGGACCGCTACGCCATCGATCTGGCCTCGAAGAAGCTGGTGCAGGCCGCCGGCAACTTCTACATTAACGACAAGCCTACCGGCGCTGTGGTGGGCCAGCAGCCCTTTGGCGGGGCCCGCGCCTCCGGCACCAACGACAAGGCCGGCTCTCTGCTGAACCTGCTGCGCTGGGTGTCGCCCCGCGCCATCAAGGAAACCTTCGTACCGGTTACGGACTACCGTTACCCCTTCCTGGGCTCGGCTCCGGCGGAGGATCTGAATAAGGATACGGGTTTGTAGTCTTTTGCCAGAATAAGCACAAGGGAAACGCCGCCTCGGAAAACCGGGGCGGCGTTTTTGTGTAGTGCCCACCCTTATTCCGGTTAGGGTTTATCGAGTTGCGGCTGAATGTCCAGTTCCGTGTACAGTTCAGCCAGTGGCAGCGAAATACCCAGTTCCGGAATCGTCACCGCCTCGTCTTGGCCGGCCAGCGGCGTAAATGACCACACGCCCGACGGCTCCCGCCGGTACCACTCCACCAGCCACTTATCGGCCGATACCAGCAGGTAGTGTTGCAACGAAGCCAGCTGCGTGTAGCGGCTGAACTTCCAGATTCGGTCATGGCTTTCCGTTCCCGGCGACAATACTTCAATGATGAGCACCGGGTGGTGCATCATTATTTTATCCGGTGAGTCGTCGGGGTGGCAGGTCACCATCACGTCCGGGTATGTGTACAATTCCCCCTCACGTACGGCCAGTCGGATGTTCTCGGCATACACCCGGCAGCCTTTGCCACGTAGCGCATTGCGTAGACTCATCACGCAGTTAAGCACTGTGAGATTGTGTACTCCCAGCCCGCCTGACATAGCAAAGACTTCGCCCCGATAATACAGGTGCCGCTGCTCCGATACCTCTTCCAGCGCGAAATACTCCTCTACTGTGTAGCGACGAGGTGTCGTAAATACTGGTTCCATAGCGAGGGGGCTGATATTCTCACCAAATATACGCCTTTCCCCTGCAGGCTGATTTCCCGTTTGTTCCGCCCGCATTTCGTGGTACCTTTGCCTTCCATGCCGTATTTACACGGCTTTACCCTGTCGCAGCCTATGCTTCTCGCCGTTCCGACTAATTACCAACCCGCTGACTTTCTGCCGATTGTTGTGCAGTTCGTCTTGGCCATTGCTTTCGTGGCCTTCGCCATGATTGTTTCCCACCTGGTAGGTCCGCGCCGCAAGAGTGTGGTGAAGGATGAAGCCTTCGAGTGTGGTATCGAATCGGTGGGCAACGCCCGTACCCCAATTTCGGTGAAGTACTTCCTCACGGCCATCCTCTTCGTGCTTTTCGACGTGGAAGTAATCTTTATGTATCCCTGGGCCGTGAACTTCCGCGCCCTCGGTACCTCCGGTTTCTACCAGATGATTGTATTCCTGGCTCTGCTGATGGCGGGCTTTGCGTACGTCATTAAAAAAGGCGTTTTGCGCTGGAATGAAAGCCGTTAGCAGCAACCTTTGGGCCCGGCCCGGTGTTGCTTTCAAGTGGAGTATCTCCGCTTCCTAACCTGACTTATTCGCATGGATACTAGAATTCCTGAAATTAAAATGGTAGATGCCCCCGAGGGCATGGAAGGAGCGGGCTTCTTCGCTACCTCGCTGGAGAAAGTGGTGGGCATTGCCCGCGCCAACTCGCTCTGGCCCTTGCCCTTCGCCACCTCCTGCTGCGGCATCGAGTTTATGGCCACTATGGGCTCCCGCTACGATATTTCCCGCTTCGGCTCGGAGCGTCCCTCCTTCTCACCCCGGCAGGCTGATTTGCTGATGGTGATGGGCACCATTGCCAAGAAAATGGCCCCCATTGTAAAGCAGGTATATGAGCAGATGGCCGAGCCCCGCTGGGTGCTGGCCATGGGCGCCTGTGCCTGCTCCGGCGGCATTTTTGATACCTACTCCGTACTCCAGGGCATCGACCGGATCATTCCGGTGGACGTGTACATTCCCGGCTGCCCGCCCCGCCCCGAGCAGGTGCTCGACGGGCTAATGCGCATCCAGGACCTGGCCAAAAACGAGTCCCTGCGCCGCCGCAATTCACCCGAGTACCAGGCCCTGCTGGCATCTTATAACATTAAATAAGTTGCTGGTTTCCAGTTGCTGGTGTCTAGTTGTCAAGCGAATCGGCCGTTAAACTACTAGAAACCAGCAACTAGGAACCAGAAACTAATAAGCATATGGCTGACCAGAACGAATCCATTCCGGCCCAGGAAGAAGCGGCTGCCAAAGATCCGGCCGCGCAGAAAAACGCGCAGCTGCTGGCGTTGCTGCACCGCTTATTCGGTGAGGACGCCTTCACCGACGTGGAGGAGCCCTACGGCCTGCTCACCGCCACCACTACCCGGGAGCGGATTCACGACATTGTGGCTGGTTTGCAGCAGGATCAGGAGTTGCAGCTCAATTTCCTGACCACCATGTGCGGCATGCATTTCCCCGAGCGGGAGGGCCAGGAGCTGGGCATGGTGTATCACCTGCACAGCCTCACCCAGAACATCCGGCTGCGGCTGAAGATTTTCTTCCCCATTGCCGACCCGGTAGTACCTACCCTGACCGACCTCTACTCCACCGCCAACTGGATGGAGCGCGAGGCCTTCGATTTCTACGGCATCATCTTCCCCGGTCACCCCAACCTCATCCGCATCCTCAATGTGGAGGACATGGACTACCACCCCATGCGCAAGGAGTACGCCCTGGAAGACGGCACCCGCGAAGATAAAACCGACCTGTTTTTCGGACGATAATTATTTGTCATGCTGACGAAGGAAGCACCTTATCACGGCTGCCTTTGCCAGAGTTAGTAACCCCAGTGGCGCGGACGTGATAAGGTCCTTCGCTACGCTCAGGATGACAATTACACAATGGCAGTAAACGACACGCTGGAAGGCACCCATAAAATCATAGAGGAAGCACGCGAGCAGCAGGCCCGGATCAATCCGCTGGCGCCCACTGTCAACGACTTCAACCAGGAGCTGACTACCCTAAACCTGGGCCCCACCCACCCCGCTACCCACGGCATCTTCCAGAACATTCTGCAGATGGATGGGGAGCGGATTGTGTCGGGGGTACCCACTATCGGCTACATCCACCGGGCTTTCGAGAAGATTGCCGAGCGGCGGCCCTTCTACCAGATTACGCCCCTCACGGACCGGATGAACTACTGTTCGTCGCCCATCAACAACATGGGCTGGCACATGACGGTGGAGAAGCTGCTGGGCGTGGAAGTACCCAAGCGTGCCCAATACATGCGCGTGATTCTGATGGAGCTGGCCCGCATTTCCGACCACTTGATCTGCAACGGCATTCTGGGGGTAGATACGGGCGCCTTCACCGGCTTCCTCTACCTGATGGACGAGCGGGAGAAGATCTACGAAATCTACGAGGAAGTAAGCGGTGCCCGCCTGACCACCAACATGGGCCGCGTAGGCGGTATGGAGCGGGATTTCACGCCGGTAGCTTTGCAAAAGCTGCGCGCTTGGCTGAAAAGCTTCCCGGCCGTCATGACGGAATTCGAGAAGATGTTCAACCGCAACCGCATCTTCATGGATCGGGTGGTGGACGTGGGCGCTATTTCCGCCGAGCGAGCCCTCAACTACGGCTTCACCGGCCCCAACCTGCGCGCCGCCGGCGTCGATTACGACGTGCGGGTGATGAACCCTTATTCCAGCTACCAGGACTTCGAGTTTGAAATTCCGGTGGGCACCAAGGGCGACACCTACGACCGGTTTATGGTGCGCAACGAGGAAATCTGGCAGAGCCTGCGCATTATCAACCAGGCGCTGGAAAACCTGCCCGAAGGCCCTTACCACGCCGATGCGCCGCACTATTACCTGCCGCCCAAGCAGGCCGTGTACAAAAACATGGAGGCCCTCATCTACCACTTCAAAATTGTGATGGGTGAGATTGATGCCCCCGTGGGCGAGGTGTACCACTCGGTGGAAGGTGGCAACGGCGAGTTGGGCTTCTACCTGGTTTCCGATGGTGGCCGCACACCCTACCGCCTGCACTTCCGCCGTCCCTGCTTCATTTACTACCAGGCCTATACCGAAATGGTGGTGGGCCAGACCCTCTCCGACGCCATCGTGACGCTGTCGTCGATGAACGTAATTGCCGGGGAGCTGGACGCGTAGTTTTTTGCTGAATTCAACTGTTATGGAGACGACTGCCGTCAAGCCGCAATTCTCTGAAGCCGCCAAGGCCGAGATTGAGCGTATCTGCAAACAATACCCCGCCGAGCGGCGCAAATCCGCTATGCTGCCGGTGCTGCACATTGCCCAGGCCGAATTTGGTGGCTGGGTGAGCCCCGAAGTGCAGGACCTGGTGGCTGAAGTGCTGGGCGTAAAGCCCATTGAAGTGTACGAGGTGTCGTCGTTCTACACCATGTTCAACCTCAAGCCGGTAGGCAAGCACGTGCTGGAAATTTGCCGCACGGGCCCCTGCATGTTGCGTGGCTCCGACGAGCTGACGGCCCATCTGGAGCGCATTACCGGCGCCAAAGTAGGCGGCCCAGCTTCGGCTGATGGCCTGTTTACGCTGAAAGAAGTGGAGTGCCTGGCCGCCTGTGGCTTCGCCCCCATCGTGCAGGTCCGCGAGAAGTACTACGAGCAACTTGATACCCCGGAAGCCGTGGACGCCATGCTCACGGAGTTGCGCAACCAGGTGCACCGCCCGGCGCTACCTTGGGAAGAAAACGGCCTCCCGAACGCGCTGGCCCGCAACTAGCCCTCTGCCGCCATGGACGAACGGAATAAAGACCTGCCGCTGATTGTCTCGGAAATTCTCATTGAGATGCACGAGATGAAAGAAGCCCTTAATCGAGTGGCGTCTGTTGTTGTGAAGCAGCAGGAGCATACGAACAATATGTTCAATACGCTTCTGGATGAGAACCGGAAAAACATGGAGTTTATGACTTACTCCATCAATAAAGCACTCGGACAGCAGCAACAGGTAAACGCAGCCTTTGAGCAGCGCCTGACCGAACTAGAAGCTAAATACAACGGCTAAACGCCTACGACTATGGGACGCAAACTGCTGACCGAACATATTAACGTTGAAGGCATCGACACCCTGGAAGGGTACCGCAAGCACGGTGGCTACCGCTCGGTGGAGAAGGCCCTGAAAACGATGACCCCCGATGAGGTGGTGGAAGAAGTAAAGAAATCGGGCCTGCGGGGCCGCGGCGGTGCGGGCTTCCCCACGGGTATGAAGTGGAGCTTCCTGGCCAAGCCCGAGGGTGTGCCGCGTTACCTCGTCTGCAACGCCGACGAATCGGAGCCGGGCACCTTCAAGGACCGTCAGCTGATGTCGAAACTGCCCCACTTGCTTATTGAGGGTATGATTACGAGCTCGTACGCGCTGGGCGCCAACACCTCGTACATCTACATCCGCGGCGAGTTGTTGTATGTGCTGCGCATCCTGGAAAAAGCCATTGCCGAGGCTTATGCGGCTGGTTTCCTGGGCAAGAACATCCTGGGCTCGGGCTACGACCTGGACCTGCACGTGCACCCCGGCGGCGGTGCCTACATCTGCGGTGAGGAAACCGCCCTCTTGGAAAGCCTGGAAGGCAAGCGCGGCAACCCGCGCAACAAGCCGCCCTTCCCGGCTGTGCAGGGCCTCTACGCCCGCCCCACGGTGGTCAACAACGTGGAATCCATTGCCGCCGTGCCGGTAATTGTGAACGAGGGTGGCGACGAGTATGCCAAAATTGGCATCGGCCGGAGCACCGGCACCAAGCTGATTTCGGCCTGCGGCCACCTCAACAAGCCCGGCATCTACGAAATTGAGTTGGGTTTGCCCGTCGAGGAATTCATCTACTCCGATGAGTACTGCGGCGGCATCTGGAAAGGCCGCGACCTGAAGGCCGTGGTGGCCGGTGGTTCGTCCGTTCCGATTCTACCCAAAGAGCTGATCCTCAAAACCGCTGCCGGCGAAAACCGCCTGATGACCTACGAGTCGCTCAGCGACGGGGGCTTCGTGACGGGCACCATGCTGGGTTCGGGGGGCTTCATTGCCATGGACGAGACCACCTGCATCGTGCGCAATACCTGGAACTTCAGCCGCTTCTATCACCACGAGTCGTGCGGGCAATGCTCGCCCTGCCGCGAGGGTACGGGCTGGATGGAAAAGGTGCTGCACCGTTTGGAGCACGGCCACGGCCACATGGAGGACATCGACCTGCTGGTGAGCGTAGCCAAGCAAATCGAGGGCAACACCATCTGTCCCCTCGGTGAAGCCGCCGCCTGGCCCGTAGCCGCCGCCGTGCGCCACTTCCGCCACGAGTTTGAGTGGCACGTGACCCACGCCAAGGAAGCCGCCCAACCCGGCGCGGTGTACCGGGCCGGTGCCGTGCTGGTGTAACTTTAGAACGTCATGCTGAGCTTGCCGAAGCATCTCTACCGCTTCGTTGCATTGCTAATTAATTACCCCCGGTAGAGATGCTTCGGCAAGCTCAGCATGACGTCCTTTGTTGTGCAGATCAGTCGAAATCCTAACGATTTCAACCAATAATGGCTAAAATAACTTTCGACGGCATCGAGGTGGAAGTTCCGGACGGAACCACCATCCTGAATGCGGCCCGCCAGATTGGCGGCAGCATCGTGCCCCCGGCCATGTGCTACTACACCCCGCTGAAAGGCTCGGGCGGTAAGTGTCGTGCCTGCCTGGTGCGCGTGGCAGCCGGTTCGGCTAAGGACCCGCGCCCCATGCCCAAGCTGGTGGCCTCGTGCGTGACGCCGGTGCAGGACGGAATGGTGGTGGAAAACACCACCAACGAGCAGGTGCTGAACGTGCGCAAGGGCATTGTGGAAATGCTGCTCATCAACCACCCCTTGGATTGCCCCGTGTGCGACCAGGCCGGCGAGTGTGATCTGCAGAACTTCGCCTTCGAGCACGGCGTGAGCACCACTCGCTACCAGGAAGAGCGCCGCACCTTCGAGAAAATCGACATTGGGCCGCTGATTCAGCTGCACATGACGCGCTGCATCCTGTGCTACCGCTGCGTGTACACCGCGGACCAGATTGCTAAGGGCGACCGGGTGCACGGCGTATTGGGCCGCGGCGACGCCGCCGAAATCGGCACCTACATCGAGAACATCATCGACAACGACTTCTCCGGCAACGTGATTGACGTGTGCCCGGTAGGTGCTCTTACCGATAAGACGTTCCGCTTTAAGTCGCGGGTGTGGTTCACCAAGCCGGTGAATGCCCACCGGGACTGCCCCAAGTGCTCCGGCAACGTGGTGCTCTGGTACAAAGGCAAGGACGTGCTGCGCACCACCGCCCGTAAGGACCAGTACGGCGAGGTAAAGGAGTGGATCTGCAACGAGTGCCGCTTCGAGAAAAAGGAAACCTCGGACTGGCAAATCGAAGGTCCCGCCCACATTGACCGTTCCTCGGTTATTTCGGCCAACCACTACGAGCTGCCCGTGCTGAACCAGTCGGTAGTAGCCGACCTGCCCGAAAGCACCGTGCGCGACCTGCAGCAAAACCCACCGCTGAAATTAGGTAACTAGTTGTTGGTTGTTAGTTGTCGGTTGTCAGTCTTGAACAGAGAGGACAGCCTGCACTAACAACTGACAACCAACAACTGACAACTACACCAATGCTCGAACTACCTGCCCTCGGCTGGCAATCCATTGTCATCTTCGTCGTATTTGCGCTTTCACTGCTCATTGCGACGTACTGCACCTACGCGGAGCGCGTAATTGCAGCCTTCCTGCAGGACCGCGTGGGCCCCGACCGTGCTGGCCCTTACGGTCTGCTGCAGCCCCTGGCCGATGCCGTGAAGATGTTTACGAAGGAAGAGTTCTTCCCCGGCGGTGCTAATAAAGCCCTGTTCATCTTCGGCCCCTGCCTGGCCATGATTACGGCCTTGATGTCGTCGGCGGTAATTCCGTTCGGCAACAACATGAGCTTCGGCAACAACGCCTTTTTTCTGCAGGGTATTGAGGTGAACATCGGCATGCTGTGGGTGTTCGGCGTGGTGTCGCTGGGCGTGTACGGCGTGATGATTGGCGGCTGGGCCTCCAACAACAAGTTTTCGTTGCTGGGTGCCATCCGCGCGGCTTCGCAGAACATCAGCTACGAACTGGCCATGGGTATGGCCCTGATTGCCGTGCTGATGATGTCGGGTACCCTGAGCCTGCGCGAAATCACGCTGCAGCAGTCGGCACCGGGCGAATGGGCCATGTGGAATATTGTACGGCAGCCGCTGGGCTTCATCATTTTCCTGGTGTGTGCTTTTGCTGAAACCAACCGGACACCCTTCGACTTGCCGGAGTGCGAAACGGAGCTGGTGGGTGGTTACCACACCGAATACTCCTCGATGAAGCTGGGCCTGTACCTGTTTGCGGAGTACATCAACATCTTTGTGGCTTCGGCCGTGATGAGTGTGCTGTATTTTGGTGGCTTCAACTTTCCCTTCCAGTATGAGCTGCGCGACTGGTTCGTGAACAGCCAGAGCTGGGAACTGGCTTCGGCCCAGAACCTGATTACCCTGCTGGGCACCGTGGGCCTGTTCCTGAAGATTTTTGCCTTCATCTTCTTCTTCATGTGGATTCGCTGGACCCTGCCGCGCTTCCGCTACGACCAGTTGATGCGCCTGGGCTGGACCATTCTCATTCCGCTGGCTGTCTTCAACATTCTGCTCACCGGCGGCCTTATTCTGGCCGGCGTGATTCAGTAACAACTTCATTTACTTTGTCATCCGGAGCGGAGCGAAGAATCTTATACAAGCAGAACGAGACTCGTAGTTAACGGCTTGCTCTAGCGGAAAAAGAGCCATTACTCCACTCAGACTGACAGAAGGAACCATAGTATGCAACTCACCAACCGAGCCAAGAAGCTAGAGAAGAAGCCCATGACGCTGGCTGAGCGGGCTTACCTGCCGGCCATCTTCCAGGGCCTGAGCATTACGATGCGCCACTTCTTTATGAAGAAGGCCACCGTGCGCTACCCCGAGGAGGTACGTCCCTTCGCACCCATTTTCCGGGGCCTGCACGTGCTCAAGCGCGACGAGCAGGGCCGGGAGCGGTGCACCGCCTGCGGCCTCTGCGCCGTGGCCTGCCCCGCCGAAGCCATTACCATGGTGGCCGGCGAGCGGAAGAAAGGTGAGGAAGGCCTCTACCGCGAGGAGAAGTACGCCATCAGCTACGAAATCAACATGCTGCGCTGCATCTTCTGCGGCCTCTGCGAAGAGGCGTGCCCCAAGGCGGCCGTGTATTTGCAGCCCGATAAAATTGCGCCCCCACGCTACGAGCGAGACGAGTTTATCTACGGCAAGGACCGTCTGGTAGAGCCCGTGTCGCCGGACGCCCGCTCCGTGCGCGGTATCCAGCTCACAGCTGACCAAGCCGACACGCTACGGGCGCGCTTGGCGTAGTTGTTAGTTGCTGGTTGTCAGTTGTCAGAATTATTCATGCTCTGATACCTAACATCCTCTCCCTAACAACTGACAACTAACAACTGACAACTAACTGCATGTCTCCTCTTTTCCTCTTCCTGTCGTTTGTGGCGCTGCTGAGCGCGCTGGGTGTGGTATTTGCCAAAAACCCGGTGCACAGCGTACTGTTCCTGATTCTGACTTTCTTTTCCTTATCAGGACACTACCTGTTGCTGAACGCGCAGTTTCTGGCGGCCGTGAACATCATCGTGTACGCCGGAGCCATTATGGTGCTGTTCCTGTTCGTGATTATGTTCCTGAACCTGAACGTGGACACCGAGCCGCACAAGCCGGCGCTGGCCAAAATTGCGGCGGCCGTAGCCGGGGGCTCCCTCCTGCTCATTCTCGTGGCAGCCCTGAAAGATGTGCATCCAGTTGGAGTAACGGGTACCGCCTTCAACTCACAGATTGGCATGGTAGACCAGTTGGGCTTAAAGCTCTACACGGACTTCCTGTTGCCTTTTGAACTGGCTTCTGTGCTGTTTCTGGTAGCTATGGTAGGCGCCGTAATGCTCGGCAAGCGCGAAGTAGGCGAGCGTAACTTCTAAGTATCAGCCAGGTGAAAAACCTGTTCGGTAAGCGGCTATTTTCGATACTCTACCTAGTGAGTTGCGGAATAGCCGCTTTGCTTTTGGGTAGTTGCCAGTCAGCAGATAAAAAACCTGGCTGGAATGCAGTAAAGCGTATGTACTTCGCTCCGTCTGATGATGCGGAAATGACGGTGGCACTGTATGACAGTCGCAAAACGGTAGATCAGTTTATTGTTGCTTTAACCAGCGGCGATACTGCAGCCTACAACTTTGGAATAAAGGCCGCTTTTCCAACTTCAGATGGGACTAATGAGCACATTTGGCTAACGGATATTCAAGTAAAAGGTGACTCACTTTTGGGCACTATAGATAACGAGCCAGAATTTACTACCGTAGTTAAATTTGGTCAGCAGGTAGCTGTTCACAAAGACTCTATTACAGATTGGAATTACACACGTAACGGTAAGTTGGTAGGCGGCTACTCCATTCGTGTTGTGCGAAGTAGACTCAATCCCGAAGAGCAAAAACAGTTCGATCAGCAGTTGAAAATGGTTATAGAATAAAGCAGCAGCGGCACCTGATTCCTCAGGTGCCGCTGCTGCTTTACTGGCTTATGCTGAAGCTGTGTGGTCGGGTTCAGTTGCCCGGCGGCGCATCCAAGGCGGGCCGGCGCAGACCCCTTCCATCTTCTGGCGAAATTTTTCCTGTTCTTCGGGGGAAAGGGTGGCCATTTTGGCTTCCATTTTCTGCCTCCACAGTCGGCGTTTATGAGCCCAGCCGGCGCGGTGGCCCCGGCCGCCCCAGCCCCCGAACAGGATGCGCGAAAGCACCAACAGCCCCAGCGCCTGCCAGATGCTGATGAGCGGCAGATTGAACAGGCCAGGCAGCAGCCAGTTCCACAGGCTCATGGTGACGTAGCCGGCCACGGCTACAAACAAAACGGCAAAGAATATGAATTTGAGGCCGCGTAGCAGCCAAAAGGAGCGGTTCATCTTGAGGTTGTTAGTTGTCAGTTGCTGGTTGTCAGTTGTTAGTTATCTGGTATCGGAACAACTTATACTCTTTACAAGTATAGCGTGTCTTAACCACTAATAACCAGCAATCAACAACCCAAATTTCAGTCCGTAAACAGCTCAGTGTAGAGCGTGCGGAGGCGTTTGCGCAGGTGCTGCACGGCGTAGTGCTTGCGCGAAATCAGGGTTTTGAGCGGAACACCGGTTTCCTCCTCCATCTCGCGGAAGGTTTTATCCTCCAGTTCGTGCCAGATGAATACTTCGCGCTGGGCCGCAGGCAACTCGGCCAGGGCGTCGCTGAGGGCCTCCATGAGGGTTTCGCGCAGCAGCCGGTTTTCAGGGGCATCGTCTACAGCGGGCAGGATGTCAGCCAGCAGCAGGGTGTTTTCGTCGCCGTCAGCGGCAAATGCGGCCATTTCGTTTTCCAGGGAAACGGGCTTTTTGCGGCGGTAGAGGTCGGTGATTTTGTTGCGGGCTACCCGGAACAGCCAGGCAGCGGCCTGCTCCACGGGCTTCATCACCCGGTAGCTTTCCACCAGCTCGGCAAACACGTCCTGCAGTACGTCTTCGGCCTCAGCTTCATCGGGAATTCGGCGGCGGATGAATGCCAGCAGCCGCTTGCGCTGGGTACGTACGGCTTCCTGAATCTGCAGGTCCTGGTGGCCGGCCGTCATCCGCGTGGCATCGAGTGATAGAGCAAGAGTTTCCATTCTGCAGAGGCAGACGGAATGGGCCGGAAGATACTTTATCAGCCAGCGAAATTTCTTTTGGGTTGGTAATACTAGCGCCTGTCATCCTGAGCAGCGCGAGAGACCTTTCCACGCTTGCACAACAGTTGTATAGCGTCGTTGCTTACGTGATAGATCCTTTGCGCTGTTCAGGATGACAAGTTTAGAGTCTTACTATCTCCTACAAAAAGTGATACAGGAAGGTGATAATGCCTGTGTATGCCGGCTTGCGGCTACCTTCAACTTCCAGAGTTACTTCAATGCGAGCTTTGGCAATACCGCGCAGATCTTTCACGGACAGTAGTTTGGCGCGTAGTCGTACCTGACTATCTACTGCCACGGCCTGGTTGAAGCGCAGGCTCTCTATTTCGTAGTTCACCTGCATCTTTAGATTCTCGATGCTCACGATTTGCGTCCAGAGGTAGGGCAGCAACGATACGGTGAGGTACCCGTGGGCAATGGTAGCCCCAAACGGCGACTCGGCCCGGGCCCGCTCCGCGTCCAGATGAATCCACTGGAAGTCGAGCGTGGCGGCGGCAAACTGGTTGATTTGCTCCTGCGTGATGGTATGCCAGGCCGACAAGCCGAGTTCCTGCTCTTCGTATTGCTGCAGCTCGGAAAGGCTGCCGATGGTAAGGCTCATAGGGTAGAGGGAATGGGGAATGGGGAATAAAGAAACGAATGTACGGTTGCCAAACCGTTGATGCCGAAGTTTGCAAACCCAAATTGCGAAGTAGTGGCTGGAGCCAGTCCCCTTCTCAGATACGGAGGGGCAAGAAGTAGTGGATGATGGCAGGCCGGTATCAGGACCAGCCACTAGTGAATGTTCAATGGGTACCCTGCCCTACCTCCGCATCCGAGGAGGGAAACTGGCTGCTGGCGGTGGTCCACAACTTGGGTTTGCCAAGTGAAACTGGCGGGGTGCATTTCGTTGCCTGGCCTTCCCCACACCCAAACTATGTTTCTCTCACCGGACTTCACCGCGAATTTTCGCCCTAGTCAGTGCGTTACACAACCGCATTTAGGGGTGGCGTTTTCCGATTTTCAGGATACCTTTGCCGGCTAGTTGTCCTCACCCGGTGGCGGGTGCGTGACATCCTTTTTTCGCCGTCAGCCCCTGCGCATGGACCAGAACATTCCCGAGGTAATCCAAACGGTTCCGCTTCAGTACTACGTTTTCTTCGCCGCTGCTCTGTTTTCCATTGGAGTACTGGGCGTGCTTACCCGGCGCAATGCCATCATCATTTTTATGTGCGTGGAGCTAATGCTCAATGCCGTAAATGTGCTGCTGACCGCCTTTTCGGCCTACCGTGCCGACCCCAACGGGCAGGTATTCGTGTTCTTCATCATGGCCGTGGCCGCCGCCGAAGTAGCGGTAGGCCTGGCCATTATTGTGATGATTTACCGCAACCTGCAAAACACCGACGTTAACCTGCTCAACCGCCTGAAGTTCTGATTTGTATTGTCATCCTGAGCGAAGCGAAGGATCTTATCACGTCTGGATTATTTCTGAACGATTATCGTTCTAACGTGATAAGGTCCTTCGCTCCGCTCAGGATGACAGACGTGCTTCTGCATCCCTGACTTATGCAAGAAACTGTAATTCCCGCTGCCGGCGCGCCGTACTCCACGTTCCTGTACGTGCTTATTCCGCTGCTGCCGTTTTTGGGCTTTCTGATCAACGGGCTGCTGAACCGTAAGCTTTCGGGCACGGTGGCCGGCGCTATCAGCAGCCTGGCGGTGCTGGGCTCGTTCGCCATTTCGGTGTTCCTGTTCCTGAACTTCCAGTATCAGTACACCGTCACGCTGTTCGACTGGATTTCGGTCGGCTCGATGCAGATTTCCTTCAGCTACCAGATCGACCAGCTCAGCCTGATTATGTTGCTGCTCGTGACGGGCGTGGGTTTCCTGATTCACGTCTACAGCATCGGCTACATGCACCACGACGAGAACGTGGGCAAGTTTTTCAGTTTCCTGAACCTGTTCGTGTTCAGCATGCTGGTGCTGGTGCTGGGTGCCAACTTCGTGATTCTGTTCATCGGCTGGGAAGGTGTGGGGCTGTGCTCCTACCTGCTCATCGGCTTCTGGAACAAGAACACCGCCTACAACAACGCCGCCAAGAAAGCCTTCATTATCAACCGTGTAGGTGACCTGGGCTTCCTGCTGGGCATCTTCCTGATTTACCTGACCTTCGACTCGGTGCAGTACGCCGAGGTGTTCCAGAAGGCCAGCACGCTGCAGATTGGCACGGGCGTGGTAACGGCCATTACGCTGCTGCTGTTCGTGGGCGCTACTGGTAAGTCGGCCCAGCTGCCGCTTTACACCTGGCTGCCCGACGCCATGGCCGGCCCCACCCCGGTTTCGGCCCTGATTCACGCCGCGACCATGGTAACGGCCGGTATCTACATGATTCTGCGCGCCAACGTGTTGTTCACGCTGGCCCCCGATACCCTCGAAGTCATTGCCATCATCGGCGCGGCTACGGCTTTGTTTGCCGCCACCATCGGCCTGGCCCAAAACGACATCAAGAAGGTGCTGGCCTACTCCACCGTTTCGCAGCTGGGCTACATGTTTTTGGCCCTGGGCGTGATGGGCTACAGCACCAGCCTGTTCCACGTCCTCACCCACGCCTTCTTCAAGGCGCTGATGTTCCTGGGCGCGGGCTCTGTGATTCACGCCATGAGCAACGAGCAGGATATGCGCCGCATGGGCGGCCTGCGCAAAGCCTTGCCCATTACGTTCATCACCTTCCTGGTAGGCTGCCTGGCCATTGCCGGCATCCCGCCCTTCTCGGGCTTCTTCTCGAAAGATGAAATCCTGCTGCATGCCTTCGAGCACAGCAAGGTGCTGTACGCGGTGGGTCTGTTCACGGCCTTCCTGACGGCTTTCTACATGTTCCGCCTGCTGTTCCTCACCTTCTTCGGTGAGTTCCGGGGCACTGAGGAGCAGAAGCACCACCTGCACGAGTCGCCGGCTTCCATGACGCTGCCGCTCATCGTGCTGGCTATTCTGGCCGCCGTGGGTGGTTTCATGAACGCGCCTTTCTTCCTGGGTGAAGACAACGCGTACCTCTCTAACTACCTCGCGCCGCTGTTCACTTACTCCAAGCAGCTGAACCCGGCCGCCTTCGCCGTACACGCCGACCACGCTACCGAGCTCATGCTCATTGGCCTCTCGGTGGGTGCGGGCGTGCTGGGCATCATCCTGGCCTACGTGCAGTACGTGAGCCGCGGGGTGCGCCCGGTGGAAGACGGCGAGTCGCGCGGCTTCCTCGAAAACCTAGTGTACCACAAGTACTACATCGACGAGCTGTACAACGCCCTGATCGTGCGGCCCATCATGTGGCTCTCGCGCGGCCTGTTCCGCTACGTGGAAAACGGCATCATCGACCCCATCGTGAACGGCTTCGGCCGCCTGACCATGGGCGGGGGTCAGCTCCTGCGCTACGTGCAAACCGGCTCCGTGGAAACCTACCTCATCCTGATGGTGGTGGGCATCGTGCTGGTCATGGCGCTGAACTTCGGGAAGTTCTAGGGTTATGCTGGGCGTCCTTCTTCTAGCAGATGTATTTGAGCCGGGTATTTCCTTTCCAGGAATCCTACTTCCGTTCGTTTGCTATCTGATGCCCACTATAATCGGCCGCGACCAGCAGAACATCCGCACCATATTCCTTCTGAATTTACTTCTGGGCTGGACTATCATCGGATGGTTTTTCGCCTTACATCTTGCGCTTAAAGTGTCGTTTGCTGACCGGGAAGCAATTGCTTCTCATCGGCTCGGACGTCATCGGAACAACTCGCTTAGCTAATGCTGACTGTCCTTCTTCTACTCTGGCCCGTGGCGGCCGCCCTGCTGCTGCACTTCTTCAAAGGCCGTGCGGCCCGGGTTCCGGCGCTGGGCGCGGCCCTGGTTGAATTTGCGCTGGCAGCCTATGCCGCTCTTACCTTCAACGCCAATAACAGCGGCCAATTCTCCTACAACCTCAACTGGATTCCCTCGGCGGGCATTCAGTTTGCGGTGGGCATGGACGGGCTGAGCCTGCTGCTGGTGCTGCTGACGGCCGTTCTGGTGCCCGTGATTCTGCTGAGCGCCTTCCGCCGCAACTTCGAGAACGAGTCGGTGTTTTACGCGCTGGTGCTGTTCATGCAAACCGGTCTGGTGGGCGTGTTCACGGCTCAGGATGCCTTCCTGTTCTACTTCATGTGGGAAGTGGCCCTGATTCCGATTTACTTCCTGGCTGGCGTGTGGGGCGGCGTAAACCGGGCCCGCGTTACGTTCAAGTTCTTCCTGTACACCATCATCGGCTCGCTGTTCATGCTGGCCGGCTTCGTGTACCTCTACTTCCAGACTGGTCCTTCGGCCGACGGCCTCTCGGCCCATAACTCGGCGCTGGCTTCGTTCTACAACCTGAACCTGACTGCCGCAACGCAGATGTGGTTGTTCTGGCTGATTTTTGCGGCCTTCGCCGTGAAGATGCCCATCTTCCCCTTCCACACCTGGCAGCCCGATACCTACACCGAGGCTCCGGCCCCGGCCACCATGCTGCTCTCGGGCATCATGCTGAAAATGGGTATCTACGGCTGCATGCGCTGGCTGCTGCCGGTGGTGCCCATGGGCGTGGACTACTGGCAGAACCTAGTACTGATTCTGGCTATCATCGGCATCATCTACGGCGCCATCATTGCCATCCGCCAGCAGGACGTGAAGCGTCTGATTGCTTATTCATCCCTCTCTCACGTGGGCTTGATGATTGCCGGCGTATTCTCGCTGACCCCAATGGGTATGCAGGGTGCCAGCATTCAGATGCTGGCTCACGGCGTGAACGTGGTGGGCATGTTCTTCATTGCCGACGCCATTGAGCGCCGCACCGGCACCCGCAACATTGCCGACCTCGGCGGCCTCACCCGCAAAGCGCCCGTGCTCACGGTGTGCTTCCTGGTGCTGCTGCTGGGCACGGTGGCCCTGCCCCTCACCAACGGCTTCGTAGGTGAGTTTCTGCTGCTGGGCGGCGTGTACCAGTTCAACCACTGGATGGGTGCCGTAGCCGGCGTAACCATCATCCTGGGTGCGGTGTACTTGCTGCGCATGTTCCAGCGCGTAATGCTCGGCCCCGATTCCTCGTTCACCGAAACCTTCACCGACCTCACCGGCTCGGAGCTGGCCCTGCTGGTGCCGCTTATCGTGCTGGTGTTCTGGATTGGCCTGTTCCCCAACACGTTCCTGCACCTGTCGGAAGGCAGCGTGATGAACATTCTGAACGAGGTAGTAAAACGCTAATCTGTAGCGCGAAGCCTTTGCTTCGCGTATCGTTGAACGACTTGGTTTGCCCCGGCACCTATTGCTTGTTCAACGATTCCAACGATACGCGAAGCGAAGGCTTCGCGCTACATTGAGACGAACATGAATTCCATCATTCTACTTTCCGTTCTGGGCCTAGGCAACCTCTTCCTGGGTTTCCGCCGCTCCAACCGGCTGCTGCTGCCCGTGATGATGCTCATCCTGGGTTTGGTGCTGACGGTGAACTTCATCGACTGGGGCACTACCGAGTCGTACTTCAACGGCATGCTCACCATCGATGACTTCTCGGTGGCCTTCACGGGCATTGTGCTGCTGACGGCGTTAGTGCTGATTCCCTTCTCCCAGAAGTACGTGCTCGACGGCGAAACCAACCTGGCCGAGTACTACTCGCTGCTGCTGTTCTCGCTGGTGGGGGCCATTATGCTGGTGAGCTACAACCACCTGTTGATGCTGTTCCTGGGTATTGAGACGCTGAGCATTGCCATGTACGTGCTGGCCGGCTCCGACAAGCGCAACCTGCGCTCTAACGAAGCCGCCCTGAAGTACTTCCTGATGGGTGCCTTCTTCACCGGCATCCTGCTGTTCGGGGTGGCGCTGGTGTACGGGGCTACCGGTACGTTCGTACTCAGCAACATCAGCTTCGCGGTGCAGAACCCCGCCCCCGGCTTTGAGTCGCTCAAGCCCATGCTTTACATCGGCATGCTGCTGATGTTCATTGGTATGGGCTTCAAAGTATCGGCCGCGCCTTTCCATTTCTGGACGCCCGATGTGTATGAGGGCACGCCGACGTTCTTTGCTGCTTTCATGAGCACTATTGTGAAGACGGCCGGTTTCGCCGCCTTCCTGAAGCTGCTGGTACAGGCCTTCCCGGCCGCCAACGCCCAGGGCATCTGGCTGCCCACGCTCACTGCCATGTGCGTGCTTACGCTGCTCATCGGCAACGTGGGAGCCGTGGCCCAAACCAGCATCAAGCGGATGCTGGCCTACTCCAGCGTATCGCACGCGGGCTACCTGCTGATTGCCCTGGTGGCCTTCAACGGGCAGCTGGTAGGTGCTTCGGCGAATGGTATTCTGTTCTACTCCCTGGCCTATTCGGTGGCCACGGTGGCGGCCTTTGGGGTGGTGAAGCTGGTGGCGGATGCCCGTCAGCGCGAGGACTACAACGGCCTGAACGGGCTGGCCAAAACCAACCCGCTGCTGGCCTTCTCGCTCACCGTATCCATGCTGAGCCTGGCCGGCATTCCGCTCACGGGTGGCTTCTTCGGCAAGTTTTTCGTGTTTTCGGCGGCCGTGGAAAATGGCTATATCGGCCTCGTGGTATTTGCCGTGGTAATGTCGATGGTGAGCATCTACTACTACCTGCGCCCCATCATTGCCATGTACATGCGCGACACCGACGTGACGACCAGCGAGGCCGTACCCGTTACGACCTTCCAGGCGGGCGCGCTGCTGCTGCTGGCGGCCCTCACGGTGTTGCTGGGTGTGCTGCCCGGTCTGGTGGCTGGCGTGCTGTAGGCAAGCTTGCTCACCTGCGAATAAAACAAAAAGAGCGGCCGTGGGCCGCTCTTTTTGTTGCTATACCTCCAGACTATTTCTTAATGACCCGGATGCTGATGCGGCGGTTGAGGGCGCGGCCCTCGGGCGTGGTGTTGGGCGTGATGAAATACTTGCCGCCGTAGCCTTTGGCCTGCACCCGGTTGATATCAACGCCCATCCCGGCAATGGCCAGCATAGCCGTTTTGGCCCTTTCCTCGCTGAGCTGGAAGTTTTTGAGCGGATTGCCGGTGCTGTCGGTATATCCGCCGATTTTTACCACCGAAGCCGGGAAGGTTTTGAGGATACTGGCCACGTTGCGCAGCTGCAGAAACGACTCGTCGGTGAGCGTAGTGGCTCCCGGCTCGAAATACACCCGGTCGAAATTAATCCAGCCTTTGGTTCGGTTCACGGAGTCCACTTGCTGGGTAGGGTCGGCCAGGAAGGTATAAAGGCGGTTTTCGGTGGAGGTGGCCCCTACCTTCTGGGTAGTACCATCGGCTAGGTGCAGGATGAGGGGCTGGCCGGTATCGTAGATATAGTTGCCGGTAGAGGCATCGTAGCGCCCGCCCTGGCTTCCGGAAGGGGTAGCCGCTGCCAGAGGCGTAGCAGCTACCCCTACTTTATTGCTTTGTTTAAAGGGCATATCCTGCCAATTGCCGA
This sequence comes from Hymenobacter metallilatus, assembly GCF_003944705.1. Lineage (GTDB taxonomy): Bacteria > Bacteroidota > Bacteroidia > Cytophagales > Hymenobacteraceae > Hymenobacter > Hymenobacter metallilatus. The sequence goes on along the minus strand of NZ_RWIS01000007.1, from coordinate 70,287 downwards.
ATACATAGCCCAGCACTACTGCCGCCAGTAATAGTGCCCCCCATTGCCACCGTACCGGACTGCGCCCTTCGCTTCCACCTACAGCGGGAGGTGTGTAGGTTTGTCCGCCGCCTACCGGGGCCCATACCCCAGTTGCCAGCCCAGGGGTAGGCGCTACTGCATCCGGGGCCGTTGCAACCGGGGTTGGCTCAGAAGTGGGAAGGAGCATACCCGGCAGGCGGCCGCCTTCCTGCACCAGCCAAGCGGCCAGAGCTTCGGGCGTAAGGTTGTGCTCCTGGCTATGCTCCCCGATAACGCCCAAAGCCGCTACGGCCGCCGCACTAAGTACCCGTTCGGCTACGGGCAGCCCGAAATTGGCTGCCGTAGCCACCCGCAGGGCCGTGAAGTGGTAGGATTCGCCCAGCAGGCCCCGCATCAACGATTCGCCCCGGGCAATCCAGCCATGGTGGGTTTCGGTGGCCATGGGCTCCAGCACGCTGGCTCCATATGCCTCTCGCCCCAGCTTCCAGATAGTTTCGGGGCCGTCGGGCCCGCTTACCCGCCCAGCCAGGGCTTGCACTGCTACCGGAATAGCCCGGGTGAGGGCCGAGCGGAGCGCGGGCACGCTTTCCTGAGTTTCCTGCGCCAATTGATTCAGCAGGTCATTGCTAAACGAAAAGTGCGTAACACTTGCGAGTGACTGTTCCATACTTACCATCCCTTTAAATCCAACATAAATAAAACTACATTTTTTATTTGAATAATTATTAATAAAGCAATAAAAAAGCGTCAACACCAGTGGGGGTTGGCGCTTTGTGTAGTAAAACGTGGGGTATACCGGGGGCTAGACTGCCGGATACAGTGGCTTGGCGCACGACTTACGGGAGCATCCTTCAAGGGTTTACCTCACCCCCACTGCCTTCCCTCCACAGCAGAGCGGGGGCCTGATAGAAAAGAATTCTTAAGGTGTGCCACACTTCTGATCAAGGCTGTATTGACGGTTGCATAGAAGAACCGTCCTTCCGAGCGGAGTCGAGGAATGACGACCTCTCCGGAACGAGACAGGCTCTTGAGGACAGTTTGCCAACTGCCCATATGATTCAGGCACGGCGTAGCAGCACGGTTTCCTCGTTGGCGTAGGCCACAGCGTCGTCTGAGAAAGGCTCTTCACCGCGGAATTTTTGCAGCAGGCGGGCGGTGGTAATAATATCTTTTTGGCAGTAGCGGGCAATGCGGGGCAGGTCGTTTTCTTCGTAGTAGACCCGCGCTACATCTTTACCCTGAATATCATCCTTGGGCGTAGGAATGCCGAACATTGCCGCCAGCAGGCTCAGGGAAGTAAAGGATTTCCGGTCCCCGAACTTCCATAGCTCCATGGTATCCAGGTGGGTGAGTTCCCAGGGTTTTTTTCCGGCCGTATCCAGGTGGGGAGGAAGTTCCAGCCCGTTGATGAGAATACGCCGTGAGAGGTAGGGCAGGTCGAACTCCTTGGCGTTGTGCCCGCACAGCCGGAAATGCGGCCGTTGACTGATAACCTGGCTGAACTCCTGTAGCAGTTGCCGCTCGTCGTGCCCGTAAAACGATTTGACGCTGAAGCTGCTGCTACCATCGGCAGCCGGGCGAAAACGCCCCAGCGAAATGCACACGACCCGGCCAAACTCGGCGTAAATGCCGGCCTGCTCGAAGAGGGCGGCCGCGTGCAGGGTATCGGGCAAGGGAGCAATATGGTCGTGGTGCGAAATCCAGCCCTTTTCGCGGCGTAATGCGTGGCATTTGTGTTCCCACAGTTCCTTCAGCATACCGGCCAGGTCGTCGTGGTTGCCTACGCAGGGCACCGTTTCGATGTCCAGCACAAATATTTCATCGAGCTTCAGGTCGCGGAGCAGGCGCATACGGACGGAGACTAAAGGGCGAGCGAATAAGGAAATATAGCGCCCATAACAGATAAAATAGTGTACTGCTGCTGCTTTCTATACAGGCCAGACCCGCGCCTGGCCCGACTCTGGCGGCTACTGCCGGCAAAATCGGGCCAGGCGCGGGTCCGGAAAGCCCACATCAGGCTTATCAGGCACCGACTGCAACAGAAGGCATCAGGCCAGGGCGGGCCGGTTGGTAAGCCAGAGGCCCAGCAGGGTAATCAGGAGTTCACGACGAGGCTTGCGCATGACAGGTGCAGGTGTGAGGCGGCTGCCCAGCCGGCCCCGGATGACCCACCGCGTAACGCAGCTTCGCCGGAGCCGTTGGGCAACAGAAAGTTGCGCAATTCGTGGCCCTCAGGCAATAGCATGATGATGTGAATTGGGTGGGCGGGCTGCAAGGGCGGTTCGGCCAGTGTAGTTGCCGCAAAGTGCCTCAACCGGTGTTTTGTTGGGGGCTACGTGAGCCCCTGGCGCAGGGCTTTGCTTACGGCCTCCGTCATGGAGCGTACGTGCAGCTTTTCGTAAATCTTCTTGATGTGTGACCGAACGGTGTCGATACTGATGCCCCGGTCGGCGGCAATCATCTTGTAGCTGTAGCCTTCTACCAGCAGCCGCAGAATCTCCTGCTCCCGGGCACTCAGTACGCCGTTTTGCTCATCGGGCTGTTGGCGGGGCATGGGCTTTGGGAACAGCCGCAACACCTGCCGGGCAATGGCGGGCGTCATGGGCGCACCACCGGACCGCACTTCGCCAATGGCTTCCAGAATTTTGATTGGGGGCGTTTTCTTCAGCAGATATCCATCGGCACCAGCACAAACGGCTTCAAACACCCGCTCATTTTCCTCGAATACAGTCAGCATTACTACCTGCACCTGGGGTGCCACCTGCTTAATGCGGCGCAACCCTTCGATGCCAGTGCACCCGGGCATATCAATATCCATGAGCACCACGTCGGGCTGGTAGAGCCTCACATCTTCTTCGGCGCGGGTGCAGTTGCTTAGTGCTGCCAGCAGCTCCAGGTCGGAGGAACTCCCCAACAACTGGCTCAGACTGGCCCGCAAGTCGGGATTGTCCTCATAAATCAGAACGCGGGCGGAAACTGACATAGTAACACGTAGCAAAGAGGGGATTTTAGCTAAGGTACACACCCAGGCTACACGGCGCTACTGCATGATGATGTGAGCAGATGAAGAGATAGTGGGATGGTGAGATGGGGAGGTGGTGAGTTTGACGTTCTGACGGCGCATTGGAGCAGTTGGCGCATATTTACGCCGTCAGAACGTCAAACTCACTATTTCACCACCTCACCATCTCATCCCATCGGTATGCTCAGGCGCAGAGTGGTGCCTTTGCCGGGGGCCGACTGGATAGTGAGTTGACCATGCAGTGCCTCAGCGCGGGTGCGCATGTTGGTGAGGCCATTACCCCCACCCTGGGCCGGAGCTGCCGGGTCGAAACCCACCCCATCATCCTGCACGGTGAGCAGCAGCCGGCCCTGCCGGTACTCCAGCGTAATAGCGGCGTGCTGGCAGCGGGCGTATTTTACCAGGTTATTAATTGCTTCCTTGAACAGCAGAAAGAACTCCCGCCGGGCGCGCATATCAAACCGGAGGCTCTGCAAAGCCGCATCGGCCCGAAAGGTAAACTCAATACCCGCCGACTCCAGCACCTCCGAGGCCAGGCGACGCATACGGGCCGTTACGTCATCCAACCCATCGTGGGCCGGGTTGATGGCCCACACAATATCGTCCATGGCATCCAGCATCCGGCGCGAGGAGTCTCCGATTTGCTCCAGCACGGCGGCGGCCTGCTCGGGGCGGTGCTGGCGCTGGTGGGTACGGGCAATCTGACTCAGAATGGAAATACTACTGAGCGTGGAACCCATATCGTCGTGCAGGTCGCGGGCAATGCCGTGGCGCACCTGCTCCAGCGCCAGCAGCTGCCGTACCCGCAGGCGGTAAAGCAAAAACAGCACCGCAAACACCACCCAGCTCAGCCCAATCCGAAACCACCAAGTATGGTACCAGGGCGGGTCGACGACAATGCGCAATACGGCCCCCACCGGGTTCCAGAGGCCGTCGTTGTTGGTAGCCCGCACCCGAAACGTGTAGGTGCCGGGGTCGAGGTTGGAATACGTGGCCTCGTGACGGGCACCAGTCGGCACCCAGTCCGGGTCGAAGCCTTCCAGCAGGTAGGCGTAGCGGTTTTTCTCGGGCTGCCGGTAGTTGAGGGCCGCAAACTCCAGCGTAAACACGTAGTCCTGGGGGGTAAGGCGTAGCGTACGCCGTTCCGTTATGCTGGTATCGGGCAGATCGATGGGCTGGTTGAGGCGGCGCAGCCCCGTTAGCACTACCGGGGGCACAAATGTGTTGGGCCGGATGGCGGCGGGCCGGAATGCCACCAGGCCGTTTACCCCACCAAAATACAGTACCCCATCCTGACCCCGGTGGGCCGCCCCCGCGTTGTACTCATCCTGCAGCAGGCCCGCGTGCTGATCGAAGGTGAGCACCTGCCCGGTAGCGGGCGCAAGCCGGGCCAAGCCCTTATTGGTCGACAGCCATAGGTACTGCTGCGGGTCTTCGAGCAGGCCGTATACAACATCGTTGGGCAGGCCCTGCGGCTCCCGGAATACCGTAAACCGGCCCTTCTGCGCATCATCCAGCCGGCAGAGGCCACCACCTTCCGTCCCGACCCAGAGGTGGCCGGCGTGGTCCTGCAGGATGGAGCGCACAAAGTTGCTGCTGAGGCTGCGCGGGTCGCGGGCGTTGGCCCGGTACGCCCGAAAGCGGCCCGTACGCATATCCAGGCAGTTGAGCCCACCCCCACCCGTACCAATCCAGAGTATGTCCCGCTGCCGGTCTTCCAGCATCACACGCACGAAGTTGTTGCCAAGGCTGGCGGCGTTGCCCGGGTCGTGGCGGAAGTGGCGAAACTGCCCGGTGGCGGGCGTGTACTGGCTGAGGCCGCCCTCCGTGCCCACCCAAATCCGGCCGCGGCTGTCCTCGTACAGCGCCCGGATAAAATCGTCGCCGAGCGACGCCGGATTAGCGGGCTGGTGCCGGAAATGGCGAAACTGCCGGCTACCCGGTTCCAGGCAATCGAGGCCTTGATTCTGGGTGCCAACCCACAGCCGCCCGGCCCGGTCGAGGCAGAGGGCGCGTACGTAGTCCTGACTGAGGCTACCGGGGTTGCGGGCTTCATACCGGAACTCCTGGCGCTGTCCGGTGGCCGGGTGGTAGCGCACCAGCCCCCGGCTTTCGGTGCCGGCCCACACCGCCCCGTCGGGGGCTTCCAGCACGGCCCAGATGCCCACTGGCGCGCCAATGGGCACACTACCGAAGGCCGGGGGCCGGGAGTCGCACCGGGCCACCCCCTTATCGGTACCTACCCACAGCATCCCCAGCCGGTCGAGCGTGATGCTCTGAATGGCATCGGAGGGTAGGCTGAGCGGCTGCCCCGGCTGCTGGCGCACCGTGGTAATTTGCTGCGTACCAGGCTGCAGAAAACTCAGCCCCGTGGCCGTACCAATCCAGAGGCGGCCGTCGGGGGCGAGGCACAGTGCCCGAATGCTGTTGGTGGCCAGCCCCCCGGCCGTGGCCTGATAGGTATGCAACACGGTGCCCGTAGTGGTTAGCTGGTACACACCATTTGCCTCCGTGCCCACCCACAGCGTACCGGCCGGGCCCGCTGCCAGCACCGTAATGGGGCTGGCTCCCCGAAAGCTTGGCAGTGGATGTAGCCGCTGCTGGGCGGTATCCAGCCATGCCACCTGGCCGGCCCCAGTACCTATCCATAGCTGGCCGTTGGGCGTAGCTGCCAGCGCCCGAATAGAGTTGTCTCGTCCCGGGCCGTTGCCTATCGGTGGCAGGCGCCGAAAGCGTTGTGCTTGGGCATTCCAGTAGTGCAAACCGCCTTCCGTGCCCACCCACACCCGCCCCCGCTGATCCGTTAATAAGGCCCGGACGAAATTGTCGGCCAGGCCGGTGGTATCGGGCTCCGACTTCTGTACTACCTGAAACCGGCCTGTCAGCGGGGAGTAGCGGCATACCCCGCCCCCACCGGTACCCACCCAGAGGGTACCAGTATGGTCCTCGGTGAGCGACAAGATGAAGTTGCTGCTCAGGCTGCCGGGCCGCTGCGGGTCGTTGCGGAAGGTGCGGCACTGGCTGCCGTCGTAGCGGGTGAGGCCATCCTGGGTACCCAGCCACATAAACCCCCGCTGGTCCTGCACGGCGGCCAGCACGCTGTTCTGGGCCAGTCCCTCCTGGGCCGTGAGGGTTTGAAACACGGGGGTCGGCTGGGCGCACAGGGCGCCACTGTACCCTAGCATTACCAGCAGGCGAAGAAGGTAGCGGTACCACATAGCAGGCGAAACCCGATAGTATCCTGTCCGGATTACGATGTTGTAAGCTAGAGAGAAAATGTTTTCCGTACTCTGCCAGGCAGCAGGTTTCAGCGGCGGCTACTCAACGCCCGGTTGTCAAGGTCGTTGTGGTCAGCTGGATGCTCTGCCTGTACTGGATCCTACAACTCCGCGCTACCCCCGGTTACTCGCCGCCATGCGCTTGTGCCATCAACAGCAGTGCGGTCGAGACGAAAGTTCCTGGTGGAAAGTAGTCTACAGCATTACTACCGCACTGCTACTTCAACAAAAAAATAATCATATATTGGTGTTGGTCTAAAGGGTGGTTTTCGCTAGCTTGAGGAATGATTCAGACCACACTCCGGTGTGCCAAATGCGGTAGTGCCGCCCTGCGCAAAAATGGCACGAGTGAAGGCAAAGCCAAGTACCTGTGCACAGCTTGTCGCCACCAAGCCGTGTTTGCCCCCGCGGCCCCGCGCAAAGCGGCGCAGTATGCGCAGGTGGAAAAGCTGCTCTTGGAGCGGGTCTCGCAGCGGGCCATCGTGCGCCTGACGGGCGTAGCGCGCATGACGGTGGCTAAACTGGCAAAAAAAAGCGCAGACCCGTCCCCTGAGTTGTCCGTTGCCGCACCGGCCGAAAGAGCTGGAACTGGATGAACTGTGGACGTTTGTCGGCCGCAAACAGCGCAAGAAATGGCTGTGGCTAGCTGTGGAGCGGCACACGCGGCGCATCGTAGCCTGGGTGCTGGGCAGCCGGGGCCGCGCCACGGCCCGGCGTCTGTGGCGGGCACTGCCCGCCCCGTATCGGACAGGTACGTGGTACCATACGGACGAATGGGACGCCTACCGGGGGGTATTGCCGGCCCGGGCCCATCGGGCCCACCCCAAAGGCAGCGGCCAAACCAGTATCGTGGAGGCCATCAACTGCTCCTTGCGACAGAAATGCGCCGTGCTCGTGCGCAAGACCTGCTCGTTCAGTCGCTGCTTAGCCATGCACCACGTGCGCATCCAACTCGTCATTGACGAGCACAACCGACGATGCACCATCACTTAGACCACCGCCCATATATTAATATACTCATTATACGGTGGCTCCCCATAGTAGTACACAATTTCTTTATCGAATAAAACTACTGTTCCTTCCGTACGGCCAATTATATTTTTAAAAACATCATCAACCGCCATTTCCTGCCCATCTATTGTCGAATCTGAGGAAATTATATAACAGGCTGCATTACATAAATTCTGCAATATCACTTCTATATCGAGCGAGCTATGCAAGCGTCGTAATTTATCTTTATCAATGTCCTGACCATGATATAACATTTCCAGAAATTTTTTTCGATGCTTTGGATTATTAATAAAGCTCAGATACCGCTGACGTTTAGCTTTTACGATGTATTTACTGATAAAGGATGTTTCCAATTCTAAATTCATAGTCTTAAAATAATAAAAACGGGAATAAGCAGAGCCTACTCCCGTTTTTATACTCGTAAAAAAACAACCTTACTTCCCTGCTACCACATCTGTTTTAATGCTCAACTCCTTGAGCTGCGCCCCCGAAATCTGGGAGGGCGAGTCAATCATCACGTCGCGGCCAGAGTTGTTCTTGGGGAAGGCAATGAAGTCGCGGATGGAGTCGGCACCGCCGAACAACGAGCAGAGTCGGTCGAAGCCGAAGGCAATGCCGCCGTGCGGGGGCGCGCCGTACTCGAAGGCGTCGAGCAGGAAGCCGAACTGGGCTTTGGCTTCTTCATCGGAGAAGCCCAGCAGGCTGAACATACGAGCCTGCACCGCCCGGTCGTGGATGCGGATGGAGCCGCCGCCCACTTCCACGCCGTTAATCACCATATCGTAGGCGTTGGCGCGCACTTCGCCGATGGTGTCGGGCGAATCGAGCAGGGCCAGGTCTTCGGGCTTGGGCGAGGTGAAGGGGTGGTGCATGGCGAAGTAGCGGCCTTCCTCCTCAATGTATTCGAGCAGGGGGAAATCCACCACCCACAGTGCCGAGAAGGTGTCTTTGTCGCGCAGGCCGAGGCGCTGGCCCATTTCCAGGCGCAATTCACTCAAGGCCTTGCGGGTTTTGTTCGGCTCGCCGGCCAGCACCAGCAGCAGGTCGCCGGGCTGGGCAGCAAAGGCAGCTTTCCACTGCTGCAGCTGCTCCTGCCCGTAAAACTTATCCACCGACGACTTTACGCTGCCATCGGCTTCCACGCGGGCATACACGAGGCCGGTGGCCCCAATCTGCGGGCGTTTCACGTACTCAGTCAGCTCGTCGAGCTGCTTGCGGGTGTAGCTGGCTGCGCCCGTGGCACAGATGCCCACCACCAGCCCGGCCGCATCAAATACGGGGAAATTGTGGCCTTTCACGAGGTCGTTCAACTCCACAAACTTCATTTCGAAGCGGGTGTCGGGCTTGTCGTTGCCGTAGTAGCGCATGGCGTCGGCGTAGGTCATGCGGGGCAGCTGTCCGATTTCCAGGCCCTTCACCTCCCGGAACAGGTACTGCACCAGCCCTTCGAAGGTGTTGAGGATGTCTTCCTGCTCCACAAACGACATTTCACAGTCAATCTGCGTGAATTCGGGTTGGCGGTCGGCGCGCAGGTCCTCGTCGCGGAAGCACTTCACAATCTGGAAGTACCTATCAAAGCCCGACACCATCAGCAGTTGCTTAAAGGTTTGGGGGCTCTGGGGCAGGGCGTAGAACTCGCCGGGGTTCATGCGCGAGGGCACCACAAAGTCGCGGGCCCCTTCGGGTGTGCTTTTGATGAGCACTGGCGTTTCCACTTCGATAAACTCCTGGCCGTCCAGGTACCGGCGCGTAGCCTGGGCCACGCGGTGGCGCAGCATCAGGTTCTGGCGAACGGGGGCGCGGCGCAAATCCAGGTAGCGGTACTTCATACGCAGGTCGTCGCCGCCGTCGGTGTCGTCCTCAATAAGAAAGGGCGGCAGCTTGGCCGGGTTCAGCACCTCTATTTTCTCTACCCGAATTTCGATGCCGCCGGTAGGCATCTTGTCATTCTTGGAGTGGCGCTCGGCTACTTTCCCCGTTACTGCCAGCACAAACTCGCGGCCCAGCTGCCGGGCCTGCTCGCGCACTTCCTGGGTTTCCACACCTTCTTCCAGGGCCAGCTGCGTGAGGCCGTACCGGTCGCGCAGGTCCACCCACAGAATGCCGCCCTTGTCGCGGGTGCGCTGCACCCAGCCGCAGAGCGTAACGGTTTGGCCAATATGTTCGGGGCGAAGTTCGCCGCAGGTGTGCGTCCGGAGCATTTGTCTGAGTTTCTGGTTACTGGTTTCTAGTGGCTGGCTTTTGGCTTTCGGGCGAGGCACCTTACAGGCAGCAGGCTCCACAAGCAGGCAGCTTGCGCAAGCATCGGCTCCCATTCTGACCACTGATTGAACCCAACCAGCAACCAGAAACCAGCAGCTAGAAACTGCTCAAAGGTAGCCAGGAAAAATAAGTAGGATCGGAAAAATTCCCGTTTTCGTGTGCATCCGGCCAGCTTTTGTGCGGCCATAAAAAGCCGGTTTAGGTGGGTTGACGGGCTTTTGCGTAAGCTTGCGCAAAATTGGTACGGAGTATGCAAATGGCTTTTCCCGAACCAACTTCTCTTCGCCACACTCCTTCTTTACCCCATATGAAACGCCCCGTTCTGCTCGCTCTGGCCGCCACCCTTCTCTCTTTCTCAACCGCTCAGGCCCAAACCAAGGTGAAAACCAAAGCCAAATCGGCCAACGGCACCGAAGTAAAAACCAAGTCGGAGGCGGAGCCCGTAACGCTGAACGGCCCCATTAAGCGGGTGGAAACCTTGTCGGGTATCGACGTTTTTCCGTCCTCCAGCGGCCAGACCATCATGCTCAGCTTCACCCAGCAGTTTACCAAACCCGGTACGCTGGTGATGACCAACTATAAAAAGCAGCCCGTATATACCACTGAGCTGGACCCCGCCAACAATACCGGGGAGCCCGTGGACCTGGGCCGCATTCCGGCCGGCACGTACCTGATTGAGGCGAAAACCGGTAACTACGTGTACTGGAAGAAGGTAAGCATCAAATATCCTTCGGTGGCTACCACTAAAAAGCGCCGCTAAATCCTGGCGGTAAGTGGATTTGTCGGATTCCACGGCTTTGTTCTTGTTCTTTTCGGGCTCCGGAGTCGTTATGGCTCCGGAGCTTTGCGTTTATCATGCGGGGCCCGGTTGCGGGTTGCGCCTTACCTTTCTGCTACTATGAAAACTCTCGCGCGTTTCGGCCGGATGTTGCCGCTGCTGCTGGCGGTACTGCTGCTCACAGCCTTTGCTGGCCCCAAACTCAAGAAAACTGCCGTCGGCAAGAACATCACCATTGGAGTGCCCGAGAGCTTTCAGGCCCTGCCCGACGATGGTATTGCCACCAAATATCCTTCGCCCCGCAAACCCCTGGCCGTATTCAGCAACCCCAGCGGCCGCGTGGACCTGAGCGTGCAGCAGAAGCCCACCACGTTCACCAACCGGGACTACGCCCTGCTGCTGAAGATTTATAAGGCCAGCATTCAGAATATGTACGGCAAAGTGCAGTTCCTGCGCGAGGATATTCAGACGGTGAACAAGCGGGATTTTGTGGTGCTGGAGTTTGTTTCGACGGTAACGGATAACCGCCGGGGCGGCAATTTGGCCCCCATCCGGAAATACCAGCTGGTGCAATATGCCATTGAGGGCGACCAGCTTTTCGTATTCACCTTCGATGCTCCCGCCGACGAGCAGGCCCAGTGGCAACCCACCGCCCATGCGGTGATGGGAAGCATTGTAATGAAGTAAGTGGTAAAGGAAGCTGAACAGCTCGTCATTCCGAGCTTGCCGAGGAATCTCGCGTGCTGACGTTGCAATGGTAACTCAAACATCAGCACGCGAGATTCCTCAGCAAGCTCAGAATGACGTTCCCTATTTAACCCATCCCCTAAACGCCATGACCCTTTCTCTTTATTCCGATGAGCAGTACATCCGGGAGGCGCTGAAGCAGGCCCTGTATGCATTCGAGGAAGATGAAATTCCGATTGGGGCCGTGGTAGTGCTGGACAAGCGCATTATTGCCCGGGCCTACAATCAAACCGAGAAACTGCAGGACGTAACGGCCCACGCCGAAATGCTGGCCCTTACGGCTGCGGCCAACCACCTCGGCAACAAATACCTGCAGGAATGCACCCTGTACGTAACGGTAGAGCCCTGCGTGATGTGCGCCGGTGCCACGGCCTGGGCCCAGGTCCGGCGGGTGGTGTATGGCGCAGCCGAGCCCAAATTCGGGTACCGCCGCCACGGCCAGCTCCTCCATCCCCGGGCCGAGGTGGTGAGCGGTATCCTGGCCGACGAGTGCGAGAACCTGATGCGCGAATTCTTCGCCCGGAAGCGGAAATAGCCTACTTTTGACGGCCACCGTAACCCAGAGGGGGAAATGGTGGTTGTACTGTCAGCCGGTGCGTGCACCGAACCGTATCACAGCAGCACGTTAGGTGTTAGCGCCCTTCGTTCCAATGTGCTATGGACCGGCGCATATGCCGGCCGACCGAAACTCCTTCTCTCCCATTTCACTCCAAACCTTTCTGTATTATGGCTTTCGAACTCCCCCAACTGCCTTACGCCTACGATGCCCTGGAGCCGCACATTGATGCGCAAACCATGGAAATTCATCACAGCAAGCACCACCAAGCTTACGTTACCAACCTCAATAACGCCGTAGCCGGTACCGAACTGGAAGGCAAAAGCCTGGAGGATTTGCTGCAGAGCATTGCCTCGGCCCCGGCGGCCGTCCGCAACAACGGCGGCGGCCACTGGAACCACTCCTTCTTCTGGCAGATCCTGAGCCCCAGCGGCGGCGGTGCGCCCTCAGGAGCGGTGGGCGAGGCCATCAACAAGGCTTTTGGCAGCTACGAGAAGTTCAAAGAAGAATTCACAAAAGCCGCCACTACCCGTTTCGGCTCCGGCTGGGCGTGGCTGTGCAAGCAAGCCGATGGCTCGGTACAAATCTGCTCTACGCCCAACCAGGATAACCCCCTCATGCCCGACACGGGCTGCAAAGGCACGCCCGTACTGGGCCTGGATGTGTGGGAGCACGCCTACTACCTCAAATACCAGAACCGCCGCCCCGACTACATTGCTGCTTTCTTCAACCTCATCAACTGGGACGAGGTGAATAAGCGCTTCGGTGAGGGCGCGTAAGCGCGTACCGCGTCGGTATCATTCAGGAAGGCTGCCGCTCCGGTAGCCTTCTTTTTTTGTCGCACCGGCCGGGAACCGGAGCAGTGTTTGCCACCCGCCAGCCACCGCCCTTGGCGGGCAAATTTCTGTATCTTGCTTGTCTATGGATACCCAACTGGTGGCCAAATCGGCCGGAGCATTAGCGGATAAGTACCGGCTCAATATTGTGCTGGCCCTCAGCCAGCAGGACCAGCTGGCTTTTGCCGACGTGCAGGAACTGACGGGCCTCTCCCAGCCCTGCGTATCGCACCACCTCAAGATTCTGGCCGACAGCGGCCTGGTGCAGACCCAGAAGTGCGGCCGGTGCGTGAATATTACCCTGAACCGGGAGACTCTGCGCGGGCTGGCGTCGTTTTTCGACACGCTGGGCTAGGCTTAAAAAATTTCCCAAAACCCATCTAAACATTTCGATTAGTTGATGCTTTATAGCCGCGTTAACCCTCAGCATCAATTGCACATGGCAACCAAGAAGCTCTTCTCGCCCGCCAAACTGGGCAACCTCACGCTCCAGAATCATATTGTAATGGCCCCCATGACGCGCAGCCGCGCCCTGGGCAACGTGCCTGGCCCCCTGGAGGCCGAATATTACGCCCAGCGCGCTACGGCCGGCCTCATCGTCACGGAAGGCACCTCGCCCTCGGCCAACGGCCTGGGCTATGCCCGCATTCCCGGCCTGTTTACGCCCGAGCAGGTAGCCGGCTGGAAGCTGGTAACCGACGCCGTACACGCCAAGGGCGGCCACCTCTTTGTGCAGCTGATGCACACGGGCCGCATTTCGCACCCGCTCAACATGGCCGCCGATGCCGAAATTGTGGCTCCCTCGGCCATTGCCGCCGCCGGTGATATGTGGACCGACCAGCAGCAGATGCAGCCCCAGCCCACCCCGCGCGAGCTGACCACCGCCGAGGTGAAGGCAGTAGTACAGGAGTACATCAACTCGGCCAAGCTGGCCGTGGAAGCGGGTTTTGATGGCGTAGAAATCCACGCCGCCAACGGCTATCTTATCGACCAGTTCCTGAACCCCAAGAGCAACCAGCGTACCGACGAGTATGGCGGCTCCTTCGAGAACCGGGCCCGCTTCGTGCTGGAAATTGCCCAGGGCATGGTAGCCGCCATTGGAGCGGAGCGCGTGGGTATCCGCGTATCGCCCTACGGGGCCTTCAACGACGTGGCTCCCACCTTCGACGACATCGACGCGCTGTACCTGCACCTGGCCGCTGAGCTCCAGAAGCTGAACCTGGTGTACCTGCACATTGTGAACCACGAGAGCATGGGCGCTCCGGCCGTGCCGGCCAGCATTATTGCCGGTCTGCGCGAGAAGTTCACCAACACGCTCATCCTGAGCGGCGGCTACGACGTGGACCGCGCCGAAGCCGACCTGCAGAGCGGCCGCGCCGACCTCGTGGCCTTCGGCCGCGCCTTCATTGCCAACCCCGACCTGGTAGCCCGCCTGGAGCAGGGTGCCGAGCTGGCCCAGCCCGACCCCTCCACCTTCTACGCCCCCGGCCCCGAAGGCTTCCACCAGGGCTACACCGATTACCCCGCGCTGGCTACGGCCCACGCCTAAGCCCACACGCGGCCTGCCGCTTTACCTGCCCTCCGGCCTTCGGGTTGGGGGGCAGTTTGCGTTCTGGCTACTCCCACAGCCCGCCGGGGCGAATTTTCACCGCAGAGAATTCTTGTATCTTTAGGTTTCAAATTGTGTCCCCCCACTTTTCCCCAACAGTAGTTACATGAGTACCAAGTTGCGTCTCACTATTCTGAGCTTCCTGCAGTTTTTTATCTGGGGCTCATGGCTGATAACTATCGGCGCGTACTGGTTCCAGACGAAACAATGGTCGGGGGCGCAGTTTGGGGCAATTTTCTCCACGATGGGCATTGCTTCCATCTTCATGCCCTCCATCATGGGCATCATTGCCGATAAGTATGTGAATGCCGAGAAACTCTACGGCATCCTGCATATTCTGGGTGGGGTGGTGCTATGCACAGTACCCATGGTGGCCGACCCCGGCACCTTTTTCTGGGTAATTCTGCTGAACATGATTTTCTACATGCCCACGCTGGCTCTCAGCATTGCCGTGTCGTACTCGGTGCTGAAACGGCAGGGCCTGGACGTGGTGAAGGACTATCCGCCCATCAGGGTGTGGGGCACTATCGGCTTCATTGTAGCCATGTGGACGGTGAGTTTACTGGGCTTCGAGAAATCGGCCAGCCAGTTCTACGTGGCCGCCGCCGCGGCTTTTGCGCTGGGCGTTTACTCGTTTACGCTGCCTGCTTGCCCGCCCACGGCTAAAGACACGCCCAGCCGCTCATTGGTTGATGTGATGGGCCTGAAGTCGTTTGCCCTGCTGCGCGACACCAAGATGCTCACCTTCTTCCTGTTCGCGCTGCTGCTGGGTGCCGCCCTGCAGCTCACCAACGCCTACGGCGACACCTTCCTGCACGATTTGGGCAGCACAATGGAGACTTCGGCTTCAATTGTACCGGAAGGCATCACCGGCTGGGAGGCATTTAAATTGATACTATCCGCTCTACTGAATCATCCGGGTGATACTTTCAGCAGCTTGGCTGCGGCTTATCCGGCCATCATTATGTCCATCTCGCAGATTTCGGAGACGCTATTTATCCTTGCTATTCCTTTCTTCCTGCGTCGTTTCGGCATTAAACAAGTAATGCTGTTCAGTATGGTGGCATGGGTACTCCGTTTCGGGTTGTTTGCAATTGGCGACCTGCAATCGGGGCTCTGGATGATTGTTCTTTCGTGTATCATTTACGGCATGGCCTTCGACTTCTTCAACATCTCGGGCTCGTTGTTCGTGGAAACCCAGACGGCTTCCAGCATCCGGGCCAGCGCCCAGGGCCTGTTCATGATGATGACCAACGGCTTCGGGGCCGTGCTGGGTAGCTCGGTGAGCGGTATCGTCATCGAGAAATATTTCACCGCCGCCGATGGTGTAACCAAGGACTGGCAGGGCATCTGGCTGTCGTTTGCGGCCTATGCCCTGGTCATTGCCGTGCTGTTTGTAGTGCTGTTCAAGCACAAGCACACTGCCCAGGAAACCACCCCCGATGCCGAACACGTAGAGCCCATCCTGAGTGTGGAAAACGCCTAAATCATGGATTTAGACGGATCTTTCGGATTACACGGACTCTTACAACCGTCGCATCTAACGATAATTTGAACAACAAAAAGCCCGCTTGCAGCAGCAAGCGGGCTTTTTGTTGGCAGGCTTTTCAGACAAACCGCGAAATCAGAACGAATCCGCGTAATCCGAAAAATCCGTCTAAATCCGTGATTTAGAATTGCTCGTCGGCGGTGAAGTAGAAGTCGCCTTCGATTTTGGCGTTTTCATCGGAGTCGGAGCCGTGTACGGCGTTGGCTTCAATGCTCTTGGCATACTTCTTCCGGATGGTGCCTTCGGCGGCCTGGGCGGGGTTGGTAGCGCCAATCAGGGTCCGGAAATCAGCTACGGCGTTGTCTTTCTCCAGAATAGCCGCCACAATGGGGCCCGACGACATGTACTTCACCAGGTCCTGGTAGAAGGGGCGCTCCTTGTGCACTTCGTAAAACTGGCCGGCGCGCTCAGGGGTCAGCTGTACTTTTTTCAGGGCTACGATGCGGAAGCCGCCTTCCTCAATCATGCTCAGGATGCCACCAATGTGGTTGTCCTGGGTAGCATCGGGCTTAATCATCGTGAACGTGCGGTTCGTGGCCATGGGCTTGCTTCGTATGGTTGGGGTTGAATGAAATACTCTGTGCAGTTTGCGGCCGCAAAAGTACGGATTGAATGTGGGAAATGTGGTGGCATTGTCCTCCTGAGCTGGCGAAAGGCCTTGTGGCAATAGAACGAGTCGTGGTTACAATTGTCATTCCTGCGTGCTGAGGTCCTTCGCCAGCTCAGAAGGACAACGCCTCTGCGTTCCGCCCATTAAAACCCACATTCTTTCTTCCGTCCCACATTTTCCACCTTCCGCACAGTTCCCACATTCTTTCTCCCGCACCTTTCCGCGGGGCGTGTTGTTGGAACCCAGAATATTTCCGACTTTTGCCGCCTTTGTACGCGGCCTAACCGACCGAAATTCAGTCACCTACCCCGTAGGCAATGTCCACAATATCTGAGCTGAAGGAGCTGCTGGCGCAACCCCGACAGATTTTCATCACCACCCATCATAAACCCGATGCCGATGCCCTGGGCTCGTCACTGGGGTTGGCCGGCTACCTTCGCAAGAAGGGCCACAGCGTGACGGTGGTTACCCCCTCCGACTACCCCAACTTCCTGGCCTGGATGCCCGGCAACGAGGAAGTAGTGGTGTACGAGCCCCGCCAGAATGATGCCCAGGTGCGCGACATTATTGCGCGGGCCGAAGTGCTGTTCTGCCTTGACTTCAGCTGTCTGGGCCGCATCAATGAGCTGGGCGAGTATGTGCGGGAGGCCAAGGGTACCAAGGTGCTCATCGACCACCACCAGGAGCCCGAGGACTTCGCCCAGCTCGACTACTCCAACCCCAAAGCCGCTGCTACGGCCGAGCTGGTATTTGAGGTTATCCGGGACCTGGGCGACCAGCCACTGATTGACACGGGTATCGGGGAGTGCCTGTACGCGGGCATCATGACGGATACGGGCTCCTTCCGCCACCCCAGCACGTCCCGCAATGTACACCTGATTATTGCCGAGCTGCTGAATGCCGGCATCAACCTCTCCGATGTACACCGCCGCATCTACGACTCGCACTCCGAGGAGCGGCTGCGCTTCCTGGGCTTTGTGCTCAAGGATAAGCTTACGGTGCTGCGCGAGTACAACACGGCGTTTATTGCCATTACGGCCGATGAGCTGCGCCAGTACAACTCCAAAACCGGCGACACAGAAGGCCTGGTAAACTTTGCGCTCAGCATTGAAGGCATTGTATTCGCCGCCATTCTCATCGACCGAAATCAGGCCATTAAAATCTCTTTCCGCTCCGTGGGAGATTTTTCCGTGAGCGAGTTTTCGCGGCGGCACTTTAATGGCGGAGGCCACCACAATGCGGCCGGCGGCATCAGCTACGACTCGCTGGATGCTACCGTAGAACGATTCTTAGGGCTTTTGCCCGATTACCAGACCCAGCTGGTTATGGCGCCGCTGGCGCCGGTAGCCCCATCGGCATAATTCGGTGTAACTTGGGCGCTCATTCTGTTTTAACTTCTCAACCCTTCATGTTCCTTACACGCAACTTTCTGAGCCTGGCCCTCGCTGCCGGCGTTCTGGGCCTTGCCTCCTGCAAAAAAGGCGGTGATTTCAGCAAGACTACATCGGGAATCGAGTACAAAGTATTCAAGAGCAACGGCAAGGGCTACGATGCCCGCGAAGTAAGCACCGACGGAGACGCCACGTATAAGGAACGGATTGGCAAGATCATGGCCCTGCACGTGGAGTACCGCACAGCCAAGGATTCGGTCCTGTTCAACTCCCGCAAGCAGCAGATGGGCTTCCCGGTGCGGGTGCCGCTGGATACTGTGCGGAAGGCGCAGAAAGGCGGCCTGGAAGAGGCCATCAGCCTGCTGCAGCCCGGCGACTCGGCCGTGTTCCGCTTCAATGTGGACACCATTTTTGCTAAGTCCTTCCGCCAGCCGGTGCCGCCGTTTATGCAGAAGGCTGGCAAGACCATGACCATGTATGTGAAAGTGGACAAGGTGCAGACCCGGGACGAGGCCATGGCCGACGTGCAGAAAATGCAGGTGGAGCAGCAGCAGAAAATGATGGCCTATGCCGAGCAACAGCTCAAAAAGGACGACGTGAAGCTGCAGGAGTACGTGAAGAAAAATAACCTGACTGCCCAGAAAGACCCTTCGGGCGTGTACTACGTGGTTACCTCGGCCGGTAGCGGCCCCAAGCCCAAGCCAGGCCAGATTGTAGCCGTGCAGTACAAAGGCACCCTGCTGGAAAACGGCAAAGAGTTCGACTCTTCCGCGAAAGGCAACGGTGGCAAGCCCATCGAATTCCCGATTGGAGTGGGCCAGGTAATTCCGGGCTGGGATAAAGCCATTCCGCAGTTGAACAAGGGCTCCAAGGCCGTACTGCTGATTCCCTCCTCGCTGGCCTACGGGCAGCGTGGGGCCGGTGCCAACATTCCGGCCGATGCTATTCTGCGCTTTGACGTGGAGCTGGTGGACGTGAAAGACGCCCCCAAGCAGCCACAAATGGGCCAGGAGGACATTCAGCGGCAGTTGGAAGCACTGCAGCAGCAGCAGGGCAAGTAATTCTCTGCGCCGGCTTCGGTATAGTATCCGCAAAAGCCCCCGACCCGGTGCAACCGAGCCGGGGGCTTTTGACTCTTCTACTCAGCACCTTTCCTGTTTATTCACGATTATGATACGTTCTCTCTTGCGTCGTTCGGCCACTTGGTACGGCCTGTGCTTGCTACTGATCGGCAGCCTGCTCAGCGCCTGCCAGAAAAACGACGCTACCCTCGATACCACCGACTACTCAGCCCGGGATGAAAGCCTGATTAAGGCCTACATCACCGATAACAACCTCACCGGCTTCCGCCGTGATACGCTGGGCCTGTACATTGCCGTTACGCAGCCCGGCAACGGAGTAAAAATCAACAAAGGCCAGAAAGTATCGGCCCTGTACACGGGCATGACGCTGGATAACCGCGTATTCGACTCTACGGGCAGCCGCAATAACCAGCCATTTACCTTCAGCGTTGGGCAGGGCCAAGTAATTGCCGGCTGGGACCTGGGTTTTGCCAAGCTAACCAAAGGAGCTAAAGCAACGCTGCTGATTCCTTCCGGGCTGGGGTACGGTCCCTACGCCGTCGGGAATATTCCGGCCAATTCGGTGCTGCGCTTCGACGTAGAAATAAAGGATGTTCAATAGCCTACCGGCCTTTTTACCCGGCTCTTCCATGAAACTTCGCTTTTCCCTGTTTTCCTTTCTATTGCTGGGTATGCTTGCGCTGCAAACAGCCTGTAAAAAGGACGACAAACCTACGCCCGACTACACAGCACAGGATGATGCTACCATTCAGCAGTACATCAAAGACAAGGGCCTGACCGGATTCCGGAAAGATACGTTGGGTGTGTACGTTGCCATTACGCAGCCCGGCACCGGCCCCAATGCCAAAAAAGGTCAGGTGGTGAAAGTGCTGTATACCGGCACCCTGCTGGACGGCACCGTGTTCGATAGTAACCTGACTACTCTGGGTTTACCGTTTGTGCTGGGTCGGGGTTTAGTTATCCAGGGATGGGACAAGGGCTTTCAATATTTCAATAAAGGCGCAAAAGGAATTTTGCTGATTCCCTCAACTCAGGCCTACGGCTCAACTGCCAATGCCCAGATCCCAGCCAACTCGGTATTGCGTTTCGATGTGGAGGTGGTTGATATTAAGTAATTTTACCTGGCAGTGCCCTGTGCCTGCCGTTCCGGTTATGAAAAAAACTTCCCTGATTCTTTCTTTGCTGGCCTTTTCGCTGGCTGCTACTCCGGCTCTGACCAGCTGCAACTCCGACACCATTTACGAGCAACAGGCCAAGCTGGTAGAGGCGCAGAAAAAGACAGACGACGCCACCATTCAGGCCTACCTTACCCGGAATTCGCTCACCAACTACACCCGGCTGGAATCCGGCATCTACCTGGTACCTATTACCGACGGGCCCACTGCCAACCCGCTCATTAAGGCCGGCCAGAAGGTGACTACCAACTACGTAGGCAAGTTCATTGATGAAACCAACGAGGGTGTGGTGTTTGATGCTTCCAGCAACAACCGCACTACCTGCGGGTGCTTTAGCTTTTACAATGGCAGCAACGGGGCCATTGAGGGCTGGAGCCGGGCCACTGTGCAAATGCGCAAAGGCGACCGGAAGCTGGTGCTGATTCCTTCCTATCTGGCATACGGCGCAAACGGGTACGGCACCATTTCGGCCAACACGCCCTTGCTGTTCGACCTGGAAATTCTGAACGTAGAATAGCCCGAATATGCCCAAAGCGCTGGTTCTGTTTACGCTGACGTTGCTAAGTGTGCTGCCACTGGTGGGCCGGGCCCAACGTACGCTGGCCACCAGCAGCGTACCAGCCACAGCCGATAGCCTGCTGGCGCGGGCCACCACCACGGCGTCGGGGCTGCAGTATGCGGTGCGGCAATTGGGCACTGGTGCCCGCCCCCAGCCCGGCGACCGGGTGACGGTGCATTACACGGGCTTTCTGGCCGCCGATGGGCATATTTTTGATACCTCGGTGCAGCAGGGCGGGCCGCTGAAAGTGAAAGCCGGCCGGGGAATTGTTATCAAAGGCTTCGATGAAGCCCTGCTGCTGCTGCCGGAGGGCAGCCGGGCGCGGGTCTGGATTCCGGCTGCGTTGGGCTACGGCACCAAAGGCCGCCTCGACTTGGATGATGATACGGGAAAACGCTACCTCATTCCCCCAAACTCCGATTTAATATTCGAACTGGAAGTGCTGAAAGTGAAATAATCCCCCGGCCCGCCAACCACTGTTGGCGGGCCGGTTTTGGTTGTCGGCTTCCCGCTGGCGGCCGCTCCCGGGCCGCCAGCCAGCACGTTTGTCGGTTATCCTTTCCATCTTTCCGCTCCTGTTTACCTGTTTAGTACCTCCCAACTGATGTCCTTACTTGCCCGCCTCCGGTTTTCGGTACCTGCCCTCCTGGCCTTTAGCGGCCTCACTGCCTTCCAGGGCGACCCGGCCCCGTTCAACCGTCTGGCATCGGGCCTGGAGTACCGCATCTATCATCGGGAGAATGGCCGGTACGTACTGCGGCCGGCCCTGCCTACTACCGGCGACGCCACCTACCCTGCCCGGGTGGGCCGCATTATGAGCCTGCACCTGCAGTTCCGCACCGCCACCGACTCGGTACTCATGCACTCCCGCCGCCAGAACCGCAACCAACCGGTGCGGGTACCCTTGGATACGGTGCGCCGCCAGCAATGGGGCAGTGTGGAACAAGCATTGTCCCTGCTGCAGCCCGGTGACTCGGGCGTGTTTCGTCTGAACGTGGATACGGTATTCCTGAAATCGTTCCGGCAGCCGGTCCCGCCTTTCATTCGCCGGGCCGGCCCTACCCTCACGGTGCTGGCCAAAGCCGAGAAGGTGCAGACCCAGGAAGAGGCCCGGCAGGAGGTACAGCAGCAGATGCTGCAAGCTCAGGCTGAAGCCAAAAAGCAAGCCGCCCAGCTGGCCCTCAAGGAGGACGCCCGCATTCAAGCCTACCTCAAGCTGAACAAGCTCAAAGGCATCAAAACCCCCAGCGGCCTGTACTACGCCATTACCAAAGTGGGGCCCGGCCCCAAACCCAAAACCGGCCAAACGGTAGCCGTCCTGTACACGGGGATGCTGCTTAGCGGCAAAGTATTCGATGCTTCTGCCCGCAACGGCAACAAGCCCATCGAGTTTCCGCTGGGCCAGGGGCGCGTTATTCCGGGCTGGGACCAGGGTATTGCCCTGCTGCCCAAAGGCTCAAAAGCCGTCCTGCTGATTCCCTCCGCCCTGGCCTACGGCCCCCAGGGCGCCGGCGCCGATATTCCGGCCAACAGCATCCTGCGCTTCAATGTGGAGCTGGTGGGGGTGAAATAAGGGAGAACGTCATTCCGAGCGGAGCCGAGGAATCTCGCGTGCTGACATTGTAATAGTAATCCGATGTCAGCACGCGAGATTCCTCCGTGCGGCGGAATGACGTTCTACTTTATCCCTTTCCCTACAGCTCCGCCAGCACCTCCGAGAGTACGGCCAGGGAGCGGACGTCGCCGAGGTGCTCGACGTGAAGCTGGTAGTAGCGGATGAGCACATCCAGCAGCTCGCGCCGTACGCGGCCGTTTGGAATGGTGGCGGTGGCGGGCTGGGTCAGGAGGTCATCAAAATACTGCTCAAACTCGCGGAAGCGCATGGCTGCAGGGCCGTGGCCGCTCACGGTGCCGGGGCTTTCGGAGGCAAACGCTACCTGTGAGGTAATCTGCTCCCCGTTTTCGGGGCCGAAACCCAGGTAGTGGCTTAGTTGCAGCAGAAACTCCAGGGCAAAGTTCTCGAAGCCTGCTTCCTGCTGGTCGAAGGCCTGCACGGCGTCGTGCAGGAAGGTAAACAGGGGCTCATTCTCCTCTTCCTCCAGCAGCACCCGGCTCACAATTTCCGACAGGAACAGCACCACGCTGCTCTTGCGCACATCGTAGGGCAGGGTACGGAACGGCTCGGAGCAGCGGAACTCCGAAAGCCGGGTGAGGCCGCCGTTGCGGGAGGTGTAGGCCACCAGCTCCAGCAAGGTGAAGGGTT
Organism: Hymenobacter metallilatus; assembly: GCF_003944705.1. Classification (GTDB taxonomy): domain Bacteria; phylum Bacteroidota; class Bacteroidia; order Cytophagales; family Hymenobacteraceae; genus Hymenobacter; species Hymenobacter metallilatus. The sequence goes on along the minus strand of NZ_RWIS01000007.1, from coordinate 47,538 downwards.
GAAACAGGGCAATGCGGCCCGGGGGCTTGGCTTTACGCACGCCATTTACCACGTAGCTCTGCAACCCCAGCCGCTCGGTGTAAATGCGGGCAATGATGCTGGTTTCGCGGTAGCGCATGTAGCTGAGCACAATACCCCGGGTTTTGATGAGCATGAGAGTTGAGTAAAGAAGTTGAAAAGAACGTCATGCTGAGCTTGCCGAAGCATCTCTACCTCTGACTAACTGAGTAGCATTGCAACGAAGCGGAAAGATGCTTCGACTACGCTCCGACACTGGCTTGATGCGCCACATGCTCAGCATGACGTTTTGTTGGCTTGCTAATCAACTGGCCGTTCAGAACAATCTATACTGGGTTTTTACTCCCTAGTTACTACCTCATTTCTCCACCACGGCTACTTTACTCACGCAGCCGTTCTTGCCATCCGCATCCGACGACAGCACCAGGTACACGCCCGACTGCACCCGGCGGCCGTTGTAGTCCTGCAGGTTCCAGGTGACAGCGCCGCCGTTGGCGCGGGTCTGGTACACGAGCTTGCCGGTTACGTCGGTGATTTTAACGAAGCCATTGTTGGCCAGGCCCGTTACGCCCACTTGGCCGGCAAAATCGGTGCGGACGGGGTTGGGAAATACCTTGGCGCAGCTGGGTTTGCCCTCCGTCACGGTGGCGTCGCCGCGGTAGGCCACGGTGCCGGCATCCGTCACCACGAACACCTCCCCGGTCTTGTCGTTCACCTCCACATCCACAATCTGGTTGGAAGGCAGGGGGCTATTGTCGGTGGTGAAGTGTTGGAGTGCTTCGCTGGCGTCGGCGCTAAACAGCCACAGGCCCCGCTCGGTACCAAACCACTTGCGGTTGCCCCCGTCCACGGCAACGGCCCGCACCCGCTCGTTGAACAGGGCCGGGAAACCGGTGCCCGCGCCCCGGCGCACGTAAGGCACGTCGAATTGTAGATTGAGGTTGGTATCGAAGGCGCTGGCCGCTTCGCTGAAAACGGCCGGGCCTTTATCCGTGGCTACCCAGATATTCCCGCTCCGGTCCTTCACAATGTCATTCACGAAGGAGCTTGGTAGTCCATTGCCCACCGTGAAATACCTGACTTCCTTGGAATCCGGCTTGTAGGCTACTATACCAATGCTGGTGTTTGCACTCTTGCTGCGCACGGCCCACAGGCTGCCCACATCATCCAGCACCAAACGGGCCAAGTCCTGACTTTCACTAAAGTAATCCAGCACCTGCCAGCTGTTGGCCACGGGGTCGAACACGAATACGCCCGACTGCCCCACAATCTGGTGGCGGTTGAGCACCCATATTTTGCCCTGAGCATCGGTGGCTACGTCGGGGACGCGGGTGTAGTTGGGGTCCGGAATGGCGCTGCGCAGCGGATTGGGCAGGTTGGTGGTCGGGTTGAAGAGCCGGAATTCGCCGGGGCCCTTCCACTCCAGCAGGCCGTTGCCGTAGCTGCCCACGTACAGCGTCCCGTCGGGCGTCCGGACGCCCCGGGTCAGGTCTTTGGGGTTGGGATACTGCGCCCGGTTGGGTTGGGTGAGCGGGGTGATATTCGTCCAGCGCCCCTCGGCATACTCCGCGAAGCCCCGGTAGAAGTCCCGCTGCTCGTACTTTTCATCGTAGCCTCCCGTGAAGATGTTCACCTTGCCGGAACGTCCATCGGCCAGCACGCTGAAGCCCTGGGCCGAAGCCGGTGCATTGGTAAGAAACTGCTCGGCCTGCTGGCCGTTGCTGGTTTTCAGCAGACCGTTAACGTAATCGGCCAGGTAGTACTGCCCGCCCTTGGCGCGCACGGCCGCCTGGGGCTCTACGAGTTGGCTGGGCCGCAGCGTGAGGGCCGTTACGCCGTTGGTCACGTTGAGCACCGTCACCTTGCTATTATCGGTGATGAGCAGACCCGCCACGGAGGGCGTCAACTGCCGGTACTCCACGCCCGCGGGGGCCCCGCCGAGCGTTTGCCAGCCGCTACCGGCCACGTAGGTCACCATTCGGTCGCCGTTGATGCCGGCCACCACGCGGCCTGCCTGCACGGCCAGCGTGCGGTACGGGTCGCCGGCGCGGGCGGGCAGGTCGGTGGTCCAGTTGCGGTAGTCGAGCGGGTTGGCGCTGAGGCTGGTGCGCATCAGGCCGTTGGAGGTAGCCGCGAAGAGGGTGCCGTTGGCCACCGCCGTAGCGTACACTCGCAGCACCGAGCCGCCGGGGCCAATGTTGGTGAAGGAGTCCCGGATTTCCAGCTTGGCCAGGTCCACCACCACAATGCCGAAGCTGCACGCCAGATAAGCCCGGCGGGCATTCACATGAATATGGTTGATGGTTTTGGCGCCGCTGATTTCCTTGCGGGCAATGTCGTTGAGGTTGAGAATGGCACCGTCGGTGGCGCGCAGAATATCCAGGTTGGCGCTGCGGTAGGCCACCACCAACTGCTGCCCCACCGAGTCGTAAGCCAGGGTACTTACGCCCACGTCGTTGAGCCCATCGCGCCGCGACAGGAGCTGGGTAGTATTGAGGCTCTTATCGAAGTAAAAAAAGGCGTTTTCGGCGGCTACGTACACCCGGTTGCCGGCGTCGGCCAGGGCGCGGGCCTGGTTGGTGGGCAGGTGCAGCTGCCAGTCGCCGTACCCGACGGGAGCCTGGGCCCGGGCGCGGGTAGCAGTCAGTAAAACAGCAGCAAGGCAAGCCCCGCGCAGGTAACGTAGCACTGAAGTCATCGGCAGGAAATGGGGGCGTACGGGTTGAGGTGGCAAGATAACGCCAGATGCCGCGGATTAGTGCAGGACCCCGAAAGCCGGCAGAACGTGTACCCCGAAGCAGGGCCAGAACGTGTACCCCGGAGCTATGCTCCGGCTCGCGTGAGAGGGTAATCAACTCAGACAGGAAGTTACTCCCAGACGCGGGCCGAAGCACAGCTTTGGGGTACACGTTCTGGCGGGGCGCTGCTATACGCTCTGGCGGATCACGCGCTCCGTGAGCGGCTCAGTGGTTTTCTCCTTCATGCCCTCCTGAAAGCACACCCGGCACCGGGCTTCGTAGGCATCGGTTTCGCCCAGCAGAATCTTGTCCTCGGAGGCCGTAACGCGGAATGAGTAGGAAGCCAGCTCGCCGCAGCACACGCAAATGGCGTGCACCTTGGTTACAAATTCGGCCACGGCCATCAGGGCAGGCATGGGGCCGAACGGCTGGCCCTGGAAGTCCATATCCAGCCCGGCCACAATCACGCGGGTGCCCCGGTTGGCCAGCTGCACGCACACCTCCACCAACGACTCGTCGAAAAACTGGGCCTCATCTACGCCTACCACGTCGCAGCCGGCGGCCAGCAGCAGCATTTCCTGGGCCACCGGTACCGGGGTGGAGCGGATGCTGTTCTGGTTATGCGACACCACATCCTCGGCGTGGTAGCGGGTATCGAGGGCCGGCTTGAAAATTTCGACGTGCTGGCGGGCAATGCGGGCCCGGTTGAGCCGCCGGATCAGCTCCTCCGTCTTGCCCGAAAACATAGAGCCGCACACAACTTCAATCCAGCCCCGGCGTGTTACGCCGGAGCCCGTACCAACGCGGGGTTCAATGAACATAGAAGAGGAAGTTGCGGCTGATAAAACCAGATTACTATCCTTCAAAGTACGGGGTTCGGGGGCTTTGCTCCAACCCTACCGTGGGTATCATGCTGCCGCTATTCTTTCAGCCTTCTGATACTGAGCCGGCTACTGGCGCAGGGGCGCTCAACTTTCGGGAGCCATCACCTCCACGGAGGACGCCCGGGCCTGGCAGGCAACACTACCGGTACACTACGTGCGGCAGCTGGGTAGCGCGGGGTACGTGAGCCGTTACGGTGCCTTCGGGCAGGCGGGCCTGGCAGGTGAGGCGCTCATCGGGCAGCAGGCGGCCAGCCTGGCGGTAGCGCAACTCGGCGGGGGTAAGGGGCGTTAGGAGGTCGGGCCCGGCCAGCACCTGCACCCGACAGGTAGTGCAGCGGCCCCGCGCCCCGCAGGCGTGCAGCCAGTCGTGGCCCGCCGCCTGTATGGCGGCCAGCAGCGTGGCACCAGCTGGCACGGAAATGGCCCCGGAAGGCAGATTTTCAATCAGGAGCGTGGGCATTTTCCCTAACTTGCCCGCCAGAAACAGGCTTTCAATGAAGACCCAATATAGCCACGCCAAGCGTGAACAATACGGCCGGCTGCTGGCCGCGCTGCTCTGCGACCAATACTTCGGGGCCCGCCCCACTGCCACCCTCGACGGGCCGGCCGTGCTGCGGTTTACGCCCATCCGGCAGGTGAACCTGTTTGTGGTGCAGCAGCTGCTGAACAAATGGACTGCCGAAATGGCCCAGCTGCGCAGCCCCTACTTCGATTTTGAGGATGCCGATGTGCGTTTGGCTCTCACGCAGTTTATGAACGTATTGTCGCGGCGCATCAAAATCAGCCGGCCGGCCTTTGAGCCCCTGCTGGCCGACGCCATTACCGACACGCTGACGGGCTGCCTGGACCCCACCGAAACGTTTGCCCGCAAGCTGTTGGGAGAGCCAGCCAGCTACGCCCCGGAAAAGCTGCGGGAAGGCCTGCGCTACCTCGATACCAACAAAAGCCTGTTCGAAGAATTCCTGAATGGCCTGCCGGCCGGGCAGGAGCAGGACCGGGACTACTTGGTGAGCCGTTTCCGCCTGCACCAGGAAAGCTGCCCGGAGCAGGTGCAGCCCGTGCTGGCTATGGTGGAGCAGTTCAACGTGCTGCTGCCCCTGACGGAACAGGAGCTGCACGAAACAGAGGAGCCGGCAGCAGCCGAAGCTGCCCCGGCTGCAGCCGCCCCCAAACCGGCCCCCGCGCCTGCCCCGGCACCCGAAGCACCGGTGACGGCACCAGTTGCACCGGCTACACCGGCTGTTACTGTGCCTACTGCTGCTCCCGCTGCACCGGAGCCCTTGCCGCAACCAGCCGAACCAGCAGTTGCTGCTGCCGCTCCTGCTCCAGCCCCCGAAACGCCCGTGGCACCAGTGCAGCCCACCGCCTCTGCCCCAGTCAGCGTACCGCTATACGAAAAGCTGAAGGCTGAGCAGCCCGCTGCCCCGAGCCTGAGCGAAACCCTGCGCCAGGACCGCGCCGGTACCCTGGCTGATAAGGCCCCGAAGGTAGAATCGTTGCGGGAGGCCATTTCCATCAACCAGCGGTTCGGCTTCATCAACGAGCTGTTTAACGGCGAAAACATGGAATACCACGCCGCCATTCAACACCTGGATACCCTGCCCAGCGCCGAGTTGGCCAAACGCTACATTACCGAAGACCTGTCGACCAAATACCAGTGGGTGCGCAAGGATGAGCACATCAACAAGCTCATCAAGCTCATCGACCGAAAATTTAACGGCTAAGCTGGCCGCCTTCCTTTTTCCGGCCGACTGATTTGCCTCAGTCGGCCGCGTAGTTTTTCGGGGTTAAGTTGCGCTTTATGCCTTCTGCTTTTCTGATGCGCTGGCCCCGGTGGCTGCTGGTGTATGTGCTGGCCCTGGGGCTGGTGGCCGGTCCGGCGTACACTATGTACGTGCATTATGATTTCTCTCACTCCCTTGACACGCGCAGCTACCTGAGCCTGGCCCGGGGCCAGTATGCGGGCGTGAACATTACGCGGCGCTATCGGGTGCTGGTACCGGCCACCGCGGCGGCCGTGGCGTGGCCCCTGGAGCGGGTGTACGCCCGCATCTGGCCCCAGCGGGCCGCCAGTGAATGGCCCCTGCGGCTGGCGTTTTACGTCGTTAACTCTCTGCTGATGGCGGGCGTGGGGCTGCTGCTGTTTCGCACTTGCCTGCTGTCCGGTGCCCATCCGGCGGCGGCGGCGCTGGCGGTAGTGGCGGTGCTGTGCAGCCGCTGGGCGGTGTACACGGCGGGCCTGCCGCTGGTCGACAGTCTGTATCTGCTGGTTTTTGCGCTGGCGTTGTACGGCGTGCGGAGCCACTCGGCCGCGGCCCTGGTTGCCGTGTACCTGCTGGCCCCGCAGGCGAAAGAAGCGGCGGTGTTTCTGGTGCCCTGGCTGCTACTTTACGGCCGCCGGGCGCTGGGCTGGCCGGCACAGCTGGGGTGGCTGGTGGCCGGCGGCGCGGCGGCCCTGGCCATCCGGGCCTGGATAGACGCGCAGCTGGGCGCCCCACCCACGGAAAGTCTGCACAACGCGCTGGCCCACCTGGAAAACCTCACCTACTCGCTCCGGCGGCTGTTTTCGGTGAAGGGGGCCGGCGAAATCTTCAGCATCTTCGGGTTTTTCAGTTTGCTGCTGCTGCTGGGTTTGCGCAACGCCGCCGTGCGGCGGGAGTGGCTGCCGCAGGTGGGCTGGCAGGGGGCCGGACTGCTGGTCGTGGTCCTGATTCACATGCTACTTTCCGGCGACCTGGGCCGCATGGGCTACCTGGCCGCCCCGGTTTTTGCCGTTGCCGCCGCCCGCATTCTTGCCTACGACCCCCTCTTTAGCTGGCTGACGGCCGGCTCCGGAGCTGCGCCGCAGGCTCCGGCTGCCCAACAGTAAGGCCTGCCCCGGCACCGGCCAGTAGCAAGGGCAGCACGGGCACGGCAAACCGGGCTGCCCCCAACGGCCCCGTGAGGGCGGCCACGTACAATATCACCCCCAGCAGCAGCAGGCGGGCCGGCCAGGAGTAGGTACGGCTGCCGCCAAACCGCAGCAGCAGCCCCAGCCGCACCACATTAGCCAGCAGCAGCAGCCCCAGCGCACTCAGCACGCCCCAGGGCAACTGCCCCAGATACTGCGCGGCGGCCCGGTAGCTCCGCTGGTTGAGCAGTTGCAACAGCCCCGAGCTGGCCGTTTGCGGCAGCCGCAGAAAATGCACCAGATCAAAGCGGCCGGGGTCCAGGAAAAACGTGAGCATCCCGCGGGCCTGCTGCCCCAAACAGGTGACAGGGTGGGCCAGCAACGCCCGCATACTCTGCCGACGGATGTATTCCTGCTGCGCCGCAAAGCCCGGTTGCCGGCTGGCAGCTGTCAGGGAGGCGCGCACGAATTTTTCGGCCTGCTGCGGGCCGGCCGCCGCCTGTAGCACGCCGCGCGCGTTGTAGCGCAGCAGGTTGATTTCGGCAATACTGGAAAAATGGAAGTACCCCGTACGCGCCTCGTTCCGCCCCATCCAGAGCAGGGCCACCAGCAGGGGCACGGCCGTTGCCAGCACCAGCCACGGCCGGTGCTGCCGCCACCCTACCACTATTCCCAGCAGCAGCAGCACACCCGCAAACGGGTAAAAAACCGGCTTCACCAATAAGGCCACCGTTGTGGCCCCGGCTGCCCCCGCCAGCGCGCCGGCTGGGTACCCCGTGTTCCAAAACCGGTCCAGACAGCGCCATAGCACCACTACCAGCGTCTGAAGCAGTATTTCGCTCATCAGCACGTTGGCATATATAAACTGGCCGGTTCCGGCAGCGGCCAGCAGCAGCAGCACCGCCCACTGCTTCCGCCGCAACCCGCCGGTGCACCGCATTAGCCACTGTAGCACCAGGGCCAGATTCAGCAGGCTGAGCGCGTTTTGCAGCAGCAGCGCTGCCCAGGGTATGGCCGGGCCTGCTCCGCCCGTCAGCAGCAGAAACACCGGGTAGCCGGGCGGGCGGATGCTGTACTCCTGCGCCTGCAACGGTTGCTCCGTCAGCGGCAGGGCGTACAGCGTGCCTGCGTCGCGCAGGTTGCGGGCAGCCTGCACGTACCGGTCGGAATCGGGAAACAGGGGCTGCCGCGCGTGCAGCTGCCACCCCAGGGCCAGCAGGTGCATTACCACCAGCCCGGCCCACACCCAACGCGGAATGCGCGTTGTTTGCGAGGATAGCAGGGGGCGGGAATCTGTCATGCGGTGAATGAGTGACTGAGCAAAGTAAAGCGTCCTTGCGAAGACACCGGATAGTTCGTGTATGAAGCGGCGTCACGCTGTCTTTCCTGCTGTTGCCGCTACTACCTGGATTCTGGCGCCGGGAGCTTTGGAACAGACCGAAAACTGCTGCTCAGAATAGGACGGATTGCTTTGGCTCCGCCCCGCAATGACAGCCTGGCCACTCATCATTTCACCGCCTAATACCGCTCCAAATCCTGCTTGCGGTAGGCGTCAATAGCCAGCAGGATGAACAGCAGGGTAGTAAACGACCAGAGTGAGGACCCGCCGTAGCTGAAGAAGGGCAGCGGAATGCCCACCACCGGCGCCAGACCAATGGTCATGCCGATGTTCACGCAGAAGTGGAAGAAAATGATACTGGCCACGCAGTAGCCGTAGGTGCGCCCGAACACCGACTTCTGGCGCTCTGCCACGTACACAATGCGGCCCAGCAGCGTCATGAACAGCACAATAGTCACCAGCGTACCGAGCCAGCCCCACTCCTCACCCACCGTACAGAAAATAAAGTCGGTACTCTGCTCGGGTACGAAATCGAACTTGGTTTGGGTGCCCTGCAGAAAGCCTTTGCCAGTCAGGCCGCCCGAGCCAATGGCAATTTTGCTCTGCGTTACGTTCCAGCCCACGCCCAGCGGATCGGCGGAGGGGTTGATGAGCACCTCGATGCGCTTGCGCTGGTGAGGTTGCAGCACGTTGTTGAAGAAAAAATCCACCCCGAACACCATCCCAATCACCACGGCCCACACGCTCAGGGACAGGGGCAGATGGTGGCGCCAAAGCTTGGAGTTGAAGGCAAAGGCGCCCCCCAAAATCAACGTAAACGCCCCCACCAGCCAGAGCTTGGGCACCAGCAGCGCCAGGATAAGAATGACGCCCGCCGCGGCCAGAATCAGCAGAATCAGGGGCGACATACCCTCCCGGAAATAGGCCAGCAGAAACGCCCCGAACACCAGGGCCTGGCCGGTTTCGTTGGCGGCAATAATGAGCAGTGGGGGCAGCAGCGTAAGGCCGGCCAGCACCAGCTGGTCGCGGAAATTCTGCTGGCGCAGGTTGATGCCGGCCATGTAGCGCGACACGGCCAGAGCCGTTACGAATTTGGCAAATTCGGCGGGTTGCAGGCGCATGGGTCCCAGCTCCAGCCACGAGCGGGACCCGGCAATGGGCCGGGCAATGAACGGCGTGACGATGAGCAGCAGAATCATGCCGCCGTAGAGCACGAAGGCAAAGGTGTCGTAGGCCTTGGACTCAATCACCAGCAACACCACAATCAGCACCACGGCGGCTCCAATCCAGACAATCTGCTTAAACCAGTTGAAGGCCATCAGCTCCGAAAAGCTCAGGCTGCTAAGTGGGTTGGCCGGGGCATCGGGCGAGTAGCTGGCCGCGTACACGTTCAGCCAGCCCACCCCCACCATGAGCAGGTAAATCAGCACCGTAATCCAGTCGATGCTACGGGAATAGCGGGCGGGAGAGGAGTTCAATTAAAAATTGAGAATTAAAAATTAAAAATTATTCTCGACTGAAATGGGACCATTGGCTTGCCGTGAGGAAAGAATAATAGCTGCCAGTATCTTTTTCAACTCTTCGGCTTCATTCAGTAATGACTCAGCCAGACGCGGCTCGACACAATCCGTGTCACGCAGCAGACGCAACCAGTAATGCGTTTCGCGTGCTTCTTTATAGGCAATTCCACACTTAGCCACAAAGTCACGCTTAGAAAATCCGCCAACGGCTTCCTCTACATTAGCGCCCACCGATGTGCCACTGCGCAACACCTGCGCAGCCAGCGGTGGCACTTCTCCAGCCCGCCGCAGATGTTTATACAGCCGTACAATGCGCACGGCGAATGCATAACTTTTGACCAATATCGTATTATCCTCCTTCATGTCATTTTTAATTTTTAATTCTCAATTTTTAATTAAAAAACTCAATGGTGTTTCACAAATCGTTCGGCGGGGCCGGGCAGCCATTCCTCCCAGCGGTGCCGCCAGGGGGCCACTTTGCCGCGCAGGTATTTCTCCATGATAAGCGACGCCAGCGGGGCCGCCGAGCTACCGCCGAAACCGGCGTTTTCTATGAATACCACAATGGCAATTTTGGGGTCTTCGGCCGGAGCAAAGGCGGCAAAGGTGGCGTGGTCGTCGCCGTGGGGATTTTGCACAGTACCGGTTTTGCCGGCCACCGAAATGCCCACGTCGAGTAGGCTGGCATTGTTGCCGGTACCGCCACGCCCATCTACCACGCTTTGCATCCCGGGAATAATTTCCTCGAAGTGAATGGGGTCGACGCCCACCGTGTGCTTTACCTGAAACTGAGGCAAGGGCCCACCCTGGCCAATGCCTTTCACGAAGTGGGGCGTATAGTACCAGCCCCGGTTGGCAATGGTGGCCATGATGTTGGCCATTTGCAGGCCGGTAATACCGATTTCGCCCTGCCCGATACTGAGCGAGTATACCGTGCGGAAATTCCAGCGGTGGTAGCCGTTGCGCTTGTCGTAGAAGTCCGACGACGGAATCAGGCCCTTCTTCTCCTGCGACATATCTACGCCCAGCTTCTCCCCCAGCCCAAACTGCATCACCTGCCGCCGCCACTCCGCCAGGCCCAGGCGGGCATCCTCGAAGCGGTTGGTGGAGCGGCCCCGCATCACGGCCGTGCGCATCACCTGGTAGAAGTAGGGGTTGCAGCTCTGCTTGATAGCAATGCCCACATTGCTGGGGTACTCGTGGCGGTGGGTGCAGCGCACCAGCTTCCAGTTGCACGGAAAACCGGTTTGGGGCGTCACCACGCCCATTTGCAGGGCCACCAGCTCGTTCACCAGCTTGAAGGTGGAGCCGGGCGGGTAGGTGGCCATGAGGGGGCGGTTGAACAGAGGCCGCTCGGGGTTATTGAGCAGCTCCATGTAGCGGTTGCCCATGCCCTTGCCCGAAAGCGTAGCCGGATCGAACATCGGGGCCGATACGAACACCAGAATTTCGCCGGTTTTGGGGTCCAGAGCTACTACCGAGCCCCGCTTGCCGGCCATCAGCTTCTCGGCGTACTCCTGCAGCTCCGAGTCGAGGCTGAGGTGCAGGTCCTGCCCGGCCACCGACAGCGTATCGAACTCCCCGCCCCGGAATGCGCCCTTCTCGATGCCGCGCACGTTCACCATGCGGTACTGCACCCCGCGCCGGCCCATCAGCTGGTCTTCGTAGTAGGATTCCAGCCCCGTAATGCCCAGAAACTCGCCGGGCTGATACTTGGCGTAGCGGGGCTTCTCGAGGAAGGCCGGCGTAATGGCGCCCACGTAACCCAGGGCGTGGGCCATCGTGTGGGTATTGTAGGAGCGGGCCATGCGGGCCTTCACGCTGAAGCCCGGAAAGTCGATGAGGTTGTCCTGAATGGCGGCCAGCTCGGGCGTGCTCAGGTTTTGCACCAGCGGGGAGGCTTTCACGCGGCTGAATGCTTTGGCGGCCTTCAACCCCTCGCGCACCTCCTCCACGGGCAGTTGCAGCAGCTGGCAAAACCGGGCCGTGTCCAGCTGCTTCACCTCCCGGGGCACCACCATCAGGTCGTACACCGGCGTATTCTGCACCAGAATCTGGCCCTTCCGGTCGTAGATGAGGCCCCGGTAGGGCGTCTGCACAATGCGCTGGAGCGTGTTGCGGTCGGCGGCCAGCTTATAGCTACCGTCCAGCACCTGAATGTAGAAGAGGCGGGCCGCAAACACCAGCGCCACGGTCAGGAAAATTGCCTGAACTACGTACTTGCGGCCTTCGAGGTATTGCAAAGCAGAAAAGTCTGAAAGAAAATGAGTTCCGAAGCAGTTTTCGGAAGCACAAAGATACTCCGGGAAATGGTGATGAGGTAACGAAGAAATGAGGTGATATAGCACGTCATTCCGAGCCCCGCGGGGAATTTCGCGTGCTGAGGTTGCAGTAGTGACTGTTCTGCAGAACGTAGCCGGAGGTGGAGTCGAAGCATGTCTTCCTCTGACTGATTGAAGGCCTCCCCCGCAGGGGTGCAACTTCAGCACGCGAGCTTCCTCCTCTCATCGGCATGACGTACCGGGGCACTTCATCCCTCCTATTCCTTCATCATCTGCTCCGCCGCCGTGTGGGGAAGAAAATCAGCTGGATGATGAGCAGCGTCAGGCCGGTGTAGAGGGTACTGACCACCATTTTGGCCAGCGTAGTACCGAACACCTGGAAGGAACCTAACTCCAGCAGAAAAAATGCCACGTGGTGAATACCAACCAGAATTGTGAGGTATACCACCATCCATTGCCAGCCCATCTGATGGATGTTCACGGAATCCTGGGCATCGTACCCGTCGCGCGGGGTGAGCAGGCGCAGCACCCAGGGCCGCAGGTACATTAGCAGCACGGCCGAGCCGGCGTATACGCCCCCGGTATCAAAAAACATATCCAGGGTGATGCCGGTGAGGAAACCCAGCACCAGCTGTACCACAATGGGGGTGTTGATGGGCAAAAACAGCAGGAAACCCAGGTAGATGAAGCACCAGCCCAGGTTAAACAGCACAAAATCGGTGCCGCTGATGAGCAGTACGTACAGTGCCAGGTAAATGATGGCACGGGCTGCCTGCCAGACTATTTCCAGTACGCCGCCTCTCATGGTCGCTCGTCTCCTTCTGCTTTAATGCCGGCCCGGGCCTCTACCGTATCCCGCTCGGCCTTGGGGCGGCTGGTTACCACGTACACGTAGGTGAGGCGGGAGAAATCCACGGCCAGCCGCACGCGCACCGTCCAGAAGTTCTTGTCCGGCTCTTTCACAAACGACTCAATAGTACCGATGCGCACACCTTCGGGAAATACCGCGTTGTAGCCCGACGTTACCACCGTGTCGCCGCGCAGCAGCTTGTTTTGGCGGGGCACATTGTCCAGCAGCACCAGGGTGGGGTCGTCGCCGAGCCAGCGGATGGTGCCAATGGTGCCGTCGCGCTGAATGCGGGCCGATATGGCCGTTTTGGAGTGCAGCACCGAGGTAATGGTGGTGTAGTGCTCCGACGTCACCTTCACGCGGCCCACCACGCCCTCGGCCGACACCACGCCCATACCATTGCGTACCCCGTCCACCGAGCCCACGTTCAGGGTAAGGTAGTTATCCACGCGGCGCAGGGTGCTGTTCACCACCCGGGCCGGAATCAGGGGGTAGTCGGGGTCGTGGGCAGCCAGTTGGCGCAGGCCCAGCAACAGCGAATCGGGGCGGCCCAGCAGCCGCAGACGGGCTTGCGTGGTGCTGTCCTTGCTCACGGGCAGGGTATCAGCCTGGCGGCGGCTGAGGGCGGGCGGGTACAGCTGCTGGCGCAGGCGGGCATTTTCCTGCATCAGGCCTTTGTTCACGTCAACCAGCCGGAAATAATCCTGCACCTGAGTGCGCCAGTCCAGCACCTGCCCCACGTAGGAGTTGGCCGAGTTGAAAAACGCCGCCCGCTGGTAGGAGCTGTTGCGCACCAGCAGATACAAGCTCAGCACCTCCAGCACCGCAAACACCAGAATGCCCCGGTAGCGAAACAGAAAGTTGAGCAGGTTATTCATGAGGTGAATTAAAAATTAAGAATTAAAAATTAAGAATTGTCATTGGCGCTACACAAGCTTTTCGCGCATGAAAAGCCCAGTGAATTGCCAATTTTTAATTCTTAATTTTTAATTCTTAATTCTTTTGACCTTAAGTCAAAAGGACGCTGCGGAAGGCGGGGATATTTTTAATGGCGGCACCGGTACCGCGCACGACGGCGCGCAGCGGATCTTCGGCAATGTGAATGGGCAGCTTGGTTTTGGCGGCCAGGCGCTTGTCGAGGCCACGCAGCAGGGCTCCGCCGCCGGTCAGGTGGATGCCGTTTTCGTAGATGTCGGCCGACAGTTCGGGCGGACTGATTTCCAGGGCCTTCAGTACAGCTTCCTCAATCTTGGCCACCGACTTGTCCAGGGCAATGGCAATTTCCGAGGAGGTTACCTTGATAACCTTCGGAATGCCCGTCATCAGGTCGCGGCCGCGCACCTCAAAGTCGGGGGGCGTTTGCTCCAGCTCGGTGAGGGCCGCGCCTACTTCAATTTTGATACGCTCCGCGCTTCGCTCCCCAATGAGCAGGTTGTGCTGACGGCGCATGTAGTCCAGAATATCCTGGTTAAACACGTCGCCAGCCGTTTTGATGCTCTGGTCGCACACGATACCTGACAGGGCAATTACTGCAATTTCAGTGGTGCCCCCTCCGATGTCGATAATCATGGAGCCTACGGGCTGCTCCACATCAATGCCAATACCAATGGCGGCGGCCATGGGCTCCTGAATCATCCAGACCTCTTTGGCCCCGGCGTGCTCGGCGGAGTCACGTACGGCCCGTTTTTCCACCTCCGTAATACCCGATGGAATGCAGATAACCATACGGTGGGAAGGCTGGAACAGGCGGGTGCGGGTGTCAATCATCTTGATCAGCCCCTTAATCATTTCCTCCGCGGCGTGGAAGTCGGCAATTACGCCGTCTTTCAGGGGCCGGATGGTTTTGATGTTGTCGTGGGTTTTTTCGTGCATTTGCTGCGCCTGCCTTCCCACGGCAATTACTTTATTGGTAGTGCGGTCTTTTGCGATGATGCTCGGCTCGTCCACCACGATTTTATCGTTGTGAATGATGAGCGTGTTGGCCGTGCCCAGGTCAATGGCGATGTCGCTGGTCAGAAAATTGAAGAAACCCATCGAGTAACGGCAAGTAGATGAGAACGGGCAACATGCGCCCGTTAAAAGTGGGGCAAAAGTAAGCAAGTTTCGCCGAAGCTACAGCTTGTGTTTCTGTGGGTTAAAACCCGCTTAGCTCCTTTCTTGCTGCTAAGGCACCGATATAATATTTCCTATACCTGCCCATAGACGTGCCGACGCTTATCACCCCAGCGGCAGGATGACAAAAAAGTACCAACACATCCGGCATAAATCACACAAACAGGTTATTTTCAGTATATTATTTATAGTATCATTTTTCGCATATACGCTTACTGTTGTGCTTACCGGCTAACTATATGGATCAAAATTCAGTAGCTTTACTTCTCCAAATTTCATTTTTCCCATGAAACAATTTTTCCTCCCTACCGCAGCGGGCACGCTGCTTCTGAGCCTGGCCCTGACGGGTTGCGGCAAAAAACCCGAGGCTTGCTTCACCATTGAGAAAGGTATACCCAGCTCAAAAATTAATGAAACGGTTGAGGTTAATGCAGGCTGTAGCACGGAGGCCACTTCCTTCGTGTGGGAATGGGGAGATGGAGCCAGCGACACAGGCATCAAGACCAACCACAAATACAATGCGGCGGGTACATTCACTATCAAGCTCACTGCCAAAAACGACGACAACTCAGCCACCACAACCAAACAGGTGACGATTGTACAGTAATACAGCGTTGGCGTGAATAGGTACACACAGCAACTTGCGGCCACGGCCTAACGTTTGCGCCCTGCTATTCACGAAACTGCTATAACTCACCAGAGTAAGAGTATACCACAAACAAGGCCGGCTATGGATAGCCGGCCTTGTTTGTGGTATACTCTTACTCTAATAGCCGCTTAGTGCTTAAAGTGCCGCACGCCGGTGAGTACCATGGCCATGCCCAGGCGGTTACAGGCGTTGATACTGTCCTGGTCTTTGATGGAGCCGCCGGGCTGCACTACTGCCCGGATACCTACCTCGCCCGCAATTTCTACGCAGTCGGGGAAGGGAAAAAAGGCATCGGAGGCCATAACGGCCCCTTGCAGGTCGAAGCCGAAGCTGCGGGCTTTTTCGATGGCCTGGCGCAGGGCATCTACACGGGAGGTCTGGCCCACGCCCGAGGCCAGCAGCTGTCCGGCCCGAGCCAGCACAATAGTGTTGCTTTTGGTATGCTTGCACACCTTTAGAGCAAACTCCAGGGCGGCTATTTCCTCCGCCGTGGGTGCCGATTCGGTTACGGTACGAAAATTAGCCGCGCCTTCTACCACCCGGTCGAAATCCTGCTCGATTACGCCGTTGAGCAAGGTTTTGATTTGCTTGGTGGGAAGCTGCACGGGTTTCTGGCGGAGCAGAATGCGGTTCTTCTTGCTTTGCAAAACCAATAGCGCGTCGGGGGCAAACTCCGGGGCAATCAGCACCTCGAAGAACAGCTTGTTCAGCTCCTCAGCCGTGGCTGCATCCACGGGCTTATTCACAATGATAACGCCACCAAACGCCGACACCGGGTCGCAGCTGAAGGCGTTGAGGTAGGCCTGCTGCAGAGTATCGGCCTGGGCTACCCCACAGGCGTTGGTATGTTTAAGGATGGCGCAGGCTGCGGGGCCGGCAGCATCAAACTCCTGCATGAGCAGCACGGCGGCATCCACATCTACCAGGTTATTATAGCTGAGCTGCTTGCCGTGGAGCTGGTCGAAAAGAGCATTCAGGTCGCCGTAGAAAGTGCCGGCCTGGTGGGGGTTTTCGCCGTAGCGCAGGGAGGTGGCTGGTTGATTGTTGATTGTTGATTGTTGATTGTTGGTATTTTCCTGATTCGTGGAATTCTTGATGGTACCGACCTCATTTTTAATTGATTCCGCGAAGTAGCGATGAATCTGGGTGTCGTAGTGGGAGGTGGCCTCGAAGGCGGCGGCGGCGTAGTGGCGGCGGTCCTCCAGGTCGGTGGCACAGCCTTTGGCCTGGAGCAGCGCGGTTACGGCCGCATACTGGTCGCGGGAGCTGACTACCAGCACGTCGCGGAAATTTTTGGCGGCGGCCCGTAACAGGGAAATGCCGCCAATGTCAATCTTCTCAATAACGTCCGCCTCGGGGGCGCCCGAGGCCACAGTTTCTTCGAAGGGATATAAATCCACGATTACCAGGTCGATGGGCGGAATCTGGTGCTGCTCGGCTTCCCGTAGGTCGGCGGCCTCATGGCGGCGGTGCAGAATACCACCGAACACTTTAGGGTGCAGGGTTTTTACGCGGCCGCCAAACACGGCCGGAAATCCGGTGAGGCTTTCCACGGCCGTTACTGGGGCACCCTGTTCCTCAATAAATTGCTGGGTACCGCCAGTGGAGTACATAGTTACGCCATGCTCTTGCAGCAGCGCTATCAAAGGTTCCAGTCGGTCTTTGTAGTACACGGAAACAAGGGCGGAGCGAATGGGCTGTGACATGGCAGTACCGGCTTGGGTGAAGTGAAATGCTGCGCGAAGGTAGGCACCGCCCCGCAGGCCAGTGTTACGGAATTATTAACAGACGCCCGGCGCGAGGGGTTAGCAAACTCAAGTTGTGGCCTATGCTAATGATGCTGAAGCTAGTTCCCCTCCTTGGAAAGGAGGAATTAGGGGTGGTTGATTTTCTTGAACGGTTTCTAGGGCTAGTTCTAAACCTGCTCTCACAGCATCAACCACCCCTAACCCCTCCTTTCGAAGGAGGGGAACTAGCTTTCTAACTCTAAACATGATAGTCCGCAACTTGGGTTAGCTCCCACTTCACCCATTATCAGACTCCAGTGGTTTTGCGTTTTCAGCGCTAGTCCTAGACACCAGGCAGCCCTGGGCACCCGGGGGCCGTATAGCCCTCAACTCCTCTTCTCTCCTACTATATGCCTGCTCCGGATACTGCTACCTTTCTGTGCTTTTCCCCCACCACCGCCGAGGCCAGTGCCGCGGCCCTGGCGCCACGCCTGTTTGCCCAGGCCCCGCACACCGATGTGGAGGGCCGCTTCCCGACGGCGGAGTTTGATTGGCTGCGTGAGGCCGGGCTGCTGACCGCTCCGCTGCCAATAGACCTGGGGGGTGCCGGACTGCACGAGCGGGCGCACACGTACGAGCTATTGAGCACTTTGCGCCACATCGGGCGGGGCAACCTGGCCGTAGGACGGCTGTACGAGGGCCATGTAAATGCGCTGCAACTGTTTCAGCGGTTCGGGCGGCCCGGGCAGGTAGCCCGCTGGGCTTCGGAGGCTGGCCTGGGCCACTTGTTTGGGGTATGGAACACAGAGGCCCAAGATGGGGTGAAGCTGGAGCCCCTACCGGACGGCCGGTACCGCCTGCACGGCCGCAAAACCTTTGCCTCCGGTGCGGGCTCCGTTACCCGCCCCCTGCTGACTGCCGCCCTGCCCGAAGGGGGCTGGCAGATGCTGATTCTGCCGGCCGATGTGCAGATTCCGCAGTACCAGCCGGAGTTCTGGCAGCCCCTGGGAATGCGGGCCTCAGCTAGCTTTGGGGTCGATTTTGCCGGGCTGGAAGTGGACGAGGAAGACCTGCTGGGCCAGCCCGGCGACTACTACCGGCAGCCGTGGTTTAGCGGTGGGGCCATTCGGTTTGCGGCCGTGCAGCTGGGCGGGGCCGAGGCGGTGTTCGACGAAACCCGCCGCTTTCTACGGGGCCTGCAACGCACCACCGACCCCTACCAGCGCCAGCGCTTGGGCGAAATGAGCCTGCTAGTTGCCAGCGGCCAGCACTGGCTGCGCGCCGCCGCCGAGGTAGCCGCCCGCCCGGCCGCCGACGCTGAAGCGGAAACCACCGTAGCCCACGCTAACCTAGTGCGCTCGGCCATTGAGGCCATATGTCTGCAGGTGCTGCCGCTGGCCGAGCGGTGCGTGGGGGCGCGGGGGCTGTTGCGGCCTGAGCCGTTTGAGCGCCTGCACCGCGACCTGACCCACTACCTGCGCCAGCCAGCCCCCGATGCGGCCCTGGCCGACGCGGGCCGGTATGCGCTGGAAAACGGAGAGCCAGCCTATCAGCTCTGGGAAAAATAGCCACGCGCGGCCCGTTCCCGTAGGTAGTAGTCTATCCTTTCCTGCCCACATGCCCGCATTTGCCTCTACTGAATACCCGCTGTTGCCTCCCGCCGCTGCGGCCAGCCTGGGGCCCACCGTAGTACTAGCCCCCCACCCCGACGATGAATCGTTGGGATGCGGCGGCCTGCTGGCCCTGCTGCGGCAGGCGGGGCTGCCCGTATGGTGCGTGCTCGTCAGCGACGGTACCATGTCGCACCCCAACTCCCGCAAGTTTCCGGCGGCGGCCCGGCAGGCCCTGCGGCTGGCGGAGCTGCACGCGGCGCTGCGGGAGCTGGCGGTACCTACCGAGGCGCTGTACTGCCTGAACCTACCCGACGGGGCGGTGCCTCCACCCGAGGCCGCCGCCGGCGCCGCGCCGGTGCGGCAACTGGCCGATTTTCTGGCGGCCACTCAGCCGGCTACGGTGCTGGTGCCCTGGCGGCGCGACCCTCACCCCGACCATCGGGCCACCTACCAGCTGCTGCAAGCGGCCTTGCACCTCCTGTCTCGGGCACCGCGGGTGCTGGAGTACGTTGTGTGGGCCTGGGAGCGGGCCTCCCCCACCGACCTGCCGCAGCCGGGAGAGGTGGAAGGCTGGCGGCTGGATATTGGGCCGGTGCTGGCCCAGAAACAGCAGGCCATTGCGGCCCACCACTCCCAATTGCCTGGCTCGCCTATTGATGATGACCCCATGGGCTTTACGCTGGCACCCTCCATGCTGGCGCACTTTGCCCAACCGCTGGAAGTATACCTGGAAACCGCCTCCCGCTAGTAGTAGCTCACACAAATGCAGCCCAACCCCAACCAGCCCCATACGCTGCCGCCCACCTATTTTGAGGGCGTGTACCAGGCCAACGAAGACCCCTGGAATTTTGAAAC
This sequence comes from Hymenobacter metallilatus, assembly GCF_003944705.1. GTDB lineage: Bacteria > Bacteroidota > Bacteroidia > Cytophagales > Hymenobacteraceae > Hymenobacter > Hymenobacter metallilatus. Next base: position 28,061 of record NZ_RWIS01000007.1, on the reverse strand, counting down.
CAGTGCCTACGAGCGGGACAAATATGCTGCTACGGTAGCCGCCCTGCCCAAAACGCACTACCCCACGGCCTTCGAAATTGGCTGTTCGCTGGGAGTACTTACTGAACAGCTGGCCCGTCATTGCGCGCACTTGCTGGCCGTAGATGTAGCGGCGGCACCCCTGGAGCGGGCCCGGCAGCGCTGCGCCCACCTACCACAGGTAAACTTCCGGCTGATGCAGGTGCCCGCCGAATTTCCACCCGAACAGTTCGACCTGATAGTAGTATCGGAAGTGGGCTACTACTGGAGCCCGGAGGACCTGGAAACGGCCCGCCGGAAAATACTGGCAGCCTTGCGCCCCGGTGGGCATCTGCTGCTGGTGCACTGGACGCCCCCCGTCCACGACTATCCCCTCACCGGCGACGACGTGCACGAATTTTTCCTGAGCCAGACGGTAGCACCTGGTCCACTTCGCCACCTCCAAGGCCAGCGACAGGCCACCTACCGCCTCGATGTGCTGGAACAGGTATAAGTACTGTGTTACCGCCGTAGCGCGGCCAGTACCTGCCGCAACTCCCGGATGGCCTCACTAAGCGGCAGCACTGCATACTCGCCCGGGTTCAGCTGCATTTTAGCCCAGTGCCAGAAAGCGCCAAACGTGGGGTAGTCAGCGGCAGCCCCGGCCAGGTGCCGGAGCGCCACGGGGAGGGTTTCTGGGGCTTGTGCCTGCTGCCACAGGGCCCGTAGCTGCTGCCGCAGGCACAGCTCAGTTACCAGCCCGGCCGGGTGCGGCACCATGGGCTCCTGCTCGCCCAGCCGCCCCCATTCCTGCAGCTGCCAGGAAAGTCCAACGGCTACGCGCCCCTGCCGGCGGGCGGAGGTATACACCCGCACGGATGAGCAGTGGCGCACCCGCAAGTCGTGGTGCAGCAGCGCCTGGTACAGGGCCTCATCTTCCAGATAGGGCACAGCTGGCAAGCCCCCCACCCGGCGGTAGGCCGCCGCCGTAAGGGCCAGACTGGCACCAAAGTGCTGGTGATGCCGGGGCCAGGGGTCGTGGGGCAGGGGGTCGAGTAGCTCCGCCAGTTGGGTGTGCAGCAGCTGGTAAGTAGCATCCTGGAGCTGGCGGCGGCGCACTGGGCACCCTGGCGCCGTTTCGTTCATCAGGATGCGGCCACCCACAGCATCGGCCCCTGCCGCCAGGGCGGCATGGGTAGCAGCCAGCCAGGTAGGTGCCACTTGCGTATCGGCATCGGTGCTGGCAATAAAACCCAGGGGCTGGCCGGCCTGCTCCAGTCGGCGGCAGGCCTCATCCATTAGCAGCTGGCGGGCCCGACCCACGTGGGCTTCGGGGGCGGGCAGGGTGGTTTCAGCTACGTGAAGGGCAAACCCGGGGTGGCAGGCTCCAAACTCCCGGGCCAAGCACGCGGTGGCATCCTGGCAGTTGTTGGCCAGCACCAGCACCTCGAAGCTGCGGGGGGGCAGCGGGTGGCCATGTGCATCAACCTGAGCGGCCAAAGCGGCCAGGGTGGCCGCAATAGTTGCGGCTTCATCTTTGGCCGGAATGATAACGCTGGCGCGCAGCTCGGGCGCGGGTGCGGGAGCCAGCTGCCACGGCGAACCAACCAGGGAACCAGCCGAGGTAGCCGCGTGAAAACGAAGGGGAGTGGCGTGGGACATGCGCGTCTTCTACGGATAATCAGCGGCCTGAAGTCAACGTAACGCCTAAAAAAACCGCACTGACGAGCTTAAAACCCACAACTCCCCGAAGCAAACCGCTCCGGGGAGTTGCATAAGACACTTGTAGAAGAGGCTGCCTAGAACGCCTCCCCTACTGCGAAGATGATACCCGAGTTTCCACCGGAACCCACCCCGTAATCGAGGCGGATGTTGAGCCGGTCGCGGCGGTTGAAGCGGAAGCGGGCCCCCACTCCCCCCGCGAATTTCAGGCCGTCGAGGGAATAGTCGCTGAGGGCCGGGGCAACTTCGCCCACCGCCCCGAACACGGCCCCATCAATGCGCCAGAACAGTTTCTGACGGATTTCAGCCTGGGCCGTAGTAAACTGCCGGTCCCGGTAACGGGCTTCGTAGATACCACGCATCAGGTAGGCGTTGTTGTAGAGGGAGCCGCCCAGTGTGGCCCCCATGCCGCCCCATTCCCGGAACGGCACCCGCCCCGTGTGGTACTGGCCCAGAAACTGCAAGGCCAGAATGGTATTGTTGGAGCCGAACAGCGGGTTGAAGTGGCGGGCATCCACCATGTAGCGCGTGAAGTTGTAGTCGCTGCCCAGGCCTTTGCCCGCGAACAGCACGTGCGCATCCACAAAATTTCCCCGGTAAGTGGCCAGCACGTTGTCGCGGCCGTCGTAGAGCAAAGCCGGCCCCAGGCCGGAGGTGGTGTAGCCGGCGCGCTGCACTTCCGGAATAGTGTAGTAGGAGCTGGGGTTGCCTTCCTGGTCTTTAAGCGTAACAGTGCCCAGGTCGGTGAGGCGGTAGCGCAGACCCACGAACAGGTTGGGTACTACCTTTTTCAGCACCTTTTCATCAAACACCCACAGCGGGTACTGAATGTGCGACTCGTTAGCCTTGCTGGTTTCGTTGCCGCGGCCGTAGTAGTTGAAGGCCAGGTCATAGTAGCTCAGCTCACCCGAAAAATAGTACTTCTCCTCCTTAGTGAAAATGGTGTGCGTGAGCTGCACCGTGGTTTGCTTTTTCTGCGAAATCCAGGCAATCAGGCGGGCGTTGGATTTGCGCACGGTAGTATCGGAGCCAAAGCGCCAGACGGGCAGAATAGCCGCGCCCCCGGCAAACCCGGTTTCCTGCTGATAAAAGGCAATAGGCACCGGAATAAAGCTGGGCTTATCGGGGTCGGCGGGGGTGAGGCGGAGCTTGGCAGGCCGGGCAGCATGGGCCCGGCCGAGGCCAATTGGGGCGCCCATGCCGGGCGCGGCTTCGGCCGGAGCACTGGTAACCGCCGCGGCTTCGGCCGGAGTAGGTGCGGCCGTACTGTTGGAAGCTAGCACAATGGGCTCGGTGCGGGTTGAGGCAGGAGCTAGCTGCGCCTGGGCAGTGGGGGCAGCCAGCGCACTTAGCGCCAGCAGCGGGTAGAGGAAGCGCATACGTGGATGGCTTGGGGGCTGGAGAGGTGGATAGGTGAAGCAGTATTCGCCTAATTCGAAGGCCCCATGAGCCTGGGGTCCGGCGTGCTGCTGCTGGTCCTAACGCAACAGGAGCCTGCTCGGTTGTCGGGCCCAGAACCGGGTAGTTGCTCGGGATGCCTCTACAGCCAGAGCATGGACAGAATACCGGCCAGCATTATCCATTTGCAGCCGGCACTCAGGCGGGCAAAGTGCTTGCGTCGGTCGGCCCGGCGCAGGTGGTAGCCCAGGGCCAGCAGCGGAGCTAGTACCAGCACCAGCAGCCAGATACCCACGGCCCAGTAGTGCGCTAGCAGCACCCGATACACGGCCCCCGCCAGCAGCACCAGCAAACACGCCCAGAAAAACCCGGCCACCCACTTCGTGCGCGGCACGCCCCACACAATGGGCAGGGTCCGGCAGTCGTGCTGGGCGTCGCCCCGTATGTCTTCCACGTCCTTCACAATTTCGCGTACCATCGTCAGCAGGAAGGCCGCCAGCGCGTAGCCCCATACTGCCTCGTTGCCCGTACGGGCCTGCAGCTCCGGCAGCAGCACCAGCGCGGCGGTCAGAATGCCAATGCTCAGATTGCCGACCAAAGCCACCCGCTTAAACCGCACCGAATACGCCCAGAGCAGCACCGCCGACCCCAGATTTACCAGCCCCAGCAGCGGCGACAACATGACGCCCACCCCCACTCCTACCCCCGACAGCAGCATGTGCGCCAGCATGGCGTGCCGACGGTTTACGGCCCGGCCCACTACCAGCTTACCGGGCCGGTTAATGGCGTCAATCTTCACGTCGTAGTAGTCGTTGATGATGTAGCCGGCGGCCCCAATGCACAGGGCCGCCGCCAGCAACATGCCGAAGCCTGGGGCCAGCACCTGCTGCCACGGAGCACCCGGCAGCAGCAGGCAAACACGCACCAGCAGCATACACAAGCCCATAATGAGCAGGTTGGGCAGGCGAATCAGCCGGGCCAGCTGCCGCCAGCCGCCCGCCTCCGGGGTGGCCGCTCCGGCTCCAGCGGCCGGGTGGGTGTCGGCGGAAAAATAGGGCAGGCGGGCCATAGGCGAAACAAGAGATGAACGAGGCAGAATGCAAAGATGCACGAACTGTTGCCCCCAGCGCACAAAAGCCCCTTCCGGCGACGGAAGAGGCTTTTGTGCTGTGCTAAAAACCTAGCGTAAACCGGTAGTTTACAGTTTCTTCACATTTACCGCGTTTACGCCTTTACGGCCTTCCTGCGTGTCAAACTCCACGCGGTCATTCTGTTGGATCTGGCCCCCGTTAAGGCCGGTAATGTGGACGAAGAAATCCTCCTTCGTGCCGTCTTCCGTAATGAAGCCGTAGCCCTTCGACTCATTATAGAATTTTACGGTTCCTGTTTTCATGAAAAAGAAAGAAATTGAGTTGATGATGGTTGGGGTAAATATAGAGGGATTTTAGAAAAGCACAACCCCAGCTACTTAGCGCGTAACCAGGGTAGTAGCACGGAAAAGATACGTTGGTCGACCTGAGCCTACTGTTGGGCTACCAGGTCTGTTGCTGCTTCATTACGGCCTCAATAAACTCGCGCACGGCGCCGTGGCCACCGGGCAAGGTTGCTGTGTACGTGCTGATGGCCCGCACATCAGCGGCCGCGTCGGCGGGGCAGGCCGCTATGGCACAGCGGCGCATCACTTCAATATCCGGCATATCGTCGCCCATGTAGGCAATGGTGGCCGGCTCCAGGTGGTAGGTATTGAGGTAGCTGTTAAAGATCTTCATCTTATCATCTACGCCCAGGTAGATGTCGCGCACATCCAGGGACTCCAGCCGCTTGCGTACCCCTTCTTCCTCCCGGCCCGAAATAACAGCAATACGGTAGCCCTTGCGCAGGGCATGACGTACGGCGTATCCGTCACGGATGTGGAAGGCACGGGCCTGTTCGCCGGAGTTCAGGGCCAGCAGGGTGCCATCCGTCAGCACGCCATCTACATCGAAGATGAACACCTTAATGGCGGAAAAATCAGTCACAGGTGACACGTTACTGGTGAGGGGATGACAGGGACAGGTGAGGTAAAGGAAGACAGGTGATGAGGTGACAGGTATTATGCGCTAACTTCCAGGAGCAGACCTGTTACCTCATTACTTATCACCTGTACCGGTCGCTTTACGTTATTGATTATCGCGCCACTCGTACACCCATTTGGCCTGGATCTGCTCCAGGTGGCCTTCGTTGGCCTGCTCGCGGGTACCTTCGAAGTTGGGCAGGCTCAGCACCCACTCCAGCAGCTCCGTGAAGCGGATGCGGTAGATTTTGGCCTCAGAGAATTCGTTGCCAAACTTCTCATACAGCGCCATGGCAATGTCTTCATGGTCGCTCCACTTAATCGGGGGCTCGAAATGGTTCATTCTGCTTGAGTGATGAGTTATGAATGATGAGTTATAAATGAAATCAGGAGCCGGCCAGCTGCCAACTCATAACTTATCATTCATAACTCACCCTTCTAAGTTAGTGTCCCAGAAACTCCTGGGGCGGAATCTGAACAACGATGTCCTGGTTGCCCTGCACCACGCACTGGCAGCCCAGGCGGGAGTTGATGCGGGGATTTACGGCCCGGTCGATGAAGTCTTCTTCCTTATCGGAAATTTCGGGCAGGTCGTCTTCTCCCTGCAGAATATACACGTGGCAGGTGCTGCAGCCGCATACGCCGCCACAGTTATGCTGAAGCTGAATATCGTTGTTCAGTGCCACATCCAGCACCGATTCGCCCTCAGCGGCCACGTGCGTCTGGTCGGGCTGTCCGTCCTGAAACTTGAAGGTAATATGTACGGCTTTCACGGCGGAATGCTAGGTGGATCGGGGCAAAAATGCGGGTGCAAAGGTAGGCAGGCCGCCCCCCGAATCAAAGTTACTTGTCGGCCCTATTGTTTGCCAACGGGGTGGCGGCCACTGCCTGAATACTGGCTGTAAGCTGCCGGTAGAGTGCCTGCCAGGCGGGGTGCTCCGCCAGTGCGGCCTCATGGCGGGCCAGGGTAACGGCATCGTGGCGGAGCGCCGGGCCGGTTTGCGCCGTGAAGGGAGGCTGGCTCAGGGCTTTGTCCAGAGTTTCGCGAATGAGTGGGTGAAGCAATTCCCAGGGCAGGCCCGCCCCACCAAGTAGTGCATGCCCAATGCCCAGCAGGTGGTTGGGAAAGTTGCTAACCCACACGGCCGCCATGTGCAGCTGCAGACGCTGTGCCGAGGATAGTTCCCGCACATCCTGGCTCAGGCTATGGGCTAGCTGCCGTAATGTGGCCAAGCCGGCCGCATCCGCCGCTTCCAGGCACAGCGGCACCGTGGCCCACTCAATGTGGCGGCCGGGGCTGAACGTCTGGAGCGGATACAATACCCCACCGCGAATGTTCGGGTAGGCCATAAATACCGACAACGGCAGGGCACCGGCGGTGTGTACTACCAGTGCACCGGCCGGGAAACGGGCGGCAGCCAGCACTTCTGGCACGGCGGCATCGGGCAGCGCCAGCACGTAGATGTCGGCTGGGGGCAGTTCCTGCAGGTTGCTCAGCACCGGCACTTCGGGCGCGGCGGCAGTAGCTGCTTCGGCCGAAGTACGGCTTCGGCTCCAGAGGCCGAGTACCGGCTGCCCGGCTTGTAAAAGCGCCAGCAACAGGTGGGAGGCCACTTTGCCAGCCCCTATAAGCACAACCTGAGCAGGCTGTTTTAATATCGTCGACATTCTATATTAAAGTATTGAGAAACCATGGCTTTTGTCTTTTTTTCTGGTTTTTTCTGCCATTTTCTTCACACTTCTAGGCAAAATTTAACATCTTGTCTCCGTGTAGGCAGCTAGGCGCAGTAGTAGAGCTGCCGTTTTTCAGGCATTCATTTTCCTTTTCACTTTTTTCCTCTGGTCGTTTCTATGACACAACTTTACAAAGCGAACCGCACATCCGGCACCTGGCGCAAGCTAGTTCTGCTAGGTTTGCTAGGACTGGCCTCCACGGCGGCACAGGCTCAGTTCAGCTATTCTACTACTTCTACACAGAACGTAGCCGGTACTTACGCTGATTTGGGAACAACTGGGGCAGTTATTGCCACTACCAACACCGACGACGACAATTCGGCGGCTACTCCCATTGGATTTACGTTCAACTTCAACGGTCAGGCCTTCACTGACTTCGTATTGAACACCAATGGCTACATTAAGCTGGGTACTACCGCTCCGGTAGCTCCCTATTATTACACCGGCGCCCAGGACCCCACCAGTGGCCCCCTAAATAACGCCGCGCAAACCAACCTGATTCTACCTTTCAACCTGGACCTCGTTTCGGGTACTACCGCTGCTGAATACCGCGTGGCTACCACCGGCACGGCACCTAACCGGGTGTGTACTATTCAGTGGAAGAACGTCAGTGATAAAACACGCGACGGGGTTGGCAGCCAGTACGACAACTTCTCCTTTCAGGCCAAACTGTACGAAACTACCAACCAAGTAGAGTTTGTATACAGCCTGCCCACTGCAGTAACGGCTAGTACTGATGCTTTTAAACTGGCAGTGGTAGGCCTAAAAGGCTCAGGTAATGCTACCGGCCAAAGCCTGGTGATGCAGAAAGGCTCGGCTGGAGCGTGGTCAGCTGCTTTTGCCGTAGCTGGTAATTACCCTGCTCCTACTGCTACATCAGTAGCCGCGCATGGGATCCGCAAATCAGTATTGCCGGACGCGGGCCGTACTTATCGATTCCGGACAGTTTTTGCCAACGATGCGAAAGTACAAGTAGTATATACGCTGGGTAAGCTGCCAATTCCATATGGCGCACCACACACCATTCAGGCAATAGTAACCAACGTAGGCTCCGCGGCCCAAACCAACGTGGCGGTAACGGCTACGGTGAGTGGGGCTAATACCTTCACCAGCACCAAAACCATTGCTACGCTGGCAGCCGGCGCCTCATCTACAGTAAGCTTCGACCCGTTCACGCCTACTACCACGGGCACTGAAACGGTACGTGTAGCCGTAGCCAACGACGACGATAATACGAACAATGCTATTACCCTGGCGCAGGAAGTTTCGGCTACTACCTATGCCTACGCCCAGCCTGGCGTAGCCCCCAGCAGCAGTATCGGCTTCGGTACCGGAGGAGCTATCCTGGCCGTGAAATACACTACCTCGGCACCTCGCACGGTATCGGCCGTAACGGCCCGCATTGGCGACCCGAACTCGGTAGGCAAAACCATTTATGGTGTTGTGACCGATAATGCGGGTGCCATTCTAGGCCGCTCGGCTAACTACACAGTAGTTGCGGCTGATATCAACACCGATAAAACGTTTACGCTTACTGCGCCAGCTTCTGTATCAACGGGCAATTTCTTTGCTGGGGTGGCACAGGTAGCCAGCACCACAGCCTATTTCCCAATCGGGACGCAGGATTTTGAGGTTCCAACCCGGACGGGTGCCTACTTCAGCATTCCGCTGGCAGGAGGTACACCTGCCGACCAGGGCGCAGCCAACCTCGGTGCTATCATGATTGAGGCGGTAACGGGTGCTCCAGCTACCTGTCCGCCGCCTACGGCACTTGCTGTAAACACCATTACCACTACGGGTGCTAACGTAACCTTCACAGGGCCTTCCAATGGCACCGGCTACGTTATTGTGTATGGTCCGGCGGGCTTCAATCCGGCTTCAGCTGGTACCTCGGTAACCACTGCGGCTTCGCCCTACACGCTCACAGGCCTCACATCCTCCACCCGCTACGACGTGTATGTGCGCGCCAACTGCGGCGCCACCGACCAGAGTACCCTGACGGGCCCAGTCACCTTCACTACGGCCTGCGTACCACCTATCATTGCCGCCTTCCCGTACACTGAGGGCTTCGATGGTGTGGCCGCCGGCGCTTTGCCTTGTGGTGTAACCGTAACCGACGTGAATAACGACGGCAAAACCTGGGCTGTTGTAGCTACTAACCCGGCTTCGGCACCCAATGCCATCCGCTACACCTACAACACGGCCAGCGCTGCCGATGACTGGTTCTTCACCCCAGCGCTGTTCCTGCGTACCGGCTCCAACTACCAGTTGTCGTTTAAATACCGCGCAGGTCTGGCTTCTTACCCCGAGCGGCTGGAAGTAAAGTACGGTTCCGCTGCTACCCCAGCCGGCCAGACGACGACGCTGTTCCAGAACGCCAACGTGGCCAACATCACCTACTCGACTACCACGGCTGGTAGCGCCGCTGGTCAGGTTGCACTGATTACCCCCGCCACTACCGGCAACTACTACGTTGGCTTCCACGCCTACAGCACCGCCGACCAGTTCTACCTCTACGTAGACGACATCAGCATTTCGGCGGTAACCGGCACTTCGCAGGCCATGATGCGCGCCATTAGCATGTACCCCAACCCTTCAACCGGCAGCCTCAACATTGAGGTGCGCGGTGCCAACGCTAAAGGCGGGCTGGAAGTGGAAGTAACCAACCTGCTGGGTCAGCGGGTGCATACGGCCACCGTGCGCGACAACATGACCAACACCGTTGACCTCTCGAAACTGGCCAATGGCATGTACACCGTAAAAGTGAAAAACGGCAGCGAATACATGCTCCGCAACATCACCATCCAGAAGTAATTGCTACTACTGGCACTACGCAAAAAGGGCAGCCGCATGGCTGCCCTTTTTTGTATGAATTTGCCTGCGGCAGATACTCCCGCACTGGTTTAACAGCATGAAATCCGCAAACGGCTCCGGATTTCCCTAAGCTCTCTGTTCTGGTGCCGTGTGAGAGAATATCCGGGTACTCCCCAAAATTCTGGAGTGGTTGCAGCGGTACGGCTCAGTACCGCTAACCGAAAAAATTCCCTCGCCGTGGGTTAATGAGTATCGTTAATACGTTCCGATATTCCGGCTGCCAGAAATCGAGGAAACAAAAAAGGGTTCTGGTAAACATCAGAACCCTTTTTTACTATGGGTAAAGCTGCTTTCCTAATGGGCTAAGCTACCTGCTGTGGTTTGCGGTGTCTTTGCGGCTGTGCTGAGGCTACGGGAGCTACTTCGGAGCCTTCGGTTTCGCGGCGGCGCTTATAGAGGGCCATACCAAAGCCTACCGCCATGAGCAGCGTACCGCTCCAGAGCAGGTTGATGAAGGGCTTTTCGACGGCTTTCAGGATGATGTAATCCTTCTGGGTGGTGCTCACGCCGAAGGTAAACTTGCCTTTCTGCGGATCTACGTTCAGGAAGCTCAGGCGCAGGCCCAGATCTTCGATTTCGTCGGGTACGCGGCCAATCATTCGGTTGCGCACCACAAACACCGGGTGCACGTGGTACTGCTTCTTTTCACCGTATACCAAGAAGTCACCCTGAATAGCCAGGTCACCTTTCTTAAGCCCCAGGCCGGCAGTTTGGTGGGCAGGTTCCACCGCCCGGAACACGGCAAAGTAGTCGTTGAGGAAGATGGTGTCGCCCACGCTCAGCACGTGCTCCTTCACCTCGCTCCAGTCCTTCTCCTTATCCACCGGTGGCACCGCGCTGATGTGGGAGTAGATGTCGTGGTCGGCGAATTTCTGAATGTCGGGGGAAGCCAGCAGGCCGCCCATTTCCTCGTTCACCTGGGCCCGGGGGTAGAGCGTGAACGAGTCGCCCGACTTCCGGTCCTTGTACTCGACGCGGTAATAGGTATTTTCGGGGTTGATTTCCACCGTGTCGCCGGCTTTGTAATATACCTTCTCACCCCGCTTGATGTCGGCGCGGGCCAGGGTTTTGTATTCGTCGGCGGTGCGGTAGAGCAGCTGCTTATCCACGTAGCCAGGCACGCCGGGCACATCCCAGAACTGGCCGGTGTAGCGCACATCGTACTTGCCCATGGGGGCGGGGTCGTTGCGCCAAAGCAGCACGTTGTCCTGGTTGGTGGTCTGGTCGAACTCCCGCGAGTACAGCAGCCCCGATACGTTCTGGCTGATGATGTTGGAATAGCCGGCCGAAGCCAGCACCCCCAGCAGCATCAGGGCAATGCCGATGTGGGCAATGCCGCCACCCGAGAGGCTCACCTTTCGCTTCATCAGCGTGAACACCATACTCAGGTTGGCCAGCACCCCAAATAAGGCCGTGGTCAGCAGCACAATGTACACGAGGTCCATTTTGTGGCCGTAGTACTGCACCAGCAGAATGACTAAGGCAGCAATAAGCAGGGTAAGAATGCCGGGTACCGTAAGGGTGTTGGTCAGGCTCGATTTGTCGTTTTTCTGCCACCACATCACCTGGGCCAGCCCCGAGAAGAAAGCCACACCCACACCCATCCACAGCTGAAACTTGGTGTAGTGGGCAATCTGGTCGGCGGGTAGGGCCAAGTTCGATTTGATACCGATGAAGCCCAGGAAGGCGTTGTACACCGGAATGCTGGTGGTAAACAGCACCTGAAACGCGCCCAGGCACAGCACCGTAGCGCCTACAAACACCCACAGCTCGGGGTTATAGGTGGTCAACTCTTTCTCGGAAACCGGAATCTGCTTCCAGCGCCATACCAGCAGCCCGATGCTCAGCACCACAAAGGCTGCCAGGTAAATAATCAGCTGGCCCGAGAGGCCCAGGTCGGTGAAGGAGTGCACGGAGGCGTTGCCCAACACACCCGAGCGGGTGAGGAAAGTAGCGTAGAGAATGAGCAGGAACGTGGCAATAACCAGCACGAAGCTGGTGCGCAGGGCCGTGCGACTACGCTGCCAGAGCACCAGCCCGTGCAGCGAGGCCACCAGCACCAGCCAGGGAATGTACACGGCGTTTTCTACCGGGTCCCAGTTCCAGTACCCCCCAAAGTTGAGGGTTTCGTAGGCCCAATAGGCGCCCATCACGATGCCCACGCCCAGCACCATCCCGCCCCAGAGCGTCCAGCGCATGGCCGGGCGCACCCACTTGGTGTACTCGCCTTTCCAGAGGCCGGCCACGGCGTAGGCAAACGGCACCAGCGTGAGGGCAAAGCCCAGGAACAGCGTAGGCGGGTGAATTACCATCCAGTAGTTCTGGAGCAGGGCGTTGAGGCCGGTACCATCCTTGGGCACAAAGCCAGGGTTGGTTTTCCACACCGGCAGGTCGGGCATGAAGTCGCGCAGCAGGATGAAGGGCGAGGAGCCGATTTTGAGGCTACCCAGCACCACGCCCAAAATCATGGACGTGAGAAACAGCTGCACCCCGGCAAAAATGGCCATAACGGGGGCTTCCCAGCGGCGGCCGTAGCGCATGAGCACCAAGCCTATGCATACGTGCCAGAAAATCCAGAGCAGGAAGCTGCCCTCCTGCCCTTCCCAGAAGCAGGAAATCATGTAATACACCGGCAGGTGGTTGCTGCTATGACTCCAAGCGTAGTAGTACTCGTAGCGGTGCCCGTGAATAATGCCAAACAAGCACACAATAACGGCCACTACCGCCAAGCTGTGCACCAGAAACGCCCCGCGCCCCAGCCGCAGCCAGCCGGCATCGGTGTCGCCGAGAGTCCGGCCCTGGGCCGCCTTATAATAGGAATATGCCGCTACCGTAGCCGCTACGAAAGCCACGATGACACTCAGGTGCCCGACGTCGCCGATTAGGGTATTCAACATTTCTTCAACTGAAAATTGAGCAGCAAAAATCAAAAATTGACTTGTTAAAAACGGCTTACTTCCGGATTATCAGCCGATTGGCCACCGTTTTTGTTTTTCAATTCTCAATTTTTAATTGATACTAGCCGTGGCACCTTTGATATCCTTCTCCACATACTTGGAAGGACATTTCAGCAGGATCTTGTCGGCTACGAAGGTGTTATTGCGCATGGCCCCGGTAATAACCACCTGCTCCGATTTGTCGAAATCCTGGGGTTTGGGATTGAAGTAGATAACCCGTTGCGCAATGCGGTTGGTGTCGACCAGGGTAAAGGCAAAGTAGTTGGGGTCAACGGTAGGGTTGTACTCCAGGCCCAGAATATTCTTGGCCCCGTCGCGGGGGAGGCGGCCTACCACGTGTACTTTGGTGAGGTTGCCCTCCGCGGCCCGCTCCCGGGCTTCTTTGAATGAGACATATACGCTGGCATCACCGGCGGTGCTCATAATGATGCCAATAGCCACAGCAATGATGGCAATGACGAAAATGTGCGTCTTTTTCATTTCAGCAATACAACAGGACAAGGGCCCCGGACTCGGGGGTACAGGTAACTCGGAACAACAAAACCGGCCGCAAAGGTCCGGAAGAATAGCCGAAGTGAAGAATTACTATTCCTTCACTTCCTTCTCCAAACGGGTGAGCTTGCGGTCCAGGGAAACCAGAAAGAACAGCAGCCCGGCCAGCACCACAGCAATGACGGCCACCACCACGTATATTTTACCACTTTGCCGCAGGGCATCGGCCATTTCGGGCTGGGTGGCAGGTTGAGCCACCACCTCTAGCACCGGCAGCACCAGGGCCAGCAGCAGAGTCACTACCGGACGCAGCTTACGCAAGCTGTTTTTCATATAATCTGAGTTTGAGCAGGGAAACACGGCTAGCCAGCTGGGCCAGCCAGAAGGCCAACAGGGTCCAGCCAATTACGGCCGGGTAAAATACGAGGCGCATATTGCTGTCGAGGTCGTACTTAGCAAACGCTGGGTTGCCGCCCGCGCCGGGGTGGAGCGAATCGGTGAGGCGCGGCAGAATGTAGAACAGCGGCATGGCCGTGGCAAAGGCGAAAATGTTGTAAATGGCCGATATACGGGCCCGCTGCTGCTCATCCGTGAAGGAGGAGCGCAACACCAGATAGGCACCATAAATAAGCATGGCAATGGCGGCCCCGTTCAGCTTGGGGTCGTTGGTCCACCAGGCGCCCCAGGTGTATTTGGCCCAGATGCTGCCCGTTGCCAATCCTACAAACCCCATAAGAATACCCGTGCGCGCCGACTCATGGGCCCGGATATCCAGCTCGGGCGTAGGCGTGCGGAGGTAGCGCACCGAGTAGTATACCGAAGCCAGCAGCACGAACGTCATGCCGAACCACATGGGCACGTGGAAATACAGGTTGCGGATGGTTTCGTTCAGGATGGCCAGCCGGGGCACCGGCAGCAGCAGGCCCGCCACCGCCACGTACAGCAGCAGCACCACACTCAAGGCTTTCCACCAGTTTTTTTTCATGATTTAGCTGTTGGCTAGTAGCTGATGGCTGTTAGCATTGGATGAGAGAGAAGAACAAACGCAAGGGCAAAAACATACAACCTAGTAGCTAACAATCATCAGCTACTAGCTTCACTAACTTCTCCACAAAAAAGGAAACAGAAGGTACGACACCGCCCCTACAATCATATTCAGGGCCACCAGGGTGAGCAGGGAGCTGCGGCTGGCTTCAAACTCCAGCCCGTCCAGCGCATTCTTGGATACTTTGATGAGCAGCAGCAGCATGGGCACCATCAGCGGAAACCCCAGCACCGCCATCAGGGTGCTGCTGTTTGTTGCTTTGGCCGCAATACCGGATACCAGTGTAAGCGTACTGGCAAAGCCCACGGCTCCCAGCACCACATTACCCACAAACAGGGGTACGTTCTGCACGGGGTTGCCCAGCACAACCGAGTACAGCACAAATGCCACCAGGGCCAGGCCCAGCAGCAGCAGCGCGTTGTAGGCTATTTTGGCCAGAATCACGGCCTGGGGCCGTACCAGCGTGTAGTAGTAGAGCATCCGGCCACGGCTTTCCTGCAGAAACCCTTTCGCCACGGCATTCACAGCCGAAAACAGCAGCACAATCCAGAACAGCGCGTTCCAGGCCGGAGCCGGCAGCTGCCCCCCTCTGGAGGAAAAGCTGAGGTAGCACACAAACACGGTACTACTCACGTAGAGCAGCATCCCGTTCAGGGCCGCACGCTGCCGCCACTCCAGGCGGAAGTCCTTCTGCATCAACACCCAAATTTCGCTCAGAAGCGTCACGGCAACACGGCTGGTAAACAGGACCGCAAAGATACAACCCAAGTCCCGGATTCTGTATCAGCTACCACCTATAAGCGGCAAGCCGCCAGCCGACGTATACACATCAGCTGGCGGCTTGCCGCTTATAGGTGGTAGCTACGCTAAAAATCGTAGCCCAGCGTTACGTGGAGCTTGGGGCCCTTGTTATTATACTGCTCCCGGCCCCAGGCCAGGTCTCCTTTCACGTAAAAGCCCAGCATGGTTGTGCGCATTCCTACCCCGTAACCATACAGCATGGGATTAGTGAAATTGATAACCGTAGCCTTATAGGCGCCTTCCTCCTTGGTCTGGGTGTTGTTGGAGTTGTTCACACTGAACGGGTTGGCACCGGAATAGGTAGTGCCCATATCCCCGAAGGCCGTCAGCTGCAGGTTCCGGAAAAAGCCCGACTCGATGGGCCGGTGCGAGAGGTACTGAATAATAGGCAGCCGCAGCTCGGAATTGAACAGCACGTATTTCTGCCCGATCCGCCTGCTATAGTTGAACCCGCGCAGATTGGTTACAAACTGCTGGTAGAACATTTGAGTAGGGTCCAGCTGGGTGGGGTCCAGGGCCTGGGTTTTGTCGGCCGTAATAAACTGGCTGTCGTCGTAGTCGTAGTTCAGCCAGTTATCCATGCCACCCAGCCGGAAGAAGGGCTGGGCCGTGCCGCCCCCAATGTACTGCCCAAAGCTGGCCCGGTTGGCCCAGATCAGCTGGCGGTGAATTTTCTGGTAGTGGCGCAGGTCTACAAAAAGCTTGGTGAAGCTGGTACCATGGCCATCCAGATCTGAGAGGCGCGTTACGCCGGCTTTCATACGGGTGCCCTGAAGCATGTTCACGCCCGTGGCAATGGAGTTATCAAACACCAGCTCACCTTCTCCGCCCAGGTAGTTATTGGTGCGGTCGGTGGAGTTGCTGAGGTCGGCGTAAATCTTACGGCTCACGCTCACGAAGCGCGGCCCCAGGCGCACACTCAGGTTGTGGGTGAGCGGATAAGCCAGCGTGGGTGCAATTTCGTGCCGCCCGTAGCGCACCCGGCCCAGACCCTCCGGATTGATGAAATACGCCTGCTTCTGGTACCGCACGCTCCAGTCGTAACGGTGTTTGAGGTTGGTGTATTCCGCGAAGATGTTGCTGGTTCGCAGGTCGGTGAGGGCAAAAATACCCGCCTGAATGCGGTGGTTTTCCATCATATCCGACATGTTCACCTGCCCCATCAGCCCCAGCCCCAGTAGCGGGTCGGAGTAGAGGGTGGATACCACATTGTCGATGCTGAACTGGGTATCGTAGCGGAAAGGCCCGGCAGGCGCGCTGCTTTCAACGGGGGCCGCTTTGGGCAAAGCCACCACCGTGGCGGGCCGGCGCTTGGTAACCGTCGGAGAAGCCCGGGAAGCCGGAATATCCTCGTCGAACTCGTAGGCATCCGTATTCACCCGGTTATCGGCCTTTTTAGTTGGCTGGGCCGCCGTTTCCGGCGTGGTTGCCGGCGTTTGCTGCTCAGCGTTTGAGGGACTGGCGGCCTGCTGGGCAGCATTGACCACTGTTGGGCCCGGCCGGTTGGGCACGGCAGCCTTAGCCGGCTTCGAGCGGTCCTCCAGGGTTTCCTGCCGGGCGGTTTTGAACAGGGTCAGATCGGTAGGCAGGCTGTAAGTCGGGTACAAGTAGATGTTGTCGCGCCCATCTTCCGCCGCCACAAAGCTCAGAGCGTTGCTGGTGGCGTTGTAGTCGTAGTCTTTGAGGTTGGCCAGGAAGCTGGTGACGGGCTGGTACTGCTTGGTAGCCAGTGCGAGGCGGTACAAACTCCTGACGCCGCTTTCCTCGCTCACGAACAGCACTTCCGCGTCGGAAATGGCCCGGGGCCGGCCTTCATTAGAAATAGAATTCACCAGCATTTCCACCGGCTGCGGCCGGCCATCGAGGTGGTAGAGGTACAGGTCGTAGTTGTTCACCACCGCCCCGAAGCTGCCTTTGGCCGTACCCGCCGAGTCGAGCCAGCGGTTGGAGCTGAACACGATGCCCCCCCCGCCGGGCAGGAAAGTGGGCTCCACGTCGTCGAATACGTCGTTGGTCAGCTTTTCCGGGGTCCGGCTGCCGGCCCGCAGCAGGTACAGGTCGTTCTGCCCGTTGCGCACCCCGCTAAACACCAACGACTTGCCATCGGGCGAGTAGCTCAAATCCGTGACCTGGGAAAACTGGCTCAGCAGGGAAGCCCGGCGCCCAAAGCTGGGCAGCAGGCTTTTCAGCCGGGCCACCATGTTGCGCACGCCCCCGTCGGCCTCGCGCAGTTGCAAGGCCAGCTGGCCCTTGTCTTCCTCTACTACCGCCACCTGGCCATTGCCGCGCCAGGCCAGCACCGGCAGCCGGGTTTCCACCTGCTGGTCGGGAGTTTTGTAGCCGCTGCGGTGAATTTTGTCGCGGCCTTTGCCATCCTTGTTCACCACCAGCACCCGGTAGCGGCCCTGGTCGTTCTGCACGTAGGCCAGCCGCTGGCCGTTGGGGCTCAGCACGGGCTGGCTGTACACCATGCCTTTGCGGTTGCGGCCCATCAGGCTGTATTTCTCGTCGGCTTCCTGGTAGGGCGTGCGGGGCTGGGCATTCAGCTGCCGGTAGTAGCCCAGCCAGTCTTTCAGGAACACCTTGTAAGGCACGTTCAGGGAGGAACTGATGCCCACTTCCACGTCGCGGGTGATGCGCGTGAGGTTCAGAATGTTCTGAATGCTGGTGTAGCCGTAGCGCTCCGCAATGTAGTTCCACACACTCTGGCCGGCCAGCTCGGGGTTGCGCAGAAAGAACGGGGCCGTGCGGTTGCCCTCGTGCTCCTTGGTCATGGTGCGCATGTAGTCGTCCATTTCCACGCTCCAGCCCTGGGCCGCATAGGCCGAGGCCCCGCTGATAAACCAGTCGGGCAGCTGGAGCAGGTAGCTGCTCTGGATAACTTCCTTGAGCGAGCCGCCATACATCATGTCGTTGAGCAGCACCTGTGTGATGCGGTTGCTCAAATCCTGCTTAAAGCGCGTCTGCTGGCCCTGAAAAGCCAGCTGCACCTTGGTCATGCGCAGCAGCGAGGTTTCGCCCCCGGTCTGGTACTTGTCACTGTTCAGACCCACGTTGCTCTGCCGCAGGTCGCCCACGGAGTTGAAGAGCATGATGGTGGTTTTGGAGTAGGGATAGTACCCAATCAGCCCCGTAATGCGCTGCAGCTCCTTTTCGGCGTACTCGGCCGCGTGGCGGGCGTTGGCCTCGCCGCCGGCGTAGTAGTAAATGTTGAAGTTCTGGGTGCTGAGCTGCTGCCAGTTGAACTCCTTGTATTGCAGGCGCACCCGGCCAAAAGGCTCCTGGGCCGTCTGAGCTTGTGCAGTTTCGCCGGAAAGCAGCAAGCCCAGCAGCAGGGCTGCCAGGCCAGCCAGCCCACTCAGGCGGGGCCGGAAAAGAAAGGACACATGCTTCATATACTGAAAGCTAGAGGCGGGATGCAGATGAGCGGACGCCGGCAGCGGCCGATGCGGAAGAATATAACGTAAAATACCGCCGGATATTGACTTCGGGCCAGGGCTCTACGTCATTTTCCAGCCAGTCGGCCATTAGCTGGGCCAGCCGTGGAGCCATCATCACTCCTTTCGAGCCGAACCCATTAAAAATATGCACGCCCGGCGTTTCCGGATGAGTACCCAGCAGAGGCTTCCGGTCGCGCACGGCCGGCCGAACCCCGGCCCGCTGCCCGGTCACCCGGAACGGCCAACTGGTAATACCCTGAAGCCGCTGGGTAAGTTCCGCTAGGGCTTCGGGGGTGGTGCCGGTGGCAAAGGGGGGCCAGCGGTAGGTAGCGCCCACCCGCAGCCGGCCGTTGCCCAGCGGCAGCACGTAAGCACCTTTGTTGAGCACCGCGCCTTCGGGCAGGTCCGGGCATTCCACGTCCAGCACCTCGCCCTGGTTGGGTGTCAGGGGCAGCCACCGAAAGTACGGATTGTGCACGGCGGCGGCTCCTTCGCAGCTGATGATGTGCCGGGCCTGCACCCGCTCATCGTACACGAAGCCACCACCTTCCGCGGCAACAAGCCGGGTCCAGTCAAAAGTTTCGTGCTGTAGCCACCCTTCCCGCCGGCCCTGGGCCGTGAGTTGCGTCAGCAACTCCTCAATCAATACGTAGCCCCCACCCCGAATCAGCAGGCCGCCCAGCTCCTGATGCACGCCGGGCAGCTCGGGCAGGGCCCCGGTGGGGTTTTCCACGAAGTGCTGCCAGGGCTGGTCGGCGCTGCGGGCCAGCACCGTGTTCTGCTCCTGCACCGAGGAAAACAGCTTGACAATGGGCATTTCGCGCAAAAACGGCAGGCCCAGGCGCGCTTCCTGCTCCCGGTAAAAGGTAATAGCCGCCGTCAGCAGCTCCTCGGCCCGCCAGGCCAGCGCAAACCGCTTGCCCGCCACCGGGTTCATCAGGCCAGCGGCCACCCGCGAGGCTGAATCAGGCTGCGGGGCATCCAGCACCAGCACCTGCCGGCCCCGGCCGCGCAGCTCGGCCGCTAGGGCTGCCCCGGCAATGCCAAACCCTACTATCAAATACTCAACGCGCGTCATGGGCAGCAAGGTAGGGATTTGAAGTGGTGGATGGGTGAACGGGTGTAGTGGCAAAGGGTTAGATGGGCGAAGTGGTGGTGGCAGTGTCATCCTGAGCAGCGTGAAGGACCTTATCCCATCAGCACGAGCCCATACCACGATGCCGTTCACTTGTCATGAGGTCCTTCGCGCTGCTCAGGATGATACTGCCGCCATTTACTGCTTTGGCCATTCACCCATTCAACAACTTCCTCTTCCGTAACTTACCCACCCAAAATAGGCCGGTAGCGCCGTCCGCATTTTTGTTTCCTTCCATGACTGTCTCCGGTTTCACATTCAACGCCTTTTCCGAGAATACTTACCTGCTGCACGATGCCACCGGCCAGTGCGCCATCATCGACCCGGGCTGCTACGAGCCGGCCGAACAACGGGCCCTGCGGAGCTTCATTGAGGCCCAGGGCCTGCAGGTGGTTCTGCTCCTGAATACCCACTGCCACATCGACCACGTGCTGGGCAATCAGTTTGTGCTTGATACTTATCAGGTGCCGTTTCTCATTCATGAGGCCGATTTGAGCACGCTCCGGGCGGTGCCGGCGTATGCGCCCAGCTACGGCTTTCCGAACTACACTCCCGCCGAGCCCACCGGCTTCCTTACGCCCAGCGAGCCGGTGCGCTTCGGTGAGACGGTGCTGGAAGTGCGGTTTGCGCCCGGCCACGCCCCGGGTCACGTCGTGTTCTACCACGCGCCCAGCAGCACTGTACTCGGGGGCGACGTGCTGTTTCAGGGCAGTATCGGCCGCACCGACCTACCCGGCGGCGACTACGCCACGCTGATTGCCAGCATCAACAGCCAGCTCCTGACCCTACCCGACGATACGGTGGTGTACCCCGGCCACGGCCCGGCTACGACCATTGGGCAGGAGCGGCGCAGCAACCCGTTTCTGCAGTAAACTTCCGGTCCCGGCCCGTGCTTCGACCTTTCATTCCAGCCCTTGTCCCTAAGTTCTATTCCGTCCCTTGAAAAAACACCTTCCAAACGCCGTAACCTGCCTCAACCTGTTCTCGGGCTGCCTGGCGTTGTGCCACATTTTCGCCGGCGACCTGGAAACCGGCGCTTACTTCGTGGGCCTGTCCGCCGTATTCGATTTTTTTGACGGCCTGCTGGCCCGGGCCCTGCACGTTTCCTCCCCTATCGGCAAAGACCTGGATTCCCTGGCCGATGTGGTGTCGTTTGGGGTGGTGCCGGGGGCGTTTATGTTCGATTTGCTGCGCCAGAGTGGGGCCGGGCTGCCGGGCTGGCTGCCCTACGCCGGCTTCATCATCACCGTGTTTTCGGCCCTGCGCCTGGCCAAGTTCAACAACGATACCCGCCAGTCCGACTCCTTTATCGGCCTACCCACCCCGGCCTGTACGCTGGTCGTCGCCTCACTACCGCTCATTCTGGCCAACGACCGGTTTGCCCTCAGCCCGTTCGTGCTGAATCCGTGGGTGCTGCTGGGCCTCACGCTGCTCCTTTCGGGGTTGCTGGTGGCGGAGTTGCCGCTGTTTGCCCTCAAGTTCAAAACCTTCCGCTGGCAGGACAACCAGGTGCGGTTTGTGTTCCTGCTGCTGAGCGTGGGGCTGCTGGCGTGGCTATGGGCGGCGGCCATTCCGCTTATCATTTTGTTGTACGTACTGCTGTCAGTAATCAGCCCGGCCAGGCCGGTCTATACCTGAGCCGTAGCAGGCAATCCGGTAGGGTGGTCCGGCCGTTTATCAGACGTCGGATTTTTTGCCGCGGAGCTGCAATAATTCCGAATTTCCGCAGTTAACTAGCCGCGGCTGAACTGTGTTGCTGCCCAGCCTGTTGCCCTTTTTTAAGTAATCGTCAGTAGTTGATTTTCAGGTCCTGCGTATGCGGTATTCTACGTTCCGGTGGCTTTTTACGCTGGTTTTGAGTGTGACCGGGCTGATAGCCCGGGCGCAGTCGGAGCAGGTAGTGCGGGCCCGCATTACCTGGACGGGCACCGAGCCGGTAGCGGTAAACGGGCAGAAACGGCTGGTGCCCTCGTTTCGGGGCGCTGCCTTCCGCCGCAACCAGCAGGTAGCCACTTTTCAGCTACGGCTGAGCGGTACCGTGGCCCAGGGCCAGCTGCGGGATGCCGTGTATGAGGCCGTTTCGGCCACCGATGCCCGGCAGCTGGATGTGGCGGCCCTGCCAACCACGCCCGCGCTGGAGCTTATTTCGGGCGTGGAGGCCCGGCAGCCGATTACGCTGCTGGCTCTGCGGCCCCTACGGCGCAACCCCCAAACCGGCCAGGCCGAAAAGCTGGTTTCCTTTGCCTACGCCTACACCACGGCCACCGCACGCGGCACAGCCAGCCGCGTGTACACGCGCACGTCCGTGCTCAACCAGGGCGACTGGTTTAAGATCGGGGTACCCAGTAACGGCATCTACAAGCTCGATAAGACTACTCTCAGCAGCCTGGGCCTGAACGTGCAGAGCCTCGACCCTGGCCGCCTGCGTCTGTATGGCAACGCCATGGGCACCCTGCCCCAGGCCAACAGCGCCTACCGCCCCGACGACCTCGCGGAAAATGCCATGCAGTTTGTAGGAGACGCCAACACCAGCTTCGACGACAACGAGTATTTTCTGTTTTATGCCCGTGGCCCGCACACCTGGACCCGCAACGGCCAAACCAACACTTTCAAACACCAGCTTAACCCCTACGCTGATACTGCCTACTATTTCCTGACGGTAGGTAGCACGGCCGGGCGGCGGGTGGCCACTGCGCCGGCCGTCAGCGGCTCCGCCACGGCCCGCATTACTACCTTCAACGAGCGGCAGTTTTACGAGCGGGAGTTACAAAACCTGGCCAAATCGGGTCGGGTATGGGTGGGCGAAACATTTTCGGCCGCTACCGGCCTGCAGCATACTGCTTCCTTTAGCGTGGCAGATCTGGTTCCGGGCACTACAGTACAGGTAGCCTCTTCCGTAGTAGCATCATCTACCTCCGCCACTACTTTCCAAACCAGCATCAACGGCCAGAATACCGCAACGCAGCTCGTGTATGGGTTCAACTGCAACGGGGGCTACGGCTGCTACCCGGAGGTAGCCAACACCGACCTGCGCACCTTGAGCTACGTTGTGCCGGCTACTTCCCCCTCCGAAATTAAGGTCAGCCTCACGTACAGCGGCGGCACCGACCCCAAGGCGCAGGGTTTTCTGGATTATCTTGAGCTGAACGCCCAGCGGCAGCTTCGCTTGAGTGGCAGCATCCTGGAGTTTCGCTCCCTTACCAACCTTGCCCCGGCCGCCATCAGTCAGTTTGAAGTAGCTAATGCGGCCGGTGCTACTATCTGGGAGGTTACCAACCCGCGCCGGCCAGCGGCAGTTACGCATGTTGCTGGTGCCTTCCTGGCCCGCACCGATTCCGTGCGGGAGTTTGTGGCCTTCACCGGCAGCAGCTTTCCTACCCCCCGGAGTTTCGGCCGCGTGGGCAACCAGAACCTGCACGCCCTCAACCTCGACGGTAAGCTGGAGCTGGTTATTCTCACGCATCCGGCGTTTCTAACGGCCGCCAATCAGCTGGCGGCTCACCGCACCACCCACGATGGCCTCACCACCCAAGTGGTTACCACCTCGCAGGTATACAACGAGTTTGGTTCCGGCGGGCAGGATGTCACGGCTATCCGTGACTTTATGAAAATGGTGTACGACCGGAATACCACCGGCCGTCGTCAGTATCTGCTGCTGTTCGGCGACGCTTCCTACGATTACAAAGCCGACCCCACCAACGACGCCACTAAGCTTCCTGAGTGGTGGAAAGACCGGCTGCCGGCCAACGGAGATAAAATCAACCAAAACTTCGTACCGGTATATGAGTCGGTAGAAGGTTTTGATTTAGTGATGGGGGCCCGGCCCAATGCCCAGGGCCTCACGTATTCTTCCGATGACTACTACGGGCTGCTGGATGACACGGAAGGCGCTTGGCTGCCTAATACCAGCAATGAGCTGATGGATATTGCCGTGGGTCGCCTGCCAGTGCGAACCACCGCCCAAGCCACCCTTGTGGCCAACAAGCTTATAGGCTATGATGCGCCGGCCAGCTACGGCAAGTGGCGCAACCGGCTGTCTTTCGTGGCTGATGACGGCGACGGCAACCTGTTCAGTTACTACAGTGAGCAGCTCACTAACCCGCTGGATACCTTATCGGCTGCCCGCAGCTATAATGTATACAAGCAGTATCTGGATATGTATCCGCAGTCCACGGTAGCAGCCGGCCAACGCTCCGCCGCGGCCGAAAAGGCCGTGGATGATGCCTTCGAGAAAGGCTCCCTGGTAATTAACTACATAGGCCACGGCAGCCCCCGCAGTTGGGCCGATGAGCAGATTCTGACCATTAGCTCGGTGCAACGCCTGCAGAACTCTGCCATGTTGCCTTTTCTCTTCACCGGCACCTGCGACTTTAGCACCTACGATAACCCGGAGTTTACTTCCGCCGGCGAACAGTCCCTCACCGATATTGCCGGTGGCTCTATCGGCCTGCTCACCACCACGCGAGTGGTATACGCCGACAAAAACCAGGCCTTGGCCATCGAGTTCTTCAACGACTTGTTCAAGCCCCGCGCCGATGGCACCCTCCCTCGCATCGGCGACATCTGTCGCACGGCTAAAAACATTGCCATAGCCGGCGACAACAACCGCAATTATGCCCTGCTCGGCGACCCATCCATGCGGCTGGCTTACCCCCAGCAAATGGCCATAGCCACTACCATTAACGGTAAGCCTGCCTCGCAGGCCGATACCCTTAAAGCCCTTCAGCAAGTGGAGCTGAAAGGTGAAATCCGACAGAACGGCCGCCTGAACGCCAATTTCAACGGTACAGCCAACGTGCAGGTATTCGAGAAGAAAACCATTGTCACGACGCTGGGCAACGAATCTGACCCGGCCCCGATTCCAGTCCGGGAGAATATCATTTATGATGGGCCAGCTACGGTACGTGGCGGCCAGTTCAAGCTGCAGTTTGTGATTCCCAAGGACATCAACTATAGCGTGGGACTAGGCAAAATCAGCCTGTATGCCTCTGATGTAGCCGGCCGCACCGATGCGCATGGCCAGCAGTTGATTGGTATCGGTGATGCCTCTGCCCTGGCCTACCGCGACACTATTCCGCCCCGCATCCGGCTGTTTATGGACAACGAGCAATTTGTGTTTGGTGGCCTCACAGGGCTTACTACTACCCTGCTGGGCAACCTCCGCGACGAAAGCGGAATTAATACGGCTGGCACCGGTATTGGCCACGACCTGACTGCCACCCTCGACGGTGATGCCAGCAAAGTCACCATCCTCAACTCCTTCTATACGGCCAAAACCGACAGCTTTCAGGTTGGCCGCGTAGAATACCGGTTCAAGGACCTCTCAGCCGGCCCCCATGAGTTGCGCGTTAAAGCCTGGGATACCTGGAACAACTCCGCTGAGCGGTCTGTGGAATTTGTAGCTGCTCCCACTGAGAAGTTAGCCTTGCAGCACGTACTCAACTACCCAAACCCCTTTGCCCGTACCACCACCTTCCACTTCGACCACAACCGCCAGGGCGAGGACCTGGATATTCAGATCCAGATTTTTACCGTGTCGGGAAAATTAGTGCGCACTCTGCAAGGTTCGGCTTTCGGCAGCGGCTCCCACGTTTCGTCTGTCAGTTGGGACGGCCGCGACGAGTACCAGGACCAGCTGGCCCGTGGTGTGTACGTGTACCGCGTGAGTGTGCGCACTCGTTCCGTCGACGGCAAGGATACCTCGACGGCTTCGAAATACGAAAAACTGGTTCTGCTTAACTAATCAACTGCGGCATTTCGCCTACCTTCCGCCTCCATTCTTCAGCCCCTTTTATGACACTGCCGAAACTGTCCCTGCGCTCTGTGTTGCTGCCCGGCCTGCTGGGCTTTGCCGCCACGGCGGCCCACGCCCAGAGCCGGGTCAATGCTATTACCACCGCTGTGCCCATTCTCACCATCAGCCCCGATGCCCGCTCGTCGGCCCTTGGCGAGGCTGGTGTAGCCATCAGCCCCGATGCCAATGCCGGTTATTATAACCCCGGCAAGCTGGGCTTTGTCCGGTACCAGCACAGTGTGGCGGCTTCCTATACTCCTTGGCTGGCTAGTATTGCCAACGATATGGGCTTAGCGTATTTGAGCGGTACCAGCAAAATCGGCGACCGGTCTACCATCTCGGCCAACCTGATGTATTTCGACCTGGGCCAGATAGATTACCGGACATCTACCAATCAGCCTAACGGTTCGTTTAACCCCAAGGAATATGCTTTCACTATTGGCTACGGCCAGAAGCTAAGCGATAATTTAGGGGTAGGATTAAATGCCCGCTATATCCGCTCCAACCTCACCGGCGGCACCGCCGATACGAAGCCAGGTAATGCCGTAGCCGTAGATCTGGGCGCTTACTACACCACTGATCTAACCATTGGACCTGGTGAATATAACTTGGCCTTCGGGGCTGCCCTATCTAACATTGGTAATAAGATAACCTACACCGACGGCAATCAGCCCGATTTTCTGCCAACCAACTTCAAGCTCGGCACCGCCATTACAAAGGAATTGGATGCCTACAACAAGATTACGCTAACGGTTGATGCCAACAAGCTACTGGTACCTACCCCCTTCTACGACAAGAACGATCCTACCGACGACCGTTCTGCTCCGGCTGTAGTAGCCGAAAACGACAGGCGCGCCAATTACGGCATCGTGCGTGGTATTACCAGCTCCTTCAGCGACGCCCCCGGTGGGTTCAGTGAGGAGATGAAAGAAATCAACCTCTCGGGTGGTTTAGAGTACGTGTACAACGACCTGCTTATGGCTCGGGTAGGCTATTTCTATGAGAACCCCATGAAGGGCGACCGGCAATACCTCAGCTTTGGAGCAGGGGTACGCTATCAGGTGTTTGGTGTTGACGGCACCTACTTAGTACCCAATTCGAAAGCTAATCCTCTAGCTCAAACATTGCGCATCTCCTTGCACTTTAACTTTAATGAACTCAGCGAGGCGTTCGGTACCTCCGACAGCCCGACCAACTAACATTCTTCTTGATGCTCGACCGTACAGTCGCTCCTCCCGTTCAGCCGCTGGCCAGCGTTAAGCTGCCCGCGGCTGACGTGTTTTCGCTCCCCAATGGGGCACGCCTCCACGTCATGCGCAATAACGCTCAACCCGTTGTGCGCTTACAAGTAGTTTTCAAGGCTGGCAAATGGGAAGAGCCAGCCCTTGGTGTTTCCCTTCTGACGGCTCGTATGCTGCTGGAAGGCACCCGTACCCGCACTGCCCGGCAAATTGCCGACGAGGTGGCCTTTTATGGCGCCTCTCTGGAGTGCGAACAAGGCTTCGATCGGGCTACCCTCACCCTATATTGCCTCACCCGCCACCTCAGTAAGTTACTGCCTTTACTAGTTGACGTACTCACCGAACCCACTTTTCCAGAGTCAGAGGTAAGTTTACTCAAAACCCGCACTATTCAGAACGTACGGGTGGAACGACAGAAGACCAGTTATTTGGCTGCCGAACAGTTTTCACGTAACCTCTTCGGCCCGCGTCACCCATACGGAGTCAAATTTGATGAAGCAGCATTTCAACTAGTTACTACCGACCATATCCGCCGCTTTCATCAGCAAGCTTATCAGTTTGCCGAAGCCGAAATCTTTCTGTGTGGCGACGTTGATTCGAGTCATGAAGAATTACTCAAGCAAACGCTAGGCACTGCATCGAACAGCCTTTTCAACCAGGAACGCATTTCCACACCTGCAATACAAAGTGCCCCAGCACACGATACCATTACTGTCCCTGGTAGCATGCAGGCCTCACTCCGCATCGGACGCCAATGGCCAGCCTTGCATCATCCTCAAGCGCATGAGTTGCAGGTATTGGTAAAAGTACTCGGTGGTTATTTTGGCTCACGACTAATGAAGAATATCCGTGAAGACAAGGGTTTCACCTACGGTATATATGCCAGCGTTGGCCCGCGTGAACATGCTACCAGCTTTGTCATTGGTTCAGACGTTAATGGGGCCAGCGCTTCTGCTGCTGTTCACGAAATTCACTATGAGTTACGTCGGTTGCAGGAAGAGCCCGTCTCAGCGTCAGAGCTACAGACTGTGAAGAACTACATGGCTGGTAAATTCGCTAACGAGCTAAGCACTGTTTTTGAACAGTGCGACAAATACAAAAACCTTATCTTCTACCATCTACCTGATACCTATTACGCCGATTTCATTACCCACATTCAATCCGTAAAACCAGACTCTCTTCAACAGTTAGCTCAGCAATATTTATCACCGGAAGAAATGATAGAAGTAATTGTTGGACCATAAAATCTTAGGTGGTGGTCTAAGTTATGGTGCATCGTCGATTATGCTCGTCAATGACGAGTTGAATACGCACGTGGTGCATGGCTAAGCAGCGACTGAACGAGCAGGTCTTGCGCACCAGCACGGCACATTTCTGG
>NZ_RWIS01000006.1 GCF_003944705.1 Hymenobacter metallilatus | reverse complement strand
CACAAATACTTGGCGTGGCCGTGGCTATGCCCATTTTTGCGCAAGGCTGTGCTCCCACATTTAGCACAGGTAAGGGTAGTCTGTAGCATCACACAAGATAGCAAAACCACGATTTAGACCACCGCCAGATATTTCTGGGGTTGAGAAGCTCACTTGTTTTCCCTAGAATAACGATTACCATCCCACCACGGCCGTATCCCGGCAGTTACCCGTTACGGCCGTGGTGGGCCTGCTCTGGCTGCTGCTGTGGGTGGGCGACGCGCTGGCCCGGCTCTGGCAGCCCGGCCCGAAAAGCTGGCTGCACATGCAGGGGGCTCATATTCTGAGCGAGCAGCCTAACCAGCCGCGTCAGCCCTGGCCCCTGCGCCCCATCATTGCCCGCCGGCTGAACGTGGCGGCCCTGTCGGCCCCCTACGCGGCCCACGAGGACACCACGCCCCGCTCGGTAGCCACCGATGCCTACGGCTTCCGCAAAACCTCCGCCGGACCTTTCGCCGTGACGCTGTGCGGCGACTCCTTCTTCATCAACGACCTGATTGCCGATAGCTTGGCCCGGCACCTGGGCCAGCCCGTGGGCAACGCCTCCATTGATGGGCGCGGCACCCTGGCTATGGCGCGGCTGCTGGATGCTCCGGCCCCGGCCTTTCGGAACAGCCGGGTGGTGGTCTGGCTTCGCATAGAGGCGGGCATCAACACCAAGGAGTTTGTTGAATGGATGGCGCAGCGCCGGAGCGAACTGCACCCGCCGGCCAATCCGCTCAAGCGGGCATACGGGGCCTGGCGCGGCTCGGCCCTATGGCCCGCCAACCTGGATGGCTACCTCACCGAAACGGCTCCCGTGAAAGCGCCCCTGCAACGACTGGCCAGTGAAATCAGCTGGCACCTCGGCGGCTCCCGCGACACTACCGTGCTACTGGGTCGGCAGCAGTTGCCGGCTCACGTTGCCCCCATGCAGTTTCTGAACGATGAGCAGGGGCTGGCACGCACCCCCATGCCCGAGGCCGACCTCGTAGCCATTGCCGACGGCATTGCGCGGGTTGATAAGGAGCTGCGGCAGAAAGGTACGCAGCTGGTTTTCGCGGCGGCTCCCGACAAAAGCACCATCTATCGGGAGCGGCTGCCCCGCACGGTAGCCTACCGCCCGGGCTTCACCGCCCGGCTGTATGCCGCCCTCCGGCAGCGGGGCGTCAGGACCGTAGACCTGGAAACCAGAATCCGGCAGCAGGCCCTAGCAGAGCCCACCAAAGCCCTGTACTACACCACCGACACCCACTGGAACCCGCACGGCCAGGCCCTGGCCGCCCGCATTCTGGCCGATAGCCTGCACACCCTGACGCAGTAGCGCAGGTAGACAGCAGAATGGAAAGAACGTCATGCAGAGCGGAGCGAAGCATCTCGCGTGCTGACGTTGCCAGGGTAGCTGTCCTGCAGAACGTAGCCGGAGGCATGTGGTGCATCAGGCGGCGAAAGGAATAGCACGGGCTGCCGTTGTCAGGATAATCAGCTAGTAGCCCGTAGGATATTGCGTCCCTGGCATGATGTACCACATGCCCGGAATGGCTGACCTGCATTCTGTGCAACTGCCCGGCAGAACGGTATAACGCACAACGACCGTCCGGTTTTGAACCGGACGGTCGTTGTGCGTTATACCGTTCTGCCGGGCTATTTTTTACCCTTGATAATCTCGTCTACCACGGCCGGGTCGAGCAGCGTGGTGGTGTCGCCGAGGGAACTGGTTTCGCCTTCGGCCACTTTGCGCAGAATGCGGCGCATGATTTTGCCGGAGCGGGTTTTGGGCAGGCCAGTTACCAGCTGAATTTTGTCGGGCTTGGCAATCTTCCCGATTTCGGCCACCACCGTTTCGATGATACTGGCTTCTACGTGGGCTTTGTCCGACTCCTTCTCGCAGGCTCCTTCCCGGCAGATGACGTAGGCGTAAATGCCCTGGCCCTTCACATCATGCGGGTAGCCCACCACGGCCGATTCTACCACGTTGGGGTTCTGGTTGATGGCGTTTTCGATTTCGGCCGTGCCAAAACGGTGGCCGCTTACGTTAATCACATCATCTACCCGACCGATGATGCGGTAAAGGCCGGTTGAGTCGCGGCGGGCGCCGTCGCCGGTAAAGTAGTAGCCTTTGTAGGGTGCAAAATATGTCTGCACGGCGCGCTCATGGTCGCCGTAGGTAGTCCGGATAATGCCGGGCCAGCTTTGCTTGATGGCCAGGTAGCCTTCCTGGTCGTTGCCTTCAATTTCCTGGCCTTCCTGATTGAGCAGCACGGGCTGTACACCGGGCAGCGGCAAACCGGCCCGGGCCGGCACCGAGGGCGTAATACCTGCCAGCGCTGAAATCATGATGCCGCCGGTTTCCGTCTGCCACCAGGTATCCACAATGGGGCAGCGCTCCTTGCCCACATGGGTGTGGTACCAGTGCCAGGCTTCCTCATTGATGGGCTCCCCCACCGAGCCCAGCACCCGCAACGAATCCAGGGAGTAGCTGAGCACGTTGTCGAGGGGTGCGGCCATGAGGCTGCGGATAGCAGTGGGCGCGGTGTAGAAAATGCTGACTGAGTGCTTGTCGATGACTTCCCAGAAGCGGCCGGCATCGGGGTAGGTGGGCACACCTTCGAACATAAGCGAGGTGCTGCCGGCCAGCAAGGGGCCGTAGAGCAGATACGAGTGCCCCGTTACCCAGCCGATGTCGGCGGTGCACCAGTAAATGTCATTTTCTTCCACCTGAAACACGTTACGGAACGTGTAGTCGGCCCACACCATGTAGCCGGCGGTGCTGTGCACTACCCCTTTGGGCTTGCCGGTACTGCCCGAGGTGTAGAGGATGAACAACGGGTCCTCGGCATCCATTTCCTCGGCGGGGCAGGTTTTGGCTACGCCCTCCGCTTCTTCGTGGTACCACACGTCCCGGTCGGCTTCCATTTGCACGGGCCAGCCCAGGTGCTCCACCACAATCACGCGGCGCACGGAAGGGCAGGTTTCCAGGGCTTCATCCACCACGCGCTTCACCGGAATCTGCTTGGGGCCCCGGTTGAGGCCGTCGGAGGTCAGCACTACGCTGGCCTGGGCATCATTTACCCGGTCGGCAATGGCGGTGGCCGAGAAGCCAGCGAAGATAACTGAATGCACCGCCCCAATGCGGGCGCAGGCCAGCACGGCCACGGCCAGCTCCGGAATCATGGGCATGTAAATGCACACCCGGTCGCCCTTTTCCACGCCGTTGTTGTGGAGCACGTTGGCAAACTGGCACACCTGCTGGTGCAGCTCCCGGTAGGTGAGGCGCAGGTGGCGGGTTTTGGTATCGTTAGGCTCCCAGATCAGGGCCAGCTTATTGCCGCGGGTGGCCAGGTGGCGGTCCAGGCAGTTCTCGGTGATGTTGAGGCGGGCCCCGGCAAACCACTCGTTGCGGCCGGCGGGCATATCGGAGGTCAGCACTTTATCCCATTTGCGCCGCCAGGTGAAGGGCTCGGCCACCGAGGCCCAGAACTCTTCGGGGTGATGGATGCTGAGGTGATACGCCTCGTGGTAGCCTTCGATGCTACGAATGCGGGCGTGCTTGGCGGGAGTCTCGGGCATTGGTATAAGGGTAAGAGTGAAGTGGTGAAATTTTAGAGTTGGAATTTTCCCTCCCTCTGACGAAGGAAGGAAAACAATGTGCTAGCTGACGTTCTGTGCAAACGCCCGCCCGATGCCGCGTTGGGCCAGCACCGCGCGAATCTCGTCCAGGATAGCCGGATCATCAATGGTGGAAGGTATAGTAAACTCCTCACCGTCGGCCACTTGCCGCAGGGTTTTGCGCAGGATTTTACCGGAGCGGGTTTTGGGCAGCCGCGCCACCACGGCCGCCTGCCGGAAGCAGGCCACGGCCCCTACCCGCTCCCGGATCAGGCTTACCAGTTCCTGCTGTAGCTGCTGTTCGGGTATGGTCTGGCCATCTTTGAGCACCACCAAACCTACGGGCACCTGCCCGCGCAGCTCGCAGGCAATGCCCAGCACGGCGCACTCGGCCACGGCCGGGTGGGCGGCCAGCAGCTCCTCCAGCTCGCCGGTGCTGAGGCGGTGGCCAGCCACGTTTATCACGTCATCAACCCGCCCCATAATGTAGAGGTAGCCCTCCGCATCCTGGTAGCCCCCGTCGCCAGAGAGGTAGTAGCCAGGAAAGGCGTCGAGGTAGGCGCTGCGGAAACGGGCATCATCCTGCCAGAGCGTGGGCAGGCAGCCGGGCGGCAGCGGCAGGCGCACCGCCACCAGCCCGGTGGTACCGGCCGGCACGGGCTGGCCGGCCTCATCCAGAATCTGGACGTTATAGCCCGGCACGGGGTGGCCCGCCGAGCCGGCGCGGGGCGCGGGCATATCGGGCAGGCCCACCAGCGTGGCCAGCATCGGCCAGCCCGATTCCGTCTGCCACCAGTGGTCCACCACGGGCACGCCCAGGGTAGCGCCGGCCCAGGCATAGGTGGCGGGGTCGCACCGCTCGCCGGCCACAAACAAGTGGCGCAGACTGCCCAACTCATACTGCTGGGCCAGCTGGCCGCTGGGGTCTTCTTTTTTGATGGCCCGGATGGCAGTAGGCGCCGTGAACAGCACCCCCACCTGGTGGTCCTGGATGACCCGCCAGAACGTACCGGCATCGGGCGTGCGCACGGGCTTGCCCTCGAACAGCACTGAGGTGCAGCCGTGCAGCAGCGGGCCGTACACGCTGTAGCTGTGCCCCACGGCCCAGCCAATATCGGAGGCGGCCCAGAACGTGTCGCCGGGCTGCACCCCGTAGATGGCACTCATGCTGTACTTGAGGGCCACGGCGTGGCCGCCGTTGTCGCGCACCACGCCTTTGGGCTTGCCGGTGGTACCGCTGGTGTACAGGATGTAGAGCGGGTCGGTGGCATCCAGGGGCACGGCATCTACGGGGGCGGCCTGCAGCAGGTGCTGGAAGTCCACGTCGCGCTCCGGCTGCAGCTCGGCCCGGCAGAAGTCGCGTTGCAGCACCACTACGTGCTCGGGGCGGTGCCGGGCCAGCTGCAGGGCGGTATCGACCAGTGGTTTGTAGGGAATCACCTTGTCGAACTCCAGGCCGGCGGAGGCGCACACCAGCACGCAGGGCTCGGCGTCGTTAATGCGCACGGCCAGCTCGTGGGGCGCAAAGCCACCAAACACCACCGAGTGAACCGCCCCCAGCCGGGCGCAGGCCAGCATGGTTATCACGGCCTCGGGCAGGTTGGGCATGTAGAGGATCACCCGGTCGCCGGGCCGTACGCCCAGCTGGCGCAGGCCCCCGGCAAAGCGGCTGGTCAGGTGCAGCAGCTCCTGGTAGGTGTAGCGGCGCACCTGCCCGGTTACCGGCGAATCGTATACCAGGGCCACCTGCCCGGCGCGGCCGTGCTGCACGTGGTAATCGAGGCAAAGCCAGCTGGTATTGAGCTTGCCGCCCCGGAACCAGCGGTAAAAGCCGGTATCAGCATCCCGGCTGAGCACGGGCCGGGGTGGTTCCTGAAACCACTGGAGCCGGCCAGCCTCTCCGGCCCAAAAGGCTTCGGCATCGTGGAGGCTGGCCGCGTGCTGGGCGGCATAGGTGGGCGTATTCATGCGGGTGGGTGGGATAAGGGCGGCGTAGATCGGGCGGGAATCAGGCGGTGGCGGCCAGCAGCTCCTTCACCTTTTCCATGAGCTGGCGGGTGCTGAAGGGCTTGGGCAGGTAGAGGTCGGCTCCGGCCTCGTAGCCTTTCTGTACGTCGGCTTCCTTGCTTTTGGCCGAGAGCATGATAACGCGGGTGCCGGCCCGGTCGGGGCGCTGGCGCAGGTGGCGGCACACCTGGTAGCCATCCACGTCGGGCATCATGATGTCGAGCAGCACTACCTCGAAAGCCGTGGCATCAATGGCGGCCAGGGCTTCGGTACCGTTGCGGGCAATGCTGACCTGGTAGCCATTCTTGCGCATCAGAAATTCCAGCGACATAACGATGTTGGGCTCGTCATCGACAATGAGAATGTGGGGAGCAGGCATGAGAGTCGTTTGTTTTCGGGGGACTGAGCGGGTAGAATGGAAGAATCGAAAGCAGCAGGTGGAGCGGATGATGCGGATGGACCACATGAACGTCATGCTTGATCTGGCGTCCGCTTGTCGAAGCATCTCTACCGCTGACTGATCAATTACCATTGCAACGAAGCAATAGGAATGCTTCGAGTGCGGCTGCGCCTGCTCTTAGCATGACGTTCATTCTGTCCTGATACGCTCATACAACCGGCAGTTCAAATGAAAATCGGGCGCCCTGGCCGAGTTGGCTTTCCACCCAGATGCGGCCGGCGTGCAGCTCCACAATTTTCTTGGTGATGGCCAGGCCCAGGCCTGAGCCCTCGGGCTTGCGCATGGTTTGGTGGCGGGCCTGGAAAAACTTGTCGAAGATGAGGTGGTGAAACTCCGGAGAAATGCCCTTACCATTATCCTGCACGGCCACGCGCACGGCTCCATCCTGTACCTGCACGCCTACCGCAATGCGCCCCGTGCCATCGGCCCGGCACGATTTGACGGCGTTGGAGAGCAGGTTCACCAGCACCTGCATCAGCCGGTCCCGGTCGCCGGGCAGGTGGGGCAGGCCGGGCGGCACGGCCAGGTCCAGATGAATGTGCTTGTCGCGCAGCAGCTGGCCCACGGCCTCCAGGGCGTCGGTTACCACGTCGGCCACATCCACCGGGGCCAGCTCCAGCGTGGCCTTGCCCGACTCATACTTCTCCAGGTCCAGCACCAGCGTAATCAGCCGGCTTAGTCGCTCCGATTCCTTGGTAATGGTGAGCAGGAAGCGTTGCCGCTCCTCTTCCTCAATTTCGGGGTTATCGGTCAGGATTTCGGCCAGGGCCCGGATGCTGGTAAGCGGGGTACGCAGCTCGTGGGTGACAGTGTACAGAAACTCGTCCTTGTGCTGGTCGAGCTCCTGGAGCTGGTCATAGGCCTGCTGCAGCTGCTGGGTGAGGCGCTGGAGCTGGCGCTGCTGCTTCTGGAGCTGGCGGTTAGCTTCCAGCAGCTGCTGACTTTCGCGCAGAATACCCACTACACTATCAAAGCTGATATCCTCCACCCCTACCGAGGAGCGCAGCAGCAGCCGGGCCGAAGCAGGCCCAATAGAGCCGGCCAGCAGCTTCTCGGCGTAGGCCAGCAGGCGCGGGTCGGCCTGAGGAGGCGTAACCGAATCGGTGGCGTGGGCTTCAGGAAAACGTTCCTGAAAGGCCCGCAGCGCCTGGTTAGTGCGTTTTTTTCCGAGGAAGCCCGTAAGCAAGGCCCGCACATCGGGCAGGGCGGCGGCGCTGTGCCAGCCGGTAGGTCCTTCGAAGCCGGTGCCGTGCCGGAATACATGTACGAATAGCTCGGCCTGCCGCTGCTCCAGCACTGATGGCTGCCGCCCCAGCGACACGGCCAGGTACAGCCCCAGGTTAAAAAACCAGCTCCAAAACAGGCCGTGCGTCAGGTAATCGAGCCCTTCCAGTCCGAACAAGGCAAACGGCCGCAACCAGCTTAACCCGAACAGGCCCTGGCGCAGCACAGCATCAGGCAACAGTTCGGGTCCCACCATGGTAGGCAGCACCAACGTGAAAAACCACACCACAAAGCCAGCCGAAATACCAGCCGTGGCCCCCTGCCGGGTGCCGCCTTTCCAGTACAGCCCCCCCAGCACCACCGGCACAAACTGCGCCACCGCCGCAAACGACACTAGCCCAATGTTCACCAGCGGCAGCAGGTGGCCCACCGCCACGTAGTACCCGAAAGCCAGCAGCAGTACCAGCACCACGGCCATGCGGCGGCTGTTGAGGGCGGCCTGCCCCAGGCGGGCAAACCAGCGTGGCCCTTCGGTGCGGGCCCCGGGCAGCCGCACCAGCAGGGGCATAAGCAGGTGGTTGCTCATCATCACGCTCAGGGCAATGGTTTCCACGATAATCATGCTGCTGGCCGCCGACAGCCCGCCCAGGTAGATAAGCAGGGC
Source organism: Hymenobacter metallilatus (assembly GCF_003944705.1). Lineage (GTDB taxonomy): Bacteria > Bacteroidota > Bacteroidia > Cytophagales > Hymenobacteraceae > Hymenobacter > Hymenobacter metallilatus. Next base: position 292,674 of record NZ_RWIS01000006.1, on the reverse strand, counting down.
CAGCCAGGGGTGGCCGGCCTGCAGGGGCAGCGCCAACACAAACGTATCGGCATCGAAGCGGCCGATGGGGTCGAGCAGCCGGCCCCCAAAGGCCAAGGGTAGTACAAACAGGTTGATGATGATCAGGTAGAGCGGAAACAGCCACATGGCTTTGCGCAGGTGGTCTTCATTCACGTTTTCGACCACCGATACCTGAAACTGCCGGGGCAGCAGCAGTATGGCCGCCATACTCAGCACCAGCAGCGTGAACCACTGCCCCGGCGTGGTACCGGCCCCCTCCAGCGTGAACAGGCGGCGCAGCTCAGGCAACGCGGCGGCCCGCTCAAACACGTCGGCAAAGCCGTTGAACAGGCCGTAGGTGACGAACAGGCCGGCCGCCAGAAACGCCACCAGCTTCACCAGACTTTCCAGGGCCACGGCCAGCACCATACCCTCGTGCCGCTCAGTGGCCTCAATGGAGCGCACCCCGAAGATGATGGTAAAAAACGCCAGCGCCACGGTAGTATAAAAGGCCGAGCCCGCCGCCGCCGAGGCATCCTGCACCGGCAGGTTCAGGGTGGCCACGTCGCGGGTCAGAATATCGAAGGAAGCAGCAATAGCCTTGATCTGCAGGGAGATATAGGGCACCACGCCCAGCACGCACACCACCGTCACCAAGGCCCCCAGCCCGGCACTTTTGCCGTAGCGGGCCGATATGAAATCGGCAATGGAAGTAAGGCGCTGGCTGCGGCAGATGCGGATGATTTTGCGCAGCACCAGCCAGGCCACCGGAGCCATAAGTGTGGGTCCCAGATAGATACCCACGAACTCCAGCCCGAAATGCGCAGCCCGCCCCACCGAGCCGTAATAGGTCCAGGCGGTGCAGTACACTGCCATGCTCAGCGCGTACACGTAAGGGTTGCTCACCAGGCTGCGCCGCGCCGCCGACCGACGCTCCGCCGCATACGCCACCCCAAACAGCAGGACGAGGTACCCGAAAGAAAAGCCGATGACGAGCAGGGAGGACATCTTTTGAGAGATGAGTTATGATTGATGAAAGATGAGTTGTGAAGTGGAAATCAGTAGCTGGGCAGCGGCGGGGTTATTAGTGGTTTCACATCAGGCTGCTTAGGGCAGTGTGGCTGGCCGTACTGCCTGATTCATAGTTCAAATTCACAACTCATCTCTCATCATTCATAACTCAACTCTCATCATTCATCACTCAAAACTTACCTCTCCTTCCGAACCAGCCAGCCCGTAATGAGCACCAGCAGTACCCAGGCCGCCAGCACGTAGAGGTAGAGCACCGGAATGCCAGCCACATGGCCGGCGTGATTGAACACGGACAGGAAGGGAAAATTGAGCAGCACGGCAAACAGCACGGCCACGAACAGCAGCCGCTGGCCGCGCTGGTGCTCGGTTTTTTCGGTTCCGGGGGCAGCCATACACACGTCGAATTAAGAAGCGGGAAATGTAGCCAATTGCGCGGACCAGCGCTGTTACGTTCTCTTTTATAGGTTTCCTTTTTTCCTGTCCACCCCCTCTCTTTTTCGGAAAGAGGTTGGTGGGTGAGGCCAAACGCCCGAACATAATGGTGCTGCCCAGGTGGATGGGTCAGCACACAAAGTCCGCCGGACCAATGGCCCGGCGGACTTTGTGTGCTATGCCGGCGAATGGGGCCGGCAAAGCATTTAGCAGGAATACCCGGCCCCGGTTAGGCCGCGGAGGTGTCGTCCATGAGTTTCACATTGCGCACGTCCTTCATCAGGGCCTGGCCAATAAACCAGCACAGCAACGCAATACCCACCGGATAGACCAGCCCAGCCAGCGTGCTGTGCTCCTTGATAAAGGGTGAATCGGAAGCGGCAGCACGCAGGGTCAGGGCCGTAGCAATCAGCGGCACAAAGCCCCCGAATACACCGTTGCCAATGTGGTAAGGCAAGGATAAAGAAGTGTAGCGCACTTTTGTGGGAAACAACTCCACAAGGTAGGCAGCAATGGGGCCGTAGGCCATCGTCACGAATAGCACGAGGCAGAACACCAGGGCCGTCATGGCAATGAGGTTAGGCTCCAGGGCCTTCATTACGGCGGGAACCGCCTTGCCAGTGGCATCTACGGTGGCGGCCGTTACTTCCGTGATGGGGCCGGCAAATTGCTTGAGGCCGTGGAAGATGGGGAAGGTAAACAGAGCCCCACAGAGCAGCCCCATCATAATAATTCTCTTGCGGCCGATCCGGTCGGAAAGCGAGCCAAAATACACGAAGAACGGGGTGGCCAGAATCAGGGCAGTGCATAGCACCACGGAGGCATCCACGATATCCAGCTTCAGCGTATTCTGCATGAAGGAGTAAGCGTAAAATTGGCCGGTGTACCACACCACCCCCTGGCCCATGGTAGCGCCAAACAGCGAAATCAGTACCAGGCGGCGGTTTACGGGATTCACGAACGACTCGCGCAGGGGGTTGGTGCTGGTTTTGCCCTCTGACTTGGCCTTGGCAAACAGCGGCGACTCGTGCAGCTTGCGCCGGATGTAATAGGAGGCAATAACCAGCAGGCCCGAGAGCAGAAAGGGAATGCGCCAGCCCCACTCCTTGAAGGCCGCCTCACCCATGGTTTTGCGGGTAGCAACAATTACCAGCACGCTCAGCAGCAGGCCGGCCGTAGCCGTAATCTGAATGAAGGAGGTATAATAGCCGCGCTTGTTGTCGGGGGAATGCTCGGCCACGTAGGTGGTGGCACCGCCGTACTCGCCACCCAGCGCCAGCCCCTGCAGCAGGCGCAGCAGCGTTACAATAATGGGTGCCGCCAGCCCGATTTTATCGTAGCTCGGAATCAGCCCGGTGATGAAGGTGGCTCCGCCCATGATCAGCAGGGTGAGCAGGAAAGTATACTTGCGCCCAATCATGTCGCCGATACGGCCGAAGAACAGCGCCCCAAATGGCCGCACCACAAACCCGGCCCCAAACACGGCCAGCGTCCCGAGAATGGTATCCTCAATCTTGCCCGTGGAGCCGAACAGTACCGGCCCAATGATGGCCGCCAACGACCCGAAGATGTAGAAGTCGTACCACTCAATGACGGTGCCCACCGATGAAGCGGTAATCACCTGCCAGATTTTGCCGGTTGAAACGGCGTTGTTGTCGTGGGCCACGGCATCGTCGGCGGTGGGAGTTCCACCCAGGGGCGCGGCCCCGGCGTAGGCGTCGCGCTGTGGTAAGTTCTGGTGCATGATGGGTGAGAAGTAAAGTGGGAAGATGAAATATCGGTTGCCAGTTGCGAGTTGTCGGTTGCCGAATAGCAAGTCATTCCGAGCGCAGCGCAGCGAAGCCGAGGAATGACGTTCTACCCGAAAACCTGCAACTGAAGCGTTACAGGGCTACCTGCGTCTGCAGGGTTATTTCGGGGCGGTAATTCACATTGTTCACGTCCGTGAAATCAGGACGGGCGCGGTAGTTGAGCGTGAACTTGGCGTTGTGACCATCAACGTAGAAGTTGGCGCCGGCATCAAAGATGTTCACGTTCTTCTGCTCGCCGCTGCTGGTGCGCAGGCCTTCGTAGCCGGCCAGCAGGTGGGAGGCGTAGGGCTGCACCCGCAGCTTGGGCCCCAGCAGGCTTTTCGGCAACAGGTACCCGGCCTGCACGTAGCCCACGTTGCCCGTGCCGGAGTGGGGTACGGCGTTGCCACGGCGGGCATCGGTACCCCAGCCGGGGTTGGCGGCCCCGATAAAGCGCACGTGGTTGGGGCCCATGTTGTAGTTATAGTACACGGCGTAAGCTGTGAAAGCCGTGCCGGTTTCCTTGTTAATGGGCGTATCAAAAAACACATCGGCCGAGAACAGGGCAATATCGTGCTTGTTGGTGCCTACCGTGTTCAGCGAGTTGGTGCCGGCGGCCGTGGCGGCATCAATGGCAGCAGCATTCAGCACACTCGTGGTCGGGCGGGAGTACATGCCGTCCTTATTATAGAAGAAACCGGCCCCGATGTTGAATACCCGTTTGGAACCCAGGTAGGTACCCACGTTAAAGGGCAGCAGGTTGGCCTCCTGATCCAGAAACTCGTAGCTGGCATAGCCCTGGTACACATGGTTGGTGCCCTGCGGATTATACTGCGCCGTGTTGGTGCCCGTATTCACCCGGGCCGTGCCGGTGCCGGTGGTAGTGCCCAGGCCCAGCGGCGTGCTGAAGGCGCCGGTCTGGTTGGTCAGGAACGACTCGTTTACCGACAGCACGTAGTCCAGCTTGCCCACGCGGCCCTTGCCGTATACCCCTATACCCCGCACAAACTGGTCAATGGCCTCAATGGTGGGCCAGTTGGTCAGGGGCGCATCCAGGGTGAGGTAATTGATGGTGCTGGAGCGCGTCATGCGCGAGAGGCCGTTCTGGTAGTGCATCCCGGCGCCCAGGTTCAGGTACTTGTTCACCTTGTATTCCACCACGGCCTCATGCACGAACAACTGGGGCTTTTTGCCGTCCACCGTCGGGGCCGTACCGCCGCTTACGGCCGTCTGATTATTGATACCGATGTGGGTGTACACCAGAAACCGCGGGTTCAGCTGCGACAGCACTATGAAGCGGGAACGACGCAACGAAAAGTCAATCTGGTCGGACTGGGGCTTGCCCGGGGCGCGCAGCGTGCCGGTGTTGTTTTCGGTGTAGCGCGTCCAGATCTGGTGCCAGGTAATAAAGCGGATGTATTTGGAACCGTCGGGTGAGATGTTCACCTTCATACCCGGGCCGTAGGGGGCCGATTCGGTGGGCGGCGGTGCAGGCGCGGCTACCACTGGCACGGGCGCAGCTGGCGGCGGAGCCGGAGTCTCAGCGGGTGGCGGTGGGGTAACCTGGGCAGAGGCACCGGCAGCAGCCAGTAGCGCGCTTAGGGTGAGGGCGTAACGGGCTTTTTGCATGAGCAGGGTGGATTTTTGGGGAGTGGAATAGGTCAGCGAGAGTCCACCGGCCGCCCCGGGGCGGCAGAGTGGTTGCCCAAGTAGAAAAATCCCCATCGTCCGGCCATACCCCGGCTATAGTTACGCTAAGCAACTATAGATTACCTGCTATTTCATCCTTGCTTAAACCTCTCCCACCTGATCATCATGTACTTATCGCCTAGCTCCGTCACAATTAAGCCTGCTTCCTTCAGGTTTTCCGGCTTCTGAAAGAACTCCGCCAGCTCCTTCTGATTCAGGATTTTGTAGGTTGGGTGGTAGTCAGTCTGGCGCGGGGCTTTTACGCCGTATTTCTTCACCCAGTTCATCACTGATACGTGACTTACGCCTAGCAGCCGCTCAATCTCACGGTAGCTCACGCCTTCTACATACAGCTGCAATGCCTTGATGACGTAATATGGGCTGGTTTCTTTGCCCGTTTTAGCTACCGAATAGTGGTAGCCGCAGTTCTTGCACTTGAAACGCTGCCGCCCTCCCACCACGCCGCTTTTAGTGGCTTCCATTGATTCGCACTTAGGACAACGCAGCTGAGACATACCGGAGTGAGTGAGGACTTACAAACAAACTATAGCTAATTAGTAAAGATATAGTAATTTAGCAACAATTAGCCCATTATTACGCAATCAACCTGCTGAGGCATGAGAGCCATAAAGCACCGTCGTGGCACTTCGTTTCAGAGCAACAAGAAAATACGCGGCGGCAAGAGACACCTGCGGTATCGACAGGCCGAAAGCACTTGGGCAGCTCCACTTTCCGTTGACGCCCTGTTGAACCGGCAGTACTACTACGAGAAACTAGGCCTGCATCCGTGGCACTGGCATCACCGGCAACCCCCCATGCTGGTGCGGCAGCTGGCGGCTCAACATTTGCTCATCACCTTTTTCGCCTGGCAACTGGAACTAGCTGTGCTGACTGAGCCGGTTTATGCCGCCGTATGGCTGGTTGGGCCGGAGTTTGCGCACAGTTCGCAGGTAATAGTAAGCATACGGAAAATGGCCGACCGATATCAAAATAGGTTTGGGGAGCCGTCCTCCGAGGGTCCGCCCCTGCCGGCAGCGTACCGGGAACTACCCGGCGCCGCTAAGCTGAGGTGGCAGCCGCATCCCTGGGAAGTTGTGGTGGATTCGTTCGATTACCCAAATGGCTGGCCGGAGTGGGCTCTCGAAAAACCGCACTGCCTCTGCCAACCTGAGGGCAACGACGAGTACCTGCTGGTGCAGACCGGCTGGGTGTGGGTAGGCCAGCTGACCTAAACGAGAACAACAGGGTACATCAACGTCATTCCAAGTGAAGGCGGAGCCGAGGAATCTCGCGGGGCTTGCACTGACGTGCTTTCTTACCCTTTACCCTCCCTGCTCACTCTCCGCTGAAATTCAGGTCGTACAGCACGTTCAGGCGGAAACCCTGGTTAATTTCGAACACGGGCCGCCCCGAAATTGGCTCCGGAGTGGCGTGCTGGCTGATTTGATAGAGGTAATTCAGCTCGATTTTGGCGTTATCGGCAAACTGGTAGCCCAGCCCGCCGGACAGGCGGTTCTGGTTGAACACATTGCCCTGCACGTTGCGGCCGAACCCGATAAACAGCTCATCGAATGCATTCAGGTACCATTCGCCATCCTCCACCGTAGGGCCCTGCACCGCCCACTGGCCCGAGAGCTGGTAACGGATGCGGTGCTGGTATTCCCAGGCTTCCACCGGGCCTTGCCCTTCGTTGGCCCGGCTGCCCAACCAGCGCTGCTCCAGCCGCAGCCGGTGGTTGAACTTGAGGCGGCCCAGCTGGTCATCCAGCGAAACATCCTCATAGAAGCGGTTTTCGGGCTCGGGACGGTTGGGCACGGTGGGGTAGCGGCCGTAACGGTGCGTCTGAAAATAGGTATACCCCCCCGACACCCTTACCCGCTCCGACAGCGTCCGTACCAGCCCCAGCCGCGCCAGCTGCTGCTGCGGTGCCCAGTTAATGCGCCGCCACTGGTACTCGGTGTGCACGGCCCAGTGCGGGGTTAGTGTATGGTCGCCAGTGTACACAAACCAGCCTAGCGTGTTGGGGTCGAGCAGGCGCGGCGACTGGCCAAAACCAGCGGTGGTGAGCAGGCTGCCTACACTCCAAAGCACGTATTTCTTCATCCGGTATACCCCAATACCCGCGGGGTCGCACAACAGGCATACGCCCCCGAAGCGCCGGGGTTGGCAGCTGAGTGGAATTACCGGCCCGAAACTACCGCCAGCAGTGCATTCACGGCCAGCCCCAACCGGCGCATATCCAAGCGGTTAAGTGTGTCGGTGGGCTCGTGGTAGTGCTGGTTGCGGTAGAAGGCGGTATCAGTGAGCAGCACGGCCGGGTAGCCGAAGTGCCAGTAGTTGAGGTGGTCGGAGAAGTCGATGCCGGGCAGCCAGGCGGGTGCCTTAAACCGTTTCACGGGCAGGACGGCGGCGGCCTGGTAGCGCCGGGCAAACTGGCGACCGAAGCGGCCGTTGCCGAATTTCTGCGCCACCGTGACGTAGTTACCCCGCGTGCCATACACCCATTTCAGCAGGCCCAAGGGGTAACGCTGGGTGTGTTTACGGTCATCATAATAGCCCAGGGTTTCCAGCGCCACCATGCCGCGCACGGGCACGCCGGCATCGTGCAGGGATTTGGCGTGTACGAAGCTGCCCATCTGCGGGGTGCGGAAGAATGGCGGCTCCTCCAGCGTGTAGGCTACCAGATCAATCCGGTAAGGCAGGGCCTGCTGCTGCCCCAGCAGGCGCGCCAGCTCCAGCAAAGCCGCCACCCCCGAGCCATTATCGTCGGCCCCGGGCTGCTCCCCGCACACGTCATAGTGTGCCCCAACAATGAGGCGGGGGCCGGTTTCGGGACCAAAATGGCCCAGGATGTTGTGGTAGGTGCGGCCCTGCGCTACATAGGGCTGCACGGTAGGCCGGGCCCCGGCGGCGGCCAGTTCCGCCCGGATGTAGTCGGCAGCCTGGTTAAGACTGGCCTCGTGCAGGTAATTGCGGGGCTCGGGCATGCTGGTGAGGGCCACGATGTGGCGGCGCAGTCGGGCCGTATCGGCGGGCAGCGGCTGCCCCCGCAGCCCCGCCCCCCACCAGAGCAGCAGGGCTAAAATACCCAGGCAGCGGCGCACCGTGTTCATACTGCTTCCACTGGGCCGGGTTCCGCTACCAGATAGGGCACGGGCACGGCTGCCGTCAGCCACACTCCGTTAGCTGACCGAAAAAACTGCCCTCCTGCCCGGTGCAACTCGCCGGCTTTTACCAGCAGAACAACCGGTTTGCCGTGACGCCGGCCCACCGCCTCGGCCGTGGGCCGGTCGGACGAGAGGTGCACGTGCTGCCGGTTGCCGGGGCGCAGGCCCTGTTCCAGAATAGCCGCCAAAAAGCGCGTGGCCGTACCATGATACAGGATTTCGGGAGGCACTTGCAGGGGCAGATCCAGCTCCACAGCCACCGAGTGACCCTGGCTGGCCCGAATCAGCTGGCCATCTTCAGAAAAGGCAAAGCGCTTTTTATCGTTGGAGGCTACTACTACCTGCAGCCGCGCCAGGGTAATGCTGGCGTCCCGGGCCTGCAGGGCCGCTAGCAGGTTGCTTACCGGCACCCACCCCTGGGCAGTTAGGGTCAGGCCCAGCTCCTCGGGGCGGTGACGCAGGGCATAACTCAACAGTTTGCTTAACTCGGTATTCTGCATCTAAAAAAAATATGCTATAAGCTGTCCAGACTTTACTTTCAGGATCTACTCCTCTCCTGGTTAGCGGCCGGCTACGGTGGTAGCGGTGCAACATAGCAGTAATTTTCACCCTTTTTACTGTCTGACTTCCCTCCCCATGTCTATTCTTTCTTCTAAAGCTCCCAGAATGCCAGTAGCCATGTGGGGGGGTATGGCACTGGCAGCCCTGTTGCTGCTCCAGCTGGAAACCAACGCCTGGCTGTTGCCTCCGGTACTCAGTCTGGGCGTAGGGGGCAGTTTGGTGGCGGTGGGAGGTTATGCGATGAGCAGGTGGCGGTGGCGGCAGTACTGGCTGATTACTGCCGCTGCCCTGCTTTTGCAGCTACCATTGTACCTGCTCGTACAGCAGTGGCAGAACCGCATTTCGCAGCGGCGGGCGGGCGTTATTATCCGGGCCCTGGCAACGTACCACCGCACGCAGCAGCAGTTTCCCGACTCCCTGGCGCAACTAACGCCGCGCTACCTGCCCCGGCTTCCTACCACTGCCTACGGTATAGTTACCCCAGCCCCTTTCCAGTACTATTCCCCTGCGCTTACCAACGACTCCGCTACCTATCAGCTAGGGTATGGAATGGGGCTATTTGTCCAGGCATTTTACAGCAGCAGCACCGGGCAGTGGACTTACCACGAATAATTGCCGGCCAACGCCGAACTTCGCCCCCATGTCTACTCCCACCCCGTTCCGCAGCATCGTTCCGTCTGACCTTTCGCCCGCCGACTGGCACCCGTTTATGGTAGGGGCCATTGCCCCGCGCCCCGTGGCATTTGTAAGTACTGTGGCCGCAGATGGCAGCGTGAACCTGAGTCCTTACAGCTTCTTCAACTGCTTCGGTTCCAATCCGCCTATTCTGGCTTTCTCTCCCGCCAACCGGGTGCGCGACAACTCCCAGAAACACACCCTGCAAAATGTGCGGGAGGTAGCCGAGTGCGTGGTTCACATCTGCGACTATGCCATGGTGGAGCAGATGTCGTTGGCCAGCACAGAATATGCCCGGGGCGTGAATGAGTTCGTGAAGGCCGGCTTTACGGCCGTGCCCAGCCAGCGGGTGCGCCCACCCCGGGTGCTGGAGGCCCCGGCCGCGTTTGAGTGCGTGGTGGAGCAGGTAATCGAGCTGGGCCAGAACAACGGTGCCGGCAACCTGGTACTGTGCCGGGTGGTGCTGGCCCACTTCCGCGAAGACATCATCCTGTCCTCGGGCGTCGGCATCGACCCCGTGAAGCTCGATGCCATTGCCCGCCTCGGCGGCGACTGGTACAGCCGCTCCGCTGCTACGCTGTTCGAAGTACCCAAGCCCAACCGTCACCTTGGTATCGGCATCGATCAGCTGCCGGAGCACATCCGCACTTCCGACATCCTCACGGGCAACAACCTGGGCCGCTTGGCCAATATAGAAGCCCCGTCTATTCCCACTCAGGAAGAGGTGCAGGCCTTCCGTCAGGAGCCCATGGTAAGCTATACTCTGAGCAAGCACTCCGAACCCGCCACCCAACGGTCTGCTCTGATGCAGCTGGGTAAGCAGCTGCTGGAAGAAGGCCGCTTGCTGGACGCCTGGAAAGTGCTGCTGCTGGCGGCTTAGGCCGGCTATTGCGGTGGCATGGGGGTGGCAGGGGCTTTCAGGTCGAGCACACGGTCGGCCAGCACGGCCAGCAGCACCCCGGCCAGGGGCGCTGCCACGTACACCCAGGCAGCCGTGAAGTTGCCATTGAACAAGGCCGGACTCAGGGAGCGGGCCGGATTCATGGAAGCACCGCTCAAAGGGCCACCCACCAGCGCCTCCAGCGCCACAGTGCTGCTGATGGTGAGGCCCACCAGCAAGCCTTGCTCATAGTAGCTGCAGGTAACACGCAGAATTATGAGCATCAGCCAGAAGGTAAGTCCTAACTCCACAGCAAATGCCTGGGCTACCCCATGGGCCGGCAGCGTAGCTCCCAGCGAGGAGCCGGGCGCGGCCAACAGCCATACGGCCCCGCTGCCCAGAGCCGCACCTGCCAGCTGGGCCAGCACATACGGCACTACCCGCCGCCCCGGAAAGCGCCCCGCCGCCCAGAACCCGATGGTAACGGCCGGGTTAACGTGAGCCCCGCTGATATGCCCCAGGCCCTGAATAATAATGAGTACTATCAGCCCGAAGGCCGCCGCCACCCCGCCGTGCCCTATGGCGTGCGTCTGCTCATCCACCACCACTGCTCCGGTACCAAAAATCAATAAGAAGGCCGTGCCTAGCACCTCAGCCAGCAGGCATTGTCGTAAGGTTGGGCTCATATAGAAGAAGCTGATACGCTGGTTCGGCTGCCAGCTGCGTGGTAGGGTACGCCGTGCGCGCTACACGCGGCTGGTATCCGAAGTCTGGTCAGGCGGCCGGCACCGTCCAATACACCCGAAAAGCAGTACCCTCGCCCAGCGTGCTGGTTACCGTTACGTGTCCGCCCTGGCTGCTCACGATGCGCTGCACCAGGTATAAACCCACCCCCGTGCCGTCTACGTGGGTGTGCTGGCGGGCAAAGAGCTGAAACACCGGGTGAGCCGGATTGTCGATGTGCATACCCAGGCCATTGTCCTGAACTTCCAGCACAGGCTGGTCGTCGGGGGTATGGTAGCTGCGCAGAACGATATGCGGCGGGCGTACAGGATGACTGAATTTAAGGGCATTACTGACCAGGTTATGCACTACGGAACGCAGATTGGCGCGGCTGTAGCGCAGGCCCGGTGCATCGCCAACCAGCACCTCAATCCGGGCCCCGCGCTGCATAATCTCCGGCCGCAGGCCCAGCAGAATTTCTTCCAGCACCAGGGCCATATCCAGTACTTCCACGGGTTCCTGCTGCTGGCGCTGGGTCCGCACGGTGGTAGCCAGATCAATCAGGGTATCATCCAGTTGAGTGAGGGCCGCATCCACCATCTGTAGCATAAGGGCCTGCTCGGGGTCGGCGAAGGTAGCGGAGCGGCGCAACTCCTCGAACAGCCCACGCAGGTTGTTGGTCGGCTGCCGCAGGTCGTGGGAGGCCGCATACACGAAGGTATCCAGGTTATGATGGGCGCGGGAAAGTTCGTCGTACTGGGTTTGTAGTACCTGGCGCAGGCGGTACTGTTCCTCCACATCGGAGCAGGTACCAAACCAGCGCGGGCCGCTGCCGTCGCTAAGCTGCCGGGCCCTGATGGTGTGCCAGCGGTACACTCCGTCGTGGCGACGCATCCGGTATTCGCCCTCAAACTCGGTACCACTGGCCACGCTTTGCACCCACCGGCGGGCGGCGGCAGCCTGCTCTTCGGTTTGCAGCAATCCTACCCAGCCGGTGGGCCCCAGTTCTTCCTTGGTCAGTCCCGTGTACTCCAAGGTATACTGGTTGTAATAATCGACCAGGCCCTCGGCCGAGGCCGTCCAGACCAGCTCCGGAATACTATCAGCCAGAAACCGGAGCTCAGCCTCCCCACGGCGGCGAGCCTCGCTCAGCTCGCGCTCCTGGTGTACTTCCGTCAGTGCCCCGTGCCAGAAAACCGGCGCATCGGGAGGATGCATCTCGGGCAGGGCCCGGCTCAGCATCCAGCGGTATGCCCCGTCGTAGCGGCGCAGTCGGTACTCAAAATTCCACCCTGCTCCTACCCGCCGCGCCGCTTCGGCTTCGTAGAGCACCCGCAACCGGTCGTCGGGATGCACCAGCAACGGCCAGATAGCCGTTAAGTCGGCCGTAGGTGGCTGGCCCGTAAAGCGGTACCACTGCGGACTGACATAGGTTACCTTACCCTGAGCGTCGGTGGTGAAGGTAACCAGGGGGGCCGTTTCCGTCAGCACCCGCAGGCGGGCGTCGAGGCGGCGCGTGGTAAGGGCCAACTCGTGGGCCCGCTGCCGGGCCGCTTCCTGCTCACTTACATCCACGGCCAGCAGTAGCAGCCCGGCCATGGCTCCGTGCTCGTCGTGGTAAGGCTGTACCGACAAATCATAGCAGTGCTGAGGGCCGCAGGCACAGGCTTTGACCGTGTACTGCTCTCCGGCCGCATAAATACGGGGTAATACCTCCAGTAAGGAAGAAGGTAACTGCCCGGGCTGGTCGGCTACGCGCTGACCCGGCTTAGCCTCACCCACCAACTCCCGCATTTGGTCGTTTACGAAACTATAGCGTAGGTCGGGGCCTTCCAGTGTTGCAACACCCGCCTGCAGCTGGCGCAGCATCTGCTCAAAAGGGAGAGTAGGTATCAAGGGCAAGCATCATGTGGGCTTATATGCGCCCCTGAGGGCCGGCCCGTAAGGAATGAGATATGACCACTTCAGCCATAGTAGGCAGGCGGGTGCTAGAGCGTGGGGGCTACGATATGATGATATGGCTGTGACGGGTCGGGACCAAATACCGCCAGCCGTACCAGCTCTACCAGCAGCGCATCAGCAATGGGCAAGGTGGCTGGGGCCGGCGGTACCCGGTGGGGCAGTAAAAATCCCTGCAGGGCTTCAAAGCTCTCGGCCGCCAACGGATGAAATGCCATTGACCACTCCGAAAAGCTGCGGGCAGCAATGGAGCGGTCAATCAGTTTGCGCACATGGGAATGTCGGCCGTCCTGGCTGATGCGCTCATACAAGGCATCGGCCGTTGCTTCCTCTCCTTCAAACAGCTGAGCAATGTTGCCGTGGCTATAAAACAGTACGCCTGTAATACCGTTCTCCGCGTTGTCGCGCCGGCTCTGATCCAACAGGTGCTGCAGGTCATAGTCGGTTAGCGCGTGCACAGCCCGGCTGATATACACAATATGCTTCATGCTGCTAAACTACAACGGCCCTTTTAAATCCGTTGTCTTCATGCGGGCGAAAAGGTTAAACTGGGAATTCGCCGGGGGGGCCAAACTCAACTCTTACGCTAGGCAACGGTACCGCCGCAGCTGGAGCCCGCGCCGGCCGTGCAGCCATAGCAATGCTGGTTTACCACTACCGCCCGCTGGGCCAGAGCTGCCGCATCAAAGTTTCGGATGTGGCTGCTGGGGCTGGCTACGTGCAGGTCGAGCATCTGGTTAAAGTCGCAGTCATAGAGGCCCCCGTCCCACCCCACCGAAATGGTGTCGCGGCACATTACGCCGGCAGCGGCGGCAGGATTAAAGGCATTCACCAGCTTCTCCATGTAGCCCGCGTAGTTGCCCGATTCGATGAGGTAGTCCAGAAAGCGGCTCACCGGAATGTTGGTAATGGCAAACAGGCTGTTGAACACGATGCCAAAATCCTTCTGCAGGGCGCGCTTGAACTGCAGCTCCAGCCCCGCCTGTGGCCCGGGCATAAAGGCCCCGGCCGGGTTATATACCAGGTTTAGAATGAGGCCGCTGCCAGGCTGACCGTAGCCCACGGCGTTGAGCATCTGCAGGGCCCGGATGGAATCAGCAAACACTCCGTCGCCGCGCTGACGGTCGGTTTTATCGGCGCTGTAGAACGGCAGGGAGCTGACCACCTCTACCCCATGCTGGCGGAAGAACTCGGGCAAATCGTGGTACTTCTTGTTAGCCACGATGATGGTAAGGTTGCAGCGCACAATAACCTTGCGCCCCAGCTTGCTGATTTCCTCCACGAACCACCGGAAATCGGGGTTCATTTCGGGCGCGCCGCCGGTCAGGTCCACGGTCGGAATATCGGTCTGGGCCAGCGCATCGAGGCAGAGCTGCATCGTTTCGCGGGTCATAATTTCCTTGCGGTCGGGGCCGGCATCCACGTGGCAATGCTTGCACACTTGGTTGCACATTTTGCCCACGTTGATCTGCAATACGGCCGGGGCCAGAGGCCGCAGCGGAAACAGCCCGGCCTCCCCCATCTTCTGATGAAAAGGCGGCAGGTGCAGCACGTCCACCACTTCCTGGCGCAGCACGGTCAGCTGAAAAGCCGAATCGGCGAGCTGATTGCCGGTGGCTTTGAGGGATTTCGTCACGGGTTTGTCGTTTGTCGTTCGTTATTGGTTGTTCGTTGTTCGTCACTCGCAGCCCGTTTTAGGAAACGTCATCGGCCACGCCCGAACAACGAACAACCCATAACGAAAAACCAGAAGCCACTACATAGAAAGCTCTTTTACCTTATTCATCATCTGCACGCCGTGTACCAGCGTGGCCCCGCCCCGAATGGCAGCGGCTACGTGCACGGCTTCCATCATTTCGGATTCGGTGCAGCCTTTCTCCAACGTGTCGGCGGAGTAGGCATCAATGCAGTACGGACACTGCACGGCATGAGAAACGGCCAGCGCAATCAGGGATTTTTCGCGGGCGGTGAGGGCGCCTTCGGCAAATACGGCCCCGTAGTAGGAGAAGAACTTATCGGCAAACTCTTTCTGAAACTCGCCAATGTTGCCGAATTTCTTGAGGTCGGCGGGGTTGTAGTAGGTTTCCATGTGCGGGGAAAAGATGAGAAGATAATACGAGGAAAAGAGATGAAGCAGATTGCGGCGCGGCAGCTATTCATAGAAGTTGCGGAGCCGGCGCTGTGAGGTGCGCACCACCCAGTCGCCCAACCGGGGCAGTACCGAATGTACGACGAGAATCAGCACACCCAACACCGAAATGACGGTGCGCCGCCGCCGCCGCTGCACGTGGCCCAGAATAATAGCCGCCACCTGGGCCTGCGACTTCTGCCAGCGGGGCGGCCGGTGGGCAATGGGTACGGGCCGGCCGGCAGCATCAAGCACACGCTTCTCGGGGTCGTTCTGGGTGAAGCCAATGTGTACCACCCCGAAATGGACGCCAGTATCGGCCAGCTCCAGGCGCAGGGTGTGGGCCAGGTTGGCCAAGGCCGCCTTACCGGCGCAGTAGGCCGAGCCGCTGGGCATCCCATTCAGTGCCGAAATCGAGGAGATGAACGTGACGCTGCCCCGGCTCCGGATGAGATGGGGCAAAGCGGCCTTCAGCGGAAACACGGCCCCGTACACGTTACTATCGAGTACCTGCCGGAACACCGCGGGCGTCATGTCCAAGAAGTAGGCGCGCATGGAAATGCTGGCGTTGGCCACCAGAATATCCAGCCGCCCAAACTCCCGGATGGCCACGGCCACCAGCTGCTCGCAGGCGGCATAGTCGGTCACGTCGGCTACGCAGGCGGCTACCCGGTAGCCCTCGGCAGCCAGGGCCTGGCGGGTACTTTCCAGCCGCTCGGGCTGGCGGCCATTAAGCACCACGGCCGCCCCCTGCCGGCAAAAGGCCCGGGCTGTTTCGCGCCCGATACCGGATTCGGAGCCGGTTATCAGGGCCACCTTACCGGCCAGTGGCTGCGGGGTTGCCTTACTGAACATAGCCGTGGGCGGTAAACCAGGTAAAGGCCTCCGTAACGGCCTGCCGGATGGGCGTCTGGGGCAGCAGCAGTTCGGTGCGGGCTTTCTGGGCGGTGAAGTAATGACCATCGTTGGCCACGGCGGCCATGGCCGCGTTGAGCGCCGCCGGGCGGCCCGTAAGGCGGGCCTGTAGGTCGCAGAAGGCACCGTAGAGGCGGGCGGCGGCGGCCGGCAGCGGCCAGCGGGGCGGGGCCGCCCCCACGGTTTCGGCAATTAACGCAAAGGCCTCGCGGTAGCTCAGGTTTTCGTGGCCCAGGATGTAGGACTCCCCCACCCGCCCCCGCGTCAGGGCGCTGACGGTGGCCTCGGCCACGTCGTGCACGTGCACGTAGTTTTTGCCGCCGGGCGGGTAGCCGGGCAGGCGGCCGGCCCTTAGCTCCAGCACCAGGGCGTTGGAGGTAGGCTTGGCATCCCCGGGCCCCAGCATAAAGGTGGGATGCACCAGCACGGCCGGCAGTTGCTCGCGGGCCACGGCCTGCTGCACCAGGTCGGTGGCGGCGCGCTTGCTGTCCATGTAGTCGAGGCCGTAGCGGCGGCCGGCGTAGGGCCGGGTTTCGTTGCCGGGGTGGGTGCGGGAGCCGAAGCCGAATACGTTGGCCGTGCCCACATACACCAGCCGGGGCCCGCCCGCAAGGCGGGCCAGGGCCAGCACTTGCCGGGTGCCGCCCTCATTGACGGCCCACACGGCCGGGTTGCGGGCCGGGTTTACCTGGGCCAGCGCCGCCGCGTGCACAATAGCCCCACACCCGCGCCCCAACTCGGCTAAGGCTGCCGGCTCCAGCGGCCGGCTCAGGTCGGCCTCCCCGATTTCGATGGGCAACGCAGCCAGCGGCGGTAGTCCGGGGGCCGCCCCAACCGCCTGACCGGGCCGCACCAGGGCGCGCACCGGGTAGCCACGCCGCAGCAGCTCGGCCAGCACGTGGCGGCCCAGAAACCCGTTGGCCCCGGTCAGGAGCACGCGCGGCAGCACAGCAGCATCCATCAGCGGTAGTTGAGCAGGGCCTTGTAGGTGCGCGCAATGCGGGGCGGCGACACGCGCAGAAAAAACAGGGTGAAGGCCGTGAGGTTGGCCAGCTGCACCCGCAGCCAGCTGTTGGTTTCATACTTGCGGGCCGATACCACGACTTCCTGAGGTACAATGTGAAAGCGGGCCACCCGCCGGATGCGCTGGATGATTTCGAAGTCCTCCATTATCACAAACTGCTCATTGAAACCGCCCAGCTCCTCAAACAGGGCCCGGGTGATGAACAGCGTCTGGTCGCCGCCCCGGCTCATGATGCCCTTGAAGCGGGTACCGTAGCTGTTGAGGCGCAGCAGCGGGTGGCGGGAGTTGAACCGAAACCGGTAACAGCCCGCCGGGTAGCCCTGCGCCACGGCAGCCTGCAGCGTGGCCACGTAGTCGGGGTGGATGCTCACATCGGCGTGCACGAAGTAGAGTAGTGAGCCGCGGGCGTGACGGGCACCGTGGTTCATTTGGGCGGCGCGGCCGGCCTGCGGGGCCAGCAGCACAGTAGCCCCGGCCGCCCGGGCGGCGGCGGCGGTGCCATCGGGGCTGTGGGCGTCCACCACCAGCACCTCCACGGCACCGGGCGGAGCGAAGCGGCCAAGCTCAGCTACCAGCCGGACTATGTTGTCGGCTTCATTGTAGGTAGGAATAATAACGCTAATCATCGGGCAGAAACGGGAAAGGAAAGAGGGCGCGAACTACAGAATGGTGGTAATAAGAGCAGCGGCAAGGCGGCGGCGGCAACTTCCGCACAGTTTTCGGATAAGCAAGCGGCCGGAGGTCAGAATGCTTCCCCCACGGTCAGGTAAAAGCCCGTGGATTGCCGACCCAGGCCGTAGTCGAGGCGCACGTTGAGGTGGTCCCGGCGGTTGGCGGTGAAGCGCAGGCCGGCCCCGTAGGCCGCTTTCGGGTCGCGGAGCCGCAGCAGCTTCTGCTCGTCGCCCAGCGCGCCCACGCCCCCGAACACCACCGCGCCCAGCCGCTTGTACACCTCCAGGCGCACTTCCGATTGCACCAGAGCCAGGTTCTGGTCACGGTAGCGGGCTTCGTAGTAGCCCCGCAACCGCCGCGAGCCGCCCAGCTGTGACAAAGCGTTGAACGGAGCCGTGCCCACTATCAGGCTGCCCGCATAGTTGAGGGCCAGCACGGCACGGCGGCCCAGGGCGTGGTACTCGGCCACGTCGGCCACGTAGCGGCTGAAGCGGGCGGTTTCGCCGGCCGGCCCGGCCCCGGTGGCCCGGTTCCGCAGGAAGGCCCCCACGTCGGCCACTACGCCTTTGCGGGGATAAAACACGTTGTCGCGGGAGTCGAAGAACAGCCCCAGGCCGCCGCCCGTGAGGCGGCTGCCTTGCCCACCCGGCACCGTGCCGCCGGCCAGCAGCCCGCCCGGGGCCACGCGCGTTACCTGGTAGTCCTCGTACTGGTAGCGCAGGCCGGCGTACAGCTGGCCCCGCTCACCCAGCAGGCGGCCCACCCGCCGGAAGGCATTTACCCGCACCCGCGGAAAATTGACGCTGTACAGCTCACGCGGGACTTCCTGCCGGCCCAGCCCGTAGAAATAATAGGTGTAGCGGTAGTAGCCGGCCTCACCGTAGGCGTAGTAGGTGTTGTGGTTGTAGAACAGCTGAAACGGTAGGTACAGCAGTAGCTGGCGGTTCTGGGTGTAGGCCACGGCCAGGGTGGCCTGCGAGGGCCGGGCCGCGGCAAAGCCGTCGTCGCGGCTGAAGCGCAGGGTGGCGGTGGCGGCGGCGCCCACGGCCAGTCGCGTTTCGGGAGTGTAGTACACCAGTGGCACCGGAATGAGGGCCAGGCGTTTGGGCCGCGCCGTGTCGGGTGGGGCGAGGGTGGAACCGCCCAGCAGCACAAGAACAAGGAACATACGGGCAGGATGGTGAAGCTAGCTTTACGAAGTTGCGGCGGCCCGGAGTTTGCCGGGGGGCAATCTTTTCCGGGGCAAGTTGCCGTATATTCCCTGCAATGAAGCAACCCCTGATCTTTCCCCTGCTCGGCGGCGCGCTGGCGCTGGCCGGCCTCTCCCCCGCCCACGGCATCCCTCCTGCCCACCCGGCAGCTGCCGTCCGTCCCGCCGCCGCTCCGCTCGACCATGCGGCTTTCGATAAGCTGCTCAAAAAGCATGTGAATGCCCAGGGTCTCGTCGATTACAAAGGCTTCAAGGCCGACGAGGCGGCGTTCAACCAGTACCTGGCTCAGCTCAGCAAGAACCGCCCCACCAGCAGCTGGCCCAAGAACGACCAGATGGTCTTCTGGATCAACGCCTACAACGCCTACACCATCCGCCTGATTCTAGACCACTACCCCGTACAGAGCATCAAGGACATCGGCTCCAAAATCAAGATTCCGTTTGTGACCACGCCCTGGGCGGCCAAGTTCTTCAGCATTGGGGGCGAGAAAATGAGCCTCGACAACATTGAACACGGCATTCTGCGCAAGCAGTATAACGACCCGCGCATTCACTTTGCGCTGGTGTGCGCCTCCATTTCCTGCCCCCGCCTGCGCAACGAAGCCTATACCGCCGACAAGCTCAACGCCCAGCTCGACGATCAGGGCCGGGACTTCCTGAACAATCCGGCCAAAAACAAACTGGCCAAGGACCAGGCCCAGCTCTCCAAGTATTTTGATTGGTACAAGGGCGACTGGGAGCAGAACGGGCAGTCGGTAGTGAAGTGGGTGAACCGCTACGCCACCACCAAAATCGATGGCAACACCCGGATTGACTACCTCGACTATAACTGGAATCTGAACAAGCAGTAACCCACTGGTTACGCCCCCTTCCCACTTTATCTTCTTTTCTCTCCCAGCCTGCATGAGCTATTTAGAAACCACCGCCGACGTATACCGCCAGGCGGCCCAAGAGCCCCAGGTGGGCCTTTGCTGCACAACCAACCCCGTCTGGCAGCTGCCTGGCCTAAGCATTCCGCAGCGGATGCTGGCCATGAACTACGGCTGCGGCAGCACCGTGAACCCGCGCGACCTGACCAACAACCCCACCGTGTTGTACGTGGGCGTGGGCGGGGGCATGGAGCTGTTGCAGTTTGCCTATTTCAGCCGCCGCCCCGGCGCCATCATTGGGGTGGATGTGGTGAGCGAAATGCTGGACGCCTCCCGCGAGAACATGCAGGAAGCCGAGCGCCAGAACGAGTGGTTTCAGTCGGAATTCGTGGATTTACGGGCCGGCGACGCCCTGCACCTGCCCGTAGCCGATGAAAGCGTGGACGTGGCCGCCCAGAACTGCCTGTTCAACATTTTCAAGCTGGATGATTTGCGCCGGGCCCTGCAGGAAACCTACCGGGTGCTCAAGCCCCACGGCCGCCTGGTAATGTCGGACCCCACCTGTGAGCAGCCCATGAGCGACGAGCTGCGGGCCGATGAGCGCCTGCGCGCCCTCTGCCTCACCGGCTCACTGCCGCTGCAGCAGTACCTGGATATGATTACCGAAGTCGGCTTTGGCACGGTGGAGGTGCGGGCCAAGCGAGCTTACCGGGTGCTTTCGCCCCAGCACTACGCCACCAACGAGCTGATTTTCATTGAAAGCGTGGAGGTGTGCGCCATCAAGGACCCCATGCCCGCCGATGGCCCTTGTATCTTCACAGGCCGCACGGCCATCTACTACGGCGGCGAAGAGTACTTCGACGACCACAAGGGCCACGTGCTGCTGCAGAACCAGCCCCTGGCCGTGTGCGACAAAACCGCCGCCAACCTGCTCGCCCTGGGCCGCCCTGATATCTTCGTATCGCCCTCCACCTACCACTATGACGGCGGTGGTTGCTGCTAGACAGCGGTATGAAAACGGCTAAAACCCCGTCATGCTGAGCTTGCCGAAGCATGACGGGGTTTAGTGTATTTTAACCGTTCGGCTCATTGCCTGACTTCCTTTCAGCCCTATCCGCATGGTTCTGTCGGCTTTGTTATTATCCGGTACGCTGCCTATGGTGGCTGGCCCGCCGCCAACGGCGGAAGTGCGGCGCTACGCCATTGAGGTGGCGGGCGTGCGGGTTGGCACCATGACGGCCACCCGCCAGCCGCCGGTAGGCCCCGAGGTAACGTACTCGCTGGTGAGCGACGTGCGGGTAAACTTCCTGTTCTACCACCTCGTCATCTACTACCATGTCGTCAACCGCTTCCGCAACGGCCAGCTGCTACTGTCCACGGTGGAAGCGCGCACCAACCAGGGCAACTTCAGCACCCGCACCGAGTGGAAGGGTGACCATTACGACATAGTGGCCCACCAGTACAAGCACGACTATCAGGCCACCGAAACCCAGCCCATCCGTTACGCCGTTACCAACCTGTTCTTTGCCGAGCCGCCCGCCGGGCAGGCGCGGGCCTTTGCCGAATACTTTGGCGACTACTTCGCGCTGCGTCCCGGCCGCCCCAGCCGCTGGCTTGCCAGCCGCGCCGGCCGCGCCGGCCGCGAGGATGAATATCAGTACGCCAACGGCCAGCTGGTTACCCTCATCAAAAAAAACCCGCTCAAAAACTTCATCATCCGCCTCCTGCCCCCGGAAAGCTGAGCGGCGGCCAGGCTGGCAGGCTCAGCTGCAACCAAAAACCTTGTGCTGAGCTTGTCGAAGCATCTCTACCGCTTCGTTCGTCTTGATTCAACGAAGCGGCAGAGATGCTTCGGCAAGCTCAGCATGACGTTCTACATTTTACCGGGACAGTGACTCAGCGAAGCCATAGATACGCTCCACACAACCTGACAGATCTGACCTGCCAACCGAATCCCAAAATCCGTGTAATCCGCAAAATCCAGCTAAATCCGTGATTTAGTTGCGCACGGCAATCATCAGGGCCAGCTCTTTGTAGCGCATGTTGAATTTGCGGGCAATGCTGGCGTTGGTGAGGGAGCCTTTGTACATATACACACCGGAGCGAAAATGCTCGTTGGTAAACAGCACCTCGTTGATGCCGCCGTGCTGGCTGATTTCCTGCAAAATGGGCGTGAAGATGTTGCTAAGGGCGTTGGTGGCCGTACGCGGCACCCGCGAGGCTATGTTGGGCACGCAGTAGTGAATGACGTCGTACTTGCGAAAGACGGGCTTGCTGTGGCTGGTCATTTCGCTGGTTACGAAGCAGCCGCCCTGGTCGATGCTCACGTCAATAATCACGGAGCCGGGGGCCATAGTCGATACGGCATCCTCCGATACCATAAATGGAATGCGGCCTTCCTCGGCATTCAAGGCCCCGATTACCACATCGGCCCGGCGGATCTGCTGGTTGAGAGCGAAGGTATCGAAGGTGCTGGTATAGAGCTGGGGCTGTCCTAAGTTTTGCTTGAGGCGCCGCAGCTTATACAGATGATTATCAAACACTTTTACCTCAGCCCCGAGACCAATGGCAGCCCGGGCGGCGTACTCGGCCACCGTGCCGGCCCCCAGGATAACCACCTGCGACGGGGGTACGCCCGTAATGCCGCCCAGGATAATACCCTTGCCCTCGTTGGAGCGGGCCAGGTATTCGGCGGCAATCAGCATGACGGTGGAGCCGGCAATTTCCGACATGGCCCGTACCACCGGCCGCGCCCCCGAGGGGTCCTTGATCAGCTCAAAACTAATGGCATTCACCTTCTTGCGCAGCAGGGCCGTAATGTACTCGCCGGTGAGGGAGCCGAACTGCAAGGCCGAAATCAGCGTTTGGCCGGCCCGCAGGTATTCCATCTCATCGTAGGTGGGGGGGGCCACCTTCAGAATGATATCGGCCTCGAATACTTCTTTCTGGGAGTAAGCTACCGTGGCCCCAGCCTCCGAGTAGTCATGGTCGGAGTACTTGCTGGGTTCCCCGGCCCCGCTTTCCAGCAGAATCTCATGGCCGGCCTCCACCAGGTGCTTTACGGCTTCGGGCGTGAGGCAGATGCGGTTTTCCTGCAACGACGTTTCCCGGGGCAGCCCGATAAACAGCTTCCGCTTCCGGGTTTCCACGGCCAGCATGGACTCCTGGGTGAAGTAGGCGCGGCTGGCGGCCAGCTGCTCGAATCCGGAGGGCACTGCGTCGGGCATTTTCTTGAATTAAAAATTATGAATTAAAAATTAAAAATTGAGCACATGGCTAATGTCGCAGAAAGCAGAACCAACCATTTTTAATTTTTAATTCTCAATTCTTAATTCCCGGGAGGAGGGTCCGGTAACGGTAAGCGTGAGGAGGAGCCGGTCGGGGGGTAACAGGGCTTCGATGCGGCTGGGCCACTCTATCAGGCAAAGATAGCCAGAATCGAAGTACTCCAAAGCGCCAATTCCTTCGGCCTCGCGGGGGTGGTTGAGGCGGTAAAAGTCGAAGTGGTAAACCGGCTGGTCCTGCCCGGTGCGGTACTCATTCACCAGGGAAAACGTGGGGCTACTCACCTCCTCCTGCACACCCAGACTGCGGCATAGGGCCTTGATAAACGTGGTTTTTCCAGCTCCCATCTCCCCTTCAAAACACACAATGGAATGCCCCTGAATAGCAGCACGCACCTGCTCAGCGGCAGCCGGCAGCGCGTCTAGAGAAGAAATTTTGATGGTCAGCATGTGGGCAAAGGTACGGGGAGTTGCTAATGTAGCTGAGGCCCAGCCCGGATAGATTCCTGCCAACTCCCCTCATTTTCCCCCTCTCACCTCTTACATTTGGCCGATCCAAACCAACACCTACCATGCAAGTTTCGCGAATGGCCGGCAGCCTGATTGGCTCCGAAATCATTAAAATCGGCAACGAAGTCAACGACATGATTCGCAAGGGGGAGCAAATCTGCAACCTCACCATTGGCGACTTTGACCCGTCTATTTTTCCCATTCCTACGGAACTGCAGACGGAAATTACCACTGCCTACCAGGCCGGGCATACCAATTACCCGCCCGCCAACGGCATGGCTGCCTTGCGCGAGGCCGCCGCAGCCTTCACGGAGTCGCGCCTGGGCCTCTCCTACTCCCCCAACGACTTCCTGGTGGCCGGGGGCTCCCGCCCGCTGATTTATGCCACCTACCTGGCCCTGGTAGACCCCGGCGACAAAGTGGTGTTTCCGGTACCCAGCTGGAACAATAACCATTACTGCCACCTCTCCTCGGCCGAAGCGGTGATGGTGGAAACCCGCCCTGAAAACAACTTTATGCCCACGGCCACCGAGTTGGCACCCCACTTGGCCGGAGCGACGCTGCTGGCCCTATGCTCCCCA
Organism: Hymenobacter metallilatus; assembly: GCF_003944705.1. GTDB lineage: Bacteria > Bacteroidota > Bacteroidia > Cytophagales > Hymenobacteraceae > Hymenobacter > Hymenobacter metallilatus. Next base: position 268,573 of record NZ_RWIS01000006.1, on the reverse strand, counting down.
CTCAATCCCACCGGTACCGTTTTCAGCCGCGAGGACCTGGAAGCCATCTGCGACCTGGTACTGGCCGAGAACAAGCGCCGCGGCCCCGGGAAAAAATCGCTCTACCTGCTCTACGACCAGATTTACTGGCTGCTGACTTTTGGCGCTACTGAGCACTACGACCCCGTGAACCTGCGCCCCGAGCTGCGCGACTACACCGTGTACATCGATGGTATTTCCAAGTGCCTGGCGGCTACCGGCGTACGGGTGGGCTATGCGTTTGGGCCGGCTTCGGTAATTGACAAGATGAAGGCCATACTGGGCCACGTGGGTGCCTGGGCTCCCAAAGCCGAGCAGGTGGCCACGGCCCAGTACCTGCCCCAGACCAGTGCCGTAGATGGTTTCCTGGACTCATTCAAGCAAAAAGTACAGCACAGCCTGGAGGCCCTGCACCAGGGCCTGCAAGCCATGAAAGCCGCTGGCCTGCCCGTGGACTCCATGGTACCGATGGGCGCCATCTACCTCACGGCCAAGCTGGATGTACTGGGCCGCCGCACCCCCGCGGGGCAGGTGCTGACGTCGACCAAGGAGCTGACTTCTTACCTGATCAGCGAGGCCCGGCTGGCCCTGGTGCCGTTCAGCGCCTTCGGTACGGATGGCACCTCCCCCTGGTTCCGGATGTCGGTAGGTGGCGCTTCCCTGGAGTCGATTGAGGCGGCCCTGCCCCGCCTGCGCGCTGCCCTGGAAGCATTGCGGTAGGCAGCCCCTGCGCTTCCCTAAGCCGGTTGCTGGGCTGCACGCTGCGGCCGGGCAACCGGCTTTTTCGGACCGATGCGGGCCCAATGCTGCCGTGTTCGGGAAAGAACATTTTGCTTCCGCACTCCCGCAAACCTGTTATCTTACGCCGGTTACTGCTTGTTCTTTCTGGGAACAACAGTACCATCTGCTCTCTATAATGCGGGAAGTACTCTGCCATCCCGTGTCCTGCTCCTATTGCACATTCCGATTTTCACAACCAACCGGAACGTGTACTCATGCTATGTTATCTTACCCGGCCAGTAGCAGGTTTTGCCTGTTGCTCCATACTGGTGCTGGCTTCCTCAGTGGCCCTGGCCCAGAGCCGCCCCGCCCCTATTTCGGGCACCGTTCGTGCCGCGGCGGGTCCCCTGGAGTTTGCCACCGTTACCCTGCACCGCGCCACCGATTCGGCCGTGGTCAAAACGGAGTTCAGTGATGCGGCGGGCCATTTCCAGCTGCCGGTTCCGGCCGAGGGCCGCTATTTGGTTTCGGCCAGCCAGCTTGGGTACGGCCGCAGCTGGCAGGGGCCGCTGGCAGCAACCACCCAGGCGCTGGCACCGCTGGAGTTTGAGCTGGCGGCCGGAGCCGCCACCCAGCTCAAGGGCGTAACCGTGACCGGCCAGCGGCCCCTGTATGAGCGCCTCCCCGACCGCACCATGGTGAACGTGGAGGGCAGCGTACTCAGCGCTGGCAACACCACCCTCGATGTGCTCGGCCGCGCCCCCGGCGTAACCCTGGATGCCAACGACAACCTGACCCTGCGTGGCCGCCAGGGCTTGTTGGTGCTCATTGATGGGAAACGGCAACCCCTCACCGGCCCGGAGCTGGCGGCGCTACTGCGGGCCCTGCCCGCCGAACAGGTGAGCACCGTGGAGCTGATTACCAACCCGCCGGCTAAGTATGACGCCCAGGGCGGGGCCGGCGTTATCAGCATCAACCTCAAAAAAGACCAGCGCCTGGGTCTGAACGGGTCCGCCAATGCGGCCTATGGGCGGGGCCGCTACGGCAAATTCACCAGCGGCCTGAGCCTGAACTACCGCCGCAAACACCTCAACCTCTACGGCACCTACACCTACGCCGACCGCCAGACCTTTCAGGAGCTGGCCATCAGCCGCACCTACCTGCAGGACGGCCGCCCGGTGCGGTTTCTGGAGCAGTACAACACGCCCCGCGGGCACTTGCAGTCGCATACCTGGCGCACCGGGGCCGATATTACCGTTAGTACCCGCACCACGCTGGGCCTGGTACTCAGCGGGCTGGAAAGCCGCCTGCCTTCCCAGGGCCTGAACGAGTCGCGGCTGTATGATGCCCAGTACCAGCTCATGGATGTAGTGCTGGCCCAGAACCAGCGCAACCTGCTCACGCCCAACCTCACGGCCACCGCGCTGCTGCGCCACCAGTTCCCGAAGGATTCGCTGGGTACGCCGGAGCTGACGGCCGATGTGGACGTGGCCCGCTACGACCTCACCCGCACCCTGGAGCTGAGTGCCAACTCGGTGCTGCGCCCCAGCGCTTTTGCCAGCCGCCTGCTCGGCGACCAGAGCGGAAAGCTCACCCTACTCAGCGGCAAAACCGACTACCTCCGGACCCTGCGCCACGGCCTGCGCCTGGAAGCCGGACTGAAGGTGAGCCGGGTCACTTCTGACAACGACGTGCTGTTTGAGCGGGAGCTGAATGGGGGCGGCCGGCAGGTTGATACCGGCCTGACCAATCAGTTTCGGTACGAGGAAGACATTCGGGCCGGGTACCTGAGTCTGAGCCGCAACCGGCCTGCTTTGCAGGTTACGGCCGGGTTGCGGGCTGAGCAAACCAGCACCTACGGCCGCCAGGCAATGGGGGCAGAGCAATTCAGCCGCAACTACTTCCAGCTCTTTCCCAACCTTACCCTGCGGCGCTCCCTCAGCGAAGCCCACGAGGTGGCCCTCTCGCTGAGTCGCCGCCTCGACCGCCCCACCTACAACCAGCTCAACCCCTTCCGCTCCTACGTGGACCCTACCTCCTACCGCGTGGGCAACCCCGCCCTTTGGCCCCAGATCAGCAGCCAGGCGGAGCTGACGCACACGTTCCGGCACAAAACCAGTACGTCCCTGCGCTATACCCACACCCGCCGCCCCATTCTCAGCGTGTACCTGCTGGACGCCCAGGGCCTGCTGGCCGCCACCGATGTGAACCTCACCGCCCAGGATTACTGGGGTTTCACGGTTTCCTCGCCCCTGGAAGCGGCCAAATGGTGGAAGCTCTACGCCAACGCCGAAGTGTTTTATATCCGGTTCCGGGGCACGGTGGGAGGCTCCGAGTTGCCGGCCAGCCAGCCCGGCGCCATCCTGAGCCTGAGCAATTCATTTAGCCTGCCCAAGGGCTGGAGCGCCGAGCTGAATGGCAGCTACAACTCTCTGGAACGCTACGGCTACCAGCTGGTGCGCTCCTTCGGGCAGCTGAGCCTGGGCGTGCAGAAATCAGTGGGGCGAGCTACGCTGAAGCTGAATGCTACGGATATGCTTTATACCACTCCCCTGCGCGTAACCTCCCGCTACCAGCCGCTCACCGAAACCTTCCGCCTGGCCCAGGACTCGCGGGTGGTTACGCTAGCCATCAGTTACCGCTTCGGCAACGATAAGGTGGCCGCGGCCCGCAAACGCGCCGGCAGTGCCGATGAGGAAAAGCGCAGGGCCGCCGGTGTGCAGTAAGCAAAGTCGCGCGCTGCGTAGCAGACGTATCAATGGCGTAGCGGCATATCCGGTCCGGGGGCAAGCCGCCGCCGGGTCGGTTGTCACTGACTGTTGATGTTCCGGCGCTGGCACGCGGCAACCGTGCCGGCCGCTGAGCGCCGCTGGCACGGTTGCCGGTTACGAACCCGCTGGAAGGAGCCCCTTTGAAAATAAAACTGGGCACTTAGGCAACTATCATGATATATCATACATCTATATGATATATCATTGACCATGCTTTCTTCTATCCTCTTCTACTCCCTGGACAAAGCCATCCGGCAGTACCGCCGCATGGCCCAGACCAACATTGACCGCGCGGGCATTGCTATTACCATCGACCAGTGGCTGGTGCTGTGCGTGATTCAGGAAATCGACGACTTAACCCAAACCGATATTGCGGAGCGGGTTTTCAAGGATCAGGCTTCCGTGGCCCGCATAATCCGGCTGCTGCTGGAGCGGGGGCTGCTCCGGGCCGAGCCCCTCCCTCACGACGGCCGCCGCACCCAGCTACGCGTTACGGAGCAGGGCCTTCATACTCTGCAAGCCGTGGAGCCGGTAGTGCTCAGCAACCGGGCCAAAGCCCTGCAGGGCCTGAGCGAAAATGATTTGAACACGCTCCGTTTTCTGCTGGACCAGATTGCCGTGAACTGCACTTCATCTGCCGAATAAGCTACTTATCAGGTAAATATTGATTTCTCTATTTTTATATACGAAAATATTCGTACGTTTACTACGAAATCATTCGTAATACTGATTTCGCCCATTTCTGTAAAGCAAAAAAACGGCCTCGAGAGGACGCTGGCGCAGCTTTGCCTTTCTATTTCACATATATCCCCCACTCTCTCCCTCCCTTTTATCTATGAACACGGCAAACAACAACGGCTCCCGGCATAGCACGCGGTGCATACTGGCACTTAGCCTACTGAGCAGCACGCCAGCACTAGCCCAAAGCCTGGATGGACGAGTGAAATCGGCGACGGGTGTGCCCGTGGAGTTTGCTACCGTTGTGCTGCACCGCGCCACCGACTCCGTAGCCATCAAAACGGAGTTCAGCGACGAGAAGGGCGCCTTTCACTTTGAACAGAGTGCGGGCCGCTACCTGGTTTCGGCGGCGCAGGTGGGTTTTGGGCGGGCCTGGGCCGGGCCGCTGGACCTGGTGGCCGGCAGCCCCGTACGGGCACTGGAAATCACGCTGCAGCCCAGCACGGCCACGGCCCTCCGGGAAGTAACCATTACGGGCCAGCGCCCCACGTTTGAGCGGGAAGCCGACCGCACCATTGTACATGTGGAGGGCTCGACCCTGGCGGCCGGCAACACCTCCCTGGATGTACTACGCCGCTCCCCGGGCGTGACCGTGGATGGCAACGACAACCTGGCCCTGCGCGGTAAACAGGGCCTGCTGGTGCTCATTGACGGCAAGCGCCAGCCCATGACGGGTACGGAACTGGCCGACTACCTGCGGGCGTTACCGGCCGAGCAGCTCAAAAGCATTGAGCTGATTACCAACCCACCGGCCAAGTACGACGCCCAGGGCGGGGCCGGCATCATTGCCATCAACCTGAAGAAGGACCAGCGGATAGGCACCAATGGCAGCCTGAATACCAGCTACGGCCGCACCCAGTACAACAAGTACAACACCGGCCTGAGCCTCAACCACCGCCAGCAGAAATACAATCTGTTCGGCTCCTATACCTACACCGACCGCGCCGGGGAGCCGCGCCTGACCATTTACCGGGATTTTTACCGGCCGGGTGCCAGCCCCGACGCCGGCCGCCAGCTGATTCAGGTGACGGACCAAGCCAACCGCTCCCCCTTTCAGCTTCGCTCCCACTCCTGGAAGGCGGGTATCGATTACAACCTCACGGAGCGCACGGTGCTGGGCGGGGCGCTAACCGGACTGGCCAACCGCAACGAGCAGCGGGGCCGCAACAGTACCACCATCAACGACTTGCTGCGCAACCAGACCCAGCAGTACAACTCCGCTAACTACCGCCTGGGGCGCACGCCCAACGCGGCCGGCAACCTCAGCTTCCGGCACACTTTCCGGGATACTATGGGTACCCGGGAGCTCACCGCCGATGCCGACTACGCCCGCTACCGCACCAGCCGGGACCAGCGCCTGGAAACCCGCTTCAACGGGGCCGAGCAGGTGGGCGAAGTGATTACCGGCGACCAGCAGGGCACGCTCACCATTCAGTCGGCGAAGGTGGACTATACCCAGTTTCTGAGCAAGCAGCTGCGGCTGGATGCGGGGGCCAAAACCAGCTTGGTATCGGCGGATAACGACGTGCAGTTTTTCACGGACGGAGCGCTGGACCGCAACCGCTCCAACCGTTTCCGCTACGATGAGAACATTAACGCCGGCTACCTCAACCTGAACTATACCCAGCCCAAGTTCACGCTGCAAGCCGGCCTGCGCGGGGAGCAAACCAACGCCGAGGGCCGGCAGGATGTGGCGCAGCCGGGCCAGTTGCCCGATTTCAGCCGACACTATTTCCAGCTGTTCCCGAGTGCGGCCCTGAAACGGGTGTTTTCGGACAAGCACGAAACCAGCCTCTCGCTGAGCCGCCGCATTGACCGGCCTTCGTATGGGCAGCTGAACCCGTTCCGGGTGATTATCGACAAAACCACCTCCGGGGCCGGCAACCCCAACCTGCGCCCCCAAACCAGCTACAACCTGGAACTGACGCACACTTTCCGGCAGAAGTACAACCTGGGCCTGAGCTACAGCCTCACCAACCTGCCCCTCATCAGCGTGGTGCAGCCCGAAACGGACAGCACGGTGGTATCGACCACCCAGAACCTGAGCCGCCAGCACTACTACGCCCTCACCCTGACGGTGCCGGTGGAAGTGGCCAAGTGGTGGACGATGTACAACAACGCCGTGTTCTACTACAGCCGCTTTGAGGGCAGCCTGGCCGGCACCGACCTGAACCGGGGCCAGGGCTCCTTCACCCTCACCACCAACCACACCTTTACGCTGGGCAAAGGCTGGAGCGCTGAGCTGAACGCCGACTACCAGGCCCGCGACATTTACGGGTTTCTGAAAGTGCGGCCTAACGGGGAGGTAAATGCCGGGGTGCAGAAAACCTTCTGGAACCGCAAAGCTACTCTCAAGCTGAGCATGGCTGATATTTTCTTCACCAGCCCCATTCATGCCGTGTCGGAGTATGATACCTACGTGGAGCGGTTCTACCAGCGCCAGGATTCCCGCCAGGGTACGCTGACCTTTACCTACCGCTTCGGCAACGACAAGCTGGCCCCGGCTAAACGCCGGGGCGGCGGCGCCGAGGACGAGAAGCGTCGCGCCGGCGGCCAGTAGCTGGCTATAAACTATCATTCCTAAGAGCGTGATTGGGAATTTACGAAGAACGTCATGCTTGATTTGGCGTCTGCGAAGTCGAAGCATCTCTACCGCTTCGTTGAAAAACGCCCGGATGAAGAGGTAGAGATGCTTCAACTTCGCTCAGCATGACGTTCTTCGTAAATTCCCAAACACGTTCTAATAGTAGCTGCGGCCCTCTTCCACGGCTGTGGATTGCTCCAGGGCGGAGAGCTGCTCCAGAAACTCCCGGTGCGGGAGGGGGCGGGAAAACATAGGAAAGTTCTTCTCGCAGGCCATGCGCTGCTCCTCCTCGCTCACCGTAGCAGTACAGTCGGTGAGGGTGTACACTTGGTAGCCGTACTCATAGGCCGTGCGCATGGTGGACTCCACGCAGCAGTTGGTGAGGAAACCGGCCAGGGCCAGGTGGGTAATGCCGCGCTGCCGCAGAATAAAATCCAGATTGGTGCTCAGGAAGCCGTCCAGGCCCCGCTTGCCCTCGATGATGATATCGTCGGGCTGGGGCTTGAGCACATCCACAATATCGGCGCCCCAGGAGCCCTGGCGGAAGGAGTTACTGTCGACGACGCCTTTGAGGATACCGTAGGGCCGGGGGTGCAGCTCCCGGTAGTTTTCGGTGAAGCTGATGGGCACATGCACAATGAGGGCGCCGGCGTTGCGGGCCTGCCGGGTCAGCTCCTCGGTGTTAGCCAGCATGTCTGTTGACTTCATGACGGTTTTTACCGCATCGTGCAGGGAGCCGCCCGACGTAGTAAAATCATTCTGAAACTCGATCAATAGTACGGCAGTAGAGCTTGGCTTCATAGCGGCAGAGGGTTTGAATTGCGGGGTAATCAAGGTACAGATTGGCTACCTTTTGTGCAATAGCTTCTTGATTTATATACTGTTATGCTTGTATTATTTTGCCATGAGCAGGTGCAGCATACTTCAGCCCTAGCCACCAGTAACAACACAAGGGCCGCTTACCGAAGCGGCCCTTGTGTTGTTACTGGTAGTATACTTCCAGTTACCCGCGCCTGGCACGACGGACCGGAATCAGCAGCAGAATTCCCCCACGAACCAAGCCAGCGCGGGTCTACCCCGAACACGCAGGTGGACACACCCCGAGCTCAGCAGTACTCGTTTGCCACACAACTTCAACAGCACTCAGCCAGGATGCCACTATGTGAGCTGACCCCGGGTCAGGTGTTTCAGCAGCCAGAAGCTTACTGGCGGGTGCTGAAGCGGTATTCAGTGGTAGAGCGGAAGGTTTCGCCGGGCCTGAGCGTGGTGCTGGGAAAGTTGGGCCGGTTGGGCGAGTCGGGGAAGTGCTGGGTTTCCAGGCAGAACCCGGCGTACTGGTTGTAGGTGATGCCGCCCTTGCCTTGCAGATTGCCTTTCAGGAAGTTGGAGGAGTAAAACTGCACCCCGGGCTGGTCGGTGTACACGTCCATCACGCGGCCGGTGGTGGGCTCATACACGGTAGCGGCCTTTTCCGGGCGACTGCGCTGCTTATCCGCTAATACCCAGTTGTGGTCGTAGCCGCCGGGGGCCGCGCCGGGCACCTGCTTGATTCGCTCCCCGATGCGGTGGGGCTGGCGGAAATCCATGGGCGTGCCCTGCACCTGCTGCAGCACCCCAGTCGGAATCAAGGTATTATCCACGGGCGTAAACCGGTCGGCGTTCAGGGTCAGCTCATGGTCCAGAATACCCTTGCCGGAGGCCGCATTCAGGTTGAAGTAGCTGTGGTTCGTGAGGTTAAGCACCGTGGGTTTGTCGGTGGTGGCGGTGTAGTCGAGGCGCAGGGCATCATCCTGAGTCAGCGTGTACACCACTTTTACTGTCAGCGTGCCCGGGTAGCCTTCCTCCCCATCCTTGCTGAGGTAAGTGAGTGTAAGGGTCTGCCCAGCGGCCGAGGTGCCGGGCTCCGCCGTCCACAGCTTTTTGTCGAAGCCCTCTTTACCACCGTGCAGGGTGTTGGGGGCGTTGTTGGCGGGGATGGAGTACGGCTGGCCGTCGAGGGTGAATTTGCCCCGGGCAATGCGGTTGCCGTAGCGCCCAATCAGAGCCCCAAAGTAGGGTCCCTCCTGCTTGTACACCGGAGCCAGGTAGCCGGCCAGCTCATCAAAGCCCAACACCACGTCGCCCAGCTTGCCCGCTTTATCGGGCACCAGCAGGCTGGTGAGCGTGCCGCCATAGGGGGTAATGGTGGCCTTAAGGCCGTGGGCGTTGGTAAGAGTATAAAGCGGCACCTCAGTACCATCGGCAAGTTTGCCGAAAACGCTGGAAGTAGGCATGGTTGCGGAAGTAGCCTGAGTAGAGTCGGAAGCGGCGGCGGGCGTAGTGCTGGTTTCGGCGGTAGTGGGCTTGCCAGCGGGCTGGCAGGCAGCCGTTAGCAGCAGGCCGGCCAGCCCGCTGGCTACCAGGCTCGCGCGGGAGGATGAAGTCATCTTGGTTGTTGGTTGGTAGTTGTTGGTTAGTGGTTATCCTACTGAGTAAAGAAAGGAAGCTGTGTACAGCTTTTAACGGCTCACCTGGCTTCCTCGCCCCGTCCCGCTTGACAGCACAGCTTACTGTTGAGGTTCCAACTGGAAGTTTTCAAACACGGCTACCGCCGAGGCCGGGCCCTGGGCCAAAGGCCCTACCCGAATGCCCCGGTCCCAGGGCGGCAGGTAGCTGCCGTTTACGACCGTGCCGCCAGCGGGCAACGGCTGCCAGATAGCCCCGCCATCGGTACTCCAGGCAAAGGTGAACTGGCTGCCCTGGCGGGCCTGCAGGCGCAGCTGCAGGGTTTTGGCGGCGGGCAGCGTGGCCTCGGCCAGGGTTTTGGTCTGGCCCTTTTCGGTTTGCAGCAATTGCACTTTGCCCCCACCGGCCACCAGGGCCAGGGTATTGTCCGGGTCGCCGTGGGCGGCCAGGCCGGCGCGGCTGGCGGCAGGCAGGGCGGCGGGGTTAAGCAGGGTGGTAGTAGCCGTGTAAGCCGGTGCCGTGGTCGACTGACCCAGGGCAGCCCCGGCGTGGTCGGGGCGGGCGGTGAGGTGGAGCTGGCCGCCACGCAGGGTAAAGCTGGGACGCTGCTCCACGGGCCACTGCCAGGAAGGAGCCAGCGTTTGACTGGTGTACTCATCGGTGAAGCGCTGGGCCGGCACAGGTGTGGGCGCTACGGCCGTACTGCCGCCCCGGAACTCGGGCCAGCCGGTGGCCGCCCAGGTAAACTCGGTCAGCACGCCCTGGCGGCCCACAAACTGCTGACTGTTGGCTGCATAGGCGTGGTGGAGCATAAACCAACGGTCCTGGTATTGCACGGCCGTGCCGTGGCCGGGGCATTTCCAGGCGTCGTTGTTAAGAAGAATGGGGTTTTTGGCGTACTTCTCCCAGGGGCCCAGCAGGTTTTTGGCCCGGGCCACGCCGGTAGCGTAAGTGCAGCCGGGGCCGCAGCAGCCGTTGGCGGCATAAAAGGCGTAGAAATACCCCTCACGGCGCACTATTGAAACACCCTCTACCAGGTTGCCTTCCCAGGTGGCGGGGTCGTTGCGGAACAGCTCCTGCTTCTCCCCTACCAGCGCCGAGCGGGCCTCATTGATACGCTGGGCCCAGATGGGCGTGGGCTGCTGTACGCTGTTGCCGTCCTCCTTCCAGATCAGGTAGAGCTGGCCGTTTTCGTCGCGCATGGGAAACCCGTCGATGGAGCCATCGGGCTGACCCACCAGGGGGCCATGGTCGGTGTAGGGGCCTTCGGGGCGGTTGGCGCTGGCTACGCCCACGGCCAGGTTGCCCCCGCGCTTGTGGGCCGTGTAGTACACATATATTTTGCCGCCTTCCTCGCTGATTTCGGGGGCCCAGAAGTAGTAGTCGGCCCAGGCCGGCCGCTCCCCCGGAAATACGTGGCCTACCAACTCCCACTTCATCAGGTCCCTGGACTTGAGCAGTGGAAACGTAGGACCCCAGTTGGAGCTGGTGGCCGTGGCCCAATAGGTGTCGCCCACTTTCACCACGGAGGGGTCGGGGAAGTCGCCGGGCAGCACGGGGTTGGCAATAACAGCCGGTGCCAGGGCCGCAGCCGGGCCATTGCTACTGCCTGCCGCAGCGGGACGGGCGGAGGTAGTGGTGGCTGGGCGCTGGCAGGCCGCCAGCAACCCCAGGCTCAGCAGCACCGGGCCGCTAAGTTGCCAAACGGAAGTACGCAGAGAATTGAGGTACAAGGTAGGTAGGGCGGTAAAGTAGAAGATGACCCGGGCTTACTCGCCGGCGGGCTTAGGCAAAGCAGTGCCCAGCGCCACGGGAGCACCAAAATCAGGGGTGTCATCGGCCTTCCAGTTGATTTTCTGGATACGGGGGCTACGGTTGTCGCCGCAGCCCTGGCCCGAGAGCGGGTTGGCGTGGTAAATCATCCAGTCTTCAGTACCATCCTTGGATTTGAAGAAGCCGTTGTGCCCCGGCCCGAACGCCTGCCCGCTGGTATTTTTGGTAAACACCGGCGTAGCCGATTTCGTCCAGGAAGACAGCTGCAGGGGGTCGGCGGTGGAGGAGGCCGTAAGCATCCCCAGGGCGTAGTCGTCGGTGCTGCAGTGGCTGGCCGAGTACACCAGGAAGGTTTTATTGCCGCGCTTGATGATTTCCGGGCCCTCATTCACGTCCGGCTCCCCAATGGTTTCCCAGTTGTACTCGGGGCGTGAGAGTTCTACCCGGGGCCCTATCAGCGTCCAGGGGTTACTCATTTCCGAAATATAGAGGCGCTGGGTGCCGGCGCCCACCGTCTGGTGGCCCGACCAAATCAGGTAGCGCTTCCCGTTTTGCTCCAGCACGGTGCCATCAATGGCCCACAAATCATCGGCAGGGCTTGCAATGCGGCCTTTGTAGGTCCAGGTGCCACTGGTAGGGTCGGCGGTGGCGTTTTCCAGCACGTGCACGCGGTGGCCGGCGCAGCACAGCGGGTCGGCCGAGTAGTAGATATACCACTTGCCATCAAAGAAAAACAGCTCCGGCGCCCACAGGTCGCGCTGGTTGATGCCGGCCTGCTGGGGCGTCCAGACCACCGTACTCACCGCCGAGCCCAGGTCAGTCATCTTCGCCGTTTTGCGAATCACGAGGTTGCTGCCGGTGGTGCTCATGTAGTAGTACACCCCGTCCTTCTGGTACACCCAGGGGTCGGGGCCTACGCTCAGCAGCGGGTTGGTGAAGGTGGTGGAGGTTGGCGGCGTAGGCGGCGGAGGCGTAGGCGGCGCGGGCGCGGAGCCGCTGTTGCAGGAGAGTGTCAGCGTGAGCAGCGCCAGGGGCACTAGTCGGGCAGGATACCAGGTCATGAGGAAAGGAAAAACACGTGCTGGGTAATACACTATAGTATACGCCGTAAAGGCCGAATCGGGAGAGCAGGCTGCCGACAGCTTTCCGACAAATAAAAGCCGTTCCGACACAAGGCCGGAACGGCTCTATTTCTGCGGTATGGGCCTTGGTGGTTACCAGCCGGGGTTCTGCTGGTAGCGGGCCAGGTCAACTTCCGTTTGCAGAATAGGCAGCAGACGGGAGCGGTTCAGGCGGAAGTTATTGAAATCAGAGTCCCGGGTTTTCAGTTGGTCGAGGCCGGCCTGGTTATCCAGCAGGCCCCAGCGTTTCAGATCGAAAAAGCGCTGGCCCTCCCCCGTTAGCTCGGTTACCCGCTCGTGCATAAGCTGGGTGCGCAGCGTGGCCTGACTAAAGCTGCCCGCCGTAAGCGGGGCCAGTCCTGCCCGGCTCCGCACCTGGTTAATCAGTGGCACGGCCGTACTGGTCTGGCCTTGCTCGTTGAGGGCTTCGGCCTGCAGCAGCAGCACATCGGCATAGCGCATCACGCGGTGATTGATGGGCGAGTCGAAGTTTTCAAAGGTGCGGTAGTAATCCGTCTGGTACTTGCGCCAGTAAATGCGGCTTAGGTCGCGGGCATTGCCCCGGAACCGACGCAAAAACCCGGTGCCATACACCAGCGTGTCGCCATCCACGGGCAATGCGGTGGTAAACTGGCGGCGGTTGTAGAATACGGTGGCGGCCAGGCGCGGGTCGCGGCCACCGGTGGCGGTGGGCTCCCGCAGAAACTCATTTACCACCCAGGGCCGCACCTCTCCATCCACAAAGCCCGCGCCGGGCACGCCCCAGAACTGGGAGCGTTGCCCGCCTTCCGAGGAAGTAGCGTCGTCGCCGTCGTTGCCGCCCAGCTTGGCATCCGAGAACTGAACTTCAAAAATAGACTCCGAGTTGTTTTCGGTGGTGTGGCGAAAGTTATCGGTATAGGCCGCCGTGAGCCGGTAGCGGTTCGAGCTGATGACCTCGGCAAACTGCGTGGCGGCCGAGGCCCATTGCTGCTGTTGCATAAAGGCTTTCCCCAGCAGAGTGGTAGCCGCACCCTTGGTAGCCCGGCCAGTGTCGCTGCCGCCGTACGACTCCGGCAAATCCGGTTTGGCTTCCTGCAAATCCTGCACAATCCGGGCCCACACCTGTGCCTCCGTGGCCTGGGGTGGCAAGTTAGCCGGGTCGGAGGGCGTAAGCGCCAGCGGCACGTTGCCGTACAGCGTTACCAGGTTATAGTAGTACAGGGCGCGCAGAAATTTGGCCTCGGCCAGCACCCGCTTCTTCAGCGTTTCCCCAATTGGCATACCGGGTACATTGGCCAGTACCTGGTTGGTACGCCAGATGGCCCGGTAATGGTCGCGCCACAGGTTCTGCGACACTTCAAAATCATAGTTGGCCTGCACAAAGCGCGTGAAATCGGCCAGCTCCCCCCAGGGGCTTTGGCTGAAGCTGTCGTCGGAGCGCAGGTCGAAGGCAAAGTGCGACCAGCGCCGGTACGTGCCTAGTTGCTGCAGGCCGCTGTAGCAGGCGTTAATGCCCTTGATGGCGTCATTCTCAGTTTTCCAGAACGACTCGGTAGTGGGCTGGTTGGGGTTTACCTGATCCAGAAAGTCCTTGTCGCAGGCGGTGGTAAGCAGCAGGCTGCCAGCCACGGCGGCCAGGCGGAGTGTATGTAGTTTCATGGGAATTGCAGAGTTGGGAAGGTGGGTAGAAAAACACAGCCAGCGTTACAGGCCCAGCTGCAGCCCCAGCGACACGGTGCGCAAATTGGGGTAGCTGCCTTCATCCACTCCCCGCGAAAGGTTGCCGCTTACCACCTCGGGGTCGTAGCCGGTGTAGTCGGTAACGGTAAACAGGTTCTGGGCCGTTACATACACGCGCAGGCTGCCTACGCCCTTCACCCGCTCGGTCAGGGTTTTGGGAATGGTATAGCCTACCTGCAGGTTTTTCAGGCGCAGGTAGGAGCCGTCTTCCAGCCAGCGCGAGGAGTTCAGGCGCGAGTTGTTGATGGCCGCCTCCCCAGCCTGCCCGCCCCCACCCGCAATAATGGCGCGGGGAGTGGTAGTGGAGGGGTTGGTGGGCGTCCAGGGGCTGAAATCCTTACGATAGTTGCCGTTGTCGTCGGTGCGGTCCAGCCAGTAGCGCCCGGTGTTCAGGATATCATTGCCCTGCACACCCTGGAAAAAGGCCGATAGGTCCAGGCCCTTGTAGCTGGCCGTCAGGTTCAGGCCGTACTGAATTTTGGGAAACACCCGCCCAATGTGCGTACGGTCGGCCGCCGTAATCTGGCCGTCGTTGTTGATATCCTTATAGCGCACGTCGCCGGGCCGGGCCGTGGGCTGGGCACTGCCGGCAATGTTGTCGCCGGTCTGGAAAATACCATCAAACTGGTAGAGGTAGAACGAGCCTAGCTCGTAGCCCACTTCCGTGCGGGTCGATTCGCCGGGGCCGCCCACGAAGAAGTTCTGGCGCTCGGTTGCGCTCAGGCGCGTCACCTCGTTTTTAATGGTAGTCAGGTTACCCGTAACGCTGTACTTGAAGTCGCGGCGGTTTTCATTGTAGCCCAGCACCAGCTCCAGGCCCCGGTTTTCAATGCGGCCAATGCGCTGGTAGGGGTTGCTGCCTGCATTACCCAGCACAATCGGAATAGCCGGATCAACTAGCGCATTGCGCGTTTCCGAGCGGTAGTAATCAGCCGACAGGGTGATACGGTCTTCCAGAAAGCCCACATCAACACCGACGTTGGCAGTGCGGCGCTCCTCCCAGGCAATGTCGGTGCTCGGGAGTTGGGTTTGCACACTACCGTTCTGGATGTTGTCGCCCCCAAACGGGTAGTTCACGTTGGGGTTGATAACGCCCTGCCAGCGGTAGGCCCCGCCGTAAGGCCCACCAATCTGCTCGTTGCCCAGCACGCCGTAGCTGGCCCGCAGCTTCAGGTTGCTCACGTTATCGGTGAAGTTCTGAAAGAACTGCTCCTGCGAAACCCGCCAGCCGGCCGAAGCCGCATAGAAGGTGCCGTAGCGGTTTTCGGGGCTGAAGCGGGAGGAGCCGTCGCGGCGGACAGCGCCGGTGAGCAGGTAGCGCTGGTCGAAGTCGTAGGTAACCTGCCCCAGGTAGGAGCGTTTGTTGTAGGTATAGGAGGAGCCCACCACCTGCGGGGCGCTACTGCCCGCGTCCAGGGCCCAGTAGTACACCGGACCGGTGCCGTAGTCGTTGTTGCGGCCCCGGGTAAAGTCGTTGGTCTGGTGCTGCTCCGTGTAGCCGGCCACGGCCGTTACGTTGTTCTTCCCAAAGCTCTTATCGAAGGACAGCGTGTTCTCCACCATTGTGAAAAAGCTGTTACCCTGATTTTCGGCGTAGTACGAGGGGTTCAGCGGGTCGTTCTGGCGCCATTGCCCATACTGGCGCTTTTCCCGGTCGTGGTAGGCCAGGTACTCGGTGCCCAGGTTGAGGCGGTAGCGCAGAAAGCTGAAGATATCCAGCTCCCCGTACACGTTACCCTGAATCCGGTTGTTTTCGGTGGTATTGTTCAGCAGCTTCTGCAGGGCAATGGGGTTGGTGCCGAAGGTGCTGGCGTTGTTGTTGCCGAAGCCAAAGCCGCCGGGGTTGGCCGCATCGTACACCGGAATAATTGGCAACATGCGCAGCACATCCAGAAAAGGCAGCCCATTGATGGCCGTGGAGTTGGTGCGGGCCAGCTGCAGATTTTCGCCCACGCGCAGGCGCCCCCGGTTGAAGCCCGAGTTCAGCCGGACGCTGTAGCGCTCAAATTTAGGGCCGACGGTGGTGCCTTTCTGGGTGAAATACTCGCCCGAAAGCAGAAAATTGGAGTTAGGGCCGCCCCCCGAGAAGCTCAGGTTGTAGTCCTGCACCGCACCCGTCCGGATCAGTTCTTTCTGCCAGTCGGTGTCGACGCCGGGAGGGTTGGCCACAAACGGCTGCACCGGGCGCCCGGCATTTTCGTAGGCCTGGCGGTTGATGACGGCCCATTCTTGGGCGTTCATCAGGTCGTAGGTCTTGTTGATTTTCTGCACCCCACCGTAGGCATTGAAGCTAATGGCCGGCGTGCCCGACTTACCCTTGCGGGTAGTAATGATGATAACCCCGTTGGCCCCACGCGAGCCGTACGGTGCCAGGGAAGCCCCATCCTTCAGTACCTGAATAGATTCGGCATCGGCGGGGTTGAAGTCCCGGATATTGTCTACCCACAGCCCATCAATAATATAGAGCGGGCTGCTGTTGCTACCCACCGTGCCCAGGCCCCGAATGTTGACCAGCGGAGCCTGGCCCGGCACTCCGGAGTTGATAACCTGCACACCGGGCAAACGCCCCTGAATACCTTCGGCAATGGTAGCCACGGGGGCTTTTTGGGCATCCCGGCCGCTTACGCTGGCCACCGAGCCGGTTACATCTTCGCGCTTCTGGGTCAGATAACCCACTACTACCACGTCGTTCAACACCTTGCTATCCACATCCAGGCGCACATCCACGGTGCTGCGGCCGTTTACAGGCACTTCCTGCGTAGCATATCCGACAAAGGAGAAAACCAGCGTGGCATTATCAGCTACCGACAGGCTGTAGCGCCCGTCGCCGTCGGTGGTGACGCCGTTGGCCGTGCCTTTTTCGAGCACAGTAACGCCGGGCATGCCCTGGCCTTTCTCGTCCAGCACACGGCCGGTAATAGTAGTAGCCCATACTACTCCCCCATCGGTAGCGGAAGCAGGAGGCAGAGTGTGGGCCTGGCCGAGGAGAGGAGCCAGCAGGGGAAGGCAGGTAAGCAGCGCCGGCACCATTGGCCGGCGCACACTGGGTAAGGAGTTCTTCATGGGACGCAGAATGGGTGTTTGAAGAAGTGGGAATTGCAAACGTTTGCGTGTAGCAGGCAAATGCAAACGTTTGCGGCAACTAGGGACACTGAGCTGCAAAAAATGCACAGCTTAGCAGAAAGGAGAGGATTTGAACCGGAGAGGCAGAATATAGGCTATCAATACCGCATACCGGCTTCTGTTTGACAGCGTAAGGATAGTGAGTATTCACTCAAATGTCAAGAACGGAAAAAATATTTCCTTTCACTCCAGTGGCACACAGTACAACTTACCCCTTCCTTAATATCATTTTCGACTAATAAATAGTCGATCATCGTGTTGTTACGAGCAAAATAAATTTTAAACTTGCAAACGTTTGCATCTCGTTACACCCGTAGCAGGGTCAGTCAACGGGTACCCCGCCGCAACGCTTTTACCGCTCCGCCATGCTATCCACTCACATCACGGCCGCTTTCCGGCAGCATTTCTCATCTGCGCCTGTTTTGGTACGGGCACCAGGCCGGGTAAACCTCATTGGGGAACACACCGATTATAACGGCGGCTTTGTGCTGCCCGCTGCCATCGACAAGGAAATTCTCTTTGCCATTGCCCTCAACGGCACATCCTCGGCCAGGCTGTATTCCTACGACAACCAAGAGCACTATACCACTGAGCTGGCCAACGTGCAGCCGGGCCAGCCCCACTGGGCCAATTACCTGAAAGGAGTAGTAGCGCAGTTTCAGAAGCGTGGAGTTACGGTACCGGGGTTCGACTGCGTATTTGGCGGAAACGTGCCCATCGGGGCCGGCATGTCGTCGTCGGCGGCGGTGGAGTGCGGGCTGGCCTTTGCCCTCAACGAGCTGTTGGGCACCAACCTGGAGCGGATGGACCTGGCCCGGATGGCCCAACTAGCCGAGCACGAGTTTGCGGGGGTGCAGTGCGGTATTATGGACCAGTTTGCCAGCTTGTTCGGGCGGCCCCGCCAGGTGGTGCGGCTGGATTGCCGCTCCCTGGAGTACGAGTATTTTCCCTTTGATACCCAGGCTTGCCATATTGTGCTCTGCAATTCCGGTGTGAAGCACAGCCTGGCCAGCTCCGAGTACAACACCCGCCGCCAGGAGTGCGAGCAGGGAGTAAGCGTATTACAGCGGCACTACCCGCAGATAAGCAGTCTGCGCGACGTAACGCTGCAACAGCTGGCAGCTCACCAGTCTGAAATAAGCGAGGTGGTATACCGGCGCTGCCGCTACGTAGTGGAAGAAAACCAACGGGTTGTAACGGCCTGCCATGAGTTGGTAGCCGGCAATCTGGCTGCTTTCGGGCAGCAGATGTATGCCTCCCACGCCGGATTGCGCGACGATTACGAGGTAAGCTGCCCCGAGCTGGACGTGCTGGTAGAAGCCGCCCGCCCCTTGCCCGGTGTGTACGGAGCCCGCATGATGGGGGGCGGCTTTGGTGGCTGCACTATTAACCTGGTAGTACCGGCCCAGGTGGAGTCATTTGTGGCCGCTATGAAAGCGGCCTACCAGCAACAGCTGGGCCGGGAGCTGGAAACCTACCAAACCACCATTGTAGGAGGCGTGCAGGTACTGGAGCCTGCCGTAGTGCCCTCCTGAGTGCAGCCAGCTTGCTCGCCGCTGTTCAGCAACGGCTGGGGTCATGCTGCACCTGATAACCTGCCGGCCGCCGGGCCGACGACGCACTAGTACCTGATTGTTTTGGGCCGGATGAGCGGCAGGCGGTAGCGTGGGAACTGCTGCCAGCCGCCCCGGCCCGAAGCGGTCAGTGCCTGGTTTGGGCGCTTAGCAGGTCCTGCCCCTGCTTTGTCTACCTATCTTTCCACCTTCCCGACGGCTTGCCGTCGTTGCTCTTGTCCAATGGCTGCCTTCGACCTCGCTCAACAACCACACCGACGCTTCAACCCGCTCACGGGTGAGTGGCTGCTTGTCTCGCCGCACCGGGCGCTGCGGCCCTGGCAGGGCCAACAGGAGGCCCCCGACCGCACGCAGCGGCCGGCCTACGACCCAACCTGCTACCTCTGCCCCGGCAACACCCGCGCCAACGGAGAAGTGAACCCGGCGTATGAGGGCACGTTTGTATTCGACAACGACTTTGCGGCCCTCACTCCCGATGCTCCTGCCGGCTCCGTGGAAGTAGGGGGCTTGCTACGGGCCGAGGCAGAATCGGGGGTGGGGCGCGTTATTTGCTTTTCGCCCCGCCACGACCTCACCCTGCCTGAAATGAGTACCCCGGAAATCCGGCGGGTGGTGGATGTGTGGGCCGAGGAGTTTGCCAGGCTGGGCAGCCGCCCTGATATCAACTACGTTCAGATTTTTGAGAATAAGGGGGCGGTAATGGGCTGCTCAAACCCTCATTCCCATGGCCAGATATGGGCCCAACGGACGGTACCCGGCGACCCGGCCAAGGAAACCGGACAGCAGGCAGCCTATTACCAGCAGCATGGCCGCACCCTGCTCGCCGAATATCTGGATATTGAGCTACGGGAGCAAACCCGCGTAGTGCTGGAAAATACGCACTGGGTAGTGCTGGTACCGTTTTGGGCGGCCTGGCCCTTCGAAACGCTGGTGCTGCCCCGTCGCCCCGTGTCGGATGTAACCCAGCTTACCGACCCGGAGCGCGACGCCTTTGCCGACATCCTCCGCCGTCTGACCATTCGCTACGACAACCTGTTCCAGACCTCCTTCCCCTACTCCGCCGGCCTGCATCAGCGCCCCACCGACGGCCAGGAGCACCCCGAGTGGCACATGCACATGCACTTTTTTCCGCCCCTGCTCCGCTCGGCTACGGTGCGCAAGTTTATGGTCGGCTACGAGCTGCTGGCCAACCCACAGCGCGACATTACGCCGGAATACGCCGCCCAGCGCCTGCGGGAACTGCCGGAAGTGCATTACAAGCAGCTACCCGAGCAACACTCCTGAAACAACAACTGGCCGGAGGCGCTGCCGAGGCAACAGGGTAGCAGGGAGCAGAAAGGCCTGTGGTGCACCACCACAGGCCTTTTCTATCATTTTATTTTTCACCCGAGGGCCGGGGTAACGGCCGCCCGACCGGCACTGGGCTACCGAAATTGGGGCTACCATCGGGGTTCCAGGTGAAGGGTTGCGCCCGGGGCGTACGGAAGCGGCCGCAGCCCTGGCCAGGGGCATCGTTGGCGTGGTACAGAATCCAGTTTTGGGTACCGTCGGGGGAGGTAAAGAACGAGTTGTGGCCGGGAGCATACACCCCGTTGGCTGCATTCTGCTGAAAAACCGGTTGGGACGACTTCGCCCAGGAGCCCGGCTGGAGCAGGTCGGCACTGGCCGAGGCCGTGAGCATACCCAGCGCATACGTATCGGTCCAGCAGCCACTGGCGGAGTAAATGAGGTAGAGCTTGTCGTGGTGGCGCAATAGCTGCGGCCCCTCGTTTACATCCACGTGGGGCGGGTCGCCCTGGGGGCCCAGGTCGCCGTTCCGTTCCCAGCTGTATACGGGGGTCGAAACTTTCAGGCGGGGGCCGGCTATGGTCCAGGGGTTCTGCATTCGGGCCAGGTAAATATTCTGGCGACCATTCACATCACCCTCCCAGCCCGACCACACGAAGTACAATTGCCCATTATTCTCGAACACCGACCCATCAATGGCCCAAGTATTGGTGGCATCCGTTATCTGGCCCTTATCAACCCAGGTGCCTTCCAGGGGGTCGGCAGCACTGTTTTCCAGCACCCAGAGGCGGTGGTCCGGGTTGCGGCCGGCGTCGGCGGCGTAGTAGAGGTACCATTTCCCATGCAGGCGGTGCAGCTCCGGCGCCCAAATTTCGCGGGAGTTGGGGCCGGTAGCCGGCGGCGTCCAGACAACCTTGCTCGGGGCCGTACGCAACTGGCTGAGTGAAGGGGTTTTCCAGAGGGTAATATTGCGGCCCGTAGTGTGGGTGTAGTAGTAAAAGCCGTTGTGGTAGATGCTCCAGGGGTCGGCACCGGCCGGTAGCAGCGGGTTGGTGAACGTGGCTGCCGGGGCCGGCCCCTGCGCCTGGCTTCCCGGGCCAGCCAGCAGCCCGGCTCCCAGCAGCAGCCCACCGCAAAATGATTTTAGCATGACCGATACGAAATTAGGCGTGTAAGTATCCGTTCGTTCCGGAAAAGGCGGAGCCACTGGGTGGCCCTGAGTCAGCAGCAGCTTAGGCAGGCCGCAGATTTTCGACTGGCAACATCCAGCACTTCTCCTACTTTCCGAAGCGCAGGCGGGCGGCCCGAATCGACGTAGAATTACGGGACGGCGTTGCGGCTACTTCCCATTCAGGGTCCGGATCAGATCCACCTCATCCTGATGATAGGGCGTACCATCCCTGCGGAACACTTCGTGAAACCACTCTATTGGTTCGCCGCCGTCGGCAATGGGTACGTCCCACTGGTATTTGGTATTGGTTTTACCATCGACCAAGCCCCAGTTGATGGCCCCGATATTGTTCTTTTTCAGCAAAGGCAGGGTATTTACAAAGCGTGAGTTGCGGGGGCGAGCCATGTACTCGGTGCAAATCATGGGGCGGCCGTGGGTTTTCAGCAGCTCAATCACGAGCTGATGGACGCCGGGGTCATCGTAGTTGTGGTAGGTCAGAATATCAGAGTTCAGGGCCTGAAAGGTATTCAGCTTCAGGAAACCCAGGTTCCAGATACCGGCGCTGAGGGGCTGGCTGGGATTGACTTCCCGCGCCCAGGCAAATACGTTGCGCAGCAAGGGCAACGACGCATTGCCTTCCCCTTTATTACCCGGCTCGTTGTACAAGTCCCAGAGCAGAATGCGCTTGTCGTTGGCAAAGCTGCGCAGTACATCCTGCACGTACGGCTTCAGCCTGAGGAAAGCAACTGAGTCGCGGGAGGTGGGGTCGCCGGGGTCCTGCACCCAGCCCGAGTTATGAATGCCAGGCTTGGGGGCCGGCTGCTTGCCTGGTTGCGGGTGTTCATCCCAGCAGTCATCAAAAAACACCAGCATCGTTTGGATATGGTGTTTATCGGCAATGGCGAGGTAGTCGTTCACGCGCTTCTTAAAGCCTTGGGGGTCCTGTTGCCAGGCCAGGCTGTGCAAAAACACCCGCATAGTATTAAAGCCAATACGTTCGGCCCAGCCCAGCTCCTTATCAATGGTAGCGGGGTCGAAGGTATCGGCCTGCCACATTTCCAGCTGGTTAATGGCGGTGCTGGGAGTAAAGTTGGCGCCCGACATCCAGGGGTGCTGCCGGTACCAGGCCTGGGCCTTCTCCACCGACCAGCGCTGGCCCTGCAGAGCGGCGGCCGTAGCCGCCACGCCTTTGGTTTTGATCTTGGTTTTTTGGGCGAACGTGCTGGTGGTGGAAGTCAGCAGCAACAGCAGGAACAGCAGTTTTTTCATGGAAGAAAGCAAGGAAGAAAGGAAAGAAAAGTTGCAGAGCACGGTATGAAGCTACTCTCGGCACCCAGTACCTCAAATGATGAAGCAGGTAGCCCGCCCGCTGAAACGCGCAGCACGTCAGCAACCGGTTTGGGGCTACTCCCCCGAGGGCCTGGGTTGGGGCTGCAGAATGGACACGGGTACACCGAAATAGGGGGTACCGTCGGGGTTCCAGGTGAAACGCTGCATACGGGAGCTGCGGCCGGCACACTTGCCGTCGGCGGCGGTTTTCGCATGATACACAATCCAGTCCTCGCGCCCATCCGGCGACTTGGTAAAGCAGTTATGGCCCGTTCCCCACACCTTATTTTCAGCGGAAGGCCCGAAAACCGGGTTAGGAGTTTTCACCCAGGATGCCGGCACAAGCGGGTTGCTGCCTTTCCTGGCCGTAAGCATCCCAAGGCAGTACTTATCGTCCCAGCAGGTACTGGCGGAGTACACCACTAGCAACTGGCCCTGCTGCCCCTGCAGGAACTCGGGGCCTTCCAAAATCTGGCGGCCGCCCCCTTTTTCCCAGTCAAAAGTGGGGCGGGCAATAATTACTTCTTTGTCGGAGGCTAGCGCCCACGGGCTCGTCATGGGGGCAATAGCCAATACGCTTTGGTTCCCAACGTAGGCTGAGTACACAAAGTACCGCTGGCCGTCCTGCTCAAACACCGAGCCATCGAGGCCGGGGCGGGCAGTATTCACCTTGCCCCGGTCGGTCCAGGTACCGGTGGTGGGGTCGGCCGCGGCGTTTTCCAGCACAAACACGTAGCGGGTGGCATCCCCGGCATTAGCTTTATCGGTGGCGGTATAATACAGGTACCATTTACCATCGAGGCGGTGTAGCTCCGGGGCCCAGATTTCGGCGGAGTTGGGGCCGGTGGCAGGCGGCGTCCAGACCACTGCGGCCGGAGCCTGGGCCACGGCGCTTAAGGCATGGGCTTTCCAGAGCGTGATATTATGGCCGGTGGTGTGAGTATAGTAGTAAAAGCCGCCGTGCCAGATTACCCAAGGGTCGGGGCCCTCCGGGCGCAAGGGGTTGCGGAAGGTGGCAGGAGGCTGCTGAGCCTGCGCGGCCGCGGCCACGCACGCCACCAGCCCGGCTCCAAGCAACGCAGCACGCAGGCGGGAAGTAGGAAACATAGCAGTAGAAAAGCAAGGAAGACAATGAGCAAGCATCCTTATGGAAGCAGGAGCCGGGGAAATGCACCGGGACGGGCCAGACTGGGTGCCGCCGTCAGCAGCCGAAGCGGTAGTTGCGGGCCTACCAAGGGGGGCTAGTATTCAGCTGTTCCGCGGTGGTGAATAGGTAGGGCAACGCAGGGAGCCAGCACTGAGTTAGCCAACAGGAAGCTCCAGCCTCCTTGGAACGGTGCAAGCTAATCTCCCGAATGCAATAACGCAAACGTTTGCACATTTATCTGCATCTTGCTGCAAGCTTCCTCCCCGTCCCCAGTATAAGTACTCACTCACCTTTCATATTCCCGACTATTTCTCGTCTACTTCCAGCTGCTAGTTCAACGGCCGGAGTACCTGACAGGGGCGGGAATAACTTATAAGCCAGCCTTCCGCAAGCGTAGCGCCTCCTGCCTTGCACCGTCAGCTTTCCATCATCTTCCGCTTTTACTTACTTTCCTATGCCCTACTCACGCCGCACCTTTCTGCAACAAGCCACTGCAGGCCTGGCCTCCCTGGCCTTACTGCACCAAGCCACGGCCCGCCCTGCGGCCCTCACCTACACCAACCCCGTATACGCCGGCCAGTTTCCCGACCCTTTTGTGCTCAAGCACCAGGGCCGTTACTATGCATTTGGCACCACCGGCCAGGGCCGCACCCCTGATGGCCGCATTTTTACCCTACTCACCTCCGATAATCTGGTCGACTGGAAAGTTGCGGGTGGGGCCCTCACTCCGCCCGCCGGGGCCGAAGGGGCTGACTTCTGGGCCCCTGAAGTAGTGTATCACAAGGGCATTTTTTACATGTACTATTCCATGGGCGGGGGGGCAATTGGAGCATCGGTGGGGCACCGCCTGCACGTGGCCACCAGCAAAACGCCCCAGGGACCGTACACCCAAACGGCCCTGCTCGATGTACCGGCCAGTAAATTCACCATTGATGCCCATCCCTTCCAGGATACCGATGGGCAGTGGTATCTCCTGTACGCCCGCGACTTTATAGACTCCGACAACGGCTACCGGCCGGGCACTGGCCTGGTGGTGGACCGGCTGCTGGATATGACACGCCTGGCCGGGCAGAGCCGCACCGTTATGCGGGCCCGCCACGACTGGACGGTATTCGAAAAAAACCGCACAATGCCGCTTTATGGCGGCCAGACGTTCCCGGAGTGGCACACTCTGGAAGGACCCTTTGTGCGCAAGCACGGGGGCAAGTATTACTGCTTTTACAGTGGTGCCAACTTTCTTACTTCCCGCTACGGCGTTGATTATTGCGTGGCCGACCACATCATGGGCCCCTACTCCGAGGCAGGGGGAGGCAAAGGCCCGCGGGTGCTGGCGGCGGTGGAGGGGCACGTACGCGGGCCGGGGCATCACTCCCACATCATGAGCCCCGACGGCAAGCAGGAATATCTGGTGTATCATGCCTGGAACCCCGATATGACGGAGCGCCAGCTGTGCATTGATCGGCTGGCCTGGACAAGCCAGGGGCCCCGCTGCCTGGGGCCAACCTACACGCCCCAGCCCCGGCCCTGAGCCTTTGGCACTAACGGCTTTCGTACCAGCCAGGGTTCGGGTTGCTTTGCGTACGTTTGCATAAACAGTGACTGAACAGTTGCATAAACCTTGCGCGGCAGTTCTGCCTCATCCTCCTTAAGCTGCCTCAACGTGGCCCGTACGAAAGCATCCATCACCGACCTGGCCCAACAATTGGGTGTATCGGTTTCCACGGTTTCCCGGGCGCTGAGCGACCATCCGGGCATCAGCGACGCGACTAAAAAGCGGGTCTGGAAACTGGCCAAAGAGTTGCATTACCAACCCAATCATCTGGCCGCTGGCTTGCGTAAGGGCCGCAGTAATCTGCTGGGTGTACTGGTACCCCACATCGACGGGCACTTCTTTACGCTGGTAGTCAAGGGCATTGAAACCATTGCTTCCAAGGCGGGCTACAACATCATGATCTGCCAGTCGAATGAGGACGTAGCCCATGAGCGCAAGAACATCGAAACCCTGCTTAGTGCCCAGGTGGAAGGCATTCTGGTGTCAATGTCGCGCACTACCCGCGACTTTAAGCACTTTGAAAAGGTACGGAAGCAGGAAATTCCGCTGGTGTTCTTTGATCGGGTGCTGGATGGGCTGGATGTAAGTGCCGTAGTGCTCGATGACCGGGAGGGCGGCTACCAGTCTACTAAACACCTCATTAAACAAGGTTGCCGCCGCATTGCCCACTTCAGCGGCCCCCAGCACCTGAACATCTACAAGCACCGCCGCCAGGGCTACATTGATGCTCTGCTGGAAGCCGGCCTGCCCATAGTGGAGGAGTTAATCTTCACCTGCGACATGACGCTGGAAGATGGTATCGAGGGTATGCAGCAGATGCTGGCTCTGACCAACCCACCCGACGCCGTTTTTTCGGCCTCCGACTTTTCGGTGGTTGGGGCGCTGCAGGAGCTGAAACGCCGTAAGCTGCGCGTGCCCCAGGATATTGCCCTGGCCGGCTTCAGCAACGAAACCTTCACCTCCCTTACCGAGCCCATGCTCACCTCCGTCGACCAGCGCTGCGAGCAGATGGGCCAGTCGGCGGTGCGGCTGTTTCTGGAGATGCGCGAGGAGCACAGTAGCACCTTCTCCCCCCGCCGCGTCGTGCTCCAGCCCGATTTATTGGTGCGAGAGTCCTCGGAACGAGTAAGCGGGAAGAAATAGGGATGTATTATTTACAAACCAAACAGGCCGGTCAATTGACCGGCCTGTTTGGTTTGTAGCAGTTTGCTAAGCTTCACCATTAACAGTAAACCTTATTCTCTTCTTTCGAGACAAATTAATATCAACTCGAAAATAGCAATTGCCTCCATCGTGTACTTGCAACCGCGTCGTTTTCCAATCTGTGTGCATATCAGAGCAGAAGCCTTGTACCCAGACTATTTTCTCCCCAACAGCTGATATGCCCGGTATCAACTGAAGTCTATAGTTTACAATATCAATCGGATCATTTGCTCCTCTGAATTCGCCTTTAAAGGTATCACTAGCATTGTATTCTGCAATAGCCTTCTGTACCAACGCATACACTTGGCTTATTTCTTTCTCCGTCAATGTTGATGGCGTTGCGCCTATCAGTGAATGTGTATGCTTTTCGCTAAAAGGCAAAACAACGTATTCTCTAGCCTTTCCTTTGGGCTTTAACAATGCTGGCGGCAGCTTGGGCATTGGCTTTTCAACTTCTGCGCGCTGATGCGTTTGACTATCCACGTCCTTGTTTTGGCAACTTGCCGCCAATGCGAATATTAGCAGATACAGTACGAAAGTCTTTTTCATTTCCAGTTTTTTGCCGAAAGCAAACGGCAGCTTCCTTTCGAAAAGCTGCCGTTGTAAACTAAGCGAGGAATCTAAATTTCTACCCTTTCGGGCTGAGCACCACGTACGGGATGATGCACTCCTCCAGGGAAATGCCGCCGTGCTGGAACGTGTCCTTATAGTAGTTCACGTAGTAATTGTAGTTGTTGGGGTAGGCGAAGAAGTAGTCGCCCACGGTGAAGACGTAGGCGGTGCTCACGTTTTCGCGGGGCAGGAAGATGCGCTCCGGCTTGCGTACGGTATATACGTCGCGGGAGTCGTCGAAACCGAGGTTTTTGCCGTGCTTGTAGCGCAGGTTGGTGTTCGTGTTCCGGTCGCCCACAATCTTATAAGGCCGTTTTACGCGGATGGTGCCGTGGTCGGTGGTGATGATGAGTTTACCCTTGCGCTCGGCAATCTGCTGCATCATTTCATACAGCGGGGAGTGCAGAAACCAGGAGCGGGTAATGCTGCGGTAGGCCGATTCGTCGGCGGCCAGCTCCCGGATCATGGCCATGTCGGTGCGGGCGTGGCTGAGCATGTCCACGAAGTTGTAGACGATGACGTTGAGCTTGTAGTTGTTGTGCAGGTTGGCCATTTTGCCCAGCAAATCCTTGCCGGCCTGCAGGTTGGTTACCTTGTTGTAGCTGTACTTGGCCTTCTGGTTGTTCTTCTGGAACATGATTTCCATGAACTCGGCCTCGTGCATGTTCTTGCCCTCATCGTCGTCGTCCCACACCCACAGGTTAGGATACTTCTTCTGAATTTCGCCCGGCATCATGCCCGAGAAGATGGCGTTGCGGGCGTAAGCTGTGGTGGTAGGCAGAATGCTGTAGTAGGTTTCCTCCGAATCAACGGTGAACAGCTCGGCAATAATGGGCTCCAGCACCTTCCACTGGTCGTAGCGCAGGTTGTCGATGAGCACAAAGTACACGGGCGTGTCGCCGGTATCCTTCAGCATCGGGAACACCCGCTCCTTAAACAGCTGGTGCGACATGAGCGGGGCTTCCTCATCGTCGCCGTTTACCCAGTCCTCGTAATTCTCCGTGATGAAGCGGCCGAAGTACGTGTTGGCCTCATCCTTCTGCATGTTGAAGACGTCGGCCATGCTTTTGCCCTCTGTCTCGTTGATTTCCAGCTCCCAGTACACCAGCTTTTTGTACACATCGGCCCACTCCGAAGGGCTGAGACGGTCGGAGAGCTGCATACCCAGCTGGCGGAAGTCGCGCTGGTAGCCGCTGTTGGTAGCCTCACTCACCAGGCGCTTGTTGTCGAGCACCTTTTTCACCGACAGCAGAATCTGGCTGGGGTTGACGGGCTTAATCAGGTAATCGGCAATTTTGGCACCGATGGCCGATTCCATGATGTGCTCCTCCTCGCTCTTGGTAATCATGACTACTGGCACAGTAGGCCGCACAGCCTTGATTTCAGTGAGGGTTTCCAGCCCCGTCAGGCCGGGCATGTTTTCATCCAGAAACACAATGTCGTAGGTCTTCTCCTGAATTTCCTCAATGGCATCGGCCCCGGAGTTTACGCCGGTTACATCATAGCCTTTGTCTTTGAGAAAGAGGATGTGAGGCTTCAGGAGGTCGATTTCGTCATCGGCCCAGAGAATCGAATATTGCATGTGGTGGGGACTTGGGGTGTAGCGCCCGGCACTGCCCGGCGCGTCATTAAACGCACTTTACGAAATACAGATACCACATCTTGCGCGGTAGCTGCAAGTAGTGGCTGCAAAATGCAACTGAAGTTTCGTAAGTAGCTTTACTCCCAATCCGTGGTTTTTGATTTAAAAAATTCGCACCGGCCTATACTTCGCCCCAACTCGGCGGTAAAGTAGCCGAAAAATGTCGACTTCACCGGGCGTTCGTTCGGCCCTCAATGGGGGCGTACTGGTGTAGTAACAACACAGAACCTACTTTCCCGTTCCTTTTCGCTGGGTGTTGGCTGGTTTCCAGGCCCCGGTTTCTCTCCTTCTCATGAACAAAAAGAAAATCTTCAACGACCCGGTGTATGGGTTTGTGACCATCCCCACGGAGTTGTTGTTTGACCTGATTGAGCACACCTATTTTCAGCGTCTGCGCCGGATTCAGCAGCTGGGCCTTACCATGTTTGTGTATCCGGGGGCACTGCACACGCGCTTCCACCACGCGCTGGGGGCCATGCACCTGATGACGCTGGCTTTGCGCACGCTCAAGGACAAAGGCGTGAAAATATCGGCCCGGGAAGGTGAGGCCGCCATGGCGGCTATTCTGCTGCACGATATTGGCCACGGGCCCCTCTCCCACGCCCTGGAGCGTAGCCTCTTCGACGACGTGCACCACGAGGCCATCAGCCTGCACCTCATGCGCAAGCTCAACGCCCAGTTTAAGGGCGCCCTGGACCTGGCAATCCAGATTTTTGAAGGCACCTACTCCCGGCCATTTTTCCACCAGCTCGTGAGCAGCCAGCTGGATATGGACCGGCTGGACTACCTCAACCGGGACTCATTTTACACCGGCGTGCAGGAGGGCCGCCCCG
Organism: Hymenobacter metallilatus; assembly: GCF_003944705.1. Lineage (GTDB taxonomy): Bacteria > Bacteroidota > Bacteroidia > Cytophagales > Hymenobacteraceae > Hymenobacter > Hymenobacter metallilatus. Next base: position 239,208 of record NZ_RWIS01000006.1, on the reverse strand, counting down.
GTGCCGACCGCCTTATCAAGATGCTGACCGTGGTGGAGGAAAAGCTGGTACTGGAGGAAAAGGCGGTGTACAGCATCGAGAACTTTCTGGTGAGCCGGCGCCTGATGTACTGGCAGGTGTACCTGCACAAAACCGTTACCTCGGCCGAGCAGATGGTGATTCGGATAATGGAGCGGGCCCGCGACCTGGTGCGGGCGGGCGTGCAGGTACCCGCCTCGCCCAACCTGCATTTCTTTCTCTCGCGCAACGTTACGCAGCAGGAGTTTGAGCAGGACGACCAGATTCTGCGCCGCTTTACCCGCCTGGACGACACCGACGTGTGGGGGGCCGTGAAACTCTGGGCCGACCACCCCGACAAAGTACTCAACTACCTGGCCCAAAGCCTGCTCGACCGGCACCTGTTCAAAATTACGCTCCAGGCCGAACCCTTCGACGAGGAGTTTCAGCTGGGCATTGTGGAGCTGATTGCCGAGCACTTCCAACTCCCCCCCGCCGATGCGGCTCAGCTGATGCTCACGGGCCGCATCAGCAACAACGCCTACGACATTGGCGGCCAGGACCCTATCGACGTGCTCACCAAGCGCGGGCGGGTGGTGAACGTGGCCGAAGCCTCCGATCTGCCCAACATCCGCGCCATCAGCCAGCGCGTGGAAAAGCATTACATCTGCTACCCCAAGGAGATTCTGTGAGTGTCAGTTGGTAGTTACTCGTTGTCGGTTGTCAGTTGCCAGTAACACGCTGCGAATTAGCTTTCCCCCCTATTTTGCACCTTCTGACAACGGGCAACTCATAACTGACAACTGAATATTTATCTACTTTTGCCCGATGGAATTTACCGTAGGCCAGATAGCAGAAGTACTGCGCGGAACTGTGGAAGGCGACGCCTCCCTGCGCATCGACCGACTCGCCAAAATTGAGGAAGCCCAAGCCGGTGCCCTTTCCTTTCTGGCGAACCTGAAATACGAGCACCATCTGTATACCACCGGAGCCTCGGCCGTTATTGTTGGCCACGGGCTGGAGTTGCGCCATCCTGTGCCGGCCGCCCTCATTCGGGTAGAAGACCCCTATACCAGTTTCACCACCCTGCTGGAGTTTTATCAGCAGGCCACCCGCACCGGTAAGCGCGGCGTTGAGGAACCCGCCTACATGGCGGCCAGCTCGCGCATTGGCAGCAACCACTACCGCGGCGCCTTTTCCTACATTGGTGAAAACTGCGAAATCGGGCAGGACGTGGTGATTTTTCCCCACGTATTCATTGGCGACCGGGTGAAAATCGGGGATGGGACCATTTTGTACGCCGGAGCCAAGGTATACGCCGAAACCAGCATCGGGAGCCGCTGCACCATTCACGCCGGGGCCGTTATTGGCTCCGATGGGTTTGGCTTTGCCCCCCAGCCCGATGGCTCCTACCGCACCATCCCCCAGATTGGCAACGTGGTACTGGAAGACAATGTAAGTGTTGGGGCCAATGCCACCATTGATTGTGCCACCCTGGGCTCTACCATCATCCGGGAAGGTGCCAAAATTGATAACCTCGTTCAGATTGCCCACAACGTGGAAATTGGCCGTCATACCGTGGTTGCGGCTCAAACGGGGATTTCAGGCTCCACTAAAATCGGGGATTTCTGCGTACTGGCGGGCCAAACGGGTATTGCCGGCCACCTGAGCCTGGCCAACCGCACAACGGTTACGGCGCAGTCGGGCGTGGGCAAATCCATTAAGGAAGAGGGCGTGCTGCTGCAGGGCTCCCCGGCTTTCAACCTACGCGACAGTCTGCGGGCCAATGCCGTATTCCGGCACCTCCCCGACCTGGAGCGCCGCCTGACCCAACTGGAGCGCAGCCGTACCGAACAGGAAAAGCCCTAGCTTTGCAGTCTATTTGAGTTGTCAGTTGCTAGTTGTCAGTTGTTGGCCCCATCCCGCTTTCGATGGTCCGACAACTGACAACTGGCAACTGACAACTGACAACTCAGAAAATGAACGACAAGCAACATACCATAAAGGCCCCCGTCACCGTGAGTGGCATTGGCCTTCATACCGGCGTGCAGGCCACCATGACGTTCTGCCCCGCCCCTGTTAACCACGGCTACAAGTTTCAGCGCGTCGATTTGCCCGGCCAGCCCATTGTGGATGCCGACGTAGATAATGTGGTAGACCTTTCCCGGGGCACTACCATTGAGCAGAACGGAGCCCGGGTAAATACCGTGGAGCACACGCTGGCCGCGCTGGTAGGGTTGCAGATTGATAATGTGCTGATTCAGCTGGATGGTCCTGAGCCGCCCATTATGGATGGCAGCAGCTACGAGTTTATCAAACCTCTGATGGAGGTGGGCCTGGAAGAGCAGAACGCCCTGCGCAACTACTTCGAAATCCCCGACGAAATCCGCTACGTGGACAACGCCCGGGCCGTAGAAATTGCCGGCTTGCCCCTCAACTCCTACCGCCTCACGGTGATGGTGGATTACAACTCGCCGGTGCTGGGTTCCCAGCATGCCTCACTCACCCACATCGACCAGTTCACCTCAGAAATTGCCTCCTCCCGCACCTTCTGCTTTCTGCATGAGTTGGAGGCCCTCTACAAATCCAACCTGATTAAGGGCGGGGATTTGAGCAATGCCATTGTGGTGGTAGACCGCGTGGTGAGCGACGAGGAGTTGGGCGACCTGGCCACCATGCTGGGCAAGCCCAAAGTAGCCGTCAAGAAGGAAGGCATCCTTAACAACGTGGACCTGCGGTATAAAAACGAGCCCGCCCGCCACAAGCTGCTGGACCTCGTAGGCGACCTGGCCCTGGTAGGCCGCCCCCTGAAAGGCCAGATTCTGGCGGCCCGGCCCGGCCATGCGGCCAATGTGGCCTTTGCCAAGCGCATCAAGAAGAAGATGATGGAGGCTCACACCAGCCCGGTGCCGGCCTACGACCCCGCCCGGGAGCCGGTAATGGACATCAACAAGATTGCCGCTACCCTGCCCCACCGCTACCCCTTCCTGCTCATCGACAAGATCATTCATCTGGACGCCACCACCGTGACGGGCGTGAAGAATGTAACGTTCAATGAGCCGTTTTTTCCCGGCCACTTCCCCGGCAACCCCGTAATGCCGGGCGTGCTGCAAATTGAGGCCATGGCCCAAACCGGCGGTATTCTGGTATTGAGCACTGTGCCCGATCCGGAAAATTACTGGACGTATTTTCTGGGAATTGAAAACTGCCGCTTCCGCCGAATGGTTAAACCCGGCGACACGATTCTGTTCAAATGCGAGCTGACGGCTCCTATCAAGCGTGGCATTGCCAAAATGAGCGGCAAAGCCTACGTGAACGGGAAAGTGGTAATGGAAGCCGAAATGTCGGCCAGCATTGTGAAAAAGAATTAAAAATTAAAAATGAAGAATTAAAAATGTCTCCTTTTTAATTGAATAGGAGCATTTACTTCAATTTTTTAATTCTTAATTTTTAATTTTTAATTAAAACGAATGAACCAGCCGCTCGCCTATATTCACCCCGAAGCCAAAATTGCCCAGAACGTGGTAGTGGAACCCTTCACCACCATCGATAAGGACGTGGAAATCGGGGAAGGCACCTGGATTGGCCCCAACGTAACGATTATGGCCGGGGCCCGCATCGGCAAAAACTGCAAGATTTTTCCCGGGGCAGTTATTGCTGCTCAACCTCAGGACCTGAAGTTTGCCGGCGAGAAAACCACCGTGCATATTGGCGATAATACGGTAATCCGGGAGTGCGTAACGGTAAACCGAGGTACGGTCGACAAGCTCAAAACGGTTATCGGGGCCAACTGCCTGCTCATGGCCTACGTGCACGTAGCTCACGACTGTGTAATTGGTAACAACTGTATTCTGGCCAACACCGTGCAGGTAGCCGGCCACGTGGAAGTAGGAGATTATGCCATTGTGGGGGGCTCTTCGGCTATTCACCAGTTTGTGCACATTGGGGCACATGCCATGATTTCGGGCGGCTCCCTGATTCGTAAAGACGTACCACCATTTGTGAAGGCTGGCCGGGAGCCGCTTACCTACGTGGGCATCAACAGTATTGGCCTGCGCCGCCGGGGATTTTCGGATCAGAAAATTGCTGAAATCCAGCAGCTCTACCGGTTATTGTTCCTGAGCGGGCTCAACAACGCCGCCGCCCTCGACCAGATTGAGCTGGAGCTGGCTCCCTCCCCGGAACGGGATGAGGTAGTAAACTTTATCCGGAACTCCGGCCGCGGCGTAATTAAGGGCTACTCCCGGGGTAGCAACGGCAGCGGAGAGTAGAGAAACACGATTTGAGAACTTAGAGCTTAGACTTCGTTCTTGCGTTTGTAGCGTCAGTATGTAGTCTAAGCTCTAAGTTCTCAAGTCTAAGCTCTGAAAGAATGCAGATTACCGCCACTGGCCTGAGTAAGCGGTTTGCCCAAGAATGGATTTTCCGGAACCTTACGCACACCTTCCGGGCAGGTACGGCCACCGCTATTCTGGGGCCCAATGGTGCCGGTAAAAGCACCTTACTGAACACGTTGTCGGGGCAGATTTTGCCGACTGCGGGTACTGTTGGATATGAGTTGCATGGGCATACTGTGGCCGTAGAGGATGTTCCGACGTGCCTGGCCTTTGCCGCCCCCTACCTGGAGCTGATTGAGGAGCTGAGCCTGACCGAGCTGATTCGGTTTCACACGCGCTTCAAACCGCTGCAGCCCGGCCTTACCCCAGAGCAGCTGATTGCATGTATGTACCTGGAAAAATCGCGCCATAAGCTCGTGCGCGACTTCTCCAGTGGCATGAAGCAACGCCTGAAGCTGGCCCTGGCCCTGTACGCCGATACGCCCCTGCTCCTGCTGGATGAGCCCACCACCAACCTCGACCGGGCCGGAGTGGCCTGGTATCAGGAGCACATCCGGGCTACTCTGCCGGGCCGCACGGTACTGCTCTCCAGTAACGTGCCCGAAGAGTACGACTTCTGCCAGGAGCACATCCGGATTACCGATTTTGGGGCACAGGCGGCCCGTTAGCCTCTTTTTAGGTATATACCATTGTTCGGAACTGCCTGATTCTGGGGCCTAAGCCCTGGGGCCACTTCGGCTGCGTAACCGGCTGCAACCTTGTAGGCCCTTCTGCACGTATCTTCGCACCTGGAACACGCCCTGGCTTAGTCCAGAATTTTTCACCCTTACCGCCCCTAGCAAGGCCATGAGACAACACGACGACCTGGATGACGACCTCTTCGATGACGATGAGCTAGATAATTTTGCCGCTACCGGCGGCAGCGCAACCCGTGGTAATTCGGAAGATCAGCTTTCGGCTAAGTATGCTGATTATCTGATGTGGCGCGACACGGGTTCCTCTCACGATGAGGCGTTGGATCTGGCCAGCATGACTGAGGATGAATACACCACTGCCGAAGCGGCCGAAGACCCCGATGGCAGCCGTGGGTTCAGCTCCCTCGACGATGAGGATGATTTCGGCGACGAGGATGATGACGAGGACGGCGGCTACGGCAGCCACCGCACCGGCAGCGGCCGCCGCAGCTCCGGCTACGACGATGACGACTTCTAAGTCGTTTAATTAGCATCCGTCCCTTCCCTGACTGGCGGTTAACTGGAACCAGAGAGGCCCGCATTCTTCCGAGTGCGGGCCTCTTTTTGGTTGCCGGCCCACTGCGTGAGCGGCATTGATGAAGAGTAGGCTACTTCCAGCCGAATACCCGCTTAAGCAGGTCGGTGGTACGGGCCAGGGGGTTCTCCCGGATGTTGGCTTCCTCCTGCGCTACCAGGGTAAACAACCCGTCGATGGCCTTACCGGTAGCATACTGGTTGAGGTCGGTTTGCACCGGTGTTACCAGCGGAATCCGGTTGTAGCGGGTGGTCAGATCAGTGTAGTACCTGGTTGCCCCCACCTGATCCAGGCTTTTCTGCATGATGGGCTTGAACGCAGCTGTAAGCTGCTCGGTAGTTGTGCGCTTGAGGTAGTTGGTGGCCGCATCCTTTTCTCCCGTCAGAATACCCCATACATCCTTAAACGTGAGGCTTTTGATGGCTGACAGGAAGATGGGTTTGGCACTTTTGGCCGCATCCTCAGCTCCCCGGTTTAGAGTAAGCTCAAACCGGTCGACCTGGCTGCCCAGCCCAATGGAGCGCAGCGTATTGGCTACGCGCTGGGCATCGGCCGGAAACGGAATCCGGATCAGCTTGTTCAGGTAAAAACCATCCTGCCTGGAAGCCTGGTCGGCCCCCTTGCTGATGCCCAGGGTCAGCGCCTCTTTCAGGCCGCGGGCCGCCTCATCCTGACTGATACTCCCTACCCCACCAGATTTGGTAGTAGTGGTGGTGGTAGTCGTTGTAGTGGTTTTGAGGATGTCGCCCAGCTTGGGCAGCCTGAGCTGCGCGGAAGCGGAGAGTTGCATACCCAGCAGCAGAGCGGGTAACAGAAGAAAGCGGCGGTTGGTCATAGCAAAAGAAAGAGCCGATAAGGGGCTGCTGGTTGCTTTTGCAGAAACCGGACCAAAAACAGTTGTCCCGTTTTCTGCTTTCCACGCCCGATATAGCCGAGGTGCAGGGACCTATCGGCTTCCGAATACGCGCTTCAGCAAGGCACTGCCCTGGGCTGCCGGATTGGCCCGAATGCGCCCTTCTTCGGTAGCAATCAGGGCAAACAGCCCATCTACCGTCTTCTCAGTGGCATATGGTACCAGCTGAGGGTTGAGGGGCGTAACCAGAGGAATTTTATTGTAGCGGGCCACCATTTCGGCGTACAGCTTGATGGCTCCTGTTTGCTCCAGCGACTGTTGCACGGTTGGTTGAAAGGCAGTGCGAAGGTCGGCAGCCGTTTTTTCATACAGGAGCGTGGTAGCCGCATCACTTTCCTTGCTGGCAGCCAGGGTAAGCGCGTCCTGCAGGCTCAGGTTCTGCACGGCATTGAGGAAAATGGGTTTAGCCTGTGCCGCCGCCGTTTCGGCAGCCCGGTTAAGAGCAACCTCAAAATTATCAACCAGAGCCCCCGCCCGTACCTTGCGCAGGGTGGCAGCTACCAGCTCAGCCTCGGGCGGAAACGGAATGCGGATATCCGAGTTGCCGTTGAAACCATCGGTTTCGCCGGCCTGGGCCACGGCTTTGGTTACGCCCTGGGTGAGTGCTTCGCGCAGTCCTCCGGTGGCCTCGTCGGCGGTAAGCGGAACAACGGGTGCTGCAACAGGAGCCGGGGCCTTGGTGGTGGCAGTCTTGGTAGTGGTGGTGGTTTTTTTGACCGGAGTAGTTTTTTTCGCGGTGGTGGTTTTTTTGGTGGTAGATGTAGTTTTTTTCGTGGTGGTTTTGGTTTGGGCGGAAGCCAGCTGAGTGGCGGCCAGCGTGAGCGTAAGGCCCAGGGCCAGGGTGCGGAAGGATGTCATACGGGGGAGAAGTGAAAAAACCTGGGGGCCAAAATGGCGTTGTTAGCGGGCGAGTTGCCAATATTGCGCCAAATCCAGCACTCCTCCTAACCACCCTCCCTATGCCCCTCATTCCGGACGTTGAAATTATGACTATTGGCGACGAGCTGCTGTATGGGCAGGTCGTGGATACGAATTCGGCCTTTATGGGCCAGGAACTGGGTAAACTGGGGTTGCGCGTGCGCCAGATTACCAGCGTGTCGGATCGGGCCGATGAAATTGTGGCGGCCCTGGACCAGGCCCGGCAACGGGCTCAGGTGGTACTGATGACCGGCGGCCTGGGCCCCACGAAAGACGACCTCACCAAGCACGTACTGGCCCGTTACTTCCACTCCGAACTGGTACTGCATGAGCCCACCTTACGCCACGTGGAAGGTATTTTTGCCCGCTACAACCGGCCCATGCTGGAAGTGAACCGCCAGCAGGCCCTGGTGCCGGCGGCCTGCACCGTGTTGCACAATGCCCTGGGCACAGCCCCGGGCATGTGGTTCGAAGACCGGGGCACCGTGTTTGTGAGTATGCCCGGCGTACCATTTGAGATGAAAGGCCTGATGACCGAGCAGGTGCTACCCCGGTTGCGTCAGCACTTCCAGACGCCCGCCATCGAGCACGTGGTTGTGCAGACGGTGGGCCTGGGCGAATCCTTCCTGGCTCAACGCATTGAGGCGTGGGAAAACCGCCTGCCCGCCAATGTAAAACTGGCGTATCTGCCCTCTCTGGGCGGGGTGCGCTTGCGCCTGACTGGTCACGACGACGGGCAGCCGGACCTGCGGCCCCGTATGGAAGCCCTGCTGCCCGAGCTACGTACCCTACTCGGCGACCATATTTTCGCCGAAGGTGAAATTAACCTGGAAACAGCCGTGGGCACTCTGCTGGCCGAGCGGGGCCTTACGGTGGGCACGGCTGAAAGCTGCACCGGCGGCCTGCTGGCCCACCGCCTCACCAGCGTACCCGGCAGCTCCCGCTACTATCAGGGCAGCATCATTGCCTACTCCAACGAGGTGAAGATGCGCGAGCTGGCGGTAAAAGCCGAAACCCTGGCCGCTCACGGAGCCGTGAGCGAGGCAGCCGTGGCCGAAATGGCCGAGGGTCTGCGTCGGCGCCTGGGCGTGGATGTGGCCCTGGCTACCAGTGGTATTGCCGGCCCCGACGGAGGTACTGATACCAAGCCCGTCGGCACCATCTGCATTGCCTACGCCGACGCCCACCGCACCGTAACGCGCCAACTCAGCTTCAATCGGGGCCGGCAGTTGAACCTGGAGTACACAACTACGGCCGCCCTGAATCTGCTACGGCTGGAAGTAGGCAAGGGGTGAATTATTGGATGGGTGAATGGTTGGAGTGACATCCCTCACCCATCCAACAATCCTGCAATCCAACAATTGGGCCATCCAACAGTCCAACACTTCACTTACCTTTGGGGCACCAACCCCCACCCCACCCTTTTTCCCCAAGACCCCCAACCGCATGGCACGAGTGGAAATGACGATGCCCAAGATGGGCGAATCCATCATGGAAGGCACCGTTCTGAAATGGCTCAAACAAGTAGGCGACACCATCGAGCAGGATGAATCGGTACTGGAAGTAGCCACGGACAAGGTAGATACCGAAGTGCCCGCCCTCTACGCTGGCGTACTGCAGGAAATACTGGTTCAGGAAGGTCAGGTAGTAGCCGTAGGTGCTCCCATTGCCGTAATTGAAACTGATGCGGCAGCTGCCACCCCGGCTGCCCCGGCCGCCGCCGAGGCTCCTGCGCCTGCCATCAATGGTGCCGTAACGGCTCCGGCCGAGGTACCCTATCTGCCCGAGGCCCACGACCCGCAGGCCAATCCGGCACAGGCCGTAGCTGCCACGACCCAACCCCAGGCCGGCCGGTTCTACTCGCCGCTGGTGCTCAGCATTGCCCGCGAAGAAGGCATTTCGATGGCCGACCTGGAATACCTGCCGGGTACTGGCAGCGAAGGTCGCGTTACCAAAAAAGACATTCTCGACTATGTAGCCGCCGGCAAGCAGCCGCTGGCCCAAGCCGCCGCGCCGGCAGCGGCGGCCCCGGTTAATGCACCTGCTACCCCGGCTCCGGTAGCTGCCCCGGCCGCTCCGGCCACTGCTCCCACCCAACAACCAGCAACCAACAACCAGCAACTACCTACCAAGGCTGTACCTTCCATCAGCGGGGGGCAGGAGCTGCTGGAAATGGACCGTATGCGCAAGATGATTGCTCAGCGTATGGTGGACAGCAAGCGGATTTCGCCCCACGTTACCTCCTTTGTGGAAGCCGATGTGACGGAAATTGTAAACTGGCGCAACAAGCACAAGGACGCCTACAAGAAGCGGGAAGGCGAGAACCTCACCTTCACCCCCATCTTTATCCAAGCCATTGCCCGCGCCATCCAGGACTTCCCCAACATCAACGTGTCGGTTGAGGGAGACTACATCATCAAGAAGCGCGACATCAACGTGGGCGTGGCCGTGGCTCTGCCTTCCGGCAACCTCATTGTGCCCGTTATCCACAATGCCGACCAGCTGAACCTGAACGGCTTGAGCAAGCGCGTGAACGACCTGGCCAACCGGGCCCGGGCCAACAAGCTCAAGCCCGAGGATCTGGAGGGCGGCACGTACACCGTAAGTAATGTGGGTTCCTTCGGCAACGTGATGGGTACGCCCATCATTATGCAGCCGCAGGTAGCCATTATGGCCGTAGGTGCCATCAAGAAAAAGCCCGCTGTTATTGAAACTCCCCAGGGCGACCTGATTGGCGTGCGCCACTTCATGTTCCTGAGTCACAGCTACGACCACCGCGTAGTCGATGGTTCCCTGGGCGGTATGTTTGTGCGCCGCGTGGCCGACTACCTCGAACAGTTCGACCCCTCTACCAGTATTTAGAGCTTAGAGCTTAGAGCTTAGAGCTTAGAGCTTAGAGCTTAGAGCTTAGAGCTTAGAGCTTAGAGGTGTATGCGAAGGGCCCCGCCGTGGTTACGTGGCGGGGCCCTTTTTGCGGCTCGAAGCCGTATTTTTGCCCGATGGCCAGATTTTCTTTTCTGGCGGCCCGTTGATTTTTCCTTCCTGTTATGAATAAAGCTCTGCCTTTGGTAGCCCTGCTCATTGCCCTGGGCCTGATTCTGTTTCTGTACCAGCGCCTGCGCACTACAGAAGCCGCTCTGGAAATGGCCCAGCGCCGTTTCACCGACTGCGAGCAGGTGAATTTCCAGCTTCAGAATCAGCTCACCCAGGCTACCCGCGGCCGCGCCGTGCCCGACAGCCTGAAAGTGGGCAAGTAAGTAAGCTAGTGGGCGTATAACGCATTATTATTCGCCTTAGCGCTGGTTTCAACCCAACGAAAAGCCCCTGACGTGCTCGTACGTCAGGGGCTTTCCGGTTGTCTGCGTCATCGTGCCTTCTTGCAATGACAGCGGCTATACTCACGCTAGGGCCGGCCCCCACTGGCACCTTGAGCGGGAGTAGCGCCGGCGCCGTTGCCCCCGTCACCGCCGTCCTTCAGGTCGTCGTTGTTGATGGAGCGTTTGCGCTTGGGCTGGGCCATGCTCATCTTACCAATGCGGTAGCTCAGGTTCACGCGGAAGCCCGAGCGGCGCAGCACGTTCACGCTGTACTGGTCGAGAGCGGGGGTGCTGATGGAGCTGCGGATACGGTTCACCGGGGTGAAGAAGTTATCGGCCCCGAAACCGATGCTGCCTTTCTTATCGGCGAAATCCTTCTTTAAGCCCAGGCTATACACCCCGAAACCGCCCTGGTAGCCCTGCAGCTGTACTTGCCGCCCCCGATAGAAGCTAAAGGCCTGTACGCCCCAGCCCTTCGCAAAGGTATAGCCGCCCATTAGGCGGCCACTGGCCACCCAGCCCTGGTTGCTGGCCGCGTACAGTACATTGGACGTATTGTTGTCGAGTGTGGCGTAATACACATCCAGTCCGCCACCCAGGGTAAGCTTATTCTGGATATTTACGTTGGCATTCACGCTGCCGCCATAGGCGTTTTCGGTACCAATGTTGGCGTAGCTAGTCCGGATAAGAGCCCCGTCCTGCTCCCGGATTGGCTGAATGGAGCCATTGGTATTACGCGCAAACACCGAGAAGTTCAAGGAAGTCTGCTTGATGAAGGTGCTGTAGCCCAACTCGTAGTTGTTGGTGTACTCGGGCTTTAGCTCGGGGTTGCCCTCGGTGTATTGCAACTGGTTGCCCGACTGCCGGTTGGGGTTCAGGAACTGCAGGGAGGGCCGCTGAATCCGGTAGTTGTAGGCCGCTTTGAGCACGTTGCCGTTGGCCAGCTTGCGCGAGAGGTTCACGCTGGGTACCAACACCCCGTACGAGGGAATAGATGTTTCATTGCCGGTGCGAAAATCGGCCGTAATGGTGGTGTACTCGTAGCGGGCCCCGGCTTTCAGGGTGTAGCTTTTCAGGAAACTCTGCGTGAGCGAGGCGTAAGCCGCTGCAATATTCTGGTTGTAGTCAAACACGTTCGACAGGTTGGTACCCGTCTGCTGCTGCCCGTTCAGGAAGGTGATATAGTCGCTGTTTACGCGGCGCATGATGTCCTTAGCCCCGAACTCCAGCAGCTGGGTTTTGCTCAGGGGCGTTTGATAATCAGCCTGCAGCGTAATTTCCTGGTTGTAGCTGTCGTTGAGGTTGCGGCGGTAGTCGCCGGCTCCTTCCCCGCTGAGGGTGGTGTTGGTGAAGTTGTTGGTGCGGGTGTTACGGCTGTACTGGGCCAGCAGGCTAAACTCGCGCTGAGGTGTTTCGAAGGTGCGGGTGTAGTTCAGTGTGGCGTCCAGGGTATTGGAGTTATCGAGCACCTTCACATCACTCAGGCGGTTGGTGAGCGAGTCACCCAGGGCAGGCCGGAAAAACGTAGTCTGCGAGGCCAGATTATCCTGGTAATTGGACCCGTTGCGCAGCCCCAGCTGCACCGAGGCCGAGAGAAAGTTGTACTTATTGATGTCATAGTCCCAGCCCAGCGAATAGCGCCCGAACACGTTCTGCTGGCGCGTATCGGCCGACTGCACCGTGCGCGTCAGCAGCTGGCGGTTGGCCACGTCGGTGCCGTTGATGGAGTAAGTGGTTTGCTCGTTGCGGAAGGAGCCCGGCACGTTGTACTGGCCCCGGCCACCACCGCCCAAAGAAAAGCCCATCTTGCCCACCCGGTACGAGGCGTTCAGGCCCAGGTCGGAGCTGCGCAAACCGGCGCTGGTACGCAAATCCAGCGTAAAGCCCTGCAGGTTGTTCTGCTTGGTAACGATGTTGATAATGCCGCCCGAGCCTTCGGCATCGTACTTGGCCGAGGGCGAGGTAATTACCTCCACGGTCTTGATCTGGTCGGCCGGAATTTGTTTCAGCGCGTCGGCAATGCTGTTGGCTGAAATGGTGCTGGGCCGGTTGTTGATGAGCACCCGGATGTTCTGGCTGCCGCGCAGGCTCACGTTTCCATCCAGGTCGACGGAGAGGTTGGGCACCCGCTTGAGCACGTCGGTGGCGTCGCCGCCCCGGGTGGTTTCGTCCTTTTCGGCGTTGTACACCGTGCGGTCCACCTTCTCCTCCACCAGACTGCGCTGGCCCTCCACCCGCACCTCACCCAAGGCCTGCGCCGAGGACGCCAGCGCCACGGTGCCCAGCGCCACGGTATTACCCGCCTCGGTAATCACTACGCCGGGTTTCTCCACCAGCGTGTAGCCGATAAAGCTGATTTGCACCGTGTACGTACCCGCCGCAATACGCGGAATAGCAAATTTACCGTTGTCGTCGGCAGCAGTGCCATCCACAGGCTTGCCGGTGCTGGGGTTCAGCAGAGCAATGGTAGCGTACGGCACCGGCTGCTTGGTGGCCGCGTCGAGCACCGTACCGGTAATGCGGCCGCTGCCTTCCTGCGGAGCCGCCGTAGGCGCACCAGCAGGGCGCTCGGCTCCGGCGGGGCGCCCCGCACCGGCCGGCCGTTCGCCAGCCGGCATCTGGGCCAGTACGGCATGACTACCACTCAACAGCAGTATCGAAAGAAGAACTCTATTCATGAACGTGAGGGGAAAAGCGGCTCCCAACTATTCGGCAGCAGACTAAAGCTTATCAATTGTACTCCAAACCTACTACCCGCGTGTTGCCACCCGAAATGAACCCGACTAAGCGGTTCATTTGTACGGCGGAAACCGGAGAAAGTCCGGGCGAATACCAGGTAACCGCAGCCACAGACGCAACTTTGCCGCCGGGGTGGCACGTGCCCTGGAATATTTGTTTGCTGAAACCTAAAAAGGCGGTTCTACGTGTGTAGAACCGCCTTTGCGGGATAGGCAGTGCCGCAGTTTTCTGCGCCTGCTTCTTACTTACATCACAGCGCCGCCAGGCTCTGCTCCAGGGCTGTAATTTTGGCTTCGGCATCGGCCAGCTTCTGCCGCTCCCGCTCCACCAGGTCAGGCTTGGCGTTCTGCACGAACTTCTCGTTGCTCAGCTTGCTCAATACCGAGTTGCGGAAACCCTGGGCGTATTCCAGCTCCTTGCTGAGGCGCTCCTTCTCGGCTCCTAAGTCAATCTGGCCTTCCAGGGGCACGAAGAACTCAGCTCCTCCTGATACAAACCCTACGGAAGCCGCAGGGGACGCCTCTACCACGCTGATTTCGGTGAGGGCCGCCAGCTTCCGGATGATGCTGCTGTAGTCCTGGAGCAGCTGGGCATCGTCGGTTTTGGCCGCCAGGGTCAGAGGTTTGTTAGGTCCCAGGCCTTTCTGGTTACGAATGTTGCGTACGCCCGCCACAACATCCAGCGCCCGATCCATGCGGGCCAGCAGCTCGGGGCTGCCGGCCACGGGTTGGGCCTTGGGCCAGGCGGCTACGCATACGTACTCCTTGGCGCCCCGCTCCTTCAGCTCATGCCAGATTTCTTCGGTGATGAAGGGCATAAACGGATGCAGTAGCTTGAGCAGGGTTTCGAGGAAGCTCGTAGTGTGGCGCAGGGTTTCAGGGTCGGTGGGGGCCTGATAAGCGGGCTTGATCATCTCCAGGTACACCGAGCAGAAATCATCCCACACCAGCTTGTACACCGTCATCAGCGCGTCGCTCATCCGGAACTTCTCGAAATGCTCATCCAACTCAGCAATGGTGGCATTCAGCTTGGCGGAGAACCACTCCACGGCCTTCTCATTTGCAAAGGGTAGCGCAGCGTCCACCTCCCAGCCCTTAACCAGGCGGAAGGCGTTCCAGAGCTTATTCGAGAAGTTGCGGCCCTGCTCCACCAGCTTTTCATCGTAGAGCAAATCGTTGCCGGCCGGGGCCGAGAACAGCATACCGGTCCGGACGCCGTCGGCCCCGAACTGCTTGATGAGGTCCAGCGGATCGGGCGAGTTGCCGAGCTGCTTGCTCATTTTGCGGCCCTGGTTGTCGCGCACAATACCGGTGAGGTACACGTTGCGGAAGGGCACTTCCCGGCGGTATTCCAGCCCGGCCATGATCATGCGGGCCACCCAGAAAAACAGGATGTCCGGCCCCGTCACCAGGTCATTGGTGGGATAGAAATAGTTGACGTCGGCGTTATCGGGGTCCTTGAAGCCATCAAACACCGAAATCGGCCACAGCCACGACGAAAACCAAGTATCCAGCACGTCCTCGTCCTGGCGCAGGTCCGTGAGCTGCAGCGCCTCGTTGCCGCTTTGCTCGCGGGCCTGCAGCAAGGCCTCCTCAGCCGTCAGGGCCACCACGTAGGTGCCATCGGGCAGGTAGTAGGCCGGAATCTGCTGGCCCCACCATAGCTGCCGCGAAATGCACCAGTCGCGCACATTCTCCATCCACACCCGGTAGGTGTTCTTGAACTTGGCCGGGTGCAGCTTCACGGTGTCATTTTCCACCACTTCCAGGGCGGGCTTGGCCAGGTGCTCCATTTTCAGGAACCACTGCAGGCTCAGGCGGGGCTCAATCACAGCCTTGGTGCGCTCCGAGGTCTGCACGATGCTGGCGTACTCCTCCACCTTCACCAGGTGGCCGGCTTCCTCCAGGTCCTTCACGATGTTGCGGCGGGCCGCAAACCGGTCCTGGCCCACGTACAACACGGCCTTCTCGTTGAGCGTGCCGTCGTTGTTGAGGATGTCGATAACGGGCAGGTTGTGCTTCAGGCCCAGCTCGTAGTCGTTCAAATCGTGGGCCGGCGTCACCTTCAGCGCGCCCGTACCGAAGTCGATGCTCACGTACTCGTCCAGAATTACCGGAATTTCGCGGCCCAGTAGCGGAATCCGCACTTTGGCACCGTGCAGGTGCGTGTAGCGCGGGTCGTTGGGATTCACCGCCACCGCCACGTCGGCCATGATGGTTTCGGGCCGGGAAGTGGCTACGGTAAGGTAGTTGTTAGTTGTCAGTTGTTGGTTATCAGCATCGTTCTGCTGGTTGCCTTCACTACCAACTGGCAACGAATCACTGACAACTTCGTACCGCAAATGGTACATCTTGGCCATCACGTCCTTGGGAATTACTTCCTCATCGGACAGGGCCGTTTGGCCCTGGGGGTCCCAGTTGACCATGCGCACGCCGCGGTAAATCAGGCCTTTCTGGTGCAAATCCACGAACACGCGCAGCACGGCCTCGGTCAGCTCTGGCTCCATGGTGAAGCGCGTCCGGTCCCAGTCGCAGGAAGCGCCGAGCTGCTTAAGCTGCTCCAGAATGATGCCCCCGTATTTCTCCTTCCAGGCAAAGGCGTGGTCCAGGAATTGCTCCCGGGTCAGGTCTTTTTTCTCTATACCCTGCTCTTTCAGCAGCGCCACTACCTTAGCTTCGGTGGCAATGGAGGCGTGGTCGGTGCCAGGCACCCAGCAGGCTTCTTTACCCTGCATCCGGGCCCGGCGCACCAGCACGTCCTGAATGGTATTGTTGAGCATGTGCCCCATGTGCAGCACCCCTGTCACGTTGGGCGGTGGAATTACCACCGTGTACGGCTGCTTGCGGGGGTTGGCCCGGGCTTTGAAAAAGCCCTGCTCCTGCCAGCGCTGGTACCATTTGGCTTCAACGTCGGCGGGAGTATAGGTTTTGGCGATGGACATCGTCGAAGGGAATCAGTTCAGAATAGGGGCAAAAGTAGGCATTTCGGGCCGGGCAGGAAACCAGGCGCTTTACCCGTCTCCGGGCCCAGCGGAGGTCAGCGCCCGGCCTGCCGTTGAACGTTCTGCGGCAGAAGAGAAAGTTTTAGCGGGTTTGTATGGGCCTATTCTGTATTTTTGAAGCTTAACGCTACCGTTCTTTCTTCTTCCCACTCCCCCACCAAGCCCCGTTCTATCGACGCAGTTTTTCCTCTTTTCCCGTAGTTGACGCGCGCGTATGGCTCTTTTTTCCTTCCGTAAATCATCGGCTAGCCTGGCAGCTCCCTTGCCAGCTCCCGTGGCGCCGGCCGCTATTCCTCTACCCACACCTCCGCCCCCAACTACCGCTAGTGCCGGCTCCCTGCGCGTTGCCATGGGTCAGCTGCTGGTAGAAGGCGGTGAACCGGACCGCAACCTGGAGCGGGCCGAGCGGATGGTGGCCGAAGCCGCCTCTCAGCGCTGCGACGTGCTGTTGCTGCCCGAAACCCTGGATTTTGCCTGGACTCACCCCAGCGCCCTCACCGAAGCTCAGCCCATTCCCGGCCCTTATTCCGACCGGCTGTGCCAGGCGGCGTTGCGCTACAACCTCTACATCTGCGCGGGCCTGACCGAGCGGGCAGCCAATGGCCGCAACTATAATGCGGCCATCCTTATTAACCCCCAGGGCGAAATCATCAGCAAGTATCACAAAATCAACCTACTGGAAGTAGAACTACCCTTTTACGCCGTGGGCCAGACGCTGAACGTGGTGGACACCCCCCTGGGCAAAATCGGGGTAAATATCTGCGCCGACAACTTTCTGGATGGGCTGCCCATCGGGCACACCCTGGCCCGCATGGGAGCCGAGTTTATTCTGTCGCCCTCCTCCTGGACGGTGGATTACTCCATCAACGAGGAGCACGACCCCTACCGGGAGAAATGGATCAAGCCCTATTCTATCCTGGCTCAGCTGTACAATGTGGTGGTGGTGGGTACTACTTCGGTGGGCTACATTGTGGGCGGCCCCTACGAGGGCAAGAAAAGCGTGGGATGCTCCCTGGCCGTTGATGCCAGCGGCATCCGGGCCCAGGGTACGTTCAATGAATTTGCCGGCGACCTAGTAGTGGCGGACCTGCCGCGCCCGGTTCGGATGGAGCAAGGCACACAAATTGGCCAGATGCTAGTGCGCAAAGGTTTTACCTTTGACTCCCTGCCATCCTGAGCGGCCACCCACCGGGTGCCCCTCGAACTATCCCCCGAACTTTCCTCCGAGCTGGTCTGCCCCCTGCGCCACTTCGGATCCTTTCCCTACTGCATGAGCAAACTTTACCAACAGTGCACCCGCTGCATCATGGATACTACTGTTCCCGGTATCCGATTCGATGGTCGCGGCGAATGTAATTTCTGTGCCCTCCACGATAAGATGGATCGGGCTTTCCCGCTAGGTGAGGCCGGCGCCCGCCACGTACAGGAAATGGTGGCGGATATGAAACGGCTGGGCAAAGGCAAAAAATACGACTGCGTACTGGGGGTTAGTGGCGGCCGCGACTCATCGTTTACCCTATGGTATTGCGTGGTGAAGTTAGGCTTACGCCCCCTAGCCGTACACTTCAACGATGGGTTTGGCAACCCGGTGGCCGGAGAAAATATGGTGAAGGCCTGCCGTAAGCTAGGCGTGGAAATGCGCACTATCACCTCGGACTGGCGCGAATCCAAGGACTTGAAAATTGCCTTTCTGAAGGCCTCCGTGCCCGATATGGAGGAGGGAACCGACGTGGGCATTGCCACGGCCCTGTACGGCGTGGCAGCGAAAGAAGGCGTGCAGCGCATTGTCATCGGGCAGTCGTTCCGGACGGAGGGCATTGCCCCGCTGAGCTGGAACTACCTGGATGGCAAGTACCTGAAGGCCGTACACAAGCAGTTTGGCACGGTGCCGCTACGCCCCTGGAAACCCGCCGACCCAGGCTTCCACTTGGATATAAAGGAAATGTTTTACTACGCCTTTATCCGCCGCATCAAAACCGTAACGCTGCTTTACCATGTAGATTACGTGCGGGCCGAGGTGGATGAGCTACTGGCCCGGGAACTGGAGTGGGTAAACCCCGGGGCCCACTATTTCGATGACTTGTATCAGAGCGTTATTTATTACCTGAATCGCACCAAGTTCAACATCGACCGGCGCCTGTTCAACTACTCGGCCCTGGTGCGCTCGGGACAGATGCCGCGGGAAGTGGCCCTGGAACGGGTGCGCCACGTCAACGTCATCGAGGATGAAAAGGTCATTGATCTGTGCATCAAGCGCCTGGGCCTGACCCGACAGGAATTTGAGCAAATTGTGGCGGCCCCGCCCCGAACGTTCCGCTCCTACCCCAACAACTACGAGCTGATCCGCCTGCTGAAATGGCCTATCAAACTCCTGAGCCAGTTCCGGCTTATCCCCGAGTCGGCTTACGATAAGTACTTCAACTGCGGCACCTAGGCTCACGGATTTTCACGGATGTAAGGCGGATTGCACGGATTTTGTGGACGATTGTGGCACACGCTTTAGCTTGTGCCGTACTGGCAAGGAAGCTGTTTAGGAAGTCTGTCAGAACCAATCAGACCGTCATGCTGAGCTTGTCGAAGCATCTCTACCGCTTCGTTGAACGACATAAAAAGCGGTAGAGATGCTTCGACAAGCTCAGCATGACGGTCTTTCGGCTTTTTAAACAGCTTCAAGATTTGTTCTAGTAAATAACAAAAAAGGCTTGCCTAACCGGCAAGCCTTTTTTGTTGAAGCTGGTTTCGGGGCTAACGTATCAATTCTACGCCCGGCACAAGCTGAAGCGTGTACCACAATCGGCCGCAAAATCCATGTAAACGGTGGTTATTCCTGGTGTAGCCACTGCTTCTTGCTGAGCAGCTTGTCCTGCGATTCGCGGTAGTCGGGGTCATCCACGCAGCAGTCAACGGGGCATACGGCAGCGCACTGGGGCTCCTCGTGGAAACCCACGCACTCGGTGCACTTATCCGATACGATATAATAGTACTCGTCGGAAATCGGGGTTTGCGGGGCTACCCCCGATACCACTTTGCCGCCGTCCAGCTGCACCTCCTTCAGGCTGGTGCCATCGGCCCAGCGCCAGGCGGCACCGCCCTCGTAAATAGCAGTGTTCGGGCATTCCGGTTCGCAGGCACCACAGTTGATGCACTCGTCGGTTATCATGATGGCCATAGCCGCAGGTGTCGTTAAGAAGTAGGAAATTCGGTAAAGTGCCATACGCAACCCGGCAACTACAGGATGCGGCGGGGCAAAATTAGGAATTAGCCGTACACAGTTAAGTAATTTTGCTGCTCAGCGTCGCCTTTTTCTCTTTGCTTGCTTTTCTTCCCTCATAATATGCACCACGCCGACCGCCTTGCCGCTTTTGTAGCCCTGGGCCAGCGCCTTGATTTCCTTACCACCCCGGAAAACGAAGCCGAGCTGTGGCCCCTGCTCAGCCGGGCCCGCAACCAGAATCCCTGGTTCGATGAGCCCAACGTACGGGCGGCCATTCAGGGCGTGGCGCATCTGCTGCGCGAGGAGCCACTGCGCCACTGGGCTGCCCGCTACCCTCCGGAGCCTGCCACACCCCGGCAGGTGGGCGTAGTTATGGCCGGCAATATTCCACTGGTAGGTTTCCACGATGCCATGTGCGTGCTGCTCTCGGGCCATATTCTGCTGGCCAAACTCAGCTCCGACGATACCGTGCTGATGCGCTGGGTGCTGGATGAGCTCACACGCCTGGAGCCCCGCTTTGCCAACCAGATCCGGCTGGTAGAGCGCCTGAACGCAGCCGATGCGTTTATTGCCACCGGCTCGGATAATACGGCCCGGTACTTCGAGTACTATTTCGGCAAGAAACCCAACATCATCCGGCGCAACCGCACTAGTCTGGCCATCCTGACCGGCCGCGAATCCGACCACGACCTGGGCTTGCTGGGGGAAGATATATTCCGATACTACGGGCTGGGCTGCCGCAACGTGAGCAAGCTGTACGTGCCTCAAGGCTACGATTTTACGCCTTTGCTGGACGCCCAGCAGCCCCGGCACCGTGTGCTGGAGCACAACCGCTACCAAAACAACTACGACTATAATAAGAGCATTCTACTGGTGAACCGCGTGCCTCACCTCGATACGGGCTTTTTGCTTCTGACGGAAAGTGCCCAACTCGTTTCCCCTATCTCGGTGCTGCACTACGCTACCTACACCAGCGAAGTAGACCTACTGGACCAACTGACGGATGTGGCGGCGCAAACCCAGTGCCTGGTTTCCGGCGGCGGGCTGTATCCGGGCAGTGTAGCCTGCGGACAAGCCCAGCAGCCCGGAGTAGCTGACTATGCCGATGGTGTAGATACCATGGCTTTTTTAGCTGAGCTGGTGTAAAGCAACCTGTCAGGCATTCAGGCAGCTGTTGCGGTAAATCGGGCCTGGCAGTAAGAGTGGGCACGATTGTGGGTACACCTTCCGATAGGTTGTTACGTACACAAACGTAAGCTGCCTGAACAGTGCTGCAGATAAAAACCGACAGCTCTGTTCATCAGACATCCATCCGGCTGGCCGTATGCTGTAAGCAGAACGGACCGTTTGCACTGCTTTCTTACCTGACCCTACGACAATGATACCCGAGATTAAACCCACGGACGCCGCCATTGAAACCCTTGACAAAGAAGTAATTCCCACTCTGCGCTTTGCGGCCCAGGATGTTCTCACCGACCCGGTAGCGGTGAAGCGCCGCCGCCACGACGCGGAGCGCGCCGCTACCTTGGGTAACGCCTACCATGGTAAACTGGATATCTACTTTCAAACGGCCGATGGCGCTACCAAACGGGTGTACACCACCGTTTGGGCTACTCACGAGGAATACCTCACCCTGAAATCAGGTATCTCGCTGCCATTGCGTGCCGTGCTTAGCTTCGATTTCTACTAAGAACCACTGCTTGCACAGATTCGCGCGGCTCTGGTGGACGCTTGACCGGGGGCACCCGCTGTGGCTGGTGCCGGGTGTATAATGTTTACGTCAGTGCGAAAACCAACTTCAACAAAAAAGGCTTGCCTAAGGGGCAAGCCTTTTTTGTTATTTATCAGAACAAATTTTGCCAGTACAGCACCAGCTATAGCGGGTGCCCCGGTCAAGCGTCCACCAAAGCCGTGGAATCCCCGTGAATCCCTGCAAGCAGGAATTAGAGGCGGTCCAGGGTTTTCTGGATCAGGTCGTTGATTATATCTTCGGAGTTGGTGGCAAACTCCCTCGTAGCCCGGTTGGCCACAATGGCATTCAGCGACAATACCTCGTGGCCCAGCATTCGACCCAGGGCATAGTAGCCGGCAGTTTCCATTTCGAAGTTGGTAAGGCGGAACTCGCCCTCGGCGCTGTGGTGACGGAACTGTTGAAACTCCTGAATCAGGGTGGGCAGGCGCAGATCCAGGCGCAACACGCGGCCCTGAGGCCCATAGAAACCGGGGCAGGTGAGCGTATTGCCTTTCACCATATCAAACCCGATTTGTTCGCGCAACAGGTCGGAGCCCCGCACGCAATACGGGCGGTAAGGCAGTTGCAATGCCTGCTGAATACCAGTGGCCACCTCTACTTCCAGGCCGGTTTCTACCAGCGGGTAAAACTGCATCAGGGAATCGAGGCCCACAGCGTGCTCCGAGGCCAGCAGGGAGCCCACCGGAATATCGGCCTGCAAGGAGCCGCTGGTACCCACCCGGATAATGCGCAGACTAATGCGTTCTTCTAAAGGCCGCGGCTCCCGGGTCACGAGGTCCACGTTCACCAGAGCATCCAGCTCGTTCAGCAGAATATCAATGTTATCGGTGCCCATGCCGGTGCTGATGACCGTGATGCGCTTGCCCTGATAATACCCCACATGCGTGACAAACTCGCGCTTCTGAATCTTGGTTTCGATGGAATCGAAATGCTGGCTGACCGAGGGCACCCGTTCCGGGTCGCCCACCGTGATAATCGTATCGGACAGGTGGTCGGGTTGCAGGTTCAGGTGGTAGATGCTGCCGTCCTTGTTCAGGATCAGCTCCGATTCGGCAATGGGCATGAGGGAAAGGAATTAAAAATTGAGAATTAAAAAGTAAAAATTGACTGGAAAATGCATTGCTTCAGGCACATTATTGCCTAGTATCAAGCATTTCTAATTCTCAATTTTTACTTTTTAATTGATACCGGGGCGCGGTACGAGAGTAAGCCCTGTTCGGGGTTGTAGTGGTTACTGAGCTTGGGGTAGGTGCCGGTGCCGTCGTAGGGGCGCTTGGCGGGGTGCTGCTGGCAGGTGGTGGAACAGGCTCCATCCAGCTGCGCGCCACAGGCCTCGCAGAGCGGTACGTGGGCGTTGCAGTGGGGATTGGCGCAGTTCACCATCCGGTCGGAAGGGGTATGGCAGTGGTGGCACTGGCTGATGATGGTAGGGTTGACGCTATTCACATCCACTGCCACACGCCCATCGAACACGTAGCATTTCCCGTCAAAGTCCTCACCCCCAACTTCCAGGCCGTACTTAATAATGCCGCCGTGCAACTGGTATACGTCTTCAAAGCCTTGCTCCAACAGGTAAGCTGAGGCCTTTTCGCACTTGATGCCGCCGGTGCAGTAGGTCAGGATTTTCTTGCCCCGGTACTGCTCCAGCTCCTGCACCTTCTCCGGAAACTCGCGGAAATTCTCAATGTCCAGGGTCACGGCGTTTTTGAAGCGGCCCAGGCTATGCTCGTAGTCGGAGCGCACATCCAGCACCACCACATCGTCCTGGTCTTTCAGCTCGCGGAATTCCTGGGGCGAGAGGTGAATACCCGTCCGCTCGTAGGGCTTGATATGGGGCAGGCCCACATGCACGATTTCCGGCTTCACGCGCACGTGCAGCTTTTGGAAGGTGTGAGCCGGCGCCTCCTCTACCTTAAACTCCAGAGCGGCAAAAGCCGGGTCGGCTTTCATCAGGCGCATGTATTCCTCGCAGTCGGTTCGGCGGCCCGATACGGTGCCATTCAGCCCCTCGGCGGCCACGATAATGCGCCCCAGCAAATTCAGGTGCAGGCACAGCCGGTGGTGCTCCTCCCGAAACTGCTCAGGATTACCAATGGGCGTGTAACAGTAATACAGTAGAACGAGGTAGTCCATTTTTCAATTAAAAATTGAGAATTAAAAATTAGAAATTAACAACTGGGAATCAGGCCTAAACTGCGCATAACCCGAACCTCAATTCTTAATTCATAATTTTTAGTTTTTAATTGTCTGCGCGGGGTTGCCAAATACCGTCTGACCGGCAGGCACATCGGCCACCACCACCGAGCCAGCTCCAACGCGGGCCTTATTCCCAATTTTTACGCCGGCTACCACCACGGCTCCGGCCCCGATAAAGGCCTGCTCTCCTACCTGCACTTCGGCGTTGAGAATGGCTCCGGCCCCCAGCTGGGCATAGTCGCCCACTTCGGCCTTCACATCAACCACCGAGTTGGCCCCCAGGATGCAACCGTCGCCGAGCTTGGCGGTGGCGGCCACCACGGCGTTGGCCCCGATGAGGTTGCCATGGCCCAGCCAGGCGTGGGGCGACACGCTGGCGCGCTGATGGATGGCATTCACGGGGGCCACCGTGTACTCCTCGCGCAGCATGTTGGTGAGGCTGCGGCGGCTGGCCGTATCCTCAGTGGCCACAAATACTTCGCACTTCTTGCCCAGCAGCTTCAGCAGCTCTTTATCGTCGGTGTTGCCCATTACGGGTACGTCATTGAGCTCGGTGTTCTGCAGCTCGGCTTTATCGTCGAGCAGGCAGTACACTACTACCTCATTGCTCTGAAAGGCATCGAGGGCAGCAGTGCCTACTGCCTGCGCACCCAGGATGATTACGGGGTTTTCCATTGGTAGAAAAAACGGCCGCTGAGCGGCCGATGAGTGTTGGGGAACAGCAGCAAAGATACAGCTAGCCCGTTAGTTTTAGACTTCTCTTTCCGGGGGTGGCGGCCAACTACAGCCGTAATCGGCGGAGCAGTTGGGCAGCGTAGTCGTTTTGCAGGGCTAACAACACCAGAAACGGCAAAAAAGTAACCCGGTAGCGGTTGAGTGTACCCAGGTTGGGGGTAGTAAGCCCCAGCAAAGCCGCCAGAATACCGCAGTACAGCAGCAGTGCCAGCACCAGCCCGAACGGCAGCTGCCCCGCCCGGCCCGGCCCAACGGCCAGCACCGCCACCGCCAGTACTACCAGCAAGGCCAGGTTTTCGAGGCCGGCAATACTATACAGCCCGTTGCCGCCTTCCCAGGGCCAGGGCCTGGAAAGCGAGTTAAGCACTGCTGCCGGGGTGTGTTGCACCACGCTTTCGGTAGTGGGCCGCAAATCCGGGTATTCCAGGTGGGGGCGCTTGCGCGAGGACCGAAGCAGGTCGGAGTAGTTGCGTTGGAGCTGGGAGGTGAACTTGTTGGCCCGAAATACCGGACTCACCTCACTGGCTACCCAGGCCCCGCTGAGTAGCAGCCCCACCAGCACCACGGCCTGCCCCAGCCGGGAGCGGGCTGCACCCAGCCGTTGCAGTACCCGGATGCCTCCTAACCCGGCCAGCGTGCCAAACAGCATAACAGCGAAGAAATACCGCATCTTGAAATGCAGCCAGCCTATGCACAGCAACGCCAATACGGGCCAGATTTGCCGCTGCGGGCGGCCATAGCCAAGATGCACAACCAGGGCCAGTACCAGCGCCCCGCTGCCCACCAGCAAACTTTCCTTGGTAAGTCCGGAGGTCCAGTACACCACCGTGGGCCAGATCAGAAATGCCACCACTGCGGCGCCCGGGGAGGCAGCTGGCCAGTGCCGCTGCAACTGCCGTACCAGCTCCCAGCTGCCCACGAAGCTGAACATAGACAGGTAACAGCCATTGAGCAGCGTACTACCCCCACTGGCCAGGTTCAGTACCGACAGAAGCTTAATGAGGAAAAATGTATTGGACAGGCCATGAAACACCAGCTCCCAGGTACCCCAGCGAAACTCATCCTGAAACAGCATTGGCAGCCACTGCCCCGGCGCCTGGGTGAGTTGCTCCGTCATCCGCACCGACCACAGCATAAAGTAGCGGGCGTCCTCGCTGATCAGCCACACTGACAGGCCGGTAGCCAGTAGCTTAAGGGCCAGCGTGGGCAGCACCCAACGCCCCACCACGGGCAAGGTCCGCACCCGGGGCAGCCACCGCCAGAACAGCAGCAGCAGCCCGGTATTCAGGGTAAGCGCAAGAAGCAGTCGGACCAGCACCATCTAGTTGGGTTAACCAGCCCCAAAGGTAGCGGAGCGGGCGCGTATAGTGTTGGAGAAGGCCGGGCTTACTGGCGAAGCAGCCGGGCCCCAATGCTACAGGTTGTGCAGCGCCGGGGCGCACAATACCCGTGCTGCAGGGCCAGCAGGCCCTGGGAGTCGGCGGCGGTTTCGTTGCGGAAGCCGGCGGCCTCATACGGCTCCGTAAGGTGGTTATGCTCGGGGGGCAGGTGGTCCAGCAACGATACGGCCGTTTCTACCAGCTCAGGGTTGCCTACAGAATGCGCGTAAGCCACCCGCAACGGCACCACCACGTTGGTAATCAGCAGGTGTACACTGCCGCGGCCCAGCCCGGCCACTTTTCCGGGCCTTCCGGGCCGGGAGTGCGTTTGCCAGTACGGCGGAAGCGGCGCCATAAAAAACTGCTCCAGGGCTGGCACATTTCGGGCCGTCAGCAAGGCATCGAACAGGGAAGGGCGGGCCAGCAGCAGGGCCAGCAGCTGCGCCAGGCGCACAGTAGGAAAATTGGCCGGCCGCAGGCGCAGGAAATTCCACTCGTGGGAAGCCAGGGCCGTACCGTGCAGGTTGTACTTGTGCTGCAAAAACTGGTACTCCGTGCGCAGCTGCTCCACGTACTCTTCCGCGGGAGCAGCCTCCAGAAAACCAGCCTGCCCAAACAGCAGAGCGGCCAGCTGGTGCGCATCGTGGCGGTGGCGACGAATCAGGCTCAGGGGCAGCGCCCGGGCCAGGCGGCTCAGTGGTTCAGCATTCTTGCGGAATCCAAACGCCCCGGCCACCGCGTGCCAGGCCGTAGCCTCCCAGTCCTGCGCCAGGCTGTGGTGCAGCGCCGTAATTCGCTCGGCCTTCTGCTCCACTCGCTCCAGCAGGGTACGGCCCAGCATCATGGTGCGGGTCAACTCCGAAACCTGACCCAGCAGCGGGGTGCAGGGCAACAGGGCTTCGGCGGGCTGAGTGCTTAACTTGTCGTAGGCGGCTAGTAGGCCCGGGGCCAGGCGGGTTCCCAGGGCCAGCGTAGGAATGGCCGAGCCGTTGGTGCGCTGCACGGGCGCATCGGCGGCGTACACCACGTGCAGAATTACCTGGTCGTACTTGGCGTCCAGCTGGTGCTGGTGGCGGTGCCAGTCGGTGGCTCGCAGGTGAATTTCCACGGCCCCGTTCCACTCCACGTCGCCCAGGCGCAGCCGGGCATTCAGGAAATCGGGGCCGGCGTCGGGGTTGCGGTGGCCGGGCCGCAGCACGGTTATTGGCTGCCCATCCTCGGTACGGATATCGTGCTTGTCAAAATACTGCTGCTGCCAGACGTAGTGCAGAAAATCTTCCTTCATAGCGGATACTGTAGCTCCAGGCAGGGCCATTAAGCCAATTTACTGTTGTTCAGCCGCCTGCTTGGCAATAAGCCACTAGTTCGGCTAGAAACCAAACCGGCCCGCCCCTGCTGTGGCAGCAGAAGCGGGCCGGCTCATAAGCCAACGTACTGGCTTAGCGCAGGTCAATCACCTTTACGCCTTTGTACTTGGTCTTGTCGAAGTTAAAGGTAGTGGCATCCACCGCTACGTTGGGCTGAAACTTGCTAATACGGTAGGTATACCGGTTGCCGTTCTTTTTGAACATCTGCCAGCTTTTTACGGCCTTATCGGTGCGGCCCACTTTCAGGCGCACTTTGTACACGGGGTTGTTGCGGTCCTCGGGCGAGAGGTCGATTACGTCCACTACTTCTCCGCCTTCCTTGGCTTCCTGCACGTAGGCATACTTGTAGCCTTTTTTGTAGAGGGTATAGATCTGGGAAGGTGACACTTCCCCTTCTTCCGGTTCGTAGTCAGAAATGTTTACCTCATTTTCCGACTTCATGTAGGTCCACATCGTCTGGCCGTTATTGATAACCTCCTGACCACTCATTTTCAGCCGAAATTTCTGGCCGCTCACGGTAATGTCGCCGCTCAGGTTTTCCTTCACTTTGGCCGCGTCGTTCTCCAGCGTCTGGGTGAAGGTGGCTTTAAAAGCCTTCATGGCCTGGTATTTGGCGCTCATCTGGTCCAGAATCTTGCCGGCCTTGGGGTCCTGCTGCGCCGTAGCCACGGAAGTAAGCGACACGGATAAGGCGAGCAGGGCGAGATAGTGTTTCATTGCAAAGGTTGGTGGATTGGGAGAAGAGAAGTTAGTACAAAGACGTAGGAAGCGAGACTATGTTTAATCAGCACATAGAAATTTGATTCTCAGATCTCACTTCTGCTTACGTACTTCTCATTTAGGCAGGTTATTCAACAACTGTTCCAAACTATACTCATCCGGAATTAATACTTCCCGGGCTTTGCTGCCTTCAAACGGCCCCACAATGCCGGCGTGCTCCAGTTGGTCGATGAGGCGGCCGGCGCGGTTGTAGCCCAGCTTGAGCTTGCGCTGGATGAGCGAGGTACTTCCCTGCTGGTGCAGCACAATTACGCGGGCGGCCTCCTCAAACATGGAGTCCCGGTCACTCATGTCGAAGTCCTCGGAGTCGCCGTTACCGCTGCCACTTTCCCCGGGTACTTCGGGCAGCTCGTAGGCGTTGGGGTAGCCCTGCTGCTCGCCCACAAAGTCGCAGAGGCGGTCCACCTCGGGCGTGTCGATAAAGGCGCACTGCACCCGAATGATATCGGAACCCTGGGAGATGAGCATGTCGCCCTGGCCGATGAGCTGGTCGGCCCCACCGGCATCCAGAATGGTGCGGGAGTCGATTTTGCTGGTCACCTTAAAGGAAATCCGGCAGGGGAAGTTGGCCTTGATGATACCCGTAATAACGTTTACCGAGGGGCGCTGGGTGGCCACAATCAGGTGAATGCCAATGGCGCGGGCCAACTGGGCCAGGCGGGCAATGGGCGTTTCCACCTCCTTGCCGGCCGTCATCATCAGGTCGGCCAGCTCGTCAATTACCAGCACAATAAAGGGCATGTAGCGGTGGCCCTTCTTGGGGTTGAGCCGGCGCTCCACAAATTTGCGGTTGTACTCCTTCAGGTTGCGGCAGCCGGCATCCTTCAGCAAGTCGTAGCGCCGGTCCATTTCCATGCACAGGGAGTTGAGCGTGTTCACCACCTTCTTGGTATCGGTGATGATGGGCTCGTCGGACTCGGGCAGCTTGGCCAGGAAATGGCGCTCAATCTTGTTGAAGATGCTCAATTCCACCTTCTTGGGGTCGACGAGCACAAACTTCAACTGGCTGGGGTGGCGCTTGTAGAGCAGGGAGGCCAGAATTACGTTCAGGCCCACCGACTTGCCCTGGCCGGTGGCCCCGGCCATGAGCAAGTGCGGCATTTTGGCCAGATCCACCACGAATACCTCGTTGGTGATGGTGCGCCCGAAGGCAATGGGCAGGTCCATCTCGGTGCCGATGAACTTGTCGGTGTTGAACACCGAGCGGATGCTCACCATTTCCTTCTTGGTATTGGGTACTTCAATACCGATGGTGCCCTTACCCGGAATAGGCGCAATGATGCGGATGCCGAGGGCCGCCAGGCTTAGGGCAATATCATCTTCCAAGCTCTTGATTTTGCTGATGCGCACCCCGGCGTCGGGTACAATCTCATACAGCGTAACGGTGGGCCCGATGGTAGCTTTGATGCTGGCAATGTTGATACCATAGTGCCCCAGGGTTTCCACAATGCGGTCCTTGTTGGCTTCCAGCTCTTCCTTGGTTACCTGGGCCTTGGCTACGCCGTAGTCGTTGAGCAGTTCCAGGGTTGGGTATTGGTAGCGGGGCAGGTCGAGGGTAGGGTCGTACTCACCGGAGGGCATAGCCTCTTCGTCCTCATCCTCCTCGGCAATTACGGCCATATCGGCTCCGGCCGAGGGGTCCAGCTCCGGCGAGGCCATAGTGGCATCCTCAACCTCAAACGACAACCCGGCTACCGCCGCCGACACCGGTGCTACGGGCGCAGCCGGCAAGGGCATGGGGGCGTCATCATCCACCAAATCGGCCAGGGACAGCGGCGTAGGCACAGTTGGCACGGCAGGAGCAGCAGTGGGTTCCGGCCCGGCGGTGGGCATCTCAAAGGAGAAGCTCGGGCCGCTGGCAGCCGGAGCTACTGCCCCGGCGGCAGCCGTAGAAGCAACACTCAGGGGCAGCGCCGATGCGGCCAGCCCACCGGCGGCTACCGTGGCCGAAGCCACTGCCGCTACCGGGGCACCTGCCGCACCAGCAACCGTAAACGCAGGAGCGGCAACCGGCCCGGTGCGCAGGGGAGCTTCCTGAGCAGGCTCCTCTTCTTCGGGCTCAGGCTGGGAGGCCAAAGGACCTACTTTCTTGAGCGTAATGCCCAGGGCAGGTAGTTCGTCCTCTTCTTCATCGGCCCAGGGGTCAGGGCTGGCGGCAGCATAATTGGCAGCCTGAGTAGGCGCGTTGAACACCGCACCTTCCTCCTCCTCGTCGTCGTCGCCGGCACTCCGGCGCAGGTTGAGGTTGAGGCTGGTCACATTGAAGAAGAAAACCACGAAGGAAATCAGTACAAAAGCCAGCAGCAGCACTGTGCCCCAGCCAATGAGGCTATCCAGCCAGAAAGCCGTTTCGTAGCCAATGCGGCCGCAGAGAAAATCCAGGCTGTGCGCCAGTGCCGGGTCGGCCTCGGGGCTCTGAATGCTGAGTACCACGTAGCCCAGCAGCACGCTCAGCCACACCATGGTAAACAGGCATAGGGCCAGCACGTAGGTGAAGGATACGCCTGCCCGCCGGAATACGATTTTATACCCCAGGAAAAACACAATGGGTATGGCTGCAAAAGCGGCCACCCCAAACCCGTTCTGAATCAGAAACTGGGCCATGAGGGCCCCAATCAGGCCCAGCCAGTTGCTGGTTTCCTGCCCCGCATCCCGTACGGGCGTGGTGCTCACGCTTTCTGTCACGCTCTGGTCGGCATGGCCCGTGAACAGGAAAGAAATAAAGGCAATGGTCAGGTAGATGGACCCAATGAGGAAGAAAAAGCCCAGAAACAGCTGAAAACGCCGGTCACGCAGGAAGTCGAAGATGCCTCCCAGTTTCAGGGCCGGCAGCTTTATGGTCTTACGGGCAGGTTTGGGAACCGCGTTGCGGGGCTCGTTCCGACGCCCCTCCCGGGCCGGCTCAGTGGCCGGACGCGGTTGGTTGCGTGCGGTTTTGGGCTCGGCGGCAGCGCGGGGCTCGTTGGAGCGGCTGGTGGCCGCGTCGGGTTGTTGCTTGTAGGTATTTTTAGCCATCAGAATACTCGCCAAAGACCAAATCTAGGCATAAACGGTGAAGTGGTGAGTTGGTGAAATGGTGAGTTTGTTATTCTGATGGCACAAAGGAGATAATTCGCGCAATCCGGGCCGTCGAAACAGCAAACTCACCATTTCATCATCTCCCTATTTCACCGCATACACCCAGAGGTGCCAGTAGGCTCTGGGGGAGGCATACTGCCCGAATAGCTGCAGGCCACTTTGCTCCGGGCGGGCCAGCCTAGCCGCCGACAGTACGTACCGCCCCCCCATCCGGCGAAAGGCGGCGGCATCGAAGGCCCAGTGCTGCACCGTGCGGGCGGGTAACGCACCCACCCGGAAGTTCTTGCCCAACTCAGCCGAAAACAGATAGCACCGGTTACCCCAGGCATCGAAGTAGGTGCCCAGCTCAGGGCTTTTGGCCAGCTCCCCGGCTATCAGCGGCCGGAACTTGTGCTTGTAAGCCAGGGGGTAATTGTTGAGGTAGGCATCCAGGGTGTAAAAGTTGTTGAGCGAAGCCACGGCCGGAGGCAGGCCCAGGCAGGCTACCCGGTATTGGGCCGGGGACTGGCCGGTTTGCCGCCGGATGTCTGCCTGTATCTGGCGCAGCAGCCCGGGGGCGACGAAGGCAGCGTAGGTAGGTTCGGTAGCGGGAAGTTTCCCAAGCTGCCGCCGGAGGTTCAGCGTCCACTCCGGGTTCATGCCCAGCCCAACCAGCAGCTGCAGGAGCACTAGCGCCCACCTGGCCCTACCCGCAGGCAAGTAGTGCAGGCCCAGCACCAGCACCCCAAACCAAGCCAGGGGAGTGAGGAAATGAATCCGGGTGAGGTTGAAGGCCCCGAGCACCGGCACCAAACGCTGCACCGCCCCAATCAGGAGCGGGTAAAAGCCACAGAACAGCGCCACCGCGGCCAGCACCAGTAGTGCGCTGATCAGCCAACGACGCAGCTGCCGCCGTACTGCTCCCTCCGGCCCCCATACCACAGCGGCGCCGGCCGCCAGCAGAGGGGCCACATGCACGAAGGCACTGGCATGGTATTGCCCTACCAGAAAGTACCGCACCGCCGAAACCAGCCCCGCCCCTACTCCAGGCGGCGCCAGCCGGGCGTAGTTGAACTCGAGCCGGTGGGGCACAAATTGCCGGTTGAGGAGCACTGATTGCATTAACGGGTACTCCACCACCACATAGCTCAGGGCCAGTACCAGTAGCCCCAGCCCGGCCCGCCACGCCACCCGTTGAGTCTGCCAGGCATCAATCAGCAACGCCAGGCCAGCGGCTACCAGCACAAAAAAGCCCGCCAGCACCAAGCTCGACCACACAGCAAACCCAATTAATACGGCGTAACCAGCCGCCACCTGCCGGCCAGCGCGCAGCTGTAGCAACGCCCACACCACCCAGGGCTGCCCCAGCACCGATACCCCGTAGGCAGTGTAGGTAGGCAGCACCGCCCAGCCCAAAGCCACCGCGGCGCAGATACCAGCCTGGCCAGGCCCCCGAAGTCCTACACGACGCAGCAGCACGTACATGCCCAGCAGCCCCGCCAGGCGCACCAGCAGCTCGTGCCCCAGGTACGCCGGCAGGGGCGGCAGCAAAGCCATCAGGCCAACCAATGGCTGCAGCCCCGGCCGCAGCGCGTTGCGGGGCAGGCCATTTAGCAAGTGCGGTACAACGGTGTGCGGGCGGTAGTCCAGCGTCTTGCCTTCCTGCACCAGCACATAGGGCACGGCCAGTTCGGTATCCAGGTTGTCATCCAGGAGGATGTACGTGCGGCCGGCGGGAGCTACGTACACAACACTCAGCAGCACCAGGGCCAGCACTGCCCATACCAGCGGCCGGGCCAGTAAAGGGCGCAACAAACGAACTGCCTCGGAAGCGGGCATACTAGAAAAAAAGCAGAAACGACGGGCTTACAAACATAGCAGTTCTGTACCTCGTCGGCATCCTCCGCCGAGTTTCTGCGTTCAATCAACAAGTTTACTATATTTCACTATTCCTATGAACCAACGCCTGCTCACGAACCCGGACGAATCTGTGTATTGCCAGTTGAACTACGATGCTTCAACGCAGTGGCTGCGCGTGGTCTGGCAGGGCTACGTAGGCCCCGATCTGGCCATGCGCGGGGCCGTAGCCAGTCTGGAAATGCTACGGGAATACCATTGCGCTTATTTATTCAACGACAACAGCCGCCTCGAAGGCCCGTGGTTCGACTCCGTGTACTGGCTTTCCCACGAGTGGGGCCCGGCCGCCGCCCAGGCTGGCCTGCGTTACGTAGCCCACGTGGCCCGAGCCAACAACTTTGCCACCTCCTTCACGGCTACTCCTGTGCATCTGCTGTTTAAGGAATTTGAAATTCAGATTTTCGACGAGGCCGGGGAAGCCACGGACTGGCTCAGCCATTGTCAGGCACAGGAGCAGGAGCCGTAGCTCCCGTTTTTGGGTTCAGCTGCGCGGATGAAACTCCGTGATAACCTGCCGCAGGTAGTCCCGGTCGAGGTGAGTATAGATTTCGGTGGTCGTGATGCTCTCGTGGCCCAGCATTTCCTGCACGGCCCGCAGGTCGGCCCCGCCCTCAATAAGGTGGGTGGCAAAGCTATGGCGGAAGGTATGTGGGCTGATGCTCTTGCGGATGCCGGCCGCTGAAGCGGCCGTTTTGATAATAGTGAACACCGATACCCGCGAAATGCCGCTGCCCCGGTTATTCAAAAACACGGTATCCTCGTGGCCGGGCTTAATGGTAAGGTGGGCCCGGATGCCCTGCAGGTACAAGCCCAGGTGCTTCAGCGCGTCGCGCCCAATGGGTACCAGCCGCTCCTTATTGCCCTTGCCCGTTACGCGCACAAAGCCCTGGTCGGCGTACAGGTTGGAGAGGCGCAGGCCCGTCAGTTCGCTTACCCGCAGCCCGGAGCTGTAGAGTACTTCCAGCATGGCCCGGTTGCGGGTACCCTCGGGCGTACTCAGGTCTATACCGGTCAGAATCTGCTCTATTTCCGGGTAGCTCAGCGTGTCGGGGAGTTTGCGGCCGGTTTTGGGCGCGTCCAGCGTGTCTGTGGGGTCCAGAGCCAGCAGGTCTTCCATAATCAGGTAGCGGTAGAAGGCTTTGATGCCCGAGAGGGTACGGGCCTGGGAAGTAGCCTCCATGCCCAGCCCCCCCAGCCAGGCCAGAAAGTCGCGCAAAATGCGGGTGGTTACCTGCTGGGGCGAGGCCGGCAGCTTTTCCAGTTCCAGGTACTGCCGCAGCTTCTCTACGTCGCGCACGTACGCCTCCACGGAGTTCGACGACAACGATTTTTCCAGCTGCAGATACCCGGCAAACTGCTTAATGGTGATAGACCAGGTGGACATTGTAGCGTAAGCTTTAGCTTGCGTTGCCGTTGGCCGCTGCCTGCAACCCTTCTGCAACCAACGACAGTGCAAGCTACCAACCGCCCCCGGATAACCCAACGACAACGCACGCTAAAGCTTCCGCTACATATGAAAATCCTTCTGCTGAACGGGCCTAACCTGAACCTGCTGGGCCGGCGTGAGCCGGGCATCTACGGTACCCGCTCCTTCGAAGACTATTTGCCCGAACTGCGCGAAGCCTTCCCGCAGTTCGAACTGGAGCACTTTCAGAGCAACCACGAGGGCGAGCTGATTGACAAGCTGCACGAGGTAGGCTTCAGCTACCACGGCATTGTGCTGAATGCCGGCGGCTACACCCACACCAGCGTGGCCCTGGCCGATGCCGTGGCCGCCATTGGTACCCCCGTAGTGGAAGTACACCTGAGCAATCTGCACGCCCGGGAGGAGTTTCGCCAGCGCAGCCTTATCGGGCGCAACTGCATCGGCAGCATCAGTGGCTTTAAGCTGGAGAGCTACAAGCTGGCCCTGCACTACTTCGACGGGCAGCGGCCCAAGCGGGTAGGGTTTAAGTGATTTTGGGTGATGAGCTAACTGGTGACAGGTAAGTACGTCATTCCGAGCCTGCGCGGAATCTCGCGTGCTGATATTGCAGGGGTAATCCAACAGCTGCACGTATGAGGCTGTTGGATTACCGGTCACCAATTACCTCATTCCCTCTTTCCTCATCACTACTTTTGTCTTCCTTTAGCCTTTTCACACCTATGTATACATTCAATCCCGGCCCATCCCAGGTGTACCCGCAGGTGCGCCGCTACCTGCAGGATGCCTTTGATGAGGGCTGGCTCTCGGCCCCTCACCGGGGCGAGCGGTTTGTGCAGCTGATGCGCCAGACGGTGCAGGAGCTAAAAAACAAGCTCAACGTACCTCAGGATTACAGCGTGTTCTTTATGAGCTCGGCCACGGAGTGCTGGGAAGTACTCACCCAGAGCCTCACACCCACCAAGAGCTTCCACCTGTACAGCGGAGCTTTCGGAGAGAAGTGGTATGAGTATGCCAAAGCCCTGCGCCCGGCCAGCATTGGCATGCAGTTTGGCCTCGATGAAGTACCCGATGTGCAGAACCTGCCCGGCCTCGACCTGGAAACGGACCTGGTATGCGTTACCCAGAATGAAACCAGCAACGCCACCCAGCTCCGCGACGGGGCCATTCTGAACCTGTATAACCGTCTGCCCAGCAATGCCCTGCTGGCTGTTGATGCCACCTCCTCCATGGCCGGCATTCAGCTGAAGTTTATTAAGGCCGATATTTGGTATGCCTCGGTGCAGAAATGCTTCGGATTGCCCGCGGGCCTTTCCATTATGCTGTTGTCGCCGAGGGCGATAGAGCGGCTGCGGCGCCTCAATGAGCGGAGCCACTACAACTCGCTCACGGCCCAGTACGAGAAGATGCTCAACTTCCAGACTACCCACACCCCTAACGTACTGGGTATCTACCTGCTGAGCCGTAGCCTCCAGGACCGGCCCGCCATTAAACAGGTACATCAGCACCTGACCGACCGCGCCCAGAAGCTTTACGACTACTTCGACCAGGCAACCCAGCTCACCCCTTTGGTTTCCAACCCCGAAACCCGCTCTACCACCGTTATCGGCTTGCAGGGCCCGCCGGCGCTTATCGAGGAGGTGAAGCGCCGGGCCCTGGCCCAGGAGCTGCAGCTGGGCAGCGGCTACGGCTCCTGGAAGCCCACCAGCCTGCGCATTGCCAACTTTCCCGCCATTCCCGACGCTGCCTTCGAGCAGCTGGTGCAGTTTTTCGCCCGGGAATTTTCTTAAAGGGTGAAATTGTGAAAGGTGAAGTTGTGAATTGGTTGAGCTACGCAAACTATGCGGGGCAAAGGATCCACAGCTTCACCTTCCACAACATCACCATTTCACAACTTCACCGATGTTCTCCCTCAAGGAAATAGCCTCCGTTACGCTCACGCTGTTTGCCATCATCGATATTCTGGGCTCCATCCCCATTATCATCCAGATCCGGCAGCGGGAAGGCGGCATCAACGCCGAGGTGGCCACGCTGGTAGCGGGGGTGTTGATGGTAGCCTTCCTGTTTCTGGGCCAGAGTATTTTGAGCTTGTTCGGGGTTGATTTCCAGTCGTTTGCTTTGGCGGGAGCCGTTATCATCTTCCTCATTGGCATGGAGATGATTCTGGGCGTGGAGCTGTTCAAGCACAACCCGCTGGCGGCCACGGGCTCCATTGTGCCGCTGGCGTTTCCGCTCATCGTGGGAGCCGGTACCATGACGACCCTGCTGTCGTTGCGGGCTGCCTACCAACTCCCCAACGTGCTGGCCGGCATCTTTTTCAACCTGGTTTTTGTGTATCTGGTACTGAAAAGCTCAGCCTGGCTAGAGCGTAAGCTGGGCAAAGCCGGTGAGGACATTCTGCGCCGGGTGTTCGGCGTAATTCTGCTGGCCATTGCCATCAAGCTGTTTAAGGCTAATTTTTAGCGGGTAAGCGTACGCCACCCCAAAAGTCAGTGTGAGCTGGCGGCAACCTGGCGCCCCTTGTCTTAATATTCCCCTATTACGGGCTCCTGCCTGCTTAGCAGCAAGCCTATCATCATCAGCACACCGGTCAGCAGAATCACCACGAACAGGATATTTTCGCTGACCTCGCCAATGAGGTGCTTTTCGGGAATACTGTAAAACAACAGTACTGTAATCAGGCCTTTTGGCGCAATAAACAGTTCCGGAATCAGGTCGGTGCGGGCAATGTAGCGCAAGTACACCAAGCGGATTGCTGTGAGGGCTGCCACAATCAAAACTCCCTGCAACAGCAACTGTGGACTAAGCACGTTGCCCAATGTGATGCTAAAACCGAACAGCAGGAAGAAGAAGGTGCGAATCAGAAAGGCCGATTCGGCGGTGATACTACGCAGCTGGTGGACCTCCTCGCTTAGCCGCTCGGGTCGGAACCAACGGCGCAACGGGCCTTTCAGAAAATGCTCGGCATTGTTAACGGCTAATCCGAACACCAGCACCAGCACCAACGACGACAAGTGCAGCTTCTTGGCCAGGCTGTAGAGCAGAATCAAAAAGGCCAGAATCAGGAAAAATTTAACGTGGAGCCGAATCCGGTCAAGCAGGAAGGCCAGAGCCGCTGTACTGAGTACGGCCACTACCAACACGGCCAGCACATCGGCCCCAAACGTCAGGACAGAAGTTCCCTGCGCGAAGTTGTTCTGCAAAGCAAAGTTGAAGAACATGATGCCCAGGATATCGGAAAAAGTACTTTCATACACAATGAACTCCTGCTTTTCGCCCTGCAGATTGGCCACGCTGGGAATGGCAATGGCGGAGCTGATAACCGCCAGCGGAATAGCATTGACCAGGCAGCTCTGAAAGTTAACCCGTAACCAGAAGTGCAAAATCAGGGCAATGCTTATTGCCTGTACCACCAGAATCAGGGCGGCGGCGAAAAAGGACCGACGGATAAGGGGAGCTTTTTCGCGGCTGATTTTCAGGTCCAGTGCCCCTTCCAGCACAATCATAATGAGCCCGATGATGCCGAATATTTCCAGGACAACCTTGGGCACCGCCAGAACTACATCGAAGTAATCCGCCGCCTGCCGAAGGGCAATGCCAGACAACAGCAGCATCAACACCGAAGGCACTTTGGTAGCACGCGCCGCCAGGTCGAACAGGTAGGAAAGAATGACGGCCAGGCTCAGCCCGATCAGAATAGAGTACGAACCCATAGCAAGTACATAAACCCAACAACTGCCCTTCTATACGTACCAGCCTCCCTCGTAACCGCTTTTTACCCCTCTACCCCTGATTCGGGCACCCTGGTCGTACCTTTGCGCAATGCAGCATACATCCTCCCCTACCGTCGCTATTATTGGGGGCGGCCCGGCCGGCCTGCTGGCCGCGCAGCACCTGGCCGGGGCCGGCTACCGGGTGCAGGTATTTGAGGCACAGGCTACCCCGGGCCGTAAGTTTCTGGTGGCTGGGCACGGCGGCTTCAATCTTACCAATGCTGAAGAAGCCGCACTTTTTGCGGCCCGCTATGGCTCCTGTACTCCGGCTTTTTCCCGTTTTCTGGCGGCCTTCTCCCCTCTCGATTTGCGCGCCTGGGCAGCGGACTTGGGCATTGACACCTTCGTAGGAACCAGCGGCCGGGTGTTTCCGCTGGCGGAGCACAAGCCCGCCCAGCTGCTGCGTGCCTGGCTGGCACAGCTCCGGCATCTGGGCGTAGAGCTGCACACCCGCCACCGCTGGCTGGGTTTTGCACCGGCCAATGGTCTGCGCATCCGCAACGAAGCCAGCGGTGAGGAGTTGGTGGTGCAGCCCGATGCTACACTGCTGGCCCTGGGCGGGGCCAGTTGGGTTAAAACCGGCTCCGATGGACAGTGGCTGCCCACGCTGCAGGCGGCGGGTGTAACCTGTATGCCTTTTGCCCCCAGCAACTGCGGAGCCGAGGTGGCGTGGTCAGCTTATTTCCGGGAGAAGGTGGGCCGGCAGCCGCTCAAAAACGTGGCCCTTAGCTGCGGCGCCCACACTGTGCGGGGCGAAATCATGCTCACCGACTACGGCCTGGAGGGTACGCCCGTGTATGCCCTTACGCCCCACCTGCGGGCGGCCCTGACCGGCGGCCGACCGGCGGAGCTGCACCTGAACCTTAAACCAGACCTCACCGCAGCCCAATTACTGGAAAAGCTTCGCCGCCGCCGCCCCAGCAAGTCCTGGGCCGCCTTCCTGAGCGAAGCCCTGCGCCTGAAGCCGCCGGTACCCACACTACTGCGGGAAGTAGGGCCGGCGGTGTTGCCCGCGCCCCTACCCCAGGTACAGGAACTGCTCACCCGACTGCCAATACCGGTACGCGGCTTACGTCCGCTCGATGAGGCCATCAGCACGGCGGGCGGTGTGGCCTGGGACGCCGTAAACGAGCACCTGATGCTGCGGCAACGCCCTGGTACCTTCGTGGCCGGCGAAATGCTGGACTGGGAAGCGCCCACCGGTGGCTACTTGCTGCAGGGCTGTTTCAGCACGGGAGCCTGGGCCGCCCGGGGCATCCGGCAGTGGCTACGTGCGTAAATCGTCCGGCATCCTGCGCTTACGCAAGAAGCCACACGAGTTACGCATGTAGCATTTCACCACTTTTCCGTCCGTTCGGCTTTTTCGGCGGCGGCCAGGATAGCCCGGGCTTCATTGAGCAGGCGCTGGCCCTGGTTGAGATGTTGCTGCAGAATGAGGGCAAACAGCACGAAGTACGACACTACCGGCAGCACCATACTCAGCACAAACCACAGCCAGAAGGACCGTCCGTGGCTGTGTGCGCAATATCCAGTGGTAAGCCCTACCATGGCTAGTCCACCTGCCAATCCGAGCAGTAGCAGCACTCCGAACAGAGGGGCAATGTCTAGCATGACTTAACCAGGGGAATAGAATCAGGAGAAGATACGCAGGAAAGCCCAAACTACCAAGCTCTTGCTGTCAGTACAACGTCCCGGCAGTTGGGTTGTTTATGTATTTTTCTTCGGAGCAGCCGGACCCTTTCTCCAACGGGTAGTAGCTTTTTGCGTACTTGGGAAATTCTGCCCGTATTTCCTTCTCGCTTGTCCTCCCTTATGTGGGAAAATCAGAGTCTTTTCCGCGTTTCGGCCCAGCTGTTTGCCGATGGCGTTTTTAATTTGCTCGACCGGACCCTGAAGCCGGAAGTATTTTTGCTGGGGCTGGCCTCGGCCCGCGAAACCGACGAGCCGGAGGCCATTGTGGTAGAGCCGAGTATGCACCGCTACCAGCCGCAGGATTTCACCAGCATTAAAGCCCGGGCCGCCGCCATGGAGCCCGATGGGCCCCGCGAGGTAGTGTACCACCTGCACCCGCTCGACCATGACCGGTACGAGAAACAGCGGTGGTACGAGTTGCTGCGCCGGGCCACCGAGCACACGCTCAATGATGTGGTAGCCAGTCGGCGGGAAGAGCGCATCAGCTTTTGCTCCCAGCCCGTTACCGTGGGCGGTTACCTGGTTATTATTGTGCTGCAGCTGAGCATCGAGGCTTATCAGAGTTATTACGCGCTGCCTGGCCCCACCGGCCCCACTCGTCCGGCTTCGTTGCTGGCGGCCACGGTGCAGGAGGTGCTGCAGGATGCCTCCCGGGCCCTGCGCGAATCGGACACCGACGACGACCGGCCCGTACTGGACCGGGACTACAATGAGGTGCTGCGGGCGGCCGGCCGCCGCTTCATGCTGCGTGCGGCAGCCGGCTCCCACGGCCTCTACGATGCCTGCAATGGCGTAGCAGCCCTGCGCCACGAGGGCGACGAGGGTGTGGGTACCATGCTGATTTCCCGACGCAACCACCAGGCCGTAGTGCCGGTACTTACGCTGGAATCCCCGATTCCGCTGCGCGACTACCGCCGCATCCGGAAACTGCTGGAGCTGAGTGAGGACCGAAACTCCCTGATTACGGATGCAACCGATGTATTCGGGCTGGGCTACCTCATCGAGC
This sequence comes from Hymenobacter metallilatus, assembly GCF_003944705.1. Taxonomy (GTDB): domain Bacteria; phylum Bacteroidota; class Bacteroidia; order Cytophagales; family Hymenobacteraceae; genus Hymenobacter; species Hymenobacter metallilatus. The sequence continues at coordinate 198,425 of NZ_RWIS01000006.1, read as the reverse complement.
CCACCGACCCACAGTACGAGCCGCTGTTTACAGTACACTTCACCAAGCACTATAGCTGGGAGCTAAGCCACGACGGGCAGGTGATGATGAAGGTGGTTTCCAACACGCCCCGCCTCCCCCAGGGCACCGTGGATGAAAATAACTTTACGGAAGCCATTCGGCGGGTGTTTCCGGCTGTGGACACTGCCGGCATTGCCTACCTCTGGGAACTGACGCTGAAGGCCACCACGCAGTCCAACGGCACCATTCTGCTGATTTCGGAGGGCGCGGCCCAGGAGGCGGCCCGCCTTACCCGCCAGTGCTTCCGGGTGGCCCCCCGCCTGATGACGCCCTCCGTGCTGCGCCTGGTTACCAACATCGATGGGGCCGTGCTCATCGACCCGGCCGGTACCTGCTACGCCATCGGCGCTATTCTTGACGGCCTGGCCACCGAAAAGGGCGACTCCAGCCGGGGCTCCCGCTATAACTCAGCGTTGCGTTACGTGGAAAGCAGCCGCTACCCCGTGCTGGCCGTGGTGGTAAGTGAGGACGGCTGGATTGACCTGCTCCCTCCCGTGCGGCGGTAGTGAGTAACGGAGCAGTTTACTCCGTTACTCCGTTACTCTCACCCGTTCACGCTTTTCATCATGGCCTCGGGGTAGCGCTGGCCGGCGGCGGCATGTTGGGGAGCCAGTTGATTAATGCGGGCCAGGTCTTCCAGGGACAGCAAAATGTCGGCGGCCCCCAGGTTTTCCTCCAGGTAGGCTACCCGCTTGGTACCCGGAATAGGCACAATATCTTCGCCCTGCGCCAGCACCCAGGCCAGGGCCAGCTGCCCGGGCGTACACCCTTTTTCGGTAGCCATTTCCCGGATGCGCGCCACCAGATCCAGGTTTTTTTGAAAATTTTCTCCCTGGAAGCGTGGCGTATGCCGCCGGTAATCGTCGGCAGCCAGGTCCTCAAACCGCTGAATCTGGCCGGTGAGGAAGCCCCGCCCCAGCGGCGAGTAGGGCACAAAACCCACGCCCAGCTCCCGGCAAGTAGGCAGAATCTCCTCCTCGGGCTCCCGGCTCCAGAGCGAATACTCGGTTTGCAGGGCCGTAATGGGGTGAACCTGGCAGGCCCGGCGCAGCGTGGCCGGTGCCGCTTCCGACAGCCCCAGGTAGCGCACTTTGCCTTCCTTCACCAGTTCGGCCATGGCTCCCACGGTTTCCTCAATGGGCGTATCCGGGTCGACGCGGTGCTGGTAGTACAGGTCGATGTAATCGGTACCCAGGCGCTTGAGGGAGCCCTCTACGGCCTGGCGCACGTAGTCGGGCCGGCCGTTGATGCCGCGTTTGGCGGGGTCGTTCGGGTCGCGCTGAATACCGAATTTTGTGGCCACTACCACTTGGTTGCGCCGGCCTTTGAGGGCCCGGCCCAGCAGCTCCTCGTTGGTGTAGGGGCCGTACATGTCGGCCGTATCAAAGAAGGTGACCCCAAGCTCCAGGGCCCGGTTGAGGGTGCGCAGGCTTTCCTGCTCGTCGCGGCCGCCATAGAAGTCGGACATGCCCATGCAGCCCAGCCCCATTGCTGATACCAATGGCCCCTGCGGGCCAAGTGTGCGGGTTTTCATACGTAGTACGATACATGAAGAAACAATCGGCAGCCCCACCGGACTGCAGAAATACTCTACGCACCGTATACACGCTCCGTTACTCGTTTCCTCCGGCACCCAACTCTCCTATACCATGCCAACTCCTGCCTTTCCCTTGCCAACGCCCACCTTCGACCAAGACAACCGCCTGCTGTGGGTGGAGCGGATTTCGCACCTGCTGGATAGCCAGTTCCGGGTGCCCGGCACCACCTGGCGCTTCGGCCTCGACCCCATCATGGGCCTGATTCCGGTGGTGGGCGGCCTGCCTTCCCTGGCCATTTCCGGCGTTCTGATCCTGACCATGCTGCGCCACGGCGCCAGCGGCAGCCTGGTAGTGCGCATGGTTGTGAATGTGGTGCTGGATGCCCTTATTGGCTCTATTCCGGTGGTGGGCAACATTTTCGACTTCGCCTATAAAGCCAACGACCGGAACGTGCGCCTACTGCGCGCCCACTACCAGGAGGGCAGATACCAGGGCAGCGGGCGGGGGCTGATTGGGCTGATTCTGGTGGTGCTGCTGGCCCTGGCAGCCGGGCTGGTGTGGGGCGGCTGGGCGCTGTGGCACTGGGCCGCCGCCCGGTGGTAGGCCTAGCCCCGCGCCTAGCTGGCTGATAGTTGGCCTTGCACCACGGTTTCAGATGTTCCTGTTGTAGCTTTGCGGCCGTGAAAATGCTCCGCCTTGCCCCTGTGTTGCTGCTGTTGCCCGCCTGCCTTTCACTGCAGAGTGAAGAGCAGAAAGCCGAAGCTGCCGAAAAAGCCCTGCTGGCCCGTCACGACGAGCTTATGGCCCAAATGGACCAGCTCTATGGCCTGCGGCAGCAGCTCCAGACAATACCTGATACTGTGGCCGCCGGCCGCCAGCGCCGGGCCCTGCTCGGGGCCGAGGCCGGTATGCTGTTCTGGATGCACCACTACCGCAAGCCCGCCGATACCGTGGCCGTAGAGCAGCGGCTGGCCTACTATGCCGCTCAGCAGCAGCGCATGGATTCGGTTGGCGTATTGTTTCGAACCAGTCAGGACTCGGCCCGGTTACTAGTAGAAGCCAGTTCGGCGGCCTCTCCTTCAGCACACTAATGCCTTTTATGCCTCTGCGTTTTACTACGAGCCGTGCCGTGTTGGCGAGCCTGCTGATGGCCGGCAGCCTGCTGGCGGCCTGCTCCCCTGATTCGGCCACCACGGCCACCCAGCCCGAACGTCTGCCGGTGCTGGGGCTTAAGCACAATGCCCCTACCTCGCCGGCTGATACCCTGCCCGACCCGGTGCCCGCCTTCCGCCTTACCAACCAGCAGGGTCAGGTAATTACCAACCAGACGTTTGCCGGCAAGGTGTATGTCACGGATTTTTTCTTTGCTACCTGCCCCAGCATCTGCCCCAAAATGCAGAGCGAGCTGCTGCGGGTGTATAAGCAGTTCGAGGGCAACCCCAACGTGCTGTTCCTAAGCCACACCATCGACCCGGCCCACGACTCTATTCCGGTGTTGCGCGACTACGCCGAGCGGCTGGGCGTCCGGGACGCTTCGCGCTGGCACTTCGCCACTGCCTCCCATGATACCATTTTTGCGCTGGCCAAGGCCTACATGACGGCTGCGCAGGTAGATAAAACCGTGCAGGGTGGCTTCGCCCACAGCGGCGCCTTCGCCCTCATCGACTCCCAGCGCCGCATCCGGGGCGTGTACGATGGTATGGAGAAAGCGCAGGTTGACCAGTTGATTCAGGACCTGCCGCTACTGCTGAAAGAGGAGCAGCTGGAAACTGCCCCGGCCACCAAATGAGCCGGGCCACTGGTACCAGGCTACAGCGCGGGCTGCTGCTGGCCGCTACGGCCACCGTAGCGGCTGGTAGTCTCAGCGGCTGCTTTACCGAGCGCCAGAACGAGGGGGCCAAGCTCTACGCCACCCACTGCGCCAGCTGCCACGGCGACCAGGGCCAGGGCCTGCAGCGCCTCATTCCGCCCGTAGCCGCCTCCGACTACGTGGCCCAGCGCCGCGCCGACCTACCCTGCCTGATCCGCAAGGGCATGAAAGGCCCGCTCGTGGTCAACGGCATCGGGTACAACCAGGTAATGCCCGGCCACGAAGACCTCACCGACTCCCAGATTACCAACCTGCTGAACTTTCTGCAAACCAATTGGGGCAACCGCAACCAGACCTATACCATCCGGGAGGTTTCTGACTTGCTAGGCCGCTGCAACGGTTCGGATGGGCAGTAGTGGTGAGGCAGCGGAATGGTGGGTCTGACGTTCCGCTTGAGTTACCCGGGCTGTCTGTGCAGACTGCGCCACCAGGTTTGGCCGAACGTTAAACTCACCATTTTACCATTTCACCATCTCACCGCCAGGTGCATCTTCCCGGAAACCTGCTTAGCTTGCACTTTCATCTGTTTGTTTTGTTATGGGTCTGTTTGACTTCCTGAAAAAGAAAGACGAGGGCACCCCGGCCCCCGCTCCCACCCCTGCTTCCGGCGCTTCCGCTGCCGCCGAAGCTTCTTCCGAGGCCCCAACGCCTTCCGGTCCGCGCTACAAGGGCTCCAACTATCAGATGCCCGCCGCGCCGGCTCCCGCCCCGGCTCTCAACATTCCACCGGCCCCGCCTATTCCGCTGCCCGGTGTTGAAGGTCAGCCGCCTCAGCTGCCCGATTTTCAGCCCCTGAATATTCTGGAGCAGCTGCTGATGCAGGCCGCCGTGGAGCCACAGTTCCGTAGCCCCTTCTACCAGGCGTTGCTGGGCGAAGAAGTAACGGTAGTAATGGCCGCCAAAGAAGGCCAGGAGCCCGGCGAGGTAACGCCCACTGAAGGCATGGAAATTCAGCTCCAGGCTTTGCACGATGGTAAAATTGCCGTTTTCACCGCCCCCGAGCGTATCCACGACAACGGAGCCGTGCCCGAAGGCAGCGTAGCCTTCCTGCGCCTGCGCGGCCACGATTTCTTTACGATGGTGAAGGGAGCCGACTGCGCCTTGAACCCGTTCTCGGCTGTGGGTAAGCTGCTGGAAGCGGGCGAAATTGACGCCTTACTGGCCGGGCAGCTGTTTGACGCTACGCCCCCGCCGGATATGCAGGTATCCTTGCATCAGCCGGAACCCGCTCCCACCGAGCTGATGGACTCGTTGCGCGAGTACTGCGCCACCCAGCCCGCCATTCGGACGGTGTACCTCACGGAAATGCGTATGCAGCATAACCCCCAGGAAGCCCGCCTGCTCGTGGCCTTCGACACGGAGGAGAAAGATCCGGCCTTCCTGCAGGAACTGGGTCCCGTCATTCAAGGTAAAATCGGCGAAACCCAATTCGTGGATCTGATGCTGATTGACCCGGCCTCGGAAGAGCCTCTGGTGCAGTACCTACTGACCACCGAGCCAGTATATCAGCGGGCATAACCGCCCGGCCCCTTAGCCAGAAAGCCCCTGCATTTATCCGTGCAGGGGCTTTTTTTGTAAAAAATAGTTGACCCTACCGAGTTTCTTACCCGCCAAAGCAGAAGACACCTGGGGCATTGTTATCCGGCGGCCTCGGCCGGCGCGGCGCGCTTGCGCAGCAGGTGGGCCAGCACCGGCCGGAGCAGAAGATATAGCAGCGGGCCCAACACCAGAAAAGTACCAGCCCACAACGCCAAAGCCCCCAGTATTGCGTGCCAGAGCAGTTTCAGGGCCGCTACCCAGTTGTGGCCAAACAGGTATTGCAGCTTAGTGAGCGTGAGCGGGGGGCTGTGCCCGCCCCAGAGCAGGGCGCCCTGGCGCATAAATGGAATGATGAGCAGGAGCTGCACCGGGCTCCAGAGGTGAGCAATCAGCAAAGCCGCGGCCACGTTCAGGCGCAGGCGCACCGCCGCAAACGTAGCGAGCAGCGTGGTAATGCCCAGCATGGGTACCAGGCCCGCCGCCGTACCCAGCACCGCCGTAAGGGCCAGCTGATGGGGCGTGAGGCCTTGGCGCAGCAGGTTGAGCACCGGCTGCACTACGCGGCGGCGCCACCAGCCCGGGGCAGGCTCGGCAGGTATGGTAGTGGTTGGAGGAGTTAGGGGTGGCTGCACAGAGAAACCAGGAGCAAAAAAAGGGGTGGGCGATGCAGAAACCGGATGCTACCTTCGCAACTTGTGTTCTGTTTGGCAGCGCGCCGGCAGATTGTACGCGCCTCCCATGACAAAAGTACACCAGTCCGGGCACGCCGGACGTCATTTCTTTCCCGACTTCCTGATTCTGCTGCGCCGGGCGGCCCGGGAGTTTGCCGCCAACGACCCGCTGCGCCTGGGGGCGGCCACGGCGTTCTTCACCACGTTTGCTCTGCCGCCCATCGTCATTATCCTGATTCAGCTGCTGGGCTCCCTCTACTCCCGCTCCCAGGTGCGGGTGCTGTTGCTCACCAAACTTTCTCACCTACTGGGCTCCTCGGCGGCGGGCCTTGTGGAGCAGATTCTGCAGAACGTAACCAATATCGAGCGGAGCCGCCTGGTTACCTGGCTGGGGTTTGGGTTTCTGGTGTTTATTGCCACCACACTATTCGGCGTGATTCAGAACTCGCTCAATCAGCTGTGGCAGGTGCGGGTGCGGCGCAGCACCGGGCAGTTCCGCAAGGTACTGAAGGAACGGAGCCGCTCCCTGGGCCTGCTGCTGGCAACCGGGTTACTGTCGATGCTGGCATTTCTATCGGATGCGGCCCTGGCTTTTCTGGCGCATTACGCCCACGATTTTGGCGCGTTGTTCAGCACGGCGCTGTTCAAAATCGGTAATCAGCTGTTTTCCCTGCTTATTCTCACGGCCTGGTGCGGCGTTACGTTCCGCAACCTGAGCAGCGCCAAGGTGCCGCCCAAGGCGGTGTGGCGGGGCGCCCTGCTCACGGCCGTGCTCATTGACCTGGGCGAGAATGTGCTGGGGTTTCTGCTGGTGCCCCGCAACCTGGGGCCCATCTATGGCCCGGCCTCCAGCATTGTACTGGTACTGCTGTTCGTATTCTATTCGGCTATGATTTTCTACTTCGGGGCCTGTTTCACCAAAGCCTACGCCCACTACGTCGGCCTCGACATCCGCCCCAAGAAATCCGCCATTCGCTACAAACTGGTTGATGTGCCCGAGGAGAAGTAGGGTGATTGTTGATAGTTAGTTGTTGGTCGCTTGTCATCCTGAGCAGCGCGAAGGACTTAATCACGCTGGAACGATACTCGTGACAACGACTCGTTCAAACGTAATAAGATCCTTCGCGCTGCTCAGGATGACAAAACAATCAACAACCAACAATCAACCCATCCACCCATTCATAAAGCGTACCTTTGCGTGAAATACTGCTTTATGACTGCAATACCTGCTTCCTTCGCCGACCTGGGCCTGGCCCCTGAACTGCTTCAGGCCCTGGACGAACTCCAGTTCCAGACGCCCACTCCCGTGCAGGAGCAGGTGGTACCTATGGCGCTGGCCGGCCAGGACGTAGCGGGACAGGCGCCCACCGGCTCGGGCAAAACTGCTGCCTACGGCCTTTCCGTGTTGCAGCTCCTCGACCTCAAAACCGACGCCGTGCAGGTAATTGTGCTGGTGCCGGCCCGGGAACTGGCCCTACAAGTGCGCGACGCCCTCAAAAAGCTGGGCAAGTTTCTGCCTAACCTGCGGGTGGCCGCGTTCTACGGGGGGCACGCTTTCCGCGAAGAAACGGCCTCTCTTACCCAGGCCCCGCACGTGGTAGTGGCCACGCCCGGCCGCCTGCTCGACCACTTCGAGCGGCGCAGCATTGTGCCCAACCAGCTCAAAACTCTGATTCTGGACGAGGCCGACAAGCTGCTGGAACTGGGCTTTCAGGATGAGCTGGTGGAAATTGTGAAGCGCCTGCCCCGCCGCCGCCAAACCCTGTTGTTCTCGGCCACTATGTCGGATAAGGTGCTGGAGCTGATCCGGAAGAACCTGACGCGGCCCCGGGTGGTGAATGCTGGCGAAGACACCGACGAGCTGCCCGAAAACCTGACGCTGCTGGGCCACGTGGGCACTGTGGAGAAGAAGCCGGCGGCCCTGCTGCACCTGCTCCAGCAGCCCGCCACCGGCCGGGCCCTCATCTTCTGCAACACCCGGGAGCGGTGCATGGAGCTTACACGCTTTTTGGTGGGCCGGGGCGTAGCGGCCGAGGTGCTGCACGGCAAAATGCCCCAGCCGGAGCGCGACAAAGCTCTACTCAAGCTGCGCAACGGCTCCAGCCAGGCCCTGGTGGCCACTGATGTAGCTGCCCGCGGCATCGACGTAACCCAGCTGGATACGGTGGTGCAGTACGATGCCCCCGACAAGGCCGATGCCTTCCAGCACCGGGCAGGCCGCACCGCCCGGGCCGGGGCCGAGGGTACCGCCCACATTCTGGTAACGGATAAGGAGTTGGCCCACGTAAAGAAGTGGCCCGTGGCGGCCGGCATCCGGTGGCAGCAGATGCACGCCCCCAAGCTGCCCCCGGCTGCTCCCAAAGCACCCCGCCCCGAAAATGTAACCCTCCACGTTTCGGCGGGCAAGAAGGATAAAGTAAGCGCCCACGACCTGGTGGGGGCCTTCGTGAATGTGGGTGGGGTTTCCCGCGAAGAGGTAGGTCACATTGAGGTGTTCGACTATTACAGCTACGTGGCCGTGCCGCGCCAGCAGGCTCAGGAAGTAGCCGAGCGGCTGGCCGGGGCCAAAGTGAAAGGCAAGAAAGTGCGCGTATCGGTGGTGGCCTAGCGCCCGGCCCGTACGAGGCCTGTACCCGTAGCCTGTAGCCGGCTGGGAGTAGCTCCGGCTACTCCCAGCCGGCTTTCTGGTGTTTGTACTAGGTGTATGGTGTGCAGCTGTAGCGCCGCGTGTTACTAGCAGCGCGCAGCAGCACACTGAAAGCTGTTAGCCTACTGCCCGCCTGCGGCTGAAATAAGCCAAGAACTACTGCCGGTGACGCCCGGAGCGGCTCACGATTCGCCGGCAGATCAGCGTCTGTAAGCCGCATCTTTTTTTGTTGTTTCTTATCCGTTACAGTTAGCGGCGGCTGGCCATTGGGTTTTTGCAAGACAGCCGTTTTTGCGTGTGTGGTAAGTGCTTGAAACAGGGTCCTCCGGAATAGAAACCGCCTTTTACGGTTTGTTTTCTGCTCACCCCACCCAGATATTTGGTTTGGTTGCCTACCTCTCCCAACGCCATTTTTGTCTTTGCGCCTGTTAGCAGATCTGGTAGTCGGCTACCGGCTTCCTCATCCGGCACCATTCTTACCAGCAATTTTTTCCCGGGTGCACACCAGCGCACCCGGATTTTCCCGCCCTGGCAGGTTCGCTAGACTGACCGGGGGTTTGGGGCCGGCTTTGCTGAAGGGGAGCAGGGCCGGTCCTTGCGGGTGAGTAAGCGGAAACCTACCAGTACCTATCGGTTACTTTGCGGAAAAGAACCGATGTTGCAGGTTCCTTCTTCATCCTGACATTTTTCCCTTTTTCCTTCCCACCATGGCTGCTCCCATTTCCGCTCCTACCCTTCCCAAACCGCCCGCCACGCCCCCAGGCACCGAAGTGCCCAATTACACCCCCGCCCTGGCCTCGCTCACGGTGCTGTTTTTCATGATGGGTTTCATCACGGTGTTGAATGACATTCTGATGCCCTACCTACAAGGCTTATTCACACTTAATAATGCCAAAGCCAATCTGGTAAATTCCTGTTTTTTTGGCGCTTACCTGATAATGGGAATTCCGGCAGGTTTGGTGGTAAAGAAGTTAGGCTACAAAAAGGGTATGCTGGTGGGCTTTCTGGTAGCCGCACTGGGAGCTTTTCTGTTCTATCCGGCCGCCGAAGGCCGAACTTTCCCTTTGTTTCTAGGAGCACTTTTTATCCTGGCTAGCGGTATTGTGACGCTGCAAGTGGCTGGTAACCCCTACGTAGCCATTCTGGGGCCACCCGAAACGGCTTCCTCCCGCCTTACCCTTACCCAAGCCTTCAACTCGTTAGCTACTACCATTGCTCCCATCCTGGGCTCCGCGCTGATTCTTTCTAAACTCCCCAACCTTAAAAAATTGTCGGCGGCGCAGGCTGCCGCTCTGGATGTGTCGCCCGTTCAGAATCTGTATCTGGGCATTGGAGGCGTCTTGATTCTGATTAGTCTGCTACTGGCTTTTCTGAAACTACCCACCATCATCCACGCCCCCGCCGAAGCGGGCGACACGCGCCGCGCCTGGCATTACAAGCATCTGCTGCTGGGCCTGGTGGGTATTTTCACTTACGTAGGCGCTGAAGTGGTAATTGGCGCGCACATTGTGAAGTACCTCAGCCAGCCCGAGGTAATGAATCTGAGCCCCGAAAGTGCTGGTTACAAAGTGTCGTTCTATTGGGGTGCGGCCATGGTAGGGCGTTTCTTGGGCATCTTCCTGTTACGCACTGTTAAACCCAGTAGAGTACTGTTCTTCAATGCCATTGGCGCTGTTGTACTAGTACTGATTTCCATCAATACCACCGGACCAGTGGCCATGTACAGCCTATTGGCTGTGGGGCTGATGAACTCTATTATGTTCCCGGTAATTTTTACCCTGGCTGTAGCCGGCCTGGGCCGTCATACCGAAGATGCCTCGGGTATGCTGTCGGCCTCTATTGTGGGGGGGGCTATTATTCCTCCATTGTTCGGTATGATTGCCGACAGCACTATTGGCGGCGGCGGCATTCATGCGCTACGCTGGGCCTTTGTGCTGCCCGTACTCTGCTACCTCTATATCATGTGGTACGGCCTGAAAGGCCACAAACCTGCTCAAGTCTAAACTAGCCGGCCGGTACCGCTCCGCCACCCTTCCCGCTGCTGATTTCCTGCCTTTTCAATCGAACGGATTCGATTGACGGCCACTTGCTTGCCTATTCTTTCCGCCCCATGTCTCTCATTTTTCGCTCTTCCGCCGCCATGCTCCTGCTCGCCCTTGGGCTGGGCGCCAGCTGCCAGCGCCCGCCCCAGTCGGGCCCGGCCAGGGGCACGGCCGCCTTCTGGCTGACGAACCCCGATAAGTCGGTGCTGTTTCAGCCGCAGGCCGCACCGGCCTGGAGCAGCACCGCCCCGGTGGCCGGCACCCCGGTTATTGAGGTGGATGATAAGCAGACCTTCCAGACCATTGATGGGTTTGGGTATTGCCTCACGGGCGGCAGCGCTGAACTACTGCACCGCATGGCGCCCGAGGCCCGCCGGGCCCTTCTGCGGGAGCTGTTTGCCACCGATGGCTCCAACATCGGCGTCAGCTACCTGCGCCTGAGTATCGGGGCCTCCGACCTGGACGCCACTGTATTCAGCTACGATGACCTGCCGGAAGGCCAGACCGACCCCACCCTGGCCCGATTCAGCCTGGCCCCCGACAAGGCGCACCTACTGCCGGTGCTCAAGGAAATCCTGGCCATCAACCCCACCATCAAACTCCTGGGTTCCCCCTGGTCGCCGCCGACCTGGATGAAAACCAACGGCAACTATAAGGGCGGCTCCCTGAAACCGGAGTTTTACCCGGCCTACGCGCAGTATTTCGTGAAGTATGTGCAGGGAATGAAGGCCGAGGGCGTGCGCATTGACGCCATTACGGTGCAAAACGAGCCCCTGCACCCCGGCAATAACCCCAGTCTGCTCATGCTGGCCGAGCAGCAGGCCGAGTTTGTGAAAAAGCACCTCGGCCCGGCTTTCCAGAGCGCCAGAATCGACACGAAAATCATCGTGTACGACCATAACGCTGACCGGCCCGACTACCCCCTGACCATTCTGGGTGACCCCGAGGCCAAGAAGTACGTGGACGGCTCGGCCTTTCACCTCTACGCCGGCCCCATTGAGGCTCTGAGCCAGGTGCACAACGCCCACCCCGACCGCAACGTGTACTTCACCGAACAGTGGGTGGGCTCCATGAGTAAGTTCGAGGAGAATTTCCCCTGGCACGTACGCACCCTGCTGATTGGGGCCACCCGCAACTGGGCCCGTACCGTGCTGGAGTGGAACCTAGCCGCCGACCCCCAGCAGAACCCGCACACGCCTGGGGGCTGCACCGAGTGCCGGGGCGCCCTCACCCTTGCTGGCAGCACCGTAACCCGCGAGGATGCCTACTACATCATTGCCCACGCCAGTAAGTTTGTCCGGCCGGGCTCGGTGCGCGTTGCCTCCACCGCCTCCGAAACCCTGCCCAACGTGGCCTTTAAAGCGCCCAACGGCCAGAAAGTGGTGCTGGTGCAGAACAATTCCACCCAGGCCCAACCCTTCAGCCTCCGCTACCAGGGCAAAACCCTAACCTCCTCGCTGCAGCCCGGGGCGGCCGGCACCTACGTGTGGTAACCCCGCGCTTGCGGCGCCCAAATGCCCAGAGTACCCCGCCCCTGCTGGCGCGTGGGAAATGGTAGTGACCTAGCGACATCCATCGGGCCTGGCCCGGTAAAACCGGCTTTCCGGCCTCCCCAGGACCGGCTTGTTCCTTTTCCTTTTTCACAACCAATTCCCACTTTCATGAACATTCGTACTTTTTCGGGGGGCCGCGTGGCCCGGGCGTTGCGGCAGCTGCCGCTGGTACTGGCCGGTTTGGGCCTCGGGCAGGCCGCCCAAGCGCAGAGTTTTTTGCGGGCCGATGGGCAGCGCATCGTGAATGCCAGCAACCAGGAGGTCATTCTCAACGGCATGAACCTGGGCAACTGGGCCGTGCAGGAGGGCTACATGATGAAGGTGGGCTGGCCCGGCCTCGATGGCAAGCAAACCCAGGGTAAGGTTAAGAAGACGCTCTACAACGCGGGCATGACCGACGCGGCCGTGGAAACCTTCTACCAGAACTACCGCGCCAACTTCATCACCAAGCCCGACCTCGACTACATTGCCAGCAAGGGCTTCAACTGCGTGCGGCTGCCGCTGCACTATGAGCTGTTTCTGACGCCCGCCCAGCGGGCCGTGCGCAACAGCGTGATGCGCGGTACTGTGAGCTATGAGTCCTACGTGAGCCAGCTCACGGGCTGGTACAACAACAATCAGCTCTTTACTGACCCGGGCAACATGGCGGCCCTGGCCATGATTGACAACACCCTGGCCTGGGCCCAGGCCAATAATATGTACGTGGTGCTGGACATGCACGCCGTGCCCGGTTCTCAGGGTACGGATGCCAACATTGCCGACCAGATTGTGGCCAATGACCTCTGGAACCGCCAGATCAACCAGGACGTGCTGGACCGGCTGTGGCGCTTTGTATCGAACCGGTACAAGAACGACGCGCGGGTGGCTATGTACGACCTGATCAATGAGCCCAACAACTACCCCAGCAACCAGAAGATTCACGACGTATTGCAGCGGCTGATTACCTCCATCCGGGGGCAGGGCGACAACCACCTGATTCTGGTGGAGGGCAACGGCTGGGGAAACGACTACAACTACCTGGAGCCGTTTACCTTCCCCAACCGCAGCAACCTGGTGTACAACTCCCACCGCTACAGCGGCACGGGCTACGAAATGGACAATGGCGTGAACTCCACCGGGGGCGGGCCCAACGACCTGCGCTTCATTGGCAACCTGCGCAACTTCCGCAGCACCCACAACGTGCCCATCTGGATAGGGGAAACCGGCGAAAACTCCGATACCTGGATGCGCGACGCGGCCCGCAACCTCAACTCTGTGGGCATTGGCTGGTGCCACTGGACCTATAAGCGCTTCGAGGACCGTAGCAACCCCGCCTTCATGCACATCAACCCACCCTACGTGGTGGACGGGCCCGCCGGCCTCAACCAGGTGCTGACCAACATTCAGTTTGCCAACTGCGTGCCCAACACCACGGTAGCGGCCGTGTCGCCGAACCAGAACGGCATTGTGAACTATCCCGGCGGCGGCAACTACAACGGCACCGGCAGCGGGCCCGCCATCGGGCGCATCTACGAAATCAGCTCCAAAAACGGCGGCAAGGCCCTGGAAGTATCCAACAACTCCCAGGCTAACGGCGGGCGGGTGCAGCAGTGGACCTGGGTGGCTTCGGCCAGCCAAAAGTGGAAGCTGGTAGATGCAGGCGGGGGCTACGTGCGCCTGGTAAACCTGAACAGCAACAAGAGCCTGGATGTGGCTGGCCCCAGCACCGCCGACGGTGCCCTCACCCACCAGTGGGACTGGCTGAGCCAAGACAGCCAGTACTGGCAGATCATCGGCAACGGCGACGGTACCTACCGCATCATCAATAAATTTAGCGGCAAGGCCCTGGATGTATCCAACAACTCCACTGCCGATGGCGCGGCCGTGCACCAGTGGACCTACGGGGGTGGCGACAACCAGCGCTGGTGGTTTTCGGACCAGGGCGCGGCCCGGGTAGCCCTGGCCACGGCCGGCTCCGCTGCCGACCTGTGCCTGCAGGTGTACCCCACCGTAGCCGATGCGGAGCTGAGCCTGTACTACACTTCCGCCGCGGCTCAGCGCCTGCACCTGCGCCTGCTCGACCTTACCGGCCGCGTTGTGGTCAGCCAGCCCAACCAGGCCGTAACCAGCGGCGACAACCACCTGACCGTGCCGGTGGCCGCACTGCGGGCCGGCGTGTACCTGCTGCAGGTAGATACACCCGCCGGCCAGCTGGTACGGCGCGTGGTAGTTGCCCACGAATAAGCAGTTTTCATCACCGGCCCCGAAGCGGTTTCGGGGCCGGTATTCGGGTTTTGCCTATTGCTGGATTTTTTACGCTGTATCAGGCTGCCGCTATGGGTACTGCCCAATGGCAAATGGTGCAGCCTTCTGGGCCGGAACGTATCCTTCCGCCAGTTCTTTTGGAACTCTTTGGAAGATGTTTTTCAGCTGATTACTTACCTATGAAACTCCGCCCCACTCCTCTGCTGGTCATTCTGCTGCTGGCTGCTCCGGCTGCCCGGGCCACGGTGCGCCTGCCCCGCCTGGTAAGCTCCCACATGGTACTGCAACGCAACGTGAAGCTGCCGCTTTGGGGGTGGGCTGCCCCCGGCGAGGCCGTACAGGTGAGTTTCCGGGGCGCAACCGCGCAAACCAACGCCGGGGACGATGGGCGCTGGGCCCTCACGCTGCCGCCCCAGCAGGCCGGCGGTCCTTTTGCCCTGACGGTGCGAGGCACCAACACGGTGCAGCTCACCGATGTGCTGGTGGGCGACGTCTGGCTGGCCTCGGGACAGTCGAACATGGAATGGCCCCTGCGCGACGCGGCGGGCGGAGCGGCAGCCGTTGCGGCGGCCAATCACCCGCAAATCCGCCTATTCAACGTGCCCAACTGTGCCGAGCGGCGGCCCCTGGCGGAGCTGGCCGGGGGCGAGTGGCAGCCGTGCACGCCCCAGTCGGTGGCCGGGTTTTCGGCCGTGGCCTACTTTTTCGGGCGCGACTTGCAGCAGCAGTATAAGGTGCCCGTAGGCCTGATTGCCGCCGAATGGGGCGGCACCGTGGCCGAAGCCTGGACCAGCGCCGAGGCCTTGGGTAAACTCCCCGATTTTCAGCCCAAACTGGCATCCCTGGCCCAGCAAACCGGCTCCTTTGCCGAGCAGGAAGCGGCCTACGCCACGCGCCTGAGCAACTGGCAACGCAGCCCCGAGGGCCAGGACCGGGGCCTGCTGCCCGGCCAGCCCACCTGGGCCGACCCCAACCTGCCTACCACCGCCTGGAAAACCATGCCGTTGCCGGGCATCTGGGAGGCCTCTACCCCGGAGCTCAGCGACTTTGACGGCGTGGTGTGGCTGCGCCGCGACCTGACCCTGCCCGCTGCGGCGGCCGGGCAGCCGCTTACCCTCTCGCTGGCCCAGGTGGATGATGCTGACAGCACGTTTTTTAATGGCGTGGCCGTGGGCGGTACCCGCGGCTATGCCACCCCGCGCCGCTACACGGTGCCGGCCAACCTGGTGCGCGCCGGCCGCAACGTGGTAACCGTGCGCGTAACGGATACCGGCAGCGGGGGCGGCATCTGGGGCAAGCCCGCTGATATGTCGGCCACGGTGGGCAGCACCACCGTGGCCCTGGCTGGTGAGTGGCAGTACCGCCCGGCCTACACGCCCGGCACCCAGCCCCGTCCGCCCTACCCCGGTGGAGCCCAGAACGAGCCCACGGCCCTGTACAACGGCATGGTTGCCGCCCTGCATCCCTATGCGCTGAAGGGTGTAATCTGGTACCAGGGAGAAAGCAACGCCGGCCGTGCCGCCCAATACGAAACGCTGTTTCCGGTCCTGATCCGGGACTGGCGCACCCGCTGGCAGCAGCCGGCCCTGCCCTTTCTGTTTGTGCAGCTGGCCGGCTATATGGCTGACCCCGCCCTGCCTGCCGACCCCGACTGGGCCCGCCTGCGGGAAGCCCAGCGCCTCACCAGCCTCACCGTGCCCAGCACCGCCATGGCCGTGGCCCTGGACCTGGGCAACCCCGACGACATTCACCCCCGCAACAAGCTGGATGTGGGCCGCCGCCTGGCTCTGGCGGCCCGGCGCGTGGCCTACGCCGAAACGACCGTGCCTGCCTCCGGCCCCACTTTCGAGAAGCTCACTACCACCGGCAACCAGCTTACGCTCAGCTTCGGCAACCTGGGCGGGGGGCTCGTGTTGAAGCCGGCTCCTGACGGGGGCAGCTCCTTTGCCGTGGCTGGCCCTGACCGACGCTTTGTGTGGGCTCGGGCCGCGGTAAAAGGCAACACGCTGGTACTACAAGCTGAGGGCGTGCCCAACCCTGTGGCCGTGCGCTACGCCTGGGGCAACAACCGGCCCGCCACGCTTTACAACAAAGCCGGATTACCGGCTTCCCCCTTCCGCTCCGATGCCTGGCCCCGCCAGCCGGCCCCATAAGGCGGTTTTCCTGCATTACCTCTTCTCTCTTCATCATATGACAGTATCTTTCACCACTTCCCTGGGGGTAGCGGGCCTGCTGGCGCTGAGCTTGCTGGCCGGCTGCGGCGGCTCCGATAAGCCCGACCCGCAGCCGCAGCCTCCTACCCCACCTCCCTCCGTTACGCCTTCGCAGGTGCAGCTGTGGCTTACCACCACCGACCCATCGACGCGGTTTGCCAAGAGCACCGCTTCGCTGACTTTTGTTTCTGCTACCAGCCAGAACACGGCCATCTTTGTGGATACCACCCAGACCTATCAGACAATTGATGGGTTCGGCTATGCCCTTACGGGCGGCAGCGCTCAGCTGCTTTACCAGATGGGGGCTACCGAGCGGGCGGCGCTACTGCGGGAGCTGTTTGCCACCGATGGCACCAATATTGGCACCAGCTACCTGCGCGTGAGCATTGGGGCCTCCGACCTGGATGCCACCGTGTTTACCTACGACGATGCCGGCCCCGACCCTACCTTAGCCAACTTCAGTTTGGCTCCTGACCGCCGGCACCTGATTCCGGTGCTCAAGGAAATTCTGGCCATCAACCCCACCATTAAGATTCTGGGCTCCCCCTGGACGGCCCCGCTCTGGATGAAAACCAACAACAACTCGGTGGGCGGCTCTCTCAGGCCGGAATACTATGATGCCTACGCCCGTTACTTTGTTAAATACATTCAGGGCATGAAGGCTGAGGGCATCACTATTGATGCCGTTACGCTGCAGAATGAGCCCTTGTACGGCGGTAACAACCCCAGTATGCTGATGACGGCGGCCGAGCAGGCCAACTTCATCCGGGACAACGTGGGCCCGGCCCTGCGCGCAGCCGGGCTGACAACCAAAATTATCCTCTACGACCATAACCTGGACGTGCCAGAGTATCCGCTTTCCGTTCTGCGCGACCCGCTGGCCAGTCAGTACGTGGATGGCTCGGCGTTTCATTTGTACGGGGGCAGCATTAGCACCATGAGCACCGTGCGCAATGCCTTCCCGGGCAAGAACGTGTACTTCACGGAGATGTGGACGGGAGGCCCCGGCAACTTCAACGCCGACTTTAAGTGGCATATGGATAATCTGATAATTGGGGCCACCCGCAACTGGAGCCGCAATGTGCTGGAGTGGAACCTGGCCGCCGACCAGAACTATGGGCCGCACACCCCAGGCGGGTGTACCACCTGCCTGGGGGCTATAACCATCAACGGCAACACTGTAACGCGCAACTCGGCCTACTATACGGTGGCGCACGCGGCCAAATTTGTGCGGCCCGGCTCGGTGCGCATCAACACCAACGTGCCCGGCAACTTACAGAATGTGGCCTTCAAAAACCCCGATGGCAGGAAGGTATTGCTCGTACTGAACACGGGCAGCACTTCCCAAACCTTTGATATTCAGTACCGCGGCAAAGCCGTTACCACCACTCTGGATGCCGGCTCGGCTGGTACCTACGTGTGGTAAGCATGAAACCGGGGCGGGTTTCTCTGCTCACCCCGCATGACCTCTGCCACCGCCAGTCAGTACTTCCCATTTGATACTCATGCACAAAACCTTCTTTACCGCACTGTTGGCCGCGGGCATCAGCACGGCTGCTACCGCGCAGAAACCAGCGGCCAACACTCCCAAAACCTACTCCGCCGCCGGCCGGCGGGTGCAGCTGTATACTACCGCCAGCGGCACGCAGCAGCGGCTGGCCACGGGAGCGGCGCTCAGCTTCCAGCCAGTAGGCCAGCCTCTGGAAACCCAGCCTACGGTATTCGTGGACCCCACCCACACCTTCCAGACGCTGCTGGGCATAGGCGGGGCACTTACCGATGCTTCAGCCGAAACCTTTGCCAAGCTGCCCAAAGCCCAGCAGCAGGAGTTACTGCAGGCCTACTTCAGCCCCACCAACGGTATCGGCTATACCCTAGCCCGGACCAATATTGCCAGCTGCGACTTTTCCAGCGGCAGCTACACCTACGTACAGGACAACGACAAGGACCTGAATACCTTTTCGGTGAAGCACGACGAGCAGTTCCGGGTGCCGTTTATCAGGCAGGCCATTCAGGCGGCCGGCGGTAAGCTGCCGCTGTACGTGAGCCCCTGGAGCCCTCCGGCCTGGATGAAGGACAACAACAACCTGCTGCAGGGCGGCCACCTCCGCCCGGAATTCCGGCAGGCCTGGGCCAACCACTACGTGAAGTTCATTCAGGCCTACGAGAAGCTGGGTATTCCGGTGTGGGGCCTTACTGTGCAGAACGAGCCCATGGCCAAGCAGCGCTGGGAGTCCTGCATCTTTACGGCCGAGGAAGAGCGGGACTTCGTGAAGGGCTTTCTGGGGCCCACGCTCAAAAAAAGCGGCCTGGCCGACCGGAAGCTCATTGGGTGGGACCACAACCGGGACCTGATGTTTCAGCGCGCCAGCACCTTGTTCGACGACCCCGAGGCCAGCCAATACTACTGGGGCCTGGGCTACCATTGGTACGAAACCTGGACCGGCTCCGCCATGCAGTTCGATAACCTGCGCCGCGTACACGAAACCTACCCCAGCAAAAATCTGGTGTTTACGGAGGGCTGCGTGGAGAATTTCAAGCTCGACAACGTACAGGACTGGGCGTTGGGTGAGCGGTACGGCAACTCCCTCATCAACGACCTGAACGCCGGCACCGTGGCCTGGACCGACTGGAACGTACTGCTGGATGAAACCGGTGGCCCCAACCACGTGGGCAACTTCTGCTACGCTCCCGTTATTGGCGACACCCGCAGTGGAAAGCTCATCTATACCAACATGTATTATTACATCGGTCACTTTTCCAAGTTTATCCGGCCCGGGGCCCGGCGCGTGGCCGTGGCCTCCAGCCGTGACGTGCTGCAGGCCACGGCCTTCCTCAATACCGATGGTAAAGTAGCCGTGGTAGTGATGAACAGCACCGAAAAAGAGCAGCCGTTTCAACTCTGGATAAAAGGCCAGGCCGCCCAAACCACCAGCCAGCCCCACTCTATTATGACCATGGTAGTGCAATAGAGAACGTCGTGCAGGAATTCAGGGCACTGGCACCCTGGCTTATTTTCCGCAGTGCCGCGCAATGCGCCAGCGGCCTGCTCACCAAGCCCTGATTCTCTTGCTCCCGGTGCTTACACAGGCAGGCGAAGAAACCCGGCAGCCGCTGTCAAGCACCCTCCAGTTTCTCACCTTACCGGAAACGTCACCAACAAAAAGGGCGAAGCCGCTGTGGCTTCGCCCTTTTTGTTGGTCGGCTTCCGAAAAGTCAGTCCGCTCCCCTAACTAGCATTCTGGTTTCCGGAAGCCCCCGCTGCCCCGTCCCACACGAGGCGCGGGTTTAGTCCGTGCTTATTGGGCAGTTAGTGTGAAGGCCGCCATTTGCACGTCGCGGGAGTTGCCGCCCACCAGTACCTGGAAGTCGCCGGGCTCGGCCACAAACTGCAGATCAGCATTGTAGAATTTCAGGTCTTCGGGCGTGAGGCGGAAGGTAAGCATGCGACTTTCACCCTTCTTCAGCATAATTTTCTGGAAGCCTTTCAGCTCCTGCACGGGCCGGGAAATAGAGCCTACCAGGTCGCGGATGTAGAGTTGGGCTACTTCCTCGCCGTCGTAGTTGCCCGTATTTTTTACCGTTACTTTCACGTCGAGGACTCCGGTCATGGGTAGCGTGGCCGTGCTTAGCTCGGGCTTGGAATATTCGAAGCTGGTGTAGCTCAGCCCGTACCCAAACGGATACAGCGGATCGTTGGTTATGTCCATGTAGCGCGACTTATACTTATCCAGCGCTACGCCCTGGTACGGCCGTCCCGTCATTTTATGGTTGTAGTACAGCGGAATCTGGCCTACCGATTGGGGGAAAGTGGCGGTGAGCTTACCCGAGGGGTTGTAGCTGCCAAACAGCACATCGGCAATGGCATTACCGGCCTGAGTGCCCGCAAACCAGGTTTCCAGAATGGCGTCAGCGTTTTTATCCTCCCAGGGCAGCGTAAGCGGGCGGCCGTTCATAAGCACCAGCACCAGCGGCTTACCGGTTTTCTTGAGGGCCTTGAGTAGTTCCAGCTGTTGGCCTGGCAGCCCAATGTCGGCGCGGCTGGCAGCCTCCCCCGTCATGCCCTGGCTTTCGCCTACGGCTGCCACAATTACATCGGCACCCTGGGCTACCTGCACCGCTTCCCGAATCATCTCCTCCGAACTACGCTTGTCCACGTTCAGTTCGCCGCCATGAGCATTCAGGCGGTCAATCATCTGCTGGTCATCGGTGAAGTTGGCTCCCTGGGCTGTTACCACCTTTACTGAGCTGCCAACCGCGTTCCGGATGCCTTGCTCCAGCGACACCGCCTGTTTCCAGTCGCCGGCGCCACTCCAGCTCCCAATCATATCACGCTGGCGGGTGGCCAACGGACCAACAAGGGCAATAGTCCCCTGCTTTTTGAGGGGCAGGGTGTTGTTGCCGTTTTTGAGCAGCACCATACTCTTACGGGCAATGTCGCGGGCATCGGTGATGAATTCTTTCTTCATCATGGTGGCTTTGGCGCGCTTCTCGTTGGTGTAGAGGTAGGGGTCTTTAAATAGCCCCAGCTTCCACTTGGCTTCCAGAATGCGGCGGCAGGCCTGGTCAATCTGCTCCTGCTTTACGGTGCCATCCTTGAGGTTCCGGGCCAGGTTGCGCAGGAAAATTTCACCCACCATATCCTGGTCGATGCCGGCATTCAGGGCCAGGGCCGAGGTCTGGGCGTCGTCGCCCATGCCGTGGTTGGTCATTTCATTAATGGCCGTATAGTCAGTAGCTACAAAGCCCTTAAAACCCCACTGATTACGCAGCAAATCGGTCATCAACCACTTATTGCCGGTTGCCGGCACCCCGTTAATATCATTGAACGAGGACATAAACGAGCCCGCCCCGGCATCGAGGGCAGCTTTGTACGGAGGCAGGTACTCGTTGTACATGCGCACCAGACTCATGTCGGTGGTATTATAGTCACGGCCGGCCTCGGCAGCACCGTACAAGGCAAAATGCTTTACGCAGGCCATTACAGTGTTATTCTTGCTCAGGTCGTCGCCCTGGTAACCGTGTACCATGGCACGGGCTATCTGAGAACCCAGATACGGGTCCTCACCCGAGCCCTCACTGATGCGGCCCCAGCGCGGGTCGCGGGCAATATCCACCATGGGCGAGTATACCCAGTTAATGCCATCGGCGGAGGCTTCCTCGGCGGCAATGCGGGCGCTGCGCTCCATGGCAGCCAGGTCCCAGCTGCTGGCCAGGCCCAGGGCAATTGGGAAAATGGTACGGTGACCGTGGATTACGTCGTAGCCGAAGATGAGCGGAATATGCAGGCGCGACTCCTTCACGGCCATTTCCTGGAGCTTGCGGGCTGCCACCGGGGTAAAGGTGTTCAGCACGGCTCCTACGTTGCCCTTGCGGATGTTGGCATCCACATCCTTGCTGACTACCGGCCCGGTTACATCAAAGCCCACCGTAATCAGATTCAGCTGGCCGATTTTTTCTTCCAGCGTCATCTTTTGCATCAGCTCACTGATGAACTTGGTCATCTTCGGGTCATCGGCCTGGGCAGTGGCGGCCGTTGGCATGGTAGCTTTCTGGGCCTGCAGCTGGGGGGTAAGCAGCCCCAGTGACATGAGCAGGGCGGTTCGAAAAACTCGTTTCATGTGGGAAAAGAAATTATGGGAAGTCAGAAGTCAGAGCCAGCGCGGACAGGACAAGGAACCGGCCATCATGCAGAGGCGGAGCCGAAGCCTCCCGCGTGCTGACGTTACCCAACCACTGTGTTGCCATTAGAGCGAAATGCTTCGGCTCCGCCTTTGCATGACGTTCTTTTACTCCGTTAACACCAAGGAAAACTGCACAACGCTACTTCACTTCCAGCACGGGAGTGCGTGCGGAAATACCGTTTTCGTTGAGGGCCTCGATGGTAAAGTAGTATGGCAGGTCTTTGTCCATGCCTTTGAAGTAGTATTCGGCGGCTCCGTGCACCAGTATGCAGCTGTAGAGCTTGTCGGGCGCTACGCCAACGTGGATGTTGTAGGCGTAGGCATCGTCGGAAGGAGCCCATTTCAGCCAGGCGCTGCGTTTGTCCTTCTCGGTGCGCAATACTACAAAACCTTTTACTTGGTTGGGTGCCGAACCAGTGCCCTGCCCAAAAATTCGTAGTCCGCTGAGGGCAAACTTACCCGTAGGCATATGGATATTTTCCAGTTTGAGGTAGCGCGTCTGCACAGGTTTTTTCAGCTCAATATAGTCGTGAGGCACGTCGGTTCGGTTTTGGCTTTTATCCACCAGCAGCTTCCACTTTTTACCATCTTTCGACTCCCAGAGCCGGTACTGGTGATACGTGCCCTGCTGCTTGCCCAGGAACTCGGCGTCCTGATCGGCGTAGTTGATCTGGATGGCGCGCACGGTGCTCAGGCTGCCTAAATCGGTTTGTAAATACTCGCCTTTATTGGCCGTTTTAGCACTCCAGTAGGTTTTTATACTCTCATCCACGGCGTAGTTGGGCAGGTTACCCCCGAGCGTGGACGAGGCCTGAACGGGCTTCTGGTAGTTGAGCAGCATCCAGCCGGTAAACCGGCTTTTCAGGTGGTCCTCGGGGCTGGTGGGCAGGTAGTGCGGGTAGTCCCCGAAATCGGTATTTGAGTACAGCACGCCGTCCTTATCGAAGCCGGCCGGCCACAACCCCAGTCGGCGCTCGAAATTGTTTTTTACCGATATGACCATTGTCGACAAATGCCACCAGTTGCCGTAGGTATCCTGAAAGGTGTTGCCGTGGCCGGCCCCGCGGGCAAAACCACCGGGCTTGTAGGCAAACGGGTTGTGTACCTGGGGCACAAATGGTCCCAGCGGCTTGTCACTTATCTGCACGCCATCGGCGTAGCCGCTGAACTCGGTGCCGGGCGCACCATACTGTAAGTAATACTTTCCCTGACACTTAGTCATCCAGGCACCTTCCATAAAGGGGTCCAGGAACGTGTTATCTAAGTATTCGCCGAAGCGCTGCCACCCGTACTTGGCATCGTTCAGTTTGAAGAGCTCTTTCCGCTGCCCAATGGGCTGAAACGTTTTGCGGCTGATTTGCTGCCCATAGAGCGGGTACACGTTGGAGCTGCCCCAGTACAGGTACAGTTTGCCGTCATCGTCCAGGAAAAAGTCCGGGTCCCAGGCTCCAATCTGGAACGGGTCCACGGCTTCCTTCCACTCCCCGGACTTGGGGTTAGTGCTCATCCAGATGGGAAAGTTTTTCTCCTGGGTAGAGCCGTAGGCCAGCAGCGTATCGCCCAGCACAAACACGGCCGGGGCGCACAGGTCATCATACACCTTGTGCTCAGGCTTGAGGAAATGGCGCGGCACAAACTTCCAGCTGTACAAATCGTGGCTCCACCAGTAGCCCCATTGGTTGGTGCTGAACAGGTAGTAGTCGCCCTTGAACAGGGTGATAACCGGGTCGGCGGTGGCGCGGTGCTTCCCGGCCTCGGCGAAGTTGGGAATGGGCGTATAGCCGTAATCCAGATTCAGCGGGTTGCAGTAGGTACGCTGCCCGCCGGGGCTGGCCGTGGGCTGGGCCTGCGCGGCAAAACTCAGTAGCGCGGCAAGACAAAGAAGCAGAATGGAACGCATGGGAACGGGTGGAAAAGAACGTCATTCCGACGTGGGAGGAATCTCGCGGGCAGCAGTAATCAATTCAGCAAAGCAACCTCAGCACGCGGGATGCTTCGGCTGCGCCTCTGCGTGACGGGCTGGCTTACTTTTTCAGCTGTGGGCTCTCGAAACCGAGTTTGGTGAGGCCGCGCTGCACGTCGGGGCTGCTCATGAACAGCTTCCAGAGCAGGCCGGTCCGGTGGTTCTCAATCATGGCCACAATGGGACCCTGGTCGATGGCCAGGTGAGACTTGGCGTACCAGTTCTGTTGCTCGCTGAAGCCATCCACGAAGCCGTACTCGCTCCAGATATTGTCGCCCAGGTCGTTGTAGAAGTGCTTCAGCGCCGCCATCGACTCCTTGGGCGCGTAGGGCATGGCCGACAGCGCGGCGGTGGGCGAAATCACGCTCAGGTCCTCGGTGGGCGAGTGGGCGGCGTAGCCCTGGTAGCTGTCGGAGGCGGTGAGGCCCCAGCAGTCGGGGCCGTAGCCTTTGAATTTCTTGGGGTTGTCTACGCAGTAGGCGTAGTTGATGCGGGTGTGGGCCTGGTTTTGCTGCCAGTAGTCGGCATACTGGTCTTTGAGGCCGCGCGGGTCGAGGCCCAGGAAAGAGTAGTGCGAAAAAAACAGCGGCCCGCCCAAATCAAAGCCCAGCGGCAGCGTGGTGTTGTAGAACTGCTTGCCGTTCCGGAAGTAGCTGCCGGTAGCCCAGCCCTGGTCGTACACCTTCTTGTCAATGGCGTATTTAGGCGAGGCCGCGGCCAGCACGTAGGTAATCAGGCATTCGTTCCAGCCGTGAATCTGATGGTTCATGCTCCAGCCGTTGTTGGGGCTCCAGTGCCAGTACAGCACGTTCTGGCCGCCCTGGGTGTGCCAGCTCCACTCCACGTTTTCCCACATCCACAGAATTTTGTTGCGCAGCTGGCTTTCGGCGGGCGTATTGCCGGTGAAGTACTGGCGGGCGCAAATCAGACCTTCGTACAGGAAAGCTGTTTCCACCAGGTCGCCGCCGTCGTCCTTGAGGCTGAAGCGGATGGTTTTGCCGGTGGCCCCGTCCATCCAGTGCGGAAACACGCCGTGGTACATGTCGGCCTTCCACAGGAAGTTCACGATTTTGAGGGTCCGCTCGGCGGCCTGCTCCCGCGTTATCCACTTACGCTCCGCCGCCACAAGGATGGCCATTAGCCCGAAGCCGGTGCCGCCGGTGGTTACCACTTCGTCGCCGTAGTCGAAGGAACGGTTGCTCCGCTCCCGCGCCATGCCCGACACGGGGTGCCCGAAGTCCCAGAAGTAGCGGAACGTCTGGCGCTGCACCAAATCCAGCAGCTGCTCGTCGGAGAGGTTGCGGGGGCGCTGCTTCGGGTCGAATTTCGGGCTGGCGGCCGGGGCTTTTTTGGGGGCCGACTTCTGCTGGGCATCGGCCAACACAGGCAGCAGGGCCAGCAGAACAAGGAGAAAACGGTGCTTCATGGGTGGAAAAGGTTAGCGCAGGGCAACGGATAGTTCTTTGGTGAGCGGGCCGGCTTGCAGACGCAGCGTGTAGGTGCCGGCCACGGCGGCCACCCCGAACCGCACGGCATGCACGCCCGCTGCTTTGGCCTCGTTCTGCCAGATGGTTTCGGCCACGGTGCCATCGGCTTTCAATAGTGTGAGCGTGGCCGCGCCAGCCGTGGACAGCGTTACGTCCAGCTGGTAGGCGTCCAGGTCGGGGTGGCGCAGCAGGTCCACCAGATTAGTCCGGACTTCAGGCACGCTCAGGGCAAAGCCGGTTTCGTAGGTGGGCGCCTGGATGCCGGCCTGGCGCAGGCCGGTTTGCAGCTCCGGCGTAGAGCGGCCCAGCTGCCAGAGCAGGCCAGTGCGGTAGTTCTCCAGCATCACCACAATCGGGCCCTGGTCGATGGCCAGAAAGCTGGTAGCAATCCAGCTCTGGCTGCGGTTGTAGGCATCATAGGGCCCATACTGCCCCGTTACCGGGCCCAGGCTGGTGCCGTATAGGTTGCGCAGCACCAGCATAGAATAGTACGGGGTATAGGGCATGGACGACAGGGCGGCCGTGGGAGCCACGGTGCCGTTGTCGTCGGTGGGCTGGTGGGCGCGGTAGCCCATCGGGTCGTCGGAGGCGGTGAGGCCCCAGGAGCTGGCATAGTAGCCGTGGCTTTTCGGGGCCGAGTACAGGCACCAGGCCCGGTTGATGAGCGTGTGCCGCACGTTCTGCAGCCAGTAGTTGGCGTACTGGTCCTGCATCTGCCGGGGGTCGAGGGAGAGAAAAGAATAATGCGCGAAGAACAACGGCCCGCCGTACGCGGGGCCCAGGTTTAGCGGATAGCCTTCGTAGGTGGCCGGCGCAGTGTTCAGGCCCGCAGCCCAGGTGCTCCGGTACACAGCCGGCGCAATAGGGTGCGTGGGCGAGGCCAGGGCCAGCACGTAGGTTATCAGGGCTTCATTCCAGCCCCGGATAGGCAGATTCATCGCCCAGCCGTAGCGCGGGCTCCAGTGCCAGTACAGCTGCCCGTCGCCGCGGGAGGCGTACCAGTCCCACTCCACGCCTTCCCAAAGCCGGGTAATCTGCTGGCGCAGGGCCGTTTCGGCGGGGTCGGAGCCGTTGAAATAGGTGCGCGCAAGCAGCAGGCCGTTGAGGAGATAGGACGTTTCGACCAGGTCGCCGCCGTCATCTTTGGGGCTGAATGGAATAGCCGCGCCGCTGCTGCCGTTGAGCCAGTGGCTCCAGGCCCCGTGGAACCGGTCGGCGGAGGCCAGAAACGTGCAGATTTTTGTGACTTGCGCCACGGCTTCCGCCCGCGTCAGCCAGCCCCGGCTGCTGCCCACCACCAGGGCCTGCACCCCGAAGCCGGTGCCGCCGCTGGTTACGGTTTCGCCGGAGCCGGTCCGCTCCCGCGCCATCCCCGACACGGGGTGGGCGTAGTCGCGGAAGTAGCGAAACGTAGCTTCCTGGACTTGGTTCAGCAGGGCCCGGTCGGCAGCTACACTGCTGACGGTAGGCGTAGGTGTAGGGTCGGGAGTGGGCACGGGTGGGTCGTCGGCGGGCGGGTGGCACGCCGCCAGCAAGGCTAGCCCCAGTATCCAGCGGCTGGTGGTTATCCAGTTCATAGCAGTGCAAATGGCACGAATAAAAAAAGCCCCGGAGCCGGCAAAATCGGTTCCGGGGCTTTTCGCTGCTTAGTAGCCGGGGTTCTGCGTTAGCTTGCCACCGGTAATGTTGATTTGCTGCTGCGGAATGGCAAACACTTCGTTTTTACCATCAACAAACTGCTTGCCCTGGGCCCGTAGTACCTGACCAGCGCGGCCCTGGCGCACCAGGTCGAAAAACCGGTCCCCGCTTTCCAGGGCCAGCTCCACGCGCCGCTCCTGCCAAATGCGGGTCCGCAGGGTAGCCTGGTCGGTGGTGGTAAGGGCAGCCAGGCCAGCGCGGGCACGAACCTGGTTTACCGCGGCCAGGGCTTTGGTAGTCTGGCCCAGCTCATTAGCAGCTTCGGCGTTGATGAGCA
The DNA here is from genome assembly GCF_003944705.1 of Hymenobacter metallilatus. Lineage (GTDB taxonomy): Bacteria > Bacteroidota > Bacteroidia > Cytophagales > Hymenobacteraceae > Hymenobacter > Hymenobacter metallilatus. Next base: position 170,939 of record NZ_RWIS01000006.1, on the reverse strand, counting down.
GGATTTCGGCCAGACGCAGGATACGCACGTTCTGGTCTTTGCCGTAGCCGCAGCTCCGGTCGGCGGCGGAGGGCACGTAGGCTTTCTGATTATAGTACGGGTTAGCCGCTGCCGCATCAATTCGGTCGCCCTGGGGCGTGGTTTCGCCCCGGTACAAAATAGTGGCTTCCCGGCGCTTATCCCCGGGTTCAAAGGCGGCTACCAGTTCCGGCGTTGGAATAAAGAAACCCCAGCCGTACTGCGGGCGGGCTCCCTGCACCTCAGCCCACTGGCTATTGGAGGCGTCACAGTTGCCGGGTACCGTCTGAGCCTGTATCTCGAAGATGGACTCCGGCCCGTTTTCGCCGGCTATCCGGAACATCTGGTCATAATCCGGGGCCAGGGAGTAGCCCAACCCGATTACCTGGTCGCTTAGCGCCACGGCATCGGCCCACTGCTTCTGGTACAGCTTCACTTTAGCCAGCATACCCAGGGCCGCCCCCTTGGTGGCCCGCCCCCTGTCGGCGGCCGGGTAGGTAGTTGGCAGGGCTGCGCCGGCGTCCGTCAGGTCGGCTACAATCTGCGTGTACACTTCCTCCTTGCTGTTGCGGCCCGGGTTGATTTCCTCCGGCGAGCTGGTATTGGTAATGGGTTTCAGCACCAGCGGCACGCCGCCGTAGGCCCGCACCAGGTTGAAGTAGTGGTACGCGCGCAGAAACTTCGCCTCAGCCAGCAGCCGGTTTTTCAGGGCCGCATCCATGTTGATGTTGGGCACGTTGGCCAGTACCTGGTTGCAGAGGTTAATGCCCTGATACTGCCCGCCCCAATAGTCGTTCAGAATGCCCTCAGTGGGCGAAAACGTGAAGTTGTCGTAGGCATTCAGGAAGGAGGCATCCCCGGTTACGCTGCCTTTATCGGCATCGTCGGAGCTAAGGGTGGTAATGGCCAGGTGGGCAAATGCCACCAGCGGCCAGGCGCGCAGGTTGCCGTAAATGGAATTGACGCCCTGAATGGCCTGCTCCTGGTTGGTGAAGAACTGCGTGTCGCGCTGCTGGCCCTGGGGCTCAACATCCAAAAACGAATCCTTACAGGCGGTGATGCCGCCAGCCAGGGTGGCAATGCACAACGCACTCAGCGCGCTACGCTTTATATAAGAGAAATTGCGGTACATGGTGGGAGGGGTTGGCGGTTAGAAGGTCACGTTAACGCCCACGTTGTAAGTGGCCGAGAGTGGGTACACGTTCAGGTCGATGCCGGGGCTGAGGTTGCCGGTGGAGTTACGCAGCAGGCCTACTTCCGGGGTGAAGCCGGTGTACTTGAACCACGTTACCGGGTTCTGGGCGTTGGCGTAGAAACGCACGCCCTGCACGTGCAGCGTATTGGCAAAGGCCTTGGCCAGGGTATAGCCCACCTGCACGTTCCGGATGCGGATGTAGTCGCCCTTCTCCACGTACCAGGTGTTGGCGTTCAAATCGTTGCCGCTGAGGGCAGCGCCGGGGTACTCGTTGGACGTGCCGGCTCCGCGCCAGCGGTTATCGAAAAAGTCCTTGGTGAAGTTCTCGTTGCCGTAGCGTACGCCCTTGGTACCGTTATAAATATCCACGCCGGCCACGCCCTGCAAATCCAGCTGCGCATCAAAGGCCCCATAGTGCATACCCAGGTTCACGCCGTAGTTGAACTTAGGGTTAGGGTTGCCGATGACCTTTTTGTCACTGGCATCAATCTTCCCGTCGCCGTTCAGGTCCCGGTAGCGGAATGAGCCGGGCACGGCCCCGCTGGTTGCCTGCGGGGAGTTGCGCACCTCGTCGGCCGTCTGGAAGATACCTTCCACCTCATAGCCGTAGAACGCACCCAGGGGCAGCCCTTCGCGCACAATAGAGGTTTGCACACCCCCTACCGGCAGGTTGCCGGCCGGCAGGTCGGCCCCGATGGCCGTAAGGCTCAGCACCCGGTTCTGGTTGTAGTTCACGTTGAAGCCCGCGTTGTAGCCGAACTTGTCGGAACCCTGGTCGGCCCAGTTCATCGTGAATTCTACGCCCCGGTTGCGCAGGGTAGCATAGTTACCTGTGGTGCGGCTGTCACGCAGGCCCGCCGTGGCCGGCACCGGAATGCTGAAAATAGCATCGGAGGTGCGGCGGTTGTATACATCGATGGTGGAAGTCAGCCGGTTTTTCAGGAAGCCCAGGTCCACCCCCAAGTCTGTTTCCTCGGTAATCTCCCAGTCCAGAGTGCGTTGCGCCAGGGCATTAATGTTGCCACCGGTGTAGGGAATCCCCCCGAAAATAGCCGTGTAGTACTGGGCTCCGGCTCCTACGGCCACCGTTTGAATGGCAATATTGGAGGGGATGTTGTTGTTACCCAGGCGGCCCCAGCTGCCGCGCAGCTTCACCAGATCCACGGCGCTCTGGTCTTTCAGGAAGCCTTCTTCTGTGAGTACCCAGCCGGCTCCTACCGAAGGAAACAGGCCGTAGCGGTTATCCTCCGAGAACTTGGAGGAACCGTCGCGGCGCAGGGTGGCCGTGAGCAGGTACCGGTCCTTGAAGGCATAATTCACGCGGCCGAAGTAGGAGGCAAACGTGTACTTGTCGGCGGGCGTCTGGATGCGGGCTGTGCTGGCCGTGCCCAGCCCCAGGTACAACGACGACTCGTTGTAGTACGGCACGTCGTTGATGGTGCCAATGAATTGGTTAAACTGGTCGCGCTGGGCCGAAACGCCCACCAGGGCCGTTAGGCGGTGGTTACCGTCGCCGAAGGCATGGTCGTAGGTCAGGGTGTTTTCCCAGAGCCAGCGGCTGTTCTTGGAGTTGGAAGCCGTGAGGGCACTGCGGGTGGCAAACTGCGTGCTGGTGAGCGAGTCCTTGGCCTGGTAGTTCCGGTACTGGGCCACGCCGTAGTTCACGCCCAGGCTGGAGCGCAGCGTAAACGCCTTCAGAAAATTGATGGAAGCGTATATGTTGCTAACCAGCTGCTGCCCGTTGGATTTCTGGTTGTAGCGGTCCAGCGTGGCCTGGGGGTTGGCGAAATTGCCCAACGGGTAGTCCTTGGAGTCGCCGTAGTTGCCGTTGGCTTTGAATACCGGTAAAACCGGCGGGGCCACGAAGGCCTGGTAAAAGAGTACATCGGCCGGAATATCAGTAGAGCGGTAATTCTGGAAGATGGCGCTGTAGCCCACTTTGATGTGGTCGGTGGGGCTGTAGTCAGTCTGCAGACGGGCCGTGATACGCTCGTAGTCGTTTTTCTGCACAATGCCCTGCTGCTTAAGGTAGCTCCCGCTCACGCTGTACGTTACCTTATCCGAACCGCCCGACATGCTGAGCTGGTGGTTGTGGATAGAAGCCGTGCGCGAAATCTGGTCGAACCAGTCGGTGGTAGGCAGGTTACCGGCCAGCGTCTGGGCACCGGTCCGCTCGTTAATGAGCGTGGCGTACTCCGAGGCGTTGGCCATCTGCACCTTGTTGGTGATGCGCTGCACCCCACCGAAGCCATTGTAGCTTACGTGCGGTGTGCCGGCTTTGCCCCGCTTGGTGGTTACCAGTACTACCCCATTGGCCGCGCGCACCCCGTAAATGGCGGCGCTGGAGGCATCTTTCAGAATTTCAATAGAGGCAATATCATCCTGGTTCAGGAAGCTGATATCATCCACAAAGGTGCCATCCACTACGTACAACGGGTTGGCGCTGCCCAGCACCGAGCCCGTGCCCCGCACCCGCACCTGGGGCGTGGCACCGGGCTGGCCGGTATTGGTAATCTGTACGCCGGCCACTTTGCCCTGCAGGGAGCTAACGGCATTCTGGGAGGCCTGATTGACCAGCTCCGTACCTTTTACGGATGCAATGGAGCCGGTTACGTCGCGCTTCTGCTGCGTACCGTAGCCTACCACTACTACCTCATTCAGCAGGGCTTCGTTGGCGGCAAAAGAAACATCAATGGTGGTGCGGCCACTAATGGCAACTTCCTGGGCAGTGTAACCCACAAAGGAGAACACCAGGGTAGCGCCCTCCGGGGCCTGCAGGGAATAGCGGCCGTCACCATCGGTCTGGGTACCCATGCTGGTACCCTTTACTACCACGTTCACGCCGGGCAGTGGGGAGCCTTTCTCATCTACTACCCGGCCCGTTACGGTAATATCGGCAGCGGGGGCAGCAGGCTTCAGAATAATGCCGCTGTTGATGGGCTCGTAGGCAATGCGCAGGGGGTCGAGCAGCACATGCAGTACCTCAGCCAGGGGCAAGCCGGTTGTTTGAATGGTAACGCGGCGGCTGGCCCCAATCAGCTGGCGGCTGTACTGGAACCGGATGTTGGCCTGGCTTTCAATTTTGGTGAGTACTGTGTGTACAGTCTCGTTCTGGGCCTGCAGCGTAATAGGCTTTTCCAGATACTCCTGGGCGGCCATGGGCAGTGAGGCGGCGGTGGCCAGGCTACTGCTGAGCAGGGTAATGCACAGAGGGTGCAGCAGGGCCGTCCCTTTCCAGGAAAAGGGCGAAAAAGCGTGTAGGGGATGGTTCATAGAAAGGTGGGAATTGATGAAACGCGCCCAGCCACATGGCTACGGCGCCGGAAATCCGGAAGCGAGCTACAGGGCAGCAAACCAACCCTCGCTAGAAGGCCAGATGGGAATTGTTGCACGGCAGCAGTACAGCAGATACGGCAGGGGCTAATGCATCATAGGCAGGCAACTGAGAGCTAGATGAACAACAGGTGGAAGGAAGAACGGCGCGGAGTTAACGGGCGGCGCAGCCGGAGCTGCGAAAAAGAATATGGGTATCGGTTTTCTGGTAGCTCGCACCCAGCGTTTTGCAGAGCACATCCAGCTTGGCGTACAGGGACTCCTCGCGGAGGTTGAGCGTAACGGAGCAATTGGCCAGCGCCTGGGCATCAAACTCAATGGTAACGCCATAGGCTTTCTCCAGGGCCATCAGTACCTCCGCCACGGGCCGGTCGTCGAATGCAAACGACTGGGCCAGCACCTGCACGGGCTCGGCTACCAGCTGGCGGGCCAGGGCATGGCGCTGGGGCGAGTACACGGCCTGCTGGTTGGGTAGCACCACAATGGGCGCCGGAGCCACTGCCACGGCAGCATCGGGCCGGGGCTGCACCCGCACACGGCCGGTGCGCACTTTTACTACTACGGGGCCCTGGTTTTTGGGCGCTTGCACCAGAAAGCTGGTTCCCAGCACCGTAGTTACCACCTGGCGGGTATACACCCGAAATGGATGGGCTTTGTCGTGGGCGACTTCAAAAAATGCCTCGCCCTGCAGATACACCGTACGATGCTGCGCGGCAAACCGGCTGGGGTACTTCAGCTGCCCACCCGGCGCTACCCGCACGGTGGTGCCATCAGCAAGGCGTACTGTGCTGGGCAGCGTGGTGGTATTAGCGTAGTGCTGCCAGCCGCTGGCTTGCCGGGGCGCAGTAGCCACCGGAGCAGCAACCGGCCGCCCGAGGTAACCCTGCACCCCTGCCCCCACGCCCAGGGCCAGCACTGCCGCAGCAGCCCAGCGCCAGGTGCCCGCGTACCAGGGGCGGCCTACTTCTGGCGGACTCAGGTCTTCGGCCAGGAGGGTGCGGGCCGAAATCTGCTGCCACATGGAGGCCCGCACCTGCTCCTGCTCAGCCGGCGTGAGCTCTAGGGGAGCACGCTCATGGCTCAGCAGGTCATACCACTGGTCTACTACCCTGGCTTCCTCGGGTGTGCATTCTCCCCGCTGGTACCGCTGTAGTAAAGCGTGCATATCGGTTGGATTCATAGCTGTTCAGCGTGAGGTAAAGAGGCGGGCTACTTGGATAGTCGGTTAACTGCCGTACCACCCTAGCCCACCCCGAAAAAAATTTCACAAAAAAGCCGGCCTCAGGCGGAGGTCGGCCCACAGGCACTCTGCCTGAGTTCTGTTGCTTGGGCCTGCGCCCGAGGCCAGCCCGCACCCTAGCCTGCTCACTCCCACCACTGCAGCAGCACCGTTAGCAGCAGAAAGTCGCGCAGACTCACGCGGAGCGCCTTTAGGGCGCGGGTCAGGTGGTATTCCACTGTCTTCGGGGATATGTGCAGCTTCTCCGCAATTTCGGGTACCGACTGATGCTCCAGCCGGCTCAGCCGGAACACTTCCCGCGTATGCTCGGGCAGTTGCAGCAGGCTGTGCAGCAATGCCCCCGACAAGTCGTCGGCCGCTACGGCTTCCTCGGTGCTGTGGTCTTCGGCAGTACGCTGGGGCAGAGTGCGCTCCACGTATTGTTCCCGGCTCATGCGCAGCTTCAGGGCATCAATTACCCGGTATTTTACGGCGGTGAGCAGGTAGTTAGGTACTTGCTGGATGAGTACTTCGTGGCGTTTGTGCCACAACGATACAAACACATCCTGCACAACTTCCTCGGCAGCTTCGCGGGAGTGCAGGCGGCGGTAGGCCGCATCCAGCAGCCGCGGCCAGTACCGCTCGTAGAGTTCGGCAAAGGCCAGGTTGTCGTTTTCCCGCAGCCCCCGTACCAAGTCTGCATCGGTGCGGGCAGCGTACAGCTGGTGGCGCATGGCGGACGGAGGAACGGAGGGCGGCATGGGAGCAAGCTAAACTGCTAACGTAGGAATCTTATCAGGAACCTACAAAACCCAACCCGTTTCGGCCTCTTTCCTCCCTGGCCGGCTGTATCTTTCGCCGCTTACCTGTTCTTGCTGCCTTTTTCGTGTCTGCTTCTTCTGCTCCCACGTTGCTCTTCATCTGTAGCCAGAACCGCTGGCGCAGCCTCACGGCCGAACGGTTATTCGATAACCGCCCCGATTATATGGCCCGCTCGGCCGGCACCGAGCCGGGGGCCCGGGTGCGCGTAACGGCCGGCCACCTGGGCTGGGCGGATACGATAGTGGTAATGGAGCGCAAACATGCGGACTATCTGCGGCAGAAATTCCCGGATGCGGTGGAAGGCAAACGGCTTGTTATCCTGCGTATTCCGGATAAATTTCAGTTCATGGACCATATTCTGCAGGAATTGCTGCGGGAGCGGCTCACGGAGCACCTGGGCGTGGAGTGGTAGCCGGGGGGCAACCCCGCCCCCGGCCGCCCCGTTGAGGCAGGCCATGCAGAACCTCCTTTTTGCCGCGCTGGTAGCGGCCGTAGCCTTTGCCTTTTACCGCTACCTCACCCGCGACGCCCGCCTGAAGCAACAAGCGCTACAAGCTGAGTTTCCGGCTGATTGGCGCCAGACGCTGCAGCAGCGGGTGGCTTTCTACCTCTCCCTCTCCGCCCCCGACAAGCAGCGGTTTGAGCGGCGGGTGCAGGTGTTCCTGGCCCAAACGCGCATCAGCGGCATCCAAACCGAAATTGACGACGTGACCCGGGTGCTGGTAGCCGCTTCGGCCATTATTCCGGTGTTTGGCTTTCCCGACTGGGAGTATGCCAACCTGAGCGAAGTGCTGGTGGTACCCGACGCCTGGACGCTGAAACGGGACCCCAACAAAGAGTTTGTAGGACTGGAAGGGACGCTGCTGGGCTCGGTGCAGGGGTTTCAGACCTCACACTACATGCGGCTGTCCAAGGCCTCGCTGGAGCAGGGCTTCCAAGACTCCCTGGACCGGCAGAACGTGGGCATCCATGAGTTTGCCCACTTGCTGGATGAGGCGGACGGGCAAATTGACGGTGTACCCGGCCTGGCCCTGCCCGCCGCCCTCCGCCCCGAATGGGAGGCCGTCATGCAGCGCGAAATTGCAGCCATCCGGGCCGGCAACTCAGAAATCAACGACTACGCCGGCACCAATGAGGCCGAGTTTTTTGCCGTAGTTACTGAATACTTCTTCGAGAAGCCCGAGAAGCTGCAGGAGCACCACCCCGAACTCTACGGGCTACTGCTGCTGGCCTTCCGCCAGAACCCCAAAAGCCGCTTTCTGAAGTGGGCCACCGACCCGCGCCAGTGGCTACAGCAGCTACGCAGCCGCCGCAAGTTCGGGCGCAACTCCCCTTGTCCCTGCGGCAGCGGCAAGAAGTATAAGGAGTGTCATTTGGCCGAGCAGGAGCAGGCAGCCTAAGTTTCGCTCGAACTAACACTGGACATCTGGCTGTATATTGAGCTATGGTACACGTAAAACAACTTCTGCACACCTGGGAAACTCTGCCCGCTGAATTGCAGCAGGAAGTGGTGGATTTCGCGGAGTTTCTGGCCCAGCGGCGGGCAGGCAAGCAACCGCTGGGGCCTGTTTCCGATGAAGAAATTGGCCGGCGCCGTCGGGAAGGATTGGGCGAGTTAAAGGGAAAAATTTGGATGGCTGACGACTTTGATGCGCCTCTCCCAGACTTCGCCGAATACTAATGCTAATACTTCTTGATACGCATATTTTGCTTTGGTATCAAAGCGAAAACCCGCAATTAACGGCCTCCGCTTCCGCACTCATTCTGGACTCTAGTAATGAGTTACTGGTTAGTGCTGCTACGTGGTGGGAAATGGCTATTAAAATCAGTGCTGGCAAACTGAAAGTTGATTTGGCAACAAGTTTAGCTGCCGCCACCCGACGCGGCATTAAGGTGCTTAATTTGCAGCCGACGCATTTTTTGCGGGTGGCCACGCTGCCATATCCCGACGACAAGCACCGTGACCCTTTTGACCGATTGATTATTGCGCAGGCATTAGTCGAACAAATTCCGGTATTGACTGCTGATGATAAGTTCGACTTGTACCCGGATGTGCAACGCCTCTCCTAACCTTTCGCCTGTGTACAAACCCCTTCTCCCCCTCCTCACCGCCGCGCTGCTAGCCGGCTGCGCCCAGAAAGCCACGGCGCCCACGGCCGCCACTCCGGCCGCCACCCAGCCCGAACCGGCTACCCAGCCCGCCGCGCCCACCTGGGGCGAGCAGGCCGATAAATTTTTGCAGGACTACTCCGCCGAGTACGTGCGCTTGTACACGCAGTCGAGCGAGGCGGAGTGGCGCTCCAATACCCGCATTGTGGCCGGCGACACGGCCAACTCCGGGGCTACTGCCCGGGCCAATGAACGGATGGCGGCCTTCACGGGCTCCACCCAGAACATTGAGCGCCTGCGCGAGCTGCTGGACCACAAGGACCAGCTTTCCGAAATTCAGGTAAAGCAGCTGCAAACGGCCCTCTACAACGCGGCCAACTCGCCCCAGACCATTGCCGAGGTGGTAAAGCGCCGCATCAAGGCCGAAACCCAGCAGACGGAAAAGCTTTATGGCTTTGACTACAAATACCAGGGGAAATCGGTTACCACCAACGACCTGGACGAACTGCTGCGCAAGGAAAACAACCCGCTGAAGCGCCAGCAAATCTGGGAAGCCAGCAAGGCCATCGGCCCCACCCTCAAAGACGGGCTGCTGAACCTGCGTGACCTGCGCAACCAGACGGTACAGGCCCTGGGCTACCCTGACTACTTCAGCTACCAGGCCTCCGACTACGGCCTGAGCCGGGAGGAGATGATGACGCTGGTGCGCAAAATCAACGAGGAGCTGCGCCCCTTGTACCGGGAGTTGCACACTTATGCCCGCTACGAGCTTGCCAAAGAATACGGCGTGAAGCAGGTGCCCGACTACCTGCCCGCCTCTTGGCTGCCTAACCGCTGGGGTCAGGACTGGAGCGCCATGGTGGACGTAAAGGGCCTCAACATTGACCCCGTGCTGGCCAAAAAAGGCCCCGAGTGGCAGGTGCAGCAGGCGGAGAGGTTCTACCAGAGTCTGGGCTTCCCGGCTTTGCCCGGCTCGTTCTATGAGAAATCCAGCCTGTACCCGCTGCCCAAGGGGGCTACCTACAAAAAGAACAACCACGCTTCGGCCTGGCACATGGACCTGAACCAGGACGTGCGCAGCCTGATGAGCGTGGAAGGCAACACCGAGTGGTACGAAACCACCCACCACGAACTGGGGCACATCTACTACTACCTCACCTACACCAACCCCGAGGTGCCGCCCCTGCTGCGCGGCGGAGCCAACCGTGCCTACCACGAGGCTATGGGCTCCCTGATGGGCCTGGCCGCCACCCAGAAACCCTTCCTGGCCGGCCTGGGCTTGGTGGACGCCAAAGCCAAAACCGACCAGACGCAGACCTTGCTGAAAGAAGCCCTGAACTATGCCGTGTTTATCCCGTTTGCCTCGGGCGTAATGAGCGAGTGGGAAAACAGCTTCTACGCCGACAAGCTTCCCGCCGACCAGCTCAATGCCCGCTGGTGGGCCCTGGCCAAGCAGTACCAGGGCATTGTGCCCCCCACCACCCGCGGCGAGCAGTACCTCGACCCCGCCACCAAAACCCACATCAACGACGACCCCGCGCAGTACTACGACTACGCCCTGTCATACGTCATCCTGTTCCAGTTGCACGACCACATCAGCAAGCAGATCCTGAAGCAGGACCCGCACGCCACCAACTACTACGGCAACAAGGAAGTCGGGGCCTTCCTGGCCGACATCATGCGGCCCGGATCCAGCAAGGACTGGCGCACTGTGCTGAAGGAGAAAACAGGCGAAGACCTCTCGGCCCGCGCTATGGTAGAATACTTCCAGCCGCTGATGACCTACCTGAAACAGCAGAACAAAGGCCGCAAGTACACGATGTAACTACCCGGCAGTGTCGCCGCTTTTCTGTAAAATCAGCCGTGATGCTATTCAACAGCGTTTCGGCTGATTTTTTCATACTTATTCATTTCACTATGTGGCATTGCCGCCTTTATCTACTGCTCTGGTTTTGGTTGAGTAATCTAACATCGTATGCCTGTATTTGCGAGAATTCACGGGGCACTCAATTTTCCTCGGAACGCATCCGGGAAGGCTTAACCCTGAGTCAACATGTATTTGTTGGGGAGGTAATGTCGGCCAGCGGTAACACCTACCGGGTACGTCCTATTGATATATTCAAAGGACAGATAAAAGCCGACACTCTCACCGGATTTAACAATCTCTCTTCATCCTGTGGCCTCACCGTAACGCCCGGCATTTGGGTTTTTTATACCACCCTGAACCATGACGGGACGATTCATGAGTTGAGCTTGTGTGGCTTATCGACCAATCTGTCTAATCCGAAATTTGCTAGTATGCCACCGCCGCCAAGTCGCGAGGATAAGGCAACTTTAGACCGTTACTACGCAGTTGTAGCCAGTAGGATGCTGGCTGAATTTCACAAAAAGGTGGTGGTCTAAGCTGTGGTGCATCGTCGGTTGTGCTCGTCAATGACGAGTTGAATGCGCACGTGGTGCATGGCCAAGCAGCGACTGAACGAGCAGGTCTTGCGCACCAGCACGGCGCACCGTTGGCGTAAGGAGCAGTTGATGGCCTCCACGACACTGGTCTGGCCGCTGCCTTTGGGGTGGGCCCGGTGGGCGTGCCTGGGCAGCACGCCTTTGTAGGCCTCCCATTCGTCCGTGTGATACCACGTGCCTGTCCGATACGGGGCGGGCAGTGCCCGCCACAGACGTCGGGCCGTGGCGCGGCCTCGACTGCCCAGCACCCAGGCCACGATGCGCCGCGTGTGCCGCTCCACAGCCAGCCAGAGCCATTTCTTGCGCCGTTTCCGCCCCACAAACGTCCACAGCTCATCCAATTCCAGCTCTTTCGGCCGGTGCGGCAGCGGGCTACTGCTCGGACGGGTCTGCGCTTTTTTTTGCCAGTTTGGCCACCGTCATCCGCGCTACGCCCGTCAGGCGCACAATGGCCCGCTGCGACACGCGCTCCAGGAGCAGCTTTTCTACCTGTGCATACTGCGCCGCTTTGCGTGGGGCCGCTGGCTGAAACACCGCCTGGTGGCGGCAACTCGTGCACAAATACTTGGCGTGGCCGTGGCTATGCCCATTTTTGCGCAAGGCTGTGCTCCCACATTTAGCACAGGTAAGGGTAGTCTGTAGCATCACACAAGATAGCAAAACCACGATTTAGACCACCGCCATTAACTGTAGTCTACACAGGCGGCAGCCACACCTCTGCTGCACCAAGTGAAATAAGTATTATCTGATTTATAAAAAATACTCACGTCATTTTCAGGTATTTATTTACATTGTTACAGCAGGACTGCATTATTTTTTAAAGCAGGTAAATCCGGAGAGGAAAGAAGTGGCGTAAGTGCCCTCAACTTAGTTCCACTACACCCCTCTCTTACGCATGAAAAAGCACCTGCTTTCCTTCGCTCTTACGGCCCTGCTCGGCGCGGCTTCTGTTACGGCGGCTTCGGCACAGGCCAAACTGACGCCCGGCACTGTTTCGGTAGGCGGCGAGGCCATGTACCCCAACAAGAACATTGTTGAAAATGCAGTTAACTCCAAAGACCACACCACGCTGGTAGCTGCTGTAAAGGCCGCCGGCCTGGTAGAAACCTTGCAGGGCAAAGGTCCTTTTACGGTATTTGCGCCTACTAATGCCGCTTTTAATGCCCTGCCCGCTGGCACGGTGGAAAGCCTGGTGAAGCCGGAGAACAAAGCTACTCTCACCAAAATCCTGACCTACCACGTGGTAGCCGGCAATATGACGGCTGACAAGATTATGGCCGCCATCAAGGCTGGAAAGGGCACGGCCACGCTTAAAACCGTAAGCGGCGGCACATTGAAAGCCATGATGAACGGCCCGAAAAACGTGGTACTGGTGGATGAAAAAGGAAATATTTCGACAATTTCCACGTACGACGTAATTCAGAGCAATGGCGTAATTCACGTAATTGACAAAGTATTGATGCCCTAAGCACCGTATAAGCAATAAAACACGGGCAATTCGACTAAATTAATTTAGTCGAATTGCCCGTGTTTTATTATTCATCCTAATTATTTGTATCCTTGTTTTAAGTATAAATTCAGGCATACAGCAATAAGGCAATCAAAGGGACAGTACAGCCACTTCGGATATGGTTTACTAAGCCGCTACGTGCGGGCATCGGCTGTAACACAGGCCATTTTTCTTTCCTTGGGCCTGCTGCCAGCGTGAAAAAGCACGAATGTGCTGCGGACAAAATGCCCGGCTGCTGGTTAGGATGATACTTTCTCACGTACTCACCCTATGCCTCATCTGACTGCTGCCGATATTGCCTGCCTGGAAAAAGTATACCGGCTGAATCTCATCAATGCCATTACCGGCTTCAAGCCCGCCAATCTGCTGGGCACCGCCAATGAGCAAGGCCGCACGAATCTGGCTATTATCAGCTCGGTGGTGCACCTGGGCTCAAATCCGGCCTTACTGGGCCTGGTAATGCGCCCACCTACTGTGGAGCGCCATTCCTACGACAACATCCGGGCAACCCGCTCCTACACGCTCAACCACGTGCACGCGGGAATTATGCGGGCCGCCCATCTCACATCGGCTAACTTTGCCCGTGAGGAATCCGAGTTTGAGACCTGCGGGCTAACCCCCGAGTACCTAGATGGGTTTGCTGCCCCCTACGTGCAGGAAAGCCGCCTGCGCATAGGGCTTACCCTCGTGCAGGAACTCCCCATCGAAGCGAATGGCACCGTGCTGCTGGTTGGGGCCGTAGAGCATGTGTACCTGCCCGAAAACGATGTGCAACGGGCGGACGGCTCACTGGATTTAGCGGCTGCCGGCACGGTAGCCCTCAGTGGCCTCGATACGTATTACGAAGCCACTCCCCTGGCCCGCTACGGCTATGCCCGACCTCATCAGCCCTTACCAGAGCTGTCGGTTTCGGGCGAATAAAGTAGCTAATGGCGGCTCTGCCACGTGATGATGCCAGCCCCGGCGAAAAATAAAAGCCACAGCAGGATTATCAGCGTAAGCTTGAACCAGAGCGGTACCAGCTGCTGCTCATCGATAATGCATTCCTGGGGATGCTGCGCGTTGAAGCGTACCCGCAGGGCGTCGCCGGCACTGTATCCCATAATAGCCGAGGTATTCAGGTTAGTAGCCGTTCGAATCAGTTCCCCGTCGGTTGTCCGAAACTCCACCAATGCCATACGCTGCCGGCTGCGTCCGGAGCCGGAAACCTGCCAGTCAACTAAACGCCCCATAGCTGGTATTCCTGCCGTGAGCAGCCATTTTTGCCTCTGATACCCTTGAACAGCCTGGTAGATAGCCAGGCCCGTCGCAAACGAGAAAATACACAGTATAAGTACCATACCACGGCACGCTACACCTCTACGGCTCCCAGCTTCACCAGCTCCTCCCACACGCGGTGCACCGGCAGGCCCATCACGTTGAAGTAAGAGCCTTCCAGCCGGGTGACGGCTACCATACCAATCCAGTCCTGGGCTCCGTAGGCACCGGCTTTATCGAGGGGGCGGTACTGACGCACGTAATGCTCAATTTCCGCTAAGCTGAGCGGACGAAAGTGCACGCGGGTCTGATCGGAGAATACTACCCGGCGGCCGTCGCCGTGAAGCAGACACACCCCCGTGTACACATCATGGGCGCGGCCCTGCAGGCGCAGAAGCATCTGCACGGCCTCGGCCTCATCGGCGGGTTTGTTCAGCACGTCGTTTCCGAGGCAGACGATGGTATCGGCCGTAACCACGAGCTCATCGGGAGCCAGATCGGGGGCGTAGGCGGCGGCTTTATGGGCGGCCAGATATTCGGCTACTTCGGCCCGCACCAGCTGCGGGGGAAAGTTTTCCTCCACCTCGCGCAGCCGTATCTCGTAGGCCAATCCCAGCTCCGTGAGCAACTGCCGGCGGCGGGGCGAGTTGGAAGCCAGTACCAGCCGGGGGCGGGTAACGGCAGCGTTCAAAGGCGGATCAGGAGCGGAAAACTGCATAGAAAGGGGCGGCCGCTTCGGTTTCGCGGATGCTGCTAAACAGGAAGCCACCAATGGTTTTAGGGTAAAAAAACGTCGATTTAGGCGGCATCACCGCTCCGGAGTGGCATACCCGCTCCACTTCTTCCATGGTTACCTCGTTGGTTATGAAAGCCGCCCGGGCCTCGCCCCGGTCCACGCGGGTCAGACATTCGGGAAAGTTGCGCACGTAAGCCACGCCGGTCCACTGGCGCTGCTGCTCCGGCCCCACTATCCCCAGCGCTTTTTCCAGCACGAAATAGTGCAGCACCGTCAGATCCAGGGCTTTTACCTCGGAGGTTGTCTCCCAGTCCAGCAACTGGTGTACCTCCGGCCGCAACCGGATTTTATATACCTGTCCTTCCCCCAGATACAGCCCAAAGGCCCACTGTTTCCCCGCAATACGCTCGGGCAGGTCGTAGGGGTCGTCGAGGGGCAGCAGGGTAAAATACGGTGCCAGGCGGGCCAGCAGCTCCGCATCGGTAAGGCCCCCGGGCAGCTCCAGCAGCAGCCGGTGCGTGGGCAGGATGCGCAGGTCGTCGGCGGCGGCGTTGGTCAGGTACATGAGGTGGAAATTCCAGGCCTCCTGACCGGTATAGCCCGCTCCGGCCGCTGCTTGCCGGGCCCGGCGGTAGGCCAGGGAGCCCTCGTAGCGGTGGTGCCCATCGGCCAGAATAACCTCCCGGGCCGCCAGCACCTGCTGGAAGCGCCGGATAACGCCGGCATCCTGGATAACGGCCAGCACGTCGCGGGCCCCCTGGTAGTCCTCTTCCGTCTGGTAAAGTGGGTTCTGCATGGCCTCATCCATGTACTGCTCCAGCTCAAAGGCCTCGTCCCGGTAGAGGCCGTGGGTGGCGCTGGTCTGGAACTCGGTGCGGGCCAGCAACTCGGCCCGGTCGCTTACGGCAGTAGGGAGGGTATTCTCGTGGCGCAGCACCACATTTTCGGCCCAGTCGTAGGCCCGGATATGCGCCATAAAGCCTTTACGGCAGTACTCGTGCGAGCTACCGGGCAGCCGGAAATACTGGTAGTACACGTATATACCCGGCAGTTCATCCTGGCGCAGCACGCCCTGCTCCTGCCACTCCCGCAGGCGGCGACAGGCCTCGGCGGCGGGGTCCTGGCCCCGGGGCACTGACAGGTGAATACTATTGAGGGGGTTGCGGTAGAGAGCTTCCCGCTGCTTTACCGATACCACATCGAACAGCGGCGACACATAGGCATCAATCTGCCGGCTAAGCTCCGCGTTATAGCGCCAGCCGCGGATAGGTTGAATTTCGGCCAAAAGGGAATACGATTAGAAAGGAAAAATCAGGCAGCCAGAACCCAGGTGCCAACGAGCCGACCCGTACTGTATTCGGTACAGCGGCCAGCTTTGGGTGTCCTGGTCAACTCGTAAGGCTCATTGGATTGCTTGGCTCAGGGAGCTAGCCGGCTGATTTTCCAGCCTTCGGGATGCTGCTCGTACACCAGCCGGTCGTGCAGGCGGGAAGGGCGCCCCTGCCAGAACTCCACCCGCTGGGGGCGCAGCAGATAGCCACCCCAGTTATCGGGGCGGGGTAACGCCTCCAGGCCCGCAAACCGGGCTTCGATGTCCTGCTCCCGCTGCTCCAGCTCCTGCCGGCTCCGGATGGGCTGGCTTTGGGGTGAGGCCCAGGCCCCAATCTGACTACCCCGGGGACGGCTCCGGAAATACTCCGTCGACACGGCTTCCGGGGCCTTTTCCACCCGGCCTTCCACCCGCACCTGCCGCTCCAGCCCCGGCCAGAAAAACGTGAGGGCCGCCAGCGGACTGGTTGCCAGCTCCTGTCCCTTGCGCGAATCGTAATTGGTAAAAAACAGAAAGCCGGCGTCATCGGGCAGGCCTTTGAGCAGCACAATACGGGCAGCGGGCTGGCCGGCTTCATTCACGGTGGCCAGCGTCATGGCTGTGGGCTCTTCCAGGCGGGCCTGCAGGGCTTCCTCCAGCCAGGTCCGGAATTGGGCCACGGCATCGGGGTGCACCTCCGTTTCGGTCAGGGTACGCTGCGAGTACGTCTGGCGCAGGTCGGCCAGCTGTTGGTCGGTCATAGGGCGGGGCAGGAATGAGAATATTGAACGGGTGAGCAGAAACAACCTGGGCGGGCCCGAACCCGGCTTGGGCAGGCTGGCTTCGGCTACTTCCGGCTGCAAGGTAGTATAAATGATGGCGGGCAGCGGAACCCAGCCCCCCCTCCCCGTCGTACTGCTACCAGGCTTCCGGTAGCGCCGGCAAGGCGCAGTCCGAATCTTTTCCGTACTTACTCCTGTTGCCTGCTGTTCGCGCCTGCCCCTTATTCTCTGCCGCTTATGTCCCGTCTTCGTCCTGGTAGCCTGCTGATTTCCCAGCCCTTCCTGGGCGACCCCAACTTCGAGCGTACTGTGGTGCTGCTCTGTAGCCATGCCGAGGAAGAGGGCTCGTTTGGCCTGGTGCTGAACCGCCCGGCCACCCTGCAGCTGGGCGACGTGCTGGAGCTGCCGGGTGGCAGCGCATTGCCGGCCGCCCGGATTCCCTTGGGCATTGGCGGCCCCGTTCAACCCGACACTCTGCACTACCTGCATCAGCAACCTGACCTGGCCCAGGCCCAGCACGTCGGCGACGAGGTGTACTGGGGCGGCGACTTCGCCCGCTTACTGGAACAGCTCATCAGCGGGCAGGTAGCTCCCGAGAGCGTCCGCCTGTACGTGGGGTATTCGGGCTGGACGGCCGGCCAGCTGGCCGAAGAAGTCCGGCAAAATGTCTGGATTGTGCAGCCCAATGCTGCCGCGAAAGTATTTACTTTGACCACCGATGCCTTCTGGCAATCCATTTTGCGGGAAAAAGGCGGCCGCTACCGGATGCTGTCCAACTACCCCCCTGACCCCCGCCTGAATTAACGCCTCACCACCTGCCTTGCCCGCTGGCAAGGCCATCCTGCCGATTGAGTATGCTACCTGACCAAGATACCCCCGCCCCCGCCAACTCGCCCAATCCTGGCGAGTCACCACAACACATTCTGGAGCGCCGCCTGGCCGAAATCCGTTCCCGCCAGAATACCCCCGACGACATAACCGAGCACCCGGCCCAGGGCACGCCGCCCCTGCCCGCCGAGCCCAGTGGGGCCGGTACTGCCGAGCCGGCTGCCGCCTCCCACGGGTCCGATGCAGATACCCCCGAAGCCGTGGCAACAACCAAGTCGGTAGCGCACGTACCCGCCGAAGCACCTTCCGAGGACCTTCATTCGGCGGGCGAAGCCCGGGCTATGGCCCACTACGGCACTACCACACCGGCCGAAAACCAGGCCACTTCGGCCCCCCAGCCTACTGCTTCTGCTCCAGAGGCCGGGCAAGAGCCCGCCCCGGAGGCACCAGTGGCCCAGGAGTCCGCTGCCGCCCCGGAGCCCGAAGCGCCCCACGTAACGCCCGTAGTTGAGCTAACGGCTACTGACTCCCTGGAAACCAGCCTGGAAAAGGCTCCGGACGTAGGATCCTTGCCAACCTCCTCGGATGCGGCGGCTACTGAAGCCACTGAGGAAGAAGAGGAATACATTCCGGAAGTACCCGCCGTGGACTTCAGCGCCCTGGATCTGCCTGCCCAGGCTAGCCACCTGCTGGGCTTGCTGCGCCGCCCCGATGCCCGCCAGAACCGCAAGCAAATCGTTGACCTGCACCGGCAGTACGAAACCCACCTTCAGGCAGACCGCACGGCGGCCCGGCAGCGGTTTCAGGAAGAGGGTGGTCAGCCGGATGAGTTTGCCTACACCGGCCCCACGGGCCATGCCGAACTAACCAAAGCACTGCACGATTTTCGGGAAACCCGGGCCCGCGACACCAAGGCAGAAAACGAGCAGCGGGACAAAAACCTGGCCCACAAACAGTACCTGCTTTCCCAGCTGCGTACTCTGGTAGAATCGGCGGAAACCAAGGACAGCTCGGCCCGCATCAAGGCCTTGCAAAACGACTGGAAGGCCACCGGCCCGGTACCCCAGAAGGATGCCCAGGAGCTGTGGAACAGTTACCACGCGCTGCTCGACATTTATTACAATAACCGCGGCCTGTTCTTCGAGATGAAAGAGCTGGACCGCCGCCGCAACCTCGAAGCCAAGGAGGGCCTCATTACCCGGGCCGACGCCCTGCAGCAGCAACCCAGCATTAACAAAGCGCTACAGGAGCTACGCCAGCTGCACGAGGAATGGAAGCATATTGGCCCCGTGCCCAATGAGCAGCGTGAAACCCTCTGGCAGCGCTTTCTGCAGGCCTCGGAGCAGGTTCACAACCGCAAACAGGAGTTTCTATCGGCCCGCCAGACGCAGGAGAACAGCAACCTGGAGCGCAAAACGGCCCTGCTGGAGCAGCTACGCCCCTTTGGGGAGTTTCATACGGAACGGGTGAACGAGTGGCGCAGCAAAACCGACGAGCTGCAGAAGCTGAAAGAAGCCTGGGATGCCGCCGGCCTTGTCCCCCGGGATAAAGCCGAACACCTCAACAAGCAGTTCTGGGGGGCGTACAAGGGCTTTTTTCAGAAGAAAAACCAGTTCTTTAAAGCGCTGGACGAGGAGAAAAACACGAACCTGAAGCGTAAGCTGGAACTCTGCGAACAGGCCGAAGCTGCTCTGCAGAATCCAAACTGGGAGGAGGCCCGCGAAACCGTTATCCGCCTGCAGAAGGACTGGAAGCTGATTGGCCGGGTACCCGAAAAACAATCAGACAAAGTATGGAACCGGTTCCGGACGGCCTGCGACTCCTTTTTTGACCGTAAGAAGGAGGAAACCCGCCAGCGGGAGCAGCACGCCCAGCAGCTTAGCCAGGAGCAAACCCAGCACCTTGCGCAACTGGCCGATGCCATTGCGGCCCTCAGCCCCGAACAGCCGGGCACGCTGGAGGGCTTCCGTCAGCAGGTGCAGGAATGGCGTGGGTTTGATGGAGCCCGTACTTCAGGTCAGGCCGAGGAGAAGTTTCAGAGCCTGATGGGCAAGTATCTGGACCAGGTACCGGGCCTGTCCTATCCGGAGCGCACCGATTTGCTGTTTTCCCTGCAGATTGAGCGGCTGAAATCTTCTCCCGACTCCCAGCAACTGCTGTACAAGAAAGAACAGGCGTTGCGCCGGGAAATAAATGAGCTGGAAAACGATATTTCCACTCTCAAAACCAACCTGGAATTCTTTGCGCGCTCCAAAAATGCTGGTCAGCTCCGAGAGGAGTATCAGGGCCGTATCAACGAAGCCCAGACCCGCATTGACGGTCTTAAGCGTCAGCTCCGCGCGGTGCGCAGCTAGGGCTCTACGGAGCACCGGTTGACACTGAAAAGGGCTTATCCAATATGGATAAGCCCTTTTTTATAATCCGATGAGTCAGCCAGTTACTAAAAATCCAAGTAAAATTTGCCTGAAACATTTGTCCCACTCAAGCTCATCTCCTACTTTTGTGCCACCTGAATGCCTCCATAGCTCAGCTGGTAGAGCAACTGACTTGTAATCAGTAGGTCGTTGGTTCGATTCCGACTGGGGGCTCACTCATCCTGTACCGGAACACCCGGAAACTTGCTTCTCGCGCTGCGAAAGTGGGTTTCCGGGTCTTTTGCGTTTGGGGGAATCGGTACTCCTGGATACCAGCCCAAAAGTTTCCCGACGATACGACACTGCGCGGGAGGGAGCAGCACTTAGGCCGCCTGCAGATCCGTTTCGTAGTAACAGTCCCAATAACCGTTATCGAGGCGGTAGACGTTGACGCGGCGAATCAGGCCATCGGCTGCTTCCCGGGCTTTAAGCTGACCGCGCCAGATGACAGGCCGGGCGGGCGCATCGGGAGCAGGCTGCACCGGTTGGCCGAGGGCATAGGCGAAGCGCGAGGGCGGCGGGCTGGGGATGATGCTGGTTTGAGCCGCAGGCTCCTCTTCTGCCGGTACGTCCATACCCGGTACTACCCGGCACGGCTCCTCGTGCCAGGCCAGCAGCTCACCACAGTTCGGGCACAGAGCGGCCCCCACCTCTGAGTATACGTCCGACTCCACATCGGGCCCAACCGGAACGTGGTCCGGAGAGGCCGCCGTAGTAGGGTATTCGGGGTCAAGAACAAGGGTTTGCGGGCTTTTTTTCCGGGTGGCCATGCGTAACCTGGCTAAGTTTTTAAGCAAAGGTAGCTTCCGCTAACTAGCTTGGCAAACACCTCGGCTAGGATCGGACAAATAGTTCAGGATGATGCATCTGACCCGGGCCAGCTGACCTCGTTCAAGCCGGAGGAACTGCAACTACTCCTTGGTTGGCAGGAAAGCAAATAGCCTTCCTATCGGGAAGGAGGAGTACTGTATTCTTGCCTTTTAATAGCACGCCTGGCGCAGAGAAAGATGCGCATTCAGCTGCAAAAAACGGCCATGCGCTCCGCCATCGGGAGCTATTTCGTCCGGGCAAACACTGCTTGTAGCTTGCGCCTGCAACTTCGCAGGCCATCTGGCGTTTAGCGTTGCACAGCTGCTGAAGGTACCATCGGGCTACCTTCAACATCTGATTCCATGCTTATCTTGCCGGCCTTTCCTTTCTTTCTCACCACTTGTCTGCTTTCGTTGCGCTATGCCACAGCTTGCGGGCCTGCCGCTCTACTTTGAAAATCCCATCGGTCGTTTCTATGAGCATCCGGATGGTTACGTCATCATCGATTACAACGCCGGCCCCCGGAACTTAGAAACCTTTCAGTCGTTTTTGCACCATCTGGAAAATCTGCTCAAACGCCGGGGCTGGAATAAAATGCTGGGGGACCACCGCCGCATGGATCCGTTTACGGAGCAGGAGCACGACTTTATTAATAATCAGTGGCTGCAGGTTTCCCATGCCCTGCAGCAGGAGATGCAGGCCGCAGTGCTCGTGACGCAGGAAGTGTTTACCGGACTTCCGGCTGCGCTACAGCAGCAGGATGCGCGGGAAGGAGTACTGCTCTATCACATATTTACGGAGGTTGACGCGGCCACTGCCTGGCTAGGACAGCAGGCCTAACTTCAGGTAACAGAATAGTCCGGTTTATTCACTCAGCACGCCCTATTCAAGTAGTCATGTCCGGTGCTACCTATGAAAATGCCATGGCGTGTATTCTGGAGCACCCCGACGGGTACGTGCTGTTGCGGTATCTGCCCCGCAAACGCTCGTTGGCCGATGTGGAGGAAGTGTTGCAGCAAACCGGACGCTTGCTGCAACAACGGGGCTGGAGCAAAATCCTGAGCGACCAGCGGCTCCTTTCGCCCCTCACGGAAGATGAGCAGGCCCTGGCCCTGGATTTTTGGCAGGCCCGACAGTTCGTGGCCGGCCCCGTGACTGTTGCCGTGGTAGTAGCGCACAATGCCGATACCCGCCACTCCCTCCACCAGGTTCAGGAGCAGGCCCACGGTGCCCTCCGCTACCGTCTTTTCGGCGAGGAAGCTGCTGCTGCTGCCTGGTTGCGGCTTTCTTAACCGGAGCGGAAGGGCTTGGAGCCGTACCAGCAGGTAGGATCTTCAGCCCTTCCCACTCCGGTTTGAAGTTGTCGTTTCGGTGTGCTTACAAAGAGCCTTCGTCAACGCGGCTTTCCACGACTTGCTGCACGGCGGGAGCCAGGGCGGAAAGCAGGTCGTAGCCGGTGGCAGCTTCAATGGCATCTACGCTGGTGCGGTACTGGCCCCAGTTGGTGTTGATAGTATTGTCATTAGGCGTATCAACGGCAATAACGCGGGTAGCAGCACTCACGCGGGCGGCGTCGTTGTCGCCGGTTGGCAGAATCACAACCACTTTCCAGATCCGCGCGGGCACGGTCACGCGGCCCTGGTCCAGAGTGGTTTTGTAACCATTGGAGCCGGTGCCGCCTTTTCCGTAGCTTCCGCAGATAATATATACCTCATTGGCCCCATTGCTTAGCTGGGCCCGGGAGAAATCCTCCAGGTTGGCCCAGGTTTGCTGGTTGTTGCGCGGAGCCTGGGGCATCATATTGGTCATCAGAAAGGTAGCCGAGTTATCAGCCACGGTAGCAGTACGGTCGGCGGAGGGGCAGTAATGGCCCCTATCGAAGCCGGAGCCTGAGTAGCTGGTAGCCTGCACCTGATACCAACCGGCCGGCAGCGTAGCATCGGCCCGGAAATCATCCTGCCGGGAGGCGCTGCCCCGGTTGCCGATGGTCAGGTGCCAGCTTACCCAGTTGGGAATACCCCGGTCACGGTGGTAGCTGAGTGCATATTGGGGCTTGAGCAGCAGGAAATTGGTGGGCTGGCTCTCGGCAGCTACTGCCCCACTGGGGTTACCTAAGGTAAGATGCTCGGGTAATTGCGGCGTGGGTGGCTGGGAGGCAGGCGGTGCCACTGGTGCAGGGTCGGGGGAGGTGGAGCAGGCAGAAACCCAGCAGGCCGCCGCCAGCACCAGGGCGCGGCTCCCGCGCCGGTGACAGAAAGGTAGATAGAACATACTACAAAAGTAACCCACAGCCGGCTAGTACTGCCCGCTGCCCGGCTATAGGCTGGCGGGTTAGGGAGCCGGCAAGTGAGGCCTCCGGGAAGTGCATAACTCCAAAACCCAATTATATTCCAAAAAAATACATTAGCTTCCGGTTTTAGTTGCCCCGCTGCTCCTGCTTACTCCCTATCGGTGGCTGGTTTCCTGGCCGCTGACGCCTCACCTATGCCTGTTCCAATGATACCATGCCTGCTGCGCGGGCTGCTGGCCATTTTGCTGGTGCTGCCCCTCCCGCTTATGGCCCAGAGTCCGCAAACCCGGCCCCTGCAGAGGGCTCTGGCGCAAGCGCCCAACGATACGGCCCGGGTATTGATATTAGCGGATCTGGCTGCCTCTTACCGCTATTCCCGCTTCGACTCGGTGCAGTGGTATGCCCGGCAGGGGCTGGAGCTGGCGCGCCAGGTGAGCTACCCTAAGGGAGAAGGTCGTTGCCTGTCCCGCCTGGCGCTGCTGTTAGGAGAGCGGGGCAATCTGCCCCAGGCCCTGCGGGTTGATCTGCAGGCTCTACGGCTCAACCAGCAAAGCCACGATGCGGAAGGAACCGCCCGTACACTTAATCAGACCGGGCTGCTGTATGTAGCCTTGGATGACTACCGCCCGGCGCTGCAGTATTTTTTCCGGGCGCTTCGGCTATACCAGCAGGCCCGCACCCGCGACACCTCCCAGTTAATCAGCGTGGTTGCCAACCTGGGAGCCAGCTACGAGGGCCTGCACCAGTACGATTCAGCGGCCTTCTTTTTAAACCAGGCCTGGCAGTTTACGGCCCAGTCCCGGATGGTACACCGGAGCAGCTGGGGCAATCCGGCACCCTATGTGCTGCGGGAGCTGGGGTTGCTGCAGCACGCGCAGGGCCATCCGGAAGCGGCTTTACTGTTTTACCGGCGCAGCGCCAAGGCAGCCTTCCCGGAAAACGACCTGCGTAGTGCCAGCCGGGCCTACCAGTACATGGCGGAGCTGTATCATACCCTCGGCCAACCCGACTCCAGCGTGCACTACGCCCGCAAAGCCCTGAACCTGGCTACTGCTCTGCCCTTCGTGGTGGGAGTGGTGCGTACTAGTACCCTGCTCACCAGAGCCTTCGAGGCCCGGCAACAGCCCGATAGCACCCTCAAGTACATGCGGGCCATGCTTACGGCCCAGGATAGCCTTTATAACCCGCGCCGCATCAAACAGCTGGATGCCATCGGATTTGCCGAACAGCAACGGCTGCAGGAATTGGAAACCGAACGGACGCAGCTGTATGAGCGCCTACGTCTGGGCGGGTTACTGACCGGGGTGGCCGGTTTACTGCTGGTTTCCATTTTGCTGGGACGCAGCAACCGGCAGCAACGCCGGGCCCACCAGCAGCTAAGCCAGTTGCACCAGCAGCTAGGCCAGCAGACCCGGGAGCTAACGGCCCAGCGCGACGACCTGGCCCGCACCCTGCAGGAGCTGAAAATAGCCCAAAGTCAACTGGTCCTGCGCGAAAAAATGGCCTCACTGGGGGAGCTGATGGCCGGTGTGGCCCACGAAATTCAGACGCCCGTGAACTGTGTGCGCAAGTTTGCCGCTATCAGCGTGGAGCTGTGCGAAGATGTCCGCCAGGAACTGAGCCGGCTCCCCTTGCCAGAGCACGAGCAGGAACTGGTGGATGAGATGCTGCAGAATCTAGGGCAGAACCACGCCAAGATTATGGTGCATGGGCAGCGGGCCGAGTCTATTGTGCGCGGAATGCTGGAGTACTCCCAGGATGGCAACGGCCCCCGCCAGTCAACCGACCTTAATCAGCTGGCGGAGGAATACCTGCGGCTCACCTACCACGACCTACGCGCCAAAAACCGGCATTTCAACGTGGCTTTGCTCCTGCGCCTCGACCCCGCCCTGACCCGGGTGGAGGTGGTTCGCCAGGATATTGGCCGGGCTTTGGTAGGGGTGTTCAGCGCTGCCCTGCTGGCCGTGCAGCAGCGCCTCACCGATGCCGAGGAGGAGTACGTGCCCCAGATAGAGCTGCGTACGCAGCACACGGGGGCCACCCTGCAGATCCGGGTGCGGGATAATGGCCGGGGGTTGACCCCGGACAACCTGACGACGCTGTTCCAGCGGTTCACGGGTGGCTCAGATACCAGCCTGAGCCTGGCCCTCAGTCATGATATCATTACCAGAGCCCACGGGGGCACGCTGGCAGCCACCAGCTTGGCGGCTAGTGGTACAGAATACACTATTAGTCTGCCTACCAGCCCCACGGCTGCGGCTTCCTAGGTTTAGTGCTGCTGCAGCAGCCAGGCGTTGGCACTGGCCTCATGCGAAAACGTCCGGTACACCAAGGGCAGATTCTGCACGGAGGTAGTCACGTAGGCAGTAGCCAGGCGCGTGAATACGTCCTCCGACACCAGCACGCCCCCATAGCGGTAGCCGGCTTCCAGCACGGCCCGGGGTAGCCACTCCCGCACAATCCACTGCTGCTCGGTGGTACTAAAGGCACGCATGTGCCGCTGATCGACCAATATCCTGGACCAGCCCCGGCGCTGCAGAGCCTGAGCCATGTGATTGAAAACGGCCCTGAACGTGAGCGGATCCCGCTCCTGAGCGCTCCAGATAACCCGCAGAAAGCCGGCCGGGTCTTCGAGAATCCGGGCGGCTTGGTTTTCAAAGTACAGTGTAGAGAGTTCCGGACGCATACAATGTGGCCGCAAAGTACCATCAAGTACCCTTTTTTGTTTGCGCCTCCCTATCATTCCGATAACCCACCCTGCCGTTTTGAAAGGGTTATTTTCTCTGCCTCGGGCCTAAAAACAGCATATAATTTTTCAATTATCTGTTTATCAACTACTTATTAAAGCAAAAACCCTTTGATGTAAAACAGGCATTGGAGTTGGCTGTGGGGTACCATGTCCCTACTCTACCACACGACCATGCCCCTCTTCGATAACATTGCCAAAGCCGCCAAGGATTTTTTTATTGAGGAAACCTCCGCTGAAGGTCCTTCCGTAGCGGCCCCCCGCCCCTTGCCCGGCCAGCCCGCCCCGGCTACCAGCACCAGCGGCCCGGCTGCTTTCCAGGTGGTTCCGCCCCTGCCTGCCCAGCCCGAGCAGCGCCACCTCGACCACATCCGGCAGCTGCTGGCCGGCGACGGCAAGGACTTTATGGCCTTCACCAAACTGGTAAGCAGCCTGCAGGCCAGCGGCCTGAGCGGCCCGGTTCTGTACCAGACAGCCTTCAACGCCTTTGCCGCCGTCACCAGCCTGGATTTGCCGGCCCTGCTCCGCTCAGCTGAGCAGTTTGAGCTGAAGCTAACCTCGGACCGCAACAGCATTCTGGAGCGGCACCGCGAGAAGGTGGGCGAAATCCGGATTCCAAACGTGCCGCCCAGCCCCCTGGTGCAGCTGCAGCAGCAGGAGCAGCAGCTGCAGGCCGGCCTCGCCGACCTAGCCCGGCAGCTGGAAGAAGCCCAGCAGCGCCTGCTGGCCGTGCGGGAGCAGCTGCAGGAGCAGCAGCAGAAAGCGGCGGCCGCCCTGGCCTCCTACGAGCTGGCCCACGCCACCGCCGCCGCCGAGCTGAAAGCTCACCAGCAGGCCGTACAGGCCTTTCTGCTCCGGTCCGGCGGCTAAGAGCCAGCGGGCCGGCTGCCGCCCGAACGACCACGCCCGAGCGATGCCACTGGTACTACGAGGCCGCGCCTTCGGCAACCGACCCGATGGCTTGCCGGACCGGAGCACAGCCCTCCCCTTATTCACCATTTCACCACTTCGCCATTTAACTGATGAACTCTCTTTCCACTCCCGATTTTAAAACCGGCGAGCTGCCCAAGTGGCAGCAGCCCGAGAAGGTAGCCGGCTGGATTTTCCTGGCCGGGCTGGCCGGAGCCGCCGTGTACGGCTGGGCCACCATCGTGCCCTTCCTGGTCGACATGGTGTTTGACACCGTGAAGCTGGGCATCGGGCTGGGTGTGCTGCTGGCCGCCTGGCTGGTGCTCACGAGCCCCCGGGTGAAAGCCGGGCTGTGGTACGCGGGCCAGCGCATTTTCCGCACCGCCGCCGGTATTTTCGTCAACACCGACCCCATCGGCATCATGGAGGACTACATCAAAAGCACCTCGCAGGAGGCGCGCAAGATGGAGGAAGAAGTGGGCCACGTGGAGGGTGCCCACGAGCTGGTGAAGCGTAAGCTGGAGGCCAACACCCAGCAGATGCGTGAGTACCTGCAGCTGGCCGACGCCGCCACCCGCCAGCGCGAGCCGGATGCCGCCGAGCAGTACGCCAGCCGCGCCGCCCAGCTCCAGGAGTATAACCAGCGCCTCCAGCCCATGCTCACCACTACCCAAAACGTGAGCCTGGTGATGCGCCAGATCCTGAAAGCCGCCCTGCGCCAGATTGACGGCAGCAAGTTCAAAGTAAACCTGCTGAAAGACGAGTACCAGCTAGTGAAGCGCACCAGCTCCGGTATGCGCGCCGCCATGAACATCCTGCGCGGCGACCCGGACAAGAAGTACTTCTTCGACCTGGCCACCGACCGGGTGGCCCAGGACATGGCCCAGCAGCTCGGCCAGATCAAGCAGGCTATGCGCTACTCCCAGGAGTTCGTGAAAGAAATGGACATCCAGAACGGGGTGATGAGCGAGAAAGGCCAGCGCCTGCTGGAAAAGTACCAAAAGGGCGACTTCAATGCCCTGCTCGACGAGAAGCCCGCCCCTACGACCACCGCCCACACCCGCTCCGCCACCAACGACGCCTACCGGAGTTTGCTGGATTGAGTTGGATAAAGGATTAGGGATATGGGATGAAGGACAAAAAACGCAGCCTAAAGCTAAAAACTTCCCTCATTTTTCAAGGAGGGGTGCCCGAAGGGCGGGGTGGTAAACCCACCAGAACAACCACTAAAAGCTAGAAAACTACAGCTAGAGCCCCTCTCCTTTTTCATTCGGCGCATCAAGCGGCGTAGGGGTTGGGGTGAGGCGACTAGAGCTAGAGATGCTTCGGCAAGTTCAGCGTGACGCCCTGACGCCAACAAACAACAACCAACCAACAACCAATAACAACCATGACAACCCGCGGTAAATTCGTACTGGGCGTCCTTATTGTAGCGCTGCTGTACTTCGGCATCAACAAGCTCGTTGGGAGCGGGGTGCTGTTCCAGAAAGCAGCCACCGAATCGGTGCTACTGAACTCCATTGAGCTGCCGGCCGCCAGCGGCGGCTCCCGCACCAACGTGGCCGTGCCCCTGGCCCCGCTGCCTTCCCAAACCCCGGCCGGCAAAGGCAGCCCCATTGTGTGGGAGGTAATGGCCTGGAACTCCCAAATGGCCGGGATGCTGGCCAACGGCGGGGCCCGCACCACAGAAGGCTCGGCGCTGGCCGCCAACGGCATAGACATGCAGATTGTGCGCCAGGACGACGTGGCCAAAATGCAGGCTGACCTGGTGAAAAATGCCCTCGACCTGCAAACCAACCCCGACACGCCCGGCCTGCTGGTGAGCATCATGGGCGACGGGCTGCCGGCCTTCTCGGCGGTGCAGCCCCAGCTGGAAAAGGCGGGCACCAGCCTTCAGATCATCCCGTACTCGGTGGGTAAGAGCTTCGGCGAAGACAAGCTGATGGGCCCCAAAGAGTGGCTGGATAACCCCAAAGCGGCCCTGGGCAAAACCATTGCCTGCTACCTACGCGACGGAGACCAGAACATTGCCCTGAAGTGGTGCGCCGACAACGGCCTCAAAGTCAACCCCGACGAGACGACTTACGACCCCGAGGCCGTGAACTTCCTGGCCGCTTCCGACTTCCTGGTGGCCGCCGAAAAGTACATCATCGGGAAGCCCGAGCAGCGCGTGAAAGTGGTGAAGGGCCGCAACACCGGCGTGAAAGTGGATGTGGTGGCCGACGCCGTGGCCACCTGGACGCCCGGCGACGTAAACATTGCCCGGCAGAAAGGCGGCCTGGTGAACATTGTGAGCACCAAGGATTACAGCAACCAGATGCCCAACATCATGGTGACCACCAGGCGCTGGTACGATGCCCACCCCAAGGAAGTGGAAGCCCTGATGACGGCCTTTGCCGTGGCCGGCGACCAGGTAAAAAGCCACCCCGAGGCCCTGAGCCGCGCCGCCGATATTTCCAGCCAGGTGTACGGCGACAAGGACAAGCCCGGCGCCTACTGGCTGCGCTACTACAAGGGCGTGAGCGAAGCCGACCGTAACGGCGAAGTAGTGGAGCTGGGCGGCTCCAAGGCCTTCAACTTCGCCGACAACCTGGCTTTGTTCGGCCTCAACGAAGGCGGCACCAACATCTACGCCGCCGTGTACAAAACCTTCGGCGACGTGCAGCATCAGCTGTACCCCAAGGAGCTGCCTTCCTACGTGCCGCTGGACCAAATGCTGGACCTGGCGCCCCTGCGTAAGCTGCAGGCCAAGTACCGCGGCAAGGCCATTGCCCCCGCCGAGCAGCAGCAGTTTGCCGCCGATGATGAAATTCGCCGGAGCGTGAGCCGCCGGGCCTGGAATATTGAGTTCAACACCGGGCAGAGCTCCTTTACGCCCGCCGCCGAGCGGCAGCTCCAGCAGCTGTTCAACGACCTGGTAGTGGCCGGCCGCCTGAAAGTGGCCGTGCACGGCCACACCGACAACGCCGGCGACCCGCAGCGCAACCAGCAGCTCAGTGAGGACCGCGCCCTGGCCGTGGAGCACTGGCTGGAGCAGCGCAGTGCCAGCGCCTTCCCGGAAGGCCGGGTGCAGGTGTACGCCCACGGCGCCCAGGAGCCGGTAGCCTCCAACGCCACCCCCGACGGCAAAGCCCGCAACCGCCGCGTGGAAATCGTGCTGGGCAACTAAATGGGTTGCCAGTTGCTCGTTGTCCGTTGTCAGTCTGTTCGTTACCTCCCATTGGTGACGAACAGTTGACAACGAACAATAAACCCCAACCAGCCACTAACAACTGACAACGAACAACTGACAACGAACAACTGACAATGAACAACTGACAATGAACAACTGACAATGAACAACTGACAACTACTCCCCCATGAAATCCCTCTTTCTCCCCAACGCCCGGCCGCCGCGCACGACGTTTCTGCTGATGGCGGGCGGGCAGGTACTGGTTCTGCTGCTGCTGTGGCTCTGGATGCCGCTGCGCATCTTCCCCTCGCTAGGGGAAGTGCTCCGGGCGCTGGCCGACCTGATTACCACACAGGGCCTCATTCCGGAACTGTGGGCCAGCATGACCACGGCCCTGCAGGCCCTGGGTGTGGCTACGGTGCTGGCCCTGCTGCTTTCCTACCTCACCGCCCTGCCCTTCTTTCGGCCCCTGGCTTATGCGGCCTCCAAAATGCGCTACCTCACCCTCACCGGCCTCACGTTTTTTATGGCCCTGCTGGTCAGCTCCGGCCACGAGGTGAAGCTTTCGGTCCTGATTTTCGCCACCACCGTGTACCTGGTTACGGGCATGACGTCGGTGATTCTGACTACCACGCAGCAGGAAATGGACCACGCCCGCACCCTGGGCCTGGGCGAGTGGCGCAGCTTCTGGGAAGTGGTGGTGCTGGGCAAGCTGGATGAGATGCTGGAAGTAGTGCGCCAGAACTTCGCCATCATTTGGACAATGATAACGCTGGTAGAAACCCTCTACCAGTCGGAAGGCGGCATCGGGCTGCTGCTCTACAAGCAAAACCGCTACCTCCACCTCGACGGCGTGTTGGCCATTCAGCTCGTCATCCTGGCCGCCGGCGCCGCCCAGGACTACCTGTTCACCCTCCTGCGCCGCGTGTTCTTTCCTTATTCTGAACTGGCCACCGCGCGCTAGAACGATGTAGAGACGCGACACTTCGCGTCTCGTCGTCCGCGCCGTTCGGTTCGGCAGGATAAGCAACGTCAGCAACGACGAGACGCGAAGTGTCGCGTCTCTACAACCCGGCAGAAGATGGCGGCCAGGGGTATACAAAACGTCAACCCCACAACTTCACCTTTCACAAGTTCACCCTTCCGGAAATGACTCCCTATTTCTACAAATTCCCCGTCCTCACCCTCGACAGCGTGTCGATGGAATTCAACGGGGAAATCATTCTGCGCGACATTTCGGCGCAGGTGCTGGATGTGTGCCGGCCGGGCATGGAGCAGGGCCAGGTAGTAGGGTTCTACGGCCGCTCGGGGTTGGGCAAATCGGTGCTGTGCCGCATTATGGCGGGGCTGATGACGCCCAGCCGAGGCACAGTGCTGGTGGGCCAGGAGCAGGAGGCTGTAGCGCCCGGCGCGGTGGGCTTCGTGCAACAGCAGTACCCGCTGTTCAACCACCGCACCCTCCACGACAACCTGCTGCTGGCCGCCGCCCGCAAGTACGCCGATGCCGCCGAAGCCCGCCGCCAGACCGACAGCTACCTGGAGCGGTTTCAGCTCACGGCCCACCGCCGCAAGTACCCGGCCCACCTCTCCGGCGGCCAGCGCCAGCGCGCTGCCATTGCCCAGCAGCTCCTCTGCTCCGACCACCTCATCCTGCTCGATGAGCCGTTTTCAGGCCTTGATATTGCCATGATGGACGAGGTGAAGAAAATCATCCTCGAAGTGACGACTATGGACGAGCTGAACACCGTCGTCATCGTCTCCCACGACATCCAGACCACCACCGCCCTCTGCGACCGGCTCTGGCTACTGGGCTACGAGCGGGACGCCAGCGGCCAGCTCCTGCCCGGCGCCACCATCAGCCCCGAGCACCAGTACAACCTCGCCGAAATGGGCCTCGCCTGGCACGAAAACGTGGAAGCCGAGCCGGAGTTTGTTCGGTTCGTGGAGCATCTGAAGGAGGAGATTCGACAGAGTGCGTGAGTCACGCAGTTATTTCCCGTGTGTCAGTTTTATTACCCTACTATCCTTGGAATCCAGAATTATTATGAATACTCCACCATCCGTATCTTCTGGTAGTGTGCCCATTACTACCCAATATTTATCAATCAGATATACCTCATAAGGCCGTTCATCTACAATATTCTTCTTGCCATACGTCCGAAACAAGATGGGCTCCGCAATTCGCACCGCGGCGACACTGTCTGGTAAAGGCCGCGGTACGGTGGAACTTACAACGGTTGCCTCTCGCTTCAAGGCCTCTTGTAATTGCTCTTTAGCCACTTCCCGTCCCAACCGGCTATGCTTCTGAGCACAACTGCTGAAGCTATGCGTCAGCAGCAATAGGAAACCATAAAAGCCTAAGCGTAATGGCATGAGAGAAATAGCTGGATGAATTGTATGGACGCAAGATACCGGGCCTTGACAATTCATTCTATCATTTCCCAGCAAGCCGGTACTTTCGCACCCGAAGGTTCAATTCTTCATTTTTAATTTTTAATTGAGTTCATGCCCACCGGTACCCTGCTCCTGATTGACGACGAAGCCCGCCTGCGCCAGCTCTTGGCGCGGGTGCTGGAGCTGGAAGGCTACACCGTGCTGCAGGCCCCCGATGCCAGCCGCGGCCTGGAACTGTTGCAGCACCACGCCCAGGAGGTGCTGGTGGTGGTATCGGATGTGAAGCTGCCCGATGCCCACGGCGTCGACCTGATTCCACGCCTCAAGGCCAAGGCCCCCGATGCAGAAATCGTGCTGCTTACCGCTTTTGGCACCATTCCCGACGGCGTGCGGGCCATGAAGCAGGGCGCTTTCGACTACCTCACCAAGGGCGACTTCGAGCAGCAGCTGGTGGTAGTGGTGGAGCGCGCCGCCGAGAAGTCCCGCCTGCGCCGCCGCGTGGCCGAGCTGGAGCGGCGCATGGGCCAGCGCTACAGCTTCGAGAGTATGATAGGCGCGGCCCCGGCCCTGCGCCGCGCCCAGGACCTGGCCCGCCAGGTAGCGCCCACCGACAGCACCGTGCTGCTGGAAGGCCCCACCGGCGCGGGCAAGGAGCTGTTTGCCCAGGCCCTGCACGAAGCCAGTGAGCGGAAAGCCAAGTCGTTTGTAGCCGTGAACTGCTCGGCTTTCCCGAAGGACTTGCTGGAATCGGAGCTGTTTGGCTACAAGAAGGGCGCGTTTACGGGCGCGCTGGCCGACAAGAAAGGCCTGCTGGAAGAAGCCAATGGCGGCACCCTGTTCCTGGACGAAATCGGGGAGCTGGAGCTGAACGTGCAGGCCAAGTTCCTGCGGGTACTGGAAACGCGGCAGTTCACCAAGCTCGGCGACACCCGACCCACCAGCGTGAACGTGCGCATCGTGGCCGCCACCAACCGCAACCTCCGGCAGGAAGCCGCCGCCGGCCACTTCCGCCCCGATTTGTACTACCGCCTCTCGGTGTTTACCATCAACGTGCCCAGCCTGCAGGAGCGTGCCCAGGATGTACCGGCACTGGCGGAGTACTTTCTGCAGCATTTCGCGGCCCAGCTGCGCAAGCGCCTGCCGGGCCTGGAGCCCGAGTGCGTGGAGCTGCTGCAGCGCTACGAGTGGCCCGGCAACGTGCGCGAACTGAAAAACGTGCTGGAGCGCGCCGCCATCCTCGCTCCCGCCGACCAGCCCCTCTCCGCCGGCTACCTCCCCGACGAGTTCCACACCCTGCCCGCCTCCGGCAGCCCCGACGCCGACCCCGCCGACCAGAGCCTGCGCGCCGTGGAAGCCCGCCACATCCGCCAGGTGCTGCACCAGGTACAGGGCAACAAAACCGAAGCCGCCCGCCGCCTCGCCATCGGCCTCACCACGCTGTACCGCAAGGTGCAGGAGTACGAGCTTTAATTAGGGTGAGAGGGTAAGCGGGTGGGAGTTTAGGAATTGTCTGTCATCCTGAGCTTGTGAAGGACCTTATCACGCCAACCAACTCCCGAACGACTCTGCGCCCTCCGCGCACCCTTCTGCGTCCTCTGCGGGCTAAAAACTGCTAAACGACCACCGTGCCACTGGCAATAGGTCCTTCGCAAGCTCAGGATGACAGAACGGCAAACTCACCATTTCACAATTTCACCACCTCACCGCCGCATGTCCCTGAAACTTAAAATTCGCCTGAGCATCCTGACCATGCTGACGCTGCTGCTGGGGCTAGGCGGATATACCTTCTTCACCATTCAGGGGTTGGAGGGCAGAGCGCGCGGTATACAGCAGGCCAACTTCCGCTCGGTGGAGTACGGCGAGCAGATGCTGCGGGCTCTGGAGGCCCTGCAGGAGCAGCCCAGGGCTCAGCCGCCGCTGCAGCAGCTGCGCCGCGCCCTCACCCGCGAGGCCGCCAACATCACCGAAACCGGGGAGCTGGAGCTGGTGGATACCCTCACTCAACACCTGGCCGACTATCAGCGCCTGGTAGACGACCGGGCTCCGGCAGCCCAGCAGTTGGCCCGCCTGCACCAACTCCGGGCCGAAACCCACCGTATGATGCAGCTCAATGCCGCGTCCTTCAACCAGCAAACCCTGCGCCTGACCCGGCAGGCCGCCCGGCAGCGCCGCACGGTGCTGCTGCTGCTGCTACTGGGCACTGCCGTCGGCCTGGGGCTGGTTGTGCGGCTGCCGCGGGTGGTACTGCGGCCCCTACGCCGCCTGCGGGCCGATGTGGAAGATGTGGCCAGTCCGGGACCGGCCACCCAGGTTTCCATCGCCAAAAACGACGAAGTGGGAGCCGTGGCCCTGGCCCTGAACCGGGCCTTCGGCTATATGCAGGACCAGCGCAGCGTTACGCGGGCGGCCCTGGCTACCGAGCGTAGCCGGCTGGAAAGTCTGATTGAGCACCTGGATGAAGGTCTGCTCCTGCTCGACCCCGACCGGACGGTACTGCTGGCTAACCCGGCCGCCCGCGAGCTACTGGGCCGCGAGGCCGCCGACCTGGTAGGCCACCGCGCGGAAGAGCTGAGCCGGGAGTCGCAGTTATTGCATGAGCTGTTCAGGCCGCTGCTGGCCCAGGAGGCCGGGCGGGCCGGCGACACGCCCACCCCGGTTACCCTCCCGATAACCCGCCCGAACGGTGAAACGGCTTACTACCAGCTCACGCTCAACCACATCATCAGCCGCAACCGGGAAACCAGCCGCACGGAGTTTGTCGGGCATATTCTGAGTTTGCGCAACGTGTCCGACTTTAAGAAGCTGGATGAGGTAAAGTCGAACTACCTGGCTACCATTTCCCACGAGCTGAAAACCCCGCTGGCCAGCATCAAGCTTAGCCTGATGCTGCTGCAAGATGAGCGAACCGAGCCCGAGGAGCGCCAGCGCATAGCCGACGGTATCCGGGACGAAACCCAGCGCCTACTGGGAATGGTGGGCCAGCTGCTGGCGGTGTCACGGCTGGATGCGGGAGCTGAAATTCAGTTTGATGTGCAGCCCATCCCGCTGGCCGAAATTGTGCGGTATGCCATTGAAACGGTGCGCCCTCAGCTCGAAGACCGGGAGCTGCAGCTGCGCCTGGACGTGCCCGCCAATCTGCCAGCCGCCCGCGCCGACCTGGAAAAAACCACCTGGGTGCTCATCAACCTGCTGGCCAACGCCATCCGCTACTCCCCACGCGGGGCCGACCTGTGCGTGCACGCTGCCTGGCAGAACGAACAGCTTGAAATTGGGGTGCAGGACTGTGGCCCCGGCATTGCTCCGGAATATCACGAGCGGATTTTTCAGCGTTTCTCGGAGGTACCGGGCATTGCCAGCGGCCATAAGGGTGGCTCGGGGCTGGGGCTGAGTATCTCCCGCGAGTTCATTGAGGCCCAGGGAGGACGGCTATGGGTGGAGAGTGCCGTGGACCGGGGCAGCAGTTTCCGGTTTACGCTGCCGGCCGCCCCGGCCAGCTGATACCCAACGCAGGCAGCCCGGACCGGATGTCACAATCCGCCTGCTTTTTCCGTCGATATCCACTGATGCGCACCCGAATCAGTCACAGGCAGGAAAAAAAATACCGTGTTGGCCATATGGACAGAGGGGGCCGGCGTGTCACAAACAGGCCGTAAGAGGGCTTGAGGCGGGCACCGGATTATAGCACCTTTGTGCATCCCTCTGGCATAACTCTGCTGAGCCAAGCCAACACCGTCCCCTTTTCCGCAACCAAACACCAAAACCGGGGCGCACACCCCGGTTTTGGTGTTTGGGAAAACCCACAGGCGCCGGAGGCCGCAGCCTCTCCGGCCTACCACATTCGCCCTATCGGCAATTTTTGCGTACGATACCCGGGCAGAGGGGCGGTCCTCTCCCGGTGGTTATACGTTTTCAGTGGCGCGTTATGTGGTGGATATTTGCTTTGCTTTCCGCCGTGTTTGCGGCGCTTACGGCAGTGCTGGCCAAAATAGGCATCACCAGTGTCGACTCCAGCCTGGCCACCGCCATCCGCACGGCAGTTGTGCTGGTGCTGGCCTGGGGTATTGTGTATTTCCAGGGAAGCCTGGCGGGGTTGCACCAGCTCACCCGCCAGAACTGGCTGTTTCTGGGGCTGTCGGGGCTGGCAACCGGCCTGTCGTGGGTATTTTACTTTCGGGCCTTGCAGCTGGGCCCCGTTTCCAAAGTGGCACCCGTCGATAAGCTCAGCGTGGCCCTGGCCATTGGCCTGTCGGTGCTGTTCCTGGGCGAAAAGCTTACCTGGCAAACGGGTATTGGTGCCGGCCTGATTCTGGCCGGTACGCTGGTGCTGATCCGGTAAAGGCACCGCGCCCAGGGCACGAACGGTATACTACATGGCCTTGTACGCTTCACCCTGCGGCGGAAAGTGCATCGGGTTCAGCAATTGAGCCGGGCTAGTGCCCCCGGGCCAGCAGGGCAATGCCGCCCACAATCAACAACAGCCCCAGCACCTGCGGCCCCGACAGGGCCTCGCGCAAAACCACTAGTCCCAGCACCGCCGTCAGCAGTACCGAGCCACCCACTATAACGGGCGTTCCGACCGAGGAAGGCACTCCCCGGCTGAAGACTACAAACGTGAGGATTTCGGCCAGGCCCACGCCAATGCCGGCCGCCGCCGCCAGCCCCAGGCCTTTGCCGCTGATGGTCAGGGGCTGCCCCTTGAGCCGCAGCAGAAGCAGCCATACCCCACCTAGCCCGGCCGCTACCAGCTGCAGAATTACAGCTCCGGCCGCCGCCGAGATATGGCCCGAGGCCAGCTTTATGAAGAAGTTGTAGCCCGCCAGACACAACGCCGTGAGCAGGGCCAGGAGCAGCCAGGGCATGGAGCTATTCTGCCTGCAGGCGAGCCAGCAAGGCCTGCTGCTGCTGTTGCCACTGTGTATAGTCGGCGGAGGCGGCCCACTCTTCCTGCAATTCTGATTTGCTTACCACTGCTTTTACGGCCTCCACCGCCAGGTCGGCCAGGTCGTCGTCTACCTCCATTCCGTTTACAGCCAGCGTAAGGCCAGGCAGAAAATCCGGGGATGGGTGCCCCAGAATAGCCGCCACAATTTCGGCGGCGGCTAGGGCTTCGGCCGCTTCCGGTATTTCCAGATAATCCTCCGTTTCGGCGGCCGTGGCCAGCGCCTCATACAAGGTAGCTTCGTTGGGGTTCAGGCGGAAATTTTCGGCAAAATCCGCCGCGTCGTCGTTATCGAAGTTGTGGTAGTCCCAGGTGCCCATATAGCGTAATGGTGATGACGGTGAGAGTATGAGTAGCAGACGCAGAAACGACTGATTTGTTTGGCGGCGAAGTCGGGCGTTATGCTAGTGGCCGGTGCCGGGCGCAGAATCCGGCGGTGTGTGGCGCAGGTGCAGCAGGAGTTGTTCTTCGGCGTTGTGCTGGTAACGGGCAGCATATACGTTGCCCCCCAGTTGCACCAGCAGCGGAACTACCAACAGCACCGACCAGCCAAACCAGCGGCTCGCTTCGGCGGAGGCTGCGCGGCGCCGCTGCCACCACGCCCGCAGCCAGCCGGCACCGAACAGGCCGCCGCTGATGCCCGCCTCCAGACATTCACGCAGGCTTTCTTCCCCACCTGGCCAGGCTTGCGGCAGGGCGGTTAGTGGTGGGTACATCGTCCAGCCCACATCATCCGTCAGCAGTCGTAACCAAAAAGGCTTATCCAGCAGCAACCCCGAAACCACTGCCAGCAACACTCCGCAGCAGCCAGCCCCCAACGCGAAATGCCAGCTCCGGCGCCAGCCAGCCCCCGAGCGTATTACCTCCATCCTACTTGAATTTTTCTTTCAGCAGCTCAATTTCAATGGCCGGGGAAATCTTCTCGTAGAGGATGTGGTAGGCCGCCGAAGTGATGGGCATGGACACCTGCAGCTTGCGGTTAAGCTCATAAATACTCTTGACGGCGTAGTAGCCCTCGGCCACCATGTTCATTTCCAGTTGCGCCGATTTTACGCTGTAGCCCCGCCCCACCATGCTGCCAAACGTGCGGTTGCGCGAAAACTGCGAGTAGGCCGTCACCAACAGGTCGCCTAGATAGGCTGAAGCCGACAGGTCGCGGGGCTGGGGATTGAGGGCGTGCACGAAGCGGCGCATTTCCTGCACGGCGTTGCTTACCAGTACCGCCTGAAAGTTGTCGCCGTAGCCCAGGCCGTGGGCAATGCCGCCGGTGAGGGCAATGATATTTTTCATGACGGCGCAGTACTCAATTCCGTCAAGGTCCTGAGCGGGGTTGGCCTTCACGTAGCGGTTGCGCAACAAACGGCTGAAATCCTCCGCCAGCTCCTCATCCGGCGAGCCAATGGTGAGGTAGCTTTGCTTTTCCAGGGCCACTTCCTCGGCGTGGCAGGGCCCGGCCACTACGCCCAGGCGGGTGTGGGGCAGCCGGAACCGCTCGGCTACGTAGTCCGTCACCAGCACGTTTTTGCCTGGAATCATGCCCTTAATTGCCGAAATAACCCGCTTATTCTTCAACGAGTCCCGGTCCAGCTTGTCGAGGGTGCTTTGCACGAAAGCGGCGGGCACGGCCAGCACCAGCCAATCGGCTTCGCGCACGGCTTCCTCCAGGTCGGTGGTGGGGCGCACCCGCTCCAGGTCGTGGGCCACCGAGGAAAGGTAGCGTGGGTTATGACGGGTACGCAGCAGATGTTGTACATCGTCCTTGCTGCGCATCCACCAGTGCACTCGGCTGCCGTTTTCAGAAAGAATTTTGGTGAGGGCAGTGGCCCAGGAGCCGCCGCCAAGCATGGCTATTTTTTCCAAAGGGGGTGGGAAATGGTGAAATAGTGAAGTGGTGGGATGGTGAGTTTACTGTTCGGATGGCGCTAACGGCGCGGGTTTGCGTGGTGTCGGACCCTATGTTCCCAACCACATTAAACCCACCATTTCACCACTTCACCAACTCACCTTCGGGTCAATCTTACCAAAAAAAACGGAAGGCCACCGCTGCCTGACGCAACGGCGGCCTTCCGGCGGTGGTTAGCGGCTCAGTGTGAGTTGCTAGCCGGTTTTACTTA
The DNA here is from genome assembly GCF_003944705.1 of Hymenobacter metallilatus. GTDB lineage: Bacteria > Bacteroidota > Bacteroidia > Cytophagales > Hymenobacteraceae > Hymenobacter > Hymenobacter metallilatus. Next base: position 131,570 of record NZ_RWIS01000006.1, on the reverse strand, counting down.
TTTATCATCCTCTTCGGGCGCATCCTCCTTAAGGGCGGCCTTGTCGAGGGTTTTGGCATCTTTTACTACCACCAGCGCCCCATCCTTAAGGGTTTTAGCTACGGCCCGGAACGGCCCGCTCACCACTTGGTCGCCGGCCTGCAGGCCGCTGAGGATTTCCATGTTCTGGAAGTCGCTGATACCGGTTTTTACCGGCGTCAGCACGGCTTTGCCGTTCCGGATCAGGAATACCACTTCCTGCACCGGGGCTTTCACGCCGGTTGCGGCCGGCTTATCGGGCTGGGCCGAGCTACCCCGGCTTACGCGCACGGCCGGGGTATTTTTCTTCTCCTCCGTCTTGGCGCTGTCAGAGCGGGTGGTAACGGCAGCCAGGGGCACGCTCAGCACGTTGGCTTTGCGGTTGGTGATGATGTCGACGGAAGCCGTCATGCCGGGGCGGAAGGGCACAATGCTGTGGCCCTGCACCGTGCGCGTGAGCTGGCGGTAGGACTCGGGCAGCAAACGGATGCGCACCTCAAACTCCGTGACGGCTTCGGCCGTGAGGGCATCTTTGGCGGTGTTGGCAATGGCCGTTACAATACCCCGGAACTTCTGGTCCTTGCTGGCATAGGAGTCCACCTCCACATCGGCCGAGTCGCCCAGGTCCACGTTGATGATGTCGTTTTCGTTCACGCTTACCCGCACCTCCATGTTGTTGAGGTTGGCAATGCGCATAATTTCGGTGCCGGCCATCTGGGAAGTACCTACCACCCGCTCGCCCTTCTTCACATTGAGCTTGCTCACGGTACCACTTACGGGCGCGTAGATGGTTGTTTTATTGAGGTTTTTGCGGGCTTCTTCCAGGCCAGCCTGGGCCGAGCGCACCGAGCTCTGTGCAGCCCGGATGTTCTGGCGGGCCGAGTTTATTTCTTCCTGGGAGGCCTCGTAGGCGGCTTTGCTGGCTTCGTAGTCGGCCTGCGAAATCACCTTCTGCTTGTACAGGGAGGCGTTGCGGCGGTAGGTTAGCTCGGTCTGGCGGGCACTGGCAATCAGCTGCTGCAGGCGGGCCTGGCTCTGCCCTACGTTGGCCTGCTGGGTACCTACCACGGCGCTCTGCTGGCTTACCATAGCCTGGTAGTTGTCGGGGCGGATGCGCAGCAGCAACTGGCCTTTGCGCACGGAGTCGCCCTCCTCCACGTAGAGCTCGGTAATCTCCCCCGATACGTCGGGCGAAATCTTCACCTCGGTTTCAGGCTGCACCTTACCCGAGGCGCTTACCTTCTCCACAATGGTAGCCGGAGTAGCGTTGGCCGCCAGCACCTCGGTGCCGGCTGGCTGCCCAACCAGCCCCTTCTTTTTGGCTAGCAGAAAGCCACCGACGAGCACCAGCAGCACGGCCAGCAGAATGTAGAGGGTACGGTTGTTTCGCATGGAATTTCAGGAGTGAATGAGTGAGTGCGCGAATGAGTGATGGGTTGAACCGTGGAGAGCAAGCAAAGCGCCGTAGCTACTTCACTCCTCTGCTCCGTTCACTCAGTCACAGGGCAATGGGCCGCCCCTGGTAGAAGTCGAGCACCTTGCGCCGGAAGATGAATTCGTACTTGGCCTGAATCATGGTCGACTCGGCGGCCGTGAGGTTATTCTTGGCAATGTTGAACTCGGTACCGTTAAGCAGGCCGTTGTTGAAGCGGATTTCGGCGTTGCGGTAGGCGGTTGTGAGGGCCTCTACCTGCCGGCGTGCCGAGAGGTAGCGCCGCTGGGCGGCAATGGCATCGGCGTAGGCCTGCTGAATGCTCTGGCGCACCGTCAGGCGGGTTTGCTCGGCCCGCAGCGCCTGCTGCTGAATATTGATCTGGGCCCGCTGCACCGAAGTCCGCGCCTGCAACCCATTGAAAATCGGAATCTGCAGGGAAAACTGCAGGTTCTTGCCCAGGTTGTCCTTGAGTTGGCTGGAAAAGCTGGAGGGCAGCAGCTCCGGAATGGCCTGCTTAGGCTGCAGCAGGAAATATTGCGACGGCACCGGCTGCCCGCCTGTTCCCGGCTGAAACACGGGCACCGCTACGGCATCGGTGGAGTCGCCGTTGAATACCCGCGCCAGCCGCGACGACGAGAAACCCGTGAAGATACCGGCCCCGAAGGCCAGGCGCGGGTAATACGCGCCCCGGGCAATATCCAGGCTGCGGGAGGCGGAGCGCACCCGCAGGTCGGCGGCCTTGATTTCGGGCAGCAGGCTCTGGGCCGTCTGGTAGGTGCCGTCGGGGTCGGCCGAGAGCAGCGGCTCCTCGTCGGGGTCGGCCAGCTGAGGCACCTCAATGGTGAAGCCCGTAGGCGTGGGCAGGTTCAGCAGTTGGGTAAGCGAGAGGCGGGCCAGGTCGCGCTGGTTCTGCGCCGTAATTACGTTGAGCTCATCGGAAGCCTGCTGGGCCTGAATATCAAGCAGGTTGCTTTCCGGGATAGAACCGGCCCGCAGCAGCTTCTGGGTACGCTCCACCTGGCTGCGCGTGCTGCTCACCCGGATTTCGTTGGCCCGCACCAGCTCCTCGGCCAGCACCAGCTGCAGAAAGGCCGAAGCCACGTTCAGCGACAAATCATTGCGGGCCTTCTCAATATCGAGCAGGCTGGCCTCCGAATCGAGGAGGTTGCGCTTGACGGTGTTGCGCAGCTGAAACCCCGAAAACAGCGTTACCTGCGAGTTAGCCGAGAAGTTATTGGACCGGATGGTCTGGCTCACGAAGTCGTTGGTGAGCGGATCGAGGCTGGTACCGTAGTTCCAGGCCTGAGTGCCGGAGAGGTTGGCCGAGGGCAGCAACGCGGCCCGGCTCTGGCGCAGGGTGGCATTCTGCAGCTCCGCCGTAAGCTGCTGGCCGCGTACCGTCAGGTTGTTTTGCAGGGCATAATCGATGGCGCGCTGCAGCGTCCAGGGGCCGGAAGGTGCCGAGGCGGGCACTGAGCCGGCGGGCGGCTGGGCCGGCACCTGCTGGGCCAGTAGCGGGCCGGCGGCCAACAGTCCGGAACTTAGCAGCAGCCAGTAAGTACACTTCATAGGGAAAGAGTTGAGGGCTGACGGAACACTCCCGACGGCCGGGCACACACCGTGGCTCGGTGGCCTGGGCCACCAAAGGTATCGGATGGCCAGGGCCCGCAAAACGATAAATCAACAAACCGCGCAAAATCTGCCGTTAACCGGGCCGTTACCGCCGTTAGTCGATGGTTGGAATGTAAGTAACGTGATGTACCCACCGCAGCTGGCGCAGGTAGTCCAGCGTGATGTCGCGCAGGCCCGAATCCACCTCAATAAACTGCCGGGCGGCGTCATTTTTCCCCTTTCGGCTCACAAACATGGTGGCAATGTTGCAGTCGTCGTGGGCAATTACGCTGGCAATAAAGGCAATGGAGCCCGGCACATCGTCGGCGTCGATGATGAGCGTGTGCAGGGAGGCCGAGAAATCAGCAGGAAAGCCATCCACCTCCACAATGCGGATAACGCCCCCGCCCCGGCTCTGGCCGAGTACTTCCACTGCCCGGTCCGTGTGCGCATCGCGCAGCTGCAGCTTAATGGTATTGGGGTGCATGGTGGAGGCGTTGCCGACGCCCTGAAACGTATACTGCAGGCCTGCCTCCCGAGCGTGGTCGAAGGCCTCCCGGATGCGCACATCGTCGGTGGGCATCCCCAGCAGGCCGGCCACGATGGCGCGGTCGGAGCCGTGGCCTTCGTAGGTGCGGGCGAAGGAGTTGTAGAAGGTAATGGTGGCGTGGGTGGGCACGCTGCCCAGAATGCGGATGGCGGCCCGCGCAATGCGGACTACCCCGGCCGTGTGCGAGGAGCTGGGCCCAATCATCACCGGCCCAATCATGTCGAAAATACTGGATTTCTCTGCCATAAGCTGGGTAAAGGTAAGGAAAGTGGTGAGCTGCAAAACAGATGTCCGCCGCGGCCAAACAGTTGCCTACGGCCGGCCCACAAACCAATCAGCTACACTTGCCGCCCTTTTCCCATCTTTGTGCCTTGTAGCACCCACTACTCTCCTTCTGCTCCCTCCGCATGACAACTCCCGAATTTCAACCCTCGCCGGCTGTGCTGGAGCAGCTGCAGCGCCTGCAGCAGCGCTACGCCGCCGACGACCAGGACCTGGCCGCCTACCTGGAGGGCCTGTACCACACCCGCTACCTGGGCTACTGGGACTATATTCAGCTGGATACGCTGCTGAGTTTGCAGCGCCCCCTCACCACCATTCCCGACGAGCGGATTTTCATCATTTACCACCAGATTACGGAGCTCTACTTTAAGCTCTGCCTCTGCGAGTACGAGCAGCTGGGCGACCTGGCCGCGCCCACCGTGGAGGAAGTAACGCGCCGGGTGGGCCGCATCAACCGCTACTTCGAGAACCTGATCGACTCGTTCGATGTGATGGTGGACGGCATGGACAAGCAGCAGTTTCTGGAGTTCCGCATGGCCCTGATGCCGGCTTCGGGCTTTCAGAGCGTGCAGTACCGCATGATTGAGCTGGCCAGCACCGCCCTGACCAACCTGGTGCCCGAGGAGCAACGCCGCCTGTTGGGCGAGGCCGCCGCCCACGACGAGCTGATGGGCTGCATCTACTGGAAATCGGGGGCCACCGTGGTGGAAACCGGAGCCAAAGCACTTACCCTGACGGAGTTCGAGAAAAAGTACGCCGACCGGCTGCTCGACCACGCCCGCCAGTACCAGCACCGCAACCTCTGGGCCGTGGTGCAGCGCCTGCCCGCCGGCCCCGAGGGCCAGCAGCACCCGCGCCTGCTGCGCCAGCTCAAGCAGCTGGATGTAAATGTGAATGTAAACTGGCCCCTGATGCACTATAAATCGGCGGTACGCTACCTGGAACGCCACCCCGATGCCATTGCCGCCACCGGCGGCACCAACTGGCAGCAGTACCTGCCGCCCAAGTTTCAGCGGCGCATTTTCTACCCCCAGCTCTGGACTGCGCAGGAACTGGTTGACTGGGGCAAAGGCTGGGTGGAAAGCGTGTTGGGAGCAGAGTAGGGCCGCCTTATTTGATGTACCCGCACGGCGGCGCGGTTTGCCCCGCCGAGCGCAGGAGCTATCCGCTTATTTACCCGCTATATGTTATTTACCCGCTACATGAAATTATCCTTTCTGCTCCTGTTGCTACTCCCCTGCCTGGCCCCGGCCCAAAGCCGTCCTACACCCCAGCAGCTGGCCCAGCCCCGCGGTACCAGTAATGAGCTGCCCATGTTTGGTGGGCAGCCCAAAACGGCCGAGCAACTCGCCGCCGACCAGCAATTTGTGGCTACGGCCCGGCGGCAGCACGGCCCGGCGCGGGAAGCCGCCCACGTCTACGTCAATTTCGGCTGGAGCTATTTGCAGACCGGCAACCCGGTGGTGGCTATCAAGCGCTTCAACCAGGCCTGGCTGCTGGACTCTACCCTGGCAGATGTGTACTACGGTTTCAGCGCCTGGCAACAGCCCCGCAACCCCGCCGAGGCCGAACGGTTCCGGCTGCTGGCCCGCCGCCACGACCCGGACAGCCAAGCCATGATCCAGTATTATAATAGCGTGGCCTACGGGCACAGTCTGCACCGGGAATATGCCCAGGCCCTGGCCGCAAATGCCCAGGTGCTGGCCCTGGAGGCCAACAACCCGTTTGCCAACGGCCGGGCGGGCTTCTGGTACATGCAGCAGCAAGACACGGCCCGGGCCGCGCATTACCTCACGCGGGCCGTGGAGCTGAACCCTCAGGATTCGGTTTCCTTTCTGAATCGGGGCTGGCTGCGCTACGAGCAAAAGCGCTACCCAGCCGCCATTGCCGATTTTACGGCCGCCGCCCGCATCAATCCGCACTATATCAATGCCTACGCCAACCGCGCCCTGGCCCATGCCGACGCCGGCAACTACGCCGCCGCCGTTGCCGACAATGAGCAGTGCCTGCACCTGGTGCAGCCCCGCGACAGAGGCCAGTTTTACCGCGCCATCGGGATGCTGAAGCTGCGGCTGCACGACTCGGCCGGGGCCTGCGCGGCCCTGAGCCAGGCTTTGCAATGGGGCGATGCCCCGGCGGCCGAGCGGGAAATCAGAAAGTTACAGAAAGAGCATTGCCGTTAGGAGCGCTGCGGCAGGTCCGCAGGGTTCCGGGCAGCCGGTAGGGCAGCCTATCGTACCGCAAATGCTACCTGGGTTTTCTCCCAGGCCAGCGTTACCCGGCCCGCTTTATCGGCCGTAATGGTGAAGCGCTCCAACGGAGTGGCCGCCCGGCTTGGGGTGGCTTTTACGCGCAGCACATCGTCGGCCTCCTGGTACTCGTAGGCCCCCCATTGCTTAGCGGTTTTGTTGAAGATGATGGTCCACTCCTTTTCCTGGGGAATGGTGAACAGCGCGTATTTACCGGCGGGCAGGGCCTGCCCCTGCACCGTTACGTTCCGGCTTACCTGAAACGTGGTGGCCTCGTTGGCCCCGGTGCGCCACACCTGCCCGTAGGGCACCAGCCCCCCAAACACTTTGCGCTCCTTAGCCGAGGGCTGACTGTAGCTGATAACCAGTTGCCCGCCTCCCGGTAGTGCCGCCGCAACTGTTGCCGGCGGACTGGGCCGGGCGGGCTTTTGTTCCGGTTTTTTCTGGTCGGAGCAGGCCGTTAGGTGCAGTAAGATGGGCAGAGGCAGCAGAAAACGCACAAACAGTGTACGGGTAGCAGGCATAGAGGGCAGTAGTGAAGCGCAGAGCGGCCGAATTTGGGCGCAAAATCAGGAAGCACCTCAATAATTATACCCCAAGTTGAAAGTTTAGTTACTTTTCTTTGCCAACCTTTACGGAGTGCACGGCATCTTATCAAGCGACAAGCCGTGCACTTTCCTGCGGTAGCTACCGTTCCTACTCTATGAATTCTCTGAAAATCAATTCAATCCGACTACTAGCCCTGTGCCTGGGCCTAACCGGGGCGGCTACGTCCTGTTTTCCTACCACCGATGAGGCTACGTGCTCCGAGGATGTGGTGGGCTCAGTGGCAACGGTGAGCAGCGCCCGTACCGGTCGGGTGGGCACTCCCGTGCCGGTTTCCTACACCGTTAGTATTCCAAATGGGTGCGGACAGTTTCAGGGGCTGCGCGAGCAACGGGAGGATAAAAAGGTATACCTCGTGCCTACCGTGCACTACGAAGGGTGCACCTGTCCGCAGGTTGTGTCTGACTACCGGGGCACGTATCAGTTTACGGCGGCTGAGCCGGGCACCTACGTGCTGCTGTTCCCGAACACCACCCAAACCCTCACCGACACCATCACCATTCAATAAGCTTACGGTTTAGGCCCTACTCCCGGATGCGCGAGGTAGCGCGCGTATCGGCCATGCGCCAGTATACCAGCAGCGACACGGCCGCGCAGGCCGTTACGTACCAGTAAAACCAGTGCTCCACGCCGTAATCCTTGGCGAGCAGGGCCAGGTATTCGGCCGAGCCCCCGAACACTGCCACCGTGAGGGCATAGGGCAGACCTACGCCCAGCGCCCGAATTTCGGTTGGGAACAGTTCGGCTTTGACTACGGCATTGATGGAAGTATAGCCGCTGATGACCAGCATGGCCAGCAGCAGCAGGCCAAAAGCCTCCCCTAAGCCCTGGGCCCGGGCCAGGGCCGTGAGCAGGGGCACCGTGAGGAGCGTGGCCCCGATGCCAAAAAACAGCAGCACCGGCCGTCGTCCCACCCGGTCCGACAAGGCGCCCAATAGGGGCTGTAGCAGCATGGCTACGCCCAGGGCCCCAAACGACACCAGCGTAGCCTGGCCTTTACTGAAGCCGGTCGTATTAACCAGGAACTTCTGTACGTAGGTGGTGAAGGTATAAAACACTACCGTACCGCCCAGGGTAAGGCCAATTACCGTAAGCACCTCGCGCGGATGCTGCAGCAGTATCCGCAGCTGGCTGGCTTTCGGGGCCGAGGGCTGAGCTGCCTCTTGCTGAAAAGCATCGGTTTCTTCCATGGTCCGGCGCAGGTACAGGGCTACCAGCGCCGCGGCAGCGCCAATGCCAAACGGAATGCGCCAGCCCCAGGCCGCCAGCTCAGCGGGCGTGAGTAGCTGCTGCAGAGCCAGCTGGACCAGCAGAGCCAGCAGCTGCCCCGCAATCAGGGTAACGTACTGAAAGCTGGAAAAGAAGCCCCGGTGGCGGGCATCGGCCATTTCGCTGAGGTAAGTGGCCGAGGTACCGTACTCGCCGCCTACGCTTAGGCCCTGCAGCAGCCGGGCCAGCACCAGCAGCGCGGGAGCAGCCACGCCAATCTGGCTGTAGGATGGGGTGAGGGCAATGAGCAGGGAGCCCCCGCACATGAGCAGCACCGACGCCAGCAGCGCCGCCTTGCGCCCGGCCCGGTCGGCGTAAATTCCCATCAGCCAGCCCCCCAAGGGCCGCATCAGAAAGCCTACCGCAAAAATGGCGGCCGAGTTAAGCAGCTGCGCCGTAAGGTTGCCCTTCGGGAAAAAAGCCGGCGCAAAGTACAAGGAAAAGGCCGAGTACACGTACCAGTCGTACCACTCCACCAGGTTGCCCACCGAGCCGCTGAAGATGGACCGGATGCGGGAAGCCATGGTGCGGGGCGTAGAGGGAGGCCTCATAGGCGGAGGAAAACAAGGATGTAGGAGGTCAGGCCCCGGGGGCCGGGGCAGCCGCGGAAGCAGGTGGCCGGGGCAGTTCAGGCGTATCCCGGGCCAGCAGGAAGTCGGTTTCGGTGGCTACTACCAGAAAGCCGTAGCCGAACACAAACAGATTCAGGCTGATTTGCAGACTCAGGATGTCGACTACCAGCATGGCCACGGCCTGAGTGAAAATAAATACGGCCACGAAGGGGTTGCGGCGGGTAGCCGGGCGGATCAGGGGTCCGAAGAGCAGCGCCAGCCACAGTCCCAGTCCCACTACTCCGCCCCCCACCAGGGTACTGAGGTACTGGTTGTGCACGTTCACGCGGTTTTCGGGCCGCAACCCAAAGGTGCGCCAGCTGTACTGGTCCAGCATGGCCGTGTAGGCGTCGGCGGGCCCAACGCCCAGCAGCCAGTGCTGGCGGATAATGGTGCCAGCCGTTTCGACGGCCGCCAGCCGCCGGGCCAGGGAATAGTCGTTGATGTCCTGCCCTTCCAGGTACTGGCTTACGTCGTACACCGTGGCGCTTACCCGCTGCTCCACCGACTCCAGGGTGCGGTAGGCCAGCCAGGGCCCCAGCCCCACGCCCAGCAACAGCAGCCCGCCCGCTAATACGTGCCGGCGTGCAAGCAGGCGCAGGGCGTAGGCCAGCAGCCCCGTATACAGCAGCAGCAACCCGGTGCGGTAGGCCAGCACGTGCAGCGTGAGGCCGATGCCGGCCACTGCCGCCAGCAGCCCTACTCGCAGCACCCGCCCGGCCAGCGGGTGCCGCCGTAGCAACAGCCCCCAGAAAAACGCCTGGGCCAGCATAATACCGAAAGCAATATGAAACGTGCCCGTGGCGGCCTGCATGTTCTGGCCTATCCGGATGGCTTCGTTGGCCCCGGTAGGATTAAGCAGGTACTGGCCCATGGTAGCCAGGCCCACTGCCGCCACACTCAGCACGAACAACGCTCCTACCGCCAGCCGCTGCCCACGGCTCAGGGGCACGGCCAGCGTAAAGGCCAGCGGTACCCCCAGCCAAGTCAGGCTGCGGAATAACTCGTGCCGCCAAATGGGCCACTGGCTGGTATAGCACCCACTCAGCAGCAGAAACGCCACCAGGGCCGCCGCCCGCAGGGCCGCGCCGTTGCGCCAGTACCGGGGCAGGGCCGCCCCCAGCCGGGGGTTGGCCAGCACCGCCACCATGCCCACTACCGGGCTCAGCGCAATCAGGGCCCGAAACGCGAGCAGCCCGGCTACGCCCGCCCCGCAGGCCAGCCACAGCAGGTGCTGCGACAACCGCCCCGAACGATAATACCGGCCACTGGTAAAGGCTTCCACCACCTGCTGCATACTGTAATATCCGCTAAATCTACCCTCTGCCTACTGGTTATGAGCCTGAGAGTACGGTCTGTGTGAGGCCGGCAAGCCAGCAGCTAAACCACTACCGCCCCAAAACATAGTGTACTCTGAAATAGGCGGCCGTGTGCTAGGAGTCATGCGGGAAATGGAGCGGGTTGGTAAAGATGCTCATTGGCGCAAATGTAGGCGCATTGCCCACAACCTCCTTGGCTGGGGGCCGCATTATTCCCTGAAGAGTACAGGGTGGGGAAAGTGTGCTGGCGGACCCGTATTCTGTACGTACCTTGCGGCCACGTTCTTTGCCTGTGTTTTCAGTCAGACGAGCGGCCGGTGGCTTTTCCGTGTTTGGGAAGGCCTGAAAAGGGAATCGGGTGCAACTCCCGGACAGACGCGCTACTGTAACGGCCCGCCGCCTTCAAAGGAAGGCGGCAACGGCTTCTCCTCGCAGCCCATTATCTGCCCCGTGGCCGGTGAGAAGGGCGGGAAGCCGGGCCCAAGTCAGGAGACCTGCCTGCCGCTTCTATTGATAAGGCCTCTTCGCGACCTGAGAGCCTTGTTGGGTGCTGCCACGGCAGGCTACGGCCGGCCTGCTCTCCGAACCCGCTGGGCGGGTCCGGCACGGGTGGGTGCACGGGTACAGGCAACAGGAACCAGCGGGTACGGGGGAGAAAAGCACCTTCGAAAACCGGGCGGGGAAATAGTTTCTCTTACTTTTTCCTGCTCAGCTTATGCTTACCCTTGCCGACAAAATCAGCCGCGCCGAGACGCGCATTTTCAAAGCCGTTTTCCCCAACACCACCAACCACTACGATACCCTGTTCGGGGGCACTACCCTGCACCTGATGGACGAGGTGGCCTTTATTACGGCGACCCGCTTCTCCCGCCTCAAAATGGTGACGGTGTCTTCGGACAAGGTAGATTTTACGCATCCCATACCTGGGGGCACACTGGTGGAGTTGATTGGGCGGGTGGAGCACGTGGGCAATACCAGCCTGAAAGTACGGGTGGAGCTGTTTGTAGAGCAGATGTATTCCGAAGAGCGCATCAGGGCCGTGTCGGGGCTGTTCACTTTTGTGGCCATCGACGAGCACAAAAAGCCCGTGCGCATTCTGCCTTCAAACCTGCTGCCTCCGGCTACGCCGGCATAAAAAGGGAGGAGCAATCTGCCTCCCGGCGGGCGAAGTAATGGGATATAACCAAGATATTTTTCGGGACTGGCTGAACTATTTGCCAGCCGGACTTGGTTTGGTTGCCACTTCCACGTCCATCCTTCCCATGTCAACCGAGCAGCCGTTTCTCGCCCCCATGAATACTCGTCTGGAACAATCTTTCCGGGAAGCCGATCAGGCCCGGGAGGAGCTTACTGAATCGTTGGCCAACTCTGTGGCGGCCAATTGCGACCTGTTGCACCACGGGCTGGTAAGTGCCAAAGGCCTCGAAGTAACCACCGAAATGTACCGGCACCTGCTCAGCAACCTGTTGCGTCATTCCTCGGGCGAGGTTCGGACTCAGGTGCTGACGCAGTTTAATGAGTCGATTGAAAAGTTCTGGCCCAAAGTGCAGGCAGGTAAGCCCGGTCAGCTCTCTGGCAGCGGCCAGTAGCTCCTGCCTCCCTCCCGCCCCGCGGCAGTACCAGCACCCCGTAGCACTTCGCTCTGCCGTCAGGAGCGTACTGCTGTGGGGTGCTGATTTTGTATCTTCGCGGCTGCTTACGTACCCTTTTCGGTTCAAAGGCTAACTCCCTTTCGCCACTTATTCATGCCTACTTCCCCCCAGGAAATTGAGCTGCTTCTGCCCCCGGAAGTAGCCTACAATGAGCTGGCCCGCTACCGGGCCCTGCTCGATGCCGCCGGTCTGATGCCGGGCCAGGCCGACTTTGTGCACCTGCGCCGCCGCTCCATTGATGCCCGGGGCCGCCAGCCACTGGTGCGGTTACGCGCCGATATTTACCGCGCTGCCCCGCCCGCTGAGTTATTCGGCCCTTGGTTTCGCTACCCCGATGTACGGCAGGCCACCCGCTCAGTAGTGATAGTGGGAGCCGGTCCGGCGGGGTTGTTTGCGGCTTTGCGGGCCATTGAGCTAGGCATCAAGCCCATTGTGCTGGAGCGCGGCAAAGACGTGCGTACCCGCCGCCGCGACTTGGCGGCCCTCAACAAAGAGCACCGCGTAAACCCCGACAGCAATTACTGCTTCGGCGAGGGCGGGGCCGGTACCTACTCCGATGGCAAGCTGTATACCCGCTCCACCAAGCGCGGCGACATTCAGCGCATCCTGCGCATTCTGGTGCAGCACGGTGCCACCCCCGACATTCTGGTGGATGCTCACCCGCATATTGGCACCAACAAGCTGCCGTACGTAGTAGCCGCCCTGCGCGACACGATACTGGCGGCCGGGGGCGAGGTGCGCTTCGATACCCGGGTGGATGACCTGCTGCTGACGGGCCCGCACCTGCGTGGGGTAGTAACCAGCACCGGCCAGGAGCTGACCGCCGACGCCGTTATTCTGGCCACCGGCCACTCGGCCCGCGACGTATACGAGTTGCTGCACCGGCGCGGCGTGCTCATCGAGGCCAAGCCCTTTGCCCTGGGTGTGCGCGTGGAGCACCCCCAGCAGCTCATCGACCAGGCCCAGTACCGCCGCCCCAACCGGGGCGAGCTACCAGCCGCTTCCTATGCCCTGGTACACCAAACACAGTGGCAGCAGCGGCAGCGGGGCGTGTTTTCGTTCTGCATGTGCCCGGGCGGCTTTATCGTGCCAGCTGCCACTGCTCCCGGCGAGGTAGTGGTAAACGGCATGAGCCCCAGCCGCCGCGACTCCCGCTTTGCCAACTCGGGCATTGTGGCGGCCGTGGAGTTGGAGGATATGGACCTGCGCCAGCACGGGGCCCTGGCCGGCCTGCGGTTCCAGCAGGAAATTGAGCAACGGGCCTGCCGCCTGGCCGGGAGCACTCAACTAGCCCCGGCCCAACTCCTGGGCGACTTTCTGAAAAAGAAAACTTCGGCTCAACTGCTGGAAACCAGCTACCAGCCCGGCCTGGTGTCGGTGCCGATGGAGGAGGTGCTTGGGGCCGGCCTCTCGGAACGCCTGCGTCAGGGCTTCCAGAACTTCGGCCGCAAAATTCCCGGCTACGCAACCAACCTGGCCCAGATTGTAGGCGTGGAAAGCCGGACCTCCTCCCCGGTCCGCATCCCCCGCGACCGGGAAACGCTGCAGCACCCCGAGGTGCGGGGCCTGTTTCCCTGCGGGGAAGGAGCCGGGTACGCTGGCGGTATTGTGTCGGCGGCCATGGATGGGGAACGGTGCGCCGAGGCGGTGCTGGCAGCCTTATAAGCTCTTCGCGCGGCTCGTTTTTTTTTTTTGCTGACTAGTTTTACTGAATTGCCTGGCTCTCTGCCCGATTTTTGCGTTACACCCTGCTTACCTCACCCGCCAGTGACGGTTGACCGCCCCTGGTCGGCGAAAATAACCACCTATCAACAAGAAATGACCATGAAAAAGACCCTGGTGCTGGGCGCTACCGATAATCCCGCCCGCTATGCCTACCGCGCCGTTCATCAATTGAAAAGCCACGGCCACGAGGTAGTGCCGGTAGGTATCCGCAAAGGCCAGGTAGCCGGCCTGGAAATCCGCAACGACCGGCCCGCCGCCGAGGGGGTAGATACTGTAACGCTCTACGTAGGCCCGCAGAATCAGCCCGCCTGGTACGATTATATCCTCGACCTGCAGCCCAAGCGTATCATTTTCAATCCTGGCACCGAAAACCCCGAACTGGAGGAACTGGCCCATCAGCGCGGCATCCAGACCGAAGAAGCCTGCACGCTGGTGATGCTTAGCGTAGGTCAGTACTAACGCGCTTACCACCTTACCGCAGGGCCGCGCTGTTCCGTGAGCAGCGCGGCCTTGTTGTGCCGGTATTGTGGCCTAGCGCACAACTTCAAACCAGCCCTTGTAGCTGGTACCATCTTCGAGCTGGAAGAGGTAGTAGTACATGCCCTGGGCCTGCTCCTGGCCGCCGTAGTCGTTGCGGTAGTTGCGGGTCTGGTACACCTGCCTGCCCCAGCGGGAGAAGATGGTGAGCGTGTTGCGCGGGTAGAGGGCCACGTTGTCGATAACCAGCACGTCGTTCTTGCCGTCGCCGTTGGGGGTGATGATGTTGTAGAAGCCCAGCCGATTCTCAAACGTCACGCAGGCGTCGTTGGAGGCCGAGGTGCGGGCCGTGGCGTCGGTGCTGACGGCCTGCACCCGGAAGCACTGGTTGAAGCCGGCCGTGCTGCTGGGCAGCTCTAGGTTCAGCACCGAGCCGGCCACGGTACCCACCAGCTCGGCCGCGCCATTGTCGGCCACGCGGCTGATCTGGTATTCCTTCACCGCGAAGCCCTGGTAGGCACTCCAACTCACCTGCACTTGGCCCACGTTGCGGCCCCCGGTGCTCTGGGTGGCCGTGGCGGTGGTGAGGATGGTGGTGTGGGTCTGGCTGCTGAGCACGGTGCCGCAGGCGTTGGTCAGGTTGAGTTGGTACTGATAGGCCTTGCGGTCGGCCTCCACGCCCGTATCGGTGAAGGCGGTAGCCGAGTTGGCCACGGTGCCCACGGTGGTGTAGGCGCCGGTGCTGCCGGCGTCGCGGCGCAGAATCTGCACCCGGTTGCCGTTGCCGCTGTTACCGGGCACCTGCAGGGCCAGCGTGATGCTGCGGTCCTGGGCGGCGGCCTCCACCGAGGCCGTGTTCAGCTGCACGGCGGCGTTGTCGGGGCGGATGGTGAAGGTGGCCGCGCAGCTCTGGCTGCCAGGCTCCGCTACGCTGAGCGTGACGGTAGTTGTACCGGCCGGCACCTGTACCGTGATGCTGCCGGTGCCCTGACCTGCCGTAATGGTGCCCCCGGTAATTGTCCACTGGTACCGGCCGTTGGGTGCCCCGCTCACCGAAAAGGTCAGTGAGCCGCTGCCGGAGGTGCAATAAAACGGCGTCCCGACGATGGTTAGCGGCAGCACAGTAATCCGGACCACCGTAATGCCGGTTTTTCGGTTGCAGTCTTCATCGGTACCGCTTAGCACAACATCATAAGGAATAGCCCGGGCATTGCCGCAGTGGGCCGCAAACCGGAACCGCCCCTGCACCGTTCCAACCCCGCTCAGGCTGACTGAGCCCACGGCCCCGCCCGCCGGCACACTTCCGGGTTGGTTGTTGAGGAATGCCTCAAAGGGGCCAGGCCCATCCAGCAGGGAGCTGCTGGCCCGGAGCGTGAGGGCCTGCCCCTCCGGATCGGAGGCCGTCACGTCGAATTCCAGCGTCTGGCCCTCTACCACGGTCAGGTTGCGGACGTTGCCGGTGGAAGTAGCCAGCTGGGGCGTTGCATTGGGCTGGCAGGTGCGGGTCAGGAGCTGAACGTCGCGTCGGGTGGTGCCCAGCAGCACCTCCTGCCCGTTTACCATCCGGTACTCCTTTACATCCACGGCTACAATAAACGACCCGTTCAGGGAAGTAAAATAGCGGGTTACGCCGGTTGCGGGGTCTATTTGGGCGCTGCCGCCCGCCCCAAACGGCTGGCTCACCCCAAAGCCCGTGGTATACCGGAGGGGGGTAAACGGCATGGCGCTATCATCCTGGGCGCTACCCACTGCCCCGTAAGGCGTCCCGAAGGAATAGCTTAGCCGGTCCCCGTCGGCATCGTAGGCAGTATTGAGCACTAGGCTGGTGTCGGCGCGGCAAATAAACACCACCGCCGTGTCCGGAAATACCGGCGAGGTGTTGGGCAGCTGGGGCGGGGCCATTTCCGAAAACAGCGTCATGGACACGCTACCCGAGTTCTGCACATTCAGGATACCGGCATTACGGGCCGTTACGTTGCACACGGCGTAGTAGCCGGAGGGCGAAACCGGCAGATTCACCACCATCTTATACACGGCCAGGGTAATGCCGACCACCCCGGTAGGTGGCAGCCCGCAGGAGGTACTGGACGCGGGGTTGATGGTGGTGATGCTGGTGCGGGCAAAGCGCTCTTCGGCTACCACCGGGTTGTTGGTTGAGCGACTGTGAAACAGGACGAAAATGGAGGTGGCCCCGCTGGGAATGGAGGAGTTCTGGTTGATGTAATGCGTTACTACCACCTCGTAGCGGAACGGCCGGGCGGCCGGGCCGGCATTATCCAGGTATTTATAGGTGATTTCGCCCCCCATCAGGTGAGAGGCCGAGGCCGGCAGCGCTGCCGCAAGCAGGAGCAGCAGCCAGCTCAGGCGTAAAAACAGGTTCATGGCAACAGAAAGAAGATACACGGAGATACGTAGTTTGGAATGCGTCGGCAAGCGTTCCGGACGCAGATAGCAGAGCGCCAGACCGGGTGCACCCGCCCCTCATGTGCAGATAAACCAAGCCGCCTGCCCCTTCGCTTACCGGTTTGCTGTATTTAAGGTCGTTTTTTTCTTACTTCCAGGCAACCACCTGTGCGCCGGCTGCATCTAGCCCCCCAAACGACCTGCCCCTGACCCTACTTTACCCTTTCTTCCCGTGACCGAAGCCGAGTTGATAGCCGCCTGCCGTGAGGGCAGCAGCCGGGCCCAGAAACTGCTCTATGAGCGGTTTGCGGGCCTGATGCTGGGCATATGCTTACGTTACCTGCGGCGGCGCGAAGATGCGGAAGAGGCCCTGATTGTGGGCTTCACCAAAGTTTTCCGGGCCCTGGATCAGTACCGGCACGAGGGTTCGTTTGAGGGCTGGATCCGGCGGATTGTGGTGAACGAGGCCCTGGGTATGCTGCGCCGCAAGGAACCCCTGCACATGGCCATCGACGAGTTAACCTACGACGTGCCGACCACCGCCGCCGAAGCCGAAAGCCAGCTCAACGCCCAGGACATGCTGGCCGTACTGGCCGAATTGCCCGCTGGCTACCGCACGGTATTCAACCTGTACGCCCTGGAAGGCTACACCCACCCCGAAATTGGCGAGCTGCTGGGTATTTCGGAGGGCACCAGCAAGTCGCAGCTCAGCAAGGCCCGGGCCATGCTCCAGCGCCGCCTCGCGGTGGCCGGAGCCCAGGCCCGGCCCACTACCACCTCACTCTACACCTACTAGCCTCATGCAACCCGAAGATATCGACAAGCTGTTCCGCGACCGGCTGGCGGACCACGCTCCTACGCCGCCCGCGTTTCTGTGGGACGAAATAGCAGCTGAAATTCAGCCCCGCAAGCGCCGCCCGGTGCTGTGGCTGGCTGCGGCCGCCGTAGCCCTGCTCGCGCTGCTGGGCGGCACCTGGTGGGTAGTGGTAGGCGGCGCCGGTCACTCAGCCACGCAACCGGAAATGGCGGCTGCCACGCCCCGCCGGCCCGCAGCTCCGGCCACAAAAAATAGTGTACAGCCCCAGGCAACCCCCGCCCCCACTTCTCCATCTAGCCCCTCAGAAGCCCCGGCCCCCGAGCCGGCCGCCGCAGTGGCCACTGCGGTGCCCTCTTCCGAAACCCGGTCCGTGGGTGTACAACCGGACCCCGCTTCGGAAGCCCGCCGGCCCGACCGGCCCCGTGCTTCGGACCCGCGCCAGCTGGCGCAGGCTACTACCCGGACCGCTTCGCCAGAACTGCCGGCTCCTGCTCTTCAGCCCACTCGTCCGGAGCGCGGGCCTGAGCCCGAGCCCAGCCCTCTTCCGGAGCTTGCCACCCACTCAGTAGCCCTCACCGGCCCCATTGAGGTAGAAGTCCGGCCCGCGGCCGTGGCTCCTGCCCCGGCCGCCCCGGCCCACCGGCCCCGCCTGGTATCCTTGCTGCGGCAGGCCCGCAACGTGGTGCAGGGCGAGAAAGTGAGCCTTACGGCCGCTGGCATTCCCGAAACCGTGACGGTGCAGGCCCGCGTGGCGGGCCACACCCTCACCAAAGTCATCCAACTCTAACTCTCCCGCTTTTTGCGCCCTTCGTTATGAAACGCTTCCCCGTTCTCGTCGCCGCTCTGCTCCTTGGTACTGCCACTGCCGGTCAGGCCAAAACGCTTGCCCGCCCCACCACCGTGGCCAACGATGATACCATTGTGGTGAAACTGCCCAACCAGGCCAGCATGACGCTGTATGTGAAGAACAAAGCCCAGCTCCGCGAGCTGCGCCAGTACAAGCTCGATTCGCTGCTGGTGCTGCTGGATGGGTACATCAGCCAGGCCGAAGCCGCCGGCAAAAACTCCAAGGCGGAGCAGGTAACCATGGAGTTCTACCCGGCCAAGGAGCAGCCCGGCAAGCAGGTACCCGAGCAAATCCGTATTACGGTGCGCAACCAGGGTACCGGAGCTAAAGCCACTAAATCGGCCGACCACGTGGACGTGACCCTGGGCCGGGTGTTCGGGGTATCGGTGGAGGAGAGTACCGACGGCGGCTCCGACCACGTATCGGTGCGGGTGGGTACGTCGGCAGCTTCCGACTCCGTGCGCAATGCCGAGCGTAAAGCCAAGCAGGAGGAGCGCCGGAACCGTGCCGTTCACAGTAATTTCGACATTGACCTGGGCGTGAATGCGCTGGTAAACAAATCGGTGCCGCAAAACCAGTTTGCGCCCGACCTGCGGCCCATTGCCTCGCGCTACCTCAGCCTTAACTGGCACTACGATGTCCGGGTGGGTGGCAAGGGCTCGCCCTTGTTCCTGCGCACCGGCCCCGAGGTAGCCTTCAACAACTACATGCTCGACAACAACTACCAGTTTGTGAATACCAACGGCGTCACGACCATTGTAAAGGCCGATGCCGGCCGCAACCTGGAGAAAAGCAAGCTGGCCGTGACCAGCATCAACCTGCCCCTGATGCCCATGCTCAACTTCCAGGATAAGAAGGGTAAGGATGCGTTTCGCCTCGGGGCCGGGGGCTTCATCGGCTACCGCCTGGGCTCCCACACCAAAATCAAGTATGAAGCCGACGGCGGCACCAAGAAAGACAAGGACCGGGGCAGCTACAACCTGGAGGACTTCCAGTACGGCGTGCAGGGCATCGTGGGCATCCGGGGCATCGACCTGTTCGTGAAATATAACCTCAACGACACGTTCAAAAGCAACCGGGGCCCCCAGGCCCAGACGCTCAGCTTCGGCTTCTCGCTGTTGAATTAGGATAAGGGATGAGGGATAAAGGATGACATTGCGAGTAGCGCGAAGCGCCCGCAGAACAGCGCAGCTAATCCTTCATTTTTTAAAATGATACGCTTTCTAACGCAAAAGCCCCCAACGTCAGCACTGACGTTGGGGGCTTTTGCGTAGGGCAGAGCCAAGAGCAGCGTGAAGCAATTACAGCCCTCATCCTTTATCCTTTATCCCTCAACCTACCTCATGCCGGTAGAAGTTATCCAGCAGAATTGCCGCCGATACGGCTACGTTGAGGCTTTCGGCCTGGCCCCGGCCCGGAATGTGCAGGCGCTGGGTGAGGCAGGCCTCAACGGGGGGCGTGAGGCCGTGGCTTTCACTACCCATTACTAGCACGCCGGTTGGCCGCAGGGTGAGGCGGTGGACATTGTCGCCGTGCAGGTCGGCCCCGTACACGGGCAGTTCCTGGGGCAACCCGCCGAGCCACTCGGGGAGGTTGCGCTGCCACACCGGCACCCGGGTGAAGGAGCCCATAGTAGCCACCACGGTTTTGGGCGCCCAGGGGTCGGCACAGGTATCGGAGCACACCACCCCGGCCAGCCCGTACCAGTCGGCCAGGCGAATAAGGGTGCCCACGTTGCCTGGGTCGCGCACTTCATCCAGGGCCAGCAGCAACTGACCGGGGGCGGGCTGCAAGGGCTTTTCCGGGGGCAAACGCGCCACGGCCAGGGCCGTATTGTTGGTACTGAGTGTGCTCAGGCGGGTTAATTCCTCCTCCGAAACAACTTCAACGGGTACCCCGGCGGGCACTTCGGCACGAATTTTCTCCAGGAATTCCGGCGTACCAATGAGGCGTTCCGTTAGAATCCCGGAACTTAGCAGCTCCCGCACGCTTTTGCCGCCTTCCACCAGGAAGGCCTCGTGCCGGAGCCGGTACTTCTTCAGGTGCAGCGCGTGCACGTATTTCGCTACTGCTTTTGATACCATATTCGCAATTGAACGGGTGGCCCCAGCGGGCCCTGTTTTCTGGAAAACTCACCTCGGGCCTGGCCCTGGGCAGCCTGCTGCTGGCCGGGGGCCTCAGCGCCTGCTCACCGCTGAAGCTGCTGAAGCCGGGCCAGCGCCTGCTAAGCCGCGTAAAGGTAGAAGGCACCCAAAATGCCGATACGGAGCGGTTGCAGGCTCTGGTGCAGCAAAAGCCGAACAGCACCTTCCCGCTGCCAAAGGTAGCCATCTACCAGCTAGGTCGCTCATTTTATAACCAGGAGCGCATTCAGCGTAAGCTCGATGAGGACCGCACCCACTACGACGGCCTCATTAAGGCAGCCGGCACCGACTCGGCGGAGGTGGGCAAGCTGCTCACCAAGCGGGAGCGGCATACCCGCCGCCACCAATTGGCCCTGGACAAAGGCAACTCAATTATGCGCCTGGGCGAGGCCCCGGTCATCTACGATTCGTCGCTCACGGCCGTGTCGGTTACCCAGCTGGCTATATTTCTGAAGTCCAAGGGATTTTTCCGCAGCTCTGTATCCGCTACGGATACGGTGCCCACGGAGCGGTTTGCCCCCTTCCGGATTTTTGCCCTCAAGTCACCTTTTCACACCGATTCGCAGCGCGTAACGGTGGTATACCGGATTCAGGAGGGGCCGGCGTTTCACTACTCGCAGCTGGACTATGACATTGCCGATACGGCCGTGGCCCGGCGGGTACTGGCCAGTCAGGCCCAGAGCCTGCTGCACGTAGGCAACCAGTACGATGAGGAAACCATTGGGGCGGAGCGGAACCGCATTGAGGCCCTGCTGAAAAATCAGGGCTTCTTCGATTTTCGGCAGCAGTATATTACCCTGGAAGCCGATACCAGCTTTGCTCCCACCACCGTGCGGCTGCGTACCCTCATTAGCCGCCCGGCCCGGGGCGGGCAGCACCGGCTGTACACCATCCGGAACGTCAACTTTATCACCGATGCCGGCCTGATACGCTTTGGGCAGCGGCGCGATACCCTGGTGCGCGATTCGGTGCGCTACCTGGCCTACCGGCACCGCTTCAGCACCAAGGCCCTGGACCAGAAGCTGCAGGTGCGCCCCGGCCAGCCGTACAGCCTCGCCAAAACCCAGCAGACCCAGCGTCAGCTTTCCGGCCTGGATATGTTCCGGTTCAGCACCGTAACGTACCGCCGGGTGCGGGGCCCGGAGGCCGCCGCCGATTCGGCCCAGGGCCAGCTGGACGCCACCGTGAATGCCTCCCCGGCCAAAAAATTCCAGGAAACCACCGAGTTTGGCGGCACCTACGTGGCCCGGCAAGTGGGGCCGTTCGGCAACGTGCGCCTGAAAGTGCGCAACGTATTTGGCGGCGCCGAGGTGCTGGAATTTGGGGTACGGGCGGGTTTTGAGGGCCAGTACGACCTCACCGGCCTTACGCAGAGCGACGTACAATCGGCGAACCTGAAAAGCCAGCTGACCACCCAGCTGGGGGCGAACGTAAACCTGGTGCTGCCGCAGTTTCTGGTACCCTGGCGGGCCAACCGCTACCTGAGCCAGTACAACCCACGCACCCGCTTCAACGCCTCGTACACCTACGTGCAGCGGCCCGAATACACCCGCACCAACGTAGAGGGCACCTTCGATTACCTCTGGCAGCCCTCACCCTTCGCCCAGATTGTGCTGACCCCGATTGACGTGAGCGTTATCCGGACGGCTTCCATTGATACGTCTTTCCGCAATACCCTGGAAAGGCTGCGCATCAACCAGGGCTCGCCTCTCTACCGCAGCTTTGATAACCTGTTCATTCCCAGTTTCAACGCCACCTACCTATACAATTCCAACGACTTCACCCAAACCCGCAGTGCGCACTACCTGCGGCTGTTTGCCGAGTTGGGTGGCCTTACCCGGGGCCTGTATCAGCAGGAGCCGCTTACAAGCTACCGCAACGACCTGCGCAGCAACCGGCTGAAGGTGTATGATTTTGGTAAGCTCACGGCGGATTACCGGCGCTACTACAAGCTTACGCCCAGTACCTACTTTGTGTACCGGCTGGCTAGTGGCCTGGCCACTGCCCTCAGCAGCACCCAGCTCACAACCAAAAACAAGGATGGCTCCGATGCCGTCACGGAAACGCTCTATCTGATTCCGTACGACAAATCGTTGTTTGCGGGCGGCAGTACCAGTGTACGGGCCTGGAAGCCGCGCCGCCTGGGACCAGGCTCCTATCCAACCACTCGCACCGTCAAAAACTCGGATGGCAGCTCCACCATCGTGCGCGACTACAATACCGAGCAGCCCGGGGAGGTACTACTGGAAGGCAACGTGGAATACCGCTTCCCCATCTACAGCTTTATCAAAGGAGCCGTTTTTACTGATTTTGGCAACGTCTGGACGCTGCGTAACGACCCGCGCCCAGGGGCCACGTTCAAGCTCAACGAGTTCTACCGGCAGTTTGCGGTAGGTTCGGGCATCGGGTTCCGCTTCGATTTCGACTTCCTGATTCTGCGCCTCGACGTGGCTACCAAGGTATACGACCCCTCAGCCACCGGCAATAAGTGGATACTGCGCAATTTCAGCCTCCGCGAAGACCAGTCGGCGTTTAACCTGGGTATTGGGTACCCGTTTTAGGGTGTGAGGGTAGGCGGGTGTAGGGGTAGGAGGTAAAAGCCGGTCCTCCTGAGCGCAGCGAAGGACCTTATTACATTAGAACGGTATTTCGTAACAACGACTCGTTCCAGCGTGATAAGGTCCTTCGCTGCGCTCAGGATGACCGGCTTTTACCTCCTACCCTCACACACACTTACCCTCACACCTTCCTACCCTAAAACTACCACCCGAGCAGCTCCTGCAGAGCCGTCAGGACTTTGTCGGGGTTGGGAAGCATCTGTTTTTCCAGCTCCACGTTGAGGGCAATGGCGGGCAGATTGGCGGCTCCCAGGGTAAACACCGGAGCATCCAGCTGGCGGAAACAGTGGCGCTGGATGCGGCCGGCCAGGCTTTCGGCGAAGGAATTCAGCAAGGGTTCCTCCGTGAGCACCAGCGCTTTGCCGTGGCGGCGTACGGCCGCCTGTACCGCCTCCCAATCGAGGGGGTTAAGGGTGCGCAGGTCCAGGATTTCGACCTGGCCGGGCAGCTGGCGGCTGGCGGTTTTGGCCCAGTGTACACCCATACCGTAGGTAATAACCACGCAGGTTTCGCCCGAAGCCAACTTTTCGGCGGCGGCCACCTGGGCTACGGCGGCCCGGCCCAGGGGCAGCACGTAGCCGGCGGCGGGCTCCACGGTTTTAGCATCCTCAGTGCCGGGCACCTTGCTCCAGTACAAGCCTTTGTGCTCCAGCAGCACCACGGGATTGGGGTCGAGGAAGGCAGCGCGCAGCAGGCCTTTCATATCGGCCGCATTGCTGGGATATACCACCTTTATGCCCCGGATGGTGAGCAGGGTGCTTTCCACGGAGCCCGAGTGGTAAGGCCCGCCCCCACCATAGGCCCCCACCGGCACCCGAATCAGGCTTTGCACCGGAAACTGGCCGTTGGAGAGGTAGCAGGATTTGCTTAGCTCCTCCACCAGTTGGTTGAGGCCGGGCCAGATATAATCAGCAAACTGAATTTCGACAATGGGCTTGGCCCCCACGGCACTCATGCCGGCGGTGCTGCCCACAATATAGGCCTCCTGAATGGGCGTATTAAACACGCGGGCGTCGCCGTATTTTTTGGCCAGCAGGGCCGCTTCCCGGAACACGCCGCCCAGTTCCCCACCTACATCCTGGCCGTAGAACAACGCCTCCGGGAACTCGCGCAGAATGTCGTCCACGGCGTGCAGGGCGGCGTCTACCATCAGCGCCTTATCGGCCCCGGCGGGGCTCCGCTCCCCGGCTTCTTCGGTTACGGCCGGTGGGGCAAACTCGTGGTCCTGGAAGGTGGCCGGGTCGGGGTTGGGCGCGGCCAGGGCCCGCTCGTAGTCCTGCTGCACCGTGGTGCGGGCCTGAGCCGCCAGCTGCTGCAGCTCCTCTTCCCCAAATCCCAGCTCCAGCAGCTGCTGATGGAAGCGGGGCAACGGGTCCTGCAGGGTATGCTGGGCGAGGTTGTCGCCGCGGTACCACTCCCGGCGCACCCCGCTGGTATGGTGGCCCAGCAACGGGCATTTGGCGTGTACCAGCACCGGCCCGCGCCGCTGGCGCACGTACGCGGCGGCCTGCTGCATGCCGGCGTAGCTGGCCAGGAAGTCGGCCCCATCGAACTGCAACCGGTGCAGGCCTTTGAAACCGGCGGCAAACTCGTAGGCATCCATGCTGCGCATCTCACGACCGGTGGCCGAGATGCCCCAGTCGTTATCCTGCACCAGATAAATGATGGGCAGCTGGTGCAGCACGGCCATCTGCAGGGCCTCGGCCACTTCGCCTTCGGTCATGGCCCCGTCGCCGATGGAGCAGAGGACGAGAGGATTATGGATAAAGGATGAGGGATTAAGAATAAGGGATGAAAGGTTCTTCGCTAGTTGTTGAAACAAACCTTCACTTTGCGCTATCAACCGTCCGGCCTCCACTCCTTCATCCTTCGTCCTTAATCCCTCATCCTTTATCCCTTCCAGATACTTCATGCCGTGGGCCACGCCGGTGGCCGGAATGGCCTGCATCCCGGTAGCGGAGCTTTGGTGCGGAATGGTAGGAAAACCGGCCCGGCGTAAGGAAGGGTGACTGTAGTAGGTACGGCCGCCCGAAAACGGGTCGTCGCGCTTGGCCATGAGCTGCAGCATCAGCTCGTAAGGCTGCAGGCCCATGCCCAGCAGCATGGCATCGTCGCGGTAGTAGGGTGCGGCGTAGTCCTGGGGGCCCAGAAAGCAGGCGGCAGCCAGCTGAATGGCCTCGTGGCCCCGGGCCGTGGCGTGTACGTAGCGGGCCGTTACGGCCTTGTTTTCTTCGTAGAGGCGGGCCATTTCATCGGCCGTGCGCATCAGCAGATAGGCCCGGCGCAGCGTGGCCGCATCGGGGCGGGTGAGAGAAGCTTCCGTTTCCAGAGCAGCAGCAGTTTCAGCAGTCATGGGTGGGTGGTGAGTGCGGGGCGAAGGTACGCAAAGGCACTGATGAGGAAAACCGGCCCGGATGCGGGCGGTTCAGATGCCCGTACTGCCCCGGCCTCCCGTTCAGCCACCCGCGTTGCGTAGCTTTGCCCCATGCTCGCTACCCTCACCTTCTCCCCCGCCACCGACGCCGATATTCCTGCCCTCAACCACCTGGTAAACCGGGCCTACCGGGGCGAGGCTGCTGAACAGGGCTGGACCACCGAATCCCACCTGCTGGCCGGGCAGCGCACCGACGAGGCCGATTTGCGGGAACAGCTGCACGCCGCCGGTGCTATGTTTCTGCTGGCGCGCACGGCCGAGCAGGAGCTGGTGGGCAGCGTATACCTGCAGCAGCAAGGCCCCGAGTTGTACCTGGGCATGCTGTCCGTGGAGCCTACCCGGCAGGCCCGGGGCCTGGGCCGGCAGCTGGTAATGGCCGCCGAGGCGCACGCGCGCCGCCAGGGCTGCACGGGGATTCGCATCACCGTTATTTCGGTGCGCCACGAGCTGCTGGCCTGGTACGAGCGGCTGGGCTTCCGCCGTACCGGCGCCACCGTGGACTTTCCCACCGATACCCGCTTCGGCATTCCGCGCCACCCCGAGCCGCTGGTGCTCTTGGTGCTGCGGAAAGAGCTCTAGCAGCTTTTTCCGCTTTATTTAAGGCCTTTCACTGTTATTCTAACTCTGGTAAACAATTGGAGTTTAACGCCTGAATGCAGGGGCTCAGCTTTTTTACCTCGTTTACAATAACAGCCCTGGACTACTCAAACGCCCACCACGCTTCCCGCTTTGGCGGAGTGCCCAGCGTGTAGGCTTCACCGATGCGCGGCACCGTGACGGGCAGACCGGCGGCATCAGCGGCCGTAAGAACCAGCTGAATGGGCTCGTTCCAGGGGTGATAGGCCAGCGTGAACTTAGCCCAGTGCACCGGCAGCAGCAGCCTGGCACCGAGGTCCTGGGCGGCTTGGGCTGTTTCCTCGGGCAGGCAATGAATGGCGTGCCAGCTTAGGTTGTACTGGCCGTTTTCGAGCAAAGCCACATCAAACGGCCCGTATTGCTCCCCAATGGCCCGGAAGTGCGGCCCATAACCACTGTCGCCGCCCAGAAACAACCGGTAGTCATCCAGCTGCAGCACGTAGGAGGCCCACAATGTGCGCTGCGGCGCCAGGCTGCGGCCCGACATGTGCTGGGCGGGCGTGGCCGTGAGCTGTACGCCCGGTACCGGCTCAGCCGTTTCGTGCCAGTTGAGCTCCGTAAGCTGCTCTGGCGCGTAGCCCCAGGCCCACAAGTGGCCGCTCACGCCCAGGGGCGTAACCACGTGCTGCACTTTTGGCCGCAGCTCGGCTACGGTAGTGTAGTCGAGGTGGTCGTAATGGTCGTGGGTGAGCACCAGCACGTCGATGGGTGGCAGGTCAGCCACAGTGTACGCATCGGCGCCGGCGTAGGCTTTCACCGCAAACGACACCGGGGAGGCCGCTCCGCTGAACACGGGGTCTACCAGAATGTTGAGCCCCCGGGCCTGAATCAGGTAAGACGAGTGGCCGAACCAGATGATGGTGGGCTGCTCCGTGGCCGGATGGTGCAAATCGGTTTGCACGCTGGGCAGCGGGCGGGACGGGGTAACGGTGCGGGGCTTCCGCAAAAAATCGAGCAGCATCTTGCCCATCGGGGCCTCACCGGGGCTGAATTTCACCCCGCCCAGGTTCTGAAAGCGGCCATTCTGGTAGTTGGCAAGGCGGGTGAAATGCCGCTGAATTGCACTGCTGGGATTTTTCCCGAAAACGTGGAGCATATACATAAGTCGGCCTAACCGGGCCGGGTACGCTGGCAGACGTAATGCCAGCCGATTTACTTTACCCTACGTGGCACGATGATGACGGCGCTGCGCCGCGGCCGGAATTAGCTACCTTTGCCGTTTGTATCACCGCTCCACTTTTTGCCGCCAGGGGTAAGCGTATCGGTCTAGTTTAGCCGGCCTGCTGCCCTGCTGCCCGGCGGCTCCGTTTGCATGCAGATTCCCGTGCTTTCTCCCTTCCCCCTTCCTACCCCCCACGCCCGCTTCCGCGACACGGTGGAAGCCTGGATGCGCCAGTTTCAGGACTGGCTGTGCCAGCAGCTGGAAACCACCGACGGGCCGGGCCGCTTCCGCGAGGATGCCTGGCAGCACCACAGCGGCGGCGG
Organism: Hymenobacter metallilatus; assembly: GCF_003944705.1. Taxonomy (GTDB): domain Bacteria; phylum Bacteroidota; class Bacteroidia; order Cytophagales; family Hymenobacteraceae; genus Hymenobacter; species Hymenobacter metallilatus. Next base: position 104,382 of record NZ_RWIS01000006.1, on the reverse strand, counting down.
GGGGCGCAGCCGCATTCTTACTGCAGGCGCTATTATTGAGAAGGGCGGGGTGAATTTCTCGGCTGTGGAAGGCCAGATGAGCGAACAGGCGGCCCGCGTGCTGCTCATGCCTGACCCAAATTATTTTGCCACCGGCGTATCGGTGGTGCAGCACCCGCGCAGCCCCCGCGTGCCCATCTCCCACATGAACGTGCGCTATTTTGAGGCCGGCAATGGGGAAGCCTGGTTCGGCGGTGGCCTGGACCTCACCCCAATTTATGTGGACGTGGAGCAGGCCCGCTGGTTTCATGAGCAGATTGCCGAGGTCTGTCAGCGCCATAGCCCGGCTTACTACGAGCGGTTCAAGCAGTGGGCCGACGAGTATTTTTACATTCCGCACCGCCAGGAAACCCGGGGCATCGGCGGCATTTTCTTCGACCGGCTCATCGTGGGCCAGGAAGCCGATGCCGACAGCCTGTTCGCCTTCGTGCGCGACGTGGCCGAGGTGTATGGGCGCACCTACACCACGCTACTGCGCCAAAATGCCGGGTTGCCCTACACTGAGCCGCAGAAACAGTGGCAACTGGTGCGCCGGGGCCGCTACGCCGAGTTCAACCTGGCCATCGACCGGGGTACGCGCTTCGGGCTGGAAACCGGGGGCCGCACCGAGAGTATCCTCATGAGTCTGCCGCCCCAGGCCGAGTGGCACTATAATCTGCAGCCCGAGCCTGGCACGGCGGAGTTTGATACCCAACGCTGGCTGCGCAAGGGCGTCGACTGGCTGAGCGCCCAACCCACACCCACTACCGCGTGTTAGCGCAGCTGCAAGCCCTGGACCGTTGGCTGCTGGTAGCGGCCAACGCCCACCGTACGCCCCGGCTGGATGCGTGGATGGTGTTCTTTACCGAACGGTTTGTCTGGTTTCCGGCCTATTTAGTCCTGCTGGTGGTACTGGCCTATCTCTACGGCCGCCGGGCCCGCCTGCTGCTGCCCTTGCTGGGCCTGAGCGTAGCCCTGGCCGACCTGATTTCCAGCCGCTTCTTCAAGCCCTACTTCGCCCGCCTGCGTCCCTGCCACGACCCCGACCTCTCGGCCACATTGAACCTGGTAAATGGGTGTGGGGGCCAGTTTGGGTTTATTTCCTCGCACGCGGCCAATGCCTTCGCGCTGGCCGTGTTTGTAGCCTTGGTACTGCCCCGCCGCTACCGCGTGGCCAAGTGGCTGCTGTTCGGATGGGCCGTGTTGGTGAGCTATAGCCGCATTTACCTGGCCGCACATTATCCTTCCGATGTGCTGGCCGGTGCCCTGCTCGGCTCCGGTTTAGCCTGGCTCTGCGCCTGGGCGTATGAGCGAATGGCGGCGCGCTGGTTTGCGCAGGCCTAGCGCCAAGCGCTGCTGCCCGGCCGAAAAACTAGTGTATACGCCGGGTACAGCTGTTCAGCTCGGAATATAGTATTCCAGCTGAGCGAGCTTACCGCGCTGAAACTTTAATACCCAAGCATCGTCGGAAATCTCACCAGTTCGCAGAGTAATAACCCAGAAGGAGGCCGTGTTTGTCTTCTGCACTCCACCTTGCTGTCCGGCTTGCGGATACAGCCGCTGAATGTGTGCCAGTGTTGTGGCACTATCCACCAGGGTGCCATCCAGCCTAGCCTTGAATCTGCCGCTCTGGAAGCCAATGGTGCGCATAACCGCCTTCTGGCCGTACACCTCAAAGTCTGACGCACCGTAGCAATACATTACGGCGTCGCTGGGGTCAGAATGTGGTGTGTCGAAGTAGCCGCAACACTCGATGGTACCCCTCTCAACCGCATCGGGCTTACCTATGTATTGGGTCAGCTCCGCGACGCTGGTTTGCAGCGGTAGTATCGTGTGCTTGTTAACTAACACCACGGGGTTATAATCTCCAACTCAGGCGGCTCCGATGCGCTTGCTGCGGGCGGAGCGGCTTCAACTGGTTTACCACCGGCCGCAGCCACACCGCCTGGCGAGTTTTGCCGCGCGTGGTTACAGGCAGCAGTCAGTAAACCAAGCACAATAACTGGCAATAGCGCTTTCTTCATGAGTGAACTACAGTTATTTGGTCAGAGCCCCAAAATACCACCGCTTGCCTACTTCCCCAGCAGCTTCGCCACGTACTTGCCCACGATGTCGAACTCCAGATTTACCCGGTGGCCGGGGCGCAGGTCCTGGAAGGTGGTGTGCTCGTAGGTGTAGGGAATGATGGCCACGGAGAAGCCATCGTCGGTGCTGTTGAAGCAGGTGAGGCTGGTGCCGTTAATGCAGATGGAGCCTTTTTCCACGGTTACGCGGCCGGGGCCGGGCTCGTGGCGGAACCGGTAGAGCCAGCTGCCGTTCTGGTCCTCCACCGATTCGCACTCGGCCGTGAGGTCCACGTGGCCCTGCACAATGTGGCCGTCGAAGCGGCCGTTGGCCGCCAGGCACCGCTCCAGGTTTACGCGGCGACCAGGCGCCCAGTGGGCCAGGTTGGTTTTTTGCAACGTCTCATCAATGGCCGTAACCACGTGGGTGCCGGCCATGCCGTCCACGGCCACCACCGTCAGGCACACGCCGTCGTGGGCCACGCTCTGGTCAATTTTCAGCTCCTGGGCAAAGCCCGACTGCACGGTGAAGTGAATGTTGGTGCCTTCGCGGCGCACTTCCTGAATGATGCCTAAGCCTTCTACAATACCTGTGAACATGGCATTTTTAATTAAAAATTGAGAATTAAAAATTAAAAGTTGAGCGGATGATTTTTCGGAATCATACCATCCGAAAGTCCATGAAAAATCAAAACAGCCGACGGACAGACAGCCATTTTTAATTTTTAATTCTCAATTTTTAATTGACTCATTTACCCCGCCCCTCAATAATAATCTTGAGCGTGTAGAGCAGCACCCGGAAGTCCATGGCCAGGCTCATGTTTTCGATGTATAGAATGTCGAACTTGAGGCGCTCAACCATCTGCTGCACGGTTTCGGCGTAGCCGTACTTCACCTGGCCGAGGCTGGTGAGGCCGGGCCGCACGCGGTGCAGGTGGCGGTAGTGAGGCGCAATCTGCACAATCTGGTCGATGAAAAAGCGGCGCTCCGGGCGTGGCCCCACAATGCTCATGTCGCCCCGGATAACGTTCCAGAACTGAGGTAGCTCATCGAGGCGCACCTTGCGCATGAAGCGGCCCCAGGGCGTGATACGCGGGTCATGGTCGGAGCTGAGGGCCGGGCCCTGCTGCTCGGCATCCGTGTACATGGACCGGAACTTGTAGATGCGAAACGGCTGCGCGTGCCGCCCGATGCGCTCCTGGGAGTAAAACACGGGCCCCGGCGAGGAGAGCTTCACCATGACAGCCGTGAAGGCGTACACGGGCCAGGCCAGCAGCAGAAACAGCACCGAGGCAACCACATCAATCAACCGCTTGAGCACCCGCTGCCACAGGGGCAGCAGATCCTGCTTGATTTCGATGAGGGGCGTGCCAAATACATGGCTTACCTTCACCGAGCCCAGCAGCATCTGGTAGAGGTCGGGCAGGATGCTGATGCGGGCCGGCGAGCCTTCCAGCAGCGTCAGGATTTCCTCAATTACGCGGTGCTCCGAGGGCTCAATGGCAATAATAACCTGCTCCACGTGCAAGGCCCGGATGAGGGCCGGCAGGCGCCGGAACGTGCCCCGGGCGGGTAGCTCGGCCGCCAGCTTGTCGTCTACGGTGTCGCCGAGGGGCGTGAAGCCCACCAGCCGCAGGCCCAGGTGGCGGCCGGTGCGGCGCAGCTCCTGGTAGGTATCGTGGGCCAGGGCCCCGGAGCCTACCAGCAGGGTATTGAAGGAGATGACGCCCCCGCGCACCAGGCGCTGCACGCTGCTTACGGCCCAGAGCCGCAGCACGGCCGTAATGCTGAAGTGCAGCAGGAAGTAGGCCGAAATGGTTTTGTAGTAGCTGTGATAGTTCTGCACGCCCTGGTCGTCGAGCAGCAGCACGAAGAAAATCAGGATGGCCCCCAGCAGCGAAACCCGGCCCAGGCGGATCAGCTCAGCCAGGCGCGACTTGCGGAAGATGTCATTGTACTCACCCAGCAGTGCGTATAAGCCCGTCCAAAAGGCGGCAATCATCAGGGCTGAGCCCGAAAGAAAGGCGGCGTCGGCGGCGAAATGATACTCCTCCGTTATTTCGCGCAGCAGGTATTTCCGCAGCAGAAAAAAACAAACCCACGCCAACAAGGCCGCTCCGAAGTCGGCAGCTATCAGCTTCAGTTTTTGGAGAGTACGGATCAAGAGCGAGAGAACTAACCGGCCGGGCCGGTACCAGGAGTGATTTTGTGGGGCAGGCACCGTAGTTTTGCGCCTTGGGCGGGCCCCCAAGCCCATCCGGGCCTTGTACCAGAAACAGCGCAAAGGTAGAAAAACCCCGCAATCCGGTGGTTTGACCCGGCGGCTTCCCGCAGCAGACTCATTTCATTCCCTTCCTCTCCCATGCACGCCGACACCTACCGCCACCGAGGAATGCGCCGCGCCCTGGTGGAAGAGCTGCGCCGCAAGGGCATCCGCGACGAGCGGGTGCTGGCAGCGGTGGGGCTGGTGCCGCGCCACTTATTTTTTGATGCCGCCTTCCAGCCCCACGCCTACCAGGACAAGGCGTTTCCGATTGGCGAAGGCCAAACGATTTCGCAGCCTTACACCGTGGCCTACCAGACCGAGCTGCTGCAGTTGCGGCCCACCGACCGGGTACTGGAAATTGGGACGGGCTCAGGCTACCAGTGCTGCGTACTGCTGGAGCTGACCCCGCACGTATTCAGCATTGAATACAACCAGGTGCTGTTTGCACGCACGGCCCGGCGGCTGGCCGATATGGGCCGCGCGCCCCACCTGTTTTGCGGAGATGGGTCGCTGGGCTTGCCCCAGCACGCACCCTTCGATAAGATACTGGTGACGGCCGGCGCGCCCGTGCTGCCCCGCCCCCTGCTGCGGCAGCTGCGGGTAGGCGGGGCCCTGATTATTCCGGTAGGCGACGAAACCAGCCAGCGGATGCTGCGGGTGGTGCGGGAGAGCGAAGAAGAATTTTCGCGGCAGGAGCTGGAGGAGTTCCGGTTTGTGCCCCTGCTGGGGCAGGCGGGCTGGGGCCAGGCCGGCTAGCTCCGACAGGGGGCCCGAAGCAGGCTTTTGTGGAACAGCAAAAAATCAGCGCCCAGCCGCCTGCACCGGGCGCTGGAGTTGTATCTTGCTGAGGCGTTGGGCACTGCTGCTGCGGTACTCAGGGTCAGCTCAGCCGCTTCGGCTTGTTATTTACCTCTGCATCTATGCTGAAAACACTACTCGTGCTGGCTACGCTGGCCGTGAGCCTGCTGCGCGGGCCCGCTGCGGAAGCGCAGCCCACTCTCCGCCCCACCCCCGACCCGCACCCGCTGCACCGCACCGGCTACCGTTGCGCCTTCGACAGCGCCCAGCAGGCTGAGTTTGCACGCAACCCCGCCGCAGAGCGGGAATATCGGGCTTTTATGCAGGCCGTGGGCAGCATGAGCAGCACCGACCGGGCCCGGCTGCTGGCCCAGCCCGATGTGACCGTGCCGGTAGTGGTGCACATTATCCATACCGGCGGGGCTAACAACATCACCGATGCCCAGGTACAGGATGCCATCCGGATTCTGAACCAAGATTTCAGCAAAACCAACCCGGATACGGCCGACGTCATCCGGGACTTTCAGCCGATTTATGCCAACGTGGGCTTCCGGTTCCGGCTGGCCCGGCTGGACCCCAACGGCAACTGCACCACCGGCATCACGCGCACTTATTCGGCGCAAACCTCCGTGGGCGACAATACGGTTAAGAACCTGATCCGCTGGGACCCGAGCCGTTACCTTAACATCTGGGTATCCGACAACGCCAATGGCGCGGGTGGCTATGCCTACCTGCCCTGCCCCAGCGCAACCCTGGATGGTATTGTGGTGCGGAATGCTCAGTTCGGGGGCGTGGGCCGCTCCTGTGGTTCCAACTTCTGCCGCCGTACCCTCACCCACGAAGTGGGACACTACTTTGGCCTGCCGCATACCTGGGGCAACTCCAACAGCGTGGGCCTGCCCAGCAACTGCAACATTGACGACGGCATTGCCGATACGCCCAATACCAGCGGCAGCAACCAGGACTGCAACCTGAATTATGCTCCCTGCGGTGTACTGGCCAACGTGCAGAACTACATGGACTATGCCAGCTGCTCGCGCATGTTTACCGAAGGCCAGAAAGCGGTGATGCGGGCTTCCCTTACCCGTACCTGCCGCAGCACTCTGGTATCGGCCACCAACCTACGGACTACCGGTACCAACGACGGCTACTCGGCCCCGGCCTGTGCCCCCATCATTGCCTTCCGCCCCTCGGTGCAGGCTGTTTGTGAGGGCAGCACGGTTACATTCACCGATTACTCCTATAATTTCACCTACAACGCGGCCACTACGCAGTACAGCTGGTCGTTTCCGGGGGGGCTGCCGGCTACCTCCACGGCCCGTACTCCCACCGTTACCTACCCCACGGCGGGCATCTACAGCGTCACGCTCACCATTACTACCCCCGATGGCAGCAGCAGCCAAACTCAACCAAACCTGATTCAGGTAGCGGGAGCGAGTGCCGGCCTGCAGGCCCCGGTGGCGGAGTCGTTCGAGAATGCCGGCTTCCCGGAGAATGAGGCGGCGCCCTCGCTGCGCAACTGGCTGATCAGTAGCTCCAACAATTCGTTCTACAAGTGGGAGCGGCAAACCGGTTCAGTGGCCAGCAATGGGGCGGCGTATCTGGTGGTGCGCACGCCCGTTATTGCCAGCGGTACCGTCAGCACCCTGATTTCCCCGAACATTAACCTGGCGGCCGTGCCGGCGGGCGTGCAGGTATTTTTCGACCGGGCCTATGGGGTGCGCTCGGGAGTTGAAACCGACCAGCTGCAGGTGGCCTACTCCATTAATTGCGGCAGTACCTGGGTGCCGCTCATCACCTACACCGCTGGTCAGCTGAACACCCAGGGCAACCAGCGCTTCGGCGGGTACGCCCCCGATTCGCTCAGCGACTGGCGGCTGCTGGCGGTGCCGCTGCCGGGCTCGGTGCAGGGCAGCCCCCGGTTACAGCTGCGTTTCCAGCTCACGAGCGGGGGTGGCAACAACTTCTACCTGGATAACGTGCGGGTAGGTACATCGGCCGTTACGGCTATCCGCCCCGCCGACCCGGCCCAGCACCAGATCAGCGTGGCTCCTAACCCCCTTACCGCGCAAACCACGGTGCAGTTTACGCTGGCCGCGGCGGCTACCGTGCAGCTGCGGGTGCTGGATGTACTGGGCCGGGAAGTACACCGCCTCTCGGAGCGGCGCTATGCCCCGGGCACATTTACCCTGCCCCTGGCGGGGGCGACGCAGCTTCCGGCCGGGGTATACGTGGTGCAGCTGATTGTCGGGCAGCAGCCCTACAGCCTGCGCGTAGTAGTGCCGGAGTAGCATAGTAAGACCGAAAAGCGAGAGGGTAGATTTCTGTTCCGGGCCTGACCCGCCGAACAGAAGTCTACCCTCTCACTTCTTTGTATGCCCTTCTCTCCTCTTGCTTCTCCATACCTGCTACCTTTGCCCCCTGTAATTTTTGACCCTTGCCTCAGCCCATGCTGCGTAAACAAAAGTCCGTGAAAGACTCCTTCGTGCGAATGACGGAGCTGGTTCTGCCCAACGATACCAACACCCTCAACAACCTGATGGGAGGCCGCATGATGCACCTGATGGATGTGTGCGCGGCTATTTCGGCCCAGCGCCACTCCAACCGTATTGTGGTAACCGCCTCCGTGGATAACGTCTCGTTTCGGGAGGGCATCAAGCTGGGCAGCGTGGTAACGCTGGAGTCGCAGGTGACGCGCTCCTTCAGCTCCAGCATGGAAGTGCACATTAACGTGTGGGCCGAAGACATTCCGAGCGGCACCAAAATCAAGAGCAACGAGGCCTTCCTCACCTTCGTGGCCGTGGATCAGTCGGGCCGGCCCATCGACGTGCCGGAGGCTACGCCCGAAACGCCTGAGGAAGTGGCCCTATATGATGGAGCCCTGCGGCGCCGCCAGCTGCGACTGGTGCTGGGCGGGCGCATGGCCCCCCACGAGGCCACTGAGCTCAAGGCGCTTTTTGGGGAGCTGGAGTAACCTTTAACCGGCTTATGGCGGCTTGCTGATGCGGAAGTACCACTGGTCTTACTCGCCTGGCTTCCGCCGCCCCTACTGCCACTTATTGCCAACTGCTGCTTTGGGCTAGATATGGATCCTGCTGCTAACCTCGCTTTCTTTCAGAACCTGTATGCCGGCGCGGCGCTCTACGTGGTAGCCGAGCCGGCTGCGGGCCCAACGGCTCCGTTGCCGGCCCCCAAACCAGTTGGGCCCGCAGCCGCGGCAGCTCCTGCGCTACCACCGGCATTAAATCCAGAACCCACTCCAGTACCAGCGCCCACACCCGTTGTAGCAGCCCCGCAGCCGCCCGCGCCAGCACCAGTTCAGCCGCCCGTGGCGGTTGCCCCGCCCGTGGCGGTTGCCCCGCCCGCAGCGGCGGCTCCTGCACCGGCCACTCAGCCACAATCCTCCCAGCCACAACTCGCTCAGCCACAACTCGCTCAGCCACTGGGCACGCGACCACTGGCTAACTTACCGGCCGCAGCCCAGGCGCCAGCCGGGCGGGTACAGCCCACACCTACCGAGTCGCCGGTGGCGCATATTCCGTTCAGTACGCTGGGCAGCAACCCGCATGGGCTGGTAATTCTGGTGCGCCTGCCGGCGGAGCAGTTCCGCAAGCTGCCCCGCAACGTATTCCTCAACAACCTGCTCAAGGCCCTGCGCCTGGTGATGGAAGACGTGGTGCTGGTGAACGTGGAGCACGAGAAATACCCCGTGGCCCTGTGCAGTCTGCGCCGCGAGCTGGCGGCCCGGCAGCTGCTGGCCTTCGGCAAAAACCTGCTCGACGTGGCCGTGTACACCACCCAGCCCTACGAGCCCGTGCTCCTCTACGGCGACACCGCCTTCCTCGGAGCCGGGGAAATTGATATGCTGGAGTACGACGCCGGCCGCAAAAAACAGCTCTGGCAGGCTGTACAGCGGATGTTTCTGGGGTGATTGTTAGTTGCGTAGAAAGTAAGTGTTACAAAAAAGCCCGCAAACAGCGGGCTTTTTTGTACGTCAGTCTGACAACTGTCAACCGATAACTCTATTTCAGCACCGACGCCAGCTTGGCTTCCAGAGCTTCGCCGCGCAGGTTTTTGCCGATGATGCGGCCCTGGGGGTCGAGCAGAATGGAAGCGGGAATGGACTTGATGCCGTAGGTCTGGCCGGCGGCCGACTCCCAGCCTTTCAGGTCCGAGACGTGCTTCCAGGTGAGGCCGTCGGCTTCAATGGCCTTAAGCCACTTGGCCCGGTCCTGGTCGAACGACACGCCGTAGATTTCGAAGCCTTTGCCTTTGTACTTGTTGTAGGCCTTTACCACGTTGGGGTTTTCGCGGCGGCAGGGGCCGCACCAGCTGGCCCAGAAGTCGATGAGCACGTACTTGCCGCGTAGGCTGGTAAGCGGCAGCGCCTTGCCATCGGGGGCAGTCAGGCTGATTTCGGGGGCCGTGGTGCCCAGGGCCGTGGCCCGCAACGGCTCCAGCCGGGCCACCAGCGCCTTGGTGTAGCGCGAGTTGGGCTGGCTAACTTTCAGCTGGGTAGCCACCGAGTCAGCCAAGGTGAAGTTGTCGTCGGGATTCAGCACGCTGCTCAGCACAAAGGCCGATACTACCGAATTAGGATTCTGGCGTACCAGCCGGGCCACCTCACGCTGGCCCTGGCTCTGCAGGGCCTCCGCCTGGCGCTGAATGGCCTGCATGGAATCCTGGCGGCCGGCCTGGGCGGCTTGGGTATAGCGCTGCTCCAGGCGAGGCATTACTTGCTGCATCTGCCGCTGGCTGCTTTCCAGCGTGCGGGTGATGGTTTTGAGCAGCTCCGAATCGGGAGAGCCTTTCACGGTGTAAGTAGTGGGCAGCTGGTTCGCGTCACCGGTCAGCTCGAGGCGGCTGCCGTTGCTGAGTACCACCAGGGCCTGGTTCTGATCGGAGGTTTTGACCTGGTACAGCCCCGCTTCGGGCAGGGAGCCGGTAAACTTGAACTGGCCTTTATCGTCGGTGGTGGCGGTATCCCGGGACACAAACTGCGTTTCGCCCAGTTCGGCCAGATACACTTTGGTACCGGCCGGGGCATTCTGGAGCTGGCCGCTGAGCTGGTAGCCCGCGCCATCGGTACCGCTGGTAGTGGGCGTGGTGTTCTTATTGCAGGCATTGGCCATGCCCAGCAGGGCACCCAAGTAAAGCAGGCTCTTCATTTTATGCATCATTCAGGAAAGCAAACCGGCAGAATAACCGGTGAGAAGTACAAGGACGAGGAAACGAGTCGCAAGTTGCCGATTTTGACTGGAATTGCGGCGCAGACCGTATCCCCCGAAGCTGGGCTCCGGGGTACTCGGCCTTACGGCAGCAGCTTGCGCAGACGCTTTTCCAGGGCCTCGCCCCGCAGGTTGCGTTCCAGCACGCGGCCGTCGGGGGCAATGAGCACGGTGGTGGGCACGGCCAGCACGCCGTAGAGCTGTGCTGCCGGCGAGTCCCAGCCCTTCAGATCCGACACCTGGGTCCAGGGCAGTTGGTCCTGGGTTACGGCTTTGCGCCATTTGCCCCCATCGGCATCCACGGATACGCTTACAATTTCCAGCCCTTTGCTTTGGTACTGCTGGTAGAGGCTCCGCAGGTGCGGGTTTTCGGCCCGGCAGGGCCCGCACCAGCTGGCCCAGAAATCAACCAGCACGTACTTGCCGCGTAGGCTGCTGAGCGTGAACGGCTGGCCCGCGGCCGTGGGCAGGGTGAAATCGGGGGCGGTTTCCCCACCTTTTTCAGTGAGGGCGGCGGTGGGCGTGCGGACGGCCAGGCTCTGGGTTTCGGCCAGGGCCGGTTGGCGCTGGGCCAGCACGGTGGTCATGGAATCGACAAACGCCTGCTGACTGGCCTGGCGGCTGAGGTAGCTTTTGGTGAGGTAGGCCGCCAGAAAGGTATCGGGGGTGCGGCGTACTAGGGCGCGTAGCTCCCGCAGCCCCTTGTTTTTGGCCGGCAGCTGGGCCATGCCAAACATCTGCGGGTAGATTTCCTGCTGAAACTGCTGCCACTGCTCCACGCCCACCGAGCCCTGGGCCTTAAAGCGCAGAAACTCCTTGTTAGGCTCCCGCTCCAGCGTAAAGCGGAGCTGGTCGCCGGGGTGCAGGGGTAACTGATACAACGCCTTCTGCCCGCTCACCTTCAGGGAGGCCAGAATGGGCGCTGCCAACTGCCCCCGCAGCTCGCAGCGCCCGGCTGCGTCCACCGTAGCCGAGTCCAGGGTGCGCCAGCTGTCCTGGTAATGAGTGAGGTAGATTTTGGTGCCAGGGGCTACGCCGGTGAGTTGGCCCAGCAGCGCGTACTCGGGCGGAGTGGCCCCCAAGCTCAGCAGCCAGGGCAATACAATAGTGAGCATGAAGAGAAATATAGTGGTTGGACAATACTGGCGCAAAGCTGCCGAATCCCGCGCACATATTCCCGGGCGGGCGGAGGCGCCCGTACCTGCTGCCCCGGCTCCGCCCCAGCCATCCGTATCCCGCCGCCCTCTAGTCTAGCGGAATGTATTCTGAAATCTTCTGGCCCAGGGCCCGGCCCCGCAGGTTGGTGGCCAGAATCCGGCCTTCCGGGTCGAGCAGGACGGTATAGGGAATGGCCCGCACCCCGTAGGCCCGGGCGGCGGCATTCTGCCAGCCCCGCAAATCCGACACGTGGTACCAGGTCAGCTCGTCGGCGGCAATAGTCTGGTGCCAGCGGGCCCGGCTGTCGTCCAGCGACACGCTCAGGATTTCCAGCCCGCGGCTGTGAAACTGCCCGTGAAGTTTGCGCAGGTTGGGACTTTCGGTCCGGCAGGGCCCGCACCACGAGGCCCAGAAGTCGAGCAGCACGTACTTGCCGCGCAGGCTGCTGAGCTTGAGGCGGGAGCCGTCGGCGGTGGGCAAATCAATTTCCGGAGCCAGAGCCGCCCGCGAAGGTATGGCTGCCGAAGCAGGCAGCGCCGAAGCCGCCGGACGCTGGCAGCCGCCCTCCCACAGCGGGAGAATGAGCAAAAAAAGATAGAAGCGCGTGATGGACATTATTGAATGATATTTTCAGCTTTTTCAGTTAGTCAGAGGCAGGAATACTTCGACTTCGCTCCGTCTCTGCTTGATGCGCAGAATGGGGACGCCAGATGAGCATGACGTTCTTACGACTTCCTAAGCAGCCCTACTGCGAAACCCTGCGCATACCACCACGCAACACTGCGAGAAGGGAATCAGAACGACGCAGTGCGTAAAATCCAGACCAAAGAAAAACCCTCCAGCCACAGGGCCAGAGGGTTTTGTAAGAAACCTGACGTTTCCTTAGCCGTCCAGGTGCTGGCGCAGGAGCTGGTTGGCCAGCTTGGGGTCGGCCTTGCCCCCGGTGAGCTTCATCAGCTCGCCCATGAACATACCGGTGAGGCTCTTTTTGCCGGCACGGTACTCAGCCACCTTGGCCGGGTTGGCATCGAGCACCTGCCGAATCATGGCTTCCAGCGCCCCGGCATCCGACTGCTGGAGCAGGCCCTGGGCCTCGGCGGCGGCGGCGGCGGTGTGCGTGGGGTTTTCCAGCAGGTACGGGAACAGCTGCTTGCTGGCCACCGAGTGCCCCACCTTGTTCTCGTCGATGAGGCCAATGATATCGGCCAGGTGCCGGGTGCTGAGCGGAAACTGCTCCAGCGTGAGGGCCCGCTCGTTGAGGTAGGCTTTCACGGGGCCGGTTACCCAGTTGGCGGCGGCTTTGGCGTTGGGCGTGAGGCGGGTCAGCTCATCGAAAAACAGGGCCACTTCCTTTTCGGCCGTGAGCACCGTGGCATCGTAATCGGAAAGGCCCAGCTCGCCGGTGAAGCGGGCATACAGCTGCTGCGGCAGGGCCGGCAGCTCGGCCTGCACCCGGTGCAGCCACTCGTCATCAATAACAACCGGGGGCAGATCGGGCTCCGGGAAATACCGGTAGTCGTTCATGGTTTCCTTGCTGCGCTGCCCGCTGGTGGTGCCCGTAGTGGCATCAAAGCCCCGGGTTTCGGAGTCGATTTCGCCCCCGGCCTCCAGAATGGCAATCTGCCGCTCAATCTCGTGCTCAATGGCCCGCTGCACGTTGCGGAAGGAGTTCATGTTCTTCACTTCCACCTTGGTCCCGAACTTGCCGGCGCCTTTCAGCATCACCGAAATGTTGGCGTCGCAGCGCAGGGAGCCTTCCTCCATGTTGCCGTCGCAGATGCCCAGGTACTCCACCAGCTTCTTGATTTCGGCCAGGTAGGCGTAGGCCTCCTCCGAGTTGCGGATGTCGGGCTCCGATACAATTTCGATGAGCGGCACCCCGGCCCGGTTCAAATCCACCAGGGTTTCGGTTTCGCCGGCCAGGTGCATGGATTTGCCCGCATCTTCCTCCATATGGATGCGGGTAATGCCGATTTTCCGGGTTTCCCCGTCGGCTAGCCGGATATCCACGTGGCCCTCGTAGCAGATGGGCGTTTTGTCCTGGGTAATCTGGTAGCCCTTGGGCAGGTCGGGGTAGAAGTAGTTCTTGCGCGCAAACAGGTTGTCGCGGCGGATGTGGCAGTTGGTAGCCAGGCCCATTTTCATGGCGTACTCCACGGCCGAGTAGTTCACGCGGGGCAGCGTGCCGGGGTGGCCCAGGGTAATGACGCTCAGGTTGTTGTTGGGCAGGGCGCCGTACTCGTTTTCATCGGCGGAGTACATTTTGCTGCGGGTGAGCAGCTGGGCGTGTACTTCGAGGCCGATAACGGGCTGGTATTTTGATTTGATGCTGTCGTCCATTGAATCACAGATTTCCGCGGATCAGGCGCGGATTACGCTGATTTTTCCGCAAGGTAGCGAGGATACGCAAGTTTCTAGGTGGTGGGCGGGCGCGTCAGGGCTGGGGCGGGGGCACAAAATCCACCGCCACGGTGTACACGGCCTCCACGGGGGCATCGTTAACCAGGGCGGGCAGCCAGGTATCGGGCAACCCGCGCACTACTCGCAGCGCCTCGGCGTCGAACTCCAGGCCCATGCTCTGTAGCACGGTGGCTTCTTGCAGGTGACCTTCCCCGGAAATAAGGCAGCGCACCAACACCTGGCCTTTCCGGCGCTGCCGAAGCGCGGCCGGGGGGTACTGCAGCCGCTGCTGAATAACGGCCGAAAGCCACTCCGGCCCTTGCGCAAACGCCGCCGGCCGGTTGAGGGGCTGCCGCAACACCACCCGGCAGGCGGCGCGACGACCATCGGGCAAAAAACACAGCTGCCCCCGGCTGTTACCCTGGTCGAACTGCTCCAGCTGCTGTAGCGTGCCATCGGGGTAGAAGGTCTGGCGCTGGCCGTGCAGCAGGTTGGCCACGTAGGTTTCGCGGCGTTGCAGGCGGCCATCGGGATACCAGAGCAGCGCCTCGCCCTGACGCCGGGTGGCGGCGGCATCGGCGTAACGGATGGTTTGCAGCAGAACGCGGGCGGGCGTGTACACCTGCTGCACGGCCCCGACGGGCTGGGCGGGATAGGTAAGCACCAGCTGTACGGCCCCCTGGCGGGTAGGCAGCCGCTGCTGCTGCGCGCCCACGTACACGGTATCGGGGACGGGCCGGCCCTGCGCCCCTGCTCGTAGCGGCACTCCGCTCAGCCCCAGTCCGCTCACTAGTCCAACCAGTAGTCTATTCACCATATATATCTGACTCACAATTTTTTACAACAATCTACTTAATGAAAAACGTGATGGGCATGGTGTAGAACACTGTTACCGCCCGGTGATTCTGAAAGCCGGGTCGCCACCGGATGCTGCTCATCTCCCGAAGAACCTGCGTGGCAGCCGCGTCGAGTGCTGGCGTCACGCCCTCCTTCACCCGAATTGTGGTTATCAGGCCGGTGGCCCCTACTACAAAATACATGACCACCCGCCCCTCCTCCCGGTTACGCAGCGACACAGCCGGGTACTTGGTAAACCGGGTTACATCCTGCAGCAGCCGTTCCTGCCCGCCCGGGTACACCGGCATGGCCTCCACGTAGGTGTACTGGCCGGCGGGCCAGCGGAAGGTGTAGTGGGTGCGCAGCTCGCGGCCCACCAGCAGCTTGTGCTCCAGCAGCTCCCCGTCGCCGAAAAACCGCTGGTACTCCACGCAGGCCTGGCCGTCGCGCACGTATTTTTCCAGCCGTATCGACTCCTGCCCCCAGGGCCAGTAGGTGATGCGCAGCAAGTAGGGCTGCCCGGCCACATCGAGGCCCTGCTGTACCCGCCGCGCCAGCCACTCCACGCCCTGGCGGTAGTAGCGGGTTTCCCGCAGCCGGGGGGTTATCTGCTCCTCCTCCACCCGGCGCCAGGCCCCGGCCGCCGATGGCAGCGTTTGGCCGAGGTGGTCCACGTAGCGCCCCGGTGCGGCAGCAGCTAGCGGGCGTCGGCGCCCGAACCAGGAAGTCAGCCCGGCAAGAATACCCGAAAAACGCATGACGGGAGGATAAAACAGAACGGAAGAAGGGCGCTACGCCCGCATCGGCTTCGTATGTACAAGGTAGCACCAGCCCACCCGTGCCGGCCGGCTGCTACCAGCTGACTAATCGTTGAATACCGGAATGTAGGTGGCCTGGAAGGTGTTTCCGGCCTGGTTGTAGGCCTGGGCCAGCTTCTGGTTCTGGGTGTTGTAGTAGCCAATGATGCCGTTGAACTTGTCGGCCTCCAGCTTGGTCAGGTCGTTTTTGCGGTCCAGCAGGGCCTTCATCTGGGCGGCCTGGTTGGCGGCAAAGGCGGCGTAGAACTTTACCAGGTTGCGGGCCGCGTCGCGGTACTGAGCATCCTTGCCGCGGAAGGGCTTGATGGCCGTCAGCTCGGCGGTGGCGGTTTGGGCATCGTCTACCAGCTGCAGGCGGGCGGCCTCGAAGGCGGCGGCATCCTGGGCTCCCAGGGCATCGGTGAGGCGGGCCGAGGCTTTTTCGATGCGGAACTGGGCCAGGTATACGCGGTGCTGGTAGCTGTTCACCTCCGACACCTGCCGCATGTACTGGGCCAGACGCTTGCCCTCGGGGTCTTCCGTAATGGTGAGCTTGTGGCGCCGGGCAAACCGGGCCTGGGCCGCATCCACCGAATCGTTGATGACCTGCATTTTGGCCTCCGCAACTTCCTGGAGCTTAAAATACTGCTCCATGTTCTCGACGGTAGCCGTGCGCGTGGCCGCCAGCATATCAACGGCCTTGTAGTCCTCGGAGTACACCCTCAGCAGCTGGTACAGGGCCTCGGTGGTCTGCTCCTTGAAGCCCTTGTCATCCTCAAATGCAGGCAGCTTGGCAATCTTGTTGAGCGACAACTCGGTTTGCTTGATCAGGTCCAGGCGCTTGGCGTCAATCTTCCGGGCGTTGTCGGAGTGGGCCGATTTGCTGATGTAGCGCAGGTTTTTTTTGAGCATGGCCCGCTGCTCACTCACAATGAAGTTGTTGTAGGCCCCCGGGTCAGTGAAGGTCTGGGCCCGGGCGGCCGTAGTGAGGCCCAGCAGCAGGCCGGCGGAGAGGATGAGAGTAGAAAGGCGCATAGAATAGGGTAAGAGGTGAAGAATTATTTGATGGCAAAGGTGAAAGGAATCAAATAACGGACATCTACAGGGTCACAGTTATCCAGCCGAATGTTCCATTTCGCACGGCGTATTGCATCCACGGCGGCGGCGCTTAAAATGGGAGAAGGAGATTCTACTATTTGTACATCTACCAGTTGTCCGGTTCGGCTTACCGTAAAGCCAACTTTCACAACCCCTTGTATTCCAAGCTTCAATGCCTTGCTTGGGAAATATACCGGCGCGCTTCTTCCCGTTGCTATTTCACTCGGACAAACATCCCGACGAGCCAGCGTGTCACAGTTGATTGGGCTTCCGGCGGCGTCAAAGCACTCTTCGGATTTCCTGCCTTGGTCGTCATACACATCGTGTCGGCGCAATTTGCCGTTTGGGTGATAGGCAAATCCTTCCCCTTGCCGACGACCATTACGATACTGCTCCCGCCGTTTTATGGTGCCGTCATTGTAATAAACTACCGTTTCTCCGTCGCGGCGGCGCAGTCGGAGGTTGGAGAAGGTGGCAGTTTCCCGAAGTTTCTGCGGTGCCCAATAGATGCGTTCCGTAGCGTTGATGCTATCCAGAAATTCGGTTTCAATAGCGTAGCTGGCACCTTTGGAAGAAGGCAGAGGCTGATGTTGCGTTGAATAGAACACAAAGCTTTTACGGTTCTCAGCCTGGGCGGAAACACCTTGCGGCGCTAGTATCCAACTTAGCAGCAACACACCTAAAGCAGCACTGTAGAGCATTGAGGCACAATAAAAAAGCAGTTTTTAGTCGGATAATTTAGCTGGTGTTCCAACTCGAATATCCGACTAAAAACTGCTTTTTCGCAACTCTTTCAGTTCCTATTTTATGCCAGCTTCTCGCCTACCAACATCTCAGCCTTACTGATAGCCGCGCCCAGACCGGCCGCATTTTTACCACCGGCCGTGGCGAAAAACGGCTGCCCGCCGCCCCCACCCTGGATTTCCTTGGCCAGCTCGCGCACCAGCGTGCTGGCGTTGAGCTTGCCGCCCTGGGCCAGCTCGTCGGCGAGCATCACGGCCAACTGGGGCTTGCCGTCAATTTCGGCCCCGAGCACGGCCACCAGGTTGGGCACGGCCTGGCGCAGGTTGAACGCCAGGGTTTTGAGCGCATCGGCCGAAGTAGCCTGCACCTGGGCCGCCAGGAAGTTGACGCCGTGCAGCGCCTTCACCTGACCAGCCAGCTGGTCTTTCTGCTGGTTGATGCTCTGCTGGGCAAACTGCTCCAGCTGCTTGCGCAGCGTGGCAATTTCCTCGGTCTGCTTCTCGATGCCGGGGAGTAGGTGCTGGGGGTTGCCCAGGGCCTCGCGTACCTGCGTCAGCAGGTCTAGCTGCTGGTCCACGTAGGCTTCGGCGGCCCCGGCCGTAACGGCCTCCAGGCGGCGCACCCCCGCCCCCACGGCCGATTCCGAGGTAATTTTGAAGTAGCCGATGCTGCCGGTGTTGGGCACGTGCAGGCCCCCGCACAGCTCCACCGAGTAGTCCCGGTCGAAGGTGATGACGCGCACAAAGTCGCCGTACTTTTCCCCGAACAGGGCCATAGCGCCCAGCGTTTTGGCTTCCTCAATGGGCACGTTGCGGCGCTCCTCCAGCGGAATCTGCTGGCGGATGCGCTGGTTCACGAGCTGCTCAATCTCGCGCAGCTGCTCGGTGGTTACTTTGGTGAAGTGGGAGAAGTCGAAGCGCAGGAGCTTGTCGTTCACCAACGAGCCTTTCTGCTGCACATGGCTGCCCAGCACCTGGCGCAGGGCGGCCTGCAACAGGTGGGTGGCCGAGTGGTTGTTGCGAATGAGGGCGCGCCGGGCGGCGTCGGGGCGGGCCAGAAACTCAGCCTCCAGGTCCTGGGGCAAATCCAGGGTGGTGTGGATGATGAGGTCGTTTTCCTTCTTGGTATCAATCACGCGCACCTTGCTCAGCGGCGACTCCAGGTAGCCCGTGTCGCCAATCTGTCCGCCCGATTCGGCGTAGAACGGCGTCTGGTCGAGCACCAGCTGGTACTCGGTTTTGCCCTTCTTGTCGATTTTGCGGTAGCGCAGCAGGCGGGCCGTGGCCTCGTCCTGGTCGTAGCCCACAAACACGTTGGGCGCGTCGTGCTCCGTTACCGTCACCCAGTCGCTCTGCTCGGTTTCCTGGGCGTTGCGGCTGCGGTTCTTCTGCTGCTCCAGCTCTTTCTTGAAGCCTTCCTCGTCCACCGTCAGGCCCTTTTCGCGGGCAATGAGGGCGGTGAGGTCCAGCGGGAAACCGAAGGTGTCGCTCAGTTCGAAAGCGGTTTTGCCGTCAATCACGCCGCCGTTCTGGCGGGTGGTTTCCTCCAGGGCGTCGAGGCGGCGCAGGCCGGTTTCCAGGGTTTTGAGGAAGGCAATTTCCTCCTCCTCAATCACACGCTGCACAAAGGCGGTCTGGGCTTTCAGCTCGGGGAAGATGCCGGCCATTTGGTCGGCCAGCACGGGCACCAGCTTGTACAGGAAGGGCTGCTTCTGGCCCAGTGAGGAAAACGCATAGCGCACGGCCCGGCGCAGAATCCGCCGAATCACGTAGCCGGCCTTCACGTTGCTCGGCAGCTGCCCATCGGCAATGGTGAAGGCAATGGTGCGGATGTGGTCGGCAATTACCCGGATGGCAATGTCCGTTTTTTGCTGGGTTGTTAGTTGCTGGTTGTTAGTTGTTAGTTCGCCTTGGTCGTCCTCACTGACAACTGACAACTGAGCACTGACAACTGAGCCCGTGTACTCCTTGCCTACCGCCTTGGCAATGAACTGGATAAGCGGCTGAAATACGTCGGTGTCGTAGTTCGACTTCACCCCCGACACGGCCATCATCAGGCGCTCGAAGCCCATGCCAGTGTCCACGCTCTGCTCGGGCAGCTTGATCAGGCTCTTATCGGCCAGGCGCTGGAACTCCATGAACACGTTGTTCCAGATTTCCACCACCTGCGGGTGGTCGGCGTTTACCAGCTCGCGGCCGGGCTTCTGGGCCCGCTCCTGCTCGGAGCGCAGGTCGATGTGGATTTCGGTGCAGGGGCCACAGGGGCCGGTGTCGCCCATCTCCCAGAAGTTGTCCTTCTTGTTGCCGGGCAGAATCCGGTCGTCGGTGGTGTACTGGCGCCAGAGGTCCTGGGTCTCGGTGTCGGCGGCGGTGCCGTCGGCCTGGTCGCCCTCGAAATAGGTCACGTACAAGCGGTCCTTTTCCAGCTTGTACACCTCGGTGAGCAACTCCCAGGCCCAGGCAATGGCGTCCTTCTTGAAGTAGTCGCCAAACGACCAGTTGCCCAGCATCTCGAACATGGTGTGGTGGTAGGTGTCGTAGCCTACCTCTTCCAAGTCGTTGTGCTTGCCCGATACGCGCAGGCACTTTTGGGTGTCGGCAATACGCTTATAGGGCGCAGGCTTGTTGCCCAGGAAATAGTCCTTGAACGGGGCCATGCCCGAGTTAATGAACAGCAGCGTGGGGTCGTCCTTCACTACAATGGGGGCCGAGGGCACGATGTGGTGGCCTTTGGAAGCGAAGAAGTCCAGGAATTGCTGGCGGACGTGCGATGCGGTGGGCAGTGACATGGCAGAATACGTGGCGGCGGGCACCGGAAATTGGCAGCCGCCGGGATTTTGGCTATTTTTCGCCCTTCCCCCGGGAAAGGCACTAGCGGCAAAGGTAGCCGACTCAGCCGGAAACCGAAACCGATAAGGCCTCCCCAACTGTCATTCCGAGCGGAGCCGAGGAATCTCGCGTGCTGAGGTTGCAGTAGCAACTCAGACGTCAGCCAAGCGAGATTTCTTGGCTCCGCTCGGAATGACGTGCTGTAGTATCTCCATTTTCTCCATCCCATGCCCTACAAAGACCGTGAAATCGAGAAGCAGTACTTCACCATTGGTGAAGTTGCAGCCCAATTCAACGTGGCTCCTTCGCTGATTCGCTTCTGGGAAACGGAGTTTGAGGAGCTACGCCCCCGCAAGAGCAAGAAGGGCAACCGCCTCTACACGCCCCAGGACATCGACGTGTTCCGCACCATCTACCACCTGGTAAAGGAGCGCGGCTACACTATTCCCGGGGCCCGCGACATGCTCAAGCAGAAAGGCCCCCAGCTCAAGGAGAAAATCGACGTAATTCAAAGCCTGGAGCGCATCCGCAAGTTTATGGTGACCATGAAAAAGGAGCTGGATGCTATTGGGAAGGCGCAGTAGCAAGGGTAGCTTAATCTGTCATCCTGAGCGGAGCGAAGGATCTTATTACATCAGCACGAATCGTTGTAACGTGACAAGGTCCTTCGCTCCGCTCAGGATGACAGACGCTATGCTCTCTATTCTTTTACGCATTATCGGATGACCATATCCTCTACCAACGACACCCTCCTCCACGAAGTCGCTCTAACGCTGTTTTCCGGCGTGGGGCCGCAGCTGACGCGGCAGCTGATGAGCTACGGCGGCTCGGCGCGGAACGTGCTGCACCTGCCGCCGGGCAAGCTGCTGAAGATTCCGGGCGTGGGGCCGGCCACAGTGAAGGTGCTCACAGGGCCGGAGCGCACCGCCGCACTGAAGCAGGCCGAGGCAGCGGTGCACAAGGCGGAGAAGGAAGGCGTGCAGCTGCTGTTTTACACCAGCAAGCAGTTTCCGGCCCGGCTCAAGCAGATTCCCGATGCCCCCGCCCTGCTCTACTACCAGGGCACCGCCGACCTCAATCAGCCCAAAACCCTGGCCCTGGTAGGCACCCGCCAGGCCACCGACTACGGCCGGGAGCAAACCGAGCGGCTCATTAAAGGCGTGGCCTCCCACCGCCCGCTCATCGTAAGTGGCCTGGCCTATGGCATTGATATTGCCGCCCACCGCGCTGCCTTGCAGGAAGGCCTGGAAACCGTGGGCGTCATGGCCACCGGCCTCGACGTCATCTACCCCCACGCCCACCGCAAAACCGCCGAGAAAATGCTCAGTCAGGGCGGTCTGCTCACGGAGTTTCCCTTTGGTACTCCGCCCGACAAGTATAACTTCCCCGCTCGGAATAGAATCATTGCCGGCCTTTCTGATGGCACCGTAGTAGTGGAAGCGGCCCGCAAAGGCGGCGCCCTCATTACGGCTGATTTGGCCCTGGACTACAACCGGGAGGTGCTGGCCGTGCCTGGCCCCCTGGGCTCGGTAGCCTCGGAAGGCTGCCACGACTTCATCAAAACCAGCCGGGCCGCATTGTACGCCGAGCCCGCCGACATCGAGCAGGCCCTGAACTGGGACCTGGCCCTGCACCTGCAAGGCAAACCCACGGCCCCCGCTGTGTATGATGCTGCTGAGTTTGCCGTGGAAGAGTTTCAGCTGATAACTGTGCTGCTTGGGGCTAACGGCCGGGAGGAGCACCTGGATAATCTGGCCTGGAAGGCACAGCTGCCGGTGCATACGGTAGCCTCGCTGCTGCTGGGGCTGGAGTTCCGGGGAGTAGTGAAGGCGCTGCCGGGCAAGCGGTTTGGGTTATTGTAACCCCGCCCGGTCGATTTATTTCTTCTGTTCCATGCTGCTCTACAACGGCCATTTACTTCCCGAAGCCGAATTTGCGCTGCCCCTGCCGAACCGGGGGCTATACTTCAACGACGGTTTTTTTGAGACGCTGGTGTGGTCCCATGACCAAATACGCTACGCCCCCCATCATCTGGCCCGGCTGCAACGCGCCGCAACGGCCCTAGGCCTGGAGCTTCCCGCGGCCCTGACTACGGAGGCGGCGCTGGCGGCCACCATAAGCCTCCTGGTTGCAACGGCGCCGCCCAGTGGTACGGGCTACCGCATCCGGTTGCAGCTCTGGCGCGGGGGCGGCGGCCTGTATAGTCCCGCTACCAACGCCGCTGAGTGGCTGATGACCCAGCAACCATTTCAGGCGGTGACCGGTACTATACGGCATAGCGCCTTGGCGGAGAGCGTGCATACCCAGGCCTCAGCGGTATCCTTCTGCAAAGGACCCAACGCGCTGCTGTACGTGCTGGCTGCCCAGGAACGGCAGCGTCGGCAGCTGGACGAGCTTATTTTGCTGTCGAAGGAAGGGTACGTGGCCGAAGCAGTGGCCGCTTCCGTTGCCTGGATCCGGGGCAATACTGTGTATACCCCGGATGTAGCGACGGGCTGCGTGGCCGGCGCCCGGCTGAGGCACCTGCAGGAAGCAGCCCGGCAGGCAGGTTTACACTGGCACACGGGCCTGTTTGGGCCCGAAGAGCTGCTGGCCGCCGAGGCTGTGTTTACAGCCAATATTGCCGGAATTCGGGCTATACTGCGGCTGAATGCCACCGATTTCGCCTCGGAGCATCATCCACTGCTTCTGCAGCTCCGTGCCCTGGAAAGCCACGACTTGCTCACGTAGCGTAAGTCTGGCAACCACAGGCTCAAGCTGGTATGAAGTAACGACCAGATGGTATACGCTTACTGAAAATCCGTCCAGGTAATCCGGCTTCGAAGTGCAAACCAGCTTTCGAAGAATTCAGTCAGGTCGGCTTCGGTTACGGCATTCTGCGCAAGTACCTGAGCCCGGTCCTGCCGCCCGGAATCCAAAGAGTATAACGCAATCCAGGCCCGGTGCCGCCGGCTTAACGGGGTGCATACAACAACTGCCATGGCTGTAGGTGTACAAGTAGTACCATACCACAGCTACGACGGCCCACAACCCATTGGATTTTAATCGGTTTACTGGATTTTTACTTTTCCCAAACTGGCAAAACCCCTTACTTTTCCAGCATCCCCCGCCGCACTTGCATCTTCACCCAACTCTCCTGATATTCCACTAAGTCCGACTCCGTCACATTGTTCTGCGCCAATACCTGGTTGCGGTGTGATGTGGCCATCTGTAGGGAATACAGAGCAATCCAGGCGCGGTGCTGGCGGGACAGCGTGGAGCAGGCAGAAATAGCAGTAGACATAGCAGTATCTGGTTTCTGCGGATATCTACGGGAAAAGTTCTATTACCGGATCAGCAATTTCTCAAAATGATTCCGATTTTTTTTATACAGAACTTTTCGGGAGCTGAACTATGCTAAGACTGGTATATGCATCGGACAACTACACTATAGTATCACCTCGGTAACAAATTACACTCAGAATATTGCTGATGCATAAAGGACGTGCAGGCAGATAGCGCGACATCATTCCACTCATTATCAACCTCTTAACATAGAGCACTTTCTATACAATCAGCAGTACATTTTTTGATCCTGCTCCTCTAATTGCAAGCCGTACCCTTACCCGGCATAACTAAGCTACCGAAGTGCTTTTCAGGAAAATACCTACTTACCCATCGAGCAATTACCGAAGGGATATATTATTCAACCTTACCATGTAACCCGCCTCCTATACTGCCACTGGCGCTTTAATAGCGGGCCAGGGGTTGTAGTTTTCCAGGGTGAAGTCCTCGTATTGGAAGGCGAAGATGTCCTGCACGGCGGGGTTCAGGCGCATGGCGGGCAGCGGGCGGGGCTCCCGGGTGAGCTGCAGGCGGGCCTGCTCCAGGTGGTTGCTGTAGAGGTGGGTGTCGCCGCCGGTCCAGATGAACTCGCCGGGCTCCAGGCCGGTTACCTGAGCCATCATGAGGGTGAGCAGGGCGTAGCTGGCAATGTTGAAGGGCACACCCAGGAACACGTCGGCGGAGCGCTGGTAGAGCTGGCAGCTGAGGCGGCCGTCGGCTACGTAGAACTGAAACAGGGCGTGGCAGGGCGTCAGGCGCATCAGCGGCAGCTCGGCCACGTTCCAGGCTGATACCACCATGCGGCGCGAATCGGGCTGGGTGCGCAGCAGGTGCACCATCTGGGCAATCTGGTCGATGCTCTGCCCATCGGGCGCGGCCCAGCTGCGCCACTGCTTGCCGTAGATAGGGCCCAGCTCGCCTTGCTCGTCGGCCCACTCCCGCCAAATGGTCACGCCCACGTCTTCCAGCGACTGGTTGCTGGTGTCGCCGCGCAGAAACCACAGCAGCTCGTGGATGATGCTTTTCAGGTGTACCTTCTTGGTGGTCACCAGCGGAAACCCCTCCTGCAGATTAAAGCGCATCTGATACCCGAACACCGACAGCGTCCCGGTGCCGGTGCGGTCGGTTTTCCGGGTGCCGTGTTCGAGGATATGCTGGAGCAGGGTGTGGTATTGGTGCATGAAGTGGTGTGCGCTTGGGCGTATAGCGGCGGAACCTGAAAGTGTCCTGCATCACCGTTTTCAACGAAAAGGGCACCGAACAGGAGCGCAAAGCTACAGTTTATACCTAGATGATTAAGTACCTCCGGCGGCTGTTGGCACGGTGTAGAGACGCGAAGTGTCGCGTCTCTACGTTGCTGAGGTTGTTTAAATTGGTTCGGACGAGCCGTTCAACGCCGAGACGCGAAGTGTCGCGTCTCTACACCGTGCCTTCTACCTCTTGGCGGCGCAGTACTTTTTCGCACTTTTTCCAGTAGTTGAAGAAGCTGGGGAAATAGCCGACTACTTCCGGCACCAGCCAAGGGCGGGCGTCGTGGGTGCCGGGGTAGTGGGCCGTGGTGGGGTGCTGGCGGGTGTAGATGGCCGGCACGTCGGCCAGGTGGGGCAGCTCCGTCACCTCCCCCACGAATACCTGGATGCCGGGGATATTGTCCGTGGCCAGCCGCTGGATGAAGGCCAGCACCGCCCCGCTCACCGGAAACCGCCGGAAGTGCGAGGGTTCAAGTACCAGGATGCGGTTGGCCGGCTCGTCGGCGCGCCACTGCGGGTCGAGGTGGTAGCTGTTGTAGAGTAGCAGCGGCCGGGCGGGGTCGATAACCGGGGCGGGCGTGGCGGGCAGCGGGGTTTCTAGGTCGGGCGCGACGGTGGCCTGCAGCTCCGGGGGCACGGGCAGCGTGGGCAGCTCGCCGTAGGCTACGTCGAGGTAGGTGTGGCGCTGCTGACTGCCGGTGTAGTGATTGATGTTTTCCTGGTTGCAGTAGTAGGGCTTGCCAGCAAACGCGCCGGCCACCCACTGCCAGCTGCAGGTGTTGCTGGCCAGGTCGCCGTCGAGCAGATGGTAGTAGAGCCAGGCCGCCGGGGCCGCCCAGTGCGCCCGCCCGATTCAGCAGGCCAGGCTAGCCACGTACATGCGCAGGTGGTTGTGCAGGTAGCCGGTGGCGGGCAGCTGGCGCAAATACCCATCCACGGCCGCAATGCCGGTGCGGGCTTCAGGCAGGGCCCGGGGCAGCCGGTGGTGCTGCACGCCGGGCTGGGGCTGGCGCAAATCAGTGAACAGCTCGTCGCCGCGGGCCTCCCACACCCGCTGGAAATAGTCGCGCCAGCCCAGCTCGCTGGCCAGCTTCTGCATCTCGTCGAAGGTGAAGCCGCGGGCCTGCAGGGCCTCGTACACCTGCCGGGTGCTGATAACGCCCCGGCTCAGGTAGGGCGACAGATACGTGAGGGCCCCGTTGAGGAAGTTGCGCGAGCAGCCGTAACGCACCGGGTCGATGGCCGCTACCCGGTCCAGAATAGCCGCGTAACGGGTGGGGAAGCTGAGGTTGGGCGCGGCGGTGGGCTCGGGGTGGGCCTGGCCGGCGTGGAGTTTACGCAGGTGCGTGCTCATGACGGGAAAGGGGGCGCTACCGCTTGCTGAGTTTGTTGAGGGAGATACTGCGCTGCTGGTTGCTCTTGAAGCCGTCCACGTCGTCGGGACGACGGGCACGGTGCTTGGTGGCGCGGCCGCTCATGCGGGCCCGCCACATCCGAAACGAGGACGCCTTCATTTCGCGGCGCATCAGGGCAATGACTTCCTTTTCGGCCAAGCCAAATTGCGCCTCAATGGCCTCGAACGGCGTGCGGTCTTCCCACCCCATTTCGATGATGCGGTCAATGTCGGCGGGGGATAAAGGGGCGGATTCGGGCATACGGCAGCAGATGGGTGCCGGCGTGGGGCGGCCGGCGCTTCAGCAACCGTCGGGCTTCGGGGGATGTTTCGGCGGGCACAGCAGCCGGCCGTTACTGCGGCGGCAGTACTTCGCGCCACTGGCCGCTTTCGGCGTAGTGCCTGACCACGCGCGCCCGCTCCACCAGAAACTTCCGCAGGTAGCGTTTCAGCACCAGCGCATCCACCGCCCGGCCCAGCCAGCCCAGCGGGGAGGTAAATTCGAACACGTCCCGCATTAGGGTACCGGCATCCTGCACCTGAAAATGGTGCTCATGGCGCATGCGTTTAAAAGCGCCCCGCTGCATTTCGTCGCAGAAATACCTTGGGGCCTCGAACTCCGTGACTTTACTCGTCAGCGTCTGCCACACGCCAAAATGCCGCGCCCGGAACGTGACAGAGTCTCCGAGCTGAAGCACGCCACGACGGACGCCACCGATGATTTCCTCTTGGGTTTGGCTGGCCGAAATGGTGTGCAAATCCATGCTTAGCGCCAGTTGAAAACACCGAACTGGTGGGGCACTGATAAATGTCAGAACTTCGATAGTGGGCACGTACCTAAACCTATAGAAATTTATAGGCGAATGTCAGCACTTCTGTTGTGACCGGGCCAGCTTCGAAGCGTAATTGACGCAGCGCTACCACCACTTGCCGCACCATTTCAGCCCGGCCGGCTGCGCTTGCCGGTATCGTATTTTCCAGCTCTTCCAGGTTATTTACCTGGCCGGTGGTGTTGATGGTCAGCCGCATGGTAATCTTGCCTTCTACCTGCGCCCGCAACGCCTGTGTTGGGTAGTGGATCGTCCTGCGCAGGTAGTCATAATACCGGTTATCTTCGGAAAGAATGTGGTTTTCCTTGATGCGCTGCCCGATACCACGTTGCAAAAGCGACATAGCAGCGCCCGATGCAACAATGCGTAGAGAATCCCGGCGCAGCGCCTGTAGCTGATTCAGCGAATCTTGCCGGATTTTCGCTTGCATCGTTTGCACCCCGCGTTGGGCAGCAGTAGGAGGCTTCGGGCGAATAACTGGTTTCGCCTCCCAGCGGTTGTACGTAGCCTGCGCACGAGCTTGCCCGGCGGCGGTGCACACCAGGACCACGAATAGCCAGAGAATTGTATGCAACTTGTTATTCATCAACGCATTTTTAATATAAAAGCCCCTCACGCAGTAAATTACGGGAGGGGCTTCTTATATTTTTAAGCAACAACCGCTACCATGTAGAGACGCAAAGTACTGCGTCTCCTCGTTGCTGAAGTTGTTTAAACCGGTTGATACGAACCGTTCAACGAAGAGACGCAAAGTATTGCGTCTCTACATCGTGGCAGCAGCATAAAGCCGATTACCAGCAGCTACTTACAACGACTTAACCGCCGGGGCGGCAGCCGGGGCCGGCGTTACAGCGGCAGTTTTGGTACCTTTTTTCATGCAGCAGGAGCTACCCATGGCCGACTTCTGCGCCTCGGAACATTCCATTTTGGCGGCTTTTTTGCCTTTTTTGGCAGTTTTCTCGCCCTCGTGGGCAGCGGCGGAACCAACGAAGGCAAACAGGGCAAGGGCGAGCAGGGCGTTTTTCATAAAAAGCGAGGATGGAAGATGGAGAAACAAATGCCGGAAATCAGGGGTTGGTTTTCGGTTGTCCTAAAGTAGCTCGGTTCCGGCAGAAAACCGCACGCCACCGGTTGTAGTTTTGCCGAAGCCTGTTCAGGGCTCCTCACGTGTTTTCTGATGCCCGGAGCTTACGGCTTCGGGACCTTGCCTATGCCCCTTCGCAAACTTGCGCACCTCACGCTGCTGGCCCTCGGACTGCTCACGGCCCTGGCCGTGTTCTTCGTGGCTCAGCTGCGCTTCAACTATAATTTCAACGACTTCTACCCTGCCGGCGACCCGGACCTGGACTACTACCAGGCCTACTCCGCCCGCTTCGGCAACGACAACGACTACGTGCTGCTGGGCCTGGAAGCCCCGGCCGGCCAGACGGTGTTCGAGCCCCGGTTCCTGACCAAAGTCGATTCGCTCACACGCTTTATCCGGGCGCGGCGGCACGTCACGCAGGTCTCGTCGCCGACCACGGCCAGCAACCCGGTGGTGGAGGGGCTGGGCGTGTTCAACGTGCCTTACCTGCACCCGCAGGAGCCCGAGCGGCGCGCCCAGGACTCGGCGCTGGTGTACCGCACGCCGGGCCTCATCGGCAACCTGATTTCGCGCGATGCGCGGGCCGTGACCATCCTGTTCCAGACCTCACCCAACCTCAGCAAGCCGCCCGGTGACTCGCTGCTGGCGGCCGTGCGCACCGAGCTGGCCCGCCAGGGCATTCCCGAAAACGAGTACCACCTGGCCGGCAAGATGGTGGCGCAGTCGGTGTTTGTGGACCGGCTGCAGGTGGAGCTGATGGTGTTCATGAGCCTCTCGGTGCTGCTCGTGACGGGGCTGCTGTGGCTCACGTTCCGGACGTGGTGGGGTGTGGTGCTGCCGCTGGTGGTGGTGCTGGGGGCCATTCTGTGGGGGCTGGGCGTGATGTCGGCCTTCGGGGTGAGCATTGATCTGATGACGGCCCTGCTGCCGGTGATGCTGTTCGTGGTGGGCATGTCCGATACCATTCATATCATCACGCGCTACGTCACGGAGCTGGGCTACGGGGCCAGTAAGCGAGAGTCGCTGCTGATTGCCCTCAAGGAATCGGGCTTCGGCTCGGGACTGTCGGCCCTGACGACCAGCATCGGGTTTTTCACCCTGATGACCAGCACCATCCGGCCCATCTACAACTTCGGGCTGTTCACGGGCATTGCCGTGCTGCTCACGTTTGCCCTCAGCTTCACGCTGCTGCCGGCCATGCTGGTACTGCTGCGCAAGCCCCAGCTGCGCATTCCGCGCCGGGAAGGCCACAGCTGGGACGGCGTGCTGGGCCGCCTGTTCCGGACGGTGCTGGCCCGGCGGCACTGGGTGGTGGCCATCAGCGCCGTGGTGCTGGGGCTGTCGGTGGCCTCGGCCTCGCGCATCCGCATCAATTCGGCGCTGCTCGACGACCTATCGAAGAACGACCCGGTGAAGCTGGATTTCCGGTTTTTCGAGCGGCAGTTTGCCGGCGTGCGGCCTTTCGAGCTGGATTTGAAGCCCGGCTCTGGCCGCACGATCTACGATTTGCAGGTGCTGCGCCAAACCGAGAAAATCGAGGGCTACCTGCAAAAAGAATATGGCCTGAACTTCGTGGCCTCGCCGGTCACCATCATCAAATCGGTGCGCAAGGCCCTGAACGGCGGCCTGCTGAGCGAGTACCGCCTCCCCGATTCTGAAGCCGAGCTGCAGCGGTTGGTGCGCAAGGTGAAGCTGTTTCGCAAGAAGCCCGAGTTCCGGGCGCTGGCCCTGCCCGACGGCTCCGAGGGTCGCCTTACCGGCCGTATGCCCGACGTGGGCAGCATCCGGGCCGACCAGCTGAACGCCGGCCTGCGCCGCTTTCTGCGCACCTCTGTGGACAGCACCGTGCTGCAAACCCGCCTCACCGGCTCGGCCAACCTCATCGACAAAAATAACTCAACCCTCACGCTCAACATGATTACGGGCATGAGCATCGACATTGTGATGGTGACGCTGATTGTGCTGCTGCTGTTCCGGAGCTTGCGCATGACGGTGGTGGTGCTCATCCCCAACCTGGTGCCCATTCTGATTGTGGCCGGCGTGATGGGTGCGGCCGGCGTGAGCATGAAGGTGAGCACCAGCATCATCTTCACCATTGCCTTCGGTATTGCCGTGGATGACACCATCCACTTCATCTCGAAGCTGAAACTGGTGCTGCTGAAGGAGCCCAGCCTGTTCAAAGCCGTGCGCAAAACCTACCTGATGGCCGGCAAAGCAGTCATCGTCACCTCCCTGATTCTGGTGGGCGGGTTCTCCACGTTGATCTTTTCTTCGTTTGACGGGACTTTTTACGTGGGGCTTTTGATTGGGCTGACCTTGCTGTTTGGGGTAGTGGCGGAGCTGACGCTGCTGCCGATTCTGATTCTATACTTCTACCGGCATAAACCCAAGGAAATACGGCAGCCGGTGCCGCTGCTGGAAGCGTAGAAGTGATTTTATACGTAAATGGCGGGCCTGCTTTTGAAAAGCGGGCCCGCCATTTTTTGTACACACCTGACCATTTTTAAGGCTTGGCGAGGGTCAGGCCTACTGGTGCCAGCAGCGGACCTTCGTCGTAGAAGTTGAGGTAGAGCAATAGGGGTTTGGCACTGCCGGCCCAAGTCACCTCATATACATCCAGCATACCCATTCCGCCGATGATGCCGTTGGGTGTTTTGAATGCACAGCAGCTTCCACGCCGCCGGTAGCTGATTTCCTCACCGCCGGGGCCACGCAGAGCATTCAGATAAGCCTGCTGATTACGGGCCCCCGAATCAGTTTTGCCGCCTACACAGATGGGTTTTTGCTGCGTTACGCCGTACTCCGGGTCGGTGGTAACCGATAGCCCGGTGGCCGGCGCTACGGTCTGGCGCGCGTTATCATAGTAGCTTTGCGGCAGGTTGGTGGAGCCGGTAATGTTCGGCTTAGCGTTAGTGCCGGATGTTGTTTTGGCCGTTTTGCAGGCCGAGGCCGCCAACAGGACGGATAGACTTAGTAGATAGAATATACGTTTCATAGACTCGATTTAGCTAAAAAGCTTGTTTTGTTCACTTCTGCCCCCAATTTTATTTTGACTAACCAGCTCCTTCCCCGCCGCTTCACATCCTTTTGCTTCGCCACTTGCCTGACCCTAGGGTCAGTCCTCGCCCAGACGCCCACGCCCACCACCGCCCCCGACGACCCGCTACCCCGCCTGATTCAGGAGCGCCAGCAGCTGGTGCAGGACTACGAAGCCGCCGCCGCCCAGCGCAACGCCTTCCTGGCCGACAAGCCCAGCAAAAAAGACCTGCAGGAAGTGGTAGACGCCCTGAAAGGCATCATCCGCAAAGACACTGAAATAGTGCGGGCCGTGCAGGCCGGCACCCTGCGTAAAACCGCCGCCGTAGTAGCCGAAAACCAGCAGGTGAAGCAGCTGGCCACCGTGGCGCAAACCGACCAGAGCAGCACCCGGGAGCGGTTCCACGACCTGGAAAACCAGATTGCCAACCTCCAGGAGCGGGACCGGCAGCGCGACAAGAAACTCCAGGACCTGCAAGCCACCGCCGACGAAGCCACCGCCGCCCGCACCAGCCGCGAGTTGCTGGCCGCCGCCCTGGCCGTGCTGAGCGTGGGGCTGTTGGTGTACGTAGGCAAGCTCCGCGGGCAGCGCGGCACGCCGGTGAAACGCCGGAAGTAATACACTAACCGGCTGTCATCCTGAGCAGAGCGAAGGACCTTATCACGTCAGCACGAACTGCCCTGACGTGATAAGGTCCTTCGCTCTGCTTAGGATGACAGGGTATTTTCCTCCATTCTCCCCATGCTCACCCCCGCCGCCCAGTTCCTGACCTACGCCGAGGCGGTGGCGCTGTACAATCAGCTTCGGGACGCCGATGTGGATGCACTGGTGAAAACCTGCGGCCCGCCTTCCTTCCCCTTCGGCGACGGCCTGTTTTACCAGCTGCTGATTGAGGAAGCCGATGTGCCGCAGGCCCGGGCGCTAGTGGAAGCCTTTGAGCAACAGCGCGCCACGCCGCCGGTGCTGCGCTGCCCGCGTTGCCGGGCCGAGGACGCCGCGCCGCTGCCTCGGCCGACGTGGTGGCAGCGGCTGTATTACGTGGGTACTGTGGTGCATAAATGCCCAAACTGTAACGCGGTATTTCCAGTCTGAACTCCTACTTTGGCCCGGTAACCGTCTTGCTTCGGCAGACCTAACCGAGACACCGTTTTGACCTGGACCGAAGAACAGGCCCGCGCCCTCATCACCGACACCGGTACCCTGAAACGGGGCCAGGAGCTGGCCGCTCCCGCCAAGTGGGGCAACCTGGGCCGCACCGACACCGCCGCCTGGGGTGAGTGTAAAGGCAGCGGCAGCAAGCCTTACCAAACCGGTATCGACCTCACCGCTCCCGCCTTCAAGTGCAGCTGCCCCAGCCGCGTATTTCCCTGCAAGCACGGGGCGGGCCTGCTCCTGCTGCTGGCCCGCCAGCCCCAGCTGCTGAGCCCCGCTGAGCCCCCCGGCTGGCTGCAGGAGTGGCTGGATAAGCGCCAGCAAGCCCAGGAAAAGCAGGTAGCCAAATCAGTTGACACCGCTGCCGCGGCAGCGGTTGACCCGGCAGCGGCAGAAACTGCCGCGGCGGTGGCTCGCCAGAAACGCGAGGTACAGCGCCAGAACCGTATGCAGCGCGGGGCACAAGAACTGGAAATCTGGCTGGTGGACATCATACGGGCCGGCCTGGCTGCCCTCGACCAGCAGCCCCGAAGCTACTGGGAAAACCAGGCCGCCCGCCTCGTGGATAATCAGCTACCCGGCTTGGCTACGGTGGTGCGGGAACTGCCCGCCCTGCGCCACCAGGGCGCCGACTGGCCCTCCCGGATGCTAAGCCGACTAGGGGAGCTGTACCTACTGGTGCGCGCTTTCCTGCGCCTGCCTGAGTTGAGCGAGGACGCCCGCCAGGAGGTGCTGCAATTAGTGAGCGTGAACCTAAAAAAGGAAGACGTGCAGGCCACGCAGCCCTCTGTAACCGACGAGTGGCGCGTTCTGGCCCTGGCTACTACTGAGGAAGACCGCCTGACCGTGCGGCGGGCCTGGCTGCAGGGCCAGCGGACCAGCTGTTTCGCGCTGGTGGTGGAGTTTTCCTTTGGAGGCCAGGCCTTTGCCACCCCGCTGGTACCCGATGGCTTCTATGAAGGCGAACTAACGTTTTATCCGGGTTTATTACCGCTGCGCGCCATTCCGGGGCAGCTCACGTTTCAGGGAATTCAGCCCGCCAACCCCGTGCCCCCGGGTAGTGGCGGGCCCGGGCAGCTACTGGCTGCCTATGCTGCTGCCCTGGCCCGGCAGCCCTGGCTGCGCGAGTGGCCAGCCCTGCTTGGTGGCGGGGTACCCGTCCCTACGGCCGAAGGTTGGGTACTGCGGTTCCCGGCCGAACCCAGTGCGGCCGGTATGGTCGGCGCAACTTCTGTAACCAACCGCCTCATCGAAATCCGCCTGCTCTGCGACGACTCATTTGGCTGGGAGCTGCGGGCCATCAGCGGCGGCTTTCCGCTCACCGTTTTCGGGGAGTGGACCGGCCAGGGCCTGCGTCCTTTGGTGGGGTGGGATACCGTGGCTGAACTACAAACTTCCTAGCCGATGTCCGAAACCCACCCCACCCCGGAGGCCGCTCTGCGCCCCGCCGCCGACTGGCAGCGCCTGCAGCGCGTAGCCCTGCTCGGCACCCGCCAAAACCCCGACGAGCTACCCGTAGTGCCCGGTTTTGTGCTGCCCGATGGTACTTCCGACCACCGCGAAAAGCAGGCTTTGCTAACGGCCGGCGTTTTGAGTGCCATCCGCAAAGCAGGCTACCGGTTGGCAGCTACGGCTGTAGCAGATGTTGCCTTGGCCGCTCCCGAAACACAGGATGCCTTGGGAGCTGGCGGTGCTCAGCTGCTGCAGCAGTTGCTGGAAGGCCAATACCCCGAGCTACTGCCCGAATTTCTGGCCGCGCTGGCCGACAACCAGCGCCGGGTACCGCACCAGCTACTGGTGCAGCTACTCGAATACGCCCGCCCCCGACCAGCATTGCACCCGGCAGTTGCTGCGGTGCTGGGTCGGCGGGGGGCCTGGCTGGCAGCCCAGAACCCGGCGTGGCAAGGGTTGCTGGCCGCCTCGGAGCAGGCTACTGAGCAAACTGCCTGGGAAACCGGCACTATTGGGCAGCGCGCCTTGTACCTGGAAAACCTGCGCCGCCGGGAGCCCGCCCACGCCCGCCAGCTGCTGGCCGCTGGGCTGCCCCAGGAGCCGGCCAAACACCAGGCCCAGCTGCTGGAAACGCTTCAGGAAAGGCTGGCTGCCGACGATGCGCCCCTGCTCACGCAGTATCTGGCTGCCAAAAGCAAGGAAGTACGCCAAACGGTGCTGCCCCTACTGGTGCGCCTCCCCGACAGCCCCCTGCTGGCACGGCTCTGGCAACGCGCCGAGCCGCTGGTACAACTTAAACGTAATCTGCTCAGCAAGAAACTCCTGGTAGAGCTACCAGCTTCCACCTGGGACAAAAACTGGCTGCTCGACGGCATAGAGCAAAAAGACAGTCGCTTCCCCGGCGAAAAAGCCGCGCTGCTGGGCCAGCTTCTCGTTCTGATTCCGCCTCGGCGCTGGGCTGAGCAATGGCACGTCTCGCCCGCTAAAATCATTGACCTGGCGGCCGACACTGAATGGGCGGATTTGCTGCTCACGGCGTGGTCGGAGGCGGCAGTGCTGCACCAGGATGCGGTGTGGACCCACGCCTTGCTGGAGTGGCTGCACGCCCAACCACGCCAGAAAGCGCCCACCCTGCCCGTTGCCCGGCTGGCAGCCGTGCTGCCCCCCGCCCAGCTTACTGAGCTAATCCTGCCGCTGCTCAACGCCACCCCACACTTCTCCACCAATGCGCCCTGGCAGCACCTATTGCAGCTAGTACCCGCGCCCTGGCCCGAAGCCCTCACGCGCCGGGTGGTGGAGTTGCTGCGCCGCGCTCTGCGGCAACCTACCGAACTGTACCGCATTCAGTACGCGGCCTCCCAACTGCTGGAGCATATGGCCCGTGTAGTACCGGTAACTCAGTATCAGCTCTGCGCCGAACCGCTGCAGCCCCTGCTCCAGGACGTGCCCTACCTGCACAACAGCCTCGCCCGCCTGCTCAATACCCTGCACTTCCGCCAGCAGCTGCAGGAAGCTTTGCACGAGCCGCCCGGTTTTGGCTAAGCCAGAACATAGCTCCCCTCCTTGGAAAGGAGGGGTTGGGGGTGGTTGACCAATCGTTGAACAGCTTCACCCATAAATACCCAATCCGTCATACTGAGCTTGCCGAAGCATCTCTCCCGCTTCGCCTGATTACTACTGCAACGAAGCGGGAGAGATGCTTCGGCAAGCTCAGCATGACGTTCATTTACATCGTTCTGCCAGCATCAACCACCCCTGGCCCCTCCTTTCCAAGGAGGGGAACTAGCATTTTTACTATCTAACTCTCCTTTCCTCAATGTCCACCACTACTCCCGCTACCACCGTCCTGCGCCCGCACGCCGAGGATGTATACGCCGAAGAGCTGGCCGCCCTGCGCGCCGCCGACCACGACCGGCCCAAGCCCCCGAACTGGCACCTCTCGCCCTGGGCGGTGGTTACCTATCTGCTGGGCGGCAAGCTGGATAACGGCTTTGAAATCGAGCCCAAGTACATCGGGCAGCGGCGGCTGATGGAAATTGCCGTGGCCACCCTGGCCACCGACCGCGCCCTGCTGCTACTGGGCGTGCCGGGCACGGCCAAAAGCTGGGTGTCGGAACACCTGACGGCGGCCATCAGCGGCCGGTCGGACTTGCTGGTGCAGGGTACGGCGGGCACCTCCGAGGACGCCATCCGCTACTCCTGGAACTACGCCCGCCTCATTGCCGAAGGGCCTTCTTTGGGTGCGCTGGTGCCCTCACCCCTGTTCAAAGGCATGCAGGAGGGCCGCCTGGTGCGCCTCGAGGAGCTCACCCGCATCCCCTCCGACGTGCAGGACACGCTCATCACCATGCTCTCCGAAAAAGTATTGCCCATCCCGGAGCTTTCCACCGAGGTGCAGGCCGTGAGCGGCTTCAACGTCATTGCCACCGCCAACGACCGGGACAAGGGCGTGAACGAGCTAAGCAGTGCGTTGCGCCGCCGCTTCAACACGGTGGTACTGCCCCTGCCGACCTCCGCGGAGGAGGAAGTGCGCATTGTGCAGACGCGGGTGGAAAAGCAGGGCAAGGCGCTGCAGCTGCCGGTGGAAGCCCCGGCCCTGGAGCAGATCAGCCGCCTCGTGACCATCTTTCGGGAGCTGCGCTCGGGCGTGACGGAGAACGGCAAAACCAAGCTCAAAAGCCCCAGCGGCACGCTCAGCACCGGCGAGGCCATTTCGGTGATGAACAGCGGCCTGGCCCTGGCCGCCTACTTCGGCGACGGCAGCCTCCGCGCCCACGACCTGGCCGCCGGCCTCACCGGCGCCGTGCTCAAAGACCCCGTGCAAGACCGCACCGTCTGGCTCGAATACCTCGAAACCGTAGTGAAAGAGCGGGACGGCTGGAAAGACCTTTACCGCGCCTGCCGGGAGGTGGTGGAGTAGTACCAGATTTCAAATTCGAACGTCATGCTGAGCGGAGCGAAGCATCTCGCCCGCCCTAACCAACCTATTATCAATGCACTTCCTACGCACGCACAAGAACCTGATTCCAGTAGTATTGCTGGCTGCACTTAGTGTTTATACAATTCTCATGGTTCTGTTTGTGCCAGTGTACCAGGATGGGGAAGCGTACCAGCGGGCCTTTACTCCGGCGCATTATGGCGCTTTTGCCGCTGTGCTTTTGAATCTGCTGGCCTACTTCTTTTTCCGCCCGTTCTTCAAACCGGTGCTCCTGCTGACCTTGGGGCTTACCCTGTTCAGCATCATCAATTTTTTACCGGATAATGTCCGGTTCAATTTCGGTTTTGGAGACGTGGGAGTAGGTTTTTCGATCCTCGGGCTAGGGCTGGTGCTGTTGTATTATTTCCTGAATAAGCCGGCCGCTCACGCCTTTATCAACCAGCGCATTACACCTACCCCCACGCACGAGCAAGCAGCCAAACGCAGGCGGAAGAACATCGACCAGTTTAAGCAAAACTTCGCCCGCAAATCCGACGCAAGCCTGCAACTGATGCTTCAGGAGAGAAAAGTGCTACCGGATGCCCTAACCGCCGCACGGGAGTTGCTGCAGGATCGGCAGATGGGCCCAAAATTATAGTACTGCCGACTGTGCCTAGAATAGTGGAGTAACGTGTGCAATGTTGACCAGTCCTGCATCCAATTAACGGAGTTGTACTAGCAGCCCATCAAGAGCCAATGAATACCAATATTCTCAAACGGTTATTATTCCTTCTTGCCATCCTCCAGCCGTTGCGAACTAACGCCTCTGCTGAACGGAGACAATCACTTTTGGGCAGTACTACCGATATAGTAGTAGTGAAAAACCATATTTGGGTGCTTGAAAATGGCGGACAGATAACGGTGTATACTACTGATGGGGCAAAAGTGCAGATGGCTTCCCTTCGTGGCATTCAGGCACAGCTTATTGCCAAAGCAGGTGATGATATAGTAGCTCAGACAGGTCAGCAACTGCAAAAATGGAGCAGCAAAGATTCCACATGGCGTGTAATTGGCAAGTTGCCTGTCGATGCTTTTGCACTGGCAGTCACAAGCCAGAACCTCGTTTTCGCCATTACTACAAAGGGAGTCTTGGATGTCACCACGGGCAAAAGCTATTTGCCTGGTTCATCACCCAATGATCAGCTCAGGCAGTTGAAAGAGCTAGGCAATCCCTCCGCCTGCTTTCTGGATAAAGAAGACACGATCTGGCTGGGATTTGGGTATGGTGAATGGGGCGGGAATATCTTCGCTTATGACACGCAGAACAAGAAACTCTCCAACCTAGCATTTAACTCATTCGAAATTAACCTGCACCCTATTAAATCTTTTTTTCAACTCCCCTCCGGTGTGGGCACTTCTTCTGGTTTGCAGCACATGTTCAATTCCGGTGCCGTGGCCGAGTTCAAGAACCAGAGCGCCCAACTCCTTTACGATTCCTGGAATGATCGGGACACAAGCACAACCAGACAAATCCCTTTCCGAACTACTACGCCGTATGTAGGGCCAGCAACTTATGATACTGCTACCAATACTATTTATGTGTATTCCAACCTGGGAGTTTATAAAGGCTCGTACGGTACCAACCTTTCCCGATTTACATCATGGGAAAAGGTATTTCAACCTAAGCTGCGTTGGCGCAATGGCCAGCCTGACGCAGTTGGCTCGCCGATGAACGTATTGAAGATGCTTTCCTTGGGCAACGGGAAACTGGTGCTGCTGACTCAAAACGACGGAGTGGGCATCTGGGACGGACAGGCATTCAAACTACTTTAACCCCATGCCCACCGACCTCCGCCTTTTTGGTATCCGCCACCATGGGCCCGGCAGCGCCGCCAGCCTCGTGCACGCCCTCGACGCCTACCAGCCCGACATCGTGCTGCTGGAGTGCCCCGCCGATGCCGAAGCGGCGCTGGCGGCGGCCACCCACCCCGAGATGCGGCCGCCGGTGGCCCTGCTCGTGTACAACCCCAAACAGCACCAGCAGGCCTCGTTTCTGCCCTTCGCCGAGTTTTCGCCCGAGTGGCAGGCCATTCAGTGGTGCCACCGCCACGGTGCCCACCTGCGCTGTTTCGACCTGCCCATGGCCCTGCGCTTCGGGACTTCACTCCCTGGTCTCCTCTCCTTGAGAGAGGGGGAACCGGCACGGGATTCTTCTCCTGATGCAGCCCCAGACCAACCCCCAACTGCACAACCGCAACCGGCAGATTTCCCACAACAACCTGAACCAGCCCATCACCAGGAAAAAGAGCCGGAGTCAGATCAACAACCAAATTCAGAGCAGAAACTAAAGCTAGAGCCAGAACAGGAGCTAAAGCTAGTCCCCCCTCTCCCCGAGGACAGGGAGCTAAGGGGTGAGGTTCCCCGGGACCCCATCTCCTACCTGGCCGAGCTCGACGGCTACGCCGACGGGGAGCGGTGGTGGGAGCTGCGCCTGGAGCAGGCCCCTGGCCACGCCGACACGTTTGCCGTGGTGCTGGACCTGATGACGGCCCTGCGCGAAGAGCTGAACCTGCCCGAAACCGAGGAAACCCTGCTGCGTGAGGCCTTTATGCGCGAAACCCTGCGCGCCACGCTGCAACAGGGCTACCAGCGCGTAGCGGTGGTGTGCGGGGCCTGGCACGCCCCGGTGCTGCGGCCCGAGCTGCTCAAGAAAGAGGATAAAGCCTGCCTCAAGGGCCTGAAAAAAGTAGCCACCGCCGCTACCTGGATTCCGTGGACGTTTGAGCGCCTGTCCACCGCCTCGGGCTACGGGGCGGGCGTGGGGTCGCCGGCCTGGTACGAGCTGCTGTTTACCACCCCCCGGGCCGAGGTGGTTACGCACTGGATGGTGCGCGCCGCTCGCCTGCTCCGCTCCCGCGACCTGGACGCTTCCGCCGCCCACGCCATTGAGGGCGTGCGCCTGGCCCACACCCTGGCCGCCGTGCGCGGCCGCGAGCTGCCGGGCATCGAAGAGCTTCAGGAAGCCGCCGTGGCCATCCTGGGCGGGGGCTACCCCGAGACCCTGGAACTGGTGCAGCGCGAGCTGGTGGTGGGTGAGCGGCTGGGCGCGGTACCGCCCGAGCAGCCCGCCACGCCCCTGCAGCAGGATGTACAGCTGCAGCAGAAAGCCACCCGCCTCAAGCCCGAAGCCACCGCCCGCACCCTCGACCTGGATTTGCGTAAGGAGCTGGACCTGAGCCGCAGCCACCTGCTGCACCGCCTGCGCCTGCTCGATATCTGCTGGGGCGAGCCGCGCCGGGCCCAGGGCAAGGCCGGCACCTTCCACGAGCTGTGGGAGCTGCAGTGGCAGCCCGAATACGCCCTTAACGTGCTGGACGCCGGCCGCTGGGGCAACACCGTGCTGGCCGCTGCCGCCGCCCGCGCCGCCAGTCGCGCCGCCGAGGCTCCCGACCTGGAAGCCGTGAGCCAGCTGCTGGCAGAGGCCCTGCAGGCCGACCTGGCCCCGGCCATCGGGGCGCTGGTGGCCCGGCTCGAAACCCTCTCGGCTGGCACCCGCGACGTGACGCACCTGCTGGCGGCCCTGCCCCCGCTGGTGAACGTGCTGCGCTACGGCAACGTGCGCCGCACCGAAACCGCCCAGGTAGCCACCGTAGTGCACCACCTGGTGCCGCGCCTGTGCATCGGGCTACCGCCAGCCTGCACCGGCCTCGACTATGACGCGGCCCGCCAGCTGCTGCCCCGCCTCGAAGGCAGCCACCAGGCCATCCGGCTGCTGCAGGACGAGGCCCAGGAAACCGACTGGTACGCGGCCCTGGCCGGGGTGCTGCGCAACCCGGCTTCCTCGGGGCTGCTGGCCGGGGCAGCGGGGCGGCTGCTGTTTGATGCCCACCGCCTCAGCCCCGAGGAAGCCGCCACGTTCCTGGGCCTGGCCCTTTCGCCGGCCCAGCCCACCAGCTACGCCACGGCTTGGCTGGAAGGCTTTTTGAGCGGCAGCGCCCTGCTGCTGCTCCACCACCGCCCCCTCTTCGATTTGCTCAACGACTGGCTGGGGGAGCTGCCCGAAGACACCTTCCGCGAAATCGTGCCCCTGCTGCGCCGCGCCTTCACCGATTTCAGCCTGCCCGAACGCCGCCAGCTGCTGGACCTTTCCCGGCAAGGACACCAGCCGGCTGCGGTTGTTGGGGAAGAGGATTACGACCTGGAACGAGGATTACAGGTGCTGCCGGGGCTCAGGGAGTTGCTGGGATTTTGATCAGTACCCATCGTTGAACGTCATTCCTCGGCTGCGCTCGGAATGACGTTCAACTACAAGGCTCGCTTTAACCATTACCCAAACTCCCCGAATGAACCTGCCTGAACATTACGCCGCCATGCGGGACGCCACGGTGCACCGGCTGCTGCACGAGGGGGCCGACCCGGACCCGCTGCTGCATTCGGCGCAGGATACCCGGCGGGGCCTCACTCTACTGGCCCGGCCGCCGGCGGCCGTAACAGCCGCAATAGATAGTATCCTGGTAGATTTCCGGCGCATCGAGCCGGCGCAGTACTACTACCCGGCCTCCGATATTCATCTCACTATCCTCTCTATCATTTCCTGTTACGCCGGTTTCGCCCTTAGCCAGATTGAACCGGCCGCCTACCGCCAGGCAGTAGGGCAGATTACGCGGCTGGCGCGGCCGTTTCGCATCCGCTATGAGGGCCTCACGGCTTCGCCCGGCGGTATTATGGTGCAGGGCTTTCCGGAGGATGACGGCCTGGAGAATCTGCGCGACGCGGTCCGACAGTTTTTTCGCCACTCCGCACTCCAGCAATCTATTGACACGCGCTATAGTATTCACACGGCCCATTCCACCATTATCCGTTTCACACAGCCCCTCGCCGATGCGCCGGCGCTGATAGCCAGGCTGACCAAGTACCAGGAGGCGTGTATCGGTACATGTGAGGTGGATACCGTGGAACTGGTGTATAATGACTGGTATCAACGGGCCGGCAACACTGTGTTACTGGAAAAGTATGCCCTGGGCCGCCGCTGACTACCTTGCTGCCGCATTCCTTTCTTTTGCCTATGCCTACTACTTTCCCTTTCCAGGTGGCTGATTTAGCCGACAAGGCCGAGCCCGGCCGCCAGGAGCGCATCCTGGTGAACCTCACTCACCTGGAGGACTACTACAACGTGTTTGAGAAGTACGGCTTCAGCGGCAATGGGGCCAGTTGGGCCGAGCACATCGAAACCATCCTGGAAGAGCACGCCCCGGCCCTGCTCGACCACGTGGAGTTGGCCGGCCAGGGCGACATCTTCCTGGCCTTCACCGACGGCCCCGCCGCCACCGAGCAGTTCCTGGCCCTTATCCATCCCATCTTCGGCGACCTGGGCAGCCTCAATAAGTACCTCAGCCAGGCCGACCCGGGGGATTTTTTCGAGTAACCATCTGCCCTATGAAACCTGCCACCGACAACGCCACCCGCTGGAAACTGGTGCTCGGCTCCAAAGCCGACGCCCAGCACCAGATTGCCTTCGATGCCGACTACAAAGGCATGGACGACGTGCTGACCTCGCTCTACGACCAGTCGGAGCGCAAGGCGGGGCTGGGCGGCTCCGCGCCGCGCGTGAGCCGCTGGCTGGGCGACATCCGCACCTACTTCCCCACCGATGTGGTGGCCGTCATGCAGCGCGACGCCATGGACCGCCTGGGGCTGCACCAGCTGCTGCTGGAGCCCGAGATTCTGCGCACGGTGCAGGCCGATGTGCAGCTGGTGGGCACGCTCATGGCCTTGAGCCGGGTGATGCCCCAGAAGGTGAAGCACACGGCCCGGGAGGTGGTAGGCAAAGTGGTGAAGGAGCTGGAGCAGAAACTCTCAAACCCGCTGCGGCAGGCCGTGCAGGGCGCCCTGAGCCGGGCCGTGCGCAACCCCCGCCCCCGCTACCGGGAAATTGATTGGGCCGCCACCATCCGGGCCAACCTTAAGCACTACCAGCCCGAGCAGCGCACCATTGTGCCCGAGCGGCTGGTGGGCTTCGGGCGGCGCGGGCAGGCGCTCAAGGAAATTGTGCTGTGCGTGGACCAGAGCGGGTCCATGGCCTCCT
The DNA here is from genome assembly GCF_003944705.1 of Hymenobacter metallilatus. GTDB lineage: Bacteria > Bacteroidota > Bacteroidia > Cytophagales > Hymenobacteraceae > Hymenobacter > Hymenobacter metallilatus. The sequence goes on along the minus strand of NZ_RWIS01000006.1, from coordinate 61,623 downwards.
CGGTGGTGTATGCGGGCGTGTTCGGGGCGGTGCTGGCCTCCATTAAGGCCATAAAAACGCACATGGTGGTGTTTGACACCAGCGTGGTGAACCTCTCGGAAGACTTGCAGGACCCGGTGGATTTGCTGTTTGGGGTGCAGCTGGGCGGCGGCACCGACATCAACCTGGCCCTGGGCTACTGCCAGCAGCTCATTACCCGTCCCACCGATACCATTCTGGTGCTCATCAGCGACTTGTACGAGGGCGGCAACGAGCAGCAGATGCTCAAAAAAGCCGCCGCCCTGCGCGCCGCCGGCGTCACGGTGGTGGCCCTGCTGGCCCTCGCCGACGACGGGGCCCCCAGCTTCGACCGGCGCGTGGCCGAGCAGCTGGCGGCCCTCGATATTCCTTCCTTTGCCTGCACCCCCGGCCAGTTTCCGGGGCTGATGGCGGCGGCCATTCAGGGCGCAAAGCTGCAGGTATAGGCCGAAGCGGGCGTAAGCGGCGGTCTGCCCGCAGGAGGGCCGTTGGGGCCGAAGCCCGTGCTTATGGTAGTTGCAGAAGCTTTCGGCCGGGTCGGCGGCGGGTGCGTATAGGCTACCTGCATTACTTTACCGCCCGCATGAAAATACTCCTGGTGGAAGACGAGCCGAAGCTGGCGTCTTTCGTGAAAAAAGGGTTCGAAAACGAGGGTTATGAGATTGATATAGCCTACGATGGCCGCATAGGCCAGTCCCTGATTCAGCAAAACCGCTATGATCTGGTGATTCTGGACGTGAACCTGCCCTACGTGAACGGCTTCGAGCTGTGCCGGCTGGTGCGCCGCCAGGATGCCCACGTGCCCGTGCTGCTCCTTACCGCCCTCGATAGTCTTGAGGATAAAGTAACCGGCTTTGAGGCCGGCACCGACGACTACCTGGTGAAGCCCTTCGAGTTTAAAGAGCTGCTGCTGCGGGCCCGGGTACTCACGCGCCGCCACACGGAAGCCGCCACCGTAACACCGGCCCTGCGCATTGCCGACCTGGAGCTGAACCTCGACGCCAAGACCGTCAGCCGGGCCGGGCAGCGCATCGACCTGACCACCAAGGAATATGCCCTGCTGGAGTACCTGCTGCTGAATCGGGGCAAAGTTATTTCCCGGGTAGATATTGCCGAGAAGGTGTGGGAGCTGAATTTTGACACCAACACCAACGTCATCGACGTGTACGTGAGCTACCTGCGCAAAAAGCTCGATAAAGGCTACCCCGTTAAGCTGATTCATACCGTGGTGGGCATGGGCTACGTGCTGCGGGAAGGCTAGGCAAGGGTGAAGTTGTGAAATGGTGAAGTTGTGCCCGGTAGCGTATACAACCGTCATGCTGAGCTTGCCGAAGCATCTCTACCGCTTCGTTGCAACAGTAATCCAACGAAGCGGTAGAGATGCTTCGGCAAGCTCAGCATGACGTTCTTTCCCTTTTCTGTCCACACAGCCTAACGCGGTAAGGTCCTGCGCGCTGCTTAGGATGACGGACACCTACTTCCCTTCACCACCTCACCACCTGCCCCGTGCTCATTCGCAACAAGCTGATTCTGCGCTTTACGCTGCTGGTGGTGGGGATTCAGCTGTGCTTTTCGGCGTTTCTGTACTACTTTCAGGCTACTACCCGGGAGCAGCGGTTCGTAACCCGCCTGACCACCAAAGCCACCATGACTACCCGGCTGCTGGTGCGCCGGGGGGGCCGGGTTGATGAGAGCCTGCTGCGCCAGCTGCACCGCCGCGACCTGTTTACCATTCCGCAGGAGCAGATCAGCATTTATGGCCCGGGCCAGCACCTGCTCTACACCAGTGCCGATAACCTCAGCCAGCGGCTAAACTCCCAGTACTTACCCAAGATTCAGCCGGGCCAGCTGGTCCGGTTTGCCGATGGGCCGCTGGAAGTGGTGGGCATGCGGTACCAGTACCAGGGGCAGCCCTATTGGCTGTTTGCGGCCGGCCACGACGATTTTGGCCTTGGCCAGCTGCAAAAGCTGGGACTGATTCTGCTGGCCGCTAACCTGGGGGCGCTGGTGCTGATTATTCTGGCGGGCTGGTACTTCGCCGATGAGTCGCTGAAACCGATTTCGCGCGTTATCCGGCAGGTGGAGCGCATCACGGCTTCCCGGCTCAGCACCCGGGTAGATGAGGGCAACGGTACCGACGAAATTGCCCAGCTGGCCCGCACTTTCAACCACATGCTGGGCGGCGTGGAGCAGGCGTTTGAGTCGCAGAAGAGCTTTCTCAGCAACGCCAGCCATGAGCTGCGCACCCCGCTGGCCTCGGTGCTGGGCACCCTGGAAACCGCTTATGCCTACGATACCACGCTGGCCGAGGCCAAGCACAGCATCAGCTCGGCGGTAGAGGAAATCAAGAAGCTGATTGAGCTGACCAATGGGCTGCTGAGCCTGGCAAAAGTAACCGACCCCTCGTTGCGCCAGCAGCCCCTGCGCCTGGATGAATGCCTGACCCAGGCCCTGGCAGCCTGCCAGCACCGCCACCCCGGCCGGGAGCTGCGCCAGGAGTTCGGCAAGCTACCCGCCGCCGCCGATAACCTGTTTATGGTGCGGGGCAACGAGCAGCTACTTACCACGGCCCTGCTTAACCTGCTCGACAACGCGTGCAAATACTCCTCCGGCCCCGTGCAGGCCCGCCTCGACTACCCCACCCCCGATACCATTCGCGTGCAGGTGGTAGACCAGGGTATTGGCATGGCTTCCCACGAGCTGGCCCGTATCTACGAGCCCCTGTACCGGGCCGGATCGGCCACTACGGCCCCCGGCTACGGCATCGGTCTGCCCATGACGCGCAAAATTGTGCAGGTTCACGGCGGCGACATCCGCCTGAACTCCCAGCCCGGCCGGGGCACCACCGCCACCGTGGAGCTGCCGGCAGTAGGCTAACGAGGGCCCGCTGCTCTTCGGCACGAAATTCCGGGCGTGGCCGGAGGTGGCCATATCATCTGAGGCAGTATATAGCTTATACTAAACAGCTTATGCCTGGCCGGGCCTGGACGCTCGCCCATTTAATTTCTTCTAATATATCTCTCATACCGTTTTAATGTGGTGGGGCGAGGTTTGCGGGAATGAGAAGCGAACCGACCACCTGGCCCGACTCGCGGGGGCTGCTGCTGGGGCTGCTGCTGGCTACCCTGCTGCTGTCCACGGGGCTCAACCTGTACCTGCTGTGCCGGGCTCCGGCCTGGCCTGCTTCAGATGAGCCCCTGCTGGAATCGGCGGCCACGGCTGAGCTGGTGCAAACGCGCCGGGCCCTGGCGGCCTGCCAGGCGGGCCACTCCCTCCCCGCCGATTCGCTTGCTTCCTCTTTTCCTGCTACTCCCTGAGCCGCCTCACCCCCGAGGAGGCTTTTTGTATTTCTCCATTTCTCCTCATGTTACCCCGCCAACAACACGTTCTCAACGCTTTAGCCATGTGCGCCGCCGCCTGCGACCAGTGCGCCGCCCTGGGCTTGCAGGACTCGCCTGCTGCCTACCACCTGCGCAGCTTCCGCCTCAGCCGCGACTGCGCCGATTTGTGCCGCCTGGCCGCCACTTTCGTCGCCCGGGAGGCCGAGCACAGCCCCCACCTTCTGCGCGAGTGCGCCGAGCTGTGCCGCGACTGCGCCAACGAGTGCACGCAGTTCGACACGGCCCAGCACCGGGCCTGTACCGAGGCCTGCCGCCGGGGCGAGGACGCCTGCCGCACGGCCTTCGTGTAAGGCGCCGGGAGCTTTTAACAACATTTAATCTCCCTCTCACCTCATTTTAATGTTCCGGCCGGAGCTTTGTCCCGAACCCGTTCCGGTCAACTTCTTCGCCTGATTCCTATGCCTTCTCCTATGCTGAAATCCTTTCGCTGGCTCCTGCTGCCGCTGGCCTCGGCCGTACTGGCGGGGTGCGGGGCCAACTCCCAGGCCGAACCACCCAAAGCTGAAGCGCCCCCCGCTCTGCCCACTACCCAGCTCACGGCCCGCGACACCATGCTGACCCACGACTACGTGGCCGATATTCAGGCGGTGCAGAACGTGGAAATCCGGGCCCGGCTGGAGGGATTTCTGGAGCAGATGTACGTGGATGAAGGACAAGCCGTGCGCAAGGGGCAGCCTTTGTTCCGCATCAACGATGCAGAGTACAAAAGCCGGCTGAGCCGGGCGCAGGCGGCCCTCAGCAGCGCCCAGGCCGCCGCCCGGGTGGCCCGGCTGGAGCTGGAGCGCGTGCAGCTGCTCACCGACAAAAACATCATTTCGAAAACCGAGCTGGAAGTAGCCCAGGCCAAATACCACGCCGCCGAAGCCGACGTTCAGCAGGCCCGCTCCACGGCTGCCAACGCCGCCCTGCACCTTTCCTACACCCTGGTACGGGCCCCTTTCGATGGCGTCATCAACCGGATTCCGCTGAAAAAAGGCAGCGTTATTGAGGATGGCACCCTGCTCACCACCGTGTCCGACATTGACGAAATGTTTGCCTACTTCAACGTGTCGGAGGCCGAGTACCTGGAATACGTGAAGAAAAGCCGGCGGGACTCAAGCCGGCGCACCAACGTGGCCCAGCTGCTGCTGGCCGACGGCTCCGTGTACCCGGTGCGGGGTCGGGTAGAAACCGTGGAAAGCCAGTTTCAGGCCAGCACCGGCTCCATTGCTTTCCGGGCCCGCTTCGATAACCCCCAGCAGCTGCTGCGCCACGGAGCCAGCGGCAAGGTGCGCCTGAGCAATACCGTGGAGGACGCCGTGCTGGTACCCCAGAAGTCGGTGTTTGAGATTCAGGACAAAAACTACGTGTTTCTGGTGGACCAGCAGGGCCGGGTGAAGCAGCATGCTTTCCAGCCCCGAACCCGCCTCTCCGACTTCTACGTGGTGAAAACCGGCCTCAAAAGCGGCGACAACATCGTGTACGAAGGGGTGCAGGACCTGCGCGACGGGGCTACCATCCGGCCCCAGCCCGTGGCGATGAGCAAGCTGATTGCGGAAGCCCGGTAGGGTTGGTAACAAGTCTAAAGCTAGAGGACTAAAAACCAGTTCCCCTCCTCTGTGGAGGGGTTAGGGGTGGTTGACCGGAGCGTTGACGTAGGGACTGGCGCTGGATTTTACTCCCGGTTGAGGGGCTGGGAAGTACGATGCTGGCCCTAAAACACTGACGCCCGTCAACCACCCCTAGCCCATGCCGCTTGATGCGCGGAATTTTCCAAGGAGGGGAACTAGCTCTAATCTTAGTTCTTTCCCGCTCCCTATGGTTCACCCTCCCCCGATACCCCACACCCTATGCTTGCACTCTTCATTCGCCGGCCGGTGCTCTCGCTGGTGATTTCCCTGTTTATCACGTTTCTGGGCGGGCTGGCGCTGTTCTCACTGCCCATCACCCAGTTCCCCGACATCGTGCCGCCCTCCGTGACGGTAACGGCCCGCTACACCGGGGCCAATGCCGAGGTGTGCGCCAAAGCCGTGGCTACGCCGCTGGAGCGGGCCATCAACGGGGTGCCGGGCATGACCTACATGTCGTCGGTGAGCAGCAACAGCGGGCTGACGGTGATAACCGTGTTTTTTCAGGTGGGCACCGACCCCGACCTGGCCGCCGTGAACGTGCAGAACCGGGTGCAGACCATCATCGACGAGCTGCCGGAAGAGGTAATTAGGGCCGGGGTGAGCACCGAGAAGGAGGTGAACAGCATGCTGCTCTACCTCAACGTGATGAGCGAAGACCCCAAGGTGAGCGAGAAGTTCATCTACAACTTCGCCGACATTAACGTGCTGCAGGAGCTCAAACGCATTGATGGCGTGGGCTTTGCCGAAATTATGGGCCAGCGCGAGTACTCCATGCGCGTGTGGCTGCAGCCCGACCGCATGGTGGCCTACAACGTGTCGGCCGAGGAAGTGGTGGAGGCCATCCGGGCCCAGAACGTGGAGGCCGCGCCCGGTAAATCGGGGGAAAGCTCAGGCCAGGATGCCCAGATGCTGCAGTATGTGCTGCGCTACACCGGCAAGCTCTTCGAGCCCAAGCAGTACGAGAACATTGTGCTGCGGGCCAACCCCGACGGCTCGGTGCTGCGCCTCCGGGACGTGGCCCAGGTGAAGTTCGACGTGCTCAGCTACGGCATGGTATCCAAGATTGACGGCCGGCCCTCAGCGGCCATCATGCTCAAGCAGCGCCCCGGCTCCAACGCCTCCGACGTGATTAAGCAGGTAAAGCAGCGCATGGCCGAGCTGAAGCAGACGTCCTTCCCGCCCGGCATGACCTACAACGTGGCCTACGACGTGTCGCGCTTCCTCGACGCCTCCATTCACGAAGTGCTGCGCACCCTGGTTGAGGCGTTTTTGCTGGTGTTCGTGGTGGTGTACCTGTTTTTGCAGGACTGGCGCTCCACCCTCATTCCGGCCCTGGCGGTGCCGGTGGCGCTGGTGGGCACGCTGTTTTTCATGCAGCTACTGGGCTTCAGCATCAACCTGCTCACGCTGTTTGCGCTGGTGCTGGCCATTGGCATTGTGGTGGATAACGCCATTGTGGTGGTGGAAGCTGTGCACGCCAAAATGCACGAAAAGCACCTCTCGGCCATGGATGCCACCCTGGAAGCCATGTCGGAAATTGGGGGCGCCATTGTGGCCATTACCCTGGTGATGTCGGCGGTGTTTGTGCCGGTGTCGTTTATGGACGGGCCCGTGGGCGTGTTCTACCGGCAGTTTTCGCTTACGCTGGCTATTTCCATCGTCATTTCGGGCGTAAATGCCCTGACCCTGACGCCAGCGTTGTGCGCGCTGATGCTCAAGCCCGTAGCGCACCAAGAAGGCAAGAAGCCGGGGCTGCTGGACCGGTTCTTTGCCGGCTTCAACCGCCGCTACGAGGCCCTGGCCACCCGCTACCAGTGGCTGGTGCGCACCGTGGCCAGTCGCCGCCTCATTACCATTGGCCTGCTCGTCGGGTTCTGCCTGGCCACCTGGGGCGTGAACTCCGTGCTGCCCAGCGGCTTTATCCCCACCGAAGACCAGGGCATGGTGTACGTGAACGTGACCACCCCGCCCGGGGCCACCGTGGAGCGCACCGAAAAAGTGCTCGACGAAATTCAGAAAGTGGCCGCCAGGCTGGGCCCGGTGGAATCCGTGTCGACGCTGGCCGGCTACAGCCTCATGAACGAGGTGGCCGGGGCCAGCTACGGCATGGGTATGATCAACCTGAAAACCTGGGACGACCGGAAGGAATCGGTAACCGACCTGATTGCCCAGCTCAACGAGCAAACCAAGCATATACACGACGCCGACATCCAGTTCTTCCCCCCGCCCACGGTGCCCGGCTTCGGCAACTCCAGCGGCTTCGAGCTGCGGCTCTTGGACAAAACCGGCCGCGGCGACCTGCCCGCCACTGCCCGGGTGGCCGATAAGTTTATCACCGCCCTCACCAACACCCCGGCCGTGGGCGGGGCTTTCACCGGCTTCGATGCCAGCTTCCCCCAGTACCTCATTCACGTAGACCAGGACCAGGCCGCCAAGAAGGGCGTGACGGTGGATAAGGCCATGAGCACCCTGCAGACGCTGATGGGCTCGTTCTACGCCTCCAACTTCATCCGCTTCGGGCAGATGTACAAGGTGATGGTGCAGGCCGCCCCCGGCTACCGCACCAGCCCCGAGGACGTGCTGAAGATGTATGTGAAAAACGACCGGAATGAGATGGTGCCCTACTCCAGCTTCGTGCGCCTGGAGCGGGTGTACGGCCCCGAGCAGCTCACCCGCTACAACATGTACACCTCGGCCATGCTCAACGGCGACGCGGCTCCTGGCTTCAGCTCCGGCGACGTAATCAAGACCATTGAGGAAGTGGCCGCCAAGGAGCTGCCCCGGGGCTACAGCTACGAGTGGAGCGGCATGACCCGGGAGCAAATCCTGAGCGGCGACCAGGCCCTCTACGTGTTTGCGGTGGTGCTTTTGTTCGTGTACCTGCTGCTGGCGGCCCAGTACGAGAGCTTTTTGCTGCCGCTGCCGGTACTGCTGAGTTTGCCCACCGGCATCTTCGGGGCCTTCCTGTTTCTGAAGCTGCTGGGCCTGGAAAACAACATCTACGCCCAGGTTTCGCTGGTGATGCTCATTGGTCTGCTGGGCAAGAACGCCATTCTCATCATCGAGTTTGCGGTGCTCAAGCGCAAGGAAGGCCTGTCGGCGCAGGAAGCGGCCGTGCAGGGCGGCTATTCCCGCCTGCGCCCCATCCTGATGACCAGCTTCGCCTTCATTGCCGGTCTGATTCCGCTGACCATTGCCACCGGGGCCGGTGCCCTGGGCAACCGCTCCATCGGCACCGCGGCGGCAGGCGGCATGTTCATCGGTACCCTGTTCGGCGTCATCCTGATTCCGGGCCTCTACGTGCTGTTTTCGCGTCGGGATAAATCGAAGGAGAAGCGCCAGCAGCTCGCTGAGCCTATTGAAACCTTGGAAACCGCTCACGCCTGATGAATCCGATTCCCAGGGTTGAAACCCTGAATTTTTCTGTCATCCTGAGCGGAGCGAAGGACCTTGTCACGTTACAACGACTCGCGCCAAAGTTATAAGGTCCTTCGCTCCGCTCAGGATGACAGAAGTAATAGCCTTGCTAGCCCCATGACCTTACCCAACCCGATACGCTCCATTTCCCGCCGCACGCTGCCGGCTTTGGCCGCCCTGGCCCTGGCTACTGGCTGCCGGGTGGCCGAGCCCACCGTGCAGCCCGCGGCGGCCACCATGCCGGCCGCCTTCCCGGCCCCGGCCGCTACTACCGACTCCACTTCCCTGGCCGACCAGCCCTGGCGAAAGTTTTTCGGGGATAAAAACCTGGTGGGCCTCATTGACACGGCCCTGCAGGCCAATCCTGATGTGCGCACGGCCATTCAGCGTATCGAAATTGCCCGGGCCAACCTGCAGGTGCAGCGCGGGGCTTTGTTGCCCACCGTGAACGGGGTAGCCAGCGCCGGCGTGGAGAAGTTCGGCGACTACACCCTCAACGGCATCGGCAACTACGACACCAACCTCTCGCCCAACGTGGAGGGCCGGCAGCGCATCCCCAACCCCACGCCCGACTTTTTCCTGGGCCTGCGCAGCTCCTGGGAAATTGACCTCTGGGGCAAGCTGCGCCAGCGCCGGCAGGCGGCTTATATGCGCCTGCTGGCCTCCGAGAAAGGCCGCCACCTGGTGGAAACGGCCCTGGTAGCCGAGGTGGCCCGGCTGTACTTCAACCTGCTGGGGCTGGATAACGAGCTGGCCGTACTTTCCAAAAACCAGCGCCTGCAGGAGCGGGCCCTGGATATTGTGAAGGTGCAGAAGCAGGCCGGCCGCGCCAACGAGCTGGCTGTGCAGCAGTTTACGGCCCAGCTGTTGCGCACCCGCAGCCTGGAAGCCGAAACCCAGCAGCGTATTGCCGCCACCGAAAACGAGCTGAACCGTCTGCTGGGCCGCTACCCCCAGCGCATTGCCCGGGGGCTGCCCATTCTGCAGCAGCCGCTGCCTACCCAGGTGCAGGCCGGCCTGCCCGCCACCATGCTGCTGCGCCGCCCCGATGTGCAGCAGGCCGAGCTGCAGCTGGTGGCCGCCCGCGCCGATGTAGCAGCGGCCCGCGCGGCGTTTTTGCCCTCGCTCACGCTCACGCCGTTTGTGGGCGTGAATGCCTACCGGGCCTCGGTGCTGTTCAACACGCCCGGCTCCCTGGCCTACGGGCTGCTCGCGGGCCTGAGCGCCCCCCTGCTCAACCGCAACGGCCTCAAAGCCGACCTGCGCCGCTCGGCCGCCGAGCAGCAGATTGCCTACAACGACTACCAGAAAGCTGTGCAAACCGGCTTCGAAGAAGTGAGCACCAGCCTGCGCGGCATTGGCAACTACCAGCGCATGTTTGAGTTGCAGCAGCAGGAAGTAGCCGCCCTCACCAAAGCCGTCAGCGTATCCGACGACCTGTACAAGGCCAACTACGCCTCCTACCTGGAAGTGGTAACCGCCCAGCGCAACGTACTGGAAGCTGAGCTGAACCTGACCCAGACCCGCCGCCATCAGTTCCTGCTCCTCATCGACCTCTACCGAGGCCTAGGTGGCGGCTGGACGCCGACGACTCCGAAAGAGTAGGACTTGTTTAATACTTAAAGAACTCCTGATACTGCTCTGGAACAGGATACTTATTCTTTAATTTGATGTCTTTACATTTATTATCCTCATACCATTTTATCCATCCTTTTTTATCTCTCTCCAAAGCGCGAGGCGGATAGATTCTAGCATAGTTCATAGTCTCATAGAATGATACTGGCGCATAGTTTGACAAAAAAATAAGAGAGCTGTGAAACACTGAATCCTGCTTGAGGTAAAGGTTTTGCTCGACAATATTTATTCGCATGAAAAACTCTTTTTTAAATTTTTCATTCTCTACACAGCGCATACTGTTTTTCAGATTTCTGCACGATGAACAATAAAATATTATCAGCAAGAAAAATATCTTTTTCATCATTTAACGTGGAGTATTTGAGAGTTACAACGTCCCGCAGTCATCCGAGCCGATGGGGGCGCCGTCGGGCATGGGAAGGGCGGGCGCGGGCTGGAACTTCTCGGGGTTGTCCTCGAACTGCCGGATGGTGCGCAGGGCGGCCAGGGAGGTGGCGCGGCGGCTTTCCTCCTTGGCTTTCTGGTCTTTTTGAAGCTGCTTTTTCAGATCTTCCACCTTCAAGGCAGCCAGTGCTTTCACGCCTACCGGGGCTTGCGGAGCGGCGGCCAGGGCCAGCAGCTTTTGCAGGGTGAGCATCTGCACGAGGCGCTGCAGCTCGCCGGGGTAGCCGGTTTCGGGTTTGGCGTCCCAGGTAGCGGCCAGCAGCTTGTCCAGCACCGCCCCGAGGCCGGGCTGCTCGGCGTGGCGGGCGTGGTACTCTTCCAAACGCGCCGCACGCTGCGGATTCAGCAGAAATTCCAGCGTAGTAGCCGCCGCCGATTCGGCCGCGCCTAGGGGGTCGAAGGTGAGGCCGGTGCGGGCCGGGAAAGTTTCACGGCTGCGGCCGTAGTTCACGGGGCGGGGCGGAATCTTCATCAGCAGCTCTTCCGACAGGGCCAGCTCCCGGGGCGAAATCGTGCGCAGCAGCGCGTCCAGGGCCTTCCACTGCTCGGCGGGCTCCAGTAGCTTGGTGATGGTTTGGCCGTCGCCCTTTACGGCGTAGGTGTAGTAGAGGCCGCCCAGCTCCTTGGAAGCCGCCTCCACCTGGTAGCGCTGCAGCAGATACATGGGCACCAGCACTTCCTCCAGCATGGCCATGGGCTGCCCGGGCGCCAGGGCTTTTTCGGAGAAGCGGGCCAGCAGCTGCTGGCGCACATCCAGGAGGCGGTTCAGCTCGTCGGCGGCGTTGGGGCCGTCGTCCCAGAGGTGGGCCGTGGGGTGGGCCCCGCCGGCGGCCCGGGCATCGGCGTCGGAGATGAACACGTAGCCCTCGGCCAGGGTCTGCTTCATTACGGCATCCAAAGCCGCTTTTTCATCCGCCTGGGGGCCGAAATCCTGGTAGCCGTAGAGGATGGCGCGCTTGTCCCAGCTGCCGATGCCGGTGGCGTAGGCCTCGCTCAGATCAATGCTGCCATCGGCGCGGGTGTTGATGCGGGGCATGGGGTAGTCCATCACCGACGACCTATCCCGGGTGCTGGCCGAGTAGTTGTGGTAGAGCCCCAGGGTGTGGCCCACTTCGTGGGCGGCCAGCTGGCGCAGGCGGGCCAGGCCCATTTGCAGCATCTCGGGCGAGGTGGGCTTACCGTCCTCATAAGGTTGCAGCAGGCCCTCGGCAATCAGGAAGTCCTGACGCACCCGCAGGGAGCCCAACGACACCTGCCCCTTGATGATTTCGCCGGTGCGCGGGTCCACAATGCTCGCCCCGTACGACCAGCCCCGGGTGGAGCGGTGCACCCACTGAATGAGGTTGTAGCGAATGTCCATGGGGTCGGCGTCTTCGGGCAGCAGCTTCACCTGGAACGCATTGCGGTAGCCGGCTGCCTCGAAGGCCTGGTTCCACCACGCGGCCCCCTCCATCAGGGCGGAGCGCACGGGCTCGGGCGCGCCCCGATCGAGGTAATACACCAGCGGCTCCACGGCCTCACTCTGAGCCGCTGTGGGGTCTTTTTTGGCCAGGCGGTGGCGCACCAATTGCCGCTGCATAATCGGCCGGTCGATGGGCGTGGCGTAGTCCATGAACTCGTTGGCGTAGTAGCCGGCGCGGGGGTCAAAGGCCCGGGGTTTGTAATTCGCGTCGGGCAGCTGCACGAAGGAGTGGTGCATGTGCACCGTCACGGCATTCGGGTCGGGGGTAACCGACTGAATTTCGCGGCCTTTGGCTTTGCCGGTGAGGGTAATGATGGCCTCAAACTCCGAGTTCTGGGGAAAGCCTTTGGTATTGGGCAAAAACACGGCCGAGCGGCTTTCCTCGGCTTTAAAATTGCCCTGCTTGAGGTCTTCCAGCTTGTCACTGATCTGGTGGGAGTCGCGCAGCAGGAAGGGCGTGAGGTCCACCAGTACCCGGTTGCCTTCCTGGGCCTCGGCCTTGAAGCCCCAGATGACGGACTGGGCAAACGCCTGTTCCACCGATTTGCGCTCCTCCGGGTTCTGGCTCACGGCGCGGAAATCATAATTGGGCTGCAGCAGCAGAATCTTGGGGCCGCTCTTCACGAACTTCACAATGCGCGTCTGCCCAATCTGCCCCCGGTCGAGGCCCAAATCGTTGGAGCCCACGCCCTGGGGCAGGCTGCTCACGTACAGAATTTCCTGGTCGAGCTTGTCGATTTCCAGCAGGATGCGCCCGCCCTTCTCGTCCCAGTAAAATGGGAAGAAGCCGGGGAATTTCTGGAGGCCTTTGGTCTTTTCAGCCAGGGTTTGGGCCGAAGCCAGGGGTGCACTCAGCAGAAAGCTGCCGAGTAATAATGCGTAGAGTTTTTTCACGCGGAAAGGAAGAATAGTCGGGACCGTAAGGTAGAAATGGAAGTTGGTAGTTAGGCACCAGCCAATTGGGTTTTATCGGACGTGGCCTCGGATTGTGGATGCTGTTTACCAGAACGTCATGCTGAGCTTGCCGAGGAATCTCGCGTGCTGACGTTGTGGTAGTAATCTAACGAAGCGGTAAAGGTGCTTCGGCGGCGCTCAGCATGACAATAGCACTGCAACAGCAGCACGCGGGATTCCTCGGCTGTGCTCGGAATGAGGTTCAGAGTGACGAAAACGCGCCGGTTTCAGCATGAAATGCAACCCAGAGCAGGGTGCGAGTCTCTTACGGCTCGATTTCCCTAAGCCTATTCCGGTGCATTTTCTACATTCCGCGCTGCTGCTGGCGGCTGTACCCCTGACCGTATCGGCCGAGCCGGATTCCCTGACGGCCCGCGAAACCCGCAACCTCTCGGCCCTCGCCAGGCTGGCGGGCGACGTGAAATATTTCTACCCCAACCGCCACACCGCCCGCCTGAGCTGGGAAACGGTGCTGGTCCACAGCATTCCGGCGGTGCGCCGCGCCCGCACCGATGCCGCCCTGGCCCACACCCTCGACAGCCTGCTGCGGCCTTTGGCTCCGGAAATTCGGTTTAGTATAGTCAAGGCACCCACATCCCCTACGCCCTTTTTACCGACAAGCACGGGGCCCTACTACTTTTGGGAGCACCACAGCCTGGGCCTGGATAAAACCGGATTACCGGTAGTCCGGCTGATGTTGAAGCTGGCGGGTATTCCCTACACCAGTAGTATTCAGGCCACTTCGGGGCCGGTAGCCGACAGCTTGTTTTCCGGTGCACACCAGTACTTCGAAGCGCTTACTGATTCCGTTCAGCTGGCGTTACCGCTGCTCCTAACCGGAGCCCAGCACCAGCAGCGTCTTTCGGGCCGGCCGAAGCGGCGGGTCCGGCGGTTGTCGGCGGCCACGCCGGAGCAGCGTTTGGCCACGGTACTGCTTACCTGGAACATCATCCGGCATTTTTACCCCTACCGGGCGGTGCTGGAGCGGGCCCGGTGGGAATCCGCCCTGCCCGCTGCCCTGCAGCAAGCCGCTCAGGCTTCTACGGAGGCCGAACTGCTGGCGGCTTGCCGCACCCTGCTGGCCCGCCTCCCCGACCGGCATGTGGCCATCGGCCCTAAAACCCGCACCGGCCTGCGCATCGTGAACCCGCCCTGGGCGCTGCAGCTGGCTTGGATAGAGGAGCAGGTAGTGGTGCGGCAGGTTCCGGCGGCGCTGCAGGCGGCGGTAGCTCAGGGCAGCGTCCTCACGCACGTACACAACCGGCCGGTGGGCCTGCTGCTTGATTCGCTGCAAACCCATATGCCGGCTACCTCTGCGGCTGTGGCCCGCCAGCTAGCCACCGAGCAGCTGCTTACCACTATTGCGGCAACAGCTCCCGTCGCCACTTTCACTTTCCGCGACTCCCTGGGCCGCAGTGCCAGTACCCAATGGATATTCCGGCAACTGCGGGGCAACTTCTACAACCAGGCCCCGCCCGTGCAGGAGCTGGCACCCGGGCTGGTGTACCTGGATGCGGCCCGGCTGCGCTACACCGATTTTCAACGGGCCCTGCCCCAGTTGCAGGCGGCCCGGGGCGTGGTAGTAGACCTGCGCCAGCGCCCCCACTACGACCTGCTGCGTATCCTGCCCCACTTCACTCAAACACCGTTACTGATGGACAGCCTGGCTATGCCGGTGCTGCGCCAACCGGCTTTTCAGCACGCTGATTTCGCGGGGGAGAAATCATCCTGGAAAAGCCCGCAGTTGCCGTTGGTTGCTGCGCCCAAAGTGTTTCTGATTGGTCAGCATACCTACAGCTACGGCGAAACCATTACCGAGCTGGTGCGGCGCTACCAACTTGGCCAGCTGCTGGGCCAAACTACCGGCGGTGCCAACGGGGAAATGAATTTTGCGGCCATCGGGCGGGCATATTTGTTGAGTTGGACCGGACGGCGGGTGATAAGCCGTAGCGGCTCCTACCAGGGCCGGGGTATCGCGCCGGAAGAGGCTGTCAGGCCTACGCTTCGGCAGGTTGCGGCCGGGCACGATGCCGAAGTGCAGCGTGCTGTGGAACTGCTACTGCAGAAAAGTGGCGGTGCTCCTTAACACCTTTTGCCCACAACAACTACGTACTATACAACCAGCCCGGGTGGACCCTTAGAATTTTCTTAATCCGGCCGGTAAGGTACCCCTACCACAACGTCTTCGGGTTGCGCTACGCCTCCCATACCTATCAGCTACCACATGCCCCAGCAACCCACTCTGCAACGCTTCCTGGATGCCCAGCGGCGCGACTACGCCACGGCCCTGGCCGAAATCCGGGGCGGACGTAAGCGAAGCCACTGGATATGGTACATTTTCCCCCAGCTGCAGGGCCTGGGCTACAGCGAAACGGCCCGGTTCTACGCCATCCAAAGCCAGCAGGAAGCTGAGGCCTATCTGCAGCACCCCGTGCTGGGCTCCCGCCTGCAAGAAATAAGCGCGGCCCTGCTGACGTTGGAAAGTACCGATGCCACCCGCATCATGGGCAGCCCGGATGACCTGAAGCTTCGCTCCAGCATGACGCTGTTTGCTGCCCTGGAAGGTGCCGACCCGGTTTTTCAGCGGGTGCTGAACCGGTTTTTCGGCGGCGAGCCAGACGAGAAGACGCTGCAAATCCTGCGGCAGCACCCGTAGCGGCTGGCACTGTATCGTATACACAACATCAGCACGATGTAGAGACGCGAAGTGTCGCGTCTCTACATCGTGCTGGCATTTCGATACTCGAACTGAACAATATCAGCAACGCCGAGACGCGAAGTGTCGCGTCTCTACATCGTGCTGGTAGTTCGGCACACTGTAACCTATACTCTGCCTACCCCAGCACCGCCTCAATCCGGGCCAGCTCCTCGGGGCTGAACTGCAGGTTTTCCAGGCAGCGCAGTGAATCGGTGAGCTGCTCGGGCTTGCTGGCCCCAATGAGCACGGAGGTGATTCGCTCGTCGCGCAGAATCCAGCTCAGAGCCATCTGGGCCAGGCTTTGGTTGCGCTCCTGGGCCAGGTCGTTGAGCCGGCGGATCTGGGTGAGGCGGGCTTCGGTCAGCTGGGTTTCGGTGAGGAAGCCCACGCCCTTGGCCACGCGGGAATCCTGGGGAATGCCGTGCAGGTATTTGTTGGTGAGCAGGCCCTGAGCCAGCGGTGAGAACGGGATGCAGCCCACGCCCTCCTCGCCCAGCAGATCCAGCAAGCCATCTTCCACCCACCGCTCAAACATGGAGTACTTGGGCTGGTGAATCAGGCAGGGCGTACCCAGCTCGCGCAGAATGCGGATGGCCTCGGCGGCTTCGGCGGGTTTGTAGTTGCTGATGCCCACGTACAGGGCCTTGCCCTGGCGCACCACGTGGTCGAGGGCGCGCATGGTTTCTTCCAGGGGCGTATCGGGGTCGGGGCGGTGGGAGTAGAAGATGTCCACGTAGTCCAGCTTCATGCGGCGCAGGCTTTGGTCGAGGCTGGATATGAGGTATTTGCGGGAGCCCCACTCGCCGTAGGGCCCTTCCCACATGTGGTAGCCGGCCTTGGTGGAGATAATCAGCTCGTCGCGGTAGCCCCGAAAGTCTTCGCGCAGGATGCGGCCGAAGTTGGTTTCGGCGGAGCCGGGCGGGGGGCCGTAGTTGTTGGCCAGGTCGAAGTGGGTCACGCCCGAATCAAAGGCCCGGTGCAGGATGGCGCGGAAGTTCTGGAGCACGTCCACGTCGCCGAAGTTGTGCCAGAGGCCCAACGACACGGCCGGCAGTTTCAGGCCGCTGCGGCCGCAGCGGCGGTAAGGCATGTCGGCGTAGCGGCCGGGTTGGGGTTGGTAAGGCATGGTGACGGGGAGTTAATTGGATTGGGGCGGCAAGTACGCAGGAACCCGGAAAATGTACACGCCACTACCGCCGTTTTTGCGAAGGAACCAGTAGTATTACAACTAAGCATCTGCTTATCATTCCGAGCTTGCCGAGGAATCTCGCGTGCTGATGTTGCACTAGTAATTCAACGTCAGCACGCGAGATTCCTCGGTAAGCTCAGAATGACGTTCTATTTTAAATAGTCCGCCTTCATGCCCCACCTGATTCCAACTTACCGGCTGCAGAGCTTTTCCCGCCCCAACGAGGAGCCGGCGGAGGTGTTTTTTCTGGACGAGCACTCCCACACGGCCGGACCGCCCCTGGGGGTACCGTACCGGGGCAACTACTACAAAATCGGGATTTGCCTGCGCGGCACGGCGGAGCTGAAGGCCAACCTGGAAACCTACCACATCGGGCCCGGCAGCCTCATGCTGATTACGCCCCACACTATCAAAGAGTGGACGGACTTCTCCCCCGACCACGACAGCCTGTCGGTGTTCTTCACGCCCGAGTTCATCACCACCCGTAACCACATTCCGGTCGATAACTTCCAGTTTCTGGAAAGCGCCACCCGGCACGTGCTGCCCCTGGCAGCGGCCGAAGCCGAGAGCATCACGGCCTCCATGCGCCTGCTGCAGCAGAAATTTCAGGCCCCGCACCCCTACCGCAACCAAGTCATCAAAAGCCTGATCAACAGCCTGCTCTACGAAGTGGTGGGCCTCTACGACCAGCAGCACGCGGCGCTGCAGGCCACCCAAACCCGCAGCCAGCAGCTCACGGCCGGGTTCAAGCACCTGGTGAATGCGCACTGCACCACCGAGCGGAGCGTACAGTTCTACGCCGGCCGCCTGTGCATTACGCCCAAGCACCTCACCGACACCCTGAAGCAGGCCACCGGCAAAACCGCCGGCGAGTGGATTGAGGAAGCCGTGATGCTGGAAGCCAAAGCCCTGCTGCAGCACGGGCACCTTACCGTGGCCCAGGTGGCTGACCTGCTGCACTTCCCCGATCAATCCGCTTTCAGCCGCTTCTTCCGCAACAGCCTCGGCCTCTCGCCCACGGCGTATAAACAGGCGGGGTAGGTTTTTGAGGATAGGAATTTTTGAGGATAGGAACGCCATGCTGAGCTTGTCGAAGCATCTCTACCGCTTCGTTGGATTACCATTGCAACGAAGCGGTAGAGATGCTTCGACAAGCTCAGCATGACGTTCTGAATAGCACCACCCCGTTGTTACTGACACTTACCAGCTGCTCCTTCCCGACTTTTTGCCCAGCCTTCCCGCCCTTTCGCTCTGGTAGCGGGCGTGGGGGCGGGCCACCTTTGCAGCACCCGCTTCCGGCCAGGTCTGCAGTAGCTGAATCAGGCCAATCCCGGCCGGCGCGGGCCGTGTATCTCTTCCTTATTTTCCCTTTCCGTATGATTCTGATAACGGGTGCTACCGGCCATATTGGCTCGGCTGTAATTGAGCGGCTGCTGCAGCTAACCGCCCCCGGCCAGGTGGCCGGCCTGGTGCGCGACGAAGCTAAAGCCGCCGACCTCAAAGCGCGGGGCGTGCAGCTCCGGGTGGGCAACTACCGCGACCCGGCCTCCCTGGAGCGCGCCATGCAGGGCGTCAGCAAGGTGCTGCTGGTGTCCGGCGGCAGCGACGATGATGGCCTGCAGCAGCATTACAACGTGGTGGATGCCGCCAAAAAAGCCGGCGTAGGGTGCCTGGCCTACACCGGCCGCGCCCTGCAAAACCCCGATACCCTGGCCAACCCGCTCATGGTGCGCCACTTCCAGACGGAGGACTACATTCGGGCCAGCGGGGTACCGTACGTGCTGTTTCGCAACATTCTGTACATGGATACGCTGCCGCAGTTTGTGGGGCCGCAGGTGTTTGAGCAGGGTATTCAGCTGCCCGCCGGCATGGGCGAGGTGGCCTTTGCGCTCCGCCAGGATATGGGCGAAGCCATTGCCAACGTGCTGGCCGACAGCCGCTGCGACAACCGTATTTTCACCTTCACCGGCAGCACCACCTACTCCTTCACCGACGTGGCCGCGGCCCTGAGTGAGCTGTCCGGAAAGCCCGTGGCCTACACGCCCATTGAGCAGCCCACCTTCGAGGCCCGGCTACAGGCCCAGGGCCTGCCCAACGCCGTCGTTCACCTCCTCGCCGGCTTCCTCACCGACATCAAAAACGGCCAGGAATCCACCGTCAGCCCCGAACTGGCCGACGTGCTGGGCCGCCCACCCACGCCGCTGAAGGAAGGGCTGAAGGCTATTTTCAAGCTGTAGCCCGGCTGATTTCTGTAAGCAACGCCCGGCCGAAACGTCGGGCGTTGCTATTTATGGCGGGTGCGGCGACCGTTGCGGCAGGAAGCAGATTCATGGATTGACACGCCCGGATCGGGTGAATAACCTGCTTGCACTGCGGTACTTATGCCCTACATTAGGCAGCTAACCTTTGCTGCCTGCTGCTGATGACGACTGCTCCAACAACCGCCGCGCCGGCCCTAAAGAAAGTGCTCCAGCCTCTGCATTTGTGGGCGCTGGCCGTGGGGCTGGTTATTTCGGGCGAGTATTTTGGGTGGAACTACGGCTGGGCGGTGGCCGGACCGGTGGGGTTTCTGGTGGCTACGCTGCTGGTGACGGTGCTTTACGTGACGTTTATTTTCAGCTTCACGGAGCTGACGACGGCCATTCCGCACGCGGGCGGGCCGTTTGCCTACTCCTACCGCGCCTTCGGGCCGCTGGGCGGGTTGGTGGCCGGCTACGCCACGCTGGTGGAGTTTCTGCTGGCCCCGCCGGCCATTGCGCTGGCGCTGGGCAGCTACGGGCACTTCCTGCACCCGCAGGTACCGGTGCTGGGCACGGCGCTGGCCTGCTATGCGGTATTCATCGGCCTGAACCTGCTGGGCATGAAGGAGTCGGCGCGGTTTTCCCTGCTGGTGACGCTGCTGGCGGTGGCCGAGCTGGTGGTGTACATGGGGCTGGTGGCGCCGAGCTTCCGCGTCAGCAATTTCCTGGCCCACCCGGTGCCGCTGGGGGTAGCGGGTGTGTTTGCGGCCCTGCCGTTTGCCATCTGGTTTTACCTAGCCATTGAGGGCGTGGCCATGGTGGCGGAGGAAGTCGAAGACCCCAAGAAAACCATTCCCAAGGGCTACCTCTACGGGCTGGGTACGCTGGTGGTGCTGGCCCTGGGCGTGATGGTGCTCACCGGCGGCGTCACGGACTGGCGCACCCTCAGCCGCATCGACTACCCCCTGCCCGAAGCCCTGGCCGTGGTGCTGGGCCGCCACAGCCGCCTCACGCAGCTGTTTGCCAGCATCGGGCTGTTTGGGCTGGTAGCCTCGTTTCACGGCACCATCATCGGCTACTCGCGGCAGGTGTTTGCCCTGGCCCGCAGCGGCTATCTGCCCGGTTTTCTGGCCCGCGTAAATCCTCGTTTCCAGACGCCGCACTGGGCCCTGGTGGCCGGCGGCGTGGTGGGCGCGGCGGCGTTGCTCACCGGCACCACGGCCCAGGTGATTGTGCTGTCGGTGCTGGGCGCGGTGGTGATGTATGCCGTCAGTCTGCTGAGCTTGTTTGCCTTGCGCCGCCGCGAGCCGCAGCTGGAGCGGCCCTTCGTGGCTCCGTTCTACCCCTGGTTTCCGCTGCTGGCTCTGGCTCTCACGCTATTGAGCCTGGGGGCCATTGTGTACTATAATATGTTGCTGAGCGTGGTGTTTTTCGCCGGTCTGGGGGTGGCGCTGGCCGTGTACGTGCTGCTGGGCCGGCACCGGCGGCCAGTGCCGGAAGACGCATTGCTTGACGCCGAACAGCTGTAGAGACGCGACACTTCGCGTCTCGGCGTTGCTGACGTTGTTCATCCCGCACGATTCACTAGCCCAGGGTTTAAACCCTGGGCTACAGAGCGGTAGAGATGCTTCGACAAGCTCAGCATGACGTTCAATAAAGACAACATCACCAACGACGAGACGCGAAGTGTCGCGTCTCTACAACCGTCCCACTCTATGTACCGCCACACCGTCCGCCAGCGCACCTACACCTTCCCGGACCTCCGGACGCTGCTAGCGCGGGCCTCACCCCTGCGCTCCGGCGACCAGCTGGCCGGCGTGGCGGCCGAGACCTACGAAGAGCGGGTAGCCGCCCAGTACGCCCTGGCCGACGTGCCGCTGCGCCAATTCCTCACCGAAACCTTGGTGCCCTACGAGCAGGACGATGTCACTCGCCTTATTATCGATACCCATGACGCGGCGACATTTACACCCGTCAGCCACTTTACCGTGGGGCAGCTGCGCGACTGGCTGCTGTCGGAGGCGGCGGATACGGCTACGTTGCAGGGCCTCGCTCCCGGCCTCACGCCTGAAATGGTGGCCGCCGTGAGCAAGCTGCTGCGCAACCAGGAGCTGATTGGCGTGGCCCGCAAGTGCGAGGTGATTACGCAGTTCCGCAACACGCTGGGGCTGCGCGGCCGCCTGGCCACCCGCCTGCAGCCCAACCACCCCACCGACGACGCCCGGGGCATTGCCGCCAGCCTCGTGGACGGCCTGCTCTACGGCAGCGGCGACGCGGTGCTGGGCATCAACCCCGCCACCGACAGCCCCCGCGCCATCCGCCAGCTGCTGGAGCTACTCGACGGCGTGCGGGAGCAGTTCCAGATTCCGACCCAGACCTGCGTGCTCGGCCACGTTACCACCACCCTGGAGCTGATCCGCCAAGGCGCGCCCGTGGACCTCACGTTTCAGTCCATCGGCGGCACCGAGGCTACCAACGCCAGCTTCGGGGTGAGTTTGAGCTTGCTGCAAGAAGCCCACGAGGCCACTTTGAGCTTGAATCGGGGCACGCTCGGCGACAATGTCATGTACTTTGAAACCGGCCAGGGCAGCGCCCTGAGCGCCAACGCCCACCACGGCCTCGACCAGCAGACCTGCGAGGCCCGCGCCTACGCCGTGGCCCGGCAGTTTCGGCCGCTGCTGGTGAATTCGGTGGTCGGCTTCATCGGCCCCGAGTACCTCTACGACGGTAAGCAAATCATTCGGGCAGCCCTGGAAGACCATTTCTGCGGCAAGCTGCTGGGCCTGCCCATGGGCGTGGATGTGTGCTACACCAACCACGCCGAGGCCGACCAGGACGATATGGACACGCTCCTGACGCTGCTGGGCGTGGCCGGCTGCACCTTCATCATGGGCATCCCCGGTGCCGACGACATCATGCTGGGTTACCAGTCCACCTCCTTCCACGACGCGCTTTACCTACGCCAGGTCCTGGGCCTGCGCCCCGCCCCCGAGTTCGAGGCCTGGCTTCAACAGCAGGGCATCTTCGGTGAGCAGGGCCAGTTGCTCCCGGCATCAGCGGGGCATGGGCTACTGGGCGCGGGCGGGCTGAGCCGATAATGGCTGGCGCTGTTACTCTGCACAGTTGTAGAGACGCACTATTTTGCGTTTCGTCGTTGAACAGCCCGAAACTGCGCCGCCGTAACAACGCCAGCAACGACGAGACGCAAGGTATTGCGTCTCTACAGCTCTGGCCGATATATACCTACTACTATGCCGGTATCACCCGTCAATTTTCAGTACCCCAACCGTGTAGTTGCCGCCCTGCTTTTCTTCAGCAATTGCTACTTCCTGATTTGGAGCTACTCAATTATCCGTTCCGGGGGCGGCTCCATGGGCTACGGCCTCTTGGGAATACCACTTTTGCTGGTCGCTCACAGTTTCCTCGTCCCAGCAGTTCTGGCTCTCACCCGGAAACGGGCCAGCAGCACGTCTATATTCATGCTCAATCTGCTTGGGCTACTGTATAGTAGTTGGTTGGTGTATTTTTTACTTTCCACCCCGGGTTCAAATCAATAGTGCTTCCCCCAGCCCCCTATGACGCAAAAAACTCTTTCCATCCGGCCGTTCATTGGGGCCAAAGATTACGCTGTTTCGCGCAGCTTCTACCGCGTCTTTGGCTTCACCGAAACCGTCCTGTCGCCGGCCATGTCCTTGTTTTCAATGGGAGGCGTGAGCTTTTATCTGCAGGACGCTTATGTGAAGGACTGGGTGGACAACACCATGCTGTTTCTGGAGGTGGAGGATGTAGAGCGTTACTGGCAGGAGCTGACGGCGCTGGATTTGCCCGGCCGGTTTGCCGGCGTGAAGGTGCTGCCAATTCGGGAGGAAGTCTGGGGCCGGGAAGGCTTCGTGCACGACCCCGCCGGGGTCCTCTGGCACATCGGCGAGTTCAACAAAGGTTAAAATTCCAGAACGTCATGCTGAGCTTGCCGAAGCATCTCTACCGCTTCGTTACAATGCTAACCCAACGAAGCGGTAGAGATGCTTCGGCAAGCTCAGCATGACGTTCAAAGAGTTTCAATCGACTTTCCAGATACTACCCGGTTCAATCAACTCTATGACTGCCCAGGACATCATTCAGCACCTGCACCTGCTGCCCCACCCCGAGGGCGGCTACTACCGCGAAACCTACCGCGCCGCCGATACGCTGGAGACGGCCGAAAAGCATACCCGCCACGTCAGCACGGCCATTTACTACCTGCTCGAAAACGAGGACAAGTCGCACTTCCACCGTATCAAATCCGATGAGCTGTGGTTTTTCCACCAGGGGCAGCCACTAGAAATCATCCTGCTGACGCCCGGCCAGCCCACCCGCCTCGTCCTGGGCCACGACTTCAGCCGCGGCGAGCTGCCCCAGGCCGTTGTACCGGCCAATACATGGTTTGCGGCCCACCTGCCGCTCCGCGCTGGCTTCGCGCTGGTCAGCTGCACCGTGGCCCCCGGCTTCAATTTCGCTGATTTTGAGCTGGCCGAACGGGCGGCACTGCTTGCGGAGTTTCCGCAGGCAACGGAACTGGTGGAGCTGTTCACGTAATCTTCCTTCTTTATACGGCACACACCGCAAATCACGAGAGGTGGGTAAGCGCCAAGCCACAGTGTTTCCAAACTCCGGATTTATCCACCCCGTTACGCACCAACATCGAGCAGGTCGCGGCGGCTGGCTTCAAGTTGGGCGATGAGGGCCATGCACTGCCGACTAACCAGGAAGCGGCGCAGGTAATGCCCAAGCAGGGTCATCAGGGTCGTAGTCAGGCCAATAACCGTAAGCACCATCCCGGAACCTAGTATCCGCGCCATCGACCAGCCGTAGTAAGAGAGGGTAGCCAGCAAGGAGCCCAAAAACACGAGAGGTACGAAATAGGCCACCAGCGCCGCCTGAAACCGGTTAATGGCGCGGGCCAGCGCCAAGGTTTCCTGAATGGCTTCGGTGGTGCGCAGCGTGAGGTCGGGCAGGCGGAAGCGGCGAAATGTAAGCGTCAGGTATGCGCACTGCACCAAGCAGTAGAGCAGAATGAGGCCTACCCCCATTTGGTACTGCGGGTTGCCGGGCTGTAGCAGCAAAACGCCCAGGGTAGCGGCCGTCAGAGCCACTACCAACCCGAACTGGCGGCGGTAGGCGCGCAGAAGTTTGGCTACATTATGCTGGGAGGAGCGACGCAGCGCAGCCCGCAAATCGGGCGCGGCATAGGAGAATTCGGAAGCACCCCAGTCGCGGGTCTTCCAGTCGTCGGTCAGGGCCATAACTGTTCTACACGTTGGCGGAGCCGGTGCAGGCGGGTGCGCACGGCGCCGTGGTTGAGTCCCAGGGAGTCAGCAATTTCCTCGTTGGCATAGCCTTCCATTGTCATTACCAGCAGAGTACGGTCGACGGGGCTAAACTGCTGGAGCACGTAGCGCAGCCGGTCCTGGGCCTCGAAGTCAGCGGCCGGCGCAGAAGGACCATCGGCGGGCAGGACACCGCCGCGGCCGCGCTTGGTTCGGGTCAGCGAGGTAAGCGCCACGTTCAGGCCGATGCGGTAGAGCCAGGTGGAAAAACGCGCCGTTCCCCGAAACTGCGGGTAGGCTTTCCAGGCTTGGAGCAGGATTTCCTGGTGCAGGTCCTGGCGGTCTTCCAGGGCTTCGGCATAGAGGTACACCAGCTTATTGAGCAAGCCCTGGTGCGCCTGAATCTGCTGAATAAACTCCCGTTCGGCCATTAGCGCAGGCCCCGTCGGCGCAGCTCGCGCGTGATGCTTCGGTTTTTTTTACCGTAGTCATCGAGCGTAGTCAGCATGGCGGCGCTGGTTAAAGCAATGGGGTAGAGCCCGGAGAGGACCGCCATGAAAACAACCAGCAGCATCAGGCCAATCACCATGGCCATCATCTGACGGGCGCGGCGGCGGCGGTGGCGCAACTGCTCATCAGTGAAATCGGGCCAGTTTGTGGAGCGGACGCTGCTGCAGGCGGACGAGGCATTCAGAAAGGCTTTCATGAGAATAACAATGTTTACGCCGTTAGTCTGCCCCGCCCCGCGTTTGTTACATGCTCCGGAAACTATTTTTTATACGCACTGCCAGCATGGGCTCCCCTTAGCCTCAGGGCTCAGGAATGAGTGCCGAACGGAAAACCTGTTTCTACCTGCATTCCGGTAACGCTCAGGCCAATGGTACCCGGGCGCGGGTGCAGCCCTATCTACCTCAGGTTGTGGGGTGGACGGCGGCGGCTTGTTATGCTGGCTGATTGGCAGGGCCGGGCTCTGCCGGTAGGGCAGCATGATCAGCTGCAGAAGCAGCCGGCGTGTCCATAGGTGGCAGGTGCCGGGCAATAAGCTCCCCAAACGTGTCGGGGCGGGATCCGGCGAAAATAGGATGATGGAAGGCATCAAGCTTTTGCAGCAGATACACCAGCTGTTTGCGCTCAAACGGCGTGAGGTTGCCGGCCGTGAGGTGCGCTAGCTGCGTCATGGGGCCGAAGCTGGCAAACAGCACGCCCTGACCCGCGGGCGTTACCGTCAGTAGCTTGCTGCGCCGGTCGGTGGCGCTGGGCTGCTCGGCAACGAAACCCTTGGCCAGTAGGCGCTTAATAATTTCATTGCCGGTGGGCGTTTCGTGAATGTTACGCCGGATCAAATCCGCCTTGGTCAGGGGCTGATAACCGAAAGTGGTGGCCAGGTAGGTGAAGTCGTCGTAGGTGAGCAGCGGGGAGTCGGCCAGGGCCAGGCGGGAATAGCCGCGCAGGTAGCGGTACAGAAAGGTAACCATCTGACCAATTACTACTTCGTCCTCCTCCAGCTCCCCCGGCTCCTCGCGGGCTACGCGCAAGGCCCCGGTGGGTGGCGGCACCCGCAACTGCAGCCACGCCGTGAAGGCTTCTACCGATGGCGAATGGGCTGCGGCGGACTGGCTGGCCGTGGCCTCAAACTCCTCCAGTAATGCTAAAACCTGGGCAAGCAGCGCATATTTCATAAACGAGCAACGTGAGTAGTGAGCAAAAGTACAGCAAATGCAAGCAGACCACACCTGCTCTTTTCACAATGTTATCAATATTAATCATTCGTAAATTATTTTGATAACATAACAAAATAAGCAAATGTTCGTATGTTTGCTCACCTAACCTCTACTACTATGACTCGACTCTTCTCTTCCTGCGGCATCGTGTTGTTGCTGCTGTGGCTGCCGCTGCTGCTACGGGCCCAGAATGTGGGTACAATTACAGGGTTGGTGCGCGACCGGGCTACTCAGGAGCTGTTACCCGGCGTAACGGTAGTACTGGAGGGCACCGCACAAGGCACCAGCACCGACGCTGAGGGCCGTTACCGGCTAACGGGTGTGCCAGTAGGCAGCTACAACCTGCGGGCCAGCTTTGTGGGCTACGAGCCGCTGCTACGGGCCAACGTGCAGGTAAGCAGCGGCAACGCCAACGTCATCAACCTGGAGCTGGGGGCCGGGGCTCAGCAGTTGGGAGAGGTGCAGGTAGTAGCCAACCGTGCCACCCGGGTGGCCACGGCTGAAACCCCACTCTCCGTGCAGCGCATTACCACCGAGGAAATTAAGAGTAATCCGGGCGGCAACTTCGACATCTCCAAGGTAGTACAAACCCTGCCGGGCGTGGGCGGCGGGGGCACGGGCGGCACGGCGGGCTTCCGCAATGACATCATCATCCGGGGCGGGGCTCCCAACGAAAACGTGTACTACCTCGACGGCATTGAGGTACCCGTTATCAACCACTTCCAGACCCAGGGCAGCGCGGGCGGGCCGGCCGGCATTCTCAATGTGAGTTTTATTGAGGATGTGACCCTGAGCACTTCGGCTTTCAACGCCCGCTACGACAACGCCTTATCCTCGGTGCTGCAGTTTCGGCAGCGCGACGGCAACCCCGACCGCCTGCAGGGAAACCTGCGTACCTCGGGCACCGAAATAGCCGGTACCCTCGATGGGCCCTTGACCAGGAACACCACCTTTCTGGCTTCGGCCCGGCGTTCCTACCTGCAGCTGCTGTTCAAAGCGCTTGACATTCCCATCCGGCCCGGTTACTGGGACTTCCAGTTCAAGACCACCACCAAGCTGGGACCTAAAACCACCCTCACCAGTCTGGGTCTGGGGGCCATCGACCACTTCGAGCTGGCGGTGCCCAAAACCGCCAGTCCGGAAAAAGAAGTGGCCCTGCGCTCAAGCCCCACCAGCGACCAGTGGAACTACACCGTGGGCCTGAACCTGCGCCAGCTGCTGGCCAAGAGCTACCTGAACGTGGCCCTGAGCCGCACCCAGCTGCACAATGCCCTCGACCAGTTTCAGGACGGGGTAGCCGGCGACGAAAGCCGCCGCATCCTGCTCACCCGCTCGGGCGAGACGGAAACCAAGCTGCGGGCCGACGTGAGCGGCACGGCCGGCCGCTGGCAGTTTAGTTACGGGGCCATGGGCCAATACGTGCAGTACAATAACCGCTTTTTTAACCGCCTCCGGGCTGAGGTGCGCGACGCCCAGGGCACCCTGCTCACTCCCCGCGTGGATGTGCGTTTCCGGTCGGCCGTGGACTTTGCCCGCTTCGGAGCCTTCGGCCAGCTCACTCGCTCCTGGCTGGACGGCGACCGGCTGACGCTCTCGGCCGGTCTGCGCACCGACGGCAACTCGCTCACCACAGACGGCCGCAACCTGCTGCGTACCCTCTCGCCCCGCCTCTCGGCCAGCTACGCCCTGCGCCCCACGCTCAACCTGAACGCCTCGGTGGGCCGCTACTATAAGATTCTGCCCAATACCGTGCTGGGCTTCCGCGACACGCTGGGTACGCTGGTAAACCAGCGCAACCGCTACATCCGCTCCGACCACTACGTGGCGGGGCTGGAGTGGCTGCCGGGCCCAGCCACCCGCTTCACGCTGGAAGGCTTCTACAAGCGCTACAACCACTACCCGGTGAGTGTGCGCGACGGCATCAGCCTGGCCAATCTGGGCGGCGACTTTACGGCCCTGGGCAACGAGCAGGTGAGCAGTACGGGAAGGGGCCGGGCCTACGGGCTGGAGTTTTTCTTCCAGCAGAAACTGACCAAGAAAGTATTCGCCGTGGTGTCGCTCACCGGCTTTCGCTCCGAGTTTACGGGGCGCGACGGGCGTTACCGGCCCTCGGCCTGGGACTCGCGCCTGCTGGCCTCCGCCCTGTTGGGGCGTAAGTTCAGCCGGGGCTGGGAAATGGGCTTTAAGTACCGCTACGCCGGTGGCTCGCCCTACACACCCTACGATTTGGCTGCTTCGCAGGCCAGCTACCTGGCCACCGGCCGCGGTGTGCTCGACTACGCCCGGCTCAACACGCAGCGGCTGGGCAACTTTCAGCAGTTCGACTACCGCCTCGACAAGCGCCTGAACTGGCGCCGATTCTCGCTGGACCTGTTTCTGGACGTGCAAAACGCTTTTGTGCTGCGCAACCCCGGCGTGCCGGACTATACCTTCCAGCGCCTGCCCGACAACTCGGGTTTCGCTACCACCGACGGCCAGCCCCTGCGGCCTGATGGGGCCAACGCCGTGCCGCTGCTACTCAAAAACGACGACCCCCTCGTTACCCCTACCATCGGTTTCATTGTGGAGTTTTAAGTCCGTGGAAAACTGGTATGAAATAACCCTGGATCTGTGCCGGCGCCAGGCCTGGTACCTGAGCGGCCCTACTTTGGAGCCCACCACACACTTGGTGCATGACCTGGGTTTCGACTCGCTGGACTGCCTGCAGCTGACAATTCGGCTGGAGCGGGGGCTGGGCATCGAAATTCCTGACCAGGAAACTCAGCAGTGGCAGACGCTGGCGCACGTGCTGGCCAGCGTGGAGCGCCAGCTGTTTCCCGCTCCGGCGTCCTCTCCTGTTACATCTACATCTACCTCGCCTGCTCATGACAACCAATCTGGGCTTTCTTGCCGCGCTTAACCAGCCTACCCGCCGGGGTCTCCTGCTCAATGTGGGAGCAGCCGTACTAAGCTGCCTGCTGCTAAACGGCCTCATTTTCGCCTTCAACTGGGACGACTCCGGCCCCTTGCCCCTGGCCCCGGCGCTGGGACCTTACGTGGGCGCGGTGTGGGTGGGGCTGTTTGCCTTACTGGGCACTGCCCGCTGGCAGCTGATTCGCGTGGGCAGTTCAGCAGGCCGCCGGGCCCGCCGATGGGTGGTAATACTCATGGCCTCGTGCCTGGCCTACCCGTTCTATACCTTGGCCCTGGGCAGCGACCTGGCCGGCTTGCTGGGCAACGTGGAAACCATCTTACTAGCGGCGTTTGTGGCCTGGCGTATCTGGCCCTACTCGCGCCCGGCGGCGCGGTTGGTGCTGCCCGTTATTGCCTGGGTGACTTTTGCCACCGCCACCGTCTTACGGGGTTTGGGCTGGCTGTAGAAGTAGGAAAACAGTGTGGCCGGACTTACTTTGCTCGTGCTGCCTTATAACAGTCCTTTCTTTCTGCCCTAACCGCAAGTAGCATAGCGGTTTCAACCTTCCGTAGCGCGGGCGGTGGCCTGCCGCCCCAATGTACACGTCGGTCAGCAAAGCGCAATCGGTTCGCTGAACCTACAAGTTCTGGGTAAAAGCATAACCACATTGTATCTTGGGAAGCTCAGTCTGCTAAGCGTAGAGGGCTTAGCTACCTTTTTAGCTGCTTCATTGTGAGTTTGAAGCTGGTTAGGAAGCCGTCAAAGGCTCATGCTGATGTATTCTGCTGGACTACCGCAATAGGCTGGCTCTCTGACATGTGCTTCCCTCCGCAGTCAGATACTTCAACTACGTTCCGCTCCCCGCAGGATGACGTTCTGATTTGTTTTACCAGATTTTCCCGCACAGCCTCTACAATGGTGTCGAATCATGCGCCCTCCCACGACCCCTGGGCCGGCTTGCGGGCCTACACCGCCGCCCGCATTGCCCTGGGCCGCACCGGCAGCAGCGTGCCGTTGCGGGAAGCCCTGGCGTTTCGCCTGGCCCACGCCCACGCCCGCGACGCCGTGTACTCCACTCTCAACTTGCCCCACCTCACGGCCGGCCTAAGGGCCCTTGCGCTGCCGGTGCAGCCTGTGCGCAGCCGCGCCGAAACCCGTGAGCAGTACCTCCAGCGCCCCGACTACGGCCGCCAGTTGGCCCAGGAGTCCCGACAGCTACTGCAGGACGCAGGCGCACCCGAAGCAGCTGATGTGGCCCTGATTCTGGCTGACGGCCTCTCCGCCACCGCCGTGAACGAGCACGCCCTGCCCCTGCTGCACCAGCTGCTACCGAAGCTACGGCAGGCCGGCCTCCGCCTCGCGCCCGGGGTACTGGCCGAGCAGGCCCGCGTGGCCCTCAGCGACGAAATCGGGGAATTGCTGGGGGCCCGGCTGGCGCTGATGCTCATTGGGGAGCGACCAGGCCTGAGCGCCCCGCACAGCCTCGGGGCCTACCTCACCTACGCCCCCCGCCCCGGCCGCACCGACGAGGCCCGCAACTGCGTCTCCAACATCCGCCCCGAGGGCCTGCCCTACGCCGCCGCGGCCGACAAGCTGCTGTATCTGGTGCAGGAATCATTGCGGCGGCAGCTTTCGGGCGTGGCGTTGAAGGACGAAACGGGGCTGCTGGGCGAATAAGTTAAAATCAGTACGTCGTGCAGAGATGCAGCCGAAGCATCTCGCATGCTGGCTAACAGGGAAAAGTTAGATGGCTTCCGCTACAATTCTGTACAGAACAGCCATTAGTTGAGGCTGATATAAAGCTGTCAACTCCTGTAGTTCCGCATCTTCTTTCTGCAACGCCTCAAGGCTCCAGTTATGCCGTTCATCCCCTATTGGGAAGTCAATTATTTGGGCATGATAAGCTTCCAGCACCTGTACGTCTTCTTCAGATAATGGGGTAACATTCTGCTGGCGCAACCAATATAGAATAGTATGTAGGCGCAGAATACCGAGCGGCAGCCCAACCTGCCCTGTTGTAACTGAACGGGCTGTTGAAACAAGCTTGCGGAGCAGGCTGACGGATTTTAGCGGGTTTGTCATTGGAATAGGTTGGGCATATGGCAGATCCAGCGTCGGTAGCCAAAGTAAAGTTTCCTCCCGACCTTCGGCCACCTTTTCCCCGTTTTCGTTGTTACCAACGATTCGCACAAGACCTCAACCCGTTGGCTGAACAACCTACCTATACCGATCCGTACGCGCTGGAAAAAGAGCTGCGTAAGGTGCAGGCCCTCATGAAGCTCGAGCAGCAGGAGGACCTCGAACAATTCAAAATCAAGAGCGCCCAGGCCACCATTGCCGAGCGCCAGAAGCGGGGCCTCACTTGGTACCCGGTTAAAATTACCTCCGAAGACATTGGCTTCGGCGGCAAGCTGGTACTGGAGCTGGAGCGCCAGGGCGGCGGGGGGCTGCACCTGTTTCAGGTGGGCAAAAACGCGGCCCTGTTCGGCAACATTCCCGGCCGCTCCGGCTCCGACCGGCCCACGCTGTCGGGCGTGATTACCAGCGTCAAGCGCAACAAAATCCTGCTGGCCACCACCAAAGAGGACCTGCCCGACTGGGTAGACGAGGGCAAGCTGGGCGTGGATCTGACCTTCGACGAGGTAAGCTACCGCGAGATGGAGTACGCCCTGGGTAAGGTGATGGGTGCCTACGACTCGCGCCTGGCCGAGCTGCGCGATGTGCTGCTGGGCGCCAAGCCGGCCCGCTACAAGCCCGAGGCCGAGGCCACGCTCTACTACCCCTCGCCCCTGAACCAGAGCCAGCTGGCGGCCGTGCGCCACGTGCTGGCGGCCCAGGATGTAGCCATTATTCACGGTCCGCCCGGCACCGGCAAAACCACTACCCTGGTGCAGGCCATTCTGGAAACCATCCGGCGGGAGCGGCGGGTGCTGGTGTGCGCCCCCAGCAACACGGCCGTGGATTTGCTCACCGAGAAGCTGGCCGAGCGGGGCGTGAACGTCATCCGCATGGGCAACCCCTCCCGGGTTTCCGACCTGCTGCTGCAGCACACGCTGGACGCACAGATTATGAACCACAAGAGCTACGCCGAGCTGCGCAGCATGCGTCAAACTGCTGAGCAGTACCGCGAAGAGGCTGGCAAGTTCAAGCGTCACTTTGGCTGGGAAGAGCGGGAGCAGCGCCGCCAGCTCAAGCAGCAGGCCCACGATTTGCTGCAGGAATCCGACCAGCTGGAGCGCTATATCACCGAGGACCTTTTGGAGCAGGTGCAGGTGATTACCTGTACGCTGGTGGGTGCCAGCAACCGCGCCATCCGTCACCTCACCTACGAAACCGTGTTTATTGATGAGGCGGCCCAGGCCCTGGAGCCGGGCTGCTGGATTCCCATCAGCAAAGCCAACCGCGTGGTGCTTGCCGGCGACCATCAGCAGCTACCGCCCACCGTGAAAAGCGAGAAGGCCGCCGCCCAGGGGTTGCGCGAAACGCTGTTTGAGAAGTGCATCCGGCGTCAGCCCGACACGGCCCGTATGCTGGAGGTGCAGTACCGCATGCACGAGCAGATTATGGAGTTCAGCTCGGAGCAGTTTTACGAGGGCCGCCTGAAAGCCGCGCCCTCCGTGGCCCACGCCGACCTGCCTGCCTACGACCTGCGCTTTGCCCCCGATACGGCCGTGGAGTTTTTGGATACGGCCGGCTTCGGCTTCCAGGAAATTACCATCGAGGAAAGCCGCTCTACCGCCAACCCCGAGGAAGCCGACCTGCTGCTGAAACGCTTGGCCCAGCTGCTGGAGGCCTACGACCAGGCCGACCACGAGGCCGACTTGCTTACCATCGGCGTAATTGCCCCCTACCGCGCCCAGATCAACTACCTCAAGGATGCCATTGAGGAAAACGACGAGCTGGTAGGTTTACTGGAGCATCGGATGCTGAGCGTGGGCACCGTTGATGCGTTTCAGGGCCAGGAGCGCGACATCATTGCCATCAGTCTCACCCGCAGCAACCCCCAGGGCGAAATCGGCTTTTTGAGCGACATCCGCCGCATGAACGTGGGCATGACCCGGGCCCGCCGCAAGCTGCTGCTGGTAGGCGACTCCAGCACCCTGGGCGCCCACCCGTTCTACAAAGCCTTCCTCGATTACGTAGAAAGCATCGGGGCCTACCGCACGGCCTGGGAGCTGCAGTAAGGTCTAGTTATTAGTTGTCCGTTGCTCATGTTGTTCTGACAACGGACAACGAACAACCAGTAACCCGACAATTACTGTGCATTTCCGTAATTAGCCGTCCAATTCATTTCCCAACCCAGCCCGGACCAGCAGCGTCCATCCTACCCCATGACTCAAATCAGCGAAAACAAAGTCGTTACCATCACCTACGACCTGAGCGTGACGGACGAGAACCAAGAGAAAGTGCTTGTTGAATCGGCGGAGGAAGATGCGCCGATGGTGTTTTTGTTTGGCATGAGCGGCCTGCCCGACGAGTTTGAGCGCCAGCTCAGCGGCAAGCAACCCGGCGACTCGTTCACCTTCAGCCTCACCCCGGAGCAGGCCTACGGCGAGTATGACCAGCAGGCCGTGGTGGAAATTCCGAAGAACGTATTCGAAATTGACGGGCAGATTGACGAGGAAATGCTGCAGGAAGGCAACTTCCTGCCCATGGCCGACAACCAGGGCCACCACATGCAGGGCAAAGTGGTTGAAATCGGCGACTCCAGCGTAAAAATGGATTTTAACCACCCGTTGGCCGGCATGGTGATGCACTTCGACGGTAAAGTGGAAGCCGTGCGCGACGCCACCCGCGAGGAACTGGACCACGGCCACGTACACGGCGAAGGCGGCCACCAGCACTAAGCCAATAATACACTTCAACAAAAAAACCCGCGGCCTGTGCAGGCTGCGGGTTTTTGTATGTAGAAAGTCATCGGAGGTCCTGAAAGACCCAAAAGAACGTCATTCCTCGATTTCGCTCGGAATGACATTGGTCATAAACCAGCGGTAGAACAAGTCTTCTTTATCACGCCTCAACCTTACTGCCAGCCCTGCACCGACGTTCCACCGAAAATGCCTTTGTGGATAGCTGGAGTAAAAATACCGTAGGGGAAAACGGGTGCCAGCGCGCTGGCCTCCTGAAGCTGCCGCAGGTGCTCGGGTGACAAATGCAGATCCAGGGCGGCCAGGTTATCGAGCAGCTGCGTGCGTTTGCTGGCTCCCAGGATAACGGAAGTAATGCCGGGCTGGGCCAGCACCCAGGCCAGCGCCACCTGCGCGGCGGGGCGGTTGAGCGCCCGGGCTACTTCCTGCACTACCGCCAGTACCCGCCAGTTATGTTCGGTGAATTTGCTGTCCTGGAATGGGTTGGGGCCAGTAAGGCGGCCTTCGCCGCTGGCCTTTGCTCCGGAGTTAGCAGCACGCTGGTATTTGCCGGCCAGGAAGCCGGCGGCCAACGGGCTCCAGGGCGTGATGCCCAGCCCGCACTCCCGGGCGGCGGGCACGTGCTCATTTTCAATGTGGCGCTCCACCAGGGAATACTCCAGTTGCAGAGCAATGGGCCCGGGCACGTGGTGGGCGGCGGCCAGCGTGGTGGCTTTGGCGGCGTACCAGGCCGGCACATCCGAAAAGGCGAAGTAGCGGATTTTACCGGCCCGCACCAGGTCGCCGAGGGTTTGGAGCACTTCCTCCACTGGCGTCACCATATCCCACACGTGCACCCAATACAGGTCCACATAGTCGGTTTGGAGGCGGCGCAGGGAGCTTTCCAGGGCCTGATTGATGTTTTTGCGGCCGTTGCCACCCCCGTGCGGGTTGCCCGGCTGCCCGCTATGAAACCCCGATTTGGTCGCCAGCACCAGCTGGTCGCGGAGGCCGGCGGCAGCCACGTACTGGCCCACCAGCTCCTCGCTGCGGCCCTTGGCGTACACGTTGGCGGTATCGATAAAATTGCCGCCAGCTTCCACATACGCCCGGAAAATGGCTTCCGATTCCTCGTCCGAAGAGCCCCAGCGCGGGGTGCCAAACGTCATGGTGCCCAGGGTCAGGGGGCTCACCACCAGCCCGGAGCGGCCCAGGGTGCGATATTCGGTCAGATTCATAAGCGAAGAAGATTAGTGGTGCAGAAAAAGAACGTCCTGCTGAGTTTGCCGAAGCATCTCTCCCGTTCCGTTGAATCGATGTGGACGAAGCGGTAGAGATGCTTCGACAAGCTCAGCATGACTGGCGGCGTTGAAGATCAGTCGTAACCTACCTACTGTTACTGCCCCGACAGCCGGAAAGCCGCCGGGGTGAGGCCGGTTTTGTTTTTGAACAGGCGGGTGAAATACTGCGGATACTCGAAGCCCAGCTGGTAGGCCGTTTCGTTGATGGACTGGGAAGTACCGAGCAGCAGCACTTTAGCCTTCTCGATGAGGGCCTGGTGGATGTGCTGCTGGGTGTTCTGGCCGGTGAGGGTGCGCAGCATGTCGCTGAGGTAGGCCGGCGACACGTGCAAAGCATCGGCGAAGTGCTGCACGGTGGGCAGCGGCTGTTCCTTGTCCTGGGCAAAATACCCGCGCAGCAGTTCCTCAAAGCGGGTAAGCAGGTCGTGCTCGGCCGGGCGGCGGGTGAGGAATTGCCGGTGGTAGAAACGGTTGGCGTAGCTGAGCAGTACCTCCAGCTGAGCCACCAGCACATCCTGGCTAAAGCCGTCGATGGGCTGGGCGTGTTCCCGCCGCAGTACGTCCAGCACGCCATCCAGCAGCTGTTCCTCCCGCTCGGAAAGGTGCAGCGCCTCGTGTACCTGGTAGGAAAAGAAGCCGTAGCCGGCAATTTTGCGGCCCAGCGGGTACTTGTGCAGCAAATCGGGGTGGAACACCAGCATCCAGCCGCTCAGCTCCGATACGTCGATGGAGTCGTTGTTTTCGCAGAGCTGGCCCGGCGCGTAAAAAGCCAGTACGCCCTCATTGAAATCGTAGGAGCGGTGACCGTACTGAATCCGGCCCTTCAGGTTCTTTTTCAGGGCAATGATGTAGAGCTGCCGCAGAGCCGGCCCCACCACCGGCGGGTGGCGGTGCCGGGCCAGATCAATAACCGTGAGCAGCGGATGCGCCGGCGCGGGAAACCCAAAGTGCTCAGTGAAGTCGCTCACCGAAGCAAGCAGGCGGAAAGGCGGGGCGGCAGGTTTCATACCAGAAGAACAAGAAAAGAACAAGATAAGACGGCCTCGTCGTTGAACGACAATAATCGGACAGATGCTGCCGAAACAACTAAGCTGTTTGAAAGCCGCAAAAACATATTACCGCACAGATTGAACGTCAGCAACGACACGGCGTAAAATGTTGCGTCTCTACATCCCTACAGAACCTAAAACCCTTCCGGATATGCCGCGCCCACAGGGCCACCTACGGGCACAATGGCGTCCAGCTCGGCCAGCTCCTGGGGGCTGAGCGTGAGGCTGGCGGCGGCCACGTTTTGCTCCAGATATTTGCGGCGCTTAGTACCCGGAATGGCTACCACACCCTGGGCCAGCACCCAGGCCAGCGCCAGCTGCGCCGATGTGACGCCTTTGGCCGCAGCCAGCGTTTCGAGCTTGCGTACCAACTCCAGGTTCTTGTAGAAATTCTCGCCCTGAAAGCGTGGGAAAATCCGGCGCGAGTCGGTGGCCTCGAAGTCATCGGGGCTCTTAATGTCGCCCGATAGAAAGCCCCGGCCCAGCGGCGAGTAGGCCACGAAGCCAATGCCCAGCTCCCGCGCCACCTGCAAGGTCCCGGTTTCCTCCACGCCTCTATCGAACAGTGAGTACTCGGTTTGCAGGGCGGTAATGGGGTGCACGGCGTGGGCCCGGCGCAGCGCCCCGGCCGGCGTTTCCGATACGCCCAGGTAGCGCACCTTGCCCTCCTCCACGAAGCGGCTCATCTCGCCAATACTGTCCTCGATGGGCACCTGCGGGTCCTGGCGGTGCAGGTAGTACAGGTCCACGTAGTCGGTGCGGAGGTTGCGCAGGGAACGTTCCAGGCACTTGCGGGCGTAAGCGGGGTGGCCGTTGAGCTGACCGGTGAAGGTGCCGCTGTCGTCCACTTCGAACCCGAATTTGGTAGCCAGGATAACCTTCTGGCGGCGGCCGGCAATGGCGCGGCCCACCAGCTGCTCGTTCAGCAACGGGCCGTAGAGGTCAGCCGTATCCAGCAGGTTCACGCCCAGCTCCAGGGCGCGGTGCAGGGTCGCCAGGCTTTCCTGCTCGTCAGCCTGGCCGTACACGCTCATGCCGCCTACGCCGCCGGTCATGCCCATGCAGCCCAGGCCTTCTACCGGCACTTCCAGACCCTGGCTACCCAGGGGTACTCGTTTGAGGTTGCTCATTGTGCAGTAAATCAAAGGAATGCTTGAACAGCACAAAGGTGAGGCCCGCCCGGCCCGCCAGAGCTACACAAACCCGCGCATCTGCAATACAAACCGATGAAAGGCAGTGGACAACTCAATTTTCAACCGCCCGGTATTTATCCGAATATTCCCCTTTTCTTTGCCTGAATCCTCCTTCTGCTCCCTATGTTCCTTTCTGCGCCATTCTCCCGCCCGGCTGCCTGGGCCGTGCTGTTTTCCCTTAGTACGCTCACAGGCTGCGGTTCGGAAGACGAAAAGGACGAGCCGGCCCCATTGCCCGGCCGCTGGCAGCTGGTTACCCAGCACAGCATCAACACCGACGTTACTACGGGCCAGGTAATGGTCGAGCAGCACTTGGCCGGTACGACCGGCGACTATCTGGTGGTGTCGGCTAGCACGTTCGAGGAGTATCGGGGCAACCAGCTGTATTTCACAGCTCCCTACACCTACAGCGGCTCCATCATCAGCATGCAAGACACCAACCCGCGCACCGATTTTTCGCGGGAAGTGGGGGAACTGACCAGCAAGAAGCTGGTGCTGTACTACCAGCTTCCGGCCATCGTCATGAACCAGAAAGTCACGATTGAGGCCACGTATTCGCGCTAGACTTGTGCGCAGCCGGAAGCGGGCGTGTCACTCTAAATTGTTACATGGAAGAATCTTTCAACAAGGAATTTTGCGAGCTTCTGGAGTACCATTTAACCAATACTTTTGCACACAGCCCAGACGCCCGGGTTAGAGGATTGTGGTGCGACGGCATACTGCCGCCTGCGGTGGATAGCCAGCTCACCAGAAAGCACGTTAACGATACCCGGCGTATTGTCACCACGGCTTTTATCGGCTACAACGACATCCAGCTGTATGGCCTGACCATTCTGCTGGGACGATACTCGTTGCGGAGATACAGCCGAGGATATTCTCTACAGGACTGCGTACCCGATAAAGAAACATCGGACTGGTACACACTGGATATAAACAAGCGGCAGCTGGAAATACGCCTGTTATAAAACTGTTACTGAACATCTGCCACCCCCGCCCGCAGTTCCGGCCAGAACTCCTGAAAATCCGCCTCGTAGGCCGGCAGCTCTGCCAGAAACGCGGCGGCCCCGGTAGCCAGTACTTCGGCGGCGGGCACGCGGCGGCTCAGGCCCAGCAAGGCGCGGTACAGGCCCTCGGGGTGGGCGTAGCCGGTCAGCCAGTCGTGCTGGCGCATGTAGTGCAGCATGTGCTGCAGCCGCTCCGGCAGCTCGTGGCGGCGCTGGTGCAGCAGCTGGTACTGGCGCTGGGCAAACTGCGGCAACGGCTCCTCAGGGTGGTAGCGGGCAAAGTCGCGGGCCAGCAGGTGGTCGAAGCCTACATCCGACACTATGCCGGCCCACTTGCCCAGGCCCGCCGCCCGCAGGCGGGCGGTGGTACGGCGCACGGCCGGGTGCGCATCGGTAAACGAGTCAATGAAGCGGTGCAGGCGGATGCCGCGCTGCACGGGCTCGGGGTAGGCCAGCAGGGCGGCACGGCCCCGCACAGCCTCGGCCGCGAAGTTGCCCACCGCTATATCGGCGTAATTGGGGTCGGTGGGAGAACCGGAAAGCAGCAGGTGGGCGAGGAAATTCATACGGTGCGGAAGGTCGGCAAAATACGGCCGGCGGTCCGGTTGAGCTCAACCCAGGACCGGGCCGGACCGTACAGGCAACAGGCCGGGCCGGTTTTCGGCTGCCTTCCCGTTGATTTTTTCTATTCTTCCCCCACACTAGCTTCCCATGTCCACGCAACCCAACGTCACCAACGACCTGTCCACTCTGCTCGATAAAATTAAGGACGTGCGCATTGCCATGCTCACCACCCAGGACCAGGACGGCAGCCTGCGCAGCCGCCCCATGTTCACGCAGAAGCCCGACGGCAGCAGCGCCCTGGTATTCCTGACCGATAAGGACTCGGCCAAAGTGTACGAGGTAAAAAAAGACAGCCACGTAAACCTGAGCTACGCCAAGCCCGACGACAACGTGTACGTATCCGTATCGGGCCGCGCCAACGCCTACCGCAACCAGGCCGAAATCGACAAGCTCTGGAGTGAGCCCATGCGCGCCTGGTTCCCCAAAGGCAAGGACGACGAGAGCATCTACATCCTGAAAGTGGAAATTGAGAAGGGCGAATACTGGGATACGCCCAGCAGCCTGCTCACCCAGGCTGTAGCCTACGTGAAAGCCCTGGCCACCGGCGAGCGGAGCACCTCCGACGACGTGAATGAGCACGCCAAAGTAGAAGTGAAGTAAATTTGTCTTGCTGAACTTGCGCGAAGGGCCGGAAGCAATTCCGGCCCTTCTTTGTTTTCCCGAAGCCTACGTAACTACTGCCCCCTTGTCACTCACCACCCTTTCCATCCTCACCCTCCTGCCCAACCAGCGGCGCTGGGGCTTTGCGCAGATGGGCACCGCCCAGCGGCCCTTGCGGCGCGTGCCGGGCCTGCGGTTTCAGAAGCTGCTGGGCAGTGGTGCGGATGGTTTTGGGGCCTTGCCCAACCTGCAGCGTTACGGGTTTATGGCCGTGTGGGACTCAGAGGAAGCCGCTCAGGAGTTCTTTACCAAGCATCCGCTGTGGCAGCAGTACCAGCAGCGCACCTCGGAAATCTGGACCGCCCGACTGGCCCCTGTCAAGTCGCACGGACTATGGGATAGGGAAAATCCATTTGACTACGAAACTGAGGCTGATGCAGCAGATGGGCCGATGCTGGTGCTTACCCGGGCCTCCATCCGCTGGCAGAAAACACCCCGTTTCTGGCGCTACGTAGCTCCGGTAAGCGCCACCGTGGCCGAGGCCCCCGGCGTGCGGGCTGCCATCGGGCTGGGTGAACTGCCCATCGTGCGCCAGGCCACCATCAGCCTCTGGGAATCTCAGCAGGCCATGCAGGACTACGCCTACCGCAGCCCCAAACACAAAGAGGTTATTCGTCTCACCCGCCAGGAAAACTGGTACGGCGAAGAACTGTTCGCCCGGTTCCGCGTGCTGGACGCGGAAGGCACCTGGGACGGCCACAATCTGCTGACTTTTTGAACAGCTCTGCGCCTTCTGCGCTATTCACTGCGTCCTCTGCGGGAACCGGCGCCTGCACGTTGAAAAGCCCTTCGCTTCACTCAGCAGCACACCCGCTTAGAAAAACCACCCTACCCGCCTCCGTTTTTCCGTAATTTCGCCCGTTCCGATTAACTGTACCCCGACTGCCCATGCCCGGCTACCATCCCCAGGATATTGAGAAAAAGTGGCAAGCCCACTGGAAAGAGCACCATACCTTCAAGGCTGAAAATCAGCCAGAGAAGCCCAAATACTACGTACTGGACATGTTCCCGTACCCCAGCGGGGCGGGCCTGCACGTGGGGCATCCGCTGGGCTACATTGCCTCCGATATTGTGGCCCGCTACAAGCGCCTGCGGGGCTACAACGTGCTGCACCCCATGGGTTTCGACTCGTTTGGCCTGCCCGCCGAGCAGTACGCCATCCAGACCGGCCAGCACCCGGCCCTGACCACGGAGCAGAACATCAGCACCTACATCAAGCAGCTCTCCTCCCTGGGGTTCAGCTACGACTGGAGCCGGGAAGTGCGCACCTCCGACCCCGCGTACTACAAGTGGACGCAGTGGATTTTCCTGAAGCTGTTCAACTCCTGGTATAACCTTGATACCGACCGGGCTGAGCCCCTCAAAACCCTGCTGGAGAAGTTCGAGCAAAATGGCAGCGAGGGCATCCGCGCAGCCGGCGACGAGGAGGAGCGCCACGCCTTCACGGCGGGCCAGTGGAAGCTGTTTTCGGAAAAGCAGCGTTTGCAGGCTGTGCACCCCTACCGTCTGGCCTACCAGCAGGATACCTACGTGAACTGGTGCCCCGGCCTGGGCACGGTACTCTCCAACGACGAGGTGAAAGATGGCCTCTCGGAGCGCGGCGGCTTTCCGGTAGAGCGCCGCCTCATGCCCCAGTGGAACCTGCGCATCACCGCCTACGCCGACCGCCTCCTCCAAGGCCTCGACACCCTCGACTGGCCCGACGCGGTGAAGGAAATGCAGCGCAACTGGATTGGCAAGAGCATCGGGGCCGAAGTAACCTTCCAGGTGCAGGGTCACGAGCCGGCGCAAATCAAAGTGTACACCACCCGCGTGGACACCATTTATGGCGCTACCTTCTTGGTGCTGGCCCCCGAGCACGAGCTGGTGAAGGAGCTGACCACGCCCGCGCAGCTACAGGCCGTGCAGGACTACCAGGATGCCACCAAGCGCCGCTCGGAGCGGGACCGGATGGCCGATACCAAAACCGTATCGGGCGCTTTCACCGGGGCCTATGCCCTCAACCCGTTCACCAACGAGCCCATCCAAATTTGGATTGCCGATTACGTGCTGGCCGGCTACGGCACCGGCGCCGTAATGGCCGTGCCCTCCGGCGACCAGCGCGACTACGTGTTTGCCAAGCACTTCAACCTGCCCATTGTGCAGGTGGTGGACCAGCAGCAGATCGGCGAGCAGGCCGACCCCACCAAGGAAGGCCTCTACCTGCACGGCCTCATCCAGGGCCAGAACTACAAGCAAGCCACCCAAACCCTGATACAGGAGCTGGAGCAGCGCGGCATTGGCAAGGGCAAAACCAACTTCCGCATCCGCGACGCCATCTTCGGCCGCCAGCGGTACTGGGGTGAGCCCATCCCGATTTATTACAAGGACGGGGTAGCCTACGGCGTGGAAGAAGCCGACCTGCCTTTGGTGCTGCCGGAAATCGACGAGTACAAGCCCACCGAAACCGGCGAGCCGCCCCTGGGCCGCGCCAAGGATTGGAAGTACAAGGGCCAGTATGAGTACGAGCTGAGCACCATGCCCGGCTGGGCCGGCTCCAGCTGGTACTACCTGCGCTATATGGACCCGCACAACACCGAGCGTTTTGTGGGCCAGGAAGCCGAGCAGTACTGGCAGAATGTGGATTTATATCTGGGTGGTGCAGAGCACGCTACGGGCCACCTGCTCTACTCCCGCTTCTGGCACCTGTTCCTGAAAGACCTAGGCCTGGTAACGGCCAACGAGCCCTTCCAGAAGCTCATCAATCAAGGCATGATTCTGGGCCGCTCGAATCTGGCATATCGCATCAACGGTACTAACACGTTTGTGACTGCGGGCAAGAAGGGTGACCACCAGACTACCGCGCTGCATGTGGACGTGAACATAGTGGACAACGATGTGCTCGACGTAGAAGCCTTCCGGAACTGGCGCGAGGAATATGCCAACGCGGAGTTCATCCTGGAAGACAACGGCACCTACGTGGTGGGCGTGGAAGTCGAGAAGATGTCGAAGTCGAAGTACAACGTGGTAAATCCCGACACGCTCATTGAGAAGTTCGGGGCCGATGCGCTGCGTCTCTACGAAATGTTCCTGGGGCCGCTGGAGCAGTACAAGCCCTGGAACACCAACGGCATGAGCGGCGTGGCCGGCTTCCTCAAGAAGCTCTGGCGCCTCTACCACCCCCAGGATGGCGATTTTGCTGTGACTGACGAAGCGGCTAAGCCCGCCGAGTTAAAAGCCCTGCATAAAGTCATCCGCAAGGTGGAGGAGGACATTGAGAAGTTCTCGTTCAACACCACCGTCAGCGCCCTAATGATTACGGTGAACGAGCTGACTGCCCTCGACTGCCACAAGCGCGCCATTCTGGAGCCGCTGGTGGTGCTGCTCTCACCCTACGCCCCGCACCTGGCGGAGGAGCTGTGGGTGAAATTGGGCCACGAAGCTGGCAGCATCAGCCACACCCAGTACCCCGAGTTCCGCGAGGAATACCTGGTAGAAGATACCGTGAATTACCCCGTAGCCATCAACGGGAAGGTGCGCGAGACGCTGCAGTTCCCTGCTACCGCCACGCCCGCCGACATCGAAGCCGCCGTGCGGGCCTCCGACTTCCTGCCCCGCTTCGCCGATGGCAAGGAACCCAAGAAGTTCATCGTCGTGCCCGGCCGCATGGTGAACGTGGTGGTATAGGTTTCCTGAGCTGTTAGCTGATGGCTATTGGCTGTTAGCAGAAAGACCTGTCAGGTGAACCTGGCAGGTCTTTTTATTTCACGCGGTTCACACAAGCAACCCGTGTGCAGGGTGGCACGCTGGGTTTACCAAGGGCTGATACCGGTTTCCGGGGCGTTATCGTCGCTGAAGAACTGGCTGGTGGGTCCGTCCGGGCCGAGCACGGCTGCTTTCACCACGCGGGCCGCTGCATCGGCTACCGTACCGGGGCCGCTGTGGTGGTTGAAGTCGGTGGCGGTATAGCCGGGGTCCACGGCATTTACTTTGAAAGGCGTGTCGCGCAGCTCGTAGGCCAGCATGATGGTGTAGGCGTTCAGAGCAGCTTTGGAGGGCTGGTAAGCGGCCCCTTTCACCGGATAATATTTCCAGGAAGGGTCGTTGTGGAGCGTGAGGGAGCCCAGGCCGGAGGTAACGTTTACAATCCGGGGCTCAGCTGACTTCCGCAGTAAGTCGATAAACGCCTGCGTTACCTCAATTACGCCGAAAACGTTGGTAGCAAACACCTCCCGAATGGTGCTGAGGCTGGTGCCCAGCGGGGGTTGCGACATGCTGCCCAGAATACCAGCGTTGTTGATGAG
The DNA here is from genome assembly GCF_003944705.1 of Hymenobacter metallilatus. Lineage (GTDB taxonomy): Bacteria > Bacteroidota > Bacteroidia > Cytophagales > Hymenobacteraceae > Hymenobacter > Hymenobacter metallilatus. The sequence continues at coordinate 17,674 of NZ_RWIS01000006.1, read as the reverse complement.
CACGTCCAGCACCGGCGTTTTCTGGCCCAGGGCCTGGCGGGCGGCGGCAATAGAGGCGCTGTCGGTTACGTCAATCTGCAGGGGCTCCACATTGGTCAGGCCCGCGGCGTGTAGCTGCCCGGCGGCCTCCTGGCCCTTGTGCAGGTCGCGGCTGCCCAGGTACACGTAGTAGCCGTTTTGCAGAAGCTGACGGGCCGTTTCAAGGCCAATGCTTTTATTGGCGCCGGTAATGAGTGCGGTTTTCATGGTAGAAAAAAATGCCTGTGAATGAATGGCACAAAGCTACCGGGCGCCTTTGGCGTGGCTGGCGCCTATTCTGCGGTATTACTGGTACATTTTCCGGATGGTGGTACGGTACTCAGCCGGCGTTGCGCCGGTTTCGCGCTTAAAAAAGCGGTTGAAGTAGGATGCATTGGCAAAGCCCAGGTCAAAGGCAATTTCCTTGAGCGAGTGGTGGGAGTAGAAGAGCAGCCGCCGGGCTTCCAGCACCAGCCGCTCGTGGATATGCTTAATGGCCGATTTGCCGCTTTGAGCCTTCACTACCTCGCTCAGGTGGCCCGCCGAAATATTGAGCAAAGCAGCATACGCGCCCACCTCGTGCAGTTCCCGGTAGCACTCTTCAATTTTGACCTGGTATGTTTTCAGCAGAAATTTATCGGCGGAGGGCTCGGCGGCGGCAAACTGTTCAGTGTAGAGGCGGCTTAGGTAGGTCAGCAGCACTGCCACATGGGCGCTGAGCATACGGTGCTGCCACTCGCCGGGGCGGGCATACTCCGCCTCTATCCTGCTCAGTGTTTCCTCCACAAATGCCGCATCCGTCACCGTCAGTTGCAGCTCGTGCCCGTTGTGGGGGTTCTGGACAAGCGGCAGCTCCAGCAGAGCCGTGTTCTGCTGCAGGGCTAGGAACTCGGGGGTAAAGGAGAAGTGCGTGCCCCAGAAGGGCGAAGGGTCCTCCTTCACCAGCACCTGCCGGGGCGTGCTGAAGTAAAAGGTATTGGGCGCGTGCTCGTAGGGAATAGTATCAACCCAGTGCCGCCCCACGTTGTGCTTCACGAACACCATCAGATAAAAATTCTTGCGGTGCGGTTTCAGCAAATCTGCCTCATACACAACGCCTCCCTCAGAGCGCGTCATACTGAAGAAGTTGTTGCCGGCCCCGGCTTCCCGCCGGAAGGAATGAACGGGAACGGCCGGCGCGTATTGAAGCGTGTACATGGCTCAAAACTACCGTTTTCGGAGCACCGCCACGGTAGTTGGGAGGGTGCTGCATATGAATTTTACCGCACCCGGGAATAAGGCGCTGGGCAGGCTGGAACGGCGGGAATGGTACTGCCCACGCGCTACTGCTCCGCCTCGGCCAGCTCCTCGCGCAGCTTTTTTGGCAGCGAGGCCCGCACCAGGTCGTAGGAATGGTTTATTAAATCACGTAGCTGACCTGCGGGAATGCCGGTGTCCACCAACACCGTGTTCCAGTGCTTCTTATTCATGTGGTAGCCGGGCAGCACATAGGTATGCTGCTCACGCAGCTCAACGGCGCGCTCCGGGTCACACTTCAGGTTGATGCTGCCGAACGTATCGATATCCGTGAGGGCAAATACTTTACCGCCCACTTTGAATACCAGCGTTTCGGGGCCAAAAGGCGTTTCTTCGGTAACACCCGCCTTCAGCAGGCAATAGTCGCGGAAATCTTCAATGTTCATGGGCGTGCGTCCCCGTTGCTAGTTGACAGTTGGCCGTTACCAGCGTGTGATTTCTGGCAGCTACCAACTGCCAACTAGCAGCTAATTACCGGATAAACCAGCGGTAGAGCAACACCACCAGTCCGACCAGAAACATAGCCATGCTCAACTTATTGATGAAGTGCATGGTCCGCAGGTTGAAATTGGAGTGCCGGGCAGGATCATTCTTGCGGAAGAAATAGCCGAGGGCGGGGCCGAAGTTAAACAGGTCCTTGCGCATGATATACAACGAGGTGAAGAGTTGTAAAAGTAACACCGTCGGCCGCAGAATGATTTACTTGGAACACCTTTTACTCCACCGCGACTGTAAGTTACCGGGTTGAGCGGCTGGATTTCCCCTACTTCTCTCTTTACTTGTTTCATGCTGAAACGCTACACCATGCTGGCCGCTGCCCTGGGGGCTGCCGCCACCGCTCAGGCCCAGACACCCGCTCCCGAAACGGCCGCCGTACAGGCCACGATTACCCGTTTCTTTGCGGGAATGCGCGCGGGAGATAGTACGATGGTACGCAGCACGCTGGCTCCCGGGGCAGTATTCCACGTACTTGCCACCCGCCCCGGCCAGCCGGTCCGCCTTCTACCCGAAAGCCCCTCAGATTTTGTAAAAGCCGTGGGTACGCCGCACAAAGAGGTGTGGGATGAGCGCATCACGTTTGAACGGGTGCTCATTGATGCCAATCTGGCCAGCGTCTGGACGCCCTACGAGTTTTACCTGGGCAACACGTTCAGTCACTGCGGCTACAACTCGTTTCAGCTGGTGAAGCTGGCCGAAGGCTGGCGCATTGCCCATATCATCGACACCCGCCGCAAGGAGAAGTGCAAATAGGAACGGTGAAAAGTCGTGACGCTTCGCGCCTCCGCATCGAACGGTCTGGAAACGTGTCAGGTTAACAACATCCGCAACGACTAGGCGAAACCCATTGCGTCTCTACGCCTTTGCCGCTGCCACGATGTCGGGGACTTCCAGAATGGGCTTTGGGTAGCCACGCCGGGCGACGTGCAGCATGGCCTGGCCCAGTTCCTGCAGGGTGGAAGCGAATTTGGGGGCCACGCCGCGCACCACGGGGTACAGCCAGCCGAAATATTTGTAATACGACAGCACGTGCCGCTGGCCGGGGGTGGCGCGCAGGAAGCCGGGGCGGAACATGAACGCCTGCCGGAAGCCCAGCTGCCGCAGCTCGTTTTCGGTTTCGCCTTTCACGCGGGCCCACATCTGGCGGCTGCGCAGCGTGTCGTCGGTGCCGGCGCCCGAGACGTAGCAGAACGTGAGGTCGGGGCCGTTGTGGGCCAGCAGGGTGCGGGCAAAGTGCAGGGTTAGGTCGTAGGTAAAGCGGCGGTACTCCGGCTCCGGCATCCCTACCGACGAAACGCCCAGGCAGAAAAAGCAGGCGTTGTAGCCTCGCAGCTGGTCGGCAATGGGTCCGAGGTTCTGGAAATCCTCGTGCAGCAGCTCCCGCAGCTTGGGGTGCTGGTGCCCGCTGGGCCGCCGGCTGATGCTGAGCACCTGCTCCACTTCGGGGCTGTTCAGGCATTCCAGCAGCACTCCCTCACCCACCATGCCGGTCGTGCCGGTAACTATTACACGTAGTTTCATGCCGGGGAGGACGGATGAGCGACGCGGATGTTTTAGCGTACTTTGCTTTTAACCTAATTTAATCCAGTGCCTCAATGGAACCCAAACGATACCCTCGCCAACTTTCCCGGGGTGCCAACAATGCTGTCATTGCCTTATCCGAAACTGAAGTTGGCAAGCTCTTCGGCGGTGACACGCGGTCCGACATCGGTTCGGAAGCAGAAAAAATGCGCTTCGCCAACGGCGTAAATGACCTCGTTGTACGGTTCAACCGCCTGGAATACAATGCCCCCCTCGACGCCGATATGCTGGTAATGGAACGGGTGTACCCCCTCGATTTCAGGGCCTACGAAGTAGAAATGCGCGAGCTGTGGCTGGACGTTTTTACCGACGAGCTGCGTGCCCTTCACGCCGCCGGCTTTGTGCATCGTGACTTACAGCGGCCCTCAAACCTGCCGGGTGAACGGTTTGATAACATCCTGCTCACTGCCCAGGGGCTACGCCTGATTGACGTGGGTATTTCCGTGTTGCAACGCCAGGTAGGCGAGTCGTTTTTTTCCGCTTACGTGCAGCGGGAATTAGAGGAATTGGAGCTGTTTAAGAGTTTTTTTGTGGGGCGGTAGATGCAGCCGTTAGTTAGGTTGAGGCTTAGTCACCAAAAGCTATTACTCCATAATGTAATTGCGCTGCTCTTTGCAATATCTTCCGCAAGGCATCAACTTGTTCGCTCTTAATGCTGTGAAGCTGAAGTAATTTCTGATGCACTTGTGCGTTTGACCAGCGGAAATCATCAAAAAAAATCAAATAATCTTCGATGACACGTGCTTGTTGCGCCTGTTCAAATTCACGGTTTTCGATTCCACCAGCATACTCCAGTGCCGGTGAGTAGTTGCTGGGTTTTTCGTCAGCAATGAAATAGAAGTCCAGCATAACTACCCCACCACCGGCTCTTCCAGCAGCACGGGTTCCAGCCAGCGGCCGTCTTCGCGCATGAGTTCGATGAGCTCGTCTACGGCGCGTTCTTCGGGCACGGATTTCTTGATGACTTCCTGGCCACGGTAAAGGGCAATTTTGCCTTTGCCCACGCCCACGTAGCCGTAGTCGGCGTCGGCCATTTCGCCGGGGCCGTTCACGATGCAGCCCATGATGCCGATTTTCACGCCCTTCAGGTGGTCGGTGCGCTTGCGGATCATGGCGGTGGTTTCCTGCAGATCAAACAGGGTACGGCCGCAGCTGGGGCAGCTGATATACTCCGTCTTGCTCATGCGCGTGCGGGCCGCCTGCAGGATGCCGAAACCAAGCTGGTTGAGTTGGTCCAGCGCAGTCAGCCATTCCTCTTTGCTACGCTCGGGCAGTAGCTCGGTGCTCAGCACCACGCCGTCGCCAAGGCCGTCGAGCAAGAGGCCGCCCACGTCGGTAGCGGCGTAAAGCTGGGTTTGCTCGGGCGTAAGGGCCGGGTATTGGCGGTTGATGATGACCGGGTTGGGCACTTCGTGGTTCAGCAGCTCGAAAAACGCGCGGCGGATTTCGGGCATGGCGTGGGCGTTATCGGTGTACAGGATAATAACGGCCGTGGCGTCGTCGCGGAGTTGGGCCAGCGTGGCGGGCGTGAGTGAAGACAGATTCTGGAACACGAAGTTCAGCTCCGGGTGGCGGGCACCAGCAGCGGCATACTCCGTTTGGGTGAGCACCGGGTAGTGGTCGGGGCGCTGGCCGGCGTCGAGCCAGGCGGTGTAGTCCACCACTTCCTTGAGGCCGTTGGGCAGCATGAACGGGATGGGCCGCTGGCCCGAGTACACGTAGTCGGCCCCCAGGTCGTTCATCTGGAACTTATCCAGGAAAGCCGAATACAAATGCCCCACGGCGCGCAAATCGGCATATTCCAGACTGGGCAGCCGTGATAAGTCGGCCATTACGCGCGGAACGTTCTGCCCGCCCAGGTTCAGCACCTCCCGCGTTACGCGCCGGTGGTACTGAAAGGGGTCGATGGGAATAGTAGTTGTTAGTTGTTGGTTGTCAGTTGTCAGGTCGTTCTGCTGGCTTGCTTCTTTACTGCCAACTGACAACTGATAACTAACAACTGAAGGAATAGGCTTGGCTTCCTGGGCGCGGTGGGTGTACCGGTCAATGAGGGCGCGGGCTACGGGAGCCTCGGCTTCGGGGGCTTCGGTGAGCGAAACGCGCACGGTGTCGCCGAGGCCGTCTTCGAGCAGCGTGCCGATGCCCACGGCCGACTTAATGCGGCCGTCTTCGGCCTCGCCAGCTTCCGTGACGCCCAGGTGCAGCGGGTAGGGCTGCAGGCCTTCCTCGTCGAGCTTCTGCACCAGCAGGCGGTAGGCCTGCACCATCACCTGGGTGTTGCTGGCCTTCATGCTCAGCACCACATCGTAGTAGTTTTCCTCCTCGCAGAGGCGCAGGAACTCCAGCGCCGACTCTACCATGCCCAGCGGTGTATCTCCATACCGGCTCAGAATCCGGTCCGAGAGGGAGCCGTGGTTGGTGCCGATGCGCATGGCCGTGCCGTATTGCTTGCAGATCTGGACCAGCGGCCGGAACCGCTCCCGAATGCGCTCCACCTCGGCAGCGTAGCTGCTGTCAGTGTACTCGATAACGTCAAATTTCTTCTTGTCGGCGTAGTTGCCGGGGTTCACGCGCACTTTCTCCACGATGCGGGCGGCCAGTTCGGCGGCGTTGGGCGTAAAATGGATGTCGGCAATGAGGGGCACGGTGCAGCCGCGCTTGCGCAGTTCCTTCTTGATTTCGAGCAGGTTCTGAGCCTCCTTCACGCTGGGGGCCGTGATGCGCACGTACTCGCAGCCGGCTTCCACCATGCGCAGCGTCTGCTCCACCGAGCCCAGCGTATCCATGGTGTCCACGGTGGTCATGCTCTGCACCCGAATGGGGTTGAGCCCGCCCATCGGCAGGTCGCCGATTTTCACTTCACGGGAAAGGCGGCGCTTGTATTCGGTGAGGCTGGGGCAATACGTTTTGTTCATAACCCGGTAAGGAGGCGTTTTTCGAGAGGATAACAAAGGTACGCAAGGTTTGTGCTCCGAGAAGGAGTTGGAGAGGCTGATGGAGCTGTGTAGAACGTCATGCCGAGCCTGCGCGGAATCTCGCGTGCTGAGGTTGTGGCGGTAACCAAACCCCAGCACGTTATTCCGACGAGAGGAGGAGTCTCACTCGGCTTCACTAGCCCAGGGTTTAAACCTTAGGCGATGGTGCGGTTTCCGTTGGAGTGGCTTGGTATCATCAGCACCGTAAGATTCCTTCTGCCGCCGGAATAACAAGTAGCACCACAACGGCACCGGTTCCGCAACTTCCGGTGGGCTTCCGCTGTCTTTCCTGCAAATTGCTTTCCTTTTGTCATGCATCGACTAAAATTTATTGCCCTGCTGGCCGGACTGCTGCTCACAGCTGCCGCCCACGCTCAGCAGGTACAGGTGATTAAGCTGCCCGAGCTGCAGAAGCGCCTCGCCCGCCCCACCGACACTACTTACGTGGTGAACTTCTGGGCTACCTGGTGCGGGCCCTGCGTGAAGGAGCTGCCCCACTTCGATAAGCTCACGACTACCTACAAAAATCAGAAGGTAAAGGTGTTGCTGGTAAGCATGGACTACGCCTCCCAACTGGATAAGAAAGTAAAGCCCTTCGTAGCGAAAAACGCGCTGAAATCGGAGGTGGTACTGCTTAACGAAACTGACCCCAACCTGTATCTGGCTAAAATTGACCCCAAATGGACCGGCTCGCTGCCGTTTACGCTGCTGCTCAACAATGCCCGCCGCAAACGGCTAACCTTCGAGCAGGAATTTACCGCTGAGGAGCTGCAGAAGCAGTTGCAGGCGTTTATGCAGTAAATACTTATCTGTCGTTCCGGCCGAAGTGAGAAATCTGGGTTTAATACCCAGGTGGGTTGCCCCGGAGTCCTCACTTCGGCCGGGATGATAAGTTTCACTCACTTTCCCCCTTCAACCTTATGAAAAAGCTCCTTCCTTTCCTGGCCTCCCTACTGGTGCTGGCCTTCAGCAGCTTTATTATGCTGCGTCCCGTGGCCGAGGCCGGCTACCAAGTGGGCGACAAAGCCGCCGACTTCAAGCTAAAAAACGTGGATGGCAAGCTGATGTCTCTGGCCGATAACAAGGCCGCTAAGGGCTACATCGTGGTGTTTACCTGCAACACCTGCCCGTATGCCAAGGCCTACGAGCAGCGCATCATCGACCTGAATACCAAGTACGCCCCGCAGGGCTACCCGGTAGTAGCCATTAACCCCAATGACCCCGCCACCGTGCCCGGCGACTCGTTTGCGGAAATGCAGAAGCGGGCCCGGGAGAAGAAATACACCTTCCCCTACCTGCAGGATGAAACCCAGCAGGTGGCCCGCCAGTACGGCGCTACCCGCACGCCCCACCTCTACGTACTTACCCGCCAGGGTGCTGATTTCGTGGTGAGCTACATTGGGGCCATTGACGATAACTCGGAGGATGCCAAGCTGGTGAAAACCAAGTACCTGGAAAACGCCATGACCGAGCTGGTAGCCGGCAAGCCTGCTTCCGTCAGCTCCACCAAAGCCATTGGCTGCACCATTAAGTGGAAGAAAGCCTGAGGTTAGCAGTTAGAAGTTGTACTCGCTGTTCGACACGACCGTTGCACAAAAAGCCTGCTTCCTGGTTTAGGAAGCAGGCTTTTTGCTATTTCCAACTTGGGTAAGCTGACAGCTAACGGACCTACTCCCCGGCCAGAGTGAATACGTCTTCCAGGGTGGCGGTTTGTACCCCGGGCGTTTCATTGAGGGCAGCGTGAATCATGGCCTGGGCTACGGTGCGGCCGTGCACGGGGCGGTAAGCGCGTAACGGCGGAATAGTGCCGGCTACCGTGGCCAGCAGCACACCCAGTTTTTCTCCTAGTCGTGGCTGCTGCCGGCTGCCGGCCAGCACGCCGGGCTGCAGAATGGAAATGCGCCGAAACGGTAACCGCTTGATGTCGCGCTCCAGCTCCCCCTTCATACGACTGTAGAATACCAGGGCGTCGGCATCGGCCCCGGCCGAAGATACCAGCACGTAAGCTGGCACCCCATTTTCGGCGGCAGCTTTGGCCGCTTGAAACTGGTAGGTATAATCGACTTTGTACTGGGCCTGCTGGCCGCCGGCCTGCCGCAGCGTGGTACCCAGGGCGGAGAACAGCACGTCGCCGGTGAGCAGGTGGTTCCAGGTACGGGGCTGATTGAAATCGACCAGGTGTTCCTCCAGCTTGGGATTTTGGTAGCCGGTAGGCCGGCGGGTGAATACCTTCAGGTGCGAAAACCGTTCGTCCAGTAATAGTTGCCGCAGCAGATAATCACCCACCAGACCGGTGGCGCCCACAAGAAGTGCCGTGTACATATGCAATAAGGGTCGGAAAGAATGGTAAACGGAGCAAAGGTATCGGCCTGCCTGGCGGCGGCCGGCTGCCCCTATAACCACCGCAGACGTTTTTCGTTGGTAAGTATTGTAGCCAGCACCAAAAAAACAGGCAGTTGCAGGCTGGTTGGGCACTCCGGGCGTACCGCTTGAGTACACTCAGCGTACGGTAAGTACGAGCTTGCCAATGTGGGCGCTGCTTTCCAGCAGTTCATGCGCCTGGTGGGCCTGCGCCAGCGGCAGCGTAGCGTGTAGTACCGGGCGCACGGCTCCACTGGCCACCAGCGGCCACACGTGCTGCTCCACGGCCTGGGCCAGCCTCGCTTTGAACTCGGCGGAACGGGGCCGCAGGGTGCTACCCGTAATGGTAAGACGGCGGCTCATCAGGTCCAGCGCATTAAACCCAGCCGGTCCGCCCTGCATGGCATTGATGAACACCAGTCGGCCATCGGGACGCAGCAGGCGCAGGTTTTTGGCGGTATAGTCGCCGCCTACCATGTCCAGCACTACATCTACCCCACCACTGGCCTGTAGTATGGTTTCAAAATCAGCTTCGCGGTAGTTGATAACCTCCGTAGCGCCCAATGCCTGCACGGCGGCGGCTTTTTCCGGCGTGCCTACCGTGGCGGCTACCGGGCTACCCAGCGCGTGGGCCAGCTGCACCGCCAGCACCCCAATTCCGCTGCTGCCTCCGTGTACCAATAGTTTTTCGCCAGGCTGCAGCTGGCCCCGCTGAAACACGTTGTGCCACACCGTAAAGGCCGTTTCGGGTAAGCTGGCCGCTTCCGGCATGGTCAGGCCGCCCGGTACGGGCAGGCAATGCCGGGCATCCACGGCCACAAATTCGGCGTAGCCACCCTGGGCCAGCAAAGCACACACGGCGTCGCCGGGATGCCAGCGGGTTACGGCGGCCCCGCACTGCACTACGGTGCCGGCCACCTCCAGGCCGGGAATCAGGCCGGTCACGTCGCCGCTGCCCCGGTACTTCCCCTGGCGCAATAGTACATCGGGGCGGTTTACGCCGGCCGCAGCTACGCGAATAAGCACCTGGTGGGCGGCCGGTTCAGGCACAGGCAGCTGGTGTAACTCCAGCACTTCCGGTCCGCCTGGCCGGGTAACAACAATGGCATGCATGTTCTGCATAGAAAGAAAAGCAAATAGGTATTTTGGCATGGCAACCAGCCCCTGGTGCCTACGTATGCAGCCTTGAATACGCTGCGGTTGAGTAATCCGATAATGAAAAAATCCCTTCATCTTCCCCGGTTCCTGCACACGGCCGGCCAGCTTACCGGCCTGGCCGCCTGGCAAACAGGACGCCTGTTTCGTCGGGTTACCCGCACTGCCCTCGACTCGGTGCAGGAGGTACTGCGGGCCGAGGTAGAAAAAGGCAATATGCGGCAGGTACGGGAGTTTCTCACGGGCAAGGCCCTGCCCGCCGCCCGGGCCCTGCTCCTGGAGCGAATGGCAGCCCGGGTGCTGGTGCGGCTGGGACTGCGCGGGGCACTGGCCAGCAACGTGGTAGGCTGGGTATTGCCCATTGTGCTGGAGCAGCTACTCAAGGCGGCCCATAGCTCGGGGCTGTGGGAAAAGATGCGGGCCACTGCTACTGTACAGGATACGTTGTACTGGCTGGAGGAGCTCAAGCACACTACCCTGAAACGCCTGCTGCCCGACCACGGAACCGGGGCCGAAATACTGCCCGACGATACTATTTTGCCGCTCCCACTTTCTGCCTAAATCGGGCTTAAACTTCGTTTTTAGGTGAATAATTCCCATTTCAGTTTTTACTTTTTTTTTGAGCTTTTAGGGCTCCATGATACAATCCGCCTGCAGAAAGGCCCCCGTACATGGGCCTAATGAAACAAACACCCGAGCCGCCGGCCGGCGAAAAACTCTTGTTTCCGCCCGCCCGAACTGCCCTGCGTGACCTGTACCGCACCGCCCGCCACCTGCCTTCCACCGACCCCTACGCTCCGGCCCGCCTGGCCCGTATTGCCGACCAGGCAGAATACTTTCTGCTGAACTGGCCCCTTGAGGCCTGGCCGGCCGCCCTGCATTCCGGTCAGCCTCTTCCGTCCCGCCAGGCCCTGCTCGCCTGGGTACTTATGGCCCAGCGGGAGCTCCGGCAGATTGGTACCTCTTCCGATACGCCCTGGCCTTACGCCACCTGGCACCGGGTTTCTACCCTGCTGCTGGCGGCCCTGGTTCCATTTGCTTAGCTGCGTCCGGCAGCCAGGTGGCCGCCTTCCCCGGCAAGCCGGGGTGGGCGGCGGACCCGGCTATTCTGGCGTATAGAGGCCTTCCGGCGCAAGGAACGACGGTGCCCAGGTACTACGGCTGGCCCCTGGTTCGTTTGCCCCCCCCGTTACGCTGGCTTATTGCTATGAATGCTTACCGCCCCGATGCCCGCACCCTGGCCCTGCAGCGCCGGGCAGCCGAATACGCCCGTATGGCCCACATGGCGCACAAAGCCCGCTGGGTAAACTGGGCCGCCGTGGTATTTTGCGTGCTCATCAGCTTCGACTGGGCCCTGCCGCTTCAGCAGTTTCCGGACGAGCCGGTGTTGGAGCGGCGGCCGGTTTCCGTAGCCTCAACCCTCTCCAATCCCCAGATGGTCTACCGCATCCGCACGCCCCACACCAGCTTCCGGCTGCACCCCAACCAAACGTACCGCCTCCGGGATGCCTCCCGCCTCACCGTCTGGCGTTCGCCCTTGCTGCACGTTGTGCGGCTCGTGAAAGCCCCTTCCGTGCCGGCCGGGCGGGAGCCGTTTGCTCCGTATGGTGGCAACATCTACAACTCTGCCCTGGCCGTTTTTCCAGCTCTGCTGCTGCTGGTAGCCAGCCTGGGGCTACTGCTGCCCTTCCCTCCCGAAACTAAACTCAATACCTCTATTGTGGGTGGCCTGTTGTGGCTGGTAACCCTGGCCGTTATGATCCTGTTTTAGCCTCGGGTACGGCTGTCAGGTTATTTTCTGCTTATTTTGGTGTGGAAGCATTCCTTTAGGATTCCTTCAGATTGGCTCCGTATACTGCTTTCCTGCTCCGTTGAGCAGAGCATCAGGTTGATGCATACTGTTTTTTTACCTGTACTAAATGAACGTTTCTTTCCGCCAGCTAGGTGCAGGCGTGCTGCTGCTGGCGGCTACCCACTTCACCGCTTCGGCCCAGATTCTGCCCACCACTACTGCCCCGGCCGATACTACCCACAAATTTGAAAACCCCGCCGGCGTACCCTCCCCGGTAACCAAACCCTGGTACAAAGGCAAGCTGGTAAAGGCCACCATTGTACCGGCCCTACTTATTGGCTACGGAGCCTACACCTTTAACGGGGGCGGCTTCTATACCAACCAGCAGGCCAACCGGGATATTCACAAGCTCTTCCCTACCTACCGCACCAAGCTCGACAACCTACTGATTTTCGCCCCCTACGCCGAGCTGGGCCTGGTGGCGTTGTCGGGCGTAGAGTCGCGCGACGACCGATTGAACACGCTGCTGGTTATCGGCAAATCGGAGTTGATTATGCTGGCCACGGTGTTTACGGTGAAGAACCTCACCCGGGAAACCCGTCCCGACGGCTCCGATAATCTATCCTTTCCCTCCGGCCATACGGCGCAGGCGTTTCTGGCAGCCAGCATTGTGCACACCGAGTTCCGCGACAAAAGCCAGTGGTACGGTATCGGGGCCTATACTATTGCCACCAGCGTGGCCGCTCTACGCATGATCAACACCAAGCACTGGCAGAGCGACGTAGTGGCCGGGGCGGGCTTCGGTATTTTGTCGGCTCACCTGGGCTACCTCACGCACCGTAACCGCTGGGGCCGCAAGCCTCGCCTTCTGGAAGGCACCAGCTTCTCTCCTACCTGGGTACCTGGCGGCATGGGTATGAGCGTAACGTGGCGGCCCACGCCCTAACGTAGCTGCCTGATTTACCCCGTGCCCGGGCCGGTTGTATGGCCAGGCGTTATGCCGGGTGGTAAGAGCAGTGTGCCCAAACTACCCCGTGTGGCGCGAAGATGTGGCCGGCTGGTTTCAGGCGGTAATCCACAGCAGATCGTCCCAGCGGGTGGTGTAAGCAGGCGTTTGCCAACGACTGTTGCCAGCCCAGGGCTGTGCCACGCCGCCGGGAGCCGGCAGGGCCGCCGCGAACCGCACTGTTCCACGGCCGTACCGCTGATTCAGTTGGTCCAGCTCGGCCAGGAGGGTGGTACGCAGCGCGGCCTGGGGAGTGGCTCCGAATAAGGGTAGCTGTTGCTGTCCGGCTGTTTCCAGGCCGCTGAGCACAATTCCGGCTTTTTTGTAGGCCACATTGGCCTGAACCAGGCGCCGGAGGGCGGCGGCAGCATAGCGGAGCAGTTCACTGGTATCGTGAGTAGGTGCGGGCAGGGTAAGCACCTCGGTGCAGGTGTGGGGCAAGGCTCCGGAGCTGAACCGGCCCTTGCTGATAAAAATCGTCAGGGTATTGGCCAGGGAGTGTTGCCCACGCAGCTTCTCAGCGGCCCTGGATACGAAATGGGCCACTGCCACCTGTATATCGGGCAGTTGAGTGAGAGGCTGGGCAAAACTACGGCTGTACATAATAGTTTTTCGGCTGGCCTCCAGCTCCCCTTCCGCCCCGCCCTCCCGGCAGGAGTGGCCCTGCAGCTCCCGCACCAGGCGTGCCCCCGTTACGCCGCCCAGGTGGCGCCGGGCCCAGGCCTCACTCTGCTCAGCCAGTTGGGCTGCCGTCCGGATGCCCAGTGCCGCCAGCTTCTCGCTGTACCGCCGACCTACTCCCCATACTTCGGTGACTGGCGTTTGGGCCAGGGCCCACTGCTGTTGCGCGGGCGTTTCCAGCAGCAGTACTCCGCTGGGCTGGCCAAGCTGTTTTACCAGGCGGTTGGCCAGCTTAGCCAGGGTCCGGGTGGGCCCCAGCCCTATGCACACCGGAATGTGCATCTGCTTGCGAATCTGCTCCTTCCAGTGCGTTGCCAGCTCCGTCAGGGAGCCGCAATACGCACTCATTCCGTGCAGATGCAGAAAGCATTCATCGATAGAATACACCTCCGCCACGGGTACCACCGAAGCCAGGTAGCGCATAATCCGGCCCGATATATCTCCGTACAGCGCGTAGTTGCTGGAAAACACCTGCACCCCATGGCGCTGCAGCTCGGGCTTTACCTGAAAATAGGCCGCCCCCATTCGCAGCCCCAGCGCTTTAGCCTCCGGGGAGCGGGATATCAGGCAACCGTCGTTATTGCTCAGTACCACTACTGGCTGCCCCGCCAGATCAGGTCGGAACACCCGCTCACAGCTCACGTAAAAATTGTTGCAGTCAACCAACGCGAACATGACTGGAGAGGCGTCCGCGCCGGGTTTCAGTTACTACATGCGTTACTACGCCCCATACATCAAACAGGTCGGGTTCCGTGATGGAAATTTCCGGATAACATGGATTATCAGGCACCAGAAACCAGGTGTTTGCACGACGCCGGATTAACCGCTTCACCGTAAACTGTCCTTCTACCACGGCTATTACTACATCATTGTGCTCGGCCGTCAGCCGGCAATCTACGGCCAGCAGTGCCCCGTCACGGATGCCGGATTCCCCACCCGTCATGCTGTCACCCGTTACCCGTACCAGGTAAGTAGAATCCGGATGCGGCAGCAGCAACCGGTTCAGATCCAGCCGGGTACCCCGGTGGTCATCGGCCGGCGAAGGAAAGCCAGCAGGTACTAATCCTTCAAAAAACAGCAGCCACACCGGCTTACGTGCCATCGGCAGCACTACAACTTCGCTCATAGCAGGTCTTTGATAAGGTACTCCTGCAAGTATACGATTTACTAATAAATTTAGTTAATTAAACTATAAAAATTAGCAAATCAGACAACACGGGTATGGTACCCCCACCCTCATTCAACCGATGGACAGTCATCTTGATTTGCAGCGAAGAAGTGCGCTCATTTAGCAGGAAATTACTGCATTGGATATGCATTGGCTGGTAATACTAGATTGCCGAAATAGGCTGAACCGGATGGGTATCAGCCATTTTTATCCGATAGTGTCCCAATAGGACATTCTCGTGCAGGTATTCGAAGCAATTCCTCTTGAGCATGGTATTCTGCGGAAATCCGTCGACAATGGTCTGCCAAGCATCCTCATCTTCTCCATTACGAATAGCCAGAATAGCCTCAGAAGCCGCCTTCATCAACGTATCGGTGGCGGCGGTGAGCAGGACCGGACAAGGCGCAAACCCGCGGCTGCTCAGCAGCGGGCCGTGGCAGCTGGAGCACCAAAAAGTCACGCTCTACGACGAACAGAGCTAGGTACTCTCTCGCCACACGACCAGCTACACAAGTACCAGCGACGCAACATGCGTACCGGGCCCCATTACCTGGGTGATTCAGCGGTAAACGGCGAAGGAGCTGGTGTACCAGGAGCAACAGCGTTTCTACCTGCCTGCACCCTTCAAGCGGCGCTAGTTTGTCGCCTCTCTCGGGCAGTTATCTTTGTTGCTCTCCCTTTATCCCCTTACACTTCCACTGATGCTGCAAGAACTCATTAACGGCTTTGGCAAGGTCTACCTTACCATCGAATACGACCCGGCCAACCAGTGGGTGTACAACAACTGGATTGGCTACCAGACCTATACCGGTATCATCTCCGGGGCCGATGCCTGCTTACCCACGTTGGCAGAAAACGCTTGCGCCTACCTGCTCAACGATAACCGCCAGGTACTCGGCCCTTGGGACCACGCCGTGGAATGGATTGTCACCAACTGGGCCCCGCGTGCCATTAATGCCGGCCTCACCCACTTCGCCCATATCGTCAGCCCCGAGTCGCTAGCGGCTCAGTCAGCCAACTCTATGCTGCTGGGCTTCGAGGGGCAACTGCAGATGCACATGTTCGATAATCTGCCCGAGGCCCAGCGCTGGCTCCGGGCCGCTCAGCAGGCGGCTATCTGAATATGGCGGTTACCATTCCCAGAAATGACCACCGCGCCGTGTGGTACTTCCTCATTGGTTTGGGCCTGGGTATTCTCACTGATGCGCTCTATCCTGCTCCGCATCACACCATTCGGTATTCGCTCGGCTTTCTACTCGGAACCCTGATTATGTCGGTACCGATTGGTTTGGTCTGCTGGGCAGTGTGGCGCGGGCATTACTGGGCGAAAGCGCTGGTTATTGCCGTAACCCTATACGGGTTTGCCAGGCCTCTGCTCCATTTCTCGGAGCTGCGGGCGCCACAGGTTACGCCGCGTTTTGTACTACTAATGGTCTCTCTTACTCCTCGGCTTGCAGCAGTCGGCATCATTGCCCGCGACCTGCTACGCCGGCCGTAGACGGGGAAGGTATCCCTGCTGAAAAATCCTTCGTCTTCTGTATAGTTACTTCATGCTTCTTACTAATCGTCTGTACCGAAACGCTGCCCAGCTCACGCAGTTGGTGCGGGCCCTGATCAGCTCGGCCTGTCTGGCCAACATAGCTCACCAGTACTACCTGTTCCACCAAGCCTCGCTCGGCCACTGGCCTGCTCCCGGCGAAGGCCTGGCCAGCGAGCAGCGAGCGGATGTGCTCACCGGCGTACAGCTGCTGGCAGCCCTGCTCGCTTTCGGGGCGTTGCTGACGTGGATGTACCGGGCCTACCGCAATGTTCACGCGCTGCCGGGAGCCCGTCCTATGCATGCTGCGTCCGTGGCCATTTGGGGCTGGCTTATTCCTATCATAAACCTGTGGTATCCTTGCCGGATCATGCAGGAAATTGGCCACTACACGGTCCGGTATGCCCACCCCAACGATACGCGCCTTGCCTCCCGCTGGGATTACACCGTAGCCGCCTGGTGGATTCTCAATATCGTCTCGTTCGTGGTGACGCGCCTAGCCCTGTACATGGACAGGTCGCTGGGCAACAGCCTGACCGATTCCATGCAGTATGACCGCCTGCTGCTGTGCGGCTATATCATCAGTATAGGTGCTTCGCTGCTCACGTTTGCCCTCCTGCGTATGCTGGCCCCACACGAGCAAGCCCTCCTGCGGGAGCCGAACGCGCCACCAGTGCCACTGGAGCCCTCTATTTTCTAATACAATGGCCGTTACCATCCCCACCAATGACCGTAAGGCTGCGAATCTGTATCTACTCAGCGTTGTAGTGGCTTTCCTATCCTTTTTCCTTTATCGGAAGCCTTTCCACACGACGCCTTATCTCAGTCAGAACATGTTTAACTTCTCGGTCATCACATCGTTTCTGCTGATGGCCGGATTGAGTTGGCCTGTGCGAGCAGGCCGCCGCTGGGCTAAGATAGTGTTGCTACTGTTGTGCGTCCCGAGCAATTTATTTTACCTAGTAAGTCTGCCCTCGGTTGTGGCACCTTGGCCCCAGACGGCCCTTAACCTACTGTCTGCAGCTCTTCAGCTCGTCTCCATTGTTATTATCGCCCGCGACCTGCTGCGCCGGCCGGTGGCTGGGGAGGCAGGTGTGGCTGTAGGCGGGCCTGACTTACTTGACTAAGGCTATATGCTTGGGCCTTTCTTACTTATGATCCTGCTGAAACTGGCAGTGTTCATTGGCTTGGGCATACGCACAGGGAAAACCTGCGCAAAAGTCATCTACGTACTCCTGCTGACCTACGCAGTATACGTTTTCGCCCGCGCCTTCCCCTTTTTCCTCCAGCGTGAGGAAAAACATCTGCTCTTACTAAGAAGCTTTTCATAAGCCGTTGATGCTCACGAAATGAGAGTGTGATACCCCAATTTGGCAGCTTGTAGCTAACTGAGAGATTACCATTTCGCTCTTTGTGTGCCCCTTGCTCAAATGCCTGCCAGAAGGCAAGAGCTAAATAGAATATGAAGTAACTCAACCATCAGGGCTTACGCATCAAAATCAAGACGCTGTAGTGAGGGCTGCCCTTTGTCTCGTTAGACATCGTTAAGTTCTTCATGCTCAATCAACTTCTTGCTTCCTTTGCCACGCTTCCAGACCCGCGTTGC
>NZ_RWIS01000005.1 GCF_003944705.1 Hymenobacter metallilatus | reverse complement strand
CCAGAAATGTGCCGTGCTGGTGCGCAAGACCTGCTCGTTCAGTCGCTGCTTAGCCATGCACCACGTGCGTATTCAACTCGTCATTGACGAGCATAATCGACGATGCACCATAACTTAGACCACCACCAAAAAACCTTCCTGACATCTATGCCACGCCGCCCTATCCGTTCTACTTCCCTGAAAGCCGCCGGCTACGACGCGGCTGCTCAAACGCTGGAAATTGAGCACCGTAGCGGCAGCATCGTGCGCTACACGGGCGTACCCGAAACCATGTACCAGATGCTGCTGACGGTTTCGGGCAAGGCTATGTTCGTGGAGCAGGTGATTGAACGAGGCGGCTACGAGCGGGAACAGCTGCGTGGGTAACAATCTCACTTCATTTATTTTGGCCACGGGTACGCCGCCGACCAGGTGCGCAGCTCGTCCACGGTGGCGGTATGGTTGGCCAGCCAGGTCTGTACTTCCGGGGTGCTGCCGGCGCGGGAGGCCTGAATGGAGTACGCCAGGGACGGCAGATAGCCTTGTTTTTTTAACTCAACAAAGTAGGGCACCATGTACTGCCAGGTGAAGCCCTCCTGCTTTTCGGGGTGCAGCTCCGCCAATACGCCAATCAACGACTCCAGCTTGCGGATAAGCTGCTCGGTGGGCGTTTTATCCTTGTTTTCTTCGGTATAATCCATCGCGCCACTCATGCTCAGCAGCATATCGGCGGGTCCGAAGTTGTCGGCGCGACCTTTCTTGCCGGCGTTTTTCAGGGTTTCGGAGGGGATGCTGATGGTAATGGCCTTCTCGCCGGTTTTCTCCACGCCCCGTCCCATCAGCGCATCGAATCTTTTCAGGGTAGCCTCGGCCCGCTGGCCGGTGGGCTCCACCTGCAGCAGGCGCAGCATTGCCAGCAGAGCCGGTACCCGGTTGCCTTCCTGCTGCTGTAACAGCCCCAGGGCATTCAGCGAGTTGCCATGCGTGGGCCGGCACCGCACCGCCTGCTGCATACTGACCGTGGCTTCGGCCGGTTGATTGAGGGCCGTGGCCTGCGTTACGCCCAGGTTGAAGTACAGCGCTCCGTCATTGGGGTACCGTTTCAGGCCCTCCTGATAGATTTTGGCAGCTTCTTTCGGCTTTTTCAGCCCATCAAGGGCATTGCCGTAGGTGCTGTATAGAGAAGCGCCGGGGTTGGGGTCCTGCTTCAGGAGTTGCCTGCACAGCTCCACGGCTTCCTCGTTCCGGTCGAGAGCATTGTACGTCATGGCCAGCTCGTAGCGGGCGGTGGTATTGGCCGGGTCCTGCTTCAGGGCTTCTTTGTAGCGCAGCACGGCTTCATCGTACTTGCCCTGGTCGAAGAGAGAAACGCCCTGCTTCACCAGCTCCTGGCTACTGGCCGCAGTCTGGGCCTGGGTGGATAAGGCAGCCGCCAGCAGCAGCGCAACAAGGGAGAATTTCCGGTGAACGGACATATAGTGGAGGGGAATGATACAGCTAGTGAATTGGGCAGCAGTTTAGGTATGCAAGACCACATTTGGTGCGGCAACTGCCGCTTTTTGTGGATATTCAGTAATTGCCCTAGTAGGTATTACTGCCAGGATACCAGAAGAAAAACAACCGTCAGGTACAGCCAAAGCAAGGAAAACACAATGTGCACGGTAGTTTCAAATGTCTTACCACGCCACAACAGTGGCGAATAGCCGACAAATTGTACCACCAACCGTACCAGCCAGAAAATTCCCATGCCCAAGCATACTATCCTCCCCAGATGCGTCTGCACCAAGTCCGGCGCGAAGTTCAGGCACAGTAGCCCGCAGAGCAGAACTACCAATGCAATAAATAACGTGTGCACATACATCATCTGCCTGTTAATTAGGCTCAGCGGCTTGAATTCAGTGGCCCAATTGAAATAGCGCGGAAAACCGGCGTGCATTACTGCCAGACCAACCAGCAACGCGCCAATAACTTTAAGTTGCAGTTCCATTGGCAGCACGAAGAATAAAGGCGGAAATAAAGGGCGTCAGCTTGTGCTCCCGTTCCAATTGCAACCCACCCAGCTCAAAAGCCGCCAGCCAAGTAGTCCGCGAGTAGAAGTGCAGGAACCCGACGGTATACGCCATAAAGTTGGCCGAATCCCGCAGATGTTCCACTACCACGGCCCGACCGTTCGGGGTCAGCACCCGACCTATTTCGCGCAGAAATGCTGCCCGCTGGGCTGGATGCCGGATTTCGTGGGCCGCCAGCATCACCACTACCAAATCGATGGAAGCCGTAGACAATGGCAACTGGGCCGGGCGTACGGGTTCGGTTCCGGGGTATGGTGTTATAGCCGCCCGCGCCCGTCGGATGGAAATTTCCGTGTGCTCGGCGGGGTTGTAAAAGTCCAGCACCTGCAGGGTAGCTCCAGGAAACCGTTGGCGCAGCAAGGCACTGGTTTCATCAAAACCCGCATGAATATTCACCACTTGTTGTGGCGGTGCTGCCGTACGTGGCAGCCACCGGAACTCATATAGTCCTGAAATATCATACACGTACCAAGATACAAGCAGGGAAACCACAGTAGGCAGTAGCACGGCCAGCAGCGCAAGCCCCAGGCCCAGGCACCACGCAGGGTGGCCGCTGGCCGCGCCAATGCCCACGGCCAGCAACAGGGCCGCCAGCCCGGCACCGGCGTAAAAATGCCAGTTGAAGCGTACGATATTGCGGACACCCTCCGCCCGCTTTCTCATCCGGCCCACGTTTCAGTCCGGCCTTTTTTCCACCGGTAGGGAATATTTTGCATGGTGAAAGCACTAGCCAGCCGGACTTTGCCGAGCCCGAGGTTACGGATAAAGGCCACCTCTGCCGCTACTACGCGCACCGGTTGGGGCTGCCACTCCTCCCGTATGCCTTCCACAATGACCACTTGCTTAGTAGCTGGGCTCCATGAAAAGGTAAACGGCAGGGGGCCAGCAAACCGCCGGGCCTGCTGCCAGTTCCGGAACGGCGAGCCAGCCGGTAACTCCGGCTCATTAACCAGGTTTTCTACCTCAATACATAGTCCTGCCTGCCTTGATAGGATAGTCTGACCAGTGGCAATGGCTGCCTGGTATATGTCCACAGTCCGGTAGCGGTAAGAGGTAAGCAAATTGCCGAGCCATTGCATGTGGCGCTTATCGGTTTCTGAGCCCAGAATATACAAGCCGCGCAGCCGCTTTCCGGCCGCCGTGGTGTAGCGCACAAATATCCGGTACCCAATCAGAAAGAATTGATGCCCTAGCCAGGCCGGCAGGCCCTGCGGGCGCAACTGCCGCGTCTGCACCAATGCTACCGCCACGAAGCCCCAGGTATCGTCCAGGGTATCGAGGGTCAGACAGGGCGGCAGCAGGCGTTGCAGCTCAGCGGCCGGGGCGGCAAACGTCAGCACCGTTGTACGGCTCAGCAGCGCCTCTACACCAAAGGGATGATGCGCAATAGTCATCGGCGGGTAGAATTATTATCGGACACGGCAGCGCCGACTAGTCACTTTTTAGTATAAATCCCTGATAATATACCAGTACTGCAAATTCCGCTGCAAAGCCCATGTTTAGTCGGCCCCACAGTAACAAATCGGGAGCCAGCCAAAACTCCAGCACGTTCATCACCA
This sequence comes from Hymenobacter metallilatus, assembly GCF_003944705.1. Lineage (GTDB taxonomy): Bacteria > Bacteroidota > Bacteroidia > Cytophagales > Hymenobacteraceae > Hymenobacter > Hymenobacter metallilatus. Next base: position 301,095 of record NZ_RWIS01000005.1, on the reverse strand, counting down.
GCACTAGGGCTATCTGAACTGCGGCAGTTAACTTCATATTCCGGCCGCCAAGTACCCACAGGCCCAATGCTATTTCTGCTACCCCAATGCTCTGCGTGAGCAGACCGGCATGGGTCGGGCCCAGAATCCGGGCTACAATGGCCTCATGACGCGGAACCAAGTGTAGTACTTTACATAGCAGCCCGTTTATCAGCCACACCGCCGCTATGCCGAACCGTAATAGCCGCGCCCAGACCAAGGAGTGGCTACCCTTCATCCGACCACTTCAATTTCGCCTTTGAGGTACGTGACGGCGTGGCCGCTCATCAGCACCCGGTCGCCGCGCAGCTCGCACCACAGGTCGCCGCTACGGGCCGATACCTGGCGGGCGTGGAAGTGGGTTTTCCCCAGGCGCTCTGCCCAGTAGGGCACCAGGGTAGTGTGGGCCGAGCCAGTTACGGGGTCCTCGGGTACGCCCACGCGCGGGCCGAAAAAGCGCGACACAAAGTCGACGCCACCGGAGCCGGGGGCGGTGGCAATAACGGCCCGGTATTCCACCTTGGCAAGATGCACCATATCCGGGTGCAGGGCCCGTACTTCGGCTTCGGTGGCAAATACGCACACCAGGTCGGGGCCGGCCAGCAGCTGCAGTGGGGTAGCCCGCAGGCCATCCAAAAGGCCGTCGGGGTGGTGATGGATGGGGTGCGGAGGGCGGGCCGGAAAATCAAGGGTGAGCATTCCGGCTTCGGCCTGATTTACCCGCAGGGGGCCGCTTTTGGAGTGAAAGATTATTTCCGGCTCCTGAAAATTCAGGTGGCGGTACAGCACGTGCGCGGAAGCCAGCGTGGCGTGTCCGCACAGCTCCACCTCCACGGCCGGCGTAAACCACCGGATTTCATACTCGTTGCCGTGCCGGGGCACGAAGAAGGCAGTTTCGGCCAGGTTATTCTCGGCGGCAATGGCCTGCATGGTTTCCGCGGTCAGCCACTCCGTGAGCGGGCAAACGGCCGCGGGGTTACCGGCAAATGGCCGGTTGGTGAAGGCGTCAATCTGATAAATGGGCAGCAGCATAGCAAGCAGATAGGTGGCAGCGTCGGTTCGCTTTCAGGTAAAACGGGCGGCCAGGTGGAGGCTGCCAGCCAACGGGCTGCGCAGCACTGGCGAAACTACTGGTTAGTGTAATACCGCCGGTATCTTGAGCCATTATTACCTGATAAAAAAAGTTACTCCCCCACGCAACCCCAAGCCGGGGCCGGCCGGTCATGGCTGCAAAACGCTAGCGTCCGATATTCCTACCTGTTTATTGCTCCCAGCCTATGGCCGAATCACTAGACGCACTCGTGGAGGGCTGCCGCCGCGGACGGCCCGCCGCTCAACGAGGCTTGTATGAGCGACTAGGCTACCAACTAATGGGCGTGTGCCTGCGCTACTGCCCTTCGCGGGATGAGGCCGAAGATGCCCTGCAGCTCACCTTCGTGAAGATTTTCACCCGTCTCGACCAGTTCCGCAATCAGGGGCCGTTTGAAGCCTGGGCGCGCCGCATTGCCGTGACAACTTCTCTGAACCTGTGGCACCAGAGCCGGCAGCGCGGCCAGCCGCTGGAAGCCGAAGAAGCCGCCGATATACACCACCCCGATGGTACGCCCTTCGACCAGCTTTCGGCCGATGATGTGGTGCGCCTGATACACACACTGCCGCCGGGCTACCGCACGGTGCTCAACCTCTATGCCATTGAAGGCTACTCGCACGCCGAAATCGGGGAGCTGCTGGGTATTTCGGAGGGCACCAGCAAATCACAACTTTCCCGGGCCCGCCGCCTGCTGGAAGAACGACTGACTCAACAGGCGCATACGCCGCTGTACCATGACTGAAAACGAATCGGAACAACTCTACCACGATTTACGCCGCAAACTGGAAGGCTACGGCAGCGCCCCACCAGAGTCGGTGTGGGCTGGTATCCGGGAGCAAGTGCCCGCCCGGCAGCCCCGCCGCTGGCGCCCTCTGCTGGTGCTGCTGCTGCTGGGCTTTATAAGTGGCAGCGTGCTGGTCGGCAGCCACTACTGGCCGGCTTCTGCCCCATTGGCTGGTGGCCACCTCGCTGACGCCGGAAAGCCGGCTGCTGCCAGGACTACGTCAGGAGGTCGTGGTGAAGCTCCCGGTGTGGCATCAGCTACCCCCCGCCTAGCCACGAAGCCGGCTGAGGCAGTGGCCACGCCGCCCACCACAACGACTCCTGCAACTGCGGTGCCGTCAGTTACTGCAGCTCCTGAGGTTGCGGCCGCGGCCACCAGCAAAGCCACTTTAGGCCGAGCCTCTGTGCTACCAAGCCCCGCGCCACACATCCTGCCTACTATCACCGCCCGCACTAAACGGGAGCGGCTGACCAGTGTTGCCAGACGTTCCTCCGAAGTTGCGGATGCTACTACCACTCGTGGGGCCCGGCGACGCACAGGCAGGCTTGATCTGCTGGCAGTGGCTGCCACTCGCTCCGGTACGCATCGGGTAAGGGTTGGCTCCCGCGAGGCAGCTGCACGAGGTGGCATTGATGGCGGCAGATACTCCCGCGCCGGCCGTCGGGCCCGCACGGACATCAGGTCGGGAAATTCACTCACTACTACTACCACTACCTCCACAGGCACTGCGGGCAGCCGGAAGGACGCGGGGGCCACAAAACTCAGCAACGAGCCGCTGGATCTGCTGGCTGTGCGCCCTCAGGCGTTGGAGGTAAAGGAGCCGGAGGTGAAACGGCAGCGGCGGGCCCGGAAGCAGCCCTCCCGCCGGGAGCTGCGCCTGCGTAACTGGAGCGCCCAGGTGCTGTTGGGGCAACAGGTAACGTACCGCCTGCTGAGCGCCTCGGCAACGCAGCTGCAGCGTTTGGAGCGCCCGGGTATGGGCTTCAATGGGCAGGTATCGGGTACGTATGCCTTTTCGCGCCAATTGTCCGTTTCCGGCGGCCTGGGATATGCAGAGTATGCCAACTCTCTGCAGTACCAGCTCAAAAAGGCCAGCGCTGAAGCGCTACGGCAGATTGACTTCCGCGACGTGTACCGCTTCTTCGTTGTTCCGGTACAGGCCCAGCTGACCCTGGGCGGCAACCAGCGCTGGCGCTACGGCCTGCTAGGCGGCGGCACCCTGGCTTTTCTGACCAGCGCCCGCACTACTGAGGGCTCCGCCTGCAACTGCGGGCAGCGTGAGTGGACCAGTGATATGCCCGACAGCATTTTCAGCCGCACCAATCTGGCGCTTACGGCCGGAGCCTTTGCCAGCTACCAGTTTGCTCCCGGCCAGTGGCTCACGCTGCGCCCGCAGAGCCAGCTGTTTCTCAACTCCCTCACGGCTCCTTCCAGCAGCGCCCCCCGGCGGCCCTGGGGGGTAGGCGTGCAGGTAGGCTACAGCTGGGACCTGGACCCGCGCAAACGCTGAATACCTTATGCCATTTTTCTCCTTCAGTACTCCTCTATCTGCCTACTCATGAAACGTTTCCTGTTTGCTACGCTGCTGACTTTGCCCGGCCTGTTGTTTTCGGCCTGCCAGGTTGATTCCGGGGTGATTATCTGCGAAGATGGCACCACGCCCAACCCTCCCGGTCCGGTACCAGCTACCATCAAAGAAGTATTGACGCAGCTGGGCCCGCCGGTACAGAAATTCATGTACGACCCAACCCGCACCAATACGTTTGCGGGGCAGAAGGGCACTGTATTTACCATTACCCCCCATGCTTTCCTGAAGAATGGCCAACCCGTAACCGGCCCCGTTGAGCTGGCCGTGCGGGAAGTGTTCAGCCGGGCCGATATGGTGCTCAGCAACATGCCCACCATATCGAACGGCACGGTGCTGCAGTCGGCGGGGGAAGTGTACCTGCGCGCCGCCCAGGATTCCAGCATCCAGCTGTCGGCTAATGCTATTGTCCGCATCCAAACCCAAAACCCGCCCGGCGTCAGCGCCAACGATACCATGCGCCTCTTTGTGGCACCGGTGGCGCCGGTTGCCCAAACCAGTTGCTTTAACTGGATGCTCAATACCGACCCCGCCTCCAGCATCAGCCCCACTCCTACCGGCCATATTATTACCGTCAGCAGCCTGCTGTACAACGCCGGTATCGGCTGGTTTAACTGTGACCGGTTTTATTACACGCCTACCCTGCCCCTGACCATTACGGTACCCGGCACCAACATCAGCCCCATGCAGAACACGATGGTATTCGCCGTGTTCCGCTCCTTCAACGGCACCCTGTCAATGTGCGACTTTACGGCCCCGAACATTTTCCGGGCCAGCCGGGCACCCCAGGGCGCCACGGTCAGTGTGGTGGTCATCCGGACGGAAAATGGCAAGCTGTACTACGGCCGCAAGGACGGTGTGGTGCAGGCCAGCGCAGACCTGAGCCCGACCCTCCAAGAAACCACGCCCGCCGATCTGGTAGCCAGCCTGAACACGTTGTAAGCTCGTTTTCACACGCTTTTCACACCACAGCCGCTGCGCTAGCATAGCTGCCGGACAGCGGCTGTGGTGTGTTATGCGGGTTGAAGCTGCCCGCCGATGATTACCTGCTGCACCGGGTTTTCGCCCAGCCAGTAGGGTATTTCTTCCAGAGACGGTACGTGCAGCAGCAGAATATCGGCCCGCTTGCCGGGTTCCAGACTGCCACACTGCTGCTGCTGCCCAATGGCCCAGGCGGCGTTCAGGGTAACGGCTGCCACGGCCTCGGCCGGGGTCAGGCCCATTTTCAGGCAGGCCACCGACAGAGCCAGCCACAGGTTTTTGCTGGGACAGGAACCGGGGTTGAAGTCGGTGCTGAGGGCCACGGGCAGCCCCGCGTCGATAAAGGCCCGGCCGGGGGCATAGCGCTCCTGCCGCAGAAACAGTGGCACCAGCGGTAGTAACACTGCTACGGTGTTTCCGCCTGATACCCGGGCGACCCGGGCGGCACCGGCCGGGGTAAGGTAGTCGGCATGGTCGATGCTCACGGCTCCCAGCTCGGCGGCCATTTCGCACCCGCCCAGGTCGTGGAGCTGTTCGGCGTGAATTTTCAGCCGGAACCCCAGGGCCTGCGCCTGCTCCAGGTAGCGGCGGGTCTCCGACACCGAAAATGCTCCCTCCTCGCAGAAAATATCAACAAATGGCACGTCCTGTGGGTGTAAGTTAGGCAGCACCTCCTGCACCAGCATCTGCAGATACTCGGTGGGCCGGCCCCGGTACTCCGGTCCTGGCACGTGCGCCCCCAGAAACGTGGGCACCACCCGTACTGGCTGGCGGCGGCCAGCTTCCTGGGCCACCTCAAGCAGGCGCAGCTCAGTTTCTGCGTCCAGCCCGTAGCCGCTCTTGGCTTCCAGGGTAGTTACCCCGTACTGCCGAAACCCCAGCAAGTGGTGCAGGGCCTGGTCCAGCAGCTGTTCCGACGAAGCCGCACGGGTGGCGCGTACCGTGCTCAGGATGCCCCCCCCGCTGGCCAGAATATCGAGGTAGGTTTCGCCTTGCAGCTTGCGCTGAAACTCCTGCGCCCGGTTGCCACCGAATACCAGGTGGGTGTGGCACTCCACCAGCCCGGGCATTACCACTCGCCCGGCCGCATCGAGCACGGTAGTAGCAGGTGTCACCAGTGTCTCATCAAGCTCCGACATGGGTCCTAAGGCTACAATCCGGTCCTCCACGCAGGCTACGTAGGCATCCGGGAGGAGGCGCCAGTTGCCCTGGTTTTCCCCGGCCAGCGGCCGATGCGCCGGGGCACCGGCTAGGGTAAGGAGCTGGGCGCAGTTGCGCAGAAGCAGCGTGTAAGCCATGGGGAGGAAGAATACAGGTGGGGTGGGTAAAGATGCGTAGAATCATTGCTGCGGCCATTACCTACCCTCAAAAACACCCTGACCAGTCTACTTATTCACTGTGGAAGTCCTATATAACCATGTAAAAATCAACATAATATTCTGTATCCATTTATGAGAAACAGCAGTTAAAAGGCCCGCAATTCGTACCTTACCTGTGCTGCTAAGCACAGCTTTTACAGATGGTTACGAAACGGTGTACCCCCAACCTGCTTTCCCAAAATGAAAAAGCTTCTACTTGCCTGTCTTCTTCTCTCCGCCGAAACGGTACTGGCTCAACTTCCTACCAGCAGCTTCGCCGTATCGTCGCCCTGCCCTGCCTCAGCCCGCAATCCATCCCAGCTCTACCAGATTGCCCAGGATGGCTCCATGCAGCCCATTGGCACGGTACAAAGCAGCGCCAATAGCAACCGGCTCATCATCAACGCCCTGGGCTATAATCAGGCCGATCAGTCGGTTCTGTACGGTATGCGGGTGGAACAGCAGAGCCTTGCTAACTTCACTACCTTCGTTCCCCAGCTATACCGCATCAACCTGAGCACGGCGGTAGCCGATTCTGTTGGCCCGATGACGCCCCCGCCCACGCCCCCGGCCAGTGAGCTTACGCCCACTACCGGCTCCCAAACGGCTACGGACGTACGTCAAACCCTGAATTTTGTGGCCGATAGTGGCCCCGATGGCACTTACTACGTGGGTGGGGCTACTTTCCGGGTTATCTTTTCCACTTTTTTTGGTATTCCGCTACCGGCTACGGCCCAGGTAACCGATGTGCGGCTGTATGTGGGCACTGTGAACCTGACTGCCGTAGCAGCGCCAGCCTGGCTCCGGCTGAACACGACCGACCCGGCCACCGCCGCCGTAGTAGAGAGCTTCCGTAGCCAGACGGAGGCTTATATCCGCTCCAATGGCTCCGGCCCCACCCCGGAGGGTGGTATTCAGGACTGGGTTTTCGATAAGGAAACCGGGAACCTGGTAAGCTACCTCGGCCTCACCGACGAGTACCTGACGGTAAGCAACCCCAGAACTGCGCCCGTAGCCGTAACCACCCCGGTTGCCACCCCGCTCCCGCCCACTACCTCCACCGACAAGAACATCGGCTCGATGTTTTCGGACCGTTTTTATAACGTATATGCGGTACGGGCGGCTACCGGTGAGATTTTCCGGATTGATAACCAGACCGGCAACTACACTGGCCGCTCCTACGGGGCAGCCCTGGGCTGCACCCGCGGCGACGCCGTCAGCTTCCGCGACGCGCTGCCCCTGCCCGTAAAGCTGGTGCAGTTCCGGGCTAGGGCCACGGCCGAGGGCGTCCGCCTCAGCTGGACCACTGCCAGCGAACAGCAAGTGAATTATTTTGCCGTTGAGCGCAGCACCGACGGGACTAGCTGGGCCCCGGTGCAGCGGGTAAAAGCCGGTAACAGGCCCAATGGCCAGCAATACGCTATACTCGATGCAGCACCTCTTCCGGGTATCAGCTACTACCGGTTGGCCATGCACGATGAGAATGGAGACGTTGCCTATTCCGCGGTACTGTCGGTAAGCCGCGCCGGAAAGCTGCAGGTGTATCCTAACCCTGCCAGCACAACCATCCAGGTAGACCTCCCGCTGACAGAAGGTGGCACTACCCTCGAGTTGCGTGACATGCAGGGGCGGGTAGTGCGGCAGCAACGCCTGGATGCGGGCAGTAGCAGTGCAGAACTTCGTACGGCTGGCTTGCCCGGCGGTATGTATCTGCTGCGCGTCAGCCAGGGCAGTACCAGCACTACTGCCCGGGTGGTGCTTATGGCTCCGTAATAGCTCCAAAGCCTTTTTGCCAACCGTACGCAGCCTTCTTCGCGTAGAGTAGTCATGACTCTGCCAGATCCTGCTGCCCCACTCATTCTTACTTTAACGCTCAATCCGGAGGCCCAGCAACATTTCACCCACCTGCGCCGCCTGCATTTCCCTCCGAGCCGCAACTACCTCGAAGCCCACGTAACGCTGTTCCACCACCTGCCCGGGGCCGAGCTGGCGGCCGTCCATCATACCCTTAAGGAGCTGGCAGCTACGGTGCCGGTGTTGCCGCTCCACCTGAGCGGGGTGCGTTTTTTGGGCAATGGGGTGGCGTATTCGCTCGACAGCCCCCCATTACTCCAGCTGCACCGGGCATTGCAAAGCACTTGGGCCGAGTGGCTGACGCCCCAGGACCGGCAACCGCTACGGCCCCATATTACGGTCCAGAACAAAGTGGCTCCGGCCGTTGCCAAAGCCTTGCACGAGCAGCTGCAACGGGATTTTGAGCCACAGGTACTCCAGGGTACCGGCATCACGGTGTGGGCCTACCGGGGTGGCCCCTGGCAGCAGCTGGCTCAGGTACCATTTACCGGAGCGGAGTACCCGGCAGGGGCTACTTACGCGCCGTAATGCTGTGGGTAAGGCTCTTGAACTGCACGAGGGTAGTTTCCGGGTCCTGGCTGGCAATGGCCTGCATGGCCACGGCCGTACTCCCGATAATGGTCACCTGCTGGTACACCAGCACCCGCTGCCCTTTCAACTGGGCGAAGCCTTCGGTTTCGTAGGTAATCAGGTCATTTACTTTACCCGAGGTCATTTTGCGGGCCGTAAAACCCGTCAGGTCGGTGCGCTGGCTCAACACCTGCCGGCTGATATCGGCGGCCGTAATGGAAGGGTTGTAGAAATGCGTAGTAACAGTTACCTGCGGCTCCAGATTGGTCCCGGACGGGCGTTGACCCCCAACCGTGTAGAGGTAGCGCCCATTGTGGGCCTCCAGCAGAGAGAAAGGTGATTTTTTCTCATCCAGTACAAATACGGCCACTCCCTGGCTGGGAGCGGAGCCGGTTTTCTGGTAGGTGGCACTGAGCAGGCTCCGGTGCAGCTGCCTGGCCAGGGCGGTGTCGGCGGCGGGGTAGCGGGCATCCAGCAGCACGGCGAAGGTTGAATCGCCAAACAGCAGTTGCGTTGATTCCTGCGCAGGCGACAGACGCACCCGTACCAGCCGGGCCGGATACGCACCGCCTTGCACCTCCTGATAGGCCAAAACACTGCCACCCCGCCCCTCAAAGCGGGCTTTGTTGAAGCTTCCGGCCTGCGCATAGTAGTTGCTGCCTTTCAGGTCGAGCACCTGCAGGGCGGCATCACCACGCCGCAGCCCGGTAAAGCCGGGGGCCGGGCCAAAGCCGGGCGGCGGAATCAGCCAGACCTGCGTGCCCGGCACTACCCGGGCAGCGGGTGCCATTTGGGCCTGTACCGGGACCTGCAGCACACAAGCCCCCACCACTACTACTCCTGACAGATACTTTCTCATGCGGGCGGGCGGCCCCCGCTGAAATACTGGGTTGGGGGCTACGGGCGCACAAGGTAAGTACAGATTGCGGAGCCCCTACTGCCAGGCCGCCGCTAAAAAGGATGCTGTACGCGCCCCGCCCCGGTATACTGCTGAAAATCATGCAGGAGCATACACAGGGACGCATCTGTAAGGGTCAGCAAGATGGGATGAGGGTCGACGAAGCCCACCTCCGGGCTGGAAACATAGTTGGCCAGGCCCATGGCCCACTGGCCAAACTGCCGTTGTGCAACCGGACCATTGGCCAGCATCTGCACCTGGGTGTGGCGGCAGTCGGAGCAGATGCGGGCAAACGTAGTGGATACGGCTTCAACGGGACCCTCCAGTACCTGCAGAAACCGAACTCCATCGTAGAGCAGCATCCCGGTAATATCGGCGGCGGTATTGCGAGTGCGTGACTGACTCAGCATCCGGCCCAGATCCATGCCCGATAAATCTATGGCTGCCGTACTTTGGTAGATAAGATGATGCAAGGAAGCCATAGTCAACCACCTGAATTAAACAAGTATGATTACAACAGTAAAAAGTACGACAAAACTCAGGTAGTGTTCAGCTTTTAGCCTTACTATTTTGACATGCCAACTTCCCAATCTGACTTCTCCCCAACCAATCTAGTTTATATTCCATGAAAGCTCTCCTGTTGATTGATATTCAACACGATTTTTTGCCCGGCGGCTCGTTGGCGGTGCCGGGGGGGCATGAGATTCTGCCTCTGGTAAACCAACTGCAACCCAACTACGAGTTGGTAGCTGCCACCCAGGACTGGCACCCGGCTAACCATCAGAGCTTTGCCAGCCAGCACCCCGGCCACGCGGTATTTTCTCAGATTAGCTTGCACGGCCTGCCGCAAACCCTCTGGCCCGACCACTGCGTGCAGGGCACTCCCGGCGCCGAATTCAGTGCCCAGTTGCACCAGCACCGGATTGAGGCCATCTTTCGCAAGGGTACCTCACCCGAAATTGATTCTTACAGCGGCTTTTACGACAACGGCCACCGCAAGAGCACCGGCCTGGCCGATTACTTGCGGGGGCGCGGTGTGCACGAAGTACACCTCTGCGGCCTGGCAGCTGACTACTGCGTGTTTTATTCGGCCCTGGATGCCCTGCAGGAAGGGTTTGCGGTGGTATTTCTGGAAGAAGCCACCCGAGCCATTTCGGCCGAGGGCTATGCGCGGGCCCGTCAGCAGCTGGAGCAGCGGGGCGCCCGGTTTAGCACCACCTGATTGCCGGGCGCTAGTGCTTTTTTCGGGCAACTACCGAGTACATCAGGGGCAGCTTACCCGGTAGGGCGCTTAGCTGGTAGCGCCGCTCGGCCACTTGCTCCAGTCCGGCAAAACAGTTGTAGGGCGAGTAATCGTATTCCTCGAAGTGGTCCAGCGCCAGCCCTTGCCCGAGTAACGCCCCTACTACCTCGCCCAGGCTGTGGTTCCAGGACACGGCCGTTTCCTGAATGGGAGCGGTAGGCTCGGCGTACGTACCTACTTCGGTTTCGGTAATAGTTTCCCGGTTAAAGTAAGCATACTCAATGCGGGTAAAATGGGGGTCGAACATCCACACCACCGGATGAAACTCTACCAGAATCAGCCGGCCGCCGGGTTTCAGGAACTGCGCTACCACGGCTGCCCACTGCTGCATATCGGGCAGCCAGCCCAGTACCCCAAACGTGGTGAATACCACATCGAACTGCTGGTGCAGATGCTGGGGCAGGGCGTATACATCGGCGCAGATGAACTGCGTATCCAGCTGGAGCTCAGCGGCCAGGCTGCGGGCCCGGTCAATGGCCGCATCGGCCAGATCCACGCCGGTGACGTGGCCCCCCAGCCTACTTAACGACATGGTATCCAACCCGAAGTGACACTGCAGATGCAGGATCTGCTGCCCGGCTACGTCGCCCAGCAAGCCGAGCTCCACCTCATTCAACGACGACTCACCGGCCCGGAAGCCGGCTACGTTATAAAAAGCCGACTGCATATGGTAGTCCGTTTTGGCGTTCCAGAGTCGGCGGTTGAGCTCCAGGTAGTTATCGGCGGCAGACATGGCGCAACGGGTTAGATACGGTGGCAAGGTCCGGATATTTTTGGTTTTCGGGCCCCAGCGCAGCTGCACAACCTTTCGGGGGCCGCCCGGGTACCTATAGCTGCCGCCCTGGCCCTGTTCTGTTCAGCCGGATTTCTAGCTATGCCCTTTCAACTTTCCGAAGTAGTGCCCACCCAAATTGAACGTGTAGTGCGCGCCACGGGCGTAGTGGCGGGTAGTCTGGTAGTGGGGTGGCTACTGAACCGGCTGCTGTTTGGACTGCTGGCCCGCTACGCCCGCCGGGAGCGGGCCTTTGTGGCCCAGTCGGTTGTGGAGCACCTGAGCCGACCGGTCAGCTGGTTTCTGCCGGTGCTGGTGGTATCCTTCACGCTTCCCCTAACCCTACTCGACAGCCAGGCCCTGGAAGTGGCCCGGCGCCTGGTGGAAACGGCCCTGCTCACCACCTTTGCCTGGTGCCTGATTCTGGCGCTGGATGTGGTGCAGGACCTGGTACAACGCCACTATCAGATTACCGATGCCGACAACCTGCGGGTGCGCAAGCTGTTTACCCAGCTGCAGTTTGTCAAGAAGCTGGCCGCCTCGCTCATTGCCTTCGTGGCGGTGGCCCTGGTCCTGATGAGCTTTGCCACGGTGCGCAAAATCGGGACGGGCCTGCTTACTTCGGCGGGCATCGTCAGCGTAATTGTCGGATTTGCGGCCCAACGCTCCATCAGCAACTTGCTGGCCGGCTTTCAGATTGCCTTCACCCAACCCATCCGGCTGGACGATGTGCTGGTAGTGGAGGGCGAGTGGGGCCGGGTTGAGGAAATTACATTCACCTACGTGGTGCTGCGCATCTGGGATGAGCGGCGGCTGGTGCTACCGCTCAATTATTTCATCGAAAAACCCTTCCAGAACTGGACGCGCACTACCTCCCAGCTGCTGGGCACCGTGTTTCTGTATACCGATTATACCATACCCGTGGAGGCGGTACGCTCCGAGCTGCGGCGCATTGTTGAAGGCAACGCCCTCTGGGACCAGCGCGTGTGCGTGTTGCAGGTTACCGATTCCAAGGAACGGACGCTGGAGTTACGCTGCCTGGTGAGTGCCAGCAACTCCAGCCGGGCTTTCGACCTGCGCTGTGAGGTGCGCGAACAGCTGGTACGCTTCATTCAGGAGCATTATCCCACTAGTCTGCCAAAAACCCGTACCCTCACCGAGCCCACCGACCATCCCTTTGCCCCGGCTCCGGCCGCTACTGAATAAAACCAGCTGCCATGCGGAAACCCAGAACCCGGGCAGTACCTTTGAGGGTTACGAACCAGGCTACCCTGCCCGATAGGTAGTTTTTCGGCCGGTTCATTTTCTGCCGCATGATTCGCCTGGACTACTTTACTCCCGCAGATTTTCCCCAACTCATTACCTGGATTGACTCCCCCCACCTGCTCATGAACTGGGCGGGCCCGATGTTCAATTTTCCCCTCACCCCCGACAAGCTGGAGTGGTATCTGCAGGACACCAACCACCTGGGCGAGTCTGACGTGTTCATTTTTAAGGCGGTGGATACGGCTACGGAAGCCGTGGTTGGGCATATTTCCCTGGGCAGCCTCAGCCAGAAAAACAGCTCCGCGCGCATCAGTCGGGTATTTGTGGCGCCCGAGCAGCGGGGCCGGGGCCTAGCCAGCCGGATGCTGACGGAAACGCTGCGCTTCGGCTTCGAGCAGCTGCACCTGCACCGCATCGATTTAGGCGTGTACGATTTCAATGAGGCCGCTATTCGGGCCTACACCCGCGCCGGTATGCACACCGAAGGCCGTTCCCGCGACATTCTCCGCTACGAAGGCGAGTACTGGAGCCTGCTGGAAATGAGTATGCTGGACCACGAATGGCAGGCCCGGCACCCACAGGCCTGAGTTTCCGGCACTACTTGCCGGGCCAGGCCAGCTCCGCCAGCACCGGCAAGTGGTCGGAAAGGTAAAACTGTTTTTCCGAGTCGGTGAGGTGGGCATGCTGCAGCACGCTGAATGGTGCCGAAGCAAACACGTAATCTATTCGGTCACCCAGGCCATGCGCAACCTCAAATGTGGCCCAGGTACCTTCGGGGCCGTAATGTGGTGTTTGAGTCAGCAACTCCGTATCTTGCAGGCGGCCCGAGTTCTGAATCAGCTGATACGGCTCGGAGGCAGGAGCAGTATTGAAGTCGCCCGTCAGGAGTACCGGCGCGCTACCAGCTACCTGCTGCATCCGGGCCAGAATAAGGGCTGTTCCTTCGCGGCGGGCGGTGGCACCCACGTGGTCGAGGTGGGTATTGAAGTGGTAGAAAGTACGGCCGCTGGCCTTATCGCGCAGCTGTACCCAGCTGCATACCCGCGGGTAGGCAGCATCCCAGCCTTTGCCCGGCGCCTCCGGTGTGGCCGACAGCCAAAACGTGCCCTTGCTGAGTAGTATGAACCGGTCGGTGCGGTAAAAGATGGCCGAGGCTTCCCCACGCTGCTGCCCATCGTCGCGGCCGGGGCCGTACCAGCTGTACGCCGGCAGGGCGGCAGCCAGGTCGGCCAGCTGGTTGGGCAGCGCTTCCTGCACGCCTACTATATCGGGAGTGTGGTAGCGCAGCAGGCCTGCCACCCGGTCTTTGCGCAGGTCCCAGCGGTTGGGCCCATCCGAGGCCACATCCAGCCGGATGTTATAGCTCATGACCCGAAGCGACGGCACTACCCGGGGAGAGGCCAGCCCTGCAACCGGCAGCAGCACTATCCATAGCAACAGGAAGCAAAAGGCAGATTGGAGGCGCATTGAGAAAGGAAAATTGGGTAAGGAGAACGGGCCACTAAGTTAGGGCGTGTGGACAGTTGACGAAAGGCCCCCAAGAGGCCGTCAGAAACCATCATTCCGAGTTTGCCGAGGAATCTCGCGGGCTGAGGCTATGGTGAATATTGTTATGCTGAACAAAGCCGCATCATCTCTACCACTCCAATGAACAGGACCACAGCATCGGCCCGCGAGATTCTTCGGCAAGTTCGGGCGCTCTTTCTGCCAGCCCATTCAGCCTGGTAGATTCTGGCCGCAGCCGGGCTCAATGGCATATTTCTGCCCCACCAACAACTACTTTTTTCGCTTTCTGCCGTACTTCGTAAGTCCTATTCTGAACTACGCATGAGCACGACCAACAGCGCTGCTCCTCTCACCGCCGATGTGGTGCTGATTGGAGCTGGAATTATGAGTGCAACCCTGGGCCTGATGCTCAAGGAGTTACAACCCGACCTCACCATTGCCATTTTCGAGCGGCTCGACGTGGCCGCCGCCGAAAGCTCCGATGCCTGGAACAACGCCGGCACCGGGCACTCGGCCTTCTGCGAGCTAAACTACACCCCCGAGAAGTCCGACGGCAGCATCGACATCAGCAAAGCCATCAAAATTGCCGAGCAGTTCGAGCAGTCTAAACAGTTCTGGGCCTACCTGGTGGAAAAGTACCAGGTAACGGGCGTGACGCGCTTTATCAACCACATTCCGCACCTGAGCTTCGTGTGGGGGCCGAAAAACGTGGAGTTTCTGCGTAAGCGCCACGCGGCCCTCACCCAGTCGCCGCTGTTCCAGGGCATGCAGTTCAGCCAGGACCCGGCCGAGCTGGAGCGCTGGATGCCGCTGGTAATGGATGGGCGCGACCCCCAGCAGCCTGTGGCGGCCACCCGCATGGACCTGGGCACCGACGTAAACTTCGGTTCCCTCACGCGGGGCATGTTCACGCTGCTCCAGCAGAAGCCCGGCGTATCGTTCTACTTCCACCACGACGTAGACAGCCTCAAGCGCAAAGACGACGGCCGCTGGCGGGTGCGGGCCCACGACCTGGCCACCGGCAACAAAGTCAAGATTCGGGCGCCGTTCGTGTTTATTGGGGCGGGCGGCGGCTCGTTACCCCTACTGATTAAGTCGGGAATTCCGGAGGGCCAGGGCTTCGGGGGCTTCCCCGTGAGCGGACAGTGGCTGAAGTGCATCAACCCCGCCGTTATTGCCCGCCACCACACCAAAGTGTACGGCAAAGCTGCCGTGGGCTCCCCACCCATGTCGGTGCCCCATCTGGATACCCGGGTAATCAATGGCAAGCAGGAGCTGCTGTTTGGCCCTTATGCCGGCTTCAGCACCAAGTTTCTCAAGCAGGGCTCCTACCTGGATTTGCCCCTGTCGGTGAAGCTGAGCAACATGCGGCCCATGATTCTGGCTGGCCTCAAAAACATTCCGCTCACTAAATACCTCATCAACCAGGTGCGCCAGTCGCCCGAAGACCGATTGGCGGCCCTACGCGAGTACCTACCCGAAGCCCGCGGCGAGGATTGGCAGCTGGAAACGGCCGGCCAGCGGGTACAGGTAATTAAAAAGGATGCCAAGGAAGGTGGCGTGCTGGAGTTCGGCACCGAAGTGGTAGCCGCCGCCGACGGCTCCATTGCCGCGCTGCTGGGCGCCTCACCGGGAGCCTCTACGGCCGTGAGCATTATGGTGGGGCTGGTGCAGCGGTGCTTTGCTGAAAGTTCGCGCACCCCGGCCTGGCAGGCTAAGCTGCGCGAAATGATTCCTTCGTTTGGGCAGGATTTGAATGCCAATGCGGCACTACTGGAGCAGCAGCGTACCCGTACCAGTGCCGTGTTGGGCCTCAACGAGCCAGCTCCGGTGTAGCTGTTGCCCGCGCCGGGCTACCCCCAACAAAGCCCCTCGCCTGCTGGCGTCGGGCAGCTCTTGGGTAGGTACTGCTTCGTAGCCCAGGGGGAAAACGTTGGGCTACGAAGCACCTACAGCATCCCCCGTCGACCCGAAAACTGCGCTATTAGGTCCAGTACAGCAAAGGCGCCTGGGGGAAGCGTTGCTGCCACTCCTGCTGAAAAAACTGCTTCAGCGTGTGCATATCAGCGGGCGGGTACACGTACTTGGTGCCCCCAAACTTGTTGCGCTTCACGGCCCGGGTTGCCTCGTCCAGGTCAAGGACAGTGGCGGGATACCAGTCGAGCAGCACCTGCTTGGAGCCCGGCGTGAAACGGTGGGTAATACACTCCAGCGTCAGGTCACAGGGAAAATCGAGGGCGGCAGCCACCCGGTCCAGCAGCTGCCGGTAGTGCTGCTCCCAGCCGGGTACCGGCATAATGGGAGCCAGCACTACGCCCACTGGGTAGCCGCCCCCACCCTCGGCTACTGGCAGGGCCAGCCGCCGCAGGGCTTGCAGGCGGGCCTCCACCGAGGCAGTGCCGCCTTCCAGCTGCCGCACTACCGGCTCCGCGTTCAGACTGATACGGGCGCGGGTGTGCCCGGCGTGCGGCAGGCCCAGCAACGGCCCTACCTGATTGAACTTGCTCACGAAGCGCAGGCGGGCAACTGCGCGCTGGCCGAAATAGCGCACACATTCCGCCAGACTGCCCGTCAGGTGCTCCAGCGCCAGCACATCGGTGTAGCAGCTCACCTCAAAACTGGTGATACGGCCGGGCTGCTCGTAGGCCGCGGTATTCATCAGCAGCTCGGGCAGGTTGGCAAATACTTTTACTACGGGCGGCCCGCTCAGGCTGCCGGCCAGGTAGCAGTACTGGCAGTGGGCCGGGCAGCCCTCCGCCAGATTCATTTGCCAGTCGGCGGAGGGTGGGGTAGGCTGCAGCCGGAGCGCGCTGGGCGGGGCACACACCACGGCCAGGGTGCTTTTGGCGTTGCGGTACGTTTCGCGCGTGTCGGAGCCCCGTAGCCCCGTAAGGCGGTTGCTTTTCAGTCGCTCTATTTCCAAGCCGTGGGCTTCTACGCGGGCCAGTATCTGCTGGCCAAACGGCTGGTCGAGGGCATCAGGCGTAAACACTACGCGCTTGGGCAGCCATATTTTGGCCGGATGGGTGCGGCCGGCGGCAGGGGTAGTCAGTTGTTGAAGGGTAGGGAAAAGCGAAGCTTGCGTCATAGGCTACTACAACACCGCCTCCCGCCGGATGGGTCCCCTAAAACCCGATTTTCACGTAATTTCGGCAGCTTTTCTGCACCCCGCACTTCTGCCAGGTAGTTGCAGCACGCTGCCCGAACGGAGTCCGCTTGCTTCTACCCTGCCACCGGCTCAGCAAGCGGCAAAAATACCTCGGCCAGCATACAGCGGGCACTACCGCCCCCAATAGTTTCGATGGTGGGAATGGCGCAAGGCAGCAGCTCGGCGTAGAGACTCAGGTGGTGACGTTGGGCCGGCGTAAAGGCATCATAGGCACTCTGCGACAATACCAGCAGCCCGGTGCCCTGTGCCGTGCGCAGCGTGAGCAGATTGCCGGCAAAGCGGCTTACCTGCGCCAGGCTTATGCTGATAATGGTGTGGCCGGTGCTGGTTAGGGAGGCAACCACGGCGGCGCGCTCGGCCTCATTCCGGATGCTTTCCAGACATAGCACTGCAAATTCCGCCCCCACGCACATCATCACATTGGTGTGGTAAATTTCCTGGTTCTGGGCATCGTACGCCCGAAATGCAACCGGCTTATACCCTAGCCGGGCACACACCTGCTCAAACAGCACCTGATTGGTACGAGCCGACAGCCCAGCGTAGGCGATACGGTGGATATGGTCAAAGATAATGCTGCCGGTTCCTTCCAAAAACCGCTCTTCCTGCTCATGAACCGACAAATCTACTACCTCCCGGATACGAAACTGCTGCGCCAGCTGCGCCAGAATGTCGGGCCTACGCTCGGCGCGGCGGTTGGGGGCACACATGGGGTACAACAACACCCTGCCATCAGGGTGAAATGTGCCCCAGTTGTTTGGGAATACCGCATCGGGCGTGTGGGGCTCGGGTGTATCCTCAAACACGAGCACCCGCACCCCCCGCTCCCGCAGGCGGGCCACCATGGCATCAAACTCGGCGAAGGCCCGGGCCTGAATGGTATCATCGTCCAGCCCGGCTATGAATCCCTGAAAGTGGTTGGAATGTGCTGTTTCGGTGTTGAACGTGAACCGGGTAGGCCGTACCAGAAACACGGTGTGGGTGGACTGCATGGGGGCGGGAAAGAGGGGAACTGGTTGATGGCCACAAAGTAATAGTTCCCACAGGCCTTTGCCAAGTCCTCAGCTGCTATTGTTGCGCGGACCTTTGCCCGCCCCTCATCACTTGGACTGCCGGGGGAGCAAGGCTGTTTCTCCAAGCCCCTGCCTTACCGGCCCGGGGAATAGCCCTCGGCCACAAGCTCCCGGATGGAAAGCCCCTGTACGAGCCATCAGCTCAGTAAGGGGGAGAAACGCCTGGGATATGGGTATTTGTACTGGTTCCGTGCGCTTTGCCACTCACCGGCAGAGCTACTACCCGAGAGCCGCTACTTACCCAAACCTGGTAGTCCACTGCCTGTCCCTGTGAAGTTGCTACCAGCCGCGTATTTCCGGCTCACTAAGCAACCGCCCCGGCAACCCCGCGCCTTCTCGCCATCGAATACCTCATAGAAATAATACAAAAAACAACAACTAACCAAAACCCGGATGCTAAAGGTTGGCTGCCTGCCTGAAGTCAACTATAGGCTACCCAGGTTGACGTGTTTTACACGGGGATGCCTATCTTCATCCCGGCAGAGAAGGACAGCTGAACGGTAGTTCAGCGTTTCTGGGCTCCGCTAAAGTGGGCAACGCATCATTGGATGGCCGGATGCAGCGGAGTACGAAAGCAGAGGAATGGTTAGAGCAGTGTGACTGGGAGGACAGAAAGTATGGAAGAAACCGATACCCATCAGCAAACTTCAGCTAGTGACATCACAACCCGGACTGTTATCCGGAGTTGAATCTGCCAGTGCTCAAAACCGAAAAAGTTCTATTGAACAACGGTTTTAGCAGCAGGTGATGCTCATGTGCTACTGCGTATACTCCTGCCCGCTCACCCGGGCTGCCAGCGTGTACGTCATTCATTCTATACACTCGTAACTGCCTGTATAATGACACAGCCACGCCGCCTGCGTATTGCTTTTCTCACCGCTACCGATCCACTGGACCAACGCTCCTGGTCGGGCCTGCACTATAAGCTGGGCCAGACGCTGGAAAAACATGTTGGGGATGTCACCTACCTGGGGCCTGTTTCGCTGCGGTACCTATTTGCCCTCGGCGACCGAATAAACAAAGTAGTAGCCTGGCTAACGGGTGGTAAGCGCTACCACTACAGCATCAGCATCCTGGTGTCGCGCTTATACGGGCTGATATTTGGTGCCAAACTGCAGGGCAAGCACTTCGACCTCTTGTTCGCGCCTGCTGCGTACACCGAGTTTGCCTACCTCTACACCCGTATTCCTATAGTATACTGCGCCGACTCGACGCTCACCCAGCTTATCGATTATTACGAGGGCCTGTCGAACCTGCTGCCTCTATCCAAAAGAGAGTTACGTCACATAGAGCAGCGGGCCATTCGCAAAGCCAGCTTACTGGTGTACTCTTCACAATGGGCTGCTGAATCTGCCCGCCGGGATTTTGGCGCCAAGCGGTGGCAAGTAGTGGTACAGCCGTTCGGTGCTAATTTCGAGCAGCTTCCCAGCCAGGAGCAGGTGTTCTCCCGGCACCAGAAACCAGGCTGCCACTTGTTGTTTGTAGGCGTGGAATGGAACCGCAAAGGGGGCAGAATTGCCGTCGATACCCTGCACGCACTCCGAAAGATGGGCGTGGATGCTCACCTGACTGTCTGCGGCTGCGTTCCTCCCCCCGGAACGGACCAGAGCCACCTGACCGTATTTCCGTTCTTGGATAAAAATATACCGGAGCAGGCCCAGCAACTTGCCCAGCTCTACCTACAGGCCGACTTTTTTCTTTTACCCACCCGCGCTGAGTGTGCTGCCATTGCCTTCTGCGAAGCCAGTGCTTTTGGCCTGCCCTCGTTTACTACCGACACCGGCGGTGTGGGGGAGTTTGTGCTGGAAGGTGTAAATGGCTTCCGCCTGAGCCTGGCGGCAGAGGGCGCTGACTATGCAGCCGCCATTAAGCGGGTGGTCGACGATGCGGCCCTGTATGCGCAGCTACGGCGCACGGCCCGGCAACTGTTCGAGCAACGCCTGAACTGGGATGCCTGGGGCCTGGCTATGAAGCGGGTGCTGACCAGCCGCTTTCTGGCGGCCCCGGCTTCGGCCCGGTTTAAGCGGCTTGTGGCGGCGCGCTTAGCCCGAAAGTATAGCTTCCGTTTGAGCGAGCTGGCTGAGTAAATACAAGAGGCATATCCCTACGCTCCCCTGCCAACCATACCCCGGCAGCCTTGCCGCCAACTGCCTACCCTAACACCTGGCTCCCCCGAAGCGTATACTTGCCCTTTCGGGCCCTGGCCGTGCAATTTATGCGGGGCGGGGCGCGGGCTTGTATTCACTTGTGCCTCGCTATGTCTTCTGAACCGTCTTCCTCAACTTCTTCATCACCTGCACTCATTGTACTAGCCGGGGCCACGGGGGCGCTGGGCCTATTGATTGCGCACCAACTGCGCCGGCGGGGTGCTACCGTGCGGGCACTGGTGCGGCCAGCCTCCATTTCCAACGCCGAAGCTGAATCGTTACGCCTGCAGGGCGTAGAAATCCATGCGGTTGATTTCGGGGACGCTTCCGCTCTTGCTACCGCCTGCACTGGTGCCACCTGCGTGGTTTCGGCGCTGTCGGGGTTGGGACCTACCATTGTGGAAGCTCAAACCCAACTGCTGGAGGCAGCCCTTGCGGCCGGGGTGCCCCGCTTTATCCCATCCGATTTTTCGGCTGACTTTACCCGCCTGCCCGAAGGCTCCAACCGGAATTTCGACCTGCGTCGGGCGTTTCAGCGGCGGCTCGATGCGGCACCCATCAAGGCTACTTCTATTCTCAATGGCATGTTCATGGACCTGCTTACGGGACAGGCCCCACTGGTGCAGCCCGGCATTCACCGCATTGTATACTGGGGCAATGCCGACCAGCCGCTTGATTTTACAACCATGGTTGATACCGCCAGTTTCACGGCGGCCGCGGCGCTGGACGCCAGCACGCCCCGTTACCTGCGCATTGCCGGTCAGGTGGCCAGCATCCGGGAGCTGCGGGCCATTGCTAGCCAGGCCCTGGGCCACGAGTTCCGGCTGCTGCGCGTAGGCAGCCTCCCCTTTCTGGCCACGCTAACCCGCCTGACCCGCGCCCTGCTGCCTGCGCCCGACGACGTGTTTCCGCCCTGGCAGGGGATGCAGTACCTGCACAACATGCTTTCCGGCCAGGCCAAGCTGCCGGAGCCCCTCGATAATGCCCGCTACCCCGACATTCGCTGGACACCAATTCGGGAGGTGCTGGCGGGTAGTTAAGCCCACAGCCCGCTTCATAGGGTAACAACAAAAAGAGCATGCCAGCTGGCATGCTCTTTTTGTTGGCGGGAAAGCGCGGGACAATTAAGCGCGACGCACTTTAACGGCGTTCAGCCCTTTGCGGCCCTGCTCAACCTCGAACTCAACCGTGTCATTGTCACGGATTTCGTCAATGAGGCCGGTTACGTGAACGAATACGTCCTGACCGGTGGTGGAGTCGTTGATGAAACCAAAACCTTTGGTTTCATTGAAAAATTTTACGGTTCCTGTTGCCATGATGCTTTAGGAGATGGATGAAAGAAAAGCAACTGACAACGGAACGCTACGATGATTCTGCAAGCGAATGGATAGTAGGTGACACGAGGCAATTTGCCTTAAACACTGTAAACGTACGCCTTTTATTCTGAACATCTACCCCGAGCAGGCAATACATTCAAAAGCTACGATACGTGGGGAGCTAACCAGCGGCGTCTGTCTTAAGTTCAAAACTGTCTTATTTAAACGAAATATTGCGCTTTTGCAGCTTCTCCGCGGGTAATGCGGTGTGCGTTCCGCCAATTTATCTGTATGTATGCACCCATGAAGAAACTCTTTCTGCTGAGCACTTTAACGGGGCTGCTGCTAATGGTGGTGGTAGCCGATGGCCAGTCCGTAGCTCCTGGGGCAGGTAAGTCCGCGCCGGTAACCCCGCCTGGCTTCTCGGGCAA
This sequence comes from Hymenobacter metallilatus, assembly GCF_003944705.1. Lineage (GTDB taxonomy): Bacteria > Bacteroidota > Bacteroidia > Cytophagales > Hymenobacteraceae > Hymenobacter > Hymenobacter metallilatus. The sequence continues at coordinate 278,977 of NZ_RWIS01000005.1, read as the reverse complement.
CCCCATTTTTCCGGGCTGGTACGCCGATCCGGAAGCTGTTATTTTCGGGAAGCAGTACTGGGTGTACCCTACGTATTCGGCACCATTTAACGAGCAGGTGTTACTGGACGCTTTTTCCTCGCCCGACCTGGTGCACTGGACCAAGCACGCCCGTATTCTGGATACGGCCAGCGTACACTGGGCCCGGCGTGCCCTGTGGGCCCCGGCCGTGGTGCAGAAAGGCGGCCGCTATTTTCTGTTCTTCGGCGCCAACGACGTGCATAAGGGCGAAATCGGGGGCATAGGTGTGGCCGTAGCTGACCGGCCGCAGGGCCCGTTCCGCGACTATTTGGGTAAGCCGCTCGTTGGCAGCATTCAGAACGGTGCGCAACCCATCGACCAATTTGTATTCCAGGATCAAGACGGGCAGTATTACCTACTGTACGGGGGCTGGTCGCACTGCAACCTGGCCCGCCTCAAGCCCGATTTCACGGGCCTCCTCCCCTTCCCCGATGGCACTCTTTTTAAGGAAATAACCCCGCAGAACTATGTGGAAGGGCCCCTTATGTTTCGTCGTCAGGGGAAATACTACTTCATGTGGAGTGAGGGCGGGTGGGCCGGCCCCGACTACTCGGTGGCCTATGCCGTAGCCGATTCGCCGCTGGGTCCGTGGCGTAGGGTAGGCAAAATTCTGCAGCAGGACCCGGCCGTAGCTACCGGGGCTGGCCACCACTCCATTGTGCAGGTGCCCGGCACCGATACGTGGTACATCGTTTACCACCGTCGCCCGCTTACTGAAACCGACATGAACCACCGCGTCACGTGTATCGATAGGCTATATTTTGACGCCCAGGGCCGAATTCAACCAGTAAAAATCACCACCGGAGGGGTGGCGGCTCACAAGCTCTAGCAGCCGGCCCGGCAGCTGGTCCCACCCCTACACCAGCAGCTAACTTTCTCAGCAGCAACCCGTATCGTGTACATTACCTTCCACTAGGATGAAGATGCGCCGGTTGTCGTTGGTCTGGCTGTTTGCTGCGTATAGCCTGGGGGCCTGCAACCCGCCTGAGGATAGTACGGCCCAGCCGGAACCCGCCGCTGCTTTACTTATTTTCTCCAAAACCAGCGGTTTCCGCCACGAGTCCATTCCGGAGGGCATCCGGGCTATGCAGGCCCTGGGCCAGGAGCACAACTTCCGCGTTGATACCACTACCAACGCCGGACTTTTTACGACAGCTGGGCTACAGCCTTACCAAGCAGTTGTGTTTCTGAGCACCACCCAGGATGTATTGAACGAAGCACAGCAAAGGGCATTTGAGCTGTACATCCGCAGTGGCCGGGGCTTTGTGGGCGTACATGCTGCCACCGATACCGAGTACGGCTGGCCCTGGTATGGGCGTTTGGTGGGGGCATATTTTAACGGGCACCCGGCCATTCAAACGGCCACAATCCAGCTGGTGAACAGCACCCACCCGGCTACTGCAGGGTTGCCGGTCCGCTGGACCCGCACCGACGAATGGTATAACTTCCGGGACCTGAGCCCTAACCTAACCGTGCTGGCCACCCTCGACGAAAGCACGTACTCCGGCGGTACCCATGGCCCCAACCATCCTATTGCCTGGTATCAGGAGTTTGAAGGCGGCCGGGCGTTTTACACGGCCGGCGGGCACACCAGCGAAAGTTTCCGGGAGCCGCTGTTCCGGCAGCATTTGTTGGGTGGAATACGGTATGCTATGGGGCAACAGTAAAGCAGATGGGGCCACTGCCAATGCACGTCGCTCTCAAATAAGAGCTCCTCTTTCACACTATAGCGCCTAACCCGAAACGGCCAGGCATACCCGGCCCGGCTTAAACCATCTCTCAGCGAAAGTAATGGGCGGCTGTAACAGGGAAGTGTGTTGTTGTTACCTGACCAAAGTAAGTGGACCGTCAGCCAGAAGCATCAGAAAGGCCGTCATGCTTGGCAGGGCTTAGCATGACGGCCTTTTCCTTACCTGTGCATACTGCCTCGTCGGCTCCCGGAGGACGAGGCAAGGTAGCTAGCTCTTCTCGGCAGATTTTGCCGCCGTAAGCGCCATTCGCAGCCGTTCACTGCTGAAGGTAAAAGCCACCTTCCCAGAATCGGTGCGGATGTGGGTGGTGTAGGTGGTAGCCCACAGGAACGTTTGCGCCCGCAACTCCCCAAACACCGACCAGGGAATGTAGAGCGGAGGGTGACCCAGGAAAAAGATCTTCCAGGTGCTCAGGTACATGCCCTGGGGCGTAATTCCTACTCGGGCCGCATTGTTGTACTTGGCCACCCCAATGCGCAGGAAGGTCACTGTTTCCTGATTTACGGTAGCAGGCAAGGCTTCCACGGCAAATTGCGCGGCCAGTTGGCTCCAGCCCATCCGGGACACCAGGAAAACCACCAGACACCAAAAAGCCCCGAAAACCGGGAGAAACAATAACGGGAGCCAAGGCACAAGCGGATGCATTTTCCCTTGTACGCTTTCCAGCTGAAGGCAGCCACCTACCCTAGGCGCGGGAAGCCATTGTGCTACATTTCTGGTGTAGCAAGCTGATGCCCGTGAAATTCAGAATTTCGGGGTTCTCAGATTACTGCCCCCTCATTCCCGGGTTTATATACAAATGCTGGTCACTTTAGCTTAATGCCCTGGGCCTCCATGGCCTGCTCCGTGCGGGCGTGGTTGGCCTTGAACTCCTTGTGCTGCTCCTCGGTGCGCTCAGTGCCCAGGCTTTGCAGGTTCTCGCGCAGCTTATCGGCGGGCAGGTCGGCACCGTAGGCGGGCGTGCCCGGCTGCTGCCGCCACGACTGGTGCAAGGTGCCGGCATCCACAGCATCGAAGCCCAGTTCGTCCACCAGCTGCATCACTTTTTGCTTAGCGGCGGCATCATCCGAGGCCACGGGCAGGGAGATGCGGCCGGGCGTGCCAGCAGGCTGGCCCTTCTCCACGATGTGGTGGGCGTAGATGTTGTTGAACACCTTCACCACCGGGCGGCCCAAGTGCTGCTGTACCCACTCGCTCTCGGTGAGGCTGCCGGTTTCCAGCTCCGGAATCTGGCCGTCGCGCAGCATGGGGTAGTAGTTGCTGGTATCGATAATGGGTGTTTCCTTAGGCACACTGGCCAGCAGGTCCTTGGGTAAGTCGGGGATGTTCTTGAGCGGGATGGTTACCACCACGAGGTCGGTGCCGTGCTGGGCAGCTTCCTCGGCCGTCACGGCCTTAGCGCCTGTTTTCTGCTCCACATCTTGGAGGGTTTCGGGCCCTCGGGAGTTGGCAATGTATACCTGGTGGCCGAGGTCCGTCAGCCGCACGGCGAGGGCGCTGCCGATGTGGCCGGCGCCGATGATTCCGATGTTCATAGGATGCGTTGTTTGGTTCGCGCGCCGGTGATGTGCCGGTGCAGGGAGGTAAACAACGGAAGTGGGCGTTTTGCTTTTTTTCGTCGGGATAAGTCACTAAGCCAAACGGCTAGGCTTTACGCGCTGGGTAGTCCGGCTTTGCGCAGGCGCAGGGCCGCCAACAGAAAGTAGAACGCCCCGAATGCGGCGTAGCCAGCCAGGTTGGCCATGCCCATCTTGGGGTCATGGGCCATGACGATGAACGAGACGCCGGCCAGCACCGACTGCCCGCCGCTGAGTATCATCGGCCACTGCCCGCCCAGTTGCCGGCGCCGCCGCAGCCCGAGCAGCAGCTGAATCAGCCCGGTCAGCGCGGCCCACCCACCATACACGATAAGCACGGCCGGCACGCCGCTGCGCAGGGCCAGCCCCACACCCAAGGTAGTGAGGCTGCCCGCAGCAATGTTGACGTACTGCGGCAGCAGCGAACCAGCGCCGCGGTTGGCCCGGATATCCCCGGCGGTAGCCAGCACATCCCAGGCCGGGTAGAGCAAGAGTAAGAAGGTCGTAAGCGCGGGCGAGGACGGGGCCAGCAGCCCTAGCAGGCTGGCCCACACCAGGGAAAAAGCGGCGCGCACGAAGTACAAGGTGCGCAGGGCCTGCGCCGTAGGCACGGGAGCGGAAATGGGGGCAGTGGACGTAACCGACATGGCTATTGGGGGTAATGGATGGATGGAAACAAGCCCCACTAGCTACGGCCAGCATTGACGGTAGCCGGGGCTTGATGACGGGGCAAAAGTGCCGCTGCCCACCGGCCCTATTTTTCACCTAGGTTAAAAAGCGCCAACGCGCCACCTGCACCGGGCCGTTTTGCCGGTTACACCAAGAGCCGCCCTACCCGCCAGAATCAAGTAGCTTCGCCAGTGCCCCCTTCTCCCGTTTCTCATGGTTTCTCCCGATGCTTCCTCCCAGGCCCTGCTCACCCAGCAGCTCCGCGCCTACGCCCACCTCTCCGACGACGACCTGCGCCTGGCCGCGCCCAACTGGACGGCCCGCCGCATTGCCAAAAACGAGTTTTTCAACTACCGCAACGCCGTCTGCCGCTCCGTGGGCTTCATCGTCCGGGGTCTGTTCCGGGTGTACTACGTCGACCCGGCGACGCAGACCGAGCACACCATTGCCTTCGTGCCCGAGGGCGCCTTTATTACCTCGCTCAAAAGCCTGCTCACCCAGGAAGCCTGCCCCTACTACATCGCGGCCCTGGAAGACGCGGAGCTGCTGGTCATCGGTATCGAGCAGCTGCACCGGCTCTACGCCCAGGCCCACGGCTGGGAGCGGTTTGGCCGCCTGCTGGCCGAGCAGTACCTGGTGCTGCAGCAGGCCAAGGGCGAAGGGCTGCTCTTCCAAAGCGCCGAGCAGCGCTACCTGACGCTGCTCGAGCAGTTTCCCGGCATCACGCAGCGGGTGTCACTGGGCCATATTGCGTCGTACCTGGGCATTCAGCAGCCCTCGCTCAGCCGCATCCGGGCGAAGATGGGGAAGCAGGGGGTTGGGTAGGCCGTTAGAACGAGCAACGCCGCCGGAGCGGGGCTCGGGCGGCGCTGGTGGTGTGGTCGAATACAAAGACAGCTATTAGCCATGTATTTACACAAAAAATCACTTTCTCATCTTGTAATCCCACCCTCTATTTATATACCCTTTACTTTCTTTCCGAACAATACTTTTTTCAGCCAGCTCCTTTCCAAATGACAACTCCAACACGTCTCCAACAGTCCGAGTTCTTGCATGATAAACTTCAGCAGCAAAATTATTCAACACCTTATCAGATGTCCATAAAGTCTTACTAAGCGAAATAGCTTTAGAAAGCACTAAAATATCATTCCAAGAGTTTTTAAAATTACTTTTAAAGTTTACTACATTATCCTCAAGCGCTTTATCAAGCAAATCATAAGCAATAATAATGTCTTCATCAACCAACGGCACACATAATAAATCCTGACTCAGGACATAATTATACTTTTTAATTAATTTCTTTTTTTGTTCTTTTGGCAAAAATTTAACCGAAGCAAAATACAATTCTTTGAATTTCTCGCTTACAACACTGGAAATAGAATAATTGTTAAAAATCTTAAAACTCTCAATATCTTCTTTAAAATCAAATATCAAATAATCTGATCTATGTTTATTGAATGCATGGTCTCTTTTTCTAATGAACTCAGCAATACCCGGATCATACTGTTGAATTTTAATATTTGGCACATAATAATTAGCCCCGTGTCGTGAACTAGATTGATTATTCAAAAACTCCAGAGCTACTACAGAGGGAATTACTGCCTTGTATATATCAAACCATTCATATCCTTTTACTTTCTTATAATTATAAGACAAAATATTAGTGTCAATAACTATCGAATTAGCAAACAAGTTTCTACCAAATGAACTCATCTCGGAAAAACCCATAAAATTATCACCCACTCCTTCAAGATTTTAAATGCTTTTCGAACGAATTTATAATTCAAATTATATTTACGCAAGCTTAGCTATTGGAAGCGTGCTGACCGCGAAGCCAAGCGAATTACGGTTCTGGTTCTTGCCTCGTTCTTCGGCTGCAGTTACATACTTCGCGCGGGTGAGCAGCATGCCGTGAGCTAGAGAGGTGACGACACACAGCAGCGAAATATTTCGGGAAAGCAACAGCGGCGACCAACGGAGTACTCCACCAAGCCGCCGCTGCACTGCTTATTGGTGCTTACTCCTGCCCCGGAATCTTCGCCCCACGCTCCTGGGCTACCTGCTGGGCCAGCTCGTAGCCGGCGTCGGCGTGGCGGAAGACGCCCATGCCGGGGTCGGTGGTGAGCACGCGGCGCAGGCGTTCGGCCTTTTCGGGGGTGCCGGTGGCCACGATGACCATGCCGGAGTGCGTGCTGTTGCCGATGCCCACGCCGCCGCCGTTGTGCAGGCTCACCCAGTCGGCGCCGGAGGCCGTGTTGGCCAGGGCGTTGAGCAGGGGCCAGTCGGCTACGGCGTCGGAGCCGTCCTTCATACCCTCGGTTTCGCGGTTGGGCGAGGCCACGGAGCCGCAGTCGAGGTGGTCCCGGCCGATGACGATGGGGGCCGATACTTCACCGCGGGCCACCAGGTCGTTGATGACCAGGCCGAACTTTTCCCGCTCCCCGTAGCCCAGCCAGCACACACGGGCGGGCAGACCGATGAAGGGCACCTTGGCCTGGGCCTTCTCGATCCAGCGGCGCAGCATCTGGTTGTCGGGGAAGGTTTCCAAGAGGGCGCGGTCGATGCGCAGGATGTCCTGCGGGTCGCCGCTGAGGGCCGCCCAGCGGAAGGGGCCTTTGCCCTCGCAGAACAGCGGGCGGATGTAGCCGGGCACGAAGCCGGGGTAGAGGAACTGCCCGTTCTCGTCGCGTACCTTGAGGCCGCCTTTTTCGGCCTGCCCGCGCAGGTTGTTGCCGTAGTCGAGGGCCACGGCCCCGCCGGCCTGCATGTCGATGATGGCCTGGCAATGCTTCACGATGGAGGCCAGGGCCTGGCGCTTAAACTCCTCGGGGTTGTCCTTGCGCAGCGCCAGCACCGCGTCCACGTCGCCCTCGGGGATGTAGTCCATCAGGTCGTGGGCGGAGGTCTGGTCGGTTACCACGTCGGCCTTGAAGCCGCGCTGCAGCAGCTCGGGCAGCACGGTGGCGGCGTTGCCGGTCAGGCCGATGCTCCAGCCTTTGCGCTCCTGTTTGTACCGGGCCATCAGCTCCAGGGCGTGGTCCAGGTCGCGGGCCTGCTCGTCCACGTAGCCTTCGCGCAGCTTCTGCTTCACGCGGGCGTCGATGGGCTCGATGACCAGGCACACGCCGTCGTTCATGCTCACGGCCAGCGGCTGCGCCCCCGACATGCCGCCCAGGCCGGCCGTAACGGTGACGGTGCCGGCCAGCGTGCCGCCGAAGTGCTTGTCGGCCACGGCGGCCAGGGTTTCGTAGGTGCCCTGCAGGATGCCCTGGGTGGCGATGTAAATCCAGGAGCCGGCCGTCATCTGCCCGTACATCATCAGGCCCAGGCGGTCCAGCTCGTCGAAGTACTCCTGGGTGCTCCAGGCGGGCACGATGTTGGAGTTGGCGATGAGCACGCGCGGGGCGTGGGCCCAGGTGCGCAGCACGCCCACGGCCTTACCCGACTGCACCAGCAGGGTTTCGTCGGCTTCCAGCTCCTTCAGGCTCTTGACGATGGTCTGGAACTCCTTCCAGTTGCGGGCCGCGCGGCCGGCGCCACCGTACACAATCAGCTCGTCGTACACCAAGCTCACGGCCGGGTCAAGGTTGTTTTCGAGCATACGCAGGGCCGCTTCGGCTTCCCAGGTTTTGCAGCGCAGCTCGTTGCCGTGCTGAGCCTTCACGGTTTCGGCGGGCTTGTACTCGTAGTACATGGGCCGCTGGGCGTGCTGGCGGGCGTCGGAGGATTTGCTGGTGGCTTCGAGGTTGAGCTCGGGGGTTTCGAGGGCGGAGTGCGACATGGGCGGGGCGGGAGGTAAGTAGGTAGGTTTGGAAGCCGGAAGTTATTGTTTTTTGCCTGGCTATGCAGTTGAAGCAGCCCGGATTGCCTGCCCTCAACTGCCCGCTTTCATCGGCAGAAATCTGGCTTAGCAGGCAAGTAAGCCCGGTTCATCTAATAATAATATAGGGTTGCTATACCAAGTTTTAGTTTTGCCGTATGAGTCGTCAGATCGGGGTAGCCCCCTCCGGCTTTCGACTTTTCGCCTTCTTCAACATATGCAGCGTTTCTCTACTCTTCTCCGCTTCCTGGTTCTCTTTCTGCTTCTGCTGGTAGGCGCAGCCAACCGCCACCAACAAACGCAACTCCAGTTTTCCGATACCGTATCGGCGCTGCTGCAGAGCGTGCCGTTATTCAAGGGCTAGCCGCAGCTGTTTCTTCCCGTTTTCTATCCGACGCAAAGCTCTGCTTTGCGTTTTGCTTTTGCAGCCGCCTCGGCTGCTCCGCACCCGCCGGTCAGAGGCCTGACCAGTACCCGGTTTTAGGCTCGAATGAGGCTTGTTCAACTAGTTGCAGCCGGCCCGACACCCCACTAGTCTTCTGAGCCCGTCCCCGGTTGGCAAAGCACTTGCTTTCCTATTGCTAACGTACTGACCCTGGTTATAACTTGCCTAGCATAAAGGAGTTGCGGCCGATTACTTTATATAGCCCCTGTTCTATTCAGGGTGGCCACCGACGATAAAACAGAATAATGCGGTTTTCATATAGTAGGTTTTATTTGCATATTGCCTTGGCAAATACACCTCCCGTTATGAGTGATATCCTGCAATTTCTGAAAGATGGCCTGCATTGGCTGGGCGACGTACTCCTCGATGGTTTGCTCGCCGACTTTTTTGCCTGGCTCAGCGACTGGCTGACTGCTTAATTCATAGTGGCAGCAGCGGCTACTTTCTGCTCAGTCAGGTCGTCACTGCTGCTACCTTCTGCCTGCTTACAGTGCAGGCAGAAAACGCCCTATCTCATAGGACTGTAAAAGAAAAAGCCCGTTTGCGCTAGGCAAACAGGCTTTAGAGTGATTCCGCTGGGATTCGAACCCAGGACCCATACATTAAAAGTGTATTGCTCTACCAGCTGAGCTACAGAATCATTTCCGTTCCAGTTGCGGGGGTGCTTTCTGGAAGGGAGTGCAAAAGTAGATGTCACTTTCTATATATGCAACCTCAGGCAGATTTTTCTGCCGTTTAACTTCGCTGCTACGCTTCAACTCCCTGACAGACAAGTCAAATATTTTTTTCTTCATTCTTCCTGTAGCGAGTTTGCACACGATGTGCGTGGGGCGTAGAGCCCCTGACACTTCGCGGCATGTAGGCCGCGCCGCTATTCCAGTTGTCATGCAATGAGGGGACGCGAGGTGTCGGAGCTCTACACCGTTCATAAACCGCTCTAGATTTTCACAGGTAGGTACACCATGTTTCTGCTGTAGGATGCAACCAACCGTACGGTTTCCGGATCATCCTCGTGCCAACTGCCCTATTCCTGTGTTTTCAGTTTGTGAAGAGTGCCTATCAGCCGCTATATTCAGCAGCACGGCCGACCAGTAACCTGGTCGGCCGTGCTGTTTACTGCGGAGTTGGCTGCCTAGAGTTTTGCCATTTCCTCCCGCACGAAATCGGCCAGAGTACGCAGGTAGTCAGTGCTGAAATCGAACCGGATGCCGGCGGCGGCATAAATCTCCCCGATAGGCGCCGTGTAGCCCAGAGCCAATGCCTGCTGGTAGCCCTGCAGTGCCGCCTGCGGATTCTGGCGAAAATTGCGCCATACGGCAATGGCTCCTAACTGTGCCATGGCGTATTCGATGTAGTAAAACGGCACTTCGTACAGATGAAGCTGCTTCTGCCAGAGGTAGGGCTTGATGTGCTCCAGGCCCTGCCAGCTCACCGTGCGCTGGTTGAACTCATCGAACAGCTCTACCCAGCGCTGGTGGCGCTGCTGCTCAGTATGGGCTGGATTCTCGTATATCCAGTGCTGAAACTTATCAATGGTGGCCACCCAAGGGAAGGTTTCCAGCACACTTTCCAAATGCGTTTTCTTGGCCCGGCGCAATTCTTCAGGGTTTGTGAAGAATACGTTCCAGTGGTCCATGCTGATGAGTTCCATACTCATGGACGCCAGCTCGGCTACTTCAGATGGCGGGTGCTTGTCGGCACCCAAAGGCAGGCGGCGGGTCAGGAAGCTATGCACCGCGTGGCCTCCCTCGTGTAGCATGGTTACCACGTCGCGCAGGGAACTGGTGGCATTCATGAAAATAAATGGCACTCCGGTTTCGTCCAGGGGGTAGTTATAGCCACCGGGAGCCTTGCCTTTACGGCTTTCCAGGTCGAGGTTGCCCATCTGGCGCATGGTGCGCAGGCACTGGCCCAGGAAGGGGTCGAGGCGGTCGAAAACGGTTACTGTTTTTTCCAGCAGCTCCTCTCCGGTATCGAAAGGCCGCAGGGGCGCTTCACCGGAAGGATCCACATCCAGGTCCCAGGGGCGCAGCTCATTCAATCCCAGGTCCTGACGGCGCTCCAGGTCCAGGTCGTCGATGAGGGGCACCACGGTTTCCCGGATGGCCTGGTGAAAGTGCATGGTATCCTGGGGCGTATAGTCGAAGCGCCCCAGAGCGGCAAACATATAGTCGCGGAAGTTGGCGAAGCCAGCGTTTACCGCTACCTGGTGGCGCAGCCCAATCAGGCTGGTAAACAGCTCATCGAGGGGCTTAGCATCCTGCAGGCGCCGCTCCTGAATGGCGCGCCAGGCCGTTTCACGCACAGTCCGGTCGGGATTTTTCAGCCGGTCGGCGGCGCGGGGCAAGGTCATTTCCTCCCCGTCCAGGGTAACCGTCATGGCCCCGGCAATGGCGGCGTACTGCTGCTGCTGGGTGCTGATTTCAGTTTTGAGCGGAATATTTTCGGCCCGGTAAATGTCCAGGGCCTGCTTCACCGAGCGGATAAATACCCGGTACCGGGCGGGGTCCAGCTCCGGCAGAAACGCCGAGGCCATCATCTTCTCGTTGAGGGCGTGGTCATAAGGTGCCACGTTGGGCTCAATCTCACTCACGAAGTATTGAAACGCTTCGCTACGGCCCTGGTCCTGGGTGTCGCAGGTCATGCGGATATAGCGCCAGGCCAGGTCTTCGCTGAGTACTGCTTCCAGCTCCGAGCGGTTGAGCAGCCACTGCTCCAGCTCAGCCCCGGAATGAATGGCCCGGTCGCGGAGCTCCACGAAATAGGGCTCAATGGTAGCCCAATCGGTTACGGTGAAGGACTCGGGCAAAAAATGCCGCGCCGGCCGCTGGGTATCAGTCGCCAGGTCGGCCGCGGGTGCGGAGTAAGTCATAGGAAAGGGAAAAACAGCAAGAACAACACCTGGTGGCAGGCCCAAGAGCATGATACCCCAAATAAGGGGGGCAGGTTGGCGTAAACGGAAAACTTTCTGCGCAGCAGCCGGCCAGTTAGGGCAGCGGCCGGCCAGAAACCGTGCCAGAGCCCTTACCTGATAAATTGGCAGAAGCTCGACCGGATTACCCTGCAAAAAGCAAAAAGCCGCCGGCAACAAATAGTCCGGCGGCTTTTTTTTATGCAGAATATACGCGGTTGCCAATGCAGCAACGCTTAGTCTACTTCAATTACCACGTCGTTGGTGAGTGGGTGGCCTACGCAAATGAGTACATAACCCTGCTTCATTTCAGAATCGGAGAGGCCTTCCCGCTCATCCAGATGCACTTTGCCGGAAATACACTTGCCCCGGCAGGCCGTACACAGACCGGCCTGGCAGCTGTAGGGCAGGTCAATATCCTGGTTCAGGGCGGCTTCGAGAATGGTCTGGCTGGGCTCTACTACAAACTGGTACTCGGAGCCTTCATACTGCACCGTAACGGTACGGGCCACTACTTTGCCATCATCCTCGGCCGCCGACACGTCGCCGTGGCCGTTGGGCTGGCTGGCCGCTGTTTCTGCCGACTCGGCGGCGGCCACGAAACTCTCGCGGCGGATGCGGCTGGCTGGTACGCCCAACAGCTCCAGGGCCGCCTGGGCCTCTACCATCATACCCTCGGGGCCACACAGGAAATACTCAGCCTGCGGGGCCGGCAACCGGTGGCGCTGCTCCAGAATGCGCAGCAGCGTGGTACGGTTGAGGCGACCGGTATGCTTATGCTCCGCCGAGGGCCGCAGGGGCTGGCTGAAAACGTGCTCCACCTGTAAGCGCCCCGGGTACTGCTGCTCCAGCTGCTGCAGCTGTCGGCCAAAGATGACGGAATCCTCGTTGCGGTTACCGTATACCAGCAGCACCTGGCTTTGGGGCTCTTCGCGCAACGTGGCCTTCAGCATACTCATGAGCGGGGTGATGCCCGAGCCGGCCCCCACCAGCACAACGGAGCGGGCCGAGCCGGGCTGGGGCATGAGCGTGAAGTTGCCCAACGGGGCCATCACCTCCACCTGCTGCCCTACCCGTACGGTATCGAGCAGGTGGTTGCTGACCAAGCCTCCGGGCACGCGCTTCACTGTTACGGCCAGGCGCGGCGCTTCGTGGGGGGTACTGCTGAGCGAGTAGGCCCGGCGCTCCTTCTTACCGCCGGGGCCACAGGGCAGAATCAGGGTCAGGAACTGGCCGGGCTGGCTGGCAATAAGCTGGCGGCTGGGGTGCTCGAAGTGAATGGTGACGGCGTCCGGGGTTTCCTGGGTTAGCTCAACTACGTTCAGCGTCAGGTAAGGGCTACTCATATCGGGGAGATGAAAATCGGGCAAAAGCAAACAGGCCGCAAAAATACAGGATTATGTAGCGCAGGAAGTAGCTTGCCGGTGGTATAGATTTTTGGGATTACGTTGACGAGCAGTAAAACGCTCCGTTGGCCCATCTATTCCGTATGATTCTCTTTTCTTTTTCTGTATTTCTCTTCCTAAATGCCTGCTTCCACTCCCACCCCACCGGCTGCCACCTCATTGGCGGCGCTGCTGGAGCGTCACCAGCACGAGTTCGGCCCGGTGCTACCCGTTGACCTGAATGCCGCCGATGTGGCCCGCCTCGATTTTAGCGCCACCAACCCTGCCCTGCAGCACGCCGATTTGCGCGATACGGCGGCATTCGAAGAACTGGTGAGCCGCCTGCTCGAAGCCCAGGATGCCCGCATCGGCGTGGGCGGCTACCTAGAAAACCGCGTGATTTACCGCCGCAGCCCCGGCCTGTTCGGCGACCCGAGCGTACCGGCCCGGTCCCTGCACCTGGGCGTGGATGTATGGCTACGGGCCGGCACGCCGGTGCTGGCCCCGCTGGCTGCCGTGGTGCATAGCGTGCAGGATAACAACCACTTCGGCGACTATGGGCCCACCGTTATTTTGGAGCACCGCCTCGAAGACACCCCGTTCTACACCCTCTACGGTCACCTCGGCCGCCGCGAAACGCTCCTGCTGCGCCCCGGTATGCGCCTCGACCAGGGCGACACCTTCGCGGAAGTGGGGCCCGCTCCCGAAAACGGCGACTGGCCGCCTCACCTGCATTTTCAGCTCATAGCCGACCTACTAGGTTATTCCGGCGACTTTCCCGGTGTGGGGCTGGTGGCCGAGCGGGAGAAATGGGCGGCGCTGTGCCCTGATCCGAACCTGGTTTTGCAGAGCAGGTGGCTGGAGTAGACTCCCCTGATGCAGTTATATAAAAAGGCCCGCGGTGTGGAACAGCGGGCCTTTTTCGCGGGAAGTTCAAGCCGCTACGCTTAATCAAACTTAATGGCCACCACCGGCTTGATGCGCGAAATCAGGTAGGTCGGAATCAGTACGGCCAGCAACGACGTGAGGAAGGTGGCGGCATTCAGCACCACAATGATGGTAAGGTCCCAGTGAATCGGCACCCGGTCCATGTAGTAATTCTCGGGGTCGAGGGGAATAGGGTGAAAGAAGTACTGGATTGCGCAGAACCCTAACCCAATGATGTTGCCGTAGAGCATGCCGCGCACCGTCAGGCTCAGGCCCCGGAAGAAGAACATGCTCCGGATCTGGTTATCGGTAGCCCCAATGGCCTTGAGCACCCCAATCATGTTGGTGCGCTCCAGAATCATGATAAAAATGGTGGCTACCATGTTAAACGTCGCCACGAAGATGATCAGAATCAGGAAGATGACCACGTTGCGGTTCAGCAGCTGCAGCCAGTCGAAGAGTTGGGCATATTGCTCCGTAATCTTGTCCAGCTTCAGGTCGTAGCGCAGATTCTCGTAGATGTTGTCGGCCACGGGGTCGAGGCGGTTGAAGTCGCGCAGGGTCACTTCCATGCCACCCACCAGCGAGTCGGGCCAGGCATTGAGCTGGCGGATCTGGCCAATGTCGCCGATGACGTAGGCCTCATCAAACTCATCGAGGCCGGTCTGGTAGATGCCGCTGACGGTGAACTGCCGCACCCGGGGCGGGTTTTGAATAAAGTAGAACAACGCTTTGTCGCCGGGCTTGAGGCGCAGCTTATCGGCCACCTTGCGGGACAGCAGGATGTCGTTGCTGGCCGCCGTATCCGTGAAGCTGATGAATTTACCAGCCACCAGGTTCTGGCGCATCGGCGACTTGCTGGCCTTCTCGTCAATGCCCTTCAGCACCACGCCCAATACTTCATCCTTGGTTTTGATGATGGCCGTTTTGCGGGCAAAGGGCTGCATGGATACAACCTGGGAGTTGCCGCGCAGTTCCTGCACCAGCCGGGGGCCGGCAATGGGCTCTACTTCCAGCGAATTGTTGGTATCGTACTTGCTGATTTGCAAGTGGGAGCCAAACGAGAAAATCTTGTTCTGAATTTCGTTGCGAAATCCCTCCAGAATAGCAAACGACACCACCATCACCGCCAAACCCATGGCAATGCTGATGATGGCTATCTTTGTCACCGACGAGGTAAACGAACCTGCATCGGCCCCGTCAATCTTGTTAGATATGTACTGCGAGACGTTCACTGGCGTAAAGCTAGATGAATCCCGGTAGTTTCCCATCCTTCCCGCCCGCCTATGTACTCCTTCCTGCCCACAGGCTTGCTCAGCCTGTCCCTGCTCTTTACCGATTGTACCCGTCCGCCCCAGGCAGCCCCGTCGGCCTCAGCGCCTGCGCCCCGCCCGGAGGCTCCGCTGCAGCAAACTGTAGCTTCGCCGCCCCAGGTACTGCTGCCGGCAGCAGCCAGCAGCCTGAAAATGGGGGCTGAGCAGTTTGACAAATATTTGCCGCTGCTGAAGGGCAAGCGGGTGGCGGTGGTAGTAAACCAGACGGCCCGGGTAGGCAAGGCTTTCCTGGTGGATACGCTGCTGGCCAAAGGCGTGGGAGTACAGGTCATTTTTGGGCCGGAACACGGATTTCGGGGCGAAGCGGCCGACGGGGCTACCATCAAGGATGGCAAAGATGCCCGCAGCGGCCTGCCCGCGCTGAGCTTATACGGCGCCACCAAAAAACCGACGCCCGAAATGCTCAAGGATATTGACGTGCTGGTGTTCGACATCCAGGACGTGGGCGCGCGCTTCTATACCTTTATCAGCACCATGCATTATGTAATGGAGGCCGCCGCTGAACAGAACAAGCAGGTCATCATCCTGGACCGGCCCAACCCCAATGGCTGGTACGTGGACGGACCGGTACTGGAGCCAGCGTTTAAAACCTTCGTGGGTATGCACCCCATTCCGGTGGTACACGGCCTCACGGTAGGCGAGCTGGCCCGCATGATCAACGGCGAAAAGTGGCTGGCCGGGGGCAGGCAGTGCCAGCTAACGGTTATTCCGGTGGCCGGCTACACCCACAGCACCCGCTACGATTTGCCGGAGCGCCCCTCCCCCAACCTGCCCACTCCGCACTCGGTAGCGCTATATCCCAGTCTGTGTTTATTTGAAGGCACCGATGTGAGCGTGGGCCGGGGTACGGCCATGCCATTCGAGGTGATTGGCGCGCCCACTCAGCCCAGCACCCGCCCTTTCAGCTTCACGCCCACCCCCAACTCCGGCTCTACCTCCCCACCCCAGAACGGTAAGCGCTGCTATGGCCAGGATTTGCGCCAGGTGGGGGATGTTGGCTTTACCCTGAAATACCTGCTCGATTATTACCAGCAAAGCACCAACAAGGAGAAATTCTTCCTCTCCGACCGGGGCTTTGACCGGCTGATAGGCAATGCCACCGTGCGTCAGCAAATCATGGCCGGCAAGTCGGAAGCGGAAATCCGCCAGGGCTGGGAGCCGGGGCTAACGGCATACAAGACCATGCGCAAGAAGTACCTGCTGTACCCAGACTTTAAGTAATGCCTAACGACTGTAGCCTGCAGAGGACGCAGAACTGTTCCGGAACGACCCTGCGCTAAATACTGCGCCCTCTGCGGGCTATACAACACCAGAACGATATGCTGAATATCATTTTCATGGGTACCCCCGAGTTTGCGGTGCCGACGCTGGAAGCGTTGCTGGGCTGGAATGGGTGCCGGGTGGTGGCCGTACTTACGGCCCCCGACAAGCCCGCGGGCCGGGGCCGGCAACTACAAGGCTCAGCCGTGAAGCAGGCTGCCGAAGCACACGGCTTACCGGTGCTGCAACCCACCAACCTGAAAGACCCCGCTTTCCAGGCCGAGCTGAAAGGCTATGCTGCCGATTTGCAGGTGGTGGTAGCCTTCCGGATGCTGCCTGAAGCGGTGTGGAGTATGCCACGGCTGGGCTCCATCAACATTCATGCTTCGTTGCTGCCGCAGTACCGGGGCGCGGCGCCCATTAACTGGGCCCTTATCCACGGCGACACCCAAACGGGCGTGACCAGCTTCTTTCTGCGGCACGAAATTGATACCGGCAACCTCATCTACCAGGATACTGTGGACATTGCTCCGGAGGATGATTTTGGCTCATTGTACGAAAAGCTGAAGGTGGCTGGCGCGGCGCTGGCGCTACGCTCGGTACAGGCCATTGCGGCCGGTGAGGCACCCAGCATTCCGCAACAGAACCTGCCGGAGCTGCGGCCCGCCCCCAAGCTATCCAAAGAAACGGGCCGCCTCGATTTCAGCCACTCAGCGCCGGCGCTGGCGAACTTGGTACGGGGCCTCTCTCCCATTCCCACAGCCTTTACCCAGCTGCCCGACGGCCGTACGCTCAAATTATTTAAGGCTCAACCTCTTGACGATGAAGAGGCCAGCGGCCCCGACCGGGGCGGTATCGGGCGCTGGCACACCGATGGCCGAACCTACCTGCGCGTACAAACTGCCAATGGGTTACTGGATGTGCTGGATGTGCAGCTGGAAGGGAAGAAGCGGATGCCCATCCGGGATTTTTTACGGGGCTTCGATGTAAAGCTGCTAGCCTAACTCACTTCCTCACCATCTCACCCTCTTGCCGCATGACCGCACTTGTAGTAGCTGTAGCTGATAACGGCGTTATTGGGGGCGAAAACCGCCTGCTCTGGCACTTACCGCTGGACCTGAAGCACTTTAAGCAGCTCACCCAGGGCCACCCGATTATCATGGGGCGCAGGACGTACGAGAGTATCGGCCGGCCCTTACCCAACCGCCGCAACATTGTGGTAACCCGGCAAGCTGGTTGGCAGGCCGAAGGGTGCGAAACGGCAGCCTCCGTACCCCAGGCCCTGGAAATGGCCCACACCTCCGACGAGCAAATTTTTGTGATTGGAGGCGGAGAAATCTACCGCCAGGCGCTGCCTGCCGCCGATGTGGTATACCTCACCGAAGTACATCATGCCTTTGAAGGCGACGTGACCTTTCCTGACCTCACGGCCAGTGAGTGGCGCGAGGAAACCCGCCAACGCCACGAGCCGGATGAAAAGCACGCCTACCCTTTCAGCTTCGTAACGCTCCGGCGGCGCTGACAGTAACCTGGTGAAATAGAGAGCGGGGGAGTTTGATGTTCAATCTGGGCCGGCCATGCCGTCAGAACATCAAACTCCCCCGCTCTCTATTTCATTAACTCACCGCTACCGAAGCAGCACCAGCTTGCCCCAGTCCTTCTTGAAAGCCCGGTCCCCGCTGGTGGCCCGCTGCTTGAACTGGTTGTCGGGGTCGTCGAGCACCACACGGTAGAGGTAGGTGCCGTTGGCCAGCCGGTCGCCGTAGTCGTCGGTGCCATCCCAGGCATACTCCGTGATGTTGTTGCCGATGCGGAGCGGGCCCAGGTCAGCCATCATGATTTCCTTCACAACCCGTCCCGTGAGGCTCACAATCTGAATTTTCATGTTGCGCGGCAGCGTAGCGCCAGTGAGCGTAAACACGAATTTCGTTTTGCTGGTAACTGGGTTGGGGTATGGGAACACATTGGTAATGGTTGATTCGGAAATCACCTCAAAGGTGATGCGGTACGGCTCGGTTCCAGCCAGATTACCCGAGCCATCTTTACCCTGCACCTCCAGCGTGTATACGCCCGGCGCGAGCGGGGCCGTGTTGCCGGGCCGGTAGGTAAGCACGGCCGTACCCTTGGCCGAGTCGGCCACAAACTCAATACCAGCCGCGTTCAGGTCTACGGTGGTAGCGGAGCTGCTACCCGGCCGGGTCAGCGACAGAATAAAGTTGGACCGGTTGCGGATGGGTTGCAGGCGGTCAATATCCCGCAGCTGCACGCTAATTATGGGCTGCGGCGACACAATTTCGCCATTAAGCAGATGGCGTCCATCAAACGCCACATCCAGCACCGGAGGCGTATCGTTGTTGGCTACCTCGAAGGGCGGCAGCGTCAGCTCGTTGTTAAAGTAGTATTGCTCGGGCTGGCGACGGGGGTTGAGCACCACCTGCCCCGAGAGGGTGCCGTACAGGCCGCGTACATCCAGGGTTACTGCGTAGTTTTTCTGGGTATGCGCCGTGAGGGCCGTGCCGGCCAGCTGGTAATATCGCTCCCGCGGAGCCCCGGAGCCGCTGGTACGCACCACAATGTAGCCTACCAGCGGAGCCGTGAAATCGAAATCGGCTACGTTCTGGAAGGTCACCGGAATGGTGAGAGTACCCGTTTGCTGGGCCTGCTGCGTAAGGCTGGCAGCAGTAAGCGGCGTAGCTGAGGGCCGCACCACGCCTTCCGGGATGCCCTGGTAAGTGATGAGCCACTGCTCCAGTTGGGGCGTCTGTCCCGCAGTGGTTTCCCGCAGCACTGCCTGCAGCTGCAGATACGGGTACTGCCTGGCCGAAACATTGCGGAGCGCCAGCGCCCGGTTGGTTACGTTGCTATTGAGCACAGTGGTTGCCCCCAGCGTGTCGATACCCAGCAGCCGAAGCGTGTACTGGCCCGTGGGGCTGGTCCGGATGGTATGATACAGCGTTTCCCACTGCCGGGCCGGACCAATACGGGTAGAGGTAATGGTGGCTTCCTGCGTGCTGCCACTATAGCTCCACTGCCCCCCCGGCACGGCCACCTCAATACCGCTCCGCTCGTTGCGGCGGAACTGGCCGGGGTGGCTCTGCGACCAGCCGCCCTGCGTGCGACCATTGAGGATGCGGAAGGAGCTGGTAGCCCAGTCGGCGCTTTCGTCGCCCTGCGGAACCGTGAGGCGCACCCGCCAATACCACACCACCGAGTCGCGGTTGGCCAGGGCAGGGAGCGTAGGCTGCCACTCGGGCACCATTACGGCGTTGATTTTGATGCGCTGCACCAGCGGGCTGTTAAACGTCTGCACCGTATCGGCCTCCAGGTCGAAGTCGCGGGCCGTTAGGGTGGGAACGTTGCTCTGGGCCACCAGCCGCACAGCCCGGGAGCCCATAATGGCAAACTCCGGCGGACTGAGCGTAGTAACGCCCCCGGTCAGGAAAGTGTAGTTCAGCGTGGCCCGGTTGTTCGTCTCGTCCGATTCGGCAATGAGATTATCGGAGTCAAGATCCACTTGGAAAATGTTGGCCCCAGCTACACTGCCGGCGGCCGGGTTGGTCAGGCTTAGGGTGTAGGTGGTGTCCTGCCGGGCTTGAGGCACCGTGAAGTTACTGACCAGCGTAGTGCTGCCAAAGGTGCGCGTCACCCGAATTCGGAGTGGGCCCGTAGTTATCCGGCCGGGGTTACTTACGCCCAGCTTCAGGCTGAAAGATGCCCCGGCCGTAGCCGGTACCACCCCGGGCGAAACCTGCAGGCGAGCATCTGCCGTCTGAAAGTCCGGCAGTAGCGGCGAGAACAGCTTCAGCGCCGGGTCGCCCTGCCAGATAGTGTTCATCAGCATGGCTTTTTTTGACTCCGATGGCCCTCCTATCTGTAACCGCCGGATGACTTCCTGCTGGACTTCAGCTACTGGTTTTCCATACCACGAATTATCCGCAAACAGCAGCTTCACCATTTCGGTGTGCATCTCGTGCAGCTCATTATCAAAGCTCAAATCCGAATCGGATAAAAAGCCTATTATCCCTTTGTCTTCAGCCAACAGGTAGTCTTCGCCGCCGAATGAGCCATACCCAGTAAAGGCATTACCAGCGGAACAACCACTTATGTACCAGACAGGGTATTTTCCTTTGTTCAAAAACCCATTTGTTGCATCATTTATCTTGGCAACATTCCACGCCAGATACAGCGGGTGCCCGTGACCGAAGTAGGAAATAAAGCCAACCCCGGCATTAAAATCAGGCGCCAGATTCAGGGGTGGCGTATCACCAGGAACAGTACCAGGATAGGTAGCCCTACGGTAGAGCTTTACTACCTGTCCAGCAAAAGGCGGCTTTTGCACATAGGTAGCATACTGATTGACGAAGCCGGTAAACAGTTGGTCCTCCGTCGGGTTTTTGCTACCTACCATATGCAGAACGTTTTTCCGCCAAGACGCAAAGCCCAGGGCTTCGTGCTCCTTTAGTTTGTTCAAGTAATACAAGACCTGCTGCGGCTGGCGGGCGGATATGCGCCCAGTAATCATGCGAGGTCTGTAGTCACCGCTTTGCCAGTCGGCTGTAAAAAAGATATCTGACGCCCCGCGGGTACTGGTTGGAACCAAGTCCCGTACCACAGCCGTGTCGGGAGTTGCTTGGCCACCAACGCATTCATTGCGGAAGCGAGTTGGCTCCTGACGAAAATACCGGCCGCAGAACTCCCCCGTATTTAAGCCTTTCCCCAGCAGCAGCAAGGACTGTGGGCGGTTGCTACCGGCCAGCATCCATTGGGCAAACTGCCGAACGCCCAACGCTGACTTTTCGCCGTAGTGGAACTGGTCGTAGAGCTGCTCGGAGGTTACCACCAATGTATCCCAACTACCTCCTGGAGCCGAAGCCCGGTACGCAGCATAGGCCCGCACGGCATTGGGCACGGTTACTGTGCCGCTCGTTGCAGGTTTCATCAGTACCCGGCTGGTTACGATGATAAAGTTGTGCGCCGCGGGCGAAATGTTGCGGAAGAAAACCCGCTTGGGAGCCCCTGGTACCAGAGCCCGGTCGGCATCGGCCAGTAACAGGTTGCGGGTGCGGCCGTTGGCGCTGCTAAATACAAAGTTGCGCTGGGTGGCCGTAGCTCCGGCCTGTCCCTCTACTCGTAGTGTATTATAGGGGTCGGTTACATCGTAGCCACGTACAGTAGCCGGAATGGAATCCAGCTGATAATAAGCCGGACCGGCCAGCGTAGAGTCGTTGGAAAAGAACAACTGGGTCTGCCGCTGCGGCCACCGGCTGTTTTCGGCGTAAGTAATGCGCACATACGCTACCCGTGCCCGGTCGCCCTTCAGTTGGTTGGAAGTAATGCCCAGCAACTGCTTTACTACGAGAGTGACCCGGCCATTTGCTCCTCTATCGGATGGCAATAAGGCATAGGAGCCACGAGCATAGTCGAAGTTGGAATACGAGAGCGTGCCTAACACACGGGAACCTCCGCCGGGCAGGGCAACGCTTATTTGGGAGCTGTGCTGGGCAGTCGTTTGCCCTACCACCTGAATATCAGCCCGCATACCCTGCGCGCTGGTAGTTACCCTCCAAATGGAATCAACCGGGAACTGGGTTTCGTTAGCACCAAAATCAGTGCTAAAAAAGCCCTCCCCGCGCTCCGCCCAGGGTTGGTAAGTGTTAGCTTCGTCGTTGATGACGTTGTAGCGAAACGACTGCACCCGTAACGCTTTCCGAATGCGGCTGGCGTGGGGCGTGCCAGTGGCAGCCGGGTTGCTTTGCCCCATGCGCTTGCCGGCCAGGGTGTTTGACCACGTCAGAAAGTATGAGGCTGTATCAGTGAATAGGCTGTAATATGGCTGGGCCTGATCGGCGGGCGTCAGGAACATGCCTTTATCTAACGCCCCGTCGTTGCGCTGTCCGAAAAACTCGATAAAGGTGCTGTTGTCCAGCGCCGTGGTGTTGCCGCCCACGTGAATGGCTACCTCCTTGCCCCGCCGCCAGAGCTGGAGGCGCTGCGGGTTCACGCCGCTGATACCGGCCCGCTGCAGGTATTGATAATCGAGGCGGTAAAGCCCGTCGCGGGCCACTTTAATTTTGTAGTACTGCTGCCCCGGCACAATCCACTCGTTGCCATAGGGGCCCGACTGAGCCCGCGCGGCGGCGGAACTCAGCAGGGTAAGCAGCACCAGTAACCATAGTTTCTGGTAAGTCTGTTTCATATGCTATATACAGTTGACAATTACTGGTTACTGGTTGTCAGGCAGTAGTTGCTGGCAGCTGATAACTGACAACCAGCAACTACTACCCTATTTGATGCCGTAGCCCAACGATACGATGATGGAGGTGGGCTGGCTGCGTTGACCCAGTTTTTCCACGGCCAGGCGCGTGAGAGCCATATCGAGGCGCAGGCCGCTCAGGGCCAGGCCTACGCCCAGGCTGGGCTGCACCTTCCACTCCTCCTTGCCCGTGAACGACTGCACCTGCTGCAGGTTGCCCACGCCCCCGCGCAGATATACCAGTTGCTTGTAGCCCAGTTCCAGGCCAGCGCGTGGATCTACGCTCACGGCGCTGCTCGACACCAGCGTGTTGCGCTGCCCATCGGTGCTGATTTCCACATCGAAGGCGGGCAGGGCCGTGAATTCGCCGGGCAGCTTGAACAGGCGGCTGGCCCCCAGCACAAACAGCGGCAGGGTAATTTCGGTGCTGCTCTTGGGCAGCTCATCCAGGGCGTTGGCTGAGCCTTTGAACTCTTCCGGATGAATGGTCCAGGCGTTGTAGGTGGTGGTAATGTCGCGGGCCATCAGGGCCAGGCGCCAGTCGTTGCGGCGGTACTGCACGCCCGCATCCACCCCAAAGCCAATGGCGTTGGCGAAGGAGCCGATGTTGCGGTAAATCAGCTTGGCATTGGCCCCCACCTGCAGGCCTTCCACGTTGCCAATCTGGCGGGCATAAGACAAAAGCAGGGCATAATCGGCCACCGAGAAGTAGCGGATGTTGTTGTAGTCGATGTAGCCGTACTCGTTTACCAGGTTGCGGGTATCGGCAATATCATCCACGCCCAGCCGGATCAGGCTCACGCCCAGGGCGCTCTTGTCGTCGAGCTTCATGCCGAAGCCGGCGTAATCGTTTTTCACGATGCCCGAAAACAGCTCGGAGTGCATCAGCACGCCGTCATACTTGGTTTTCTGATTTACTAGCCCAGCGGGGTTCCAGTAGCCGGCCGTAGCATCGTCGGCCAGACTTACCTGCACTTTGCCCATGCCGAGGGCCCGGCCCCCTACCCCGATATTGAGGAATTCGTTGCTGTACTTGGGCGTCTTGTCCTGGGCCAGCGCGGGTGCGGCGGCCAGCACGCTCAGGCCAACGCCCACGAGCAGGGCGGCACTACGGGAGATGTGGAGCATAAAGGATGTAATCAGATAGAAAGCCGGAAAAGTTGCGGGAACGAGCCTGAAACGCAAGATACTCATTAATAGTGCGAGCCGACGCCAGCTTCTCGGCGAAATGCCCTTCACGCCTTCTTGAGCACGTTTTTGTTCGCCCGGTTAGCAGCAAAGCCTTCCTGGTGCCAGTGCAAAACCGTCCCGCAAAAAAAATTTTATCAGGTACCTTGTGTTACATAGTACCTTCTATTATATTTGTCTCATTCTTCACCGATATCTGCCTCAGCCCATGAAAGTCGAGAACACCCAAGTGCAGATGCGGAAGGGCATCCTGGAGTTCTGCATTCTGGAAATCATTGCCCGCGGCGAGGTGTATGCGTCCGATATGCTCGAAGAGTTGACTTCTGCCCGCATGATTGTGGTGGAAGGCACGCTCTACCCGCTGCTAACCCGCCTCAAAAACGCGGGCCTGCTGGACTACACCTGGAAGGAGTCCACCTCCGGCCCGCCCCGCAAGTACTACACCCTCACCGCCGACGGCCAGGAGTTTCTGCATCAGCTGCGCCTGACCTGGGAGGAAGTCCAGGATTCCATCCGCATCATCCGCCAGAAGCCGCGCAATCCGGATGCGGTTTCGCCCGCTGGCCTCGAGGTGGCTCCTCCGGATGCCCCCTCCGCCCCGGACCCGCTGCTGTAGCCCCGCGCAGCCGCCCCCTACCAGTTATTCTTGACTAGTTGCAGCACTGAGATGAAAAAGAACATCAGCATCAACCTTCAGGGCATGATCTTCCACATTGAGGAAGACGGCTACGAAGTGCTTAGCCGCTACCTGGCGGAAGTGAAAGCCCACTTCAGTGGCTACCGCGGCCACGAGGAAATTGTGGCCGACATTGAGAGCCGCATTGCCGAGCTCTTCGCCGCCCGCCTCTCCAGCCTCAAGCAGGTGATTACCCTGGAGGACGTGGAGGCCATGACCGCCAAAATGGGCCGCGTGAGCGACTTCCAGTCGGCTGATGAGGCCGAGGACGAGGAAGAGCTGCTGGCCGAGGCCGTGGCCAACGGTTCGGCCCAGGGCACTTACACCGGCTCGGGCCGCAGCAGCGCCGGCCACAGCGGCAGCAGCAGCCGCACCCAGGCCGGACCGGAGGCCGCTGCCCCCGATGAAGCGCCCAAGCAGATGTACCGTGACATGGCCAACCGCAAGGTAGCTGGGGTAGCAGCGGGCCTGGCGCATTATTTCAACACCAATGCGCTCTGGATTCGACTGGGTCTGCTGGTGCTGGTGCTGGCCGTACCCGCCGTGTTCGATAACAGTGGCCTTGACAACTTCGGCGAGCGGGTAGCAGGCTTTACCATTCTGTCCTATGTTATTCTGTGGGCGGTACTGCCCAAGCGCTACGATGCCATTGACCCCGACACCGACCCAGCCTTCAAAAAGCTGTACCGGGACACCGACAACGGTAAGGTGGGGGGCGTATCGGCGGGGCTGGCGGCCTACCTGCGGGTAGATGTGGTGGTAGTGCGTATTGCCTTTCTGCTGCTGCTGTTTGCCGGTAGCCTGGGGTTCTGGCTCTACGTGATTCTGTGGATTCTCTTGCCGGAGGCGAAAACCGCCTCCGACAAGCTCCGTATGCGCGGCGACGCCGTTACGCTCTCGGCCCTGGACGAGAATCTGCGCAATAACCCCTATGCCGCCGGCTCGGAGGCCGACCGGGTGAACAACCGCCCCGTGGGTACCTTTCTGGAAGATTCTTTCAGCAACGTGCGGCCCATCGTCAACTCCATTGGCTCCCTCATCCGGGTGGTAGCCGGGGGCATTCTTACCCTCACCGGGTTCGGTATTCTGCTCACGGTGGTCATTGCGCTGGGAGTAGGCCTGGGGCTCATTTCTTCCTCCGACGACCTGGATTTTGGCCCTCTGCAGCCCTTCCTGATTTTCAATGATATTTCGGTGTGGGCTGTGCTATCCTTCTTCCTGCTCACGGCTATTCCGGCCCTGGCACTGCTACTGACGGGCGTGGGCCTGCTGCTGCGCCGTACCGTGCTGAGCCGTACTGCCTCCCTCACCCTGCTGGGCTTATGGCTGCTGGGTATCGTGGGTAGCTCGGTGGCCGCCATCCGGGTGGGCCGCGAGTTTCAGCGCGAGGAGGAAATTACCCAAACCACTGCCCTGGGTGGCCTGAGCAACGCCCGCCTCGTGCTGGAGCGCCGGCAGCTGAACAGCGGCAAGTGGGTGGACCTCGACATCGTGGGTATCGACAGTGCCCAGGCCCCGCGCCTGGAGCGGATTATTGCGGCCAAAGGCTCCTCCGACTCTATTGCCCGCCGCAATGCCGCCACCTCTACGCTGCACACGCTGCGCATCCTCAACGACTCTACCCTGAGCGTGGATGACCACTTTACCTACCAGCCCAGCGCCCGTTTCCGCGACCAGGAAATGCGCCTGCGCCTGCTCATGCCCCGGGGCCGGACCTTCCGCATGACAGAAACCTTTGCCGACTGGCTGAATGAGGAGGATTATATGAATGGCCAGGCTCCCTTCCACCCCGAAAACTTTGTGTACCGCATGAACGGCAACAAAGTGGAGTGCGTGAACTGCAAAGAGTCCGACCTGCGCAGCCGCAGTGAGGACGCCCAGGATGAGGACCGGGAGGACTATGAAGAAGGCCGCTCCGATTCCAACGTGAACCTGGACTTTGAGCGCATCGAGCCCATTAATACCGATGAGGATTCCTATGGCTCCGAGCGTCAGACTTTCAGTGAGTCCAATTTCGACCATATCACGATTGTGGGCGGCTACCGGGCCCTGATCCGCCAGGGCAGCAGCTACAGCGTCCGGGCAGCCGGCAGCGGCCGGGCCCTGCGCGACATTAAAGTGGAGCGCGACGGCAACGAGCTGACCATTGCTCCCCGTAACCGGGACCTGTTCGACTCCCGCCGGGGCGACGATGACGATGTGCTGCTCATTATTGAAACGCCCGAGCTGAATAACCTGGAGCTGGTGGGCGGCACCCGCGCCGACGTAAGCGGCTTCAACTCCAGCGACCTGAGCGTGGAGCAGACTGGCGGTAGCCAGCTTCGCTTCCACGGCGAGCTAAACGAGCTGAGCCTGACCCTGACCGGGGGCTGCCAGGCAGCCCTGCAGGGTAGCGCCGGGCGCCTGAAAGTGCAAAGCACTGCCGGCTGTGATGTGGCCGCCGCTGACTTCACGGCCCGCCGCGCCGACGTGGACGCCATTGGAGCCAGCAAAGTGCGCCTGCACGTAACTGAGGAACTGAAAGCCGATGCCGTGGGGGCCAGCGTAATTGAGTACAGCGGCCGCCCCAGCCAGGTACGCCGTGAGGCAGTAGGCGCTGCTTCCATCCGGACTATCGATTAGGTGTTTTTTCCCGTTGCCGGCTTAGCGGCAACGGGAAAATCAGTGGTGCTTGTGCAGGCTGATACTCGGGCACTTACCTTGCTGCCCAGCTGTAACCCTGCTGCTTTTCATCCGTTCAACATGTCGGCAACCGAATATTGCTGGAACAGTTCTTGATCAGGCAACTATTATCCGGTTTCTGGTATCTACTTCCCTGAGTCAGCACAACCGCAGTACTGGGTCCATTTGTGAGTGAAAAGGTGAGACCCGAAGGCAGCCCCGGCCTACCCTCCTGCTGCAACAGGACGGCCGGAGCTGCCTTCAATGCGTTTATAAAAGGTCCACATAAAACGTCACTCCGAGCCGCGCGGGAAATCCCGCGGGGCTCGGAGTGACGTTCCTCTTTAATCTCAAGATTATCCTTTCACCACAGCCAGCCCTTTGCCTTGGCCCAACTCCAGCAGCAGCGGGAAGGCCTCCTCGTACTCGTTGCGGATTTTACCCTCCAAGATGGCTTCGAGTAAGGCTTCCTTCAGCTCGCCTACCTCCCGGCTGGGCTTGAGTCCGAAGGTTTCCATGATGATTTCGCCGGTTATGACGGGCTTAAAGTTGCGCAGGTGGTCTTTTTCCTCCACTTCCTTCAGCTTCTGCTCTACCACATCGAAGTTGCGCAGGTAGCGGGCCACGCGCTGGTGGTCCTTGCTGGTAATATCGGCCCGGCAGAGCAGCATCAGGCGGTCCACGTCGTCGCCGGCCTCAAACAGCAGGCGGCGCACGGCCGAGTCCGTCACAATTTCCTTTACCAAGGCAATGGGCCGCAGGTGCAGGCGCACCAGCTTTTGTACCTGGCGCATTTCCTCGCCCAGCGGCAGCTTGAAGTCGGTGAAAATGCCGGGCACCCAGCGCGCGCCTTTGTCCTCGTGCCCGTGAAAGGTCCAGCCCACGCGCTTGTCGTAGCGTTTGGTGGCCGGTTTGGCAATGTCGTGCAGGATGGCCGCCCAGCGCAGCCACAGGTCGCCGCCGGCGGCCGCCACGTTATCCAGCACCTGCAGCGTGTGGTAGAAGTTGTCTTTGTGCGCGTGCTGACCCACTTTTTCCACTCCCTGCAATTGGGCCATCTTCGGGAAGATGAGCGGCAGCAGCCCGCAGCTGAACAGCAGCTTGAAGCCGTAGCTGGGCTTCGGAGCCATAATAATCTTGTTCAGCTCGGTGGTAATGCGCTCCTGCGAGATGATGCGGATACGCTCCTTGTTGCGGCCCAGCGCATCAAAGGTGTCGGGGTCGATGTCGAAATCCAGCTGGGTGGCAAACCGGATGGCGCGCAACATGCGCAGGGGGTCATCGGAGAAGGTAACATCCGGGTCCAGCGGCGTCCGGATGATTTTGCGCTGCAGGTCGCCCATACCGTCGTAGCGGTCCACTAGCTGCCCGTACGTGTCGGGGTTGAGGCTCAGGCCTAACGCATTGATGGTGAAGTCGCGGCGGGCCAGGTCCTCTTCCAGGGTACCGGCTTCCACTTCGGGCTTGCGGCTTTCGGCCCGGTAGCTTTCCTTGCGGGCCCCCACAAACTCTACCTCAATTTCAGGCGTGGGCAGCATGGCTGTCCCGAAGTTCCGAAATACCGTCACGCGGGGCCGGCCGGGCAGCTTGCGACCCACGGCCTGCGCCAGCGCAATTCCGTCGCCCACGCATACCACATCCACATCCTTACTTTCCCGCCCCAGGGTCAGGTCCCGCACGTAGCCTCCAATCACGTAGGCTGGAAACCCCAGCTCACCGGCGGCATCGGCAATGGTGCGAAATAAGGGTAAAGCGGGCAGTTGGGGCTGTTTCATGGGGCAAAGGTAGCAGGAGCCACGCTACTGCGCAGGGTAGGCCGCCGGGTATAAGCAGCAAAAAAGCTCCTCCGGCACCAGGCCGAAGGAGCTGTAACAGTACTGCCGGAGTGGGCAGAACCTACTTTTTCACGGGAGTTTCCTCCACGGCACCAGCGGCGGGCTGGTCACGAACCACGGCGGTGTCGCCGGCGGTAGGAGCAGTTTCGGCCTTTACTTCAGCAGCAGCGTTGTCGGTAGCGTTTTCAACGGCGTCGCCGGCAGCCTCGGTGTTGGCAGCAGCATCGTTAGCTGCGCTTTCGGCAGTAGCCTCAGCATTTTCCTGCGTTTTCTCCGAGCACGAAGCCAGGGCGAAAGGAGCAAATGCGGCCAGAACGAGCAGGGATTTGAAAGAGAATTTCATGGCAAAAAGTCGAATGGGTTGGAGTTGAATTCAGCACTTCATACTCTCCCGGCACAAAAGGTAACCCGGCTACGCTTGCCTTTTTCCTTCGCATCAGCCGCGCAACACTTCCAGCCCCCCATCGGCCAGTACCCGCACAACCCGGGAGGGCGCCGAGCGGGTTTCATCATCCTGCCGCCAGTTCACCACGTAATCGGCCTTGCGCACCAGCACCGGGTTAATTTCGCTGAACACAGCCGGGGTAGGCTCCCCGCTCAGGTTGGCAGAAGTGGATACCAGCCCGTGACCCAGCCGACGGATTACCAGCCGGCAAAACTCATCCTGCTGCACCACGCGCAAACCAATGCTGCCGTCGGGGGCCAGCAGGTTGGGGGCCAGCTGCCGGCTGCCGGGCACCACGTACGTGGTAGGCCGCTCCTGCGTGGCCAGCAGCTCCGTCAGGTTGGGGGGCACCACGGTGGCGTAGCGGGCAAACATTTGCTCATCGGCAACCAGTACAATGCAGGCTTTTTCGGCGGGCCGGTTTTTTAGCTTGTACACCTGGTCCACGGCGCGCGTCACCTCGGCGTCGCAGCCCAGCCCCCACACGGTATCGGTGGGATACAGTATCACCTGCTGCATCAGCAGGGCATCCACGGCATTGTCTACTTCCTGACGAAAAAACTTCATGCGTACTCCTGTTTAGTTGATGCTCTGACACAGCTCCACCAGTACCCCACCCGCCGACTTGGGATGCACGAAGCACACCAGCTTGTTATCGGCTCCGCGCTTGGGCTCTTCGTTGAGCAGCTGAAAGCCCGCGGCCCGCAGCCGCCCCATTTCCGCCCGGATATCGTCTACCTCAAAGGCCACATGATGAATGCCTTCGGGCTTTTTTTCCAGGTAGCGGGTAATGGCGCTGTCGGGTGAGGTACCGGCCAACAGCTCAATTTTGGAGCCGCCTACCCGAAAAAACACAGTATCCACGGCCTCAGAGGCCACATGCTCCCGCTTGTAAGGCTCCTGGCCCAGTAGCGTAGTATATAAAGTAGTAGCCGCTTCCAGGTCTTTAACGGCGAGGCCCAAATGTTCGAGGTTGGTGAGCATAGATTAGTTGAAAAGGACGAAACCGCCATAGCGCGGCTTCTTTGGTTTTGTTCTACTTTTGCAGCTACAAATGTGGGAAGAAAGGAAAACCTGTTTACAAGTTTTTGTGTTCTACCTGCGAATGATTCTCCGCTGAAACCAGATACCCCGAGCCATGCTCAAGCTACCTATTTACCTCGACAACAACGCCACCACGCCCCTCGACCCGCGTGTTCTGGAGGCCATGATGCCGTACCTGACGGAGGTATTCGGCAACGCTGCTTCGCGTAACCACCCTTTTGGCTGGGCTGCTGAAGAAGCCGTGGACTACGCCCGCGAGCAGATTGCCGGCCTGATCAACTGTGACCCCAAGGAAATCATTTTCACCTCGGGGGCTACCGAATCGGACAACCTGGGCATTAAAGGCGTATTTGAGATGTATGCCCAGAAGGGTAACCACATCATCACTGCCACCACCGAGCACAAAGCTGTGCTGGATACCTGCAAGCACATTGAGAAGCTGGGAGGCCGCGTTACTTACTTGCCCGTAAACGCCGAGGGCCTCATCAGCCTGGAAGAGCTGGAAGCTGCCATGACGCCGGAAACCATTCTGGTGACCATTATGTACGGCAACAACGAAACCGGCACTATTCAGCCCATCCGCGAAATTGCCGCCATTGCCCATAAGCACGGGGCCCTGTTCATGACGGACGGCACCCAGGCCGTAGGTAAGATTCCGGTGGACGTGCTGGCCGATGGCATTGACCTGATGGCCTTTACGGCCCACAAAATGTACGGCCCCAAAGGCGTAGGTGCTTTGTACGTGCGCCGCAAGAACCCCCGCGTGAAAGTAACCGCCCAGATGGATGGGGGCGGCCACGAGCGGGGTATGCGCTCCGGTACCCTCAACGTGCCCGGTATTGTGGGCCTGGGTAAAGCCTGCGAACTGGCCAAACAGGAAATGGCCGCCGATACGGCCCGCCTTAGCGCCATGCGCGACCGGCTGGAGCGGGAGCTGCTGACACTGGAGGAAAGCTACGTGAATGGCTCGGTAGAACACCGTTTGCCGCACGTAGCCAACATCAGCTTCAAATACGTGGAAGGTGAGGGTTTGATGATGGGCGTGAAAGATCTGGCCGTATCCTCCGGCTCGGCTTGCACCTCTGCTTCTTTGGAGCCATCTTACGTACTCAAAGCCCTGGGTCTCAGCGACGACCTCGCCCACAGCTCCCTTCGCTTCGGCCTTTCGCGCTTCACCACCGACGAGCAAATCGATTACGCCATCAACCACGTAAAGGAAGCCGTAACGAAGCTCCGTGAGATGTCGCCGCTCTGGGAGATGTTCAAAGAAGGCATTGACCTCAACTCCATTGAGTGGGCTGAGCATTAATATTTAGCTGTCAGCTGATAGTTGCTCGTTGCTAGCAAAGCACCCGGCACTATTACCTGATAACTAACAACCACCAACTGACAACTAATAAAAAAGCCATGGCTTACTCCGATAAGGTAATCGACCATTACAGCAACCCCCGCAACGTGGGCACGCTGGACAAGAGCAAAAAGAACGTAGGTACTGGTTTGGTAGGCGCGCCTGAATGCGGCGACGTAATGCGTCTGCAGATTGAGGTAGATGAAGCCACCAACACCATCACCGACGCTAAATTCAAAACCTTTGGCTGCGGTTCGGCCATTGCCTCCTCGTCTTTGGCGACGGAGTGGCTGAAGGGTAAGACGGTAGATGAGGCCCTGGCCATCGACAACATGGAAATTGTGGAGGAGCTGGCGTTGCCGCCCGTAAAAATTCACTGCTCGGTACTAGCCGAGGACGCCATTAAGTCGGCCATCAACGACTACCGGGTAAAAAACGGCCTTCCCGAGCTGGAAATGGCCAAATCACACCACTAGTCCGGTAGCGAAGCAGTAAGGAGCTAGAGGATAAAATGTACCTGCCTGCATGGTTGGTCGTTTTATCCTCTAGCTCCTTTTTTTACCTCCTGATTTCTAGCTCCTGTAAGCATGGACTTCTCCCCTACCGATATCCACGTAGAAAGTGCCCGTATCCAGCGCCAGATTGAAGAATATCTGGGACTGGGGCCGGGCAATTTGCTGTTCGAGTTCCGGCAGCTGGACGGCCAGACGCGGCTGGACCTGATTACGGTAAATCCGCGGCACCAACAGAGTTTCCTGTTCCGGTATGAAACCGGCTACGACAAGCTGGATGCCCTGCGCAAGATGCTAACCTATGTGCAGCGGTTCCGCGACGAAGAAAGCTCCTATACTATTCAGTGGCGCACCCGCGGCGACAAAGAGCTGCAGACTTCTTACTTCCGGGCGCACAATGTGTATGAAGCACTGGATAAACTGTATTACGGCCGCGACCTGACGACTATTACCGTGTTTAGCGTGGTGCTTAACCCAAGTTCTTAGAATGTTTCTGAACAAGCACCGTATCTTTGCTGTTCTACTACCGACATTCCCTTTTCGGGTGACACAAGCAGACGCCTGAACTAGCCATTTTGCCCCATGATTACCGTTTCTGATAAAGCTAAGGAGAAAGTTGAAAAGCTCATGCAGGATGCAGAGCTGGATGCTACCTACCGTTTGCGGGCCTCGGTGGCCGGCGGCGGCTGTTCCGGTCTGAGCTACAAGCTCGACTTCGACAATGAAGTAAAGCCCATGGACCAGGAGTTTGAGGACAAAGGCGTGAAGGTGGTGGTAGATATGAAAAGCTTCCTTTACCTGGCTGGTACTCAGCTGGATTTCTCGGATGGATTGAACGGCAAGGGCTTTTACTTCGACAACCCCAACGCCTCCCGCACCTGCGGCTGCGGGGAAAGCTTTTCGGTGTAACCGACCTTCGCTTCATACAAACGCCCCTGCCCGATATGGACAGAGGCGTTTGTTTTTTTGTGCAAGCCCAGCAGGCAGCTACCTGATATCAGGTAGCTGCCTTTTTTGCTGTCGTGTTACTCTTTCACGAATTTTTGGACAGAGCGTCCGGCAGCAGTAATAACGTGTACCTGGTATACGCCTGCGGGCAGTGCGGCTACTGGCAACTGCGTAGTGCCGTGCGTTACACCCTGCAGTACCACGCTTCCCAGCCCATTTAGTATTTGGTATGATGCCTGCTGAGCCAGCGGTAATTGCAGGGTAACAGTAGTACGCGCCGGGTTCGGGAACAGGCTCACGACCTGTTGCTGGCTCAGCACGCGCACACTGGAGTATGAGTATTTGCCGTTGCTATCCAACTGGCGGAGGCGGTAGTACAGAGTACCACCAGGGACGGAAGTATCCAGAAAGGTGTATTGCCGGCCCTGACTGGTAGTGCCATGCCCCTGCACCCGGCCAATAGTCTGGAAGTCAATGCCATTGCTGGAGCGTTGTACCTCAAAGCCCAGGTTATTCTGCTCGGAGGCTGTAGCCCAGGCTAGGCGTACGGCCGGGTAGGCAGCTACGGCCTCAAACGACACCAACGTAACCGGCAATGGATTCACCGCATACTCTGCAGCGGTGCTGGCCAGGGCAAAGTCGCTAAAAGTGGTGAAGACGTCTGAAGTAAGGGTTCCGGCGGTGGGGCTGCCCGAGCTGGCCGTGCGTCCGATACTTTCCCAGGGCCCGCTTCCACTGCTGCGTTTGGCTACTACAAAAGTGGCAGCCGCAGGGTCAGTTACCTGGTCGTCGGTTTCGAAGCTGAGCGTGACTGTACCACTGAAGCCTGCCGGCTGCGCATCGGGCGTGATGGTGGTGTACCGGAACGCCGAAACGCGGGTGAGCGGGGCCATCAGTGCGGAAGTGCGGGCCGACTGATTAAGTAGCTCGGCCGTGTAAGAAGTTGTACCCGTCTGCGTGGTAATGGTGAGCGTGGAGGGGCGGTATTTCCCATCTTTTCCAATTGGAAACAGGAAGGAAGTAGCCGTTGTAACTGTGCCTATCTGCCGCACCAGCGGCCCACGAATATAGCTGCTGCTGCTCCCGCCCGTGAGCGTGGCACCGCTTAGCAGGGTTAAGCCAGCGGCGCTGCTCGTGGTTACCAGTCCATTACTCAACTGCAGGCGTTGCACAGCCAGTGGGCGGGCCAGGGCAATGCCCGCGGCATTGTTGACCCGCAGGGTTGAGGTTGGACCGAATGTAAGCGTCCCGCTACCACTGATAGTTTGCTGGGCCGTTCCGTTCAGCGTAACCGTTTCTATTCCGCCTTCCTCAGGAATGAAGGTTACGGTAGCGCCGCTCTCAACGGTAATATTGCCGCCGATGGTAATATCGGCGTCCAGATTCAGTCCCACCGTTCCGCTGGTCACCGTCAGGTTACCCAGTATGATCAGGCTGCTGTTGGCACCGGAGGTAGTTGTAACCCCGCTGCCAACGTTGAACTCCAGGTGGCCGAAAGTTCTGCCGGCCAGCGGGGGCACATTGTTCGACGCGGCCGGGTTGCTGTACACATACGTACTTCCGGCTTCAAGACTAATGACGGAGCTGGGGGCGCTGGTACCAAAAGGCTGGAGGCCACCGGCCTGCTCCAGGCGGGAGCCGCTCCGGAAAATGACTGTGCCAGCATACGTTGACGTAGCGCCAAAGGCGTTTCCGCTAAAAGTGGCCGTTTGCAGAAATGAGCTTCCGCTTACGAACTGCAGGCTACCTACTCCAGAACCCAGCACGCGGTGAGCACCATTTTCCAGAATTACACTCCCCCCAATGGCTCCCGTAGCGCCAGAACCAAGCTGTAGGGTCAGGCCCGTGCTGTTTGGGCTGGTGACCGTAAGGGCGGAGCCAGCTTCCACTACTAGGTCGGCA
The DNA here is from genome assembly GCF_003944705.1 of Hymenobacter metallilatus. GTDB lineage: Bacteria > Bacteroidota > Bacteroidia > Cytophagales > Hymenobacteraceae > Hymenobacter > Hymenobacter metallilatus. Next base: position 244,026 of record NZ_RWIS01000005.1, on the reverse strand, counting down.
CCGGTAGTATTGCCGTTGCTGATGGTCAGGGTGCGGGCACCAGTGTTGGTAAGCGTAACGTTGGCATTATTACGAATAAGGAGTTGGGCAATGCTTTGTCCGGAAGCAAAATCGGTGGTGATGGTGGCGGTACTGCCATCAATCACCAGTACGTCCTGGGCAGTTGGAGTCGTACGGCTCGGGGTCCAGCTGGCGGCGGCATCCCAGCTGCTTCCCGTACCGTTCCAAGTATACGCCGTTGGTACCGTACCGGTCAGGGTAAGCTGGTAAGGGTTTTCGTCCAGGTCATTGCTGGCAATAGTCAGCGTGGCCGTCCGGGTTCCTCCACCGGAGGGCGTAAAGGAAACAGTCACCGACACCGAGCCATTGGCGGCTACGGTGCTGGCTGATGGCTGAGTAACCGTAAAGTCGGCTGCATGTGTACCCGTAATGCTCACGACGGGTGTACCCGTCAGATTCAGCACCGCATTTCCCTTGTTCTGAATATCTACGGTCAGGCTGACAGTTGTGGCCTGAGCCGTGCTACCGAAAGCCAGGGTACTACCCACCGGTAGATTAGTGCCAGCCTGGGCCAGGTTAATCTCGGGCTGGGGGGTGCAAATATTCGCCGGCGAAGCGGAGTTGCGCGGAGCTGGAGCAGTAACGGAAAAATCGGTGGAGTTATCCTGTGTATCCAGGCAGCCACTATTCTGCCGCAGGGCGGCCGTCGTATTGCTCAAATCGGAAGTAGGCTGCCCCTCGGCGCAGGTGGCAGCAGCTCCATAGCCGACCAGGTCCAGCACATTGGCGCTGGGGCAGCTGCCGTTAAGCGGAGTAGCATTACCAACCAGCGCAATCTTTGCCGCCGTACTGCTCATCGAAAAGTTTGTCGTCAGGTCGGGAGTAGGCAAACTGGCCCCGTTGCTCCCGGTGTTGCTGGCCCGAATCAGATAATACCCTCCCGCGGCTATAGTCGTGTTGGCCGGAATAGTCAGAGAAACCCAGCTGCTGCCACTGGCACTGGCATACTGCACCGAATAGCCACCCACCACCAGATCGGAACTGGTAGTGTTGTGCAGCTCAATAAAATCGGCATTGTAGGGAGCCTGGCTGTTGCCGCCCCCGCCATATACCTGACTGATGAGCACCTGCCCGGCGGTTGGGGGCAGACTGACGAGGCCGTTCACTGCTACATTCTGGCTCACACTACCTGAGACGTTGGTAATATTTCCCGCAAATGAGCCCGTAGTAGCCCCCGTAAGCCGTACGTAAATGGTAGTAGCGCCCGTGGCGGGAGCTTGCACGCTGCTGGCAAATCCAGTTCCTGAAGTCAACGACACTTCGTAGCCGGCCGGAGCCGTAACTGTAACCGGTGCCGACAGGGCCGTGGGCGTGAGGCTATACGTTTGCTCTGCTGAAGGTGTACCTGCCTGGGTTCCGAAACCGGTGAGGCTGCTGGGAGTGGCGGTAATGGCAGGGGTTGGTTGTGCCACCGTACCATACACGGCCACATTTTGGGTAACAGCTCCACTGGCAGCATTACTCACCGTGAGAGGAGCGGCCGAGGTGCCATACGTACCGGCAGCAGTAGCCGCCGCCAACCGAACATATAGAGTGCGGCCGGTGGCGGCATTCGTCTGGCTTACAGTAAGTGAGCCGGTGAAGCTGCCGGGTGTGGTAGTGGATGTAGCACTCTGTGCCACCTCGTAGCCGCTGGGGGCCGTTACGGTTACACCACTGGTCAGATCGGTGCCGGTTAGCGTGTAAGTCTGCGCCGCGGAAGCAGTGCCTTGCGGTGTGGTAAACTCGTTCAAACTTCCCGGCGCAACTATTAGGGCGGGGGCAGCTGTAACGGTACCGCTCACTGTCACGGTGGCTGCCGTGGCAGTACCTCCCCCACTAATCGTTATGGTTTGGCCATTGTAGTTACCCACTGCCAGCCCGAGTTTTAGCCGCACGTAGATGGTGGTTGAAGCCAGAGTTCCTCCGGCCGTATTAGCCAGGGTTGCCGTATTCCCAAACGTGCTGTTATCCGTCGATACCTCATAATCAGCGGGGGCTGTAACAACAATAGCCGAGCCTGCCGTGAGGTTGCTACCCGTAAGGGCAAAGTTTTTGGAAGCGGAAGTAGTGCTGCCTACTACATAGGTAAACCCCGTCAGAGTAGTCGGGTTCGGCGTCAGGGTGGGGTTGGGAGAGGCAGCAACAAGTTTGAAGTTTCGCATCCTCACCCCCCTGCCGGTTGTTCCATTATTAGTGAAACGTAGCACTACCTTATCACTAACGGATGAAAGGGATATGCTAGTAGTCGTCACATATGTGGAGGAGGTGGGAGTGGCGGTAGTAGCAGTTTGCGTGTACGAACTGCCGCCATTATAGGAAACCTCAACTTTGGCCGGATTATTCCCCCCGCTACCATAGGTGGCTACATCTACCGTAAAGGTAGCCGACGTATAGGCCGTAAGGTCATAGCTGGCGGTTGTGATTACATCAGTCGGGTTTGTCTCAATCAGCCAATAGCTTGTTTGATCTATTGGCTGGGTTACGTTATTGTTTTGCAGTGTCCAGCCAGTTGGCGCAGCCCCGCCTCCTGCTACATTGAAAATGGTACTTTGCCCCCACCCTGCCAAGGGGCAAAGCAGGAGTATAAATAAAAGCCGCCCTAACAGTTTGGGGCGGCCAGAGAGAAAGGAGAAGTAGGGTTGTGGCATGTACCTAGGAGCAAAGGGTGTGGCAGGAAGCTGAACAGTTACGCTATGTAAGGTACAAAATTGCCACTAAGCGGGCTCTCAAGCAGTTGTCCAATATTACCGAATGGTTATGCTTTGCGCCATAACAAAAAAAGCGCCTCCCGTTGGTACGGGAGGCGCTTTTTCTAGCTAATGAGTGCGGCTTGCTTATTTCTTCACAACCCGGCGAGTAACCTTAGAGGCACCCTCACCTACTGTTACCAAGTAAGTACCAGTCTGCAGCGAGGTCATGTTCAACTTGCTGTCGGCACCGAGCTTTTGAGTGTTGATGACACGGCCCGTCATATCGGTAATAACTACCGTCATACCTTCAGCAGAACCACCCAGGTCAATCGTCAGTAGGTCTTCTACTGGGTTGGGGTACATCGTTACCTCACCCGAGTTGAGGAAGCTGATGGCCACCGGCGAGCTGAAGCTGCTGCTACCGTCTGTATCTACCTGCTTGAGGCGATAGTACGACAGCCCATTGAGCGGCTTCTTATCTACCTCGTTGTAGGTAGAAGTAGTGCTGGTAGTGCCTTTGCCTTCGCGGGTCAGGATGGTTTCAAACGAGCGACCATCACGGCTACGCTGCACGTCAAAATGCTTGTTATTCAGTTCCGAAGCGGTAACCCAGTTCAAAGCCACCTGGTTGCCTTTCACCTTAGCGGAGAAAGATACCAGCGTAACAGGCAGCGGCGAGGGAGCAATGATACCAGGAATGGTATTCGGCACCGGCGGCGACAGGTAGTTTTCTGCCCCGATTACGCTTACATTGAAGTTATTGTCAATGTTATTGTACTCGAAGGTGTAGAAGTAGTAAGTAGTAGCCAGATCCAAGCCATCCACCACTACCGTCTGGTTAGAGCCGGAGTACACCGCGTAGTAGCCGGGGGCAATCTGTGGGCCTTGACCGTAGGTCTGGTTACCCGTCTGGTAAGAGTTGCCATCCAGGGGCTGGTTGGCAGCTGGCAGCTGTGAGTTAGTGCTAGCCACAATCAGGCGGCCTTCACCGTAGCCAAGCTGCGCGTAGTTACCGGGCAGGTTAAACGTAACCGTAGCGGTAGTATTGTTCCGAACTACCGTAGCGGTGCTGCGCTGCGTGGGCTCAGTATCAATGGAGCGAGCCGACAGCAGATCATTTGCACCGAAAGCCTGCACCGACTTATTGGAGAAGTCATTGCTCTGGAATTGCAGAGTGGACTGTGCCGAGCCCAGGTAGGTGGGCTTGTAACGTACGTATAGAGGCTGGTTAATGCTATAGGTAGATGAGTTGGGCGTGAGCACCACCGAGTTACTAAAGGTCACATTGTCCAACGACAGCTCAAACTGAGGAGTGTTGCCAGGGTTAAGCGGATTGCTCGACAGGTTCATGGAAATGGTCACCGGCTGCAATACACGCTGCGCATTGATCGTCATGGCCTGAGAAGCCGAAGTAGTATTGATTACTACGTTCCGTACCTCCTGGAAAGCATTGGCAATCTGGATGGTTGGCTCACTGGTGCCAGCTACCGGAATACCTTGCGATACAGCCGGGCTGCTGGAGTTCAGAATCAGGGACGATGAGCTCAGCGCCGAAGGAGGCAGGAACCGAACATAGACAGTCGTAGCAGTTACATCGGATCCGGAGTTGCGGGCCACAATGATGGTGTTGCCAGTGGTAGTAACCCCAGTGAAGTTGGCATCCAGCGAAACTTGGAAGTACTGTGGAGCGCTGACCGTAATATCCTGGAGCAGGTTAGAGCCCGACAGCGTGTACGACTGCACTGCCGATGCCACCCCAGGTACCGTAGAGAACTGGTTCAGGTTACCCGAAGCGTTGATTACGGAGTTGTTACCTGTGCTATTCGCCGTGATATTTACTACAACGCTGCTAGCACCCGTGCTCGAGGCAGTAATGTTGCCGCTGAATGGACCTGAAGCAATTGGACCAGTCAGCTGCACTTCGATGTTACGCAGGGAAACTGAGCCATCAGCAGCAGGCGTAATGGTAATAGGACCATTCACAAAGCTACCACCGGCCGAAGCATCCCGGAACACGATGTTGTTGTTCGAACCCGTCAGGACCAAAGGAGCCGTCAGGTTGCCGGCGTTGATGGAGAAAGTCAGCGTTTGTGCGGAGCCACTGGCCGAAACCGTTCCGAAATCAATAGCCGTTGGGTTAGCCACAATGTATGGGCCAGTTGGCGCCGGCGTAGCCGTACCACTAACACTTACCCCCGCATCGGAAGCACCCGTCGAGGTAACCGTTACCTGTGCGCTGTAATTGCCCGCAGTAGTTGGCTGGAAGCGAACCTCAATGGCCTGATTAACCGACCCCGAAGAAGGAGTCAGGGTAATAGCAGCGGTGCTGAAGGTACCATTTGGCAGACGAATCTGGAAGCCAGCGGGAGGCGTAACCACCACGTTGTTGGTCAGGTTCGAGCCTTGTACTGTAAACGTCTGGGGGGCGGAAGCCTGCCCAACCTGCACGGAACCAAAATCGGGCAGAGCCGCGGGAGTAACGGTTACCGAAGGAGCCGGTGCCGTAGCGTTACCGGCTACGTTGGTAGCAACCGTCGTTGCACCCGAACTGGCTGCACTGATCTGGGAGAAATACGAGCCCGTAACAGTTGGCACAAATACTACGTCAACCGATTGGCTAACCCCACCGTTTGCGTCAGGCGTAAGCGTTACCGTAGAGGCGTAAGGGTTAGAGCCCACCCGAACCTGAAAACCACTTGGGGCAGTTACCGTAACCGGGCCGTTCAAGTCGGTACCCGTTACCGTTACCTGCTGGGGAGCCGACTGCGTACCAACCGTAGTATTCGGGAAAATCAGGCTGGCCGGTGAAATGAAGAGCGCCGGAGATAAGGCCCGCAGTGTGAAATCGTCGAGGCGGTACTGGCGCGTACTGGCATTACCCACCCGGGTAAAGCGGATACGCACGTTGGTTGCAGCCGGAATAGTCGTGTTTACAGCCACAAATTCCCAACTGCCCCCATTTACAGGGCGCGTAAACCCAATGTTGGTGTAGCTGGTGCCACCATCCAGGCTATACTCGGCAATGAACTCGTTGGTAGCAGCCGTTTGCGAGCCAGCACTACGAAACAAGCCAAACTCCAGGCGAGGGTTAGGACCGGTACCAGCAGTGGTAGTGTTCAGGCCATCAATGATTAAGGTGTAGCTGGTGCCAGCTACTACCTGTACACCCGCAGTAGAGGGGTTAGGCTCCGCGAATACCACACTACGGCCTCCACTGGCACCAGTATAGTTGCTGGGGTTGTTGTTGTTGGGATTGGTTCCCGGCGAGGCAATTGCAGTACCGCTGTACACCAACTGATCCTCATCAAATTCACCTGCTGCTTGGGCAGATGGCATCGATTCACGGGCCTGCAGCCCGTTAAACGACTCCTGGTAGCTCAGCGTCTGGGCCTGCGTAACCAAAGGGGTCAGCAAGCTCAACAGAAGTACAACCCATAGCCAAGGTCGGCGGCCGAGTAGTACAGCACTCAAGTAAGTTTTTTTCATAATTATGTGAGAAGGAAAAGTTTCTGAAGCTGAATGTGAGACAGAAAGGAACAACACGTCATGCGTTACCAATCTGCCGGAGTTTACGGATTAGTTTGGAAAAGGATGAGGATTTTTTCAAGACAGGACCATATTATTTAAATAATCAATTGATGGTGGATGTCGAAGGGGCGCGTACTCATATTCCATGCCAAAGCAAACGGGCATCCGGCTATACTATTTTATATGAATACGTATATTCTATATATAGTCAAATTACTGTGAGCAGTATCCCCTTCGGAGCTGTCGTGATACATTCATGTACAAAGGTACTTAGCACGCACGACAGTACAATGATATTCAGGTTCCCGTCCTCATCTTAGCTGTCAAAACCATCATAAAACTACTATCAGACCTTACTTATTTACTATTTGCAGCGAAGTACTTTATTCTGAATCCGTGGTAGATAAGAGCTATTGTGATGACCAACACAGCCCAAATAAAAAGCCTCCTTTAGCAGGAGGCTTAAGGAGGCTTTTTAACACATATAACAAAACCTATATCTACTTCCAGTCAGGGAGCATGGCATTCTGAAATAAGCGTACCCGGTTACGGCCATCCAAATCGACTGTATACACGTCCGGTACAGATTGAGCTACGTTGTTGACCTGCATGAAAATAATCTTGGATCCATCGGGGGCATAACGTGGAACCACATCATTAAACCCTAGAGGCTTACCCGCCAAAGTAGACCCACCTGGTCCGGCGGATACATCTACCACGCCGGTTCCGTCCAGGTTTTGAGTGACGATGTGTGCGTTGAGTTGCCGTCCGGTACCATCATTAAATCCATCCAGGTCACGGGTGTACATCAGCCGGCGGCCGTCCACGCTGAAAGAAGGCGAATCCAGGCGGCCCGGCAGATTGCCAACAGCTTGCGAAAAGCCGGAGCCATCGGCATTTAAGAGGTAGATTTCTGAGTCATACACACTCACGCCGACTGTCTGCACTACGATTTTATTCCCAATGGCTGTCCAGTCGCACTCCCGGAAATGCCGGTCAGCGGGAGCCGTTGCCAGCAAGGCCAGCCCCGTTCCGTCCCGGTTGATGCGGTATAGCTTGTTGTAGCTGCTGTAAATCAGCTGTGAGCCATCAGGCGACCACCGGTACCCGATGCCCATATTAAAATATCCATCCACCGGTAACAGGGTTACCTGGCGGCTATCCGAACCGTCACGGTTCATGGTATATATCTGGAACTGGCCGGTTGCATTGGAGGTATAGGCCACCCGGTCACGGTTGGGGCTTAGCTGGGGCGCGGTTTCCAGGAAAGGCGAAGTTGTCAGCCGCAGCAAGTTGGCCCCCGTTTCATCAGAAGAGAAAATATCGGTATTCCCATTTGTTGTGCGGGCAAACAGGTACCGGTTATCGGGCTGAGCCTTGGTGCGGAAGCTCCAGACGTCCCCCCTCACCGTTTCTCCGCTCTTGTCACGCACTGTTACCTGCCAGAAATAGGTGGTGTTGTACCGCAGCCCAGATACAGCAGCGGCCGTGTCTTTGGCGTTGCTGGCCACCTGCAAGCGGTTGGCCGAATTGCTTTCATACAGGACCACATCACTGCGCAAAGAATCACTTTTGCCGTCCGGATCCGTTACCCGCCAGCGTAGCGTCAGTGCCGTCGGCTGCTCAAGGGCCTGGTCGCCAGGAACAGGGCTGGAAGGCGGGTTAGGGCGGCGGTTGGTTCCGGAAGCCTTTTCCAGCACCACCTTTACCTCTGGGTTAGCCCCCAGATTCACCTGCACATTCACTGTTTCTGTCTTATAGTCAGTTTTTTTGATGCTGAGCGCATACTTGCCAACCACCAACTCTGGTAACGTAAACTTGCCCTGCGCATCGGTTGTGAAGGAAGATGTAGCCGGGGTGGTTGTAATAACGGCATTGGCTATCGGCTTACTATCCCGACTATCAAGCACCGTACCCAGTAGTTGCCCATACTGGTTAGGCTCGACAGTAGTATCCTCGCAGGACCACATACTCACACACAGCACACCGCACACTACCGCGCCAATTGCATTGCGCAACAGAGAAAGCATAAGAAAAGAATGTTAGGAGAATAAGCAGGTGATTAGCGGCGTCCTTGGGGCTGATGGATTACCGAGTCCTCCGCCAGTAGCAGCCCGTGCTGGTTAAATAGGCGCAAATGAATACTACAGGCATCATCCGGTTGGAAGCTGATGGAAGTCTGGGATAGGGCCTGCTCCTGAGCAGGAGCGATGGTATAGGTTCCGCTTTGCATATTGCGCGTACTGCCGGCCTGGCCGCTTCTGCTGGTAAGCAATTCGTACCGAACAGGAAGTGGCTGCGGTGTTTTGTTGCGGCAGAATCCTGTAATAAGCAACATACCGTTAGTGGGTTGAGCCACCAGCCGGGCCTGGCAGCCGGTATCCTCAGCTAGGCTGAAGGCCGTTGTGAGCAATCCGGCGCAGGCAGCTAGCCAAGAAGACACTGTAAAAGAGAGCATAGCCGTAGTGAGTTACTGGGGGAATTTGGAGACAAATAGTGCGAAATAGGCCGGATGGTTACTCCTGTTTCAAAGAAGCATACCATCCGGCCCGGGCATCACTCAGGGCTGGAAGGTCTTTACTCCCTGGTCAATGGTCAGTCGGATTCCATTGCCCTGCATTTTCACGTCGTAGCCGGGCGGAGCGGCCACCCCCGACTCCCGTTGCGTCAGCTGGTTGTTGGCCCCCTGCTGCTGCACCGTGTAGCGTCGGTTATCAACCTGCAACTCCTGGGTAACTGTGTTGTAGCTGCCGGCTTGCTGGATGCTGGAGGTTGTGCCGTTGCCTTCAATGGTGGATACCACGGTGTTGCCGGTTCCACGCTGCGTAACGGACTGCGCGTTGCGCGTGCCCATCTGCTCCGCGAGGATAACATTGCCGGTGCCAACCTGCTGCAGCGTAGCCTGGTTCGCACTGCCCACCTGTACTAGAATGGCCTTGTTAGCAACCGGCAGCACTGCGGCAGCGGCAGCGTTCAGATCTGCGCCCGATTTTTTAAGCAGCTCCAGGCCAGGAACCTGTTCCTCAGAATCTTCCGTCTGAGCTACTGCCTTATTAACGCAACAAAACAGGCTAAGCAGAGAGAAGATCAAACGTATTTTTTTCATGATGAAAGAACACAAGATGAGATGGAACATTGGTTAAATATACGCATTATTTCAATAGTAAAATACAAATTTTTATATTTTAAATATAAAAACCAATAGCATCTCGTAGTTCCGGAGAGTACCACGAGATGCTATCAGAAAATGAGGGCAGATAGGGGAAGTACTGCCCGTAGCATATTAGTTACTTAGCGGTTCTGCGACACGTTGCTGACGTTGCCATTACCGGTCTGCGTAACGTAGCTCTGGTTGCCAACAGCACCCTGCAGGGTAGTGGCCTGGTTACCCGAGCCCAGCTGAGTTTGCGAAGCAATATGGCTGCCTCCACCGTTCTGGCTGATGTAAGCCGAGTTACCGGGCGAAATGTAGGTGCCGTAGGCATCCTGATCCTGGTAGGCTTTGTTGTTGCCCCCACCCGACTGTTCAATTACCGCGTTGTGGTTGTCGAGGCGCTGAGTTTGCACAGCGGTGTTCAGGTTGCCGCTCTGCGTGATAGAAGCTTTGGAGCGGTAGCTGCCAGCGGAGTTAGCACCCTGGTCCTGAGTAGCCGTGTTGTCGTTGCCGGAGGTCTGGCTGATGGTGGCCTCGTTTTCGATACCACGCTGCATTTGTGAACCGGTGTTACGAGCACCCAATTGCAGAATGTTTGCCTTGTTTTTGTCGGGGCTGCCGGGGAAGCCGGGGGCGGCTACCTGCGTCTGGTAGGCCTTGTTGCCTTCACTGGCACTCTGGAAAACAGTGGCTTCGTTGCGGGTACCGTTCTGGGTCTGAACCGACAGGTTAGAACCGCTGAGCTGCGTGGCAGTAGCCTTGTTGTTGCTACCTACCTGCGTCTGGTAGGCTTTGTTGTATCCATCCAGGGGAATATTGTCGCCTTGTTTTACCGAGGCTTCGTTGCTGCTTCCGGTCTGAGTCTGCCAGGCCTGCTGGTAGGTGTCGCGCTGGTCGGAGGTGGCTTTGTTGCTGGTACCCGACTGCGTCTGCGTCAGGGAGTTGTACCCATCGCGCTGTGTGCTGCTGGCCTGGTTGAGGGCCCCCGTCTGGGTTACGGTCAGCTGATGCATGGTGCCCGTCTGCGTAGCGTTTTGCACGTTGCTGCCTTGAGCAAAAGCTCCACCAGCTACCAGTAGAGATGCAACGAGGAAAGATAACTTTTTCATGGAATGGGGGAAATAGGTTAGAGAAGGAAAGTGGTTTGGGGAAGTAAAATGCTGTTCCCTCCGGAGGAACAGTACAAATGTATGTTAGAAAAAGTAAATTGCAAGTCCTTATTAAAAAAATAATTAAAATTTTTATTTGCTTAGTTATATAAGCACAACAATAGGATTTAAGCCTGCTGATCAGGGGGTTAGCAACCAGACTTTGGCTATGCCTAGCGGGTGGATGAGCGGGGGCGGCTGCCCAGGTAGAAGGTGGCCCCCAGGCGTACCGTCCAGAAGTAGTCATTATACTTCCCGAGTGCCACATTATCGAGGCCATCGGAAAAGTAGTAGCGGGCATCAGTACCCAGATGCAGCCCCAACCTATCGGTAACCAATAGCTCCCCTCCTATTCCGCCTGCCACGTGGGGCAACAGAGCACTACCGTTACCCCGGGGATTCTGGGCTGTGGCCCCTCCACCCGCCCATACGTAGGGCGTAAACCGGTCGCGGGGAAAAATGCGGTAGTATACTCCCAGCTCGGCATAGTTATACGACTGCTTGAAATAGTCACCGGCCCCCAGTTCAAAATAGCCCAGGTGAAATGCCGTACTAAAGCCGGATTCCGGATTGCGCCGGTAGCGCAGGGCCAGCTCGGCGCTGCCCCGTACCTGGGGGTGCTTCAGGTCGCCCACGTAGCGGGTAGTGGCCCCACTCAGGCCCACCCCCAGTTGGGCGCGCCGGTCGCGCTGCGTGCGGCCAAGCACATCAATATCCTGGTTTTCCGTTTTTTCCCGGAAGTACGCGCTGATAGCCGGGCCGTTTTCGTCGGCCGGGTTGCGCGGGGTCCAGAGCTTTTCCCGGATGCCTTCGTACACCATGGCCTGCACCGATTTTTCAATGGCCTCTTTCACCGCCATTTCGGTGGGCTCATTGTAGGTGAAACCAGTTTCGGTTTCGAGCAGCCGCTTGAAATTAACAAACCGAAACAGGCTGGCATCTACCTGCTGCGACAGGATGGTTTTGGAGGTGTACACCGTTTTCAGAATTTCGCCGGTGCTGGTACTAATGGCCCGCAGGTACACCGTAACCCGGTCCTGCCGGTACTGGCCCGAAGCTCCGGCCCCAAAATACCGGAGGCCGGCCCCACCCGTGACCACGTTGGCATCGTAGGAAATGATACCGCCTTCCAGAATAACGCCGGCAAACAGCAGGGAGGGTAGCATCGGCTCCTTGCGCCCGGTAAGCTCCTGGTACTCAGCCCGGCTGGAACGGATGATTTTCCGCTCGTTCAGCAAATTACCCAGGTTCTCGCGCTCAATGGGATTAAACCACTTCGACTCTTCCAGGGCCCGAAGCAAAATACTGGTACCACCCTGAGTTACGGCCGTGGAAAAACTCGACCCCGCCTGCGTGGGTTTGTACTGCCCCGTCTGGTCCCGAAACTTATACACGGCTACTACAATCCGGTCGGCCGGGGGAGCCGGCAGCTGCAGTAAATCGGTATTGGCCCGGGCCTCGGCCCCCAGGCGGGCCCGCTCCGTGGTGAACGGCTGATGGAAATAGGGCGCACAGCCCCCCGCTGCCAGCAGCAACAGCCAGCAATAGTGTAGTAGAATGCGCATACTGGTAGAGGCTGAGGCTAGAGGGCCGGAACGGTGATAGTCGTTTGATTACCGGTGTTGGAATCGGTAATCTGGATGCTGAACCCGCCGCCGTTGGGCGTCACAGAAATCTGATAGCTCCCCACCGTGTAGTTTCCCTCCTGCAGGCCCTGCGTGCCGACGCCCAACTTGTTGCCCACCAGCTTCTGGGCCAGCTGACTCAGAATCTGCTGGTTCAGGTTCTGCTCAAATTGCTTGAGCGGGTCAAGTTGAAACGATGATTGCGCCGGGGTAGCGGCTGGGTCCTCGATAGTATTTTGGGCCTGGGCCGCACTCAACAGCCAGGAGTAATTGAAGGTATTGCCTCCCCCAAAGGCCGGATTTTTGGGCTCGTACACAAAATCCTGCGCGCACACGGCCGATACGCGCAGCAACAGGGCGCAGGCCAGTAGAAATAGTTGTTTCATAATGGGTGGGGAGAAAGGGAAGAGTAAAACGGCCGGGAAGCAAGCGGATGAGGCTTAGTATTGGTCGATGGCCACGCGGCCACCTTTCTCTAGCTGCTGACTGAGGCTTTGCTGCTGCACCATGTAATCCTGCACGTAAGCAATGGCCTCGGCTACTGCGTCCTGAATCAGGTCGTAGTTGGGCTGCAAGGGAAATTCCAGCAGGTCGTCGTCGTTTACCCGCACCGTGAGCAGGGTGCTGTTGGCCCGGGCTGGTTTTTCGCCGATGGTGATGGTGTACTCCTGGATGCCGGTAGGAGCTTCCCACTGGCTATAGAACAAATCGTAAAAGTCCCGCCCGGGCTTGGTAATCGACTGATCTACCACTAGGCCGCTGATTTCCAGGCCCGCTGCAACTTTGCGGCGGGCCGACTGCAGGGAATCGACCCGGAACAGCAGGCGCAGATTTTCTTCCAGCTTGCGGCTGGATTCGGCCCCGGCATTGGCTTCCTTAGCCGGAGCCTGCGCCGCTGATTTTTTGGGAGCATCGGCCCGAACCGGACGGTTGCGCTCGGCCTGGGCCCGCGCAGCATGCGTAGCTAGCAGCAGGAGGAGCATACTGCTAAGGCCCCACACCCATGGTCGCCACCATAGCACTGGCAGGTGAGAGTTGCTGGTGGTAGTGGGTTTTCGCGACTTAGACATAAGGCAATAAGAAGCTGGCCCACCCTAAAAGGCAGGAAGTAAAAGCAATGCAAAACAGAAGAATAGAACTGCTTACAGAATTGGCAAACAGTTTAACGGCATAAATGTAAATATTTAGAAAAATAATACAAGTGTATACGCATTTATTTTTTGCATCTATTTTATTACAATCTGCATTATATCAATACAAATTCAGAGTTATATACCTACTCAACTCTCTACTAATGTGCTGATTAACTTCTAAGCACTGCCTACTCCCACAGCGGATAATGCTCCAGATGAACCTCGTGCCCGAAGAAGATGCGGGTACTTTCCTCGAAGGAGCGGGTGAAATCGGACACGTAGAAATGGTGACGGGGCGGGGTGGCAGCGGGCCGGGCTGCCAGCTCCTGACTTTCTAGGTACCGGCGTACATGTTCGGCTACGATGTCTGAGGCATCCAGTACTTCGGTGCAGCCTTGATAATACGCCGCAATCTGGTGCTTGATGAGTGGATAATGCGTGCAGGCCAATACCAATGCTTCTATATCAGCCAGTACAGGGTTAGAGAGGTAGGTTTCAATAACATTATCGGCAATGGTATTATCAAAGAAACCTTCCTCAATCATGGGAGCCAGCAGCGGCGTGGCCAAGCTGCGTAGCTCTACTCCAGCATCCAGATCATCTATTTTCTTGCGGTAAACGTTGCTGTTTACGGTTTGCTTCGTCCCGATGAGGCCTACCGTACGACCCGCGTACTGCTGCCCCACATGCGCCACAATGGGGTCGATAACATTGAGTACCCGGGCTTTGGAGCCCACGTATTCGCGCACTAGCTCATAAGCCGCCGCCGAGGCCGAGTTGCAGGCAATAAGAATAACCTTGCACTGCTGCTTGAGCAGCAAGTCGCAGATTTTGACGCTATAGGCCTGGATGGCGGCCGTACTTTTGTCGCCGTAGGGCAGGTGGGCCGTGTCGCCGAAGTACACCAGCCGCTCGTGGGGTAGCACTTTGTGTACGGCCCGTGCTACCGTGAGGCCACCAATGCCACTGTCGAAAACACCAATAGGACGGGTAGTCAGGTCGGGGGAAGAGGAGGTAGTAGCCATTGCGGCCCGAAGGTAACCAGTGTACGGTTGGGTGTGCATGGTTTATAACAATCCACAGCCACGCCATTATACTTTCTGAAATTCACCCGACAGCAATTCAGTTTTCAGTCTCAGTAGATTATCCTTTCTATAACGGTAAATCGTGGCTTCAAGCTCTTCCTCGAGCCAGTGTAAAGCGGCCGCACGATACCCGCAAGCATACGCTCCCCTTATTCCATTTTCGTCATTAGGCCACCTTTCTCGCAACAGGCGCTGCACTATATCGTCCGCACTCCCTATCTCCCGCAGATAGGGCACTACAAAACGCACTACATCCTGATGTACATGCTCTTCTACAGATGCAACAGGCGTAAGGTCCGTTAGCTCGTACCATGAAACCGGACTGCCCATCAAATTCCCTACTCTCTTCCGTACCAGACAATCCGGCTCCAGAAATTTAGGTCCTGATGTGCGGCCCCAATTGTTTGCCCGCTCAGCTTCCAAAAGGTACAGCCCGACATTCAGCGTGAACGATATGGTATTTCGGTCGTTGTATGCGCTTCTTTGAACATTGACAATCCTTCCCCAGCCAGCAGCATCGTAGTACCGAAAGTTGCTACCATTTCTTTGATGGCCTAATCCTTTAATTTCCGGCCATATAACTTCTGACACTAGCGCTCCGAAGCGTAACTGTGTAGGTGATTTCATCACGCAAATCAAAAGAATCAGAGTACAATTCAGGATATCACCAGCCGCCCATCCGCCGCGTAGCGCAGCTTCCCCAGCTCCACCAGCTCCCGCAGCAGCCCGATAATGGTGGCGGCCTGACCGGGGGCAAACTGGGCCAGCACTTCGCGGGGTGTTTGCGGGGTGGCTTGCACCAGTTGCAGCAGCTGTTCCCGCAGCTCCGCGGAAGGCGCGGCTTCCTGTTGAGCTTTCTTCCGGGCCAGGCATACGTCGCAGACCCCGCAAATGGGTGCATCCAGCTCTCCGAAGTACTCCAGCAGCAGCTGCTGGCGGCAGCGCCCCCCGGCGGCGTACCGAATAACTGCTTCGGTTTTGTGCAGGGCCTGGTCGCGCTGCTGCGTGAGGCGTTTCTGGTCCAGCGGGAGCTGGGCGGCGTCGTAGCGGGGCGTAGTAAACAGGGCCTGCGGCGACTCGTGCCGGGGCTGGTACTGGATGATGCCCGAGCGGTGCAGAAACACCAGCATCCGGCGCAGCTCCACCGCGCTCAGGCGCAGGTGCTGAGCCAGGCTATTCTCCGAAATCCGCTGAAACCCGGCAAACAGCTCGCCCCCGTGGAAGCGCAGCAGACTTTTGATGAGCTTGTCGTGCTGGGCGTTGGCCACCTGGAAGCGGTACAGGTCGGTGTGGTCGATGGGAATATGCACCCGGGCCGGATTGTTCACCGCCTCATTCAGCTGCACAAAGCCCTCCCGCTCCAGCATCCGGAGGCTGTTGTGGGCATCCAGGGCCCGGATGCGGTAGGTTTCGGCAAACTGCTGAATATCGAAGTCGAAGGCTACCAGCTCCCCACCTCCAACGGCCGTGCGCGAAAAGTTGGCCAGCGCCTGGTACACCCGGCGCACCGTATCGAGGGGCGGGAAGCTGAGTTGGGTGCGGCGGCGCAACTCATCGGCATCGTTGGGCCCCTGCAGCACCACGGCAAAAGCGTATTTCTCGTCGCGCCCGGCCCGGCCGGCCTCCTGGTAGTAGGCCTCCAGGTTATCGGGGGCGTCGAGGTGCACCACCAGCCGCACGTCGGGCTTGTCGATGCCCATACCGAAGGCGTTGGTGGCCACGATGCACCGGGTGCGGTTCTGCATCCAGTCCTGCTGCACGCGGCTGCGCTGCTCGGTGGGCAGGCCGGCGTGGTAGGCGGCGGCGGCCAGGCCCTGCTGCTGCAAAAAAGCCGCCGTGTCCTCGGTTTGGCGGCGGGTGCGGGCGTACACGATGCTGGTTTTATCCTTACCTACCCCGCGCACCACTTCCTGCAGGCGTTTAAGCTTATCCTCGGTGCTCAGCACGGAGTACGAGAGGTTGGGCCGGGCAAAGCTCTGCTGAAACACCCGGTGCGTAGGCCCGAACTGCAGCTTCTCCACAATATCCAGCCGCACCTGCTCGGTGGCGGTGGCCGTGAGGGCAATGCAGGGTACGCCCGGCAGCAGCTCCCGCAATTCCTTAATCCGGAGGTAAGGCGGCCGGAAGTCGTAGCCCCACTGCGAGAGACAGTGCGCTTCGTCCACGGCCAGCAGGCTCACCTTCATTTTCCCCACCCGGGCCCGGAACATGTCCGTCAGCAGCCGCTCGGGGCTCACGTACAGAAACTTCACCGGCCCGTACACGCAGTTGTCCAGGGTCTGGTCGATTTCCTGGTGGCTCATGCCGGCGTACACGGCCTCGGCCTTGATGCCGCGCTTGCGCAGGTTTTCCACCTGGTCCTTCATCAAGGCAATCAGCGGCGACACGACCAGGCACAGCCCCGGCCGGGCCAGGGCTGGCACCTGAAAGCAGATGCTTTTGCCGCCCCCGGTGGGCAGCAAAGCCAGCGTATCCTGCCCGGCCAGTACCGCCCGGATAATATCCTCCTGCAGGGGCCGGAACTGCGTGTGCCCCCAGGTATGGCGCAGTATGTGCAGAATATCGTCGGTGGCGGCCAGCATATACCCAAAGGTACGGCGCAACCCGGCTCCGAAGCACAAAAAAGCCCGCTGCCAAGTGGCAGCGGGCTTTTGCTATATAGAGTAAGGGCAATTAGGCAGCGGCAGCCTGACCGTTTTCCCGGTCGTCGATGGCCTTTTTAAGCTTGGCAATGGCCTGCGCGGCGCGCTCCTCATCCAGGCGGTTAATGTTGAGCAGCATCTTGGTCTTCTCGGGGCGCGTGATGAGCGGATGGTTCAGCAGCCGGATGATTTCCTCCTTCTGCGAAGCCGAAGCGTAGGCCGGGGCCTCGGCGGCCGGCTCAGCGGCTACGGCTTTCATGGGTGCGGGCGCCTCGGCGGCTACTGCGGCCGGAGCTGCCGGCACGGCGGCCATAGCGGGCTGCTGCGCGGCCGGGGTGTTGCCGCCATACTCCATTTCCTCAGCCGGGGTGGGCTCGTAGCCGGCGGCGCGGATAATCCAGGCCAGAATGTTGCGGTAAGCTTTGCCAATGGCCCGGGTCTGGGCCATGCTCATAATAGCAAACTCCTGGTAGAACTTCTTACCCTGCTCCTTATTGGAGCAGATGGCGAAGCCCGCGCCCACCGTATGGCCGCTGCGCATGTCGAACAGCGTCACCTTGGCCTGGTACTTGATTTCCTGCTCGGTCGAGACGTTGATAACGTGGTCCACAATGGGCACGATGCCCAAGCGGGAGCCAGCGTACTGCCAGCCTTCCACGTTGACAAACTCTTTGCCCTGCACCGTAGTGCTGAGCTTATTGTCCTTAATGAATTTGGCAAGGTCCGTCGCCAGGTGCAGCGTTTCATCGGAGCGTGAAATGTCATAGCTCTCGATTTTGGTTTTACGAACCTGCTCTTTGGGTGTCTTGATGGCTTCGCTCATGACGTCTTTCCTTTAGTGTCCTGTAGTACCGTATTTGTTTACGTGAATATAACGGGCTCCTCGCCAAAAAGGTGCAAAATCACGTCCGATTTTTAACAAATTTTCTTCCTGATTATCATGTAGTTAAAAACTATATTTCCAAAATTTTTAGCCAAGCATAATTTTTAGCTTTTCTACCCATGCCGGAGTCAGCGTATCTGCCCTTTTCTGGTCCTTCGCGGCCTTCAAAAACGGAAAACCCGCTGCCTCGTTCCGGTAACGCGGCAGCGGGTTAGAAAGCACGGTCCGGGGCAAAGCGGACGCGCGACCAGATTAGACAAAAGCCACCTGAACCAGTGGTTCAGGTGGCTTTTCAACAGGTGGTTAGGCCAGGAAGTTCCACTTAGTCCTGGGTATTCTCCTATCCTTCCCAAATATTTCCATCTTTCATCGTAATCTTCCGGTCAGCCATTTCGGCTAGCTGGTCGTTGTGGGTTACGATGACGAAGGTTTGGCCCAGCTCTTTGCGCAGCAGAAAGAAAATCTGGTGCAGCTCCTGAGCGTTCTGCGAGTCAAGGTTGCCGCTGGGTTCGTCGGCGAAGATGATTTCGGGGGAGTTGATGAGGGCCCGGGCCACAGCCGTGCGCTGCTGCTCGCCCCCGCTCATTTCAGAGGGCTTATGGTCGGCGCGGCGCTCCAGGTTCAGCATCCCGAGCAGCTCCCGGGCCCGCACTCGGGTCTCTTTTTCGGAGCGGCCGGCCAAGTAAGCCGGCAGGCACACGTTTTCGAGGGCCGTAAACTCGGGCAGCAGGTTATGAAACTGAAAGATGAAGCCGATGTGCCGGTTCCGGAACCGGGCCAGGTCGGAGCGGCCCAGGGAGCTGACAGATTCTCCATCGAACAGCACTTCCCCGGAGTCAGGGTTATCCAGCGTACCCAGGATGTGCAGCAGGGTACTTTTGCCGGCCCCCGACGAGCCAACGATGCTCACGATTTCCGACTTCTCAATCGTTAGGTCGATGCCCTTGAGCACTTCCAGCGTGTTGTAGCTTTTACGGACGTTAATAGCTTGCAGCAAAACGGACTAAATGTAAAGTGGAGCCGGAGTACGGGAAACAAATCTACGGAATGTAGGGCGTTGCGGTGGTGCCGGCAGCGTAATCAGGCAAAACAGCGGCCAAACCTACCCAAATCAGGCTACCTTACAAGCTGCTATGGTTGTTGCTATGCCTCGTCTGCCGCTTCGTTCTGTTCGCCGGGCTGCCTGGGTACTGGTGCTGCTGGCGCTGGGCGGCCTGAGCTGGCTCCGGTGGCCCCGCCCCCAGCCCGCCACGTTGCCGCCCCTGTCTTCCGTGGGCCCTGCCCCAACTGATGGGCGCCTGCGGGGCGTGAGTTGGGTAGCTGGCGACTCCGTTTCGGCCCTCGACCTGGAGCCGCTGCGCCGGGCCGGCGTTACCTGGATTGCCCAAACCCCGTTTGGCTGGCAGCCCAGCGCCACCGGCCCCGAAATCCGACTGAGCACGGGTAATAACCGCCACTACTGGGGCGAAAGTGACCGGGGCATCCGGCTGACGGCGGCCCGGGCCCGGCAGCACGGTATCCGGACGCTGCTCAAGCCCCACTTATGGCTGCGCAACGGGGGCACCTGGCCCGGGGATATTGCCATGACCTCGGAAGCCGACTGGCAGCAGTGGTTTGCCAACTACTCCCGGTTCATCCTGCACTATGCCCAGTTGGCCGAAGCCAGCCAGATTGAGGCCCTGTGCATTGGCACGGAGCTGGAGCACGCCAGCGGCCCGACCCACGAAGCCGCGTGGCGTCAATTAATCCGGCAGATCCGGGCGGTGTACCATGGGCAGCTCACCTACGCCGCCAACTGGAGCGGGGAGTTCGAGCGGGTACCGTTCTGGGATGCGCTGGACTTTATCGGGGTGCAGGCCTATTTTCCGCTCGCCACTACCAACAGCCCCGACAAAGCCACGCTGCTGCGGGCCTGGCGGGGTCCGCTTAAGCGCTTGGAAGCTGTGCAGAAGCAGTTTGCCCGACCTGTTGTATTTACGGAGGCAGGGTACAAGACCACACCCGACGCGGCTATTCAGCCCTGGACCTGGCCCGACCGCATGGCCCTGCTCAGCAAGGCCGACGAAACAACCCAGGCCACTTGCTACGCGGCCCTGTTTGAAACGTTCTGGGCCCGCCCCTGGTTTAAGGGGCTGTTTGTCTGGAAGTGGTACCCTGGCCTCTCCCCCGATGGCTCGGCCCGCCGCCACCTCGACTTTACACCCCAGCACAAGCCCGCGGAACGGGTAATGGCCGAATGGTTCCGGAAGTGAGCTGCTGGGAATTGAGTTGTCTGGTGTCGGTTTTTTGGTTTTTGGCAGGTCGGATGTTGATGCCCAATTATCAGCAATGAACACTATTCTCCCAACAGTATCACCCAGCCACAGACAACGAATATCAAACAACGAATAACTAAGAACTCATTTCTCCCTACTTTCGCGCCTAGTTAACCACCCCGAAACCCCTCTTAACTGACTCTATGAACATTCACGAGTATCAGGGCAAAGAAATTCTGAAGCGCTACGGCGTGCGTGTGCAGGAAGGCATTGTGGCCGATACGGCTGAGGAAGCCGTGGAAGCTGCCAAAAAACTGACCGAGGAAACCGGCACCAGCTGGCACGTAATTAAGGCGCAGATCCACGCCGGCGGCCGTGGAAAAGGGGGCGGGGTGAAACTCGCCAAAAACCTGGAGCAGGTAAAGGAAATTGCCGGTCAGATTATCGGTATGCAGCTGGTAACCAAGCAAACCGGTGCCGAAGGCCGTAAGGTGCACAAAGTGCTGGTAGCCCAGGACGTGTACTACCCCGGCGAGTCGGAAACCAAGGAATTTTACATGAGCGTGCTGCTGGACCGTACCTCCGGCAAGAACGTTATCATCTATACCACCGAGGGCGGTATGGACATTGAGGAGGTAGCTGAGGCTCACCCCGAGAAAATCCACCGCGAGCATATCGACCCCCGCGTGGGTCTGCGTCCTTTCCAGGCCGCTAAAATTGCCTTCAATCTGGGCCTGACCGGTGCCGCCCAGAAGGAGATGGTGAAGTTTGTGCAGGCTCTGTACAAAGCCTACGACGAGACGGACTCGGCCATGTTCGAAATCAACCCCGTGCTGAAGACGTCGGACAACAAGATTCTGGCCGTTGACGCAAAGGTTACCCTCGACGAAAACGCGCTGTACCGCCACAAAGACTTCGTGGAGCTGCGCGACACCAACGAGGAAGACCCGCTGGAAGTAGAAGCCTCGCATTCTAACCTGAACTACGTGAAGCTCGATGGCAACGTGGGCTGCATGGTGAACGGTGCCGGTCTGGCCATGGCTACCATGGACATCATTAAGCTGAGCGGCGGCGAGCCGGCCAACTTCCTTGACGTAGGGGGTGGAGCCAATGCCCAGACCGTGGAAGCCGGTTTCCGCATCATTCTGAAGGATCCGAACGTGAAGGCCATCCTCATCAACATCTTCGGCGGCATTGTACGGTGCGACCGGGTAGCCAATGGGGTGGTAGAAGCCTACAAAAACATCGGCGACATTAAGGTGCCCATCATTGTGCGCCTGCAAGGAACCAACGCCGAGGAAGGTGCCCGCATCATTGATGAGAGCGGCTTGAAAGTGTATTCGGCTGTGCTCCTGAAAGATGCTGCCCAGAAAGTGAAAGAAGTACTGGCCGAGCAGGGAATTTCATAGTATTTCCAAGAAAAAATTGTTTACTTACAAGACCCATTCGGACTTCCGAATGGGTTTTTTGTTTGCCTGACCTTCAACCCCGGGGCCGGGGGTTGCGTTAAGAGCAACTCATCACGCATTGCCTATGTACCGCAGAACGTTTACGCTTCTTTTCACGGCGTTGAGCATGTCGCTTATGGCCCAGGGCCAGGCGCCAACTGCTGCGCCCGATTCCCCGTACCTGGCTACCCTCGACCCGGTTGCGTACCCTTTTCAGTTCAGTTCGCCCAAGGAACCCTACCTGACCCGGTTCCGGGAAATGTTTGGTCTGCAGGAAGTAGTTGCTCAGGAAACTACGGATCTGGGTCGGGCCCGGGCACTGTGCCAATGGGTGCATTTCCGGTTGGAGCATGACGGGCACAAGCAGTTCAAGTCTCAGGACCCGTTTGCCATTCTGAAAGCGGCGCAGGCAGGCCAGCAAGTGCAATGCGTAGAGTTTGGCCTCGTGCTGGCAGCCGCCTTCAATGCCGTGGGCATTCCGGCCCGTCCGCTTTACCTGAAAGCCGAGGACGTACAGACGCGGGCTTCCGCCGCCGGCCATGCGTTGGCTGAGGCCTGGCTCCCTGACCTGGGAAAATGGGTCATGGTGGATGCACAGGCGGATATAATTCCGATGCTGGGCACTACTCCACTCAACGCAGTAGAACTGCAGCAGGCTATAGCCGCCGATGCCGAAGGCCTTACCGTGTTGACATCTACGGATGCTAAACCTAAATCTTACTTTAAGTGGGTAAACCAGTACCTGTTTTACTTCGATACCGTTATGGATAACCGCTACGGTGTGAAGTCGGCCAGAACCGGACTAATGCTGGTGCCGCTGCGTGCTCATAAACCCGTAGTGTTCCAGCGCACTGAAGCCATTCATAACATTCGCTACACTAACTCGGTAGCTACTTTTTATGCCCCTCCTACCTCATCTACCGAAATGACGGCAAAGTCGGGTAGCCTCTCGGCTCCCTAAGCAACACGGTAGCCAAACTACTCCCGTACACGCAACGGCCCAGCTACTCAAAAAGTGGCCGGGCCGTTGCGTGCACGGGAATAATTAATGCCTAGGAACTGGCCTGCGCGGCCACTCCGGCATTTTCCTCAGCCTGTACCGGAATACTTTCTCCCTGCACCCGCAGCTCTACCTCCATATTGCCGCGGGTACCCACCGAATAAGGGCAGATTCGGTGCGCCTGCCGGACCATCTCAATGGTTTTGTCCCGGTCGAATGACTTTAGGTCAACATCCAGCACTGCCGATAAACCATAGCCTTCACCTTCCTGGAAAAGCGAAACGGCACATTTTACTTCAGTTTGCGGGTCCAGCCGGTCGCCAGCGCGCTGGGCAATAACAAGCAGTGCCTGCTGGAAACAGGAGGAATAACCGGCAGCGAATAGCTCCTCGGGATTTGTCGCTCCTTTTTTACCTCCCAGCCCCTCCGGCACCGACATATCCAGATCGATAATGCCGGTAGTGGAGCGTACGTGGCCACTACGGCCACCAATGGCCGTTGCTTCGGCCGTATACAGGGTCTTTTTTTCGGTGCTGGCCATACAAAATGGGTGTAGTATCAGAATTAGTGTGATGAGTTAACTCCCCTGAGCAACCGAAGGTTACTGAAACAGAGTGCAGGATTTTGCAGAAAATGCAGAAAGCGGTTTGGCAACAGCCGGTTTTCTGGCTAGTTTTGCCCCTGCTTACCGGGTCGCGTAGTACAACGGATAGTATGGGAGTCTCCGAAGCTCTTGATCTAGGTTCGATTCCTAGCGCGACCACCACGTAGTAACAAAACCCCGATTCCAGTCCGGAATCGGGGTTTTGTTTTTACAGTGTGTGATGCAGTGTGCGAGAGTATATAAAAACGCCCCGACCTAACCGGCCGGGGCGCTGTATTTCCACCTACAGAGTACCACAAGAAATATTAAGTACAATTCTCCCTAAGCTGGGCGGGAAGCGGGGTAATTTCCATCCTTATCCCGTCCCATGTCAGCCGATAAAGCCGCCGTATTTTTATCTTCTATTGCTCCTCACATGCTTCGCCTGGTCAGTTATGCCCGGCACGTCATTGGCCACCAGCGGGCCGACGCCGAGGAGTTGCTCCACGAGGCTATCCTGACCTGCCACCGCCGCATTGAGGCCCGGGGCTTCCAGGGCGAAGACGATGCCATGGTGGGCTACCTCTACCAGCAGATCAAGCACGAGTACGATTGCCAGCGCCGCTCGGCCCGCCGGCATCCGGAGCACGAGCTGCCGGGCCAGGTGCCCGACCAGCTGGAGGAGGCCCCTACCCCGGCCGGGCCGTGCCCCGATGCCGTGCACGTGTTCCTGCACCAGCACTTCTCCCCCGCCGACTGTGCGCTGTGGGAGTATCACTTGGCAGGCGTCACGCTGGAGGAAATCGGCTTTCTCACCGGCTCGACGAAAAGCACCGTGCACCGGCACCTCGATAAAATCCGGGAGGCGCTGCGAAAGGAGTTTCGCACCTGGGACGACGACCAGGACTAAACCGGCACTACCCCGCCCGGCACGCCCAGCGCCGCGGCGGCCACCAGGAAGCGCCGCTCCCGGTCGGCGTAGCCGTTGGTGCCACCATTGATACGTTTAGTGATGGTCAGGAAGAAATTCCCGTCGGCCAGCGCGTTCAGGTTCCGGCTGCTCCAGTACCACCCAGCCGACAGCGCGGCGTACAGTGGCTGCTCCAGTAGCAGCGGGTTGGCCACGAAGTCCACCCCGAAGGCCTTGCTGAGCGCGAAGTAGTTGGCGCGGCCCGTAATCTGAATGAGGCCGCGCCCCCGGAAGCGCACCCCGTCGCCGGGCTGCACGTTGCCCAGATCCTTCCGGCCCTCATAGGCGGCTCCGCTGGCATATTCGCGCACGGCATCGAGGCCGCACGACTCGTGGCCAATCTGAGCCAGGAAGTGCGCCACCCGGAGCGGGGTGTTAATCTTGTACTTGGCCAGGGTCTTGTTTACTGGCTCCAGAAACTTGTCGGCCTCGGCGGCCGTGCAGCCGATGAGGGCTGCCATAAGGAGTTGTTTGGTCAGTTGCACGTGGGCAGCTAGTTAAGAGTGGGGGTATCCTCGCAGGTGAGCGAGGCTAGGGCCACAACGACCCCGCCGGCGACGACGCAATACCCGCCGGCAATCGGTAGCCAGGGCGGCAGCACGGGAGCGGCGGCGGCCATGGCTGTGCCAGCCGAGCCCAGAAATAACCCAAACCGGCGTACTTTTTTCCAGAAAGCCGGCGTCGGGGCTTTCAAGCGGTGTAGTATTTCCTGCATTATGGAGCTAGTGAGAGGTAGACAATAGAGCCCAGCACCGTTGTAAGCCCGGCTACCAGCCACCCCCGCCGGCGGGCCCGGCCCTGCCAGAGCTGAGAGCGTTGCTGGCTCACGTCGAGCCGGCGGCTGAGCAGCTGCGTGGCCCGGGCCGAGGAATCGGCGGCCGAGCGGAGCGTGACTACCTGCCGGCGCCGGAGGCTGTCGGCCGCGGTGAGCTGCACGAGCAGGCGGGTTTGCACCTGGTGCGCCTCCCGGAGCACATCGTAGCGCCGAAGGGCGTCGGTTACAGTATTTGCCTGAGTCCGGGGCACACAAATCATGTCATCCTGAGCAGGACGAAGGACCTTATTGGTAGTCTGACAGGTAGCGCGTAACGCGGTCAGCAGGCCAAGCAGAAGCAGGAGTGCGGCGAATTTCTTCATTGCGGGTTTGGAAGGTTTTCAGCTCCCGGCGCGTACGGGCCAGGGTGCTGTCGTATTCGGTGAGTTGAGACTGTTGCCAGCCGGCCAGCAGCTGCAGGCTGTCGGCCGTGCGCTGGAGCCGTGCCACCCGGGCGGCTTCGGGGTTGGGTTTGGGCTGGCAGGCCGTAGCCAGTACCAGGCCCATGAGCAGGAGCTTCCTCATATGTCGGAGGGGTTGGGAGGTGGAATAATGCCCTTGGATATCAGCCACCGCGTGAGCGAGTCGTGGCTTTTGCGGAGGCTGGTATTCTCGGCGTCGATGCGCTCCACGTGCTCGGCCAGTCGCTTCGTTTCGGCGGCGTTGGTGTTGAGGGCCGCCGTCAGGGCTTTGACGTTGCCCACCAGGTCCTTTGCATTCCAGGCCAGCAGGCCGAAGGTTGCCGAGCAGAGCGTGCCCAGCAGCAGTTTTATAATTTCTTCTACTGACACGGTTTACAGGACAATGCCCCCGGAACGGCGGCGAATGGGCGTATAAGGGGGAGCTTCGGGGTACGTGGTGCGGCGGGCCTCAATCCACTTTTTCAGGTCGCCGGTGCGGTCTTCCGCTTCGGTCTGAATAGTTTTCTTCAGCTCGTTGTAGGCCCCGGGGCTCAGGGGCTGGCCACTATCGACGAGGCCGGAGTTGGTGGTGCGCAGGTTCAGGAAGGGCAAACTCTGGAAGTACACCCACTGCCCTAGCATCGGCTCCAGTGCGGTATGCAGCTCGTCGAGGCGGTCGGGCATCGGCACGGGTTGCGGCTGCTGCTCGGCCCGGTAGGCGTCGCACACCAGCTCGTAGAGCGGCCCCAGTACCGGCACCAGGTACTTCTCCTGCGCCCGGATGATGCGCGGCTCGAAGTAGGTAGGCGACACATTTCTCTCCACGTCGGTAAACTCGTGGATGCGGCTTGCGGCGAGTAGTTTAGTTTCCATCGAGGGGGGCGGCGTAGTTGAGCACCTTGCCGGTTTTTGGATCCAGATAATTGAGAATGCTCACCACCTCCACCGACCGGAATGAGCGCCACGCCTTTTTGCCGTAGTCGTAGTAGGTTTTCGTGGTGCGCGAATACGGC
Organism: Hymenobacter metallilatus; assembly: GCF_003944705.1. Lineage (GTDB taxonomy): Bacteria > Bacteroidota > Bacteroidia > Cytophagales > Hymenobacteraceae > Hymenobacter > Hymenobacter metallilatus. The sequence continues at coordinate 217,612 of NZ_RWIS01000005.1, read as the reverse complement.
CGGAAACTCTTGGGCTGCTTGCTGGCCGGCACCAGCTGCAGGTTGCGCGTCCCCTCGGCCAGCCGAATGCGCCCCTTGGGGCTCCCACCCCGGGCCGAGCCATCGGTTACCGTCTGGTAGGTGAAGCGCACGGCCGTTTTGCCCAGCAAGTCGAGCAGGTACTCCTTATTGCCCCACTTCTTGCGCTGGTGGAGCTGTACCCGAAGCGTCCTAGCCATCACGTAGCGCCTCCAACACCGTGCGCTGCAGGCTTTCGCCGGTATCGGTGGGGTTTGGGTCGGGACCCTCTCCCATCTCAGCCTTTTCCTCGGCAGTGAGCTCCGGCTCATCAATCCATTTCCGGAGACGCGAGGCCGGCAGAATCTGCTCGAGCAGGTTTTCCGAGAACGTCATGCGCACCGGCAGGCTGGTGGTGATGTCGAGCGTCTCCACGGCCTCCTCCTCCACGTCGCAGTACTCGAGCAGCCGGCGGAAGTCTTCACAGAGTTCCTCCTGCTCCGGGCGGCACTCGGTATTGTAGAACAGCTCGTAGGCGTTGCGCAGCTCGTTGCCGTTGCCGCCGAGGCTACCGGTGCCGGGAATGCCGGCAATCACCGGCGAGGTGAAGCCGTTGGCGGTGAGAATCTTCTGCTGGCAGAGTTCGGCGTAGGTATCGTAGAGCGTTTCCCCATTGGCTGTCGTGTAGCTCAGCAGCTTCGTGGACTCCGGATCCGTGATACCGGTCATCACCATCAGCGACTTGCCGCGGGCCCCGGTGAACTTGTCCTGAATCTTCTTCTCGAATTTCTGGGCTGCCTCCTCCGGCGTCAGCCCCTCCCCTTCCGGCTCCTCCTTCGTCACCAGGATGGTGTTCACGGCGAAGCGGTTCTGCACGTTGCTCAGGTGGAACTCCGACAGGTCGCGCTCCAGCTGGGCGTAGTTGATGGCCGCCCAGTACTCTGGCTCCGGGTAGTACTCGATGTCGTCCGACTCGGTGATGCTCACGTAGAGCTGCCGCTTCTGCTCACGGGCCAGCTCCGGGTTGAAGGCCGGAATGGATACCGGCTTATTCTTGCCCCGGGGGTTGGCCCAGTCGCGCGACACGAAATACTCCTCACTCTCCCCCTCGTCGTTCCACTTGCCAAAGCGCACCTGCTTGAAGCGCTGGTAGTGGAGCTGGGTAATCTGCGTGCCGTCCTCATTCCAAATGACCTGCACCGCCCACCCGCGAAAGGTGCGCTTGTCGAGGGTAATCTGCTTGAGCAGCTGCTTGGCCGAACGCTTACCGTCGATTTTCTTGAAAAACTCGAACAGCTTGGGGGCGTCCTGTTTATCGACGGCAAAGCCACTGCCGGCAATGAGCCGGGCGGCCGTGTTGATGCAGCGGGCCAGCGTCGTCGAGCGTTTTTTGATGGCCAGCAGCTCGTCGAAAAACAGGTTGTTGGCCCCAATATTCACCCACTCGCCCCCCGTACCCTTGGTTTTCACCACGGGCGGGGCGGGAATGACGAGCGAGAGGGCCACGGAAACGACTTGCATGAAAGAAGCTTAGAGGAGGTTGAGAAAGCCCGGAATGAGGGCGGCGGCTACCCGGTCGGCCTTGCGGGTGGCCTGGCTGGCGAGGCTCACGGACAATTCCACGCCGGGCGTGTCGGCGACATCGAGCGAGAGGCCGAACTCGGCCCCGGCCCACCACCAGCGGCCCTGCAGGTCCTGGGCCAGCGCGTGCACCGGGCCGGTGGCCAGGTCGAGGGCGGCCCCGGCGAGGGAGCCGGCGGCATCGGTGGTGGAGAGGCTGAGCTTCTGCGTGACGAGCGGCCCCTGCTGCGTGAGCTGGCCCTGCTCCGAGAGCTGGCCAACGGTGCGGCCCACCAGCAGCAGACCGCCGGCAACGGAAAGGCCCAGCGTACTCACCTCCCGCCGGTCGGGGGTCGAGTAGAAATACTCGACCCCCGGTTGGAATGGTGTGAGCAGCAGGGCCCGGATACCCATTGCCGAATAGGTAGCCCCGGCCATCGGCTTAGGCGACCAGGGCGGCTTTGATGCTGTCGAACGCGGCCGGCGCCACTTCCAGCGGCCGGCCGTTTTCGGCACCGGCCACGGCAATGTCGTAGCCGTTCAGGTCGCCGGCGGCGGCCCCGGTCGAGCCGTCGTTTTTCTCCGCCTGCAGGCCGTTGAGAATGCCAGCAATCCAGCGCTTACCCCGGCGGTCGGTCACCAGGTACGTGTGCGGCTCCAGGTCCATGGCCGCAGCGGCGGCCGATTTCTCCTGCGAGGCACCGCCCAGCACCAGGGCGAGGGTTTGCTTCACGTAGGTGGAGGCCCCGAATTGGGTGGCGAAGTCGAGCTTTACCTTGTCCTTGTCGGAGTCGAGGGCGACCACCTTCACACCGGCGGCAACTACGGCCGTGGCCACGCTGCCGTCCTGGGCGTAGGTGTAGGTAACGGAAGGCGTCACGCCATCGGCCAGGAACGTGGCGAAGGCCAGCACCGTCACGAGGGCACCGCCCTGGTTGTAGGCATTGGCCTGTTTTACTGAGTTAGTGAGCTTGGGCATTATCGGGGGAAATTTCAGTGATAGAATCAGCGTCACCGCCGGCGGCAGCCAGGGCCGCATTTTCGTCGAAATAGGCAGTGCCAGCTACCACGTAGCCCTTCTCCAGTCCGTAGCGCTGGAGCAGCTCCCGGATTTCGGCGTGTTCGTCGGTCGGCTCCTGCTGCTCAGTTGCGGCCGGCTCGATGGCAGCATCCTGGGCCGGATGGGTCTGCTTGTAGGCTTCGAACTCCTGCTGCAGCTGCTGGAGCTTTTGCTCGGCTTCGATGCGGCCATTCTTTTCGCGCGACACCGACAGCTTCAGCCCCTTCACTTGCTGCTCCAGCTTCAGCTCAGCCTCCGACTTCGTGATGGGCAGGCCCGACTCGGCGGCCGTGGCCACCGATTGACGCGGGGCAGTGGCTTCCACTGCCCCGGTCGTTTCGTTGGTTACTGCGTCCATCTTAGAGCGAGAGCACCTTTTTACCAGAGTTGAGCACCGTCGTGTCGGCGGCCGCTACCATCTTGAAAAAGAGGTCGTCGGAGTAGTTATTCACCTTGCCAACTTCGAAGGTGCTGTCATCCGACGTCAGGTCGCAGGCGTGCACGAAGTCACCATCTTCACCGGCCTTGCCAGCGAAACGAGGGCCACCGGTGGGCACGAACTCAACCGGCACGTTCAGGAACGTCACCTTGGCGTCTTTGCCCTGGCCTGTTACCACGAACTTGTCCTTGAACTCGGCGTTCAGGTTGGCCAGCTGCAGAATCTGGAAATCGTCGAGGGGTGCGAAGATTACCACGTTGCCCTCCTCCAGCTCGGCTTTGTCGATCTTCTTGTAGATGTCGGCGTAGGCCGTCACGATGTTGCTTTCCACAACACCGCCGGCGGGAGCCGCTACAAACTTCACCACACCACCGCCCACAGTGCTGTCAGTAGCCGAAATCATGCGGGCAATCAGACCATCGAACTCGCCATCTGGCTGAGCAGCGGCCCACGCCTTCTGAGCGGCGGGAACACCGGCAGCGCCCGCAATCGTGGCCTTCGTCTCAGGCGTAATCGATTGGTAGATCAGCTCCTCGTAGCTCTTACCCATGCGGGGCACGAGGTAGGTGGTGGTAGCCTTCTCAAACTCCGTCGAGCCGATGTTGGCCGCACCGGGTGCCATGGAGGCACCGAAGCGGGTGGAGCGCAACTGGTTCATCAGCCAGTTGTCAAAGGCCATGATTTTCTTCGGCATCACCTTCCGGTCGCCGAATTTCATGTCATTCTTAGAAGCCAGGGCGTCGATATCGGTTTCCCGAATCTTCTCCTTGTACTTCTGCCACGCCACTTTCCCCGAAATCGAGGTCAGAATGCGCTCATTCTTCACGTTATCCTCCTGGCGCAACAGTCGGCGCTCGGCGGTACGGTTGGCTTCCAGCACGGCCGCGTAAATCTCTTGGGCGTGCTCACCGGTAAAATTGATAGGATTGTACTCCATGAGTGAATTGGCCCGAAGGCAGGTTGAAAAAAGGTGGTAGATTATTTGGTTTCGGCCTTTTTACCGTTCGCCTGGGCCGCACTCAGGCGCTGTTTCCACACGGGCATTTCGCCAGCTTGCTGCTCGGCTTTCTCGGCGCCTTTGTCGCCGGCCAGCTTCACGGGAGCAGCGGCGGGCTTGGCCTTGAGCTTCAGGTTGGCCTCGGCCAGCTCAGCCCGGAGGTTGGCAATGACCGTTTTGTCGGCCTCGGCCGCCTTCTCGGTGGCTTCGAGCTGAGCTGAAAGAGTTTCGGTGGTTTCGTACCACCACTGGTCGAGCGACACCTTGAACATCACGCCGTCCGCCGTCTTGTACTTGCCGCTCTTGAGCAGCTGGCCCGACGCGTCGTAGAGCTTTTTGGAAATCGGGTCGTGCTTGACGACCTCGCCCGTATCGAGCGTGATTTCGGCCATGGTCACGGCCGCCGGCGTCTCGGTGGTATCGGCCTCGGCCAGCTTCTGCTCGGCCATTTTCATGTCATCGCTAGCTGCAGTGGCCTCCAACTCATCTCCGGCATACCACTTGTGCACCGTGCCGTCGGGAAGCTTGACGGCATAGAAGCCGTCTTTGACTTCGGCAATGGTCAGGGCCAGGCCTTTGTGCTCCGGCATGTGCTCCTTGCCGGCCTGCACCTTCACGGCGTCGCCGCTGGCAAACGTGGCGGCCATAGCGGTGTCAGTGGTATCCGTAGTATCAGCCGCGGCCACTACCTTCATGCCGTCCTTCACCACCAGCTCGCCACCGTCCTTGAGTTTGTAGGTACCATCGGCCACCAGCTCGCCCCGGTTGCCCTCGGCATCGAGGCTGAATACCTCGCCGGTGGTGTCGTCTACTTCCACGCTCGAATCGTCGTCGAGCGTGAGCATGGCCAGGCTGACGCCGACCACGAGTTTCTTCAGCTCACTGAAGAACGCGGCCAGTTTATTGGCCGGCTTGGGGGTTTTCTGCACGGATTTGGGGGTTGGTTGAATGGAAGAAAGCTGCGCGGAGAGGGTGGTGTAAGCCAGCAAACCCTCGATGGAAAAGCCCTTCACGTTGCCGGTTTCCACCTCATCGGCCCAGAGCTTGGCATCCGTCACCTTGTAGCTGGCCATCCACGTGCCCACCGGCACCTGCTCGGCCGTGAAGCCCAGCGCGTAGGCCTTGTCCTGGGTGCTGTCCGTCACCAGCCAGGACTCTTTACAGAAATTGCCCTCCAGCGCGGTGTCGTGCTGCAGGTTGGTGGCGTGGGTGTTCTGCTGCTCGTGGAAACGCTCGTGCATCTGCTCGATGCACTCGGCTGAGAAGTTGAGGTAGTAGAGCTGGCCCTTGTCGTCGAGGCGGGCAATCTGCTTGTTGGGAATGAGCACCGGCCCCGTGAGCACCTGCTTCTTGGCATCGGCCTTCAGGGCCACGGGTAGCGTCTGCTCAGCCGACAAGGCCACGAAATCCACGCCGATAGCGGGCTTATCCACGAACGAAACCAGGCTCACTCCTACTTCCGGAGCGGCGGGCGCGAACTGAACGGCGTACACGGGGGGCTTTTTCTGCGGCATGTTGCCCCTATCACGCCGGCCCCTCCGATTTTTCCCACGGGCACCGGGAAAAAAGCATCCGGCGGCCGTGATAGAGGCATGATAACCAAAGCCTACAAAATCACAATTGACGGGCAGGAGGCTCTCGCCACCACCGGCCAACTGAAAAAGGAAATCGAGCGGCTGGAGGAGGAGCTGGATAAGGTCCAACTCGGCTCACCGGAAGCCGACGCCTACGTGCGCGAGCTGGGCAAGGCCAAGGCCGCGCTCAAAGGGCTAGAGGAGTCGATAGACGTGGCCTTTGATAAGGACAAGGCCGGGGCCTTCGTCGATGCCGCCGCCGGTCTGGCCGGTGCGTTCGAAGTGGGCACGGTGGCCGCCACCAACTTCGGCCTGGTGTCGGCCGAGAGTGCCGAGGCCTACCAGAAACGGCTCACCGAGCTGATTGCCGTAGTGCAAGGCCTCGAAGCCGTGCACAAACTCACCACCAACGAAGTATCCACCGCGCTAAAGGGGGCCTGGTCGGATGCCAAGCGCGTTATTCTGGGCTACCTGGGCATTGGCGAGGCAGCCACGGCCAGCGGTACCGCCGCGGCCACCAGCGGCAAGGTGGCCCGCCTGGCACTGGCCAGCATCGGCATTGGCGTACTACTGCTGCTGCTGGGCCTGGTGGTGACCAACTGGGATAAAATCACCGGCGCCGTAGAGCGCAACCGGGAGAAAGTGGTGGGAGCCCTCAAATACATCTCCCCTCCTATCTACGGGCTGATTTCGCTACTCGACGAGGTAACCAAACGCTTCGGCGGGCTAAGCCAGCTGGCCTCCGGGCTGGGCGCGGCCCTGGTGGAGAGCTTCAGCGTCGCCGGCGACGTGCTGGGCAAGCTGCTGCAGGGCGACGTGACCGGGGCGCTCGACGAGGCCCGCAAGTTCGGCACCCGCACGAGTGAGGCCTTCGACAAAGGCGTTACCGAGAAAAACGCCGAGCTGGCCGAGGAGCGGGACCGAAAGGAAGCCGTGGGCCGGGCCGAGCGCCTGAAGCGCCAAATTGCCGAGGAGGAGGCCGCCGGCCGGGAGGTTTTCGCGCTTAAAAAGCGCCTGCTCGACGAGGAAATAAAGCAGCTGGATAAATCGGCAGCTGACTACGCGACGAAGCTGGCCGATAAGCAGTCGGAAATCCGGGCCCTGACCAATGCCCATACGAAGCAGCTGGCCGACGATGCCGAAAAAGCCCGTAAGGAAGAGGAGGCTAAGCAGAAGGCAGCCACCGAAAAGGCCCAGAAAGAGGCCGAGGAACGATACGCCAAGCTCCGGGCGGCCCAAAAGGAGGCCTCCGAGAAGGAATTGGCCGCCAATGAGGAGGAGCGCAAGCGCAGAATTGCCCTGTCCAGGGCCACCGGCGGCTCCCAGCAGGCCATTTTACGGGCCGAAATTGATGCCGCCAAGGATGCGCAGGTGGAGCTCCTGCTCAACGGCAAGGGGTTTGGCTCCGACTACCTGGCCTTGAAAGAGGAAATCCGGGTGAAGGAGCAGCAGATTATCGACGCGAACCTGGCCGACCAGAAAAAAGCCCTCGACGACCGGGCCGCCCTCCAGAGCAGGGAGCTGGCCGACTTGGACGAGGTGCAATTTGGCCGGCTCAGCCGCCTGCAGCGGGCAGGTGCCAGTGAGCAGCAGCTCGATAAGCAGCGCCTCGACGATTTACGGGAGCGGCAAAAGCTCATGGAGAAATTCGGCCTCACAGCTTCGCGGGCCTTCCAGGAGGTACTCAACTCCATCGACGAACTGGAGAAGAAACTCAAGCCTAAAACCCTCACCCTCGGCCAATCTATTCTAAAGGCCCTGTTTGGCCTGACCAATGAGGCGGCTGGTGAGTTAGCAGGAGCTCTGACTGAAATTTTCGGGCAAGTGTACCAGGCTGCTCAGATCTTCAACGACCTGTTTTTTCAACAGGCCGACGAGCGGCTGGCTCAACAAATACAGAAGTACGACGACCAGCTGGCCGCGCTGCAGGACCGGGGCAAAACCATCGAGCAGGAGCTGGCCGACGCCACCCGCACCCGGGAGCAATTGGAGAAGGACGTGGATAGCCAGCGCGGCGCACGTCGGGAGGCTACCATTGCCCGCATTGCGAAGGAACGGGCCGAGGAAAGCCGCCTGGCCAGAGAGAAAGCCAAAAACGACGCCGAACAGCTGAAGGCAGCCAAGCTGAAGGAGGATGCCGAAAAACGCCGGCAGGAGCTCCAGAAGCAAAGCCAGATACTTTCGGAGTCGGCCCAGCTTGCCGCCAACGGGGCCACGGCCGCCGAGGCTATTCTGGCCGGTGTGCGAGCCGTATCGGGGGCCAACGCTATTCCGTTCCCCGGAAACCTAATAGCCGTAGTGTCGGCGCTGGCAGCCACTGCTTCAGCCATTGCCAGCGCGAAAAAGCTGGGCGCAACCATCAAAGGAGCGAACGGTGGCTTGCTCGAAGGACCCTCCCACGCGCTGGGTGGTATTCGCGGTACTGGCCGTTTCGCCAATGTGGAAGTAGAGGGCGGCGAGGCCTTGACCAACCGCCAAGCTACAGCCAACAACCTGAGCACGCTGGCCACCATCAACAAGTACGGGGCGCGGGTGCAATTCGTAGCCATCCCGCGGGCCCTCGTGCGCGGGACAAGTGGTGGCCAGCTCTCGACCGATGGTGGACTCGACGTAGCCACCGCCAACGGGGGCGACATGGTCACGGTGCCGGCGGCCCAGCTGGAGCGCACCAACCAACTACTGGAGCAGCTCGTGGGCCACGCCGCTATTACCGCTACGAAGGAGCCGTTTGTGTTTGATGGGCCCAACAGCCGGCGAATTGCCGACCGGGCCGATCAGGAAAAGGCCGATGCCGGCGGCGGCCGGCTGTTCTAACAAAAAGCCCCGAGTTCGGCTCGGGGCTTTTTTATTAGCAGAATGGCAACAGACCGGAGCCTGTTTGGCGGCCACCCCGCCAACACGGTAAGGCGAAGCTAGTCAAACTCGGGCGAAAACTCACCCTGGTAGAACTCGTGCACCTCGGCACCACCGCCGCCACCTGGTGCTCCTGGTGCTGGCACTCCACCGCCAAAGGCCGCCGGCACCCGCCGCAATAGCTCCAGTGGCGTATCACCCTCCCCTCCCACCGTAAAGCTGGGAATCCGGGCCAGTCGGTACAGACTCCCGCCCAACTGCACGGGCACCGCCGGCGAGAGGCGGGCATAGTGGCCCGGCGTAAGCGCCACACCAAGCCGGAGCAGGTGGCCATGCAGCAGCTCGTCGAACAGCCCGGCATAGTACCGCTGGTAGAGGCCCTGGCTTCCCCCAAACCACCAGCTACGCGGGAACTCGGCCAGCCCGTACGCCCCCGTAGGCTTGAACCCAAACGGGAGTACCTGGCTGGCCACCGGTGCCGGTCCCCGGTACACGAGCAGCCGGGGGGCATAGCTGTAGTTCCAGCTCACCTCGTTGAGTGGCGTGGCCAGCGCGTCGGCCGTGGCCATGCACGGCAGGTGAATACGCACCACCGGGCCGGCCACCCCGGGCAGGCCCGTAACGGGGTCCGGCAGGCCGGCCCGCTGGTAGAGGTACTCCCGGCGCACGATGGGTGCCCATGGGAGTCGCAGCTGCTGCTCCTCCTGCTCCACGCCGGTCGGCACCCGGTCGGGCTGGTACACGTAGTCGGCAAACCCTTTGCGGGCCTGCAGCAGCGCGTCGCTCTCGTCATCGGCCCAGCCGAGTACGATACGCCGGGCGGGTAGAGCAGGCAGGTACTCCCCTTCCTCGGGGTTGCACCTGTCCGACAAGTCCATGGCTAGTGCCGGCGGCAGCTCGTACCGCTCCTGGTAGTGAAAGGTGAGCGTGCGCGTGAGGGCATCGGTGGTAAAGCGCAGATTCCGGGAGGCCACGAAGCCGCGCACAAAGTCGCGCTGGCTCAGTGCCGGTAGCAGCTTGGCCACGTCGAGCGAGGTGGGCCAGGCCTCCCGGGGCTCCACCTCCAGCGACCAGGCCGTATAGTCGAGCCGGAAGCCGCTGCCCGGGGCCGCATGGTACACGACAGCGAGCAGGCACTGGCCGGTTTCCAGGTAGAGGCCGTTCAGGCTGAGCGTATCCGTATCGAGCACGTGCTCCCCCACGGCCAGGTACGTGCTCATCAGCACTTTCCCCTCATTCACCTTCTGGCCCGCCAGCAGCCGCACGAGCTGGAGCTGGCAGGGCCCACCGCTCAGCCCCGATACCAGAAAACGCACCTTGGCCCGGTAGCCTCCATCGAGGCGCACCCGGTAGGCTTCGCGCCGGCCATCGGTAAACACGCCCGACTCCCCTACGTCGGCCCCACGCAGGCGGCCGGCCGGGTTGTAGGTGGCCACGGGTTGCAGCGCCCAGTAGCCGGGCGGCGTTACGCCCGGATCTGCTACGAGCGGTATCTGCTGGCCGAACATGCCAGTATCGAAGAAATTGAACGGTACGGCCGGCACCCCGCCCTCGGCCCGGGCCTTGAGCAGCTCCCCCCAATTCCAGGGCATTTCCGAGCCGGTAAACGGCAGGCAGGCCTCCCGCACGTCGGCCTGCTCCAGCACCTCGCCGCGAATGCTCCAGCCCACGTCGGCAAAGATTTGCCGGAGGGTGCGCACAAACGATACCGAGGGCAAATACTCATCCACCTCCAGCGGGGCCCCGATGCGGTTACTCGGCGGTACCGTTAGCTCCCGGTCGTCGACTACCTGGCCGGGCTGGTAGAAGTTGCCGTAGGCCACAAACGGAAACTGCACGTCGGTATCGGCGCAGCTCAGGCCCAGCCGCTCGTCGAACCCATACCGGCCCCGGTACACGAACGGGGCAAAGCCCAGCTCCTGCAGGGTTTTCGTGCCGATGCTGGTAAACACGTCTACCTCGTCGCTCACGAGCTTGCCCACGTAGGCTCCTTTGATGCTGGTGAGCTGCCAGATACCCCGAAAGAACAGGTTGCCGCCGACGTACAAGCGGGCCACGTAGGGCACCAGGGGGGCGAACTTGTCGAGGGTTTGCGGGTCGCGGTGGTGCTGAAACACCCGGTCGTTTTGCCGGGTATACTCCAGTGCCAGCGTGTAGCTGCTCTCGGCCGAGCGAGTGTCGAGGCTGGCCACATCGGTACCGGGCTTCTGCATGCGCAGCAGCCGGCGTACATCTTTGGGCAAGTCTACTTCCTGGTCATTCAGGAATAGCCGGATATCTTCCATTTAGTTGCTGAGCGTGTACGTGGGCGGGGCCGGCACCACGTCGAGGGTGAGGCTGTAGGTATTTTCGGGCTCGTTGTAGTCGGGGCTGAAGCCGGTTACGACCACGGGTTCCAGCTGCTCGTCGAGCAGGTACACCTCCGGCGAGGTGGCCAGCTCGTCGCACAGCCAGTCGAGTCCGCCCCGGGTGAGCGGGCCGCTGGCCAGCTTCCGGACTGGCTCCAGCTCCACCCGGCGCACGGCCTGGCTGGTACCGCGGCTGTAGAGCTGGGCCGACCGTTTGGGCGCCGGCTCAGTCAGGCCGAGCAGCCAGATCGTTTCGTAGGCCCCGCGCCGGCTCAGGAAATGCAGGCAGGCCCGGGCGGGCGCGTGCTGGTACCGGCCGCCGCCGACCGGCTGGCCATTTACCTGTAGCGTCAGGTTGGAAAACAGCGCCTCAGCCGGCAGCTGACTCAGCAGCCCGCCGAGGGCCAGCGTGTGCACGCCGCCGGCCGCCACGGCCTGCACACTCTGCGTACTGAGCACGCCCGTGGCCGAGCGCGTATCGAGCTGGGCCCGCACCGTGGCCCCGGCTTCGGCCAACAGGTACACCCGCTCCGGATAGGAGGCCCGGCCAACGGGTACCCGGCCCTGAGGCATCGGCACGGACAACGACAGCCGCGTGGCCAGCGGCGGTACCGGTACCGCCGACTCCAGCCCAAAGCAGACATCAGTGTCGGCTACCACCAGCCGGCGGCGCAGCTGCTCCCCTTCGGGAATATACATTTCCCCGAAGCGCACGAAGTAGGCCACCAAGCGGTCGGTGCTCGTCGTGCGGCTGTGGCCCACCAGCGGTAGCAGAGCCGGCGACAGGTCGAAGGTGTAGCGGTTGCCCGTCCGGTAGAGCTGCTCCAGCCGGTCAACCAGGTAGGCGCTGCTCAGATTAACGGCTCCACCAAAGGCCGCCTCCGGTACCGCCCAGATTTCCACGTAGCAGCCCCACTCCTTTTTCGTCTGGCTCCGGAGTCCATCCACGCCGGCGGTGAGCTGCAGAGTGAGCCCGCCCTGCTCGTCACTGGTCGAGGCCTGAGGCGTGAACTGTGAGCCCTCGGCCAGCGCCACCAGCTCCACGCTGGTGGCATCGGGCTGGCTTACCCGGTACCGGGCGCTCAGGGTAACGGAGCTGGCCAGTACGGTTGCCAGCGTGGCCGCCGAGGCGAACTGGCCCGGTCCCGGGTTGGTGGCCACGGCTGTGAACGTTTCGCCCTGCAGGGTGAGCACGGTACCGGCTACTAGGCTGGCCACGGTGAGCAGCAGGCGGGCTCGTACCGATGCCTGGCCGGTTTCGGCCGACTGCACGGTAAACAGAAGCGGTACGCCCACAGCCGCCAACCGGGGCAAGGTGCTGACATCGAGGCGGGGCGTGTACACGCACGTGCCGTTATCTTCCGTCGCGTTGGCGTTGTAGTTGGTGGCCTCGGTATCCATGCAGCCGGGCACCGGTGCCGGCGGCGCGTAGCCACACGTCGGGCTGTTTTTCTGCACGAGAATAGCCGTTTCCCCGCCGGCCCCATCGGCCACGATGCGGTACCGGTCCAGTCCACGGCACTCGTGCCGGAGCACGGTACCGGCCACTGGAGGAGGCGTATAGCCACATGCCGAGCTGTTCTCCTCCCGCTCAATCCGGAAAGTACCGTTCCCGTTGTGGAAGAAGTCGCGCTTGGTGGTGCCGGCGCAATCATCGTAGAAGGCCGTGGTAGTACTGATACCGCTTGATTCCGGCGGCGGGGGTGCCCCCTGGTAACCGCCGGTGTAGAGAACATCGGCCTCCCGGGCACCGGAGGCCTGCTTGGTTACGGTATCGAACTCGTAGCGGGTCGGCTCGTAGCGGGCGGTATAGACCCCGGGATTTTGGGGGTCGTCATTCTGGTCGAAGGGGCCGTCGAGGGCCAGGTACAGAAAAATCTTGGCCATTAGGCAGCGCGTTTTTTAAACACTTGGTCAAGCTCCAGCGTGATGCTGTTGAGCAGGTCTTCGTTGAGGTAGATGTCGAGCAGCTGCTGGCCCTCGCTGAAGGCCGGCGTGAGAAAGTGCCGGCCCCGGATGCCATTGCGGTAAATGGCATTCTGAATGAGGAAAGCCAGCTGATTGGCGCTTTTGAACTGGCCACCCTTGCGCCGGTTGAAAATCTTGCGCTTGCGCATCCACTTGAGCAGCGCATCGAGGGGCACCTTCTTGGTGAACTTGGGCCGGCCCCGGTCGAGGTATTCCAGGTAGTCGAGGGCGTAGAGCTCCAGCGAGGCCGAGGCGGTGAACTGGCCGCCGGCGCTGCGGGCCTGCACGGCACGGGCCTGCAGGCTCTTGAGCAGTGGGGAGGTGCGACGGTCGAGCGGGTAGCGCCCACTCTCCAGCACGAAGTAGATGTGCTGCACAATGACTTCGCCCACCGCCTCCAGCACCTGTTGTATGTCGCGGTAGGTAGGCATGCCGGTATCACGCCCGGCTACGTGGTTTTTCCCGCTGGCCACGAAAAAGCCCCACCGGGTGGGTGCCTCATATGGAGTAATATTGCTTACTACCTTTGCTCCATGAAAAAATCAGCTATTCTACTCGTATCACTGCTCACCACCAGCTGCAGCTATTTTACCCCGCAAACCAAGATAACCTTCGTAAGTAACAGTCTGATGGCGGGCGACGGAGGGTATAAGCTTGATGAGAAGATTCTGGCTGAATTGAAGCACAACGGCGTACGAGCCGTTGGACAAAACCTATCCGTGGGCGGCACTACTACGGCGCAACTGGCCACCCGTATGGCGGAAATCAATGCGGCCTGGGACAACTCGAAGCAATACAACGTGTTACTCGTATGGGAACAGACCAATCAACTCTATTTCGGAGCCAGCCCCCTACAGGCCGATTCAACCCTACGCAAGCTCATTACTGATGCCACGGCCGTACACCCTTGGAAGGTAGTAGTGGCCACGGTACTGCCGCGGGCCAACGATGGCACACCGCCTGATCAGGAAACCAAACGCATCAAATCCAACCAGATGCTACGCATCAACCATACTGGCTGGCAGCTGGCCGATGTAGCAGCCAACACCGAAATAGGCGAGCCGGGCGACTGCTTGAACTCGAAGTATTACTATGATAAGGTACACCTCAATGATGCCGGCCAACAGATAGAGGCCCCCATATTTGCTGAGGCAATTGAGAAAGCGCTGAAATAAAAAGAGCCCCACCGTATTGGTGGGGCTCTTTCTTTACTAGGCAGGCGTGAGGCCCACGCCTTGCAGGTGATACATGGCACCCGGGCCGCTGATATCCACTGCTACATATAGTATGTTGGAGCTGTTGCTGGTATGGGTGCGCTTCAGTATCCACGAGCTCCCCCCGTCCACTGAGATTTCTGAGTAAATAACCGAGCCGGCCCGCCGCAGGCGCATAAACAGGCCCAGAGAACCCGACTGATTTAACGCTACGCCCCCGCCGCCATCGAAGGCGTACAGGAACTTCCCATCCCCGCCGCCCGCGTCGTAGCTGGCATTCCAGATACCTGCCTGAAAGCCGGTATAGAAATTACCATTGGAATCAAACTCAATGGTGTTGGTGGTTTTCAGCCCCAGCACGGCGTCGAAGGCATCCGGCTGGCTGAGCTTCATGGCGACCCAGCCGTCGCCCTCCAGTTTCACGCCGGCCAGGCCTGCCCCACCGTAGAAGCCGAAGGGTTTGCCCGTCGTAGCCGTTACCTTGGCACCGGCCTGCTGCACATAGACGGATGACACCGATAACGCCGTGGCCCCGGGTAGCAGGGTCACGTTGGTATCTGCCGTGGCCAGCACCAGGCCCGCGCCCTGTGGGTAGGTGAGCTTGCCTGATTTCTCAATATCGGATACCAGGTACAAGTCAGCAGCACTGGTATAGGTGTAGGGATAGACATCCGTCCATGCCGTGCCGTCGCTGGATTTCTGCGCTTTCAGCCCCGAGCCGTTCCGAAACAGGCGCAGGAAGTTCCCCACTGCAGCCGTGATGCCAGTAGCAGTCGGAGCCCCGGCATTATCGACTACGTAAATCTGCCCGTCGCTGCTGCTGCGCCATACGGCCGCCTTCATGGCGGCATACCCCACGCGGCTGTTATCCGTGTTTACGCCCACAATGGCATCCTGTGCGCCGGCGGTAATCTTGCTACCTACCCAGCCGGTGCCACCAGCGGGCAGTTTGTAGCCTGACAGGCCCGTCGCCCCGTAGCCCGCCGCCGTAGCCGCCGAGGTAATCACGCCGGCCTGAATCACCTGGTTTACCTGGGTGGGGTAGGTGACCGCCTGGGCACCAGCTGCATAGTTGCCGGCCTGCGCAGGCGGCTGCACCGGGGCCGGCTGGGCGGTACCGAACAGGTACTGCATAATGCCGGCTACCAGCCGGTTGATCAGATTTCCGCCTGAGCCATACCCGGCCAGCGTGGGGTGTACCCCGTCGCCGGACAGCTCAGGGTTGGTGGCATCATACGCCGGATCAACCAGCGTCAGCACATCAAAGCCGGCCGTACCCGCGGTTTTCTTGGCCTGCAAAATGTTCACGCATTCGGCCATGACCTGCGCAAAATCGGCCCGGGGAGGGTAGTACGTGGCGTTGGTGGAGTCGCGGAAGTTATCCGGAAAGCCCAGCAGGGCTACAATGCCCAGGGAGGGATGCGCGGCTTTGCGGTTCAGGCAGTAGGCATTGAAACTGTCGGCTCCCTGCTGCGCGGTGGTCGTTGCGTACGGCGGGCGGAAGATGTTGAACGGTTCCCCGATGGTCAGCACCACGTTGCGCTTGGCCGCGTCGAACTGCGTATCAATGTCCTGCGCGGCGCTGTTCATCTCGTCGCTGGTCTGGCCGCTGATCCCGTTCCAGTCAAACGACAGGCTGCCACTCAGGCCGGCGGCAGCTAGTTGTTGCGGGGTTTTAGCCGCCAGCGCGGCGGCCACCGCCGCCTCGAAGGTGGCGTGCCACCCGGCCGCATAATCTTCGGTGCTGATGCTGTTGCCATCCACAATGAACTGCAGGTCTTTTACCCCAGCCACCGGCGTAGCACTCACCACCATGCCAGCCAGACTGGTACCAATAGCATTCGTGGCAAATGCGCGGAACTGGTAAGCGGTGCCGTTGGTCAGCCCCGTAATTGTAAAGGAAAGGTTGCCCGTGGTGCCGGCCACGCTCCAACTGGTCGCGCCGGTTGGGCGGTACTCGTAGCGGTAGCTCAGAATGGGGGAACCGCCGTTGGCCGGCTCTTCCAGGTTTACCACTGCCTGCGCATTGCCGCCGGTGGCATCTAGTTGCGTAACAGCCGAGGGCACGGTGGCCACGGGGGCAACTGGGCCAGTGAATACCTGCTTATTTAGCACAAATGGTCCCGCCGGCTGGCTGCCAGAAGCAGCTACCCGGAAGCCCACCTCATCCACTGCAATAGAACCTGTCAGGCCCTGCAGGTAAATGCGGCCGTTCTGAATGTAGGCATTCGACGAGGTGAGGGGCACGATGCCAGCCACGCCCGGAAAACCAAAGCCCTCGTATTGCACCAGCGCAGGAAAGCCGGCTACGAGCTGGGCCGAGAACGTGTTGGCTACGTCATCAACCTGGCCGTTTTGGGGCTGGCCAATGGCAACCGTGGGTACAGCTGCATTCAGACGCTTGAGGACATACTCGAAAGCGGCGGCCTGCGTGAGCAGTGCGGGGTGGTTTCCGTACTGGTTGGCCTGAATGGGCGTGTAACCGAGGCTGGTAATCATCGTTTCCAGCACTTCGCGCAGCTCGTACGCCCGGGTAGGGCCGAGTTGAGCATACTCGGGAGTGCCCTCGTCGCGCAAAATGGCAACGACTTGGGCAAGCATTTCTTGAATAGAGGCCATTAGGCGGGGGTATAGCGCGACCAGAGGGCCTCGCGGTTGACAGCTGAGGGATAGGTAAAGCTGATTTCGACTCTCCAGCCGCTTGCCTGGTCGGTGCTCACATCGGTCAGGCTCACCGCCGATACCTTTTTCACGTCGGTGAGCTCCTCCTCCAGCCGCAGGATTTCCACCAGCTCCTCCACGTAGCCGCCGGTGGTGGCCAGAATGCCCGCCTGCAGGCGCGTGCCCTCGTTGGTACCATGCTCAGCCGGCAGGCTCAGCACGTGGAGGGCCACCTGGTAGGTATCGAGGCCGGGGCGCTCCTCTCCTATCTGCATTTCTGCTTCGAGGAAGACCTGCGGATAGGGCGTATTACCGGCCCCGGCCTGCTCGTCAGGGTAACCGATTTGAAAGTGGGCAATGGGCGAGTAGCGCTTCACCACGTCTTCGAGGTAGGCGAAGATGCGGGCGGCTCCGGAGTCGAGTGGTGGCTGGTCGGGCATGGTCCTATCACGCCGACCGGGGCGGCATTTCCCGCTTCAGCTCGTACGCCATATCTTCTAAGAGCTCCTCAATCGGCCAACTACGGAGCGCACGTACCGTCTCGCCAATCCGGCGGCTATGCCAGAGCAGCGCTGCCGTAAACCCGCCTTCGCTGGCTGAACGGAAGTCAGGGCCAGCATCTGCTCCAGCGCTGTCTCCATCCTCGTCGTCGCGAGGGAAGAGGCTTGGATGCGTAGCGCGGGCATCATCCAAGCCTTGAGAAAATTTAGCACGTAGGGCCAGGCCTGCTCCATGCTCAGGCCAGCCAGGGCCTCGGTGGCCTCCCGTACGGCCTGGGCATCCTGCCGGCCACCGGTGCGCACGAGCAGCACGGCCAGCAGCTCCGGCGCGGCTACGGCCGCACTTCCGCCGGCGGCATCGAGGAAGGCCAACAGCGCTTCGAACTGGCCGGCGTTGAGCCGGGAAAAATCTCCCTGCCAGGTGTACTCGATACCCCGATGCACGAGGGTAGCCGCCGGCTCCGCTTCCGGAAGGCCGGTAAAGAACCAGGGCATTTGCTGGCCGAGGTAGGCGGCTAGGCTCACGTCGGCGGCCAGCACGTCGGCGGGCAAGCTGGTGAGGGCCTGCACGGCTGAGAGCATGGCCAGCTCCGGCCGGCGCTCCAGCTGCAGGCGGGCGAACTGTTGGAAGGCCGACACGGGCACCTCGTGCCAGCCGGTCGGAATGTGGCCCGGGTATACCTGATTGGTGGCCGGGTCGGTGATGGTGATACTACGCATAGGAGAATTTCTTTTTGCTCTGATTGCGGGAAATGGCTTGAGTGAGCGTATCCAGCATGTCGTCGTGGGCGGCGGTCGGGAAAGCCGCACACTGGTTGATAAAGGCCTCGTTCCAACTTCCGTCGATCAGGACCACC
The DNA here is from genome assembly GCF_003944705.1 of Hymenobacter metallilatus. Lineage (GTDB taxonomy): Bacteria > Bacteroidota > Bacteroidia > Cytophagales > Hymenobacteraceae > Hymenobacter > Hymenobacter metallilatus. The sequence goes on along the minus strand of NZ_RWIS01000005.1, from coordinate 199,584 downwards.
CGCTGGGCCTCGATGAAAGGCGATGCGGCCTGCACCCGTTGGGTTTTGTCGCCAGAGGGCGGCGGAGCCTCCACAATGTTGAGTTGGCTATTCTTGCGAAGCCAGCTCACAATGTCCTTACCGTTGGCCTTGGGCTCGATGTGGAGCTTACTCTGCCGGCCGCACCCATGGGTTTCGGCCAGTTTCGGCAGCAGCTTCACCAGCTCATTGAACTCCTCCCAGTATTCGCCGGCGTACCGCACGTAGAGCGTCTGGCCCACGTAGGCGGTAATGAGCACGGCCGAGGGGTCGTTTTTCTGATTGTCGGTATAAGCCCCGTCGTAGTCGAGGTGCCAGACAGCCGCCCCCGCCTCCGGCAGCTTGAGGAACTCGGCAAACGTGATAGTCTTAAACCAGGCCTTTTTCAGAATGCCGCCCTCGTCGGGTGCCGGCATCTGCAGGATCTGGCCCGCGTAGCCGTAGCTACCCAAATCCTCCTTCAGCGTGGCCAGGGCCCCGCGGTCGAGGCGGCCCGCATCGAGCAGCCCGTTGGTATAGCGGGCCACCAGCTCCGCCGGCCGCACGTTCTTACCCAGCTCTCCGGTTTTACTGTCGGGCGTCAGCTCACCAGGCAGGCAGATGTGTCGAAGGTTTTTCTTCTTCTTCAGCCAGGCCCCAGCCGGGTCCAACTCGTGTACCCGCTGCATCACCATAATCGACACCGTGCGCTTCTTATCGGTTTTCCGGCTCGACACCGTTTGCACGTGCTTGGCCGACTGCTTGCGGTGCTTTTCGTTCTCGGCCTTCTCCGGGTTGGTCGGGTCGTCGATAACGATGAAGTCGGCGTGTACCCCCGTTACGCGGGCCCCGCTGGAGGTAATGAAGCGCTGGCCGCCGGCGGTGTTGCGGTAGTTGGTCTTACCGTTCTGGTCGGCCTTGAACTCAATCCGGCCCGGAAACAGACGCTGAAACTTGGGGTGAGACAGGCAGTCGCGCGACTTCAGGCCGTGGCCAATGCTCACGTCGGAGGCAAACGAAGTGCTGATAATGCGCATGCTCGGCTCCATCAGCCACAGCCAGGCCGGAAAGAGCTGGGTAATGGTGGTGCTCTTACTTGTGCCCGGCGGGATATTCACCAGCACGTCGCCCTGGGCCTCGCCCCGCTTCCACCGCTCGTACACCGCCTGCATTTCGTCGCACAGGTACTCGATATGCCAGTTAGGCACGAGCTCCACCGCCTCAATGGTTTCCCACATTTCGAGGAAAAACCAATAGAAGCGCTGGTAGCACTGGGCAGCAATGACAGTATCGAGGGGTAACAGCTCCACTACTCAGTCTTCAGGAAGTCGGCGTAGGGCTGCAGGTGCTTGACCAGGGCGGGCCGGCCACCGGCGCGGTACACCCGGCGCAGCTCCCGTAGGTGCCGGCGGCGGGTGTGTTTGGTTACCACGAGGTAAAGCTTATGGCCGACGAGGGGCTGGCCGTGGATGGTGAGCAGGTCCGGGTACTGGCTGGCCAGCACGGCACCGGGTTGGGGGGCACCATTGGCAAAGGCCGGCTCCGGCATCCGAGCGGCAAATTGACGAAGGGCGTGGTCGAGGTCGGGGGTGATGAGGTGCTTAGCCATGGGAGAGAGTTTGATGTGCGGCACGCAGGGCGGCCAGCTGTTCGGGGGAAAGTTTCTTGGCCAGCTCGGCCGGGTCGTAAGTGGGGGCCAGCGACTCGCCGCCGCTGGTCACGTCTATTTTGTTGGTGAGCATGCCGCGGTGCTTGGCCAGGTTCACCAGGGCGGCGTCCTGGTCGCGTAGGGTGAAGGAGGTACCCCGGGGGCCACTGGTGATGCTGGCCACCAGGTCGAGCAGGCCGAGGGCCTCGGCTTTGGCGAGGTCGAGCTGCATTTCGTATTTCCACTGCTTCGGACCATCCACGAAGCACACGGCGTCGGGGTCGTTCTCCAGTTGCACCTCCAGCCGGACCAGGTGAAGCTCCCGGCGCTCGTGGGCCACCTTCTCCCGCTCCCGGAACTTCTCCCGCTTCTTGCGGTCAAGAATCACCGCCTCGGAGCGAATGGCTACCTCCTGTTCGAACTCCATGTTCTTGCGGTACTCCTCCACCACCTGAGCCAGCTTCTTCTCGATGCGGGGCTTATACTCCACCTTCACCCGGGTGTAGAAGTCGGCGAGGTTGGCCGTGGCCAGGCGCTGCCAGCGGGCGGCCACCTCCTCCGGGCTCATGCACTCTTTGAGCAGGTACTTGATGGCCGCTTGGATGTCAACAGATGTTAACAGGCGGGAGCCCTGCTGCCGTGCCGTTTTCTCGCTGTATCCGGCCTCCTGTGCCGACTTCGTGGCATTGAACGACAGCACATACGCCTCAACGAACTTGCGTCGCTGAGGGGGCAGATGTTGCACGGGGCTTTTCTCAGCCATGGCACACCAGGTAGAGGGCCACGACCTCCACCACCGCGCCGGCTATGGCCAGGAGGGTGCGGGTGCGGCCGTTGAAATCATTGCGAGCCGTGGTGGTCGGGCTCTGGTAGCCGTACTCAAACTCTCGCCACGCCATTTCCCAGGCGATATAATCCGCCTCCGGGTTATCGGGCTTACAGCGCTCTCTCCAGCTTATCCAGAGCCGTACAAAATTGTACACCTCGTCGTGCACCATCGGGAAGCAGAGTACCGCCGCCACCAGCTCGGCACCGACGTACCACCAGCTCCCGCTCCACTGCATCGTCACGATAGCCGCCGGCACCAGCAGCAGCACGGCCAGGCGCTGGGCCACCATCTCCACATGCTCGTTTCTTGAAAACGCTTCTGCTCCTCGTCGGGAATACAGAACGGCCTCCACCACTCCAGACAGAGCAGCGAAGGCCGAGTACAGTACAACAAGCATTAGTTCGCCTCCTTCTCCTCAGCCCGGGCCAGCAGGTAGCCAAACACGATGCAGCCGAGGGCACCGGCAACTAGGCCAATGCCGCCGCCAGCCAGCACCTTTCCGAACGTGTAGGAAGCGGGGGCACCGTACTTCAGCCACCACAGCAGCGTCGAGCCGACGAGGAAGTGGTAGCCGCCGGCGTAGGGGTACGGCACGGGGTAAAACAGAAACGAGGCAACGCGGAGCAGCTTACGCATGATACAGGGTGTGAAGTGTGAAACTCTTGGACCTGTATCACGCCGGCAGCCGGCCTATTTCCCGCTAGAGCCGGGGCCGCTTCTGCAATTCGGGGTGGCGCTTGACGAATTGGTAGAGACTGCCGACGGGGCGGCCGAGCAGCTGGGCCAGCTCCACCGCCGGCGTGCTGGAGTAATTGGCCTGAATGGTGCGCCGGTCGGCGGTGGAGAAACTACGGCGGGTAGAGGGTTGGCTCATGGAGCGGTGACGATGGAAATAGCCTGGTCGATAGTTTCGACGACGTGGTAGGGTGAACCCTGCCAGGTGCGCCGGAATTCCTCCTCCCCCGGCGTGAGCTTGCGTTTGCTCGGGGGCTGAGCGGGGTCTTTGATTTCCATGAGGTGGGTGCGGCCGCGGTAGCCGACCAGGATATCAAAGCAGTTCTTGAGCTGGTGCGTGAGCAGCACCGTGCAGCCGATGCGCCGGAGGCTGGCTACGATGGTGGATTGGTTGCCATCCACGCGGGAGGCAGTACGAAAAGTGGACATACCACTACACGCCCGCCTCCCATGGATTTCCCGCTAATCGTCGTCTTGGTCAACTAGAAGGCATCCACATTGCGAACAGATAGGGGCTCCTGCCTCATCCGAGCCACACTCGGGGCAGGTATCGGGGTTGAAGTCGTCGGGGTCCTCTTCCTCATAGTCGTCCTCCTCTTCCTGCTCAGCTGCTTCCACTTCCATTTCCTCCCGTTCCTCATCACTACATTCTTTGCAGATGACGGTACCAGGATACCAGGATTTAGAACCGCGGCCGTTGTGTAGGTCGAACCATTCACCACAGCGCTGGCAAGGGCAGGGCATTTCCATGTCTTCGTCGAGTTCGATGTAGATGATGCTCATTTTCCGGTAACAGCTAGGCAACCGGCACACTTGGGGCCGGCATCCGTGTGACGGTTTTCAGATTCTGGGCGTTTGGCCTGGGCGTAAGCGCCACAGGCAGACAAGGTGGTACCACGGTAGTAGTGCGCCTTTCGGTTGCGGCTATTTCGGTACCAGCCATAATCCAGCAGGTAAGTTTTCATCACACGTTGGCGTTGTACTCGTGGTCGAAAGTGTAGAGGGCTGCTGGCTGCATCGAGACGCCTACCAGCTTGAGCATGATGGGCCGGCCAGCATTTATGGCCTGTATATCCTCGTGGCTGGGCTGCCAGGCGGTGAGCACGAAAGGCAGGTTATCACTATCCCGACCAACGTAGGCCGAGACGGGCATACACTGTTCGTCGGTCATATCGGCGGGCTTGGTAAAGGTGGTATTAGCACCCTCGAAATGGACTGGCATCATAGTTTTCTGAGTTGGCGGGCCAGCACCACGTGCACGGCCCCGGTTTCAAATTGGACGAGCATGGAGCCGTTGCGGCCCCGGATGCACTTGCCGCCGGCGGTGCGCACGGCCTGGCAGGGCTGGCCCCTCAGCTCGGGAGCGGTGAGCCGGTCGCCTCGGTAGGTGTAGCTGCTCATGGGCTTACTGAAAAAGTGAAGGCACCTGCACCGACTGTAGCCGGACGTTAGCCTGTGTTACTTGTTGTGGATCCACATCACAGCCGGCGAACTCCCGGCCTTCCAGGAGGCAGGCGTGGGCCGTAACTCCCGAACCGGAGAAGGTGTCGAGCACCCGCTCCCCTTCGTTGGAGTAGCTGCGCACCAGCGTCCGGATCAGGTCCAGCGGCTTCTCGGTTGGGTTCAGGCAGTGCAGCGTGGGTACGCTGTCGAACTCCAGCACCGAGGTAGGGTAGCGGGTCCCATCGTCGGCATACTCACTGTTGCGGTGGGTACCGTAGTGGGCCGTTGCCTGGTTTTTGCGGTAGATGCTTTTGCGAACAGAGGCAGCACCGCGGCGGCTCTTTTGCGGGTTGAAGGTGCTGGCATCAGCATTTCGGCCAAACACCAGAATATCTTCATGCCCGCGCATAGGCCGTTTTTTGGCCGAGAGAAAACCAGTGGCCTTGCTTTTTACCCACACCATCCGGTAGCGGTAAGCAGCCCGGTTGGCCAGAATCATATCGACGGTGAACAGATCAGCCGAGAACATGAGCACCACCCCGGCCGGCACCAGTACCCGCTCTACCTCTGCCCACCAGGCAGCGAAGTCCAGCGGCGGCGCTTTGTCGAAAGCCAGCTTCGTGGTGCGGTACGGTGGATCTGCAATGATGAGGTGAGCCGAAGCAGTACCCTGAGCGGCCAGAAAATCAAGGGCATTAGCTTCCTGAATCATGCGGCGGGGGCTTCAGGTTGCTGCTCTGCTTCCTGCTCCGCCCGCTCCCTCTCCCGCTGGGCTACCCATCCGGCCCGGAAGCGCTTGTACTCCTCCTCGCTGGCCTCGACGGCACCGGTACCGGATTCATTTACCACCAGCACCCGCCGCAGCAGCTCCAGCTTGGCCCGCTCCACCAGCACCGCCGTGGCCAGCTCGATGCGCAGGGCGGCGTGGGGCTCCATCGGCCGGGCCTCATACCAGGCAATGCCCTTCTGCAGCTGCTCGTCGGTGAGCGTTTCCAGGTGCCGGATATAGGCCTGCTCGTCGGCCGCCCGAGCCGGGCCCTGGGCCTGTTCTGCCAGGCGGCGGGCTTTGTGCTCCTCCCGGGCGGCCTGTTCCACCACGGCGTCGCGCACCTCGGCGTAGGCAGTACACCAGCCGTGCACGGTCGGCGCGTCGATGGTCGAGTAGTTGCAGCCCCACCGGCCGGCAATGGCCTCTTTGCACAGGTACACGAACTCGTCGAAGCGCCAGAACCAGTACCGCTCCAGCAGGTCTTCCGCCAACAACCCCACCTGCATATCACTCAGATTGCGCGGCACGTTGAACTGATGGGCCGCGAAAATGAGCAGGTTGCCCAATGCCTCGGCCGTTTCGCGGGGAGCCTGCCGGGCCAGGACGGAAAGTTGCGGGCTCTGCAGCGCCTTAGCTGGCGTCAGACCCCATTGCCGGTCCGTGATGGCCAGGGCCAGCGCTTCGGAGCCGCGCGCGGCGCTCAGCAAGGGCGCCAGCGAATTCGCTGCCAGCACTGGTAGGTTTGGCCCCGTTGGCCGGCCGCTGGGGTTGCTGTGAGAAAGTTGAACGGCTTGCATGAGTTGTAGCGGAATCGTTGGGAGGAGTGGTGATCAGGCCGGTTTCGCTGTTGGCGTCGTTGGTGAGGTAGCGCTGGATGAAGTTCTGCCAGCCCTTTTCGTCGCGCTGCTCAGCTCCGGCCTTGAGCAGCATCTGGCCCCGGTAGTGCGGGAAGTAGGCGGCCTGGTAGCCCAAGGCCTCGGCAATGCGGGCAAAACCCTCCGGCGTGATGTGCTTGCTCTCGGCGAGCGGCACCTTGTGGGGGTCGGTGGCCGCGCCCCCCCTGGTGTGCGAAGCCGACGCGACAGAACTGGCAGGACGAACGGCAGCCAGGGAGTTGCGGAGAGCATTCCGTTCGCGGGTTCTTTCCTCCAGCTGGGCCGTGAGCTCCCCTATTTTTTTTTGGGCGGCGACGAGGGCGGAGCGTAGCGCCACCTCCTCCTCGTTCTGTTCGTATTGGTCGTCTCTATATACGCGCGACCCTGTTTGGCTATAGTTGCTACCACGGTTGGCTATAGTTGTGCCACGGTTGTCTATAGTTGGGTCCGGTTTGGCTATAGCCATTTTGGCCGGAGTGTCTATAGTTTTGGCTATAGTTTTGTCTATAGTTGGCTCCTCCGACCGGGCGTCGAGCAGGGCCGACGAGAGGGCCTGAATAGCGGCCGTGGTATCGGTGCCGGCATAGCACGCCCGGAGCCCGGCAGAGGGCAGCAGCACGCGCTTATTGGTGGCACCCGACGAGGTGAGCAGGCCCGCCTCCTCCAGCCCCGTAATGGTGCGGGAAATGGTGCGCAGGCTGGCCGAGAGACGTTCGGCGAAATACTCATTCTGAGCAGAGCACTTGCCCTGCTTGCCATTCTCCACCAGCTCACACACCTCAATCAATACCGCCTTATAGGTGCGGTTGATACCGGTGAGCTGGTTGAGGTTTTGACGAATAGGTAGCATACGGCGGGGGGAAGCGGAAAGGGACAGCCCACCGGAGGAGGCTGCCAGTAGTGGAGCGGTATTCATCAGGCAGCTGCGAAAAGTGAGGGTTGATTTACTACCACCTTCTTGCTCGATGCCTTCGCGGCCAGCGGCCCATTGATGGGCTCGAGCTGGTGTAGGTGCTGCAGCAGGCCGAAGCACATCTCCACGTCACGCAGGGCCCGGTGTGCGCCGTGGGTGGCAATACCGAAGCTGGTGCACAACTCACCGAGGCCGTGCTTGCGCTTCGGTAAGCGCTGCTTACTGAGGGCCAGCGTGCAAAACCATTCGTTCGGTAGTGGCTCCCGGGCCCCCTGACGAGTGCGGGCGGCCTCCAGTATCCGTCGGTCGGCACTCAGGTTGTGGCACACCAATAGGGAGTCTCCGGCCAACTTGCGGAAGGACGTGAGCACGGCCAGCTCGTCGGGCGCATTCCACACGTCGTGCCGGCTGATGCCGGTGAGGGTGGCCACGTGGAAGTTTAGCTCACCCCGGAAGCGCACGAAGGTTTGCAGCTGGTTTACGGCTTGCCAGTTCTGGTAGCGGATTGCAGCCAGCTCTAGCATTTCAGAGCCTTGAAATTCAATATCCAGCACGGTAAAGTCGGCCAGGAAGTGAGGTGCTTCGACAACGAGTTTCACCTCTTCCGGATCCGGCTCGTTTGAACCATTGAACTTGCCGGTTTTGAGTAGCGCAGCAAACGCCTTGGCCTTGGCCTCTTCATCGGCTTTTTTCTTCTCTGCAGCCATGGCCTTAGCCAGCGCAGCCTCATACTCGGCTACAGTGCAGGGCAGCGCACCTGGTGGCACCGCCAGCAAGTGGCCCGGAAGCTCGGCATACTTAAAGGGTGGCTGCTCACCTTTCGGCACCTTCAGCTTACCCTCACGCCAGGCCAGCCAGTCGGCAGCCGGCTTGCTCAGGTCACGGCGGTACGTGGCAGGGCTGCGGTACACAAACCCGTCCTCATACACGGCTACCTGAGCCAAGCGGCCCGACGCATCTCGATAGAAGTACTCGTCTTTGTACACGCAGATTTTCTTCTTAGCCGTGGCGTCATCGACGCCACGGCTAAGACCTGTCCGCAGTTTGAAGTAGCTAGACTGACTCATTTGGACGGCCCCTTCTTTTTCTTGGTGTAGTAGCGGTTCTCTACCCACGCATCGGCCTGAGCACCTACCTCCTCATATCCTAAGCCCTGGCCACGAAGCAACGAGCCAATAACAAATTGGCGGTCTTCATATTCGTGCTCCATGCGGTGGCGCACCTTTCTGGTAAAGTAGAGCCACAGCAGCTCGTCAAAGCTCCGAGGTGTGAGCTGGCCGATAAGCCAGTTCCGAAATGGGGTATTACCTGCTGCGTCCCGCTTGTCCCAGTCAGTGTTGCGCTCGTCTAGGGTGGGCTCAGGACAGCCCAGCATGTCCACTACCAGCGCAATATGAGCGGAGCCGATAGCCTCGAGCAACATGTAAACGAGTACGGCATGCCCTACAGGTCCAGTAGCAGAAGGGACAAGATCGGCCGTTAACTTATCGGCCAGTATGATGCGCTCGGCCTTCTTTACCCGCTCTTTCCGGAGGCGGATAGCATCCTGAGCTTTCTTCTTAGCCTCGTCCTCCTCCGACACAACTTTGCTCCAGGAGGCGAGCTTGCCCCAACGTTCCGCACCAGCCTCAGGCCCGTCGAGCACCAAGGCCCGCACGACGCCGGCAGCGCCCTTCTTGCCCTTTTCAAACTCGTAGCTATAAACAGCTTTGGGATACTTCTTGCGAGATTCGGCTTCTACACCAATCAGTACAGGCATACGCCCATCCTCCTGCTTGATTTCAACTAGGCGGCGCTGAATGTAGGCTTGCGTCTTGCTGGCAAAGCAAGCAGCATCTAAACACTGGTCCTTATCCGACTGGTCGGAAAACAGTTGCAGGTTGGCCCGGCTACGCTTGGGGCAGGCCTCACAGGCACCCACGCCCGGGCATAGGGTGGCATCGTCCTTTGGAAACACTACGCTGGCCAGGTCGCGCAGCACGTCGCGCCGGATAGCATTACTTACTTGCCCAGCATCATACTTTGGGCTGTTGCCATTGTAGTAATACTCCAGCGACTTTTTAGCAGCTAGTTGGCTGTGGGCGGGCAGCCGGGCCAGCTCATGCGCCGACACCAGGGGCAACCGTTCTTCCTGCAGGGCCTCCATCCAAAACGGAATAAGGGTAACGAGCTTGGCCCGCTGGAGCACGAACTTAGCAGGCTTGCCCACCTTTAGGGCAATTTCCTCCGGAGAAAACTTGTGCACGTTCAGCAGCTCGGCAAAGGCCATCGCCTCGTCGGCCGGGCGCACGTCCACGCGCTGCAGGTTCTCCAGCAGCTGCACCTCCAGAAACTCCCGGTCGGTGAGGTAGCGCACCATGGCCGGCACGTGCGTCAGGCCGGCCAGCTCCGCCGCCCGGTACCGACGCTCACCCGCTACCAGCTCATAGCCTTTCGGATCCGTTAACCCGTTATCACGCCGGCGCACGACGATGGGTTGCAGGATGCCGTGGGCCTTGATGCTCTCAGCCAACTCAGCCAGCGCCACCTCATCGAACACCTTGCGCGTGTTGCGGGTAATGGCAATGCTGGAGAGGGGCAGCATCCGGAAGTCGGCGGTTTCAGATTCCTCTGCTACCGGGGCCGTTTCGACTGGATCCGGAGCCGCTTGTTGTGCGGCCAACAGGCCGGCCGGTGTCAAGCTAAACCCGCCCCCCTCTTCTACTAGCAGACCAGACTTTTCCAATTCAGCAATGCAGGCTTGCGCCGACTCACTGCTCACGTTGGCAAAGGGTACCGTACCGCCACACACTTCAATCGTTTCCAATAAGTCCCATGCCTTCGTGCTCAGGCACACCTCTACTTTGGGCGCGGCCTCCGGTTTCGGTGCAACCGGTGCTGGGGTACTCAGGTAGGTGAGGTTGCGCAGGAAAGCAGGAATGGACGGAGATTCTTTCCAGGTGGAAAGTTTGTGCAGTTGCACTGTGGCCACTGGCTCCTGGTTGCCTTCCTTGACATGGATGGCCATGAGGATGCCAGCCCCGCCGCTATGAATACTGGTAGGATGCGTGTAGCGCACTTCGTCGCCAACGGCTATCGGATGCCCGTCAGTATCTTCCCAGTATTTGGCTGCAGGAGTTGCCTTCTTGCGCTTTGGCGCCTTCGCAGGCACGTGCCGCCGCAACTCCACGTCATTAAACTCTACTTCCTGCTCTGCTGCGTCGTTCGTAGCAGGATAGAGCACGGTAACACGTGGAAAAACCGTATTGCCGGAATCATTGACACGCTGCACCGCCCCTACCAGGCCAGCATACAGGTCATCCGGGTTTATTACTTCGACCAGGTCGCCGGCCGCAAACTCATACACGGGGTTTGTGGCTGGCAGTGTTTCGGCTAACTCGTGCATGGCCGAGGCAACAGCTCCTTTTTTCAGCTTAGCCATTGGACACCTCCTTTCCCTTTTTCACGCGCAGCACCGTAGCACCGGCAGTAAGTAAGCCCACTACGCGGGTGTTCTTGGATCCGGGTACTACTGTCAGTTCAGCAGCTAGCGGCATGGAAATAGAAGAGGCCTCCCCAAAGGTTTTGGCAGGAAGTGAGTCTATAATCTCCCGTACGGCGGCGCTGTGTGAAACCGAAACAGTTTTGGCTTTACGCTGCACGGTAGCTGTTTCCCCTGTTGCAGCGGTGAAGCCCACCAGGTACACATTATCTTCCTCGTCCTTGGCCACTGCCAAATGAGGATATTTATCCAGATCCAACAGCTCAGCAGCGGGGCCGTTAAAGCCAATGCGCCCCCCAAGCAAAGAGAGGGTAATCGTTGGAGTTTTGGCCTTAGCCTGTCCTGGGCGAGCAGGAGCAATGAATGTGAGTTTCATACTTTTGCAGTGTTGAAAAGAAGTAAATGGGGGCCACCGTGGCGACGGTGGCCCTCGTTCGTGTTAGGCTGCCAGTGTCTGGTTGCGCTTCAGGTGCTCCTTCCGCTCCTCTTTGGCCGAGTACACAGCCAGCTCCTCGGCTACCTGCTTGGGAATGGTTTTCCACGTGGCCTGCAGCTCGTCGAGCGTATTCGCCTCGTTGATGGAGTCAATGGCCGACGCAATGGCCATGAAGTCGTCGGCATCATCCGGGGCGCTGCTTGGGGCGGCACCAGCGGAGGGAGCCGGGGCGGCGGAACTGTTCCCGCCGCCGGTCGTAGGGCGCTGCTCAGTGGCCTGCTCCAGCGTGGGGCTGGCCTGGTTGCGGGCCCGGGCGAAATCATCCGCCTCCTCCTCTCCAGACACGCCCAGCTTCGAAAAGCCCATCAGCTTGAGCACGGCCCGTACGGTGGCGCGTTTCTCGGCCATTTCAGCGTAGTAGCTGATTTGGGTACAGTTCTTCGGGTTGGCCGAGCCCAGCGTGCGGGCCGTAAGCTTTTTCAGCGTCGTTTTGCCCTCCACCTTCACGGTGCGGGTGGCCGTTACTTTTACAATGGCGAAGTCGATGCCGGCGGCCGACACGTCCATATCAATGTCGATGTTGTTACGGCCCTGGAGCTTTTCAGCCCCGACCTTCGACATAATCCAGTTACCGGACTGCTTATGCTGCCACAGGTCGGTACGCATATCCAGGCCATTCTCCTGGCAGAGCTGGCGCAGGTCAGTCAGTTGTTCGGAAGTTTGCATTAGCTTTGTGGTATTCTGAAGTTTGAAAGTGTGATAGGGCCGCCCCGGGCAATGGGGCGGCCCTATCGTTTTAGAGGGCCTGCCAGGTGTAGGGCGAGTAGCGCGGCGCGGGCTGCTCCACGTCCCGAATGCCGAGGCCGGTGGGCTTGCGGTTGGCGCGGGGGCCGTACGCCACGCAGCCGAATACCAGCCAGCACAGGCCGGCGAGGCCAACCAGGATGAGCAGCTGCAGGCGCCCGCGGGCAATCTGCTTTTTGCGCTGCCGGCCGACAGTGGCCTGCTCCAGCGCGTAGAGGCGGGGGTGAGAGTGGCGCTGCATTACAGGCGGCTGCTGAGTTGGCGGGCCTCACTCACCGACGCGGCGGTGGCAATGTTCTGCCGGCGCTGGAGCTGCTCGGCCGAGGTGCGCACGTGTTGGGCCAGTGCCACCGCTACCCGGCTGCCGGTACCGGACCAGGTTTCGGAGCAGAGGTAACGGCCGGCGGCATCAGTGGCCGTAATCGTGGTTTCGCGCCGGGCGTGGTCGATGGATTTGGAGAGCGTAATCACAGGGCAATTGTGGTTGAAGTGAGAAATGAGTTAGGCGGCGTCCCGGTCGCACTCGTCGTACATCTGCTCGATTTCTTCGTGCAGGGCCAATTCGCGCAGCCGGAATACTTCCTTGAGAAAGGCCCGGTACCAGGCCCGCTCCCGGCTGTGGAGCATAAAGGCGAAGTGCCGCACGGCCGAGCGCTCCACCCCGTTATCGAGCAGGCCGTTGTGGGCCTCGATGAAGCTGAGCAGGTCGTGCAGCGTCAAATCGTCTTCGCCGGGCTTGGCTTTCTCCTTGAGCCGGTCCCGCTCGGCTTTGAGCCGGTAGCGGAGCTGCGTGCGCTCGGCCGGTGACCAGCCGGGCCACTGCTCCGTCCGTTCAGCCAGGAGCTTCGGGTGAGTCTCGACGAGGAGCGGATTCTGGAGCCAGAACTCCAGCGAGGCGGCGGTGGGCAGCTTGGCCGGCACCACGTGAAAGGAAGGATTGAAGGAAGCAGTAGCGAGTAGCATCGGGATTGCGGCGTTAGCGAGTGGGTACCATCATGGGCCGGGCCCGGCGGCGGGCTTCCCGCTCTACCACATAGGCCGTTTCCTCGGCGTAGCTGGGATGGTCGAAATTGATTTGCCAGCGGCGGGCCTCCAGCTGCTCCAGCGGAGCGGCGGCCACCACGGCGGCCGGCATGAGCTGCTCCACCCGGGCCAGCTCGGTGAGGTTGACGGTGGGCTTGGGCGTAGTCGTTACCAGGTGCATCGGACTAGGCAGCTTTGCGGTGAGAAACCTGCATTGGCGCATCCCCGAAGAATTCAAGTACCGCCGCCTCCGTCACGATGTATTTGGCCCCAATGCGGATATGCCGCAGGCCCCCGGCTTTGTTCTCCTCGTAGCGCTTGAGCAGCTCGTAGGCTTTGGTTTTCCCGCAACCAAGACGGATATGCAGCCGGTCGTCGTATTTCTTCTCGGCGCTCTGCTTGGGGCTTTGCACGTAGGTGCGGGTACTAACTTCGGCTTCGGCAGCCGCCTTGGCCTGAATTTCCAGCATGGTTACCCAATCCTGGGAGCTAACACCGCCGGGCATGGCGGTAAGCATGATGTTCTGAAGGTGAGACATAGAAAGTGAAATGTGATACTATAAGTGAAAAACGTGAAATGCAGGGCAAAAAAATTTACGCCGCTGCTGCCTGTCTGGCACACCGGGTAAGCCACATGGCAACGACCTCACTGACACTGGGCCGTTTACCAGTTTCTTCCTGAATCTTGTTCTGCTCTGCTTTGAGAGCCTTTTCCGTTTCAGCATCAACTACAGAGCGAACGGCGTAGGTTTTGGGGGTTTCTGCTACTTCCATGGCGGTAAAGCGTGGTATGATGTGACAAATATATGTTACAATACGTGTTAAAGCAATACTAGTTGTTACTATTTATCACTAGCCGTTACAGTTTTCCGTTGCTTTGTTCACGGAATTCACTCTTATCACATGTCCAGTACACGAGCCTCCCGACTAATTCGCCTTCGTGATGATGCAGACCTGACCTTGGAGGAGGCCGCAGCAGCTATCGGTATGAGTCGTCAGACCATCTATCGATATGAGTCTGATAATAAGAGTAAGATTCGCGCCTCAGTACTGGAGAAGCTGGCTAAAATCTACAAAACTACTGTAGAGTATATTGAAACTGGACGCGCGTCCGCTGTGAAGCCAGCGCCGGGCCTGTTAGATGAGTTTATGTTTATTGACCAGGACAACGCAGAGTTTATCGACCTGCCTTTCATCGAGCCCGTGGCCTACGGCACCTTCTCCAACAGCTGCCACGACCGAAACTACGGCGACTTTGCCACCATCCGGATTCAACGCCGCCCGGGCAAGGACTACACCAACGCCGCCGTTATCGAGGTGCGCGGCAACAGCATGGCCGACCGCTACCCCGACCGCTCCCAGCACGTGGTACGCCCCGTATCGGACGGTAATTTTCAGTACGCTACCGGCGTACACGCCCTCTCGCTGCGTAGCCCCGCCTTCCTCATCAAACGCATTGTCAGCAACCTGAACGGCCTTATCCGCCTCCGCTCCGACAGCAACGGCGAGGAAATGGAAATCACCCTCGGCGACATCAACTGCCTCTGGAAAGTGGGCGAATCCGTGTACATGCCGGAGGAGGAGTAACCGATGGCTATCCGGTTCTACCTGCACAACAAGGCAACGGCCGGTATGCACCCTATATATATGGAGGTGCGCTGGGCCCGGCACCCGGCGGCTGAGCCGGGCACCAGCCCGGCCGTACGGCTGGGCATTCGCGCCACCGTGCTCAAAAAGTATTGGACGAAAAAGCAGCGCGTCAGCACCCAGGACGAAGGCCGCTGCCTCACTATTAACCGCCGGCTCGGCAAGCTGGAGAAAACCGCCACCACGCTGCTCGACGACGCCGAGGCCGCGGGCCAGCGCGTAAGTGCTGAGCAGATGCGCGAGGCCCTGCTCATCGTGCTGGGCCAGGCCGAGGCCTCCGAGCCCACGCCGGCACCAGCGGAGCCAGCCGCCCCGGCCGTGGCCACTATTGCCCAGGTCGCCCAGGAGTGGAAAACCTTCTACCGGGCCAAGTACAGCCCCAACTACCTGCGTAAAGCCGACCCCATCGTTTCCCACTGGGAAGCCTTCCGGCCGGGCACAACGCTGCAGCAGCTGCTACCCGACCCCAAAACCCGCCGCTCTGACCTGGTAGAGCAGTGGTGCGAGTACCTGGTGGAAGAGGCACCCAACCGGAGCACCGGCGAGCAGGGGCTGGAGTCCAACAGCATCGGCCGCTACGTGGGCGGGCTGCGGCAGCTGCTCAAGTTCGCGGGCCTGCCCTGCGAGTGGCTTACCGACGAGTACACCTACGAGGTAGAAATCGAGCCGCTGCTGTTCGAAGAGGTAATGGCCCTCTACGACACCCCCCTCCCACCCGGCCACATCAGCCAGGCCCGCGACGTGTTCGTGTTCAACTGCTTCACCGGTCCCCGCTACGGTAACCTCAAAGCCCTGCAGCCGGCCGACGTGGTGCTGGAGCAGGGCAGCCACATCCTGGAGTACGTGCAATTCAAGGGCCGGCGCAAAAAAACGAAGGTGCGCGTAGCCATGGACCCGGTGGCCGTGGAAATCTGGCAGCGCTACGAAGGCCAGTTGCCCGTCTTCTCCAATCAGAAGATGAACGACTATATTAAGGAGGCCGCCCAGTTGGCCGGCATCGACCGGCCCGTGCTGCAGGTGCGCCAACGGGGCCCCCACCGTATCGAGCGCCGCGGCCCGCTCTGGCAGTTCATCACCTGCCACCTGGCCCGGCACACCTTCGCCACCCTGCTGCTCGATGGTGACGCCGATTTGGGTCAGGTGCAGAACAGCCTCGGTCACTCCGGCATTAACACCACCCGGCGCTATGCCAAGAGCCGGGAGCAAAAGCGGCACGTAGCCACGCTCTCCGCTTTTGATAAATTACGGGCGTCGCACACTGAGGGCTCCAGTGTGCGACGAGCCCCGGTAAATGATAGTAAACGGTGGTAAACTATGGCAAGCTGAGGAATGGCATAAAGGGCCGTAATTGCCACCGTTTACCGGGATTTGTCAGGGTTTGCCACGGTTTACCGCTACGATCGTCTTCTAGCGCGACCACCACTTAGTAACGAAACCCCGATTCCAGTCCAGAATCGGGGTTTTGTTTTGCCAGACTGTTCGGAAGCACTGTCATGAGTAAAGCCTTTCGGGGAGCTTACTTTTTATATATACGCTGTGTCATTTGAGGAACGTCCGTACCGCTGCCGTTTCTGGTAGCACGCCGTCGAGTAGCGGTAGGTCAGGAAGCAATAGGGCATTCATTTACTGCTTTGCCCACAAGTGTATAATGCCGCCTCCCTGCAGTAGTCAGTACCAGTAATCTATCTCATATATATGCCGTTGCTACTTCGCTCACCTGAAAGCAGCAACCGTGTATTTGGTTTAGATGCATTGCGCGCATTTGCCATCTGCTCGGTTGTGTTGGTACATGGGGCAGTTTGGGTTTCGCCTAGCTTTACTTTCTTCCACCGCTATATCAACCGGTTTGATGGGGTGGCCATATTCTTTGTTTTATCGGGGTTTCTTATTGGAGGAATTTTGATCAGGACAATGGAAAGCAGGCTAGCCTGCTTGCATACGTTGTGGGACTTCTGGCTGCGGCGGTGGCTGCGCACCTTGCCCCCTACTATCTAGTATTGCTCGTTACTATTCTGCTGGAAACACAGCTTGGCATTTTTCCACTGGAGAACTACCCGGCTTACTTCGTCTTCCTCCAGAATTTCAACTGGGTACATCACCCCAATTACGGCGAAGCGTGGTCGTTGGCAGTCGAGGAGTGGTTTTATCTGGTGTCTGCCCCGGTTGTAGTTGCACTTTGTGCGTTACGGCTGCCGCCCAAAATTGCCGTTCTCACAACTGCCATTACGTTGCTACTGGCTACTACCCTGTACCGGTACAGCTACTACATGCATTTTCAGCCGACATCACTGGCGGAATGGCAGAACCACTTCTACAAAATTGTACTACTACGCCTCGACTCGCTTATGTACGGGATGGTGGCTGCGTGGTGGGCATTCTACTACCCGGGCACTTGGGTTCGGTGGCGGTTAGCAAAGTTTATAGGTGGCGTGGTGGTAGTGTATTCCCTTACTGGTCCGGCCTCGGTGGATGAGCTCAACCTATTCTTCGGTGTTTTCCATTTCGGTTGCTATCCGCTGGCCGTCATGTTCGTATTGCCGTTGCTGAGCACTTGGAAAAGAAGCCGCGGTTTAGCAGGCTCGGCCATCACCCACATCAGTCTGATTTCCTATTCCATGCATTTATTGCATAGCTCCCTGATTCATAATCAGCTTGTTATTCCCCTGGTGCAATCCTTGGCCCTGCCATCGTATTTAAAATCGTTGCTAGGAATGGGGCTGTTATGGGTATTAACGTTGGTGCTGGCCACGTTGCTTCATACATATGTTGAGCGCTTCGTAATGAACCTGCGCAAACGACTGAAGGCGTAGTCCATACTATATCATTTTCACACGTGTTGTAAGGACGCGACATTTCGCGTTTTCTTCTGCGAGCCTTCTGGAGAAGGCCGTTCCACTCGAAGACGAGAGGTGCCGCTTTTCTAATATTCATAACGCCGTGCATGAAACGGCTACATCCTTTGGCCTGCTGCAGTGCAGGCTACATAGCACATACTTTGAATATTGCGTACAGGAACTCATGGTGAAAAGGTAGACACTTTACGCTAGCACAGAGCAGTTAAGCTTTCGTTACGTATCCATCAAAAACACCTGTTCTATATCCTTTCTGTTGAGGTTGGCGTACAAGGCAGACATTTTCTCTCACAGGGTGTCCACCCTCAACCCTTCTGTCTTATGAACAAGTATCTGCTCTCTACCCTGGCACTGGCCTTCACGCTGACGACTGGCTCGGCCGTGGCCCAGGGCAAAATGAAAAGCAAGTCGGACGACGAAAAGACGAAAACCAAGGATGGTGAAATGACCACCAAAACCAAGGTGGCCGATGACGGCAAAACCAAGGTAAAAGGCAAGTCAGAGGACGGGGCCAAAATTAAGGCCACCACCAAGCCCCGGGAAGGCAAGGACATGAAGGATATGACCATGACGACCGGTAATGGCGTAATGGTGGGCGGTTCCATGATGACCCCCGATAAGGATATCGTGGATAATGCGGTTACTTCGGCCGACCACACCACGCTGGTGGCTGCGGTAAAAGCGGCCGGCTTGGTAGAAACCTTGAAAGGGGCTGGTCCCTTTACGGTGTTTGCCCCCACCAATGCTGCTTTCGATAAGCTGCCCGCCGGCACGGTGAATACGCTGGTGATGCCCGAAAACAAACAGAAGCTCACGACCATCCTCACCTACCACGTAGTACCGGGCCGCCTGTTGGCTGCCGACCTGAAAGATGGCCAGACGCTGACTACCGTGGAAGGAGAAGCCCTGACGGTACACCGCAACGGCAACATGGTGATGATTCATGACGCCAAAGGCGGTATGGCCAACGTAGCCATTGCTGATGTGGTATCTAAAAATGGGGTTACGCACGTAATTGACACCGTCCTGATGCCCACCAAGTAGCCTCTTCTTACTTTGTTGAGAAACACCAAAGCCAGCCTTCCGGGCTGGCTTTTTTGTGGCCCGGCTTCCGGATGAGTGGTTGCGGAAGCGTATGGACAGCGGAGAGGTTACGGGCAGGTTATTCTTGCAGATGGCCAGCCGGTTGCGTGTCAGGGTTTCCTAAAAGAGTACGACATTTGTATTCCTCTTTCATTCTCACACACCTTCCCCCCCGTTAATGAAGCACTTTTTCTCCTGGATGGTAGGAGCAGCCTTGAGCCTTGGCTCGGTAGCGGCTTCTGCGCAAACAATGCCCGCTGCGCCTCCTACCTCACTGCAGGGTCAGCCCCTGAAAGACTGGCTCCGTCAGAACTGGTACGATGGTAAGCGGGTGGTACTGAGCTACAACGATGCCCGTGGCAAGATGTACAACTTCGTGGACAACCAGAATGGGCGCGTGGTGTGCGTATACTCCGGCTACACCGAAACCGTCCGGCTGGACTCCGCCAGCACCAGCCCCAGCGGCGTAACCCGCATCAACTGTGAGCACACCGTGCCCCAGTCGTGGTTTAATGAGGCGGTGCGGATGCGCTCCGATATTCACCACCTGTTCCCGACTTATGACACTTGGAACTCCAACCGGGGTTCCGACCCGTTTGCGGAAATTCCGGATGCCCAAACCCAGCTCTGGATGCGCAACAACGCCAGCCAGACCACCATCCCGACGGCCAACATTGACGAATACAGCGAGGATACCAACTCACAGTTTGAGCCGCGTGAGGATCATAAGGGCAACCTGGCCCGGGCTATCTTCTACTTCTATACCATGCACCAGGGTCAGGCCTTCGACCCGGGTAAAGACGTAATTACGGCTGCTGCGGATGTGAACACCTTGTACCAGTGGCACCTGGCCGACCCAGTAGATGCCCGGGAGCGGGAGCGTAACCGGCGCGCCGCCAAGAGTCAGGGTAATTTCAACCCTTACATTGCCTACCCCGATCTGGTAGCCCGGGCCTGGGGCTTCCAGGTGCTGCCTACCTTCTCGTTTTCGGCGGCTACCGCCAGCATTGCGGAAGGCAACACTGGCACCAGCACCTACACGGCCACAATTAACGTGACGCCCGCCCCCACCTCGGCCCTCACGGTGCAGGTAGCGCTGGATGCAGCCAACTCCACGGCCACGGCCGGCTCCGACTTTACCTTCACCTCGCCCCAGACGCTGACCTTCGCCGCCGGCCAGACCTCCCAGACTGTGACCGTAACCGTGAATGGCGACACCCAGGCCGAAGCCGACGAAACGGTAGTACTGGCTCTCAGCAACCCCTCCACGGGTGGGGCAGTAGGCGGCCCGGCCTCACAGGAGCTGACGATTACCAACGACGATGGAGCGGCTCCCACTATCCGGTTTGCCTCGGCAACTGGAAGCTTGGCAGAAGGCAGTGCGGGTACCAGCACCTACACCGTGAATGTAACGCTGAGCGGCAGTGCCCCAACTGCCAACGTGACCATTCCGGTTACGGTAAGTTCCAGCGGCACCACCGCTACTTCTCCCGCCGATTATACCCTCAGCACCACTTCCCTCACCTTTGTGGCCGGTCAGGCTACGCAAACTTTTCCGGTAGTGGTAGCGGTAGTAGCCGATGCGCAGCCGGAGCCCAACGAAACGGTGCGTCTGGTACTGGGTACTCCCACTACCGGCGGGGCCGTGCTGGGTGCGCCCTCGGCCCACGTGCTCACGATTACCAACGACGACCAGGCTCCGGCCGGCTCCCCCTGCACCGATTTGTTTTTCTCGGAATATGTGGAAGGTAACACCAGCAATACCAAGGTGATAGAAATCTATAACCCCTCGCCGGCTCCCATTAGCCTGGCGGGTATTGAGGTACGGCTGTTTGCCAACGGTGCCACCTCGCCCACGGCCACGCAGGCCCTCACCGGCACCATTGCCCCCGGCGACGTGTACGTAATTGCCAACACCGGCGTAGCCTCGCCGGTAGTGGCAGCCCAAACCGATCTGCAATCCAACGTGGGCTTTTTTAACGGCGACGATGCGCTGTTGCTGCTGGATGGTACCGATACGCTGGATGTTATCGGGGTGATTGGTCAGCAACCGGCTGGTGGCTGGCAGCTGCCGGGCGGCGGCTCTACCACCAACGCCACGCTGGTGCGCAAAGCCACCGTGAATGCCGGCCAAAAGCGGTGGAGCCAGGCGGCCAGTGAATGGCAGTTTGTTGGTACGGACGTGTATACCAACGTGGGGAGCCATACCAGCGGCTGCATCACAACGGCCACCACCAAAGCAGCGCCCCTGAACGTTGGTATTGAGGTGTTCCCGAATCCCGCCGCTGACAACGTGCAGGTACGCTTGCCGGAGTTGCGGGGTCGCCACACCGCTACTATTCGCTTCTTCAATGCTCTGGGTCAGGAAGTTCTCCACCGCACAGTAATCACATCGGCAGCCGAAACCACCCCGGTAGCGGTGCATACGTTACGCAGTGGCTTGTACACCGTGCGGGTAACCGTTGATGGGGTACGCTACAGCAGCCGGGTAGCCGTGCAGCACTAAATCCCGCAGCTAATTACTTGTCGGATAGTTGAGTACCATAAGGCCCGCCTCCAGCCCCCGGATGCGGGCCTTCTTGCTGCCGGCATCCGCCGGGGCCGGTTAGCTGGGCAGGCCAGTGTAGCAGTACCGGGTGAGGATGCTGCCGGGCTCCTGCTAGCTACCCGCTGTATCATTGTATCTATCCGAACCTGTGGCAGCTAAAAGGGCCCGCATTGCAGTGCGGGCCCTTTTCACATGCGGTTGGTTATGAGATGCAAACACAAGCTATAGGAGAATAAACGAGCCGTCTGGTTCTAGATTTCCGGGATGGTGAGTACGGGAATACGGCTGTGCGCCAGCAAGCCAGCTGTTACACTCCGCAGAAACTGTTTGCCCGGATACATGCGCTGCCGGGTAACAAAAGTCAGCAAATCGGCCTGGTGCCGATCAGCCGCGTACCGGATACCTTCCTCGATAGAAGGATAACGAGTGGAAGTAACGGTATGAGCTACTCCGTGTAGCAGGCCGGTTGCCTGAATATTATTGGCCACATCAACCAGTTCCGGCGAAGCGGGGCTAGTATACACGTGCAGGCCCACTACGGAGGGAATCACCCGGTTTAACAGGTCCTCCACGTCGCCGGGCAGGTGCGAGAGGGTAAGCGGCTGACTGGAGTCGGTGAGCTGTGCCAGCAGACAGGGGATAGTGGAAGCAGCCACTGGCAAACGCACTTTCTGCCGGTCGGTATCCAGGACCACGCGGCGGGGTATGGCCCCAGCCCGGTAGGTAATTGGCACCACCAACAAGGGCTGGGCCAGAGTTTGCACCAAACGTAGGGCAGCACTGGAAGCTGCTGCCTGCATAGATTTAACCGGGTTGGCATTACCTACCACCACCACGTTGCCAGCCTTGGTGCCCAATGTAGCCACCAGATGTTGCATAGGGTTTTCCAGCAGTAAAGAGGTAGCACAGGGTACGTATTGCTCTACTTTCCGGGCTACCTCCAGCAGGGAAGCCTGGGCCTGGGCAGCCGTGCAAACAGCGCCCGGGCTACCAAAATAAGCAGCACTGCTGGCCTGCCTGGCCGGCAGCATGTGCCACAGGTGCACAAGCCCTCCTACGTGTCGGGCCAGCACCACGGCGTAATGCAGCGCATTGGTTGCCGCTGCCGAAAAATCGGTGAGGACGTGGAACGTAACCATTGAGTGAAAGCCTGAGAGGAGCAGATAAGCTTACAGAAGGAAAGGTACTCTTTTCCCGTACGCCAGGAATTAAGATTCCATTAAAAAACGACAAATCAGCTGGTTACACGTGCTCCTGGGCCAAATGGTTTTGCCGGGTGAGGTAGCCCCCTCAGGTACGGAGTTCCAGCAGATCGGCGTGCTGGGGGTGGCGCTGTAGGTACGCCTGCACAAAGGGGCAGCTTGCCCGCACTCGTAGCTGCTGCTGCCGGGCATAGGCCAAGCCCGCCTCCGCCAGCTGCTCGCCTACACCCTGCCCCCGTAAGGCTTCCTCCACATAGGTATGCGTGAAGTCGATGATGCCGGGGCTGGGGTAGCTATATGCCAGCTCAGCCGAGTGACCCTGCCGTTTCAGTGTAAATTCCTGGTCGTGGACCTGATGGGTGATGGAAGTAGCCATGATTATAAAAGAATTGTGCTGAGGCAAACAAATGCGTTTCGCCATTTGCCAGGAGTTTACGTATGAGCCAGAGAAGCGGGCACTCCGGTGCCGCAGCATCCCGAACTATTCTCTCCTACACACATTCACATGCAAACCACTCCCGATACCTCTGCCCCCACCCCGGAAAATACTCCTGCTGGCGCTGGCACCCCACAATATGGCGACTTTGGTAAGCCCACAGCACCCGAAAGCCGCACCCGGGCCCAGCAGGAAGAAAGCGTAACTGAAGGCGGCCAAGTGGCACCGCCCGTTGCCTTTCCGGAGCAACGTGGTAGCACCCCCCAAAACCTGGAGCCTTCCACCGTACGGCAGGTAGAGGATGCTGAGTACTTTGAGCAGCGGGAAGGCTGGGCTAAAGATGACCCCCGGTATGCCGGCGGAACCCGCAACTGGCCTACCAACGAGCCGGCCAACCATACTACCGAGCCAGCCCCGGAGGACGAAGAGCATCCCAAAAATCCCAACGTGGGTAAAAACGACAACCCCGACGAGTTCAGCGCATTCCGGCCCGACGAAGGGCGCGGGATTCCTGGCTCCGGCAAGTAATTGCCCCAGGGTTCATACCACCTCCCATTCTACTTCTTTCACATGGCAACTGATAACAACCAGGACCCCGCCGCCGCTTTAAACCCCGATTCGGGCGCCAATTTAACCGATGCGCAGCGTAAGCACCGCGAGGAGCTATACGGTTATCAGCGCGACGAAGAAGGTACGCTGGATACTTCTGCCCGCCTGGAGGCCGAAACAACCGGCATTCCGACCGATAGTGCAACCACTGGCCCCGACCCGGATAACTCCAGCATGACGGATGAGCTGATGAACCCGGGCTTCAACAACCCCATCGACGACAATAACCGCTAACATGCCGGTGCCGCAGGGCTTCTCGGTGGGTAGTCTAAACTACTGAGGCGGTTGCGTTAAGTAAAATAGGCTCTCCTTCCTGTCTGGGTGTACCTGTTGAAGCAAAGGCGGTAACATCCCTGCTGATTCAGCAACACTAGCTTTAGCGCGCTGGAAACGTAGTCCTACCTGAAAAAGCACCCTGAGCTTGGCTCAGGGTGCTTTTTTCGTCTATAGAAAAAAACAACCGAAGAGCTGTTGACATTTTATGCAGATATGACGTATGTTTACGTCATACAACAAGCACTTGAAATGACATACGCCAAGCTTACTGAGTTTACCATTGAGCAGCAGCAACTGGCCCGGATGGCCAAAGCCCTGGCTCATCCGGCCCGGGTGGCCATTATTCAGCTGCTGGCAGGCAAAACCACCTGCATCTCCGGCGACATTGCGGCCGAGCTTCCATTGTCGCGCACTACTGTCTCGCAGCACTTGCAGGAGTTGAAGGCTCTGGACCTCATCCGGGGCGAAATTGAGGGCCTCACCGTGTGCTACTGCCTAAACCGGCCGTTGTGGCAGCAGGTGCAGCAGCAGTTTGCTTTGTTTTTCGCGCAGGCCACAACTACTACTGGCTGCGACCCGGCCGATAGTTGCGGCTGCTGATTATTTCCAGGCTTTTTCACGTTTTACTTCTTTCAGCTATGAGCACTTTCCCCCGCATGCACGTGTCGCTGTACGTTTCTGACCTGGCGGCCACGGTTACTTTCTACACCGCCTTTTTCGGGCAGCCAGCCAGCAAAATCAAGCCCGGTTACGCCAAATACGTGCTGGATGCTCCCTCTCTGATTATTTCGTTTGTGCAAAACCCGGAGCGAGTGCACAGCAATTTCGGGCACCTGGGGTTTCAGGTAGAAACGCTGCCGCAACTGGAAGAGCGACTGGCCGCGGCCCGGCAAGCCGGTCTGGTACAGCGGGAAGAAATCGGGACGAGCTGCTGCTACGCCAAGCAGGACAAATTCTGGGTGAACGACCCCGATGGCACCGAATGGGAGGTGTACTACTTTCACGAAGATGCGGAATTTAATGACCCGCGCTACCAGCAGGAGTACGACCAGACGGCGGAGAGCAGCCAGTGCTGCATTGCCCCCGCCGCCGTAGCCGAAGTGATACCTGCCATGGCTCCTATGGCCTTCACGCTGGCAGACACTAGTGCTGCAGCCGGGGCCGCCTGCTCGCCCGCTGGCAATTGCTGCTAACTGCTACGCCTTAACTCATCTTTCGCTATGAATATTCTGGTTCTTTGCACTGGCAACTCCTGCCGCAGCCAAATGCTGCACGGCTATCTGCACCAGCTGTTGCCTACCGCACAGGTATACTCAGCAGGCGTGGAAACGCACGGGCTGAATCCGCGGGCAGTACAGGTGATGGCCGAAGACGGCATCGATATCAGCCAGCACACCTCCAATCTGGCTACCGAATACGCGGCCGTGCCCTTTGATGTGGTAGTAACCGTGTGCGACCATGCCCGGGAAACCTGCCCCGTTCTGCCGGGTGCGGCCACTGCTACCCGTTTGCACCATAGCTTCCCCGACCCAGCCCGCGCAACGGGCCCGGAGGAGGTTATTTTAGAGTCCTTTCGGGCTACGCGCGACCAAATAAGGGGCTATGCGCAGGAATTTGCGCGCACGCACGTGGCTTCGCCGCTTGCTCACGGGCTGTAACCAGCCTGGCCAGGAAACCGGAGCAGCCGGCACACAGCAGGCAATTTCGGGGCGGAATGCAGCGTACTACCACATTTCCCGTATACTTCCGGTAGTAATTGATCTGCTCCTATCCCTAATCAGCTTTTCCGTATGGCCGCTCCTTTTCTCGTGCTTACCGATTTCACCCCCGCTGCCGACCAGGCTCTGCGCTATGCGGCAGCGCTGGCAGCCCCCGTACAAGCGCCGCTGGTTCTGTTGCACATTCGGCGTGAAACCCTCCTGGATCCGGATGCCTTTAATGGGAGCATCCGGCATCTGAGTGAGGGCGAGGTAGCGGCGGCTCTGCAGGAACGGGTGCAGCCCCTGGGCGTGCCCGTAGTAGTGGAGTCGGCGGTAGAAGGTGTGGAGGCCGCCGTAACCGATGCCGTTCGCCGCCATGCACCCAGCGTGCTTATTTTGGGAAAGCCAGACACCGAAACTACCCCCGACGAGCTGGTTACCAGCACTTCGCTCAAACTCCTGCGGGCCACCCGCACGCCGCTGTTGGTAGTACCAATAGGCACTCAGGCCGTGGTGCCTCCTCACTCTATTACTATAGCCGCCGACAACAGCTCCATCAGCCTGAAAACCCAGTCAGAAGGCATGCGGGACTTACTCATGCAGCTGAAACCCCGCCTGACAGTAAGCCACGTGGCCGAGCCCGAAGACAGCGACACCTGCACGGCCGCGCTGGATGCGGTGGCCAGCAGTGGCCTGGTAACCGGTATTGAGACGCGCATTCATTCGCATGGGGTGCGCCACCGCCGGATTCCGGAGGGTATTTTACAGGCCGCCCAGGAAACCCACGCCGACCTGCTGGTGCTGGTAGCTCGGCGCCGTAGCTTTCTGGGGCAGCTGTTCAACCGTAGCGTTACCTCGCAGGTAGTTCTGCACGGCCACTTGCCAATGCTTTTGCTCCCTGCCCTGGACTAAGTAACTCAAGCTGCGAAGGATTTTCTGACGGCTGTTCGGGTGTTTATCAGTCCTGCGTTGCTGTTTGATGCGCGCTTAGGACGATTGAACGCCAGACCCGTTAGCGCCCCATTTCAGTAAATCACCGCACTACGGCGTTCCAGCAGGCATACGTCGCGCCACTGGCCGTGAAGCTGGCCCAGCTTTTCGCGGGTGCCAACCAACCGGAATCCGGCTTGTTCGTGCAGGCGCAGGCTGGGGGTATTTTCGCGGATGATGCCAGCCTGCAGCGTCCAGATGCCCTGTTGCTCGGACTGCTGCACCAGTTCCCGTAGCAACAGCAGTCCTACTCCCTGTCCCCGGTATTTGGCTCCTACGTACACACTCACTTCCGCTACGCCGCTGTACACGCACCGTCCCGATACGGGCGTTAACGCGGCCCAGCCGGCTATTTCATCTGTAGGGGTAAGCGCCACCAGGCGGCTGTGCGGCAAGTGGGCGGCATCCCAGGCCTCCCAGGCAGGCACTTCTGTGTTGAGGGTGGCCTGGCCGGTGGCAATACCTTCAGCGTAGATGGCGGCAACGGCCGGGTAATGCGTGGCTGTAAGCGGGGTAAGCAAAAGCGTTTCGGGCATGATAAAAACAGAAGAAGTGATGCGACAGTGAAGGTAGAAGAATCGGGCATTAAGTAACAGTGCGGCAGTTTGGGCCGTTCAGCAGGGTTCATGTCATGCCAGCACCTGTATGAACCCAACTTATTCTTCCGATTCGCGGCGGCACTTCTTGCGGCAAACGGGCCTGGGCGTTGCCCTGGCCGCCGTGGCTGGTCCGGCCGCCGCACTACCTTTCACCGAAACCACTGCCGCTATGCAATACGACGACCAGAAGAAGCTGGGCTTTGCCATCGTGGGCCTCGGCAAATTTGCCCAGGAGCAGATGATGCCCGCCTTCAAAGACTGCAAATATGCCCGCATTACGGCTCTGGTGAGCGGCTCGCCCGATAAGGCCAAAAAGCTGGCCGCCGAGTACGGCGTGGACGCCAAAAACATCTATAACTACCGGAATTTCGACTCCATTAAGGACAATCCGGCTGTGGACGTGGTGTACATCGTGCTACCAGTGGGTCTGCACGCCGAGTACACCATCCGAGCGGCTAAGGCGGGCAAGCATGTGCTGTGCGAGAAGCCCATGGCCAACACCGAAAAAGATTGTCAGCAGATGATTGACGCCTGCCAGAAAGCCGGCAAAAAGCTGATGATTGCCTACCGGGCGCAGTACGAGCCCTTCAACCTAGAGGCCATTGCCCGCATCCGGAAGGGTGAGCTGGGCAAGGTGATGCAGATTACCGCCGACCACGGCCGCATTGTGGACCCCACCGGCGACCAGGCCGATACCTGGCGGGTGCAGAAGAAACTGGCCGGCGGCGGCTCCCTGATGGACTTGGGCATTTACTCGCTCAACGCCGCCCGCTACCTCACCGGCGAGGAGCCCGTGGAAGTAACCGCCCTGGAAATGAGCGACCAGGCCGACCCACGCTTTAAGGAAGTAGAGGACCGGATTCATTTCACGTTGCGTTTCCCGAGCGGCATTCTGGCTACTTGCACCAGCTCCTACAGCACCGAAGGCGTGAAGCGCTACCGCGTGTTCGGCCAGAAAGCCTGGCTCGACCTCGACCCCGCCACCGACTACTACGAGCACAAAATGGTCATCGGGGACAAGGACGGCCAGCAGCAGCCCAAGATCAAGGAAGGCAACCAGTTCGCCGCCGAGCTGGACCACATGGCCGAGTGCGTGCTCCAGAACAAGACGCCCAAAACGCCCGGCGAAGAAGGCCTCAAGGATATTCGCCTGATTATGGCCATCTACGAAGCCGCCCGCACCGGGAAAAAGGTGAAGGTGTGAGTTGAAATTGAAGAGAAAAGCTGTTTCGTCATTCTGAGCGCAGCGAAGAACCTTATCACGTCAGCACGAGTCGTTCCTACGACAATCGTTCTGCTATCATGAGGTCCTTCGCTCCGCTCAGGATGACGAAATAGCATTTACTTTTTCCTTTTCCCCTGCCGCAAGCTCAGCCCCGCGTACCAGTTGCGGGCCGGGGCGGGCTGGAAGTAACGGCCTCCGAAGGCGTTGAGGTCGTTGCCCAGGGAGTAGCGGCGGTCGGTAAGGTTTTCGCCGCCCCCGAACACGTCCACCAAGAAGCCGCCGATGCTGCGGCGCCAGCCGCAGCGCGTGCCGAAGGTCCAGTAGCCGGGCGCGGCCTCCGTGTTGGCGTCATTCACGAAGATGCGGGCCTGGTGGTTGATGGTGGGGCTCAGGTAAAAGCCCAGCGGGGCCACCACATCGAGACCAGCGGTGAGGGTGTGGGGGGCGGTGCCAGTGAGGCGGTTGCCGCTGAAATTCTGCCCGCCGCTTTCGTAGCTCCCGAAGCGGTAGTGGTTGTAAGCGTAGCTGACGAAGGCGCGGAGGCCCGTGGGCAACACGTCACCCTCAGCGCTAGCCGCTTGTGGCTGGAAGCTTGTAGCTTCCCCTCGCCACAGCCAGCCACTTAACGCCACCTCCACCCCGCGCTGGCGGGTGGTGCCGGCGTTGGCGAAGAGTTGGGTGCCTAGGTCGGTGGTGCGGGTGGTGATGGTCTGACGTTGGCGCTGGTCGTAGAGGGCCACGTCGTAGCGCAGGCGCTGCCGGAGTAGCGTGCCGCGCGCGCCCACTTCGTAGCTGGTGCCGCGCTCAGCCTGCAAGGCGCGGTTGATGGAGCCGTCGGAGGGCCGGATTTCTTCCTCGGTGGGTGGTGAGAAGCCGGTGCTTACGCTGCCGTATACCGCCAGGGCCGGGCCAAACTCGCGCAGCAACGCCACCCTCGGCGACACTTCCGGGCGGAAGTTTCGCTCCAGTGCGTAGCCGGTGGGGTTGGTGGCGGCATCGGAAAGGCGGCTGATGCGGTAGCGGAGGCGGTTGTAGCTGGCTCCGGCCGTGAGCAGCAGCCCGGCCGGCAGCTCGTAATCGGCCTGGGCGAAAGCAAAGCCGGTGAGCGTCCGGATTTCGTCGTCGTAGCGCAACGCGCCGGGCTGGCCGGCGCGGTTCTGGTAGTTGCGGGAGCTTTCGAAACCGGTCTGCCCCTCGGCCCCGACTTGCAGGCGCAGGATGCGGCCGGCCAGGGCGGTGCGGTAGCTGGCCACCGTGCGCCCGCCCCCACCCAGCAGCGTGTTACGCTCGAAGTCTATCAAATACGGTGTATTGATGCGGCTGCCGCTCAGGTAGAGCGTGGTACGCAGGCTGAACCGGTCAGTGAAGAGGGCCTCGTGGGTGGCCCCGAGCAGGGCGGTGCGGGAGGCGTAGTAGGTACGCTGCTGCACAGTGCCGGGCGCGGTAGCTGTGCCGGGGCGGGCCTGGCGGGGGTCAGCCAGAAACTGGGCGCGGGTGAGGCCGCCGGGCAGTTGGTAGTTGATATCTGAGTACAGCGCGTGCAGGCCCACAGTCTGCTTTTCCGTGGCCTGCCACTCCCCATCCAGGGCCAGCACGTCGCGGCGCAGGGCGCTTTGCTGGCGGTAGCCGTCGAGGCTCTGGCGGGCGTAGGTGGCGCGCAGGTAGCCCGTGGCCGAGCCAGTTTCAACGGATGCGGTGTAGCGCCGCAGTCCGAAGCTGCCCGCCGTGAAACCCACCTGGGCAGCGCTGGTACCGGGTTCCGGCCTGCGCCCCCGGAGTAGCACCGCCCCGCCGGTACCGGCCCCATACACGCTGGCGGCGGGACCCTTTACCACTTCCAGCCCACCCAGCAGCGCGGGGTCAAGCAGGTTGAGGGGAGTACTGCCGCTGGCTTCGGTAAACGGAATCCCCTGGTAGTACACTTTCGTGTTGCGCACCCCGAAAGGGGAACGGAGCGTGCTGCCCCGCACGCTAAGGCGGTAGCTGCCACTGGCCCGCTCCTCCAGCCGCACACCGGGCAGCGTGTTCACGGCCTGCGTGAGGGCCGTTTGCGGAAACCGCTCGAAGTCACGGGCCTGGAGTACGCCCACGGCGGCAGCGGTGCGGCGTAGCGGCAGCTGCTGCCCGTAGCCGGTTACAGTGGCTTCGGGCAGAGTTACGGCGCGGGTGGTATCGGGCGGGGCAATTTGGGCGAGGGCAGTAACGGGTAGCAGCAACAGCGGCGCGGCGTAGCGGTAGGGCATTGAGTAAGTAGGCGTGAGAAGTCAGCGCGAAAGGCCACGAAGCCTCGGCGGTTCAGACTTGCTAACCTGTAACTAGCGGCCAGGGTTGGGCACAGACGAATTTTCGGTGCAAAATCGTTTATCTTCCTACTCTATTCTTTACCCCTATTCAACCACTTATGCACTACCTCCCTTTTCCTCGTCGTCGGTATCGGGAACTGTTTTTCCCACCGGGCCTACTAGCGCTGGCGGGCCTGCTGTGGCTGGGGTGCGTGACGGTAGTTGATATAAAGAAATCAACTACCCAGTATAGTGTAGTGGAAAACGCTCAGATTAAATCTATTGACTGGTGTCAACAACCTATGGATAAATCACAGCCAATTATTCCACCCTGTCTTCCATCAGCGGTATTAGCACAGTTTAGACAATGGTATAGCTTCTCACTTATCGGCAACACTTTGCCCGATTATTTTACACTACAGCATATCCAGATAATTGTCCAGCAATTTCAACAAGAGCCCAACCTCGACAGGGGTATGCAGGTACATTTTGCAGCAGGTGCTAATTACGCCAACCTAGTGCACCTACTGGATCTGCTTGACCAAGCAAAAGCTCAAAAACATTGGCTTGACCTAAGCCATGAGCCAGCAATGTTATACTGCATTACCGAGAAGCCCAAACCCATAGACCCCAACCAACCTTTAGCTACCGACAATTTTATTTGCGGTACTAAGTCAGGTATTGTAATCCTTAACACGCCTACCCATCAAGTTGCTTTATTAGATAGGTTACAAGAGCAGCTTCGTTTCTTCCGCAGACTCCTCTTCTCTGAGTGGCGCAACACTGCACTTATATGGTTACTTATTACTGCCCTTTCCACTTGGAAGCTGCGGCAGCAGTGGCGCACCGCCAGTTAAGCCGTAACCTCGACCGGAAAAACGCAGTTAAGCCAGGCGCAACTATTCAACTGCGCGATGCTTCCGAAACTGACAATACCTCTGGCTGCCTCTTTACTGGCCGGCTTTACAACATTGGCCCAAAACGTGCCCCCGGCCGCCACACCGTTCCAGATGACAGGCAACATTTACCTGCCCAACAAGCTCCCGGCCACGCCTGAGCGGGTGGCCAGTCTGCAAGTACCCGCCGGCTTCACCATCAGCAAGTACGCCGAGGGTCTGGATATGCCCCGCATGCTGGCCGTGGCCCCCAACGGCGACGCTTACGTGAGCAACCGCGTAAAAGGAACCATCACGCTGCTCCGCGACGCCAATAAAGATGGCAAAGTGGAAACCATGCAGCAGGTGGCTCAGAAGCCGCACCTGCACGGACTGGCCCTCAAGGATGGGAAGCTGTACCTAGCCGCCATACGGGAGGTGTATGTGGCCGACGTGAAGGCCGATGGCACCCTGGGCGAGCTGAAAACTCTGTACAAAGACCTGCCCGACGCCGGCCAGCACGCCAACCGCACCCTGCAGTTCGGGCCCGATGGGATGCTCTACCTCTCGGTGGGCAGCACCTGCAACGCCTGCGACGAGGACAACCCCGAAAGCGCCACCCTGCTCCAACTGAAACCCGACGGCTCGGGCAGGCGCGTGTACGCCCAGGGCCTGCGCAATACCATCGGTTTCGATTGGCACCCGGTTACCAAACAGCTCTATGGCCTCGACCACGGCATCGACTGGCTGGGCGACGAGGACCAGATGGAGGAGTTCAACCAGATCAAGGACGGCGGCCACTACGGCTGGCCATCCATCATTGCCGACGGTAAGCCTTACCCCGCCAACAAACCCAAAACAGGGGAAAGCTACGCAGAGTTTGATGCCCGCACGGTACGGCCGCTGCTCACTTATAAAGCCCATTCCGCGCCGCTGGGCATGGTGTTCTACCGGGGCCAGCAGTTTCCGCAGCCCTTCCGCCAGGATGCCTTCGTGACCATGCACGGCTCCTGGAATCGGGCCCAACCCTCGGGCTACAAAATTGTGCGGGTGCACTTCAACGAGCAGGGTCAGCCCCAGCAGTTTGAGGACTTCATTACGGGCTGGTTGGTAGAAAACGACAAGTCGGAATTCGGCCGCCCCTGTAGCATCGTGGAAGCCCCGGATGGCTCCCTACTGGTTTCTGACGACGACAACGGTGTGGTGTACCGCGTAGCCTACGGCACGCCCGGTAAGGAAAGCAAGAAGACGAAGAAGCGTGGATAACAGTAGCGCGCAGCTCCGCTTCGCGCACGAGCCGGAGGCGAGTTCGCACGCGCCCGCAGCTTACGACTGGTACTCGCTTCGCTCGTGCGCGAAGCGGAGCTGCGCGCTACTGGCTTATCTTGCCGGTATATGCCAACATATTTTCGCAACCTTACCGTGCAGGTGCTCCTGGCCATTGGCCTGGGCGTGCTGGTGGGCAGCCGGTTTCCGGCGTTCGGGGCCAGCCTCAAGCCCATCGGCGACACGTTTATCGGGCTGATTAAGATGCTCATTGCCCCCATCATCTTCCTGACGGTGGTGCTGGGCATGGGCAGTATTGGGGACATGAAGAAAGTGGGGCGCCTGGGTGGCAAGGCCCTGCTCTACTTTGAAGTGGTAACCACCCTGGCCCTGGTAATTGGGGTGGCGGCTGCCAACCTTATCCGGCCCGGGGCCGGCGTGGATACCAGCCGTGTGGCTGCCGAAGCCGACAAAACCCGGCAATACACCGAGCAGGCCGCCCACATGGATTGGGTAGCTTTCTTCACCCACATTATCCCCGACAATTTTCTGGGAGCCTTTACGGGCGGCGACGTGCTGCAGGTGCTGTTGGTGGCGGTGCTGTTCGGGGCGGCGTTGTCGCGGGTACCGGCGGCCGTGAGCCAGCCGCTGCTAAGTACGCTGGAGCGGCTGAGCCACGTATTTTTCAGTATTCTGAGCTTGGTGATGAAGCTGGCTCCGTTGGGAGCCTTCGGGGGCATGGCCTTTACCATTGGCAAGTACGGGCTGGATACGCTGCGGCCGTTGGCGTTGCTGATGGGCTCGGTGTACCTGACCATGGCGTTATTCATTTTTGGGGTGCTGGGCGGCATTGCGCGCTGGTACGGCTTCAGCCTGTGGCGGCTGCTGGGCTTTATCCGGGAGGAACTGCTGCTTGTGCTGGGCACCTCGTCATCGGAGTCGGCGCTGCCGCGGCTGATGGACAAGCTCACGGCCTTCGGGTGCGCCCGACCGGTGGTGGGGCTGGTAGTGCCCACGGGCTACTCCTTCAACCTCGATGGCACCACCATTTACCTGAGCATGTGCAGTATTTTTCTGGCCCAGGCGTTCAATGTGCCGCTTACGCTGGGTCAGCAGCTCACCATTATTGGCATTCTGATGCTCACTAGCAAGGGCGCGGCCGGCGTTACGGGTTCGGGCTTTATTGTGCTGGCTTCCACGCTGGCCGCCACCAAGGTGATACCCGTGGAGGGTATGGCCCTGCTGCTGGGCGTGGATCGGTTTATGTCGGAAGCCCGGGCCATTACCAACATCATCGGCAACGCGGTGGCCACGGTGGTCATTGCCAAAAGTGAGGGCGCGTTTGACGAAGAGAAAAGCCAGGCTGCCCTGGCCGGGCTGGTGCAGCCGGAATCAGAAGCGGCCTGACGTTGTTACAGTTTCTATGCCTGCCCTCTCTCCTGACCTCCGCAAAGCGCTATTCAACCTTCCCGCCAAAGAAAAAGACCAGCTGCTGGCCCGCCTGGTGGCCCAGGACGCCACGCTGGTGGAGCAGCTCACGTTCCGGCTGCTGGAAGGCGACGAGGCCCTGGAAAACCGCCGCCACCGCCTGCGCCAGCAGGTAGACGACCCGGTGCGCGGCTTCCACCAAACCCCCAACGACCTGCTGCACATTACCCGGCAGTTGCAGCAGCGGCTGGCCTACCACGCCAAAGTAACCGGTGATACGCTGGGCGAAACCGAGCTGACGCTGCGCCTGCTCATCAACGTGCTGCGCCACCAGCCGGAAGCCACCGGTCGCCTGCACGGCCCCACCCAGCCCCTGCTCCAGCACCTGGCCCGCCGCACCCACGACGTCCTCAAGGCCATCGACAAGCTCCACGAAGACTACCGCGTGGAGTTTGCCCCAGCCGTGCAGGAGCTGCTGCCGCTGCTCTACGCTTCTGCCGCCGCTCCCCTGGCCCGGGAGTTGGGCGTGGCGCGAGACTTTAGGGTTTGAGGGTAAGAGTGTAGGAATTGGTTGAGGCATTTTAGGCTTACGGATGCGCTTCTCAGAACAGCTCCGCGCCCTCTGCGCTAAACTCTGCGCCCTCTGTGGGCTAAAGACGCTTGCACAACATCGGCCCCTTCATCCTCTCCTACCCCCACACCCGCTTACCCTCCTACCCTATTCCAAAGCCCGGAAGATGATTGGCAGCGTGTAGGACATCCAGACGGGTTGCCCACCTACCCGCCCGGGCGTCCACCAGGGCATAATGCGCACCAGGCGCAGCGCCTCCTCGTCGAGGCCACTGCCCAGGCCCTTTACCACTTCTGCGTCGCGGATGCGGCCTTCGTCGGTGATGACAAACCGGACAAATACCCGTCCCGATACGCCCCGCCGCAGCGCTTCGTCGGGGTAGCGCAGCTCCTTGCGCAGAAACTTCTGGAAGGCCTCGGAGCCACCGGGGAAAGCCGGCATTTCATCGGCAGTATGATAGAGCGTGGGTGAGGATGCCGCGGCCTGCGGGGCGGCCACGGCAGTGGAAGCCGTATTGTCGGCCAATGAAATGGCGCGGGTTTGGGCGAAGGCCGGCAGCAGGGGTAATACCAACAGCGGCAGTAACAGAAGTAGTTGTACGCGCATTGCTTTCCAGCTGAATACTTGATCCGGTACCGGCAAAGCTAGGGACCTGTTTTCTGGTTGGGATGAGCGGAGTGTTATGAGTATATTGTTGAATTGTTGGCTACCCGGGCCACATTTCATGCCGGCCCGGCCGGCACCCCTGCCTGGCCTCCGGCCCAACCGTTTGGCTACTTCTATCCTCCCACTTACATGGCTACCACTCCCACCCCCGACCACATGCGCGTTCCGGCTACCTTGTCCGCCGAAGCCCTGCGGCACGCCCTCACGGAACTGGACACCAAGATTCAGACCCTGCACAACCGGGCCAATGCCACTACTGCCGGCTCGCAGGCCACTTACCAGCAGCACGCCGAGGCACTGGAAGCCAAACGAGCCCGCCTGGTAGAGCGCCTGCACCAAACGCCTGCCCCGACTGCCTCCGATTCGGGCGCGCCGGAGCAGGGTACCTGGAGTGAAATCTGGCGGGGTATTGAAAACCTACGGCAAGATCTGCGCAACCTTATTTAGCCACCAATGCCGATGCATGTTGCGAATTTCAGGCACTGAGTACCTCTGATGAAGGGGGCGGGCTGATGAATAGAGGGCTGCCGGGTGGTGGTCCTCTTCTGTTTGGTAAGCTGATGAGCGGTGGAGGGCTGCCATTCGGGGGCAGCCCAGCGCAGTTCGGGCGGCAGAATTACCGTTCCCGGGAAAGTAGTTTCGGATGGTGGAGGCGGAGGGTAGGTTTACTGCATCAACCACCACTTCCCTAACCACTTTCCGCTATGAACCTGACCGCCTCCCTCCGCCCTGTTTGCGCCGCCTTGCTGCTGGCGGGTGCTGCCTTACTCCCCGCTGCGGCCGGCGCCAACCCAGTCCCAGCCTTGGTTACAGCCTCCGATACCCCCGCTCGGCACCCCAACTTTACGGTGCGGGTGGTGGGCAAAGGCCGGCCCGTGCTGCTGATTCCGGGCCTGACCTGCCCCGGCGCGGTGTGGGACGAAACCGTGGCC
Organism: Hymenobacter metallilatus; assembly: GCF_003944705.1. Classification (GTDB taxonomy): domain Bacteria; phylum Bacteroidota; class Bacteroidia; order Cytophagales; family Hymenobacteraceae; genus Hymenobacter; species Hymenobacter metallilatus. The sequence goes on along the minus strand of NZ_RWIS01000005.1, from coordinate 163,444 downwards.
CATTACCGGAAGCAGTACCAGTGCCACATCATCAGCCTGGCTGGGTTTGGGGGTGTAGCGGCGCCGGCCAGCAACGACAAGCTGCTCCAGCAAGTGCGCGACCAGCTCCTGACGTACATCCGCACCGAAAAGCTGGCGAAACCGGCCGTTATCGGCCATAGCCTGGGTGGTTTTCTGGCGCTGTGGATGAGCAGCACCCAGCCCGAAGCAGTTGGCCCACTGGTTATTGTGGATTCGTTGCCGTTTATGGGGGCCATCCAGAACCCAGCTACCACGGTAGAGCAGCTGCGCCCCATGGCCGAAAACCTGCGTCGGCAGATGAGCCAGGGTAGTGCAAACCCCGCCCAGCAGCGCCAGATGACGGCCTCCATGGTAACCGATACGGCCCGCATTACGCAGGTAACGCGCTGGGCCCTGGCCTCGGCCCCAGCCACGGTGGCCCAGGCCATGTATGATATGTACACCACCGACCTGCGCCCGGAGGTAGCCCGCATTCAGCAGCCGGTGCTGGTGCTGGGTGCCTGGGCTGCTTACAAGCCTTTCGGGGCTACCAAGGAAAGCACCCAGGCCATTTTCGACCGGCAGTATGCCCAGCTGCCCCACTACCGCCTGGAAATGTCGGAAGCTGGTAAACACTTCCTGATGTACGATGATACGCAGTGGTTTTTTCAGCTTTCCGATGCTTTTTTGAAGCAGCATACGGTAGCCGTTAAATAACCCGCCGGATAGCCTGTATTTTGCCCCGATTCCCGGTACCCGCTGCCCAAAACAGTTACCTCTCCCTATACTCCCATTACCCTCATGGTTTCCGCCCAACAGTTTGATCTGCTTCGCCTGGAGCTTGCCACCAAAGCCAAAAACGGCCTCGATTTTATAGCCGCTGCCAGCCTGGTCTGGGCGGGCATTACGCTGGTGTGGCTGTCGGCGCTGCCGGTGCCAACCAAGGGCTTCATTACCTTTTTCGTGGGGGCACTTACGCTGCCTCTGGCCTGGCTGCTCTCCAAGGTGTTTCGCACCACCTGGACCCTGCCCCACAATCCGCTGCAACCCCTGGGGCTCCTGCTAAACCTGGCCCAGCTGTTTTATTTCCCTTTTCTGATATTCATGTTCATGCGCTACCCCCAGCACTTCGTTATGACGTATGGCATCATTACCGGGGCACATTTCTTTCCCTATGCCTGGCTGTACCGCGCCACTCCTTATGCCGTAGCAGCCGGCCTGATTAGTGCAGGCTGCCTAGTGCTGGGCCTGCGCCTGGCCCCGGAGCAACTGTACCTCGTTCCGGCTTTCATAACGGGCTGTTTGCTCTTACTGGCCGGCTCGCTGCTGGCGGTGTACCGTCGGCATGTACATACCTATGAGCATGAGCACCCCTATGCTACCGCTCCCAGCCGCTAACTCGGAGTTGCTCCCAGCCAGTAAGGCGGGCCCGGTGTTGGGGCAGGTACCCGCCCCCAGCCGCCTGTACTGGTACTGCCAGCTGGTAGGCTGGCTATTGTATGCAGCGTTCAACCTGCTGGTTTTTACGGTTTTCGGCAATGCGTCCGTCGACTCCTACCTGATTACGGCTGCCATTGTATGTACCCTGCTGGTCCTTTCCCACGGCCTGCGGTACTACATCCGGGCCAACCGCTGGGAGCAGTTGCCACCCCTACCCCTGCTGGGCCGGCTCCTGTTTACCAACCTGCTGCTGTCGGTGCTGAGCCAGTTCATTATCTGGGCCATTATCATCGGCCTGATCCGGCCGGCCAGCACTGGCAGCCCGTACGGGCTGGCGCAGTTTATCGGTTACTCGTTCAACGTCAACTTTGTGCTGTGGCTATGGGCCGGCTTTTACTTCGGCTGGCACTACCTGCGCCGCTCCCGCGAGGCCGAGGTGAATACCTGGAAACTGGCGGCCGCCGTTCGGGAAGCCGAGATGCGCACCCTCAAAGCCCAGATCAACCCGCACTTCATGTTCAATGGGCTCAACAACATTCGGGCGCTGGTGATGGAAGACCCCGCCCGGGCCCGCGACATGATTACGCACCTCTCCGATTTGCTGCGCTATTCTATTCAGCTGAACTCGGCCGAGCAGGTGCCCTTGCACCGGGAGCTGGAAATTGTGGAGCACTACCTGGAGCTGGAGGCAATGCAGCTGGAAGAGCGCCTGCGCTATACGCTGGACGTAGACCCGGCGGCCCTGCACGTACCTATTCCGCCCATGACGCTGCAGCTGCTGGTGGAAAATGCCATTAAGCACGGGCTGGCGCCGCGCCCCGTCGGGGGCTTTATTCACCTGGCCGCGCAGCTGAACGATGGAGGCGCCTTGCACATAACCGTGCGCAACACCGGCCGCTACGAGCCCCGGCCCGGCCACCACGGCGTGGGGGTGCAAAACGCCCGGGAGCGGCTGGCGCTGCTGTTCGGCTCGGCCGCGCATCTGCACCTGGCCAACGACCCGCACGCCCCCGATACCGTGGTAGCCCACCTACAGTTGCCGGTGCGGTAGCGCATGTACTCCGGAGCATGCACCCCGGCTGTCGTCGCCCTTATATCCCGGAGTCGGGCTCCGGCTCGGGCCTGGTAGTCGTTACCTTCTCGTGCGGGCCGAAGCCCGGCTCCGGGATGCGCGTTCTGTCGGCGTATCGTATTCTTACTCTTTCGTTAGTTGCCTCTCTGCTGTATGAATGCACTGCTAGTTGATGATTCCCGCCTGGCCCGGACGGAGCTGCGCCACCTGCTGCGGGCTTTTCCGGAAGTAACGGTAGTGGGCGAGGCCCGCCATGCGGAGGAAGCCCGCACGCTCCTGCTGGAGCTGCAGCCCGACCTCTTATTCCTGGATATTCATATGCCCGGCGAAACCGGGTTTGAGCTGTTGGCTTCCCTGGATACGGCTCCGCACGTTATTTTCACCACGGCCTACGATGAGTATGCCCTGCAGGCTTTTGAGGTAAATGCCTTGGATTATCTGCTGAAACCGATTCAGGAAAACCGCTTAAGCGCTGCGCTTGCCAAAGCCCGGGCCAAGCTGGCGGCTCCGGTTCCGGCTGCCACCAGCCCCGAGCAGGAAGAGGCTCCGGCCGCCCCCCTTACCGAGCAGGATCAGGTGTTCGTGAAAGATGGGGAAAGATGCTGGTTTGTGCGCCTCTCCGACATCCGGCTGTTTGAAATCAGCGGCAGCTACACCCAGATTTACTTCGACCAGCACCGGCCCCTCATTCCCCGGACCCTGCAGCACCTGGAGCAGCGCCTCGACCCCCGGGTATTTTTCCGGGCCAACCGCCAGCAGATTATCAATCTGAAATGGGTGGAAAGCATTGAGCCCTGGTTCAGCAACACACTTAAAATCCGGCTGCGCGGGGGTGGTCCCGAGGTAGAAGTTTCGCGGCAGCAGTCGGCGCGGTTTCGTGAAATGCTGAGCCTGTAGTCTGGTACAGGCATCAGGGTAGGACCCGGATATTCCGTACCTCGCCTGGCGGATTACTTCAACCTGCATCAGCACCCGGTTCCCTCCTTGCCAAGAAGGGAACGGGTGCTTGCTCGCAACCAGGGTCAGGTAGGCGTGCTCCCGCCATGATTGTTCGTGCTCCGCCGGCCGTCAGGTGTAGTTGGCTGCTGTTTTACATAGTTCCGGGGCCGCACAAAAAACGCAGTATTATTCCGTAACGGGTGTATCCTTTTGGGTTTCATTGGAGTACACAGGCGTAGTTGATGCGGCTGCATTTCCGGCCGCCGCTGCTCCTTCACCCGCCACCGTTTCCCGATGAAAACTTTTCTACTCCTTTCGGCCTGCGCCTTACTGCTGGCCGGCACTTCGTGCTCCAGCGAAGATAAAATGATGGAGCGCCCCAGCCGCTACGGCAGCGTATCCATGGACCGCACCAAGCGCAGCAACAACAAAGCCCGTTTCCGCAAGGAGCGCAAGCCCATCGGCCTGGGCCTCAACATCGACCCCAATGCCGGTAACCCTTACAAGTACCGCACGGTTGATGCCCCCAAAAAATACAAGTACGCCAAGCCCCGGTAAGCGTGGTAGCCTGCTAAGTATCTTTTACCAGGATAGTGGTACTTCAAAAAGTCCGGTTTCTGTGCGTGCAGCAGAGGCCGGACTTTTTCGGTTGCCGACTGTTGGCAGTGGCCAGTTGATGCCGGGCCTCCGGAAGCCGGTTAGGCCGGGTGGTCGGGCCCGGACGGCAGTTGGTCGAAAGCAGGAAGAAAAGCAGGCAAACGGCTGGTTTGCAGCGCGTATCTTTACCAGTAGCTCCGCCCGGACCTATTGGCCGGCACTACTTGTTTGGGGCTGGTTCCCCGAGGCTCCTACCCTGCCTTTCTCTGTTCTGCATGCTGCCACTTCTACTTCGGTTTTCTTTCTGCTGCCTGCTGCTCTGGAATCTGCTGCCGGGTAGCAGCAGCCGGGCCCGGGCTCAGGCTACTACCAGTGCTCCGTATGCCAAAACCATACAGCCGGGCCGCCTGGTAGTGAAGCTGCGGCCCGGCCTGCCGGTTCCCTCCCAGATTCCGGCACTGGAGGTAGCTCTGCGGCAACTGCAGGCCCGGCGGGTGCAGGCCAAATTTCCGTACAGCCGCCTCCCGGCCCCCGATCAGCCCGTGGCCGTCGACCTTTCGCGGGTGTATGAGGTGCAGCTGCCGGCGGCGGCTCCTGTTGAGGCGGCCTGCCAGGTGCTGCGCAAAACCGGGGCGGTGGTCTACGCCGAGCCGCTGTACTCGTATCCGCCCCTCTATCAGCCCAACGACCCCCTGGCCGACTCTACCCGCGCCGGCGGGCAGTATCATCTGAAAAATATCCGGGCGTACCGGGCCTGGGATGTAACCAGGGGCGACACCAGCCTGACCATTGCCATTATCGACGGCGGCACCCGCCTCACCCACGAGGACCTGGCCCGGCAGATTCAGGTGAACCGCCGCGACCCGCCCGATGGCCTCGACAACGACCAGGATGGCTACGTGGATAACTACTACGGCTGGGACTTTGCTGATAACGACAACGACCCCACCCGCGAAGCCAACAGTGTACACGGCATTCTGGTGGCCGGCTGTGCTGCTGCTGCCCCCGATAATGGTAAGGGCATTGCTGGCGTGGGGTTCCGGTGCCGGTTTTTACCCCTGAAAATTTACCCAAGCAGCCCCGGTACCGGCGCTTTTGCCGGCTACGAAGCCATTGTGTATGCCGCCGACCACGGCTGCCAGGTTATTAACCTGTCCTGGGGCGGAGCGGGTGGCCGCTCCCAGTTTGAGCAGGACGTTATTACCTACGCGGCCATCAACCACGATGCCGTGGTAATAGCCGCCGCCGGCAATACCCCCGCCGACCTCGACTTCTACCCTGCCAGCTACGACCACGTGGTATCGGTAGCCACCCTTACCCCCACCGATGAGCGGAGCACCAATGCCACCTTCAGCCGCCGCGTGGACCTGTCGGCCCCCGGCACCCAGATTCTGACCACCCTGGGCAACACCGATTCCGACTATTTTGCGGTGGGCGGCTCCTCTTTTGCGGCTCCGCTGGTGGCCGGGGCCGCGGGGCTGGTCCGGACCCGCTTTCCGCGCTACACTGCCGCGCAGGTGGCGGCCCAGCTTCGCCGCACCACCGACAACGTGGATGCTCTGCCGGGCAACGTGGCCTACGCGGGCCGCATCGGCTCGGGGCGGCTGAATGTGCTGCGGGCCGTAACGGAAGCGGGGCAGCACTCGGCCCGGGTGGTTGCGCGCACGTTTGCGCCCCAGCGCCGGGCCTATGCCCCCGGCGACACGCTGCGCCTGGCAGTGCAGGTGCAAAACCTGCTGCAGCCGCTTACCAACCTGACAGTTACTCTTACATCGTTGTCGCCGCACTTGCTGGTGCGGCAGGGCACGTTTGCGGCTGGCCCGCTGGCCACGCTGGAACGGCGCACGAATACGGCCGCACCCTTCCGGCTGGCGGTGGCAGCCGGGGTACCGCTCAACACCCGGGCCGTTATCCGATACCGGATGCAGGATGCCGCCACCGGGTATCAGGAAGACCAGTATGAAACCATCCTGCTCAACCCCGACTATGTGGTACTGGATGCCAACAACCTAACTCTTACGCTCACCAGCCGGGGCAACCTTGGGTACGACGGGTTAGGCTCCGATATTGGAGAGGGTGTAAGCTACCAGCAGGGCGCGCCCCTACTCGCGGAGGGCGGCCTGCTGGTAGCCACCTCGGCCACGCGCGTTTCCGACAACATCCGCAACGACCGACGCGGCGCCGATACCGACTTCCAGACCCAGCTCCGCGCCTTCCTGCGCACCCAGCCGCTCCGGGCCGACCAGGAGGCCCTAGGCCTACTTCGTGACTCTTTGCCCACCCTCACCCGGGGGCGCACCGTGGGGGTGCGGATACGCCAGCAGGCATACGCCTGGGCTACTGCCCCGCACCGCGACTATGTGCTGCTGGAGTACCGCGTTACCAACCTCACGCCTGATACCCTGCGCCCTTTGCACCTGGGGCTGTTCCTGGATTGGGACCTGCCCGGCGAGGGGGGGCGTAACGTGGTGGAATGGGATGCCGCCCGCCGGCTGCACTACCTCTACGACCCGGCCGCGCCCCGCCAGTATGCTGGGGTACGCCACCTGGGGGGCGGTCAGGTTACGGCTTATGCGCTCAACAACCAAGCCCCCACCGGCTCCCCCGTCCGACTGGCCGATGGGTTTAGCACCGCCGAGAAATTCCTGACCCTTAGCAACGGCACTCAGTCGGCGCGGCTGCTTACGGCTACCGATGCGTCCCAGGTAACCGGAGCTGTACTCGCGGGGCTGGCTCCCGCCGATTCAGTGGTCGTCACGTTTGCGGTGCTGGCGGCTCCTTCCCTGGCGCAGCTTCAGCAGGCCGCCGATGCCGCCGCCAGCCGCTACCAGCAGCTGCTTCCCACCCGCAGCCCCCGGGCAGCGGGGTTGGCTCTGTATCCTAATCCCACAACTGGCTTAGCGCAGCTTACACTACCGGCTGGCACTGTAGCCGTGCAGGTGCTATCGGCGGTAGGGCAGGTGGTAGCTACTTATGCGGCCCCTGCTGCCCGGCTGCAGCTGGATGTGCGCGGGTATGCGGCCGGCGTATATATCGTGCATATTCAAACGCCGGAAGCCAACTATCGGCTCCGCCTGGAAAAGCGGTGAGGTGGCTGTCGAACTCATCTACCCTGGGCCGGAAGTAACACTAATATAATTAGCAATAAAAGCAACTCAGCAACCTGCTTTCTGGAACCAGGAGTTCTGAACCAGAAAAATTAAACCCGTATAAATCATAATTTAGAATAACCTAAAAGGTACTTATCGGCATCATCAAGCCTATATTTTCAACTCCAATTTTTTTAGTTTATTGGATAAATATGCGTATCTTTGGATATGTCGAAAACGAAGCTTCCCGTTCCTCTTCCCCTGCAGCAATATGCCCGGTGTGTGGATGCCAGCCGCCGCCCGACGGACCACGTAGGCGACTGGCCGGCGTCCGGTCAGGTGTACCCCATTCAGATGCGCCGCAACGTGCGCACTGGGCAACTGCAGGTACACGTGCTGGGGTTTTATGCCGAGCAGCCCTACGGCGCATTTGCCCAGCACCGCTTTGAGCCAGTTGCTCAGATCTGGCTTAACTAAGCAACTTTCATTTTTCGCAACTCCTTTATTCCGGCTGCTTTCGGTGCGCTACCCGAAAGCAGCCGGATTTTTTTTAGGCATACACTTTACGCAGGGCGTTACCGCTGTACTTCCGTTTTGGCCGAGCTGATTTCCTCCGCCGGGGAGCTTTGCTTGTTCAGCCCGAAAAATGGCTCGTTGCTCAGGTTATAGATTTCCTGAATATTGTGCAGAATCTCCACAAAATTCAGCTTCAGGTCTTTCAGTAGGCCCGTTTTCAGGTCGAAAACCCAGCCATGTACCGTGGGGTAGCCGTTTTTAAGGTAGCTCTGTTGCACCACCGCCGTTTTAATAACATTTACGCACTGCTCCTGCACGTTCAGCTCCACCAGCCGGTCGTAGCGGGCATCCACGTCTGCAATGGCATCCAGCTCCGCCTGGTGCAAGCGGTACACGTCCCGGATGTTACGCAGCCAGGGGTTCATAATGCCCAGATCCTTGGACTGCATGGCGGCCTTTACACCGCCGCAGCCGTAGTGCCCGCACACTACAATGTGCTTTACTCCCAGGTGGCCCACCGCATACTCAATCACCGACATTGCATTGAGGTCGATGTTGATAACCAGGTTGGCCACGTTGCGATGTACAAACACCTCGCCGGGAGCTACGCCCATCAGGTCCTCTGCCGTCACGCGGGAATCACTGCACCCAATGTACAGGTAGTCCGGCTTCTGGTCAGCGGCCAGATGGCGCAGGAAGTCGGCGTTGGTACCGGTGCTGGTGGCTACCCACTGGCGGTTGTTCTCGAAGATTTCGTCGTAAGTCGTCATAGGGTCAAAGTACGGTTGAATGGGCGTATGGGGTGTTAAAACGAGCTTAAAAATGCGGTGGGGCACCTACCGGTACTGCCAGAGGATGCCAAAATCGAAAGGAGTCCAGAGAGCCGCCTTCTGGCCAGCGGCTTTCAGTCCGTTGTTGGCCCAGGTGTTGCAAGTGTAAAAGAGGTTGTAGGTTCTTTTGGCCTCATAGAAAGCATCATGCTGGCCGTAGCCGTGGCCGGCAATATGCCGGGGGCGGCCTTGGGCATCGTAGTCGAAGCTGGTCTTGATAAAAACAATGAGCCGGGCATATTCTGCCGGGCTCAGGCGCAGTCGTACGCAGTCGGCCCCCACAGTGGGCCGGTGATGGAAGGTGGTGTGCATAGCCGTGGTACTCAGCCAGAACATAGCCTTCAGGGCCGTACTGGGTTTGAGCTCGGCCCAGGTAGGTGTATCGAGGTAAAAGCCTTTGTCGCCCCAGCCAAACCCGATAAACTGCATGGTTGTGTCGGCAGCCGGGGTATCGGTGTAGGGCACCAGCTGGGTCCAGTCCATCTGGACCGAACGGACCGGCACTACCAAGTCGGTATGCACGCCGTTGGACAGGATATAGGCTTCTATCTCTTCCTGTGGGTTGGGTACGGGGCCGGAGGCCGCTACCGGTACTGCCGACAAGGCGGCTGAAGCGGCCAGATACAGGGCTACTGCCCCCAGCACGCCGCCTCCGGTCCAGAGAATTCCTTTGCCTACTTTTCTGGCAACGCTTCGGGTGGTTTCAGTCATGAGCGGGCAAGCTACAACAAGAATAGGTTGGCCCTCATACGCAAGGGCTCAGAAAAAGCCGAACCAGTGCCCCCGGCGGCGCATTGCACCTCCGGAACCGGGAGGCGTATCTTTGGCTTTTCGCCCGCCCTATGTCCCAACCCGACGACCAACTCTACACCATCCCGGCCCCCTATCGCCGCCTGGAAAACCTGCACATCCTGTTCTGGCTGCTCAAGGATATCGGCTGGTGTATGATCTGGAAGCCGCTGGGCATCAGCATGATTTTCCCCACGCTCACCATCGCCTTGCTCATTACCTGGCGCACCCGCAGCATTGCCGCCGAGCTGGCTCACAATTTGGCCATCGTGTTCTGGATTTCGGCCAACTCCTACTGGATGATCAGCGAGTTTCTGGGCTTCGACGCCGTGCGGGTATGGGGCGGCATCACCGGCAAGCACCTGGCGCTGCTGCCGTTTCTTTCGGGCCTCATGATTTTGCTGTACTACTATCTGGTGCAGAAGCCGCGCGAAAACCGGCCTGCGCAGATGGCTACGCAATAGCGCCGGCTAGCCGGCGCCGACGCTGCCACTGCCACCCCAGCCACGCGGCCAGCATCCCGAGCGCCACCACCCAGTCGCGCGGCTCCGACATCTGCCGCAGGTCGTCTTCGCCGGCGTCGAGGGCAGCGTGGCCGGCCAGCAGCTGCGCCTGCTTGCGGCGTAGGGCGGCTTTTTGCGCTTCGTTTTCGAGGGCCAGATAAGAAGTCAGCGGAGTGAGGATGCCCGACTGAATGCTGCCCTGCACCGACTGCGGGCCGGCCGTTTCGGTGGTTTCGGGGTGATGGGTTTGGGCGCGCCACTGCCCCCACAGCTGCAAGCCGGCCCGCCAGCTGCCGGGCGGCAGGGGCCCGGCCGGGGCGCGGGGCAGAGGCCGGGTAAGCACCAAGTCGGGCTGGTTGGTAGCGGGCAGGTAGGCTGCGGGGCGCGTATCGTTGGGCCAGGCCACCACAGGGTTGGGGGCCCCGGGCTGGGCCCCGGCCGCGCCCCGGGCGGCCGGGTTCTGCCACAACAAATGCGACACTAGCTCGCCCTGCTCCGTCAGCTCGTAAAACACGTCGGTATCGGGTAGGGCGTGGCGTAGGTCGGCGAAGTCAGTAGGCAGCACGGCCCGGTCGAAATCAGCGGATACCACCACGATGACGGGGTAGCGCGGCGCGGGCGTGGCGGCGGCCTGCACCAGCACCTGCCGGATGGCCCGGTCAAGGTAGAAGCCCCCTTCGTAGCGGAGCGCGGCAGTGTCGGCTTGCAGCAGGCCCGGGGGGGTGAGCGTGCGCACATAGGCGTTGGTGAGGCTGTAGCGCGGCTCTTCGGCCCCGGCGGCTTGCTGCTTTAGCAGCGTGGCAATTCGCTGGCGGTAGCGGGGCCATTGCGCCCGGTTGCCGGCCGACATATCGAGCACGAAATGATAGTAAGGCCGGCGGCGCACCGCGGGCAGCGCGGCTTTGGCAGCAGCCGGCACGTATGCAACGCCCCCGGCCGTATCAGGGGCCACTGTCGGGCGGGCAGTGCTGGGGCGCGCGGGGCCCAGGGCCACCGAGTGCTGGTCGAGGGTGAAGGTGAGCGGCTCTTTGTGCAGCAGCCGGAAGCCAGTGCGCCGCTCCTCCCCCGCCCCGAACGGAAACACTCGCAGCGCCAGACGGTTGCCGCTCAGGTAGCTCAGCAGGCCCGGGTCGCGCTGCTCATTGCGAATATGGGCGTACACCCAGGCGGCGGCCCGCTTTTCGGCCAGAATGCCCGGCTCGCGCCGCCCGGCAATATCCAGGTAATAATCGGCCACGAAACAGCCCGCCGGCAGCTCGAACGTGGTGGCGTACTCAGCCGCACCGCTGCCAGAATCAGGGTTAGTTACCGTCACGTCCACCCAGCTCACCCAGGCCTGCTGGACGGCATCGTAGCGGCTACGGGCGGCCAGACGGGTGAGGCGCGGCGCGGCAATATTAGGCGCGTCCATTAGGTCCAGCGGCCTAGGCGGGCGCGGGGCCAGGCGGTTGAAAAACACCTGCTCCAACGTCGCCAGCTTGCTTTCCGACAGCGTAAGGTTGTCGAGCACCAACCAGTTGAAGTAGGCCGACAAATACGGCAGCTGAGCGCCGGTGAACGAGGAGCTACGCCCGTCTTTGTGGCCGCGTACCACCGTCAGCGTATTATCGAGCGAGGCCGCGTCGAGCGGGCGGTAGCGGCGGGCGTAGTCGGGGGCGTATACGTAATCGAGGGCCTGGTGCAGCACGGTGCGGTAGTGCAGGTAGCGCAGCGTAACGGCCAGCGGCAGCACGCAGCCGGCCACCACGAGGCCGAGCACCAGCCAGCGGCTCGCAAAAAACGGCCGTAGCGCGGCGTAGTCGTGGGCTAGCTCGCGCCCGTGCACCACCAGCAACGCCAGGGGCGTGAGCATGAGGAAGCCCACGCCTATTGCCGCCACGGCCACCACCGACAGCGGCAGAAACGGCAGAAACACCAGGAAGAAGTAGAGCGTGTAGGCCAGCGTGAGGCCCCGGCCTAGGTACAGCGCCAGCCGCACCTTGGGTCCGGCGGGTGTCGGCACGCACAGCAGCCCGGCATTCAGCACGGCCAGCCCGTACCACCACGGCCCGTTAAAATTCCCGAAAACCCCGCCGCCCCGGCCGTCCGACCAGAAGAACCGCTCCGGAAACAACAAACCGTTGTTAACAGCCAGCCCCAGCAGCGGCAGCACCCCGGCAATCAGCAGCTTCCACAGCCACTGGTAGCGCGCCCACCCCTCTGCCCGCCGCGCGGCCACGATGTAGATGCCGCGGGCCAGGGCCAGCAGAAATACCAGCGTGCTGGCAATGAGCACGACCACCAGCGCGTGCTGCCCCACTTTGCCGCCGGGGCCCTGCCACAGCGGGAGCACCAGCTGCGCAAACATGTACCAGCCCACCGGTACGGCCAGGGCCACCCCGAAGCTGGGCAGGGCGCGGGGGGGGGGCTCGTCGGGGGTGAGGCGCAGCACCAGCACCGCGGCGGCATGGGCCAGCGTGGGCATCAGAAACGTGCCCGCGTACAGGGGCAAGTCGCCGGGCACCATCCAGCGCGGAATTTCCCGCGGAAACAGGGTATCGAGGTGGTAGCCGTAGGCGTATAGAAACCCGATATACGCCCCCAGGGCCACCAAAGCGTAGCCCAGCGGCAAACTGGCTCCACGCCGCCCCTGCCAGGCGGTGTAGGCGGCGTGCAGCGTGCCCAGGGCCACCAGCGCACCGCCAAACCAACGCCATTGCAGTAGGCTTTCGGGTGGCAATAGGGTGCGAATGACGCGGTATTCGCCGCCCAGCACGGCCAGCAGCACCAGCAGCGGCAGGGTGTTCAGCAGCCACAGCCACCGGGGGTTAAGCAGAGTGCGCACGGAAAACGGGTAAGTGAGTGAGCAGATACAGGAGCCCGCCGTAGCTGGCCACCAGGAAAAACAAATACACCAGGGCCCCCTGCGCCTCGTGCAGCCAGGCAGGCGGCTCCGGCACCACCCCCTGCACCGCCACCGCCCCCACTATGCGGGCCGTATTGACGAGCAAGGTAAGCCCGAAACTGACCGCCACTAACGCCGGCAGCGCCCTCCCCGGGTGCGGCCCACCGCGGTGCAGCCATGTGAGGGCCAGCAGCAGCCAGCTCAGCAGCCAGAATGCGCCCCCCGCGCACGATTTGTCGATGACAAGGTGGCGACCGGCGTGCACGTAGCCCCGGGTAGCGTCAAACTCGGATGGGGAGTTCAGCACCAGGCTCACCAAAGCGTTGGTGGGCGCCAGCAGAAACCGTACTTCGGCAGTAGTAGCGTGGGCATATAGCAGCTTGGCCGCCAGGAAAACGGCTAAAGCAGCTGCGTAGTAGGGCCAGCGGGCAGGCATCGACATCAGCAAGTGGGAGCGTATCTTACCATCGGGCAAACATAAATAAAAGAACTTTGTATTTCAAAGTCTACACAACTACGTTTCAGCAGGTGTGCTTCTTACACAGCAAAAAGAACCATACTCCGCCTGTAAAGTCCGTATTTCCTCCCAACCGGCCCGACAATCTTACCTGGTGCACAAGGCCACTGGAAAACCAGGCGGCACAAGTAGCGCAGCGGCGGGCCCGCCGGACTGCTCAGGAGGCCATTGAGGCTAGGGTGTGTGGACAGTCAGATAAAAGGCCGTTATGCTCATCTGGCATCCGCTTGTCGAAGCATCTCTCCCGCTTCGTTGCGGTGATAATAATTAGTCGGAGGTAGAGATGCTTCGATTCCACTCAGCATGACGGCCTTTTTGACACTTTTTTACTGACTGTCTACACACCTTAGTGAAACAGGCGGCGCGTGAACCGGCGGAGCTTCCGTTTCCAGGTGCCGGCGGGCGAGTGGCGGCGGAAGCTGTTTTTCTGCACGAAGGAAATGGGGGCGGTATCCTTGCCCAGTAGCTCCTGGCGGCGTAGGTACCAGCGCCACGCCCGCGCCCGGTGCACCACGGAGGGGGAGCCCGACATGCGCCAGTCGCCGAAAGCGGGACCGAACCTTAGGTCGGTGCGGAAGTGGGCCTCCAGCAGGCGGATGAGGGGCTGCAAAGTGGTAGTGCGGCATGAGAGGCCGCCCACGAACCCAATCGGGGCGTCGTATTTCAGGGCGGTATCCACGCGCGCCACATCAAGCTGCCCGGCCGGATACACGTCCAGCCCCAGCCCTTGCAGCACCTGCCGCAGACTATCGGCGTTGTAGAGCTTGGCCGGCACGGAGGTGGGCCGGACCCGGCTGAACGTTCGCCGGGCGCGGTAGGACCAGTGGGGCCGCAATGCCTGGCGGGCGGTTTGGCGCACCGCCGCGTCGGGGGCCGTGGCCCGCAGGTGGCGCACTATCCGGCGCGGTTGCCCGCGCAGGGTATTCAGCTTATAGATGAAGTTGTTGCTGATGCCCACGATGCCTAGGTCATCATACACCCGTATTTTTTTCAGATACAGGCCCAGTGCCCGCTCAGTGCCCGTTACTTCCGGCCAGTGCCGGGAATACCACACATCCAGAATGCGCCCCACCGACTCCTGCGCCGCCTCGTTTCGCTGGTAGTCCAGCATCGTCAACTCAAAAGCGGTAATAGTTTCCAGGCTCAGCTGGCGCATCAGCTGGTTTTCCAGCTGGTAGCGTTGCCCGAAAGGCAGTGGCTGCAGCAGCTGTTGGCTTTGCTGGAGCAGCAGCGGGGGCAGCGTGAGCGGCAGGTTGCCTGGGCGCAGGTAGGCGCGCAGGGCCTGCTTGCCGTGCACAAACTGCTCCCAGCGACTTGGTAAAGCTCGGTTAGGGAAAAAGCTAAATAGTTCAGGTCCTTTTTTCCAGGGCACCCGAATATTCTGCTCGATGAAGGCAGTGTAGGCCCGAAAAGCCGTGGCCGAATCGGGGCTGACAATCTGGTCGAGCAGCAGTTGAACGGTGGAGCGCGGCCGGATGGGCAGGGCCGGTGCTTCAAAACGACCTAGCTGCGGATTCCAGCGGAACTGCTGATAGTGCCGAGCCCAGAAAACCGTGTAGTTGCGCAACGCTACATCGTGGTAGTCATATCCCAGGGCGTACACGGTGTCGGCAGTGTAATTCAGCACGCCGACCTGTAGGCCGGTGGCCTGCTCCATAAAAGCAACCAGGTCATCCGAGAGGAAACCGTGTTGCCGGTGCCAATAGGCGTAGCGAGGTAGCTCTCGCAGCAGCAACGGGCTACGAATTTGCCATAACGAATCCAGCCGCCGTCCCTCTCCCGCTGCGTAGGCCAAAGCCGCTGGTGGCTTTACTTTAGAAACCCACTGGCCAGCGGGTAGTAGGCGCAGATGATAGATGCTGCTGGAGTCATCTTCCAGCCGGCTCAGTCCCCACTGCTGGTACTCCAGGAAGTAGCGCAAATCCGGCAGGCGGCGGCGCACCAGGGCCAGATGATTGCGCGAAAAATCCAGCGGCCAGCCCGGCAGCTCGGGGGCAGAAAACACCACCAGACTTTGCAGATTACCGGCGGCCAAATTTCCCAGCCGCCCTTTCCGCTGGTGCCGGCCAATGTAGTAGTGCACCCGCTGATAGCTGCGGGTGAGGCGCACCAGCCGCGTCAGCGCCGGGCGGCTGCCGGCCAGGGCCCGCTCGTACAGGGTATCCAGCTGGGTGGTTTGCGCCCGGGCGGAAAAGGTCGTCAGCACCAGCCCCAACACCCAGATAAGCCATCCTTTCATCTATCAAAGCTAGTCAGGAAATCAACAGAACGCCCTACCGGGCGGAGCCGAGGAGCCGAAGGAAGGCGCTGCCAATTACGCGGGCGGTTTGCCAGAAAAGACCGTTATCAGATTATGAAGCTGTTTAGGAAGTCTGGCAGAACCAATCAGACCGTCATGCTCTATCTGGCGTCCGCTTGTCGAAGCATCTCTACCGCTTCGGCCACATGTCAGAGGTTAGTCAGAGGTAGAGATGCTTCGACAAGCGGACGCCAGATAGAGCATGACGGTCTTTTAACTTTCTAAACGGCTTCACTGCTTGCGCACGTTTTCCAGCGGCAGGGTGCGCAGGGGCTGCAAAAACGCCCGGGTCGAGTCAGGAGTGTAGAGAACCCGCTTAGCTGGCCCATTCTGCACTTCCAGCGCCACGGGCGTTGCCGCCGTTTCCCGGAACCGGTACACGGCCCCGTGGTTGCGGAACTTCAGCGTCGTAACGGCCAAGCCACAGGTAAGCTCAAACGGGGCCTCGTCGGTACCGGGGCCCGGGTAGCGGAACTCCACGGTGCCATCGGGGCGGAGCAGGGCGTAGTGCAGGGTGGTGCCGTCGGTGGTGAACAGCACGATGCGCCGGTGGGTTTCGGGTAGCGGCGCGCTGCCGAGCACTTGCACGTTGTTGGCGGCCAGGTCCACCGTCTGGCGTGTGTGCGTCACGGTGCGCTGGCCGTTCCAGGTTTCCTCGGTGATGGTCCCGAATGGGTACTGCATCATATCCTCCTCAACCCGGTGCACCTGAAACGGGGCATTGTTCTTCACTACGTACTCCGCAACCTCGTGCCAGCAACAGCCGCTTTTAGTCATGGTACTCAGCCGCCTGGCCCTGGCATCCGTCCGGAACATGCCACAGTACTCCTGGGCCAGCCGGGTGAAGGCCGCGCTGTGCGCAAAGCCGGTGGGCGTGGCCAGGTACACCTGAAACGAAGGACCGTGGTAGCAGCTGTTCTGCCCGTCTTCCAGGGCCAGGTCCTGACGCCCGTCGAAGTTGAAATCCTCACTGATAATCAGGCTTTGCTCGCCGTAGGGCAGCTCCTGCACATTGGCCAGGGCCCGGCCGTGGTGCAGGCTCAGCGCCAGCTCCTCCGAGGCTACTTTCAGCACCTGCCGGCGGGTTTTCCGGTCGTACACCGCCACCCAGCCGGGGTTGAATACTGCGGCCGTATCAGCCAGGTAGATTTTGCCAAAGTAAGCCGGTGAGAAGTCGTCGACCAGATAGGTGCGCTGGGCCCGGGCAGTGCCGCACACAAGCAGAAGAAGCAGCAAACAACCGGCGAAACGCGGCATCGGGGCGGAAGAAACGGGTGCGTAAAGCAACAAAAAAACGGCTACCTCTCCCACTTCGGAAGGGCAGCCATTTTTCTGGTATTTGATATTCAACCAACTAATTGGTTTTCATTTCTACTTTCACCTCCACCGTTTCGGCCGGGGCCAGCTTGGGCACCAGCGCATGATAGGTCAGGATGGGCGCGTCGTTGGTAAGACCCGCGCGGAAGGTTACCAGCAATATCAGCTTATCGGTTTCGCACTGGCGCAGGTAGGTGTAGCTGATGGTGGAGCTGCCACTCATCGAGCCTTTGTTGCCAATCACCAGGTCGTACTTCGTAAAGTCAATCTGGGGGTGGCAGCTGCCGGTTACCAGCCGGTCGAAGTCGGCCTGATTCCGGATGACGGTGTACGTCTGGTTCAGACTGGTACTGAGCTGCCGGGGCGTGTTGGTACAGCCGTAAGTTGCCTCGAGGCTGGTGATGGGTATATCAGTGTCCAGACATGGTTCTGTGTCGCCTGCACAGGTAACGCAACCGCTCAGGGCCAACGCGGCCAGGGCACTTCCTACTAGCGTAACTATCTGTTTCATAGAGTTTCGAATGGTTGTCGTTTCTATGCAGAGCCTGCCGCGTGGAGAATCGTTGCATGCTGCTTTGCTTTACCTCTGCTTCTAATTCGCTCCGTGTTTATGGTGAGGCGGCGTGAGCTGTATTCCCAGCCGCACACTGATTTCCTGGTAGCTGGCTCCAATCCGCTGATAAGTCGCTGCGGCTATGTACTTATAGCTTACCCAAGACACAGTACTCTGCCACTGCCAGACAGTCTGCCACCACCCTACCCGCCCGGCTACCTCTACCGCGCGTTTTTGACTAATTCTTACTTCCCTTTCAGTTCCCAGTTCCAGCCCGGTACGCCAACCCCTAATTTCCTCTCCCCTGCCCCGAGCCTGGCCGACCGCCACCCACACGGGAAAGGGCCTGAAACCAGCATCGTGCTGAAAGTTGATTCCTGCGCTTCGCCGCTCAAACTGGTTGTCGGGTTGCGGCCCTTTCAGCTGCTCTAGCTGCAACGCCACATCTATATTCACCTGGCAAGTGGCTACCAACTCATCAATTGCTACCGTAGCGGCCCGGTACGTGGTGCGCGGCCCGCGCCGGTATAGTAATTCCAGCCGACCCGCCGGCTGCATGTGCTCGGCGGCCCACAGGTTGGGACGAAACAAGGTCAGTTGTCCACCCAGTGGAGTATACCGAAGGCCGCTGTTGACAGATATACCGACGTACGGGCGGTAGAAATAGTCTACGGTACAACTGGTAGCAAGCCGGATGGATACGCTCGTGTCACCTGCCACCACACGCACGCGCCTCGCAACGAAGCCGAAACCGCCCACCCACAGAGTTGCCGTGTCTCCGGATATTCTAATGCTAAATGTGCCATTGGAGTTGGTAGTGGTGCCAATATCCGTCCTAGCGAGTACAGTTATTCCCGGTATTCCCTGCCCGGTACTTTTGTCCACTACAGTACCTCGCAGTACCCGTTGGGCTACGGCCTGTGCTACGAGAAACAGCAGTAAAAAGCTCAGCATATAAAAGGTGCGCATGGTGATAAAAGATGATTTTCACTCTGATGCCACTACACAGTAAATTCCACAAAAACGGCCGCCTCCCCTATCCGGGAAGGCGGCCGTTTCTATTGTAGCGTACCGGCAGCTTAAGCTACCTGGCCCGACTCTTTCAGGCGAATCAGGTTCAGGGCCGAGCCGGCTTTGAACCACTCAATCTGACCCTCGTTGTAGGTGTGGTTCACCGTAATCAGGTCGGTGTCGCCGTCGGCGTGGTGCAGGCGCACCTGCAGGGGCTGGCCGGGGGCGAAGGTGGTCAGGCCGAGGATGTCGATGGTGTCGTCTTCCTCAATCAGGTCGTAGTCGGCCTTGTTGGCGAAGGTCAGGGCCAGCATCCCCTGCTTCTTCAGGTTGGTTTCGTGGATGCGGGCGAAGCTTTTTACCAGCACGGCGCGCACGCCCAGGTGGCGGGGCTCCATGGCGGCGTGCTCCCGCGAGGAGCCTTCCCCGTAGTTTTCGTCGCCTACTACCACCGAGCCAATGCCCTGGGCTTTGTAGTTGCGGGCTACCTGCGGCACCGGCGAGTAAGGCGTGCCCTGGGTCAGCTCATCTTTCACCGAGTTGGCTTCGCCATTAAAGGCGTTGATGGCCCCGATGAGCATGTTGTTGCTGATGTTGTCCAGGTGGCCGCGGTATTTCAGCCAGGGACCAGCCATGCTGATGTGGTCGGTGGTGCACTTGCCCTGGGCCTTGATGAGCAGACGCAAGCCTTTCAGGTCAGTGCCTTCCCAGGGTTTGAAGGGGTCGAGCAGCTGCAAACGGTCGGAAGCGGGGTCTACGAGTACCTGCACACCCGAGCCATCGGCGGCGGGCGCCTGGAAGCCGGCATCCTCCACGGCGAAACCACGGGGCGGCATTTCAATGCCCTGGGGCTCGTCGAACTTCACCTGCTGGCCGTCTTTGGTGGTCAGCGTATCGGTGAGGGGGTTAAAGGTCAGGTCACCGGCAATGGCAAAAGCCGTCACGATTTCGGGGGAGGCCACGAAGGCGTGGGTGTTGGGGTTGCCGTCGTTGCGCTTGGCGAAGTTGCGGTTGAAGGAGGTGATGATGGAGTTGGGCCGCTTCATGTCGTCCATGTGGCGGGCCCACTGCCCGATGCACGGCCCGCAGGCGTTGGCCAGCACCACCCCGCCCATCTGGGCGAAGGTATCGAGCAGGCCGTCGCGCTCCACGGTGTAGCGCACCAGCTCCGAGCCGGGCGTTACGGTGTACTCGGCCTGCACGGTCAGGCCCTTGTCGGCGGCCTGCTTGGCAATGCTGGCGGCGCGGGTAATGTCTTCGTAGCTGGAGTTGGTGCAAGAGCCGATGAGGCCTACTTCCAGCTTGGCGGGCCAGTTGTGCTCTTTTACGGCGGCGGCAAACTCCGAAATCGGCCAGGCGGCGTCCGGGGTGAACGGGCCGTTCACGTAGGGCTCCAGGGTGCTCAGGTCGATTTCGATGAGCTGGTCGTAATACGATTTCGGATCAGCGTACACCTCATCGTCGGCGCGCAGGTGGGCGGCTACGGCCGCAGCGGCGTCGGCAATTTCGGCGCGGCCGGTGCCGCGCAGGTAGTCGCCCATTTTCTCATCGTAGCTGAACACCGAGGTGGTAGCCCCGATTTCGGCGCCCATGTTGCAGATGGTGCCTTTGCCGGTGGCCGACAGGGCGTTGGCGCCCTCGCCGAAGTATTCCACAATGGCTCCCGTGCCGCCTTTTACGGTCAGGATGCCAGCTACGCGCAGAATCACGTCCTTGGCCGACGTCCAGCCCGAGAGCTTACCGGTCAGCTTCACACCAATTACTTTGGGGAATTTCAACTCCCAGGCCATACCCGACATCACGTCCACGGCATCGGCCCCGCCCACGCCAATAGCAATCATGCCGAGGCCGCCGGCGTTGGGCGTGTGCGAGTCGGTGCCAATCATCATACCGCCGGGGAAGGCGTAGTTCTCGAGCACCACCTGGTGAATGATGCCGGCGCCGGGCTTCCAGAAGCCAATACCGTACTTATTGGAAACCGAGGCCAGGAAGTCGTACACCTCCTTATTTTCGGAGTTGGCCACGGCCAAATCCTGGTCGGCGCCGCGCTCCGCCTGAATGAGGTGGTCACAATGCACGGTGCTGGGCACGGCCACTTTGGGTTTGCCGGCCTGCATGAACTGCAACAGCGCCATCTGGGCCGTAGCGTCCTGCATGGCTACGCGGTCCGGAGCGAAATCGACGTAGGAAACGCCCCGCTCATACGCCTGCGAAACAGAGCCGCCGTACAGGTGAGCGTACAGGATTTTTTCAGTCAGGGTAAGCGGGCGGCCAACGGCGGTACGGGCGGCTTCAATGCGGGAGCCCATGCCATCGTACACGGCCTTGATCATTTCTAAGTCAAACGCCATAATGCGAAATGGAAAAAGTGGAGAGAACGAACCTGCTGGTAGCAGGTACGCAAATATAGGTACCGGCTGTTGCGCAGCCCAACTTTTCGGGCCTTTGCCACCGTCCCGGCACCTCATTTAGAATCATTCTAACGGATAGTGGCGGAATTGTTGCAGCTTGGGCAAACGTAACGATACTGTCATCCTGAGCAGAGCGAAGGACCTTATCACGTCTGATTTAATATCGAACGACTTATTCATGGGTGATAAGGTCCTTCGCTCTGCTCAGGATGACACGTAAAATCATTTGCTGGCCGGCCGCAACGGCCTTGAGTTGTAAACAACCAGGGGCCGGCCGTAGTTTAGCCCCGAACTCACGTAACTTTTTCACCATGCCCGTAGCCATTGCAGTACGCAAGGCCGTAGCCGGGGCCGGACTCGCGCTGGCCGCGGTGGCCTGTCAGTCCAATTCCACCACTTCTGAAAACACGGCAGCTACCGATGCCGCTGCTACCAATGCGGCTCCGGCCCTTACGGCCGGCACCTGGCGGGGCGTGCTTTCGGCCCAGGGCCAGGAAATTCCGTTTCTGTTTGAGGTAGCCCAGGACGGCGGCAAGCCCACCGTCACGCTGCGCAACGGCGAGGAACGCCTGAAGCTCGACGAAATCAGCACGGCCGGCGACTCCACCACCATCCGCCTGGGCGTATTCGACGCCGCCTTGGTGGTGCGCCCTGATGGCACCGATAAGCTGAAAGGCACCTGGGTGAAGTACGACGGCAAGGAGCCCTACCGCGTGCCGTTTGCGGCAACGAAGGGTGAGAAACAATATCCTACGCCAACGGCACAGCCTCAATCTTTCGCTGGTACCTGGAAAGTCGACTTTAAAGGGACTGAAGGCGACGTGACGCCAGCTATAGGCGTGTTTGAGCAGAAAGGCTCCACTGTTACGGGCACTTTCCTCACCACTACCGGCGACTACCGCTACCTAGTAGGCCAAACCGAAGGTGACCAGCTAAAGCTCACAACCTTTGATGGTAGCCACGGCTTTTTGTTTACCGCGAAGAAGTCGGGCAACACCCTGCAAGGCCACTTCTACAGCGGCAAAAAAGGCCACTCCACCTGGACCGCCGTGCTGGACCCCAACGCCAAACTGCCCGACGCCAACGCCTTGACCGGTATGAAGCCCGGCCAGAAAAAGCTCGACTTCAAGTTCCCCAGCATCTACGAAGGTGGCAGCATCTCCCCTTCCGACCCCAAATACAAGGGCAAAGTGGTAGTGGTGCAGATTCTGGGCTCCTGGTGCCCCAACTGCATGGACGAAACCAACTTCCTGGCCCCCTGGTACGAGAAGAACAAGCAGCGCGGGGTGGAAATCATCGGGCTGGGCTATGAGCGCACCACCGACCAGAAAGTAGCCGCCCAGAAGCTGCTGAAAATGAAAGAGCGCATGAATGTGGGCTATGATATTGCCATTGCCGGCGAGGCTTCTTCGGAGGCGGCCAGCCAGTCGTTGCCACAAGTGCAGAAGGTCTTGGCTTTCCCCACTACCATCTTCCTGGATAAAAAAGGCGAGGTGCGCAAGATTCACACCGGCTACTCCGGTCCCGGCACCGGCAAGTACTACGAGCAGGAAGTGGCCGAATTCAACCAAACCATCGACCAACTGCTGGCTGAGTAAACAAGCCAGCATTCTGGCATTGGAACGGGCCTGCTTTCCACCGGGAGGCAGGCCCGTTGCAGTAGTACGCCGGAAATTGCGCAGGTGAAACCGTCCCCTCATGTCCAGATTTCGACTCTCCTTACCTGCCATACCGGTGGTGTTGCTTGCTATTCTCAGCGTGCAGGGCGGAGCCGCCATTGCCAAGGGCTTGTTTCCGGTGCTTGGAGCCGCCGGCACCACCAGCCTGCGCATTGGCCTCTCGGCGCTGGTATTGCTGCTGCTGGTACGGCCAAACCTGCGGGAGCTGCGGCCGGCGCAGTGGCGGGCCGTGGTGCCCTACGGGCTGGCGCTGGGCACCATGAACTTTCTGTTTTACTGTGCCCTGGCGCGCATTCCGCTGGGGCTGGCCGTTACCCTGGAGTTTGTGGGTCCGCTGGGCTTGGCGCTGCTGGGCTCCCGGCGCTGGGTTGATGTGGTATGGGTGGCGCTGGCCGGTGCTGGCATTGTGCTGATTACCCCACCGGGCGGCCACGGCATTGATCTGCCGGGCATGGGCCTGGCGCTGGCGGCCGGACTGTGCTGGGCGGTGTACATTGTGCTGGGCCGGCGCACGGCGGCCGTACTGCCGGGGCCCCGGGCCGTGGCAGTGGGTATGTTGTTTGCCGCGTTGCCGGTGCTGCCGTTTGGCATAGCCAGCGGCAGCCTGCTGCACCTGACGCCCCATTTGCTCCTGCTGGCCGGGTTGCTGGCGCTATTCTCCAGCGTACTGCCCTTCTCCCTGGAAATCCAGGCGCTCCAGTCCTTGTCAACCCGCACCTTCAGCATTCTGATGAGCCTGGAGCCGGTGGCGGCGGCCTTATCGGGGTGGCTGCTGCTGAATGAGCGGCTGACGCTTAGCCAATGGGTGGCCGTGGGGTGCATTGTGGTGGCCAGCGCCGGGGCTACCCTAAATGCGCCGGCCGAAAAACCGGTAATAAGCGGCGAGGAATAGCCGCATCAGCACAGATGCCAATGCGCACCGTACAGGTCCTGCTGATCCGGCCACAGTACTTCCCTGGCACATTCTACACCACAGCATGGCGGCCAACATGCTTCGACCGGGGCAGGAAGCGCCAATAAATAGGACCTGCCAGAAGCACGCCGGGCCCCAGCTGGTACTGGCTGGGGCCCGGCGTGCTTCTGATAGAGTTGACTAGTGAGCTGTAGCCTGGGCTGACTGCAGGCGCAGGATAGCCGTTGGCAGCCCCGGCGTGGTAGCTTTTACCTGCACCGCTCCTCCCGCCTGGGTAGCCTGCACAATGGCCACCAACTGGCCGTGGAAGGCGTGCATACGGGGCTGCTGAAACGGTTCCAGGCTGGTGGCGTCGCCGTTGGCCACGGCCCGGAACTGACCTTGCCCGCTTACCGTGAACTGCAACTCGTTGGTGGCATCGGGGCAAAGGGTGCCCTGTGCGTCTTCCACGCGGGCCGTAACGTAGACCAAATCCTGGCCGTCGGCCGTGAGCGTAGGATGGTCGGCTACCAGCCGGAGGTGATGGGGCTGGCCGGCGGTACGTACTTCCTCTTCCATCATAGCCTTGCCCTGGGCATCGTAGGCTACTACTTTCAGGCGGCCGGGTGCGTATTTCACATCCTTCCACATCAGCCGGTAGCGGGTCTGGGGCTGGTCGGATGGCCCCTTGGTCTGGCGGCCCTGGCTTACTCCATTCACAAACAGCTCCGCCGCCGGGTAGCTGGTATAGCAGAACACGGGCGTGGTTTGTCCTTCCCGACCGGGCCAGGTCCAGTGCGGCAGCAGGTGCAGGGTGGGGCTGGCCGTGTTCCAGCGGGAGCGGTAGAGGTAGTACCGGTCTTTGGGCAAGCCAGCCAGGTCAAAAATACCAAAATACGAGCTGTGCGAGGGCCAGGCTTCATCGTAGGGCGTAGGCTCACCTAAGTAATCGAAGCCGGTCCACACAAATTCGCCCATCAGGTACGATAAAGCATCCTGCTGCACAAATTCCTCATCGGGCGTCTGCGACCAGACGCAGGCCTCCAGGTCATAGGAAGACGACTGGTTGTCGGGGTATTTTTTCTGCTTAGCCAGCTCCACCGGAAACTTGTACACCCCCCGGCTGCTCACCGTGGAGGCCGTTTCGGAGCCCAGCATAAAGCCCTGGGGCAATTTGGCCCGGGCTTCGGGGTAACGGCTGGGCTTGTAGTTGAAGCCCGGCACATCGAGCAGGGCCGCGAAGCCGTTGTTTACAGCCGCATCAAACTGGTCCATGCCGGCCGTAACGGGGCGGGTGGGATCTTCGCGGTGTACAATATCCTGCAGGCGCCGGGCAATGGCTACACCACCCGGTGCCCACTGGTCGGGCACCTCGTTGCCAATACTCCACATAAGCACCGATGGATTGTTGCGGTAATGGTGCACCATGTTCACCAAATCCTTTTCCGACCACTCGTCGAAATACTGGCTGTAGCCATTCTTCACTTTAGGTTTTTTCCACTCGTCAAACGACTCCACAATCAGCATAAACCCCAGCTCGTCGGCGAGCTGCACCAGCTCCGGGGCAGGCATATTGTGGGTGGTCCGGATGGCATCACAGCCCAAGTCTTTGAGCAACGTCAGCTGACGGCGCAGGGCCGCCGTGTTGATGGCAGCCCCCAATGGCCCCAGGTCGTGGTGGTTGCATACTCCCTTGAATTTGCGCGGCTGCCCATTCAACGAAAAGCCTTTATTCGCTTCAAACTGAAAGGAGCGGATGCCGAAGGAGGTAACGTACTCGTCTTTCAGGGTGTTGCCCGCGTACAGCCTGGAGGCCGCAGAGTACAGCACCGGCGTTTCCGGCGACCAAAGCCGGGGCTGAGGCACCACCAGCTGCTGCTCGAACTGCTGTCCGTCGGCAGCGGCCAGGGTAGTGCTGACAGTGGTAATTACCTTGCCGGCTGCGTCCCGGATATCGGTTTCCAGCCGCAGTGGCTGAAAAGCATTGCCGGGGGTCTGCACCTTCGTGCGCAGCTTTACGGTAGCCGAACCGGCACTTATTTCGGGTGTAGTGAGGTAAGTGCCCCACACAGGAATATGCACGTCCTGGGTAAGGAGTAGGTGCACGTTGCGGTAGAGTCCCGCACCTGGGTACCAGCGCGAAGCTTCCGGCTGGTTGCGCAGGCGTACGGCCAGCACATTACGGCCGGTAGGACGCAGGGCATCGGTTATGTCCACGCTGAACGAGTTATAGCCATAAGGCCACGCCCCTACTTCCCGGCCGTTTACAAAGACGTGGGCGTCGCTCATGGCCCCGTCGAACAGCAGTACCGCCCGCTTTCCGGGCCCGAAGCCCGATATGTTCAGCTCGCGCCGGTACCAGCCCGTACCAATAAACGGCAGCCCGCCGGTGCGGCCGGCTTTCTGAGTGGCTTTCTGCTCTTGGTTCTGCTCAATTCTTACCGTTTGCAGGTCATTGTTGCCATCGAAAGGCCCGGTAATGGCCCAGTCGTGAGGCACACGTACTTGCTGCCACCGGGCATCATTGAAATCCGGACGGGCCGCCTCAGGCTGGTCGCCCTTGCTGAACTTCCAGCCCGTGGTTAGCAACAGTTCCTGCCGGGTCTGGGCGGAAGCGCCCACTACTGGTGCCAGCAAGGCAGCGGCCAGTACTCCCGGCAGAGTCAGTCGTGCAATACTCATACTCATATCACCCAGAAAATAAAAGGTACATCGGTTACCGCAACGCCGTGCCGTAAGCCGGGGCAAGATACACCGTAAACGATTGTGTAAAAATTCCGCACCTATTCAACCAAAATGTAATGCATTGCCCACCGGCACCACTGGCCAGCGCAGAGCAATGATACGTTAGGCTGGCAAAATACAGCCATGCAAGCACGTATTGCTATAATTTACTCCCAACACTCTGGCTATCTACGCAGACAACAATAAGTGACCAAAGGAATGCAAACGTTTGCTTATATTTGGCTAACGAAACCCTGGCAATTCGGTTTCTGATATTGTGTCTCACCGCTTAGCTACCGCCCTATGCTCCTACCGATACTCCCGCCCGGTCTGCGCCGGACCTTGCTGCTCCTGACGCTACTCGGCGGTGGTTTGCTGCGCCCCTCGACAGCTGATGCGCAAACCTTCGCCAAGGGCGGCGATACCAGCTGGCTGCAGCAGATGGAAGCCAACAACTACCTGTTCTATAACGACCAGGGCGTGCAACAGGACTGCTTTCAGATTCTGAAGGATAAGGGCATCAACTCCATCCGGCTGCGGGTGTGGGTGAACCCCTCCATGGTGGATTGGGTGAACGGGCACTGCAGCCCCGCCGAGGTAGTGACCATGGCCACGCGGGCTAAAAACCTGGGGTTTCGCATTATGATTGACTTTCACTACAGTGACAGTTGGGCCGACCCGGGGCAGCAAACCAAACCGGCTGCCTGGGCCAACCATAGCTTTGCCCAACTGCTGACGGATGTGTACGACCATACGTACACCGTGCTCAGCTCACTGAGGGCCAATGGGGTAACTCCGGAATGGGTGCAGGTAGGCAATGAAATACCCGGCGGAATGCTCTGGCCTGAAGGCAGCACTGCTAACTTCGGACAGCTCACTCAGCTCATCAACAAAGGCTACGACGCGGTGAAGGCGGCCAGCCCTACCTCCAAAGTGGTAGTGCATCTTGACAAAGGCAACGACAACGCCCGGTTTCGGTGGTTTTTCGACCAGCTTACGGCCAATGGGGGCCGCTACGACGTGATTGGCATGTCGTACTACCCCTACTGGCTCAACCAGGACTATACCGTATCCATCGGCAGCCTGCAGGCCAACCTGCGGGATATGGCCAGCCGCTACGGCAAGGAGGTGGTAGTGGCCGAGGTGGGTGGCGACTGTGCCAACGCTCCGCAGAACGTGTACGATATGCTGGTGGCTGTGCAGAACGCCGTATTCAGTGTGCCGAACGGCAAGGGCCTGGGCGTATTTTACTGGGAGCCGCAGGGCTACCGCAGCTTCAGCGGCTACCAGCTCAGCGCCTGGAACAGCAACGGCCGCCCCACTTCAGCCCTGAACGCTTTTCTGGTGACGCCGACCTCGCCTCCTCCCGTTACCAATTTCGTCGTTAACCCCGGCTTTGAGGCCGATGGGGCCGCTACTCAAACTCCTGCCGGCTGGACCAGCTGGGCCAGTACTGCTGCCAACTACGCCGCCGACTACACCGAAACCAACGGCCAGGCCAGTACTTACCGCCTCACGCACTGGCTGGCTGGGGCCTACCAAGTGAGCACCTACCAGCTGATTACCGGCCTGCCCAGTGGCACGTATACGCTTCGGGCCTGGGTGATGAACGGCGGCGGCCAGACGGCCTGCCAGCTTTACGCCAAGAATTTCGGGGGCACGGAAAAGAACCTGTCCTTGCCCGTGGCCGCCACCTGGACCCAGGTGCAGATACCCGGCATTCAGGTAACGAACGGACAGTGCGAAATTGGCCTGTGGTCGAATGCCAATGCAGGCAATTGGTGCAGCCTGGATAACGTGGAGCTGTTGCCGGCCGCCGTAACAGGGATAAGCAAGGCAACGGCTGCCAGCCGCTTTGAGGTGTACCCGAACCCGGCTACGCAGGAGCTGCGGTTTGCCCACTTTACCGGTCCGGCCACGGCCCGCATCTATTCGCCCACCGGCCAGCTGTTACTAACCCAGCAACTAACCGCCGCACACCCGCTGGTGAATGTGTCGGGGCTGGCCGCGGGCTTGTATGAGGTGCGGCTAGAAGAAGCAGGCCGCGCCTCGACCCGGAAGTTCGTGAAGCAGTAGCCGGACCACCTATTTTTCCG
The DNA here is from genome assembly GCF_003944705.1 of Hymenobacter metallilatus. GTDB lineage: Bacteria > Bacteroidota > Bacteroidia > Cytophagales > Hymenobacteraceae > Hymenobacter > Hymenobacter metallilatus. The sequence continues at coordinate 135,286 of NZ_RWIS01000005.1, read as the reverse complement.
CGAGCCACCAAGCTGCGTAGCCCTTCCCAAGCGGCCCTGCTCCTGTACTACAGGAGCAGGGCCGCGGCCGTTTCAGCGGGCCCGCTCCAGCACTACAATAGGCTCGTTGTGGTAGGTGGTGCGGGCCAGCGCGTGGAAGCCGAACTTGCGGGCAACGGCCAGGGAGGCCACGTTACCGGGGTCGATGATGCAGGTGATACGCTCGGCCGGGAAGCGCGGCGTAATCCAGGCCAGGGCCGCCTGCACGGCCTGGGTGGCGTAGCCGCGGCCGTGCAGGCGAGGAGCCAGAGTCCAACCGGCTTCCAGGGTGCCTTTAAGGGAAGGACTCAGGTCGCGCTGAAAATCGAAGAACCCAACTGAGCCACAGTAGCGGCCAGTAGCTTTTTCCTCGATGGACCAGGCCCCGTACCCAAAAAAGGCCCAGTGACCCAGCTGCCCCAGCATCCGCCGCCACACCTCCTCTTCATTCTGCGGCTTGTTGCCCAGAAACCGGTAAAACGAGGGGTCGTTGGACAGAGCCGTAAACTCCGGCAGATCGGACACCTGCGGCCCGCGCAGCAATAGGTCGGGGGTTTCGAGCGGGGGCACCAGCGCGGGTGGAGCAGCAAGCAAACTCAGAGGATGCGTCATAGCGGGCAAGTATAGGGAAATGCCCCGGACCTCACGTGGCGTCTTCGGGAGCCGGACCATTGAACGGATGTAGAGACGCGACACTTCGCGTCTCCCGCCAGAACGATCCGCCAGTAGTGTCATTCCGAGCGGAACGAGGAATCTGGGTAAACAACATCAGCACGCGCCGGGACGCGAAGTGTCGCGTCTCTACACCCGTTCATCAGCCTAGCCGCTCGAACCGTAGGTGCAGGCCAGTTTGGGGGCGCAGGGTGATGAGCGGGACGGGGGCCACCGGAGTGGCCGCAACCGGCGCTACGCTGAACTGCCGCAGGGTTTCCAGCAGCACCACCTGAATTTCGGTGAGGGCAAAATGATTGCCGATGCACAGGCGCGGGCCACCCCCAAACGGCAGGTAGGCATAGGCCGGTACGGGCGGCTGGGCGCCGACCGCAAACCGCTCGGGCCGGAAGGCATCGGGCTCCGGCCAGAGCGTGGGGTGGCGGTGCAACCCGTAGAGGTAGAGCGAAAACAGCGTTCCTTTGGGAATCGGGCGGCCCTGAAACTCGTCGTCTTCCAGCGCCACCCGGTCCAGAATCCAGGCCGGCGGGTAAAGGCGCATGGTTTCCTGAATTACCTGCATAGCATACGGCAGGCGGGCCAGCTCCTCGAACCCGGCCGGCCGGTGCAGCAAACCAGCTGCCTCCAGCTCCGTGCGTACCTGCGTGGCCACGGCCGGGTGCTCCGCCAGTAGGTAAAACAGCCAGCTTAGGGCATTGGCCGAGGTTTCGTGACCGGCCAGCAAGAGGATATTTGCCTCATCCACCAGCTGCTCCTCCGTCATGGGTTCCCCTGTGTCCTCGTAGCGCGCATCCAGCAGCATTTGCAGCAGGTCGTCGGGCGGGGTGGTGCCGGGGCCGGCTTGCTGACGCTGGCGGATGTAGCCGCGCACCAGTTCCTGCAGCTCCTGGCTGAGCACCTGGTGGCGCTGGTAGCTGCCAATGCCCTGCAGCCAGGGCCGCAGGTAGGGCTGCCGGATGGTGCGCACGTAGAAGGCCTGAATCTGGGTGAGCACCTCCGACAGCCGGTCCCGTGCGGCGTCGCTCATGCTGGCCCCAAACGTGGCCTGCGAAATAACCCGGAAGGCTACCCGCGTCATGGCCTCGTGAATATCTACCACGGCTGGCCCGGCGGCCGTGCGGGTTTGCAGCTCATGCACCCAGCCGGCCGCGGCGGCCTGCATCAGGTGGGTAAGCCCGGTCAGGCGCTGCCGGTGAAAGCCCGGCTGAATCAGGCGGCGCTGCCGCAGCCAATCGGGGCCCTCGTTGGTGAGCAGCCCCCGCCCGATGTAGCGGATCAACCCATGGGTAAGGTCGGATTTGAGGTAGCGACGGTGATTTTTCTGCAGGATGTGCTGCACCAGGGTCGGGTCGCGGGTGCTGTAGCACGGCCGGATGCCGCCCAGGTGCAGGCCCACCGTGTCGCCGTAATTGGCATGGACCCGGTTGAGGTTGGCAATGGGCTGGCGGGCCATAGCCAGCGACGAAAGCAGCGTCTGCCAGCGCGGCACCCACGGAAAAGGCAGGGCGGCCAGCGGTGCTGAGGCCGGAGATACGCTGTCGGGCATGAGGTTGTGTGTGTCACCAGATTTCATTTCCAAGATACTGCAAAACCGGGCTTGCGTGGCTTGGGGGCACAGCTGGCCGGCTCATCACAACCCCAGCTACCCCTCCCAGCGTAGAGCCCACTAGCCTATACGGCTCCCGAACTTTCTCTAACAACCAAACTTTCGGCGTACTATGTGGATTCAGCAGAAAAACACCCCCGCCCCGCTCGATGAGCTGCAAGGCCGTACCGTAGGCCTCAAATTTCAGTGCAACAAATGCCACACGGAGGTATTCACCGAGCTTATCGGCGTGCCCGCCGCCGACCACCTGGCCAACTCCCTGGACGACGACGGGCAGTTTGAGAAGGAAGAAATCAAATGCCCCGGTTGCGACATGACCCACGAAATTACCGTAACAAGCACTTTCGACGGCGTGCAGTTCGACGTATCAGAGGTAACCCCAAGCAGCGTAGCCTACCAAGTGCATCACTGATTGCACGAATTTTGTAGACGATTGGGTTGTGGCACACGCTTTAGCTTGTGCCGTATGCCACCTAACAACTCTGGATAACAACAAACAAGGCTTGCCGTATGGCAAGCCTTGTTTGTTGAGATTGGTTTTTGCGCTGACGTATCATGCGGCGCACGGCACAAGCTAAAGCTTATGCTACAATCGTCCGCAGAATCCACGCGAAATCAGTGGTTCCGTTCGATGGTGTAGTTGATGAGCTGCTCCAGGGAAGTGCGGGAGGCTGATTCGGGAAAGGTGCGCAGGATGGCCAGTGCCTCGTCGCGGTAGCGCTCCATCACCCGGATGGCGTACTCCAGACCGCCCGACTGCTTCACGAAGTCGATGACAGCCTGCACCCGGTCCTTGCGGCCATCGTTGTTTTTCACGTTGAAGATAACGCGGCGCTTAGTCAGCCAGTCGGCCTGCTGGAGGGCGTAGATGAGCGGCAGAGTCATCTTTTTCTCCTTGATATCAATGCCCACCGGCTTGCCTATTTCGGCCGTACCGAAGTCGAACAGGTCGTCCTTGATCTGAAAGGCCATACCCACTTTTTCCCCGAACAGGCGGGCCCGCTCCACGGTGGGGGCGTCGGCGCCGGCCGAGGCGGCCCCTACGGCGCAGCAGGAAGCAATGAGTGAGGCCGTTTTCTGGCGGATAATTTCAAAGTAGACTTCCTCGGTGATATCGAGGCGGCGGGCTTTTTCAATTTGCAGCAGCTCTCCTTCGCTCAGTTCCTTCACGGCATTGCTCACTATCTTGAGCAGCTCGTAGTCGTTGTTTTCCAGGCTGAGCAGCAGGCCCTTGCTGAGCAGGTAGTCGCCTACCAGCACGGCAATCTTGTTTTTCCAGAGGGCATTGATGCTGAAAAATCCGCGCCGGTAGTTGCTCTCATCTACCACATCATCATGCACCAGCGTGGCCGTGTGCAGCAGCTCGATGAGGGCCGCCCCCCGGAACGAAGCTTCCGGCAGCGGGTCGCCGCCGCTGATTTTGGCCGTGAAGAACACAAACATGGGCCGGATCTGCTTGCCCTTGCGCTTCACAATGTAGCCCATGATTTTATCCAGCAGCAGCTGCCGCGTTTGCATGGACTGGCGGAATTTCTTTTCGAATTCCTCCATTTCGGCGGCAATAGGAGCCTGTATCTGGTCCAGCGTAACGGTCATGCGGGTAATTTGGGCGCTGCAATGATACGGGTAAACCCTGAGATAGTGTGGAGGTTAAAACCGGGAGTTAGGCATTGGCCCCTGCTTGCTCCCTTAAACACGTCTGTTGCTACACGATATCCTGCGGATTTCGCGTAATTTCCTGTGGCTTCCTGCCTGTTCCTTACCTTCGTTCCTATGCCTTTCCAGCCTGTTTCCGTCGATTTTCTGCTGTCCAGCCCCCATCACTCCCGGCCTTTCGCCGCCGATGCCCGGTTTGTGGCCGATGGGCGCCCCAAGCCGGTGGTGGTGTTCGTGCATGGCTTTAAGGGCTTCAAAGACTGGGGCCACTTCAACGTGCTGGCTGAGTGGTTTGCCCGGCAGGGGTTCGTGTTCGTGAAGCTCAACCTCTCGCACAACGGGCTGGTGGTGGGTGGCACCGGCGACCTGGAAGACCTGGAAGCCTTCGGCCGCAACAACTTCAGCCTGGAGCTGGACGATATCGGGGTGCTGCTCGATGCGCTGTTTGCGCCCGGGCAAACGGCCCTGCCTGCCGCCGAGATGGACCTGTCGGATCTGGCACTGCTGGGGCACAGCCGGGGCGGCGGGCTGGTGCTGCTGAAAACCGCCGAAGACCCGCGGGTGAAGGCCGTGGTTACCTGGGCCGCCATCAGCGACGTAAACCCCGGCTGGCCCGAGCCGCTGATGCAGCAGTGGCAGCAGCAGGGCGTGTTTCACGTCGAAAACAGCCGGACCGGCCAGCAGCTGCCGCTATACTTCCAGATTGTGGAAGACTACCACCAGAATCGCCTACGCTTGGATATCCGGCACGGGCTGCGCCGCAAGCTGAAAGGTCGGCCCCTGCTGGTGCTGCACGGCGACCAGGACGAAACCGTGCCATTGGCGCGGGCCCACCAGCTGAAAGAGTGGCAGCCCGCCGCCGAGCTGGTTGTGCTGCCGGGCGTTACGCACAACTTCGGCGGCGCGCACCCCTGGCAGCAGGAGCAACTGCCCACCGAAGCCCAACAGGCGGCTGAGGTTACGGTAGAGTTTTTGCGGCGGGCGTTTTCAATCAAGAATTGAGCATTAAAAATTGCGGCTGATTGGGCATTTTGCACCTAAAAGCGCGGCTTGGCCAACACAAAAATTTTTGGCTTACAGCGAGAAGCAACACTCTCCGTTCTCAATCCAAAGCACACACCAAAACCGCCAATAGCTTTGCCACAGCGCAATATTTAATCTTTAATTACCAATTTTTAATTGTCTACCGCCTACCTCCTACTCGGCTCCAACCTGGGCAACCGGCTGGCCATTCTCCAGCAAGCCATCCGGCGCCTGCACGAAACGGCTGGCCCCGTAGTGGCGGTATCCGGCCTCTACGAAACCGCCGCCTGGGGCCTGCAGGATCAGCCGCCGTTTCTCAACCAAGCCGCGCAGCTTCACACGGCGCTTTCGCCGGAGCAGCTATTGCAGGCTTGCCTGGCTGTTGAGCAGCTGGCCGGCCGGGAGCGGCTGGTGCGCTGGGGAGCCCGCACTCTGGACGTGGATATTTTACTGTACGACAAGCTGGTGCTGGATAGTGCGAGCCTGCAACTACCGCACCCGCGGCTGCCGGAGCGGCGGTTTGCCCTGGTGCCCCTGACCGATATTGCCGCTGCTATAATTCATCCGCAGCTCGGCCGCACCGTAGCCGAGTTGCTGGCGGAGTGCCCGGATGAACTGGAGGTAAAACCAATACCTGCCAATTTTTAACAGCTTATGTCTACAGCCTACAACAACAGGCTTTCTTTTGAAAACCTGAACAGCATTCATTGCATAGTTAGCCTTTATGATGAGCAAGGCGAAGTAGCAGACCGGTACATCGAATTTCCTGAGCAGCTTATGTTTCGGCTTTCATGCATTGGTAAAGCGTATGATTTACACGTAACATCGTTGATTAGTATTCACGACGATTTACTATTGAATTCAACTCAGTGCGAAGGCCTTATTGAAGAACTTGCATTCATTGAATACATCACAAATGACACTCTTCTACATAAATACACAGCGCGTATTCAAGAGTTGGCTTACACATGCTTAGGCAATAGAAAGCTAAAACTATACTTTGGCGGAAATTAGATACCGACGCAATTAAAGAGCCGGCTTTTCGAAAGAAGCCGGCTCTTTAATTGCGTCGGTATTTAGGCAAGCTACCAAGTAACTCTACACTGCCGCCGACGACACGGCAGCTTCCGGCGCAATCTTTTTCACCAAGCCTTGCAGCACTTTGCCGGGGCCGCACTCCACAAACTCCGTGGCTCCGTCCTGCACCATGCGCTGCACACTCTGCGTCCAGCGGACGGGGGCCGTGAGCTGCCGCACCAGGTTTTCCCGGATTTCGTCGGGGTTAGTGTGGGGGGCGGCGTCCACGTTCTGGTACACCGGGCAGATGCCGGCCGAGAAGGTAGTACGGGCAATGGCCTCGGCCAGTGCCGCTTCCGCCGACTGCATCAGGGGCGAATGGAAGGCCCCGCCCACCGGCAGCGGCAGGGCCCGCTTGGCGCCGGCGGCCTTCAGCTGCTCGCAGGCCAGCTCGATGCCACGCTGGGAGCCGGATACCACCAGCTGACCGGGGCAGTTGTAGTTGGCGGCCACTACCACGTTACCCCCGTCGGTGATTTCCTGGCAGATGCGGGCCGTGGTATCGTCGTCGAGGGCCAGAATGGCGGCCATGGTGCCGGGCTGCTCCAGGCAGGCGGCCTGCATGGCCTGGGCCCGCTTGGCCACCAGTTGCAGGGCATCCTCGAAGCGCAGCACCTTAGCCGCCACCAGCGCCGAAAACTCGCCGAGCGAGTGGCCGGCTACCATCTCGGGCCGTAGCTCGGGCAGCACGGCCGCCAGGGCCACCGAATGCAGGAAAATGGCCGGCTGGGTTACGTCGGTGCGGCGCAGGTCCTCCTCCGACCCCGTGAACATCACGTCGGTGAGAGAAAAACCTAGGATTTCGTTGGCCTGGTCCATCAGTTGCCGGGCCGCCGGGTGCTGCTCGTACAGGTCACGGCCCATACCACTGAACTGACTGCCCTGGCCGGGAAAAATAACTGCTTTCATCGTCGGGAAATTAGGCTGCTGAGCGGAGGTGAAACCGTCCGTCAGCAGGCGAAGCGAATGAGAAAATGAAGCTGCAAGCTGCATAAAACCGCTTGAATGCACAATGCAGCCCGAGCCACCGGTTTACTTCACCGGCACCGTGCTGATGCTGCCGCTTTGCTTATCCACTTCAATGGCACTCCCATCGGGCATCTGCCCTACCCGGTCGGTGCGCTTCACCAGCACCTGCCAGCGCGGGCCGGCATCCAGCACCTGCATAGTGGGCAGCAGATACACCGCCGAGTCGGGCAGGGAGCGGAAGTAGCGGGTCGCCAGCACGGCGGCCTGCTCCGGGGTGGTAGCTCCAACGCTGGTAGCAGCGGGCGTAGCGGCCGGAGCTTCGGTGGTAGTGGTTGATTGGGGGGTGGAGCAGGCCGTGCTGAGCAGCAGGGCGCCAATGGCCAGTTGATAGTTCGTCTTCATCGGGTGAATAAGGAAAAAGTCCGGGCACAAAAAACGGGCATATCCCGGTAGGATATGCCCGTTGTGGCAGGAAAATCTACGGCGTAGCGCCGTTAATGGTTGATCTGCACCCAGCCTTTGAAGGTGCGCTTGGTGCGGTTCAGGTCTTTGAATTCCACATCGGCCTGATAGAAGTACATACCATCGGCCATTTTGCCGCTGGAGCCGCCCTCTGCGCCGCCGCTGCCACCATTCCAGTTAATCAGCGGGTCTTTGTCACTTTCGTACACCTTCACGCCCCAGCGGTTGAATATCTTCACGGAAGTACGCTGTATGGGGCTGAATACTTTCGGCCGGAACGTGTCGTTTTTACCGTCGCCGTTCGGGGTGAAGATGTTGGGCAGCAGGAACAGCAGGCAATTATCCTTGCATTCCTTATTACTGAGGGCGCTCAGGGCTCCGTTGGCATCCACGGCCTGCACGGCGTAGCAGCCCTGCGCCGACGACAAGCCCTGGTGCAGGTAGGTAGTCTGGGAACCGGGCACCCGGGTCAGCTCCACCAGCGGGTCAGCATCCGTAGCCGCGTAGAAGATGATATACGACACAATGTTACGGCCACAGTCGGCCGTGGGCAGGTTGCTCAGCGTCCAGCTCAGGTAGTTGGAGTAGATCTGCCCGCTAAGTGGCGTTACCGGCAAATCGAACAGACGGCTAGCCAGACTGTCGCAGTTAGTAGGCTTGAGCGTGAGCACCGGCGTACACGGCACGGACCGCAAATCCACGCACTGCTCCTGGCTCAGATTGATCAGCGAGTCGGGCCGGGTGCTGTCGTAAGTGCCGTTAGTTTTCACGTAGTAGCAATACGTGCGGCCCTTTACCAGCGGAGCGGCCGCAGTACCGGCATCCGTAAAGGTACCCCCGGTAGCCGTACCGGTAACTTTGGCAATGGGCCGGAACGTTCCGGCCGGCTCGCGGCGGTATACCGTCGTCGGCCGCTTGGTATTATCCCAAGGCACCCGGTAGGTCCAGCTTACACTGATGGTGTTGGCAATAGGATTAGGCGTACCCGTTACCCGCACGCTGGAGGCCGGACCGGCAGTTTCCACTGTTTCGGCAGCTCCTGCCACGGCCGTACTGTAGAAATCCAGCCGGTACGAATACGTATTAGCCGCAGTGTTCAGCCCCGTATTCACGAAGGTGGTGTCGTCGAGGTTGGTAGTGGTGTACACCTGCGTGAAATCGGCAGCAGCCGGGTTCAGGGACGGGGCCCGGAACAACCGGTACCCCCGGGGCGTACCGAAGCCTGCCGACGACGTAGGCTTGGTCCAGCGAACCGTAATCTGGCCCGTGGCAGCATCGGTGCGGTCTACAGTTACATTGGTAAGGCGGGCTGAGCGGCCGGTAAGGGCCACGCAGGCCTCGTTGGAAGCTAGGCTGGCCCCACCCGCCGGCGCAGCAAACTGCACGTAGATGCGGTAGCAGTAGGTTTTACCCCGGTCCAGGCCCCGGCCGTTGTTGTCATCCAGGAAGGTGCGCGACCCAACGCTCACCGTGCCCACCTGCGTATAGCCGGCCGCGGCGGGCAGGCCAGTCTCGCAGGGACCGGGCGTGAAGGGGAAGGAGTTTTCGCGCCGGAAAATCAGAATCTGGGCCCCGGGGTTTTGGCAGCTGTAACTGTCCCAATCGAGGCGGGCGGTGCTGCCTTGCAGGGCGGTGCGCAGGTTTTGCGGGGCCGGCCCGATAACTGTGATGCGCCACACCCGCTGGTCGATGAGGGGCGGCTGCCCTGCCACGGGCCGGTCGGTGGCCTTAAATAGCACCTGGTGAGGCTCCGAGCGAATATCGGCACACGTTGGAGTCCACTGGAACAGCCCCCGGGCCGTGGGCGGACCGGTAGCCGTTTGCACGAAAGAGGCCGGCCGGGGCAGCATCCCCCCGAAGGCCTCCAGGGTGATAGGGTTGTTGTCGGGGTCGGTGGCCGTTACCACGCCGTTCGGCACCGGCGTATTGGCCACCACGCAGATGTCGGCCGGTACTACAATGGTAGGCCGGGCATTGTTGGTAGCTACTACCGTCACCTGCATATCCCGCACTACCTCTCCAATCAACCGGGCCCTTTCGCCCGGTGTGCGGCGGTACTCTTTAACTGAAAACGCAAAATTATAAACGCCAACTACCGCCGGGGCATTCCATACAATCTGGCCCGTGCGGCTATCCTGCTCAAAGATGGCCGGGTCACCGGGCCGCCCCACCGGCGGACCGGCGTAGGCTACCTGCACCGGCGTTCCGCCCAGGGCCGCATCGTTCGGGTACCGGAACCCGGCTACGTCCACGGGTACAGGCGAGCAGGCGGGCGGGGTAGGCGCCTGCTTGCTGGGCTGCAAAGTAAAAACCAGAGAGTCCCCATCCGCATCATACGCGGCCGGGTTGTGCAGGAACACTTGTTGTCTGCCTGCTTTATCGATGGCCGGGGCCGTCAGGACCGGGGAGGTATTCTGCAGGAAGGGGTCAATGGTAATGGTTGTAGATATCTGAAACGGCGTATTCACCGAATTGAGCATATTAATTACTCCCTCTACCCGAAAGTTACTTAAGTAAGTTATCGTGTATGTTCGGGGCGAATTATAGGTATGCTCGAAATAGTAGACGTTGCGGTAGGTATCAGCGGATATCAGCTGCTTGGAAAAGCGCGGAATGGCATTGGTGCCGGTGGCGCAAGTGTTGTCACCGAAGTAGATGTTGGCCGTTGGTTCGTCAGCCTTATTGGGCTCGGCCGAAGAGTACAGCACTAGTTTAAAGAAGATGCGGCGCGGGTTGCGGGCGGCAGTAGTATCGGTTTTTGCTTGGATGTCGCCGGCCCGCAGGTGGGTAGCCCGGGCAGCCGGCATGGTGCACAGATACACTACCCACAATAGCAACCCCGCCAGCCAAAGCCGAACCGGGCGGTTGTGTAGCGAAATACTCATACAATCAGCGTATTAGTAGGCGGGAGAACAGATGAAAGGGAAGGTCAGCAAAAACCGAGCAGCAACCTAACAAAAAACGAACACCAAGGTTACTACGTCGGGGCAATGTACTAACGGAGTTGGCTACGGATAGATTCACTATAACGCAGCTACCTTATTCAGATTGTTTCCTGTTAGGTTGGGGTATACCTTTGACCGTCATAACCGACCTACCCACACCCTTCATTAGCTCTCTATGAGTTGGATTTCCAAAACCTTTTCCAGTAGCATCGGCCGCAAAATAATTATGGCCGTAACGGGCCTGTTTCTCTGCTCCTTCCTGGTAGTACACTTGGTAGGTAACCTGCAGCTGTTTAAGGCCGACAATGGCGTGGCATTTAACGCCTATTCTGAGTTTATGGGCCACAACCCTCTGATCCGCGCGCTGGAAATCGTGCTGGTGCTGGGTTTTGGCTTTCATATTTATGAAGGACTGGCGTTGGCGGCTAAAAACCGCGCTGCCCGCGGTGGTCAGGGCTACGTTTCCGACCACATTGAGCAAAACAGCTCCTGGCACTCGCGCAGCATGGCTATGCTGGGCTCTATTGTGCTATTTTTCCTAGTTGTCCACCTCTACAACTTCTTCGGTTCTCTGCGGTTTACCGATGTACCACGCGACGCTAACGGCAACGAAGACGCCTATACCCTGGTACTAGAGGCTTTTAAGAATCCTTTGTATGTGGTGTTGTACGTAGTAGCTCAGTTTGCCCTGCTTTACCACCTGCTCCACGGCTTCAGCAGCGCCTTCCAAACGCTGGGCCTTACCCACCGCAAGTATACCCCGGCCATTAAGCTTGTGGGCTATGCTTTTTCGATCATCGTGTGCGCCGCGTTTGCCGCCATGCCGGTCTACTTCTACTTCTTCAAATAAGTCCTAAACTCGACAGCCGATGTTTCCGGATTCCAAAATTCCCGAAGGCCCTTTGGCCGAAAAGTGGGACAAGCACAAGTTCAACGTTAAGCTCGTAAACCCCGCTAACAAGCGGAAATACGATGTTATCGTAGTAGGCACTGGCCTAGCTGGTGCTTCGGCGGCGGCTTCCCTGGCCGAGCTGGGCTACAACGTGAAGGCGTTTACTTACCACGATTCGCCCCGCCGGGCGCACTCCATTGCGGCGCAGGGCGGTATCAACGCGGCTAAAAACTACCAGAACGACGGCGACTCTGTGCACCGTTTGTTTTACGATACTATCAAAGGCGGCGACTACCGGGCCCGCGAAGCCAACGTGTACCGACTGGCCCAGGTATCGGTAAACATCATTGATCAGTGCGTAGCCCAGGGCGTGCCTTTTGCCCGGGAATACGGTGGTCTGCTGGCTAACCGCTCCTTTGGGGGCGCGCAGGTAAGCCGCACGTTCTACGCCCGCGGCCAAACCGGGCAGCAGCTGCTGCTGGGTGCTTACTCGGCCCTGAGCCGGCAGGTGGCCTACGGCAAGGTAAAGCTGTACACCCGCTCCGAGATGCTGGACGTGGTAGTGGTGGACGGTCAGGCCCGGGGCATTATCACCCGTAATCTGATTACCGGCGAGATTGAGCAGCACGCGGCTCATGCCGTAGTGCTGGCTACGGGTGGTTACGGCAACGTGTTCTACCTGAGCACCAACGCCAAATATTGCAATGCCACCGCTGCATGGCGGGCCCACAAAAAGGGTGCGTACTTCGCCAACCCCTGCTTCACCCAGATTCACCCTACCTGTATTCCTGTATCGGGCGACTACCAGTCGAAGCTGACGCTGATGTCGGAGTCGCTACGCAACGACGGGCGCGTGTGGGTGCCGGCTTCAAAGGAAACCGCCGAGCGCCTGCGCGCCGGCCAGATTCGGGTGCAGGACATTCCCGAAGAAGAGCGGGACTACTTCCTGGAGCGCAAATATCCCGCTTTTGGTAACCTGGTGCCCCGCGACGTAGCCTCGCGCAATGCCAAGGAAGTGTGCGACGAAGGCCGGGGCGTTGGCTCCTCGGGCTTGGCCGTGTACCTGGATTTTGCCGACGCTATTAAGCGCAATGGGGAAACGTGGGTAAGCCAGAAGTACGGCAACCTGTTCGATATGTACGCCAAAATCACCGGCGAAAACCCCTACGAGCAGCCTATGCGCATCTACCCCGCCGTGCATTACACCATGGGCGGCCTCTGGGTAGATTACAACCTGCAAACCACCATTCCGGGCCTCTACGCCACCGGGGAGTGCAACTTCTCCGACCACGGTGCCAACCGCCTCGGGGCCTCGGCTCTGATGCAGGGCCTGGCCGACGGCTACTTCGTGATTCCCTACACCATTGGGGATTACCTGGCCCAGACGCCGCCCAAGCCGGTTACCACCGACCACCCGGCCTTCAAGGAAGCCGAAGCCGAAGTGCGCGCCCGCGTGCAGAAGCTAATGAGCATCAATGGCACCCGCACCCCCGACGACTTCCACAAGGCCCTGGGCCACATTATGTGGGAGTACTGCGGCATGGCCCGCAACGCCGAAGGGCTGCGGCACGCCAAAGCCGAAATTCAGAAGCTGCGCCGAGAATTCTGGAGCGACCTGAAGCTGGTGGGCACCGAATCGGAAATGAACCAGGCCCTGGAAAAGGCCGGCCGCGTGGCTGACTTCCTGGAGCTGGGTGAGCTGATGATTGACGACGCCTATAACCGCAACGAAAGCTGCGGCGGCCACTTCCGCGAGGAATATGCCACCGAAGAAGGCGAAGCCAAGCGCGACGACGAGAACTACGCCTACGTAGCTGCCTGGCAGTATGTAGGCGACAATCAGCCCGAAATCCTGAACAAGGAAGAGCTGAAGTTCGAAAACGTGAAGCTTACTCAGCGCAGCTACAAATAGAGCTGAGTTATGAGTTAGAAATTATGAATTGTGGGGGGCGTTACCGTACCAAGCGGGCCCTTCACAACTCATGATTTCGATTCATAATTTTTAATTCATAATTCATAATTCAGAAATAAAAATGGCTGGAAGTAACCCCAATGCCAAACCGATGAACCTGACGCTGAAAGTGTGGCGGCAGAAGAATCGAAACACCCAAGGTGGCATCGTTGACTATCAGGTGAAGGACATTTCCCCGGATATGTCGTTTCTGGAGATGCTGGATGTGCTGAACGAGGACCTGTTGCGCAAAGGCGAAGAGCCGGTGGCCTTCGACCACGACTGCCGCGAAGGTATCTGTGGCTCGTGTAACCTGTTCATCAACGGCCGCGCCCACGGCCCCGAGGCTGGCACCACCACCTGCCAGCTGCACATGCGCAAGTTTTCCGACGGCGACACCATTACCATTGAGCCCTGGCGTGCCGCCGCCTTCCCCGTAAACAAGGATCTGAGTGTGGACCGCTCGGCCTTCGACCGGATTATTCAGGCCGGCGGCTACGTATCGGTAAACACCGGTGGCACCCCCGACGCCAACGAAATTCCGATTCCGAAGGAAATTGCCGACCGGGCGTTTGAGGCGGCTACCTGCATCGGATGCGGGGCCTGCGTAGCATCCTGCAAAAATGCTTCGGCCATGCTGTTCGTGTCGGCTAAAGTAAGCCAGTTGGCTTTGTTGCCCCAGGGCCACGTAGAGCGCAAAACCCGCGTGGAAAATATGGTGGCCCAGATGGACAAGGAAGGCTTCGGGGCCTGCACCAACATTGGTAGCTGCGCCGCCGAGTGCCCGGTGGGCATCTCGCTCGAGAACATTGCCATCCTGAACCACGAATTCCTGGCCGCCAAAGCCACGTCGAATAACCTGGCTTAAGCTTTACGGTTATTCTGCTGGAATCAGAAAAAGCGAGACGGTATTCCGTTTCGCTTTTTTGTTGGCTTTACCCACCGAATTAAGAGTTAAGAACTTCAACAGCTTTCCTGGCCCTACGTTCCCATGTGATACTGGCGGCAAGCAACCAGCCTAGTTGGAAGCGGGCTAGCCGGAGAAACGTTTTGGCAGCCCAATTCTTAATTTTTAATTCTTACTTTTTATTTGACCTGATGATAACCATCGTTGCCGGTACTAACCGCCCCAACTCCCGGGCCCGCCGCATTGCCGACTTGTATCTGAACCTGCTGGCGGAGCAGGGAGCCGAAGCCCAGGTGCTGGATTTGCTGGAGCTGCCCCTTGATTTCACGGCTACGGCCCTCTACCACAACACCGGTCAGCACCAGGATTTCAACCGGCTGGTGGCTATGGCCGAGCAGGCTGACAAGCTGGTGTTTGTGGTGCCGGAGTACAACTGCTCGTTTCCGGGCGTATTGAAGGCGTTTATCGATGGCCTACCCTACCCCGGCGGTATCCGGGGCAAGAAGGCCGCCCTGGTGGGCCTGAGCAGCGGCGGCCAGGGCGGGGTGCTGCCCCTCAACCACCTCACCGATGTGCTGATGTATCTGGGCACGGCCGTACTACCCCAGCGCGTGCGCCTGCCATTTATTGATAAGCACCTGACCGTAACGGGAGAGTTGACCGAGCCCCTGTACCAGCAGCTGCTACAGGAACAGGTCGGCGAGCTAGTGCGCTTCTAAGCAGACCATCCAGCACGTCATGTAACACGTCATTCCGAGCGGAGCCGAGGAATCTCGCGTGCTGACGTTGCAACGCTATTCATACGTCAGCACGCAAGATTCCTCGGCTTCGCTCGGAATGACGGTCCAGGGTTTGAATTACCCTTGCAACCTCAGCAGGCGAGATTCCTCGGCTCCGCTCGGAATGACGGTCTTTGCTAACGTTCTTTACTAGCGTCCTTTTAGGTACCTTGTGGCCGCATTTACCTGGTAGTGTTGGTGGCATGACCCGTTTTGTTGCTCTGTTCCTGGCCATGCTCGTTTTGCTCCAGACGTTTAGTCGGGAGTTGCTGGTTCTGGATTATCAGGCCCGAAAGGCGGAAATCACGCGGCTGTTCTGCGTAAACAAAGCCAAGCCCCAGCTGAAGTGCAATGGGAAGTGCCATTTGCGCCAGCAGCTTGGCAAAGCAGCCGACGCTGAAAGCAAAGCACCGGCCAGTGGCTTCGCCAAAGTAAAATACGAGGTGCTGCCGCCGCTGGCTTTTGTGGTGCCGCTGCCGTTGGCGGTTTTCGCTCCGGCCCGGGCGCACTTCGCCCCCCGCGTAGCCTCCTGCTACGCCTTCTCGCCGGTATACGGCATTTTTCATCCTCCCTCGGCATAGGCCTGAACTTCGGATGGTGCCCGGCCTGCCAGAGCCGGGCCACCGCAGCCCCGATATCCGCGCAGGATATCCGGCGGCTGCCTGTTTTTCAGTTTCCTGTTTTGCCGTTTTCCTGATGAAGTTTCGCTCGTTTACCCTACTGTGCTTTTCTTTTCTAACCATAGCCCTCGCTGCCTGTAAGGAGGACGCGGACGTATTAGCTCCCGCTGGTACCCTGGATATTGAGTTGGACCACGTCGTAGGCACTACTCCCCTGACTCTGACCACGGGCACCTATACCACGCCTTTGGGGCAGCAGTTCACGGTTTCGACCTTCAACTACTACCTCTCCAACATTCGGCTCAAGAAGGCCGACGGCACCGAGTACGCCGAGCCGGAAAGCTACCATCTGGTGAAGGAATCGGACGCCACGACCAAGGCCTTCACGCTGAAAGACGTGCCGGCCGGCGACTATACCTCTCTGTCCTTCACGATTGGCGTGGATAGTGCCCGTAATGTATCCGGGGCCCAGACCGGGGCCCTCGACCCCAGCAACGGTATGTTCTGGACCTGGAACTCAGGCTATATCTACACAAAGCTGGAAGGCAGCTCACCTCAGGCTGGTGGCAACAAGCAGCTGCTGTTTCACATTGGCGGGTTCAAGAAGCCCAACAACACCATCCGCACGGTGTCGCCAAGCCTGAACGGGGCCACCATTCAGATTCGGAAGGACCGGACGCCGGCCGTACACCTGGCAGCCGATGTGCTGAAGATGTTTACCGGCCCCAACCCCATCAACTTCGCCACGCTTTCCAACACCATGGGCGGCAGCAGCTCGGTACTGGTGGCGGACAACCAGGCAGCCGGCATGTTCCGCGTCGACCACGTGCACGCTAACTAGCCGGCCCCGTGCTAGGCAATACGATGCGCCGGCTGGTCCTGTTGGGGCTGGCCGGCCTGCTGCTTCCGGCGTGCACCACCGAGGCCGACGTGGCGCCGGCCTGGGAGGTGCCGGGGACGGAGGTACCCGCCAACTTTCCGGCCCCGGTATACGCCACCAGCCAGAACCCGCCCTCCCGGGAGGCGTTTGAGCTGGGCCGCAGCCTGTTCTACGACCCGCGCCTGTCGCGCACGGGGGATATTTCCTGCGGCAGCTGCCACCAGCAGTTTGTGGCCTTCGCCCACCAGGACCACCGCCTGAGCCACGGGGTTGACAACCTGCTGGGTACGCGCAATGCCCCGGCCCTGCAAAACCTGCGGTGGCGGAGTGAGCTGTTGTGGGACGGCGGGGCCAAACACCTCGAAACCATGCCCCTGGCCCCCATCACCAACCCGGTGGAAATGGATGAGACGCTGGAAAACGTGCTGCGCAAGCTCAATGCCGACGCTGGCTATCAGCAGCGCTTCGAGCGGGTGTACGGCCGCCGCCCCATCGATTCGCAGCAGCTGCTGAAAGCTCTGGCCCAGTTTACGGCTGCCCTTACCAGCAGCAACTCCCGCTACGACCACTACCGCCGCCACGAGGCCGGCGGGGAGCTGTCGGCGCCGGAGCTGCGGGGCTTGCAGGTGCTGCGCCAGAAGTGCGGCGCCTGCCACGCCGGCGAGCTGTTCACGGACGAAACCTACCGCAACAACGGCCTGGACCGCACGTTTGCGGCCGATTCGGGGCGGGCCCACATTACGGGCCGCCCCCAGGATGCTGGCCGTTTCAAGGTACCCAGCCTGCGCAACGTGGCCCTCACCCCGCCCTATATGCACGACGGCCGTTTCCGGACGTTGCGCGAGGTGTTGGACCACTACAGCGGCGGCATGGTGGAATCAGGCACACTGGATGCCCAGTTCCGCCGCTCAACCGGCGGCCCGGGCATTGCGCTGACCGACGATGAGAAGACAGATTTGCTGGCCTTCCTGCAAACCCTCACCGACACGGAATTTACCCACGACCAGCGGCTGGCGGAGCACCGCTAGCAGCCGCGCAGACCCATCTGCCCTGCCGCGCAGCGGGCGGAGTCTGAGTTAGTAGGTCCAACGACTTCACCCAGATTCCTCGCGCTGCGCGCCAGGACAGTTACCCCTTACCTAGTGAATAAGAACCTACTGCTACTGCTGCCGGCACTGCTGCTGGCTACTGCCACCCGCGCCTGCGACATTTGCGGGTGTTTCATGGGCATCACCCCCTACGACAACCAGAGCGGCTTTTCGCTGATGCACCGCTACCGGGTGTTCAATGGTTACCAGAGCTACGGACAGTACCCCAAGTTTTTCCCCGTCGGGGCGCACCCGCTGGTTTCCCGGCCGCTCAACCAGGTGGACGCAGGTTTTCGGCACTCGCACAAAGGCGACCCCAACGACTACGAAATATTCCGGGTGGTGGAACTGCGGGGCAAATACTTTCTGAGCAAACGCCTGGAACTAAACGCCTTTGTGCCCTACGTAATGAACTCGGCCCGGGCCAACGGCGCCACGCTGAACCTGGCCGGCGTGGGCGACGCGACAGTATTTGCCGGCTACCACCTCATCCGCAACATCGAAACGGCCGGGGTGCAGAGCCGGCTGATTGTGGGCGGCGGGGCCAAGCTGCCCACCGGCAGCTACCAGCGCCGCAGCCCCGACGGCCGCCGCTACCCCGCCCTCAACCAGCCCGGCACCGGCACCACCGACGGGTTCATCTATGCCAACTACATCGGCAGCTTCCGTAACCTGGGGCTGAGCCTGAACAGCAGCTACCGGCGCGCCACCCGCAACTCGGTGCAGGAGAGCCTGGCCCCCAGCACAACCACGTTTGCCAACCTGTTCTACCGCGTGGCGCTGGGCACCAACTGGCAGGTGTATCCTTCGGCGCAGTTTTTCTACGAGAAAACCCGGGGCGAAACTTTCGAGGGCCGGTTTACCGGGGAGCACGCCATGAACAACGCCCTGCTGGGTCCCGGCCTGGATGTGTACTACAAGAATTTCTCCCTGAACACCAGCTTCCAGCTGCCCGTGTACACCGCCCCCACCGACCACCCCGCCAGCGCCGGCCGCATGGTAGTAGCTCTGGGCTACAGCTTTAACCAGAGCAAGTACCTGTTGAAGTGATGAAGGAGTGAATGGGTGGAGTGTTGAATTGTTAAATGGATAGATGGCCTGTCATCCTTTATCTGGCGTCCGCAGCGCGAAGGACCTTACTACGTTTGAACAAGTCGTTATTACGATAGTCGTTCTGATGTCATAAGGTTCTTTGCGCTGCGGACGCCAGATAAAGGATGACAATTCAACCATCCAATACTCTATCCTACAACTCCCGCAGCCGTTTGCCCTGCTGCCGGAGCCAGCGGCGGTGCTTGGGCTCCCCGATTACCTGGGCCCCGTAGATGCCGCGGTGGCCAGAAAACAGGTAGCTCACCACGCAGGCCAGCCCGGCGTATAGTCCGCACCCGGCCCCAAACAGCTCCATGGCCATGAGCGTGCAGGCCAGGGGCGTGTTGGCGGCCCCCGCAAATACCGCCACGAACCCCATACCCGCCAGCAACGGTAGCGGCAGCGGCACCACCAAGGCCAGCGCGTTGCCCAGCGTAGCGCCAATAAAGAACAGCGGCGTCACCTCGCCCCCTTTGAAGCCGGCCCCTAGCGTGAGGGCGGTGAGCAGTAGCTTCAAAGCAAACGCATACGGCTCCAGCGGCCCCCTAAACGAAGCCATGATGGTCGGAATACCTAGCCCAATGTAGTCGGTGGTGCCCAACGCCCAGACCAGCGCTGTCACCCCGGCCCCACCCAGCACCGGCCGCAGCGGCGGCCACGCCACCCAAGCGGCAAAAAACCGGCTGACCGCGTGCGTAGTGCCCGCAAACAGCCGGGCCACCAATCCGAACACCACCCCTACCCCGGCGGCCAGCACCAAGTGCTGCGCCGACAGTGCCGGAACCATTAGTGTTGGGTATGGCGTGTGCCCTACCCCCCAGGCCCGCGTCACGAGGTCGGCCCCGGCAGCAGCCAGGAAAGCCGGCAGAATAGCCTCGTAGCGCAGCCGGCCCAAAAAAAACACCTCCAGGCCGAACACCGACCCCGCCAGGGGCGTGCCGAACACGGCCGCAAGACCCGCACTGATGCCGGCAATGAGCAGCGTAGGTCGCTCCCGGGGCCGCAGCAGCGGCAGGCGCGCCAGTTGGTCAGCCAGCGTGCCGCCAAGCTGCACGGCAGTGCCCTCGCGCCCGGCCGAGCCCCCGAATAAGTGGGTCAGCAGCGTACCTACCAACACCAGCGGAGCCATACGCAGCGGTACAATAGCAGTAGGCCGGTGAACCTCGTCCAGCAGCAGGTTATTACCGGCTTCCACCCCCCGGCCCAGATAGTAATACAGCAGCCCCACCAGCAGCCCGCCCAGCGGTAGCAGCAGCAGCACCCAGGGGTGGGCTTCCCGCCAACTGGTTACCCAGTCCAGGGCCACCAGAAACCCCGCTGCGGCCGTACCAGCCAGCAGGGCCACACCTGCGGTCAGCAGCAACCAACGCCCCAGGTATAACAGCACCACCCAATACTCGTGCAGGAAAGCGTAGAGGCGTATTTTCATGAAGCGTAAATCCGAACAGGGCCGGTAAAAATACGACCGTTCCCCGCAATCCGCCGCGGCCGGAATTATCCGGCAGGTTTCTCTGGTTCACCCAAAACCGCTATATTGAATCGGCTCATTCCGAAGCTTTTTATGTCCCAGCTGCTTGTCCGTCTTCGCTTCCTGTTGTTGCTCGCCGCTTTGGCTTCCGGAGCCGCCAGCTGCCAGGATAAAGGCGAAGAGCAAGAAACTCCGTACGTAACCACGCCCTACGCGCTGGCACTGCCGGCTGGCCTCCCCCAGAACGTAGCCGTACCCACCGGCAACCCCCTCACGGTAGAAGGAGTGGCTTTGGGCCGCCGACTGTTCTATGAAGTAAAACTCTCTGGCAACGGTACCCAATCGTGCGGGAGCTGCCACCAGCAGAGCCGGGCTTTTACCGATGGGCAGTTGCGGGCCATTGGGGCCGACGGGCTGGCTCACCGGCGCAATACCATGTCGTTGGTAAACCTTCTCTGGGAGAAGAGCCTGACCTGGGACGGGGCCGCCACCAATCTGGAACAGCAGGCCCGCACCCCCATCGAAAACCCCGTGGAGATGCACCAGCTGCTGGCCGAGGGCGTCCGAAAGCTACAGCAAACGGAATTGTACCCGCCGCTTTTCCAGCAGGCTTTCGGCAGCAGTACCATCACCGAGGACAACGTGCTGAAGGCGCTGGCGCAGTTTGAGCGCACCCTGATTTCGGCCAATTCCCGCTACGACCGGTATTTGCGCAAGGAAATTTCGCTGAGCCCGACGGAGCGGGCCGGGGCCGCGCTGTTCAACAATCATCCGGGCGAGGTGAGCGGCTTGTTTATCCGGGGCGGGGCCTGCCACCACTGCCACATCAGCGAGAATGGCCTGTTCAGCTCCCCCGATTTCTTCAACAACGGCCTCGACCTCACGTTTACCGACCCCGGCCGCGGCGGCGTCACCAACCTGCCGGCCGACCGGGGCAAGTTCAAAGCGCCCAGCCTGCGCAATATTGCCCAAACAGCCCCCTACATGCACGACGGCCGCTTCTCGACGCTGGAGCAGGTACTCGACCACTACAACGAGCATATCCAGGTCAACAGCCCCGGCGTCGACCCCAATGTGCTGCTGTCCAACACTCCCAACGGCACCAAGCTCGACCTCACGGCTCAGGAAAAAGCCCAGCTGGTTGCCTTCCTGAAAACCCTCACGGATTCCACTTTCCTAACCGATAAGCGGTTTTCGGACCCATTTAAGCAATAGAGCCCCAAAAATCGGTAGGTTTGGCGGCTTCTTACGTTCTCACTTGCTGCTACCTGCTACTTCTTCCCCGTTGGCGGCTTCGCGGGCCGCTACGTACCTGCCGGCTTTCACCGGAGTGCGGGCCCTGGCTGCCTATTTGGTGTTTCTGCATCATTTCAACCCGTTTCAGCACTCTGCCGCCCTGGCCCCACTGGCTGCGCTGGTGCTGGAATTTCACGTAGGCGTGCCGGTATTTTTCGTGCTGAGCGGCTTTCTGATTACGCTCCGCTACGGCAACGCGCCCCTGACGCAGCCCCGGCAGTGGCTGCGCTACCTGCGCAACCGGTTTGCCCGGATTTACCCCATCTATTTCCTGCTGACGCTGATTACCTACGCCGTTTTCTGGCACCGGGGCATCTTTTATCCTACCGAGCTGGTGCAGAGCATCACGCTCACGCAGGCATTTTTCGATTCCACCAAGTATATCGGTATTGCGCAAGCTTGGTCCCTGACGGTGGAAGAATGCTTTTATCTGTGCGCGCCGCTGGCTTTCTGGCTGTTGCGGAAGCGCCTGATGCCCCTGTGGGCTCAGCCTTTCGGGCTGCTGGCGCTGGGTTGCCTACTGGTGTTGGTGTGCGCACCTTTCTACACCCCGCTCCAGGGCCTATTCGGCTCCTGGAAGTTCATGCTGCTCTTCACCTTTCCAGGCCGGTGCTTCGAGTTTTACGCGGGTATACAGCTGGCGCTGCTCTACCAGCGGGGCCAGCTGCGCCGCTTCCGCTTCCGAGCCACCTGGACTTTACTGGGCCTGGGGCTGATGCTGGCCTGCGTGTGTGGCATGGTGCTCATCAAGGGCGGCTACACGTACGGGCAGGAGCATCCGCTGGGCGTGGTGCTGAACAACGTAGCCCTGCCCGGCGGTATCCTGCTGTTCTTTGCCGGTCTGCTCACCGAAGAAACCATGCTGCGCCGCCTGCTCTCCAGCGAACTGCTCCAGGTTCTGGGCAAAAGCTCCTACGTTTTCTACCTGATTCACATGGGCGTGCTCCACGACTGGCTGGCGGCCCACGTCAGCGCAAATACCGGTATCTTGTTTCTGCTGCTCAACCTCCTGGCCATTCTGCTCCACTACGGCGTCGAAGAGCCCGTGAGCCGCTGGCTCCGGCCCGCGCCCGAGCCGGCACCCACCCTTTCTGTTCCGGCATGAAACCTTTGCTTGCTTCTCTCCTGATAGCCGTCCTACTTACCGGCTGTACGCTGGCTCCGCGCCGGGGGCAGCATCGGCCGCTCAGCCCCGACCATGAGGTGGCCGCTCCCGACCGGTGGCCGCCCGACACGGCCGCCACCGATTCGGTGGCGCCCGCCAAGCCCTGACCCGCTTCAAACAACAAGCCCCCTGCCGAAACCGGCCGGGGGCTTGTTGCATCTGGTAGCAGATGGGAAGGTTAATCCACGTTATCGTGCAGGAAACGGTTGTCGCCCAGCAGCTCGTTGTCATCCGAAAGGTTGAAGCGGCTGATGTTCTGCTCCGAGGAGGGCACCACGTTTTCCAGCTTCACCTGCCGACGCAGGTAGGCCGGGGTTTCCAGCTGGTCCTTGATGGCTTCCGAGTTGAGGCCGTTGCTCAGGGCCTGTAAGCGCTGCCGACGCTCCTCGGCCCGGGCGTCCAGCGACGGCCGCGGCAGCGAGTGGTGCGTGGCGGCCGGCTGCCCGGGCTGCTGTGAAAGCACCGGCTCCGGCGCCGGCATCGAAGGCGCCGAAACCACCGACGCATCATAGCTGGCAGGGGCCGGAGCGGAGGTTTCCAGGTCGTAGCGGGTGACGGGCTGGGGTTCGGCCGCGGCGGGCACCGGGGAACCAAACGTCGGAATTACCGGCGCAGCCGGGGCCTCCTGCCGGTCCTTATCGAAGATGTTGATCTGCGGATCGGGCTGGGCCACGGCAGCTTCCGCCTCCCGGGCTACCACGTTGGTGATGTTGTGCGCGTCGCGGGCAAACCCGGTGGCAATAACCGTCACGCGGATGCTCTGGCCCAGCGTGGGGTCAATACCGTGCCCGAAAATCACCTCGGCGTTCTGGCCGGCCTTCTCCTGGATGTACTCCGTAATTTCCGTGAGTTCATCCATTTCCAGCTCGGCCTGGTCGCCCGACATAATGCTGAGCAGGATTTTCTGGGCCCCGTGGATATCGGTGTTGTTCAGCAGCGGCGAAGCCAACGCCTCCTCGGCCGCCCGCTGGGCGCGGTTTTCGCCCTCCGTGATGCTGCTGCCCATTACGGCCGCGCCCGAGTCCTTCATGACGGTTTTCACGTCTTCAAAGTCCACGTTCACATCGGCCGTTACCGTAATAATTTCAGCAATGGATTTGGCTGCCGTGCTCAGCACGTTATCCGCTTTGGCGAAGGCCGAGCGAATAGGCAGATTCCCAAAAATCTCCCGGAGCCGGTCGTTAAGAATCACCAGCACCGTGTCGCAGTTGTCGCTCAACTCCTTGATGCCCTGCTCAGCCTGCTGACGCTTCTTCTTGCCTTCAAACAGGAAGGGGGCCGTTACGATGCCCACCGTCAGGATGCCCAGTTCCTTGGCCACCTTGGCAATAACCGGAGCGGCCCCGGTACCGGTACCGCCGCCCATACCTGCCGTAATGAACACCATCTTGGTGCCATTGCTCAGCAGCTCCCGGATTTGCTCCCGGCTCTCGATGGCCGCCTGCTTACCCCGCTCGGGGTTGGCCCCGGCTCCCAGCCCTTCGGTCAGGTCGGCGCCAATCTGGAGGCGGTTGGGTACGGTGGAGGAAGCCAGCGCCTGCTTGTCGGTGTTGCAAATGACAAACTCCACATCCTTGATGCCTTGGCTGAACATGTGGTTGACGGCATTAGAGCCGCCACCACCTACGCCAATCACCTTGATGATGGACCGGGACTGCGCCGGAATATCAAACGTAAAATTCATGTGGTGAGTCAATTAAAAATTAAAAATTATGAATTAAAAATTGAGCGTAATCCGCTTTCAGTTCGACCAACTTCAGGGCTCATTTTTAATTTTTAATTCACAATTCTTAATTGACAATTAATATTGCTTGTCGTCGAAGTCATCAATCAGCAACCCTTTGGTGCGGCTGATAATCTTCTGGAAAAAGTCGCCGGCTCCCGACGATTTTTTGGCGGCATCCGCAGCAGGCTGGGGGGCCGACTGCGGCATTTGGGGAGCAGTTACCGGGGGAGCCGGAGTGGCTGTGGGCCGCGCTTCGGGCGTTGCGCGGTAGTGGTTCTGCTCGGTTTCCTCGTAGGTGCGCTGGGTGGTGCGGTCGTCGATGGAGCGGTAGCCGGCTAGCACCAGGCCCACCGTGGTAGCGTACATCGGCGACTTCACGGCTTCAATCTTGCTCTTACCCAGGTGCTCGTTGGGGTAGCCGATGCGCGTATCCATGCCGGTTACGTACTCGGCCAACTGCACCAGGTTTTGGAGCTGGGAGCCGCCGCCCGTCAGCACGATGCCGGCGGCCAGCTTATCCTGGAAGCCCAGACGCTGAATTTCGGCGTACACCAACTCCACAATTTCCTCCATCCGGGCCTCAATGATGTACGCCAGGTTTTTCAGGCTGATTTCCTTGGGAGCCCGGTCGCGCAGGCCCGGAATGCTCACGATTTCGTATTCGGAAGCCTCCTCGGCAATGGCTTTGCCAAACTTCACTTTCAGCTGCTCGGCCTGGTTTTGCATTACCAGGCAGCCCTGCTTGATGTCGGAGGTGATAATGTTGCCGCCGAAGGGCAGCACGGCCGCGTGGCGGATGATACCATCCTTAAACACGGCCAGATCGGTAGTGCCGCCCCCAATGTCAATCAGGGCCACGCCGGCTTCCTTTTCCTCGTCGCTCAGCACCGACATGCTCGACGCCAGCGGCTCCAGAATCAGGTTGTCGATTTCCAGCCCGGCCTTGGTGACGCACTTGTAGATGTTGTTGATGGCCGTGCTCTGGGCCGTGATGATATGGAAGTTGCCTTCCAGCCGCACGCCCGACATGCCCACGGGGTCCAGAATGCCCTCCTCATAGTCTACTTTGTAGTCCTGGGGCATCACGTGGATAATCTGGGAGCCGGGTGGCGTTACCAAGCGGTACATGTCGCTGGTAAGGCGCTCCACGTCGGCCTGGGTAATTTCATTATCGACGGAGGCGCGGGTGATGCTGCCGTTGTGTTGCAGGCTCTTGATGTGCTGCCCCGCAATACCCACATTCACCACCCCAATGTTGATGCCCGATTGTTCTTCGGCCTGCCGGATAGCCTTTTTGATGGCATCCACGGTCTTGTCGATGTTTGACACAATACCGCGCACAACTCCTTCCGACACGGCTTTGCCCATGCCCAGAATTTCGAGCTTCCCAAATTCATTTTTACGCCCAACCAAGGCGCAGATTTTGGTGGTACCAATGTCGAGGCCGACTACAATCTTATCGTGTTGCATGGGGAGGAGGGGCGAGAGAGTTGCGGTTGGTTGCAGGAAAAGGGCGTCTAATTCGCTATAAGGTAGCGTTTTAGACGGATAATTTTATTCGCAGATGATTTGATCCTTGAACTCGACATTAACGCGGTGATACGTGTCCCAGCCGAGAACAGGGGGAATTTGACGGTAAAATACCATCAGTTTCGCAAATTTTTCCGAAATATTCTCAGGAAAGCCAAATTCTACTCGTTGGTCGCCGACTTGTTGGGTAAAAGATATCTTACCATTGGCACTAATAAATACCTCCGCAACCTGCGCCCGCCAAAATGGTTTCTCGTCGATAAAACGCAAAAATTCCAAATAGCGGGTGCCGGTAGTATCCTGAAAAAAACTGGCGGCCAGGGGCTGCCCGCCTAAGCGGGAAATGGGTACCACCCGAGCCGTGAACAGAGGTGAAAGAGGCAGACGGTGTCCATCGGCATCCAGGTAGCTGTCCTGGCGCGAGTCGGCGTGGACCAGGCGGGCAATGGGGCGGTTCTGGCGCACGTCGGCGTGCAGGTTGCCGGCCAGGTCGCGGTATACCTGGGCATCCTTCACGAAGCTGTGGGCCTTCAGGCGCTGCTCCAGGCTTTTCAGGTTGATGTCGGCGGGGGCGGCTCCTTCCAGCCGGTCTTCGCCCTGCCGGGTCATTAGGGCCGTTACCTCCCGCTCACTGATGAAGAAGTTGTTGAACTCGTTGCTGATGGAAACAATAACGCCTCCCACGGGCCGGTTGGCCTGGCGGAAAGCCGCAAATGCGCCCAGGCCGGCCAGCACGATCAGGCAGCCCGTGGCAAACAGCAGGTTATTGGCTTTACGCTTCAGCTCCATTCCAGCGAATATCCAAAATATTCTTTAAACGGGGAACAAGTTGATCAATGTCGCCGGCCCCGACCGTGGCTAATACGTCAAAATTCGGATTGGTTTCGGCATTCCGCAAAATTTCCTCCTTGGTTTGCAGAGATTTTTCGGGCGCGGTTATTTGTGACAAAATCAATTCGGAGGTTATGCCCGGCATGGGCAGCTCCCGGGCCGGGTAGATATCCAGCAGCACCACCTCATCGGCAAGGCTCAGACTCTCAGCAAATCCGGGGGCAAAGTCGCGGGTGCGGCTGAACAGATGCGGCTGGAAGATGACCCGCAACCGGCTGCCCGGGTACAGGGCCCGCACGGAACGCAGGAAGGCCTCAATTTCGCGCGGATGGTGGGCATAATCATCCACGTATACCTTGGGCGCGGCGGGCGTGCCGGCCGTCAGGATAAACTCGAAGCGGCGCTTGACGCCCCGGTACGCGGCCACGGCAGCTTGCAGCTGCGCGGCTGAGAGGCCATACAGTTGCGCCACGCAAGCCGCAGCAAGCATGTTTTCCACGTTATGATACCCGGGCACAGCCAGCTCCAAGTTCTCAACAGTACCGTACGGGCCATGCAGGGCAAACCGGAACTGGTGCCCTTGCGTGGAAATATCGGTGGCATACAGCTCCGGCCCCTGCTCGGACGTGAGGCCGTAGCGAATGACGCGCACGCCTGCGGGGGCGGCAGCGGCCACGCTGGGGTCGGCGGTGTGGTTGATGATGAGCGTGCCGCCGGGCTGAATCTGGCCCACAAACTGCCGGAACGACTCCACCAGCGCCTCCTTGTGGCCGTAGATGTCGAGGTGGTCGGCGTCGGTGCTCGTAACAATGGCCACCGTCGGGAACAGGGTCAGGAAGCTCCGGTCATACTCATCGGCCTCTACCACTACTGGAGTGTTGGTTGTTTGCTGTTCGGGGTTGGAGGCCAGGTCTTCAGAAGCTGCCGAAGAATTTTTAATTTTTAATTCTTCATTCTCAATTCCCTCCTCCGGCAGCAGCAGGTTGGAGCCCAGGTTCACGCTGATACCGCCCAGGAAAGCCGCGCAGGGCACGCCGGCGTGGTGCAGCAGGTGGGCTACCATGCTGCTGGTGGTGGTTTTGCCGTGAGTACCGGCTACGGCTATGGTGGGGCGGCCTTGGGTGAGTACTCCCAATACCTGGCTGCGCTTCTGAATGTCGTAGCCTTGCTCCCGCAGCCACGCCCATTCTTGGTGGTCCTGAGGAATAGCGGGCGTGAGGACCACCAGCGTCTGCTCCCGGTGCTGGCGCACGGCCAGCGGAATGTTGTCCACGGCATCCTGGTAGTGCACGGCAATGCCCTCGGCGGCCAGCTTTTCGGTGAGGGGCGTGGGCGTTTTGTCGTAGCCGCTCACCTCGTAGCCGTTGGCCCGGAACCACCGCGCCAGGGCCGACATACCAATGCCGCCAATACCGAGGAAGAAGACGTGCTTTTTCAATTAAAAATTGAGAATTAAAAGTTAAAAATGAATTTCTTCCGCCAGCACATCTACCTGAGCACCAAGCACTACATCCTGTGCACTAGTTTCAGCAACTCGTCCACGATGGTAGCCGTGGCTTGCGGGTGGGCCAGAAGGCGGATGTTGGCGGCCAGCTGCTGCTGGCGGGCTGGGTTCTGGAGCAGGGCCAGGGCCGTATCGTACAGTTGGGAGCCGGCCTCCGCGTCGCGCACGAGCAGGGCGGCATCTTGCTGAGTCAAGGCCAGGGCATTTTTGGTCTGGTGGTCTTCGGCCACGTTGGGCGAGGGCACCAGAATGCTGGGCTTGCCGGTGAGGCACAGCTCCGATACCGACAAGGCCCCGGCCCGCGAAATTACCACGTCGGCGGCGGCATAGGCCAGGTCCATGCGGCGCACGAACTCCAGGGCGTGCAGGTTGGCGGCGGCGAAGGGAGCGGCTTGTTTGGCGGCTTCGGGGTAGTAGGTTTTGCCGGTTTGCCAGAGCAGCTGCACCCCGGCTGCTTGCAGACGGGGCAGAGCGGCGGCCGTGGCCTGGTTGAGGGTGCGGGCTCCCAGGCTCCCTCCTATTACCAACAATACCGGCCTACTGGCATCCAGCCCAAAAAACCCTAGCGCTTCGGCCCGCTGCCCGTCGGCAATTTCGGTGCGCACGGGGTTGCCGGTGAGTACCAGCCGGTCGGCGGGAAAGAATTTTTCCATGCCCGCGTAGGCCACGCAGATGCGCTGCACCCGCCGGGCCAGCAGCTTGTTTACGAGACCGGCATAGGAGTTCTGCTCCTGGATAAGAGCCGGAATGCCCCGGGAAGTAGCGGCCAGCAGCACCGGGGCCGAGGCGTAGCCACCTACGCCTACCACGGCATCGGGCCGGAACTTCTCAATGAGTTTGCCGGCTTTGCGCACGGCGCGCATCACTTTAATCGGGAACAGCAGGTTTTTGGGCGTAAGGCGGCGCTGCAAACCGGCAATATCCAGGCCCACAATGTCGTAGCCGGCCTCGGGTACGCGGGTCATTTCCATGCGGCCGTTGGCTCCTACAAACAGGATAACGGCTTCCGGGTAGCGGCGGCGTACTTCGTTGGCAATGGCTATGGCCGGGAAAATATGCCCGCCGGTGCCGCCCCCGCTGATGATGAATTTCATGGAGTTTGGTTTTTGGTCGGCAGTTTTTGGTTTTTGGATTTCCGGCCGCCTAAACAGACCCAAAACCAGAAACCAAAAACTACAAACCAGTTAAGCGTACTGCGTCACGCGCGGAATGCGGGGGGTGTCGGCGGGCTCACCCACCATGGGGCGGATTTCCCGCTCGCCCCGACTCACGGCCAGGATGATGCCGATGCTGATGCCGGTGAAAATGAGTGAAGTGCCGCCCATACTGAGCAGGGGCAGCGGCAAACCGGTAATCGGGCCCAGGCCCACGGCCACGCCCATATTCACCATGGCCTGTAGCACCAGGCTAAAGCTCAGACCTGCCGACAGCAGCCCCCCGAACGCGCCGTAGCTGTTCATCACCGTTTTCAGGCCCCGGTACAGAAAGGCCAGGTAGAGGAACAGAACCACCACGCCGCCCACCATACCATACTCCTCAATGATGATGGCGTAAATAAAATCGGAGTATGGGTGGGGCATGATGTTGCGCTCCGTGCTCTTACCGGGACCCTTGCCGAAAATACCGCCGGTGGCCTCGGCAATGTAGGCGTGCTCCAGTTGAAACGGCACCGGCTTGCTCTTGTCGGTGAAGTTTTCAATCCGGGATTTTACCGTTTGCAGGCGTTGACCGGAGGCCAGCCCTACCCCGCCAATTACCACCCCAATCACCACCATTACCGCCATCTGCTTCAACGGAACCCGCCCAATGAACATCAGCAGCAGGCAGGTGGCAAACAGCAGCAACGCAGTGGAGGCGTTGGACAGAATGATGAGGCCGCAAATCAGCCCGACCCACAGCATAACGGGCAACAGCGTAGTCAGGAAATCATCGACGTGCTGCTGCCGACGGCTGAGCATGGAGGCTAAGTGCGAAATCAACGCCAGTTTAGCCAAATCGGAGGGCTGAAACGTTTGGTTGATGAGCGGAATGGTGAGCCAGCGGGAGGCATCGTTGAACGTGGTTCCGCCAAAGAAATACGTGAACAACAGCAGTGGCACCGAAACCAGCAGCGCGTAGAGTGAGAGGCGGGAGTAGTAGCGGTAGTCGATGCGGTGGGCCAGCCACATGAAAAACAGGCCCACGAAAATGAGGCCGGTGTGTTTGATGAGAAAGTACTCGGTGTTGCCGCCCATCTTCTTGTAGGCCAGCGTACCCGTAGCCGAGTACACCACCGCAATGGAAATGAACGAAAACAGCAGCACGATGCCCCAGAGCACGGGGTCACCTTTCAGGTTTTGTCGCAGCCAGTTGGTTATGGGTTCCATCGGTGAGTGGGTGACTGAGTGAATAAATGGAGTTCGAATTAATAGAACATCATGCTGAGCGAAGTCGAAGCATCTCTACCGCTTCGTTACAATGCTAACCTAACGAAGCGGTAGAGATGCTTCGGCAAGCTCAGCATGACAGTTACCTTCTGACGTGGCCGAGTGAGATGCTTCCGCTACGCCTCAGCATGACGTGCTGCTATTCGTTGGCTTCTTCGTTGGTTTTATCGTCAATGAGTTGCTGCACGGCCTGCATGAACTGCCGGCCCCGGTCCTCGTAATTTCGGAATAAATCGAAAGAGGCGCAGGCGGGCGAGAGGAGCACCACGTCGCCGGGGGCGGCGAGGCCGACGGCGCGCTGCACGGCGTCGGTCATGCTA
Source organism: Hymenobacter metallilatus (assembly GCF_003944705.1). Taxonomy (GTDB): domain Bacteria; phylum Bacteroidota; class Bacteroidia; order Cytophagales; family Hymenobacteraceae; genus Hymenobacter; species Hymenobacter metallilatus. The sequence continues at coordinate 104,383 of NZ_RWIS01000005.1, read as the reverse complement.
CGGGTTTCCTCCAGGTGAGGCACGACGGGGCCAAAATTGGCTTTAAGCTTCTCGTTATCCACGCCCAGGCAAATCAGCGCTTTTACCTTATGCTGGGCCAGCGGAATCAGCGTGGAGTAGTCGTTGCCTTTGTCGGTGCCGCCGGCAATCCAGATGATGGGCTGGTGGATGCCGTCCAGCGCGTACCAGGCGGCTTCCACGTTGGTGGCCTTGCTGTCGTTGATAAAACGGGCCCCGCCAATGTCGCCGACGGGTTGCAGACGGTGGTCGGCGTTGTGAAAGGACGCCAGGCTGGTTTCAATCTGCGCCTTCTCGATGCCGGCCAGGCGGGCACAGAGCACGGCGGCCAGCATATTCTGGCGGTTGTGCTGCCCAATCAATGGGGAAGCGGCGGTGCTAAGCTGCTCCGTTTTATTGTAGTAACCGGGCTGCAAATCCACGCACACCTGCGCATCGGCCAGGTAGTAAGCGCCTAAGTGATAATCGGGGCGGTGGTGCAGGCTGAACGGCAACTGCTGCACCGGCCGTAAGGCCGCCTGGAAATAGCGCTGAATGTTCTCGTCGTCGGCGTTGTAAATGAAGTAGCCGTTGCTGTCCTGGTTGCGCATAATGCGCAGCTTGGCCCGGGCATAGCTTTCCAGGGAATAGCCGTACCGGTCGAGGTGGTCGGGGGTGATATTGAGCAACACCGAAATCCAGGGCTGAAATTCGTAGGTATCATCCAACTGAAAGGAACTCAGCTCCACTACGTAGTAGTCGTGCTGGTCCTCAATTACCTGCTCAGCCAGGGAGTAACCCACGTTGCCGGCCAGGCCTACACTCAGGCCTGCTTCCTTGAGCAAGTGGTAGGTAAGCAGCGTGGTAGTGGTCTTGCCGTTAGTACCCGTGATGCAGATGCACCGGGCCTGGGTGTAGCGGCCGGCCAGCTCAATTTCCGAAATAATGGGCGTGCCTTTTGCTCTCAGGGCCTGAATAATGGGCGCCTTCTCCGGGATACCGGGGCTTTTCACCACCTCATCGGCCCGCAGGATTTCAGCTTCGGTGTGCTGGTTTTCCTCGAAAGGAATACCGGCGGCTTCCAGCTTTTGCTTGTAGGCGGGCTGGATAGGGCTTTTGTCGGACACAAACACGGTGTGGCCTTTGGCTTGCGCGAGCAGCGCCGCTCCTACCCCACTTTCCCCGGCTCCTAAGATGACGTAGTGCATGAGTCGTTCTTTATAGGTTCCCGCAGAGGACGCAGAGTTTTCCGCAGAAGGCGCAGAGTCGTTCCAGAACGACTCTGCGCCTTCTGCGGAAAACTCTGCGTCCTCTGCGGGAACCAACATTAGCGCAGTTTTAAGGTTACCAGAGTCAGCACCGCCAGCATAATTCCCACAATCCAGAACCGGGACACGATTTTGGATTCGTGGTAGCCCAGCTTCTGGTAGTGGTGGTGCAGGGGCGACATGCGCAGCAGGCGGCGGCCTTCGCCATACTTGCGGCGGGTGTATTTAAAGTAGCTCACCTGTACCATCACCGAGAGGTTTTCAATCAGGAACACCCCGCACAGCACCGGAATCAGCAGCTCCTTGCGCACGATGATGGCCAGCACGGCAATAATGCCGCCGATGGCCAAGGAGCCGGTGTCGCCCATGAACACCTGGGCCGGGTAGGAGTTGTACCACAGAAAGCCCACGCAGGCCCCCACGAAGGCAGCGCAGAAAATCACCAGCTCCCCGGAGTTCGGAATGAACATGATGTCGAGGTAATCAGCCAGCAGGGCGTTGCCGCTCACAAAGGCGAAGATGGCCAGCGTGATGCCAATGATGGCCGAAGTGCCGGCCGCCAGCCCGTCGAGGCCGTCGGTGATGTTGGCCCCGTTGCTCACCGCCGTAATGATGACGATGACGATGGGAATGTAGAAGAAGGCGTAGTACTCGTTGAAAAAGTCGCCGGCCGTGGCAAACAGGTCGCCGTAATTCAGCTCGTTGTTCTTGAGGAAGGGCACGGTGGTAATCATCAGCTTTACATCCTGGTACACGGAGCTGGCATCCACGGCCGAGAAGGCGCCGTTGGGCAGCGCGTACTGGCGTACGGTTACGTCCTTGCTGAAAAACAGCACCCAGCCCACCGTGAGGCCCAGCCCTACCTGACCCAGAATTTTGAAGCGGCCAGCCAGCCCCTCCTTATCCTTCTTCACCACTTTAATGTAGTCGTCCACGAAGCCAATCAGGCCCAGCCACACGGTACTCAGCAGCATGAGCACGATGTAGATGTTGTCGAGCTTGGCAAACAGCAGCACCGGCACCAGAATAGCCAGCAGGATGATGAGGCCGCCCATAGTGGGAGTGCCTTTTTTCTCCAGCTGCCCCTGCAGGCCCAGGTCGCGGATGGTTTCACCAATTTGCTGCCGCTGCAACGCCCGGATGAGGGGAGCCCCAAAAAACTGCGCAATAATAAGTGAGGTAACTACCGCCAGGGCCGCCCGGAACGAGCTGTACTGAAATACGCCCGTACCCGGCAGGTGGTACACTTTGTAGAGGTAGTTAAAAAGGTAATACAGCATGAGCGCAGGGGTCAGCAGATGGCCAGCAGATGAATTCCAAGCTGCAAAGATTCGGGTTTTCGTTGTTCGTTTCTCGTTTTTCGTTGTCCGTTTCTGGTTATGCGTTGTTTTTCAAGAGCTTATTAACACGCACCTTCTACCGGGCCAGCTCCGAAAAACAAAAAACGAATAACCAGAAACTCATTTCCCCAGCAACTCAAACATCTGCTGGAGCACTAGCTTGTCATCAAAATCGGTTTTGACGCCTTGGATTTCCTGGTAGGTTTCGTGGCCTTTGCCGGCTACCAGCACAATATCGTGGGGCCCGGCCAGGGCTACGGCGGTTTTGATGGCCTCGCGCCGGTCGGCAATGGTGAGCACCTTGCCCAGGGCCTCGGTGGGCACGCCGGCCTGCATCTGGGTCAGGATGTCGTTGGGGTCCTCGAAGCGGGGGTTGTCGGAGGTCAGCACGGCGCGGCTGGATAGCTCGGCGGCCAAGCGGGCCATGATGGGGCGCTTGGCCCCGTCCCGGTTGCCCCCGCAGCCCACCACCGTAATTACCTGCTGGCTGGGCTGGCGAATGTCGGCAATGGTCTGGAGCACGTTTTCCAGGGCATCGGGGGTGTGGGCATAATCCACGATACCCGTAATGCGGGCCTTTTCCGACACTACCGGCTCGAAGCGCCCCGGCGCCGAGGTTAGACCCGACAGCACGGTAAGCACCTCCGTGGGCTCCTCCCCCAGCAGCACCGCCGCCCCGTAGATGGCCAGCAGGTTGTAAGCGTTGAACACCCCAATCAGCCGGAACTGTACTTCCCGCCCATCAATTTCCAGGTGCAGGCCGTGCACGGCGTTTTCCAGCAGCCGGCCCCGGAAGTTGCCATTTCCTCGCAGAGAATAGGTTTCGCGGCGGCCCAGCACATTCTGCAGCATCACGGGGCCACGCTTATCGTCGGCGTTGGTGAGGGCAAAAGCCGACTTCGGCAACTGGTCAAAGAAGCCCTTTTTGGCCTTGAGGTAATTATCGAAGGTGCCGTGGTAGTCGAGGTGGTCGTGGGTGAGGTTGGTGAAGATACCCCCGGCAAAGTGCAGACCCGTAATGCGGTGCTGCACCACCGAGTGGCTGCTTACCTCCATAAACACGTGGGTGCAGCCGGCCCGTAGCATCTGGGCCAGCAGCTCGTTCAGACGAATAGCATCGGGGGTGGTATGGGTAGCCGGAATTACCTGCTCGTCAATCTGATTCTGTACCGTGCTCAGCAGCCCGCAGTGGTAGCCCAGCTCCCGGAACAGCTTATGCAGCATGGTAGCGCAGGTGGTTTTGCCGTTGGTACCCGTTACGCCTACCAGCTGCAGCCGGCGCGAGGGGTGACCGTAGAATTCGGCCGCCATCCGGGCCATAGCCTCCGCCGAATCGGGCACCTGCACGTAGGTTGTAGTGGGGTTTAATTCAGCAGGCAGTTCCTCACACACTACGGCCGCCGCCCCCTGTTCCGCAGCCTTCTGGATAAACTGGTGCCCATCGGTGGCAGTGCCGCGCAACGCGAAGAACACCGCGCCCGGCCGGGCCTGGCGCGAGTCCAGCGTAAGGCTGGTAATGGGCATAGCTGCGGGCCCATGCTGGGCCTGCACGGCTACTACGCCGAGAAGGGCAGAAAGTAAGGGTTGCGCGTTGTTCAAAGCGGATGCAGACAAGAGCGCGCCGCGGTGGCGCAGGAGTTAGCGGAATTGGATAGGGCCTTTTCAGGCTTTGGGCTTCGGTGCGGCTTTTACCGAAGCCGTTTGCTTGTGGGGAGGCGAGGCGGATTTCCGGTCCGCCGGTTTTGGCTTGCCGGTAATGCTGGCGGCGGCAGGTGCCGCAGCGTGGCCCGCCTGTTCCGTGGGGGCAGCTTCGGGGGCCGCCACTGGCACCGGGGCGGCCTGCAGCCGGCCAATGGCTTCCAGCTGCAATACTACCGTGGTACCACGCCGCACCGCCGAGCCGGCCGCAACGGACTGCGCCTTCACGCGGCCGGTGCCCAGGCTGCGTACCCGCAGGCCCCGGTTTTCGAGCAGAAACAGGGCGTCGCGGAGGGTAAGGCCCTGCACGTTGGGTACCCGGCCGGGGCGTACGGGCATGGGCCGCAGGGCCAGCTTTTCGGCGCTGGCGCCGGCGGTAGTGCGCACCCAGTCGTCGGTACCGGTGGCCCCGTCGTGGCCCACGCCCAACTGGGCGAATACCATTGTCAGCTCGTCCTGCATACCGGCCCGCACGAAGGGTACCCGGGAGCGGGACACCGGCGCCCGGGCCAGCAACGGCCGCAGGCTGGCCGCGTCGCGGGCCATGGCCTTATCGGCCACTTCCTTGAACACCGGCGCCGATACCTCAGCCCCCGACCAGCCGCCCCGCTTGGGCGAATCGACTACCACAATGCAGCTGTACTTGGGATTTTCGGCCGGGAAGTAGCCGCAGAAGCTGGTAGAGTACATTTTGGTGTAGGCTCCGTTCTTGAACTTCCAGGCCGTGCCCGTTTTGCCGGCAATGCCATAGTCGTTGGAGCGGATGCCGCGGGCAGTACCCTCACTCACCACGCCTTCCATCATGGAGCGCACTTTAGCCAGGGTTTCGTCGGAGCAGATTTTCGGGTTCAGCACCTGAGCCTCAAAGCGCTCCAGCACGTTGTCAGCCTGCTTGATTTCCTTTACGATGATGGGCTGCACCTTCACCCCGTCGTTGGCCACCGCGTTGTAAAAAGCCAGGGTTTGCAAGGGCGCCAGCTTCAGTTCGTAGCCAATGCACATGGTGGTAAGAGAGGTGCGGCTCCAGGTACGGTCTCGGGGGTCTTTGATATAGGGTCGGGCCTCCCCGGCCATCTGGAAGCCCAGGGGCTTATCCAGCCCGAATTTCTTGAGGTAGTCGGTGTACTCCGTCGGGTTACGGCCAAACTGCTTATCTACCAGCACCGCCACCCCAATGTTGGACGACTTCTCGAACACCTGCTTGAGGGAAATACGGCCGTTGGCGTGAGTATCAGTTTTTACGGCCCCACCAATTTTCATGGAGCCCGTGCGGCCGGTATTCACCGTATCGGTCAGCTGCAAATCGGGGTTGGCTTCCAGCACGGCCATCAGGGAAGCCAGCTTGAAGGTGGAGCCCGGCTCGGTACGGCCCTGGTCGGCAATGGCGTAGTTATAATCCTCGCGGTACACGCCGTCGGCTACCCGACCCAGGTTGGCCACGGCCTTGATTTCCCCGGTTTTCACTTCCATCAGAATCACGCACCCATACTGGGCATCGTTGTCCACCAGGGCTTTGTACAGGGCGTTTTCGGCCACGTCCTGCAGGTTAATGTCAATGGTGGTTTTGATGTCGTAGCCGGGCTGGGGCTTTACTTCGGTGCCGTCGTAGATGGGTTTGTTGCCCCCGGGCAGCCGCTCAAACAGAGCCTCCCCGTCCTTGCCGGCCAAATGGCGGTTGAAGGTGAACTCCAGCCCGGCCCCGTTTTTTTCCTCGTTCACGAAGCCAATGGTGCGCTGGGCCAACCCCCCAAAGGGCCGGAAACGCTTGTCCACTTTCTCGAAGATTACGCCGCCTTTGTTTTTACCCGCCCGGAAAATGGGCCACTGGGCCAACTCTTTCTTTTCCTGGAAGTTGATCTGCCGGGAGTTCAGGCGCAGGTAGCGTGACTTCTTGTTCCTGGCCTTGTTAAGCGTCATCAAATACTCCCGCTTCGTTCGGTCGCCGAAAAAGCGGGAAAGCATTTCCGCCAGCGAATCAGCGGCCTGGGTAGTGAATATCTTGTCAGTTACCACGCTCGGGTCCCAAGCCACCCGGTAGAAGGGCAGGGAGGTAGCCATGATGCTGCGGCCATCGGAGGCGAAAATATTGCCCCGGGTAGCCGGTACGGGCTGGTAGGTAACGCGCCGCTCCTGCTCCAGGGCCCGCCAGCGGGCCCCTTCCTTAAACTGCACCTGCCCGATTTTCCAGACCACGGCGCAGGAGAACAGACAGACACCCAGAAAAGCCAGCCGGACGCGGGTTACAATGCTTTTTTTAACGTTTCCTTTCATTGCGACGGGGGGCAGAACGATTGGAAGATGGTTCAGGAGTGGTGGGCACCGGGTTACCGTTCACATCCACGCCAATGGGCATGGGCGGGGCGGCTTCGGCCACCGAGTCGTCGTCGGAGAGTACCCGCTCGGCAGCCCGGCGCACCGAGTCGGCCTTGGCGCGGGCGGCCATGGCAGCCACGGAGTCAGCCGTTAGCAGGGGCACCTCTTCCAGCTTGGCCTCATCAATGCGGCCGGCGGGCACGGCAATGCGGAACGGGGGCGAAGAGCTTTCAATGAGGCCGTAGGCGGCTACTTTACGGGCCACCTCACTCTGCTTGCTGGCCTCCATGTAATCTGACGACAGGGTGGTGTAATCAGCCCGCAGGTCTTCGGTTTCCACTTTCAGCTTCTGAATGCTGCGGTTCATGCGGGTGGCGTAGTGCGTGTTGCCGATGTAGACCAGCGTCAGGAACATGATAAACAGCAGGTGGGGCAGGTAGCGCACCGGCAGCCCCTCCCGGAACAAGCCATCTACCCGCGTAATACGCTCCAGCAGGGAAAACACGCTCCAGGAGCTCCGCTTCTGAGCGGCCGGGCGCGGTTCCCGTGGTGCCCGGGCCGACCGGGGGGCGGGAGCCGGCGCCGGCTCGGGAGCCGCCACTGGTTCCGGCACCACGACAGGCACCTCACGCGGGGTGTTGGCGCGGGGTTGGTTGGCTGGTCGGAGCGTGTTGGCAGGCATCTTTAATTAAAAAATGAGCATTAAAAATTAAAAATTTGCTCCCCCTGTTTTGCACAGCTCACTAGGCTGAATATTTTCATCCTCAGCACCTTACCCGTCGCCATCTTCAAAAGCTGCGTCATCTTTAATTCTTAATTTTTAATTGCTACCCGCAGCTTAACACTGCGGGCCCGGCTATTCAAGGCAATTTCTTCGGCGTCGGCTTCCACAGGCTTACGGGTCAACGCTTCGAAGGGCACGTTGGTACGGCCGAACAGGTCTTTTTCCACCTCCCCGAAGAATTTACCTTTCGCAATGAAGTTCTTCACCAGCCGGTCCTCCAGGGAGTGGTAGCTCATCACCACCAGCCGACCGCCGGGGCGCAGCACCTGAGCGGTTTGCTCCAGCATCTCACGCAGGGCGGCCATTTCGTCGTTGGCTTCGATGCGCAGGGCCTGGAATACCTGGGCCAGGTACTTGTTTTCCTTACCCCGGGGCGTAACCGGGGCAATAGCCTTTTTGAGGGCCGCAATGGTGGTAATAGACTGCCCACGCCGGGCGGCGGCCACCGTGGCAGCCAGGGTGCGGGCATTGGTAACTTCCCCGTACATGCCAAAAATGCGGTGCAGCTCGGCCTCCGGGTACTCGTTGATGATATCAGCCGCGGAGGCATCGTCGCCGTCGGGGTTCATGCGCATGTCCAGGGGGCCGTCGAAGCGGGTGCTAAAGCCGCGCTCCGGGGTATCGAACTGGTGCGACGACACGCCCAGATCGGCCAGGAGCCCATCCACGGGCAGGGCGTTGTGGCGCAGCAGCTCTTGGTGCAGCTGGCGGAAATTGCTGCGAATAAACGTGAACTGCGGCCGGGCCAGTTTGGCGGCCTCCTGCTCGGCATCGGCGTCCTGGTCGAAGCTGTAGAGGTGCCCTTCCGGCCCCAGCCGCTCCAGAATGCGGGCCGAGTGGCCCCCCCCGCCAAACGTAACATCTACGTAGCGGCCGCCGGGCTGCAAATCCAGTGCCTCCAGGCACTGCTGCAGCATCACGGGGCGGTGGTAGTCGGTATCGTTGGGGTAGTGGCTCAAGGGTAGCTCAGGCAGCCAGTGGGTTGCCCGGGTTAGGTTCGGTGGTCAGAAATTTTTGGGCCAGCTTGGAGAAAGTCGGCTGGTCTTTGATGAGGAATTCGTCGTAGCGGGCCGGGTCCCAGATTTCGCAACGGTTACCCAGCCCCACTATAATGGCCTCCTTCTCAATGCCGGCGTAGCGGCGCATGGTACCCGGCAGCATAAAGCGACCGATGCTGTCCAGCTCCACTTCCGTCATGCCCCGGAAGAAGTTGCGCTGAAACTGCCGGTATTCCTCGTTGAACTCGTCCAGGGCCATTACTTTCTCGTGAATGACGCGCCAGGCGGCCCGGGGGTAGAGCACCAGGCAGGGCTCAAAGCCCCGCACCAGCACCAGCTGGCTGCCCGAAGCCTCCGGCAAGTTGGCCTTCACCTTGGCCGGCAGTACCAGCCGCCCCTTGGGGTCGAGCTTGCACTCGTATTCGCCGGAGAGCAGCTGGGTCATATCGGGTGAGGTGACAGGGCATGGGAACGGGATATAGCAAAAGTACGCAACCCATCGGAAAACCCCACCACCTTTTACCATTTTCTACCACCCGCTAAAACAGCCTGAAAACCCTGCAAATGCAGTTTATTCGGTGGTCCTGCGCTAACCCTCCACTAACCCTGACATCCTGACAGAACAAAACAGGAGGTTCCGCACCTTTCGCTTCTGAGCTCAGCCAGCGCCCAAAGTTCCACAATTTTACAGAGTTCAACGCTGGTTTTCTCGGCGGCTGGTACGCGGCCAGAGCAGTATATTTGTATCTGGTTATGCCCTACTTCCCCCTGCGTTGGCCCTTTAGCTTTTGGCTGGTTGATAGCCGACGTTCTGATGCTCCTGCCTGGGGCCGGGTGGTGAGTACTGGGGATGGTCCGGCGCTTTCTGGCTGGGTCCCGGCGTGGGGCTTAGCGGGCGGGCCTCTTGCTCGCCCCCGGCAGAAACACTAACTTCCTGACCCTTATGAACTCTGTATTCGGAGCCGGACGGCTACTTGCCACCCTGGGCCTACTTGCCGGTAGTGCCGCTGCTTCGGCCCAAACGCCCGATGCTTCGGTGGCACCGGTACGGGGTCAGGTGCTGGATGCCGCTACCAAAGCACCAGTGGCAGGGGCCGTGGTGCGCTGGCTGAGCACGCCTGCTCAGGCCACTACCACCGACGGGCAAGGCACGTTTTCCCTGGTGCGCCCCGCCACCCCTGATACCCGCCTGGTAGTTGACCTGCTGGGGTACCGCTCCGATACGGTGCAGGCCCGCGGCACCAGTTACCTGCGCGTAGGCCTGCGCCGCTCCCGCGAGCTGGGCGAAGTGAAGGTGGAAGGCCGGGCCCTCTCCTACTCCGGCCTCACCCCTACCAACACCCAGGTGCTCACCAGCCGCGACTTAACCAAATCGGCCTGCTGCAACTTGGCCGAAAGCTTTGAAACCAATGCCTCGGTAGAGGTTTCTACCACCGATGCCGTGTCGGGGGCCCGGCAGATTCAGCTGCTGGGGCTGGACGGGGCGTACTCGTTGCTGACCATCGACAACCTGCCCGCCCTGCGGGGTCTCTCAACGCCTTACCGCCTGGGTTACCTGGCCGGACCCTGGATTGAGAGTATCGACATCATCAAGGGCATGGGCTCGGTGGTGAATGGGTACGAAAGCATTTCGGGGCAGGTGAACGTGCGCCTCAAGGAGCCCGACAAAGCCGACCGGCTGCTGTTTAATGCTTATGGCAACGACCTAGGTAAGTTCGATGTGAATCTGAACCTGGCTACTAAAGTGGGGAAGAAGGTAAGCACGGCCCTGCTGCTGCACACCGACCACCTGGGCCGCCGCGTGGACCGCAACCACGACGATTTTCTGGACCTGCCGCTGGCTACGCAGCTCAACCTGTTTAATAAGTGGAAATATCTCTCAGGGAAGGGGGTGGTAGCGGAGGTAGGCCTGGGGGCATTGCGCGAAACCCGGCAGGGCGGTGATATGCGCTACCGTGAGTACAGTGCAACCGGCTATTACGGCATCACGCAGGAAACTAACCGCTTTACCGGCTACGCCAAAACCAGCTACACCTGGCCCGGCCGCCCCTACCAGAGCCTGGGGCTGCTGTTGAGCGGTACCAGCCACGTCTTTACCTCCCGTTACGGCCTGCGCACCTACGACGGTACCCAGCGCACCGGCCTGGCCACACTGCTGTTCCAGAGTATTGTTGGTACCACGGCCCACACCTACCGTACGGGCCTGAGCTTTCTGCACGACGACTACCAGGAGGTATACCGAACCGGCTTTACGTACCTGACGGAAACGCCCGCCGAACGGTACGCCCGGGAGCACCGCAACCGGCTGGAGCGGGTGCCCGGGGCGTTTGCCGAGTACACTTACCAGAATGCCCGCAACCTGACCGTGGTAACCGGCCTGCGCCTGGACTACCATAACCTGTACGGCTTGTTTCTGACGCCCCGCCTCAACGTGAAGTACGACCCGGCCAAAAACACGGTGCTGCGCCTGGCAGCCGGCCGGGGGCAGCGTACGGCCAACCCCCTGGCCGAAAACGCCGGTATGCTGGTTAGCTCCCGGGAGTTTGTCATCAGCCCCGGTTTGCGGCCCGAAACGGCCTGGAACCTGGGCGGCTCTTTTACGCAATATTTCACGGCTTTTGGGCGGCCGGGCACCTTCATCACCGACTATTACCACACCGAGTTCGGAAACCAGGTAGTTTCGGACCCTTACACGGCAACTACGCAGCTGCTCATCGGCAACCTGGAGCCGGGTGGGCGCAGTTTCTCGCGCAGCCTGCAAACGGAGGTGCAGGTGGAGCCCGTAAAAGGCCTGCAGGCCAAAGCTGCCTATAAGTACCTGGATGTGCGCACCATCTACGACGGGCAGCTGCTACCCAAGGTGCTCACGCCCCGGCACCGGCTATTCCTGAACCTGGGTTACGCCACGGCCTTTGATAAGTGGCGGGCCGACTTCACGGTGCAAGGCTTCGGCCGGCGGCCCCTGGCCCACCCCCCCGGCAGCACAGGCCACCAGCACGGCTCCGGCGAAGCTACTCTCCGGTACGCCCCACGCTATGCCCTGCTTAATACCCAGCTGACCCGGGCATTCAAGCGGTTTGAGGTGTACGCGGGCGTCGAAAATATCACCAATTATCGCCAGCGTACCCCCATCCAGGGGGCCTACGCTCCTTTCGGCCCGGATTTTGACGCGGCCATGGTATGGGGGCCGGTGTACGGACGCCTTACCTACGCTGGCCTGCGCTTCACCCTGCAATAACCCCGGCAGCTGCCGCATTACTGATTTCGCCGCATTACTGATTTCTGAATCACTTTCAAGCACCCCATGAAAATCTTCGCTTCCTTCCTGCTGACCTGCACACTGCTACTCTCGGCGGCGACTTCCTTCGCGCAGCAAGCGGCCCCAAAGGCCAAAGGCCCCGCCACCGAAACCCTGCAACTGAAAACGTCGGCGGTGTGTGAGATGTGTAAGGCCCGCCTCGAGAAGGCATTGGCCTACGAGAAAGGGGTCCAATCGGCTACCCTGGATGTATCCAGCCAGCAGTTGACGGTAACCTACCGCCCCGATAAGACCACCCCGACAGCCCTGCGCTCCGCCGTTCAGAAAACCGGTTACGACGCCGACGACCAATTGGCCGACGCCCGGGCCTACGACCGTCTGCCTGACTGCTGCAAAAAAACCAACAGTATCCACTAGCCTGCAGGGCCTACCAGGCCGGTTTTCCGAGCCAGAATAACAAAGCCGACGCCTCCCGCTGCTACCAGCAGGAGGCGTCAGCTTTAAGGACCACCGGCCAATCAGGCCAGCACCGAGGCAAGCATACGTACTTCAAACTGCAGGTTGGCAGTGAAGGCTAGTGGGCGGTTAAGTCGGCGGCGGTTGGTACCCGAAATTTCCAGCGTAAACCACTCGGAGCGCAGAAACTCCAGCAGATTAGGCTGCCCCAGCATTTCCATCTCAATGTGAGTGGGTTGCACATTGCGGGGGCCAAACGTGGCAATGGGTACCTTGCGACTATTGGCCGTCAGAAAGCAGCTCCCGCTTTCCAGCGCCCCCAGCGTGGGTGTGCCCCGGCCAATGCCGTGTTCCGGATCAGGGGCCCAGCTTAGCGAAGCCTGCCGCAGCGTTACGGCCGTAACGCCCGGATGCGTGAGCGAGGCCAGGCAGGGTAAGGAGCCAGGCAGCGTGGTTTCGCAGAGAAAAATAAGGTCCATGCCGGGGTCAATCCGCAGATTGATGGCGCGGGTGCTTACGCCAAACGCCGAGCGGATGGAACGGCGCAGTCCCTCATGGTGGGCAATTGTGAGAGCTACGCCTAAAATAACCGGCGGCGCGCCGGAAGAGGCACCCATCGGGGGGGCAGAGTAAGTGGAAGGTTTCATAACCAATAGGTGCGTGCAGGTGGGCAGTCATTGAGCCGAAAGAAGAAAGACCGGTGGCAGGACGGGCAAACAGAGCAGAATATGGCAGTATGGGTAGTATGATTGTACTACGACAGAATATAGGTAATCATCTAGATTTCACCTCATTAAAGTAGAGCAAGCCAGCTTAAAAGTAGACCAGCAGACACTACAGACCGTTGAAAATTGTTTTCTTTCAATAATTTATAAGACAATTCGATTTTATCTGTTTATATTGACCCCACTCCTCCGTAATAGTGCTTCGCGTATGAAGATTTCGTGCCTGCTCCTCGACGACGATCCGCTTGTGCTGGACTTGCTGCAAGCCTATGTGGCCATGACGGATATTCTGGATGTGAAGGCTGCTTTTACCGATCCGCTGGACGCGCACCGCTACCTGATGGACAACCACGTGCAGGTGCTTTTCTCGGATGTGACCATGCCCCACCTCAGCGGTATTGACCTGGTGCGCTCCTTGCAGCAGCCTCCCCTGGTGGTGCTGATGACGGCCTATCCGCAGTACGCCATGGAAGGCTTTAACCTGGATGTCATTGATTTTCTGCTCAAGCCTATTTCCCTGGACCGGTTTCTGAAAGCCGTGAATAAGGTAGCCGGTATTCTGCGCGTAAACACCTCGGCTTTGGATGTTCAGAATGATACACTCACGGGCTGGGGCTCTTTTTTTATCCGCACCGATGCGCAATTTGTGCGCCTGCATTACCGGGAAGTGCTCTACATTGAGGCCCTGAAGGATTTCACCAAGATTAACACCTCCGATGGTCGTACCCACCTGACGCTGGTGAACCTGAAGAACCTGGAAGAGCAGCTCCCACCCGGCTTGTTTGTGCGCACCCACCGCTCTTACCTGGTGAATGCCTCCCGCATCGATTCGGTCAGCAACCTGGAGGTAAAAGTAGGGGGCCACGCCCTGCCCCTGGGCCAGACTTACCGGGAACGGGTTACGGAGCGTATTGTAAACCGCTCCCTTATTCGGCGGCAGCAGTAACGGCGGACTGCCGCCGGCCAGCCAGCACTACCGGACTGTCTTCGTCGAGGGCGGGCAGGGTAAAGTGAAACTGCGAGCCAACACCCTCCTGGCTCTGAAAAGAAAACTCCCCGCCGTTGCGTTGCACAAATTCCTGACACAGCTGCAGGCCTAGCCCGGTACCTTTCTCGCGGGCAGTACCCAAGGTGGAGAAAGGGCCCTGATGCCCCAGCAGGCGAGCCTGCTGGTCAGCTTCCATCCCAACTCCTGTGTCCTGCACTGTTACCATCCACCACTGCGCTTGCCGCCGGGCGGCTACCGTTACCGTGCCGCCAGCCGCCGTAAATTTGAGTGCATTGCTCAGCAGGTTTCGCAGTACCAGCCGTATCATGTTGATGTCGGCGCGGGCCAGACACACCTCGGGTACCTTATTGAGCAGTTGAATCTCTTTGCGGTCGGCATCTCCCTGGAATAAGGCTACGGCTTCTTCAACCAGCTCGTCCAGCCGGATACGCTCCGGCCGGGCGCTGCCTTCGCCCTTCAGCTGCGAAGCCGACCAATTAAGCAGGTTGTCGAGCAGGTGCAGCGTACCATCGAGCATGCGCGTAAGCCGCTCAGAATGTGCCGCCAGCCGGTCGGCGGGCAGGCGGCCCAGCTTCAGCAGCGCCAGCAAGGAGTATAAGGAGCTAAGCGGCCCCCGCAAATCGTGGGAAATGATGGAAAACAGGGTGTCTTTGGTTTGATTGAGGCGGTCCAGCTCTTCCTTTTGCCGGTTGATGGCTGCGTTTTTCCAGTGCAGGAGGCGGTTGGTATGGCGCTGCCGGCGCTGGGCCCGGTACAGACCTAGGGCGGTGGCCAGCAACAACACCACACTAACAGCCAACAAGTTACGCACCATTTTCTGCCACCGCAGATTGGCCTGCTGCAGCTGACGCTCCTTTATCAGTAGCTGAATTTCTCTCTCCTTTTTTTCGGTTTCGTAGCGGGTTTGCAGCTCCGCTACCTGCGCCAGTCGTTGCTCGGCGGCTACACTATCCTGCAGGGCGGTGAAGCGCGTAAGGGCGTCCAGCGCGGCCTGGGGTTTGCGGTGGCGGCGGTACAGGCTGGTCAGGGCGGCGTACAGCTCACTCAGCAGCACCGGGGAGCCACTATGCCGGGCGGGCACCAGGGCCGCCTGCAGGTAGCGGCTGGCAGCAGCTTCATTGCCAAGCGAGTCGTAGGAAATGCCCAGGTCGCGCAGCACCACTGTACGCTGGCGGGCCGGGGCAGTGGTTGGCAACCACTGTAAGGCTTGCTGAAACCAGCTGTTGGCCGTTTCGGTATTGCTCAGCGACTGGTATACCTGCCCCATTCCGTTGTAGGCCGCACTGGTTTGGGCGCTGTCCTGCTGACGGCGGGCCCAGGCAATGCTTTGCTGCAGGTAGTACAACGCCCGGCTCGGGTGCTGCTGCTCCAGATGAGCACCCCCCAGCCGATGCAGCACCTGAGCGGTATGCGCGTGATTATGGGCCAGCTGCCAGGCCGCCAGGGCCTGCTCGTAGCTTTTCTGGGCCCGAAACCAGTGGCCGGTGCGGCCATACAATTCGCCCAGGTGCTCCCACACCTGCCCCTGCCCATTCAGTTGCCGCCGCTGCCGGAAGGTGTGCAGGGCCAGTTGATAGGTTTGGCGGGCCTTGCCCGTGTCGCCTTGGCTGAGCAGGGCCCGGCCCGCCAGCCAATGGGTCCAGGCAGTGGCCTCAGAATCGGGCTGGCTAAAGCGCCGGGCGTGCCGATACTGCTGCAATGCCAGCTCCGGCCGCCCCAGCGTGTAGTAGGCCTGGCCCGCCGACCAATACAGCTGCCGCAGCCGTAGCGTATCCTGCTGCCGGGTAGCGGCGGGCAGGGCCGCCAGCGCCGTGGCCAGCAACGTCCGGGCCTCGGGCACCGACAGCTCCCGAATGGTCGGGACGCCACCCGGATTACCGGCCCCGGCAGCCGACCAGCAGCAACTCACAAGCACTACCACTCCCCCCCAGCCCTTCAGTACCGCCCGGACTACGTGCTGCATGGTAGGGTAAGCTTAAGGGTAGATTATACGGAAAGCGGACGGGTTGTTCTTTCCTCAATATAGCAAAACACAATTATTAAACTACTCCTACGTCCATTCCCTCCCCTGGCAGACGAGCCGCCCTCGGGGCATTAGTTTTCGGCCGCTGCCTTGGCCTGCCACAGCCGCCACCACGGCAGATAGGGCTGGTCGTGGTGCTCATAATGGTATCCAAAAAAATAGCAGCTGAGAAAGGCCCAGACATGATGCCGGAACTGGCTGCGTGACTTGTGCGGATTTTCGGGGGCGTGCTCCCCACGGTGCGGGAGGTAAGTGCCGAAGAAAAACAGCTGCAGAGTGGCCAGCACAGCCGGCAGCATCCAAAAGGCAATGACGTTTACTGCCGGAAAAAAATACTTGAGGCCGTTGTAGGTGGCAGCCATCAGCAGTACCTGGGCCGCTGTCACGTAATTCCAGGCGAAGCGGGCAAACCAGGGCAGAAACCCCGGGTGCTTTCCATCATGAAAATCGGGGTCGGCCTCGGTGGCTACGTGGCGGTGGTGGGCGTGGTGCTTGGGTAGCATCCGCGGAAACCAGTTGAAGGCAAACAGACCAGCTGCTAGTGTGCCAATGGCATTGTTAAGCCACTTCCGGCTGCTTACGACCCCATGCATGGCATCATGCGCCGTAATAAACAGCCCGGTGTAGAGGTGGGTTTGCAGCAGCGCCAGTAAGTAGGGCCCGGGCGTATGCCAATCGGGCTGATAGTACGCCAGCAGATACGTCAGCAGGGCGGCCCAACTGCCCAGTACCAGCCCCGCTATGCCCACACCCCGGTAGCCCAAGGGCTTGGGCGGCACCAGCCGGCCTTGTTTGGGTGCCAAGTTGTGGGAGGTTGACAAAACCGGCATCTGTTTCCTGATTCCGTTAAAAAGCCAGCAGCGTATCGCGCACCTGTTCCATCTGCCACATGGGCGTGCTGGTAGCTCCGCAAATACCCACCGACTGGCCCGGCTGGAACCAGGTAGGGCATAGCTCTTCGGCCTTGGAAATAAAGTGGGTGGCGGGATTGGTATCCTTGCACACCTGGTACAGCACCTTGCCATTGGAGCTTTTGGTACCCGACACAAATACTACCTGATCGAACTGCGCGGCAAACCGGCGCAAGTCCTTGTCCCGGTTACTCACTTGCCGGCAAATAGTGTCGTTGGTGTTCACCTGGTAGCCCCGCGCCTCCAGCTTCTGCTTGATGCTGTAAAAGGAATCGGTGCTTTTGGTGGTTTGGCTATAGAGCGTAAGCTGCTGGGGCAACTCATGGCGGAGCAGTTCCTCCAGGTTTTCAAACACAATGGCCTGGCCGCTGGTCTGTCCCAGCAGCCCACGCACCTCAGCGTGGCCGTGCTTGCCATAAATGAAGATTTTTTCCTTCCGGTCGAAGCTGCTTTTGATGCGGTTCTGCAGCTTAAGCACTACCGGGCAGGAGGCATCAATCAGCGTAAGATTGTTCTGCAAGGCCGTTTGGTAGGTGCTGGGCGGCTCCCCGTGAGCCCGGATCAGCACGGCCTCCCCGCGCAGCTGGTGCAGCTGCTCGTAGTCGATAATGCGCAGGCCCCGGCGCTCCAGGCGCTCTACCTCTTCATCGTTGTGCACAATATCGCCGAGGCAGTACAGGTAGCCCTGCTCGTCCAGCAGGTCTTCGGCCATCTGAATAGCATAGATTACGCCGAAGCAAAAGCCGGAATTCGTGTCGATACGGACGCTCAGGTGGTGCGGCATAGCTAACGGACTAACTGCGGAGGTTCGCAGAAGGTTACGCTCAGGGGGAGGAAGATAGAACACAAACCGCGAAACCCCACAGTAGTTTTCATCTTCCGTCCTCAGAACGCCCCAAAGGCTTTGCGTTGTTCCAGGTCCCGGATAACCTTTTCCTCAACCGGCGAGGCGCGCAGAATTTCCTGCGCACGCCAGAATGCGGCGTCGTAGGGCTTTTTCCGGGCCTGCTTCAGGTCGTCGTAGCTGGCACCAGTGGTTTTGTAGCCTTTGCCGGCCGGGCGGGCGGTGTAACGGTAAAAAAACAGGTTGCCGTGAATGGTGGTGGTATCGGGCCGGCCCTGGTAGCGCAGCACAATCTGCTGCTCAGCCCGGATGGCCTGCACCCGGCTCAGGGAGTCGCGGTGCGGAGCAAATTCGGTGGTCATCTGCATCGTCTGGCTGGCCACGGTGGTACCTTGCCGCAGCTGCAGGGACATGAGGTTCTCAATCGGAATGCGGGCTTCCAGGCGGCGTAGGGCGGCCGTGTTGAAGTCGATGTATAGGGTACCTTCCGGCACAAACCGGTCGAGGCCGGGCCGCTTGCGGAACTCGATAACGGCCGTTTCCTGGCCCTGATTTTCCAGCACCTCCCGCAGCCGGAACGTAAACAGCTGCTCACTGCCTGGGCTCAGCGGTACCGACAGCGTGCGGCGGCTGGGCCGGGAGTCAAATACTGGAATCAGCCGTAGGGCCGACGAAAAGCTGCTCATTTCCACGCCGGTGTCCTCCGCAACGGAGCCGTAGCGGGCCTGCTCCATTTGCCAGCCATTGATGCCCTGTCCGTTAAAGCGCACATCATAAAACGCATCCAGAAATTCGGTGTAGCGGCCGTTGTGCTCCTGCTTCTGCCGGTAAAAGGCTTTCCCAAACTCTTCTTCTTTCTGGTGGCGGGCCAGCTTGGCATAGGCCCGCTGCACCAGGGCGGCGGCCAGCTGGTTAGGGTTGCGCACCTTCACCTCGGGCAAGGCCACAGTGCTGGCTTTCAGCGTTACAGTTACCGGCGCGGCCGAGGTGACATCCAGCACGGCGGTGGTGTAGCCCAGGCTCACAATGGCCAGTTTCTGGGGCAGCTTGCTCACGCGCAGACTGAACTCCCCGGCCTCGTTGGTAGCAGTGCCCGGCTCGGCACCCGGCGGGCCCACGTTGGCGAAGGGCACCGGCCGGTTCTGCTCGTCCACCACCCGGCCTTTCAGCACAGTTTGCTGGGCATAAGCAGTGCTGGTAACAATGACGGCAACGGTCAGAAGCAACAGTTTTTTCATAGACAACGGAATAGGCAAGCAGCCGGCCCGGGCGCATATACCCGGCCGAAACACTGCTAGAACGCACAAAAGCCACTGGGGTATATACGAAGGCCCTGCAATTCCGCAGGTGGAATGCAGGGCCCTGTAGTTTTCATCGGCCGGCTCGGCTAGAGCTGTGCCAGCTTCTGCGCCTCGGCTTCCGATACATGGCCGCGCTGCACCAGAAAGTCGCGCACCAGCCCGAACGACTCTGCATCGAGGCCGGATTTGGGGTGTTTGAGCAGGGTACTCACCAGAAATTGCCGGTCATCGTCCACGTGCGCGCTCAGGCCCAGAAAGCTGGGCAGGTTGCTTTCCACACTCAGGCGCAGAAACCGAATTTCGGCGTTGTCGTCGTCCAGCTTCACGGCCTGGTCGAATAGCTTGCTGGCCTGCTGCACGTAGGTGAGCTTATTGAACATGGAAGCGTCGCGGGCCCGAATGGCTTCAGCGGCAGCTTTATAGGCCAGCACCACGGCATCCTGCTTGTCGTAGGCAGCCATGAGCTTATGAAATTTCTCACCGGCCTCTTTGCTGGCAGCGGCCTGTTGATACTGGCGGCGCAGATGAGGTAGCGCGTAAGGGTTGGCTTCGGTTGACACGAGGGTGGAAAACGTCAGGGAAAGAAATAGGAATAGGAATCGATTCAGCTTCACGCGGGGGTGTTTTTCGTTGTTGGCTGTTCGTTTTTAGTTGCTCGGGAGCAGTTTGGGGGGAGGAAGGGCGCTAAGCTCCTGCGCTACCGCCCCGGCGAAACTAGCAGGTATCGGCCACTTCAAGCCACAACCGCGCCAAACACTTACCTACCACTCCCTAGCCCCAGCGCCTACACAAACAACTAACAACGAAAAACAACCAACCAAAAACCGCCCTATACCCGGGCCAGCCGGTAACGGAAGTAGGAGCCCAGCAGCAGCAGCAGCTTGGTATTGTTGGGCACGCGCACCCGCTCGCCCAGGATGGTAGTGGCCGGCAGCTGGCGGATTTTGTGGAAGAGCTTGAGGTAGTACACGTAGGCCAGATACACGCCCAGGCGGGCCGCCCGGGGCAGTTGCACGATACCCGCGTAGCCGGCCTCAAAATCGGCCCGGATGTCGGCCTCAATGTCGCGCTTCACCTCATCCGTGAACCGCTCGTACTGCACCCCGGGGAAGTACACGCGGCCCCGCTCCTCGTAGTCGGAGCGCACGTCGCGCAGGAAGTTCACTTTCTGAAAAGCCGAACCCAGCCGCCGGGCTGGCTCCCGCAGGTGGTCGAACAGGGCGGTATCCCCCTCACAGAAGATGCGCAGGCACATCAGCCCCACCACTTCCGCCGAGCCGTAGATGTACTGCTCGTACAGGGACTGGTTGTAGTTCCGGTCGTCGAGGTCCATTTCCATGCTCAGCAGAAAGGCATCGATAAACTCCCGGTCAATGCCGTAGCGGCGCACCACGTCCTGGAACGCATGTAGCACCGGGTTCAGACTCAGCCCGATTTCCAGGGCCTCGTAGGTCTGGCGCTTGAAATCGGCGAACAGGGCAGCCTTGTCGTGGGCGTGGAAGGTGTCCACAATTTCATCGGCCCAGCGCACAAAGCCATACACCGAGTACACCGGCAGGTGAAACCGCCGGTCCAGCGTGCGGATTCCCAGCGTGAAGGACGTGCTGTAGCGCTTGGTTATCAGCTTGGCGCAGGCCCGGCTGGTGTCGGTAAAAAGCTGAACGTGGTCCACTTTGTGTCAATTAAAAATTGAGAATTAAAAATTAAGAATTGGCCGGACTGCTACTCGTGGTACTCTATCTATCCCAGACAACTCCTACTTATTGCTTCTCAACGTCCATCATTTTTAATTTCTAATTCTCAATTTTTAATTGAAAACTCCTTCTCCACTTCCTTGGCCACCACCTGGCCCGAGATGAGCGAGGGGGGCACGCCGGGGCCGGGCACGGTAAGCTGGCCGGTAAAATACAGATTTCGCACCTTTTTGCTTTTGAGGGAAGGTTTCAGGATGGCCGTTTGGCGCAGGGTGTTGGCCAGGCCGTAGGCGTTGCCCTTGTAGCTGTGGTAGTCCTGCATGAAGTCCTGGTGGGCGTAGCTGCGCTTGTACACCACCGCGTCGCGGATACTGGTGCCGCAGTGCTTTTCCAGCCGGTCCAGCAGCAGGTTGTAGTAATACTCCCGGGTTTCTTCGGGGTCGGGCAGGTTGGGAGCCACCGGAATCAGCAGGAAAATGTTCTCGCAGCCTTCCGGGGCCACGCTGGGGTCCGTCTGGCTGGGGGCCGATACGTAGAACAGCGGACGGCTGGGCCACTTGGGGTCCTCGTAGATTTCCTGGGCGTGCAGGCTGAAATCCTCGTCGAAGAACAGATTGTGGTGGCGCAGGTTGGGCAGGCGCTTGCTCACGCCCAGGTAAAACAGCAGCGACGACGGGGCCATAGTGCGCGAGTCCCAATACGCCTCGTCGTAGGTGCGCCACTCGGGGGCCAGCAGGTGCTGCTCGGCGTGGTGGTAGTCGGCCCCGGCTATTACCACGTCGGCGGGCCGGAAGCCCTGGGCGGTCTGCACACCGGTAGCCCGCCCGTTTTCCACCACAATCTGCTGCACCTCCTGGTTGTACTCCAGCCGCACGCCCCGCTCCTCGGCCAGGGCCACCATGCCTTCCACGATGCGGTGCATTCCGCCCAGCGGGTACCAAGTGCCCAAGGCCAGGTCGGCGTAGTTCATGAGTGAGTACAGGGCCGGGGTGTTTTCGGAAGTGGCTCCCAGAAACAGAATCGGGAATTCTACCAGCTCCAGCAGGCGCGGGTCCCGGAAAAACTTACGCACGTGCTTGTGCATACTCTGGAGCAAATCCAGCCGCACGGCGTCCAGGGCCAGGCGCGGGTCCAGGAACTCCAGCAAAGAGCGGCCGGGCATGTGCACAAACTTGCCGATGCCCACCTCATACTTGTAGGCCGCCTGCCGCAGAAACTCATCAAGCCGGGCCCCACTGCCGGGCTCGTACCGCTCGAACAGCTGGCGCAGCTCACTCATGGCGGCCGGGATATCCACGGCCTCGGGTCCTTTGAAAATTACCTGATACGAGGGGTCCAGCCGCACCAGCTCGTAGTAGTCCGACACCTTTTTGCCGAAGCGGGCGAAATACTGCTCGAAAATATCGGGCATCCAGTACCAGCTCGGGCCCATATCGAAGGTAAAGCCCTGCGCCCGGAACACCCGCGCCCGGCCGCCAGGACCTTCGTTTTTTTCCAGAATCGTGACGCGGTAGCCGCGCTGGGCCAGGGAAGTAGCCGCCGACAGGCCCGCAAAGCCGGCGCCAATGACCAAAACGTGTTGGGAGGAAGCAGGAGAAGCCAAACAGTAGAGATTGGGTGGAAAGGGTGCAAGCTACAATCCGGCGGGCATACGGAATTGTTTTGCATACAGACGCTACTTTCTTGCCCGCCGGCACAAACAGACGGGCCGCAAATCACGTCACCTGGGATGGTAAACGTAATCTGCGGCCCGCGATACGCCCGGGGCGGGTCTGTACTCTCTCCCTATTCCCTACACGCCGGGGGCGTATGTCTTCAGCGCCTGCTTCAGCTCTTTGCGGGCGATGTGGATACGGTTTTTCACGGTTCCAATCGGAATTTGCAGCTTCTCCGCAATTTCCAAGTACTTGTAACCGATGTAGTACATCATAAACGGAGTCCGGTACTCGGCCGAAAGGCCGGCAATGGCTTCGTTGATATCCGTTACTACGAAGTCAGACGTTGCACCGTTGTGCGTAATGTAATTTTCGTTGGTGTTGAAGTACTGGAAGTACTCCGTGCTGTCAATATTGCTATTGCGCTTGGTGATTTTGTTGTAGTTGTTGATGAAGGTGTTGCGCATGATGGTGTACAACCACGCCTTCAGGTTGGTGCCCGCCTTGAACTTGTCTTTGTTCAGCATGGCTTTGAGCAAGGTTTCCTGCACCAGGTCCTTGGCATCGTCTGCGTCGCGCGTCAGGTTCATCGCCACGGGCTTTAGGGAGTAAGAAATCTTCTGTACTTGGTCGGTGAATTCCAAAGAGGTCATACTGTTTAGCTTTTCGTGGCAAAAAGTTAAACAAATATACGTGGCGTTTTGAAAGTAGTGCGTACCTACATCAATTTATTTTCCTTAATGCCCGTATTTCGTACGCCGCCCATCTAATATTCACCCTATATCACTGTATTTCAGCCCACTAACAAGCATTTATCTCTTTCATACACTACCCCAAAAACAGACTACCCCAGCGTTACTGCTAAGCAGTACGGCCGGGGTAGTACTTGGTTGGAAGCCAATAGATTATCCTTCTGTTAACTCTGGCTGCGCTACGCAGGCATCGGCAGCCACTAGGTTGTTAGCCAACAGAATAAAATCTGTTACCAAACCCAGTCGGGCCGCATTGGGGGGCAGCTCAAACGCCAGCTGTGCCAGAGGGCCGTACAGATACAGCCGAATATCAGGACAAAGCTGCCCCAATTGGTGAACAAAATCCTGTACTTCGTGGCGCTCCGGCACCGCCGTGAGTACGGTAACAGCTGCATAGGGCTGGTACGCGGTGCATACTTTCTGCAGCTCGCTGAGCGGCAGGCTCTGGCCCAAGTACAGCACATGATGGCCCCGGGCCCGCAATACGTAGTTCATAAACAGCAGCGCCAGCTCGTGCATCTCGCCCTCCGGCAGAAACAGCACCCAGCGCCGCGAAGTAGCGGGCTGCACCGGTGGCAGGGAGTCGGTGGCAGCCATGAGCTTCTGCTTGATGAGGTGCGTCACCAAATGCTCCTGGGCCGGATTCACGGTACCGGCCTGCCACATAACGCCAATACGCTGCAAAAACGGGTAAACTACCCGTAGCACGGCCTGCTCAAACCCATGCTGCTCCACCACCTGATTTAGCGTACAGGTGAAGTTGCATTCATTCATTTCGAGCATGGCGGCCAACAGGGCGTTTACCTGATGACAGTACCGTTCCGAGTGGGCGTCATCATCACAGGAAATAACGGCGTTGGCCATTTCCTCCTCCGATAATTTGGCAATCTGGGAGATGCGGTAACCCCGGCCGCAAAGGGTGGCTACGTTTAGCAGGCGGCGCAGGTCATCGTCGCAGTAGGTGCGGATGTTGGTAGCAGTGCGCACGGGCCGCAAAATGCCGTAGCGCTGCTCCCAAATGCGGATAGTGTGCGCCTTGATGCCCGAAAGCTGCTCCAGGTCGCTGATAGAGAAATGTCCCACGGTGCTAGCCCTTCCTTTCTTGCTGATGATACGCTGACTGTGCTCCGCGCAGCACCCGCGTGGGTGCCGGACGGCGCAGGGCCAACTGATAGTATTTCGGCGACACCCACAGCAGCCCGAATTCCTCGCTACCGTCGCGGCCGGTGGTTTTGTGGTGCATTTTATGCGCCATATTCAGGGCCCGCAAATAGGCGTTGCGCGACTTGCGCCAGAACCGCAGCCGCCCATGAATCAGCACGTCGTGCACGAAAAAGTACAGCGTACCGTAGCTGGCAATGCCCACGCCCATCCAGAAGCGGTAATCCTTGGCAGCCGACCCAACCATAATCAGCAGCATGGATAGGGAGCCGTAGAACAGGAAGAAGAAGTCGTTGCGCTCAAAGCGGTGCGGGTGCCGCACATGGTGGGAGCGGTGCAGGAACCACAGTGGCCCATGCAGCACAAAGCGGTGCATAAACCAGGCTACGAATTCCATTCCGAGAAAAGTAGCCGTGGTTACGGCTACGGCTGCCAGCGTCGTCATAGAAGGCAAACCAGTGCGAAAGTGAGAAGTTTAAAAAAGTAGGTAAGGGAGAAAGGTACAAAAAATTGCCAGGGCCCGGAAAAGGCGCCGGAGTCAAGCTGGCCGTCGGAATGTGTACCCCAGAGCTGCGCTCCGGCCTTATACAAGAAGGTTGTTACTCCCAGGCGCGAGCTGAAGCACAGCTCCGGGGTCCATGTTCTGACGGGCCGGAATTCAGCTCTGGAGTACAGGTTCTGCTACTTCAGCTAGTTTTCCCAGGTAATCTTTTCCTTGCTCAGAAAGGCGGCAATACCGCGGCGGCAGTCGTCGGAGCCGCGGGCCTCGGCGTTCATGCGGGCAGCGTAGCGGAGGCTGTCTTCCAGGGGCATTTCCGGGATACGGGCCAGCATTTCCTTGGTAGTTTCCATGCTTTGACCGGAGTTTTCCACGCAGAGGCGGCGGGCAAACCGGTACACGTTGGCGGCTAGCTCCTCGCGGGGCACCAGGAAGTTGACCAGCCCAAACTCCAGAGCCGCCTGCGCCGAAATAACGTCGCCGGTGAGCAGAAGCTGCTTGGTGCGGGCTTCGCCAATCTTACGCAGCAGAAACACGCTTACAATGGCCGGAATAAAGCCAATTTTCACCTCGGTGTACCCGAATTTGGCCTCCGGCACGGCAAAGGCAAAGTCGCAGATGGTGGCCAGGCCGCAGCCCCCGGCCAGGGCGTGGCCCTGCACTTCGCCAATCACCACCTTTTTCAGGGTGTAAATCTGGTGGAAGAGTTGCATGAGGTGGGTAGAGTCGGCCAGGTTATCGGTGTAGCCAAACCCCTGCAGCTCCTGAATGTAGGCCAGGTCGGCGCCGGCGCAAAACACGTCCCCTTCGGCCCGCAGCACAATTACTTTGCAGGCCTCGTCATTTTCCGCAAACTCGAAAGCCTGCTTCAGCTCCGTTACTACGTCGGCGCTGAGGGCGTTGCGCTTATCGGGGCGGCTGAGGGTGATGTAACCAATGGAGTCCTGCGCGTCGTAGCGAATAAAACGGAGGTCTTCCAGTTCCTGAGTGGGCATGTCTTCCATAACCAGGGAGTTGCAGTACGGTGAAACAACTCAGCAGGTGCGGTATTCCGGGCAGGAATGAGGCAGAGACTGAGACAGAGCGGGGGCGCGAAAACCAAACGTAGCAAAATTGATGCTACGCTACTAGTATAGCCTATACTCCGATTCGGGGGTATACGGTTTCGGCCAACGCCCAATCCGGACCCGCCTACTGCCGGCCCTGAACGATAAACGCCCCAGCCAGCGTGACATCGTGGGTGCGGAAGCCAGCGGCGCGCAGCAAGGAATCCTGGCGAAGCACGTACCAGCTTTTGCAGGAAGAATCGAACACGACGGGGGCAGTAGTACCAAAGGTTGCAGCCAGCTCCTGGGGCCTGATGCGGGCATTGCGGCGCAGCACCACGGCCGCCAGGCCCGGCACCGGCGCGGTGGCCCCGCTCAGGGGCCCACTCACGAAAGCCAGCCGCCGACCACGCCACGCGGCCAGGGTAAGGCCCGGCTCAGCCACCACGGCCGGCACCGGACAGGCCTCCCACCCCGGGTGGTAGACCACCCGCCGGGCATCCCGCTGAATGCTGCCCGGTACAATCCGGTAGGTCCGCTCGGTTTCGGTGAGGGGCAGCGAGTCGAGGGTAACGATGTGGGCGCTGGCACCCTGCCAGAACCCCACTACCGAGCGGCGGGGAATACTGTATACAACCAGTTCCTCGGTGGGTGCCAGCTCGTGGGCGGCCCATACCCGGGACCCCGCAAACACGCCCAGCAGCGCGCAGGCCAGCGCCAGCCACGGCAGCTTGCGCAGGGCGAAGAAAAGCAGCAGGGTCAGGATAACGCCTCCAATCAGCCAGACCTGCGGCGTGGTAACGTGAATACCGGAAATCAGGGCGCTGGGCATCAGGCGGCCTACGCCGAAAATGTATTCGTTGAAAACCCAAATCATCTTCTCAAACAGCCCGGCCACTGCTCGCGGGCCATAGTCAAGAAAAGCCGCCAGGTTCGGCGAAATCAGCCCCACGCCTGCCACCAGCCCTTTCAGCACCAGCAGCCCCAGCCCAACGTACACGGCCCCGCTGGAAATGGGTACGGCTACCAGGTTGGAAAACAAAAAGCTCAGCGGGAACTGATGGAAGTAGTATAGGCCCAGCGGAAACGTAGCCACTTGAGCCGCCAGGGAGAGTGCCGTAGCAGCCCACACGTACTGCAGAAACACGCCCAGCCAGTGCCAGCCTTTCTGCACCATTTTCGGCTGCCAGGGCCGCTGCTTATTTAAAAAATAAGCTTTGGGCTGCAGCCAGCCCACAATACGCGGCTGCAGGTACACAATGCTCAGCACGGCCAGAAAAGAAAGCTGAAACCCCACGTCGCAGAGCAGGTAAGGGTCGTAGCAGAGCAGGAAAAAAGCGGCCACCGCCAGCAGGTTGTACATGGAGGTTTGCCGGCTCGTGGCGCGCCCCACAATGATGAACGTGAACATCACGGCCGCCCGCAGCACCGAGGCCGACAGGCCGGTTACGAAGGCATAGCTCCAGATAACAGACAGGCCCAGCAAAGCCGTAAACAGCCGGAACAACGGCCCGCGCCGCCCGGGCAGCCGGGCCAGCAGCCACGTTACGGCCCCGAACAGCAGCCCCACCTGCAACCCCGATACGGCCATGATGTGGGTGGTACCGGTGTTGGCGTAGGCCTGCCGGGTTTCCTGGTCTACCTCATCCTTGATACCAAGCACCAAAGCCGAGGCCAGCGCGTACTCCCGCTTGGCGTGCACGTACTGCCGGAACACGCCATCCAACACCCGGGCCGCTCGCATGGCCACGGCCCGCAACATGCTGGGCGGCTCGTAGGCCACCCGCAGAAACTGGTCGGGGTGAATGAACTGCTGGTGATACACCTGATGGTACTGCAGGTAGCGGCGGTAGTCAAACTCGCCGGGATTGAGCGGGGCTTTGCTGGGTGCCGGTGCTCCCCGCACCACCCACACGTCGCCGTACTGGGGCGCGGCCAGGCCTGCTTCCCGCGGTATTGAAACCCGCACTCCGCCCCGCGCCGGCTGCCAGCGGCCCGCCACGCGCACGGCTTGCACGCGCACCGTGGTGGCATAGGTGGCGGGGCGCACCACCGGATACTCATCCACTACGGCCCGGTAATACTCGATGCGGCTGCCAAACCGGTACAGGTGGTTGGCCGAGCGGCTTTCGGTAGCCTGCTGGGTGAGAGCCACCCCGGCCACGTACAGCATCAGCACGGCCAGGAGCCCGGCCGCATCGGTGGCACCGGGAGTGGCCTGGCGAGCCGCCCAGAGCTGCACCGCCAGAAACCCCAGAAACAATATCACCACCACCCAGCCCACCTCGGGTAGCACCGCACCGGCGTATAGGTAGGTAAGAATGCCGGCCATCAGGGGCAGCACCAGCCGGATAAATGCATTGGGAGCCCAGCTAATTACCATGATATCACACCGATAGTTGCCTGTATTGCTTTGCTGCCGCAGCAGGCAGGTAAAATGAGGAAAATCCGCTGAACTGCAAAAAAGATGGGCCGGCTCCTTTCCTCCAAGGAAAGGGGCCGGCCCGGCGTTCAAATGGCTGCAATAGTGGCTGAACAGAGCTATGGCCTCTGCCACACCATGCGGTAGTGCTCAATGCCGGCCTCCCAAAACGCTGCGTCCACCTTTCTAAAGCCGTGCCGCTCGTAGAAGCGCACGGCGGCCACCTGGGCGTTCAGATACACCTCAGCGGTGGGGTGGGCCGCCTGCACGTCCCGAAGCACAGCCTTTAAAAGCGCCTCCCCCACCTGCTGGTTGCGGTACTCGGCCAGCACGGCAAAGCGCTCCAGCTTTACGCCCTGCTCGGTGCGGCGCCAGCGGGCAGCCCCGCAAAACGTGCCATCCCCGGCCCGGGCTAGGTAGTGGGTGGCGTCGGTGTGGTCGTGGGTGTCGTGCTCCAGCTCGGCCGGTACGTTCTGCCCCAGCACGAATACCGTATGGCGAATTTCCAGGGCAGCAGTTAGCTCCTGAGCTGTTGTTACGCGGTGGGCAATGGCCATATACTCACAGATTACGCGGATTTTAAGGCAGATTTCGCAAATGTGAGGCGGGCTGCAACAGGTAGCTACCGTCTCGGATGGAGTGGCAAACATACAGCCATCTACCCCAGCGCGCTACCCTGGGTATCCTACAACAAAAACGGCCACTTACCTGTGGCCGTTTTGCTGGGTTATGCTCCAGGCAATACATCTTGTTTACCTGCCTAAATCCGCGAAATATGCGGTAAAATCAGCGCAATCTGTGATTTATTGCTCGTGGTTCACAGGCAGTTCCCGGGTGCCATCGTCTTCGCGGCGGGCGTCGGGGTGCTTACTGGGGTCGTGGTGGGCAATTTCATCCTGACGGCGCTGGTAGCTGGGACGATACTCCCGCACCGGGCGGTTGGCCTGGTCCTTCTGCTGCTGCACATCAAACTTATCGTAGGCCTGCACAATCTGCTTCACCAGGCGGTGGCGTACTACATCATCCGCTGTCATTTCCACAAAGCCGATGCCGTTTACCCCTTGCAGAATATCCAGGGCCTGAATCAGCCCTGATTTTTGCTTGGTGGGCAGGTCAATCTGGCTCCGGTCGCCGTTCACCATCACTTTGGCATTGGGGCCCATGCGGGTCAGGAACATCTTGAGCTGCGAAGGCGTGGTGTTCTGGGCCTCATCCAGCAGCACGAAGGCATTGTTGAGGGTACGGCCGCGCATGTAGGCCAGCGGGGCAATTTCGATGGTTTTGTTTTCGAGGTAGAACTTGAATTTCTCGGGCGGGAGCATGTCTTCCAGCGCGTCGTAAATCGGGCGCAGGTAGGGGTCCACCTTCTCTTTCATGTCGCCGGGCAGGAAACCCAGGCTTTCCCCGGCTTCTACTACGGGCCGGGAAATGATGATTTTCTTAACCTCCTTGTTCTTGAGTGCCCGCACGGCCAGGGCCACCGATATATAGGTTTTGCCCGTACCGGCCGGCCCCAGCGCAAATACTAGGTCGTGGCGCAACACAGCATCCACCAGCCGCTGCTGGTTGGCGGTTTTGGCCTTAATCACGCCGCCCTTGGCCCCGAACAGGATAACGTCGGGTGAGGCGGCCATCCGGGCTTCATCCAGGTCCTCATCAGCCGACGATAAGAACTGGCTGACGGTTTTATCGGTAATCTGACCGTACTGGTGGTAATGCTCCAGCAGCGCCGACAGAATATCGTTGATGCGGCTGATGACGGCCGTTTGGCCCTGAATCTTGATTTCGTTTCCGCGGGATATGATTTTACTGCCCGGAAAAGCAGCCGCCAGCTGGCGGATGTTTTGGTTATCGGGTCCCAGGAATTCAACCAGGGACACATTTTCCAGTGTGATGATTTTTTCGACCAAACCGAGGGAATTTAAGAAGGAAAGAGGGAAGCCACAGGTCCCGTCTGGAACGACTCAGGCGCTTACAACCAATAAACAACCCGCTCCGACAAATCGTTGCGGCTGCCTGTTCGCAGCAAAACGCCTACTTTTGCCGCCCCTGCTGGGGGCTTGGCAATAGTACGAATAACTCTCAATTTCCGGTCATGGGCCTGATTACGTTTCTGTCCGATTTTGGCTACCGCGACCATTATGTGGCAGCCGTGAAGGCCCGGATTCTGCAGTTGGCTCCGCAGGTGCCCGTGGTGGACATCACTCACGGCATCGAGCCCTTCAATATCGCCCACGCGGTGCACGTGCTGGGGGCTGTGTACCAGGATTTTGCCCCTGGCACTGTACACTTGGTTGGGGTAAACGACCTGGGCTCACCGAAAGCGGCCTGGCACGCGGCCCGGTTCCGGGAGCATTTTTTCGTATCCGCCGATAATGGCCTGCTCCCTTTACTCTGCGACGGCACTCCCGACGAGCTGGTGATAGTGGGCTCCGACCACGCGGCCACCTCCTCCCCCACCCGCGACCTGCTGGTGCCCGCCGCCGTGCACCTGGCCCAGGGTGGCGCCCTCGCCGAACTGGGCCCCGCCACTACGGAGGTGTATCAGCTGCTGAACCGCCAGATGCGCCTGCAGGACAACCGTATTACCGGCCACGTCGTGCACGTGGACCATTACGGCAACCTGATTACGGATATTTCCCGCACCGCCGTGGAGGTGGTGGGGCGCGACCGGCCCTGCACCATTCACTTTGCCCGCGAAACCGTGCGCGAAATTGTGCCCCATTTTCAGGCTGCCGCGCCGGGAGAGGCCGTATGCATTTTCAACAGCCAGGACCGCCTCTGCATCGGAATTAACCAGGGAAATGCCTCCGAACTACTAGGACTTCATTTCGATTCGCAGATTGACGTCCGGTTTGTAGGCTGAGGCTTCGTTTCCCGTTGGTTGTTTTGGCAATAGTTGATTTTCAACGGACCCCATCGTACCGAGTGTGTATTTCACCGCGAAATATTGCGAGAAATGAACTGGAACGGTGTTCTGCGGCCCCTGAAACCACAACGGCCCCGAAAGCGAGAAACCACAACGAACAACCCAAAAACTGAAGCATGTTGATCCGAATTGTACGCCTGACGCTGGAGCCGGCGCGGGTGCCGGAATTTCTGAAGCTTTTCCAGGACACGGAAGACCAGATTCGGCAGATGCCCGGGTGCAGGTTCCTGGAGCTGTGGCAGGACGCCGACCAGCCGAACGTGTATTGCACTCACAGCCATTGGGATTCGGCGGCGGCTTTGAACACCTACCGTCGGTCGGCGCTTTTCGGGCAGGTGTGGCCAGCCACCAAGGCCTTGTTTGCCGCCCCGGCAGTGGCCTTTTCCGTACATCCGGCCGTATTACCAGTCTAGCCAACTGTATAGCGGGTGGCAACAACGCGCACCTGCTGCTGTCCTGTACTTTTTTGTTTTCTGCCCTGATGTCTGTTTCCGCTGACTACTTTGAGTTTTACCAGCTACCCGAGTCCTTCCGGCCTGATGTTGCCGAGCTAAAACGGCAATACTACGCCCTGAGCCGTGCATATCACCCTGACTTTCATGCCACTGAAAGCCCTGAGCGGCAGCAGGAAATCCTGCAACTGGCCACGCTCAACACCAATGCCTACCGTACTCTATCCGATGCGGACCTGCGCATGGCTTACATTCTGGGACGTCATGGGTTGCTGGAAGAAGGCAAACAGGAGCTTCCTGCCGATTTTTTACTGCAAGTCATGGACCTCAACGAGCAACTGATGGAGTTGGAATTTGAGCCTGATTCAGCCGCTGCTGCCCGAGTAGAAGCCGACGTCAACTCCCTGACCAACACACTGGAAGCTGGTATCGAACCTGTGCTGGCCGGGTACGAGGGGTTGCCCGCCGACGCCCGCCCCCAGGCCCTGAAACAAGTACAGACGTATTACTTGAAGAAGCGCTACCTCTTGCGCATCCGCGAAAGTCTGGCTAAGTTTGCACCCCGTTCCTGAACTACCGGCAAGAACGGCTCAAAATGCCCGGATGGCGGAATCGGTAGACGCGTCGGTCTCAAACACCGATATCGAAAGATGTGCCGGTTCGACCCCGGCTCCGGGTACAAACAGAGAGGCCCCGCTCAGTTGAGTGGGGCCTCTCTGTTTGTGGATACCGCTTGCTTACTGCACAAAGCTGGGCCGGATCAGGTTTTCGAAGGTGAAGATTTCATCCCACTTGGCCTGAGTGAGCAACTGGCGTTCCGTTACGGCAATATCGTGCACCGATTTACCGGTTTTCAGGGCTTCCTTAGCAATTTCAGCAGCAGTTTCGTAGCCCAGCACCGGGTTTAGCTGCGTCACAATGCCGATGCTGTTACGAACCAGACTTTCGGCGTGCTCCTTATTGGCGGTGATGCCCACCACGCACTTCTCGCGCAGAGTGCGGCAGGCGTTGGTCATGTAGCTGATGCTGGTGAAGAGGGCAAAGCTGATGACGGGCTCCATCACATTCAACTGCAGCTGCCCGCCTTCGGCGGCCATGGTCACCGTTAGGTCAGCCCCAATCACGTAGAAAGCTGTCTGGTTCACCACTTCCGGCACCACGGGGTTGACTTTGCCAGGCATGATACTGGAACCGGGCTGCAAGGGTGGCAGGTTGATTTCGTTGATACCGCAGCGCGGGCCCGAGGACAACAGGCGCAAGTCGTTGCAAATTTTGCTCAGCTTCACCGCCGTGCGCTTCAGCACCCCCGAAAGCTGCACGTAGGCTCCGGTATCGTAGGTGGCCTCAATCAGGTCGCCGGCCAGGCTCAGGTCCAGGTCAGTGATGTCGCGCAGGTACCGGGTTACGAGGTCGGCGTAGCCGGGGGGGGCATTTACGCCGGTGCCAATGGCCGTGGCTCCCATGTTGATTTCGCTGATGAGGCGGCGTGAATCTTCAATGCGTAGCAGCTCTTCGCGCAGGTTGGTGGCAAAGGCCCGGAACTCGTCGCCCATGCTCATGGGCACGGCGTCTTGCAGCTGGGTACGGCCCATTTTCAGTACGTTACGAAACTCCTCCCCTTTCGCGGCAAACGAGTCGGCCAACTCCCCCAACACTTGGCTGTAGCCCACCAGCTTGTTGCTGAGAGCAATGCGGAAGGCCGTGGGATAGGCGTCGTTGGTGCTCTGAGAGCAGTTGACGTGGTTGTTGGGGTGGCAGAACTCGTACTGCCCCTTCTGATGGCCCATGATTTCGAGGGCCACGTTGGCTAGCACCTCGTTGGCGTTCATGTTCACAGAGGTGCCGGCCCCGCCCTGAATCATATCCGTCAGAAACTGGTCGTCGAACTCCCCGGCCGCCACCCGGTCGCAGGCCTGGGCAATGGCCTGGGCTATTTCCGGCTTCAGTACACCCAGGTCGCGGTTGGCCAGGGCCGCGGCCTTCTTCACGTAGGCCAGCGCCTGCACAAACAGCGGCTCCACTTTCAGCGGGATACCGGTGATGTGAAAGTTCTCCAGCGCCCGCAGCGTCTGGATGCCATAATATACATCGACGGGAATTTCACGCTCACCCAAGAAATCGTGCTCAAGTCGGGAAGTAGTCATGCGGCGGTAGAAGTCAGAAGTGGGAAATGAGGGCGAAAGAAGGCGCGAAGGTAACGGCCCCGGCCGAACCGGGTAAGGACTGTACTGCATCGGGCCGCTTGGGGTTAACAAAAAAGCCTCTCCGGTAAGCGGAGAGGCTTTTTTGTTACGCATACCAGGTTTATGCGCCAGGCCGGCGGACCGCAGGGCTAGAAATTATACGCCAGTCCGCCGGTTACGCCCGTGGATTTGCCCACGTTGCGGCCCGACACGTAGGTGCTGGCGCCCAGTACCAATCCAAACCCCTGGGCCAACGGACGAAATACGCTCACGCCCAATCGGGTATAATCAACCCGGGTGGCAGTGAAGTCCCCATCGAAGCCCGGCTGCAGGATATCGGTGCCAGTGCTGGCCGACTGCTGAAAAGCTGCCCACCCATCTACATAGAAGCGCGGCCCCGCGTAGCCGACTTTGGTTTCAGCCACGAAGGCGTTGGGCACCCGGCCCGACCGGAGGCTGTAGCCAGCCTGGCCGGTGAAAAACACGCCCGAAGCCGTTTGCAGTTGCGCAATACCTAACGTAGAAACTTTGGTAGCCCGGTTGCCAATGGCAATGATATACTCCAGGCCCTGCTCCGACTTATAGTTGCTGACCGGCGTGCTCAGGCTGGCTACTCCCAGGAGGTTCAGGAGGCTGCTGCCCAGCTCAGTGGAATATACTTTGAATTTCAGGAGACCGGAAACATCCTGCAGCCCTTCGCGCACATTGGTGTAGGGCGAGTTCTGCGTTACGAGTGGATCGGCATTGCCTTCCGAACGCACATAGGGCAGACTGAGCACGGCCTCAATCTTATCGGTGATGCCATAGTTGGCATAGAGGCTTACGGAACGCACATTGATACGGCGAAAAATGGGCACCTGATCAACTTTTTCCGGCACCAGATACACGCTCTCGTACCACTCCTGTGTACCTGATATTGACACCGACCCGTGCTTCCGGCCCGACATAAAGCCGCTGCTCAGGCTCTGGGCCTGCGTGACAACGGTGCTCATCAACAAAATGGCCCCGATGGGCGAGAAGTAACGGTAGTTCATCGAAGAAGAAAAGGTTGGTGCCTGAAAAAGGAGTAGACTGACGCGAATGAGAAAAATACAAAATTCAGCAAATTCCCAAAACGGGAAAATAATTTCCCACCCGCTTGGCAGCACCTACGAAAACAATTATTCGTTCGGTTTGCGGATTAGATAAATCCGTTGAACTTTTGTTCTCGTTAGTATCGGGGCTCAGTTGCAAAAGTAGCTGGGGAAACCGTATAAAACGCATCAGGTTTTATGAAAAAACTGTTTTACAACTCTTTACCCCTGCTTTTTGGCGGAATGATGCTGCTGGGCGGCTGTGGCAAAGATCGGGATGCAGCACCATCTATTGCCAGCATCGCTGTGGCCAATGACGACTTCCAGCTATTAGAAGACGCAGCAGTGCGGGGTGGGGTAGCCGGCGTGCTATCCAATAAGAATCCAAACGATGCTAGCGGTAACTACACCGTTTTCGCTCCTAACAATGCCGCATTTGCCCGGCTTGGCTTCCGGGCGGCCCCGGATCTGGCCAGTCTGCAAACTTCTTTTTTGACCAACACGCTCCTCTACCACGTCTCGAACGGCGACCTGCCTGGCTCCGCGCTTACGCCAGGCGCCACCTCGGCGTCGGCGCTGGGCGTGAGCCGCCGCTTTATCGACCGGGGCGGGGTGCGCTACATCAACGGCTCCCGCATTCTGGCCACTGATGTAAAGGCCGCCAACGGCACCGTTCATGTGGTGGATAAGGTGCTGCTGGCTACTGGCCTCGATATCGTGCAGTCGGCTATTGCCCTGAAGGATGCCAAGGTGTTTACCAAGCCGGAGCTAAGCTTTTTGGTGGAAGCCGTGGTGTACGCCGAACTGGTGGGGCCACTTTCGGCCTCGGCGGGCAGCCCCCAGCTCACCGTATTTGCCCCCACCGACCAGGCCTTCCGCGACCTGGGCACCCTGCTGGGCGTCCCGCTGAACGTGCCGGCCGACATCCGGCGGCTACCTAAGGCTACTGTGCAGGCCGTACTGCTTAACCACGTGGTGCCCGGTGGCAAGTTTACCTCGGAGCTGCCCGAAAACACCACTGTAACGCCGCTGGGTGGTTCTCCCCTGAAACTCGGCGCGTTTACCGATGGCGTGCTGACGGTACAGGGCAAGAGCAACACCGCCCCCGCAGCCATGGTTATTCCGGATGTGCAGTGCGTTAACGGTACCGTGCACGTTATCAACCGGGTGCTGCTGCCTTAACCCTTCGGTATAGCTGGCGGTAACATTTACACTTTTAGGGGTTGAGTATTAAGGTATATGCGGGTTGAACAAGTTGGTAAAGCGCTGTACCAGAGCTACTGGCCGGTAGTGTTGCTGGGCCTGTTGCTGCTGGCTCCCGGGCTAGTCAGCGCGCAAGTACTGAACAAGTACAGCCTCGAAGGAGAGTGGAAGGGTCCGTTGCCGGTGCCCGGCGGCAGCCTGCCCATCCAGGTTATTGTGACGGAATTGGCCAGCGGCAACCGGTTTGCCGTGCTGAACGTGGTGCCCCAGCGCATCAACCGTATCCCGACGGCCGTGGCCCAGAAAGGCGACACGGTGCTATTTGTAGCGGAGGAAGTAGGCTGCCGGTTTGTGGGCGTACGCACCCCCGATGGGCGACACCTGGCCGGTACTTGGACCCAGCCGGGCTTCAAAGCGCCCCTCACGCTGGAGTTTATTCCACCCCCTCCCAGCGCACCCAAAACGTTTCGCTTTCCGCCCCCCTACCGGGTACAGGAGGTAAGTTTCCGCAATGAAACTGATAAAATAACGCTCCAGGGCACCCTGACCATTCCGGCCGGCCAGGGCCCATTTCCGGCCGTCGTGCTGTTGTCTGACTGGGGGCCGCAAAACCAGGACGGGCAATACGGCTCATATAAACTGCTGGGAGGGCTGGCCGACCACCTGACCCGGCGCGGTATTGCGGTGCTGCGCTTCCACGACCGGGGCGTGGGCCAGTCGGGCGGGCGTACGGAGCTGGCCAGCCCCGACGACCGCACGCGCGACGCCCAGGCCGCATTGGCCTTTCTGCGGGCACACTCCTTGGTTGACGTGCAGCACACCGGCCTGATTGGGCACGGCGAAGGGGGAAATGTGGCGCTGCTGGCGGCCGCCCGGCCACTACCTCCCGCTTTTGTAGTGGCGCTGGCCGCCGCCGGGTTGCCCGGCTCCGATGTGCTGAGCGTGCAACCCGGGCTGGGCCAGCCCCCGGCCGTGGCCGACACTTTGCTCAGCAGAGCCCTACGGGACCAGCAGCAGCGGGCCGCTACCATTCAGCAGCAGGTAGAAAAAATGCGGGCCGACGGCTCGAATGCCGCCCAGATTCAAATTTACCTCGACCAGCAGTACCTGCGCCAGAAAGCAGAGGAGAAGAAGCGCCTGGATGCCTTGGCCAAAGCGCAGCGGCCCGTGCTGGAAATGGTGCGCCAGATGCCCGACGACCTGGCTGCTCAAGCCCTGGTTATCAACATGCTCCGCGAAGCCCACCCCAACCAGCCCGATTCTACCTACCGGGCCGGCGCAGTTCGTCTGACCAGCCCCTGGACCCGCTCCTACCTGCGCTTTTACCCGCAGCGGGAGTTGGAAGCCGTGCAGTGCCCGGTACTGCTGCTGCACGGCACCGACGATTTGCTGGTAAATGCGGCGGCTAACCTGAGCGCCCTGGAAAAAGGCCTGAAAGGCAACCGCCAGCTACAAGTGCGCCGCCTGGATGGCCTCAATCATCTGTTTCAGGCTCCCATCACAGAATGGCCCTTGCTCGATGGGCAACCCTCACCGGTCGTGGCTTCGGCTGCCCTGGACGCAATGCGTACCTGGATACAGGCGCTGGTGCCATCTAACAAGCCCACTACCGCGCCTGAGGGCCGGCAAGGTGCCAAGAACTAATCTTAGAGCACCTGCTCAGCCGGCCCACCAGAAACGTCTTCCGGACCCATTCGGAGCAGCTTTTTTGAAGACCACCGAGTAGCCTGAGCAATCCTGTTTCGTTTACCAACATCCTGCCGCGCTGTTGCAAGGGCGTTGTTTTGATACCGGTTGCCCCCTGCGTAGTATTGCTACCGGATGCGGCCGTGGATGGACTGGCTGCTAGGCTTGTCTATATCAATGAATTCTTACGCTCCGGGCCTGCATATTCTGGCCACGTTTACTGCCTCCGCCGGCGCTCTGCGTGATATGCCGGCCTGCCAGGCTTTTTTTGATGCCCAGGTGGCCGCCCAGGAGCTTACGGCGGTGGGGGCAGCTTACCACGCCTTTCCGACCGGCGGCTTTACGGCGGTGGTGGCTCTTACCGAGTCGCACCTGAGCATTCATACCTGGCCCGAGCACGGACTGGCTACCTTCGACGTGTTTCTCTCCAACTTCCGCCGCGACAACGCCGACCGGGCCCGGGAGCTGTACGCCGCTACTTTGGCTTTCTTTGGGGCTACCGAGCAGAGCATAACCGAAGTTCGCCGATGAGCCAGCCCGCTAGCCCGGCCCCGGCCGCCGTCTGTTGCCCTGAGTGCAGGCACGAAGTCCGCTACTACGACGCCGTGCACAGCGCCTTTTTTGGGTGCCCGCACTGTCGCACGTTATTTGAGTACCCCGAAACCGGAGCTCCCAAAAAGCTGCGCAAGTTTCGGGATATACCCGGCCAGCAACCGGTGCTGGCGTTGGGCAGCGTGGGCCGGCTGGAAGACAAAGCCTACCGCGTAACGGGCTATATGTGGCGCTGTGAAGCCAAAAACGCCTCTTACCGCTGGGAGGAGTTTCAGCTGCGCGAGGAAGGTAGCGGCAGCTACCGGCAGCTAGCCGTGTTTCAGGGCCATTGGCTGCTGATTACGACCACCGAGGAGCAATACCGCGTGAGTACAGAGGGAGTACTAGAGGCACCGGATACCGATTTTCGCCTCTACAACCGGTATTCTCCCCGCATCCTGTACGCCGAGGGTGAATTCGACTGGAACGTGCTGGCCGACGAGAGCCTGACAATTTCTGAGTACATCAGTCCGCCCCTGATGCTGGTGCGGGAACGGCAGAATAAGAACTACAACCACTGGTTCAAGGCTCGCCACCTTGAGCCGCAGGAGGTGGCCGAGGCCTTCGGGCTGCCCCCGGAGCAGCTGCCCTACCGCAGCGGCGTAGGCTCGGCTCAGCCCGCTCCCGGCGAATCGGCGTGGCCCGCGTTGCGCACTTTTTCCCTGCTGATGGCCCTGCTGGTAGTGCTTACTCACGTGTACCTGGTGCTATGGGGCAACGAAAGAGTATTTAACCAGCAATTCACGAGCGAGGTGCCCGTAACTACCGATACGGCTCAGGTTGGCCTGCCTATTACCGGTGCCACGCAGGAGCGGCAGCCACTGGTGTCGCCGTCCTTTACGGTGCCGGGCACTGGTGCCCTTACCGTGAAACTTTATGGGGAGGTAAATAACACCTGGGTAGAAGTGCCGTTCACCCTGGTAAATGAGCAAACCGGCCAACAGTTTGCTGGTACCAGTAGCCTAGAATACTACTTTGGGGTAGAAGAGGGCGAAAGTTGGAGCGAAGGCACCAAGCAGCAGGAACTGCTACTAAACATGGTACCTGCCGGCCGCTACCACTTGAACTTCTACCCCATTACCGACCCGGTTAACAACTTCGGCATCGTGTTTCGGGCTACCGTGGAGGCCCGCGCTACGGCCGGTTCCAACGCGGTGCTGGCCTTGGTGGTACTACTGCTGTATCCGGGCATCCTGTACGTCCGGCGGATTCTGCACGAACGGGGCCGCTGGGAAAGCAGCGACTTTAGCCCCTATGCCTCCTCCGACTCCTGATTTCCCCTTATCAACTGCTATGGACTGGCTTCGCTCCCTCTGGAAAATCCGCTTTTACGCTCTGTTCGCGGCCCTCACCTACGGCGGCTTCGTGTGGGCCGGCCTCTCGGGCCTGCGTCTGCTCGGCGACGACAATGAGCAGGAGCCCAACCTCAACGGTACCGGCGGCTCCCACGGCTCCGGCGGCCGCGCCACGTATTTTCACAAGTGAGTTGCTAGTTATTGGTTGTCAGTTAGTGGTTGTTGGTTGCCAGTTGAACGTCATTCCGCGCCTGCGAGAAACCTCGCTGCTTGTAGCGCTGGACACTGGTAACCAGTACGCAAAGGCCCCGGCGAAGCATTTCGCCCGCTGATGTCAGGATTACTACCACAACCTCAGCACGCGAGATTTCTCGCAGGTTCGGAATGACGTTCAACTGACAACCAACAACCAGCAACTGGCAACCAAAAACTAGCAACCGGCAACTTAAAATCATTCCCCATGGAATATCTCAACTTCAAGCTCATTGCCTCTTCCGTTATTTACTCGGTGCTGGGGATTTTTATCCTGGTTATCAGCTTTGTGGTGATTGAGAAGCTCACGCCCCGGATGCTCTGGAAGGAGATTATCGAGGAGCACAACACGGCGCTGGCCATTATGGCGGCGGCGTTTATGATTGCTGTGGCCCTGATCATCAGTTCCGCCATTCATGGATAAAGTGCCCGTGCGCCGGAAGCGGCGGCCGGCTCTCGGGCCGGCCACCGCCCCAACGGATTACCGCTCGGCGCTACTGCTGGGCTCCGTGTTTGTTATTGCCACCTGTGGCCTGATTTACGAGCTGATTGCGGGCACCTTGGCCTCCTACCTGCTCGGCGACTCGGTGATGCAGTTTTCCACCATCATCGGGGCCTATCTGTTTTCGATGGGCATCGGGTCCTGGCTGTCGCGCTACCTGGGCGGCTCGCTGTTGCGGTGGTTTATCCGGCTCGAAATTCTGGTGGGGCTGGTGGGTGGCTTCTCGGCCCCGCTGCTGTTCGTGCTGTTCGAGTACGTGGTGTCGTTCCGGCTGATTCTATACGCGCTGGTAGGCCTTACGGGCGTGCTGGTGGGGCTGGAAATTCCGCTGCTGATGCGGATTCTGGAAAACCGCTTCGAGTTCAAGGACCTGGTTTCCCGCGTGTTCACCTTCGACTACATCGGGGCGCTGCTGGCCTCACTGGTGTTTCCGCTGGTGCTGGTGCCGCAGCTGGGTCTCATCCGTACGTCGTTGCTGTGCGGGGCGCTGAACGTGGTAGTGGCCGGCGTGGCCTTGTACCGCTTCCCCGAAACCAGGCCCTTCCGGCGCGACCTAACCGGGGCGCTGGTGGCCTCTTTGCTGGCTCTGGGGGTGGGCTTCGGCTACGCTGAGCGCATCCAGACCTACACCGAGGGTATGGCCTTCCAGGATCAGGTGATTTACTCCAAAAGCACCACCTACCAGCGGCTGGTGCTCACCAAAAATCAGCGGGAGCTGCGGCTGTTTCTCAACGGCAACCTGCAGTTCAGCTCCCTCGATGAGTACCGCTACCACGAGGCGCTGGTGCACCCGGCCATGCAGGCCCTGCCCCGGGCCCGGCAGGTGCTGGTGCTGGGCGGCGGCGACGGCCTAGCAGTGCGTGAGCTGCTGAAGTACCCGCAGCTCCAGCGCATCCGGCTGGTGGACCTTGATGCGGGCATGACCCGGCTGTTTCAGCGCAACGAGATGTTGCTAGCCCTCAACCAGCGTGCGTTGCTTCAGCCCAAAGTCCAGGTCATCAACGGCGACGCCTACCAGTGGGTGCGCCAGGACACCAGCCGCTACGACTGCATCGTGGTGGATTTTCCCGACCCCGGCAACTACTCCATCGGTAAGCTGTACTCGGCCGCGTTTTACCGGGCCCTGGAGCAGCGGCTGGCCTCGGGCGGCTGGGTGGTGGTACAGAGTACCTCGCCCTACGTGGCGCGCCGCTCGTTCTGGTGCGTGGCCCACACCCTGCAGGCTGCCGGCTTCACTACCCTGCCCTACCACTGTTACGTGCCCTCATTCGGGGAATGGGGCTTCGTGCTGGCCGGCCGCAACGCCCACTGGCGCCCCGATGCCGGCCCCCTTCCCGCCGGCCTGCGCTACGTGACGCCCGCCACCATCCGCGACATGCGCTACTTCCCGCCCGACATGAGCGAAATCCCCACCGACATCAACCAGCTCAACAACCAAGCCCTGGTCCGCTACTTCGAAGATGACTGGGGCCCCTACGTACACTGATTCGTTGTTAGTTGCTCGTTATCAGTTGTTTCTTTCATCCTGAGCTTACGAAGGACCTTAGCACGATAGAACGACCATCGTTTTTAAATCTCGTGCTGACACAATAAGGTCCTTCGTCCTCGCTTGATGCGCGACATGCTCAGGATGACACCAACAACTGATAACGAGCAACTAACAACTAACAACGAAAAAACAACTTGCCTTCCCGTCGTCATTTTCTTCACCAAGCCGCACTGGGTAGCGCGGGGCTGCTGCTGGCCCCACTGGCGGGGCTGCACTCGTGCGCGCCGGGCACCGGACGCAGCCACATTCGGGGCAGTATGCACGGGGCCAACCACGCCACCGGCCACCTGCTGCGCAACGTGGCGGCGCTGCCGACCCCCACCCGCACCGAGACGGTGGAGGTACTGATTATCGGCGGGGGCGTGGCGGGGCTTACGGCGCGGCGGGAGCTGGAACGGCAGGGCGTGCCGCCGGCCCACATCCTGCTGGTGGAGCTGGACGAGCAGCCCGGCGGCAACTCCCGGGCCGGCCGCAATGCGGCCTCCACCTACCCCTGGGGTGCCCACTACCTGCCCGTACCCGACGTGCGCAACCATGAGCTGCTGGCGTTTCTGCGCGAAGCCGGCGTCATTACCGGCCACGACGCGGCCTCCGGCCTGCCCGTGTACAACGAGTACCACCTCTGCCACGACCCCGAGGAACGGCTGTTTGTGCAGGGCCACTGGCAGAGCGGGCTGGTGCCGGAGCTGGGCGTGCCCCCGGCCGAAAAGCAGCAGATTGCCCGGTTTTTTCAGCTGATCGAAGAGCTGCGGCAGGCCCGCGGTCAGGACGGGCGCGACGCCTTCCGGATTCCGGTACAGGAGTCGTCCGAAGATGAGCAGTTCCGCCGCCTCGACGCGCAGCCGTTTGCCGCCTGGCTGGATGAGCAGGGCTTCACCAGCCCCTACCTGCGCTGGTACCTCGACTACAGCTGCCGCGACGACTATGGCGCTACGGCCGCCCAGGTATCGGCGTGGGCGGGGCTGCACTACTTTGCCGCCCGCAAAGGCCGCGCCCACAACGCCACGGCCGCCGACGTGCTGACCTGGCCCCAGGGCAACGGCTTCCTGGCCGAGCAGCTGCGCCGGCAGGTTACCTCCCCCCTCCGCCCCAATACCGTAGCCTACGCCCTGCACGACACGCCCACCGGCCTGGCCGCCGACTGCTTCGACGTGACCACCCGCCAGACGACCCGGGTGCAGGCCCGGCGCGTGCTGCTGGCCACCCCGCAGTTCATCACCGAGCGGCTGCTGACGTCCTTGCCTGCCTTGGCTCAACGGCCTCTGCCCTGCCACCGTGCCCCCTGGGTGGTGGTGAACCTCACGGTAGAGGGCCTGCCCCAGGGCCCCGGCCAGCCCCTGAGCTGGGACAACGTGCTTTACGGTACCGAATCGGTGGGCTACGTGAGTGCCCGCCACCAGGGCCTGAGCCTTTCGGCGGCGGGGCCGCAGGTGATTACCTGGTACCTGCCCCTAGCAGCCGCCAACGCCGCTACTGCCCGCCAGCAGGCTTATCAGACCAGCTACGACGAGTGGGTGCGCCGGGCGCTGGCCGAGCTGGAAACCGCCCACTCCGGCCTCACCCCTCTGGTACAGCGCGCCGACGTGTGGGTGTGGGGTCATGGCATGATAGCCCCCATGCCCGGCTTCGTGTGGGGCACTGCCCGCCAGGCTGCCGCT
The DNA here is from genome assembly GCF_003944705.1 of Hymenobacter metallilatus. Lineage (GTDB taxonomy): Bacteria > Bacteroidota > Bacteroidia > Cytophagales > Hymenobacteraceae > Hymenobacter > Hymenobacter metallilatus. The sequence goes on along the minus strand of NZ_RWIS01000005.1, from coordinate 60,855 downwards.
CGGCCCTGGCAGAATAAAATATTCTTCGCCCACACCGATCTGAGCGGCATATCTATATTTGAGGAAGGCTTTTACCAGGGTTTACGCGCCGCCCGAGAGGTGCTGGCCGCCAGACAAGACTAAATGTCAGGTTCCATCCAGGCTTTTACGAACATTTCGTATTATTACGAAATGTTCGTAAATACATTCAAACGACTGCCCCAGAACGAGACTCATCTTATCCGGGCAGGATGTACTGGGCTGGTAGGATGCCTCCTGCTGCTACTCCTGGCTACTCCTATGTGGGCGCAAAGTACGCTCAGCGGCAGTGTGCTTGATTCTGTGACGAACAAGCCGCTGGCTTTCGGCACTGTATTTCTGGCCAACACGACGCTGGGCGTTACCACCGATGAGGCCGGCCGCTTCACGTTTGCCCGCGTGCCGGCGGGTAGCTACGAGGTGGTGGCTTCCTATATCGGGTATGGGTTGCGGCGGCAGGCAGTGACGGTGAACGGGACTGCGCAGCAACTCACTTTCCGGCTGCCGCCCACGGCCAACGCGCTGGGCGAAGTGGTGGTGCGGCCCCGGCCTAACCGGCCCGAGGATTACCAGAAATTTACGGAGTCGTTTCTAGGCAGCACCACCTTTTCGGCCCAGTGCCGCATCCGCAACCCCGCCGCCGTGCGGGTGGAGTACGATGCGGAGCGCAACGAGTTAACAGCCACCTGCGACGAGTTTCTGACGGTTGAAAACCGGGCGCTGGGCTACCGGATTCGCTACTACGGGCTCGATTTCCGGCAGAATTTCGCGGAGGGCTGGATTGCGTTTTACGGCTCGCCGGTGTTTGAGCCTATTGCCACCCGCTCGGGCCGGCAGCAGCGCCGCTGGGAAGCCAACCGGCAGCAGGCCCATCGGGGCTCCCTGCCCCACTTTCTGCGCAGCACTTATGAAAACCGGGTAGCAGAGGAGGGCTTCCGGGTGCAACGGCTGCGGCGCCGGCCCCACCCCGGCCGCGCCCGCGCCGACAGCCTGCTGGCCCTCATGCGCGCCCAGCCCTACGAGGCCCGGGTGGTAGATGACCAGACGTTCAGCGACTCGCTAATGCGTCTGAGCCGGGTGCCGCGCCAGGTGGAGTACCTGTTCACTCAGCCCCTCACGGCCCCCGATTTCAGCCAGCGCCCACCCGCTGCCACCACCGTGCAGCTGTCCTTCCCCGATTTACTGGTGGTGGAATACGCCCAGGAGCCGGCCGATCCGGCCTACGTGGCCTTTACCGCCCGCCATTCCGCCCTGGACCAGACGCTGCCGGCCGGGCTGGGCAAGCAGTCCTCGGTGCTACACCTGCAACGGGCCCAGGTGCCGCTGCAACCCAACGGCCTGCCCGAAAACCCGCTGGACCTGGTGACGGAAGGCTACTGGGGTTTCGAAAAAATGGGTGAATTCCTGCCCGTAGACTACCGCCCCCCGACCCAACCCTCCGGCAGCCGCTAGCCCACCCGAAACCATTACTTTCGGGGTAGCTCTGCTGCCTGCTGTTTACCCTATGCCTCCGTTTGCTGTTCCTGCGCGTACTTCTTTCTCTCAGCCCTGGATTCGGTCGGTGGGGTTTGATGGGCTCTGGATTCTGGGGCCGCCCTTCTTGGCACTGCTGGTGGTAGCGGCGCTGCCATCGGCCTTTCATAACTCCACCCGGATGCCGGTGTGGGCCTGGGTAGTGCTGGTGGTGCTCATTGATGTGGCGCATGTGTACAGCACGTTGTTTCGCACGTACTTCGATGCCCAGCGCCGCCGACAGTTTCGCACGGTGCTTTGGGTGGTGCCACTAGGCTGCTATGCAGCCGGAGTGGCACTCCATAGCTTGGGCGGGGGCCTGTGGTTTTGGCGGATACTGGCCTACGCCGCAGTTTTCCACTTCATCCGCCAGCAGTACGGATTTTTACGGCTGTACAGTCGCCTGGAACCAACCACCTCCCGTGTTAGCCAACGCTTGGATACCTGCCTGGTTTACGCAGCTACTCTGTACCCGCTCCTGTGGTGGCACCTCTCCAGGCCCCGCAATTTCACCTGGTTTGTTGCGGGCGACTTCGTTCAGTATGACTGGCCCGGTGGCCGTGCCCTGCTAACGGCCTGCTACGTGGGGTTGCTCGGGCTGTATGTACTAAAGGAAGGCCGGCAATGGTATTGCACGGGCTACGTTAACTGGCCCCGGAATCTGTTGCTGCTCGGTACCGTTACTTCCTGGTATGCAGGCATTGTATTGCTCAACGGCGACTTACCCTTCACCCTGCTCAACGTGGTGGCACATGGGGTTCCGTACCTGGCGTTGGTTTGGGCTACCAGCCAGCCGGCACCCAGCGTACGGCACCGCACGTGGTGGCAGGGCCGGTATGGAGTAGCTTTCTTTCTGGCACTGCTAGCTGCCCTGGCCCTATTGGAAGAAGGCATCTGGGATGGACTGGTCTGGCGGGAGCACGCTACCGTGTTCGGCTGGTTCCAGCAGCAGCTGCCGACCGTATCCAGTTCCTGGGGCTTGGCAGTGCTGGTGCCGCTGCTAGCGCTTCCGCAAGCCACTCACTACGTACTGGACGGGTTTATCTGGCGCCGAAGCCGCTGAGCCTTACCCAACGGCTTTTCTATACTGTAGAACGTTATGCTGAGCGGAGCCGAAGCATCTCTACCGAGGGCAATATTTTAGCATTGCAACGAAGCGGGAGAGATGCTTCTACGGGCTCAGCACGACGTTCTACTGTAAGTCCCTCTAAATGTGCCTGCTTACGCGGCTTTGGCCACCGGAGGCACTACCTGAGCGTCCAGAATCTCCACCACGAAGCCTTGCTCGGGCGAGTATGTTTTGCGGTAGGCAAGCGTGAGGAGTCGGCCCCGGGACGAGGTAGCCGTAGTAGAACAGATTTCTCCGTAGGCCTTCTCCTTTTCCAGGAAAGGCCGCAGCTGCTGAACAGTCTGTAAAAACTCGGCGGGCAAAATGCCCTGCTGCTCCTGCAGCGTAACGGCACTAACGGGGTAAAGAAAACGGGTGGCAAACAAGATCATACGAGGTGGCTTGGGTAGCATACAGGCAGGTTTTTCATCCCGAAAAACCAGTGCCCGAAAAACACTCCCTGCCGCCATTTAATTCCCTGACCAGCTGGCGTAACCGGGCTTATTCCTTCCTGCCCCAAGCGGGTCGCGGGCAGCTTACATAGTTAGCTCTACCGTGACGGCGGTGGAGCCGCCCGCATCATCATCCGTCACCAGCAGCAGCTCGTAGTGGCCGGCCGCCAGCGGCCGCAGCACCGCTACTCCCTCCACCTTGCCCCGGTACGGCCGGCCATCGGCCCAGGCCAGTTGGGCCAGGGTAACGGGTACTACCGTGCGGTGCCCGGGGCTGCCTAGCTGCAGCACGCCCACAAAGGAGCCCAACACAGCTCCATCCAGCACAGCATCCTGGGTATCTTCCACCGAGGCCGTCACAAATACCTGCCCCGCACCCCAGCTTGCGCCCGAAAACCCGGCGGGCTTGCCGTCGATAACGGGTAATTCGAACAACTGCCGATGCACGGCGGGTAGCTGGGTGGTCTGGTGGTGGAGGTAGGCCCAGGTAGCCGCCAGTGGCAGCCGGAACAGCATGTTGCCGCTGGCCGCCCCCACCGTCCGCTGAAACAGCAGCAACTCAGTTTCGGTGGCGGTGGCTGCCTCCAGGTTCAGCACAATGCCACTGGGCAGCAGGGCACGCAGGGCCGTGTACAGGCCACTGAGGCCCAGCGGATACACCGTACCGGCTCCTGAGCCAGCTACCGGCAGCGGCACCCAGAATCCTTGTTCTCGCAGGGCAGTAGCCCCCGAGCCCAGCACCAGCAATCCGGTTTCGCCGGCCGGTGTGGTAAGCGCCGTTAAGCACTCCAGGTCCAGCTTTACGTCTTTCGGAATCCGGCCCGAGCTGAAGTGCGCGGTTTCGAACAGCGCCGTGCGGCCACCGCCGGCCAGCGTGGCAGCATTCAGCTGATACAGAAAGGGCGAATCGTCGCCGATGATGTAGGCCACCTCCTGCACGATTTCCACCCCGGAAGCCGAGGGCAAATCCAGCAGCTGTAGTTCCCGGCGAATCAGAGCACGCATAACTTGCTGAAAAGGGTTACTTCACGATGGTAAACTCTACCCGACGGTTGAGTTTACGGGTTTCTTCCCGGTCGTTGGCGGCGCGTGGGCGGCTGCCCCCGTAGCCTACCGTGCTGATGCGGGTTTCCGCCACGCCGCGGGTTACCAAATAGCGCTTTACTTCGGCCACCCGCTCTTCGGAGAGCTTCACGTTCAGGTCGGCCCGGCCCTGGTTGTCGGTGTGGCCTTCCAGCCGGATGTTTACCGTGGGGTTATCCTGCAGGGTGCGGGCCAGGCGGTTCAGCTCGGTGTAAGAGGCCGGGAGCAGCGTGAATTTGCCCTGCGCGAAAATCAGCGTGGGCAGTTCCAAACTAGAGCCCACGGCGGCGGGCACCAGCGTCAGCTCTACGCTGCGCGAGCCAGCCACCCGGATGGTGTCGGTGGCGGTCAGGTAGCCGGGGCGAGTAGCCTGCAGGCGGTAGCGGCCGGGCGGCACCGAAAACTGATAGGCACCGGCCGAGGCATCGGTGCGGGCGGTGGCGTTGAACACGATGTTTTCATCCAGTCGCATGATTTTCACCTCTGCTACCAAAGGCTTGCGCGTTTTGGCATCCAGGGTAGTACCCGTTAGCAGGGAACGGGCTGCCACCACGGGCGCTACGGGCTCGGTGGGGGCTGGCCTGGTCGTATCGGGGGCAGGCAGCACGCCGGTGGGCGTCCGGAACAGGTCGGCGGGTCCGTTGGCCGTGCGCGAGGAGGCGTAATAAGCCTGCTTGCCGTCGGCCGTCAGGCTGAGGTAGGCATCGAAGCCGGGGCCGTTGAGGGGGGCACCCAGGTTGCGGGGCTCCGTCCAGCGCGTCCAGGTTTCGTCGAGGCGGGTGGTCACAAAAATATCGGCACTGCCGTAGCCGGCGTGGCCGTAGGAACTGAAGTACAGGGTTTTGCCATCGGGGGCCAGCCAGGGCGCAAACTCAAACCCCGGCGAATTCACCACCCCGCCCAGGTTGAAGGGCTCCGTCCAGAGGCCATCAGTGGTGGGGCGGCTCACGTACAGGTCGTTGGCCCCCTGCGAGTCGCCCCGCTCCAGGCTCAGCAGCAGGATCTGCTCGTCGGAGGTCATGAAAAACGAAGTGGCCGGGCCAGCTGAGTAATAGTTGGCCACTTCCACGGCAACGGGTTTACTGTTTTTGCCGGTGGCCGCCCGCTCTACCCGGCTCACGCCCTCGTCCCGAAACGTGCCGTCGCGCTGGTAGTCGCCGCGTACCAGCAGGGTGCGGCCGTCGTGTACCACGGCCATTACTCCATTGTTCTGGGTGGTGTTCAGGGCATCGAGGCGGGTAGCCGGGGCCCAGGTACGGCCGTTGTTGGCCGAGGTGCTCATCCAGATGTCGCCCGATTCGGTAACACCCTCCTTGTTGCCGCTGTAGCGGGTGCGGCTGAAGTAGAGGGTAGCACCATCGGGCGAAACCACGGGCTGCAGCTCGTTACCGGTAGTAGTGTTCAGGCTCAGTAGTGGCTCGGGCGGGCCAAAGCCAGGTTGGGTGGGGTCCACGTTCAGGCGCAGTTTAAAGAGCTTCCACTGTTGGGTCGCGCGGTTCTGCACCCGCTGGCCAACTACCGGCGTACCATTAAACTTATCGGCCGCGGCCAGGGCAGCGCACTTATCGTTGCCCCGGCTAATGAGCATAAAGCTGCCCAAGGGGCCCGAGGGCACTAGCTTCCACTGCTGGTAGAAGCTGCCGGTCCAGGGGCGCTGCACCAGGGGGGCATTCTCGTCAGGCTTTTCCAGCGTGAGGCACTTACCACTGTGACGCACTTCCACCCGATAAAAATCACTGCCTTTAGCGGCCGGCACAAAGCGCCACTGCTGGCTGTTGGCGTGCGTAAACTCCCACTGCACGGTGGCGGCCCCAGCTTCGGCCGAGGCATTAGCCACATCCAGGGAGCGGCCACTGCTGCGCGCTACTACCCCGTACCAGGCATTTTCGTCAGGAATAAAGGCCGTTTGAGCACGCCCCGGAACAGTAACCCACAAACACAGCAACACTATCCACGGCGCCGTGGCGCGAACCAGCAAAGTAATCATGCACGCAAAACGGATGAACCGGGGCGCAAGTTAGGCGAAATGCCGGGCCCGGTGCCGGCCAGCACGCAAAAGGCGCTGCCTTCCCTAACGAAAGTGCAGCGCCTCTTAGTACGAAAGCCTATACCATAAGCTCCTACGCAACCACGGCCGCCAGCCGTCTTGCTCAGGATAATTATTCATGCACGAGCTATGCCCTAATTATTATTAATGTACTTGAACCGTACAAACCGGTCGTTTTCGTAGATGGCCGTGAAATGTCCGCCGGCCTGTTTGGTTTCGGTTCTGCGCTCTGCAGGCCGATGGGTGCTGGTTGTGGTTGGTACGGCTGGATAGGTACCGGGAGCCATGCCGGGTACATGGCAGATGAAGGAGAGGATTTTTGATGGCATGGTCTGCTTTTCGTTAGGGGTTAAACGTTTCGACACGGCTGCAAAGTGAGGTGAAAGAGGAAATGACTGAAACAGAGCTTGGTAATGGAGCTATTGGTTGATGTAATATAAAGATATTATCATTTGATTGAACGATGCTAAGGTATATTTTTTACCCTATATAAGTAAATAAGTAGCAGCCCTGATTTTTACCTCCGTACCAGTACGGATATACCCCTTCCGGCCCCAAGTGAGCTTACCTCGGTTTAGCCCTACTAAACTGCTCGTATTGCGCCCGTAGCCTACTTCAGCAGCCGGCCTGCTCTTGTGCATGGCTACACGCTTCCCCCGGCTCAGTGCTGCGCCCTGTTACTACTACCCCAGACAACCACACGGCGGCGGCCTACCCTACTCCCACTATAAACCAGCCAAGATATTAGTGAATAAGCTTGTGCTTAAGCGCATATTGAATAAGCCCAACCACCGACTTGGAGTTGGTTTTCGTGAACAGGTTACGCCGATGAGTTTCCACGGTCCGCTCACTGATAAAGAGCGCCTCCGCTATAGCTTGATTGGAATACTCCTGGGCTATCAGCTGCAGAATTTCCTGCTCCCGGCCCGTAAGCTCTACCGCCCGCTTAGCCTGAATGGAAGCTGGTATCTGCAGGTTCTGGAGCAGGGTATCGGCTACATCCTGACTGAAGTAATTCTGGCCCGCAGCTACTTGCCGGATAGCCGTGCTCAGCTCCGCCCGACTGGCCGTTTTCAGAATATAACCTGAGCCGCCGGCTTCCAGTACCTCGGCCACCGTAGCATGGTCGTGAAACATACTCAGAATCAGGACACGAATGGTGGGCCAGGTAGTCCGAATGGCCCGGGCCAGCTCCACCCCCGTCATTTCAGGCATGTTCAGGTCCAGTACGGCCACCCGTATTTCCGGGTGGGCAGGCAGCAGCCGCAGGGCATCGGCCCCGCTGTTGGCCTGCAGCACCACCTGCAAGTCGGTTTCCGGGCGTAGCATCATCTTAATCCCCTCCACAATTACCGGATGGTCGTCGACCAGCAGTACTGGAATGGTTTCTTGTTCAGATAAGGGGTGTGCCATACGGTGTGGGAAGCAGAAAGAGCAAAATAGTCCGGCAGGAGCTGGAGCAAGGGCAAAAGGTACCGCACCTATCTTCTATACTAAATATAGCAAACTGCTGTATAGTAGGCCGGCGGCCGGGTACTGGTGGCAGCCGGGAACGGCAAATCTACACTAAAACCGGTGCTGGCCCCACCCGCAGCGGAATTTTCAGGGTAGTACTGGTGCCGGTACCTTCACCAGAGCAAATAGCAAGCTCCCCATTCAGGTAGGCCACCCGGCTGGCTACATTGCGCAGGCCAATGCCTGCCCCCTCCTTCAGCAACACTGGGTTGAAACCCACGCCGTTATCGATGATGCTGATATGCAGCTCGCTTGGTTGGCACGTGAGGCGCACGATAAGCTCGGTGGCTTGGGCATGTTTGGTAACGTTGTGGATAAGCTCCTGCAGAATCCGGAACAGGATATTTTCCAGGGTTGAATCCAGCTGATGATCCTGCAGACCGGTTACCTCCAGTTGAATTTGCAGGTGGCAGGGCCCCAGCCGCAGCCGGTCAAGCAGGGTGCGCACGGCCTGCACTAGGCCGTGGCGCGTAAAGGTGGTGGGCACCAGGTTGTGCGAAATACTGCGCACCTCCCGCACGGCCTCATCCAGCATGTCCATGGAGTTGCCAAACAGCTCCTGGTGAGTGGCATCGGTGAGGGAAAGGCGGCGGCGCAACGCCCCCAGCGTTATTTTGGCCGCACTCAGCAGCTGGCCCACGCTGTCGTGCAAATCGGCTCCAACGCGCCGCCGCTCATTCTGCTCCGCATCCAGGATGGCCTTGGAGTGGCGGCGCTCCATGCGCTGGCGCTCCTGCACAAACTCCACCTCCCGGCGCAGGTGCCGCCGGCTGATCAGCAGATACCCCACCACGGCCGTCAGCACGGCCCCAGCTAGGGCCAGGGCCAGCACAAATTGCCACCGGCGGGCAGCGGCCCGCTCGCCTTCTTCCGCCAGCTTTTGCTGATGCAGCTCCTCGCTGAAGCTCAGGGCCTGCACCTGAGTCATGCGCGACTGACTGAACAGACTGTCGCGGGTGGCAGCGGAGGCGCGCAGGTAGCGGTATGCCTCCTTACTGTTGCCCATGTCGGCATATATATCGGCCAGGTAGTCGCTGGCTTCAAACACGCCTTTGGCATAGCGCCCGGCCTGACCCGCAGCCAAGGCCAGCCGCGCATAGCGCAGGGCCGCAGTTGGCTGTTGGTGGCGGGCCAGGCGGGCCAGCCCCAGGTAGGCCCTACTCACAGCATAAGATACTGGCATACCAACAGCCCGGCTAATGGCCCGCTGGTAGAAGTAGCGGGCCTGGTTTGGGTGGCCACGCCGGGCTTCTATATCGCCCAGAATGGACAAGTCGCCTATTTCACTATGGGCATCATGCTGCTGCAGGTCCAGCTCGTAGCCGCGCCAGGTGTAGTACCAGGCCGAATCGGGGTGCCCCAGCTCCAGGTGGGCCCGGCCAATATTGCCCAGAATGGGCGTGAGCAACACAATATCGTGGTGCTTCTTGGCCAGAGCCACAGCCCGACGAAAATAGCGCAGGGACAATTGCTGGTTCCCCTGCTCCAGGTGGGCATATCCCAGGGCGTTATCGGCATGAATCACACCACCGGCGTACCCGATGCGTTGGGCCAGCCGCCGGGCCGTAACCTGAGTTTGAATGGCAGTGGCATAGTTACCGGTGCGCATGAAGGCCCAGCCCAGCATCAGCAGTGCCCGGCACTCGCCCGAGCGGAAGCGTAGCTGCCGGGCCAGCCGCAGCCCCTGCTGTCCGTATTCTATTCCTTTAAGGGGGTTGTCGTCGGTGCGCTCCCAGGCCAGTTGAATCAGCAGCTGCACCCGGTTGGTATCGGGGCGGGAGGCCGTCAGCAGCCGCTGCAAACTATCGGCCCGGGAGCCGGCAGCGGCGCCCCAGGCTACCTGCACCATGCTACAGCAAAAAACAGCCAGTAGAAGTCGGAGCATGGGCAGGCGGGAATGGTTCAGCCTCTAAGCTAGAAGGTTTCCGTGGACCATCCAATACGCCCCGGCCAGTACGCAAAACGCCCCGCCGGAACTCCGGCGGGGCGTTTTACAGGCACGTACACCTGGTTATCAGGCATTCTTGGGGTCAGGCTCAATGAAGGCCTGCTCTTCCATTTCGGTAGGTATTACCACAATGCCCTGCTGCAGCTTGGAGTTGCGCTTGCCGTAGATGAAGTACACGATAAAGCCCAGTATCATCCAGCCCAGGGCTACTTTCAGCGTGAAGGCATCCAGGGCCACAATCATACCCAGGCATACCAGCATCCCCATAATAGGCACCAGCGGGAAAACCGGGCTGGAGAGCGGGGCGCGGAACGGGCGGGGCTGGCTGGGGTCCGATTTGCGCATAATCCATACCCCGGCCGATACCAGCACAAAAGCCAGCAGGGTACCGAAGGAGGTTAGGTCGCCGGCCAGGGAACCGGGTACGAAAGCGGCGAAAGCGCCTACAAATACCAGCAGAGCCAGGTTCGATTTGTACGGGGTGTGGAATTTGGGGTGCAGCTCGGAGAAGGCCTTCGGCATGAGGCCGTCCTTGGCCATAGAGAAGAATACGCGGCTCTGGCCCATGAGCATTACCAGAATTACCGAGGAGAAACCTAGTAGGATAGCCATGGTTACTGCCGTACCCAGCCACTCGTAGCCGGGCATGTGCGCCTTAATGGCGTAGGTAACCGAAGCTTCGCCGCCCTTGGCCGGGTCGGCAAACTCGCGCCAGTTAGCCACACCCGTCAGCACATGGCCGAACAGGATGTAGAGCACGGTGCATACGGCCAGGGAGCCCAGAATCCCGATGGGCATGTCGCGCTTAGGGTTTTTGGCTTCCTGCGCGGCCGTGCTCACGGCATCAAACCCGATGAAGGCAAAAAACACAATGGCGGCACCTCCCAGGATACCACCCCAGCCGTGCTTGTTCCAAGCCGTGTACTCGCGCACTACCGCCCCGGCAGCATTTTTCACGGGCTCGGCGTTTTCCGGAATGAGGTAGGGTTCGTGGTTGGAGGGGTTGATAAACTGCCAGCCCACTGCAATGAATACCAGCACAATAGCCACCTTCAGGAACACCACCACCGCGTTGAACAGGGCCGACTCCTGGGTACCTTTAATCAGCAGCAGGCTCAGGGCCACAATAATCAGCAGGGCGGGCAGGTTGATGATACCCGTATGCATCACCCCGTCGATGGCAGCGCTTTCGAAGGGCGAGTGGCTAAGCTCGTAGGATATAGGGGCAATGTGAAACGCCTCTAAGAGCTTGTTGAGGTATTCGCTCCAGGCAATAGACACGGTAGCCGCTCCCAGAGCATATTCCATAATCAGAGCCCAGCCGATTACCCAGGCCACAAACTCGCCCATGGTAGTGTAGGCGTAGGTGTAGGCCGAGCCGGCAATGGGAATCATGGCGGCAAACTCGGCGTAGCACAGCCCGGCAAAGGCGCAGCCAATGGCCGCTACAATGAAAGCCAGCGTTACACCGGGCCCCGATGCCTGGGCCGCAGCCGCGGCCGTGCGCACAAACAGGCCGGCCCCGATAATGGCGCCCACGCCCAGTGCCACAAGGTTACCGGCGCCCAAGGTGCGCTTTAGCGAACCTTCTCCGGAGGAGTTGGCCTCGCCCAGCAGCTGGGCCAGCGGTTTTTTGGCGAAAATATTTGCCATACAGGTTGTTGAGAGGAAAGAGAAAAGGTGAGACGAGGATTGTAAATTTTGCAAAGAAAGCTACCTGCAAGCAGCTACGTGGCCCGAATATAGGCGTTTTGGCTGATTGCTGTGAACAGCAGGCGGGCACGCGGCTGGTTTTCACTCGTAATTAAACCTGCCGCTCCCGGTCACCTCTAACCCGCTATACGTTCATCCACAGACTCCTCCTCCATGAAAAAGATGCTTGCGCTGCTTATTGCCGCCACCGCCCTGAGCGGCAACGCCGCTGCTCAAACCACCATTCCGGCCCAGTCCCGCCCTGGTGGCCTGGCTCAGAACCGCCAGAACCTGTCCCCAGAGCAACGCGCCGACCGCCAAGCCCAGCACCTGACCACCCAACTCGGTCTTTCTGCCGATCAGACGCCCAAAGTACGCGCTATTGTGCTGGCTCAGGCCCAGGAAATAGAAACTCTGCGCGACAAATACACTGCCGCCGGTAGCCGCCAGGGCCTGGGCCCGGACCTGAAAGCTACGCAGGAGAAGTACGATGCGCAGTTAAAAGCGGTGCTAACCGCCGAGCAGTACACGGCCTACACCCAGCTCCGCGCAGACCGTTTGGAAAAGGTGCGCCAGCGGCGCGCCAATTAGTCAGGTAGTCGCCTAACCGGTACGCCAATTGAGTACGTTGCCCCGGCCACTCAGGCCGGGGCTTTCTGCGTGCTGCCAGCAGGCGGCGCAAGCTTTTCCGGTATTGATGGGCTTGTAAGAGGTGCTTCTTACCTATATTTGAAACTATGCGCCCCCGCCCTGGCTACCACCGGCCGGGAGGCCGTCACCACATCCAACACCCCATGAGTCCTCTGCCCAGTAGTACCGGTTCGGTACAAATTCAGCAGTTCTACGACAAAGGCCTGGCCCACGCCAGCTACGCCATCCGCAGCGGCCGCCAGGTGGCCATCATCGACCCGGCCCGCGACCCGCAGCAGTATTACGATTTTGCTGATGAGCATGATGCCACCATCATTGCCGTCATCGAAACCCACCCCCACGCCGACTTCGTGAGCAGCCACCTGGAAATTGCCCAGGAAACCGGCGCCACCATCTACGTCAGCAAGCTGGTGAAGGCCGGCTACCCCCACCAACCCTTCGACGACGGGCAGCGCATCAGCCTGGGGGCGGTGGAGCTGCACGCCCTCAATACTCCCGGCCACTCGCCCGATTCCATTAGTGTACTGCTCGTGGACGAGTTGGGCCAGACCCGCGCCGTGTTCACCGGCGACACCCTGTTCGTGGGCGACGTGGGCCGCCCCGACCTGCGCGAATCCGACATTGTGGGCGGCCACAGCCGCGAGGCATTGGCGGCGCAGCTCTACCGCAGCACCCGCCAGAAGCTAATGACGCTGCCGGTCACCACCAAGGTGTACCCGGCCCATGGGCCCGGCTCGCTCTGCGGCAAAACCACCTCCCCCGACCTCGACAGCACCATCGGGAAGGAAGTGAAAACCAATTACGCCCTCCAGCCTATGTCGGAGGAGGAGTTTATCCGGGTGCTGCTGGAAGACCAGCCCTTCATGCCCAAGTACTTCGGGCATGATGTGGTGCTGAACAAGCAAGGGGCATTGCCATTTGAGGACAGCGTGCGGGCCGTGCCCCGCCTGCAGCCCGACGCGGCCCTGGCGCCTGGGGTGGTGGTAATTGATACCCGGCCGGCAGCTGAGTTCCGTAAAGGCCACCTGCCCGGCGCCATCAACCTGATGGACGGGGGCAAGTTCGAAACCTGGCTGGGCTCGGTAGTGGGCCCCACGGAGCCGTTCTACCTCATTGCCGACTCGCAGATAGCCCTGGACATCGTCATCCGGAAAACGGCTAAAATCGGCTATGAGGGCAATATTAAAGGGGCGTTGCTGACGCCGCGGGAGCGGTCTGCTACCAGCCCGGCGGTGGATGTAGAGCACGTGCGCCATCAGCCCCAGGATTTCACCATTGTGGATATTCGCAACTACGCCGAAGCCCGGCAGCCGGTATTTGATAACGCCCTGGTTATTCCGCTGCCGGAGTTGCGCGAGCGAGCCCAGGAAATTCCGACCGACAAGCCTGTGCTGATTCACTGCGCCGGGGGGTACCGCTCGGCGGCGGGGGCCAGCATTGTGCAAGCAGCCCTGCCGGGCGTGCCGGTGTATGACTTGGGGGAAGCCATTTCTACGTTTCAGCCCCAAGCTGTGCATTAGATTTCTTTCTCGCAGAGGTTCGCGGAGGGATGCGCAGAGGTAAAGGGAGGTTGTGCCTCTGCGCTCCTCCGCGCATCCCTCCGCGAACCTCTGCGAGAAAACCTCATTAGCAACTCATGCGCGTATTACACACCGCCGACTGGCACCTGGGCCAACGCTTTATTCAAGGTAATGAGCGCACGGAGGAACACCGCCATTTTCTGGAGTGGCTGGTGCAAACCGTGCGCGAGCAGCAGGTGGAAGTGCTGGTAGTGGCCGGGGACGTATTCGACACCGGCTCACCTTCCAACCAGGCCCTGGAGCTGTATTACAGCTTCCTGCTGAGCCTGCGCCAAACCGGCTGCCGTGACGTGGTGGTGGTAGGCGGCAACCATGATTCACCAGCCACCCTCAACGCCCCGGCCCGGCTGCTGCGCCATTTGCGCGTGCACGTAGTGGGCTGCGTGCCCGAGTGCTTCGAGGAACAGGTGCTGGTGCTGGACGATGCCCAGGGCCGGCCCGGCCTGGTGGTGTGTGCCGCGCCCTTTCTGCGCGACCGGGACGTGCGGCTCTCGGTGCCTGGCGAAACGGCCGAAGAGCGGGAAGCCCGCATCAAACAGGGTATTGCCGACCATTACGCCCGCCTGGCCGAAATAGAAACCGTGTGGCAGCTCAAGGATTTGGGCCTGCCCGTGCTAGCCACCGGCCACCTGTACGCAGCCGGGGCGGCCCCCTCCGAGTCGGAGCGCACCATTCACGTGGGCAACCTGGGCCAGGTGACGGCCGACCACTTTCCGGCAGTATTCGATTATGTGGCCCTGGGTCATTTGCACCGCCCCCAGCGGGTGGGCGGGCGGGAGCATATCCGCTACTCCGGCTCCCCCATTGCCTTATCCTTCTCCGAAATTGACCACCCCAAGGAAGTAGTGTTGGTAGAGTTCCGGGCAAACCAGTCGCCGGCCTTCACCAGCCTGCCCGTACCGGGGGCCCGCCGCCTGGTGCGGTTTCATGGCACACTGGACGAGGTAACCCACGGCCTGACCACTTACGACAACACCGGCTACCTGCTGCCCGCCTGGGCCGAGGTGCAGGTGCACTCCGAGCTGACCCAGCTGGAAGTAGCCGAGGCTTTGCTGCGCGTAATCGGGGAGTTGGACCGCCGGCAGCTGGAAGTGCTGGCCCGCCGCCACTACCGCCTGGTGAAGCTCCGGGCCCTGGGCGAAGCCACCGACGCCGATACTCCGCTTACCCGCAGCCTGCACGATTTTACCGAGCGGGAGGTGTTTGAACAGCGTCTCGAAGCCGAGCCTGAAGCCTCTCGCCCCGAGCTGCTGAGGGCTTTCGATGAGTTGCTGGAGCAGATGTAAGGTCCCCCCCGCTCTGGTAGAATTGTGGTAAATTAGCTTTGCCGGTTGTCCCGGCGGTAGCCCGTCTGGCCCCGTGGCGGGGCCGGTTGCCTAACCACGTAATCTGCTTTTTTCTCTTGCGCATCACGAGCCGGGTCCTGCTGTTGCCAGCCCTGATTGGCCTTGTAACGGCCTGTACCTCCACGCCCGCCCCCCCTACTTACCGCATTGGCTTTTCGCAGAGCGTGAGCGGCGGCGACTGGCGGCAGGCCATGCTGGCGGGTATGGAGCGGGAACTGGTGTTTCACCCCGAAATCCAGTTTCTCACCCGCGACGCGCAGAGCAGCAGCCGGCAGCAGCAGCAACAGATTCATGACTTGCTGGATGCCGGGGCGGATGTGCTCATTGTGGCACCCAACGACGCGCAGGCCCTGTCTCCATCCGTTGAGGAAGCCTACCGCCGCGGGGTGCCCGTTATTCTGCTGGACCATCGCACCACCTCCCCCCACTACGCTGCCTACGTGGGCGGCGACAACACCGGGGCCGGCGCTACGGCCGCCCGCTACGCCGCGCAGCTGCTGCGCCAGCGCGGAGAGGTTATCGAAATAACGGGCACCCCGTCGTTGGTGGCCAGTGAGCGGCACCAGGGGTTTACGCAGGCCCTGCGTGCCTACCCGCAGATGCGCGTGGCCGGCACCGTAACCGGCGACTGGGGCACTACCACCTGGCAACCCACCCTCACCCGCTTACTGCAACAGCACCCCGAAACCCGGCTGATTTTTGCCCACAGTGACCTGATGGCCCAGGGCGCCTACGAAGTGTGCCAGCGGCTGGGCCGCCCCGAGGTGCGCATTATTGGGGTAGATGGGCTGGCGGGCAAGGGCAATGGGCTGGAAATGGTGCAGCAGGGCCGCAGCACGGCGTCCTTGTTTTACTCGCCGGGCGGGGAGGAAGCCATTCGGGTGGCCCTGAAGATTCTGCAGCATCAGGCCTACGAGCGGGAAAATATCCTGGGCACCATTGTTATCGACTCAACCAACGTGCTTACGCTGCAGCAGCAGGCGGTGAAGCTGGCCAGTCAGCAGGCCGGCATCGAGCAGCAGCAGCACCTACTCCACACCCTACAGGCCACGTATGCCAGTCAGCGCACGGTATTGTACGGTTTGCTGGCCTCTCTGCTGGCGGCTATTGTACTGGGAGCCAGCGCCTGGCACGCGGCCCGCACCAACCGGCGCATCAACCGGGAGCTGGCCCGGCAAAACGAGGCCAACGACGCCATTAACCGCCAGCTTAGCACCCAGAACGAGGAAATCAGGGCTCAGCGCAACCAGATTGCCGAGCTGGCCGAGCAGGCCCGCGTGGAAACGGAGGCCAAGCTGCGCTTCTTTACCAACTTCTCCCACGAGCTGCGCACCCCGCTTACCCTGATTATGGGGCCGGTAGAGGAAATGCTGACCGGCCGCAACGGCACCGCCCTCCAGCCCAGCCAGCGCCACGAGCTGGGCCTGATCCGACGCAGCACCCAGCGCCTGCTGCAACTGGTGAATCAGCTGCTCGACTTCCGCAAGATTGAGGTGGGAAAAATGGCCGTGCAGGCCCGCCCCGACGATTTGGTGGCCTTCGTGCGGGAGCTGGTGGAGGCCTTCGAGCCGGCCGCTCGGGTGCAGCAGGTGGCCCTCACCTTGCGCCCCGCCGAGCCTACGCTGCCGGGCTGGCTGGACCGCAACGTGCTGGACAAGGTATTTCTGAACCTGCTTTCCAACGCCCTCAAGTACACCCCCGCCGGCGGGCAGATTACGGTAAGCGTACAGGCGGCCGCCGAGGGCCGCAGCCTACAGGTGCTGGTAACCGACACCGGCCGCGGCATCCGGCCCCAGGATAGTCCGCACATTTTCGAGTGGTTTTACCAGGGCGAGCAGCCGGGCACTGGCAAAGGCTCGGGCATGGGCCTGGCCCTGGCGCAAGGGTTGGTACGGCTGCACCAGGGTCAGCTCACGTTCAGCAGCCAGCTGGGCCAGGGCAGCACCTTCACCGTGACGCTGCCCCGGGAGCTGCCCGCTGCGCTGCGCGCCCCCAACCCCGCCGAGCCCCTGGATATTTCCATGGATGAGCCCCTGGCCCTGCCCGTGCCGGAGGTGGAAGCGCCCGTCCCCGAAGCCGAGGCCCTGGTGCTGGTAATTGAGGACAATGCCGATGTCAGTGAATTTGTAACCCGCAAGCTCCGTCCTCATTTCCGGGTGCAGGCAGCCGCCGATGGGAAGGCGGGACTACAGCTGGCGCTGGAGCTGATTCCGGACCTGATTGTGTGCGACGTGATGATGCCCGGCCTGAGCGGACTGGAAGTAGTGGCCCGGCTCCGCGCCGACTGGCGCACCTCTCACGTACCGGTTATCCTGCTTACGGCCCGCAACGCCCCTGAGCAGCAGGTGGAGGGCGTGCAGGCCGGTGCCGATGTGTACCTGACCAAGCCTTTCAACCCAGCCTTCCTGCTGGAGAGTGTGCGCACCCTGCTGGCCAACCGGGCCCGGCAGCGGGAGCACCTCAGCCGGGAGTTGGCTACCCCCATCGACCCACCCCAGGCCCCCCACCCCGACCAGGCATTTATCCAGGCCCTCACGGCGCAGGTGGAAGCCGACCTCACCCGCACCGACCTCACCGTGGAGGAGCTGGCCCACGCCCTGGGCTTTTCGCGGATGCAGCTCTACCGCAAAGTGAAGGCCGTGCTGGGCACCAGCATCACCGACTTCGTGCAGAGTGTGCGGCTGCAGAAAGCCTGCGAGCTGCTGCGTGATGACTCACTAAGCGTAACAGCCGTAGCCTACGAGGTAGGCTATGCCTCCCATTCCTACTTCTCCAACAGCTTCAAGGCCCGCTACGGGGTGGCCCCTTCCGAGTTCCGGGCCCGCCACCAGGCTGGGGTGAGTTGAAATAATTGTGCAAACGGAGCAAAAAACTCCTGCAAAAATTGAATATCCGCTGAGTTTTTAGTTATATAATAGTTTGTCAAACAGATACTTATATATTTATTACATCTTGAACATACCCTGCACGATTTGAGCATAAGCCGGGAAGCTGGGCGCTGAATCTTTACAAGGTCATCCCATTCACTTTCCCATCCTTCCTGCTCCTATGACTTCCCGTCGTGCGTTTATGAGGTCCGCCGCCCTGCTCTCGGCCGGCGTGCTGGCGGCCCCGGCCCTGCTGGCTAAAGCTCCCGCTACCATTGGTTTGCAGCTGTACACCGTGCGCGACGCCATGCAGCAGGACGCGGCCGGCACACTGGCCCGGCTGGCCAAGCTGGGCTATAACTCGGTGGAAGGCGCCACCTACACCGGCAGCCAGAAATTCTACGGAATGGAGCCGGCTGCCTTTGCCAAGCTGCTGAAGCAAACCGGCCTCATGATGCCCAGCAGCCACTACCTGTTGGGCGAGCAGGAAAACAACGGCCAGGCCACTCAGGGCACCATGCTGCACGGCTGGGACAAAGCCGTGGACGATGCCGCCCAGGTGGGCATCAAGTACATGGTGTGCGCCTGGCTAACCGAGTCGGAGCGGGGCAACCTGGACCACTACAAGCTGCTGGCCGAGCGCCTGAACAAAGCCGGGGAGCGGTGCAAGAAAGCGGGCATTCAGATGGCCTACCACAACCACGACTTCGAGTTTGCCGCCCAGAACGGCAAGCTACCCTACGATGTGCTGCTCCAGGAAACCGACAAAAACCTGGTGCAGATGGAGCTGGACCTGTACTGGGCCACCAAAGCCGGCCACGACCCGGTGGAGCTATTCAAGAAGAACCCCGGCCGCTTCCCGCTCTGGCACGTGAAGGACATGGACAAAACACCCCAGCGCAACTTCACCGAAGTGGGCAACGGCAGCATCGACTTCAAGCGCATCTTCGCCCAGGCCAAGCTGGCGGGTCTGAAATACTACTTCGTGGAGCAGGACCAAACCCCCGGCTCCCCCTTCGACAGCATTCAGCAGAGTATCACTTACCTCAAGCGCAACCTCATCTAGTTAGTAGTTGATGGTTGTCAGTTGTTATTATAGTTCTTGGCTTACGTGCGAACTGACAACTAACAACTAACAACCAGCAACTAACAACCAGCAACTTCTTTCGATATGGAAAAGAATACCTATGATGCCATTGTCATCGGGTCCGGTATTTCGGGCGGCATGGCGGCCAAGGAGCTGACCGAAAAGGGCCTGAAAACTATTATGCTGGAGCGGGGCCGCAACGTAGAGCACATCAAAGACTACGTGAATGCCAATAAGGCCCCCTGGGAGTTTGCCCACCGGGGCGGCAAAACCGAGCAGATGATTAAGGACTACCCGGTACTGAGCCGGGACTACACCCTGAACGAAACCAACCTGGATTTCTGGGTGAAGGAGAAGGAAAGTCCCTACGTGGAGGTAAAGCCCTTCGACTGGTTCCGGGGCTACCAGGTGGGCGGCCGCTCCCTGATGTGGGGCCGGCAGAGCTACCGCTGGAGC
The DNA here is from genome assembly GCF_003944705.1 of Hymenobacter metallilatus. Lineage (GTDB taxonomy): Bacteria > Bacteroidota > Bacteroidia > Cytophagales > Hymenobacteraceae > Hymenobacter > Hymenobacter metallilatus. The sequence goes on along the minus strand of NZ_RWIS01000005.1, from coordinate 41,493 downwards.
GAGTACGACTTTGAGGCCAACGCCAAGGACGGCATTGCGGTGGACTGGCCCATCCGCTACAAAGACCTGGCCCCCTGGTACAGCCACGCCGAGAAGTTTGCCGGCATCAGCGGCAACCGGGACGGCCTGCCCCAGCTCCCCGACGGCGAGTTTATGCCGCCCATGGAGATGAACTGCGTGGAAAAAGACGTGGCCGCCCGCATCCGCAAAAACTACAAGGACCGCCACATGGTCATTGGCCGCACGGCCAACATCACCCGCCCCCACAACAACCGCGTAAACTGCCAGTACCGCAACAAATGCTGGCTGGGCTGCCCGTTCGGGGCCTACTTCAGCACGCAGTCGGCCTCCCTGCCGGCGGCTATGGCTACCGGCAACCTCACGCTGCGGCCGTTTTCCATCGTCACCCGCATCCTCTACGACAAGGACACCAAGCGGGCCAAGGGCGTAGAGGTGCTGGACGCGGAAACCAACCAGACCTACGAGTACTTCGCCAAAATCGTGTTTGTGAATGCCTCGGCCCTGAACTCGGCCTGGGTGCTGATGAACTCGGCTACTGATGTATGGCCCGAGGGCCTGGGCAGCAGCAGCGGGGAGCTGGGCCACAACCTCATGGACCACCACTTCCGGGTGGGGGCCCACGGCGAAATGCCCGGCTACGAGGACAAGTACACCTACGGCCGCCGCGCCAACGGCATTTACGTGCCCCGCTACCGCAACCTGTTCGGGGATAAGCGCGAGTACCTGCGGGGCTTCGGCTACCAAGGCGGGGCCGGTCGGGAAGGCTGGGGCCGCGACGTGGCCGAGCTCAGCATCGGCGGCGACTTCAAGGATGCCCTCACCGAGCCTGGCAACTGGACCATGGGCCTCACCGGCTTCGGCGAAACCCTACCCTACCACGATAACCGCGCCTACCTCGACAAAACCAAGAAGGACAAGTGGGGTTTGCCGGTGCTGGCCATCGACGCCACCATCCGGGACAACGAGCAGAAAATGCGCATCGATATGATGAACGATGCCCAGGAAATGCTGGAAAAAGCGGGCCTCAAGAACGTAAACACCTACAATGGGGGCTACACCCTGGGCGGCGGCATTCACGAAATGGGCACCGCCCGCATGGGCCGCGACCCAAAAACCTCGGTGCTCAACCAGCACAATCAGGTGTGGGATGCCCCCAACGTGTACGTCACCGACGGGGCCTGCATGACCTCGGCGGCCTGCCAGAACCCTTCCCTCACCTACCTGGCCCTCACGGCCCGCGCCGTGGACCACGCCGTGGGTGAGCTGAAAAAACAGAACATCTAACCCCTACCAACGATGATGAACCGACGTGATGCCCTGGCCCGCGTAGCTCTGCTGATGGGCGGAGCCGTTATCGGGGGCGACTATTTCCTGAGCAGCTGCTCTTCGCCCAGCGAGGAAAAAACGAAGACCAAACAACCCACGGCTACCGCACCCAAAGAGCTGCCGGCCGTGCTGACTGCCGAGCAGGTAGCCTACCTGAACGAAGTGGGCGACACCATTCTGCCCCCCACCAAAACGCCGGGTGCCAAGGCCGCCGACGTGGGCGGCTTCATGGCCGTGATGGTGCGCGACTGTTACAAGCCCGAAGACCAGCAAATCTTCAAGCAGGGCCTGACCAAGCTGGAAGCCGCCGCCAAGCAGAAGTACAGCAAGGGCTTTATGGAACTGGACGCTGCCCAGCGCACGGCCCTGCTCACGGCCCTGGACGCGGAGCAGAAAACCTACGCCAAAACCAAAACGCCGGAGCAGCCCAACCACTACTTCCGCATGATCAAGGAGCTCACGCTGCTGGGCTACTTCACCTCCGAAGTGGGGGCCACCAAAGCCCTGCGCTACCTGCCCGTACCCGGCAAGTACGAGGGCTGCGTCCCCTACAAAAAAGGCGACCGGGCCTGGGCGACTACTTGAGTTGCCAGTTTATGGTTGATGGTTGCTAGTTATCAGTTGTCAGAACTATACCGAAACCAGCAACTAGCAACTGACAACAAGCAACTAACAACTAGAAACTGAAAAGCAACCGAATGAAACTACGACTGGGCATGATTGGCGGGGGGCAGGGAGCGTTTATCGGGGCGGTGCACCGCATGGCCGCCGCCCTGGATGGCCTGTATGAGCTAACCGCCGGTGCCTTCAGCAGCAACCCCGACACTTCCCGGGCCACTGGCCGGGAGCTGGGCCTGGCCCCCGAGCGGGTGTACGGCTCGTATCAGGAGCTTATCGAGCAGGAAGCCCGGCGGCCGGCGGCTGAGCGGGTGCAGGTTATCAGCATCGTGACGCCCAACCACCTGCACTTTGCGCCGGCTAAGCTGGCCCTGGAGAATGGCTTTGATGTGGTGCTGGATAAGCCGATGACGTTTTCATTGGCCGAGGCCCGGGAGCTGCAGCAGGTGGTGCAGGCCACCGGCCGTAAGCTCTGCCTCACCCACACCTACACCGGCTACCCCATGCTCAAGGAGGCCCGGCAGTTGGCGGCCTCCGGGGCGCTGGGCACCATCCGGAAAGTGTACGTGGAGTATCCGCAGGGCTGGCTGAGCGCCTTTGAGGAAGGCGGCGACAACAAGCAGGCCGCCTGGCGCACCGACCCCGCCCGCAGCGGCGTGGCCGGGGCCATGGGCGACATTGGCACCCACGCCTTCAACCTGCTGGAATACGTGAGCGGCCTGCAGGCTACCCAACTCTGCGCCGACATCAATACCGTAGTACCCGGCCGCCAACTGGATGATGACGGGGCCGTGCTGCTCCGCCTGAATAGCGGAGCCAGCGGGGTACTGGTGGCTACCCAGGTAGCGGCCGGCGAGGAAAACAACGTGCGCCTGCGCATCTACGGAGAAAAAGGGGGCCTCGACTGGCAGCAGGCCGATGCCAACACCCTGCTGGTAAAGTGGCTGGACCGGCCCACCGAAATCCGGCGCACGGGCGCGGGCTACCTCAGCGCCGCCGCCCGCCACAACAGCCGCCTTCCGGCTGGTCACCCCGAGGGCTACCTCGAAGCCTTTGCCAACCTCTACCGCAATTTCGCCCTCACGTTGCTGGCCGAGCAAACTGGCCACCCCGCCCCACCCGAAGCCCAGGATTACCCCGGTATTGAGGATGGCGTGCGGGGCATGGCCTTCATTGAAACCGTTATTGCCTCGGGCCGCTCCGAGCAGAAATGGACGGACTTTCCGGCTCCTGAGAGCTTAGACCCTAGAACGTAGAACTCAGATTCCGTTCAACCGAAAAGGCCTACTTTCTAAGCTCTACGTTCTTGGCTCTAAGCTCTAAAAATGAAAACAATCAAAGGACCCGGCATATTTCTGGCCCAGTTCATCGGCGACCAGGCCCCATTCAACAGCCTCGCCAGCATCTGCGAGTGGGCGGCGGGGCTGGGCTACAAGGGCGTGCAACTCCCGACCCTGGACACCCGCTTTATTGACCTGAAACTGGCCGCCGAAAGCCAGACCTACGCCGATGAAGTGCGCGGCACGGTGCGGGCAGCCGGTCTGGAAATCACCGAGCTATCCACGCACTTGCAGGGCCAGCTGGTGGCCGTAAACCCCGTGTATGACCAGCTGTTTGATGGTTTTGCACCCGAAGCCGTGCGCGGTAACCCCGCCGCCCGGCAGCAGTGGGCGGTGCAGCAGCTGAAGTACGCGGCCCAGGCTTCGCAGCGGCTGGGGCTCACGGCTCACGCCACGTTTAGCGGGGCCTTGCTCTGGCCCTACGTGTACCCCTGGCCCCAGCGCCCGGCCGGCCTCGTAGAAACCGGCTTTGACGAGTTGGCCCGCCGCTGGCGGCCCATCCTGGACGTGTTTGATGAGTGCGGGGTGGACGTCTGCTACGAAATTCACCCCGGCGAGGACCTGCACGACGGGGTGAGCTACGAACTATTCCTGGAGAAAGTCGACCAGCACCCCCGGGCCTGCCTGCTCTACGACCCCTCCCACTTCGTGCTGCAATGCCTGGACTACCTGGAGTATATCGACATCTACCACGAGCGAATCCGGGCCTTTCACGTGAAGGATGCCGAGTTTAACCCCAGCGGCCGCCAGGGCGTGTACGGGGGGTACCAAAGTTGGGTAGACCGCGCCGGTCGCTTCCGCTCCCTGGGGGATGGGCAGGTGAATTTCAACGCCATTTTCAGTAAGCTCACCCAGTACGATTACCCCGGCTGGGCCGTGCTGGAGTGGGAATGCGCCCTCAAACACCCCGAAGACGGAGCCCGCGAAGGTGCGCCCTTCATCCAAAACCATATCATTCGCGTCACCGATAAGGCCTTCGACGACTTTGCCGCCTCCGGCATCGACGCGGCCCGCAACAATACCCTGCTCGGCCTCTAACCTTCCCAAGCTCACCCATGAAAAACAGCCTTCTTCTCCTGACCCTCTGCGCCGGCCTGGCCGCCTGCGGCTCCGAATCCGATAAGCCCGCCGCCAAGGAAACCTACACCCTGGCCGATGAGGCCGAAACTGCCCAGGACAGCACCACCGGTGCCAACGTCAGCGCCGTGGCCCGGCAGCCGCAGGTAGATACCAACGCCACCAAAATCGGCACCACGCCCACCGGCACACCGGCCGAGACGGGCGCCAAGCTCATTGCCGGCTCCGACTGCACCACCTGCCACCGCGACAATGAAAAGCTGCTGGGGCCGGCTTACAAGGACATTGCCGCCAAGTACCCCAACACCCCCGCCAACGTGACCATGCTGGCCAAGAAAATCATAACCGGGGGCAGCGGCAACTGGGGCGAGGTGGCCATGACGCCCCATCCCGGCCTCTCCCAGAAAGACGCCGAGGAAATGACCCGCTACATCCTGAGCCTGAAGTAAAAACCAGCTCTTAACAACCTATAAAGGCCGTCATGCTGAGCTTGCCGAAGCATCTCTACCGCTTCGTTGCAAGGCCCATTAATTAGCCAGAGGGAGAGATGCTTCGGCAAGCTCAACATGACAATTACTTAGGTAACGTCATCCCCAGATTCCTCGCTTCGCTCGGAATGACAGCCTATTCCCAACCCCCTATTCGCCCTTGCTTATGACCTCTGCAATCCGGGTAAAACTGTCCCTCATGATGTTCCTGGAGTTCTTCATCTGGGGCGCGTGGTTTGTCACGCTGGGGACCTATTTGCTGCGCAACCTGGGAGCCTCGGGCACACAGGTAGGCGTGGCGTTTCTTACGCAGTCCATCGGGGCCATTGTGGCGCCGTTTATCGTGGGGTTGATTGCCGACCGGTTTTTCTCGGCCCAGAAGATTCTGGGGGTACTGCACCTGGCCGGGGCAGTGCTACTGTGGCGGGCTTCTCAGGCCCCGGATTTCGGCAGCTTCTACCCCAGCATCCTGACGTACATGGTGCTCTACATGCCCACCCTGGCGCTGGTGAATTCCATTGCCTTTCGGCAGATGCAGAACCCGCAGAAGGAATTTGCGCCCATTCGGGTGCTGGGCACGCTGGGCTGGATTGTGGCTGGCCTCACCATTGGCTGGCTGAACTGGGAACAGAGCAACAGCCTGCAGCTTACCTTCCTAATGGCCGCCGGGGCCTCGGCCCTGCTGGGCGTGTTCAGCTTCACGCTGCCCGCCACGCCACCCGTGAAAAAGGGCCAGTCCAGCTCCGTGGGCAGTTTGCTGGGGCTGGATGCTATTGGAATGCTCAAAAACCGCTCCTACCTCACGTTCTTTCTGGCTTCCATTGCTATCTGCATTCCGCTGGCCTTTTATTACGGCTTCACCAACCCCTTCCTGAATGAGGTGGGCATGAAGGCCGCCGCCGGCGTGCAGAGCCTGGGGCAGGTATCGGAGCTGCTGTTTATGCTGGCTATTCCGCTGTTTTTCAGCAAGCTGGGCGTGAAGAAGATGCTGGCTATTGGCATGGCAGCCTGGGTGCTGCGCTACGTGTGCTTCGCCTACGGCGGCGGGGAAAACGGCTACTGGCTGCTGATTGCCGGTATTGTGCTGCACGGCATCTGCTATGATTTCTTCTTCGTGACGGGCCAGATTTATACCGACAACCTGGCCGGCGAGCAGTTCAAGAGCTCCGCCCAGGGCTTCATCACCCTGGCTACCTACGGCGTGGGGATGCTGATTGGCACGCTGCTCTCGGGCCGCATCTTCGACCAGTACCAGCTGGCGGCCGGGGCCCACGACTGGCGCATGATCTGGCTGATTCCGGCCAGTATTGCCGCCGCCGTGCTGGTGCTGTTCCTGCTGCTGTTCAAAGAGCGCACTGCGGCTCCCGTACCTACTGAAACGGCCGGTGTGGATGCTGCCACGCGCTTAGCCAATGCCAACTAAACCATCATGCAGAGGCGTAGCCGCAGCATCTCACGTGCTGACGCCTGAATAGCATTTCAACATCCGCACGCGAGATGCTGCGGCTACGCCTCTGCATGACTGCCTTCCGGCTCGTCTCATATAATCTGATTTTATGGCTACCACCTGGAACCGCCGCGCCGCCCTCAAAGGACTGCTGACTAGCACCGCCGTCGTGGGTACTCTGGTACTGGCCGGGGCTAGCGTACCTGATGAAACCCCGACTGCTATGCCCGCTGTCCTGAAAGGAAACATCCGCCAGTCGGTGTGCCGCTGGTGCTTTGCCGACTTGCCGTTGGACCAGCTCTGTGCCGCGGCCCGGGAAATGGGCATCAAGGGTATTGACCTGGTGGGCCCGCAGGAGTGGCCCACGCTGAAAAAGTACGGGCTGGATTCGCCCATGTGCAACGGCGCGGAAATCAACCTCGTCGACGGCTTCAACGACCCGCAGTTTCACCCCCGCCTGCAACAGCAGTATGCCGCCATGATTCCGCAGGTAGCCAAGGCCGGCTACCGCAACCTGATTTGCTTCAGCGGCAACCGCCGAGGCAAAACGGACGAGCAGGGCTGGGCGAATTGCGTAGCCGGACTCAAGCCGCTGCTTAAGCTGGCCGAGCAGCACAACGTGGTGCTGGTAATGGAACTGCTCAACAGCAAAATCGACCACAAGGACTACCAGTGCGACCGGACGGTCTGGGGCGTGGAACTGGCCAAACGCCTGGGTTCCGAGCACTTCAAGCTGCTCTACGACATTTACCACATGCAAATCGACGAGGGCGACGTTATCCGCACCCTTACTGAGCACCACCGCTATATTGCGCACTACCACACCGCCGGCGTGCCCGGCCGCCACGAGCTGAACGACGCCCAGGAGCTGAATTACCCGGCCATCATGCGCGCTATTCTGGCCACCGGCTTCCAGGGCTACGTAGCCCAGGAGTTCATTCCCACCCAGCCCGACAAGCTGGCCTCCCTGCGCCAGGCCGTGCAGCTCTGCGACGTGTGAGCAATGTTGAGACGCGACACTTGGCGTCTCGTCGTTGCTGAGGTTGTTATCATTGCTCGGTGTGAACCGTTCACCGAGCAGACGCGAAGTGTCGCGTCTCTACACCGTTCTAGTTTTTTCCCATGAGACTCCCATTCCTGACTGCTGCACTTTTCAGCCTCTCCCTAGCCGCCGCGGCCCAGCAAACCGGTAAACCGGAAGACACCGAGGTGTGGAAGCCCGAGCCCAAAGTGGTAGCGGGCAAGCTGAAAACGACCCCACCGCCTGCCAAGGCCATTGTACTGTTTGATGGGAAGAACCTGAATGAGTGGGTATCGGCCGACGACCGGACCCAGCCGGCCCAGTGGACGGTAGCCGACGGCCTGCTGACGGTGGACAAGCCCAAGGGTAACATCGAAACCAAGCGCACCTTCACCAACTACCGCTTGCACCTGGAGTGGCGCGTACCGGCCGATATAACCGGCCAGGGCCAGGTGCGCGGCAACAGCGGCGTATTTCTGGCCTCCCTGGGCAAGGGCGACCTGGGCTACGAGCTGCAGATCCTCGACCCTTACCAGAACCCTACCTACGTGAACGGCATGGCGGGTAGCATCTATAAGCAGCATATCCCACTGGCCAACCCCGGCCGCAAGCCCGGCGAGTGGCAGTCGTACGACGTGGTGTGGCTGGCTCCCACTTTCAAGGCCGATGGCACGGTGAACACCCCGGCCCGCGTAACCGTGCAGTTCAACGGCGTAACGGTGCAGAAGAACGTAGCCCTGGCGGGCCCCACCCGCTATATCGGCCCGCCCCAGTACGAGGCCCACGGCCCCTCCCCCATCAAACTCCAGTCGCACGGCGACCCGAGCGCCCCCATCAGCTTCCGCAACATCTGGGTACAGGAGTTGCCGTAGTTCCGGTAGAGGGCAGCCTACTTGTTGCTCCGTACGCTGCCTGTCGGTAGTTGTGTTACCACCTGCCCGCCTTGGGTTTAGGGACCTTCGGTGAGGTTGCTGGTGGCCCCAGGTAGGTAGCGGGCAGGTTACCGGCGCTAACGACCACCTTCTCCAGTACTACCCCGGGGTCGACGCGCCAGAACTTCAGCACATGCTCGCCGGGTGTTGCCAGGGTGTGGGCAGAGGTGTTGAGCAGAATGTTATTGGCCACGGCTTTTTCCCAGGGACGGTTGCCATTGTCGGCTACCAGACCGGTGTGCAGATTAATGAGCTGAGGGGCTTCGTCGTCAATGGACACGGCGTAGCGTAGGCCCGGGCCGCCCAGGAAATTTAGCGTGGGGGCCAGGTAAGCATGTACCGTAACGGGGCCAGCCTGCCGGAGCGTGAAGCGGTACTCCAGGTGCGGACTAGTGCCGCCGGGAGCCTCCGTTGCCGGGGCCGTTACCGGAAACGTGGTAACGGCCCCGGCCGTGCGACCTAGGTCGGGCAGGTGCTGCCAGCTGATACCCCCGGCATGCACGGCTCGGCTGTAGTTTTCCGCCTCCACCGACACGTACGCACCCGCAACCAGTGGGGCGGACGGCGTGGCAGGCGGGTTGGCCGGGGGCTGGGGCAGCATCTGTACGGTGGGCATGGTGTTCTGTTCAGGCTGCTGCCAGCTAGTGTAGCCAATGTGGGTCTGGTCCATCATGTGGTTCCACTTGCCGCCGGCCAGGGCATGGTAGCGGCGCGTTATTTCCGCGTCCTTCTCAAACAGGAGCCTGGCTTTCGCGGCCAGCTCGTTGGTAGTGGCTTGGCCGGTTTTAGCCGCTTCCCGGTTTAGGGCCACGGTATAATACAGCTCGTTGAGGTTGGCACAAGCCTGCACCGGGTGTAGCACCAGCTGAAAATACGCATCCTGATGGGTGGCCGGCAGCTGTTTTTCGATGACCTCGGCGCGGGTGCGCAAAGCATTGTACTCGGCCACTACAGCGGCCCACTCCCCAGTGGCCAGGCTGTAGGTGGTAGCATCCAGCAGCTCGGGCTTGCGGCGGGCGTTGTACTTGGCGTATGTGGCCAGGATGTCGGCAATATCGGCGGCGTGCTTATCACCGAACTGCCGGGCGGCCCACTGCCGGGTGTAGGCGGCCACCTGGTCGGCGCTGATGCGGTTGGGGTTCCAAGCGTAGTCGAGGAAGAAGCTGATGGGTAGCTCCATGGGCTTCAGGTCGCCCACGTTCACAATCCAGATCTGGTTGGCACCATAGGCATGGGCCAGATGCATCTGCTCCCAGATACGGGGCAGCGGATTGGTGTTCAGCCATTTGTAGTTGCGCGGCCCGCCCACATAGTCGAAGTGGTAGTAAATACCGTAGCCGCCGGACCGGGGCTTCTCCCCTACTTTGGGCAGCTTACGGATGTTGCCCCAGTTGTCGTCGCAGAGCAACAGGGTCACGTCGTCGGGTACGCGCATCCCTTTGTCGTAGTAGTCCTGCACTTCTTTGTAAAGAGCCCAGAGCTGGGGCGTTTGGGCAGCGGGCTTGCCGGTAGTTTCCTCAATAATGCGGCGCTGGTCGGCCACAATTTTTTCCAGCAGGGCAATGTTACTGTCCTCGCTCATGGGCTCATCCCCGTCGCCGCGCATACCAATGGTTACGATATTCTCGCGGGTACCCATGCGCTGCATCCCGCCCCGCCAGAACTCCTGCAAGGTAGGGGCGTTGGTCTGGTAGTGCCAGGGGCCTTTGCCGCCGCGCTGCCATTCGGCGTGGGCGCGCGTGAGCGGCTCGTGGTGAGAAGTACCCATTACAATACCGTATTCATCGGCCAGTACTGGGTTCTGGGGGTCATCTACGTTGAACATGTTACCCCACATGGCCGGCCAGAGATAGTTGCCTTTGAGCCGCAGAATCAGCTCGAACATGTGGGCGTACATCTTGGAGTTGACGCCCCCGAATTTCTCCTTCGACCAGTTTTGCAGCGCCGGAGCCTCGTCGTTGATAAAAATACCCCGGTACTTCACCTGCGGCTCGCCCAGGCTGTGGCGGCCGGCAGCTACATATAGCGCCGTTTGGTGCCTGGTTGGCACATCGGCCCACCAGTACCAGGGCGATACCCCCATCTGCTGCGACACATCATAAATGCCGTAGATGGTGCCGCGCTTGTCGCTGCCCACAATAACCAAGGCCCGTGCCACGCCCGGCAGCGGCTTTTCTACCACCTGCACCGCAAAGGTTTCCCACTTGCCGGCCAGGCCCGCCGCATCCAGCTTGCCAGCCTGCACCAGCCCGTCAATCAGGGGGCTTTTGCCCAGCGTACCAATCAGCACTACAGCCGGCCCGCTTGACACTTTATCGATTGTGAAGCTTGGCGTGAGCCGGGTTACGCGGCTGATGTCGGCCTGCAAATCCCGGGCGGCGCGCAGTACGCCGGGCCAGTCCTGGGCGCTGGCGTAGAGCGGGGCCGCTTTGCCGGAAACGGCCAGCGGGAAGCTGCCGCTGCTCTTGTTAGCGGAAATGTAGGCGGCAGGCTGGGCGGCAGCGGAGCCCGTCAGCAGCAACAGGCTCAGCAACAGGCTCAGCAGTGCGGAACGGTGGAAAGGTATAGGCATGGTACGGGTGGGTTCAATCTGTCATCCTGAGCGGAGCGAAGGACCTTATCACGTTGGAACGAGCCGTTCTAATGACTATCGTTCAATTGCCATAAGGTCCTTCGCTCCGCTCAGGATGACAGGTGGGAAATCAGCTCTAGAACTGCACGACTTCCCAGAAAGCCTGTTTGGGCTGCTGGTTTTGGTCGAAGAGCAACGGGTAGTTTTTGCGGCCGGCCACGGGGTAGGTATCCAGCCAGCTGTACTTGTCCGACACGTTCCAGAAGGTAACGCCGGTAAGCACCTTGCGGTAGTCGCGGAACACGCGGAAAAACATCTTGTACTGGGCCGCCTGCTGCCGGGCCAGCTCCGGCGTGTAGGCGTCCGACTCATCGGGGCGCTTGGCGCGGCGGTCCTTTTCCCAGGGGTAGATGGATACATCGAGCTCGGTAATCTGCACCTTCAGACCCAGGGAGGCGTACTGGTCGAGGGCGGCGCGCAGTTCCGGCTCGGTAGGCTCCTGCAACGACCAGTGGCCCTGCAGCCCTACGCCGTCAATGGGCACTTTTGCTTCCTTAAGCTGCTTAAGTAGCTTGTAGATACGGGCGCGCTTCTCGGGCCGCTCGGTGTTGTAGTCGTTGTAGAACAGCTGGGCTTGCGGGTCGGCCTCGTGAGCGTACTCGAAGGCTTTGCGAATGAATTCGTCGCCGCAGATCTGGTACCACTCTGAGTTACGCAGAAACTCCTGGGGGTTGTCGGCAGTGGCTTCGTTCACTACGTCCCAGGCATAGATTTTACCTTTGTAGCGCTTCACCACCGCGAAAATATGGTCGTGCAGGCGCTTGAGCAGCACGTCTTTGCTCACGCGGGAGCCGTCGGCGTTTTTGAACAGCCACCGGGGTGTTTGCTCGTGCCAAAGCAGGTTATGGCCCCGCACCCGCAACTTGTTCTGCTGAGCAAATTCCACAATGGCATCAGCATCGGTCCAGAAGTAGCGGTTTTCCTCCGGATGAATCGGGCCCATCTTCATGGCATTTTCCGGCGTCAGGCTATTAAACTGCTGCTTAATCAGGGCCGCCTCGGGCCCTTGCAGCTGGGCGCGGCCCACGGCCACGCCCACCGGGAAATAGGCTTTGTAGTAGTCTTTGAGGCCTTTTGGGGGCGCGGCGGATTGCTGGCTACTGAGCACAGCAGCCCCAGCCAGCAGCAGACTGGCCATTGCCAGTCTGCGCCGGTAAGCAGCGAGAGTTTTCACGTTGGAAGGGGTTAACCCCGCGGGCCCGGCCCGTGCACGACTACCAGTATACGGTGTAGAGCACAGTGAGCAGAACCATGATGGTCATGGCCCCGATGGCAAAGCCGCGGGTAGTTTTGAACATGCTCCGGTCTACTTCCAGGCCGTTGGTTTTCACACCCCGGCTGGTTTCAAACAAACTAATCAGCACCATCATGACTACGCAGATGATGAACACGAAACCCATCCGGTCGAGGAAGGGAATTTCGTACACGCCGGCTGCATTGGGCACGGCAAACCCGAAAGGCGCCAGGAAAGACAGGTCGGCGAAGGTGGGCAGGAACTTAAACAGCACCGACAGCAAAAAGCCGCCGATGGTGGCAAACAGGGCCGCCGTGGAAGTCGTTTTCTTCCAGAAGAAGCCCAGGATGAACATGGCAAAGATGCCCGGCGACACAAACCCCGTATACTCCTGGATATACTGGAAACCGCCTTTTTTGTCGATACCCAGGTGGGGCGCAATCAGCACACCCAGGATCATGGCGGTTACGACGGCAATTTTGCCCACGTTCACCAGCCTCTTCTCCGATGCCTCCGGGTTGAGAACTTTCTGGTAGATATCCAGGGTAAAGATGGTAGCAATGGAGTTGGCCTTTCCGGCCAGCGAGGCCACTACGGCCGCCGTGAGGGCCGCAAACGACAAGCCTTTCAGGCCCACCGGCAGAATGTTAAGCAGCACCGGATAGGCGCGGTCAGGGTTCAAATCGGCCCCCTGGCCAAACTCCGCTGCCCCAAACACATCTGCTTTAAAGAGCACAAAGGCCGCAATACCAGGCAGCACCACAATAATGGGCATGAGCAGCTTGAGGAAGGCAGCAAACAGCAGACCACCGCGGGCGGTGGGCAAATCGGCCCCCAGGGCGCGCTGGGTAATGTACTGGTTGCAGCCCCAGTAGTTCAGGTTCACAATCCACATGCCGCCCAGCAGCACCGTGAGGCCGGGCAGGTCCATGTAGTTCTCATTGTCGCGCTTGAAAATCATCTGGAAATGGTCACCCGCCTGCTCAGTCATCAGGTTGAAGCCCGCCAGCACGCCCGATTGGCCGTAGTGGTCGGCTACCAGATTCAGGGCCAGGTAGGTAGTGGCCAAGCCGCCCAGAATCAGGAAAAACACCTGAATCACATCAGTGAAGCCTATTACCTTCATGCCACCCAGGGTAATAATCACCGCAAAAAAGGCCAGGGCATACAGGCAGAACTCCAGGTTGAGGCCGGCAATGCTGCTGATGGCAATGGCCCCGAGGTAGAGAATAGACGTCAGATTCACCACCACGTAGAGGGCCAGCCAGAAAATGGCCATAATCATGGCCACAGTGCCATTGTAGCGCTGATGCAGAAACTGCGGCATCGTGAAGATTTTATTCTTCAGGTATACCGGAATGAAGAACACGGCTACAATAATGAGCGTGAGGGCTGCCATCCACTCATAAGTGGCAATGGCCAAGCCCATCTTGAAGCCCGAGCCCGACATGCCCACGAACTGCTCCGCCGAGATGTTGGAGGCAATCAGGGAGGAGCCGATTGCCCACCACGTCAACGACCCTTCGGCCAGGAAGTAATCCTTGGAATCTCCCTCCATGGTGCCGTCGTGGCCGGTTTTGCGCCGATAAATCCAAATACCGTACCCCGAGACAATCAGGAAGTAGATGAAAAAGACGACGTAGTCGAGAGTCGCGAGTTGGTGTTGCATGAACGATAAACAGACGGGCCAGAAGGCCGCAGGTAAGAAACAGGGAAAAAGCTGCCCTCAAGGTACCGCAATGCGCGTATTCCGGCAACCTCCCCGCAAAACATTCCCGGCCGGTTCTCCCCTCGGGTTCCCACGCCCTCCCGTGAAAAACCAGCCGGGTTTGTTTGGGTGAATGATGAATTAGGAGTTATGAATGATGAGTTTCGCTCGGCCTCCAACCGACCCAGCTCATAATTTATAACTCATCATTCATAACTCCTATAAGCTAGATGTACTGGTTGATGATGGCTTCCAGCCACTCTTGCTTGCCGCTGCGCATAGTTGGCTCACCGGCTTCGTGGGCCAGGCGGCGCAGGTCTTCCAGGGTGAGCTGGCCCTTCTCGAAGGCAGCCCCGGCCCCACTGTCGAAGGAAGCGTAGCGCTCCGTGCGGAACTTGCGGTAGCTGGATTTCTGCAGAATGTTGTCGGCCGTTACCAGGGCGCGGGCGAAGGTGTCCATGCCGGCAATGTGGGCAATGAAGATGTCCTCCAGGTCGGTGGAGTTGCGGCGGGTTTTGGCGTCGAAGTTGATGCCGCCGGGCTTAATGCCACCATGCTCCAGAATGATGAGCATACTCTCGGTCAGCTCGTTGAGGTTGTTAGGAAACTGGTCGGTGTCCCAGCCGTTCTGGTAGTCGCCGCGGTTGGCATCCATGGAGCCCAGCATATTGGCGTCGGCGGCTACCTGCAGCTCATGCTGGAAGGTGTGGCCGGCCAGGGTGGCGTGGTTTACCTCCAGGTTCAGCATGAAGTCGTCCTGCAGGCCGTATTCCTTTAGGAAGCCGATGACGGTAGCGGCGTCGAAATCATACTGGTGCTTGGTGGGTTCGGCGGGTTTGGGTTCGATGAAGAACTTACCCGTGAAGCCCTGCTTGCGGGCGTAGTCGCGGGCCATGGTCAGGAAGCGGCCCATGTGCTCCAGTTCCCGCTTCATGTTGGTGTTAAGCAGGGTCATATAACCCTCGCGGCCACCCCAGAACACGTAGTTCTCGCCGCCGAGGGCAATGGTAGCGTCCATGGCGTTCAGCACCTGGGTACCGGCGTGGGCCACCACCTGAAAATCGGGGTTGGTGCTGGCGCCGTTCATGTAGCGCGGGTTCGAAAACACGTTGGCCGTGCCCCAGAGCAGCTTTACGCCGCTTTCCCGCTGGTGCTGCTGAGCGTACTCCACAATGGCACGCAGGTTATGCTCATACTCGCGCAGGGAATTGCCCTCGTCCACCAGGTCAATATCGTGGAAGCAGTAGTAGGGCGTGCCCAGCTTGGTGAAGAACTCAAAGGCGGCGTCCATCTTGTCCTGGGCGCGGCCCAGAATGTCGCCCTGCGCATCCCAGGCAAACTGCTTGGTGCCGGGGCCAAACGGGTCGCCGCCGGTGCCGGTGAAGGTGTGCCAGTACGACACGGCGAAGCGCAGGTGTTCCTCCATGGTTTTGCCGGCTACCACGCGGTTCTTATCGTACCACTTAAAGGCCAAGGGGTTGTCCGACTCGCGCCCTTCAAACTGAATGGGGCTGATACCGGTGAAGAATTCGGTTTTAGAAAGCGTGTTGCGTGACATGAGTCGGGAAGCTTGAAAATGAAGAAGTAGATGCGTTGAGTTGATGCCGAAGGGCCTGCTGCCAGCGGGCGTAGGCCGCTGCGTACTGCGGCTGCAAAGCCGGGTCGGGCGTTTCGGTGAGCAGGCATTCAAGCCCGCCGAAGGCCTCAGCGGCCGAGGCGTAAATGCCCGCGCCCACGCCCGCCCCGCGGGCCGCGCCCTGGGCCGCGTCGGTGTTGTAGAGTTCCAGGGTGAGGTTGCCGGTATTCACGAAGGCTTCGCGGAACACCGGGCTCAGGAACATGTTGGCGTTGCCGGCGCGCACGGTATGCACCGCCACGCCCATGTCGCGCATGATGCCCAGGCCGTACATGAGGGCAAACACAATGCCCTCCTGGGCGGCGCGCAGCAGGTGGGCGCGGGAGTGCACGTTCAGGTTCAGGCCCAGCAGGGCGGCCTCGGCGGGCTGGTTGGCCAGAATCCGCTCGGCCCCGTTGCCGAAGGGCAGGAATACCAGCCCCTCCGCTCCTACCGGGGCTTCGGCGGCCAGCCGGTTCATTTCGTCGTAGGGCAGCTCGCCCACCATCCGGCGCAGCCAGCTGTTCAGGATGCCGGTGCCGTTCATGCACATAAGCACGCCGTTGCGGGGCTGCCCGGGGGTGCTGTTCACGTGCACAAAGGCATTCACCCGTGACTGGGCATCGGAGGCCGGGGCTTCCGTAATGCCGTAGATAACGCCTGAGGTGCCGGCCGTGGCGGCTATTTCGCCGGGCTGCAGCACGTTCAGGGAAAAGGCATTGTTGGGCTGGTCGCCGGCCCGGTAGCTGATGGGCGTACCGGCCGCCAGGCCTAGTGTCCGGGCGGCGTCTTCGCTCAGGCGGCCCTGCACCGAAAACGTATCCACCACCTCGGGCAGCAGCTCCGGGCTGATGCCGTAGTAGTCGAGCAGCTCCTGAGCCAGGGCCTGGTTCTTGAAGTCCCAGAACACGCCCTCCGACAGCCCCGACACGGTAGTTTGCAGCTCACCAGTCAGCTTGAAGGCAATGTAGTCGCCGGGCAGTTGAATTTTGTGGATCTGGGCGTACACCGCCGGCTCGTTTTCCTGTACCCACTTAAGCTTGGAGGCCGTGAAGTTGCCGGGTGAGTTCAGAAAATACTCCAGGCAATGCGCTTCGCCCAGCTCGGCAAAGGCCTGGTTGCCCAGCTCCACCGCCCTACTGTCGCACCAGATGATGGCCGGGCGCAGCACCTGGCCCTGGGCATCTATCAGCACCAAACCGTGCATCTGGTAGGTGATGCCAATGGCGGCCACTTGCGCCCCCTCGAAACCGTAGGTAGCCTGCAGCTGGCGGGTGGCGTTGATAATTTCCTGCCACCACCGCTCGGGCCGCTGCTCGGCCCAGCCTGGCTGGGGCACATCCATGCCCATTTCGGTGGTGGGCGTGGTAGCAGCTGCCACGCAGCGGCCGGTGGCCGCGTCGAGCAGAGAGGCTTTGATGGAAGAGCTACCGATATCGTAGCCGAGAAGGTAGTGCATGTTTAAAGAAAGTAGCGGTTGCGAATCGGGGGCAGAGCCGGCGGGCCCGGCACCAGCCGGAGCGGTACCGTATTCAGGCGGCAATGGGCGACGCAGCCGGGAAAGTGTGCCGCCGTACCTGACTACTGCACCAGCAGCTTACTGGTTATCAGGCCTCCATCCTGCTCAGTAAGCTGTACGGCGTAAAGGCCTGCCCCCAGCTGTACGGGCAGGGCAAAAGTGGACTGCTGGTGCAGGGCCTGCGTGTATACGCTGCGGCCCTGCATATCTACAATACGCACGTGTACAATACGCTGGGTGCCGGTGAGGGTGATGCGGCCATCCTGGGTCGGATTTGGGTACAGCTGAACGAGGGTTTGCTGGCTGCTGCGGTTTTTGAGAATGGTGGTGCGCACGTAGTTTTTCAGCCATACCAAAGCCGTACGCTCCGTGTTGTCGTCGTTGGCCAGGTAGGCGCCCTGGGCCGTGCGCCAGTGGCCGGGCCGGTAGCCCCAAAGCGTAATGCCCTTCACCCCCGGATGCTCCCACAACGCCGGAAACACGCGCTGGTATTCGGCCAGCTGCACGGCATCATCGAGCTGGTTGCTGCTGTTAACGCCATCAATATCCAGCTCCGTGATATACAGCGGCTTGCCGGCCGCAGCTAAAGCGCTCAGGTTGGTGGTAAGCGTGGCAACAGGAATGTTGCGCGTTTCGAAGGCGTGGCCCTGGATACCAACCCCATCTACCAGGTTGCGGGCCACCAGCAGGTTCACAATATCCAGGTAGCGCTGGGTATTGGTTGTGTAGCTTATCACCCCGTAGTCGTTGATGAGGAGCTGGGAGTTGGGGAAATATTGGCGGGCCAGCTGGAAAGAAGTTATCACCCAGTCCCAACCGGTAGTACCAGCCCCACCCAGCGCATTGTAATAGTTACCAGCCCCACTGCCGGGCGTGTTGGGGCCGTTGTTGCCCGTGGAACCGTTCAGCGGCAGGTCGTTGGTGGGCTCGTTTACCACCTCAATCTGGTCGATGTTGGGGTAGCGCTGGGCCACGGCCTGAAACCATTCCCGAATTTCCAGCAGCTGTTCGGCCGCCGGGAGGGTTTCAATCCAGATGGGTTGCTGCTGGCCCCAGATGAGGGTGTGCAGCTTGAACGGAAAGCCGTTGCGTCGGGCCAGGTTATAGGCCGAGTCCAGCTCCGCCCAGTTCATTTGGTTACGAGTAGCTTCCACAGCGCCCCACTTACCGGCGTTTTCGGGGGTTACCTGGTTGAAGTAACGGTTGAAGAAGGGCTTTTGGGCCGTGCTGTATATACCACCCAGGTATTTCGACTTGCCCTGGGCCATGGGAGGGCCAGCGGGGGTAAACGTGGTAGGCGGCGTAGTAGTGCCCTGCTGGCCGGCGTCCAGCTGAGCCGGGGTGAAATACAGGCCCGTTTGCCCAAATACCAGCTTATCGATATCAAACCCGTCCTCACGGGCCCCTAGCTGAAACGTCTGCGTCAGGGCTCCGGCCGGCACGGTAAAGGAAACCGGCGTTTCGCTGTAGCTGTACTTCGACATGTTCACCCACTTCCATACGCCGGTGCCTGCCGAGCCCTGATTATCAACGGGCAGGCTGCCGCCGGTGTACCCCACGTTGAACAGGTTGTTGCAGGTAATCCAGTCGGTGTCAGCGGAGGGCGACTTGGTGCCAAAGCCGTTGGCGTAGTAAAAACTGTCGTCATTGGCTCCGCCCGCGTTTACCCGCATCCGCACATACAAATCGTAAGTACCAGGGCCGGGGAATGTTACGGAGTAGGAAACAACTCGCGCGGCCGTACCCGGGTTTTGGGCGTTGATGGTTGCCGTTGGGGTAATCGTGACGTACTGTACGCCGCTGGCGTTCAGGTTTTGCCAGTCGGCGCCCAACGCGCCCGATTCAGCTTGCTGCGACACGGGCGTATTCTGGCCCAATGCCGCCGGCGCGGCACTTAGCACGAGCAGCCCAAGCAGGCCGGAAAACAAGGTAGCGGTACGATTCATGGTTTGGTGGGAGTGTGCCGCCGAGTAGCAGCCGTGGACAGATCAGAAGAAAGGTCAGATTGAGGGCGGGCGTGGGAAACTGGAACGTAACGAGAGGTCGGGAAGGAAGTAGCAGTTAGCGCATTACTACCTGGCCCTGCGCGGCCGGACTGGCGCCCAGGGCCGTACTCCGCGCACTTGGCAGCGCGCCACCCACCCACACAGTAACGGCCCCGGTGGCGGCCACTGCCTTGCCCTGCTCGTCAATCAGGGCTAGCTCAGCGGGCGTGAGCGTGAAGCGCACGGTGGTGCTGCCCCCCGGCTGCAGCAGCACGCGGCGGAAGTGTTTGAGGGCGTAGAGCGGCACCTGCCGGCCCGGGCGCGGGGCGTGGGTGAGATAGAGCTGCACCACTTCCTCGCCGGCCATCTTGCCAGTGTTGCGCACGGTAGCCTCCACTTCCACGGACTGGTTGCGGGCCGCCTTCTTAGGCAGCTTCAGGTTGCTGTACTCGAATTTGGCGTAGCTCAGGCCGTAGCCGAAGGGGTACATCGGCTCCTGCGTCATGTAGCGGTAGGTGCGGCCGGCCATGCTGTAGTTTTCGTAGGCCGGCAATTGGTCGAGGCTTTTGGGGAAGGTGATGGGCAGCTTGCCCGAGGGCGACACCTTGCCGAATACTACATCGGCAATGGCGTTGCCGCCTTCCTCGCCGGGATACCAAACCAGCAGCACAGCGTCGCAGAGCTCGTGCACCTCGCTCAGGTTCATGGGCGAGCCGCCGGTAATGATGGCCACAATGGGCCTGGAGTTCTTGTCGCGCAGCTTGCGCAGAAAATCCAGCTGATTTTGGGGCAGGTTGTAGTCGAGCCGGTCGCCGAAGGTGGGCGAGGAAATGGACTCGCCTTCCTCCCCTTCCAGCAGCCCGTTAATGCCCAGCACCACGAACGTAGCGTCTACCCCGCGCGCCGTACCGCTCACCCAGTCGATGCCGTTCTGGTTGGGCCGGTCGAGCAGGGCACCGGGACGGTACTGCACCTGGCTGGCGGGGCTTACGCCGCCCACCAGGCCTTCCAGCACGGTTTTCATCTCCGGATTTACGCCGTAGTAGTTGCCCAGCAGCGCATCGAGGGTGGCGGCGTTAGGACCGGTCACGAAGTACTTGGCCAGGTCGTTACGCAGCGGCAGCACCCCGTTGTTCTTGAGCAGCACAATCGACTTCTGGGCCGCCTCGCGGGCCAGGGCGCGGTGTGCGGGGCTGTTGATGACGGCGGGCGTAAGCTTATCGAACGGGGTGCTGCCCTGCGGGTCGAACAGGCCCAGCCGGAACTTGGTGCGCAGCAGCACGGCCAGGGAACTGTCAATCCGGGCTTCGGTGGTGAGGCCTTTCTGCACGGCTTCGGGCAGGAAGGGGTACACGCTGCCGCAGTTCAGGTTCACGCCCCGCTCCAGGGCCAGCGCGGCGGCTTCGGCGGGCGTTTTCACCACTTTGTGCCCCTGGTAGAAATCCACCAGCGCCCAGCAGTCGGACACTACGTGGCCCCGGAAGCCCCACTGCCGGCGTAGCACGTCCTGCAGCAGGTACTGGTTGCCGCAGCACGGCTCACCGTTGGTGGCGTTGTAGGCGCACATCACGGCTTCTACTTTGGCATCAACGAGCCGCTTGAAGGCGGGCAGGTAGGTTTCCTGTAAGTCCTGGGGCGAGGCTACGGCGTTGAACTCGTGGCGCAGCTTCTCGGGGCCGCTGTGCACGGCAAAGTGCTTGGCGCAGGCAGCCGTTTTGAGGTAGCGCGGGTCATTGCCCTGCAGGCCCTGCACAAAGGCCACGCCTAGGCGGCCGGTGAGGGTGGGGTCTTCGCCGTAGGTTTCCTGTCCCCGGCCCCAGCGCGGGTCGCGGAAGATGTTGATGTTGGGCGTCCAGAACGTGAGGCCGCTGTACTGCTGGCGGTAGCCCTTGGCCACGGCCGCGTTGTACATGGCCCGCGCCTCATCGGAAATGGCCGTGGATACGCGCAGGGCCAGGTCTTCATCAAACGTGGCGCCCAGCCCAATGGCCTGCGGAAACACGGTGGCCGCCCCCGCCCGGCCCACGCCGTGCAGGGCCTCGTTCCACCAGTTGTAGGCCGGGATATTCAGCCGCTCAATAGCCTTGCTATTGTACATCATCTGGTCGGCCTTTTCTTCCAGCGTGAGCCGGGAAATCAGGTCCTGCACGCGCACGTTCAGCGGCTGGCTGGGGTCGAGGTAGCGGACGGGCATAGGTGCTGCCGCGGGCTGGGCAAACGCCCCCAGCCGCAGCCCCAGCAGCAGGGCCACACTCACCAGACCTATTTTGCGCAACTGTGGGGCGGCAAACAGCATGAGAAACCAGCTAGTTGAATAGAAGGAAAATAAAGGCGTTACAGGCGGCCAGTGGCACCGGAGGCGGGGTCGGGCTCGGTGGAGAAGGGTGAGGCGGGCAGGCCTTCCTGATTGTAGAGGTTGGCACCTTCGGGGTTGTCGGCCCAGGCGTAGCGCACCACGGCCGGCACAGGCACCTTGTCGCTCCAGACCACCACTTTCCTGCCCTCAATCCGGGCCTCAGCCCACACAAACTTCTTGTCGGGCCCAGCCACGGCGAAACCCTTGAGCGGGCCGCCTTTGGCCACCAAGCCCCCCCCGATACTGGTGAAGCTGAGGGTGGCTTTGTTGCCGGTTACCTGCATTTCCTGATACAGGGGCCCCGAGGAAACCACTTTGGCGTCGCCGTAGGCTACTTTTTGGGCTGCCAGGGCCAGGCGGTGGCCGGGCGTCTGCTTATCCAGGGGGTGAATGTCGTTCCACTCGCCGGCGTCGGTAATAACGGCCATGCCGGTGTGGGGCACGGCCAGGGTGCGGCGCTGGGCGTCACGCACTGCTGCCCAGCCACTCTCGCCGGGCTCCGGCTTCACGGCCATAAAGTTGGCCAGCTGCACGTACAGGAACGGCAGTTTGGGTTGCTGAAAATGAGCGCGCCAATCAGCAATCAGGCTGGTCATCAGGGCCTGGTAGTCCTGGGGGCGGCCGGTGTTACTTTCGCCCTGGTACCAGAGCACGCCCTTGATGGCGTAAGGCAGCACGGGCGCAATCATGCCGTTGTAGAGGCCGCCGGGCTGGTACTGAAACGTGGTGGTGCCGGGCGTGGGCGGCATGGTAGCGCCCAACTTGTACTGCCAGGGCCCGCGCAAATCCAGGGTCTGGCCGCCGGCCGTGAGCTGGTAGCTCTTATCGAGCGTGAAACCGCCCCGCCCGCCATTGTTAATGAGGCGCACTGTTACCACGTTTTTGCCGGCTTTCAGCACGCCCGGCTTCACCTCGTATTTGCGGGGCGGATACTGGTAGCCAGTAGTGCCCACCAGCTGCCCGTTGATGTAGGTAGAATCGGCATCGACCAGCGTACCCAGCTCCAGGCGGGCGGGTTGGCCTACCATGGCGGCCGGCACGTCCACTTCCTTACGAAACCACACCACGCCGTTTACGGGCCCGAGCGGCGTCTGGCTGGCCCAGTAGCCGGGCACATTCATGGTGGCCCAGGCGCTGGCGTCGTACTCCGGGGTCGACCATTTCTGCTGGCCCCGGGCCTCGCCCTGGTCGGCCTGGTAGAGCTGCTTGTACCAGTCGGCCACGGCGGCGCTTTCGCGCTGCTTGGTATTGGCTACCAGCAGGCTGTCCCGGTATCTGGCTCCTTGCTGCTCGTAGGTGGGGAACTGGCGCAGGGCTGCAGCGCTTAGCCAGGCCTCGGCCGGAGAGCCGCCCACGGCATCCTTAATCAGGCCCACCGGCACCTGGTACCTGGCGTTGATTTCCTTGGCGAAGAAGTAGCCCACCCCCGAAAACTGCAGCACGGTTTGCGGGTCGGCTGCCACCCATTTGCCGCCCGTTACATTGGCGCGGGGCTGCTGGAAGGCGTAGCTCATAGGCACCTCAAATTGCCGGATGCGGGAGTTGGCCGCCTGGGCAATAACGGCGGGGTACTTGTCGCGCAGCCGGCTCATGGGCGTTTCCATGTTCGACTGGCCCGAGAGCAGCCACACGTCCCCCACCAGAATATCAGTCAGCTCCAGCTGGTTGCTGCCCTTGATGGTCATGGCGTAGGGTCCGCCGGCTTTCATGGCCGGCAGCGTCACGCGCCATTGCCCATCAGGGCCGGTAGTAGCCTGGTAGGTTCTGCCCAGAAAGGCCACATTCACCCTCTCTCCTTTTGCGGCCCAGCCCCAGATGCGCACCGGCGCGTCGCGCTGGAGCACCATCCCATTGCTTACCAGGCGCGGCAGGCGCACCTGGGCCGTAGCGCCATTGACGGCGGCCAGCAGGCCAGCCGTCAGCAGCGCGGAACGGAACACGGTGGTGAGCGTAAGTGGGTGGCGCATAGAAGAAGGGGAAGCAGGTATAAGGAAGAAGCAAAAGCCGCGGCACGGCCTGGGGGCCTCCTTCCCAACGGAAAGGAGGCCCCGTCCGAACCAGATTTAGTAGCCGGTATTCTGGGTGATTTTACCGCTGGTGCGGTCAATCTCCTGCTGCGGAATGGGGCGCAGCACGTGGAAGGGCTGGATGTTGCGGGCCGCGTTGGAGCCGTACTGGTCGGTGCCGCCGGGGATGGGCGAGGGTTTGGAGCCCACGTAGGCCGGCACATACCGCTTCACGCGCTCTACCAGCTTGCCGGTGCGCACCAGGTCGTACCAGCGGGTAAACTCGCCGCACAGCTCGCGGGTGCGCTCTTCCAGAATGAAGTCGATGTTCAGCTGTGTAGCCGTAATTTCCATCTGGGCGGCGCGGCCGGGCGCGGCGGCGCGGCGGCGGATGATGTTGAGCTGGTTCACGGCCTCAGTGGTCCGGCCCAGGTACATATTGGCCTCGGCTGCAATGAGGTAGGTTTCGGCCAAGCGGTAGAAAATCAGCGGCCGGTCGGAGCTGTTATTGACGGCCGCGCGGGTGGCATCGTCATACTTGTTGATGTAGGGCGAGAAGTTGGTGGTGTAGGTGCTGGGCGTGCCCACTACGAAGCGGCCGTTGGGGCGGCTGTTGATGCGGGCCTGCTCGGCGGCCGTCAGCTCGCGGCCGGCATACCAGGCAGCCGTGTCGCCCACCACGGCGCGGGGGTTGAAGGCCGTGCCGCCGTTACCACCCACGCTGTTCACCAGCCACAGCGTGGAGAACCACTTGGCGTAGCGGGTATCGGTGGTGCGCCACTGCCGCGGCGTAGTTTCCGAAGCCAGCTTGTAGGAGTCGAGCAGGTAGGGTGTGGAGCCCAGGCGGCCGAAAGGACGGCCGTACTGGATGCTGCGGGCCACGTTCGGCAGCAGGTCGTAGCGCACCCGGAACAGAAAGTTGGTCTGGTTCTGGCCGGCGCCGCCTGCCCCGTTATCAGAAATGCCCGTGAACACAGGGTCGGCATTGAACTGCACATTCATCAGTACCTCTCTGCCGTTCTCATTGCCTTCGGCGAATACCAGACCCGGATCGGCTTCCAGCCCCTTGCCATACTTGGAGGCATCTCGGATCAGTTCCTCAGCATATTGAGCCGCCTTGGCGTAGTCGTCGGCGGCGCGGGCCGAGGAGGTGGCGCGGGTCAGGTGCACTTTAGCCAGCAGGTGCAGAGCCGTGGCGCGCGTCACGCGGCCGGGCTGGGCTGCCGTATTGGCAATGCCTGTAGTGGGGTTGAGGGCATCGTTCAGGTCCGTAATAATGGCACTGTACACGTCGGCCAGCGGGGCCCGCACAATGTCCTTGGTGGGCGTGTCCACAAACTTGAGCATCAGCGGCACGTCGCCGAAAGACTGCACCAGGTAGAAGTAGTTCCAGGCGCGCAGCACCTTGGTTTCGGCCACAATCTGGTTCACGGCGGCCGGCGACAGTCCCTGCACCGTGCCGGCGTACTGCAGCACGCCGTTGGCCGTGTTAATGTTGCCGTAGAAGGCGTTCCAGAGGTTGGTGGCGGTGCCGTTGGTCGAGCTCATCTCGCCCGCGTTGTAGTCCTCGAAACCATTGGAGGCACCAAAGCCGCGCATGAACTCATCGGTTCCCTGCGACATAAAGTTCGAGCCGCCCTGGTCGGCGGTGACGTTGCGCAGGCCCGAGTATACACCCACCAGTCCGGCCTGAATGCCGTCGGGGGTACCAAAGAAGCCGGGCACCAGTACCGAGCGGGGGTCTTCCACTAGGGTGTCCTTGTCGCAGCTGGTAGCTGCCAGCAGCAACGCCAGAGCCGTACCGGTAAGAAGTAGCTTTTTCATAGGAGAAGAGGCGCCGGAGCGCCGGAAAAGTTGAGGGAAGAAATTAGAAGCCCACGTTGATGCCCACAATAAAGGAGCGGGTAGTGGGGTAGTTCACGCCCCGGCCGGCCAGGCCGTTGTTCACGCCGCTGTTCAGGTCGCCCTCGGCGAAGGCGATGCCGTTGTTGACGGCGGTGCTGCCGCTGAAGCGCGTGGAGTACGACAGCGCATCGGGGTCAATGGCTTTGTTATTTTTGAAGTACTCTTCCGGCGACCAGATCAGCGGGTTCTGCACCTGCACGTAAATGCGGGCCGTGCTCATCTTGGCCCGGCTCACGAGGCTTTGCGGCAGGGTATAGCCCAGATCAATGCTGCGCACCTTGATGAAGGTGCCGCTCAGGTAGGCCAGCGACTGCGCGTTGGGCACAAAGTCACCGAAGTAGCTCTGGTTGGGCTGCGGGTAGCGGTTGCCCGGGGTAGCGGGCGTCCAGTACGGCAGGTTCACCTGGTTGCGGCGGCCGCTGTAGGTAGTGAAGTAGGCAGGCGAGTACAGCACCGGGTCGATGATGGTAGCACCTACCCGGGTCAGGGCCACGGCGTTCAGGTCGAAGCCCTTAAAGCGGAAGCGCTGCGTGGTACCAGCCTCAAACTTGGGCTGGCGCGAGCCGATGATCTGCCGGTCGCCGGCATCCACCACCCCGTTGCCGTTCAGGTCCTGAATTTTCACCTGCCCCACGCGGGTACCGGCGCGCGTGGCGGCGGCGGCCTCATCTGCCTGCCAGATGCCCGCGTACTTGTAGTCGTAGAACACGTACAGCGGCTGGCCGATGAAGCGCTGGTTGCTGATGTCGCTGCGCTGGTTGCCGCTTTCATCCAGGCCCAGGCCCAGATCCAGCACCTGCTCGCGGTTGCGGGTAAAATTCCAGTCCGACGACCATTCGAAGCCGCTTTCCGTGCGCACGTTCACCGTGGTCAGGCTCACCTCTAAGCCGCGGTTCTGGGTTTTGCCAATGTTGCGCGTAAACGAGCCGTAGCCGCTGGAAGTGGGCAGGGCATCGGGCAGCAGCAGGTCGTTGGTGCGCTGCTGATACACTTCAATAGAGCCGCTTACGCGGTTGTTGAAGAAGCCGAAATCGAGGCCAAAGTTGGTGGTACCGGTGTATTCCCAGCCCAGGTTGGGGTTCGGGATGCTGGCCGGGCGCACGCCCGCCACCCCGGTTGCGCCGAAGTTATAATAGCCGTTACCCAGGCCCGTGCCGAGGGAGCCGAGCGTCTGGTAGGGGTTTACGGCGGTGCTGCCGGTGCGGCCGTAGCTGGCGCGCAGCTTCAGACTGCTGATCCAGCTGCGGCTTTGCATAAACGACTCATTGGCCAGGTTCCAGGCCACGGCCGCCGAGGGAAAAGCCCGGTAAATGTTACTCGACAGGCGCGAGGAGCCATCCACGCGCACCGTAGCCGTGATGGAGTAGCGGTTGTCATAGGCGTAGTTGAGGCGGCCCATGTAGGAAATAATGTCCCATTTCCCTTCGAAGCTGGTGGCCGAGGTGGGGGTGCCGGTGCCCAGGTTAGAGGCCAGCTGGTAGTTGGCCAGCAGGTTCTGGGCACCGGTGCCGAAACCATCGTTGCGGAAGCCCTGCCAGCTGTAGAGGCCGGTGAAGTTCACGTCGTGCTTTTCGGCGAACGTGCGGTTGTAAAGCAGCAGGTTCTCGGCCAGTAGGTTAAACGCCGTGTTGGTGGAGCGCCCCGCCGCGCTTTGCTGGTTACCGCGGATGGTAGTGCCGCTGGCCCCGAAGTTTTCGTTGAACTCGGCGCGGGCGTCCAGGCCCAGGTTAAAGCGGTAGTCGAGGCCCTTGAGCAGGTTCACCTGCGCGTACAGGCTGTTGAACGTGCGGATGCGCCGGCGCTGGTCCAGGCGGCCATTAGGGATATAGTTGGTCAGCGGGTTTGCGTAGGCAGTTTCGCCGTCTACGGGGTAGAGCTTGGGCGTACCATCAGGGTTGTAGGGCGTAGCCAGCGGACTGGAGGTCAATATGTTGTACATATTGTTCAGACCCGGATCTTTCTGCTGGGTGAAGGTATTGAGCGTGTTCAGCCCCGCCTTTACCCGCTTGCCGATCTGCTGGTCGAGGGTACCGCGCAGGGAGTAGCGCTTGATACCCTGCACCGGCACAATGGCAGTTTCATCGTAATAGCCCAGCGAGGCCGAGTACTGGGTCTGCTCGGTGCCGCCGCTCAGGCCCAGAGCGTGGTTCTGGATACGGCCGTTCTGATACAGCAGGTCCTGGTAGTCGAAGTCGCGGCCGGCGGCGAGGTTGGCCTTCTCGTCGTCGGTAAGGAAGCCGGCGGCCGTGTTCGGGTCCAGGCCGGCGGCCCGGAAGGCCTCCGAGCGGAAGTTGAAGTACTCCTGCCCGTTCTGCAGGTCGTAGCGCCCGTAGGCTTTCTTCACGCCGTAGTAGGCGCTGTAGGTGGCGCGGGGGGCACCGGCTTTGCCGCGCTTGGTGGTGATAAGGATAACGCCGTTGGCGCCGCGGGCCCCGTAAATAGCCGTCGAGGAAGCATCTTTCAGCACTTCCAGTGAGGTAATGTCGTCGGGGTTCAAATCGTTCAGGCTGCCGTCGAAGGGTACGCCGTCCACTACCAGCAGCGGGTCGTTGGAGCCGGCAAAGGAGCGGTTACCCCGGATGCGGATCACCGGGGCCTGCCCGGGCGTGGTATTGGCGCTGCTGATGTTGACGCCCGCCGCACGGCCCTGCAGTGCCTGCCCGATGTTGGCCACCGGCACGTCGCGCAGGGCCTGCTCGCTCACCGACGAAATAGCGCCCGTTACCTGGCTTTTCTTCTGCGTCCCGTAGCCCACCACTTGCACCTCGTTAAGGGCCGTAGTGTTGGTAGCCAATCGAATGGACAGCGAGCTACCTGACACCTGTACCTCCTGGCTGTTGAAGCCAATGGCACTAATCACCAGCGTACTGCCCTGGGGCGCGGTCAGCGTGAAACTGCCATCGGCCGAGGTGGAAACACCGTTGGTGGTTCCCTTCTGAATGATGGTCACGCCCGGCAGCCCCTCGCCGGTATCCAGACTGGTGATTTTACCGGAAATCGTCTGCCCCGTTTGAGCAAACGCGCTGCCGGCTGGCAGCAGCGAGCTGGCGAGCGGAAAGCCAACGGCCGTTAGGAGCGGCCAGCTCAGGCCCAGGGCCGTTTTGCGTAGTGGTGTGTACATGAACTGTGGGAATTAAACTGTGGGATGTTTAAGCAGAGGAAAGCCGTTGGCTAAAAGCCGATGGAATTGCCGCCATCCACGGGCAGCGAAGCCCCGGTGATGTAACGGGCCGCCTCGGAGGCCAGGAACACGGCGGCGTGGCCGATATCCTGGGGCTGACCGAACTTGCCCATGGGCGTGCGGCGCATGGCCCGGTCGCGGCGGTCAGGGTCGGAGTTCATGGCGGTGCGGCTCATTTCGGTTTCGATGAAGCCGGGGGCAATGGCATTTACCCGCACATTGTCCTTGGAAAACTCCGAGGCCAGCACCTTCACCATTCCCTCCACCGCCGATTTGGACGCGGCGTAGGCTACTACCCGATCAATACCATAGTAGGCTGCCATGGAGGAAATCATCAGAATCACGCCGCTTTTGCGGGCCACCATGTGCCGGGCACAGGCCCGGGTAAGGGCAAACACAGCGTTGAGGTTGGTTTGAATGATGCGGTTGAATTCGGCGTCCGTTACTTCCAGGGCTGGTTTTTTCATGTTCACTCCGGCATTGTTTACCAAAATGTCAATGGGGCCGTAGCTAGCCTCAATGTGGTTTACGAGGCCGTCGAGCTGGTCCAGCTCACACACGTCGTTGGTGAGGTAATGCACCGAGCTGCCCAGATCGGCTACGGCCTCCTGCAGCACGGCCTCGCGGCGGCCCGTAATGATGACCGTAGCCCCGGCCAGGCTCATGCAGCGGGCAATTTCCAGCCCGATACCGGTGCCGCCGCCGGTTACCAGGGCCAGCTTGCCTTCCAGGGAAAACGGGTTGGAATGGTGCTGCCCGTTGGGCTGGGGCTGTGCCGAAACAAGGGAGTTGAGTTGTGCCATGCGGGAGATGATAAGGCAGTGGATTAGCGCAGCTGGTAGATGTCGACCAGCTCCTTGATTTCGGCCAGGGGCCGGGCAGGTGGGGTAAGCGTGGGCGGCAACGGCCGCCGGGCAAACTCTTGGAAGTAGAGCACGCAGGCATCACGCCACCACTGGGCCTCGCGGTGCTGCACGCGCAGGCGGGCGGCCACATCGGCGTACAACTGCGGGTCCAGGGCGGGTTTGGCCAGCTCCCACTGCTGCTGCATCCAGCGCACTGAGTCGGTGCCGGAGTAGTAGCGGGTGGTTAGCTCGTCCCAGAGGGTACGGCCAGTGCTTAGCGGCTGCCCCCAGCCCACATGATGAAACCAGAGCAGGTAATCGGGCGGGCAGGTAGCAGGGTTGGCCCACAGGTGGCGGGCACCAGGGGCGTACAGCGCCAGGGCATCGGAGCCGGTGGCGGTGCGGTCGAAGCCCAGCCCTTGGGCATCGGCTTTGTGGTAGTACACTGAGGTCCAGTCGGGCCGGGCGCTTTGGGACAGCCAGGGCTCGGGGCCGTAGTGCAGGCTCTGGCCCATGATGTGGTGCAGCCCCAGGGGCGTGGTGTAGCGCACGTATATGGCCCGCGACTGGTTGAGTAAGGGCAGAATAGCAGCTACGGCGGCCGGCTCCCGGGTCAACGTCATGCGGGTCCATTCCCGGGCCAGGTCCTCGGAGCGCAACGTATGGTCCCAGGCCAGCCGCCCGAAAGCGTACCAGTTAGCCTGCCCCACCGGGTGGCCGGTCCAGTTCCGGTCGGAGCCAATGTTGGCCACGCCCGCAATACCGCTGAGGCTGTGCTTTTCCAGTGTGCCATCCACCACCTTCGCCACCGTGGAGCCAGGGCCCTGCCGGTGCGTATCGGCCTCCAAACACTCCTTAATCAGCGGCCCCAAATACACAGCGTGGGTGGCAAAGCCCAGGTACTCCTGCGTAAGCTGCACTTCCAGCACCAGCGGAGTGCGGGGCATAGCCCCAAACAGCGGGTGAAACGGCTCCCGGGCCTGAAAGTCAATCGGGCCGTTTTTCACCTGCACCAGCACCTTGTCGGCAAACTGGCCATCCAGTGGCTGAAACTCCTCGTAGGCCTGCCGGAACCGGTCGCCACTGCCGGCTTTGTATACGAAAGCACGCCACATTACAATGCCATCGTGCTGGCCAAGGGCCCGGGCCAGCATATTGGCCCCGTCGGCATGGGTGCGGCTGTAGTCCTGGGGGCCCGGCTCGCCCTCGGAGTTAGCCTTCACCAGAAAGCCCCCGAAGTCGGGAATAGTCTTGTAGATTTCGTCGGTGCGGGCTTTCCACCACGCCTGCACCTGCGGCTCGAGGGGGTCGGAGGTTTTCAGCCCCCCAATCACTTTGGGCGCGGCCCAGAGCACCGAGAGGTATACCCGCTGGCCGTAGGGGCGCAGCACGCCAGCCACGGCCGCCACTTTGCGCAGGTACTCGGGCGTGAGGTAGCGGGCTGAGGCGTTGACGTTGTTAAGCACCACCCCGTTGAGGCCAATGGAGGCGTTGGCGCGGGCGTAGTCCTGGTAGCGTGGGTCGAGCACCTCGGGCAGCTCCTGCCACTTCCAGATGCTGGAACCGGCGTAGCCGCGCTCCACGGTGCCGTTGGGGTTATCCCAGTGGTTAAGCAGGCGGTACCGAATGCGAGGCTGGCTGCTGAGGCGGAGGCCGGCGGGGCGCTGTCCGGTTTGCACCTGCCGCAGCAGGGCAAAGCAGCCGTAGAGCACCGCCGTTTCGGTAGAGCCGGTGATTTCCAGCCCACCGTTCTGGTAACTGATGCGGTAGCCTTCCTGGCCCAGTGCGGCATCGGGCGCTACGCGGAGGCGGAGGTGGCCCTTGCCGCCCGGTGCCGCCCCTACCGGCACCGGGCGTCCCAGCAAGCCTTGCAGCCCGAGTTGCAGCTCGTGCGCGGCGGTTTGCAGGGTGGGTCCCACATTCTGATCGATACGGATGCTGTTGGTCTGTGCCTGCCACTCCTTGCGTAGCCCTGCCTCCGGCAGCTGGTCGTACTTCAGCCACAGGCGGTAGCCGTCATCGGCCCACGCCCCGGCCTGGGGGCCGATAACCAGCAGAAGTAAGAAGAGAAGCCGGAGCAGCATGGGTAGAAAGGCAAGTAAGGAGCGGTTAAACGAAGCGGGCAGTAGTCCTGTCCCGGTAGTCGGCGGTAGCAGGTGGGGCTTCGGCCAGGGCCCGGCGTACGCCCAGCTCCAGGCCCCGTAGCTCAGCCAGCCCCCGCAGCCGCCCAATGGCCGAGTAGCCGGGGTAGGTGCGTTTTTCCAGGTCGTCGAGCATCTGGTGGCCGTGGTCGGGGCGCATGGGCAGCTGGGCATCTTCCTGGCCATTAGCGGCGCGGCGCAGCTCCTCCTGTACTAGGGCACGCACCACGGCGTACATATCCACGTCGCCGGCCAGGTGGTCGGCCTCATGGAAGTTGCGCGGGTTTTCCTCACGCTTGGTGGCGCGCAGATGCACAAAATGAATGCGGTGCCCAAGGCGCTCCACTATGCCCGCCAGGTCGTTATCGGGGCGCACACCCAGGGAGCCGGTGCAGAACGTGAGGCCGTTGGCCGGCGAGTCGTAGGCCTGCAGCAAACCCAGCAGGTCGGCTTCGGTGCTTACTACCCGGGGCAGGCCCAGCAGCGGAAACGGCGGGTCGTCGGGATGGATGCACAGATTCACGCCGACTTCCTCGGCCACCGGCCCCACTTCCCGCAGGAAGTAGTGGAGGTTCTCGCGCAGCGCCTTGGCATCCACGGCGGCGTATTCATCCAGCACCCGCTGAAAATCGGCCAATTGAAAGGTTTCCTCTGAGCCGGGCAGGCCCAGCAGCACGTTGCTTGTCAGCTCCGCTTTTTCGGCCTCACTCATCGTGGCAAACTGGGAGCGGGCAGCCTCGACCACTGCGGCTTCGTAATCCTGCTCCGCGCCGGGGCGACCCAGAATGCACAGGTCGAACACCGCAAAATCCTGCCACACAAAGCGCAAGGCGCGGGAGCCATCGGGCATCTGGTAGCGCAGGTTGGTGCGCGACCAGTCCAGCACCGGCATAAAGTTGTAGCACACCGTGCGGATGCCACAGGCAGCTAGGTTGCGCAGCGACGCTTGGTAACTGGCAATGTACCGGGCCCGCTCGGGCCGGCCTTTTTTAATATCCTCGTGCACTGGCAGGCTTTCTACTACGGCCCAGTGCAAGGGCGAGTACTGCGCGTTGTCGGCCTCAATCAGCTGCTGGCGGCGCCGGATTTCCGCCACCGGCCATACCTCTCCTACTGGCACCTGGTGCAAGGCCGTAACCACACCCGTGCACCCCGCCTGCCGGATAGAATGAAGCGGAACCGGATCCTGAGGACCAAACCAGCGCATGGTGTGCAACATAACGAAGACCAGAAGCCTGAATTAGAAAAATTCAATTATTACCCTACTCTACCTACTCGTGTAGTACCAAGTTGTAAAGCGGCACGTATAGGGGTTAGGGAGTACTTACTATCGAATATAGAACATCCATCAAGATAGGTGAGCTATCAAAAAACCTTTCAAACGGCTGTTTTTCAAGATAAAATACCGAAAACGTTTTCGAAAACGTTTTCGGTAGCTTGCTACTCATCTAGGAAGAGCAAAAAAAATTCCTAGCTTACTTGCATAATCTGAAATGAGGCAGCGGGCTTGCTTTTCATTGCGCCACTAGACACCTTTGAAATAATTCAATTTACGCTTATGGTCAGATGCACGAAATGCCACCTCCCCGATTCTGTGATGCGGGCTGGTTTCATCCGGGGGCGGCAGCGCTACCACTGCAAGGCCTGCAACTATCATTTCACGGATGAGAAGGGCGTGGTAGTACCCGAAAAAAAGCGCCGTCAAACCACCATCAGCGACGTGGCCCGGGAGTTGGGCGTAGCTCCCTCAACCGTGTCGCGGGCCCTGAATGGGCACTCCGATATCAATATCAACACCCGCCGGGCCATCATGGAGGTAGCCCGCCAGCTCGATTATCAGCCCAACCTACTGGCGCAAAGCCTGAAAAGCAGCGAAACCCGTACCGTTGGGGTAGTCATACCAGATATTGAGCGGCCCTTCTTCGCCACGGCCGTAAGCGGAATTCAGCAAGTGGTAGGCGAGGCCGGCTACCGCGTAATGATCTGCCAGTCCAAGGAATCGTACGAAATGGAAGTCAGCAACGTGCAGGCTCTTATTGCGAGCCGCGTCGACGGGCTGCTGATCTGCCACTCCCGCGAAACCGAAAACTTCGACCACGTAAAGCAGCCCGCCACCCGAGGGATTCCTATTGTGCACTTTGACCGGGTGTGCAATGAGGTGGATACGGCCAAGGTGATTCTGGACGATTGGAACGGAGCCTTTGCCGTTACGGAGCACCTCATTGAGCAGGGCGCCCAGCGTATTGCCATTCTGGCCGGTCCCGAGGGCCTGCTCATTAGCCAGAACCGCCTGGCTGGCTACCGCAGCGCCCTGCTCAAACACGGCCTGCCCGTGCTGGATGAGCTGCGCGCCCACATCCACTTCCGGCCCGAGTCGGCGGTGGCAGCCTTAGATACTTGGCTGGCCCTGCCGGAGCCCCCCGACGCCATTTTTGCCGTGAACTACACCAACGCCTTCGACTTGCTGGTGGCCCTGAAAGAGCGGGGCGTCCGGGTACCGGATGACATGGCGGTGGTAGGTTTCGGCGACGAGTTTATGGCCTCCATGATTGAGCCCGGCCTGACAACGGTGAACCTTCACCCCTACCGCATTGGGCAGCAGGCCGCCCGGCTGTTTCTGGAGCAGGTACAGCTAAAAGAGGCTTTCCAGCCCCGCACCTTCGTTATTACCGGCGACCTGGTTATTCGCCAATCCTCCCTGAAGGCCAAGAGCTCAAAGCAAAAAGCGGAGTATTTTAAGCTGGATATTTAATTCTTGGACGATTCGCTGCCAAACGGAAGCGAAAAGCCGTCATTCCCTGGCTCCGCTGGGAATGACGGCTTTTCATTTTTATTGGTGCGCCTAGCGCGCCAACCTAGGGGTTGAGAGTTTCGATGCGGCCGTCGGAGTGGCGCTTGAGCTCGGTTACTTTCACGTTGCGCAGCCAGGTTTTGCCCGAGAGCTGAGTGTCGTGGTAAAAAATATACCACTTGCCGTTCACCTCCACAATGGAGTGGTGGGTGGTCCAGCCTTCTACCGGGTTCATGATGACGCCCTGGTAGGTAAAGGGACCGTAGGGCGAGGTGCCGGTGGCGTACACCAGCAGATGAGTGTCGCCGGTGGAGTAGGAGAAGTAGTACTTGCCGTTGTACTTGTGCATCCAGCCGCCCTCGAAGAAGCGGTGCGTATTGTCGCCGGAGCGGAAGGGCTTGCCATCCTGACCCAGAATCTGCACTTCCTTTACAGGCTCCGCCAGGGTTAGCATATCGTTGCTGAGGCGGGCCATTTTGGGTCCCAGTGCCGTTTCCTGGGGGCCGGGCTCCTGCAGCTTGGGGTTACTGGCGTCGTACTTGCCACTGCGCCAGCGCTGCAGCTGTCCGCCCCAGATACCGCCCATGTACATATAGGTCTTACCGTCGGTATCGGTAAACACGGCCGGGTCGATGCTGAGGCTGCCTGCCATGGGCTGGGGCTGAACCTTGAATGGGCCCGTAGGCGACTGACTGGTAGCTACCCCAATACGGAACACATCCTGCTTATCCTTCACCGGAAAATACAGGTAGTAGGTACCGTTTTTGAAGGCCGCATCCGGAGCCCACAACTGGCGGCCGGCCCAGGGAATATCCTTGATATCCAGCGCCACGCCGTGGTCGGTGACCTTGCCCCCTATGCTGTCCATGGACAGAATGTGGTAGTCGCGCATGGCGAAATGGTCCCCGTTGTCATTCTCCGGCATTCCCGTCTCGATGTCGTGCGAAGGGTATATGTAGATTCTGCCGTTGAAGACGTGGGCCGAGGGGTCGGCGGTGTAGATGTTCTTTACCAGCGGCTGGGCCAGATAGCGGCGGCCGGTAGTGTCGGCAGCGGCCGGGGTGGTTTCCGGGGCGGCGGCCGTAGTCTCGGCACGCTTACTCTCACAAGCGCCAAGCAGTAGCACAGCCACGGCCGATACCACAGGAAACAGGGAAGCTGATTTTTTGAACAGCACGGGCGGGAAGGGTGAAGATGGGTAGACGCGCGGCCGGCCAGATAACTACGGCCGCAACCAGGAACAGACAGGCAATGCCCAGCAGATGGCCGCCGGACTTATCCTACCCCGGGCGGGGCTGGCCAGCGGCTACTAAAGCAGTCCTATAGCGTCAAATATAGATTCTCCGGAGCTTCACCTCCCCCACTTTTCGCCCTTCAGGCTGAAAATAAACTCTGTAATCGATTGTGGTAGGAAGGGAGTTTGCGCCCAGCCCCCCCTCCCCCTAGCCCGACCCGGAATGCTACCCTCCTGACGACGCCTGGGTGCCGCGCCTACGACCAACAATCAGTCTGCTCAAAAAGTCCGGCTGCATTATTTGCCGCGCACATAAAACGGAATATTAGCCGTAGCCACGTTGTCCTTCCCATCGTAGGCGTACACGAACAAGCGGTAGGCCCCTTCCTTTGCGGGAGCCGTGAGGGTGGTTACGGCCTTGGCACCGGCAGGTAGGGCCCCGGCAATGGCGGCGGGGCGGCTTTCCCGGTCGCCGCCGCTTTTCAGATCGGTGCTTTCGGGCAGTAGCTCGTAGCGGTAGGTCAGGCGGTCCTTATCGGGGTCGGTAACGACGGCCTGCACCGGATACTTGTTGCCGGGCTGCAGGTATACATTGCCGGTGGCCGGCTTGCCATCCAGGGTGAAGGAGGCCAGGTGCGGGGCGCGGTTAGTAGGCCATTGGCCGCTCCACAGGTATTGCATCACGTCCACCACCTCCGATTCCTTCCCGTCCTCGGTGAAGATGCCGTACCAGGTGGGCGTGCGCTCCTGCTTCTGGCCCCATAGGAACACGTAGGTACCCAGGCATTGGGTGGTGTCTTTCTGCACGGAGGCCTCGTAGCGGCTTTGGTACACGTCGGCTTTCTGGCTGCTGGTTTCCTCCACCGAGGCTTTCCAGGGCGTAACG
This sequence comes from Hymenobacter metallilatus, assembly GCF_003944705.1. Taxonomy (GTDB): domain Bacteria; phylum Bacteroidota; class Bacteroidia; order Cytophagales; family Hymenobacteraceae; genus Hymenobacter; species Hymenobacter metallilatus. The sequence goes on along the minus strand of NZ_RWIS01000005.1, from coordinate 5,185 downwards.
GGACTTTCCCAGTGGCCGGTGGGGCCCCACTCGGCTACCACGTAGGGCCCGGCCCAGCCGGCGGCGCGCACCTGCTGCGGTATGGCCGCCAGCCCGGCGTAGGTATTGATGCTCAGAATATCAACGGCCGGGCACCGCTGCTTGATGTAGGCCACCTCCTGGGGGTTGCAGCCGGCCAGCACGGTGCTGGTAGGGTGGTTGGGGTCCACCTCATGTATCATGCGGGCAATCTGCTCCACGGCGTCCCACACCTTGGGGTTAGTGTACTCCAGGTTCAGCTCATTGCCAATACCCCAGAACAGCACGGCAGGGTCGTCCTTGTAGCGCAGCACCTCGGCCCTGATTTTCTGCAGCTGCGCGGCTACTGCCTGGGGGTCGTTGTAGTTGAAGCCGTGCCGCTCCCGGGCCACGTCCAGGCCCAGCATTACGGTGAGGCCGTTTTTGCGGGCCTGGGCCAGCACCTTATCGGCACCATCGGTGCCCCAGGTGCGCAAAGAGTTGCCCCCGTAGGCCCGTACCCGCTCCGGAAACTGGCCGCCACCCGCGCCTTTAATAAAGTAGGGCTGGCCGGCCCGCAGCAGTTGGTAGCGGCCCTGGGCTTGGCGGATTTCTACCTTAACCGGGCCGGTCTGGGCACGGGCAGCGGTAATGAACGCCAGAAAAATCAGCAGGATGGGAAGTTTCATGAGGGCAAAAGCGGAAAGAGCAGAAACAGATGGGCCTAAAGCTACCGGGAGAAACCCGGACAACCGCGCAGCAGCGGCCTGCGTTATACGGACTCCACCATTTCCTTTGTCAAACATGAGCATTTTTGGTTCTAACCGCCCGAGCGGTACACTGGGTGGCCTGCTGTCGGGCCTGTTTGGCGGCCGTAAAACTGTTAATTCTGCTGATACTTACGGTGCCGCGCCGCGCTCCGGCGGCCTCAACAATAAACTATTGGGCGGGGCTTTGCTGGCCGCCGGCGCGGCCTACCTCTACAACCGCAACAAAAACCGCAGCATCAGCACCCCGAGCTTCACCGGCAACGAATAGCGTATTTAGCGAGTGGAGAAGCCCCGCCTTGCACCTTTTCGGGTGTGAGGCGGGGCTTCTTGTTTTTATTTATCTGCTCTGTATCTGAAGATGCTGAAACGGTCATGCTGAGCGCAGCCGAAGCATCTCCACCGCTTCGCAAGCACAATGCAACGAAGCGGCAGAGATGCTTCGACTCCGCTCAGCATGACGTTTAATAGGTTTCGAACGATTTCTAGACACAGCCTAGCCTGCAGGCTCCCACAGCTCCACCTTATTGCCATCGGCATCCAGAATGTGCACGAACTTGCCGTAGTCGTAGCTGGCAATATCATCCAGCACCGTTACGCCGTTGGCTTTCAGCTGCGCCACCAGCCCTTCAATATTCTGTACCCGGTAGTTAATCATGAAGCCTTTGGTGGAAGGCGCGAAATAGTCGCTGCCGGTTTGGAACGGGCTCCATTGCAGCGAGTTTACCTCCTCCGGTTTGTCCACACTCCGGGATTCAAACGTGGAGCCCCAGTCGTTGACTTCCAGCCCCAGGTTGCTGGCGTACCACTCCCGCGTTTCCTTCGGATTGTCGGAGAAAAAGAAAATACCGCCGATGCCCGTCACTTTGGGAGTGGCTACGGATGATTGGTTTGGAGTTTCGTTTTGTGGCTCGTCCATTTTCTAATTTTTGATCTTGCTCTATATTAGGTGATGGTCTAAGTGATGGTGCATCGTCGATTATGCTCGTCAATGACGAGTTGAATACGCACGTGGTGCATGGCCAAGCAGCGACTGAACGAGCAGGACTTGCGCACCAGCACGGCGCACTTCTGGCGCAAGGAGCAGTTGATGGCCTCCACGATGCTGGTTTGGCCGCTGCCTTTCGGATGCGCCCGGTGAGCCCGCACCGGCCGCACGCCCCGGTAAGCTTCCCACTCATCCGTGTGGTACCACGTACCCGTACGGTAGGGGGCGGGCAGCGCCCGCCACAGGCGCCGGGCGGTAGCACAGCCCCGGCTGCCCAGCACCCAGGCCACGATGCGCCGCGTGTGCCGCTCCACAGCCAGCCAGAGCCATTTCTTGCGCCGTTTCCGCCCCACAAACGTCCACAGCTCATCCAATTCCAGCTCTTTCGGCCGGTGCGGCAGCGGGCTACTGCTCGGACGGGTCTGCGCTTTTTTTTGCCAGTTTGGCCACCGTCATCCGCGCTACGCCCGTCAGGCGCACAATGGCCCGTTGCGACACCCGCTCCAGGAGCAGCTTTTCCACCTGCGCATACTGGGCCGCTTTGCGCGGGGCCGCTGGCTGAAACACCGCCTGGTGGCGGCAACTCGTGCACAAATACTTGGCGTGGCCGTGGCTATGCCCATTTTTGCGCAAGGCCGTGCTCCCACATTTAGCACAGGTAAGGGTAGTCTGTAGCATCACACAAGATAGCAAAACCACGATTTAGACCACCGCCTGAATTATTAGTGGTTTCCCGTCATCGTAAACACCAACTCCCCGCCCTTCACCACATCGGCATACTGCAAAAACGGGCGGGTGAGTTTCTGGCCGTTGAGGCGGGCTTCCTTTACGTACACGTTTTTGTCGCTTTGGTTTTTGACGGTGATGCGGAAGGTATTGCCATTTTCCAAGTTAATGGTGGCGCCGTATACGGCGGGGCTGCCGAGGGCGTACTCCGGGGAGCCGGGGGCTACGGGGTAGAAACCCAGGGCCGAGAAAATGTACCAGGCCGACATCTGCCCGCAGTCGTCGTTGCCGCCGAGGCCGTCGGGGGTGGGGCGGTACATCTTGGGCAGAATCATCCGCACGCGGGCCTGGGTTTTGTAGGGCTGCTGCGTCCAGTTGTAGAGGTAGGCCACGTGGTGGGCGGGCTCGTTGCCGTGCACGTAATTGCCGATGATACCGTCGCGGGTGATGTCCTCGGTTTCAGCGAAGAACTTATCCGGCAGGTGCATGGTGAACAGCGAATCCAGGTGGGGCAGAAACTTCTTTTCGCCGCCCATTTTGGCAATGAGTGCGGCCGGATCCTGCGGCACGTAGAGGCTGTAATTCCAGGCGTTGCCCTCGATGAAGCCCTGGTCGTGGGTGCTCAGCACGTCGAAGCGGGGGCGGAAGGAGCCGTCGGCGAGGCGGGGCCGCATGAAGTTGATGCGGCTGTCGTACACGTTCTGCCAGTTCTGGGCCCGCTTGCTGAACTCGGCTTCGATGTCCATTTTGCCCAGCTTCCTGGCCAGTTGGGCAATGCACCAGTCGTCGTAGGCGTATTCCAGCGTTTTGGACACCGAGGAGCCGCTTTTGTCCTCGGGCACGTAGCCCAGCTGCTCGTAGAAGCTGATGCCGTCAAAGCGCGGCTGGTGGGCGGTGGCCACGCAGGCATCGAGGGCGCGCTGGGCCTGGCTGGCGGGCACCACGCCTTTGAGCACGGCATCCACGACGACCGGCACCGAGTGGTAGCCAATCATGCACCAGTTTTCGTTGGCGTAGTGGCTCCAGATGGGCAGCATGTGCAGGGTGCTCTGGTCGTAGTGGGCCAGCATCGACTGCACCATATCGGCGTTGCGCCGGGGCTGCAACAGGTTATAGAGCGGGTGCAGGGCGCGGTAGGTGTCCCAGAGCGAGAAGGTAGTATAGTTGGTAAAGCCCTCGGCCCGGTGAATGTTCTGGTCGAGGCCCCGGTACTGCCCGTCCACGTCCATGTAGGTGGTGGGGCTGAGGGCGGCGTGGTACATGGCCGTGTAGAAGTTCTCCTTGTCCACCCGTTTCGGCGACTCCACCACCACTTTGCCTAGCTCCTGCTGCCACTGCGCCTGCCCGGCCCGCTTCACGGCCTCAAAATCCCAGCCCGGAATTTCGGCCCGCATGTTGCGCAGCGCCCCCTCGGTGCTCACCCCCGACAACGCCATTTTCACCTTCACCTTCTCCCCGGCCGTGGTCTTGAAATCGAAGAACAGCCGCAGCTGCTCGCCGGCCAGCTCGGGGAAGTTCTGGCTCTGGTCGAAGCGGCCCCAGAAGCCCCGGTACACCTGCTTCTTGGAGAGGTTGCGGCTGCCGTAGCTCACGAACGGCTTCGAGAAGCTCATGGCGAAGTACTGGGTGCGGGTGCGGGCCCAGCCGTGGGTTTGGCGGTAGCCGGTCACGAGCGTGTCGTTTTCCACCCGCACAAACGTCCAGACGTTCTTATCGGGGTAGTTGTAGATGCCGGCCGTGAGGTCCAGGATAATGTGCGCCTGCTCCGACTGCGGAAACGTGTACTGGTGCATGCCCACGCGGTTGGAGGCCGTCAGTTCGGCCAGGATGTCGTGGTCATCGAGCTTCACGCGGTAGTAGGCCGGCTCGGCCACCTCGTTCTGGTGCGAAAACCGGGAGCGGAAACCCCGCTCGGGCTGGTCAGCGGTGCCGGGGTTGAGCTGGAGTGGGCCGATGGTGGGCATCACCAGAAAGTCGCCTAAATCGGAGTGGCCGGTGCCGCTGAAGTGGGTGTGCGAGAAACCGACGATGGTTTTATCGGCGTACTGGTAGCCGGCGCAGTACTCGTACACGCGGGGGTTGTACTTGCCATTCAGCTCGTAGCCGATGGTGTCGGTATCGGGCGAGAGTTGCACCATGCCGAAGGGCACCGTGGCCCCCGGATACGTGTGCCCCATCCGGGACGTGCCCACCAGCGGCTTGGCGTACTGCACCAGGTTTTCGGTGGGCTTGGCTTTCTGGGCGAAGGTGGGAACGGCTGCCAGCAGCAGCGCAGCAAGAAAGGAGAGGCGGGGCATCAGCTTCGGGAGGTGGCGTTGAAGCTGGTAAGGTAGGAAGGTGTTACAATACTACTGCGTTAGATTCCTAGCTCCTTCTACATGGTCTGACCTAGCAGAATACTTAATACCTTACTAGTTGCTTCCTTATTCAACCCAATCATTGGCTTAGTCATCACCCATCTATTTTTAATATAATTGGGCAAACCATTTATTGAGAGGTCGTCATCAATAATTACGTAATCTTCAGCTGCGCCGAATTGATGCACCCAAGCCTTAATCTCTTCGCTCCTATTACCCAGTAAGAGCGTGTTTGGGAATTAGGTAGGGGCTAAAAAGAAACGAGTCAGTAAGTTGCGCGGGGAGTTCCTAGGCTTCCACGGGCATTATGGTTGATGGCTACCAACCCCTTACTGACTCGCAGTGGCAAG
>NZ_RWIS01000004.1 GCF_003944705.1 Hymenobacter metallilatus | reverse complement strand
TGGTTAGCCTGCTTTCGCCGCGTGGTCGTTGATTACGAATTCACTCCCGCTAGCCATGTTGCTTGGCTATTACTAGCTAACATCACTATGTCGCTCAATCGGGTCTGAATTCCCAAACACGCTCTTAAGCGCTTACAGGACAGCTTCGTCGAAAACATGGAAGCAAATGGGCAAAATAAAGTGAAGATGCTTTCCTTCCAAGACTCCGTTTTTGCGGATGGTGGACTTGTTCTCGTTGATTACGATAACACGATTGTAGCACAAAACCTTAACCAAATATGCACCTATGGGGGCTTCTACAGGAAAGGGGTATTTGTCTCAATTATAAGTATGGCGCGAAGAGGTTCGGCTCAGGAGAATTTAGAGAAGCGTAGGTTGTTTCGAAAAGTAATCCATTCAGTAAAATGGATTACTGATTAATCTCCTGCGGCAGAAGAGCAGTAGTATTCAAACGCACATGTGTGAGTACTGCAGGTAAGCTGTGAAAACTGTTGCTACCGCAACACCTCTAGAAATGTCTTGCCTTTGGCGAAGTCCCGGAACTCCAGGTCCTCCACGGCGCGGTTGGCGAAGGTGCGGTCCAGTTGCACGGCGCGGCGCAGGTGCATAGCCATGGCGGGCTCGTTCTGCTGGCGGGCAGCCACCACGGCCAGGCAGTAGTACAGCAGCGGGTCCTGGGGGCGGAGGCCAATGGCCAGCGCGTAAATATCGGCCGCGCCCTGGTAGTTACCCTTCAATACGTAAATGAGGGCCCGGTTCATAATGTTCTGGTAGGTTTTAGAGCTGAAGCTCAGGCTGCGCAGGGCATCATCCAACTGGCCCACCTCAATTTCCAGGGCCGCCTTATCGGCGAAAATCTTGCTGAGCACGGCGCGGGGGCCACCCAGCTTGATGGCATAGTCGTAATTCTGCAGGGCCTCCAGCTTGTCGCCGGCGCGGTGGTAGGCGCTGCCTACGCGGTAGAACAGCTCGGCGGTAGGGTTGCGGTGGGCGGCCAGGGTAAAGTTGACGGCGGCCCGGCGCAGGTAAGCTCGCTGCACTTTGGGGTTTACTTCCTTCTCGGAGCGCTGCAGCAGCACCACGGCCAGGTTGTGGTAGGCCTGCCAGAGGCCGGTAGTGGCCACGGCCGTTTCGTAGATGCGCTGCTTTTCGGCCAGCAGGGGCGTGAGGTTGGCCGAGTAGCGCAGCTCCTCGGGCGTGAGGGCATCGGCCTCGGTCTGCTTCTCCACGATTTTTTTGGAAAGCAGATAAATTTCCGAGTCGTAGCGCTTGGGGGCAGTGTAGCGCACGGCCACCGTGCCGAAGCGCATCACCGGGTAAATGTACTGGTCGAGGTAATCGTAGAAGCTAAGGCGGTGCAGGCTCTGCTCCTTCTGGGCATAGGTACCGGGCGTATCGTTCACGAGCAACAAAACTGAGTCAATCTGGGCCGGTTTCAGAGCCGACTGCTGCACCTTGTTCAGGAACAGGTCCCAGCGGCGGTGGTAGGCCTCGGTTTCGAAGTCAATCTGGCTGACTTTGTTCAGGTAGGAGTCCGTATCGACGCGCTTCTTATAGTAGGTCAGCAGGGCGCGCACCCGCTTGTCGGCCAGGCGGGGGTCGTGGCGGTCCAGGGAGTCGGGGGAGTGGCCGGCCACAATCATCACCTTCTGGGTGTGCTGGTTAGCCTCGATGAAATCTTCCAGCGCCGCCACGTTGGTACCCAGGTAATTGCGCACTTCGGCCTTGCCCGCATCGAAGAAGAAAGGCAGCACCCGGGTACCGCTCATGTTGTTGTCGGCGGTTTCGGGCAGCAGCGTAATGGCCGTGTCCTGGCGTACTACCAGGCGGCTGGTGGTTACTATGCCGCGGGCCAGCCGGATTTCTTTGCCCTTCACCCGCTTGCCGTTGGGTTTGGTTTCGTGGGCGTCGGGCAGGGCTACCAATTCGCCGGGGCTTTTCTGGGGCGAGTAAGGAAAGGAGAACTGCTTATGAATAACGAGCTGATCCTTATGCTGCTCATCGTACACGTATTCACCCGATAGAAACGTGAGCCGCCCTACGGTGTCCTCGCGCAGGCCGTTCTGGTAGCGGTAGCTCAGGCCCAGGTTGTAGGCCGCGCCTTTGCGCAGGTGGCTGGCCGGCACTTTGGCCGTTACTTCAAACAGCACATTCTCGCCGTTGCTTTCCAGTACAGTAGGCTGCACCGTCAGCTCCTGCCCGGTCTGGGCCTGTTTCAGAACGCTGGCTAGGGGGGAGCAGGCCGAGAGGCCGGCTACGGCTCCCAGCAGAAGATAACCGGGACAAAAGCGGAACAAAGGATTTGGCATGGGCAACAGCAAGGCGGAGCGCGAAATTCAGACAACAAACGGAAAAACCTGCAGAACCGACGTATCTTGTGGCGAAGGGTTTACGTAAGTGCTTGACAGTAGCCACGAATTATCGTATTTTGAACCAGGTTAGCCTCCCGGCTGCTGCACAATTCAGATAGTATGAAACGACTAACCGACTTCATCGAACGGCAAAGCTTCGGAGTATGTGAGGCCATTGGTAAGCGGGTAGGCTTCTCCTCGGGCAGTGTGCGTCTATCCTTCGTTTACGCTTCTTTTTTCACTTTCGGCTCGCCCATTGTACTGTATTTTGCCCTGGCCTTCTGGATGAATGCCCGCCGGGCTTTGCGCCAGCAGCGCCGCACCGTCTGGGATTTGTAGCGGCACATTAACACTTGTTTGTAGTGCTAGCGAAATCAGGCCATTAACAGCAAAGCCTGTTAAAGAAACCGCTCTTGTGTTTCTTTAACAGGCTTTGCTACTTACAATAAAGCTTACTGCACGCGGGTGAGGGTCATGCGGGTGGGCACGGTGAAGCCTTGAGGTGGTAGAGGAGGCATGCCGGGCACCGCAATCCGAACTGCTTCCATACCCTTCAGCGAGAACTCCATCTGATTGGGAGTAGCCGGATCAATCGTTAGAAATGCCTTGCCTGATTTCTTTTTCGTTAGGTCAGCAAGCATCATGTTGATTTCCCAGTCTGCGTAGGGAATACCGAACATACTATGGCCATGCTTCTGCACTGAGGCATCCGTATCCGGATTTTCGAGCAGCACCCCGTTACGGGAAAAAGAATGTACGCTTAGCAGTACATGCCGTTGTTCCCCGTTGGGTAAGCGGTGAAACCGGTCCCGGCGCAGGGTCATGCGGAAGACATCCGTGCCCGAGCGCCACTCCCATGTGCCTAAGAACGCTTCGGCCTGATACGCAGGTGCAGGCGGTTGCGGATTCTCTTCGCCAGGCAAAGGCCGATGAGCTGTTGAAAGCTGCGGCTTAGAACCAGACGGCTTGCTGGGGCTCTTCTTTTGCTGGGCATGGCTTACTTGACCACAGAGCAGAAGAACAAACAAGATATATAGCGTGCGTGACATCATCAGTAATAGTTAAGAACAGGGAGAAGAAGTAACTATATTATCAACTGGATTGAGCGCAAGCTGCTGCCAAGAGTTATTGCTGGAGTCTTGCTTGAATAGGGCTAAACCCATACCCTCACGCTTACGCATGTTAAAAAAAGCCTTTTCATTGCCAGTGATGCCATTCGTTGAACTGCCAATTCCTCCTGTTTTTTCATTATAGTATTCTGCAACAAGTTTGTCGGCAAAAAACTGATCTTCAAACCAAAATTTACCGAAAGCTATAAAGGCAGCAGGGTCTGTTATGGTTAGCATATAACTCTGTCCGTTATGGATGATAACAGTGGTTGTATATGCACTCGGGTCGATGACAGGCGGAGAAGTTATGAGCAACTTACAGATGCTATATAAATCACTAGGCGAAAACAAGGGTAACGTGCCATCACCGGGCGGATGGTCATGCATAAAACCTGCTACCAGCCCTCCTGGTGCTACTCCTACTTCTATATTATCCTCCGTCCCATTGGCTATCCTGTACGTGTTGAGGTCGGCCGGGTCCAGATAAGTGATACCCGTTTCCAAGGGTTTACCATTGGCATCACGCGGCGGGTTATTAGACAGATACTTTAACCTTGCTACATTATCCTGATAAGCTTTAGCCTGCGTAGCCGTTTGCATAGTTTGGCAGGGCGTTTTAGGGGGCTGTGGCGAAGTGGGGTCCGGCGGGCTGCCCGGTTCGCCTGGTGTGCCAGGGTCGGTAGGCGGGTCCTCGGATTGGCAGTAAAACATACTATTGGAGCGTATTAAAGACCATACAATCCGCGAGCAGCCCACGCCATCATCTGAAGGGGTTTGGCAGTAGTTGACCCCAAAAGTCGAGGAGCCGTACACCATGGGGTTAGGTCCAACTTCGCTGCACACACCCGTCCAGTCACAATAGACCATAGCATAGCAGGAAGAGGGCTTGGCTCCGTTTCCGGGTGGCAGGGTTCCGGCGGCCGGTAGTGGCCCAGGCTGGCGTTGTCCCAAGCGGTAGAAGAATGGAAGTTCCTGCCCCGTTGTCAGGTTGTGCAGGCGCAACAGTCCGGTAAACGCCGCAAAGAAAGCTCGGTCAGTGGTGGCCTGGTTTTCCGCTTCGGCGAAGAGGTAGGTGGCCTCGTGAAACTCCGTGCCGGCGGCCGTGAGGCGAATGAACAGGTACTTCTTCACTCCAGTCCACTGCACAGACGGCATAGTCAGAGGCACGAAGAGGGAGGTGGGCTCCCGGGTAGTGGAGCGGCGTTTTCCCATTACGGCTCCCAGTGCCGAAAGGTGCTGTCGCTCAGTCATAGGCGAAGCTGCCCGGCATATGAGCCATCCAGGAAGGCCTGCCGGAGTTGGATCACTGCTGGCGGAAGTATGCCTGGGGCGGGAGAATGCGCCGTAACGTCTTCTTTAGAGCACGCACTGAGTAGGCAACTCGCCAATAAGCTACCGGCCAGCAGTTAACGAATAAAAACGCGCATATGGTAGGTAATCGGGGAATAATAGTGCCGCCAACCTAAGAAAGTTCTATTGGCTATACAAGATTAGCGGGAAATCAGGTCGGGCGGTAATTCCGAGAATTTTCGTTGGCTGCGGCCGAAGTATGCCCACACCAGACTGCCAAGGTACACGCCGGTTCGCTCCTGGCTCCGCAGTTTCTCGGGTTGCCGCTGCCGCTGCTGCCGCCAGTAGGGCAGCTGCCGCCCAAAGTGCCAGTGAGCCCGCAGAATGGCCCGAAAGTCGGCGGTATTGCCTTGCAGCAGCAGGCGCAGGGCCGCTACCCAATCGAGAACTAAACGGCTGGGAAGCACCCACAGCAGCTCAGTGGCGTGCGTGTTTTTATACACCAGGGCCAGACCATTGCGGAAGTTGAGGTAGGTTTTGCGCGGGTTAGACTTGGGCAGGGTGCCGCCGCCCACGTGAAACACCGTACACCCGCCGTGGTACCACACCTGCCAGCCGGCATTCTGGAGGCGCCAGCACAGGTCGATTTCTTCCATGTGGGCAAAAAACGTGCTTTCCAGCCCGCCCAGCGCGTGCCAGGCCTCGGCCCGTACCAGCAGGCAAGCCCCGGTGGCCCAGGCCACCGGGCGCGGGTCGTCGTACTGGCCCTGGTCGGTTTCGAGGGTATCGAAGAGGCGGCCCCGGCAGAAAGGGTAGCCCAGCAGGTCGAGGTAGCCGCCGCCGGCCCCGGCATATTCAAACTGCTGCCGCTGGACTGCGTCGGGGCTGTACTGGCGGATTTTGGGCTGACAGGCGGCCACGCGCGGGTTGGCTTCCAGCAGCTCCCGCTGGGGGGCAAGCCAGCCGGGCGTTACTTCCACATCGGAGTTTAACAGCACGTAGTAGCGGAAGCCAAACGTATCGGTCCAGTCCTGGCCCCGTTCAGATTGGGTTCTGCTCCGTGCCGGGTGCGCGAGTCCGGGGCCCTCCCAGCGCACGTCATCGAAGGCCGCGTTGTAGCCCCGGCAGAAGCCCAGGTTATGGGCCCGCTCCAGTACTCGCACCGTCGGAAACTCCCGCTGCACCAAGGCCACTGAATCATCGGTGGAGGCGTTGTCGGCCACGAAGATGGTAGCACCCTCGGAGTAGGCCAGCACACTGGGCAGGAAGCGGCGCAGGAAGTCCCGGCCGTTCCAGTTCAGAATTACCACCGCTACATCGGTGCAGGAGCCGGCAACGGGGGCACTAGAGGCCAAAGCCGCCAAGGTCGAGGCCGGGAATGTTGGGCAGCAGGCCCTGGGTTTTCGCTTTTATTTCTTCCTTGGCTTTGTCGCCGGCTTCTTCCATGACCTTGTTCACGGCCGCCACTACCAGGTCGGCCAGCATGTCCCGGTCCTGGGGTTGAAGCAGGCTCTCGTCGATTTCGAGCTTGAGCAGGCGGCGCTGCCCGTTGGCCGTAGCCCGCACCAGCCCCCCGCCCGATTCGGCGGTGGCGGTAATGTACTGGAGTTGGTCCTGGGCCTGCTTCATCTTTTCCTGAAGCTCTTTCATCTTGCCCATCATGCCCATGATATCAAACATCGGGGTGGTTGTGGTTAGTCCGGCCGCGCCGGAATGGGTGGTTAAAAACAGCAGTAGCCGACAACGTATGCACGAGGTAGTTGCCCCGGCAAGTTACGGCAAAGCCCGGCACGGCCTGTCATGCTTCGCCTCTGCAGGACAATCCTCTTGCAGTAAGAACCGCTACATCATCGGGTTGCCTTTTTTGCCGCTTAGCGCCGGCACGGGAACAACCAATTCGCGCAGCCACTCGGGGCGGGGTGGGGGGCGGCGGGGGAGTTGGGCGCGCCACTCTTCATCGGTGAGGCGCTCGGGGCTGATGAACTCGTAGTAGCTGAAGGCCGCACCCCGGGCCAGCATGGGGGCTCCATTAATTTCCACCACCACGTACAGGGCATCCACCGTGCCCACGGCTTCCTCCAGAATGCCCCGCTGAGTACCGTCGCCGTTAAAGGAATACACGTCGGCTACCAGGCCCAGGTGCTTTTCCCGGTCTGGGAGCTGCTGGGTTTTGAGGATGCGGATGGTCAGGCTTTCCACCTCGCCGCCAATCCAGGAAATCAGGTTCATTTCCTCGTGGGTGAGGCGCTGGTGGTTGATTTCCTTGCGGGTGATGTCGCGCAGCTGCGTGATTAATTTACGCAGCTCCTGGTTGAGGCTTGCCAAATGCTCGGTGTTGGCTCGGAGGCGGGTAAGGCTCCGGTCCTGGTGAATCAAAAGGGCAAGGGCAGCCTCCCAGAAGGGCAGATTTGGCTCCACGTAGCCTACATGCTGGGGTGGGGGCGGACCCTCGCCACCCCCGCCGGCCTCGGCCCCGGCGGGCTGCTCGGTGTAGAGCAGCAGGTCGTGCTTCAGCTCGGCCCAGCCACCCAGGGCCGTGCTCAGGTTGCGCTTCTGCCAGGCCGGCGTGCGGGTAAAGTAGGGCGGGTTCGGGCCCTGGTAGGGCTTGTTGAGGGCCAGCAGGGCCTGCATGGTTTTGGTGTAGAGGTTCTGGTCCCAGCCCGTGAAGCGGGCAAACTGCTGCTGCACCGCCCGTAGCGTGTCGGGGTAGGCGGGCCAGCGGGCGGCCTCGTGGTGCTGGTTCAGCAGAATATCCTGGGCGGTGCGGTTGCCGAAGGTGGCAAACACGTCGAGGCCCTTGGGAAAAGGGCGGGGCGGCTCCTGCCCGGGGCCGGGCCGCAGCACGTTCACCAGGCGCGACAGAATCTCGGCGTCGAAGGTGTAGCGGCCGGCCGTGAACAGCAGCTTGGGCCGCGCCAGCGCCGCCAGGGCCTGCGGGGTGGCCCCCCGGGTCCGAATCCGGTCGAAGCCGGACCCTATTAAGGATAGACGCAGGCGGGTCAAGCCTCTGGACGTGGCCAGCTCGTCGAGGGTTTTGTTGGGGTACTCCGTTTGCAGCAGGCGCAGCAGGTGGGTGAGGGAGCGGTTATCCTCGTCGCCCACCAGCACATCAAGTACTTGGGTCAGGTTGGTGAAGCTGCGTTGCGCCTCGGGGTTGGCGGCCAGGGTTTTGGCCAGGGCCACCGCCCGCAGCAGGCCCGCATCCGAATCCAGAAACACCGGGGCCGTGTTCAACCACTTTACCGCCCGGAAGTAGCGGCGGGTGGTATCGTTGAGGGTGTACATGCCCCGCGGCTTGCACATGGAGTAGTCGAATAAGGAATCCTGGAGTAGCCCCGAGCCTTTGCCCTCGGCCTCGGTGCAGGCAGCAATTTCGCGCGGCACCTGGGCGGCGTAGGCACCGGCTACCGGGGCGGTGCTGCCCGTCAGCAGGCCGTAGCCCACGCCGTAGTAGGCGGCGGCCCACTCGGCGGCGGCGCGGGCCTGGGGGTTCTGGCTCTGGCGGCCCAGCTTTTCGGCTTCCCGCAGGCCCCCGCGCAGCATGGTGCCCACCACCGGAACCAGGCGCTTTTCTTCCACGTCGCTAAGAATACCGTTGAGGTACTTGTGCAGCACTTGCAGCACCAAGTCCGTCGTCACGAAGCTGGGGGTGTAGTCGTACTGATTTTGGTCGTAGAGGTAAAACAGCTGCTCCTCCCGGGTGGGCACCAGTACGAAATTGTTGCGGTCCAGCACCGTGCGCATGGCTGGCGTCACGGTCAGCTCCCGGTGATTGGTTACGAAGTCGAGGCCAATCATAGGGAAGCCAGCCGGTGACGTTACGCGCCGGGCCAGCAGCCGGATTTCCTGGTCGTGCACCCGTTGCACAAAGGCCAGCTCCCGGCGGTTGAGCGGCACCCGAATCACCTCGTCGGTGTAGGCCCAGAGCGGGCGGTACCAGGGCTGCTTGTCGAAGTAGGCCCGCACGGTAGCGTTCATGAAGCAGTAGCCGTTGCGGGCGTACACAGCGTTGCGCAGCAGCAGCAGCTCCAGGTACGATTTGCCCGCCAGGCTCTGGTTATAGTCGAGGGCGGGCTGCGGGGCTTTGTGAGCCGAAACCCCGTACGCTTCCTCGCCTTCGTAGCCGTAGTATTCCTTTACGTCCGGGCGCTGGTAGAGCTTCGTGAGCTGGGTTTTGTCCTCGGTCAGCGTTACGGGTACCTGCTCGCCAAACCCGTTGTTGTGGGCAGTGGCGGTGAGGGCCGAGTCGGGGGCGGGCCGGACGGAAGCCACTGCCGCCACGGCCGGAGTAGCAGCCCCCGGAGCCGCTGGCTTGGGCCGCAGCCAGAAATACAGACCCGCGCCCAGCAGCAGCACGGCGGCCAGCATACTCCACAACGTAGTTCTATTCATAGGTGCAGATTACTGAATAAAATGCGTGTACGCCGCATCCCGCGACACATTCCGGGCGGCAAACCGGTCGAGCATCAGCCCGAAGCCCTGCCAGGAATAGTGCCCGATGCAGTAGCGGCCGTTGGGCGCCTGCTCCACGGTGCGCACGTAGGTGCGGCCCGCAGCCCCGCGCATCACCCGGAAATACAGCAGCCGGTACACCACCTTCGAGCCCAGCCAGCGCGGGCGCAGCCGGCCACCCGCATCAAGCCGGTACACGAACAGCCGCCGTTGCCGGGTGCTGTCGAAGTGGGTGGTTTTGATGGGGCCCACCAACAAATCGGGGTGGCCGTCGTTGTCCACGTCGCCCTGGGCAAATTGGTACACCGGAAACCCCAGCGGCAGCACCGTTTCGGCCGAATCGGTGCGCACCAGGGCCTGGTAGTAGCCGACGCGGGGCAGGTAGCGCAGGCGCACCAGGGCGCGGGCCCCCGTGGGCGTGGGCAGGGTAAGCTGGCGCGAAAAATAGCCAGGGCCAGCGGACCCGGGGTGGGCGGCTCCAGGCTTCGGCATCAGCTCCCAGCCCCCGGTATCCGCGTTTGGTAGCAGCTGCACGTCCGGCGAAATCCGCTGGATACGGGCTGCCAGGGCAGCTTTAGCTGCCTCATCGGCCGGGTAGGGCAGAGCGCGCCGCAGCTGCACCGGGCGCAGGTGGGTAGTGGCCACGTGACCCTGTGCCACTTCAAAATCGGCCTGTACCGCCAAGTCGGTGGCGCGGCCCTGCTGGTCGAACAGGAAATTGCCCAGACTGTACAGAATCGGGCTGCCCCGGTAAAACTCCATCGTTTGCACCACGTGCGGGTGGGCACCTACCACGGCCGCCGCTCCGCAGTCGATGAGGGTGCGGGCCTGGGTGCGCTGGGCGGGACCAGGCTGCTCGGCGTACTCGGTGCCCCAGTGCAAGTACACCAGCACAGCCCGCCCCGGAAACAGGGTTTTGTAGGCCGCCACCCGCTCGCACAGGGCCACAAAGTCGCGCCCGCACAGGCAGCTTTCCCCCGCCAGCCGCTGGTGCAGGTCGGAGTAGGCAAACACGGCCACACTGCTATCCGGCCCTAGTAGCGTGGGCTGACAGCCCGCCTGCGCATTGGCTGTGTAGCCCAGGGCGCCCAGCTTGGCGGCCGCCAGAGTAGCGGCCGTTTCGCGCAGGCCGGGCAGGTGCTGGTCGAGGGTGTGGTTGTTGGCCAGGGAAAGATGGGTGAACCCCAGCTGCCGCAGCCAGGGCGCGTACCGGGGCGCGGCCCGAAACACAAACGCCTTGGCGGCCGGCTGCCGCGCCGTTGTCAGCGGGCATTCCAGGTTGCCGAGTACGTAGCGGCTCCCGGCCCACAGCCGACGAGTGGTGCGGCGCAGGGCAGCACTGTCGCGGGCCAGGGCCGGTGGCACGCCCCGGTCCAGCAGCACGTCGCCCACCACGCTGATGCGCAGCGGCTTGGGCGGCGCTTGGCAGGCTGTCAGCAGCCCCAACGCCAGCAGCCCACCGTGCCCGGCAAAAGCAAGCAACCCCGAAAAACAGGAATACAACGCCACAGTAAGGAGCTACCCGCGTTACCGGATAATCGTGACGGAGCCGTGCTGCACCACCCGCTTGCCCTCCTGGTCGGTGGCCTCGAAACGCCAGACGTAAGCGCCGGTGACTGGTTTCTCGTTACCAATGCGCCCGTCCCAGGTTTGGGTGCGGGTGGTGGCCTGGAATACCTGCTGCCCGTTCCGGTCAATAACAGTGAAGCGGAAGTTATCCAGGAAACGGCCTTTCAGCTCCAGCACGTCATTCAGGCCGTCGCCGTTGGGGGTGAAGGCCGTGGGTACGAACAGTTTTACCTGCCGCGCCACCGAGGCCACATTGGAATAACTGGCCGAAATCAGTCCACCGCCGGTGGCTTCAATGCGGTAGCGCACCACCTGTTGGTCCTGGGGCGGCTGCAAATCCAGATAAGTCAACCCGCTGGCAACCGGCACGCTGCGCAGCACGGCGTTGGCGGGCGAAAGAGTCAGCACCCGGTAGCTAACCGTCGCAGTAGCATCGGGGCCGCGCAGGGCCGTCCAGGTCAGCCGGATGGTGGTGCCCTCGTCGTTGGCGGCGCGGGCTTCCAGCAGCACCGGGCACACCGGGGCGCTGTCGGGGGAGCGGTTACCGCAGGCATCCAGAAAGCGCACGGCGTAGCACAGCGGGTCGGCGAGGCTGGGCGACACCAGCGAATCGCGCAGGGTGCGGGCCGGCGTTACGCGCAACTCCTGGCCGTTGCGCAGGTAGGTGAGCTGGCCGCCGTTGGGGCTGCGGGCCAGGGTGGTCGTCAACTCTACCTGGTTGCGCAGGTTGAAGGTTGCCGCCAGGCGCGGGGCTGCCGGGGCCGCCCCGGAGCTGGTGGTCACGGCCACTTCATCGGAGGTAGAGGTAGTAGCGCCCATGATCAGGCTCACGCGGTAGCGGTACACCGTGCCGCAGGTTACGGCCGTATCGAGGTACTGGGTGGCGCCGGCGGGTACGGGCAGCTGCACGGTGCCGCTGGCATCGGTGCGGCTCAGGGTGTAGCTGCCGCCGCTGCTGCTGGTAGTCCAGCTGAGCAGGTTGCGGCCGTTCTGGGAGGTGCCCGCCAGCGCCACCGAGCACACTACAAACGACGACGAGCTGGCCACCGACGGCTGACAGGCATCCTGGAGCAGCAGACGGTAGCAGCCGGGCAGGGGCGCATTGCTGAGGGAGAAACTGGTCAGGTTGCTGGCAATAGGAGCTACTGTACGGTAGCCGCCGGCCGCCCCGGCATCGGCTACCTGCAGGCTGTACTGATACTCAGGCTGCAAACCACCGAACTCAAACTGAGCCGTGCTACCCTGCACCACAAGACTACGCAGGGTGGGCCGCTGGGGCGCTGGCGGTGGCGTAAAGCTGCGGGTGGCAGTGCCCGTGCAGATACCCGTCTGGTTGTAGCGGCCGGTAACGCTTACCGTAGCGGGGCCACTGGTGGGGTAGGTGACGGTGGTATTGCGCAGGGCCGGCACGGGGGCACTACTGCCTACCTGCACGAAATACTGGTCGTAGTTGGTATCCGTTACGGTTACCTGCACGAAGCCGGGTGTGCAGGTGGTGAGGGTGAAAGTGGGCAGCGGTGTGCTTTTTACTTCAAAATTGCGGGAGAAAATAATGCCCTGACTACCACCCTGCGGGCCCTGGGTATTCTGGGTGACAACCAGCACCCCCGGCGCCGTTGGGGTAAAGGTGGTAACCGTATCAACAAACCCGGAGCATACGATGGTGCTGGCCTGGCGGTAATAAATCTGGGCGGGGTCGAGGGCTTTGCCGCTACAGTCGCGTAGCCGAACGGGGCGGCCGACGCACAGATAAAATGGCAGTTCCTGCCCGGTAACCCCATCATAGGCCCGGAAGCACGCGCCCGAGTTTGGGGTAGGCGTGCACTGGGCCCAACCCGGCAGGCGCAGGCCGGCAACAAGTAAAAAGAGCAGTAAAAGTCGGTTCACTATTCCCATAACGAAGCAGCCGCGCGGTTGCGTGCCCGCGCTGGGCTAAAGTAGTTGTTGCTAGTTGATTGTTGGTTGCAGATTGTTGATTGTTCGGTTGTCCTGAGGCGCAGCCGAAGGAGCTTACGGCGTTAGAACAAGCCGGTACAACGGTAGTCGTTCTAACGCCATAAGCTCCTTCGGCGCCGCTTCATGCGCGGAAAGCTCAGAATGACCGGGCAATCAACAATCAACTAGCAAATTCATACTCCCGCACAAAGGCGGCAGCGGCGTGCAGGTCGGGGTAGAGCACCCGGTCCTGGCTTACAAAGGCCACTTTCTCCCGGAAGGCTGCCAGCAGTTTTTCCAGAGGTCCGGAGGTGCGGGCGGGGCGGCGGAAGGCCAGGGCCTGGGCCGCGTTGAACAGCTCGATGCCCAGCAGCTGCTCCACGTTCTGCACCACGCGCAGGGCCTTGGTGGCGGCGTTGGCCCCCATGCTCACGTGGTCTTCCTGGCCGTTGCTGCTCACCACGCTGTCAACCGAGGCGGGAGTACACAGCTGCTTGTTCTGGCTTACAATACCAGCCGCCGTGTACTGCGGAATCATTAATCCGGAGTTCAGCCCCGGCTCAGCTACCAAGAAGGGTGGCAGGCCCCGTTGCCCGCTGATGAGCTGGGTAGTGCGCTGCTGGGAGATGCTGCCCAGCTCGGCCGTGGCAATGGCCAGCATATCCAGGGCCAGGGCCAGGGGCTGCCCATGAAAGTTGCCCCCACTCAGAATAGCATCCGAATCGGGAAAGATGTTGGGATTATCGGTAACGGCGTTGCACTCGGTTTCTACCACCTGCTGCACGTAAGCCAGGGCATCGTGGGAGGCACCGTGTACCTGGGGCATACACCGGAAGGAGTAGGGGTCCTGCACGGCTACTTTTACCTGCTGCTGCAGCTCCGAGCCGGCCAACAGCTCCCGCAGGTGCTGGGCCACCCGCAGCTGCCCGGCGTGGGGCCGAATACGGTGCAGGCGCTCATCAAACGGCTCACTGCGCCCATCAAATGCTTCCAGCGACAAGGCCCCAATCATGGTAGCAGCCTGCAGCAGGTGTTGGGCCCGCAACAGGCCGTGTACGGCATACGCCAGCATAAACTGGGTACCATTGAGTAAGGCCAGGCCCTCCTTGGCTTCCAGGGTAAGCGGCTGCCAGCTGAACAAACTCATGGCGTCGGCGGCGGCCAGGCGGTAGCCCTCGTAATGTACCTCTCCCAAACCCAACAGGGGCAAACACAAGTGAGCCAGTGGGGCCAGGTCGCCACTGGCCCCCAGGGAGCCCTGCTGGTACACCACCGGCAGCATACCCCGGTTGTAGAAATCGAGCAGGCGCTGCACGGTGGCCAGCTGCACGCCGCTGTGGCCGTAGCTCAGGCTCTGGGCTTTCAGCAGCAGCATCAGCCGCACCAGCTCGGCCGGCACCTCCTCGCCCGTGCCACAGGCGTGCGACATCATCAGGTTCTGCTGGAGCTGCTGGCGCTGGCCGGCCGGAATGGCTTTGTCGCAGAGGGCCCCAAACCCAGTGTTAATACCGTAAATGACGGCCTCCGGCGTACGCTCCAGCCGGGTGTGCAGGTAGTGGTAGCAGGCCTCTACCTGCTGGCGGGCCTCGGGGCTAAGTACCACGCGAGCTTTGGAACGCAGCAGCTGATTGAGGGTGGGCAGGGTAAGCCGGGCAGATGGGGTAAGCAGGAAATCCTGGGACATGCGGGGGTGGGCGAGTTGGGAGCCGCCAAAATTGGCACTTTTTCCCGGTTACCCCAGCACAAGTACTCATGAGCTGCTCCCGGAGTAATTTTCCCAAATCAGCAGCCAGTGGCTCAGGGCTAGAGTAGTGCCCAGCATGGTAACACTGGTATCCGTGCTGGTGGCAGAGTTGTTGTCGGTCAACAGATAGGTGATACTGCTGGAATCGGGGCCGTAGCCAGTATCCGCGTCACTGGTTCTGACCGCAGGAGCCGAGAGTAAGCAGGGCGAGCAGCAAGCCAGTCGGGGCTCAGAATGTGATACACGAAGTTTTCCTAGAAAAAATGGATATGGTGAGTAAACAACGAATGGCTATACCGTAAGAGCATAAGTGATTCATTATATGCTAAGTAGTGCGATGGAGAGGCGGGAATAGCTACTGAAAATAACCGCTAGCTCCAGGGAGATAGGCCTGTAGCTCCGCAGCACCCTGTGGTATTTGCCTGCCCTTGAAGATGAGGATACATTGCCTACGAAGGCCGCTACGCCTGACTCAGCTATGAGGAGCCCGCTAAACTGTTATGCATATAGCCGGGGCTGAATGGGCAGTGTGTACCGCTCACCGCCCGCCAGCAAGTCAAGTCGCAAATCACGCAGAGAGAAAGGGGTGTTGGGGGCTATTTCATGAATGTTGGTAGAGCCGCAGCTACGCGCATCCAGCACCAGTACCAGGCCGCTACCCAATACTTCGATTTCCTTTCCTGCCGTTACCAGTACTGCCGTGTCTTCCTCTAGCCCCAGGCCGATACAAGCCGGATTTGTAGCCAGTATCTGGGCCATGCGCACAATGCGGCCCCGGGCCACAAAATGTGTATCAACGGCCACATCGTGCAAAAATTCCAGGCCGGTCGTAATATGAATCTCGCCCTTCAGCATGCCCGCGTCGTTGCGGCCCTGAAAAATCATAGGAGTACTCATAGCCGTGGCGCCGGCGCTGGTTCCCGCCAGGATCAGCTTATCGTGAGAATACCGCTCGTAGAGACGGTGCTGCACGGCTGTTCCGCCCAATAGAGCCGTTAGCCGCAGCTGGTCGCCGCCGGTAAACAGCACGCCGCCGGCCTTATCCAGCAGCTTAAGGCTGGCTTCGCTCTGTGCATCAGGGCGTTGCCGAATATCCAAGGGCACCACTTCAGGGCCCCCAATTTTGCGGAAGGCTTTCACGTAATCCTTTACAGATTCTTCTGGCTCACCCGATGCTGTTGGAATAACTACCAATGGCCCCCGGGAACCAATTTCCTCACTCAGGCGGCGTAAAATGGCTTCAGGGGCAAAATTTATATTGTAAGCGGCTTGCTCATCTTCTTCCGGAGCGTCGCCTTTGCTTTCGTGCCCACCAATAAGCAGAAGCTTGCCATTCGGCACAGGACAGGCTGTAGGGGTCTTTCTGGAGCTCATAGTATTGGATTGGGGTATTGGAGGAAAACCGTGGGCGGTAGGTGCGGAATGTAGCGCGGGCAGCTACTTCCAGAACATACCGCGCCTGCCGCCTCACAAAACGGCCAGAGCACCGGAGGCAGCAGCGGAAAATGCCAGGCTTGTATCCCACCGGAATGAGCGTTGCAGCACCATTTTCCTACGCAGGCAGGGTAACCGGAGTTAACGTTGAGGTTGCCTGTCTAGCTGGTTGGTTGGCCAGTGCCGGTACCGTAACGGAGAAAATAACAGGCTCTGTCAGAAGCACTAATAACCCTAAATGAGAGGGCATAGAAATAACCAGTGCGTGAATCACGGAGAAGAAAATCCGTAATTCACGCACCGATATCCGCTTCTCTTGGGGTACCTACGCCAGCAGACGAATAACCTCCGTCAGCGTCAGGAGCTGCTCCTGCCCGGTAGCCAGGGTTTTGAGCTTGAACTGCCCGGCCGCCCGCTCCTCGGAGCCCTGCAGCAGCACGTAAGGAATACCTTTGCCATCGGCGTACTTAAACTGCCGGCCCAGCTTGCCGGGTTCCGGATACAGCTCCGAGGCCACGCCGGCTTCGCGCAGCTGCCGTAGCACCGGCAGCACGGCTGCTTCGCTGTCGGCATCGAAGTTGGCAATGAGGCAGCGGGTAGTGGTGGCCACGGCTTCCGGAAACAGCTGCAGCTCCTCCAGGCAGTCGTAGAGCCGGTCCACGCCGAAGGAGAAACCCACGCCCGACACGCCTGGTAGCCCAAAGGCCCCGGTGAGGTTGTCATAGCGGCCCCCGCCCGACACGCTGCCCATGTTCACGTTGTTGATCTTGATTTCGAAGATGCAGCCCGTGTAGTAGCTCAGCCCCCGGGCCAGCGTGACGTCAAATTCCAGGTTCTGCCACTGCTCAAAGCCAAAGCCGCGCAAGTAAGCCAGCACTTGCTGCAAATCCTGCAGCCCTTTGTAGCCGTCGGGGTTGTCGGGCTCCACCCCGGCCGTAGCAAAGGCCGCCAGCAGCCGCTCCAGCTTCTCCTCAAAGTCGCCGCCCACGCCCAGCAGGTCGAATAGCCGCTCCGTGGCCTCCGGTGAGAAGCCGCGCCCAGCCAGTTCCTTTTCTACGCCTTCCTGCCCAATCTTGTCGAGCTTATCAATAGCCGTAAACAGGTCCACCTCGGTGCCTTCGCCTCCCAGTGCCTTGTAAAAGGCACCCAGCACCCCGCGGTGATTGATTTTGATGGTGTGCTCAGTAAGGCCCAGGGTAGTGAGGACCTCCGACATCATCAGTACGATTTCGGCTTCACACAGCAGGGAGTTGGTGCCCACCACATCGGCGTCGCACTGGTAAAACTCCCGGTAGCGGCCCCGCTGGGGCCGGTCGGCCCGCCACACCGGCTGAATCTGGTAGCGTTTAAACGGGAAGGTGAGGGTGTGGCGGTTCATCACCACGTAGCGGGCGAAAGGCACCGTCAGGTCGTAGCGCAGGCCCTTTTCGGCAATTTTGGGCAGTACGGCCCGGGGCCCGGCCACCAGGTCGTCGGCAGTAACCTGCTCCTTAACAACCTCACCCTTTTGTTTTTTTAGAAAATTACCCGAATTCAGCACCTTAAACAGCAGCTGGTCACCTTCCTCCCCGTATTTGCCGGTCAGCACCGAGAGGTTTTCCAGCGTAGGCGTTTCCAGCGGCGCGTAGCCGAACTTCTCAAACACGCGGCGAATTACGCCGAAAATATAGGTACGGCGGGCCACCACGGCCGGGCCAAAGTCGCGGGTGCCTTGCGGAATGCTGGGTTGCTGTGCGCTCATCGGAAAGAAACGGATGCGGAAATACGGCCGCAAAAGTCGGGGATTCTGCCGGATTTTCGGCTTCTTATGCTAACCCGAGCGTGAGGAAAATGCCCGGTTTGTACCGGTCTGAAAATCTATTTCCTGCATGGCATCCAACAGAGAAGGCACCAGCAGCGGCTGCGAGGCCACATCCAGGTACAGAAAATGGTGTTGGTCGGACTGCGGAACGTGGCAGAGAATCAGGCGGCGGCTCTGGGCATGCAGCATAAAGGCGTAGGCCAGCAGCAGATCAATGGCCTCGGCCGTGAGCGAATCAATGAGGCTCAGATCTACCAGAATCGTGTGCTTGTCGCTGCGGCTGGCGCGGTGCAGGGCCCGGGTCAGTTTCACTTCATCGGCTGAGGCCGCGTCCGGAGATAAAATCAATAAGAAGCCATTGGGCAATATTTCACGATGAACATCCAGCATGTTTTCACGATTTAGGCGGATAGGAGCGGAATGGATACTACACTGAATAGCCAGCGTAGGGTTACACCTAAATAGGAATTTAGCGGGGTGTTACAGGTTTTTGTTGAAGTATTACAAGTTTGTGTTAGGATAATATAAACAATGAAAATACTATGTATTTATTTCCGCCGTACCCCCGAAACGCCCTGCCTTCAGCGTGAGGCTGCCCGCCGGGCCT
Source organism: Hymenobacter metallilatus (assembly GCF_003944705.1). Classification (GTDB taxonomy): domain Bacteria; phylum Bacteroidota; class Bacteroidia; order Cytophagales; family Hymenobacteraceae; genus Hymenobacter; species Hymenobacter metallilatus. Next base: position 297,158 of record NZ_RWIS01000004.1, on the reverse strand, counting down.
GGAACAGAACAGCGGAGGCCAGCGGCGCCTTCAGAGCGGCCCGCAGGCCCGACCGATGCAGGCCCCGGTTGGTCCAGTCGTTGCAGGTGCGCAGGGCGTGGTAGCGGCCGGCCCCCAGAAAGAAAAAATCCTGCGGGGTGTAGCCGGCCGGCTGCCGCAGCTGCATCCGGCCCAGACTATCGGGACGGAAGCCTTGCTGTACGTAAGCGGTGAGGCGGCGGTATTGAGCGGGTGAAATCCGAAGAGGTACAACGTGCGTGCCCGAGTCGGGTGGGGCCCGGTAAAAACCGACGTGCATGAGTGTTTTGGAAGGAAATACGGCTCCGGCAATGGCTGCGGGCCCCGGGAACTTTCCTCCTGCAGAACCCAGATAAAACCCCTCGTTGCCCCAGCCAAATGCCACGTAGCTGTAATGAGCAAAGCGGGCAGTAAGGGCAGGCTGGTTGAGGGTGCGGAGCCAGTCGTGGCTGGTTTGAGCATCCCGCAGAGGCAGCACCACATCGGTATGAAAGCCATTGGATACCACGAAGATGGGTACACCATTGGGCGTTTGCCGAAACTGCCGGTTTTGGGGCACCAGGGTGCCGCACAGCAGAAATAGAATGAATGCAATAAACGCGGACATAAGCAGCAAACCAACCGCCACGAAGGTAACAGCTCATCGGGCACATGCCGTACGCAGCCGCGCGGCCTACTTGGACTTCCGTAACGCAACCTGGCCCGTAGGCTGCGCTTACGCAGACCCACGGGCCAGATCAGGTACCGGGTGCACCGGCCACTACGAGCGTACGCGCAGGGCAGGGCGGCGGGGCTCCACGGCGGCAACCGGCGTAGCCCGCTTGGCCCAGGCCTGCTTGTCGGCGCGGGCCACCAGCGGCATAGTTAGGGGCACCAGTACCACGGTGCCCAGCGCGTGCTGCTGCCTAGTGCTATTGAGGGCCACGGCCGGCCGGATGGCGTGGTAGCCCAGCACCGTAGTGCGCACCACGTAGCGCCCCAGCGGCAGTCCGGTAGCCCGGAAATGGCCGTTGGCATCCGTTTCCACCGATTGAACGAAGCGCCCATCGGAGGCCCGCAGCACCACTACGTAGGAGTGCGGAATGGGCTCCTGGGTCTGCCCATCGTAAAGGCGGCCCGATACGGTACCCCGGCCGGGTTGTGAGGCAGCATGTGCAGGCAATTGGGCACCGGCAGCGAGGAGGGAAACGCCCAGCAGGGCGGCGGAAGCAAAGGAAGTTTTCATGGCAGGTAGAGAGAAAGAAACAGGAAGCAACGACTCTCAGGTGTGCCGGTACGGCCGCGGTTCCGTGCCGGGTAAGGCTGCAAGTCGAAAAAAAATAGGTTAGCGTCGAGCCCAGAGCAGCCGGCACCAAATAGCGGCTGGGGTGGGGCAGTTACCCGCAAAACAAGCGGGCGGCTTCGGTATCCTGGTGGGCGGCTTACCTGAGGAAAGAGGCTCAGCAGTCGGAGTGGAAGAACACAATAAAGGTAACTAAAGGTACTATGTAAAACAAGGTACTGTGTAAATATTTTTTAGCTTATCAGTTAGAAATTGAGTGCCAGCAGAAAAGAGGTAAGTGGGCACCGTGAAACCCGGAAAAGCCGGATGAAGGCTTCTGCTCTACTAGACGCTCTGCCCTGCCGGAGGGATGCCTGAGTGGAAAAATAATTGTGTTAATGAATTCAGTACGTGGCAAGTAGCTGAGTTTCTGGCTTGCCGGTATGGCTGTGGGTAACGCGCTGCTCCGTCGGCACGGGCCCGGCTTTTGCCCTTAGCTCTGTAGTGCAGCTGCTTTATCGGGGCTACACATAAGTCAAAGCGGACACCACCTGACCCAGTAGGGGGCATCTGGCCTAACCGCTGGCCTCACTTCCTAAAAAAAGGACCCCACACCCTGGCCCAGGCCAGCAGTGTGAGGTCCGGAATGGTGGCCAGGTGCAGCACATTCTAACCACCAAATCCGCCGCCCCCGCCCTGGGGCTGGTTCTCAATTTTCTTGGGGGGCTTGTTGGAGCCCATATACCAGCTAAAACCCAGGTAGCCCACCCGCGACTCCCACTTGTTGTAATACTCGGCCCGGAAATTATCCGTAGCCGATACGGAACGGTTGCGCTGGGTATTCAACACATCCGAAATGCGCAAGGTAAGGGCAGCCCGGTCGTTGAACAGGCGCTGGCGCAGGGCCACATCCACGGAGCCTACCGGCAGCACCCGCCCCTGCGCCGTTACGGCGGCCGCGCGGTAATTGCCGGTTAGCTGAACATCCAGCTTAGGCGTGGGGGTGAAGGAGTTCATCAGGCGGGCCGTACCCGATACAATCCGGCGGTTTGCCTCGTTGCCCGTAGCGGCCGTTACCGTATTCTGGAACAGGGAGCCGCTGGCCGTCAGCCGCCACCATTTGGCCAGGGGCTGGTTCAGCGAAACCTCAGCCCCATAGCTGGTGGCCTGCCCGAAATTGGCCGCATACTGGGCCGTAATAACCGCTCCGGCCCCATACAGGCGCGTAGCCGTAGTATCCACGCGCACTAGGCGCTGAATGGTATTGTCGGTGTGGCGGTAGAACAGCGAGGATGTCAGCGAGGCCTGACCCATGGTAATCTGGTGACCCAGCTCAACGGCATTGATGTACTCGGGGCGCAGGCTTGGATTGCCAATGCGGTAGCTGCGCTGGTCCTGGTACAGCGGGAAGGCCAGGAGCTGCATAAAGCCGGGGCGGTTGAGGCGCCGCGAGTAGCTAAGCTTCACGCGCTGGTCGGCAGTAGGCAGGGTGCGTTCCACCGTAACCGAGGGAAACAGGTTCAGGTACTCCAGTCTGAACGGGCCCTGTCCATTCAGCACCTCCCCACTGGTATGGGTGTACTCGGCCCGCAGGCCAGCCTGAGCACTCCATTTGCCCACTTGCTGCTGATAGGTAGTGTAACCGGCCTGCGTGTACTCGCGGAAAGTATACTGGTAGGAGCGGTCCGCCAGGCGGTCAAATCCCGGACCGTCGGTCTGCTGGCGCAGAAAGTCGTCGGTACCTTCATTTGTCTGGTACTGGCCCTTCAGGCCAGCATCAACGCGGGCCTTCTCGCCCAGCGGATGCACGTAATCCACCTGGCCACCCACGGCGTGCAGGTTCACCTGCAGGTCCTGCTGCCACTCGCGCAGGTCGGCGGTTCCCTGGGTGTTGCGCTGGGCTACCAGCACGTCGGCATTCAGGTAGTTGTAGTACAGGTTGCCCGTCAGCTCCCGGCCTTTATGCTGGTCCCAGGTACGCCGGTAATCCAGGGAGCCTTCCAGGTTGTCCACGTTTTCCGTTACCCCAAAGGTGCTGCCGATGCGGGCGTTGGTTGCCCCGCTCAGGGTAGCCAGCTGCGTACCGGTGTTCAGGCCCCGGTTGAAGTTAGGCTCCACTGTGAGCGTAAGCGTCTGGTTGGCAGGTAGCGTATAGTCGAAGCCCAGACGGCCGCTGTAGTTGCGGCTGTGGCGCTGGTTATTGCCCTGCTGATAAGTGCGGAGCTCCTGGTTTTCCAGGGTAGTATACTGGTCGCTCCAGAGGCGGCTGCGGTACCGGTCGTCGCGCATATCCACGGACCCGAACACGTTGAGCTTACCAGTACGTCGGTTCAGGCTCAGGCTGCCGTTGTACTTGTCGCGGGTGCCCACATTCAAAATAGCCTGCCCGTTCCAGCCGTCTTTTTTCTGCTTTTTGAGGATGATGTTGAGCACCCCGCCCGCGCCGGCCGCATCGTAGCGGGCCGAGGGGTTGGTTACCACTTCCACCCGCTCAATGGCGCTGGCCGGAATCTGCTCCAGCCGGTTGCCGCCGGCCCCGCTGTTGGCCGAGGCGCTCGGCTTGCCATCAATAAGAATGGTGATATTGGATGAGCCCCGCATGCTCACGGTGCCATCGGGGGCTACCGTTACGGAAGGTACGTTCTGGAGCACGTTTACGGCCGTTCCACCCACGCTGCTCAGGTCTTTTTCTACGTTAATGACCTTCTTATCCAGGCTTTCCTGCACGGCAGCCCGCTCCCCGGTTACGGTTACGCCCTTGAGCTGCTGAGCAGTGGGCAGCAGCCGGAGTGTACCCAACTGCAGGGAGGGAGTAGCACTGGTAAGCTGCACCGGCCGGCGCAAACCCTGGTAGCCCACGGCTGAAACTTTCAGCAGGTAACTACCCAGCCCCAGTTTTTCCAGCGCAAACGAGCCGTTTTCGAGGGTTTCGGCTCCGGCCACAAAGCTGGAATCCTGTGCCCGCAGCAGCACTACGTTGGAGAAGGGCAGGGGCTGGTTGTTGGCCTGGTCGAGCAGGGTGCCGCTCACGGCGCCGGTAGGTTGCGGCTGGGCAGCGGCGGCCAGGGGCAGGAGCACAGCAAGGAACCCCAGACCCCGCAGGGCCCGGCCGGAAGTAGATAAGGAAGTCATGGCAAGGAAGTGGTTGAGGAAAAATCGGGCAAGGAGGGGCTGAGTCCGGTGGCCGCGGTTCCGCCGGAGGTAGCATGTTGCCAGAAATTCAAACGTGACAAGCAAGGGCACAATCCGCCGGAAAAGCGGGTGCCAGGCAACCGAAAACACCGGGCGGCAGCAGGGAAGCTGGTGCTTCCGGCCGGAGCCCAACACCTGGCCCGGTTGGCGCAAGGTGGTTTTCGGGGTGGGCCGCGCTAGGCTTCGGTAAAGGAGCAGTGGCGCGGCCGGTACTTTATCTAATCAACGTTTCAAAGGTAGGTAAAGGTACTATGTAACGCAAGGTACTAGCGAAATTAATTTTATGTTTCCTTGAAAACCTTGTGTTTTGCGGTACAAAGCTGTTCGTAACCCACTGTCACCAGCCGCATACAGTTGGAGCGTGGGGTCGGGCCTACGCACGGGAGGGTAGATGGTAGCAGCCCGCTAGGCGTTGCCCGGCGGTATCAGTTTTTTGCCAACTTCTTTCTGGAACCTCTGGCCATCAACAAAAACGCCTCTGGTGAACACCAGAGGCGTTTTTGTTGATGGCCAGAGGTTATTCGAGATGTGCTGTTTTGCGGGTTGTATCTGAAAATCCATTGGATAAGCCCGAAGAACGTCAGGCAGAAGCGCAGCCGAAGTATATTGTGCGCTGGCGTTCTTCGCCAGCCCAGGGTTCAAATCCTGGGCTACGAAGCGGTTGCCGTTCAACTGTTTGGCAGCCTCAGCACGCGGGATTTTTCGGACCCTGACTTGATGCCCCACATGCTCGGAATGACGTCCTGGTAGGTTCTTCCCTCGCCTTACTGATTCTGCGCGCCCTGCTCAATCCAGCAGCGCAGCAGGTCCCGTTCCGCCTGGGTCATGTGGGTTTTGTTGTTCTGGGGCATCGTTTTGGTGATGACCACACGCTGCATAATCTTATCCTGGAGGCGGATGATGTCCTCGGGCGTGTCGTACACCACGCCGTTGGGGGCGGTCCGGAACACCTCGTCGGTGGGGGTGGCCGAGTGGCAGCGGATGCACCGCTGCTGCACTACGGCCTGCACCTGGGCCATGCGCACGTTGGGCGTGCAGGCGGCTGTGGCTCCGGCATCGGTTTTCGGGGCCGTTACAAAAGCCACGGCCAGCAGCAGGCCGGCCGCAATAGGCAGCACGAGGCCAGTGGCCTGGTGCTTTTCGCGCAGGTTCAGCCAGTGCTTCACGCCGGCCGTGCCCAGGGCAATGGCCGCCAGCACCGCCCAGGGGTAGCCGTGGCTGAAGGTGCTGGGGAAATGGTTGCTGACCATCACAAACAGCACCGGCAGCGTGAAGTAGTTATTGTGCAAGGACCGAAGCCCGGCGTGCTTGCCCAGCTCGGGGTCGAGGGGTAGGCCTTCGGTGGCAGCCTTTACCATGGCCTTCTGGGCCGGAATGATGATGAAATACACGTTGCCCACCATCAGGGTGCCCAGCATGGCCCCGAAGTGAATATAGGCTGCCCGCGCGCTGAACACCTGGCAGTAAAACCAGGCAAACCCGGTGCAGATAACCACCGCCAGCAAGGCCATAGCCAGGTTATTTTTCACCAGTGTCGTGCGGCAAAGCCCGTGGTAAAGTATCCAGGCCAGCGCAAACGAACCCACCCCAATAGCCACACCCGTCAGCGGATTAAGAGCTAACACCTGCGGATCGATGAGCATGCTGCCGGCGTTGAAGTAGTACACCACAAACAGCAGGCTGAAGCCGGTGAGCCAAGTGAAATACGCCTCATACTTAAACCAGTGCAGCGCCTTGGGTATTTCCCGGGGAGCCAGCTTATACTTTTCGAGGTAGTAGAAACCGCCGCCGTGCACGGCCCAGAGGTTGCCGGCCAGCTCTTCGCGCACATTATCAGTGCGGTTGAGGGCGTTTTCCAGGAACACGAAGTAGAACGAGGCCCCAATCCAGGCAATGCCGAAGGTAACGTGCATCAGGCGCACCACAATGTTGAGCCACTCCATCAGGTGGCCTTCCCAGGCGCTGCCCTGCACGAATAGGTAGGCCACGGCCAGCACAAACAGCACCGCCAGCACCATGAGGGCGTAGGCAAATCCCTGAATGGTAAAGCCCTGGGTGCCCAGCTCCCCGCCCCGGTGGGTGTGCGCCATGCGGTGCAGAAAAGCACTTCCCCCCACCAGCAGCAGCACCACGGCCGCCACTACGCCCAACAGTAAAAAATGCGTCATCGAAAGCCAGCAAAAAACGAGCGTCCGGCTAGGCCGGACCAAATGGAGTGCAAACCAACGCCTGCCCTATCTCCCAGAAGCAGAGTAGCGTGAACCGGCCGCGAGTAGCCTGCCGGCCCTTGGCCGCTGCTTTTCGGGTGAGGGCAATTGGTTTCGGAAGTTTACTGTAAAAATGGGTATTGTTTGAAATATTATCATTTTGTGAGTCGATTCAGTGAAAAGTATGAATGGTTTTGCGCTCAGAAGTGAGGAAATTATAACGCCATCGGGTGCCCGGCCGGGGCTGGTGCTGGTGCGCAACGGCCGCATCCTAGACGTGGTGCCACCCGATACCGCCGTGAGCTGCCCAGTGCACGATGTGGGCATCCGGACCGTGCTGCCGGGCCTCATCGACCCGCACGTACACATCAACGAGCCCGGCCGCACCGACTGGGAGGGCTTCGATACGGCCACCCGCGCCGCCCTGGCCGGCGGCCTTACCACGCTGGTCGATATGCCCCTGAACTCGGCTCCGGTTACCACTTCGGTGGCTAGTCTGGCGCTGAAGCGGGCCGCCGCGGCCGGGCAGTTGCACACCAACTGCGGCTTCTGGGGCGGCATTGTGCCCGGTAATGCGGCCGAGGTAGAGGGCCTGATTGCCGAAGGTGTGCTCGGGTTCAAGGCCTTCCTGACCCACTCCGGCATTGATGATTTTCCCAACGCCACTGAGGCCGACCTACGCCGGGTGATGCCGCTGCTGGCCCGCCACGGCCTGCCGCTGCTGGTGCACTGCGAGCTAAGCCAGGACGATGACGCCTGGAAGCAGAACGACAAACGCTCTTACGCTAACTACCTGGCCTCACGCCCCAAAGCCTGGGAGGATGAGGCCGTGGCCCTGATGCTCCGCCTGTGCGAGGAAACCGGCTGCCCGGTACACATCGTGCATTTGTCGTCGGCCAACTCACTGCCGGCCATTGCCGCCGCCCGGGCCCGGGGCCTGCCGCTCACGGTAGAAACCGGCCAACATTACCTGTTCTTCGCGGCCGAGGATATTCCCGACGGCGGCACAGCTTACAAATGCGCCCCGCCCATCCGGGAGCGGGCCAACAACGAGCAGCTGTGGCAGGCGCTGCAAACGGGCCTTATCGACTTCGTGGCCACCGACCACTCGCCCGCACCGCCCGCCCTCAAGCAGCTGGCTACCGGCGACTTCACCACGGCCTGGGGCGGCATTGCCTCCTTGCAGCTGGCCCTGCCCGTGCTCTGGACGGCTGCCCGGGGCCGCGCCGTGGGTTTGCCCGAGGTGGCCCGCTGGCTCAGCACTAACCCGGCCCGGCTCATCGGGCAAAGTCACCGCAAAGGCCGCATTGCCCCCGGCTACGACGCCGATTTGCTGGTTTTGGACGCCGAAGCCTCATTTACGGTAACCGAAGAACTGCTGCATCACCGCCACAAAGCTTCACCCTACCTGGGTCGGGAGCTGTGTGGGGTAGTGGAGCAGACCTACCTGGCGGGGCAGCTGGTGTACCAGCGGCCGGAGTTCCGGCAGCTCAATCAAGGCCAACTCCTAATCCGCTGAACCACTTGGAAACGCCCGAACCCACGTACCTGGCCCGCGCCGGGCGCATTATGCAGCGCATTGAGGCCCTGGCCGCCATCAGTGAAAACGCCGAGGGCGTTACCCGCCGCTTCGGCACGCCCGCCTTCGTGCGGGGGCAGCAGTTGGTACAAAGCTGGGCTGAGGCCGCCGGCCTGCACACCCGCCTCGATGCCATCGGCAACGTGCGCGCCCGGCTGGTGAGCCGCCGGCCGGGCGCGCGCACCTTCGTGGTGGCTTCGCACATTGATACGGTGGTGAATGCCGGCAAATTCGACGGGCCGCTGGGCGTACTGCTGGGGCTGGACTTGCTGGAAAACCTGGCGTCCCGAGGCGCGGACCTGCCGTTTCACCTGGAGCTGATTGCCTTCAGCGACGAGGAAGGCGTGCGGTTTCACACCACCTACCTGGGCAGCAAGGTGGTTACCGGCGCCTTCGAAAGCAGCCTGCTGGCACGAAAAGATGCGGACGGCATCACGCTAGCCCAGGCCATTGCCGACATGGGCAGCAACCCGGCCCGCATTCCGCACGACACGCTGCCGGCTGCCGGCTGGCTAGGCTACTTTGAGGTGCATATTGAGCAGGGGCCGGTACTCTGGGAGCGGAATATCCCGGTGGCGCTGGTAACGGCCATTGCCGGCCAGCAACGGGTGGAGCTAACCTGGCGCGGCATGGCCGGCCACGCCGGCACCGTACCCATGCACATGCGCCAGGATGCCCTGGCCGGGGCCGCCGAATTTGTGCTGGCCGTCGAGCAATTCGGCCGCCAGCACGCCCATGAGCTGGTAGCTACCGTAGGCAAGCTGGACGTGCGCCACGCGGCCAGCAACGTCATTCCCGGCGAAGTGAGCTGCAGCCTCGACCTGCGCAGCCCCGATGCCGCCCGCCTGACCACCGCCGCCCAGCAAGTGCAGGCCCTGGCCCAGGCCATTGCCGGGCGCCGGGAGCTGCACCTCACCTGGACCCCCGTGCAAACCACCGCCCCCGCCACCTGCGACGCCGGCCTGAACCAGCTGCTGGCCCGGGCCATTGCCGAAGCCGGCCACGAGGTGGTGCCGCTGGTGAGTGGGGCCGGGCACGATGCGGTACCGGTTTCGCAGGTGGCGCCGGCCACCATGCTGTTCGTGCGCTGCTTTAAAGGCATCAGTCATAACCCCCTGGAAAACGTGGAGCTGCCCGATCTGGCCGCCGCCGTGGAAGTTTCGGCACGTTTTCTTTCTTTGCTGATTACCCATTTTGTTGAGTCGGAAAACCCCCGAACCGCTTGAGCCAACGGGCTGTGGTATACCCGGCAGAATCAGCGAAAAATCTCTTAAATCTGTGCTTCATGAATCTTAGCTCCGCCACCCGTTCCGTCGTTCGGCGCAACCACGCCATTATTGCTCCTGATGGCTACATCAACAGCAACGTGCCCGGCTGGACCGGCGGCACCGTCAACGTCATCATCAACGAGCAAATGGGCGCACGCCTGTGCCAGACGCTGGTTACGCTGCGCGCCGAGGGCCGGCTGGAAGGCCGCACCGAGGCTTCGCAGATCTTCTTCTACGTGGTGGAAGGCGCGGTACAGGCTACGGCCGGCGGCGAAACCCGCCCGCTCAGTCAGGGCCAGTTCGTGTACGTGCCGGTGGGGCAGGACTACCTTTTTGAAAACCCCGCCGAAGGCACCCAGCTGCTCACGTTTCATAAGGTGTACGAGCCGCTGGCCGGCCACGCTGCGCCCGGCATTGTGTGGGGCGAGAAGGACGACAGCAAGGCCCCCGTGTATATGAACGATGAGGCCCTGCGCATTCAGGAGCTGCTGCCCAATGAGCTGGGCTTCGATATGGCCGTAAACATTTTTACCTACGACCGGGGTGGCCACCTGCCCATGGTGGAAACCCACATTATGGAGCACGGCCTGCTTTACCTTGCCGGCCAGGCCATCTACATACTCGACCAGGAGTGGTACCACGTCCGCCAGGGCGACTCCATCTGGATGGCGCCCTATTGCCAGCAATGGGCCACCTCCGTGGGCAGAGAGCCTTCAGTGTACATCTACTACAAAAACGTCAACCGCTTCCCAACGGTGGTATGATGCATGTGTGGCCCTGAAGTAAAACGTCATTCCGAGCATGTGGCGAATCAAGCCAGGGACGCAGCGGAGCCGAGGAATCTCGCGTGCTGAGGTTGCAATAGTAATCCAACGTCAGCTATACCAGGGGCCGCACCCCTAGCATTTCGGGCAGGCTGAGGTTGCAATAGTAATCCAACGTCAGCACGCGAGATTCCTCGGCTCCGCTGCGTCCCTGGCTTGATTCGCCACATGCTCGGAATGACGTTCTTATTACCTGATGTTCTTATCAATTTCCTTCCTCTATGACCTTACCAGAACTCAACAACCTGCCGCCTGCCACCCGCGCCGAGGAGCTGCACCGCTGCTGCGGCTCCGCGGCCTGGGTGGCGGCGCTGAATCAGCAGTTTCCTTTTGCTGATGCCGCCACGCTTTACCAGGCCGCCACGCACACCTGGAACGGCCTGAGCGAAGCCGACTGGCGGGAGGCGTTTGCGCATCACCCCAAAATCGGGGACGTGGGGGCGTTGCGGGAGAAGTTCGCCAGCACCAGCACCTGGGCCGAGGGCGAACAAGGCGCGGTACGGCAGGCCTCGGAGGAAACCCTGCGGGCGCTGGCGGCCGGGAACGAGGCTTATGAGCGGCGGTTCGGCTACATCTTCATTGTGTGCGCCACCGGCAAATCGGCCGCTGAGATGCTGACGCTGCTGCAGGCCCGGCTGCCCAACCCGCCCGAGCTGGAAATCCGGGTAGCCGCGGCCGAGCAGGACAACATCACCCGGATTCGCCTCGAAAAACTACTTGCCGCATGAGCCAGATTACTACCCACATCCTGGATACCACCCGGGGCCGGCCCGCCGAGGGCGTTACCATTATCCTCTCACATCAGCAACCAGCTGGCTGGCTGGAGCTGGCCCGGGGCCGTACCAATGCCGATGGCCGCCTGCCCGACCTGCTGCCCCCCGGCCAAACCTTGCCCGCCGGCGTGTACCAGCTGCATTTTCTGGTGCAGGAGTATTTTGACAAGCTGGAAACGCCCTCGTTTTACCCCTTCGTGGAAATCGTGTTTTCGGTGACTTCGGCCGAGCATTATCACGTACCGCTGCTGCTGAATCCGTTCGGCTATTCTACGTATCGGGGCTCCTGAAATCGACTTGTGCAGGGCTACAACCCCAGAACGTCATTCCTCGCGGGGCTCGAAATGACGTTCCTGATATGTTCTGCCTGACTTTTCTACCCTTTCCGACTGCTACTTTCTCCTCTCATTCCCACTCTCTACTCCATGAAACTCAGCCTCCCGGCTTCCGAAAAAGCACAGCTCCTGGACCAGCTTGGCGCCGCCAACCGCCGTTTCCAGCACACCTACCCCGGCGACAAACCCGACCGCCAGCCGGTGCATACCGTGTACGGCGGGGCTAACCTGTTCAAGGCCGATACCTGCCAGCGCATGGGCGACATTGCCCTCCATAACCTGCGCACCTACGCGCCCAACTTTGCGGAGCTGGCCCGGGTGCTGCGGCTGCAGGGCCACGAGCACCTGCCCATGCTCCAGGCCGATATCGAGGCCCTGACGCAGCGCCTGGAAAAGCTCAGCCCCGAGGAGCGCAAGCGGGAACCTGCCTGGCTGCCGTACTCCATCTACCAGAAAGTGGTGCGCAAACTCCAGACCGAAGCCGTAGAAGACTTCCGCATCGATTTCGAGGACGGGTTTGGCAACCGCCCCGACGCGGAAGAGGACGCCACGGCCGTGCAGGCCGCCCGGGAGCTGGCCCAGGGAATGCGCCAGGGCACTATTTCGCCCTTCATCGGCATCCGCATCAAGCCCTTCACCGAGGATATGAAGGACCGGGGCGTACGCACCCTGGACATCTTCCTGACGACCCTGCTGGCCGAAACCGGGGGCAAGCTGCCGGCCAACTTTGTGGTAATGCTGCCCAAGGTGACCATTCTGGAGCAGATGACCACCATGGTGCGCCTGTTTGAGCTGTTGGAGCAGGCCAACGGCCTGGAGCCCGGCACCCTCAAGATGGAAACGATGGTGGAGGCCACCCAAATCATCATGGATGAGGAGGGCCGCAACCCACTCCTGCGCATCATCCGGGCCAGTGAGGGGCGGTGCGTGGCGGCCCACTTCGGCACCTACGACTACACGGCTTCCTGCGGCATTACGGCCCGCTACCAAACCATGGCCCACCCCGTATGCGACTTTGCCCACCACATGACCAAAGTGGCGCTGGGCGGCACCGGCATCTTCCTTTCCGATGGCGCCACCAACGTCATGCCCATCGGGCTGCACCGGGGTGAGAACCTGACGTTTGAGCAGCTGCGCGAAAACCGCGAATCGGTGCATAACGCCTGGCGGCAGGGGTTTCACCACACCACCCATTCCCTCATCAACGGGCTGTACCAGGGCTGGGACCTGAACCCTGCCCAACTGCCCATGCGCTACGCGGCCACTTACCACTTCTTCCTCAGCAGCTACGATGATGCCGTGCACCGCCTGCGCACCTTCGTGGAGCGAGCCGCCATTTCTACCCTCACCGGCGACATTTTCGATGATGCGGCCACCGGCCAGGGCCTGCTCAATTTCTTCCTGAAAGCCCTGAACTGCGGGGCCATTTCGGAGGAGGAAATTCAGGCCACCGGCCTCACGCTGGAGGAAGTACAAACCCGCTCGTTCTACCGTATCCTCCAGGGCCGTCGCGCCAGGAAGTAACGCCGGTACGGAATAGTAAAAACCCCAGCCGAACGCCTGCTTTCCAGCAAAGGAAGAGGTATTCGGCTGGGGTTGTTGCTGGCAACCCAGGCCCGCAGAGCTATTCGGTAACATTGCGAGGCTGAAATTATTGAATTATTACCAGCGTGTGAAGGAATTGTAGTATTCCGGGTCGAGTCATCTTATCCTACCAGTCGGCCTCTACATTTGGCGCAAATCCTGCGCCGTGCCGACTGACAACGTACTTGGACTTCTGGACCGAATCCGAGCTGATGACTACCAGGCTTTCGAGCAGCTGTTCGAAACGCACTGGCAGGCCCTGTACCGGTACGCGCACAAAGTACTGCGCCGCGTGCCCGAAGCCGAGGACATCACCCAGGAGTTGTTCTGCGACTTGTGGGCCAACCGCGCCCAGCTCCGCGTGCATACCAACGCGCAGGCTTACCTGCTGGGTGCTCTGCGCAAGAAAATCCTGACCAGCTTCCGCGACGAAGACATCCGGGCGCGCCACCTGCGTGTGCTGGGCACGGACCAGGAAACCACCACTGAAACTACGCTGCGCAGTTTGATAAGCCGCGAAACGCGGGCGGCCATTCAGGTGCGGGCGCGCCTGCTGCCGCCCCGGGAGCAGGAGGTATTTGTGCTGGCCATGCTGGAGGATTTCTCGGTGAAGGAAATGGCGGAGCGGTTTGCCACCTCCGAGCAAACTGTTCGTAATCAGCTCAGCAGTGCCTTGCACAAACTGTCGCCGTTTCTGGTGCGGCTGTTTGGCTAAGTGGTAAAACACCAGTTGATTACTGGTTGCAAGTCTGTCTGCCAATGTTACGGCTTGGTTAAATTGGGGTAGGGGAGTAGTTGGAACGGGGCGGGCGTGCAACTCATATAGCAGCGGGTTACCCTGCCACCCACTTAGGCAGCGTTTCCACCGGGTAGCGGCCTTTCGTCAGCCGTATCCTCTTTTTCTCGTTTGAGTGCCCTTCCCCTTTAAGGGCGCGGCGGCTCTTTGCTTCTTCTATGTCCCGTTCCTTTTTGCTGGCCGCGCTGCTGTTGTGCGGCACCCCCGAGCTGCTGGCTCAGAAACGCCCGGTCCCTAAGCTGCTGGTGGGCATCATGGTCGACCAGATGCGGCCCGACTACCTCACCCGGTTCTATGACCAGTTTGGGGGGCAGGGCTTCAAACGGTTGCTGCGCGGCGGATTTCAGTGCCGCAATACGCACTACAACTACGTGCCCACCGTCACTGGCCCTGGCCACTCCTCGGTGTACACCGGTACCACGCCCCGCTACCACGGTATCGTGGGCAACTCCTGGTACGACCGGCGGCTGCGGCGCGACGTGTACTGCACCGACGACTCCACGGTGCAGCTGGTGGGCACTCCCAAAGGCATGGGCGTTTCGGCCCGCAACCAGGTGAGCACCACGCTCGGCGACGAAATGAAAATGGTATCGAACGGGCGTAGCGTGGTGGTGGCCTTGTCGCTCAAGGACCGGGCCTCGGCGCTGCCGGCCGGCCACATGGCCGACGGGGCGTTTTGGTTTGACATGAACACCGGCGACTTTATCTCCAGCACCTACTACGTGCCGGTGCTACCCAAGTGGGTAGCCGATTTCAACGCCCAGAAAAAGGCCGATTTCTACCGCCAGCAGACCTGGACGCCTTTGCGGGGGCCGGAAGCCTACCTGAACAGCGTGGCCGATTCCAACGCCTTCGAGCGCATATTCAAGGGAAAAACGGCGGCCACTTTTCCGTATGAGCTCAGCAAGCTGGCCCCGCTGAACCCGCCGGCCTACGAGGCCGTCAACATCTCGCCCTTCGGCAACAACCTGCTCACCGACCTGGCCCTGGCCGCCCTGGCCGGCACCGAGCTGGGCCGCGACGACGTGCCCGATCTGCTGGCCCTGAGCTACTCCAGCCCCGACCCGGTGGGCCACACCTTCGGCCCGCTGTCGAAGGAGGAAAACGACCTGTACCTGCGCCTCGACCTGGAAATTGCCCGTCTGCTGCAGGCCCTCGACAAAACCGTGGGCAAGGACAATTACACCATCTTCCTAACCGCCGACCACGGGGCCAGCGAGGTGCCCAAGTACTTGGCCCAGCACCAGGCCCCGGGCGGCGCCCAAACCCACGCCACGCTCAACCAGGGCGCGGCCGACTTCCTGATCCAACAGCTGGGGCCGGGCCAGTGGCTGGAAACCGAGCGCAACAACATGTACTACCTCAACCGCCCGCTCATTGCCAGCCGCAAGCTGGAGCTGGCCCGGGTGCAGAACCTGCTGGCCGACTACCTGCGCGAGCAGCCCGGCATTGCCCAGGTGAATACCACGGCTCAGCTGCTCACCAGCGGCACCGGGGCCTTCCTGGAAACCAAGCTGCAGAACGGCCTCTACTACCAGCGCTTCGGGGACGTGCGCTTTGAGCTGCAGCCGGGCTGGACCTGGGAGCTGGGCGTGGGGGCCACCCACGGCTCGGGCTACCTCTATGACAGCCACGTGCCGCTGCTCTGGTTCGGGGCCGGCATCACGCCCGGCGTCAGCTACGAGTATCACAGCATCACTGATATAGCGCCTACGGCGGCTATGCTGGTGGATAGCAAGCTGCCCAGCGCCTGCACCGGGCAGCCCATCGGGGAAGTGCTCAGCCCGGCCACCCGCTTGAAACGCCGCAAGTAGCTCCAGCCAGTCAATATTACGCTTTTGTTATATCAGGCTGCCCGGATGGTTACTCTGCTCAGCTTGTGCAACTTGTTTATGAAGCCTCGTCCGCCCCGCCCTCTGCCCGCCCGCCTGCTGTATTCCCTGCGAAGCCGTGCCCGCCGGCGCCAGCAGCGGGAGCAATGGCTGGATGCGCTGGTGGCGGCCACTCCGGACGATGCAGAGCTCCTGAACGAGGAGCAGGCTGCTGACCGCCAGCAGCGGCTGTTGCGCACCATCCGGGCCCGTACCCAACCCCTCGGGCAGGTACGGCGGCTGTGGCCGGTGCTGCGGGTGGCGGCGGTGCTGGTGCCGTTGCTGGTGGCGGCGGTAGTGTGGTGGGGGCAACGCGAAGCCCCGGCGCTGCACTACACCACCGGCATTGGGGAGCAGCGCGAGCTGGTGCTGCCCGACCACAGCCGCGTGTGGCTGCGGCCCCGCTCGTCGCTGACGTGGCGGGCTGCACCAGGCCAGGGCCGGGAGGTGCGCCTGCGGGGCGAGGCCTTCTTTGCCGTCACCAAAGATCCGGCGCATCCTTTTGTGGTGCGAACAGCAGCGGTGGCGGTGCGGGTACTGGGAACATCCTTCCTGGTGAAAGCCTACCCACAGCTGCCCACTACCACCGTGCTGGTGCGCACCGGCCGGGTGCAGGTGGCCGGGCCGCAGCGGGAGCTGGCCGTGCTGCACCCCCAGGACAAGCTGGTGTTCAACCCGGCCTGCCAGCAGCTCACGCTCACCCACCACAAGTACACCGCCAACCTGACCACCAACCAGATGCTGACGTTCGAGCAGGCTTCCTTGGCTGAAATCCTGCTGACCCTCGAAAACTACTACCCCGTACGCTTCGAGCTACGCCCCGATGCGCCGGCCGTGGCCCTGAGCGGCTCCCTCGACCCGGCCCTTTCCGCCGACCAGATTACCGACGTGCTTAATACCCTGCTTCACCGCCACCACCTGCGCATTTTCCGGCGCACCGCTACCACCTACCGGGTAGAATAAGGCGCGCCGCGCCTGCCCAAACCTCTGTTTCTGCTCCTCTCACATCGGCCGGTTTCCGGTCGGCCGGGCCACGCCTTGCCCATTTTTCACCCTTCCCTATGCTACACCTCAACTCCTTCCTCATTGCTCGTACGCCGCGGCTGACCGGCGCCCTGCTGCTGCTGAGCCTGGGCAGTGCCTTCGGGGCGCAGGCCCAGAGCAGTACCCGCGAAGTAGCCTATTTCGCTGTGCCGGCCGGCCCGCTTACCAGTGCGCTGCAGCAGCTGCAGCGGCAGGCCGGCGTAAGCATCGTGTATGAGGCCCGCGACCTGCAAAGCAACCAGGTAGCCGCCACCGAGCTGCGTGGGGCGCGGGTTGGGGATATTCTGCGGCAGCTGCTGCGCAACCAGCCGCTGCGCTTCGAGGAAAAGCAGGGCGTTATTATTCTGCAACCGACCAGCCCGACGGCCCCAGCGGCTCCCGGCAAGCGGGCCACGGAAGGCCGGCGGGTGAAAGGCCGGGTAACGGAGGCCAGCGGGGCGGCCCTGCCCGGGGTGACGGTGCTGGTGAAAGGCACCACGGTGGGCACGGTAACCAACGGGGCCGGCGAATACACGCTGGACTTGCCCGAAGGTGCCGAAACGCTGGTGTTTTCCTTTGTCGGCTACCTGGCCCGGGAGGTGGCGGTGGGCGAGCAGGCAACCATTGACGTAGCCCTGGTGCAGGATGCCAAGCTGCTCAACGATGTGGTGGTGATTGGCTACGGCTCGGTGAAGAAAGGTGAAGTAACCAGCGCTATTACCTCCGTGGACCCGCGCGAGTTCAACCGGGGCGTGGTGGCCACGCCCGACCAGATTTTGCAGGGTAAAGTAGCCGGCCTGAATATCACTCGCAGCGGCGACCCAAACGCTACGGCCTCGGTGGTGCTGCGCGGGGCTTCTTCCCTGCGCACGGGCCAGGCCCAGGAGCCGTTTTACGTGATTGACGGGGTGCCGGCGGCCTCCATCAACCTGGTGGCCCCCGACGAGATTGTGAGCATCGAGGTGCTGAAAGACGCCTCGGCCACGGCTATTTACGGGGCCCGGGCCGCCAACGGGGTTATCCTCATCACCACCCGCCGCCAGAAGCCCAGCGCGGCCGTATCGTACAGCGGCTACGTGGGTCTGGAGCAGGTATCGAACACCCTTGACATGCTTAGCGGCGACGAGCTGCGGGGCTACCTGGAAGCCAATAACAAAAGCCTGAGCCCCGCCGATAACGACGCGGGCACCAACACCGACTGGCAGAAGGAGGTGATGCGCACCGGTTTGAGCCACAACCACACCGTCAGCTACGGCGGGGGCTCCGAGAAGTCGGCCTTCAATGCCAGCGTCAACTACTTCAGGCGGGAGGGCGTGATGAACACCTCCGACAGTGAGCGGCTCATCGGCAAAATCAACCTCGACCAGAAAACGCTCAAGGACAAGCTGCAGCTGCGCTTCACGCTCACCAACTCCCTGCTCAAGCAGCACCTGATTCCGGAGCTGGTGTATAAGAACATGTTCACCCACCTGCCCACCACCAACATCCGAAACCCTGACGGCACCTATAAGGAAAACCTGACCCGCACCCAGTACTACAACCCGGTGGCGCTGCTGGCCCAAAACCGGGAGGAGCGGAAAATCAACACCCTGCTCGGTAACGCCAGCGCCCAGCTCACCCTACTCAAAAACCTGACGAATACGCTCAGCCTGTCCATGCAGAATGAGGCGGTGAAGGGCGGGGCCTACCAGGGGCGGGAGTCGCCGGTGCCGAATGCTGCCAACGTGACCGGCCTGGCCGCCAAAGGCCTGGCCCGGCGCTACAGCGTGGAGAACACCCGCAAGATCCTGGAAAACTACCTTACTTATAACCCGCTCAATACGGCCGCCCACAACCTGAAAGTGCTGGTGGGCTACTCCTGGCAGGAAGACAAAAACGGCGACGGTTTCCAGACCGATACCCGGGGCTTCGTATCGGACCAGTTGGGCTACAACAACCTGGCCCTGGGCAACCCCGGCGGCGTGGCCCCCAACTACGACGCGGCCATTGCCGGCTACAGCCTGGGCATTTCCACTCTGCGCCTGATTTCCCTGTACTCGCGGGTGAACTACGGGCTAAACGACCGGTACTTTCTGCAGGTGTCGGTGCGGCGCGACGGGTCGTCGGCTTTTGGCCGGAACAACCGCTGGGGCACGTTTCCGGCCGCTTCCCTGGCCTGGAACTTGGCGGGCGAGAACTTTCTCTCAGGCTTCAGGAAGCTTAACGAGTTGAAGCTGCGCGTGGGCTACGGCATTACGGGCAACTCCCTGGGTTTCGACCCGCTCATTGCTACCCAGCGCTACAGCAGCGTGGGCACGTTTTACTACAACGGGGCCTTCATCAAGGCCATCGGCCCCACCCAAAACCCCAACCCCGACCTGAAGTGGGAAACTACGGCCATGCTGAACGTGGGCCTGGATTTCGGCCTGTGGCAAAACCGCCTCGGCGGCACGGTGGAGTACTATGATAAGCGCACCTCGGACCTGATCTGGAACTACCCGGTTTCCACTACCCAGTACTTCGTGAACACGCTCTACGCCAACGTGGGCGAAATCAGCAACAAGGGCCTGGAGCTGACGCTGAACGCCGTGCCGGTGCAAACCAGCAGCTTCCAGTGGAGCCTGACCGGTACGCTGGCCCACAACGTGAACAAGGTGGAGAAGCTGGCCAACGAGCAGTTTCGCCTCGACCAGGTGTACACGGCCTACCCCGGCGGCTCGGGCCAGAGTGGCATTTCTACCCAGGTGGTGAAGACGGGCTACCCCGTTGGGCAGTTTTTCCTACCCGAGTACGCCGGCCGCGACGAAAACGGCCTTTCCCTTTTCTACAAGGCCGACGGCTCTACTACCGGCTCGCCTACTCTCAACGACTACAAGTACCAGGGCAACGCCCAGCCCAAGCTGCTGTACGGCCTGAGCAACACGGTAAGCTGGAAAAACCTGGATCTGAACTTCTTCCTGCGCGGAGTGCAGGGCAATAAGATTCTGAACGCTACGCTGGCCAACCTGAACATCCCGGCCCAATCGACGGCCAACAACCTGCCGGCCTTTTCCCTGGATGAGCCCTACGCCGACAACCGCGCCAACTACTACTCCAACCGCTACCTCGAAAACGGCTCCTACCTGCGCCTGGATAACGTGACGCTGGGCTACAACCTACCCCTGAAGAGCGAGTACGTGAAGCGGGCCCGCGTGTACCTGACCAGCCAGAACCTGCTGACGATTACCAACTACCGCGGCATCGACCCGGAAATGAGCCTGGGCGGCCTCACGCCCGGCCTCGATAACAACAACTTCTACCCTAAAACCCGCTCCTACGTGCTGGGCGTGAACCTGGACTTTTAGTCCAGAGCAGGAAACTCATACGAAAGCCCGTCCTGCTGAGCTTGTCGAAGCATCTCTACCGCTTCGTTGCAACGGCAATTGATTAGCACTGCACGCGAGATGCTTCGGCAAGCTCAGCATGACGGCCAACCCCAATTCAACTAATCATGCGAATCATACGTCCTTCCCGCTTCCTGGCCCTGCCCGCCGCGCTGGCCCTGCTGCTCACCGCCGCCGGCTGCACCGACCTGGACGCGCCCATCGAGTCGGAATACACGCCCAGCAACTTCCTGACCACGCCCGAGCAGTTCATTGCTGCCTCCGGGCCGGTGTACAGCCAGATGCGCGGCGAAGTGGCCAAAGCCTACTGGAACCTGCAGGAGCTGAGCACCGACGAGGCCGTCATCGTGGCTCGCAACGGCAACTACTACGACGGAGCCCGCTACCAGCAGCTGAGCTTGCACACCTGGAACCCGCAGAACGAGTTTGTGCGCGTGGCCTGGGAGTGGGGCTTCAGCGGCATCAGCACCTGCAACCGCACCCTGGCCCTGTTTCAGAATACCGCCGATGGGGCCTTCAAAACCCAGTTTACGGCCGAGCTGCGCACCATGCGGGCCCTGTACTACTACCTGATGATGGACGCCTACGGTAACATTCCGCTGGTGCCCGAGTTTGGGAGCACCGCTCAGCCCGCCAACGCCACCCGTCAGCAGGTGTTCGAGTACATTGAGCAGGAGCTGAAAGCGGCCCTGCCCAACCTGTCGGCCGAGGTATCGGCCCAGACCTATGGCCGGCCCACCCAAAGCACCGCTCAGGCCCTGCTGGCCAAGCTCTACCTGAACGCCGAGGTGTACATCGGGCAGCCCCGCTACACCGAAGCCATTGCCGCCTGCAACGTGCTCATCAAGAGCCGCAAGCACAGCCTGGCCGCGAATTACCTGGACGTGTTTGCCGTGGAAAACGGCCCCCAGGTCAGTGAAATCATCTTCGCCGTGCCCTTCGACGCCAACCTGGCCCAAGGCAACATGATGTCCCGCTTTGCCTTGCACCAGCAGATGAAGGACAAGTTTGGCCTGCTCTTCACGCCCAGCAACGCCAGCCTGACCTGGCCCGAGTTCTTCGCCCTCTACCAGGAGCCCACCGACACCCGCAACCAGCAGTGGCTTTCGGGCAAGCAGTACCTGAGCGACGGCCGCACGCCGGTATTGATTTCGACCACCAAAAAGGGTCTTGACTCGCGCTACACCGGTGCCGACGGCAACGCGGCCGTCAGCTACCATTTGGAGCTGTCGGACCGGCTCACCTTCCGCGACGCGGCCAAGTTCGACGTGGGCAACGACGAGCTGGGCAAGGCCCAGGGCACCCGCAACATCAAGTATTACCCCGACAAATCCTCCACCTCCCGCGACCAGGGCAACGACCTGGTGCTGCTGCGCTACGCCGATGTGCTGCTGATGAAGGCTGAAGCCCTGCTGCGCGGCGGCCAGGACCCCGACGGTGCCACGGCCCTGAGTCTGGTGAATCAGGTGCGCAGCCGGGCGCAGGTGCCCGCTTTCACGTCCCTGAATCTGAATACGCTTTTTGAGGAGCGCAGCCGTGAAATGGCCTGGGAAGGCTGGCGCCGCACCGACCTCATCCGCTTCGGTAAGTGGGAAGCGGTGTGGGGTCAGGGCATGAAAACCAACGCCGAGACGCACCGCCGCCTGTTCCCCATTCCCGCTACCGAGCTGACGCTCAATACTAGTCTGAAGCAGAACCCCGGCTACTAATCTTCCTTCGTTTTCTTTCCTTCATAACCACTACACCCGCATGAAAAACCTTCCTTCCAAAGTGGCGCTGCTGGCCACCGGCCTGGCCCTGTCGGGTCTGAACAGCTGCAACGTGGCCCCGAACCAGGCCGAAACGGTAGCACCCCGCGCCACCTACTCAGCCGACGCCACGGCCGCTTTCAAAGCCAGCCTGGCATTGCGCTGGGCCCCCGTACACTACCAGGATACCGACGTAACCGGCGACCATGGCCTGAGCGGCAAGGGCGACTACCTGACGGCCATCAACTACGACGGCGACTGGAGCGGCACCAACAACTGGAACAACCTGACCCGCTTTGCCGCCACCGGCCACGGCTACTACTCGGTGGTAGAAACCGGTACCCACTGGTTTGTCACCTACGCCTTCTTTCACCCCCGCGACTGGACCGACAACCCGTTTCTCTATAACATTGATGAGCACGAAAACGACCTGGAAGGCCTGCTGGCCGTGGTGAAGAAAGACGGCAGCACCTACGGCAACCTGCAGGCTATTGTCACGGTGGCCCATTCGGATTTCTACTCCTTCGTGCCGGCCGGCTCCCCATTGCAGGCCAACCAGGAAGACATTGACGGCACCCTGAGCCTGGAAAGCTACAACGGAGAGCTGCACCCCGTAACGGCCCAGGAGGCCAAGGGCCACGGCCTGAAAGCCTACCCGTACTACAAGCTTAATGGCGACGGGATTAAGTACTTCCCCACGGCTGCTACCGCCGAGGCCCCTGCCAATGCCGACGACCGGGACGTGAAATATAAGCTCGTGGATATTTTCGCGGCGGGTGGTCTGTGGGAGCAGCGTACCAACACGGCCCTGTTCACTTCGGCCGGCGGAGGATTTGTGAAAAGCTACGGCAACGGCGGCGCCAACGCCCCCTGGGCCTGGGACGACGGCAACGATGTACCCGGCCGTGGTGAGCTGGCCACCGACCCTGCCAAACTGGTTAACAGCTACTTCAAAAATCTGGGCACATTCGACCTGAATTACCTCGATAACAAATACAAAGGAATCGGTCAGTAAAGTCCCGCAAAACAAGCTGGTCTGAGGGGGCGAAAGCACAAGTGTTGGCAATGCTCCGGTTGGAGCCTCATGGAGGAGTGGCAGGGCCGGAAGGGCCTTAACCACCTCAGCCGGAGGTTTCGGCCGGAGCATTTGCCTTCTGCGGTGGGGTAGCAGCAGGGTAGCTCCGCACCCAACCAGTTTCGAACAGCTTGTCCGGAAATGGACAGGTTTTAACTCCCAGGTAAGATGTTTATAGTTTGTATTGTATTGATTTATAGAATTTTATATAAATGGCACGACCGTTGGCTGACAGCTAGGGAAACCCTTTCCTCCCTGTACGAAAATGGACAGAGCCATTTCCCAAACCACCCAAGTCTGGCGGCGCCGCCGCCGCTGGTTGCTAGCGGCGGGCCTGCTGCTGGTGCTGGCAGCGGCCCTGCTGGCCTTTCGCACCTTGCTGCGGCCCAGCCTGAGCCGGAGCGCTATTCTTACGGCCCGCGCCGAAACCGGCGACGTGGAAGCCTCCCTCACGGCGGCGGGCGTTATTATTCCGGCCCACGAGGCCGTATTGACCAGCCCTATCCAAAGCACCATCCGGCGGGTGGCAGTGGCTGTGGGCAGCCGGGTGCAGCCGGGCCAGACGATTCTGGAGCTGGACCGGGAACTTACTACCACGGCTCTGGCCAAGCTCCAGGATGAGCAGCAGCAACACCGCAACAAAACCGGCCAGCTCCAACTCAGCCTCGAAAAAGCTCTCAACGACCTCCGCGCCCAGCAACTGACCCAGCAGGTGAAAGTGCGTAGCCTGCAGTCGGCGCTGCGCGACGAGCAGTACCTGCTGAAGATTGGGGGGGGCACCGCCGAGAGTGTGCGCCAGGCCGAGCTGAACCTGCGCCTGGCCCAGCTGGAGCAGCAGCGCCTCACGGAGCAAATTCGCAACCAGCGGGCTGCCAACGCCGCCGACGTGCGCGAGCTGGGCTTTACCATGCAGATTCAGGACCGCAGCATCCGAGAGCTGGCCGGCAAACTGCAGCAGGCCAACATCAGCAGCCAGCAGCCGGGTGTGCTTACCTGGGTGAACGAAGATCTGGGCACCACCGTACAGGCCGGCGACCCGCTGGCCCGGGTGGCCGACCTGAGCCGCTTCCGGGTGCGCGCCACCATTTCCGACGCCTACGCCGATGCCCTGCACCTGCAGGACCCGGTGGTTATCCGCATCAACGGCACCGATTTGCGCGGTACCATCAGCACCATTAGTCCGGCCGTGGAAAAGGGTGTGGTAACCTTTTACGCCGCCCTGCAGCAGGACCACCACCCGGCCCTGCGCGCCAACCTGCGGGCCGATGTGTTTGTGGTAACCCAAGCTCACCATGGGGTGGTGCGGGTGAAAAACGGCCCCTTTTACCAAGGCGGCAAAGAGCAGCCGGTGTTCGTGGTGAAGGAGGGCAAAGCCCGGCGCCGCACCGTGCAGTTCGGGGCCAGTAACTTCGACTACGTGCAGATAACCGGCGGCCTGGGGGCGGGGGAAGAAGTAGTGGTGTCGGATATGAAAGACTACGCCGATACGCCCGAACTCATCCTTCACGACTAGCGGCCATGCAGCATCTCCTCTTCACCTCGGCCTCCTGGATTGTAAAGACGCGACTCTTCAGGTCTCTTGCCAGAACGACTCGGCCAAAACTACCTCAGCACGTACTGAGACGCCACATGGTGCCTCTCGGCACCGGACTGTTGCTCCTGCTCACGACGCCTGCGCTGGCCCAGAGCCAGCCGGTGCCGCTCACCCTAAACCAGGTAATTGACCAAGCCCTGCATGAGTCGGCGGCGGCCCGGCAAGCTCTTACCACCCGCGACAAAAGCTACTGGCAGTGGCGCACCTACCAGGCCAACTACCGGCCGCAGCTGGGGCTGCAGGGTACGGTGCCCGGGTTTAGCCGCGTAATTACGCCCGTGGTGCAGCCCGATGGTACCACCGACTTCCGGGCCGTGCGCATCAACAACTCCAACCTGGCCCTCACGGTGAGCCAGAACATTGGCCTCACGGGCGGGCAGCTGTTCGTGGCCTCGGAGGTGCAGCGCTTCGATGATTTCAATGGCCGCCTGAAACGCTACAACAACCAGCCCGTAGCCATTGGCCTTACGCAGCCCCTTGGTAAGTTCAACGCCCTGAAATGGGACCGGCAAATTGAACCCCTGCGCTACGAGGAAAGCCGGCGCCAGTACGTGGAGGAGCGTGAAACCATTACCCAGCGCATTACGGAGCTGTATTTTGATGTGCTGGAGCAGCAGGTAAACGCCGAAGTGGCCGGCCAGAACGTGCAGGCCAATGAGGAGCTGCTGCGCATTGGCAAGGAGCGGTACCAGCTCGGCCGCCTTTCCCAAAGCGACTTGCTGCGGCTGGAGCTGAACCTGCTGAACGCCCGCCAGGCCCGGGCTCAGGGCCAACTGGATGCCCAGAATGCCGCCGTGAGTCTGCAGAGTTATACCGGCCTGCGCGCCGATGCCCTGCGTCTGGCTGTGCCCGAGGTGGCTCCCCGGCTGATGGTATCCGTGGAGCAGGCGCTGGTGCAGGCCCGCCAGAACCGCAGCCTGGTACTGGCCTTCCGGCGGCGGCTGTTGCAGGCCGAGCGGGAAGTTGCCCTGGCCCGCGGTACTACCGGTCTCCAGGCGGTGCTTTCGGCAAACCTGGGCTACGTAAATCAGGCCGGCAACCTCTGGGACACCTACCTGGCCCTGCAGAACCAGCAGCAGGTGCAGCTAACGTTTGCCCTCCCGCTCCTGGATTGGGGCCGGCAAAAATCCATTGTGAAAACCGCCGCGCTAACCCGCCGCCAGGTGCAAACGGACGTGGCCCAGGAAGAAGCCGGCTTTGAGCTGAGCGTGCAGGTACAGGCCACCCAGCTGGCCACGCTCAGCCAACAGCTGGACCTGGCCGCCCGCGCCGACACCCTGGCCCAGCAGCGCTACACCATTGCCCAGGCCACCTATAAAGTGGGCCGCATCAGCCTCACCGACCTCACCATTGCCCTGGCCGAAAAGGACCAGGCCCGCCGCGCCTATATCCGGGCCCTGCGGGCCGCCTGGGTGGCGCATTACCGCCTGCGGGCCCTCACGCTCTACGATTTTGAGCGGCAACTGCCGTTGGCAGCCCAGTAGGCCTGCCCAACTATAGCAACTGGTTAGCCGGCCGATTTTCAGCCATACACAAACCGCCGTGCCCGGCGTATTCGGGCACGGCGGTTTGTGTATGGCTGAAACGGCTGCCTTGGTCGCTACCAGCCAGCTGCTTACAGCATCATGCCGCCCGTGGCTTCGAGGCGCTGACCGTTCAGCCACCGGGCGGCATCGGTGCAGAGGAAGGCCACCAGGCCGCCGATGTCGTTGGGCTCGGCCACGCGGCCCAGGGCGGTAAGCTGGGTCACGTAGGCCCGGAGCTCAGGCGTATCCGGCATGGCGCCGCCCCCAAATACGGCCCCCGGCGCCACCACATTGGCGGCAATGCCCCGGCTGCCCAGCTCCAGGGCCAGGTAGCGCGTGAATACTTCCACCGCCCCTTTCATGCTGGCATAGGCCGAGCTTCCGGCAAACGCCACCCGGGTGGTAGCGGAGGAAATCGTAATGATTCGGCCCCCGTCGCGCAGCAGGGGCAAGGCCTTTTGCGTGAGGAAGTACACGCCCTTAAAGTGAACGTTGAGCATCTCGTCGAACTGCGCCTCGGTGTTCTCAGCAATAGGGGCGCTCAGGCTGGTGCCGGCGTTGTGGATGAGAAAATCGAATCGGTTGGTGCCGAAAGTATCGGCTAGCACCGTGGTAACCTGCGCGAAAAATGCCTCAAAGGAACTCACGTCGGCCACGTTCAGGGGCAGGGCCACAGCGCGGCGTCCCAGGGCGGCAATTTCGGCCACCACGGCGGCGGCTTCGTCCTGCTGGCTACGGTAGGTCAGCATTACGTCGGTGCCCTGCTGGGCGAGTTTCAGGGCCATGTCTTTGCCCAGACCCCGGCTGCCGCCGGTAACAAGGGCTATGCTGGAAGTATGCATAAGGATGTGCGTTTGTGGTGTTACTTGAACACGACAAAGGTCACGGCCCCCGCTGGCTGGGGTGTTGTATACGCCAATCAGCTTGTTGTAGAAATCAAACCGGCCCGGCTTCCTGCTGCCGAAATGTGCCGGGGGGTACGGCAGCGTAGCGGCGGAAAAAGTGCGAGAAATGCGCCACGTCCACAAAGCCCAGGCTGTCGGCAATTTCCCAGAGGGTCCAGTCCGTCTGGCGTAGCAGCACCTGGGCTTCCTGCGCCAGGCGCCCACCGATGAGGTCGGTAGTGGTGCGGCCAGTGCTGTCCTTGAGCACTTTATTAAGGTGATTAACGTGCACGGCCAGGTGGTTGGCAAACTCCTTGGCCGTGCGCAGCGGCACGCGCTGCTGGGGTGTGGTAACGGGAAACTGCCGCTCCAGCAGCTCCACAAACCGCGACGACAGCCGGGCCGCCGCCGAGTGCGCGGGGTGAAGCACGGTAGCGGGCTGCCGCTTCTGGCCCAGGTGCAGCAGCTCCAGCACGTAGGCCCGCAGCAGGTCGTACTTATAGGCGTAGTCGGAGGCCAGCTCGGCGCGCATCTGCGCGAAAATGGCCGCCGTCCGGGTAGCCTCAGCCGGCGTCAGCTGAAACACGGGGTAGCCGTCGGCCCGGAACAGGGGCAATTCATCGGGCGTGGTCCCGCCGAGCACGGGTAGTAGAAATTCAGCCGTGAAAAGGCAAAACTGTCCCAGCTGCGGTTCGGTCGGCTGCCAGTGAAATGGCACCTTCGGCGTCGTGAATACCAGGGCGTCGGGCGCAATGTCCATGGTTTGGTCGGCATACCCGGCGCGGCTGTGGCTCCGCAGAATGCTGATTTTGTAGAAGGACCGGCAAGTGTAGGGCGTGGCGGGCGGGGCCAGCGTAGGCTCCCAGAGGTCGGCTATATCAAACACATTGAAGTGGCCGGCTTCGCGCTGAATACCGCCGGGCAGCAGCGCGTGCAGGTCGAGGCCCGTGCAAGGAGCCAGTTCCTGGTACAGGTCGTGCAGGGCAGTCGTCGTCATGGTCGCCGGATACTTGTAGAATTCAACGCCTACCCAACTCCAGGGGAGCTGAAAAGTTTGCCTGGGCTTTAAGGAAAAGCGCCCGTGGTTTCTGCCCCGCTGCCAGCCTCTCCGGAGTGCAAGCTGAAAACCATACGACCGGGCCTTTATTTTCGAACACACTGTCCGTTTTCGGACATGATTTGCAGTAGTGTGAAGGCTTGTATTTGATATAAAATTAAGAAAATCAACAGTTTATGAATTTGGCACAGCGCTTGGCCTTACCACCGGGAAGGCAGCATCGAACCACCCAAAACCGGACACTTCGATGACATCCTGCCCATCCAGACCTTTTAGCTTCCCAGCTCTCATGGAAAACATTCTCACGCAGACTACCGCCCGGCCCCAGGCCACTGCCCCGGCCCCTGTTACCTCCGCCCAGCCCGTTATCCAGCTGCGCGAGATTGAAAAGATCTACCAGACCAAAACCATCGAAACGGTAGCCCTCAACCGCGTCAACCTGACCATCAACAAGGGCGAATTTGTGTCGATTATGGGGCCTTCGGGCTGTGGGAAGTCGACGCTGCTCAGCATTATGGGGCTGCTGGACGAACCCAGCGGAGGAGTAATTGAGCTGGATGGCCGCCCGGTGCAGGCCTATTCCGATAGAGAGCTGGCCGCGTTGCGCAACCAGAAAATCGGGTTTGTATTTCAGAGCTACCACCTCATCAACGACCTCTCGGTGCTGGATAATGTGGAGCTGCCGCTGCTGTACCGACCCGGGGTAGGCGGCAAGCAGCGGCGGGAGCGGGCCTACGCCGCCCTCGATAAAGTGGGCCTGAGCGCCCGCACCGGCCATTTTCCCAGTCAGCTCTCCGGGGGCCAGCGCCAGCGCGTGGCCATTGCCCGGGCCCTGGCCGGCCGGCCCGAAATTATCCTGGCCGATGAGCCCACCGGTAACCTCGACTCGGTGATGGGGGAGGAGATTATGGAGCTGCTGCTGAACCTGAACCGGCAGGAGGGTACCACCATCGTGATGGTTACCCACGACGAGCAGCAGGCCCGCCGTACCCAACGGCTCATCCGCTTCTTCGACGGCAGCCAGGTCAGCTAAGATTCAGCGAAAATCCATAGCCTGTCCCTGGCCTGCTGCACCACGTGCAGACGCCAGATAAAGCATGACGGGCAGTAGTAAACCATAACGTCCGCTATGAAAACGCTTGCTTTTCCTCTTTCCGATGCTGCTTTGGTAGCGGCCTGCCGCCAGGGCAATGCCGCTGCGCAGGAGCAGCTGTACCAACGGTTTGCGCCCAACATGCTGGCTCTTTGCCTGCGCTACCTGCGACATGAGTTCGATGCCGAAGATGTGCTGGCCCGGGGGTTTGTGAAAGTGTTCCGGGGGCTGCATCAGTTTGCGGGCACCGGTAGCCTGGCTGGGTGGGTGCGCCGCATACTGGTGCACGAATGCCTGAGCTACCTGCGTCGCCGCGAGATGCTGACGCTTAGCCTGGAGGACTGCTACACTGGCCATTTGGCCACCGAGCAGCCCTCCGCCGAGGTAGAACTGCAGGCAGCCGACCTGCTGCGGCTGGTGCAGGGGCTGCCTGCTGGCTACCGCACCGTTTTCAACCTCTGTGCGCTGGAAGGCTATACCCACCCCGAGGTGGCCACACTACTGGGCATTTCGGAGGGTACCAGCAAGTCGCAGCTCAGCAAGGCCCGGGCTCTGCTGCAGCGGCAGGTAACCACCATGTATTCTTCTCTCCCAATTTCCTACTCCTACGCTCATGTTGCTTAGCTACCTCAAAATTGCCTGGAAGGTGCTGCTGCGGCGCAAGTTTTTCACTTTCATCAGCCTGTTTGGCATCAGCTTCACACTCATGGTGCTGCTGGTGGTGTACTCACTGTTCGACCACTTTCTGGGGCCACACTACCCCGAAACCCGCAACAACCGCATGCTCTACGCCAACTTCCTGAACATGCGCTTCAAGAGCGGCGGCAACCAGAACTCGCCCCCCAGCTACTACCTGCTCAACCGGTTTGTACGCACCCTCAAAGAGCCCGAGCTTATTTCCATCAGCTCTCAGTTTGCACCCGCTTCGGCTTATATCAGCGGCAAAAAGCTCAAGCTGGATCTGAAGTACACGGATGCGCCGTTCTGGCAGCTGCTGGAATTCAACTTTCTGGAAGGTAAGCCCTACACGGAGCCAGATGTTCGCTCGGCGGCCCACGTAGCCGTTATCAATGAAGCCACGGCCCGCCAGTATTTTGGCCTGAGCCGTGGGGTAGTGGGTAAAACCATTGAGCTGGACCAGACCCGCTACCGCGTAACGGGGGTAGTGGCCGATGTACCCGGCATGCGCATCAATACCTACGCCGATGTGTGGGTGCCCATCAGCCTGAGCACGGAAGACCT
This sequence comes from Hymenobacter metallilatus, assembly GCF_003944705.1. Lineage (GTDB taxonomy): Bacteria > Bacteroidota > Bacteroidia > Cytophagales > Hymenobacteraceae > Hymenobacter > Hymenobacter metallilatus. The sequence continues at coordinate 266,846 of NZ_RWIS01000004.1, read as the reverse complement.
GCAGCGCACCGAGTTTACCGGCAACCACGTGGCCCTGCTGCTGGCCAAAAGCCCTGCCGATGTGGAGCAGATGGAGGCCGAGTTTGACCGCATGGTGCGCGCCATTCCCAACCCCGACCCCAAAAACATTGAGCAGATCAATTTTCACGCCGACCGGATGCTGGCCTCCATTGTACGCCCCCTCACCGGTACCTACAACACGAGCAAGGGCCTGACCATGTTCTACTCGGCCATATCCCTGCTGACGCTGCTGTTCATGCTGCTACCAGCCCTGAACCTGGTAAATGTAAACGTCAGCCGGATTATGGAGCGTAGCTCGGAAATTGGGGTACGCAAAGCCTTTGGCGCTACCAGTGGGGCCTTAGTGCGGCAGTTTCTGGTCGAGAACATTTTTCTTACGCTGGTAGGGGCTGTGGTAGGGCTGGCACTGGCCTGGGGGAGCCTGCAACTGCTCAGTAACAGCTCATTGGTGCCCTACGCCCAGTTCGGGCTCAACTGGCGGATCTTTGGGTGGGGCCTGTTCATCAGCCTGGGGTTTGGCCTGCTTTCGGGCGTGTACCCCGCCTACAAGATGTCGCGGCTACAGGCCGTGCAGGCCCTGCGTAGTGCCAACAGCAGCAAGTAACCTCCTTCATCCTTTCCTAGACTCCCTGCACCATGTTACGCCATTTGCTTACCCTGATCTGGAATCGGAAGCGAGCCAACTTCCTGCTACTCACCGAAATCTTTTTTGCCTTTATTGTACTGTTCGTTATTGGCAGCCTGCTCATCTATAACCAGGTAAACTACCGCCTGCCCCGGGGCTTTGAGTACGAAAATTCCTGGGAAATGACGCTGAACCCCGCCGGCCAGGCCCGGGAGCAGCAGCACACGGCGCTGCTGCAGGTAGTGCAGCGCCTGCGCACGTTGCCAGGCGTGGTTGATGTGGCCCGCCACAGCAGCAATACACCTTTCTCGTTCAGCAACATGAACACCATCTTTCCGCACAACGGCAAAGACACGCCCCTGACCGAAATATATGAGGTAGACGACCACGCGGCGAATGTGCTGGGCCTGCAGCTGGTGGAGGGCCGTTGGTTTGACCGCCGCGACGATGCCGTGGGCTCGGCTAAACCCGTTGTGGTGACCAAAGACTTCCGCGACGCCGTATTTCCCGGCGGCAAAGCTGTGGGTGAGCTAATGGTGCGCGACAAGGACAAGCTCCGCATCATTGGGGTAACTACCACCTACCGCCCGGCCAACGACTACGCCGATGGCTCCCCGGGTATGTTCATGCGCACCACCGACCTGGATTCCGTAAACTACGGGTTGCCGGTGCTACTGGTGCGGGTGCAGCCGGGCTCCGATGCCACCCTGCAGGAACGAGTGAGCCGGGAAATTGCCACCATCACAGGCGGCTGGAAAACCGACATCCAGCCGTTGCCCGAAAAGCGCATTCGTAAGCTCAAAACGGTGTTGGTGCCCGTCATTGGGCTGTCGTTGGTAGGGTTGTTTCTGATTCTGAACGTGGCCCTGGGCCTGTTTGGAGTGCTATGGGTAAACATCAGCCAGCGCCGCGCCGAAATAGGTCTGCGCCGGGCCATGGGCGCCACCGGCTCAGCCATTAGCTGGCAGTTTCTTACCGAAATGCTGCTGCTGACAACGCTGGGGGTAGTGCTAGGCGGATTGGTGGCGGTGCAGTTTCCGCTGTTGGGAGTGCTGGGCGTACCCTCCGTTACCTACTTGCTGGGCATGGGTGCCGCGGCCGTACTCATCTACCTGATTACGGCTCTGTGCGCCTTCCAGCCCAGCCGGCAGGCGGCTGGTATTCATCCGGCCGTGGCCCTGCGGGAGGAATAACGGCCGGTGGAAGGCAGGCGGCATCCTGCGCCGCCTAACTGATATTTGCCGGTAAATCCCGTCCTTCGCCCACTCTGCGCTATGATTCTGATTATTGACGACGATGTAGCAGTACGCACCTCGCTGGGGCTGCTGCTGAAGCAGGCTGGTTACGCGGCCAAAGCCGTAGCCACGCCCACCGAGGCCCTGCGCCTGGTGGAGGAGGTCCCCCCCCGCCTGGTGCTGATGGATATGAACTTCTCCCTGGATACCAGTGGCCACGACGGCCTGCAACTGCTAGCCCAGGTGAAGCGCTTGGCCCCTGCGCTGCCAGTTATTCTGATTACCGGCTGGGGCAGTATTGCCCTGGCCGTGGAAGGCATGAAGGCTGGTGCCGCCGAGTTCATCACCAAACCCTGGCAAAACGACTCTCTGCTGCAAACCATCCGCACCGTGCTGGCCCTGCACGAGCCCGATACCGAAACTGACCCGGCCGCCCTTTCGCGCCGGCAGCTGGACCGGCAGTACGAGCTGCGCGCTATTGTGGGCCAGGATGCGCGCCTGCTGCAGGTGCTGCGCAACGTGGGTCAGGTAGCCGCTACCGATGCCTCTGTGCTCATCGAGGGCGAGTCGGGAACGGGTAAGGAGCTGATTGCCGAGGCCGTGCACCAGAACAGCCAGCGCCGCCGCCTCCCCTTTGTGAAGGTGAACCTGGGCGGTATTTCTGCTTCCTTGTTCGAGAGTGAAATGTTCGGGCACCGGCGCGGTGCGTTTACCGATGCCAAAACCGACCGAGTGGGCCGCTTCGAGCTGGCCAACGGCGGCACTATCTTCCTGGATGAAATCGGGGAGCTGGACTTGAGCAGCCAGGTGAAGCTGCTGCGGGTGCTCCAGGACCGTACCTACGAGGTGCTGGGCGACAGCAAGCCCCGCCGCCTGGATATCCGGGTGATTTGCGCCACCAACCGCAACCTGGTGGAAATGGTGCAGCAGGGCCGTTTTCGGGAAGATTTATTCTACCGCATCAACCTCATTACCGTGCGCCTGCCCGCCCTGCGGGAGCGGCCCCAGGATATCCCGCTGCTGGTGCAGCACTTCGTGGATGGGCTGCGGGCCACCTACAACCGCCCGGCCCTGAAAGTGAACACCCGCGCCCTGCACTGGCTGCAGGAACAGCCCCTGCCCGGCAACATCCGGGAGCTGAAAAACCTGGTGGAGCGGGCCGTGCTGGTGAGTGGCAAGGATGAGCTGGGCCCCGACGACTTCCAGGCTCAGTTCCAGCGCCTGCCCCCGCGCCCCGCCGACGCCGGGGAGCTACCCGAGCCCGGCACCATTACCCTGGAGGAACTGGAGGCCCAAATGATTCGCCGGACCCTGGAACACTACCACGGTAACATCAGCCGCGTAGCTAAAGCCCTGGGCCTTAGCCGGGGCGCTTTGTACCGCCGCCTGGAGAAATATGCCATTCCGTTTGATGCGGAGTGACAAACCGCTTCCAAACCGTCATCCTGCGCGCCGCGAAGTACCTTATAGCAGTTCAACAAATTCTGCTACCATGACAAGGCCCTTCGCTCCGCTCAGGATGACAAGCCGGTTCCTTCTAGCTTCTCAGCTCCTCCTAGCTACTCCATTCCCCACCTATGACCCTGCGCGTCAAGTTTCTGCTGTTCGTTGTCATCATTCATGCCGTGCTGGTTGTGCTGGCGGCCCAGGTGATGCGCACGAATGCGCCGCTGTTTGTGGGGCTGGAGGTGCTGCTGCTGGTTAGCGTCGGACTAACGGTGCAGCTGTATCGAGGCTTCGTGCGGCCGTTTCAGCTGATTGCGGCGGGCACAGAAGCCATCCGGGCCCGCGACTTCTCCATGAAATTTGTGCCCGTGGGGCAACACGAAATGGATCAGCTCATTGGGGTGTACAACCACATGATAGAAGAGCTGCGCAAGGAGCGCGTAACCCAGCACGAAAAAAGCTACCTGCTGGAAAGCCTGATTCAGGCCTCCCCGGCCGGGGTGCTGCTGCTGTCGTTTGAGGGGCGTATTGAAGGCGTAAACCCGGCCGCCGAGCGCATTCTGGCGCAACCCTCGGGGGAACTGCTGGGTCAGTTGCCGGCCCACCTATCCGGCCATTGGGGACCGGCGCTGGCGGCTCTTGCCGGCCAGGAGCCGCGGGTGGTGCAGCTGTCGGGGCTGCAGACCTACCGGGCCAGCTGCTCCCACTTCATCGACCGGGGCTTTCAGCGGCAGTTTATTGTGCTGGAAGAGTTGACCCAGGAGTTGATTCAGCAGGAAAAGAAGGCCTACGAGAAGCTGATCCGAATGATGTCGCACGAGGTGAATAACTCCATTGGAGCCATTAACTCCCTGCTGCAAAGCTTCCACCATTATGCCCCCCAGCTCCGGCCCGCCGACCAGCCCGATTTTCGGGAGGCCCTGGATGTAGCCATCAACCGCAACACCCATTTAGCCAACTTTACGGCGGGCTTCGCCAACCTGGTGCGCCTACCGCCTCCGCAGCCCCAGCCCACCAACGTGCACGAGCTGCTGCACTCCATTGAGCGGCTGCTGCACGTGCAGGCCGGGCGGCGCCGCATCCGCTGGCATTGGTATCTGGCGCCAGAGCCCCTGCTCGCTACCCTCGACCCGCTGCAACTGGAGCAGGCCGTGCTCAACATCTGCAAGAACGCGCTGGAGGCTATTGGCGAGAACGGTAACATCTGGCTTCGTACCACGCTCAGTCCACCCACAATCTGCATTGAAAATGACGGCCCCCGGATTGACCCCGAGGTGCAGCGCCGCCTGTTTACACCCTTCTTTAGCACCAAGCGCGACGGTCAGGGTATTGGCCTTACGCTAATTCGGGATATTTTACTGCAGCACAATTTTCGGTTTCAGCTGGAAACCCAGGCCAACGGCCGCACGGCATTTACCATCTGGCTGTAGGCAGAAAACCGGCTGGCTATTGAACGCGCCGCCACAGTACGCAGGCCAGCCACCAAGGGCTAGCTGATGGTATTGGATTACAACAGCTGCAGCCGCCGCGTGTAGGCACCACAGCGCACCAGGTACACGCCCGCCGGCAACGTCGGCAGCTGAAGTCCCTGGGCCTCGTAGGCGGGCCGGGCGTTGGCCACCACTAGGCGGCCCAGGGCATCGAATACCTGCACGGGAGCAGCATCAGGCAGGCCGGTAGCCCACACCGTGCCCTGACTGGGGTTGGGCCAGATGGTGAAGGTGCCCGCAGAGTGCTGGGCTACATCGTGGAGGCTGGCCACAAGGAGGCGGGAGGCAAAGTACTCGTAGTATCGGCCACCAGCGGGCAAAGCCGTGGCGCCCAGCCTGAAATCAGGGCCTTCGTAGGAGCCAACCAGGCGTACGTCGCCGGCCGGAGCCAGAGCCAGGCCCCTGGCCGACTCATCCCCCGCACCCCCGCCGCCCAGGGCCCAGCGCCAGGTGCCAGCCGTATCCAGCTGGGCAACAAACAAATCGGTTTTGCCCTGGGTGCTTACCGGAGGTAAAGAGCCGAACTGCAGTTGGGGGCTGGCAAAATTGCCGGCCACGGTAAGGGTGCCATTGGGAGTCAGGGTCAGAGCCAAGCCACTATCAGCTCCGTTGCCGCTCACGCGCCGGGCCCATTGCCACTGCGCCCGAGCCGAGAGCTTGGCTACTACGATGTCGGAGCTGTTGGTGGCGGCGGGTAGCGTGAGGGGCCCCAGCGTGGCCTGCTGGCTACTGATACTGCCGGTGAGGTAGCAGCTGCCGGCCGCGTCTACTGCCAGGCCCTGGCAGCGCGATACGCCGGCTCCGCTCCGTACGGCCCATTGCCAACGGCCATACTGTGCGTCCAGGCGAGCCACAAACAACCGTTCACCCGCACTTCCCGGCAGGGCTATCTGGTCGAAATGTGGGCCTTCACCGTTGAAAGTACCTGCCACGTACACATTGCCGGCCGCATCCAGGCCCACGGCAGTTCCGAAGTCATAAGCCCGATTGTCGCCCACCACCCGGGCCCACTGCCACTCTCCGGCGGCATCCAGCTTGGCCACAAAGGCATTGTAGCCGCCCCAGCACGCCACCGAATGCAGGCCAAACGCTACGCCGTACCCCAGCAGCCCGCCCGTTACGTAGGCGTTGCCGGCCGCGTCCACGGCCAACGCCTGTGGGTACACGTAGTCGGTGGCGCCGCCCGCCGAAGCTACCCGCTCGAATCGGCCGTCGGGGCTTAGGCGAGCCACGAACAGGCTGGGGCCGTTGCTGATGTTCTGGAGCAGCAGGGAGCCAAACGTGGCCGTATAGCTTTCGAACTGACCCAGCACGTGTAACCGGCCACTGGCATCCAGGGCAACAGCAGTACCGAAATCAGAGCCGCGGCCCCCGGCCTGCACGGCCCAGGCATAGGTGCCATCGGGCAGTAGTTTGGCCACGAAGGCGTCGTAGTCGCCGGCGGTAAGCGTAGTGCTGCCCAGCGTAAGCGTGCCCCGGAAGCTGCCGGTTACAAATGTGTTGCCGGCTGCATCGGTAACGGCCTGGTTTCCATAGCTCTGCGCCTCAAAGGTGGCGGGTTGCCGGCCGGGGGCCGCCCAGGCAAACGTGGGTACCTGGGCCCGGACAGCAGGGCCCGCTCCCAGTAGTAAAACTAACAATACACACGTGAGGAGTACAGATTTGAGCATAGAAATAACGCTATAGGTGAAGTACTGCCAGGTCCCGGCACAACGGAGCCGGCATCTGGAAACAGGTGCCGGCTCGGGGCTGCTAAAATCGTGCTACTTCCGCTTCACGGAAGGCTTTGCGGCTGGGCGAGCGGGTGCGGGGCGGCCCGTTGGCGCAGGTGCTCCATTGACAATCTGGCCGTTGCGGTAGGTTTTCTTTTCCTGCACCGTTTTGCCATCAGGCCCAAAATAGCTCCACACCCCGGACTCCTTGCCATTGCGGAAAAAGCCGCTTACCGCTAGGGTACCATCTTCGCGCAGCTCCCGGTACGCCCCGGTTTTTACCCCTTTCAGGTAAGTGGCTTCCTTGTTGAGCTTACCCGAAGGATAGAATTCCTGGCCCAGGCCGCTGGGTTTGCCGGCCTCGTAAAGCAGCTTGCTTTGCACAGTGCCGGTGGGGTAGTAGCTGATTTTTTCGCCGGCCAGCTTGCCGTTGGCATAAGTTTCCTGCGCAGCCAGCTGCTTCCCCCCCGGGTGAAAAGTACGCCACTGACCCGCGGGTACGCCGTTCTTGTACTGCTGCTCGGCTTTGGCCGGGCCATCCTCATAGTACTGCGTAATCTTCCGGTCCCGCCCCATGTTGCTGTACTCGATTTTCTGCTCCGGCCGGCCCGATTCGTAGAAATCCTGCTGGGTGCCCGTCAGCACGCCCTGGCGGTAGGTCTGGATGCTCTTTACGGCTCCGCTTTCGTAGTAGGATTTGGCCGGACCATCGAGGTTGCTGGTGCCGCCGGCCAGGTTGCGGGCCTGCTTGGTAAGGTCGTCGGCCAGCGGATTTTTTACAGCCCGTCCCACCAGGGTGGCAGGGGCGTAGGTGCCCTCGGTGCGCAGCTTGCCCGAGCGGTAATAGCTCCGGTAGCTGCCTTTGCCGCTCTTGTCGGCCTGCACATCGGTTTCTACCTGCCCGTTGTCGTAGTAGGTTTTGTAGGGCCCGGCCAGCAGGCCCTTGCTAAAAGTGCCCTCACTCTGCAGCTGCCCGTTTTCGTAATAGGTTTTTACCGGCCCGGTAGCCTGGCCGTTCTGATAGGTAATTTCGGCCCGGGGCTTGCCAGAAGGGTACAGTTCCCGGATGGTGCCGGCCGGCTGTCCGTTGCTGAGCGTGGTTTCGAGCTTAATTTCGCCGTTGGGGTGGTAATAGCGGAGCAGGCCGGCGGGCTGGTCGTCGGCATAGGTACCTTCCTGGGCCAGCTTGCCGTTGTCGTAATAGGTTTTGAACGGGCCTTGCCGCACGCCATCCTGGTAGGTTACCTCCAGGCGGTGCCCCCCGTTCGGATGAAACTCCACGTAGCTGGAGTCGCGCTTACCATCCTGAAAGCTGGTTTGAGCCTCCAGTTTGCCGGAGCGGTAAAACCGCCTGTACGTACCCTGCATAACGGTATCGGCTCCCACCAGCGCCGAATATGCTTCGCGCCGCTGGGTGCTGGTGGAGTCGTAGTACGTAGTGAAGCGGCGTAGCTTCTGGGCCGGGGCAGCAGTGGCGGCAAAAAGCAGGAGGAAGGCAAGCGTAATTCGTTTCATAGCGGCAAGAACGAAAGTCTGATTGAGATAGTACGGGGCCGGGCTGCCCGCCGTGGCTGGCAGAAGAAAGCACCGGGGCACGCTGGGTTATGGAAATCCGGCCTACTCCAAACAAAAGCCCTGCCGCACCGGGTGCAGCAGGGCTTTAGAATTGGTTGCTGATTGTATTCGTTCCAGCAATCAACAATTATTACAGCTTCTCCACTACCAGGGAGCTGGCGCCGCCGCCGCCGTTACAGATACCGGTAACGCCGATTTTGCCGCCCTCATTCTGCAGCACGTTTACCAGCGTGGTTACGATGCGGGCACCAGAAGCGCCCAGCGGGTGACCCAGGCTTACGGCCCCGCCATACACGTTCACTTTGCTGCCTTCCAGGTTCAGGAGCTTGTTGTTGGCCAAAGAAACCACCGAAAACGCCTCGTTAATCTCGTAGAAATCAACCTCGGAAGCTTCCACGCCGGCATGTTTCAGGGCCTTCGGAATAGCCAGGGCGGGGGTGGTCGTGAACCACTCGGGTGCCTGCTCAGCATCGGCAAAACCCCGAATGAGGGCCAGCGGCTTCACACCCAGTTCCTCAGCTTTTTCACGACTCATCAGCAGCACGGCGGCCGCGCCATCGTTGAGGGTGGAGGCGTTGGCCGCCGTTACGGTGCCTTCTTTGCCGAAAGCCGGCTTAAGGCTGCCAAACTTGGCGAAATCAGCCTTGGTGTATTCTTCGTCGTCGCTGATTACGGTTTCCTTGCCCCGCACCGAAATGGTAACCGGCACAATTTCATCCTTCTTCTTGCCGGCCTGAGCCGCGGCGGCACTCCGCTCGTAGCTCTGCTGGGCAAACTGGTCCTGCTCCTCGCGGGTGATGCCGTAGTGGGTGGCAGTGCGGTCGGCGGCCACGCCCATGGCGAAGTCGTGGTAGGGGTCCCAGAGGCCGTCCTTCATCAGCCCGTCAATCATCTGGCCGTGCCCGTATTTTGCCCCGAAGCGGGCTTTGTCCAGGTAATACGGTACGTTGCTCATGCTTTCCATGCCGCCGGCTAATACCACCTCGGCCTGGCCCAGCATAATAGCCTGGGCCCCAAACATGATGGCCTTGGTACCCGAAGCACATACTTTGTTGACGGTGGTACACTCCACAGTATCGGGCAAGCCGGCTTTTTTGGCCGCCTGCCGGGCCGGAGCCTGGCCCAGGTTAGCCGAAATGACGTTGCCCATAATCACCTGCTGCACCTCTTTCGCCTCAACGCCGGCTTTTTCCAGCGCGCCCTTCAGGGCAATAGCGCCCAGCTCAACGGCCGATAACGACGACAAGCTGCCGCCAAATGACCCGATAGGAGTCCGTACAGCGGCTACAATAACAACTTCTTTGATTTGCATGATGCGGTTGGGTGGGAATGATGGAACTCGGGCCCTAAAGGTAGGAAGGTTTAGGGTACCGGATTACAGAGAGTAGGAGAGGGGTAAGTGGTAATTGATATACTGTTGCAGGTTCTGCACAGCGAGTCGCGTGGTATCCCACCCGTTGAGGCAGGGTAGCCGCCCGGGCTTTTTCCCGGGCGCTGATGCAAGGTAGGGCCTGCACGGAAGCACCTCACCGTAACGTCCCTCATCACCAGCCCGGCCGGCCCTTGGGGGCCGGTTTGGTAGCTTTGCGCGGCAGCTGCTGCAGATATTGTTGTTCGGTAGCGTGCAGCGCCTCCAGCAACTGCCGGGCCTGGCCGGGGCTCAGGTTCATCTGCAGCAGCCGGGCCCGCTGGGTTTGCAGATTAGCTTCCGCGTTGGAGGCTACCTCTGTGCCCCCGCGCTGCCTGCCGCCGGAAGCTTCCGGTCCGCCCTCCTCAATGCCCATCCCTCTCACGGAACCCGGCTGACTGCCCTGGGCTACTTGTTGCTTCGGACCAGTACCGGGCTGAAAGCCGGAAGGAGCCGAGAGGCCAGGCTGGCCTGAGGGCTCGTTGGGGTTGCGCTGCCCTCCGGCATCCGGGCGGGCCTGAGGGGCACTGCGCGGGTCCTGGACCTGGTTGTTGAGCTGGCCCGGAGTGGTAGTGCCCGCCCGGGTCTGGGGTGTTTGCGAGGGAGTATTTTCGTTGCCGGGGCCTCCGGCCGGCCCTGGAGGGGGCAGCTGCGGCCTGGCTGACTGCTGGTTAAGCAGTTCGCGCAACAATTCGTAGTTATACCGGGCATCGGCATTATCAGGGTTAGCCAGCAATGCCTGCCTTGCCAGGCTAAGAGCCTGCACATAGTCTGCTTTCTGGGCAGCTATGTAACTAAGCTGTTGAAATGCCACGCTGCGCATAGTGGTTAACTTGCTGGTGCTGAGTTGGCTGTAGTAGCCCCGGGCTTCGGCCGGCCGGCCGGCCCGCAGGGTAGCGTGCGCCAGGTTCAGCCATATTGCCTCGTCGGGGGCGCTGAGGCTACGAGTTGCTTGTTTAAAAGCGGCAGCAGCCTCGGGGTACTGCTGCCCCGCATAGGCACGGGTGCCCCGCTCTACGGTGGCATTTCGCTCGTGGATGCGCGTAAACCCACCCCAGGTGCTTAGTAGCAGCACTCCGCCTAGCAGGATACTTCTCACGGGCGAATCACTTTTACGGTTACAAGAATATCCAGCGCAATCAGGCCCAGAGCCAGCAGCAGGGGGTACCGGTAGCGGTTATCCGCCACCGATACGGTGCGGACCTGCTGCGCCTGGCCCTCCACATGGTTCAGCGCATTAAGCAAAAACGGAAACTCGTTGCGCTGATCCGTCAGCTCAAAATACAGGCCCCCGGTTTGCTCGGAAAGTTTGCGCAGCGGAGCCGCAACCAGTCGGGTTATGGCTTCCCGGCCCTTAGCGTCGCGCACGTAGCCCCGCCCGCCCGTTTGCGGAATCCGGCTGCCCTCAACTGTGCCTACGCCCACGGTAAATACCTTGGCTCCCGAGCGGGCCAGTACCCGCACAGTAGGTTCCAGGTTATCCCCAAAATCCTCCCCGTCCGTCACGAGCACAATGGCTGTAGCCCGCGGCGGAGTTGTACTGTTGGTGAGGTCTGGGGTAGGGGTATTGCTCAAGCGGGTAAGTACCAGCTCCAGCGGCTGGGCCAGGTCGGTGCTGCCGGGTGGTACCAGAGAGGTATGCAGGGTACTTACAAAAAGCTGCAGCGCCGCTTGGTCGTAGGTAAGCGGACACTGCACGTAGGCCTCACCGGCAAACACGACCAGCCCCAGGCGGTCGGCCGGAAAGCGGGAAATGAGCGTGGCCAGCTCGGCCTGCACTTTCTGCAGCCGGGAGGGAGCTACATCCGGCGCGTTCATGGAGCGGGAAAGGTCCACCAGCAGCCACACATCCTTGCCAGCCGTGCGCACCGGATTTTGGGTGAGGCCATAAGCCGGGCCCAGCAAGGCAGCTCCCAGCAAGGCAAAATACGTTAGTCGCAGTAGTAGCTTCCAGCCCAGCCGCCAGCCACGCTGCCCCAGAGGGGCCGCCAAGCGCCGGGTCCGGAATCCGTAGCCGAGATACAATAGAAAAAAAAATACCACCGCCAGCCCTTCGGGCCAGCCCATCTGGTACGCCCAGTTTAGCATGGCGGTAACCCCTTAGCGTTCAAAATACAACCAACCTGAGTACAGACAAACGGCAGCGCAAGTGAGGTCCGGTACCCGGCCTTTTTGCGCTGTTTGCCGTGGCAAGATGGAAGATATTTTTTTTGAAAAAGGTTTGTTTCTCCATTCGCCTCGTATATTTGCACACCTTTCAGCCGGAAAGTAACCACCTGGAGAGGTGGGTGAGTGGCTTAAACCAGTAGTTTGCTAAACTGCCGAAGACCTAAAGTTTTCCGGGGGTTCGAATCCCCCCCTCTCCGCATTTCTTAATTAAGAATTAAAAATTAAGGAATTAAAAATGGGAGATACTGCCCTTTTTAATTCCTTAATTTTTAATTCTTAATTCATTTTCGGGGTGTAGCGTAGCCCGGTATCGCGCCTGCTTTGGGAGCAGGAGGCCGCAGGTTCGAATCCTGCCACCCCGACACCAACAGCATAGCCGTCAGCCCACCTCTGGGGCGGGCGGCTATTTGTTTTTGACCCCGTAGCTCAGCTGGATAGAGCAGCTGCCTTCTAAGCAGCCGGTCATTGGTTCGAATCCAATCGGGGCCACGCTGATAATGAGCCACTTAGCATCTGCGCTGAGTGGTTTTTTTGTGCAAGTTGCCTATTCCGGCGTCTGAAAAGGCCATGCTGCGTGGAGCGGGTGAGCTGCATTTGGCGGGCAAGGGCACCTCTGGCCACGGGCATTACCTGATGCGCCGGCCAGGCGCGCCCAAGCGGTAAAAATTACCCGCCCACCCGTACAGAGCGGTGGTATCGTGCGGAATACTGTTCAGGCTCTATTACCCACCATTAGAACAGTGCCACGGCTATTTAGAGCTATTGCCCCGAGAAATAATCGTGCAGCACCTGCTGTACTTTAGCAGCATTCAATGGTTTATTAAGAAAACCGGCCACGGGTAATTGTTGCAGGCGCTGCAGGTCACGGGGGTGAACAGAAGTTGTAAGCATTACAATAACCAACGACTGTTGTGTAGCCAAAGGCAGTTGCTGATAGGCTGCCAGAAAGCCGAAGCCATCGAGCAGGGGCATATTGATATCCAGTAAAACCAGAGCCGGGCAGGCCGGAGTGGCCTTGGCGCACTCAGTAGCCAGTACTTGCAAGGCCTCCTGGCCGTTGAGGGCCACCAGGACGTGGTCGGCAACTTCTAGGCGTTCAAGCAGTTTGCGGTTTAGGTAATTGGTGGTGGTGTCATCGTCAACCAGCAAGATGCAGCTGAGCTTGGGCATTGTGCAGATAACTTATGGTGGTAGATGCAGATCAGCGGGGGAAATACACCCGGAATGTGGCCCCTTGGCCTACATCACTTTGTACTTCTATTCTTCCGCCCGCGTTTTCTATCATGCGCTTCACCATGTACAAGCCCAGGCCAGAGCCACCCACGTGGGTATGGTAGCGGCGGAACATGGTAAATAGCTGTTGCTCACGCTTGAGGTCTATTCCCAGGCCTTGGTCCTGTACCTCCAGCACGTGAAAGTCGCTTTCTTGCCAGCTACGGATGCATACCTGCGGTGCCTGCTGGGGCTGGTGATACTTGAGTGCATTGCTGAGCAGATTATATACTACCGAGCGAAGATTCTTCTTTGTGAACAGTACCGTGGGAGTAGCCTGCACCTCCACTTGCAGTTGGCCACCGGTTTGGCGTAACAGTGGTGCCAGATCCAGGCGTACATCCTCAATTATGTCGGCCAGCGCCACCCGAACCTGAGGTTGGTCGTGCTCCTTTTGCAGCTTGCTCACATCGGTGAGGTGCTCAATGGTCCGGGTAAAACGGTCTACCGAGTCCTGCATCAGGCTCAGGATGTAGGCAACCTCCGCGTTCTGGTGTTCAGCAGGTAGCTCGCTCTGCAGCGTATGGAGCAGGCCTTCAATATTAGAAATGGGTGCCTTAAGGTCGTGTGAGGCGGTATAGATGAAATTGTCCAGATCGGAATTGGTGCGGGTGAGCTGCTCGTTGGCCTGTTTGAGCTCGGTGATGTCAATTGCCGAGCCCACGTATCCGTACAGCTCGCCGTTGGCATAGAAGCTGGGAGCACCCTGGGCCAGCAGCCAGCGGTACTGTCCATCGTGGCGGCGCATACGGTGCTCCAGCACGTACAAGCTACGTGTGCGAATAGCCGTTTCGAGGGTGGTTTGGGCCAGTTCCATTTCTTCGGCTGGTAAATAGTTAGCCCAGCCTCGGGTTATGTACTGCTCCAGGCTCACGCCCACAAAATCCAGGAACGCCTGATTGGCGTACCGAATGGTTGTATCCGGGTTGACGGCCCATACCTGGTTGGGGGCGGCATCGGCCATGATGCGGAACCGGGCTTCGCTTTCCTGCAGAGCGGCCGTACGCTCCTGTACCCGGGTTTCCAACTCTTGGTTGAGCTGTTCAATCTGTTGGCGTGCCCGCACCGAGCTGGTTACATCGTAGGAAAAATTGAGCACCCCGGTTATTTGGTCCTGAGCGTCGCGCAGGGCCAGGAAAAAGAAATCGTAATAAGCCTGTTCCAGCTGCCCCGTTCGCTTGAAATCCACTTGCACCGGCAGCCCAGCCGCCACAAAAGGCTCCCCGGTTTGGTACACCCGGTCCAACTCATCCAGAATACCCTGACCGGCCAACTCCGGCCACACCGTTCGGATGGGCTGCCCCAGCAACTCCCGCCCGTTGGCAACGCGCTGGTAATGGGGGTTCACAAGGGTAAATACCAGTTCGGGCCCCTCGTGTACGGCCACGTGAGCGGGTAGCTGCATAAGCACCTCATAAAACCGCTGGCGCTGAATTTCGGCTTCCGCACGGGCCGATTTTTCCCGGGTCTGGCTTTCCCGCAGCGCTACTTCCACTGGGGAGCGAGACTGGTCGGCCGTATCAGTGAAGCTCACCCATAGTCCGTCGCCGGAGCGCCGGGCGGCTAGGCGGTAGTAGTTGTCGTAGCCATCAGCCTGGTAGTTGATGTTATACTCCCGGGGCTCTCCGCTCACATACGCATCCACATGAAAGGCAAACGTACCGTGTGCCTTGCTGTGGGGCCACTGCTCGTTGTGGGTAACGACGGGACGTTCCGGCATACTCATCATGCGCTGCGCCGTAGGATTGAGATATTCGAAGATAAAGTCCACTATCTCGCCTGAGCCAGCCGGGTCGTAGAGGGGCGTGTAGTAGATGATGCCAGTCAGGGAAACGGCCAGCAAATCGGCTAGCAGGTCGGGGGCGGGCAGTGCCTGGAAAGGCAGAGGAACTGACGTAGCAGACATGGGGTGGAAACAACGGCGGAGCGCCGGAAGATAAAAAAGCGGGGGTGCATAACCGGCGGCGCAGTGGTTCGGCCAGCGGCTAGCCTGGGCTCCTGTACACCAAGCACCCCCAACACTCAGGGCCTGGTACCCGGTCCTTTCACACAGCGTATCAGCCCCTGGTCGTTACTGCCAGCTGGAGTAGCAGATAGGCAGGTGCTACGGCCTGGAGGGCCGAAGGGGCAGAGCAAGCAGCATACGGCGCGTAAGGTAGTTCTTTTTAGTCAGCTCCAGGCTTATACAGGAGCCAGGCGCTTACCGGGTTGTGCCCATGAGTCGGCGCTGTTCGCCCGGTGCAGGCAGGAGCAGCAACAGGAACAATCCTGAGATGCCAGAAGCTGCTGATGCCGCTGGTAGAGCGGCGGCGCTGCCGGAGGGCCGCCGGCAGCTCATGCCTGAG
Source organism: Hymenobacter metallilatus (assembly GCF_003944705.1). Taxonomy (GTDB): domain Bacteria; phylum Bacteroidota; class Bacteroidia; order Cytophagales; family Hymenobacteraceae; genus Hymenobacter; species Hymenobacter metallilatus. Next base: position 251,548 of record NZ_RWIS01000004.1, on the reverse strand, counting down.
AAACCAGTGCGTGCGCAGGTAGGGCAGAGGGCCATACCGGCTGGGGCGAGCCATTGCACCGGCAGCCGTAACGTGGTACCTTGCTACTGCCAAGAGCCCCTGCCGCTTTGCCCCGCCGGAATTCGGCACGCTACCACACCAGTTTGCCCCTGCCCGCTTACCCCATTGGTATTTTCGCTGCCTGAGTTGATTTGAGCCGGCAGCAGATTCCTGGTTACGGCTCCGCCCTGTCCTTCCGTTATGCTGTTTGCCCATCCTGCTGAATTATCTCCCGCATCTTCTCAGGAAGTATTGCAGACCATCCTGGAGGCTTCGGCCGTGGGAATTGCCCTGCTACGGCCAGTGCTGGCGCGGCCAGAAGATGCCGGGAGCACCTTCGCGTGGCAATACCTGAACCCGGTGGCCCAACGCCTGCTGCAGCTCCCGGTACAGCCCCCGGAAGCCGCCGGCGGCCTGCTGGCTGAGGCCGCTTTTCAGGCAGTGTGTCGGGAGGTGTATGCCACGGGGCAGGCGGGTACTTACCCAGGAGCTACGGGGCAGGCCATTATCCGGCGTAGCGGGGGGCTACTGCTGGTTAGCTTCGAATCCGGCCCGGCCGAGCTGCCGCTGGCCGGAGCCGGGGCACTCCGGCCCCTGTATCAGGTTCTGGAGCAAATTCCGGCCTTGATCTGCATTTTCGAAGGCCCGGAACATGTATTCCGGTTCGTGAACCCACCTTTCCAGGCCCTGGCCGGCAACCAGAGTCTGGAGGGCCGGCCCGTAGCGGAGGCGCTGCCCGAGCTGGCGGGCCACCCGCTCGTTCCGCTACTCAACCATGTGTACCGCACCGGAGAGTCGTACCAACTGCGGGAAATACGGATACCCCTGGCTGAGGCTTCCGACAGCCGCCAGGGGCCGGCCCAACGGTGCTACCATTTCATTTACCAAGCCCGTCGCAACCAGCATGGGGCAATAGTAGGCGTATTGGGATTTGCCTACGATGTAACTGACCTGGTAGTGGCCCACCAGCGGGTGGTGGAGCAGGAGGTGCGTACAAAGCAGCTGAACGAGGAGCTGGCCGCCGCAAACCAGGAGCTGCACAGCGCCAACCACCTGGCCCACTCTCATACCCAGGAACTGCAACAAGCCCACCTGACGCTGCAACAGCTCAACCAGGAGCTGGAGGCGCGGGTGCTGGTGCGTACCCGCCTGCTGGCCGATTCGCTGGAGGAAACTGAAAACCAGCGCCAGCAGGTGCAGCGCCAGCAGCAGCAGCTCCTCCAGATTTTGGGACAGGTGCCAGCTTCGGTAGCCACGCTGGAGGGGCCTGAGCACCGGTATTCCTTCTTCAACACCAGCTACCAGCACCTCACCGGCAACCGGGCCCGCCTGGGCCTCACGGTGGCGGAGGCCCTGCCTGAAGTAGCCGAGCAGGGCTTTACCCGGCTGCTGGATCAGGTATACGCCACCGGCAAATCGTTTACTGGTACTGAAACGCCCCTGGAGCTCATCAACCCGGCTACCGGCCAGAAGGAAGCGCGCTACATCGACTTCATTTACCAACCCCTGCGCGATGCACAGGGTGACACGCACGGTATTCTGGCCTTTATCCTCGATACCACCGAGAAGGTGCTTACGCATCGGCGGGCCGAGGCGGCCCAGCAGGAAGTGCTGGCCGCAGCCCGGCAGCTGGCTACCCAGCGCGACACCTTTTATCAGCTTTTTGAGCTGACGCCGGCAGCTGTATGCATCCTGCGGGGGCCGGAGCACCGGCTGGATTATTTCAACCCGGCTTACCAGGCCTTGTTTCCAGAACGCCTGCAGCGGGGCCGTACCATTGCCGAGCTGCAGCCCGAGGCGGTGGAGCATGGGTTTCTGGCACTCCTTGACCGGGTGTACCGCACGGGCACAACGTATTTCGGTTATGAGCAGCTGCTCATGATTGAGCAGGCCAGTGGGAAGCCCGCCCAGGAAACCTATTTCGACTTCACCTATCAGCAGTTTCAGGAAGCCGGCCAGCCCGCGGGTATTTCCGTGTTTGCTTCTAACGTAACCGAGCGGGTGCTGGCGCGGCGGCAGCACGAGGCCCAACAGCAGCAGCTGCAGCGGGTGTTTGAGCAGGCTCCCGTAGCCATTGGCGTGTTTTCGGGGCCCCGGTACCTGGTGGAGGTGTGCAACCCCGGTTTGCAAGCCATTTGGGGGCGCACCGAGGCACAAATGCTGGGAAAACCGCTGTTTGAGGTAGTGCCGGAATTCCGGAGCCAGGGCGTGGAGGAGCGAATGAGTGAAGTAATGCGTACCGGGCAACCCTTCACCGCCCTGGAACTGCCCCTGCAAGTGCAGCACCAGGGGCAGCTGCTTACCCTGTACGTCAACTTTGTGTACCACCCACTGCGGGATGCCCAGGGGCAGGTGACGGCTCTGGCCGTAGTAGCCACCGACATCAGTGAACAGGTACGGGCCCGGCAAACCAGTGAGGCTGCCGCCCATCGGCTCCAGCTTATCACCGATTCTTTACCGGTACTGATCAGCTACCTGGATAAAGAGGAGCGGTACCGCTTTGTCAATTACGGCTACGAAACCTGGTTTAACCGCAAACCCGAAGACACGCTGGGGCTGTCGGTGCGGGAAGTTATTGGGGCGCAGGCCTACCAAAGTGTTGCGGGCTACCTCCGGCGGGCTCTGCAGGGGGAGCGGCTCGACTTTGAGGCCCGTATGCCTTACCGGGAAGGCTTTACCAAGTATGTGCATATCAGCTACGTGCCAGATATACAGAGCGGTGAGGTACACGGTATCTACACCCTGATAAGTGATATTACAGCGCAGGTGGAGGCCCAGCAGGAAGCCGACTGGCAGCGCCGGTTGCTGGAAACACTGTTTATGGAGGCTCCGGCACCCATTGCCATCCTCGACGGGCCCGACTGGACCTTCCAGCTTGTTAACCCCGCCTACCAGCGCATCTTTCCCGGCCGGGAGCTACTGGCCAAACCGGTGCTGGAGGCCATGCCCGAGCTGGCCGGTACCACCATTATTGATAGTTTGCGGCAGGTGTATCATACGGGCGAGACAGTCGTGTTTCAGGAGTTGCCCCTGCGCTTGGCCCGCCACGCCCACGGCCCCCTGGAGGATCTGTACTTTACCTTCACCTACCAGGCCCGCCGCACTGCCGACGGGGCTGTGGATGGGGTATTGGTGTTTGCCTATGAAGTAACCGACCAGGTGCGGGCCCGGCGGGTGGTGGAGAAAAGTGAGCAGTACCTGCGCATGATGGCCGATAACGTACCGGCTATGATCTGGCTGACCAACGCCGACGGCAACTGCGTGTACATCAATCAGCAGTGGTATGAGTACACCGGCCAGACGGAGGCCGAGGGTCTGGGACTGGGCTGGCTCACCGTCATTCATCCGGATGATGTCAGTGCCGCCCGCACTACGTTTCAGGATGCCTCCGTCAGCTTTGCGCCGTTTAGCGTGCTGTACCGCTTACGGCGCCGGGATGGGCGCTACCGCTGGGGGCTGGCCACGGGTTTTCCCCGCTTTGGGCGGCAGGGCCAGTTCGAGGGCTACGTGGGCACCGTATTCGATATTCACGAGCAGAAGCAAGCCGAACAGGCGCTGCAACGGCTCACCCACAAGCTGCGCACCGCCCGCGACCAGGCCGAAACCCTGAACACGGAACTGCAAGCCAGCAACGAGCAGCTGCGCCGCACCAACGTAGACCTGGATAGTTTCATCTATACCGCCTCGCACGATTTGAAGGCGCCGATTACGAACATCGAAGGGCTGGTGAATCTGCTGCAGCTCCAGGTGCCCGCCGAAACCCCGCTGGCCGCTGAGGTGCAGCCCCTGCTGAACATGATGCGGGAGTCGGTAGCCCGGTTTCAGCGGACTCTGGAACACCTCAGCGACGTAACCAAGCTGCAGAAAGAGTATGGTCAGCCCGTAACCCAGGTGGATATAGCGGCCATTGTGCACGACGTACAGCTGGATTTGCGGCCCCTGATCCAGGAAGCCCGGGCCCAGGTGGTAGTAGAAGTAGGAGACTGCCCCAGCATTGCGTTTTCGTCCAAAAACCTTCGCTCCGTGGTGTACAACCTGCTCAGCAATGCCCTGAAATACCGCTCGCCCGAGCGGCCGGTGCAGGTGCGCATCTGCTGCCGCCCCGAAACCGACTACCTGGTCTTATCAGTGCAGGACAACGGCCTGGGCATGGATGCCCGGCAGCTAACGGAGCTATTTACCATGTTCCGGCGCTTTCATCCCGGCATTGAGGGGTCGGGTATCGGGTTGTATATGGTGAAAAAGATTGTGGAAAACATGGGCGGGAAGCTCACGGTGGAAAGCGCCCCCGATGCAGGATCTACGTTTTCTGCCTACTTCCGGCGCTAAGCTGCGTATAGACGGGAAGCCTGTCCTAACCGGATAGGCCTCAGCTTGCCTTCCTGTTGCTTCCATGCCTTCTCTTTCCTGCGTTCTGCTAGTAGATGACGATCAGACAACTAATTTTCTGAATCAGCGGCTGCTCCAGAAGCTGGCCGTCACGGACCACATTCTAACTGCTCAGGATGGTCAGCAGGCCCTGGATCTGCTGGCCCGGAACTGCCAGCCCCTTACTCCCACCTGCCCCGGCCTTATTCTGCTGGACGTGAATATGCCGGGGATGAACGGAATTCAGTTTCTGGAAGAATACCAGCAACTTCCCCTTGCCGCGCAGAAGGCAATTGTCATTGTAATGCTCACAACATCCCTGCATCCTCGTGACGTGCAGCGGGTGGAAAAGCTACAAGCCGTATCGGGGTTCATCTCCAAGCCGCTAACGGCCGAGAAGATGCAGAACATCCTGGAAAAATTCTTCTAGGGGTGAGCTTGCAAGCCCGGGCGCGGGGCGGGCAGGCAGTTGGGTTGCTGGGGGTAAGGGGTAAAGCCTAAAGTCGAAGAAGTTGATATTTTGAGTGAAAACCGACCTTTTTTGCTCGAAATACCCTATATTGATCAGAAAGAATGCAAACCTTTCAAGATTTGTGTTCTTTTGCTTTCATTGTCATTCTTCCTAATCCCTTCCCCACTTTCCTCACCGCATGAAAAAAGCTTTACTTTCTTTAGGGTTATTCGGACTGGCTGCTGCCAATGCGCACGGACAATGGGTACTGCAGAATACTACCAATCCGCAGACTCCGCCCAGCTACTTCTCCCGCCAAATCCAGACTGTAAGCGCTACGGTTGTGTGGCAGCTGCTGCAGGAAGCCACCTCGGGCTCTTCCATCAATACCTTCTCCAGAACCACCGATGGCGGGGCCACCTGGGTATTTAACTCGGTAAATGGCACGGCCAACTACTCGGCCGCCGGTATTCATGCCCTCGATGCCAACACGGCATTTGTGGCGCAGTACGGTGCGCAGGGCGGCGGCGAAATTGTAAAAACCACCAACGGTGGCACTACCTGGACCAAAGTAACTACGGCCACCCAGTTCCCCCGCACGGCAGGCTTTGCCAACTGGGTATACTTCTTCGATGCCAACAACGGTGTATCGTTGGGCGACCCGGTGGGCGGCTATTTTGAGGTGTATACCACCAGCAACGGCGGTACTACCTGGACGCGCGTTCCGCAGTCTAACCTGCCCACCCCGCTCGATGCCAACGAGTATGGTCTGGTAGGCTCCTACTTTGCCCTGGGCAACACCATCTGGGCGGGTACTACCCACCTGCAGGACCCGAACGACCCCAACTCGGGCCTGCCTTCCCGCATCCTCAAATCCACGGACCGGGGCCTTACCTGGACGGCTTCGCCCGTTACGCCCCTGAGCGGGGGCATCAGCCGCCTGGCCTTTGTGGACCAGAACAATGGCCTGGCTTTTCAGGGAGGCGACCTGATTTACACCACCAACGGGGGCGCTACCTGGCAGACCCGTTCGTACACCGGCAACTTCAACCACTTTGATATTGATGCGGTGCCCGGTACCTCCACCTACGTGAGCGTGGGGTCCTCGGTGCCCACCGTTACCACTGCTGCCGACTACGGCTCCTCGTATAGCACCAATGGTGGACAAACCTGGATTGATATAGACCGGGGCCGCTATTCCTCCTCCGTGGATTTTATCAGCCGCAGCGTTGGGTATGCCGGCGCGCAAACCGATAACCTCGGCGCTGGTGGCGTGTACAAATACACCGGCACCATTACGGCCAATAAAGGCGCTCAAACGCTGAAAGGCCTGTCCGTATACCCCAACCCCAGCGCTACCGGGGTATTTGAGGTAGAGCTGACAACTGGCTTGAAGGCCGGTGCCCAGGTGCGGGTATTCGATGCGGTAGGCCGGCAGGTATACAGCCAGTCTCTCAACCCCACGGCCATTGCCACGCAGCGCACCGTTCTGGACCTGAGCCAGGAAAAAGCGGGCCTCTACACCCTGGAGCTGCGTACCGAAGCCGGGGTAGGCCAGCAGCAGCTTGTAATTCAATAGCGCGCTCAGGCAACTCGCATGATTGTACTCCAGAGGCCCGGTTGTTGTGGCAGCCGGGCCTCTTGTGTAAGGTAATGCCGGGCCTTAGTTGTTCGTCTTATTTTGCTCATTTCGTGTTGTTTCACTCCTTCCAATTATGAAAAAAAACCTACTACTTATTACGGCAGGTCTGCTGGTAGCCACCACCAGCCAGGCCCAGTGGGCTCAGCAACCCTTTACCTTCGCCAAGCCCTCGAACGTATCATTCTACATTGATGCCATCGACGCCAACACGGCCTGGGTTTCCTCCACTGGCGCTTTCAGCGGTGAGGGTGCCAACCAGGTGGCTCGCACGTTTAATGGTGGTCAGAACTGGACAGTACTCACCGTGCCCGGCGTGAATCCGGCCACCCAGAATATTCAGGCTATTTCGGCCATAAGCGCCACCACGGCGTGGGTTGTCACGCTGGATGCCGTAGGCGGGCGGATTCTCAAAACCACGGATGGTGGTGCCACCTGGGCACAGCAGAGCACTGCCGGCATGTTCAGCCAGCCCGACAGCTGGCCCAATACGATTTATTTCTTCAACGCCAATGATGGCGTGGTAATGGGCGACCCGGATGTGGCCGGCGGGTCCATGGAAATTTACTATACCTCCAACGGCGGTACCACCTGGACCCGCGCCGCCAACGTGCCGGTAGGCACCTCCGGCGAGTATGGTAGTGTACTACCGCCGGCGGTAGTGGGCAACTCCATCTGGTTTGCCAATGATGAGGGCGACATTTTCCGCTCGGCCAACAAAGGCGTAACCTGGTCGGTTACCCGGGGCGTGGCCGCTGATGCTATCGAAAATATTGCCTTCCGCGACGAGCAGAACGGGCTGGCTCTGATCAGCAGCTCGAGCAGCACCAACCACCTGCTCTACCGGACTACCAACGGAGGCGCTACCTGGAGTCCGCTCCCCTACACCGGCCCTCTACACGGCATATCCCTTGATAACGTGCCCGGTACCAGCAACTACGTATCGGTGGGGGCCGATTTTGGCAACGGGGATGCTGGCTCCTCTTTCAGCCGCGACAATGGTCAGACCTGGATTCAGATTGAAAACAGCATCAACCACCTGCTGATGGATGCGGCCAGTCCGACGGCCGTGTGGAGCGGGGCATTGGGCGTGAATGCCGCCGGCGACGTTGTGGGCCTGGGTGTAAACAAGCTCACCAGCACCGTACTGCCCACCCGGGCCGCCACCCTGGTGCTGGGGGCCAGCCTCTCGCCCAACCCCAGCACCACCGGGCAGTTCCGGGTACAATGGGCGGGGGCGGCGCACACTGGTAGCGCTACCCTCACCGTAACCGATGCCCTGGGCCGGGAAGTGCAGCGCCGCTCCCTGGATGCTACCCGCAGCAGCGAAACCGGCCTGGACCTGAGCCAGGAAAAAGCGGGCCTGTACCACGTGAAGCTGGAGTCGGTGGCTGGCGTGAGCCACCTGCGTGCCCAGGTACTGTAACCAGCCAACCGGGCAAGTATCGAAAGCCTCTGTTTCCGGCGGAAACAGAGGCTTTTTTGTGGGGAATGAACCTGAGCGAAATGGCCTTCGGGCTGGCAAAAACCGGATTTTTTCGGTATCTTTGCCTACTTACGCACTAAGCGCTGAACCCAACCGCAACATGAGCGAAACCAAAGAAAAGAAAGCCCCCGCCGAGTACTCCGCGAATAGCATCCAGGTACTCGAAGGGCTCGAAGCCGTGCGCAAACGCCCCTCGATGTACATCGGCGACACTGGCATCAAAGGCCTGCACCACCTGGTGTGGGAGGTGGTCGATAACTCCATCGATGAAGCCCTGGCCGGCCACTGCGACACCATCCACGTAACCATCAACGAAAATAACTCCATCACCGTCCGTGACAATGGGCGCGGCATTCCCGTCGATTTTCACCAGAAAGAAGGCCGCTCGGCCCTGGAGGTGGTAATGACAGTACTGCACGCTGGCGGCAAATTCGATAAAGACAGCTACAAGGTATCCGGCGGCCTGCACGGTGTGGGCGTGAGCTGCGTGAATGCCCTCAGCAAAGACCTGAAAGTGACCGTACGCCGCAATGGCAAGGTGTACGAGCAGGAGTATAAAATCGGGGCGCCCCAGTACCCGGTCAAGGAAATAGGGGAAACCGAGGAGCACGGCACTCAGGTAGAGTTTCTGCCCGATGATACCATCTTCTCGGAATCCGTCTACAAGTATGCCACCATTGCCTCGCGTTTGCGGGAGCTGGCCTACCTGAACCGGGGCATCCGCATTACCCTGACTGACCGTCGGGAGCCCGGCGAAAACGGGGCCGAGTTTCTGGGGGAAGAATTTTTCTCCACCGGCGGCCTGGCCGAATTTGTGCAGTACCTCGACGGCTCGGAGCGCCATGCCCTGATGCCGGCTCCCATTCACGTAATCAGCGAGAAAGGCAGCACTCCGGTTGAGGTAGCCCTGCAGTACAACGACTCCTACCAGGAGAACATCTTCTCCTACGTCAACAACATCAACACCCACGAGGGCGGTACCCACGTGGCCGGCTTCCGCTCGGCCCTGACCCGCACCCTGAAAGCCTACGCCGACAAATCGGGTAAGCTGGAGAAGGCCAAGGTGGAAATTTCGGGTGAGGACTTCCGCGAAGGACTCACGGCCGTTATTTCGGTGAAAGTGGCCGAGCCCCAGTTTGAAGGGCAGACCAAAACCAAGCTGGGCAATAACGAGGTAAGCGGCGCGGTGAACACCGTAGTCGGCGAAATTCTCAGCCAGTACCTGGAGGAAAACCCCAAGGAGGCCGGCATCATTGTGGAGAAGGTGATTCTGGCGGCCAAAGCCCGGATTGCCGCCCGCAAGGCCCGCGAAATGGTGCAGCGCAAAACGGTGCTAGGCTCTACCTCCCTGCCCGGCAAGCTGGCCGACTGCTCCGAATCGGACCCGGAAATCTGCGAGATTTACCTGGTAGAAGGTGATTCGGCCGGTGGTACTGCCAAGCAGGGCCGCAACCGGGCTTTCCAGGCCATTCTGCCGCTGCGGGGTAAGATCCTGAACGTGGAGAAGGCCCAGGAGCACCGCATTCTGGAAAACGAGGAAATCCGGAACATGATTACCGCCCTGGGCGTGAGCTTTGGGGTGAATGCCGACCCGGAAAAGGGAATCGAGGCCGATGCCAAAGCCCTGAATACGGCCAAGCTGCGCTACCACAAAGTCATCATCATGACCGATGCTGACATTGACGGTTCTCACATCCGTACGCTTATCCTCACGTTCTTCTTCCGCTACATGCGCGAGCTGGTAGACCGGGGCTACATCTACATTGCCCTGCCACCGCTCTACCTGGTGAAGCGCGGTAAGGAGGAGCGGTACTGCTGGACCGAAGACGAGCGGGCCCAGGCCCAGGAGGAACTCGGCCGCGGCAAGCCCGAAACCGTAAACGTGCAGCGTTACAAAGGTTTGGGTGAGATGAACGCCGAGCAGCTCTGGGAAACCACCATGCAGCCCGCCACCCGCTCCCTCAAGCAGGTTACCGTGGAGTCGGCCGCCGAGGCCGACCACTTGTTCTCCATGCTCATGGGCGACGAGGTAGCTCCCCGCCGGGACTTCATCGAGAAGAATGCCAAGTACGCCAAGCTCGACGTTTAGGGCCACTGATTGCACGGCTTTTTAAACGGATTCCACGGATTCCGTGGACGATTCGCTTGATATGTGAACGGCCCGCTGCCTGGCAGCGGGCCGTTTTTTTGTTGATATTCCCTGTATATTTCTTACACGATGTTACCATGCGCCAAAACATTTCGTCCGGGGCTCCGTGGGAGCCGATTGTGGGATACTCGCGGGCGGTGCGGGTAGGCAATGTGGTGGAGGTGGCCGGCACCACTGCCCAGGACGGCGACGCCGTGACCGGGGCCGATGCCTACGCGCAGGCGGTGCGGGTGCTGCAAAAGATAACAGCTGCCCTGGCCGAAGCGGATGCTACGCCGGAACACGTAGTACGCACCCGCATCTACCTGACCGATATGCGCGACTGGGAAGCAGTAGGCCGGGCGCACGGGGAGGTGTTCGGGAGCATCCGGCCGGCCAGCACAATGGTGCAGGTAGCCGCCCTGATTGACCCGCGCCTGCTGGTGGAAATTGAGGCCACCGCCTTTGTGGTGGGCTAAGGAGAGGCTAACTAGCTGCAGATCAGAAGCTGCGTACACAGCACCGAGACGCAACAGGCTGCATCGGGGCGGTGCTGACGTTGTTTGCTGCCCCGACATTGTTCTATCAACAGACTCCAACCATTGTGTCCCCAGGCCGTTGTGGCGGCGGTAGTCGTGGCGCATCTTTTCCGCCTCAGGGAGTTCAAACCCCGCCCGAAGCCCGTAACTTGCCCGGCAACCTGTTTACCCCTCGGAAATCGTCCACAAAATCCGCGAAATCCGTAGTAAAATCCGTGAAATCAGTGGTCCTATGAAGCTGTTCAAATCCGCCGACCTCATCCGCAAAAGCAAGTACATCAGCCGAGACCTGTCGTGGCTGCGCTTTAATTACCGGGTGCTCGATCAGGCCCGCGACGCCAGCCGCTCGTTGTTTGACCGGCTGCGCTTTATGGCCATTACCAGCAGCAACCTCGACGAGTTTTTCATGATTCGGGTGGGCTCGCTCTATAACTACATCGACTACGGCAAGGAGCGGGTCGACTATTCGGGACTGCGGGAGCTGCCGTTCCGGCGGAAGCTGCTGGACTTCGCCCACCGCTTCATCAACGACCAGTCGCTGACCTATCTGAATGACTTGAAGCCGCTGTTCGAGAGGAACGGTTTCAACGTGCTCAAAATGGAGGAGCTGACGGAGTTGGAGCTGAAAAAGGCGGATGGATACTTCAAAAACACCATTTTCCCGCTGCTGACGCCTATGGTGTACGACAGCTACCACGGCTTCCCGCTGATGATGAACCAAATGCTCATCTACGGAGTCGTGACGCGGGCCGGGGGCGGGCTGGATGCCGAGGCCGAGCGGGGCCAGGAGCGCCTCACCTTCGTGCAGATTCCGCAAAACCTCTCGCGCTTTTTTGAGCTCACGCGCAAGGATAAGGTCATTTTTGTGCCCATTGAGGAGATTGTGCGGGCCAACATGCCCAAGCTGTTCCGCAACGTCGAAATAGTATCGGCCGATTTATTCCGGATTACCCGCAACGGCGACTTCACGCTGGAGGAGTCGGATGACATTGATGTAGATTTCATCAAGGAGATTCAGCTGGGGCTGAAAACCCGCAAGAAGGGCCGGGTAGTGCGGCTGGAAGTGGAGCCCAACGCCTCGGTGCTGCTGATGAACGTGCTGAAGGAGCGGTGGAAGATTGACAACGGCAACGTGTTCGTTATCAACTCCCTCATTGATCTGAAAGGGCTGCTGCAAATTCTTAAGCACCCCAACTTCCGGGGCAAGGGCAGTAAACAGCCGGCCGCCGTCACGCCCTTGAGTCTTCCGGAGGGTGCCGAAGACAACCTGTTCGAGTACCTGAAGCATCATGATGTGCTGCTGCACCACCCCTATAATAACATCGACCCGGTGGTGCGGCTGCTGGAACAGGCCGCCGAAGACCCCCACGTACTGGGTATCAAGCAAACCATTTACCGCCTCGCCGACGACTCCCGCGTAACGGCTGCGCTGCTGAAAGCTGCCGAAAACGGCAAGCACGTATCGGTACTGTTCGAGGTAAAAGCACGGTTTGATGAGGAGCGTAACATCCGGGAAGGAGCTAAGCTGGAAAAGGCGGGCTGCTTCGTCATCTATGGGGTGAGCAAATACAAGACGCACACCAAGATGATGATGATTATCCGGAAGGAAGGCGAGAAGGTGACGCGCTACGTGCACATTGGGTCAGGCAACTACAACGAGCAGACCTCCCGCATTTACACCGATGTGAGCTTGCTCACCACCAACGACGTGTACGGCCACGACGTGTCGGAATTCTTCAACGTGATAACCGGCCACTCCCAGCCCGACGACTACGAGTACCTGATTACGGCGCCCAAGGACATGCGTCAACAGCTGATTTCTCTGATTCGGGAGGAGGTGCGCAACGCCAAGAAAGGATTGCCCAGTGGTATTGTTATGAAAATGAACTCCTTGGAGGACAAGGAGATGATAGACGAATTTTATAAGGCTAGTAAGGCCGGGGTTCCCATTCGGTTTATCGTGCGGGGCATTTGCTGCCTGCGGCCGGGCCGGGCCGGGCTAAGCGAAAACATTGAGGTTCGCAGTATTGTGGGCGACTACCTGGAGCATTCCCGCCTATTCTACTTTCATCAGGCGGGCCACCCCAAGGTGTACGCTGGCTCCGCCGACCTGATGGTGCGCAGTTTCGACCGGCGCATTGAGGCGCTGTTTCTGATTGTGAACCCTCAGCTGAAGCGCGAAGCAGTTAACATCCTCTATTTCAACCTTAAGGATAACCAGAATACCTACGTGATGCGGGAAGATGGCGCCTACATTCACCGGCAGCCGGCCCCCGAGGAGCCAGCGTTTAACGTGCACAAGGAGTTCTACCACAAGAACTTCACCATGGTCAGCGAAACGGCCCTGTACGATGAGTGGCTGTCCTGCGCATCCATCCGCCACGATGCTTCGGCCGACGTTGCCGAAGCCGCGCCCTCCGTACCCATCGACGACCAGCCCAACGCCCCGGAAGCCAGTGAGGAAGAGGGGGTAGCCGTAGAAGTAGTAGAAGGTAACCCTGAAACGGAGGCCGATTTGGCGTAAAAACCGTGTACCCCGGAGCTGTGCTCCGGCTCGCGTGAGAGGATAATTACTCCCAGGCACGAGCCGAAGCGCAGCTTCGGGGTACACATTTTGTTACTCCACCTCCGTGGGGCGGGGCTGTACGGTGGGAGTGGGGTGGCCGGGCTGATGGTCGGTGGAGGCTCGAATTTCCTCGAAGTGGTCTTCAAAGAGGGCCTGCAGCATCCCGTCTTTCAGGCCAATATCCGGCACCAGCATCTGGTGCACCTCTGCCCACTCCATGGCGGAGAGGTAGATGTGGCCGGCCGGCACGATGACGTCGGCGCGGTCGGGGTTGAGTAAGGCCACGTTCACCCGCTCGTCCATGGTCATGCTGGTGAGGTGGTCCAGTACGGTGGCAATGCGCTTGCGGGTAACGGGCTTGTCCAGCTGGGGCTGGGCCATGCTGTAGAGCTTATTGATGTTGCCCCCGGTGCCAATAGCCCGCGACACGTGGTAGCGGCGGGCATTTTCGGTTACCCACTCCTCCATGCGCTGCCAGGTGGCGTGCATGGCCTCGGTGCTAAGGCCGGCCTCTTCCTGCTGCATGCGCCGGATACTGCCCACCTCAAACGACTGCGAGGCCACTTTGCGGCGGTTGTGGTAGATATTGAACTCGGTGCTTCCCCCGCCCACATCAATGTGCAGGTAGTGTTTTTTGTCTTCCAGCAGGTTCTCGATAACGCGGTTGATGTAGGCCGCTTCGGCCTGCCCATCAATTACCTGCACCGTCATGCCCAGCTCCTGCTGAATGCGGTGTGCCACTTCCCGGCCGTTTTCGGCGGTGCGCATGGCTGAGGTGGCGCAGATCAGGTAATGGTTGGGTGCCACGTCGTGCACCTCCATCAGCAGGCGCAGGGCGTGCAAGAACTTGATGAACTTAGCCTGCTTCTTCTCTGAAATCCGGCCGGTGGCAAATACATCCTCGCCCAGCCGCAGGGGGTAGCGCACGTACTCCACTCGCTTCAGCCGGTACCGGTCGCCGTAATGCAGAACTGCCGAAATCTGGCACCGTACAGCGTTGGATCCAATGTCAATAGCGGCCAGTTTCAGAAGCGGGTATTCCATGCGGAAAAAGGAGGGGTGACCAATAAATCAGCGGCAAATATAGGAGTTCGGGCCGGGCTACGGGTATTCGGCATGCCGAGTGAAAAAGCCGCGCCCTGTTTCCGGAGAAGCAGGGCGCGGGAGGGGGCTAGTTATCAATCCGGAAACCCAGTCCAAACTGGATCAGTCCATTCTCTACCGATTTCTGATACGATACAGACAAGGCCAGCTGGTCGGAAACGGGGGCTATGTAGAAGCCGGCCCCGTAGCCCTGGTGCCAGCCACCCGGCGAAGAGCCCTTAAAATAGACCCGCCCCCGGTCGTAGAAACCGAAAATGCCGTACGAGAAGGGTAGGAAGGAGGTTTGCACCCGGCCCAGAGCCAGCCGCAGCTCGGTGTTCAGGTACAGGCTGGCGTCGCCGGTGAAGCGGGTACGATAGTAGCCCCGCAGTCCTTCGCGCAAACCCAGGCTGGTAAATTTGTAGAACGGAATGTCGTCGTCGTTGCCGTAGTTTTTGGCGCCGCCCCCCTTCACCACCAGCGTTACCGGAATGCCCAGGCGGGCCGTGCCGTAGTACTCGGCAAAGCCCTGGGTAAGGCCAAAGTTGCCTTTGTTGCCGTTGAGCTGGTGGTAGGTATCGTGCTGGGCGCGCAGGCGTACCCCGCGCCGGGCAAAGCTTTGCCGGTCGCGCAGGTCCACATCCAGCAGGGCATTGAGGCCGATAAGTCGCTGAAAATCGGTGTTCGGCACCTGGCCTTCCGGCACCGGAATACCGCCGCTTTCCAGCTGGCCCAGGTAGCTGGAGCGGGCGTAGCTGGAGGTGTACTGCTCGTAAGTGGGCCCGATGCGAAACAGGCTGCGCTGCCAGAATACCCGCTCGGTGAAGGCATTCAGGGTAAAGCCCTTATAGCGGGCTTTGTAGAACTTATTGTCGTACAGGTCCTGGTCTTTGGTGGTGTTGTTGCCCAGGCCGAAGAAATTGTAGAACGGGAAGAAGTTGCCGTACTCGGTGCGGGCGCCCACATCCCACTTGCCAAATGCATAGCGGTGGCGCGTAGCCAAGGAAACCTGGAAGTTGCCGCCGCTGGAGCCGCGCACATCGAAGGAATACAGGTTCTTGAAGCCCGGCTTGCGGAAGCCCTGCCGCACAATATCTACCCCGGCACCCAGCCCAATGCCGTCGTTGGCATTTACAATGATGGTAGCCCGGGGCTTGTAGCCGTTAAACTCAAATTCCTCCCGGTTGTACTGGTTTACGTTGGGACGGGTGGAAGTACGGTTATCGGATTCGGAGCCTAGTTTGAGGTCGGTATCGGGCACGTCGTACACTTTGGTGAGAGTGCGCAGGCCGCTCACTTGGGAATCATCTGAAATCCGGTCTTTCCCATCTCCCCCGATGATGCGCACCAACACGCTTTTGCGGGCCGCGCCGGTTACGGTGAAAATGTCCTTGCCATCAAGCCCATAGAGGCTCACCTCTTCAGTTTCTTTGGGGGAGAACGTGCGGTCGAAGAGGGCGGGGCCATTGGGCTCGTCGCCGTCCTTGGCCTTATCGAACATCTGCACCCGCACGTTGCCATCAGCCTGCCGGTTTACCCGGAATACTTCGGCTTTGTTGGAGCCCACCACGTCCACGCGCTTAGCCAGCAACAAGTAGTATTCATCCAGGGCCTTGGGCAGCTCCCGGAGGCGGGCTTTGAGTTTGCGGTTCAGCTCATCCGTAGAGAGGGTTTTCAGCTCGGGCGGCAGGGTGCCGGTGGCTTCGTCGATGGCGGCGGGCGTGAGGCGCTCCTGCATGTAGCGCGCCACCTGCTGCCACTGCTCCCGGCTCAGGCTTTGCAGCAGAAACCTATCCAAGTGACGGGCGGGCCAGTTCAGGCTTTTCAGGTCGCCGAACTCCGCCTGAAACCCTTCGATGCTGGGCACGGCCCACTCCCGGTTGGCCAGGTAGGTCAGGACCCCGTTCCAGAGCGTAAACGACTGGTCCCGGTCGCGGGGAATGGGCCGGTACACGGTTTTCTTGCCTTCCTTGAAGCCGGCCCATTTCCAGTTGTCTTCGTGCTTGCCGAAGTCGGCCACCAGCATATCGAAGGCCCGGGCATGGGCCAGGGCCACGGCGTCGATGCGGTTGTCGTTGTCCTTGTAGAGCTGGCGGAAAAAGCTGAAGGAACGGCGCACCTCGTCGGCCCCGCCGAAGCCGGGCAGGTTGGGCTTGGGGTCGCCGGGGCGGTCCTCCAGGGTACCCAGCAGGCCAGCGTATTCCGGGCGGTAGGGGCCCAGCTGGTTGTTGTCGGGCAGCACGAACAGCCGGGGACGGGCGTGCAGGATATCCGTTTTGTCCAGCAACGAGCCCGTTACCAGTGCCGAGTAGGGGTGGGCCGTGGGCGTGATGTCGCGCAGCACGTTGGCGGCCACGGAGCGGCGCAGCTCGGGCGGCAGAATGCGGGTCACGTCCTTATCCACGGACCGGAACACGTACTCGGAGGAGTCGGCGGCAATCAGCTTAAGGGAAGTGGTTTGCCGCCCGCCGCCCCGACCAAATGCCCGCAGGCCGCCTTTCTCGGTAGCCAGGTTCAGGGTTGGTACCTGCACCGGTTGGGTCCAGGAAGTGCGGTAGAGCTTGCCCAGCCAGAACCGGGAGCCGCCCGTGCCGCCGTACTGCTTACCGGCGGCCAGCGTCTGAGTGGCTACAAACGGGGCATCGGGCTTGACTTCGGCTACGCCTCGGGGGGCCGAGGGGCACTCTGGTATAAACGAGTTTACAGGAATGCCTTGCTGCTCCGGCCCGCAAGCTGAGCGGAACAGCAAGGCTGCATAGGCCTCACGGGCGCCGGTACCGGCCCCGTCAAACGTGTAGAAAGCGGTTTTAACGGTACCGTCGGCGTAGTAATCGAGGCGGGAAAACCCTTCCTCCGCCCGGTTGAACTGCGACTCACGGTTGGCACCCACAGGCTGCTTTTGGGCAAATGAGCCCGACACCAGATGGTAGCTGCCCTGCGCCTCCGTAAGCTGTAGGCTGAAGTCATGAGCGGCGGCGTACACCGCCCCGGGATGGTCACGCAGGGTATTCAGCATTTCCTTCTGGAACTGCTGGTAGGCGGGGTTGGCCAGGTCGCGGGGGGAGCCCACGTTCTGGCGGTACGCGGCATACACGGTGCCGGCCACGGGCGGCAGCAGGTGGCGGCTCAGGGGCATGTGGCCCCCGTACACGCCGTTACTCAGCACCGGCTGATGGCCCACCAGCAGCACGTTGCGGCCCTTGGTTTCGTCCAGCACATCCTGCAGCTGCTCCCGAAACTCCTCCACCGTCATGGTTTTGCAGTCGGTATCCGGGGCCTCCGGCTTGTCGAAGGGGTGCGTCCACCAGGGCGAGTTAATAGCCACCAGCCGCACCAGGGGCGCAACGTCTACCACTTCGGGCCCCGGGCAGCCCCCGGTCGGAAGAAACGCATTCTGACCAGGTAGTTTTTCCTCAATGTACTTCTCCAGCCGCCGCACCCGCTTCAGGCCGTCGGGGCCGGAATTTGCCCAGTCTTTGTCGCCGGGCAGGAAGTAGATTTTGCCGTTGGGCAGGCCCTGCACCAAGGCAATTAGGGCATCGGCGCGGGCAGTCTGCCCGGTCTGGGCCGAGTCCTTTTTGCCACCCAGGCCCTCATTTCCGACAATATCACCGAGGTGAACCACCGTAAACGGGCCGGTTTGCTGCTCCAGGGTGCGGCGCAACGCCTGCAAGTGACTGGTCGGCAGCTCGGTGGTAGCCGTGTTTCCCAGCAAAAAAACCGAGTGGGCCGGCGCTGGCGACTGGGCAAAGGCCGGAAATGTAGCCGCCAGGCCCAGACCGGCCAGCAGCACGTAGGTGTAACGAAAGGGCATAGAAGGGGAGTATGGAAGCCTCTTCTACGGGAAAACCAGGTTTCCGATTTGACTAGGCTTTACTTTCTGATTAGCGGGAACCCGGGGCTGTACGGAGCCGCCGCAGGCTATACTGCGCCACTAGCAGCAGAGCGCAGGGCAGCAGTATCCATTGCACCTCGCTACGCAGTACGCGGGCGGCCCATTCGCCCACAAATTTCTTCACTCCAATCGGCGACACGGCAATGGGCCGCAGCCCCAAAAAATACCGTGTGGTGTCGAGCGGGCTGAAAAATGCCACCCCTTCCCCGCCCGTGGTCATGGCATCGAGCAGGCCGTGCGAGGCCGTAGCCAGAAACAGCAGCAGCCACAGCCGCCCCAGCGGCGGCATAAGGGCCGGGCGCCGCCAGTGTAGGCCACCAGTCAGGGCAGTAGCTGCCACTGCTGCCGCCAGCAACGAATGACTCAATCCCCGGTGGCCCCAGAGGCTGGCGTAGGCCACGTGAAATTTGAAACCGATGACATCGGCATCCGGCAGAAAGGCACAGGCGGCTGCCAGCACCCAATACGGCCAGTAGCGGCGCTCTGGCAGCAGCAGTTTGCCCAACGTCGCGCCCAATGCGCAATGCCCAACAATAGAAGCCATTACAAAGAAGGAAAAGCAGGCCGTAGCGCGAACTTGGTAGTTCGTGCCTCAATATGAATAGTGTTATTATGGTAAGGCGTGAGCGGCCAGGTTCGTACTACCTGGCCTGCCGCAGCTCGGCCGCTACCCGAGGCACACCGGTGGTGCCAGGCTCGGTGATAAAGTGCAGGTTGGGCCGGGAGGTTACCGGCGGGCGGCTGGGGTCAATGATGTACACCGGCGTACCGCGGCGCACGTAGTCTACCAGGCCGGCGGCCGGGTATACCTGTAGCGAAGTACCTACCACCAGAAATACGTCGGCGGTGGCGGCTTCTTCGGCGGCGCGCTCCATCAGCGGTACGGCCTCCCCGAACCACACAATGTTGGGCCGGAGCTGATGACCCTTTTCGCACAGCTCGCCCAACTCAATCCGGTCAGTTTCCAGAGGATACACCAAGTGCTCGAAGTAGGAGCTGCGGCTCTGGAACAGCTGGCCGTGCAGGTGAATGACGCGGGAGGAGCCGGCCCGCTCGTGCAGGTCGTCCACGTTCTGGGTAACCACCACTACCTCAAAATCTTTTTCCAGCTCGGCCAGGGCCAGATGGCCGGCGTTGGGCTGAGCGGCCCGGGCGGCGGCGCGGCGCTGGTTGTAAAATTCCAGCACCAGCTCCGGGTTTTTCGCCCAGCCCTCCGGCGTGGCCACGTCCTCAATACGGTGGTTTTCCCAGAGTCCATCGGTGGCCCGAAACGTGGCCAGGCCGCTTTCCGCCGATATACCAGCCCCGGTCAGGGCCACCAGTTTCTTTTTCATATTGTGAGTAGCACAAGCGGCAGCCTATGCTGGTTTAGGTTTTTAGATAAATAAGGTGCGGCGCAGCCATTCACTGTATTCCAGCCATGCAACGCGGCATCCGGTGCAAGCTACAGCGCGGGCAACAGTTTCAAAACCGCTTCAATTCCTCACGCCGGAATGTCCATTCCGGGGTGCTTACCTGCGCGGCACCGGGGTCCAGCAGAAACCAAGCCCCGAGGCCGCTAGTATTCCAGCCGTTTTTCAGCACGTGAATTTGCTGGGCCGGCATGTAGCTCTGGGCCAGCAGCGCCACGCGGCGGCCGGTGGCGGGCTGCACGGCCACATCCAGCACCAGCACCGCGTGGCCCGGCGAGCCACCCCGAATCAGCACGTCGCCGGGCTGCGCCTGGGCCAGGGGCCTGGGCTCCAGTTCTTTGCTCAGGGAAAGGGTGCCAGCATAGGTAAAAATCTGGTCGAGGTAGCGGCGGAACGTAGCGTGCGTAGGTGCCTCCACGGGGCGCGGAGCTGCTTCCACTGCATTGCCCACTACCCGGAAGCCTCTTCCTGAGTACCAGTTCTGAAACCGCACGTCGTCGCCGCTGGTCAGGTGGAAATGCACTTGATTGGGGTCCTGGTTAAACTGGTACTCGGCCCGCAGCCGGATAACGGCGTCGGCGCACTGCTGCAAGTCTCGCGGGCCCACGTCAATATCCAGCACGGCGGCGTGCACGTCCTGCCGGTCTTTTAGCTGCCCGTTATACAGTTTCACGGGCGTGCCGGGTGGCAGCAGAGGCAGATTGCGCAGCCAGTTTCCAAAGCTCCGCGGTTGTACTGCCACCCGCTGGTAGCCGGCTGGTGGTGCAAACCGGGCACCTACGGTTTGGCGCGGGTTATAACGGTTGGTTAGCCGCCAAGCATACTCGGTTGCCTGGGGTGGTGCTTCCGGGGAATAGGAGGAAGCAACAATAGCCGTTTCGGCCGGGGCAGCGGTGCAGCCCAGTAGTATGACCAGCGGCAGAATAAAGTGTTGCATAGCTCAGATACAGTGGTAAAAAAACAGCTGTAATAACGAGGATATGGCAGTGGTATTTGATAGGCTGGCGCATAAAAAAGCCCCAACGCGGGGTTGAGGCTTTTTCAAATATAAAGGCAGCAACTTAGAGAAGTTACTTGACCTTGCCAGTGGTCTTTTTGGCCGCGGTACCGGCCGTCTTCTTCGTGGCTGCTTTCTTCGCCGCCGGCTTTTTAGCCGCCGCGGGCTTTTTGGCGGGTGTATCAGCCTTATCGGTTTTATCGGCGGCAGGTGCGGCTTTTTTGGCGAAGCGGCCGCCTTTGGCCGGCTTGTCGGGCGTAGCTTCGGCCAGCTCCAGGCACCGCTCCAGCGTGAGGTCAGCGGGTTCCTCTCCCTTCGGAATCTTCACATTCTTCTTCCCGGCCACGATGTACGGCCCAAACCGACCGTTGAGCACCTGCACCTCGGGGTTTTCAGGGAAGGATTTGATCAGGCGCTCCGAGTCGGCTTTGCGCTTGGCTTCAATCAGCGCAATGGCCTCCTGGGCCGTGATGGTGTGCGGGTCCTGCTCCTTGGTGAGCGAATAAAACTTGCTGTCGTGACGGATGTAGGGCCCGAACCGACCCAGGGCCGCCGTCATGTCCTTATCCTCGAACGAGCCCACAATGCGGGGTAGCTTGAACAGGTCCAGGGCTTCCTCCAGCGTGATGCTCTCGATAAACTGCCCTTTCCGCAGACTGGCGTACACGGCTTTTTCGCCTTCCGGAGCGCCTTCCAGCGGCTCAATCTGCACGTAAGGCCCGAAGCGGCCAAGGCGGGCCGTCAGCTTCTGGCCGGTTTCGGGGTGGGTACCGATTTCCCGGTTGCTGCCCAAGGTGTTGCGCTCAATGTTCTGGCCCCGCTCCACGGTTTCGTGGAAGGTGCCGTAGAAGCCCGCCAGCATATCGGTCCACTGCTCCTGTCCGTCGGCAATGCGGTCAAACTCGTCCTCCACCTTGGCCGTGAACTGGTAGTCCACAATAACGGGGAAATGTTCCACCAAAAAGTCGTTGACCACCATGGCCGTGTCCGTCGGAAACAGCTTGGCTTTGTCGGCCCCGTAGGTTTCAGTCTTAATTTCGGTTTTCACCACGTCTCCATCCAGCGTCAGCACGTGGAATTTACGCTCCTTGCCCTCCCGGGTATCCTTCTCCACGTAGCCCCGCTTCTGAATGGTGCTGATGGTGGGCGCGTAGGTGGAAGGCCGCCCAATACCCATTTCCTCCAGCTTCTTTACCAGGGAGGCTTCCGTGTAGCGGGCAGCCGGCGAGGCGTACCGCTCGGTGGCCCGGAGCTGCTGCAGGGGCAGCTGCTGGCCTACGCTCAGCGGCGGCAGCCCCCGCGAAAACGACGATTCAGCGCTGTCGTCCTGCTCGTCCTCGTCCTTGCTTTCGGCGTAGGCTTTCAGAAAGCCCTCAAACGTAATAACCTCGCCGGTAGCCGTAAGCATAGTGCCGGGCTGGGTGCTGATGCCGATGGTAGCCACCGTGCGCTCAATCACCGCGTCGGCCATTTGTGAGGCCAGGGCCCGCTTCCGGATCAGGTCGTAGAGACGCTGCTCCTGCGAGTCCTCGCCGGCTTTTACCAGCGCAAAATCGGTGGGCCGAATGGCTTCGTGAGCTTCCTGGGCCGAGGCGGCTTTGGTTTTGAACTGACGGGTATGGGCATATTCGGCTCCGTATGCGGCCGTAATAGCGTGCCGGGCCGCTTCCAGGGCATCCTGTGAGAGGTTCACCGAGTCGGTCCGCATGTAGCTGATGCGGCCGGCTTCGTAGAGCTTCTGGGCCACGCTCATGGTCTGGGCTACCGAAAAGCCCAGCTTACGCGAGGCTTCCTGCTGCAAAGTAGAGGTGGTAAACGGCGGCGCGGGGCTGCGCTTACCGGGTTTTTTCTCCAGGTTTTCGATGCGGTAGCTGGCTCCCACGCACCGACTCAGGAAAGCCTCAGCTTCCTCGCGGGTTTTAAAGCGAGTAGGCAGCTCGGCTTCCAGCACCGCGCCCCGGCCCGCGTCGAAACGCGCTACCACGCGGTAGGCCGAAGAGGTTTTGAACTGACTGATTTCCCGTTCCCGCTCTACCACCAGCCGCACGGCCACACTTTGTACCCGTCCCGCCGAGAGGCCGGCCTTCACCTTCTTCCACAGCACCGGGCTCAGCTCGAAACCCACCAGGCGGTCGAGCACCCGGCGGGCCTGCTGGGCGTTTACCAGGTTCAGGTCAATTTCCCGGGGGTTATCAATGGCCGTGAGGATGGCGTTTTTGGTGATTTCACGGAACACAATCCGGCGCGTTTTGTCGCCGCCGCTCAGGTTCAGGGTTTCGGCCAGGTGCCAGCTGATGGCCTCTCCCTCCCGGTCATCGTCACTGGCCAGCCATACGGTTTCGGCTTCCTTGGCCAGCTTCTTCAACTGGCTGATAATATCCCGCTTGTCGGCCGAAACAACGTAGGTAGGCTTGAAGCCATTGGCAATATCAATGGCATTATTATCCTTGGGCAGGTCGCGCACGTGCCCGAACGACGACTTCACCACGAAGTCCTTACCGAGGTAACCTTCGATGGTTTTGGCTTTGGCCGGGGATTCGACGATGACTAGATTCTTGACCATAGGGGGTGGGAGTACACAAGGCGGTTTCGATAGGAAACGGGCACCGCAGTGTAAAAGTTGAATTTTGCCGCAAAGATGCTGGAATAATCCGGCCTTGTTGCGGCAGCCCATAAATATCGGTCCCTTACACCTTTAGTATATAGGACACGAAGCAACGCCAATCAGGGGCAAGCCGTTCAGTATCCGGGAGTTATTCAAGTTCTATAAGATTTTGCGCTTGATAGTAGCGGAATGGGCATATCTGCTACCTTTGTCTGTTCCGGAACCGTATTCCCAACGGCCCGTTTGAGCATCGCCTTCTTCTCGCAGGCCCCGCCACCTTTCCTTGTGTATGGCTTCAGCTAAGACGCCCAAAACCACCAGCCCGGCTTCCCCCGCGGCCCCTTCTGCTCCTGCTAGTGCTGTTGCAAAAAGCAACGCAACTGCTTCGGCTCCCTCCAATGGCAACCACACGCGCAAACGTGGGGAAGCCAACGGAAAATATGCTGCCCAGGACCCTGACTACATCAACGACCAGCTGAATCGGGTGCTGTATGCCCTCGACGCCTTTAAAAAAGGCGACGTGTCGGTGCGCCTGACCAAGCAGAACGATGACATCTTTGCCGAAATAGCCGAGGCCTACAACTCCATGGTGGAGATGATTGGCGGGGTAGGAGGCGAAGTGTCGCGCATCTCCAAAGTGGCCGGAGTAGAGGGTAACCTCAAAGCTCGGGCTTCCGGCGAAAATGCGGCGGGCTTCTGGCGCGACATGATCAATAATATCAACGGCCTGGTTGATAGCATTGCCGTGCCGGTGTTGGAAGTGGGCAAGGTGCTCAAGAACATCAGCAAAGGCAATCTGGACGAAACTTTCCAGATTCCGGTGTCAGGCGACTTTAAGGTGATGGCCGAAACCATCAACAAGACCATTGACAACCTCAACCTGTTCGCCGGCGAAGTAACCCGCGTGGCCCAGGAAGTAGGCACTGAGGGGAAACTCGGTGGTCAGGCTAGTGTGCCCAACGTCGGCGGTATCTGGAAGGACCTCACCGACAACGTAAACTATATGGCCTCGAACCTGACTTCTCAGGTACGGGACATTGCCAACGTGGCCACGGCCGTAGCCAAAGGCGACCTGACGCAGAAGATTACCGTGGACGTGAAGGGCGAGCTGCTGCAACTCAAGCAGAACCTGAACCAGATGGTGGACTCGCTCAACCTGTTCGCCGGCGAGGTAACCCGCGTGGCCCAGGAAGTGGGCACCGAGGGGAAACTGGGCGGCCAGGCTTCGGTACCCAATGTAGGTGGCGTGTGGAAGCAGTTGACGGATAACGTAAACACGATGGCCTCGAACCTGACCTTGCAGGTGCGGGACATTGCCAACGTGGCCACGGCCGTAGCCAAAGGCGACCTGACGCAGAAGATTACCGTGGACGTGAAGGGCGAGCTGCTGCAACTCAAGCAGAACCTGAACCAGATGGTGGACTCGCTCAACCTGTTCGCCGGCGAGGTAACCCGCGTGGCCCAGGAAGTAGGCACCGAAGGCCGCCTCGGCGGCCAGGCCGTCGTGCCGAACGTGGCCGGCGTGTGGAAAGAGCTGACCGACAACGTAAACTACATGGCCTCGAACCTGACTTTGCAGGTGCGGGACATTGCTAACGTAGCCACGGCCGTAGCTAAAGGCGACCTGAGCCAGAAGATTACCGTTGATGTAAAGGGCGAGCTGCTGCAACTTAAGCAGAACCTGAACCAGATGGTGGACTCGCTCAACCTGTTTGCCGGCGAAGTAACCCGCGTGGCCCTGGAAGTAGGTACCGACGGTAAGTTGGGCGGTCAGGCTTCGGTACCCAATGTGGCTGGTGTGTGGAAAGAGCTGACCGACAACGTAAATAACATGGCCTCGAACCTGACCTTGCAGGTACGAGACATTGCCAACGTGGCCACGGCCGTAGCCCGCGGCGACCTGAGCCAGAAAATGACGGTAGATGTGAAAGGAGAAATCCTGGAGCTGAAGAACATCCTCAACCAGATGGTGGACTCGCTCAACATCTTCGGCGACGAGGTAACCCGCGTGGCCCGCGAGGTAGGCACCGAAGGCCGCCTCGGCGGCCAAGCCTCCGTACCTCGCGTTGGTGGCACCTGGAAGGAGCTGACGGATAACGTAAACACGATGGCCTCGAACCTGACCTCTCAGGTACGGGACATTGCCAACGTGGCCACCGCCGTAGCCAAAGGCGACCTGACGCAGAAAATGACCGTGGATGTAAAAGGCGAGATTCTCGACCTGAAAAACATCCTCAACCAGATGGTGGACTCGCTCAATATCTTCGCCGGCGAAGTAACCCGCGTAGCCCGCGAGGTAGGTACCGAAGGTATTCTGGGTGGTCAGGCCAACGTGCCCAGCGTGTCGGGTACCTGGAAAGACCTCACGGATAACGTAAATACCATGGCCTCGAACCTGACCTCTCAGGTGCGGGACATTGCCAACGTAGCCACGGCCGTAGCCCGCGGCGACCTGAGCCAGAAGGTAACGGTAAATGTGCGCGGGGAGCTGTTGCAGCTCAAGGAAAACCTCAACCAGATGGTGGACTCGCTGAACACGTTCGGCGACGAAGTGACCCGCGTGGCCCGCGAAGTAGGCACCGAAGGCCGCCTCGGCGGCCAGGCCGTGGTACCCAACGTGCGCGGTACTTGGAAGGACCTCACCGACAACGTAAACTTCATGGCTGCCTCGCTCACCAGCCAGGTGCGCGACATTGCCAACGTAACCTCCGCCGTAGCCCGCGGCGACCTGAGCCAGAAAGTATCCGTTGATGTGAAAGGCGAGTTGCTCGACCTGAAGGACAACATCAACCAGATGGTGGACTCGCTGAACGTATTTGCCGGTGAGGTAACCCGCGTGGCCCTCGAAGTAGGTACCGAAGGTCGCCTCGGCGGCCAGGCCAACGTGCCCAATGTGAGCGGAGTGTGGAAGGACCTGACCGACAACGTAAACACCATGGCCGCCAACCTCACCACCCAGGTGCGGGGCCTGGTGAAGGTAGTAACCGCCGTGTCGCAGGGTGACTTGACCCAGAAGCTGACCCTGGAGGCCAAAGGCGAAGTAGCCGACCTGGCCGACACCATCAACCGCATGGTGGACGACCTGAACCGTCTGGCTTCGGAAGTAAGCCGCGTGGCCCGCGTAGCCGGGGGCGAAGGCAAACTGACGGAGCGTGCCACGGTAACCGACGTGTCGGGCTCCTGGAAAGAACTGGTGGATACGCTCAATGCTCTCATCGAAAGCATTGCCTCGCCGGTGCTGGAAGTGAGCCGCGTAGTACGGGCTATTTCGGAGGGCGACCTGCAGCAGCAGGTGGAAATCGAAACCACCGGCGACATCCGCGCCATGGCCGATGCCCTGAACCTGGCCGTGGATAACCTCAACGAATTACTGGGTGAAATCAACGAGTCCTCGCAGATTGTAGGGGAATCCTCGGAGGAAATGGTGGTGAAAGGGCAGGAGATGAGCCGGGTAACTGTTGACGTAGCACTGGCTATGCAACAGATGGCCGAAGGCGCCCAGAACCAGGCCCTCAAGACCGACCAGGCCTTTAAGCTGATTGAAGAAATCATGCAGGCCACTAAGGAAACTGCCGGTAAGGCCGATGTGGGCATTAAGGCGGCCATTCTGGGGGAACAAACCTCCCAGCTTGGTTTGAAAACGGTGGCCGAGGTGGTAAAAAACATGGAGGAAATCAGCAACGCCGCTGCCCAGACCTCCAAGACCATCGAAGTACTGAGTACCCGGTCCGGGGAAATCAGTAAGTCGCTGGGCGTAATCACCGACATTGCCGCCCAGACCAACCTGCTGGCCCTGAACGCCGCCATTGAGGCCGCCCGCGCCGGGGAAGCCGGCCGTGGTTTCGCCGTAGTAGCCGAAGAAATCCGCAAGCTGGCCGAAGGCTCCCGCAAATCGGCCGGCGAAATTGCCACGCTGGTAGAGGATGTAAAGAAGGATACCACTTCCGCCGCTTCCGCTATCAGCACCATGGAAGGCCGGGTACTGAAGGGTAAGAATGCTACTTTCGAGGCCAGCTCGGCCTTTAAGAACATTGCTACCTCCTCGGGCGAAACCCTGCGTACTTCCCGCGACATTCTTACGGCCACCGAGGTGCAGAAAACCTCCATTGGCGACGTAGTGAAATACGTGGAAGAGGTGGTAGCCATTGCCGAGCAAACCGCCTCGGGCACCCAGCAGGTAGCCAGCACCGCCAAGCAGCTCTCCACGAGTATGCAGGAACTGACTACCAGCAGCCAGAAGCTCACCGACATTGCCGACGACCTCCAGCTGGGCCTTTCGGCCTTCCAGCTGATGGAAGACCTGGAGCCCGAACCCGAGCCCGAGCCGGAGCCTATTCGGCGCCGGGCACTGGGCAACCGTACTACTGCCCGGCCAACGGCCGCAGCCGCTACGCCCGCCCGCCGTCGGCCGGCGGCGGCTCAAGCGCCGGAAGCGCCGGCTGCTCCAGCCAAAAAGCGGGTTTCCCGGCGCAGCCCGGAGGTAGCCCTGCCTACACCGGAAACTACTCCCTCCGAAGGAAAGGAGGCTCGTCCTACAGCAAAAGCCCGGCGTGCACCCAAAACCGCTCCCGAACCGGTGGTAGAAGCACCCGCTTCCGCAACTCGTACTGCCAAGCGGAAAGCCAAATAAGGTAGTTCATTCTTCGTCTTTCCGGTCCGTTAGCTATGCCTAACGGGCCGGAAGCATGTTATTTCCTCAGGAATGCCTGACTCTGAAAAAAGCGTCAAACAAGACCCTATCATCCAGCTGATTGTGTTCCGGCTGGGCGAGGAGGAATACGGGATTCGCATTGAGCAAGTGAAGGAGGTAACTATTACTCCGGAAATTGCCCGTATGCCCAAAACGCCGCCCTTCGTGAAAGGTATTGCCAACCTGCGCGGCGACATCATTGCGGTAATTGATCTGGAAGAGCGTTTTCGCCTGCGCTCAGCTGGCCAGGAAATGCCAGCTGTGTCCTACACCATGGCTATTGAAGCCAAGGAATACACCATCGGTATCATGGTGCGGGAAGTACCCCAGCCACTATCGATTCAGCAGTCCATTATCGAAAAAGCGCCGGAGTTTATCCAGGACATCAACATCCACGACAAATACATCGAGGGCATTGCCAAAATTGAGGACCGCATTATTGTGGTGCTCGATATGCTGAAGCTGCTGACCCCGTCCGAAATCATGCAGCTGCAGCCGAAAACGGAATCTTCCGGGTCCGGCAGCCGTACTACAGCATAAATAGCTGAACGATTCAGCCCTTTTTCCTCATTCCGCATTTTGCCCTTCTCATGAAAAACCGCATCCTCATCGTCGACGACTCTTTTTACATGCGCACGATGCTTAAGAACATGCTCACCGACGCTGGCTATGAGGTAGTAGGCGAGGCGGCCAACGGCCAGCAGGCCCTGGAAATGGCCACCGATACCAAGCCTGACCTGATTACCCTTGATGTAATTCTGCCCGACAATACGGGCCTGGATGTGCTCAAGGGTATCCGGCAGGAGCAACCCGACGTGAAGGTGGTTATGTGCTCGGCCGTTGGGCAGGAAGTTATTGTGAACGAGGCACTGGAAAGCGGTGCCACCGCGTATATCGTGAAGCCTTTCTCGGAAGAGAAAGTGCTGGAGATTGTGGGCAGCGCCCTGCAGGAATCTGACTCAGATCAAGCCTAACGATGTTGTGTAAGCATCTGTGCTAAGCTGATGCTACTTGTGTGTTTGCATTTCCCTGTGTCTTTTTCACCTACTCCTTTTTCCTTGCTACTCGGTCAGCTGCCTACCTTCGTGCGGGCAGCGCTAACCCGGTTATTATCTGCTACGTCCGGCCTGGAGGTAGTAGGTACGGCCGGGTCGGCTACGGAGCTGCCCGTACTGGCCCGGCGCCTGCGGCCAGGAATGGTAGTAGTAACCGAAGCAGAGCTTTTCGGCCTGGAGCAGCTGCAACGCCAGTTTCCGGTGCCCGTGCTGTTGTATTGTGCCAGTACTCCGTTGCCCGGTATGCTGCGGGAAGCTGCCCGTTTAGGCGTTTACGATTACTTTACCGCAGCTCCCGCAACGGCGCCCGAGCTAACCGAGTGGAACTTCCAGCTGCGGCGTAAGCTGCTAGCGGCTCAACCCCGCCCGGTGGCGGCTCCGGCTCTTGCCTCCAGCCGCTCCCGCCCGATTCCATTACCTCCGCGAGGCATTGTGCTGATTGGTGGCTCGACGGGTGGAGCACCGGCAGTAGAAGCCATTCTACGGGCCATTCCAGAAACGTTTCCCTGGGCCATTGTAGTGGCTGTTCATTTGCCGGCCCATTTTACCGATACTCTGGTGGAGCGCCTGCGGCGTACTACTGCCCTGCCGGTAGAAGCGGCTGCCAGTGGCAGCCGTTTAGCGGCAGGACGGGTGTTGGTGGCCCCCGGAGGCCATAACTTGGTAGTGCAGCCCATAACCAACAGCCCTTGGCTGGGCTGGCAAACAAATTTTGTGAGTGAGGCCAGCCTGGATGTGCCCAGTGTGGATATTCTGATGCAGTCGGCGGCACGGCTGGCGGGCCGCCAGGTGATTGGCGTGGTGCTTACTGGTCTGGGCCAGGATGGTACCGCCGGGGCCCGCGCAATTCGGGCCGCCGGGGGCACAGTTCTGGTGCAGGATGAAGCATCCTCCGCCGTATTTGGGATGCCCAAATCCGTTATTGAGGCTGGTCTGGCCTCGGAAATACACCCACTCATGGACATTGCGGCAGCCCTGGTAAAACAGGTGCAGCCGCGCCCGACAAGTCCCGGCCCTCGTCCTATCTCCCGCTTTCAAGCCGTAGCCGCACGATGAAGTCACGGGAGCAGGAGTACCGGGAAATTTTTATGGCCGAGGCGTTGGAGTACTACAACGCTATGAGTCGCCACATCAGTGAGCTGGAGCGTAACCCCACCGACGAGCCGTCCCTGAACGAGCTGTTCCGGCTGATGCACAACCTGAAGTCCAATTCCCGGGCTATGGGCTACAACTCCATTGGTGAGCTGGCTCATCACATGGAAACTATCTTCGGGCTGATTCGCAGCAAGGAAAAGACCTTTACGGGCTCGGTTGTGCCAGTGCTATTCACCGGCATTGATACAATTGGGGAAATGATCCGGGCCGTAGGGGCCAACGAGGACATGCCCACGGTAGAACGCCTCCTGGACAATCTGGACCGGTTGGTGCGCGGCGAGGAGCCCATCCTGGAGGAAGAAGAGGACGACACCGACGAGGATGCCAACCGCAAGCTGGAACTATCCGACCTAGTTTATATCCAGATCAAGAAGCTCGACCACCTGATGAACCTGGTGGGAGAATTGATTATTGACCGGGACCGGGTGCTTACTCTTAGTCAGGAAATTGGCAATCCAGCTCTTCTGATGGCTGCTACCCACCTGTCCCGCATTGCCGATGAGCTGCAGTACAGCGTAATGGATGCCCGCCTGGTAGGGGTTGGCTCGCTGTTCAGTAAGTTTCCGCGGGTGGTGCGCGACGTGGCCACGGCCGAAAAGAAGGATGTGGAACTGACCATGGTAGGCGAGGATATCCAGATTGACCGCAACATCCTCCAGATTATCACCGACTCGCTGCTGCATCTGGTACGCAATGCCATTGGCCACGGCCTCGAAACGCCCCAGGAGCGGGTGGCGGCCGGCAAACCGGCACAGGGCCACCTGACGCTTTCGGCCCAGACGGAACGGGACGATGTGCTGATTCAGGTGCAGGATGATGGCCGGGGAATTGACGTGGAGAGCGTGCGGCGCAAGGCGGTGGAGCGGGGGCTGGTAGCAGCCAACGTAGCCGCCACGCTGGACGCCGACGCGGTACGGGCATTTCTGTTTGAGCCGGGCTTTTCCATGGCCAAGGAAGTAACCGAAATTTCGGGCCGCGGCGTGGGGCTGGACGTGGTGAAGCTGGCCATCGACTCGCTGGGTGGGCAGCTGCGCGTGGAGTCGGTGCTGGGCCAGGGCACCACCTTCACGCTGGTGCTACCCACGTCCATTGCCGTAAAGGGGGCCCTGCTGTTCCAGCTGGATCAGCGCAATTATGCCATTCCGCTCATGCACACTGATTCGGTGGTGTCGTTGCAGCCGGAAAATTTCAACGTGGTAGGCGGGGTGCTGCTCACCCGGCTCCAGGACGAAAACGTACCGGTGGTGTCGTTGCGCCGCCTTTTGCACAACGGCGACGGGCCGCTGCCGCCTGCGGTGAAAGCCGAAGTGGAAGGCCGTCAGGACATCATCATTGTGAAATACAACAACCGCCGGCTCGGCCTCATCGTCGACCGGTTTTTACGCCAGCAGGATATCGTGGTCAAACCCATGAGCAAACCGCTGGATACCATTGATCTGTTTGGCGGCGTTACGCTGTTGGGAAGCGGGCAGGTATGCCTGGTGCTCGATGTGCCCGCGTTAACTCGACTGTTTTTAGCCAAACGACCATAATTCTCGTAATTGCAGACCTTAGGCAACCGGCTCCGGCCGAATGCCTCTTCAACTGACTCCTATGGATTTGCACATGACGGAACTGGAGCGGGATATTATCCGCGAAATCCTGAATATCGGGCTGGCTCGGGCCGCCGATTCATTCGCGGTTATCGCCCAGGAAAAGGTGCTGCTGGAAGTGCCCAATCTGGATATCGTCTCGGGTAAAAGTGTACTGGAAAAGGTAGGTGACCTGCAAACGGGACACGTTGTTATTCAGTCCGATATCCGGGGTGATTTCAATGGCACTACCCTGATGTTCTTTTCCGGGCAGCACGTACAGCGCCTCTCTCGGGTCTGCCTGCGCATGAGCACGTCCGACTCCATCCACATTGATGAAATGCAGGAGTCGTTGCTGCTAGAAATCAGCAACATTATCACCGGGGCCTTGGTCACGCAGCTGGCCAACATTCTGAAGGCCCACATTTACGGGGCCCCGCCGGCTCACCCCCGCGGCGACATGGCTGCTGCCCTGCGGAGCCTGCTCGTGGACCGGCCCATGGTGCAGCCCCTCATATTTTCGGTAGTTACCCAGTTCTCCGATAAGGAAAATTCGGTGGAGTTGCCGCTGATGATTTTCTTCGACCGGGACACCTTTGAAAAGATTCTTGATATAATTCGTACCTACGACTTTATGGGCGGGCAACAGGCCGGCTCGTAAATTTGGGGTGCTGGCCGTATTGGGCCCGCCTCCGCGCCGTGGCCCCCGATGCCGGAAACGTAGCCCTGCGGTGGGCGGCGTAACCTGGGCACGGGGGCCGCTGCCGTTTTTTACACCTCATCTTTGCTTTCACTTACCCCCTCACCTCATTTCTATGGCTGATTCCTCATCTGCTCTGGAACGTAAATTAGCCAGCTTCGACCCCAACGCCCTGGGCGACACGGCTGGCGGTATTTTTGGTCTGCCCTTCACCCCGGAAGAAGCCCGGGTAGTGGTAGTACCCGTGCCCTGGGAAGTAACCGTATCCTACCGCGGCGGCACGGCCGAGGGCCCGGAGGCCATGCGCCAGGCCTCTTTGCAGGTTGACCTCTACGACCCTGACCTGCCCGACGCCTGGCGTATGGGCCTGGCCATGGAAGCGCAGGAGGAGAAAATTGCGGAGGAAAGCCGCACGCTACGTCCCCTGGCCGAAGAGTACATTGGCTGGCTGGAAGACGGAGAGCCGGAAGAAACCCACGACTCCTTCGTGGAAGTGCCCACCCGCATTGGGCAGCGTGGGCAGGCTCTGCTGGAATGGCTGAAAGCCAAAACCGGCGCCCTGCTCGATGCCGGCAAAGCAGTGATGGTGCTGGGCGGCGACCATAGCACTCCGTTGGGCTACCTGCATGCGCTGGCCGAGCGCCACGAGGAATACGGCATTCTGCAGATTGACGCCCACTGCGACCTGCGGCCGGCCTACGAGGGCTTTGAGTTTTCGCACGCCTCCATCATGTACAATGCCCTCAAGCTACCCCAGGTGAAAAAGCTGGTGCAGGTGGGCATCCGGGACTACTGCCAGCAGGAGGCCGAGTACGTCGACCAGAGCAATGGCCGGGTGGTGATGTTCACCGACCGGTTTTTGCAGGCCGAAATGCTGGGCGGCAAGTCGTGGAAGAAGGAGTGCAAGAAGATTGTGGCCCAGCTGCCCGCCAAAGTCTACCTGAGCTTCGATATTGACGGCCTTGACCCCAAGCTCTGCCCTGGTACCGGCACGCCCGTGCCCGGCGGCCTGGAGTTCGAGCAGGCCCTGTACCTGATTCGTATGGTGGTGCGCTCGGGCCGCACCATCATCGGCTGCGACCTGAACGAGGTGGCCCCCGGCGACACTGAGTGGAACGCCATTGTGGGTGCCCGCCTGCTCTACCACATGGCCAACTGGATGGGCGTGTCGCAGGGCTTGCTTAAGGCCCGGGCCGTAGAGAAATAAGTGATGCGAGCTGAGAGATAAGTTAAAAGAAATAAAATGTGCGGAGAGCCCAACGCATCTCTCTTAACTTATCTCTCAGCTCGCATCACTCATAACTCATCCGGAGGTAGTACGTACTGTATGCAGCTCCCCGAATACTGTACTTCTCTAACCCTTTTCTACTCTCCTCATGGGCTTTATTCTTAAATTTCTGCTCTCGGCCATTATCACGTATGTGCTGGCCAAGTTTCTGCCCGGCTCTCACATTGGGGGCTTCACCGACGCCGTAATTCTGGTTATTGTGCTGGCTATTCTGAATGCGGTGGTCAAGCCCATTCTGAAGATTGTTGGCTTCCCAATTACCGTGCTTACTCTGGGCCTGTTCCTGTTTGTCATCAATGCCCTGATTGTGATGCTGGCCAGCTACCTGCTGTCGGGCTTTGAAGTTGATGGTTTCTTCTCGGCCCTGGTGTTTAGTATAGTACTGTCGTTGGTAACTTCGGTGGTCGATATGATTGTGGATTAGCTCCTTGCTTCACCTAACAAAAGCGCCCCGTTTGCCTGGCAGACGGGGCGCTTTCGTTGGGCGCAACCTGGTGGCGGTGCGGCCGACTTCGGGCGCTGGATTACCTACGCAGCAGTGCCGGAAGCTCTGTTGATTTGCCGCCACCGGTACAGGCCCCAGGCTCCCAGTGCCACTACCAGGGGCCAGAGGTAGGCCAGGCCCACCAGCACCAAGCCCACCAGCCGCCAACCAAACCACAGCCCCGCCCGTACCTGCGGCGAAATAGCCTGGGCCGGCGAGGTATCGGTGAGCGGACGAGGCTGGTAGTACGTCAGGTGCAAAGTGGCCAGGGTGGCCTGCTCGGTCAGGAGCTGGACTTCGGCCGTGGCGGCCCGGCTGGCGGTGGTATCGGGGCGGCGGGCGGCTGCCTGATGCTGAGCCAACTCGGTGGCTATGTCGCGGGAGGTAAGCTCCTTGCGGTGTACAATGCCGAGGCGGGCCAGGTCGGCCGTGAGGACCAAAAACCGAGCCGAGGGCACCCGGATGGTAAGCACCTGCTGGTGCCGCTCGGTGTCGGTAGTTTCGTTGGCCGTAGTCAGGTAAGCGCCGCGCTGGGTAAGCACTGTATCGAGGCGGGCCGAAGCGGCCGTGAAGTCCGGTACTTCCAGCTCCATGCTGCCCTGGTAAATAACCGGATGCCCGGCGGCCCGCCACAGGCGGGCCAGCGGTACCTCTGGGGCGGCCGGTTCTGCTGGAGTGGGCGCGGCCGGAGCGGTAGTTTCGAAAGCAGCCGGCTCACTCGCCACAGCTTCTTTGTAGTCAGCCGACTGGGCACACCCAGCCAGCATCAGCCCCAGCAGCGGGAGCAGACGCGCATTGTTTTTCATCAGGCAGGAAGTAAAAGGAGGGAAGATGAAAAGCTGCGCAGCTTCGGCTGGTTTATACTGCTTACCCCTCAGACGTAACCCACAGGCCTACCAACCGGACTGGTTCAGCTACGTACATCCAACCAGTTTCGCTCGGGCTTGTACCAACTGCTCTCTATGACTGCTTCCCTATTGTCCACTGTGCAGGCCGCCCTGGCCCAGGCTACTTCCGATGAAGCGGGTATTGCCGAGGTGCTGCGGCTGGTGGGCGAGTACCTGCGTGCCGACCGATGCTTCCTGTACGTGCGCGACCCGGCCCTGGGGCGGGGCCGCATTGCATTCAGCTGGCGCCGGACGGCGGCCGTCTCGGACCCGCGCCACGACTGGCAGGATGACACCACCGACCTGCCCCGGCAGGACCCGCTCTTCCGGGCGGCCCTGGCAGCCCGGCCCTCGGTGTACGTGCAGGACGTGGAAACCGCGCCGCCTACCGTGCTCAACCGGGCCTTCGAGCACGAGACTTTTGGCCACCGCGCGCTTATTCACGCGCACATCACCCACAACGGCCAGCTCTGGGGCATTCTGCAGCCCTGCGTGTTCGGGCATCCCCGCACCTGGACGCCCACTGAGCAAGCGGCCGTGGAAAGCGTGCTGCCGGAGTTGGTACCCATTATACGGCGCTACATGCGGGCCGGAGCCGGGCAGGCCGCCGCCTCAGGCCGCGCGCCGGGCCCGGCGACGTTGCCACCACCAGCGCAATAGTCCAACCCCACCAGCTAGCCCCAGTAGCAGTGGCCAGATGGTTATCAGCCCCAGCAACAAATCAATCAGCAGCTGCCAGCCGTTGTAAAACGACTCCACCAAGCGGCTCCCGAACGACAGCACCGGCCGGTCGGGGGTAGGTAGGGTGAGGGGCTGGTAATATTCCAGGGTGACGGTAGAAAAGCCCACTTCATCGTTCAGGGCCAGCAGGCGGCTTTCGGTAGCCTCGATATTCTCCCGGATTTCTCCCATGTTTTCCTCGATTTCGAGGATGTCGGACACTTTCGTGGCCTTGCCCAGCAAAGCCAGGTAGCGCTGCTCAAGGGCGCGCTTGGAGCGCAGCCGCGCCGATATGTCGGCGTGCTGGGCTGTTACATCGTCGGTAGTCAGCTCCTGCTGCTCCACGGTGCCTAAGCGGCCCAGCCCCCGCAGCAACGCCTGAAACCGGCCCGGCGTCACCCGGATTTTCATGCGGTGCTGCCACACTGCATCTTCCCGGTTTTCGGCTACCTCCTGCACGTAGGCGCCCAGGGCCCGCGTGAGACTGTCCATGCGCGCGTTGGTGCGGGGCAGGTCGGCCACCTTCATCTTCACCTCGGCGTGGTACACCAGCTTACGGCTGGCTGGGGGCTGAGCGGTGGCTGGGTCGGCAGTGCCAGCTGACGCATCACCCGGGCCGGGGGCTTGTAGAGGGGGCGGTGGGGCCATGAGTGCCTTATCAGATATTTCTTCTGCTGCCGACTCAGTTGCCTCTGTTTCAGAAATCAGCAGCCGGCTTTCCTTGGCTTCCTGCTGCCGGTTGCAGGAAAGCAATCCGGTCAGCAAGAAAAGGCCGACAAATGGCAGGGTACGCATGCGTCGAGAAAGTAAAAAGTGACCCAATTCACCCCGCCCAGCCACACGACAACTCAACGATGCGCCTATTCAGGAAAGTATACCATCCGGGGCAGCGGCCCGAATAAACGAAAACAGCCCGGCCGTCGGGTACGACAGCCGGGCTGTTTAGCTGGCAGAAATGGCGCTAATTACAGCCGCCGGATCTGCGCGCCCAGGGCCGTGAGGCGCTTGTCGATGTTCTGGTAACCCCGGTCAATCTGCTCTACGTTTTCAATCACGCTGCGGCCGTCGGCCGAGAGGGCGGCAATGAGCAGGGCCACCCCGGCCCGGATGTCGGGCGAGGTCATGGTGATGCCGCGCAGGCGGGTGCGCTGGTCGAGGCCGATAACGGTAGCGCGGTGTGGGTCGCAGAGTATCACCTGAGCGCCCATATCGATGAGCTTATCCACGAAAAACAGCCGCGACTCAAACATCTTCTGGTGAATGAGCACCGTGCCCTTGGCCTGAGTAGCCACCACCAGCACAATACTCAGCAGATCAGGTGTGAAGCCGGGCCAGGTATGGTCGGAGATGGTGAGGATGGAGCCGTCGAGGTAGGTGGCAATTTCGTAGTGCTCCTGAGCCGGAATGTGAATATCGTCGCCCCGGAACTCCAGCTGAATGCCCAGCTTGCGGAAGGTATCAGGGATGATGCCCAACTCCGGAATCTGGCAGTCCTTGATGGTGATTTCCGAGCCCGTCATGGCTGCCAGCCCGATGAAGGAGCCGATTTCAATCATGTCCGGGAGCATCCGGTGCTCGGTGCCGCCCAGGCGCTCCACGCCTTCAATGGTGAGCAGGTTGGAGCCAATGCCGTTGATACGGGCGCCCATGCGCACCAGCATCTTGCACAGCTGCTGCAAATATGGCTCGCAGGCGGCATTATAAATGGTGGTGGTGCCCTTGGCAAATACGGCGGCCATCACAATGTTAGCAGTGCCCGTCACCGAGGCTTCATCCAGCATCATGTAAGTGCCGGTAAGGCCATTATCGGCCTTGATGCGGTAGAAGTCGGTGCCTTCCAGCGTGAGCTTGCCGCCCAGCTTCTCCAGGCCCAGGAAGTGCGTATCCATGGGCCGGCGGCCAATTTTGTCGCCGCCCGGCTTTGGCAGCTGGCAGCGGCCAAACCGGCCCAGCATGGGCCCCAGAATCATGACGGAGCCTCGCAGAGCGCCAGCCTGGGCAATAAACTCGGGCGTATCCAGGTAGTCGAGGTGTACGGCATCGGCCTGGAACCGGTACGTATCGGACGAGAGTTTGCCCACCTTCACGCCCATGTCGCGCAGCAGCTCAATGAGCTTGTTCACATCCCGGATGTCGGGGATATTGGAAATCGTGACGGGCTCATCGGTGGCCAGCACGGCGCACAGAATCTGGAGAGCTTCGTTTTTAGCGCCCTGAGGCACGATTTCACCTTTCAGCGGCTTGCCGCCAATTACTTCAAAAGAGGCCATTCTAGTGTTGAGAGGTGAGACGGTGAGACATGAGAAGTGAGACTATGTTCAAAGGCAAAAAATGCCAGAACGTAGTCTCATTTCTCATATCTCACCGTCTCAGGTCTAAATAAAAAACTTACTGCGGCGGTTGCTGGGGTTCCTGGCGGTTTTTTTTGCCCCCCCGGCGCTGCTTGTCGCGGCGGTTGTTGTTGCCGCCCCGGCGGTCGGAGCGGCCCTCTCGCTCCTGCCGGGGCTGGGGTACAATAAACGGCGCGGGGCGGCCACCAGTGGCTGCCTGAGTCGAAAACTCAAACAGATTCTGAGCATCTACCTGAGCCGGATCCAGGGTCAGCTGCCCACCGGAAAGCTCCTTCAGATGCTTGAGAATGGTGACGTCCTTGGCGTTTTCCTTGTTGTGGGAGCGGTACAGGAACTTCATGGTGCGGCCAATAACCACGGTAGCCTGCTCCCGCTCGGTGGGGTCGGTCAGGGTCAGGGCCTGCTCCACCAGCTGCTCCACGGCCCGGCCGTAGGCCCGAAACTTGGGGCCTTTGCTGGGGTAGGCCACGCGGGCCGGGGCTTTCAGGTGGGCCTGGGCCACCAGCGGGAACGGCGCATCCACGTCCAGTTCGCCATCGGCCATTTCGTAGAGGTGGTTCCACACTTTCTGCTGGCCGTCGGGCTGGTCGCGCAGGCTGGGCTGAATGCGGAAAATCATCTGTACAATCTGCTGGGCGCGGCGGGTGCGCTCGGCGCGGTCTTCCACCTCGCGTAGCTGTTGCACCAGCTGGAAAGTGCTCTGGCCGTATTCGCGCTGGAGCAGTTCGTGTTTATGAAGAGAGGGTAAGGTCATGTGGGGATTAGTAATCTGAGAGGGGAGACAAGAGGGGTGAGACCCAGCCCGCAGTGGGTAAACAAAGGCCTCTTCTACTCTACATCAATTCTCTATGAAGAAAAAGAGCCGGCCGTTCTAACCAGCATGGTTGATTTCGGCCAGCAAAGCCCGCAGGCGGGTATCAGAAATAGTATCCTGTTCCGACTTATCGTAAATCGAGGCTAAATATACGGTAGTTGCGCCAGTAGCCTCCTGCCGCAGCTGCACGACCACGTAGGTAATTATGCGCATTCCGCCGCTTTTGCCGCCGCCCTTGCTGCGTACCGTCAGCCGGATTTTGTAACAGCCCCGGCCCAGTGGCGTGCCGAGTTGGGGATTTTCCCGGAGCTGTTCACCTAATGCCCGAAGTTCATGGGCTAGGGAAGCAAATTTTTTGCGTAGCGTCTTGGCCTCCCGCTGGAAGGTTGGACCGGGAATAAGTACTACCTCACTCATGCAGGGTAGCTTCCTCCTGGTCCAACTCGTCCAGAAATTGCTCGAACGTCATCTTCGGCGTGCGGCCGGCTTCCATATCGGCAATGTCGCGGAAGGCTTCGGTGAGGCGGGCACGCATGGCCGCCTCCTGCCGCACCGTTTCCAGTTCCTTTTGCAGCGCCTGCCACTGCGCGTACGGAATCTGGACGGCTTTGCGCCGGCCTTTGTCATCCGTGAGGTAGGTGATGGAAATGGTCATCAGCTCAAAAGTAACGCGGGGCCGGCATCAGCCCAGCACCCGCAATTTCGCAAAACTTAGCAACAAAGTCTTTTCGCCCACTTCCTCAAACTGGATAATGGCCTTGGTGGAGCCCTGCACGGTTTCGAGCTTGCTCACAATGCCAAACCCAAACTTGGGGTGCTCCACCCGCTGGCCCTCCTGCAGGTTGCTGGTGTCGGAGGGTTTAAAGTCGGCGGGAGCTACGTATTTGGTGGCCACAGTTTTACGCGGGGCCGGGGGAACCAGGTTGCTGCGGCGCTCAAATACGTGCCCAAACGGCGACTCGCCCGGACCGGCGCGGTCGGGCCCGGGGCCGGCGGAGTATTTGAAATCCACGAACTGCGGGTCAATTTCATCCAGAAAGCGGCTTTTCTCGCAGCTGCGCAGATTACCCCACTGGTAGCGGGAGGTAGCGTAACTCAGGGTCAGCTTCTTCTCGGCGCGGGTAATAGCCACGTAAAACAGCCGGCGCTCCTCCTCCAGGTCGGCCCGGGAGGTAATCATCATCTGGCTCGGAAACAGGTTTTCTTCCAGGCCCACAATGTACACGTTGCGGAACTCCAGGCCCTTGGCCGAGTGAATGGTCATCAGGGTCACCTGCTCGCCGTCCTGCTGCCCGTCTTTGGTGTCAGCGTCCGTTACCAGGGCAATGTCTTGCAAAAAGGCCCCGAGGCTTTTCTCGTCCCGCTCCGGGTCCTCCACGAAGGCCTTGATGCCGTTGAGCAGTTCCTGAATGTTCTCGTAGCGCGAAAGGCCCTCGATGCTCTTGTCGGCATACAGCTCTTCAATCATGCCCGAGTTCTTGGCAATGAACTTGGCCGCCTCAAAGGCATCCTCTTTGGCTGCCACGGCGGTGTAGGCCTTGATTTTCTCGGCGAAGTCGACAATCGGGTTGGCCGTGCGGGTGGGCAGAAACTTATCGGCGTTGCTCACTACCTCCCAGATGGTGTGGTTGGTTTCCTCGGCCGAAGACAGCAGCTTGCCCAGCGTCGTGTCGCCGATGCCGCGCTTGGGGTAGTTAATCACGCGGCGCAGGGCCTGCTCGTCGTTGGGGTTGACGGTGAGGCGCAGGTAAGCCACCAAATCCTTAATTTCCTTGCGCTGGTAGAAGCTCAGCCCGCCTACAATCTTGTACTTGATGTTGAGCTTGCGCAGTGCCTCCTCCATAGCCCGGCTCTGGGCATTGGTGCGGTACAGAATGGCAAAATCATCGTAGGACAAGTGCTGGTTCATCTTGTCCTCGTAGATGCTGTTGGCCACCAGCTTGCCCTCCTCGTTGTCGGAAGCGGCCTTGAACACCTCAATCAGCGGGCCTTCCTCGTTGTCGGAGAAAACGTCCTTGCGCAGCTGGGCCTGGTTGTTTTTGATGACGGAGTTGGCCGCCTTCACAATGGTTTTGGTGGAGCGGTAGTTCTGCTCCAGCTTAAACACCTGCAACTCGGGGTAGTCCTTCTCGAAGTTGAGGATGTTCTGAATATCCGCCCCCCGGAAGGCATAGATACTTTGGGCATCGTCGCCCACCACGCAGATGTTGCGGTCCTTGGCGGCCAGCTTGCGGGCAATCAGGTACTGGGAGTAGTTGGTGTCCTGATACTCGTCCACCATCACGTAGCGGAACACGTGCTGGTACTTGTTCAGCACATCGGGGTGGTCCTTGAACAGTACGTTGGTCTGGTAGAGCAAATCGTCGAAGTCCATGGCCCCGGCCTTGAAGCAGCGGTTGGCGTACTGCTGGTAAATCACGCCCAGCTTGGGCCGCAGCGCCGCCTCATCGTCCTGCCGGATTACGGGGTCATTGAGATACTGCTGCACCGAAATCAGCTTATTCTTGGCCGCCGAAATCCGCCCCAGCACCATATTGGGCTTGTAGAGCTTATCATCCAGCTCCAATTCCTTCAAAATCTGCCCGATGAGGGTTTTGGAATCCTGGGTATCATAGATGGTGAAGGAGCGAGGGAAGCCGATTTTGTCCGCCTCGGAGCGCAGGATACGGGCGAAAATGCTGTGGAACGTGCCCATCCACAGGTTTTTGGCGTTCGGGCCGACTACCTTCTCAATGCGGGCGCGCATTTCGCGGGCGGCCTTGTTGGTGAAGGTGAGGGCCAGAATGTGGTGCGGGTCCACGCCTTTTTCCAGCAGGTGGGCAATGCGGTAAGTGAGCACCCGGGTTTTGCCCGAGCCCGCACCGGCTATAATCATGCAGGGGCCTTCCGTGTGGAGCACGGCTGCCGCCTGCGAGGGGTTCAACAGCGAATGATAATCGAGTCCCATAGGGTCAGTCAGAATCGGAAACTAAGCTTTTTGGCTTGTTAGCAAAGGTAGGGCTTTCGGGTGGGGGATGGAAATGCAGAAGGGTTGCAGAGGCGCGCCACTTTGCATCTCCTGCCTGAACAGCATCGTTAGCAGGTACCGTTCAACGCGGAGACGCGAAGTGGCGCGCCTTCGCGACTGTCTGCCAACTCAGAAACAATTGTGTTTGCCTGTTGAGGCGGCCTCAGCGGGCGAAGCCTACTGGTTTCAGGCTGTAAGGAGGCCCGCCCGTATCTTCGCTCTATGAACCCCGCTACGCTGCCCGCTGCCCCGTTTCCGCTGTCCATTCTTTGCCTCTCGGATAGCTGGGGCGGGTTGGAGCTGAACACGGCCCGGTTTGCGGGCTGGATGCGGGAGCGGGGCTGGCCGGTGCAGCTGGTAGTGCGGCCCAATTCTCCGCTGGCCCGGCGGGCCCAGGAAATGAGTCTGTCGGTAGTACTCTTCGAGAACCGCTGGAAAGCCCTGGACGTGCCCGCCGCTCGCCGCTTAGCGCGGGTGTGGGCGCAGTTTGGCACCCGCGCCGTGCTCATCACCCGCAACGCTGATTTGGGCGTGGCCGTGCTGGCCAAACGGTTGTTCAGCCCCGGTATGGCGCTGGTGTATCAGCAGCATATGCAGCTGGGCCTGGCTAAGCGGGGGGTGGTGCATACGCTGCGCTACAATGCCCTTGCGGCTTGGCTCTCGCCTTTGCCCGGCCTGGCCCGGCAGGTGCTGGAAAAAACCCGGCTGGCCCCCGAAAAGCTGCACGTCGTGCCCTTGGGCGTGGACCTGGCCAAGTTCACGGATGCGCGGCTGACCACCGCCGAAGCCCGCCGCCGCCTGCAGCTGGAGCTGCCCGCCGGAGCCGTGCTGCTGGGCCTCATCGGGCGGTTTGATGACGGTAAGGGCCAGGATTTCGTGGTAGAGGCCCTGGCTCGGCTGCGGCCCCGGTTCCCGCAGCTGCACCTGCTGCTGGTGGGCGAGCCTACCCGCAACGAAGGCACCGCCTACTACGACGCCCTGCAGGGCCGCATCCGGGAGCTGGGCCTGACCAACGCGGTGCACCTGCGCGGCTTCACCCCGGAGCCCGAAGTAGCCTACCGCGCCCTGGATATTTCCGTCACGGCCTCCGTCAACGAGACTTACGGCATGGTCACCATTGAGGCCCTGGCGGCGGGCCGGCCGGTGGTGGGGGCGGCGGCCGGGGGCACCCGGGAATTGCTGGCCGACAACCGAACCGGCCTGCTGTTTGGGCTGCGTGATGTTGATTCGTTTGCCGCCTGCATCGAGCGGCTGCTCACTGAGCCGGGCCTGGCCGAGCGGTTAGGCGCGGCAGGTCAGGCCGAGGCGCTGGCTACGTATTCGCACACCCGCCAGTGCGAGCTAACGGAGCAGGTGCTGCGGGCGGTGGCGGGGTAATTCGGTATCTTTGTGGATAAATTCTACGCAGTGTTTCGCAGTAGCAGGCGCAGTGGTTGGCAGTGAACGGCCACCGCGAACCACTGCGCCTGCCACTGCGAAACACTGCGCGCAAATCCCATGATTCAGATCCAGCATACTATCATTTCCGACGACGTTCGGGATAATTTCTTTGTTTGTAACCTC
Source organism: Hymenobacter metallilatus (assembly GCF_003944705.1). GTDB lineage: Bacteria > Bacteroidota > Bacteroidia > Cytophagales > Hymenobacteraceae > Hymenobacter > Hymenobacter metallilatus. Next base: position 208,055 of record NZ_RWIS01000004.1, on the reverse strand, counting down.
GAAGCCTGCAAGGGCGCCTGCTGCGTGGAGGGCGACCTGGGCGCGCCGTTGGAAGAGGAGGAACTGCACATCCTGCAGAACGAATATGAGGCCATCAAGCCCTTCCTCACCGAAGCCGGCCGCCAGGCTATAGCCCAGCAGGGCCTCTACATCAAAGACTGGGAAGGCGACTACAGCACCACCACCATCAACGACCGGGAGTGCGCCTACGCCCTCTACGACGAGAAAGGCATCCTGAAATGCGGTATTGAAGATGCTTGGCGCGCTGGGGCCACATCGTTTAAAAAGCCCATCAGCTGCCACCTGTACCCCATCCGGGTAACCAAGTACGACGGCTTCGAGGCCCTGAACTACGACCGGTGGAGCATTTGCTCACCCGCCTGTTCCTTCGGGGCTAACCTGGGTGTGCGGGTGTACCAGTTCCTGAAAGACCCTCTCATCCGCAAATACGGCGAAGCGTGGTACCAAGAGCTGGTGACGGAAATTGAGCAGGGCGGGGAGGAAGCAAAGTAGCCTAGTATCGACGGCTCACTGCCAGTACATCCTTCACAAAGAAGGGCCGACCAACTGGCCGGCCCCTTTTCGGGATTCACTCACATGTGAAAGTGTTGGCGGTTAGTTCTGCCAGGTTTCGGTGCGCGTCTGGCTGGCGCCGCTGGGCGTAAAGGTGCGGTTGGCGCCGCCCTCGTAGAGCACGTTGCCGGCCGCATCCTTGCGGATATACTTGTACTGCACGCTGGTGCCGCTGGTCAGGTTGATAGTGCCTTTCCACACGGGGAAAGAAGCGCCGCTGAGCTTGATAGCATTGGCCGTATTCCAGGCCCCCAGCTGCGCGGTGCTGCCCAGCACGTACACATCCTGCCCCGATACCGTGCCGCTGTACGTCACATTGAACGATACGGCCGTGGTGCCGCCGGTGGGGGGAGGAGTAGTAGTAGTGCCGCCGGGTACCCATACGGCGTAGCTGCGGCTGTTTACCGGAAATACGCCGGTACCATTGGCGTCGGTGGTTACCGTACCGCTGGTATTACCGGTTTTGTCGGTGAGCGTGGCGCTCCTGAAGGGCGTGGTGATGGTTTTCGAGCGGCTCGAGCCCCCGTCATTCAGCAGCAGCAGCAGGCCTTTATGGGTGGCGTCGCCGGCACGGGAGTAGGCATATACATCGGCGTCGTTTACGCTGGTATACTCGGCGGCAGCCCCGTAGGCATTGGCCTGGCGAATGCCGGTCAGGGTTTTGATCTGGTTGCCCAGGCCGTAGTTGTAGTAGTCTTTGTAAAACACGCAGGGGTAGCCGTTGGCGCGGGTCAGAATGTAGGCGTAAGCCAGCATTTTGAGGTTGGTAACCGGCGAGTACAGCGCGCCGGGGTGGTCGGTGTCGTGGTTATCCACGAAGCTTACCGACAATGTGGGATTCGACTCAGTGAAGCCCGCAAACTGCAGGCCGCGCATATCCCAGGCTCCGTTGCCGTTGCTCATGTCCTGGAACGTGTAGTGCAGCGGCACGTCGAACAGACTGGTGCGGCCCCCGGTAGCGGCGGCATAGTTCTTCAGGTCCTGCAGGTTGCGGAACCAGGCCTCGCTCACGGCAAAGCGGCCGTTGGTTTTCACCGCGTCCAGCCACTGGTTTACGTAGGGCGTATAAATGTGCTTGGTGGCATCGAGGCGGTAGCCGTCGAGGCTCATTTTGGCCGTAATCCAGTTGCCCCAGTTGATGGTCTCGGTTTGGTTGGCCGCGTTGTTGTTGTACTGGATTTCTGAGCCCAGCAGGTTATCGTAGGCGTCGTTGTTGGCATAGGGCTGAAAGTCCCAGCTCTTCCACTGGTACCAACCGTTGTTGGGAGCCTGCTGCGTACCGGTGAAGTTGTTGAAGCCCCACTTGTAGGCGCTGTAAGTGGTGCCTCGACCAGGGAAGTTAAACTTGGTATATACCAGGTTGCCGTTCACATTCTCCTGTGCGTCGGCCCAGGCCATGTGGTTCATCACAATGTCCTCATACACTTGCAGGCCCTGGCCCTTGAAGGCGGTAATAGCCGACTGCAACTGTCCAACGGTGCCGTAGCGGGTGGCTACGGTACCCTTCTGGTTGAATTCGCCCAGGTCGTAGCGGTCATACACGCCGTAACCCACGTCGCTCTGGCTACCACCTTTATAGGCCGGGGGGAGCCAGAGGGCCGTAATACCAGCCGCCTTCAACTCGGCGGCCCGGGAGCCCAGCACCTGCCACCAGGTGCCCTGGGCATTACTGATTGGTACGTCCCAGTAAAAGGCCTGCATCATCACGCCATTGGTCACCACGGCCTGTTGGGTGCTGGTTTGGGCAGCGGGTGTGGCCGGCCCTGTCAGTTCTTCTTTGGAGCAGGACGACAATACGCTACCTGCCGCCAGCAGCCCTGCCAGGGCGGCCGTCAGTTTGTTGATCATAGACTTGTGGGTGTTTTGGTGGGTAAGAAAGAACGGTGCAAGTATAGGGGTTACACACCCGGATTATGCAATATGAGGCATTGATTTAGTGAGTGCTCACTAACCTGTTTTTGCCCTTAATTATGAATGTTAATGATGCTGTCTTATCCAAAGTTGTCCAATTCAAGTAAAGCAGATTCTTTGTAATGTTCTATTTGCAATTTATAATGCCTGGTTGATGCAGCAGCACTAACAAGATTTTGGCCTAACAGCAACGGCCCGGCTCCTTCGAAGGAACCGGGCCGCGTATAACGGACTAACCTGTGTAGCCTACAGACTCGAGAAATCGAAGGATGTTTCCAGGAACTTAGTCGTGAAATTGCCGGATTTGAAATCTGGGTTATCCATCAGCTTCAGATGGAAGGGGATGGTTGTTTTCACGCCTTCTACCACAAACTCACTCAGTGCCCGCTTCATCTTTACGATGCACTCTTCCCGGGTTTGGGCCACGGTGATGAGTTTGGCAATCATGGAGTCGTAATTGGGCGGAATCTGGTAGCCGGCATACACGTGCGTATCTACGCGCACCCCGTGGCCGCCCGGAATGTGCAGCACCGTAATTTTGCCCGGCGACGGACGGAAATCCTTCGAAGGGTCTTCGGCATTGATGCGGCACTCCATGGCGTGCATCTTGGGCGAGTAGTTGTTGCCGGTAATGGGAATGCCAGCTGCTACCTTGATCTGCTCCTTGATCAGGTCGTAATTGATAACTTCCTCTGTTACGGGATGCTCCACCTGAATGCGGGTATTCATCTCCATAAAGTAGAAGTTCCGGTCCTTATCTACCAGAAACTCAATGGTGCCCACTCCCTCGTAACCAATGGCCGCCGCGCCGGCAATGGCTGCCTGCCCCATTCGCTCCCGTAAGTCGTCGGTCATGAAGGGGGAGGGAGCTTCCTCCACCAGCTTCTGGTGGCGGCGCTGAATGCTGCAGTCCCGCTCCGAGAGGTGGCACACGTGCCCGTACTGGTCGCCGCACACCTGAATCTCGATGTGGCGGGGCTCTACCACAAACTTCTCCAGGTACATACCGTCGTTGCCGAATGCCGCCTTCGACTCCGTACGGGCATCATTCCAGGCTTTCTCAAACTCGTCCTCGGCATTGATGATGCGCATACCGCGCCCACCGCCGCCGGCCGTAGCTTTCAGAATAACGGGGTACTTGATTTTGGCAGCAATTTTCTTGCCCTGCTCCACCGAGTCCAGTAGGCCCACGGACCCCGGAATACAGGGTACGCCGGCTTCAATCATGGTAGCCTTGGCCGAGGCCTTGTCGCCCATGCGGTTAATCATATCGGGCGAGGCTCCGATAAATTTGATGCCGTTTTCCTGGCACACCCGCGAAAATTCGGCGTTTTCGCTCAGGAAGCCGTACCCCGGGTGGATGGCATCGGCATTGGTGATTTCGGCGGCGGCAATCAGCGTCGGAATGCTCAGGTAGCTCTGCGAGGAAGCCGCCGGACCAATGCACACGGCCTCATCGGCAAAGCGCACGTGCAGGCTTTCCTTGTCGGCCGTCGAGTATACGGCTACCGTTTTAATGCCCATTTCCTTGCAGGTCCGAATCACGCGCAACGCAATTTCGCCCCGGTTGGCAATCAGTATTTTTTTGAACACAGTTTCTTGAATTATGAGTTATGAGTTATGAGTTATGAAATGAGAAATCAGGATGGTTGTAAACCAGCGGCGAATTCATCATTCATCATTCATCATTCATAATTCCAAAAATTACATTGGCTCAATCAGGAACAGCGGCTGGTCATACTCCACGGGGGAGGCGTTTTCCACCATTGCTTTCACCACGCGGCCTGAGTGTTCGGCCTCGATTTCGTTGAACAGCTTCATCGCCTCAATAATGCAGATGACCTGACCTTTCTCTACTAAGTCGCCTACCTGCACGAAGGCCGGCGAATCGGGGCTGTTGCTGCGGTAGAAGGTGCCAATCATGGGCGACTTCAGGGCTACGTGGCTGGCGCTGGCGGCTTCGGCGGCGGGGGCAGCAGGAGCCACGGCCGGGGCCGGGGCGGCGGGAGCAGTAGCGGGAGCCGGGGCAGCGGCGGGAGCAGGAGCGGCGGCCGGCATAGCAACCCCGGAGGTTACCACTTTGGTGTTGGGCTCGCGCTGTACCGAAATCTTAAACTCTTCGGTTTCGATGTTGACTTTGTTCAGACCCGACTTGGCAATGAAGTCGATCAGGTCCTGGAGCTCTTTGGCTTTCATGGCAACTAGGGAGGGCTTGGTGGGCTGCTTATTTGACTCTTTCGACATAGGAGTAGTCGCTCGTCTTGATGCGGATTTTGGTGTCGGTATCAATGAACAGCGGCACCTGAATCCGGGCCCCCGTTTCCACAATGGCTGGCTTGAGGGTGTTGGTTGCCGTGTCGCCCTTGAGGCCGGGCTCGGTATAGGTTACTACCAGCTCTACCGTAGTAGGAAGTTCGGCCGTAAGGGGCTGTTCGGTTTCGGCATGGAACAGAATGGTCACCACCTGGCCCTCCTTCATGATATCAGCAAACGGTACCATGGCCTCAGGCAGGACTACCTGCTCGAACGACTCGTTATCCATGAACGTATACCCGTAGTCGTCTTTGTACAGGTACTGGTGGGGGCGCTGCTCCACGCGGGCCGTTTCCACTTTCACCCCGGCGTTGAAAGTGTTGTCGATAACGCGGCCGGTCTTGATGTTGCGCAGCTTGGTACGTACAAAAGCCGGGCCTTTGCCGGGCTTCACGTGTTGGAATTCGGTGATGACGTGCAACTCGCCGTTGTAGTTCAGAACGAGCCCGTTGCGGAAATCTGCAGTGGTGGCCATGGAAAAGAATTAAAAATTAGGAATTAAAAATCAAGAAGCGTAAAACCATGAACTGGCCAGGAAACAGCCTACGTAGGGGCGGATGACGAGCCAATTCTTAATTTTTAATTCTCAATTTTTAATTAAAAAAAAACGTGCCATCCCGAGAAACTGGCGGGGCGGCACGTCGGGAGTGCAAGTATAGGAGGTTTTCCGTATTCGCGCCGCTGGGGGTTAGGCTGTACGCGGGTCGGGAGTAGGGTCGTAGGCCCATTTCAGGTACAGGGAGCCCCAGGTGAAGCCCCCGCCGAAGGCGGCAATAATCAGGTTGTCGCCCTTGTGCAGTTGCTGCTCATAGTCGGCAAGGCAAAGCGGAATGGTGCCGTTGGTGGTATTGCCGTACTTATGAATATTCAGCATTACCTTCTCCGGACCAATACCCACGCGGTTGGCTGTAGCGTCGATAATGCGCTTGTTTGCCTGATGCGGCACTAGCCAATCAATGGTATCAGCGTTGAGGCCGTTGCGCTCCGCTACCTGAGCGGCCACGTCGGCCATGTTTTTTACGGCAAACTTGAACACGGCTGAGCCTTCCTGATACACGTAATGCTCCCGGTTAGCTACGGTTTCGGAGGAAGGCGGCCGGCGCGAGCCACCGGCCTTCTGGTGCAGGTACTGCTCCCCGTTGCCATCAGAGTGCAACTCCTGGTCGAGCAGGCCCAGACCTTCAGTATTCGGTTCGAGCAGCACAGCCCCGGCCCCATCCCCAAAAATAATGCAGGTAGAGCGGTCCGTGTAATCGATAATGCTCGACATCTTATCGGCTCCTACCACCACTACTTTTCTGTAGGTGCCGGTGGCAATGAACTGGGAGCCGGTTGCCAGCGCATACATAAAGCCCGAGCAGGCCGCCTGCATATCGAAGCTGAAGGCTTTGGTAGCACCCACAGCCGCCGAAATGATATTGGCCGTAGCCGGAAATACCAAGTCGGGAGTCGTCGTGGCGCAAATCAGGAGGTCAATATCTTCGGCTTTGTTACCGGTTTTGGCCAGCAGCTGCTCCACGGCCTTAATGCCCATTACGGAGGTACCCTGATTTTCGCCTTTTAGGATATGACGCTCCTGAATTCCGGTTCGGCTCAGTATCCACTCGTTGGTGGTATCCACCAGGGTTTCGAGCTCTTGGTTGGTAAGCACGTAATCGGGCACATAGGAGCCGACTCCGGTAATGGCAGCGGTAATCTTCATCAGCAAAATGAGGGAACAGCAGATGCGGTAAAGGAAAAGTCCGGCGCGGCGGCCGGACTTACAGTCGCTCTTTAGGACTTAAACGTGTTTTTTATCTGGTCGGCAATGCCTGAGCTGGCCATCTGGTAGCCCTGCAGCAGCATGTTGCAAATGGCAGTAGGCGTACTTACGCCGTGGCCAATGATGGCATTGTCGTTGATGCCCAGGATAGGGGAGCCCCCCACTGCTTCGTAGTTGAACTTGTCGAGGAAGGGGTCATGGATGTTTTTCTCGGCAATAACATCGTACACCGATTCCGCCATTTTCAGCACCACGTTGCCCGTAAACCCGTCGCACACAATTACGTCGGCCTTGTCGTTAAACAAGTCACGGCCTTCGATATTGCCAATGAAATGAATATGGGGGTTCACTTTCAGCAGCTGATGCGCAGCCTGGGTAATAGCCGTGCCTTTGCCTTCCTCCTCACCCAGGTTCATGAGGCCTACTTTGGGCTTCTCAATGCCCAGCACGTACTGGGCATACAAGGAGCCAAGCTCGCCGAATTGCTCCAGCATTTCGGGCTTACACTCGGCGTTGGCTCCTACATCCAGCATAATCCCCATACCCCCGTGCACTTTGGGGACAAAGTTGGCAATGGCCGGGCGCAGCACACCGGGTACGGCCTTCACACTAAACATAGCCCCCACCAGCATAGCACCCGTGTTACCGGCTGAGCAGAACGCTTCCACCTCCCCGGTTGCCAGTAGCTTATATCCAATGGCAATACTGGAATCCTGCTTTTGCTGGTAGGCTTTGGCCGGATGCTCCCCCATCTCAATAATCTGGGAGGCAGGTACGAGAGAAAGGTCGGCGGCAGCCGCCCCATGCTGTTGTAGCAACGGGCGTACGGCATCTTCCTGGCCGATAAGCACTATCTGGGCCTTGCCGGCCAGCGCTTGGGCGGCCAGAACGGCCCCATCGACGGCGGCCTGAGGAGCAAAGTCGCCCCCCATTGCGTCCAGGGCTATCTTCATGAATGGAGAATCAAAGAGGTCCGGGAGAGAAACCTCGGGCCGCACCGCACCGCCCGGCCTAGCCCTGACCAAGTCAGCGGGCTACACCCGGGCGGTGGTAATGGCTGCGGAGCCGCGAGGCAATAAGCAGCTAACGTGCGACTATTCTTCGTCGTTGTCGGGAGCAGCCGGGGCGGCTACGGGAGCATAATCTTTGATGGCAACTTTACCATTCAGGTACAGGTCACCGTCTACCACGTAGGCTTTGTGACGCAGGTGAAGCTCACCCGTGGTGGAGCACACCGATACTGCTTTAGGAGTCAGTTTGTAGTGGCTACGACGCTTATCACGGGTAGCGGAGGAGGTCCGGCGCTTAGGATGTGCCATTTCAGAGAAAAATTAAAAATGAAAAAGTAAACAGAGAAGAATTACGCGGGCCAGGGCCTAATTCAGGTTTTTGAGCGCATTCCAGCGCGGGTCAATGGTATCGTCATCGTCCGAGTCATCGTCGCCCTCCTGGCGGGTGGTGAAGATGAGCTTGGCGTCGGCGTCGGGGTTTTCGTCGGGCTCATTCTGGAAGCGGGGGTGCAGCTTCTTCATGGGCAGAGCCAGCCCAATGTAATCGAACAGGTGCTGGGCGAGGGGCAGGGTTTGCGTATCCGGGGTAATCTGCAGCACGTTGTCATCCAGCTCCTGGTTATGGTCGCCGAACCGGACCAACAGCTGTTCCTGCGCCTCAATTTCCTGGTCATACTCATCCAGGCTCCGGTCGCAGATCTGGCGCACGGTGCCGTGCAGGTCGAAATCCACCGTAATGAGCCGGTCGGTTTTGGTAAGGGTTACTTCGGCGTGCACGCGGCCATCCGGAATCAGCTCCTGGTCGAACTGCTCGAAGAAGGAGCGGTCCAGGTCGAACGCAAAATGGTGCGTTTTATCGGCCAGCCGGGCAATGTTGATGTCGTATTGCGAGTCCTTCTTCACGGGTATTCAGTTGCAAGGGGGCAAAAGTAGGAAGTTTCCCCCGGTTGGTAAATGCAGCAGCGGATGGTAGTGCCTCAGGCGTTCTTCAGAATAAAGTCGGAAGGAATGCCCAGCCGCTCGTACAGGCGCTTGGCCAAATCAAGCGTTACACGCCGCTTCCCGCTCAGAATCTGCGAGAGGCGGCCGGCCGGTACTTCCAGCAACTCGGCCAGCTCTTTCTGTTTCAACCGCATCTGCTGGCGCTTCAACTCAATCATTTCAGCCAGCGAGGTCGGCAGATTGGGAATCGGCAGCAGGCCCAGCTTACTCTCGTAGGCATCCAGGGCCGTAATCAGCTCCCGGAACTCAGTCTCAAGCGTGCTGTTACCTTCCACACCCGCCGCCACCAGCGCATCCAAGCGGCGCAGGGCAGTACGGTAATCAGATGGAGTGGTGAGCGTCATGAAACAGATGAAAAAGCAAAACGGAACCGTAATGGCTCCGTTGATTACGGCTGCAAACTTACAACTGAATTTTAATTCAGCAAAGTAAATTTCATTTTTGGAAAGAAAGTTATCGAAATGTATACAGGAGCAACGGGTGCCCCAAGCTGTGCTTCGGTCCGTGCCGGAGAGTAATGGCCCTCCTACGCGAGCCGAAGCACAGCTCCAGGATACCCATTCTGCTACTCGTGGCGGCTGCTGCGCGGAGCTGGCCCCGGAACCAAGGGCTTGATTTCCGCTTCTGACTTGCGGTAGCGCACCAGTTCACAGGCCATGTACAAGGCTTCGCGGAACGACGTTTCATCTGCCTGGAATTTGCCGGCCAAGCCATAGGCTGTGCCGTGGTCGGGGGAGGTGCGGATGACGGGCAGGCCGGCCGTAAAATTTACACCCCGCTCAAAGGCTAGCGTTTTAAACGGAATCAGGCCCTGGTCGTGGTAAAGCGACAGAGTAGCATCAAACTGCTTGAACTGGCGGGTGCCAAAATAGCCGTCGGCCGGGAAGGGGCCGTAGGCCAGGTGGCCTTCTGCCTGCAGCTGCTGCAATACAGGGGTTACTACGCTTGCTTCCTCGGTGCCGAGCAGGCCGTTTTCGCCGGCGTGCGGGTTAAGCCCCAGTACGGCCACGCGGGGCTTGGCAATGCCAAAGTCGTTTTTGAGCGAGTGTAGCAGGATGCGGAGCTTAGTGGCCAGCAACTCCTTGGTCAGGCGGGTGGGTACGTCCTTCAGCGGAATATGGCCCGTTACGGTGGCCACACGCAGGTCGTCGGCGGCTAGCAGCATCAGGCTTTCCCTGGCCTCGAAAAAGCTGGTCAGAAACTCCGTGTGGCCGGGGAAGCGGAAGTCATCGGCCTGGGTATTCTCCTTGCTGATCGGGGCGGTTACCAGGGCATCGAGCAGACCGGCTTTCAGGTCGCGGGCGGCGGCCAGCAGACTCAGGCGGGCCGCCGCGCCGCTGGCCTGGCTGGGCTGGCCAGGAGTGAGGTGGTAATCCTCCTCCCAGCAGGTAACGGCGTTATGCTTGCCGGGGGCAATATCGGCCGCTTCCCGCACCTGCCGGAAAGTTAGGGGCTCCTGGTCGGGGTTCTGGGGAAAATCGTCGAAGAGGACGGCCGCCGTACCGTATACTACTGGCGTGCAAAACTTGAGCAGGCGCTTATCCAGGAAGGTTTTATAGATGATTTCCGGGCCAATACCGGCCAGGTCGCCGACGGAAATACCAATACGTGGGAGCATTCTGGGAGGTAATGTGGTGATGAAGTAAGAAGGAGGTGATGAAGGGTGTGACAGGTCATCATTTCGAGCGAAGTCGAGGAATCTTGCGTGCTGATGTCAGAGTTACCATTGCAACGTCAGCACGCGAGATTCCTCGCTCCGCTCGGAAGGACGTGCATTTACTTCAAACCCTTCAGAAATGCATAAGTGGAGCGGATGGCCGTGCCGGTGCCGCCCTTGCCGCGGTAGGAGTCGGGGGCGGTGAGGAAGGCAGGGCCGGCAATATCGAAGTGCACCCAGGGGTAGCCCTCGGTGAAGCGCTCCAGAAACTTGCCAGCCGAAATGGCGCCGGCTTCGGCTTTGCCCAGGTTGCTGATGTCGGCAATGGGGCTCTTGATGTGGTCGGCGTACTCATCCCAGAGCGGAAATTCCACTAGCCGCTCGTGGGTGGCGTCACCCGCTTTCTTGAGGGCCAGCATGGTGTCTTCATCGGCGGTGCCCATGTATACGGTACCCTCCGTGCCGATGGCCCGCACGGCCGAGCCCGTGAGCGTGGCGTAATCGAGTACCAATTGGGGTTCGTATTTTTTGGCAAACGCCAAGGCATCGGCCAGAATCAGGCGGCCTTCGGCGTCGGTGTTCATTACTTCCACCGTAAGGCCGCTGTACATGGTAATCACGTCGCCGGGGGCCAGGGCGGGGCCGCCGGGGCGGTTGTCGGTGGCGGGCACCAGTCCGATGACGTGCAGGGGCACCTTGTTGCTGGCCAGGGCCGTGAGCACACCCACTACCACGGCCGCACCGGCCATGTCGCACTTCATCAAATCCATGCTGTTGGGCGTGGGCTTGAGGCTGAGCCCGCCGGTATCGTACACTACACCCTTGCCCACCAGCACAATAGGCTTGGCGTTGGTAGCCCCATCGGGCTTGTACTCCATAATGGTGAAGGTGGGCGGCTCGGGGCTGCCCTGGTTTACGGCCAGCAAACCGCCCATGCGCAGGGCTTCAATACGCACCAGGTCCAGCACTTCTACGTGAAAGCCGGCCTGCTCTCCGGCCTGCTCGAACTGTTGGGCCAACTGGGTGGCGTTGAGATGGGAGTAGGGCATGTTTACCAGGTCGCGGGCCAGGTACACGCCCTGCAGTACGCCATCCAGCTCCTGCACCTGCTCCGCCGTCAGTCCGGGGCCCACCAGCGTCAGCTGCTGGAGCGTGGCGAGCTTCTTCGATTTCTCGTCGGTTTTGTAGCCCTCGAACTGGTAGGCGGTAAGAGCCAGGCCCTCGGCGAGCGGCAGGGCGCCGGTATGCGTCAGGTCGCAGATATAGAGCTCGACAATTTTATCGGCCTTCAGATGAGCGTGCAACTGGTGGCCCGCTTTGCGCAGTGCTTCCGCCGACAGCGCGGGCGTTTTCTTCTCCTCCGCTACTATATAATACAGGTGGTGGGTGTACTGATTGATGCTAATCAGTTTATCGTCAGCTGCCAGGCGGGTGGCTACGTGGCGACGGGCCGCTTCGGGCAGGTCGGCGGCGGCATTGACGGGTAGCTCCTGCGTGCCGGCCGGCAGAATAAAAACGGCGTCGGCAATGGCAGGGAAATCGGTGGCGTAGGAGAGGGCTAGGGGCATGGCGAAAGGCAGATGAGGAATAAGGCACCAGCCTGCTTTGGCTCCAAACAGGATGAAACAGCAGCCACTGGCGTATCTTTAGGCCGTGAAGGTAATAGGTAGTGAGTAGTTGGTAGCAGGTCGTTGGAGGAAAGGTAACTCCACTGTAGTTCAGGCACTGGATACGTCCTTGTGAACTTCCCGCTTCCTGCTGCCATTTTGTCCCGACTATCCTACCACTCACTACCCACTACCTACTTCCACCTCATGGATTCCGTCAAAGCCAAAAAGCACCTCGGGCAGCACTTCCTCAACGACCCCAATATTGCCCGCAACATTGTGGAGGCCCTGCGCCTGCCCGACGGAGTGAAGGAGGTGCTGGAAATCGGGCCGGGCATGGGCGTGCTGACCCAGACGCTGTTGCAACACCCCGAGTACCGCACCTCGGTGGTGGAAATTGACCGGGAATCGGTGGAGTACCTGGGTCGGCACTACCCGGCGCTGGAAGGCCGCATCTACTCCCAGGATTTCCTGAAAATGGACCTGGGCAAGCTCTACGACGGCCAACCCCTGACCATCATCGGCAACTTCCCCTACAACATCAGCTCCCAGATTTACTTTCAGGTGCTGGCCCACCGCCAGCAGGTGCGCGAGTGTGTGGGGATGATTCAGAAGGAAGTAGCCGACCGCCTGGCCGAAGGTCCCGGCTCCAAAACCTACGGCATCCTGAGCGTGCTGCTCCAGGCATTCTACCATATCGAGTACCTGTTTACGGTGCCCCCGCACGTATTCAGCCCCCCGCCCAAGGTGCAGTCGGCGGTTATCCGCCTCACCCGCAACGCTACGGAGCAGCTGGCCTGTGATGAAAAGCTATTCTTCAAAGTGGTGAAGCAAGCCTTTTCTACCCGCCGCAAAACCCTGCGCAACGCCCTCAAGCCGCTCGGTATGCCGCCCGAAGCCACCACTGACCCCATCTTCGACAAGCGCGCCGAGCAGCTCAGCGTGGCCGATTTTGTGGGCCTCACGCAGCATGTAGAGCATCAATTAAATATGAAAAGGTAAAAATGGGACCGTTCGGTCGAGTTGTTGCAGTTGGACTTGTAGTGCTGTGTATAGGTTTGCTTGGCGGTTGCCGGTGGCTAGTGAGTTTGCTCCCCGATGAAGACCGGATAACGCATGTAGCTGATAACTACTACACGGCCGCAATGGACAATACCGGCACAGCACTGCACTGGTATCCGGAGGATGGGGGCTATGGTACGGAGCCTTTATTGTGGGCTGTGTATGACACGCAACTCTGTGGTAGTCAGCTTGTGGTGCGGGCCGGTACAGGTCTTTATGTGGTGTACCCCGTGCAGGTGCAATCCTTGGAAGAAGCGCGGCTGAAGCAGCAAGGACCTTTCGAACGAAAAGAATTGATGGACACGTTACTGCGCCTCACCGGCGACACTGCGCTTCATCAGGTCGGACCCTTTTAATTTTTAATTCTCAATTTTTAATTGAAAACCTCCCTCTGCCTCGTCATCGACGAAATGCACCCCAGCCTCCCGGAGTACCTGGAGCCTTTGGGCGTGACGCTGCACTACCGCCCCGATCTGAAGGCGGCCGAAGTGCCCGCTGCCCTGGCCGCGCACCCCTACGATGGCCTGGTGGTGCGCTCCAAGCTGCGCGTGACGCGGGAGCTGCTGGCCCACGGCCCGCACCTGCGCTACGTGTGCCGGGCCGGAGCCGGGGTCGACAACATTGACGAAGCGGCTCTGGCCAAAGCCGGCGTAACGCTGCTCAACGCCCCCGAGGGCAACCGGGACGCGGTGGGCGAGTACGCCGTGGGGTTGCTGCTGGCCCTGTTTCGCAACATTGCCCGTGCCGACCAGGAGGTACGCAACGGCCAGTGGCGGCGCGAGGCCAACCGGGGCGAAGAAATCGGGGGCAAGATAATCGGGCTGCTGGGCTACGGGCACATGGGCCGGGCGTTTGCCCGGCGCCTCCAGGCCTTCGGCTGCACTGTGCTGGCCCATGACCATGACCCTGCAATAGAGCCTGATTACCACGCCACATTGGTGTCGTTGGCGGAGCTGCAGGAGCGGGCCGAGGTACTGAGCCTGCACATTCCGTATTCGGCGGCCAACCACCACTTCGTAAATGAGAACTTTCTGGCCGGCTTCCGCAACCCCCTGTGGCTGCTGAATACCGCCCGGGGCGAAGTGCTGGACCACGCCGCCGTGGTGCAGCGCCTGCAAACCGGCCAGTTGCGCGGCGCGGCGCTGGATGTGCTGGAAAACGAAAAGCTCGGCACCCTCACGCCCGAACAGCAAAACCGGTTTGAGCACCTGCGCACGGCTCCCAACGTGGTGCTCTCGCCGCATATCGGTGGCTGGAGTTTCCAGAGCTATGAGCGCATTAATAAGGTGCTGGCCGAAAAGCTAGGGGTGTTTTTGGGTGGGGTTAGAAGGTAAGCTCTGTCATCCTGAGCATTCCGCGCATCAAGCGGCGACGAAGGACCTTATTATGTTAGCACTATAATCGTACACAGCGACTTGTTCATGCGTTATAAGGTCCTTCGTCGCCGCTTGATGCGCGGAATGCTCAGGATGACAAGCTTCCTCACCATTCCCCGCCTCGCTTCCACACCCATTTCCCCAACGTTTCGTATATTTGCCTAAACCTGTTCCGGGGAGAACGGCCAGCCGCGCTGGCCGTTCTCCTTGTTTTTTGAGCTTACATCACCCCACCATGGCTACCGTCAACTATTATACTCCCGAAGGTCTTCAGAAGCTGAAAGATGAGCTCCAGGACCTCAAAATCCGCGGCCGGGCTAAAGCCGCCGACGACCTGCGTGAAGCCCGTGATAAAGGCGACCTGAGCGAAAACGCCGAGTACGACGCGGCGAAGGAAGCACAGGGCCTGCTGGAGCTGAAAATTGCCAAGCTGGAAGAAGTAGTCGGTAACGCCCGCCTGCTCGATGAGACCAACCTGGACCTGACCAAGGTACTCATTATGAGCAAGGTAAAACTGAAAAACCTGAAGAATAACATGGTGCTCGACTACACGCTGGTAGCCGAGGAAGAGGCCAACCTGGCCGCCGGCAAAATCTCCGTGAAGTCGCCCATCGGTAAAGGTCTGCTGGGAAAATCGGCCGGCGACACCGCCGAAATTACCGTACCTGCCGGCAAGCTGCAGTTCCAGATCCTGGAAATCAGCCGCTAGTCGGCAGCCCAGGCTAAACGGCATAAGAGGTAAGACCTTAGCGGGTCTTGCCTCTTTTTATTTAGTGGCCGTACTATCTTGCCGTCCTGCCCAACGGCCAACCCAACTGACCGGGGCGACAGAACATAGTTTCGTGTTTCACTTCTCACTGTCTCATGTCCAACACCTCTATTTTCTCCCGCATTGTAGCCGGCGAGCTACCGGCCTACAAAGTTGCCGAAGACGAGCATCACCTGGCTTTCCTGGATATTACGCCGTTAGTGGAGGGCCATACGCTGGTAATTCCGAAACGGGAGGTGGACTACATTTTTGATTTGCCCCCGGCGGAGCTGGCGGCCTTACACCTGTTTGCTCAGCGTGTAGCCCGGGGCGTAAAAGCGGCGGTACCGTGCAAGCGGGTAGGAGTGGCTGTAATTGGACTGGAAGTGCCCCACGCCCACATTCATCTGATTCCGATGAACAACGTATCGGATATGAACTTTGCCAATCCTAAAATTAAGGTAGACGAGCGGCGCATGAATGAGCTGGCCGCTGCCATTGGAGCCCAGGTACCGGCTCTGGTATCTGGTACGCCGGCGCTGCCGCCTGACCCGCGCGACACTAAAGGCGGACGCGAAACTGTGGAGGAAACCGAGCCGCAGGCCAAAGCCGGCCAACCTACCCCCGACGACCCAACGCTGGCTACTCTGCGCGACCTGACTACCGGCTTGGTGTACATGAGTGAAGGCGACGCTCCGCTGCAGCCGGTAAGCTTTCCGGCTCCCAAAAGCGGCCTCACCGATGCGGCTCTAGCCAAACTGGCTGGCCTGCCCGCCGATACAAAAGTGGAAAAACAGGAACTGACCTACTTCCTACGTAACCATACCGCCGATAATGGTGTGCTAGGCAACCCGGAATTGGCTAACCGCTTTAAAGCCCTGCAAATGTACATGAAGCAGGAGCTGAACAGCACCCAGGTGTACCGGTTCGGCCACGGCCCGCAGGTGCCCGTATTGGTACTCGGCGAAGCCGAAGGTGGAAAGTTACTGGGCTTTAAAACCGTGCTGACAGAAACCTAGGACGCTGCTTTTGGCCAGCATTACGCCATACAGCCCTGAACTTCTTGCCTCTTGTATCAGGGGAAGAAGCTCAGGGCTGTTGCATTGGTCCAGGTAGGAGTGTGTAGTAGCAACGGACTGGGGTATGACAGCCGGCAGCAGCGAACTGGTTCGATTGGCAGGCCGCTGGCTTGTTGCTAATTCGGTAGTGTCCTCTTGGTGTGGCTTCACCTATATTACTATCCTTTTAGCAACTGACATAATCGATTGTGTAAAATCATTTCAACAAAAAGTAAGTGCCTGCTCACTGTTTGTTGGGCTTAAATAATAAGCATGGTGCATAGGGGTGGTATGTTTATATAGTGTATTTGTAAACGTTTGATAAATAGGGAATTAAATGGCAATGGGGCTGGTGGTTACATATAGCCTATGCTTACTGGAGGGTGAAATAATGAAGTTATAATGCATCCATTGGCTAGGTGAAAAGAGGTAGTAGTTGGGTGGCTGCTAGTCTATTTTTAAGGTAAATTAAGGTGAGTGATTTGTTACTATCTGCAATTTTAGTAAACTTACTCGCCCTAAAGTCAACTGGCTTTGCTGTTTCCCCGGGTGAGCAGACCCTTCAGAAGCTCCTTGCATAGCAAAGCCTTTTAATTCATTTCAATGCACAAACGATTGTGTTCTGATTCTAACACAATCGTTTGTGCAAAAGACTTTTCATTACTTCCCACATCCCACTCCCATGAAAAAGCCCGTACCCCGACTGCGCCGGCTGACCCTCCCGGCTTTGTTGTGCAGTTTGCCCCTGCATGCCACCGTAGCCATGAGCTACCCCCTGGCGGCCACCCCACCGTTTGCTACCCTTACCCAGGCCGATGTAACCATTAGTGGGCGGGTGCTCGATGAGAAGGGGGGGGGCTTGCCCGGGGTGAACGTAATTGTGAAAGGAACTACCACCGGCGTGCAAACTGATGCCGATGGGCGGTTCACCTTGACAGCTCCCGACAATGCCGTTCTGCTGCTTTCGTTTGTGGGCTACACCACTCAGGAAATAGCCGTTGCCGGGCGCACCAATCTGAGTATTTCCCTAGTCCCCGACAACCGGGCCCTATCAGAAGTGGTAGTGGTGGGGTATCTGGCCCAGGACCGCCAGAATGTAACCAGCTCCGTGAGCAGCCTGGATGTAAAGGAGGCCGTGAAAGCGCCGGTTGCCACTGCTACGCAGGCCTTGCAGGGCCGGCTGGCCGGGGTACAGGTGCAAGGCTCAGGTGGCCCCGGCGACGCACCGGTGGTGAATATTCGGGGCATTGGTACGCTGGGAGCCGCCGGCAGCTCGCCGCTGTACGTAATTGACGGCCTCTGGACCTTCAACATCCGGGACCTGAACCCCAACGATATCCAGAGCTTGACGGTGCTCAAGGACGCCTCATCGACGGCTATTTACGGCTCCAGTGGCGCCAATGGCGTGGTGTTGATTACCACCAAGAAAGGCCAGGCCGGCAAACCCTCTATCAGCTTCAACGGCTACCGGGGCGTGGACCAGCTTTACAAACGCTACAACCTGACCAACGCCAGTGAATGGGCCGACCGGGCAGTAGTTGCTTACCAGAACGCCGGCCTCGACCCCCTCAACAACGGCCAGAATAGCCTGGCCGGGGCCGTGAAAGGGCCGGGCGGCGCGTTCAACCCCAACATCGATACCGACTGGCAGAAGGAGTTCTTTCAGACCGGTACGCTGGAAGATTACAACCTGTCCTTCTCGGGAGGCTCTACCGGGGAGAAAAGCGCCAGTAACTTCCTGATTTCGGGTGAATATTTCCACCAGGAAGGTATTGCCAAAGGCCCCGATTTCAAGCGCTACAGCCTGCGCCTTAACTCCGGCCTGACCCGTGGCCGCGTGAAGTTTCAGGAGAATGCCCAGTTCACGCACCTGGACGTGGTGCTGCTCAACGGCGGCTCCTTTATTGATGTGCTGACGATGCTGCCCAGCATTCCGGTGTACGATGCGGCCAACGAAGGCGGATTCGGGACCGGTTCACCGGTGCTCAACACGTTTGCCACCAACCCCATTGGGGCGCAGCAGCTGCTGCGCCGCACCCAGGCCGACAACCGCCTGGCCGGCAACGTGAGTGCCGATGTGTCGATTTTTGACTTCCTCACCTACCGCATCAACGCGGCCCTCGACGGGCACATGTACAGCAACGCCGATGCCCAAAAAGTGGGTATTCTGCGGCAGAACACGCGCATCAATACCTCCTCGCTGAATGAGTTTCTGGGCTGGGACGTGTTTATGCTGGCCGAAAACACGCTGAACTTTAACAAGGCTTTCGGCGAACATCATGTGAACGTGCTGGGCGGCTACTCGCAGCAGCACTATAAGCAGCACAATGTGCAGGCCGGTACGCAGGGCTTTACCAGCTCGCCCCAGTACTACTTCGAGCTGAGCGCCGGCCCCACAAAGGGGGTAATTCAGGGCACTTCCACGGAAAACTCCAAACGTTCGTTTTTCACCCAGGCCACCTACGACTTCAACAACCGCTACCTGCTGTCGGCCAGCTTCCGGCGCGACGGCTCCTCCCGGTTTGCCCCCCAGAACCGCTGGGGCAACTTCGGGGCGGGCTCCCTGGGCTGGCGCGTGAGCGAAGAGGACTTCTTTAAAGAAGCCTTACCGCAGGTAAACAACCTGAAGCTGCGCGTGAGCTACGGCAGCAACGGCAACGATGCGCTGGCCGGCAGTTACGGGGGTAACTACCTCACTACGCCCATCATTGGTCAGAATGTGAACTACGTGATTGGCACCGACCAGCGCATCGTGAACGGCTCAACGCAGCTGGCCCTGAGCAGCCCCGACCTGCAATGGGAGGAGCGCTACACCAAGGATGCCGGCCTGGACCTGGGCCTGCTGAAAAACCGCCTCACGCTGTCGGCCGACTATTACATTTCTGAAACCCGCAAAGTGCTGGCGCCGGTGCAGGTGCCCACCTACCTGGGCCACTTCGGCGACGTGCTCTACCAGAATGCCGGTACCGTGGAAAACCGGGGCCTGGAGCTGGCCCTGGGCTACCACGATACCAAAAGCGAGTTCACCTACGGCGCCGACTTCACACTGACCACCATCAAAAACAAGATAACGCAGGTACCCGTGAAAGGGCAGGCGTTTGAGGGGGGCGAAGGCGTGACGCGCTCCGAGCTGGGCACCGGCCTGGGCGAGTTCTACCTGATTCCGTTCGATGGAATTTTCCAGTCGAAGGAAGAAGTGAACAACTACAAGAATGCGGCTGGTACCATCATCCAGCCCTACGCCTCGGCCGGCGACGTGCGCTACAAGGACTCGAACGGCGACGGGATAATTGACAACAAGGACCGGGTGTACGTGGGCAGCGCCATTCCGAAGCTGCAGATGGGCCTGAACCTGAACGCCGCCTACAAGGGCTTCGACCTGTCCATTTTCTGGCAGGCCGTAACCGGCAACAAGATTTACAACACGGCCCGCGTGGCCCTGGAAAGCTACAACGGCCCCAACAACTACAACGCCGACGTAACGCCCTGGTCCACGAGCAACCCCTCTACCACCACGCCGCGCCTGTTGCAGGGCGGGGGGCTGGGTGATTTGGCCGTGGCAGCTGCTTCCAACGCCCGTTTCAACTCCACGCGCTGGCTGGAAGACGGGGACTATCTGCGCCTGAAGAACATCCAGATTGGCTACACCATTCCGCAGGGCGTAACCAGCCGGGTGCAGGGCCTGGGCGGCGTACGGGTGTACGTGACGGCCCGCAACCTGGTGACGTTCACCAACTACACGGGCTTTGACCCGGAAATCACCGGTACGGGCTTTTATAGCCGCGGCGTGGACAACAGTGCTTACCCGAACGTGCGCAGCATTACGGGCGGCCTGCAGGTCAACTTCTAACCGCTCCGGGCTGCTGTTCACTCTCAATTCTGACTTCCCATGAAACTGCCTAAACTTCCCGCATTTCTATTGGCCGGCAGCCTGCTGCTGGCGACCAGCTGCGAAAAAGACCTGCTGGATAAAACCAACCCCAATGCACCCTCCACGGCCCAGTTCTGGAAAACCCAGGACGACGCCGTAAAGTCAGTATACGCCTGCTACTCGGGGCTGCAGCAGTTTGCCTGCTACTACCGCAGCTGGCACTTTATGGCCCACCGCTCCGACGAATCCTACAGCCAGAGCCCGTTTGTGGAGCTGGCCAACTTCACGCGCTTCGTGACGCCGGATAACAACTTCTTCATTTCGTCCTTTGCCTGGAACGACTACTACCGCACCATTTTCCGCACGAATCAGGTAACTACCCGCGTACCAGCCATTCAAATGGACGAGCCCCTGAAGCGCCGCCTCATTGCCGAGGCGAAGTTTGTGCGGGCCCTGTCGTACTTTGATCTGGTGTACTTCTTCGGCAATGTTCCGCTGATTATAGAAGAACCTGTGGTAACCACCCGCGTGGGGCAGGCCACACCCGCCCAGGTAGAGGCCCAGATAATCAACGACCTACAGGCGGCCATTGCCGATCTGCCACTCTCCTACGGGGATGCCGACAAGGGCCGGGCGACCAAAGGCTCGGCGCAGGCCCTGCTGGCTAAGGTGTACATGCAGCAGCGCAAATGGGCCGAGGCCTCGGCTCTGTTCGCCCAGATCATCAGCTCGGGACAGTACGCGCTGGTACCCAATTACCTGGACAACTTTACCGATGTAAACGAAAACAACCGGGAATCGGTGTTTGAGGTGCAGTTTACGGGCTCGGTGCTGGAGGTAGGGCAGGGGCAGGACAACGCCTCGTCCTCGGAAAGCCACGACCGGCCCAACTTCTTCGGCCCTCCCGGCGCCACCTTCGCCGACGTGCAGCCCCGCCGCTGGCTGCTGGATGCCTACACCGACTCAACCCTGAACTTTGCGCCGGGCAGTACCAAGCGCCACCTGATTGACCCCCGCCGCGACATCTGCATCATTCACTCGGGCAACCCGGACCGCTTCTATGGCAAAACCTTCGGGCAATGGGGTTGGAACCCCACCCAGCAGTACTGGCGCAAGTACCTCAACGACCGGACCCGAACCGACGAGAATTTTACTTCCGGCATCAATCACCGCGTAATCCGCTACGCCGATGTGCTGCTGATGCAGGCCGAAGCCCTGACTGAGCTGGGCCAGATGAGCACGGCGCTGCCCCTGATCAACCAGGTGCGCACCCGTCCTTCCGTTAACCTGGCACCCCTGACCGGCACCTATACCCAGACCCAACTGCGGCAGATGATCCGGATGGAGCGGGCCCGGGAGCTGGCCGGTGAAGGCACCCGCTGGTTTGATATTCTGCGCTGGGGCCTGATGGACGACCAGGCCGGCATCAACGAGCTCAGAACCCGCGACACGGACTTTACCAACTTCCGGTTGGGCGTATCGAAGCTGCTGCCCATTCCGCAGCGCGACATTGATATTGACCCCAACATCCGTCAGAATCCTGGTTATTAATCTGAACTGGCCGTCGTTTCAGGCTTTGGCCCGAAACGACGGCTTGTTTTTTACTCGTCCTGCCGCATGTCAGTGAATTTTATCCCGGGGGCTATGAAGTGGATACAACCGGCTACCGGGCGCGCGGTGGTACTCATGCTGTGGCTGGGGTTGCTGAGCTGCAAGAAATCAGCTTCCGGCTCCGACCCCGCACCCCCGGTAGGGCCGCCCGCCGGCACTACGTTTACCAACCCCCTGCTCCCTTCCGGCCCCGACCCTTGGGTGTACCAGAAGGATGGCGTGTACTACTATATGCACACCACCAATACCAACCTGCGCATCTGGAAAACCAATCGTATGTCGGAGTTGGGGCAAACCTCCAGCGTGCTGGCCTGGACGCCCCCGCCCAGTGGTCCGGCCTCGGGCAACCTGTGGGCCCCGGAGCTGTATTTTTTGGATGGCAAGTGGTACATCTACTACTCGGCCGGGCCGGAGGGTACCAATCTGGGCCAGCAGCGCACCTGGGTGCTGGAAAACCCGGCCGCCGACCCCACCACCGGTACCTGGACCGACAAAGGCCGCCTGTTCAGCCCCTCAGCCGATTTCTGGGCCATTGACGGGACGGTGCTGGAGCAGAACAACCGGCGCTATTTCATCTGGTCGGGGCATAATGGCATTGATGGGGTGCAGCGCCTGTACATTTCCGCCATGAGCAACCCCTGGACGCTGGTTGGACCCCGGGTGGAGCTTTCCCACCCCGAGTATAACTGGGAAACCGTGGGCCCGCCCTACGTGAACGAGGGACCGGAAATTCTTAAGCGCGGCACCAAAACCTTTCTGGTATACTCGGCCAGCTTCTGCGGCACCGACCAGTATGCCCTGGGTATGCTCACGGCCAGCAGCACCGCCGACCCCATGCTGCCCGCCTCCTGGACTAAATCGACCACGCCGGTTTTCGCGCAGAGCCCCGCCAACCGGGCCTACGCTACCGGCCACAACTCGTTTTTCCGCTCCAAAGACGGGCAGGAAGACTGGATTCTCTACCACGCCAACTCCAACCCCAATGAAGGCTGCGTGGAAAAGCGCAACCCGCGTATGCAGCGCTTCAGCTGGAACCCCGATGGTACCCCCAACTTTGGGGTGCCGGCCGCCATCAACACCCCGCTGCCCAAACCCGGCGGCGAGTAAACAGCCTTGCTGTTAACACTTTCCTACATCAGCCATTCTTACTCGTATGCTACTACGTTTCCGCACTGCGTTGGCCCCGGGCTTCAGGGGTTGCCGCTTGGTTGCACTCACGGCTTTTCTGCTCCTGGGCGGACTGCTGCCCCGGGCCTATGCCCTGCAGGGCCTGATAGGGGTGCATGACCCTTCCACTATTGTGAAGGAGGGCAATAAGTACTGGATTTTTGCCACCGGGCAGGGCATCTATAGCCTGTACTCCACCGACCTGGTAAACTGGACGCCGGGCCCCCGGGCGGTGTTCGTGAATAATGCCTATCCGAGCTGGATTAACACCAAGGTGGCCGGTTTTCAGGGTAACTTCTGGGCCCCGGAGTGCATCTACATGAACGGCAAGTATTACCTCTACTACTCCTGCTCCACGTTTGGCTCCAAGGTGTCGGCCATTGGGCTGGCTACCAACGTTACGCTGGACCCAGCCAGTCCTAACTACCGCTGGGTAGATGAGGGCGAAGTACTATCGTCGACGGCCAGCAGCCAGGCCAACGCCATCGACCCGGCCGTGTTCAAGGACGCCAACGGCGACGTATGGTTCTCATACGGTTCTTTTTTCGGGGGCCTGCGGATAGTGCAGCTCAATCCTACCACCGGTAAGCTGCTTAATGGGGCCGGTACGCAGCAATACGCCGTAGCCAATGGGAACGTAGAAGCTGCCTACCTGAGTAAGCGGGGGAGTTTCTACTACCTGTTTGTGAACCGGGGCAGCTGCTGCCAGGGCGTGAATAGTACCTACCAGGTGCAGGTGGGCCGCTCAGCTTCGCCCACGGGCCCTTTTCTTGACCAGAATGGGGTAGACCTGAACCAGAACGGCGGCACGGTGCTGCTAAGCTCCAGCGGCCGGTACATCGGCCCCGGGCACACCGGTATTTACGAGGAAAGCGGCATCAGCTATTTTTCCCATCATTTTTATGACGGGGAAGACAACGGCGCCCCCAAGCTCAGTATTGCCCGGCTTAGCTGGACGGCCGCCGGCTGGCCCACGGTAAGCCGCGACTGGGTGGCCTCGGGCCGCTACGAAATCAGGAACCAGAATAGCAATCTGATCTGGGATGCCTGGGGCTGCACCGGGGTGGCGGGCCAGCAGATTGCCCAGGGCACTCCGGCCGGCCTCGACTGCCAGCGCTGGGACCTAACGGCCCTGGGCAACGGCGAGTACAAGATTACAAATGCCCTGGGCGGGCTAGCTGCCGATGTGGCCGGTTGTTCCCCCGATGCCGGGGCCAAGCTGCAGCTGTTTGCCTACAACGGGCTGCCTTGCCAACGCTTCCGGCTGGAGCGCGCCAACGATGGTACGCTGGTAATGGCCTCCGCCAATGGCAACCGGGTAGTAGAAGTGCCATTTGCCTCTACTACGGCCGGGCAGCAGCTCGGCCTCTGGGACTACAACGGCTGTGCCTGCCAGCGCTGGACGCTGACGGCCGTGGGCACCACTACCGCTACGGCCTCCGGTAAGCAACTGCAAGGCATCAGTGTGTATCCGGTGCCGGCTTCGGGCGAGGGATTCAGCATCGACCTGGGCGGTCTGGCCAGGGCGGAAGCCACGGACGTGGCCGTGTATAACCAGCAAGGCCAGCGGGTATACCAGCAGCAGTTCGCGCCGGCCCAACGCAGGCTGGAGGTGAAGGCCTCCCTGGCAGCAGGGATTTATCTGGTGAAGATTAGCCGCTCAAGCGGGTGGTTTACACAAAAAGTCAGGGTGTTGTGAAAGTAGAATATCCGGGAGCAGGAGGTCAGAATACGACTTTCTCTCCCATTTATTTTCTCTTGATTACACAAACGATTGTGTGAATACAAAACCTTTTTTTACTTTACACTTCCCTTAGTGGAGTCACCCGATTTAGCCGAATTTCGGCAACGGTCTGTGACCCTCACTCGGGAGACTACCAAAACGTCCAGCCCACGCCTTGCCCCGGATCAGGTTGCAGGCTGTTTCCACGTTCTTCCCATCCATCCCACCTCTTCTGTTCACTGTTCATGAAACACTCCCTAAGGGCCGCTGTGGCTACCGGAAACACTGCACTGCTGGCAGGGCTGCTACTGGCTACAAGCTGTAACCCATCGGCCTCAACTGAACAGAACTCCGGCTCATCTCCTACCATGACTGATTCAACCCAAACCGTTGCGGCAGCACCGGGGGCCGCGTCTTTCGGCAAAACCCAGGACGGCACCGAGGTACAGCTCTATACCCTCAGCAATGCCCACGGCCTGAAGGTAAGCATCACCAATTACGGCGGCACCATCACCAGCCTGCTGGTACCCGACAAAGCGGGCAAGCCGGGCGAAGTGGTGCTGGGCTTCAATAGCGTGAGTGGCTACCAGAGCCCCGAGTTTCTGAAGTCGGGACCCTACTTCGGGGCCCTGATTGGGCGCTACGGCAACCGCATTGCCCGGGGTAAGTTCACCCTGGATGGTAAGGAGTACACCTTGGCCAAAAACAACGGCGAAAATACCCTGCACGGCGGCAAAAAAGGCTTTGATAAGGTGGTATGGCAGGCCGAGCCCGGCACTTCCGCCGAGGGCCAGACCCTGAAGCTCACCTACCTCAGCAAGGATGGGGAAGAAGGCTACCCCGGCAACCTGCGCGTGACGGTGGTATACACCCTCACGGCCGACGATGCCCTGAAAATCGACTACTCGGCCACTACTGACAAGGCCACGCCTGTTAACCTCACCAACCACGCCTACTTCAACCTCAGTGGGGGCAAAGACGTGCTGGGCCACGAGGTAACCATTGCCGCCGACCGCTACAACGTGGTGGATGCGGGCCTGATTCCGACCGGGGAGCTGCGCCCCGTGAAAGGCACGCCTTTCGACTTCACCACGCCCCATACCATTGGGGAGCGGATTGCCCAGGTGCCCGGCGGCTACGACCACAACTGGCTGCTCAACCAGACTACCGGCCTGCACCCGGCCGCTACCGTATACGAGCCCACCACCGGCCGCACCATGGAGGTAACCACCACCGAGCCCGGCCTGCAGTTCTACACCGGCAACTTCCTGGATGGTACCCTGAAAGGTGCCAACAACCAGACCTACGGCAAACACGCCGGCTTCTGCATGGAAACCCAGCACTTCCCCGACTCGCCCAACCAGCCCACGTTCCCGAGCACCATTCTCAAGCCCGGCCAGACCCTGCAATCCAGCACCGTCTACAAGTTCGGCGTGCGCCAATAGGTGAAGTTGTGAATTTGTGAAGTTGTGAAACGCCGAATCCAAGGCCTACAGCTTCACAACCTCACAACCTCACAACCTCACAACCTCACAACTTCACCCTTGATGAAATACGTCATTGGTATCGACTACGGTTCCGACTCCGTGCGGGCCGTACTGGTAAATGCCCATACCGGCCAGGAAATAGCCCAGGCGGTGCATTTGTATGCCCGCTGGAAAGAGCAGCGCTACTGCAACGCCACCCAAAACCAGTTCCGCCAGCATCCGCTGGATCATATGGAAGGGCTGGAGGCCACCGTGCGCCGCGTGGCCCAAAACGTGCCCGCCGAGCAGATTGTGGGCCTGGCGGTAGATACCACCGGCTCCACGCCCGGCCCCGTGGACGAGCACGGCGTGGCTCTGGCCCTCAAGCCCGGCTTTGAGGATAACCCTAACGCCATGTTTGTGCTCTGGAAAGACCACACGGCCCTGCCCGAAGCCGCCGAAATCAACCACCTGGCCAAAACCTGGGGCGGGGAGGATTTCACCCAATTCGAGGGCGGTATCTACTCTTCGGAGTGGTTCTGGGCCAAAATTACCCACGTGCTGCGCGAAGATGAGGCCGTAGCCCGGGCCGCCTATTCCTGGATGGAGCACTGCGACTGGCTGACGCTGCTGCTCACCGGCGGCGAGCTAAGCACGTTCAAGCGCAGCCGCTGCGCCGCCGGCCACAAAGCCATGTGGCACGAAAGCTGGGGCGGCCTGCCCTCCGAGGAGTTTCTGACCTTGCTGGAGCCAAAGCTGGGCGGCCTGCGCGAGCGGCTGTTCGAGCAAACCTACACCGCCGACGAAGTAGCCGGCCACCTCTCTGAGGAATGGGCGCAGCGCCTGGGCCTCACCACGAATACGGTAGTGGCCGTGGGCTCCTTTGATGCCCACGCCGGGGCCGTGGCGGGCGAAATTGAGGCCTACTCGATGGTGAAAGTAATGGGTACCTCCACCTGCGACATTGTGGTGGCGCCCATGCACGAAGTAGGAGAGAAGCTGGTGCCCGGTATCTGCGGGCAGGTAGATGGCTCCGTAATTCCCGGCATGCTGGGTCTGGAAGCCGGCCAGTCGGCCGTGGGCGATTTGCTGGCCTGGTTCCGGGGCGTGCTGGAGTGGCCCCTGCGCACCTTGCTGCCGCAGTCGGCGGTACTGACGGCGGAGCAGCAGCAGGCACTGCACCAGGAGCTCAGCGACAAGATGATGGCTGAGCTAAACGTGGCCGCCGCCGCCGTGCACCCCGACGACTCGCAGGTGCTGGCCCTGGACTGGGTAAATGGCCGCCGCACGCCCGATGCCAACCAGGCCCTGAAAGGCGCCCTGATGAACCTGACCATGGGCACCTCGGCCCCCCAGATTTTCCGGGCCCTGGTGGAGTCCATCTGCTACGGCTCCCGGCAGATTGTGGAGCGCTTCGAGCAGGAAGGTATTCCCATCAAGCAGGTGATTGGGCTGGGTGGCGTGGCCAAGAAATCGGGCTTTATGATGCAAACCCTGGCCGACGTGCTCAACCGCCCCATCAAAGTAGCCGAGTCGGACCAGGCACCCGCCCTGGGTTCGGCCATGTACGCGGCCGTGGCGGCCGGTATTCACCCCGATGTGGTAACGGCCCAGAAGGCCATGGGCAACGGCTTTGCGGAAACCTACACCCCCAACCCGGCCCGCGTGGCCGACTACCAGCGCCGCTACGAGCAGTACCAGGCCTTCGGGCAGTTTGTGGAGCAGAGCACGCCGGCCATGACCAGCGAAGTAGCCGCCACCGTAACCGCCCAGCACGCATGAGCCAGTACCAGCAACTGAAACAGGCCTGCTACGAGGCCAACATGCAGCTGCCGGCTCTGGGGCTGGTGCTCTTCACCTTCGGCAACGCCAGCGTAGTGGACCGGGAGCGGCGGGTGTTTGCCATTAAGCCCAGCGGCGTGCCCTACGCCACGCTCAAAGCCGAAGATATTGTGGTGCTCGACTTCGCCAATAACGTGGTGGAAGGCAGCAAGCGGCCTTCTTCGGACACTAAAACCCACGCCGTGCTGTATAGCCACTGGGAGCATATCGGGGGCATTGTGCACACGCACAGCACCTACGCCACGGCCTGGGCCCAGGCCCAGCTGGACATTCCGATTCTGGGCACCACTCACGCCGACCACCTTACGGTGGACATTCCCTGCGCCCCGCCCATGGATGACCAGATGATTGCCGGCGACTACGAGCACCAGACTGGCTGGCAGATCATCAACGAGTTTCAGCGGCGCGGCTTCTCGCCCGAGGAGGTGGAAATGGTGCTGCTCAGCAACCACGCGCCCTTCACCTGGGGCAAAACGGTGGAAAAAGCCGTGTACCACAGCGCCGTGCTGGAAGAGGTGGCTCGCATGGCCTACCTCAGTCGCACCCTCCGTCCCGACGTGCCCCGCCTGAAAGAAGCCCTGATTCAGAAGCACTACGAGCGCAAGCACGGCGTACATTCTTATTACGGCCAAAGCTAAAACCGGCCGCGGCGGCTTGCTGCAACGGGCTGCTGCGCCATTTCTTCTCCGAAAACATTCTTCAACGCTTACCACCCCGCCGGACTGCTGCACTGTAAACATTATCGTTTGTGTTAGCTGAAACCGGCTTCTTTCACCCATGCTAGACATTTCCCACTACGAAGCCTGGTTTATTACCGGCAGCCAGCACCTCTACGGCCCCGAAACTTTGGAGCAGGTGGCTCAGCACTCCCAGCAGATTGCCGAAGCTCTGGGCTCGGCGCTGCCCATTAAAGTGGTGTACAAGCCCGTACTGACGGGACCAGCCGAGATATACAAGCTGATTCAGGAAGCCAACACCACCCCGAACTGCGTGGGCCTGATTGCCTGGATGCATACCTTCTCGCCTGCCAAAATGTGGATCAATGGCCTGAAGATTCTGCAGAAGCCCCTGGCCCACTTGCACACCCAGTTCAACCGGGATATTCCGTGGTCGGATATCGACATGGACTTCATGAACACCAACCAATCGGCGCACGGCGACCGGGAGTTTGGCTTCATCACGTCGCGCATGCGGGTGAAGCGCAAGGTGGTGGTGGGCCACTGGCAGAGCGCCGACACGCAGGAGCGCCTGAGCATCTGGGCCCGCGCAGCCTGCGCCTGGGCCGACTGGCAGGGTGGCCGCATCGTCCGCTTCGGCGACAACATGCGCTACGTGGCCGTAACCGAGGGCGACAAGGTGGAAGCCGAGTTTAAGTTTGGCTACGAGGTGAACACTTACGGCATTGGCGATTTGGTGGCCGTGATAAACGAGGTGAGCGAGGAGCAGGTAAACGCGCTGCTGGCCACCTACGAGCAGGAATACGAGCTGGGCGACTCGCTGCGGGAGGGCGGCAGCCAGCGCGACGGTCTGCGCGATGCGGCCCGCATTGAGGCCGGGATGCGCCGGTTCCTGCAAGAGAAGAAGGCCATCGGCTTCACCGATACTTTCGAGGATTTGCACGGCATGGTGCAGCTGCCCGGCATTGCCACCCAGCGCCTGATGGCCGAGGGCTACGGCTTTGGGGGGGAAGGCGACTGGAAAACGGCGGCCCTGGTGCGCGCCATGAAGGTGATGGGCGCGGGCCTGCCCGGCGGCAACTCCTTTATGGAAGACTACACCTACCACTTCCAGCCCGGCAACGAGCTGGTACTGGGCTCCCACATGCTGGAAATTTGCCCCACCATCTCGGAGGGTAAGGTGAAAGTGCAGGTACACCCGCTGGGCATTGGCGGCAAGGCTGATCCGGCCCGCCTGGTGTTCAACTGCCCCGCCGGCCCCGCCCTCAACGCCACCATCGTGGATCTGGGCCACCGCTTCCGCCTGATTGTGAATGAGGTGGAAGCCGTAGCGCCCGAGCAGGACCTACCCAAGCTGCCCGTGGCCCGCGTGCTCTGGAAGGTGAAGCCCGACCTGAAAACCGGCGTAGCCGCCTGGATTCACGCCGGCGGCGCCCACCACACCGGGTACAGCCAGAACCTCACCGCCGAGTACCTCGAAGACTTCGCTGAAATGGCCGGTATCGAGTACCTCATCATCGACGAGGAAACCAAGCTGCGCACCTTCAAAAACGAGCTTCGCTACAACGACGTGGCTTTCAGTCAGCGGTAAAATCAGAACGTCATGCCAACCAGAACGTCATGCTGAGCGAAGCGGAGCGTAGCCGAAGCATCTCGCGTGCTGATGATGCCGAGGTAACCAGCCGTACAGCCGTAGCCACTCCATAGCCCAGGGTTTAAACCCTGGGCTAGTGAAACGCCCGAACGAAGCGGTAGAGATGCTTCGGCTGCGCTCAGCATGACATTCTTTTTCAACAACATCAGTACGCGAGATTCCTCGGCTTCGCTCGGAATGACGTTCCGGGACCACCAGAATATTCCCCATTCCCACACTTCAACCGCCTGCCTTCCCACCAACTTCCATGCGTAATAACCTGACTACGCTTGACCTGATTGTCTTTTTTGTGTACCTGATTGGGGTTTCGGCCTACGGGTTCTACATCTACAAAAGCAAGCAGAAAGCCGAGCAAAGCACCAAAGACTACTTTCTGGCCGAAGGCTCGCTCACGTGGTGGGCCATCGGGGCGAGTATGATTGCCTCCAACATCTCGGCCGAGCAGTTCATTGGCATGAGCGGGAGCGGGTTTAAGGTGGGCGTGGCCGTAGCGGCCTACGAGTGGGTGGCGGCCGTGGTGCTCATCATCGTGGCCGTGTTCTTTATGCCGGTGTACCTGAAGAACAAAATCTTCACGATGCCGCAGTTTCTGGAGCAGCGCTACAACTCCACGCTCAGCCTGATTATGAGTATTTTCTGGCTGTTCCTGTACGTGCTGGTCAACCTTACCTCCATTCTCTACCTCGGGGCGCTGGCCCTGAGCAACCTGGTGGGCGGCGACAGTTTCCACGTTATCATCGTGCTGCTGGCCCTGTTCTCCCTGCTGATTTCCTTGGGCGGGATGAAGGTGGTAGGCTACACCGACGTGGTGCAGGTGGTGGTGCTGGTGGTAGGCGGTCTGGTGACCACCTACATTGCCCTCTCGCTGGTGAGTACCAAGTTTGGGTTGGGCGGCGGCGCTTTCTCCGGCTTCAATGCCCTTATGGAAAAGGCCCCCGACCACTTCAAGATGATTTTCGACAAGCCTACGGCGGCCACGCCCCAGGTGGAAATCGATAAGTACCTGGCCCTGCCTGGCATTGCCATGTACTTTGCCGGCCAGTGGATTGTGAACTTGAACTACTGGGGCTGCAACCAGTACATTACCCAGCGCGCCCTCGGGGCCGATTTGCACACGGCCCGCACCGGCATCCTGTTCGCCGGAATTCTGAAGCTGATGATGCCCGTAATTGTGATGCTGCCCGGCATTGCCGCCTACGTGCTTTACCGGAACGGCTCCCTGCAGGCCGAAATGGCTTCTACCGGCGCATTCAACTCCGACAACGCCTACTCGGCCATCCTCACCTTCCTGCCCAACGGCCTGAAGGGGCTGAGCATGGCGGCCCTCACGGCGGCCATTGTGGCCTCGCTGGCGGGCAAGGTCAACTCCATTTCCACCATCTTCACCCTCGACATCTACAAGCGCTACCTGAACCAGGACGCCACCGAGAAAAAGCAGGTGTGGGTGGGCCGCCTCACCATTTTGGCGGCGGTGGTGCTAAGCGTGGCCATGACCTGGAAAGACCTGCTGGGCATCGGCGGCGAGGGTGGCTTCCAGTTTATCCAGAAATACACCGGCTTCATCTCGCCCGGTATTCTGGCGGTGTTCCTACTGGGTATGTTCTGGAAGCGCACCACGGCCACGGCCGGTATTGTGGGCATTCTGGCCGGCTTTGCGCTGTCGGTGTTCTTCAACAACTACGCCCCGGCGGTGCTGGGTCCCGAAACCCTGCTCTACACGGCCTTCCCCAATGCGCAGGGCGTGTACGAAATACCCTTCCTGATTTGCATGGGCCTGTCGTTTGCCATGACCATGGTGTTGATGGTGGGCGTGAGCCTGGCCGGTCCGGTGGTGAACCCCCGCGCCATTCACCTGGACGCTGGCATGTTCCGGGTGAGCACCCAAACCATGTCGCTGATTGTGGTGACCATGCTGCTGCTTACGGCCCTGTACGTGAAGTTCTGGTAGCCTTTGGCCAGCTTTCGGGCCATTGTTCCTTTTCTCTGAGCTGCTGAAAAGCAGTTGGTGCTGGTGGCCTTTAGGCCCCGGCCGGTTCCACCAAAACGGGGGCGTGATACAAATTCACGCCCCCGTTTGGCTTCCTGTAGTATTCGCTCCTATGTTTTTCCAACCCAATTTCCACAACCATGAACTGCACTTTTACCGCCACCCCGGCCGGCCCACAACGAAGCCGCCCTCATACCTTCAGCCTGTTGGCTTTCCTATTGGTTCTGCTGACCGGTCTTAGCTTCCCGGCCCGGGCCTTACAGGGCAACGACAACTGCCACGACCCTTCCAGCATTGTGAAGGACGGCAGCAAGTACTGGATTTTCACCACTGGCACGGGCATCTACGGTATGTACTCCACCGATTTGGTGACCTGGCAGTCGGGCAGCCGGCCGGTATTTACCAGCACCGAATATCCCAGCTGGATCAAGAGCAAAGTGCCCGGCTTCTCCGGCGACTTCTGGGCCCCGGAGTGCGTGTACCGCAACGGCAAGTTCTACCTCTACTACTCGGTTTCCACCTTTGGCTCCAGCGTATCCACCATCGGCCTGGCCACCAACGTCACGCTGGATCCGGCCAGCCCCAGCTACCAGTGGGTGGATCAGGGCGAGGTGGTGTCCAGCGGCTCCGGCAGTGCCATCAACGCCATTGACCCCGCTATTACCGCCGATGCCAGTGGTGCGCTGTGGATGAGCTACGGCTCGTTTTTCAAAGGCATCGGGTTGATTAAGCTGGATGGCAGCACCGGCAAACGCTCCGGCACCAGCTTCTACTGGCTGGCCGGCAACGTGGCAGCCGACAACGTGACGCGCAACAACAGCGGCAGCGAAGCGCCCTACATCGTGCGCAACGGCAGCTACTACTACCTGTTCATCAACAAGGGCGCCTGCTGCCAGGGCGCCAGCAGCACCTACTACATTCAGGTAGGCCGCTCTGCCAGCATCACCGGGCCCTACCTGGACAAAAACGGCGTGGACCTGAACCGGAACGGCGGCACTACGCTTATTGCCACCAGCGGCAACTACGTGGGGCCGGGCCACGTGGGCCTGTTTCAGGAAGGTGGGGCCAACTACCTCACCCATCACTACTACGACAGCAACCAGAACGGCCGCGCCCGCCTGAGCGTGGGAAACCTGGGCTGGGACGCCGCCGCCTGGCCCTTTATCACCCGCGACTGGGTGGCGGCCGGCCGCTACACCCTCACCAACCAGAACAGCGGCAAGGTGTGGGATGCCTGGGGCTGCACCGGGGCCCAGGGCCAGATAATTGCCCAGGGCACTCCGGCCGGCCTCAACTGCCAGCAGTGGAACCTGACGCCCGTGGGCAACGGCGAGTATAAAATCACCTCCACGGTAGGGGCCGGGCTGGCTGCCGATGTGGCTGGCAACAACTCGGCTAATGGGGCCAGGCTCAACCTGTACCCCTACAGCGGCGCGGCCAACCAGCGCTTCAAGATTGAGCGGGCCAGCGGCGGCACCTACGTGCTGGCCTCGGTGAACGGCAACCGGGCGGTGGAGGTGCCGGCCTGCTCCTCCACCGCCGGCGTGCAGCTGACCCTCTATGATTACCTGGGCAACAACTGCCAGAAATGGGCCATTGCACCCGCCACGGCCGCCCGCGTGCTGGCGTCGGCAGCTTCGGCTCCGGCCGCGCAGTTCAGTGTGTACCCCAACCCCAGTGAGCGGGGCCGCTTCACGGTGCTGCTCGATGCCGGGCTGGCAGCCGGTCCGGTTACTGTAACCCTGACCGATATGCAGGGCCGGGCGGTGTTCAGCTGCCGCAGTGCGGGGCAGGGCACGGTGCCGGTGAAGGCCGACGTGCCGGCCGGCCTGTACCTGCTGCAGGTCAGCGGCGCGCAGGGCACTACCACCCAGAAAGTGGTGGTGCATTGAGGCTGACCACTATCTGACCGTACTGCCGGACGGCGTGCGGGCCCCAACGGCGGCCCGCGCGCCGTCCGGCACCCCGGAAACTATTCCCATGAGTCAATATCCCTTTGCGCGCTTCCTGACCGGTTTAGTAGTGGCTACTGCCGCCGCAGTCCTACCCGTGGCCGCTCAGCAAGCCCCGCCCAAATCTGACTTCCACCAGTGGGCTCCCACGCCACCTATGGGCTGGAACAGCTGGGACTGTTACGGTCCCACCGTGACGGAAGCTGAGGTGAAAGCCAACGCCGACTACATGGCCCGCAACCTGAAAAGCAGCGGCTGGGAGTACGTGGTGGTGGATATCCGCTGGTACGTGGGCAACGACACGGCCCACGGCTACAACGAGAAGGGCCCCGCCTGGAACATTGATGCGTACGGCCGCTTTGTGCCCGCGCCCAACCGGTTTCCCTCGGCGGCCGGGGGGCGGGGCTTTAAGCCGTTGGCCGATTACCTGCACGCCAGGGGGCTGAAGTTTGGCATTCACATCATGCGCGGGGTGCCGGTGGTAGCGGTGCAGCGCCGGCTGCCCATCCTCGGCAGCAAGGCCACGGCCGCTGATATCTACTCGAAGGAAGGGCAGGCGGGCTGGCTGCGCGACATGTACACGGTGGTAGCCGGCCGGCCCGGGGCGCAGGAGTACTACAACTCCCTGTTCCAGCTCTACGCCAGCTGGGGCGTCGATTTCGTGAAGGTCGATGATCTGTCTTCGCCCTACCACAAGCCGGAAGTGGAGATGATCCGGCGGGCCATTGACCGCTCGGGCCGCCGCATCGTGCTCAGCACCTCGCCCGGCGAAACGCCCGTTGCCGAGGCCCGGCACGTAGCGGCCCATGCCAACATGTGGCGCACCGTGGGCGACTTCTGGGACTCCTGGGAGCAGCTCAAGGAGCATTTCGAGGTGTGCAACCGCTGGGCTCCGCACATCGGGGTGGGCGCGTTTCCGGATGCCGATATGCTGCCCCTGGGCCGCCTGGGCATCCGGGCCGAGCGGGGCGACGACCGGAGGACCCGCTTCACCCGCGACGAGCAGTACACCCTCATGAGTTTGTGGAGCATTTTCCGCTCCCCGCTCATGTTCGGCGGTGCCCTGCCCAGCAACGACGCGTTTACCCTGAGCCTGCTCACCAACAAAGACGTGCTGGCCGTAAACCAGCGCAGCACCCACAACCGCCAGCTGTTCCGCGAGAATAACCTGATTGCCTGGACCGCCGACGACCCCCAAACCGGCGACAAGTTCCTGGCCCTGTTCAATGCGCAGGACCAGGAGTTGGCCCCCGCTAGTGAAGCCGCCTGGGCTAGCCCCATTATCACGCGCCAGACGCCCGGCCAGAGCCTGCCCGTGGACGTGGACATCAGCGGGGCCACCACGCTCTACCTCAACGTGCGCGACGGGGGCGACGATATTGCCTGGGACCACGCCGACTGGCTCCGCCCCATGCTCAGCAACGGTACCCAAACCGTGCCGCTCAGTACCTTGCCCTGGAAAACGGCCACGGCCGGCTGGGGCCAGGTTACGGCTGGTAAAAGCGTATCGGGGGCGGAGCTGCGGGTAGGAGGGCAGCGCGCCGACGACGGCATCGGCACCCACTCCAACTCCATGATTACCTACGCGCTGCCCGCCGGCTTCACCCGCTTCCGGGCCACGGCCGGGCTGGATGCCGCCGGGGCCGCCCAGAATACCGGCGGCACGCTGCAGTTTCTGGTGTTCACCCAAAATCCGTTCCGACCCATGCCCGCCGACTCGGTGCGGATTCCGGTGGCGCTGGCGCAGCTAGGCCTGCGCGGCCCCTGCACCGTGCGCGACCTGTGGACCGGCCACACCACCGACGGCGTGGCGGGTGAGTTTGCGCCCTACGTGCGCCGACACGGGGCCCGGCTCTATCGTGTTTCCGCTGCCCGAAGGTAGAGCCCCAGGTGGCTTGTTCTGTTAAGCGGAGTATTTGAAATAAGTTGTTCAGGCGTCATCGTTCAACGGCGAGACGCACAGTGGTGCGTCTCTACATCGTTCCCGCTTTTCCTTCTGTTTCATGAACCATATCCTTTCTTCCCTGGCGCTGCTCGGCCTGCTCAGTACGCAGGCTGCCGCGCAAACCGGTAAGCGCTCCGATTACCCGATTCAGGCCGTTTCCTTCACGAAAGTGCAGCTGGCGGATAACTTCTGGCTGCCTAGGCTCAAGACCAATACCGAGGTGACCATTCCGGCGTCGTTTCAGCGGTGTGAGGCCACCAACCGGGTAAAGAACTTTGAAATGGCCGCCGCCCGCCAGGGCAAGTTCGCCACCATCTTCCCCTTCGATGATACCGACATCTACAAGACCATTGAAGGGGCTTCGTACTCGCTCCGGCTCTACCCTGATGAGAAGCTGGATGCGTACATGGATGCGCTGATCAAGAAAGTAGCCGCCGCCCAGGAGCCCGACGGCTACCTGTACACGGCCCGCACCATTGATCCGGCCCACCCCCACGACTGGGCCGGGCCGGAGCGGTGGGTGAAGGAGCGGGAGCTGAGCCATGAGCTCTACAACTCGGGCCACCTCTACGAGGCCGCCGTGGCCCACTACGAGGCCACCGGCAAGAAAACCCTGCTCAACATTGCCCTGAAAAACGCCGATCTGGTGTGCGCCACCTTCGGGCCGGGCAAGCGGGCCGTGGCCCCGGGCCACGAAATTGTGGAAATGGGCCTGGTGAAGCTCTACCGCGTAACGGGCAAGCCGGAGTACCTGAGCACGGCCAAATTCTTCCTCGACCAGCGCGGCCGGTACGCGGGCTACGACCCCAAAAGCCCCGATGCCTGGCGCAACGGCTCCTACTGGCAGGACCACAAGCCCGTCGTCGACCAAAAAGAAGCTGAGGGCCATGCCGTGCGCGCCGAATACCTGTACTCCGCCATGGCCGACGTGGCCGCCCTCACCGGCGACCAACAGCTGCTGGCCGCCGTGGACAGCATCTGGCAGAACATGGTGACCCGCAAGCTCTACGTGACGGGCGGCACCGGCGCAGTGCCGGGCGGGGAGCGGTTCGGGGCCAACTACGAGCTGCCCAACACCACGGCCTACAACGAAACATGCGCCTCGGTGGCCAACGTGTACTGGAACCAGCGCATGTTCCAGCTCCACGGCGAGGCCAAGTACGTGGACATCCTGGAGAAGGTGCTCTACAACGGCCTTATTTCGGGGGTGGGGCTGGATGGCAAATCCTTCTTCTACAGCAACGCCATGCAAATCCGCAACAGCGCCAGCTTCCCCCAGACGGAGCCCCAGCGCGCCGGCTGGTTCGACTGCTCCTGCTGCCCTACCAACCTGGCCCGCCTCATGCCCTCCCTACCCGGCTACGTGTACGCCCAAAGCGGCCGCGACGTGTACGCTAACCTGTTCATCAGCGGCACCACGGAGTTGAAGGTGGGCAACCAGCCCGTGCGCATCACCCAGCACAACAACTACCCCTGGCAGGGCGACCTGAAGTTTACAATGAGCCCCGCCGCCGCCACCGAGTTCAACCTGCTGGTGCGCCTGCCCGGCTGGGCCCGCAACGAGGCCATGCCCTCCGATTTGTACCGCTTTGCCATGCCTTCCACCGAGAAAATCAGCATCACCATCAATGGTAAGCCAGTGCAGTACACCACCCGCAAGGGCTACGCCGTGCTGGCCCGCCAGTGGCGCAAAAACGACCTGGTGGAGGTGAAGCTGCCCATGGAAGTACGCCAGGTAGTAGCCAACCCCCGCGTGCATGATGACCAGGGCAAAGTGGCTTTGCAGCGCGGCCCGGTGGTGTACTGCGCCGAGTGGGCAGACAACCACGGGCGCGCCGGCAACCTCATCGTGCCCGCCGCTACCACCTTCACTACCCGCTACCAGCCCGAGCAGCTCAACGGCATCATGCAGCTGCAGGCTACCGTGCCCGCCGTGCAGCTGGACGCCGCCAACACCAGCATCAGCACCACCCGCCAAACCCTCACGGCCATTCCTTACTACGCCTGGGCCAACCGCGGTAAGGGCGAAATGACCGTCTGGTTTCCCCAGCAGCTCACCGACGTGGAGCTGATTTCCCGCCAGTCCAAAGAGGCCACGGTAGGGAAGTAGCGTGCTTGACCCGTGGCTTTACCTGCGTACGAGCAGCCTGCGCCCGAGCAGGTGGGCCGCCTGGGCCCGCCGGATGGCCTGCCCGAACCGCTCATAGGAAAAGGGCTTGAGCAGGAAGTCGGCTACGCGCAGGGCGGCGGCTTCCGGAGCGTACTCGGGGCTGGCCGTTACCAGCACTACGGCCGGCGCCAGGGGCCCCAGCAGGCGCACCAGTTCCAGGCCCGAGAGGCAGGGCATTTCCACATCGAGCAGCAGAACATCTACGGCCTGGCGGGCCAGTAGGGCCAGGCAGGTAGTGGCATCGGGCAGCGCACCTACCAGTTCCAGGCCAGGCGTGATGCGCACCATTTGCTGCAGCAGGGTCCGGTTCACGGAGTTATCATCTACAATCAGGCAGCGGAGCAGAGTCGTCATGGCAGTTTAGGAAAGGAGGAGAGAGCAAAAGACGAGTGGCCGCCCCCGCTAGGGGCGCTCCATAATCCAAGCCCGGATAAGCTCCTGGGCCTGGGGCGAGAAGGTGGGGTGCCGCTGCCCGGCCACCAGCGGCCACTCGGCCATATCGGCCTGAAACAAATGGTTGACTCCCGGCAGCTTCTTGCTGGTTACGGCGCGGTTGGCCCGCAAACCCCGCTGCAAAGCGGCCAGGTTCTGGTCGGCGTCCACGGCCAAGTCGGCGGCTCCGTTCAGTAGCAGCACCGGGCACTGCACCGCCGTAAGGGCGGGCACGGGGTCGTACACCTGCCGGAAGCGGCTGTGCTCGGAGGTGAGGTCGGCGGCGGCAGCCTGGGCCGCAGCAGCCGGCAGCTCGGGGTCGTCCTGGCGCAGCATATTGGCCACAATGGCCTGAGCCTGCTGGTTGTCGCGGGTGTGAAATACCACGTCCAGAATAGCCTGCTGTCGCTTCACCAGAACCTCTACCTGGGGCTGAGGGAGGCCGGCTGCCCGGAGCACGGTGGTTTGCTGCACCCGGGCCAGCTCCTGGCCCTGCACGCCGGCAGCCCCCAGTGTGACCACAAAGGCCGGTGGCAGGGCGCGGGTAGCCACCAGCAGGGCCACGTTGCCGCCCTCGCCGTGTCCAATCACGCCCAGGCGGGCCAGGTTTACCTCGGGGCGGGTACGCAGATAATTCAGGGCCGCTTCCACGTCGCTGAGGCGCTCCAGCAGGGGCGGGTTGGCTGCCCCACCGGTGGCGCCCACGCCGCGGGCATCCAGGCGCAGCACGGCCACGCCCCGGCGGGTCAGGTAGTCGGCCAGCGCTCCTACCGGGCGGTAGTCGCCCACAGCCGCGTCGCGGTCCAGCGGCCCGGCATCGGCCAGGAGTACCACGGCCGGAAACGGCCCTTTGCCCGCCGGCACCGTGAGCAGGCCCCCCAGGCGCAGGGCAGCCGCGCTATTGCTGAAGGCCACCTCATTTTCGCGGTAGGGTGGGGTAAGGCGCACTTTGCCGCCGGGCGCAGCCGCCGGGGTGCTGTAATCCAGCGTCATGGGCACGTGGTAGCCGGGTTGCTGCCATTGCCCGCTCAGCTGCCGGCCCCCGGGTGCCAGCCGGCCCACAAAGCGGGTGGCAGCTTCCTCCGCCGAAAACACCACCGTATCGCCTTGCAGGGCTACGTGTACGTTCATGCGGCTGACTTTTTGCAGGGGTACATCGAGGGTGGCATAGTAACCGCCCGCCGTGAGTTTCACCAGCCGGAAAATTACTTCCAGCTTACCGCCGGGTACCTGCAGCGGCCCCCGCCACAAGCCATCCAGCGAGGCTGCCGCCGCGGGTGCTTCGGCTGCCCGCCCGCTCAGGCTAAGCAGTAGGCCGCAAGCCAGCAGCCACAACGTGATATGCGTTTTCATAAGGCGAAGCAAAAAAGGGAGAATCGACAGTGAGCGGGGAACCCAGGCCGCCAGGTGACAGTAGGGAGTTTAGAAGCGCGGCCAACCCGGTAGTGCAGGGCCGGTGTCAGGCAGGGCGGGGCGTTGCGTAAGCTGACCAGAGCTTGTAGTGGAGTAGCGGAGCCGGCGGCCCGCTTAGCGGCTCCGGCGTGCCACGGTCAGCAGCCGGGCGTGTTCCAGCATTTCCAGGCTGATTACCCGTTGCCGCGGGGCCAGCACCACCTCACAGTCGGCCAGGCCGGCGTAGCTGCAAATAACCCGGATGGGCTGCCCAGTAAATACCGGCAGTGGCAGCCGGAACATACCATCGGCGTTGCTAACTACGATGTGGGGAGTGCCCACTACCCGGGCCGTTACGCCCGGCAGGGCCAGGCCATCCGTTCCCAGCACGTAGCCATCCAGAAAAGCCGGGGCCACTACCGTAGCTGCGGTGGGGGCGAGGCGCACAGCAGCCTCGGTAGCCGGAACCGGGTTCCGGGGTGGGGCCAGGGGGCCCTCCGTGGCTTCGGCCAAGGCTGGCAGCAGCAGGATGCTGAGGTTGCAGGCGGCCCAAAGAGTAGGGTATTTCATCAGGAGAAGTCGTGAAAAAGCGGTAGGAGCAAGAGCTTATTGGGTGCTTACAGCTATGTAGGGAGTGGGAGCCGTGGCCGGCCGCTCGCGCAGCAGCAGCAGGGCAGTGTACTGGCTTGGGGTCAGAACCAGGTGTGCATTGGTCAGGTAGCGGGCCTCTGCCTGGGCGTAAGCGGCAGCTGGGGCAGTAGGCTGAGCGGCCAGCGAGTCCAGCGTGGTCAGGTGCTGTTCAATATGATGCTGCATGGCCTGTAACTGGTGCGGATGCAGCCGCAGCACCGGGGCCAGGTAGCGGCTGTAAGCCAGGGCCCGCTGCTGAACCGTGCCGGCGGGGGGAGAGCCGGCCTGGGCCGACAGCCGGAGCAGAACCACCAGCACGGCCAGCAGCGTAAAAGCCAGGTAATAGCGGAAACGGGGTGAAGGAGTTATCATGACGCAGAAGCTTGAGGTTGAG
This sequence comes from Hymenobacter metallilatus, assembly GCF_003944705.1. Classification (GTDB taxonomy): domain Bacteria; phylum Bacteroidota; class Bacteroidia; order Cytophagales; family Hymenobacteraceae; genus Hymenobacter; species Hymenobacter metallilatus. The sequence goes on along the minus strand of NZ_RWIS01000004.1, from coordinate 167,063 downwards.
ACAAATCGACTTCTCAAACCTAGCGCTGTTCAGCCTGGCCCGCCGGGGAATTACCCGAACCAGGCTGTTTCTTTATTGAATGTGGGCCGTGAGTGCCCCAAGCTGCCATGGCTACGGTGGAGCTTACGGCAGATGGGCGTTAGGCGAGCCAGGGCCGGGGTTGGGCCGGGCCGGCCGGGCATTCAACCTGCGCGGGTTGCATGGGCTACAGCCAGACCGTACCTTGCCCGGCAGGTAGCCTGTGGCTGGACCTATCCTCACGTCTCTATTCCTGTACCGCTATGTCTGCTCCTGCTCCCCTCCGCTGCATCATTGCCGACGACAATGCCATCAACCGGCTGACCCTGGAGCAGTTCGTGCGCATTACGGAGGGGCTGGAGCTGCTGGCCTCCCTGCCCGATGCCGTGCAGCTGGTGCCCCGCCTGGAGCAGGAGCCCCGCCCCGATTTGCTACTGCTTGATATTGAAATGCCCCACCTCTCGGGCCTGGAGCTGGTGCGCCTGCTGCCTCGCCCGGCTCCCAGTGTGGTGCTGGTTACCTCGCACCCCCAGTTCGCCGTCGATGCCTTTGCCCTGCCCGTGGCCGATTACCTGCTCAAACCGCTTGACTATGCCCGTTTCCTGCAGGCAGTAGCCCGGGTGCGGGAGCAGCGCCGGCCTCAGCCGGAAGCCGAAGCAGCCGGAGAGCTGCAGCCCGCCGCCCCCAACGACCAGCACCTGTTCATAAAAACCAATAACAAGCTGGTGCGCCTCAATTTTGCCGACGTGCTTTACATTGAGGCCATGTCGGCCTACTCCACCATTGTTACGGCCTCGCGCAAGCACATTGTGCTCAGCACGCTCAAGGCCCTGGAGGAGCGCCTGCCCTTCACCAACTTCCTGCGGGTACACCGTTCCTACATCGTCAATCTGCACCAGGTAGACAGCCTGGCCGACAGCCACCTGCAACTAGGCTCCTACGAGGTACCCGTGGGCAAAAGCTACGAGGCTGCGCTGTTTGGCCGAATGAAAAGCCTGTGAGGAGGTGACAAGTGACGGGATGGCACGGCTGTGCCCACGCGCGGCTCGACGTTCTATTTGTAGCCTCCTCACCTGTTACTCCATGCCCGCCAGCTCCTGGGCCAGGGGGGGCAGTACGGCCTCCACGGCGGCGTGCAGTTGCCGTACGGCTTGGCGCAGAACTTCCTCCTCGGCCCCGGTGCCGGGCTCCAGCAGGCGCACCGTTTCCAAAGTAGCTAAAGGGCCGGCGGTATCGGCAATGGACAGGGCTTCCAGGTTGGGCTTGATGTAGTGCACCAGCCGGCCCACCTCGGGCCAGCTGCCGGCTTCCAGGGCCGCGTGCAGCTGCGCCAGGGCCGGTGGAATATCGGTGAGGAAGTGACGAATAACAGCCGGAACAAAGGCCGCGTTGCCGTGGGCCAGGGCCTGAAAGCGGCTCAGGTCGTAGGGGCGGGACGCGGGCGGGCGCAGGGCCAGCAGCTTGCGGCATAGCTCCTCCTCGTCGAAGGGTTTGGCCAGGAAGTCGTTCATGCCGGCGGCCAGATACTGTTGGGCATCGGAGGCGTAAGCATTGGCGGTAAGGGCCAGAATGGGCGTAGCGGCCCGCTGCGGATTGGGGTGGCGGCGCAGCTGCAGTGTCACGTCCAGGCCGCTGAGGCCGGGTAGCTGAATGTCCATCAGCACTATATCAAAAGCCTGCTCCTCAAACAGGGCCAAGGCCACGGGGCCATCCACGGCTTCGGTAACCGTGCCGCCCCAGGCCTCTATCATTTGCCGGGCTACCAGGCGGTTGATGGCGTTGTCTTCTACCAGCAGCACGTGCAGGCCCTGCAGCACGTTGGTCAGCGGCGCAGCGGTGGCCGGCCGGGCCGGCTCTTCGGCTTTGGGCAAGGTAAGCTGAAACGTAAACGTACTGCCCTGGTCCGGCTGGCTGGTTACCGTCAGCCGGCCACCCATCTGCTCCACCAGGGCCCGGCTGATGGCCAGGCCCAGGCCCGTGCCCCCAAACTGGCGGGCGGTGTCGGCGTAGGCTTGGGTAAAGCTGTCGAAAATAGAATTCAGCTTGTTGGCCGCAATTCCGATACCGGTATCAGCCACCTGAAATTCCACTGTGAGAGAGGTGGCCGTTTCTGCGGCTACCCGGCCAGCCACGCTTACCTGGCCGCCGATAGGGGTAAACTTAATGGCGTTGCTCACCAGGTTGATAAGCACCTGGTTGAGGCGCTGGGCGTCGCCAAGCACCCAGGGGTGGGGGCAGGAGTCGTGCAGGGAGCGGGTGTGGAAGAGCAAGCCTTTCTGCTCGGCCTGCAGCAGCAGCGGCTGCAGGGCTTCACCCACCGCGTCGCAGAGGTGAAAGGGTTGCTGCTCCAGCTCTACCTTGCCGGAGGTAATCTTGGCCACGTCCAGCACGTCGTTGATTACGCCCAGCAGGTGGCGGCCCGAGGACCGGATAATCTGCACCTGCTCGCGCTGCTGAGTGGTGAGGCGGGTTTTGGCCAGCAGGGCCGCCATGCCCAGCACCCCGTTCAGGGGCGTCCGGATTTCGTGGCTCATATTGGCCAGAAAGTTGGCCCGGGCCTGGGCGGCGGCTTCGGCGGCTTCCTTGGCCCGCTTCATTTCTTCCTCCGCCTGCACCCGTTCCGTAATATCCTGGGCGTGGGAAATGATATAGGGTGGCTGTCCGGCCTCGCGTACCACAAAGTTGTGGTACAGCAAAAAATGGAGTTGCTCGTGCCCCAGGGGCTGTATCCGCAGCACACCCTGGGCTTCGCCCTCGGCGGCAATGCGCGCCAGATAGGCGCTGAAATCGGCCTGGTCGGCTGGTAGTAAAGAGGCCTGCACGGGTCGGCCCAGCAGCTCACTTTCCGCGCGGCCCAGCAGCCGGGCCAGCGCCGGATTCACCGACTGCACAATACCCTGCATATCGTAGGTGCAGATCAGGGCCTGGGCATAGTGCATCAGGTCGTGGTAGCGTTTCTGATTGTACTCCAGGGTTTGCTGGGCCTCTTTCAGGGCCGTAATGTCGGTGCTTACCCCCAGAATGTGAGTAGTGCCATCGGAGCGAGTTAGGGGGCGCTTAATGGTCTGATACCAGCGCACTTGCCCGTCGGGCATGGTCAGCCGGTCCTCGGTACGCACCTCGGCCCCCGTGGCCAACACCTGGGCGTCGGCTGAGGAGTAGTGGGCCAGTTCGGCGGCCTCGGGGCCATCGGGATATTGCTCGGCCAGGGTTTGCAGGCGAATGGTTGCCTCTTTCAGCAGTTCCAGGGCATAGTTGCCGAAAATAATCTGCCCCTCGGTGTCGCGCACGTACACGGGGTCGGGGGTGGTGTCGAGCACCAGCTGCTGAAACTGCTGCTGCTCGCGCAGGCGCTCTTCGCTTTGGCGCAGGGCTTCCTCGGCCGCCACGCGGGCCGTAATATCAGTGCCGTAAGCAATAACAAACTGCAGCTGCCCGGCCGTACTCAGTACTGGTTGGTAATGGCGCAGGAAGTGCTGGGGCTGGCGGTTAGCGGGGTTAGTAGTAGCTTCCTGCCACACCTGAGGCTCTCCACTGGTGAGAGCTTGGCGGAAGTAGCCGGCCCGCCGCTCGGCCACGGCCGGCGGCCAACCCAGGCGGGCGGTAAATTCGGCCACGGTATGGCCGAGAATGGCTTGGCGGGCAGCGGTATTGGGCATTCCCCGGGCATTCATAAACAAATAACGGCCCTGGGCGTCCAGCACAGCTACCTGACTGGGGAGGGTATTGAGAATAGCTTCGTAAAATGCCCGCTGCTCAGCTACCCGCTGCTCGGCGCGGTGATGAGCCGTTACATCCAGGCCATAGCCCAGCACCCGCAGGGGAGCCCCGGCCACGGCCGGCAAGCGGCGGTAGCTGCGCAGGAAGTAATGCGTTTCGCCGGAACCGGCCGATGCTTCCTCCCAGGTAGGCAGGGCCTCGGCCGTGCGCAAAGCTTCCTGGAAGTACGTTTCCCGCAACTGGCCCAACTCGGCCAGTTGCAGACGGTAGGTAGAAGCATATTCGGATAGGGTGTGGCCCGGCAACCAGGCCCGCTGGGCTGCATCGGGCACGGCGGCCGGGTTGGTGTACACGTAGCGTTGCTGCTCATCCAGTACCACCACTTCCACTGGCAGGGCATCCAGCAGGGTTTCGTAGAAAATTCGCTGCTGGTCGAGCTGCTGTTCTGCCTGATACCGGGCGCTGATATCAACCAGGTACAGGTTCACGTACTGGCGCTCTGGTACGGGCCGGGCTACCACCTGAAAATGCCGGGTGCCACCAGTTAATTCCTGCTCCTGCACTGCACCAGCGCGCAGGGCGGCCAGGGCCAGGGCGTGCAGGCGGCCGTTGAGGGCGTCGGCTTCCTGGGGCGGCAGGGCGGCCTGGAAAGAGTTGGCGGCCTCATTGGCGAAAAGCTGCTCGCCGCCGGCCCCAAGCCGCACAATAGGGTTGGGGTTTTGCAGAGGTATGCTGGAGATGTCACGCAATTCATCCAGGGCTTGCTCCCGCGCCGTCACGTCGCGGGCGTACACGAGGGTGCCGGTGGGCAGGGGTACGTAGTCTATTTCCAGAATTCGGCCATCGGTAAGTGGCAGGGGGCTACGGTGGCGGGGCTGGGGGGCTGCCCGTAGCTGCTCCCGCTGCCGCAGCGCCTCCGTGGGGTCGGCCAGCAGGGGTAAAGCGGCGGCCCGCAGTTCGGCCACCGGCCGGCCCTGCCAGCGGGCGGGCTCGGCGGGCAGCCCCCACAAAGTACAATACTGCGCATTTACAAGGAGCACGCAGTCGTTGGCATCTACCAGCAGCAGGCCGTCGGGCAGGTGGTCGGCTACCTGAAGCAGTAGTGGATCAGGAAGGGCAGGGGGTGGGGTGGTAGGTACCATGGTATGGCTAGTGAGCCCTTTAAGTTCGGTAACGGCAGCCACATCTTGCCAGAGAAACCCCACGAACTACCGGATTTCCCCCCTTAATGGCCCCCTGGCTTTACCGGGCCGGCCGGCTTAATATCCAGCAACACCAAAAAAAGCAGGCTTGAAGACTTCAGACCTGCTGATGCCTTCCAAAGACCCTCTTGGGGCGCTCAATTGGCCCGCAGCCAGTTTAGGGCGGGAGCTTCCGATTCGAAACAGGCCACCGTGACTCCCAGCATCTCCGCCTGTTCCACGGTGGCGCGCAAGCCGGCGCTATCCAGAATGGTAGCCGTTTCTACTAAGGCCAGGCGGCAACCGGGGGCGCTGGCCGCCACCTGGGGCAGCCACTCGCTGGTTATCCAGGCACAGTCCTCCACCCACACGGGCGGCATGCCCCGGTGGTCGGTGTAGAGGCGGTGCAGGCCGGTTTGGGCACACAGCTCCCGGCCCTGCTGCAGCAGGTCGCGGAAGGAGCTGCCGGCCATAGGGTACACTTCCCAATCCAGCTGCACGTAGTCGGAGGGGTAATGAACAACCTGGCCCAAGGAATTGGTGAAGTGCAGAATGCCTGGTAGATATGAGCGCACAATGATGTGTAACTGGGTATAGAAAAAATGCGGGCGGGCCAAGCCGGTAGCGCCGACCCTCACAGATACTTCCCGCCGGGTAGGGAAACTGGTATACCCGGTCAGAGTGGGTAGCGGCTGCACTAGGCACCGCTACGCCGTTTTCTGCCCACGCTAAGGCAGCGTGAGCAGGTAGCCAATAGTAAAGTTGGCAGCCCAGTCGAATACAAACTGCTGACAACCGGTGGTTTCGGCCACAGCGGAATAAATGTTGAGCCCGGCCGCCAGCTTGGCGCCGCCACCGGAGCGGGTGTACTCGGCTGGAGGCAAAAGCTGGGTGTAGCGTTCCTGGCCCTGACGGCTGGTTTTGGCCAGCTCGTAGGGCACGCCGCCCAGCACGAAGCAGGTGGCCCGCTGGCTGGCCGGCACCTGCCGGGCAGCGGCCCGCACACTGCCGGCCACGGTGGCCGCATCAATCTGCTGCTGGTAATACTTGGCGCCGTAAGTGTCGGCGGTGCGGGGCTGTCCGTGGTCCAGCCAAGCCAGCTTGGTGTTGCCTGAGCCCACATCCAGCACAAAGGCCCGGCCCGAGAAACCAGCTGGCAGCGCAGCCCGGAGCCCATAAATACCTTCTTGCTCGGTCGTTACCATATGCACCACGTAGCCCAACTCTTTGAGTGCCGGCACAATGCGCTTGGTTACGTCGGCCAGCGCCGCCCCGGAGCTCACCACGAAATGAATGTCGCGCCCGCCCACGCCGTAGTCCAGCATCTGGCCGATGTAGGCCTTCAGGCCCCGGCGCACATCATCGGGGGTGGCAATATTTTCCATTACCAGGCTGTTGCCGTATTCGGCGCGCTCCAGGGCCCAGCGTTTCTGCCCGTCGATGCGCACAATAAAGGAGTTGAAACCACTGGCGCCCAGCTCCACCACGCCCTTCAGCCGCCCGTTAATGGGTGCCGCCGGCTGATAGGTAAAGGCCGTAGCAGTGGGTCTGGCAGTCACAGCAGGCACCACAGCAGGGGCCACGGTGGGCGGCGCCACCGCAGCGGGCGTTAGGGTAGCGGCGGCGGCCGGCGTAGCCGGGGCGGCAGCAGCCGGGGCTGCTACAGCGGCGGCCGGCGTGGGAGCAGACTGCTCGGCGGACTGCTGGGCAGCGTTGATGGTGCCATTCAGGCTTACCCGGTCTCCTTCGTGCAGGAGTACGCTCCGGCCATCGGCCAGCACGGCGGTATGGGTTCGGTAGTCGAGGCGAGTACCATTGGGCAGCACTACATTTTTGGTGACAGCCTGGCTCTGACTGCCAGTGTGCAGCCGCAGCTCGTTGTCGCGAAGCTCAAACCAGGCCGCGGCGCTGGCTCCGGCCGGGGCCTGGGCGTGCACCTGCCCGCCTATAGCTAGTAGCAGAAAGCACAATAGATACAGATACAAACGCATGCTCATGGGGTAGGGGTAAGGCGAAACAAGTGACCTAAACTGTCCGCAACCTACCACCCCCGCCCGCCTGTTCGGTAGGTTTTACCCGAATGCCACCGGATCTTACCTGAATGCCCCCGCTCGTTCACTGAGCCGGTGGCTACTGCTCCTTACCCCGGCCGCAAACGCCCGCCGGCGCTGGCAGGGCACCGGCGGTAGCCAGGCATTTCAGCGCCTTACAAAAGCTGCCCTGAAACCTGGCGGAAACAGGCCTTGACCACCTCAGCCCGTCGTTTATACACTCCCACAGATAGTTCTACAAGTACTCTACACCAAGCCCTGCACAAATGCGTCGGTGTAGTCGGGGGAGAAGTGGAGGATATTCGGGAGGTGGGCGAATTCCGTCGGCTCGTGGGTGGTAGTCAGGATAACGGCCCGCATACCGGCGTTCAGGGCCGCTTCGGCGCCTTTGGGCACGTCCTCGAACACGAGGCAGTCGGCGGGAGCTGCGCCGAGCTGCGCGGCGGCCTTCAGGAAGGTTTCGGGGTGGGGCTTGCTGATGGTCACGTCGTCGGCCGAGACGATGGCCGCGAAGTAGCGGCGGATATCCAGCGTATCGAGCACGAAATCAATGTTGAACGGAATGGCGGCCGAGCCAATGGCCATCGGAATACCCTGCTGGTGAGCCCGCGCCAGAAACTCCGGCAGCCCCGGTAGCAGCCGCAGGTGGGGGCGGTAGGCCTGCTGGTAGCGTTTCTCTTTTTCCAGGGCCAGGCGCACCATCTCCTCCTCCGTAAACCGGTCGGGGCCGAACATGCGCACCAGTACTTCCTGGTTTTTACCGTACATCTGGGGCCTCACCTGCTCGTGAGTGAACTGCCCGCCCAGGTCCTCGTTCAGCAGCTGCTGCCAGGCCTGGGTGTGGTAGTCCATGTCGTGAATCATGGTGCCGTTGAGGTCAAAAATAAATGCGTTCATGCAGGGCGTAAGTAGGAGAGGGCCAGAAGCGGCCGGGCGCGGCAAAGGTAGGGGGTAAACAAAGCGGGGAGCCGTTTGCCGGCTCCCCGCAGTGGGTTTGGGATTAGTTGGCAGCCGGACTTTCGGCCAGGGCTTCCAGTCGTTTCTGTTCCAGCACGGCCAGCAGCTTGCCGAAGGGCTCGGTGAACTTCTGCTCACCTTCCTGCTCCAGCTGGTCGGTGAGGGTTTCCAGGTTGAGGCCGAGTTGGGGCAGACTGCCCAGCACGTCCACGACTACCGGCTCGGCGAGGCGGTTGGCGGGCTGGCCGCCGGTGCGGTACAACTCTAGGGTTTCCACCGGAATGGTATTCACCGTGTTCGGGCCGATGAGGGCCTCCACGTACTTCAGGTTATCGTACTTAGGGTTTTTGTTGCCGGTGCTGGCCCAGAGCAGGCGTTGGGGTTGCGCGCCCTGCGCCTGCAGCGCAGCCCAACGCGGGCCAGCAAACAACTCCTGGTACACCGTGTAGGCTTGCTTGGCGCTGGCAATGGCCACCTGCCCCACCAAACTTTCGGCCAGCTGACCCTGCTCACCGCCGGCAGCCGCCAACTGCTCCAGCTGCGGATCAAGGAGTACATCAATGCGCGAAAGGAAGAAGCTGGCCACCGAATCCAGCCGCTGCACCGAGCCACCGGCCCGCACCCGGTCTTCCAGGCCGGCCAGGTAGGCTTCGGCCACCAAACGGTAGCGCTCCACGCTGAAAATCAGGGTTACATTCACGTTTACGCCGGCCGCAATCAGCTTCCGGATGGCGGGCAGGCCGGCCCAGGTGGCGGGTACTTTGATCATCACGTTCGGGCGGTTTACTTCCTGCCAGAAGTGCAGGCCCTCGGCCACGGTGCCTTCGGTGTCATGAATCAGGTTGGGCGACACTTCCAGGCTCACGTACCCGTCGCCGCCGTTTTCGGGGTGGTCGTAGAGGGGGCGAAGCAGGTCGCAGGCCGCCTGCACATCGGCCACGGCCAGGCGGGCATAAATCTCCTCGGCCGACAATCCCTCCCGGGCAAAACGACGAATGTCGTCGGCGTAGTCGTCGGAGCCGGCAATGGCCTTCTCGAAGATGGCCGGGTTGGACGTGACGCCCCGCACGCCGTCTTCCGTGAGCAGGCGCTGCAGCTCGCCGTTCTGCAAAATATTGCGGCGAATGTAATCCAGCCAGATGCTCTGGCCGAAGCTATGAATGGCAACTAATGGGTTCATGTAGAAGGGGTGATGAGATGAAAGCAAAAGGCCGTCATGCTGAGCTTGTGAAGGACTTTGTACTCCTGCACGTCATTCCGAGCGGAGCCGAGGAATCTCGCGTGCTGACTTTGCCAAACTAATTTGATTACCCTCTGGCGAGATTCCTCGGCAAGCTCGGAATGACGTGTGGGAGATTATGGTATACATAACCAACCGGGGTAAGGTCGTTCGCTCCGCTCAGGATGACAGGCGGCGCGCGGCAGCTACTTACGGTCTACGACAGAATTTCCTTGGGTTCCGTTTCCTCCGGCTGACCGGCCAGCACCCACCGGGCTTGCTTCACCACGTTCTGCACCGAGAAACCAAACAGCTCCATCACGGCCTCGCCGGGGCCCGATTCGCCGAAGCGGTTCATGGCCATAACGGTGCCTTCGTCGGTGGCGTATTTGTGCCAGCCCAGGGGCGAGCCGGCCTCAATGGCCACGCGCTTGCGCACGGCGGGCGGCAGCACCTGGTGCTGGTAGGCCTTGGGCTGCTGCTCAAACAGCTCCCAGCTGGGCATGCTCACCACCCGGGCCGCCACGCCCTGCTGCTGCAACGCCTCCTGGGCCTGCAGCGCCAGGGAAACCTCTGAGCCGGTGGCTAATAGAAGTAGTTCCGGCTGGCCGCTTTCGGCTTCGCGCAGGATGTAGGCCCCTTTGGCTACACCCTCCCGGGCTGAGCCAAACTGGCTCTGGTCGAGCACCGGCAGCTTCTGGCGCGACAGGATGAGCACCACCGGGCTTTTGGGCTTGGTAAGGGCCACGCGCCAGGCTTCCACTGTTTCGTTGGCGTCGGCGGGGCGCAGCACAATGATGTTGGGAATAGTGCGCAACGCGGCTACCTGCTCCACCGGCTGGTGCGTAGGGCCGTCCTCACCCAGCCCAATGCTGTCGTGGGTAAACACGAACGTGGCGCTGGACTCGGCCAGGGCCGTAAGGCGGATGGCCCCGCGCATGTAGTCGGAGAAGGTGAGGAAGGTGCCGCCGTAGGGCCGCACCCCGCCGTGGTGGGCCAGGCCATTCATGGCCCCGCCCATGGCGTGCTCCCGCACCCCAAACCACACATTGTTGTGCTCGTAGCTGCCCGGCTGGAAGCTCACGTCCCCGCTGGTGGGCATTTCGTTGGAGCTGGCCAAATCGGCAGAGCCCCCAAACAGGTAGGGCACACTCTTTTTCAGCGCCTTCAGGGCTTTGCCGGAAGCCTGGCGGGTGGCCAGGGCGCCGTCGGCGGCGGTAAAAACGGGCAGGGAGGCGTCCCAGCCTGCGGGCAGCTCACCCGCAAACGAAGCCTGGAACAGTTCCCACTCTGCTCCAAACTCCTGCTGGTACGCCTCGGTTTGCCGTTGCCACTGGGCCTGCAGTGCTGCTCCGCGCTGGCCGGCTTCGGCCAAATGGGCACGCACCTGCTCGGGCACCACAAACGTAGCCTCGGGGTCGAAGCCGAAGAATTCCTTGGCTTTTTTCAGGTTGTCGGGGCCCAACGGGGAGCCGTGTACCTTGCTGGTGCCTTCCTGGGGGCTGCCGTAGCCAATAATCGTCTTAACGGAAATCAGGGAAGGCCGCCCGGTTTCCTGCTGGGCCGCTCGGATGGCGGCTTCAATGGCGTCGAGGTCATTGCCGTCCGGCACGCGCTGGGTGTGCCAGCCGTAGGCCTCAAAGCGGGCCAGCGCATCCTCGGTGTAGGAGAGGTTGGTGGGCCCGTCGAGGCAGATGTCGTTGTCGTCGTAGAGGTAGATGAGCTTGCCCAGCTTGAGGTGACCGGCCAGGGAGGCGGCTTCGGCGGCCACGCCTTCCATCAGGTCCCCGTCGCTTACAAGGGCGTAGGTGAAGTGGTCCTGCAGCGTGTGCCCGGGCCGGTTGTACACGGCCGCCAGGTGAGCCTCGGCCATGGCCATGCCCACCCCGTTGGCGAAGCCCTGGCCCAGCGGCCCCGTGGTTACTTCCACGCCCGGCGTCAGGTTCGACTCGGGGTGGCCGGGGGTTTTGGAGTGCAGCTGGCGAAACGCCTTCAGATCCTCCAGGGACAACTCGTAGCCGTACAGGTGCAGCAGGCTGTACAGCAGGGCCGAGCCGTGGCCCGCCGACAGCACAAACCGGTCCCGGTTGGGCCACTTGGGGTCCTGGGGGTTGAAGCGCAGAATGCGGGAAAACAGCACGTAGGCCATGGGAGCCGCGCCCAGGGGCAGGCCGGGGTGGCCGGAGTTGGCGGCCTGCACCATATCCACCGACAGCAGGCGGATGGTGTTAACGCTTTGTTGAGCGAGGGAATTGGCAGGTTTGGTCACGGCAAGACAAGCAAAAAAGGAAGAAGAAAACGGGGCGTTGCGCTGTGAAGTAGGTGCTTTAGGGACTACCCGGCAAGCCCGCCATCAGAAAAAAAGGACCGTAATCGGTACCGGTAGCCGGGAGGTTCGGAAATTACGGAGAGGTGATTCCCGGCAGGTTTAAGGCCGCACTACCGGCCAGCCCGCCGCATCCCAGGCCAAGGGTTCGAGGCGCAGCTTAGGTCGGCCCTGGTCGGCGGCGTCGTAGCCGTGAAACACGAGGTAATCGGCGTTATCGAAGGTATATACCGAGTTGTGTCCTAGCCCGAACCAGTTTTTGTCGCCGGCCAGCACCTGCGTGCCGCCGCCCTGCTCCAGCGCCACGCCGGCTTTATCCACGTAGGGGCCCGTTATAGCTTTGGAGCGGCCCACCATGATCTTGTAGGTGCTCTGCGGCCCCCGGCAGCAGTAGTCAAAGGAGGTGAACAGGTAGTAGTAGCCGTTTTTGCGGAAGATGAACGGTGCTTCAATGGCCCCGTCGCCGGGCAAGGAGTCGTTGAGCTGGGGGGCGCGGGGGCGGCGGGCTAGGGTACGCCACTGCTCCGGCTGGGCCGGGGCCGTCAGGTCGGGGCGAAGCTGCACCAGCTTGATGCCCTCCCAGAAAGAGCCGAAGGCAAGCCAGGGGCGGCCCGCTTCGTCCCGGATCAGGTTGGGGTCAATGGCATTCCACATATCCCGCCCCGGCACCGACTGCAGCACCCGGCCGTGGTCGGTCCAGTGGAAGTCCTTGGCCGTGGGGTCGAGGGTGTTATTGGTGGCCAGTCCGATGGCGGAGGTGTTTTTGCCAAAAGCCGAAACCGAGTAAAACAGGTAGTATGTGCCGTTATGAAAGGAAATATCGGGCGCCCAGATGTGGCCCTTGAAGCCCGGAATGGCCTGCACGGCCCAGGCCGGCGCGGCAGCAAACACGGCCTTTTCCGGCTGCCAGTTCCGGCGGTCCTTCGACGACCACACCGCAATGCCGTTGCCGGTGCAGAACATGTAATAGGTGCCATTCTGCTGCGCCATCACCGGGTCGTGGGCCGGAATACGGGCCGGCATGTTCTGGGCCTGAGCAGCCAGGCTTCCCCCAAGCAGCAGGGCCCCGCAGTGTAGTTTGAAGGCTGATAAAAACATTATCGATTGTGTTAAGGCAAAGGAAAACCCGTCCGTGGCTAAGTTGCCGGGGTTGGCTTCTAGCGGGCGGGTTGCACGCCTTCCGTGGTCATCTGCACCCGTCTGATGGTGCCGTCCTTGTTGTAGTACAGGTAATCCACGCAGACGGAGCGGCGGAAGCTGCCCCCATCGGTGGGGATGCTGCCGTTGTGGTAGATGAAATACGACTGCCCTTTGAAGTCGATGATGGCCTGATGGTTGGTATTGGAGTTGCCGGCTACCTCATTCAGCAGCCCTTTGAACTCCCAGGGCCCTTCAATACTGCGGCTCATGGCGTAGGCTAGTTTTTCAGGAAACTGGTAGGCGTAGCTGAGGTAGTACCAGCCGTTGTGCTGGTGCACCCAGGGCGCTTCCGTAAAGCCAGGCAGGTTGGGTACTTTGTTGATGGGGCCGTCCAGCTCCGTCATGTTGGGTTTCAGCTTAGCCCAGTAGCAGTTGGTGTTGCCCCAGTACAGGTAGGCTTGGCCCTTGCTGTCGATGAAAACCGTGGGGTCAATATCATCCCAGCTGATCTTACTCTCGGTCATGTTGTTGGTAATCAGGGCTGAGCCCCGAGCGTCCCTGAACGGCCCCGTGGGACTATCCGCCACGGCCACGCCGATGCTTTTGCCCGGAATAGAGCCGTGCTCCACGGCCGCGTACCAGTAGAACTTGCCATTGCGCTCAATCACCTGCGAGGCCCAGGCATCGTCCTTGGCCCAGGCAAAGGCTTTCACGTTCAGGGGGGAGGGGTGCTCCTGCCAGTGCACCATGTCCTGGGAAGAATAGCATAGCCACTCATGCATCACGTAGCGCTGCTCAGGCGCCGGAGCCTCGTCGTGGCCGGCATAGAGGTACACGGTGCCCTTGTGTACCAGGGCACTGGGGTCGGCGGTGTACTTATCTTTGATGATGGGGTTGCCGGCTACGGGCACCGGAGCCGCCTGGCCCAGCACCAGCCTGGGGGCAGCCAGCAACAAACCAGCTACCCACCCAATAAGCGGAGCGTTTTTCATGGGTCTGTCTGTCGCTTAGCGTTTGCCGGGAATCCGCAGCACCGTGAAGGAGTTCGGGGCCAGGGTATAGGTGACGTTCGGGGAAGAAATCTGGAAGGATTCTTCTTTGGGCGCCACATTCATAGGCTGCTCCAGACTGTTCACGGCGTTCAGGTCGGGGCTGGCCAGTACGGTGGCGCGGCCGGCTTTACCCAGCTTCTTCACGCCCTGCAGGGCAATGGTCACGGGCCGGGCCTCAGGCGAGTAGTTCACCAGCTTCACAAGGATGTCACCCGTTTTATCGTCGGCGGTGGCACTGCTGAAGAGGTTGTCCTGGCCGTTTTTGGCCCCGGCGGCGCGCTGCACGGGCAGCATGGTGGTGCCGGGGTTGGTGGAGTACATCTTCTGCACGTAGTAGTTGGGCGTACCGTAAGCTTTCAGGTTATCAAACCAGATCATGTCCGGGGTCCACTGCCAGGCATCCACGTGGGCAAAAAGCGGGGCGTAGGAGGCCATAACCACCTTATCGGCGTTGCGCTCCAGGCCGGTCATGAAAGCTGCCTCCGAAATGGCGCAGTCCCAGCTGTTTTTGTTGTCGGGGCTGCCGATGGCCACGCTCTGGGCGGCGTACTCGCCGGCAAAAATTTTGGTGCCGGTGGTAGGGTAGTTGTCGTAGCGGCCCACGTTCTGGCGGAACCACTCAGGCTTGGCGTAGTAATGCTCATCAATTACCTCGGCCTTTAACTCGCGCAGCCGCTTGCTGGCTTTCTCAAACAACTCCCCGTCGGGGCTGGGGCCCGCGCTGGATACGATATTAATGGTAGGATACTTGGCCTTAATGGCTTTCATAAACGGCTCGTAGCGCTCCAGGTACTGGGGGCCCCACTGCTCGTTGCCAATGCCGATGTACTTGAGGTTGAACGGTGCGGCGTGGCCCATGGCCACGCGCCGGGCACCCCAGGGGCTGCTGGCCGGGCCGTTGGCAAACTCAATCAAATCCAGCGCATCCTGAATAAAGGTTTCCAGCGTGGGGTCATCGTCCTCGTGGTTGTGGGGGGAGCCGGCGTTGGGGCCGGCCGCAGCGGTACCGCCAATCGGGGCCAGCTCCGCCGAGTTGAACTGACAGGCCATACCCACGTTCAGAATCGGCACGGGCTCGGCCCCAATGTCCTCGGAAAGCTGGAAATACTCGAAGAAGCCCAGCCCGAACGACTGGTAGTAGTCGGGGGTGGAGCGGTGCTTGAACTCCATATTCCAGCGGTTTACCAGCGGCACCCGGGAGGCCACGTCGCCGATGGTTTCCTTCCACTGGTACCGCTCAGTGAGGTTGCGGCCCTCCACGATGCAGCCTCCGGGGAAGCGCAGAAAGCCGGGGTTCATGTCCTTGAGCAGCTGCACCAGGTCGGTGCGCAGGCCGTTTTCCCGGTTTTTGTAGGTATCTTTAGGGAACAGCGAAACCACGTCCAGGTCCAGCGTACCGGCCCCTTCCAGCGTCAGCTTTAGCCGCGCCCGGGCCGCCGTGCCCGCCGATTTCAGCACCACGCTGTACTTTTTCCACTCGGTGGTGAGGCCGGTAATGCGTTCCTGGGCCAGGGTTTTGCCCGAAGGCCCTGCTTCGGGGCCGGCTCCCGCACCGCCTTCTTCCAGCGTTACGTTCAGGCCGCTCACGCCGCCCGCGCCCTTGCGCAGGTACACCGAAAATGTGTACTCGCCGCCCTGTTTCACGCCCATGCCCCGGAACCCCTCATTAATGAAGCCGGCATCGGGGCTGGCCGTGGCGGCTGTCAGGCGCAGGAAGTGGTTGTTGGTGGCACTGATGGGCTGCTGGTTGGAAACGGTATAGGTAGATAGGGCCGCCGCCCCCCGAATGCCGCGCCAGCCCAGTAGGTGCTCATCCAGCTCGAACGACTTGTTCTTGACCAGCTCCGGGTACAGCCCGCCGTCGGCGGCGAAGTTGATATCTTCGAAAAACAGCCCGTACATGGTTTTGGCAATGGGTGCGCCGGGCTTATTTACCTGCACGGTGAGGGCAAGGGGCGCCGTCTGGGCCAGGGCCGGTAACGTGGTAAGTAAGGAGCCACTCAGGCCCAGGGAAGCTGCCCAGCAAAGGGCACGGGTGGGAAAAATCGTGGGCATACGAAGGAAATTGGAATGAGCAGTAGTGGAGCAGCTGGCACCCGGCGAGTCCCGCAAGGGCTAATGATGGGTCAAGTATAATAACTTATTTGCACAAACGATTGTGTAAGGAGTCACTATTTAATTTTTCCGTATCAACTCCGGGCAGCGCGGGGGCAGCATCTGCTGGTCTGGGCTGTGCCTGACCGGGGTGTCACGCAACCGTTCATAGAATAAAATGCCTGCTTGTGCCGCAAATTGCTATATCTTTACTACCGGTAGCTAATACTGGCAACAGTTGCTGCTGCAACGGCCGCACCACGTCAGAGTGGTATCAGCTGCTCGGATAAAAGCGGAGTATACCCGAAAGAAAATTGCTTATTTACACAAAGCATTGTGTATTGCCTCTTCTATGGCTTCTCGTAAGAAAACCTCCGCTGCTCCCACCTCCAACACGCCCGTCTCTATGGCCGACCTGGCCCGGGAACTGGGCGTGTCCATGACTACCATTTCGCGGGCCCTCAGCGACCATTACAGTATTGGGCCGGAAATGAAATCAAAGGTACTGAAGCTGGCCAAGAAATATAACTATCAGCCTAACCGGCTGGCCTCAGCTCTGCGCAAAGGCAAGAGCAAGCTGCTGGGCATTATTGTACCTTACATAGAAGGCCGGTTCTTCCCATCGGTGGTGCATGGCATTGAAACGGCCGCCAGCAAAGCCGGCTATAACGTCATCATCTGCCAGTCGCACGAGGATGCCGCCCAGGAGCGGCGCAACATTGAGGCCTTGCTCAGCGCCCAGGTGGCCGGCATCATGGTGTCCTTGTCGCGCACGACCACCAGCTACCGGCACTTCGAGAAAGTACAAAGCCGGGGACTGCCGCTGGTGTTCTTCGACCGTAGCATGGAGGGCGAGGACGTGAATGCCGTTGTGCTCGACGACCAGGAAGGGGCCCTGATTTCTACCCGCCACCTGGTGGCCCAGGGCTGCCGCCGCATTGCCCACCTGGCCGGGCCGCAGCACCTTACCATCTATAAAAACCGCTACCGGGGCTACCTGGAGGGCCTGCGGGAAGCCGGCCTGCCCGTGGAAGAGGAACTGATTGTGTTTACCGACATGACCCAGCCTGAAGGCGCGGAAGCAATGCGTACCTGGCTGGCCCTGCCCAACCCACCCGATGCCGTTTTTTCGGCCGGCGACTACTGCGCCCTGGGCGCCATGCAGGAAGCTCAGCGCCAGGGCGTACAGGTGCCCGCCGATGTGGCCATTACCGGGTTCAGTAATGAGGCCTTTACTGTTATTACCGAGCCTACCATCACCACCATCGACCAGCGCTGCGAGGAAATGGGGCAGGCTACGGTGCGCCTGCTGCTGGAGCTGATTGAGGCCCACGGTACCGCCTTTACGCCCCGGCAAATTGTGCTGCGCCCCGAGTTGCTGACCAGAAACTCGTCGGTACGGGAGGCGAAGCCGGCGGCCCCGGCCAGCAGGCGCGCCGCCAAAGCTGCCGCCCGCTAGCCTACACCCATGCCCCAGCAGTATCTGCTCTTTATTGACACCGAAACCACGGGCCTGCCGGCCCGCTGGCACCGCCCGTATGCCGAGGAATGGGAGTGGCCTAACATTGCGCAGCTGGCCTGGGAAATATACACCCCGGCAGGCCAGCTGCTGAAAGCCGAGCAGGCCTACCTGCAGGTGCCCGCCGGCCGCCTGACAAAGCAGTCAATAGCTATTCACGGCCTGACGGCGGAGTTTCTGGCGGCGCAGGGGCAGGAGCCAGCCGCCGCGCTGCGCCGCCTGCTGGCTGACGTGGAGCTGTACCGTCCCCGAATAA
This sequence comes from Hymenobacter metallilatus, assembly GCF_003944705.1. Lineage (GTDB taxonomy): Bacteria > Bacteroidota > Bacteroidia > Cytophagales > Hymenobacteraceae > Hymenobacter > Hymenobacter metallilatus. The sequence goes on along the minus strand of NZ_RWIS01000004.1, from coordinate 149,530 downwards.
TCGGCCACTTTCTGCAGCTGGATTTTCACGTAACCGGAGCCGCTCTGCTGCGGGCCGGGCTGCCTAACCCCTTGCCCGGGCTGCCACAGTTTTGCACCATGCAGGTGAGCCGCACGGTCCGCCCCGAGGCGCCCGGCCGCCCATTGCGCCTGCACGAGCTGCACGAGCTGTTGTTTGCCGAGCCCATGGAGCGCCTGCACGATGCCGCAACCGACGCGGCGGCTACGGCCCGCTGCTTTTTTGAGCTGCGCCGCCGGGGCATTATTTCGGATGCGGTGCTGAACGGGCAGCCCCCCTTACTGCCGCCCAATGGGCGCTCCGCGCGCCGGTTTCCCTGGTCCTGGCTGCTCACGCTGGCCGGATTTCTTGTACTGGTATACTGTCTTGCGCATGGATAATCGACTGGCTTTTCTGCGGACGGTGGCCCCGTTCAATCTGTTGCCCGAGGAGGTAGTGCGCGGAGTGGTAGGCCTGCTGGAAGAAGTGCATTATCCGGCCGAGAAGCTGCTGTACCAGCAGGATGTATCGAAACTGCGCAGCCTGGATATTGTGGCGGAAGGAGCCTACGAAACGTTTTTCTACGATAGTGAGCAGCACAGGCGTCTGCCCGAAACCTACGGGCCGGGCACCTGCTACGGGGGCATGTCCATTCTGCTCAACAAAAAACGCTCCCTGCGAACCGTGCTGGTCCGCAAGGGCACCCGCGTACTACAGCTGCCCCGCCGTGATTTTCGGGCCCTGTGCCTGGCCTACGAGCCGTTCTTTCACTACTTCACGGCCCGCTACGGGGAACGGATGCTCGATGAGGAGTACGCGCACTTTGTGAAGCCGGTAGCCCCGCCCGAGCAGAACTACCTGGTGGCCGATCAGCTCTTTTCGCGCCGCATCAGCACGCTGGAAGTACGCGCGCTGGTTACCTGCCCGGGGCAGCTGCCCATTTTCGAGGCCGCCCGGCGCATGGCCGCCGCCAAAGTCAGCTGCCTGTTCGTGACGGATGCGCAGGAGGCCATTACCGGCTACTGCACCGATATTACCCTGCGCGACGCCGTTATTGCCCGCTGCCTCGATGCCCGCCGGCCGGTGCAGGAGGTGGCCGCTACGCCGCTGGTCAGCATTGCCGAAGAGGCCTACGTGTATGAGGCCGTGCTGCGCATGTTTCAGACCAAAACCCGCTACCTGCTGGTGGAGCGGGCGGGCCAGTACGTGGGGTTTCTGAGCCGCAACAAGCTGCTGAGTGATTTAGCCCAGTCGCCGTTCATGTTCATTCAGGCCGTGAAGCTGGCCCAGAGCCCCCGGGAGCTGAAGCGCCGCTGGGAAATGGTGCCTGATATTGTAAACCAGCTGCTGAGCCGGGGCGTAAAGGCCGACATCGTTAACCAGGTGATTAGCACCGTGGTGGATACCATTTCGCTGAAGGTGATTGAGCGGGCCCTGGCCGAGCAGGGGCCGGCGCCGGCGCGCTTCGTGTTTATGGTGCTGGGCAGTGAAGGCCGGCAGGAACAGACCCTGGTAACGGACCAGGACAATGCCATTATTTACGAAGACAAAGCCAATGAGCACCGCGAGGAAGTGCGGGCCTGGTTTCTGCGCTTTGCCACGGCCATTTCCGACGAGCTGAACCATATTGGCCTGCACTTCTGCACGGGCGGCTTCATGGCTAAGAATCCCAAGTGGACCCACTCCCTCTCGCACTGGAAGCGCAACTACCAACAGTGGATGAGCGAATCGAACCCGGAAACGGTGATGCAGATGGCCACGTTCTTCGACTGCCGCTACCTCTACGGCGACGCCGGGCTGATGCAGGAGCTGCACGTGTTTCTGCAGCAGGAGCTGGCCCAGCCCCTCGACCGGTTCCTGTTTTTTATGACCCGCAACGCCCTGCAGTACGAGCCCCCGCTGACCTCGTTTCTGGGCCGGTTTCGTACGTTTGAGCAGGAAGGACAGCGCGTATTCGACCTCAAAAAAGCCATGACGCCCATCGTGGACCTGGTGCGGGTGTATGCCCTGCGGCACCAGGTGTTCGAAACCAACACCGGGAGGCGGCTGGCCGGATTGCGGGAGCTGGGCGTATTCAAGGAGCAGGAATACCAGGAGCTGCTGCAGGCCTACTATTACCTGATGGGCATGCGCCTGCAGAAACAGGCCCGCCAACTCATCAACGACCGGGAAACCCCCACCAACTACCTTGACCCCAAAACCCTGACCCAGGTGGAGCAGGTCACGCTCAAGGAAATCTTTAAGGTCATTGCCGATTTTCAGCTGAAAATCAAAGTCAGCTTTACCAAAACGCTGTAACCCCAATGCGTGCGTTGAAGCCGTCGGCTGACGCTTCAACGCACGCATTGGTACGCTACCGGAAATGGAAATTCTACAGTAGCTAGTGCAGGTCGTAGATGCCCACGGGGTCCATGTCGGTATACTCCAGGTTTTCGCCGGCCATGCCCCAGATGAAGGCGTAGTGGCTGGTGCCGCAGCCGGTATGAATGGACCAGGGCGGCGACAGAATAGCCTGCTCGTTGCTCACCCACAGCGGCCGGGTTTCACTCGGCTCCCCCATCAGGTGCAGTACCCGCTGGTTTTCGGGCAGGTTGAAGTAGAGGTAGGCCTCCATGCGCCGCGTGTGCGTGTGCGAGGGCATAGTATTCCAGACCGAGCCGGGCTTGAGCTGAGTGAGGCCCATGACCAGCTGGCAGCTCTGGATACCTTCCGAGTAGATGTACTTGTAGATGGTGCGCTGATTGGCCGTTTCCAGCGTACCCATTTCAACCGGCGTGGCCTCCGCCTGGGTTTTGCGGGTGGTGGGGTAGGTGTGGTGCGCCGGCGCCGACAGCACGTAGTATCTGGCCCCTTTGCCGCTGAACTGCACTTCCCGGGAGCCCCGGCCCACGTACAGGCAGTCTTGGTGGCCGAGCTGGTACGTGGTGCCATCCACGGTTATCTGCCCGGGCTGGCCAATGTTGAGGATGCCCAGCTCACGGCGCTCCAGGAAATACGTGGCTTTCAGCTCGCCGGGGTTGGGTAGGGCTACCGGGGCAACGCCGGGCGCCACGCCACCCACAATCATCCGGTCGTAGTGGGTATATACCAGGGTGATTTCGCCGGCCACGAAGAGGTTTTCAATCAGGAAATGTTCCCGCCGTTCGGCAGTGAGCATAGCCGCCGTTTCGCGGGGGCCGACAGCAAAGCGTTGTTGCATACAGAGTGAAATTGTGAGTTTGCGAAGTTGTGAATGGGTGAATCTGGCGGGTGGAGTTGCTCGTCAGCTGCTAAGGCCGCTTCACAATTTCACCACTTCACCCATTCACCGTTACCGGCCCATCCAGCCGCCATCCACGGTCAGGATGGTGCCGTGAATGTAGTCGGCGGCGGCGGAGGCCAGGAACACGGTGGGGCCTTTAAAGTCCTCGGGGGTGCCCCAGCGGCCGGCCGGGATACGGCCCAGAATGCTCTGGGAACGGTCGGGGTCCTGGCGCAGGGCGGTGGTGTTGTCGGTGGCAATGTAGCCGGGGGCAATGGCATTGACGTTCACGCCGCGCCCGCCCCACTCGTTGGCTAGGGCTTTCACCACGCTGCCAATAGCGCCTTTACTGGCCGCGTAGCCCGGCACGTTGATGCCGCCCTGAAACGTGAGCAAAGAAGCCGTAAAGATGATTTTGCCGGCCCCCTGCTCCAGCATACGGCCCCCAATGGCCCGGGCCGTCCGGAACGGAGCATCCAGATTAATCTGCAGCACCTCGTCCCACAGCTCGTCGCTGTGCTCAGCGGCGGGGGCGCGCTTGATGGTGCCGGCATTGTTGATGAGAATATCAATGCGCGGGAAGTCCAGCATGACCTGCGCCAGAAACGCATCCAGGGAGGCCCGCTGACTGAAATCGGCCTGATAGGCGGTGAAGCTGCGGCCCAGGGCCTGCACCTTCTGCTCGGTTTCGGAGCCGCTCAGGGCCAGCGTGGCCGATACGCCAATGATGTCGGCGCCGGCCTCGGCCAGCCCCAGGGCCATGCCCTGGCCAATGCCTTTGTTACAGCCCGTTACGAGGGCAATTTTACCGGTCAGATCAAAAGATGAAGTCACGGAAAGAAAGCTAGGAAGTGAGATTGAACAGCGGAAAACAGCATCGGACCCATGCAACCGGTTAGCTGCGCCTCCGGGCTCCATCCTTTGCCGTTGGTGCGGTTAACTGCCGGTTCGGGTGCAGCAGGCCCGGCGCACAAACGCGGGGATAAAGCAGCCGCAACCGGGCTTAGCGGCGGAGTAGGCGAGAGGCCGGACCCGTGCGACGCGGTGGCGGGGGGCAGCAAAGCACCGGTGCCTAAAAGTAGCTGCATACACAGGTACATAGCTACATGAACTGCCGAAACATGATGTAAGCTACTACCCCTGGTAGGGTGCCGGGTGCTGCGCCAGCAGCAACCGGGAGAAAATGCCGAGCAGGTTGCACAAAAAAATACTTTAGTCAAACACAAACGATTGTGTTTAAAAATGGCAATTTACGGCTTCTAAACCCACTTGCCCACTTTCAGGTCATTCATTTTGCTGAAATACGGCAGAAGGGCTGTTTTTTCTGTCCCACCAATTCCGTGTAGTTGTGCTGTCCATCCGTTCGTTTTCCCGCCTGCGCTGGCACGTGCCGCACACTGGCTTGCTGGCTGCGCTTAGCCTTACCTCTCTGCTGGCTTCGGCCCAAACCGTGCAGCTGACCGTGCAGCCCGGCGACCCGAAACTCCTCATCAGCAAGCACATTCAGGGGCAGTTTGCCGAGCACCTGGGCCGCTGCATCTACGACGGCATTTGGGTGGATGAGAAGCTGAACGTGCCCAAGCAGGGTCGCATCCGCATGGACGTGGTGCGGGCTCTGCAGAAAATTCATGTTCCCAACCTGCGCTGGCCCGGCGGCTGCTTTGCCGATACCTACCACTGGCACGACGGAGTAGGGCCCACGGCCCAGCGGCCCAAAATGCTCAATATGTGGTGGGGCAACAACCTGGAAGACAATAGCTTCGGGACGCACGAATTTCTGGAGCTATGCCAGCTGCTGGGCACCGAGCCGTACCTGGCGGCCAATGTGGGCAGCGGCACCGTGCAGGAAATGGCCGGCTGGATGGAATACCTCAACTCCAACGACGATACCCCGCTGGTGCTGGAACGCCGCAAAAACGGCCACCCGGAGCCCTACAAAGTAAGCTGGTGGGGCATCGGCAATGAAAGCTGGGGCTGCGGCGGCAACATGACGGCCGAGTACTACACCGATGTGTACAAGCGCTACGCCACCTTCGCCCATAACTACCCCGCCTCACCGCCCCTCAAGAAGATTGTGAGCGGGGCCAACGGCGACGATGCCAACTGGACGGAAACCTGCATGAAACGCATTCCGCTTAACCAGATGTGGGGCCTTACCCTGCACCAGTACACCCTGCCCACCGGCAGCTGGAGCGGCAGCAAGGGCAAAGCCACCGGCTTCGGGGAGCAGGAGTACTTCAACACGCTGCGTAACGGCCTGCGCATGGAGGCCATTGTGACCAAGCACGCGGCCATCATGGACAAGTACGATAAGGACAAAAAGGTGGCCTTGCTGGTGGATGAGTGGGGCGTGTGGACGGACGTGGAGCCTGGTACCAACCCCGGCTTCCTATACCAGCAGAACACCCTGCGCGACGCGCTGCTGGCCGGCACCACGCTCAACATCTTTAACAACCACTGTGACCGGGTACGTGGGGCCAATCTGGCCCAGGCTATCAACGTGCTTCAGGCCGTTATTCTCACCGATAAGGAGCGGATGCTGCTCACGCCCACCTACCACGTCTTCGACCTGTACCAGGTGCATCAGGATGCGCAGTATCTGCCCCTGCAGTTCCAGAGCCCCGACTACGTGCTGAATGGAGAGAAAATTCCGGCTCTGAACGCCTCGGCCTCGAAGGACAAGAACGGGGCAGTGCATATTTCCCTCGTCAACCTGGACCCCAACAAGCCCCTGACGCTGGAAACTACCTTGCCTGGCGTAAGCTGGAAATCGGTGTCGGGCCGCATCCTCACCTCGGCCACCGTAGCCGACTACAACACCTTCGATAAGCCCACCAACGTGCAGCTGGCCGATTTTAAAGGCGCAAAGAAAAAAGGCAGCAACCTGGCCGTAACGCTGCCTGCCAAATCGGTGGTGGTGCTGGAGCTGAAGTAGGAGCGGGCCGCCTCATGCTGCCCCAGCCGCTTTTTACACTCTGAGCCTCTACTAGATTGTGTGGAGAGTTACCGAAAATGAACGTCCTTCCTCGGCGGCGCGCGGAAGGACGTTCTTATTTCTCGTATGGAACCAACCCAAAGCCGGTAACCCTGCCAAGGCAGCTGGGTTACTTGCCGGCGGCTTTGATGCTGTCAGTGACGGTGTCGCTGAGTGGGGAAACAGCGGGGCCAAAGTAGTGGAGCAGGCGGCCGTCGGCGCCGACGAGGTACTTGGAGAAGTTCCAGTCGGGGGCCTGCTCGTTCCAGCCGTTGCGGGCGGCGTCGGAAAGCCACTGGTACACCGGATGCTGGTCGGGTTGCTTTACCACCACGCTTTTCTTCATGAGCGGGAAGGATACGCCAAAATTCACCTGGCAAAACTGCGCAATAGCCTTGTCGTCGGCTTTTTCCTGCTCAGCAAAATCATTGGCCGGGAAACCCAGCACCACCAGCTCATCCTTGAACTGTTCAGCAAGCTGCTGCAGCTCCTGGTACTGGTTGGTATAGCCGCAGTTGGAAGCCGTATTCACCAGCAAAACCTTCTTGCCCTGCAACTCCCGAAACGGCAGGTGCTGGCCGCTGTTGAGCTGGCCGTCGAGCTGATAGAACGAAACCGGGCCGGCTACCTGCTGCTGGTTGGTGAGCACCTTGCCCCGGCTGCTTGATTTGGATAGCCGCATAATGAGCGGGTACAGCAACTTGAGGGCTTTCTGGCGGAATGAAGTCATGCGGAAAAAGGGAATAAACAGTGTTGGGAATACCGGGTGCTAGCGCACGGGGCGTAGCGCCTGACCCGGCGAATGGCAAAAATACGGGCGCTTCTGTGCTGGAAAAGCCCTAAGCGGCCACGTCCCGGTTAGGGCTGCCCCGGGGTGTCGTGCCGGGAGGGAAGGGTGGCCTGGGACTCCGGTACGGGTAGGAGGCTGCCGCCGGCCCGGGTGCGCTGCCGAATACGGTTCTCCCGCTCAAATACCGTTATCAGTACCGTGAAATAAGACAGCAGCAACGGCCCCAGCACCAGGCCCAGAATCCCGAAGATTTCTACGCCCAGCACCACGCCGGCCAGGGTAATAAGCGGGTGGATGTTGCCCATGCGCCGGGCCAGCACAATGCGCAGCAGGTTGTCGATGTTGATGATGAGGATAACGCCCACCAGTAAAATACCAACGCCCTGCCCCGTATGGCCCTGCGTGAGCTTAAGAATTGCGGCTGGTGCCCACACCAGGGGCGTACCCAGCACCGGAATAAAGGCCGTGAAAAAGGCCACCGTGCCCCAGAACAGCGCATCGGGTACCCCAAATACCCAGAGCGTGAGGCCGGTCAGTACTGCCTGAACAAATGCAATGAGGGCCTGCCCAAGTACATTGGCATTCACCGTATTGCGCAACGATTCGCCCAGTTCCCGCAGGGTACCCGGGCGGAACGGCAGGTAGCGGCGCAGCCCCCGCAGAAAGCTCTCCTCCTGCGTGAACATGAAATACAAAGTAAACAGCATCAGGCCGATGATGACGGTGAAATGCAGCAGGCCGCTGGCCAGGGACGGAATGCGGGCACTCAGCCAGCTCACCGTCTGCTGCACCAGGCCCCGCACGTTCTGCTCGGTGGTGAAGCGGTAGCCGGTTTTCTGCTCAATCTTGTGCAGCACCACCATAATCTGGCTGGTATCCTGGGCATAGTCCCGGATGCGGTCCACGAGCATAAGCGTGAGGGCCGTGAAGGGCAGGATAATCACCACGAAGGCAAACAGAAGCAGCGCAGCTGTAACCAGCTGCCGGTTCCAGCCCCAGCGGTGTACCAGGGCCTGAAACCACGGCCGGAACACCACGTACAGGATGCCCGCCCCCAGGAAGGCCGTGATATAGCTGCCCAGACCCACCAGAATAAGTACGGCCAGCCCCACCAGGCACACAATCAGCAGTACATATTGCTGGCGCGGGGTGTAAATATTTTCGGAGGAAGCCGGCATGAGGAGAGGAGACAGGTAGAGGAAAAGCTTCCCCAAAGAACGTCATTCCGAGCGGAGCCGCGGAAGCTCGCCTGCTGGGGGCAGCACGTTATGCTCCTACCCGGCGGGCCAGCAACGCTACCACCAGCCCCATGCCGGCAATCAGCGAAAAGGAAACCCGCAGACTGGTAGCCCCGGCCACCAGCCCAATAAGCGGCGGCCCTAGCAGAAACCCGGCAAACCCCACCGTTGATACCGCCGCCAGGGCTACACCCGCTGCCATGGTTTTGGACCGGCCCGCGGCCCCGTACACCAGCGGCACCACCGACGATACGCCCAGCCCCACCAGCATAAACCCAACGGTAGCCGGCACAATACCGGGAGCCAGCACCGCCAGCAATAGCCCGGCGGCCTCCAGCAGTCCGCTCAGGATGAGGGTGCGCTTACGCCCGAACCGGTCCGTAAACCAGTCGGCAATAAAGCGGCCGGCTGCCATGGTGCTCATAAAGGCAGCAAACCCGTAGCCCACCTGAGAGGCGGGCGCTTCTACCACCTTGCGGAAATACACCCCGCTCCAGTCGAACATGGTGCCCTCGCAGAGCAGGGAGCAGAACGCCAGCAACCCCAGCAGCAGCAACGACTTATCGGGGAGCACAAAGATGGGGGCATCGGCCTCACGGGGCGCATCCTGGGGCAGCAGGAAGGGCCGCGCCGCCAGCAGCCCCACCAGCACCACCCCCGACATCAGCAGGAAGTGCGGCAGCGGGGCTACGTGGTGGGCTATCATAAATGAGCCGATGGCCGCCCCGGCAAACCCCGCCAGACTCCAGATACCGTGAAACTTGGCCATAATGGACTTGCCGTACAAGCCTTCCACCCCCACGGCCTGGGTATTGATGCTGATGTTAGCCATGTTGCTGGCCAGCCCAAACAGTACCAGCGCCCCCAGCAGCTGCGGCACAGTGGTAGCCAGTCCCAGCAGCGGCAGCCCCAGCGCGTACAGCAGTACCCCCAGCACCGACATCAGCCGGCTGCCGAAGCGGGCCACCAGCCACCCGGTAAGCGGCAGCGAGGTAACCGAGCCCACGGGCACGGCCAGCAGTACCCCGCCCAACTCCGTATCGGTAAGGCCCAGCTGCTGCTGCACCGTTGGAATGCGCGCCGCCCAGGTTGAGAAGCACAGCCCCTGCAGCAGAAAGGTGGCGCCCACCGCCAGCCGGTAAATGTGGCGCGGCCGCACAACGGAGGAAGAAAGAGTCTGGGTAAGCATAGCAGGGTGCTTGTGGTCAAAAAAACACCCATTCCGCCCCGGTAAGAGGCGAAATGGGTGGGAGTTTCGGAGAAAAATTGCGCCACGCGGTGGGATGCGTCAGCACAAAGGTACGCCGCTAAAGCGTGAATAGTTTATCGGCCTGAGGTAGAGACTGATATTCCGGGTGCGGTAGGTATACCGCGTACGGTTTCAGGGAAGCTGGGCGGGCCTGAAGTGGGCACTGCAGCAGCAGCAATACGTGGTTCTGCACGGGGTTACCGGACCGGCGCGGTATCTACCAGCGCCTCCAGCCGGTCCTGGGCCGCCAGAGGCAGCTTGCTAAGCAAATCCAGGCCGGTAGCGGCTTCAATGGCATCCACACTCACCCGGTACTGGCTCCAGTCGGGGCTAACGGACTGGTCGTTGGGCGTATCCACGGCCAGTAGGCGGGCCTGGCCGGCGGCAATGCGCTGCACATCGTTGGTGCCTTCGGGCAATATCACCAGCACCTTCCACACCCGGGCAGGCACGGTTACGTGGCCGTTGTCGATGGTGGTTTTGAAGCCGGCCGTGCCGGTGCCGCCCTTGCCGTAGCTGCCCATCAGCACGTACACCTCCTGCCCGCGCTGCACCTGGGCGCGGGTCCATTCCTCCAGGCTGCTCCAGGTACGCTGGTTGTTATTGGCGGCCTGCGGAATCATGTTGGTCATCAGGAAGGTCGCCGAGTTGTCGTCCAGCTCCCGGGTACGGTCGGCGGAGGGGCAATTGTGGCCTTTGTCGAAGCCGGAGCCGCTGTAGGAGTTGCGCGTAACGGAGTAAAACTCCCGGGGCAGGGCCGGGTCGGGGCGGAAATCATCCTGGCGTGGGGCCGCGCCCATGTCGGTGCTGGCCAGGTGCCAGCTCACCCAAGTGGGTGTGCCGCGCTGGGCGTTGTAGCCAATGGCAAATTGAGGCTTTACCAGCAGGTAGTTGGTGGGGCTGCTCACGCTGGCCGTAGCCCCGCTGGGGTTGCCCAGGCCCATATTATCGTTGTCGGTGGAAGGCGCCTGGGAGTTGGGGGAGCTGGGGGCTGGGGTTGCCGTAGAGGGTTGGGGGCTGGGCGCACTGGCTGGGGCAACCGTTGCTCCGCCCGTCACGGCCGCGCCGGTAGCCGTTTCCAGCACAATGTCGTCAATGTTCAGGCGCCCGTCACCACCATCTGTTTTCCGGATTTCCAGCCGCAGCGGGCCGGGCGTAACGCCCTGAAACGTGGTAGTGAGCAGGCGCGCCCCCTTGGCCTGCACCGGATTGCCGATGCGGCGGAAGCTGCGGCCCCCATCCACGCTGCCCCACAGCTCCCAGGTGCTGGCCGCGTCCTGGCCGTAGGCCGCCGAGCTGATGCGGATAGTGCGCACCCCGCTGGGCGCATCGAAATTCATGCGCAGCCGCCCTTTGCCGCGCAGACGGGCCGCCCGTTCGCCCTGCTTGTGGTCCTGGTCGGAGGAGCCGATGAGGGCCTCCGTGAAGTGCCAGGAGCCCGAGGTCAACTGCTCGTCGCCTTCAGCATACGCGCCCTTGCCGCCCTGCTCAAAGGTTTCCGGGAAGCGCCCCGGCACCTGCTGCGCCGGCGTTTCCACCGGAATGGCAGGCGGGCTATCCGCAACCGGGGCCGTGCCGACCGTTTCGGGCGAGTTGGAGGAGCAGGCCGGGGCCGAGAGGCTGAGCAGCAGGCCAGCAAACAGGAGCGGGGAGAAGCGGTACATAGTGGAGAAGACAGAACTACCCGGCGAATGTAGCGCGCCGGCCGGAAAGTAGCGCGCAGCTCCGCTTCGCGCATGAGCCGTAGGCGAGTATCGGGTGTAAAGGTGCGGGCGCGTGGGAACCTAGTAGCGCGCAGCTCCGCTTCGCGCACGAGCGAAGCGAGTTCCTACGCGGATGGAGCGGTACCGGGATACTCGCCTACGGCTCGTGCGCGAAGCGGAGCTGCGCGCTACTGGCGCACGAGCAAAGCGAGTATCAGGCATAAGGTGCGGGCGCGAAGCGGAGTTGCGTGCTACTGGCAGAAGCTGTAGGGCCACTGCTCCCAGTCGCTGACTAATCCGGCTTTGACGGGGTTTTCCAGGATATAGCGGATAATATTGTCGAACTCTGTGGTGTTGCGCACCAGATGGTCGTAACTCTCGCGCTGCCAGAACTGACCGGTTCGCTGCAGGAGTTTGTTGGCCTGGGTTGCGGTATAGCTCTTGAATGACTGTAGCGTCCGCAACAGGGGCGGGGCGTCGTCCGGTAACCGCAGTAGCACGTGGACGTGATTTGGCATGAGGCAGTAGCAAAGCAGTTCGTAACAGCGGCCGTTGTAATGCTGCAAAGCGTTCTGCACCAGCGTTGCAATGGCTGGTTGCCGCAACCACGTGGGGCCATATGCCTGAGCGTCGAGCAGCCGGTCAAACCGTCCGAAATAGCGCTTTTGCCGAGCGTACGATTCTTCTTCCGATGCTTCATCCGTCGCCAAGGACTGCCACTGCTCCCGGAGCTGTTCTACCACCGCCGCCGGCAATGACCCGGCCAACCGAATCGTGATAAACACACTCCCGCCCGGCGGCAGCATATGCGGGAGGTTACGCTGGTAGAAAGCCGGGTCAGCAGGGGTGAAAGCCATCTGCACAAGTAACACATAGTCCGGCTACATGTCAACGCCAGCCAAAAAGTAGCGCGCAGCTCCGCTTCGCGCACGAGCCGTAGGCGAGTACCTATACCTGTGGTGCAGTACTGGGGTACTCGTCGGTCCATGCGCAAAGTAGCGCGCAGCTCCGCTTCGCGCACGAGCCGTAGGCGAGTATCCCGGTACCGCTCCATCCGCGTAGGAACTCGCTTTGCTCGTGCGCGAAGCGGAGCTGCGCGCTACTTTGCGCACGAGCCGCCGACCAGTACCCGGAAAAGCCCCCTACTTCCAATACTCGCTCTGCTCGTGCGCGCAACTCCGCTGCGCGCTACTTTCCGGCCTTGGCCTGCTGCATCTGGGCCGTGAGTAGCAGGCTGCTCATGGATAGGATGGCGTTATCCTCGCTCCAGGAGGCGCAGCTGAGGGCCACCTGCCGGCCCCGCCACTTGTGACTGAACCCATCGGGGCGGCCGGGACCGTACAGAGCCTCAAACATGGGCAGTACCCGCTGGGCGTGCTCGGGCCCTTTCACAATGATGGTAACGGCCGCAAACTGCCCTTTGTAGAACTTGTAATGAATGCGGGCCGCCGAAAACTGACCTACGCGCAGGTTCTCGTCCGTACGCTCGTATATCTTCTCGTCGCCTTTGTCCTGCACCAGCCGCAGGTGCAGCGCCTCCGTCAGGGGCGTTCCGAAACGCAGCCCCCGAAACCCGTTGCTTTCGTCGAGGCGCTGTACGGAGGCCGGCTGCTGGGCCCGCAGTGCCAGCGGCGTACCCAGCAACACCAGCAGCACCCACACCAGGCGCAGTCGAAAACCAGCAAGTACCAACAGTTGCATATACAAAAGGACGCCGGCTAACGGCCCGCTGCCCGGCCAACGCGGAGTCGCCCAAAATCGTGTCCGGAAACGGCATCGTTCAGGCAATTTTATTGCTGTGGTGAAGCTGTTTAGGACGTCTTGATTGGTTCTGTCAAACCTCCTAGGCTTGTGGACAGTCAGATAAAAGGTCGTCATGCTGAGCGCAGCCGAAGCATCTCTACCGCTTCGTTGGGATGACAAATGATTAGTCAGCGGTAGAGATGCTTCGACAAGCGGACACCAGATGAAGCATGACGGCCTTTGTGATGCTTTTTTACCGACTGTCCACACACCCTAAACAGCTTCGGGTGACGTTTTGAGGGCGCTCCGGCAAAACGCCGACTCCTAGCGGGGCAGGAAATCGGGGTACACCTGCAGGCACACGGGAGCCGGTAGCGGTACGCTGGTGCCAGTAGGCGTGAGGCGGCCGGTGCGGGCATCGGCAAAGTAGGTAACGATGGTATCGGACTGCTGGTGCGCCACCAGCACCACCCGGCCGCTGGGGTCGAAGGTGAAGCTGCGGGGCGTTTTGCCGGGCAGCATCACGTGCTCCACCAGCGCGAGGCGGCCGCTGCCTTCGTCCAGGGCAAACACCGCCAAGCTGTTGTGGCCCCGGTTAGAGCCCAGCACAAAGCGGCCGTTCGGCGACACCTGCACGTCGGCGCAGGCGTTCCAGCCGCTGAAACCGGCGGGCAGGCAGGGCACCGTCTGGATTTCGCGCAGCGTACCTTGGCGGGCATCGTAGGCCAGGGAGGTAAGCGTGGAATCCAGCTCGTTGATGAGGAAAGCCAGCGGCCGGCTGGGGTGGAAGCGGAGGATGCGCGGCCCCGCCCCGGGCTTGGCCTGGAAGGCCGGCGTGGCCTGGCGCTGCAGGCGGCCCTGCTCCAGCGTGTAGCCGTACACGGTATCGGTGCCCAGGTCCACGGCGAAGAAATACCGGCCGGCCGGGTCGGGCAGGATGCAGTGGGCGCGGGCGTTTGCCTGATTTTTGTGCGGCCCCCGGCCCGTATGCTGGTCCACCGACGAAGCCGGCTGCAGGGTGCCATCCGGGGCCAGGGGCAGGGCCGCCACCGTGCCGTTGCCGTAGTTGGCCACCAGGGCGTGCCGGCCCGGCGCATCCAGACTGATAAAGCACGGAATGGTGCCGCCCGAAGCCTGCTGGTTCAGCAGCGTAAGGCCCCCGCTCTGCGGGTTGATGGCAAAAGCACTAACGCCCCCGTTGGGCGTGCCCTGGTAGTTGTCCACCTCATTCACGGCGTAGAGGAAACGGCGGCGGGCATCCACGGTGAGGTAGGAGGGCGCCGCCCCGCCCCGGGCTCCGGCCACGCGGGTAAGGCCGCCGGTAGCCGTATCCAGCCGGTACAGCCAGATGTTGTCCTGCTCCGCGGGGCCGTAGCTACCCACGTACACCAGGCAGGAGCCCGCCCCGGAAGCGGAGCCGCCCCGCAGGCAGGCGGGCAGCAGCAGGGTGCCCGCCGCGCCCAACCCAATGGTGTAGAGGAAGCGGCGGCGGCTGAAGGTGGTGGTGGGAGTAGGGTGCATCGACAGAAAGATAAGGACCAGTATGCCCCGAAAGCGGGCCGCGCCGGCCCCTGGGGAGTGGAAACAAACTCAGAGGCCGGCGCGGCCCCAACCGGCGCTAGGCCGAGAGCAGGGCCTGCTCCTCGGGGGTGAGGCCGTAGAGGCGGGCCACCAGCGTATCAATCTGCTGCTCCAGGGCCTGGGTATCGGCGGTGGGGGCGGCGGCTTTGGCGGCCAGCACCTGCTCCACCAGCGCCACGATGGGCGCCTGCTGCTCCGCCGTGGCGGCGGGGATGGGGAGATTCCTGAATTCTTTCAGTCTTATCTTCGGAAATAACGCATCGAATTCATTGTTAGCATAGCGGAAGTATTTTGTTAAAATGTTTGATGAAACAATGCCTAGTATATATTCGGCTGTTAGATGAATAAATTCTTTGGGTTTTGCTATATAAAGAGTTCTGTCTACTTTTAAATCTTCCTGGAGAAGAGTGGCTACGAAAGTATTGCCAATTATTTCGCGCATAACTATGCGTTTTCCTTGATAATACTTCTCTTCACGGGGTGCCGCAAGCCAATTTCCATAACTAATAAATGTTTGGCCATTCCAATTGTGGTAGAAGGAGCCTATATGCTTGCTGTGAATATATGGCACAAAAGTTTTGTCTTTTGCGAAATCTGAATGATACTCCTTATTGCTGATAGTTTCAGCCGCTTGACCTGCATAAGCATCATAAGCTCTGAATCCAAAGGAAATATCACAGTAGAAGTCTAATGGCCTACCGTTATTTCTCATTTTGTTCAATACAACATTGATCCTCTCATCAGACTCAACATCAAACAAGTAGTTTTCGTTTTCTCTAAACCTTGTCTGACTGACTTCATGTCTGATGTGCTGCGCTGATTCATCAATACTAATAATTTGAATCTTGTTTATTGAAGATTCGATAAATTGCTTGCCCTTTTTAAATCCGCTTATAATTAAAGTGTCTACGGATGCTTCTTTAAACACTTGTGAAATATTAGGTGCTATCGAATCTATTTCTAATTTATCATCAATAAACATTCGTAGCTTATTCATTGAAGAATTTTTAAGCCACGAGTTTGGTATTATCATAGAGAGTGAACCACCATCAAAAAGTAGGTTGATAGCCTGTTCTATGAAAAGTACATACAGGTCAAGTTGGTATTGAGCTGTCTTATAATTCTCCCTAAAATATGTCTCATACATCTTAAGCGCAGTTCCAGTCAAATAGGGAGGGTTGCCCAGCACGGCATCGAAGCCCCGGAAGGAGCCGTCGGGGTTGAGCACTTCGGGAAACTCGAAGCGCCACTCGAAGGCGTCGCGGAACAGGGCACCCTGCTCGCGCTGCTGGCGCTCCTGCTCCAGCTTTTCAAGGTTGAGGCGGGCGGTGGTTTGCTTGGCCCAGGCATCCTCGGCCGTGAGGCGGGCCTTGCCGAAGAGGTCGGGCTTCTGGTCCAGCTCGGCCCGGAGCAGGTCTTCCTTGGCCCGGGTTATCTTTTTCAGCAGCGGGTCGTGGCGCTGAATATCGGTGCGGAACTGGTCTTTGAGGCGCTGCAAAAAGTCTTCGAGCACCTGCTTCTGCTCCCGGCCCCGGGCCGAGAAAAACTCGCCCACGGCCCGGCGGTAGGCGGCCAGCGAAAAGTCCTTGTTGCGAAACACGGCCGTGAGGTCGGCCCCCAGCGGGTAGCGGCTGATGAGGGAGTTGCCGCTACGGATGTTCAGCTCCAGGTTGGGCAGGGTTTCCAGCTCCTGGTAGTGGCTGGCGGGGGTGTAGTAGGCGTGCTTGAGCAGCTCAATCCAGAGGCGCAGCCGGCAGATGCGCACCGAGTTGGGGTTGAGGTCCACGCCGTAGAGGCAGTGCTCGATGAGGTGGCGCTTCTCCCGGAACAGGGCGCTTTGCAGGCGGGTGTGCTCGGGGCCCACGCGGCGGGTGCGGGTGGCCTCGTCGTAGTGGGCGCGGTACTCAAACAGGCTGGCATCCTCGTCGGCGGTTACCACCAGCTCGTCGCGGGCCACGGCCAAGCGGTAGCGCAGGCGCTTGCCCTCCTCATCCAGCAGCAGGCCCAGCTCGCTCTTGATGGCCAGCAGCTCATTAAGGGCCGATACCAGGAAGTGGCCGGAGCCCACGGCGGGGTCCAGCACGCGCAGCTCGTTGTAGGCCTGGCTGAACTCGGGGCGGCGCTTGGGGCCGGCGTCGGCCAGCTGCTCGTGCAGCTCGTCCAGGGTTTCGGTGGCCCACCCGTACCGCTCGTTGAAGTGGCGCACCACGGCCCGGCGCAGGGTGTGACGGCACATGTACATGGTAATGAAGCCGGGCGTGTAGAAGGACCCGTCGCGGTAGCCGTTGATTTTCTCAAAGATGAGGCCCAGCACAGCTGCCGAAATCAGGGGCCGCTCGTCGTCCTGCACCTCCTCGGCTCCCTCAGAGGCGAAGTCGTAGGCATCCAGAAAGCGCAGCAGGTAGGTGAGGGCGGTGGGGGCGGCACCGGTGGCATCCTGGCGCAGCACCGAGCGGTGGGTTTTGCCGGTGGCCCGGCTGCCCAGCAGCGGCAGCGGAATCATATCGTCGAGGCCGGAGATGCGCAGCGTTATGCGCTCCAGGGCGGAGGGCTCGAAGAGGGAGGAGTTGAGGTAGGGAACGTGGGGGTAAAGGTCGGCCTCGGGCTGCTCCCGCTCGGGGGTGGGGCGGTTGAGGATGCGGTAGAACAGGCGGTTGAGCAGGTCATACTCCTTGAGCTGCTGGGGGTCGAGGAAGCGGAAGGGCTGGGCGTTGCCGGGCTGGTGGTAGCGGCGCAGCTGGCCCTCCAGCAGCTTCAGAAACAGCAGGCGGCTCACCCAGGTCAGGCAGAGGGCCAGGGCTATACCTTCGGCCTGTTGCGGGGGCGTGTCGCCGTAGGTGCTCAGCTCCTCGGGGGGCAGGTTGCGGAGCATGTCCTCGGCCCGGAGCTGGGTGAGGGTGTTTTCGAGCAGGGAGCCGCGCTGCCGCCGCTCGGGGGCGCAGCGCTGAATGAGCTTGCGGCCCTTGTCCTTGATTTCCTCCAGGCCCATGAGGTAGAGCAGCTCCTCGTAGAAGGCCCGGTTGAGGGTGTTGGCATCCTGAGCAAAGGGCTCCTTGAGCAAGTGGGGCGGGGAGAATACTTTGCTGAGCCAGAGCAGGCCCCGCTCGCCCAGGCCCCGGCGCTGGCCGGCGTCGTCGCGCGGGTCCAGGGTAAAGTAGGTGAAGCGAACTTCGGTTTCGAGCTTGTCGAGCAGTTCGCGGGCGTGCTGATAAAAAAAAGACGTATCGCCGGAAGTGGTTTGGCCCTGCTTGTACTTCTGAAACCACTGGCGCAGCTCGGTGTACTTCCAGAACACCCGGTGAAATTCGTGGGCATCAAAAATGAACCACTCGTAGCCGGTAGTAATGATGAGCTGACGCAGCTCAGGCAGCTGCTGCTCGGAGGTGCGCTCCTGGAAGTAGTAGAGCAGCAGCTCGTGCAGCGCCTTGCGGTTGAGGTTATCGGGGCGCACCATCTCGCCGGGGTTTTTGCGGTGCTTCAGCTCGAAGAGCACCCCAAACGGGTCGGCCGCGTCGGGGCCGGTGCGCATTACTAAGTCGCGCTTGCCGTGGGAGTTGAGGTAGTAGCCCGGGAGGCCGGCGGCGCGCAGGAAGCGGATGATAGGCTGCACCATATCGGCCTCGTCTTTGGCCGCGTCCAGCTCGGGCAGTAAAGCCTGGCGGGCGGCCTCGAAGGCGGTAAGGGTGGCGCGGTTGGTTTTCTGACGACGATAAGCCAGGTCGAGGGCCTGGGAAGGTTGCTGGGCGGATAGCTTCATAGGGTGGCAGCAAGATACGGCAGGCCGGGCGAGTTTAAGCGTGCTGACACGCAGCCGCTACTCGTGCGCCAGTAGCGCGCAGCTCCGCTTCGCGCACGAGCGGAGCGAGTATCGGGCGTAAGGTGCAGGATTGGATACCCGCCGACGGCTAGTAGCGCGCAGCTCCGCTTCGCGCACGAGCCACCGGCGAGTTCCCACGCGCCCGCACCTTACGCCCGATACTCGCTCCGCTCGTGCGCGAAGCGGAGCTGCGCGCTACTGGGTTCCTACGCGCCTGCACCTTACGCCCGATACTCGCTTCGCTCGTGCGCGAAGCGGAGCTGCGCGCTACTGGGGCAACGCCCACTACCAATCCGCGTCCTTTCGGCGCTACCTTGCGCCCCAAACCCGACCGTACATGCTCCACCGCTACGCTTCTCTACTTCCCCTCACCGGCTTGCTGACCCTGGCGGCCTGCAACTCCGGCAGCAAACCCACCTCCGGCATCCCGGAAACCGTGAATGCCGACTTCGACCGGTATAAGCAGCGCTTCATCGACTCGCTGTGGTACTACAACCCCGAGTGGGCCAGCGGCCAGGGCTACCACCGCTACGATTCGCTGCTGGTGGTGCCCACCGCCGGCCGTCGCCAGACCGAAGCCGCCGCTCTGGCCCGCCGCCGCCAGGAAATGAAAACGTTCCGGGTAGAAGAGCTGTCAGTGAACAACCAGACCGATTTCCGGCTGATGGAGAACTACCTGCAGTCGGCTGGCTTTTACGCCGATACCCTGCGCGACTGGCAGTGGAACCCGGCCAACTACAACATCGGCGGCTCGGTGGCCGACATCCTCAACGGCCGCTACTGGCCCCTGGACCGCCGCCTGCGCGCCATCAGCAGCAAGCTGAGCCGGGTGGTCGACTACTACGAGGCCGCCAAGCAGAACATCCAGCGCCCCACCCGCGAGCATACCGACCTGGCCATCCGCCAGAACCAGGGCGGGCTGGAGGTGTTCGGGAAGGCGTTGCAGGATTCGGTGGCCAAATCGGGCCTGTCGGCGCGGGAAAAGCAGGATCTGCTGGGGCGCATAGCCACCACCCGCCTGAGCATGGAAGGCTACGTGCGCTTTCTGCAGCAGGAGGTGCTGCCGGCCGGGCAGTTCCGCTCCTTCCGCATCGGTAAGGCTTTGTTCGCCCGCAAGTTCGCCTTGGATATTCAGTCCACCTACTCCGCCGAGCAGGTGTACCGCAAGGCCCTGGCCCATAAGCAGGAGCTGCTGCGCGACATGAAACGGCGGGCGGCCCGCCTCTACCCGAAGTACTTCCCCGGCCAGCCCCTGCCCCCCGATTCGCTGGCGGCAGTGCAGCAGGTTATCGGCCGCCTCTCGCAGCAGCACGCCACGCCCGCGGGCTTCGTGCAGGCCGTGCAGGACCAGATGCCCACCCTGGTGAAATGGGTAGATGACCACCACCTGCTCACCCAGGACCCCACCAAGCCGCTGGTAGTGCGCGAAACCCCGCTCTATATGCGCGGCAGCGGGGCGGGCGCCAGCATCTCGGCCCCCGGCCCTTACGACAAGGCTGCCAATACCTACTACAACGTGGAGCCTCTTACCGGCCAGTCCGCCGCCCGCGCCGAAAGCTACCTGCGCGAGTACAACCAGTACACCCTCCAGATTCTCAACATCCACGAGGCCATTCCGGGCCACTACACCCAGCTGGTGTACGCCAACCGTAGCCCCTCGCTCATCAAATCCATCTTTGGCAACGGGGCCATGATTGAAGGCTGGGCCGTGTACACCGAGCGGATGATGCTGGAAAGCGGCTACGGCGGCAACACCGACGAAATCTGGCTGATGTGGGACAAGTGGAATATGCGCGTAACCCTCAACGCCATCCTCGACCACGAGGTGCAGGCCGGCGCCATTACCGAAGCCGCCGCCGTGGCCCTGCTCCGCCGCGATGGGTTTCAGGAGGAAGCCGAGGCCCGCAACAAGTGGCTGCGCGCTACCCTCAGCCAGGTGCAGCTCAGCAGCTACTTCACCGGCTCCACCGAAATTTATGACCTGCGGGAGGAACTGAAGCGGCAGCAAGGCTCGGCGTTCAACCTGAAAGCCTTTCACGAGCAGTTTCTGAGCTACGGCAGCGCCCCCGTTAAGTACATTCGGCACATGATGCTGCAGCCGGACAAGCAGGACTAAGGCCGCTGTGCCGAAAGCAACCGTCCGTTTGCGCCGTGCTTGCCCAGCAGGCAACGACCAGAACCACTAGCCCCACGGCCAGTTAGCGCCTTACCCATTCGGGAAGCAGCGGACCAGGCGAATGGCCTGGCCGGAGGGTGGGGTAGTTTCTGCCTAGGTAGGTGTCTTGTTTTAGAAAGAAAAAATTCGTGCCGGGAGGGAATTTTCCGGCACGCATAGGTTGTCTGCCCAGGAAGCTCACCCAGGCTTGTGCCTCGGCCGGTTTCACCCCATCAAGCAGCCTACTGCATGAAAGTAATTGATACCAACGACGAGGGGTTGCGCACCCTTATTCACGATTTCCCGCGGGTAATTGCCAAGTTCACTTCGGCCAACTGCCCGGTATGTGATTTGCTGGCTCCTCCTTTCGAGGGTTTTTCCTTGGATGAGCGTTTCCGGAGCACGGCCTTTCTGCGCCTGGATGCCAGCGAAAATCCGGTAGCCCGCAAAATGATGGATACCAGAGTAGCGCCATTCTTTGTATCGTATTGCCGGGGGCAGCTGGTGGAGTGCGACACCCTGCACGAGACGGAGGAAGTGCTGCAGATGCTGCAAAACCTGCAAAGCTGCACCGATGTGGCCCCGCAGCTGGCATAGGCTCAGTTATATACTCCGCATTACGGAGTAACACTGCTCAGCATAACGGGCGCATGTTGGCACGGCAACTGAATTTCCAAGTAGCCTAAGTTGCCGAGTAGCGGCTAGAGCTAGTTCCCCTCCTTGGAAAGGAGGGGCTAGGGGTGGTTGATAGGCGTTGAACGATAATTAGAATTAGCTCTAAAAACCGTTCTATCCGCATCAACCACCCCTAACCCCTCCTCATCTGAGGAGGGGAACTAGCTCTAGCCGCTACTCGGCAACTTGGGTTAAAACTAGTTTCCAGTTCCCGTTGGAGTAGCCCTACGCAAACTGAATAAAAACCAGCGCCGCAAAGCTTGGTCAGGAATTCCCGGCCTAGCTTTGCGGCTATGTTTTTTATTCTTTCCAAAGTGCTGGATTTCGTGTTGTCGCCAACCATCTGGCTGGTAAGCCCGCTGCTGCTGGGCCTGCTGGTACGCAGTACGCGCTGGCGCCGACGGCTGCTATGGGCCGCGGCCATCGGCCTGCTGGTGTTCACCAATTCTGCGCTGGTGAATGAGGCCCTGCTGGCCTGGGAAAAGCCGCCCGTTACCCTGCGCGCGGTAGGTGTACACGACGCCGGTATTCTGCTCACAGGCATCACCGAGGGCAGCAAGTCGCCCCACGACCGGGTGTACGTGCAGCAGGGCGCCGACCGGCTGCTGCATACTCTCTGGCTGTACCGGGCCGGGCGCATCCGGCGCATTATCATCAGCGGCGGCTCGGGGGCACTGGGCGGGCCGGCCGCCCAAACCGAAGCCCGGGAGCTGGAAATACTGCTGCGCCTGGCTGGCGTGCCCCAGCCGGACATTCTGCTGGAAACCCGCAGCCGCAATACCCACGAAAACGCCCTCTATACCAAGGAGCTGCTGGCCCGGCACCCGGAAATCCGCTCCACCGTGCTCATTACCTCCGCTTTTCATCAGCGCCGGGCCGTGGGCTGCTTTGCGAAGGTGGGCCTGCGCCCCACGCCCTTCCCGGCCGGCTACTACTCCTCCGACCGAAAGTTTAGCCTGGGCTATTGGCTGCTTCCCAACGACCAGCCGCTGCTGCTATGGAGTATTCTGCTGCACGAAATAGCCGGCTATGTGGTGTATAACGTGCTGGGCTACTGCTAGCTAAGCAGGGCCTAAGCGGCCCGGTGAAACCGGGGTGCCGGCGCCACATCCAGGGCGGCCACCTGGGCACGGTAGTCCGGGGGCAGCAGGCTGGTTTTCAGCCACCGAAAGGGTGCCGTATGCTGGGCGTAGCGGTACAGCGGCACTACGCCCCGCAGCCAGGAAAAACTGCCGAGCCGAAGCTCTTGCCCCACCACCGTCGGCACTACCAGCCGCTGCCCCTGCACCAGCAGCCGGTAGCGCACCGGCCCCAGGTGTTTGCGGTACTGCCGGTACAAATCGGTGGTGAAGGCGCTGCGTACCAGGTGTTGCTCCAGATGCGCCTGGCGGTCCGTGCGCCAGGCGGCGTACGTGGCGGGCAGGTCCGGAATGCCCATGCGCCGGCCCACCCGGCAGAATACGGCGCATATTTCCGCTTTTTCGGGCTCGGTGAGCCTGCGCTCCAGCAGCTCAAACGCCCGGATGGAGTAGTCGATGAGCATGTACAGCACGTCCCGGTAGGCCCAGGCCGGAATGGCCTGGCCCCGCTTGGCCTCCACCGCCCCGTGAATGGCCGCAATGGTGTCAATGGCCTGCTCGGCCCCGGCCCGGTCGGCAAACACAATGCGACGGGCGTATTCCACCGTCGAAAACAGCCGGCCCAGCGGGTCGGCGGGGAGGCGGCCGGTGAAGTACAGCCAGTCGACGGTCTTGTTGAGGGCAAACTCGGCGGCGGCCCCGGCAAAAATAAACAGCACGGTATCGGCCTTGCCCCAAATGGTGCGCACCACCGAATTCTGCGCTACGAAATACTCCATACAGCCAAACGTGTCAACCTGACTTCCGGCAATTGGAGCGCCGGAATAGATATGCAATAATAATACAAATTACTTTGTATTTCAAAGTATGGTTACACAAACGTGGAGTACTGGATAGGTATCTTAACAAATACAGGTTGCGGCATAGAGCTAGAAAGCTAGTTCCCCTCCTTGGAAAGGAGGGGCTAGGGGTGGTTGATTTGTTGAACGTGAACTAGAAACTAGCTCTAGCAACCGTTCTAATGCAAGATCAACCACCCCTAGCCCCTCCTTTCCAAGGAGGGGAACTAGCTTTCTAGCTCTACGCCGCAACCGGGGTTGGAAAGCCTGCGGCGGCCTTTTACTACTTGTCCGCACAGGCTCAGGCCTAAGCCCAGGCCGGGGCTACTCCACTTTCTTCGGCTGCGGCTTTTCGTCCTAAGCCACCCAAATGGATTTCTGGTTGACGAACTCGCGGATGCCCAGGTGGGAAAGCTCCCGGCCGTAACCAGACTTTTTCACGCCCCCAAAAGGCATTTCCGGCGACGACTTCACCATGCTGTTGACGAATACCGCCCCCGCCTCCACGCGCCGGGCCAGCGCCTGGCCCCGGGCAGCGTCGCGCGTCCAGACGGAGCCGCCCAGCCCGAAGCGCGAGTCGTTGGCGAGGCGGATAGCGTCGTCGGCGTCTTTGGCTTCCAGAATGATGGCTACGGGCCCGAAAAGCTCCTCCGAATACGCCCGCTGGCCGGGCCGCACATGGCTCAGAATCATGGGGCGGAACAGGGCCGTGCCGGGCTTGCTCTGGCCGCCGTACAGCTCCACCTTCGCGCCCTGCCGCACCGAGTCCTCCACCTGCTGGGTTAGCTCGTCGGCCAGGTCGGGGCGGGCTAGGGGGCCGTATTGGGTGGCCGCGTCCAGCGGGTCGCCGGGCCGGAAGGCCAGCAAGTGGGTCTTCATCTTGGCAATGAATTCCTTTACCACTGGCTTCTCCACAATGAAGCGCTTGGCGGCAATACAACTCTGGCCGGCGTTAATCATGCGGGCCTGGGCGGCGGTTTTGGCGGCCCGCTCCAGGTCGGCGTCGGCCAGCACAATGAAGGCATCGGAGCCGCCCAGCTCCAGCACGGTTTTCTTGATCTGGCGGCCCGCGGCGGCGGCCACGGCCGCCCCGGCCGGCTCCGAGCCGGTCAGCGTCACGGCCCGCACCCGGTCGTCCTCCAACAGCTTTTCAACGGCCTCGGAGCCAACCAGCAGGGTGCGGAAGGTAGCGGGCGGGAAGCCGGCATCGTGAAAGATTTTTTCCAGGGCCAGAGCACACTGCGGCACATTGGAAGCGTGCTTGAGCAAGCCCACGTTGCCGGCCATCAGGGCCGGGGCCGCAAACCGCACCACCTGCCAGAACGGGAAGTTCCAGGGCATTACGGCCAGCACAATGCCCAGGGGCTCGTGGGCAATAAAGCTGCGCCGGGCCTCCGTTTTTATCTCCTCATCCGCCATAAACTGCTCGGCGTGCTCGGCGTAGTAGTCGCAGCACAGGGCACACTTGAGGGCTTCGGCCCGGCCATCGGTAACGGGCTTACCCATTTCCACGGCCATCAGGCGGGCCAGCTCGTCCTGCCGCTCCCGCAGCAGCTCGGCGGCGCGGTGCATCAGGCGGGCCCGGTGGGCAAAGGACGTGGTGCGCCACTGGGCAAATGCCCGGTGGGCCTGCCCGACAATGGCCTCGGTTTTGGCCCAGCTAAAGGGCCGGAAGCGCCGCTCTACGCGGCCGGTATAGGGATTGAGGGATTCGATGGGCATGGGAAAAGAAGTAGGAGAGCAGGCATAGCCCGCTATTCGAAGTGAAAGTAAACAAGCCGGGCTACCCGGAGGTTAGCTTGCCGAAACTTCGGCCCAGGCTCTGCCGTAGCCTTGGAGTTCGGCTGTGTGGCTGCACATTCCGGTGCGTGTGCCACCGAAATTTAGGTTTATCGTGTACTTTCGTTTCATCCGCGGGGTTTTGGCTTCTGTTGCCGCCCTGTTTCCTTTAGTTGCTGCCCGTGTCTGCCACCACTCCTGAGTCAGCTGCCCTCGAAACCGAAGTCCTGCTCGTGCAACGCCTGCGCGACCGGGACGAAGGGGCCATGACCATCTTCTACGACAAATACTCCGCGGCTCTTTACGGCGTTATTCTGCGCATTGTAAAGAAGGAAGAAATAGCCGAGGACGTCCTGCAGGAAGCTATGGTCAAAATCTGGCATTCCTTCCCATCCTACGATGCCGAAAAGGGGCGTCTGTTTACCTGGGTGATGAATGTGTGTCGAAATTTAGCCATCGACAAAATCCGCTCCCGACAGTACCGCGTAGGTAGCCGTACGCAGCCAATCGAAGAAAGTGCAGCGCTGCGTCAGGCCGCCGAACCCTCGTTCCGGCCTGAGCACATTGGCTTGCAGGAAATGACGAACCAGCTGAATCCGGAGCAGCGGCAAATCGTGGACCTGCTTTATTTCGGCGGATTTACGCAAAGCGAAGTGGCAGAAGAACTGAATCTACCCCTCGGGACGGTAAAAACCCGGGCCCGGGCGGCTATTAAAGTACTCTCTAAACTGATTCGGTAATCGTGAACATCCAGGAGTATATCGAATCTGGCATCCTTGAGGAGTACGCCCTGGGCGTACTCAATGAGGTCGAGCGCGCTGAAGTGGAGCGCATCGCACGGGAACACCCGGAAGTACACCGGGAGTTACAACAAGTGATAAGCGGGCTGGATGCCTACGCTGAGGCCCACGCCGTAACCCCTCCGGCCGATATGCGGGAGCGGGTACTACAGGGCTGGCAGCAGGCTATCCGGAACACGGCAGAACAGGAAAAGCTGATTCAGACGGCCGACGTTCCGGCTTCCGCGCCCCTGATGACGGCCTCCGCGTCCCCAACCACGCCCATATCCGGCTCCGATGGGGCCGTAGTGCGCCAGCTATCCGCACCTCAGGAGGCACCCAGCCGCCTGAAATGGCTGATTGCGGCTTCGGTGGCTTTGCTGCTGCTGAGTGGCCTGGGCAACTACCTGCTCTATAGCCGGCTGCAGGAAACAGAAGCTAATCTGGAAGTGGCCCAAACGGCGCAGTCGCGCTACGCAGCAACCCAGCAGGCGGCCCTCAACGAGCGGGACCAGCAACTGGCCGTGCTCCGGAGCGCCGACTTCCGCCCAGTGGAGCTGAAAGGCACTCCCAAAGCGCCGGAAGCCCTGGCACGGGTATACTACAATGCCAAAACCAACGCCGTGTACGTGGATGTGCGCAACCTGCCCGCTCCGCCCGCCGGCAAGCAGTATCAGCTCTGGGCCCTCGACAATGGCAAGCCCGTGGATGCCGGTATGCTGGCTTCCGCTACGGCCGCCGGCGACAGTATCCAGCAGATGAAGGACATTGCCAGTGCTCAGGCGTTTGCTATGACCGTGGAAGACGCTGGTGGCGTACCCTCGCCCACCATGAGTACCCTGACGGTAATCGGCAACCTCTAAGGCCGAAGTAAGCGTGAAAAAGGGAGCAGGCCGCGCAAGTGGTCTGCTCCCTTTTGTTGCCATGCTGGTCAGTTTGGGTAAAACGGCCTATCTTCCCGTCTTCCTTCTTAGCTCAATTACTGTGCACGGCACCATCTTCACCCTGCTCAAGCGCTACGTTCAAACCCAGTACGACCATAGCACCTGGATCCGGCTGCTGGAGGTATCGGGCCTGACAGCGGCCGACTTCGACCACAAACACGTGTACCCCGATGAGCACATGTACCGGCTGGTAGGAGAGGCTGCTACCATGACCGGGCTGTCGGCCGACGAGCTGCATGAAAAGTTTGGCGAGTACCTGGTACCCGACCTGATGTACATGTACCAGCGCCTATTGCAGCCGGAGTGGACCACCCTGGACATGCTGGAGCACACGGAAAGTACCATGCACCGGCAGGTACGGCAGGAGCACACCGAAAACGCACCGCCGGTATTGCACGTGACCCGCGTATCGGCCGACGAGCTATTTATCGACTATGTATCCAAGCGACGCATGGGGGGGCTGGCCGTGGGTATTGTGCGCGGCGTGGCGAAATACTACGACGAAGCCGACCAGATCAGCGTGGAGCCTACCACCTCCGAAAACGGGGAGCAGGTTCGTATTCGAGTGCGTCGGACGAAGCCTCAGTAAAGCGGGCCAAGTGCCGGATTGCGGCTCTCGTACCCGGGTGAAGCTTGCGCTAATACGCGGCAGTCAATCTGCTAACCCACATCCACTACACCGTGCGCACCCTCGTTTCATTTCCTTTGACCGTAGCATCCCGCCCCTACTTTGGGGCGCTGCTGGGGCTACTGTTGCTGGTAGCCTGTACGGCCTGCGGGCAGCAACGCGCCAGTACGCCATCCTCCCCCGACATGACGGCCTACGACCACATGCTTAAGCTGCTTTACAAGCAAACGGTGCCGGTTGTGCGGCCAGCCAACCTGGCGGCGCTGCTGCAGCAGCCATCCGCCGGAGTGCTGCTACTGGATACGCGCACGGCCGCTGAATACCGGGTAAGCCATTTGCGTGGAGCCCGGTTCGTGGACTTCGACCGGTACCGGCAAACTGACCTGAGCGCTCTGTCTAAAACCCAGCCGATAGTGGTGTATTGCACAGTAGGAGCCCGGAGCGAACAGGTAGGTGCCTGGCTGCGGGAGCAGGGCTTCCAACAGGTACACAACCTCTATGGCGGCATTTTTCAGTGGCTGAATGAAGGATACGGTGTCGTAAACGCCCAAGGTGCCACCACCAACGTGCACCCGTACTCGGCGCTGTGGCGCCCCTGGCTGAAAAAAGGCACCCCCGTGTATGAATGAGTTGCTGGTTGGTAGTTGCTGGTTGTTGGTTATTACTTCGGCGCAGAGCAACCGATCCAATAACCAACAACTACCAACCAGTAACCAACAACTAGCAACCAACAACTAGTAACTACCAACCACCCATGCCGCACCTGCTGATTTTTGCCCGTCATCCGGAGCTGGGCCGGGTGAAGACCCGGCTGGCCGCCGATATTGGCGCGGAAGGCGCGTTGGCGGTGTACCAGGAACTGCTGGCCCATACCCGCGCCGTGGTGGCACCCTTAGCGGTGCACAAAACGGTGTGGCTGGCCGAAGCCCCGGCTGCCCCCCTGCCGGCCCCCGAATGGCCCGGCTACGAGCCCCTGCTACAGCCCGCCGGCGACCTGGGTCAGAAAATGCAGACGGCCTTTGCCCATGCCTTTGCCCGGCAAGCCGGGCGGGTGCTCATCATTGGTACTGATTGTCCGGGCCTGACTACGGCGCTGCTAACGGAAGCATTTGAGGCCCTTCTCACTCACGATGTAGTGTTGGGACCCGCTGCCGACGGAGGCTACTACCTGCTGGGAATGAGGCAGCTGTATCCGCAGTTATTTCAGGCGAAAAGCTGGAGCACTGCCACCGTGCGGGCCGAAACCCTGGCCGACATCCGCCGCCTGCAGCTACGGCTGCACCAGCTGCCCGAGCTGCAGGATATCGATACCGGGGCCGACCTGAAAGCCTGGCAAACCAGCAGCGGCCGAACATTAGTGCCGGGTTTGCGCGTAGTATAGCGCACTCTTGAGCTTCTGTTTCCCTTGCTATGCGTTGTGTAACCCTGTTTACGGTGGGAATGGGCCTGGCCGCCAGCCTGTCTGCCTGCTCCTCCGGTTCCGATAAGAAAGCCCCCCAAACGGCGGCACCTATTCCTCAGGATAACCCGCTTACGCGCCGGGGTGGCCCGTTCCGGATGCAATGGGCCATGAATCCGCTGTGGGAAGACGGCAAGGCAGAGGTGGCCACTTATGATGCTGAGCGGGTTATTTATGGGGAGCCGCGCCGGTTTGAGTATACTCTGATTACGGTAAAGGAGGAGTTTAATCAGCAGTACAACGTCAAGACGGATGATTACCAGCGCCAGGACGTGTTTCCGGTAATCAAGGTGAACCAGTTCTGCAGTATTCCGACGCCCAACTACCCCTATCATTTCCTGACCTCCCTGTTTTTCCGCCGCGACCAGCCCGTGCAGCTGCACAAGCTCACGTCGTCGTCGCAGGAGTGGTGCGGCAACACCTTCAAGGCCATTACCGACGATGGGTTGCAGTACCAGCAGCAGTATAACTCTTATTGGGATGGGCAGGGCGCCGGACAGCGGGCTTTGCGGCATGATGTACTGTTTGAAGACGCCCTGCCGTATACCCTGCGTAGCCTGCGCTTCGAGGAGCGCCCGGCGTTTGAAGCTTCGGTGTACGAGCTGCAGCAAACCAGCAAAGCGCCGGCGCCCACGCTCTATAAGGCCCAGATAAAAGTTGAAGATGCCCTGACCGCCGATACCAAAGAACCAGCTTGGCGGGTGCGCGTGGCCTTCACTGACCAAAGGCAGAATGTGTACTGGTTTGCTAAGGTCTATCCTAACCTTTTGCTGCGCCAAACCACCTGGGACGGTCGCAACCTATGGCTGAAAGCAGTGCAACGCTACGCTTACTGGCCCCAGGGTAAGCCCACTGCCGCTGCTGCTACGCCCGCTGCCGATTCTGCCACGGCGCAGTAGCGTAGCGGCCCAGGTGGCCTTGCCGGGCATCCCAGAGCAGCGCCGCCAGCACTACGGTATACTCCAGAGCCACCAGCCAGAGGTTTTCGGAGTAAGCCGCCGTGCGGTAGGCGGCATAGGACAGGACCGCCACACCCGACCACACCAGCGCGTAGCGAGCCTGCGTGAACACGCTCAGGGCCACCAGCGGCGTCAGGTACCAGGGATGCACGGTGGTGGCTAGCAGGAAATACAGCGTCAGGAGCAGGAGCAGGGTACGGGGCAACGTAGCCCAGGTGAGGCGCCGCTCGACGGCCGCCAGTATCAGGCCGCCCAGCGCGACGGCCAGCGCCAGCGCCGGGCCCAGGCGGGCAATGGCATTGTAGCCGTAATACCACTGGCCCGCCGCCCGCAGCAGGTAGTACACACTGGCATTAAACTCGAAGCTGCGGAAATACAGGTTCAGGCTCCGGCCGATGTTGCGTAGCAGTTCCGGGCTCAGAAACGGCACAAATAGCAGCGCCAAAATGCCCAACAGGCCCGCGCCTAACCACCCCAGCTGCCAGCCGCGCAGGCGGCGCACCAGCAGCGGCAGCACCAGCAGCGGCAGTAGTTTGGTGGCTACGGCCAGCCCCAGGGCCATGCCGCCGGCCGCCGCCTGGTGGCGGACCAGTAGCCAGAGCATCAGGAGCAAAAAGCTAATGACCAGGGCTTCAAAGTGCAGATTGCCGGTCAGCTCCACGATGACCAGCGGGTTGAGCAGGTACCACAGCGCCTGTTGGGGTGGTAAGCCCGCGTGCCGCAGCAACGCCAGCAGCACAGAAGCCGAAACCACCTCCGCCAGCAGAATACACAGGCGCAGCACCAGCACAAACCCCAGCTCGGAGTACGGATACAGCCCCGCCGCCAGCCCAAACAGGCCCTGGCAAACCGGTGGATACACGGAATAGTAGTGCGGGGAGTTCAACCGGGGATAGAGGCGCTGTAGTAATACAATCAACCCTGCCCGCCGGACTTGTAAACGAACATTTTCCTGTTGGTGTGCCTGAGGCACGGCCACCAGCTCATCGGGACGGTGCTGGTAGGGGTTAACGCCATGTGAAAGAAGCAGGCCGTCCCAACGGAAGCGGTGGTAGTCGTCGGAGAGGGTTGGCAGGGCCGGCAGCCAGAGCAGGCGCAGCACCAGGGCCGCGCCCAGGCCCAGCCGTAGGGAAAGTCCGGATTTCAGCAGCGCAACGTACGCCCCGAAAGCTACGGCCAGCAACCCCAGCAGTTGGGTAAAATGGGTGCGCGGGGTAGCGTAGGCCAGCAGGCCGTAGGCACCGGCACTGAGCAGCAGCGCTGCCCACTGCCCGGCCCGCGAAGTTACTGCCAGCCCGGGCCTAGGCATGTCGCAGGGAGTGGTAGAACACCAGGCCGTACCCGGTGGTCAGTAGCAGGTGCGTGGGCAGCAGGCCAAACTCCCGCAAATACAGCCCGGCCGCAATGCCCCCGCCGAAATACAGCATCAGCACACCCTCCAGCCAGGTAAGGCCGCTCAGGAGCCGTTCGGTGCGGTAGTGTCGGCCCCGCCAGGAGCCCTGCCGCTGCAGCAGCCCCAGCTTGGGCGTCCGGATAAAGGCGCTGCGTTGACCTAGTAAGCCCAGTAGTACCGCCCGGGCGTTGTGCAGACTCAGGCCCATGGAAAACGCCAGAAACAATGCCAGCTGGCCCGCGAAGCCCGGGCTTGGCGGGGTGCGGTAGCGCACGGCCTGCTGCCAGGCCGTATAAAAATAAAAAACAAGCGGCCCCAGTGCCAGCAGAAACAACGAGGCCAGCCGGAAGGCCGGCCGTAGCTGCTCGGCCCCCAGCGCCCGCACAAATACCAGCGGTACGCTTAGTACCGCCATCAGCAGAATGGCCACAAACACCGAGCTGTTCAGCAAATGGAATGTGGCGTAGAGGCGGGTGCTGAACGGCTGTCCGGAGCGCCATACGGCACCCAGGTGTTTGCGGGCCGTTTCGGCGGCCCCTTTGGTCCAGCGGAACTGCTGCGACTTGAGGGCGTCCATGGTGGCGGGCAGCTCGGCCGGGGCGGCCACTTGCGGCAGGTAGCGGAACCGCCAGCCCCGTAGCTGGGCCCGGTAGCTCAGGTCCAGGTCTTCGGTAAGCGTATCGGCACTCCAGCCCCCGGCATCCTCAATGCAGCTGCGCCGCCAGATGCCGCCCGTGCCGTTGAAGTTGAGAAAGTGGCCCCCGGCCTGCCGGCCCGGCTGCTCCACCAGAAAATGCGCGTTCAGCCCGAAGGCCTGCAGCGTCGTCAGCAGGGAATACTCTTCATTGAGGTGGCCCCAGCGGGTTTGCACCACACCGGTGCGCGGGCCGCTGGGCTCATCCCGAAAAAAATGGGGCACCACTCGTTCCAGAAAATCTGGTTCGGGCAGAAAGTCTGCGTCGAAGATGGCAATCAGCTCTCCATCCGTAAGGGTGAGACCATGGGCCAGGGCCCCGGCCTTGTAGCCCGCCCGGTTGGGGCGGCGCACATGGTCGATGCGCAAGCCCCGGGCCTGGTACTGTGCCACCCGGGCCGCCACCAGCTCCACCGTGGCGTCGGTAGAATCATCGAGTACCTGCACGTGCAGGCGCGCCGCCGGGTAGCGCAGGGCGGCGCAGGCGTCGAGGAGGCGCTCCACCACGTACTGCTCGTTGTAGAGAGGCAGCTGCACCGTAAGCCGGGGCCACTCGGTCGGCACAACCGGCTCCGGCTCGGGCGGGGCCGCGTAGGCCCGGCGGGCCAGCCGCGTAAGCTGCCACTGCGTGAGACTAAAGCCTGCCAGCAACAGCAGGCACAGCCCAAAAAGCCCTATCAATACGATTTGCAGAACGAGCATTTATAGGGATGAAGGATGAGTGGGTGAGGGATGAGGGACAAAGGATGAAGGACGTAGGATGAATGATTTTGGGGTTGGGCGTAGGATGTAAGGCTGCTGCGGTGGTTGCTGACCGGCCCGCTACTATTTGCGAATCCCTCATCCTTCATCCCAAATCCTAGAGGTAGCGGAAAATCGTCCACAGAATTTTGTAGCCGGCCCCCAGGGTGCCTTTCACCGTGCCCGATACCTTGCTGACGCCGATGCGGCGGCGGTAGCGTACGGGTACTTCCACGGAACGCAGCCCCAGCTTAGCGGCCTTCAGCTGCATCTCCACCGTCCAGCCGTAGGTAGTATCCTGCATGCCAATACGCAGCAAGGCCTCCCGCCGGATTGCCCGGAACGGACCCAGATCCGTGAACTGGGCCCCGTAGAGCCAGCGCAGCAGAGTAGTAGCCAGCCAGTTGCCGAACAGCTGCTGGGGCAGCATAGAGCCGGCTTCGCGCTGGCCCAGAGCCCGGGAGCCAATCACCAGATCGGCCTCCTGGCGTAGCAGTGGAGCCACCAGCGCCGTCATGTCGGCGGGGTAGTCGGAGTAGTCGCCATCCAGGAACACGATGATATCGGGCTGCTCTGCGGCCGGGCGGCCGAAACAGCGGGCCATACCGGCCAGGCAGGCGTGGCCGTAGCCGGGCCGGGGTTCCCGCAGCACCGTGGCCCCGGCCGCCGCCGCCACGGCCCCGGTCTGGTCGCGGGAGTTATTATCCACCACCAGCACTTCGCGCACCAGCCCTTGCGGAATTTCGGCCAGCACGTGAGCAATAGATTGCTCCTCGTTGAAGGCCGGAATAATCACATCGATGACGGACGGACGAGGGGCGGGAGTGGGCATGGGCAGCGAGTTGAAGCTGCAAAGATGCACAGGTGTCGGGGCTAAACAGGCATCAAGCCGCCACAAAGCCCGTTGATCCTGCCGAACAGGAGCTTCCTGTGGCCGAATTGGCCGCTGTTCGCTGCAAAGGCCGGGTTCATACACCTGGCAGTCTGCTGCTTAGGGGAGAGGCTGATAATTACGTAAGTTCGTGGTATCGGGGGGCGTATTCTGCCCGGGATTTCGTGCTTATTACCCGCCTGTTTTACCAGCTTTATGAATCACTTGCCTGCTTCCCTGATTCCGCCCGATGACGCCGCCCGACTCCGCAGCCTGCATCAGTACCGAATTTTGAACACCACGCCCGAGCCAATCTTTGATGAGTACGTAGCCTTGGCGGCCCAGCTTTTCAACCTGCCTATTTCGCTGATTTCCTTGGTGGATGAGCAGGAAGTGTATTTCAAAGCCAACACTGGCCTGCCGGGGGTGGAGCGCGTCGCCCGGCCGGACAGCCTGTGCTCGGCGGCTATCTTACAGGATGAGGTGCTGGCCTATACTAACTTATCGGAGGAAAGCTGCAGCCTTATCAGTCCCTACGTTGCCAAATCGGCGGGGCTACAGTTTTACGCCGGCGCGACTCTTCGCATGCCTGATGGCAGCAATATCGGCTCTCTGTGCGTGATTGGTCGGGAGGCTCGCGCCATTACCCCCGAGGAGCGGGAACTGCTCACAGCCCTGGCCGGGCTGGCTGGCCTTACCATTGAACTGCGCCGGCAATACTTGGCCCACAACCGCTCTGCCGACTGGCAAGTGGTGCAGCAGGAGCTACAGCAGTTGCTGACGGATGAGGCGGCGCTGGTCCGTTACCTCACCAGCCGGCTCGGAACTATATCGGCTAACGTGGGTGAGTATGCGCCCATGCAGCGCCGGCTTCAGGCACTGCGGCAAATTCTGCAGCAGCACCTGACCGAATTTGATGCTCCGGGGCAGGCGTAACGTCTTATCCGCAACTCCTTTTGCATGTCAAGCTTATTTCAGGAAATATTCGGGCGGGCCCGCCAGGAAAAACGACTCTTAGGTGTGCGTACCAGCCAGAGCGAGCCGGGGCGGTTTTCGGTGGGCTACGTGGTCAGCTTTTCCGATGAGGTAGTGATGCTGCGCATCATCAACCGCGACGGAATGCCCACGGCTATTCAGTCGTTCAATATGCTGGAAGTGTTTCAGGTTGATTTCGACGACCAGTACATCCGCCACGTGGAGTTCAAGGCCGATAATCTGGATAAGGTGTATGCCGGGCTCAAGTCGCCGCCGTTTTTGGAGCAGGAGTACGTGACAGTGCCGCTGCTGCTGGAGCGGGCGCACCAGCTGGGCCAGCTCGTGAACGTGTACACCCACCTGGGTATGGATTATTACGGCTACATCCGCCGGCTCACGCAGGAGCAGGTACTCATGGAGTGCTATACCGAGTACGGCGCGCCCGATGGGCTGGTGGTCTTCCGGGTTGAGGATGTGCGCAACTTCATCTGGAGCAACGAGGACACCCGCGTGCTGGAGCTGCGCCTGAAGCCGCGCGGCGCCACGGGGGCTTAGCTGCCGAAGCTACTTCCGGTTCGGGTACGATACCTCGCACACGCACCGGAACCCAATGTGGGGAGCCGGGCCGTTGTAGGTGCCGCGTGCTTTAATGGCGCAGGCCTCCAGCGGATCAAGGTAGCTGCCACCCTTGGTCACGCCCCGTTCCTGCACCATTTCGGCGGCATTGCCTGCCAGTTGGTATAAGCCAAAAGGAGTTGGCACCAGCCCGTATACGTAATCGGGCGTGTTCAGAACCATAAAATCCGGCGCTGACCAACGGTAACGAATTGTTGGAAGTGACTTTGTCTGGCGGTTAAACGCAAGGATTCGGGCTTTTACCTGCTCCGTTGGTTGGGTGATGCCAGCACGCCGTTTGAGGTAAGCTGCCGCCGTTGGATCTACCCGGGCCGGCTGCTCCAGGCAAGGCAGGGCCTGAGGCTGATTGGTGCCTGCATTCGCCATGTATTCCCATTCAGCCTCGGTTGGGAGACGGTAGGTAATGCGTACAAAATCGGGGTGTAGCGTATCGAGGGCCAGCCCCAACCTGCCGGGCTGCCCCTGCTGAAACAGGAGTGTGACGCGCTGACTACGCCAGCGACAATAGGCCTGAACCTGTTCGTAGCTAATGCCTACTACCGGGTAAAGGAAATAAAAAGGGTCAGTGAAGTAATCTGGATTAGGGAGGACATCCCGGCGGGGCCACATCTGAGCAGCCAGACCAGCATTACCTTCAAATTCCAGATACCGGATGAACTGCTGCCATTCCAGATTGGACACCTCCGCTTCATCGGGGCGGTAGCTGACGCCGGGAAGCAGCAGGTTGCCCGGAAATTGCAGCGTGTGTTTGGTTGCGTTCTGGGCTTGCGCTACCAGTTGCCCCAATTGCGTGGCAGGAGGTAGTACGCAATCATCCATGCGTACAACTTCGTTGTCCTTGAACCCGCGGTAGATGGGTTGGGCCGGATCTTCTATATCAATGACTACCAGCCCGGGCTTTTGCCAGCGAACTGCGGTGGTCGTATCGCCCGGCCAAGTGAGGCCAGAGCCGATAATTGGCTGTCCGGTGTAGGCGCTGTACCGGCCTGACAGCCTACTGCTGGGCTTAATACTGACACAGGCATTTATCAACAGCAGAACAGAAGCCAGCCAGCAAGTTCGGCCCAGGAAAAGCGGGTGATTCATAGCCGCAAGCTAACGGCTTACCCCAAAATCCGCAGCGAATCGGCCGAAATAAGCGGCGACGCCTGGTAGCGGCCCTCCCGCGGGCCGTTTTCGAGGTTGAGTACGCCCCGGGGGCAGACGGTGCTGCACAGCCCGCAGCCCACGCAGGAGGCCCGGATAATGGGCTCCCCGCGCTGGGCGTACTGCTTCACATCGATGCCCATTTCGCAGGCGTTGGAGCAGTTACCGCAGCTGATGCACTGGCCCCCGTTGGTGCTGATGCGGAAGCGGGAAAAGTACTTCTGGAGCAGGCCCAGGTAAGCGGCCATCGGGCACCCAAAGCGGCACCACACCCGGCTGCCCATCAGGGGGTAGAAGCCCACGCCAATAACGCCGGAGAAGATGGAGCCGATGAAAAAGCCATACACTTTGCTCAGCCCATCCACCGGGCTCAGACCACTTACCAGTGGCAGGCCCGACTGCCGGGGCGTGGTAAACCAGCCCGGCAGCGCCCCCGCCGCCCCCAGCCACAGCAGCACCGTGACCAATACAATAAAGCCTAGGATGGGGTAAATCAGGCGGACTTCCCAGCGCCAGGCGGTGCGGCTTTTGTCGGAGAGGTGGCGGTACGGGTCGCCGGCGGTTTCGGCCAAGCCTCCGCAGCCGCACACCCAGGAGCAATACCACCGCTTCCCGAAAAAGTAGGTTAGCACCGGCGTAGCCACGAACGACATTACCGCGCCCCAAAACACCATGAACACGCCCAGGGCCGGGCCGCCGTCTTTCAGCAGGTAGCCCACGGTGCCCGGAAACAGATAGTCGTACTTGAGAGGCCAGAAGTAGCTGAAATAGTACTCAGGCCGCTGAAAAGCCAGCAGCAGCCCCGGCAGCAGAAAGGCAAAGCCCAGCTGGAAGAACATCACCGACGCCGTGCGCACGCGCTGGTAGGGCGAGTGACGGTACTTCCACAGGGCCCGCCCGCCCATTAGCAGCACGGCCAGGGTGTAGAAGGTGCCGTAGAGAAACCACTGGTCGGCGGGCCGGTGGCGCAGGGCCTGGCTTACGGGGTCGAGGGCGTGCACGAGCTGGTTGAGCGGCCCGAAATTGCCCTGGCCGTTGTCGGCGCTGAACCAGTAGAGCACCACGTAGAAGCCCGTGAGCACCACGGCCATAAGCCAGGCCAGGGCCCCGCGGGCGGTACTGGCCCGCAGCCACAGGTTGTTCTGGCGCACCCCGGCCGGCCCCCGCCCGAATTTCCACCAACTCCAGCCCAGTGTACCCGCGCTGAGCAGTCCCAGGGCCGCAAAAAAGCACAGCCGGGCCCGCTGGGCGTCAGCATCAAACGCTACCGGCAGCAACAGCAGCAACCCCAGCCCCACCACGGCCAGCAGCAGCTTTTCGGGCACCGAAACCGGCGAAACAGGAGCAGTAGTCATGAGGGTTGGGAAGGTGAGGGGAAGGAAGGGATGAGGTGATGGGATAAAAAGTAGCACGTCATTCCGGGTGCAGCTGAGGAAACTCGTGTGCTGACGTTGCTACGCTATTCAGACATCAACACGCGAGATTCCTCCTTGCGTCGGAATGACAGTTCGTTTGGCAACGCCAGCACGTGAGATTCTTCGGCTCCGCTCCGTCCCTGGCTTGATGCGCCACATGCTCATAATGACGTGCTGCTCACAACTCAATGATGATGATGGTGGCCACTGGAGGGTTTGCCGAAGTAGTTGAGCAGGGTGCCGCCAATGTAAAGGGCCAGCCAGCAGAGATACAGGTAGTTGTAGCCCTCAGGCTGGGCGTGGTCCAGCAGCCGGATAATTAGCTGCGCGCCGCCGCTCATAATGGCTCCCACCACGGCAATGAACTGGAAGCTGTTGAGGGCGTTGGGGTGATATAGCTTGGAGAAATCCATCCGCAAAAAGAAAAAAACAGGTGAAGCCGCACCAACCGGTGCTTACCGCCCAAACCAGCCTGTACGGCGCTGCCGTACCACCGGATGCTGCGGAAACTGCTGGTTGAAGGCCGCC
The DNA here is from genome assembly GCF_003944705.1 of Hymenobacter metallilatus. Lineage (GTDB taxonomy): Bacteria > Bacteroidota > Bacteroidia > Cytophagales > Hymenobacteraceae > Hymenobacter > Hymenobacter metallilatus. Next base: position 111,502 of record NZ_RWIS01000004.1, on the reverse strand, counting down.
ACAATATCGGCCTCGTACCGGCGAAAAAACTCGGGGTCGAAGTTAGCAGCTCCCAGCTCGGCCAGCACCTGGGGGGCGGGCGTACCAGCCTGCAGCCAGCGGTGCCAGGTTTCGTGGCGGTGGCGCAGGCCCAGCACATTCACGCCCGTTACGGCCAGGGTATCGGACCGGAAATTCAGGCGCAGCAGGTGGCAGCCGCTGGGGTGCTGCCAGCAGAAGCTGTGCTCGGCCGGGTCGGGGCGAGCGGGCACGCGGCCGTAGGTCTGGTACTCAAGGTCGAAGAACTTGGCCGAGTTGAACCACACACCGCGGCGGTAGGGGCGGGGCTGCCCGCAGATAGCATACGCCACGGTTTCGCCCTGCTGGCGGCCGGTGTACCAGAGCTGCTCCACGGCCAGCTCCCCGGGCCCCGGCTGGCGGTGCTGGGCACAGTCGCCGGCCGCGTATACCTGCGGGGCGCTGGTACGCAGCAGCTCATCCACCAGAATGCCCCGGGCCACCTCCAGGCCGCCGGTGCGGGCCAGGTCGGTGTTGGGTTCCACTCCAATGGCCAGGCCTACCCACTGAGCCGGCAGTTCCTCGCCGGTGCGGGTACGCACAGCCCGTACCCGGCCCAGGCCATCGGGGAGCAGGGCGTCCAGCTCGGTGGCGTAACGCACGGTAATGTGGTGGGCATCCAGCTGCCGCTGCACCAAAGCGCCTTCTTCGGGCGGCAGCACCGAGCCCCAGTAATGCGCCTCCCGCACCAGCATGGTTACGGCCACGCCCTTTGCCGCCAGCATTTCGGCCAGCTCAATGCCAATCAGGCCGCCGCCGACCACCACGGCCTGCCCGATGCCGTGGGTGTCGCGGGTCATCTGGGCCAGGTCGGGCAGGGTAACAAAGCCCTGCACGCCGGCCAGTTCCCGGCCCGGCCACTGCCCCGGGCGGCTGCGCGAGCCGGTGGCCAGCAGCAGCGCATCGTAGGCCAGTGAAGCGCCGGTGCTGAGCTGCACGGTCCGGGCCTGGGCATCGAAGGCGGTGGCGGTGGCGTGCACCAGCTCCAGGCGGTTTTCGGCCCAGAACCAGTCCTCGTAGGGCTTAATATCCGGGAGGCGCAGGTGGCCCAGGTACACGTACATCAGGGCCGGGCGCGAAATATGGTGGGGGCTTTCCTCGGCTACCAGCGTAATGCGGGCCTCGGGCCGGAGCCGCCGGGCCGTGAGGGCGCAGGTAACGCCGGTAATACCATTTCCAATGATGACCAGGTGCATAAGCAGAATCCGAAAGCAGGAGGTAGGCCCGGCAAAGCTACGCCGCCAGCCCGGTTGTGGTTTTCGACCCGGCTACCAACCCCCGCGCCCTGCCCCGCGTACAGACTCTCACCATTCTGTTCATTCAACACCCACACCCATGGCTTCTGATAACGAAAACTCGAATAAAGACATCATCCATAACAACGAGCAGGCCATTCCGGAGAATGAGCAGCTGCAAAAAGAGAAGGAATTTAAACAAAGCATGAGCAATGGCAAGGCTGCTAGTGACCCCTCGGCCCAGCGCAACACCGGGGCGGGCGGCTACACCCAACGCTCCGACCAGAAAGACCAGCTCGAAAACCTGACCATTCGTGGGGGGGAAGGCGTGCCCCAGGGCGGCAACGAGCACCACGAGGCCGGAGAGCAGGCCAGCGGACCGGGTTTTGAAGTGGAGGGCAGCTACGACATGGGCAACCCCATCCGCAGCCAGGACCAGGAGTTCGGCGAAGATGCTCCCAGTGGCCCTGCCAAACCCGCTCACGACTAGCTTTATTAGCACCAGAAAGCCCTGACCAGGGTCCGGTTTCCAGATTGGGAACCGGACCCTGGTTTTTTTGTCATATTTTCAGGAGCAGGCAGGAAATGATGCTAATCATGGCGGGAAATAAATCCGAAAATTGGAATACAGGATTAGGTAAGCCAGCAGACTAGCATATATCTTTAGGGGCCGATGGTATCCGCTTTGGAGTAATGCTCCCCAAAATGCCCGGTGCTCTGCTTTTCTGTCCTCCGCAACTCCCACTTTTTACCCTAACGCTTTATGGATGCCAACACTCCTACTCCCGCTGAAAACGAAGATATTACCCCTGAAGTGATTGAGGAGGAAGAAGATTTCTCGTCGGGAAACCGTCGGCTGGCCATTATTGTGGGGGCTATAGTAGCTATTGTGGTGCTGGGCTACGTGCTGCTGCCTGCCCAGGCTACTCGTCGCCTGGCCGCCGCCATGCCCGTAATGGAGCTGGGCGAAGCCACCGTAACGGCCACCCGTCCCACGGAAGAGGCAAAAGAAGTGGCGGAAGCAGAGGCTACCGAAGCTCCCGAAACGGCGGCCGCCGCTAAATCCGCCAAACCGGCTGCAGCAACCAAAGCACCTGAAGCGGCCACGGCTGCTCCGGCCCTGGCGGCCGCTGCTCCCGCCGAAGAGCCCGTGGCCGTGGAGCCCGTGCCCGCCGCCGCGCCTGCCGCCGCCGAAGCCGCCCCTGCCACCGTTACCATGAGCGGCCGCATCCTCGACGAGAATGGCCGCCCCATGGCTGGCGCCACGGTAATGGTGCGCGGTCTGAAAAAAGTGGCCGGTACCGATGCTAACGGCAACTACTCCATTGAAGTACCCGCCGGCGACAATACGCTGGTATACGGCTACGGCGGCTACGAAGACCAGGAGGTGCGCACCCGTAGCACCCAGCCCCAGAACGTAACGCTGCTCCCGAAGGAAGGTGCCCGCCGCAAGCGTCGCTAACGGCGCTGCCCCTACGCCCCTTTACCAGAACGCCCCGCATCGGTATAACCGGTGCGGGGCGTTCTGGTAAAGGGGCTGTTAATCCTGCTGGAAAGGCTTTACCCTCCCGTCAGTGCTACTCTGAGCGTTGGGCGAACCGGCGGCCGAACAGAAAATACACCGGCACCCCAAGTGCCACCAGCAGCAGGCCGCGCCGGGAAAACTCGGCCGTATCAGGCGCTACCAGCAGAATCAGGCAAAAGGCCGAGGCCAGCACCACGTACAGGCCGGGCAGCACCGGGTAGCCCCAGGCGCGGTAGGGCCGCGGAGCTTCGGGCCGGGTGCGGCGCAGCACGAAAATGCCCACAATAGTGATGACGTAGAACAGAATCACCGAGAACATCACGTAGTTGAGCAGCTGCCCGTAGGAGCCACTCAGACACAGCAGGCACGCCCACAGGCACTGGGCCCACAAGGCCCGGCTGGGTACCCCGGCCGTGTTCAGGCGGGCCAGCCCCCGGAAAAACAGCCCGTCCTGGGCCATAGCGTAGTAGGCCCGGGCCCCGCTGAGAATAATGCCATTGTTGGCCCCGAAGGTGCTGAGCATAATGAGCACGGCCATTACGTACGCGCCCTTCTGGCCAAGCACCGATTCTACCACGGCCGTGGCTACCCGGTCGTCGGTGGCGTACTGAATGCCCCGGCCAGCCACGGTGGCCGCCTCGGGCGCGCCGTGCAGGGGCAGCACCAGCAGGTATACAATATTGATGAGAATGTAAAGCGCCGTAACAATGGCGGTACCCAGGGCCATGCTGCGCACCAGGGTACGCTCCGGGTTCACAATTTCCTCGCCCGCAAAGCCAATGTTGTTCCAGGAGTCAGAAGAGAACAGAGAGCCCGTCATGGCCATGGCAATGGCCACCACCAGCCCCGAGAGGCTGAGCGGAATGGGGACGAAGGAAGCGCCGGGAGCCGGGTAGCGGGCCGCCGCCCACAGGTCATGGAAGTTGGCCTGAATGGCTTCGTGGTTGATGCCCAGGGCCACCCCGAACAGAATGAGCAGGGCCAGGGCAATGAGCTTGGTACTACCCAGTACATTCTGAATCAGCTTGCCGGTACGCACGCCCTGGGCGTTCAGGGCCGTAATGCCGATGATAAGCACAATGGCCAGCAGCTGCACGCTGCTGAACTCCAGGCCGCCTACTGCAAACAGCACGTTCTTCACGCTGAACCAGGGCACCAGCACCCCCGTGAACTTGGCAAATGCCACCGCCACGGCGGCAATTACGCCGGTCTGGATGACCAGGAACAACGACCATCCGTAGAGGAAGGCCACCAGCTTGTTGTAGGCCTCGCGCAGGTACACGTACTGGCCGCCCACCTTCGGAAACATGGAGGCCAGCTCACCGTAGCTAATGGCCCCGGCCAGGGTAATCACGCCCGTCAGCAGCCACACTACCAGCAGCCAGCCGCCGGAGCCTACCTGCCGGGCAATATCGGCCGACACGATAAAGATACCGGAGCCAATCATGCTGCCGGTGACAATCATGACGGCATCAAACAGCGTAATGGCCCGCTGAAAATGGCCTTGTTTTTCTGACATACAGGGAGAAGAGAAAGGGTTTCGGGCCGGAAGATAGAAAACTGCCCTGCAAACCCCGCTACCCGCCCGGCCGTAGCAACGGCTTACTCTGCGCCGAATAGCTATTTTTGCCGCTCCCTACCTCCCGGGTTTCCCCTGCATGTCGCAACGAGTACTGGTTTTATTGACGGGTTTGCTGCTGCTTACGGCACTGGGCTCCTACGTGTACTACCGCCGCACTGTGGCCCGCGTACCCGTCGACCCCTGGGCCCTGGTACCCGACGATGCCGTGCTGGTGGCTGTCACGCGCGACCATTCCACCCTGGTGCGCCACCTCAAGGAAACCCAGCTCTGGGACAACCTCTCGGCTGTGCGCTACTTTCAGCAGGTCGAAAACCAGTTGGCCCTGGCCGACAGCCTTACCGGAGGGCGCAACGTGGTATTGCGGTTTCTGGGCCGCAAGCGGGTGCTCACTTCCCTGCACGTAACGGGCCCCGGCCGGTTTGATATATTGTTTCAGATTCCTATCAGCAGCGTGCGGGAGTACCGGCAGGTGCGGGGCCTGCTGGAAGGCCTGGGCCGGGACGCCCGGTTCCAAGTCACCAGCCGGGAGTATGAAGACCAGCTGCTGACGGAGGTACGACCCCGCGGCAGCCGGGAAGGCCTCACGCTGCTGAACTACCGCAACCACCTGCTGCTGAGTGCCAGCCCGGCCCTGGTGGAAGCCGTGGCCCGTCGCCTCACCACCCCCGACGCCCCCACCGTGGCCGCTGAGTTCCAGAGCACCGACTACTTCCAGCTCCGCGACGTGGATGCCACCCTGCTGCTAAACCAACGCCGGCTGCCGCAGCTGCTCAGCGTGTTTTTCCGCCAGGAGCTTACTCCGGAAATGGCGGCCGTAGCCAGCCTGGCTCGCAACGAAATGACGGAAATGAAGCTGGCGGGCAATAAAGTAGCATTTGCAGGATTTGCCAACCCCGAAACCACCCGCGACGGGCTGCACCAGCGCCTGCTGGGCCAACCTGCCCAGCGCCTGCGCATGGCCGAGGTACTACCCCTGCGGGCGGCCCTGGTGGTGCACCTGGGGCTGGGGCCGGTGGCCACGCTACGCGGTCCGCGCCACGCCGCCGCCCCCGATTCGGTGAGGGCCGCCGTGGGTAGCCTGCCGGATAGCCTCACGGCTCAGTTCAGCCAGGAGGTAGCCTTATGCTACCTGGGCACGGCCACGGCCCGGGCCCGGCCAGGCAAGCTGGCCGTGGTGTACACGGCCCGCCCTGCCAAGGTCAGCAGCCTGCTGGGGCAGCTGCGGCGGGCTGCCGGGGCCACTCCGGCTTTTGGGCGGGTGGGGCCGTACCAGCTGTACCAGGCCGGCATACCGGAGCTGCCCGAGCAGCTGCTGGGTCCTCTGTTTAAAGGCTTTGCCCAGCCCGTGGTGGCGCAGGTAGGCAACTATGTGGGCTTTGCCGACGATGAGGCAACCCTGCGCCAGTGGCTGACGGATGTAGCGGCCGGGGAGGTCTGGAGTCGTTCCCCCACGCAGGTGGCTTTTCTGCAGGAAACCCAGCCCCTGGCCCGCCTGCGGGTGCTGCTGGATACGCGCAACTGCTGGAATCTGCTGCTGCGGGGCCTGCAGGAGGAACGTCGGGCCGGGCTGCTCCGAAACGAGGCCCTGTTCAAGCGTTTTCCGCAGGTGTGTTTGCAGTGGGTGCCCGCCCCCGACGAGCGGGAGCCGGGCGCCCAGTACTTTACGCAGTTTGTGCTGCGCCACCCGGTGGTAGGGCCGGCCGAAGCCCGCCCCCAGAACCAGAACAGCACGGGCAGCGTGCTGGCTTTCAAAACGCCCCTGAGTAGTCCGCCCGAAGCCGTGCTAATAAGTGGGACCAAGTTGCCCGGGGTGCTGGTGCAGGATACGGCCCACGTGCTGCACTACGTTACGCCCGATAACGTGGTGGCCTGGTCGGATACGCTGCCGGGGCCGCTGGTGGGGCCCACGTTCCGCCTGCCGGGCGCCAGTGGTTTTCTGGTGGCCACGCCCGGTCAGCTGTTTCAGCTCAACAACCGGGGCCAGGTGCAGCCCAACTTCCCCCTCAACCTGCCCGATACGGTGCGGGCCACGTCCCTGAGCGTGTCGCCGGCGGCCGGTGGAGGGCCGCGCCGCCTGCTGGTGGCCGGGGCCAGCGGCAACCTGTTTCTCTACGATACGCAGGGGCGCACCTTCCCCGGCTGGCAGCCCAAGCAGCTGGAGTTCCGGCTGGCCGGCCCGCCGCACTACCTCACCATAGCCGGGCACGATGTAGTGGTGGTGCTGCTGGAGAACGGCTACATCTACGCCTTCGATGAGGCCGGCAGTCCGTACCCAGGCTTCCCCATCAGCGTGGGCGGGCGCCTGGCGGGCGGAGTGCTGACGGAGCCCGGCGCCACCCTGAGCCGCTCCCGCCTGACTGTGGTTAACCAACACGGCGAGCTGGTGAGCTTCAACCTGAGCGGCGACATCGTGAGCCGGCGCCGGGCCGCCACTTGGAGCCGCACCAGCCGCTTCCGCCTGGTACCCGACCAGCAGCAGCGCAGCTTTGTGGTGGTGCGCGAAGAAGGAGGCCACCTGAGTTTATTCGACCCCAACGGGCGTCAGCTGCTCAGCCAGACGTTTGTTACCTCGGCGCCCCGCTCGGTGCAGTATTTCTCCTTCGGGCCCGGCCGGCAAATCTACGCCCTCACCGAAACCGGCCCCGGCAACGTGTTTCTCTACGATGCCCGGCTGCGGCTCATCAGCGGGCAGCCTTTCCGCAGCACTGCCTCCCAGGTAGCCCTTACCTACGACCCCACCACCGACATCTACCACCTATTCCGGGTACTAGGCACCGAACTGCGCCGCACGGATGTGAGGTTGTGAGGCGAGTAACGGGTGTTTGGTAGTGGGTAGTAGGATTGTCATCCTGAGCTTGCGAAGGACCTTTTTACGGTTAAACAGCCCGTGGCAGAATAGTCTCTACGTGATATTCTGCGCTATCTGCAGTGAAATTGCTCGAACGGCTCAAGCGTCATAAGGTCCTTCGGCTGCGCCTCAGGATGACAGCCCTATTACCAACTACTCACTACTCACTACCTTCCTCACCTATTCGTTAGCCAGCCTTTGCGGTAGAAGTACGTGAGTTGGCCAATGACGATGAGCGTCAGAATCAGCAGCAGCACCGGATATCCCCAGGGGCTGTACAGCTCGGGCATGTTGAGGTAGTTGATGCGGCCATCGGGTCCTTCGCGCTGGAAATTCATGCCGTAGAGGCCTACCACGAAGCTGAGCGGAATGAAAATACTGCTGATGATGGTTAGTACTTTCATCACCTCGTTGGCCCGGTTGGCCTGGTCCGACATGTATAGCTCCACCAAGCTGCTCACCGTTTCCCGGTAGCTTTCGGCCAGGTCCAGGGCCTGAATGGCGTGGTCGTAGCAGTCCTTGAAAAACACCTTAATTTCCTCCGGCACGTCTTCTTCGGGCATCCGCAGCAGCTCCCCAATCTTTTCCCGCTCCGGGTACACCAGCCGGCGGAAGCGCACAATGTCTTTCTTGATGTGCAGAATGCGGTTGAGCACGCGCCGGTCGGGCCGGCCCTGGAAGATGCGCTCCTCCAGGGTTTCGAGGTAGTCGCCGATGGCCGCCATGGTGGGGTAATAGTGGTCCAGCACTACGTCGGTGAGGGCGTAGGCCAGGTACAGCGGGGGGCGGCGGCGGATGTTGCTGCGGCCGGTACGCAGGCGCAGGCGCACCGCGTCCAGGCAGTCCTCGTAATCATCCTGAAACGTGAGGACGTAGTTGGGGCCGGTAAAGATGGACAGCTGGTCGTCGTCGATGTCGAGCAGGCGGGTAAATTCCGTCATGCGCGACACCAGAAACAGCCCGTCCTCAGTTTCCTCCACCTTGGCCCGCTGGTAGTCACCCAGCACGTCCTCCATTTGCAGCGGATGAATGCGGAAGTCCTCCTGCAGGCGCTGCATTAGCGCCAGGTCGTCGTAACCCCGAACATCGAGCCAGTGCTTTTGCTCGGGGTGCTGCCGAAAATAGGCCAGCAGCTCGTCGTACACCTGGTATTCCTGCTCGGCAAAGAAGTCATTGTCGTAGGAAATCAGGAACAGGCGTGGCTTAACGGCATCCTCGCGTACCATAAGGGTACCAGGGCGCTGGCCCACCATCTGCTGCCGGGCCTGACGGGTAGCGTCCCGGTCGGCGGCTACCTGGGTGTGCAGCTGGTCATCGTCGTCAGCCTCCAAGGGGGGGGCGGCCTGAGGGTGGGGTGGCAGGGGGGTAGTGGAAGGCTCTGGAGGGGTCATGCACACAGAAAAAGGCTATACACCGGAAGTTTACGGGATTCCGCCGGAAAAGCTGGCGTTGCCAGCCAGTGCAGCACGCGAAAAACTGCCGTACAACAACCAGCGTACAGGTGCGGGCAGGAAAACCTCGTACTTTCGCCCTTCTTTGCTGGTGTGCCCTTGTCCTCTGCCTCGTCCGCTGTGTCCTGTTTTCTACCGTTGCCTGCCGGAGCCGAGCAGTATGCGCTGCGGCTGGTAGCGGCCGAAGCGGCGGAACCGGTGCTGCCTCCCGCTTACACGCCCTGGCTATACCACACGGCCCGGCACATGGCGCTGCAGTCCAGCCCCGGGGAGCGGCTGCATTTTTTTCTGGAAGAAGCGGCCCCAGGCTGCACGGTAGCACAGCTGTCGGTTTTTCTGAGCCCGGATTCCGCCGTTGCCCGTAGTCCCTGGCAGGCTCCGTTCGGGGCGTTGCAAGGGGCGCCGGGCCTTCCGGCCAGGGCCTTGCGGGCTATGCTCACGGCTGTGGAGGCCGAACTGCGTACCCGCGGCACCCGGCGCTTTACGCTGCGCCTGCCGGCCTTTGCCTACGAGCCAGCTCCTACTGCCCGCCTCACTCAGGAGCTCACGCAACTGGGCTACCAGGTGGCGCTGGCCGAACTCAACAACCACCTGCCATTAAACCAGGATTTCCGGGCCCGCCTGCACGCCTCCGAGCGGCGGCGGTTGCTGAAGTGTGAACGGCACGGCCTGCGCTTCGAGCAGGAGCCGCCCTTGTTGCTGCCGCTGGCCTACGAGTTCCTGCGCCGCTGCCGCCAGGAAAAAGGCCAGGACCTCTCCATGACCCTGGAGCAGCTGCAAACCCTGTTTCGGGCGCTGCCCGACCAGGTGTTTCTGTTTTCGGTGCGAGATGCGGCCGGCGAGTGGGCGGCCCTGACCATTGCCATTCGGGTACGGGAAGATGTGCTGTATAACTTCTACCCCGCCAGTCCCCTGGCTTACAATACTTTCAGCCCGGTAGTGCTGCTAAATGCCGGCCTCCATGCCTTTGGGCAAGCCAGCGGGATGCGCCTGCTCGATTTGGGCACCTCCACGCTCCCCGAAGGCCTGAATCAGTCCCTGCTGCAATTCAAGCGCCACCTCGGCGGCGTCCCCAGCCTCAAGCTAACCCTGGAAAAGGAGCTGTTGAGTAGCGGCCTTTAGCTGTTGGCTGGTGGCTGTTGGTCGGTATTTTTTTCGCTCTGATGTAACCCGGCCCGACATCGGCCATACATTTTAACAACCAACAACCAACAACCAACAACCAACAACCAACAACCAACAACCAACAACCAACAACCAACAACCAACAAATGACCGCGCCCGATGCCCAGCCCGAACCCCGCGCCGCCGTGTTAGGCCGGTTTCTGCGTGGGTCGGCGGGCTCCGGGGTGGCCGTGGCGGCCCGCACGGCGGGGGCGTTGCTGTTGAATAAGCTGCTGGCTGTGTACGGCGGAGCCGGCGGCCTCACGCTGCTGGCGCATTTCCAGAACCTGATGGCTCTGTTCACCACCCTGCCCAACGACGGGGTACACGTGGGCACGGTGAAATACCTGGCCCCATTGCGGCCGGGTTCGGGCCGCTACCGGTCCTGGCTGGGCGCCGGCTTGGCGCTGAACGGGCTGGCCGTTGTACTGAGCGCCGGACTGTTGCTGCTGTTTCCCGGACCCCTGGTTGGGGTATTCGGGGCGGGAGCGGGCTGGTTGGGGCTATTTGTGATGGGCCTGGGGCTGTTGATTGGGAACGCCTGGGTGGTGACGGTGCTGCTGGCGGCTGGCCGGCTGCGGGCCTACGTGGGCCTCACGGTGCTGCTGAGTGCCCTGGGGCCGGCGGCCGTGGGGGCGGTGCTGTACCGGGGTGGCTCGGTTGCGGTGGCGCTGCTGGCCTACCTGCTGGCCCAGGGCCTCACGCTGCTGCCGGCTGTTTGGGTGGCGGGCCGGGCCGGGCTGCTGCCCCGGCTGCGAGGCCGCGTAAGCCGGGTGACCCTGCGCGGACTAGGCCGGTTTCTGCTCATGGCCCTGAGCGTGCTGCTTTTTTCGAAAGCCGTGGATTTCAGCCTGCGTGAGCTGCTAATCCGGCAATTCGGCCTGGCTGCCACCGATTTGTGGCAGGCCGTGGCCAAGCTCTCCGATAATTATACCATGGTATTTTCGGCGGTGATGAGCAGCGTGTACTACCCGCGGCTGGCGGCCCTGAGTAGCCGACCTTTGGAGCGGGCCCGCTTTGTGCGTACCGTGCTGGCCCTGCTGGCACCGGTTCTGGCGGTGGGTCTGGGGCTGCTGTGGCTGCTGCGGGGCTGGCTGCTGCCGTTGCTGTTTGAGCCCCGCTTTGCCGCCGCGGGTTTTCTGCTGGCCCCCCAGCTGCTGGCCGACTGGCTGAAGTTTCTCACCTGGCTGCTGCTGTTTCTGCTCACGGCCCAGGCCCGGGTGGGGCGCTACGTGGCGGTGCAGGCAGTTTCGGCCGCGGCGTTGGGCGGGCTACTGGTTGTGCTGCTGCCCCGTTTCGGGCTAGTGGGTGCGCCCCTGGCCCAGGCCGTGCGTTACGGGCTGCTGCTTGGCTGGTGTCTATGGTACTTCCGGCGGGAAATATGGGGAAAATAGGCCTGGCGGAAGTAGCCCCGCGAAGCCGCCAGAACGGGTAGCCTCCGGAACTGTGCTCCGGCTCGCGTCAGAAGGTAATCAGACCCAGAAGAACGTGTACCTCAAGCATTCCGCTGGTCCATACAAGAAGGTAAGTAGCCTCTTGCGCGGGCCGAAGTACAGCTTCGGGGTACCACTTCTAACAGCTACGGGACGCCCGTTCTAACTGCGCACAGCCTGGGGTTCCAAGCTCGTTCGGGAGCCTTTGTATCTTGCTGCCGAATGCCTGCCTCCAACCTCCCCCTCGTTACTATTGTGGCTCTGTGCTACAACCACGCCCGGTTTCTGGAAACGGCCCTGGAGTCCATTCGGGCCCAGACCTACCCGCACCTGGAGGTATTTCTGGTAGATGACGCCAGCACCGACGGCAGCCCCGAGATATTGCGTCGCTACGCCGCTGCCTACCCCAGCTGGCACCTGCGGCTGCTGCCCCACAACAGCGGGAACTGCCAGGCTTTCAACTCCGCTTTTCGGGAGGCAAAAGGAGATTTTATCATTGATTTTGCTACCGATGATGTGCTGCTGCCCGAGCGGGTAGCCCAGCAGGTGGCGGCCTTTGCTGCAGCTGGCCCCCGCTGCGGTATGGTATACTCCGATGCAGAGCTCATTGATGAGGAAGGCCACCATGTGCGCTACCATTTCCGCCGCGACGCCCGGGGCCAGCTGCACCCGCGCCCGGCCAGTGGCCCGGTTTTCGCCGAGGTGCTGGCCCGTTACTTCATCAGCACGCCCACCATGCTTATGCGCCGCGCCACGCTGGCGCAGCTGGGTGGCTACGATGAAACGCTGGCCTACGAGGATTTCGACTTCTGGGTGCGGGCCAGCCGCGACTGGGACTTTCAGTTTCTGGACCTTGTAACCACCCAAAAGCGGCTGCACCCGCAGGCCATGTCGCGCAAGGGATACCGCCCCCACGACCCCTACCTGCGCTCCACCATTCGGGTGTGCCAGAAGGCGCAGGCGTTATGCCGTACCGATACCGAGCGGGCAGCCCTGGCCGTGCGGGTCCGTTGGGAGTTGCGCCAGGCTGTGCGGTACCGGAATTTTCCGGAGGCCCGGGCTTTGTACTTGCTGCTGCAGGAGCTCCGCGCCGTAGGTCCGCTGGACTGGTTGTTGGGGAACCTGGCCAGATTCTGAAGGAAGCCGCAACGGCACAGCTGTTACGGGAGAGTGGCCGATGGTGCTGAAGGCTGCAAAAAATGTTCGGACGGTGATAAGGGGAGCAGGTGGAAGAATACCTTCGTCAGTGTCCGCCGTGTCAGGAACAGTCTCATCACTTATTACCTCCCAGCTCCACCTCATACAGCTCCACGCGCCCATCCTGCGCCAGCAGTCGGCGCCGGGGGTACCAGTTCAGCACCGAATCGGGGGAGTAGCGGATGAGCTTGCGGGTTAGCTCGTCGTTGCTGAGGGTGGCGCGGTTCAGCAGCAGCCAGGCGTGCTCAGCCGGTGCCAGGCGCACCGAGTCGCGGGCCCAGTAGCGGCGGTACTGCAAGCCCGGCGGCACCCGGAAGCCGTAGAGAAAGTCGTAGTTGCCGATGAGGTAGTCATCGACCAGCACCGTACCCCGGCCCAGTCCCGATAGGTGCTGCCGGACAATGCGCTCCTGAGCAAAATGCTCCGAAACAGAGGGCTTGCGCATGAAGTACACCGGCCGGATGGCCAGGGCCAGAGCCAGTACCAGTACGGTAGCGCCAGCCAGGGCGGATGTACCGGTCCGGAGCCCCTGCGGCCAACGTGGTCGGCCGCTCCCCGCCGCTACGGCCAGCAGCCACAGCCCCGGCCCCGCGTACACCACCGACAAAGCATTGTGCAACCACGTGGCCAGCCCTAGTAGCAGCAGCCCGGCGGCCCAGAGGCGCCACCCGCCATCCTGCACCACCCGCCGCAGCCCAAACCCGGCGGCCAGGGCCAGCGGGGGCAGCAGGGGAGTGGTCATGCGGGGGAGCAGGGTAATTGGGTTGTAGCTGCTCAGGGACGTGCTGCCCACCCAGTACAGCACCAGGGTGCTGCCCGCCAGGGCCAGCCAGAACCGCCGGTCGGGGCGCTCGGGGGTGGCAGTTGGCGGCGTTCCGTTGGCCAGGCCCGCCAGCACCAGCATCAACCCCAGGCCCGCCCCTACAAAAAAATGCAGGGGTTGCCAGGTGATGCGGGCCAGCAGCGCCGCCCGGTTTCCGGCCAGGTAGTTGCCTTCTTTCAGAAACTCGTTGGTGTGCTCGATGAGGTGGATGCGGTAGAGGGCGTCGCCGGTGTAATGCCAGTACAGCCCCAGATACCCCAGCAGCAGCACAACTCCGGTACCCACTGCCACCAGCCAGAATCGCCCGTTCCGACGGTGCCAGGCATCCAGGCCCAGCACCCCCAGGTAAAAAGGGAGGTAATACACAATGGTTTCCTTGCTGAGCAGGGCCGCCATATTCAGCAGGGCAAACCCCGCGCCCCACCAGCCCGCCCGCCGGTCCGGCTCCCGACCCCGCAGCAGCGCGGCCGCGCAGGCCAGGCACCAGAACATCAGAATGTTGTCGGGGTAGAGGTAGTTGGTGAGGTTGAGGGTAAAGTAGTGCAGCCCCAGCAGCAGCATGGCACCAGCGGCCACCACCGGCTCCCGGCGGCGGTACATCCGCCAGATGAGGGCAGCACAGCCCAGCGTAGCCAGTAAGGGCCAGAGCGTAGCACTGATAATGTTGAGCCCGAACAGCTGAAAGAACACTGCCACCGGCCCAAAAATCAGATACCGCTCCTTCAAGGGGTCGTGCAGCAAGCCCTGGGGGTCAGGTTCCAGCCGAAAGGTGCCGTTTAGCAGCTGGTGAGCGTAGCGGGAATAGTAGTAGTCGTCCAGTGCATACAGGCCTTCGTGGGTCAGCAGGAAATAAGCCACGGTCAACAGTACCACAAACAGCAGCGTCCAATCGGGCAGGCGGGTCAGCATTCTATTCACCGGGGCAAGATAGTGACGAGGGGATGAGGTGAGTAGTGGGTAGTAAGTAATGAGTAATGAGTATTGAGTAGGAGAACGTCATTCCGAGCGAAGCCGAGGAATCTCGCGTGCTGATGGTGCAATAGTAACTAGCCGTAACCGCTCCATAGCCCAGGGTTTAAACTCTGGGCTAGCGAATCGCCCGAACGAAGCGGTAGAGATGCTCCGCTGCGCTCAGCATGACAATTATCACCACAGCGGCAGCACGCGAGATTCCTCGGCAAGCTCGGCATGACGTTCTCCTTCTCACTACCCACCTGTCACCTATCTTGCAACTCATGTCACATCGTCGCCTGGTTGTTCTGCTGCTGCCGTTGCTGCTGTTGCTGGTAAGCGGAGCGGTATGGGGCTGCTATTTTGAAACCAACGACGACCTCACCATCGTGGCCCTGCTGCGGGGCGAAACTGCCGCCGCTCCGGTTTCCGATCTGTACCTCTATTTCCATGGTTTCGCCGGGGTCTGGAGCCGGCTGTACCCCACCGCGCCTCTGGTATCCTGGTATGGCCTTACCCTCTACGGGCTGCTCTACACAGCTACCGTGCTGGCGTTTGCCGTGCTCTACCGGTTGCTGCGGCCAGCCGCCGGCCGCTGGGGGTTGGTGGCGGTACTAGTGCTGTTTTGGGGCGTGGCGTGGCTGGAGCATGGCCTGTGGTTCAACTATGTGCGGGTGCCTCTGCTGCTGGCCGGGGCCGGGGTGCTGTTTGCCGCTCAGCGGGCCCCGGCGCGGGGGGCATTGGCGATAGGCCTGCTGGCTTTTGGCCTCAGCTGGCTGATCCGGCCCAGCGCGGCGCTGCTGGGGGGCGCTGCTGCCTTGCCCGGGGCGTGGTGGCTGAGCGGCCGCCGCAGCCTGCCAGTATTGGCCGGAGCCGCAGCCTGGGCGATGCTGGGCGGACTTTGGCTCAACCTTACCTGGAGCCCCGCTGCGGCTACCTTCCGTCGCCTCGATGTGCTTAAATCCAACCTCAACGACTTCCAGCTGACGGCGCCGCCCCCGCGTCCGCTTTCCGCTGCCGATAGCCTGGGCCTGGCCGCCGTCCGGCAGTGGATGCTGGCCGATTCTGCCGTGGTCAATGAGGCCCTATTCGCTCGGGTTGCACCGATTCGGCCGGGGTATTTTCTGTGGGAAACTGCCCCCACGAAGCTACTGGCGCTGCTCCGGCAGCTCCCCCGCGACTATTTTCCGCTGCTGTTGCTAGTAGCTGCCACTTGGGCACTGGTGGCCCGGCGGCCCGGCGGCCGTTGGTTCTGGGCGGTGCAGCTAGGCTATACCGGGCTGGTACTGGGGCTGGGCGTGGTGCTGAAACTGCCGCCCCGGCTGGCCCTGCCGCTGCTGGATTTCTGGGTTATCAGCAACCTGATTTTCGTGTTCGGCCGGCAGCCCGTTCCGCGCCATGCAGTGGCGGTGCTGCTGGCCGTACTGGTGGCGGCGGCGGTGCCTTACGGCCTCAAAACCTGGCACCGCAGTATCGTACTGGCTGCGGAGCAGCAGCGCAACAACCAAACACGCGAGCAATTGTCGCAGCTGGCAAAACGTGCTGATGTAGTGGTGACGGACCTGTGGGAGCAAACGTACAAGGCTGGTTCCCCTTTCCAGGAGGTATTGCCCTCGGCCGTTGGCGGCCGAAATAAGCTGACAAACGCACCATTGCGGGTATCTGTAATAGGCTGGCAAACCCTACACCCCTCACAGCCTGCCCTGCGTCAGCACCTCACTGGCTCCCGCAACTTCACGGAGGCGTTGCGGCGGCTGGGGCAGCGCCCCAATGTAGCCTGGCTACTCTCTCCCGAGGGGGCAGCCCTGCTCAACCGCCAACTGGCCTTGCGCCAGCAGCCAGGTCAGCCTCTCATGCAGCTTGAATCAGCCTCTGCCAACCGCCTAACCTGGAAAAATGCTATGCATGCATACCAATTTCGTGTAAAATTCCTGCATTCATCTTCGAAAGCCAAAATTTTGTAGTCCACCCTGGACTTATTCCGCCTATGACGGGGTAGGGGAGCTATACCTTTGATGTTGCTAGTACCTTTTTCCTCCCATTACCATGATTACCGCCTCCGTCACCTCGCGCTCCGAAGTTCTCCAGTACATGGAGGGCTTTGTGAAAGAAAACCTGGGCTCCTTCCTTAAAAGTGTGGATAGCAGCTGGCAGCCCGCCGACTTTCTACCCGATTCCCGCCTCGATACCTTCTTCGATGAGGTAAAGCTTCTGCGCGAGCGGGCTAAGGAGCTCAGCTATGATCTGCTGGCCGTACTCATCGGCGACACCATCACGGAAGAAGCCCTGCCCAACTACGAGGCCTGGTTTCATGAGCTGGACGACCTGAACCGGGACCCCGACAACGGTTGGGCCCAGTGGATCCGGGGCTGGACGGCCGAGGAAAACCGCCACGGCGACCTGCTCAACCGCTACCTCTACCTATCGGGCCGCGTGAACATGCGCGAGTTTGAGGTGAGCACCCAGTACCTCATTGCCGATGGCTTCGACCTGGGCACTGCCCACGACCCTTACCGTGCCTTTGTGTACACCAGCTACCAGGAAACGGCTACCAACCTCTCGCACCGCCGCGTGGGCACCCTGGCCCGCAAAGTAGGGGAAGATCAGCTCAGCAAAATCTGCGGGATGATTGCCGGCGACGAAACCCGCCACGCCCGCGTGTACAAAACCTTCGTGGAGAAGATTTTTGAGGTGGACGCCTCCGAGATGATGCTGGCCTTTGAGGACATGATGCGCAAGAAAATTGTGATGCCCGCTCATTACATGCGCGAAATGGGCGTGGATATCGGCAAGACGTTTGGCCACTTCACCGACGCGGCCCAGCGTCTGGGCGTATACACCAGCCACGACTATACCGA
This sequence comes from Hymenobacter metallilatus, assembly GCF_003944705.1. Classification (GTDB taxonomy): domain Bacteria; phylum Bacteroidota; class Bacteroidia; order Cytophagales; family Hymenobacteraceae; genus Hymenobacter; species Hymenobacter metallilatus. The sequence continues at coordinate 94,378 of NZ_RWIS01000004.1, read as the reverse complement.
TATTCTGGATACGCTGATTGCCGACTGGAAAATTGACCAGATTACCGGCCTGACTGGTGCCGCCGAAAAGGCCCGCGAATACATCATGGCCCTGCCCAACCGCCTGCGCCGCGTAGCCGACCGTATGCCCGTTCCCAAGCTGGAGTACAAGTTCAAATGGATTGAGTAGTCCGTACTACTTGGTTAGCTGCCCCTGGTACTCAGAACGGAAATCAACTGCCAAAAAAAATCCCCCGCAACAACCGTTGCGGGGGATTTTTCATATGCTCTAAGCTCTTACTTGGCATCCATGGACTGGCCCATGATCAGCTTGCCGCTGGGGTCCAGGGAGTATTCCACGGTGCGGGTGCTGGCTGCCTGAGAAGCATCGGCTGGTGTCACTGGGAACGTGCGCACCAGCTTATTGCCGCTGATCTGGTAAGTATCCTGACCGGAGTAGCCTTGGCCGGCCGTGCCACCGGGCGTGCCCGGGAAAGTGATGGGCGTGTAACCCCGCTCCCCAAACTCGTAGGCATACAGGCCGCCGTTGGCTTTCTTGTTGTCGGTCATGATGTACAGTTCAGGCTTACCATTGCCGTTCAGGTCGCCGGAGGCAATGTTGGTCACAGCTCCGGTTACTTCCGCCCGCAGCGGATCAATGGTTTGGGCCGAGCCCCGATAGGAGCGGATGCTTACCACGCGGGGCTCCTGGGAGCCAAACGTTTTCACTGTAAAGCGGTAATCACCCTGGGTTACTTCCCGGTTAAAGCTCACGTCCCCTTCGTCAACGGTCGGAGCAGCCGGTACACTATCGGAGGAAGCTTCACTGGTTACCTGGCGGGTTGAGTCGCAGGCCGTGAGCGAGGCGGCTACCACGCCGGTAGCCAGCAACAAAAAGGAAAATGAGGTACGCATGGGTAGTAGGGAGATTAGGGAAGATGCTTCGATACACTCCGGCACTCACCGGAGCTCAGTTTCATCTAGGGGGAGTTCGGCAGTTGTAAACGCAATGTAGATAGATTGAGTTGTATTTTTTTCACTATGTATTGATTAAATAACTGCTTCCCGTGCCTACTACCTGCTGTATCAGGAAACTCAACCGTAGTACCCCGCTACCCCTGCTCCCGCTTGGCCGTGCTCAAGGCAGTATCTGCACCCCTTTCCAGAATGCTACCCGGTTTTTAATGGCTCCGGCCGCATCTTTAGGCTCGGGGTAGTACCAGGCTGCATCTTTGTTCACCTCGCCGTTTACGCGCAGGGAATAGTAACTGGCCCGGCCCTTCCAGGGGCAGGAAGTATGCGCAATACTATCTTCGAAGTATTCACGTCGAATGGAGTCGGCCGGGAAATAATGGTTGTTTTCCACTACTACGGTGTCGGCACTTTCGGCCACTACCGTGTCGTTCCAGATGGCTTTCATAAGAGAAATCAGGTGATGAGGTAAAGGTGGAAGGATGAATTACTCCCTACTGAACATTGCCCCCCCGCCCGTTGTTCTACGTACTCACCCCCTTCCATATGTCTGCAGGCTTTCGTTTTCGTGACTTTGTGCCCGAGGAGTCGGGTAATACGGGCTTCGACTCCCTTTTTAAGATATTTATGCAGCTGGTTACCATCACCAGCGGCGACGTGAGTGAGGCTCTGCAATGGCTAAACGAGCTGGATAAGCAGTACGGTCTCACCAACGACGAGTACGGCATGGGCGACTTTATCGATGACCTAAAGAAAAAAGGGTACATCGATGAGAATCCCCAGGAGCCGGGTGCGTTCAACATCACGGCCAAAAGTGAGCAGAACATTCGCCGCTCGGCCCTGGAGGAAATCTTCGGCAAGCTCAAAAAATCGGGCACAGGCAACCACCGCACCCCCCACACCGGCCAGGGCGACGAGCTGAGTACCGACATGCGCGAGTTTCGCTTCGGCGACTCGCTGGAGCAGATTCAGATGACGGAATCCATCCGCAATGCCCAGCTCAACCACGGCATGGATGGCGACAACTTCATGCTGACCGAGGGCGACCTGGAAGTGCGCGAGAATGAGCACAAAAGCCAGACCTCCACGGTACTGATGATTGACATTTCGCACAGCATGATACTGTACGGTGAGGACCGCATTACGCCCGCCAAGAAGGTAGCCATGGCCCTGGCCGAGCTGGTGAAGCAGAAGTATCCCAAGGACTTCCTCGACGTAATTGTGTTTGGCAACGATGCCTGGCAGATTGAGGTAAAGGAACTGCCTTACCTGCAGGTGGGCCCCTACCATACCAATACGGTAGCTGGCCTGGAGCTGGCCCTGGACCTGCTGCGCAAGCGCAAAACGGCCAACAAGCAGATTTTTATGATTACCGACGGCAAGCCTACCTGCCTGAAGGAGCCCGGCGGCTATTACAAAAACTCCTTCGGCCTCGACCGGAAAGTGGTGAACCGCACCCTGAACCTGGCCGCCGCCGCCCGCCGCCTCAAAGTGCCCATTACCACCTTCATGATTGCCGACGACCCGTACCTGCGCAGCTTCGTGCAGGAGTTTACGGAGGTAAACCAGGGCAAAGCGTATTATTCCAGCCTGAAAGGCCTGGGCCATTTAATTTTTGAAGATTACAAGCAGAACCGGCGCAAGTCGTTGTAATTACTTCCTGTCATGCTGACGAAGGAAGCATCTTATCACGGCTGCTTTCGTCTGCACTACTTTCTACACGCGCGGCGCGGACGTGATAAGGTCCTTCGCTCTGCTCAGGATGACCACCAATTTACATGCCTTCCTACATCTCTCTCTCCTCCGCCGATTTACAGAACATCCGTACCCTGGGTGAGCTCAAGCAATCCGGCTATCAGCCCCGCTCCGTGAAACAGGAGCTGCGCGACAACCTGATTCAGCGCCTGCGCAGCAAACAGGATGTATTTCCGGGTATTTACGGCTATGAGGAAACCGTTATTCCGGAGCTGCAGCGCGCTATTCTGGCCGGGCACCACATCAACCTGCTGGGGTTGCGGGGCCAGGCCAAAACCCGCATTGCCCGCCTGCTGGTGGGTTTGCTGGATGAGTACGTGCCCGTGGTAGCCGGCTCCGAGCTGAACGATGACCCGCTGCAGCCCCTGAGCGTTTTCGCCAAGAACCTCATTGCCGAGAAAGGCGACGACACGCCCGTCAGCTGGCTGCACCGCGACGAGCGGTACACCGAGAAGCTGGCCACGCCCGACGTATCGGTGGCTGACCTCATCGGCGACGCCGACCCCATTAAGGCCGCTACGCTCAAGCTGCCGTATTCCGATGAGCGGGTGATTCACTTCGGCCTGATTCCGCGGGCCCACCGGGGCATTTTTGTCATCAATGAGCTACCCGACTTGCAGGCCCGTATTCAGGTTTCCCTGTTCAATATTCTGCAGGAAGGTGACATTCAGATTCGAGGCTTCAAGGTGCGGCTGCCGCTGGATATCCAGTTTGTTTTCACGGCCAACCCCGAGGACTACACCAACCGGGGCTCCATTGTAACGCCCCTCAAGGACCGCATCGACGCCCAGATTATCACGCACTACCCCAAGAGTCTGGAAATCGGCAAGCGCATCACCAAGCAGGAGGCCCGCATCCGGGAGGAGCAGCGCGGCCTGGTTACCACCAACGACGTGGTGCATGATTTGGTGGAGCAGGTAGCCATTGAGGCCCGCGGCTCCGAGTTCGTGGATGCCAAGTCGGGCGTGTCGGCCCGCCTCACTATTTCAGCCTACGAGCAAGTAATTGCGGCCGCCGAGCGGCGGGCCTTGCTCAACGGTGAGGCCCACACCTACGTGCGCATTGCCGATTTCCTGGGCGCGGTGCCGGCCGTAACGGGCAAGGTGGAGCTGGTGTACGAGGGCGAGCAGGAAGGTGCGGGCATCGTAGCCGAGAAGCTGATGGGCAAGGCCCTACGCACGCAGTTCCTCAACTACTTCCCTGACCCCGAGAAGGTGAAGAAGCAAAAGGACAAGCCCAACCCCTACAAGCCCGTACAGGACTGGTTTGGCGCCCGCACCATTGATTTGCTGCACGATGCCTCCGACGAGGACTACCGCAAGGTGCTGGACGTGGTGCCCGGCCTGAAGGAGATGGTGCAGCAAAGTGTACCCCAGGAGCTAAGCAAGGATAATCTGCACTTCTGGATGGAGTTTGCCCTGCACGGGATGTCGGAGCACAGCCTGATTTCGCGCAACCGCCTCACGGCCGGAGCCCAGTTCAAAGACCTGCTCAGCAGCATGTTCACCATGCCCAACTTCGGCGACGACGACGATGACGACGAGGAATACCTGTCGTCGAAGAAGCGCAAGCGCCGGTAAAAAGTCAGCAGCCCGAACCGCACGGTCCGGGCTGCTGCCGTTCTTACGGGGCTGTACACGGCCTTCCGGGCCCGGAGCCTGACCCTCTACAACAGTCGGCCCCGCTTACCAAGTGTAAGCGGGGCCGACTGTTGTAGGCGTAGCAGAAGATTACGCCTCGCTCACTACAATTTTATCGATGGTATCATTTGCCCGGATCTGGTCGATGATGTCCAGGCCTTCTACCACTTTGCCGAAGCAGGTGTGGTTGCGGTCCAGGTGGGCGGTGTTGTCGCGGGAGTGGCAGATAAAGAACTGAGAGCCCCCCGTGTTGCGGCCAGCGTGGGCCATGCTTAGCACGCCCCGCTCGTGGTGCTGGTTGCCACCGTTCAGCTCACAATCAATTTTATAGCCGGGGCCCCCGGTGCCGGGCGCGCCTTTGGCACCCTCGCGGGTATTAGGGCAGCCGCCCTGAATCACGAAATTTGGAATGACGCGGTGGAACTTCAGGCCGTCGTAGTAGCCCTTCTGGGCCAGGTCAGTGAAGTTTTTCACGGTGTTTGGCGCGTCTTGCTCGTAGAACTCGACTTTCATCACGCCCTTGTTGGTGTGGATTTCGGCAGTCTTCATCGGGAATGAAACATGGGTGGAACGGCCCGTACCTGGAGCCAGGGCCGCTGGCGGGTGCCGCCGGGGCAAAGGTAGCCAATTTGCTCCGGCCCAAACATCCATGCGGGGCAATGGTTCGTAAGCATACCGCCGGCCGCCGGCCGGTCTATGCTTTCTTTCTGTTTCACCTCTTTAACGCTTCGTCCCGCTGTCATATGAATCACCCACTGCGCTTTGCTTCTCTGTCCCTGTTTTCGGCCGCTGTGCTGGGCCTCGCCGGTTGCGGCGACAATAAAACGACGGACACTGCCACCACCCGCACCGAGTCAATGGAAACGACCGTCGATTCTACCGCCATGCTTTCAGACTCGGCCCGCATTGGGAAAAGTGAAGGGGTGATGGTAGATGGCGTACCCATGACGCCCGACAAAACCATCGTGCAGAATGCCGTAATGGCGTCGAGCGTTAGCACTCTGGTAAAAGCGGTGCAGGCCGCCGGCCTCGATGGTGCTCTAAGCGGAGCAGGTCCCTTTACTGTGTTTGCTCCCACCAATGCGGCCTTCGACAAGCTGCCCAACGGAGCCCTGGCCGGCCTGCTCAAGCCCGAAAGTAAAGACAAGCTGAAAAGTGTATTGACCTACCACGTCATTCAGGGCCGCCTGGTAGCCCAGGACCTGAAAGATGGCCAGGAGCTAACTACGCTAAACGGCGCAAAGCTGAAAATATCCGTGAAAGACGGCAAAATCATGGTTGGTAACGGCAAAGATGCCCCCGTGAATATTCAGATTCCCGATGTTATATCCAGCAACGGCGTCACGCACGTAATTGACGGGGTGGTGTTGCCGCTGGCTCAATAGTTCTCCGGATTTTACTTCCTGATTGAGTGGAAAGGCCTGGCTGCTTCAGCCAGGCCTTTTTTACTTCCGGTTGTCGTCGGCCGCCAGCATACTGAGGTAGCTGTCGTAGCGGGGTAGGGCAATACGGCCTTTCTCTACGGCCTCGCGCACGGCGCAGCCTGGCTCGTGCAGATGCTGGCAGTTGTGGTAGCGGCACTGGTTGAGCAGGGCCCGCATTTCGGGGAAAAAGTGAGCCAGTTCGCCCGGCTTCATATCCACCAACCCCAGTTCCTTGATGCCGGGCGTATCGATAAGATAGGTGCCGGGCCGCACTTCCAGCATTTCGGCAAATGTGGTAGTGTGTACGCCCTTATCCGAAAACTCGCTGATTTCGGCCGTCTTAAGCTCCAGATCAGGTACCAAAGCATTGATAAGCGTGCTTTTACCTACCCCCGAGTGGCCCGACAGCAACGACACCTTTCCATCCAGCAGCGCATCAATATCGGCCACACCTTCGCCGGTGTGGGCGGAGCAGCGCAGACCCGGGTAGCCAACCCGGGCGTACATCTTCAGAATCTGGTCTTGGTAATCGGCCAGGTCTTCGTCGTAGAGGTCGGTTTTGTTAAAGAGCAGCGTCACCGGAATACTGTACGCCTCGGCCGTTACCAGAAAGCGGTCAATAAAGCCAAACGACGTGGCCGGAGACGCCAGCGTCACCACCAGCAGGGCCTGGTCGAGGTTGGCGGCTACGATGTGGGCATGCTCGCTCTTATGCACCGAGCGGCGGATGATGTAGTTGCGCCGGGGCTCAATATGATGAATAACGCCGGCCCCCTCGGTCTGCTCTTCCACCGTAAAGTCTACCTGGTCGCCCACGGCCAGCGGGTTGCTTACTTTCAGGCCTTTGTGCTTGAATTTGCCCCGCAACCGGCACCGGTGCAGCTGCCCCGCAGGCTCCCGCACCACGTACCAGGAGCCGGTTGATTTAACGATGGTTCCGGTCATGGAAGAGTAACTGAGAAGGAGGGTAACTGAGTACTGGGCAACTAGGTAAGAAAAGTTGGGTGGAGAAGTAGTGGTGACGGGTAGCTGACTACGTTGTCAAGCATGTAACCGAGGCAGAAGAATTGGGTGGAGAATAGCATAGCGGTGTGGGTTGCTCTGGCATCAGAGCAATTCCTTGGTTACTCTGCTACTCTCTCTATCCACTGCATAATTTTGCCGGTAGCGCCGCTGTGGTCATGCACGTAGTCGAGGCTGAGGTCCTGCACCTGCAAGCGGGCTTCTTCGCGGTGGTAGAGGGGCCCAAAGGCCGTTAGCAGCTCATCGGCAGAGGAAATGGGAAAGGCGCACCCCAGCTCCACCAGGTCGCGGGCTTCCTGAAATTTATGGTAGGTCGGTCCGAAAAACAAAGGCAATCCGAAGGCGGCAGCTTCCAGGGTATTGTGGAGCCCTTTTCCGAAAGCCCCACCCACATAGGCAAAATGCCCGAACCGATAGAGCTGGCTTAAAAGGCCCACATTATCCATGAGCAGCACGCGGGCCTGGGCTATGGCCGCGGGAGTGGCCTGGGAATACCGCACCACCTGCCCCGGCAGCGCGGCCTCTACCTGCCGCAGGGTAGCTTCCTCAATTTCGTGAGGTGCTACAATGAAACGTAGCTCCGTCTGGTACTGGCGTAGCAGTGGGGTCAGCACGGCAATATCCTCGGGCCAGCTGCTGCCAACAATCAATACCGGGGTCCAGTCATCCGTAAACGCATCTACCAGCGGCAGCGGGCGGGGCGGGGCCGTAGCGGTGCGCACCACCGTATCGAAGCGGGTGTCACCGGCCACGCTGGCCTGCGAGATGCCCGCGCCGCGCAGCAGGTCCACGGAGGATTGGTTTTGGGTGAAAATATGGGTAAACCGGCTCAGCGTCCGGCGGAAGAATCCGCCCCACGGCCGGAAAAACACTTGGTCTGGCCGGAAAATAGCCGAAACGCAGATGGTAGGCACCTGCTGTCCTGCCAGCTCCGTCAGAAAATGGTACCAGAACTCATACTTCACAAACACGGCCAGTTGGGGCTGCACGGCATCCAGAAAAGCGCGGGCGTTGGCGGCCGTATCCAGGGGCAGGTAAAACACGTAGGCCGCGCCGGGCCAGTTGCGGCGCACCTCATAGCCTGAGGGCGAAAAGAACGTTAGCACGATCTTATGGCCAGGGTACTGCGCCGCGTAAGCTTCCATCAGCGGCCGGCCCTGCTCAAACTCGCCCAGCGAAGCGCAGTGAAACCACACCAACGGTGCCGTTTCGGCGGCCAGTGCCGCCCGGATGTGGGCCAGCAAGCCCCGCCGCCCGGCCGTCCACTGCGCCGCTTTGGGCGCAAACGGAGCCGCCAGCCGCAGTAGCAGCGCGTAGAGGTGCAAGCCAATAGTATACAGAAAGCGCAAGGAATACGGCTTAGGTCGTGGGGCGTAGGGGTGGGGCAAGCAACTGGTTCATGCGGTAGTTGGTGAGCCTGACTCCACGCACTACAAGCTCCTGCTCCCGCTTAAGGCGGAAGCCGTGATGGGAAAAAAATGGCCGGGCCGTGCTGCTGGCATCGGTGTGTACGCCGGACAAGCCCAACCGGACGGCCTGCTCCAGCAGCGCCGTCAGGAGCTGCCGGGCAATACCCTGGCGCTGGTGGGCAGCACTCACGAACAGGAAATCCAGGTAGCCGTCGGAGGCCAGGGAAGCAAAGCCGCCCAGCGTATCCGGAGTGGCTTCAGCCACCAGAAAGTACTGCTGCTCAATCTTCGCCGCCCAGCCCGGTAGGTTCTGCCAGCCGGCCCGCCACGCGGCCACCTGCGCCGGTGTGTAGTCGGCGGCGTTTACCTGCGTGATGGTATCATAGAACAGCTGCCCGATGCGCGGAGCATCGGCAGCCGTGGCCCGGCGGAGTAGCATGGCGCAAAAGTACAGTCTTCGCCCCACTATACCAGAAAAAGGCTCCGCTGTAACCCAGCGGAGCCTTTTCAGTGAGGTGGTGAACGGGTGAAATGGTGAATTTAACGTGCTGCTTGCGCCACTAGGTATGGCCAAACGTCAAACTCACCATTTTACCCGTTCACCATCTCACCACTTAGTGCGCGGCGTGCTTGCCGAGGTAGTTGGCTACTCCTTCGCGGGTGGCCGACATGGCTTCTTTTCCTTCCTCCCAGTTGGCGGGGCATACTTCGCCCTTCACCTCAAAGTACTGCAGGGCATCCACCATGCGCATGGCTTCGTCGATGCTGCGGCCCAAAGGGCCGTCGTTTACCACTTGGTGGCGCACAATACCATCTTTGTCAATCAGGAACAGGCCCCGGTAGGCCAGGGGCGAACCTACGAAGGTCATTTCGCCGGCCTCGTTGTAGTCGTAGTGGCCGCCCAGCACGTCGTAGTTGGAGGCAATGGTTTTGGTCGCATCGGCCACCAGCGGGTATTTTACGCCCTCAATGCCGCCATTGTCGCGCGGGGTCTGCAGCCAGGCAAAGTGCGAGAAGTGCGTGTCGGTGGAGCAGCCTACAATGGCCACACCTTTGGCCTCAAAATCGGCCAGCCGGTCCTGAAACGCAATAATTTCGGTGGGGCACACGAACGTGAAGTCGGCGGGGTAGAAGTAGAAGATGACGTGCTTCTTGCCCAGATATCGGTCGAGGGAAAAGTCCTCTTCAAATTCGCCGTCAATAACGGCGGTAGCTTTGAAAGAAGGAGCACGTTTACCTACGAGAACTGCCATGAGTAGATGAAAATGGTGAAAAAAGGAAATGAGATGCGGCTAGCCAGCTGCCGACAAAAAGAGAAGAGTACATTGTCTGCCCGAAGCCGTAACCGGCTTTTACTGGAGCTTGTCGCCCGTAATATGCAGGGAGAAGGAGTGGGGCTGAAAGTTGGCCAGGCCCTTGGTGGCAAAAAACTCCCGGATAAGCTTATCCAGCTGCGGGTCGCAGTAGTCGATGATTTCCTGCGTATTGGTACAAAACAAATGGTGGTGCTCGGTGCAGTCGGCGTCGAAGCGGCGGGAGCCGCCCTCGGCTGAGGCTACGCGCTTGGTAAGGCCGGCCGCCACAAACGAGTCCAGGGTTTTGTATACCGTGCCCAACGACAAAGACGGTGCCTGCTCTGCTGCCCGCCGGTGTACCTGCTCGGCCGTGGGGTGGCCCGGCAGTACCAGCAGGCACTCCAGAATCAGCAGGCGTTGCTGCGTGGCCCGCAGCCCGGCACCGGCAAGCCGCTCACGCAGGTGGGCGGGGGTTGGAGCCGGATGAAGAGTGTCAGATGGAGTGCTCACAGCTAAGAATAATTCTCCGCAAAGATAGGGCTATAAGCTACGGTTCGGCAAAATTGTTTCATGTACTGCCCGTTGTACCACTGGCAGCCTGCTTGCTCCGCGGCGCCTAGCGGCCGGGTAGCCCTATTTCACAAACTCGTTGGGGCCACCCCGGCACACAAACTGAAACGTCTGGCGGGTGCGCTGCTCCAGCAGCAGTTCCCGGCCCTCGGTTAGCCGCCGGATGCTGGCCGCGTCGTAGTTTTTGATGGTGTACAGCTCCAGCCCGGTGTTGTAGTGAATGGTGAATTGGTCGCGCAGCAGCGCCAGCAGCTTGTCCAGCCGAAAGGCCGAAAAATCGGTGCACACTGAGAAGCTGATGGCCGAGTTCTGCATCAGATGAATTTTGAGCCGCGCCTGCGCCAGGGCCCCGAAAATTACCTCCAGGTTTTCCTCCGAAATAAAGGTGAGGTCCTTGGACTCAAAGGACACCAGGCACTGTCCCGTTTTGCGGATAAAGGCCGGTACCAGCAGCCCGTGGCGGCAGTCGTGAATGAGTGTGCCCTCGGCCGCGGGATCCACAAACGACTTTACCCGCAGCGGAATGTGCTTTACGGCCAGCGGCTTAATGGTTTTGGGGTGAATAACGGAGGCACCATAGTAGGCCATTTCAATGGTTTCCTGGTAGCTGATTTCCGGGAAGCGCACCGTATCGGCAAATATCTTGGGGTCGGCATTCAGCAACCCGGCCACATCCTTCCAAATAGTCACCGACTCGGCTCCGAGGCAGTAGGCCAGAATTGCAGCGGTATAGTCGGAGCCCTCCCGGCCCAGGGTGGTAGTCTGGCCGCTGGAAGTACCTCCCAGAAAGCCCTGCGTAACCACGGGGCCATGGGCCAGCTGCGCCGGTACTACGGCCCCGAGTAGCCGCTCGGTAGCCGGCCAGGCCACCCGGCCTTCCCGCCAGGTATGGTCCGTCCGAATCAGGGGGCGGCAGTCCAGCCACTGCGCCTGCAGGGCCCGGGCTACAATGCGCGTGGCCAGCAGCTCCCCGTAGCTCACCACCTGGTCGTACTGCTTGTCGAAGTCGCCGGGCTGCAGCGTAGCCAGGCGGTCCTGCAGCTGCTCCAGCAGCTCCGTCAGGGCCGGGGTGCCGGCCGCCTCATCGGTAACGCCCAGCTCGGTGGCCACTTGCAGATGAAAATCCCGCAGTACCGCCAGCTGGGGGCCGTAGTCCTGCCCGGAATGGGCCAGCTGAAACAGTTCCTCCAGCGCGTTGGTGGTTTTGCCCATGGCCGATACCACCACCAGCAGGGGGCCGGGCTGGCCGTAAGTCTGGGCAATCTGCCTCAGGTTGCGGATGGCGGCGGCATCCTTCACCGAGGCCCCGCCAAACTTGAAAATCCGGAGTTGCTGCGTTTCCTGCATGGCCCAAATGTAGCGCCAAGTGGCCTGTTGCGCCTAGTTACCCAGCAAAAGGCTCTCGTAAATGCCAGAAAAACTAAGTAGCGAAATTTCGCTTTGGCTCAGCGCAAATTGGTTAATTTTGCCCTTTGCCACCCGCATCTTTCCCACTCATGCCCATGACCAACCACGACAAACTGGCCCTGCCCGTTGGTACCACCCTGGACCGCTTCATTATGCGCAAGCAGGAAGATTTTCCCTACGCCACCGGGGAACTCTCTCAGCTGCTGCGCGATATTGCCCTGGCCGCCAAAATCGTAAACCGGGAAATCAACCGCTCCGGCCTTATTGATATTGCCGGCGCCTATGGTAACCGCAACGTGCAGGGCGAGGACCAGCAGAAGCTCGATGTTATTGCCAACATTCGTTTTATTCGGGCTCTGCGCAACGGGGGCGAGGTGTGCACCATCATTTCGGAAGAGGATGATGAGATGATTCAGACCGGCAACCTGCAGGGCAAGTACGTGGTGGCCATTGACCCCCTGGATGGCTCCAGTAACATTGATGTCAACGTCAGCATCGGCACCATTTTCAGCATTTACCGCCGGGTGTCGCCCACCGGTACGGAAGGCACCACCCAGGACTGCCTGCAAACCGGTACTCACCAGGTAGCGGCCGGCTACGTTATATATGGCTCCAGCACCATGCTGGTGTATACCACCGGCAACGGCGTCAACGGGTTTACCTACGAGCCTAGTCTGGGCGAGTTTTTCCTTTCTCATCCCAACATCCAAACGCCCAGATCGGGGGCTATCTACTCCGTGAATGAGGGCAGCTCCGAAACGTTTTCGGAGGGTATGAAGGGCTTCGTGGCTTACTGCAAGGAGCAGAACTACTCGGCCCGCTACATTGGCTCCCTGGTGGCCGATTTCCACCGTAACCTGCTCAAGGGTGGTATCTATATGTACCCAACCTCCCGCAAAGCCCCCAACGGCAAGCTGCGCCTGATGTATGAGTGTAACCCGCTGGCCTTCATAGTGGAGCAGGCCGGAGGCAGGTCCAGCAACGGCCGCCGGCGTACTCTCGAAATCGAACCCCATGATCTGCACGAGCGGTGCCCCCTCTTTATTGGCTCGCCCGAGTTGGTGGAGAAGGTAGAGGAGTTTTTGGCACCCGAGTTTGCCTATGACGCCGTGCTGAAAGAATAGCGCCCCGCCGGCGGCTGCCGGGCAGAGCCGTGCCCGGAAGGCGTAAAAGCAACGCGAGCCACCCAACTTGGGTGGCTCGCGTTGCTTTTACGCCAGGCCGAAAGCGTATGTTATTCGGCTTTCTTGCGGGTGGCTTTCTTAGCGGGTTTGGCTTCACCGGCCTCCGGGTTGCCGGCGGCATTGGTTTCGGCAGCCGCCGGAATAATACCGGCCGTGCTCAGGGCCTCATCGGCCGCTGGCTCATCCTTTTTGGCAGCTTTCTTTTTGGCCTTGGGCTTTTCCTCAGTTGGTTCCGCAGTTGGGGCCTCTTCCTCCTGGGCCGGTGCCTGGTATTCCAATGCCTTGCTTACCACCCGGTACCACTGCACCAGCTTCTTGATATCGGACATGTACACCCGCTCCCGGTCGTAGTCGGGCATAATGCCGGCCATGAAAGCCGACAGGTCCCGGTCGTCCGATTTGTTGGTGACGGCCAACTCCGGGCCGTGCTGCTGATAGATGCGGTCAAACACCTCCGACAGCGGCACCGTCTGGTCGTAGTCCTGGGTGTAAATGGAAATTTCCTGCAGCAGAGACACCTTGTTGCGGGCCGAGGCCACGGAACGGGTGCCCTTCTCGTCGAGGGCTTCAATGATGACGCCGGCACGGGTAGGCTTTACCAGGCGGTACAGACCGGGCATTCCGCTGATGGCGGCAATTTCCTTGAGGTCAAAAGGCATAAACAGGTAGCAGTTGTTGAAGGTGCGAAGTTACTCAGTTGCGGCGGCTTGGCCCGGGGCCGGCAGCTTAAAGGTGACGGGCAGGCTGGTCAGGATGGCATAATCGGGCTTGTTGAACTTGAGCAGGCGCACTACGCGCAGGGCTTCCTCGCCGCAGCCGCCGCCAATGTTCTTCACCAGCTTAATACCCGACATGGTACCGTCGGTATTCAGGGTGAAGCTGACGATGCACTGGCCCTGAATGCGGTTGCGCCGGGCCATAATCGGGTACTTCAGTTCCTTCTCAATGAAGGTATACAGGGCATCCTGCCCACCCTCATAGTACTCGGCCACCGGAATGGCCTTAGGCCGGGCCGGGGCCGCCGGAGCCGCCTCGTCGGGGGCGGCAGCTGTTTCGGGCGTGGGCCCGTCAGTTTTCACTTTAACCTTGGTTTTCTGGGCCAACGCGGGGGCTGAGCAAGCCAGGAGCCCGATACCCAGCAGAAAAGCAATTTTTTTCATGTGAACAGAAGCAGAAAAAAGCGGAAAACACGGTGGGCAAGTGCCCGCCGGAGCCTGGCAATTACGAGGCCAATCTACGCATTATCGGGCGTTTCGGCGTACTGCCGGTTGATGTCCTCGATAAAGTTAAGCACCTCCTCCCGGCCGGTTTTCTCCTCCGCCGAGGTGATAAAATGCCGGGGTACCTCGTCCCAGGTTTCTTCCATCTTGCGCAGGTAGTCCACCACATTTTGCTGCGTACGGGAGCCAGATTGTTTATCGGCTTTCGTAAATACCAGCACAAACGGAATTCCTTCGGTGCCGAGTTGCTCCATAAATTCCAGGTCTACGGCCTGCGGGGTATGGCGCGAATCAATGAGCACAAATACGCACGCTAAATTTTCCCGCTTGCGCAAATAATAATTAATCATGCGCCCCCATTTAGCGCGGGCATCTTTGCTGACGCGAGCATAACCGTAGCCCGGTAAATCCACCAGATACCAATTATTATTAATGATAAAATGATTGATTAGCTGAGTTTTACCCGGTAGAGAAGAGGTCTTGGCCAAGCCCTTGTGGTTGGTCAGCATATTAATAAGCGACGACTTCCCCACGTTGGAGCGCCCGATAAAGGCGTACTCCGGCAAGGTAGGCGCAGGACAATCCTCCACCCGGGAGTTGCTCATCAAAAATTTAGCCTCTTGGATATTCATGCGTTCAAGTGTAGTCTGAAATGCAAAGGTAGCTATTCAGAAATGGGCACCCAGGCACATAATTTTTTTGGGAAAAACATTGTAATTTAAGTAGGCGAACTATATTTGTGCGTCCGGCAATGCATGCAGGAAGGGTTTTGAACAGAAAATCTTCATTTCTTTTCTGCTTCACGGCCAGCTATTTTACCTAATTGCATGCGGTGCAGGCCGTATTATGAAATTCCTATCTTTGCCCGCTTATTCCCCTTCTCCGGGATTCATTTTGTGGGTTGAGTGTGCTACTAACGACCAGTTATTTACGTGTAGTCGCACATTTTTGCCCACCACCCCTCAACCCTGAGGCGGGTTTTCAGTATAAGAGGCAACTCTTGAAAATCCGCGTTGCGCAACCGGCGCTCTGGGTATTCTCTCCTCCTTTGCAACTCCTTATTTCCCTAACCCCTCCAACATGGACAACTTAGTCAGAAGGTTATTGAAAGCCTCGTGCGCCTTCGCGCTTACGGCTGCTGTGGCCCAGCCTGCCCTGGCTCAGAGCACACGAAAGCAACTGAAGACTGCCAATAAGTACTTCGGGCAAGAGAACTATCGGGCCTCGTTGCCCTTCTACGAACAAGTGCTGGCTAAGGAGCCGAACAATGCTCAAGCCCTGTTCCGGGCGGGTATTGCCTATATGTCGTTTGATAAAGAGAAAGCCAGCGACTACATCTATAAGGCGCAGCGCCTGAAGAAAAACGTATCCAAGGACGTAGAGTACTGGCTGGGCCGGGTAGACCACCTGAACTACAACTTCGACGAAGCCATTTCGCACTTCCAGGCCTACAACGCCACCCTCAAGAGCAAAGACACCCGCAAAAAGGAGCTGGCTCAGCTGATTCAGCACAGCAAGAACGCCAAGGTGCAGTTCAACAGCCCCAAGGATATCTTCGTGAAAAACCTGGGCCCCACCATCAACACTCAGTGGTCGGAGCACAGCCCGGTTATTTCCGCCGACGATAAAGTACTGCTGTTCACTTCCCGCTCCGACGATATGAGCAATGCCCCGGCCGTTGACCCGGATGGCAAGGTGAAGGACAAAAACAAAATTGCCGCCGACGGCCAGTACTACGAAAACATCTACGAGGCCAAGCGCATCGACGATGAGAACTGGGAAAAGCCCCGCTCCCTGAGCGGCGTACTGAACGGCAAGGGCCACGACGCTTCCATTCAGGTGTTCGATAACGACACTAAACTGCTCATGTACCGCAACGACGAGAACGGGGACATCCTGTACTCGGAGAAGTCGGGCGCTGATTGGACTGAGCCCAAGAAGCTGAACAAAAACATCAACACGGCGGCTTTCGAGTCGGACGCTTTTATTACGCCCGATGGCCTAACGATTTACTTCTCAACCAGCAAGTACTCGGAAGATAACACGCTGGATATCTACTACTCCACCCGCCAGCCCGGCGGCGACTGGGGCCCGGCCAAGACCATTGGGTCGGCCATCAACACGCCCTACGACGACGACAGCCCTTACCTGAGCCGCGACGGTAAAACCCTGTACTTCTCGTCGCGCGGCCACAACACAATGGGCGGCTACGATATTTTCAAGTCGGATTGGGATTCGGTGGGCCGTAAGTGGAGCCGCGCCGAGAATATGGGCTACCCCATTAACACCCCCGACGACGACACCTACTACCGCCTGTCGCCGGATGGCTCCTACGCTTACCTGTCGTCGTACCGCATTGGGGGCTACGGGGAGAAGGACATCTACACCATCAACTACATAAAAAACGCCATTATCCGCGGCCGGGTGCTGAGCGAGCGGGACAGCACGGTGATTCCGGGCGCGGAACTGGTATTCAGCGGAACCCAGGCCGATAAAACGGCCCTGAGCTACCGCGACATCACCAAGCCCGTAACCGGCGACTACCAGGTAAGCGTGCTTTCGGGCCGGACCTACCAGGTAGCCGTGTCGAAGGATGGCAAGAACATCGAAACGGAAGAGTTTGCCGTGCCGATTTCGACCAACGACTCGACCACGATTACCAAGGACTTCTACGTACCGTACATCGATACCCTGAGTGGTCGTTACGCTACGCTGAAGCCGATTTACTTCGATACCGACAAGTACAAGCTGCGGCCGGAGTCGATTACGGAGCTGAACAAAATCAGCGAGATTCTGAAGGCTAACCCCGGTATCAACATTTCGATTGAGGGTAACTGCGACTCGCGCAACACGGACGAGTACAACATGGTGCTCGGCCAGAACCGCGCTGACGTGGCCTACAACTACCTGAAAAAATCGGGCGTTGCAGAAACCCGCATGGTAACGGTGAGCTACGGGGAGCGTCGTCCGGCCGCCCCGAACGATTCGCCGGAGAACATGCAGCTGAACCGCCGCACCGATTTCCGCGTGATTACCAAGGAGGGTGAAGCCGCGCCCACGCTGACGCCGCCCGCCCCAACCTCGGGTGCTAACTCCACGGGGTCGTCTTCCTCAACTTCGACCCCTACAACCACGCCGCTGCAGCCGGGCAAGAGCAAAGCCAAGCTGCCCGATGGCACCAAGGTGAAAACCAAAGTGGATGAGGACAGCGACAAAGTGAAAGTAAAAACCAAAGGCGCCAACGACGAGAAGAGCAAGACCGTGACGAAGGACGGTACCATCGACTCGAAGGCAAAAGATGCCAACGGTGAGAAGACCAAAGTGAAGACCGACAACGACTAAGCGTTGGGTTTAGCTGAAGCAAACGGGTCGGGCCAGCAGCCCGACCCGTTTTTTTTTAACATAATGCTGGGCGGGCCGTTGTAATTGGGCAATTTTGCCTGAGTTTCCTCGTTCTTCGCCCTGAGAAGTATGTCCGTAGTTCCCTACAAAGATGACGCCGCCGGCAAAAAGTCGCAGGTGGCCCAGATGTTCAATAGCATTGCCGGCAAGTATGACTTCCTGAACCACTTTCTGAGTGTGGGCACGGACATCTACTGGCGGCGTAAGGCCGTGGATGAGTTGAAACAGCTGCGGCCGGCCCGGGTGCTGGACATTGCCACCGGCACCGCCGATTTTGCCATTGAAACCCTGCGGGCCGCCACGCCCGATGCCCAGATTACGGGCGTCGATATTTCGGAGGGTATGCTGGAGGTAGGACGGCGCAAGCTGGAGCAGAAGGGCCTGAGCCAGCGCATCCGGCTGGAACTGGGCGACTCGGAGGCACTGCCGTTTCCGGATAACCATTTTGATGCCGTAACGGCCTCATTCGGGGTGCGCAACTTTGAGAACCTGGAGAAGGGACTCTCGGAAATGTACCGGGTGCTGCGGCCGGGCGGCAAGATGGTGGTGCTGGAATTCAGCAAGCCCACGGCTTTCCCCATGAAGCAGGCCTACAACTTCTACTTCAAAAACATTCTGCCGGTATTCGGCAAGTTGATTTCCAAAGACCGCGCCGCTTATACGTACCTGCCCGAGTCGGTGCAGGCCTTCCCGGATGGTCAGGATTTTCTGGCAATTCTGCGTAAAGTTGGCTTCACAACTCCTGCATGGCAACCCCTCACGTTCGGCATCAGCTCCATTTATACGGCCCAAAAGTAATGCGGCTGGCAATAGTTGCCCTAGCAATCGGGACCTTACCCTTTGGGGCACAGGCGCAAAAAAGGAGCCTAAGCAGCGCCAGCCGAGGCAAAAATGGCCAGGTGAAGTCGGTGACGGTGAACAACCTGCCGGGCTACGATGACCGGTGGCTTCACCTGGGAATGTACGTAGCTCCCAACTTCTCGCGCTATAAGCTGGAGCAGGCTGCCGGCTACCCCCGTCAGGGCGTATCGGCCAACTCGGTGGTAAGCCCTGGGGGCTCGGTGGGCTTTCTGGCCGATGTACGGCTGGGTTATTACGGGGCACTGAATTTTGCGCCCGGCGTAAGCTTTCTGACGCGGCGCATCGAGTTTAAGCCCTATGGCTACTCCCAGAACACCGCCCAGTATCCCAACGACCCCGAAACCATTGAGGACCAGGAAATCAGCACTACCCAGCTGGATTTGCCGCTGCTGTTCAAGCTGAAGTCGGAGCGCCGCCGCAATTCCCGCGTATACATTATTGGCGGCATCAAGCCCAGCTTCACCATTGGGGGGCGGAAAAAAGAAACCACCCAGACGTTGCTGGAAGCCGGCCGCTCCGACGTGGCGCTTGAGTATGGGGTGGGTATGGACCTCTTTTATCCCTTCTTCAAATTTTCGCCGGAGCTGCGCTTTTCGCACGGCCTTACCAACCTGTACGTACCCAACAACAACGACGTGTACAGCCGGAGCCTGCAGGGCATGCGAAGCAACACCGTAACGTTGTACCTGAACATCTGGTCGGGGCGGTAACCTACTCACCTACATGACGAAACTAGCGTTTATTACCGGTGCCTCATCGGGTATTGGAAGAGCTACGGCCCTGGCCCTGGCCGAGGCGGGCTTCCGGCTGGTGCTGGCCGGCCGCCGCGAGGAGCGCCTGCAGGAATTGGCCCGGAAGCTAAGCCACGTGCCCACGCATCTGCTCACATTTGACGTGCGCGACCAGGCCGCCGTGGAGGCCGCCATCAACAGTCTGCCCCCTGACTTTCAGGAGGTGGATGTGCTCATCAACAACGCCGGCAACGCGCATGGGCTGGCGCCTATTCAGGAGGGCAACCCCCAGGACTGGGATGATATGCTGGATGGGAATGTAAAAGGACTGCTGTACGTGAGCCGGGCCGTGCTGCCCGCCATGACGCGCCGCAACACCGGCCATATCATCAACATCGGCTCCATTGCAGGGTATGAGGCTTATGCCAACGGCAACGTGTACTGCGCTTCCAAGGCCGCAGTGGCCTCACTCACCAAGTGTATGCGGCTGGATTTGCTGCCGCACAGCATCCGGGTGGCAGAGGTAAACCCCGGGGCCGTGGAAACTGAGTTTTCGCAGGTGCGCTTCAAGGGCGACACGGAGCGGGCAGCCAAGGTGTACGAGGGGTTTGAGCCATTGAGGCCGGAGGATGTAGCCGACGTAATCCGGTTTATGGTAACGAGACCCCCACACGTAAATGTGGCGGAAGTACTTCTGCTCCCCACAGCGCAGGGAGCGGCTACCACCATTCGCCGCACGTAGTGCTGATGCAGTAGAGGCGGCCGGGGGCTATCTGCTCATGAGCGGCTACCACCATTCGCCGCACGTAGTGTACCAACGCGCCTTACCTGAAAACAGCTCCTTTTGCCAGACAAAGGGAGCTGTTTTCAGGTAAGGCCGTTGGCCAGCTGCACCAGGGTAGGCGCGTGGAGGGCATGGCGGCCAGGGAAGCGAATAAGGCGGGGACTGGCTCCCAGCTGCTCCAGAAACTGCTGCTGCTGGCCCAGGCTGGCTTCCGTAATAAACTCGTCCTCAGTGCCGCAAACCAGGGTAATAGGCAGCTGGCGCAGCAACTGCGTGGCCGCCGGCAACTCCATATCGGGAGGGAAGGCACCGGCCCAGAGCACCAGATGCGCCGGCCGAAACGTGGCCTGTGCCAGCCAGCGGCCTACTGTGGCCGCCCCCTGGGAAAAGCCCAGTACGGTAATGTCAACCTCGGCAGCAGCTTGCGGCAGCAGCAGTTCCGCCAGCTGGTTAAGGTAGGCTACGTAGTCGGCAATTTCGGTCAGGCGGTCATCCTTGGTCATCCAGGTAGCGCCTACCCGGCCACCCGTGCCCTGCAGATAAAAGCGCGAGAGGCCTTCGGGGGCAATAACCACCAGGGTCGGGTCGGTGGCGGTAAGCACGGCGAAGTGGCGGATGAAGTACGCAGCCAGCTGGCCGTAGCCATGCACCACAAACCACACCCGCCGCGTAGCGGCCGACAACTCGCCCAACTGATAATAGCGTGCCGTGCGGGTAACGGCCAGGTGCTGCTCCTGCGCCTGCATCGTTACTGCGCGGGCGGCAAATCGTCGGCCGAGAAGCCGAAGGGAAGCAGGTCGGAGAGGGAGCGGAAGCGGTAGATGCTGCCATCGGGGCCCGGCAGCAGCAGCGGAATAGCCTGTTTTTGGCGGTACTCGTACTCGGCCATTACCTGCCGGCAGGCCCCGCAGGAAGTAACCGGTACAAATTCGCCGTGGGCCGGGCGGGCGGCCACGGCCATACCCATAATACGCCGCTCGGGCTGGGTAGCGGCCAGGCCGAAAAGAGCGGTTCGCTCGGCGCAGAGGCCGGACGGGTAGGCGGCGTTTTCCTGGTTGGTACCCCGAAAAATGGAGCCATCATCGAGCAGCAAAGCCGTGCCCACATGAAAGTGGGAGTAGGGCGCATAGGCATGGTCGGTGGCAGCGCGGGCTGCCTGCCAGGTAGCTGCTTCAGCGGGAGTAAGGTCGGCTTCGGAAGCCACCACGTCGACGGTGATGGTCAGGTGAAGGGGGTGGGCCATTGGAGGCAAAGAACGGCCCGGCACCGGCTGGCGGCCCCGGGTAGTGAAAAGGGGCGGTGAATGTACAACTATTTCGGCATTCCCCGCGAACGGGCTCCTGCCTGGAAAAGCAGAAAGCCTAGCGGAGCCCGGATCCGGGGTTGGCTCAATCATTTCCCCGATATTGGCGGCTGCGTTTCTATCTTCCCATCCCACCCACCCATGTTCCGTATTCTGCTGCTAGGCGCCGGCCGCTCGGCTTCTTCCCTGATTCAGTATCTGTTGCTGCACGCGCCCACCGAAGGCTGGTACCTGACCGTGGCCGATGTGCAGGCAGCCCACCTGGCTCCGGTACTGGCGGCCCACTCTGAGTATGCCCGCGCCGTACCGTTTGATGTGCACGATGAGGCCCGGCTGGAAGAGCTGGTGCCTCAGGCCGACATTGTTATATCCATGCTGCCGGCGCTGTTTCACGGGGCCGTGGCCCGGGCCTGCGTGCGGCACCGGCGCCACCTGGCCACGGCCAGCTACGTAAGCGAGGAAATACAGGCACTGGATGCCGAGGCCCGGGAGGTGGGTATTACTATTCTGATGGAATGCGGCCTTGACCCTGGCCTGGATCATATGTCGGCCATGCAGGTACTCTCGGCCATCCGGGCGCGCGGGGGCCAGCTGATGTCGTTTAAGTCGTACTGCGGAGGGCTGCTGGCCCCGGAGGCGGAGGCGGATAATCCGTGGAAGTATAAGTTTACCTGGAACCCCCGCAACGTGGTGCTGGCGGGACAGAGTACGGCCAAATTTCTGGAAAACGGCCACTTGCGCTTTATCCCGTATCAGCACCTGTTTAACCGCACCGAAACCATATCAGTACCTGGGTTTGGGGAGTTTGAGGGGTATGCCAACCGTGACTCGCTAAGCTACCGTGCACCGTATGGCCTGGAGCATATTCCCACCATGCTGCGCGGCACCCTGCGCCGGCCCGGCTACTGCGCCGCCTGGCACGCGCTGGTACGCCTGGGCCTCACCGACGATGCCGTGCACCTCACCAACCCTGCTACATTGCCGTGGCGGGAACTGGTGGAAGCCTATCTGCCCACCGGCCCCGGCGACACGGCCGCCCGCGTGGCGGAGTATCTGGGCCTGGAGCCGCAGGGAGCCGTACTGCAGCATCTGGCATGGCTGGAGCTGTTCACGGCCCGCCCGGTGGGCCTGGCCAACGCCACCCCGGCCCAGCTGCTGGAAAAGCTGCTCACCGAAAAATGGGCCCTGCACCCCCAGGATCGGGACATGATTGTAATGCAGCATCAGTTTGAGTATGAGCTTGGTGGGCAGCTGTACGGGCACACCTCCTCGCTGGTAGTGCTGGGAGACGATGCCGTGCACACAGCCATGGCCAAAACCGTAGGCCTGCCCGTGGGCATGGCTGTGCGGCGGCTGGCCCAGGGCAAACTGGCGCAGCGGGGCATAGTCATTCCAACCCAGGCGGAGCTGTACGAGCCCATTTTGGCGGAGCTGGAGCAAGACCACGGTATCCGGTTTGTGGAAGAGGAGCACCCGCTCCCAACGGCCCGCCGGCCAGTGGGCAGTTTGAGCCGCTACAATGCCAGATAAAACGGCCCCAGCGCCTCTTTAAACCAGGCTGCGTATTCCTCCGAAGCGGCTTCGTGCAGGGGCAATTCCCGCTGCTGCACTCCCCCCGGCTGGCGGCTAAAGGTAATGATGTGGCGCAGGGCTTTGCTGCCGGGGCGGTGGTGGAGTACCAGGCGGCGGCTGGGATAGAGGCCTGCCCCGGCGGCATCGAGCTCAAACTCCCGCATTTCGGGCGGGGGCAGCAGCACCGTTAGCTGGCCGGCTGCCGTGAGGAAACGGGCCGCAAAGCCGGCCAGCTCCTGAAAGGGTAGGGTATCCTCGGCGGTGTGGCGGGCGGCGGTGCGTTGCTGGTTGGGGGAGCGAAGAGAGTTGCGAAAAAATGGTGGGTTGCACAGAATATGGTCGAAGGCGGGCGGCTGGGTAGCGGCAAAATCAGCCAGGGGCATAGCGTGCAGCCTGAGCCGCTCGGCCCAGGGCGAAGCCGTGAAGTTGGCCGCCGCCTGAGCGGCAGCGGCAGTATCCAGCTCCACGGCCTCTATCCGGGCCTGTGGGGCGCGCTGGGCCGCCATGAGTGCCAACAGACCGGTGCCCGTGCCAATGTCCAGAATGCGGGATGCAGCAGTAACAGGAGCCAGCGCACCTAGTACGCAGGCATCGGTGCACACCTTCATGGCGCAGGCGGCTTGCTCTACCCGAAACTGTTTGAACTGAAAATAGGAATTTGCCACGGCTGTAGAGTTAGCCGCGCCGGCTTTCTATCAACTCGTAACCCTCGTCGGTGAGTAGGGGGCCCTGGGTAGCGCTGCGCACGGCCAGCTGGTCGCACCGTTCGTTTTCGGGGTGGCCATTGTGGCCCCGTACCCAGCGGAACTGCACATTGCGCTGCCGGTACACTTTCACAAACCGCCGCCACAGGTCTTCGTTGGCCTTCTTACCAAAATCGGGCTTATTCAGCCAGCCGAATACCCATTTCTTCTCCACGGCATCCACCACGTAGCGCGAATCGGTAACCACAGTGATAGGTAGCTCGGGGCGGTTAATGGCCTCCAGACCCACTATCACGGCCAGTAGCTCCATGCGGTTGTTGGTAGTCAGGCGAAAGCCCTGGGTCAGCTCTTTCTCATGCTGACCAAAGCGCAGAATTGCGCCGTAGCCGCCGGGGCCGGGGTTGCCCCGGGAGGAGCCATCGGTATACAGGTAAATCAAGCGGAAAAATGATAAAAACAGAAAAGCCCCGCAAGGTAGGTATTCGCAGAGTTGAATGATGAGAGTTGAGTTATGTGGCAGTCTGTCATCCGCAACTCATCACTCATCACTCATCATTCACTCTCCTTAATCAGCTGGCGGCGGTAATTGGCCAGAATGGTGGATTTCAGCAGGAAGCCCAGGTAGTGGTCCTGCAAATCGAGCACGGGTAGGGCCCAGGCGCCCAGCTGCTCCATGCAGCGCAAGGTATCCAGCAGCGTATCATCGGGGCGTACAATGGCGGGCGGGTCGGTCATCAGGTCCCGCACCCGGGTAGTAGTATAGTGCTCATCGTCGAAAAGCGCATCCCGTACGGTGTCCAGGCTTACCACGCCGTGCAGGTGGCCGGCGCTATCCACCACCGGAAACAGGTTGCGGGACGCATGACGGAAGGTGGTTACCAACTCGCCCAGCGTATCTTCGGGATGTACGGGCAGAAAGTCCGTCTGAATCAGGCTGCGCACATCCAGCTGAGCCAGCAAGCCCCGGTCCCGGTCCTGGTTTACGTACACGCCCTTCTGCACCAGCTTGCGGGTGTACACCGAATAGGGCTCGAAATAGCGGGTGATAAGATAGGAGCCTGAGGTAACGACCATCAGGGGCACAAACAGGGCGTAGCCGCCGGTAATTTCGGCAATGAGGAAGATGCCGGTAAGCGGGGCGTGCACCACCCCGGCCAGCGTGCCGGCCATGCCCAGTACAATAAAGTGCACTTCCGAAATCGGGTAGAGGCCGCTCAGGTTGATGAGGCGGGCAAACACAAAGCCGCACAAGGCCCCGGCAAACAACGACGAGCCAAACATGCCCCCATTGCCGCCCGAGCCAATAGTAATAGTGGTGGCCACCACTTTCAGCAGCATACTACCCGCCGCCACCAGCAGCACCAGCCACACACTCTCGTCGTGGAATACATCAAATAAGGAGCCATCAATCAACTGCTCGGCGTGGCCACCCAGCAGCAGCTGCACAATGTTGTAGCCCTCTCCGTACAGAGGCGGGAACAGGAACACCAGTCCGCCCAGCGCCAGGCCGCCCAGCAGCACCTTGCGGAAGGTACCGTGGAGCTGCTCAAAATACTTATCGGCCCAGAAATACACCCGAATCATGTATACCGACAGCAGGGCTGTAAACACGGCCAGCATCAGGTACAGGGGCACGGCATCCACGGGCCAGGAAGTGGTAATGAGCACGAAGGGCTGCCCGGCGTACAGAGCTTTGGAAACCACCGTGGCCGTAGCCGAAGCAATGAGCAAGGGTACGAAATACGCCGCCGACAGCTCGGACAGGATTACCTCTACGGCAAACAGCACCCCCGCAATGGGCGAGTTGAAGATGGCCGCCACGCCCGCCGCCGCCCCACACCCGGTGAGCAGCCGCCTTTCGCGCCGGCCAATGCGCAGGATGCGGGACGTGTTGGAGCCAATGGCCGAGCCCGTGACAGAAATAGGAGCCTCCAGACCCGCCGAGCCCCCGAACGTAACGGTCAGGAAGGAAGAAACCAGCTGCGAGTAGAGCTTACTACGCGGTACAATGCTGCCCTGGCGCGCAATGTTGTAGATGATGGGCCCGATGCCCCGGCCCAGGTTGCCATCCAGGAAATACCGCGTGAACAACACCGTGAGGGAAATACCGATGATGGGGTAAAAGGAGCTGGCAAACACCTGGTACTGACTCGGAACCCAGGCATTCAGCATACTCTGCGAATCATGCACCAGGGTTTTCAGCAATACCGCCGCCAGACCCGCCAGCAGCCCCACCAACATGCTTACCAAAATCAGGTAGACCCGGTCGCTCATGTGGCGCACGCGCCACACAAGCAACGGACGAAGCAGCCGGTGAATGGTATTCTGGGGCATAGGCGCGCTAAGGGTGGAGTGCAGCCAACGGGTAAGGCTGCTAACCTAACGAAAACTTCCGCAGAGTGATGAGTTATGAGAGATGAATTACGAAATGGATGTACTCATTTCATAACTCATCACCCCCGTCACGCTCCCGCCAGAGCCGGCACGCCCAGGCCGGCGCCGAGCAACTCCTGCTTTACCTCCTGCATCAGGCGGCTCTTGAGCTGCAGCACGCCCCGGCGGTAATCCTCCGCGTCGGCCCAGAAATACACGCGCAGATCGGCGGTAGTGGCCGTGGTTTTTTCCAGATTCACGTAGGGAGCCTGCGGGGTCTGCTGCACATCGGCTATGGTGCGGAGGTAGTTGAGGATAATGGTGGTAGCCACATCGGGGGAGGCATTTTCGCCCAGCTCCACGCTCACCAGAAACTCCTGGCGCAGGTTCCCGTCGCGGGTGTAGTTGATGAGGGGCTCCTTCAGTACCAGGGAGTTGGGCAGGTAGATGTGCTTGCCATCGAAGGTGCGGATGAGCGTGATGCGCAGGTTCAGTGCTTCCACATGGCCAATCAGCCCTTTGATTTCCACCGTGTCGTTGATGTGGAACGGCCGGTTGAAGGCCAGAATCACGCCGGCCAGGAAGTTCTCGGCAATATCCTTGAAGGCAAAGCCCACAATGAAGGCCGACACGCCCGCCGCGCCCACCAGGCTGCCCACAATACCCGAAAACCCGAGAATATTGAGCGCCAGCATCAGCCCCAGGCCCACCATCACCCACTTGCCAATACTGGCCAGGAAATCGGCCAGCAGCGGATCAGTGGAGCGTCGCCGCAGCCGCCCGCCCAGCAACCCACTTACGCGGTTAGCAACAAAAACAGCCACAATCAGCAGCAGCAGGGCAATAAACAGCTTGGGTAAAATGTAGAGAAACTGCTGCCAGTAAGTAGCCAGTACGCGTTGCAAATCCTGAAGCATAGGCAGGAGTGTTTAGGGCTAGAAATACGGACCAGCTTCGTAGCAGAACCGGTCAAAGCAAAGCCCCGCGGGCGGGTGCCAGCGGGGCTGTGGTAGGTAGCAATATACGTAACAAGTGTCGCCCAGGGTTAGCCAGAGGGCCTAAATTAAGGCCGGCCGGTTCATCCAGCGCCAGAATACCAGGCCCCCCAGGGCATAAGCCACCACATCCCAGGGGTCAGGCGTGTTGCGCACCACCGGGGAAGACTGCAGCAGTGGTACTACCTCAAACCATACGGAAAACACCAGCCAGGTACTGAAAATCCAGGAAGCAGGCAGTACAAACGAAGGCTGCCGAAAGTACAGGCGCCGCATCGCGCAAAGCACTAGCGTAAGCTCCAAGGGCAGCGACAGAAAATCGGCCAGGTGCGAGCGAACCACGCCGGGCAGTGGCCAGTGCGGCGACAGAGGGCCGCCGTATTTATGCAGCACGGTAATGCTATACAACACCGTGCCCACCAGAAACAACGGGTGCCGTAGCTCGACGGGTAGTCTCAGCCGGCCAGCAGGGTTATTAGCCATAGAATAAACGCCATGAGTGCCCCAAATGCCAGCTGTCCACCTCGAATGAGGTACTTGAAGAAGCGCAGCAGCGGCTTATCATCAGGCTTGATTTCGATGAGCATGATGGGCGACACCGGCTCCTGGGCCAGCCGCTCCCGCTGCTGCTCACTGCGCAGGCGCTGCGGGTCCAGCAGCTGCGCGCACCGCTCACACCGGTCGGTAGACAGCTGCTGCCAGTTGCTCCAGTAGCCGCAGGCCGGGCATTTCTTGGTGGCTTCCACTATGCTGAGGTGGTGAAGTGGTGAAGTGGTGAAAGGGAAAATGGGAAGTTGCCAGAAGACCTGTTATCCTGAGCTTGCGAAGGGCCTTATCCTGGCAAAACAACTCGTAGCAGCATACTATGACTCTTCGCAAGTTCAGGATAACAGATGAATGCTGCCTGACTACTTCCCATTTGTCCTATCATCACTTCACTTACAGCTCCATGATATCCTCGTTCCAGAGGGTAGGCTCGGCTTCGATGAATTCCTCCATCATCCGCACGCACTCGTCCAGGTCGAGGTCCACCACTTCCACGCCGTGGCTTTCCAGGAAGGCGCGGGACTCGCCAAACGTGCGCGACTCGCCCACCATCACCTTCGGAATTTTGAACTGCACAATGGTGCCGGCGCACATATAGCAGGGCATCAGAGTGGTATAGAGCACCGTGTCGCGGTAGCTGCGCTGGCGGCCGGCGTTGAACAGGCAATCCATTTCGCCGTGCTTGATGGGGTTATCCTCCTGCACCCGCTTGTTGCGGCCCCGGGCCACTAGCTTGCCGTTGCGCACCAGTACGGAGCCAATCGGAATACCGCCTTCCTGGCGTCCCTGCCGCGCTTCGTCAATGGCGGCCTGCATGAATTCATCCATGTCTTTTATTAATTGCTGGTTTCTGGTTGCTTGTTGCTGGTTGAAAGTGGGCAATCAAACCCAAACTAGCAACCAGAAACCAGCAACCAGAAACTTAGTTTACCGGGCGCAAATGCCGCGGTAGGGGCAGTACTGACATTTATCCAGGTCGTCGGTTTTGCGGATGGGCTCCTGCGGGTCCAGGATGCGGCGCACCAGCTGGCCCAGCAGCTGCTCGCTGTGCTGCACAAAATCCTGGCCGTCGGCGGTGAGGAAATTCATATCGGCCGACATGGGGCCGGCCCCGAGGTTACGTAGGGAGATGATGGCAGCATCGGCGGCGGGGCGGCCCTGTTGAGCCAGCAGAAAGCGGTACAGCCAGAGCTGCCGGACTTTATCGGCGGCGGGGGTGGCGTCGGTGAGCAGGCGCTCTACGGCCTCGGCGGGCGTTTCGCCCCGCTTCAGCAGCTGCAGGTGCGACTTTTCTACCAGCCCGGTTTTGTAGTCCACCACCCGCAGGCGGCCATCGGCAAACTGATCTACCCGGTCGGCTTTGCCCAGCAGGCGCACGGGCAGCTTCTCGCCGGTTTCGAGGGGCACAAACACGGTGGTGTGCAGCTCTTCCTCCAGCCCCTGAATCCGGAGGGGCAAAGCATCGGGCTGCTCCAGCAGACTTTCCAGGTAGCGCCGCACCAGCTGCCCGGCCACTTGGCCC
The DNA here is from genome assembly GCF_003944705.1 of Hymenobacter metallilatus. Classification (GTDB taxonomy): domain Bacteria; phylum Bacteroidota; class Bacteroidia; order Cytophagales; family Hymenobacteraceae; genus Hymenobacter; species Hymenobacter metallilatus. The sequence goes on along the minus strand of NZ_RWIS01000004.1, from coordinate 65,707 downwards.
AGCACGTGGTTCAGGCCTTCGTCGGCGCGGGCGTGGCGGTCGGCCTGCTCTTTGCGCAGGGCCTTTTTCACCATAATGGGCGCCAAATCGAGCAGGCCCGGAATATCAGCGGCGGTGAGGGGCGGGGCCTGGGCGTTGGCCGTAGTGCGCCGGATGGTTTGGGCGAAGGGCATCAGCAGCTCCTCCAGCGCCTCGTGTACCACCGTGCCAAAGCCATCGGGACCCAGGGCTTCCTCCACCTCCTCGTTTTCCCGGAACCGTGCAATCCGCTGGAAATAAAACTGCAGGGAGCAACTCAGATACTGGTTCAAGGCCGTGGGCGACAGGCCCCGGTCCAGCAGCTCGCGCAGAGCCAGCAGCATCCCGGCGTCTTTCTCCAGCACGAGGTCGGTGGTGACCTCACCCCCCAGCCCCCTCTCCTTAGGAGAGGGGGAGCCTGACGATACAGCAGTTGGCGGAACTGGCTTCCCCTCTCCTAAGGAGAGGGGGCCGGGGGGTGAGGTCACTGTCAAATCCAGCAGCTCCAGGGCCGGGTTCTGCAGGGCCAGGTCGTTTTCCAGTTGCAGCAGAAAGCGGCTCCGCTCGCCGGTGCGGGTGCCTTCAGCCCCGGGCAGGATGTGCAGCAGGTCGACGCGGCGGGCCCGCTGCAGCAGCCGCCAGAACTGGTGGGCGGTGGCGGCTTCGTGGTCGGCGTAGGTGGGCAGGCCGAAGGTGGTGAGCACGTCGTAGGGGAACAGGGAGCTGTGGCGCTTGGGGGCCGGCAGCACGTTCTCGTTGCAGCTCAGGATGATGACGTGGTCGAAATCCAGGGCCCGGGTTTCCAGCAGGCCCATTACCTGCACCTCGGCAATGGGCTCCCCGCTGAAGGGCAGGCGGGTGTTCTTCATCTGCTCGTACAGGAACCGCCGGAATGAGCGCACCGACAGCCGCTGCTCCCGGCAGTCGAACACCGATTCCAGCCGCTTCACCAGCGTGAAAAACAGGTACAGGTACTCCGCCTCAATGGCCGAATGCTGGTCCTGGTAAGCCTTTTTGAGCAGGTCGATGAGCGTATAGCAGGCCCGGATGATGTCGTCGCAATTGTTCCAGGTGGCAAACAGGGCCGTGAGCAGCGGGTGGCCCTGGCCCATTTCCACCAGCTCCTCGGCCGTGAGCAGCACCGCGTGGCGCTTGATGATGGTGCGGCACACCTGGTCGAGCAGGCCGGGGTGCTCGGCATCGGGCTGCTTATCGAGCCACTGCTGGTAGCGCCGCAGAAACGGGTGCTGCAGCAGCTTGCTCACGGCCAGGTGGTGGTAGCGGGGCACGCCGTAGCCGGTTTCCTGGGAGCCTTCCCGCACGCCCGTCAGGTGTACCTCAAACAGCAGATCCACCAGGTTGAACAGGGGCGTGCTCTGGAAGTTGAGGCCCATGGTTACGTTGTACTCGGGCACTTCCTGGGGCGGCAGGCCGTGCAGCACCGGCAGCAGCAGGGTTTCGTCGGGCAGTACTACGGCCACGGTGCCGGTGGGGTGCAGGCGGCGGGCCTCGGCCAGCAGCTGCCCGGCCACCTTGCCCTGCATGGAGGCGTTGGCCATGCCCACCAGCCGCACCGTGCGCGGCAGCTGCCGCAGCAGCTCGGCCGCCCCCCCGAAGTTGTCCCAGGGCAAATCCAGGCGGTCCTGGTACTGGCGCAGGTGCTGGCCGGCGCGGTTGGGCGAGCCTTTTTCCAGGTAGAAGGCGTCGCCATCAAACTGCACCTCGGCCCGCCCCACCTTGCGCAACCGCCGGATCAGCCGCTCTTCGGCCTTCGACAAAAAGCCCAGCCCGATAAACACGTGGTAGGGCAGGGTTTCGCCGGCTTCCAGCCGCTCCCGCACCCGGCGCTGGGCCAAACGGTAGGCCAGGCCGGGGTAGGCCAGGCGGTCCTGGCGCATGCGCTTCTGCAGGCGGTAGTACACTTTCTGCAGGTCGTCCCAGAAGCGGAAGTAGGCCGTAGTGCTGCTCTGGGGCGAAAATTCAGCACCCAAATCCCAGCGCTCCAGGGCCTTGGCCTGGCTCAGGTACTCGAACACCTTGCGGGGCGAGGCCAGGTTCTGGTCGAGGCTGGAAAAGTCCTGCAGGAGCAGCGCCGACCATCCCACGAACTGGTCGAATTCCAGCCGCGGGTCAATGTCGCGCATGATTTCGAACAACAGTAGCTGCAGGGCAATGGGCTCCTCCACCTGCACGCCGGCCAGCTCCACCATGTAGTCTTCCATGGCCGCAATGCGCGGGCTCCACAAGGCCTGCCCGGCCTCAGCGGCCAGGCTCAGCTCGTTCTGCAGGTATACCACCGCCCGCCGCGTGGGCACCACTACTACCAAATCCGACAGCTCGCCCGAGGCCCCGTACCGGCCCACCAGCTCCCGGGCCATACGCCTGAGAAACGGCGTGGCATCGGGCGCGGGCAGCACGGGGGAAAGCGGGGCGGGGATGGAGGGAGCGGTAAGCATAGAGGGTAAAGATACGGTGGGTTGATGGTGGAATGATTTGTCAATTCAGGGTGAGTATTTTGCGAGTAGTTATATCCTCTTGGCCAGAATAGACGTGCCGTATGCCCCCTGTTTTCAACGTTCAGCAATCCATTCAGCTCCCGCCACCTTCGCGCCCTACTCCGTGGGTGGAACAATGGCAGAATATCTTACTGCTGATAGTAGCCGCTGTTCCGGTAGCCGCGTTGCTGCTGGTAGCGGGCTTAGCGGTCGGGGGCTGGTTTTTGCTCAAGGTAGCTTTGCAGAAACTTTGGCTGTCAGTCGGGCGGCTGTTTGGGTATCAACCGCCGCTGCCGGCCGTGCCGGTGCCGCCAGCGCCCAGCGAGATATTCTGTACTCCCCAACTGCGCCTGCTGGTTACTGAAGAAGACTAGGAAACGGAGGGTAAGGAATTCAGAGAGTGGATTGACTTATGGGGGGAGCTGGAACACGAGTTCGGCCGGTACCCCGGCCTGTTCCGCCTGCACACTGAGCCCGAAATTCCGGGCCTGCACAAGCAGCTAATTACTGACCTGTGCCGCCCGGATGCAGCCGGCGTATTTCTGCAGCTGCTGGAGCCCCGGCCAGGCCAGCAGCCGACCGGTACCTCCTGGCTAGTATACTTGGAAGCTGCCACCCGGCAGTGGCAGCGGGTGGCGGAAACCACGGAGTTTTACCTTCTGCCTGATGCCGTTGGGAAGCCCTACCAGTTCAGCGGTATTCAGATTGGGGGCGGACAACTGACGCTACAAGCCTACCCCGCTGAGTCAGCCGTCTAATGTCCTGGCACCGCTGCCTCGGCCGCTGGCACGGAGGCTTTGGCGGGCTCCTGGTAGTGGCGCAGGAAACGGAACACCAGCACCAGGCTAATGCACGTCAGCACGGCCCCGGTGAGGAAGGCGGCGCCCGGAAAATGCACGGGGGCTGTAGCTCCGGTAAAGTAGGAGAACAGATTGGTCATCAGGGGTGGACCGATAATGGAGGTGAGGCTTACCAGGCTGGTAAGCGCCCCCTGCAGCTCACCCTGCTCGGTGGGCGGCACCTGCCCGGACATGATACCCTGCAGGGCCGGAATGGCAATACCGCCCAGGCAGTAAGGCACCAGGAAGGCGAACATCATCCAGGGTTGGCCGGCAAAGGCAAACAGCGTGAAGCCCAGAGCGTAGAGCCCCAGCCCCAGCAGCACCGAGCGTTTGTTGCCCAGGCGTGGGTTGATGTACCGAATCAGCAGACCCTGCACCAGGGCCGTGAGCAGGCCCACCGCCCCCAGGGAGTTGCCTACCTGGTCTTCGTTCCAGTGAAACCGGTACATGGTAAAGTACGACCAGGTGCTCTGGGTGGCGTGGGCCGCCACGTACAGAAACACCAGCGACGTAATCAAACCCAGAATAACCGGGTACTTGCGCAACTGCCGGAGCGAGCCAATGGGGTTGGCCCGTTTCCAGTCGAAGGGGCGGCGGTTTTCCGGGGCCAGGGATTCGGGCAGCACGAAATAGCCGTAGAGCCAGTTGAGCAAGGTGAGGCCGGCCGCCGCCAGGAAGGGCACCTGCGAGCCAAAGTGAGCCAACTTGCCCCCCAGCACCGGCCCGATGATGAAGCCCAGCCCGAAAGCGGCCCCAATCATGCCGAAATTCTGGGCCCGGTTCTCCGGGGTACTGATATCGGCAATGTAGGCCGAGGCCGTGGTGAAGCTGGCCCCGGTGATGCCCGCCACCAGCCGGCCCACAAACAGCCACCCGATGCTGGGCGCAAACGCCAGAAACAGGTAATCGATGCCGAAGCCGAACAGTGCCGTGAGCAGCACCGGCCGCCGTCCGTACTGGTCGGAGAGGTTGCCCAGCACCGGCGAAAACAGGAACTGCATGGCGGCAAAAGCAAACAGCATCCAGCCCCCGTAGCGGGCCGCATCGGAGAGGGTGCCGCCCGTTAGCTGGGTTATAAGCTTGGGCAGCACCGGAATGATGATGCCGAAGCCAATCACATCGAGCAGCAGCGTCACGAAAATGAAGCCAAGCGCAGCTTTGCGGGGAGCAGCCATAGAGCAAAAGGAAAGGAGGTGGCTGCAAAGGTAGCGTGCAGCAGGCGCTTCGTGGTTGCTTATTTTTGGGAATTTACTAAAAAAATTGGCAGAAATACGCGGCCGTTTTCGATGGGCCGGGCAGGCCCCGGAAATTTTTGGCCCCTTGGCGTAGCTACCTGCCTTTTGGGTGGTACATTGCGGGAATTTGTCGGCCAGGGTTGGCCGCTTTCTTAGTCAGATTATCTATATGAATACAGTGCTACGCTCCGTGTTATTGGCGTTGGGGCTGCTGGCCGTCGTGCCGGCAGGGGCCCAAACATCCGCTACCTCCCTCTCTTCCCGTGTGGTATATGCTTCGGCGTTTGAGCAGGCTGCTCTGGCGCCCCAAACGCCCCGCACCGAGGCGGAATATCTGGCGCAGCTGCTGGCCGTGAATCCGGCCAGCACCACGGCCACCTTGCAGCAGGCCGAAGGCCGCCTGAGCGAGCTGTACGCCCAGCTTGATAAGGAAAAGATTGGGACAAAGCCCCTGGCCCGGCAGGTCCGCAGCATATTCGAGCTGGCTCATCAGCGCTTCCTGACAAAATATGAGGATGCCGCCACCTTCGACCGCACGGTGCAGAGCGGCGTTTACAACTGCGTGAGTGCGTCGGCGCTGTATGCGCTTATTTTCGAGCACTACCACATACCCTACGCCATCCGGCAGAAACCAACCCACGTGTACTTGGTGGCCGACCCGCAGGCGAGCAACATCATGGTGGAAACAACGGCACCCACCTTCGGCTACTTTTTACCGGATGCCAAGTTCAAAAAAGCCTACGTCGACTATTTGGTTGACAGCAAGCTGGTTAGTCAGAGCGAGGTGCAGCAGCAGGGCCTGGAGGAAATTTTCAAGCAGAAGTTTCAGGCCGACAAAACCATTTCTCTGCCGCAGCTGATTTCGCTGCAGTACTACAACCAAGGAGTGCTGGCGCTGCAGGCCGACGAAGACGAGAAAGCCTACCATGCGCTGAAAAAGGCGGAAAAGCTGTTTCCGGCCACCGAAACCAACTACCTGCTCACCCAAAGCCTGGCCGCCCGCCTGGAGGGCAACGGCTACAACAAGTTGGAAGACGTGCAGCTGCTGACGGAGTTCTACGCCCGCCAGCCCGCTACCAAGTACCGCGACGAATGCGTGAATGCCTTCAAAACCATCACGCAGAAGTTTCTGCTGGAGCGCGGGGATACGGCCATGTACCGCACCATGTACGGTACATTTCTGGGTAGCGTGTCCGACACCAGCACCCGCCACTCGCTTTCCTACGTGTACTACATGCAGCTTGGGCGGATGCTGGCCATGCAGCAGCACACCGAGCAGGCATTTCCGCTGCTTCTGCAAGCTTTTCGCTACAACCGGGTGAGCCCGGAGCTACAGGGACTTATCAGCGCGGTGGTGCAGGATGAGATTAACGTGCACCGCAACTCGGTGGGTCTGTTGCAGCGCCTCGACAAATACAGCGCCGACTACCCCTTTCTGCGCAGTACGGCGCCCATGCGTCAGGCCTACCTGTACAGCTACGCCCGGGCCGCTTACGACGCCTTCATGGGCAATAAGCGTGCGGAGGGCAAGAAATACCTGACGGCCTTCGAGCAGGCCTACGCCCGCAAGGAGGCCACTATTGATGCCTCGCAGGTGGCTACTATCTATCTGGCCGCCAGCATTGCCTCGGGCAAAGCCAACGACCTGACCGGGGCCCGCGCCTACGCCCGCAAGGGCCTGGCTTTTGAGCCCACAAACCCCGATTTAAAGCGGATTGCCAGTATGAACTAGCGGTTGGTTTGTGCAGAGAGATAAACCAACAAAAGCCAGCGCCTGGTAGTCAGGCGCTGGCTTTTTTTCTCACTACTCCATGGCAAGTGGCCTCAGGCTTCCCACTCCTGCACCTGCTGGGTGTCGAAGTAGTACAGCACGCAGCACACCTGCTCGAAGCGCAGCTGCCGGAACAGCGTGGCGTAGCGCTGCAAAGCCTGGCGGTGGCCGGGGTGGGGCGGGGGTAGCTTGAAATCAATAAGTGAGACGCGCTGACCCTGGCCGCCGGGCAGAGTTTCAAACACAATCCGGTCGGGCTTGTAGTCCTGCTTGCGGGTGCCGCCCACCAGAATTTCCCGCTCGGCCTCAGCCGCCACCTGGGGGCTGAAGTAGTGGGCCATGCGCGGGTTGCTCACCACCTCGCGCAGCCGTTCCAATAAGCCGGTCCGTTCCCGGGTACTGATGAGGCCCTCGGCTACCAGCTGCCCGGCCACGCGGTCCACGTCGTCGGCCTGCTTTACGCGGCGCAGGGCGTAGTGCAGGCGGCGGTTCCACTCGCGCTGCTCCTGCTGCTCGTCGAAGTCGAACACTGTGTTGGCGTGCCGTTTCAGGCGCAGGCGCTTTTCCCAGGGCGTGCTGGTGAGGTTGGTTAAGGGTAGTTCGTTGTTCGTTGTTGGTTGTTCGTTGTTTGGAGTGGAACCGGCCTCGTTGGGAGCTTGCAGCTTGGAGCTGGCCGCTTGCTGCTCAGCCGTTGCCGCTTGTAGCTTCGGGGGGAGCTGGCCGTGGGCGTCGGCCAGTACGTAGGCCATCTGCTCGTCGTGCCACTGGTTGATGCTCAGCAGGTAGCGGTGCAGCAGCTCGGCCACGGTGGCGGCGGGCTTGTCGGTGGGGGCGTCGTCCTTGCTGGCTTTGGAAGGTTTGGGCTGGCGGCTGATGAGGTAGAGGCGGTAGCGCGGGCGGGTGAGGGCCACGTACAGCGTGTTCAGGCCTTCCAGGAAGGTTTTTTCCACTTCCTCGGTGTACTGCTCCGCCAGGGGCGTGTGCTGCAAATCCTGCTTCAGGCTCACCACGGCCACGCCGGGCATTTCGGCCACGGGCCGGTCGGCCTCGGCGGGCAGGCGGCCCCAGAGCAGCGTATTGAGGTGGGGGCGCAACGACCAATCGGCAAACGGCACAATCACCACCCCGTAGGCCAAACCCTTGGCCTTGTGCACCGTGGTGATGGTAACGGCGTTGCGGCCGGCCGGGGCATTGATGCTGAGCGTGCTCTTTTTCTGGTCCCAGTAGGCCAGGAAGTTGTTGAGGTTGTTGCCGAAGCGCAGGCTGTACTCCAGCGTCAGGTCCAGAAACCGGAACAGGTATTCCCGTTCCTGCACCCGGTTCAGTAGCCCCAGCAGGCCCACCAGTCGCTCGGTCAGCTCGTAGAGGCCCAGGTTGCCGGTTTCGCGCTCCTGCACGTCGTAGCCCAGGGCGCGCAGCTCGTCCCAGAACGGCTGCACGCTCTCGGCATTGGCCAGGGCGGCGTGGTGGCGGGCCCGCTCGGGCGCGGGGTCGAGGCCACGCACCACCCGGTCCACCAGCAGCAGGGCTTCGGCCCGGGCCAGGGTATCGGCCGGCTGGTTGAGCACCCGGAACAGGGCCACCAGCAGGTTCACTACCTCGGCAAACTCCAATGACAGGGAATCGGCCGAAATAATGTCGTAGCCCCGCTCTTTCAGGAACTTGGCCGTGCGCCGGCTGCTCTGGCGGGTGCGGCAGAGTACGGCCACGTCGTACAGGGCGAAGCCGTCGGCCACGGCCTTTTCCACCAGCTGCAGCGTCAGGTACAGGGTGCTTTCGTCGTAGTCCAGCGTCTGGCCCACCAGGTAGCCGGGTAGGGTTTCGGGCGTGTACGTGCCCAAAGCGGCATCGTAGCGGCAGGCGGGGGCGTCGTTATCGGTGAACAGCAGCTCCACGTGGGCGTTGGCCGGGGCGTTGGCCGGAGCCTGCTGCACAAAATCAGCATCGTAAATGCCCTGCACCAGCGGCAGCGCGGCGTGGGTGGCGCTGATAAACCGGAACAGCTCGTTGTTGAACTGGATGATGGCCGCGCCCGAGCGGTAGTTGGTGCTCAGGTTGCGGGATTCCAGGGCCCCGTCGATGGTGCGGTAGCGCTCCGTCAGAATCCGGCGCAGCTCCTCGTCGGCCACGTGCTGGTAGAGGTGCTTGGTCTGGCGCTGGTACAGGCGCAGAATCTGCTCCATCTCGCCGCCCCGCCAGCGGTAAATTGACTGCTTGGCGTCGCCCACGGCCAGGCTCAGGTTGCCCTGGCCCAGGGCGTTTTCCACCAGCGGCAGCAGGTTGTTCCACTGCAGCACCGAGGTGTCCTGAAACTCGTCAATCAGCAGGTGCTGGTACCGGTCGCCCAACCGCTCATACAGAAACGGCACCGGCTCGCGCAGCACAATGCGGGCAATCCGGCGGTTGAACTCAGCAATCAGCACCACGCCCCGGTCGCGGCTGATCTGGTCCACGGCCTTGCTCAGCTCACTCAGCAAGCTCACCTGAAATACGTAGGGCAGCATCCCGGCGGCCAGCAGGTAGGGTGCCAGCAGCCGCTCGCGCTGCTGCTGCAGCTGCCGGAATATTTGCTCCAGCGTGGGGGCGGCGGAGTCCACAGCCTCCCGTAACGGCCCTTTTTTGGATTTGGCGCTGCTCCAGTCGCCCGACTCCAGCGGTTTCAGGGCAGTGGCCGTGGGAAACTGCCCGCCGGTTGCCGGCAGTTCCAGCCAGCGCCGCCAGTTGCTGAAATGGCCGTACACGCCGTTGGTGCCGCCGTTCAGGTGTTCGGCTTCCAGCCCGTGCTGCTCCAGGGTTTCCAGGGCCAGGGCGGCAGTTTGCTCTACCAGTAGTTCGATTTCCTGCTTGCGCTGCCGCAGCCCTTCGTACAGACGGCGGTGGTCCTGCAGGCTCAGCTGCTGCAGCTGCTCCACGGCCTCATGTACCGGCTCACTTAGCAGAAACTGCCCGAACTGCACCAGCTCCTCGGGCAGGTTATTCCAGCTGCGGCCCTCGTCGGCCTTGTTTAGGGCAAAATCGGAAATGGTTTTCGACAGCAGCGCCGAGTTGGGGTCCCGGTTCACCTTGTCCAGCAGCACGGCCACGGCGTTTTGCAGCACGGTGGCGCTGTCCAGCTCCACCTCAAACGTGGCCGGCAGCCCCAGCTCCCGGGTGAAAGCCGTGACGATGCGCTGCACAAACGAGTCGATGGTGCTCACCGCAAAATCGGCGTAGTGGTAGAGCGCCAGCCGGAACGTGGCCGTGGCCCGCTGCTGCAGCACCTGCTGCCGCTCCTCGGGCGTTTCCAGGTGGGCCAAAGGGCCTTCCTGGGCCAGCTCGTCGGCAATTTCCGTCAGCAGCCGGTCGGAGCCGCCGGCGGGCAGGCGGGCAAACCGCCGCAGCGCCCCCAGAATCCGCTCCTTCATCTCGCCGGCCGCGTCGTTGGTGAACGTAATGGCCAGAATAGTCTTGAAGTACGCCGCGTCGTCGGTGGCCAGGGCCAGCTTCAGGTATTCCTTGGTAAGCTGGTAGGTTTTGCCGGAGCCGGCCGAAGAAGAGTAAATGCGGAAGGAGGGGGGCATTGGGGGAGGTTAAAAGTCGTTGTCGTGAGCCCAGAGCTTATCGTCACGACGTTTTGCGCGGTTTTTAGCTCTAAGTGTCATGTTTTCTTGGTGTTGGCTTTTCTTACGCCATCTAGCTTTAGCTTCCTTATGTAGCACTAAGTATACTCTACGCCGCTCAGGATTCAGCGAATCACGGGCATACTGTGGGCTTTTCTCATAATCATTGAGCATTGAACTGATTACGGTTATTACGGACCCGAAACATCCACACATCTGCGCTGTCTCTGCTCTATCCTGCCGATGCCGGAGCAAAAGTGGGTACAAATCTACCTCCGGCCGTTCCGTCAGCGCCCAAAAGGCGTACCCGCGCACGGCCGGCGACTTGTGCTTTAGCAACGCCTGCAACTCTGCGGAACTACAAAAGCGGCGCAGCGAATCGAAGCGGATATACTGGCGGGGAGTAGAGCCAATGCGGCTGACAGCTTCACATTTCACTACCCCTACGTAGGCAATGGTATCGGTAACGCGCTTGATAAAGGCTTGGTGGCAGTCCTGCGCCCACATCCCGTGGCTCAGGAACAACATCACCAGAAGAGTAGACAGTCGATACATCATAAGTAAAGGATAGTGCTGAAAAATAAACAGGGCAGAAATCAGCTGTAATATACCTACACCGGCTCCTGCACCCACCGGGCCATTTCCGCCGGAATGCGCTGGGGGCGCATCGTATCCGGCTGCAGCAGAATCCAGTGGGTTTCCGCCTCGCACAGTAGCTTGCCGTCCCGGGCCCGCTCAATGCGCACGTGGCGGTGCGAGGTGACGCCCTCCATACTACTCACCCAGGTAATGCAACGCAACTCGTCCCCTAGCAGGGCCGGGTGCAGGTAGCGGATATGATGCTCGCGCACTACCCATACATACTGCGCCTGAACAGCAGCCGGTGCGGCGGCATGCCAGTGCGCCCCGGCCGTATCCTGCACCCACTGCACATACCGCACGTTGTTGGCGTGGTTGAGCTCATCGATGTCTTCGGGCTGTACCGTAATCAGGCGCGTGAAGCGGTAGGCTGGGTAGGCAGGTGTATCCATCGAGGGCAAAGTAAGCAGAGGACAGCCGGAAGTCCTTATGCACATTCCTGCGTCGGCTCTTCCATATCTAAAATATCCCCGTATCTTTGGGCAGGTTAAGAAAACGCGGTTCTACCGCCCTGTTGAGTACGTCCGTGAGGAGGGGAAAGCAGAGTTGAGTACTGCTTTCCTGCCATACATCATCCATCATCACCAGTACCATGCAGACAGGAACTGTAAAATTCTTCAACGAAACCAAAGGTTTCGGCTTTATCAAAGTTGACGAAACCGGCGAGGACGTATTCGTGCACGTAACCGAGTGCATCGACGAAATCCGCGACAAAGACAAAGTGGAATTTGAAATTGCTCAGGGTCGTAAAGGCCCCAACGCTGTGAAAGTGAAGCTGGCCTAGTCCAGTATCCTTTCCCGGATAGCTCAGAAAAGCAGGCTCCTCAAGGGCCTGCTTTTTTTGCGTTTAATGGATTTAACAGCAAACGAAAAACGTCATGCAGAGGCGCAGCCGAAGCATCTTGCGTACTGAGTTGCAATGGCACCTGATTGCTTAGGAGCGTGTGCTCCGCCTCTGTATGACGTGTTTACAGCCACTACGTGCAAACATCAATAATTCTCCCTACCTTTGCAGCCGCATTTGAGAACGGCCACGTTCCGCGCAGCTTGTGAGCTGCCTCTAAAAGAAACTTGTTGGGCCGGCTTTGTCTTCCGTCCGTTGCTTCCGTCACTTGTCGTTGTGTTGAGTGGGAGAGAAGAGCGTCGCTGAATCCGCTGTTTTCAGAGCTATTCACTCCACTCCATTCAACTGACATGGAAAACGAAACTGGTAAGACCAAATTCAGCGAGCTGACCCTCTCTGAAGAAATGCAGCGCGCCATCACGGAAGTAGGCTACGAAGAAGCATCCCCCATTCAGGCCAATGCTATTCCGGTGCTGCTGGAAGGCCGCGACGTAATCGGGCAGGCCCAGACGGGTACCGGCAAAACCGCCGCCTTCTCTATTCCCGCCATTGAGCGCATTAACACGGAATCCCGCGAGGTGCAGGCCATTGTGCTGTGCCCCACTCGCGAGCTGGCCGTACAGGTATCCGGCGAAATCCAGAAGCTGGGTAAGTACAAGCGTGGCCTGGCCGTAGTACCGATTTATGGTGGCTCCTCGTACGACCGGCAGTTCCGCGCCCTGGAGCGTGGCGTGCAGATTGTAATTGGTACGCCCGGCCGCGTAATGGACCACATTGAGCGGGGCACCCTGAAGCTGGATGCCTGCAAAATGATCATCTTGGATGAAGCCGACGAAATGCTCGATATGGGCTTCCGCGACGACATCGAGACGGTGCTCAAGAAAATGCCCGAAGACCGCCAGACGGTATTCTTCTCGGCTACCATGAGCAAGCCCATCATGGAGATGACCAAGCGCTACCAGAAGGATCCGCAGATTGTGAAGGTAAACCATCAGGAAATGACGGTTACCAACATTGAGCAGAGCTACTTCGAAGTGCGCGGCCCCCAGAAGAAGGACGTGCTGACCCGCCTCATCGACATGTACAACATCAAGTCGGGCATCGTCTTCGCCAACACGAAGCGTATGGTGGACGAGATTGTGGGCGACCTGCAAGCCAAAGGCTACTTCGCCGAAGGCCTGCACGGCGACATGGGCCAGCAGCAGCGCCAGAACACGCTGGATAAATTCCGCAAAGGCACCCTCGAAATCCTGGTGGCCACCGACGTGGCCGCCCGCGGCATCGACGTGGACAACGTGGAAGTGGTAGTAAACTACGATCTGCCCGCCGACGAGGAATACTACGTGCACCGCATCGGCCGCACCGGCCGCGCCGGCAAGCAGGGCAAGGCCTTCACCTTCGTGAGCGGCCGCGACATCTATAAGCTGCGCGACATCATGCGCTTCACCAAAGCCACCATCAAGCAGGAGCGCGTGCCCAGCTTCGAAGATGTGTCGGAGGTGAAAACCACGCTGATGCTCAACTCTATCAAGGAGGTTATCGAAAAGGGCAACCTCGATAAGTACATTGCCCGCGTACAGCGCCTGATTGATCAGGACCAGGAAGACGCCGTTACGTCGCTGGACGTGGCCGCGGCCCTGCTCAAGATGACAATGAAGGAAGACAAGCGCGCCCAGGAAAGCCTCGACGCCAGCCGTACCCAGGGGGCGGCCCGCCCCGGCTTCACGCGCCTGTTCGTAACCATGGGCAAAAAGGACCGCCTGCACCCCCGCGACATCGTGGACCTGATTGCCGAAAATACCAGCCTCTCGGCCGGTAAAGTGGGCGACATTGCCCTCTACGACAAGTTTAGCTTCGTGGAAATTCCGAACGATTTCGTGGAGGAAGTTATCAGCCAGCTGGGTCGCAGCACCATTCAGGGCCGGCCGGTAGCCTTCAACATTGCCACGCCCCGCCAGGAAGGCGACGCGCAGCAGGAAGGTGGCAACCGTTTCGGCGGGGAGCGTCCGCGCCGCACCGGCGGCTTTGGCGGCGACCGGCGCGAGGGTGGCAGCTACGGCGGCGACCGTCGGGGCGGTGGCTCCTACGGCGGCGGCAGCTACGGTGACCGTCGGGGCGGTGGCTCCTACGGTGGCGACCGGCGCGAAGGTGGTTACGGTGGTGGCAGCTACGGTGGCAACCGTGGCGGCGGCTCCTACGGCCGGCGCGAAGGTGGCAGCAGCTACGGCGGCGGCTACAAAGGCAAGCGCACAGACGACTAAATCACGGATTTAGACGGATTTGTCGGATTTCACGGATTCGTTCTGGTATAGCATCGGGAAATTAGCCAGCAATACATTGCTTGGCCTAGTGCTAGTGCAGAAGTGTCCGGCAGACGTAAACAAAAACAGCTCCCTTGCAAAAGGGAGCTGTTTTTGTTTACGTCGGGTTCAAAAATGAATCCGTGAAATCCGACGAATCTGTCTAAATCCGTGATTATTTTTTGGCGGCGTCGCGCAGGTTGCGAATTTCGTCGTGGCCTTGCTTGATGCCGGCGGCTTGCTTCTCGATGAGAGCTTTGAGGGCGGCAGGAATGTCCTGAATCTTCTGGGCTTTCTCGTAGGCGCCTTTGGCGTAGTCTTCGCCCCGCTCGCACTCGGCCAGAATGCTGTACCGGTCCTTGCTGGTTACCAGGCTTTTCAGGTTGATAAAGGCGCGGTGAATGGTGCCCGTAATGGACGATTCTTCTTCCGGATGCAGGTTGAGCTTGTGCATCTGGTCTTCCAACTCGGTAATGTATTCGGAGCGCTGAGCCGCGTATTTTTTGAAGGTCTGTTTCAGGTCGGCGTCCTCCACGTCGGTCAGGGCTTCGGTGTAGCCTTTCTGGCCATCTTTCAGGGTTTCGAGCAGTTCGTTGAGGCCGGCTTGCAGTGCTTTAGCTTCCATGAGGAGAGGATAGTTTGGGTGTTTGTGGAAAAGAGGTGATGCAGTACTTTACTGGAAAACCCTGCGCAGGGTTGTACCCAAGGGCCGGCTTCACCTCGGACTTTCACTGCACCGGGCAAATAACAGGCAAGGGTAGTATAGTGAATAGCCCATTAGGAAATGCCACTATCTGAGCTGAAGTGCAAAGGCTACTAAATTGATCAGTAAGGCAGTAACCGTGTGGTTGCCTGGAATACTAACAAGAAATTTTCTGCTGGGCTTTAAATCGGGTTGCAGCTGCCAGTGTATGCCAGCGTATGCACACCCCATGCTAGTTCCTTCACCTATCATCCTACCCAGCATGGAAATCGAACAAAATAATCAGGCTCAGTCTATCAACCCAATCAGCGTTGCGCCGGACGTGGTCAGCAGCCTGAATGCCGGCTCCGGAGGTGCCGCCAAGCCCGGTCTTTCCGCTAACAAACAGTACCACTTCAGGAGATGCCAGCAGTAGCATTCCAGCCAGTATGTCCAGTCAGTAGTTGGTAGCCGCGGAAATGGGTGCCGGCCCCGGTGGCTACGGCAACCAGTAACCGCAACAACGACCAGACGAACTTGTCGCACGGAGCTATGGCCGCGGTAATTTTGGCAACGATTATCAGCAGGAACGGTACCGCGGCGACTATAGCCAGAACCAAAACCGAGGCAGCACCCTTGGCCACTTCAACAACAACGACGACTCGTGGGGCAACCGCCTAATACGCAGCAGTTACCGTAATACGCCGGACGAATGCCGGGACAACAACCGCAACCTGGGGCTATGGCCGGAATCAGCAGAGCTGGTACTGGGACCAGGACGACATAAACTACGGTAGCGCATCGGGGAGCAACAGCCGCCGCAACGACGACGACCAGCACTAAACCGGTAAGGTGAATAGTAAAAAGCCGGGCTTCCGGCACAGGAGGGCCGGCTTTTACATTGCTGGCACCAGAGTGGCTTCTGCCATAGCACGCCCGGCCAGGTAGCCGGTGGTCCAGGCCGCCTGAAAGTTGAAGCCGCCGGTAATGCCGTCGATATCCAGTACCTCGCCGGCAAAGTGTAGCCCTGGCAGCAGGCGGCTTTCCAAGGTGCGCATGTTCACCTCCGCAAGCGTGATGCCGCCGCAGGTGACAAACTCGTCTTTATAGGTTGTTTTGCCCTGCACCGGCAGCGAGGTGCGCAATAGGTTTTCAATCAGGCGGTTTTGCAGCTTCAGGGGCAGTTCCAGCCAGCGCATGTCGGGGGCAATGCCGGCTTGCTCGGCCAAGGTGCGCCACAGCCGCTGGGGTAGCCCAAACAGCGGGTTGCCGGCCACCTGCTTTTTGCCGTGCAGCTCCCGGTACTGGAGCAGGTACTGACGCAGGGTGTCCTCGGTAAAATCCGGAATCCAGTTGATGAGGGCCGTGCTCTGGTACTGCAGCTCGTGCAGACGGCGGGCACCCCAGGCCGAGAGCTTCAGCACGGCCGGTCCGCTCACGCCCCAGTGTGTCACCAGCACCGGGCCCTCGTACTCAAGCTTTTCGCCGGCCACGCGCACCCGGGCGTGGGGCACGCTCACGCCCGGCAGCTCCCGCAGCGGCGAGTTGGGCACGTTGAAGGTGAAGAGGCTGGGCACGGGCTCCTGCACCGAATGCCCCAGCTGCCGCAACCACCCGTACTGCTCCGATTTTGGGGCGCCGCCCGTGGCAATCAGCAGCCGGCTAACGGGCAGCGTCTGGGCGTGGGCGCCGGTAAGCATCAGCTGGAACCCGCCGCCGGGCAGGGGCTGAATCTGCTCGGCGGTGGTGTGCGTGAGGATGTCGACGCCGGCCCGGCGGGCGGCTTCCAACAGGCACTGGGCAATAGTTTCGGAAGAGTCGGTGACGGGGAACATGCGGCCGTCGGGCTCGGTTTTGAGCGCCACGCCCCGGCTGGCAAACCACTGCACCGTATCGGTAGCGCCGAATTGCTTGAAGGCTTCTTTGAGCTGGCGGGCCCCGCGCGGGTAGTGCTGCACCAGTTGCGCGGCCGTGTCGGCGGCGTGGGTTACGTTGCACCGGCCCCCGCCCGAAATCCGGACCTTGCTCAGCAGCTTGCCCGTTTTCTCGATGAGGACCACCCGCAGCGCCGGGTTGGCCTCGGCGCAGGCAATGGCCCCGAAAAAGCCAGCGGCCCCACCGCCGAGTACCGCCACCGTTAGTCGTTCATTCTTCACCCTGCAAAGATAGACCACTGATTGCACGGATGTTGAGCGGATTGCCCAGATTCTGTGGACGATTGTGGCACACGCTGTAGCTTGTGCCGTGCGCCGCTTAATAACTCTGGATAACAACAAAAGAGGCTTGCCACTTGGCAAGCCTCTTTCAGTAAGCTTCTTGTTGTGGAATGCGTAATTCGGCGCACGGCACAAGCTACAGTGTGTGCCACGGGTAACCGTCCACAAAATCCGCGGAAATCCGTGCTTAGCAAAAGGCCAGGGCGGCTACCACGTCATCGTGCCGGAACTGGTAGCCAGTCAGCTCCCGGATGCGGGAGGCATCAATCTGCTTGCCCCCGCTGGTTTCAGCTTGGAACGTGGGCAGCTGCAAGCCCAGGCGGGCGGCGGCTTCGGTGTAAAAGGTGCGGCGCGACGGATGCGTGGCCGCGCTGGCGTTGAAGGTGTAGCCCCAGAGTTGCCGTTCCAGCACGCACAGCAGCAGCCCGAGGCAATCCTGTAGGTGAATCATGTTGACGGGTGCCTCGCCGTGGGCCACACCGGTGCGGCCGGCCAGGAAGCGGCCCGGGGCCCGGCCCGGACCCATGAGGCCCGCCAACCGCACAATGGTGTGCGTGGGCCGCTGAAACAGGGCCTCGGCCCGGAGCAGCGGGGTTTCAGAATCAGGAGAAGCCACCGCGTCCGATTCGCGCATCAGGCGCGGCTCATCGGGGTACACGCCGGTGGAGCTGATCAGCAGTATGTGCCGGACGCCGGTTTGATTGGCTACGGCGGCCACCTGCGCCAGCAGGGCCGGGTAGGCATCGGGCGTACCGGCGCCGCGCGTAGGCGGAATATTCAACACCAGCACATCAACTCCCTGCAGTAAGGCCTGCAGGGTATCGGCATCGGTGGCGGAAAGGGTAGGGGCCAGCCGCAGCAGATAGGGCCGGATGCCGGCGTCGCGCAGGGTGAGCAGCTGCCCGGGCGTAGTGGTGGAGCCATGCACCGGATAGCCCGCTGCTACCAGGGCGCGGGCCAGGGGCAGCCCCAGCCAGCCGCAGCCCAGCACGGCCACAGTAGGCAGGGTGACAGATGGGATGAGGTCAGTCATGCGAGGTAAAGGTGGCAAAAAAACTTTCCCGGGCAAGGAGGCAACCGGGGAATTGACAAACTGTTACCTTGCGCCCGAAACAAGTATGCAAGCATACTACCTATGCCCGAGCCGGACCGCCTGCACCCAGAGTTTCCAGTCGACTTTGAAGCCCGCGTGCGAATCCTGCGGGCCGATGAGGGCGGACGGCAGCAACCACCGTACAATGGTATCCGCTGGGATTTTAGCTACGCCACAGCTACGCCCAGGCAGTTTCATATGATGCTGTATCCCGATTTCTTCGACCCCATAACCGGCAACTCGTGGCGGGAACTGCCGGTGCCGGTGGATGAGTGGCTGCATGTACGGGTGAGCGTAATGTTGGAACATAGGCGCGCCTTCCACCAGACCCGGATTCGGGCTGGTACCAGCTTCTACTACTGTGAAGGCAACCGAATAGTGGCCGAGGGCACCGTTACCCACATAATCGGTTTATTTGAACCCCGGCCCTAGTTAACAGTCCTGAATTCTGATTTCCCACTTAAACCTTTCTCTCCTTATGTCTTTCGCGCACCCTTACGCCCAGCCCATGCTCCGCGACAACGCCCTGCAGGGCAAAACCATTGTGGTAACCGGCGGCGGTACCGGCCTCGGCCGGGCCATGACTACGTATTTTCTGCAGCTGGGGGCCAACGTGGTTATCAGCTCCCGCAAGCTGGAGGTGCTGGAAAAAACGGCCGCCGAGCTGCGCGAGCAAACCGGTAACCCGAATGTGCTGGCCGTGCAGTGCGACGTGCGCAAGTACGACGAGGTAGAGAAACTGCTGCAGCAAACCATTGACACCTATGGCGGCGTGGACGTGCTGCTCAACAACGCCGCCGGCAACTTCATCAGCCCTACGGAGCGCCTGAGCCACAAGGCCTTCGATGTTATTGTGGACATCGTGCTGAAGGGTTCTTATAACTGTACCCTGGCCTTTGGGAAGCGCTGGATTGCCGACAAGCGCCCCGGTACTATCCTGAGCATCGTGACGACGTACGCCTCGGTGGGCTCGGCGTTTGTGGTGCCCTCGGCGGCGGCCAAGGCTGGCGTGCTGGCCATGACCCGCTCCCTGGCCGTGGAGTGGGCCAAGTACGGTATCCGCTCCAATGCCATTGCCCCCGGTCCGTTCCCCACGGAGGGTGCCTGGAGCCGCCTGTTCCCTGAGCCCTTGGCTTCCAAGCTGGACCCCGCCGCCAACGTGCCGCTCAAGCGCGTGGGCAACCACCAGGAGTTGGCTAACCTGGCCGCCTACATGGTGTCGGACTTCTCGGCCTACATGAACGGGGAGGTAGTTACCCTGGATGGGGGCGAGTGGCTGAACGGGGCCGGCGAGTTTAACAAGCTGGAACTCCTGACCCCCGAAATGTGGGACCAGATTGAGAAAACCATGCGCCGCTAAATCACGGATTTAAACGGATTTTTCGGATTGCACGGATCTGTTCTGGTATCTGTGAACTGATAGCTTTGTTGCCCAGACATATAAAGAACGAGGCCATATGCATATGGCCTCGTTCTTTATATGTCTGGGCATTTCAAATGGCTGGATAATACCTAGGCAGAACGCAGAAAACGTTTGTATTTCAGGCTGGCTTCTCCAAAATTCAGCAACAACCCTACCTCAAGCTGGTAGGCCTTTAAGTAGTTAATTACTTGGGCGTAGTGTAGCGCGGTAATTTCTGTAAGGGCTTTCAGCTCAACCAAGACAACTTTATCAACCAAAAAATCTACCCGCCGTGAACCTACCTCCTGATTGAGGTAATACACTGGCAAATGTAATTCCTGTTCGAAGGGCAAGCCATGATGGGCAAACTCAACGGCCAGACTACGTTGATATATAATCTCCGGAAAGCCATTTCCAAGTGCCGTCTGCACTCTCATAGCACACCCAACAATTTCCTTAGTCAAAGGGGCGTATCGATTTTCCAGTAGCATACAGCAAATAGTAAAGGTATTCTACTTCATCAACATGAAGATAAAAGCCTGCTGCATAATTATTATTCGAATCCAGAACGAATCCGTGTAATCCGAAAAATCCGTCTAAATCCGTGATTAAAGTTTGTAGCCGTTGAAGTCCTTGGTGAACTCCTGGGCGGGAATGGGCTGGTTGGGCACCACGTCTGAAAACTCGAACTTCTCGAACAAGCCTTTATCATCAGTTACCTGCACCACCAGAGGCAGAAACAGCTTCTGATCAATGCATATGATGATGCGACGGCCGTAGCCGTTGGGTACCTGCACCGCTTTACCGGCCGGCACCACGGCCCCCGGCGACAAGTCGTTGCGCTCCAGAATCCGGTATTCCCCGCACCCAAACTTATCGGAAATGGTGCTGACGCTCTCATTCCTGGCGGGCTTGTAGCTCAGGTACCGAAACTGCGGAAAATCGGAGCGGAGCACGTAGGCAGGGTGGCCCTGCACGGTGGTGTCGCCGGCGTAGCGGAAGGTTTTCTCGAAGCTTCGGTCGAGGCGCTGGCTGGAGCCGTGCAGCATTTCGGCAATAGTGCCATAACCGGCGTCCAGGGTGGTGTGGTGCTGGTTTTTGCGCATCACTGCGCCCTTGGGGTCAAGGCTGAGCGTAACGTAGGGGAAGCTGTTGGGGTACACCCAGGCGTCGCCGTTGTTCTGGCCCGTCACGTACAGCACCTCAATGCCCTTCTGGTTGCGCATGTACACCTTATAAGGACTGAAGCTGATTTTCATCAGTGTACGAGCCTGTTGGTAGCTGCCTTCAATGCGCTCCTGGGCCCGCACGTTGCAGCGCAGGGTTTTCAGGCCCTGAATAGCGGTGCTGAGCCGGGTAGTAAGCTGTTCGGTAGTGATTTTAGGCTCGGGAAGGGTGGCCGCCAAAGTGGTGAGGCCTACGGTAGCAGCGGCCAGCAGCCGGTAATAACGAATCATGTAGCGGGTAAGGGAGTGAATACGAATCCGGAAGATACAGCAAAGTGCCCGGCCTGCGCAACCAAGCCGCCGCAGAGCGGGACAGGGGAGCCTGGTGCCGCTACTGCTACTATCGTGCCCGCTTAGTTCAGGCTGATGGCCGGGAAGCGGCTGGCCTTACTGTCAAACACAAACAATTCATCGACCTCAATGCCGAGCAAAAACCGAAACAGCGGAAATTGCTCCACCACGGTGCGCACAGCTTCGGCGCTTTGTCCATTCATGGTTACCCAACCGCGGGTACGGTCGGCGCTAATGGCGTATGCCTCAATGATATCCTCCTCGATGAGGCGGCTGATGAAAGCACGGTGGCGGGGGATGAGGGCCATGAAGGCCTCATCGATTCTATCGGGCAGGCGCAGGGTGACTACAAATTTGGCCATAAAGTCAGCGGCTTTCCTGTCCTAACGGGCGCGGCCGCCGCAGGGTTAAGGCCGAAGCTCGGCCGTAACTTTTTTAGGCCATAGGCAGAATAGGAGAGTATGCATTTTACTGTTATTACCCCGACCCACAACCGCCGCGACTATCTGCCGGAGGCCGTAGCCAGCGTGCGGGCCAGCGTATCGGCTCCGCTGGACTTTTCGTTTGAGCACCTGATTTGTGAAAACGCCAGCACCGACGGCACCGCCCAGTGGCTGCGCGAAGCCGCTCCGGAAGCCGGCCCTACGCTGCGCGTACGCACCCAGGCTACCCTGCTCAAAGCCGGCCCCGCCCGTAACCTGCTCATCCGGGAAGATGCGCCCGCCGATACCTGGATTGTGCCCCTCGACGATGACGACCTGCTGCTGCAGCGCACCCTGTTTCACTACGCCGACCAGATCCGGCGCCACTCCGGCCGGCCCTGGCTGGTAGCTGACTTTCTGCGCGTGGACCAGGACCGGCGCTACCTGCCCAATGAGGATTACTACGCCTGGCAATTCGATTCGCCCCGGGCCATGCTACAGGCCATTTTCCGGGCCGAGCACTTCATTCAGGGCAATGTGTGCTACAGCCGGGAGCTGTTTGATGCAGTAGGTGGGTACGATGAGCACATCAAAATGGCAGAGGACCTGGACCTGTACGTGCGGTTTTTGCTGGCCGGCCACCTGCCCGTCATCTGCCCCCACATCAGCCACCTGCACCGTTTCCACACCAGCAACGTGAGCATCGGCGTCGATGCCGACCACCACGCCCAGGACCTGCGCATCATTTACGACAACTACGCCGGGCAGCTGCAGCAGTTGGGTATCGAGCGGCCGTAGCGCGCAGCTCTGCTTCGCGCACGAGCCGCAGGCGAGTAGCTACATTAGAACGTGTGCGGGAGTTAGTAAACATTGTTTCTGTTATGCTGACTTTATCGAAGCATGACAATTTCTAAACGTATTCTGGCGGTGCAGTACCGCATACTCGCTCCGCTCGTGCGCGAAGCAGAGCTGCGCGCTACTCTTTCACAATCACTCCACCCTTCACCACCAGCCGTACCTGCCGCAGGGCTTTGATGTCTTGGGTTGGGTCGCCGGGTACGGCTATGAGGTCGGCGAGGAGGCCGGGCTGGAGGCGGCCCCGGTCGGGGAGCTGGAACAGGCGGGCGTTGGTGGCGGTGAGGCCGCGCAGTATCTGCAGGCTGCTGAGGTTATAGTTCTGCACCAGCTGCTCGGCTTCGCGTAGGTTGTCGCCGTGCTGGAATACGCCCACGTCGCCGCCCACAGCCAGCTCCACGCCGCTTTGCAGGGCCAAGCGCATGCTTTCCCGCTTCTGGCGGATGCGCTCCGGCTCGGGCGTGGTGCCGGGCTGCCAACCCCGGTAGCGGGAAATAGCGTCGCCGGCGGCCACGGTGGGACACAGCGCCACGCCGCGCTGCTTCATCAGCCGGAATACTTCCAGGGTACCCCCGTCGCCGTGCTCAATGGTTTGCACGCCGGCCAGCGTGGCCCGGCGCATACCTTCGGGCGTGCTGGCGTGGGCCACCACGGGCCGGCCGGCGCTGCGGGCGGTTTGCACAATCAGGTTTAGCTCGTCCTGGGAAAACGTGGGGCGGCTGGGCTCGTTGGCTCCCCAGCGGTAGTCGGCGTACACCTTAATAATGTCGGCGCCCTTACCAATCTGCTCCCGTACGGCCCGGATAACGCCGTCCACGCCATCGGCTTCCTGGGCCCCCTGGGGCACCTCTACATCCACGGAAAGCTTGGGGCCGTAGCTGCCGGTGGCCACCAACGCGCGGGTGGCTACCAGCAGGCGCGGCCCCGGAATCAGGCCCTGCTCAATGGCTTGCTTCAGGCCCACATCGGCGTAGCCCGCGCCTTCCGAGCCCAGGTCGCGGGCAGTGGTAAAACAGGCTTCCAGCGTTTGGCGGGCGTGCACCGTGGCCCGGGCCACCCGCAGCGCTTCCGATTCCAGCAGCACCTGGTCGTTCCAGGGCGTTTCGTTGTAGGGGTGCAGCAGCAGGTGGCTGTGGCCCTCAATGAGGCCCGGCAGCAGCGTGAGGCCCGGTAGCTCCAGGGTGCGCGCTCCGGCCGGAGCCTGAAGCTGGGCGGCGGGGCCCACGGCTTTTATCTTGTTGCCCTCCGTGAGCACCGCCCAGCCCGGGTGCAGGGTTTCGCCATCGAACACGGCGGCAGGGCGCAGGAGCAGGGCTGGTGGAGAAGTCTGAGCGGAAGCAGCCCCGGTAATGCTGAAAAGCAGGGCAGCTGCTAAAGGCCACAAAAGACGCATAGCGGGCGAGGGGGAAAGGAGTGCCGCACAAGGTAGCGCAGCCTGTCAGAATTGCCACCATGCTTTCGGCTCCGGGTCGACGGGCAACCCCAGTATCTGCTGTAGCACGCGGGCGAGGCTTTGGGTGGTATTCATTGTTTCAACCTCGGCTAAGTACAGGAGCACGTCGTCTGTTAGCTCAACGCAAAGCAATCCATACTTATGTTCCTCTGTTCTTGCTCCATCGTAAGCTTTCACCTTCTGTACCTGTGAGAAGGCAACTAGGGTGGTTTTCGCTACTTGCTGTTGATAGTACGGATGCAGATGCTCTACTATAATCTGTTGGGCCAGCGTGTCAACTACAATTTTGTTTTGTAACCTAATCGTCTTAAGGTCGGGAGGTTTATTACGAGTCATATACGTATATAGAGCGGAACCTAGCCCAGTGAGTATTGACATTATTCCAAACCCATACTCTTTACAGACGAAAGCAATGACACTGGCTACTACAGTTATTGCTAACCAGATCAGGTTGGCATAAATCGTATCTCCCGGGCTGTCAACTGGCGCCTGAATTCGAATGGTAGTTTCGGAATAGCTGAACTTGAGCTTGCTGGAGTGCTCCCGCAGCTTCCGGCTGATATTCTGTAAATCAGGAAATAGGAGTATCAAATTCATATAAAGCACAAACGCCCGCCGGAAGATACATTTCCGGCGGACGTTTTACATATGCAGGCGAGCAGGCTAGGCCTTTTCCTTGGCCGGCTTACGCTTCACTTTGATCTTCTCCGGTTTCTGGCCGTTGCCGGCGGGAGTGGCATCGGCAGCACCGCCCACCAAGGTCATTTCCTTCACCAGATGGCCGGCCCCGGCGAATTTATCCACCACGAACAGCATGTAGCGCACGTCCAGGGTGATGTTGCGCACCCGGTCAGGGTCGAACATGATATCGGACATGGTGCCTTCCCAGTTCCGGTCGAAGTTGGTGCCAATCAGTTCCCCGCGGCCGTTGATAACGGGCGAGCCGCTGTTGCCGCCAGTTGTGTGGTTGGTGGCAATGAAGGCCACCGGCACCGAGCCTTTGTAGGCGTAGGGGCCGAAATCCTTGTTGCGGTACAGCTCGGCGAGGCGGGCGGGCACTTCAAACTCGGGGTTGGTGGGGTCGGCCTTTTCCATAATGCCGTCGAGGGTGGTGTAGAAGTCGTACTTGGTACCGTCGGCGGGCTGGTAGCCGGCTACC
The DNA here is from genome assembly GCF_003944705.1 of Hymenobacter metallilatus. Taxonomy (GTDB): domain Bacteria; phylum Bacteroidota; class Bacteroidia; order Cytophagales; family Hymenobacteraceae; genus Hymenobacter; species Hymenobacter metallilatus. Next base: position 41,165 of record NZ_RWIS01000004.1, on the reverse strand, counting down.
TGGCCGTAGGCGAGGCGCAGGGTGGAGTTGGCATCGGGGTAGAACTTGCGCTCCGGCTGCTGCAAGCGCAGGCCGGCCACGTAGGTGCGCTGGAGCAGGGCAATCTGGTCGGTGGCGGCGGTGTAAGTGGGCAGGATGGCCGTGCGGTAGTTGCCGATGATGGCCGAAGCCAGCAGTACGGCGGGGTCCTGGCGCAGCGCCTCGGCCTTGCCCTGAGCCACCTCATCCAGCACCGCCAGCGCCGACTCCTGCGACGTGAGGCGCGACTTGCTAAACAGCTGGGCGGCGTAGGCGTTCCACCCGCCCTGGGCGGCGTACTGCTTCTGCAGGTTGCTCACGTAGGCGGGCAGCAGGCGGGCCGGGGTGCCGGTAGCGTACAGGGGCAGCAGCTGGGCGGCCACTTTCTGGTCGGTGGGGGCGTTGTAGTTGCGGAAGAAGCCGGGCGTGCCTTTCTTGGCTTTGTCCACGGCGGCGGCCAACTCGGCGGCGGGGGCTTTCTTATCCACCATTTCCAGCAAGGGCAGCAGGCTGTTGGCGTAGGTCATCAGCTCCACGCCCAAAGCGGCTTCGGTCACATAGTCGCGGGCCAGGGTGTAGTCGCGGGCGGTGGCGTAGTTGCGCTGCAAATCGGGCAGCAGAGTGGCGAAGGTGGCGCGCCGGGCTTCGTCGCCGCTTTCGGCCCACTTCTGAAACCCTACTTCCTGCTGCTGCTTCACGCGCACGGCGTCCAGCTTTTTCAGCCCACGCACCTCGCCAATCCACTTTTTCCAGTAGTTGGCAATGCTGGCGTACTTGGCCGCGTACTGAATCCGCACCTTGTCGGAGGCCTTCATATCGGCGTCCAGCACCTTCAGCTTGGCTTCCCGAATACGGATTTTGGCCGGGTCGGAAAGAGCGTAGGTTTCTTCCACGCCCCAGCTGGTAAGGTACTCGTTGGTGCGGCCGGGGAAGCCGAATACCATGGTAAAGTCGCCGGGCTGCACGCCTTGCAGGGAAATGGGCAGGTGGTGGCGGGGCTTGAAGGGCTTGTTGTCGGGCGAGTAGGGGGCGGGCTTGTTGTCGGGGCCGGCGTAGATGCGGAAGATGCTGAAGTCGCCGGTGTGGCGGGGCCAGGCCCAGTTATCCGTGTCGCCACCGAATTTGCCGATGCTGCTCGGGGGCGCGCCCACCAAGCGGATGTCCTGGAATACTTCCGTTACGAACAGGTAGTACTCGTTGCCGTTGAACATGGGCCGCACGAAAGCCTGGTATCCTGTTCCTTGCACCGAAGCCTGAGCCACGCGCTGGGAGTTGGTTTGCACCAGTTTCTCCCGGTCGGCCTCGGTGATGCCCGTGGTGGGTACGCCGGCCAGCACCTGGCTGGTCACGTCCTCCATGCGCACAATGAAGGTGGCCGTGAGGCCGGGGTTGGGCAGCTCCTGGCTGCGGTCCATGGCCCAGTAGCCTTTCGTCAGGTAGTCATTCTCCACCGAGGAATGGCTCTGAATCTGGCCGTAGCCGCAGTGGTGGTTGGTGAGCAGCAGGCCCTGGTCGGAGATAATCTCGCCGGTGCAGCCGCCGCCAAACTGCACAATGGCGTCTTTGAGGCTGCCCTGGTTGATGGAGTAAATTTGCTCAGCAGTAAGCTTGAGGCCTTTTTTCTGCATGTCGGCCTCGTTGAGCTGCTTGAGCAGCAGGGGCAGCCACATGCCCTCATCGGCGCGGGCCGCGGGCAGGGCCGAAAGCAGGGTGAAGGCCAGCAGCGCCAGCCGGGTACGAATCGTCATTCTGAAGATGAAAGGGGTGGAGGTGGGCGGAAAGACGCAAAAGTACGGCTTCGGCTGCTTGCAAACGGGTTTCTCGCAGTGGGTGGCGCAGGGGCGTTCAACGCAAAACGCCCGACCAAAATCGGCCGGGCATTATAGAACGAATCTGCGCAATCTGTAATTCTAGGAATGGCCCAGCTCGGCCACGGCGGGCGTGTTCTGGGTGTTGGTGTTAGAGGCCTTGGGAGTGCGGGAAGCGGCCGGAATATCGTCGGTTTCCTGGGCGGCGTGGGTAGATTCCCATTCGCGGAAGCGGGTAATCTCGCCCTGGAACTTCTCAATGAACCAGCTGATCAAGGCCAGATCATCCAGAAAGCCTACCACCGGAATAAAATCGGGGACCAGATCGACGGGGGAAAGAGTGTAGAGCAGCACGCCCAGCGCCGACACAATAGTGCCGGTGTCAATCTGCCGGTACTCACCACTGACGTAGTTACGCACCAGCCGTACTAGGGTGCGGCCCACGTCAAATACCTGCTTGAACTTGTTGTCGCCGCTGTCTTTGCTGGCCAGCTTGTTGGCTACCTCATTAAGTACCATTACCACCTTAAAGGGGCGGCCCAGCAGCTTGCCGGCGCGGTTGAGAAATACGCTGAACAGGGCGTTTTTTGAAATAGAAAGACCTTTTTCAACAAGAGAAGACATCGGGGAGGGGTTGAGATTGTGTGCTGCGTGTACGGTTCCGGTAGGCGTAGCGTTACAGCTTCCTCAGCGCAACCAAGCCGCATACAGTGCTGGTATCTCCCGCAACAGCGCGTACCCGTCGCGCACTTCTATATATCGGGCCGCTGAGCCCGAAACTTCCGCAACTCCCTGCTGCCGCAACAGCAATTTGGTGCGGCTCAAGTGGAAAAACTGCGACACAACCACTGCCGATTTCCACTGTTGCGTCCGTGCCAGCTGAGTGAAATTTCGGGCCGTAGCCAAGGTGTTGTTGCCTTGATTATCGGTGTAAATAGCCGTATTGGGTACACCTTGCTGCAGCAGGTAGCGGCGCATTGCGCTGCCCTCATAATACCCTTCCTTGCCCAGGCCGCCGCTGACAAAAATATACCGACTCACGCCGGCCCGGTACAAGCGTAGCGCCTCATCCAAGCGGGCTTCCAGGCGGGGCGAAAGGCTGCCGTCCGGGTTTACCGTGTTGCCGGGTACCACCAGGCAGTCGGCCGGGCGGGCCTGGTCAGTGAGAGCATCAAGGGTAATACCGGTGGCGTGGAATATCAGCAGCAGAAACACGCCACCAGTCAGACGACGCCACAAGGAAAGGCGCATATAAGTAGTAAGTAAGAATTCGTAATAGCTTGAATAAACTGGAGGTGTGCAACGTGCTGCGCCTACATCAGCGCGTGGCTAACCCGGCCGCTTCCCGAAGTTATCCGGATTCCGCTACATTCGCCGCCATGAGCACTCATTTCACCCCACCCGCCTCCACCGAGTACGCCCCCTATTACCACACCTATGTGAAGCTGATTGCCGAGGATCCGCTGGAAGCGTTGCGCCGGCAGCCCCGGGAGCTGCGCCAGTTGCTGGCCGGATTTACCGAGGAGCAGGGCGCGTTCCGCTACGCCCCGGGCAAGTGGAGCATCAAGGAAAATCTGGTGCACATGCTCGATACGGAGCGCATCTTCGCCTACCGGGCCCTGCGCATCGGGCGCGGCGACACTACCCCGCTGCCCGGCTTCGAGCAGGACGACTACGTGCCCGTTTCCGGCGCCGATGCCCGTACCTTCGCCGATATTCTGGCGGAGTACGACGCGGTGCGGGCGGCCACGCTGAGCCTGCTGGAGTCGTTTTCGGCCGAGGCCGTAGCCCGGCAGGGTACGGCCAGCGGGCAGCCGGTGAGTGTGCGGGCCCTGGCCTACATTCTGCCCGGCCACGAGGCCCACCACCTCAATCTGCTGCGGGAGCGGTATCTGCCGGGCCTGCACTAAACCGGTGCGCGCACAACACCCGCTGCCAGCACCACGTTAAAAACCTTCTGATTCACCCTTCATCCCACACTACGCATCATGGCAAAAGCCCAGGAACCCCGCAAAGAGAAAAAGAAAGAGCCAGCCAAAACCACTAAGGAAAAAAAGGCCGCTAAGGAAGAGAAAAAAGCTCTGAAAGCTCGTCAACAAGACTAGAAATTTAAAAAAATAACCTTCGTTCAAATTGGATGAGGGTTATTTTTTTTTATTCATTGCTGAATTATGAAACAATTGATTAAATCAGATAAATGTTTGCTTTTATATGTCTTTGCAAAGAATATTATTTTTATTTCGTTCATTTGGCTGGTTATGTCCTTCTTCTCTGGTTACAAAGCAGGGGTGTTGTTTTATATGCTTTGGCTGGCCTCTACCTTTAGTTTGCTGGATATATTAGTGTCAGCGGGATATTGGAAGCTAGTTGATGTATTGGATATATATATGGATATAAAGCCAAGTTGGATACAGTGATATATGCGTCGTAAATAGTTGTTAGTATGATGCTTTTTAATTTCATGATAGGACGAATTGAACTAACAATTACTCTCTGGAAGATTGTAGTAGACAGTGTATTGTTGTGGTGGTTTGTGTACAGGTTAGAAAAGCAAAAATTATATAATTAATATAATCTGCAAGTGCAAAGCGAAACTCCATGCCTCAGCGTATTGCTCTCGTTACTCTAGTGGTGGCGGACTATGACGAAGCCATTCGCTTCTACACGGAAAAGCTGGGGTTTGTGCTGGTGGAAGACACGCCGCTGAGTCCGGAAAAGCGCTGGGTACGAGTGGCACCACCCGGCGCAACTGGCGCGGAGTTGCTGCTGGCTAAGGCGGCCACGCCCGCCCAGCAAGCGGCAGTCGGCAATCAGACCGGCGGCCGCGTGGCCCTGTTTCTCTACACCGATAACCTCGCCCGGGACCACGCCCGCCTGCTGGCGCAAAACGTGCGCATTGTGCGGCCGCCGGTAACGGAACCCTACGGTACCGTGCTGGTATTCGCCGATTTATACGGCAACCTCTGGGATTTGCTGGAGCCTGTTCAGAGCGTGTAATACACTTCCTTCTGCTTGTCGTGGTGCTTGATGTAGCCGTGCAGGGTGAGCTTGATGAGGGTGCGGTAAGCCCGGCGCTGCCCAATGTTGAGCAGCTTCATGTACTGCGGCAGCGTAATGCGTGGGTGCTCCCGCAGATACGTCAGCACCGCCAGCTCTTCCTTGTTCAGCGGAATCCGTTCGAACTGCGAGGTGGCTGGCTCCTGGCGTTCCAGCACTTTCTCGGTGAGGGAGCTGGCCAGCACGCTTTCGTCGCGCACCCGTACGTAGGTGCGCCATTCATCGTCGGCTATTTGGGCGCGGTGGGGCTTTTCGGTGCTTTCCGGCACGGTTACGATGAGTACGGCCCGGCCGTTGTCGGCCTCTATCTCCTCAAACCGCAGCCGGATGGGCGGGTCGATGTAGTGCTGGGCGGCTTGCCGGAGCTGAAATAATTCCTCCTCCACGTCGCGCACTCCCAATATGCGGCCATTATCATCCACCCCCACCAGCACCCGGCCCCCGTGCGTGTTGGCCAGCGACGACAGTGTGCGGGCAATGCGGGTAGGATGGGTGGTGCGCTGCTTGAATTCCAGCCGCTCCCCTTCGCCCTGCCTGATCAGTTCCAGTAGCTCGGTCATAAGGATGTATGTGGTAATGACGGGCTGTAAGGTCATCCTGAACGCAGTGAAGGACCTTATTACACTTGAACAACATCGTTTAGTGGTGATTCTAGCGTGATAAGGTCCTTCACTGCGTTCTGGCTGACCTGGCAAAAAGTCTGCTTAAAAATGACTAACGCACGTCATTCCACCCCGGTTTCCTCGGCCGAAATGCGCCAGAGGCGGCTGGCTTCCTGGGCGCTGCTGGCCCGGCCGGAGCAGCGGGCCGGCTTGCAGTTGGCGAAATAGCGCCCGCTCTGGCTGGCGACTTCGGGCGAGGTGGCGAGGTACAAAGTGGTTTGTGCGCCGAGCTCCGGGGAGGTCATGGCGGGACGGGCCAGCCACCACAGGGCCTTCATCACGGCCGAGGTATCGGGGCGCATCAGGCCGGTGTCCACCAGGCCGGGGTGCAGGCAGTTGGCGGTGATGCCGGTAAGGTCGAGGCGGTGCGCCAGCTCCCGGGTAAACAGGATGTTGGCCAGCTTGGAGTCGGCGTAAGCCGTGAGCCAGCTGTACTTATCAGGCGAGTTGCGCGCGTTCCGGTCGGGCTCAATCTCGCCCACCCAGTGCGCCACCGACGATACGGTAACCACCCGGGCCCGGCCGGCGGCGTCCAGCAGCGGCAGCAGCCGGTTGGTTAGCACGTAGGGGGCCAGGTGGTTGGTGGCCCAGCATAGCTCGTGGCCTTCCTCGGTCAGCGCAAAATGGCCCGGCATGATACCGGCGTTATTCACCAGAATATCCAGCTGCTCAAACTCCTGCTCCATCTCGTTGGCCAGCTGATGCACGTTGCGCAGCAACGATAAGTCGAAGCACTTCACATGCACCAACGCCTCGGGGCCGGCTGCCAGCTGAATGGCCTGCTGTGCCCGGGCCGCTTTGTCCGGGTCGCGGCCTACCAGCACCACGCGGGCCCCACGGCGGGCCAGCTCCCGGGCCGTAACCAGCCCGATACCGCTGGTAGCCCCTGTTATGAGGGCAGTTTTTCCGGCCAGTGGCAGCACCGAAACGGTTGTCATGCAGAAAAATGAGAATGAGAGAGAAACAAAGTGCCACCGCAAAGTACCACCGCGCCGGCAATGTGCCACTTACAGACGTAGCCCCGGCCCGGAAGGTTGAGCAGCCTCTTCGGAAATCATAAGCCCTTGCAGCCCCTGGCTGACTTCCGCTAGTGACGGTCGGGCCGTGCCCAGGGGCTGCAGGCAGCGCTGCTGCCAGTACCGGAGCTGCTGAGCGGTAGCGTCGTTAGCTGTGGCTTCAGGGCAAAGGTCCAGCAGTTCTTCCAGCAGGCAGCCAAACGCCCGCGCCTCCAGCCGCTGCAGTGTGGCGGCAGCCGGCGAGGTCACGTCAAAAAAGCCCGCTGCCCCAAAGTCCCCCAGCAGGCAGCGCCCATCGGCGGCCACCAGAATGTTGTGCGCGTACAGGTCGCCGTGCAGAATGCCGCGGCTGTGCAGGTGAGCAGTAGCAGCGGCAATGCCTTGGGCAATCCGCAGCACTGCCGCCAGCGTAAAGGCGGTGCCGGGCGCGTACACGTCGCGGGTGCAGGTGCTGAAGCTGGGCGGCCCGGCCAGGTTGCGGAATTCCGGGCTGATGAGCTTCAGCACCAATCCCTCGGTGCCGGTCGGGTGGTCGGCCACCTTGCCCAACACCGCAATCAAGTTCGGATGGGCCCCGGCCCGGATGCAGGCCACCATCTCGCTGTGCGGCAGCCCGTCGCTGGTTACGGCTCCTTTGAATAGCTTGACCGCTGCGAGCATGTTCTGCCAGGTAGCCTGCGAAATGACGCCCGAAGCACCTTCGCCCAGCACGTGCTGCAGGGCAATTTCGCGCCAGCTGATTTCCCGGATGGGGGAGTGGGCCAGGGCGGCCGCCTCGGCCGGCTCCGCAAACGGGTTGCCGGCGTAGGCCAGCCAGGTCAGCCGCGGTAAGTGTAGCAGCCAATCGGGCAGCCCGGGCAGCTGGTTGGCCGAGAGGCGCAGCAGCTCCAGGTTGTGGCACTGGCCCAGCTCCGGCGGCAGCTCCCGCAGCTGGTTGCCGGCCAGCATCAACTTCTGCAGCTGTTGGCATTGACCAATTTCCGGCGGCAGCGCGGCCAGCTGGTTGTCGGTCAGAATCAGCCAGCGCAGCCGCGGCGGCAGAGCCGCGCCGGGCAGGGTATGAATCTGGTTGGCCTTAAAGCCCACCATTTCCAAGGCCGGGCACTGACCCAGCACGGCGGGCACCTCAGTAAACTGATTTTCGGAGCAGAACAGAATCCGCAGCCGGTGCAGGCGAGGCAGGTCGGTGGGCAGCTCCCGCAGGGCATTATCCGTGAGGTTAAGAATTTCCAGCGTATCGGCCAGCGCAAAAATTTCCCGCGGAAATTCGGTCAGGCCTTCGCGCAGATCCAGCCGGGTAGCCCCGGTTAGCTCGCCGGCGCGGAGTTGTTGCAGCGTGTGCATGTAGTTTAGTTGCTGGTTGTTAGGTGCTCGTTGTCAGTTGTTTGTTGTCAGTTGCTCGTTGTTAGATGGGTTCTGACAACTGACAACGAGCACCTAACAACCAGCAACTGACAACTAAAAAAAACCGCTCCCGACGTACGGAAGCGGCTTTTAAGAGGCAAAATGGCCGAAGAGCTAACAGCTGGTAACCATCAGCGGACAGCTAATGCTTAGAAAGGCAGGTCGTTGTCGTCGTCCGAAGCAATGGGAGCGGCCGAGGCGCGCAGGTTCGGGTTGGAATTCTGGGCGGGAGCCGCTGCGCGGGGGGCAGCCTGCTGGTAACCACCGCCCTGGGGGGCAGCTGCTCCGCCACCGGCACCGGCCTCAATGCGCCAGGCCTCCAAGTTGGTAAAGTACAGCATCTGGCCGTTCTTGTTGAACCCACGGCCCCGCAGATTGAAGGAAATCTTTACTTCGTCGCCGATTTTGTAGGAGTCGATGAGAGCAGTCTTGTCCTGAACCAGCTGGAACTTGATATGCTCGGGATACTGGCCGTCTACGACCTCCAGCACGAACTCGCGCTTGCGGAATTTTTCGCTCACCTGCTGTTCGTCGAAAATTTCGTGCAGGCGGCCGGTAGCTTCGTAAGCCATAAGGATGAAATATGTTGGGGAGTTGAAAACAGTAAACCAAACCTACGAAAAAAAACGCGGTTCGTTCCTGTTGGGTCAGGCCATTTTCGGCCCGTAGCCTGACTACCTTTACCTTGCGTTTTTGCCCACCCATCAACTTTTTCTGCCCATGACTGCTCCCTTCGCTCTGGCCCTGCACGGCGGGGCCGGCACCATCTCGCCCGCCCTCATGACCCCCGAAAAAGAGCAGGCTTACCGCCAGGCCCTGGAAGCCGCGCTGGCCGCCGGCTACGACGTACTGCGGCAAGGAGGGGCCGCGCTGGATGCCGTGGAGCAGGCCGTGCGCAGCCTCGAAGACTGCCCGCTGTTCAACGCCGGCCGGGGGGCTGTCTTCACCCACGACGGCCACCACGAAATGGACGCGGCTATTATGGACGGCCGCAACCGCGCAGCCGGCGCGGTGGCCGGGGCTCGTTCGGTGCAGAACCCCATCCGGGCAGCCCGGCTAGTAATGGAGCAAACCGAGCACGTACTGCTGGCCTGGCCCGGGGCCGATGAGCTGGCCCGGCTGCACGGCCTGCCCACTCAGCCTCAGGAATACTTTTTCACCCAGCAGCGCTACGACCAGCTCCAGGAAGCGCTGCAGGAAGGCCGCATGCGCCTCGACCATTCCGAAGCCCAATCTGCCGATACGCCTACCCCCCACGAAGACCCCAAAAAGAAAATGGGCACCGTGGGCGCCGTGGCCGTCGACCAGCACGGCAACCTGGCCGCCGCCACCAGCACCGGCGGCATGACCAACAAGCAATTCTCCCGCATCGGCGACTCGCCCATTATCGGCAGCGGCACCTTCGCCGATAACCGCACCTGCGCCATCAGCTGCACCGGGCACGGCGAGTTTTTTCTGCGGGCGGTGGTGGCCCATGATATCAGCTGCCTGATGGAGTACCGGGGCCTGAGTTTGGCCGAAGCCTGTCGCGTGGTGATGCACGATAAGCTAGCCCCCATAGGAGGGGAGGGAGGCCTGGTAGCCGTAGATGCGGCCGGTAACGTGGCCCTGCCCTTTAACTCCGAAGGCATGTACCGGGCCTGGCAAACTTCCACTGAGAACATACCCCAGATTGCTATCTATAAAGGATAAGCTCCATAGCAGCAGCAGCGGTGGTCATAGATTTTTTTTTGGTGGCTATATATTAAGGAGTAGGTACCTCTCCGGCGGTAGTTAATCAAAAGGAACTGTTGACTCATTTGTATAAATATAAAAAGCCCCTATTCAGGAAGAATAGGGGCTTTTTATACATTTGGTTACTACGTCTAGCCAGCTGGGGCGGGGGCATTGGCACTCTTACCGGCCGTAAGCCGCTCCGACTCGGCGGCCTGCTGGCGGAGCTTCAGGTCGGGGTAGAATTCGCGCTGGGTCACGTCGTAGAGGTTGCCCTTTACCAGCACGTGCAGCAGCATGTTTTCAATGGATATGGCCTCACCCTTTTTGGCGGCGGCGGCGTTGTTGTGCTCCAGCTTGTGGCCATCCATAATGATAACCAGGTTGGAGCCGATGGCTTCCAGCTGGTTGCCCTCCGTGATGAGCACGCCCGTATCCTCGCCCAGCCCAATGCCGATAAGCTTGGGGTGCAAAGCTACTGCTTCCAGCAGGCGGCCGAAGCGGCCCCGCTTTACGAAGTGCGAGTCGATAACCACGTTGTCGAGAAAGCCCAGGCCGCTGCCCATCTTCACGGCCCCCTTCATCAGCGCGTCGGGCACGCTGCCGCCCTTTATCATGGTCTTGGACATGGCCACGGCCCCGGCCGAGGTGCCGGCAATGATGAAGTTGGGCTGCTCATAATAGCGTTGCTTGAGCATAGCCAGAAACTCAGTGTCCCCGAACATCTCCGTGAGGCGCGACTGGTTGCCCCCCGAAAACATGACAATATCGGCGCGGCGCAGGCGCTCCAGGTAGTGCGGCTGCAGGGCATCCTCGCGGGTGCGGATGTCCATAATGTTCACGTTGTTGCAGTTAAGCATCGTGAACGAGGAAAGGTAGATGCGGGCCACTTCCTCCGGAATCATGGAGGCGGTGGTAATTACCTCAATCTGCGGGTCCTCTTTCCCCGATTCCAGAATGACGCGCTTGAGAATGCCCAGCTCAAAAAAATTGAGGTAGTATTTCTTCTTGGTGCGGGGGTTCGGATAGGTGCCCTTGTCCTCATTGCCTCCAATGGCAATAAGCTTACCGAGCGGTTTTTGATCTTTCAAGGCGAAAATGAACTTAGACACGGGAAAAGCGGGGAGCCAACAGCACTGCCAGCCTACCTGATGGACGAAGCAAGCTTCGGGCCACGCCTGCTTGTGATGAAAGTAAAAAATGAACGATTGGCTCTTGTTCAGGGCAAGCACAACGGTAGCTGCCACAGGCTGCCACAATACAAACTACGCTGCTAGCTGCCAGTTATACCAGCGTACTCGGTGGGCGGGCCCAACAGGGCGTCGAAGGTAACGGTAGCAACGGCGTGATAGTTAGGCCGGGCTTGGGCGTAGAGCGCCCGGGCTTGCTCCAGGCCGCCGGGCGTGGCCAGCAGTGCCCGGTAAAGTGGAGTCAGGAATTTACGCCGGCCCACCCGCGTCAGAAACTGGTGCAGGGTAGCGTGGGCGGGAGCATAACCGGCGGCAATGGTGTGGGGAAACCAGGCCGCCAGAATTTCGGCGTTGCCTGAATGGGTAAACCCAAAAGCGGCGTCCAGTTCCGCCAGCCGCGCCTCCGGCAGGCTGGCGGGTAACCCCTGCAGAAAGTGCACCCACTCGTGGCTGCTCCAGCTGGCAGTGGCTAGCTCGGTGGCCGGCGTGCCCTCCTGCCAGCGTTGCGCGGCCCCATCAACCGCCGCAAACCGCTCCGACGAAACCGGTGGTGCCCCGGCCGGAATGCCGGGACCATAAATCCAAGCCTGTAGCTGCAGCTTCTCCTCCAGGCCGGGGTAGTGGTCGAGCAATTCCCGGCGCAGGTACTGCACAAACGCGGCCGTATCCATGCTCTGGAAACTATGCCGCGCGAAATACTCCTGTATAAAGGTATCGAGGGCAGGGCGGCCCACCAGGTGCTCCAGGTTCAGGAGCAGGTAGTTACCTTTCTCATAGGCAATGTCGGTCAGCCCTTCGTCCGGGTCGCGGCCGGCCAGGTGTAAGTACAGGTGGGTATCGGGGCTGCCGGAACCCAGCTCCTGCAGGGTGTGCTGCAAGGAGGTATGGCCCAATACCTGCAGCATATCGGCATAGGGGCGGCCGTACAGGCGCTCCATAATGCGCCGCTCGAAGTACACGGTAAAGCCCTCATTCAGCCAGAAATCGTTCCAGGTGGCATTGGTGACCAGGTTACCGCTCCAGGAATGGGCCAGCTCGTGGGCCACCAGGCTGGTCAGGCTCTTGTCGCCGGCCAGAATGGTGGGGGTTACAAAAGTCAACCGCGGATTTTCCATCCCTCCAAAGGGGAAGGAGGGCGGCAGCACCAGCAAATCGTACCGCTCCCAGCGGTAGGGGCCGTACAGGTCTTCGGCGGTGGCCACCATATTTTCCAGGTCTTCGAACTCCGCGGCTGCCTCTGGCAGGGTAACCGGCTCGGCGTACACCCCGGTGCGGGAACTCAGGGCCCGGAACTGCACGTCGCCTACGGCCAGGGCCATCAGGTAGGCTGGAATGGGTTGGCGCATCCGGAAGTGGTACTGGCCGGAGGGGTTACGCGCCTGTGGGTTCTCGGCGCTCATCAAGGCTAGCAGGTGGGCGGGTACTTGCACATGGGCCTCATAGGTGAAGCGCACCCCCGGCGAATCTTGGCAGGGCAGCCAAGTGCGGGCCAGAATAGCCTGCGACTGGGTGAACAGAAAGGGGTGCCGGCGGCCGCCGGTTTGCTCTGGGGTGAGCCACTGCAGGGCGGCCGCCCCGGGCACCGTCTGGTAGTGGATGCTAACGGCCGCAGCGGCGGCGGGGAGGGAAATGTGCAGCGCCCGACCCAGAACCGGATGCTCAGGCCCAAGCCTGAATGCGACGCCTTCGGGGGCGCCATTTACTGTTATGCGCTCAATGTGCAGGTCGCGGGTATCCAGCACCAGCTCGGTGGCGGCCGGGGCAGCGCGGGCGAGCTGCCAGGTGGCTGTACCCTGCAGCACGCGGGCCCCCATGTCCACGGTCAGCTCTAACGTCAGATGATGCACGCTCACCTCCTGAGGGCGGGCGAAACTGTGCGGGTCGGGGGGGAAGGAGGGGTGGACCATACGAAGCGGAAGGAAAAAGAAACAGTACTGCCCCAGAAAAGTCCGGCAGCTGAGGCCTGCCCGGAGCCTTGCTGGCAGTACGGAAAAGTAGTGTCGGCAAACGACAGGTCCACAAAGGTGAAGGCAAAACCGCTAACTTGCATCCTTCGGCCGGAAGAGGCAGCGCGACAACTCCGCGCTACCGAATTCAGTACAACGCCCTGACTGCAGTGCCCCTGCCGGAGCAGCAGTTGCCGTACCGAATTTTACATTCCTGCCCTTACTCTCTCATGCACGCACTTCACCGTCCTACTTTTTTTACCACCTTTTGCTGCTGGCTGCTAGGCCTGCTGCTGTGCACCTCGGCGGTGTCCTGCAGTCAGGACCAGAAAGCCCAGCTAAAAAACGCCCTGCCCGACGGCCTTATCAAAGCCGGCGGCGCCCAGCCCAAGCTCGACAGTGTGTACATAGTGAAGTACATGGCCGCCGAGCCCAAGTTCAAGGATCAGACGGAGTGGGCTAAGAAGTTCTACCGGGAGAGGGACTTCCGCCTCGGCTGGTTCCGCAACCACGAGCTGGTACCCCAGGCCCGCACCCTGCTCGGGGTTATCAATAAGGCTGCCGACGAAGGCCTGGACCCTAAAGAATACAAAACCAAGGACTTCGATAAGCTATTCAGCGACCTGGAAGCTGCCCAGGGCGACTCAACCCGCCGTAATGCGCTGGAAAAGGAGATTGACGTAGCGTTGTCGGGTACATATTTCAACTACGCCTCCGATTTTTACCGGGGCACTGTTGACCCACGTTCGGTAAAGGCCATCGACTGGAATATCAAACGCAACAAAATCAAGCTGCATAAGGCGCTCATGACCATCCTGAAGGAGCGGGAAAGCACTTATGGCTATTATGATTTCGAGCCCCTGCACCCGGAGTATGACCGCCTGCGTAAGGCGCTGGCCGACTATCGTGCTATCCAGCGCAACGGGGGTTGGGCGACGCTGCCGGTCTCTACCCGCTTGAAACCGGGAGTAGCCTCGCCGGCGGTGGCAGCTCTGCGGGCTCGGCTGCTGGGTAATGGCGCTGCCGCACCCGCGGCGGGTACCCCGGCCGTCACCGTGTCCAACAAACCCGGGCAGCCGGCTACTGCAACTTCTGCTGCTCCCGAAAAATACGAGGGAGAACTGGTGGAGGCCGTCAAGGAATTTCAGACGATGAACGGGCTGAAACCCGACGGTATTGTGGCTGGTGAAACGCTACGGCTGCTTAATATTCCGGTAAGCCAGCGCATCGACCAGATTATGCTGAACATGGAACGCTGGCGCTGGATTCCGAAAAAGTTTGAACCCAGCTACCTGCTGGTGAACATTCCGGAGTACACGTTGCATGTGGTAGAAGATAACAAGGAGGCTTTCACCATGCCCGTTATCGTGGGCAAAACGCTGAATGCAACGCCGGTTTTCAGCGACAAAATGGAGTTCGTGGTACTGGCTCCCTACTGGAATGTACCCTACAGCATCATCGACAAGGAACTCCGTCCGAAGCTTGCCGCTGACCCCCAGGGAACCCTTGACCGGCTGGATATGGAAGTGGTGAAAGGGTGGGGGGCTAAAGCTACTCCCGTGGACCCGAGCTCTATTGACTGGGCTAACCTGACGGAGAAGACCTGGAAATACACGCTACGCCGTCGGCCCGGCCCCAAAAATGACCTCGGCGACGTGAAGTTTATCTTCCCGAATTCAAATGATATCTACCTGCACGATACCCCGCACGATGAGCTTTTTAGCCAAACCAAGCGGGGCTTCAGTCACGGCTGCGTACGAGTAGCGGAACCCATTAGGCTGGCCGAATACCTACTCCGCGACAAACCCAACTGGGACCGGACGGCCATCCTGGATACCATTGCCGGCCGCCGCGAGAAATACGTGACTTTGCCCGAGAAACTGCCCGTGTATCTGGTCTACTTTACTACCTGGGTAGATGAGGCTGGCAAAGTTCACTTCCGCGACGACATCTACGGCCACGATAAAGCGTTGGCCAAAGAGTATTTTAACTAGCACTCCCAACTCTTTCTAAGCGTCGGATAACTGCTCTGCTGCCCCCGTGCGGTAAGCAGCGTTACAGAAGCCTTGGCGGTTGCAGCACATAATATGCTGCAACCGCCAAGGCTTCTGGCTTTCCACAGGAAGTAGGAGGAGCGGCGCAGCCCGTTGCCCCCGTAACCCCTGGTCGAATATGCCAGCCAGCTAGCTGGCGATGCTACCCCATTCAAGCGGTCCTGCCTGCCAAAGGGTACCCCGCATACTCAGAGTGGTGGAGGCATACGGCCGGCTACTATTGGATGAAAAGGGCGAAGAGGAGCGCACAGGCCAATAATTCACAATTGTATTACATATGTAAACTAATAGGAAGCATAACCTTGCTTTATAACAAATCTGCAGTTCAGAGTTAAATCTATAACTTTTGTAAACCTACTGTATTGTAGTATTAGCTTGCGGAAAGATGCTGTACATTTGTGAACACTGCAGTTTGCTATGCTCGAACGAATCCGCCAGTTGTTAACTGCCCGCCAGCTAAGCCCCAGTCAATTTGCGGATGCGGTTGGCGTAGCCCGTCCTATTATCAGCCACATTTTAAGTGGCCGGAATAAGCCCAGCCTGGAAGTAGTGCAGAAAATACTGGCGGCCTTCCCCGACCTGTCGGTGAACTGGCTGCTGTTGGGCGCCGGAGACATGCAGGCCTCATCAGAGGAACCCGAGCCAGCTGCCACGAAAAGCAAACTGGCTGCCGCCCCCCCGAAGCCGCCGAAACAGCCCGCTGCGCCCGTATCGGCAGCACCCTCGTCCTCCGAGCGAACCGCCGCTACGGAAATAGCTCAGGCCCCCCCAAAAGAGGCCGCTGTTGTCTCCGCTGAGCACGCGGCGGTGGCCGTGGCCCCAGCATATTCACCTGCTTCAGCAATGGCTCCCTTAGAAGCTGCTCCGGCCATTACCTCTACTGCAGCAGCTTCCCATGCGGAGGGTAGCCAGGGAATCCCACTGGCCGCCCTGGCTGAACCCGGCAAACGCATCCGCCGCATCGTTATCTTCTACCAGGACGGTACGTTTTCGGATTATCAACCGGAGCCCGGCAGCTAAGTGCTACCACTATAGAGCCTGTTCTGTAGAATAGAATCAGGTGAGCTTAGGTTGCGCCTAGCCAGTTAGCTGAAGTCTGGTGCCTGCGTTAGGATAGAGTGTCAATTCGCAGGCAAATGCAATTTGGCAGAACGATAATCAGGTCCTGTTTTTATCTTCGGTCGAGGTGCTTGGAAGGATAGTGGTGCGAGCAAGACTCGAAGTTGTATTTGTCAGCATAGTTCTATAGCGTAATGTGCTAAGCTGGTTGTGATGACAGGATGATGTGGTAATTTAACAAGCTGTTTTTCAAATAGTTATGTTCATTAATATTCAGCTTGGCTTTATGTTTTTTATTTTGGTATGCTGACTTTTGTATATTGTTATAGTGAAAATTTAAAAGTAATGATAAGCAGGCGGGTAAAAGGTGCGAATAGCTGAACTGCTTGCTAATTTGGTTGACTCAGTAGGTTGTGACTATAATCATATGCAACCAAGCAAAGATTATTCATACAAATGGTGGCCGTAGGGCAGTGCTGCGCTTTGGCATGGGTATCCTGATGGGCAGCCTTTACAGGTTGACTGTTTTGATATAGATAATAGTGTTTACAGGTGTTGCTGGTTACTGGCAAGAAAGTAGGGAAACGTAACCCCGGTACACTCAATGCAGAGTTGTTAATAGAAGTAGTAAGCCTATAAGCATTGATAGGATGTGTAACAATTGTAACAAGAAGTGGCTGCCTAGTCCTGTTGGTGAAGGTGCCGACAGATACTTGCCCAATGTAGAGGTGGTGTGTACCTTTGGCGTATGAAAAATATCTGCCTGCTTTTCCTTGCTGCCCTGGGTACCTCCTTGTTCCTGTCGTCCTGCTCCCAGGCTCCCGATGCTGAGAAGGACCCCAACGCTGATGCTGCCTACAAGCGTAGCCACCGCACCGAAGGTTACCGGGAAGCGCAGCGCAGCAACGTAAACTACTAAGCCCTCCCGGCCCGGTTTTGAGCCCCGCCATACAAAAGCCCCGCCGGTTTGTACCGACGGGGCTTTCGTGCGTACTACCAGACTACTATAAGCCGCTGCCCTAGTAAACAATAACGGGTTCAGCGGGCGAGGGCAGCAAGGAGGGAAGCTGAATGGATGCCAGCATCTCCGACTCCAAAAGCTCGGCCCAGGTGCGCAGGTACAGCACTACATCATCGCGCTGGTTATGGCGCAAGGCGTTGCGCCGCTCAAACGGAATAGCCGCCAGAACAACCGGGTCGGATAGCCGCTCGAGGCGGGCCAGGTCCTGGCGAGTGAAACCCAGGGCCAGCATCTCATCAATGATGGCATCGACGGGCAGGCCGCTGGTGGGGCAGTAGTCAGTAAGCTGCTGGTCCCAGTCGCCGTAACGCTGCATAGCCCGGGCGTGGATTTCTCCTTTCGACAAAGCGGTAATGGTCTGGGCCAGGTGGCCGCAGTTACAACTGCCCATGTGCCCCCATTGGTAAGGAGCTTCGGCGGCCAGGCGTAAGGCGGTGTTGCGTAGCGCCTGGATAACGGGAAGAGTGGGTTGTGCCATATCGAATACACGAAACTGGGTGACGTAATTGGCTCTTGCCTTCATAAGCATTCAGGGTATGATTTTGTTTGCTTAACCCGCTGACCATAGCCTCCATAGCCAAACAGGCCCAGCGCCGCTTCGTAGCTACGAAGCGGCGCTGGGCCTGTTTGTTTGGTACATATGCCCGAAAAGAAAGCTTACCGGTTGCCCCGGGAGCGGCGCCGGCTGCTGTTGCGGCTGCCGCCGCCAGCTTCCGGGTGCGAACCGCTGGGCCGGCCCGCTGCCGCGTGGCCCCCGCGCTGACCTTCCCGGCCGCCGCTGGCCGCGGCGCGTTCCGCTGGGCCAGTAGACTCCCGCCGGCTGCCTTCGGGCCGGCCCCCACCGCCCTGCGGGCCCCGACCCGGGCGCGGGGGGCGACCGGCCGGACCTTTGGGCCGCTTGATGGCTGGCCCGCCCGACAAGGGTACGGGGGCCACGGCGGCGGAAAGGTAGGGGTGGTTTTGCACCACGGGCACCTGCCGGCGAATCAGCTTCTGAATATCCTGCAGATAGGCCCGCTCCTCATCGTCGCAGAAGGACAGGGCAGTGCCATCAGCGCCGGCGCGGCCGGTGCGGCCGATGCGGTGCACGTAGGTTTCGGGCTCGTTGGGAATTTCGTAGTTCACCACGTGGGTCAGCTCATCTACATCAATGCCCCGGGCGGCAATATCGGTGGCCACCAGCACGCGGGTAGTGCCGCTCTTGAAGTTGCTAAGGGCGCGCTGCCGGTGATTCTGGCTCTTGTTGCCGTGGATGGCTTCGGCCGGAATGTTGGCTTTAGCCAGCGTCCGGACCACTTTATCGGCCCCGTGCTTGGTGCGGGTGAACACCAGCACCCGCCGGATGCTTTTGTCGCCGAGCACGTGCTCCAGCAGGGCCGGCTTGTCGTTTTTCTCCACCATGTACACGGCCTGCGTCACGGTGTCGGCGGTGCTCGATACGGGCGTCACCGCTACTTTTACCGGGTTAGGACGCAGAATGCTGTTGGCCAGCTCCTGAATCTGGCCGGGCATGGTGGCCGAGAAGAACAGCGTCTGGCGCTGTTTGGGCAGCTTGGGCAGAATCCGCTTGATGTCGTGGATAAAGCCCATGTCCAGCATCCGGTCGGCCTCATCCAGCACGAACACCTCAATGGTGCGCAGGTCAATGAAGCCCTGGTTCATGAGGTCGAGCAGGCGGCCGGGGGTGGCAATGAGCACCTCCACGCCCCGCTTGAGGGCCTGCACCTGCGGGTGCTGCCCCACCCCCCCGAAAATAACGGTGGAGCGCAGTTTGGGCAGGTGGCGGCCGTAGGCCTGGAAACTTTCGCCAATCTGGATGGCCAGCTCGCGGGTGGGCGTGAGCACCAGGCAGCGGATGCGGCCGGGGGCGTGGCGCTCTACCTGGGCCGTCTGGTGCAGAATCTGCAGGATGGGCACGGTAAAGGCGGCAGTTTTGCCGGTGCCCGTCTGGGCGATACCCAGCAAATCGTGGCCTTCCAGCACCTGCGGAATGGCTTGTTGCTGGATGGGGGTAGGGGTTACGTAGCCTTCCTCGCGCAATGCACCCAGGATAGGCTCAATCAGGTTGAGTTCGTCGAACGACATGTAGAAAAAAAGCGGCTGCCCAAGGCAGCGGAAATGTCACGGCTATAGAATGAGCCCGCAAAGGTCGGGTTTTTTAGGTTAAGGCTCCTGCCTGCCGCCGCAAAACCATTTGGAGCGCCGCACCGGTCGGGAGCCGGCGGCCGGTGGTTACGGCAAAATCCGCCTACCTTGGCCATTATTCCCCTTTATCCCATTGCATTTGCCATGCACATCATTGAGCGGAAAGTAGCATACGATGGTCATTACAAACTCAGCCAGCTGCAGGTGCAGGACGGGGCCGAGGTGCTGAAGCGGGAGCGGTTTGAGCCCGGCACGGCGGTGGCTGCCCTGGTAAAGCACACCGGCACCGGCCAGTACATCCTCACCCGGCAGTACCGCATTGGGCCCGAGGATGAGCTGGTGGAGCTGGCCGCCGGCATGGTGGACGGCGACGAAGAGCCCCAAACCGCCATCCGCCGCGAGATTCACGAGGAGCTGGGCTACGAGGTAGAGCACCTGGAGCAGATTGCCCGCATTTTGCCCTCACCCGGCACCAGCGCCGAAGTTATTACCATTTTCTACGCCGAAGTCAGCCGGCAAACCGGCGCAGGCGGCGGGCTGGCCGAGGAAAGCGAAAAGATTGAGCCCGTATACTTTTCCGCGGATGAGCTGGCCCGGGCCCACTTCGAGGATGCCAAAACCATCATTGCCGTGCAGTGGGCCCGGCTGCGCGAAACCAGCCGCTAGAACGGGTACCTATAAGCGGTGCTCTGGCCCATCAGAACGTGTACCCCGGAGCTATGCTCCGGCTCGCGTGAGAAAGTACTTACCCTCTAACGCGGGCCGGAGCATAGCTCCGGGGTACAAGGGCAACAACAGCCAGGGGTCCGCTGCCCGCGCTACTGCGCCTTGATGATGTACTCGAAGTTCTGCTTGGTCTTGGCGTCGTTGATGGTCAGCAGGATATCCTGGGCGGTTTCCACTTTCGTAAATGGAATGGTACGCTTGCTCATGTACAGGTCCCGGTTCCAGAAGCGGCCGTTGCCGGCCGTCAGGCCCGGCACATTCAGCACTTCTTTGCCGTCCTTGTCCTTGGCCACCAGGCTCAGGTAAGCGGGGTCGGCGTTGGCCGCGCCGCGGCGGTACATGGTAACGGTAAGCTGGCCCCCGGCCGGCAGCTGCTGGAAGCGGCGCTGGTAGGTAGTATCGGCCCAGTTATTCATGCGCTTGAGCTCATTGATTTCTGTGAGCAGCTCACTGTAAGGGCGGTACGCCACGCGGGTTACGCAGGCATCCACTTCCGCATCCTCGTCGGTGTTTTTGGTAACGTTGAGCACATAAGGGCTTTCCTCGTCCTTCTTGGGGAAGGTGTACTTTTTGCGGGGTTTGCCGGGCATGTACTGGGCCGAGGCCGCCAGCGCACCTAAAAACAGCAAAGCGAGGAGAATAAATTTCTTCATAGAGGAAGCAGGCAAGCAAATGGGGTGAATGCCGGGTTGCGGCCCCGCAAAGATAGGGAATGCCCCGGCCGCCGCCGCAGGTTTCGGCCAACGGACTGCGGGTTTCGACGGGCCCCGGCGGGCGGGCGCCCAACGGTAGGCCGAGGGGGCAAAGGTGATGAAACCATAACCCCCCGGTAACGCCCGCATCATGTCCCGGTCCGACCTTTGGAGTGGATCAACTGGCTGAAACTCATGCGGACTCCTGTTGCTTTACCGCTGCTGCGCCGCCTACTGCGGGCCATAGCGTACCTGCTGCTGCAGCTGGCTCTGGTGCTGGCCTACGTGTTGCGCTCCGTGGGGGCGCTGCGGCTCCCATTTCACTTCAACCACGCCGCCGACGATGCCCGGACTACTCCTGCTGGGCGCCGGGTGCGGCCCCGAACTGCACTGAGCGCCCGCCCGGCCTTGTAGCCGCTGGTTTCTGACGCGCCATGATGCTGGTCTTTTCCATCCGTATATGAAGCCCAAGCCCGCCCGGCGCCGCCTCGAGGTGTGCGTGATTTCCGACGTACACCTGGGTACCTACGGCTGCCACGCCCCCGAGCTGCTGCGCTACCTGAAAAGTGTCAAGCCCAAAACCCTGGTGCTGAATGGGGATATTGTCGATATCTGGCAGTTCAGCAAAAGCTACTGGCCCGCCGCCCACATGCGGGTGGTGCGCTACCTGGCCGGGCTGGCCGCCAAAGGCACCCGCATCCAGTACCTGACGGGTAACCACGACGAGCTGTTGCGCAAGTTTGCCGGTACCCAGCTTGGGGCCTTGCGCATCGACAATAAGCTGGTACTCGACCTGCCCCACGGCCGCACCTGGCTGTTTCACGGCGACGTGTTTGATGTAACCATGCGCCACTCGCGGTGGCTGGCCCGCCTGGGCGGCCACGGCTATGACCTGCTGATTCTGCTGAACCGCCTCGTAAACTGGGGACTGGTCCGCCTGGGCCGGCCCCGGGTGGCGCTGTCGAAAACGGTGAAGGACCGGGTGAAGCGGGCGGTAAGTCTGGTGAGCGACTTTGAGCAGACCGCCGCCACCATTGCGGCCGACAAAGGGTACCGGTACGTCGCCTGCGGCCACATTCACTGCCCAGAAATCAAGGAGCTGGGCACGGCCCAGGGGCCGGTAACCTACTTGAACTCCGGCGACTGGGTGGAAAACCTGACGGCTCTGGAGTACACGGCCGCCGCGGGCTGGCAGCTCTACCGCTACCACGACGACCCTGCCATGCAGCAGCCCCTTTTGCCCGAGCCTGCCGAGCCCGATGAGGAAGACGCTGCTGCCGATGCCCCCGCCGCCACGCTGCTGGCGGGGCTGCTCCGGGAAATCGGCATGAGTCCGGCCTGAGTACCCCACCATTTTCTGCCTACCTACTGCCCTACACCTCACCACCACGAATGCGCTTATTATATGCCATCCAGGGCACCGGCAACGGGCACCTGAGCCGGGCCCTGGATATTGTGCCGCTGCTGCAGCAACGGGCCGAGCAGGTTGATGTACTGGTAAGCGGCCCTCCGGCCGATATTGAGCTGCCTTTTCCCGTACGTTACCGCTGCCACGGCCTGGGCTTCATCTTTGGGAAGAAGGGGGGTATCAACTTCGTAAAAACGTTCTGGCAGCTCAACTCCCGGGCCTTTCTGCGGGAGCTGAACGAACTGCCGGTGCATACCTATGATGTGGTTATCAGTGACTTTGAGCCGGTGTCGGCCTGGGCCTGCCGCCGGCGGGGCCTGCCTTGCGTAGCGCTCAGCCACCAGGCCGCCGTGCTGAGCGACTACGCCCCGCTACCTCCCGCACCCGACCCGGTAGGCCGGGCAGTGCTGCGCCACTACGCCCCGGCTACGCGCCACTACGGCTTTCATTTTCAGCGCTACGAGCCCCACATCAGCACGCCGGTGATCCGGCAGCAGGTGCGCGAGCTAACGCCTACCAACGACGGCCACTACACGGTATACCTGCCGGCTTTTGATGAGGAAACGCTGGTGAGTAGACTGCGCTACCTTAGCCGCACGGTGCAGTGGCACATCTTCAGCAAGCACAGCCGGCTGGAGGCGCAGCACGGCAATGTGCGGGTACTACCCATAAGCGGAGCCGCATTCACGGATAGCCTGGCCCGGAGCGCCGGGGTGCTGTGCGGAGCGGGTTTCGAAACGCCCGCCGAGGCCCTGTATCTGGGCAAAAAACTGCTGGTAGTACCCATGAAGCAGCAGTACGAGCAAGCCTGCAACGCAGCCGCACTGGCCCACATGGGAGTTCCCGTTGTCAAAAATCTGAAAGATAAGTCGCTGGCCGTCCTGGACCACTGGCTGCAGTACGGCCGCTCCGTACCCGTTGAGTACCCCAACGAAACCGCCACCGTGCTGGATACCATGCTGCTGGACGCGGGCAGGAGCGAGGTGGGGCCGCTCCCCCTTGCCTTATCGTACTGAATGGCGCGGACCTCCGCCCCAAAAGCCTCTCCGCAAGAAGTGACGAGGGGCACTGCGGGCCTTCAGTAAGGGAGGCGGGCACTCTGCAAAGAAACACGGGCAGAAATCAGTCCGTACGGACGTAAATAATACCAGGACTTCCGTACAAAAACGGCAGAAACCACGGCCATAAACTGCCTGCCCCGGCTTAGTACTGTCAGAAATGAGCGGTGCCGATGCAAGCGGGTGCCGAATAAAGGATGAGAGTCGTTTTCCCGGTTACTGCATCCTCTTTCCCTGATTATCATGTTACCTCCTGCTTTCTATCCGGCTTCCGGCCCGCCCGTTTTTTCCCGCTCCGATTTTGGTTCCGACTTCCGCTGGGGCGTATCGGCGGCGGCGTACCAGACGGAGGGTGCCTGGAATCTGGAGGGAAAAGGCCCCAGCATCTGGGACGAGTTTGTCCGCCGCCGGGGCCGCATCAAGCGCGGAGAAACGGCTGAAGTTGCAACCGACTTCTATCACCGGTGGCGCGACGATTTAGACCTATTGAAACAAATGGGTATACTCGAATTTCGCTTTTCGGTGGCCTGGGCGCGTATTTTGCCCTTGGGAAAAGGCCGCAGTAACCAAAAGGGAATAGATTTTTACAACCGCTTGATTGACGGGTGCCTGGAGCGGGGAATCACGCCCTGGCTAACGGCTTATCACTGGGATTTGCCCCTGGCCCTGCAGCGGCTCGGGGGCTGGACCAACCGCAGCGTGGTGGGCTGGTTTACGGATTACGTGCAGCTGCTGGCGGCCCGTTTCGGCGACCGGGTCCCGTATTGGATGGTGCTCAACGAGCCCATGGTGTTTACGGGCGCCGGGCACCTGCTGGGCGTACACGCACCGGGGCGGCGCAGCCTGGGCGCGTTTCTGGCGGCTACCCATCACGCGGCGCTGGCGCAGGCCGAGGGGGGACGGGCGTTGCGGGCTGTTCTGCCGGCGGCCGCGCAGATTGGCACCACATTTTCCTGCTCTTACCTGACCCCCGCCCGGCCTGGCCTGGCCCGGGATGAGCGCGCCACCCGCCGCGCCGATGCCCTGCTCAACCGCCTGTTTGTGGAGCCGGCCCTGGGCTTGGGTTATCCTGTGGCCGATTTGCCCGTGCTGGGCTGGCTGGACCGTTACCACCAACCCGGCGACGATGCCCGCCTGCCATTCGATTTCGACTTTCTGGGCGTGCAGAATTACACCCGCGAGGTGGTGCAGCACGCCCCCTACGTGCCCCTGCTGTGGGCCCGGCTGGTGGGCGCGGCGGCCCGGGGCGTACCGTTTACCGACATGGGCTGGGAGGTGTATCCCGAAAGCCTCTACCACATGCTGCGGCAGTTTGCGGCCTACCCCAACGCACCCCGCCTGCTGGTTACCGAAAACGGGGCCGCCTTCCCCGACCAGCCCAACCTGATGGGCCGGGTGCCCGACCTGGCCCGGCAGGCTTATTTGCAGGCTTGTATCGGGCAGGTGCTGCGGGCCCGACAGGAGGGCGTGCCGGTGGAGGGCTATTTTGCCTGGTCGTTTACCGATAACTTTGAATGGGCCGAGGGCTACGCGCCCCGCTTTGGGCTGGTACACGTTGAGTACGAAACGCAGCGGCGCACCATCAAGGATTCGGGCCATTGGTACGGGCAGTTTCTGGCGGGGGAACCGGTAGTGCGCCCCGGCTACGCGGGCCTTCACGATTCGGTAACTGCTTCGTAAAGTTGGCCTAACAGTGCCCCGGTAGCTTTGGCGCATTCCTTCACCTATCCTTTCCCGGAATGCAACAACCTGTACCCAAATGGGCCAGCCTCTCGCTGCTGGGCCTGCTTCTTAACGGCCCGGCTCTGGCCCAGACGCTCCGCCAGGGGTTCGAGAGTGCGGCCACCGACACCTGGGGGTTTGTGGCTACGCCCGCTACCTATAATTTCCCCAGCCTCACCGATATCTGGGCACCGGTGGCCAATGTGGGCACTACCGGCAGCGCCGGAGTACAGGCCGTGCCGGCCGCCGGGGCGCTGCTCTGGGGTATGCAGGATTTGCAGAACCCCACCACCAACGACCTGCCCGTGTGGCACTACCTGGATTTCACGCCGGTAGCCCTGCAAAGCGGTTCAGCCGCGGCCAACCAAGTATCGTTTAAGTTCTTCAGCAACGGTTTCGACGCCTCCGACTCCCTGGCCTACGCCGTGGCGTTTGACAATGGCACGGCCTGGCCGGCTACCAAAAATTACGTGCAGCTCAGCAAGGATACCCGCACCTACCAGACTGTGACGGTAGCCGTGCCAGCCACGGCTACGCACGTGCGGCTGCGGCTGGCAGCCAAGCAAAACGGCAACGACGATTGGGCCGCCTGGGATGAGGTGGAGCTGAGCCGCACAACAACTCCGCCCGTGGTAGTACCTACGCTGCGCCTGGCCGCGGCTACGGTAGTAGTCAACGAAAACGCGGGTACCGTGAGCATTCCCGTCAGCATTGCCAACCCCTCGGCCACTACCGCTGCCACCGTAGAAGTAGCCTTGGTAGCGGGGCTGGGTACGGCCACGGCGGGGGCTGATTTCACCTACGCCGCCTCCCAGACGCTGACTTTCCCTGCCGGGGCTGCGGCTGACCAGACGCTGACGATTCCGCTGCCGGACGATGCCCTGACCGAGGGCGCGGAGTATTTCGCGCTGCGCCTGCAGAATCCGGCCAACGCCACGCTGGAAGCGGGCAAGACCGACGTGCTGGTTTACCTCAAAGACAACGAAAGCGCCGCCCCCACCCAGGCCCGCAACCTCACGCTCAACCGCCTGACTTCCTATCAGAACGGCGCAGCCGGCACCAACTCGGCCGAAATTGTGGCCCATGACCCCAGCACCCAGCGCCTGTACGTCGCCAATTCCATTGGGGGCAAGCTGGATATTCTGAGCCTGGGCGCGGCCGGCAGCCTGACGGCCGTGGCTTCCGTGGATATCCGACCCTACGGCGGCATCAACTCGGTGGCCGTGCGGGGTGGGGTGGTGGCCTGCGCCATCGAAAACACCGACCCCCAGCTAAACGGCTCGGTGGTGTTATTCGATCAGAACGGCGCATTTCTCAAGCAGGTAACGGTGGGGGCCATGCCCGACATGATTACCTTCTCGCCCAACGGCCAGCTTATCCTTACAGCTAACGAGGGTGAGCCCAAGTCGGATTACTCCGCAGACCCCGAGGGCTCGGTGTCGGTGATTGACTTTAGCGGGGGCGTGGCCGGTCTCACCCAAGCCAGCGTCACGACGGTGAGCTTTACTGGTTTCAATGGCCAGGCGGCCGCGCTGCGCCAGCAGGGCATTCGTATTTTCGGGGGCACGGCGGCCGCGCCCAGCACCGTCGCCCAGGATCTGGAGCCGGAGTACGTGGCCGTATCCGCCGACTCGCGCCTGGCTTACATCACGCTCCAGGAAAACAACGCCATTGCTACCCTGGACCTGACTACCCGGCAGGTTACCGCGCTGCGGCCAGTAGGCTTCCAGGACCACTCCCTGGCCGGTTTTGCGCTGGATGCCTCCGACCAGACCCCCGATGTGCTGCTGGCCAACTGGCCTATCAAGGGTATGCGCCTGCCCGATGCCCTGGCCACGTTTGAGGTGGCCGGCCAGCGCTACCTGCTCACGGCCAACGAGGGCGACGCCCGCGAGTATTCGGCCCTGACCGAAGCCGTGCGCCTGGGCGACGCGGCGTACCCGCTGGATGCTACCCGCTTTCCCCAGGCTGCTTTGCTCAAGAACGCCCAGGCCCTGGGCCGTCTCAACGTCACCAACAAGCTCGGCGACACCGACGGGGACGGGGACTTCGACGAAATATATGCCTTCGGAGGCCGCTCGTTCAGCATCTTCAACGCCACCACCGGGGCCCTGGTGCACGACAGTGGCGACCTGCTGGAGCGCCTCACCAGCACCGACGCCACCTACGGAGCCATCTTCAACGCCAGCAACACCACCGGCAACCCCAGCCGCAAGAACCGCTCCGACGACAAAGGCCCCGAACCTGAAGGCGTAACGACGGGCCTGATCCGGGATACCACGTATGCCTTCGTGTCCCTGGAGCGCATTGGGGGCGTGGCCGTGTTCAACCTGAACGACCCCGCCCAGCCCAAGCTGGTGCAGTACGTGAATAACCGCAGCCTCAGTAGCGGCACCGGCGACCAGGGGCCCGAGGGTATCGTATTTATTTCGGGCTCAAACAGCCCCACGGGTCAGCCCCTGCTGCTGCTCGCCAACGAGGTCAGCAGCACGGTATCGGTGTACGGTATCCAGACGCGGGGGCCGGTAACGGCCACGGCCCGGGGCCGCCATGCCGCTCCATTGCAGCTCTACCCCAACCCCACACAGGGACGGGTGCAGCTAAGCCGCCCCGTGGCGGGCACGCTGCATGATGCTCTGGGACGCCCCGTGCGGACCTTTAGCAACACCCAGCAGCTGGAAACCGCCGGCCTCACGCCGGGCGTGTACGTGCTCCGCACCGACGATGGGGCCAGCTCCCGGCTGGTAGTGCGGTAGGTGGCAGGTATGCAGATGAGAAACGCCCCGGTTGGTCGCAGCCGGGGCGTTTTTGTTTGTTGGAATGATAGTAAACCGTCATCCTGATCCTAGCCCGTCATTCCGAGCCCGCGAGGAATATTGCGTGCTGATGTTGTTGGGAAAAGATCCTTATGCCCATCTGGCGTCCGCATGTGGTGCATCAAGCCAGAGACGGAGTGAAGGCGAAGCATCTCTACCGCTGGCTAATCAATTGCCTTGCAACGAAACAGCGGGGGTGGGGTATCGTCAGCACGCGAGATTCCTCCTGCCGTCAGAATGACGGTCTTATAAAATCAATCCACTATGCCACGTTACGCAACTGTTAGCAAAATCAGTTGATTACGCGCTGGAAAGTAGCATTTCGGTAACGAGAGGCTAACACTGAAATAACGCCCGACCAAGTCCTTTGCGGCATCATTTCACCAACTCCTTCTCCTGCTATGTACTCCAACCGTTACGCCTTCGTGCCCAAGCTGCCGGCCCTGCTGCTGCTGGCGGCGCTGGGGGCCTGCAATGATTCCGAAACCGAATCGAACCCCACCTCGGAGGTTGTGCTGAAGGCGCACTCCGTGAACCCGGCGCTGGTGAAGGCGCTGCCCGGTTTCGAGAGCCTGGAAATTCTGCCCCTCATCAGCTCCGACGACGTGCTGCCGGAGTCGCCCAACTTCATTTTCGGGGCTCAGCCCGACGGCTCGGGCCTGCTGAAAAATCCGAACGGGGAGGGCTACATCCTCCTCAATAACCACGAAATCATGTTCTCGGTATCCAGAGTGTACCTGGATAAAACCTTTAAGCCCACCAAGGGGGAGTACCTGCTCGACGGCGACGGGGGCAACTTCCGGCTGTGCTCGGCCACGCTGGCTACGCCCGAGGAGCACGGCTTCGGCCCGCTGTTCCTGACGGCCGGCGAAACCGACGGCGAAAGCATGGTCCACGCCCTCGACCCGCTGGGGGCCGTAAACAAAAAGGACCGCAGCCGCATGAAGCCGGCCCTGGGCCACGCCTCCATGGAAAACGCCGTGCCCCTGCCCAAAGATGCCTTTCCCGGCAAAACCGTCATCCTCATTGGTGAGGACAGCGGCAACGGCCAGCTGATTGCCTACGTGAGCAACACCGTGGGCGACCTGGACAACGGCAAGCTCTACATGCTGAAGCGTACCAACGCCGACCCGGTGGAAACCAACATGGTGGCCGGCCAGCAGTACGACGTGGAATTCGTGGAAATCGACAACGCCAAAACCTCCACTGGTGCCCAGATTGCCGCCCAGTCGGTGGCGAAGAGCGCCATTCAGTTTGCCCGCGTGGAGGACCTGGACTACCGCAAGGGCGGCAACGGGGCCGGCCGGGAGGTGTACTTCACGGCCACTGGCGTAAGCCAGTCGGATAAGGTGACGCCCGTAACCGGCTTTACCATGTGGGGCCGCGTGTACAAGCTGACCATGCAGGCCGATAATGCGCTGAAAGGTAAGCTGGAAGTGACGGTAGACGGTGCCGTGGACCCCGGCAACAGCATTGTGAACCCCGACAACATCTGCGTAACGAAGGACTACGTCTATATCCAGGAAGATGGGGACTCATTCTACGCCAACAACCGCCACGATGGCCGCGTGTGGCAGTATGGCCTTAGCAGCAAGCAGCTCAAGCCCATGCTGGAGATGAATCACCGCCGCACCGATGCCGCTTTTAGTGCCAAGTACAACAAGAGCAACGACCAGCGGCTGAGTTCCTGGGAGTACGGGGCCATGCAGGATATTTCGGACCTGGTGGGCATTCCCAATACCTTCCTGCTCAACCTGCACCCCCACACCTGGCAGGACGATAAATACCTGAACGCCGACGGCTCCAGCGAAACCCGCAACAAGAACAAGGAAGGCGGCCAGGTCGTCATCGTGCGCGGCGTGCAGCGGTAAGCAAGTTGCTGGAACTCCGGTGCAGAGGCCCGGCCGCAGCATCGGGCGGGCGTTACGCGGAGCATCACTCCAATATGCCGCGCACTGAGCGGCGGGAAGAATCCAGCAAGCTGATGTAATCCAGTCTCAACGTCAGCGCGCTGAATTTCTCGCAGGCTCGGAATGACGTGCTTACCTATCTACGCAGCCTCACCCCAACGCCTTTATTTCTATCCGGTTTCTATCCCGTGCTCAGCCCTCCGTCGACTACCGGCGGAGGGCTATTGCCGTCCGTTTCCGCGCTTCTGCTTTTTTTGCCCATGTTTCACCCGATTTTTCTCGCTCTCCGATCCTGCGCCCCGCTGCTGCTAGCGGCTCTGCTGGCCCTGGCCGGGGCATGCTCCCGTACCGGGGCTTCTTCGGTACCGCCCGCCGCTGCCAGCCCCGCCCGGCGGGTACAGCAGCACGTAGCCCGGGAGCTGGCCCGCCTGCACCACCACGTGCAGCACCAGCTGCTGCCCCTGGCCCGGCGCGGCACCGCCCCCGATTCGCTGCGGCGCAGCTTCCGGGTGGCCCGCCTGCTCTATAAGCGGGTGGAGCCCTTCACCGAGTACTACATGCCTGGTACGGCCCGCCTGCTCAATGGGCCGCCCATTGGGGAGGTGGAGGTGGCCGAGAACAAGGACTTTGAGCCCGGCGGCTTGCAGGTGCTGGAAACGCTGCTGTACCCGCGCTACGATTCCACCTCCCGCGCCGAGCTGGTACGGGAGGTAAAGGCTGTGCAGCGCGAAATCAGCAACGCCCGCACCCGCTGGCAGGTACAGGAGCTCTCCGATGCCCACGTGTTTGACGTGCTGCGGCTCCAGGTGTTTCGGGTGGTGGCCCTGGGCATCACCGGCTTCGATACGCCCCTGAGCCCTGCGGCTACCTTTCCCGAAACGGCCGCTGCCCTGGCTGCCCTGCAGCCGGTGCTGGCCTGCTACGAGCCGGCTCGGGGTGCTGCCGATTCCGTGCGGGCAGCGTATGCCACCGCCGGCCGCCAGCTTAGGCGGGCTGAGCAGTACGCCCACCGGCACCCCGATTTTGCGGATTTCGACCGGCTGGCGTTCATCCGTGACTATGCTAATCCGCTGGGCCAGGCGCTGCTGGCCTGCCAGGTGCAACTGGGTATCCGGCCCTTCGAGGAAGTGCGCGCCCTCCGCCCCGATGCCGCCACGCTCTTCGATTCGGCGGCCTTCAACCCCGATTTCTACGCGCCTACCACCCAGCACTACCGCACCGAGGCCCGCGTAGCCCTGGGCCGCCAGCTGTTCCATGATCCGGTGCTGTCGGGCAGTGGGGGGCGCTCCTGCGCCAGCTGCCACCAGCCCGACAAGGCCTTCACCGACGGCCTGACCAAAAACATTACCCTCACGCCCGGCGGCCTCGTGCAGCGCAACACGCCCACCATCCTGAACGCGGCGCTGCAGGCCGGTCAGTTCTACGATTTGCGCTCCGCCACCCTCGAAAACCAGGCCGCCGACGTGGTAGGCAACCCCAATGAGATGCACGGCTCCCTGGAAGCCGCCGCCCGCCGCCTCCAGCTCCGCCCCGCATACGTGCGGCAGTTCCGGCAGGCGTTTCCTGGCAGTGAGGTAGGAGCGGAGCCCACCGCCATTACACCCGTGCAGATTCAGACCGCCCTGGCCGCCTACGAGCGGACCCTGGTGCGCCTGAACTCCCGCTTCGACCAGCATATTCGGGGCCAGCGGGAAGCCCTGAGCCGGGAGGAAATCCGGGGCTTCAACGTGTTTATGGGCGCGGGCAAGTGCGGCACCTGCCACTTCGCGCCCCTGTTCAACGGCACGGTGCCGCCCGGCTTCACCGAGGCCGAGTCGGAGGTGCTGGGGATAGAAGCTGCGCCCAAGGCTCGTCGGCTCGATGCCGACCAAGGCCGCTACGCCCAGGTGCAGCTGCCGCAGCTGCGCCGCTCCTTTAAGATTCCGACCGTGCGCAACGTGGCTCTTACCGCGCCCTACATGCACAACGGGGCCTACCGCACCCTGGAGCAGGTAATTGAGTTCTACAACGAAGGCGGCGGCCAGGGCCGGGGCCTGCCCGTGCCCAACCAAACCCTGCCACCCGATAAGCTCCACCTCTCTGCCGCCGACCAGCGCGCCCTCAAAGCCTTCCTGCTGGCCCTCACCGATACGGCGGCTGTCCGGTAGCCGCCGGCGGGTATGTATCTTGCCGCTTTGTGTATTGTATTCCTTAGCGGCCATGCTACTTACTATCACCACCACTCATCAGCCCGCCACCGACCTGGGCTATTTGCTGCACAAGAACCCAGCCCGGCTGCAAACCCTGGACATTGCCTACGGCCAGGCGCATGTGTTTTATCCCGAAGCCACGGCGGAGCGCTGCACTGCGGCCCTGCTGCTCGACATCGACCCGATTGGGCTGGTGCGCAACCACCGGGGGCCGGCCGGGGAGGGGTTTGCCCTGGAGCAGTACGTGAACGACCGGCCCTACGTGGCCTCATCGTTTTTGAGTACGGCCCTGGCCAAGGCGTTTAACACCGCGCTGAATGGTACCTGCAAGGACCGCCCCAATCTGCCTGAGCTGCTCCTGCCGCTCGAAACTACGGTAGCGGCCCTGCCCGCGGCCAGCGCCGAGCAACTGCACCGCCTGTTTGCGCCTCTGGGCTACGCTATTGCCACTGAAGCGCACCCGCTCGACCCCACTCGCCCGGAATGGGGCAACAGCCGCTACTTCACGCTGCGCCTGCACCACCCGGCCCTGCGCCTGCGCGACCTGCTGAGCCACCTCTACGTGCTCATTCCGGTGCTGGACCGGGGCGACAAGCACTATTGGATCAATCGGGAGGAAGCGGAGAAGCTGCTGCGCCGGGGTGCCGACTGGCTGCCCCGGCACCCCGAACGGGAGTTTATCACGCGGCGCTACCTGCGTTTTGCGGAGTTTGTGAACCCCACCCTGGAGCGCCTGCTGGCCGTGGATGCCGAAGCCTCCGATAACGACGAGTTGCGGGCGGAGTTACTGACTGAGCCGGAACGGGCCAGTGCAGCCGAGCCGGCCGTCGATACGCAACAACCCGCCACGCCGTCGCAAAACCTGCACGACCTGCGCCTGGACCGGGTAGCGGAGGAAATCCGGCGGTTGGGGGCCAAGCGGGTGCTGGATCTGGGCTGTGGGGAAGGCAAGCTGCTGCGCCGCCTATTGAAAAACCCCGCGGTGGAGCATGTGTTGGGCCTGGACGTATCGTGGCGGGAGCTGGAGCGGGCCCGGCAGCGCCTGCATCTGGCCGAAATGGCCCCTCGTCAGCGGGACCGGCTCACCCTCACCCAAGGCTCTCTGCTCTACCACGACCCGCGCCTGGCCGGCTACGATGCCGCCGCCGTGGTGGAAGTAATTGAGCATCTGGATGAAAGCCGCCTGGCCGCCTTCGAGCAGGTGGTATTTGCCCGGGCCCGCCCCGGCGCCGTGCTCGTCACCACGCCCAACGCCGACTATAACCAGCGCTACGACTCCCTCGCGGCCGGCGAGTTCCGTCACTCCGACCACCGCTTTGAGTGGACGCGGGCGCAATTTGCCGCCTGGGCCACCGGCGTAGCCCAGCAGCACGGCTACCGGGTGCGCCTGGAGCCGCTGGGGCCGGAGTATGCCGAGGTTGGGGCTCCCTCGCAATTGGCCGTGTTTGAGCTGTAGATAATCAGGTCAAAACGCGCAGAACGGTGATACCTGATATAGGACTATGCCTAGACAGAGTTTGCTGACAGCAGCCGACAGGATAGATAGAAAGCTGCCATAGGGAAAAGTAGCCCGGAAATAGCAACAGGATTCGTAATTTTGAAGAATGTTACCTATTCCTGACGGGCTGCCTGCCCGGCTGATTATGTTGCTTTTGGCGCTACTAGCTACCGGGCCGCTGGTCCGGGCGCAGCAGCCGGCCGAATGGCAAACCTTCACCGACGCCCGCACGGGCTACCAGCTCACCTATCCGCACGGCTGGCAGGTGCACGAGGAGGAGGCTTCGGCCATGAGCTTTTACGCTGGTCCTACCTGGGCTGCTGCGCCGGCCGTGGTGCGCTTCACGGTGCAGCCGCTGCCAGCCAGCCGCGTAAACCTGTCGCCCCTGGCCCTTGGCCCCCTCGATTCGCTGTGGCAGGCCCTGACGGCATTGCCCCAGGCCCAGGTAGTGCAGCTGGAGCAGCACGAAGCCGGCGCTGTGCAGGAGGTTCGCTATGAGTATACCTTTGCCGACTCGGCGGGCCGTAGCCGGGTGCTGGGCCGGCGGCTGTGGCGGGGGGGGTACGAGTTTCAGGTGGAATACCGGGCCGCTACCACCCAGGAGGCCAGCTACCTGGCAGCCGGCCGCCAGGTGGTGAAGTCGTTTGCCTTTGCCGGGCCGGGCTTGCCCAGCCGCCGCTACGCCGACCAGCTTTGCGACGAGAAACTCTACGGCATTGCCGCCCTGCGCACCCATGATGGTATCTGGGAGGATGATTGCCGCAGTATTCATGAGTGGGCCGGTAGTGCCAGCCTGGCCGCCGCACCCACGGTTCACCGCAATGCTTTGCCGTTTCAATCCTACGCCCTGGCCAAAGGATTCGATAACTGCCTGTATTCCGTCACCAAATCCCCTACCGACCAGCCCGAGCGGGTGTACCGCTACAACCCCGGCACGCGCCGGGGCGAGTACACCGCCTGGGAGCTGCCGGCCCAGGGGCCCGGTAACGTCTGGATTTCGGCGGCTACTGACCGGCGAGGCGACTTATATTTCCAGACCAGCGACGCGCATTTACTGGTGCGCGTGAGCCCGGCCACCGATTCGGTGGCGGTGGTGTGGGAGGCGGACCCCTTACGCCGCGCGGCGTATTATCCGGCCATTGGGTTTGCCAAAGCCGGTACCCACGCCAACTTTGGCCTCGATGAAACCGGCACGCTCTACGAGGTGTACAGCACCGACGGGGCCCTGCTGAAAGTAGACCTGCGCACGCAGCAGCCCGCCCCCGAGCTATTTCCCCTGGATGGCCTCCCGGAGCAGGGTGGCTACAGCGACGTGCTGCTGGAGCAGGACAACACGGGCCGCCGTCGGCTGCTCCTGGCCGGGCCCAAATCTGTTTTTGAAGTAGACCTGGAGCACCGTCGGGCCACGCGGGTACGGCGCGGCACCTACACGGACCTGGCTGGCTGCAGTCTGTTCCGGCCCTCCGCCACCCCGCCCGCTGCCACTGCCTCCGCTGCTTTGAGCGTTTCGGCGGGCGCCGAGTGGCTGGGACGGGTGCTGGATGCCGTTACGCTCCGCCCGCTCCCGCAGGCCCAAGTACAGTTTATGGGGCCCGGAGCACCCGCCGGAATCCGCCGACTTACCGCGGCCGGGGAGTTTCTGCTGACTGGCCAACCCGCGCAGCTCTACCAGGTGCAGGCTCAGCTGGACGGTTACGTTCCTGCCGATACTACTTTCCGTCTGCCCGCTGGCCCGTCGGGTCAGGATATTGTACTTTGGCCCCTGAACACAGGGACTACGCTACGCCTCGACAACGTGCAGTTTGAGCAGGGCAAGGCCGTGCTGCTGCCCTCATCTGCCCCCGACCTGAACCGGCTGCTGGCCCTGATGGTAACCAA
Organism: Hymenobacter metallilatus; assembly: GCF_003944705.1. GTDB lineage: Bacteria > Bacteroidota > Bacteroidia > Cytophagales > Hymenobacteraceae > Hymenobacter > Hymenobacter metallilatus. The sequence goes on along the minus strand of NZ_RWIS01000004.1, from coordinate 6,175 downwards.
CCCCCAGCTTACCATTGAGCTGCGCGGCCACACCGACAACCAGGGCGACCCCCAGCTCAACGTGCAGCTCAGCGAGCAGCGCGTGGCCGTAGTAAAAGCCTATCTGGTGAGCCACGGCGTGGCCCCCGAGCGGATTACGGGCCTGGGCCTGGGCGGGGCCGAGCCCCGCGCCAGCAACAACCAGGAAGCCACCCGCCGCCTCAACCGCCGCGTCGAGTTCCGCATTACGGGCGGGCGGTAGGCAGGTGCTAGTCAGACTTCAATGGCTTCTATTGGCGCTTCTATCCAGTAGTCAGGGGTTGAACTCAAGCGCTCAGTCAAGCAATCCAAAAACGCCGCCCTGTAAGAATCGGTGGATAAATAAGGCCAGCGAATCGGTAAGGAGGACCATTTCTCCATCCTGGCCCTGGCTCAGAATCCGGTAGCCGCTGCTTTCCGGTCGTATTTCCACCATCCAAAAATCAACGCAAGCGCCATACTCAGCAAAGAGGAATTGACGGGGCTGGTATTCTGCTTTAAAATGGAGTACTTCCTCGATTGGGGTGATGTGAAACAGGAATTCAGCTGACTTGAACCCGTTGCAAAAGGCGTAAAACTCCCGAAAGTCAGCCGGAAGGACTAAACCTAATGCTGCTTCGAGTTGCTGTAGCTGTTGCGCGCTGGCCGGCGGGTGTAGTGTAATGTCCGTCTATGGGAGGTTCGTTCTGAAGCTGTTTTATTCAACCAGATTGAATCATTTCATAGGGTAACTTTCCTAGTTCGTCGATAACGAATTGAGTATCCTGGGGGCAGAGAACAACGACCTTGCATAGTAGATACGCACCATTTGGTTCCGGTATATCATAGAAGCGAAACAGGGCCCTGTCCTCCACCAGCAGTACGGGTTCCTTCTGCGAGCCGGTATATGCTGTAAAATGCCAGCCTACCCGCTTAAGGTTGCCCAATACCTTATCGTAGGTTAACTTATTATGGAGCCAGGCAACACCAAAGAAGCGTTTTCTGGCTTTGGGCCTGATGCGCCACACCTGGATAATTAGTTGATACAGTTCCTGATATAAGTCTCCCCTGAAGTATAATTCAACGCCCTCTAAGTCCAGGAACGGGTAATTGGCCTGGCGGTGCCGCTGAATAAGTTGATAGGAATGGGAGAGCCGGTGAGCAATATCCTTCCCGTTCATGCCCCAGTGTAACGGGCTAATATTACCTTCTTTGATGATTTGCTCGAGGGATATTGGCATAGCTGAGTACAGAGATAAGGAGGAGTTTGCGCATTTTTACCACCCGTTATCTATCCAAAAGTCGCACAATTCTGGCCTCGGCACTTCTTATGCCCCAACCTGCTACCTCCCTCAAGCTTCCCGAACTTTCTCTGGTCCTGCTCATCGGCACCTCTGGGGCCGGTAAATCCACGTTTGCGCGGCGGCTGTTCCGGGCCACTGAAATTGTGTCGTCGGACCAATGCCGGGCGCTGGTATCAGATGATGAAAACGACCAGGCGGCTACTACCGATGCGTTTGCCTTACTACACTACCTGGTAGGACTGCGCCTCAAACGAGGCCTGCTGACAGTGGTGGACGCCACCAACGTGCAGCCCGAAGCCCGCAAAACCCTGGTGCAGCTGGCCCGCGACTACCACATACTGCCCACCGCCATCATTCTCGACGTGCCCGACCGCGTGGCCGAGGACCGCAACCGCCAGCGGGCCGAGCGTCAGCACCTGGGCCGGCACGTGGTGCCCCAGCAGCGCCAGCAACTGCGCCGCAGCCTGAAGTCGCTCAAGCAGGAAGGTTTCCGCCACATCTACCACCTGCGCGGCCCCGAGGAAGTGGACGCCGTGCAAACCATCCAGCGCGACCCGCTCTACAGCAACCGCAAGCAGGACACCGGCCCCTTCGATATCATCGGCGACGTGCACGGCTGCTACCAGGAGCTGGTGGAGCTGCTCACAGAGCTGGGCTACGCCGTGGAGGAAACGCCCGTACTGGATGCGCGGGATTTGGGCGTGCGCGTAACCCCACCCCCCAGCCCCCTCCCCGGTGGGGAGGGGGAGCCGAGTGATACGAGTAATAGTGATTACGCTTCTTCTACGTCTGGCACCCCTCCCCACCGGGGAGGGGCCGGGGGTGGGGTTTCACGCCGTGTCCTCTTCCTCGGCGACCTGGTGGACCGGGGCCCAGCTTCGCCCCAGGTGTTGCGCTTGGTGATGAGCATGGTGCAAAGCGGGCTGGCCCTGTGCGTGCCCGGCAACCACGACATCAAGCTGCTGCGCTATCTTAATGGTAAACAGGTCAACGAGAAGCACGGTTTCGCCGAAACGGTACAGCAGCTGGCCCTGGAATCTGACACGTTCAAAAGCCAGGTGCGGCAGTTTCTGGATGGGCTGGTGAGCCACTACGTGCTGGATGGGGGCAAGCTGGTGGTGGCCCACGCGGGCATGCGCGCGGAAATGCAGGGCCGCGGCTCGGGGGCCGTGCGCGCCTTCGCGCTGTTTGGCGAAACCACCGGCGAAATCGACGAGTTTGGCCTGCCGGTCCGTTACAACTGGGCCGCCGAATACCGCGGCCGGGCCATGGTGGTGTACGGCCACACGCCCGTACCCACGCCCGAGTGGCTCAACAACACCATCGATATTGATACCGGCTGCGTGTTCGGCGGCCACCTCACCGCCCTGCGCTACCCCGAGCGGGAGCTGGTATCTGTGCCCGCCGCCCAGGTGTACTGCGAGCCAGTCCGGCCGTTGTCAGTTGTCAGGAATCAGTTGTCAGTTGTTAGTGAAGGCGTAGCCGATAACCAGAACGAACTGACAACTGACAACCAACAACTAACAACTCAGCTAACCGCGCAACAAGCGCACGATGACCTGCTCGACATTCGGGATGTAACGGGCAAGCAACTCATCAAGACGCGCCTGCTGCCGTCCGTGACCATTCGGGAGGAAAACGCAGTGGCGGCGCTGGAGGTGATGAGCCGGTTTGCGCTCAACCCCAAGTGGCTGCTGTACCTGCCGCCCACCATGAGCCCCTCCGAAACCTCGGCCCTGCCCGACCTGCTGGAGCACCCCGCCGAGGCCTTCGACTACTTCCGCCGCCAGGGGCAGGAGCGGGTGGTGTGCGAGGAAAAGCACATGGGCAGCCGCGTGGTGGTGGTGCTGGCCCGCAGTGAGGACGCCGCCCGCCGCCGCTTCGGGGTAGTGGGCGAGGGGCCGGGCAAGGTGTACACCCGCACCGGCCGCAACTTCTTCACCGATGCTACGCTGGAAGTCGCCTTCCTCACCCGGCTGCAGGCGGCCCTCACGGCCAGCAACTTCTGGGAGCAGTTTGGCACCGACTGGCTCTGCCTCGACGCCGAGCTGCTGCCGTGGTCGGCTAAGGCCCAGCAGCTGATCAAGGACCAGTACGCCGCCGTGGCCGCCGCCGCTACGGCCGCCCTGCCCGAAGCCGTGGCCGTGCTCAGCCAGGCCGCCAGCCGGGGCCTCGACGGGGTAGAGGCCCTGCTGGCCCGCACCAGCGCCCGTCAGCAAGCCGCCCAGCACTACGCCGAGGCCTACCGCCGCTACTGCTGGCCCGTGGACAGCGTGGAGGATCTGCGGCTGGCCCCCTTCCACCTGCTCGCCACCGAGGGCCGCACGTACTTTGATAAGGACCACGCCTGGCACATGGAAACCCTGCGCGCCATCTGCCTCCAGGATGAAGGCCTGCTGCGGGCCACGCCCTACCGCGTGGTGCACTTGCAGGATATTGCCGACGTGGAAGCCGCCACCCAGTGGTGGCTAGACCTGACCGCCGGCGGCGGCGAAGGCATGGTGGTGAAGCCCTACGACTTCATCCCCGCGGGCCAGAAACACCTGGTGCAGCCGGCCCTCAAGTGCCGCGGCCGCGAGTACCTGCGCATCATCTACGGCCCCGACTACCTGCTGCCCGGCAACCTGGAGCGCCTGCGCGAGCGAAACGTGAAAAGCAAGCGCAACCTGGCCCTACGCGAATTCGCCCTGGGCGTGGAAGGCCTCGAACGGTTCGTGGCCGGTGCCCCGCTGCGCGAGGTGCACCAGTGCGTATTCGGCGTGCTGGCCCTGGAAAGCGAAGCCGTCGACCCGCGGCTTTAAAATAGATAAAACAACAAGGCCTGGGACAATTGTCCCAGGCCTTGTTGTTTTATCTATTTTTTATTTTTCTAACAAGTCTTCTTTTATCTATGTTAGTTATAGAGTTACTAATACTGTCATCACTCGCCTTTCCAGTGAAGTTTTTTTGAGCTTTTGAATATATTGTTTTGAGTCTAGTGTCAATGTCTTTTCTGATACCTTCAGGTAATTCATCGACTTTAAAATGCATATAATAGAGTATTTTTAAAATTATTCCATATTTCAATATAGGGGCTTTTATGCTTTCCATAGATTCGGATATGTAATCAATATTTTTTCTTAAATCAATGTCACTAAGTAGATACATTAGTATGAATAATTTAAATTGATTATTCGGAATTTCTGGTTTATTTAATTGTATATTTTTTATTTTACGTTTTATGATATTTTGCATGTTGCTTGCGCCAATCATGTCAAATATTCTGCTTTCGACAATAACGGGGAGTAATTGTTGCATTAATTGAAGGATTTTTTCATGTTGAGTCTTTCCTTCGTTGTCATTAATTTCTGTTAATTTAAGTGTTTGAAACATTTTTAATCCCCACTTGCATGTAGAATCGATAATGTAATCGAATATTTCATTTATTAGTTCTACATTGTCAATTTGGTCTGCATTTTTAAATACTCTTCCTAGTATATAAAGTGATTTCTCTAATGAAAAAATATCGTTGCTATCGAGTTCAACAGCGTCTTTTACTCGTACTTCGCAGTTGCGGTCTGCTAACATGATATTAGTTGAAATAGCATCATCTTCTAAATTATCTCTTTCTTCTTCAGAAAGTTTTTTGAATTCACTTACACCCTTTTTTATTAACTCATCATTAGGGTTGCAAGTTAAGGACTGTATAGAGCTTTCGATATTTATTTCGGCAAATTCTAATTGTACATTAGAGAATATATTTTTGGTTTTATTGTATATTCTCAATAAAAAATCTTCATCTCTTCTATTTGATCCAGCATACATTTCTAGCTCATTTTTAAAGCTTAAATAAGCAAAATTATCTTCAATTATTCTATTTCTGAAGTCTGCATCGTTTTTCATGTAGTAAGATAGAAAATATTCGAATATTCCATTTAATCTGAATGTGTAGCTTGAATCAGGATTTTGTTTTACTATTCCTTTCTCTTCAACATAATCCCATACTTTTCTGGGCTCTATGTCATTTCTGGGGTTTTTCTCTAAATACTTTTCTGTAAATATTATTATTTCTGAATATGACGCAGAATAAAATTTATCTGGTTTACTTAATAAGTACTTTGCTAAATTGGCTAAATATAATTTATAACTTTCAAATCCAAAGCTAATTTTATTTTTAACTAACTTTTCTCTTTCTAGTATTGATTCAATATATAGGTCTATTAGACCTACGTCATTTTGTATTGAAGAACTACTTTCTTTAAAAACCCACATGAATAATGATACGCTCCAAAAATCAAAAGGAATTGCGAGCATATTGAAAATATCTCCAATTTTTTTGACAATTTCAGTTTTATCTTCTGTGTCACCGTATAATTTATGAGCTAGTTCTTTTATTTGCTTTTTCTTCAATGTGTGAAAAAACACTTTTGTTACTTTTCTTCCATTTATAAGCAAGTCTTTGTATTTATTGTCTGGTGTTTCATTAGCGCAAAGTATCAGACGGATATTTGGATGCGCAGAAAGCACTTGCTGTAACCAATCTGCTGTATGTGCATTGCTCAAATCAATATTATCAATCAATAGGATCAAACTCTTGTCTTCAATTATACTGCCGGCATCTGCTTTGTTCGTGGTGTAATATGCAGCTATTTCTCGTTGGAGCTTGTCTTGATAATAAGATTCGTTAAAGGCATAACTTTTAGCATTTATATAGTAAGGCACTTGCTTGTGTTTAGAGTATGATTGTAAATATTCTAGTTGTATTTTCTTTAGAGCGTGTTTGGGAATTCAGACCCGATTGAGCGACATAGTGATGTTAGCTAGTAATAGCCAAGCAACATGGCTAGCGGGAGTGAATTCGTAATCAACGACCACGCGGCGAAAGCAGGCTAACC
>NZ_RWIS01000003.1 GCF_003944705.1 Hymenobacter metallilatus | reverse complement strand
CCTGGTTAGCCTGCTTTCGCCGCGTGGTCGTTGATTACGAATTCACTCCCGCTAGCCATGTTGCTTGGCTATTACTAGCTAACATCACTATGTCGCTCAATCGGGTCTGAATTCCCAAACACGCTCTTACTTGTTTTGTTACCGCTGGCTACTCTGGTAGCTACTCAAACGGTAGCACAAACTAGATCCATTTCGGGTCGGATAACCGACCGTGCTACCGGTGAAGGCCTGCCGGGCGTTACCGTACTTGTAAAAGGTACCACCAACGGTGTTTCTACTAACTCCGATGGATCTTTTGCCCTAACGGTTCCTACCTCGGGCTCTACGCTGCTTGTCTCGTCTGTAGGATACATCTCGCAAGAGGTTACGCTGGGAAATGAAGCATCCTACACTATTGGCCTCGCAGCAGACACCAAAACCCTTAGTGAAGTAGTAGTAACGGGTTTCGGTGTGGCCCAGGAGCGCCGTGAGCTTACCGGTGCCATTGCCACCGTGAAGTCTGAAAGCTTCAAGAACCAACCCGTTGCCGGTGTAGATCAGGTTCTGCAGGGCCGGGCTGCGGGTGTACAGGTAACCCAAAACTCCGGAACGCCAGGTTCCGGCATTGCGGTGCGTGTACGGGGCGCGTCTTCCCTGACGGCCAGCAACGAGCCTCTTTACGTGGTAGATGGTCTTCCTATCAATACTGGTAGCTACAGCAACATTGGCACGGGCAACCAGCAGACCAACGCTCTATCCGACCTTAACCCGAACGATATTGAGTCAATTGAGGTCCTGAAAGACGCTTCGTCCTCTGCTATTTATGGTTCCCGGGGTGCCAATGGGGTTGTTCTGATTACAACCAAACAGGGCCGTGCTGGCCGTACCCGCGTTAACCTCGACTACTATCGGGGTGCTCAAACAGCTTGGAACCGTCCGAAGGCCCTGACCGGCCAGCAGCAGACGGAGCTGTTCCTGGATATGGTGCGTAACCGGTACCCGGCTTCGTCTACGGGTACTATCTCGGCGCTTGGCGTAAACTGGCGCAGCCACGCGGATTTGGCCGGTTACCTGTTCAGTGAAGGTGGCTTGGCAGTCCAGAACGGTTTGTATACCTACGCCGATAACGGTGACGGTATCCGTGACTTGGCACAATTCCAGAACCCATCCACTGCTCCTTCTACGAACTGGGCAGATGAGATTCTGCGCACGGCCCCGATTTCAAACTACGAATTGGCAGTATCTGGCGGCACCGACCGTATACGCTACCGGGCCAGCGGCAGCTATTTTGATCAGCAGGGTATCATCATCGGCTCCGGATTCCAGCGGGCCAGCGGCCGTTTGAACATGGACGCTAAGCTGAGCGACAAAATTCGCATGGGCGTCAACATCGGACTAAACCGGTCGACGAACAACCGCATTCAGAACGACAACAACATCAATGGTGTACTCAGCACGGCGGTGCTTGTGGCCAGTGATATTCCGAAGTATCGCCGCGACGGAACGTACGCCAAAGACCCGGGCTCCTCAACTGAGAACCCGCTGGCAGCTGCAAAAGAGCCCACCATCCTGGGTGTGAGTGCGCGTGTCATCGGAACGCAGTTCACGGAGTTCGAACTGGTGAAGAATCTGAAGTACCGGGCAACTTTCGGTCTGGATTACCTCACTTTCAAGGATGATACCTTCTTCCCCACCACTACCAACACCGGGGCAGGCACTAGTGGCTCGGCCACTTCATCCTACCGTCAGGAGCGCAACTTTAACCATATCAGCTCGCTGACATACGCTAAAGTTTTTGGCGAAGCGCACTCTGTTTCGGCTCAGGCAGTAGTTGATTATCAGCAGGACGTATTCAACGAGGTATTTGCTTCCGCTACTGGTTTCCCTGGCAATGATGTGAAGCAGGTTTCGGCGGGTGCTACCAAAACCGGTGCTTCATCCAGTGAAACAGAATGGCGTATTCTGGGTTTCCTGGGTCGCGTAAACTACAGCTTCAAGGAAAAGTACCTTCTTGGACTGACCGCCCGTTACGACGGTTCCTCTCGTTTCGGACAAAACAACAAGTATGGCTTGTTCCCGGCCGTGTCGGCTGCTTGGCGCGTTTCGGAAGAGTCGTTCCTGAAAGATTCCTTTGTTAATGACCTTAAGCTCCGGGCTAGCTACGGGCAGACTGGTAACCAGGAGATTGGCAACTTCGCATCCCGTGGCCTGATTGGTACGGGTGCGAACTTCCAGCAGGTAGGTGGTTTGGCCCTGTCACAGTTAGCCAACCCTGACCTGAAGTGGGAGCGCACCACCAAAACCAACGTTGGTATCGACTTTAGCGTGCTCAACAATCGGGTTACGTTTATTGCCGATGCGTACAAGCACGATACCCGCGACCTGTTGCTCAGCCGCCTAGTGCCAGGCAGCACTGGTTTCCTGTCGTATCTGGCCAACGTTGGCTCCATTGAAAACAAGGGTCTGGAATTTGGTTTGACCACGGTTAACATCAAAGGCAACTCAGATGATGCCTTCTCGTGGGAATCCAATTTCAACATCACCTTCAACCGAAATAAGGTTACCAAACTAGTTGATGGTATTCCTTTCGCGGCTGGTTTTGCCAGCTGGGTGGCCGAGGGTCAGCCTTTGGGTGCATTCCGCGGTTATCGGGTAGACGGAATTTTCCAGAGCCAGGAGCAAATTAACGCCCTAGACGCAGCAGCTCAGGCTACGTACGGTGCAACCGCCCGCTACCAAAGCTCCCTGACTGCTCCCGGTGATATCAAGTTTAAAGACTTGAATAACGACGGACGCATCACGGGTGATGACCAGGAAATTATTGGCAATGCTCAGCCCAAATTCTACGGCGGATTCACGAATACGCTCCGTTACAAAGGCTTCGACCTGACCGCCTTCCTGCAGTTTCAGTACGGTAACGAGATTTACAACAACAACATCTCGTTTGCGCAGGGTATGAACGGAGTATTTGGTCAGGATGCGGCGGTATTGAACCGCTGGACTCCTACCAATACAAACACGGATGTTCCACGCGCTGTTTACGGTGACCCTAACAACAACCGTCGTGTGTCCGACCGGTTTATTGAGGATGGTTCTTACGCTCGTCTGAAGAACCTCACGCTGGGCTACACTCTGCCTTCGGCATTCACCAGCCGATTGAAAATGAGCAGCTTCCGTGTGTATGCTCAAGCGCAAAACCTGTTTACTATCACCAATTACTCCGGTCTGGATCCGGAAGTGAACACCTTCAGCGGCTCAAACACCGCACTAGGTACCGACTTCCTCACCTTCCCCCAGGCACGTACCATCACGGGTGGTGTGAGCATTGGTTTCTAACTTTTTCTGACTTGCATTTCGGATCGATATGAACTTTCCTTCTGTTCGCCACTTACTGGCGGCATCCATCTTACTAGCTTCATTGGGGCTGACATCCTGCGAAAAACCGCTTGAGGTAACACCTCGGGCGAGTTTGGACTCAACTGATGGCTTGCAAACCCGCCAAGATGCTGAAGCCGCCCTTCGGGGTTGCTACGATGCACTGCAAAGTGCTAACTACCTGGGCCTGCGCTATCAGCTGTTCGCAGACCTGGGTTCTGACAACGCCCGCCATACGGGTACTTTCCCCACATTCGCTCAAATTGCCCAGAACCAGATTCTGCCGGACAATACAGAGTTGAGTGCCATGTGGAACGCTATTTACTCCGGCATCAACCGGTGTAACTACGTAATTGAGCAGGTTCAAAAAATTGATGATCCAGCCTTCAATAAAGCCAGCGTAACGGCCGAAGCGCAGGCCTTGCGTGCATTCAACTACATGAACCTGCTTGGCTACTGGGGAGGTACTCCGGCTGGGTACGGGTATCCCGATGGGCTTGGAGTGCCGCTGCGCTTAGAGGCAACTACCTCCATCAATGGCGAGCAAATCAAACCTAAAGCCCGCGCTACAGAAGCAGAGGTGAACGCCGCCATCCGGGCCGACCTGACTGCTGCTGCTGCAAACATTGCTGCGCAAGGCACTAAAGCCCGCCTCAGCAAAGGTGCCATTCTGGCCCTGCGGGCCCGGTTTGAGTTGCGTCTGCGCAACTATGCCGATGCTGCCGATTTTGCCGCTCAGGCAATTGCTGCACTTCCTGCTGTCACGCTTGAAGGCGAATACAACAACATTTTTGCGCAGAAATTCTCTAATGAGTCTATCTGGGAACTGCCCTTCGATGCGGTAGACAGCAACTCACTGGCATTTTTCTGGTTCCCGGCAGCTAATGGCGGCCGGAACGAGGTAGACCCCGCTACGGGCCTGGGGCCAGCGCACGAGGCCGGCGACAAACGTCTGAACGTAAACGTGGTTACCGCGGCTACTGCTCAGCTCCCCTCCTATCCTTCGGGTACTACCCGCAAGTATTTCCGGGTAGCTGCCGGAGATGATCAGCCGATTCTGATGCGCTTGGGCGAAGTAATTCTGACTCGCGCGGAAGCACTTGCTCAGACGGGTAACTTGGCAACAGCCCTGACTCTCGTAAACCAGATTCGCACCCGGGCTGGCCTGCCAGTACTTGCCACCACCCTCACCCAGGCTCAGCTTATCACGGCCATTCTTAGAGAGCGTCGTATTGAGTTAGCCAACGAAGGAATCCGGTGGTTTGACCTGCGTCGGACCAACACTGTTCAGGCTACGCTGCCTGCCGTTACGCAAACGTTCCGGAACCTGTGGCCAATTCCAATTCGGGAAATTCAAACCACTAGCAACCTGGTGGTGCAGAACCCCAGCTACTAGTTTCATGGTCATAAAAAAAGGCCCCAACCGCTCGGTTGGGGCCTTTTTTTATGATAACCTGTCTATACGGGTGACTACGTCTTCCGTGGCAGATGTTGGACGTTGCAGCCAAGCTACAATTATAGCGGCAGCAACTCGAGGCTCTACCAGTTGCCCTTGAGCATGATAGTCAGCAAAGGTGCTGGCCTCACTGAAGCTCTGGGTGTCGGCTGTGCGGATGTGTTGCTGCATGGCAGTATCCAAAATACCGGGGGCGAGGCTACGGATGCGGATACCGCTGCCGCGCAGATCCTGCTCCTTTTGGACCGTGCGCGACAAGGCATCCAGGGCCGCTTTGGAGGCTGAATAGGCCGCCCATCCGTCGACGGCCCGTTGCGCAGCCCCGCTACTGATGTTGAGAATGGTGCGTGGCACCGCTAAGCTCGAGTAAGTACTCAGAAATGTATTCATGAGCATAGCGGGTGCAATAAGATTGACGTCAAACACAAACTCGTACTGCTCATTTTGTTGTTCACCCACGTACCCAATTTCGCCTAGGACACCCGCATTGTTTATTAGCGTAATGCTAGCCGCATCCGCAAAACGCGGGAAAACCTTGTGCAGGTTGCTTTGCACAGCCAGCATATCGGAAAGGTCCAGGGGCTGATGATGATACCGCGGATGCTCAATGGTGGCATGGCGCGAAACACCGATAACGTTGGTTTCAGGCTGCTCCAGGAGCACTTCAGCTAAGGCTTTACCCAGTCCACGACTGGCGCCGGTAATGATGTAGTAGTGCATTTGGTGAAGATGAATAGTCTGCGTTTTTCAAGGAATACGTCAGCACGCAAAAAGAGGCAGCTAAGCTGCCTCTTTTTGCGTGCTGACGTATTCCCAAATCCCAAAGACCCAGCAACCAGACGTATGTGCAGCCAGGCCATTTCGTTTCACAGAATATACTGACTTAGGTCCCGGTTTTGCACCATGTCGCGGAGGCGCTCTTCTACCAGCTCGCGGGTGATAAGAATGTGGGCATGAGCACCAATTACATCCGGTACATCAAATAAAATATCATTGAGCAAGCGGCTCATCACGGTGTGCAGCCGCCGGGCCCCGATATTTTCCACCTCACTGTTCACTTCGAAGGCAATTTCGGCCAGACGCTCCAGCGCAGTATCCTCAAAGGTGAGCCTTACCTGCTCGGCCTGTAATAATGCCTCATACTGCTTGGTAAGCGCATTTTTGGGGTCTTTGAGGATACGGTAAAAGTCGTTTTTGCTCAGGCTTTGCAGCTCTACCCGGATTGGGAAGCGGCCTTGTAGTTCCGGAATGAGGTCGGAGGGTTTGCTGACGTGGAAGGCGCCGGCCGCAATGAACAGGATATGGTCGGTGTGAATGATGCCGTACTTGGTATTCACGGCAGAGCCCTCCACAATGGGCAACAGGTCGCGCTGCACTCCTTCCCGGCTTACATCGGGCCCGCCCCCACCCTTACCGCTGCGGCTGGCCACTTTGTCGATTTCATCAATGAAGATAATACCCGCGTTTTCCGCCTGGCGGATAGCCTCATCTTTTACCTCATCCATATCAATGAGCTTGGCGGCTTCCTCATCCAGCAGAATTTTACGGGCTTCGGCCACTGTCACTTTCCGCTTCCGGGTTTTTTTGGGCAACATGGAGCCCAGCATATCCTGGATGCCGGCCATGCTGGCTTCGTCGATTCCGCCCGGGCCACCGCCAATCACCCCGATACCGGAGCCAGTGTTCTGCTGCACCCGAATGTCAATTTTACGCTCGTCCAGCTCTCCATTGCGGATTTTTTCCCGAAACCGCTCCCGGGTCCGCTCGTTCAGCTCATGGTCGGAGTCGGGCATATCGGTACCGGAGGCAGGCAGCGGAAACCCCAGGGCAGGCTTGGCAGCCGGAGTAGCCACAGCAGCCGTGACCGGCGGAATGAGAATATCCAGAATGATATCCTCAACTACCTGAGCGGCCTGCACTTTCACTTCTTCTTTGCGGCGCTGTTTCACCATGTTCACCGACTGCTCCACCAGGTCGCGCACCATACTTTCCACGTCGCGGCCCACGTAGCCGACCTCCGTAAATTTGGAGGCTTCTACCTTGGTGAAGGGGGCGCCGGCAATACTGGCTAAGCGGCGGGCAATTTCAGTTTTGCCCACGCCCGTCGAGCCAATCATGAGAATGTTGTTGGGCACTATTTCGCGCTGCATATCCTGGGGAGCGTGCAGACGACGCCACCGGTTGCGCAGGGCAATGGCCACATGGCGCTTGGCATCTTGCTGGCCAACAATATATTTATCCAGTTCGGCCACAATTTGAGCCGGCGTCAAAAAATCAGCGGAATCGAGCATAGGGCAATAAGGGAAGCAACTTGGTCGGCATGACGAATAGGTAGTACCGCCGGCAGCAAGCAAAGGTTTAGCAACGCCCACACCAGGGCGTTTTCGGAGAGTGTCAGGGCGTTTTCTTGAACAAGGAGTCGAGGTTGCGGGCAATGGTGAAATAGTTGGCACCGCCCGAAGCATGGTAACCGGCGCGGGTGTAGTCAAGCTGGAACTGACTGATCCGCAGCATGACCCCAAACGAGAAGCCAGCCCCACCGGAAGTATTCTCCAGGCGCAACTCCCGGCGCTGCAGGTGGTTGTAGCCCAGGCGTACGTTCAGATTTTTGCTAAGCAGCAACTCTCCGCCGACCACAAAGTGGCGGGCAATTTTGTCGCCCAGGGTCTTTTTGGGCTTTATTTCTTCCCCGTTTTCATCCAGTTGCCCGCGCTGGTTGGGGTCGAGGTACACGATGTCGAGCTGCTGCAGGTGGTGGGCTGTGAAGGAAAAGCGGAAGGGCAGGTGTTCGGGCTTAAAGGAGGTACCCAGCTGTACATCCAACGGCATGGGCTCCCGGCCGGCTCCGTCGTAGGGCTTGAGCTGAATACCGGCGTTGCGCACCACTAGGCCTACTGTAAAGTCCTGCTCGGGGTGCTTGAACAGGCCACCTACGTCGGCCAGGGCGGCATAGGAGTGGTTGCCCGCAATGCCCGAGCCCGCCAGCTTGAGGGTACCACCAATAGTGAAGGCTCCGCTGGTATAGGAATCAGCAATGCTCAGGGCATACTCATTCACCGAAAACTGCCCCAGCGAATTGCCCGCCGCATCAAACTGCTCGAACTGGCCGTAGCTCAGGTAGGTAAGACCCACGCCGAAACGGCCATATTTAGCGGTATTAAACACATAAGCGGCCGTGCTCTGCTTAATATCGGCCAGGTAATCCACGAATCCCAGCGCCAGGCGGCCGTCCATTTCTTGGTTGAGCAGCGCCGGATTACCGTACAGCATGGTACCGTCGGCGTCGCGGGCCGACACGTTGACACCGCCCAGCCCCGCCAGCTTGGCGCTGGTGGGCAGGTTCAGGAAGGACATAGCCTGCTGGCCGCCAATCTGGGCCTGGGCCGCTGGGGCAACGGCCAGCACAGCGAAACCAGCGGAGAAAAAGGCGGCGCGTAGAAATGGATTCATCGGCAACTAAGATAATGTGGGTTGCCAGTTAGGACGCGGTAAGCGGACATTTTATTGTGTGGCAGCACTGCCATTCCGACGCTGGTGGAATCTGGGTTAATCGTTGAAACGGTAAGCGCAGATTCCACCAGCGTCGGAATGGCAGTGCTGTTTAGCTTACCTCTACGCTCGGCCCAACGGGTGCGGGAGCTTCGTCGCGCACCACCAGCTTAATGGGATGCGCTACTTTCTCCTCCAGCAGCGCCACGCGCAGCACATCATCTACCCGGTCGGCGTAGTGGATGGTGAGGTCCTTGAGGTACTCGGCCGAAATTTCGTCGATGTCCTTTTTGTTTTTAGGGCACAGGATAATATCCCGCACACCAGCCCGCTTGGCGGCCAGAATCTTTTCCTTGATGCCACCTACGGGGAGCACCTTGCCGCGCAGGGTAATTTCGCCGGTCATGGCCAGGTGGCTGCGGATTTTGCGCTGGGTGAATACCGAGGCAATGCTGGTAAAAATGGCAATACCGGCGCTGGGTCCATCTTTGGGCACGGCCCCCTCCGGGAAGTGAATGTGCAGGTCGTACTGGTCGAAGAGGCGGTAATCAATGTCCAGTTCTTCGGCCCGGCTGCGCAGGTAACTCAGGGCCGTCACGGCCGACTCCTTCATCACGTCGCCGAGTTGGCCGCTCAGGGTGAGTTTGCCCCGGCCCCGGCTCAGCAGGCTTTCAATGAACAGGATATCCCCGCCCACGGAGGTCCAGGCCAGCCCCGTTACCACGCCGGCGGTTTCATTGTCCTGGTACTGGTCCCGGTCGAAGATGGCGGCCCCCAGGATGCGGCGCACGTCTTTGGGCTCCAACGTGGCGGGGTGGGGCTCCTTCATGGCCTTGCTCTTGGCAATGTTGCGCACAACCGCGCCCAGCTTGCGCTCCAGGCTCCGCACCCCCGACTCGCGGGTGTAGTCGTCAATCACGCGCTGCAGGGCACCGTTGGTGATGCCGGCATCTTTGAGCGTGAGGCCGTGCTCATGCAGGAGCTTGGGCCAGAGGTGCTTTTTGGCAATCTGGGTTTTCTCTTCCAGCGTGTAGCCGGTCAGGTCAATAATTTCCATCCGGTCGCGCAGGGCAGGCTGAATGGTATCCAGGGAGTTGGCGGTAGCAATGAACAGCACCCGTGAGAGGTCATATTCCACTTCCAGAAAGTTATCGGTGAAGGTGGAGTTCTGCTCGGGGTCCAGCACTTCCAGCAGCGCCGACGACGGGTCGCCACGGAAGTCAGAGGCCAGCTTGTCGATTTCATCCAGCACAATAACCGGGTTGGAGGCCCCGGCCTTCTTGATTTGCGAGATGATGCGGCCGGGCATGGCGCCCACGTAGGTTTTGCGGTGCCCCCGAATTTCGGCCTCGTCGCGCACTCCGCCCAGGCTCATGCGTACGTACTGCCGGCCCAGGCTCTTGGCAATGGAGCGGCCCAGGCTGGTTTTGCCCACGCCGGGAGGCCCATACAGGCACAGAATGGGCGCCTTCAGGTCGTTTTTGAGCTTGAGCACAGCCAGGTACTCGATGATGCGCGCCTTTACTTTTTCCATGCCATAGTGGTCCTGGTCCAGTATTTTCTGGGTGCGCTTCAGGTTGAAGTTGTCTTTGGTGTACTCGGCCCAGGGCAAATCCAAGAGGAACTCCACGTAGTTCAGGCTCACTGGGTACTCGGCGGCCTGGGGGTTGATGCGGGTGAGCTTATCCAGCTCCTTGGCAAAGTGCTTGGCCACGGCCTCGGGCCACTTCTTGCTCTTGGCACGCTGGCGCAGCTTTTCCACCTCCTGGTCGGGGCCATCGAAGCCCAACTCATCCTGCAGCACTTTAATCTGCTGGCGCAGGAAATAGTCGCGCTGCTGCTGGTCGATGTCGGTGTGGACTTTGGTCTGGATTTCGCGCTTAATTTCCAGCAGCTGAATCTCCTTCATCATCAGCTCCAGTAGGCGAGTGCCACGCTCCACACCGTCGGCCGTTTCCAGAAGCTGCTGCTTCATGCTTACCTCCACGTTGATGTTGGAGGACAGGAAGTGCGTCAGGAAAGAGGGCGACTCGATGTTATCCAGGGCTACCTGGGCTTCCTGCGGAATTTCGGGGTTAAGCTTCAGCATACGGGCCGCCGCTTCCTTCAGCGACGACACCAGTGCTTTCACCTCTTTGGAGGTTTTGGCCGGAAACACCTCCGGAATATAGCTCACGCGGGCTGTGAGGTAGGGTGTGGTCTGCACGGCTTCCTCAATGCGGAAGCGTGACTGGCCCTGAATGATGATGGTGGTGTTGCCGTCGGGTAGCACCAGCAACTTCAGGATTTTGGCCATAGTACCCACCGGATACAGATCCTGCAGCTCCGGGTCGTCGCTCTGACCGTTTTTTTGGGCCACTACACCCACAATCTTATTGCCCCGATACGCCTTGCGTACCAGCCGGATGCTCTTCTTGCGCGTGACGGTGACGGGCAGCACCACGCCCGGAAACAGTACCGTATTACGCACTGGCAACAGCGGCAACACCTCCGGCGACTCCCCGGCTTCCAACGGCTGGTCGGGGTCGGTAGCCACAATGGACACCATTTCAGCGGGATCTTCGGCCATTAGTACAGAAGAGAAAGAGGAAGGCGGCGTATTTCGGCTCATGTAAGAAGGACGGGCTAGGAGGCTGAACGGATGCCACAATGACAGACCAACGGTTCAGCCTGGAACCCGGGAGGCTAACGTAGGTATCGAAGGTAGGGATTTGGCAAGTGCCGTGCCACGGCCGGAAGGCGTCAGAAGGGCAGACGAATGGAAGGCCCGGAACTGTCATGCTGAGCTGGCGAAGGACCTTGTATCCGCTGTACAAGTAATTGTTCCGGCGTTTTGGCGCAACCGGCGCAGAGAAAAGCCCTGCTATTCCAGCGTGGCAAGGCCTTTTGCCAACTCAGCATGACAGTTCCGGGCACTTACTATCCACTACCCACCCTTATCCAAAATTTCCTATTTTTGATGCTTGCCGGTTCCCACCGCCTTCGTGCTTTATTATTGCTATGTTTTCCATTGCCCGCCTGATTACGCTGTGCCTGGTGCTTTGTGCGCTGTGCCTGCCCATTGCTGTATTTGCCCAACAAAAAACGGGCTTACCCAATGCGCAACGCAAACTCACGGCGAAAGTAGTCCGGCAGGCACGGGCTCGGACTGATGCTACACCCGAGTTTCTAAATATCAACCGCCTGCCCTATTTCCAGGATAAAAAAGCCCTGCGCGAAATTCAGCGGGCTGAAAAGCGGAAAAACTGGACGGCCGCCCGCAACCTGCTGGAGGCCTACGTGGGCCAGTTCGGCATCGAAAATTTTTACAAGGATAATACCCTGCTGTGGCACCTGGGCCAACTCTGGGAAAAGGCCGGCAATGAAGACCGCGCAAAAGCCTACTACCGATTAGCCCTCAAGCACCGCCGCCAGACGCTGACTAAGGTGCAACGTTACTACGACTCGCTGGAGCAAAAGGAAACGGAGCTGTATGTACCCCTGAAAACGTACTACGACCTGGTGGAGTACCGGAAAAATATTGCCACGTTCCGACCCCCTAAGGGCGTGTACACTACCATGGGCGACGCCATCAACTCCCAGCGCGAAGATTACGGCCCTACCCTCAGCGCCGACGCCGACCTGCTGATTTTCTCCTCCAAGCGCAAAATGCGCGGCCTGCACGGCGTAATTGACGAAGATCTGTACACGGCCCGGCGCGAAAATGGTGTATGGTCTCAGGCGGAGCCGCTGCCTAAGCCCATCAACTCGCCCTACAACGAGGGTTCGGCCTGCATCAGCAAGGATGGTACTACCCTGTTCTTTGCCCGCTGTGAATGCCCTACCTGCCACGGCAACTGTGACCTGTACACGGCTACATTCAAAGACGGGCAGTGGACGATGCCCAAGAGCCTGGGGGCCAACGTCAACTCCACGGCCTGGGACTCGCAGCCGACCCTGTCGCCGGGCGAGGATACACTGTATTTCGCCTCCGACCGGCTGGGTGGCTTTGGCCTCTCCGACATCTGGTACACCGTGAAGCAGCAGAACGGGCAGTGGGGCCGGGCCCAGAACATGGGGCCGGTGGTAAACACCCGGGAAAGTGAGGTCAGCCCGTTTTACCACCCGCTTTACCACGTGCTGTATTTCAGCTCGCGCGGACAGCTGCTCAACTTCGGCGACTTTGATATTTACAAAACTTACCGGGTGCGCAGCCGCTGGCAGGAGCCCATCAACATCGGGCCCCTGGTAAACGGCAAAGGCTCGGAGTACTATTTCACCATCGACGCGGACTCCAAAAACCTCTACTACGCCCGCTCCGAGGAGAAGGAGATGAAAAACCTGGACCTTTACTCCTTCCCCCTGCCGATGGAGGCCCAGCCCCTGGCCACTACCCACGTGGAGGGCTCCCTGATTGACTCCGTGAGCCAGAAGCCGCTCAACGGCATCGTCAGCATCATCGATACCGACAACGGCATTGAGGTAGCCAGCAAATACCTGCGCGAGGATGGGTCGTTTGACTTCGACCTGATTGAAGGCTCGCACTACGTGATGCTGATTCAGAGCCCGGACTTTTTCAGCGTGGAAAAGAAGTTTGCCCTGGAAGGCGACACGGTGATGAAGCTGATGACCAACTCCATCGACTACAAGCTGCCGCTGGTGTTCAAAAACATTGAGTTTGACCAGGACAAGGCCCATATCCGGGCCAGCATGCACCCGGTGCTCGACCGGATTGCCGTGTTTATGGTTGACCACCCCTCGTTCCGGCTTAGCATCACGGGCCATACCGACAGTAAGGGCGACCCGGACTTCAATGAGCGCCTTTCGCAGGAGCGGGCCGAGAGCATCCGGCGCTACATCGAGCAGAAAGGCAAACTAGCCCCCAACCGCATCGACAGCTTCGGCTACGGCTCCTCGAAACCGCTCAAGGAGGAAGTAACTCCGGAGGATGCCAAAACCAACCGCCGCGTAGAGTTCCGCCTGCTCCGCCCCGAGGGTAAGAACACCGACGAGTTCAAGGCCGACCCGCTGCCGACCAACAAGCCGGAGCCCAAGCCCGCCCCCGGTGATAAGGATGGCAAGCTGGAATGGTAAGGCCGTAGGTGTCATTGCCAGGGTCACGCCGACGCACCCGCAGAACCGCGCCGCTAATCCATCCTTTTCAAGGCTGAAAGCGTCCGAATTTGCCTGTAGAGACGCGACACTTCGCGTCTCCCGTCAGAACGACACCGTTCAACGTGGAGACGCGAGGTGTCGCGTCTCTACAGGCAAACGCCCTTGACGTGTGTACGTCAAGGGCGTTTCAGTTCTTCAAAACTACAGGCTCTGAAAAGGATGCAGTAGCGGCGGGTGCGTCGGCGTGACTTTGGCAATGACACTTACAGCCCTCACCACTTCAACTGCTGCTGCACCTCTCCGTCGCGGAAGAGCAGGCTTTGCTTTTGGCCTTTGGCTTCGAGGTTCACGATGTTCATCTGGTCGGGGAACAGCTCCAGCAGCAACTGGTGGCGCAGGGTTACACCGGTGGCCGAGGCCGGCAGCGGGGCCGTGAAATACAGCCAGTAGGCGTCTTTTTCCTTTTGCAGACCCACCAACGTGAGCGGGAGCGTGGTGCCCGGCCGGGTACTGAACTGCACTGAGCGGCGCAGCAGTTCCAGCAGCAGCGGATCAAGCTGGGTTCGGCTGAGTTGATCGGTGCGCACCGGCGCCGGCTTGCCGTTCGACAATTCCTTTTCCAGGTCGTCGATAAACACCTTGAGGGCTACTTCCAGCCGCTGCTTGCCGGGGTTGAAGCGCAGCTCCATGATGCTGGCGTGGTAGGCGTGCGCCCAGGCTACCAACGCGCTGGTAAGCAGGAAGGCCAAAGGCAACAGGAAGCGGAAGAATTTCATAGACGGAAAAGGCGGGAACCAGGGCCGAAAGTTGCAGCCGGGTACGGTAGCATAAAAGCCGTGCCACCTTCAGCAGGCAACACGGCTTTTCGATGACCCAAGGGCCGTACTTAGCAGTTAACCAATGGCATTAATAATCTGCTTGATTATCAACACATAAGCCATCAAGCTTAGAATCAGGACCATGCCCACTTTCTGGGCATTTTCCAGGAACCGGTCGGAGGGTTTGCGGCCGGCAATCATTTCGTAGAGCAGGAAGATAACGTGGCCGCCATCAAGGGCCGGAATGGGCAGCAGGTTCATAAAGGCCAGCACCATCGACAGCATACCGGTCAGGGTCCAGAACCGCAGCCAATCCCACTGCCCACCGTACTGCTGGGCTATTTCCACTGGCCCGCCCAACGACTTGCTCAGCGACGCCTCGCCGCTGAAAATCTTTTTAAAGCCCGCAATCTGGGTGGTTATTACCGCAAACGCCTGCTTGGTACCAACCCCTACCGACTGCACAAAGTTGTAGTTGCGCGCACCCTCCTTGATCAGCAGCTTGGGCTTAAACCCAATTTTGCCATCCTCATCAATCAGCACCGGTAGCGTGAGCTGTTTACCGGCGCGCTCTACCAGCAGCGTGGTGGTGTTGGAGGTGAGGCGCTTAGGCTTGACGCCCCGAATCCAGTTCAGGAAACGCTGCAACAGCGACGGATGCTCTACCTTATTGGCATTCACCCGCAGGGCCTTTTGCAAATCCGAGAAGAAGGGCACGGGCTGACTGCCTACTTTCAGAATTTTATCGTTGGCCTGCAGGCCCGCCTTGGCCGCCGGGGTACCCGCGTATACCTGCTCGATGGTGAAGGCAACCAACGGAGTCACGAATCGTTCTTTCGCGTCCGTCAAATCGTCCATCAGGTTGTTGGGTACCGGCACGTCTACCAGCTGCCCACTCCGGTCGACGGTGTAGTAGGCATCGGTGCCGAGCAGGGCTTCTACGCCGTAGATGTCCTCAAAATCGGTGAACGGCTGGCCGTTGATCTTCACGATTTTGTCGCCGCGCTGAAACCCGAGCTTTTTGCCTAGCTCACTTACATCCACCCCGTAGCGTACTTCGGTTACCGGCAGGTAGCTTTCCCCGTACTTGAAGGTCAGGAGCGAGAAGATGACGATGCCGGTAATGACGTTCATGATGATGCCGCCCAGCATCACGATGAGGCGCTGCCAGGCCGGTTTGGAGCGGAACTCGTTGGGCTGCGGCTCGGCAGCCAGGCTGTCAGCGTCCTGGGTTTCGTCAATCATACCGTGGATGGCCACGTAGCCGCCCAGCGGGAACCAGCCCAGGCCGTATTCTGTCTCCCCGATTTTCTTCTTGAACAGGGCAAAGTTCATTACCCCGGGCAGCGGAAACAGAAAGTCGAAGAAGATGTAAAACTTATCGACCCGGATTTTGAAGTATTTGGCGGCGGCAAAGTGTCCGAACTCGTGCAAGCCAACCAGAATGGAAAGGCCCAGCAGCATTTGCCCGGCCATGATAAGTCCTTCCAACGGAAATGAAGTAATGTGATGATGAATTTTCCCCACCCCAACCCCTCCTCAAAAGAAAGGGGGCTCTAGTTCTAAAACTAGGTTTCTAGCAAACTAAGGCTAGAGCCCTTCTCCCGGAGGATTCCGCGCATGAAGCGGCGAGGGTTGGGGTGGGGTCCCTGCCGCTGCAAACAACGCACCGAAGCCGGAAAAGCTCCTGCAAACCGGTCAGGGTGTCAGACGCGGCTGCGGGTAAACTCCTGGGCTACCCGGCGGGTTTCCTGGTCGGTCAGTACGTAATCGTCGAGGGAGGGCGTAGCAAGGTACGAAACCCGGGCGAGGCTGGACTCCACCACCTCCGACATTTCCAGGAAGCCGATTTCGTCGCGCAGGAAAGCTGCCACGGCAATTTCGTTGGCGGCGTTGAGGATGCAGGCTGCGTTGCCTCCCTGGCGTAAAGCCTCAAATGCCAGCGCCAGATTGCGGAAAGCGGTGGTATCGGGCTGCTCGAAAGTGAGTTGGGGGTAGTCGAGGAAGCTAAAGCGGGGGAATTGATTGGGCAGGCGTTGGGGGTAGCCCAGGGCGTACTGAATGGGCAGCTTCATGTCGGGCAGGCCCAACTGGGCTTTCAGGGAGCCATCCTCGAACTGCACCAGGGAGTGAATGATGCTCTGCGGGTGTACCACCACGTCAATCTGCTCGTTTTGCAGACCGAACAGCCACTTGGCCTCAATCACCTCCAAGCCCTTGTTCATCAGCGAAGCCGAGTCGATGGTGATTTTGGCGCCCATGTCCCAATTCGGGTGCTTGAGGGCCTGGGCTTTGGTTACCTGGGCCAGCTGCTCGCGGGTGCGCCCCCGGAACGGCCCACCCGAAGCCGTGAGAATGATTTTCTCGATGGGGTTGCGCTCCTCCCCGACCAGGCACTGAAAAATAGCCGAGTGCTCGGAGTCGACGGGCAGCAGCTGTACGCCGTGCTCCCGCACCAGCCCCGTAATGAGCTGGCCGGCCACCACCAGAGTTTCCTTGTTAGCCAGGGCTATGTCTTTCCCGGCCCGGATGGCGGCCACCGTGGGCAGCAGCCCGGCGTACCCGACCATGGCCGTGAGCACCACGTCGGTGTCGGGGCGGGCGGCTACTTCGGTGAGAGCAGCGGCGCCGGCCAGCACCTCGGTTTCGGGCTGAGCGGCCAGGGCCTCGCGCACCTGCTGGTACTTGCTCTCCTCGCCGATAACCACGGCAGCGGGCCGGAACTCCCGGGCCTGGGCAATAAGCAGCGCGGCATTGGACTGGGCCGAAAGGGCTGTGACCTGAAAACGGCCGGGCTGAGCACGCACTACGTCCAGGGCCTGGGTGCCGATGGAGCCGGTGGAGCCCAGCAGACTCACACGTTTGGGAAATTCGGAGGACATAGAAAAGAGTCGGGAACTGCTGGCGCAAAGGTAGTGGAAGCCCGCGCAGTTCAGGCGGGGCGGCTACTCCGGATTCAACGGCCGAGTGTACTGGCGTTTGTAGGTGCGCTGCCGCAGTTGCCGGAATTTCTCCTGCGCCACGGCGTAGTGCGTGACGGTGGAATCTACCTCGTACCGGGTGAGCGTTGAGTCCTCGGTGCTCCATTTATCCAGGACGGTTTGCCGGAAACGGGCAGGCGTTTCAAACAGGCCGGTTATGCTGGTTTGCTGCTCCCCATCCGCTCCGTACCCGGCCACCCGCTGCCGGCTGATTAGCCGATGACGAGCATCGTACACCAACCGCCACAACGTAGACATATACTCGCCGTCGTAGGTCAGCACGGTAATTTCCTGGCGGTTGGGCGTGTTTTCCTGCAAAGAGTAGAAGTAGCTGGGCGTGTACCGGCTGTAGGGCCGGGCCGTCTGCTGGAAGAATTGTTTTTCCTGAGTCGGCGTCAGCTGCAAAAGCTTCTCACTGGCTCTGCCGACGAAAAAAGTATCCAGCTTAGCTACGGTAAACCAAGCTGAATCAAGGAAATTATCAGCCCTCGGGGGCGGAGGAGCAAGTACGGGGACAGGGGCCGGGGTCGTAGCAGCAGGTGCCGCCTGCTCTGGAGTCGACGGCTGGCAGGCCACGCAGCTCAGCAATAGGAGAAGAAGCTGGGGCCGCATCTTGCGTTTGGCGAGGGAGTAACAGGGAATTTGGCCATAAGATAAGGAAACCACTCCCCTCTGGCCTCCGAATGTGCAATTGGCTGAACGCCCCAAAATCCGCGTACTTTGCCTTTTCTGCTTTCTGTACCTACTTCCGTGACTGAATCCGCTGCCTCCCCTTCTGCCTTCGATAAAGCCCGCACCGGCTTGTGGGTCAGCCTGCAAAAGCACCTGGGCACTGTGTATGCTGCCGAAAAAGACTTCCAGGCAGCTACCCGCTTCACCACCACGTTTCCCTTCGTGGCCGCCAGCCTGCAGCCCCAGCAGTTGCTTGACTACCAGCACCAGCGGACGGCACTACGCGACCTGTACGCGGACGAAACCATCCAGCTCGACAGCCTGGTGAAAGCCGTACGCCAGAAACCTTACCCGGAAGACGACAAGAAACTGCTGTTTCTGATGATTCTGGGCTACATGGACCTGGCCGAAACCGTCTTCACCCTGCTCGACACCCACCGCCCCACCAAGCTGGACCCCGACGAGGAGCTGGACGAAGCCAACGCCCGCTTCGAGCGGGTGCGCAACTTCGTGCGCCTCAACATCCGGGGCATCTCGGGGCTGCTGCCGCGGGTATAAAAAGGATTGTCATTCCGAGCACAGCGAGGAATCTGGGTGTGTCCTTCAGCAATTCACTCAGATTCCTCGCTGTACTCGGAATGACAACTTACCAACGCTTCACATACACCAGAACGCGAACTGGCACGTCTTGTCTATCGAACAGGTACTCTACTCAATGGCCGTAACCTGTACCGGCTTGCCGTTGAATACGGCTTTCTCCCCGGCCCGCTTGCCGGCCAGAGCGGCGGCCACCGGGGCAGCGGCCGATACGGCAAAATAGTCCTGCCCTTCCACCGTAAGCTTGCCCGCGCTGATACCGAGGTAAAATGTACCCATGCTGGTATGCACCAGGGCCCCAGGCCGCACGGTGTCGCAGGGTACTTCGGGGTTGATGCGCAGTAACTCGCCCTGGAGCTGCTGGGCCTGCTGCAGCTGCACGGCGTTCCGGTCCCGCTCGTTCTGGGCCATGGCGCGGCCGGTTTCGTACTTGTCGCCGGCGCTGCTCTTGGTTTCGGAGTTTGCCGATTCCTGGGCGGCCCGGATGGCGGCCTGGCAGGCGGCTATGCGCTCCTGCACATAGGCGAGGCAGAGGGCGTGGAGGTGGGGTTTGATTAGTTGAGCAGAGCCTGCCATATTAGTTTGATATTATCTTCAGCAAATCACCTTATCGAAAGCCAACCTAATTAAGTGCTGTGTCCGGCAAAGGTTGAGGAAGCAGGCGGCTTAGTCATTGCTGACACTCCATAGGCAGAAAAAAAGAGTACCCAAAAAAAGCCCCGACAACTGGGCCAATGCTCAATTCTAAAGCCGCCCACCCTAATTGAACATTCTGCTCAATACCCATTAACCGGAGTAAGCCATTCAGCAACCAGCAGGCTAGGCTTCCTAGTAAGCCCAATGCGCCAAAGCCATACCATCGGCTAAAGAAAACTGACCAGAAATCTTCCTGCAGAAGTTGCTTGTGCCCTTCCGGTGTTCCTAAGAAGAAAAAAGCGGCGAGGAGTGCACTTGTAACTCCCAGAAGAACAGATACGATTCTATTTACTGATACCATACGAAATAGTATTGACAGGACTTACGCAACATATTAGCAATGCTTATTTCTCGCAGTGTCTCGCAGAGGGTTACGCAGTGTTTCGCAGTGCTTAAAAAGGCTGATGTGTAAGTCCTAATCGAAATTCAACTGCAACAAACAATGGATTCTTGGTTACTCAATTTCCATTGATTCCTCTGCCAGCACCCGGTCGTTGCTGAGGTAAGACACTCCTTCTGGCTACCGTGCTTGGATGCTAAAGTTAAATACAGCCTACCCCTGCTACAGCTTACGCAACAGTTAGCGCCGCGCGTTTCAATGCTTCCGTCCACCGTTCGTCGTCTGGCCGCACCACCAGCACCCGGAAACCGTGCCGCTCGCCTTCCAGTCGTACGCCTTCCGAATCGTCAACGAGCAACTCTATGCCAAAAGTAGGCGGGTGCTTAGTACACCGGACCCGAACGTACCGGTCGTGCCGCTGCTGATTGACGACCCCATCCAACCGGATGCCATGCAGCCAGAATAGCCGCCGAATATGCCATTTGCTGCGGTACGACGTGGTGTACACCCACACTTCCCAGCCTTGCTCCCGACAAAAGGCCACCACTTCTCGTATGCCCTGGCGCAACCCCTCGTTGCTGAATAAACGCGCCAGCAGCGGCCAATAGGGCTTTGCCAGTGGAAATGCGTAGTTGTTACGGATTAGCGTATTGTCGAGGTCGAAAGCCAGGCGCATGAAGGTCAGCTTGTATGAAACTCCCCATAAAACTCATCATACGCATGCAAAGACCAGCCAGCGAGTTTCCGGCCCAACTCGTTCAACCCGCCTATGTCGGTAGGGATGGCAAATTCCAGCCGATACGGTCCCGGTTGCACTCTGTTATCATTTACCATGACCCGCAAAGCAGCATGCCCCTCGTTATCATAGCAAAAGGCTGTAAGCTCTAGTGCCATTTCAGCTTGCTGTATCTGAAGCGTAACTTCATGAGTCAGGCTTAACGGGAAAGTTTGCAACTCCCGCCCGAATTGTCGCCAAATGTCACATTCGGCATAGAAATCCAGCTTCGTTGCTAATTGTTGGAAACAGATAGTTACCTCGAAACTATAAGTGCTATCAGCAATATCCCATGTCAAAATCTGTAAACTACCGGTGTTCATCAGAAGGAGCTACTCAGAAGATTACCCAACGCCCACCAACCCCTCCGCCAGCACCCGGTCGTTGCTGAGGCGGGGCACTTTGTTCTGGCCGCCGAGCTTACCCTGGCTTTTCATGTAGCGCTGGAAGGCACCGGCCGGCAGCGGCGTGAGCTGCAACGGGGCCAGAATGTGGCCGCGCAACAGGTCGTCGTAGTAGGTGTTGCGCTGGCGCAGGCCGGCATCGAGGGCGGCGGCGAAGGCGGCAGCATCGTGGGGCGGGCGGGCGAATTCTACCAGCCACTGATGGCGGGAGGGCACGGTGGGGTCGTCGCTGACCTGGGGAGCTACGGTGAATTCCACTACCTCCACCTCTGGATGCTGGCGCATGGCCTCGCGCAGGGTCTGCTCAACTTCTTCCCCAATAACATGCTCCCCGAAGGCCGATAGAAAATGCTTGATGCGGCCCGTAACTACCACCCGAAACGGGTAACGGCTCACGAAGCGCACCGTGTCGCCGAGGGAGTACCCCCAGAGGCCGGCGTTGCTGCTGAGCACTACAGCGTACTGGCGGTCCAGCTCCACATCGGCCAGGGTGAGACGGGGCGGATTCTTCTCAAAGAACCGCTCGGCCGGAATGAACTCATAGAAGATACCCGCGTCCAGCAGCAGCAGCAGGCCGGGGTTGCCGGGCTCGTCCTGGAAGGCCAAGAAGCCTTCGGAGGCCGGAAACAGCTCCACACTGTCCACGGGCCGGCCAATGGTTTCCAGCAGCTTTTTACGGTAGGGCTCAAAGTTGACGCCGCCGTACACGAACAAATCGAACTGCGGAAACACCTCCCCCACCGGCCGGCCGGTGCGCTGCACAATACGGTCGAAATACATCTGCACCCAGGGCGGAATCCCCGAAATCAGCGTCATAGGCTGGGGCAGGGTTTCGTCCACAATCCGGTCGAGCTTCTGTTCCCAGTCTTCAATGACGTTGGTAGCGTAGCTGGGCAGCTGGTTGCGGCGCAAATAGGCCGGCACGTGGTGGTTTACGATGCCAGAGAGGCGGCCCGTGTGGATGCCGCCCACTGTTTCCAGCTCCGGGCTGCCCGACAGAAACATCAGCTTGCCATCCAGAAACCGGCTTTTGCCGGTACGGTGTACGTAGTGGAGCAGCGCATCCCGGGCCCCGTTGATGTGGTTGGGGATGCTGTCCCGGGTCAGCGGGATGTATTTGGCGCCGGAGGTGGTGCCGGAGGTTTTGGCCAAGTATAGGGGCTTACCGGGCCAGAGCACATTGGCTTCCCCAGCCTTTACCCGCTCAAAGTAGGGCTTCAAGGCCTCATAGTCGCGCACGGGCACCTGCCAGGCCAGGTCCTGGGCCGTGCGGGCGTTGTGTAGGCAATGGTCCTGGCCGAAAGCCGTGCGGGCACCCTGGGCCAGCAACCCGCGCAACACCCGCTGCTGGGTCCCGATGGGGTCCTGCTGCCACTGAGCGTACTGGCGGACTATGTAGGCGGCCAAAGGTTGGCTCAAGGTAGATTTCAGGCCCATGAGCGGTGAAATAGTGAGATGGTGAAATAGGGAGCTGCTGGTTCAATTTCACGCTTACAGCTTGTCAAAGATACACTCCTGGTTAGTGCAGGCTGATGCCGCAACACTATCTTTTCCGCCCGGCTTCCGTATCTGCTTCTTTGCACAACTTCACCTTTCACTATCTCATTTCCTCTCATGATCAACCAACGTGGCACGGCCGTCTGGAACGGCGACATTAAAGGCAGCGGCGAAATTTCCACCCAGAGTGGCACCGTACAAGCACCGTATTCGGTAGGTGCGCGGTTTGAGGGCCAGAAGGGCACCAACCCCGAGGAGCTGATTGGCGCGGCCCACGCTGGCTGCTACACCATGTTCCTGACCAGCATTCTGACCAAGGATGGCAAGCAGGTGAAGCAAATCCGCACCGAGTCGAAGGTAACGCTCGATACCTCTGGCGAGGCTCCGAAGGTGGTCAAAATCAGCCTGACTACCGAAGGCGAGGTAGAGGGTCTGACGCAGGAAGAGTTTCAGCAGTATGCTGAGAAAGCCAAGGAAAACTGCCCCATTTCGGTGCTGCTGAAAGCCGTGCCCGAAATGGAGCTGGCTTCAGCCAAGCTGAAATAAGCGGCTGCCTATCAGCGCGTCGTGCCCGTGAACCATCATTCCTTGGCTTCGCTACATTCAGAATACTAATTCTCAGGAATGTATTTCTCCACACAATGCTGTTCTCCTGGCAGTATGCAACTCCTAACTGCCAACTCCTTACTTTTGCGGGCCCTAGCGACTTTACTGCCTCTATGAACCCTGACTCTACCCGCATTCGTCTTCAGCCCGCCAATACGCAGCGCATCCCATTCTGGGGGCAGCTCTTTCTGGGTTTACTCTGGATTGGTTATACGGTGGCGCTTATTGTAACGGGAGCGGGGGCCAGCGACTTTCAGTTTCTGCACATTCTGTTTCTGCTGTTCAGCCTGGTGTACGTGGGGTACGTGCTGGTGCATAACGCCCCCGTTTTCGGTACGCAGAGCTACCTGGAGTTTACGCCTGCCTACATTGTGCATAAAGATGGGCTGTTCCGGCCCAAGCAAGCCTTTCCGGCCGAAACCATTGCCAGCCTGGAGCTGGCCCCGCAGCAGCTACGCTTGCAGCTGAAAGAAGGCGGCACCTATGCGCTGAGCCTGCGTCAGGTGAAAGGAGCCAAGCGCAAGCGCATCATGCGTGAGCAGGTACGCGCTTTTGCTGCCAAGCACAACATCGCCCTGCGCGACGTGCAGTAGCAGTGAATGAGCGGCTGAGTTAAGTGTCATTGCGAGGAGAAAACGACGCAATCCGTCTTTTTCTCAGGTAGAAATATAAAAAAGTGAAAAGCCCCTGCTGTGTGGAACGGCAGGGGCTTTTGTATGTAGCCGAGACGCGATACTTCGCGTCTCGGCGTTGAACGGTTCGGCTGTGCCGTTCTGATGGAAGACGCGAAGTGTCGCGTCTCTACATCCGTTCCACTATCAAGGTCTTTAAAATAGGTCGGAACTTGTCACCTTGAAAAGGACGGATTGCTTCGGGCGCTGGCTTGATGCGCCACATGCCTCGCAATGACGCAGGCACTACCCTACTACTTGCCGGCAAATTTCTTGCGTAGCTCCACAATAGTGCTGCGAAACGACTTATCCGAGTCAATCAGGTCCGATACGGTTTGTACCGAGTGAATGACGGTGCTATGGTCGCGGCCCCCAAAGTGGTGGCCTATGCTTTTAAGGGAATGGGTGGTGTGCTCCTTGGCAAAGTACATGGCCACCTGCCGGGCCGTTACCACTTCCTTCTTGCGGGTTTTGGCCTTGAGCAACTCCAACGACACACCAAAGTACTCGGCGCAGGTTTTCTGAATGAAGTCGAGGTTGACTTCAGCCTCCACTTCCTCAATAATATGCCGCAGGGCCTGCTTGGCCATTTCCAGGTCAATTTCGCGGCGGTTGAGGCTACTCTGGGCCACCAGGGAAATCAGCACACCCTCCAGCTCCCGCACGTTGGTGTTCACGGAATGGGCCAGATACTCCACCACCTGCGGCGGAATGTCAATACCATCCTGCTGCATCTTGTTCTGAATGATGGCCATGCGCGTCTCGAAATCGGGACTTTGCAGGTCGGCGGTGAGGCCCCACTTGAAGCGCGACAACAGCCGGTCCTCCAGGCCCACCAGGTCGCGCGGGGGCCGGTCGGAGGTCATGACGATTTGCTTACCGGCCTGGTGCAAGTGGTTGAAAATGTGGAAGAACATTTCCTGGGTCTTGTCCTTGCCCGACAGAAACTGCACGTCGTCCAGAATCAGGATATCCACCAGCAGGTAGAAGTTGGCGAAGTCCTGCACCTGGTTGGAGCGGAGGCTCTCGATGAACTGGTTCGTAAACTTCTCCGCCGACACGTAGAGCACGAACTTGTCGGTATTGGTGGCCTTGATGTGGTTGCCGATGGCCTGCACCAAATGGGTTTTACCCAGGCCCACGCCCCCGTACACCATTAATGGGTTAAAGGAGGTGGTACCGGGCTTGTTAGCCACCGCGAGGCCGGCCGAGCGGGCCAGGCGGTTACAATCGCCCTCGATATAATTTTCGAAGGTGTACGTTGTGTTAAGCTGGGACTTCAAATAATCCCGCTCAATGGTTTTGCTGGCCTCAAAGGGGTTGCGCAGCGTGGGGGGCGTGGGTGCCGGCGACACGGCCGCCGCCGCTACGTTGCGGGCCGAGGCCGTGAGGGCGCTGGCGGCCATTGCCGTGGCGGCCGGGGTAGCGGCCTGGGCTGGTCCCGCCGATTTGCGGGCCGTAGGCAGGTTCAGAGTCCGGGGTTTCTGCTGGGCATTGCCTTGGTCTACCACAATGCTGTACTCCAGGCGCCCCTCGGGCCCCAGCTCCTGGTGGATGGCCCGCTTCAGCTCCTCCACGTAGTGCTCCTCCAGAAACTCGTAGAAATAGGTGCTGGGTACCTGAATCAGCAGGATGTTATTGTGGAGCTGCACCGGCACAATGGGTTGAAACCAGGTCCGGAAACTCTGCTCACCAATCGTTGCCTTGATGACACGAAGACAGTTGGCCCATACGGTTCGACAATCTTTGAGCATCAATACGATAGGACAAAAGCAACTGGTGCGCAGATGGGAGAAACGACAGCTTGGCAACGGGCGTGAGGGCACCCATTTTTTCTAGGGGGAGACAAAAATGTGGAAAACTCCTGAGACAAAAAAAACTTCTGGCTCTTGCATTTTACACGCTTTTACCACTTACCGCTCACACCCGTGCCTGGATCTGACTCAACGATTTTTTTTCGGAGTCAGGTATTTTTTTCGCAAAAAACTGATGCTAAAAGCAGCCCGGCCCAAGGATGGAAAACCACCCGAATGGAGCCCGGCCAGGTAAGCGCCCACAGGCAGCCGGGCTAGGCCTGCCGGATGGGCACTACCGCCGAGGCGGCCACCGTGGGGCGGCGGGTACCGTGCTCAAAGGCATAGTCGAGGCGGCCCAGGTTGATGCCGGACCAGCCCACCTGGTTGATGAGCGTCGGCTGGCCGTTGGGGCTGGCAATGGGCTCGGGCTTCTCTAGGAAAGTGTGGGTATGCCCCCCCAGGATCAGGTCGATGCCGCTAACCTGGGCCGCCAGTTTCCGGTCGTCGAGCTTGGCCGACTCGTACTTGTAGCCCAGGTGGGACAAGCAGATAACCAGGTCGCACCGCTCGGGGCCGCGCAGCTTGGTTACCATGTCTTTGGCCACGGCTACGGGGTCGAGGTACTTGGTGGCTCCAAAGTTTTTGTCGGCCACCAGTCCGGCCATTTCGATGCCCAGCCCAAACACACCAATGCGGATTCCCTGCTTCTCAAACACCTTATACGGCTGAAACTTGCCCGCCAGAATGGTTTGGGAGAAGTCGTAGTTGGCAATCAGGAAGGGAAACGTGGCGTTGGGCAGCTGCTTCTGCAGGCCCTCCAGGCCATTGTCGAAGTCGTGGTTGCCGAGGGTGCTGGCATCATAAGCCATCTGGCTCATGAGCTTGTACTCCAGCTCCCCCTGGAAGAAGTTAAAATACGGCGTGCCCTGCCAGATGTCGCCGGAATCGAGCAGCAGCACGTTGGGCTCCTGCTGCCGGATTTGCTCGATGAGCGTAGCGCGCCGGGCCATGCCACCCATGCCCGCCCACTGAGCCGCATTGCTGGGGAAAGGCTCGATGCGGGAGTGCATGTCGTTGGTGTGCAGAATGGTAAGGCGCACGGCCTTTTTATCGGCAGCCGCAGCCGGCAGTGCCGCAGCCCCCAGCAGCCCCACAGAAGCAGCCCCCAGGCCGGTATATTTCAGAAATTCGCGACGCTTCATGGAAGAGTAACTGAGTAGTTGAGTAACTGAGAATGGAGTAGCTAAGCACTTGACTGACTGACGAATTGAATAATCGAACGGATACCTGCGTCATTTGCGCCAGTAGAACGATTATTCAGATACGCAGTTGCTCAGTTACTCTTCACCCGGCCTTCTACTTTGGCCTCGATGGATTTGCCCTGTCTGGTCTGCTCCTGAATGTACTCGGCAATGGCAGAGCGCAGCAGTACGCCCGTACCCCGGGGCTTAATGGGCTTAAAGAATACCATATTGTCGCCGCCACCAGCCAGGTAGTCGGAAATGGCAATGGTATACGTGCGGGCTGCGTCGAAGGGCTGGCCGTTGATGAGGATGTTCTGTGGCTTACCATCGGCCGTAACGGTGTAGGTAGCACCTGAAACAGCCATTTTGATGCGAGCCGCGTAGTCGAACAGCTGCTGCACCACCGCCCCGGAGGCATCCAGCACCACCAGTTCGTTTTCGAAGGGCATCAGCTCAAACACGGAGCCCATGGTAACGGCCCCGGCGGGTAGCGGTGCCCGGAGCCCCCCGTTCGACATTACGCCCAAATCGACCGGTTTGCCCAGCTCCCGGCTGGCCCGTACCCGCTGAATATCGCCCACGTAATTGGCCAAGGGCGACTCGCCGCTGTTCTTGGTAATGGCGGCCGGTGCCTGCCCCAATACGGCCGTCATCTGCTCGGTTACCCGCTGGCGGTAGGGCGCAATGGTGGCCGCGGCCTGGGCATTGTCGGCCAAAGTGCTGCCTACGGGCTGAGCTGTAACAGGAGCCAGTTGGGCCTTGGGCACGTAAGCACCGCGCTGGCAGGATGAAGCCACTGCCACTGCTGCCAACAGGCCCAGCGCTGCTACGCGGGAACGAAGAAACTGCATGGAATCAGGAAAAAGAGGAAAGCAAGCCGTAAAGATACGGCAGTGAGGCGGGAGTTGACAGGCTGGCCCACGAAGGCCGCAGGCCCCGGCCGGGCCGACACATGCATAAAACGTATCGGCCCGGCCGGGGCCTGCGCGGAAGCAAGGGTGCTTGCCTACTGACCGAACGTGTACCCGGCCAGCAACGACAACCCGCGCGAGTTGGAGATAATGCCCGCGGCCGAGGAAGTACTGTCGAGCTTATCCAGCCGGCCCTCCAGGTTGATGCTGCCTTTGGAGCCCGTTGGAATAGTAACCCCAACTCCAAACAAGCCGCCAATGTTGTAGGACTTCAAATCTATGGCAGTGGTAGTTCGGTCGGAGGAGAAGCGAGGCAGATAATCTGATTTCTCCGCCTCGTTCTTGATATTCTGCTTGAACACAAATCCGGCTTGCACATACGGCCGAACGATGCCTTTCGTGAGGCTATACCGTAGTAACAGAGGCACACCAATAGAGGCAATATCCACTTTCAACGTGCGCTCATAGCCAGGGCCCAGCGGCCCCACGCCATCGTAGGTAGTGCTATATTTCTGCCGGGTAAACCACAGCTCTGCCAGCAGCGAAAGATGAGGATTGAAGCTGGCGGGCTTCAGGTGCAGTGCCAGGCCAAATGAGGGCAACGCATCGGAGGTAAGATCAAAATACTGTTTGTCGTCCTTGTACGTGACATTGGCCCGATAGACCCCTGCAAAAACGCCAACCCGAACCTTATTGGTTTGCTTGCGAATGACGTATTGCGGGCCGCCAACACAGGTATTGTAGGCGGTAACCGTTTTCACCAGGCGCGCCTCCTGGAGCTCTAGACGAGTTAAGGAAGTTTGCACCGTTGGGCAGTCGGCCATAAGCTGCCACAGCACATTACGGAACGGATAAACCCGGGTGCTGACCCTATTTTCGGCCTGAGTTTGCGGATTGATCTGCAGTACAATTGTATCGCGCTGTATCAACGGCTGTAGCAATGGTGCGCTGGCTGTTTGAGCATAATACTGCTTGTTCTCGTTTTCGTTGGTATACCGCAGCAACGTCAGCTTTCCGTCGGCCAGTACCTGCAAAAAGGCTGGTGTACGGGCAGCGTTTGGCAGCATTGCCGTTCGGTACGAGTTGCCGGCATCGAAGCCATACCCCCTGATTTCGCCCGGTTTGTATTCGGTGGCATCTGCCTGGGCGGAAGCCCGGAACCGACACAGCGTTGCGCCCCGCAGCTCGCCCCGCGAGTCTACCTCCCCCCGTAGCGTGTCGCCACTCAGGGGTACTACATAACCGGGTTGAAAATTAGTTTGTGCTATTGCCACTGAGGATACTGCCAGTGAGGACAGCAGGAATAAGCACTTTTTCATGGTTGATAAAACAATGCGGGCCGGGCCGGCGAAAGGGATTTGGTAAAAGGGCTGCAAAGATACTTCCGGACGTGTGCCTCCGCAAGAACCGGCTGCGCCCGGCGGCATTCCCGTCCCGAACCGGTATCTTTAGCCCGCCTCCCCAGGCCCAGTTTCCCACCCCCACCCCGCCGTATTATGGCCGATTCGCTGCGCTCTGCGCCTGTTTCGTTTTCTGAGTTTGACGCCGTTACCACCGCCCAGTGGCAGGAGCGCATTGCCCGCGACCTGAAAGGCCAGGACCCCGCCTCCCTCACCTGGACCACCCCCGATGGGTTTGTGGTACAGCCCTTTTATCATCAGGAGGCGCTTCAGGCCTTAGGCGGCTGGCCTTCCCCTCTGGCCCGGCCGGCCACCCACTGGCGCAACGTGCCCACCTACTCAGTACCCGCCCTGGAGCGCGGCCACGGTGCCATTCGGCGGGCAGCGGAAGCCCTGGAGCGCGGCGCCGAAGGTGCCCACTTCGTATTGGGCCACTCCGAAGGCTTTGATACCGACTACCTGCAACAGCGGATGCCGCTGGCAACCACGTACGTGGGCTACACAGTGCGGGGGGGAGTATCCGGCCTGCTGCAGCGGTTAGCAGCCCTGCCGTCGCCTCCCCGGGGGTTTCTGGTATCGGACCCGGTAACTAGGCACGCGCCGGATCTGGCGGCCCAGCTGGACGAGGTACGGGAGGCCGTGCGAACCGCCCGCGCCTGGCCCGCCTTCAAGGTATTGGGCCTGGATGTGGCCTTTTATGGCAACCGCGGCGCCACCGCTACCCAACAACTTGCTTTTGCACTAAGTACAGCCGCCGCCTACCTGAGCGAGTTGCCCACGGCCGACCTTGCGGTGGCCGAGGTGGCGGCGGCCCTGCACCTGCACGTAGCCGTGGGCCCAAACTACTTCTTCGAAATTGCCAAGCTCCGGGCCCTGCGCAAGCTATGGGCTACCCTGCTGCACGCCTACGGCCTGCCCGCCGAAGCAGCCCAGCAGCTCACCATTTTTGCCAGCACGGCCACCTGGAGCCAGACTACTCTCGACCCGCACACCAACCTGCTACGCACCACCACCGAGGCCATGAGCGCCGTGCTGGGCGGCGCCGACGCGGTGAGCGTGGGTACCTTCGACTGCCTGTTTCACGCGCCCAACGAGTTTGCCGAGCGGCTGGCCCGCAACCTGCCTGTGCTCCTGCGCGAGGAAGCCTACCTCGACCGGGTGCAGGACCCCGCCGCTGGCTCCTACTACGTGGAAACCCTCACCGACCAGCTGGCCCGGGAAGGCTGGGCTCTGTTTCAGAAAATTCAGGCGCAGGGTGGCCTGCCGGCGGCCACGGGCTTCGTGCTGCAGGAGCTGCATACCTCGGCCCAGGCTCAGTTCCGGCGTATTGCCAACGGTGAGCAGGTAGTAGTAGGCACCAACAAATTTCACAACCCCAACGAGAAGTTCGACTACAACCCCAAGCGCCTGTTGCGCAGCCGGGACTTCGACAGCACCCGCGCCACTTACCCGGCCGAGGTGCTGCGACTGGCCACGGCCCTGCACTTTGAGCGCCGGGAGAAAAAGAAGAAGCGGGCGGCGCTGGTGCTGCTGGGTGCCCACACCAACCAGACCATCCTGGAGTCGTTTCTGATGACGCTGCCGGAAGCCGACCGTACCGAGCTGCACAAATCTCACCCCGAGGGCACGTTGTCGGTACTGTTTTCCTCCGCCGAGGAAGCCACGCTGATGTATGCTACGCCCGAGCAGTTTGGCCGCCTGGCCCGGGCCATCAGTCATGTGCCTATTGATGAGCCCAACTTTATTGCGCCGGCCCTGCTCACCGCCGACCTGGCTACCATGCAGGAAGCCACGCATATTTTCGGCCTCAAGGAATTCACGGTGCAGGGATACAGCACCGAAGCCGTACTGGCCCGGTTACAGGGGAAAAAGTGAAATGGTGAAGTGGTGAAATGGTGAATTGATGTTCAGGGCGCATGTGCTGCGTCCGTACAACAAAACCACGCATTTCACCCCCTAACTCACAATTTCACAAACTCACAATTTCACCACCACCCATGAAGCCCAACTTCTCTACTATAGCCTACGACGCGGCCCAGCTGCCTGCACCGGCCACGGAACCCACCGAAACCAGCACGCCCGAAGGTATTGCGCTGAAGCAGTTCTACACCTCTCAGGATGTGCAGCACCTCACGCACCTCGGCTTTGGGGCGGGGCAGGCGCCCTACCTGCGGGGGCCCTACGCCAGCATGTACGTGCAAAACCCCTGGACCATCCGGCAGTACGCGGGCTTCAGCACGGCCGAAGAAAGCAACGCCTTTTACCGCCGCAACCTGGCGGGCGGGCAAAAGGGCCTGTCGGTAGCCTTTGATTTGGCTACGCACCGGGGATACGACTCCGACCACCCCCGCGTGGTGGGCGACGTGGGCAAGGCCGGCGTGGCCATCGACTCGGTGGAGGACATGAAGGTGCTGTTTGACCAGATTCCGCTGGACCAGATGTCGGTGAGCATGACCATGAACGGGGCCGTGCTGCCCATTCTGGCGTTTTACATTGTGGCGGCCGAGGAGCAGGGCGTCACGCCCGATAAGCTGGCGGGCACCATTCAGAACGATATTCTGAAGGAGTTTATGGTGCGCAACACCTACATCTACCCGCCCCAGCCGAGTATGCGCATCATTGCGGATATCTTCAGCTTCACGGCCCAGAAGATGCCCAAATTCAACAGCATCAGCATTTCGGGCTACCACATGCAGGAGGCCGGGGCCACCGCCGACCTGGAGCTGGCCTACACCCTGGCCGATGGACTGGAGTACGTGCGGGCAGGCCTGGCGGCGGGCATGAAGATTGACGACTTCGCTCCGCGCCTGAGCTTCTTCTGGGCCATCGGCATGAACCATTTCATGGAAATTGCCAAGATGCGGGCCGGCCGGTTGCTCTGGGCCAAGCTGATTAAGCAGTTCAACCCCCAGAACCCCAAAAGCCTGGCCCTGCGCACGCATTGCCAGACCTCGGGCTATTCGCTCACCGAGCAGGACCCCTTCAATAACGTGGCCCGCACGGCCATTGAGGCCCTGGCCGCGGCCTTGGGCGGCACCCAGAGCCTGCACACCAACGCCCTCGACGAAGCCATTGCCCTACCCACCGACTTCTCGGCCCGCATTGCCCGCAACACCCAGCTCTACCTCCAGCACGAGACGGACATTACCCGCGTGGTGGACCCCTGGGGCGGCTCCTACTACGTGGAAAGCCTCACCTACGAGCTGGCCGACAAAGCCTGGGCCCTGATTCAGGAAGTGGAGGAACTGGGCGGCATGGCCAAGGCCATTGAAACCGGCCTGCCCAAAATGCGCATCGAGGAAGCCGCCGCCCGCAAGCAGGCCCGCATCGACTCGGGCAAGGAAACGGTGGTGGGCGTGAACAAGTACCGCGTAAACGAGGCCACCGACATTGAGGTGCTCGACATCGACAACGCCGCCGTGCGCGAGTCGCAAATCACCCGCCTCAACCACATCAAAGCCTCCCGCGACACGGCCGCCGTGCAGCAGGCCCTGGAGGCCCTCACGGCTGCTGCGCGAGGGAATGATGAATTAGGAATGATGAATGATGAGTTGACCGGCTCAGACACCACTGCGGAAAACCCAACTCATAACTCATCATTCAACTCTCATAATTTATTGGCCCTGGCCGTAAACGCGGCACGCCTGCGCGCTACGCTGGGCGAAATTTCGGATGCGCTGGAGAAAGTGTACGGCCGCCACCAGGCCACTATTCGGGCTATTTCGGGCGTGTATTCCCAGGAAATGAACTACGACGAGCAGTTCGCCAAGGCCCGCCAGCAGGCCGATGAGTTTGCCCAGCGCGAAGGCCGCCGCCCCCGCATGATGGTGGCCAAAATGGGCCAGGACGGCCACGACCGGGGCTCCAAAATCATTGCCACCTCCTTCGCCGACGTGGGCTTCGACGTGGACATTGCGCCCCTGTTCCAGACCCCCGACGAGGTAGCCCGCCAGGCTGCCGAAAACGACGTGCACGTAGTAGGCGTGAGCAGCCTCGCCGCCGGCCACAAAACCCTGATTCCGCAGCTACTCCGGGAGCTGCAGCAGCTCGGCCGCGAGGATATCCTCGTCATTGCCGGCGGCGTCATCCCCGCTCAGGACTACCAGTTCCTCTACGATGCCGGCGTGGCCGGCGTGTACGGCCCCGGGACGGTTATTGCCGTGGCGGCGCAGGAGATTTTGGGGAAGCTGGGGGAGTAGATAACTAAATTGCAAAGCACAATAGATTATGCAAAATACTCCCCTAGGCTTCCACTCATCTAAATTAAAGAAATGGGCTATTTTATTATTCATAGTCCCTCTGATGGCTCTGACAGCCATCAGAGGAATTTTACATCAACAAGAACCAATCATAACAATTATTTGCACGCTTGGAATGTGCTTGCTATCAGTTGTGATTTT
Organism: Hymenobacter metallilatus; assembly: GCF_003944705.1. Classification (GTDB taxonomy): domain Bacteria; phylum Bacteroidota; class Bacteroidia; order Cytophagales; family Hymenobacteraceae; genus Hymenobacter; species Hymenobacter metallilatus. Next base: position 418,964 of record NZ_RWIS01000003.1, on the reverse strand, counting down.
TACACCCAATGTTACTCTCACGGATAAAAGTATAGCAATTGAACAAATCTGGTCAACCAGAAATTATTCATTTCAGAATTACAAGTCAGTATCTAATGGAAACACGTTTCTTTCAAAAATACACTTTGATGACGGACGCAGTTACCGGTTTATGAATGGCATCGACATACTGGGCATTCTATCGAATCCATTAGAAAAAGGACACATTGAAACCCAATTACATGAACGCATACTAATTCATATTGAAGACAAGAAAACGCAAAATTAAACCAGATAATAGCTGGCACATAAAAAATACTGAACATGCTTTGCCGTGCAGTGTAAAAATATATCCAACAGAATAAAATACCAGCAGTTTGTACTAATCTGTAAAATTATGTTTTACGGATTGACATAGGATTTGTCGGCGCATTTGGTTTTGCTTTTATTGATTCCTGGCTGTTATATATCGGCCTGTATGCTTCGTGCTTATACTCTATACTTTCGGGCGCTTCTCTGACAGTATTGGTAGCTGTTTGCGTTGTTAGAAACCACAAAGAGAATACCTCGCATTAGCATCTCACACTAGCTTCTTATGCGCATTCACGACATCGACCAGGAAGACGCCGACATTGATTACTTCGCTACTGATGCGGCCGGGCACATTGTGCACGTGGCGTCCGGGGGCGGGGTGCTGCCGGAATCGGTGGCGGCGGATGAGGCGGCGCTGCTGGAGCTGCACCAGTATTTCCTGACGCGGCCGGAAACCGATTCGGCGGCGGCGGCCGCGCCGGCTTTGGCCCAGGATGGGGCTTATCCGGGTGCCGCCCGCTACGCCCGGCGCGGGCTGTTCTCCTTCGCCAAAACCCGCCTGCACGAGCGCACCGATACGCGCTACTACGCGGTGGCCCGGCCCCTACAACCCCTCACCCTGGCCGAGCTACCGCCGCCGCTGGCGGAGCTGCTGCGCCGCACCCAACTGCCCGGCTCCGCAGCCGAGCTGGAAACGCTGGATATTGCCGGCATTGTCTGAAACCGAAACCGGCCCGCTGCTGCAGCGGGCCGGTTTCGGTTTCAAAAACTGTCATCCTGAGCGGAGCGAAGGACCTTATCACCTTAGAGCTGGCCATTGCTACGAGTGCCGTTCTACTTGATAAGGTCCTTCGCTCCGCTCAGGATGACAGTTTTTATTTCTACTCAACACCGTTCCAGCTACTCCCACCACCGCCGCTGCGGCAGGGGCTGGCCCAACGTAACGGGCTGGCCCAACTCGGGGGTGGTGATGGGCAGCTGGTGCAGGGCGGCGGCGGCCGTGGCGCGGCGCACGGGCTCGTTCCAGGCGTGGTGGGCTTCGGTGAAAGCGCCCCAGTGCACCGGCAGCATGGCGCGGGCCCGCACATCGAGGGCGGCCTGCACGCTTTGCTCGGGCAGCATATGAATCTGGGCCCAGTTGGCGTCGTACTGCCCGCATTCTAGCAGGGCCAGGTTGAAGGGGCCGTGCTGCTGGCCGATGGCGCGGAAATGCTGGCCGTAGCCCCCGTCGCCGCTGTAGAACACGCGGTGGGTGGGCGTTTTCAGCACCCAGGAACTCCAGGAAGTAGAGTTGCGATTGGTGAGGCCCCGGCCCGAGAAGTGCCGGGCCGGCGTGCTGATGATGGTAAGGCCCGGCAGCCGCACCGAATCCTGCCAGTCCAGCTCCTGTATTTTTTCGGGTGCTACGCCCCAGGCCAGCAGGTGCGCCCCCACACCCAGCGGCACCAGGAAGCGGGCCGTTTTGTCCTTGAGCCGGCGGATGGTCTGGTAATCGAGGTGGTCGTAGTGGTCGTGGGAGATGAGCACGGCGTCGATGGCCGGGAGCTGCTCGGCGGTAATGGCCAGGCTGGGGTTGTAGCGCCGGGGCGTCACCCAGGAAAGTGGCCCCATCTGCACGCTCAGCATGGGGTCGAGCAGGACGTTTTTGCCCCCGATTTCCACCAGGCTGGCCGAGTGCCCGAACCAGGTGACACGCACCGTTTCGGGCGTTTTGCGGGTGATGCTGCTGGAATCGAGCGGCTGGGTGGGCAGCGGAGCCGCCGGGGCCGCGTTGGTTACTTTGGTGAACAGGAAACGCCACAGCACCGAAAACGTGCTGCCCCCCGTCATTACCTCGGTGGGCTCCAGGTTGCGGAATTCACCGTCGTGGTAGCGGCCGGTGCGGGCGTAGGCGGCTTTCTGGGCTTTGGTGGGCTTGCCGCCCAGCTCGGGGCTAAGGTTGGCAAAGGCTACGCCGGCCACCACCAATACGGCCAGCAGCACCAGGGCCAGGCGGCCGGTTATTTTCAGAATTCTGCGCATCAACTCGACATGTGAAGCCCCGCCAATCGGAGCTGGTTGTTCCGGTAGTCGGGTTGATACGGGAAATATTGTAACGCAGCCGCAAGCTTCGGCGGTGACGCCGGTCCGGCGGCAAACCATCGGGCCGATAGTGGTCCGATTCATCTGCACCACGTCATCACAATATCAGCTCACAACAACCGGCCTGACAGCCTGCACAAAATAGACCGTCATTCCGAGCGTAGCCGAGGAATCTCGCGTGCTGACGTCAGGTTTACCCTTGCAACATCAGCACGCGAGATTCCTCGGCTACGCTCGGAATGACGGTCTGTTTTTCAGAATAGGAACTCGGAACGGACAGGCCGGTTTAGCCCCGGCCGTTGAAGTCGCGGCGTTCTGGGCCACCGCGCCGCTGGTCGCCCCGGCGGCTTTGCAGTTGGCGCATCCGCTCCTGGCGCTTGGCTTCCAGCTGCGCGTACTGCTTTTTGGACAGCACGTCTTTTAGTTTTTTATCGGTGCCTTCGTGGATGCGCTTGAACTCGTCGCGCTGCTGGGTCCGGTCCTGGCCCGACTGGCCGCGCAGGGCCTGCATCTGCTGCTGCTGCTCCTGGTAGATTTTCTCCACTTTGGATTTCTGCTTGCTGCTCAGGTTCATCTCCTTAGCCATAGCATCGAGGCGCTGCTGGCGGCGCGGACCCTGCTGGCCATCGGGGCGCTGACTGCGGCCCTGGCGGCCCGCTTGGTAGAGGCGCTTATCCTGGTGCTGCTCCTGCCCGGAAACGGCAGGGGCGGCAACAGTGGTTTCGGAAACGGAAACAAGCAGACCGAGCAGGAGGGCAAAACTCAAAAATTGCTTTTTCATGAGGAAGGGGTTGAAAAGTGAGGGTTGAAGCAAGTAAGATTGAGAACCGCGTGTTCGGTCTGTCCTTACTCAAACCCAATGCCGACCTCGCTGCCGTTGCCCCGCTACTCCAGTAACCCCGCCGAAAAACCGACCAACCGCCTCATTTATTCGCCCGCGCCTTGTTTGCCCCCGGTCCGGGCTTTGCCCGAGAGGAAACAACGCCGCAGCCGGTAGCCTCAGCCGGCCCAGGCCACCGCGCCCGGACAGGCGGTAGGCAGCTTCCCGCAAACCCGACAGGCCCTCCGGCCCCTACCCCGAACAGGCACTGAGTTGCCGCATCCTGGCCCGTACTGCTCAAGAGAAGTTACGGTAACTCAGCGCCTGTTTGAGGGCGCTGACTGCTACTCCGGCAGCAGCTCCAGCGCGGTGGTATTGCCCTGCTGAATGGCCAGGTCGCGGGCCGAGAGGCCCCGCACGTCGCGCAGAGTGGTATCGGCCCCGGCCTTGAGCAGCAGGGGCACAAGGTTGTGGCGGCCGAAGAGCGTGGCATACATGAGGGCGGTACCATTGTTGCCGTTACGGGCATTCAGGTCGGCGCCGTTGTCGATGAGCAGCTGGGCAATTTCGGGGTAGCCTTTGAATGAAACACCCATCAGGGCCGTGTTGCCGCTGGCATCGTGCACGTTGGGGTTGGCGCCGGCTTCCAGCAGCAGGCGGGCCGCTTCGAGGTGGTTGTCGTAGGCAGCCAGAATCAGGGCCGTGAAGCCGCGGCCATCCTGGGTATTTACATTCACACCCTCCTGCAGCAGCCGTTGCAGGGTAGCTACGTCGCCCTGGCGGGCCGCGTTAAAAAACAGGTCCTCGGGACGGGATGAGGTAAAATCCATGCGGTAAATCGGTAAAAGAAAGCGAAAAACAGAAGTAGGTATCCGGCCTGGGAAGTACGCAACCGGCACAAATTGGATGGCCCCCGCAGACAAACCTGCGGCCGTGGGGTTATACAACCTCCTTCTTTCCACGCTGGTTATCGTTTCTTATGAATTTGCATCTCACCAACAAAGTAGCCCTGGTAACGGGCTCTACCGCCGGCATCGGCCTGGCCATTGCCCGCCGCCTGGCCGCCGAAGGTGCCGAAGTAGTAGTGACTGGTCGCACAGAAGCCCGCATCAGCGAAGCCCGCGCCGTCATTCTGCGCGAAACGCCCGGCGCCAAGCTGCGCGGCGCACCCGTGGATTTTGGCCAGGCCGAGCAGGTGCAGCATCTGTTGTCGGAAGTACCCGCGGTGGATATTCTGGTCAACAATGTCGGCATCTTCGAGCCCAAGCCTTTCTCCGACATTACGGATGAGGACTGGCTGCACTTTTTTGAAGTAAACGTGCTAAGTGGGGTGCGCCTCGCGCGCCAGTACTTCCCGCAGATGCTGGCCCGTAAATGGGGCCGCATCCTATTCATCTCCAGCGAATCGGGCTTGCAGATTCCGCAGGAAATGATTCACTATGGCACCACCAAAACGGCCCAGCTGGCCGTAGCCCGTGGCCTGGCCGAGCTTACGGCTGGCACCGAAGTAACCGTTAACTCGGTGCTGCCCGGTCCCACCGCCTCCGAAGGAGTGGAGGAGTTTCTGCAGAAGCTAGCCGGCAATGGTAAAACCCGGGAGGAAGCAGAGCACGAGTTCTTCCGCGACGCCCGGCCTTCATCTCTGCTCAAGCGCTTTATCACGCCCGAGGAAGTAGCCAACATGGTGGCCTACCTCGCCAGTCCTTTAGCCGTGGCTACCAATGGGGCTTCGGTGCGGGTAGATGGGGGCGTTATCCGCAGCATCGGCTAAAAACAGCTGTTTGCGGCTTGAGGCACAGCGGTTCCGCAAGCGGTAAATCCGGTTCGTAGCGCGGGCTTTTGCCCGTAGCGGGGTCTTCTGCTTTGCTGGCCGAGAAGTACGCGGGAACTGGGACTACAGTCCGCGCTGCGTGGTTCGCCAAACCGTTGTAACAGGAGAGTAACAGCTTGTCCGGTACGCTGCATCTGACGGGCCGGTGGTGTGCGGCCCAGGCAGTAGGCACGCAGAATGGCGTGGCTCCGTCCGGCAAGGTGCATTGGATAAACAACGTTAGCACACGGACTTTCTCGCGGGGCTCGTAACGGGGGCCTCTACCCTACTACCCGTACCAGCCACCGCCGCAGCCACGCCCACTGGCTAGCCCGGAAGGCAGCCTCCACCAGCCACGGAACCCGGGCCAGCAGGCGCATAATGCGGTAGCGGAAGCGCAGCTCCCGGCCCAGGCGCTGGTGTACGGCTTGGGCGTACTGCTGCAGGAAAGCAGGGCTGAAATCCTGGGTTTGGCAGCAACGCCGGGCCTGCTCCGCCGCCAGCATCCCACTGATTACGGCTTTGTCGATGCCGTGCCCCTGCAGCGGGTCAATGAGGGCGGCGGCGTCGCCGCAGAGCAGGACCCGGAAACCGGTAAGCGGCCGGCGGGCACCACCCAGGGGCAGACCAAACCCTTGGAGCGGGCTCACCCGCCGGGCCTGGCGGAAGCGCGGCTCCAGCGTCGGATGCGTGGCCAGCAGCTCATTCAGCACCTGTTTCAGGTCGACTTTTTCGCGGGCAATATCCTCCGACAACATGCCAAACCCCACGTTGTAGAGGCCATTGCCCACTGGAAACACCCAGCAGTAGCCCGCCCGGTAGCGGCGCAGAAACAGAAAGTCACTGGTAGTTTCGGGGGCATCGGCTACGCCCTGGTAGTAGGCGCGTACGGCCGCGCAGTGCCGCCGCCGGTTAAGCGGGTGCGGCACCAGGCACCGGCCCACCGCCGAGTTGGCCCCGTCGCAGCCAATAACCAGGCGGGTGGAGAGGGTGCTACCATCGGCCAGCGTTACCATTACACCCACGGAAGTAGCTGCCAGCGTTTTCACCGGACTGTTTTCCAGCACTTCCGTGGCAGTATGACGGCGTACCAGCACCAGCAGGGCCTCGTCGAAGTGCAGCCGGGGGCTGTTGAAGGCCGGAGCCTGCCACTGCACGCTTAGCTCCCGGCCCCGCGGCGACACCAGCCGGCTGCAGCTGACATCGGTGCGGTGAGGCTGGGTAAGTTCGCGTAACTCCTGGGCGTAGCGTGGATTGAGGCGGGCCAGGGCCCGTAGGGTTGGGCCCGGAATAGCGTCGCCGCACACTTTGTCGCGGGGAAAGGCGGCCTTATCCAACAGGCCAACACGCAGGCCGCTGCCGGCTAGGCCCAGGGCACAGGCCGTACCGGCCGGACCGGCTCCTACAATCAGCACATCATACTCCGGAGTAGCAGCCACCGCCTGAAAGTACGCAGGCTCCTGCGGAACTGCTGCGTGCCCTACTGGCGCGGGCGCATTTCCTGCTGGCGCATGGGCATGGCATCCACCGTTGAGAATAGCTCAGCGGCGGGTAGTGGGGCGGTTTCCCGTCGCTTCACCCCTCCATCTTTCCCTATCAGCAGCAACACAAAGCCGCCGGTTTTCACTCTCAGCTGCTCCCGCAGGTAGCGCTGGTCGGGGGCGGAAAGCTGGTCCGGCACTACTACCCGCACCACCATATCCCGCGCATTCAGCTCCCGGCCCACCGGCCGCAGCAGCGCCTGCTGGCGGCGCAGGGCGGCATTATCGGGACTGGGGGCACACAGAAGCAGGATCCGCTGCTGCCACTTGCCAGCCCGAATGGCAGCCGCCAGAGCGGAACCCGGCTGCTGAGCCCGGGCACCGCTCGCCAGTAGTGCCAGCGCCCAGCACATCAGCCAATATCTTTTCATCCGTCCCATAGTCATGTTAGTTACGCCCTCCTGATTTTCCTGGCTACGCCATAACCGTTTGCAGCCACGCGAACAGCTGCCGGTACGCTTGCGCCCGCACTGCCGGAGCCGACAGAAACACGTCGTGCACCGCTCCGGGCACGGCCTGTACCGTTACCTGTTCGCCCAGACGCGGAGCCAGCTGCCGGATGTGGGCCACATTCAGCACAATATCGGCCCGCTGGAACTCCTCGTGCCAGCGGCGGCCGGTGGCCGTGTGGGCGGAGTGCAGCACCAGCACCGACAACGACAGGTGCAACCCACGCCGCACCCGGGCCTGCCCCCGGCGGATGGCCCGCAGCCAGCCGGCATTTACGGCAAATACGCGGTTGGGCTTCCAGGCCAGGTTGTAGTCCCACTGGCCCCGGTACGCCCGGTGCAGACTTTGCCCGTAGGTATCGGGCAGGCCGGCGGGCAGGGGCATCGTGGGCCAGTAGGCTCCCAGCGCTACTGCCACCGGCACCGCCACCTGCCGCCGCAGCCACGACTGATGCAACTCCAGAAACGGGCTGTTCAGCACCAGCGCCTTCACCTGCGGCGGCTGCCGCTGGGCTATATACAGGGCCGTAATAAGGCCACCGGTGGAGTGGCCGCTCAGCAGCACCTCGGTATGGCTCTCGGCCTGTATCCGGGCCAGGGCTGCATCCAGGTCGGGGAAATACTCTTGGAGGTTGCGCACGGTATTAGGCTGCTGGTGGGGCAGCAGAGCCCGCCCGTACTTGCGCAAATCGAGGGCGTAGAACCGGTAGCCGTGCGCCGTGTACTCCAAGGCCATTTCCCGCTGAAAAAAGTAGTCGTTGAAGCCGTGTACGTACAGCACGGCCCGGCCTGCAGCAGAAGCAGGGTTGAGGTGGCAACGCACCAGCACGGCCCGCACCGGCCCCTCATAATCGGGAGGCTGCATCAGGCTGAGCTGCTCGAAATCGGGGCCTAAGGGGTCGGGTAGGTAGGCAGCGGCGGCGGAAACAAGAGACATAGGCTCGGTACGCAAAACGGGCCGGAAGGATAATCCGCCTTGCTGAATATATCCGGAGCACAATACTAAACCGGTTGCGGGGCCGTTTCAGGAGCCCGGCCGCTGCCTCAGCGGTGTTACCTCTCCCTGTTATGCGTGTATTTTTCCTGGTGGCAACCGTGCTACTGGTGGCGCTGGCCGCCCGCTCTTCGGTGCGTACGCCCGAGCCTAACCCAACCTTCCGGGCCAACCAGCTGCAATTCCCACGGGTGCGGGCGGCCTACGCTGCTTACGAAACAGCCACCGGGGCACTGCTGCGCCGCAACGGCCTGGCCCCCGGGCGGCTGGAGCTGTTTCTGCGGGCGTTTAAAGTGGGCCGGCGAGTAGAGGTGTGGGGGCGCAATCAGGGTGAAGGACAGTTTGTGCTGCTGCGCACGTTCCGGCTGGCGGGCACCTCGGGTACGCTGGGGCCGAAGCAACGGGCCCACGACGGGCAGATTCCGGAGGGCTTTTATACCATCAACCGCTTCAACCCCGACAGCCGGTTTCACCTCTCCCTGGGCCTCGACTACCCCAACGCCGCCGACCAGTTCCGGGCCGGCCCCCAGGATCCCGGCAACGACATTTTCATCCACGGCTCCCACGAAACCATCGGCTGCCTGCCCATTACCGATGAAGGCATCCGGGAGTTGTACGTGCTGGCAGTAGAGGCCCGCAGCGCCGGGCAGGCCAGTATTCCGGTGCACATTTTCCCGTTTGAGCTGACCGCCGATAATCTGGCCCGCCGCATGACCAGCCCGCACCTGGCGTTCTGGCAGCAGCTGGCCCCCGGGTATGAGGCCTTCGAAGCTACCCATGAGCTCCCCAGCGTAACGGTTACGGCCGCCGGAGCATACGCTGTGCACTAAATTACCGGAACGCTATACCAGAGCGCTGCGTACTTTGCACCTATGCCCGAGCTTTCACTTCATGATTTCCCGATTCCTAAAAACCTGCGTGATTCCGCCGTACTGGTGCCCGTTTTCCGGGATGCAGCCGGCGAGTTGCAGGTAGTACTGGTACGCCGGGCTGCCTTTGGCGTGCATGGCGGCCAGCTGGCTTTTCCAGGCGGTAAGTATGAGCCTCAGGATGAAGACCTACAGGCCACGGCACTGCGTGAAGCATTTGAAGAGGTACACCTGCCTCCGGCCAACGTGGCTATTCTGGCAGCGCTGCCCACGGTGCCGGTGCCCTCCGGTTTCCGTATCAGTCCCTTCCTGGGCCGTATTCGCCGGCCAGAAACCTGGCAGTGGCAAACCGCCGAAATTGATGAGGTGCTGGAAATTCCGCTGCGCTACCTGGCCGATGCGGCCAACCACGCGGAGGAGGTATGGGAGCTGGCCGGCTGGCCGGGCCCGCGCCGTGTACCCTTCTACCGGCTGGCCGGCGGCTACCAGCTGTGGGGGGCCAGCTACCGCATCATCCAGCCCCTGATTCCGCGGCTGCTGGCTGGCGAATGGGAGGTGTAATGATGAGGTGATGAGGTGACAGGGTAGACCGTCCTGCTTCGACAAGCGGACGCCAGATAGAGCAGGACGGTCTACCCTGTCACTTCGCTGCACTACCTACTTTCTGGCATGAAATTACGTTAGCACTCCGCACACCCTTTTTCGCTCCATGAAACGATTCTCTTTCCTGCCGTTACTGCTGGCGTTGCTGCTGCCAGGTGCGGCTCTGGCTCAGCGCGAGCAATCCATCTGGCTATTTGGACAGCAGGCCGGGCTGCAGTTCCCGGCCGATGGTGGTACGCCCACGCCGCTGCTCACCAGCAAAATGACTACCTATGAGGGCTCCGCCGTGGCCACCAATCAGCAGGGCCAGCTGCTGTTTTACACCAATGGCGAGTTTGTATTCAACCGTCAGCACCAGGTAATGCCCAACGGCCGCAAGCTGATGGGCTCTAACTCCAGCACCCAAAGCGCCCTCATCGTACCTGACCCCGGCAGCGGCAACGTGTTCTACGTATTTACCGTGGGCGCCCAGGGCGGCTCCAACGGCCTGCGCTACTCGGTAGTGGACATGACCCGCGAGAATGGCCTCGGCGACGTGCCCCGTGCCAATGCCCTGCTCATTACGCCGGTGGCCGAGAAGCTGGCCGCCGTGCGCCACCAGAACGGCCGCGACGTATGGGTGGTGGCCCACCGCTGGAACTCCAACGCTTTTGTGAGCTACCTGGTAACCGCCGACGGGGTGCAGAGTAAGCCCATCATGAGCAACGTGGGCAGTATGCACGCCGGCCCCGGCCGCAACGCCATCGGGGCCATGAAGTTCTCCCCCGATGGCCGCAAGCTGGCCGTGGCCCTATGGCGTGAGGCCAACAAGTATGAGTTGTTCGACTTTGACCGGACCACCGGGCAGGTAAAGAATGTGAAAGCCTTTGCCCCCTACCCCGAAGCCTACGGCGTGGAATTTTCGCCGGATGGCACCAAGCTGTATGGCTCCAGCAACGGTGAGGGCGGCGGCCAGGCTCAGGTATACCAGTTCGATCTGAAAACGGGCAAGGCTACCGTCATCGGCAAATCGGCCAACCGCAAGGTGGGCTCCCTGCAGCGCGCCCCCGATGGTAACATCTACGTGGCCCGCGAAGACAACCAGTTCCTAGGCGTCATCCAGAACCCCAACTCCGAAGCCGCCAAGTACCTGGACGACGGCCTGAAGCTCGGTGGCCGACGCAGCAAGCTGGGCCTCCCCAATTTTATCACGGAGCCAGGGAAGTAGGTGAAATGGTGAAGTGGTGAAATGGTGAAAGCAAGAACCGTCATTGCGAGGCATGTGGCGCATCAAGCCAGTGTCCTGCGGGTGCGTCGTCCTTCTCACCGCGCAATGACACGGTTAATTACTTTTCCCACCCAGCTTAAACCGCAGAAAGCCGCCTGCCACCGACAGGTAGGGATGCTCAGAGGTCAGCAGGCCCGCCACGTCGCGGGTGCTGATGCCGGCTTCGTAGAAACTGGTAGCCAGCGTGAAACCCAGCGGCACACTGAAGCCGTAGCCCGCCCCGGCCGTCAGGCCACTGCTCAGGCGCAGCCATTTTACCGGTTTATAGTCGAGGCCGGCTCCCACAAAGGGAGAGGTGATGTTACCGGCCACCTCGTTGAGTGGGACGGTAACATCCAGACCTACTTCAACATACTCACTCAGGCGCAGCCCGGCCCCGGCCCGCAGCTTGGTGGGCAGGTCGGCGCGGCGCTCCTGGCCCGTTTGATACTGAAACAGGCTGTCGGAGCCGGAGGCGAAGATTTCGGCAGCCTCTTTGATGAAGTTGTAGCTACCCACCCCGCTCGATTTCAGCCGCTTCAGCTTTTGGTCGTTGGCCGTGAGCAGGTTGCCGGTCCAGGTCATCCGGCCAATATCAGTAACGGCCAGGCCCAGACGCATAGTTTTGCCCACTTCTGCCGCCACCCCGAAATCGAAGCCGTGGCCCTTGCCCACCGGGTTCAGGCCGGAGCCGGTGCGCAGGTTGAAGTTAGGGTTAGCCGCCAGACTGCCGTAATCAATATCAAACACCGGCGACATGGAGCTGTAAGCTTGCAGGTTGCCGGGCTGCACGCGCACATCCACAATGCCAATGCCCTGAATGTGGCGGTAGCCCGCCCCGGCCGACAGCTGGAACAGGGGTAAATCGAGCAGGCGGGTACCCCAGGCCAGGTTGAACTCATTCAGTACCGAAAACTGCATTTCAGTACCAGCCAGGGCTTCCGTTACCAGCGGCACGTTGCCGGCCGCCGTGCTGGTATAAATGGGCGCATCTTTGCCCAGAAACAGAATATCAGCGGCGTTTTTGTTCAGGCCCACGTGCCCGGCCGTGCGCACCCGGTTACTGATGGCAATACCCCCAACTACCGGCAGCTGCACAGCCAGCGCCAGCGTGGTGGCGTCGGCGTTCAGGTTGAGCGCGTTACCGGAGTTGAAGGCCACCGCCAGCGCCTGCTTTTCGGGGGCTGTGAGGGGCTGGTTGGTATCGGTGATGAACTTGCGCAGCTGCTGCCGCGTGAGCGACTGAGAAGCAGCGCCGGCCCCCACTTCACCGATGGTAAAGGCCACGGTGGCCCCGCCTACCCGGCCCAAATTGGCGGGGTTGATGCCAATAGCCTGATAGTCGGAGGCGAAGGTGGTGGCCACGCCGCCCCGGCCCGTGGCAGTAAAGTTGCTCAGCTCGTTCTGGGCACGCACAGCGGTGGGCAGCGCCAGCAATAAGGCCAGCGCAGAAGTCAGTCGGAGTAGATTCATAGCGAAAATGTGGCGTAAGCTTTAGCTTGCGCTGTTAAGTGGCGGCCGGGCGGCCGCCAACTGCTGAAAATACAGGTTTTCATCAGCGCAGGGCGCAAGCTAAAGCTTACGCCACATTTCTTTTTCACCCGTGCCCAAACGCTTTTCTCCTGCTGAGTATATCGACGGCGTACTGGCCGGCAACCGCGTCATGCTCAGCCGGGCCATTACCCTGGTGGAAAGCACCCTGCCCACCGACCAGGAGCTGGCCCGGCAGGTGCTGGATGCGGTGCTGCCCCAGGCCGGCCGCTCGGTGCGGGTAGGCATTACGGGCGTGCCGGGCGTGGGCAAAAGCACGTTTATTGAGGCCCTGGGCCTGCACTTGGTGCGCGAGCAGGGCCAGCGCCTGGCCGTGCTGGCCGTGGACCCCAGCAGCCAGCGCAGTGGGGGCAGCATCCTCGGCGACAAAACCCGCATGAACGAACTGGCAGCCCACCCGCAGGCTTTCATCCGACCCTCACCCGCCGGCCGCAGCCTGGGCGGTGTTACACGCAGCACCCGCGAGGCTCTGGTGCTCTGCGAAGCGGCGGGCCACACTGTTATTTTCGTGGAAACCGTAGGCGTGGGCCAGAGTGAAACTGCCGTGCACGGCATGGTAGATTTCTTCCTGCTGCTGATGCTGGCCGGGGCCGGCGACGAGCTACAGGGCATCAAGAAGGGTATTATGGAAATGGCCGATGCCGTAACCATCACCAAAGCCGATGCCGGCAACGAACAGGCCGCCCGCCGCGCCCGGGCCGAGTACCAGAACGCCCTGCACCTGTTTCCGCTGGCCGCCTCGCAGTGGAGCCCGGTGGTAACCACCAGCTCGGCGCTTACCGGGGCCGGGGTAGCGGAGGTGTGGCAGCTGATAGAGCAGTACGTGCAGCACACCAAGGCCAGCGGCTACTTCCAGCGCCGCCGCCAGGAGCAGCACCTGCACTGGCTGGAGGAAACCATTCGGGAAACGCTGGAAGCCCGTTTCTACGCCCGACCGGCCGTGGCCAACCGCCTGCCGGAGCTGCGCCAGCAGGTAATGCATGGTACCAAGTCGGCGTTTGGAGCGGCGGAGGAGCTACTGGGGCTGTAGCGGAGTGGTGCGCTGCTACGTTGCCGCGCTACCCTTACGCGCCGGAACTCGCCTGCGGCTCGTGCGCGAAGCGGAGCTGCGCGCTACTGGCTTACTTCCAGTACCAGCACCAAAGCATTGTTGCTAAGGGCTTCCAGCTCCACCTGCTGCACCTGCCACAACGCCAGGCCGTCGTTGGGATGCAGGAGGCGGCCTTCCACCTCAAAAGCCCCGGCCAGCACGTAGGCAAAAAAAAGGGCCTCCGTATCGTGCAGGCGGTACACATCCTCCTGCCGGCCCCCGAAGCGGCCCAGGCTGAGCCTGAGGTCCGGCGTGCTGACCAGCTCGGCTAGGCCGCTTTCTACCTGCTGAAAGGTGTAGGCAACTGTTGTGGCCTGGGGCTGCGCGGCCAAGGAGGCATCAAGAGCCAGCCAGATATGCAAAAAGCTCACAGCCTCCTCAGCATATGGATTGCTGAGCACCAGCTGGTGACCCGCCGACACCAGCCCCGCCCACACCGCTTCCACCTGCACCAGCTCCTGACTGAGCGCGTCGCCGCAGCCCACCGCTCCCGTCAGGGGCAGCACCAGGCAGTGCGCGGCCTGGCTGGCGGGCAGCACCAGCTGGTGGCCCCCAGCCAGGGTTTCCTCGTTGAGGGCCAGCAGCCGGCCGGCAGCCGGGCGCTGGGCATCCTGGTAGGGGCCGAAGGAAAACACGCTGCGGCGGCTCGACTGCGGCGTGGTGAGCGTACCGTGCTGGTCGGCCAGGTACAGGCGGCCGGGAATTTGCAGCGTCATACAGCAGCCGGGGTTTGGATGGAATAGATGCCTAGAAAGGGCTGTAGCGGCACCAGGTGCGTCAGTATCTCTCTGTTTTCGGGGTCGGCTGCCGCCGCCGACACCAGTAGCAGGTTCTCGATGGTGGCGTGCCAGGTGAGCGGGTCGGAGAAAAAGTTGATGGTTACCTGGTGGCGGCTCTTATCGAGCAGGTCGGAGTTGATGATTTCAAACTGAAACCGGCTGAACCGGAGAAAGCGCCGGCCCAGGTTGTCTACCACATCGGGCACCAGGCCGCCCAACTGGGGCAGGTAGCCCCGGGCCACCCCACTCACCAGAAACGACAGTTGGCTGGCCCCGGGTACGTGGTGCACCAGCTCGGCGTAGGTCCGAAACCGCCGCTCCGGGTTGTAGAGCTGCGCCTGTATCCGCAGCTCGTTGTACGTATCCTCCAGCACCAGCTTGTCCCAGGGCCGGGTGGCGGCGGCGTCGATAATTTTCCGGTAGCACAGCGTAATAACCCGCTCAGTCATAGCCCATAAACAGTAGAAGAAGTTGAACTGCCGCCGCACCGCGAAACTGCGCCGGAACGTACTACCCGGCGCGGCTCCCGGATACGAACAAGCCCGATAAGCTGGTTAGGCAGGCACCGCAAACGTGATGTTCAGCTGAAAGCCCGCCGTGGTGCTGCCCGTTACGGTGGCCAGCTCCTGGGCCACTCCGTCGCTGAACACGTTGTCCTGGGCGTTGGAGGTGTAGCCGCTCAGGCCCTTGGCGTAGCCGTTTACGGCGGCCACGGCCGTACCAGTGCCCTCAGGAAAGGCAATCTGGGTGACTTTGAGGGAAGTGCCGGTAGCCGAGTACACGTGCACGTGAATGTGGGTGGCGCGCCCGGAGTACCAGCCGGGGAAGATGCTGGTAAACGTTACCTGCCCGCTGGCGTTGGTGGTTTGCCGGCCGCGCAGGAAGTGTACGCTCTGGTAGTTGGTGCTCTGCATACCCGTGCCGCCGTACTCGGAGTAATTGCCCTCGGCGTCGCAGTGCCAGATATCTACCAGCGCCCCGGCCAGGGCGGCGCAGCTGTTGTTGCTGTTGGTAATGGTGAGAGTGGCCGTCAGCTTGTAGCCCGTCCGGTCGTCGGTAATGTCGGAGCGGACGTACGACGACGGCACTTTGGTGGGAAAAGGTCCCTCGGTTTCGGTAGGAGCCACGGTGCAGCTGCCCGAGGTAGTACCGCCGGTGGTGGTGCCGCTGCTGGTGGGCGTCACGGTGTCGGCCTCGTCCTTGCTACAGGCGGCCAGCACGGCCGGCGCCGAAACAGCGCCCAAAAACAGGGTTTTCAGGAAATTCTTGCGTTCCATAAGGCAATCCGGATGAAAGGTTATCTGATTTCTTACCCGAAGTTGCCCACTACCTCTTACCAGCCCAATTCTAATCGACCACCCGGCCCCGAATGCCGACAGTTCGGGCAGAAAAGCACGTACTACCTGCCCAGGGAATTGCAATACCTGAGCGGATTGCCTGGGTCAACTGCTGCGTTTCGGCTGCCAGCCACCGCCAGGACAGCAAAAGCAGAATACATTTCTTCATCGGCGGATACGCTACGGGGCGGGCAGACAAGGCAACAGAAACCCAGGCCCGTCGGAACGACGCACCGGAAAGGAATACCGGAAATCAGGGGAACTGCTGGTTCGGGCCGCGGCACCCGTCGGCTACACTTTCGTGCGCCGCTTCAACATCAGGTAATCCAGGTAGTACAGGATTTTGATGCTCAGGTTGTTGTTGTGGGGCGTGTTGATGGTGTTGCTCAGGTTGTCGAAGTAGAGCGGGGTGGCCTGGTTGGCCTCCAGGAAAGAGGAGCTGGCGTTTTTCCATACGATGCTCACCTGCGAGCCGGGCGCAAACCACCACGAGTACACGGCATCCACGTTGAAGGCATTGAACGTGTTGTCCCGGTTGCGGCGGTAGTCCACGGGAAATTCCTCGCCTCCCTTGCTCAACCGCGCGAAGTCGTGGTAATTCACGGTGCTGGTGTAGTGGCGCACCCGCACCGTGAGCGACATGCGGTTGTTGAAGGTGTACCCACCCGATACGGTATTGGTAACCGTGAGCACGCGCCGCACGCCCAGCAGCACGTCGTTGGGGTGGTCGGCGCGGAAGCGGGCATCCTCCGGCTGGCTGCCATCCAGCCCCCCATTCACGTAGCCCACCTGGTTCTGGCGCAGGTTCCAGTCGAGGCTATAGCGGAAGTTAAGCTGGTTGCTCACGCGGTAGCGGGGCGAGAAGCCCCAGCCGTAGCCCATGCGGCGGGGCCGGGCAAACCGGTTATCCTGCTGGTACCACCGGATGCCCCCGTTCACGTCCAGAGCCAGCTTTTTGCGGTAATCGGAAGAGGCAAAGCCGCCCACGTTGGCATTCACCGGCACCCGCACGTAGTAGTCGCCCAGCGGGTACTGCCGCGGCTCAAAGTAGTCGTGCGTCACGGGGTTGGCGTCGAAATTCAGGCCCGTGGTCAGAAAGCGCTTGGTGAAGGTGGTATTGAAGCCCCCGTAGAAATTCAGGCCCTGGTAGCGTGTGGGCTTGTAGAGCAGGGTATGGTCGACGCCCCAGTAGGAGTAGAAGTTATTGACCTTCCAGAAGGGCTTGTACTTGTTGTAGTTGAAGTTGATGTTCTGATTGATGTTGTTGTTGCCGAACAGAATGCCCAGGTCGTTGGGGTTGTACGTGTCCGACTCGATGCCCTGGCTCAGGCTCCAGGTAAAGTTGCCGCTGATTTTGCTCACGCCCACCCGGTACTTGTAGCCGTTCTGGTCGTCAATGGCCTCCTCGGAGCCGAACACCGTGCCCCGCCGCCGCGAGTACACCACGCGCCCATCCACGGCGTAGGAGTTCTTCTTGTTGGCGAAGCGAAACAGGCCGCCCGTCACGTTGGCATCGTAGGTGCTGCCCCAGCGCGTAACGTTGGTGTTGATGAGCGAGACGTAGCTGTTGTTTTTCAGGCTCTGGTCGAGCACCACAATGTTGTAGTTGCTGAAGGGCTGGGTCAGCACACTCCGCTCCCGCCCGTCCACCGAGTCGCGCACGGTGGCGTACACATCATTGCTGAGAGCATTGAAAACGCCCACGCCCAGGCCGTTTTTGGTGCGCCCCGATACTTTGGTGGCATTGAGCAGGCGCGTGACGCCGGGGTTGCTCACGACGGCCTCGCCCGGCCGGCGCTTGCCATCGGGGCCCAGTTCGCCGGCCCGCAGCTGACTCTCTACGTTATAGAAACCAATGGGCTGGGCCCCTACCCGGCGGGAGTAAAACAAGTTGCCTTTGTTGAACAGCTCGGTTCCCTCCGTGAAGAACTGGCGGTTTTCGTTGTACTGCACTTCAAAGGGCGAGAGGTTGAGCACCTGGTTGTCGCTCTGCACCTGCCCGAAGTCGGGCACCAGGGTAGCATCCAGGGTGAAGCTCTCATTGATGCCCCATTTCACGTCGGCGCCGCCGTTGAAGCTGGTGCTGGTGTTGCGCGTGCCCTGCACGTTGTAGGGGTAGTGGTTGGCGTAGGCTGAAATGTAGGGCGTGAGGGAAAGGCGCAGCGGGGGCTGCACGTTTTTCACCCCCAGCAGCTCGCCCCACTGGTTCACGAACCCATCCACGGCCGGCCGCACCTCATTCCAGAAAAAACCCTGGTTGTCGCGCTTGCGCTGCCGCATGAAGTTGATGCCCCAGAGCTGCTCCGGCGCTTTGCTGAAGCGGATGGCCGAATACGGAATTCGCATTTCGGCTACCCAATCGGTACCGCGCAGGGCGGTGCGGGAGTCCCACACGGCGTTCCAGTTGAAATCTTCGCCCCCGGCCGGGGAGTAGCGGGCATCACCCTGCACGCCGCCAGTGGTTACAAAAAAGCCATAGCCGTTAATCTTGTCGTGATAAGTATCCAGGAAGATGCCGAAGAAGTCGGTGTTGCCAAAGTCGTCGCGCCCCGACAGCTCCCGCGGAATCGAATCCAGGGACACATCGTGCATAATGGCGCCGATGTACAGGTTGGCATCATCGTAGAGCACCCGTACCTCCGTTTTGTGCCGTTCGTGAGGGCCGGGGTTGGGTCGGTTCTGGATAAAATCGGTAGCCGGCGTGGCCTGCTGCCACACGGCTTCGTTCAGGTCGCCGTCGAGCTTAATGGTTTCTGTGATGCGCACTGCCTGCAGCTGGCGCTTGAGGGCCGGCACCGCCGCATTGGCGGGAGTTTCGGGGGCGGTTTGGGCCCGGGCGGCCCCAAGGGCACCCAGCCAGCAAGCCAGCAGTAGCAGCACACGAGAACAGTTCACGACGTAACGACGGGAGAAAAAGTAGAACAAGCAGAGCGGTGGTAGATGGGTGAGAAACCCGACGGCCGGGGCGGTAACACGGGCAAGGGCGTCGGTACGGGAAGTGGCGGATACGTGTGTCCCTAATGGGCAGGATGCAGCAATAGATGCAGGCCGCTCCTGAACCGTTGCCTCTATATTCAGACTTAACATTAAAAAAATCGGCCGCCGTTGCAGCGGCGGCCGAGGTTGTTTTTGCAGTTGCTATTCACTGATGGAAATCTGCACGTTCCGGCGCACGTTGCGGCCGTTGGCATCCGGCTCATCCAGCAGCCGGCGGTACTTTTCCGTCAGTTCGGCCGACTGTTTTTTACCATTTACGGTCAGGCCTTCTTCGTTTAGCTGAAACTGGAAGTTTTTTTCATTGGCGCCAAGAACGCCATCCTTGCGCAGTTCCGCCCGAATGTTGTCGGAGTTAAAGCGGGGAGGCCGGGGCGCGCGGGGTACGCGCGGGGGTGCCGGTGGCAGCGGAGCATCGGCCCCGGCCGGCGGCAGCGGCGCGACGGGGGGCACCGGCGGAGCTGGTGGTACGGCCATTCCCCGCCCGGTAGTAGTGCGGACGGAAGTTTGCCGGTTTAGCACAAATGAGCCCTTAGTGAGCTTACGGCCGGTTTGTTTTTCCACCAGCTTCAGGTATTTGTCGCGCACGGTGGCCGGCTGCTTTTTTCCGTTTACGGTAAGCGCCGTGGCCGTGAGGCTCAGCTGCACGCTATTAGTGCTTTTGATGAGGCCATCCTTACGTAGCTCCCGTAGTAGGGCCTCCTCAGTGCCATCGGCAGTGCGGCGGCGGGTGTCGGCTTCATAGCGGCGCACCTCGGCCTCATTTCGGCGTACTTCGGCCTCATTGCGGCGCAGAGTAGCTTCGTGGCGGCGCATCTCGGCTTCCAGCCGGTGCATCTCGGCCTCATGGCGGCGCATTTCGGCCTCTACCCGGCGGTGGGCCGCTTCCTCGTCGCCGCCGTTGCGGCTGTCGCCGTCCGCGTCTTCCAGCTGGTCGCGCAGGTCATCCCTGTAATCCTGCCGGGCATCCTGCTGCTCCTCCCGGATGTTTTCCAGCTGCTCCCGGATCTGCTCCCGCTGCTCCTCATTCAAGTCCTCGTCGGCCAGAGTGGTGCGCAGGGCGCTTTCGGCCCCTTGTAAAGCCTGCAGCCGCCCCTTCAGCCCCTGGAGGCGGGCCTTCATGGCCTGGTCGGTCCACACGTCGGCGCTGCGTTCCATCTGCATACGCCACTGCGGGTTTTCGCGCAGCTGGCGGCGGGCATCGGCGGCGGCCCGCTGGGCATCGGCTTTAATGCGGGCCACGTCGGCTGGGCTCAGGCCGGGGCTTTGGAAGTGGAAGTTGCGGTTGAAGTTGTCGTCGAAGTTGAAATTGAAGTTCTGACCGCTCGCCCATTCGCCGCGGCGACCCTGCAGCTGAATTACCTCCACCTGGCTGGCGGCCTGCTTGCCCTTCGCCTTCGATTTGCCGGCCGAGGCCGTTTCTACCCGCTGCCCATCTACCGTGAGGTTGGTAATACGGCCCTTCTTATCTTTCTCAATCACCACCGTACCGGGGCGGCTCCGGCTGGGGCCGGGCACCACTACCACCTGCTGGCGGGTGCGTTTGCGCTTCTTGCCCTCATCATCCTGCTCATCGTCAGCGCGGAGCGTAAAGTTGGCAGAGGCCCCCGCGGGAACCATTTCCGGAGCTGCCGCGGCGGCCGGGGCAGCACTCAGAGCCGCCAAATCATCCTCGCCCGCAATGGGAGGCAGCCCTGCCGGATTTGCCGGCGCCAGGCTGGAGGCAAGCCGCTCCGCAGCTGCTTTCTTCTGCGTTGTATCGGGCTCCGGCTGCAGGAAGGGTAGTTGTTTCAGAGCACCGCCAACGGACTGCTCACCCACCGGCCGGGGGTCGGCAATGGCCACGGCGGAGGTCAGCAGCACCAGGCCACTCAGCACCACGCAGGCGGCCATAAAGCCTTCCGTGAAGGTGGGCGCCGTGCGGCCCTGCACCAGCCGCCGGATGCGGCCCAGTACCGAGCCATCGGGTCCCAGCGCCGACATAGCCAGCCGGGGTGCAGCGGGTTCCGGCGCAGTGGTCAGCTCGGCCAGAGCGGCCAGGGCCCGGGCTACCGTGAGGGCGTTTCCCCCCACCAAGGCCGTGGCGGCGTCGTCGCAGCAGTTTTCGCGCTCCGTGCGCAGGCAGGCCGTCACGAACCACACGGCCGGGTGGTAGAAGAACAACGTTTCGGCCACCGACTGCACCAGGTTCATGAGGTAGTCGCGGCGCTGCACGTGGGCCAGCTCGTGGGCCAGAATGGCCTCCAGGTAGGCCGTGCTCAGCCCCGTCACGGTGCCCAGCGGCAGCAGAATCACGGGGCTCAGGTGCCCCACCACTACCGGTACCCGCACCAGCGCCGACTCCAGCAGCTGCACCGGCTGCTGGAGGCCGGCTTTGTCGGCCAGGGTCCGGAGGCGCTGCTGCCACTCCTCGGCCAGGGGCTGCACCCGGTAGCGGCGCAGGCGCTGCACGTAGGCCAGCCCGCCCAGCAACCGGAGCGTCATGGCCAGCAGCCCCAGCAGCCAGCCGGCTACCAGAATGGGCAGGTTGTTATCGAAGTAAGTGAGCCAGGCTTGCAGACCGGTAGGGGCCGCCGGAGCTACCGCCGCCGCTGGCGGGGTTACGGCATGGTTGGCTTCGGCCGGGGCCGTCGTTACAATCCCATCCGCCCGCACGGCGGCCTCATCCCCTACCCGGAAGCCCGCAACGGTCGTATGTAGCGCAGGAGCCGCGGTATAGTAGCGGGCGAATGTGATGCTGGCCAGCGCAAGCAATACCAGCAAAGCCGCTGCCGCCGTCCGGTAGCGGATTTCGGCCTGGTGCCGGCGCAGCAGCAGCAGCAGGCCAGCCAATGCCAGTGCCACTACGGCTCCCTGCCACAGGGAGTGTACCAGCGTCCAGCCCAGGGCGCGCACCAGCGCGGGGGGCAACATGTTTTCCAGCCAGTTCATGGGGCTTCGTCGGTTGAGGGTGGAGTCGTGTCGTTCTGAATTTCGATGTCGTTGAGCAGGCGGCGAATCTGGGCCAGCTCCTCGCGGGAGGTGCGGCGGTTGCCCAGGGCCTGCATTACCAGCTTCATGGCCGAGCCGCCGAAGGTGGAATCCACGAATCGGTCGAGCAGCAGGCCCTGGGTTTCTTCTTCGCGCACGGCGGCCCGGTACACGTGGGTTTTGCTGTCGTCGTCGCGTAGCACCAGCCCTTTGTCCAGCATCAGTTGCAGTAGCTTCAGGGAGGTGGTGTAGCCTACTTCACGGCGCCGGTTCAGCTCGTCGTTCACGAAGCGGACGGTGCTGGGGCCATGCTGCCAGAGCACCTGCAGAATTTCCAGCTCCGATTCGGTAGGTTTCGGAAGGGGGGATTTACTCATGGGACCAAACTAAAGGGTACTGTATGGGACTACCGAACCACCCGCCACCGTTGCCTGGGCCAGCTCCTACGCGCAGGAAACCACGGAATACCCCAGGCAAAACCAGCTACGAAGCAGTTCGTACATCAAACATATACGAAGCTTGTCGTACATCCAAGAAATATCTACGATTTATTTCGTATAATATTTTATCTACTTGAATGTAAGCATCTAAACGCAATAAGGGCCGCCATTCTACCTTCCTTCGGTAGAACGACGGCCCTCAGCTGTTAGCCTATTATACCTAGGGTAGCTACCGTTGGCGCTCCAGCGTTACGCGGGCCCGGTGGCAGATGCCGCCCAGGGGTGGGTTGAATTTCGACACGCTCACGCGCACCCCATTTACATACGGAAACTCTTCCAGCACCCGGTCCAGTACCCGGTGGCCCAGGTGCTCCAGCAGGCGGGCTGGTGCCAGCATTTCCTCGGCCACTACCCGGTACAGCACCTCGTAGTTTACGGTTTCGCGCAGCTGGTCAGAAGCCCCGGCGGCGTGCAAATCGGTGTCGATGTAGAGGTCCACGCCGTACTTGTTCCCAATTTTCTGCTCCTCGTCGTAGTAGCCGTGAAACGCGAAAAACTCCATGCCTTCCAGTGCAATCTGACCCATGCGGTAAAATGGTAAAATGGTGAACGGGTAAGGCAGTAATGCTCCTCGCCCGGATGCGTACAACCGGCAAAGGAAACAAAAAAGCCCGCCCCAGCGGGCAGGCTTTATGTACTGGACCACCTGAAGTCAGGCAGTACGGTTAAATCTCATCAAAGAAGGATTTCTCCCCCAGGGCCTCAGCTTGCATGTTAGGCTGGTCCGAGTGGCCGGGGTGGGAAGGCGGCACCGGCTGCGGAATTTCGGGTCGGTCGGGGCTACCGGGACGGATATCGGGCTGCACGGCCGGGTTGGGGGCCCCGGGAATGGGGGCACCGGGCCGCTCAATTTCCGGCTCGGGCCGCTCGGGTTGGTTGGGGTCAGGCTGTTGGCCGGGCTTGGGGTTGTAGCCGATGGGCTGGCGCTCCGCTACCTCGGGGGTACCGGCGCGAAAAGCAGCTACACTACCCGCTACAGCAGTGGCGGTAGCAGCAGAAGAAGCAGTGGAAACGTACATGGCGGCGTCTGGTTTGGGTGAATCGTCCGCAGGGTGCGGGCGGTTTACTTTTACGCTGGCCGCTTTGGAAAGGATGGCCGCCGTGCTGGATTTTGGCCGGGTGCGGGCTTTTTCCACTTTGGCCAGGGCATCAGAGGCCAGGTTGTGCAGGTCGCGGGTGAGGCTGTCCAGCATACTTTCCAGCCGCTGGCATTCCTGGCCCAAACCATTTACCTCCTTCTGCATATCAGCCACGGTCCGCTCCGCCTGCTGGTAGGCATCGTCGACCACGGTGCGGGCTTTCTGGCGGGCATCGGCCAGCAACTGCTCGGCTTGTAGCTGGGCTTCCCGGATGCGCAGCTGGGCGTCGCGCTGGGCCTGCTCGGTAATGCTGTTGCCAGTGTCTTCGGCCGTTTTGAGGGTGCGGTAGAGGCTGGTTTCTACCTCCCGCATCTTGCTCACTTCCTGGGTGGCGTGGTCGAGCTTGAGGCGCAGCTCCCGGTTTTCGTCGCCCATTCGCTCCCACTGCTGGGAAAGAGTTAGCAGAAAGGCCTGCACTTCGTCCTTATCCAACCCGCGAAAGGCTTTTTCAAAGGTTTTCTGCCGGATATCGAGGGCGGTGATTTTCATTGTGGTACTGAGTAATAGGTATCAGGTATTGAGACTAGGACATGGCAGTAGCGGTATACAGGTCAAGGCCCAGCATCCGCACGTGTTTGCTGCCCTTTCTTATTACCAACTACCAGCTACTCACTACCAACCTGCCAAACGACCAGGCTACGGTCGTCGCTACACGAAACTAGCCTATTCCCGCTTCCCGGCCAAAATAACTTGTTTACTGAGGTGCCGTGGCCGGCGTGCCGGGCCTTGTCCACCACCCGCAGCAGCTGCCAGGTTTCGGCGTCCCAGAGCTTGATGCTTTTGTCCATGCTGCAGGTAGCCAGCAGGCGGGCATCGGGCGAGAAGGCCAGGTGGTTGATGGTGAACATGTGGGCCACTATGCTGCGGTGCTCCTGGTAGCCGGCGGCCACGTCCCAGATGCGCAGGTGGGCGTCGCGGCCGGCCGTGAGCAGGTAGCGCCCCCCGGGCGAGTAGGCGCAGGTAAACACCGAGTTGGTAGCCCCGGCCAGCACGTTCCTCACCCGCAGCGAGTCGGCATCGAGCACCCGCACCAGATGGTCGGAGCCACCCACGGCCAGCTCACCGCGCTGCTCGTGCAAAGCCAGGCAGCGTAGGCTTTTGTCGGACACGCGCAGCAGGGTTTCCACCGAAAAATCGGGGCCGCGCAGCACGGCCAGGGTGCCATCGGCCAGGGCCACGTACAGGCGCTGTCGGGCCTCAGAATACACCACATCGAAAATGGCTACCGGGGGCAGGGCCGTAGCGTGCAGCAGGGTTTTAGTACCGAGGTCCAGCACCTGCACGCCCTGAAAATTATGGCCAAGCACCAGCAGGTTCTGCTCCGGCAGATGCAGTAGCGCATACACCGAGTTTTCCACCCGGGCCAGCAGTTCGCCGTCCTGCCCGGGCGCATCGGCCTGCCAGGCCACCACCAACCCATCGGCCCCCGACGAAAACACGGTTTCACCACCGGCCATGCCGGTCAGGGCGTACACACAGTCGCGGTGGCCGGTGAGAGAAGCTGCTTTGTGAACCTGGGGGCGAGTGGACAAGGGTAACAGGAATAGATGACTGCGCGAAGATAGAACGTGTACCCCGAAGCTGTGCTTCGGCTCACGTGAGAGGCTAATCAACCCAGATAATGAGTTTAGTCCCTGACGCGGGCCGAAGCACAGCTTCGGGGTACAAGAACAACGACGACCGGAGCTGCGCGCCAGGGTACACGTTCTGGTAGTACCTTCACTTATTCACTCCTTCATTCCTTTGCCTTTTGCCCCTTCACTCCCTCTCCCCTCTTTCCCAAACGGCCGTGCTGGGGCTCTGGCACCTGACGGAACCAGCCGAGGCGCTTTGGGCCCAGCTGCCGGCGCAGGCCCACTACCTGGCCCGCTTTCCTCAGGGCCGCGACGAGCTACGGGCCCGGCAGTGGCTGGCCGGCCGGGTGCTGGCCCACCAGCTGCTGCGGGAGCTGAACGATGCCCCGGCCACCCTGCACAACGATGAAAACGGCCGGCCCTACTTCCAGGAGTTGCCTGCCTACGGCATTTCTTTGTCGCACTCGGGTGAGTGGGTAGCGGCGGTGCTTTCCGCCCATGAGCGGGTTGGCATAGATATTGAAATGATACGCCCGAAAGCTAAAAAGTTGGCCCACCGGGTTCTGGCGGAATCCGAGCTGGCCGACGCCGGCAGCGACGCATCGAAGTATTGTCTGTATTGGAGCGCCAAGGAGACGTTATACAAGCTGCATAGCCGCCGGGGCCTGGTGTTTAAAGAGCACTTGTTGCTCAGCCCGTTTGAGCTGCGGGAGGCTGGTGTGCTGACGGGACACCTGCTGCTCGAAAACTCCCGCAGCCAACACCAGATCCAGTATATGCGCCCAACTCCCGACTACATCCTAACTTACACCATTGGTGAGATACTGAAATGGTGAACTGGTGGGTTTGTCGTTCCGCTTGTACCACTCAAGCACACGGAATACCTCCTCTTCCCCGCTACTGTCGTATTGCACCGCTTACCACCGCCGCATTTCCCTTTCACTGCCCATGTCATTTCGCCGAATTTCCATAGTTGCCGCTGCTGCCCTGCTGTTCTGTACCGTAGCTGTTAGCGTGGCCCGTGCCCAGGGCAACCGTTCCGTGGCGGATTTCAGCCTGAAAAATGCTTCCAATGCCGAAGTGGCTCTGAAAAGCTACGCTGGCAGCAAGGCCGTGGTAGTGGTGTTCCTGAATCCCGCCTGCGCCTTTTCCAAGCTCTACCAAAGCCGTCTGGCCGCACTAAGCACGGAATACAGCGCCAAAGGAGTGCAGTTTCTGTTTGTAAATACCCCCATCAACCTGGAGGCCAGCGCCGACACGGGCGACGCCGAAAAGCTCAAGGTGAAAACGGCCGGACCCGACCTGCCCCTGCTCACGGATGAAGGCCAGAAGGTGAGCACCCTGCTGGGAGCCAGCAAAACCCCCGAGGCCGTTGTGCTACAACCCGTGGGTGACGGATTTGCCGTGCGCTACAAGGGTGCCATCGACGACAATCCCCAGGTAGAAGCCTACGCCAAGGAGAAATACGTGGAACTGGTGCTTGATAACCTGCTGGCCGGCCGCCCCGCCACCGTCTCCGACAGACGCGCCGCTGGCTGCCTGATCAAGAAGTTTTAAGCAGAAATAAGTCGGTTGGACCGCGTGTTATTGCGCGGACGAAGAACGACGCAATCCATCTTTCTCCAAGTATAAAACGCTGACCTACTCGAAAGCCCCTGATGTATGCACGTCAGGGGCTTTGCATATTCGGGCGTTTTGCGTGTACAATAAGACGGATTGCGTCGTCCTTCGTCCGCGCAACGACACGCGGCTCACAACCTTACTCCTCGTCGGGGGCGGCTTGGGGATTGTCAGTCTGCACGTCGTCCGTGAGGATGGTCAGCAGCTGACCCACTTCGGCGGCTTTGGCGGGTTCCTGCAGCTTCTCGAAGCTGAGCTGCAGGTTGCGCAGGGCCCGGCGCACAATATCCAGGTGCGAGCAGGGCTCAAAAAAGATTTCGTTGGGCGTGAGGTTGAGCTGGGCAATATAGTGCTCAATATCAGTGCGCGAGAGGACCAGCCCCCGGTTGTAGCAGTTTATATAAAACGGCTCCAGAGGCGGCTCCAGACGGTAGGTGAGCACAAACAGGTTGGGCAGGTTCACACCAAATACCGGCAGTTTCAGGCGCTGCGCCACCAGCAGATAAATTACGCAGAGCGTGAGCGGATTGCCGCGGCGGGTTTCCAGCACCCGGTGCAGCATGGAGTTGGCTGGGGAATGGAAATTCTGGGTGTTGGCGGCAAACTTGTGCGTGCGGAAGAGCACATGGTTCAGGGTTTGTACCTGGTCGGCGGGGTGCATTTCGGGTTGCAGCAGCGTCCACACCTCAAAGCGCAACTGCTCAATGGCCCGGTTCAGCACCTGAAAATCGGCGTCGGGATACTGGTAGCTGTTGAGCAGCCACATGCCCTCCAGCAGGTTTTCGCCGCCGGAGTCGCGCCACACGCGCAGGCGCTGCTGCAACCCCTCAAACTGCAAATGATGGATCAGGTCCTCCAGGCGCTGCTGCTGCTGGGAATCCAGGGTTTCCTCCCAGCTTTCCTCCAGAAACGGAATAATGGTTTCGCCCAGAGTCTGAATCTTCTCCTGAATCTGCGGGGCAACTTCCGGGTCGTCGAGCAGGGAGATAAGGGCTTTTATTTCTTTGTTGGTCATGGATCAGCAGGCGGCAGCGGAAGCCGCGAGAAGCAGAAGGAGCAAATAAACACAACCCGCGCGGGTTCACCGCACAGGTTTATCCGGAAATAACAGCCTGAGCGGGCCTATTTGTTCATTCGGAGCCTTTCATTGCTGGAAGCGTTTAGGAATTTATAAAAAGGAAGTTGCTGCCAGCCGTAGCTTGTCGAAGCATGACAATTCCTAAACACTGCCCAAGTAGGAGACTTCGGGCAGTAGCGGAACACCAGACAGCGCATAGCGTTCCGCTAATTTCCAACGACCTCCTAGGCTGTGTGGTCAGTCATATAAGAAGAACGTCCTTCCGAGCGAAGCCGAGGAAGGACGTTCTCTGGTAGTGCATTGTGTTAACTGTCCACATGCCCTAAATGCCTTCGTAAACAGCTTCCCTACTCGTCATTCTTGCACTCCGCTCGGAACGGCGCTCTGCTAAAGCATTAAAACCGTACTCTTTGAGTGCTTCCTTACCGCAGCAGATTGGTTTTCGCCAACTCCAGCACTTCGTCGCCGCGGCCGCTCATGATGGCTTTCAGGGCGTACAAGCTGAATCCTTTTACCTGGCTGGCCTGAATGGTGGGCGGCATCGACAGCTCCGTGCGCTTCACCACGGCATCCAGCACTACCGGGCCCGGGTGAGCCAGCATTTCGGCAATGGCCGCAGGTAGTGCAGCGGGGTCCGAAACGCGGATACCCCGCACGCCGGCTGCTTCGGCCAGGGCCGCAAAATTGGGATTATCCAGCTCAGTGCCGTATTCCAGAATGCCGGCGGCTTTCATTTCCAGCTCCACAAAGGCCAGACTGGCGTTATTGAAGATGACGATTTTAACGGGTGTTTTCAGCTGTTTCAGCGTCAGCATCTCGCCCATCAGCATGGCAAAGCCCCCATCACCGGCCAGGGCAATTACCTGCCGGCCGGGGCTGGCCAGCTGGGCTCCGAAGGCCTGGGGCATGGCGTTGGCCATACTGCCGTGGTTGAAGGAGCCAATCAGCCGCCGCCGGCCGTTCATGCGCAGGTAGCGGGCCGCCCAGATGGTGGGCGTGCCCACGTCGCAGGTGAAAATGGCGTCCTCGGCGGCCTGCTCGTTCAGGAGGCGGGCTACGTATTGCGGGTGCATGCTGGTGTCGCCGGCCTCGCCGGTTGCCAGCTCGTCCAGGTCCTGGCGGGCTTCCCGGTAATGGTCCAGAGATTTTTCGAGGTGGCGGCGGTCCTGCTTGTGGTTGAGAATGGGCAACAGGGCCTGCAGCGTGGCGGCCACGTCGCCTACCAGGCCCACCTCCACCCGGGTGCGCCGGCCAATGTGCTCCCCGCGCAGGTCAACCTGCACCGTGCGGGTTTCCGGGGGCAGAAACTGGGTGTAGGGAAAGTCCGTGCCCAGCATCAGCAGCGCATCGGCATCCATGATGGCTGCGTAGCCGGAGGTAAAGCCCAGCAGCCCGCTCATGCCCACGTCGTAGGGGTTGTTGCCCTCCACGTACTCTTTCCCGCGCAGAGCGTGCACCACGGGAGCCCCCAGGGCTTCGGCCACCTGCAGCAGCTCGGCGTGGGCCTCGGCGCACCCGGCCCCGGCCAGAATGGTAACTTTATCGGCGGTATTGAGCACATCGGCGGCGGCCCGCAAATCGTCTGGAGCCGGCACCAGCGTAGCCTTGCTGCGCAGAGCCGGCACCCGGGGCTCAGGGGCATCGGTTTCCTCGTACTGGATGTCACCAGGAATCACCAGCACCGCCACGCCACGCTGCGTAAGGGCCGTTTGCACCGCCGACTCCACCATGCGCACGGCCTGACCGGGGTTACCCAGTAGCTCGCAGTAGGCGCTGCACTCTTTGAAGGTGTTTTCGGGGTGGGTTTCCTGGAAGTAGCCGGTACCTATTTCGATGCTCGGAATCTGAGCTGCAATGGCCAGCACGGGCACCCGGCTGCGGTGGCAGTCGTAGAGGCCGTTGATGAGGTGGGTATTGCCGGGGCCACAGCTGCCGGCGCACACGGCCAGGGAGCCGGTGAGGTGGGCCTCGGCCCCGGCGGCAAACGCGCCGGCTTCCTCGTTGCGCACGTGCACCCAGTCAATGTTGTCGCGCTTCCGGATTTCGTCGGTAAGGCCGTTGAGCGAGTCACCCACCACGCCGTACACGCGCCGCACGCCGGCCGCCACCAGGGTATCAACCAGTATTTCCGCTACGGTTTTCTTTGCCATTGTCTTCAGAGGAGTTAAGTCCGGAAGGCTATACGGCAACTTTCACTTTTCTGACCATCACCCTCACGTAGCAGCCGTGCTACCCACAACCTGCGTTCAGAATGTGCTGCCTACTTTTTCAGATACTTCCGCGACTCCACCACCCGAAACTCCGGGTCACTGGCGAAGATGCTTTGCAACGAGCCGATGTGGGCCGCGCCAAACAGGGCCAGCACCCGCTGCGGCCGGACCGGCAGCGCCTGCGTCACGATGTTGGAGTAGATTTTATAGTCCCGGTTCTTGAACACTGATATCAGCTCCGCCCCAATGTAGCGCGGGTTGATGAAGGCCGTGTCCACGGCCGCGTCAGGGTTGGTGAAGCGGCCGTTGGTGACGCGGGCCGGTGTTACGTAGCGCAGCCGGTACACCAGGTTGTAAATTTCGGGCTGGTTGAGGGTGGCCAAGTAGCGGGACAACGGCAGGCTGCCATCTTCCAGCGCAGCCCGCTTGGCCCCGGCTACTTTGCTCAGCTCCGCCCCGGCCTGCTGGTACAGTTCAATGTTCTGGCCGGTGCGTAAAATGCCCTGCGACGTGCCGCCCGGGGCATTGGCGCAGTAAATCCGGGGCAGCTGCAGCTGCTTGCCCAGCCGAAACGCTACCTGGTACACTTCGCTCCGGCCGCCGGGCAGCGCGGCTAGGTCCAGCTTATCCTGCCGGTAGAGGGCGTAGAGGCTGTCGAGGCGGGGCTGCTCCTCGGGCAGCATTTCCACTACCAACATATCGGGGCGAAACCGGGCAATGGCGGCCGTGAACCGGCTTATTTCCTGCTGACCCTGAGGCGTCAGCACGTCGGTGGCAGGCTTGGCAGGTTTGTAAATCTGGTTGAGATGGTCGCAGCCCACCACCATTACCTCGGCGGGCTTGGGGGACGTTTGGGCCCAGCTTACGCCGGAAACAGCGCAGAACATAACGGGCAGGATAGATTTGAGCATAGTGTAGCCATGAGTGTGGCTGCGAGTTACAATCCACAGCCGGATTTCCTGTCTGTTTGCTTCCGAAAAAAACAACAGCCCGCCGCTTCAAGTGAAGCTGGCGGGCCGCAGTAAGTGGAAGATGTTATGACGTTTTCTACCCGGTGGCGAAGAGGAGTTCTGCTCACGCTATTGCAGCCGGCTAATAAATAGAGGCCTTTCAAAACCCCTATTCAACTGCAGTGGTTCGCAGAACTTGCCCATCCGGAAATGCATCTAAAAACTGACATCCTAATTCCTCATTCCTAAACTTTACAATGGTCACACTGCTGTCGAAGCACACGATTTCTAACGCAGCAGCAGCTAACTGCAATGATTCCGGCTCAGTCCATAGCTCCCGATTTCCGTCGGCGTACGGTATTTCATCAAAAGACAGTTCAGGTACTTCGCCTGCTATACCACAGAAAACACCCCATACTATCTGAATGCCTTGATTGACCATAACGTCATACAGAATCTTCCCAGGTATGACGATATATGAGTTTTCCTGCTGTTTCTCCCAGTCAGCAACTGTTGGCACAAAGTCCTTGAGGTGCCAACATTGCAGATTAGAAATAACCCAGTTCAGTTCTTCAACCTGCTGCCTAATAGCGGGCAATAGGTTATCCATATCCGTCTGCCACCGGAACTGAGGAGGATTTTCAAGCAGAATCGTCATCACACCTGAATCACACCCACATTATACGCCTTTTCAATCGGCGCGTGGTTGGCCATTGAAATGCCCTGGGAAATGACTCTGCGGGTTTCCAGCGGGTCGATGATGGCATCCACCCAGAGGCGGGCGGCGGCGTAGTAGGGCGAGAGCTGCTCGTCGTAGCGGGCCTTGATGTTGTCGAACATTTCCTTTTTGGCCTCGTCCGTCAGCTTTTCGCCCTTGCCCTCGGCGGCGGCTACCTGAATTTGGAGGAGCGTGTTGGCGGCGGCGGCCCCGCTCATCACGGCCAGCTGGGCAGTGGGCCAGGCCACAATCAGGCGGGGGTCGTAGGCTTTGCCGCACATGGCGTAGTTGCCGGCCCCGTAGCTGTTGCCCACAATCACCGAAAACTTCGGCACCACGGAGTTGGCCATGGCATTCACCATCTTGGCTCCATCCTTGATGATGCCGCCGTGCTCTGATTGGGAGCCCACCATGAAGCCCGACACATCGTGCAGGAACACCAGCGGAATCTTCTTCTGGTTGCAGTTCATGATGAAGCGCGCGGCCTTGTCGGCCGAGTCGGAATAGATAACACCGCCCATCTGCATGGCGCCCTTCTTGGTCTTCACGATTTTGCGCTGGTTGGCCACGATGCCCACGGCCCAGCCATCAATGCGCGCCAGCCCGCAAATCAGGCTCTGACCATAAAGATCCTTATAAGGCTCAAACTCCGAGTTGTCCACCAAGCGGTTGATGATGTCCATCATGTCGTAGGGCTTGGCGCGGTCGGCGGGCAGCAGACCGTAGATTTCCTTCTCGTCCTGGGCCGGAGCCAGGGGCGCTTTGCGCGAGAAGCCAGCTGTAGCCTGCCCGCCCATCTTATCGAAGATGTTGCGGATGTGGTCGAGGCACTCCTCGTCGTTGGCAAACTTGTAGTCCGTCACACCCGAAATTTCGGAGTGCGTGGTGGCCCCGCCCAGCGTCTCATTGTCAATGCTTTCCCCAATGGCCGACTTCACCAGGTAGGAGCCCGCCAGAAATACCGAGCCGGTACCGTCCACAATCATGGCCTCGTCGGACATAATAGGCAGGTAAGCCCCACCAGCCACGCAGGGGCCCATGATGGCGGCCAGCTGCACGATACCCATGCTGCTCATTACGGCGTTGTTGCGGAAGATGCGGCCGAAGTGCTCCTTATCGGGGAAGATTTCGTCCTGCATGGGCAGGTACACGCCCGCCGAATCGACGAGGTAGATAATGGGCAGCTTGTTTTCGATGCTGATTTCCTGGGCCCGCAGGTTCTTTTTGGCCGTAATCGGGAACCAGGCCCCGGCCTTTACAGTGGCGTCGTTGGCTACTACCACGCACTGCCGGCCCTGCACCCAGCCAATTACCACCACCACGCCGCCCGAGGGGCAGCCTCCTTCTTCCTTGTACATGCCCTCCCCGGCAAACGCCCCGATTTCCACGGTTTCCGCGCCTGTATCGAGCAGATACTCTATCCGCTCCCGGGCGGTGAGCTTGCCCTTGGCTTTGTGGGCGGCAATGCGCTTCTCGCCGCCGCCGAGCTGCACTTTTTCCAGCCGTTTTTTCAGCTGAAAGTTAAGTTGCTTGATGCTGTCTTCGTTCTTGTTGAATTCGAGGTTCATTGGGGTGGGAATGGGTGGGAGCAGTGAAATAGTGAGATGGTGAAAGGGTGAGTTTGCCGTTTCGGCAACTTGTGCCGGGCCATTCGCCCCGCGTAAGTCATCAGCACAGCAAGCCCACCTTTTCACCATCTCACTATTTCACCTTTGGGCAGAACAAAAAAATCCGCCCCTCACGGGGCGGATTCAAAGGTAAGAGGATTGCCGTTTGTGGCCGACACCTACTTTACCGTCGTTTTCACTTCGGTTTCAGTGGTAGTACCGTTGGGTTTCACGGTGGTGGTTTCTGTTTCTTTCTTGGCCTTGCCCCCCCCCCCAAACACCGAGAAGTGCACGTAGTTCTTGGGGTTAGCTTTCAGGTCCTGCAGCAAGGCATTAGAGCTGGCGGCCGTGGCGTTGAGGTTGTTGTACAGCGTAGAGTCACTGATGAGCTTGCCCAATGAGCCTTTCTGATCCGACAAAGAGCGGTTGAGCGTGGTCATGGTTCCCTGGGCTTCTGTCATGGTAGCGTTGAGCTTGCGCATGGCCGGGCCCACCGGAGCATTTTTCAGTGAGTCGCTGAGCGTGGAGAAGTTGCTGGCAATCCGGTCGAATTTAGCGCTGGTTTTATTCAGCTCTGCGGTCAGGCGGGCCATGTTGGTGGTAATCTGGTTGATGTTGCGCTGGTTCATCAGCAGCAGGTTTTTCAGGGCCTCGGTACTGCCCTGGGCGTTGAGCAGGGTAGCCTGCAGGCTTACTTTGGCATCCTTATTCAGGAAGCCGTTCACCTTAATCAGGGTGGAGTCGACGGTGCCGAGCACGGGCAGGGCCTTGGCCTGAAAGGCATCGGTAATGCTGGCCACGGTGTAGGATTTCAGCTCCTCGCCCCCGTCGTACACCTTGCTGTCCTTGCCCAGAAACAGGGTAATGGTTTTGGAGCCCAGCAGGGAGCCGCTCAGCGAGGCTACCGTAGAGTCGCCGACGGTAACACCTTTTTGCAGCTCCAGGGCCACTTTCACGCGGTTACCTTCCTCAGGCACCAGCGTCATTTCCTTTACCTGGCCCACCTTGATGCCGTTCAGCACCACCGGGTTGCCCACGTTCAGGCCGTCTACGTTGTCGTACTTGGCGTAGTAGGTCCGGTCGGAAGATAGCAGGTTGCTTCCTTTCAGGAAGTTGAAGCCCACAACGAGCAGGGCAATGGCCACAATACCCAGCAGGGCTACTTTAATTTCTTTCGACACGGTGGTCTGCGGTTGGTTGGAGGGAGAGTCAGGAAGCCAGAGCCGGGTTGCAATGCCCGGCGGGGATTATTCGCCCGAGGTGGCTTCCAGCTCGTTTTTATAGTCGCGGAAGGCCCGGTAAATACCCGAGGCCATATACGTCTGATTGGTCTTATCGTTCAGATACAGTTCTTCCTGCCGGTTCGTAAGAAAGCCTGACTCAATAAGCACAGCCGGCATGGTTGATTTCCAGAGCACCAGAAAGCCCGCCTGCTTCACGCCCCGGGAAGGCCGGCCCACGGTAGTACGAAACTGCCGGTCCACTTTCTGGGCAAACCGGATGCTGTTTACAATGTGGGCACTCTGGTAAAGCGAAAACAGAATATGACTCTGGGGGGAAGTGGGGTCGAAGCCATTGTAACGCTCCTTGTAATTGTCTTCCTGCAGAATTACCGAGTTTTCGCGCTTGGCTACGGTCAGGTTGGCATCGGTTTTGTGCGGCCCCATGGTCCACACTTCGGTCCCGTTGGCCGAGGCGGCTGAGGCGTTGCAGTGTACCGAAATAAACAGGTCGGCGTTGTTCTTATTGGCAATGCCCGCCCGGTCGGCCAGCTCCACAAATACGTCAGTTTTGCGGGTGTATACAACCTTTACGTCCGGCATGTTCTCTTCTATCTGCCGGCCCAGGGCCAAAATTATTTTTAGCGCTACATCAGCCTCGCGGGCTTTCACGCCGGCGCAGCCTCTATCCTTTCCTCCATGCCCCGCATCGAGCACCACCGTCCGCAGCCGATACCGCGCCGGCAACGGCCCCGCCACCGGCTCCGAATTCTGAGGAAAAGCAAATCCGGCGAGGGAAAACAGGGCCGCCGTGCCCAGAGCGACAATATTCCGCACGGAGTTCGTTAGTTGGGGCAGCGACCCGCTACCTTTGCAAACCGCCACAAAATAAACGATAAAAACTACGTGGCCTCATTCGCGCCTGTGTTCCTTTCTGTATTGCGTGTGTTCGGGCCGCTGCTGCGGCTTACCGGCCTGCTTGCGCTGGTGCTGAGCCTGGGCTTGCCGGCTGCCGCCCAGCAGCGCCCGGGTACTACCAACGTACCCGCCGACGTGCGAACCACGGCCCCCAAAATCCTGAACCCGCCCCCCGCCGGGCCCGTGCGCGACACTACGGGCCTGGTGTCGGGCACGCCCGACTCGGTGCGGGTGGCGGCCGGGGGCCGCAAGGGCGCGGTGGAAAGCACCGTGAAATACAAGGCCCAGGACTCCATCCGGTTTGAGGTGCAGAATAAGCGCGCCATTCTCTACGACAAGGCCAGCGTGGATTATGGGGAGATGAACCTGAAAGCCGCCCTGATTACGGTGGATTACAGCAAAAACCTGGTAACGGCCGAGGGAGCCAAGGATACTACCGG
Organism: Hymenobacter metallilatus; assembly: GCF_003944705.1. Classification (GTDB taxonomy): domain Bacteria; phylum Bacteroidota; class Bacteroidia; order Cytophagales; family Hymenobacteraceae; genus Hymenobacter; species Hymenobacter metallilatus. Next base: position 383,564 of record NZ_RWIS01000003.1, on the reverse strand, counting down.
CCGCGTGCAGGACCGCCCCGTGTTCAAGCAGGGCGCCGAAACCTACCAGGCCGGCCGCATCGACTACAACATCAAAAGCAAGCGGGGCCGCATTACCGACGTGGTAACCCAGCAAGGCGAAGGCTACATCCACGCCGAAACCATCAAAAAAAACCAGCTGAACGAAATGTTCGGGGTGCACGGGCGCTACACTACCTGCAACCTCGAGCACCCGCACTTCTACATCAACGCCTCCAAGATGAAGGTGATACCGGGCCAGAGCGTGGTGACGGGACCCTTCAACCTGGTTATCGGGGATATACCCACGCCGCTGGGCTTTCTGTTCGGGTATTTCCCCTCGCCCAAAAACAAGCGCCGCTCCTCGGGCCTGATTATTCCAACCTTCGGGCAGGCCGCCGACCGGGGCTTTTTCCTGCGCAACGGAGGCTACTACTGGGCCGCCAATGAGCACATTGGGGTGCGCCTCACCGGGGATATTTACTCGGGCAACGCCGACCGGTTTGGGGGCTGGCGCGGTACGGCGGAAATGCAGTATATCACCCGCTACCGCTACCAGGGCCTGTTCACTTTCAACTACAGTTCCCAGCCCACCGAGCGGTTGCTGGGTACTACAGATGCCAATACCAACCCCACCTACAACGTACCCCGCTCTCAGCAAACTTTTGCCCTGATGTGGACGCACACACCCGTACCCCGCCCCAATGGCGGCCGGTTTTCGGCCAACGTGAACGTGAGCAGCAACAATTACTTCCGCCAAAACTCCTACAACGTGCGGAACTACCTGTCGTCGGCCTTCCAGTCCACGGTTACCTACTCCAAGCAGCTGCGGTACGCGCCCATCAACTACAGCGTAAACCTGAGCCAGAGCCAGAACACCCAAACGGGCACCATGGATTTCACCCTGCCCGACGTATCGGCGCAGCTGGCCCGGCAGTACGTGTATGATATTCTGAAGATTCAGCCCCGCAAGGCCTACGAGCAGCTGGCCTTTTCCTACGACCTGACCTTCCAGAACAAGCTGTCCAATAATATTGCTGCCCGCCAGATTAACGGCGGCGCCATTCCGCTGCTGGGCGGCTCCAACACGGCCCTGATTATGCCCGTGAAGCTGGGCAACCTCAGCAAGCTGCTGCGCAACTCCCAAACCGGTATGCGCCATAATTTCGGTATTACGCTGGGCAGCTTCAATTTTGCCCACCTCAATTTCAGTCCTACTGTCACCTACAACGAAATCTGGTATTTCAAGCGGCTGGACTACTCCTATAACGAAACGGCCAAAGCCATTCGGGTGGATACCACGGCCAGCTTCAACCGTCTCAGCGCCGTATCATATGGGGCCAGCATGAGCACCAACCTCTACGGGACCATTGTACGCAAGGGCACCCACAAGATTCAGGCGCTGCGCCACAAAATCACGCCCAGCCTGAACTACAACTACACGCCCACCAGCTCGGCCCGGAACTCGGGGCTGGAGCGGATTGCTACCCCCGGCCTGCGCGACCCCGCCACCGGCCGCCTATATGAGGAAGGTCAAACTTACATCGACAACCAAGGCTTTCTGCTGCCCCAGTACAACGGGTTCCTCTACGGCTACCCCACGGCCACGCGCGTCAGCCAGCTGAGCTTCTCGCTGCAGAACGCCGTGGAAATGAAGGTGCGCAACTCCAACGACACCACCGGCAACACGCCCTTCAACAAGGTGAGCCTGATTGACGGGCTAGATTTCAGCACCGGCTACAACTTTGCGGCCGACCGGCTGAAACTGGCGCCATTGTCCTCAACGTTCCGCACGCAGGTGGCCCGCAAGCTCAACGTCACGCTCAACGCCAACTTCGAGTTTTACCAGCGCGACTCCACCGGTACGCTGAAAGACCGGTTTTTGTGGCAGGACCAACCCTCCACTTCCCGCATCCGGCTGGCCCGCCTCAGCACCGCCAATGCTTCTCTGTCCTACCAGTTCAATCCGGCGCAGGGCACCAAAAAATCAACAATTCAGCGGGATGCGGCCCCGGTAAACGACCCGCAGCTCGGCTCCCCGCGCATGATAAATCCGTACGAGGATTACGTGGATTTCTCGATTCCCTGGGAGCTGAATACCAGCTTCACGGCCTCCTACGCCAACCAGGGCCCGTTGCCGGAGCTGACTTCCCGCCCCCGCCGGTCGCCCTACACGGCCGCTACGCTCAACCTGAACGGCTCAGTGAAGCTCACCGAAACCTTCCGCTTCGGCTTCAGCACCAACTACGACTTCATCAACCGCACGCCCGCTTTTACCTCCCTGGATTTCACCAAGGACCTGCATTGCTGGCAGATCAACGGGAACTGGCGGCCCTTCGGCGCCACCCGGGGCTACTTCGTAACCATTGCAGCCAAATCAACCCTGCTCCAGAGCCTGAAGCTGAGCCGCAACCGCACGTTCCTGAACTACTAACGGCGGCGGCGGCCTGTATACCCTGCCAATGGCAAGGGGACATCTGATTGAAAGAAATTAGGCACTTTTGCCCTGCCCCAGGCCGATGCCTCCGGTTTCTCTTCCTCTCTTTTCTCTACCTCTATGTCTCAGCATAAAGAAGTCAAACTCGTGACCACGCACCAGTTGCTGGCCATGAAACAGCGCGGCGAAAAAATTTCCATGCTCACCGCCTACGACTTCTCGATGGCGCAAATTCTGGACGGGGCGGGCGTGGATGTGCTGCTCGTGGGCGACTCGGCCTCCAACGTTATGGCCGGCCACGAAACCACCCTCCCCATCACCCTCGACCAGATGATTTACCACGCCCAGAGCGTAGTGCGGGCCGTGAAGCGGGCCTTTGTGGTGGTGGATATGCCCTTTGGCTCCTACCAGGGCAACTCCTCCGAGGCCCTGCGCTCCGCCATTCGCATCATGAAGGAATCGGGCGGGCATGGCATCAAGCTGGAAGGCGGGGCCGAAATCAAGGACAGCATCACCCGCATCCTCACGGCCGGCATTCCGGTGATGGGCCACCTGGGGCTTACTCCGCAAAGTATTTATAAATTTGGCACCTACACCGTGCGGGCCAAGGAAGAAGCGGAGGCGCAGAAACTGCTGGAAGACGCGCTGCTGCTGCAGGAAATCGGCTGCTTTGCCCTGGTGCTGGAGAAAATTCCGTCCAGCCTGGCCAAGCAGGTAGCCGAGAAGCTCACAATCCCCGTAATCGGCATCGGTGCCGGCCCCGACGTGGACGGGCAGGTGCTGGTAGTGCACGATATGCTGGGCATCACCAAGGAGTTCAAGCCCCGCTTCCTGCGCCGCTACGCCGAGCTGGGCGACCTGATGCACGACGCCGTGCAGCGCTACATTCAGGACGTAAAAGCCCGCGACTTCCCGACTTCGGAAGAAGCGTATTAAATCAATTAAAAATTGAGGAATTAAAAATTAAAAATTACGCTACTGGCTCCCTAATGCGCTCAAATTGACCGTTCGGATTCAGCCAATTCATAATTTTTAATTTTTAATTTTTAATTCTTTCCCCAGAGTGAACCGACCAAATTTGTGGGCTGAAGGACGGGAAATCCTGTTCGAAGACAACCATCTGCTCATCATCAACAAGCCCGCCGGGCTGCTGGTACAAGGCGATGCAACCGGTGACGAGCCCCTCTCAGCCAAGGCCGAGGAATACCTGCGCTTCAAGTACAAAAAGCCCGGTGCCGCCTTCGTGGGCGTAGCGCACCGCCTGGATAGGCCTGTGAGCGGGGTGGTGGCCCTGGCTAAAACCAGCAAGGCCCTGAGCCGCCTCAACGAGCTGTTCCGCGACAATAAGGTGCACAAAACCTACTGGGCCCTCACCGGTAAGTGTCCCGCCCCTACCCAGGGCCACCTCACGCACTGGTTGGTGAAAGACCCCATTCGCAACACCACTAAAGCCTACACCGAGCGCCACGGCCAAGGCCTCAAATCGGAGCTGGACTACCAGGTGCTGGGCCAGGCCGGCACGCGCTGGCTGCTGCAGGTGAACCCCATTACCGGCCGCCCCCACCAGATTCGGGTGCAGCTCAGCTCGGGCCTCGGCACCCCCATCGTGGGCGACGTGAAGTACGGTTTCCTGGCCCCTTTGCCCGACGTGAGCATTGCCCTGCACGCCCGCCAGCTGGAGTTTCAGCACCCCGTAACCAAAGAAGCTATGTGCTTCAAAGCCCCCCTGCCCGACATAGCCCACTGGGAAGCGGCGGAGGCATATTATTAGAGGGAAACCTGAGACGACGAAACAGCAGAAGTGAGACAGACGACTTCGCCAAACGGTCCGTCTGTCTCACTTCTGCTGTTTTGTCGAAGCTGTTTAGAAAGTCGAAAAAACGTCATGCTTCATCTGGTGTCCGCTTGTCGAAGCATCTCTACCGCTTCGTTGAGCCGTTCAACGAAGCGGTAGAGATGCTTCGACAAGCGGACACCAGATGAAGCATGACGTTCTGATTGGTTCTGCCAGACTTCCTAAACAGCTTCATCGTCTCAGGTTTCCCTGCTCATGTCCCGTCGCTAATAACATTTTGTCCTTTTTAGAAGCTGAATTGCACTTGGGGGAGGGGTGGCCGTAGTTTTGCGAAACGGCGCTTGAACTTTAGCAGGGAATTTGGGCTTCTGCCCTCAAACGTGCCCGCCGTTTCCGGTTCCGACCCTTAATCCTTCTGCCCCAATGGCAATACTCGTTTTCTTCGTAGCGCACTATTACCTGTCGCTCTTCACGCAGACGTTCTACCTGCACCGCTACGCCGCCCACAAAATGTTCACCATGAATAAATTCTGGGAGCGGTTTTTCTTTCTGTTCACCTACATCTGCCAGGGTTCTTCCTTCCTCTCGCCCCGGGCTTACGCGCTGCTGCACCGCATGCACCACGCCTACTCCGATACCGAGCTGGACCCCCATTCGCCGCTGTACTCTTCCAATGCGTTCAGCATGATGTGGAAGACCAAAAACATCTACAACGATGTGCTGAACCGTCGCTACGAGCTGGCTGAGCGGTTTGAGGGCGACTACCCGGTGTGGGAAGCCGTGGAAAACCTGGGCGACAAGTGGTACTCCCGCATCGGCTGGGGCGCTCTATACGTGCTGTTCTACGTGCAGTTTGCCACGGCCTGGTGGCAGTTCCTGCTGCTGCCCCTGCACTTTCTGATGGGCCCCATCCACGGCGCCATCGTGAACTGGGGCGGCCACAAGTACGGCTACCAGAACTTCGACAACCACGACCATAGCAAAAACACCCTGCCCTTCGACTTTTTGGCCTTCGGGGAGCTGTTCCAGAACAACCACCACAAGCTGCCCATGCGCGTCAACTTCGGCGTGAAGAAGTGGGAGCTGGACCCCACCTACGCTTTCATCTGGACCCTCGATAAAATAGGCGTGGTGAAAGTGAAGCGCAAGTGGCAGCAGGATGTACCCATGGCGGCGTAGGTTCTCCCAGATATATTTTCTTGTGAAAAGGCCATTTCTATGCAGAAATGGCCTTTTTTTTATCTTTAAACCCTTCTCTTTTAGACCGGCTGATGCGCTGAAACGGTGCAATCCTTTTAATCCGATGAATCTATGATTACCTTTGCACCTCATTTTTCAACCAGACGCACGGGATGCGTCACTTAACCAAACCGGTTTATGGCAGTTAAAATCCGCCTCGCCCGTCGTGGCCGCAAGAAGGCCGCAATGTTCGACATCGTTGTTGCTGACTCCCGCTCGCCCCGCGACGGCCGCTTCATCGAAAAAATCGGCACCTACAACCCCCAGACCAACCCCGCCACCATCAACTTTGATGGTGACAAGGCGTTCGACTGGATTATGAAAGGTGCCCAGCCCACGGATACCGTGCGCGCCATGCTCTCCTACCGCGGTGTGCTGTACCGTAAGCACCTGCAACTGGGTGTTATCAAAGGCGCTATTTCCCAGGAAACCGCCGACCAGCGCTACACCGACTGGAAGGAGCAGAAGGACGCCAAAATCGAAGGCAAGCGCACCAGCCTGGGCACCGCCAAGGAAGAAGCCCGCAAGCAGCGTCTGGCCGCTGAAACCAAGGTAAACGAAGCTCGCGCTGAAGCACAGCGCGCCAAGCAGGCTGCCGCCCTGGCTGCTGCTGCTCCGGCCGCCGAAGCTGAAACCACCGAGGCAGAAGCTCCGGCTGAAACCACTGAGGAAGCCGGCGCATAGTTTCTGGCTTACGTAAGAAGGTGATGGGGTAACGAGGATGTCGACGGCTCTGCCCGCCGCTGTCTTGTTCCACTCCATCACCTTCGCACGTTTCCCCCTCTTCACTTCCTACCTCATGACACTCGACGACTGCTACGAACTGGGTTCCATTGTGAAGCCACACGGCCTGAAAGGCTTCGTGGTAGCCACCTTCGATGTGGATGACCTGGAGCCGTATCGGAAGCTGAAATCGGTGCTGCTGGAACTACCCACGGCCCCGGGCAAGCTCACGGAGTATGCCGTGGAAAAACTGCAGCCCCAGAGTGGTGAGCGGGCTCTGCTCAAGCTCAAAGGTATTGACCGGATAGAGGAAGCCGAGCCGTTGCGGAATGCCAAGCTGTGGCGCCCACTAGCCGAGCTGCCGGACCTGGCCGACGACCAGTTTTACTTTCACGATGTGATTGGCTTCCTGGTGGTGGATGAGCAGCTCGGTGAGTTGGGCACTGTAGAGACGTTCTACGAGTTGCCCCAGCAGGACGTGCTGTCAATGCGCTACAAGGGTCAGGAAGTACTGATTCCAGTGGCCGATGAGTTGATTTCGCATGCCGACGAAGACGCGCGCAAGCTATACGTAAACTTGCCTGAAGGCTTGCTTGACGTGTATCTGACGCCTGCTTCGCGGGAGCGGGATGAGCCCGACGAATTTGTAGCGCCTTAGGCTTATCGGCTGCTTGGGAACTATGCGCATTGACATTGTAACGTGCCAGCCGGATTTGCTGGTCAGTCCCTTCGCCCATTCCATTGTGAAGCGGGCCCAGGAGAAAGGCCTGGCCGAAATTCAGCTGCACGACCTGCGCCGCTACGCCATCAATAAGCACGGTCAGATTGATGACTATGTGTTTGGGGGCGGAGCCGGCATGGTACTGCGTGTGGAGCCTATTGCCGCCTGTTTCGATGAGCTAATGGCGCAGCGACCGTACGATGCGGTTATCTATATGACTCCCGACGGCAACACGCTGCGGCAGCCCTTGGTTAATCGGTTATCGTTGGCGGGAAACCTGCTGATCCTGTGCGGCCATTACAAAGGCGTGGATGAGCGAATCCGGCAGGCCTACATCACCCACGAAATCAGCGTAGGCGACTACGTGCTGAGCGGAGGGGAGCTGGGGGCCGCCATTTTGGTGGACGCGGTGGTGCGGCTGTTGCCCGGCGTGCTGGGCAACGAGGAGTCGGCCCTGAGCGACTCGTTTCAGGACAACCTGCTGGCGCCCCCCGTGTACACCCGCCCGGCCGAATGGCGAGGCCTTGCGGTACCGGATATTCTGCTTTCGGGCAATACTCCGAAAATTGATATCTGGCGCCATGAGCAGGCCCTGGCTCGCACACAGGAGCGGCGGCCGGACCTTTTAGAGTAACTGAGTAGTTGAATAACTGCGTGTTTTTTGGGCTGAAGCTATTAAAAAGGCACTACTCAGACACTCAGTCACTCAGTCAATAACAACGGAAGTTGTAATCATCAAATCAGAGGGCTATATTTGCGCCTCTTTACCCGAAACCCTTCAGGGCGGCGCGGCCGTCCTTCACAGTTTTTCCAGCCATGAGCGTACTACTCGATTTTATCCAGCAGGAATCCCAGGAGCGCCGCGCCAGCTTCCCCAAGTTTGCCGCCGGTGACACCATCAATGTCCACGTAAAAATCCGCGAGGGCAACAAGGAGCGCATTCAGCAGTTCCAGGGCGTAGTTATCCAGCGCAAGAACACCAGCTCGAACGGCGAAACCTTCACTGTTCGTAAGATTTCGAACCAGATTGGCACCGAGCGGATTTTCCCGCTCCTGTCGCCTAACATCGACAAGATTGAAGTAATTCGTCGTGGCCAGGTGCGCCGGGCCCGTCTGTTCTACCTGCGTGGTCTGTCGGGCAAAGCGGCTCGTATCAAAGAGAAGCGTCGCGTAGTGGCTACCGTAGCCTAAGCTACCCGCTCTCCGCGTTTCTAATAACAGCAAAGCCGGTTTCCTGCGTAGGAAACCGGCTTCGCTGTTTCTATTTGGTTACGCAGGTTAGCTAGCGGTTCTGGCTGGAATCCTGCTGCAAATCCTGCTCGGGCGTGGTTTGTCCGCCTTGCACTTGCCCGGCCGCGGCCGTCAGGGCCTCGCCCAGCTTGCCAATCCGGTCGGCGGTGTTGGGGTTTTCGGCGAAGATGGCGGCTTTGCTCGTGGCAGTGCCCAGGCGGTGCAGCAGCCGGCCCACGATATTTTTATCAATGGAGCCCCCACCGAAGTGGGCTTTCAGCTCCTGCAAATCAACTACCAGTTGGTGCAGCTCGGGGTTGTTGGCGTCCTTAAGGTCTTCAATCCAGCGCTGGAAATTGTTGTCGAGGCCGGCACGCTCAGCTTCTTCCTGGAGGTTGCCAGTGAGCAGATTGATGGCACCGTCGAGGTGATTCTGGTGCTGGGTATCGTCCTTGGGCAGTTTGTGGTACGACATAATACGAATGGGTTGGGCTACCAGGTAGCGTGATGGATGGGTGTAGGTGGCAAACGTGTGCTTTTTCAGAAGGTTCTTCGGGGGTCTCGCCCCGAACGGCTACTTTCGTTGCCGCTTTGTTCTCTTCCCCTCATCCTATGTTGCGCATCCGACAACTACTTTACCTGGCCGGCCTAACGGTAGCCCCAATCTTCGCCCAAGCCCAAACGGCTTCCACGTGGCAACAGCAGGCCGACTATTCCATCGATGTAACCCTCGACGACAAGCAGCACCTGCTCAGCGGCCGTGAGGAGCTGATTTATACCAATAACTCGCCCCAGGCACTGACCTATATCTGGTTTCACCTGTGGCCGAATGCCTACCGGGACAACAACACCGCCTTTGCCCGCCAGCAGCTGCGCAACGGCAGCCGGAAGTTTCAGTTTGCCAGCCCCAGCCAGCGCGGCTACATCGATGGGCTGGAGTTTCAGGTGAACGGGCAGCCGGCCCGGCTGGAGTACGACGCCACCAGCCCCGACATGGCCAAGCTGGTGCTGCCGCAGCCCCTGGCTGCCGGGGCGCGCGCCACCATCACCACGCCCTTCCGGGTTAAGATTCCGGACTCGTTTTCCCGGTTCGGGCACGTGGGCCAGAGTTACCAGATTACGCAGTGGTACCCCAAGCCGGCGGTATTCGACCAGAAGGGCTGGCACCCGATGCCCTACCTCGACCAGGGCGAGTTCTATTCGGAGTACGGCTCCTTTGATGTGCGCATTACGCTGCCGGCCAACTACACGGTGGGCGCCACCGGCGTACTCCAGAATCCCGACGAGCAGCAGCGCCTCGACCAGTTGGCTACGACTACGGCGGCCAAGAAAACCCCGCAGGACTTCGGCTCCGATTTGAAGTTTCCAGCTTCGGCGGCGGAAACCAAAACCCTGCGCTACGTGCAGGACCGGGTGCACGATTTTGCCTGGTTTGCTGATAAGCGGTTTAACGTATTGAAAGGCGGCGTCACACTACCCTCGGGTCGGCAGGTAACTTCCTGGGTGCTTTTCACCAACAAGGATGCGCAGAAGTGGATTAAGGGCCTGCAGGATGTGAATGACGCCCTCACCTACTACTCGCAGTGGGTGGGCGAGTATCCCTACGCCTCCGCCACGGCCGTGGATGGAGCCCTAAGCGCCGGCTCAGGTATGGAGTACCCGATGGTGACGGTAACGCAACCTGCGGCCATTGTGCATGAGGTGGGCCACAACTGGTTTTACGGGATTCTGGGCTCCAACGAGCGGGATTTTCCGTGGATGGATGAGGGTGTGAACTCCTACATCGAAAACCGGGTGGCGGAGCGGGATAACCCCACCGCCGGGCAGTTCGAGTTTCTGGCGAAGTCGCCCAAAATTGCTGGTAAGCTGGGCGTAGATGGTTTGCCGGCCGCCGCCCTCAACCAGATTCCCTACCAGGCCATGGCCTCCCGGGGCCTCGACCAGCCGGTGAGTGGCCCCATTTCGGCGGAATTCGGCAAGCTCAACTACGGCCTGATTGTGTACGGCAAAACGGCCTCCCTGCTGAGATACCTGGCCGGCTACCTGGGGCAGGAGAAGTTCGACGAGGCCATGCACACCTACTACCAGCGGTGGCAGTTCCGCCACCCCTACCCGGCCGACATGCAGGCCGTGTTTGAGGAAGTCAGCGGCCAGAAGCTCGGCTGGTTTTTTCAGCAGATGCTCACTACCCAGAACCACTACGAGGTAGCGCTGTCGGATATGCTGGTGCAGAACGGTACGGTAAAGGTGCTGGTACGCAACGACTCTCCCGCGCCCCTGGCCGTGCCCGTGGCCTCCCTGGATGCTCAGGGGAAAGTACTGGAGTTGAAGTGGACGCCCGTATTCGGCGGCACCGAGGATGAAGAGCAGGACGAAACCCAGCTCAACTTCCAGCGCCAGGGGGTGGCGGCCGTGGTAGTCGACCCCGGCTACCTCACGCCCCAGCTCAACCGCCGCGACGACCAGCGCCAGCTGGAGGGCAGCTTCCCGACCTGGGAGCCCCTGCAATTGAAGCCCCTGGCCAGCGTGGAGCGCTGGGACCGGCACTTCATCAACTGGGTGCCGGTGCTGGGGGCCAACACCGCCGATAAGTTTATGCTGGGCGCGGCCTTCTACACGAACCTGCTGGCCCCGAAGCGCCTGAATTTCCTGGCCATGCCCATGTTCAGCTTCAACCGGGCGGAGATAAACGGCATCGGCAGCGTGTCGCTGAACGTATTGCCCCGCACCAATGTGCGCCAGCTTATCACCAAGGTACAGCTGACGCGGTTTGAGCGGTTCAGCAAAATTGAGCCCAGCCTCACCCTGCAGCTGCCGCATTCGGCCTATAACCGCGCCCAGCACTGGGTCCGGTTTGCCAATACCTCCGTGCAGAGCGACTTCCTGAACCGTACCAGCAGCATTCAGACGGCGGAATACCGCATCAGCGACGGGAATGCCCTCCAGAACTGGTCGGGCCACCTGGAGCTGAACTTCCTGTCATCGGATGTTTCCAGTGACAACAGTGCCCGGCAGGCCAGCCTGCTCCGGGCCACGGCCACTTACGGCCGCTACTACAACGCCCGGAAGCAGGTGCGGGCGCGCGTGTTCGGGGGCACCTTCCTGAAATCCAGCGCCGACTTCCGGATGGGCCTGAGCGGCAGCTACGACTACCGCTACCAGAACACCTACCTCGACCGGCAGCAGATTTCCGATGCCTTCACCGCCCAGGTGCACCAGACCGACGACCGGGACGGGGGCTTTAAAGGCTACGTGCCCGTTAGCACTCAGAACTGGCTTACCACTCTCAACCTGGAAGCCGACCTGCCGGTTACCTCCCTGGCCGTGTACGGTGATGTGGGGCTAGGCAAAATAGTAGCTGGCCTTTCCTTCAGCGCCCGGACCCGGGGCTACTACGGGGCGGGCCTGGTATTGCCTCTGGCCAAGAACATCCTGCGTCTGTACCTGCCCGTGGCCGGCTCCCAGTACGAGAACGGACTGCCCGGCAGTGGCAAAGATTTCGCGCGTAACATTCGCTTTGTGCTGCACCTGGAGCAGCTGAGTCCCTTCCGCCTCCTCGACGAACAGCTGGCGCAGTAACTCTACTGAAATCCTGTACAGGGTGAAGCCCGGCCCGGCATAGTACATGCTGGCCGGGCTTCTTATCTTCCGGACCAGTCTTTCGGCTTATCCCTCATTGCCATGCGTGCCTCTGCCCTGCTGTTTCCTGCTCTGCTCCTCCCTGGCCTGCTGAGCGGCTGCCACACTAACTACGCCGAGCTCCCCACTTTCTCGGCGGAACGGAAGCTGCTTCAGGTGGTCGTGGCCATGCCCGCCGGTACCAACCACGAGCAGCACTACAACCCGGCCACGCACACGTTTGAGCGACAGCAGGAAGCCGGTACCGAGGAGGTAATTGAGTTTCTGCCGGTGCCCGGTAATCTGGGCTTCGTACCGGGTACGCGGGTAGCCACGGGTATGGGCGGGGCGGAGGCTCCGCTGGCAGCGCTGGTGCTGGCCGAAACCCAGCCCGCGGGCACGGTGGTAGAAGTGACGCCCCTGGCCCTGCTCACGCTGGACGTGAAAGGCGCCTTGCAAACTGTGCTGCTGGCCGTGCCTGCCCGCCCCGCTCAGCGCACCCTCCCCGATGCCACTGACTGGGCCACGCTCAATCAGCATTACCCGGGTGTGCGGCCTTCCCTGAGCCTATGGTTTCAGCACCGCTACCGCCCGGCCGAAACCCGCATTGTAGGCTGGAAAAACGAGAAAGAGGCCGAAAAATTCCTCCGCAGCCACCTGGAGTAAGGAGCCGGTATACTGTGGCGTGATCTTCTGTCCGCCGCCTCCACACAGTATACTATCTACCACAGGAGCCGCCCTTCGGACTGTAAAAGGCGTCCTGAATACCGTTTTATGTGAGGTGAGCGGCGGGCCGAAGTCCGCGCCACAGCACATAAAGGCTTACAACAACAAAGGCCACCCACTAGGGCGGCCTTTGTTGTTGTAACCGGAGAGAAGCGGCGGTATACTGCGGCTACTATTCGATTTTGTTCATGCGCTCCTTTACGGCTTCCAGGGCCACGCGCATGTTCACAATGTCGGCGCGGGCAGCTTCCTGCTCTTTCAGGTTCAGGTCAACCTGGTTGTTGAACTGCTGCAACTCGGCGGCGTTCTGTGCCAGCTGCTGCTGAATTTCAATTTTGCGCTGCTTGTTCTTTTCGATGTCCTTCTTGATGGCATCAGCCTTGGCAATAACGGCCATGTGGTTGTCCTGCGACTGTACCAGGGCTTTCTCAGCGGTAGCAACCTGCAGGGCCAAATCCTCACGGTAGAGCTTGCGGGCGAAGTCCTTCAGGTAGCCTTCGGCGGCTTTCCACTGCACGGGAGTGGCATCTTTGCTCAGGTAAGCGTTGCCCAGGTCAATCGACCACCATACGGTGGTACCGGTTGGCACGGCATCTACCTTGCTGATTACGCGGATGGGGGTTTTGGAAATGGCTTCAATAACGACGCCATCCATGGTATATACGCCCTTATCGGCTTTCACCTTGCTGCCGAACTGCTCATCCAGCTGTTTTTTCCAGGAGTCTTCCACGCGCTTGCTATCCAGCTGCATAGAAACTCGTTGCCCCTTGCGCGGAATGCCTTTGATGGCCATATCCGTTTCGTCAACGGGCGACTTTTGCGCGAAGCTGGTCACCGTTGTTGCCAATAGGAGCAGCAGGGAGAAGAGTAGGCCTCGTTTCATAGGGGAATGAAATAGAGTGAAAAAGAAATGATGTGCAGGAAGTAAATGCCGGCTTACTGTATCCGACTGACCAAATTTAACCAGACTACCAGCACCATACTAGGCCCCCGATTGATTTTTTTGAAGAAAGCTGTGTTTTGCTTGAAAATTACTATTTCGCATTACTTAGGTACCATAAAACTATTCTCATATACAGATACTGCTACGTTTAACCACTTATGAATCTTTGCGAACCTGCTGAACAAAAGCAACCCCACGCTGTTCATTGCCGACTATGACCATTACGATCTGCCGTAAAGAGCACTTCAACGCCGCGCACCGTTTGCACAACCCAGCTTGGAGCGAGGAGCACAACCGGGCCATCTTCGGCAAGTGCAACAACCCTCATTATCACGGACATAACTACGAGTTGATTGTCCGCCTGACCGGCAGCATCGACCCGGAGACCGGGTACGTGTATGATATGAAGCGCTTGAGTGACCTGATCAAACGCGAGATTCTGGATACCTTTGACCACCGGAATCTGAATCTGGACACTGAAGAATTCCGTCACCTCAACCCCACGGCCGAGAATATTGCCGTGGTTATCTGGAACCGTTTGCGTCCTCACCTAGCGGACAGCCTAGCCTTATCGGTTACGCTGTATGAGACCGAACGCAATTTTGTAGAATACCATGGATAACCCCGTGCCTGCGGCCTTTGCCGCGGACGGTGCCGCCCGCCCCGTTGTTGATGCCCAACTACCGGCCGACCTGCGCACCCCTCTTCGTGCCGATGCTTTTCAGCTCAGCGACGACGAGAAGATTACGGCCATTGCCGGGCATTTTGAGCAGATTATGCAGCTGCTGGGCCTGGACCTGACCGACGACAGCCTGAGCGGCACCCCCCGGCGCGTCGCTAAAATGTACGTGCAGGAATGGTTTAGGGGCCTCGACCCCAAGCACCGTCCCGAGGTACGGTTGTTTGACAACCGCTACCACTACCAGAACCTGCTGGTGGAGCGCGACATTACGGTATTTTCGTGCTGTGAGCACCATTTTGTGCCCATCATCGGCAAGGCCCACGTGGCGTATCTGCCGGGTACGCACGTAGTGGGACTCAGTAAGCTGAACCGCGTGGTGCAGTACTTTGCCCGCCGCCCCCAAGTGCAGGAGCGTCTCACCCGCCAGATTGCTGAGGAGCTAAAAAACGCGCTGGGCACCGAAGATGTGGCCGTGCTGATTGAGGCCGACCACCTCTGCGTAATGAGCCGGGGCGTGAATGACACCAACAGCAGTACCATTACGGCCGAATACGGCGGCGCCTTTGGGCGCGACGAAACGCTACGCCACGAGTTTTTGCGGTTGTTGGGGAAATGAGTTTCTGGTTTCTAGTTACTTGTTTCTAGTTTTGGTGCTTAGGAATCGGCAAGTTCTCCGTGTCGGTCATGCAAATCTGCTGATGGGCGTAAACTGAACACGAACGAGAAACAAGTACCCAGAAACTATTTCAGATGTCCCGTAAAGTTCTGATTACCGGTGGTACCGGCATGATTGGCACCCGCCTGGCGGAAATGCTGATTGACGGGGGCTACGAAGTGGCCTTGCTCAGCCGCACGTCCGGTAGCGGCCGGTTCCGCAGCTTCCGCTGGGACCCGCTGGCAGGCACCATCGACGAGGCCGCCGTACCCTACGCCGACTACATCATCAACTTGGCGGGCAGCAGCGTGTCGGACGGCAAGTGGACGCAGGAAAAAAAGCGGGAAATTTTGTCGAGCCGCCTGGCCGGCACCCAGCTGATGGCGCGGGAACTGGCCAAGCAGAACCACCACGTCCGGACGTTCATTTCGGCCTCGGCCATTGGCATTTATGGCGACCGGGACAGTCAACTGGTAAACGAAGAAACTCCACCGGCTACCGACGATTTTCTGGCGGAAGTGTGCCAGCGCTGGGAAGCTGCGGCCCAGGGGGTAGCGGAATACGGCGTCCGAACGGCTATTTTCCGGATTGGCATCGTACTGAGCCCTGAGGGCGGCGCGCTGGTGCCCCTGGCCCGTACCGTGAAGCTCATGGCTGGGGCAGCCTTGGGCTCGGGCAAGCAGTATATGTCCTGGATTCACCTCGACGACCTGTGCCGCCTGTTTATTCAGGCTCTGGAGGAGCCGCAGTGGCAGGGCACTTACAATGCCGTGGCACCCAACCCCGTAACCAACCAGGAGTTTACCCGCACCCTGGCCGATGTGCTGCACCGCCCGCTGGTGCTGCCTAAGGTGCCCGAGTTCGGCCTGAAGCTGGTAATGGGCGAAATGAGCGAGATAGTGCTGGCCTCCCAGCGCGTTAGTGCCGAAAAAACCCTGCAGCAGGGCTTCACCTTTGAGTTTCCGAAGCTGCGCGGGGCGCTGGAGTCATTTTACAGCGAGGAATAGGGCAGCGCCGTGCGTTTTCTTCTCCGGGTCCCGCTAGGGAGCATTTTGTTACTTGTTGCCTACCTGAACTATCAGCTGCTGTATACGCCCCGGCTGGTGCCAGTACAAGGCCGGCCCGTCAATGCGGAAGTTATAGGGCAGCTACAGTTTCTGCAGGACCGCATGCACAGCGGGGCGGGGCAGCAGATGCAGGAGTTGTACCCGGAAGGTTTTGTATACCTGAATGCGCTGTATGCGCTTACCTGGACGGAGCTGCTCGCTCACGTACCGCCAGCATCTGCCCTGCACCAACAGGCCAGCCGGGAAACCAAATGGGCCTTGGGCGAGATGCAAAGCCCGGCCGCACAGGCTATTTTTGAGCCGGATTTGCCCCTGCCCTACGGGGCTTTCTACCAGGGCTGGTCGGCGTACTGCTTGGGGCGCTACCTGTACGCCCTGCCCCCGGCCCAGCGGGATACGGCCGACCTGCACCGCTTCGACCGGCAATGCGCCCTGATTGCCGCTGCCCTGGCTGCCAGCCCTTCGCCTTACCTGGAATCGTACCGCGGTGCAGCCTGGCCCGCCGATGGCGTGCTGGGCGTGGCGGCCCTGGCCTGGCACGACCGGCTACAACCGCCGCAGTACCATAGGGTAATCCGGCAGTGGCTGCGGGCGGTGAACTCCCGGCTGGATGCCCGGCAGCTAATTCCGCACGAGGTGAAGGCCGGCTCCGGGGCTGTACTCACGCCCGCCCGCGGCTCTTCGCAAAGCCAGCTGCTTACCTTCCTTGTTGAAATTGACTCTGCCTATGCGCAGCCGCATTTCCAGCGTTACCGCGCCCTGTTCCTGACGAGCCGGCTGGGCCTGCCAGGCCTGCTGGAATCGGCCAAGGGCACGGCGGCCACGGAGGATATAGATTCCGGCCCGGTTATCTGGGGTGTGGGCGGGGCGGCTTCTCTGGTGGGCCGGCGTACTATGCAGCGCTTCGGCGACACTACTACCGCCGTGGGCCTGCGCAACAGCATTGAGGCGTTTGGTCTACCCTGGCACGGTGGTAGCGGCAAATCCTACCTACTGGGTCAGCTGCCCATTGCCGATGCCTTTATTGCCTGGAGTAACTCGCTGGAAGTACACCGCACGCTGCACACCACGCACCCCTGGCGGCGCACGTTTCAACTACTTTCCGGGCTCGTAGTGGTGGGCACCGTGCTGCTATGGCGCAAGCTGAGCCCGAACAGATAGCTCGGAACTATACTGTGCCTCACGGGAGAAGGTAATTATTTTACTGCGTAATTGGATACCCTCCTCAGGCGGGCCGAAGCGCAGCTTCGGGGTGCACGTCCTGGTAAATCCGGCTCTGGATTACAAGTTTTTACTGCCCGCCCAGGCTGTCGGGAAGAGGTACGGTACCGTTATTGAGCTCCTCCAGCAGATTGTCGACCACAATGGTATCCACGGGCTCCTCGCGGCGGCGGCGGCGCGGCTCTTCGGTTACGCAAATGTACTTTTTGGTGATGGTAACGGTCGGCTTGGGGAAGGGCCCCATCCGGATATCCAGGTCGGGGTCCTGGTACACCTTTTCCATGTAGGTGCCGAAGATGGGCAGGGCCATGCGGCCCCCCTCGCCCTGCTGAGAGTTCAGGAAGTGGATGCTCCGGTCTTCGCCGCCTACCCACACGCCGGTTACCAGGTCCTTGGTAATGCCCATATACCAGCCGTCGGAGTAGTTGCTGGTGGTACCGGTTTTGCCGCCAATCTGGTTGTTTTTCTTCCAGAGCTCATAGTCCCATAGCGCCTGGGAGGTGCCGCCGGGCTCCTCCATGCCGCCACGCAGCATGTAGGTCATCAGCCAGGCCGTTTCGGCCGGAATTACGCGCTTCTGCTGGGGGTCGAACTGGGCCAGCACGTTGCCGTTCACGTCCTCAATGCGCGTGACCAGCATGGGCTCGGTGCGGAAGCCCTGGTTGACGAAGGTGCTGTAGGCATTCACCATTTCAAACACGCTCACGTCACCGCCCGAGCCCAGCCCGATGCTGGGCACCGGCAGCAGCTTGCTCCGGATACCGACCTTGTTGGCGTACTTGGCCACGTTATCCCAGCCGACTTTCTCAGTGAGTTGGGCCGTGACGGAGTTGACGGAGCGGGCCATGGCGTAGCGCAGCGTCATGTTCATGCCGGTGTACTCACGGGTTACGTTGTCGGGCTGCCACTCCATGGGCTTGCCGTTTTCCACGTAGTTGATGGTTACCCGCTCATCCCGGATTCGGTCGCAGGGCGAGTAGCCGTTATCCAGGGCCGTGAGGTAGACGAAGGGCTTGAAGGTGGAGCCGGCCTGGCGCTTGCCCTGCTTTACGTGGTCGTACTGGAAGAAGCGGTAGTTGAGCCCCCCCACCCAGGCTTTTACCTGACCGGTGAAGGGGTCCATGGTCATCATGCCGGCGTGCAGGAAGTGCTTGTAATAGGCCAGCGAGTCGAGCGGGGACAGCATGAGCGTGGTGTCGCCGTCACCTTTCCAGGTAAATACCTTGGTAGGGTGCTTGCGGTGCAATGCTGAGTCTAATAGATCGGGGCGGCCCCGGTAGCGGGCGGCCAGCTCCTTGTATTGCTCGGTGCGCTTCATCTGAGTTTCGATGAAGTCGGGAATTTCCTTGCCGTCCTCGTCCACCCAGGGGTTGGAGTCCCGGTTGCGCCAGAAGTTGTCGAAAGTACGCTGCAGGGACTTCATTTTTTTCTGCACGGCCTCCTCGGCGTACTGCTGCATGCGCGAGTCGATGGTGGTGTAGATACGCAGGCCGTCCCGGTACATATCGTAGCCGTTCTGCTTGCACCACTCGTTCACGGCCTGGCTCACGGCCCCACGGAAGTAGGTTTCGGGCCCGTCCACGTGCTTTTCTACCTGGTATTTCAGGGCAATGGGCCGGGCCTGCTCCTGCTGTACCTGGGCGGCCGTGAGCACGCCCGCCTGCCCCATGCGCGTGAGCACCAGATTGCGGCGACGCTGGGCAGCCTGAGGATGAAACTTGGGGTTGAAGGCCGTGGGGTTATTGAGCATACCCACCAGCATGGCGGCCTGCTCAATGGTGAGGCTGTCGGGGGAAGTACTATAGAAGGTTTTGGCGGCCACTTTCACGCCGTAGGCCTGGGAGCCGTACTCCACAGTGTTGAAGTAGAGGGCCAGAATTTCGTCCTTGGTGTAGCGGCGCTCCAGCTCCACGGCCGTGAGCCACTCCTTGGTTTTGCTGATGATAGTGCCCAACAGGGGCACATGGCCCAGCAGGCCGGTATTTTCCTTGCGGCGGGTTTTGTAGAGATTTTTGGCCAGCTGCTGCGTGATGGTGGAGCCCCCACCCCCACTGCCGCCGGTAGCTACGCCTGCCACGGCCCGGGCAATGGCCACGGGGTCGATGCCGGAATGCTGCTGGTAGCGCACATCTTCCGTTGAAACCAGGGCTTTGATCAGCCAGGGCGACATTTTGCTGAGCGGCACCGGGGAGCGGTTTTCGCGGAAGTAGCGGCCAATCAGTACGCCGTCGGCGGTAAATACCTTGGAGGGCTGTTCCACCCGGGGGTTTTCCAGCTCCTCCAAACTCGGCGACTTGCCAAACAGGAACAGAAAGTTCATGCTCACCAGAATCGGGTACAGCAGAAACAGCCCCGCTCCTACCACAAAAAATGCCCACAGCGCACGGGAGGTGCGGTTGGGCCAACGACGGGTGGGAACAGCGGAAGTAGTTTTCTTTAGCGGCGTAGAAGCGGACATGCAGAGCGCAATGAGGCGAGCAGAACCGGCGGAGCCGGTTTGGGAGACGCAAATATACCAGTTGCGGCGGGGTCGTGCGTAGTTTATCAGTTGGCGGAGAGGTGTGTGCGGCAGCTAACCGAATGGAGGCCGCACACACCTCCCTTGCCTGCCTTTTACTTCCGTACCTATAGGGTTGGTTCCAGACCCCTTAGTCCGTCATCCGCCCACTGAATAGAATTACTAATCCGATACCCACTGCTACAGTTATGCAAGCCGCGCCGGCGTATCCGCACCAGGAGGCCAGGCACCATAACCACCGCCAAGCCTGATTCTTGAGCATTGCAGCTATGCGGCCCGCTGCAAGAGCCGCCAGCCACGGCAAGCTCACCATGCATCCGATGAACGTCACGCCAAACCACACCCCGGTCTGCGGGTGATTCGGCCATATTTCCTGCTCGAACACCAGATTTAAAGCACAGAAAACCATGCCACCGGCAACCCACCACGCCGCCCGGGGCACAGCCGGCAGCACGGTACGGCATACGAAGTACCGTAGCCGGGCCACGAGCGAATCCAGCCAGTCCATCATACCCACAGCGGATGTAGCGTAACCTGACCGGCGCCCAGCAGTAGCAGGCCCAGCAGGCTTCCCAAATGGAACACCACGCACAGCCAGAATACAAAGTTGGGCAGGTAGCGGCGGGTATCCAGCAGGCTGCCCGGCGACGAAGGCAGGGCCAGCGGCAGCGTGGCCTGGTAGAGCACCACGGCGTTGGCCCCCGCTACCCATAGCCCCAGCAGCCACGCCTGCTGCCAAACGTGCATCAGCTGCGCCAACTGGGCCGCGTTGGTGGAGCCCAGCTGATACCAGCCGGGTATCTGCCACCACGTCCAGAGCACGGCGCAGGCGGCCAGCAGCACGGCCAGGCTGCGGCCGGCGGAGTGGGGTTTGATATGCTCAGTTTTCATGCGGAAGAAATGTTAGCGAACTGCCACGGCCGGCGCGGCATGTCCCCAGAGCAGCATCATGTGCAGCAGCGTCCAGAGCACGGAGCCCAGCAGCAAGGTGGCGCAGGGCAGCACGACTACCAACAGGCGCTGGGTACGGGCGGCGAAGGTGGCGGCCCGTTCGCGCCAGGTGAGCAAAGCGGCCAGGGCGGCCACGCTGCCGGCGCACCAGAGCAGGCCCAACAGGGAAAATCCGAGTTGCAGGAAGTTCATGGGAGAAAAGAAATCGGGTGAGTGGCTACTGGTTGCGCAGAGCTTCATAAGCTGCTGCCTCGGCCTGCGTCCAGCTTTGCCAGCTGTGGTACTCGGGGTAGTTGCGCTGCCAGGCTGCAATGCGGTGCCGGATGGCGGCTTTGGCTTGCTCGGGCGTGGCGGTACTTTCGTAATAAGCCCCGGGTGGGCTGATGATAATGCGCGTGGCCCCATCCAGCACGTCCTGGCGGGTAGCCAGCTCGGGCAGCACCCGCTCAGGCATAGCCAGCAGGAAACCCAGGTCGACGGTGCGGAAGCGGGGGCTGAGGTTGTAGCGGGCAATCCAGATTTCCCAGTTGCCCAGGGCCAGCACCAGCAGCAGCGCGTAGGCGGCCAGTCCGTTCAGGCGCACCAGGGCGTAGGCCGAGCGGCGCTGCCAGATTTTGAGCAGCACCGTTAGCAGCCCGAACAGGGTGAGCAGGAGGAAGCCATACACCCCAATGCGCTTGTAAGCCAGCCCCGTGTGCAGAATGTAATAGTAGTTGCGCAGCCCCACCGACACCGTCAGGACCACGTTTTGCACCACCCACACGGTAGCGCCCCAGCGCAGTGCCGGCAGCCCGGGCTGGTAGAAGTTGAGGTTGCGGCGGAAAAACCACAGCACAATGCCCATGGCCAGCAGAATGCTCAGAATCAGCACGTAGGTACCCTCGTGCACAAACTGCGTAAGGTCGAAGCCGGGCTCGGGCGTGAAGCCGAACCAGATCCAGCGCACATCCAGCGTGTTGACCACCAGCAGCAGCACATTTACCAGCCCAAACACGGCCAGGGCCGCCAGATACTCTTTGCGCAAGTCGAGCGGGCCCTGGCTTTTGACGCGGAAATCGGGGCGGCGCACTCCGAAGGAAGCTACCCGGTCGCGCTGCCGCCGCACAAACTCCCCGAAGCGCGACTCATGGTCGAGGAAAAAATGCTGGGGCACTATCACCAACGCCCCAGCCGTAAGCACCAGCCCCAGCAGAAAAAACAGCAGATGCGGCAGCGAAAAAGCCGGCCACAGCGCCAGCAGCCACTCGCCCAGCTTCTCCACTAAGTGGTCGGTCAGGGCTTCGTAGTGCGGGTTAGCCAGCACAAACAGCACATGAAACACGCCCAGCACCACCAGCGGCAGCAGCAGCAGGCGGCCATAAAACCGAACGCGCGGCCAGCGGCCGGCCCCGCCCTGGGGCAAACTCAGGTAGGGCAACAGGCCCGGCAGCACCCGCGTGGCGGCCGTTAGGGCCGTCAGCAGGGCGTAGGCCACCAGTTTCAGATGGGGCTGGTTTACGTAGCCTAACACCATCAGCAGGGAAGCTACGCAGGCCAGCCGGGCAGCGCCGGAGCCCAGCCACACCACGCAGCCGGCGCTAACCAGCGTACCCGCCACCATCAGCCGGAAGTAGCCGGAGCGCCATACCGCCGCCTGCCGGGGCTGCCCCAGCAACGTGGCCGCCAGCACAAATACCGTGTACAGCGCCAGGTTCAGGCCAATTTCCTGGTTCCAGAACAGCACATCGAACAGCACGGTGCCGGCCGGAATCAGCAGCTTTTGGAGGGCTGTGAGTACCACCGGACTGCGGTGGGTGAAGGGAACCGGCCCGGCAGCAGGCACGGTGGCAGTGAAGGTGGTCATAAGCAGTAAGAGGTATTCTGAAAGAACTTTGTATTTCAAAGTTTAAGGGCAAAAAAAGAGACCTTACCCGCGCAACAACTTCTCCAGGGCCAACAGATGGTCTTGAAATGCGGTTTTTCCTTCGATGGAAGCAGCATAGGTGGTGTTGGGTTTCTTGCCGATGAATTGCTTGCTCACCGTTACGTAGCCGGCCTTTTCCAGGGCCGCTACGTGGCTGGCCAGGTTGCCATCCGTCAGGTCCAGGGCTTCTTTCAACTCATTGAAGCTCACCGATTCATTCGCCATCAGCACGGCCATTACGCCCAACCGGACGCGGTTGTCGAAAGCCTTATTGAGCGTGTGAATGAGGTGTTTCAAAGGGAGTTATGAAGTGATGAGGTAAAAGGTGACGGGGGAGAAGTATGCAGTTGAGAGGAACGGATGGGGTCTGAGCGGCCTGAGGTTAACAGAAGAAAGGCGAGGTTCGGGTGCCACGACGCAGTGTGTCATGCAAATAATGTCTGGGATTCTATAAACCTGGAACCATACAGAGGCTTACTTGCACTTGTCACTTTTTACTTCATCCTTTTCATTACCCTCTTTCATACCGGTTATACATCAGAATGCCGTAGCCGATGTGGCCCAGGCCGAAACCGAGGGCAAAGAACGCCAAGCCGAAGCCAGGGAACAACACGGCCACCAGCCCCAGCACAATTTGGGTGAGGCCCAGCCAACGGATTTCATCCAGGGTATACTTGCTGCCGTTGAGCAAAGCCAGGCCATAGAATAGCAGCAACCCCGGTACTACCAACCCCACCGCCCCCTGCACAAACAGGGCGATGCAGAACAGTCCGCCCGCCACCAGCGGAATAGCCAGACTAATGGCTAGGCGCCGCCCCAGGGCACTCCACACCGGCTGACCGGCCCGCCTAGCCCGGCGCACCGTGAAAAAAGTAGCCACGGCCAGCGCCGCACCCACAATACCCGCGGCCAGCAGCGCCAGAAATGGCAGCACCGCCAGCCGCTCCTGGGGCGTGCTTTGCAGCAGGCGCATGAAGCCGCCGTAGGAATAGCCCTCGGCGGCATAGCGCTGCTGCAAATACCAGTGCCCCACGCCGGCTCCCACCAGTGCCACCACCCCAGCCCCTACCCCAGAAAGGCCGCTGAGCGAAATAAAGCGCGACGACCGTTCCATGATGGAACGGATTTCGGTAAGCTGAGCGAGCGGGTCGATGGTGGGCTTGGCCATAGAATAAAGCACTTTGCGTTACAAAGCAACACAAGTTGGGGGTGGTTTCCAACACATCCAGCCAATAATTTTTTTGACGTGCTTCCAATGCGGGGCTGGGAGTGACGGGCTGACCTATATGCACTATCAAGGGCTTTTGCGTGCAGAGGCTGGCGTGGTCATTCATCCGACGCACGTTTTGGTGCAGTGAGCTTCATGCAAGGGATGTGAGCCGGCAAGCTTGACTACTACTCCAAACGCCTCTTACACCTCATCATTTCCCTGAAGCTGCTGACGTGCCTACTCACCAACTACAGTTGTTAGACTGCGGGACACCGTCGGCATCCCAAAATGGCATCCGAATTCCCAACAAAAGCCCGTTTTCAGGAAACCAGGGCTGTTTGGCGGTGCGTACGTTCGGGGTGTTATCGGTACACTTTTTCTCTGTTTCCGCCTTTATTTATCTGCATTATGCTTCATCACTACGCCACTACCAGCCACTCTACCACTGTTCGCACCTTCATTCTGTGGCTGCTTAGTAACGCTGGCGGTACTTTGTGGTTACTGCTGGATTTCGCCTCGGCCCGCCTGGCCGACTATTCAATTGCCTTGCTGGCAGGGCTGCTGGCTGCATTGGTTTCGCTGGCTGTTGTGCCGCTGGTTATTCCGTTTTTCACCATGATGAGTCGGGTTAAACCCGGCTGGTCGCGGCGAAGCATGGCGCTAGGCGGCGTGGTGCTGTTTTTTCTGCTAGCCAATCAGTTGCTGGTGCTACTGTCGCCCATCGACTCAATGCAGGCCGTATTGCCGCTTTCATTGCCTTACGGTGTGGCGGCAGTGCTGGCCGTATTCTGGCTCTATGGTCCGGCCCAGCGGGCTGCAGTGGCGGCGCACCATTAATGCTAAAAAACTCGTTGCCCTCTTTTTCCGAGGGGGAGCTTACTCGAGCACGTCACTTGAGGAAACTATCCTCCTGCTTCAGGGCCATTCTACCTCCTACAACAAACGGCCTTGCCCCACTATATTGCGTGTGTACTCCGCAACCTGTTCAAGTACGTGCAGACTGATACAGTTACTTCTCAAGCCTTTTATGTAGCTATTAAACAATGGGCGGGTACAGTAGCAGGAGGCTGTTCATTGTTTGCCCTGTATACGGTTGTGCGGCATCCTCCGGCCTGGCACCAGGCAACCGTAGTGTTGGAGGCCTGGGCAGGGGCCATAACTATTAGCTTAATCTGCACCTTTTTTCTGGTGGTACCCTACATGTTTGTGGTTCGTCTGGTGCTGCGGGGCACCTCTCATCTGTCGGCTTCGATGCGGCAATACGCCCTGAGTGGTACGGCGGGCCTGGTTAGTGTGCTAACGGCCGGCCTGCTTGTGTGGGCCGCTGCCGCTCCCGACGATGCAATCCGGGTGTTTTTCTCTATGCTGCCCTGGATAGTCGCGTCTGCCGTGTCGGGGTGGTATGCCCGCCCGT
The DNA here is from genome assembly GCF_003944705.1 of Hymenobacter metallilatus. GTDB lineage: Bacteria > Bacteroidota > Bacteroidia > Cytophagales > Hymenobacteraceae > Hymenobacter > Hymenobacter metallilatus. The sequence continues at coordinate 358,514 of NZ_RWIS01000003.1, read as the reverse complement.
AAGGTGCCGGATTGTCTTTTGCGGCACTTCTGCGTATGCGCATCCCATGAAGCTTCGCCTCCAGCTGTTCGAGTTTGAAGACCTGCCTTGGTTTCCGCGGGTAATCCGGGCGGGCATGATGGATTATCTGCGCTTTATGATTTCGGGGCTCCGCATCTACCAGCCTATTGTGCCCCTGCTGCGCGACGCCTTACTGCGCACCGGCCACCATCAACTGCTGGAGTTATGCGCCGGAGCCGGAGGCGGCACGGCGGGCGTGCTACGGCAGCTGCGTGCGGCCGGTCTGCCCCAGGCCCAGGTTCGCCTCACCGATTTATACCCCCAGCCAGCGGCCTGGCAGGAGTTGCAGGCTACTACGCCTGGGCTCGATGCCGAGCCAGCGCCCGTCGATGCTACTGCCGTGCCAGCCGGGCTGGCGGGGTTTCGGGTGGTGTTTTCGGCCTTTCACCATTTCCCGCCGACAGCGGCCGAGGCGCTACTGGCCGATGCGGTGCGGCAGCGTACGGGCATTGGCGTGTTCGAGGGGGCCGGCAAGCACTGGCTGGAACTACTGCTGGCCTGCACCGTACTGCCCGTTGCCCAGCTTCTGATTACGCCCTTTATCCGGCCGTTCAGCCTGAGCCGGCTGCTGTTCACTTACCTTATCCCGCTGATTCCGCTATTTACCATTTGGGACGGATGCGTGAGCATTCTGCGGATGTACCCGCCGGAGCAGTTGCTGCGGCTGGCCCACCGCGCCGACCCAAGTGGGGCATTTACCTGGCAGGCCGGGAAGGTCCGCCACCACTGGGGCCCCGAGGTAACCTACCTCATCGGTATACCCAACAACGTGGCCTAAGCTGAATCGGGGCGTAAGCTTTAGCTTGCGCCGTGAGCCGCCTGGTTCAATGGGTATGTTGTCACCCGGCACAAGCTGAAGCGTGTGCTATTACTATTCATCCGGCACAAGCTGAAGCGTGTGCTACTTTCCCGCCGCATGTCCTTGCTTCTGCCCTACCGCCGCGCCTTGCCTTTGCTGCGCATTCCGTTTTCAGTGTACCTGATGCCGGTATTCTGGTTTGGGCTGAGCGCCCTGCGGGAGCCGTTCAGCTGGGGGCGGGCGGCGGGCGTGTTTGTGGTGCTGCACCTGCTGGCCTACCCGGCCTCCAACGGCTACAACAGCTACTACGACCGGGACGAGGGCAGCATCGGGGGGCTGCGGCACCCCCCGAAAGTATCGGCGGAGCTGCTGCATCTGGTGTGGCTGTTTGATGGGCTGGCCGTGCTGGGGGCCGCGCTGCTGAGCCTGCCGTTTGCGGGCCTGGTGGCCGGGTATCTGCTCGTATCGAAGGCCTACAGCTACGAGGGAATCCGCCTCAAAAAGTATCCCCTGCTGAGCACAGCCGTGGTGGTGGTGTTTCAGGGGGCCTACACCTTTCTGATGACCCAGGTAGGCGTAGGCGCCGGCCCGGCCCAGCTGCTGGAGCCCACCAATCTGCTGCTGGCCCTGGTCAGCAGCTTGTTTCTGTGTGGCTCCTACCCGCTTACCCAGGTGTATCAGCACCAGGAAGACGCCCGACGCGGCGACCGGACACTGAGCTTACGGCTGGGGATTCGGGGTACGTTTATCTGGGCGGGAGTGGCGCTGGCGGCGGGGGCGGCTTTGCTGGCGCTGGTGTACGTGCAGCGCCAGGAGCTGCGCCATTTACTGGTATTTCTGGTGGCTACGGGGCCGGTAGTGGGGCTGTTTGCCACCTGGGCGCGGGGCGTGTGGCAGCACCCGGCCGCCGCCGACTTCGACCACACCATGCGCATGAACCAGGTATCTTCCATCTGCCTGAGCCTGGCGTTTGCCCTGATGCTAATCTGGTAACCGCGGCCAACGGCTGAGCTGCCCGTTGCGTACAATCAGCCTCACCCTATTTCCAGCGCCATGCGTTTTACTGCCTTATTCCCGCTCCTGCTAGTTGCCGCGGCCTGCTCCTCGCCCGAGCAAACGGCTACCTCATCCCCCGCTACCACCGCTCCCGATTCGTCGGCGGCCCGGCCCGAGCCCCTGGATACGGCCCGCCCGGCCCCCGTTGATGCCCAGGCCGATACGCTGCTGACCAGCCGCAGCCGCCATCAGTTCTCCTCGGCGGCCTCGCCCGACGTATTCTCGCTGGTGCTGCGCGGCTCCTCGGTGCTGAGTGGGGAAGCTACGTTTACCATCACCACGGCCAGCGGCCAGGTTATTTTCCGGGAAGTGCTGTCGTCGCCGGACCTGGAGGCGGCTATGGTGTACGAAATGAAAGGCTCCACCGCTACCCAGGCCGAGCGGGAAGCCTACGTGCGGAAACGGGTGAAGGAGTTTTTTGCCGACAAGAACTTCCAGCGGCCGGCCGTAGCTAAATCGGCCACTTTCCCGGCAACCGATGTACCCGCCGGCCTCGACCGCGCCGCCTGGGACGACCTGCACCGCCGCCCCGACGCGGTGGCATTTATTTACCTGGTCGGTAAGGAAGACCGGCAGCGCATTGCCTGGTCGCCGCTGCGCAAGCAGGTGGTGCATATTCCCTAAGAAGAACGGGTACCTCACGCCATCAGGAGTTGTACCCCGAAGCCCTGCCTCGGCCGTCGTTGCCCTTGTACCCCGGAGCTGTGCTCCGGCCCGCACTAGGGGTAATTACCTTCTTACGCAAGCCGGAGCACAGCTCTGGGGTACACGTTCTGACGACTCGGGCTCTAGTCAGCCTGGCGTAGCGCCTCCTCCAGCCGGGCCGCAAACAAGTCGTAGGGCTGGTAGCCGCGGGCCAGTATCAGGCCCTGGGAGCCCAGCCGCAAAATGGTGGTAGGATAGCCCTGAACCCCAATTTTGCCCACGGCTGCAAACTCCAGAATGGTACCCCGGATAATCTCCCGGCTCTGCATCCGTGCCTGAAAATCGGCCGCATCAAGGCCGTAGGGCGCAACCAGGGCCGCGTAGGTGGCGGGGTCGTTCAGGTCGGCACCGTCGCGGAAGTAGGCCTGCTGCACCTTGTGGGCAAACTGGGCGGCCTGCTCCTGCCGCAGCTGCCGAAACGCATGAATGGCCCGGCACGGCGGCTCCGAGTTCAGCACGTAGCTGCCCTCTTCGCCCCGGGCCCGGAAAGCTGGCCCGAATACCACGCCCGTTACTTGCTGCACCTGTCCCAGCGCCCCCGAAAGCAACGGCCACTCCTCCCGGATAGGCCCAACCTGCTCCCCGGTTATCATGCCTCCGCACAGCACCGACACCACCACTCGTCCGGCGAACTGCGCCTGTACCTGCTGCACTACCGGGCTCATGCCGTAGCACCAGCTGCACAATGGGTCCGAAATATAGAGCAGCTCGGGTAGGTCGGGTTGTTGTTCCATACGGGCAAAGGTAGGGCGTCGGGCTGTTTCTCCCCGCCATCCTTCCGCTGTCATCGTGAGCCTGCGAAGGACCTTATAGCAATTGAACGGCCTCCGCGACCCTCAGTGCATCCCTCCGCGAACCTCTGTGAGAAAACCCATTCTACTACCATAAGGTCTTTCGTCTACTGTCTCAGAATAACGGAACCGAGGTTACGTCTGCTTGGGCTCCGGCCCCCGGAACACATCTGTGCCCTGCACCGCCGGCAGCTTTACGGGCCGCCCCTCCCGGGCCGACTGGTACAGAGCCTCCATAATCCGATGGTCCTGCAAGCCTTCTTCGCCGGGCGTGCGGGGGCGCTTGTCTTCCAGAATGCACTCCGAAAAATGGTCCATTTCGGTGGCAAACTGGTTTTGGGCCGGAATGGTAATCTGGTTCTGCATTTTGGCCTTGCCCTCCGCCTGCGAGGTTTGCAGCCTCTGGCCGGTGTAGGCGTAGGCATTATCCAGGTGGATCCAGCCCCGCTCGGTATTCACGCGGTAGAAGCGCGAGTCGTGGGTGTTGTAGTGGGTGATGCTGTCTACTATTACTCCCTCCGGGAAGCGCAGCTGAAACGACATGGTTTCCTCAACCTCCTTGAACAGCGGGTTACCGGGCGTACTGTAGGTGTAGGCAAATACCTCCGTGGGCTCGGTGCCCAGCAGAAAGCGGCTGGTGTTCAGGCAGTACAGGCCGATGTCGGGCAGGGCCCCGCCTCCAGCCAGGGCTTTCTTGTGGCGCCAGTGGTCGGGGTTGGCGGAGCTTTGGCTGTTCTGGGCCTGGATGTACTTGGGCTTGCCGAACTTGCCGGCGCGCACCATGTCGTGTACCAAGCGGTTGTAGGGTTCGTATTGAATCCGGTAGGCAATCATCAGCTTCACGCCGGCCTTTTTGCAGGCGTCCACCATCAGCTCGCACTCCTTCGCCGATACGGCCATGGGCTTTTCGCAGAGAATGTGCTTGCCGGTTTTGGCCCCCCGTAGCACGTATTCGGCGTGCATGGAGTTGGGCAGCACGATGTAAATGGCCTTCACCTCCGGGTTATCCTTGAGCTTGTCGTAGTCCTGGTAGCTGTAGCAGCTTTCGGGCTTGATGCCGTACTGGGCGGCCACTTTTTTCAGCTTCTCCGGCGAGCCGCTTACCAGCGCCACCGGCTTCGACTTCTTGCACTCCCCGAAGGCGGGCAGGATTTCTTCCAGCGACAAATGCCCCAGCCCCACAATGGCGTAGCCCACGCGCTGGTCGGGCGGCAGCGGCGTGGGCACCGGCCCCGACTGGGGGTCTACATCCGACTTCCAGGCTTCCAGCTCGATGGGCTTGCTCACCTCAGCGGGCACCTTGGCCGGCGGCGACACGGCTTCCGAAGAAGCTACTTTTGTGCCCTCCGGTGAGGTGAAAGTGGTGGCAGCGTCAACTTCCGAAGCGGGCGTGCCCGTGGTAGGCGTACCCGCCGCTTTGGCACCCGGGCCCTCCGACTGGCAGCTACCCAGCGCCCCGGCCGCTACGCTTACGGCCAGCCCTCGGCCAGCCAGACTCAGAAACTCTTTGCGAGATACCTCCCGGCCGGCGTGATGCAGCACGGTACTTAATAGCTCATTAGTGAAAGACATAGGATAACGTGTTGGAAGTAGAGAGTGTGAGTTGACCCTACTCTGCTTGCATAAGAGGACACTGAAATGTAGCTGCAGCAGGTGTACCAAGGCTGCCTGATAGCCACAAGTACATTAATACGAAGACAAGGCTAATTCAAGATAAAAAAAGTACAATTATATTATAATATTTATAATATAATTGATTGTATTCTTTAACAATACATACTCTATATAGCCCAAATAGTCAATTACTTGCACTGTTTAAAAACAAATCAAACGCTTAACTACCTTACAAACATTATTAGTTTTATTCAATTAATAAGACTATACTCGTACACACTCTCTTCGAAATAGTTTGGCTTTTTAGCTGAATGCCGCCTCTCACTCGCTCAACACACCTTTTTTATGAGTAAGAAACTCTTCTCTACTTCTTTGCTGATGGCCCTTTTATTAGGAAGGCTCTTCTCAGCTTTTGGACAAAGTACAACTGCTTCCCAGGATTTTGAGGGCGCTAATACGGCAGGTAGTTTAAGCTTCACTGTTTCCGGGGGGCAATATTTTACGGGCAACTCTGGTTCTGCTTTTGCGGGTCCTAATCCTTCCCCGAACAATAGCTCAGTGAGTACAAGCGGTACTCGTTCGTATGGGGCTCAAAACAATACCGGAAGTGGTATTGTAGCCACCACCATGGATTTCCGCAATGTATCCTTCACAAATTTCTCGAATAACTCCATCAATTTTCGCTTAGCTGTATTTGCTACAAATCAGAATGGTGGACTGGCATCCAACGGGAGTGTAATTGTAAGTGTTAGCACAAATGGTGGATCTTCATATAACACAGCCCTCACTATTGTAGGAAATGGCAACGGACGTGACGTGATTTGGGATTTTTCTGCCACCGCTACTGCTACTGCCACTGTTGGCGCTGGGGCACCTACCTATACCGCTGGCACTACCAGCGCTACCAGATACTCCTTTATTCAGCTTGCTCTACCAGCTACAGTCACGCAGGCCAAAGTCAGGATTGTCGCTAATGCCAATGATAAAACTGCCATAGTGATTGATGATGTTGTTATTAGCAGCGCTGGCCCCCTGCCGGTTACCCTTACTCATTTTTCAGCCGAACGGCAGGGTTCATCGGTGGCGGTAAGCTGGGCTACAGCTACCGAAAAGGATAATGCCTATTTCGAGATTCTGCGTAGTGCTGATGGAAAATCGTTCGATGCGCTGGGGCGCGTGAAAGGCCGCGGCACCACTACTGCCAGTACCACTTACGCCTTCACCGATTATACCGCGCCGGCCGGGCTTTCATACTACCAGCTGCGCCAGGTAGATGCCGATGGGACAGCCAGCCTTTCCTCGGTGATAGTGGTGGTGGCAACCGACGAACTAGCCGCTACCTTTTATCCTAATCCCAGCAACTCCAGCATTACACTGCCGGCCGTGGGCGGCGTAGTAGAATACCGCGTCCACTCAGTTACTGGACAAGTACTGGTCAGCGGTAAAGGTTCTGGCAATACTACCGTGGCAGTCGAGGCAATTCCGGCAGGCATCTACTTTCTTGAGCTAACGGCCGGTGGCAAACGCAATGTGCAGCGCTTCGTGCGGCACTAATTCAGCTACGGCACTCACAGAAAAGGCCCCCGCTGTAACTGCAGCGGAGGCCTTTTCTGTGGACGTAGTAGTACTACTAGCCGTTCATGGCCAGCAGGAATTCCTCGTTGTCACGGGTGCCTTTCATGCGGTCCTTCAGGAACTCCATAGCTTCGGAGGCCGTCATGTCGGACATAAACTTGCGCAGCACCCAGATGCGGTTCAACTCGTCCTTGCTCATCAGCAAATCTTCGCGGCGGGTACCGGAAGCCGGCACGTCGATGGCCGGGAAGATGCGCTTGTTGGCCAGCTTGCGGTCCAGCTGCAATTCCATGTTGCCGGTGCCTTTGAATTCCTCGAAGATTACTTCGTCCATCTTGGAGCCGGTTTCGATGAGGGCCGTGGCAATGATGGTGAGCGAGCCGCCGTCTTCCACGTTGCGGGCCGCCCCAAAGAAGCGCTTGGGCTTGTGCAGGGCGTTGGCATCCACCCCACCCGACAGAATTTTGCCGGAAGCGGGCTGCACTGTGTTGTAGGCGCGGGCCAGGCGGGTGATGGAGTCGAGCAGAATTACCACGTCGTGGCCGCACTCCACCAGGCGCTTGGCCTTTTCCATGGCAATAGTGGCAATTTTGACGTGGCGGTCGGCCGTTTCGTCGAAGGTGGAGCTGAGCACTTCGGCTTTCACCGAGCGGGCCATATCCGTTACTTCCTCCGGGCGCTCATCAATGAGCAGAATCATTAAATACACCTCGGGGTGATTTTCCGAAATGGCGTTGGCAATTTCCTGGAGCAGCACCGTTTTGCCGGTTTTGGGCTGGGCCACAATCAGGCCGCGCTGGCCTTTGCCGATGGGCGCAAACAAATCCAGAATGCGGGTGCTGTACTGGCTGGGCTTAGTAGTAAGCTTGAGGCGCTCCTCAGCAAACAGCGGCGTGAGGTTGTTGAACGGAATCCGGTCCCGGGCTTCTTCTACCGAGCGGCCATTGATACCCTCCACGCTAACCAAAGCAAAGTATTTCTCCCCGTCGCGTGGGGGACGAATAGTGCATTTTACCGTGTCGCCGGCTTTCAGGCCAAATTGCTTTACCTGCTGGGGGGCCACGTAAATATCGTCGGGCGAGGCCAGGTAGTTGTAGAAGGGGCTGCGCAGGAAACCGTAGCCGCCATCCGGCATCATTTCCAAGGTACCGTCGCCGGGGATGGTAATATCAAACTCCTGCCGGGCCGGGCGCTGCTCCTGGCGCTGTTCCTGACGGTCGGCGCGGGGCTGGTCGGGGTTGTTCAGGCGCTGCTCCTGGCGCTGCTGGCGCTGTAGCTCACGGGCGGCGTAGCGCTCCTCCCGACGCTGCTCCCGCTGCTCGCGGGCATCGGGGCGGCTGCCGTCGCGCAGGCTACGAGGCTGATCGTTACGGGGCTGGTCGTTGCGGCCCTCGCGCGGGGCGGCTCCTTCTTGCCGAAAATCGGCGCGCGGCTGGTCGGTGCGGGGCTGGTCGGCCCGGAACTCCCGGGGGAGCTGCTCGGCGCGGCCGTTGCTTTCGGGCCGGGGCTCGTTGCGGTTTTCGCGGGGGGCGTCATTGCGGTATTCGCGGCCTTCCCGGAAAATACGGGGCTGCTCGGGCCGCCCGTCCCGGATGGGAGCCGGGGCCGTCGGGTCGATGGGGCGCGGGTCGCGGGCCGGTGCTACGGCTACTTCCGCCGCTACCGGGGCCACGTCGAAGAGCTCGATGGAAACGGCTACATCCGAAGCGGCTAGCGGAGCCGCTACAATGGGCCGGCCGGCGCGGTCGGTGCGGGTGCGGCGCTCCGGACGCTGGTACAGCTTTACGGGACGCTCGGCGCTGGCCTCCTCCATACCGGCTACCGCCGTGGCAGGCTCAGCGGCGGCTTCCGAAGCAGCTGGCTCGGCCGCCGGGGTGGCGGCAGGAGCTGCCTCCAGAGCGGGAGCTGGTGCTGGAACAGCTGCCGCTTCGGCAGCCGCGGCAACCGGCTCAGCGGCCGGGGTGGCTTCGGTTGGGGCAGCTGGTGCGGCCGGAGCTTTGCTACGGGCCGGACGTGCTGCCGCCGGCCGGGCCGCCCGGGTAGCCGGAGCCTTGGGGGCCGCGGCCGGTTTGGCCGCCGGGGCCGGGGCGTCGGCTTCCGGAGCAAGAGCTTCGCCGGATTTCACTTTTTGGGGAAGCTTGTCGGCGGGCGTAATGGCCTGCTGATCCAGAATCTTGTAAATCAGATCCTGCTTGCTGAGTTTCTTGAAATTGCCGACTTTCAGATTTTCAGCAATTTCCTTCAATTCGGACAGCAAACGGTCCTTTAACTCGTCAATAGTGTACATATAAGAAGCGGAGCGAAAAGGGGGCGGCTAAACAGCCTACAACAGGGCAGCACAGGCCATTCCGGGCACAGAAGGTAGCCGCAGCGCGGCGCCCGACGCAGAAAAAAGCGAGAAGTAAAAACCGTGGGTGGAACCAGCTGGTGCAAAAAGCGGAGTGCAGACCAGGCGCGGAAAAAACTGCCAGTGGGTCCGCCAACCAGAGCTGGCTTGTATGTGCAATGTTAGCGGAATACCGGGGAACTGCCAAATCGTATTTCAGATTTAGCGGCCTAGCCTGCATACGTGCCACAGAAGCCAAAGGATACAGCCCTCCAATCAGTTAGAAAGCGGTGCTTTTTCAGGAAACCCCTACCTGCAACCAAACAGTTCCGTTTCGCCCGGCAGGGTGCCTGGCCCGCTAAATTCCGGAGGGCCGTTGATTTGTGCTGTATCTGCAACGGCAAACTTCTACTTTTGCCTATTCTTTTCGCCTTTCTGCTGTTATGCTGCAAGTTTCCGTCCTGAGAGAACACACCGCCGCCGTGCTGGCGGGCCTGGCCAAACGCCACTACGCCACCGCCGAAGCCGACGTGCAGGCCATTCTGGGTCTGGACCAACGGCGCAAGGAGCTGCAAACCGCCCACGACCAGGCGCAGGCTGAAGCCAATGAGCTGGCCCGGCAGATTGGCGGCCTGATGAAAGCCGGCAACAAGGCGGAGGCGGAAACCCTGAAAGCCCGCACGGCCGAGCTGAAGCAGCACACCAAAGCCCACGCCGAAGAACTGGCCGACGTGGAAAAAGAGCTGCAGCAGGCCCTGTATAAGCTGCCCAACGTGCCACATAGCAGCGTGCCGGCCGGCCGCTCGGCCGAGGATAACGAGGTGGTACGGGAAGTGGGCGCCAAGCCGGAGCTGCCGGCCGGGGCCAAACCGCACTGGGAGCTGATTGAGCAGTACGACATCATCGACTTCGCGCTGGGCAACAAGATTACGGGCGCGGGCTTTCCGGTGTACAAGGGCCAGGGTGCCCGCCTTCAGCGTGCCCTCATCAACTTTTTCCTGGATGAGGCCCGGGAAGCCGGCTACACCGAAATCCAGCCCCCGATACTGGTGAACGAGGCCAGCGGCTACGGCACCGGCCAATTGCCCGATAAGGAGGGCCAGATGTACCACGCCACCGCCGACGACCTGTACCTGATTCCGACGGCCGAGGTGCCTATTACCAACCTCTACCGCGACGAAATTATTGCCCCGGCTCAGCTGCCCATTCTCAATACCGGCTACACGCCCTGCTTCCGGCGGGAGGCAGGCAGCTGGGGGGCGCACGTGCGCGGCCTCAACCGTCTGCACCAGTTCGATAAAGTAGAAATTGTACAAATCACACAGCCCGAAAACAGCTACGCGGCCCTGGAAGGCATGGTAGCTCACATTGAGGGACTACTGCAGAAGCTGGAGCTGCCCTACCGCGTACTGCGCCTCTGCGGCGGCGATATGGGCTTTACTTCGGCCCTTACCTACGACCTGGAAGTATGGAGCGCCGCCCAGCAGCGGTGGCTGGAGGTGAGCTCGGCCTCCAACTTTGAAACCTACCAGGCCAACCGCCTCAAGCTACGCACCCGTACTGAGGGCGGTAAAACCCAGCTGCTGCACACGCTCAACGGCTCGGCACTGGCCCTGCCCCGCATTGTGGCGGCCTTGCTGGAGAACAACCAGACGCCCGAAGGCATCCGGCTGCCGGCGGCCCTGCACAGCTACTGCGGATTCAGCCGAATTGGATAGATAGCCAGATGACGCAGAAAAGCGCCGCTCTGTAGCAGAGCGGCGCTTTTTTTATGTCCTCCGAAAAAATAGGCTAGCCCTCCTGGCGCAAATACACCCGGAAGGTAGTTCCCTCCCCTTCCTGGCTGTCAACTTCTACGTGGCCGCCTCCGGTGAGCACCAGGCGGTTCACCAGAAACAAGCCGACCCCAGTACCCTCTACACCGGGGTGAAACCGCCGAAACAACTGGAATAACTCGGCTCCGTGCCGGCTCATATCAATTCCTAATCCGTTATCCTGTACCTCTACCACCGGCTGACCGGCCTGCAGGCAGGTACGAATAGTTACTTCCGGACGACGGTCGGGGTGGCGGTATTTCAGGGCGTTGGAGGTCAGGTTCTGCAGAATAGTCCGCAGGTTAGCCCGCACGTATTCAACCTGTTCCACCTCCTCTACCTCCAGCCTAATGTGGGCCTGGGTGCTACGGATCTGCGCGCGGAGTGAACTGGCCACCTCCGCCATCAGCTCCCGAATATTGACGTGCTCGGGCGCCTGGTTGCCAGTGGCCCGCTGCTCCTGTACAACCGTGGCCAAATCGGTAATAGTAGTGGTGAGGGCCTGCAGGGAAACATCTACCAGCCGCAGCACCTGCGCGTCTTCCGGATCGGGAAAGATGGCCACCCGACGGAGCTCATCAAACAACCCTTGCAGGTTATGAACAGGCTGGCGTAAATCGTGGGAAGCCGCATACACGAAATTGTCCAGGTCCGCGTTGGTGCGGGCCAGTTCCCGGTTGGTGTTTGCCAGCTCCTGGTTACGCACCTGCAACTGCTGCCGGGTATCAGTAAGCTCAGTCAGCGAATCCCGGAGCTGCTGATTGATGGCCTGAAGCTGGGTATGGTAGCGCGACTGATAGTGCTGCCATTCTGTTTTTTCAATGGCATGGGTGATGGTTTTGGCCAGCAACTCCCGGTCGAACTGGCCTTTCACCAAGTAGTCGGATGCCCCGCCATTGAGCGCCCGCACCGCCAGCTTCTCGTTGCCGCTGCCTGTTATCATCACCACGCACATCCCCTCCGAAGGAGCATGCTGGCGGCATTGCTCCAGCACCGTTAGCCCGTCAATATCCTGCAGGTTGTAGTCCAGCAGCATACAATCGGGCCGTAGCGACTTATACAGAGCAATGGCCTGCTCGCCGGAAGTTGCCTCATGAAACTCCAGACTCTCGTGCCCCAGCTGCTTTCCCAGAAAGCGGCGGTAAAGCATCCGGTCTATTTCGTTGTCATCGGCCAGCAGTATTTTTTTCACAGGCGGGGGTTCATCTAGGCAACGGGCAGCTCAACGGCCTCCAGCCAATACTGCACAATCAGGCGCACTTTCTCCTCCATTTCGGCGTAGCCAATGGGTTTGGTAAGGTAGCTGTTAGCACCCAACTGATAGCAATCCTCAATGTCGCGGGAGTTAGATGAGGTGCTGAAGATGATAACCGGAATGGTGCTGAGTATACTATCCTGTTTTACTATTTCCAGCACCTGGCGCCCGTCGGTACCGGGCATATTCAAATCCAGCAGAATAATGGCCGGCAATACTGAGGGCCAGTTGGCATTGCGCCCATAGCCCTGCAGGTACTCCAGTGCCTGGTCGCCGTCGGCGCACCGGAGCACGGGGTTTTGGAGCGCGTGTTTCCGGAAAGCCCGGCCTAGAGCCGTGAAATCCTCTGCGCTGTCTTCTACCACTAAAATGGGCTTGAGAGAAGCTGAGCTCATGATATTATTTCGGAACTGAGAAAAAGAAAGTAGCGCCCTCTTGCGGTTGAGATTCAACCCAGAGCTGACCGCCGCTCTTTTCAATCATTTTTTTTGCAATGGCCAACCCGGCGCCAGTACCCCCACCGTATTTGTCCTGCCCGTGCAGGCGCTTAAAGATCTTGAAAATGCTTTCGTGGTGGCGAGAATTGATGCCGATACCATTGTCACGCACGTAAAAGGTATGATACGCAGCCGGGTCAATCGGTCCGCGTGGCCCAATAACCTTATCCGTTACCACCCCAACCTCTACGGTTTTCACGGCACTATCGTTGTAGCGCATGGCGTTGGTAAGCAAGTTGTTGAATACCTCCCGCAGCCGCACGGGGTCGGCCTGCACAATGGGCAGGGGTTGCGCCACGGAAAGCTGCACTCCGTTCTGCTCCAAGCGCGGCCGCAAAATTTCCACTACCTCCCGCACTACTTGGTTTACGTCAATCTGCTGCACCTCGGGCTCCAGACGACCAACCCGGGAGAGTTGCAGCAAGGACTCGATAAGCGCTTCCATGCGCTGGCTTAGGCGCACCAGAGTTTCCAGCTTGTGAATACCCTCCGCATCGAGCTTATCGGCGTAGTCCTCCAGCAGAAAAACCGAGTAATTGTGGATGCCCCGCAGCGGCTCTTTCAAATCGTGGGAAGCCACGTAGGCAAAGGAGTCCAGCTCGTCGTTGCTGCGCTCCAGCTCGGCATTCAGACGAGTCAGTACCTGGGCGCGCTCCTGTATTTCATTGAACAGGCGCAGGCGAATATCGGCAATACGCAGCCGGATTTCCTGAGCGCTGTCTATTTCCAGGGGCTTCCACTCCAGGGCCGTATTCTCCACCGACTGGCTCCAGGCCGCAAAGGAGGAACGAGGTGAGAGGTGCAGCACCCCATCTTTCTGGATTTCGGCTTTCTGCTGCTTGCCGGCCCAGGTAACGGTTTGTAATACCTCGGGGCGCAGCCAGATAAGGTAGTCGCCGGGACTGTGGCTGAGCCGGATGGCCAGAATGCCACTGGCCGTAGCCCGCAGTACTACGCCAGCGGGGTTATGGCGGGTATAGGAACTGGTATGAAACAGCTCGCCCGGCATATGTGCGTCCAGCCAGGCCAGCAGTTCCCGGGCCTGGGCTTCGGTAGGCGTGTTACCACACAGGCCTATATCCCCCTCAAAACTTACCACTACGCCACCACAGTCGAAAATTTCTTTTACGACGGGCAAATGCTGGTAGAGGGTAGTGCGGAAATCGGGAAACTCAGCCAGCAGGCCAAACAGCCGGGCCTGGTGTTCGCGCAGCCGCACCTGGTAGGCAAAATCATCGGCCTGCTCCTTGCTGCGAAGCAGAGCCGAAAAGGTTTTACCGATAAACTGGCACAGGTCGCGCAGCTCGTAGCTTACCAGCCGGGGCGAATAATGGTGGCAGACCAACAGCCCCCATAGCTTGCCTTCCCGAATCAGGGAAATGGTCATGGTGGCACCTACTCCCATGTTCTGAAGGTACTCCACATGAATGGGCGACACGCTCCGCAGCACGGAGTACGTCATATCGGGGGGGCGCTGGCTGCTGGGGTTGCGCACCGGCACCAAGGGTACGGGCAGATAGCCCACATCGGGAATAAACCGCAGCCAGTTTTTGAGGTACATGGCCCGGGCCTGCTTGGGAATATCGGTAGCCGGGTAGTGCAGCCCCAAAAACGACTCCAGGTCCGGGCGGCGGGCTTCGGCCACTACCTCCCCGCTTTCATCCTCAGCAAAGCGGTAGGCCATTACCCGGTCGAAGCCTGTAATGGCACGCACTTGCTGTACGGCATGTTCGCAAAACTCCACCACTGATACGGCGGCCAGCATCTGGCCCAGGGCATCGTTGAGGGAAGGCATATCCAGCAACTCGCCGGGAGAAGCTGCCACCGGCTCAAACTCCAGCCACAGCAGCGCATCGAAGCGGTGCAGGATCAACTTGTAGAAAGGCCGCCCAGGCAGCTGATCGAGGCGTACTCCCAGCAGGCGGTGCCCCTCCCGCAACTGCTCCAGCTGCGCGTTGATTTCCATGAGCCGGGCGGGCTCAAACAGCCAATCCAACCCCTGCCCAATCAGCTCTTCGGCCGCCATGCCTAGCAGCTCCCAGGTGTTGGCACTGGCTTGCACCACGCGGTGGCTGTGCTCGTCCAGGCACAGCAGAAACCCGTACGGCTGAATCAGACCGGGAATATGAATGGGCTCCCGGTCGCAATTAGTCAGGGTGATTTCCTGCCCCACCAAGCTTTCATCGGTAAGCGTTATGCCTGTTCTATCCACTGGTGTAAGCGTTGAAACGTGAGAGAAGCCGACTCTACAATTTCGTCGGCAGTGGCGGGAGTGGCGGCGGCCGCCAGCTGCTGCACAAAGGATTTCCAGAGTGGGCCGGTTTGCTCAGCATGGCCGCCGAAATAGGCCCGGGCCGAAACGCCGGCCGTAGCCAGCTGCCGGGCAATTACCTGCCCGCCCAGCGTGGAGCCCTCCAGCACGTACAGGGCCCCAAGCAGCTGCGGCCAGGTGTGTAGCGGGGGTAAATTGGAGGCCAGTGGCAGCGTATCGGCAGTGGGCAGGTCCTGCCGAAGCAAATGGCTCCGGAAGCGGCGCTCCAGCTCCCATTCGGGCCCGAACAAATGGCTCCGGGACCGTAAGGCCTGTTCAAACGGCACGACAAAGCCGTACAGCTTACCCAGAAAACGAGCAGTACCAGCCTCCGACGCGGCACCACGCTTCAGGGCTTGGTTAAACTCGTTGGCTTCCAGGGCATCGTGATGCGGACGGGTTTCCTGGCGGAGACGCGCCAGAATATCAATGGTACCAGGTACAGAGGTCATGCAGGAACAGGCTGCTACGATACTGCCAGACAGCAGCCTTACAGGATAAAAAGCAAATGTAGCACAGATCCGGCTGTGGGCTCCGCTACAGGCAACAGGTCACCAGCCAGAGGCCACTGACGGGCTAGTGGGCTTAGTATTCAGCCAGTTGCTCGTGCGCGTAGCACCACACCCACTGCTCACCGGGCTCGGCCGAGGCCACTACCGGGTGGGCCGTAGCCTGGAAATGCCGGGTGGCATGGTGGTTTTTGGAAGAGTCACAGCAGCCTACGTGGCCACATTCCTGACACACGCGCAGGTGCACCCAAGTGTCGCCAAGGGCTACGCATTCCGGACATACGTGCTCGGCAGGAGCGGGCACAATGGCTGCAATAGCCTGGAGGTGGGTGCAAAGGGCCATACGGAAGGCAGCATGAGTGTAAAAGGCAAGATAATTACTCGGCCAGTACCGTCACAATGCGCAGGGCGCCGCTGGCGAGGGTTTTCTGCACGGGGCACTTCTCGGAGATATTGTGCAGACGCTGCCGCTGCTCCACCGACAGCGGCCCCAGTAGCCGCAGCTCCTTGCGTACCTCCTCCAGCATCGTGCCGGGCTGTTCGCACTGGTCACAATCCTGACGATGGACACGCTGGTGGCTCAGGCTGATTTCGATGCCTTCCAGGGGCCAGCCTTTCTGGGTGGCGTACAGGCGCAGGGTAATGGCTGTGCACGCCCCCAGCGCCGACAGCAGCAGGTCGTAGGGCGTGGGGCCCCGGTCCTGCCCGCCCACGGTGGTAGGCTCATCGGCCAGCCAGGTGTGCCGCCCAGCCCGGATGTCGGCTACCAGGTCCTGGGGGCCAACCCGCACAACTACGGCTTTCTCGGGAGTGTCAGTCATGGCTCAGGCAGCGGGCAGGTTCAGCTTGTGCATCAGCTCGTCGGCAATTGGCTCCGAGTAGGCCCCGTAGGCATTCACCAGCAGCCCCTTCACTCCCTGGTCCGACTCAATGGCGTAGAGCACATTTTCGTCGCCGGGGTCGGTTTCGCCCTCAAACCGGTACACCTCCCGCACCTGGAAGTGTTGCGGGTACAACTCCAGGTCGAGGCCGGGGCAGTGCAGGTATTGGTTAGAGAGGTTGAAATCCTGGGTATAGCCGCGCCGCTGCAAATCCTGCATGGCCTCGGTAAGGGTGTCGTAGGCAAAAAAGCTCATCGGCGAATACTCTGGCTGCCGCGGCCCCGTTGCCGCTGCCTTCCCTTACGCGCAGCGGGCAGGTTCTGTTGTTGAGGTTACGGGCTGGCCAGTGCTAAGGGGCTGCGGGCAGCTCCAGGTCGAAGCGAATGTCGCGCATACAGCGAAAATGGCCCTTGGGGCATTGCTCGTAGCCTATTTTGGAGCAGGGCCGGCAGTCCAGCCCCTGTACTTCCAGCACCCGGAACTCGGTACGGTAAGGATACATACCAAACGCCGGCACCGTATTGCCCCACACGCTCAGAATTTCCTTGCGGAACGCCGCCGCAATGTGCATCAGGCCGGTGTCGTGACTCACTACCAAACTAGCCTGCCGCACCAGGGAGGCCGATTGGTTGAGGCTGAACCGGCCGCAGGCGTTGTAAATGAGTGTGGATTGGTGGTTGGTGGTTGCTGACTGCTTAGGGAAGTAGTACGGGCTGTCGGGGATGCGGCCGGGCGCGGGCGGCGAGGTGGCTGCCCCCTGGTCGAAGGCCAGCTCTACCACGTGGCCGGTGGTTTCGTCGGCGGGGCCTCCCAGCAGCACCACGGGCCGCCGCAGCAGCCCGCACAGCTCAATGATCCGCTCCACGGGCAGGCGCTTGGTGGCGTGTTGGGCCCCGATGGCAAAAGCCACGTACCCCTGCCGGAAGGCCGGCGGCAACACCTCATCCACGGCTACCTCATCGGCCGCCGGAATAAAATAATCGAGGCCTTTGCCGTCGTTGCGCACGCCCAGCGGGGCCACTGCGGCTAAGTACCGCTCCACAATGTGCACCCGGGGCAGGGTATCTATCTTCAGGTTCACCAGCAGCCACTTGCGCCAGTTCAGCTTATCAAAGCTGGCCGATTTTACGCCCAGCTGAGCCTTAATGAGGGTCGTGCGCAGGTTGTGATGCAAATCCACCACGAAATCGAACTGCTCAGCTTTCAGCGCGGCTACCAGCTCCCCCAACGCCCCATTGAGGCAGTGCACCTTGTCCACGTAAGGATTGGCTTCCAGAATACCCCGAAAGGCCGGCTTGGTGGCAAAGTGCACTTCTGCGTTTGCCACTTGCAGCTTCAAGCCCCGCACCACGGGCGTAGTCAGCACAATGTCGCCGATGGAGGAAAAGCGCAGAACGAGGATTTTCATAAGGAAGTGATGGGGTAATGGGGGGATGAGGGGAGCGTCATGCTGAGCGAAGTGCAACGAAGCCGAAGCATCTCTACTGCTTCGTTGTAATGCTAATCAGTTAGTTAGAGGTAGAGATGCTTCGATTCCGGCTGCCCACCCTGGCTTGATGCGCCACATGCTCAGCATGACGTTCTTTTTTTCGTCTCCTTTTCACCTTATTCTTCATTCCCTCATCACCCCATCACTACCCTACCCAAACAACGAATCTTTAAACTCCAGCGGGGGCTTGATGGCGGCTTTGCGCCGGGCAAAAAACTCGGCTACTTCCGTCACGGACTTGGCGTTGAAAGTCATATCCCGGGTGAGGCCGCCCTTGCGACCCATCAGCACACCGTAGCGCATGTCGGCGTAGCCATTGGTGTGGTGGGCGTCGGGGTTGATGCTGAGCTGCACGCCCTTGTCGAGGGCGTAGCGCACCCAGCGCCAGTCCAGGTCGAGGCGCCAGGGGTTAGCGTTGATTTCGATGAGGACGTTGTGCTGGGCGCAGGCATCGATGATGGCCTTGTGGTCGAGCGGATACCCTTCCCGGCGCAGCAGCAGGCGGCCGGTGGGGTGGCCCAGCATGGTGGTGTACGGATTTTCGATGGCCCGCAGCACCCGGGTAGTGGCTTTCCGCTCATCCATCTTGAGGTTGGAATGCACCGAGGCCACAATAAAGTCGAAGGTTTCGAGCACGGCCGGCGGGTAGTCCAGGGCGCCATCCGACAGGATATCCGACTCGATACCCTTGAAAATCCGGAATGGCGCCAGCTCCTGGTTCAGCTCGTCAATTTCGCGCTGCTGCTGGCGCACCCGCTCCGGCGAGAGGCCGCCTGCGTAGTGCGCCGCCTGCGAATGGTCGCAAATACCCAGGTACTCGTAGCCCTGGTCGCGCAGAAACGTGGCCATTTCGCGCAGGCTGTGGTTGCCGTCGGAGTAGGTGCTGTGGTTGTGCAGGGAGCCGCGCAGGTCCGCATCTTCCAGCAGCCGGGGCAGCTGGCCGGCTCGGGCCAGGGCCAGCTCGCCCAGCCCTTCGCGTAGCTCGGGCTCCACGTATTGCAGGCCGGCCCGCTCGTACAGAGCCTGCTCGGTGGCGAACTGCTCCCGCCGCAGCCAGTGGCGCAGGGTGGCAGGCTGGCCGGGGCGGGGCTCTTCGCTCAGCGGTTCCAGCAGGTGGGTTTCCGAGGCCGAATGCAGCAGCAGCTGGTTGATGAACTCCGCCGGGGCGGCCAGCAGCACTTCCACCTTCACGTCGGAAACCGTGGCCGTACCCCGCCAGGCAAACGGGCCGCTGCGGCGCGGATCGGGCGTGAGGCCCTCCAGGCTGTTGAGCAGCTGATGCGCCGCCGCCGGCTGGCTGGTGCCTACCACCAGCGTAATGGTTTCCACGGTTTCGAGGCGGCGGCGCACCTCCCCGGCTACGGCTGCCTGTGCTACTCCCTCAGTAGTTTGCAGGCGCCCAGCCAGGTCGTTGGCCAGCTCCTCGGCCTGCGGATACAGCAGCTTGCCCCGGCTCTGGTCGGTGAATTCCAGGGCTTCCAGAATGGCCTGCTGGGTTTTTTGCCCGAAGCCTTTAAGCTTGCTCACCTCGTCGCGCTGGGCGGCTTCGCGCAGCTGCGCGGGGCTTTCGATGCCCAATTCCTTCCATAGGCTGCGGATTTTCTTGGGGCCGATGCCCTTCACCCGTAATAGCTCCACTACGCCGGGTGGGGTGGCGGCCAGCAGCCTGGTCAACTCCTCAAACGAACCGGTATCCAGCATTTCGGCCACTTTGGCGGCGGCGGTTTTGCTCAGGCCGGTGCGGTCGGGCAGGCCGTGGCGCTCAATGTCGGCCACCGGCACGCTCAGCTGCTCCAGGGCGTTGGCAGTGCCCTCATAGGCCCGGATTTTGAAAGGGTTTTCCTCGTGCAGCTCCAGTAGCTGGGCAGCGAGGCGAAAAGCGCGGACGAGGGCACGGTTATCCATAGGCTGGCAAAGGTAGAGGGTTGTTGATTGTTCTTACGGTATAGAGTTCATTTAGCGCATCGGGCCAAAGGGCTGGGGTGAAAGTGGCGCTGTGCGCTGTTACGCTGGCATCTGCGCGCGGGAATGGCAACGCCTTCTTTCGGCTCCTAGCAACGGCACGGGCTCCGTATCCTTATCCAGCGCGCCGCCTGCCTGGCATGGCGTATCCAGCTGCTTTCAGCAACCAACTATCAGCAACCACCAATCAACTACCTTGCGCTTCTCCTCGTTCTAAGCTCTACCCACAACCCTCAACTACCATGCGCCTCTTCACTCTGCTGGCTTCTTTGAGTATCCTGCTGCTGGCTGCCACCTGCAACCCCGACGCCAATATGACTTCTCAGATTAAGCAGCTGGAACGGACCTGGCTCCACGCCCACGAGGAGGATCAGGGCGACGTGCGCGTGTATCGCCCCAACACGTACGCCTTTCCGCCTTCCCGGGGGCGTACCGGCTTTGCCTTCGACCACAATGGGATGTTCACGCAGTACGATATTGCCCCTACTGATGGCATTGAGGGCCGTAAAGGCCGCTGGACCGCCGAAAACGACCATACCCTCCGGATTACCCTCGACGACAAGAAGGACCCCGACTACACGCTGGAAATCGTATCGTTGGAGAATGAGGTGCTGAAGGTACGCCGGGTAGAGCGGTAGGGGCCTGCAACCTTTCGGGGGCAAACCGGGCTCTTGCCGGAGAGTTTTCACCTGCAATTCTTCGGGTATGCGTTACTTTATGGTGTTTGCTATAGGAGCGGCAGGCCTGCTGAGTGCCTGCGCCAAGCAGGAGTGTGATGCCGTTGGGGCAGCTGAGTTAGTTGGTCCTAGGTGGTATAACACGTTCCAAGCCACCCGGGAAGGTTTTTCAACCTACACGCCCACCAACCAGACCTCGCCGGGCTGGCAGTACGAGGTGCTACAGTTTAAGTCTGATCATACCTTCATTGAGTCTGCCCTGGGACCCGTTGATGCGCCGGTCGACTATCCGGGTACCTGGCAGGCGCTGGGTTCCGGCACTTACCGCATTCAGTTCAACGACCCTCAGCGCAGCGGCTACCTCCTGCGGGTAAAATCGGTGGATGCCGGCAAATTGCTGGCAAAACGGGAACAATAACCCACCGGAATGCTGCCGCTACGGTCTGCCGTGATACTTTTGCCTTATTCACTCACGCAGACAACTTCTCCTCTTTCTTGAATTACTGGCTCGTAAAATCAGAACCGGCAGCATACTCCTGGGCCGATTTCGTGCGCGACGGCGGCACCGACTGGACCGGAGTCCGCAACTTTCAGGCCCGCAACTTTCTGCAGCAGATGCAGCCCGGCGACCTGGTCCTGTATTACCACAGCGTAACCGAAAAACAGGTAGTGGGCGTAGCAAAGGTGGCGGCCCCCGCTGCTCCCGATGCTACAGCCGAAGCCGGCAGTGGCTGGGTAGCCGTGCACCTGATGCCGCAGCAGGCGCTGGCCCGGCCTGTGCCGCTGGCCCGCATCAAGCAGGATGAGCGCCTCAGCCAGATTGGACTGCTGCGCCAGTCCCGCCTCTCAGTAATGGCCCTGCGGCCGGAGGAATTTGATAGGTTACTGGAGCTGGGCAGCTAACCCGCCCACTTGGTGTTTGTGCTTTGGCCACGGCCTGCCCGAAAATTCGGGCAGGCCGTGTGCATTTTGTTTCGTGCTGGCATCCTATCCAGAGCACCAGCGTTAGGTGATACGCAAGTTTCGCAGTATCTTCCTAATGCCTTGAATGCCTTGGCACTTTTGGTTTGAGTTATGAAATACGTGTACCTGTTATTTTGCATTCTGGTGGGTAGTGCGGGGGCGTACGCGCAGAAAAAACCCCTCACCAAACCCGAAATAGAGCCACGCCAGTCCTACCGGGCCGAGCTGGAGCTGGAAACCTATAGCAGCGACGTACAGGTGCAGCCTCTGGTAGAGGACAGCAGCGTGGTACTTCTGGTGGAGCGTGACCCGCGCCTGGCGGGTAAAACGGAGTACTTCTTTCAGAAATTTAATCATGCGCTGCAGCCCCGTACCAAAGTAGATATTCCGGTACCGCGTGGCTACGATTTTCAGCGGCTCTGCGCTGAGGGCACCGATGTGTACGCCGTGTTCAGTGGCACTGAACCCGGCACCTTATGGGTAGCTGCCTACGATACACGCACCGGCGAGCTGGGTACCGGGGAGTTCAAAACCAAGCGGGCCCGCGAAATTCACGAGCTGAAGGCGTTGGACGGAAATCTTTTTGTGACGGTAGTAGTAGATCAGCACCTGACCATTTTGCTGCTGAACCTGCACACGGCCCAGTTTCAGTTTCTGCCCTCGGTATTCGAGCCCTTGCCCACCCGCTTTACCTTTATGGCCGACTCGGCTACCAAGCGGGCCGAGCTGATTCTGAGCGAATCCAATGGGTTTAAGTCGCGCCTGCAGCTGAAGCAGCTGGACGATGATGGGCGCTTGCTACGTTCCGAGTTTGTGCAGGCTGGTAGTGAGCGGGGCCTGCTGGATGCCCAGCTCAGCCCCGGCGACAGCGCCGCCCGCCTGCTGGCCGGCACCTATACTCTCCGCGACTCACGCTACTCCCAGGGTTTGTTTGCATCCGACCTCACGGCCGGCGTAACGCCTACCGGACAGCGCCGTTCATTGCGCTATTATGATTTCTTGAACCTGAAGCATTTCTTCGATTTTATGAAGCCGGCCAAGGTAGCCCGGATGCGTCAGCGCAGTGAGCGGCTGCGGGCCTCCGACCGGCAGTTCCGGCACCATTACCAGCTTCTGATGCACGATATGGTGCCTACTCCGGAGGGTTTTGTGCTGGTGTCGGAGGTGTATTATCCGCGCTACAACAACACGGGCTATAGCTACGGTAACTGGGGTATGCCTTACAACTATGGGCTGGGTGGCTACAACGGCTTTGGGTATCCCTCCCGCTACAACAACTTTTATAACTCCCGCCGCGGCTCCGAAGGATTCCGTACATCCCACGCCCTCATCTGCGGTTTTGACCGGCAAGGCAACCTACTCTGGGACAACTCTTTTATCCTTAAGGAAATTGAGCATACTCAGCTACAGGAAACTGTGCGCATCCGGCCACTACCCGGCGGCCAGCGCATTGCCATTGCTTACCTGAAGGATGATGAGTTTCATTACAAGATAGTAGACCGCGCCGCCACCACGCCCAACGACTGGCAGGTGAGCCTACAAACCGCCAACCCCACCGATAAAACCAGCGACACTACCCAGGAACACCTGATGGCCTGGTATGGCAGTCGGTTTCTGGCCGTGGGCTACCAGCACGTGCGCTCCGAAAAGGGCCCCGGCCGGGACGTATTCTTTCTCAATACCCTGGAGTTTTAAGCATACGAACGGGCCAGCTCAGTCACTGCCTACCAGAAAAGCCGGCCGCGCATCTGCGCGGCCGGCTTTTCTGGTAGGCAGTGACTGAGCTGGCAATCAGTTCACACCACTAACAACGTTGGGCAGCACTTTGCTCAGGGCCATTACCTGCTCGCGGGTAAAACTACCGGATACCGCCATCAGCACGAAGGAGTCAGTAGTTTCCTGTTTGCCAACGGCAACCAGCTCGGTTATTTTGCCTCCCTGTTCCCGCACGGAATACCGCAGTTGGTTTGGCATATCGGAGTTGACGGTGGCCAGGGGGGTATACCGCTCGTTGGCCAGCAAGCCATCCACTTCCTTATTAAGCCCCTCCGCTACCAAGTCGCGGGCGGTGCCGCTGGTGGGGGTGAAGGTAAGTATGCGGGCCGTGCGGATGGAAGTTAGGGCCTGACTCACGTCATTATCCCCTCCTATTTTGGCAATACGACCCAAAATAAACCGGGTAGCCAGACCAGCATTCCAGTCGGTGGCCTTAAAACCCGAGCGGTTTTCATACTTATTAAAAAACTCAGCCACGGTACGGGCCGGGGTACCGGGTCCGCTGGCCCGGCAGCCGGCCAGCAGCACCAGCACCATACCCAGCAGGAAAGAGGCAGAACGAAGTTTCATGTAGCTATAAAGGATGAAGTGAGAAAGTGGCAATGATGCAAAAAAAGCGGCGCACCACATGGTACGCCGCTTTTTAAGGTTAGTTACTCCGCCGCCTTACGGCTGAGGGGCCGAAGGAATGAAGAATTCGAATTTGAACTCTACCCGACGGTTCTGCGACATACCGGCGGCCGACGTGTTCGGCGCAGCCGGCTCCGATTCGCCACGGCCTTCGGTAACCACGCGGGCGGGGTCCACCTGCTTGCCAGTGAAGTAGCGCTTCACCGAGCCAGCCCGACGCTCCGAGAGGCCCTGGTTGTACTCATCGGTACCACGGGAATCGGCGTGGCCGATTACGCGCAGGCTATACTCAGGGTGGTCTTTCAGGGCCTGTACCATCTTATCGAGCGTACCGTAGGAGGTGCGCTTGATAACGGTGCTGTTGGTTTCGAAGCGGACGGGTTGCTCCAGCTTGCGCACACCCGGATCAATTTCCATGGGGCAGCCGTTGGCATCTACCTTAGCGCCTTTGGGCGTGTCGGGGCACTTATCGGCCGAGTCCGGAATACCATCACCGTCGGCATCAACTACCAGCGGGCAGCCGTTGGCGTCTACCTGGGTGCCTTTAGGCGTGTCAGGGCACTTGTCGGCGCTGTCGGCAATACCGTCACCGTCGGCATCAGGGCAGCCGCGCAGTGCGGGCAGGCCGGCCTGGTCGGGGCACTGGTCATCTTTATCAGCTACGCCGTCGTTGTCACGGTCGGGGCAGCCTTGCATAGCGGCAGTACCAGCCTCCGTGGGGCACTGATCCTGGTAGTCGGGCACGCCATCCTTATCTCCATCGAGGGGGCAGCCGTTTTCATCCACGGCCACGCCGCTGGGGGTATCGGGGCATTTATCTTTGCGGTCCGATACACCATCGGCGTCCGTGTCCTTGGCTTTGCCCAGGGCAATGTTCAGGCCCACGGTATGCTGCAGAAACCGGTCGTCGAACTTATTATCGTCGCGGGCCGGGTCTCCGTCGAGGTTGGCGTTGAGGGGAATATGCTGGCCGGTCTGTACAAACAGGGTTACAGCCTCACCCAAACGGAAGTCAACACCAGCCGCCCCAAACAGGTCGAAGTAGCTCTTGTCCTCGTCGGTGCGCAGGGTCTGCCCATTGCGGTTAATGGTGCCCTCCCGGCTGGTATACGTCAGGCCCGGGGCGGCCAGCAGGTAAGGACGAATCCGGGATTCTTCCTTGAATGCTTTGAATTTCAGGCCCAGGTTCACGTTTACCACGTTGGTGGCAAAGTTGCTACCGAAATACGGCGCGCCCGCCGGAGCATCTTTCTTGAACTCCACGTAGTTGCCGCTCAGCTGCAGATCCAGCCCCGGGGTGAGGTAGCGGCTGAAGGTAATGCCGGGGGCATACTTGTTTTCACCAAACTTCCAGTAGTCGGAGCCAAAGTTGCCCTTGTACTGCATGGCGCTTACGTTGAGGCCAATGGCCGTCTTCCGGTCGGCCGTCTGGGCCTGAGCCCGCGGGGCCGCCGCCAGAAGCGTCAGACCCAGGGCCGTTGAGGTTGCTAAAAGGTGTCTCATGGGGCGAAATTAGGTGGAAGAAATGGCTTGGGTGGAAGCAGGAGGCCTTTTACCAGCCTAGCTTCGGACTACCGCCTATACCTACCCAGCCGAAATAAAGTTGTCCTGGGCTTATTCGCTCCACTTGTACACCCTCCTCAGACCTGAGCCAATTATTACATATTCAATAGGTTATATACTTAACACTTCTCCAAAAACCCGCTATACCCGCCCGGTTTTGCGGCCCTGAAACCTGTTCTCTCAACTCCCAAAAAAAGATATCCCCCCTTTGCCCGGGTTCGAGCAAAGGGGGGTACCGCGGCCTACTCCGGCTTTCAGCCCCTTACCGTTGCTGCATCAGCCGCTCAATGTCGGCGGCTTCCAGCGGAATGTTCTTCATCAGGTCGTCGGGGCCGGTTTTGGTGATGAGGATGTCATTTTCGAGGCGGATGCCCAGCCCCTCCTCCCGGATGTAGATACCCGGCTCACAGGTGTACACCATGCCTGGCTCGAAGGTGCGGTACTTGAAGCCCACATCGTGCACATCCAGGCCCAGGTAATGGCTGGTGCCGTGCATAAAGTACTTTTTGTAGAGCGGAGCAGCGGGGTCCTGGTTCTGTACATCCGACGCATTGAGCAAGTCCAGCCCAATCAGCTCCTGCTCCATCTGGCGGCCCACGGCGGCGTGATACTCCTCAATGTTTCCCCCGGGCACCAGGCGCGAGGTGGCAAACTTCATCACCCGCAGCACAGCCTCATACACCTCGCGCTGGCGCTTGGTAAAAGTACCGTTTACAGGAATGGAGCGCGAGAGGTCGGCGGCGTAGTTGGCAAACTCGGCCCCGAAATCCATCAGCAGCACGTCGCCGTCCTGGCACTCCCGGTCGTTGCTGACGTAGTGCAGGATGCAGGCATTGGCCCCCGAGGCAATGATGCTGCCGTAGGCCGGGCCCCGGGAGGCGTTGCGCAGGAACTCGTGGTAGATTTCGGCTTCGATTTCGTATTCCATCACGCCCGGCCGCACAAAATCCAACAGACGGCGGAAAGCTTTTTCGGTGATGTCGGCGGCCCGTTGCATCAACCGGATTTCCTCGGGGCTTTTGATGGCACGCAGCTGGTGCATAATGCGGGCCAGACGGCGGTACTGGTGCAAGGGGTAGGCCTCCTTGATCCACTTGACAAAGCGGGCGTCGCGGGTTTCTACCTCTACCACGGCCCGGATGTGCTCGTTGGAGTTGAGATACACGTTTTCGGCCTCGTTCATCAGGGCCGGCAGCACACTTTTGAACGACTCCAGCCACATAATGGTAGGAATGCCCGACTGCTCCCGGGCCTGGTCTTTGGTGAGCTTATAGCCCTCCCACACCAGAATATGCTCGCTCGTTTCCTTCAGAAACAGGATTTCGCGGTATTGAGGCAGCACCGCATCCGGGAAAAGTACCAGGATGCTCTCCTCCTGATCAACCCCAGAGAGGTAAAACAGGTCGTTGTTCTGGCGGAAGGCCATGGTGCCGTCGGCATTGGTCGGCATGATGTCGTTGGAGTGGAAGATGGCCAACGAAGCGGGGGGCAGCTGCTCGCGGAAGCGGCGGCGGTTCTCAATAAACAGGTCAGGCGATATAGAGCCGTAGCGCATGGGGGCAGCGGGGGTTGAGTGGCAGAAACGGAGGCCGCCAAAGCGGCCGGGCCAAGTTAGGCAGAAGCACGCGGGTTGTGAATAGGCGCGGTGGGTTGGTGGATGGTTGCAGCTTGAACAGCAGCCTAGAGCTAGAAGCTAGTTGCCCTCCTTGAAAAATTCCGCGCATCAAGCGGCGGGGGCTAGGGGTGGTTGATTGTTCCTGAACGATGATGAGAACTAGCGCTAAAATCTGTTCTGGCAGCATCAACCACCCCTGGTCCCTCCTTTCAGGGAGGGAACCTAGCTCTAAACAGCTGCCTGGCATTAATAAGACAAAAAAGCGGGGTACCTGCGCTGAACCGGTATCTTTGTAGTCTGATATTGCACTATGCCCGAATCCGCTGCCCCACCCGCCCTCCTGCTGATCCAGACTGCCTTCATCGGCGACGTGATTCTGGCCACGGCGCTGCTGGAGTACCTGCACCAAACGGAACCTGCCACGCCAGTAGACTTTCTGGTGCGGAAGGGAAACGAGGGGCTGGTGCAGGGCCATCCGCACGTGCGCCGGGTGCTGGTGTGGGATAAGAAAACCAACAAATACGGTGGCCTCTGGCAGCTGCTCCAGCAGATTCGGCAGACCAACTACGGCCGGGTGGTGACGCTGCAACGGTTTGCGTCCACGGGCCTGTTGACGGCTTTTTCGGGGGCGCCTGAGCGGATTGGATTCGACAAGAACCCGTTTGCCTTTCGGTTTACGCGCGCCATTCCGCACGTTATCGGGGCAGGCGTGCACGAGGTGTCACGCAACCTGCACCTGCTTGCCCCCGCCTACGAGGGCCCGGTGGTACCGCCCCGCCTCTACCCTACCCCGCCGGATGAAGCCGCCGCCGCGCCCTATGCTGCCGGGGGCCCGTACATCTGTATTGCGCCTACCTCAGTGTGGTTTACCAAGCAGTTCCCGGAGGAGCAGTGGCTGCAGCTGCTGGCCGCGTTGCCTGCGCACTATACCGTGTACCTGCTGGGCGGCCCCCCCGATACGGCTGCCTGCCAGCAGCTGCTGGAGCGCACCTCGCGGCCGGGCGTGGTGAATCTGTCGGGCAAACTTTCCCTGCTGGCCTCGGCCGCCCTCATGCGCGGGGCGGTGCTCAACTACGTCAACGACTCGGCCCCCATGCACCTGTGTTCGGCCGTGGGAGCACCGGTATGCGCCGTGTACTGCTCCACGGTACCGTTTTTTGGGTTCGGCCCGCTGAGCCCATTTTCGCGCATCGTGGAAATTGAGAAAGATCTGGAATGCCGTCCCTGCGGGCTGCATGGCTATAAAGCCTGCCCGTTGGGCCATTTCCGCTGCGCCCACGGCATCCGCACCCAGCAGCTGCTGGCTGTGCTGGCGGAAGCAGAGGTGGTGAATTTGTGAAGTGGTGAATTTGTAAAATGAGGCTGTCATCCTGAGCGGAGCGAAGGACCTTACTACGTTGGAACGACTTGTTCATGCGTAATGCCAGGCATACTCAGGATGAATGATCCGGCTGCTACAACGGCAACTTCACAACTTCACAAATTCACCATTTCACCATTCGTACCTTTGCAACTACATGCCACCCTGCGTGGTTATATCGGGCCGGGCCGGGGTATTGGCCGCAACAGCCAAGCCCCTGAGTCCCCATGTCCCTAAGTCCCCATCCAATGTCCGATTACGACCTGTACGAGCTGCCCAACGGCATCCGGGTTCTGCATAAACAAGTTCTGCACACCAAAATTGCCCACTGCGGCTTCCTGCTGGATATTGGCTCCCGCGACGAGAAGCCGCACCAGCAGGGCCTGGCCCACTTTTGGGAACACATGGCCTTCAAGGGCACCGAGAAGCGCAAGAGCTTCCACATCCTCAACCGCCTCGAAACTGTGGGCGGAGAGCTGAACGCCTACACTACCAAGGAGAAAATCTGCTTCTACGCCTCCCTGCTCAGCACCCATTTTGAGCGGGCCTTCGAATTGCTCACCGACCTCACCTTCAACTCCATCTTCCCCGAAAAGGAGATTGAGAAGGAGCGCGGCGTGATTCTGGAGGAAATGGCCATGTACCACGACGCCCCCGAAGACGCCATCATCGACGACTTCGATGACGTGGTATTTGCCCGTCATTCCCTGGGCCACAACATCCTAGGTACCCGCGAGAGTGTTTCGGGCTTTCAGCAGGCTGATTTCCACCAGTTTCTGCGCGAAAATGTACGCACCGACCGGCTGGTATTCAGCTCGGTAAGCAACCTGCCATTTAAGGAAGTGAAGCGGCTGGCTGATAAGTTTCTGGCCCCGCTGCCGGCCCGGCTGGGCGCGCGGCCCCGGCTGCCGTTCAGCGGCTACCAGCGGCTGGAGCGCCTGGAGCACAAGCCCATCACGCAGGCGCACTGCCTCATTGGCGGCCCGGCCTACGCCCTGCACGACGAGCGGCGGATTCCGTTTTTCCTGCTCAGCAACCTGCTGGGCGGCCCCGGCATGAATTCCCGCCTCAACCTGGCCGTGCGCGAGAAATATGGGCTGGTGTACACCATTGACGCCACCTACTCGCCCTACACCGATACGGGGCTGTTCGGCATCTACTTCGGCACCGAGAAAAAGCAGGTAAACCGCACGATTACACTGGTGCAGAAGGAGTTGAAGAAGCTGCGGGAGCAGCCCCTGGGCACCTCCCAGCTGCACACCTCCAAGGAGCAGCTCATGGGCCAACTGGCCATGGCCGAGGAAAGCAACGGCGGCCTGATGCAGCTGCTGGCCAAAAGCACCCTCGACATCGGCCGCGTCGAAAGCATCAACGAAATCTTCGACCAAGTGCGCCGCATCACCGCCCCGCAACTGCTGGAGCTGGCCAACGAAATCCTGACCGACGACAACCTGAGCGTACTGCAGTACGTGCCGGAGGAGAAGGTGGGGCGTGAGGGTAAGAAGGTGCGAGGGTAGGATAGGAATTGAGAAAAGCACGTCATGCTGAGCGGAGGCGGAGCCGTAGTCGAAGCATCTCTACCTCTGGCTAATCAATGCCGGTACCAACGAAGCAGTAGAGATGCTTCGACTACGGCTCCACCACATGCTCAGCATGACGTGCTTTTCTACCTCAACTCCTACCCTCCCACCCGCACACCCTCCTACCCTAACCGCCCATGCCCATCTTCGGCCACATCAGCTACTACCGGCCCGGCGACGTGCTGGAAAACCGGCTGGCGCTGAGTCGGGCGGGGCTGCACCGGCCCACGCGCGCGGGCGTGAGCGGCTCGGAGGCGGAAGGAGCCGATTCCATTATTCTGGCCGATCAGTACGAGGATGACGATTTCCGGGAGGAGGAAATCATCTATTCCGGCAGTGGCGGCCGCAACCCGCGCACCGGCAAGCAGGTGACAAACCAGGAAATGACCGGCCGCAACCTGATGCTGCGCCGCAGCCTGGAAACAACCCAGCCCGTGCGTGTCTTCCGCAAAATCAACGACGAAACCGGCAGCGGCTACCGCTACGAGGGGTTGTACCACGTGGTGGATGCCGTGTATGAGGCCGGCAAGTCGGGTTTTCTGGTCTGGAAATTTCGGCTGGAGCCGGATTCTCTCGAATTATAAGCAAGTCTATTATTTATGCGACATCAACCGGTACCTGTTCACCTCGGTGCTATACCCGATATTCTTCCCGGCCACGAGTTCCTGAACCGGCAGGATGTGAAAAGCGCCGGTCTGCACCGGGACTTATACAAGGGCATATCCAGCCTGAAAAGCCACCCCGCGGAGGCCATTGTGCTTTCCGGCGGCTACGAGGACGACATGGACCTGGGCAGCTGTATCCTGTACACCGGGGAAGGCGGCAACCAGGAAGGCCGTCAGGTAGCCGACCAGCAGCTGAGCGGCGGCAACCTGGCCTTGAGCCTGAGCTTTGCTCAGCAAACGCCGGTGCGGGTTATCCGCAAAGTGCAGGAAGGCAGCCTGTCGTTTTACCAGTATGCCGGGTTGTACTACGTGACGCAGTTCAGCCAGGAGGTGGGCAAATCCGGCTACTGCATCTGGCGGTTCAGGCTGGAACAACGCTCCGCTCCTGCTGATGCGGCTCCTGAAACTCCGGCCGTGCAGGAACCGGAACCGATTTATACTGCCGCCCCGCGCCGGCTGCGGCTGGTACAGCAGCTGGTACGCGACACAACCGTAATGCACGCGGTGAAGCAGCTGTACGATTACCGCTGCCAAGTGTGCCGCGCCCGGCTTGCGGTGCCGGGCGGAGCCTATGCCGAAGCAGCGCACATTCGTCCGTTGGGGGGCGCACATCACGGCCCCGACAAAATCAGTAACCTGCTTTGCCTGTGCCCCAATCACCACGCTACCTTCGACCGAGGGGCCTGGGCCATTCAGGACGATGGGCGCCTGTTAGGTGAGACGGGACGCCTAACCGTGGCCCCCACGCATCAGCCGCACCCGGCTCATTTGCTTTACCATCGGCGGCGGATTTATCGGCCGGCCACCCTGTTCACGTAATTTCCTCATGTACTCCCCCGACGACGCTCAACGCTACGCCGACCATCACACCACCCCGGAAAGCCCGCTACTGGCCCGTCTCAACCGGGAAACCCACGTGCAGCTGCTGCACGCCCGTATGCTCAGCGGGCACGCCCAAGGGCGGCTGCTGAGTATGGTGAGCCACATGATCCGGCCGCGGCGGATACTGGAGCTGGGCACGTTTACGGGCTATTCGGCCCTGTGCCTGGCCGAGGGAATGACGGCCGATGGCGTGCTGCATACCGTGGAGCAGAACCCCGAACTGGAAACCCGCATCCGGCGCTACGTGCAAGAGGCCGGCGAGGAAGCCCGCATTCAGCTGCACATCGGCAACGCCCGGGACATTGTGCCCACCTTAGCTGAAACCTGGGACATGGTGTTCATCGACGCCGATAAAATTAACAACGACACGTACTATGAGCTGGTGCTGCCCCAGGTGCGACCCGGCGGCTTTCTGCTGATTGACAACGTGCTGTGGGGCGGCAAAGCGCTGGATAGTTACCCTATAAAGCCCTCAGATAAGGACACGTTGGCAGTGCGGGCCTTCAACGACAAAGTGCAGGCTGACAAGCGGGTGGAAAACGTGTTTCTGCCCCTGCGCGACGGATTATTTTTGGTGCGCAAAATATAGAACACGTTCAGGTTAATACTAAAAACGTCATTCCGAGCGAAGCCGAGGAATCTCGCGTGCTGAGGCTTTTGGAGGAGGAACGTCATGCCTCATCTGGCGTCCGCTTGTCGAAGTGTGTTTACCACAGGGCTCATTACTTAACATGAAAACGGAGCGAAGATGCTTCAACTGCGGATAAGCACCCTGGCTTGATGCGTCACATACTCAGCATGGCGGTCAATAGTGGTGAGTTAGTTAACATAAACAGTTGTTACTAAGTAAACAGCATGGCATTCTTCTTATTATCGGAATGACGGGCTACTGTATTTCCTGGACAACTTCGATAAAATCAGCCGGTTCATAGAGTGATTCCGGGGGCTCATCTTTTTTTCCCCGATCCGAAGAAGTGAAAAGCTAAACGCGGCGGTCAGTTTTGCGTCTATTGCCCCTGTAGATATATCCACTCCGACTAATGCTCAGACCTTTCCTCCTGTTATTGCTGCTGCTGACCACGTTGGCCGGCGCGGCCCAGACTACCACCGTTAGCGGGCGGGTGCTGGACGCCAAAGACCAGTCGCCGCTGATTGGGGCCAACGTGCTGCTCACTCAAATTCCCGATTCCACTAAACGCGGCGCGGCCGTGGAAGCGGATGGCTCATTCTCGGTATCGGGCGTACCAGCCGGCCGCTATGTGCTTTCGGTTTCCTTCCTGGGCTACCAGAACCTGCGGCGCACCGTAGAGGTGAGCGGCCAGCCGCTCAGTCTGGGTAGTCTCACGCTGCAAGCGGGCGGCGGCATTGCCCTGAAAGGAGTGGAAGTGGTGGGCCAGGCTGCCGCCGCCGTGCAAAAGGGCGACACGGCCCAGTTCAACGCCGGCTCCTACAAAACCAACCCCGACGCCAACGCCCAGGACCTCATCACCAAAATGCCCGGCGTAACCGTGGACCCCGGCACCGGCAAGGTACAGGCCCAGGGCGAGCAGGTGCAGCGGGTGCTGGTAGATGGCAAGGAGTTTTTCGGCAACGACCCCGACGCCGTGCTCAAGAACATTCCGGCCGAGGTCATCGACAAGATTCAGGTGTACGACCGGTCCTCGGACCAGAGCCAGTTTACGGGCTTCGACGACGGCAACCAGCAGAAAACCATCAACATTGTCACCAAGCCCAGCTTCCGCAATGGCAAGTTTGGGCGGGTGCTGGCCGGGTACGGCCCCCAGGACGACCGGTACCGCCTCAGCGGCAACCTCAACGTGTTCAAGGGCAAGCGGCGGCTGAGTATTGTGGCCCAGAGCAACAACGTGAACGAGCAAAACTTCGGCACCGAGGACTTGCTGGGCGTGGTGGGCACCTCACGCCAGGGTGGCGGGGGCGGCCAGGGCCAGCGGGGACAGGGAGGCGGCCGGGTGGGCGGGGGCGGCGGCAACTTCGGCGGTCAGGGCGGCGGCAACAACGCCGGCGACTTTCTGGTGAGCCAGCAGGGCGGCATTAGCAAAACCCACGCCCTGGGCCTGAACTACGCCGATACCTGGGGCCTGAAAACAGAGGTGCAGGGCAGCTACTTCTTCAACCTGAGCGACAACACCAGCCGTACCAACCTGCTGCGCCGCTACGTGGCCCCGGCCGGCCAGACCCAGGATTTGCGCTATAATGAACTATCCTTAAATACCAGCCGCAACATCAACAACCGCTTCAACCTGCGGGTGGAGCACAAGTTCGACTCCCTGAACTCCCTGCTGTGGCGGCCCAGCCTCTCGGTGCAGCGCAACACCGGCAACAGCCTGCTCGACGGCAGCACATTTCAGGTGCAGTCTGATGCCAGCAACCTCAACCAGGGTGCCAACAACAGCACCTTCCGCTCGGCCCTCACCGGCATTACGGCCGCCAACCAGCTGCTGTACCGGCACCGGTTTCAGCGCCGGGGCCGCACGTTTTCCCTGGGTCTGAATACTACCTACAACGACAAGAACGGCGACAACAACCTGCTGTCCAGCACCACCTTTTTCCAGAACAGCCAGCCCCGGACGACCACGTTGAATCAGTTTTCGGAGCTGGACCAGACGGGCTGGGCCTGGACCGGCAATGTGAACTATACCGAGCCGCTGGGCCAGAAAAGCATCCTGCAGCTGGCCTACTCGCTCGGTTACACGCCCAACAACTCCGATAAGCGCACCTACAACTTCTCGCCCAACGAGCAGCAGTACACCATCCTCAACGATACGCTCAGCAGCGTGTTCCAGAGCCAGTACCTGACCAACTCGGGCGAGGTAACCTACCGGTATCAGGACAAGGATTTCCAGTGGGCCGTGGGTGCGGCCGTGCAAAGCGCCCAGTTACGCAGTGACCAAGAGTTTCCGCGCCCGGGCAGTACCCGCCGCACTTTCCTGAACGTGCTGCCCAATGCCCAGCTGCGCTACAACTTCTCCAGGCAGCAGAACCTGCGCCTGAACTACCGGGCCAGCACCAACCCGCCCGGCATCAGCCAGCTGCAGGAAGTGGTGAACAACGCCAACCCCTTGCAGCTGACCACCGGCAACCCCAACCTGCGCCAGGAAACCCGCCACAACGTGTTTCTGCGCTACTCGGCGGCCGTGCCCGAGAAGTCCCGCTCGTTTTTCGCGCTGCTGGGCGGCTCCTACGTGGATAGCTACATCACCAATAACACCGTGTACGCTGGCACCACTCCTGTGACGGTTGACAACATCACCATCCCGGCCGGCGGGCAGCTGACCCGGCCCGTGAACCTGAACCAGCAGTACACGCTCCGCTCCTTCCTGAACTACAGCCTGCCGCTGGCCTTCATCAAGTCGAACCTGAACCTGAACGCCAGTGGTACCTACTCCCAGACGCCGGGCCTTGTATTCGGGGAGTTGAACTACAGCCGTACGCCCACCGCCGGCCTGGGCGTAGCCCTGAGCAGCAACATCAGTCCC
The DNA here is from genome assembly GCF_003944705.1 of Hymenobacter metallilatus. Taxonomy (GTDB): domain Bacteria; phylum Bacteroidota; class Bacteroidia; order Cytophagales; family Hymenobacteraceae; genus Hymenobacter; species Hymenobacter metallilatus. The sequence goes on along the minus strand of NZ_RWIS01000003.1, from coordinate 323,662 downwards.
CAGCTGGATTTCACACTCAGCAGCAACTCCAGCCAGAGCTACGTGCGCAACACCCTGCGCCAGCAGCTCAACAGCCAGTTTTTTCGCCAGAATACGGCCCTGCGTTTCAGCTGGATTATTACCAAGGGCCTCACGGTGCAGTCGGATGTCAATCACCAGCTGTACACGGGCCTGTCGGCGGGCTATAACCAGAACTTTGTGCTCTGGAATGCCTCCCTGGGCAAGAAGCTGGGGCCGAAGCAGCAGGCCGAACTCAAGCTTTACGCCTTCGATTTGCTGGGCCAGAATAACAGCATCCAGCGCAATATTACGGCCGCCTATACCGAGGATGTGCAGACCAACATTCTGCAGCGCTATTTCATGCTGATGTTCACCTACAACATCCGCAGCTTCGTGGGAGGTGGCCGCAGCGACGCCCTGCCCAGCTCCGAGGAAGGTCGCCCTGAACGGCGCGGCCCCGGTGGTTTTGGCCCGCCCCCCGGCGGGGGCATGTAGGGTGAAGCTAGCAGCAATAAATCGGTAGAATTCTGACATTCTGTTGTATTTGCAGCGGAATGGCCGATTAGCCGGCTTTTTTTCCTCTATTTTGTAGTCTAACGGGGCCGGCAAAGCAACTCAGCGCATCCTACGGCTCCGCTTGGTTGCTTTTCCCTCTTATGAAACGACTAGTACTACTGGTGATACTGCTGCTGCCCTTGCTGGTAGCAGCCCAAACCCTGCCAGTACCGACCCAGCTGAGCGTAGCGGGCCTGCGCCTGCGCCTCACCGAAGGCGGCCGCACTGCCCTTCAGCAAAAGGTAGATGCCCTTCGCCGTCACCCCGCCTCCTTCCAGGCCCGGGTGGTGCTGGCCGACGCCTATTTCCCCATCATCGACCGGGTTTTTCAGCAGGAAGGCCTGCCCCTGGATTTTCACTTTCTGGCTCTCCAGGAAAGCGGCTTGCAGGGCGACGCCCAGAGCATTCACGATGCCGTGGGCTACTGGCAGTTCAAGCGGGAGTCGGCCCAGGATTTTGGGCTGCTGATGAACGAAGCCATTGACGAGCGGAAGCACATTACGGCTTCTTCGAAAGCTGCGGCGCAGTACCTGCTGCGCAACAACAAAACGCTGCGCAACTGGGCCAACGCTCTGCTCAGCTACAACCTGGGCCTCACCGGCACCAAGCCCTACACCCTGCCCACCGATGCCGGAGCCACCGAAATGGAAATTTCGGAAAAGACTCACCCCTACATTCTCACCTTTCTGGCCCACAAAATTGCCTTTGAGCCCGCCATTGGCCTGAACACCAAGCCCCCGCTGCTGCTGCAGGAATTTCCGGCTCCGGCCGGCCGGCCACTGAGCGTAATGGCCCAGGCTATGCAGCAGAACCCCGAGGAACTGGCCAAATACAACCGCTGGCTGCTGGCCCCCATCGTGCCCACCGACCGGGTGTATACCATGCTGGTACCCATTACGGACCCGTTGCAGCTTACTGCCTTGGCCGCCCAGCAAAAAAACGCCACCGCCGGCCAGCTCCTCAACCAACCTACCGCCGACCCCGAAAACGCTGATTTTGTGCGCGTGAATGGGCTAAAGGCGGTGGTTGCGCTGCCCGGCGACACCAAGGAAAGCCTGGCCAAGCGGGCCGGCGTGAAGCTGCGCAAGTTCATGCAGTTCAACGACCTGTTCGCGTTTGACAATATCACCGCCGGCCAGCCTTACTTTGTGCAGAAGAAGCGCGACAAAGCTGCCGTGGAGTATCATGCGGCCCAGCCCGGCGAGAGTGTTGTTACTATTTCGCAGAAGTACGGTATCCGGGCCAAAGCCATCTGGAGCAAAAACCGCATGGCCCGCAATGAGGAGCTACGGCCCGGCCGTGTACTGTGGCTGCAGCACACTCGCCCCAAGAATGTACCCGTAGAGTACGCCGACGGCAGCAACCCCGCGGCCCTGGCTGCCTTCGAGAAACCCGTAGGAGCCTCCCCAGCCACCCCGGAAGGTGGGCTTGCCGTACCTCCGACCAAGAAAAAGAAGCAGGATGATACCGAGCCCTACATGGGTGGCACGGCCAACTCCAGCCGCATTCTGGAGGATGCCGTGGAGGAAGATACCTCCACAACGGTAGTGCAGCCCGATAGTGCCACCGATGAGCACACCGAGAATTTGAATGAACTGCCCCCGGCTCCTGCGCAGCCGGCAACCATACCTGCTCCCGCTGCCACTCCTAAACCTGCCTCCCCGCTCCCCAAAAAGCCCTTGCCCGCCGCCGCCCCAATTGCAGACGAGCCAGCGGAAACAGAGTCGGCGGAAGCAGAACCAGTTGCCAGCCCTTCTACTCAGCCTGTTGCTCCGGCTCCGCGCATCAACCCAACTCCCCCTGTAACGCGCCCGGCAGTTCCCGCTACGCCCACCCCGGCGCCGGTTGCTACGCCGGCTCCGCGCCCGGCAGCCCCCGTTACGCCCGCCCCGGTAGCACCGCCAACAGCCGTAGAACCTGTTCCGGTCAGTGGCCTGCATACGGTTCAGCCTAAGGAAAACCTTTACTCCGTAGCCCGCCGCTTCGGCCTGCGCCCCGCCGACATTGTGCTCTGGAACAACCTGCCGCAGCAGCCAGCCCTGCGCATTGGGCAGGTGCTGCGCCTAACGGCTCCCGATACAATGGCCGCGCCCCTGCCCGCTCCGGCTACTACTGCCAAGCCTACTCCGGCCACTGCTAAACCGGCCCTATCAGCTCCTGTTGCGGCCCCGGCCGAGGTGAAGCACACGGTGCAAACCGGTGAAACGATGTACAGCGTGTCGCGCAAGTACGGCGTCACCATCAAGCAGATTATGGAGTGGAATAGCAAGCCTGATTTCTCGGTAAAGCCCGGGGAAGTGCTGCTGATCAAACCGGCCAAGTAGTTTCCATTCGTTCATTTCGGCTTCTCCGATGCGTTTCCTTGTTGCGCCCCTGCTGCTGACAGTCGGTACATTGGCTTCCTTTACTACCCAGGCCCAACAAACCTCCGGGCAGCCTGCTACCATAGTCCCAACACCAGCCCTCTCCGAAGATTCGGTGCGGGTAATGTCGGGCTTAGTGGAAACCAGCGTCCGGCGGCTCCGGGCCATTTACTTTGAGCCCAACGACGCCAAAGCTGTGCAGCTGGTAGATGCGGCGCTGGTAGAAATTCCGGTCCTGAACCAGCGCCTCAGCCGCTACACCGCCAGCCTACCCCGCGAGCAGCAGCAGCGGCTGGCCCAGCGGCTTCGCCAGCAGCCCTGGCAGGTAGAGCTGAACACCTTGCTGCGCAGCCCCCAGTACCAGGGGTTTGATGCCCGGGCCGCCAAAACGCCCGAACTGCAAGCCGCGGCCGAGCGGCTGCACGCCTCCGGCTTCATGGGCACGGCCAAGCCCGTAGCAGCCAAAGCCCCGGCCCCCGCCCCGATGGGCACCATCTCTATGCCCGCCGCGCCGGCTACTGCCAAGCCTAAAGTCCAGCCGCGCACTACCAGCTTGGCGCCGGCTACTGCTAAGCCGGCGGTAGTGTCCGTTGCCAAGGCCGCGGCGGCTCCCAAAGCCAGCCCATCCGGTCAGCGCCATACCGTACAGAAAGGCGAAACGTTGTTCAGCATTGCCCGCCAGTACAACACCACCCCCGCCCAGCTCCAGCAGTGGAATGCTAAGGCTGAGCCGTCGGTGAAGATTGGGGAAGTATTGGTGGTAGAGGGTAGCCGATAACTTCCTGCCATCTACCCACCTGCCCATTACTTGAGGTGGCAGCAAGTATGGTTGCTACACCTGCTACGGGCGGCTATATAGTCGCCCGTATTCTTTGATAGTACGCCAAAATCCCTTGTCGCGCAATCTTTCCCGGCCGCAGATTCGTGGGTAACTTTACTGTCCGCTTCGGGCCCTAACGGCGCGGAGCTGCCTGCCCATGCCCGTATTCTCGCACCTGCACTGCCACACCCAATATTCTCTGCTTGATGGTCAGGCCAGCATTTCGGCCCTGATGAAGAAGGCCCAGGCCGATGGTATGCCGGCCGTAGCCCTCACCGACCACGGCAATATGTTCGGGGCCTTCAACTTTGTGGCCGAGGCCAATAAGTACAACGTGAAGCCCATTGTAGGCTGCGAGTTTTATCTGGTGGAGGACCGGCACAAGAAAAGCTTCAGCCGGGAAAAGGGCGAGCGGGACGTGCGTCACCACCAGTTGCTGCTGGCCAAGGACCAGGCCGGCTACCAGAACCTGGCCAAGCTCTGCTCCATGAGCTTCATCGAGGGCGTGTACAGCAAGTACCCCCGTATTGACAAGGAGCTGCTGCTGCAGTACCACGAGGGCCTGATTGCCACCAGCTGCTGCATTGGAGCCGAAATTCCGCAGGCGCTGCTCTGGAAAACCGAGGAAGAAGCCGAGAAGCAGCTGCGGTGGTGGCTGGATGTATTTGGCGAGGATTACTACATCGAAATCCAGCGCCACGGCATCGAGAACATCGACAACACCGGCAAAAGCCAGGAGGACCTCAACCAGATTCTGCTGAAGTGGGCCCAGAAGTATAACGTCAAGGTCATCTGCACCAACGACTCGCACTACGTCAACCAGGAGGACTTTGCGCCCCACGATTTGCTGTTGTGCGTGAACACCGGCGAGGAGCACAGCATTCCGGTGGGCGACTTCCAGACCAAGTATTTCCGGCTGGTTTCCGGCGACAACAAGGTGCTCTACGACCACCTCGACAACCTGCGCCCCCTCGCCTCGTCCGACGACCAGGTGCGCCGCCAGCTCATGCGCATCGACGAGGAAGCCCAGATGCCCCGGCCCCGCTCCCGCTTCGGTTTCCCCAACGACCAGTTCTACTTCAAGAGCCAGGAGGAAATGGGCCAGCTGTTCCGGGACGTGCCCGAAAGCCTGGACAACACCAACGAAATCGTTGATAAAATCACGCCGCCCAAGCTGGCGCGCGACATTCTGCTCCCCAACTTCCCCATTCCGCCGGCCTTTGCTAATGCCGATGAATTCCTGCGCGAGCTGACCTACGTGGGCGCGTTCGGGCCCTCGGCCGGTAAGGGTATCGTCACGATGACCAAGCCGCCGCGCTACGCCGAGCGCACGCCCGAAATTGAGGAGCGACTGGATTACGAGCTGCGCATCATCCAGACGATGGGGTTTGCGGGCTACTTCCTCATCACCCAGGACTTCATCAACAAAGGCCGGGATATGGGCGTGGCCGTGGGTCCGGGCCGGGGCTCGGCGGCGGGTTCGGCCGTGGCCTACTGCGTGGGTATCACCAACATCGACCCCATCAAGTACAGCCTGCTGTTCGAGCGTTTCCTGAACCCGGAGCGCGTGTCCATGCCCGATATTGACATCGACTTTGACGACGTGAACCGCCAGCGGGTGATTGACTACGTGGTGGACAAGTACGGCAAAACCCAGGTGGCCCAGATTATCACCTTCGGTACGATGGCCGCCAAGTCCAGCATCAAGGACGTGGCCCGGGCCATGGAGCTGCCCCTGCCCCAGACCAACGAGCTGGCCAAGATGGTGCCCGAGAAGCCCGGTACCACCCTGGCCGGGGCCTTTGCCGAAAACCCCGAGCTGGATTATATCGTCCGCGACACGGCCCCCGACAACCTGCGCGGCCACATTCTGCGCCTGGCCCACAAGCTGGAAGGCTCGGTGCGCAACACCGGTATCCACGCCGCCGGCGTCATCATCGCCCCCGACGACATCACCAAGTACATCCCCGTGTCCACCTCCAAGGACTCGGACCTGCTGGTGACGCAGTTCGATGGCAAGGTGATTGAGGCCGCCGGGATGCTCAAGATGGACTTCCTGGGGCTGAAGACGCTGACGATTATCGTCGATGCCCTGGAGCTCATCAAGAAAAACCACGGCGTCGAAATCAACATCGATGACATCCCGCTCGACGACCCCAAAACCTACGAGCTCTACCAGCGCGGCGACACCATCGGCACGTTCCAGTTCGAGTCGGAAGGGATGCGCATGTACCTCAAGGACCTCAAGCCCACCAACATTGAGGACCTGATTGCCATGAACGCCCTGTACCGGCCGGGCCCCATGCAGTTCATCCCGAACTTCATCAACCGTAAGCACGGCCGCGAGGAAATTGAATACCCGCACGAGTTGCTGGAACCCATCCTGAACTACTCCCAGGGCATCATGGTGTACCAAGAGCAGATCATGCAGGCCGCCCAGATTCTGGCTGGCTACTCCCTGGGCGGTGCCGACTTGCTGCGCCGGGCCATGGGCAAGAAGGACATGAAGAAGATGGCCCAGGAACGGGAGAAATTCTGCGAGGGCGCCGAGAAGCTGCACGGCATCAAGCCCAAAAAGGCCAACGAGGTGTTCGACGTGATGGAGAAGTTTGCGGCCTACGGCTTCAACCGCTCCCACTCCGCCGCCTACTCGGTGGTAGCGTATCAGACTGGTTATCTGAAAGCTAACTACCCCGCTGAGTACATGGCTGCCGTGCTCACCAACAACATGTCGGATATCAAGAAGGTGACCTTCTTCATTGAGGAAGCCCGCCGTCAGGGTGTGCCCGTACTCGGCCCTGACGTGAACGAATCCATCCTCAAGTTCAACGTAAACGAGAAGGGCCAGATCCGCTTCGGCATGGCCGCCGTGAAGGGCGCGGGCGAGGCCGCCATTGAAAGCATTGTGGCCGAGCGGGACAAAAAAGGCCCCTACACCGATATTTTCGACTTCTCGAAGCGCGTGAACCTGCGCGCCGTGAACAAAAAGACGTTTGAAAGCCTGGCCCTGTCGGGGGCGTTTGATTCGTTTGAGCGCTACCACCGCCGCCAGTTCGTGGAAGCGCCCTCGGGCGACCAGAACCTCATCGATAAGGCCGTAAAAATGGGCCAGCAGTACCAGGCCGACCAGGACTCCGCCCAGCAGAGCCTGTTTGGCGGCGGGGCCTTCGGGGCCGTAGCCATGCCCCTGCCCAAAGTGCAGGATATGGAGCCTTGGCCCGCCACCGAGCTGCTGCGCCGCGAGAAGGAAGTGGTAGGCTTCTACCTCTCGGGCCACCCGCTCGACGACTTTAAGCTGGAAATCGACTCTTACTGCACCTGCGGGCTGGACAAGGTGGAGAACTACAAAAACCGCGAGGTAACGGTAGCCGGCCTGATTTCCAACGTCATGTTCAAAACCACCAAGACCGGCCAGCCCTTCGTGTCGTTCAGCGTGGAAGACTACGAGTCATCACTGAACCTGGCTTTGTTCCGCGACGACTACTCGCGCTTCAGCAACCTCATCAACCCCCGCAACTACGATAAGGAGCAGGTGCCGCCCATGTACATCCGCGGCAAGTACGCCCAGCGTTTCCGCGACTCCGACCAGTTCGAGTTCAAGATTCTAACCATGGAGCCGCTGTTCAACGTGGCCGAGAAACTGGCCAACGGCGTGCGGGTACAGTTGGATCTGCGCACCATCACGGAGCCATTCATGGACCGTTTCATGGAAGCCGTGGAAGGCTGCGCCGGCTCCAAAAAGCTGGAAATCAAGTTTGCTGAGCCCCACGAGCACCTCACCGTGGACACCTACTCCCGCCGCTACCGCATCGAGCCTAAGGAGTTCATCCGCAAGATGCGCGAAATGGAGATTGAAGCCTGCCAGTTGATTTAGGCTAGCGCGGGAAATAAGCTGAACGAGGCGGATATCTTCTATCTTCAGAAGCAATATCCGCCTCGTTTTCATTTTCGCCAATCATGCAGGAAATTCCGAATAGTGCCCTAGGTTGCAGGTTCTCGCCTCTTACAGAAGATTGCTTACGGAAAGCTGGCTGGCACGCTGGACGTAAGGTTTTGACCCTTAAATACCGCGCGTATCTTTCTTTCTATGAAAGATACAGCTGGTTTCCTGAGGTAGCAGCATTCCTTGGAGAGTTTGGCGACTTAACGATAAAATTCAAGCAAGACGAGGGCGGGTCAGATACGCTGAACACTCACGCTTGTGATGCCAGTGCCGGAGTTGATGTCAGTTGGATTCAGGAGGACTATGCCCGGCGGATTGGTCACTCACAATTTTGCGTTATTGGAACAGCGTTTTCCAATCATTTACTTCTGTTTATGGATGGTGCAGGGCGAGTGTACGGTGGCTTTGATGATTACTTATGTTACATAGCCGAAGATGGCACCAAGGCTATAGAGCGTATATGCACTAATCAGCCTGTACAGGAAATATCTTAAAAAGATTCTTTCAATTTTTATTGAAAGTTTGAAATACTCTGCTACATTTGAACCATGCAACTCGACGAGGCCAAAAGCAAGTTCATTGAAGGCTGGGGCACCCTAGGCTCGGCTTGGGGCGTGAGCCGGACGATGGCGCAGGTGCACGCCTTGTTGTTGGTGTCGGCCGGGGCCCTGAGCACCGAGGATATTATGGAGCAGCTGCAGATTTCCCGGGGCAATGCCAACATGAACGTGCGCGCCCTCATGGATTGGGGCCTCGTGCGCAAGGAGCTACGGCCGGGGGAGCGGCGGGAGTTCTTCTCGGCGGAAAAAGACATTCACCGGGTGGCTACGCTCATTCTGCAGGAGCGCCACAAGCGGGAGCTGGCCCCCATCATGCGTGTGTTGGGCGAAGTCCGGCAGGTAGAGCCTTCCCCTACTGCTACGCCGGAGGAAACCCAGGCCTTTACCCAGATGATCGGTAACATCCAGAGCTTCGCCGACTTCGCGGATAGGGCCGCTGCCACGCTCATCAAAGCTGATGAAAATTGGTTTGTGAGCACCTTTATGAAGCTTATGAGCCGACGATAATAGCAAGTGCTTATTTTTTTGCTATCATATTTCAATAATTATTGAAAGTTTCAAATTAATAGTATTTGAATCATTCACCTTTAATATCACTCTTATGAACCAACCCTTGATGATTCTGGCTGGCGGCAACGGCTTTCTGGGGCGGCACTTGGCCCGGCACTTCCGGCAATTGGGCTACGAGGTGCTCACGCTTACCCGTCGTGCCAAACGATTTGGGGAAGTAGCCTGGAACGGCCGCACGCTGGGGCCCTGGGCCAGCAAGCTGGAAGGGGCGGCAGTGCTCATTAACCTGGCCGGCAAATCGGTGGATTGCCGCTACTACGCCGCCAACAAGTACGCTATTGTGCGCAGCCGTACTGAAAGCACCCGGGTACTGGGCGAAGCCGTGGCGCAGTGCCTAAACCCGCCCGCCCTGTGGCTGAACTCCTCCACCGCTACCATTTACGAAGACACCACCGGCGCGGCCCCGGCCAACACAGAAGCCGCCGGCCGCATCGGGCGGGGCTTTTCGGAGATGGTAGCCCAGAAGTGGGAAGCCGAGTTCAACCTGGCAACCGTGCCCCACACGCGGCGCGTGGCGCTGCGCACGGCCATTGTGCTGGGCGCCGATGGTGGGGCGCTGCCCGTACTGGCACGGCTGGCCCGCTGGGGCCTGAGTACGCCCCAGGGCACCGGGCAACAATGGGTGAGCTGGCTGCACATAGCGGATTTCTGCCGGGCCGTGGAGTTTCTGGTGGCCCGGCCGACGCTGGAAGGCGCGTTCAACCTGTGCGCTCCGGAGCCGCTGCCCAACGCCACACTTATGGGCTTGCTCGACCGGCACTACCGCCCGCGCTGGCACTTGCCTCAGCCGCAGTGGCTGCTGGAAATCGGGGCCTTCCTGCTGCGCACTGAAACCGAGCTGATCCTGAAAAGCCGCAAAGTAGTGCCGCAACGGCTGCTGAACGCCGGTTTCCGGTTCCGCTTCTCTAGCTGCCAGCAAGCAGTAGCCGATTTACTCCCGCAGATAGATTCCGCGGCTTACCTGCCCTAAAACCAGACTCCGGTACCAACTGAAGCTATCAGCAAAACCGCCCCAACTCCTGCCGCAAAGCGCCTTTACCTGTCCCCATTCACTTTTCACCTTATCACTTTTCATTCACCCTCAAACCCTTCAACGTCATGAACTACTATCTGCTGGTTTACGGAGTGTATTTGCCCGTTACGGTGCTGCTGACCATTTGGGTGGCCCGCACGCTGTTCAAGAACGGCCGGCTGTTTCTGGTCGATATTTTTCACGGCAATGAGCAGCTGGCCGACTCCGTGAACAAGCTGCTGCTGACGGGCTTTTACCTGGTCAACATCGGCTACGCTACGCTCACGCTGCGCACCACGGAGGCCGTAACCAGCTACCAGGACAGCGTGGAAACGCTCAGCATCAAAATCGGGACCATCATTCTGATTCTGGGCGGCATGCACTTCTTCAACCTCTATGTGTTTTATAAGCTACGCAACCGGGCGCAGGAGTACGCCCGGGCTTATCACTCGTAACCTGATACCGTGTGCCGAATACCGCCCGCTATTGTTGGCCTGCCCGAGCCAACAGTAGCGGGCAACTGCGTTGACTCAGCCAGACTTCTGCCACTCTGGCCGAAGTGAACTTTCCGGCGCGCTGCTTGTTGGAACGCAATCTGCTACCTTGCGGCCCGCTTGTACGTACAAGGTGCTCAGACAAGCGTACAGACTCATTTCATCAAAAACCCTACAATTATGGGACATAAAGCCATCGAAATTACCGATGCTAACTTCGACCAGATCATCAACTCCGATAAGCCGGTACTGGTAGACTTTTGGGCCGAATGGTGCGGCCCCTGCCGCATGGTAGGCCCGGTAGTAGAAGAGCTGGCCGGCGAATACGAAGGCAAAGCCGTTATCGGCAAAGTTGACGTTGACTCTAACCCCCAGACTTCCGCCAAATTCGGCATCCGCAGCATCCCCACGCTGCTGGTGTTCAAGAATGGCCAAGTAGTGGATAAGCAGGTAGGTGCCGTGCCGAAGCACGTGCTGGCTCAGAAGCTGGACGCGCAGGTTACAGCCTAAGCATTACCCTGTCATACGCAAAAGCGCCCCGGTCTGCTGGCAGACCGGGGCGCTTTTGCGTTCTAGCGTATTAGTTCGGGGCAGGGGTTAGCGCACTACGCGGGTCTGGCCGTCGTGCTTTTGCCGGTACAATACCCGGTCGGCCTGGCGCTCCTCATGGCGGACCACTTTCCGCTCGGTGGGCGTTACTACTCCATCGGCCCGAGCTGCCTGCCGGGCCTGACGGGCATCGGCTTGTTGCTTTTGGGCGCGGGCTGCTTCGGCTGGGGTCAACTGGCCGGAGCGTACTCCCTGGCGGATGCGGGCCTGGTCGGGACGGCGGGGAGCCACCTGGGCCGCAGCCGATACACTGGTTAGCACGCTCAGGGCGAAGGCGGCAATTAAGGCGGAGGTTTTCATGGAAGTAGCGGGTTACAGTTAGGAAAGCATTTGTCGGTAAGAGGCCATACACCCGGCTGAGTTTAATACGCTCCGTTAATTTTTGCCGTGGCCTGCTTACTCGTTTCCCTGCTCACCTACTTACTCAACTGCTTCGGGAGCCGCCGCCCGGGCTTCGGAGGGCGGCACCTGCGGGGGTTTCAGGCCTGAGGCCAGGGAAAAGTTTGGGGCGAAATAGATGGGGATGGTGAACGTCATGGCGGTAGGAAGATTGTACTCCCGACCCGGCTCAAAGGGCGGCAGGCTGGCCACCACCCGCCGGGCCTCCTGGTCGGCATCGGGGGCCAAGCCCTGCACCACGCGCACCTGGCTCACGTGCCCATCTTCACCCACGGTGTAGCTTACATACACATTGCCGGTAATTCCCTTCCGGCGAATGTTGCGGGGGTACGTAGTGTTGCGAACTACATAGTTCAGTAGGGCCGCATCTCCTCCCGGAAAGTGTGGTAGCTCCCGCGTCCGGACCCGGCCCATATACGGAGAGCCATCCTTATTGAAAAAAGCCAGGGCCAAGGGCTTGCCATGGCGGTCAGGCATTTCAATGGCGCTTAGCTCGCCCGTATCGTAATAGTAGCGCCACTCCCCCACCGGCCTTCCGTTGTTATAGCGGCCTTCCGAGCGTTTCTGTCCGTTGCGGTGAACAGTAATCCAACGACCTACCCGCTGCCCATCGGTATAGTCACCACGCTGGCTTACGCGGCCGTCTTCGTACCAGCCTACGTACAGGCCCTCCGCCTCATCGTCGTGGTAGTGCACCTGGGCAGCCTTGCTCCCGGTTGGGTGGTACCAGGTAAGCAAGCCATTGCGCACGGGGGGGTCAATGGAAGAGAGTGTGCCTTTTAGCAGCAGCGTACCCGACAGCGCATACTCACGCATGGCATAGGTGCCCAATAATTCATTTTTGCGGTCCACAATCCGGTAGTGCGTAGCACTGTCAGGCACGGTGGCCTCATCCCGGTCGTTCAGATAGACCGCCGGCAAACTTTGCCCATGGCCCATGCGGGTCAGCAGCACCCCCAACAGGATAAAAGTGTACTGGAGTCTCATGGAGTAGCCGTTTAAAGTATCTGCACGGATATACGAAATATAACTCTCTACGAATCAACCCCCAAGCCAGTCTTCAACTTCACCCGAAAAATACTATTTAGGCTGGGAGCCGGCCAATTTCTTCTCGGCAGAGGAAGCATGGACCTACGTAAAACACAGAAGCCGCTACTCCATGACTGGAGCAGCGGCATACAACCGGAAATTGTTCCGGCGGGAGGTTTAGCTGGCGTCCTCCTCTATTTCCTGCAGCTGAATAGGCCGGTTGAAGGCTTCTTCCAAGGAAATGAGAGTCTCGGTGCGCTCAATACCCTCGATCAGCTGAATCTGTTCGTGTAGCACTTCCCGCAGATGGTTGGTGTCGCGGCAGATCAGGCGGGCAAAAATACCGTAAGCCCCCGTCGTGAAGTCGATGCTAACCACTTCCGGAATCAGCCGCAGTGCCGTCACTACGCTTTCGTACACGGAGCTTTTCTGCAGATAGATTCCCAGAAATGCCCGTACACCATAGCCAAGTTTCTGGTAATCAATCTTGAGCGTTGCGCCCTGCACAATACCCAGTTCCTCCAGCCGAGCCATCCGGACGTGTACTGTGCCACCCGAAACATGCACCTTGCGGGCAATTTCGGTGTAAGGCATTTTCGCATCATCAATCAACAGGGCCAGAATCTTCCGGTCGGTGTCGTCAAGTTCGTAATTACGAGCCATTTTTCAGGGTGTTGATTACCTATATTTCAATGAAAGTTTTACTTTTTTAAAAAGTATGTAAATTTTAATGCAAATGTCTGAAATTATTTTATTACTTCGATCAGGCTAGTACATTTGTCATAATCCAACGCAAGCGGCAGCGGATTGTTTTAACACTGTAGAATGGTGAAACTGGCAGACACGCCCTCCTCTCTCGGGGGTGGAGATTCGGGAAAAACTGGTCCGGCGGCCGGCTAACTACTCCGTGGAGGTTCGACTCCTTCTTCTACAGCACTACGACATTGGGTGGACTATGTGAGGAGGGAAAACGGGACGTATCTGGGTGGGTACGTTCTGAATCGAGAGGCGGCATCTGGGTGGGTGCCGCCTTTTCTTTTTCCATTCCCCCCCCCGGTAACCGGCTTCCTGTTAGTATCGGCAGCGTTTCCGCCGTTTTTTTGCAATCTGGCCGCAAAGGTCGGGCTTTCTGCGTAGAAAACACTGCGTAAAGGCAAAAAAGGCTCCGTGTAGTTGCACGGAGCCTTTTTATTTTTTGATTATGTCGGTTCGCATTACCGATATATCAGTACCTGCCGCTCCCCGCTGGCTTTGCGGTAGGCCCGGTACATACCCGCTGAGTTGAAAGGCAGCGCAATATTGCCCTGCCGATCCACGGCAATCAGCCCACCGTCGCCTCCTAGCTGGGCTACCTTCTCAATGGTAGCCTGCGCAGCCTGCTCCAACGGTTGCCGGCCAAACTCCATCCGCGCAGCCACGTCGCGCGCTACCGTAGCCCGGATAAAGTACTCGCCCCAACCAGTGCAGGAAACGGCGCACGATTGATTATCGGCGTATGTACCACAGCCAATGATGGGCGCGTCGCCAACCCGGCCGTAGCGCTTGTTAGTCATGCCGCCGGTGCTGGTAGCAGCGGCCAGGTTACCGAACTGATCGAGGGCTACGGCGCCTACAGTACCATATTTCCTGCCTTCGGTGAAGATAGGCGCCGCACCCTGGGGCTTCCCGTCTTTCTGCTTGATTTTCGTTTTTACGGGGGCCGTAGTGGGGGTACTCAGCTGATCGGGAGTACCGGGCTTGCGCTCCTCGGCCAGGGCCTGCTGCAGTTGCTGGTAGCGGGCCTCCGTATAGAAATAGCTCGGCGGTACAATATCCAGCTGCTGCTCGCGGGCAAACTGCTCGGCTCCTGCTCCCGTCAGGAGCACGTGGGCCGATTTTTCCATGACGGCCCGGGCCGCCCGGATGGGGTTGCGCACCACCGTAACCCCGGCCACCGAACCAGCCGCCAGGGTACGGCCTTCCATAATTGCTGCATCCATTTCATTGCGGCCATCATGCGTGAAAACAGCCCCTTTTCCTGCGTTGAATAAGGGGGAGTCTTCCATGAACCGCACGGCAGCCTCCACGGCATCCAGGGCCGTACCTCCCTTCTGTAAGACGGCATACCCGGCGTCCAGGGCCTGGTTAAGTGCCTCCTGGTAGGCTTTTTCTTTTTCGGGCGTCATGAGGGCCCGGGTAATGGTGCCAGCCCCACCATGAATTACCAGGGTAATCCGGGAGGCATCGGGCACAACGGTGGCCGATGAAGCAGCCGCCTGGGCCCACGACAGCGCCGGAGCCATACACAAAGCGGCCACAATAGCGGCGCGGAAAACAGAACGACGGAGCATACGCGGTGGGCAAAAGGTAGAAGTTGCCACCAAGATAAAAGCCCGCTCCGAAGGATGCTTCGGAGCGGGCTCAGTGGACGGGCTCAGGCCTGATGATTAGCGGGCAGCTACCTGCTGACGGTACCGGGCCAGGCCGGCATCCAGGAACTGCACAAAGCTGCTCACATTATCTTCGTAGGCTACCGGCGGCACCAGCACATGCGCCGCATCGGTGGGCGAGTTAGGGTCGAGCAGTACGTAATAGGGCTGAGCATTCATGTTGAAGCTGCTCAGCTGCAAATCGGTATTTTTCTTACCCAGGGTTGTCTTTTCCTTGTGGTCATAGGCAGAGGTGTACCATTCGCTACGGGGCAGCTCCTTCTTATCGTCCACGTACAGGGCTACTACCACAAAGTTTTCGCGCAGGCGCTTGAGCACCTGCGGGTCGCTCCAGACGGTGGCTTCCATTTTGCGGCAGTTGACGCAGGCATGGCCGGTAAAATCAATGAACAGCGGCTTGTTGGCCGCTTTGGCGCAGCGCTTGGCCTGCTCCAGGTCGAAATAGCCCGACAGACCATGGGGCAGCTCCAGAAAATCGGCGTAGCGCGGGGCTTCGCAGCCGACTACCGTAGTAGCTGGTGCTACCGGCGGACCAGCCGGGGCGGCGAGGGTAAAGTCGCGGCGACTCTGGGGCGGCAGATAACCGGCCAGTAAGGGCAGTGGTGCACCAAACAGGCCCGGAATCAGGTAGGTCATGAAGCTGAAAGCCAGCACCGCCATCAGCAGCCGGCCCACGCTCAGGTGGGGCAGGTCCGAGTCGTGGGAGAGTTTGAAGCGGCCCAGCAGGTACACGCCCAGCAGACCCGACAGCGCAATCCAGAGCACCAGATACAGGTCGCGGGAGAGCAGGTTCCAGTGGTAGGCCAGGTCGGCCATGCTCAGAAACTTGAGGGCCAGCATCAGCTCCACGAAGCCGAAGGTAACCTTTACCGTATTCAGCCACCCACCCGAGCTAGGCAGGCTTTTCAGCCAGGTGGGGAACAGGGCAAACAGCATGAACGGCAAGGCAAAAGCCGAAGAGAAGCCAAGCATTCCAACGATGGGCAGTATGCGCTGCCCACGGGAAGCCAGACTCAGAATAGTAAAGACAATAGGGCCAGTGCACGAAAACGATACGACTACCAGCGTAAGGGCCATGAAGAAAATGCTGCCCCAGCCGCCCTTATCGGCCTGGGCGTCAATTTTATTCACCATGCCGTGCGGCAGGGTTATTTCGAACAGCCCCAGAAATGACAAGCCGAACACCAGGAAGACAAGGAAGAAGATCAGGTTGGGCAGCCAATGCGTGGCTATCAGGTTAGGACCGTCTTCGCCCAGCCCAGCGGCCACCAGCACCCCCACCAGCAGGTAAATCACAATAATGCTGACGCCGTACACCACGGCTTTCAGAATACCCTCGCGGCGGTTAGCCGAGCCTTTGGTGAAGAGAGACACCGTCATGGGAATCAGCGGGAACACGCAGGGCGTAACCAGTGCCCCTAACCCAAACAGAAATGCCGCCAGCGCAAAGCCCCACAGGCTATCCTGGGGCGCAGTAGCGGCGGCAGTTCCGGCAACGGCGGCGGCCGGGGCTACTGCCGGGGCCGGGCTGGAAAGTACCGGATCAGCTTCCGCAACGGGTGTACCTGGGGCAGAAGATGGGGCGGCGGCCGTGTTGGCGGGAGCCGGCATGGCTTGGGCAACTGCGGCGGGGGCAGCTGGAGCTACCGCGCCGGTGCTGCCCTTGGCCGGTGTGGCGGGGGCGGCAGCGGCACCCGTTACCTCAATGGGCCCAAACTGGAGCGTTTCTTCGCCCGGAATGCAGCGGCCATCCACGTCGGTGCAGCTCTGAAACTCGGTTTCGGCCGTAATGGTGAGGGGGCCTGGCTGCAGCACCCGGATGCGCTGGGTGATGCGGCCGGTTTTCTCGAAGTAGGTAACGTTGCCCTTGAAAATATCGTCGTAGTGCTTGGTGGCCCCAATGGATTTGGGCACCCCCACCAGCTCGTACGCCGGGCTCTTCGCGAAGGTGAAGGTAAAAACGGTGGGGCCCAGGTCGGGGTCGAAGTCGGTGGCGTAGAGGTGCCACTTGTCGTCGATGCGGGCCGTTACGATGAGGTCCAGTTCCTGGCCCACCTTAGCGGTGGGTGTACTGAGGGCGGCAGAAAGCTTAGTAGGCTGCAGTATCTGCGCCGTGGCTCCAAGCGTAGTTAACACCAGAAGCAGCGAGAGGAAATAAGGAGTAAGCCGGGACATGAAGCAGAAAAAAACGACGGAAGGGCCGAAGACGGTGCAAAGGTCGGCAGAAACCGCAACAGCCAACCGCCGAAAGTAGTTTTTCCGGGAGCAAAGCTGCATCGGTTTCCCTTGCCGGCCGGGTATTCTTCAACTCAAACCAGGGTATTTTCCAACCGCTTGCGCCGAATGTCGTATTTTTGCCTTACAATGGAAGGCCGACCGGTTGAGTCAGGCTTCTGCACCTATGGCTTTAAATATAGTATTGACCATCCTGCTGGTATTGCTGAATGGCTTTTTTGTAGCAGCGGAATTTGCTTTCGTGAAGGTTCGGCCTTCGCAAATTGACATCAAAGCCCAGAGTGGCAACCGCCTGGCCAAGCTGGTGCAGAGCATGCTGCACGACCTGAATTATTACCTGTCGGCCACCCAGCTGGGTATTACGGTGGCCTCCCTGGCCTTGGGTTGGGTAGGAGAAAGTGTAGTAGCCGAAGTGGTACTGGCTATCATCGATAAACTGGGCCTGACCGTAAGCCCCACGTTGGTGCACCAGATTGCCATTGGTACTTCCTTCACGCTTATCACCACTTTGCACATTGTACTGGGCGAGCAGGCACCCAAAGTGCTGGCCATCCGCAAGCCCGAGAATGTCAGTATTGCCATTGCCATTCCGCTCTGGGCTTTTGCCTGGATTACTTTTCCGCTTATCTGGCTGCTGGATAAGCTCTCGAACCTGGTGCTGCGCCTGTTTGGGGTAGCTTCGGTGCATGAGCATGAGGTGCATACCTCCGAGGAGCTGCGCCTGCTGCTGGATCAGAGCAAGCAGAGCGGGGAGCTGCAGGAATCGGAGCACGAGCTGCTGGAAAATGTGTTTGAGTTCAACGACCGGATGGTGAAGCAGATTATGGTGCCCCGCACCAAGCTCTCGGCCATTGATATCAATACGCCCCAGGATGTAGTGCTGGAAACGGTGTACAACGAAGGATTTTCTCGGATTCCGGTGTACGAGGGCAACATCGACAATATCGTGGGCGTGCTCTACGTAAAAGACTTACTGCAGATTATCCGACGGCAGGAACCCATTGAGCTGGCCAAAATCATGCGTCCGGCCTACTTTGTGCCCGAAACCAAAAAAATTAACCGCCTGCTGCGCCAGTTTCAGCGCAAGCACATGCATATGGCCGTGGTGTCGGATGAGTTTGGGGGCGTCTCGGGCATCGTAACCATGGAGGATATTGTGGAGGAGCTGGTGGGCGAAATCCAGGATGAGTACGACAACGAAGTGCCGGTAGTAGAGAAGGTTTCGGAAAGTGAATACCGCGTGAATACGGCTACACCCATTTCCGACGCCAACGAGTACCTGCCCTACCCCCTGCCCGAAGGCGACGACTACGAAACCGTGGGTGGCCTGCTGAACGTGCTGTACGGCAACATTCCGGAAGTAGGCGACGTGGCTGTGCTCGACAGCTACGAGTTCCGGGTACTGAAGCGCTCCGGCCGTGCCGTGGAGCTGGTGCAGCTACGGGTTACCAATGCCGAGGAGCAACTGGAGGACACCGGAGAAGCCCTGGCCCTATAAAGCTCACTGCCACTACTTCCTAAAAAGAAAGCCCCGTTAGGTTTCTGACGGGGCTTTCTTTTCAGGAAGTAGCGGAGCAGGTTATTTTCCGCTGATCAGGGCAATAATCAGCATAATCAGGCCAACCAGAAACGTAACGCCGCCAATAGTGGCCACGAAGTTGGTTCCACCAATCAGCCCGCCAATCAGCAGAATAACCAGTCCTATCCCGATAACAATACCAGCCGTACCGGCTTTCGACTGAGCCTGCCCGGCCTTGGCAACATCTGGCTGGCGGCGCAGCTGCTTGGTAACTTTGGCCACTGCGGCACGCTGAAATATCCCTGCTTTGCCGGGCAGCACCAGGTGCCGGGCAGGCGTCATTGCTTTGCGGCTAGCCGTTGCCGCAGGAGCAGCAGGAGCCGAAGGGGCCGGAGCAGCAGGTGCGGCAGCCGGTTTCCCGGCGGATACGGCAAGTGGCAGAGCGGCGGGGGCTGGCTGGGCTGTTACCCGGTTGGTAACCTCATGATAGGGAGAGGTAGCTGGCCGGAAAGCATAGTGGCTGCTGTTACAAGAAACCAGAGAGGCGGTGGCCAGCACGGTGCCGACCAGGTAAGCGTACAATTTGGACATGAATAGAGGGTAAGAAAAGTGAATAGAAAGCTACCCTCTTTCATGACGCATATGAGCACCGGAAAGAAAGGTGAATTTCTCCGTCCAAATTACTTGCCCCCTCTGCATTTCACAAAGCTACTCTCCCCTTGAAGCTCATTTTCCTACAAACCAGCTGGCATACAGCTGGTAGTTTGCGGCCGTCTGCCGCAAGCCGGCCCGTTGCTCCTCGCTCACGGGTTTGATTTTGCGGGCCGGAACCCCGGCGTAGAGGTAACCCGGCTCACACTGGGTATCTTCCAGCACCACGGCGCCGGCGGCTACAATGCAGCCAGCCCCTACAACCGCCCGGTCCATTACAATAGCACCCATGCCAATGAGCACATCATCCGCCACTGTGCAGCCGTGCACAATGGCCTTGTGCCCGATGCTCACGCGGGAGCCGATGACGGTGGCCGCCTTTTGATATGTGCAGTGAATCACGGCCCCATCCTGAATGTTGGTTTCGTCGCCAACCCGGATGCTGTTCACGTCGCCGCGCACTACGGCCTGAAACCACACGGTGCAGCCCCGGCCCAGCAGTACGTCGCCTACTACGGTGGCATTATCGGCCAGAAAGCAGTCGGGGCCAAATTGCGGGTGCTTATCCTGAACGGGTAGAATGAGGGCGGGCATGGGAGTGAAATGGATGAACGGGTGAATTGTTAGACGAGGCGGTTGAGCTGGCGGATGCTGAATGGATTATTCTGCTGTCATCTTTTATCTGCTGTCGTCAGCACGAAGGACCTTGGCACAGCTGCACAATATTGTGTGTGGCAATAAGTTTTCTGGCAAAGGCTCGCAGAGGAATGCGCCTACGTGAGCAAAGGCGGTACTGATGTAATACGGTTTTCCGTGCATTCAGGACCTAAACTCACCATTTCACCAACTCACCGCGCCAGCATCCGTTTCCAGGTACCTTTTTCCCAGTTGTATTTGAGGGTGCTGGGCAGGGCCTGCCAGAAATATTTGCTGGTTTCGACGGCGAAGCTGGGCTGCATGTAGCAGTTGATCGTACATCCTTCGCACTGAGGCAAGCGGCCCTCAAGTGCCACCAGCCGTTGCACCGGTTCCGAGTGGTACAGGTCGTACAGCTGCCCTTCAATGGGAAATTTCTGCTCGCCCAGGTGGTAGCAGGGCAGCACCAGCTCGTTGCTGGGCGAGATAACCAGGGTGGTACTGGCAGCCCGGCACACGGGAGCTGCCACGTGGTTGCCTCCGTCCCGTCGGAGCTGTATAAACGCCTCGTTGAGGTACACGCCCGGCCGCTTCCCAAACGCCGACAGATAATCCAGCTCTTCCGGGGTAAGTTGCTCCCCGGTGTCAACGGCATTGTATTCAAAGGCCGGGTTGAGAATCAGCATGAGCTGGTTGGGTTGGGCAATTTCCTGGTACACCTTTTCCAGGTCCGGCAGGTTCTGCCGAAACACCGTGAACAGTATGTCCGGCCGCTCGCCCAACTCCCGGGCTACCCGAATGCTTTCCAGCACAAAATCGAAACAGGCCACGCCCCGGCCTTTATCGTGTACTTCTTTCTCGGAGGCATCCAGAGAGAAATGCAGCATATCTACTTTGCCCCGCAGCCGCTCGGCGTATTTGGGGTAGAGCAGGCAGTTGGTCGTAAGCGTGGTAATAAAGCCCAGCTCGTGGGCCAGAGCCACAAACTCATGAATCTGACGGTGCAGCAGCGGCTCGCCGCCCGTAAAATCCACTACCGATACGCCCAGCTGCTTCAGGCTGCGCAGATTTTGCTCTACGTCCGCCAGCGTGATGTAGGGCGAAGGTTTTTCCCAAATATCACAGAACGAGCACTTGGCATTGCACCGGTACGTAACGTAGTAATTGCACAGAACCGGATGGCGAACAAGGCGCATAGCTCGTTTTTTGTTGTCTACTGTCTGTTTTTCGTTGGTGGTAACGGCTGCTTACCCGGTAACTACTGCTGGCCCAGAGCCCAGTCAGTACCGCCTAGCTGCCTTCACCAACGGCCCAAACGAAAAGCAAACAACAAATAACGACAAACCATTTAATGCGGCAGCTTGCCCCAGGTTTCGTCCCAGTGAGCGGGCGTGGCAGCCAGGGCCTCGGGGGTGGCGGGGCCGTAGTGCTCCTGGTAGTAGGAGCAGAAGCTTTTGAGCGGGCACCGGGCGCAAGCGGGTTTTAGGAAAAAGCAGATTTGCTGCCCGTGCCAGTAATTGTGCTTGTGAAAATTAAGCAACGTCAGGGCATCCTTGGGCAGTTGCTCCAGGAGCACATGATGGGCTTTTTCCACTGACACCTTCGGGCCTATCATGCCCACGCGCTGTGCTACGCGGTGCACGTGAGCATCAACGGGCAATACGGGCTTATGAAAATTGAATAACAGCACCAACGAGGCCGTTTTCAACCCAATACCCGGCATATCATTCAGCCACTGCATGGCTTGCTCGGTGGTCCACTCCCGCAGAAAATCCAGGTCAAACTCTCCCCGCTCCGCCCGGATGCGGCGCAGAATTTCCTGAATGCGCGGGGCCTGAGTATCGGGCCAGCGGGTTGTCCGGATGGCGTGGGCCAGTTCCGCAGTAGGGGCCGCCAGCACCCCCGCCCAGTCGCCGTAGGCTTCCAGCATCCGGTCGTACGCCAGCTCCTCATCGGCGTGGGTGGTCCGATGCGACAATACCGTGGAAATGAGCTCCCGCATGGGAGAGCGGCGGGGATTATCGAGGGTCAGAGGCGGATAAAACCGATTCAGGACGGCGTGATTTTCCTGGGTTTTTTCGGCAGGTAATGAGCTGTAAGTGGCAGGCATAGGGCAGATATCGGCAGATAGGGCTAAAAACAGTACGGCCCTGCCACCAAACTGGTGACAGGGCCGCCGAAAAAACTACCGGCAGTTGCCTTAGATGGTGCCTTTTTCAGCTGCTTTCTTCAGCTTTTCATTTGCGAAAATGGCTACTTCCACGCGACGGTTTGCCTGACGGCCGGCTTCGGTGGTGTTGTCGGCAATAGGCTGCTTGGAGCCGTAGCCGGTTACCGTGAAGCGCGAAGCGTCCACGCCTTGCTGCTGGGTGTAGTTAGCAACGGCCTGGGCCCGACGCTGAGACAGGGGGTCGTTGATGGCATCGTTGCCGGTGTTGTCGGTGTGGCCTTCTACAATTACGTTGGTGTCGCCGTACTTGATGAGGGTTTTGGCCAGCTCCTGGATGTTTTCCTGGGCAGCCGAGGTAAGAGCCGAGGAGTTTTTAGCAAACAGCAGGCCGGAGTCGAAGGTAATTTTGATACCCTCACCCACGCGCTCCACTTTGGCGCCGGCCATTTCTTTTTTCAGCTCAGCCGCCTGCTTATCCATGCGGCGGCCAATGAGGGCACCAGCACCACCACCCACGGCGGCACCAATAATGGCCCCCTTGGCAGTGCCCGATTTACCACCAATTACGCGGCCAAGCACAGCGCCACCGGCCGCACCACCCAGGCCACCAATAACGGCCCCTTTAGCGGTTTTGCTCCAGGGCTTCTTGGTAGTGGTAGTGGTTTGGGCCTCAGCGTAGTTGCTACCCAGTAGCAGCACAGCCAGCATGAGGGCGAATAACGAACGAAGATTTTTCATGGGTTTGGGGAGGTTAGTGTGTTGGTGTGAAGTAAAGGGAAAAGCAGCAGAAAAGGCTCGGTACAACATCTGAATAAGGTTGCTGCCAGTCGTACCAAGGGTTTTGCAACCACCTTGCCAAAAATGATTTCAGCGGGTGGAAATTATCAAAATACTGGGCAACTGCCCCTACCGGGTGGCTTAAGCGGCCCAAACTACTTCCCTACCAGCCGGTAAGCCTCCCCCCGGTATTACGTGGGCAAGCACCAGTATGCACCTTGCGTACCCTCAACGGCAGGCTACCAGCTCATACGGGCAGAAAAAGCTGCGGAAATTTCGGCAATGGCCGCCTGCTCTACCCATACGCCGCCAGCAGGTGGTTTCTACCCCGCAGGCGCAAAAAAAAGTCACCTCCCTGGGAGGCGACTTTTTTTGTGCTGTGCCACTGCAGAGAATTAGAGGCGGCCGGCTTCAGCGGCTTTCTTCATTTTCTCGTTGGCATAAATGGCAATTTCTACGCGGCGGTTGGCCTGCTTGCCTTCAGCAGTAGTATTGTCGCCGATGGGCTGGCTGGAGCCGTAGCCTTTGGTGGTAATACGGGCCGCATCAACCCCCTGGGAGGTAGTGTAGTTGGCAACAGCCTGGGCCCGACGCTCCGAAAGTGGCTGGTTAATGGCATCCGAGCCGCTGGCATCGGTGTGGCCTTCCACCAGTACGTTGGTATCGGGGTACTTCTTCAGGATTTCAGCCATTTTCTGGATTTCCGTCATAGAAGCAGCGCGCAGGTCGCTCTTGTTGGTATCGAAGAGGATGCCCGAGTCGAAGGTAATTTTGATACCCTCACCCACGCGCTCTACCTTGGCATTCTGCATGTCACGCTGCAGCTCCTCGGCCTGTTTGTCCATTTTGCGGCCAATAAGGGCACCTCCGGTACCACCCACGGCAGCCCCAATGATAGCGCCGGCAGCCGTACCGTTCTTGCCCCCGATTACGCGGCCCAGCACCCCGCCTACTACGGCTCCGCCGCCAGCCCCGATCAGGCCGCCCTTGGCGGTTTTGCTCATGCCCGTTTTGCGGGGACCGGTGCCGTTCGTGTCGGCTTCCGGAATGTTGGGGTTGCGGGTAGTGGCGCAGGAGCTTACGAATAGCACGAAGGCCATTAACAGCGTCAGAAGCGAATTGCGAGAAGTCATAAGAAAGAAACTTGGTGGAGAGAAAAAGAGCGGATTGCGGGGTTTTGCAGGTTCTTACTGCGGTTGGGTAAAAAATGTTCGGCAAATATAGACCAGTTACTATACCGCCTGTGGCAAAAGCACCGGTGTTTCGCTTGTCCAAGCAAAAAGCCCGTTAAACGCGCCGAATGCACGTTTAACGGGCTTTAGCCAAAAAGCTTGCCGAAAATTTCCGGCCGGGATTCTTTGGGCCTAGCGCGTAAGGGTAGCAGGCTCAGTGGCAGCCACTTCAACGGGCTTAAGCATGGTTAGCAGCTCGG
Source organism: Hymenobacter metallilatus (assembly GCF_003944705.1). Classification (GTDB taxonomy): domain Bacteria; phylum Bacteroidota; class Bacteroidia; order Cytophagales; family Hymenobacteraceae; genus Hymenobacter; species Hymenobacter metallilatus. Next base: position 299,459 of record NZ_RWIS01000003.1, on the reverse strand, counting down.
TAAGTTTATTTTTCAGGTGCTTGCGGTCCACGATAAAATCCAGGAACCCGTGTTCCAGCACAAACTCGGCGCTCTGGAAGCCTTTAGGCAAATCTTTGCCAATGGTTTCCTTGATAACCCGGGGGCCGGCAAAACCGATAAGGGCCCCCGGCTCGGCAATGTTAAAGTCGCCGAGCATGGCAAAAGAAGCGGTTACGCCGCCGGTAGTGGGGTCGGTGAGCAGAGAAATGTAGGGCAGGCCAGCTTCCGACAGCAGCGCCAGCTTGGCCGAGGTTTTAGCCATTTGCATCAGGGAGTAGCCGGCTTCCATCATGCGGGCTCCACCGGAGCGCGAAATCATAAGGAAGGGCAGCCGGTTCTGCCGGGCATAGTCGATGGCGCGGGCAATTTTTTCGCCGACTACTGAGCCCATGGAGCCCCCAATGAATTTGAAATCCATGGCGGCAACTACTACGCCCAGCCCATTCATCTGGCCGTGGGCCGAGCGCACGGCATCTTTCAGGCCGGTGCTACGCTCCGTAGCAGCTACGCGCTGAGGGTAGGCTTTGGTGTCCACGAAGCGCAGCGGGTCAGCGGAGTGCATCTCGGCATCCAACTCCTGGTACTGGTGGTTATCAAACAAAAAGTCGAAATAATCGGCTGCATCAATCCGGTCGTGGTGCCCACAGTTGCCGCAGGTAGAGAGCAGGCGCTTATGTTCAACCATGGTAACAACCGTTTTGCACTCCGGGCACTTGTACCACAGGCCGTCGGGTGTTTCTTTCTTCTGCTCCGTGGGCGTTACAATGCCTTTTTCTTTGCGCTTAAACCAAGATGACATATGAAGAGGGGCTTGAGTCGATGGGGTGGGTGCAGAACCGATGCCTGCTGCCAAGGCGCAAGGTACGGCAGAATACAAAAGCGAGAAAGGGGAGTGAAGGTACGAGAAAGATGGGGGATAAGGTCAGCAGGAAACTGTCATTCCGAGCGAAGCCGAGGAATGACAGTTTCCTGCTGACGTTGAAGTACGGCCGCAACATCAGCACGCCCGGTTTCTCCTGCCGGCGGAATAACAGGTAGCCTCGGACGTCAGCACGCCCGATTTCTCGACTACACCTTCGGACCCTGGCTTGATGCGCCACATGCTCGGAATGCCGTCCCTTTTTCTCTATCAGTTCATTGCTTCACTTCTTCATCATTGCCCTCACGCCAGCGTAATTCGCTCGTCGAGGTACACATCCTGAATGGCGTGGAGTAGGTCTACGCCCTCCTTAAACGGGCGCTGAAAGGCTTTACGGCCTGAAATCAGGCCCTGGCCGCCGGCCCGCTTATTGATGATGGCCGTGCGGATGGCAGCTTCCCGGTCGCCGGCACCCAGGCTTTCGCCCCCGGAGTTAATGAGGCCAATGCGCCCCATGTAGCAACTGGCCACCTGGTAGCGCGTCAGGTCGATGGGGTTGCTGGTGGCCAGCTGCTCATACATGGCGGGGTGGGTTTTACCGAATTTCAGGGTAGCAAAGCCCCCGTTGGTTTCGGGCAGTTTCTGCTTGATGATATCCGCTCCAATGGTAACGCCCAGGTGGTTGGCCTGCCCGGTAAGGTCGGCGGCCAGATGATAATCCTGGTCGGTGGTTTTAAAGGCATTATTGCGCAGATAGCACCATAGCACCGTTGCCATACCCAGCTCGTGGGCCCGCTCAAATGCCGCCGACACTTCCTGAATCTGCCGGCTGGACTCTTCGGAGCCAAAATAAATAGTGGCCCCTACCGCCGTAGCGCCCAAATTCCAGGCCTCCTCCACCGAGCCAAACAGAATCTGGTCGTACTTGGTGGGGTAAGTCAGCAGCTCGTTGTGGTTGATTTTGACCAGAAACGGAATGCGGTGGGCGTAGCGCCGGGCCACCGTACCGAAGGTGCCAAACGTAGTGGCTACGGCGTTGCAGCCGCCTTCCACAGCCAGCCGGATAATATTTTCGGGGTCGAAATACATGGGGTTCGGCCCGAAGGAGGCGCCAGCCGTATGCTCGATACCCTGGTCGACGGGCAGGATGCTGAGGTAGCCGGTACCACTAAGGCGGCCGTGGGTATACAGCTGGCCCAGACTGCGCAACACCTGCGGGGTCCGGTTGCCGGGCACGAAACAGCGGTCCAGAAAATCAGGGCCGGGCGCATGCAGCTGCTCCTTGGGAAAGGTGCGGCACTGGTGGTCGAGCAGGGCGGCTGTGTCGGGGGGCAGGTTGTCGAGGATAGAAGCCATGGCGGAAGCAGGAAAAAGGAAACGTCTGAAACCTGTTGTGTACGTAGTGGAAGCCTCAACAGCTACGGGTAGCACATCCGCCGTCGGGGCCTTACCTTGCCGTGCCGGAAGGTACGCAAGGCCTGCGGCCCTGCTTTTCCGCATTTCTCCCCTGATTCCTTTTGCCGTGAAACACATTCCTGCATTTGCTTTCTGCGCACTGCTGGCCGCCTCAGCCCTGCCGGGCTGCGTGGCTTCCAAGAAATACGACGACCTGAAAGCCCGGCAGGCGGCCACCGAGCAAGCTAAAGACGAGGCGGAGCAGCAGTACCGCAAAGCGGTAGCCGAACTAAAAAAGTCTGCCGACGAGCTGGCCCAGCTGCGCCTCGACACCCGCCGCCTCGTGGACGACTCCACCGAAACCGGCCGCAACCTGCGTCGCACCCGCCAGCTCAACGCCCAGCTCACCGACAGCTACGACAAGCTGCTGAAGAACTCTGACCGGGCCATGGCCGACAAATCGGCCGACTACAACAAGGTAGCCAAGGACCTGGCCCGCCGCGAGGCCGAGCTGGGCGAGCTGGATACCAACCTGCGCAAGAGCCGCGCCGACATCGACAAGCTCACGGCTGACCTCACCGCCCGTGAGGCCCGCCTGGCTGAGCTGCAAAAGGCCCTGGCCGAGAAGGACCGGGCCGTGGACGCCCTTAAAGCCAGCGTAAGCAACGCCCTGCGCGGCTTCCAGGGCACCGACTTGCAGGTGAAGATGAAGGACGGCAAAGTGTACGTCTCTCTCTCTGAGCAGCTCCTGTTCAAGTCGGGCTCTACGAAAGTGGACCCCAAGGGCCAGGAAGCCCTAAAGCAGCTAGCTACCGTGCTCCAGCAGCAGCCCGACGTGAACGTGGTAGTAGAGGGTCACACCGATAACGTGCCGTTCAGCCGCCCCGCCGGGGCCATGCAGGACAACTGGGATTTGAGCGTACTGCGGGCCACCGAAATTGCCCGCCTGCTCACCACCGGCGGCGTGGCCTCGGAGCGGGTAACAGCTTCGGGCCGCAGCCAGTACGTGCCCGTGGCCCCCAACGACTCGCCCCAGAACAAAGCCCTCAACCGCCGCACCGAAATTATCCTCACCCCCAAGCTCAACGAGCTGCTCAAGATTCTGGACTCGAACTCGACGGCGGGCGGGAAGTAGGTTGTGGGGCGGCTGGCTATTTAATGGAGAGTCGAACGTATTGCGGTGTACTCGTTTAATGGTTCGCCTCACCCCCCGGCCCCCTCTCCGAAAAAGGAGAGAGGAAGCCTGAGGAAAAAGACTACTTTGCTTTCGCCTCACCACTTAAGCATGTTGGTAGGAGAAGCGTGTCACTCATTTCAGAAGCCCCGGCGGAACGGCACTACCAGTTGGTGGTAGGGCCGGCCCGCCGGGGCTCTTTCTATTTCATCAGGATGTACGCAACGGGCCAATAGAACACTGCGAGACACTGCGTATTCCTCTGCGAAACACTGCGAGCAATGAAACAGCACGGTGGTTTTTGCAAACCCTGTTTATTCTGAAAGCAGCCTACCCATATGTCGCCCTGTTGGAGCCATATAGATCTGCTGTAAAATCAATTTATATCATGCATAAATATCTATAAAACAACACTATACACCCATACCAAGCTCAAGTCACAAAGTCTGATTAGTTGAAAGCGTGGTTGGACAATGTGCAACGGTAGCGGCACCTTTCTGCCATGCAACCACTCGTGCAGTTCTCCGGCTCATCCATACAACTTCTACCCCGCACGGCAGCCGGGCCCGCGCAGCCCGCTGCTTCGGCTATGAACCGTGTTCAGCCCGGCAATTACCTCCAACTTATACATGACAAACTGCGGCGGCAGCCGGAGCAGGTGTGCCTGGTGTGGCCCACGGCGGACGGTGAACAAGCCGTTTCCTACACCGGCGGGGAGCTGCTGCACCGGGTGGCGGCCGGCCGGGAAAAGCTATTGGCGCAAAAGGTGCGGGCGGGTCAGGCGGTGCTGCTGGCCGTGCCGGTAAGCGTGGAGTTGGTGGGCGGGCTGCTGGCCGTGCTGGCGCTGGGGGCCGTGCCGGTACTGCCCCCGGCCGGCGCAACCCCGAAACAGCTGATGGAGCTGACGCGGCAACTGAACATTCGGGTGGTGCTGATGGCCGCGCCAAGCCGGCTGCTGCGGCTGGCGGCCTGGCTGCGGGGGCTGCGGCTGGTGGCGGCTGATTGCCCGCCGGGGCCGGTTGCGCTGGATTGGGTGGCCGTGGCGGTGCCCCCGGAGCAGGCGGCTTTGGTGTCGCACAGCTCCGGATCCACGGGGCGGCCCAAGGCCATCCGACGCAGCCACGCGGTACTGCGGGCCCAGCACGAAACCATTAAGGCCGCCTTTCCGCCCTGGGCCGGGCAGCGCGACTTTCCGCTGTTCCCCAACATTCTGCTGCACAACCTGGCGGCGGGCGTGGTGAGCGTGCTGCCGGCGGTGCCCTGGCACAACCTCCGGCAACTGGACCCGGCCCGGGTGGTGGCGCAGATACAGCGGGAACGGGTACAGACGCTCACCGGCAACGTGTGCTACTTCGCGCGGCTGCTGGCGTATCTGCGGGAGCATCCGGTGGATTTGCCCGACGTAGTGGCCGTGGGCGTGGGCGGCTCCCCGGTGCCGGAGCCGCTGGCCCAGGCGCTGCGGCGGGCTTTTCCGGGCGCTGCGGTACACGTCATCTACGGCTCGTCGGAGGCAGAGCCCATTGCGGTGCGGCCCGTGACGAGCGAGGCCCCTGACCCGCTGCTGGGGTACTGCGTGGGCGCTATCAGGCCGGAGCTGGAGTGGCGCTTCGAGCCGCTGGGCACCTTGCACGTTGGGGCGGCGGGGCAGATGGTGGGCGAGTTGTGGGTGCGCGGGGCGCACGTGGCCACCGCACCCGGCCAGTGGCTGCGCACCGGCGACTATGGCTACGTAGCGGCCGGGCAGCTCTACCTCACGGGCCGCCAGGGTAACGCGCGGCTGCACCGGGGCGTGCAGCACTTCCAAGTGGAGCACCTGCTTCAGCACCGGCCCGGCGTGGAGCAGGTGGCCGCCCGCGCCGATGCGGCCGGCTTCACGGTGCTGGTGCATGGCTCGGTTTCAACTGAGGACGTGGCGGAATTTCTCGCCCAGCACCTGCCGGACGTGCCGTTGGTGGGCATCCGGCGGTGCGCCGCGCTGCCGCTGGACGCGCGGCATCATTCCAAAATTCTATACGACCAGCTTCAATCTCTATGAAAACCGAATTCTGTGCCGTGGCGCTGGACTGTCTGCGCTACTCCCTGGTGTGGGAAGACAGCCGCACCCTTTACGGAGCCCTCACTCTCCAGCCCACCGACCACGTGCTCGTGGTGACGTCGGCCGGGTGCAACGCCCTCAACGCCCTGCTGAAATGCCCGCGCCAAGTGACGGCCATTGACCTGAACCCGGTGCAAAACCAGCTGCTGCGCCTCAAAATGCACGTTATTGCCTTTCACGAGCATAGTGTGCTGCGGGGCTTGCTCGGGCTGGCGGGGCCGGCGGCGGTGACGGATGCCTGGCAGGTGGTGGGCCCTACCCTACCGGACGCGCAGCGGGTGTTCTGGGCGGCGTTTTTCGCTGAAAACCCGGCCGGCATATTGCTGGCGGGGCGGCTGGAACGCTACGTAACCGGCTTTCTGCCTACCCTGGCCCCGGCCCTGCAAGCTAAGCTGCGGCAGCTGGCCGAGTTCGACGACGTGGCCGAGCAGGCCGCCTACTTCGCGGCGGAGCTGGAAACCACCGAGTTTGCCGCCCGGTTCACGGCCTACTTCGATGCGGCCAACCTGAGCCGGGGGCGCGACCCGCGCCTGTTCCGGCACGCGGCCGAGTCGGGCGGGGCGGCGTTTTACGAGCGGCTGCGGGCGGCGGTGCGCACGGAGCTGGTGCGCGACAATTTCTTTTTCCGCTTCTTCTTTTTCGGGCCTGAGCACCTGCCCTACGCCATTCTGCCGCCCTGCTACCAGCGCCGCCACTACGAGCTGCTGCGCCGCCAATTGCCCAAGCTGCGGCTGTTAGAGGGCGAGGCCGTGGATTTTCTGCGCAGCCCCGCCGGCCAGGACGTGACCAAGGCCAGCTTGTCGAACATCTTCGAGTACACCAGCGCGGCTGAGTTCCAGGGCACTGTGCAGGCGCTGTTTGCCGATGGCCGGGCGCTGCGGGTGGTGTACTGGAACCTGCTGCTCGACCAGGGCACGGCCAGTCCCGGCTGCGCCACCTTGCTGCCCGTGGCCGAAGCCGCCTCGGCCCGCCTGAGCCGGCAGGATGCCTGCTTTTACTTCCGCAACGTGCGGGTGCTGGATTCGCGTCTGACCCTGGCCCCGGCCGTCCTTTCTTCCACCTCTACCCTCGCCCACTGTGCCTGACCTGACCACCGCCGACCTGCTGAGCCCAGTCTTCCTGGAAGCCATGCTCCGGGCCCAGAACCCCGCCGCCAACCGCCGCGTGCGGGCCGTGGAGCCGCTGCCCCTCGATAACTCAGCCAGTATTCTGGTCACGCTCACGGCCGGGCAGAGCCGCCGGCCCATCGGCCACTTCGGGCTGTTGCTGACAGTGGAAGAAGCCGGCCAGACCCAGCAACACCGCCTGGTGCTGAAGGTGAAGCCCCACGGCGGCGAAATATCCGCCATGCTGGCCGGGCTGGCCCAGTTGTGCGGAGGCGAGCTGGCGGCGGTGTACCCAGCCTTTGCCGAACGTACCGGCTTTCAACACACCCACCAGCGTGAGCTGGCCGTGTACCAGCGCCCCGTTGCCGGCCTCATGACCCGCATCTGGGGCACCCACGCCGACGATGAAACCGGCCTCTACTGCGTGCTGATGGAATATCTGGAGGACGTGACGCTGCTCAACTCAGTGCTACAGCCCGCGGCCTGGACCGACCAGCACCTGCGCACGGCCCTGGACCAGCTGGCCAGCTGGCACGCCCGCCACCTGCTGCTGCCCGGCACTCCGCCCCCCGCCTGGCCCGACCTGCCCACCGGCCGCTACATGCAGGACCTGGCCCCGCTCTGGGAGGCGCTGCTTACCAACGCCGCCACCCGCTTCCCGGACCTCTATTCCCCCGCCCGCGCCGAGCAGCTACGCGCCGCCATCCGCCAGATTCCGCAGCGCGGGGCCTGGCTGGCAACCCGCCCCCGTACCCTCATCCACAACGACCTGAACCCGCGCAATACCTGCTTTCGGGGCGCGGGCGACGCCCTGCAACTCTGCGCCTACGACTGGGAGCTGGCCACCTACCACGTACCGGTATACGACGCCGTGGAGCTGCTCTGCTTCGTGCTGGATGCCGACCGGTACCACCTCCGCCCCGCCTACCTGGAGCACTACCGCCAGGCCCTGCACCGCCGCACCGGCTACTACCCCGACCCGGCCGCCTTCCGCCAGGAAACCCACTACGCCGCCCTCGATTTCGGCCTGCACCGCCTCGGCATGTACCTCATGGCCCATTCTGTTGGCCCCTACCCCTTCCTGCCCCGCGTAGTCCACAGCTTTTTCGACACCCTGGCCCAAACCGCTTCGGCGGCGGTATGGCACGATGAAGCCGTGTTGGCCAGCTGAACGATGTAGAGACGCGACACTTCGCGTCTCCCGCCAGAACGACCCGTTGAACTGTCATTCCGACGAAGGAGAAATCCGGATGAATCGCACCAACGGCTTGACCCAGATTCCTCCTGCGTCGAAATGACAGAATAAACAACATCAGCACACGCCGAGACGCACTACACTAACTCCTAATGAACATCCGAAACTTTGCGGCTTACCTGAACGAGCGGTTTCCGCTAGTGAACATGGGGCTGTTTGCTATTCTGTTTCTCACGGTGTGGTCGGTGGCGACGGGCGGGGCGGCGTTTGGGTGGCCCGAGGTGGGCGGCATGGCGGCTACCATTTCCTTCTTTTTCCGGCTGCGGGTGTTCGATGAAATCAAGGACTACACCACCGATGCCGTGTACCACCCGCAGCGGGTGCTGCAACAGGGCCGCGTGACGCTGGGGCAGCTGCAACGGCTGGCCTGGCTGGGCGCAGCGGGCGAATTGGTGTGGTCGAAGCAGATGGGCGGGGCGGCCCTGGGCGGCTGGGTGCTAGCCTTGGGGTACAGCTTGTTGATGCGCTACGAGTTTGGCGCGAGCCGCTTCCTGAAGCCGCGGCTGGTGCTGTACGCGGGCAGCCATCTGCTCATCATGCCCCTGGTTATTGCCTGGCTGTGGGCCGCCTACCGCCCCGCTGGGCCGTGGCCGCCGCAGTTCTGGCTGCTGGCCGCACTAAGCCTATTGGGCGGCCTGGCCTTTGAGCTGGCCCGTAAAACTCACGCCCCCACCGCCGAGCGGCCCGGCGTAGATTCTTACTCCCGCACCCTGGGCTACCGCGGAGCCATTGCGGCGGTGCTGCTGGTGCTGCTGGCCGGCGTAGCGGCGCAGAGCGTGCTGCTGCGGCAGCTGCACGCCGGCGCGGCCCCATTCGGACTACTGGCGGGTCTGCTGACTCTTACGCTGCTGGTGTACGCCTGGGCCGCTACCCGCCCCCTGGAAAAGCTGCTACGCCGCGCCGAGCTGCTGGTGTCCCTGTTCATGCTCAGCAGCTACCTCACCCTGATTGCCGAAATGCGCTTGTAGAGACGAAATGGTTGACGTCTCACACTAGAACGGTCCAAATAGAACGGTCCGCTTATTTAAGAAGTCAAAAAGAGGGCGTCATGCTGAGCGAAGGCGCAGCCGCAGTCGAAGCATCTCTACCTCTGGCTAATTCAAGCCCCTCTCCCGGAGGATTCCGCGCATGAAGCGGCGGGGGTTGGGGTGGGGTCCAACGAAGCGGTAGAGGTGCTTCGACAAGCTCAGTATGACGGCCTATTTAGCTTTTCAAACAGCTTCAACATCAGCAACGAGAAACGCGAAGTGTCGCGTCTCTACAACCGCCCAATCCGTCAGGCTCCACTTCTCCTTTTTCGGAGAGGGGGCCGGCCCCGGAGGGGCCCCGTGAGGCACACTACCAGAACATTCCCTATCTCCATGATACTCCACGGCTCCACCCCACCCGCCCACCACACCATCGGCCACAAGGCCCGCGGCCTGTTCCGGCTGCAAGCGGCCGGGCTGCCGTTGCCGGAGTTTCTGGTGCTGCCCGCCGAAACCTTCGATGCGGCCCTGCTGCCCGGGGCCGACGCGGCGCGGCAGCGGGAGCAACTCCGGCAGTTTCCCCTGTCCACGGCCGACCAGGAGGCTATCCGGCGGCAGCTGGTGGCGTGGGGGTTTCCGGGGCGGCCGGTGGTGGTGCGCTCCTCAGTGGCCGATGAAGATGGGGCCGGGGCGTCGTTTGCGGGGCTGATGGACTCGTTTCTGAACCTGACCACCGAGGCCGCCGTGTGGGACGCCATTGGCCGGTGCGCGGCCAGCGCCTACTCCGAGCGGGCATTGGCCTACCGCCGGCAGAAGCAGCTGCCGTTGGCGGCGCGGCCGGCCGTGCTGGTGCAGCGGCAAGTAGCGGCCGAGGCCAGCGGCGTGGTCTTCTCTACCTTCCCCGAATACCCCCAGGAAATGGCCATACATGCCGTGTGGGGCTTCGGCGAAGGGCTGGTGAGCGGACAGCTGGAACCCGACGAGTTCTACCTCGACAAGCAAACCGGCGCAACTTGTCACACGAAGCTGGCGGTTAAGGAAACCCAGTTTCAACCCGCCCCCGGGGGCGAGGGGCTGCACCTGGCCGCCGTGCCCGCCGCCCGGCAGCAGGCTGCCTGCCTCCCGGAAAACCAGCTGGCCGAGCTGTTTGCGGTGGCTAGGCGGCTAGAAAAAGAGTTTGGTGGGCCGCAGGACGTAGAGTTTGTGGTGGAAGCCGGCCGGCTCTGGCTGGTGCAGGCGCGGCCCATCACCCAGCCCATTCCCGAGGTCATCCTCTACGACAACTCCAACATCCAGGAAAGCTACTGCGGCGTGACTACCCCGCTCACGTTCAGCTTCGCGCAGCGGGCCTACGCCACCGTGTACCGCCAAACCATGTGGGTGCTGGGCCTGCCCGCCGCCCGCGTGGCCGCCCACGAAACCACCGTTACCAATCTGCTGGGGCTGGTACGGGGCCGCATCTACTATAACATCAACAACTGGTACCGGGGCTTGCAGCTGCTGCCCTCGTTTCGGCAGAACAAGGCCGATATGGAGCGGATGATGGGCCTGGAAGAGCCCGTGGATTTCGTGATGAGCCGGCGCAAAAGCGTGTTTGAGGCGCTCCGGCTGCTGCCCGGTCTGGCCCTGAATCTGCAGCGGCTGCTCCGCGCCTTCGGCCAACTCGATGCGCGGGTGCCGGCGTTTCAGGCCCATTTCGCGACCGAATATCGGCGGTTCTATGCCCAGCCCCTGGCCTCGCTCGGCGGGATGGAGCTGGTACAGGAAAAAACTCGGCTCGATGAGGTGCTGCTGCAACGATGGACCACGCCCATCATCAACGACTTTCTGGTGATGACCACCAACGGCCGGGTGGGGCGGGGCCTGCAACGGCTGGGCATTGCGCAGCCCGAAGAATTCCTGAGCCGCTACCTTTCCGGCGACCAGCAGGTAGCCAGCACCCAGCCCACCCGTCACCTCCAGGCCCTGGCCCGGCAGGCCTGGGCCCACCCCCAGCTACGGGAGCTGCTCCTGACCTCCACCCCCGACCTGCACGCCCAGGTAGCCTGCCTGGCCCCCGGGTTTCACGAGGCCGTGCAGGAGTTCATTGGCCAGTACGGTGACCGGACGGTGGGCGAGCTGAAGCTGGAAACCACCACCATGCGCGTGGAGCCGGCCGTGTTCTACCAGTACCTGCGTAACTTCCTGCTCGCCCCGCCCACCCCCGAGACTCCCGACACCAGCAGCCCTTTGCAGCAGCAGGCTCGGCAGGAATTGGCGCAGCGGCTGAGCCGGCGCAACCCCTGGTTTCGGTGGCGGCTGCGGCAGCAGCTGGAGCGGCTGCAACAGGCCATCCGGTACCGCGAGGCGCTGCGGCTGGAGCGCACCCGGCTATTCGGCATGTACCGGGCGCTGTACCGGGCTATGGGCATGCAACTGGCGCAGCAGGGCCGGCTGACGGCGGCCGAAGACGTATTCTGGCTGACGGGAACGGAGTTGCTGGCGGCCGTGGCCGGCTCGCCCACCGACCTGCTACCCCTGGTAGCCCAGCGCCACTGCGAGTTCCGGGAGTACGCCCGCCAAGACGTGCCTTCCCGCGTGACGGTGCCCGCGCGGCCGGCTCCGGTGCCGGTGCCCGCCGGGGCGCTGGTCGGCACCGGCTGCTACCCCGGCGTGGTGGAGGGCGAAATCGTCGTTATTACTGACCCCGGCGACGACTTGGCCGTGAGCGGCAAAATCGTGTGTGCCCTGCGCACCGACCCCGGTTGGGCCGCCCTGTTCCCCATGTGCCGGGGCGTCATCATCGAAAAGGGCTCCTCCCTCTCCCATTCCGTGATTCTGCTGCGGGAGCTGGGCATTCCCACCATCATCAACGTACCCCACCTCACCCAGCGCCTCCGCAGCGGCCAGCGCCTCCGCCTGAACGGCACCACCGGGGAAATCGAGGAGCTGCCAACGGATTCGGTTGCGCTGCCAGCAACGGCCGCCGAAACGTTGGCGGCTTTCTGATGAGGACTTGCCATCCGCTCCGTAGCCCAGGGTTTAAACCCTGGGCTAGTGAGACAGGGCCGTTACGTTCTGTCGGTGCGCCTCACCCCCCGGCCCACTCTCCGAAAAGGAGAGGGGGAGCCTGACGAATAAGACAGACTGACGAGGTAGAACATAACGGTTCTAAGTTGGGAGATTGTGAGAAGTGCCTGTAAAGTATAGCTGAGAAATCACGCAAAGCGAAAACGCTTCGCCATTATCGTCCGGCTTCCCCTCTCCCCTGGAGAGGGGGCCGGGGGGTGAAGCGCACCACCAAAACAATCCAATGCCCACTATCCAACAACTCCCATTCCAAGGCACGCTACCCGATTCATTCTTTCAGATTCCAGGCCGGCTATATCACCTACTGCCGTACCAGCTGGAAGAAAACGAGCCGGCTACAAGGGCGCTGTTTGCCCAGGAGGCGGAACGTAACGACATCGTGCTGTTTACCGACCACGTGGGGCTGCGGCTGGTGGGCATCTTCCCGCGGGAAGGCGCTACGGCCTTTTTCGGGTACTGGGAAACCGTGGACGACGCGACGCTGAATCGGGCGGCTTTCGGGCAGCTGGCGGCTGAGGCCCGAAGGCGCGGCTACGCGCGGGTGCAGGGGCCGCTCAACTTCAACACCTACCACGCCTACCGTTTGCGGCTGGGCGGGCCGCCCTCCTGGCAGCAGTTCAACCGGGAGCCCGTCAACCCTGCCTACTACCCGGAGCTGCTGGCGCAGCTGGGTTTTCGGCCGGCCCTGACGTTTGAAAGCCGGCTGATTGCGCCCGCCACGGTGCCGGCCGTATACCAGAACAAGGCTGAGCTGCTGGCGGCCCTGGGCGGGTTGCCCTACGAGTTCATTCCGCTCACGCCCGAAGCCTGGGTGCGGCACGAAACCGAGCTGTTTGCGCTGGTGCACCAGATTTTCAGCGCCAACCCGGCCTACCAGCCCATTCCCGAAAGCCAGTTCCGCCAGCTCTACAACGCGCAGTACGCCGCCAAGCTGTGCCCGCACACCTCGGTGCTGGTGCGCGAGCAGGCGCGGGGCCGGCTGGTGGCCCTCAGCCTCTGCCACCCCAACTACGCGCCTTTGCACCTGGGCCCCGAGCCGCCCGACTTCCGGCGCGACTACCCCCGCCTGCCCCACAAAACCCTATTGGCCAAAACCGTGGGCGTCCACCCCGATTTTCGCCAGCAGCAGCTGATGAGCTACCTCGGGGCCTACGGGATGCTCCCGTTCCGGGAGCTGTACGAGCAGGTGATTTTCTGCCTGATGCGCACCGACAACTTCTCCCTGCACTTCACCGACGGCCTCCCCTCCGAAACCGCCCGCTACGCGCTGTTTGAGCAGGAATTGGGCTGAATGTTAAAAAGGCCGTCATGCTGAGCGCAGCGGAGCGGAGTCGAAGCATCTCTATTGCTTCGTTGTAATGCTAATCAGTTACTCATCCATTCATGCTTCATCTATACCGCATCCGCTACTTCCTGCTCATCCTCATTATTGCCGCCTGCGGGGCGCTGTGGCCGGGGGTGCAAGCGGCGCTGAAGGTGGATAACAGCCTCTCGGCCTGGTTCCTGCCCGACGACCCGGCGCTGCGGGCCTACCATGCGTTTCAGCAGCGGTTCGGCAACGACGAGGTGGTGATTCTGGCCGTGCACGACGCGCAGCCGGTCCTCACACCGGCCTACCTGCGGGCCTTCCAAAGCCTGACGCGGGAGCTGGAGGCGCTGCCGGACGTGGCCGGCGTAACGGGCCCCGGCAACACCACTCTGCCCGGCCGCGGCCTTTTCAGCGCCCCCCGCCCCTTGCTCACGCCCACCACCACGGCCGCCGACGTACGAGGGGCGCTGCTCACGCTGCCTACCCTGCGCCAGACGCTGTTCACGCCCGATTACACCACGGCCCGCTTCCTTATTCGCCTGCGCCAGCTCCCCGATTTCGACGACCGGCGGGGCGACCTTTTGGCTCAGGTGCAGCGGGTAGTGTACCGGCATTTTCCCAAGGAGCGGGCCCACCTGGGCGGGGTGGGCATCGTGTACGCGGGGCTGAATGCCTTGTCGCAGCACGATTTTGGGCTGTTTTTGGGGCTGGGCTACGTGCTGATGTTTGGGGTGCTGCTGCTGGTGTACCGCAACGGGCTGCTGCTCCTGTACACGCTGGGCATCGTGGGGCTGGCTACCTACGTTACGCTGGGGGTGTACGGGGCGCTGGGCTACCGTGTGAACCTGCTTACGGTGCTGCTGCCCATCATCCTGATTCTGCTAGGCATCATGGATTCTATGCACGTCATCAACGAGCGAAACCGCTTGCACACGGCCGGCAGCCCGGCGCGGGAAGACGCCTTGCAGGCCCTCGGCAACGTGTTTGCGCCCTGCCTGTTCACCATGCTCACCACCGTGGCCGGGTTTCTGGCGCTGCTTTCCTGCCCGATGGCCATTCTGCGGAACTTCGGGGTGTTTGCGGCCCTGGGCATTGCGCTATGCCTGTTTTTCACCTTCGTGCTGGGGGTGCTGCTGCTGCCGCTGGCCAAGGCCCCGGCTCGCACCGCCGCCGCCACCCACGTGGTGGCTCATCGGCTCGTGGCGTTCTACACCTACCTGCTGGCCCGGCCCCGCTTCTACGGCGGCCTCTCGGTGCTGCTCACCCTGCTGTTGGCCGCCGGCCTGCCCCGCCTCCGCTCCGATACCTACACCCTCGGCTACCTGCCGACGAGCCACCAGGTAGTGCGGGACCACCGCGCCATTGAAGCCAGCTGGGGCCCCTATATGCCGCTGGAGCTGCTGATTGAACCCCGCCCCGGCCATACTCTCGCCGATGCGGCCGTGGTGCAGGCCACCTTCGCCTTCACCGATTCGGTGCAACGGCTGCGGGGCGTGGGCGCGGTGGTAGGGTTTCTCTCCTTGTACCAGGCGGGGCTGGAGGCCCAGGTCGGGGCCAAAGCCGGCCGCCTGCACGCCAGCCAGGGCGCGTTGCGCATAGTGCAGCAGCAGCTCAGCCGCAACTACCCCAACCTCACCCGGCAGTTTATCCACGAGCCCACGGGCACGGGGCGCGTCACAGTATCGGGGCGGATGCTGTCGGCGCGGCAGCTCACGGCCACCGTGGATACCGTGCTGGGCATTGCCCGGGCCACGCTGGGGCCGGTGGCGCGGGTGCGGCCGGCGGGCTACCAGCCCCTCTACGCCGGCATCGTGGCCTACGTCACCGAGTCCCAGACCAACAGCCTGCTGCTGTCCTTCGTGCTGGTATTCGGGCTGACGTGGGCGTTTATTCGCAGCTTCCGGCTGGCCCTGCTCACGGTGGTGCCCAACCTGTTTCCGGTGCTGGTGCTGCTGGGTGCTATGGGCTGGCTGGGCATTTCGCTGGATACGGCCACGGCCAGTATTGCCTCCATCGTGCTCAGCTTGTGCGTGGACGATACCAT
Organism: Hymenobacter metallilatus; assembly: GCF_003944705.1. Classification (GTDB taxonomy): domain Bacteria; phylum Bacteroidota; class Bacteroidia; order Cytophagales; family Hymenobacteraceae; genus Hymenobacter; species Hymenobacter metallilatus. The sequence goes on along the minus strand of NZ_RWIS01000003.1, from coordinate 284,164 downwards.
CCATTTCGTGTACAGCTACCAGCAGCAGCGCCGCCAGGGCCTGGCCCCCGCCGAGGCCCGCCTCACCACCATTGCCCACGTCGGCCCCACCATCGTGCTTACCAGCCTGGTGCTGTTTCTGGGCTACGCCGTCATGACGCTGGGCTCCCTGAAAACCGTGCAGCTGTTCGGCCTGCTCACGGCCCTGGCCGTGGCCGGGGCTTTTTACGGGGAGCTGGTGATTTTCCCACTGGTGCTCAAACGCTTCGACCCGGAGTAAGCCCCGGCTTTACTGCACCAACTGGCGTATTACCGGCAGCGCCCGGCTAGCCCACTGCCGCATGTGCAGACCGGAATAGTGCAGGCCGTCGGGGGCAAACTGGGCGGGGTCATAGTTGGTGGTGCGGGTCAGGTCGGTGATGTCCACAAACTCCACCGTCAGTTTCGCGCATTCCTCCCGGGCCACCGCGTTGTACTGATCAATTTCCTGGCTGATGCGGGCCTGGGGGTAGCCCCGGCCGGCGGGAGTCTGCCCCCAGTCGGGGATGGACAGCACAAACACCCGCCGGGGCCGCCCGCCCGCAAACCGTACGGCCGTTTGCAGCAGCTGCCGAAACTCCAGGCGGTATGTATCCAGAGGCAGGCCTCTATACTGGTTGTTCACCCCTATCATCAACGACACCAGCTCGTAGGTGTTGGTATTATTGGCCGCCGCAATGGCCTGTTGCAGCTCCCCGGTGGTCCAGCCGGTCTGGGCAATGATATCGGGCGGTTGCAGACCATCGGCCTGGGCCAGGCGGGCTAGCTGCACACTCCAACGGTCCTCGGCCGGTACACTCTGCCCAATGGTGTAGGAGTCGCCGAGCGACAGAAAGCTGAGGCGGCGCGTGGGGGCGGGCGGTGGGCTGGTTGGCGGCGCGGCCGGCACTGGCTCGGCTCCCTGCGAAACACAGCCCACCGCCAACAGCCACACCACAAACAACAAACGCATCCGATATAATACTGCCCCCATTGGCCCATGTACGCACCGCCCGCGCCAACAGATTTGCCGCTCCGGCCTACTACGCCAAACGGCCGCCCCACATAAGTCGGGCGGCCGTTTGGTGGCGTTTGGCAGATGAGCAGTCGGGCGTTACCCGATGGCTTGCCGCAGGTCTTCAATCAAATCCTCTACATCCTCAATGCCCACGCTCAGGCGAATCAGCGAGTCGGAGAGGCCGGCTTTGCGGCGCTCCTCGGCCGGAATGCTGGCGTGCGTCATGGTGGCGGGGTGGCCCGAGAGGCTTTCCACGCCGCCCAGGCTTTCGGCCAAAGAAAACAGTTGAAATTTTTCGAGGCAGGCAATGGCATCCTCCTTCCGGTCGCCTTTCAGCACAAAGGAAATCATGCCCCCGAAGTCGCGCATCTGCCGGGCGGCTACGGCGTGGTTGGGATGGTCCTGGAAGCCGGGCCAGTACACTTTCTCCACTTTGGGGTGAGCCTTGAGGAACTCGGCTACGGCGCGGCCGTTCTCGCAGTGGCGCTGCATCCGTACGTGCAGGGTTTTCAGTCCGCGCAGCACCAGAAAGCAGTCCTGGGGGCCGGGCGTGCCGCCGCAGGCGTTCTGGTAGAAGCTCAGGCGCTGGTGCAGCTCGTCGTCGTTCACCACCACGGCCCCCATCACCGTATCAGAGTGGCCGCCCATGTACTTGGTCAGCGAGTACATCACCATATCGGCCCCCAGCGCCAGCGGCGTTTGCAGGTAGGGCGTGCTGAAGGTGTTATCTACCACCAGCAACGCGCCAGCCTTCTTCGCCACGGCCGAGGCGGCAGCAATATCAATAACGTTGAGCAGCGGATTGGTAGGCGTTTCCACCCAAATCAGCTTGGTGCGCTCGGTCACGGCAGCTTCCACGGCCGTCATGTCGTGCATGGGCACGAAGTGGAATTTGATGCCGTAGGTGGCGTACACCTTGGTGAAGAGCCGGTAGGAGCCGCCGTACAGGTCGTTGGTGCTGATAACCTCGTCGCCGGGCTGCAGCAGCTTCACGATGCAGTCAATGGCCGCCATGCCCGAGGCGAAGGCCAGGCCGTGCTGGCCGCCATCCAGGGCCGCCAGCGCATCCTGGAGCTGGGTGCGGGTAGGGTTGTGGGTGCGCGAGTACTCGAAGCCCTTATGGTCGCCGGGGGAGCGTTGCACGTAGGTCGAGGTCTGGTAAATCGGCGTCATGATGGCCCCGGTCTCGGGGTCGGGGTGCACGCCGGCGTGGATGGCTTTGGTTCCGAACTTCATATCGTAGAGCGTTGAGAGCGGGCAGGATGGGAGCCCGGCCGGCAAAGGTAGGATGCTTTGCCGAGAGCCGCACCCCCAAACCTAGCAGCAGGAAAACCCTCCGAATAAACTGCATTTTTCCCCGAAACTCCGGCACCCGATTAGGACCTCTACCCGCCGGGTAAGTATCTTGCGGGATACTCTGTTTATTCATTTTTTATTCCGTAGCAGCTTGAAGAAACTACTACTCCTGGCGGCCCTGCTGGTGGCCCAGTATAGCACCAGCGCCGCCCCTACCCCGCCCACCGCCGCCGACTCGGCCGCCCGGCAAAAAGCCGTTCTGGATTCTATCAACGGCACCTTTCACTACCAGACCGGCCTGGTGAAGCTGCCCGAAAGCCTCGGCGACCTGACTGTGCCCCAGGGCTTCCGCTACCTCGATGCCGACCAGAGCAAGCGCCTGCTCACCCAGATCTGGGGCAACCCTGATGGGGAGTCGCTGGGTATGCTGTTCCCCGCCGACCGGGGCCCGGTGAGCGAGAACAACTGGGCCTTCGTTTTGCAGTATGAAGGCATGGGCTACGTGAAGGACGACGACGCGGCCGACATCAACTACGACGACCTGCTGAAAGAAATGCAGGAAGACACCCAGGAAAGCAACAAGGAGCGCACCGAAGCCGGCTACGAGCCCATTACTCTGGTCGGCTGGGCCGCCAAGCCCTACTACGACAAGGACCTGAACGTGCTGCACTGGGCCAAGGAAATTAAGTTTGGGGAAGCCACCGAAAACACGCTCAACTACAACGTGCGCCTACTGGGCCGCAAGGGCGTGCTCAACCTGAACGCCGTGGGCAGCCCAGGCCAACTCCCCGAAATCAAAGGCACCATTCCGACCGTTATCCAGAGCGTGGCGTTTGCCAAAGGCCTGCGCTACGCTGATTTCAACCCCGACCTCGACGAAGTAGCTGCCTACGGCATCGGCGGGCTGGTAGCGGGCAAGGTGCTGGCCAAAGTGGGCTTCTTCGCCCTGATTCTGAAATTCTGGAAGGTGGTGCTGGCCCTGGCAGCCGGAGCCTGGACGGCCGTACGGCGCTTTTTCGGCGGCCGCACCCGCGAAGAGGAGCCTCAGCCGGCGCTGGAAGGCCCGTCCTCCGAGCCGGAAGTGTAGCCTTCCCGGTCTTTCTTACGTTCTTACTTTCGGGCCGGCCTTCCAATGCCGGCCCGTTTGCGTAGCTACTATGGCATTTTTTAAAGAGCTGTTCCGGCAAAATACCTCCACGCTTATTTCCCTGGTGCTGCTCACGCTGCTCCCTCTGGCCGGCGACAGTGTGCTGGCCTGGAGCCTGCACGAAAATCAAACCTGGCTGACTCAACCTACGGCCTGGCAAATGCTGCTCTATTTTGCAGTAGTGGCTTTCACTATGACGTTTGCCCTTACCCACACCACGGTAGTAGTGCTGGTAACCGGCTTTTATTTTGGCTGGGCGGGCTTCCCGGGCATGTTGCTCACGTACATGGCGGCCGCCTACGCGGGCTACCTCATTGCCCGCTCGCTTGATCAAGGCAAGCTTATTGGGCTGCTGGAGCGCTTTCCGAAGGCTCACAACGTTATGCACGAGCTGCGCCGGGACAGTTGGCGGCTGGTATTACTCACGCGCCTTTCGCCGGTGCTGCCCTTTGCCCTTATTACATTTATACTGGCGGTAGTAGGCGTGCCGCGCTGGCAGTTCCTCACGGCCTCGGTGGTAGGTATGCTGCCGCGCACCCTGTTTTTCTACTGGCTTGGTACCAAGGCGCAGGATGTACTGCTGCTCATTCAGGACCCCGACACGGGCACCATGGGCAAGGTGCTGGTGGCTGTACTACTGGCAGTGTCGGTTTTTGGGCTGTATTACCTGTTCAACCAGGCACTGAAGCGCACCTTGGCAAAAGGCGCAGAAAAAGCGCAAATAAATTCCGACTGAAATTCAGCACCTTGCAGGCTTTTACCAGTGTTTACGATGGTTTTTTTAGCTACTGGCTTGCACCGCCCGTTTTTTACCTACTATCTTTGCACAACCAAAACGGAGGAACACTCCCAAACTGGTAAAAAACGGTTGCGTAGCTCAATTGGATAGAGCATCTGACTACGAATCAGAAGGTTTAAGGTTCGACTCCTTACGTGACCACAAAAGGCCCTCAGCTATTTGCTGAGGGCCTTTTTACGTTATATCCCTCACCAGAGCTAGCATTGCTGCCGCTGGCTGACATTACATAGTTTTGCCCGAAGCCTGCTGGCTGGCAACTCGCTGCCTATCTTTGCGGCCGCGTAAGACGGTGCCCCACCCTTTTCTGGGTTCATACCCAACGATTTGGCCGGGTTTACTGTTATATGCTGGGCCTACGGGCCATTTGTTTCGTTTTTCGCTGTTGTTGCATGACCAATTCCATTTCCACCGATATCTGCATTATCGGGGCCGGCCCGGTGGGGCTATTTGCCGTGTTTGAAGCCGGCCTGCTGAAGTTGCGCTGCCACGTGGTGGACGCCCTGCCCCAGGTGGGTGGGCAGCTGTCGGAAATCTACCCCAAGAAGCCGATTTACGACATTCCGGGCTTCCCGGAGGTATTGGCCGGTGATTTGGTAACCAACCTCATGCGCCAGATTGAGCCCTTCCATCCCACCTTTACGCTGGGTGAGCGGGTAGAAGGTTACCGCAAGCTGGAGGATGGCTCGTTCGTGGTAACCACCATCGACGGCACCGAAATTCACTGCAAAGCCATTGCCATTGCCGGCGGCCTGGGCTCCTTCGAGCCCCGTAAGCCGGCCATTGAAAGCCTTGCCAATTTTGAGGGTGGCAAGGGCGTATACTACATGGTGCGCGACCCGGAAACCTTCCGCGACCAGCGCCTGGTAATTGCCGGCGGCGGCGACTCAGCCCTGGACTGGACTATCTTCCTGGCTGATGTAGCCAAGGAGGTGACGTTGGTACACCGCGGCACTACTTTCCGCGGCGCGGCCGATTCGGCCGAGAAAGTGCAGCATCTGCACGAAGCTGGCAAGGTGAAGCTGGTGCTGAGCAGCAACGTAACGCATGTGCACGGCAATGGCCGCCTCAATGCCGTGACCATCACGGCTAACTCCGGCGACGCCGAGCAGGTAGAGGCAGATTCGTTTATTCCGCTGTTCGGCCTCACGCCCAAGCTGGGGCCCATTGGCGAATGGGGCCTGGAAATTGAGAATGACGCTGTAAAAGTGAATACGCTGGACTACTCCACCTCGGAGCCTGGCATCTTCGCCATCGGCGACATCAACACCTACCCCGGCAAGCTGAAGCTGATTCTGTGCGGCTTCCATGAGGCAGCCCTCATGTGCCAGGGCGCTTTCAAGCACATTTTCCCCGACAAAAAGTATACTCTCAAGTACACCACCGTAAACGGGGTACCTACTCTCTAAGCAGTTGATAGTTGCCGGTTGTCCGTTGTCAGCTTGTTCTTCGAAACAGCGGCACTGGCAACCGGCAACTATCAACTGACAACTGAATACTTATGACTGACGACGTACGCATATATGTAGAGGAAGCACCTGGCCAGCGGCACGAGATTCAGGCCCCCACGGACATGGGCCTGAGTTTGATGGAGGTGATGAAAGCCGATGGCTATGATATTCAGGCTACCTGCGGCGGGATGGCCCTGTGCGGCACCTGCCACGTGGAGGTGCTGGCCGGCCCCGAGCTGCCCGAGCCTTCCGACGATGAGCTGGCCATGCTGGAAAGCCTGCCCGTAATGACGCAGGGCAGCCGTCTCTCCTGCCAGATCCGGTTGCACCCGCGCATGGATGGACTGGTGGTACGCCTCATGCCCCAGGACGCATAGTACAACCGCAGTATAGCCAATGCCGGCTATGCAATACCGCCCCTCTTCGGAGCTGGCGTGTTGCATAGCCGGCATTGGCTATACTGCGCAAGGGTAAGGAAGCGTTGAGTAGCCTATGTGCGGCTATTCTCTACTATAATGCGTTTCATTTACCATTTTATTGGTCCTGCAACTCTATCCACACTAGCGGCCCCCGCTCACGGACAGCAGTATCCGGAGCTGTTAGTGGGCGGAGGTATAACTAGGGCCCATCTTTCGATGCACCGGGAACAGCTGCCACGGCAGTTCCGTACCGTATCCGACGTGGCAATGGGAGGCACGATACGGTTCCTCTTGCCCATAAAACCGCGCTGGATGCTGGAGTCGCAGGTGCAGGTCAGCAGTTTACAGGCCGGAATAGGCTATCAGACTACAGGGTACGCCTACCGCAGCGCCGGCAGCAGTGGGGTGCCGCTCACCGGAATGATACAGGCGGGCCTGGGGATACGGCGACTGGAACTGGTACAGCTAGGCCTGCAGTGGACCCTGGAAGCTGCAATGCATACCTCCTATGCCCGGGCAGCTCCCGCCATTGTCAGCCAGACGGGCCAGTTAGGTAGTGCGGGTAGTGGGCAGCCGTGGGCCTCTTGGGAGCAACAGCAAAAGCGCCAGGGCACCATTATACTGGGAGCGGAAGCCGCAGTCCGCTACGAATTCGCCGAACGGCAGTACCTACTGATTTCCCTGAATTATCATCACGGCCTGTCACCGCTGGCCGAAATCCGCTCTACCCAGGTCAGCTACGTTGATGCGGGCCAGTTCCGTACCGATGGCCGCTTTGTGGTGCCAGTGCGTATTTCGTATACAAGCTTACAGTTTTGCTACGGCTGGCGGCTGGCCCCAGCGTTGGCTCGCGCAACCCGTTGGCACACGCCACGCTACCACCTAGCCCTACCCGGCGCTGACGAAGAGGATGCTCTCGAAACTCTGCCGTAGCTAGCCACTTTCTTCTCGGTTGTACTATCTACCAAAAAGCCCCGCTGATACAGTCTCAGCGGGGCTTTTTGGTGGAGCAGACGGCCGTTAGCGGCGGCGGGTCGTTTTCTTTTTCGTGGTTGATTTCCTTATGGTGGTCTTTTTGCGCGATGAGGTGTGGGTGCTGCGGTAGCGCGAGGAAGTGCGGCGGTGCGTACTGCTCGTGCGGTGAGGTGCAGCAGCTGGTGCGGCCTTGGGTTCAGGAGTTGCGGCCGGAGCCAGCTTCTCTGCCTCCGGCAGGGTTTCCAGATTCTGCACTGTAGCCTCTACAGCGGGCGACTGTACACCTGCCTCCTCGGCGGCGGCCCGCAGCTTGGCGGCCTGCTTGCGGCGCACCGGCATCAGGAAATCCCGCTCAGCCCGCTCCTGGGCCGATAGTTTTTCCTCACCGGGCAAATTGGTTGGTGTCGAGGGGGCCTTGGCTTCATCCTGGGCCCAGGCAGTGGCCGCACTCAGCAGAAATGCAAACAGTAAAAAAGCAGTTCGTTGTAACACCTTCATTCTTACTTTAAACCAAACGGACTGCAAATGTACAATCCAGCGGCGGGCAGGCCAAACCTTTAGCATGTTCGCGCAGTGGCTCGGGGTGGAATACGCAGGGTTTTGCCGTGGCCGTTCACGGCAAAACCCTGCATATTCCGGCCCAATACACCCTAGAACAGCTTTCTTCTACTGCCCCAAAATACTCACCCGCGTACCGGCCGAGTGGGCCGTAAACTCGGGAGCGTACAGGCACTGCAGCTGTGAGAGGCCGCCGGAGAAGTTGCCGGCCTGGGCCGCCCGCAGGCGGTACTCGAAGGTGTGGGTGCCCTTGGGGAAGTAGCTGATGAAGAAGTTGGTGGCCGCGTCGCGGGGGCTCTCGTAGTAGCCCAGGCCGCTCTGGTAGCGGTAGCCCGAGGTCTGGCCGATGAGCTCCAGGCCGGCGGCGCGCTGATCTTTCAGGTGCACGTATTCCAGGTTCCGGTCGGCGCGGAGCACTAGGCGCACCACCAGCACGTCGCCCACGCGCAGGGGCGTGGGGGCGGTGAGGGGCTCCAGCACGGGGCCGGCGGCGGTGCGCTGCTCCCGGTACAGGCGGCGCTCCAGCTGCAGCCCGCCCACGGCGGCCGTCAGCTTCTCGGGCTGCTCGAAGTACTGCCAGTACAGGCCGCCCCAGGCCACGCCGGCGTCGGGCTTCTGCACCGTTACGCGGCCCTGGGCGGGCTTGATGTCGGCGGCGGGCCAGGTTACTTTGTAGTAGCCGGTGCCGGCCTGCTGGCTGGTGGGCTGCACGGGCTTCCCTCCTACCGTTACCTTCAGGGGCTGGGTGGGCTGCAGCCAGCTCGTGCCGCGCAGCAGCAGGGCGTAGCAGGCGTCGGCGGTGGCGCGGGTGCTTTCCCAGTTCTGCACGCGCTTCTGGCTGAGCAGCCACAGCTTCATTTCATCCACCGACTTCTGGTCATTCAGCACCTCATCGAAGGCCTCGATGAGCGTGGCCTGGGTTTCGGTGGGGGCTTCGCGCCAGTAGTAGCCGCCGCGCACGTCCTTCCAGTACATACCCAGTTCCGGGGAGTGCAGGGCGTTTTCCTGCAAAGCCGTGAGGATGGCCTTCACGGTGGCAGGCTGGGTTTTGGCGCGGTGCAAAGCCAGGGCCATTTCGGCCTGCAGGTAGCGGGTGCGGCCCGGCCAGTAGGTGGCGGTCTGCTGCTGGTAGTACGCCTGGGCCGACTGGGCCTCCTTGCGCAGAGCCAGCGCGGGCCAGAAGCTGCGGGCGTACAGGGCCTGCACCTGCAGGTCGGCGAGGTGGTCTTGCTTCAGATCTACCTTAGGTTGCTTTCGGAGCTGGGTGTAGTCGCGCTGCAGCTCCCCATCCAGATACGCTACGGCGTTTTGCAGGAGTTGGCGGGCGGTGGGGTCCTGCTGGGCATCGAAGGCCCCCAGCTTCTGCAGCTTGCCGAAGCCAGCTACGATGAGCTGGGTGATGTACCGGTCGGCGGGCATGCGCTCAAACCAGGGGAAGGAGCCGTCGGGCAGCTGCATCTGGCGGAGCTTGGCGAGGGCGCGGGCGGTTTCGGCTTTGAGGCGGGGCTCGTCGAACAGCTCGGCGAGGCGGCGCATCCGCTCGGTTTCGTTCTGAGCGTCGCGCACCCAGGGCGTTTCCTGCAACAGCAGGGCCTTCAGCTCCTGGTTTTGCTCCAGCTTGCTGGTGAGGGCGGCTTTGTCGCCAGACTGGGCGGCGCGCTGCCACTCGGCCAGCATGGTGCGCAGCTGGGGGTTGCTCTGCAGAATTTTAGCGGCCAGCAGGTTGGCGTAGAGGCGGCTGAAAGTCTGCTCGGAGCACTCGTAGGGGTACTCCATCAGGTAGGGCAGCGCCTGCACGGCATACCAGGCCGGGTTAGGCGTCATCTCCAGCGTGAGCGAGTAATTGCGGCGGGTGCCGGAGGTGGTGCTGGTCAGCTTCTTCAGCTCGAACTCCCGGGTAGCCGGCCCCACCACTGCCAGCGGCAGCGTTTCGGTCAGCAGCACCCGGTTCGGCAGCACCGGCAGGGTGTTTTCCTCACCATCTTCTACAGTTGTTAGTTGTTGGTTGTCGGTTGTCCGGTTGTTCTGGCGGCGCTGTTTGCGGTCCTTACGCCCATTTTTTAATTCTTCATTTTTAATTTTTAATTCTTTCACCTGCCCCCGCGCTACTACCCGGTAGGTAATGGCTTCGAGGGGGAGCTGGCCTTCGGTGGTTTCGGGAATGGTGAGGTTCCAGCGCACGGCCTGGCTCTGGTTGCCGCTGAGGCTGAAGCTGACCTGGGCGGGGCTTTTGAGAAGCTGGCTTTCCAACGGCTGCTGGGTGCGGGCGTCGAGCAGGAGGAGTTGGGCGGTGCCGCTGAGGGCCTGGGTGGTGAGGTTGCTGAGCTTGGCCGAGAAGGTCAGCTGGTCGCCTTCCCGGAAGAAGCGGGGGGCGTTGGGCGTCACCTGGAGGCTCTTTTGCGTAACCAGTTCCCGGCGTAGCAGGCCGGTATGCAGCTGCTGGTCGTGGGCCAGGGCCAGCAGCTGCCAGCGCGTCACGGCTTCGGGCAGCTGGAATTCCAGCACGGTTTCGCCCTGGGCATTGGTACGCACGGCGGGCATCCACAGGGCCGTTTCCCGGAAATCCTTGCGGGCCTGCACGGTGCTGAGGTCGGGCTGAGTTGGAGCGGCACCACGGCCGGGCGCTGATGCTGAATCAGAAAAGCGTTGAACTTCAGAATCGGCCTTGATGGAAAGCGGAACTGCCGACTTCATCGCACGAGCTGCCATAGGGGCTGCAGCAGCTTCCATCATGACATTGCCTCTTGCTACTTGCGCATCGGCTCTGACAACCGTTCTAAGGCGTTTATCCTTCAACTCCTCCTGATCCGGAATTTCATCATTTCCATCCAATCCCCACATGCTCAGGTGAGGATACCATACTTCCGCTACATAATCAATTTCCTGCTGCCCGTCAAACAACTCCTCTCCATCCTCCGTGCCGAAGCGGCCCTGCCAGGCTAACGTGGGCGGGAAGTAGTGCCGGTAGAATTCCGGGGCGGCGAAATCGTGGGGGCGGAATACGTCCAGCGACTTATCGTAGAGCGTGGCCAGCAGCTCGGCGTCGGCGGGTTGGCCGTTGGTCTGGTGGATGGTGACGCGCCAGGTTTCCTTCTGGCCGGGCTGCAGCTTGTCGCGGAAGGTGGCAATGCTGAGCACCAGCGGGGCGGGCGGCGTGGCCACCTGCACAGGGGCCGTGTGGGTGTAGAGGCGGTTGTCGCGCACCTGGGTGAGATGCACGTAGAGCTGGGTTTCGCCGAGGGCGGCGGGCACGGGCACTTCCACCACGCGCTGCTCACCGGCGGGCAGGGTCAGCCACTCGTGGCGCAGGGTTTCGCCCTTGGCCTCGGCTTCCAGCAGCACGCGGGCCCCGTCCAGGGAGCTACCCACCAGAAAACGGGCGGTCTGGCCGGGCGCTACGCTGTCCTGCAAAGGCACAAACCAGTCGGCCGTGGGCACGGGCAACGTGGTGGCAGCGGGGTCGAAGAGAGTGAATCGCTGCTCAGTGCGGGCCTCGGGCTGGCTGGCTACGGCCGGAGCGGCGGTGGCTTCCAGCAGGTAGCGGCCGGGCTGCTGGGCGGCCAGGGCCGTTTGCAGGGCGGGCAGCAGCGGGGTTTTGTCGGTATCGAAGTCCTGGGTGAGCACCAGCGTGCGGGCCCAGGTGCTGTCGTTGTCCTCGCGGCCGTAGACATCCAGCGGAAAGCGGCGCTTAAATTCTTCCGGGCTCAGGGCCTCGCGCTCGGGCTGCTCCCAGAGGCGGGGGCGCAGCGGCCGGGCGGGTGACGTGAGGCGGTAGAGGCGCAGCTGGCCCCGGGCGGGCTGGGCCTCGCCGGCGGCATTGGTGCTGAGGAGGCGGGGCGTGGGCAGCTCGGCGCGGTTAAGTTGCTCAGGCAACTCCATGCGCAGCGTCAGGGCCTCGGTGCCCAGACTCACGCGCTGGGTGCCGGTGCGGGTTTCGCCGGCGGCGTCCGTCACATCGGCCGTTACCTCGAAGGCGTAGCCGGGTCCCCAGCCGCCGCGCTTATTGGCCGCCGCAGCGTCGCCTTTGGCCTCGAAGGTGATGGCGAAGCCCCCGGCCGAATCGGTACGGGCCGTGCCGCTGAGGATTTCCTGCTCGGGCCGGCCGCCGCCGTAGCCGCCCCGGCCGAAGAAGGGCCAGAACGTGCGCCGCACCACCCGGTAGCTCACCGTGGCTCCGTCGATGGGCTGACCGGCGTAGGCGGTGGCCTTACCGCGCACCGTTACCGGTTGGCCCAGCACCGGCGTGCCCTTCACCGGCTCAAACGTCACTTGGAACGTGGGCCGCTTGTAGTCCTCCACCGCAAAGCTCTGGCTGCCGTACTCGGTCTGCAACGACATTTCCCCGTTCAGCAGCCCCGTGGGCAATACAAAGGAGCCGTGAAAGGAGCCAAATTCGGAAGTGACGAAATCGAGCGACTTCACCATCTGCCCGTTCACATCCACCAGCCGCAAACTCACGGCCCGCTTGGTCAGCAACTTCGATTTTCCGGCCAGCGTTTCCGTCAGAATTCCTTTGAAGTATACCGTCTGGCCGGGGCGGTAGATGGCGCGGTCAGTGTATAGGAAAGTGCGCAGTTGGGCTTCTTCCGGGCGGTCCAGCTGGTTGCGGCGGGGCGTGAAGTAGCCCAGGCTCTCGGTCATCAGCAGCGAATCAGCCCCCTGGGTGAACAGGGCGGCCTCAATCTGCGTGTTTTCACCAGTGAACTGGCCTACTGGAATCTGGGTCTGGCCCTCGGTGCTGGTGGTCAGTAGCTCACCACGCCGCTGCATGTATTCGCGCTTTTTCTGGTCGTAGTATTGAAAGAACGGCAGCACCCGCACACCGGGCCGGGGCGCGCCGCTCTGGCGGTGCAACACCAACAGTTCGGGGCCTTCGGTGCGGTCGGCGCTGCGACGCACATAGCTCAGCTCACTCACCTGCACCTGGCTGTAGGCCGTTACCGCGCCGGCTTGCTCCTTGGTGGGGTTGCTGGCGGTGGTGCTCAGCACGATGAGGTAGTGCCCCAGCGGCAGGGCCGGGCCGGCATGCTGCACGGTGTGGCTACGGAAGTCGTGGGGGCCGGGCACGTCCAGCGTCCAGGTGGCGGCGGGCTGGGCAGCCAGGGCGCGGGCGTAGCGCTGTTGCCAGGTTTTATCCTCGTACAGCTCGGGCCGCTCCAGCTGCCGCAGCAGCTGTGTACTGCTGATGCGGTAGGCTGTGACGTACAGGCGCGGGGCGTTGCGCACCGTCAGGCGCAGCTGCCAGGGCTGTCCCGGCAATAGCACGTCCTCGGTGGTAAAGCTCAGCTCCAGTCGCTCCAGCCGCTGGCGTAGCGCTGTGGCCTGTTGTGCCCCCCGGGATTTCGGAAACTGCTGCTCGGCGGCTATGGCCAGTGCGTGGGCTTTGGCGGGGTCGGTTTTTTCCCAAGTACTGGCTTCCAGCACCCGTAACTCCGCGCTGATGGGCAGGGCTTTATACGTCTCGGCGGCGCGGGCCAAAGCGGTGCGGTACAGATCGGTTTTGTTGGGCAGCTCCGCGTGTTCGTGCACAAATTCCAGCCGTAGCCGGTCGGCATCGGCCAAAGCGGCGGGGTTGCCGGCATCCTGGAGGCGGAACGTCAGCAGCTCCTGCAGCACCTGCAGGGCGTGGAACTGCCCGTTCAGGGAATCGGCCGGCGGGGCCGTCAGCTTCAGGCGGGCAAACTCCGGGGCGGGGCCGAACAAGGCGGCATCCGTCAGCTCAAACTGCTGGGCGGGCTTGGTGATGTACAGCTCATCGTTGCCGAGGCCCTCCACGGCGCGGTGGGCCAGCAAATCGTAGAGGGTGGGGCGCATCTTGCGGCCCTCGGTGCTGCCGCCCCGGGTGAGGTAGCCCAACGTGGCCAGCTTCAACTGCTGCTGGCGGCGGGGTTCCTCCTGCACCGAGGCGCGGTAGTGCTGCACCACGGCCGCCCCCAGGCGGGCCGCATCCCAGGTGCGCAGGTCCTGGCGGCTCTGGTCGGCGGTGTCGGTTTTGGTGCGGGTCCGGTCGTAGAGCTGGTAGCGGTGGTTATCGTAGTAGCGGGCGTAGAGCTGGGCCAGCAGGCTGTGCAGCACCGGCCGGGCCGGAAACCGGGCCGTCTGCAGGTCCTGCTCCACCAGCCGGATGGTCTGCACGTCGGCTTCTTCTTCGCGGGCTTCCAGCAGGCGCAGCTTGTACAGCAACGTGCGCAGGTGCTCGGGGGTGTTCTGCTGGCGGCGGGCCTGCTGGTACAGCGGCTCCAGCAACTTAGCCGCCGAGGCCGTTTGGTCTTTAGCCAGCAGCTGGTCAATCTTTTTCCAAGCCGCCGGGTTAGGGCCGCTCGCGCCGGGCGGAGTCGTTTGGGAGGAACCGGTGGCAAAGAACATCAGCAGCAGAAACAGGCTTAGCAGGAAAGGACGCATGCAGCAGTAACGGTTAAGCGGAGCAAGTTGGTAAAACTCCAGATGCCGGCCGGTGCCGGATTCCACACGTGCACCGGCAGAAATCTTCTGGCATCAACCAAAAAAGTCCCGCCGGCAAGCGGCCAGCAGGACTTTTTTGGTTGATAGTGAAACGTCATACTGAGCTTGTCGAAGCATCTCTACCGCTTCGTTACATACTATCTAACGGAGCGGTAGAGATGCTTCGACAAGTTCAGCATGACGTTCTTCTGATTCAACAACTCCTTACAGCTCCCGGCCGTCCAGTACCCGCTCGGCCTGCCGGATGTGGCGCTTCATGTGCTCCACCAGCAACTCCAGGGCATCCGTCAGGCGGGGTAGTAGCAGCGGAATAATGGGGTTAGGAATGCGGATGGCGTTGGCATTCACGGTGCGGGCCTGCTCAATCAGACCACTGAGCTCGTCCAGCTGCCGTCCGAATACTTCCAGCACCGTACGCGGCAGCCGCGAGCCGCTGGGGGCGTATTGTTGGGGGGTTTTCATGGCCTTCTCCGTAGCGGGTACGCGCATGGCTTCCGTCATCTTGCGGCCGAAGAAGCCGTGGGCCACCGTTTCGGCCGGAGTGGAGCCCCGCTCCTTAGCTGCCTTCACCTTGCGGTTGATAACTGGCAGATACAGCCCACCCACAATATTAAGGTGCTCCAGGCATTGGCCCACGCTCCACTTACCGGGCCCGGGGCCCCGGTTCAGCTGGTCGTCGGTAAGGGGACGGAAGCGGCGGTTGGTAATTTCCCGCACTCGCTCCACATCGGCAGCCAGGGCATCCAGAAAATCGGTTGTACGGGTGGTAGAGGACATAGAAACTAACTGGTGGGTAGGCAGAATACGCTGTAATGATACGGGCCCGGCGCGGTTTCGGCAATGCAAACCAGTATTTGGCCGAGTGATTTACCGAAATTCCGTTGCGGGCGGTACTTTCGGGATATGGCATTGTCTTTTCTGCGGGCCCTGAGCGGCTTGTTGCTCACCGGTTTCCTGTTTTCGGTACGTGCCGCCTCGGGGCAGGCCGTGCCCAACCCTGGCGAAAATATTGCCTTTCTGGTCACGTTTGGCAGCCAGGCCGACAAAAGCTGGGGCGACGATGACTTCACCCAGACGTTCTTTTTTCTGGTGCCCAAGGAAAACCGCCAGCCCGTCTATATCCGCGTGTTCGACCCCGACTGTGGCGGCCAGTACGATGAGGCTAAGTTTGGCTGGAATACCAGCACCGAGTTCAGCCTGTACGGCGGCGCCGGGGCCCACTCTACCCCCGATGCCCGCGCCACCGAGCCCAAAGGCCAATTCCGGGCCGGTACCCTGCTGAAGCAGGCAAAATTTGGAGCCGATAAGGCCTACGATAACAAGTGGTTCACCTTTGGGCCGCTAAACCCCCTGGAAGGCGAGTTTGTAAAGGAATTTGACGGCTACGTGTTCAAGCTCGTGGCCCAGGGTAAAGCCGGCGACGACGGTAACCTGTACCGCTACTTCATGAGCACCTCGCCCACCCAGAATGTGCCTGTGGAAGGCGGCAACGCCTTCACTTACGAGTACAGCTTCCGCCTTTCGCCCCAGAAGCGGGCCAAAACGCACCTCTACCCCTTCGTGAACGACCACGTGGTGAGCATCAAGCAAAGCAACTTCGATATTGATGGGGATGTGGCCCTGAAAATTTTCAGCGTGGCCAAGAATGGCCACCCAGCCAAGGCCAGCGGCGACAACGCCTGGACCAGCAGCACCCACCTGATATCGGATAAGGAGCATGGTTTGTCCCTGGATTTACAGCTTACCTCCCTCTCCAAAGCCACCAACGACCTGGTGTTCTACGTAACCGATCAGTATGACGTGGCCCTGCCCTTTTTTGCCGTGCCGCTGGGAGGGCCGCCCCGCTACCGCTACGAGGTAGACGTTAAAATCCGGAAGTAAGCCCACCGCCCGTGGTTTAATAGAAGCGGTGTCCTGGTTTGCGGGAACAGGTAGGTAGCCTCGCTTACGGGCTGAGGCACCGCTTGGGGGCACCCGCTCTACGGTGCAGGCTTGCTATTCTAGTGCTTTCCTTCTAAACTCAGCGGTTGTATCCGTTACCGTTGCGTATCCCGTTATGCCTGCTCCTGCCCAGCGTCCGGCACCTGCTCAGCCTTCTGCATCCTGCCGCCCTCTGCTACAGCCTCTGCAACGGAAACTGCGCCGCTACTTTGGCTTTTCCCGCCGCGAAACCTCAGGCTTTGTGCTGCTACTGCTCCTGATGGTACTGTGGCTGTGGCTGCCCACCCTGCTGCGGCCGGCGCTGCCGCACTATAACCCCAGCCCCGACCAACAGCGGCTCAACAGCTGGGCCGCTGAGCTGGCCGCTCGCCGCACAACCCAACCCCGGTTTGGGCCCCGCACCCCGCGCCGCAGCTACGCCGCTCGGCCCCGGGTACCGCAGGTGGCGCTGGCTCCATTCAACCCCAATACCTTCTCGGCCCTCGATTGGCAGGCCCGGGGCCTGCCCGCCTGGCTGGCCGAGCGGTTGGTAAAGTACAAGAATGTAGTGGGCGGCTTCAAGGCCAAGGAACAGATTCGGAAAGCGTATGGCCTTTCGGATACTACGTACGCCCGGCTGGCTCCCTACATCCAGCTGCCGGAGCAGCTGCCGCCGCGTGAGGCCGCCGCATATGCCCGCCCGCAATCCGGCCGTTACCCCGACCGGCAGCCGTTTGAGGCCACATCCGGCCGGTTTGCCCGCAAGCCGGCGCGCCTGGCTGCCTTCGATGTAAATACAGCCGACACCACCCAGCTCATGCAGATCCGGGGTATCGGGCGCGGCTATGCGCGGCGGGTAGTGGAGTACCGGCAGCGGCTGGGCGGTTTTCTGCGGGAAGATCAGCTCACGGAAATTTATGCCCTGCGCGACGCGCCCGATCTGGTAGACAGCCTGCGCAAGTACACGTTTGTAGCGCCCGGCTTCGCCCCTGAGCTCCTTGATGTGAACAACGCTTCGTTTGAAGTGCTCCAGGCGCATCCGTACGTGGGCAAGCGGCTGGCCAGGGTGCTGGTGGCGTTCCGGCAGCAGCACGGGCCGTTTCATCAGCCCACCGACCTGCGGCAGATCCGCTTGCTGGATGCGGCTACGCTGGAAAAACTAGCGCCCTACCTGATGTTGCGCTAACCGCAGAGGAATGGGTATTGGGTACGGTGAAGTACAGCATACTGCGCAGGGAAAACCTACCTCCTATTCCGTAGCATGTGGTGCCGGCCTGCTGCCTATAGCCCATACCGGACAATTACTCCTACGCTGCCGCCGGGCACATACGTGGGCACCAGCAGCAACTTGCGCCCCAGCTTCTCGGGCAACAGGCGGGTGGCGGCCGGGTACAAGCGCCATACGGTTTCCGCCGATAGAAACCCGATGCTGGCACCTGCCAGTACATCCGTCACCCAGTGTCGGTTATTGAGCATGCGCATTGCCCCGGTAGCGGTGGCCACGCTGTAGCCCGCCACCGACAACCAGGGGCGGCCCTTCCCGAACTGCTCGTGCAGCAGCGTAGCTGTCATGAAGGCTTCGGCGGTGTGCGCCGAAGGGAATGAGCTGAAATCGGTAGGGTCATCGGGCCGGCGGGTACGACTGATGCGCTTTAAGTGGCTTACTATACCGGTGTTCAGCGCATGGGCCAGCCCGTAGCAGACGGTAAATGGCACTACTCCCCGCTCCCCTTTCAGCCCCACGGCGTAGAGGCCATACGCGCCCCACACGGGTACATGGCGCGTGTAATCATCGAGACGGGTGCGAAAGTGCGGGAAATGCTCCCGGGTTTCTTCGTGCACTTCTTCTTTCAGCTCATCCAGCAGGTTTTCGTTGCGGCTGAGGTAGCCCAGCGTAACCAGGGTTACGGGCAGGGCCACCCGCCACACGGCCGGCCGTTTTGCCCACGGTGCCACTGGCGCCGGCGCCGGTGGTGCCGTGGGCAAAACGGCCACCGAATCGGGAGTGGCAGACACCTGGCCCAGGGCCGCACCACTACACATACAAGAAGCAACAAGCAGGGAAATGAAGTAGCGCATGCCGGACAACTGACTCAGAATGAGGTAGGGCTGCCAACAAGATACCGGTTTGTCCGGCTGGCCCCTAACGGCCATAACCAGTAAAATCCGCAATTTCGGCGGCCGAATTCCCCTGCTCGGCGTAAGCTGGCAGAAACTCGGCTGACCCCTGCCCCCGGCCCCGCTCTGTATGGTTCCTTCCTTCCGCTTTTGTGCCCTTTGTGTAGTAGCAGTAGTTGCCGGGTGCTCCTCCGACCAGGGCCGCGGCTCCTTTGCCGATGCCACCGCACACTATACTATTTCCGAAATTGGCCGCATCAGCTCCCGAGCCCGGGAAAGCTCGGGCCTGGAGAATGCCGGTCCCGAGGGCGACCTGTGGACGCACGCCGACGGCGGCAATACGGCCCACCTCTACCGCATAACCCGCCAGGGCGACTTGCTACAGGCCCTGGACCTGGAACCTTTGCAGAATATTGATTGGGAAGATCTAACTCAGGATGAAGACCACCGCCTTTATATCGGCGACTTTGGCAACAACCAGAACAAGCGCCGGAACCTGCGTATCTACCGCCTCAGCGGCCCCGAGCTGCGGCAAGTGGATACACTGCACATCCGCTACCCCGATCAGCAGTCTTTCCCGCCCCGGAAGCCCCAACGCAACTTCGACTGCGAGGCTTTTTATTACTATCAGGATAGCCTCTACCTCTTCACCAAAAACCGGGGTACCAGCGGCCTGGTAAAACAGTACGTGGTGCCCGCCCAGCCCGGCCGCTACACCGCCCGCCTGGCCGACAGCCTGCGCCTGCCTACCTGGGTTACCGCCGCCGATATCAGCCCCGACGGGCACCGGGTAGCTCTATTGGGCGCCGGCTACGTCTTCCAGTTTGAGCGGTTGCCCGGCCGCCGCTTGTTCGATGGGCTGAAAACCACTATTTCCATCCCCAAATCCGGGCAAACTGAGGCCCTGGTATTCATCAATAACCAGGATTTTGTTTTCAGCAACGAGAAAGGCCGGTTGTTCCTGGCTGCGCGAAAACCAGCCGGCCTGCCATCCCAGCCCTGAGGCTGGCAGTGGCAGGCCGGAGCAGGTAACCGGGTGGGCGGCCACTCGCTAGCAGTGGTGCCCTGCGTTAGTCAGGGGAGCCACTGCGGCCTGGTGCAGGCCCGTAATCCGGCGACTGTTCCGGCTGGGTACGGTCGTCGGAGGCGTTGCCATAGTTTTGGGCACCATCCTCGCGCCCGAAGTCCCCGCGGGCTGGGGAGCCTGCGGGCTGGCTGGGAGCCGCCGCGTCGTACTCATCATTATACGAGCCGCCTTTCGAGCCGAATCCTTTTTCGCTTCCGCCCTGCGCATCTGGCGAGCCCCCGGCAGTATAGCCGCTGCGGGTTCCCTCAGAAGGGGTAGCTTCCGCTTCGTCAGTGGCTGCGGGAGCATTGGTGGGAGCGGCCCCGGTGCGAAGGCCCTGGGGTCCGCCCTCAGGATGGTTGGGGGTATAATCTTCCTGCTGATTGCGCTGACTGGGGACCGGCTGCGCCCCGGCGTTGGGTGCTCCACCCAACGAAGATGTTCCGTAATCGGGCGCAAAGCCAGAATCAGGTCCTTGGGGAGCGGCGTTATCGTTGGCAAAATGCGCCCCCACCGATGAACCTGTGGGCGTGCCGGCTCCTACCGCCTGGGTACCAAAGCTGCCGTTTTCCTCGGAGGCAAAGCCCGCCTGGCGCTGTTCCCGCTCCCCCACGTAGCCAGAGGTAGCCGGTGGCGTATCGAGGGTGCCGGCGTAAGTGGCAGCGCCCCGGCTGGCCTCGTTGCCGTAGCCGCCCTGCGTGCTTCCTTGGTCCGACTGCCGCCCAAACTCGCCCCGGCTAGCACCAGCCACCTCGTTTTGCGCATGGTTGCGGTCCTGGGCAAATGGTTGCTGGGCGGTGGTATTGGCGGGCGTATGCAGTTCGGCAGGCATACCGGCTTCGGGGGTGGCCGGCGTTGGCGGCGGTGGCGTGGCGTTCTGCTCGTTGGCGGGCATGGCGGGAGTGGGTGCGTCGGGCATGGTGCGGGAAGACAAGTGAAAACTACCCGTTTCATACGCAGCCTACGCGGCGACGTTCCGCCCCCAGGGTTTTTGCCAATCTGGAAAACGGTGTAGATTTACCGCCATTCTTTCAACCCACAACCGCTTACACCCGCTATGAAAACCGGCAAAGTGAAGTTTTTTAATGAATCAAAAGGCTACGGCTTCATCGTTCAGGATGAAAATGGCCAGGAGATTTTCGTGCACCAAACGGGCCTGGTACACGAAATCCGCGAAAACGACCGTGTATCGTTCGATGTTATTGATGGCCGCAAAGGGCAGAATGCCGTGAAAGTAGAGCGCATTTAGCTCATCACCGGCACCCCATAAAAAAGCCTGTTGGTATATCCGACAGGCTTTTTTTTATGGGGTGCCGGTGCTACTACGGGCGTTTCATTACGCGCACGCCCACCGCCATAATACCACGCAACTGGTCTTGGCGCATGTACTGCTCCAGCATGATTTTGTAGGGCCCTGTCTGGGAAAACTTCTGGTTCGGCAAGGCCAGAAACCGGTGGTCGAAAATGTCGCCTGAACCGTCGCCCCGGGGCTCTCCGGTCTGAGGGTCCATCAGCAGCATTTGGTGCAACTGCCGCGAAATGGGCCTCCCATCGGGTCCGGTGAGCGTATGCCGCACGTACAGGTTGTAGAACTCGTAGTCGGCTGCATTCCGGATGTTGAAGTACACATTATAGCGCTGGGTGGTATCCGGAATGTCAAACTCGAAAGTCGGTTTGTCCTGTACCGCCCACACGTAGGGCTCTCCTGCGGGTGATTTGAGGTCGGTGTTTTTCTCAAAAACCTCGTTGGGGTTACAGGCACCTAATAGCCCTGCAAGTAAAATAGGGGTTAATCGGAGCAAAAAACGCATACAAATGCTGGTTAGGAAGCCGACGGAGTGGAACCCTCTGATGCGCCGCCCCGACCGGAGCGGCCTCCCCGGCGACCGGAGCGGCTCCGCCGTCCTTCGCCGGCTTCTCCGCCCGAACGAGCCGGACCGCCGGAGGTTTCGCTGCCGGAGCGCGGCGAGCGGCTGCTACCCTCCCGGGCTGGCCGAGGCGCATCGGCGGCCGGAGGGTTGCCCTCCCCCGGGCGGGTAGCGTCGGGGCGTTTGCCTTCTCCCCGGCCGCGGCCGCGCCGGTTGAGGGGGCGGGCCGCCGCACCCCGAGGCCGGGCCCGCTCTTCGGGAGTCTCGGCTCCGGTAGCCTCCGCCGTATCGGCTGACGCCGCAACGCGGGGCTCGGTAGCACCAGTCCGGCCGGAACGGCTGGGTTTAGTAGCGGCAACTGGGGAGGCAGCTTCTTCGCCCTTCTTCTTTTTCCCGCGCTTGCTGCGTTTGGAGGCTTTAATCTTATCGTCGAGGCGCTCCAGCGAGCCTTCTACAATGGCCGTAACCTCCGGAGCTTTTTCTTCTTCCCGCACTGGCAGCAACAGGCTTTCGGGCTTTTCGCCGCGCTTGTTTAACTCCAGCACTTCGCGCACCCGCTCGGTGGGTACTATCACCCAGTTATTGTCGCCGCGCACGGCAAACCACATCTTGCGCTTGAAGATGTCAGTTTTCTGCAGCATATATTCGCCCCGCTCAGTGAGCAGGGGGCGCTGCACCTGCGGAATATCCTTGAGTGCGTCCAGGTAGGTATCAAGCTCATAGTTAAGGCAGCACTTGAGGCGCCCGCACTGCCCCGACAGCTTAGCGGGGTTCAGGCTCAGGTTCTGGTAGCGGGCGGCCGTAGTGCTCACGCTCTTGAAATCGGAGAGCCAGGTGGAGCAGCATAGCTCCCGCCCGCACGAGCCGATACCGCCCAGGCGGCCGGCTTCGTGGCGCAGGGAAATCTGACGCATTTCTACCCGTACGCGGAATTCATCGGCCAGGCGCTTGATCAGGTCCCGGAAATCCACCCGGTCGTCGGCGGAGTAGAAAAAGGTGGCGCGGGTACGGTCAGCCTGATATTCCACATCGGAGAGCTTCATCTTCAGGCGTAACTCGTCTACCACGGCCCGGGCCCGGAACATGGTGCCGGTTTCCAGGTCGCGCACGGCCTGCCAGCGTTCCGCATCCTGCTCAGTAGCAATGCGCAGGATGGGCCGGATTTCCTTGGAGTCCAGGGGCACTTTTTTCTTCTTCATCTGCAGGCGCACCAGTTCGCCTTTCAGCGACACGTGACCCAGATGCCAGCCGTTACCGGCCGCCTCTACCACTACCGCGTCGCCGGTGATAAGGGGCAGGCGGCTTTTATTGCGGAAGAAATCCTTACGGCCGCCCTTGAAACGGACTTCCACCAGGTCAAATTCTCGAAAGTCGCTGGGAACGTCCAGGTCCTGGAGCCAGTCGAATACATTAAGGCGGGTACAGCCACTGCTACAGCTGCCTTTAGAGCCGCAGCCCTTAGCACTTGTAGTGGAGCAACCCCCGCCGGAGGAGCAGGATGAGCAAGCCACGGCTTGAAAGATCTATAGTTAAGCGGCGGGGAAAGGAAGCCGCATGAAATCGGTTGTTTACAAAGATAGGCAAATAGCCGGGGCGGCCATTACCCCCCGACTTAGCCTGATATGCAGTCCTGTGGAACAAAAAAACTTCTTCGGGTGAAATATTTTTTTGGGCACCTGGTAACCTCAGCCATACTAGTATCTAAACCAGAGAGAATTGTGCCTCAGTTTAACTGAAATGCATTTTTCATTAAAAATTCATAAAACCATATAATCCTATTGCACAGCCCCCACACCTTCTGAGCAGGGGCATAAAACGGGCAAATTGCCGTATATAATTTTGACAATTAATCGAGTGTAATTTTGAAATATCCTTAACGATACGCTATGTTTGACACGTTCTTTAACCAATTCACAACCAAAACACATGAAAACACTAAAAGTACTCGCCCCACTTGCGCTGTTGGCAGCCACCACGCTGTCCCTCTCGTCGTGTCAGGAAAAAGCCAATGTTGAGGTAAAGAATGAAGTATCGGAAGCTACCATCAGCCAGATTAAGGCGCTGGGCTTTACGGCTACTGGTGCTCAGAAAGTAGAAGGCGGTGTGTTGGTAGAAGGCGACATTCTGCTGACCAACGAAATGCTTGCCAGCAAGCCTGACTACAGCATGGTACGGGTTGGACAGGACGAGCAGTACCGCACCACCAACCTGGTAGGTGGCCTGCCCCGCACTATCACCATCCGGGTAGCCAGCAGCCTGCCCTCCGCTTACATTACCGCCACCGACGAGCTGATTCGTCGTTACAACGCCGAAAATCTGCAATTGCGTTTCTCCCGGGTAACTTCGGGTGGCAACATTGTTCTGAGCGCGGCTCCTTCCGGATCCAGCTACCTGGCGTCGGCTGGTTTCCCCTCCGGCGGCAACCCCTACGGCTCTGTTTCGGTTAACTCGGCTGCCATTGGCACGGCCAACGCTACCACCTACATTGCTACCATTCTGGCGCACGAAGTAGGTCACTGCATTGGCTTCCGCCACACCGACTACATGAGCCGCCAGTATAGCTGCGGTGGCTCGGCAGTAAACGAAGGAGCCAGCACGGTTGGTGCCGTGTACATCCCCGGCACTCCTTCGGGCCCAGATCCAAACTCCTGGATGCTGGCCTGCATTGGCTCGGGTGCCAACCGTCCGTTCAACTCGAACGACCGCACGGCTCTGAACTACGTGTACTAAGCTCTAGCTTCTCACAACGGAAAAGCCCCCACCTCGTTGAGGTGGGGGCTTTTTTTGGTCGTAGCCGGGCTGCGCCAGGTGGGTAATGCGCCTGGACAGCCTGCCTGATGCTCCTGCTGGCAGGCCCCAGGAGCAGCCTGGCAGGCTGGGCGTTTGGGTAGTGTAGCCTATTTCTACGCTTGCCCCGCCAGCCGTATTGTACACTGGCTACCTTCCGGACCAGGAAGCAGATTTTATCCGCCCAACAGAGCCTGCCACTACCAGGGCTGCAGGGCTAACCCGGCGTTTAGCGTACTGCTATCCGCCGGGTTACCTCACGGCCACCAGGGGTGCTGATCCGGAGCATGTATACGCCTGGGTTCAGAATGGTGGTATCCAACAGCTTTACGGTGCCCGTATCGGAAAGCACGTCCAGGCGCAGGCGGCCGGTCAGATCGAACACCCGAACGTGCAGCAGCTGATCGGGTGGGCCCACCACGGTAAGCGGCTCTCCGGCTGTTACGGGTACCGGATATACTTGTACTTCGGCAATAGAGGGTATAAAATATACTTCCTCGAGCTGGCTGTATAATACCTGGCCGGTGGTCAGCAGTAGCCGAACCCGGTATTCACTGCGGCCGGGCAAGGCGGCCGGGTCGGCTAGCGCCAGAGAAGTAGTACTAACCGGTGCCAGCGTCTGTATTGACGTAAAGCTTCCATCGGTGGCCCGGCGCTCCAGACTGAGGGTTTGCACACGGTAGGTAGTACCCAGGGTGAGGTCGAACCGAACCGTATCGGTAACCAACTGGCGAGGCAGGAAGGAGCGGAAATAGCAGCCGTGGGTAGATTGGGCCACGTCTACGGTGCCGCTTCGCTCTCCCGTGCGCCCCTGCACTACGGGGGCCACGGCGAAATAGCGGGCGGCGGCTTCGGTAGCCGTAAGCACCAAAGCCGTATCTGCAACCATCCGATAGGGCTGCAGGTGGGTGCTGCCTAAGGCATACACCTGATACTGGGCGGCACCCGGCACGCGGCTCCAGGTGAGCAGGGTTTCATCGGGGCAGGTGTAGGCCACATTAAGCAACAGGGGACGGGCCACAAAGAACGTATCCGACTCGGTGCTGCCCGCCCCGGTGAGCAGCCGAAGCTGCGCTACCGCCGGAGCGGCCGGGGCGGTCCACCGAAAAGTTTGCTGGGCCAGATCCAGAGAAGAGCTTACTACCGTCCAGGCGGTTTGCCCAACGGGCCGATACTCCAGGCGGGCCGCCGTAGCCGGGCCTGCCCATTGCCACCGCAACAGCGCGGACTCGGCTGCCCGCAGGTTGCGGGCGTTGGAGGGGTGTACCCAGGTGAGGGCCGATTCGAACTCATAGGCCACACTGTAGGCCTGGGGGCCCTGTGTTACCCGAAAACCGCTTATCTGCACTGTGTATGCTCCGGCGGCTGGGGGGTAGTCGAGGGTAATCTGCTCCACATTGTCGCGGTGGTTGGGCCGCCGCCGGGCCGGTAAAGCCAGCGAGTCGAGGTGAGGGTAGGTACTGAGCGTCCAGGGTTGCCACACCTGGGTCCCATTCCCATCCACCAAGGTCATGTCCAGGTCATTTACCAATGCAGTCGGCGCATTTGCGGCCGCTTCGGGGTCGGTCCAGGCCAGGGTGATTTTCAGGCGGTGAGTTCCGGCCGGTACCGGAATAGAAATGGCCTGCCGCCCACCCTGCGTGATGGTACCTTCCCGAAAACGACCTTCCAGCATGGTTTTCACCGCCCCCAGGGCATCGGCCTGCCCGTAGCCACTCACAAAATCGACGTTGGGCCGGCCGGAATCATCAGCCGTGTTCAGCAGCACCGCTCTTACCAAGGATGCCGAAGGCAGGCTTCCGTACCGCTCTTTGTAGGCGTGCTGCGTGAGCAGGCTGACTCCGGATACCAGGGCGGCTGCATCGGAGGTGCCCCCGTCGCCGTAGGCTACCAGTTCGGGTTTCACGCGCCCATCGGCAGCGGGGCCCCGGGAGCTAAGCGGGGCTACCTGCCCCAAGGCATCGGTAGCGCCCACGCTCAGGCTGTTCTTGGAGTTTTTGAATTCGCCGGTTAGGTTACCGGTAGCCGCCAACCCGGCATAAGATCCGGCGGGGGCAGGCTGGGTGCCCGAGTTACCGGATGAGAATACGTGCAGCAAGCTGGGGTATTGCCGCGCCTGCTGGTCATAGGCACGGGCTTCGAGCCCGTAGAAACTTTCCACGCTTACCCCGTAGGAATGGTTCTGCACCGATACGCCCTGGGCCGCCAGGGTCGCGCCGTCGTCGGGCAGCAAATTATCATAGCTCGACTGGGCAATTCGGGCCTGCCAGGCGGCACCTTTGCCAGTGGGCGCAGAGTTGCCCCCACCCGCAATCAGGGTAGCCATGATGGTGGAATGGGAGTTCAGCAGCTGGGCCTGGGGGTCAGGATTTACAAGGCGCCCTTTAAAATCGATGTCGTTGATATCCAGAGGACTTTCCTTGACCGATACCGTAAGCCCCTGCCCCGTAATACGGGGGTAGCGGGCGTGCACGGTGGTTACCTTATTGGCAGTAAAGTCGGCACCGTTGAGCTGGCGCTCCGGCCGGGCGCGCCGGTCGGCAGCTTCCACAAAGTCAACCCACGGACAGGTTGCCAGGGCTGCCGGAGCTATGCCCTGCACCCGCAGCAGCCGGACCTGACCGGGCTCGGCCTGTACCGTGGCCTTCGCGTGTTCCTGGGCCAGCCATTTCCGAAAAGCTATTTCATCCGTCACGCTCACCCGCACCGAGCGAGGAGAGTTACTGGCCTCCAGCCCCGGGGCCAGCCGGCTCCGTACGGGAGCCGCTTTCTGTTGTGCCCACCCTGCCGATATACCCATGCTGAACAACAGAAACAAGGTGCCAGCGCGGCAGAATTCGGCAACGGACATACACATGGAGTTGGTTGTGGCAGAGCAGAGTAGCAAAGAAAAGCCACCGGAGCAGCTAATTTCAAATGTAAGCACAAATCCCCCTCTTCGCTCCGCTTGCCACCCACTGGCATCCCCGAAATTTTGGCATTCCGGCCCGGTTTTCTGGCACCCACTCCCTGGCACGGCTCACTGCCAATGGCTGGTTCCGGAGAAGCAACACCCAGCTATAGCGTGATTTTCGAGAGGTAAGAGTATCTGACATAGTCCGGGCGCGGTAGTCCGCTCCGGATGGGGTGCTGAATGAGGCCAGGTTCTGTTGTAAAGGCCTTTGCCTCAGGTAAGCCAGGCAGGTTCCCGCACCAGCCCAACACTCTACAGCGCATAGACCTGCACGCCGACAGACGTGAGCATATATACGTACTGTTCTCCCACCAGCACTTGCGTCGCCTCCGTGGTAGGCAGGGCCATAGTGCGCTCCTGCAGGGTGTACAAGTGAAAGAAATGCACCCCGTCGGCAGCCAGATAATACAGCTCGTCGCCGCGGAAGCCAACGTAGGTAAGGCCAGGAAAAGGTATTTTTTTACGGTAGTTGCCCAGATTATCGAACACGTACACCCCACTCGCCCTATCCACTAAGTACAGGTTGTTCTGGTACTCGCGCAGAAAACGGAAATCGGGCCGGGAGCGGCCAATCAGCAGATCGAGCGGGGTGGTAATGGTAAAGCGCTTCTGGCTGACGTCGAGCTGGCGCAGGGTCAGGTCCGATTCGTTCAGCAGCCAAAACCGGTCGTCGGGAGCCAGCGTGACCACCCGGGCCTGCCCGTCGAGGTAGTCTGGTAGGGCCAGCTCCGAAATGGGGGCCATAAACCGGTCGAGCAGCACCAGCTGCTGGCGGTCATCGTAGAACACCAGCACTTTAGCCGTATTCCAGGCCTCCACCTGCATGGTATGGCCCGGCAAGGCCGGCGAAAAGGTATTCAGGGCCTGCCCATCGGGGCTGTACTGATGCAGATTATTCTGGGCATCGGTTACATACAGATTACCGCGGCGGTCCAAGGAAGCGGCCCCAGGCTGACTCAGCGGCAGGGTGCGCACTAACTGCCGGCTAGTCACTGGGCGGGCCGGCGCCCCGGATACCCCCGGCGTCGCCACAACCGGTGCGGCCTGCCCAGCCGGCGCTACGGAGCCCGCCGACTGCGCAAAGAGAGAAAGTGGCAGACAAAGCGCGAGCAAGCAGAAAAGTGCCTGGCCTCGGAGCAAACACAAGCCCACCGCAAAGGCGAAGCGCACAGGCCTGCAGCGGCAGGCCCGGGCAGCCACTGCTGCCCCCGCCTGCCCCATCCGATAGATCAGTATTTTCTCCCTCCTAACGCTCATAATGCTGCAAGGACAGCTGCTGGCCGTCGTATACGCCGTAGGAGCAATAATTGACCCACTCACCCAGATTCACGTAACGGCTGCCGGGGGCTACTTCTACGTCCAGGGGTAAGTGCCGGTGGCCAAATACGTAGTACTCGTGCGGAAACTGCTGCTGTACCTCCCGGCAATACGTCAGCAGCCATTCCTCCTCCCCGAAATACTGCTCGTCGGCAGCACCATTCTGCAGGCGGCTGTGCCGGCTCCAGCTGTTGGCAATGCCAATACCCAGGTTGGGATGGAGGCGGGCAAACAGCCACTGTGCCACCGGTGAGGCGAATACCTGCTTGAGAAATTTGTAAGTGTAGTCGCCGGGGCCCAAACCGTCGCCGTGGCCAATATGAAACTGGTGTCCCCCAATGCGCTGGCTTACCGGGTGTCGCAGAATTGGAATATTCAGCTCCTTAGTAAAGTAGTCAAACATCCACATATCGTGGTTACCGGTGAAAAAAGTCACCGGAATACCTGCGTCCGTGAGTTCGGCCAGCTTGCCCTGCAAACGGACAAATCCGCGCGGAATGGCGTGGCGGTACTCAAACCAGAAGTCGAAGATGTCGCCGAGCAGGTAGACGGCGGCGGCATCCTGGGCAGCTTCGGTCAGCCAGCGCACAATGCGCTGCTCCCGCTCCCGGGAGCGGGCGGCATCGGGGGCACCCAAATGAAAATCGGAGGCGAAATATACCCGGCGGCCGGGTGGCAGTGCCAGGTCAGGTAGTTGCGGCGGGCGCGTCATCCAATAAAAACAATACTATACTGCGCGGACCGTGGGCCCCGAGCACCAGTGTCTTTTCAATATCCGCCGTACGGCTGGGCCCAGTTGTCAGCGACATCATGGAGGGCAGCTTATCGGGCCCGTATTTCTGCTGGAGTAGCCGTAGTCCGTCGCCGATGTCAGTAACAACTTGAGAGGTACGGGCCAGAATCAGGTGCTGATCCGGATAGATGCTCAGGCGCCGGCCACTGCCCGTAGCGGCCGATACCAGCACGCTGCCAGTGCGGGCCACCAAGGCTTCGCAGGTAGTAAGGCCGGCGTCGGCATGTTCCACAAAGTCGGTTTCATCTCCCTGAAACACAATGTTGCCGGCGTGGAGCAGCTTTTTCAGCTCCGGCTCCCACACGTACAGGTGCTCCAGGTTTTTTTCCTGCTTGTAGGCAAACAGCTGGTCGTAGAAGTGCTCCTCCGATTCGCAGAAGAAGAACACGCCTCCTACCCGCACGAAGCTTTCCGCAAAAGCTACCACCAGGTCGTTGCCGGGAGCGGGCCGGGGGTGCAATGGAGTCGCAAAATCGGGGCGCTCCGGCTGTGGAGTCACCTGCCGCAACGACTCCCGAATGCGGCGCAGCACAAGTTCACGCGAGGTATCCGACATGGCGGTAAAGGTACGGCGTTTACGCTACCGTCGGCTACGCTTCCACGCAGGCTCATATCAGGAGCTAAGCCGCTGGAAAGACGGAAGCGGAGGGTAAATTCAGCAACAAAATTTTGGCATACTCACGTACTGCTTCGGTGTTAAATAGCCCTAGCCAGCCAGTACAGCGTCTTTCGGAGTTAGTCGCGGGCCGGTGGCTCAGCGCATGGTATCTGCCCGACTTCTGCTTGGCACATTTTTAGTTTTTCATCGCCAAAACAACTTGGTAATGAACACACTACCTCCTATTTCCAGCCAGGCACCCCTGAAATTCTTGAGTCCGGAAGCTACGGAAACGGCGTTCAACCACTGGCTGCTGGAACTGCTGCCCGGCGTGCGCCAAGCCATTGCCGACCAGGGGTTTGCCAAGGGTCAACAGCTAACCGCTTTTCGGGTGTATCTGGCGGGTTTCGACCCAGCCGGTGAAATGTAACATCCCTTTAACAGACGCGCCAGAGCCGGGCTTCTCACGTGAGAAGCCCGGCTCTGGTGTGTTTAGATACGCTTACGCGGGCGTTACAGCCGTACCATTGGGTTCCGGCGCTGTTCCGGCGGCGTCGGGGCCTTCATTTACGCCGGGTAGGTTCAGGTCGGGCAGGTCGTTGCCCAGGGGCAACCCGGCGTGTTCCTGCTTCCGCTCACTGAGCGTCTCCGACCGGTCGGTGCCGGCCATGTGGGCCTGGTAGGTGGTCTGGCTGTCGAAGGGGCGCTTGCCCACAAGCCGCTCCAGGTCGTCTTGCAGCAGGATTTCCTTTTCCAGCAGCTCCTTGGCTACCACTTCCAGCTCGTGCCGCCGTTCGGTCAGCAATTCCTTGGTTCGGATGTATGCCTGCGCAATGATGGTGCGCACCTCCTCGTCAATCATCTGCGACGTGGCTTCCGAATAGGGCTTGGTGAAGCCGTACTCATTCTGGCCTTTGGAGTCATAGAACGACACGTTGCCGAGCTTGGCATTCATGCCGTACATCGTCACGATGCTGTAGGCTACTTTGGTAATGCGCTCCAGGTCCGATAGGGCCCCGGTCGAAATCTTACCGAACACCAGCTCCTCGGCAGCCCGGCCACCCAGCGTCATGCACATTTCGTCCATGAGCTGCTCGGTGTTGTAAAGGAACTGCTCGCGGGGCAGGTACTGCGCGTAGCCCAGCGCGGCCACGCCCCGGGGTACAATGCTCACCTTCACCAGCGGGTCGGCGTGCTCCAGGAACCAGCCGGCAATGGCGTGGCCGGCTTCGTGGTAGGCCACAATCCGCTTCTCGCCGGGGCTGATGATTTTGTTTTTCTTCTCCAGGCCCCCAATTACGCGGTCCACGGCGTCGGTGAAGTCCTGCATAGTCACCATCTTTTTGTCGCGGCGGGCGGCAATGAGGGCGGCTTCGTTGCAGACGTTGGCAATTTCGGCCCCGGCAAAGCCGGGCGTCTGGGCGGCCAGCTTCTTGGCTTCCACGTCGGGGCCCAGGGTCAGAGGCTTGAGGTGGACGTTGAAAATCTGGGTGCGGCCGTTGATATCGGGCTTGTCGATGCTGATTTGCCGGTCGAAGCGGCCGGGGCGCAACAGGGCCGAGTCGAGGGTATCGGGGCGGTTGGTAGCGGCCAAGATAATGACGCCGGAATCGGTGCCAAAGCCATCCATTTCCACCAGTAAGGAGTTCAGGGTATTTTCCCGCTCATCGTTGCCGCCCGGCACGTTGCCGCGGCTGCGGCTACGGCCAATGGCGTCAATCTCATCAATGAAGATGATGCAGGGTGCCTTGGCTTTGGCCTGCTTAAACAGGTCGCGCACCCGGGCGGCACCCACACCCACAAACATTTCCACGAAGTCGGACCCGGAGAGGGAGAAGAACGGCACATCGGCCTCGCCAGCTACAGCCTTGGCCAACAGGGTTTTACCCGTGCCGGGAGGACCCACCAGCAGCGCCCCTTTCGGAATTTTACCGCCCAGGATGGTGAATTTAGAAGGGTTCTTGAGGAACTCCACAATTTCCTGCACTTCCTCCTTGGCTTCTTCCAGCCCAGCTACGTCCTTAAAGGTAATCTTCACTTTGTCGCCGCCTTCGAACAGGGCTGCACGCGACTTTCCGATGTTGAAAATCTGGCCGCCAGGTCCACCGGCTCCGCTCATGCGGCGCATCAGCAGCCAGAAGCCCACCAGCAACAAAATCATGAAGCCCCAAGTGGTGATATAGTCGCCGTAGCTGGTTTCATCGGGGGCCACACGCAGCCCCACCTGCCGGTTGGCGGGCACGGCGGCTTGGAGCTTATCCAGGTCGGCCTTGAAAGTCTTGCCATCCACCACCCGGAAGCCAAACTGCGGTCCGGTTTCGTTGGGTACCATCAGCGGACTGCGGGGCGTAAGCTTGCGCTTGTACTCTGGCTTTTGCTGCGCGGCTTTGGTTAGGGTGACTTTTACTTGCCGGTCATTCACCAGCGCCACATCGGCCACATCACCGGCCGCCAGCATCTGTTCAAATTCCTGTTGCTTAATTTCTACCAGAGAGGCGCTGCGCTGAAAGTAGAACATCCCCAGGATGAGCACTACCAGACCAATCAGCGCCCAGAGCTGCATACCCGGCCGGGGGGCAGGGCTAGGCAGCGCAGGTTTTTTCTTTTTGGGCGTCGTATCAGACATGAATTGAGGTTGCTAGAACAAAAAAACAAAGGCGGAACACGCCAACCGCGCGTTTGTTGGCGAGCCCACCTGCTTATAGGAAGACGCAAGCAGCCGCAGTTTACTTTACAGCGGCCGGAGTTACTTCGTCTTCTACGTACGTAATTTCGGCATCACCCCAGAGCTCTTCCAGCGCGTAGAACTGGCGCCGGTCGCGCAGGAAAACGTGCACTACTACGTCCACGTAGTCGAGCAATACCCACTCCCGGTTCATGCGGCCTTCCGTTTGCCAGGGGTTCTGGCCGGTCAGCTTTTCCACTTCCTCCTCGACGGACCGCGCAATGGCATCGATTTGGGTATCTGAAGAAGCCGAGCAGATAATAAAATAATCTGCCACGGCATTTTTGAGGTCTTTGAGATTGAGCACCACAATGTCGGAGGCCTTCTTCTCCTGCATGCCGCGCACTACTACATCTGCCAACTTGTCCGAATCCTGCCGAACCAGGGTACTTTTCATAGGGTATTGTTAGGTTTGAACGTCACAAAGTACGAAAAACAGGTGGAGGCACTATCCCCCCAAACGCTCTTCACGGGCCAACAGCTTCTCTGGCTGCCCGAATGCCCCTCCACCAACACGGAGGCACACCAACTGGCTGTCCAAAACCGGGCCACGGATGGCTGTTGCGTCATAACCGACAAACAGACCGCCGGCCGCGGCCAACGTGGCAACCAGTGGGAGGCGGCCCCGGGTGAAAACCTGACGATGTCGGTGGTGTGGAAGCCGGTCTTTTTGCCAGCTGCCGACCAGTTTCTGCTCAGCCAGGCCGTAGCCCTGGCCGTACACGACTGGCTCAGCAGCCTGCTCGGTCCCGACTCGCAGCTGCGCGTGAAGTGGCCCAACGACTTGTTTTTTGGCAACCAGAAGCTGGGCGGCATCCTCATTGAGAACACACTCAGCGGGACAAAGATTCAGCATAGTATTGTGGGCATCGGGATAAATATCAATCAGCGCCAATTTGCCGTGCCCACGGCTACCTCTCTGGCCAGTATTACCAACCACTCCTACGTGGTGCCCGTGCTGGTAGCCCGCTTGCTCGAAAGCCTGGAACGGCGCTACCTACAGTTGCGCGGCGGCCGAATCGGGGGCCTGCGCACCGAGTACCTGCGGGTATTGTACCGGTTTCAGGAAGAGCACGAGTACGAAGCGCACGGGCAGCGCCTGCGCGGGCAGATTGTGGGCGTAGATGAGGCCGGCCGCCTGGCTCTGGCCACTACCAACGGACTGCGGTACTTCGATTTGAAAGAAATAAAGTATTTACTCTAGAACATAAGGCAACCTTTTGGCAGATGGTGCCGAGTAGACAGCTATACATCCATATAGCTCGCTATTTGCCATGTTTACGCCTGCTGCCTACCGTCGCGCGGCTAGTTGCCGCACCACCCATTCCGTGTTACCGCTTCGCCAAATCGAGTTTACGGCCCTGGGCGGGGAGCTGGTGCCCTATTCCGTGGGTCAGGCAGCACTACGGAGCAAACAGGCCCTGCTGGTTGGCGGACTATTGGTGTACGGCACTACCCCGGGCTAACCCACTTGCTTAAACCCCAATGCAACTGAATCGTCTGACGGAGCATCTGGCTGGTACGTTCACTCGCTGAACGGGCATGATGATTGTCTTTATACACCAGTAGCCGCTGGCAATTGCGTATCTTGCTTACGCAGGGGCGGGCGCCCACCGGTTTTTGCACCCACTTTCCCATCCTACTTATGAAATTTTCTACTCGTCTGACGTTGGTGCTGCTGTTGCTGCTTACGCAGCTTTCGGCCCTGGCTGCCACTATTACCATTGAGGTAGGCGACAATTACTACAGCCCGCAGTTTGTGACCATTCGCCCCGGCGACGTGGTAATGTGGCAGTTTGTGGGCCAGAGCAGCCACCCTACAGCCTCCGACAACGGGGCCTGGGCCACATTTCCGATGAATGCGGCGAATCCTAGCAAGTCTATTACCTTCAACACGGCTGGCTCGTTTCCATACCACTGCACGGCGCACGGCGTACCTGGAGCCGGGCAATATGGCATTATTACGGTTAGCAGTGCTACCCCTACCCTCACGGCCAAGGCCCTTTCACCTACCTTGTCGGTATATCCCAACCCGGCCCGGGGGCAGGTAACGGTTTCCATCAACCAGTTGCCGGTAAAGAGTGAGCTGAAGCTGCGCCTGAGCAACATCATTGGGCGGGAAATCCGGACGGTGGCGCTACGCCCCGAAGCCGCCGACGGCGGTATGCCCCTAAACCTCTCGGACCTGCCCGCCGGCATGTACTTCTACAGCCTGGTGCAGAATGATAAGGTACTGTCTACCAAACGCCTTGTCTTGCAGAACTGAGCTATCCACTGCTTACTACTCCGTGCCCAAAGCCTCAACCCGACCGGTTGGGGCTTTTTGCTGCCCATCCTCCCGGCCCGTAGGGCACTAGCCCCGGAGGCAGGCGGGTTTGCGGGTTTGGTTGAGCCCGGCGCCGGGGTTGGTTGATTTAGTGACGCGGGCTCAGGACTTATTCTCTATTTTTGGGCTTTCACTGAATTTCTTTCAGCTCCTTATTCCCGTCGTTCAGCAACGGGCCGGCTTCGGCGGTCCTTTTCCCCACTTATGCAGAGTTACTCCCGTCTGAATAATCTGGTCGGTTGGCTGGTGTTTGCCATTGCCACCATTGTGTATCTGCTCACGCTGGAACCCACGGCCTCGTTCTGGGACTGTGGCGAGTTTATTGCCTGCTCCTACAAGCTGCTGGTGCCCCACCCGCCGGGCGCGCCTACCTTCCTGCTGCTGGGCCGGCTGTTTTCCCTGCTGAGCTTCGGCGACGTAACCAAGGTATCGGTACTGGTGAATACGCTGTCGGCCCTGAGCTCCTCGTTCACGGTGCTGTTCCTGTTCTGGATTATCACCATGCTGGCCAAGAAGCTGGTGCTGCACCGCCCCGGCCTGCACGACGACCGGGCCCTGGAGCCCACTTTCGGCCAGAGCCTACTGATTCTGGGCGCCGGTGCCGTGGGCGCGCTGGCCTACGCCTTCTCCGATTCATTCTGGTTTAATGCCGAGGAAGCGGAAGTGTACGCCATGTCGTCGTTGTGCACGGCGGTGGTGGTATGGCTGATGCTGAAATGGGAAAACCGCGCCGACGAGGCCGATTCCGACCGGTGGCTGGTGCTCATTGCCTACGTTATCGGCCTCAGCATTGGGGTACACTTGCTCAACCTACTGGCCATTCCGGCCCTGGGCTTCATCTATTACTACCGCCGCACCCAGAACCCTACCGCCCTGGGTGGTATTATCACGCTGGTAGTGAGCAGCGTAATTGTGGGCCTGATTCTGGCCGGTATCATCCCCGGCCTGCCCACCTTGGCAGGCGCGTTTGAGGTGTTCTTTGTGAACAGTGTGGGCCTGCCCTTCAACTACGGGCTGGTGATTTTCCTGCTGCTGTTCGTAGCCCTGATCTGGTTCGGATTTCGGCTCTCGTTCCAGCGCCGCAGCCGCCTGCTGAACACGGTGATGCTGAGCTTTGTGTTCATCCTGATTGGGTATTCCTCATACCTGATTGTGCCCATCCGTAGCTCCTACCACCCCACAATCAACGAAAACGACCCCGAGGATGTGCTCAGCTTTGTGAGCTACCTGAAGCGGGAGCAGTACGGTGACCGGCCGCTGCTCTACGGCCCCCAGTTCAACGCCCAGCCCATTGCCCAGGAAGACGGCGCCCCCCGCTACGTGCGCCAGGGCGACAAGTATGTGGTGGCCGAGTACCGCCCCGTGCTGCAGTACAACCCCGAGGACAAGATGCTGCTCCCCCGCCTCTACAGCAACGACCCGCTGCACCTGTACAACTACAAAAAGTGGGTGGATATTCAGGAGGGTGTAAAACCCACCATGGGCCAGAACCTCTCGTTCCTGACCAAGTACCAGATGGGCCACATGTTCTGGCGCTACTTTATGTGGAATTACGTGGGCCGCGAAGGTGATATTCAGCAGTCGGGCATTTTGTGGGGCAGCGGCAACGGAGCCGGCCTGCCCGAGCGGGTAGCCGACAGCCCGGCCCGTAATGCCTTCTTCGCGTTGCCATTGCTATTGGGTGTACTGGGCCTGTTCTTTCACGCCCGCCGCGACGGCCGCAACGCCTTTATCGTGGGCCTGCTGTTTCTGTTCACGGGCCTAGCTATTGTCATTTACCTCAACCAGCCCCCCATTGAGCCCCGGGAACGGGACTACACCTTTGCCGGCGCCACGTTTGCCTTCGCCATCTGGATTGGCCTGGGCGTGCTGGCCCTGGCCGAGCTGCTGGAGAAAGTGGTGAAATCGGACACGGCCCGGGCCGGTGTGGTAACGGCCCTGGGCCTAGTGGTGCCGGGCCTGATGGTGACGCAGGGCTGGGACGACCATGACCGGAGCAACCGCTACAACTCCATCGACTCGGCCAAAAACCTGCTCAACAGCTGCGCCCCCAACGCCATCCTGTTTACCAACGGCGACAACGACACCTTCCCGCTCTGGTACGCTCAGGAAGTGGAAGGCATCCGGACGGACGTGCGCGTGGCCGTGCTCAGCTACCTGAACACCGACTGGTACATCGACCAGATGAAGCGCCGCGCTTACAAGTCGCAGCCGCTGCCCATTTCCATGCAGAACGGCAACTACAAGCAGGGCACCAACGACTACCTGCCCTACGCCGAGAACCCCTCGGTGAAGGAGGTGAACGTGCAGGAGTTCATGCAGCTGGTCAACCAGAACAGCCCGCTGCTCCAGGTGAGCTACGGTGATGGTTCCAAGTCCCTGCTCTCCTTCCCCACCCGCAACTTCTACCTGCCCGTGGATACAGCCGCGGTGGAGAAGCTGGGCATTATTCCGGCCGAGCGCCGCAAGCAGCTGGTGCCGCGCATGGAGTGGCAGGTGGGCAAAAGTGCCATCGAAAAGAAAAGCCTGGTGATTCTGGACATCCTGGCTACCAATAACTGGCAGCGCCCGGTGTACTTCAGCAGCACTGTGGACTCGCGCGACTTCATGGGTTTGCAGCCCTACTTCCAGCTGGAAGGCATGGCCTACCGCATTCTGCCCGCCAAGGATCCGAACTTCGACCCCAAAGGCGGCTCCGAGGAAGGCTACATTGCCCAGAACCTGATGTACGATAACCTGATGAAGAAATTTGCCTTCCGGGGACTCGACAACGCCAACATCTTTTACGACGAGAACAACCTGCGCTTCCCGGCCAACTACCGCGACAAATTTGCCCGCTTGGCCGATGCGCTGCTGGCCTCCGGCGACAAGACTCGCGCTAAGCAGGTAATCGACAAGTGCTTCGAGGTGATGCCCGACAAGGCTATTCCATATGATTACTACGTGCCGCAGTTCATCCCGGCGCTGGTGGCGGTGGGCGAGCAGCAGCGGGCCAACGAAATCATGGATACCATGACCGGTCGCGCCGAGCGGGCTCTGGCCTACTACAGCACCCACAACCAAGCCCTGTTCGACCAGGAGTTCCAGACCTACCTGCTGGGCCTCAACAGCATTGGCCGCGCCGCCGATGCCATCGGCGACCAGAAGCGCGCCACCCGCGCCCTCACGCTGCTGCAGCAATACTACCGCTAGTAAGCCGCACGGTTTTTGCGTATAAGAAGCCGGTTCCGGAAACGGGGCCGGCTTTTTTCGTAACTGGGGCCGAACGATGTAAAGACGCAATACTTTGCGTCTGCTCATTGAACGACTTAGGACCGTCAAAGCCAAGTAACCTCAGCAACGAGGAGACGCAAAATATTGCGTCTCTACATCGTCCTTGCAGTTCTAAACCCACCACGTTTTACAGCTAGAAGCCAGAGCCAAAGCCCCCGCCTCCCGCAGAGGGGTTGGGAGTGAAGCAACTAGGAACGCCTATGAAAACATACTTGCTCTTACTGCTGCTCATCTTCCCCCTATCCCTCCACGCCGCCCCCCGCCGTGACTTTGCCACACAGTACCGGCCGGAACGGCGCATTCAGGTGGACACGCGGCGGGAGGGTGATAGTGTGCGGGTGTACCTGCGCTTCCCGGACCGCAACCTGCTGCGGCGTGGTTTTCCGCTGCACGTAGTGGCCTGGACCGATTATGACACCCGCCGCCCGCTGTGGCAGGACACCGTGCGCCAACTGAGCCGCCGCCTGCGCCCTGATGGCCCAGCCGCCCGCGTTGATTTCTGCCTGCCGCTCAGTAAGCTGCGGGCCGGGCAAGTACTGAGCATGGCCGTAGGGCCGGCTGAGGAAGCCGTGAGCGGGGACGCGGCTTGGCTGGAACTCCGCCCGGAATACCTGGCCCGCACGTTCATCCTCACCGATTCACTTAATCAGCCGCTGATGCGGCGTTACCTGCACGCCCGGGAGGTATTCGGGGTGAGTGCCTACGGACCCGACCAGCGGCTGACGGTGTACCGTTACCCGCTTAGCTCCCTGGCCGCGGCTCCACCAATGGCCGCGGCCGGTATCCAAGGGGCTCAGTCCCGCACGCTCAGTATGCAGGATTCGGCCCAGTTCCGCGCTGACCAGCTGCTGAAATTGCCGGCCGGGCTGTTTTTGCTACGGATGGGCGGCACCCGCCTGCGGAGTGGCTTGCTAGTGGAAGACAACCAGTTTCCAGAGCTGACCACCGCCGACGAACTGATTGCCCCGCTGATTTACCTAACGACCTCCCAGGAGCGTAAAAAGCTCTTCGACGCGCCCGACCCCAAGAAAGCCGTGGATCAGTTCTGGCTGACAGTGGCCAGCAATAGTCAGCCCATTGCCCGCCAGCTGATCCGCACTTATTATGGCCGCACGATGGAGGCCAGCCAGCTGTTTTCGGCTCATAAGGCCGGCTGGCTGACGGACCGGGGCCTGCTGTATCTGGTGCTGGGGCCACCGGAAAGTGTGTACCGGGAGGCAGGCACAGAGCGGTGGGTGTACCGCACCGATGTGGAGCGCAGCGGCACCTTCGTGTTCCGCGCGAAACCCAGTACCTTTGCCCCCGACAACTACGAACTGGTGCGCCGCCCCGAGTACGAACAACTCTGGTATGCCGCCGTGGAGCAATGGAGAAAAGGACGAACCGCCCAGCCCGGCCGCTAACCGAGCGCCGCCAATTTTACGATTCCGAAAACCGCCCGGTACCCAACCGCCGCCCCGCCGGGCGCGACGGTGAAGGCCGCCCCGAAGGCGGGCGTTTCGAGGGCAGCCGTGCCGAGGGAGGCCGGTTTGAAGGCGGCCGCGCCGAAAGTAGCCGCCCCGACAAAAGCCAGTACCACCGTCCTCCCCAGGACCGTAGTATCGACATGATTTTTGGGTTGCGGCCCATTCTGGAGGCGCTGAACGCGGGCCGCACATTGGACAAGATTTTCCTGCTGCGCGGCACCAAAAACTCCATGACCCAGGACATCACTGCCCTGGCCAAAGCCGCCGACGTGCCCGTGTCGATGGTGCCCGTGGAGAAGCTCGACAGCATCACCCGCAAAAACCACCAGGGGGCCGTCGCCTTCGTCTCGCCCATCGACTACATGCCGCTGGACAGCATTCTGGCCGGGCTGTACGAGGAAGGCAAAACCCCGCTGCTGCTGGTGCTGGACCGCGTAACGGACGTGCGCAACTTTGGCTCCATAGCCCGGAATGCCGAATGCATGGGCGTACATGCCATTGTGGTACCCAGCCGCGGTGCCGCTCAAATCAACGGCGACGCCCTGAAAACCTCCGCCGGGGCCCTCAACCTGATTCCGGTATGCCGGGAGTCTAACCTCAAAGACACGCTCACGTTCCTGCGTGAATCGGGGGTGCAGGTGGTGGCTTGCACCGAGAAGTCGGACGCTAGCCTGGAAGCCGAAACCGTGGACCTGACCGGGCCGCTGGCCGTGCTGATGGGCTCCGAGGAAGACGGCATCAGCCCCGAGTACCTGCGCCTCGCCGACCACAAGCTGCGCATCCCCATGGCCGGCCAGATCAGCTCCCTCAACGTAAGCGTCGCCAGTGGCATCATGCTGTACGAGGTGCTGCGGCAGCGTCTGAAGAAGGATTAGGGATAAAAGGAGAAGGGATAAAGGACAGTCGTTGAACGGTGTCCTTTATCCCTTCTCCTTTTATCCCTAATCCTAATTATACCCCACCCCCTTCTTCGACTTCACGTCGGCTACGAAGTCCTTTACGCGCTGCTCTTCGGTGCGTTTGCAGATGAGCAGCACGTTGTCGTACTCGGCCACAATGTAGCCTTCCAGGCCCTGCACTACTACCAGGCGCTCGGACGGAGTTTTAATGACGCACTCCTTGGTGTCGTAGAGCAGGGCGTTGCCGTCCACCACGTTCTCGTCGGCGTCGTGCTGGCCCATGCGGTGCAGGGAGTCCCAGGTGCCCAGGTCGCTCCAGCCGAAGTCGGCGGGAAGTACATACACGTTATCGGCCTTTTCCATCACCCCGTAGTCGATGCTGATGTTGCGGCACTGACTATAGGCCCGACCAATGAAGGCATCCTCCTGCGCTGTACCTAGTTGCTCCTCACCTTCGTCAAATACCTCCGCAATGTCGCTCAGGTACTGATGGAAGGCGTGAATAATGGCATCAGCCCGCCACACAAACAAACCAGAATTCCACAGGAAATCCCCGCTGGTCACGAACATCTTCGCCAGCTCTAAATTAGGTTTTTCCGTGAAGGTTTTCACTTTGCGTAGTTCCTGCGGAAACTGCCCGTCTTCGTGGCCGGGGGCCGTTTGCACGTCCTGGGGCCGCACCACCTCATCCAGAAACTGAATGTAGCCATAGCCCGTGTCGGGGCGGGAAGGCTGGATGCCCAGCGTAATGAGCACGTCGTGCGTGCGGGCGCCATCCAGCGCCGTGCGGATGGCTGCGCGGAAATTCTCCTCGTGCATTACGGCGTGGTCGGCTGGCGTAACCACCACTACTGCTTCCGGGTCGCGCTGGGCAATGCGGTAGCTGGCATAGGCAATGCATGGCGCGGTGTTGCGGCCAATGGGTTCCCCCAGAATCTGGTCGGCCGGCAGCTCAGGCAGGTGCTGATGCACCAGCTCTATGTAGTCACGGTTGGTGACCACAAACACATTTTCGGGCGGACAGATACCCCGAAACCGGTCAACTGTCAGCTGGAGCATTGACCGGCCCAATCCGAGCACGTCATGAAACTGTTTAGGATGATGCGTGCGGCTGAAAGGCCAGAACCGGCTGCCAATGCCGCCGGCCATTACAACGAGGTAGGTGTGCTGTTCCATCGGAGTCGGATCGAACGTCCGTTATTGGAGAGAGAAAAGTAGATAGAGCAGATTCTACTGGCAAGGGCCCGACCGTAGCTATACTACTTCGTCCAAGGTACGGAAGTAGTACGTGCCGTGTATCGGCTGAAGCAATATTAACTAATCTGAATTTTATATAACAATTCTTTTAATTTATTTAACTAAAATAATTCAAACGAGACCTTCCCGCAACAAGTCATGCAGATGAATAAACCCATTGAACTTGCCTTGCTCCAGCACAACTAATTGCGTGATGTTACGGCTTTGCATACGCGCTAGTGCTTCCACCGCAAAATCATCCACGTCAATTGTCACCGGGGATGGAGTCAGAATATCCTGGGCACGCACACTTTCCAGCCGGCCTTCGTACGTCGTCAGCATACGGCGAATGTCTCCATCAGTAATAATGCCCACCAGTTCGCCACCATCGGCTAGTACCGCCGTAGCGCCCAAGCGCTTACCCGAAATTTCCAGAATGACATCTTTCAAAGGAGCCGTATCGGGCACCTGAGGCTGCTGGTTCTGGCGACTCAAGTCGCCTACTTTCAGGTAGAGTTGCTTACCTAGCGTACCGCCGGGGTGCAGGCGGGCAAAATCCTGGCGCGTAAACTCCCGGCTTTCCAGCAGGCACACGGCCAGCGCATCGCCCAGGGCCAGGGCGGCAGTGGTAGAGGTAGTAGGAGCCAGATTGTGGGGGCAGGCCTCACTACGCACGGGAGCGTGCAGCACATAATCGGCCTGCACGGCCAGGTAGGAGTCGGCGTTGCTGACCAAAGCTGCCAGGGGTACGCCTTTGCGCTTGAGCAGGGGCACCAGCACTTTTATTTCGGGTGTGTCGCCAGATTTGCTGATGGCAACCACAAAGTCGCCGGGCTGAATCATGCCCAGGTCGCCGTGTATGGCATCGGCGGCGTGCATAAACAAGGCCGGTGTGCCAGTAGAGTTGAAGGTAGCCAC
Source organism: Hymenobacter metallilatus (assembly GCF_003944705.1). Taxonomy (GTDB): domain Bacteria; phylum Bacteroidota; class Bacteroidia; order Cytophagales; family Hymenobacteraceae; genus Hymenobacter; species Hymenobacter metallilatus. The sequence continues at coordinate 241,782 of NZ_RWIS01000003.1, read as the reverse complement.
CATTTTGCCCGCAATGTGGGCGCTCTTACCGATGCCCGTGACTACCACCCGGCCGCGCAAAGAGAGTATTGCCTCTACGCATTGTGCAAAATCGGGGGTACGGCTAATGGCCTCTGCCACTCCCTGAATTGCCTCAGCTTCCTGCTGAAGCACTTTTTTTGCGATGCTATGAAGTTCGTTCTGCGGTTTCAATCTAAATTTGATATTGTATTTCGGAAGCAGGACGGTGACGACAAAATTTGCATAAACCCAAATTCTTTCGCCTAACTCCTTAGTACAGAATACCTAAAATCCCTAGATTGAGTAAGCAACACCGGTGTGCTGCTGCTCCAATCTGCCAACCCAACTGAGTAAGTGAGGATGTCCATGCCAGCCGTGAAACAACAAGTGCAGCAAGAGGCTGATTTGAAAGGCAAGTTAAAGGAAGTTTTTGGGTACGGTCAGTTCCGCGGGGTGCAGGAAGACATCATCCAGAACGTAATTGCCGGCAACAACACTTTCGTCATTATGCCTACTGGGGCTGGTAAGAGCCTGTGCTACCAGCTCCCAGCCCTTGTGCTGCCTGGCACGGCCATCGTCATTTCGCCCCTCATTGCCCTGATGAAAAATCAGGTGGACCAGCTGAATGCCTTCGGGGTAAATGCCCAGTTTCTGAACTCGACTCTCTCGAAGTCGGAGATGAACAAGGTGAAAAAGGACGTGATTAGCGGGGAGGTGAAGCTGCTGTACGTAGCGCCCGAAAGCCTGACCAAAGACGAAACCATTGAGTTTCTGAACAAAGCCACCATCAGCTTCGTGGCTATTGATGAGGCGCACTGCATTTCGGAATGGGGCCATGACTTCCGGCCGGAGTACCGCAAAATCCGCAGCATTATAGACGGGTTGGGTGTACAGGTGCCCATTATTGCCCTCACGGCCACGGCTACGCCCAAGGTGCAGCAGGACATCCAGAAGAACCTGCAAATGGATGAGGCCTCGGTATTCAAGACCAGCTTCAACCGTACCAACCTTTACTATGAGGTGCGGCCCAAGCACAACACCAAAAAGCAGCTGATCCAGTACGTGAAGCTGCGCAAGGGCCAGGCCGGCATTGTGTATTGCCTGAGCCGCAAAAAAGTAGAGGAAATTGCCGAGCTGCTGAAAGTGAACGACGTGCGGGCCCTGCCCTACCACGCCGGCCTCGACCCCCACGTGCGCATGGCTAACCAGGACGCTTTCCTGAACGAGGAAGCCGATGTGATTGTAGCCACTATTGCCTTCGGCATGGGCATCGATAAGCCCGACGTGCGCTTCGTAATTCACTACGATACGCCCAAGAGTATTGAAGGCTACTACCAGGAAACCGGCCGCGGCGGCCGCGACGGCCTGGAAGGGGACTGCCTGATGTTCTACAGCTACGATGATATTGTGAAGCTGGAGAAGTTCAATAAGGACAAGCCCGTAACGGAGCGTGACAACTCCAAGCTGCTGCTCCAGGAAATGGCCAACTACGCTGATTCGGCCGTGTGCCGGCGCAAACAGCTACTGCACTACTTTGGCGAAACCTTTGAGAAGGACTGCGGCTTCTGCGACAACTGCAAGCATCCCAAGGAGCGGTTTGAGGCCAAAAACGAAGTACTGAATGCCTTAAAAGCGGTGGTGCAGACCGACGAGCGGTTTGGCCTCGACCACATCGGCACCGTGCTGATGGGCATGAACAACCCCCACGTGGAAAGCTACGGCCACGACAAGTTGCCGGTGTACGGCCTGGGCAAAGACCACGATGCCCAGTTCTGGCACTCCCTGCTCCGCCAGAGCCTGCTCAACGGCCTGCTCGAGAAGGATATTGAAAACTTTGGGGTGGTGAAAATCACCTCCAAGGGCATTGATTTCATTGAGAATCCGCATTCCATCAAGCTCACCAAGGACCATAACTACGAGGAAGAGGTGAAAGAAGAACAGGAACAGGAAGAAGTGCAGCAGGCAGCCGGCCACGATGAGGCCCTGTTTGAGATGCTGAAGGCCCTGCGCAAAAAAGTAGCTCAGCAGAAAAATCTGCCTCCCTACGTGCTGTTTCAGGACCCCAGCCTGAAGGAAATGGCCACAACGTTCCCCACCAAGCTGGAGGATTTGTCGCACGTATCGGGCGTGGGTCAGGGCAAGGCGCAGAAGTTTGGCGCCCCGTTCCTGGACCTGATCAAGAAGTACGTGGAGGACAACGACATTATGACGGCCGCCGACGTGGTGGTAAAATCGGCCGTCAATAAGTCAAAAATCAAAATTTACATCATCCAGCAGATTGATAAGAAGATGGACCTGGAGGAAATTGCCTCTTCTAAGGGCATCGATATGCGGGAGCTGATGGAGGAAATCGAGCACATCTGTTACTCCGGCACTAAGCTCAACCTCGACTACTACATCAACGGGGTGCTGGATGAGGAGCGGCAGGAAGAAATCTACGACTACTTCATGACGGCCCAAACCGATAATATTGCCGTGGCCCTGAAAGAGCTAGGCACCGATGACTACACCGAGGAAGACCTGCGCCTGATGCGCATCAAGTTCCTGAGCGAAGTGGCGAACTAAGGGAGAGGTGAGTTATGAATGATGAGTTGATTGAACAACAAACTCATCATTCATAACTCACCTCTATAACCACAAATGGTATACGTGTTCCTCGTGGACTCGCTCGAAGCCTTCCCGCTCGTAGAAACGGCAGGCGCCTTTGTTGTCGAGTTGGGTGGTTACCTGCACCTCGGGTAGCTGCCAGGCATGGGCGTAGTGTAGGGCGGCTTCAACCAGTTGCTTGCCGATACCCTGCCCCCGGTATTCGTGCTGCACGGCCAGCAGGCCAATAATAGCGTGTGTGGTTTGGTAGCCCAGCGTAATTAGGCCCAGGGCGTCTGGCTGCGCCACCGGATGATAGACCAACACCTGCCGGGCCGTTTGGCCGGTTACGCTGCTTCGGATCCAGTGCTCATAGAGCCGCTCGTAGAGCCCGGCCTGGAATACGGGGTCGACCCGGAAGCGGGAATGATGACCACTTTGCCGGGCCAGATCCAGCAGGCGGGGTGTAAGCTCGTCGGTGGGCAGAACGTTGGGGGCAACGGGCGGGGGAATGGCCGGCACAGGCCGCGCAAACCGGGCTTTGCGGTCGGTGAGTTTAATCCGGAGAGCTTGGGCGCTAGCCGCTGATACGGTATCCGTGGGCTCCACAAACCAGTACACCAGCCGCCAACCCTCCTCCCGAGCCAGCCGGATTACTTCGCGCAACTGCTCCTCTGTGAAGCGTTTCCCTTTCAGGCGCCCCACCGGAAATCCGAAGAACTGACTATCCCACGGCAACGACTGAACCCCGTATTCTATTAACAGTGACATAGCGCGAATGTGAATATCTGTTCTATACGAAAAACCGTCTATGACGTAGTGTCATAGACGGTCAGGCGATTAAATTACGGAAAAAGACAACTAATTAGCAATATTCTTCAAAAGCCCCCTGAAGATTATGTACGATGCGCATCAGGTCGTTGCCTTCAATGTGGTAACGCTCAATCATGTGTACCAGCTCTCCATCCTTAAACAGCGCAATGCAGGGGCTGCTGGGCGGGTAGGGTAGCATATGCTCCCGGGCCTTAGCCACGGCATCGGTTTCCATGCCAGCAAACACGGTTACCAGCTTGGCGGGCTTCTTGTCGGAGCTGGAAACGGCCATTTTCAGGGCGGGCCGGGCTTTGGCGGCGGCGCAGCCACACACGGAGTTTACGGCCACTAGCACGGTGCCGCTTTGCTCATTGAGGACGGTATCAACCTCCTCAGGGGTCATCAGTTGCTCGAAACCGGCCTCAACGAGGTCCTGACGAATCGGGGCTACCATGTATTCGGGATACGTGGCCATAGGTGAAAGCTAGGCTTTAAGATGAACTACTGCCGGGGCGAATTACCCAACGGCCTTACAAAATTACGCAACTGCAGCCGCACTGCCACAGTTGGCGTATAGAACCCCGGCCAGGGGTGGAAGTTTGTGGGCAGGCTGCTTTTTTCATGAGTCCAGAATGTGTTGTCTTATGACGTACGCCAACTTTGTTTCTTCCCTCACGCAGCCCGAGCCACCAGCCGGTCTTTCGCCCCTGTTGGAGGCCCTGTGGTATGCCGGCCGCGACGAGTGGCACCGGGCCCATAGCATTGCTCAGGATAATGAGCACGATGCCCTACACAACTGGTTGCACGCTTTTCTGCACCGGCAGGAGGGCGACGCCGGCAATGCCGCTTATTGGTACCGACGGGCCGGACAGCCAGTAGTAGCCGGCTCGTTGCGGCGGGAATGGGAAGAAATGGTGCGGACCCAACTGCCAGAGTAGAGCCTGTACCCGGAGCGGTGCTTTCGCCCGCGCCCGGGAGCAATACCCTGCTTACCTAAGCTACACTAAAGCTCTGGGGGCATAGGCACACTCAATTGCGGAGCACATGCGCTGGTGCCTGAGCAAGTGTCTAGTTCTATCTTGCCAAAGTTCAAACAGCTAACATTTAACATCTTCACGGACCGCCTTTTCCGCAAATAAAATTACATTTATCCCACGCCTCTGAAACGGGCGGGATAGAATGAACCAGACCCATATCCTTTCTATTGGCCTGCTGCTGGCCGCCGCCACGGCCCACGCCCAGGTGGATACCGTGCGGGCCTCCACCCTGCCCCCGGCCCAGCAGGCCGAAAAGCTCTACAACAGCGGAGTGGCCAAGTTCAACCAGAAAAGCTACCGGGCTGCCCTCCAGGATTTCGACAAGGCCCTGGCCGCCAAGCCCGATTTTGCCAAGGCTTACTACAACCGCGCCGCCGTACGCTACGAGCTGAAGGAATACCCTACGGCCGTACAGGACTACGACCAGGCCATCAAGCTCGACCCAAACACGTTCACTTCCTACTTTGGGCGCGCCCAGGCCCGGGAGGCGCTTAAACAGCCCGCTGAGGCCGAGCAGGACTATGGTAAAGCCGCCGAGCTGAAGGCCGACTATGCCCCGGCCTGGTACTACCGCGGGGCCCTGCGCTTCGAGAAGGCCGACTACCAGGCCGCCAAGGCTGATTTCGACGCCGCCATCAAAGCCGACCCCGCTTACGCCTACGCCTGGCACGACCGGGGCAGCGCCCAGCGCCAGCTCAATAACCTGCCCGCCGCCATTCAGGACTATACCCAGGCCCTGAAGCTGCAGCCCGAGCTGCTGCCGGCCCTGCTGAACCGCGCCGCCACCCGCCGCCGCGCCGGCGACCTGAAAGGTGCCCTCCAGGATTACAACGACTACCTGCGCCAGAAGCAGGACAACGCCCTGGCCTACACCAACCGCGGCAGCACCCGCTACGAGCAGGGCGACTACAAAGGCGCCGTGGACGACCTCACCAAGGCCATTGAGCTGGACGCGCAGTATGCCTTTGCCTGGAACAACCGCGCCGCCGCCTACCTCAAGCTGGAAGACTATAAAAAGGCCGAAGCCGATGCCAGCAAAGCCATCAGCCTGAACGCGCAGTACGCCGAGGCCTACCTGAACCGGGGCCACGCCCGCGAAATGCTGCGCAGCCCCGACGCCGCCTGCCAGGACTGGCGCAAGGCCGCCGAGCTGGGCCTGGAAGTCGGCAACACCCACGCCGCCAACTCCGGTTGCGGCGCGGCCGAGTAGAACAGTAAGAACAAAAAAGAACGTCATGCTGAGCGAAGCCGAAGCATCTCTACCGCTTCGTTGTAGTAGCAATTAGTCAGAGGTAGAGATGCTTCGACTTCGCCTCCGGCTTCGCTCAGCATGACGGTTTTTCACAACGCATCTGATACTCATGCATAAGTACCTACTCGCCTCCCTGCTGCTGTTGAGTACCCCGGCCTCGGTACTGGCCCAGAACGTAGAGTTCAGCAAAGACCAGTTCGGCAACGACAAGGACGGCTTGAAGGCGGCCCTCAAGGAAATCAAGCTCGGCGACGAGTTCTATGACCTGGACCCTGCCCGCTACGAGCAGGCCCTGCCGCACTATCTGGCCGCCCAGAAGTTCAACCCCAACAACGCCCAGCTCAACTACAAAATCGGCGACAGTTACCTACACTCCGGCTTCAAGCCCCGGGCGCTGGAGTACCTGCAGAAAGCCTACCAGCTCAACCCCGACGTGGACCCGCGCATTCACTACGCCCTGGGCCGGGGGCTGCACCTGAACGGGAAGTGGGACGAGGCCATTGCCGAGTATAAGCGCGCCACGCCGGCTTCCGGCTCCAAAAACACCGCCGGCTTCACCCAGGACATTCAGAAGAAGATTCGGGAGTGCGAGAACGGCCGCAAGCTGGCCGCTAAGCCCAGCCGGGTGTTTATTGATAATGCCGGCCCCGGCGTGAATTCGCCTTATCCTGAATACGGTCCGGTTATTACGGCCGACGAATCGGTGATTCTGTTTACCTCGCGGCGGCCGGGCTCCACGGGCGAGCAGAAGGACCCCGAAACCGGAGGCTTCATGGAAGACATTTACACCAGCACCCGCACCACCAAAGGCAGCTGGGTGGATGCCCGCAACCTGGGTGAGGGCGTAAACACCGACGGCCACGATGCCACCGTAGGCCTCTCACCCGACGGGCAGCGCCTGCTGGTATACATGGAAGACAATGGCGGCGACCTGCACGAGGCCAACCTGCGCGGGGCTGAGTGGCGCAAGCCCCAGAAGCTCGGCTCCCGCATCAACAGCAAATACCACGAGTCATCGGCGGCGTACACACCGGACGGGCGCAGCCTCTACTTCGTAACCGACAAAGAGGGTGGCCTGGGTGGGCGCGACATCTACAAGATTGAGATGGAAGGCCGGGGCCCGGCCCAGAACCTGGGTTCCGTCATCAACACCCAGTACGGCGAGGAAGGCGTGTTTCTGCACCCCGATGGCAAGACGATGTACTTTTCCTCGGAAGGGCACAACTCCATGGGCGGCTACGACATCTTCAAATCGGTGTTTGAGAACGGCAAGTGGAGCCAGCCGGAAAACCTGGGTTGGCCCATCAATACCCCCGACGATGACGTGTTCTTTGTAATTTCCGCCTCGGGCCGGCACGGCTACTATTCCTCGTTTCGGGATGATGGGCTGGGCTCTAAGGACATTTACCAGATTACCTTCCTGGGCCCCGAGAAGCCGCCCGTACTCAGCCAGGAAGACCAGCTGCTGGCCTCGCGGGTGCAGCCGGTGAAGGAAACTCTGCTGGCTCCGCCGGTAGCCATTGTGGCCGCCCAGGTGACCATTCTAAAGGGCGTGGTGACGGATGAGGCCAGCAAGCAGCCCATTGAGGCTACCATCGACGTAGTGGACAACTCGCTCAACCAGACCATTGCTTCCTTCCAGAGCAACGCGCAGTCGGGGCGCTACCTAGTGTCGTTGCCCTCGGGCGTGAACTACGGCATTGTGGTACGCAAGGATGGCTACTTGTTTCACTCCGAAAACTTCGATTTACCGGCCAAAGCGGCGTATGCGGAGGTGGTGAAGGACATTGCCCTCAAGAAGCTCGACGTGGGCGTGAAGGTGGTGCTCAACAACATCTTCTTCGATTTCGACAAGGCCACGTTGCGCAAGGAAAGCACCAATGAGCTGGAGCGCCTGCAAAAGCTGCTGGTGGAAACCCCGGCTTTGCGCCTCGAAATTTCGGGCCACACCGACAACGTGGGCAAGGCCGAGTACAACAAGGACCTCTCCCAGCGCCGGGCCAAAGCCGTGGTAGATTACCTCGTGGCCAAAGGCATTGACAAAGGCCGCCTGACCTTCGCTGGCTATGGCGACTCCCAGCCGGTGGCCTCCAACGCCTCCAAAGCCGGCCGCCAATTGAACCGGCGCACGGAGTTCAAGGTAACAGGGAAATAACGTTCCGGCGTCGGTTACCGCAGAGGGCGCAGAGTCCGTTGAACGACTCTGCGCCTTCTGCGCAAACACTGCGCCCTCTGCGGGCTAAAAACCCGACTGAACGTCCCCAACCACGCTTCCACCGAGAAAACAGCAGTAGCTCCACCGTAGCCTGTATCTTGCCCTTCGTGATACGCCACCTGCTGCTCCTGTTCTGCCTGCTCACGCATTTTGCCGTTGCTCAGCCGCTCCCGCAGCGGCAGTTTCTCAAGCAGTTCGGGGCGGCCGAGGGCCTGCCGCAGCCCTTTATCTACGCCCTGGCCCAGGACTGCACCGGCTACCTCTGGATTGGCACCGGCGAAGGGCTGGTGCGGTTTGATGGCACCACGTTCCAGACGTTTACCACCCGCGAGGGACTGGCTGAGGACTTCGTAACCCGGCTCAGCCTGGATGCGGGCACCGGGCAGCTGTGGGTGAGCCACTATCAGGGCGGCGTATCCGTTAGCCAAGGCAGTGGCTTCCGGCGCGCCACTGCTGCCGATGGCAAACAGATCCGCGTCAAAGGCCTACCCACTGTTGATACGGCCGCTATTGGCCGCTTCCGTCGCCGGTTCCACCCCGCCCTGCCCCCCGATGCCGCCATCAACCAGATACTGCGCGACGCCGAAGGAACCTACTGGATCGGCACCACGGGCCTGGGCCTGTGGCGGCTGACGGATGCGCACCTGAGCTTCTCGCCAACGGCGGCGCGGCTGACGGCTTTAGCCGGTCGAGGCGCTCTTATAGCAGCAGGAACTGCTGATGGACAGTTGGGACGTCTTTTACCCACTCCTAACGGACTAACGTTACACTTTCATTCTGAACTACAAAGTGGTTCCGCAACGGCATTGCTTCCTGTTAGTGATTGGAGTTTGGCAGGAACTGACGGAAAGGGTGTACATCCTTTTGTATCGGTGGCTACGGACACCGACCCTCCGGATTTGACACATTTGCCCGCTGACCTGCATGTCACTACCCTGACTCTAGATAAAGCAAATAGTAATTTCTTTCTCGGCAGTCGGAGTTTTTGGGTAGGCACCATTGGTGAAGGCGCTTTTCACGTGACTGGCCGGCAGGTACGTCACTACACCACCGCCAACGGCCTGCTCCAGAATGATGTGTACGCCATTCTACCCGACCGGCAGGGCCGGGTGTGGTTTGCCACTCACGGCACCGGCCTGGCTGTGCTGGAAAACGGCCGCTTCCGGGTACACCGTTTGGTGCCGGGCGGCGTAGATGCCACCACCCTGACCCAGGATGCCGCCGGCCGCGTCTGGATTGGAACCGAGGGCGACGGGTTGTTCTGCTTTGCCAACGGCCGGTTCCGGCAGTTTACCACCCAAAACAGCGGACTGGCCAGCAACTACTGCTACGGTCTGCAACCCACGCCCACCGGCCTAGTAGTGCAGCACCGCAACGACCTTTCTCTGGGCCGTGGGATGCAGTTCACCGCCATTTCCACCCCCAACAACCCCATCATCCGCGACTTGCTGCCCAACGTTGCGGCCCCGCTCCCACCGGCCGATTCGGCAGTGTTACTGGCGTCCCGGACGGGACTGGTACGGGTAAAGTTGTCGGGGCTTCATATCACGGCTGCTGCCCCTGCCACATTTACTGCTGTTGAAGTTGACGGGATACGCCAGCCCGCCGGGCCTTTGCCGGAGCTGTCGGCCAGGCCCCACCGCGTTACGTGGTTTTTCCGGGTAGCCAGCCTGGGCCCAGCCGGTACCTGGCAGTACCAATACCGGCTGCGGGGGTTTCAGGAGAACTGGAGCCGGCCCGCTACAACTGGCGAAGCCGATTTTCCGCGCCTGGATGCCGGCCGGTACACCCTGGAAGTGCGGGCCCGGCGGGGCTCCGAAGGCACTTGGTCGAAGCCAATTACCTCCCGGTTCAGTATTGCCACGCCTTTCTGGCGCACCTGGTGGTTTTCCGCGCTGGCTTTGCTTGCGGCCGGAGCCGGGGTGTACGCCTTCACCCGCGCCCGTACCGCCACGTTGCGCCGGCAGAAGCTGCAGCTGGAAACCACCGTGCGCGAGCGAACCACCGAATTGCGCCATCAGAAGGCCGAAATCGAGCAGATTAATGCTGATTTGGTGATGGCGCGGGATGCCGCCGAAGCCTCTCGCAAGGCCAAAGCCCAGTTTCTGGCCAACATGAGCCACGAAATCCGCACGCCCATGAATGCAGTGATTGGTCTCACCCATTTGCTGCGTAATACGCCCGTCAGCGGAGAGCAGAGCGAATACCTCCAGGCCATTCAGTCGTCGTCCAACAACCTGCTGGTCATCATCAACGACATCCTGGACTCCTCCAAGATTGAGGCCGGCAAGCTGACGCTGGAGCAGGCCCCGTTCCGGCTGCCGGAGCTGGTGGGGCGCGTAGCGCGCATGTTCCAGTTTGCCACCGAAGCCAAAGGCCTTACCCTGCACACCGAGGTAGCCCCCGATGTGCCCGCTGCCATCCTCGGCGACTCCGTGCGCCTCAACCAGGTGCTGGTAAACCTGGTGGGCAACGCCGTAAAATTCACCACTACCGGCGGCGTTACCCTGCGGCTGAGCGTGCAGCCGGCCGCCGACAATGCGCCCGCAATGCTACGCTTTGGCGTCACGGATACCGGTATTGGCATTGCCGCCGATAAGCTGGACGCCATTTTCGAGGATTTTTCGCAGGCCAACGCCAGCACCACCCGGCAGTTTGGCGGCACCGGCCTGGGCCTGAGCATTGCCCGCAACCTAGTGCAGCTGCACGGCGGCCGGCTGTGGGTAGAAAGCCAGGAAGGGCGGGGCTCCACGTTCTGGTTTGAAGTTCCCTGCCAGCCCGCCGATGCTGCCTTGGTCCGGACGGAAGCCAGCGGGGCGCTGCTGCCTTTCTCGCCGCCGCTACGGGTGCTGGTAGCCGAAGACAACGACCTGAACCAGCTGGTGGCCCGCAAAACCCTCGAAGCCTGGAACGTGCAGGTAACCATTGCCGCCAACGGCCGCCTAGCCGTGGAAGCCGCCCGCCAGCAGGAATTCGACGCTGTGCTGCTCGATATTCAGATGCCCGAAATGGACGGCTACGAAGCGGCCCGCCAGCTCCGCAGCCTGTTCCCCGACGCGGCCCGGCTGCCGCTCATTGGCCTCACGGCCTCGGCCTTGCCCGAAGACCGGGTGCTGGCCCTGGAAGCCGGCATGAACGATACCCTGGCCAAGCCCTTCGACCCGGCCGTGCTCTACGCCCGCCTAGCCCACTTCACCGGCCGGGCGCTGCCCCCCGCAACACCTGCAACGCCCGCACCGGCACTACCACCAGCCACCGGCCCGCAGCCCCCCCACCAGCCGGCTACGTCCTCCCCGGCCGATACGCCCCTGCAACCCGACTGGAGCCTGCTGGAAGAGTTGGCCGGCGGCAACGAGGCGTTTGTGCAACAGATTGTACGCACCTTCCTGGAGCAGGCTCCGCCGCTGGTGGAACAGCTGCAGCAGGCCACCGGGGCCGAACTGGGCCAGGTAGCCCACAAGCTAAAGGGCCAAGTGGCGTATTTCGGCCTGGTACCCCTCACCGACCAACTGGAATACCTGGAGCAGCAAAGCAAGAGCACTATTCCGGCTAATAGCTTATTTGAATCAGTTCAATTTATTGACAATCAATTATTTACAATATACCCTATTTTACTGAGTCGACTCACGGAAGCTGAACATAAATTATAGGCTTTTTCCCAGTCAGCTTGTACCTTTGGCGCTATGGCTGAAACCACTGCTCCATTGCGTTGCCTGGTCGTCGACGATGACCCGCTGGCTATTCAGATTGTTGAAAACTGCGTTAGCAACACTCCTTTCCTGCAGCACGTGGCCAGCTGCGAAAGTGCCATTGCCGCCGCCGAAGTACTCCGCCAGCACCCCATCGACCTACTGTTTCTGGATGTGGAAATGCCCCTGATGTCGGGCCTTGATTTGCTGCGCACCCTGCAGAATCCGCCGTTGGTGGTGCTCATTACCAGTAACAAGGGCTACGCGGTGGAAGCGTTTGAGCATGATGTGCTTGATTACATTGTGAAACCCATCAGTTACGCCCGGTTTCTGAAAGCGGCCCAGAAAGCTATGGAGGCTGTGGAAGCCCGCAACAATCCCGCCGCCGATGCTATTGAAGTTCCGCAGAACACGGAATTTACCTTTGTGAAGGTAGACAGCCGGCTGGTAAAAGTACTTTTCGACGATGTGCGCTACGTGGAAGCCCTCGGCGACTATGTGCACATCGTTACCAGCCAGAGCAAGCTGATTGTGTACAGCACCATGCGGGCCGTGGAGGAAAAATTTCCGTCGTCATTGTTTGTGCGGGTGCATCGCTCTTTTATAGTTAACCTCAAGCGGGTACAAACCATCGAAGACAACACCGTTATCATCGATAACAAGCACATTCCCATCGGCCAGACCTACCTGCGCGAGGTTTTTCAGCGGCTGAATAAATTCTAACGCTTCGCTACTTCCTGCCTGCCCATGACGCTCCGCGGTCTGGTACGCTTCTTTTGCCGACTCCAGGCGCTGGCCGGCCTGCTGGCTGCCGGGCCCGCCCTGGCCCAGCAGGCCGGCGACACGCTAAGCGCAGACTGCCCCGCGCCCCGCCTGGTGGAAATGTGCGTGGAGCTGGATGCCCGCCGTGCCATCGACCCCGACGCCGGCCCGCTCACCTTCCGCTGGACTATGGGCGACGGCACCCAGCTCACTGGTCCCGTGGTGCAGCACTGCTACCAGGAGCGCAAAAAATACACCGTACAGCTGGATGTGCTGGAAGAAGCCACCGGTGAGGTGCGTACTGCCGAAAAGCTGATTCCGGTTGATTTCACCCAGGAGATTGTGCTGAACTTTCGGGCCGTAGACACCGTGCGCATTGGCCAGCCCGTGCGCTTCGACGCCCTGGACTCGCAGCTGCCGCTGTGCCAGAACGTGGTAGTGCTCTGGGATTTTCGGGACGGCTACGTTACCAACGGCCGGCAGGTACAGCACGCCTTCCGCCGCCCCGGCCAGTACGCCGTGCGCATGAGCCTGCGCGGCAACGGCCCCGATGCCTGCCCTTCCAGCCACTGCGTCAGTCGCATTGTGCACGTCATTCCCTGATGATGCAGTTGCAGCGCGTTATTCACACTTGACCGAGCCCCTGCCCCTGTTCAGCTTATGTTGACGATAGGATAGGTGGCTGAGCGCTATGTTAGCGGCTGCTTAACGCTTGCTCCCGCCGGGTTCCGGCTTTCACTCTCATCCGAGGCATTTGCCCGCTTCCTTCTATGAAACACCGGTTCGTTTTACTGTTGGCAACTGTGTACCTGTTGTCCTTTGCCCAGGCGAAAGCACAGGAAGCGTCTTCCGCTTTCAAAACCGAAGCATTGGCTGCCACTCGCCAACTAGCTGCTTTCATTTCTCTGGATGATGCCCGCCAGCTTCCTGTGCGCCGCCTTACGCAGGCGCGCCTCACGCAGGAAGCCGATGCCCGGCAGCTGTACGCCAACGACGCGGATATGCTCCAGAAGAAACTATCAGCCATTGGACAGGAATACACCAAGCAGCTGGAGCAGGTACTCACGCCGGCGCAATATCAGCGCTATGTGGCCGCAGCTCCGGGTACGCTTCCCGCTACTGTAGCCGCTAAAGTAGCTCCGGCCCCAGCCGCAGCCCTGGTGCAGGCTCAGCCGGCGGTACAACCGGCAGCTGGCAAAGCCAAGGCCGCCCGCTCCGTTGCGCGTCCCGCAGCGCAGCCTGCTCCAGCTTCCAAAGCTGCCGCCCGGCATTAGTCGGCAGCGTATTATTTCTACCGCTTTGGCTGGCACTTGCTTGCAGGTGGTGGGCAAAATCAGATTTCACTGTCAGGTGCGGTTGCGCTCCGCTTGCTCAGCAGCAGCTTGCTCTGCCTCTTGCTGCCGTAGCATACCCAGGGCCAGGGCCCAGAGGTCTTCGTAGGGAATGATTTCGATTTCGCCGTAGGCCTCGCCGGGCTGAGGGGCGGCGCGCAGCCGTTCCAGTAACAGAGCCCCTTTTTTCTCGCAGGCTGCCAGTACAAAATTCTCCTTTACTGTCATTAGCAGCATCCGGAAAAACAACTGGCTACGCAGCGTAGCTGGGTCGCGCAGGTGGCGTTGCTCGTACTTACGCAGCCCCTCCAGGCGGGCCAGCAACCCCTCAATATCCCGCCGGCGCAGGAAGTGCATAAACTGCAGAATCAGGATGGCTACGTTGTAACCTTGCTTGTCCCGGCTGAAATCGGGTACCGTTTGCACAAACTGCGTGAAGTAGCGCATTTTGACCGGCGACTGTTCAGGCCGCACAAACTGCACGTAGGCCTCGTACAGCTCCCAGCGCTGCTGGGCAGCGGCTCGTTGCTTGCGGTAATACGGGTTTTTGCGCGCCTGCTGCAGCAGCTCAAAGGCCTGCCCATACTGCCGGGCATGTACAGCCAGCAACAGATACGTTTCCAGAAAGTAAAACCAGTTGCCCGAGGAGTAGTGGAAATCCTTGAAATATTCCTCGGCTAGCACCAGTCCTTGCTCAGGCTTCCGGCAGCGCAAGTGTGCGTACACACTCATGTAGTTATTAAACCGCTTATCGAAACGCTTTTCATTGATTTTACCCTGTTTACGAGCCCTTTCAGTGGCAGCAGTTATGTTGATAATCTCTTCATAATTTCCCACCAGCTCCTCCTTCGATAATCGGGTGACGTACAGCACGTGAAACGTGTTGTAGCTTTTTACCTTCTTATGAATCTGCTCCAGCTTGTTCTGGTAAGCCGGCATCTGGTGCAGTAAAAATTTGCGCGACCTGACTTTATGATTCAGGGTCATTTTAATTTCAGCGTACAGTATTTCCGCCTCTTCTTCCAGCGCCATTTTAGCCTGATAAGCCGCTAGCTGCTTTACAATGCGCTTGAACTTGGCAGGCTGGCGCATCTCGGCGTACATGTTGCGTAAAATACGGGCACCCAGCACTGTATATGGCGTAAATTCAGCATCTTCCGCAACCCGAATAAACTTCCGAAACAGCTTTTCGGCCATCTTGTACTCACCCTCCCCCGCCAAGATTTTTGCCTGATGCAATAACCCCAGGCATTGCTGCTCATACCGTTTTGAGGCAATATGCCGCGGATCCGTCTGATCCAGGAAATAAAGATGATTCAGCAGCTTCTGCTGTACTCTTGATTTCAGCTTGCGGTAGGTTGCCTGGGTTTTCGCGTCGGTTTTGCCATATAGGCTTTTTACCAGCTGCGTCTGGGTTACTACGGGTGCTCCATCCAGCAGCCGAACGAGTCGTAGATCTTTTTGCGCGGAATTTCTATCAGAGAAGTCGAGAAAAGGGAGAACAGCTTGCCGTCTGTCTGTCACAATTCTTACCAGTGTTGTTAATTCATCCATAGCAAAGCGGCTGGATTAGCCTGTTTTAGCCAATATACTATATTATACGGCCCCTGTTTCCTATGTCACATTTTTTGAATGCTATGCCTTTATTCATTGGCTTATCTACCCAGACATTTGTAGGCGTATAGGTGGGCTTTTTTTACGGCTGGATGTCACAAAATCAGGGAATATGGGCCTCCGATATTGTGCATTTCTACGTCATTTTTCGTACTGGCAACTGGTTTTAGGTTGATTTTTATTTACTGATATAGCTCTTTTTCAGGTCACGTTTACAGCCTGTATTTCCTTTACCTGGGCTGGTTTGGACTCCACCTTTGTGTCATTCAATCACCTGACACACAAATATTTCCAAGCCATGCTAGAGCTCATCACCATCGCCCTCCTGCAGTTCGCCAGCTTTGCTTCTGTTGATGCTGCCACCGTTTCAGCCACCAATGGCTCCACCAGCACAACATCGGTTTCGGATGACCACGGCGTAGGTGGCTGGGGCGACGGCCATGTGGTGGCAGACCACGGTGTAGGCGGCTGGGGCGACGGCCACTAGGCCGGCAGTACCTCCTGTATTTCCAAAACGTGGTAACTTGCCCGGACACTCGTCTTACGCGGTTACCCGTTCATGAAGCACCTTTCTCTCCGGTTTTTCTTCCTGGTCTGGGTAGGTATGGTGAGCAGTTGTACCACTCCTGCTACCTATTCTGCCCCGGGAACCGTACGAATCCGCTGGGCCCGCGACCCGGAAAATCTGGACCCCCTGGTAGTAAGCAATACCAGCGCCTACGAGGTAATTAACCTCACGCACTGTAGCCTGCTGATGGGCCGGGAAGAGGCCCATGATTTCGTGCCCTGGCTTGCTGAGGCATTCCCATCCGTTGAGCGGCTTTCCGACAGCCTGCTGCTGGTAAGCTACCGCATCCGGCCGGAAGCCACCTGGGATAACGGGGCCCCGGTGCTGGCTCAGGATGTGGCCCTCACCCTTAAGGTGATGAACTGCCCGGGACTGCCCACGGAAATGGACCAGGCCATGTTCGGTTTTATCCGGGATATTCGGCTCGATACGGCAGATTCGCGGCGGTTTACGTTGGTGTGTGCCGGCCAGTCGCCAGAACACATTCGCTCCTCCGGCGACTTTTCCATCTTGCCGGAGTATATTCTGGATCCGGGCAGGCAGCTGCGTACCGTTTCGCTGACAGCCATGCGCCAACAGCCGGTGCAGGCGGCAGTGCAGGCGCTGGCCCGCCGGTATCAGCGTCTTCGCCTGGCCCGCCATCCGGAAAACCTGCCCGGCTGTGGCCCCTACCGGCTCAGCGCCTGGCAGAGTGGCCGCTACCTGACGCTTCACCGCAAGCCGAAATGGTGGGCGGATGTGTTGTCTGCCCCGCCCGCTCAGCTTCAGGCCTACCCTACTACGCTTACGTACCAGGTTATTCCGGATGCGGCAACTGCTACGCTTGCGCTGCGCCGCAACGAAGTAGATATCTATGGTCTGATGCCCGCCGCGGAGTTTACCCGTCTGCAGCAGTCGGCCGAAGACCGGAAACGGCTGGCATTTTACACGGCCGACTCCTACGAGTTTCTGACGGCTGGCTTCAACGTCCGCCGCCCTGTATTTCAGGACGCAGCTACCCGTAAGGCGTTGTGCTTCCTGTTTGATGTACCGGCCCTGATTAAGGCTACCCAACAGGGAGCTGCTATTCCCAGCGCAGGCCTTATCAGCCCGCGCGTGGCCGACTATTACAACGACAGCCTGCCCTTACCGGTATTTAGCCCCACTCAAACCGTGGGATTGCTTCGGCAGGCCGGCTGGCAACGCCAGGCCGATGGCCGTTGGCAGCGCAAGGTGGCCAAGGGTGCCCCCCAGGTATTGCGTTTTGGCGTGAGCTACCGGGCCGGGGAGCCTGCTTTCGAAACGGCGGCCCTACAGTTCAGAGCGGCCGCCGCCGCCATTGGCATAGAGGCAGAGTTGCGCCCTACCGAACAGGCAGTGCTGAGCCGGCAATTACAGGCCGGGGAAACAGATATGTGCATCCGAAACTACTCGGGCAATCCGTTTTCCTACGATTTCACTGCGTTGCTGCATTCCCGCGGTATTGGTGCCAGCAATACCATGCAATTCTCCTCTGCGGTTACCGACCGGCTGATTGAGCAGATTACCAGCACAGAGGACAAGCAGAAAAAGAAGTTGCTGCTACGGAAATTTCAGCGCGTGATGGCGCAGGAGGTACCGTTTTCTGTGCTGTACTTCCAGAAATACCGGGTCGGGGCTTCGCGGGCTGTTGGGCGGGTACCGGTGTCCGGCCTGAAGCCTGGCTACGAGGCAGCCCGCATCAGGCCCATGGAAGCACCACTGTAAGCCACATGCCAGGGCTTGTTTTGCTACGGCATCTTCTCCGAACGGTGGGCTCCGCCTGGCTTATTCTGTCGGTGTTGTTCTTGCTGAGCCGGGGCGCCACTGACCAGCGCAGCCTGCTACAGACTATGGTGGAAAGTAGCGCCCGCCTTGGCAGCTTGCTGGAGCAACCAGCCGTCAGTCAGCAGCTGCTCCAGCGCTATGGGTTGGATGCCCCACTGTTTTACGTGAGCTGGCAGCCAGCTACCGGCTGGTACTGGCACGGCTTCCACAATCAATACCATACCTGGCTGACGCAGCTTCTGCAGGGCAACCTGGGCACCTCTTACCGCTCGGAGGAGCCCGTGCTGGTGTTGCTGGGGCAGGCCCTCCAGTACACATTGCCGCTCACGATGCTGGCGGCCACTTTGAGCATTGCCCTGGCGTTGTATCTGGTGGCGGCAACTGGCTACCGCCCAATAGTCAGCAATTGGGTAATGAGCATGGCGCACACGCTGCAAAGCATTCCATTGTTTCTGCTGGCGCTGGGTCTGCTGCTGCTGCTGGCCAACCCCGATGCGCTCAACTGGTTTCCGGCTTTCGGCCTGGGTCCCACCGGCCCGACCAGTACTAGCTGGAGCCACCCGCAGGCATTACTTTATCAGCTTACCTTACCTACATTGAGCCTGGTTTTGGGCAGCTTTCCGGCCCTGGCTATTCAGCTGAATGGCTCTTTGCACCAGGAACTGGCCCGCCCGTACGTGGCTACGGCCCGCGCCAAAGGCACGTCGCAGGGGCGCACCATCTGGCGTCATGCCCTGCGCAACGCCTTGCTGCCAACTGTTACGCTCCTTACCGAGCTGTTGCCCAGCATCGTGGCTGGCTCCGTGGTGGTTGAGGTAATTTTTGCCCTGCCAGGTATGGGCCGACTGATTGCCGACGCGGCTGTACAGCAAGATTATCCGGTACTATTGGCCGGGGTTGGCTTGGTGGCAATTGTACGGTTACTGGCCCAACTGCTCGCCGATATTCTGTACCCGCTCCTGGACCCTCGTATCCGGATTACGGCATGAAGAGGCCTTTTCGCACGGTGCAGCGGGGGCTGGCCATCAGCTGGCTGAGCCTATTGATAGTAGCGGCGCTACTGGCCCCATCAACCGTACCCACCCCCGATCTGGCCACTATCAATCAACCACCTTTTCATTCGACTCATTGGCTGGGTACTACCTCTCAGGGTCTGGATGTAGGGATGAGTTTGTGGCAGGGTGCCCGTACGCTGTTGCTGGTAAGTGTACCAGCGGCGTTGTGCACGTTACTTCTGGGCGGTTTTCTGGGGGGTATAGCTGGCTACTGGGGCAATACCGGCCTGCGGATAACCCGTACTCAGTTGGTCCTGATGGTGGCTGGTGTCGGGCTGGCCGGGCTGCTTCTCTCTTGGTTTCCGGGGGCGGGCGGCTGGCCTTGGCTGGGCGTACCGGCAGCGGCAGGGTTAGGCCTCTTACCATGGCGAAACAAGAAGCCTTCCACCAACACCTGGCCCTTCCCCGTCGACAGTAGCATTCTGGCCCTGATTGCCTTGGTAAACTCCGTCCCGTTACTGGTATTGGTAGTTGCCGTTGCCTCCATACAACGCCCCTCCCTGGCAGGTGTGGTAGCTCTGCTGAGCCTTACCTGCTGGCCTACTCCTGCCCGCCTCATGCGGGCAGCAACGCTACAGAGCCGTAGTCAACCTTACATAGAAGCCGCGCAGGCAGCCGGCCTGCCGGCTGTCCGCATCCTCTGGCGGCATATTAGCCCGAATGCGCTGCCAGTACTTCTGGTGCGTTTTCCGCTCACGGTGGCAGTCCTGATCAGCCTTGAGACTACCCTATCCTTTCTGGGGGTAGGCCTGCCCCCGGAAACTCCCAGCTGGGGCCGACTCTTAGCAGCTGTGCGCCAAGCACCTGCCAATTGGTGGCTGATGCTATGGCCAGGCTTAGCCATTGCCTTTACTATTCTTAGCCTACAGTATATAGCTACTTCGAAAGAAGGAGAGTAGATGTCACAAATCTTCGCTTTTTCAGCTAGCAGCCGTACTAAAAGCCAGTTCAAAACAGTGTCACTATTTGTATCCCAGACTATTTAACACTTGTTGCACAGCGCATGAGTCTAAAAATGGCTATTTAATATTATTAAATAACAAGTCACAATTACTGCAGAAGTGTCCTTTACAAGGCCTTATTTCTCCTATAATATTGTCATAGGGAACGACGAGCAAGAGGGGACTAACCCTTTACAACCGGGACTTTGTGCCGGGTTCATCTCAGTTGTCCATTCTTTCCGGCCGACTGGCGCCGGCAAGGCTGCTGATTAATCAGCGGGTTACTAGTACCGCTATACGGGCGGTTTTTTGACACGATAATTCATGTAGGGAGCTTCTGCGGCTGCTCGTAGCGGCTCCTTTACAAACAGGTTGTTGCAATAGGTGTGTGAAAATCCCGCGGGCGTTGTTCGCGGGTTTTTTGCGTTTTAGGCAGTTTGGGAAGCCAGTAAAGCAATGCCTTCAGCCAACGTGTGCGGCTGGTAGCCCAACTCCCGCTGAGCCTTTTCAATAATGAAGCCAGTGCGCAAGGGGCGCCGGGCAGGCTGCGTAAAGGTGCTGGCATCAACCGGGCTAATGAGTGAAGTATCCAGGTTGAAGTGGGCGGCCACCGCCAGTGCAATCTGGTAGGGCGTGTACAGTTCTGGCCCACCCAGGTGGTAAATACCCGTTGCGTTGTGCCGGGCCGCCAGCCAGCAGCCCATAGCCAGATCCTCCGCCAGCGTGGGTGTGCGGAGCTGGTCGTTTACCACGCGAACTGGATTGCCGGCCCGCAGGGAGTCGCGCACCCAAGTCACGATGTTGGTGCGGCCATAGTTGTGGGCCGTACCATACACCAGCACCGTGCGCAAGATAGTCCACGGAGCCTGGCAGGCCCGCACCAACTGCTCGGCTGCCAGCTTGCTGTGTCCGTAAAAATTCACGGGCTCCGGTACCGCATCCTCGGCCAAGGGGCCCTGGTTTCCACTAAAAACAAAATCGGTGCTAAGGTGCAGCAAGTGCACCTGCTGCTGCCCACAGGCGGCAACCAGGTGAGCTACTGCTTCCACATTTTGGCGCCAGCACTCCGCCTGATTCAGCTCGCACTCGTCCGCATGGGTCATGGCGGCAGTGTGGATGAGGTGCGTGGGACGCTCCTGGCTGATCATCTGCAGTACCTGCTCGCGGTGGGTTGTATCCAATGTCACAAACCGTACTTCCGGGTACACCGTGGCCAGCTTGTTGGCTCCCCGGGAAGTAGCTACCAACTCCACCTCGCGCTGCTGCCGCAACAGGGCCACCAGCTTCTGTCCGAGCAGGCCATTGGACCCAGTCACCAGGATTTTCATAGTAGCAAATGCCGGAGATGCTTAGTACTGATAGCCGTACAGTTCGGTAATCTTTTTCTTTTTGAGCTTCTCCACTTTTACCGTCATTTTGAGGTCCGTAACGGGGCGGTTCCGCTCGGCGGCGGGTTGCTGCGCAAGTTTATCTACCACGTCCTGCCCGCTGATAACCTGCCCAAACACCGTGTATTGCCCATCGAGGTGAGGCGTGCCCTGGGGGTTCTGCACGATGTAGAACTGCGAGGCGCTGCTCATGCGCTGGGGGTTAATGAAATCGGGGGTACGGGCGGCAGCCACGGCCCCCCGCTTGTGCGTGAGCTCGGGACGAATTTCGGCCGGAATCATTTTTTCGTCCGTCTGTCCGGCTCCATCATTGTTGGGGTCGGCATCCTTGGAGTTGGGGTCGCCGCCCTGAATCATGAAGCCCGGAATGATGCGGTGAAAGGTGGTGCCATTGTAGAAGCCGCTCTGGGCCAGCTTCAGGAAATTGGCTTTGTGCAGGGGAGTCACATCAAACAGAATCAGCCGAATGTCGCCCTGGGGGGTGCTGATAGTCACCACCTCATCTTTGCGACTAGTACGGGGCTTTTTAGCGGCCTGCGCGGCCGATACTACCACGCTCAAAAACAGACTTACCCAGAGGGCACGGCGCAAAACATTCCGCATAAAGAGGCACGATTCGGAGGTGAAGAAGCCCGGCGAAGTTACGCGGTTTTGCCGGGTCACACATGACCGAATGACGCAAGCCAGCCCTTTCCGGCCAGAGTTATTTTTGAGTGTAGACAGCGAATGGAACCGGTTTACGTATGCCGGTAAGCTCAACCAACTATTCTGCCGCAGTATGCCCCAACCTCTCCCCTCTTCGACTACTTCACATTGGTTTCCGAAAGTCCTCCTGGCCGCCTACCTCATTGAGTTTGTGGCGCTGGGCATCAGCCCCACCGACCGAGGCACATGGTGGGCCGAAAATATTCCGATTCTGCTGATTGTGGGGGCCCTGGTACTGCTGTACGTACGTGGGGTGCGGTTTTCGAACCTAGCCTACGCCCTGATGAGCGTGCTGATTTTTATGCACACCGTGGGCGGGCACTACACCTTCGAGAAAGTGCCGTTCGACTGGTTCAATAACCTGTTTGGCTTCAAGCGCAATATGTACGACCGGGTAGCTCACTTCTCGGTGGGTTTCTACGCCTACGCCCTTATCGAGTACCTCGACCAGCGGGACCTGATCCGGAGCCGTTTTCTGAGCTACTTGCTGCCCCTGTGCGTGATTGGCACCGTGGCCATGAGCTACGAGCTGATTGAATGGGTGTACGCCGAGCTGGCCGGCGGCGACGCCGGGGCCGCCTTCCTGGGCAGCCAGGGCGACATCTGGGACGCTCAGAAAGACATGCTGGCCGATACCAGCGGGGCCGTTTTTGCGCTGGTGTTGTACGCGCTGTTTGGCCGAGGGAAAAGAGAATAGATACAGAATTGTCATCCTGAGCAACGCGAAGGACCTTACCACGTCAAAACAATTCGTTCAGGCGTGGTAAGGTCCTTGGCGTTACTCAGGATGACAGACCGTATAGTTGCTAAGCCCGCTCCCGTCGGATATCGTCAAGAATTTGCTGGCCGCCGCGGGCGAGGATGCTTTCGGCCAGTTGAACACCGGTTGCTTCAGCCTCGGCGGGGGGGGCGGTGCGGGTTTCTTCGATGAACTGCTGGCCATCGAGGCTGATGAGGCCGGCGTGAAGCTGCAGAGTGGCGCCGTCGGGGCTGAGGGTGGCCAGGGCGAAGCTGGGGATGCTGCAGCCGCCTTCCATGGTGCGCAGAAACGCCCGCTCGGCGGCCAGGCACACGTGGGTGACGGCGTGGTCGAGGATGCGGTGCAGTTCGGCTTTGAGGGCGGGCTCCAGGTTGCGGGCGCACTCAATGGCTACGCTACCCTGGCCAGTGGCCGGGATAAACTGGGTTTCGGGCAGAATATGGCGGATGAGGCCGTCGTACTCCATGCGGTGTACGCCGGCGTAGGCCAGCACTAGGGCGTGGTATTGGCCTTCTTCGAGCTTGCGCAGACGGGTTTGCAGGTTGCCACGGGCTTCGGCGGCGGTAGCGTGGGGCAAAAACCGCTTCAGCATGGCCTTGCGACGGGTGCTGCTGGTGCCCAGTACCAGGTCGGGGCGCTGCAGGTCCAGGTTGGCATCAAAGCTCACTACCACGTCGTTTACCCGCTCCCGCTCCATAAAGGCCAGCAGCTCCAGGTCGGCAGGAATAGTGCTTTGCACGTCCTTGGCGCTGTGTACGGCAATATCAATGTGGCCGGTGCGCAGGCTCTCTTCCAGCTCCTCGGTGAATACGCCCTTGGCCCCAATCTTATCCAGGGAGCGGTCCAGCACCACGTCGCCCTTGGTAGTAATGATGACGATTTCGGGCGAGAGGCCGGCGGCCGTGAGGAAGTCGGCTACGTGGTGAGCCTGCCACAGCGCCAGCTTGCTGCCGCGGGTACCAATGCGAATGGAAGTCTTCAACTTGGAAACGAATTCAGAAACTATGATACTTGGGAGCCTAAAC
This sequence comes from Hymenobacter metallilatus, assembly GCF_003944705.1. Classification (GTDB taxonomy): domain Bacteria; phylum Bacteroidota; class Bacteroidia; order Cytophagales; family Hymenobacteraceae; genus Hymenobacter; species Hymenobacter metallilatus. Next base: position 218,256 of record NZ_RWIS01000003.1, on the reverse strand, counting down.
AGCCCCAGGCCTTCGCCTCTACAAAGATACGCACCCCTTCTAAGCCAGCTGGCTATACGGTGTTTAGCAGCAGCTATATGTATTTAGCAAACTATATTTTCGCTAATTTCAGCCAATTAAGAGGCTTTTTCGTTGTTCAACACGGTATTTTTCACAGCCGCAGCAACTCGGCCACGCGCAAGGAAACATCCAGAAATACCATGCGCGGGTTAGCGTTGCGCTCCACGTGGTAATGGGCCTCGTTCAGTTCCTCGGCCAGTTGGGAGGCGTTGCGGGGCGTTACAAACGGGCTAAAGCCTTTCACGAAACCCTGCTCCTGCTGGGGCAGGTGGGGCACCAGCTGCGCATCTAGTCCAAACAGCAGCACCTTGCGCATGAGCGTGAGGGCGTACTGCAGAAACTCCTTCTGATTTTCGCGGCCCAGCTTCTGAAACTCGTCGCACTTCTCCAGCATGTCGGCCACCTTGTTGGCGTAACAGGTGCGCATCCAGCTTACAAACAGGGCAAAATAGTCGTGCTCTTCCTGGCCGGAAGCCTGCGCCGCCAAGGCCGCGCCAATGTTGCCTTCCGTGAGCTGGGCCAGCTGCCGGGCCTTCACCTCGGGCACGTGCTGCACGTCGCGCAGCCAGGTCGTCAGCTCCGGCTCCGGCACGGCGCGCACCACTACCGGCTGCACCCGGCTGATGATGGTAGGCAGCAGCTGCTCGGGGGCGTTGCTCACCAGCAGGAAAATGGTGGCGGGTGGCGGCTCTTCCAGCAGCTTCAGCACGGCGTTGGCGGCTGAAGGGTGCATAAGCTCCGGCAGCCAGATAATCACCAGCTTAAACCGCGCCTCGAAGGCTTTCAGGCTCACCAGCCGCAGCAGGTTCACGCTTTCCTCCTTGGAAATGTTGCCCTGCTTGTTTTCGGCCCCGATGTGCTGCATCCAGTCGTTGAGGCCCTGGTAGGGGTTCTGGAGCACAAATTCCCGCCACTCGGCCGCAAACTTGCTGCTCACGGCATCCTTGGTTACCGCTTTGGTGGTGGTAATCGGCAGAATAAAGTTGAGGTCGGGATGAATGAGCTTGTCGATTTTCTGGCAGCTGGCACACCGCCCGCAGGAATCGTCCGCCTCCGGGGTGCGCGCCTCGCAGTTCAGAAACGCCGCGTACGCCAACGCCAGGGCCAGCGTAGCGGACCCCTCGGCCCCGCGAAACAGCTGGGCGTGGGCCACGTGGTTGCGCCGCACACTGCCAAGGAGTACCTGCTTTACCTGCTGCTGACCGGGTATTTCGGAGAAACGCATACTGTTTTAGTTGATAGTTTTTAGTTGTCAGTTGTCAGTTGTCGGTTCGCTTTGACGGAATCTGACAACTGACAACCAGCAACTAACAACTAAATTAGACTCGCTCCCACACCCGGTCTTTGGCCGTGGCCTCGTACACGTGCTGCATAATGCCTTGCTCCACGGCGTCGTACTGGAACTGGCGGCGGGCCATCACGCGCTCCGCTACCTCCGTTACTTTGGGCAGCTTAAAGGTTTCAAAGCCGGCCGCGCCGCCCCAGCTGAAGCTCGGGATGAAGGTGCGCGGGAAGCCCGCCCCGAAGATGTTGGCCCCCACGCCCACCACCGTGCCGGTGTTGAACATGGTGTTGATGCCGCACTTGCTATGGTCGCCCATCATCAGGCCGCAGAACTGCTGGCCGGTGTTCACGAAGCGGCCGGCCGAGTGGCTCCAGATTTTAACGGGGGCGTAGTTGTTCTTGAGGTTGCTGGTGTTGGTATCAGCCCCCAGGTTGCACCACTCGCCAATCACGGAGTTGCCCAGGTAACCGTCGTGGCCCTTGTTGCTGTAACCCAACAGAATGCTGTTGCCTACTTCACCGCCCACTTTGGAGTAGGGACCCACGGTATTGTCGCCGCGCATTTTGGCCCCGGCGTTGATGTGGCTACCCTCGCACAAAGCCAGCGGCCCGCTGATGATGGCGCCTTCGTGCACTTGGGAATTGCGGCCCAGGTAAATAGGGCCGTTTTCGGCGTTGAGGATGGCCGCCCGGATTTTCACGCCCGGCTCGATGAAGATGTTCTCGGGGGCGTACACAATGGTGTGCTTGTCGCCGATGGGCTCCGACTGCCGCCCTTTAGTGAGCAGGTCAAAATCCCGGCGAATTTCGGCCCCGTTGCGCAGGAACAGGTGCCATACGGCTTGAATGACCGTAACGGGCTCCAGCACGTCGCGGGTTTTCTGGAAGCCTTCCTGAATCAGCTCGGCCACCTGCGTAGCATCAGCCAGGTGGGCGGCTACCAGCATTTCCTCATTAAACAGGGCCTCACCGGGGGCCAGGGCCTGTACCTGCTGCACCAGCAGATCGTCGGGGCAGATGGCACCGTTGATAACGAGGGCGGGGCCCTGGGTGTCGCCGGCCGGGTATTTGGCCTGCAGGTAGCTTTCGGTGAGGTAGCCCACCTGCGTCACGCCCAGGCGATGCTGCCACTTCTCGGCTAGGGTAAGAATACCACAGCGCAGCGCGGCTACCGGCCGGGTGAAGGTAAACGGCAGCAGGTGAGGCCGGATGGCGGGGTCGTCGAAGAGCAGAACGTGCATGGTAGGCGAAGCGGTTAGCTATTGGCTGTTAGCTGATAGCTCTGGCCATTGAATTTGGCCACTGGAGAATGAATGGGCAAAAATGGCAAATAAAAAACTCCCTTCGGAGAGCCAAAGGGAGTTTCTTGAAGAAAGCTATCAGCCAACAGCTAGTAGCTAACAGCTTACGAAAAGCTATTTTTTCTTGTAGCGGTTCATGAACTTCTCTACGCGGCCAGCCGTGTCGAGCAGAACGTTTTTACCGGTGTAGAAGGGGTGCGACTCCGAGCTAACTTCCACCTTGATAACGGGGTAAGTTTTGCCGTCTTCCATGGTGATGGTCTCGTTGGAGTTCATCGTGGAGCGGGTTACAAACTTGAAGCCGCTGGAAGTGTCCTGGAATACCACTTCGCGGTACTCGGGGTGAATGTCTTTTTTCATGGTCGTAGGGCCGTTTTACCTTGGTACCTGCCGATTTTGCGGAAGGGACTGCAAAAGTACACGTTACGCTTGGATTTCAAAAGGCCCTGCTTGCTTTTCTGCGGCATAACCGATACTTAACACGGTCAGCTTCTGATTTCTGCTCGGATACCTGTATACTTACCCCGCTTTCTTTTCGCCGCTCCACTTATTGCTATGCCCCGTACCATTACACTTGTTGTGGCTTGTTTGCTGGTGTCGTTGCTGGCGTACGGAGCAGGCGTTACCTTCTTCCGGGCCCGGATTCAGGATGAGCGGGTGCAGCTGGAATGGCCCGCGAACCGAGAGCAGGTCAGCAGTGGCTACGAAGTGTACCGCCAGGAGTACCCGGCTGATGAATTTGTTAAAATTACTACCCTGGTGCCAACGGCCCAGCCCTGGTACCGCTATACCGATCCGCACGTGTTACGCCCGAATACCAGCCCGCAGGCCGTTACATACCGCCTGGCCGTGCGCACGGCTACCGGTACCCGCACGTATCAAACCACTCCGGTTCCGCCGGCAGATAATGTAGTGGTCCGTTCCTGGGATACCATTAAGCGGATGTTCCGCTAGCAAGGAAGCGGGAAAAAATAGCCGGCGCACCGTACTACCAGCCCCCACCCTGTTGGCTTCTCCCAAAACAAAATAGCAGCAGGGCGTATGTTTGCGACGCACTTTGTTCGCGTCAGCGGCTGGCCCGTCCTGTATTCTGCTCCTGTTTTTACTCTGTTCCGTATGCGCTTTTGCTTCGCTTCCAACAACGCCCACAAGCTGGATGAAATCCGCCCCCTACTGCCTGCAGCGGTAGAGCTGCTCAGTCTGGCTGATATTGGTTGCCAGCAGGAGTTGCCCGAAACCCAGGATACGCTGGAGGGCAACGCCCGCCAGAAGGCGCAATACGTGTGGGACCATTTTGGCATAGCCTGCTTTGCCGATGATACCGGTCTGGAAGTAACGGCCCTGAATGGGGCTCCGGGCGTGTACTCGGCCCGGTACGCCGGCCCCCAGCGCCGCGCCGAAGACAACGTACACAAGCTGTTGCAGGAGTTGGAGGGTGCCACCGACCGCTCGGCCCAATTCCGGACGGTAATAGCACTGGTACTGCCCGGAGGCGAGGTGCACGAATTTGCCGGAGCGGTGCAGGGCCGCATTACCGAACACCCCCAGGGCTCCGATGGATTCGGCTACGACCCGGTATTTCAGCCGACCGAAGGCGACGGACGCACATTTGCTGAAATGACCATCGACGAAAAAAATGCCATCAGCCACCGTAGCCGGGCCGTTGCTGGGCTAGTGGGGTTTCTAAACGGGCAATAGGAGCACTAAACCGTTGTTTTGGCCCCGCAGGAAGCGGCCGGTGCTCCGGTGACTCCAGTAAGCAACAAACCACCGGCTTTACCCGGAAGTAGGGGCCTAGAGTCCCTCTCCATTAACCATTACTTCATCACCTCATCCTTTCTGCTTACTTTTGCAGGGTTGGCCCCGCCGGTACGGGCCTATTCCCCCCACCATGCAACACCCCTTCATCGTCGGTATCACGGGCGGCAGCGCCTCCGGCAAAACCACCTTTTTGCGCCGGCTGCTCGCTTCGTTTCCCGAAGAAGAAATCTGCCTGATTTCGCAGGATAACTATTACCACCCCCGGGAAAGTCAGACGGTTGATGCCCAAGGCGTCACCAACTTCGACCTTCCCGGCAGCATCGACTCGGCGGCGTATGCGGCCGATGTGCTGCGCATCAGCCAGGGGCTGGAGGTGCGTCGCCAGGAGTACACGTTTAACAACCCCAACGTGGTACCCGCCGAGCTGGTGTTTCAGCCCGCGCCCATTGTAGTAGTGGAGGGAATTTTCGTATTCTACTTCGAGGAAGTGGCCAAGCTGCTGGACCTGAAAGTGTACATCGACGCCCGGGAGCACGTGAAACTGCAGCGCCGCATCGTGCGCGACCGGGACGAGCGGGGCTACGACCTGGAGGACGTACTCTACCGCTACACCAACCACGTGGCGCCCACCTACGAGAAGTACATCAAGCCTTTCAAGCACGACGCCGATATTATTATTCCGAATAATCGGCATTTTGATAAAGGCCTGGAGGTACTGGTGTCGTTTCTGCGCAGTAAAATCGGCTAAAGCCGCAGCAGCGCGGGCAACCCCAAGCCGCCAGAAGTTGTACCCCGAAGCTGTGCTTCGGCCCGCGCCAGGGGGAATACCCTTCTTACGCGGCCCGAAGCACAGCTTCGGGGTACAACTTCTTTCGGGCGCGGCTGGTCCTAGCCCGAGCAAAAACCTATATTTGTAGCTCTTACCCCCACTCCGTTGCGTTTCCTCACCACTAGTCTGCCTCGTCTGCGTTTTGCCCTCATCACAGCTACGCTGCTGATGGTGTTGGGGCTGAACCACCAGGCCGTGGCTACGCTGCGGGTGCTGCCGGCTGGCTCCTCAACCCGGGTGGCAGTGGCTTCGCGCACGGCAGTGGTGAAGCAGCGGGTAATCCTCGAAGCTACGTCGCCGCTAGGCTTGTACGTAGCTCCGGCCGCCGATGCCTGGCTGCCGCTCCCGGTGCTGCTGCCTCTGGCGCAGTGGCTGCCGGCCTGCTCCACCGGGCCCCAGGCCCGACCCAGCGCCGTACCCGATTTTTTCCGGATGCGGCTACTGCTGGCGGCACTTTCGCCCCAGGCCCCCTAGCCACCAGGTCGCCTGTTGCCCGGTGCCTGCTTCTGCTCCTACCCACGGAACAGAAGCCCCATGTTGTTGCCGGTAACTGCGTGCGGCCTGACAGAGCCCCTTCCCACCTTTCCTCTTTCTGGATTATCCAACCTTACTTTTTCATGCGTAATAAAGGACTCATCATTACGCTGACCGTTCTCGTGTCGGTGTTATGTCTTTACTTCCTCTCCCTCACCCTCGTTTCGCGGGGGGTACAGCGGGATGCGGCGCGCTACGCCTCGCGTAGCGGTCAACTCAACGAAAAGCAACGGCAGCACTACCTCGACTCGGTGTGGCGGGCACCGGTTTTCGGTCCCCTCACCTATAAAGAGGTACGACAGTCGGAGCTGGGCCTGGGCCTGGATTTGAACGGCGGAATGCACCTGACTATGGAGGTGTCGCCGGTGGAGATTGTGCGCGCCATGAGCGGCAACTCCAAGGACCCCGTGTTCAACAAGGCTATGGCCCAGGCGCAGGAGCTGCGTAAAACCAACCCCTCCACGCCCTTCACTACGCTGTTTGCGCAGTCGTTCCAGCAGATTGCCCCGAACGATAAGCTGGCCCGCATCTTCGCCAACACTACCAACAAGGGAGCCATCGACATCAACGCTTCCAATGAGAAGGTGATGAGCGAAATCAACAAGCAGGAAGAAGAAGCTATTGACCGCTCGTTCAACATCCTGCGCAACCGCATCGACAAGTTCGGTACCAGCCAGCCCAACATCCAGCGGGTGAAAGGCACTGGCCGCATTCAGATTGAGCTGCCCGGCGTGGACAACCCTGACCGGGTGCGCAAGCTGGTGCAGGGCCAGGCCAAGCTGGAGTTCTGGGAAGTGTGGCGCCAGGATGAGTTTGCGCCCTACCTGAACCAGCTGGCTCAGGTGCTGAATGCCCAGGAGCAGGCCGCGGCCCCCGCCGCCAAAGCTGCTACCGATACCACTGCCACGGCTGCCGCTACCCCGGCCGGCGACTCGACTTCCCTGGCCAGCCAGCTCGCCAAGAAAGGCACCAAGGCTACGGCCACGGCCGACTCGGCCGCGCCCCAGAAAAACGTACTGGCCAGCCTGTTCACCATGCCCGGCAAGCTGGGCGTGAACCTGCGCGATACGGCCCGCATGAACGCCATCCTGCGCAGCCCCGAAACCCGTGGCGTATTGCCCTCCAACCTCACCTTCCTGTGGGGAGCCAAGCCGGAGGAAATCAGTGGCCAGGAGTACCTGGAGCTGTACCCCATCCGCAAGGGCAGCGCCACGGAAGCCCCCATTGGTGGGGAGGTTATCAGCGACGCCAACGGGGATATTGACCCCATGAGCGGCCGCGCCGAGGTAACCATGCAGATGAACCCCACCGGGGCCCGCAAATGGCAGCGCCTGACGGCCGCCAACATTGGCCGTCAGATTGCCATTGTACTCGACGACTATGTATACTCGGCCCCGAACGTGCAGTCGGAAATTGCCGGCGGCAACTCCAGCATTTCGGGTAACTTCCAGATTGAGGAGGCCAAAGACCTGGCCAACATCCTGAAAGCCGGTAAGCTGCCGGCTCCCACCCGCATTGTGGAGGAAGCCGTTGTAGGTCCCTCGCTGGGCCGCGAGGCTACCAACCAGGGTCTGTTCTCGGTAATCGGGGGCCTGGCCATCATCATGTTGTTCATGGCCGTGTACTACGGCCGGGCCGGTCTGGTGGCTGATGCTGTGCTGCTGTTCAACCTGTTCCTGATTATGGGCGTGCTGGCCAACTTTCAGTTTGCCCTTACCCTGCCCGGCATTGCGGGTCTGCTGCTGGTAATTGCCGCCTCGGTGGATGCCAACGTGCTGATCTTCGAGCGAATCCGGGAAGAGCTGGATCATGGCCTGCAGCCCACCGACGCCATCAACAAAGGCTACTCGCGGGCAACTACGGCCATCTTCGACTCCAACGTAACCCAGCTGATTATTGCCGTTATCCTGGGCTTCTTCGGCACGGGCCCGGTACAGAACTTCGCCATTACCCTGGGTATCGGCGTGTTTACTTCCTTCCTGTCGGCGGTGTACGTGTCGCGCCTCATTATTGAGCGCATGGTGAAAAATGGCAGCACCAAGTCGCTGAGCTTCAGCACTCCTATTTCGCGCAACCTGTTCAAGAACATTAACCTGGATATTGTGGGCAAGCGTAAAATTGCCTACACCCTCTCTACCGTGTTCATTCTCATTGGCTTCGGGCTGATGTACCAGCAGGGTGGTCCTAACCTGGGGGTTGATTTCCGCGGAGGCCGGGAGTATATCGTGAACTTCAGCAAGCCAGTAGTGGCTTCGGATGTGCGCGACCTGCTCACGCAGGATTACTTCGGCGGCGCGGGTACGGAGGTGAAAACGTTTGGCGCCGAAAGCCGGCTGCGTATCACGACCGGTTACTTGGCGGCCGACGAAAGTGCTGATGCTGACAAGCAGGTGGAGGCTGCCATGTTTAAGGGGCTGAACACCAAGTACAGCGCCCTGAACCCGACTAAGGTAAGCTCCTCAAAAGTGGGCGCTACCATTGCCGACGACATCAAGCGGACCTCGGTGCTGAGCCTGGGCCTGACGCTGCTGGCTATTTTCGTGTACGTGCTGTTCCGCTTTGAGAAGTGGCAGTACTCGATGGCCGCCGTGGTAGCCCTGTTTCACGACGCCCTGATTGTTATTGCCTCCTTCCCGATTGCGCGGGCCCTGGGCCTCAACTACGAGATGGACCAGGTGTTTGTGGCCGCCGTGCTGACAACAATCGGCTTTTCCATGAACGATACCATCGTTATCTACGACCGAATCAGGGAATACCTGCGGGAAAACAAGCACCTGACGTTTGCACAGGTAGTTAACCCGGCTCTGAACTCGACCTTCTCGCGGACGATGATTACGTTTACCACCGTTTTCCTGGTGATGGTGGTGCTGTATGTGTTCGGAGGCGAAACGCTCCGCTCCTTCTCCTTCGCCATGATTATTGGTATCATTTTCGGCACGTACTCCTCGCTGTACATTGCAGCTCCGCTGATTCTGGATACCTACGGCCGCAAAGAGAAAGAGCGTCTCAATACCTCGGAAGCCGGCGCACCTAAGCTGAATACCGCCGCGCAGGCGTAACGTATCGTGCGGCAAAAAAGCACGTCATTCCGAGCGCAGCGGAGGAATCTCGCCCGTTAGTAATCAGATTACCATTACAACGTCAGCACGCGAGATTCCTCGGCTCCGCTCCGCTGCGCTCGGAATGACGTGCTATCTGAAAAACGACCAAAAAAGCCTGACCTCCCCGGTCAGGCTTTTTTTAGTATCTTTTTTTCCTGCTTCGGGCAACCTTTTTAGCACCTGCTCCGAGTTGCCCAATAACTCAGATGCTTCGCTCCGTGGCCGCCCCCGCACCCGATTCTGCGCTGCTTACCGAACTACTGGCCGGGTGCCGGCAGCTGGACCGTGCCTGCCAGCGCCAGCTGTACCGGCAGTATTTCTCCTACGCTCTCAGCATCTGTCTGCGCTACCTCCACGACCGGGACCTGGCCCAGGAAGCCGTAAACGACGGATTTCTGAAGGTATTTCAGGAACTGCCCCGCTTCGATGCCAGCCGGTACCCCGAGGACCTGGCGGGTTCGTTGCGGGGATGGGTGCGGCGCATTATGGTACGCACGGCCATCGACCAGTTCCGGCGCAACCACCGCCACGCTTTCCAGACGGAGCTGGAAGCGGCCGGACAGCACCCGGCCGAGGTAGGCAGCACGCCCTTGGATACCCTGTCGTTCGAGGAGCTGCTGCGCCTGATTGGGCAGCTGCCTCCAGCCTACCGGGCTGTATTCAACTTGTTCGCCATTGATGGCTACTCGCACGAGGAAATAGCCGAAAACCTGGGTATTTCGGTTGGAACGTCGAAATCGAACCTCTTTAAAGCCCGCACGCAGCTCAAAACGCTGCTTAAACAGCAACATCACCATGCCTACGCCGGATATGTCAGATGAGGAGTTGGACCGCCTGTTCCGCAGCGGTGCCGAAGCCTACCCCGACGAGGTATCCCTGTCGGGCTGGTTACACCTGCAGGAGCAGCTCGATGCCGCCGACCGCCAGCAGCTGGTGCAGCGGCAGGTGCGGCAGCGGGTGGCCCTGTGGTTTGCCGCCGAGCTGGTGCTGCTGGCGTTTTTGGCGCTGCTGTGGCACACCAAGCCGCAGTGGCAACCGGAGCTAGCCGGCACCGGGGTCCAAACCTCGGCTACCGCTACTGCGCCGCAGTCCGGCCGAAAGCAGGACCGCAAGCCCCCCGTAGCCGCTAAGCCGCGGCGGCCGGTGGCCGGGCGGTTGTATGCTACCAGCCCGGGTCTTTCTGCTGCTACTGATAATCAGGCTAGGTTTTCAACTCCTGCCGCCATCGACCTGACAGGTACCGCTAGGGCCTCTGCGTCCGGCGAGGCACGACGGGCAGCAAAGCTCCCTACTCTTGCCGGCCTTCTGTCCACCAGATCCGGTAACGGCAATGGCTTGCCCACCGGCGCTGAAACAATGCGGGCACCGGAGGCGGCTCCGGCCTCAACTACTCCCGCTTCAACCATTTCTGCTCCAACCACCACTTCCGCTCTTACAACCTCTTCCGTTTCTACCGCTGCAACGGCAGGCGCGGCAATAAACCCGCCAGTAGCTTCGGCCGCCGCGCCTGCTGGACCGACTCCCCTTGAAACTTCTGCGGCTACCGTTTCGGCCGCGCCGGCGCAAGAAAACGGCGGAGTTATCCCTGCCCCCACCCCACCTATCAGCGGGGCGGCGGCAGCCGCTACGGCTACAGCCGCGCTGCTTCCTCCGGCCGATTCTGCCGCCACGGCCTTACCAGTAGCCGCCCCCGATAGTGCCCAACCGAAGTCTCAGCGGCCGAAACCGGCTTACCGCGTACTGGTGGGTGTAGTGGGCGGCCCCGAGGCCACGGCCGTACTGCCGGGCCCCGCGCCGCGCGTGGGCGGAACTATGGGCGTGGCGCTGGAGTACCGCCTGACCTCCCGCTTTCGAGTGCGGACGGGCCTCGTGCGCAGCGTGAAGCGCTACGCTGCCCGGGGCTCCGATTATAACCCACCGCCTACGTACTGGACCCACCGCATTCCGGTGAACCAAGTAGACGCCAACTGCCGCATCCTGGAAATTCCGCTGGATGTGCGCTACGATGTTACCATACGGCCCGGCCAGACGCTTTACGCCTCGGCGGGCGTAACTTCTCTGCTGATGCGCCGCGAGCGGTACCGGTACCTCTACGAGTACAACGGGCAGTATATCGATAAGACCTGGAGCATTGACCAGAGCGGCAATGCAGCTTTCAGTCTGCTGCAGCTCGGTGTAGGCCTGGAGCGCGCCGTAGGCAGCCGCTGGCTGGTGCAGGCCGAGCCCTTTGTAAAAATTCCGCTAAGCGGCGTAGGCTTCGGCCAGATTAAACTGAGTAGCTCCGGCGTAATGCTGGGCATAAAATACGGGCTATTCCGGCCCCGAACGGTAGTTCCTTAACCGCATAGCGGCGCCTCGGCTGATGCATCGTCCGGGCTAGGCTATGGCATTTTTTTCTGGTGGCGGGTCTGGGCTACATCCTCGGACCCGGAGGTGGCCGCCCGCTCCGGAGCGGGTCTGGCTTCCCGCTGTCTTTTCTTCACTCTTTCTTCTTTTCCTGTATGACACGTTTTTTATTCCGCCGGACGCGCATTGGCGCACCGGGGGCGGGCCTGGCCTTGCTGTTGGGCTGGCTGCTCCTGACGGCCTGCGGCGGCTCCGACGGCCCGCCCGCCCAGCCTACGCCCGACCCCACCATCCGGCTGGCTACCTCGGCCACGCTGGGTAACTTTCTCACCGACAAAGCCGGCAACACGCTCTACTACTTTACCCGCGACGTGGACGGACAGAACGTGTGCACCGGCGGCTGCGCAGCTGTATGGCCTATTTTTTACGAGGCCGACGTGCAGGTGGGCAACGGGCTGCAGGCTTCCGACTTCAAGACCCAGCTGACGGCCGGTGGCCAGCCGCAAACTACCTACAAAGGCTGGCCTTTATACTACTATGCCCCGGCTGTAAACGGCCAGAATGTGCGCGAAGCCAGCGGCCAGACCACCGGCAACGGCATAGGCAGCGTGTGGTACGTGGTAAACCCCGGCTACTCCGTGATGGTAGCCACCAAAGCGGTAACGGATAAATCGACCAGCCAGGCCACTACCAAAAGCTTTCTGATTGACGGCAAGGGCCGGACGCTGTACTTCTTCCGCAAGGATGACCTCAACCCCAACACCCTGCCCACCAACTGCACCGGCTCCTGCGAGGCGGCGTGGCCGCCCTTTACTACCGCGGGCCGGCAGTTCCCAACGCTGCTGAAAGCGTCGGATTTTGGGACCATCACCCGCACCACGGCGGGTGGCGGCGGCCCCTATGGGGATGGCACGGCCTCCACGGCCCAGCTTACCTACAAGGGCAAACCGCTCTATTACTACACGGCCGACAACCTCACCCGCGGCCGGGTAGAAGGACACGGACTCGTGAGTGAGGGTGACCAATGGCTGGTGGCTACGCCATGAGCCGGCTGGTACCTCCGGGTGGCCGGGCCGTACGCGGGGGCGCACGCTCGGCCACTTTGCTCACCCCCGGCCGGCGGCCGGCGTGGTGGCTGCTGCTCCTGCTACTGGGGCTGCTCTCTACCTCCGCCTGCACCTACGACAACGTGGATGACCTATTGGGAAGCACCCCACCCGCTCCCTCCTGCGACTCCACGGCCGTCACATTCGCGGGAACCGTCGCACCGCTGTTGCAGCAGCGGTGCGTGAGCTGCCACAACAATGCCCGACGCAGCGGCAACGTAAGCCTCGAAACCTACGCCCAGGTGCAGCAGGTAGCCGCCGATGGCCGCCTGCTGGGGGTGGTGAAACACCAGCCCGGCTACCCCGCCATGCCCCAAAACCAACCACAACTGCCCACCTGCGACATTGCCCGCCTGCGGCAGTGGGTGCGGGCCGGTATGCCCAACAACTAAGCTATGCAACGACTACTAGGCTTGCTGCTCCTGGCTTTGCTGATGGAGCCGTGCCCCGACGGCCGGGCCCAAACCACCCGTTACCACACTCGGGCCGGCATGGTGTCCTTCTTCTCCGCCAGTCCTCTTGAGGATATTGAGGCCCGTAGCCAGCAACTGGCGGCCGTGCTGGATGCCCGCAGCGGGCAGTTGGCTTTTACGGTGTCCATTCGCTCGTTTCAGTTCAAGCGCAGCCTCATGCAGGAGCACTTTAATGAGAACTATCTGGAATCAGAGAAATACCCGAAAGCCACCTTTAGCGGGCGGATACTGGAGTGGAAGCCCGAAGTGCTGACGGCCACCGGGGCTGTGGCGGTGGTAGCCGAGGGCGACCTGACTATGCACGGCGTAACGCGCCACATCCGGGTGCCTGGTACGCTCACGCCCCTGAATAACCAGCTGCTGATGAACGCCAGCTTCTCGGTAGCCCCAGCGGAGTACAACATCGACATTCCGGCACTGGTACGCGACCATATTGCCAAAAACATTCTCATAACGGTTCGGCTGGCCTGTGCTCCGGTGCCGGGCGCTGCGGCCGTTTCTCAACCCTGATGTGTGTATGAACCGTTTTTTTACTTTGCGGCTGGGGTGGTTGCTGCTGGCCGTGTTGCTGAGCACGGTGGCCCACGCCCAGGACAGTCTGCTGGCTGAGCTCAATGCCCAGCCCCCCGATAGTACTCACCGTGAACTGGTGCAGGCTACTTTCAAAGGCACCCGCATCATCAACGGGCACTCCGTGGAAACACCCGGCCCCGGTACCCTGGTATTTCTGATTTCGCACCGCTTTGGGCGGCTGAACAGCGGAGCGTACAACCTGTTTGGGCTCGACCAGGCCACCATCCGGCTGGGGCTGGAATACGGCCTCACCGACCGCCTGGCCGTGGGCATCGGCCGTAGCTCCGTGGAAAAAGCCTACGATGGATTTGTGCAGTACCGGGCCCTGCGGCAGCGGGCGGGCGGCCTGCCGTTCAGTGCCACGCTGCTGGCTAGCTCCGCCATTAACACCCTGCGCTATTCGGCCGCGGCCGATGGGTTTGAGCACACCTTTGCGCACCGGCTCACCTATACCTGGCAGGCACTGCTGGCCCGCAAGTTCAGCCCAGCCCTGTCGGTGCAGCTGATGCCCACGGTAGTACACCGCAACCTGGTAGGCGAAAAAGCCACGCCCAACGATGTGTACGCCCTGGGGTTTGCGGGCCGGCAGAAGTTCACCAAGCGCATGGCTTTTACCTGGGAGTACTACTACCGCCTGCCGGGCTCCCGCATCGGCGGCCTGCGCGACGCTCTGGGTGCGGGCCTCGACATCGAAACCGGGGGCCACGTATTTCAGCTGCACGTCACCAATGCCAACAGCATGATTACTCAGCAGTTCATTCCCAGCACCAGCGGCCGGTTTTTTAAGGGCGACCTGTATTTCGGCTTCAACGTAGCCCGCAACTTCACCCTGAAACCGGGGCTGTAAGCAAGCAGCCGGCCAAAACAGTAGTGCCCGGCTCCGCCCGGAATAACGTGCGCAGGCACCCAGCCAACGCAAAAAGCCCCGTCTTCCGACGGGGCTTTTTGCGTTGGCTGGGTGCCTGCGAAATCGTGCGAATCCGTTAGAATCCTTGTGCTGTAACGCCTTCGGCTACCACTTCCTTTACTTCGGGCACCATACGCTTGAGCAGGTTTTCGATGCCTGATTTCAGGGTAACAGTGGCCGAGGGGCAGCCCGAGCAGGAGCCCTGCAGGTTCACCGTTACAATGCCGTCCTGGTAGCTCTTGAAGGTGATGTTCCCCCCATCCTGCTCCACGGCGGGACGCACGTAATTATCGAGCAGGTCAATAATTTTCTGGCTGGTTTGCTGGTCGGCCTCCGAGGCGTCGCCGGTAGCGGCGGCCTGCTGGGCGGCGCGCTGCTCGGCGGCGGGGTCCACGGTGAAGATGGGTCCGCCAGCCTCAATGTACGATTTCAGGAAGGTACGCAGCTCCGGAATCAGCTGTGCCCACTGGTGTTCTGTGGTTTTGGTGATGGTTACGAAGTTCTGGGCGATAAACACGCGGCCCACGTAGTCGAAGTTGAAAAGCTCCTGAGCCAGCGGCGAGTTGGCGGCGGCTTCCAGAGTAGGGTAGTCCACGCTCACCCCATCCGTCAGGAGTTGGGAGTTGAGCACGAACTTCATGGATTCGGGGTTGGGGCTGGCTTCGGCGTAAATGGAAACCGGTCCAGCGGGGGCAGTGAGTTGTTCAGCCATGTTTGAAAGACTTGGAGACAAGCGAAGGGAGAATACCGGCCGCAATAGGCAGCCGACTCGGTAAACCGCGCGGGGCGGTAATAGTTGCAAAGGTAGCTGAATGCCGTAACAAGATGTAATTGCCGGAAGTGCCCCTGGCATAAGTACCCGGCTTTCCCGGCAGGCTTTACCTTTAGGCTGTGCTTGTACTTTCTGCTCTT
Source organism: Hymenobacter metallilatus (assembly GCF_003944705.1). Classification (GTDB taxonomy): domain Bacteria; phylum Bacteroidota; class Bacteroidia; order Cytophagales; family Hymenobacteraceae; genus Hymenobacter; species Hymenobacter metallilatus. The sequence goes on along the minus strand of NZ_RWIS01000003.1, from coordinate 203,069 downwards.
CTGCTTTCCGCGAGGGCCCCGGCTCCGGCCTGGCCGTTGCTACTGCCGTTTTTGGGCCTGCTGGGCCTTATTGCCAGCGGCCCGCTGCTATTCCCTCACTTCTGGGAGAAATGGTACGGGCACATTGCCGTGGGATTGGGCCTGCTGATGCTGGGGTATTATGGTTTCGGGCGGCACGACTGGCATACCACCACCGAAACCCTGGCCGAATACGTATCCTTTGCCGTGCTGCTCACGGCCTTGTTTGTGGTAGGCGGTACGCTGTATTTCAATTTGAACGTAGCCGGCACACCGCTCCGCAATGTGCTGCTGCTGGCGGCCGGGGCGGTGCTGGCGTCCATTGTAGGTACCACTGGTGCTTCTCTGCTGCTCATTCGCCCGCTTATCCGGCTCAACGACCAGCGCATCCGGACGTATCACATTATCTTTTTCATTTTTATCGTCAGTAATGCCGGCGGTTTGCTTACTCCGCTCGGCGACCCGCCATTGTTCATCGGCTTTTTGCGGGGCGTGCCGTTTTTCTGGACCACCACCCACCTGCTGGTACCGTGGCTTCTTTCCACTGGCCTGCTGCTACTGCTGTTCTGGCTGAAAGACCGCCGCACGCCCTACCCCTCCCGCCTCTCGCGCAACGAGCGACGCCGGGCACGCTCGGCCAAAGGCCTGCCCCTGTTCGATTTCAATGGCCGCTACCATGCCTTGTGGCTGCTGGTTGTGCTGGGAGCCGTTTTTCTGGACCCCGGCCGCCTGTCTTGGCTGCCCTACCTGCCCCTGGCCGGCCTGAAAGTTTCGTTTGTGCGGGAAGTGCTGCAGCTACTGGCGGCCTGGGGCTGCTACCGTACGGCCCACCCCAAGGCACTGGCGGCCAATCATTTCAACCTGGCCCCTATGCGGGAGGTGGCGCTACTTTTCTTCGGCATTTTTCTGACGATGATGCCGGCCCTGCAGCTCGCCGCGCACCTCGCGGCGAATCCGGCCGTGGCCAGCCGGCTTACGCCGGCCACCTTATACTGGTGCACGGGTATTCTATCGGCCTTCCTGGACAATGCACCCACCTACGCTTCCTTTCTGGGTTTGAGCCTATCGGGACACGGGCTGCAGATTACGAGTGCTGCGCAGGTACAGCAATTTGCCGAAGCAGCGGCCACAATTCCGCTGTTGCGGGCTATTTCCAGCGGGGCGGTGCTGTTTGGGGCTCTCACTTACATTGGCAACGGGCCCAATTTTTTGGTGCGGGCAATTGCCGAGAAGGAAGGGGTACCTATGCCCAGCTTTTTCGGCTACATGGGCCGCTACTCCCTACCGTATCTGCTGCCGGTACTGGGGATAGTAAGCGGCTGGCTGCTATGGGGCGGGAAGTAGAAACCGCTGCGCTCTGCAACGGCGCAGCCAAGCCAGCGAAACTTGCTCTGCTGCCATAGAAGTGCGCCGCACCATGCAGGCAGGCAGCGTGAACAGTAACAGCCGAGTGACCATCACTCAAAAAATATGCCCTGCCGGACATGCCAAGGAATCTCGCCTGCTGACCTTCAGACTACCGCAACCTTAGCAAGCTTGGAAGGATGCTTTCCGACGTACTCCTGGGTACGGTTTGCCAGCTGTCCACACGCTCTGGCACGCGGGCTACCGCGCGGGGCCCGGCATAATGCCCTGCGCCGTTATTCCACCGCTTCTGCTTCCTTCAATAGCCAACCTTGTTCCCCCGGGCCCGCAGCAGCATATCGGCCAGCACCAGGTTTGTCATGGCATCTACAATGGGTACGGCCCGGGGCAGCACGCAGGGGTCGTGGCGGCCCCGTCCGGCCAGGCTAATAGCTTCGCCCTGGTCGTTGATGGTGGCCTGGGGCTGCAAAATGGTGGCGACGGGTTTGAAGGCTACCCGGAAATAAATATCCTGGCCGTTGCTGATGCCGCCCTGGATGCCACCCGAGTGGTTGGTGCGGGTGCGCACCTGCCCGGCTGCATCAGTGTAGAATTCGTCGTTGTGCTCTGAGCCAAATAACAGCACCCCCGAAAAGCCCGAGCCGTACTCAAAGCCCTTTACGGCATTGATGCTGAGCATAGCCCGTCCCAGCTCGGCGTGCAGCTTGTCAAATACCGGCTCGCCCAGGCCGGCCGGCACCCCGCGTACTACTCCGGTAACCAGGCCGCCCACCGTATCGTGCCGGTCCCGAACCTGCCGGATGAGGTCAGCCATGCGCTCCGCCGTGGCGGGATGGGGGCAACGTACCGGGTTGGAGTCAATCAGCGTCAGATCCAGCTGCTCGTAGCCGACCGGCACCTGCACGGCGCCCACCTGCGACACGTAGCTACTCACCACCACGCCCTCGCGCAGCAGCAGCTGCTGGGCCACAGCCCCGGCAGCTACCCGCGCCGCCGTTTCGCGGGCCGAGCTGCGCCCCCCGCCCCGAAAGTCGCGGCGGCCATATTTCTGGTCGTAGGTGTAGTCGGCGTGCGAAGGGCGGTAGGCATGCTCGATGTGGGAGTAGTCGTGGCTGTGCTGGTCCTGGTTGCGGATAAACAGGCTGATGGGGGTTCCGGTGGTTTCTCCCCGGAAAATACCCGACTGAATCTCCACCTGATCGGCTTCGGAGCGGGGAGTGGTCAGGTCGCTCTGGCCGGGGCGGCGGCGGTTCAGGGCAGCCTGAATCTGCTCCTGACTTACCGGTAAGCCAGCCGGGCAGCCATCCAGCACCACCCCAATACCCGGCCCGTGCGACTCTCCGAAAGTAGTAATGCGAAACAGCTGGCCGAAGGTATTCATGCGGGGCAAAGGAATGAGTGAGCGAAAGGCAAAGCCAACGAAGCGGCTGGTTTAGGAAACAGTGCCGGCACACCTCCGCGGCTCGGCGGGTGCTCCAACAGGCAAGCAACAAGTTCACCAGATACTTCGCGGTGCAAATTGAACCTAAAACTCCCCATTTCCCAAGTGTACTGCCTCACCTGCGGGCCCGCCACCAGCCTGCCCCGGCCAGAGCCAGCAGCAGTACTACCACTACGTTGGCGTAGCGGCGCACATTATGGTATATATCCCGGGGCTGAGGAGTTGGGTCGGCACCCGCCAGGGCCTCCCGGTAATATGGGTCGTCGGGAAGAGCCCGGAAAGCCGTGGTAGCCTGTTCGGGGCCCCGCACCACGGGCTGTACCCCCGCGCGCAGGGTATCGTAGCGGGCTCTTGCGGGGTTGAATACTACCAGCCGGAACAACGTATCCAGGGCCACGGGGCCGGGCCGCAACGCTACCAGCCGAAACCGAAAGCTCTTGCGCCCACCCACCCGCCCGTTCTGGCGCGTGAGGCTTTGCTGAATTTCGGGGCCGTAGACTTCCAGGGCCGGACTGGCCGCCGGAGTAGTCAGGTTTACGGTGGCCAGATTACCCTCGCCTTCCACCGTGAATGTGTACGCAAATGCCTGGCCCGTCCGGAACGTGGTTCGGTCAATAGCCTCTTTCAGCTCGTAGTTGCCCACCGGTACCTGGTCGCGGAGGGGGTGGGGCGGCAGGGGCAGTACGGGCACCGTGCGGGGTACCGAGCGGTACGTTTTGTAACCCTGCATACGGTTATCAAGGCCGGCATCGGGCTTTTTGGCCAATCGGTACTTCAGCATCTGGAGCTCCACGGCCGGGAAGCTGAGCGCCTGCGTATTGAGCGGATACAGCTCCGCCTCCCAAAGACGGTAACGCAGGAAGGGTTTCCCGCCTACTACCACATTCTCGGGCAACACTTCCTGCTCGTCGAAGCTTTCTTCCCACACCGTGCGCTGCCGCAGCTGCCGGAGTATGCCGGGTAGCTGCCCGGCAAAGTTGTAGAAGTTTAGTACCGCCTGATCCTGGGGTGTGAGGTAAAAATACAGGCCCACGTGCAGGCCTTCGCCTGCATACACCCGGGGCTTATCGGGCACCAGGGCCAGAAATGCCTGATCCTGGGGCTCCACGTACTCCTGGGGCTTGGGCTTGCCAAACAGCTGGTCCAGCAGCCCGATACCCTGCAGTGGGCTGGCGGCGGTGGGCGGCGGGGTAGCTTGCTGGGGCCCTACTTTCAGGGTAGCCCCCGCCGACTCAGCCGTGAGGCCGTTTATTTTCATGCTAAAAGGCTTCACCTCGTAGCTGCCTTCCGCAAAAGCGGCATAGCGCTGCGTTATTGTTAGCTCGGTGGAGGTTTGCCCGTTTACAATGCGCGTGGTAGTGGTGCTCAGCTTGCCGCTTTTCTTGAACCCTTCTAGGTCGGGAAAGGCAGAGTAGCGCTCCAGCGGGGCGCCGCGTAATTGAAAGCTGATGGTATAGTACTCATTAACCGGAAACGCCGGAGTACCCAGCACAATGGTGGCGCTGGGCGCGGGTGCCTGCGCGTGCCCTGTTGCGGCTATCAGCAACAACACCCACTGAAAAAACAAAAACAGACGCATGAACCAAAGGCAGCAGGTAGGGCGCTAAAGCTACGCAAAAACCCACGCAGGGGGCGAGAAACCCGGTTGAGGGCCGATACCTTACGCAATAAAGATCAACTATTTATAAAATAGAATTAACAAGATTTTGGCTTTTACCAATCCGGGCGAAACACCACCCCGTAATTCCCCTCACAACCACCTACTCTTTTAGTCTCCTCTGTTTTCCGGGTTTTAAAAAAACAACTGCCTGTGGGCAGGTGGCTTTGTATTGTCTTCACTTTCATTCACCCAACCAGTTCTCATCATGTCCGACAACAAACTCCTCGGCCCCGACGAAGCGGAATTCGCCAAGCCTCTGTTCGTGCCCATCAAGCGGCGCTCCTTTTTCATGTACGCTGGTGCTACGGCCGGTGCCACGGCCCTGTTGCTGGCAGGTTGCGACGATGACGACGATGACACCGATACCCCTTCCGGCACGGTGAGCCTGGGCTCCGGCGACGTGGGTGTTCTCAACTACGCTTACGCCTTGGAGCAGCTGGAAGCCGCCTTCTACGCTCAGGTAATTGCCACGCCTTATACCGGCATCACTACCGAAGAAAGAACGGCTCTTACGGCTATTGCCCGCCACGAGGCTATTCACCGCGACTTTTTCAAGGCGGCTATTACGGCCGCCGCGCCTACCCAGATTATCGGGGGCCTCACGCCGGACTTCAGCAAGGTTACGTTCACTGACCGTAACTCCGTACTGATGACGGCCAAAACATTCGAAGACCTGGGAGTAGCTGCCTATAACGGTGCCGGCTCGCTCATCAAAACCAACGATTATCTGCTGATAGCCGGGAAAATTGTGTCGGTGGAAGCCCGTCACGCTGCCTACATCCGCGACCTGCTGAGCAACGGCAGCTTCGCCGACAGCACCGTAGTAAACGCGCAGGGCCTCGATCAGGCGCTGACGGTGTCGCAGGTGCTGGCGGCCGCTCAGCCGTTCATCAAGGACAAAATCAACGGCGACAACGTAGGCAAATAATCTTCCCCCTCCCATCCTGACTTTTCTTCGATATGAACCTGTTTCAAATAATCCGCGAAATCGAAAAAGTTGATCCGGAAATTATGGATCGACTGACCCATCGTCGCAGTGCCCTCACGGCCCTCGGCGACATCAGCAAGAAAATGGCGCTGGCCGCTGCCCCCATTGCCATTGGCTCGGCCTTCAACAAAGCCATGGGTCAGCAAACGCTTAACAGCGTAAACGATGTGCTGAATTACGCCTTGCTGCTGGAGTACCTGGAAGAAGATTTCTACGCGCAGGCCCTGGCTGCTCCTACCCTGGCCGCCAACCTCAGCGCCGGCAGCCCAGCCCTGGGTGCCATCCAGACCATTAAAGCGCATGAAACTGCCCACGTTGCCCTCTTGAAAGGTGCCCTGGGTGCCAATGCCAACCCACGCCCATCCAGCTTCAACTTCGGTACTGCTTTTGCCACCTACGCATCGTTCCTGACGTTTGCTCAGGCGTTTGAAGATACCGGGGTGCGTGCCTACAAAGGCCAGGCCACCAAAATCAAGGATGCTGGTAACCCCAACAATCTCCTCACAATTGCCCTGCAGATTCACTCGGTAGAAGCCCGTCACGCCTCGCACGTCCGCTACATGCGGCGGGCCGCCCCTGCGGGCAGCATTGCCCAGTACGGTTGGGTTACTAACGCCGAAGCCAATGGGGCACCGGCCGCCGTGTACGGAGCCGGCAATCCGGCCGCCACGTTCCCGGCCGAAAGCAACCTGGTGCAGGGTGGCCTTACCCTCACCTCGGTGGGTGGCAACACCTACACGGCCGCCGAAGTAAGCGAAGCCTTTGATGAGGGCCTCGACAACACCACAGTAGTAGCCATTGCCCGTTCGGCCGCTACCTTCTAAGTCCGCCGCGCGTAAGCGCCTGGCCAGAAAGGCACCTCCGGTTCGGGGGTGCCTTTTTTCGTGCAACCTTTCCCGGCAAAGCGGCATCCTCCCAGAACAGGTTATCTTTGCTGAACTGATGCGGCGGCTGTGCCTGCATGGCGGCTGATATTCTCCTTCCTATGCACATTACTTCTTTTCTGGAGCGCACCCTGCGGCGTCGCTCTTTCTTGCGGGCAGCCGGGGCCACGGCGGCATCCTCCGCCCTTCTGCTGGCCGGCTGCGGTTCCGACGACGACCCTACGCCAACCAACACTACGGCCTCTCTTACATTTTCGAGCAACGACAACGGGCTGCTGAACTTTGCTTACCTGCTGGAGCAAATTGAGGCCACCTTCTACCAGAAAGTTGTAGATGCCTTTCCCAGCGACTTTACAGCCGAGGATAAAGCTGCTTTCATTGACCTGCGCGACCATGAAGTAATTCATCGGGAGTTCCTCAAGTTTGCCTTAGGCAGCAATGCCTACGACCGGAGTTTGCCGGGGGCCATCATTTTCAACTTCTCTTCTTTCACCCTGACCACGCGCGCCGGAGTGTACGCGGCCGCCCGCACCCTCGAAGATCTGGGCGTAGCTGCTTACAACGGCGCGGCCAAGCGCATTGCCGATGCCGGTTACCTGGCGCTACTGAGCAAACTATCGTCGGTGGAGGCCCGGCATGCGGCTTTCGTGCGGGAGCAGGCCCAGCCCGGCTCCTTCGCCGGCCCCGACGTAATTAGCGCTACTGATGGGTTGGATGTGGTAAAAACACCTACTGAAGTGGCCGCGTCGCTTGTTTCCATTGTTCCGCTTACACTGGTAGTGGATGGCCTGACCAATCTTTCGTAAGCCCGCTTTTATCTATGAATTTTCTGCATCTGCTGGCTCGGCTGGCTACCCTCGATACTGAACACACCGCCCTGACGCAGGCCCCCCGCCGGGCGGCCCTCTCCCGCCTGGGCCAGGCTGGCACTGCTCTGCTACCCGCTCTGCTGGCGGGCCTGGCTACTCCGGCGCAAGCGGGCCAGAAAGAAGTGCGTACCCGCCTGGATGCACTGAAGCTGATTCTGAAGCTGGAAAACTTGCAGAACGCTTTCTACTCCCGCGCCCTGGGTCTGCTGCCAGGCGGACCAGCCAATCCGGCTACCTTCTTCGGCTCCGCGGCCACCCGCGACGCCATCCAAACTATCCAGAGCCAGCAGCAGAAGCACGCGGCCTTGTATGGGCAATTGATTACCAATGCTGGCAGCGCCCTCGATGCTTCTCCCAACTATGACTTTACGGGCAGCCGCAACGGCACCCAGCCGGCCGTTTACCCGGATGTATATACCAACCCGGATACCTTCCTGAAGGTAGCCCAGTTGTTGAAAGACGCCAGCGTGCAAACCTACAAGGGCCAGGCCGCCTTCCTGCAATCCGACAACTACCTGCTGGAAACTACCGTGCGTGCTCACTCCACGGAGGCCCGCCACGCCGCCCACATCCGCACTCTGCGGCGGCAGCGCGGGGCCACCGTCAAGAGTTGGGTAAGTGCCACCGATACGGCCATTACCACGGCCGGCTCGCCCCAGCACGCTGTATACACCACCGAAACCAACATTAATCAGTACGTTTCGCTCAGCGGCCTCGTCACGCGGGTGCCTTTCGATTCTACGCTTCCCATCAATGTAGGCACGCCGGCTCTTAGCGCCAGTGCCTTGCTGGCCAAGGTAGCCGAAGCGTTTGATGAGCCCATTGAGTCTGTTACGGCCGAAAGCATCCTGCAGGTATTCACGTATTAATAACCGCTGCAACACGCACCGGAAACATTCGGTTGCGAGCTTTGCTGCCAGAAAAAGGAACGTATGCAACGTTCCTTTTTTCATGTCTTTCTCTGGGTCAAAGTCAGCAACACTGGTACTGTTGCTTGCATTTGCCAGTTATTTTTTTGTATCTTTCAAGAAAGCGTCAAGAAATCTTCTAACACTTGTTAGCCTTTTTTTTGCTGTTCCGTACAAGTGCCTGCCCACCCTTTCCGCTCTTTATTTACCACCCTCTGAAAACCAACTTCACCCATGCTCGAGTATGCCAAAACCATTCTGCTCAAAGTGAGCTTCGACAAGATCCTCTTCGAGAAGGAACTGCGTAAAGCCCTTCGTACCCTGGTACCTGCAGAGCTTTCGGAGCTGAAATCCTGGTGCTACAAGCAGTTTTCCCGGTTGTACCGCCGTGTGCTGAACCGCGTGTTCCGTCAGCCGGTTGTAGCGTAATTTCTCCTTTCCACTTCCCCACACGCCGGAGCCGGGCGCCGCTTGCCACACTGCAGGCCAGCGCCCGGCTCCGGCGTTTCTGCATCAGTAGTATGGGCATTACATACGAGGTGCATCCGGGAGGCCGGCCTCCGGCGCTGTACCAACTTCCTCGCCTAGCACAAATCGAATGTTGCGCTGCAGCCCCGCGTAGCCGGTGCGTTTTACCGCTGACTGCCGGAACAGCTCCAAAAACAGCTCGTGGGTGATTTCCTGCCAGTCGCCGGGGGTTAGGTCTTTCAGGGCTGGGTGGGCCGTGAATTGGGGCTCCTGGTGGGGCCGGGAAAAGCGGTTCCAGGGGCACACATCCTGGCAGATGTCACAGCCGAAAATCCAGTTGCCGAACTGCCCGTTCACTTCCCGCGGAATCTGGTCTTTCAGCTCAATAGTGAAGTAGCTGATGCACTTGCTGCCATCCACCACGTAGGGCTCGGTAATAGCCTGAGTGGGGCAGGCATCCACGCACTTGGTGCAGGTGCCGCAGTAGTCTTTGATGGGGCCGTCGTAGTCCAGCTCCAGGTCCACAATCAGCTCGGCAATGAAGAAGAAGCTGCCGGTGCCGGGCCGGATCAGGTTGGTGTTCTTGCCTACCCAGCCCAGGCCGCTTTTCCGGGCCCAGGCTTTGTCCATCACCGGAGCCGAATCGACGAAGCACCGGCCCCCCACCTCCCCTATCTCCTGCTGCATATCGTGGAGCAGGGTTTTGAGCTTGTCCTTGATGACGAAGTGGTAGTCGCGCCCGTAGGCGTACTTGCTGACTTTGAGCGTATCGTCGGGCTGCTGCTGGTCCTCGGGTGGGTAGTAATTCAGCAGCAGTGAAATGACGGATTTGGCCCCCTCCACCAGCAGGCGCGGGTCGAGGCGCTTATCGAAGTGGTTGGCCATGTAGGCCATCTGCCCGTGCATATTGCGGTTCAGCCAGTTCTCCAGGCGCGGGGCCTCTTCCTCCAGAAACCCAGCCTTACTGATGCCGCAATACATAAACCCCAGCTCCGCCGCCCGGCGTTTGATGAAAGCAGTGTAGTGGGCAGTGGGCAGCATGATAGTTGAGTAGGCAGAATACAAAAATACGTCATCCTGAGCACAGCGAAGGACCTTATTCCATCTGAACCGTATCGTTCAGATGGAATAAGGTCCTTCGCTGTGCTCAGGATGACAGAATGTAACTAGCTAAACAGCTCCCCCGTGGCCGTGTTGCCGCGCAGGTGCTGGGGCATGGGGCGGCCGAGGTGCTGATAGGCCAGCTCGGTGGCTTCGCGGCCGCGGCTGGTGCGCTTGATGAAGCCTTCTTGGATGAGGAAGGGCTCGTACACCTCCTCAATGGTTTCGGCTTCGTCGCCGCAGGCGGTGGCAATAGTGCCCAAGCCTACCGGGCCGCCCTTGAACTTGTCAATGATGGTGCTCAGAATGCGGATGTCCATTTCGTCGAGACCGTTCTGGTCTACGTCGAGGGCGTTGAGGGCAAACTCGGCAATTTCGCGGGTGATGGTGCCGGTGCCTTTAATCTGGGCGAAGTCGCGGGTGCGGCGCAGCAGGTTGTTGGCAATGCGCGGGGTACCACGGGAGCGGCGGGCAATTTCAAAAGCCGCATCCTCATAGATGGGCGTGCCCAGAATTTCGGCGGAGCGCTGCACAATGCTGGTCAGCAGCTTGGAATCATAATACTCCAGGCGGGAGCTGATACCGAAGCGGGCCCGCAGCGGGGAGGTGAGCATACCCGAGCGGGTAGTGGCCCCGATGAGTGTGAACGGCGACAGGGAAATCTGCACGGAGCGGGCATTCGGGCCCGAATCGAGCATGATGTCGATGCGGTAGTCCTCCATGGCCGAGTACAGGTACTCCTCCACCACCGGGTTGAGGCGGTGAATCTCATCAATAAAGAGCACGTCGTTGGGCTCCAGGTTGGTGAGCAGGCCGGCCAGGTCTGAGGGTTTGTCGAGCACCGGGCCGCTGGTCATTTTGATGCCCGATTCCAGCTCGTTGGCAATGATGTGCGAGAGAGTGGTTTTGCCCAAGCCGGGGGGGCCGTGCAGCAGCACGTGGTCGAGGGCCTCGCCGCGGTGCTTGGCGGCGGCCACAAACACTTTCAGGTTCTCGACTACCTTGCCCTGGCCGGTGAAATCATCGAAGGAAAGGGGCCGGAGCGCCTTGTCAATGTCCTTTTCGGTGGCGTCCATGTGGTCTTTGCCACCGGTCATATACGGGTCGCGCATAAGCGTAAAGTGTAATTCAGCGTGTCGAAAGGTAACACTTTAGGGTGGGCGTTGGTGCCTTTTTTAGCAAAAAATATTCTTCTTGCCCTATTCTACTAACCATATTAGCAAGCATCGTCGGTACGGCTACTGCCGGGTTGGCAACAGCACGTAACTTGCAGCATCATCCGCCGTTTTGCTATGCCTACTTCCACCTCCTGGCTCGACGCCCTTCCTCCCGATTTTTATGAGCAACTGGCGCATTGCCTGAGCCTGCACGGCATGGCCGCAGCCGAGCTGCTCAGCCACCCTGACGCTCAACGAATAGCCACGTTGGCAAGCCTGAATACCCGCCGGGTGCAGGAGTTAAACCAGATTCAGACGCACGCTGAGCTACTCCACATCCTGCGCACGGACCCGCTGGCCCTCTACCACCTGCTGCTGCTGGGCCGCCTGACGCTGGAAACATCGTTGGCGGCGCCGGTGCTGGCCTACGTGCAGCAGCAGATGGGCATTGCCGCACCCGATATGGAAACGCTTACAACCTACTGCCTGGAGCTAAGCGGTGCTTTCCTGACTACCCTGGAGGAGCACGTGCCTGCGCCGGCAGGCCAGGTTTCGCTGGGGCTGCACCGCTTGCGGCTGGAAGAAGCGTTTGCCGACCTGCTGGCGGCCCAGCCTGCGCCTGCACCACCGGCCGCCAATCTGCGCCTGGCCGAGCAACAGCTACAGATGCTGCGCCTGGCTCTGCTGCTGGTGCATAGTTTGCCCAACACCACCGACCACCCATTTCTGCGGGCGGTGGCGCAACTACCCAACTTGCAGCCGGCGGCCCTGGAACCCCTTATCGAGCACCTCGGGCGGGTGCGGGCTCAGGAGCAGCTCACCCTTACCATGCCCGAGCTGGTGCAGCTGTACCAGGGTATGCAGGTGTGCGGCATGGTGTTCGTGTCAGATGTAATGAGCCGGATTGGACTGGAGGATGCCTTTCCGGTGCTATCGGAGGCGGAAGCGGCGGCTACGGAGGCGGCACCGGTAAGCAACCGGCAGGCCGTGGGCGAAATGGTCAGCGGCTTCACACACTGGGTGCAGCGTACTTTCCCCGACGCCCCCGAAATTCAGCAGGCCCGCCAGGAAATCCGGCAACTGGCCGATACGCTGGGGTAAGTAGTGAATTTATGCCGGGTCATTGCGAGGAGGCACGACGAAGCAATCCTGCCTTCATGTAGCACAAGACGCTGAAAAACTGAAAAGCCCTTACGCTCGGTGTGGAAGTAAGGGCTTTCCGGTTTTTCAGCGCGAATCTCCTTAAACAGGAAGAATTGCTTCGCGCTGCTCGCAATGACCCGCCACAACTTCACCTTTCACAATTTCACCACTCACCGCTCCAGCAGCACTTCAATTTCCAGGTGCAGCCAGTCTTCTTCCCAGGCTTTGTGGGTGAGGCGGGCCGAGAGGGGAAAACCGGCGTCGAGCAGGCGGGCTACGGTTTCGTTACGACCTTCGGGCAGGTAGCCCAGCCAGAACGCCTGGGGGCCGGTGGTGTACACGCGCACGGCCCAGTCGTCGTAAGAGCTGTCGGGTTCCCGTTGCAGGGCCAGGTGCTGGTTGGGCTGCAACTGAGGCTCGTACTCCCGCAACCCGTCGCGGTGCGTGGTGCCGGCAACCAGACATTCAAGCAAGACGAGCGAATCAGCAGCGGGAGCGGACATAGAGACAGACGTTGGGTTGAGGGCGTAAATTACACGTTGGCCCGGGTTTACGCATCATGGCCGGCCTGGTTTGCTCACTTACGCACTAGCCGCCTGCTCCGTACTTTTGCCCCATCATGTATAGTAAGAACGAAATAACGCAGCTCCGTCAGGCTTTCTGGACCACTTTTGGGCACTATATGCAGCCCGTGCCCTCGGCCGAAGGAGTGCCCATCAACTGGATTAACTATAAAACAGGCCTCAAACATGTGTATTTCCGCATGCAGGCCGACAACCGCCACGCCACCATCGGTATCGAGCTAACCCACCCCGACGCTGGCCTGCGGGAGCTGTTCTTCGAGCAGTTCCGGGAGGTTCGCCCGATGCTGGAAGAAGCTACCGGCGAAGTCTGGGCCTGGGAGCCGGCAGCCGTGGATGCCAACGGGTACCCCCTGAGCCGCATCTACCGGGAGCTGCGCCCCACCAACCTCTTCAACCGGGAGCAGTGGCCGGAGTTGATTTCCTTTTTCAAGCCCCGCATCATGGCCCTGGATGAGTTCTGGAGTACCGGCCAGTATGCGTTTGATGAGCTGCGCTAACTTCGTACCTGCTTACTGGCTTTTCGGGCATTCCTCTGGCCTTATGCTTACAGTTGAAAGTAGCCGGAAGGCTGTATTGGCTCGCACATTTTTCAGCAAAATGTAAGAGGTACAACTTGCGCAGGTTGTCGTTAAGTGAGTATATATGTAAATCGTTGTAAATAGCGGCCCTTAATTTGCTGCGGTGGCTTTGTTCACCTTTTTTCTCTCTTTATATCCAATTTTACGCATGAAAATCCGCTCGTTTTTGCTGGCTCTGCTGCTGAGTGCTACTGCCGCTGCTCCTGCTACTCTTACTGCCCGCCCGGCTGCCCCGGCTACTGCCGCTGCCCCCAACGGCTACATGATGATTATTTCGCGCGTGTCGATGGGTTTCAACGCCCAGGCCAGCATTGTCACCGTGTCGCCGGATGGTAAGGAGCAAGTGAAGGAAATCGACTTCAGCCGCTTTAGTGCCAAACAAATGGCCGCCAACATGACGGAAGTACACAAAGCCGCCATGGCCGCCGTAAATCAGTACACTGCCGATGGCTGGCGCTTGGTTAGCGTAGCCCCCAGCGACATAGCCAGCGGCGGCAATACCGTTTTCAGCCAGACGATTTACTACCTGGAGAAGAAGTAACCGCCGAAATTTTTTCCGGACCCAAGAGCCCTGAGGCATATGCTTCGGGGCTTTTCTATTTACAAGACCTAATCCATTCCCAGGTCGTCAGTGAAGCTATCCGCCAGCTTAATTTCGGGTACCGGCACCCCGCATTTGGCACAGGTGATGCCTATTACGGCGCGTTGCACTTCGTAGAGTGTGGCCGGTTGCGGCAGCAACTGGGCGTAGTTCTGGGCCAGTAGCCATTCCGTTAAATCGGCTACGGTAGTACGAGCCCAGTCAGGAGACAGAGGCGGTGGATCAGGCACGGACTCATCTTTACCACTACCAAACAGGCGTTGCCACCAGCCGGGCAAGCCAGGCTCCCAGGCGGCCCGGGGTAAATCGGGCATGTGCAGTTGCAGGCAGTGCGCCAGTGGCTGAGCCTGAGTAAGATTAGTATCCAACAAATCCAGATCTGTTAGCAGCGTAGCCTCCGTAGCCGGTGAGTACCCCGGATGTAAACAATCCAGCAGCCGGGTCAGCAATTGGTAGTAGGCGGCGGTACGGGCCGGATCAGCGGGCAGGTGTTTCAGCCGGGCTATGACGGCAGCGGCATCGGCAACAGTATAGATGGATTCGGCTACGCGGTTGGGAATCTGTATCTGAAAATATTTTTCGAACTTAACTACGAGTTCCACAGTATCAAGGCCCATATGGGTAGAGGTAGGCGTGTTAACTGACCCAGCTGCTTAGTAAGCGTATTTTATGCCAGTGCCTGCCGCGTTTCTGAAGCAACCACGTTTCGCTTCCTCCACAAAACCCGCCACCACAGGTGCTGCTGATTTCGACAATTACCGTTTGATGGTCAACCGAAAACTGGGGCGCGCTGATGTTGGAGAAGCCAGAGGTGTGATGACGCTGCCGAAGAATACGCATTGCTTCAAAAATATCATGCAAACGCTCTTTCAGCGTCCAGACGGTATCGGCCGGAATAATCGTGCGCCCCGGAATAAAACGCTGGTGTAGCCCATACCCGGTGCAGAAACGCATCTGCTGCCGCATAAATACTGTATCGGCCGGTGTAAGCAGGGGATCTTGTTCGCACAGCTGCCATAGCCACCAGCCGTTTTCCTGCGGACATTGAGAATAAAAACGTCCATTAGCAGCGGGCCACAAGTTATTTTCAAAAAGTACTCTGCTGATGTGAAAATCGGCTGATGACGGGTGATTCGGCCTGCTCTCCATTGTGTCTGACTGGGCCAGTAGCTCCCGCACGAAGCCATAAACCACACTATCCGGCAGCAATAGGCGGGGCGCACTCCATTTTCGCGCCACCACAGGGTTTGGCTTCCGCCAATATGCTGTCAATAGATGCACCGTGCTAAACATGGCTACCAGCAGCAATGCGGCACTCAGGAAACGGCGGGTAATAGTTTGCATATCAGAGTATAACCTAAAACGGCCGCCCTGCTTCCAGAACGACCGTTTGAAAATACGACGACATACGGCACAAGCTGAAGCTTGTGCTACTGACGCTATTTAAACGCCTGAATGCCCGTAATATCGGCTCCGGTGATGAGCAGGTGGATGTCGTGGGTGCCTTCGTAGGTTACCACGGACTCCAGGTTCATCATGTGGCGCATGATGGGATACTCGCCCGTTATGCCCATGCCACCGTGGATTTGGCGGGCTTCGCGGGCAATGTGCAGGGCAATTTCCACCGAGTTGCGCTTGGCCATTGAAATCTGGGCGCTGGTGGCCTTGCCTTCATTTTTGAGCATTCCCAGGCGCCACACCATCAACTGGGCCTTGGTAATTTCGGTTATCATTTCGGCCAGCTTCTTCTGCTGGAGCTGAAAGGAAGCAATGGGCTTCCCGAACTGCTCCCGCTGCAGGGAATATTTCAGGGCCGACTCGTAACAGTCGATGGCCGCGCCCAGGGCGCCCCAGGCAATACCGTAGCGGGCCGAATCGAGGCAGCTGAGCGGGCCCTTGAGGCCGTCGATGTTGGGCAGGATGTTTTCCTTGGGAATTTTCACGTTATCGAACACCAGCTCGCCGGTGATGCTGGCGCGCAGGCTCCACTTGTTGTGGATTTCGGGGGCGGTGAAGCCTTCCATGCCCTGCTCCACGATAACGCCGCGGATACGGCCGTTGTCGTCTTTGGCCCATACCACAGCCACCTGGCTCTGGGGCGAGTTGCTGATCCACAGCTTGGCGCCGTTGAGCAGGTAATAGTCGCCCTGGTCCTTGATGGTGGTCATCATGCCGCCGGGGTTGGAGCCGTGGTCGGGCTCGGTGAGGCCAAAGCAGCCCAGCCACTCGCCCGAGGCCAGCTTGGGCAGGTACTTGCGGCGCTGCTCCTCCGAGCCGTACTGGTAAATAGGGTACATCACCAGGGAGCCCTGCACCGAGGCCGTGGAGCGCATCCCGGAGTCGCCGCGCTCAATTTCCTGCATAATCAGGCCGTAGCTGATGTAGTCGAGGCCGCCGCCGCCGTACTCCGTGGGGATGGTGGGCCCGAACGCGCCCACGTCGCCGAACTTGCGCACAATGTCGGAGGGGAAGTAGGCATCCTGGGCCCATTTCTCCACGTTAGGCGAAATTTCCTTTTTAACGAAGTCCCGGATGCTCTGACGGATGAGCTTGTGCTCCTCCGTGAGCAAATCGTCGATGTCGTAGTAATCGGTGAAACCAGCGGCGTTGAGGGAGCCTTTGTTGCGCTGCACCTGGGCCTTGGTGGAAAGAACGTCAGCTTGCGAAGACATAATGGTGATGTGGGTGGGATGATGCCCAAAGATAAGAATTTGGCAACGCCTGACCGGCAACCGGCCGCAACAAGCCGGCACGAAAAAACCCTGACCAGTACCGGAACCAGTCAGGGTTTTGGAGGACGTGGCGGTTGACAGGGAATGCCAGAAACCAGCCAACGACACTACACGCCCACAATACGACCAGAAGGCAGATTTCCGGTCGGGAAAAGTCACTACCGCTTGTTGGCAAAGCGTATGCCGAAAAATAGCATTTCGCGAATCTATTCGCAAAAAATCCTGACAATGAAGTTGTTCAGAAGTGTGACCCGCACTCCGAGCGTATCATTCCGAGCCGCGCGCGGAATCTGGATTTACCACCTGACAATTCTCCCAGATTCCGCGCGCGGCTCGGAATGACAGCTGGTTTGCTTCAGAACTTCACCCCCACCGAGGCCAGGAAGTTGCGGGTAGCCTGAGGATAATAGTAGTTGAAAGTGAGCTGCTGGCCGGTGGCATCGGGGTAGCCGTAGGTGTAGCCGTTGGCCACGTACTCCCGGTTGAGCAGATTATTCACCAGCAGGCCCAGCTCCAACTCCCGCATAAACCGGGGCTGCACCGTGTAGCGCAGGCGCAGATCCAGCACCTGATAGGCGGCAATGACCTTCCGGACCGATTCGGTATTGTCGAGGTACTGGCGGCCGACGGTTTTGTAGAGCAGCGCCGCCCGCAGGCCTTTCACTGGCACTACCTCTACCGTGTGCGCCGATACCACACTAGGCGAGTAGGAAATAGTGGTGGTGCGGCCCTCGGCGGCAACTACGGGGTTATAGTCCTTATCGTAGGTTACGGCGCGGTAGTTCAGGATGCGGTTCCGGCTCAGGGTGAGGGTACTATTGAGTGTGAGCCAGGCCAGGGGCTGATAGGCCCCGGTAAGCTCCACGCCGGCCCGGTAGCTGCGGGGGGCATTGGTACGCAGCGGGGTGCCCACGTCGTTGAGCTGGCCGGTTTGCACCAGCTGGTTGCGGTAGCGCATATAAAAGCCATTTACTTCGGCCCGCAGTGCTTGCCCGTTCACCGTGCGGTTAAGCCGGTAGCCGCCTTCTACATCGTGCAGCTGCTCGGCCTGGGGGCCGGCATCATTCAGGGGCCGGTCGGTGAAGTCGGAGCGCACGGGCTCCCGGTGGGCCACGGCGTAGCTGGCATACAGGGTCTGGCTGGCCGCCAGCTGCCAGGTAAGGCCGGCTTTGGGGTTGATGAAAGTATAGTCCGCCTTGGCCGAAACAGGCACCTGTTTATCCTCAATGCCATCGAGCCGGTACGTGAGGCGCCGTACCTGCACGTCGGCGTACACGCTCAGCTTATCCAGGGCCTGCCAGATGGCGCGGGCATAGGCGTTGTAGTCGGTTTTGCGGGCATCGTTGAAGTAAGAACGGTGCCGGATGCTGCCAGTAGAAGCGTAGCGCGCCCAGATAACCTCACCGTAGTGGTCGTTGAGGAAGCGGTTCCAGCCCCCGCCCAGCGTGGCCTGCACCCGGCCCGCAGCGGGCTGGTAGTTGAGGGCGAAAATTCCCCCGAAAAAGTAGTTGTCCAGCCACTTACGGTCCACCAGGTCGGTGCGCTTGATGGTGGTGGTATTGGGGGCAGTGCCCAGCACCACGTCGGGCAGGTTATACTCGGCCAGCTTGCGGTTGGCGCGGAAACTCTCGTAATAGCCGAAGCCCCGGGTGAGGTGGGCGGCGGCGGCCAGGTTCCAGCTGCGGCCCAGGCCCTGGGTGAGGTGGAGCTGGTAGTGGTTCTGCTGGTAATTGTCGGTCTGGTTATCGTAGGTATAGTAAGCGTAGCGGCGGCCTTCGCGCAAAGCCCGGGCGGCGTCTTCGGGCGTCAGCTCATAGTTATCTACGTACTGCTGCAGGCCGGCGGCATTGCGCGTAAGGGCTGGCTCGGGTACTCCATTCCAGGCCTGGTAGGTCTTCTCCCGCCCCGAGAAGGTGATGAACTTAAGCAGCGTATTCTTCTGCTGGTAGCCGGCGGCCAGGTAGTAGGATTTCAGATCCGAAGCCCCCCGCACCATGTAGCCGTCGGAGCTGATGCGCGAGAGGCGGCCATCCACCGTGAAGCGGCCACCCAGCAGGCCCGTACCGAACTGTACGTTGTTTTTCCAGGTATTGAAGGAGCCGTAGGTATTCTGACTTTCGGCGTAAGCCTGAGTCCGGCTCTCCAGGGTGCTCATATTGATGCTGGCCCCGAAGGCGGCACTACCATTCTGGCTGGTGCCCACCCCGCGCTGTACCTGCAGACTGCTGGTGCTGGAAGCCAGATCGGGCAGGTTCACGAAGAACGCGCCGTGGCTTTCGGCATCGTTCAAGGGCACGCCATTCACCGTCACGTTGATGCCCTCAATGCCCGTTCCCCGCACCCGGATGCCCGTGTAACCCACACCATTGCCCGCATCGGAGTTGACTACAACGGAGGGCGTCTGGTCGAGCAGGTAGGGAACATCCTGGCCGAAGTTGCGCGTGGCCAGATCCTCTTTGCTCAGGTTGGTGTAGGCCGTGGCCGTCCGCTCGTTGGCCCGGGAGGCCGTTACCAGCGCCTCCCCGGTGAGCACTCCCCCGGGCTGTAGCGCCAGGCGCAGCTGTTGGGGGCCACTCTGCCCCTCCAGGCGCTGCACCAGCGGCTCATAGCCCACAAACGTGATGCGCAGCTCGTGGGCCCCGGCCGGTACAGCGGGCAGTGTAAATGAGCCCTCGGGCGAGGCAGCCACGGCAGTGCCATCGAGCAGCACGGTCGCTCCGGGCAGGGCCAAGCCGGTTCGGGCATCCAGCACGCTGCCCGACACGGGCCCTTGCGCCCATGCCGCACCGGTAGCGGCCAACAAGGCTACTCCGGTTACTACAAAATTTTTCACTGGTGAAAAATGGAAAAAGGTGGAACGGACCCGGTGCCAGGGGTCGGCACCCAGAGGTTTTTCGTTCGCGGATCGTTTGTTCCCTTCGCCGGCATTACCCGGGCAGGTTCAATGGGTATGATCTCAGCCTCTCTGTGCAGAGAGGCACCCCTAAACTATGCGGCAAAGGTACGCGGGAGTTTGGGTTTCGCCGCATCGGGCCCAAAATTGTCTGCCCCCGGGCACACATTCAGCCCCAACCCCGGCCGGATTTCGGGCACCCGCTTCCAGCGCAGAAGCAAGCGGGATTTACAAACAAATGTGTACTTTATTTCTTGACAATCAGGTAAATTAGCTAGCTACTGACGCGCTACGAAGAAAAAGTGCCCTGACCAAAACAACCCGGCTCGCCCCTCCGTTTCTCGTACTGAAGTCTGTTGCTTTTTCGGTTTGATGTTGCATCTCAACTCTCCCCGCCATGACCGTCTCCGGTGTACTCTACTTGCTCGTTGCGTTGGTATTTGCGGGGTTACTGCTGGTGCTCCCGCGGCGGCGTATGCGTCATCCTCCCGCTTCCGATAACGACGACGACGGCGGGGAGCCCCTGGATGATGGCCTGCCTGATTTCGACCTGCCGCCCGGTATTTCCCGCCCCATCAACGACTGGGAGCCGGATTACAACCGTCGGCGGGTAGAAGTATGAGGGCGGGGAGTGCGCCGACACGCAAACAGAGGGGAGACAGTTGTTCCAACACCCGTACGGGCCGTTCGAACAACAGTCTCCCCTCTCTGCTTGTAGCCTCATTACTGAACGCTACAAATCCTTGGCCATACGGATGTAAGGAATGGTACCCCGGTAGAATCGGTTGCCCTCGGGCTCTAGGCCAAAAGCCCGGTAAAAGGCCTCGTTTATGGCGCGGGCATCACACCAAATGCGCTGAGCACCATGGGTATGGGCTTCTTCCAGAGTATGACGTAGCAATTGGGAGCCAATGCCCTGCCCCTGGCAATCGGGGCGGGTGGCAAACTTGCGAAAACGGGCCACGTGGCCATCCACAAACAGAGAAATAACCGATACCAGCTTGCCGTTACGAAAAGCCCCGTAGTGCCGGCCCTGCTCGTCGTTGTTCAGCTTCACATAATCCAATGATTCCTGGGGCCAGAGAACCTGATGGCGCAGGGCGTGCGTATCGGCCGCCTTAATGGGGCGGATGGTAATTTCGGAGGTCATGAAGAAGTTACTCAACGGTGATGCTATGCGTGGTAGTAAAGTGCTGGCCGGGCTGCAAACTCAGAATGCCTTCTTTGTCGGCAAGCTCCCGGGAGCCGGTGGTAGCGCTGGCAATGCCGTGCCAGGGCTCAATGCACACAAACGGCGCCCCGGCCCCTTTGGTCCAGAGGCCCAGGTACGGAAACCCATCGAAGCGGACCCGCACGGACCGGCCCGAAAGCCGGCTTCGCAGCGTGAGGTGGGTGAAATCGAAGTGCTTAAACACCAAGGCGTCCTGCGCAAATAGCTCGTAGCTGAGGGGCAGCACGTTTTGTTGTTCCAGCACGGGTGCCATGTGGCCTGTTAGCAGCCCCTCTTCCAGCAAATGCCGCTGCAAAGTTACGGGATGGTCGAACACCAATTCGTAGTCTTCGAAGGATTCCTCGGGCAGCAGTGGGCACCGGAAGGCCGGGTGAGCCCCAATGCTGAACAGCAGTTCAGCGGCCCCCGGGTTTTCCACCTCCCAGCCAATAGTGAGGGTGGCACCAGCCAGGCGGTAGCTGAGGCGCAGGGCAAACTCGAAGGGGTAGATGCGGCGGCTGTCCTCATCAGCGCGCAGCTCAAACGTCAGCGCCGCCGGGCCTTGGTGCAGCAGCCGAAACTCCCGGTCGCGGGCGAAGCCGTGCTGGCCGAGGGTGTAGGTACGGCCCTGGTGCTGGTAGGCATCCTGGGGCAGGCGGCCCACAAGGGGGAAGAGCACCGGTGCGTGGCGGTTCCAGTAGGCGGCTTCGGCGGGCCAGATGTACTCTAGCTCGTTCAGGTCTTTGCGAATGAAGCTGTGCAGCTCAGCCCCGCGGGTATCTACGGCCACGCGGCACACTTCATTTTCGAGGGTATATAACATACGCGGTAGAGAACAGCCAGCTCCCAGAAACGGCAGCCGGGCCGGCAAGGTTAGCCTTGGGAGATGCGCGCCGTGCGCCAGAAGCTGGTTTTGCCCAGCAAAATATCCACGTGGAAGCAGGCCTGCTCCAAGCGCTCAGCCGGTGCCCCGCTTATTTCGGCAAAATTGGACAGCCGCTCCCGCAGTTCCCGCTGGTACAAATCGTAAAAATACTGCCGATGGTTGGGGTGCTCCCGCAAAGGGTCGGGCTCCCAGGGCAGGTCGACATCCAGCAGCAACACCAGGTCGTAGCGCTGCAACTCAATCTGCTCTATTATCCACTGGGGGCACACCCCAAAGGCATGTTCCGACCAGATTTTTATTACCAGCAAATCAGTGTCGCAGAAGAACAGCGGCCGGCCCTGTACCTGTGCGGCCTGCATGGCGTTCTGCTCGGCCCGCAACTGGCCTTTGGCAATCCGCTCCAGGTCGGCCATGGTGTAGTTGGGGCCGTGCTGCTCCAGGTAGTAGCGGGCATACTCCGGGGCCCAGGTGGTGGTATACTGTTCGGCCAGCAGGCGGCTCAACGTCGTTTTGCCCGTCGACTCGGGTCCGGTAAGGGCAACACGCAACATACTCAGGCGACTTGAAAAGATGAGGCCGCAGCCTGCTGCCGACGCAATGTGCGGTGCCACTCCCGGTAGCCGTAGATAGCCAACCCTAGGTACAGGGCATACAGGGCACTGGTGGGATAAAGCTGCTTGTACCAGAGGATGGGAACGTACATTATATCTACCAAGACCCAGAGCCACCAGTTTTCCAGCCGCTTCCGCATCAGCAGGTACTGAGCCGCCAAGCTGATAGCCGTGGTCAGGGCATCCCAGTGGGGCAGTGCAGCATCGGTGTGGTGCTGCAGGTAGTAGCCGAACCCAAGGGTAAAAGCTGGCACAAACAGCAGGCATCCACCCCATTCCAGCGGCTGGGTGCGCGAAACGGGTAATTCGGCGCGGTGGCGGCCACCATGCAGCCACTCATACCAGCCATATACACTGAGCGCAATAAACGCCCCCTGCAGACCACAATCGGAATACAGCCGAGCTTTATAATACACCAGCACGTAGAGGCCGCAGCTGACAATGGCCACCGGAAAGTTCCAGAGCGACTCACGCGCGGCCAGCCACACGCAGGCAAAGCCCGTCAGCACGGCCACCCACTCCAGCGGACTGACGCCGGCAGCGGCGGTCCAGAACTCATACAACGACTGCAACACAGAAAGACCAGTGATAAGCGGGGCGCCGGAGCAATATCTCCGGTTCAGGCTACCCGCTTGGTCAAAGCTAAGGAGTAGCCCGTAATTTTGCAGCTTCTCCGGCTTTTTCGCTTTCTACCGCCCACCATGCTGCCCGAACTTACTGCCCCCGACCTGCACGCCCGTCTTCAGCGCGGCGAAGACATCCAGCTCATTGACGTGCGCCAGCCCGAGGAGTTTGCCTACTGCCGCATAGAGGGCAGCCAGCTGCTGCCGCTGGGCGAATTAGCCAGCCGCGCCACCGAAATTGACCCCGACCGACCCGCCGTGCTCATCTGCCACCACGGCGTGCGCTCCATGCAGGCCCTGGCCTACCTCCAGCACCGCCACGAGCTGACGAACCTGCTGAACCTGCGCGGCGGTATTCACGCCTGGAGCCAGCAGGTAGATCCAGCGGTACCGGTGTATTAAAAAACTTGCTGCCAGGCTCAAACCAGAACGCCGACCCGGAATTTCTTCGGGTCGGCGTTCTGCGTGGCTTCGTTGCACTATTGGGGCAAGCTAAGCAGGTAGCCAATGGTGAAATTGGCATCCCAATCGAATACAAATTGCTGACAGCCGGTAGCGTCCACCAGGGCTTTGTAAATGGTAACACCCGCCTTAGTTTTGGCGTTGGGCAGCTCGGCATAAGCGGCCGGTGGGCCCAACACCGTAAAACGCTCCTTGCCCTGGCGGTTGATTTTAGCCAGCTCGTAGGGCACGCCTCCAATAATAAAGCAGGTCTGGCGTTGCGTTGCTGGTACCTGCCGTGCATTATCGGCTACGTCGCGGGATACAGCTTCATCAGCAATGCCTTTTTGGTAATACTTGGCACCATAAGTATCCAGCGCCTTTGGCATGGCGTTCTGCAGCCAGGAAATTTTGGTATTACCCGAGCCAATATCAGCCACAAAGGCCTTGTTGGCATAGGAAGGCGGCAGAGCAGCCTTTAGCCCCAGGGCACCTTCCTGCTCTGGCGTTACAGTGTTGACCACATAACCCAGTCCCTTCAGGTTCTGAACAATACGCCGGGTGACGTCGGCCATAGCAGCACCGGAGCTTACCACGAAGTGAATATCGTGCCCCCCCACACCATAGTCCAGCATTTGGGCAATGTAGCTTTTAAGCCCTTTGCGCACATCGTCGTCGGTGGCCATGTTTTCCATCACCAAGCTGTTGCCAAATTCCGATTTCTCTAGTTTCCAGTTCTGTTGTTTGTCTACCCGGATAATGAACGAGTTGAAGCCGCTGGCCCCTAGTTCTACTACTCCCTTCAGCTTGCCATTAACGGGCGCCGGCGCCTGATAGGCAAAAGTAAGCGAGCTGGCTGCTGGGGTTTCCGCTGCTACTGGAGCCGCAACAACGGCCGGAGCTACCACCGGGGTAGCAGCCACTGCCGCTGCCATACGCCCTGATACTACCGCCGGGGTAAGGCCCAATTGTAAGGCGCGCTGGCTGCCTACCAGTTCTCCATTTTGACTCATGGCCTCACCTTCCTGCAACGGCATGCTGCCGCCAGTCAGCAGCTCTACTTTTCCGTTGGTGTGGTTGATGCGGGCTCCGTTGGATAAGACGACGTCCCGATCCATCACCATCACTACGGCACCGCGTCGCACCACCATATGCTGGTCTTGCTTAATAAACCAGGTGAGCGGCATGGCCGGGGGCGCGTCGAGTACAGCAGGCCCTTGGGCTAGTATCAGCCGCGGCGCGCATAAACTCAGTAACACCAAACCGAGTAGCCGAAAAAGTACTTGTTTAATCATGAACGTAATGACTTATAGGTGAGAGTTGGTAGGGAACAGGGTTTGCCCAATACACAAAAGTGTAATTTTTTTTATCACAGATTAAACATCAATTAGACAAAAGCTTATTTATCCCTGCCGAATTACCATTTACACCCTATAGAGGTAGAGTAGGCATCTGCATTCGGTTTATAAGGGTGGCAAACTATTGTGGCAGTTTTGCTCAACTTCGCGGCCCTAAGTACCGGTTGGCATCTTCGCCAGTATTTCGTTATGTCATCAGCTCTTTCTCATCAATTGCAGGAATTGTCTCTGCCCATTCTCGATGCCCTGCCGGAACTGCTCCGCACCCTGGAAACGCACTCCAGGGCCGTGTTGCAAGCGCCGCCCGGAGCCGGTAAAACCACCATTGTGCCCCTGGCTTTGCTGGAAGCCGCCTGGCGCGAGGGAGGCCGGATTCTGGTGCTGGAACCCCGGCGGCTGGCGGCCCGCGCCGCCGCTACCCGCATGGCTCAGCTGCTGGGTGAGCCCGTGGGCCACACGGTAGGCTACCGGATGCGCCTGGAAAGTAAGGTATCGGCCAAAACCCGCATTGAAGTGGTAACGGAAGTTATCCTGACCCGGCAGCTCCAGGACGACCCGGCGCTGGAGGGAGTGGCGGCGGTGCTGTTTGATGAGTTTCATGAGCGGAGCCTGCAGGCCGACCTGGGGCTGGCCCTGGCCCTGGATGCTCAACAAGTGCTCCGCCCCGACCTGCGGCTGCTGGTGATGTCGGCCACGCTGGATGCCGACCGGCTGGGGGCCTGGCTGGGCGCGCCGGTAGTGCGCAGCCAGGGCCGCATGTTTCCGGTCGAAACCCATTACCTGAGTCCGCGCCGGGCCGCTACCGTTTCCAGCCGCCCCCACGAAAAACTCCAGGACCTCACGCCCGCCATCATCCGCGAAGCCCTGACGGCCCACCCCACTGGCGACGTGCTGGTGTTCCTGCCGGGCCTGGCCGACCAGCGCCGCGTGGCCGACAAGCTGGCGGGCTTGCCTGAGTACATTGATGTGCATGTGCTACACGGCGAGCTGCCGGCCGAGCAGCAGGATGCCGCCCTGTGCCCCGCCCCGGCCGGCCGCCGCAAGGTGGTGCTGGCCACCAGCATTGCCGAAACCAGCCTTACCATTGAGGGCGTAACCATTGTAGTGGATGGCGGCTACGCCCGCGTACCGCGCTTCGAGCCCCGCACCGGCCTTACCACGTTGGGCACCGAGCCCGTGAGCCAGGCCGCGGCCGACCAGCGCCGGGGCCGGGCCGGCCGCCTGGGTCCCGGCACCTGCTACCGCCTCTGGACGGAAGCCGAGTTCCAAAAGCTGCCCCACCATCTGGCCCCCGAAATCCTCACCGCCGACCTTAGTCCCCTGGCCCTGGAGCTGGCATTGTGGGGCGCTTATGATGCCACGGCCCTGCGCTGGCTCGATGCGCCCCCGGCTCCAGCCCTGGCGCTGGCCCGGGAGCTGCTGCGGCGCTTGCAGGCCCTCACGGCCCAGGGGCAGCCCACCGCCCACGGCCGGGCCCTGGCCGGGCTGGGGCTGGCGCCCCGGCTGGCTCATTTGGTGGTGCGGGGGCAGGAAATCGGGCACGGGGCTACGGCCTGCGCCCTGGCGGCCCTGCTTACGGAGCGCGACCTGCTACGCCCCGCCGACGGCTCGTTCGGGCCGCCCGACTTGCGGCTGCGGCTGGAGGCGCTTAGTACCGGCCGCGCCCCGCTGCCCGGCCTGCACCCCGACGGAGCCGCCCTGCGCCGGGTGCGCGAGGCGGCGGCCGTGCTCCGCAACCGCGCCGGGGCCCGGGGCGAAATTGAGCCCGATGTGGCCGGTCTGCTGGCGGCCCTGGCCTACCCCGACCGGCTGGCCCAGCGCGAAACGCCCGAGCGGGTACGCCTCATCAGTGGGCAGCGCGCCACGCTGGCCGCGGAGTTTTTCGGGCAGCAGGATACCTTTTTTGCCGTTGCCGCGCTGGATGGCCTGGCGGCCCAGCCCCGGGCTAGTCTGGCCGCGCCGGTCAGTCGGGCCGAGTTGGAAGAGTACTTCGCGGAGCAGCTGGAAACCCGCGACGAAGTGCGCTGGGACGAAGCGGCCGGCCGCGTAACCGCCCGCCGCCTGCGCCGCCTGGGGGCTCTGCTCCTTTCCGACACCAGCCTGCCCAACCCCGACCCCGCCGCCATAACCGAGGCTCTGCTCGGGGCCATACAGGCCGGTGGCATTGGCCGCTTGCCCTGGAGCGAGGCGGCCCGACAGCTTCGGGAGCGGCTGGCTTTTTTGCAGCATCATTTTCCTCAGCGCTGGCCAGATGTGTCGGATGCGGCGCTGCTGGCAGCCCTGCCCGAGTGGCTGGGCCCCTACCTCATCGGTGTAAAATCAATGAGTGAGCTGAGCCGGGTTGATTTTCAGGAAGCCTTGCTTGGCCTGCTGCCGGATGGCTGGGCGCAGCGCCAGGAGCTGGAGCAACTGGCACCCACCCACCTGGAAGTGCCAACCGGCTCCCGCATCCGGCTGGACTACGCCGAGCCGGCCGCGCCAGTGCTGGCCGTGCGCTTGCAGGAGGTATTCGGGCTGCTGGATACGCCCACTGTGGCGGGAGGCCGCGTGCCGCTCACGCTCCACTTGCTCAGTCCTGGCTACCGCCCCGCCCAGGTTACCCGCGACCTGCGCAGCTTTTGGACCAGCAGCTACTTTGAGGTGCGCAAAGAGCTACGGGGCCGCTACCCCAAGCACTACTGGCCCGAAAACCCATTGGAAGCCCAAGCCATTCGGGGTACCAAAAAGCAGAACGGCCTCTAACAACGGACGGGCTACATTCAAGCCGGCTACGCCCTGAGCCAGGCTTTTACCTGCTGATTCGGGCTATTCACCGAGAGTCGTCAAAAACTTAACATTAACAATTAGGTAACACAGGAAACAATTCGGTAACATTACCCTATGCAGCACTCTACCCGCCTCACTTCCCGGGGATTAGGGCTGCTGGCGGGCCTGATGTTGCTGTTGCTACACCCGGGCGTGGCCCAGCAGTTTGCCCCTTCATCTTCCGCTTCTATCCGCCAGAACACCTGGCTTATGTTCCTGAGCGACGCCCGCCTGAGTAAACGGTGGGGCCTGCACACGGAAGTACAGGTGCTACGCACGCGCACCTCCGAGCTGGGCTACCAAAACGTATTCCGGGGTGGCGCCAACTACTACTTCTCCGATAATCTGCTGCTGACCGGTGGCTATGCCTACTCCCAGGATGTGGCCGAGGACCACTACCCCGGAGCCAGCGGGCCGGAGCACCGACTATATCAGCAGCTGCAGCTGCGCGATGCCAAGAACCGGGTACAGCTGCAGCAACGCTACCGCCTGGAGCAGCGCTGGGTACGGCTGCAGCCCGACCAGGATTTTACTTACCTGAACCGGCTGCGCTACCAGCTGCGGCTGGCTATACCTCTGTTAGGCCGGGAGTTGACCAGTGGGGTACCCTTTGCCGTGGTTGCTGATGAAATTTTTCTGGGATTCGGGCAGCAGGCCAAGGGAAGACTGTTCCAACAAAACCGCGCTTACGTTGGAATAGGCTACCAGATCAGCACTGCCTCGTCAGTAGAAATTGGCTACCTCAACCAGTTTGTCCAGCTGCCCCAGGACAGTCGGCCAGAACTGAATGAGAACATGCAGATCAGCCTGTGCTTTCATCCTGACTGGCGCCGCACGCAGCCAAGTATCCGGCCTTAATTGCTTGCCTATTGCCTCGGGCCATGTTCATACTTTGGCACAGTCAGGTGCGGTTTTGTGGGCAGGTGGAATTGTGAAGCGCCTGTTGCGGCCGATAAGGCAAATTCTACCGGCTTACAGGCAGGCCCGGGAACTTTTTTGCTAAAAACTGAAACCCGCTGCATTCTGGCATTATCCTTGGTTTTGGGAGGATCAACATCCACCTATATCCATGTTGCCTGTTATGAAGCACTTATTTACCACAACCGTTCTGCTGGCCTCTGCCCTGGGTCTGGCGCAGTCTGCTGCCGCTCAGCAAACCAATAAGTGGCAGTTCTATTTTGAGGCCGGACCGAAAATCAGTCAGTTCCGTTCTACCTCGTACAGTGGCTACTCAGAAACGCAGCCGGAGCTGCGCGACACATTTTCGGGCTTTGCCGACGTAAAAGCGTTTAAGCCTTTGGCCAACCGGCTGCTTATGTCGGGCACAGTAGGCTTAGACATGCAACTGCTGAATTTCAAAACCGGCTATACCGAGAGCTATCCGGCTACGGGTATTACCTTCTATTCTCAGGAGCATATCAGCCGCCTGCTCACCCGTGCCCGCGTCGACTGGGGCCTGCACTACCACATCCGGCTGGGTGAAAATGGCCATCTGATGCCTGGCATTTCGGTGGGCCAGATGATCAATCTGAGCCAGAAAGGCTACAGCTATACGTTCGTTCAGCCCGGCTTATACTTCACCAACAACCGGCTGCTACTCTCCCTGACCGCCTCGGATACGCCGTACAACGTGCAAATTCCGGAGGCTTCGCGCATTGTGAGCACCTACCGCGGCAACCCGGTTGTGAGCCAGTCCGAATTTCGGGTTCGGGAGCTGCAATTAAGCGTCGGCACGCAATTTTAAGCTCTTAGCCCCTGTTACTCTACCACCAACGGGGCCCGCTACTGCGCAGTAGCGGGCCCCGTTGGTGGTAGAGTAACAGGACTTACCCTTTATGATTGGCCAGGTAGCGGGTGCGCTGGTCCTGCAGAAGTACGTCCAGCTCCTTGGCGGCCTCGGTATAGCGCGAAATATCCAGCAACTTCAGCTTTACCAGCAGCCGCTCGGCCTCATCGAAGTTGTTAAGCCAGAGGTTGGCCTCCGCAGCATTCAGCAACGTAGCAGCCGTTACTTTGGCATCGATGCGGGCTTTTTTGTCCTTGGGATTCGACTCGGCCAGGGCTTTATTCCATAAAGCCAAGGCTTCCTGCATCTGCTTGGCGGCATCGGCCGAGCGGTTGGGCTGAGCCAGTAGCTTGTAACCCATTACAGCCTTTTCGTAGGCTTGCGGAAACTCGTCGTAGTTAATATTCTTGTCGGTAACCACTACCACCCTGGTACTGCGGGTGAGGGTGCGCTGGCCCAGCCGGCTATCCAGCAGCTCGGCCACCAGCTTCATATTCTCCTTCATCAGGTCGTCGTCCAGCTTGCGCATAAACACCATCTGGTTAGCCTGCCAGTACTTGGCCAGGCCGGCCTCGGTGGCAAAAGCCTCGGTGCTGGCTTTGCGGTAGGCGGTAGAGGCTTCCAGCTGCTCCTCCAGCAGCACTGTGCCGTCTTTGGCCGTTACCTTCACGCTCAGCGGCGACTTATACGACACCTGATAGGCATGCTTGATACCGTCACCGGTAGCCACACCGCCAATTTTCATCTGGCTACCCTGGATGGCCTGCTGCACAATCTCGCCTTGGGTAAATCCGTCGAGGCCTACTACTACCTGAAGGTCGGCGTCAGGGCCCGGGGTCCGCTGCAGGCCACTTACTGTAACGTAGGTGGTGGCCAGCGTTTGCGTGTCGAACACCTGCGGGGTATAGTCGGCGGCGGGCAGCACCGCATCCTTGGGCTTGCCTTCGTCCAGTACAATTTTGTTGAAGGCTTTTGCGCCGAATGATTGGGCTTTGTACTCTTTTTTGGCTTCGGCCGCCTTGGTTTCGGCCGTCGTAACGGCCGCAGCATGGGCGGCCTTCTGCTGGGCAATGGCGTCCTGGTAGCGGGTTACTACTTCCGCGTGGTACGTATGGACGCTGCCGGACAGGGGCACTAGAGGTAGCCGAACGTACTCAAAGCTGATTTTTTGCGACTCGATGCTTTGCGCTAGGCCGGGCAGGGCTAGCAGCGTGGCCGCTACTGAGAGGGTAAAAGGTATCCGCATGGGCAGAATAAAGAAGTGAAATGAAGGACGTGAACAGTAAAAATTAATACAGGCTCGGAAAGAGCGCACTAATTTACTGCCCGCCCGCCAACATTCAGACAATCAGGCCCCTGCTTTCTATAAAAAAACAATCTTCTGTATTTCTATATAACGGTTTTTGGCGCCCTATAGCGCGGCCTGCAGCTCGTAGCTTCCGTGGTCCGGTTCGTTAGCAAGACGGTGCGGCGTATCCAGCTGCGGGCTACGCCCCCCGCCAGGAGGCGAGCATATCCTTCCGCAACCTCCCATACCCTGGATAACCGCATCAGGCCACTAACCCGAAGGACAGTGGCCTGATGACGTTCTGAAATTCTGTTTATTCACCAGCCGGGTAATCGGCCGAGTCGCCGAGGTCGGCTACCTGGGCCAGCTCCTGTACCAGGCTCGTAAACTTGTCGCGGGCCCCTTTTACGGCCGCTTTGCCCAAAGGCAAATGCAGGGGCGGGTTTTCCTGCCGCACTACCTCAAACATAATTTTGGCGGCCCGCTGCGGGTCGCCGGGCTGGCGGCCGCTGTAACCCTGAATACCTTTCAGGTTCTCGCCCACGGTAGAGCGGTAGTCCTCAATGTTGGTATCCACGTACGTGGCCGAGCTACCGGCCCACTCGGTGCGGAAGCCGCTGGGCTCAATGTTGGTTACCTTAATACCGAGCGGCGCCACCTGCTGGGCCAGACTTTCGCCAATAGCCTCCAGCGCAAACTTGCTGGCATTGTATACACCCACGCCAGGGAAGGTTTTCAGCCCCCCAATGCTGGTGATGTTGAGCACATGCCCGCTTTTCTGCTCCCGCAGGTGGGGCAATACCGCCCGCAGCACCCGCAGCGGTCCGAATACATTCACGTCGAACTGGCGCTGCACCTCAGCCTCACCAATTTCCTCGATGCTGCCCAGGGAGCCGTAGCCAGCGTTGTTTACGACCACATCAAGGCGGCCGAAAAATTGGATAGCCCCTTGTACGGCCTGCTGCACCTGCTGCTCATGCACTACGTCGCACACGAAGCCACGGGCCCGGTTACCGTCTTTCTTCGTGAATTCATCAGCCTGCTCCTGCTTACGGAAAGTGGCGGCTACGGAGTCGCCCTGGGCCAGACAATAGTCGGCCAGCTCTTTGCCGAAACCGGTGCTGACACCGGTAATAAACCAGATTTTGGAAGTTGCCATGGAAGTTGTTCGAGGGGAATATGGAAATAACCAGCCAGCCGCACACGCTGCGGCTGGCTGGTGTAACCGCAAAAGCCGTGTTGGGGTTTTGGCCGGCGCACGGGGTATGGCCCGGCCATGGGCGCTGTGGCCGTGTGGTGGCGGCTTCATGCACCGTTCATGTGCGGGGCAGTAGTGTTGCCCGCTCTATGCTCCGCTCCCCTCAGTCCGAGAGGCTCCCGGAAATTCCGGGGGCCTTTTTGGCGCTATTCACCGCCGGCCATATCCCGGGAGGGCCGCCGGCAGCGGCCGGTACTTCGCCCCTTTCACCGGAAATAGGTAGGCCAAAAAGCGGAAACCCAATATTTCGCCGTAGATTTGCCTGGCAATAAGTAGAACCTAACCTTCTTGTTGCCATGGCTGATTTCGCTGCCAAAATTGCCTTCGAGGCGCTTACCTACGACGACGTCCTGCTGCTGCCCGGTTATTCGGAAGTATTGCCCCGCGACGCCGACCCCAGCACCCAGCTTACCCGCAACATCCGGCTCCAGCTTCCCTTCGTTTCGGCGGCTATGGACACCGTAACCGAGGCCGAAATGGCCATTGCCCTGGCTCAGGAAGGCGGTATTGGCATCATTCACAAGAACATGAGCATCCGAGCCCAGGCCGAGCTGGTGCGCCGCGTGAAACGCTCCGAGAGCGGCATGATTCTGGACCCTTTCACCCTGGAGGAAACTGCTACCCTGGCCGACGCCAAGAAGCTGATGCGCAACAATAACATTGGGGGCATTCCTATTATTGATAGCCAGCGCCGCCTCAAAGGCATCCTCACCAACCGCGACCTGCGCTTCGAGAAGGATATGACCCGCTCGGTAACGGAGGTAATGACGGCCGCCCCGCTGGTAACGGCCAAAGCGGGCACCGAACTGGCCGCCGCCGAGGAGATTCTGCAGGATTCGAAGGTGGAGAAGCTGCCAGTTATCGACCCCGATGGCCGCCTGGTGGGCCTCATTACCTATAAGGACATTCGGAAACGCCGCCGTACCCCCAATGCGTGCAAAGATGAGCTGGGCCGCCTGCGCGTAGGCGCCGCCGTGGGCGTTACGGCCGACCTGCTAGACCGCGTAGCCGCTCTGATGGAGGCCGGCGTGGATGTAGTGAGCGTGGACACGGCTCACGGCCACAGCAAGGGTGTGCTCGATGCCGTGCGCCACCTCAAGCAGCAGTTTCCGAAGCTGGAAGTAATTGCCGGCAATGTGGCCACTGCCGAAGGTGCCCGCGCCCTGGCCGACGCCGGGGCCGACGCTGTGAAAGTGGGCGTGGGGCCTGGCTCCATCTGTACTACTCGCATCATTGCTGGTATAGGTGTTCCCCAACTGTCGGCGGTGCTGGAAGCGGCCCGGGGCCTCGAAGGCACGGGCGTACCGCTCATTGCCGATGGCGGCATTAAGTACTCCGGCGACGTGGTGAAGGCTCTGGCCGCTGGAGCCAGCACGATTATGGTGGGCTCCCTGCTGGCCGGCACCGAGGAAGCGCCCGGTGAGGTAACCTTATTTGAGGGCCGCAAATACAAGAGCTACCGGGGTATGGGCTCAGTGGAAGCCATGGAGGAGGGCTCCAAAGACCGGTATTTCCAGGATGCCGAGGACGACGTAAAAAAATTGGTACCCGAGGGCATTGTGGGCCGGGTGCCCTACAAAGGCCTGGCCGCCGAAGTACTCTATCAGCTTTCCGGGGGCTTGCGGGCCGGCATGGGTTACTGTGGAGCCGCTACCATTGAAGCTCTGCAAACGGCCCGCTTCGTGCGCATTACCGGGGCCGGCCTGCGAGAGTCGCACCCCCACGATGTGCAGATAACCCGGGAAGCCCCCAACTACAGCAGCCGCTAGTAGCCAGGCCGGATTTTTCCTGAAGCATTCCGCTTATTTCCTGTGTATTTGCCGACGGCCTTTTCCGGCCGTCGGCTTTTTTTTGCTCCTATCCGTAGGTAGCCATTATTACCCGGCAGCAGGCTGGCCCACATTTCCGGTGCAGCCTGTATCTTGCTCCTCTATTTAGCGCCTGCTCTGCCTTTTTTCAGTAGGATTACTGCATGTCATTTCTTCGGAAGCTACATCTCTTCCTGTTCCCGGTTTGCCTTCTGACGTGGTTGGGGCTTCTGGCCTGTACCTTGTTGTACGCGCACCCCTACCTGCTGCCACGTAGTGGCCAGCAACCCAACTGGCCTATTCTGGTACTGCAGGCCCTGTTTACGGCGGCCGTGTTTATTCATGAGCGAAATACGCCCGACCGGTTGCGGGGCCTCGATTTTGTGGGCCTGCTGCGGCGGCTGGTGCTGGGGCCGGGCCTGTTGGCTACCGTGTGTGCCGGGCTGCATCTGCTGCAGCAACTCATTGCTACTACCCTGCCCGAAACCCGCTCGGTTCTGTTTTCGGTTGTGTACACCGTAAACGTAGGCTTGTTTGTAGTACTGCTGGCGCGCACCAACTACGCCTGGCGCTCCTTGGTGCTGTTTCGGTCGTCGGCCACGCTACGTCGGCAGTGGGTGTGGTTTGAGGTATTACTGGGCCTTACCCTCCTGGTTCATCTGTTTGCCCCCACGCCTACCTGGGGTTTTAACACGGCCATTCTGGGGGCACTGGCAGCTTTTGGGGCATATATCAGCAGCCACCAGAAGTGGGTTGCCTACCTGAACCGCCGCCAGAAAATAGAAGCCGTACTGCTGCAGTTGGCTATTATTCTGGCTATGGGGGCCTTTACGGCCTATTTCCTTCAGACGCAACAGGACCCGCAGCTGATAGCCCCTCCTACTCAGCATACGTTCCTTATCCTAAACGCTTTTTTTGCCGGCTTCTACGCCATAATGGGGTTGCTGGTCACGCTCTTTAACCTGCCCACGGCCGGGGTATTTGAGCAGAAGCGCGAGGAAATTCTGAGTCTGCAGCGCCTTACCCAACTGATTCAGCGCGGCCAGACGACGGACGAGGTGTACCGTATGTTCTTTGATTCAGCCATCCAGACGGTAGGAGCCGATGCAGCCTGGCTGGATGTTGCCAGCCCCGAAGAAGGTCAGCCCCTGTATCAGCACATCCGGCCGGAGCAAGCTCAGGCTGTGCGTAACCTGCTGGCCGACTACAACCTCACCCACATTGAGTACATCAACAACGACTTGTACAACAGCGCCGGCTTCCGGGGGCTGGAGTTGCCGTTTGGCTCTTTGATTGTGATGCCCCTGCACTCCAGCAAAAACCAGTACGGCAGCGTGTACATGCTTAAGGAGCACCCCCAGGGCTTCGACCGGGAAAACCTGAGCATCCTGCAAACCTTCGCCAGCCAGACGGTGCTGAGCATCGAGAACCTGCAGCTGGTGCAGGCCTCCATGCACACGCAGCGGGTGCAGGATGAGCTCAAAATAGCCTCGGCCGTACAGGACAGCCTGATTCCGAAGAACCTGCCCATTGACAACTGGTTTGAAATCAGCTCCCACGCCCTGGCTGCTACGGAGGTGGGAGGTGATTTTTACGACTTCCTGCATTTGCCGGGCCGCCGCCTGGCCGTGCTCATCGGCGACGTATCGGGCAAGGGCGTTACGGCGGCCTTCCACGTGGCCCAGATGAAGGGAATTTTTCATGCTCTGATGCAGGAGAACCCGCTGGCCCGCAACGAGCGGGAGAAGTTTCCGGTACCCAGCAAGTTTATGGCCCAGGCGAACAACGCCCTGGCCCGCTGCCTCGAAAAATCAGCCTTCATTACGGCCTCGCTCTACATCATCGACTACGAGCACGGCGGTTTCGTATTTGCCCGGGCCGGCCACTGCCACACGCTGTACTACCACTCTATTAAAGAGGAGGTATCCTACTTCCGCACGGCCGGACTGGGGCTGGGTATCATCCGGAACGATACCTACGAGAAGCACATCAAAAACCAGTTCTACGACTACAACCCCAGCGACGTAATGGTGATTTACACCGACGGCATTGTGGAAGCGCGTAACGGGGCCCAGGAGGAATACGGCGAGGAGCGCCTGCAACAGATGCTGGAGCGGACTTACTACCTGGATGCCGAGCAAATCAAGGAGCAGATTCTGGCCGACCTGATGGAGTTCAGTAAGGGCCAGCCCATGCACGATGACCAGACGCTGCTGGTAATTAAATTCAAGGCTTCCCAACCCGAAGCAGGGCTTTAACGTAGCACCGAGCTATGAAAATAACACAACACGCTACCGAAAGTACTCTTACGCTGAGCCTGGATGGAGAACTGGATGCCAGTTCATCGGTCCTGCTGGATACGGAATTGAGCAAGCCGGAAATCCTGCGCAACCAGAAAGTATTAATTGACTGCCGCCAGCTCCACTATATTTCTTCGGCCGGGCTGGGTGTATTCATCTCGCACCTGCAAAGCTTCCAGGATGCCGGCGTGAAGCTGGTGTTCTTCAACATGCAGGAGAAGGTGCATAACGTGTTTGAAATTCTGGGCTTGGATTCACTGATGACAATTGTACCGTCGGAAGCTGAAGCCGAAGCCATCTGATAGCCCCGCACGCGGAAACCCGAAGAATGAAACACGCAATCCGAATTAGCTGCACACGCCGCAACCTGAAGGTGGTGCGCGACTTCGTGAGCGACTTTTTAACTAGTCACGCCCTTTCCAGCTTGGTCATTAACCAGATTGTGCTGGCCGTGGATGAGGTAGTGGCCAACCTGATTATTCACGGCAACGGGGAGGATGAGTCGCAGTTTCTGGATGTACGGGTACAGTTGCAAAACCACGAGTTTGGTATCGAAATAGAAGACCACAACCTCACCTCGTATTCGCCTTCCAGCTACCAGGAGCCCGATTTGCAGGAGTATGTGCGCATCGGGAAGAAAGGCGGGGTAGGCATGATGCTGGTCAACCGTATCATGGACCGGGTGGAGTTTACCACGCACAGCACCCACAACTTGTGCCGCCTGTATAAGAAGCTGGCTTGAAGCCACGTTATAGCTGAGGCCCACGTCAAAAGCACTCCGCTCGCGGGGTGCTTTTTTTGCGGGGCCGCATCCAACACCTTTCCCTTCCGGCACCCGGAAAAAAATCCGTAAAATTGCGACAGGCAGCTTTCTGTATGAGGAGCTTTTCCTGGTTGGTTGCCCTGCTTCGTCCGATTCCTACCCTACTGTATGCATACACGCTTTTTGCTTGTCGGCACCGCCGCGGCTGCTTTTTTGGCCGGGTGCCAAACCACTAAACCCACTAC
Organism: Hymenobacter metallilatus; assembly: GCF_003944705.1. Lineage (GTDB taxonomy): Bacteria > Bacteroidota > Bacteroidia > Cytophagales > Hymenobacteraceae > Hymenobacter > Hymenobacter metallilatus. The sequence continues at coordinate 166,297 of NZ_RWIS01000003.1, read as the reverse complement.
CAAAGCGGTGGTACCCGCCGTTGAAACCCTGGGCACCACCGAAGTACCGGCGTCGGAGTTTGCGTATGTGTACCGCAAAAACAACAGTACCGCCCCAGAATACGGCACCAAAGCCAGCGTACAGGAGTACCTGGACCTCTACACCAACTTTAAGCTGAAGGTGCTGGAAGCCGAGCAGCGCGGCCTTGATACTACCCAGGCCTTCAAGCGGGAGCTGGACGGCTACCGCCAGCAGCTGGCCCAGCCCTACCTCACCGAGAAAAGCGTAACCGATAAGCTGGTGCGCGAGGCCTACGACCGGATGAGCAAGGAGGTCAGCGCCTCCCACATTCTGATTCGGATTACGCCCGACGCCAGCCCCAAAGACACGCTGGCCGCTTATCAGAAAATTACGGCCCTGCGCCAGCGTGTAACCGGCGGCGAGGATTTTGCCAAAGTAGCCCGCGAAACCTCCGAAGACCCTTCGGCCGCGGAAAACGGCGGCAAGCTGGGCTACTTCACGGCCATGCAGATGGTGTACCCCTTCGAGTCAGTGGCATACAGCACGCCGGTGGGGCAGGTGTCGCAGCCGGTGCGTACGCGCTTTGGTTACCACATCATCAAGGTGAATGATGTGCGCCCGGCCCAGGGTGAAATCAAAGTGGCCCACCTCATGATCCGGACCACGCCCGGTATGCCCGCCGCCGACTCCGTGACCACCAAAAAGAAGGTGGATGAGCTCTACAGCCGCCTCACCAAGCAGGGCGCCAGCTGGGAGAAAACCGTAGCCCAGTTTTCGGAAGACGCCGGCTCGGCGGCCAACGGGGGCGAGCTGCCGCCCTTCGGTACCGGCCGCATGATTCCCAGCTTCGAGGAAGCTGCCTTCAAGCTCCGCAAGCCCGGGGATATTTCCCAGCCCATCCAGACGCCCTACGGCTGGCACATTATCCGGCTGATTGAGAAGCAGCCCGTGCCCACGTTTGAGGCCATGGAGCCTACCCTCAAAAGCAAGGTGGCTAAGGATTCCCGCTCCGAACTGAACAAGGCCGCCTTCCTCAAGCGCGTGCGCACCGAGAACAGCTTTACCGAAAACCAGGCCGCCAAGGACTACATGTTCAGCCGCGTGGATACGGCCCTGGTGAGCGGCCGGTACGCCTATTCGGCGCCCACCGTGCCCGTAAAAGCCAAGCAGCTGCCCACCGACAACACAACGCTGTTCAGCATTGGCGGCAAGTCCTACCTGGTGAAGGACTTCCTTACCTACGCCCAGCAAAATCAGCGCCCCCGCCCCGGCTCGGAGCCACGTTTTGTGGCCCAGCAGCTCTACGACCAGTACGTGGAGCAAAGCCTCACCGAATTCGAGAAGGCCAACCTGGAAAATAAGTACGAGGACTACCGTATGCTGGTGAAGGAGTACCGGGACGGTATTCTGCTATTCCAGCTGATGGACGAGAAAGTATGGAGTAAGGCCATTGAGGACACCGTGGGTTTGCAGCAGTTCTTTACTGAAAACCAGGCCAAATACCAGTGGGAGCCCCGGGTGCAGGCCACCGTTATCAGCGCCGCCTCGCCGGAGCTACTTGCTAAGGCTCAGCAGCAGTTGAAAGCCGGCCGGTTTGTAGTGCGGCAGGGCTTGCCCGCTGCGGCCACCTTCCGCCCTGGCACCGCCGAGCTGCTGAAAGCCAACTGGGCCCCGCTCGACTTCCTGGCCAGCCGCCTAGCCGCCGACCCGGCGCTGGCCCTCACCGTAACCGGCCAGACCAAGCGCGGCGAAAAACCGGCCGTTGCGGCCAGCCGGGCCGCCAGCGTGGTGAAGTACCTCACCGCCAAAGGTGTCCCTGCCGACCGGATTAAAATCACTACGGCCAGTAAGCCGGCCCCCGAAGGCACGGCCCTGCTTACCGTGACGACCACCAACCCCACGGCCCTGGAGGAAAGCCTGAACGCTCAGAATCCGCTGGCCGTGCAGGTGCAGCAGCGCAATTTCCAGAAGGGCGACAACAAGGCCGTGGACCAGTTCCTGAGCAATGCCCCCGGCACCTACACCACCCAGCAGGATGGCCGCTACTACGCCGTGCAGGTGGAAAAGCAGCTACCCGCCGGCCCCAAAACCCTGGCCGAAGCCCGCGGCCAAGCCACCAGTGACTACCAGAACTACCTGGAAAAACAGTGGATAGGACAGCTGCGCGAGAAGTACCCGGTAAAAATCAACCAGCCTGAGGTTGATAAGCTGGTAACGAAGTAGGTAGTTGGATAAAGGATGAAGGATAAAGGACGAAGGGCCGGCATCCTGCACCCTGTGAAGGACCTTCTCACGCTGGAATGAGCCGTTGATATGATGGTCGTTCAGGTGAAGCAAGGTCCTTTATCCATTATCCTTCATCCTTTATCTAACTACCTCCTCCCCCTCCTGCAACCCTTTCTCACAAAATCTACTCTCTCCGGCAGCAAGCCGGCACAATTCAAGGGCGCAGCCGCGTTTTTGCCAGAGAAAGGATTTATGATGAAATTTACGGGCAGCTTTTGGCGTTTTGCCGGCTGTCTGGCTTCCGCAACTCCCGTTGCACCCGGAAGCATTACGGAACATTCCATGATTCAAGTATTGCGAGTATCGGTCCGGAAGGCACTGCTGAGTGCTCTGCTGCTGGCCGCTTCGGTTTCGGCCAGCTACGCCCAGCTGGGTATTGGCCGCCCGGTAGGGCAAAAAGTGGTGGATGGCATCATTGCCAAGGTAGACAACCAGATTGTGCTCCGCTCCGACTTGGAAACCATTTATGCCCAGGAGGTAGCCCGCGCCGAAGGCAAAATGCTGGCACCCGATATTAAATGCCGCATTCTGCAGAGCCTGGCCCTCAACAAGCTGCTGCTGGCCAAGGCCGAAACTGACTCGGTGGTGGTGGAAGACGCGCAGGTAAAAAGTGAGCTGGACCGCCGCATGGCCTATTTCGTGCAGCAGATTGGTTCCGAGAAGAAGCTGGAGGAGTACTACAACAAGCCCCTGAAACAGCTGAAAGAGGAGCTGCGGGTGCAGGTGAAGGAGCAGCTGATTCAGCAGAAGATGCAGGACCAGATTGCCGGCAAAGTATCCGTGACGCCCCGGGAGGTGAAGCAGTACTTCAACCGCATTCCGAAGGACAGCCTACCCTACTACTCCACCGAGGTGGAAATTGGGGAGATTGTGAAGGTGGCCAAGACCAACAACAAGGCCAAGCAGGCGGCGCAGGCCAAGCTCAACGACCTGCGGGCCCGTATTGTGGCCGGCGAGGACTTTGCCACCCTGGCTAAACAGTTTTCTCAGGATCCCGGCTCGGCGGTGCAGGGCGGGTACCTGGGCTTTTTCAAGCGTCGGGAGCTGGTGCCGGAGTACGAAGCCGCGGCGCTGCGCCTGGAGCCCGGCGGCCTGTCGCCCATCGTAGAGTCGCAGTTCGGCTTTCACCTGATTCAGCTCATTGAGCGCAAGGGCGACTCCTACAGCACCCGTCACATCCTCATCAAGCCCGAAACCGGCAGCACCGACACCAACGACGCGGCCCTGGAGCTGGCCAAGCTGCGCCGCCGCATCCTGGCCGACAGCATCTCATTTGCCAAAGCTGCCAAGGACAATTCCGACGATAAAACCAGCGGGGGCAACGGCGGGATGCTGCAAAACCGCCGCGACGCCAGCACCTACCTGCCCCTCGACCAGCTGGACCCCGCCATTTTCTTTACCATCGATACGATGAAGGTGGGCAGCATCACCCCGCCCCTTCCCTACCGTACCGAAGACGGCAAGGACGCCGTGCGGATTCTTTATCTGAAATCGAACTCCGCACCTCACCAGGCCAACATTCAGGACGATTACCAGAAAATTGCTGCCGCGGCCCTCAACGAGAAGAAAAACAAAGCCCTTGACGCCTGGTTTGCCCAGAACCGCGGCACCGTGTACCTGGAAGTCGACCCCGAATATTCCGGCTGCCAGCTGCTGAATGCCGTTAATTAGTTGTTAGTTGCTGGTTGTCAGTTGTCAGTCATTTCCTGCCTGCTAACAATAAGCATCTGACAACCAACAACTAACAACGTAAAACGATTCTATGCCTTTTTCCTCCGATAAAGAAGCCGCCGACGCGCTGGCCCGCTCCTACCAGAAACTCCGCCAGGAAATCGGTAAGGTGATTATCGGGCAGGAGGAAGTAGTGGAGCTGGTGCTGACGGCCGTGTTTTCGCAGGGGCACTGCCTGTTAGTGGGCGTGCCCGGGCTGGCCAAAACCCTGCTCATCCAAACCATTGCCGACTCGCTGGACCTTTCCTTCAACCGGGTGCAGTTCACGCCCGACCTGATGCCGTCCGACATCGTGGGCTCGGAAACGCTTAACCAGCAGCGCGACTTTCACTTCGTGCCGGGTCCCATCTTCGCCAACATCGTGCTGGCCGACGAAATTAACCGGACGCCGCCCAAAACCCAGGCCGCTCTGCTGGAAAGTATGCAGGAATATGCCGTGACGGTGGCCGGCAAGCGGTACCCCTTGCAGCGTCCGTTCTTTGTGCTGGCCACCCAGAACCCTATCGAGCAGGAGGGTACCTACCCCCTGCCCGAGGCTCAGCTGGACCGCTTCATGTTCAACATCGAGCTGGGCTACCCCAGCTATGAGGCTGAGCTGCAAATCGTGAAGAATACTACTTCCGACACCAAGCCCACCGTGAACAAAGTATTGCACGCCGACGAGATTGAGGCGTTCCAGCACTTAGTCCGCCGCGTACCCGTGGCCGACAACGTAGTGGAATACGCCGTGAGTCTGGTGCATAAAACCCGGCCTAATACCGGCCGCGCAGCCGCCCGCGCCACGCAGCTACTGGAGTGGGGCGCCGGCCCCCGGGCTTCCCAGCATCTCATTGTGGGGGCCAAGTGCCACGCCCTCATCCACGGCAAATACTCGCCCGATATTGAAGATGTGAAAGCCGTAGCCCTGCCCATTTTGCGCCACCGCCTCGTGCGCAACTTCAAGGCGGAAGCCGAAGGCGTAACAGTAGACCAAATTGTAAAAGAACTCCTTTGAATCAATTAAAAATTAAAAATGATGAATTAAAAATGAGCCGTTAGAGCCCACAAGCGCACAGTTCATTTGTATCCATTTTTAATTTTTAATTCATAATTTTTAATTCAAAAATGGAAGCAGCCGGTTACTACCAGCAATTTGAGCGCAACCTGGAAATTATTATCAGCGGCCTGGAGGCGGGGCTGGATGTACGCGCCACTGCCCTGAACACTTCCTTGCCGCTGGAGGTGTACGTGCTGAGTGAAGTGCTCAACCAAGGTGGCGGCCAGTTCCGCCTCACCACCGACACGCCCCTGGAGCGGCTGCGCGAATTTTATGCCCAGTTCCGCCAGAATGAAGCCGGCAACGAGGCGCTGCTACAGCGTATTCTGGACGACAAGAAAGCCATGATGCGTACCCCGGAGGGCCGCGTGCTCACCAAGGAAATGCTCATCCGCCGTTTGGAATACTTTAACGAAGCCGCCCGGCAGGTAAATGTGATGCGTAACCAGCAGGCCTTGGGCAGCCCGCCCCAGTCCCGCTCCGGTATTGGCGCAGAGCTGCAAAAATAGACCACTGATTCGACGGATGTTGTGGGACGATGGTGGCACCTGCTGTAGCTTCTGCCCTGCGCCATCCGCCAACACTACAATAAAAAAGGCTTGCCTACTGGCAAGCCTTTTTTATATGTCGTTTATCAGTAGAACGGTTCATGGCAGAGGCTACAGCGGGTGCCACCATCGTCCACAACATCCGTCGAATCCGAGATTCAGTTCATGGAGGCCAGAGCCTCTTCGCGCACTTTGGTGTTGCCTTCCTTGCTGTGCTGGAGGTTGAGCTGGCCGGCGGGCTGCTGCTTGAGGTGGGCGGGTACCTCCTCCCCGGCGGCACTTTTGGAGATGGTGACGCCTCCATCCACGAAATACGTGGCCCCGGTTACGTAGCTGGCTTCGTCGGAGGCCAGGAACAGGTACACGTTGGCCACCTCCTCGGGCGTGCCCCGGCGGCCCAGGGGTACGCCGGCTACCGTATTTTTCTCCATTTTCTGATTCATGGGGCCGGTTTCCTTGTGCGTCCAGGCCGTGTCGATGGGGCCGGGACCTACGCAGTTCACGCGCACCCCGTGCTTGGCCTGCTCCACGGCCAGGCCCTTGCTGAAGGTCATTACCCAGGCCTTAGTACCGCCGTAGGGCGTAATCATGGGGGAGCCCATGTGGCCCGCTTCCGAGCCAGCCGACACAATGTTGCCCTTGGTTTTTTGCAGCTCGGGCAGGGCCGCCCGGCTCATCATAAACACCGAGTAAATGTTGTTCTTAATCATATACTCGAAGGCCTCCACCGGATATTTGTCCAGCTCCGCCGTGGCCGGAAACACGCCGGCGTTGTTGATGAGGATATCGAGTTTGCCAAACTCTTTCACGGTGGCTTTCACGCAGGCCGCGGCCACCGCCTCCTCGGCAATGTCGCCGAGGTAGCCAATGGCCCGGCCGCCCTCGGCCAGAATTTCATCCACTACCTCCCGCACCGGGTCCGATTCCAGCCCTACCACCACCACGGCGGCTCCTTCCCGGGCAAAACGCTTGCTGATGGCTTCCCCGATACCGGAACCGCCACCCGTTACAATGGCTACTTTATTGGCGAGTCTTGCTGACATGATACAGAATGTAAAGTGAAAGAATAATGCTGGCTCCCGAAGAGTTGAAACCCGCTCCAGGCAGCCAACAGCCTTTCTCCTGAACGATTTGCACCTAGCGGAGTTTCCACTGTCGAGCTTGTGATGATGGCAAAATGGCTCCCCTTGAGGCTTTTCGCGTAGTATGCCCTGGTTCTTTCCCGAAATCATGTACGCTGCTCCGCCCTTTCCTGCTCCACCGGCCACCCCGCTGCACACGGCGCGGCTCGTGCTCCGCCCCTACCTGCCATCCGATGCCGACGAGTTCTTTCGCCTGATTCAGGAAAACCGCGCCCGGCTGCGGCCCGCGTTTCCGGCCCGGGAAGCAGCCACGCCGACTACTACCGCAGCCGGGCAGGTACTCACCCAGTTCCGCCACGACTGGGCCGCGGGCCGGCTGTACGTGCTGGGCATCTGGCAGCAGCAAACCCAGCGCTACCTCGGCGACATCAGCCTGAAACCCAATTGGGCCCCTCCCGTCACCGCCGAAATTGGGTACTACCTGGCCGCAGAGGCCGAAGGGCACGGGTACGCCCGCGAGGCCCTGGCTGCTGTGGTCGGGTTCGGGTTTGAGGCCTTGCACGCGGGGCGGCTACTTATCCGGTGCCGGACCAGCAACCCGCGTAGCTGCGCCGTGGCGGAGGCTGCCGGCTTTCAGCCATTGCCGCCGCGGCCGCGGCCCTGGCCACTCAATACTTTCCACACCTCCGATATTCTGTATTATTCGCTGCGCCGGCCTGACTAGAGACAACCCACCGTTACTTATCCTGCACCGTGCCCAGCAGGAAGCTCTGGCTGAAATTCAGGTAGAGGGCGAAGGAGAAGTCGAACAGGCCGTTGTTCAAGTCATACAGCGGCTCGAAACGGGTCGTCAGGACCACGTTGCCGGGCAGCTTGTAGTCCTTGATGGCCCGCAGAATCAGTAGTTGCCGCTGCTTCTCGGTGTAGCCCGGGTCGGCCACCGACACCGATACCGACTGGTACAGCCGTCCGCCCAGGGGCGAAATGTAGCCGCTTCCCTGCCAGTAGGCCAGCTGCAAATTGGAAAGCCGCGTATCGAGCCCCGCGTTCAGATAGAGCCCGGTCCCGCGTTTGTAGGGCAGCTCGTAGGTGAAGGAATAATCGTGAAAATAGGTCACGTAGCCATCGAAGTGAGCGGCCTGCACGAAGCGCGCGGCCAGGGCGCGCCGCACCCGCAGGCCGGTAGCCAGGTTGAACAGGGTTTGCAGGGGCCGGTCCACGGTGTCCAGCTGCCCGCCCCGGTGCGTAGCCGTAAACTGAAACGGCAGCTTCAGCAGCCAGCTTGCCGAGTCGCCGAGCAGGCGGCGCTCTAGGCTGAGGCCCCCGGCTACCTCCTCCTGGTAGTTGCTGTACCGGTACTGCTGCCGCCGCCAGTTCACCCAGGCATCCAGAAACGTGTTGGTGGTCAGGTACTGGTATTGAGTGCCTTCTTCCTGCCGGTCGGTTAGCACCCGCTCGAAGTCGTACATCGGCTCGATGTAGCCGTGCTGCAAGCTGCCCTCCAGGTTGCCGAACAGTAGCCGGTGCGGGCCGTTGGCGTACTTCAGTGTGAACAGGGGCCGCACCTGCCGGAAGCCGCGCGTGCCGTAGTCGCGCTGCAAAAAAATGCCCGCCTCCAGCCGCAGGTTGCTGGCTGGGAAATACACCAGCCGTGGTGCCAGCTGTGCCCCAAAATACGTGAGGCCGGGGTCAATCTTGTTGAAATACTCGTTATCCTTATTGAACAGCAGGCCCTGCACATCCAACCGGATCTGCCGCTCGTAGCCCGGCCCCAGGGGCAAACGGTTGTAAAAAGCCCGGTTATCCAGTTGGGCCCAGGCGGTAGCCGAGCCGCTCAGCCACGCTACCAACGTCAGTATCAGGACGGTAGCAGCACGGCTTTTTTCTAAAAATTTTAGCACGGAAAAAATCTGCTAAATCCGACGAATTTTTTTAGCATTGCGGGCACAAAATATAGTCCGGCGGCGTTACCATGAGCCTACCCCCTCTGGCTTGCCAGGCGGGTTGCGCGGGGCCCGCAAAAGGCCTACATTCACCAAACCTACGCATTTCCAATCCAACCCCTCTCTATAATGGCTGCAACCACTGAAAAGGCTGAGAAAGCAGAAAAAACTGCCTCTAACCCGCAGGCTGAAAAACTGAAAGCCCTTCAGCTTACCCTCGACAAGCTGGACAAGAGCTACGGTAAAGGCACCGTCATGAAGCTCAGCGACAATAAGGTGATGGACGTGGAAGTCATCAGCACCGGTTCGTTGGGCCTGGATATTGCCCTCGGTGTTGGTGGTTTGCCCAAAGGCCGCGTAGTGGAAATCTACGGCCCGGAATCGTCGGGTAAAACCACCCTGACCATGCATGCCATTGCCGAAGCCCAGAAGAAGGGCGGCATTGCGGCCTTCATCGACGCCGAGCACGCCTTCGATCCGCTGTACGCCAAGAAGCTCGGCATTGACACCGAAAACCTGCTCATTGCCCAGCCCGACAACGGTGAGCAAGCCCTGGAAATTGCCGACCAGCTGATTTCTTCCGGTGCCATCGACATCATCGTAATTGACTCCGTGGCGGCCCTGGTGCCGAAAGGCGAGCTGGAAGGCGACATGGGCGACTCGAAAGTGGGCCTGCACGCCCGCCTCATGAGCCAGGCCCTGCGCAAGCTCACGGGTACCATCAACAAAACCAACTGCCTCTGCATCTTCATCAACCAGCTGCGCGAGAAGATTGGCGTGATGTTCGGCTCGCCCGAAACCACTACCGGTGGTAACGCCCTGAAATTCTACGCTTCTGTGCGCCTCGATATCCGCCGCATCGGTCAGATTAAGGAGGACAAGGACAACGTAACCGGCAACCGCACCAAGGTGAAGGTGGTAAAAAACAAAGTTGCGCCGCCCTTCAAGGTGATTGAGTTCGACATCATTTACAACGAAGGCATTTCGAAAGTAGGTGAGATTCTGGACCTGGGCGTGGATATGGGCATCATTGCCAAATCGGGCTCCTGGTTCAGCTACGAAGGCAACCGCCTGGGCCAGGGTCGGGAGGGCGTGAAAACCGTACTCCAGGACAACCCCGAGCTGGCCGATAAAATCGAAGCCCAGATCCGGGCCAAGGTGAAAGGTGACCCGGAAGAAGCCCTGGCGGCCATTCCGGAGGACCGCTCCATGGACGACGACGAAACAGTTGACCTGTAAGACCGTTCCCGCTTACGCTTCCCGCAAGAGCACAAAAGCCCCCACCATACTGCATGGTGGGGGCTTTTGTGCTCTTGCAAATGACAGTCGGGCCTGCGCGTTGCCGAATCTGACTTCTCACTGTGAGTCGCAACTTGGCTTTGCTGGTTTAAAACCGCTGCTCCTCCGTAGTCGTATCGTCTGGGAAGGTAGCCGTGAGGTTAGTGGGCAGCGTGGTGGCGGAGTATATGCCCCACTGCCCCGCATTTTTTGCCCTGCCGGAATCCGAGTATCTTTGCTGGCACCGCATTTGAGTAGGTACCGGCTACACTCCAATTTGCCGTTTATACATGAACCGCCGCTGGCTTCTGTTTTCTGTATTCACCCTGCCCTTGGCAGTTGCTCTATCTGCGTTTAGTCCGGCCTCCGAAGCTACTCGTACTATTCCCAACACCAGCTTTGAGCGGGGTGAGGTACTGCAATACAAGGTGCATTATGGCCTGATTAACGCGGCCGAAGCTACCATTGAGCTGGATGAGGATGTACACCGCATAAACGAGCGGCCCTGCTATAAGGCCACCGTAACGGGCCGTACTACGGGCTCCTTCGATTTTTTCCTGCGCATCCGGGATACCTGGCGCTCCTACATCGACACAACCAGCATTCTGCCCCAGCGCTTCTTCCGCAACATTGAGGAGAACAACTACCGGAAGCGCGAAACTGTGGATTTCGACCATGTCCGGGACGTAGCCGATGTGGAAAGCCATAAGAAAAACAAGAACGACGTGAAGAAGGGCACCTTTAAAGTGCCCAACAACGTGCAGGACCTGGTAAGTGGCTTTTATTATCTGCGCACCCTTAATTACGACCAGCGCAAAGTGGGCGAGGTAATAAAGGTGCAGGGCTTCTTTGACGAGGACGTGTTTACGATGGACGTCGTATATAGGGGCCGTGAGGTAGTGGAAACCAAGGCCGGCACCATTCGCACCATTCGTCTGGTACCTAAAATGCCCAGCAACAAACTGTTTAAAGGGGAAAACGCCATTTCGGTGTACCTCTCCGACGACCGAAACAAAGTTCCGGTGCTGATTCAGGCAGAAATGTTCGTGGGCTCCGTTAAAGTGGACATGTACAAGTATAAGGGCCTTCGAAACCGGCTGAATCTGGTGGCCCAAAAATGATGCAGTGTGAAGCGGCTCCCGTTGGGGGCCGCTTTTCTTTTTTCCTTGCCGCGCCTTTCTCCTGCCAAGCACCCGATGATGCCACCTACACTAGCCACCCGCCGCCGTCCGGTTGTGCTACCGCGCCGGCCGATAGCGCCCCTGCTACCGGCCAGTCCGCCGCCCGTTGCCGATTTTGTGTGGCCTATTCCGAGCCCGGCACCGCGCAAGGCCGCAAGCCGGCTGCGGCCAGTTGGTAACGAAACCATAACACGCCGCCCGCGTCGGGCGGCGGTACTTTTGTCCTCGCGCATTCTGTTTTACCCTAAACCTCCCCGTGCCGTGCAACCAACCGCCAACCCCAATGCCTACAAAATTCTGGTAGTGGACGACGACCCCGATATCGTGGAGCTGCTGGAGTACAACCTGCGCAAAGAAGGCTACGAGGTAGCCAGCGCCCCCGATGGCCGCAAGGCCCTGGAGGTAGCCCCGCAGTTTGGCCCCGATATTATTCTGCTGGATGTGATGATGCCTAACCTGGATGGTATTGCGGCCTGCCGCCAGCTCCGGGAGCAGCCTAAGTTTAAGGATACCTATATCATCTTCCTGACGGCCCGGGCCGAGGAATTTTCGGAAGTGGCCGCCTTCGATGCCGGCGCCGACGACTTCATTGCCAAGCCCATCAAGCCCCGGGCCCTGCTCAGCCGCCTGGCCGCCTTCGTGCGCCGCGACAAAGACCCCCAGCAGGCGACAGATGCCATTGAAATCAACGGCCTTAAAATCGACCGGACTGGCTTTGCCGTGTACCAGGACGGCCGCAAAATCTCCCTGCCCAAGAAGGAGTTTGAGCTGCTGGCGTTCCTGGCCGCTTCGCCCCACAAAGTGTTCGGCCGCGACGAGCTGCTCCAGAACATCTGGGGCAACGACGTATTTGTGCTGGCCCGCACCGTGGACGTGCACGTGCGCAAAGTGCGCGAAAAAGTAGGCGACCACCACATCCAGACCATCAAAGGCGTCGGCTACAAGTTCAATACGGATAACTGAGATTGAACAGTAAGGCAGAACGTCATGCTGAGCTTGCCGAAGCATCTCTACCGAGGGTAATTTATTAGTTACTCCCGGTAGAGATGCTTCGGCAAGCTCAGCATGACGTTCTTTTGTTTTCTTCTTTCAAACATGAGATTCACCATTTCCTCCCGGACCATTGCCATTATCCTGTCGCTGCTGGTGGCGGCCGTGCTGACGACGCTGGCGTGGCTGGGACCCACCATGCCGTTTCAGCAGGGAGTACTGGCGGCGGGCATTACGGTGGCGGCTTGTTTTCTGCTCCTGTACCTGATGTTTGAGGCCCTGATCTTTCGGGAAATCAACAACATCTACGAGGGCCTGGAAAATATCAAGCGCAAGGAGTTCCGGCGCATGTCGAACAAGTTTCTGTTCCGGCCCGAGCCCCTTAAGCGCATGCGCGACGAAATCCTGGATATGGCCCAGCGCAAGCAGCAGGAAATTGATGAGCTCAAGCGCCTGCAGGCCCTGCGCCGGGAGTTTCTGGCCGACGTATCACACGAGCTGAAAACACCCATTTTTGCCGCCCAGGGTTTCGTGCACACAATTCTGGACGATGATGAGGTGGACGAGTTTACCCGCAAGAAGTTCCTCCAAAAAGCCGCCACCAGCCTCGATGCGCTGGATGCTTTGGTGCAGGACCTGGTAACCATTTCCCAACTCGAAAAAGGCGTGGTGCGCATGCGTCGGCAGCGCTTCGACCTGGGCCAGCTGGTACAGGATATCTTTGAGCAGCTGGAGCTGAAAGCGGCCCGCCGCCACGTTACCCTGGAGCTGCTGCCTTTGCCGGCCGCTACGCCCAGCCTGGTACTAGCCGACCGCAACCGCATCCGGCAGGTACTCATCAACCTGATTGATAACGCCATCAAGTACGGCCGCGAAAATGGCCATGTGCGCGTATCCTTTGCCGAAACGGGCAAAAGCCTCCGGGTGCGGGTGCAGGACGACGGGGAAGGCATCCCGAAACAGCATCAGAACCGCATTTTCGAGCGGTTTTACCGCATCGACAAAAGCCGCACCCGCGAGTCACGCGAGGCCGGGGGCTCCGGGCTGGGCCTGGCTATCAGCAAGCACATTGTAGAGGCCCACAAGTCCACCATTCGGGTACGCAGCGAGCTGGGCCAGGGCACTACACTGGAATTCAAGCTGCCTAAGCCGAAGAAGGTTGTGGGAGATGAGCCGGTAAAGGAATGAGGTAGTCGGTAGTCGATAGTCGGTAGTGAGTAGTAGGACCCGTCATCATTTCTCTAGCGCCTGCCTGCGAAGAATAACAGGCTAAGCATGACAGGTCCCACTACCTACTACCCAATACCTACTACCCACTACTCACTACCCAATACCTGTTACCTTTGCGGCTCTCTATGAAGCTGCCCAATTTCGACGACCTGATTCTGTTTGAGGACGAAGATTTCGTCATCATCAATAAGCCTCCCTTCCTGGCCACCCTCGACGAGCGGTTTGGCGGGGCCCCCAACATTCTGCGCCTGGCCCGCGAGAAGTACGAGGACGTGCAGGCCTGCCACCGCCTCGACAAGGAAACCAGCGGGGCCCTGGCCCTGGCCAAAAATCCGGCCGCCTACCGCCATCTGGCCATGCAGTTTGAGGACCGGCAGGTGAAAAAGGTGTACCACGCCGTGGCCTGGGGCGTGCATCAGTACGACGGCCTGCGCGTAGACCGGAGCATCGAAACCACCACCAAAGGCAAAGCCCGCCTGGCCTACAAAGGCAAGCCGGCCGTTACGCTGGTACGTACCCTGGAGGCCTACGCCCGTCATACCCTGCTCGAGTGCCAGCCCATTACCGGCCGTATGCACCAGATCCGGCTGCACCTGGCGTATCTGCAGGCTCCCATCGTGGGCGACGGGATGTACGGCGGCGACGATTTTTACCTGTCTTCGCTGAAGAAGAAGTTCAACATGAAGCAAGGCGAAGAGGAGCAGCCCTTTATCAAGCGGTTTGCCTTGCACGCCCGCCAGCTCACCTTCACCAAGCTGAATGGCGAGCCGGTAACCATTGAGGCTCCCTACCCTAAAGATTTTCGGGTGCTGGTGGAAACGCTGGAGCAGTATTCGTAGCTTACTCTACACCACTCACAAAAAAGTGGCCCCTCCGGGAGCCACTTTTTTTATCGACTAACACTTCATATTTTTTCGAATACAGCTACCCTCACCGAATCGTTAAGCGTTTTTTTCCGGTTGCGAGGCATGGCCTTGAGCCAGCGTAGGCGCAGGTGCGGATTAGCTTTGAGCGCTTCCAAAGGGGTGCTGCCCTCGATAACGGCATACCATTCATCCCAGAATACCAGGCTACCAGCCGGAAGTGGCCAATCCTGCGTTTGGAGTGCTTCGGGTGGGCTATGGCGGGGCCCGAACGGGTCGAGGCCGGTTGCCATGGCCACGTATGGGTGCCAGTACACCATCTGGGGGGCAACCTGCTGACGGGCAGCCCAACGGGCTGCCTCATCGAGCAAGAGCTGGTCAGAAGCCCGCCCAAAGTCCCGCTCCCAGCGAAATGCAATACGGGAGCCGCAGAATGGGAAGCCAACTACCACTACCAACAGCGCCGCCCTTATTTGACGCCGCCGGCCTGAAGCGGCGAAGAGCTGGCTGCATACCCATACCCCGCGCAACACCACTAGGCTTAGCAGGGGTACCAGGCTGCACAGTACCCGTACCAGCCCCAGGGAGCCAAACAAATTGAACATCCAGAAAACCGTATGGGCGGCCACGAAAACCACAATACATCCGTACACCAGCACCACCTCTGCCCTGAATAAATCAGGTCGCAATCTGTGGCCGGGCCGTACCCACGCCCATGTTATTCCACCTACTCCCAGCCAAAGTAGCCCGTACTGCACCCAGCCAATGGTATCGGCCAGGCCTAGTATAAAATGCGTGACTTGCCCAGAGGCAAATGTGTAGTCGGTATTCCGCACCGGGTAGGCATTGTGTGTGAACACCCACAGGAAATCCTGGTATACAAACAAGCCGGCTATTCCGTACAGCATAAAGCCCAGTCCCAGCCAGGGCAATGCCCGCCAATTGCGGGCAATCAGCACGTAGAGTCCATATACTCCCAGCAGCAGAAACCCCTCGGAGCGGGCGTAGGGCAAAAGGGAAATTACGGCTGCTCCCCACGCCACCTGTCCACGCAGCGCCAGCGCCACGGCCGCCATCAGCACCACGCTGAACGTAGGCTCCGTCAGGCCCGAAAACTGGATGCGAAAGTAGTCGGCGGAGGCGTAGCAGAACACGAGGACCAGCCAGGGCCAGGGCAGCCGCAGCTGCCGGGCTGCATCGTACGCCAGCCCCGCCGCAGTGGCCACAAGCAGGCACTGTAGCACCATTACGCCGCGTAACCCCAGCTGCGCCGGCCCCGCCATCACTTGCACTACCAACGGCTTCGACCACGACTCCAGGAAATTGACTGGATGCTGAAAGGCATACCGGGCAAACAGATAGTGCATGATACTGTCGCTGGAATCATAGGTTCCCTGTGTTAGCAGAGCCGTCAGCAGAGAAAGGCCGAGCAACAGCGCGAGCAATGCATAAGCTCGCCGGTCGGCCGGCAACGGGCCCCGGGAGGCGGGGCCGGAATCGGAGTAAGGCATAGTACCGGTAAAAATATGATGGCTCCCAGGGTTAGCCTACTTTTGCGCTTCTACCCTCAAAAAATACCTAGTGTCCCGTTCATTCTCTTCTCTATCTGCCATCATGGGCTGGCCTCGCAACTGGTTCTGGCCGTTGCTGATTGGGCTCAACTTTATTCTGCACGCACCCTTTTTCAACCGCCCACCTTCCAGCATCCATGTGTGGCGGCAATGCAATACCCTGGCCGTAGCCCGCAACTTCTACGAAGAGGATATGAACATCCTGCGGCCCCGCGTTGACCGGCGGCACGATACCAATGGCGTGACGGGTATGCAGTTTCCGTCCTACGAATGGTTGGTGGCTGGTAGCTATAAGATGTTTGGTTTCAACGAAGCCTGGCCCCGCCTCATCAACTGGCTGCTGTACATGGCCGGCGTAGTAGCCTTCTATGGCCTGGTACGGGAAATCAGCGGCCGGAGCTGGCTGGGGGCGGTAGGGGCCTGGTGCATGGCCTGGAGCCCGGAGCTATTTTACCACGGCATCAATGCCCTGCCCGATATTCTGGCCCTTTCGGCTTCAGTAGCTGGTTTGTACTGGTTTGTGCGGTGGCGGGCTACGCGCAGGCCGGGCCTGTTGGTGCTTAGTTTGCTGGCCATTACGCTGGCGGGCCTTACCAAGCTGCAGTTTCTGGCCGTTGGGTTTCCTATTGCGGTGCTGGTAGTGCAGGATGTACTCAAGCGGCGCCTGGCCTGGCAACAGCTGCTGCAGTTGGCCGGATTTGCCGTAATAGCCGTGGCGGTACCGCTGGCTTGGTATGCGTATGCGCTCCGGCTCATCAAAACGTCGGGGCTGGATGATTTCGGCATCGAGTTTCGCCCGGCTACCGATATAGCCACAGCCCTGCGTATCATACAGAAAAACCTTATTTCCGACTTACCGGAGCTGCTGCTGGGCTACGGTACCCTGGGGCTGTTACTGGCAGGGCTGTGGTATCTGGTGCGGCGTGCTCCAGTGCGCCATCCGTGGTTTTGGCCGCTGCTGGTCTGGAGTATGGGCATCGGCGCGTATTATTTTATTGAGTTGGCCCAGATGCGGCTGCACACATATTACCTTATGCCCCTGCTGCCGCTGTGGCTGCTGCTAGCCACCTGGGGGGCAGCACAGCTGGAGCAACTACCCCGTGCTCGTCCCTGGTTGCTGGCGTTGCTGCTGGTACAGCCGGTCTGGGCCGTCATCCGCATCGACTGGGGCCGCTGGCTGCACCACAGCCCCGATGTGGCGCCGGAGCTATTCAACCCGGCTACCCGCGCCGAGCTGGAAGCGGCTACTCCGGCTAATACGCTCAGTCTGGTGGGCCCTGATAACTCAGGCTGCATCGACTTTTACTACCTGCATAAGAAAGGCTTTGGCTTCAGCAGAACGGATGACTTGCTGACCACAATGCCTAGTGGACAGCCGTACATTCTGCACTGTATCACCAAAGGTGCGCACTACCTGTACACCAACGACTCGACCGTACTGGCTCATCCGGCGTTGCAACCCTACTTCGGTAAGCAGCTTCGTCAGGTAGGAGCCTTCCGGGTGGTGGAACTGCGCCGCAACTAACCCCCACCACCTCGCTTCGGCCCATTCGTCCCACCCTGCTACCCACAATAATTACCTGGCAGCTTGCATTTTGGCGGAAAGCCGGTAACTTTGTGTCCGTTTTCCCCGAACCGTGTTCGGCTTCTTCTTCATTTTCAAACGCTTATCCTCCTCCCCAATGGATCATTTGAGCTTCAAGACGGTATCCGTCAACAAAGCCAACGCCAACAAGGGCTGGGTTGTGGTTGACGCTGCCGACGCTACCTTGGGTCGTCTGGCTAGCCAAATTGCCAACATGCTGCGTGGCAAACACAAGCCCTCCTTTACGCCCAACTCCGACTGCGGTGACAATGTGATTGTCATCAACGCCGATAACCTGCGCGTAACCGGCAAAAAGCTGACCGACAAAATCTACATCACCCACTCGGGCTACCCCGGCGGCCAGAAGCGCATCAACCTGCGCGACAAGAAAGCCAAAGACTCGACCCGTGTGATTGAGCACGCCGTGCGCGGTATGCTGCAGGGCAACAAGCTGGGCGCGGAGCAGTTCCGCAACCTGTACGTGTACGCCGGCACCAGCCACCCCCACGAAGCTCAGCAGCCCAAAGCTGTTTCTTTCACGAATCTCTAAGCCGTTAGTCGGCCCCTTTAACTCTTCACTTAATGGAAATCTCCAATACCTCTGGTAGAAGAAAAACCTCGGTGGCCCGCATCTACATGCAGGCCGGGCAAGGGAATATCACTATCAACGGCCGGGACATCAAAGCGTATTTCAGCAATGAGCTCCTGGAAAACATCGTGAACCAGCCCTTGGCGACGGTCGAGCAAGTCGGCCAGTACGACATCAAGGTAAACGTGCGCGGTGGTGGCATCTCGGCCCAGGCCGAAGCCATCCGTCTGGCCATCTCGAAAGCCCTCGTCGGCGACAACAACGAAGTTCGTCCGGCCCTGAAGAAAGAAGGCTTCCTGACCCGCGACCCGCGCATGGTGGAACGCAAGAAATTCGGCAAGCGCAAAGCTCGTCGCTCGTTCCAGTTCTCGAAACGCTAATACTTCCAGAGGAACCCTATCATGGCTCAGACCACCACGTATAAAGAACTGCTGGACGCCGGTGCCCACTTTGGTCACCTCACGCGCAAGTGGGACCCGAAAATGGCGCCGTACATCTTCATGGAGAAGAACGGCATCCATATTATCGACCTGAACAAAACCCTCGCTTCGCTCGACCACGCTGCTGCGGCCATCCGCAACATCGCCAAGAGCGGCCGCAAGGTGATGTTCGTGGCCACCAAGAAGCAGGCGCAGGAAATTGTTACCGAAGAAGCCAAGCGCCTGAAAATGCCTTTCGTTACGGACCGTTGGCTGGGTGGCATGCTCACCAACTTCACCACCGTACGCAAGTCGCTGAAGAAGATGAGCACCATCGACAAGATGGTGAAGGAAAACACGGCCTACGCTGCCCTCGCCAAGCGCGAGAAACTGATGATGTCGCGGGAGCGGGAGAAGCTGGAGCGGGTGCTGGGTGGCATTGCCGACCTGAGCCGCCTGCCCGCCGCCCTGTTCGTGGTGGACGTGAAGCGTGAGCACATTGCCGTGAAAGAAGCCCAGAAGCTGGGTATTCCGGTATTTGCCATCTGCGACACGAACTCCAACCCCGAGCTGGTGCAGTTCCCGATTCCGGCCAACGACGACGCTTCGAAGTCTATCCAGCTCATCGTGAGCGTAATGGGTAAGGCTATCGAAGATGGTCTGTCGGAGCGGAAAGTCGACAAGGAAGACGCCGACAAGAAGCAAGCCGAAGAAGAAGGCATCCAGGAGAAGCAAGCTGCCGACGAATAGTCTTGTTGTAGAAGCGAGATATGAGAAGTTAGAAGTGAGAGTCGGCGGAGAGTTGCTACAGCTTTTCGGGCTCCGCTTCTAACTTCTTCTTGCTTTTACTGCCTGCCCCCCCTCCTCTAAAATCTAAGCTCTCAACTCTAAGCTCTCATAAGAAATGGCTGCTATTACCGCCGCAGACGTAAACAAGCTGCGCACCATGACCGGTGCCGGCATGATGGATTGCAAAAAAGCGCTGACCGAGGCAAACGGCGACTTTGAAGCCGCCCGCGACATCCTGCGCAAGCAGGGGCAGAAAATTGCCGACAAACGTTCGGACAACACCACCTCGGAAGGCCTCGTGCTGGCCGCCGTGAGCGAAGACGGCACCAACGGCAAGCTGATTGCCCTGGCCTGCGAAACGGAGCCCGTTGCTAAAGTAGAAGACTTCAAAAACCTGGCCCAGCAAATTCTGGCTACGGCCGTGAAGAGCAACGCCGCCACCAAAGAAGAGCTGCTGGCCGCCGCCCAGGAAGATGGCCGCTCCCTGCAGGAGCACATCACAGACCTGATGGGCAAAATTGGCGAGAAGCTGGACGTAGTAGCCTACGAGAACGTAACCGCTGAGAAAGTAGCTTCTTATATCCACTCGGATAACAAGAAGGGCGTACTGGTAGCCCTGAAAAACGTAGGTGGTGCCGACGTAGCCTCGGTAGGCCGCGACGTAGCTATGCAGATTGTAGCCATGAAGCCCGTTGCCCTCGACAAAGACGGCGTGGACGCTGCTACCATCGAGCGGGAAATTGAAATCGGCAAAGAGCAGGCGCGCTCCGAAGGCAAGCCTGAAGCCATGCTGGAGAAAATTGCCCAGGGCAAGCTGAACAAGTTCTACAAGGAGAACACCCTGCTCAACCAGGAGTTCGTGAAGGACAACTCAGTAACCATTGCCCAGCTGCTCGACAAGACGCAGAAAGGCCTGACCATCTCCGACTTCAAGCGCGTAGCCATTGTAGGCTAAGCTTCGCCTGAAAGACGTAAGAAAAACCCGCTGGTATACTGCCAGCGGGTTTTTTTGTGTTGGTACTACAATGCTGTTGACTTCGGCCGATTCATCTCAATGTGCATCTTCGTCATCATATCCAAGTAACTTTCCAGCGGCTCCATGCCGAGGGCGGCGCGGCGCTGGTTGACGTGGGCGGGGTCGCGCACGGACTTGGGCTTGGCCTTGACGGTGGGCGTACCCACGTTTTCGTACACTACCTGCGTGCCGTATTCTTCGGGTTGGCCGGCGTTGATGGCTACCCGGTCGGTGAGGTAAGCGTAGTTGATGGGGCTGGCGTTTTTGCGCTTCACCTCGGGTAGCATCAGGTTGAGCACTTGCCGTTGAAAATCGGGGTAGGCGTCGGCGTGCTGCACCAGTAGCCAGAAGTTACCGGAGCTTTTCTCGCCAACCTGCCGGAAGCCGGGGTAGCCGTACTGCCTGACGATTTTTTCCAGAATGGGCTGGTGGCGAGCATAGTTTTCTTTTTCCACGTCAACCAGATTCCGGCCGGCGCTATCGGGCAGTTGCCTGAACATCTGCTGCATCGGCCACTGGTCCACGTAGGCAAGACTATCTAGGGTTTTGCTGAGTTTAGGATACAGTACAGGGCTGGTTTGGGCCACCCCCAACTTGCTACAGCCGAGCAGCCAGGCCATAAGGAGTACTACCAGTTTCATAGGGAAGGAAATGTGGCCCTGAACATAGCACTAATTATCAGTTTGCTGCTCGTTGCAGAATATGCGGCAAAACCGGATGCGGGTAGAAACAGGCCATACCCAGTAAAGTGGCGCGAGTCTGGAGCAGTGGCGTGGGAGCAGTACTGAATCACACAACGGCTGTTACCTGCTGCTACTCAAGTAGTAGTGAGTATATGAACCGGCCGCTTGGGCCTCCTGACATTTTCAGGGCTGTGCTTCGCTCATTAAACTCCTGGTTTTAATTCAGCCAAACCTGGATTCGGCAAATTGTGCGGTGCGGGCGCGGAGGGGTGCTCACATTTGGGAGTCGGTTCGAAGGAGCACTGCCTGCCTTCTTCCATTTTCTACTCTCTTACTCTCTCCCGTATGGCACTGACCACTTACCCCTTCCATCCGGAAACCGGTGAGCTATTACCTGTTTTCCGCGACGCATACCTGCGGGGCGACCTGTCGCCCAATAATGCGGCCCTGGTGGACCGTTACCTGGAAACCCATTCGACCAAGGGGGACGCGGCGCTCCAACGGCTGCAGCAACTGCACCACACCGGGCATCAGGTGCGCCCCAGCAACTGGATTCAGGAGCAGTTGCATGGGCTGCATACCGAGCCCGCCCGCTTCCGGCAACGGGCCAGCATGGTTGTGGTAGCTGCCGCCCTGATGAGCGGAGCTATGTTTGCGGGTACCCGGCTGCGGGTAGAAGAGGCCCCGAAAGAAGTGACATCCGTTTCCCTGGATGCGGAGGGTATGGCCGCCCCGGCCGTAGAAGCCGCTGCCAGCTGCTACACAACCGTGACCGGGCGCATTCTGGACGAGAATGGCCGCCCCCTGGTGGGAGCCACTGTGCTGGATAAAGCCAGTGGACGCGGTGTGAGCACCAATGCCGAAGGTGAATACAGCCTTAGCATACCCGCCAACCAGCTTACCCGCCTGCAGTATGGCTATGCCGGCTACACGGAAGAAGATGCATTTGTAAAAGGCCGCCGCGACCAGACCATTACCCTACTGCCGAAAGCAGCGGAAAGAAAAAAACGCACTTGGTGGCCGTTTTAAGCCGCTGCCACTTGCGCTGCCAGCGGTAGACAGCGCCAGTGGTACCAGGGCAGCCCGCACCGACCTGGAATTACTCTTACCTGATATGAAAACAACTCGTTGCAGGGCTCAAACTGCCAACGGCCCGCGGGCTGAATCCGCTTATTCACGGCTGACTATGAGTTCTTACCCCGACAGTGGACTGTATCTGCCTGGCCGGGGTAAGAATCAGGCTGCTCCCGATACCTATTGCTGAGCCCACGCATGAATATTTCATTTTTTAACCGGCTGCCGCTACGTAAGGTGGTAATTGGCGTGAACGATGAGGCGGGACAACGGGCCCAGCAATTGATCAACAACCTATTGCAGGATCTGCCTGAAGCTCTCCTAATTTGCGTGGTTGACGTTCATTCCGGCCGTCTGTTTGCCTGGTACTCGGCTAGTGCGGCCTATAATCCTAACCGGATCAGCCTGCGCAATGGTAAACTGCTCCGGCTGATTACCGATACCCAGGCCACCCACGCCTGGCTTGGGGGTCCCCTGGTTGATATTACCGTTCTGCTGGAGGACCAGTTTCACTGCATTCGGCCACTACCGCAGTCCACTGCCTACTGCTTTCTGGCTGCCCGCACCGACGATGTTAACCTCGGTATTGCCAAAGAAATCATGCGCCGTCATCTTGAATAGGCGCTTTCCTGCTCACTTTTTTGTCTGCTTCATCTTTTACATTTCGTTTTTATGTCGACTCCCAAAAACGCCATCAAAAATATTGTTGATGAGCTTCCCACCCTGCTGGCCGTAGCAGTTGTAGAAACCGAAACTGGTATGCCACTCGCCTCACACGTAAACGTCTCTGAATTCGATATTGAAACAGCAGCGGCCTACAACACGGAGGTAGTAAAGGCAAAGCTAAAAGCCATTAACGCCCTCAAGCTAAACCAGACCATCCAGGATATTCTGCTGACGCTAACCGACCAGCTGCACCTGCTGAAGCTATCGGCTGATGGCAAAATGTTTGTGTACCTGGCCGTTAACTCGCGCGACACGAACCTTGCCCAGGCTCGTCAGATTATGAAGGCTCACACGGCAGACTTGATCAAGTAAACCCTGGCTTTCCTGTTTGCAAAGCAAGCAGCCCCGCTGACAATCGTCGGCGGGGCTGCTTGCTTGTATTTGGGGGTTATTATTGCCCCCCCATTAGCATACGGTAGGCACGTACCCGGGCTTCGGCATTCTGGCGAATATTGGTATAGAAAAGAGCGTAATCGGCAATGTGAAAGGAATGACGCAGATTAGGCCGCCCGGGCAGCAGGAAACGGGGGTAGCCTTTCGGAGCGGGCGGATGCACCCATACCAGACCTTCGTGTACCTTGGCCCCTACCAAACGCTTGTCCTGCCGGTCGAAGCTCTGAGGCACGCCGCCAAGATTAAGCCGGGCCGGCGCCGTGGTGGTGTCGCGCGTCCAGGTAAGCGGATTGGTAGCCACGCTGTTGGCAAAGGGCGCATACGAGTTACCCCAGGCCACAGTATTCCAGGTGATAAAGCAGCCGGTTTGAGTAGAGTCTTCGCAGGGGCGGATAGTGGTGTACTCATCGGGCTTTACCTTGAATCCGATGAGGTAGGCTGCCACCAGCTGGCGGCGGAGCCGGGGGCTCTGCTCAAAAAAATCGTGCAGTAGCTGGGTAGCGTGCACTGTACCCTGGCTATGGCCGGCAATAATGATGGGGCGGCCATGGTTGTAGTTATCCAGATAGAATTGAAACGCCGTTTTCACGTCGTCGTAAGCTACCTCGAGGGCCTGTTTGCCGTTTGGCTCCTTCTCATCAAAAAAAGAATAGAGCGTGGCCTGCCGGTAACGCGGAGCATACACGCGGGCCGTGCTGTTGAAGGCAGAGGCCTGCCCCCGGATAACGGTTTCATCGGTGAACCGGTTAACCCGCTCATTGCTCAGGCTGGCATTCCACTGCTTACGCCAGTAGTAAGTAGTTGGGTGAATAAAAAACACGTCAACCGGCGCATTGCGCTGGTTGTCGCGCAGCAGTGTATTGCGAGGTACCCGGTCGGCCGAGTCGCGCCGGTCGGGCAGGGCGGCCCAGTTATCCTCCATACGGTAGTCGGGCGCTTCCGGTACCGCCGACTTGATAAAGGCGTGGCTGGGCCGGAGTATTTTCAGGCAGGAGCTTAGCGAAGTAGCTCCGGCGAGTAGCAGGCAAAGAAAATAGACGCGCATTGAAAGCAGGAACGTAACCGGCGGGAGATAAAAACACCAACGCACGCCACCGGTTGCAGGCAGCGTGCGTTATACCGCAGTGGCACCCAGCGGCTAGTCGCTAAAGGTATTTTCGAGCAGTTTTTCCTGGCGCAGATATACTATTTTAAAATTCTTATCGAACCGTACGCGCACCTGGGCGGCTGTTTGCTGGTGCTTTTGCAGAGACTGACGCAGGGCAGTGCTTTTTTCAATGAACGTTACTACCCGGGAGCCGTCGGCTACGGGCGGGCTCACTTTCAGTGTACCAGGCTCAATGGTTGTCTGGGCTTCCAAAAACTCCGGGAAATGGGTTTTGTCCAGTTCGGCGCTGATGGCCGCCGGAGTAGTATTCTGCTGCAGGTAAAACCGCTCAACCCTGGGGGCAAAATATGAGGAGGCCGAAAAAGGAGCCGCCTGCAAATCGGCATAATAATTCTGCAGTACGCCTTCGATGCGGGACTGGGCCGCACCTTCATCGGCGGGGGCCGCAGGCGTAGCAGGTGCTTCATCGGTGGGAGCAGCGGAAGCCGGTGCTCCTACCGAATCGGTGGGCGGAGCTACGGGCACGACTGGTGCCACCCGAATGGTTTCGGGAGCTGCGGCCGGGGGCAGGTCAATCTGCTCTGACTGGGGACCTACCTCGGGTTGGGTAGCCAACGAGTCGGCCGCCGTGAGGGTAGTGCTGGTCAGCCGCTCCGAGTCCCGGTTGCCCAGCATCAGATAGGCAACCAGAGCCAAGAGCAATACAATGCCTCCTACTACCAGAATGGTACCCAGCGGGCTTTTGGGCGGAGCGGCGTAGGCGGCGTCCTCCACATACTCCTCCTCTGTAAGCAAGGCCGGGCTAACGCCTGCATCTTCCTGGCTGGGTGAGGCACCGGGGCGGCCGGCCTCCAGCGGGTGCGAGAAGCCGGGCGTGGTGGTAGGCGGCGAAGGTGGTAGCACAGCACCCGGCCCCGCCAAGCGCTCCACGGTTACGAGCGGCAGCAACGGCTCTTCAATGGGCGCAATGGTTGTGGTGGGCTCCGAGGACACCGGCAATTCCGGGGGCAGCGCCCCAACCGGAGGCGCCAACGAAACCGGCAGTTCAGGAGGCCGCGTAGCTGCGGCTGGCCCAGGGGCGGGAGGTTCCGCAGAATTGAACACAAGCTTCTGTTTCAGGGCATCAAACTCCTGCTGGGTAATGATGCCGGTATCCAGCCATTCTTTTAGTTGGCGCAGCGTATCGAGGGGAGAAGGATCTTTTTCCATGGGTTGGGAAAGCCGCCCGAAAGGGAGGCGGGAGGCGCGTTATTTACGGTCGAGGTTGGTGAGACGGGCACGGCGCCGCTCCAGTTGCTGTTTACGTACTTCCCGCAGGCGCACGTTGTCGAGCAGCTTCACCGAGTCTTCGGCCGATTTGAGCTTGTTGTCGATATTTTGCTTTTTGAGCTGCTCGATTTTCTCCAGGTTGGCTTTGGTGTTGGCGGCCAGGCTCACCCGCTCCTTCTCCAGCTTATCTTTCTCTTTTTCAGCCGCGGCCACCTGCTTTTCAGCTTCGGCAATCTGCTCACGGTAGGCTTTCAGGCGGGCAGCGGCAGCAAAGCTCTGCACAATGTTGCGCAGGGAGCTGAATTCCGAGGGAGTGCCGGCCGCCGACAAAAACGAATCGGGCCCCATAGCGGCCCACACCGACAGCTCGGCCACCGTATCGGACGGGGCTGTAACGGTGGAGTACAGGTCCAGTAACTTGCCGCTGATGCTGGACATGGGTACCTGCTTAGCCGCCAGCACATCTTTTTTACCTACGCCAAACACTCCATCTCCCTTCAGCCTGATGTTGTAGGTGTCTTTGAGCCAGCTCTGCCAGAAGTCGCGCGTCCATTGAGCGGTGCCGTCAATCTGTACTTTAAAGGCCTCCCGCTCTTTTTTCTCGAAGTTGACGCTGCTGCTGCGCACCTCATAGAGTTGGGCCCGGGTGGGCAATGAGGCCAGCAGAGCAACAAGGGTGAGCAGAAAAAAGGAGAACTGTTTCATGTGCGTGGAAGAGTTAGAATGAGAGTCTCCAAAGCATATCAGATACCATGCCGGTCAAAGGCCGCCTGTAGGTCCTGCTGCATTAACCGGAACCGCTGCACGGCCGACCCAATAAATTCCTCGTCGAGCAGCAGATGCACATCGGCTTCGCTGGTCAGGTCCAGCTCACTCACTTTGTAGGTTTGTTCCAACGAGCCTTTCTCCAGCTTGATCAGGTATTTCCCGTTCCAGCTGAACAAAGTGATTTTGGCCTCCGGATGAGGAATAATGGCGAGCTGACGCATAGCAGAAGCGGGATAAATGAGCGGGACGAAGATACGCAGCTGCCCGCAACCCCGCCCGCAAGCTCAGCATAACACCCTCGGCGGGCCCGCGTATTGCCGGGTAGTATCCTCTATGTTTCACCTTTCACCTGACTCGCATCATGCCACAGGGAGATAAATCGGCCTACACCGACAAGCAGAAACGGCAGGCTGAGCACATTGAAGAGAGCTACGAGAAGCGCGGCGTTTCGGAAGAAGAAGCCGAAAAACGCGCCTGGGCCACCGTCAACAAACAAGACGGTGGCGGGAAGAAAAGCGGCTCGGGCCGCAAGAACTAACCTGAATGCATCAACCAGAACAGCCCTGCCGGAGTGTCCGGCAGGGCTGTTCTGGTTTGGCGTATGGCCTGGCTCTACGTGTGCAGAATAACGTACAGGGACACCGATGAAATAACCAGCCACAGCAGCACGCCCAAGCCAAACGGCTTCGCCCCTACTGATTTAATGGCGTTCAGGGAAAGTCCGGCCCCGATAAAGAACAGCGTAACGGTAAGGCCCAGCCGGGCCGCCTGCACCAGCCAGGGGCCCACATAGTGCGTAGCCAGCACGTAGGTATTGAGCAGCATGGCCCCAATGAAACCCACAATAAACCAGGGAATTTTCACCTTCACGTCCTTCTGCCGGAAGGCCAGAGCCGTACCCAGCGCCACTGGAATAATCCAGAGGGCGCGGGCCAGCTTCACGGTGGTGGCAATATCCAGTGCCTCCTTGCCGTAGGCAGCGGCGGCTCCCACTACTGAGGAAGTATCATGAATGGCAATGGCGCACCATAGCCCGAACTGCTGCTGCGAGAGGTTGAAGGCGTGCCCAACGGCCGGAAAAAGGAACAGCGCCAACGCATTCAGCACGAACACCGTGGCCAGCGCCACCGACATTTCCTCATCCTTGGCGCGTACTACCGGCCCCACCGCCGCAATGGCCGAACCGCCGCAAATAGCAGTGCCGCAGGAAATGAGGTGGGTGAGGTGACGCCCCAGCTTCAGCCAGCGCCCGGCCACGTAACCCAGCAGCAGCGTACCGAAAATGGAACAAACCGTGAACAGGATGCCCTGCCGACCGGCCTGCACCGCCGAGTACGCATTCATGCCAAAGCCGAGCCCGATAACGGAATACTGCAGCAGCTTGGCCGTGTACGTTTTGGTAAAGCTCGGAAACGGATTGCCCACCGTTTGAGCCAGCACCAGGCCCAGCGCCAGCGCCACGGGCGGCGAGGCCCAGGGCGTGAGGCAAAATACCAGAAACACCGCAAATACGGCACGGGAGAGCCACTGCTTATCGGGGTGGGCAATGGTGGCAACAGCGGTAGGCGCTGCAGCGCGGGGCGGGGCGGGCAGGGCGGTTTTCATGGGTGGGCTGAAGTGGGTGCTTCAACCCAAAAGTACGGCCCCACCAAGCCTCATAATAATCTAAAATAGTTATGCGTTATTACCTAAAGTTATAACTTGCTGGATGTAGCGCAGAAACCGCTCGGCGGGCCGTGGCAGCGGCTGGCCCTGAATCCAGAGGCTTTCAAACTGCCGCTGCAGCTGCAGCCCCGCAATGGGTACTTCCTCCAGCAGCCCCGCCGCCAGCTCCCGCGTAAGAGCCCGCCTCGAAACGAAGCCCAGCGCCTGGGGGGCGGCCTCCAGGTAGGTTTTGATGGCCTCGGTATTATCGAAATAGAAAGCTACCGACAGGCTGGCCAGCCGGATACCCCGCTCTCGCAACGCAAACTCCAGCACCTCCAGCGTGCCTGAGCCCCGCTCCCGCAGCACCAGCGGGTGGGCCAGCGCCTCGGCCAATGGCAGGGGCTGCGCGGGTGGACCAGCTGGAGTGGCCTGGCGCACGGCAATCAACTCATCATCCAGCAGCGGCTCGTAGTGCAGGTCCCGGCTTTTGGAGCGGCCTTCCACAAAGCCCAAATCGAGCTGGCCGGCCAGCAGCGCCTCGGCAATCTGCTCGGAGTTGCCGTTGAGCAGCGTCAGCTCCACCTGCGGGTAGCGTTGCTGAAACCCGGGCAGGATGGCGGGCAGCACGTACTGGCTGATGGTGGTGCTGGCGCCCAGACGCAGGCGGCCGGCCGCCTCCCCGTGCAGGTTGTGCAGTTGCTCGGTGAGGTGCTGGTGGAGCTGTTCCACTTCGTCGGCGTGGCGGAGCAGCAGGGCCCCGGCCTCAGTGAGGCTGATGCGGTTGCCGCGGCGCTCAAACAGCCGCTGCCCGTAGGTGCGCTCCAGCTCCCGGATGTGCTTGGTAATGGCGGGCTGAGTGATGTACAGCTCCTGGGCTGCCCGGGTAAAGCTTAGGTGCCGGGCCACCGCCTGAAACACGCGAAGTCGGAAATCGGGCATAAGGGTGCGTGCTGGTACTGACGGTAAGCGAACAGTCGTTGCTTTCGAGGCAGGCAGCTGAACCGGAAGGAGTACATTTGTCTTCCCTCCCACCGCAGCGGGCCGCCGCTCGCACTACCTATTCTTTTTTCGCAAGCTACAGCATGCGCTACATGAAACGAAACCTATTGACTGCGCTGGCGCTGCTGCCGCTGGCCGCCGCTGCCCAAACCGGCAGCGTGTACACGCCCGAGCTGCTCTGGAAGCTGGGCCGCCTGGGCGAAATGCAGGTGTCGCCGGACCGCAAAATGGTGGCCTATACCGTGACGCGCTACAACCTGGCCGATAACAAGGGCCAGTCCGACATCTGGCTGGTACCCGTGGCCGGCGGTGCGGCCAAGCAGCTCACCAACACGCCCGCCGTTTCCGAAAACACCCTGAACTGGCGGCCCGATGGCAAGCTGACCTTTTTGAGCGGGGAAAGTGGCACCGACCAGCTGTACGTAATGAATACCGATGGCTCGGGCAAGCAGCTGCTGAGCCAATTCCCCGACGAGGGCCTGAGCAATTTGAAGCTGGCCCCCAAAGCCAACTTCGTGCTCTACACCCAGGATGTGAAAACCGGCAAATCGGTGCAGGACTGGTACCCCGATCTACCCAAGGCCGACGCCAAAATCATCGACGACCTGAACTACCGCCACTGGAACGTGTGGGACGACTATAAGGCCTCGCACGTGTTCTTCCAGCCCGTAGGGGACGATGGCAAGCCCACCGGCTACGGCAAGGATATAATGGCCGGGGAGAAGTTCGACTCGCCGCTGCAGCCGCTGGGCGGCTCCGAGCAGCTCAACTTCGCGCCCGACGGGTACCGGCTGGCTTATACCTCGCGCAAGCTCACGGGCAAGGCCGAAGCCGAAAGCACCAACTCTGATATCTACCTCTACGACGTGCGCACCGGCCAGACCCAGAACCTGAGCGAGGGCCTGGGCGGCTACGATACGGAGCCCGTTTTTTCGCCCGACGGCTCGAAGGTGGCTTGGCTGAGCATGGCCACGCCAGGCTTTGAATCGGACCGCAACGGCGTGGTGGTGTATGACTTCAAAACCAAGAAGCGCGAGGACGTAACCAAGGGCTCGGAGCAGAGCGCGGCCAATGTGCGCTGGAGCCCTGATGGCAAAACGCTGTACTTCGTGAGCCCGCTGGAAGGCACCGAGCAGCTGTTCAGCGTGCCTGCCAAGGGCGGCAAGGTGCAGCAGCTCAGCAAAGGCGCGTTCAACTATAACAGCTTCGAGCTGGCCGGCCCCGGCGTGGCCATCGTGAGCAAAACCACCCAGGCTACGCCCGCCGATTTAGTGCGCGTGGACCTGAAAACCGGCCGCGAAACGGCCCTGACGACCATCAACGAGCAGGAGCTGGCCGGCGTAAAAACCGGCAAAACCGAAGCCCGTTGGGTGAAGACCACCGACGGTAAGCAGATGCAGGTGTACATTATCTATCCGCCCGACTTCGACCCGGCCAAGAAATACCCGGCGTTGCTCTACTGCCAGGGCGGCCCCCAGAGCCCGATTACCCAGAGCTTTTCGTACCGCTGGAACTTCCAGCTGCTGGCGGCCAACGGCTACATTGTGGTGGCCCCCAACCGCCGCGGCCTGCCCGGCTTCGGCACGGAGTGGAACAACAGCATTTCCGGCGACTGGGGTGGCCAGCCCATCCGGGACTACCTCTCGGCCATTGATAACGTGAGTGCCGAGCCCTACGTGGACAAGGCCCGTCTGGGCTGCGTGGGGGCCAGCTACGGTGGCTACTCGGTGTACCTGCTGGCCGGCAAGCACGAGGGCCGCTTCAAGACGTTTATTGCCCACTGCGGCCTCTACAACCTCACCAGCTGGTACCCCACCACTGAGGAAATGTTCTTCGCCAAGCAGGATTTGGGCGGCGCGCCTTGGGAAGTGCCGACCAAGCCGTTGAGTGAGGAAGACAAGGCAGACATGGTAGAAGATGCTGTTGATGCTATGGCGGATGCTATAGAAGATAAAAGTGGCAACAACGATCCATTGGTGGCGCAGTCGAAGATGAAAGACGTCCAAGCGCAGATTAATCGTAAAGCCAGCGTGGCCCGCACCTACCAGGAGTTCAACCCCCAGTTGTTTGCCAAAAACTGGGATACTCCCATCCTGGTGATTCACGGTGGCAAGGATTTCCGGGTACCCGAGGGCCAAGGCATGGAAGCCTTCGGCACGGCCCAGCTGCGCGGTATCCCGAGCCGCTTCCTGTACTTCCCCAACGAAGGCCACTGGATTGGCAAGCCCCAGAACTCGGTGCTGTGGAACCGGGTATTCTTCGAGTGGCTGGGCCGCACGCTCAAGCCCGAAGCCACGAAATAAGGTTTGCCCCGCTCCACCATTGGTGGGCGGGGCTTTTTCGTGTAGCTTTCCTTTTCCACGCAGTGGCGCGCGGTGGTTGGCGCAGTGTTTCGCAGTGAACGACCACCCCGAACCACTGCGTATCCCACTGCGAATCACTGCGAGAAACCAACTATATGCTCAACCTATCCATTCGCCGGCTGCTGCTGGCTGGGTTGCTGACGGCGGCTCCCCTGCTAGCCCCGGCCCAGAAAAAACCCGCCAACGCCCTCAGCGCCATCAAGGAGGCTGATATCAAAGCCGACCTGTTTGCCTTGGCCGACGACAAGTACCGGGGCCGGGAGGGCGGCACCCTGGATGAGCTGCGGGCCAGTATGTGGCTGGCCGAGAAGATGCGCGCCCTGGGCCTGCAGCCCGCCGGCGACGACGGCACTTTCTTCCAGTTCTTTAACCTGCAGCGCACCCGCCTCACCAAAACCAGCCGCCTGAGCATCGGCACGCACCAGCTGCGGCCCAACCACGATGCGCTGGTATTTGCGCCCACTACCTACGCCGTGCAGGCCCCGCTGGTGTACGTGGGCACCGGCACGGCCGCCGAGCTGGCCAAAACCGACATCAAAGGCAAGGCCGTGGCCCTGCTGTTCTCCGGCCAGCCTGCGGCCGACATGAGCTTTCGGCGCTACCTGAGCCAGGTGCTGCGCGATAAGTCGGCGGAGCTGCTGAAGGCCGGGGCGGTGGCCGTGGTGTTCGTATCCGACGACCGGGCCCAGAACATTTACGAGCACTGGGGCCACACCTACGAGCGGGGCCGCTACGGCCTGCCCGGCGACGCCAACGTGGCCGCCGTGACCACCGCCCCTACCCTGCTGCTGCCCAGCAGCGCCCTGAGCTGGGTGCAGCAGGCCGGCCAGCAGTTCACCGCCGATTTGCGCACCGAGTCGTTCCAGTATCCTTCGGTGAACATTGTGGCTACTGTACCCGGCACCGATGCCCAACTCAAGAACGAGTACGTGCTCTTCAGCACCCACCAGGACCACGACGGGGTGCGTGAGGCGGTGCAGGGCGACTCCATCTGGAACGGGGCCGACGACAACGCCACCGGCTGCGCGGCCCTGCTGGCTATTATGCGGGCCTATAAGCAGCAACCAGCCCGCCGCTCGGCGCTGTTCGTGTTTCACGGGGCCGAGGAACGGGGCCTGCTGGGTTCCCGCTACTACTCGGCCAAGCCCACCGTGCCGCAGAAGAGCATTGTAGCGGTGTTGAACGCCGAAATGATGGGCCGCAACGCCCCTGATTCGGCCGCGCTGCTGGGCTCCACTCCGCCCCACCGCAACTCCCTGGATTTGGTAAACCTGGCCCTGGCCGCCAACCAGCAGGGCCCGAAATTCAAGCTGGATACCGAGTGGGACAAGGCCACCCACCCCGAGGGCTGGTACTTCCGCTCCGACCACCTGCCCTACGCCCGCCTGGGCATTCCGGCCGTGATGTACACCTCCTGGCTGCACTCCGACTACCACACGCCCAAGGACGAAGCCAGCCGCATCAACTATTCCAAACTCCTGCGCATGACCCAGTGGATGTACCTCACCGGCTGGGCCGTGGCCAACCGCCCCGCCCCGCCCGCCCGGGAGCCGGGTTTCAAGCTGGAACGGTAAGTAGCAGCCCCCAGCAACAAGGCGCTGGCTGATGCATCGGCATCGGCCAGCGCCTTGTTGTTTCTGCTGTACCCCTGACGCCAACAGCTGCCGCCGGTTGCAGAGGCGCGACACTTTACGCCTCGTCGTCAGGACGGCTTGCTAGAACTGTCATTCCGACGGAGGAGGAATCTGGGTGAAGCAGTAGGAGGTACACCCCGGTTCCTACTCCGTCGGAATGACAGGAAAAACTATCTTAGCAAGGGCGAAACGCGAAGTGTCGCGTTTCTACAATCAGCGCCTGCGGGCTTGTTGAGGCAGTTTGGGCGGGCCACAGGTCAATAGCTGCCCAACCGCTCTAGTTATTTTATTTAGATTTTTTCTAATCACCTATTTAAAATCAATCTGAACAGTGGTACTTTTGCAGCCGAAAACGGGTCCCACCCCCAGCTTGGTCTATGCGAACTACTTCTCTGCTGCTTTCCTCTCTGCTGACGGCCACCGTGCCGGCACTATCTGTTACTGCTGCTACCCCCGCGTTTTCGAACGGTCCGGGTGAAACCGGCCGCGGGGCCACCCTCACCGGTACCGTGCTCGACCGTGCCGGCCAGCCCGTGGAGGGCGTGCTGGTAACCGTAGCCGACCGCTCGGCCACCACTGATGCCCGCGGCAGCTTCCGCCTCTACGGCCTGCCGGCCGGCGAAGCCACCGTGACGGTAACCGGCCTCAGCACCAAACCACAGACCCAAACCCTTACCCTGCAGAGCGGGCAGGCCTACACCCTGCGCTTCACGCTGGAAGAAGCCCTGCGCGAGCTGGCCGGTGTAACGGTAGCCGCCAAAGCCACCCGCTACGCCCCCGAGGTGGACGGTACTACCCTCACGGCCGGCAAGAAAAATGAAATCATTCAGCTGGATAAGCTTGATGCCAACCTGGTAGTAAACTCGGCCCGGCAGGTATTTGCCAAGGTGCCCGGCATTACGGTGTGGGAAAGTGACGGCTCGGGCCAGCAGATCAACGTGGCCAGCCGCGGCCTTTCGCCCAACCGCAGCTGGGAGTTCAACACCCGCCAGAACGGCATGGACATCAGCTCCGACCCCTTCGGCTACCCCGAGGCCTACTACAACCCGCCGCTGGAAGCCGTGGACCGCATCCAGATTATCCGGGGCGGCGGCTCCTTGCAGTACGGGCCCCAGTTTGGCGGCATGCTCAACTACGAGCTGAAGCACGGCCCCCGCGACAAGAAAATCGAGTTTGAAACCAGCAACTCGGTGGGTAACAATGGGTTGGTGGGCACCTACAACTCGCTGGGCGGTACGGTGGGCAAGGTGAGCTACTTTAGCTACTACCAGCAGCGCCTGGGCGGCGGCTGGCGCGACAACTCGGAGTTCAACATCCGCAACGCCCACGTGAACGTGCAGTTCCAAGCCACCAGCAAGCTGCGCCTCGGGGCCGAAATCAGCCACTTGGGCTACGAAATTCAGCAGCCCGGCGGCCTCACCGATGCCCAGTTCTACAACGGCAACGTGCGCAACAGCTCCCGCAGCCGCAACTGGTTCAGCACGCCCTGGACCATCCCGGCCTTCACGGCCGACTACCAGTTCTCGGACCGCACCCGCCTGAGCCTGAAAACCTTTGGCCTGCTGGGCGAGCGGAACTCCATTGGCCTGGCCAGCAGCGTGGGCGTGGATAAGCCCGACGCGGTGAACCCCGCCACCGGCCAGCCGGCCAACCGCCAGCTCGACCGGGACCGGTACCGCAACCTGGGCTCGGAGCTGCGCCTGCTCACCGATTACAGCCTGCTGGGCCAGGAGCACACGCTGGCTGCCGGCGTGCGCGTGGCCGCTGCCAACCTGGGCCGCCGCCAGCAGGGCAAGGGCGACACCGGCTCCGACTTCAACCTGGACCTGCAGGCCCCGCGCTACGGCCGCGACCTGAGCTTCCGCACCCGCAACTACGCTGCCTTCGTGGAGAATATCTTCCGCCTAGGCTCCCGCCTCACCCTCACGCCGGGCGTGCGCTACGAGGTAATTGATAATGAAGGCCGCGGCTACCTGAGCCTGAACGCCGACGGCTCGGAAAACCAGATCAAGCAGGACTCGCGCCGCCGCGTGTTCCTGTACGGGGCCGGGGCCGAGCTGCGCGTGACCGACCAGACCAACCTCTACGCCAACTACTCGCGGGCCTTCCGCCCCGTAACTTTCGGCGACCTGACCCCGCCGGCCACGTCCGACGTCATCGACCCCAACCTGAAGGATGCGCGTGGCTATAACGCCGAGGTGGGCTACCGGGGCACCTGGGCCAAGGTGCTGACCTTCGACGTGGACGCCTTTTGGCTGAACTATGACAACCGCATCGGGACCATCCGGCGGCTGGTACCCGGCAGCAGCACCCAGACCCAGCAGCTGCGCACCAACATCGGCACCAGCGTGCACAAAGGCGTGGAAGCGTACGTGGAGCTGGACCTTATTCACGCTCTTACCCAGAACTTCGAGCTGCCTCACCTGGACGTATTTGTTTCCTCGGCCCTGGTGGATGCCCGCTACACCCGTCTGCTGACCACTACGCTGGCCAACGGCGGTATTCAGGAAGGTGATTTGAAGGACAACCGCGTGGAGTACGCCCCCAAGTACACGCACCGCGTGGGCGCTACCTTCGCCCATAAGGGCCTCTCGGCCACGGCTCAGCTCACGCGGGTTTCCAGCGTGTTTGCCGATGCCAACAACACTGTGGCCGCCAATGCCGCCGCCACTACCGGCCGCGTACCCGGCTACTCCGTTACCGATTTGTCGGCTACCTACCGCTTTGCCAAGCGCTTCACGGTGCGCGGCGGCCTCAACAACGTGTTCGATAAAAACTACTTTACCCGCCGCTCGGGTGGCTACCCCGGCCCCGGCCTGCTGCCCGCCGACGGCCGCACCTGGTTTGCCTCGGTGGGCGTGAAGCTGTAAAGTTTATCCGGTACGGGTTGCAAGCCGAAATCCCCGGACAGCAGGAAAGAAACTTCCTGTTGTCCGGGGATTTTCATGTGGTGGTGCTGCACGCAGCATTTGCCTCTGATCCTCGATTTTGCCTACCCGCCAGACCGTCAAGCCGGGCGAAGCATAACAGGAGGCTACTTCAGCACGGCCTCCGTCACCTTGCCAATGTCGCTGCTGACTTTCTGGATGAACTCCAGCTGTTCGCCCAATTGGGCATCGGGTGAGTGCGCCGGAGCGGGCGTGGGCAGGTCGGTGGGGAGGTTTTCGGGTTCCTGGGCATCGAGGCGACGGAGGCTGCGGTGCAGGGTTTGCTGGGCTTGGCGCAAGTTTTTGAGTCCGCTGGCGGGCAGGGCCGGCCGGGTTTCACCGTTGAGCAACGACGAGGTGATGGACGCCACGTTGGACGACAGAATGTGGTTGAGCACCACAAACTCGTGCACCTCGGCGGGGCGGTGCTGCTTGCCCCGGGGCTCCGACATCATGCGCTGAAACGCCGCGCCCAGGTTGGCGGAACTCACGTACACTTCCTTGCGGGCCAGCTTATAATCAACAAGGGCCACCGGCGAGCCAATGAGCACTTCCTGCAGGGTGCGCAGGTATTTGAGGTTGGCCCGCAGCACCGCCTTAAAGTAATCCTGCAGCTGGTCGGACTCCCAACGCGGAAACAGCAGGTAGCCCACCGAAAAGGCAATCAGACAGCCCAGCACCGTGTCAAACACCCGCTCCTCCACCACCTGCACGTAGCCCAACCCCAGGAAGCTGAACAGGATGAGAATGAACGGCGTCATGAACGTGACGGTAACCAGATAGTTGATGCGCACGAAGCTGTACGATATTACCATAAACACCACCATCAGGCCCAACAGCACCTGCCGATCCGGTATCAGCCACAACAGCCCAGCCCCCAGCACCCCGCCGGCCAGCGTGCCCAGCACGCGCTGCACGTTGCGCTGCTTGGTGAGGCTGAAGGCGGGCTTGAGCATGTAGGTAATCGTCATGAGTACCCAGTAGCTGTGGTGGCCGGGCAGCAGCTTGGTAATGATAAACCCGATCAGGCAGGCCACCAGCATCCGCACGGAGTGGCGGAACACCCCCGACTTCATCGTCAGGTGGTCGCGCAGCACTTTCACGTCGTAGCTCTGGTGCGTGACGAAGCGGCCGAATTCCAGCTCCCGCCCGGCCGGTACCGGCGAGCTGGCATCGAAGTAGGCCAGAATATCCTGGAGGCGACCCACCAGGTTGCGCAGGTTTACCAGAATTTTCTTGAGCATGCGGGTGTGGCCGGGGCGGGTGGGGTCTTCCAGCGCGTCGATGCGGCTTTTCACCCGTTCCAGTCCGGCCGGCAGGTCGCGGCGGGAAGTATAGCCGTGGTTGGCCTGAATGGCAAACCCGATGCTTTCCAGCTCGGCCGCTACTTCCTCAATTTCCCGGGCCACCACGTCCAGCACGCCCGTGGCCTCAAAGCGCCGGTGCAGGTCGGCGTAGTCGTAGTAGGTGATGGTAATCTGCTCGTAGAGGTCCACCAGATCGACAAACGTGAGCACCAGGCGGCGGCCGGTGCCCGTGGAATCCTTCACCAGCTGGCGGGTTTTGAACAGGATTTCGCGCACAGCATCCTGCTTCTCACTCACCGTTACCTGCTGCTGCACCAGTCGGCGGTAATCGGCCTCCAGGTTGGTGCCGGTGCGGTAAAACTCAGCCTTGAAGCGCAGAAAATCGGCAATGGCCCGGATACAGTCGCCGAGGGCCTGCTGGGCCACCCGGTGCGGCCGAATCTGGTTGAGCAGGCCCGCAATACCGGCGTACCATAGCCCGCCCAGCAGCACCAAACCCGCGTAGGGCAGTACCTGCCCGGGCGGCAGCGGCTTATCCAGCATCAGAATCATGATGAGCAGGCCCGCCGTGCCCACGGAGCCGGCGCGGTTGCCGTAGGCCAGCAGCAGCGTAAACACGAAGCT
This sequence comes from Hymenobacter metallilatus, assembly GCF_003944705.1. GTDB lineage: Bacteria > Bacteroidota > Bacteroidia > Cytophagales > Hymenobacteraceae > Hymenobacter > Hymenobacter metallilatus. The sequence continues at coordinate 128,638 of NZ_RWIS01000003.1, read as the reverse complement.
GGCGCCCACCACTACCGCGCCCAGCAGCCACGCATACGGCTGAATAAAGCCGGTTATCAGGGCCATCAGGCCTACCAAAACTGTGGCGGCCAACATGCCGTTGCGCTTGTGGCCGGGCGGCCCGGGCAAATCGGCCAAGCTCACGCACACCGCCCCCAACGACACAGTAAGGCCCGTTTCCAGGTCGCCGTGCCAGCCCAGCAGCAACCCTGGCAGCAAAATGGACAGCGTGGTTCGCACGCCATCCGAAAATTCCTGACTGGTGAAAAAATAGCGAAGCTTACGAACGGAATCAGTCATGGGTGAAGCGGCGGGGGCCGGCGGGCAGCAGGCACACCATCAAGCAAGCAGATTTGGGCATTAAACGCAACCCTCTGCCGAAAGTATACCCCATCCTGACAATGACAGCCGTGGCAGCAAACAGCCCGTCATGCTTCGGCTGCGCCTCTGCATGACGGGCTGGATAAACAGAAACAACCCAGTGCGGCGAGCCGCTAGTACAGGATATCCTCCACCGGCTCCAGCTTGGGCGGCACCTCCGTTTCGCCCAGCATCTGGCGCAGGTCGATTTCAATGGAGCGGCAGATAGCCGTCATCGATACGTCGTTCATGTTGTTCTCGAACGGATTCTCGCTGTTGTGGCCCACGGTTTCGATGGTGGAGAACACCCAGGATACCAGCACTGAAAACGGGACCGTCAGCCAAATATGCAGGGGGCCCATTTTGGCAAACTCCGTAACCAGGCCCAGCGGCATAATGGCCGTGAACAAATACACGAACAGCATACTGAAAAAGGCGTACTGCCGCGGGAAAGGCGTATTCTTAATTCTTTCGCAGCCGCCCTGCAGGTTGTACAGCACTTCGAGCGTGTTCATCATGGTTACGTGCTGGAAATCATTGAGCAGGCCCCGCTCCTCGCGTAGCTTGCGCAGTGCAGCTGCCTGCTGCCGGATCAGCTGCGCCGGAGGATTGGCCAACACCCGAATCTGCTCCGATTCTTCTTCTTCCAGAAACGGAGCCACGGCGGCATCCCACTGCTCCGGCTGACGGCGCAAATGAATGCGCAGTGCATTACACCAGGCAATTTGCCGGTATACCATACGGCGGTGGCGGTGGGTAAGCTCCTCGGCCGAGGCCGGGGGAGCATCTACCCCAGGGGCGTCCACCACGGACGTGATAAACTCCAGAATCTGGACGGCGGACGTGCGGCTGCTGTTTACAATGCCACCCCATAGCTGGCGGCCCTCCCAGAAACGGTCGTAGGAGCCGTTATTCTTAAAACCAATGTAGAAGGCCACGGCTGTGCCCAGCGTAGCTACCGGCTGCCACGGAATAGCCACCGAGTGAATTTTCAGGGGACCGTATATCAGGCAGATCAAGGCGCTGTACACCGTGAAAATGACAACGGATTTCCAGCCCAGCTTCCAAATGATATGCCAACGGAGATTTTCGCGGATGTACACAGAGCAACGGAATAAGCGTGAGGGGAAAGCAGAACTGGCCGGCAAGGTAAAGGGCCAACATTAACCTCCTATTAAACTGCTCAATTCTATCCGTACGTACGACGACTCCCCCCGTCTGAGTTGCTTACTGCTATAGTCCGGGCTCTTCCAGCACGATGCCCATCAGGCGCATCAGCTGGCTGGCGTTGAAGGAACGGCACATACCGGGTGTAAGCCGGTAGTCGAAATGCAACGTACCATCAGGCTGCAGGTAGCTGTTGAAGCTCACGTTGCGCACATGGGTCGGCAAATCGGTTTCCAGGGCGGCCAGCTCCAGGTCGTGGGTGCTGATAAGGCCGCTGGCGGCGCGGTGGCGCAGCTGGTATACCAGCGCCCGGGCCCCGCGGTGACGGTCCTGGGAGTTGGTGCCCTTCAGAATTTCATCGAGCAGGTAGAAAACAGGTTGGTTGGTTGTTAGTCGTTGTTCGTTGTTCGTTGCTGAACTTTCAGTTGACAGGGCAGCGCTGCCGTCCGTCAGGTCCAGCAGCAGGCGCAGGCGCTTGAGTTCGGCGTAAAACGACGAGGTGCTTTCGGCCAGATTGTCGTGAGTGCGCATGGCCGTGAACACCTGGGCCGGACCACAGCGCAGGGCCTCGGCAGGTACCACAGCCCCGGCCTGGGCCAGCACCAGATTTAGCCCCACGGTACGCAGGAAGGTACTTTTACCGGCCATGTTGGAGCCGGTTACAATGACTGTTCGACCCAGGCCGCTGGTCTGGAAATCATTGCGCACACCCTCGCCCCCGAACAGCAGCGGATGGCCCAGCTGCCGGGCCTCCAGGGTAAGGGCCGGGGCTGTTACGTCGGGTTCGGCAAAGCCGGGGTTGGCCGCCCGGAATGCGGCCAGGCTCACTAGCGCATCCAGCTCGGCGGCGGCCTCCAGCAGGGGCTCCAGGCCGCCGGTGAGGCGGCGCTTCCAGCGCTCCAGCTGCCACATGCCCCACAGGTCCCAAAGCAGCAAAGTATTGAGTACACCCGCCACGGCCGGGTTCTGCCGGGCCGAAAACCAGCCTGCCACTCCTGATAGCCGCCGCAGCAGCTGCGCGGCGGCCGTGCCGCCCGTGTCGTGCAGCACACGGTGCAGGCGGCGCAGAGCCGGGCTTTTCCACTCCCCGGCCTCAAACAGCACCAACTGGTCGTGGGCGGCCCGCAGCGCGTCGCGAATGGTGGTGGTCTGCTCGTAATACTCGGCCCGGATGGCGGCAAACTGGCTGTTCAGCAGCACCGCAGGCAGCAGCAGCACCACGGCCATGCTGTACCCGTTCAGGGCCGCCAGTATGGCTCCAATGCTCAGCACCGGCAACACCGCCATCAGCGGCAGCAGCCACGCCCGCCCCGCGAAAAAATCGGGTTGGCGTAACCAGCCGGAAAAGGCGCGTGGGTCCTGCTCCTGGCGCGGAAAGTGCTGGGCTCGGGCCTGCCATTCCTGCTGCCAGGCCACATCGGGGGCCAGCTCGGCGGTAGCCTGCTGCCGCTCCTGCACCGTGGCCGGTGCGGCCGGTGCCAGCAGCCAGCTGGCCAGCCAGTCCTGCCCCAACCGGGACGTACTGCGGTTCAGCAACTGAAATATGGAGTGCGTTCCGAACACGTCCAAGTCGGCGGCGTAGGGGTGCTGGGTGTCCAAGTAGCGCAGGCCGGGGTCGAAGCTGCCAAGCTTGCCTTCCAGCCGGGCCAGCTCTTCCTGGTTAAGCTGGGCCAGCAGGCGGTGGTGTTCCCGCTGATAGCCTACTTTGCCGTGCCAGTGTACCAGGCCCAGAAATATCAGGTAAGCCGCCAGTATCACGCCAAAGCCTGCCAGCACTTCATCGGTGCTAAACAGCGCCCACACGCTTACAACGGTTCCCCCGAACACCAGCAGCCGCACCAGCGCCACCAGCCGGTGCCGACCGGCAAAGTAGGCCTCCCGCTCCTGGTGGTGGGTCAGGTTTTCCTTAAACAGCTCGGCGGGGGCAACGGTAAGCTTGCGGAATTCGGCGGAAACGGGCACGGCAGCAGGTACGGGTGAAGCGGCGAAGGTACGGCACTACTGCGGGAGGAGGCGCCGTAAAGGGCTGTCGGGTTTTAAAAAGGGCCGCAGCTCAGCATAAGTAAACGTCACTGGGAAACTACCCTGCAACACTTTCCACACGAAATTCGACAGGCCATCATACGAAACAGGGTGGTCGAACACGAGGCCGCCCGCGCCAATGGTATATTCCTCAGTGCTGCCCAGGGAAAACTCCTGGCCCAGCACCCCGGCCTGGTCTTCGGCCGACAGGAAGTCACCTTGCCCAGCCACGCACTCCTTGGCTTTTACCGCCAGTTTCCGCTGCCCCACCGCCAGAAACTGCGGCAGCAGCTCCGGCCGCAGCTCATTGGCCAATTGAATAGGGAAGCCCGAAACCAAGTCCAGGTTAACCGTTTTGCTGTCGTACCAGACACTGGCGCCCAGGCCTTCGGTTTGGGCTGTGAGACTTAGCAGGCCCCGGGCATTGTAATTCACTGAATAATCGGCGCTTTGCGTGCCACTGTGCTCGGTCAGCTGCTGCCGGAGGCCGGCCACGTCGTCATTGGTCAGATTTTGCAGGGAAAACCAATGGGCCAGCAGTCGGGTCACGCCCGCGTCGGGCACCGTTACTACCGGCACCCGGAACGAGTTGAGGTAGGTTTTGGGCGTTACGTGCGCCACCAATCCCGTTGGGCGGGCGGCCCCGCCCACGCGCCGAAGCTTCACCGGCAGCAGCGCAGTGCCGGAGGCGTTAAACCACTGGCCCAGCACCTCCGGCTCATTGGCCTGGCCTAAGCCGATGGTAAACCACCCGGTAGCTTCCGCCGTGGCCGACGTGTTTTCGCGCAGCTCCAAAGCCTGGGTGGGTACAGTGGGTCGGGTGAAGCCCTTCAGCTCCAGCGGCTGCCCTTTGGACAGATAATAGTACATGCCCGTCAGCAGCGTGTCGGCTTCCCCCGCACTGAGCTGCAGCCGGATGGCATATTTTCCCCCAATCTGGCCCTCGTACGTGCCCGTCAGGGCCTGCAATTTGGTTACCTGTTCGGCACGGAGGCTGGCCCAGGTATCCGGATTCTGGGCCCGCGCAGCCGGAGCCGGAGAAAGGCCCGGCACCGCCAGCAGCAGTGCAACGGCTGCTTTCGTATACATATTCATGTAGCCATATTCTATAAATAACTAACCGGCTTCGCCTCCTACCCCGGCAGCGCCGCCACGCACTTCAGCTCAATGGCAATGGGCGTGGGTAAGCGGTTGACCTCCACGGTGGTGCGGCAGGGTTGGTTGGTCCGGAAATACTCGGCGTAGAGGCGATTGTAGGTCTGGAAGTCGTCCTGCATATTGGTCAGGAACACCGTCACGTCCACCAGGTCCTCCCAGCGGGCTCCGGCGTCTTCCAGGATGTAGCGCACATTCTGGAACACGGCGTGGCACTGGCTTTCAAAGTCGTAGCGCAGAATGTTGCCGTCCTCGTCCAGTTCCACGCCGGGCACGTGCTTTTGTCCTCGCTGGCGTGGGCCTACCCCCGAGAGAAACAAGAGGTTGCCTGCGCGGCGGGCGTGCGGGTAAAGGCCTACCGGCTCGGGGGCACGGCCGGAGTTGTGGGCAGCGGAAGTTACGTCAGGTTGCATAGCGTCAAATCTACCGAAAACCCGAACTTTCCGTATCTGCTGGAAACTGCTCCGTAGGCTGGTGCGGTTGTTGTGCCAGCCGGCACCCGGCCCGTTACTCCTCCGCTGCCATGAAACACGCATTCCGCTCCTTGCTCCTCACTGCTGCACTTGGCACCGCCGCTCTGGCTCCGGCAGCAGCTCAGAAGCTGAAGTACCCCAAGGCTCCTGCCGCCTCCGAAATTTACGAGGCCGTGGAGAAGCCCGCCGTACCGGCAGGGGGCGTGGAAGCCTACGCCCAATACCTGGCCGATAACCAGCATTATCCCACGGCGGCGCTGCAGGCCGGGGCCCAGGGCACGGTTACCGTCACGTTTGTCGTGGAAAAAACCGGCTCTATTTCCAGCGTGGCCGTGGCCCAACCCATTCACCCGGAGCTGGATGCTGAAGCTATTCGGCTGATTAAGGGCGGCCCGCGCTGGACGCCCGCCCAGCACCGGGGCGGCGTGGTACGGCAGCGGGTGTCGGTGCCCATCACGTTTGAAATTCCGGCCGAAACCGGCGCCAGTGCCCCGGCCGTACCGGCGGGCGGCACGGCCGCCAGCCCCACCACCCAGCTGGTAAAACCCGACCAGCCCGCCCGCCCGGTAGGTGGCACCGACGCTTTTTTCGAGTGGATTCAGCAAAACCAGCAATACCCCGCCCTGGCCCGCCAGAAAAAGATTCAGGGCCGGGTGATGATGGAATTTGTGGTGCAGAAAGATGGCAGCCTCACGGATATTAAGCCGGTGAAACGCCTGGGCTCCGGCCTGGATGAGGAGGCCATTCGCCTGATTAAAGCGGCCCCCAAATGGCAGCCCGCTACTTATCAGGGCCAGCCCATGAAGCAAAAGATGGTGTTACCTGTTGTATTCACGCTGTAGCGGTTTTTGGCCGGCAGCCTTCAAATATTTTCCTTCTACATCCGTCGGCCTATGCACATAGGCTGATGCTGCTACCGGGCCTTGCCGTGCAGGCGGCCTGCTTTCCTTCCCGCTATGCTGTCTCCTCTCCCTTTGCTTGCTGCTCCTCCCGTTGCCTTCGGCACTCCCCTGCCGTTGCCGGATAGCTTTTCCATCTGGCCTTACCAGGCGCGGTTCCGGCAAGCCGCTCAACTAATTGCCAACGGGGTATTTGAGGCACTGGATGAGGACCTCGACCCCTATGTGCTGCTGCTGGCGTTGCCCGCCGACGAGGCCGACGAGCCGGAGGCGGCAACCGTGTGCCTGGAACCCGCCGACTGTGGCCTCGATGCCCACGCCTTCGGGGAAGCCCGGGCGCGGGGCCGCTACTACCAGCTGCTGCAGCCCTGGTCGTCGCCGGATGCCGAGTTTATGAGCGAGGACATGATTCAGCGCAAGCAAACAGCATTGGGCTTACGGCGGGCCGTGCAGGAAATATTCGACGACCTGCCCACGGGTAAGTACCTGCATTTTGCCGGGCCGGCCGTACGGGTGCAGCAGCACTTTGTAATGGCCGTGCTGCGCCTGAACCGCAAACCGGCGCAGGCTCACCCTACCCTCCAGAAAAACCGCTACTACACCGACGGACGCTTTCTGTCCTATTCCCTGCTGATGTCGGCTATTCTGCGTTTTCACGAAGAGTGCTACAAGTCCCTTACCGAGCCGGAACCGGGCTCGGGCCTGCTGGTGCGCCCCCGCGAAACCGACGAAATTATTCGCTCGGCCGGCAAGCTGTTTATGGATACACCCGCCCAGGACCTGGGTATGAATCCGGCCACGGCCAAGCTGTTTGCCACCTGCAACACCATTTCCTCCCTGCGCTACGAGGGGGCCGAGGGCATCGGCAAGCTGCTGCTGGCCCGGCGGGGCCACCCCAACCTCTCCGAAGTATTTGCCCTCACCTGCCCTACGCCGCTCACCGATTACCGGGCCGTACGCAAGCTCCTGGAAATGACCACCCAGGATGTGAGCCTGCTGGCCGACGGTGAAAACGTATACGCCCTAGGCCGGCAGGTGGGCCAGTACGATGTTTCTCGGGAGGATCTGTTTGTCATCAACTTTGTGACGCACTACGCCTGGGAGTTCCAGCACGGCGGGCAGGTGCTCATGCGCGCCCACTACGGCCAGCCCAGCCTGCCCCGCACCCGCCTCAACCGCGCCCGGTTCCGCCGCGACCTGAAAACCACCTTCCACCTCACCGATAACGCCAAGGTGGAGCGCCTCTGGGACGTGGTAGTGGAAGCCAGCCGCCAGAAGCACGGCACCCTGCTGGTAATTACTACCGAAGCTCTGGCAGAAGCCGACCGCCTCAAGCTCCAATGCACGCTTATTGAGCCCGTGCCGCTCACCCCGCTTATCACCCGTCTCGTTACGGCCATTGATGGCGCTGTCCTCCTCGACCCCGAAAGCTACTGCTACTCTATTGGGGTTATTCTGGATGGGAAGGCCAGCGGCCACGGCACCAGTACCCGGGGAGCCCGCTACAACTCCGCCATCCGCTACGTTGAAAGCTCGCCCTACCCCTGCCTGGCCATCGTCGTCAGTGAGGATGGGCTGGTGGACGTTATTACGAAGGAAAGCCTACGGGAGGAGTAACGAAGCAGGATATATCCGGCCATCATTTCGAGCCTGCGAGAAATCTCGCGTGCTGAGGTTGGCGGCAACCTTCCGTCAATACTGAGGATACTAACACTTTCTGGTGTCAGCACGCGAGATGCTTCGGCTCCACTCCGCTCCGCCTCTGCATGACGTTCGTTTCTTCACGTACCTCACCGCTTCGCCCGGAACGACCAGGTGATGCGGAACGTGGCCACGGTGTCGCCGGCGGCATCCACGCCCACGCTGGTAGCCGTTACCGTACGGCCTTCGCCGGTGGCGCGGCTTTCAGCAATGGCCTGGGCAATGGCGGACCCATCGTGGCTGCTGAAGCGGATGAGGCCCGTGGCTTTCTTGCTGAAATCTGCTTCCAGCCCTACCACCAGCATGGATACCGGCGGGCCGGCCTGTACGTGCATCATGCTCAGCAGGCCGCTGGCCATTTCGGCGGCCATGCTCAGGCAGGCGAAATAGATGCTGCGAAACGGGTTTTGTGTCAGGTACTTGTACGGCACCGTGACGGTGGCGCGCTCCGTCGTCAGCTCGGCAATGCGCAGGCCGGCCAGGTAGGCCATGGGCAGGCGGCGCAGCATAAACAGCTTCAGCTTGAGCGGATTGCTGATGGCGCGGCGGAATTTCTCCAGGCGGGCGGCATCGGCCGGTACGGCGGCGGGCGTTGGGGTCATGGCGGGGGAAAGTTGAGCTCCTGCAAGGAACAGAAAATACTCGGTATGCCGAGTATTTATATGTTGTTGAATGGCTGTAGAGACGCGACACTTCGCGTCTCCCGTCAGAACGACCATCCATGCACCGTTCAATGAAGAGACGCGAAATGTCGCGTCTCTACGACTATTCCAACGTGCATCGTTCTGGCGCTCAGGCGCAAATTGCCGGGGGCTCTACACGCTAAACCGCCTCATCCTGTTGTGCAGGATGAGGCGGTTTAGCTGTGGCTCAACAATGACTGGCTAGCTTTTCTTTTCCATCACCAGCACCACTTTGTTAAAGTTGGCGGCGGCATTTACCACACTCCGGAAGGCCTCAAAATCCGACTTGGGCCAGCGGATTTGGCGGTAATACTCGCGGATGGTGACGGTAACTTTCTGGCCCTGCTGCTGGTAGCTGGAGTTGAATAGGTATTCGGGGCCGTTGGCGGTGGGGCCGGCCGTCACGTTCATGTTCAGGTCCTGGAGGTTGCGCACCTGGTAGCCGGCCGGCACCTCGAAGGTAATGGTACGGCTATAGCTGCGGTTGAACTCGTTTTCCACATCAAACTGCCGCTGCTCACTCTGGTACAGCTCCGACTGCGGCCCCAGCAGGGTACCCACTTTGAACAGGTACTTGGGCCCGGCCCGGTCCAGCAGCGCCACCGACTCCACGGTAGCATCCACAATAAACGGCTTTTCCAAGGGGTTGAGGCCGGTTTCACCGTTTTTCACGTCCAGCTTCAGGAAGTTGGCGTCAGGCACGTTGCTTTTGATGATACCCTGCAGCACCTCGGGGCGCTTATCCTCCGGAATAAGCCCATAGAAAGGCTGAATCTGCTGGGCGCTGTAGCCGCCCAGGGTTTCGCGGATGGTGACGGTGCTTTTGTCGAGGTTGGGCGCAAACTGCACGGCAATGTCCAGGTCGTTGGGGCTCAGCTCGGCACTCAGGGTCGGTATATCCCCGATTTTACCTACGGCCGTTTCAGTGCTACCCAGCTGCACCCGGCGCACAAACAGGCCCTTATTATCGGTCCAGTCGGCCGGAATCAGGGGCAGGCGGTAGTCGGGGCGGCCGGGGGCCAGCCACTGCTTAGTGCCGGGGAAGTAGAAAACCGGGTGGTCGAGGTAGTTCCAGGTATCGAAGGTATCGTCGAAGGGCGCTTCGGTCCGGTCGTTGGTGAGCACCAGCTCGTGAGCAATATTCAGTTTGCTCATCAGGGCCGCAAACAGCCGGGCAAAGCCGGTTTCGGAGGCGTTGTGCGAGGCTATAACCCGAGTCAGGTTTACGTCGCCGGCTCCTTCGTTCAGGCGGAAGTTGGTTTTGAGATAGTTCTCCAGGGCCGGCAGTTGCTGGGTAGCAGGCAGGTTCATCTGCTTGAGCAGCTTGTCTACCGCTTTCAGCTCGTCCTTATCCCAGTTGTACACGCGGTTATACAGGAACTGGCTGGCAGCGGCCCAGGTAAACAGCCGTACCCGGCCCTGGGAGGCATTGTAGGCCAGCTTGTACTCCAGGCGCTGACGCTGGGCCTGCAGGTTGGAAAAGCCCTCTTCGCGCAGACCGGGCACGTCGTGCAGCACCACCCGGCTGATGCGCTTTTCCTGCACCACGGTGTCGCGCACGAGGCTGCCGGGGTAGCGGCGCACCTCGAAGGTGAGGGCCTCGGGCGTAATCAGTTCCACGTGCACGTCGCGGGCGGGTACCTGGCTTTGCAGGTACATCCGGCCGAAATAGTTGATGCTCCGCTCCCGGGTAAACAGATACTCGATTTCACTGCCTTTCTCCACGCCCTCTACGGCAAACACCTTGTAGCCGCGGCTGCCATCCTCATCCTTCAACTCCTTCATGTTGCTTTCCTGCACGTCCACAATCTCGCCCCGGGGGCTGATGGTGCGGGCTTTCAAAGACAGGATGCGGCCGCCATCCTGCACCGGCAGGTAAATCTTGTTGAACTGCTCAATGCCGTCGGAGGTATTCACGCGCACAATGCGGTGGTCCACCGAGTACAGGTGCATCTCGTTTTTGGCGTCGCGGGCAAATTCTTCTACCCGGAAGTCGCGGAGCACAATAGCAGGCTGCTTAGCCTCGGCAGGCGTAATGGTGAGGGGTTTGCGCTTGGCCTCCCAGGTATAGGTGGCATAGGTGAGCGAGGCCGGCCCGCTCTGGGCCTGTATCGTAGTCGGCAGCCACAGCAGCGCCGCCGCCAGCAGCGCCCGGCTATATTGGGTGAAAGTAGTTGTCACGGATGGGGAAGAGAAATATACAGGGGAATGGCATTAGGTGAGACATGCCAGGAAATTACTTGAACGTCCTGCTGAGCGTAGCAGAGCGAAGTTGAAGCATCTCTACCTCTGGCTACCTAATAGGATTGCAACGAAGCGGTAGAGATGCTTCAACTCCGCTCAGCATGACCGGCTTTTTACTCTGATGATTAGGCCTTCTTGCGCTTGAGAATAAGCGCGTCGCGGTAGGCGGCGTTAAGCTTGTCGACTACCGAGTTCCACTTACTGAACTGGGCGGGCTCCAGCAGGAGGTAGTTCACGAACACCTCCTTTTCCTGGATGATTTTGTTGCCTTTTCGCTCGTAGCGGATGGAAAAGCCCAGCATCTGATCCTGGCCTTCTACATTGGTAGGCAGGTAGGTTACCTCGTAGCCGGCCGGCACCTCAAACTCGGTGCGGGTGCGGGTGGTGTGGTAATAGTCGTTGGTGCGGGCCAGAGTGCGCTTGGCAGGGTCGAGGCGGTCAGAAGCATAGCTCTGGTCGAGGTTGAGGTTCACGTATACCTCATCGTCGAGGCGCTGCACGTAATCCTGGAGGCGGTACTCGTAATCCACCAGCAGGGGCTGGTCGCGGGTGTCGAGGTGGTGTACGGCGTATTTATCCACGAAAAACTTGTTGTTGCCGCGCTCCACCAGGTTTTTCACCAGCTTGGCTTCGTCGGTGGGGTTGAGGCCATCGAGGGCGTACGACTGATGCACCTTGCTGTAGCCGCTGAACGCCAGGCGGCCGGTGCCGCGCAGGCCGGTGCTGCCATCCAGCACCACCACCGAGCTATCCACGGTGCGGCTGCGCTGCCGCTCCATTACGGGCACGCTCACCACCTTGCAGTTCTTGCCGTCTAGGGCCAGCAGCGCGTCTTTTCCCTGAATCATAGAGGAAGGCATCCCGTAGGGTGTGTACTTGCTGGTGGCATCCAGGAACACGTACTGGCCGGGGCTGGGCTCGTAGGTGGTAATCATGTGGTTATCCACGCCGGGCGTGGCCAGCTCGGCGTAGTGGTAAGGCAGGTCGCGGGTGCCAATCCAGGTGCGGTACGATTTCACGCCGGCCATGCGTAGCATCTCGTGCAGCAGGTTAGCCATGTCCTTGCAGTCGCCGTAGCGGCTGGCGTACACCCTGCCGGCATCGTGCGGAATAAAGCCGCGCAGGCCGTTTTCGAAGGCAATGTAGCGCACGTGGTCCTGCACCCAGTAGTAGATGCGGGCCACCTTTTCGGGCTCGGTGCGGGCCCCTACCAGCAGCGAATCTACCACCCGGCGCAGGGCCGGAGCCTCCTGCTTGTCCAGATTGGAAACGAACCCCGAGTAGAGACTGTACAGCTCCGGTACACCGCCCAGCAGCTTGCGCGACTGGCCGTTGAGCTGGGCCTCTTCCAGGAAATACACCAGGTGCGGCACGTAGTAGCTGGACTCGGGCGCATCCGACTCGCGGGCAGCGGCCGGAATGTTCTCGGCCGTCCAGCGGTAGATGATGTTGCTGCCTTTTTCCTGCTTGGCCTGGGCCACCATGCCGGCCGGAATGTTGAACTGCTTGGTATTGAGGCGTACCGTGCGCGGGGCGGTAATCACCAGCTCGGCGTGGCGGATGGGCACGTAGCTGGCAAAATAGAAGGGATTGAGGAAGCGGGCATCGGGGTGGCGCACGGTGTAGTCGCACACGGTACGCACGCCGGGAGCTACGGCCGGGTAAGTAAAGCTCACGGAGCGGGCATCATCAAAGAAAATGCCCGGCCGGATTTCAAACTTATCCTTGAACTCCGTCACCTTTAGCGCCTTGTAGTCGTTGGTGGCGGGTAGCAGGGTGCGGGCCTCAATCTTCTGGAGGCGGTTGAAGTGGGAGCTGTACACCTGGTCGGGGGCGTACATATCCGACTGCGCGGCCAGGTGTAGCATGTCGTAGTGGTGACGGGCCAGCACCTGCACCGAGTCGCCCTTCAGTTCCACGGTTATTTCCTGCCGGTAGTCGAGGTACACGGCTTTTTCGGTGGGGTACTGCTGCTTGAGCTGCATGAGCTGCTGCAGTGGCTGCTGGGCCCGAGCCGTCCGCCCGATTCCTACTACCACGCCCAACACCACGGCCCAACGGCACAAATTAGCGAGCTTCATATACGTGCGTATTCCAGTAAATATCGGTGCGAAGCGGTTTGCCCTGGGCGTCGTAGTACACGGTGGGGCCGGCTTTTTCACCGGCGCGGAAGGTTTCTTCGCGCTCCAGGGTGCCATCGGCGCGGTAGTAGCGGCAGCGGCCGTGCAGCTCGTCGAAGGCGTAGGCTTCTTCTTCCTGCACCTTGCCGTTGGGGTAGTAAGAGGTGAGCTGGCCGTGTAGCTGCCCGTCGGCGTTGTTCTGGGCGCGGCGGAACACCTGGCCGGTGCTGTAGTAGTAGGTGCGGCTGCCAGTGAGCGTGCCCTTCTGGTAGGTTTCGGTGGCGGCGGGCTTGCCGTTGGCAAAGGTGGTGCTAATGGCTGTGGCGGGTTTCGGTTCCCCGGTGCCCTTTCCATCGGCACCCGGCGCCCGGTAGCCCGTAATTTCGCCATTGGCGTACAGCTTTTCCAGCAGCAGCTCGCCCTGCATGTTAAATACCCGCAGCGGGCCCTGTAAGTCGCCCTGGTGGTAGGTAGTGGTGCGCTCCAGCTTGCCGTTCTCGAAGTACGTCAGCCACTCGCCTTCCCACTCGCCGTGCTGGTAGGCGCCTTTGCGCTCCAGGGCACCCGAGGGGTAATAGGTTTTCCACTCGCCCTCCCGGCGGCCCTCCACGTAGCGGCCTTCCGCAAGGAGCTTGCCGGTGAAGGGGTGGTAAGCCCGGTACATGCCGTGCTGCTTGCCCTGGTCCATCTCCACCACGATTTCCGGCTTACCGGCGGGGGTCAGCCACTTCTCGGTGCCCTGGTTGTCGTAGCACAGCCAGCTGCTTTCTACCAGGGGCTTGCCATTGGGGTAATGCTTGGTGATGGTGCGCGAGGTGGGCAACAGCGTAATCCGGTCAACCACCCGGCCCGTGGAGTCATAGGACGTCACGTTCAGGTCGCGGCCGTACTCAATCCAGCGCTCCTGGGTAAGCTGCCCTCCCGGCGTGAAGCTGCGCGTCTGGCCGTGCAGGCTGCCGCTTTGTAGGTTATATTCTTCGCTGAGCTGGCCCGTCACATAGTACTGGCGCCAGGTGCCCTGCTGTTCGCCGTTGGTATAGTAGCCGGCGCGGCGCAGCTGGCCATGGTCGTAAAAGGACTCGGAGTAGCCATCCAGCTCATCGTTGTGGTACTGGTTGCGCAGGCTCACGCGGCCGGTGTTGGTGAAGTGCTCTTCCTTACCTTCCTGGTGGCCTTTCTCGTACTGGCGCACGAGGTTCAGGTTGCCGTTGGGCCGGTACCACTTCCACTCTCCGCTCATGTTGCCATCCAGGTACTGACCGGTGAAGTGGATGCCGCCGTCCGTGTAGGTGCCTTTTACCTCGGTGCGGCCTTTTTTGGCCACGGCTACGGTGTTGAGCGGCTTACCGGCGGCGTCGAAGTTGGTTACTTTCACTACCCGGCCCTGGTTGTATTCCAGCTCATTCAGCAGGCGGCCTTCGGCGTCATAGTCCTTGAAGCTGCCGTGCAGTTCGCCGGTGGCGGGGTCCAGGGTTTTCTCCTCGCTAATCTTGCCGGTGTCGTAAAACGTCTGCCAGCGGCCCACCTGCTTGCCGTTGCTGTAGCGGCCGGAGTGGGCTAGCTTGCCATTGGCGAAGAAATCCTGGTAGTCGCCGTGCAGTTCGCCCTGCTCATAGGCGCCCTTGCGCTCCAGCGTCTTGTCCTGGTAAAATACCTCAAACGGGCCCTGGCGCTTGTCGGCCACATAGGTCGCCGTCATTTCGGTGGTGCCGTCGGGGTAGTAGTTGGTGGAAGCGCCCTCCAGCTTGTCGGCTTTGTACACGGCCCGGCGCTGCAGCTTGCCGTTGGGGTAGTAGAACAGGGCTTCGCCCACGGCATCTCCGTTCACGTAGGGGCGCACTTCGCGCACTTCGCCGCAGTAGTGGTAGAGCTTGGCAGTACCCGCAATCTGCCCGGCTTTATAGGCACCTTCTACCGAGAGGGTTCCGTTGTCATGGTACTCCACGTAGCGGCCGTCGAGGCGACCTTCGGCGTCGTAGTTCAGCTCCTTGGCCACCTGCCCGTTGTCGTGGTACTCACGCCAGGGGCCGGTGCGCTTGCCATCGGCCGAAAACGCGCCCTGCTTTACAACGGCGCCGGCTTTATCTACAATCAGCCAGGGGCCGCTCAGGGTTTGCAGGTTGCCATCCTTGGAGACGCCCTGCCCGATGCCTTGCAGCTTATTCTCGTGAAACCAGCCCTGCAGGCGGGTGCCCTCCGGCTGCCCCACTACCGGCTGCTGAGTGCGCAGGCTCAGGAGCGCCCGGGCCACATCCTGGCTCATGCGCTCCACCTTGCTCTTGTTGGACTTTACCCACTGGGCGGGCCGCTTATCCTCAGCCGAATACAGGATGAGGTAGGTAAAGGCAGTCAGGTTATCGTCGCGGCGCAGGGCTTCCACCATGGGGCCGTATGCCCGCAGCCACAGGTCGGTTTCGTTGGGGCCGGCCGCCGGAAACTTCTCCACCAGCAGCTGGGCCTGCTTCACGATGTTGGCATCAAACTTCACCTTCGACTTATAGTCGCTGCGCAGGGCCACTTTTGAAGTGATGAGCAGGTCCAAGTCCTGAAATGCCTCGTTGGGCACGAAGGGCTTTTCCTGCTCCTTGAGGTCGATTTCCTGGGCATTACGGGCAATGCGCTCAGCCAGAATCAGTACTTCCTGGCTTTTCTCCCCGTCGGGGTTGATGGCCAGGTAGGTAAGCAGGCTGATGAGGGCCCGGGCCGGCTGCCCCTGCTCCAGGGCCAGCCAGGCCAGCTGGTAGTGCGTGCCCGGGTGCGTGGGCGACAGTTCCAGACTGCGCGTCCAGCTGGCCAGAGCGGCGGGCCGCTTTTTCAGGGCATCGTAGCTTACGCCCTGGTTGAACCACAGCAGCTGGTTGTAGGGAAAGCGCTTGAGCCCGTCGGCGTAGGCCTGAAACGTTTCGGGCTCATGTTTGAGGTTTTCCTCGGCTTCGGCCAGCACGTAGTAGGGCTGCGGGTCGTGCATGTAGAGGGCAATGGCCCGGCGGCTGGCCTCGGTAGCTTCCTTGTACTGCTTGTTCTGCAGATACGACAGCGCCAACTCGCCCTGAATATTCACATACCCCGTATCGGAGGAGGGTACCAGCAGATACTGCCGGATGGCCCCGGCAAAATCTCCTTTATCGTGAAGGGCAATGGCCTCGGGCAGCACCTGGGCAGCAGTAGGCAGAGCGGCGGGCTGTTGTTGCCCGTACGCGGCAGCGGCCGCCCCGGCCCACAGGCTCAGGAGCGTACCGTACGTAAAAACACGCATTACTATAAACTGAATAAAATACTCCATCGGCCCCTCCGCCCCTGCGGTGGCACGTTGATAGTTCTACAAGTATACCAGTTTTGGCTGGCTTGAAAAAGTCCTACCCTCCGCAGACGGACGCTATTTTTTTCGGGCTGGTTTGGGAGTTGGCGGTGCAGGCGGCTTGCTGGCTGGTGCAGGGTACACCACCAGCTCCTGATACCCGAATGTAGCATCGGTTTCCCGCCGAAATTCCAGCTCTGGCAGCTCGCCCAGCACCAACTCCAGGGTGGTGTACACAAGGTTGCCATCCAGCAAGTGCCCGCCCAGGGTGCGGCCCGTGGAGTCGGCTACGGCCAGGTGCAGGTGGCTGCCATTCACGGACAGCGTGCCCACCAACGACACCACCTCGAAGTGGCCGTGGTACACGCTGGGCCCCTCCTGGTTGGCCAGGCGCAGCGTGGCCGTGGTCAGGCTGCCTACCGCCGTTAGGACGGCCGCCGCGCGCAGCTGTTGCTGCTGCACAAAAGCCAGCAGCTCCTGGCGCACATCCTGGCCCGGCCGCAGGCGCAGCGCATAGGTACGCAGAGTAGAGGCAGGCGCGGGAGTCATGGCTGGAGAGGAAGATGATTGAGCAGTGGCAGCAGGGCAGCTACCAACTAGCAGAAATACCAGCAGCAAAGTACGCATCATAGCAGTTTCATGAACAGTATATTCAACTCATAGCGCGGGCTGTAGTCCTTAGCTGGGTATAGCGCTTCGCTGCCTGAAAGGAACACGGCGGCTGTGGGCTGCAGTCTGCGTTACATCGTTTGCCCCTTGGCTTAAAGGTATAGCCAAAAGAGCAGCTCCCCCGACACGCGCGAACCTCAGCCTCTACTCTGCTGATATTCGCGCGTGTCGGGGGAGCTGCTCTTTTGGCTAAGTGCTTACCGATTGAAGCTCACGTTGCCGTAGCGCACCTTAATGTTAACGTTGCCGGCGTTGCGGGTAGGCAAAGCCCCAAAAGTGCCCTGCATGTCGCTGGAAGAAGCACTGGTTTCCTCGGAGTCCACTTTTACCAGGCGCTTGTCCACCAGCAGCTTACCGTGCTCGGTATTCACGTCAAAATCGAAGCCGGCACCGTCGGGGAAGTTGAGCAGGATGGTACTGTAGCCCCCGTCGAGGTTGATTTGCCGGAAGTTTTTACCAGTGTTGCGCACCTCAAAGTTCGGGCAATACTGCAGCTTCATATCCAGCTGATTGCTGAGCTTGTCAATGCTGAAGCGGGAGTAGCCGGACGTGCCGCGCAGGTTGCGCACGGTGCCCAGGGCCACGTCGCCGTACTTGCTGTGCACCGTCAGGTCCTGCACCGTACCAATATCGATATCCGAGGAATTGTTGCGCAGGTCGATAGTACCGCCGTCGGTGAGGCGCAGCTTGGAGTAGGAGGCATCCACCACCATGCGGCGGGCGTAGGGCACCGAGCACTGCGCATTGCACAGGCGCACCGTGTTACGCGGGCCTTCCAGCCGGGCCGTGCGCAGGCTGCCGTACTCCACGGCCAACTCAGTAGCCCCGCTCACGTCGCTGGTCAGGCTGATTTCACCGAAGGTATTGTGCAGCGCCAGGGGCGTGTTTTTGGGCACCCAGATGGTGTAGTTTACTTCGTACAGCTTGGTGCGCGTCCAGCACTCCCGCGGCATGGCTCCAAAACGGGAGCGGGCCACGATACCCCCCGTAACGGGGTCCTTATCCTGGAGCTGCACCTGAATCATGTCCTGCAGCTGCTGGGCCTTTTCCTCGGTTTCGGCCCGCGTGATAATGTCCACATCGGTGCGGACTTCGGGACGATTCCACACGTTCACCTGCACGCGGCCGTAGCGGGTATCGAGGGTGTAAAGTTTGGTGGCGCTGGCCGGAAAGGTGCGGCTGATTTTGCGCACTTTCTCCACTGCCAGCGTAGGCTGGGCTTCCTCCTGGGGCCCCTGTCCGCTACCGCCCTGGCGGGCATCGGGGGTGCCTTGCTCCGTACCAGGCACTGGAGCAGCAGCCGGCTCGTGGTAATAGGTAGCGGCCACGGCAGGCCCTACCGGCACTAGTTGCGCCCGTCCGGTATGCACACCTACACCCAGCAACCCAGCCAGTAGCCCAGCACGCCCGGCCCAGCTCCAATTCAGCGAAAAAGGACGCATAGGTTACGGAATCCGGCGGCTGTCGGCCACCATGTAGGGTTGGCTGTGGTACTCCCGAATCCGCTCCCGCGTGTGCAGCTGCTGAGTAAGCAGCTCCAGCCGAATCTGCATGTTGCGGTTCATGGCCTCCAGCACCACATCGGGCTCGGGGTTGCGGTACAGCTCGGTTTTTAGCTGCTGATAGGTAGAGTCCAGCGCAGCCAGCTCCTGCTGCCAATCAGCGGTGGGGGCTTGGCCAACGGTTTCGGCCGTTACTTCGCGCAACTCCTGCTGGCGCTCCGCAATCTGGGCGGCATAATAGGATTCCATGCGCTGTACAGCACTAGCCAGACGCTGCTCCGGGCCATCGGCGGCGGCCGTGGCCGTCAGGGCCGGCCCGGAGTACAGGTCATGGTCGGGGTCGGAGGCCATGGTCAGGGCCGGCTGCCCGGTCCGGGTCCAGATGGTGGCTTCGGTGCGGTGCTGCCAGAACCAGGTACCTACCAGCAGCAGGGCCGCTACGGCCGCTGCCACACCGTAAGGCCGGGCCGAGCGAACCGCAGCCGTGTCGGGGGCTGCCGCCGGGGCCAGGGGCTGGGTTTCAGCAGCCGGAAACAGCGGTACCACGCGCAGGGGCGCGGCCTCCTCTGCCAGCGTTGCGGCGGCATCCAGGTCAAGTGCAATGTCATCCCACAGATTCGGGCGGGGCTCGAACACATCGAAGTCGGCGCGGTGGTGTTCCACGAAGGCTTCCAGTCCGGTTTTCTTCTCGTTCATGTCAGGTGGTACTAGAGGCGGTGTAAGGCGGGGCAGGCTGGTTGGGCAAACGGGTGGACCAGCAAAAACTACCGGGCCGGCAAACAACGCATGGGGCGGGTGAGGTAATAGAAAAGGTAAGGATGCCGGTACGCTACAGGCCGTGTTGGCGGGCCAGCTCCAGCAGCTTCTTGCGGGCCCGGCTGTACTGCGACTTGGAGGTGGATTCCGTAATGTTGAGAATACCGGCAATTTCGGCGTGGTCATAGCCCTCCAGCAGGTAAAGCGACAGCACTACGCGGTACCCATCGGGGAGTTCCTGCACGCAGCGGCGCACCACATCGGCCCGCCAGCCTAGTTCCTCCGAGTCGAGTCCGGGGGGCTCGTGGTCGGCGGCAGCGCCGTCGTGCTGCTCGGCCAGGGGCACCAGCTGCAGGCGCCGGTTGCGCAGACAATTGATGCTCTTGTTGATAACAATGCGTTTCAGCCAGGATCCAAACGACGAATCACCCTTGTAGCTATGCAGCTCGCGGAAGGCGCTCAGGAACGACTCCTGCAACACGTCCTCGGCCTCGGCATAGTCGCCGGTGATGCGCAACGAGGCGTTGAACATGGCCTTGGAGTAGCGTTTATAAATTTCGGCCTGGGCACGCCGGTCGCCCAGGCGGCACCGCTCGACCAGCGGGGCGTTGATGTCGGTGTACGCAAATGCCTCCATGGGTTGCTCAATTGGCGGATGTTCGGAAACGGGGGAATCGTAAATATCCAACTTTCCGGGCGAAAAAGGCTTGTGCTATCAGGTAAGCAGGTGAAAGACAGCGGGCGGCGGGCGGGGTTGCAGCCGGGTCCAGCCTGAAAACACTAACTGAGTAGTTTTGTGCCGTTTCTCTGCTTTTTTACTTTATCCGATGAAGCGTTATCATACACTACTGGTCCTTATAGCTGTTCTGACTTTCGTCTCCGCCTGCGAGAAGGTGAATTTTGGCGAAGACGGTGGCATCACCGAAAAGGACACCAACAACCGACCGACCGGTCACGTTGACTCCTCCGACTGGAGCTCCGATGCCACCTGGAAAAAGCAGGAGCTGGAGTTATTCAAGTCACTTAAGCTGGACCTGAACGGCACGCAGCAAGGTGGCGTTCAGGAAATCAGCCTGTTTCCGAATCCCGTGGCTACGGTAGCCCAGTTTTCGGTACGGCGGCCGGGCAGCGCCACTCGCCAAGCCTGGGTGGTAGTAGATCGGAAGTACAAAGTGGTTCAGGACTATGCGGAGGGCCCGCTGAACTATTCGTATCAGCTTGATTTCAGCTCACTCAAAAAAGGCGAAACGTACCGTATGTATTACGTTTTTTACTCTGGCAACACGTTATACAGTAAAGGTCACGGGGACATCCGGATGGCTGATTAACCACAGGACAGGTGTATAAAAAACGGCCCGCCCGGTTGAACCAGGCGGGCCGTTTTGGCATCTGTGCAAGCTGATGCGCGCGTTACACGTCGAACTTGATACCCTGAGCCAGCGGGAGCTGGGTGCTGTAGTTGATGGTGTTGGTCTGGCGGCGCATGTACACGCGCCAGGCGTCGGAGCCCGACTCCCGGCCGCCGCCGGTTTCCTTTTCGCCCCCGAATGCCCCCCCGATTTCCGCGCCGCTGGTGCCGATGTTCACGTTGGCAATGCCGCAGTCGGAGCCAGCGTGGCTGAGGAAGGCTTCGGCCTCGCGCATGTTCACCGTGAAGATGCTGGATGACAGGCCCTGGCGCACGCCGTTCTGCACGTCAATGGCGTTTTCCACGCCGCCGCTGTATTTGATGAGGTAAAGGATGGGCGCAAAGGTTTCTTCCTGCACCGTGTGGTACTCGTTGCGGGCCTCTACAATGGCGGGCCGCACGTACGTGCCGGTTTCGTAGCCGGCACCACTGAGCACTTCGCCCCCAATCAACAGCGTGCCGCCTTCGGCCTGCACGGCTTCCAGGGCTTTCCGGAAGCTGGCTACGGCATCCTGGTCAATCAGCGGGCCAACCAGCGTGCCTTCCTGCAGCGGGTGGCCGATGGGTAGGCTGGGGTAGATTTTGAGCAGGCGGGCCTTCACGTCCTCGTAGATGGAGTCGTGAATAATCAGGCGGCGGGTGGTGGTGCAGCGCTGCCCGGCCGTGCCCACAGCCCCGAACACGATGCCCGGCATGGCCAGGCCCAGGTCGGCATTTTCGGTGAGGATGATGGCGTTGTTGCCACCCAACTCCAGCAGGGCGCGGCCCAGCCGGGCGCCTACCACTTCGCCCACTTTTTTGCCCATGCGGGTACTGCCCGTGGCCGACACCAGCGGCACGCGCGTATCAGCGGCCATTTTGGCTCCAATTTCCGCGTCGCCGATGATCAGGTTGAAGATGCCCTCGGGCAGCTCGTTCTCACGCAGTACGTCCTGCAGGATGTGCTGCACGGCTACGGCCGTGAGGGGTGTTTTCTCGGAGGGCTTCCAGATGCAGGTGTCGCCGCACACGGCGGCCAGCATGGCGTTCCAGCTCCACACGGCCACCGGGAAGTTGAAGGCCGAGATAATGCCCACTACGCCCAGCGGATGGTACTGCTCGTACATGCGGTGGCCGGGCCGCTCGGAGTGCATGGTATAGCCCGTGAGCTGGCGCGAAAGGCCCACCGCGAAGTCGCAGATGTCAATCATTTCCTGCACTTCGCCGAGGCCTTCCTGCAGGATTTTGCCCATCTCGTAGCTCACCAGCTTGCCCAGCGGTTCTTTGAACTCGCGGAGCTTGTTGCCAATCTGGCGCACTATTTCGCCGCGCTTGGGCGCTGGCACCAGCCGCCAGGTTGTAAAGGCTTCCTGTGCCTTCTGCACCACCTGCTCATAGTCGGCGGCGGTGGCCAGGGCCACGGTACCAATGGTACGGCCGTCGGCGGTGGAGGTAACGGTACGGGTCTGGCCGTTGTCGGCCCCGCCCCAGCTTAGGCCGGTGCTCCAGGCCGCATTATGGGCCGCAACGCCCAGCTCGCGCAGCACCTGCCCAATACCGTGGTGGTCGTGGTCCTGCACATCGGTGCCGGTGGCAACGGCTTCTTCAAGAGCTTGTTTCATGGGAGAAAAACGGGTTATGGTTGGGTGGAATAAGAATTGGGAGGAGGTAGCGGCTGTGCGCTCAGCAAAGCTAGCAAAACCATTCTGAGCACACGGTTGCTCCGTATCTTTACCCCATGGCTACCGCCCTGTCCCTTACTCCCCGCCCCGATTTACATATTCTGGTTGCCCGCTGGACCGACGATGGGCCTACTGCGCAGCTCCAGCACGAGTATGCCACCATCCTGGCCTCAGCCCACCAGCACGGCCTGGGGCGGTGGCTGCTGGATGTGCGCCGCCGCGACCAGCTTAACCCGGAGCTGGGCCAATGGACTACCCACATATTTTACCCCCAGGCCGCTACCCAGCTGGCCCCGCAGCAGTTGCGCATTGCGGTGCTCTGCTCCCCGGTTCGGCTGGCTGTGTACGAAGCAGACCCTACTCAGCAGCAGTATCTGGCCTACGGCCTGGAGCCAGGCCGCAACTACGACCTGCGCCTGTTTATTGAGGAGGGCCTGGCTATGGAGTGGCTGTTGAGCTAAATGTCCAATACCAGAAAAGCCCTCTGCTTTCGGTAGCAGAGGGCTTTTCTGACAAAGAATCCTGCAAGCTGATTTTACTGAGCCTGGCCGATCGGGTAGTAAGCCTTGCGGCCGTCGGGATACACACCTTCTACCAGGGCACCTTCCGTTTCCTTGGCGGCTTCGAGGTAGCGCTGCACATCCTGGGGCTTGCCCACTTTGTTCTTGTCGATGCGGGTGATGATGAACCCATCGGCAATGCCGGTTTCGCGGAAGTTGGAGTTACGGATGCCACTGATTTTGGCGCCGCCTTCAATTCCCAGCTTATTCAGTTCCTGGCGCGTTACCGGCGCCAGCGTAGCTCCCTCATACTTCAGGGCTGAAGCTACTTCCTCCCGGATAATATCGGTGGTGCCGGTGGAGTTGCGCAGGGTGGCGCTGGCCGTATTCTCGCGGCCGTCACGCAGGTAAGTAACTTTGATTTTGTCGCCGGGGCGGAAGCGGGCCACCTGCTCCTGCAGCTGCGAAGAGGTATTCACCTTGGACCCGTTGATTTCGGTGATGATGTCGCCTTCCCGCAGGCCGGCATCGGCGGCGGAGCTGTTTTTGCCCAGGCCCATTACGTACACGCCGTTCAGGGTATTGAGCTTTTTCTCGGAAGCCAATTGGGCATCTACCTCCCGGATCTGCACGCCCAGCAGGGCCCGCTGCACCACTTTATACTTCAGCAAGTCGTCTACCACCTTGCTCACAATGGAGCTGGGCACGGCAAACGAGTAGCCCACAAACGAGCCGGTTTGCGAGGCAATGGCCGAGTTGATGCCAATCAGGTCGCCGTTCAGGTTCACCAGCGCCCCGCCCGAGTTGCCGGGGTTCACCACGGCATCGGTCTGCAGGAACGATTCCACGCCCATGCCGTCTTCACGGCGCAGGATGTTGATGTTGCGGCCCTTGGCCGAAATGATACCGGCCGTTACGGTGGAGTTCAGGTTGAAGGGGTTGCCCACGGCCAGTACCCACTCCCCTACCTTCACCTGGTCGGAGTTGCCGTAGCGGATAAAGGGCAGGTTATCGGCCTTCACTTTCAGCAAGGCCAGGTCGGTAGTGGGGTCGGTACCTACCAGCTCCGCCTGGAACTTGCGCTTATCGTCCATCACCACCTCAATCTTATCGGCCTTATCAATCACGTGGTTGTTGGTGACGATGTAGCCATTGGCAGCAATGATAACGCCCGAGCCCGAGCCCTGCTGCGGCCCCTGCTGGCGGCCCCGGCCCTGGTACTGATCTATTTCATCCCCAAAAAACTGCCGCAGGAAGGGGTCCATGCGCGACATCTCGTCCTGGTTGTTTTTGGGAGCATATTCCGTCATTACGTGCACCACGGCCGGTGTAACGGAGGCAGCAGCAGCCGTAAAATTCAGGCCTTCGGGCACCGTGTAGGTACTGCTACGCAGCTCACTGGTGTAACGCACATTGGGGTCAGCGGCAATAGCCTGGGGCGAGTAGGCCCGTTCCGGCTCCAGCAGCTTGTACCCACCTACCGCCACGCCACCACCAAGAACGGCGGAACCGAGCAGGCCGAGCATCATTTGTTTTGCTTGCATGGGTAAGAAAAAGGTGAGGATGAAAAAAGTTGATGAGATGAAAATACAACGGAAACGTGAGCAGACCATGAGCGGCGCCCCAGTTACCCGGGCCACAGCATTGGTTTCACCCTTTCCTAACGCCAGATACCGCCTGAATGGTGTCCGGTTGCATGGCTGTTGAGGGTAGAAAAGCGCCCGTTGGTAGATTTTTTCACTCAGCAGGTACGCCAACCGGATACCTGGCTACCGTACGTAACAAAAAAGCACCGTTGCCGGTGCTTTTTTGGCGAGTTAGCGCACTTCTATCTGATGCTTGGTTACCTTCTTGCTGTCGAAGGGCAGCTGCAGGCGCAGGATGCCGTTGGTGAGTTCGGCCTCAATGGCCGTTACCTCCACCGTATCGGGCAGGCGGAAGCTGCGGGAGAAGCTGCCGTAACCCGACTCCACGCGGCGGAATTTCGGGGTCTGCTCATCCGTGCTTTCCGGAGCTTTACGCTCCCCACTGATGGTAAGCTGGCTGTCCTGGAAGTCGATTTTCACATCTTCCTTCGCCACCCCTGGGAGCAGCAAGTGCAGTTCAAACCCAGCGGGGCCTTCCAGCACGTCGGCCTGAGGAACAAAGGTTTTTACCGGCTCATTGAGAGCAGGCAGGGTGTCGCGCAGCATTTCACTGAGAACCGAATTGAAAGCGCGGGCGGGGCGGTTGTTATACAGCAGAGTTGCCATGGTAGTATGGAGTTTAAAGTTGAGAAGGAATGTCCGCCGCTACTGCGCGGACACCCTCTCTACCTATAAATCCTATACCAATCGACTTTTAATGACATTATGTCTTAATATTTTTATAATCAGATAACTATTTGTCACCTATCTACGAAAAAACGCCCCAAACGAGCTGCAGGGTGACAATTACCGAGCAAACGTTATCAGACAATATGACACTAATACTGCGTGGGCAGCTGCCGACGCTCAGCACTACCCGCGTTTTTGCCTAGCGTGATGCGCAAATCCAGCCCCACTGCTGGCTGCACGTAGCGGCTGTTACCGCCGGGTATCTTCACAGTACCATCGGCATTGTACTGGGGCAGGGCAATGCTGTAGCTGTTCTGCCAGGAAAACCAAGGCGTGAAATCGAAGCGGGGCGAGAGGCGCACACCTACTTCTCCGCGTAGCTCCGAGAAATCCAGGAATGGCTCTTTGGCTTCATTGGCGTCGCGCTGGAAGCGGAGGTAGGTTACAGGCTCCAGGGCCAGGCGCGGGCGCAGGGCTAGGCCACTGCTACCCAGCGGGAAAATCCGGTCTACGTCCAGGCGGAGGCTGGCCAGAAACCGGCCGGAATTCGCTACATCCAACGGCCAGGTGTAGCCAATAGCCAACCGTTGTCGAAAATTGACGCTACCGAGCGTATTCCAGTGCCGGCCGAAAACCTCGGGCAGCAAAAAGTGCGAGTAGCTTGCAGCGGAGTAGAATGAAGTTGTTTGCACGCGCTGCCCGTTCAATACTGCCCCCCAACTCCATTGGTCATTAAAAAAATGCTCATAGCCCAGCCGCAGGCCCTGCCCCGAAAAAAGCGGCGTAGCCTCCAGGTCGGTATCGAAATGCTGTAGGTTCAGGGCTCCAAACAGGTAGTCGTTGCCGCTGAGCGGCAGCTCCGCTTGCACCTGAGGCTGCAATACGGTAAACCCCTTGGTACGGCGCTGGGCCTGGACTGAGGAAGCGGAGAACAGCACGGCAACGGTTGCCAGCAACAGGGGATAAACACGCATCGGATATAAATTTTCTTGAAAACCAGGGTGAAGGGACGCCAGGTAGTGAACGGTTCGTTACTCTGCCAGCTCCCGCAGTGCCAGCCAGGCCATCAGCCCGGGGCCGGTTTGCAGGGCTTGAGCGTCGATATCGAAGGTGGGGGTGTGCACGGAGGACGTGAAGCGGCTGCTGCCGTCGGCGGCGGCGGTGCCTAGGCGGTAGAAGCAGGCGCTGGCGGCCTGGCTGAAATAGGCGAAGTCCTCGGCGGCCATCCACTGGTCCAGCTCCACCACGTTTTCGCGGCCCAGGTACTCCACGGCGGCCTGCTCGGTGCGGGCGGTGAGGGCAGGCTCGTTTTCCAGGTAGGGGTAGCCGCGGCGGATTTCCAGCTCACAGGTGGCACCCATGCTCTCGGCCAGCCCTTCGCAGAGGCGGCGCAGGTGCTCGTGGGCCTCGTTGCGCCACTCCTCGTTCAGGGTCCGGAACGTGCCTTCCAGGTACACCTCATTCGGAATGACGTTGGTAGCGCCCTGGGCAATGACTTTCCCGAACGACAGCACCGAGGGCAGCTTGGGGTTGGCGCGGCGGCTTACAATCTGCTGAGCGGCCACAATGATGTGGGCGGCCACCAGCACGGGGTCGATGTTCTGTTCGGGCATGGCCCCATGGCCCCCTTTGCCGCGCACGGTCAGGTACAGCTCGTCGGTGCTGGCCATGTAGCGGCCGGCGCGCAGGCCCACTTTGCCGGCCGGCAGGCGCGGAAACACGTGCTGGCCCAGTACGCTGGCCGGCTTGGGGTTTTCCAGCACGCCTTCCTCAATCATCAACGAAGCGCCGCCTGGCAGCAGCTCTTCGCCGGGCTGAAACATGAGCTTCACGGTGCCCTCAAACTCGTCTTTCAGCGCCACCAGAATACGGGCCACACCCAGCAGGGAAGCCGTGTGCACATCGTGGCCGCAGGCGTGCATCACGCCGGGGTTGGTTGATTTGTAGGGCACCTCATTCTGCTCTGTAATGGGTAGCGCGTCCATATCGGCACGCAGGGCTACGGTGCGCTTGCCCGGGCTGCGGCCTTCTACCAAGGCCACCACCCCGGTACCGGCAATGGGCTGCGGCTCCAGGCCCAGCTTGCGCAGCTGCCCCGTGACGAAGGCCATTGTGTTGTGCTCCTGGAACGACAGCTCCGGGTGGGCGTGCAGGTGCTGACGCAGGGCTACGGTATCGGCGGCAGCCTCGGCGGCCAGCATTTTGATGCGGGGTATCAGATGAAGCATAAGGCAAGGCTGCAGCTGCAGAACAAGTAAAAACGTAAACGACTACGCCGCACCGACTGGTACAAAAGCTCCCACCGGGCAGCCGGGCCGGCAGCAATTATTCGAACAGGACGCTGGGGTACGGGCGCACCGCCAGGAGCATGGGCCGGCCCAAGGTATTGGGATTAAACGCGGCCTCATCCTGCTCCAAAGAAAAGGATATACGGCTCACCAGCACGCAATCCGGAAACTCCAGATACTGGCCGCGTTTGTCGTTGTTGTAGCGGATACGGCCGCGCACAGCCACCGTAAAATCCAGCAGAATAGCCCGGGTGGCCTGGTGCACCAGCGTGACATCCACTACGCCGGCATGGGGCCAGAGCGTTACCAGCAGCTTCAGGCCGGCCTCGGCTACCTCAAACTGCAGGCCGCCGTTGTCGTTTTCAGTAGGAACCACTTCCAGCCCCTGTAACAGGTCCAGCTCATCCCACTGCAATTGGCGCATACTTGCCATACCGAAGGTGTATCGGCCCCACGCGGCCCAGCTGATTAATAGGCGGTCTTGTTGATGATAACCTGGGCCGATTCCAGCTCAGCTTTGGGCGCCAGCGGCCGGATGCGCAGCAGCGCCTGCTCCGCCTCCAGCCGGGTCAGGTAGTCGCCAACCCAGAGGCGGAAAATAGGCTGTTTGAAGGCCAGATAATCAGTTTCCTCGGGGTAGCGGCTGATAACGGCCCGGCGAATAGCCATAGCCTGATCTTTCTCCAGACCCACGTAGGCCAGAATGCGGTAGCCTTGAGCATACTTCACCTGCTGGTTAGTGTAGGCCTGGTCGCGCAGGCGCTGCTCTACCTGGGCATTTACCTGGTTGGTAGGCGTTATGGGGCGGGCGGGTGCCGCCGAAACCGTGGCAGATACCTTGGGAGCAGCAAATACCGGCCGGTAGCGGCTCAGGTCTTCGGCCGCGGGCGTGGTGGCTGGTACCGTAGTGGCTTTGCGCGTGGTATCAGGCGCAGTGGAGGCAGCCGGAGCAGCTGGCCCCGAACCGGCGCAGGCACCAAGTGAAAACAGGGCAGACAGCAGCAGCACGTTACGTAGCAGATGTTTCATGGGAAGATTCGGCCACTAAAGCCAGACTATTGGAGGAACCAATCCGGTCGGCGCCGGCCTGCACCAGCGCCAGGGCAAACGCCCGCTCCCGGATACCGCCCGAGGCTTTGATACGAATAGCCGCCGGCAACGATTGGCGCATCAGGGCAATATCGGCCACCGACGCGCCCCGGCTGGCGAAGCCGGTAGAAGTCTTTACGAAGTCGGCCCCGGCTTCTTCGCACAGGCGGCAGGCTGTTACAATTTCCTGCTCCGTCAGCAGGGCCGTTTCAATGATGACTTTGAGCAAGGCCCCACGCAGGTGGCACAGCTCGGTGAGCTGCCCGATTTCCTCCTCCACTTCTTCCAGCCGACCGGCCTTCAGCGCCCCCACGTTGATGACCATGTCCAGTTCGGTAGCGCCTTCGGCCAGCGCTTGGTGCGCCTCGAAGAACTTCACTTTAGCCAGGGAGTAGCCCAGCGGAAAGCCGATAACCGTACACACCGGCACGCCGGAGCCGTGCAGCTCCTCGGCCGCCAGCCGCACGTAGCAGGGCGGCACGCACACGCTGGCAAAACGGTAGTGGGCGGCTTCGGCGCAAAGCCGGGCAATCTGCTCCGGCGTGGCATCCGGCTTCAGCAGCGTATGGTCGATATAGGGGGCGAGGTTCACGAGGGCAAAGGTACGAGTAGCGCGCAGCTCTGCCTCGCGCATGAGCAAAGCGAGTAACATATGAGTAGCGCGCAGCTCTGCTTCGCGCACGAGCGAAGCGAGTTCCTGCGCGTGTGAACCATATGCCTGTTACTCGCTTCGCTCGTGCGCGAAGCAGAGCTGCGCGCTACAAAAAACCGCCCCGGCATAGGGCCGGGGCGGTTCAGTAATAGTCAACGAGATCCGTGTAATCCGAAAAATCCGTCTACATCCGTGATTTAGTCAATCAGCACGGCCCGGTCATTGAGCAGGTCGTCTTCCACTGATTTGAACTTCACGTCGCGCACGATGCGGCCGTCCATGTACTGCACGCTTACCTTCTCGTTGCGGTTGGCAATCTTCTGCGACTTGGCGGGCGTCTGCTTTTCCAGCACCTGGGTGCCGTCCTGCTCCAGGTCCTCGGGGCCGGCCCCAAGCGAAACCGACGAAACCTCTTTCTCCGCTTTCAGCTTGGGCTGGGGCGGGGCTACGGGCAGTTCGTCTTCGGTAAAGTACTCCGGCTCGTCGTAGCCATCCTGGCCGGGCTGCATGGGCACATCGGCGCGGAACAGGAACTGGATGGTGTCCTCGTTCACCTTGCTGATCATCTGCTTGAACAGCTCGAACGACTCGAACTTGTACACCAGCAGTGGGTCTTTCTGCTCGTACACGGCATTCTGCACCACCTGTTTCAGGTCGTCCATGGCGCGCAGGTGCTTGGTCCAGGCCTCGTCGATAACCGACAGCACCACTACTTTCTCCATGCCCCGGATGATTTCCTGACCCTGCGTGGCCTGCGCCCGGCGCAGGTTGGCTACGGCCTGAATCTGCTTGCGGCCGTCGGTGAAGGGAATGGCAATGTTCTCGTAGGGCGCATTCTGGCTCAGCAGGTCGTTGATCAGCGGCATGGAGTTATTGCCGATGAACTCGTTTTTGCTGTGGTAGTAGCCCAGCGCCTCGTCGTAGAGCTTCTGGGTAAGCGGGCCGGCGGCCATGCCGTTCAGGTCCTGGGCCGTCAGGTGGGTATCGTAACCAAACACCCGAATGATGGCCAACTTGAAATCCTCGAAGTCGTTGTTGCCTTTGTGGCCCACCACGATGTCCTCGCAGACGTCGTAGATCATGTTCCAGATGTCCAGCTCCAGCCGCTCGCCGTGCAAAGCGTTGCGGCGGCGCTTGTACACTACCTCGCGCTGGGCGTTCATTACGTCGTCGTACTCCAGCAGGCGCTTGCGGATGCCGAAGTTGTTTTCCTCCACTTTCTTCTGCGCCCGCTCAATGGAGCTGGTAATCATGGAGTGCTGAATCACCTCGCCTTCCTCCAGACCCATGCGGTCCATGAGCTTGGCAATGCGGTCGGAGCCGAACAGGCGCATCAGGTTGTCTTCCAGCGAAACGAAGAACTGCGAAGAGCCCGGGTCGCCCTGGCGACCGGCGCGGCCCCGCAGCTGGCGGTCAACGCGCCGCGACTCGTGGCGCTCGGTGCCGATGATGGCCAGCCCGCCCGATTCCTTGGAGGTTTCCTTCAGCTTGATGTCGGTACCACGGCCGGCCATGTTGGTGGCAATGGTTACGGTGCCGGGGTAGCCGGCGGCGGCCACAATTTCGGCTTCGCGCTGGTTCTGCTTGGCATTGAGAACTTGGTGCGGGATGTTGCGCAGCTTGAGCATGCGGCTCACCAGCTCCGAAATTTCCACGCTGGTCGTACCCACCAGCACCGGACGACCGGCTTTCACCAGCGTCTGGATTTCCTCGGCTACGGCGTTGTACTTCTCGCGCACCGTCTTGTACACCTTGTCGTGCTCGTCTTTGCGCTGAATGCCGCGGTTGGTGGGAATCACCACCACGTCGAGCTTGTAGATTTCCCAGAACTCGCCGGCCTCGGTTTCGGCCGTACCCGTCATGCCGCCCAGCTTGTGGTACATGCGGAAATAGTTCTGCAGGGTTACGGTGGCGTAGGTCTGGGTGGCGTCTTCCACGCGCACGTTTTCCTTGGCCTCAATGGCCTGGTGCAGGCCATCGGAGTAGCGGCGACCTTCCATTACGCGGCCGGTCTGCTCGTCCACAATCTTCACCTTGCCGTCGTCGGTGAGGATGTACTGGTCATCCTTCTCGAACAGGGTATAGGCTTTCAGCAGCTGGTTGATGGTGTGAATGCGCTCCGACTTCACCTGGAAGTCGTCCATCACTTTCTCCTTCCGGTGCAGCTTGTCTTCGCCGCTCAGGCTCTGATCCTTCTCAATGCTGGCCAGCTCCGAGCCGATATCGGGCATGATGAAGAAGCTGTGGTCTTCGCCCTCGCCGGTAATCAGGTCAACGCCCTTTTCAGTCAGCTCAATCTGGTTGTTTTTCTCGTCGATGGTGAAAAACAGCGGCTCATCGGCCTTGGGCATCTGGCGCTGGTTGTCCTGGAGGTAGTAGTTCTCCGTTTTCTGGAGCACGGCCCGCATGCCGGTTTCCGAGAGAAACTTGATGAGCGGCTTACTCTTGGGCAGGCCGCGGTGGGCGCGGAACAGCATCAGGCCGCCTTCGCCCTCCTTGGGGCCATCGTTGCCTTCCTTGATGAGCTTGCGGGCCTCCACCAGGTAGTTCTGCACCTGCTTTTTCTGGGCTTCTACCAGCTTCTGAATGCGGGGCTTGAGCTGGTAGAACTCGTGCACATCACCGCGGGGCACAGGGCCGGAGATGATGAGCGGGGTCCGGGCATCGTCAATCAGCACGGAGTCCACTTCGTCCACCATGGCGTAGTGGTGGCGGCGCTGCACCAGCTCCTCCGGGTCGCGGGCCATGTTGTCGCGCAGGTAATCGAAGCCGAACTCGTTGTTGGTGCCGTAGGTAATGTCGGCCAGGTAGGCTTTGCGGCGGGCGTCGGTGTTGGGCTGGTGCTTATCGATGCAGTCCACGGTAATGCCGTGGAACTCGAACAAGGGCGCATTCCACTCCGAGTCACGCTTAGCCAGGTAGTCGTTCACCGTTACCAGGTGCACGCCGCGCTTGGCCAGCGAGTTCAGGAAGGCCGGCAAAGTCGAAACCAGGGTTTTGCCCTCGCCGGTAGCCATTTCCGAAATCTTGCCCTGATGCAGCACCACGCCGCCGATAATCTGCACGTCGTAGTGAATCATGTCCCAGGTTACCTCGGCCCCGGCCGCCAGCCACTTATTGCTCCAGATGGCCAGGTCGCCCTCAATGCGCACGTTGGGCTTGCGGCGGGCGTACTCCCGGTCGTAGTCGGTAGCGGTAACCACCAGCTGGCCGTTTTGAGTATAGCGGCGGGCGGTTTCCTTGCAGATGGCAAAGGCCACCGGCAGCACTTCCATGAGCACTACTTCCAGCTCCTTGTTGCGCTGCTTTTCCAGCGTGTCAATCTGATCAAACAGCTCCTCCTTTTGCACGGCATCGAGCGAAGCGTCCTCATTTACGCGGGTGTGCAGGTTGGCAATCTGGTCGTCGATGGCTTTCAGGTGAGCATTAATGCGGGCCCGTACTTCGTCGGTGCGGGCGCGCAGCTCGTCGTCGCTGAGTTGTGCCAGTTTGGCATATTCGGCGTTTACAAGCGCCACATACGGTACAATCTCCTTCAAATCCCGCTCCGATTTGGAGCCGAAAATTTTGGCGACGGTTTTCCCTAGAAAATCAAACATGCTGGTTTACCTTAATTGAAACGCCGGGGCGCAACTCAAATTTACGGCGTTTTTCGGGAAACTCCCGGCTAGTTTGCCGCAAACACGTCGCCCTGGCCCCCAAAACGACAAACCCCGCACCTCAAAGAGTGTGCGGGGTTTGTCGTTTCGGATTTCTTGTCAGACGAACGGTGAAGTGGTGAGATGATGAGATGGTGAAATTGCAGACTAGTGAAAGAACGAAACCCCTGTCATTCTGAGCGCAGCGAAGGGCCTTATCACGCTGGACAATTCGTTATTCCGACAACCGTTCTAGCGTGATAAGGTCCTTCGCTGCGCTCAGGATGACAAGTACCTAATTACGCCAACCTCACCATTTCACTGCTACTCCTTGGCCGGGTCGCGGGGGACCAGCTTCTCCATGATGGAGGTGGAGCCGGTAATAGCGGGCTTTTTGGGCTTGAAGCTTTCCTCTTTCTCGGTGAGCTTCTTGTAGAGCGTGAGGGCTTGGGCCACTACCTGATCCATGTTGTAGTACTTATAAGTCGCTAGGCGACCCACGAAATGCACGTTGGGGGTCTCATCGGCCAGTTTCTTGTACTTGTTGTACAGCTCAGCATTTTCCAGGCGCGGTACGGGATAGTATGGGTCGCCTTCGGCTTTGGGGTACTCGTACACCAAGGCCGTTTTGGGGTGTTTCTGGCCGGTGAGGGCTTTGAACTCGGTGATGCGGGTGTAGAGGTTGTCGTTGGGGTAGTTCACTACCGGGGCGGCCAGGTGCTGCTCCACGTTCAGGGTT
Source organism: Hymenobacter metallilatus (assembly GCF_003944705.1). GTDB lineage: Bacteria > Bacteroidota > Bacteroidia > Cytophagales > Hymenobacteraceae > Hymenobacter > Hymenobacter metallilatus. Next base: position 95,299 of record NZ_RWIS01000003.1, on the reverse strand, counting down.
TCATGCTTGAACTCCAGGGAGCGGTAGGGCAGCTTGCCGTACTTGAAGTCGAAGTACTCGTCCACGGGGCCCGTAAAAATCATTTCCTTGAAGGGAATGAAGTCGATGATGTCGTGGTAGTCGGTGTTGAGCATCACCTTAATGTTGGGGTGGTCCAGCAGCCGCTCGAACATGCGGGTGTAGCCGTGCAGGGGCATGGCCTGATACGTGTCGGTGAAGTACCGGTCGTCGCGGTTGGTGCGAGTGGGTACGCGGCTCGTTACTGATTTGTCCAGCTCCGAGGGGTCGAGGCCCCACTGCTTACGGGTGTAGTTCTTGAAGAACTTCTCGTAGAGCTGGCGGCCTACTTTGCTCACCACAACATCTTCGGAGGTGCGGATAACGGGCACTTCCTCGGCTTGCGACTCAAAGAATTGTTCCACCTCGAAGCTGTTCAGCGAGAGGCCGTAGAGCTTATTAATGGTGTCCAGGTTAATGGGCATGGGCACCAGCTGTCCGTCCACGGAAGCCAATACGCGGTGCTCATACGGGCGCCACTCGGTGAAATTAGAGAGGTATTCGAATACCTCTTTGGAGTTGGTATGAAAGATATGCGGGCCGTATTTATGGACCAGGATGCCTTCCTCGTTATAGTGGTCGTAGGCATTGCCGGCAATGTGGCAGCGCTTGTCTACAATCAGCACTTTTTTGTTGGAGCGTGTGGCCAGCCGCTCGGCTAGCACACTACCGGCAAAACCGGCGCCCACGATGAGATAATCGAACATAACTAGCAGTGTTTGGGGAGAAAGGATAGGGGAAATGGGGCGGGTTGTGTGGTACTCGGAGCGGAGGGGGCAGAAAGCCACAATCAGTATTAGCGGGAAGCCGGTAGCTTGTGGCGTATGAGTGCTACCATCTGGTCCCAGGTCTGGTCCCAGCTGATGGTAGCCAGATACGCATCGGTGCGCTGGCGCCAATCAGCATCCTGGGTTTGCGTAAGGGCCCGCTCAATGGCCTCCCCGAATTCGGGGGCAGTAGCAGCAATCTGCACGAGGTCCAACTCGCCGTAGGGGCGTACCACGTCGCGGATGGGGGTGCTCACCACGGGTCGGCCAGCGGCCAGGTATTCCGGTGTTTTGGTGGGCGAGATGAATTTGGTGCTCTCGTTATCGGCAAAGAGCAGCGTGGCTACATCCCAACCCCGCAAATACGCTGGTAGTTCCTGATAGTCCTTACTGCCCAGGTAATGCACGTTCTGTTGGCGGGGCAGGGTAGCGGGGTCAATCTTCACCACCGGTCCAATAATGACAAACTGCCACTCCGGGTGGTTATCGGCCAGCTGACGCAGCAGCTCAATATCCAGCCGCTCATCAACCACACCAAAGAAGCCAATGCGCGGGTGCGCAATACCGGCCTGGTCCTGGGGCTCGGGCATGGGCTGCCGGGCCTGGCCAAAGTGGGCTTTATCGATGCTGCTGGGAAAAGGGTGCGCATTGGGGTGCTGCTGGCGCTTGGCCTCGTAGAGCGTGTGGCCACCCGTGAAAACGTACTCAGCTCGGCCAAACAACTCCTGCTCCCGCTCCCGTAAAGCAGGGGGCGCAAACTTGAAAGCGGCCAGCTCATCCATGCAGTCGTAGATGGTCAGGACGGGCGAGAACTGGCGCGACTTGCCCAGGGCCATGGGCGTGTAGTACCAGAAAATGTACTGCTGCAGCTCCTGCTCGGCGAAATACTGGCGGAGCACCTCATACTGAGCTTGGTCGGCCGCTTCCTCCTGGCTACGCAGCTGGCTGGGCAAGTGTACTACCAGCACTTTCAATCCGTGCTGGCGCTCCTTCACTTCCAAGTGGGGCTCAATCAGGTCGTCGATATGGAAGAAGGGCTCTTCCACGTAATACACCCGGCCGTGCTGGGCAAAGCGCGACATCAGGTGCTGGGGGCGCTGCCACACAAAGTCCCAGTGCAAATGGGCAAAGCACACCAGGTCGGGTAAAGGAGAATGTACGGGTTGGGCAGGGGCAGCGGGTTCAGATTGAGAAGTGGCAGAGGCACGCAGGGGCGGCTCCGCAGTTGTGGACAGCGGCATAGAGGGGCAGGAATGAGATGATAGGTACTATCCGGCAGCAACACGGGCCCACTAACCGAACGGGTATGTACTATACGCCCCCCTCTGCAAAAGGATATTGTCGAGCTTGAAAGCTGTTCTGGCTGTTGGTTACAGACCGTATTGCTGCCCGTGTTTCCGGGCCGTTACTCCGCCAGCAGCCGCTGAAACTCTACGGCATTCTGCCAGCCGGCTGCAGTGCGCAGCCACTGGTAGCGTACACCCACCTCCCGGAACCCGGCCGCCGCAAACAGGCGCAGACTGGCCTCATTATCGGCGGCCACGGTGCAGTGCAGCTGGTGAAGCCGTAGTACCTGCCGGGCATAGGGCAACAGCAGCGCCAAGGCCGCTTGGGCATAGCCCCGTTGCCGATGCGCAGCCAGCAGCGTAATGCCCACCCCGGCCCGCTGGTGCAGGGGCTCAAATCCAAAAATATCCAGCGTGCCCACGGCTGCACCGGTAGCCGCCTCCCCTATCACCAGCCGCAGCTGCCGCACCTCAAAAAAATCGGCGGCGGCGCTATCCAGGTACTGGCGCAGCACATGCCGCGACACGGGAGCCAGGGTGTCTGACACGCCCCACACTGCCGGATCATTTTCCAGCGCGTACAGAAACTCCAGGTCGTCGGCTTCCAGGGGGCGCAGAAAAATGAGGTCGGAACGGAGCATGAGCAAGGCAAATCAGGCGAAAAACACGTGTGGCACCCCAACTGCCAGCCGGACCGCTACAGTACTATGCACGGGCGGAGCCACCGGCACCCGCGCCCGCACCTGGCTACCAGCCGGCAGCAGCAGGTCTGCTTCAAAATAACTGCCCATAAACTGTACGGACAGCACCCGGGCCGGTACGCCGGGCTCCGTGGGCCCATGCACCTGCACTGCTTCAGGGCGGAGCAGCAACGTAGTACCCGGCAGCTTGCGGCGCGGGGCAGCCAGCAAGGCCCGCACATCGGAGCCCTGAGCCAGGCTGTAGTCGCCGAGCAAGGCGGCGGTATACTCGCTGGCGGGCTGCTGATACACCTGCTGCGGCGGCCCCTGCTGCACCAGGCGGCCCTTGTGGAGCACCAGCAACTCATCGGCCCAGGGCAGGGTATCCACCGAGTCGTGCGACACGAGCAGGCAGGTAATGGCCAACTCCTGCCCTACTTCCCGGACAATGCGCTGCATTTGCTGCTTATGGCTTCGGTCGAGGTTGGAGAAGGGCTCATCGAGCAGCAACAGCCGGGGCGCCGACAGCAGCAGCCGGGCCAGGGCCACGCGCTGCTGCTCGCCCCCGGAAAGCTGGTCGGTGCGGCGGCTCATAAGCTGGGTGATGCGGCAGATTTCGTACACGGCCCCGGCCTCGGCAGTGGCTTGTTTGTTGGCATAGCGCAGCACCTGCCCTACCCGCAATGAGTGCGGCAGCTCCGACTTTTGCGACAGGTAGAGGATGCCCGGATGGCCTGGCACCAACACTTCCTGGGGGCCCTTCACGCGCCGTCCCGCAAAGCATATTTCACCACCGCTCGGTTGTACCAGCCCGGCTATGCATTGCAGCAAGGTGCTTTTACCCGCCCCCGATTCGCCAACCAGCGCCAGCCGCTGGCCGGGCTGCTGCCGGAAGCTGATGTTCTGCAATGCCACCGCCCCCCGCTCTTCCAGACTCAGGTCCGTAACGGTCAGAAATTCTTCGGAATCGGGCATGGCAGGAGAATATACAGACGTAGCGTAGCGCAAAGCCCTTGCTTCGCGCTACGGCCCTATACGGTGATGGTGCCGCTGAATACCCGCTGAGCGGGGCCGCTCAGGAATACGTTGGTAAAAGACCCATCGGGGCGGGCGTCGAAAGCTACGTGCAGGTCGCCGCCGGGGGTACGCAGGTGCACGGGGCTGGTAGCCCCACGCCGGCTGGCAGCCAGGGCCACCGCCGTTACGCCCGTGCCGCAGCTTAGGGTTTCATCTTCCACGCCCCGCTCGTAGGTGCGTACCTGCCAGGGCTGGCCGGGCGTAGCGGGTCCTTCCACAAAGTTCACGTTGGTACCTTTCTCCCGAAACCGCTCGTTGTAGCGTATCGCACGGCCTTCGGCAAATACGTTCAGCTCGGCCAGGGTGCTGGCAGGCTGAAAGCGCACCAGGTGAGGAGAGCCGGTGTCCAGAAACACGCCGTACTCTTCTACCTCCTGCTGACCCAGCACATCCTGCATACGCAGGTGCACGGTGCCATCGGCATCGATGCGAGCTTCGTGGGAGCCATCGGCAGCCATAAAGATGGTATGCGTACCAATGAGGCCTAGCTCCTGGGCAAACGCCACGGCGCAGCGGCTTCCATTGCCGCACAAGGAACCGAGGTAGCCATCAGCATTAAAATACACCATCTCAAAATCGTGCTGCTGATGCAGCCGAATCAGGATCAACCCATCGGCCCCAATACCGCGCCGCCGGTCGCACAGCAGGCGCACCAGGTGGTAATCGGCCTCATTGAACCGCTGCTCCCGGTCATCAAGCATCACGAAGTCGTTGCCGGTGCCTTGGTATTTGAAAAAAGAAAGCGTATTCATAGCTACAGATTAACGAAGCAAAGATGCGTAACTGCAGCCTGACAACCGCATACCCTTTGGTCTGTGAACAGATTCAGGCGCTCAATGCTTTTCGCAGCAGGGCTATCTGGCCGGTGTGGTACTGGTTATGCTGCACCAATCCATGCAGCAACACGTAATAGGAGCCCGGAGTGCCCGCCGGGTATTCCGGCAGGGGCCTGGGGCTACGGTCCAGGTCGGCATCGGTGAGCGAGGCCACGGCAGCCAGCAGTTGCTCATGCGCCTGCCTAAGCCGAAGCAGCGCCTGTTGCCAGGCCGCTTCGGTGGCCTCGGCGGGAACATCCGGCCAGTTTTCGGCTTCCGAAGGACCAATGAGCGAGTGGGTAAGCAGCCGCTGCCGCCCTACTTGCAGCCAGGTAGTGAGGTGCAGCACCAGCTCCCAGATGCGGTGCGCGCCGGCCAGCGGGCGGGCAGCCGCCTGCTCGGCCGTAATGCCAGCCAGGGTGGCCAGCAGGTTGGGGCCCGACCAGGCGTCGCCCTCGAAGGCGCGCTGCAGCTGGTCCAGTAGTCGGTTGATTTCGCTCATGTTGAGAGGGTAGGCAAGGTGTAGGGCTTGTACGACACCGGCCAGAACTTTGCCATACCGTACCTTTGCCCGCCTGCCTTAGCAGGCAGTATACCCGCAGTTCTATGTACACGTTTCTGACTACCAGCCCCTGGACCGATTACGAGCTGATTGATGCCGGCAATTTTGAGAAGCTGGAGCGCTTCGGCAAGCACATTCTGGCCCGGCCCGAGCCCCAGGCCATCTGGGACCCGCACCTGCCCGCCTCGGAATGGCAGCGGGCCAACGCCATTTTCACCCGCGAAAAAGGTAGCCAGGAACGAGGCCAGTGGAAAATTAAAGCAGGCACGCCCGAACAATGGATAATTGGCTACGAGCGGCCCGAGGGACTGAAGCTGCGGTTCCGGCTGGGCATGTCATCCTTCAAGCACGTGGGCCTGTTTCCGGAGCAGGACCCCAACTGGCAGTTCATCTACAACCAGACGCGCCAGCGCAAAGCCGCCCAGCCGCGCGTGCTGAACCTGTTTGCCTACACCGGAGCCGCTACTCTGGCCGCCCGGGCCGCCGGAGCCGACGTCACCCACCTCGACTCGGTGAAGCAGGTGAACTTCTGGGCCCGCGACAATATGGAGGCTTCCGGCCTGGATGGGGTGCGCTGGCTGGTAGAAGATGCCATGAAGTACGTGCGACGCGAAGTAAAGCGTGGCTCCAAGTACCAGGGCCTCATCCTGGACCCACCCGCCTACGGCCGGGGCCCCAACGGCGAGAAATGGCAGCTGGAGGACGAGTTGAACGAAATGCTCAAGCTCTGCAAAGAGCTGCTCGACCCCGAAGACCACTTTTTCCTTATCAATCTGTATTCCCTCGGCTTCTCAGCCCTGATTCTGGAAAACCTGGTACACGAAATCTTTCCGGCAGCGCGCCAACACCGCGAAATAGGCGAGATTTACCTGCACGACCGGGCTGCCCGTAAGCTGCCGCTTGGTACGTTTTGCCGGTTTGCCACCTGATTAGTTGCCCGTTGCTGGTTGCTGGTTGTCAGTGTCGTTCTAACAATCAACCCCAGTAATGCATAACCAGCAACTGATAACTGACAACGAACAACTGCTATGCGCCACCGCCGCCTTGCCCTTATTGATATGGGCACCAATACGTTTCATCTGCTGATTGTGGAAATGCCCGAAGCCCGGCACGCGCAGCCCATTACCCTGCTGCGCACTAAAGTGGGCGTTCGGCTGGGGGAGGGCGGCATCAGTCAGGGGCGCATTGCGCAGGCGCCTTACGAGCGGGCGTTGCATGCCCTGGCCGGTTTTAAGGAGGAAATGGAGCTGCACCAGGTAACGGATGTACGTGCTACGGCCACCAGCGCCATGCGGGTTTCGCAGAACGGCCCGGCACTGGTGCAGGATATTTTCGAGCAGACCGGCATCCGGGTGGAGGTAATTGGTGGGGAGCGGGAAGCTGAGCTAATTGCCAAAGGAGTACGGCAGGCGGTACCGCTCGGCCCGGAGCCCCACCTGATTCTGGATATTGGCGGCGGCTCGGTGGAGTTTATTATTGCCAACGACAGCCAGATTTTCTGGAAGCAAAGCTTCGAAATTGGGGCGCAACGACTACTAGACAGGTTTTTCCCGGACCCCAGCGGGATTTTTCCTCCCGAGGCGGTGGCCGCTGAACAGGAGTATCTGCGGGAGGTACTGGCTCCGCTGTCGGCAGCCGTGCAGCAGCACCGGCCGGTAGGGCTGGTGGGCGCCTCGGGGTCTTTCGACAGCTTGGCCGATATGCAGATCGGGCGCCTGCGCAGGGAGGCGGAGCTGCCCCCCTCCTCCGAGCTGACGCTGGAGAGCTTCCGCCGCAGCTACGGGCAACTGCTGAGCCTCACCCACGAGCAACGCACGGCCCTGCCCGGCATTCTGCCCATGCGCGCCGATATGCTGGTGGTAGCATCGGTGCTGATTGAGCTGGTTCTGCAGCTCACCGGCATCACGCACATGCGCACCTCAGCCTATGCCCTCAAAGAAGGGCTGCTGGCCGAAATGCTGGCGGGCTCAGCTGCAGAGTAACCTGTCATTCCGTAGTTCCCCGGAGGCTTCCGCCACCCGCTCATTGCACTTATGAATCCAACTCTTTTTTCCTACACTCAGCTTTTTACCTTCACGGAGTCGGTATTCAGCGGTATGGGCTGCTCCGCCGAGGACGCCACCTTGGCCACCGAAACCCTGCTTTCCGCCGATTTACGCGGGGTAGATTCACACGGGGTAGCCCGGCTTATCGGCTATGTCCGTCTCTGGGAAGCCGGCCGCATCAATGCCACCCCGCGCGTGGGCGTTACCTACGAAACCCCCAGTACTGCCGTGGTGGATGGCGACGGGGGCCTGGGGCTGGTGGTAGGCCCCAAGGCCATGCAGGTAGCCCTGGAAAAGGCCCGTCAGGTAGGTTCCGGCTGGGTGTCGGTGAAAAACTCCAACCACTTCGGCATTGCCGGCTACCACGCCATGCAGGCCCTGGCTCACGATATGATTGGCATTGCCATGACCAATGCCTCGCCCCTGGTGGCACCCACCTACTCCCTGGAGCGGCTGCTGGGCACCAACCCCATTGCCGTGGCCGTACCCGCCGGCGACCAGCCCGATTTTGTGCTGGATATGGCCACTACCACTGCTGCCAATGGCAAGCTGGAAATTGCCCAGCGCAAAAACAGTCCCATTCCGGAAGGCTGGGCCCAAACCGCCGAGGGCATAAGCACCACCGACCCCAATGCCGTAAAAAATGGCGGTGCGCTGCTGCCGCTGGGCGGAGCCACAGGCTCGCATAAAGGCTATGGCCTCGGGGCTGTGGTTGATATTTTCTCAGCCGTGCTTAGCGGAGCTAATTACGGGCCCTGGGTACCTCCTTTCGTTGCTTTTCTGCAGCCTTCCGACAACCCGGTCGGGGCCGGGCTGGGCCATTTTTTTGGGGCCATGCGCGTGGATGCCTTCCGTCCTGCTGCCGAGTTTAAAGCCCACATGGACAACTGGATAACTACATTCCGGGAGGCCCGGGCCGTGGCAGGCCAGCACGTGCTCATTCCCGGCGACCCGGAGCGGGAAATGTCGTCCAGACGGCTTATGGAAGGAATTTCGCTGCTGGACCCGGTAATTCAGGATCTGGAAAGCGTTGGTGCCAAGTTTGGCGTAAAGCTGTAAGTGTGGTAGGGCGCTATTCCACTTCACGCACGAGCGGAACTGCGCCCTACCGCAAAACGGCCCGGCTGCAGGTACAGCCGGGCCGTTTTGTTAGTCCAATAACTCCTTATATCATCTGGTTGTCCCGGTCCAGCAGGCTGGTTACGGCCACATCCTGGTTCAGGTACTTGGAGGAGTACGCCTGATCGGGACCATTCAGGAACAGGCAGGTCTGGCCTTCTACGCTTGCAATAATGGCATCTTTCTGATCCATAGGCAGCGCCGGGCACCCCAGGCTGCGGCCCAGGCGACCATACTGACGAATAAAATCTTCGCTCACATAGTCGGCGCCGTGCATAACCACCGAGCGGCTGAGGGCATTGGTATTGTACCCCTCATCCATACCCTGCAACTTAAGGCTGCGGCCGTGCTTGCCCTGGTACTCGCCCTGCGTCACGTAAAAACCCAGGCTGCTCATGTTCGACTCATTCTCATTGGAGAAGTTAGTGGCCATGTTTTCGCCGGAATTGTGACCATGGGCTACCAGCGTGTGAAACTTCACCTGCTTGGCGGCCAAATCCAGCACCCACAGGCGCTTTTCGGTAGAGGGCAGGCTAAAATCCACTACCGTGAGCAGTTGCTTGCTGCCAAGCTTGCCCTGCTTCTCCAGATTCAGATAGCCCGTCATAGCCTTCTCAAACACCTCGAATCGTAGACCTTGTTCCTCCACCTGCAGGTCACGGTACATATCATGCAGGCGTTGGTCGAAGAGCATACTCTTTGTAACGGCTACCTCCGGCAGGCGCTGCTCCGTGCCAGTGGTGGCCGCTTTCGACTTGGTAACGGGTGCCGCCAGGGGCGTAGCCAGAAACAAGGAAGCCACGAAGGGCAGTACCCGCCGGGCCATTAGGCGGGCCCGGCGCTTAATACGCTGACGGCGAACAACACTCTGATTTTCCATCGACACAGTTCGGTTTCGGGTTGCGGTAAAGCAGCCGCCTCAATGCCTGAAACAGCTGCTCTGGAGTTTTACGAGAACTGCACCATTCCAGATGCAGGAGGTGTGCGGGAGTTTGGGCTTTGGCTACAACGCCGGTCCGGACCGAAAAATTCCTTCTGGCACTTGAACTGGCTAAAAGAGAACCATCATTCGATAATACAACACCAATATTTTACAATTTTAATACTGATTTTAGACACCCCAAACTCGCGCTTTTCGACGCCCCCACGCGCCGTTTCTTTTCCCACCAACCAAATCCCACAATTCCCACATGTACACTGGTACACACTCCTGGTGGCGCAAGCTCACCCTGGCCGCGGCTGCCCTGTTAGTTCTGGGCGGACAGCCCGCAAAAGCCCAAAAAGTAATCCTACAAGGCTACTGGTGGGATTATTGGAACTCCAACTACCCCAACGGCTGGGCCAATTACATTGCGCTGCTGGCCCCGCGCCTCAAGGCCATGGGTATTGATGCCGTGTGGCTGCCACCCAGCATTAAAAATGGTAACCAGGGCAACGGCTACTCTCCCTTCGATAACTACGACCTGGGGGATAAGTACCAAAAAGGCTTTACCGCTACCCGCCTTGGTACTAAGGATGAGCTGCTGCGGGCAGTGGCTGTGCTCCACGCCAATGGCATTGAGGTAGTACAGGATATTGTACTGAACCACAACGACGGAGCTGGCTCCCAGACCGGGGCCGGGGGTCAGGACCCCGCCGCCTGGGACGACGGCTCGACCAGCCGCTACAAAAACTTCCGGTACGTAAGCTACTCCAAGCCCGCCACGGCCGAGGATGCCGCCAACTACCTGGCCCGTAACGGCCGCTTCCCGAAAAACTGGCAGAACTTCAATCCCAATCCCGGCAACAACTCAACCTCCGGCGACTGGAATGCGGTGTATTTCGGGCCCGATGTGAGCTACTACAACGGCTCCTACGGCCAGAGCTCCAATGCCACCTTCAACCCGGCCCAGGGCGCCGACTATATGCGCAACGGGGTGCGCGACTGGCTGGTATGGTACAAAAAGCAGGAGGGCTTTGATGGGGTGCGCATGGACGCCGTGAAGCACTTCCCGGATTTTGCCTCCGAAGATTTCCTGTATAACCTGCAAAGCAATGCGGGCTGGGCTTCGGGCGGAGCCACCATGTATGCCGTCGGCGAATGGGTGGGCAGTGGCGGCCAGATGGATGGATGGGTAGCCAACGTACAGAACCGCGCCGGCACCTTCGACTTCTCCCTGCGCAATGGCCTCTACAGCATTGTGAGTGGGGGCGGCAACTTCGACCTGGGCAGTCTGCCTGGCTATCAGCAGGCAACGCGCGTGGTAAACATCAATGGCACGTACGTGCATCGCACGGTGCCTTTCGTGAATAACCACGATACTTTCCGGCCCCAGACCGATGCCAATGGCAATTATACCGGCTGGAATACCGGTTCGGAGCTGGCCCCCCACATCGACCCCTCCGACGGGCGCCTCTCGGCGGCATATGCCGCTGCCCTGGCCGTAGATGGCTCTCCCCAAATCTTTTTTGAGGACCTATTCAACGTGGGCAGCACCAGCAAGCGGTACTCGCACCAGCCCACCAGCACCACCGACCTGCCGCAGCGCTCTGACATCGAAAACCTGATCTGGTGCCACCAGAATCTGCGGTTTAAGGATGGGGCCTACAAAGTGCGCTACCAGGCCCAGGACCACCTGGTAATTGAGCGTAGCACCAAGGCCATTATTGGTATTAACGACAACTGGACGGCTTGGCAGAACAACACCGTAAGCTGCGACTTTGCGCCCGGCACGGTGCTGAAAGATTACTCTGGTGCCAACGGCACAGCTACCGTGACAGTTAGCGCTTCCCAAACCGTGAGCATTAACACGCCTCCCTGCAACGGTACGGCCAGTGGCGGCCGCCGGGGCTACTCGGTATGGGCTCCTACGGGCATCGGCAACAATTACAACCGGGCGGCCATGGCCACCACCCAGGAGTGGGAACTGGCCGACGACCTGGGTGACTCCCATGCGTCCTCGCTCAAGCAGGGCGGACAGCTGCCGGCTTCGTCGACGGCCTACCGCACGGCCGGCCGCATTTACGTAGAATCGGGCAAAGCTGTCACCTACAACCTGTTCCCCACCGATGCCACCCGCAGCCTCACGGTGGAGCTGGTAAGCGGCACGAGCACCATTGTAAGCAGCAAAACCGGCACCGGCACCCTTACCGGCACCTACACGCCCACCGCTACGGGCTGGCTGACACTACGGGCCAAAAACGCCTCCACGGCCAACCCGGCTCAGCGGGCATTTGTGAAAGCAACCTACACGGCACCGGCCGTGCTCAGCACTACGGCCCTGCGCGAAACCACCGTAACGGCTACCACCAAGGAAGCAACTGTAGGGGCTGGCTTGGCCGTATATCCTAACCCAACGGCCTCCGACCGGATTGACGTGGTAATTCAGTCGCCGAAGGAACTGACGGCAACCCTGCGCCTGGTTGACCTGCTGGGCCGGGCTGTGCATGAGCAGTCGGTACGCTTGTACCCTGGCTCCACCGAGCAGCGCCTGGGCGTTGCCCGTAGCCTGCCGGCCGGCGTATACGTGCTTAGCATACCCGAGCTGAACCTGAGCCGGAAGGTAGTGGTGAAGTAACTGCTGACTCTGTTTGAATTGAAAAGCCCCGCCGGAATGCTTCGGCGGGGCTTTTCTATGCTCTTTTCTTCAGTAACTCGATGACGTTTGACAGACGATTTAATTGCTTTTCTTCGAGACTGGGCCAGTCCTGTTCGTCATACTTGTAGGAACTCAGATTTTTGATGGCCCGGCAAAATGGTAGAATGACGTCGGCAGCGCTACCCTTCGTCTCGTGCATAAATTCTGATACTTGGCTATCGGAATGGTAGCTGATACCTAGACGATATACCCCCGGCTGTGGCTGGGTGAAATCGAAATAGTAGCCAGCTGGCTCCAAATGCCACCATACCTTCGACGCTATTCCATCAACCACATCTAGAATTGCTAAATACAACAGATATATGGGATTGAATGGAACGTCTGAAGTGTTAATATCAAGCTCAAAGTCATTCATAATGACTTTAACCGGCAGCCAACCGTGGCTTGGCCGCTCAAAGTCGACGCGGATACGGTTAGGGGATTTCATAACAGGCGCTTCACCGCCACCCTCGCGCCGCCAGCTGCTGGGCTGCTGCTGCAGGGTTGAGCCATTTTGATTCCAGGCCGGGGCCGCTCAGAAACAGGCAGCTGCCCTCCCCTACCGTGCGGATGATGGCGCGGTACTGATCAGGCGGCAAAGCGGGGCAGCCGCGGCTGTAACCGGCCTGGCCGTGGCGCTGCAGGTGCTGCCGGCTCACGTAGTCGGCGGCGTGCAGCACCACGTAGCGGCGCAGGGCGTTGTCGTTCTCGCCCGCATCGAGGCCGCGCAGGCGGCGGGACAGGCCGTGCTTACCCTGGTAGGTATCCTGGGTGCGGTAGAAGCCGAGGGCTGTACAAGCCGATTTCAGGACGTTGGAGAAGCGCCGGGCGCGCAAATGGCCCGAGCCCCGGCCGTGGGCTACATGGCTGTTCTGGAGCACTTCGGCCTTGCGTAAATCCAGCACCCAGAGCCGCTTTTCGGAGGAGGGCAAGTCCATATCGGCCACCGCCAGAATGCCGGGCTGGCTGATTTTGCCCGCTTTCCGCAGGGTGAGGTAGCCCACGCAGGCACGTTCCAGCACTTCTGGCCGCAGTTGCGCCGCCTCTAGTCCCAGTTGCGCGTGCAGTTGCTGCACGGCTTGGTGCAGGGAATCGGGTACAGCGGTAAGGGGGGCCAGGGGCGTGAGGCGCAAGGAGTCGGGTAAAGCCGGGGCAGCGGCCGAATCGGGGTCCGTAACTCGGGCGGCGGTTATCGGCAGGCGGGTAGCTGCCACTTCACCGGCCGAGGATTGACACCCTGCCGCAGCAGCTCCTAGAAAAAACCCTAACACATACCGCCGCCCGGGCAGCCGGTTCAGAATAGAAGTCAACATCATGGCGGCTACGAAATCCTGGCCGAAAATCCGCATTTACCGGCCGCTATCCAAGCCTGGCTGCTCTTTATCTACCGTGGTCAGCTTGCACGTGACCAATAAAAAGGCCTTCCTCTACAATTGAGGAAGGCCTTTCCTGGCTGAGTTTACCAGCGTTTACCCGATTGGTACGGTTTGGTGCGGGCGCCGCTGCGGCAGCGGGCCGCCACGGGCAGCCCCGAACTGCGCTGCCAAACGGGTGGCGGTAAGGGCAGCCCAGGTTCAGCGGAAACACTGCGGGTTCGGATGGCAGCGGGAAGTTGTGAGGCAACGGTAGTACGCGAGGGTAGAACCAGAAAAGACATGATGAACAGCAGTAGAAAATGAGAAGATGGCCCATCTGACCGGCGTTGCGCATTGGCCGCCAACGGCGCGGACCGACGTGGCTAAAACAGGACGCTGGCGTTGAGCTTGGCGTAGAAGGGCGTACCGGGCGTGAAGTGCAGTTCCTGCACCGGCACGGCCTCGTTGCGCAGGCGGGTGGTGGTATCAAACTGGGCCTGATTCCACGCTACGTTCAGCAGGTTCTCCACGGTAGCGCCCACTTGGAAGCGTCGGCGGGTATAGCTCACCACGGCATCGAGCAGAAAATAGCCCCGGGCCCGCACTGAGTTGTCTTCGTTGGCGGGGCGGGAATCGATGTGGCGGTAGCGCAGGCTGGCGCTCAGCCCGCCGGGCCGGCGCAGCGTGAGGCCGCCTACGCTGGTGAACGTGGGGGCCAACGGAATGCGGTTGGCCGTGCGGGGCTCCCCCACCAGCCGGCCGTGGTTGAAATTCAGGTCCACATCGGCAAACAGGCTGCGGGTGAGCTGGTAGCGGGCCGCCACATCGAGGCCGTAGCGGCGGGTGCGGCCGGCGCTTTCCACCACGCCCTCGTCGCCCACGTACACCAGCTCATCCTGCAGGTGCAGGGCCCACAGCGCGGTATTGACTACCAGCGCAGGCACCGGCTTAAAGGTGCTACCCACCTCGTAGCCAATGGCCCGGGGCAGCACGTTGCCGGCCGGGTTGGTAACCACGGCGCGGGCATCGTTGGAGTGAAACCCGAAGCCCGAGCGCACGAACAGCTGCACGGCCGGCGTCACATCATAGTACAGATTCAGCTTGGGGCTCACCCGGGCCTTACCCGCCCGGCCCGACAGCGAATCGACCCGGTCTTCCCGGAACCGGAAGCGGAAATAATCGGCGCGTAGGGCGGCGTTCAGGGTCAGGCGGTCGGTGAGGCTGAGCGTGGCATCGAGGTAGCCATTCAGGTTCTGCTCGTACACGCGGCCCGTTACAATGGTATCGGTTACGGTGCGCCGCACGGAGTTGCGCAGGGCCACATCGATGTCGTCGAGGCGGGTGCCCAGGCCGGCGGTGGTGCGTAGCGTGCGGCTGCCCAGTTGAAAGCTCCGCTCGTAGGTGCCGGTGTAGCCGTAGATATGGCGGCCATCGGTCTGCCGGATCTGGTCCCCATCAACCGGGTTGCGCAGGAAGAAGGTGAAGTTGGAGAACAGGTTGAAGTCGTAGCGGGAGTAGTACACCTGCTGGCGCAGCACGGCCGCGTGGGGCAGGTCGGTGGTAAGCACCGCCGTGGCGTTGGTGCGGCCCGTGGAGCCGCCCTCGGTGGGGTCAATGCTGCCGAAGCGCGAAATCAGCCCCTCCCGGATAGCCCGCTCCGGCACCTGCCCCGAGGCATCCCAGCGGGAGTTAAACCGGGAAGCCAGCAGCATGAGGGAAGTGCGGTCGGATAGCTGGCCGGTGTATTTAGCCAGCCCGTTGAACCGCCGGAAATGCTGCTTGGCGTCGAAGTAGGCGTTGGTGAAGCTGTACTCAGCGGCCACGTAGGCGTTTTCGGGGCCGGTGCCCAGCAGGTGGCCATTCACGGGCAGTAAATTCACCAAAGCCACGGCCCGGCGGGTAGCAAACTGCCCCAGCTCCACTTTTACCTGGCTCTGCTCCAGGCGGGTTTTGGTAGTGAATTCACCCGCCCCGGCCGTAGCGAAATCCCCGAACCGGGCCGTATAGGGGCCTTTATATACCCGCAGCTGGTCCACCGTCTCGGGGATTACAAAGTGGAAATCGGCGTAGCCCTGGCCGTGGGCGTGGCTGACCATGTTCACCGGCAGCCCGTCAATGCTCACGTTGAAATCGGTGCCGTGGTCCACATCGAAGCCCCGGATGAAAATCTGTTCGGCCTTGCCCCCACCCGCGTGCTGGGCAATGACGAGGCCCGGCACCAGCGGTAGCAGGTCCTGCGCCGAGTTGACGGGCCGCAGCAGCTTATCAATATGCGAAATGACGGCCAGCGTCTGGTTTGGGTCGCGGGGCTGGGCCACCGTTACCTCGGCCAGCGCGAGGGGGGCCGTGGGCAGGCGCAACGCCACAGTGGCGGGCTGGCCAGCCAGGAGCGTTACCGTTTGGTTGCGCGTGGCATAACCCAGCCCGCCGGCCCGCACCGTGTAGGTACCGGCCGGCAAAGTACCCAGCTGAAAGTGGCCCAGTTCATCGGCGGTGGTGCCGCCGGCGTGATTCAGCACCCGCACGTGCACTCCACTCAGGGGCCGGCCGGTGGCCGAATCGGCCACGGTGCCGCGCAGCGTGGTTTGCTGGGCCTGGGCCGTAGTGGCGCCCCCCCAAGCCGCCAGCTCCAGGCCGGCGGCAAAAATCCAGTAAACAGTAGAACGCATACAGCCACGATGAGACGCCTCCGGCCGCAGCGGCAGGAAAAACGGAGGCGTCGGGTAGAAAGAATAAGGAGAAGATGTCGGCTGGCTCAGGGCACGCCGACTGCGTGAGCCTGCGGGCAGGCTCACCGTTCTGCTTATGCTTGCCGGGGGGGCTGGTAGATGGCCGCAGCCAGCCCGGCCAGGGGCTGCCGCGGCGGCAGGGGTTGATACCGGGCCAGCAGCCATTGCACCCGCATAGGTTGCACGCCCGGCAATTCGGGCAGGCAATGCAGGTCAATGCTCTGAAAAGATGCCAGCAGCTGCGCGGCAGTATTAGTTTTGCACTGGGCCTGCACGGCGTACTGGTCGCCGTTGCAGGTATCAAAGCAGTCGAGGCGCAGGTAGTTCTGCCGCTGGCACTCGGCGCTGTGTACGTATGGGTGGGCGGCAGTGGGGCCCACCGGCTCCGGCCGGCCCACCAAGCCCGCGCTCAGCCCCAGCAGGTAGGGCAGCAACAGCAGCAGAGTAAGGCAGTGGCGGAGCATTGGATTGGTTGGTGGTCGTGGTTGGTGACAGTTCTTCAATACTCCGTTTCTGATACCTATCGGGTAGCTCTATAACGGATTCGGGCACGGTCGGACCAGCTTGTAGAGACGCGACACTTCGCGTTTCCTCGTTGCTGACGTTGCATAAAGCGGTTCGGACGAGCCGTTCAATTGGCCGGCCATTGGCAAAACCGCTCTACCAACTGCCCACTAACTCAGTCGCTCAATTGTCCAGTAGGCGGCCAGCAGGCCGATGGCCACGGAGGTGGGCACCAATACGCGGCGCTTGTACCAGGGCTTATCGGCGGCCCAGCGGCCCACTAGTACCCAGGCCAGCAGAATCACGGCTACCTGGCCCAGTTCTACGCCCACGTTGAACGCCACCAACGACTCCACAAACATGGCCCGCGGTAGTCCCAGGCTAGTCAGTGCCCCGGCAAAGCCCAGCCCGTGAAGCAGCCCAAACCCGAATACCACTACCACCCGCCACGGATTCAGCCGCTCCACCACAATGTTTTCAATGGCCACGAATAGGATAGATAGCGCAATCAGCGGCTCCACCAGCGTGGGCGGGGGCGACACCACTCCGTACATGGCCAGGCCCAGCGTGATGGAGTGCGCCACTGTGAAGGCCGTGGCCTGCCACAGCACCGGTTTCAGGCGAGGCTCCAGCAAGTACAGACTCAGCACAAACAGCACGTGGTCGAAGCCCAGGGGCAGAATGTGGGTGAAGCCGAGTTTAAGGTAGGTCAGGAAAACGTCGGTGCGGGAGAGTTTGCTCAGGTCGGCATCCAGCACGTGCGCGGAAGCCAGGCCCGGCAACAGCAGCAGGGCAGCAGGCAGCACATACCGTAAATAGCGAACAGCGGGCATCAGACAAAGCAACTGAAATCTGGCGGCTTCACCGCTCCTATCCGCTCTTGCAGTTTGTAGGAACCGGTTGGCTCAGCCGGGAAAACTACCGCACGGCCAGCAGCTTGCGGCCCTCCTCAGCCAGATCCAACGAGAGGTAGGGATTAATGGCCAAGGCTTGCTTGATAAGCGCCTGCCCTTCGGCAGGCCGACCGTTTTTGGTGGCAATCAGCCCGGCCCGGCACAACAGCATGGGATTTTGCGAGTTAGTGCGGCGGGCCGTTTTCATAAATTTTTCCGCCGTGGCGTATTCGCCCCGCTTATAGTACACCCAAGCCATGGTTTCGCAGGCGTCAATGTTGTCGGGGCGGCGTTCATACTCAATTTGCGCGTGTTCGAGAGCTTTGTCCAGTTCACCGGTCTTTAGGTAGGCGTAGGCCAGCTCCCGGTCGGCGTAGTGCCCCATAGCTTCGTTTTCGTCGGCCTCATTGGCGGCGGCAGCCAGCATGGTAATGGCCTCCCGGGCCATTTGGCGGGCTTCGGCGGGCTGTTGGTTTTGCTGGTACAGGTCGGCCAGTTCATCGGCGAAGGCGTAATCCTTTACCGTCAGACGGGCTTCCTGCAGGTACTTGATAGCCGCCGCGTAGTTCTGGCGGGCCTGCGCCACCCGGCCCAGTCCGGCCAGGGCGTAGGCGTAGTGCGGGCGGGCAGTCAGGGCCAGTTGGTACTGCTGCTCGGCCTGCCCTAGGTTGCCGCTGGTTTCGTAGAGGTGGCCCAGCATCACGCGGGCCCACTCCGTTTGCTCCAGACCCGCGTAGCCGGCCTGCACGGCCATCTGCATAGCCTCAATGGCCCCCGGCAGGTCGCCGTGAATTTCGCGCAGGTACGATACGCGGGTATAGGAGCGCAAATCGGGGCGCACCTGGTTCATCTTGTCGGCCATGCGCACGGCCTCGGGGTAACGGCCCAGCTCCACGTTGGCATCGCACAGCAGCCCATACACAAAGGCATTGCGGGAATTCACGGCCACGGCTTTCTCGGCCACGGCCAGCCCCTCCGAAAAATGGTGCTGGGTGAGGCACAGCGACGCTTTACAGCACAGGGCCTCGAAGTTTTCCGGCTCCTGGCGCAGGGCCTGATCCAGCAGCTGCATGGCGGCCGTATCGTAGTACGGATGGTCGCCCGTAACGCGGGCCTCCTGCATGTAGGCCTCGGCCAGCAGCACCCGGGCCTGGTTGTCGTTGGGCTTAGCCCGCAAGCGGGCCAGCAGACCGTTGATGGCGGCTTTGGTGTTCAGCCACTCCCCGCCCGCCGCCAGGTCGCCGTGGCGTTCCTTGAGCGTGGGTACAGGGTCGGGTTTCTGGGTCAGGAAAATGACGGCCACAAACCCCAGAAACAACACCATTAGAATTGGGTAGAAGTATTTCCGCACGCGCCTGTTTGGTTCTGATTGGTTGGAATAGAAGAAGCAGATGTCAGCCCAGAAGGGACCCAACCGACTGGCTGGGTCCCTTATAAGCAGTAAAAAAGATAGCCGAACTCACCCAGGGCCCGGCTATCCACCTGTACCAAACCAGCCGGCCCACCATGGGTAAACAGGCCGGTCAGTTAAGCACAGGTTTAGCGGGTGTGCACCAGCTTCACCGATTGCAGCACGGTATTGCCGGCCGCAATGGTCAGCACGTAGGTACCAGCCGCCAGATCGGGGGTAGCTTTCCACGTCATATCGTAGGCACCGGGCTTGTGCAGTTTGCCGTTCATGAGCGTAGCCACGCGGCGGCCGGTCAGGTCACTCACAAACATGGTCAGCGGCGTTTTCTCGGCCACTTCGTAGTGCAGGCTCGTGGACTCAGCAAAGGGGTTCGGATAGTTTTGCGCCATGGCCACAATGGTGGGCTGCAGGCCCAGGCCCGAAGCACCGCGCTGCGCCGTGATGGTGCGCTGGGCTTTAGTACCGCTCCAGGGTGTTTGGGCGTAAGGGAACGAGTTGCGGAAAGTGGTATCATTCGCCTCAATGCCGGTGCGGAAAGCCAGCACGTTGCCCAGGCCGGTGGTAGTTTCGTAGGGCAGGCCAATGGCGGCCAGCACTACGCCACCTACGGCTTGCAACTCAATGCGGGTCACGTCATCTTCCAACCGCCGACCGTTCGGGAAACCGTCCATGTTCGGAATAGCTTCCAGATTGGTAGTGGTATTGAAGCGGGCGTCGGTGAGGCCCAGTACGGCCGCCGCCAGCAGACCTTCCGAGCTGAAATCGGCCGAGTTGCGCGGGGTAGTGGGCACGGCCATGTTCAGGCGCAGCATGTCGCCGCCTACCCCACCAGCCGCGGCCGGGTTGTCGATGAGGGGCAGGAAGTTGTTGATGAATGGTTTCCCGGCGGCCAGAGGCTGGCCGGTGGGCTTACCAGTAGCCAGCTGGTAAGGCCGCACATTGGGTACGCCGGTGTGGAAAATCGGCAGAATATCTACCGAGCGGGGCTTGCCGGGGCGCAGCAGGTATTCGGCGTAGCCACCGTTGGCAATTTTAGCAAAAGCCGTATTGGCCACATCAGCGGCCGGCGCGTTCAGCAGGCCCGACACCCCGTCTTTTCCGTTGGCAAAGTCAAACGTACCCAGTGAACTGCGCTGAATGCGCAACTGGCTCAGACCGGGTACCGCCGTGCCAAAGTAGCCCGTACCCTCGGCCACGTACAGTCCCAGCTCCGGGTTCGACATATAGTCTTCCGTGGCGGCGGCTTCGGTGTAAGGCGTAGCGGCATTCCAGGCATCCTTGGCCCCGATGGGCTGAATTACCTCGTTGGTGAGCGGCATGCCAATGCGCGACACCTGCACCCAGTTGCCGCTATGGGTTTGCGTGCCGTCGGTGTTGAGGGTGCGCAGGGCCGGGCGACTCGCCGACGCCCACACCCCAATCACGTAGTCCGAATCCAGGATGTTGGCCGCCTGAGCGCCGGTTTTACCATCCTTCTGCAATTGCGAAATAGGAATCTGCAGGGCAATGGTATGGGTATTTTTGCGGGCCAGCCCGTCGCGGGCTGCCGCCGTCCGGATACCCCCCAGATCAAAAATACCGCCCAGATCGGTGAAGAACGGGTCATCCACCGGTCCGCAGAATACGCGCACGTTAGTGCCCACCGTCTGAATGGCGCCAGTCATCAGGCTTTCGTAGCTGGAGGCGTTCAGGCCGGCAGCGCCCTGAATAGAGCGGGGCCCAATGTTGGGTGGCGGCACCACGCCGGTGCTGGTGAGCGTGGTAAAGGCACCCCCGTTGCGGCTTACTTCCAGCGTGTAAGTGGCTTTCAGGTTTTGCTTGCCCAGGCGCACGTTAAAGAACGTGGTCGGATCTTCATTCGTCCGCCTGAAAGTGAAGCGGTATGTAATATCGTCCTGGTTGGGGTTGGCACCCGAGTTCTTGATGTGAATCTCGTAGCGCACGTTTTCGCCGAACGTGTTGAAGTTGGGCCCGCCCTGCGGCAGCTCCAACGGAATGTAGTTGGCGATGATGTTGATCATCTCCGCGTTGTTCGGGTCGCGGAAAGCGTACAGGTCGGTGTTGTCAGCCAACGGGTCGTCGGCAATCAACGGAGCCTCGCGGTGACTGGAAGCTTCCAGGGGAGCATGTTGTCCGCTCCAGGCCAGGAGGCCCACTGCCGCCGCGGCGGCCAGTGACAGGTGCAGAATAGGACGTGTAAGCACTTTTGCCATAACGTGAATAGGGTTGGGAAGATGGATGAAAAACGCCCGCCTGAAATCAGACGGGGCAATACCTCACGGCTGGCGCGGTGAGCGGAAAAGACAAGAGAAAACGGTGTGTGCAACTCCGCCAGCCTGCCGACGGATTGAATAGAAGGACTGCCCGGCTAGTTTGCCGGCCAGCCGCTTATAGAGCGAATAACTGATTTACACTACGGCCTTAAAGCGCCCTCCGGATTTAAATAGCCTGAATCTTATACACCTATTTTTGAATGCACTGGAACTAATCTTGCTCCGGCTCCCTACGCGCACTTTTCTTCTGCTGTAGGTAGGTTTGCCCACCCCGATGGTAGTGAGTTGACGGGGTACCGGCCGGCGCACTTTTGTTGCGTATTTTTGTGCCTTTTCGCGCCCAAAACAGTTCTAGCAACTAGGGATATTCCTCTGCCTCTCTCCGGCGCTTCACAATAGCGCATCCTAACTATATGGCCAAAGTCGCAATCAACCTCTCCACCGGGAGCCTGCAGCAAGAAGAAATTATTGTAGGCATTGACCTGGGCACTACCAACTCACTGGTGGCCTACATTCACCCGGACGGCCGGCAGCCCCAGGCCATCAACGACCAGGGCCGGGGCACCATCGTGCCCTCCGTGGTGCACTTTCCCACCACCGGCGACGCCCCCATTGTAGGCACCGAGGCTAAGGAATATCTGCTGACCGACCCGCAGAACACTATTTACTCGGTGAAGCGCCTGCTGGGCAAGAGCTACAAAGACCTGGGCCAGCACGCGCAGGAGCTGGGCTACAAGGTGATTGACGACAACTCCGAGGGCCTGGTGAAAATCCGGGTGGGCGACACGTTCTACTCCCCTATTGAGCTGTCGGCGGAAATCCTGAAGGAGCTGCGCGCCCGGGCCGAGCACGCCCTCAAAACGCCCGTGAACAAGGCCGTTATTACGGTGCCGGCCTACTTCAACGACTCCCAGCGCCAAGCCACCCGCGACGCCGGCCGCCTGGCCGGGCTGGAGGTGCTGCGCATTGTGAACGAGCCCACCGCCGCGGCCCTGGCCTACGGCATCGGCCTCTCGCCCGACGAGGAGAAAACCGTAGCCGTGTACGACCTGGGCGGCGGCACCTTCGATATCAGCATCCTGCACCTGCACCAGGGTATTTTTGAGGTGCTGAGCACCAACGGCGACACCTACCTGGGCGGCGACGACCTGGACCGCGCCATTTCTGACCACTGGACCGCCCAACACAGCCTCGGCGGACGCCTGCAGGGCAACGGCCCGCTGCAGCAGGAGCTGCGCCTGCTGGCCGAATCGGCCAAGCGCTACCTCAGCCAGCACGACGACTTTGCCGGCAACCTGGGCGACGACGTGGTGGTGCGCCTCACCAAAACCGAGTTCAACCAGCTGGTACAGCCCCTGGTGGACCGCACCCTGGCGGCCTGCCGCCAGGCCCTGGCCGACGCCAAGCTCACGCCCCAGCAGCTCGACGCCGTGCTGCTGGTGGGCGGTTCCACCCGCGTGCCGCTGGTGTACGACAGCGTAAGCCAGTTTTTTGGACAGGCCGCCAATAACTCGCTCAACCCCGACGAGGTAGTGGCTCTGGGAGCTGCCATTCAGGCCGACATCCTGGCCGGCAACCGCCGCGACGTGCTGCTGCTGGACGTGACGCCCCTCACGCTGGGCATTGAAACCATGGGCGGGCTGATGGACCCCATTATCCCGCGCAACTCTAAAATTCCTACCAAAGCCGGCCGCCAGTACACCACCTCGGTAGACGGGCAGGTGAACCTGAAAATATCGGTGTACCAGGGTGAGCGGGATTTGGTGAAGGAAAACCGCAAGCTGGCCGAGTTCGACCTGCGCGGCATTCCGGCCATGCCCGCCGGCCTGCCCAAAGTGGATGTGAACTTCCTGCTTAACGCCGACGGCATTCTGAAGGTGGAAGCCATTGAACTGCGCTCCAACACCCGCCAGAGCGTGGAAATCAAGCCCCAGTACGGCCTTACCGATGAACAGGTGGAGCAGATGCTGCTGGACTCCATGACCAACGCCCGCGAGGATATTGCCGCCCGCATGGTAATTGAGGCCCGCACCGTAGCCGAGCAGATGCTGTACCAGGTAGAGCGCTTCGTGGCCAAAAATGGGCAGCACCTCACGCCCGAGGAAGTTACCCAGACCCAGGCTGGTGTAACCAAGCTGAAGGCCGCCCTCGAAACCAAGGAAAAAGATACCATTCTGAAAGCCGTGGATGAGCTGGAAGAACTTACCCGCCCCTTCGCCGAGCGGGTGATGAACATCAGCATCAGCCAGGCCATGGCGGGTAAAAAAATTGGCTAACGAGTATTTCTGAGCACAATTAACCGGTAAAAGCCCGGCGGTCAGCCTTGACCGTCGGGCTTTTTTATTCCCGATTCGTAGGCTTGCTCATCTCATTGTATCATCCGGCGGCCAGCACTAAAAGGCACACAGCACATTTTGGGGTTACATTGGGTTCCCGAAGCAGCAGTAAACAGCACATAAAGTTCCCATGAATCCGCACCTCGCCCGCCTGCACCGCCTAGCCCAGCAACCCAGCCGCCGCATCATCGGGCTGATGTCGGGCACTTCCCTGGATGGGCTGGATGTGGCCCTGTGCCGCCTGCACGGGCACGGTGCCGGCACGCGGCTGGAGCTGGAGCAGTTTGCCACCGTACCCTACCCCGACGACGTGCGCCGCCGCATCCGGGAGGTATTTGCCCGCGAGCAGGTAAGCCTGGAGTACCTCACCTTGCTGAACCCCTGGCTGGGTAGCCTGCACGCCACCATGATTACGCAGTGCCTGAAG
Organism: Hymenobacter metallilatus; assembly: GCF_003944705.1. GTDB lineage: Bacteria > Bacteroidota > Bacteroidia > Cytophagales > Hymenobacteraceae > Hymenobacter > Hymenobacter metallilatus. The sequence continues at coordinate 71,346 of NZ_RWIS01000003.1, read as the reverse complement.
CAGTGGCAGGTAACTGCTTCGGATGTTGATCTGGTAGCCAGCCACGGCCAGACGGTGTACCACGCCCCCGCCCACCAGCACCAGCATCCCGATTTTGCGGGCCTGAACGCCACTCTGCAGCTCGGCGACGGGGACCACGTGGCGGTGGGCACCGGCATTATCACCCTCAGCGACTTCCGGCAGAAGCACATTGCCGGCGGCGGCGAGGGGGCACCATTGGCTGCCTACGGTGACTATCTGCTGCTCAGCAGCCCCCACGAGGAGCGGCTGCTGCTCAACCTGGGCGGCATTGCCAACTTCACCTACCTTCCTCGCACTGGTCAGGATGCCAGCACCGCCTTCAGCACCGATACCGGCCCCGGCAATACCCTGCTGGATGCCACCGTGCGCCAGCACCGCCCCAGGCTGGCCTACGATGAGGACGGCCGCCTGGCCCTGGCCGGCCAGGTGCACGAGGGGCTACTGCGGGAGCTGCTGGCCCACCCGTTTTTCGCCGCCCCCCTGCCCAAAACTACCGGACCGGAGCTGTTCGGCCCGGCGTATCTGCAACAGGCGCAGGCGCGCAGCCACACCACGCAGCTGGGCCTGGAAGACACGCTGGCAACCCTTACCGAGCTAAGCGCCGTGGGCGTGGCGCGGGCAGCCCGACAGGTATTCGGGGCGCAGCCGGCGTTGACGGTGTACGCCAGCGGGGGCGGGGCCCATAACCCGGCCCTGCAGGCAGCCCTGCGGCGGCAGCTGCCCGCCTGCACCTTTGCCACCACCGAGGCGCTGGGCGTGCTGCCCGATGCCAAGGAGGCTATCCTGTTTGCCTTGCTGGCCAATGAAGCCGTGGCGGGCCAGCCGGTGAGCATTGGGGCCGGGCGGCAGCGGGTGCCGGCCGTGAGCATGGGTAAGATTTCTTTTCCGGGGTAAACGCAGCTAGGGGAAGTACAAAGCATCCTTCTTTTCACTATGTTTAATGGCTTGCCATCGGCGCGAATCGGGCCGGGGCAAGCCGTTCTTTTTCACCCCTACCCTACTTCCTATGCCACACGCCTACTCTCTCACTGGGCACCGACGTTATCTGGCTGGTATAGCCCTGCTGGTTCCGCTGCTGGGTACTCTGCAGGTTGCCACGGCCCAGACCACCCGCTACACCATCCGGGGCCGCGTGGTGGATGCCCGCGGCGAGGCCCTGCCCGGCGCTACCGTGCGTCTGCTCAACACGGTGCTGGGGGCCAGCTCCAACGCCGAGGGCACATTTGAGCTGACTTCCGGCCTTGCTCCCGGCACGTATCAGCTGGAAATCAGCTCGGTGGGCTATACCCCCCTGCGCCGTACCGTTGCCCTGGGTGCTGACCCTACCGTGACGGTACCCGACGTGACATTGAGCGAGGATCTGGTGCGCCTGAACGACGTAGTGGTAACCGGCACCTCGGTAGCCACCAGCAAAAAGCAGCTGGGCAACACTATTGCCACGGTTTCGGGGGCGGAGCTGCGCACGGCCGTGCCCACCCAGATTGACCAGGCTTTGCAAGGCAAGTTTTCGGGGGTGCAGATTACCCAGAACTCCGGCAACCCGGCCGGTGGCATATCCGTGCGCCTGCGCGGCCCCAGCACCGTGGCCGGCTCCTCCGATCCGCTCTACATCATTGATGGGGTTATCATCAACAACGACTCCCCCCAGCTGCTGGATCTGGGTGGCTACGCCCAAAACCGCCTCGTGGATATCAGCCCCAACGACGTGGAGCGCATTGAGGTGATTAAGGGCGCGGCGGCGGCGGCCATCTACGGCTCCCGGGCCAGCAACGGGGTGGTCCAGATTTTTACCAAGCGCGGCCAGGAAGGTAAGCCCCAGGTAACGGTGTCCTCGCAGTTTCTGACTTCCCAGATTCGCAAAACCCTCGACTACAACGACTACCCTTTCCGCTTTGCCAACACCGCCAACAACGCCGACCTGACCCAGGTACCGGTGCAGCGCTACGACCTGCAGAAGGATATTTTCCGCACGGCTGTGGGTACCGATAACTATGTATCAGTAACCGGTGGGGCGGCGGGCACCAAGTATTTCGCCTCCGGCAACTACTTCCGCAATCAGGGTATTGTGGAAAATACCGACTTCAACCGGGGCGGCGGGCGGCTGCGCCTCCAGCAGACGCTGGGCTCCAAAGCCAGCGTGAGCGTGGGCGCTAACTACACGCTCAGCCAGAGCCGGGAAGTGCCCAACGGGGGCATCAACGAGGCCTACGGGGCCCTTACGGGCTTTATTTTCGCCAACAACTACCTCAACCCGGCGCGAGACCCGGTAACGGGCCGCTACCCCAGCACCGCCGCCAACATTGCCCGCACCAACCCGCTGGAAGCCGTGGACCGCTTCGACTTCCGCCAGCGCACCTCCCGTTTTATCGGGGATGCGCAGCTGAACCTGACGCCATTTGCTGGCTTCACCATTGACTACGTGCTGGGCTATGACGCCAGCACCCAGGTGGCCACGGGCTTCATCCCCACCAACAGCACGGCTCCTACCTATAGCACCGGCCTGGCCCGCCGCGCCGACCGCACGGCCCTGCTCGTCAACAACGACCTGACCCTGGGCTACCGCCGCGACTTTACAGAGTGGCTGGCCAGTACTACTACCCTGGGCGGCACCCTGCAGTCGGAGCAGTCGTTGCAAACTGCGCAGCAGACCATCGGCCTCTCCCCGGTTATTCAAACGACGGCCAGCGGTACGTCGGTGGTGCAGAACCCGCGCTACCTCGGCGACTACCGCACCGAGCGTACCATTCGCGGGGCCTTTGTGCAGCAGACGGTGGGGCTCTACAACCGGCTGTTTCTGACTGGTGCGTTGCGCGTGGATGCAGCCTCCGTGTACGGCACTAAAGTCCGGACCCAGTACTACCCCAAGCTGAGCGCCTCCTACGTGCTGTCGGATCAGGAATTCTGGCGGGCGGGTTCCCTGGCCCAACTGGTGCCCCAATTCAAGCTGCGGGCCTCCTATGGGCAGGCCGGCAACCTCACGGCCATCGGCCCCTACGACCGGTTTACCAACTTCGACCCGGTGACGGTGGGTACGCTGCCGGGCCTGGTTACCTCCACTCTGCAGGGCAACGACCAGCTCAAGCCCGAGCGGCAGAAGGAGTTTGAGGCCGGCTTCGACGCCAGCTTTATCAAGGACCGGCTGGGCCTGGAGTTTTCGTACTACGATAAGCGGGTGGAGGATTTGCTGCTCCAGCGCGACCTGAACTTCAGCTCCGGTTTCAGCACCCGCTTTGACAACGTGGGTAACATGCGCAACAAGGGCCTGGAGCTACTGCTGCGGGCCACACCGGTGCAAACCGCGGCGGTGCGCTGGAACGTGACGGCCACGTACTCGCGCAACCGCAACCGCATCACCAACATTCCGAACGGGCTGGTGACCTTCCCCAACGGCTTCGGGCTGGTGGCGGCGGTGGAGGGCCAGCCCTTGGGAACTTACTACGGCACCTACTCCGCCCGCAACCCCGATGGCTCGCTGCTGCTCACGCCGGCTGGCCTGCCCCAACGCGAGCGGGGCATTCAGGGTACTTTCGGGGCGCCCAACACGCCCCTGCGCGCCGCCGACGGCCAGCCCTCCGGCAACCTGGTGAACGGGGTGCTGGGCGACCCAAACCCCGATTTTGTGGCCTCCCTCATCAACGAAGTCAGCCTGCTCGACAGCCGCCTCACCTTGCGGGTGCAGTTTGACACCCAGCAGGGCTTCGACGTGTTCAACTTCACCCAGCGCGTGGGCTCCCGCGACATTTTCGGGGGCCTGGCCCGCTACGAGCGGGAGTTGCGCGGCGAAGTACCCAAGGGCAGCAGCACGGCCACCTACAACACGTTTGATGTCTGGATTGAGGATGGCTCTTTTGTGAAGCTGCGCGAGGCTTCCGTCAGCTACCTGCTGCGCCCGAAGCTACTGGGCCTGAAAGATCTGCGCGTTTCGGTATCGGGCCGCAACCTCTGGGTGTTCACCGATTACTCCGGCTACGACCCGGAGGTTAGCGCTGCGGGCCAGAGCAACGCCGTGCGCGGCTTCGATTTCGTGGAAGTACCCATTCCCCGCACCTTGTCGGTGGGCCTGAATGCGTCATTCTAATTTTTCCGGCTTTTACTTCCTCTCGATATGAATTTCCGATTCCTCCGCCCATCATCCTGCTTGCCGGCTGGGGCGCGGCGCGGCTTGGCGCTGCTGCTGCTCAGCGGCCTGGGCCTGCTGGGTGCCTGCCAGCTCGATCTGCCCAACCCCAACGCCGCCACCGACGAGCAGACCCTGACCACGCGGGAAGGCGTATTCGCCCTGAGCGTGGGCCTGCGCCAACTCTACTCCACGGCGGCCCTGGAGCCCATTATCCTGACCACCGGTACCAGCAGCCGCGAGGTAAAGGGCATTACCACGTTTTTCAACGTTACCGAACTGGAGCAGGGCGGCGCCAACCTCTCCCCCAGCAACGCCAACACGTCCGCCCTGTTTGCCCGTAACTACCGCGTAGTTGGCGTGGCCGACCGCCTTATTGCTGCCGCCCCCACCGTGCTGGCGGCCGATGCGCCGGCCCGTAGTGGGGTGCTGGCCCATGCGTACTTATTCAAGGCGGCGGCTCTGGCCGGCGTGGCGCTGGGCTTTGAGCAGGGCCCGTTGACCACGGGCACGGCTCCGGGCTTCGTGCCGCGGCAGCAGTTGCTGGGGCAGGCCATTAGTCTGCTCGATCAGGCTGTGCAGGAGCTGACTGCCAACCCACCCTCTGCGGAGTTCACTACGCAGGTACTGGGAACCGACTTCAGCCTGCTCAACACCGTGCAGGCCTACCGGGCGCGCTTCAACCTGATGGCCGGCAACTACGCCGCCGCCCTCACGGCTGCCAACCAGGTAACCCTAACGGTGCGCTCGGGTTTCACTTACTCGGCCCAGAACCCCAACCCGGTGTACCAGTTCACGGCCCTGCCCGGCACCAATTTCCGCCCTCGTGACCGGTTTGGCCTCCCCGCCAGCCTGGTAGAAGCCGGGGACGGCCGCCTGGCGTTTTACCTCACCGGCCCAGTGGTAGTGGATGCCAACAACGGCAGCACCGACAACATCCGCACTCTGGCGGGCTTCTTCGGCACTATCAACAGCCCAATACCGGCCTACCTGCCCGATGAGATGCGCCTGATCCGGGCCGAGGCCAACCTGCGCGCCGCCACGCCCAATACCGCCGCCGCCCTCCTCGATATCAACGCGGTGCGTACCCAGGCCAGCGGCGACCCCTGGGGCGTGCACGCCAACCTGCCTGCCTACAGCGGCCCGGTTACGGTGCCCGATCTGCTCCTGGAAGTGTACAAGCAGCGCAGCGCCGAGCTCTACCTCTCCGGTCTGCGCCTCGACGACAGCCGCCGCTTCGGCCGCCCTGCTCCGCCTACCAGCCTCACGGAACGGACCCGCAACTTCTACCCCTACCCCCAACAGGAGCGCGTGAACAACTCCAACACGCCCGCCGACCCAGCCATTTAAACCGGTACCACATCAGCCAAAAAAGGCCGCTTCCTTATGGATAGCGGCCTTTTGCATTGTGCATCTACTTACTTATCCGCAGGGGAATGATGCTGAAACCCTGAATCTGCCGGGCTGCGGAGTCCTGAAATGTCACATCAAGCTGCACGTGCGGCCCGGGGCGCAAGCTGTCGGCGCGGTAGGTGAAGCCGACAAAGGGCTGAATGGTTTCTTCCTCCCGCAACCGGTACCCCAGCTTGTACAGGTCGATAACGGGGCCGTAGGTCCGGGCCTGGTCGATGATAGGCTGAGTGGCCGCCCGAAACGCCGGCAGCGGCATTTGCCGTTGGGTAACGGGGCTCAGCAGCTGATAGGCCCCCTCCCAGTTGCCGGCCAGCACCGCCAGCAGAAACTGCCGCGCCACCTGTACCTGCGACGATTTTACCGCCTGGGCCTGGGCCGGTTCTGCCAGCATGAATAACAGTAGCAGCAACCAGCCGATTGTTCGCAAAAAGTGTGTCTGCATAATTGGCTGCGCTGCAAGTACCACGCCAGCTAAGGGAGGGTTATTCTTTCTCCTGTGGTACCAGCACAAATACATCCTCCCCAGGACGCTTCATAATGTACTTTTCGCGGGCAAATTTCTCCAGCAGCTCCGGGCTACTCAGCAGCTCCGCGCGGTCCTTCTTCACCTTATCAATTTCGCGCAGGTAATACTCCTTGTCCGTATTCAACTCCTTCCACTTGGCGTACATATCGTACTGCTTGATGAAGTCGTTGGCATCAAACAGGAACATCCACACCAGGAAAGCCAGCCCCGCCAGAAAATAAAAGCTGCGCAAAAAGCGTGGTACCCGCTCAACTAGTTCCGAAGCACTCATAAGTCACCGATTACGCTGATTTTTCGCAGATGACGCAGATGCTGGCGTCACCTCAACAAATATCTGGTATTCCCCGCATTCCGTCCTCATCTTCCCCTACCCGCCGCTACTACACACCCGTAGCCGGCCTCATGCATCAACCTGCACCATTTCGGAAATACAAACGGCACCGTCGCCCGAAAGCAACGGTGCCGTTTCGCACACGGAATCCGCGTAATCCGAAAAATCCGTCTAAATCCGTGATTTACATTTTGCGGCCGGGGAAATAAGCCACTTCGCCCAGCTCTTCCTCAATGCGGAGCAGTTGGTTGTACTTGGCCATGCGGTCGGAGCGCGAGGCCGAGCCAGTCTTGATCTGGCCGGTGTTCAGGGCCACGGCCAGGTCGGCAATGGTGTTATCCTCCGTTTCGCCCGAGCGGTGGCTCATGATGCTCTTGTACCCATTGCGGCGGCCCAGGTTGATGGCGTCAATCGTCTCCGACAGGGTGCCAATCTGGTTTACCTTGATGAGAATGGCGTTGGCAATCTTCTCATCAATACCACGCTGCAAGCGGTTTACGTTGGTCACAAACAGGTCGTCGCCCACCAGTTGGGTGGTGCTGCCAATGCTGTCAGTCAGGTTTTTCCAGCCCGTCCAGTCGTCCTCGTCCATGCCATCCTCAATGCTGATGATGGGGTACTTCTTGGTCCAGTCGGTCCAGTAGCTTACCATTTCCGAGGAAGTCAGCTTGTCGCCGGTGCTCTTCTTGAAGTGGTAGTGGCCATCGGAATAGAACTCCGAAGCCGCCGCGTCCATGGCAATCATCACGTCGTCGCCGGGCTTGTAGCCGGCCGTCTCAATGGCCTGCAACACAATCTTGATAGCGTCTTCGTTGGATTTGATGTTGGGCGCAAAACCGCCCTCGTCGCCCACGTTGGTGCTGAAGCCCTGCTTCTTGAGCACGTTTTTGAGGTGGTGGAAGATTTCCGTGCCCCAGCGCAGCGCCTCCGAAAACGAAGGAGCGCCCACCGGCATAATCATGAATTCCTGGAAGTCGATGCTGTTGTCGGCGTGCGAGCCCCCGTTCAGGATGTTCATCATAGGCACCGGCAGCGTGGTGGCATTCACGCCCCCCACGTAGCGGTAGAGCGGCATACCGGCCTCGGCGGCAGCGGCGCGGGCAATGGCCAGCGAAGCCCCCAGAATGGCATTGGCCCCCAGGTTGGCCTTGTTGGGCGTACCATCCAGCTCCAGCATAATCTTATCGAGCAAACCCTGCTCGAACACCGAGAAGCCCACCAGCTCTTCGGCAATTTTGGTATTCACGTTTTCCACCGCCTTCAGCACGCCCTTGCCCATGTACTTGGCTTTGTCGTCGTCGCGCAGCTCCACGGCTTCGTGTTTGCCGGTGCTGGCTCCCGAAGGCACGGCCGCGCGGCCCACAGTGCCGCTTTCGGTGGTCACGTCTACCTCAACGGTCGGGTTGCCGCGCGAATCGAAAATCTGACGAGCGTGAATTTCGGTGATAATGCTCATGTGAAAGAGGTTGGTTGAGTAAGGAATACAACGCCGTGCCCCGCTGCACTCCGGCCCGCCGGGCCGCGGTACCGCGTTGCGGGGGCAAGGTACTCAATTGGTCGTTTTTGCCCAGTGCGAAATCCGGCAGTTGCCAAGCCAGCACCGAAAAAAGCGCATAGCGCACTACCCTTCCAGCCAGCGGCGAAATTCCGGGGTCTGGGCAGTGCTGGTAAGAAGCGGTGTGCCCGGCAACCCGCGCAGCGTTACGGCCAGGCGGTTGTTGAAGTAGGCCTCACTTTTCTCTACGAAGGCAATATTAACCAGCTCCGAGCGATTCAGCCGCCCAAAGCGGGTGGGGTCAAGCTGCCGCTCCAGCTCCGTGAGCGTGCCTTGCAGCGGGTAGCGGCTACCGGTGCGGTCTACCGCGAATACCACGCCTTCATCGGCCTGCATATACGCCACTTCTTCCACCGGGAGCACGTACAGGCCGTTGCGCATCCGCACCGAAAACCGCTGCTTGTACTGGGGCTGGCTGTTTTGCCGCAGGGCCTGGCTCAGCTCGTGGAGTACTTCCGGCGACAGCGCCGGGGCCGGACCGGAGTTGCCCAGGCTGGTTTTCAGGCCCTGATACTTGGCCAGTGCTTCCCGAAACTGCTCGTAGGTGAAAGGCTTGAGCAAATAGGCAATGCCGTTGCCACGAAAGGCGGGCAGCAGAAACTGGTCGTAGGCCGTAGTGAAAATAATGGGACAGGTCACTGCAAACCGCTCGTACAGTAGGAATACGTTGCCATCCAGTAACTCAATATCGGAGAAAATCAGGTCGGGCATGGGGTTGGTTTGCAACCAGGCCAGCGCTTTTTCCACGCTCCGCAGCACGGGCGGGGCAGCTTCAGCCACCGCCCCGGCCTGCCGCAGAAACTCTACCGTTTGGCGGGCGGCCAGCTCCTCATCTTCCAGAATCAGAATATCCATGTGGGTTGTCAATTACGCTGCTAAGCTGCCGCCCCCATTCGGCCTGGTGGTACAACTGGTACCGTTACAGTAAAGTGGGCGGGGCTTTGCTCCACCTCAATGTTGCGGCCCAGCAGCAGGCGGTACCGCTCCCGCAGGTTAGCCAGTCCCGTCCCCATCGACTCCACGGCGGTGAGCTTGGGCCGGCGAGGGTGCGCAACCGTCAGGGCCGCCTCCGTTATCATAATGGTGATGAGCAGCGGGTTCTCTTCGTCGCCGGCGTTGTGCTTGATGGCATTTTCCACCAGCAGTTGCAGCGTCCCCGGTACCACCAGCCCCCGCGGCAAACCTACAGTATCGGCTATTTCCTCCCGGAAGCTATAGGCCGCCCCGAAACGATGCCGCAGCAAATAGATGTATTCCCGCACAAATTGCAGCTCTTCGCTCAGCGGCACCACATCCTCTTCCTTGTAGCGGATCAGAAAGCGGTACAGCGCGGCAAAGCGGTTCAGAAACTCGTGGGCCTCCGCCGGGTCGTGCTGAATCAGGCCGCGCAGTACGTTAAGGTTGTTGAACAGGAAATGCGGGTCGAGTTGGGCTTTCAGATTGCGAAGCTCGCTTTCCGTCTGGGCCTGGCGGGTACGCAGCAGGGTTTGTTGCAGCTCTACGTACCGCTTACCGGTGAGCAGCACGGCCAGCAGCCCATAGCTTTTGGCGTGGGCCACCACCCCCAGCACTATGCGTGCCCCCGACAAGTCGATGCCGCGTCCCAGCAGACTTCCGTATAACAGCAGGTACAGGCTGCCGCTCAGCAGCAGTAGCAACGGCAGCTGCAACAGGCCACGCCACCAGCTCCGGCTCAGGAACAGGGGCAGAAACCATTCCACCAGCACCGCCACCATAGTCGTATCCAGCAGCACCGTCACGGCCAGCACCGGCAGCACCCGCCACCAGCCCCAGCCCGTATCGGCCACGTATTGCAGCAGCAGCACCGGCCCCACCACCGCCCAGTAACCCCCTATTAGCTTTGCATCGGAGCCGGTGCCCCACTGGCGCATCCCAGTAAGTTTCATAGTTACGTAGTCAGAGTGGGCAAGATACCAGTTCCCCCCGCATGGTGTCCGCTAGGGCACCAAGGGCGCAAGGGCCGGTGAGTCGCGCACCAGCACCAGGTACTGCACATATGCCGTAGCCGGCAAGTCGGCCCGAAACCGGACCTGCTGGCCAGCCGGAATACCCGGCGCGTACGTCACCCGGATGGGCTGCCGGTTCGTGGGGGCCGCCGGAGCGTTGAGCTGGAAGATAGTAGTACTACCCGGCCGCGTGCGGCGCTTCAGCTCGTCCAATCCTGCAATTTGCGTTAGGGGGCCGTCGTGGTTGAATTTGTTGGTAGCGGTGTACCGCTGGCCAGGAACCTGCCAGGCGGCGGGCAGAAAGCTGGTCGGCATCAGCAGCTGGCAATCGGCAAACACGCATAGCAACGACGCTACCTTATCCCGCACCGGCAGATTACTCTGGCGCACCAACCCGGCAAAAAGTGTAGTTCCGCTCTGTAATGGGCTCTGCAACACGTGCGCCAGCCCCCACATGCCGTACAGTTTCTCCCGTTCCAGGTGCAGCCCCTGATACAGCTCCCGGAAATTGGCAAAAATGTTCTGCTCCCGCACCATCATGTTTTGGCGGTCATAGGCCACGTTACGCAGCAAATGGTTCAGGTCGAACAGTGCGTTGTTAGCCTTGCTTTCTGCCAACATGCGCATGATCCGGGTAGCCCCCGCCGCCGCTGCCCTACCATCCGCCCGTTGCAACGCCATGGCTACCGAGTCGAGCGGCAGCCGCACGGCCGACGGTAATGCCAGCCCCCGCGTCAGTATGTGCAGATACTCGGCCGCCAGCGGTAAATCCTGCAACTGATCAAGCCCCAGCACCCGCACCCGCCGCTTGGCTGGCAGCGTCTGATTCCAGCTGCGCAGTCGCTGGAACTTGGCGCGCATCGCCGTATTGGCCCACTGCGACCCGTCGGCCTGCCAGCTGCGAAATATCAGGTCCAGGGTTGCTTCCTTCCCGGTACGCAGGTACTCGTTCAGGAAATAGGCTTTGGCACAGTCCACCTCTCCCACGTACGTCCGTACTCCCGCCCGCTGGTTCAGATGTTGCAGCAAGGCCAGGTCAATTTCCTGGGGGCGCTCCGTGCCGTGGGCTTCTCCCAGCAGAAACAGCTGATTGTCGTAAAAACCGGCCTCAAACGCCGGAAACGTTGTCGGCTGTCCGAGCGACACCGTAGCCTGCGGCACGCCCACGAATAGCGCCGTGTCCGGCCTGGTATCCTGCGCCCGGGTGGCGCCCACCAGACAGCAATGGGCCGCAAGCGTCAGCGCGGCTAGTCGGAATGCGGAGAGAGAGTACAGCATAATCAGGAAGAATAAGTGGTTGATTACCTCAAATCACTCCTTTCTGCCTCTCTTCCCTCATGCCATTCTTTCCAATCCACTGTTAGAACCATTGAATCGAGCAAAACGGCCAGCAAAGTAAAATAGAAAGGGGCTGCGCCATCTGGCGCAGCCCCTTTCAAAACGTAAGCTTGGCGCTTACCAAAGCAACTACTCAGCGGCTTTCTCCTCGCGGGTTTCGCCGTCTTTCAGTGTTTCGGTGGCTGTATCCTCGGGGGCCGAAACCTCCGTGGTAGCAGCTTTAGCCTTCTTAGCGGGCTTTGCTTCAGCAACTACTTCAGCCGAGGTACCAGCTTCGGTGGTAACGTCGCCAGCAGCTTTTTTGCTGCCGCCACGGCGCGAACGGCGCGTGGTAGTAGCCTTGGCTTCACCAGCATTTTTGGCTTCCAGCAGGGTGTCATTGAAGTCCACCAGCTCAATAATGCACAATTCAGCGTTGTCACCCAGACGGTTCTGGCTCAGCTTGATGATCCGGGTGTAACCACCAGGACGGCCAGCAATTTTAGCCGATACCGTGCCGAACAGCTCTTTCAGCACGTCTTTGTTGCCCAGTTCTGAGAACACCAGACGACGCGAGTGCGTGGTATCGTTCTTGGACTTGGTGAGCAGAGGCTCTACAAACTTGCGCAGTGCCTTGGCTTTGGCAACCGTCGTGGTGATGCGCTTGTGCAGAATCAGCGACGAGGCCATGTTCGACAACATGGCGTTGCGGTGCGAGGCCGTGCGGCCCAGGTGGTTGATGGTTTTACCGTGACGCATAAAAAAGAGAATATGTAGGCTTGCGGGCAACGACCACGGCGGAAAACAGCCTGACTAGCTAGCTGTCCTCACATTAGAACCGTTACCCCTCCGGGCCTACTAAGTTAAAAGTGTGATGGGGGTGCAAAGGTAGGAAATACCCAGGCAAAAAAAATGTGCTGCTGCGAAATTGTGCAGGAATGCACCAATTCAGCAGCAGCACATTAGCAGGCCAACGCCTATTCTTCGTCGAGCTTGTAGCGGCTCAGGTCCATCCCGAAGGTTAAACCCTTTTCCTCTACCAGGTTTTCCAGCTCCGTCAGCGACTTCTTACCAAAGTTGCGGAACTTCATCATGTCGGCCATGTCCAGCTGCACCAAGTCGCCGAGGGTTTTGATATCGGCGGCTTTGAGGCAGTTGTAAGCGCGCACGCTCAGGTCCATATCCGCCAGCGGCGTCTTCAGCACCTTACGCATGTGCAGCGTCTCTTCGTCCACAGTTTCCTCCTCTTCGGCTTTCACCGTTTCGAAGGTCATAGTGCTGTCCGAGAACAGCATGAAGTGCTGAATCAGGATGTTGGCAGCGCCTTTCAGCGCGTCCTCCGGGTGAATTGAGCCGTCGGTGTGAATCTCAATAACGAGCTTCTCATAGTCCGTCTTCTGCTCCACGCGGGTGTTCTCAATGCTATACTTCACATTCTTGATGGGCGTGAAGATGGCATCAATGGCAATCTGACCGAAAACCTGATCAGCCGGCTTGTTCTCCTCGGCGGGAACGTAACCACGGCCTTTCTGAATCGTGAATTCAAATTCCAGCTCGGTGCTGGGGTCCACGTTGCAGATAACCAGCTCCGGGTTTAGTACCTGGAAACCGGTCGTAAACTTGTTGATGTCGCCAGCCGAGAAGGTGTCTTGGCCTTTCACGCGCACCGTGATTTTATCCTCGATGGCGTCGCTCACTTTCTTGAAACGAACCTGTTTCAGGTTCAGAATGATTTCGGACATGTCCTCAATCACACCTTCAATAGTCATGAACTCATGCAGAACGCTGTTGGTGCGAACCGACGTGATGGCATAGCCCTCCAGCGACGACAGCAGGATGCGGCGCAGAGCGTTGCCGATCGTGACGCCGTAGCCTTTCTCCAGCGGTTTGAATTCAAACGTTCCGTAGAAGTCGTCGGATTTCTCCATTACCACCTTCTCCGGCATTTGAAAAGCTAAGATTGACATAAGTGGGGCGGTTTGTTAGTATTGAGTAAAAGGTATTAGGTAGTTAGACAAAATGTCCCAATACCCAATACCCAATACCTGAATCCATGTAAAAAGGTCGAAGCAGAGAAACGGCCCGGACTGCCGGGCCGTTCCAAAAATTACTTCGAGTACAACTCGACGATAAGCTGCTCCGTGATTTTCTCCGGAATCAGCTCACGCGAGGGGGCACTGATAAATTTGCCCACCATTTCTTTGCCGTCCCACTCCAGCCACGAGAAAGCACGCGCGTTGCGGGCGCTCAGGCTCGTAGTGATGGCCTCCAGCGACTTCGACTTCTCACGTACGGCAACAACGTCACCAGCGCGCAGTTTGTACGAAGCAATGTTTACAATCTCACCGTTCACGGTGATGTGCTTGTGCAAAACGAGCTGACGAGCAGCCCGGCGCGTCGGAGCAATGCCCAAACGGTACACCGTGTTGTCGAGGCGCGACTCGAGCAGGCCCAGCAGGTTGTCGCCGGTGATGCCGGGCATCGTGGCAGCCTTGTGGAACAGGTTCTCGAACTGCTTTTCCAGTACGCCGTACATGTACTTCACTTTCTGCTTTTCCATCAGCTGGACAGCGTACTCGCTCTGCTTCTTACGACGGCCACGGCCGTGCTGGCCGGGAGGGTATGCTTTTTTGGTGAGTGCCTTGCTTGGGCCGAAGATCGGCTCATTAAAGCGACGGGCAATCTTGGTTTTAGGACCAGTATAACGTGCCATTTCGGAGTTGTTGAGGGTTGAGGGGGTTGAACCGTTCGAACCGGGCAGAAACAGGCTTCGCAAGGGGGAGAAGCAGCTGCAGCAACCGGCTCAGGAAGTCCGCCAGGCGAACAGGTTCAATAAATCAAACGCGACGACGTTTGGGAGGACGGCAGCCGTTGTGGGGCAGCGGCGTCACGTCCTTAATGGTCGTTACCTCAATACCCACGTTACCCAGCGTACGGATGGCCGATTCACGACCAGCACCCGGACCCTTCACGAATACTTCGGCTTTGCGCATGCCCAGGTCGTGAGCAACTTTGCCGCAATCCGTCATAGCCATTTGAGCGGCGTAAGGCGTGTTCTTTTTCGAACCGCGGAAGCCCATTTTACCAGCCGATGCCCAGGAAATTACCTGGCCGTTGTTGTTGGTAATGGAGATGATGATGTTGTTGAACGAGGCCTTGATGTGTACCTGACCTACGGGTTCTACAACGACAACGCGCTTTTTGGCTTTGTCTTTTCTTTTTTGTGCCATTTGGTTATCGCAAAAAACTGCGGAAGGTGTTGGCTGAAATCAATTAAAAATTGAGAATTAAAAATTACAAGAGCGAGTAAGTTTACCCGCAACCAAAATTTTTAATTTTTAATTCTCAATTTTTAATTCACCGCAGGCCGATTCCCGCTACAGATTATTTAGTAGCCTTTTTCTTGCCAGCAACGGTCTTCCGCTTGCCCTTACGGGTGCGGGAGTTGTTCTTGGTACGCTGACCACGAACCGGCAGACCTTTGCGGTGACGCAGACCCCGGTAGCAACCGATGTCCATCAGGCGCTTGATGTTCAACTGCACTTCTGAGCGCAGCACACCTTCGGTCTTATACTCGGCGGCAATCACGCCGCGGATTTCACCGGCTTCGGCTTCAGTCCAGTCTTTCACCTTCTTGTTCAGGTCAACGCCTGCTTTGGTGAGGATCTGCTGGGCAGAAGGACGGCCAATGCCGAAAATGTAGGTCAGCGCGATTTCGCCGCGCTTGTTGTCTGGGATATCTACCCCTGCAATACGAGCCATGTGCTTTTGTAAAAAGGTCTGGTGCTACTAGCCCTGGCGCTGCTTATAGCGCGGGTTCTTTTTGTTGATCACGTAGAGCTTGCCTTTGCGGCGGATGATTTTGCAATCAACGCTACGCTTCTTTACGGAGGTTTTGACTTTCATGTCGTCGGGTTATTTGTAACGGTACACAATGCGTCCCTTCGACAAATCGTAGGGCGACATTTCGAGTTTTACCTTATCTCCCGGCAGGATCTTGATGTAGTGCATCCGCATCTTGCCCGAAATGTGGGCAATCAACTGGTGACCATTTTCCAGCTCCACGCGGAACATGGCATTGGATAAGGCTTCCAGGATGACACCGTCCTGCTCAATGGAAGTTTGTTTGGCCATAAGGCTACTGTAAGGCTTTTTCTATGTATTCGAAGGAGGTGAGGATTTCCGCCTTGTCTTTGCGAATTACTACGGTATGTTCAAAATGAGCCGATGGCTTCAGGTCTTTGGTTCGAAAGGTCCAACCGTCTTTTTCTAAAAAAATACTTTTGGTACCCAAGTTTACCATAGGCTCAATGGCAAGTACTAAGCCGCTCTGCAGTTTCAGACCTGCTCCGCGCTTGCCAAAGTTTGGAACATCAGGCCGCTCATGCAGCTTTTTTCCAATACCGTGGCCGACCAGTTCCCGTACTACGCCATACCCCTGTTTCTCAACGTGGTTCTGAATAGCATAGCTTATGTCGCCCATTCGGTTACCGGCCACTGCCTGTTCAATGCCCAGGTACAACGACTTTTTCGTTTCCTCCAGCAACTGAAGAACCTCGGGTGCTACCTCCCCTACCGGGTGGGTGTATGCACTGTCGGCATGGTAACCGTTGAGTTCAACTCCGCAGTCGATGGAAACAACATCTCCGCTTTTCAGTGTATAGTCGCCCGGAAAACCGTGCACCACTACTGAATTCGGGGAGATGCAGAGGCTGTACTCAAATCCTCTATACCCTTTAAACGAAGGCTTACCTCCATTATCCCGGATGAATTCTTCCGCCCGCTTGTCCAGCTCTAGCGTCATAACTCCTTCCCGAACGAGTTTGGCTACCTCACCGTGAGCTTGGGCAAGCACTTTCGCACTTGCCCGAATTAACTCAATTTCCTCCTCGGTTTTGTAAACAATCATCTTACGAAGCGAGGGCAATGTTTTGCGACCGTCCCCGCACCTTACCAGTTTTCATCATGCCATCGTAGTGACGCATGAGCAGGTAGCTTTTCACCTGGTTCATGGTATCTAGTACAACCCCCACCATAATGATCAGAGAAGTGCCGCCATAGAATTGGGCGAATGGACGAGTAACGCCAGCTACCGTAGCCAGCGAAGGCAGGATGGCAATTACGGCCAGAGCAACCGCTCCTGGAAGCGTGATACGAGTTAGCACATCATCGATATACTCAGAGGTATCACGACCAGGTTTTACACCCGGAATGAATCCCCCACTACGCTTCAAGTCGTCGGCAATCTGATTAGGATTGACACTGATGGCAGTGTAGAAGTAGGTGAAGATGATGATTAACAGCCCAAACACCACATTGTACACCCAGTGATTCGGTTGGAACCAAGTACCAATGAGCGTAGCGGTATCACTATTCTTATTCCATGCCGAAGCAGCAATAGCCGGCACAAACATGAGTGACTGGGCAAAGATGATTGGCATTACACCAGCCGCATTTACCTTCATCGGAATATACTGCCGCTGTGAGCTGAGACTTGCAGCACCGCCAATTTGCTTAGCGTATTGAACAGGAATCTGGCGAACTGCCTGCGTGAGAATAATAACTGCCATTACAACTACAAACAGCAGAACCAGCTCAATCAGGAAGAGAAGCGCCCCATTCATACCCCGTGCTTGTCCTTCGCCAATCAGCGCACCAGGCAGGCGCGACACAATTCCAATCATGATAATCATGGAAATGCCGTTGCCGATACCTTTGTCGGTAATCTTCTCCCCCAACCACATGCAGAACAGCGTACCTGCTGTAACAATCATAGCGGTAGAGATGGTGAAGAACACGCCAGGATTTACGATGGCCTCCGCATTAATTGTAGCTATAAACCCTACGGATTGTAGAGCTACAATGGGAATGGTGAGAATACGAGTATACTGGTTGATCTTCTTACGTCCTGATTCCCCTTCCTTCTGGAGCTTCTGGAAGTAAGGAACGGCAATTGTGAGCAGTTGCAGGACAATCGACGCGGAAATATAGGGCATGATGCCCAGCGCGAAAATTGAAGCATGACTGAATGCACCGCCGAGTAGAGTATCTAAGATACCCAACACACCAGTAGCCCCCTCCTGCTTCAACCGATTTGGGTCGACGCCGGGGAGCACCACGTAAGAACCCAGCCGGTAGATGGCAATGAAAAAAAGCGTATTGAAGATCCGCATACGCAGATCTTCAATAGCAAAAATGTTCTTAATCGTGGTGATGAACTTGTTCATTGCCAGTCAGGCTTACAGCGTCACAGCTTTGCCACCAGCCTTCTCAATGGCTTCAACAGCCGATTTGGAGAAAGCATGAGCATGTACTTCCAATGCCTTGGTGATTTCACCACGGCCTAGCACTTTAATCTTGGCGTTCTTCGAAGCCAGACCAGCCGTTACGAAGAAGGCGGCATCCAAAGTGGAAGCACCATTCTCCGTCAGAGCAGCCAGAACATCCAAGTTGATGGCTTTGTACTCTACACGGTTGATGTTCTTGAAACCAAATTTAGGTACGCGGCGCTGCAGAGGCATCTGACCACCTTCGAAGCCCGACTTCTTGGAGTAACCCGAACGGGACTTGGCACCTTTGTGACCACGCGTCGACGTGCCGCCGCGGCCGGAACCCGTACCACGGCCAATGCGCTTTTCGTTGCGCGTGGCACCAGCGGCGGGTTGGAGATTGCTGAGATTCATTTTCGGGAGATTCCTAGAGTTCGGTTACTTCCAACAAGTGCTTAACGGCGTTAATCATGCCAGCAACCTGAGGCGTGTTCTCCACGCTTTTGGTGCTGCCCATTTTGCCGAGGCCCAGGGCCTGCACAGTGCGCTTCTGACGCTCGGGGCGGTCAATAACGCTTTTTACGAGTTTGATTTGGATCTGCGCCATCTGCTCTTAACCGTTAAAAACTTGGGAGAGAGTAATGCCGCGAGCCTGTGCGATTTGCATGGGGTCACGCATTTTCAGCAGGGCATCGAAAGTAGCCTTTACCACGTTGTGGGGGTTCGACGAACCTTTCGACTTGGCCAGTACGTCTTTAATACCAGCGCTTTCGAATACGGCACGCATGGCACCGCCAGCAATTACACCTGTACCAGCAGCAGCCGGCTGAACCAGCACGAAGCCGCCGGAGTATTTGCCTTCCATGATGTGAGGAACCGTGTGCTTGTACAGCGGTACCTTCACCAGGTTTTTCTTCGCGTCGTCAATGCCTTTGGCAATGGCGTCAGTTACTTCGTTGGCTTTGCCCAAGCCGTAACCTACGGTGCCATTGCCGTCACCAACTACCACAATAGCCGAGAAGCTGAAGCGACGACCGCCTTTTACTACTTTGGCCACGCGGTTGATAGCAACCACTTTTTCTTTCAAATCGGAGTCGCCAGTGCGTGACTCTTCCTTCCGGTCATTGCCGCCGCGACGGTCATTGCCACCACCACGACGGTCATTACCACCGCCACGGTTGTCGCCGTTGCCACCACGTGGGCCGTTGTTAAATTCTGCCATGATGATTTAGAAATTGAGGCCGCCTTCGCGGGCTCCTTCTGCCAATGATTTTACGCGGCCGTGGTAGAGGTAACCGGAACGGTCAAATACCACTTTCGAAATTCCTTTTCCTGTAGCACGGGCAGCAAGTTCTTTGCCGACTGCGGCAGCGAGGGCGACTCCGTTGCCCCCTTCCACCGATACGTGCTTCGAGGAAGCAGACGCCAGCGTGTGGCCGGTGGTGTCGTCAATAATCTGAGCATAAATGCCCGTATTGCTGCGGAACACCGACAAACGTGGACGCTCGGACGTGCCAGCCACCTTAGTGCGGATGATGCGCTGGATCCGTTTTCTTCTAGTTGCTTTATCGAAAGCCATGGTGTGATGTTATTTCGAAGCCGTTTTACCAGCCTTACGACGAATCTGCTCACCCACGAAGCGCACGCCTTTGCCTTTGTATGGCTCAACTTTGCGCAACGAGCGAATCTTGGCAGCTACTTGGCCCAGCAGTTGCTTATCAATGCTGGTCAGCGTAACGATAGGGTTTTTACCTTTCTCTGTTACAGCTGTAGCCGTTACTTCTTTCGGCAGAGCCAGGAAGATGTTGTGCGAGTAACCCAGCGACAGTTCCAGCGTAGTACCAGCCATTGAGGCTTTGTAACCTACACCTACCAGTTCCAGCTTCACTTCCTGACCGTTGCTCACGCCGTTCACGGCGTTGTTGAGCAGCGAGCGGTACAGGCCGTGCATGGCTTTGTGGCGCTTCTGTTCGGTGGGGCGGGTCACTACCAGCTGACCGTCTTCGGTTGCTACGGTAATGTCGCGGTCAACCGGAACCGTCAGAGTGCCTTTCGGACCCTTCACGGTAACCGTGTTTTCGTTGCTCACTTCAACCTGCACGTTGCTGGGCAGGCTGATGGGCAGTTTACCAATGCGTGACATAGTCTCGTTTTCCTTTCAGATTAGTAGACGTAGCACAGCACTTCGCCGCCCACGTTCTCGGCTTTCGCCTCTTTCTCCGTCATCACGCCCTTGGACGTTGACAGGATTGCAATACCCAGACCGCTGAGTACGCGCGGCAGGTTCTCCACGTGAGCGTACGTACGCAGACCAGGCGAGCTGATGCGCTCCAGCTTCGTGATGGCGGGCTTTTTGGTAGCCGGGTTGTACTTCAGCGCGATTTTAATCGTGCCCTGTACCGCGGCATCATCAAACCGGTAGCTCTGAATGTAGCCCTTCTTATAGAGCACTTTCGTAATCTCCTTTTTGATGTTGCTGGCCGGGATTTCTACCACCCGGTGATTTGCCTTGATGGCATTGCGTACCCGGGTCAGGTAGTCGGCAATTGGATCTGTGTTCATTCGATTATGAAAATGAAGCGCCCATTTTTAGGGAGCCGCAAAGATATGAAAATTTCGCCGCCACGGAAAGAGGCGACGAAATTTTCGGTTAAGACTACTCAACTCGGCTTTTGAGGGCTCGGCTGATGGTTTCTTGTGGCAACCTGCCAAGTAATAATGCCTTACAGAAAGCTCTGTAATGGCAGGAAGAACAGTGGGATTACCAGCTGGACTTGGTTACACCGGGGATTTTGCCGGCGAGAGCCATTTCGCGGAAACGTACGCGGCTGATGCCGAACTTACGCATGTAACCACGGGGACGGCCGTCGATTTTGTCGCGGTTGTGCAGACGCACGGGCGACGCATTGCGCGGCAGTTTGTCTAGGCCTTCGAAGTCGCCAGCCTCTTTCAGAGCCTTGCGCTTCTCAGCGTAACGGGCTACGGTAGCAATACGCTTCCGCTCCCGTGCTTTCATTGATTCCTTAGCCATTGTTCTGTTTCTTGGCGTTAGCGAAAGGCATTCCGAAAGCGCGGAGCAGCTCGTAGCTCTGCTCGTCGTTCTCAGCCGTCGTTACGAAGGTAATATCCATACCGGCAATCGACTTGATTTTGTCAATCGAAATTTCCGGGAAGATGATTTGCTCTTTGATGCCCAGGGTATAGTTACCGCGGCCATCGAAGCCTTTGTCGTTGATGCCTTTGAAGTCACGAACACGAGGCAGAGCCACCGTCAGCAGACGGTCAAGGAATTCGTACATCTGCTCACCGCGCAGGGTAACGCGGGCGCCGATGGGCATACCTTCACGCAGCTTAAAGTTCGAAACCGAGCGCTTGGCAATGGTTGGAACAGCTTTCTGACCGGTGATGATGGTCAACTCATCAACACCGTTGTCAACCAGCTTCTTGTCAGCTACAGCAGCACCAATACCGCGGTTAATGCAGATTTTGGTGATGCGCGGTACCTGCATGATGCTCTTGAACTGGAATTTCTCTTGGAGCGCCGGTACTACTTCTTTCTGATATTTTTCTTTCAGTCGAGCCATGGTCGTAGAGCGGATTAGGCGTTAGCCGAGTCTACGCGCTTCACGTTGCTCACGTGAATCGGTGCCTCGATCTTGGTGATGCCGCCCTGGGGATTCTTCGCACTGGGTTTGTTGTGCTTGGTAGCCAGGTTCAGGCCTTCCACGATAACACGCTGCGTCGAACGGTTCACCGATTTGATAACACCGGTTTTGCCTTTCTCGTCGCCGGCAATCACCAGAACGGTGTCACCGGTTTTCACGTGCAGTTTCGCGGGCGTTGCTTTGGTTTTCGTTGCCATTGCTTAGAGAACTTCAGGAGCCAGCGAAACAATCTTCATGAACTGCTTTTCACGCAGTTCGCGGGCCACTGGGCCGAAGATGCGGGTACCGCGGGGCTCGTCGTTATTGTTGAGCAGTACGGCAGCGTTGTCGTCGAAGCGGATGTACGAACCGTCTTTGCGGCGTACTTCCTTCTTCGTGCGAACAACTACTGCTTTCGAAACTGCGCCTTTTTTAGCGTTGCCGGAAGGAATAGCCGATTTGATGGCTACTACAATCTTGTCGCCTACGCTGGCGTATTTCTTGCCCGTGCCACCGAGGACACGGATGCAGAGAACTTCTTTGGCGCCGCTGTTATCAGCGACGGTCAGACGGGATTCTTGCTGTATCATCTTACTTGGCGCGTTCTACAATTTCTACCAGTCTCCACCGCTTGTTCTTGCTCAGTGGACGGGTCGACATGATGCGAACCGTATCCCCTTCGCCACATTCGTTGTTCTCGTCGTGGGCCATAAATTTGGTCGACTTGGTAACGAACTTGCCGTAGATCGGGTGTTTCATTTTGCTTTCTACCATCACCGTAATGGACTTGTCCATTTTCGAGGAGGTAACGCGCCCGATGATTTCTTTGCGCAGGTTCCGCTCAACGGCGGTAGTGCCTTGCTGTTCTTCGTTGCTTGCCATCGTTAGTTAGCAGTGTTAGTAGCCTGCTCGTTCTCGCGACGCTTCAACTCGGTCAGCAGACGGGCGACATTTTTGCGGGCTTGCTTCAGACGGAGGGGGTTCTCCAGGGGCGAGATGGCATGCGCAAAGCGCATGGTCTGGCCGTTGGTCTGCTCCGACTTAATCTGGTTTTTGAGGTCCTCCAGCGAGAGGGCGCGGATTTCTGCGTTCTTCATCTTTTACTTGCTTTCTACGTAGTCGCGACGAACAACAAAAGAGGTCCGAACTGGCAGTTTCTGCGCAGCCAGACGCAGCGACTCCTGCGCTACTTCTAGGGAAACCCCATCCGATTCGAACATGATGGTGCCAGGCTTCACGCAGGCTACCCAATACTCGGGCGAACCTTTACCCTTACCCATCCGCACTTCAGCGGGCTTCTTGGTGATCGGCTTATCTGGGAAGATGCGGATCCAAACTTGACCTTCGCGTTTCATGGCGCGGGTCATGGCAATACGAGCTGCCTCAATCTGGCGAGCCGTAATCCACGCTTGTTCCAGCGACTTGATGGCGAACGAACCGAAGTCAATGGAGCTGCCGCGGTGGGCTAAGCCATGCACGCGACCCTTTTGCATCTTGCGATACTTGGTCCTTTTCGGTTGTAACATGAGTTATCTTGAATTAAAATTCGAGAGAAAAGAAAAGGACTAGCGACGGGGGGCGCCACCGCCCTGACCGCCACGGTTCTGGCCACCCTGGCCGCCGCGGCGCTGTCCGCCACCTTGGCCACCACGGTTGTCACCGCCACGGCCTTCGCCACCCCGGTCATTCCGGTCGCGACGCGGGCCACGGTCACCGCCACGGTCACCACGCTCACCGCGCGGGCCACGGTCGTTGCGGCTGTCGCCACCCTGACCACCGGCCGGCTGCTGGTTGGGGGAGAGGTCGGGCTTGCCGAATACCTCACCACGCATAACCCACACCTTGATGCCGATTTTGCCATACACCGTCTGAGCTTCCGACAGAGCGTAGTCGATGTCAGCGCGCAGGGTATGCAGCGGAGTGCGTCCTTCTTTGTATTGCTCGGAACGAGCAATTTCAGCACCGCCCAAACGGCCACCGCACTGGATCTTGATGCCTTCGGCACCAACGCGCAGGGCAGCCTGGATAGCCATCTTCATGGCCCGACGGAACGAAATACGCGCCTGCAGCTGCTGAGCAATGCTCTCACCTACCAGTTTCGCGTCGAGTTCCGGGCGCTTAATTTCGAAGATGTTGATCTGAACGTCTTTGCCGGTAATCTGCTTCAGCTCGTCTTTGATCTTATCAACTTCCTGACCGCCTTTACCGATTACCACACCCGGACGAGCCGTGTTGATGGTGATGGTTACACGCTTCAGGGTACGCTCGATTACGATGCGGCTGATGCCACCTTTCGGGATACGAGCGTTGATGTATTTGCGGATTTTCTCGTCCTCAACCAGTTTGTCGGCAAAGTCCTTGCCGCCGTACCAGTTCGAGTCCCATCCTTTGATGACGCCCAGACGGAAGCCAACCGGATTTACTTTCTGTCCCATAGTGCTTATGCGGTGGCTTCTGCCGTGGTTTCAGTGGATTTTTTAGCCGAGCTGCGACGGGTCGATTTTTTCGGAGCCTCGTCAACACCCGTGGCAGCTGATTTAGTTTCGGCAGCTTGCTTGGCGGCAGCTTTGCTACCGAGGGGCTCCACTTTCGAATCGATGATCAGCGTCACGTGGTTGCTGCGCTTGCGGATGCGGTGGCCACGGCCCTGGGGGGCGGGGCGCAGGCGCTTCAGCATACGGCCTTCGTCCACGAAAATCTCTTTGATATAGAGGTTAGCATCTTCGATGCGCTCATCCTCGTTTTTCTGCTGCCAGTTGGCCAGAGCCGACAGGAGCAGTTTTTCGATTTTAGGAGCACCCGAGTTAGCCTCGAATTTCAGCAGGCCCAGAGCACGAGTCACTTTCTGACCGCGTACCAGGTTGGCTACCAAGCGCATTTTGCGCGGCGAGGTAGGCACGTTCCGGAGTTTAGCTACTGCTTCCATGATTAGCGCTTGCCTTTATCTTTCTTGGCGATATGGCCGCGGAAGTTACGGGTGGGGGCAAACTCACCGAGTTTGTGTCCTACCATGTTCTCCGTTACATACACCGGGATGAACTTATTGCCGTTGTGCACAGCGAAGGTGTGGCCAACGAAATCAGGCGAAATCATCGAGCGGCGCGACCAAGTCTTCACCACCGACTTTTTGCCGGACTCGTCCATTGCCGATACTTTCTTCTCGAGCCGGAAGTCAATGTACGGCCCTTTTTTTAGTGAACGTGCCATTGCTTATTTCTTGCCTTTCCGGCTTACGATCAGGTTCTCGGAATACTTATTCTTGTTGCGGGTCTTCTGGCCTTTCGCGAAGATACCGTTACGGCTGCGTGGGTGACCACCCGACGACTTGCCTTCACCACCGCCCATGGGGTGATCTACGGGGTTCATAGCTACACCACGTACGCGCGGACGACGACCCAACCACCGGTTACGACCGGCTTTGCCGAGACGTACGTTCATGTGGTCACCGTTCGAAACGGTACCAACCGTAGCCATGCAGGTAACCAGTACCATGCGCATTTCGCCGGAGGGCAGTTTCAGGGTGGCGTACTTGTCTTCGCGGGCTACCAGCTGCGCGTAGGTGCCAGCCGAGCGGGCCATAGCTGCTCCTCCACCGGGCATCAGCTCGATGTTGTGCACAATGGTACCCAGCGGAATCTCGCGCAGGGGCAGGGAGTTGCCTACTTCCGGAGCTACGCCCGAACCCGACACTACCGAAGCACCTACGGCCAGGCCGGCAGGAGCAATGATGTAGCGCTTCTCACCATCGGCGTACTGCAGCAAGGCAATACGGGCGGTGCGGTTAGGATCGTACTCAATCGTCTTCACCGTGGCCGGAACACCGGCTTTATCACGCTTGAAGTCGATGATACGGTACTTGGCTTTGTGACCACCGCCGATGTAGCGGTTGGACATTTTGCCCGAGTTGTTACGGCCACCGGAGTTTTTCAGGGGTGCCAACAGCGACTTCTCCGGCGTCGACGCGGTAATCTCGTCGAAGGCCGGGGCGATGCGGAAGCGCTGACCCGGTGATGTTGGTCTTAGTTTTTTGAGTGCCATTACTCTTGCTTAGGAAAAAATTCTTGGCGGGAAGGCAGGCTTAGAGCGTGCTATAGAAGTCGATTACGTCGCCTTCTTTCACGGTCACGATGGCTTTTTTGCCGTGCGGACGACGACCGGAAACGGCGCCGCCTTTCGTGAACTTCGATTTCACTTTGCCGATGGTGCGGATGGTGCTGATGCCCGTTACCGTTACCCCGTACAATTGCTCAATCTCTTTCTTGATCTGAACCTTGTTGGCGTCGATGGCCACTTCGAAAGCGTACTGGCTTTTCTCGTTCAGACCCGTAGCCTTTTCAGTTACGATGGGTTTCTTCAGGATGCTCATTACTCAGCAGTGGTATAGAGTTGTTCCAGTGCGCTCAACCCATCTTCCGACAGCAGTAGGGTGTCGGTGTTCAGCAGGTCGTGGGTGTTGAGAGCTACGGGGGTAGCTACGCTCACGCGCTGAATGTTGCGGGCCGACAGAACGACGTTCTTGTCAACCGAACCAGTTACCAGCAGGGTCTTGCGGCCGTTGTTCAGCTTCAGACCAGCCAGGATGGCGGCAAACTCCTTGGTTTTGGGGGTCGACAGGGAAATGTTTTCCACTACCGATACCTTACCGTCTTTGGCCAGCGCCGACAGAGCCGACAGACGAGCCAGACGCTTGGTTTTCTTGTTCAGCTTGAAGCCATAGTCGCGGGGCTGCGGACCGAAAATACGGCCACCACCTACGAATACACCCGACTTCATGGAGCCGGCACGAGCTCCACCCGTACCTTTTTGCTTTTTCAGCTTCTTGGTGGTGCCGTGTACTTCGTTGCGCTGCTTCGACTTGTGCGTGCCCTGGCGCTGATTGGCCAGGTACTGCTTCACGTCGAGGTACATCACGTGCTCGTTCGGCTCCAGGCCGAAGATGGCGTCGGACAGGGTAACCTTACGGCCGGTGTCCTCGCCTTTGATGTTGATTACTGACAGTTCCATCTTGCTAGCTTATTTTTCCAGGACCACGAAAGAGTTCTTGGCACCGGGAACCGAGCCGCTCACCACGATGAGGTTTTTGTCGGCTACAATGCGCATTACCTTCAGGTTCTGCACTTTCACACGGTCGTTGCCCATGCGGCCACCCATGCGCATTCCTTTGAATACGCGCGAAGGCCAGGAGCAAGCACCGATAGAACCGGGGTGACGGCCGCGGTTGTGCTGACCGTGGGTCTGGCCACCAACACCGGCGAAGTTGTAACGCTTTACAACGCCCTGGAAGCCTTTACCTTTGGAGGTACCTACTACGTCAACGAACTCACCTTCTTCGAAAAGGGTAGCGTCGATGGTAGAACCAGCAGTGAAGCTGCTGGTCTCGTCGGTGCGGAACTCAACGAGTTTTTTCTTGGGGGTGGTTCCGGCTTTAGCGAAGTGACCAGCCAGTGCTTTGGTGGTGTTCTTCGCCTTCTTCTCGCCGTAACCGAGCTGGATGGCCGTGTAGCCGTCCGTTTCGATGGTCTTAACCTGCGTCACTACGCACGGACCCGCTTCGATGAGCGTAACAGGGATGTTCTTCCCGTCCGGAGTGAAGAGGCTTGTCATACCGATTTTTTTACCGATGATGCCAGGCATTCGATTGGGGTTTTAGAAAAAGACACACTTGAAAACGCCCAAGTGGCGTTTTCGGAAATGGAGTGCAAAGCTAGGAAATTGTTATGTGATAATCTAACTACCTTCTGAAATATTTTAAGCGTTAGATAGTTAGCTTCTATAACTGGCTTATGGCGAATAGTGAGGTAGCATTTTAGCTAGAACATAAAGTAGAATGCCAACCGATAGAAGATACCGGCTGGCATACAAATGCTCGCAATTGTTTGGAGGCGCTATACCGGCCGCCACTCTGTTCCCGGCTCTAAAGCAGGCTTCTGCCCTTCCAGCGCCAGCAGAATGAAAAACAGCGCATACCCTAGTCCAACCTGTGTTTCCAGGGTGTATTCTACCAAGAATGAAAGCGTGACGATACAATACTGTGCCAGTAGTAGTGGAGCGTATTGCGGCCATACGCTGATACCAGCATAGTAGAAGCCAACGATAAAAAGCACCAAGCCTACCAGCCCAAATGCCACGGCCGAAAACAGAAACTGGTTATGGGGCTGGATATAGGCTTCCGGACGGATGTTTGGATAATCGCGCTGGTAACGCACGGCCATTTCTGGCTCAATATCCGCCCGCCCTACGCCAAACCAGGGGTTATCTTTCACTACGTCCAGCGCCACTTTGTAGGAGTACACCCGCCCAACCAAGGAATAATTGTTAGCTGAAGCCGTATTATCAACCCGACCCATATCCTCGCGGGTATTGGCCGATTTATTCTGTAGCGTCGGAAACACGGAGTAGCTGATAGCCGGAATTACCACCAGAGTAGCGGCCAGCACTAGCGCCTGTTGATACTGACGCGTCCGGAACACCAGCCAGAGTAGCGCAATTACGGCCATTGTATAGAGCGTTACCAGCCCACTGCGTACTGCCAGCAAATGCTGATAAAAGGCCAGGTAGAGCACCGCCCCCCATAATAGCGCATGCCCCCGGCCTACTATACTCCGGTGAGCTAATAAGCAGACACCAGCCACAATAGCCAAGGTAATCAATAGGCTAAACCGAATATGATCCGGCTCCGTGGGCATTACTTTGGAGCGCAGATACATTTCATTGATCTGGTCGAAATGCAGCAGGTAGTTGCCCGTACTCAGCAGCGCAGCCACTACCGTGGTAGTAAGCAGTACCAACCACAGCAGCCGCAGTTGACGGGTCGACAGCGGAGGCAGCAGCCAAAACGCCACGGGCAGCACGACGAACGGTAACTGCAACACTACGTCCCGACTGTATTCCCCCATACGGGCCGCCGAGGTAGTTAGCCCAGCCCCCACATGTACCAGAAAAATCAGGAGAAACGGCAGGTAGTTGTTTATGGTAGCTCGTTGGTAGCGGCGGCCGTGCAACAGGAAACAGATAAGCGCAGTACCTGCCAGGCCCATCATACCCAAGCTGGGTAACACCCGGAAGAAGCTGCTGGTAAATAAGCCAACTATGATACAGACACAGAAAAAGGTGGCTGCTGCCAACAGCCGGAGAATGGTCAAAACGGACCCTATGGAAGATGCCATGAAACTAAGTAAGGAGCTTGCCAAGTGGCCCGTTCGTCAACGTCGGCCAGAAGCTCCACTGTACATCGAGCCTTTACTTAAGGGACAAGTTGCATCAATAAAAATAGAAAACGCTCCACCGGTTCCGAAGAACCAGTGGAGCGTTTGTCTCACCTATCGGGTGAAATCAGTCCTCAGACTTTGATTTCTACGTCAACGCCGCTGGGCAGTTCCAGCTTCATCAGGGCATCTACGGTCTTCGACGAAGTCGAGTAGATGTCCACGAGGCGCTTGTAGGTGCAGAGCTGGAATTGCTCACGCGACTTCTTGTTCACGTGGGGCGAACGAAGAACGGTGAATTTTTCCTTGTCGGTCGGCAATGGAATGGGGCCGCTTACGATGGCGCCCGTAGCCTTTACCGCCTTCACAATCTTCTCCGACGATTTGTCCACCAGGTTGTGGTCGTAGGATTTGAGTTTGATGCGAATTTTCTGGTTCATGTCTTTGAATGAAAGCGGTATTAGCGAATGGCGTTACCCTTTTGCTTAGCAATGATGCCTTCGGCCAAGTTAGCGGGCACCTGGTCGTAGTGCGAGAACGTCAGCGAGGCGGAAGCACGGCCCGAAGAGATGGTACGCAGCGACGTTACGTAGCCGAACAGTTCCGACAGTGGAACGTCAGCCTTGATAACGTTGGCACCACCTTTCGTGTCCATACCCTTCATGATGCCCCGACGACGGTTCAGGTCACCCGTTACCGAGCCGGTGTACTCGTCCGGCGAAACTACTTCTACAGCCATGATAGGCTCGAGCAGTTTAGGACCAGCTTGCTTACCAGCTTCCCGGAAACCACCACGGGCAGCGAGTTCGAACGACAGAGCGTCCGAGTCAACGTCGTGGTACGAACCGAAGAACAGACGCACGCGCATGCCTTCGATGGGGAAGCCCGCCAGCGGACCGTTCTTCATGGCTTCTTCGAAACCTTTCTGAACCGGCGCAATGAATTCGCGGGGGATAACACCACCCGTGATGTCGTTTACGAACTCCAGGCCGGGTTTCTCCGGATCGGTCAGTTTCGGACCGAGTTCGAATACAATGTCACCGAATTTACCACGACCACCCGTCTGCTTCTTGTAGGTCTCACGGTGTTCAACCGTTTTGGTAAGAACCTCTTTGTAAGCAACCTGAGGAGCACCCTGGTTGATTTCAACCTTGAACTCACGACGCATCCGGTCGATGATGATTTCAAGGTGAAGCTCACCCATGCCTTTCAGTACCGTCTGGCCCGTCTCGGGGTCCGTCTGCACTACCAGGGTGGGGTCTTCTTCTACCAGTTTGGCAATAGCCATACCCATTTTATCAACGTCGGCCTGAGTTTTGGGCTCAATGGCGTAGCCGATTACGGGCTCGGGGAAGCTCATCGATTCCAGTACTACGCGCGACTTCTCGTCAGTCAGCGTGTCACCGGTTTTGATGTCTTTGAAACCCACGCCGGCAGCAATGTCACCAGCCTGGATTTTGTCGATGGGGTTCTGCTTGTTGGAGTGCATCTGCATCAGGCGCGAGATACGCTCCTTCTTGTTCGTGCGGTTGTTGTGCACGTACGAACCAGCGTCGAGCTGACCGCTGTAGCAGCGGAAGAAGCACAGACGACCTACGAAGGGGTCGGTAGCAATTTTGAACGCCAAGGCGGTGAAGGGCTCCGAGTTGTCGGGGTGACGCTCTACTTCCTCGCCGGTATCGGGGTTGGTACCGATGATGGCGGGCATGTCCAGCGGCGAGGGCAGGTAGGCCATTACCGCGTCCAGCATAGCCTGAACACCTTTGTTTTTGAAGGCCGAGCCGCACATTACGGGCGAGAACTTCATGTCGATAACCGCTTTGCGGATTACCGTCATCATTTCCTCACGGGTAATGGAGTCCGGGTCGTCGAAGAATTTCTCCATCAACGTGTCATCGTACTCGGCTACGCTTTCCACGAGCTTCTCACGCCACTCGGCTACCGTATCCACGAGGTCTTCGGGAACCGGAACTTCCTTGTAGGTTTTGCCCTGGGTGGCATCGTCCCACACGATGGCTTTGCCAGTCAGCAGGTCAACTACACCTTTGAACGTGTCTTCAGCGCCAATCGGAATCTGCAGCGGCACGGGGTTAGCACCCAGCTTGTCTTTGATTTCGTTTACGGCTTTGAAGAAGTCAGCGCCGGCACGGTCCATCTTGTTGACGAAGCAGATGCGGGGCACTTTGTATTTGTCAGCCTGACGCCATACGGTTTCCGACTGCGGCTCTACGCCCGAAACGGCGCAGAACAGTGCTACGGCACCGTCCAGTACACGCAGGGAACGTTCCACCTCTACGGTGAAGTCCACGTGACCGGGGGTATCGATCAGGTTGATTTTGTATTGCTTGGTCTCCGGAGTCGGGTCGCCCTGTACGGTCGGGTAGTTCCAGAAGGTAGTAGTAGCAGCCGACGTGATGGTGATACCACGCTCCTGCTCCTGCTCCATCCAGTCCATCGTGGCAGCACCTTCGTGCACCTCCCCGATTTTGTGGGTTTTACCGGTGTAGTAGAGAATGCGCTCCGACGTGGTGGTCTTACCGGCGTCGATGTGCGCCATAATCCCGATGTTCCGGAGGTATTGCAGATCTTGATTAACAGCCATTGCTTTTGTTGTGACGTAGGAATGTTCGTAGTTGAGCTGGCAGAACGCGAAAAATGCATTTCGCATTCCAGCCGCGCCAAACTTCTAGCCTTCCTGCTGGTCTGATTAGAAGCGGAAGTGCGAGAAAGCCTTGTTGGCTTCTGCCATCCGGTGCGTGTCGTCTTTTTTCTTCACGGCAGCACCTTCACCTTTGGCGGCGGCAATGATTTCGCCAGCCAGCTTGTCTTTCATGGTTTTCTCACCACGACGACGAGCATATTGAATCAGCCACTTCGAGCCAACAGCAATACGACGGTCCGGACGAACCTCGGTGGGCACCTGGAAGGTAGCACCACCTACGCGGCGGCTTTTCACCTCCACGGTCGGCATTACGTTGTTCAGGGCCTTACGCCACATTTCCAGGCCGCTTTCCTTGGTGCGCTGCTCAACCAGTTCGCAGGCATCGTAGAAAATGGTGTAGGCCAGGTTTTTCTTCCCGTCGTACATCATGTAGTTGACGAAACGGGTTACCAGCGTCTCCTTGAACTTAGGGTCGGGCAGGAGGATACGCTTTTTTGGTTTTGACTTTCTCATGGGTGTAGAAATGAGCGACGGACAGCAGGCAACGGGCTAAGAACCATTTGCTAGCCGGCGCCGGGCGCTGCCGCCCTCGGTTTCACTTATTTTTTCTTGCCGGGAGCTGGTTTGCCGCCTTTGCCAGCTGCTGCAGCCTGGCCGGGCTTCGGACGCTTAGCGCCGTATTTCGAGCGACGCTGCAGACGGCCGTTTACGCCGGCGGTGTCCAGAGCGCCACGGATGATGTGGTAACGTACGCCGGGAAGGTCTTTCACCCGGCCACCACGGATCAGCACGATGCTGTGCTCCTGCAGGTTGTGGCCTTCACCAGGGATGTAGGCGTTAACTTCTTTGCCGTTGGTGAGGCGCACACGGGCCACTTTACGCATAGCCGAGTTCGGCTTCTTGGGCGTGGTGGTGTACACACGGGTGCAAACGCCACGGCGCTGCGGGCACGAATCCAGAGCCGGCGACTTCGACTTGGTCGTCAGCTTCTCGCGGCCTTTTCGTACTAACTGGTTGATGGTAGGCATCTACGGTAGGTTTTGTCAAGGAGGGTTCTCTCCCAAAAATTAGGCTTGCAAAGGTAGACAAGTTGCCGCCAAATAGCAAACAGGTTGAATTAGTTAATTTTAGAGTGCTTCCATGCCTGTCAACCGGCCCTACTCCACCGACTTACGGAGCTGATTCGGCTGGTAGTACCAAACGGCTAACTCACTGGCAGTGCCGTGGCGCATTCATCCGGCAGGTTTTGCACTCAACGCAGAAGCGGCTTCTATCTTCTCGATAAAAGCCGCTTCAGGTGTTGTAGTATTACGAGGTTTTAGGCCTCTCCTATCTTCCCGCCGAAACCCATTGGATAAAGCGGACCGTCGTTGGGTTGCTCCTTGATGGTGCCGTTGGCCTGCTCGAACCGCTCGATGTTCTCGTTCAGGGCGGCAACCAGCCGCTTGGCGTGCTCCGGCGTAAGGATGATGCGGGATTTTACCTTGGCTTTGGGCAAGCCGGGCATCAGCCGGATAAAGTCAATGACGAACTCGCTGTTGCTGTGCGCAATCATGGCAAGGTTGGCGTATTCACCCTCGGCAATTTCCTCCGACAGCTCGATGCTGATGGCGTTGGGGTCCTGGGGTTGGATGGTTTCGGGCGTGTTTTCGGGTTGGTTCTGTTGGGCCATGTATTTAAGACAGAAGGTTTATTGATTCTAAATTTTCAAAAAAGTAATCGTAGCTACTACATAACCGTAATGCTAGGATCTGTTTTTCCATAGCTTCTTCGTGAATCGAATTGCTAAGAATGTTAAGAATAAGTTGAGCACAAGCGTGAATAGCATTCCTAAGAATTCTTGTTGTGTCAAACTGTGCTTCAACGAAGAATTGATCAGTACAAAGGCCAATATCATACAGCCAAGCGCCATGAACAATGCAAGCGCAAAAGCAAGGGCCAATGCTAGATTGAGTAGTATTTTCATCAGTGCAAATTAAAAGAAAAAGCCGGCCGGGTTTCCCCAGCCGGCTTCTCTTATTCACTCAACTCAAAACTACTCCGAAACCGACTCGCGGCGCGAGGCACGGGCGGGGCGCTTGGTAGGAGCAGCGGCTTCCTCGGTCTTGGCGGCCTGAGCGGCTTCCATTTCCTCTTTCGAGCCCACAATCTGGCGAGTGTACTCGCGCAGACC
Source organism: Hymenobacter metallilatus (assembly GCF_003944705.1). Classification (GTDB taxonomy): domain Bacteria; phylum Bacteroidota; class Bacteroidia; order Cytophagales; family Hymenobacteraceae; genus Hymenobacter; species Hymenobacter metallilatus. Next base: position 38,146 of record NZ_RWIS01000003.1, on the reverse strand, counting down.
GGTACCGGCCGGAATGAGGTGACCTACGATTACGTTCTCCTTCAGGCCCAGCAGTTCGTCGGCCTTGCCACGAATGGCGGCTTCCGACAGCACCTTGGTCGTTTCCTGGAAGGATGCGGCCGAGATGAACGACTGAGTACCCAACGAAGCCTGGGTGATACCCTGCAGCGTGGGGCGAGATACGGCCGGCTGAGCGTCGCGTACTTCTACCAGCTGCAAGTCGCGGCGGCGCAGGCTGCTGTTCTCGTCGCGTAGGCGACGAGCCGTTACAATCTGGCCGGGCTTCAGGTTCGTGGAGTCGCCCGCGTTGGTTACCACCTTCATGTCGATGATGGTATCGTTTTCCTCCATGAAGATAATCTTGTCGATTACCTGGTGCTCCAGGAAGGTCGTGTCGCCGGCGTCGAGGATAACCACTTTCTGCATCATCTGGCGAACAACCACCTCGATGTGCTTATCGTTGATTTTCACACCCTGCAAGCGGTACACTTCCTGAATCTCGTTCACGAGGTACTCCTGCACCGCGCCGGGACCCTGAATGTTCAGGATATCGGACGGGGTGATGGCACCATCGGACAGCGGCGAGCCAGCGCGGATGAAGTCGTTGTCCTGCACGAGAATGTGCTTGGACAGCGGCACCATGTATTTCTTCTTCACGCCGTCTTTCGACTCCACGAAGATTTCACGGTTACCACGCTTCACCGTACCGTAGGTTACTACACCGTCGATTTCAGCCACAACGGCCGGGTTCGAGGGGTTACGGGCTTCGAAGAGCTCCGTAACACGGGGCAGACCACCGGTAATGTCGCGGGTTTTGCCCACGGCACGCGGAATCTTGGCCAGAATCTGACCAGCCTTGATTTTCTCGCCGTTCTCCACGTTCAAGTGAGAGCCCACCGGGATGGAGTAGCCTTTCGAACCTTCCATGTCGCCCTTTTTGCCGGGGCGCACGATGATGGCTGGGTTTTGGTCCTTGGCCTTCGATTCGATGATTACTTTCTCGCGGTGACCGGTCTGTTCGTCTGACTCCTCACGGTAGGTAATGCCTTCGGTGATGGCGTCGTACTGAACGGTACCATCAAACTCGGCCAGAATAACGGCGTTGTAGGGGTCCCAGTTGTTCAACTCCTGGCCTTTCTCTACTTCCTGACCTTCGTTTACGAGCAGGAAAGAGCCGTAGGGTACGTGGTTCGAGATAAACACCTTGCCGGTGCCTTTCTCCACGATGCGAATCTCGCCCGAGCGACCCATCACTACTTTCACCGGCTCGCCATCGGCGTTGGCGGTTTCTACAGTGCGGATATCTTCAAACTCAATTACACCGGCGAACTTGGCGCGCAGGCTGGCTTCCACGGCAATGTTAGAAGCCGTACCACCTACGTGGAACGTACGCAGGGTCAGCTGGGTGCCAGGTTCACCGATTGACTGAGCAGCAATTACGCCGACAGCCTCACCCTTCTGTACCATGCGGCCCGACGACAGGTTACGGCCGTAGCACTTACCGCAGATACCACGCTTGCTTTCGCAGGTCAGTACCGAACGGATTTCCACCGACTCGATGCTGGTAGCATCGATGCGACGGGTTACCTCTTCGGTGATTTCCTCACCGGCAGGCAGAATCACTTCGTCCGTCAGCGGGTCCACGATGTCGTGCACGGCTACGCGGCCCAGGATACGCTCGGCCAGGGGTTCTACTACGTCCTCGTTGTCTTTCAGTGCGAAGGTTTCGATGCCGCGGAGGGTACCGCAGTCTACTTCATTCACGATTACGTCCTGCGAAACGTCTACCAGACGACGGGTCAGGTAGCCGGCGTCAGCCGTCTTCAGAGCCGTATCAGCCAGACCTTTCCGGGCACCGTGGGTCGAAATGAAGTACTCAATTACGTCGAGGCCTTCTTTGAAGTTCGACAGAATCGGGTTTTCGATAATCTCACCCACCGAACCCTGCAGCGACTTCTGCGGCTTGGCCATCAGACCCCGCATACCGCCGAGCTGACGAATCTGCTCGCGCGAACCACGGGCTCCGGAGTGCATCATCATGTAAATCGAGTTGAAGCCCTGGTTCTCCTTTTCGAGGCGACCCATGAGGGTTTCAGTGATTTGGTTGTTGATGCGGGTCCAGATGTCGATAACCTGGTTGTACCGCTCGTTGTCCGTAATCAGACCCATCTGGTAGTTCTGGGTTACGGCTTTCACGTCGGCTTGCGCCTGCGCTACGAGGATATCTTTCTCGGCGGGGATGTTGATATCGCCCAGACCCATCGACAGACCACCTTTGTAAGCCGACTGGAAACCCAGCGTCTTGATGTCGTCGAGGAACTGCGCGGTGCGGGCCATGCCGGTCCGCTTGAACACCATCGAAATGATTTGCTGCAGCTTCTTCTTGGTCAGCAGTTCATCCACGAAACCTACTTCAGTAGGTACGAGCTGGTTGAACAGTACGCGACCAGCTACCGTCTCAATAATCTTCGTTACGAGGTTATCGTCCTCGTCGCGAACCTGCGTGCGCACCTTGATGTAGGCGTGCTTCGACAGTTGACCTTCGTTGAGAGCAATTACCACTTCTTCGTCCGAGTAGAACATGCGGCCTTCGCCCTGGATCTGCTCGTCGTCGGTGCTGCGCTTGCCTTTGGTCACGTAGTACAGACCCAGAACCATGTCCTGCGACGGTACCGCAATGGGTGCGCCGTTGGCCGGGTTCAGGATGTTGTGCGACGCCAGCATGAGCATGGAGGCTTCCAGAATAGCGGCCGGTCCCAGGGGAACGTGCACAGCCATCTGGTCACCGTCAAAGTCAGCGTTGAAGGCGGTACAAACAAGCGGGTGCAGCTGAATAGCCTTGCCCTCGATGAGGCGGGGCTGGAACGCCTGGATACCCAAGCGGTGCAGCGTAGGAGCCCGGTTCAGGAGCACCGGGTGGCCTTTCAGCACGTTCTCCAGGATGTCCCATACCACAGCGTCCTTGCGGTCCACGATTTTCTTGGCCGACTTTACCGTTTTCACGATGCCGCGCTCAATGAGCTTACGGATGATGAACGGCTTGAATAGCTCGGCGGCCATATTCTTGGGCAAGCCGCACTCGTGCAGCTTCAACTCAGGGCCAACGACAATAACCGAACGACCGGAGTAGTCGACACGCTTACCGAGCAGATTCTGACGGAAGCGGCCCTGCTTGCCTTTCAGCATATCGGACAGCGACTTCAGGGCGCGGTTGCCTTCGGCGCGCACGGCATTCACCTTACGCGAGTTGTCGAACAGCGAATCGACGGCTTCCTGCAACATGCGCTTCTCGTTCCGCAGAATCACCTCGGGCGCTTTGATTTCGATCAGGCGCTTGAGGCGGTTGTTGCGGATGATTACGCGACGGTACAAGTCGTTCAGGTCGGAGGTAGCGAAACGGCCACCGTCCAGTGGAACGAGGGGACGCAGTTCCGGCGGAATAACGGGCACCATGCGGATTACCATCCACTCGGGCTTGTTCTCCACGCGGGTAGCGGCATCACGGAATGCTTCCACTACGCGCAGACGCTTCAACGCCTCAGCCTTACGCTGCTGCGACGTTTCGTGAGCGGCAGAGTCACGCAGCGAGTAGCTCAGCTCGTCCAAGTTGATGCGCTCCAGCAGGAGTTGCAGGGCATCGGCACCCATGCGGGCAATGAACTTGTTGGGGTCCTCGTTCGGCAGCATCTGGTTCTCCCGGGGGAGTTTGTCGATGATGTCGAGGTATTCGTCTTCGGTGAGGAAGTCGAGCTGTTGCACGCCTTCTTCGCCCAGTACGCCCGGCTGTACGACTACATACCGCTCGTAATAGATGATTTGATCGAGCTTCTTGGTGGGCAGGCCCAGCAGGTAGCCGATTTTATTGGGCAGGGACTTGAAGTACCAGATGTGCGCAACAGGCACTACCAGTTCGATGTGGCCCATCCGCTCCCGGCGTACTTTCTTCTCGGTCACCTCCACGCCGCAACGGTCGCAGATGATGCCTTTGTAGCGAATCCGCTTGTATTTGCCGCAGTGGCATTCCCAGTCCTTCACGGGACCGAAAATCCGCTCGCAAAACAGGCCGCCCATCTCGGGCTTGTACGTCCGGTAGTTGATCGTCTCGGGCTTCACAACCTCACCGTTCGACCGCTCCAGAATGGATTCGGGCGAGGCCAGCGAAATGGTAACTTTCGAGAAGTCCTGTACCAGTTTCTTGTTTTTTGCAAACGCCATGTAGGGTAGCTGTTGTTAGCTGGTGGCTTGTTTTCTGTCCGTTGGCTCTGCCCCTCTTAAGAGGGGTCAGAAAGAACGTAACAGTTCGACTCTGCGAAAAGTGCTCTGTGGGTCGGATAGGTACGCCGCGCAGTAGTTCTTCGCCAGGTCTGGTATGCGGGTGGCTCAGCTAACTGAACCGATTTGCGGCGTTGGCTGTCGGCGGTTGATGTCGTTCTGACCTTATCTCGGAACGACGCCGGCAGTTTCGGCTGCGGTATTCTATAGTGTAAGACTTGAAAAGTGGCTGCCGATACTCGCGCATCAGCAGCCACCTCTTTCAAACCTTAGTCAAGCGTAATTTCCAGTGCCAGACCGCGTAGCTCGTGGATGAGTACGTTGAATGACTCGGGGATATTCGGCTTGGGCAGAACGTCGCCTTTCACAATGGCTTCGTACGCTTTTGCACGGCCTACCACGTCGTCCGACTTCACCGTCAGGATTTCCTGCAGCACGTTGGAAGCACCGAAGGCTTCCAGCGCCCACACTTCCATCTCACCGAAGCGCTGACCACCGAACTGTGCCTTACCACCCAGCGGCTGCTGCGTGATGAGCGAGTACGGACCGATCGAACGGGCGTGCATCTTGTCGTCAACCAAGTGACCGAGTTTGAGCATGTAAATCACGCCCACAGTCACCGGCTGGTCAAAACGCTGACCCGTCAGACCGTCGTGCAGGTAGGCACGGCCGAAGTGCGGCAGCCCGGCCTCCTCCAGTTCCTTCGATACTTCCTCTTCGGTTGCACCATCGAAAATGGGGGTAGCGTAGGTGCGGCCCAGCTTCAGGCCAGCCCAGCCCAGTACGGTCTCGTAAATCTGACCGATGTTCATCCGGCTCGGTACACCCAGCGGGTTGAGCACGATGTCCATCGGGGTGCCATCGGGCAGGAAGGGCATGTCCTCGTCGCGCACGATGCGGGCTACTACCCCTTTGTTACCGTGACGACCAGCCATCTTGTCGCCCACCTTCAGCTTGCGCTTCTTGGCGATGTACACTTTGGCCAGCTGTACGATACCGGCGGGCAGCTCGTCGCCAACCTCCAGCGTGAACCGGTCACGCTTGAAGCGGGCCGTGATGGTATTGCGCTTCTTGGTGTAGTTTTTCACCAGTTCGAGCACCATCCCATTCACGCGGGCGTCGGCGGTCCAGTTCTCCAGAATGAGGTCTTTGAACATGTTCACCTCTTCCGGCACGGCGTAGTTGCTCTCGTCCTTATAAGGGTTCTTCTCGGGAAACAACGCTTCCGTGATGTTCTTCTTCCCGAATTTGGCCCCTTTGGTCAGGATTTCGTCGCCGAACTTGTGCTTCACGCCCTGGGAGGTTTTGCCTTCCAGCAAGTCCACCAGCTTCTCAATCATCACGGCTTTGATGCCGCGCAATTCGCGGGCGTACGACTCCTTCAGCTCTTCTACTTCCTTCTTCGACTTGGCCCGCAGGTTTTTGTCTTTCTTCGGACGCGAGAACAGCTTGGTGCCGATAACCACCCCGTTCAAGGACGGTGGCGCCTTAAGGGAGGCATCCTTCACGTCGCCGGCTTTGTCGCCGAAGATGGCGCGGAGCAGCTTCTCCTCCGGGGTCGGATCGGTTTCACCTTTGGGCGTAATCTTACCGATGAGGATGTCACCTTCGCGCACCTCAGCCCCTAGACGGATGATGCCGTTGTCGTCGAGGTTGCGCACGGCTTCTTCGCTTACGTTCGGAATTTCCGAGGTCAGCTCTTCTTCGCCACGCTTGGTCTCGCGCACTTCCAGCTCAAACTCCTCAATGTGAATCGAGGTGAAGATGTCGTCGCGCACTACCTTCTCCGAAATAACAATAGCATCCTCGAAGTTGTAGCCCTGCCACGGCATGAAGGCCACCTGCATGTTGCGGCCCAGCGCCAGCTCACCCTTGTTCGTGCCGTAGCCTTCGCACAGGGGCTGTCCTTTGGTTACCCGCTCACCCTTCTTCACGATGGGCGTCAGGTTGATGCAGGTATCCTGGTTGGTACGACGGAACTTAATCAGGTCGTACGAAATCTTCTCCGCGTCGAAGCTTACGAGGATATCGTCGGCCGTCAGGTCGTACTTCACCACAATCTTGTTGGCGTCTACGTAGTCAATCACACCTTCGCCCTCGGCTACTACTAGGGTGCGGGAGTCAATGGCCACGCGGCCTTCCAGACCGGTACCTACGATGGGCGCCTCAGCGCGCAGCAGCGGTACGGCCTGGCGTTGCATGTTTGAACCCATCAGGGCACGGTTTGCGTCATCGTGCTCCAGGAACGGAATCAGCGAAGCAGCCACCGATACAATCTGGTTCGGCGCTACGTCCATGTAGGAGTACTCCGTAGGACCTACTACCGGGAAGTCACCTTCGAAACGGCCTTTTACCAAGTCGTTGATAAAGTTACCCGACTCATCGATGCGGGCGTTGGCCTGCGCAATGTGGTGGGTATCTTCTTCTTCGGCGGTCAGGTATTTCACGTTTTCCGTGGTGTCTACCTTGCCGTTTTCTACCGTGCGGTAGGGCGTCTCGATGAAGCCCATCGAGTTAACCCGGGCATGCACGCACAGCGACGAAATCAGACCGATGTTCGGGCCTTCCGGCGTTTCAATGGTGCAAAGGCGGCCGTAGTGCGTGTAGTGAACGTCACGTACTTCGAAACCAGCCCGCTCGCGCGACAGACCTCCCGGCCCCAGTGCCGATACGCGACGCTTGTGCGTCACCTCGGCCAGCGGGTTGGTCTGGTCCATGAACTGCGACAGCTGGTTGGTACCGAAGAACGAGTTGATAACCGACGACAGCGTACGGGCGTTGATCAGGTCAACCGGCTTGAAGTCTTCGTTATCACGCACGTTCATGCGCTCCTTGATGGTACGCGCCATACGGGCCAGGCCCACGCCGAACTGAGCGTAGAGCTGCTCCCCTACCGTGCGCACGCGGCGGTTGCTCAAGTGGTCAATGTCATCGACAATGGCCTTCGAGTTGATCAGACCGATCAGGTATTTCACGATGAGAACAATGTCCTCATTGGTCAGGACGCGGGCGTCCCAACCGGTGTCGATACCCAGTTTCTTATTGATACGGTAGCGGCCTACGTCGCCGAGGTCGTAGCGCTTATCCGAGAAGAACAGCTTTTGGATGATGTCGCGGGCCGTCTCTTCGTCGGGAGCCTCCGTGTTCCGGAGCTGACGATAGATTTGCTCCACAGCTTCTTTCTCCGAGTTGGAGTTGTCCTTCTGCAGCGTGTTGTAAATGATTGCGTAGTCGGCAATGTTTACGTTCTCGCGGTGCAGAATCACCGACTTGGCCCCGGCATTCAGGATCGTGTCGATGTCCTCCTCCTCGATGGTGGAGTCACGCTCCAGCAGCACCTCGTTCCGGTCGATGGAAACCACTTCGCCGGTGTCCTCGTCCACGAAGTCTTCCGTCCAGGTGCGCAGCACCCGGGCAGCCAGCTTGCGGCCAACGGCTTTCTTGAGGTTCTTTTTATCGGCCTTCACTTCCTCCGACAGCCCGAACAAGTCGAGAATGTCTTTGTCGGTGCCGTAGCCGATGGCGCGCAGCAGCGTCGTAACCGGGAATTTCTTCTTCCGGTCGATGTAGGCGTACATTACGTTGTTCACGTCCGTGGCAAACTCAATCCACGAGCCTTTGAACGGAATGATACGGGCCGAGTACAGCTTGGTGCCGTTCGTGTGCTTGCTCTGAGCGAAGAATACGCCCGGAGAGCGGTGCAGCTGCGACACAATCACGCGCTCCGCCCCATTAATAACGAACGAGCCCTTTTCGGTCATGTAGGGAATGTTCCCTAAGAAAACCTCTTGCTCAATCGTCTCGAAATCCTCGTTGTCCGTATCATTGCAGACCAGGCGCAACTTGGCTTTCAGCGGTACCGAGTACGTGAGGCCCCGGTCAATGCACTCGTCAACGGAGTACTTGGGCGGGTCAACGTGGTAATCGAGGAAGGTCAGCACGAAGTTTTCGCGCGAGTCCGAAATCGGAAAATTCTCGGCGAATACCTTGAAAAGCCCCTCATCGGTCCGGCTCTCGGCAGCCGTTTCCAGCTGGAAGAAATCCATGAACGAGCGAACCTGCACGTCGAGGAAATCCGGGTACTCAATAACCTTTTTAATCTTGGCGAAGTTGATCCGCTCGTCAGCCGCCTGCAGCTTTTGCAGGCCTGTTGCTTTCGGTGTAGCCAATGTATGTGGGGTTAGGAAATGGATACTGAGAGAATCCAGAACAGGATAGCGGCAGCGCCCCTACCTTGAAAATTCCGGAAGTATTGAGCGCACGAAAGCGCAAAGCAAAACTTTGCGCCTCTGGCGTCCGTAGGCACGAAAAGCCGCAAAGCGGCGCGCAAACGAACTTCCGATTAGTTTGTTGCCTACAAACAGGAAAAGACCTGGCTTAGTTGCCAGGCCTCTCCCTTATTTGCTGGTTTTAAGAGCAGGCAGCAGAAACTACTTGATTTCTACTTCAGCGCCGGCTTCTTCCAGTTGCTTCTTCAGGCCTTCAGCCTCGTCTTTGGCAACACCTTCTTTCAGAGCTTTGGGAGCACCGTCAACCAGTTCTTTGGCTTCTTTCAGGCCCAGACCGGTCAGGTCCTTCACCAGTTTCACCACAGCCAGTTTGCCAGCACCAGCCGACTTCAGGATTACGTCGAACGAGGTCTTCTCCTCGGGAGCATCAGCAGCAGCGGCACCACCACCAGCAACCATTACGGGAGCAGCAGCAGCAGGCTCAATGCCATACTCGTCTTTCAGGATGGTAGCCAGTTCGTTTACTTCTTTTACCGTCAGGCTAACGAGCTGCTCGGCGAATGCTTTCAAATCTGCCATTTCTGTAGATTGTTAAAAAGGGGGTTGTTGAAGGAAATTGTCAGTATTGAGTATTGGGTACTTGGTATTGAGATAATAGACCTTTGTCTTACTACACAATACCTGATACTCAATACTCCTTTGAAAAAGATGAGCAGCGGTTAGCCTGCAACCTCTTCTTTTTCGGAAAGCGTTTTGAGGATACCAGCCAGCTTGCTGCCGCCGCTCGACAGAGCAGAGATAACATTTTTGGCGGGCGACTGGAGCAGACCGATAACATCACCGATAAGCTCGTTTTTGCCTTTCAGCGTGCTCAGACCAGCCAGCTGGTTGGCACCGATGTAGATGCTGGCATCTACGTAAGCACCTTTCAGAGCGGGCTTGGGCTCTACGTTCTTGCCGTAATTCTGCGACTTGTAGAAGTCTTGCAGCAGTTTGGCAGGCGCGTTACCCGACTCTTTCGAGAACAGGATACCCGATTGGCCTTTCAGCGCAGCGTCCATCTCGGCAGTATCAGCACCCAGGGTGTCGAGGGCTTTGCGGATGAACGTGTTCTTGTACACCTTGAACTCCAGACCGCGCGTGAAGCACAGGCGACGGAATTCATTGATTTTCGCCACCGACATTCCCGAAGCATCGGCAATGTAGAACGCGTTGTGCGATTGGAACTTCTCGCTCAACTCGTCGACGAGGGCTTGTTTGTCTTCCCGGATCATATCGTCGTGTTGATTAAAATTAGGCGGAAGTTACCGTGGTGTCAACCGGAACGGCGGGCGACATCGTGCTCGAAAGCGTAATGCTCTTGATGTAGGTGCCTTTAGCCGACGAAGGCTTCAGACGAATCAGCGTCTGGATAACCTCAATGGCATTTTCAGCCAGCTTCTGGTCATCGAATGACACTTTACCAACCGAGCAGTGGATGATACCGGTTTTGTCAACTTTGAAGTCGATTTTACCAGCCTTCACCTCCTGCACAGCCTTGGCTACATCCGTGGTTACGGTGCCCGACTTGGGGTTCGGCATCAGGCCACGAGGACCCAGTACGCGACCCAGACGGCCAACCTTGGCCATTACCGACGGCATCGTAATGATTACGTCGATATCAGTCCAGCCTTTCTCGATTTTCGAGATGTAGTCGTCCAGACCAACGTAGTCAGCACCAGCTGCAGTAGCTTCGGCTTCTTTGTCGGCCGTAACGAGGGCCAGAACGCGAACCGTTTTGCCGGTGCCATGGGGCAGCGTGGCTACGCCACGTACCATCTGGTCAGCTTTACGGGGGTCCACACCCAGCCGCACGTCGATGTCAACGGAGGCGTCAAATTTGGTATAGGTGATATCCTTTACCACTTTGGCAGCTTCCACCAAGTTCCGAACTTCGGTCAGGTCGTGCTTGGCAAGGGCTTCCTTGCGCTTCTTGCTAATCTTTGCCATGTGTCTTCTCCGTCGTTAATTATTCAGCAAAGGGAGAAGTACCCGAGATGGTGATGCCCATGCTACGAGCCGTACCAGCCACCTGCTTCATGGCCGACTCCACCTTAAAGGCGTTCAGGTCGGGCATTTTCGTCTCGGCGATGGTGCGCACTTGGTCCCATGATACCGACCCTACCTTGTTACGGTTCGGCTCTTTCGAGCCGCTCTGGAGCTTGGCAGCGTCCATGAGCAGAACCGGCACTGGGGGGGTCTTCACCACGAAGTCAAACGACTTGTCGGTGTACATGGTGATGAGTACAGGACAAACTTGGCCGGCCTTATCCTGGGTCCGCGCATTGAACTGCTTGCAGAACTCCATAATGTTAAGGCCTTTGCTACCAAGTGCAGGTCCAACCGGCGGCGCAGGGTTTGCGGCGCCTCCCTTTATCTGAAGCTTCAGATAACCTCTAATTTCCTTGGCCATTTGGTTTGAAAGGCTTCGGGTTCCTACGGTAACACGTAGTGGCCCTCAGATGAAAATTGCTCCAAAGTGGAAGCACCACCGGTTCGGAGCGAATAACCGGTGACGTTATAGGTGTTTACGCCTCCTTTTCAACCTGTGTGTAGCTGAGCTCCATAGGAGTGCTACGGCCGAAAATTTTCACGATAACATTCAATTTTTTCCGTTCCTCGAAAACTTCGGACACCGTGCCCGACATTCCCGCGAAACCACCGTCCACAATCTTTACCAGTTCACCTACCACAAAAGGAGTCTCCAGCGTGGCAGCTTGCTCTTCCACTTCATCCACAATCCCAAGGATGCGGTTTACTTCAGAAATATGCAGCGGAACTGGTTTAGTGTTCTGGTTAGCGGCTTTGCCTTCTTTATCACTCAGGAAGCCGATTACACCAGGCGTGCTGGTAATAATGTGGTCCACTTCTCCGTGAGTCAGATCAGCATGGATAATGATATACCCAGGATACAGGTTACGCTCGCGCACACGCTTTTTGCCATTGCGCATTTCGAATACCTTTTCTACCGGAATCAGCACCTGGGGCACCAAATCAGAAAGGCCGTGGCGGCCGATTTCCGTCTCCAGATAGGTCTTGGCTTTTTTTTCCTGTCCGCTGACCGAGCGAACCACATACCATTTCAACTCACCCATTGTCGTCGAATATTCTTCCGATTAACGGACTGAGTTATAGAAAGCCTCTAACCCTTCCTTGAAGGCTACATCCAGCACGCCTACAACAGCAGCAAACAGCAACGAGCCGATGAGCACCAACCCGGCGCTTTTCTGCAATTCTTCCAAAGAAGGCCACGTTACCTTATAACGCATTTCCTCAGAAGTTTCCCGGAAGTAGTTGGTGAGCTTGCTCATGATGATAAGCACCGGTTTGGGGTGTAAAACTACGGCTGCCGAAGCAGCCGTAGTTCTGTATTAATGGCACGGGCGGAGAGATTCGAACTCCCATCAAAGGTTTTGGAGACCTCTATTCTACCCTTGAACTACGCCCGTGTGTGCGTCCTAACCAGTCAAGGGACTGGATTGGGACTGCAAATGTATGGAACTCTTTACACAAAACAAATCCGCCCCCGAAAAAATCGGAGGCGGATTGTATTGTTTCACTAGGTTTCCAGCGAAAACTATTCAGTAATTTCGGTTACCTGACCGGCACCTACCGTACGGCCACCCTCGCGGATAGCGAAACGTAGGCCTTTCTCCATAGCTACCGAGTTGATCAGCTCAACCGAGATAGTTACGTTGTCACCGGGCATTACCATTTCTACGCCTTCGCCCAGCGAGATGATGCCGGTAACGTCGGTGGTGCGGAAATAGAACTGAGGACGGTAGTTGTTGAAGAAGGGCGTGTGACGGCCACCTTCTTCTTTCGACAGCACGTACACCTCAGCTTTGAACTTGGTGTGGGGCTTAACCGAACCGGGCTTGCAGATAACCATACCGCGACGGATGGCTTCTTTTTCAATACCGCGGAGCAGCAGACCTACGTTGTCGCCAGCTTCACCACGGTCAAGGATTTTGCGGAACATCTCAACGCCCGTTACGGTCGACTTGAGGTTCTCAGCACCCATACCGAGGATTTCTACTTGCTCACCCGAGTTGATGATGCCACGCTCGATACGGCCGGTTGCAACCGTTCCACGACCCGTGATAGAGAATACGTCCTCTACGGGCATCAGGAAGGGCAGGTCGGTCAGACGGGCAGGAATTGGAATGTAGCTGTCAACAGCGGCCATCAACTCCTCAATCTTGGGAACCCAGTTGGCGTCGCCGTTCAGGCCGCCCAGAGCCGAACCCTGGATAACCGGAATGTTGTCGCCGTCGAAGTCGTAGAACGAGAGCAGCTCACGGATTTCCATCTCCACCAGCTCGAGCAGCTCGGGGTCATCCACCATGTCCACTTTGTTCATGAACACTACCAACTGAGGAACACCTACCTGACGAGCGAGCAGGATGTGCTCACGAGTCTGGGGCATGGGGCCGTCAGTAGCAGCTACTACGAGGATAGCGCCGTCCATCTGGGCAGCACCCGTTACCATGTTCTTCACGTAGTCAGCGTGACCGGGGCAGTCAACGTGAGCGTAGTGACGGTTTTCGGTAGCGTATTCTACGTGAGCGGTGTTGATGGTGATACCACGCTCTTTTTCTTCGGGAGCATTGTCAATCGAAGAGAAGTCGCGCTTGGCAGCCAGACCCTTGTTAGCCAGAACCGTGGTGATGGCAGCGGTGAGGGTGGTTTTGCCGTGGTCCACGTGACCAATCGTGCCGATGTTTACGTGCGGCTTGGACCGGTCAAAATTTTCTTTAGCCATTGTAAAGAGATTAAGAGGAATTTTGAGGTGATGAGGGGGAAACGCGACTAGACTATACAGTAAGAAAGCGAAACACAGCTCCGTTTAGTCGGGACTGCACGTCGCTTTACTTTGCTGACAGTTCCAAACGGTGCAGTCGCGCTGCCCCGTTGGTACTCGTAATTCTGAGCCATTTATGGGATTTGAACCCATGACCTCTTCCTTACCAAGGAAGTGCTCTACCACTGAGCTAAAACGGCTTATTTTTGTTTGTTTGGCAAAGATACAACAGGAGAGAAACATTTACCAGCGCTGCTATCTATGTAACTTCTCGCTGCCAATCCTGACACCGAGCGGGAGACGAGGTTCGAACCCGCGACCTGCAGCTTGGAAGGCTGCCGCTCTACCAACTGAGCTACTCCCGCATTTCATAAGACCTGAGGCGATGAGGGTAAGTGTGTGAGAGGAAACCTCATGCACCCCTACCCTTATAAACTCATACCTTACTTTATGGTGGGGGCGAAAGGACTCGAACCTTTGAACCCGAAGGAGGTGAGTTACAGTCACCCGCAATTGCCGCTATGCGACGCCCCCAGCTAGATTTCCTGAGCCGCTTGCCCAGGTTTTCCTCTCTCAACTTTGGCGGCCGAAACCGTTACTGTGTCGATTGGAGTTGCAAAATTAGTGGCTTTCTGATGCAAGTCAAGCCTTCTACCAAAAAGGTTTTAACTTTTTCCTGCTAGCAAACCTGTTAGATGGTTCTCGCAACTGGTAATTGGCTGACTACCTAGTACAAGCGCCTTGCCGAAAAATAATCTGGCACGAATGAAAAAACTGTGCTTTTACTGAATCAAGCTGTACATCGACTTCAGCCCACTGTCTTTTTCCTTATTGCGGATATCCTGCAGAGTTGTTTTTAGGGCGGGCATACTGGCCACTAATTCGTGTAGTCCTTTGTAGGCACCCAGGCGCACATACATCTGTGGATGCGTGCGCGCTAATGCTTCCAGCCGCTGAATACCCTTTTCCCGCTCAATGGGGGGAATTCGCTGCATCAGGAGCCCGAAGTTTTCCAGCATTACATACAATACTTCCGCGGGAGCATCCTTGCTGCGCTGCAGAAACCATTGGTAATCATCCAATGTGCCATTTAACCCATAATAGTTAGATAATGCGGTTAACAAGGCTGCATTATTAGTGCTCTGCAAAGCACTAAGCTGGGCGCGGGTAGTGGAGGTAGGCGCATGTGCCAGGGCATTCACAGCAGCACTGGCCACTACATAAGAGCTATCCTTGAGGGCCGCGTTGTATACTTCACTGAAATCCTCATTGGGAAAAGACGATAATACACTGATGGCAGTGGCCCGTACTGTACCGTTCTTCTCGCTTAAGGCGACACGCTGCAAATCTTTACGGACGGCGCTTCCCTCGGCTCCCCGATACCGCCGCAAACCGTCCAGGGCAGCCACGCGGGTAGCCCAGAAAGGGTCGTTGAGAGCGGCGCGGAATGCTGAGCTAACCAGCAAATCGGCGGACTTGGTGCGGAGGCCCTGGATGGCTTGGTATTTCTGTAAGTAGCCGCGCGCATGGCTGAGCTGGTACAGGAGCTCTTCCTGGCTTTGGGTTTCGTCGAGGTCTGCCAGCAGTATGCCTTCGTCATCAAACTTGACTAAGCTAGGGCGCTGACTGACTGACAGCCGGAAGGTTTGGTCGGCTTTGGTAATAAGGATGCGGTGTTCAGCCGCCTGGTTACCACTCCAAGTGGCTACCGTAACCGGCAGCCGATAAACGGGTTGATGCAGAGTATCCTGCACCTGCTGCACACGTAACACCACCTGGCTGTTTTCAAAGCTGTGCGTAACGCGCAACTCAGGGTGACCACGCTGCATAAACCACTGGTCGAAAAACCACATCAGGTCCTCGCCCGTGGTTTCCTCGAAGGCAATGCGCAGCTTGGCTATTTCGGTGGTAGAAAACTTGTTGTGCGTGAGGTAACGATTAAGGGAGGCGTAGAAGGCCTCATCCCCCACATAGCTGCGTAGCATGTGTAATACCCGGCCACCCTTGTCGTAAGAATGCCGGTCGAACATATCCTCCCGCTCCGCATACTGGTACCGGATCAGGGGCTCCCGCTTGGTTTGGGCTTCCTCCAGGTAGTTACGCAGTTTGGTTTGCTGCACCAAGGCCGCGGCATCAGCCCCGTACTTGTGCTCAGCCCACAGTAGCTCGGAATAGTCGGCAAAGGATTCGTTGAGGGGAAGGTTGCTCCAGGATTCCGTAGTCACGTAGTCGCCGAACCACTGGTGAAACAGCTCATGAGCAATAACCGACTCGGAGGCAGCGTACGACACGTCGGCTAGCTCCCGGGGTGTGAATTGCACCAGCTGCTGCTGGAAGGTAGAAGCCGTGGTATTTTCCATGGCACCCGACACAAAATCGTGGACGGCTACCTGAGCGTACTTGTCCCAGGGATAGTCGACGGCCAGTTTTTTGGAGAAGAACTCCAGCATTTCGGGGGTATTGCCGAACACTCGTTTGGCGGTGTACTGATAGGCCGGGTCCACATAATAATCCACGGGTTTGCCGCGCCAGGTATCTGATACTACGGCAAAGTCGCCGACGGCCAGCATGGCCAGATAGGGCGCATGAGGCTGGCTGAGTTTCCACAGGTCAGTCCGGGTACCATCGGGGTTGCGACGGGAAGAAACCAACAGTCCGTTCGACAAGGTTTTCAGGCCGCTTTCTACCGTCAGGCTGATTTCCTGGGTCATGCGTTGGTTGGGCCGGTCGATGGTTGGAAACCAGCAAGAGCTACCTTCCGTCTCGCCCTGGGTCCAGACCTGGCGGGGCTTGGTTTTATCGGCACCCAAGGGGTTGATAAAGTACAGGCCCTTAGCGTCGGTAATGGCCTCGCTGCCGCCCTTGGGCAGCTCGTTAGGCTTGGCTACATACTGAATGCGCACCTGATACTGCTCGGTGCGCTGGTAGAGCCGGTCGAGGCTGATGGTCAGCTTTTTCTTATCGTAGCTAAATTTGAGGTCCTTGCCTTTGCGAGAGCCGTTCATCAGCTCCACGCTTTTCACATCGAAGCCTTTGGCATCCAGCAGCAGCTGGCTTTGTGGGTAAAAATGGGGCCGCAGAGTAAGCGTGGCCGTTCCGATCAGCCACTGTTTGGCCCAGTCGAAGCGGACATCGAGCTTGGTATCGGTGAGGTCGTGCAGAACCGTAGCGGAAGGCTGCACGGGGTTGGTGGATGGCAACCAGTTAGGGACAGCAACACTAGCTGCCACTGCCACCGGAGCAGCTACCGGTTCGGCTACTTTTTTGCGCGCAGGATGACTAACCGTGGAGGCAGGGCGGCTGGACTTAACGGCCTGAGCGGGAGCGTATACGTAACACATCAGCACCAGGACAAGGGCACCGAAGAGTGGATATTTCATGCGGGAAGGCACTAGGACATTGGAGGGTCAAGTTCCGAATTTATTTCAGAATTGGCCTATCTTTAAGCCCCTTTTCCGCCCTACCCCCACCCATTCCCTATGTTCCAGGTACGCACCGAAGCCGCCCCCCAGCAGGTCTGGGAAGTTGATTATCAGCCGAACGGCCCCATTACCGTAAACGGGCAACCTTTCGATTGGAATATGACGGCACTGGGCAATGGGCGCTTCCATTTGCTACAGGCGGGACGCTCTTTCACGGCTGAGCTGGTGTCGGTGGACTATGCAACCAAAGCGGTGGTGCTGAAGCTGAACGGACAGCGCCTGGAGCTACAAGCCAAAGACCGGTTTGACCTGCTGCTGGATAAGCTGGGCATGAGCAACGCCACCAGCCAGAAAGTAAACGAGCTGAAGGCCCCCATGCCGGGCCTTATCGTGGATATTCGGGTAGCGCCCGGCCAAACAGTTCAGAAAGGGGACCCGTTGCTGGTGCTGGAGGCCATGAAGATGGAAAATATTCTGAAAGCCCCCGGCGACGGTACCATTGCCGCTATTAAAGTCAGTTTGCGCGACAACGTAACCAAAGGCCAAGTGTTGGTTCAGTTCAGCTAACTGCTACTTTCTTTAACCGGGGCCGTAAGCGGATACCATGCGGCCTTCTCCGCAGGTAGTTGCTTACGGCCTTGGTACGTACACTCGTGTTTCACGCCTAATCTCTCTCACCTTGAAGTACAACCGAATCCTGCTGAAGCTAAGCGGCGAGGCTCTGATGGGCCAGCAACAGTATGGCATTGATGCCACCCGGCTCATGCAATACGCCGAAGAAATTAAAGCCGTAGCCGATACGGGCACGCAGGTAGCCGTTGTTATTGGCGGTGGAAATATCTTCCGGGGAGTACAGGCCGAAGCGTTTGGCCTCGACCGGGTGCAGGGCGACTATATGGGTATGCTGGCCACCGTTATCAACTCCATGGCCCTGCAGAGCGCACTGGAAAAGCTGGGTACCAGCACCCGGCTGCTGTCGGGCGTGACGATTCAGCGGGTATGTGAACCGTACATCCGCCGCCGGGCCATGCGTCACCTGGAGAAGGGTCGGGTGGTTATTTTTGGCGCTGGCATCGGCTCTCCCTACTTCACCACCGACTCGGCGGCCTCTTTGCGGGCCATTGAAATTGAGGCCGATGTAGTGCTGAAAGGTACCCGGGTAGACGGTATCTACACTGCTGACCCTGAGAAAGACCCCACGGCAGTGCGCTTCCCCGAAATTACCTTCGACGAGGTAATGGAGAAAAACCTGAACGTGATGGATATGACAGCCTTCACGCTGTGCAAAGAGAATAACCTGCCTATCATTGTATTCGATATGAACAAGGAAGGCAACCTGCAACGCCTGCTGGATGGGGAAAGCATTGGCACCTTGGTCAGCATGCACGGCAGCAAGGCCCCGACCTCAGACCCCAACCATAGCAGCCTGCAACCAGCAGTACATACCGGCTCTTCGGAGCAGGCGTAGCATTTCAGATGGGCCAGCCGTAGAGCCTGGTAGGCACTCACTGGTCCATTTACTCTGCGTTTAACCTACTCTCTACATTCAACACTCAACTTTTTACGAAGTGGACGAAGAAATTAAGTTTTACCTGGACGAGGCCGAAGAGTCGATGGGCAAAGCCCTGCAGCACACGCAAGTTGAGTTTGCCCGGATCCGGGCCGGCAAAGCCTCCCCCGCTATGCTCGACTCGTTGCGGGTTGACTACTATGGTACGCCTACGCCGGTAGCCCAGGTAGCTAACGTAGCAGCCCCCGACGCCCGCACGCTGTTCATCAAGCCCTGGGAGAAAAACATGATCAGCGAAATTGCCAAGGCCATTAAGAACAGTGACCTGGGCCTGAATCCGCAGTCGGATGCCGAGGGTGTACGCCTGAACATTCCGCCTATGACGGAGGAGCGCCGCCGCGACCTGGTAAAGCAGGCTAAAAACGAGTCGGAAAACGGAAAAGTCCGCATTCGGGGTATCCGTAAGGATGTAAACGAGTCGTTGCGGAAACTACAGAAAGAGGGTGCCTCGGAAGACGCCGTGAAAGACGCGGAGGCCAAGGTGCAGAAGTTCACGGACAGCTACATCAGTAAGGTAGACGAGCTGCTCAGCAAGAAAGAATCAGAAATCATGACCATCTGATTATAAACGTAAGATGGTGAGATATGCGAAGTGAGACTTTCGTTCTGGAACCCTGCCGGGCCAACAGAATGAAAGTCTCACTTCGCATATCTCACCATCTTACGCTTCTATCCTTGCCAGTAACCAGCTGCCAGAATCTGCTGCTCCACGGCTTCCGGCACGAGGTAGCGGATGGATTTGCCCTCCCGCACGCACTCCCGGATGAACGTGGCCGAAATATCGAGCAGCGGAGCCTCTACCACCCGTACGCCGGGGTGGGCATTTACCTCAGTGGCATCCACACCCGGGCGCGGGTACACGTACACTTCATTTTCGGCCAAAATTCGGTCGGCTTGTTTCCAGCGGGGCAGGCCCGGCAGGTTATCCTCCCCCATCAGCAGCACGAACCGGTGCGTGGGGTATTGCCGCCGCAGCTCATCCAGGGTATCAATGGTGTAGCTGGGTTTGGGCATGGCAAACTCTACATCCAACGCCCGCAACTGGTGGTTGCCGGCAATGGCTCGTTCCACCAGTTCGAGCCGCTGCCTCTCACCCAGCAACTCCTGCCCTATTTTGAACGGACTCTGCGGAGACACCACCAACCATACTTCAGCCAGATCGGTGTGCGTGGCCATAAAGTGGGCCAGAATCAGGTGGCCGGTGTGGATGGGGTTGAAGGAACCAAAAAGCAGTCCTACTTTCCGGCCCACAGGGGCAACGGTAGCGGGACTGCTCACAGAATGGCCGACTCGGCAGTAATAAAGGCGCGCACCATCTTTTCAGCTTCGTCGATGGCTCGCTCCAAGTCGTCGTTAACGATTACCACGTCAAAGCGGTCTTCAAACGTCAGCTCAAAGTTGGCTTTGTAAATGCGGGCTGAAATGCTGGCTTCGGAGTCGGTAGCACGGTTGCGCAGGCGCTGTTCCAGCACCTGCAACGACGGCGGCTTCACAAATACCGCAAGGGCACGGTCTTTGTAAAACTCCTTGATGCTAAGACCGCCTTTCACATCTACATCCAGAATGGCGTGGTTACCATTGTCCCAGATGCGCTCAATTTCGGACTTCAGCGTGCCGTAGAAGGCACCTTCGTACACTTCCTCCCATTCCACAAAGTCATCATGCCGGATTTTCTCCTGAAACTCCTGAACGGAGATGAAGTAATAATCCTTGCCGTTGGCTTCGGTGCGCCCGCGCTTGTCGCGGGTACAGGCTGAAATTGAAAAACTTAGCTCCGGAATACGCTCCAGTAGCCGATGTACGATGGTGGTCTTGCCAGCTCCGGATGGGGCTGAAAAGGCGATGATTTTACCCTGCATCGGGCAAAATTAGGCCATTTCTCCCTGAAGTCTTGCAAGAATTGAGTTTGACAATGCTACGGGGGCCTTTTTGCGCCCCAGATGCTCACCCAGGAAGTCGATGAAAATGTGCTGTTTTTCGAGGCTATCGAAGCACGGGGAACAATCTTCGGCGTGGTTGACGAAATAATCTGCATCCTCCGCCGTGGGATCCTGCCCAACGATGATTTGGTCGAGTATGGTATTCACACGTTCACAGTCGGGGCCGCTGGTGACAGGGGCGCCGCTCTGGTTGGTTTGCTTTGTAGAAGTAGTTTCCATAGCGGGGGCTTGGCTGAGGGGATGTTATTCAGACTCTTCAGTAAGGGGAAAATCATCTTCGCCGTCGCCTTCGGAGCCATACCCCATCGACTTAGCGTATTTTTCGAGTTTTTCTTTGAGGAAATTGCGTGCCCGGTGCAAGCGGGAGCGCACCGTACCGATGGGGATGTCCAGCACTTTTGCCATTTCCTCATACGTGAACCCTTCCAGGTCGCAGAGGATGATGACCGTGCGAAAATCCACGGGCAGCGAGTTCAGCGCACGCGCCACCTCATCACCGATCAGGTCGCGCACGGCCTGCTGCCGCATGTCGGTTGAAGTAGAGCCAGCATCACTGTCGGCTTCTACATCTTCCGAGTTGTAGTATCCTTCGATTTCGCTATAGTCAACCTTAGCAGGCTGCTTGCTCTTTTTGCGAAAATCGTTGATGAACGAATTTTTCAGGATGCGAAACAGCCACGCTTTGGCGTTTGTTCCCGGCTCGAAGTACTCAAAGAAGCGATATGCTTTCAGATAAGTTTCCTGCACGAGGTCATTTGCATCATCTTCATCGAGAGTGAGGCGAAACGCAAAGTTGTACAGGGGGTCGAGTACGGGCATTAGTTCGGCCTGAAAACGCCGGTCCTTTTCCTCTTTACTCAGTTTAGGAATCCGCTCGGGAGAGTCGCTCATGAACGCTGAATATTGCGGCTGAATATTAAAAAAATACCGCCGTTAGACAAATGTATGGGTTATACCGCGGGGATGGAAGAAGGTTTTTGCGGTAGAAGCGCCTAGCTTGAGCCGGCGCCCACGGAATGGCCCCAAACTATGTATGTGGTGCTATGGTGCAAGAAAATAACTGGCCTTCCTGATCAGGCATCGACAAACATAGCAGTCGGGAATGGTACACGTACGGGCAGGGAGGTTATGCGGGTTGCACTTCCAGCCCAAACAGTAGGATCAAACTCAACTGTAAACTGGCAGGCGGCCGCATACTTACCCTACATATAGATTGCCTGGGGAGAATATTACTACCCGGGAAGATAATCTCCCGCCTGCGTTCGGCCCGGACGTATTTCTGCTGCAAAGCACATGGTTATACTATTTGGCGTGCGGGGCTCAGCTTAAGCAATAGGCAGCGGCACCCACTGCCGGATGCGCGCCAGCACCCCGAGCGGCTCCAACGCCTTAATGCAGGTGCAGGCGGCCGGCTGGGTGCGGCAGTCCTGGCAGTTGGGTTTATCAAACACCATAAACCCGGCGTGAGGACCCAATGGAGCCCAACGGCCGGGGTGCATGGGCCGAATAGGCGGATACAGTCCCAGCGCGTATCGGCCCAACGCGGCAGCCAAGTGCAAAGGGCCGGTGCTACCGGCCACCAGCCCGTCGGCGGCGGCAATAAAGGCAATGAACTCGGGCAGACTGAGCTGACCCGTCAGGTCGGCGGCCAGATAGGGCTGGTGCTGCGGCAGCCACTCCCGTAGCTCCTCGCCCTCGGCGGCGGTACCGGTGATGAATACGCGGTGCCCGGCCTGGTAGAGCAGCCGGACCAACTGCCCAAAATGCGCCAGTCCCCACTCCCGGGCGCTGCCCCGGCTGCGCGGGTGCAGGATAAGGTTGAGCTGGCCAGGCTGGCGGGCCTGCAGAAGCGCCAACAGCTCCGGCCGAAGCGGCACGGTGGGCGTGAGCTGCACCAGCGGCGCAACGGCTGCCAGGGGCATGGTTTCGGATATGCCCAGGCCTTGCAGCAGCTGCAGATTCAATTGGGCCTCATGCAGGGGCGAGTGGCGGCGGCTTAAGGCCACTAGCCGGGTGCAGGTAAGCCAGTGAAACCACCGGCTGCAGGTGCCGAGGCGGTGCGCAATGCCGGCTTTGCGGGCCAGCCAGGCCAAGTGGCGGTTCGGAAAAACGTGCAGGATGATATCGGCGCCGGTGGCCTGGAGGGCAGCTACCTGAGCGGCTTCGGGCAGCTGCCGTAGTTCGTCGAAATTCAGAAACCCATCCAGCCAGGGGCAGGCGGCGGCTACGGCCTGGGTGTAGGTGCGCCCCAGCAGCAGCACCCGGCAGCCCGGAAACAGCTGTTTCAGGCGGCCGGCCACGGGTAGCGTGAGCACCACGTCGCCGATGGCATCGGTGCGGCTGAGCAGGAAGGTGCGGCTCATGCGGAGGCTTTGGTTTTGAGCTTGGCAAACTTCAGAAACACGCCCCAGGCCGAAATGACGGCAATGCTCAGGCCCGCAAATCCATCCAGGAAGCCCCGCCGCAGCACGTAGCCGTGCACGAACTTCCACCAGGGCTTCAGCAGCAGGTGAAACAGCGTAACGCGGCGCTTGCCCCGCAGCCACAGCTCATCGGCGGCAATACTGGTGAAGCGGTTGAGCTGGGTTACGTGCTGCGCCACGGAATTGTAAGAGTAGTGCAGGGCGTCGCCGGCCAGGGGCAGCGGGGCCGGTTGGCCGGCGGCCAGCGCATACCGCTCGTGCAGCAGCAGACCCTCCCAGCGGCCCAGGCGCCGGTCGTAGAGGCGCAGCTTCCGGTCGGGGTACCAGCCGCCGTGGCGCACCCAATGGCCGCAGTAGTTGGTGAGGCGGGCCAGAGTATAGCCCCCGCCCTGCCAGTGCTCCGTGGCCCGCCGGATGCTGTGGCGCAGCTCTTCGGTCAGTACCTCATCGGCATCGAGCTGCAGTACGTGGTTGTGGCGGGCCTGCTCCGTGGCGTAGTTTTTCTGCTCCACGTATCCTTCAAAAGCGTGCTGAACCACCCGGGCACCCAGCTCCCGGCAAATTTCCGTCGTGCGGTCGGTGGAGAAGCTGTCTACCACTAGCAGCTCGTCGGCAATGGGGCGGGCGGCTTCGAGGCAGCGGGCAATGTTGGCTTCTTCGTTGAAGGTGATGATGACGACGGACAGCGGAACCTGGGACATAACGCGGGCAAATATCGGGGTTTATGCCGGGGCAGCCGCCTGGTAGGGTTACGTGAGGGCTGCTGCTGGTATTGAGAGGTATCCGTTGTCTAACTCTTTCGCCAGTATGCGCATCCTGTTCCTACTGCTCTTTTTCAGCCTCTCCACAGCTGGCCAGGCTCAGAACCGGTATTGGGTGCACAGCCCACAGGTAGTTCTGCCCCGGGGTATTAACACAATTGAAATGCTGCACGTCGACTTTGATACCCGGCTACTGGGCACCAAAATTCAGCCCGGGCAAGTAGTGGGGTATACCTCCGAAATGCCGCTGATCCGGTCGGTGCGGTATGGCCTAGCGTTGGTGAAGTCGGAGGAGGCCTACGGGGCGGGCCGCTACGCCGAAGCGGCGGCTCTGGTGGAGGAAGCTTATCAGAAAGAGCCGGATAATCCATTTATTCTGAATCAGCTGGCCCGTGCCCTTTACCGGACCGATGCCCAAAAGCCCCGCGCCCACACGCTGTATCAGCAGTTAGTGAACCGGGTACGCAGTGCCGTTCCTGCCAGTGACTCAGCGGTGGTAGTGGATGCGCAATTTGCGGAAGCGTACTGGAAACTAGGGACTTTGCACATGGATAATGCGCAATGGGCCGAGGCGTTGCTCTGCATCTCACAGGCGGTACTGGCTGCTCCCACTGACCTGTACGCAGGTAGCAAATTGCAGGAGCAAATGCTTCAGTATCAGACGGAGTGCTTATTCGAGTTGGGAGAGGCCGACCTCTGCCGTCAGTTCGGGCAGCAAACCTTGCGGCTGTTCCCCCGCAATACCTACGTGCGGCCATATCTGGCCCGGTTGCCACGGTTGGCACCAGGTAAAATCCGCCGCAAGTAACTCCATTTGTCCTATCTGCGGTATGCGCACTGCTTTTCTGTTGATACTGCTGAGCCTGCTAACGGCCTGCGAGGAACCGGCGGCCCGGTTTGATGAGGTTGTGGTGGCCCGGCCCCTGAATCTGGCGCAGGTGCTGGGGCCGCGGGGGATGCTGCTGGCAGAAGACACCATCCAATTCGGCCTGACGTACGACGCTCAAACGGGCCTCAACACCTTCAGCATAGAGCATGATAGTAGCCGCGAAGAATGGCTCAGTGCCCAGGCTTTCCGGTATCGGGGACTATACTACCTGGTTACCGCACGGCCAAATTCGGGGGGTAGCTGGGTACATGCCGTCCGAATCCGGCGCGGCTTGGTGCAAGGTCTGAACACGGGCCACGCGCAGATGCAAGACTTATCGGGAGCCATTGAAGGAGGCCGGTTTGCGCAGCTGGTGCGCTTCCGCAGCTTCAGCGGCGACAGTGTGCGGGTACGCTTCGACAAGCGGCAGCTTCACTCGTTTTATGCTGCTATGCCCGATAGTTTTCCGGCGTACCGGCTGCGGCCCGCCGTTGACGCACGAGCGGTGCCGCTGGCCGGGGCCCAGCCCACGGCGGCGCCAGAACTCTACCCCAACCCCGCCACCACCGAAACTACCCTGCGCTTCTCCGGCCCGGCGCACCGGCAAATACAGGTGCTGGACTTGCAGGGGCGACTGGTCGGGGCGTTTTCCACGGCTGCCGCTTCCTTTACATTTTCTACCACCAATTTACCCTCAGCTACCTACTTGGTTCGGGTTGAATCGGTTGGTGGCCGCCCGGCCAGCTGCCGGCTGGTGGTGGCCCGTTAGTGTGTTGGAATGGCCTGGTGTAGCGGGTTTGCCGGCTTGTTAACGCGCGTGGACGGTTGACAAAATCTGTTTCAAAACTTGGTACACCGGCGAAAGAAGCAATCCTACGTGCTAACGCAAGGAGTACCATTGCAACGTCGGCACGCAAAACTCCTTTGCTTCGCTCCTGGCCACGCTCAGAATGACGCTTCCTTGCTACTGCCACCCAACATCAGGCAAATCGGCCGGAGCACCTACCCTACCCCAGCGGGTTGCGTATAGTCTACCGAGCCTAGCCAATTGCCATATGACAACTTCTTTTGAACCTATTGCCCTCGTTACGGGTGCTACTTCCGGTATTGGTAAGGTAACGGCCCAACAGCTGGCCCGGCAGGGCTACCACGTAGTACTGCTGGCCCGAAATGCCGATAAAGCGGCCCGTACCCGCCAGGAAATTCAGCCGGAGGCCTGGCCCGGCCGCCGGGTGGATGTGCTACTCTGCGACCTATCGGACCTGAACCAGGTGCGGCGGGCGGCGGAGGAATTCAATCAGCGCTACGCCCGGCTGGACGTGCTGGTAAACAATGCCGGGCTGGTGTTCGGCAACGAGCGGGAAACCTCCGCCAGCGGCCCGGAAATGACACTGACCACCAACCACCTTGGCCCGTTTCTGCTCACCAGCTTGCTGCTGCCCAAGTTGCAGCAGAGTCCGGCGGCACGCATCGTCAACGTGGCTTCTATGGCTTACCAGTTCGCCAAACCCGATTTTGCTACCCTGGATGTGGCCGGCAGCTACTCGCCCATGCGGGCCTACGCCAACTCCAAGCTGTTCAACATCATGTTCACGCAGGAGCTGGCGCGGCGGCTGCGGGAACGGGGCATCCACAACGTGAGTACCAACAGCCTGCATCCCGGCGTGGTAGCCAGCAACTTCGGCAGCAACTCTACCTGGCTGACGCGGGCCTTCTATAAAGTAGCCGCGCCATTCATGACTTCCTCCGAGGATGGAGCCCAGACCAGCATCTACCTGGCTACGGCGCCGGAAGTGGCCCAGACCAGCGGCGGCTACTTCGTGAAGCAGCGCCCGGAGGCAGTAAAGTCTGGTTTCAACACGCCCGATAATGCCCAGCGGCTGTGGCAGGAATCGGAGCGGCTGGTGGGGCAGCCGTTTTTTCAGGAGTAACCAGGAGTCAGCCTACTCGCTTACGCAAACGGCCAGCTCTTCGGGTTGGTCGTTGTCATGTAGGGACCTAGCTTTGAGGTATCTATTTGAATTTCTGGCCCGCTTACCCTGCTAATGCCTCTTTCTACCGCCACCAATACAGTACACAGCTACGGCACCGCTAAGGGCTGGCGTATTTTCATTTATGTATTTGTTCCGCCCCTGATTCTGCTGTTTCTGGGCGCGCCGCTGCTATTTGCCGATAAAGGCTGGAATGCCGGTTTGGTTGCTTTATCAGGAGTGTTCTGGGCTATGGGTCTGTTCTTCATCTACGGACTATATGAAACCCACAAAGCGCGGCACATTCTCACTGAGCACAGCATCCGCTACGAAGGAGCACTGCGCCGCAAGGAAATTCCGCGCACGGCCATCAGGGGGTACCGGCTCGATGATAAATATACGTATATCGTGCCCGTCTCGAAGGAGTATCCATCCATCAGAATAGGCTATACCAGTGAAAACTACGCGGGCATACAGCAGTGGCTGGCCGTCCGCTTTCCGAACCTGGATGTGCAGCAGCGGGAGCAGGAGGCGCAGCAGATTCTGCAGGACGAAACCTTGGGCCGCACCGCTCCGGAGCGGGAAGAAAAGCTGACCCAGGCCCGGCAACTGTGTCGCGTGCTGAACACGCTGGCCTGGGCTGTGGCCGCCTGGCTGCTCTTTTACCCCACGCCCTACGAGTGGGCGCTACAGGCAGGCCTCACGCTACCGCCCCTGGCCTTGGCTGCCTTACTCTGGCACCAAGGCCTCATTCGGCCCGACGAACGGAACGACAGCGCTTACCCGTCTCTGCTCCCGGCCCTGTTCTCCCCTCCGCTGGCGCTGCTGCTGCGTGACCTATTTGACTTCGAGCTGCTGGAAGTTACGCCCGTGTGGCCCTGGATAGCGGCAATCGGCGGGCTGTTTGGAGGGCTATTGGCATACGGCAGCTGGCGGTTTATCAAGGACCCCAACGGCCGCTGGGGTGTAGTGGGTATGCTGACGTTCTGTGTGCTACCGTATGCCTACGCGGCCCCGGTGGCCTATAACTGCGCGTTCGAGGAGGCCAGGCCACAGGTGTACCGCGTACCGGTACGAGGCAAGCATTACTCCTCCGGCAAAACCACCACCTACTACCTCGAAGTAGGCGCCTGGGGCCCCCGAGCCACACCCGACGACGTAACCGTGACGGAAGAAATCTACAACCAAACGATGCCCGGCGACTCCGTGCGGATACATCAGTTTCCGGGCCGGCTGGGTATTCCGTGGTTCACGGTGAGCAGGTAGCGTGAACAAACTGGCGTATTGCCACGTTAGGCAACCAAATTCATGTACCTACCTGATTCACGATTGTATGGAACTTGGCATTAGCTCATTTGGGGAAATAGCGCCCGCCCACGTAGCTGGCGGCGACACGGCCGCGGCCCAACGCACGCAGGAACTAGTGGCGCTGGGCCGCCGGGCCGACGAGGCGGGCCTGGATGTAGTAGCCATTGGTGAGCATCACCGGGCTGATTACGTGGTATCGTCGCCGGAGATAATGTTGGCGGCGGTGGCAGCCGTGAGTAGCCGCGTACGGCTTACCAGTGCCGTAACGGTGCTTAGCTCCACTGATCCGGTGCGCACGTTTCAGAACTTTGCCACGCTGGATCTGATTTCCAACGGTCGGGCCGAAATTATTGCCGGACGCGGCTCCTTCATTGAGTCGTTTCCGCTGTTTGGGCAGGATCTGCAGGATTACGATGCGCTGTTTGCCGAGAAGCTGGGCCTGCTGCTGCAGCTCAACGAGCAGGAAATAGTAACCTGGCAGGGTAAGCACCGGGCAGCCATTACGGGAAAAGGGGTATATCCGCGCCCCGTACAGCCCAAGCTACCTATCTGGATTGGCGTGGGCGGTACGCCCGCTTCGGCGGCCCGGGCCGGCGCCCTGGGCTTGGGGCTCACCATTGCCATTTTGGGCGGGGCACCGGCACAGTACGTATCGTTTGCCGAGCTGCACCGCCGCGCTGCTCAACAAGCTGGCCATACTGACCCGCTGCCGCTGTGCATTAACTGCCACTTTCACCTGGCCGAAGACTCCCGGCAGGCTGCCGATGAGTTCTTTCCTGCCTACTCTCTGGTGATGAACCGCATTGGCCGGGAGCGGGGCTGGCCGCCTATGTCGCGGCAGCAGTTTGACCACCTGCGTGGACCGCAGGGGCCATTGTTTGTGGGTACCCCACAGGAAATCATTGAGAAGCTGGTGTACCTGCACGGTTTGTTTGGCAACACTCGTTTTATTGGCCAGCTGATGCTGGAAGGTATGCCCCACGAAGCAGTGCTCCGCTCCACCGAGCTGTTTGGGCAACTAGTAGCCCCCGCCGTGCGCGAGCGGCTGGCAGTACCAGCGTAGCCAATCGGACCCAGAATTTTTGTGTTACTTACCGTCGGCTGTCAACTCCGACGCCGTTTACGGTCAGCGCGCCATGCACTATTCCGATTCGGACACCCGCCAGTGGGCTATGTTCCTGCACTTCTCCCTGTTAGCGGGCCTGCTGGTACCGGGGGCAGGCTTTATTCTGCCCATTGTGCTATGGCAGATAAAGAAGAACGAGCTACCGGAAATTGATGCTCACGGCAAAGTAGTGATGAACTGGCTGCTCAGCGCCCTTCTATATGGCGTAGTATGTGGTATATTAAGCTTCCTGCTGATTGGCATTCCACTGCTGGCCATCCTGGGCATTCTGACGCTGGTGTTTCCTATTATCGGGGGCATCAAGGCCAACGAGGGCATCGTCTGGCCTTATCCGCTGTCTATTCGCTTTATCTCCTAGCGAATTCATTTTCTGGCTTCTTCCCAAAGGAAAGCCCCACCCGGCGCAGTGCCAGGTGGGGCTTTCCTTTGGGAAGTCGGATCCGCTTAGTAGCGGTACAGGTCCGATTTGAACGGGCCTTCCACGGGTACTTTGATATAGTCAGCCTGCTTGGGCGTCAACTCGTCCAGCTCCACGCCAATTTTGGCGAGGTGCAGGCGGGCCACCTTCTCATCAAGGTGCTTGGGCAGGGTATATACCTCGTTTTCGTACTTGTCAGCGTGCTGCCACAGTTCCAGCTGAGCCAGCGTCTGGTTGGTGAAAGAGTTCGACATTACGAACGAGGGGTGGCCGGTGGCACAGCCAAGGTTCACGAGGCGGCCTTCAGCCAGAATAATCACCTCTTTGCCGTCGATGGTGTAAATATCCACCTGGGGCTTCACGGTGTCTTTGGTGTGGCCGTAGTTCTTGTTCAGCCAAGCCATGTCAATTTCATCGTCGAAGTGGCCGATGTTGCAGACAATAGCCTTATCCTTCAGGGCACGGAAATGCTCCTCCCGGATAATGTCGCAGTTGCCGGTGGTGGTGATGACGATGTCGGCGCGCGGAATGGCGTTTTCCATCTTCTTCACCTCATAGCTGTCCATGGCCGCCTGCAAAGCGCAGATGGGGTCAATTTCCGTCACGATAACACGGGCTCCGGCACCGCGCAACGAAGCGGCGGTACCTTTTCCTACGTCGCCGTAACCGGCTACTACGGCCACTTTGCCGGCCATCATCACGTCGGTAGCACGGCGGATAGCATCCACGGCCGACTCTTTGCAGCCGTACTTGTTATCGAACTTGGACTTGGTTACCGAATCGTTGATGTTGAACGCGGGCATGGGCAGCGTACCGGCTTTCACCCGCTCAATCAGGCGCAGTACACCCGTGGTGGTTTCCTCTGAAATACCTTTGATGCCGCTGGCCAGCTCGGGGAACTGGTCGAGCACCATGTTGGTCAGGTCGCCCCCGTCGTCCAGAATCATGTTCAGGGGCTGCCGCTCCTCACCGAAGAACAAGGTCTGCTCGATGCACCAGTTAAACTCCTCCTCGTTCATGCCTTTCCAAGCATACACCGGAATACCGGCCGCAGCAATGGCTGCAGCGGCGTGGTCCTGAGTGGAGAAGATGTTGCACGACGACCACGTTACGTCGGCGCCCAGCTCAATGAGGGTTTCGATGAGCACGGCCGTCTGGATGGTCATGTGCAGGCAACCGGCAATGCGCGCGCCTTTCAGCGGCTTGCTGGCACCATACTCCGCCCGCAGCGACATGAGGCCGGGCATTTCGGCTTCGGCCAGGCGGATTTCCTTGCGGCCCCACTCGGCGAGGCTCATGTCTTTTACTTTGTACGGAACGTAGGCCGTGGTCTTAGTCTCCATCAGTCAGATACAGAAGTGAGTTTGTCGGTTTCTAACCGCAAAGATACTCGATTTGTTATATGTGGTTTGCAGAACCCTGCAGTGAAGGCCAGAAGCCCAGCTGATACGACCGATTGAATACCCAAGAAGCACGCCCAGACAAAAGTCAGATACTCAGGCCCGTGCTACCTTATCCTGCCTGCGTGGCTACACCGCTGACTCAAGCAAAAGCCCGCCCTACGCGAATTGCAGGACGGGCTTTGGCAATTTGAGTTGCAGGATGCAGCCTAGTTGTTTTGGATCAGCACTGCTTTAGGTTGCAGGTTGGCATCGAGGTTGCCCAGGCTGCCTCGCACTACTACAGTGTATATTTTGCCGGCTTCATAATTCTTGGTGCCCGTACCGGAGCCACTACCGTCGCCAACGGCCACCACCTTCGTGGATGCAGCACCGGTTGTTACCAGCAGGTTGTAAGTGCCCGCCGGAACAGAGGCAAAAGCAGACGCCGCGCCAAATGCTGCGCTTATACCGGGTACATCGGTGGAGCCGGCCACGGTTTCCTGGGAGAGTTTAACCGGGGAAGGCGCATTCAGGCCCAGGTGCACCACCCGAACTTTAGCCTGGTTGGCAGCCGGAGCCGTTAGGTCGTCCTCCACCCAAATGGCACTGATGGAATTGGCCTGGGTGGTGGGGCTGTAGGCGAAAAGCGAGTAGTTCTTATCCTTAGCCACTGTTTGAGTGGCGGTAGCTACTGTGGTAGAAGAGCCTGCCACGTTGATCTTGAAGACCCGGCTGCCTGCATCCACAGCCAGGTAGCCGGAATTTTCGCCGTAGTTCAGATCTTTCACCGATTTGTCATCGACCAGCAGCGACACCTTTACGTTGGCATTCGGGGCCGCGTGTACCGCCGTTACCTTGCCTTGGTCTGGCACGGGGGTAGCGTTGTCGTCGTCGTCGTTGGAGCAAGCCGAAAAAGCCAGCGCCGTAGGCAGAGCGGCCAACAGCAGGGCCGGACGGAAAAGAGAAGTCAGCGTTTTCATGAGCGAAGAAATTGGGTGAACTGCCTGCCAGAACGAAGGACGAGGTGCTTTTGTTGGCTGAGCACTAAAACTTTTCCTCGATGAATTGCACTTTTTTCTCGCTCAAACACTTAGCAAGCTGACTATATATGCAGTAGATTTGTCCTCATGCCCCAACCTCATCTGACCCGTATTTCCGGCGTAGTACGTCGTGTTGCCTTTGTTGCTTTGTGTGCATTGGGGGTTTCTGCAACTGCCCAGGCCCAGCAGTCTACTATCATTCGCCTGGCTCCGGAAGACCAGAACCGGGGGCAGAATGGAGTGCAGAAAAACTTCTATTTCACTACTGGTGTGGGAACTATGGAGTCTGATTATCAGAGTGCCGGTTTCTTCGGGCAGCGGCTCCGTCCTTATCTGGCCGGCAACCAGGAGGCCCTTGATAACCTGAACCGGTACCGGCGGCAAAAGTGGCTGTTTCTGGCCGAGCGCCTCACCTTTGTTGGGGCAGTAGGCGTGTATGGTCAGCAGGTATTGGCCAAGGATGAAAAACAGCAATATTTCAATACGCAGCAACAGGCTGCCATTGGTGTAGCTGCCTTTAGCCTGTTGAGTAATATCTTTATTTCACGCCATACCAATTCGCATTTCCAGCGGGCTGTAGAGGCGCACAATGCTGGTTCTACGGCCGCCCGTACGGGGGCGTTGTACCAACTGCGGCCTAGTACAGTGGGGCTTACGGCCAGCCGTAACGGCCAGCCTTTGCTGGCCCTGAGTTGGAATCTGCGGTAGTAGCAGCGGCGTTTTCAAACATTCCGGCCCTGTACACGGGCGGGGGCACTAAGTAACAGATGCCCCCGCCCGTGTACGGGGCCGGAATGTCTGTTTTACCGAAGGGCAGTCGGGCAAGCACGAACAGAACTGGCTGTTGCCGGATTTCCTGCTTACGTTTGGTGTAGCTTTTCGCCAGGGCTGGTAGCGGAGCCATATCCGGGGCCGGCCTGTTTTTCGTAGGAACCCTACATGGACTACCCGTTGCCGACTGCGGCCCGTCAATACGTTGCCAAGCACCTGCACGACGACCCCGCTCAGCTTGCCCTTCAGGCCCGGCGCCACCCCGGCTTGCCAGTGCCCGACCTCATCCGCCAGATCCAGGCCCGGCAGAAAGCCAAAACCAAACTACCGGCCTGGGCTGAAAATCCCGACCTGATTTTTCCGCCGGCCTTATCCGTGGAGCAGGCTTCCTCGGCCCGTACGGCCGAATTTAAGGCTTCGTTGGTGCAGGGCCAGCGGCTGGCCGATCTTACAGGAGGCTTCGGAGTGGACGCGGCACATTTTGCCGCTACTGTTGCAGAAGTACATTACGTGGAGCGCCACGCGGCACTGGCCGATGTGGTACGCTTCAACCTGGCGCAGCTGGGCATCCGGAACGTACAGTGCCACACCGCCGACGCGGTGCAGTTTCTGCGCAACACGCCCGATACGTTCGACTGGCTCTACCTCGACCCTGCCCGCCGCGACACGGCGGCCAAGAAGATTTTCCGGCTGCAGGACTGTGAGCCGGACGTGCTGCGCCTGATGCCGCTGCTGCTCCACAAAAGCCGGTGCGTACTGCTCAAAACCTCCCCCATGCTCGATATTGACCAGGCCATTCAGGAGCTGCGGCAGGTGCGCCGCTTGTGGGTAGTGGCCGTGGATAATGAATGCAAGGAAGTGCTGTACGAGTTGGGGCCCGAGCCGGCCGTCGACCCCGAGCGGTACACCGTGAACCTGCTGCGCACCGGACAGCAGCAGGAGTTCCGGCTGAACCGGGCCCGCGAAACCCGCGCGGTGGCCCGCTACGCCGAGCCCCAGCAGTACCTTTATGAGCCCAATGTGGCTGTACTGAAAGCCGGCGCGTTTAAAAGTATCGGCACGGCTTTCGAGCTGCTGAAGCTGCACCAGCACAGCCATCTGTACACCTCAGATGTATTGAGGCCTGACTTTCCAGGCCGCATCTTCCGGATTCGGGCGGTGGAGAAGTACGACGGGCAGGCCCTGCGCGCCCACTTGGGTCCCGAGGCCCGCGCCCACGTCACTACCCGCAACTTCCCCGATTCGGTGGCCGAATTTCGCCACCGCACCGGCATCCGGGAGGGCGGCGACTTATATCTCTTCGCCACCACCAACCTGGAAGGCCGGCTGATGGTGCTGGTATGCTCCAAGGACTACTGATTGCCCGGATTTTCCGCATGATTGTGGCACACGCTGTAGCTCGTGCCGGGCGCCGCATAACAACTCCATGTGACAACGAAAGAGGCTTGCTATATAGCAAGCCTCTTTTCATAACAATGCTATTCCTACCAAGAATTAGGCGCCTGGCACAAGCTACAGCGTGTGCCACCACCGGTCAATCGTCCACGAACTCCGGGTAATCAGTGGTTTGCGGGGCTGGTCCATTTGCTGCCGATGATGCGGAAGCGCCAGGGCAGGGTGGCAGCGGTTTCGCCGGCGTAGGCCAGGCCGACGCGGGGGCTGCGGCGTACGGCGGTTTCGGGTACATCTTCCCCGTGGTCTTCAAGCCAGAGGATGGGGCCTTGCAGGTCGGTGCCGCTGAGAGTGGGCGTAACCCCCAACGCCTGCGTGAGCAGACCGGGGCCGGCCGTGAGCTTGGCAGATGGAGCCGTAAGGCCGCGCCGGGCCATCATTACATCCAGGCCCACCAGCGGCTCAATGGCCCGGATGAGCACCGTATCGGGTTTGTCGGCGGCGTTGGTGCTGATGTTGAACAGCGTGTGGCGGTTGTACACCTGGTACAGATAGGCCCGGCCGCCGGGCTCGTGCAGGGCGCGGCCGTGGGTGCCCCGCCGTTTCAGGTGCAGCTGCATGGAAGCGTCGCCTTCGTGCGAATAGGCTTCCGTTTCCACGATGCGCCCCCCGGTCAGCTGGCCATCAAGGCAGGAGTATACGTGCTTGCCCAGCAGCTCGCGGGCAATCTGAACGGGGTCGGGGCGGCGGTAGAAGGCCGGGGGCAGTTTGGACATACGCAGGCAGGAATTTCACGCGGATAGCCAACCTATACGGGCCATTGCCTACCTTTGCTGCCGTAGAGGTGGCCAACCCCCACATGCGGGGCGCGGCTGAAAAGGGAATCCGGTTGAAATCCGGAGCTGTCCCCGCAACTGTACGCTTCATGAGTTGGCGCGTCATCACCAGCCACTGTTTCAGCACCGGCTTCCTGCGGGAAGCCATGAAATGGGAAGGCGACGCGCCCGGAGCAAGCCAGGAGACCTGCCTTTGCATTTCCCCCATGTTCAGCGCCTTCGGAGGAAAGGCGGAGAATGAAATCAGTGGCACGGCTTCGGCCGGGCAGCATACTCTTCTGTTTTCGGCCTCGGCTTCGGGGTTTGGCTGTAGGTAACGGCCGGGCAACGGGGTTTTGAACTGAATTTTTCGATTTCGAAAACTTTGGTTCGCAAGACGCATTTTTCGGCCCTCCGGCGCAGGTGGCTACTCTGGCAGTGGCTTACCGCGGGCCTGGGCGTGCTCACGCTGCCGGCGCTGGCCCAAACTGCCCCCGACACGGCCCGGGTGCAGCAGCTGCCCACCGTCCGGATTCCGGGCGTGCGCCTGGAGCGGTTTGCCGTGGGCAGCCACCGCTTCTCCCTGGACTCGGTGGCGCTGGCCAACTACCGCACGGGCACCCTCACCGATGTGCTGAGCGCCCGCACGGCCATCTACCTCAAAAACTACGGCCCCGGCCAGCTTGCATCCATTACGCTGCGGGGTACCTCAGCCCGGCACACGGCCGTGCTCTGGAACGGCTTCAACATCAACCTGCCTTCCCTGGGGGAAGCCGATTTCTCCCTCCTGCCCCTCAGCGGCAGTACGCAGGTGGATATTCAGCCCGGCCCGGCTGGGGCTACCTACGGCAACGGCGCGGTGGGGGGTACGGTGCTGCTGTCGACCGGCACGCGGTGGGGCGCGGGCTGGCGGGGCACGGCCCAGGCTGACTACGGCAGCTACGGGCTGGGAGCCGGCACCGTGGAGGCGGCGTTCAGCAACCAGAAGCTGGCCGTGCGCACCAGCTTGCTATACCGTCAGGCCGAAAACGACTTTCCTTACTACACCCGGGAAGCACGGGGCCGGGTGCGGGTGCGCCAGGAAAACGCGGCTTTCCGGCAAGCCAGTTTCACCCAGGATCTTACCCTGCGACTGGGGCAGCGAAGCGAAGCAACGGCCGCCGTCTGGCTGACGGATGCGGACCGCCAGATTCAGCCGGGCATCGGCACCAACAACACCCACGCCCGGGAGCGGGACCAAAGCCGCCGCCTCACGGCCGGCTACCGGTACGTGACGGCCCGCCACGAATGGGCGGGGCGGGCGGCCTGGTTTGAGGACGTGCTGAACTACCAGGACGAGGTGAGCGGCCTGAGCGAGTCGAGGGTGCGCACCAGCCAGGCCCAGGCCGAGCACACCTGGACGTTTGCGCCCAATGCCACAGTCCGGCTGGGGGCCGAGGCCCAGCATTTTGCGGCGCAGGTGGATGGCTACGGAACTCAGCCGCGCACGGAAAACCGCTTTTCCGGCTTTGCCCTGCTCCGCTACGATCCTCGCCCCCGCTTGCGGCTGTCCCTGAACCTGCGCCAGGCCGTGCTGCCCGGCCGCCGCCCACCCCTTACGCCCACCGCCGGCGCCGAATGGACAGCTTTCCAAGCAACCCGTCA
The DNA here is from genome assembly GCF_003944705.1 of Hymenobacter metallilatus. GTDB lineage: Bacteria > Bacteroidota > Bacteroidia > Cytophagales > Hymenobacteraceae > Hymenobacter > Hymenobacter metallilatus. The sequence continues at coordinate 1,952 of NZ_RWIS01000003.1, read as the reverse complement.
TACGCTCCAGCTCAAAGGCTCAGCTTCGCGCAGCTACCGGGCCCCTACCCTGAACGAACGGTACTGGCGGCCCGGCGGCAACCCTGGCCTGCTGCCGGAGCAGAGCATCGGCTACGAGGGCGGGCTGGCCCATACGTTTACCCTGGCCCCCACCCACCTGGCCCTGCACACCGAGCTAACGGCCTACCGCCAGCTGGTTGATAACTGGGTGCAATGGACGCCGGGCGCTTCGTACTGGTCGCCGCGGAACCTGCGGCAGGTGCGGGCCCAGGGCCTGGAGGCCAGCAGCCAGTTGACCTGGAAACCGGGGCGCTACAGCGCCGTGGCGCGGGCCAGCTACAGCTTCACGCAGTCGGAGAAGACGCGGGGAGTAGCCACCGATACCGACCCGGTGGGCCGGCAGCTGCCCTTTGTGCCCTTGCATACCGGTGCTTTCAGTACCGACCATGCCTGGCGCGGCTGGCAGCTCAGCACGGCCCTCACCTTCTCCGGCTACCGCTACACCGATGCGTCGGCTACGGAGTTTCTGCCCAGCTACCTGCTGCTAAACGCCACGGCCGGCTACACGCTGGCGGTGCAGCCTGGGTGGCGGCTGCAACTGCTGGTTCAGGGCTACAACCTCACCAACCGCCACTACCAAAGCTACCAGAACCGCGCCATGCCGCCCCGCCACGGCAGCCTGAGCCTGCGGCTGCTGTGGCACTAACCTGTCATTCACTCTTCCCTTATTTTCTTTATGAAAGCACTGAACTCCCTCGCCAGCCTACCCAGCCGCCTGCTGCTGGGCGGCGTGGCCACTCTCGGCCTCCTGGCCTGCGACCCTTCTACCGACCCGGAGCCGACCGACCCGCCCATTGTAACCAGCAGTGTGTTTGTGGTGAACGAAGGCAACTTCCTGCGCTCCAACGCCGACATCAGCCTGTTCAGCAAGGCCAGTAGCACCGTTACCAACAAAAACCTGTTCAGCACCGCCAACGGCCGCGCCCTCGGCGACGTGGCCCAGAGTATGGCCGTGCAGGACAGCCTCGGCTACATTGTGGTCAATAACAGCAACAAGCTGGAGGTAGTGTCGCTGGCCAAATTCCGTTCCAAGGCCACCGTTACCGGCCTCAAGCTGCCCCGCTACTTTGCGGCGGCCTCAGCGGCTAAAGGCTACGTTACCGAAACCGTGGCCTATAATGGCAGCAACGGCCGCGTATCGGTGATTGATTTGAAAACCAATACCGTCGTTAAGACCATTGAAGTGGGCGTGCAGCCCGAGCGGCTGCTGGTGGCTGGCTCCCGTCTGTACGTAACCAACAGCGGCGGCAACACCGTTACGGTTATCAGCACCGCCACCGATGCCGTGGAGGGCACTGTTACGGTAGGTGATTCGCCGAACAGCCTGGTGCAGGATGCCGGCGGCAACGTGTGGGTGCTTAGCGGCGGCAAAGTGTATTACAACGCCGACTACAGCACCGACTACACCCGCACCACCAAAGGCAGCCTCTCGAAGATTGTGCCGGGCCAGCTGACGGCTACCACCCGCGAGGTGGCCTCCAACCGCAGCACCCCCAACCGCCTCACCAGTAACGGGGCCAAAAACCAGCTGTACTTCACCTACCTGGGCGGCGTGTACACGCTGGGTACCGGCGACGCTACCCTGCCCGCCACCCCGCTCATCAAGCGCAGCTTCTACGGCTTAGGCGTCGACCCGCAGGATGGTACCATTTATGGGGGTATTGGCTCGTTTACGGCTGCCGATAAGGTAATCCGGTACCGTAGCACCGGCGTGGCCATCGACTCGTTCACAGTCGGTATCGGCCCCAATGGGTTCGTGTTTTATTAAGTAGCCATACAGAAGTAAGCGTATAGTGCGCAATTGGTAGCTTGCGGCATGCGACGACCTGCCACCGAGTTGAGTTCGGAAGAAGTGACGTGTTTGGAAGCGTGCAGTCAGCACGGACCGCACC
>NZ_RWIS01000034.1 GCF_003944705.1 Hymenobacter metallilatus | reverse complement strand
CAAGGTAGCCGTACCGGAAGGTGCGGCTGGATCACCTCCTTTCTGGAGCTTGTTCGACTCGGTTGACTAGCTGGGGCATCCTACCCCCTGATTGTACTGATTACCTGTAACCGTTGTTGTCTTTTCCTTTTATTCAATCTTTTCACGGATTCGACTCCGCGAGTCGACCCGGGCTTGTAGCTCAGGTGGTTAGAGCGCTACACTGATAATGTAGAGGTCCCTGGTTCGAGTCCAGGCAGGCCCACTTTACTTAGCAAATGGCTAGGTTCAGATAATGGGGGATTAGCTCAGCTGGCTAGAGCACCTGCCTTGCACGCAGGGGGTCAACGGTTCGAATCCGTTATTCTCCACACTAATGACATCAAACGGATGTTAAGTGTTAAGAGTATTTTGTAGATGAGCAAATGCTTTATCTATACTTTGCCCTCCAATTGGGAGTGGCAGACGTTCTTTGACATAGAGGAAAAGCGAGAAAAAGAAAGAGAACACAAATACGTGTGATTAACCTAGTGTTAGTCACCCGGAGCCGGCCCTGTTTACGAACAGGGCCTCTACAGAAGTAGAGA
>NZ_RWIS01000033.1 GCF_003944705.1 Hymenobacter metallilatus | reverse complement strand
GCGAAGTACCTGTGCACGAGCTGCCGCCACCAGGCGGTATTCCAGCCAGCGGCCCCGCGCAAAGCGGCACAGTATGCGCAGGTAGAAAAGCTGCTCCTGGAGCGGGTCTTGCAGCGGGCCATCGTGCGCCTGACGGGCGTAGCGCGGATGACGGTGGCCAAGCTGGCAAAAAAAAGCGCAGACCCGTCCCCTGAGTTGTCCGTTGCCGCACCGGCCGAAAGAGCGGGAGCTGGATGAGCTGTGGACGTTTGTCGGCCGCAAACGGCGCAAAAAGTGGCTGTGGCTGGCCGTGGAGCGGCACACGCGGCGCATCGTGGCCTGGGTGCTGGGCAGCCGGGGCCGTGCTACCGCCCGGCGCCTGTGGCGGGCGCTGCCCGTCCCCTACCGTACGGGTACGTGGTACCACACGGATGAGTGGGAAGCTTACCGGGGCGTGCGGCCGGTGCGGGCTCACCGGGCGCATCCGAAAGGCAGCGGCCAAACCAGCATCGTGGAGGCTATCAATTGCTCCTTGCGCCAGAAATGTGCCGTGCTGGTGCGCAAGACCTGCTCGTTCAGTCGCTGCTTAGCCATGCACCACGTGCGTATTCAACTCGTCATTGACGAGCATAATCGACGATGCACCATAACTTAGACCACCACC
>NZ_RWIS01000032.1 GCF_003944705.1 Hymenobacter metallilatus | reverse complement strand
GAGAGTCGGTCGCCGCCAACCTTATCACGGCGAACTGCCCCGCTGCGTTTCCCTTCCCGGGGAAATGCGCGGGGCAGTTCCTGTTTTACCCCCCCACCAGCCAAAGCGGCGGAAGGAAAGGTAGGCTGAAGAAAAGGTAGACTAGGTAGGTCCGTGGGACTTCCCGTCAGCTTGCCCTGCTTAACTAGCGAAAGTAAGTAATGCGGTGTGGTTGTTACGGTGACACTACCTTTCCCTGGCTCCGCATACCAAGCGGTGTGCGGAGCCAGGGAAAGGTAGTAGAGGATCCAAGTGGTCAAGGCTGCTGCACATTCGCTTGATCAGTTAATTAAGGTGTGTTTGAAAACTTTAAAACGGTTATGCTGAGCTTGCCAAAGTATATTTCCCATTTCGGCAGACGGTTCAGCGGAAGCGGGAAAGATGTTTTGGCAAGCTCAGCAGGACGTTCAGCGAATTGCCAACGACTGTCCAGATACATCTTAAACGTATGAATTGCAAACAGAAAGGCCGGCTTAATCAAGCCGGCCTTTCTGTTTGCAACCTAGAAGATTTGGCGGTGGTCTAAAGGGTGGTTTTGCTATCTTGTGAGATGCTACACACGCCCCTCACCTGTGCTAAATGTGGGAGCACAGCCTTGCGCAAAAATGGTCATAGCCACGGTCACGCGAAGTACCTGTGCACGAGCTGCCGCCACCAGGCGGTATTCCAGCCAGCGGCCCCGCGCAAAGCGGCACAGTATGCGCAGGTAGAAAAGCTGCTCCTGGAGCGGGTCTTGCAGCGGGCCATCGTGC
>NZ_RWIS01000031.1 GCF_003944705.1 Hymenobacter metallilatus | reverse complement strand
AGAGCGTGTTTGGGAATTCAGACCCGATTGAGCGACATAGTGATGTTAGCTAGTAATAGCCAAGCAACATGGCTAGCGGGAGTGAATTCGTAATCAACGACCACGCGGCGAAAGCAGGCTAACCAGGCGAAGGTGCGCTCGACGACCCAGCGCCGGGCCAGCGGCACGAAGCCGCGCTGGGTGGGCGGTCGACTACTGATCTGCTGGACCAGGCCCAAGCCCAGCAGGTGCTGGGCAAAGCGCCCACGGTAGGCCGCATCGGTGAGCACGAGTTGCAGGCGCCGCGCCCACCAGGGGCGTTGGGGCAGCAACGCCAGCGCGCCGGTGCTGTCGTGGCGGTGAGCCGCGTGCACGTGCGCGGCCCAGATACGTCCGCCGGAATCGACCAGGAGCTGGCGTTTGCGGCCGTTGACGAGCTTATGCGCATCCAGGCCGCGGTGTTCGTAGATGCGCGGGGCCAGCTTCACGCTCTGGCTGTCGACGCAGGCCAGCGCCGGGGTCGGTTCGCGGCCGTGCGCAACCCGGTCTAGGGCGTTGACCACCGTGTTAAGGTGCTGCCACAGGCCCAGGCGCTGCCAGCGGTAGAAATAGTAGTAGACCGCCGTCCAGGGCGGAAACTGTGACGGCAGTGCCCGCCATTGGCAGCCGGTGCGGCACACGTAGAGCAACGCGTTGAACACCTGCCGCAAACACAAGCGCCGCCGCCGTTGCACGGGCAGCAGCAACTCGATAACTTGCCACTGCGAGTCAGTAAGGGGTTGGTAGCCATCAACCATAATGCCCGTGGAAGCCTAGGAACTCCCCGCGCAACTTACTGACTCGTTTCTTTTTAGCCCCTACCTAATTCCCAAACACGCTCT
>NZ_RWIS01000030.1 GCF_003944705.1 Hymenobacter metallilatus | reverse complement strand
CGGTGCGCCGTGCTGGTGCGCAAGACCTGCTCGTTCAGTCGCTGCTTGGCCATGCACCACGTGCGCATTCAACTCGTCATTGACGAGCACAACCGACGATGCACCACAGCTTAGACCACCACCTTTTAAGGTATATGAGTGCTGCTAATTAAACCAACGCCTCGCTGCAAATATTTTTCGCCACATCCCTTTTTCTTTCTTTAAGAAATAGGCTACTCCTCCACCACATCCTCCAGCACAATTATGATCCATTTGAATGTAAGCTTTAGTGCTATCCTGCGAAAACAAAGGCAGTGAAAAGCGAAAATAATCCAAATGTTCTTTTGGCCAAGCTCGGTTTTCTTTATCCTGTAACCAGAAAAAGTCGTCTGCAGCAAATAATGTAGTATCAACCAATCCAGTATGCTGATTTTGGTGCTGCTGAATCAGAAAAAGTGAGTCTCGCTGACTAAAAAAAGGTATACCCTGATGTTTGTAGTATAATAGCTGGCGCAGAGTAATATCAAAAGTTTTAGGGAGAGCTGGAACATTACTTTTCGGATAGTCCGTTATAAGATTCACCGGACGCAAGTGAGATACAATGGGTTTGCTATAACTCCCTTTGCTGGAAAGCAGAAAACTATCTTGAACGAGTAAAGACCTGATTAGACGCATTGTGGCTTTATCAACCATCTTTAGCGGCTTCGCCTTTTTACTATCGACAGATGTGCATGCCTGCATATACAGGCATAAAGCAGCAGCTACTATACTATTAATTATTCTCTTTATTAGCATTGCAGAAACTAGTGAAAAAACCGGCGGTGGTCTAAAGCGTGGTTTTGCTATCTTGTGAGATGCTACACACGCCCCTCACCTGCGCTAAATGCGGAAGCACGGCCTTGCGCAAAAATGGTCATAGCCACGGTCAGGCGAAGTACCTGTGC
>NZ_RWIS01000002.1 GCF_003944705.1 Hymenobacter metallilatus | reverse complement strand
CCTGGTTAGCCTGCTTTCGCCGCGTGGTCGTTGATTACGAATTCACTCCCGCTAGCCATGTTGCTTGGCTATTACTAGCTAACATCACTATGTCGCTCAATCGGGTCTGAATTCCCAAACACGCTCTAAATTAATCGGATTCATTTCATTAATTTTTACAATATTACTTGCTACCACGCCTCTTGCCTCGAACAATAGATACCACTGCTCTAAAGAAAAATTTATTCTATGTGTGGTTGTTAGCACAATAGACGAATTTGTTGCAGAAATAATATCAGCTAAATTTTTCGATGCATTTTCATCAAATTTCAAGAATCCATCGGCTAACACTTCCGCTTTTCGCCAGATTGGTGTCGTCACCAATACTCCATCAATATCGAGTAAAATTTTCATAAATCTATTGACAGTATATCAATGCCCATAACTCACTACCCGCGTCACCTGCCACCGCCCGTCGCGTAGGCGCCACACCATCATATTCTTGAACGTGCCGCAGTCGTCGCGGCCGTTTTCCACGTGGCAGAAGCGGTGCTGATAGGTTTCCACGGCGCCGTAGTTGTGGATGGGGTACACCTCCAGGGTGCCGGGCACGAGCTGGCGGTTGAGGCCGGTGGTTTTGTTCTGCTCGAACAGATTCCGGAAGCCCTGCATGGTTTGCTGGAAGTCGGCCAGACCGCCCTTGTCGTGGTAGAACTCCAGGTCTTCGGCGAAGAAGGTTTGCAACTTGGCCACGTCTTGCTGGTTGAAGGCCACGAACATCAGGCTGTCCTGCCGGGCAATGGTGCGGTACAGCTCCGGCGACACCGGCGGCGGGGTTGCGGAAGCGGCGGTTGTGGCGGGGCGTACCGGCGCGCAGGCCCCCGTGAAGAGCAGAAGCAGCGTGGCCAGCGGCAGGTATTTCATCGGGGCAGTAAATGATGGTGGAAGTGGGAAGATAGGCTGTGAATGTGTAGCGTATTATTCGGCAGACTCTACCACTCTCTGGTGGCTATCAGTTCTTCTACGTCGGCCTCAAAACCATAAGCCTTTGCTACAAATTCGAAGTCCTCTGCAATACACTCGCGCGCGCCCGTTTCTATTTCACTATCCGCTTCATCAAACGCCTCCTGCAACTCATTGAATTTATCCGTTGCCGCGTGGGTCAACTCGTACAAATCGTCTAGTGATTGGGGTTGCTGCCGTTCGATTTCGAAGCACAACCCTACCAAAATGGTTTTGCCTTTGTCTACCAGCTTGTTTGGAAAGTACTCGTCCTGGTACATATCCTGTAGGAAAGTATACTTTCTGACTGCTTCATTTTCGAGATTATCCTGTTTTTTGGCCATGCGTATCTGAGGTATAGTGATGCTCAAATAACAGACTTCTGCTGTCCCTGTACAAACGCACAGCAGCCATCCGAAAGGCTTAAAGCTGGCCTACAAGCCGTAACTTGCCGGCTAATTGGGCGCGCAACGGATTGCGCCAATCCCGGTTTTGCTTCCTGATGAAAATTCTTCGCGTCCGTTTCTTCAACCTCAATTCCCTGCGCGGGGAGCATGCCGTTGATTTCAGCCAGACTCCCCTTTCCGACGCGGGCCTGTTTGCCATAACCGGCCCCACCGGCGCGGGCAAAACCACCATCCTCGACGCCATTACCCTGGCCCTCTATGGGCAGGTGCCCCGGCACGAGAGCAGCGGGCCTGAGCACGTGATGAGCCACGGCACCGGGGAGAGTTGGGCCGAGGTGGAGTTTGAAGTAAACGGGCAGCAGTACCGCAGCAAGTGGGGCCAGCACCGGGCCCGCCGCCGCCCCGAAGGCCCGCTTCAGGACCCCAAAATGGAGCTGAGTGAGCGGAAAATGGCCGAGGACGGCACCGAAACCTGGCCCTTCCTGGAAACCTATAAGTCGAAGGTGCCCCCGCGCGTGTCCGAGCTGAGCGGGCTGGAATACAAGCAGTTTCTGCGCTCTGTGCTCCTGGCCCAGGGCGACTTCACCCGGTTCCTGAAAGCGCCGGCCGGCGAGCGGGCCCAGCTGCTGGAAAAGATTACCGATACCCGCAAATACTCCGATATTTCCCGGGCGGCGTTTGAGCGGGCCAAGCAGGAAAACCTAGTGGTCGAGCAGCTGCGCCAGGGCCTGGAGGGCGTCGCGCTGCTTTCGGCGGCGGAGGTAGAGTTTCTGGCGGGCGAAGTGCAGGACCTGACCGGGCAGCTGGCTGCGGCCACCGCCACCCAGGAGCAGCTGCGCGAGGCGCGGCAGTGGCACCGGCGCCTGCAGGAGCTGCGCCAGAAGCTGCACACCACCCGTCAGCGCCAGCAGCAGCTTACCGCCCAAACCGAAACCCTGGCCCCCTTGCGCCAGCGCCTGGCCCTGCACCAGCAAGCCGCCCCCTTCGCCACCGCCTACGCCCTGCTGCGCCAGACTGACGAGCAGTTGGCACGCCTGCAGCGGGAAGTGGAGCAGCTGCGCACCCAGCTGCCCCAGCTGCAGGCACGCCGCGCCGCCGCCGAAACGGCCCGTACCGCCGCCCAGCAAGCCCACGAAACGGCCACCACCACCTACAAAACCCAGGAACCCAGGCTGCGGGAGGCCGAGCAGCTGGATCTGCTGATGGCCGAGGCCCGGCGTCAGCTCACGCAGGGCAAGGACGAGTACGAGGAGAAAAACGAGCAGTGCAAGCGCCTGAAACTGGCGGCCGAGCAGGCAGGCCAGCGCGCCGGTATTCTGCGGGAGCAGGTGAAAGAAACGGAAAAGTGGCTGCTGCTGAATGCTGTGGTGAGCGAGCTGGCCGCCGACCTGCCCGAGCTGTCGGCCAACCTGCAGCAGTGGGCTGGCCTGAAAACCACCCTGGGCCAGCTAAGCCAGCGCCTGCACGAAGCCCGGCAGCGCCAGCAGCAGGCCGCCACCGAAGCAGCCACCCAGCAGCAGGCCGCCGAGGGGGCCCGCCAACTGCTGCGGGCCCACACAGCCCGTTTTGAGGAAGCCAGCACGGCCCGCGACGAGTGGTTGCAGCGCCTGCACTACCACGTACGCAGCCTCCATCAGGAGCAGGAGCAGCAGCAGCAGCACTGGGACGACCTGCGGCGCAGCCTGCAGATGCAGCAGCTGATCCTCTCGCACACCGAAACCCGCCAGCTGCTGGAAACGGGCAGGCCCTGCCCCGTGTGCGGCGCCACCGAGCACCCCTACGTGGCCGGCGTGCTGGGCGTAAGCGAAGACTCGTTTCAGCGCGACCTGCAGCGGGAAGAGCAACTGAGCCAACAGGTGCGGGCCCTGGGCACGCGGTTCAACCGCCTGAACACCTACGTAACCATGCTGGAGCAGACGGGTCCGGCACCCGCGACAGCCCCTGCCGGCACTATTCAGCTGCTGCCCGAAACCGCCGAGCGAAGCGCCGCCGAGGAAGTAAAGCAGCTGGTGCAGACGCTGCGGGAGCTGCGGGAGCAGCTCACCACCGCCGACCAGCACCTGCAGCAGGCCCAGACCCGGCACGAAGCCGCCGTGCGCCACCACCAGGCCTACACCGAAGAAGCCGCCAAACTGCAGCAGGAGCTAACCGACGCCGAAGACCAGGTACTGCCCGTGCGGGCCACCATCCAGAGCCAGGCCCAGTACTTCAGCCTGCCGTTCGGCAACGAAAACGGGCAGGCCCTGATGGAGCTGGCCCGCCAGCGCATTGCGGAGTTCGAGGTGAAAACCCGGCAGCTCAACACGGCCCGGCAAGAGCTGGGCGGCGTGAGCGTGGAAGCCGCCAAAGCCGAGGCTGACCAGCAGGAGCTGCAAGCCTGGCTGAAAGTCCGCAAGCAGGGGCTGGTGGATCAGCACGCGGCTATTCAGCGCCAGCAGCAGCAGCGCACTGAATTGCTGGCGGAGCCCAACGTAGCTCAGGTGCGGCAGCAGCTGGAGCAGGCCGTATACACCACCGGGCAGCAGCGCCAGCAAACCGAGCAGCAGCAGCAACAGCACGAAACGGCGTACACGGTGGCCGCCGGCACCCTGCAGCAGCGCGAGCAGGACGCCGGGCTCCAGGAGCAGGCCCGGCAGCAGCAGCACGCGGCCCTGGTAGCGGACCTGAGCGCCGCCGGCCTCACCCCCAACCCCGCCGCCCTGCCCGCCCTGCTCCTCCCCGACCCGGAACTCCAGACCCTGCACAACCAGCTGCGCCGCCACGAGCAGGAAGTAGCCCTGGCCGCCGAAGCACTGCAGGAAACCGCTGCCCTGCTGCAAACCGAGGAGGAGCGCGCCCTTACCCCGGAGCCGCCGGAATACATCGACCAACAACTGGCGACTATTACCCAACAGCTAGCCACGCTAAACCAGCAGCTGGGCCAGCGCCAGGAGCGCCTGCAGGCCCACCAGGCCGGACAGCAGCGCCACGCCGCCCTGGCAACCCAGCTCGAAAAGCAGCAGCAGGAAGCCGCCCGCTGGCGGCAGCTGGCCGAAGTCATTGGCTCAGCTGATGGCAAGAAGTTCAGCGAGTTTGCCCAGGGCCTCACCCTGGCCCGCCTCGTGGACCTGGCCAACCGCCACCTGCACCGCTTCACCGACCGGTACCGCATCCTGCGCAACCCCGAGCAGCACCTGGACCTGCTGATTCAGGATGATTACCAGGCCGGGGCCGTGCGCACCATGAATTCGTTGTCGGGCGGGGAGAGTTTTCTGGTGAGCCTAGCCCTGGCCCTGGGCCTCTCGGAGCTGGCCGGCCGCCGCACCCAGATAGACACCCTGTTCATCGACGAAGGCTTCGGAACTCTCGACCCCGACACCCTGGACGTGGCCCTCTCGGCCCTGGAACTGCTCCAGGGCACCGGCAAAACCATCGGCATCATTTCCCACGTCGAGGGCCTGAAGGAGCGCATCACTACCCAAATCAGCGTGCATAAAGGCGCCGGGGGCGTAAGCTCCCTGCGGGTGCTGGGGTTTGGGGAGGAAGTGTAACTGGTTGATTACAGAAAGCTGTCATTCCGAGCGAAGCGAGGAATCTGGGTCTAACTCCTGATGTATAACCCAGATTCCTCGCTTCGCTCGGAATGACAGTGCAGGTAGCTCAAGCCTGCTCGGGCTGTCCGGCTGCCCGGATTTCGGCCCAGGTCCAGTAACGGCGGGGCTCAACGCCGACGTAGCCTGCCCGGAAAAACTTCACTACTTCTTCCTCCACCTGCGCGGGTGGAATGGAGGATGCGTGAATGGGGCGCTGGTCGGGGTCGGCGTAGCGCTGCACTTTGCTCAGGGTTTTGCCGCCCAGGCGCAGCAGAGGGCCAGTATCGGTGATGCCGTCGAAGGTCCAGCGCCGGGCGGTAGTTTCCAGGGCGTTCAGGCGGGCCGTAAGCGCATCCAGGGGCAGACGCGGGAGGGTGGGCCGGCTTTCCAGGTCAATCCAGGTGGTGTATTTGTACTCGAACTCGTAGCGCTGCCCCTTGTAGAGGCTCAGCACCATATCGGTGCCGACGGTGGCCCCAAACAGCGCGTAATAGGGCAGCGGCTCCGGCGTCCGGACCACCGTCAGCCCGATTTCCGGGTAACGGCGCACGGTGGTGCCGGGGTGCTGCATGGCGGCTACTCCCTGCCGAACCCTTGCGTACTCCGGCTCCCAGGCAGCGCGGCCGCTTTCAGGGTTTTCCAGCACCCCGGCAAAGCGGGGCAGAAACCAGTTGAACTTTTCCGCCGAGGCCTCATCCTCGCGCCGGCGCCGGGCCGGGGCCCCGAAGGGCTCATAGAACCGGGCTTTTTCCTCGGCATTCAGCCAGCACACCAGCTGCAGGGCCTGGTCGGCCAGCGGGTCCTGCCAGTCAGTTTCCCGGAAGTCGCCGAGAGTAGCCACCAGGCGCAGCAGGTGCTCATGGTGCAGGGCCAGCTCGGGGTTCAGCAGTGCCCATATGCCCACAAACCCATCAATATCAAAGTGGTTGGCCGTAACGGCTTCGGCCTCCAGGCCAGGCGTGTGGGGCTGATGCAGGGCCCGCAGCACCGAGCCGACGCTGGTGTCGTCGCGCAGGGGTGCGGGCGTGGCGGCCCCGCGCCAGTGCGCCAGCGTGAGGCTGGCTCCCAGGCCCGTGCTATCCACTACAATAGTCGGCTGCTGCCGTAGCTGCCGGAAAGGCACGAAGTATTTCACCGGAAGTCAGATCAGTTAACTCCGCCCAAAGGTAGCAGCCCGGTCGGCTGCACCAGTCCCTCAGCGCCGGGCCCGGCGGTTGCTGATGCGCTCCACCCGGCTACGGCGCACCCAGTGCAGATAGGTTTGGAGCTCCTGGGCCTCGCGCAGACTTTCCACGGTATTGTACTGCCGGGCTAGCTGCCGGTTGCTCAGCAGCAGATGAATAGTACTATGGCAAGGCTGACACAGCTCCACGGTGGGGCCATGGCGGCCACCTTCCTCCCGGGGCACTAGGTGGTGGCGGGAAGTTTGCTGCACAGCTCGCTCACACAAACCGCAATGGGGCCCGCCGGCACCGGGCGCGGGGGCCGCCGGCCACTCAATTCGCTTCTTTCGCATCGGGCAAGCAGCTACTTACGGGGAGCCTCATGCTACTGGTTTGACAATCAGGCCTGAATTTTTCCAAAAGCGGCACAAAATTTTGTTGGAGTTGTCGGATATCATTTATATTTGATTGCACCTCAGTTGTATGATCAGGCGAAGTGGGCAATCAACTGGTGTTCTTCTCTTCTTTTGTTTTTGTTTAAAAGTCGGCGTTTCACCTTTATCGTCTCTCGTATGCGCGTTTCTACTCCTGCTCTCCCCCTCCGCCGCTTCCTGCAAACCATCGGCTTCTTGTTGGCGCTGGTAGTTTTCTCGCCCACTCAAGCCAAGGCCCAAACCTGGCTGGTGTCTACGGATGCCTACGTGAAGATTGGGGTAATGGATAAGTTTGGCCAACTCGGCGGCTATACCGCCAAATTTGTAGTTATTAACCAGGAAACCGGCAAAGAATACGTGCTTGTAAAGCAGGTACCCAAAGGCCAGAACGGCATCGACGTGATTTTCCCTTCGGAAGCCACAGAAGCCGAATACTTCAAAACCGAGCGGGGCGAAGCGGGCCGGGCCCAGCCGGGCCGTTACACCTGGGAGTGCCAGGTAGGCGGAAAAAAAGTGGTTGGTGGCCGCTTCGGTTTTTCTGAAGTCGCAAATGATGTTACCTTGGTGGGCAAGAATTAACTCCTCTTCACCCACACTCACCCACACCCAGAAGCCCAGTGTTGCAGCACTGGGCTTTTTTTGTGGCCTAACTGCCCGTTTGGGCCGCTTATCGTTCCCACCTAACTACCGTATAACGGGTACTCCGGCCGCACGGGGCGGCGGATATAGGTAGCAGCTGTATGCCCAAAAAGTCCTTTTCCGAGTTGATCAACAGCCCAGGGATGCCCGTGCTGGTAGATTTTTATGCCGACTGGTGCGGCCCCTGCAAAACCATGGCGCCCATTCTGGAGCAGGTAGCCAACCAGCACCAGGGCAAGCTCAAAGTCATCAAGATAGATGTGGACCGCAACCAGGCCGTGGCCCAGCAGTTTCGGGTGCAGAGCATTCCCACCCTCATTTTGTTTCAGCAGGGGCAGCCGGTGTGGCGGCAGGCCGGCGTAGTATCCGCCGCCCACATCAGCCAGGTGGTGCAGGGCGTACTGCGCTGAAACCCGCCGTACCGCGGGCCGGAAATAAAAATCCGCCCGGTGGGCCGGTAGCGTGCAACCTCTACTCCTGCGGCCGGCTCATTCGGTCGTTTGCGGTGCGTGTCCGTACTTTGGGGCTCATGGATAGACAGGGTAGTATGGGGTTCCGGTTTTTGGTTGCTGGTTTTTTGATTTTGCTGACGGTCCTGCCCACCACGGCCTGGGCTCAGGTGCAGCGCGTACTCAGTGGAGTGGTGCGGGCCAGCGGCACCTCCGAGGCGCTACCCGGTGCCACCGTGGCCGTACCGGAACTTGGGCTGGGTGCCACGGCCGATGAGCAGGGAGCCTACTCACTGCGGCTGCCGGAAGGCCGCCACCAAGTGGTCGTATCCTTTATCGGCTACGACACCCAGACGCTGACCGTTAACCTCACCCGCAATCAGCGGCAGTCTTTCCAGCTGGTCAGTGCCGGCAACCAGCTGCAGGAAGTGGTTGTGGAGGGCCGTGGTTCGCTGGAGCAAAAACTCCAGACCACCCAGATGAGTGTGGAGCGCCTCACGGCCAAGGAAGCCAAGCTGCTGCCGGCCCTGTTCGGGGAGGTAGATATCCTGAAAACCCTGCAGCTGAAGCCCGGCGTACAAAACGGCGGCGAGGGTACCAGCGGCTTGTTCGTGCGCGGGGGCTCGGCCGACCAGAACCTGGTACTGCTGGACGACGCCCTGGTGTACAACCCCAGCCACTTGTTCGGGCTGTTCTCGGTGTTCAACCCCGACGCCGTGCAGTCGGTGGACTTGTACAAGGGCGGCTTCCCGGCCCAGTACGGCGGCCGGCTCTCGTCGGTGGTAGATGTAAAGCTGCGGCCAGGCAACCCTGATAAGTTTACCACCAGTGGCGGCATCGGCCTGATTTCGTCGCGCCTGACGGTGGAAGGCCCTATCAAGAAGGGAAAGGGCGCGTTTCTGGTATCGGGGCGGCGCACTTACTTCGATGTGTTTACCCGCCAGATCAACAAGCTAAACGAGGGCCAGGACGACTACAACCCTATTCCCGACTATTACTTCTACGACCTCAACGCCAAGGCCAACTACAAGCTGGGTGAGAAGGATGAGCTGTTTCTGTCGGGGTACCTGGGGCACGATGTGTTTGGCTTCAACTCCCAGAATGGCTTCAACTTTGATTTCAGCTGGGGCAATGCGGTGGGGGCGCTGCGCTGGAACCATACTTTCAATAAGCGGCTGTTTCTGAACACCACGGCCTCGCTCACGCGCTACGAGTACCGCATCAGCAACCGGCTCGACCAGTTTGCCTTCAACCTCTCCTCCGACATCCGGGACCTGACCCTGCGCTCCGACCTGGACTACCTGCCCAACGACCAGCACGCGCTAAAGTTTGGGGTAACGGCCACGGCCCACCGCTTTGGTACGGGACGGTTGCAGGCCGGCTCCCAGGACGGCCGCCTGTCCCTGGGCTCCGATATTACGTACTCGGGCGCCGAGGCGGCCCTGTATGCGTCCGATACCTACAAGCCCACCGAGAAGTGGCAGCTGGAATACGGCCTGCGCCTGTCGGGCTTCCGGTCGGGTGCCGACCAGTACGGCGGCCTGGAGCCCCGGGCGGCCGTGCGTTACTCCCTCACGCCCACCGTATCGTTGAAGAGCAGCTACGCGCTGATGTACCAGTACGTACACCTGGTAACAAACTCCGGCGCCTCCCTGCCCACCGATATCTGGTACCCCTCACGGGGCTCGGTGAAGCCCCAGCGCAGCCAGCAGGTGGCGGCCGGCATTAGCTGGCTGCTGGGCGATGGGCGTTACCTGATTACCAACGAGGCCTACTACAAATGGGCGCAGCGTCAGATCGACTTTAAGGATGGAGCCCAACTGTTCGTGAATCCTGACCTGGACTCCGAGTTTTTGTTTGGTAAGGGCTGGGCCTACGGCAACGAGATATACCTGGAGAAAAAACAGGGCCGTACCACCGGCTGGGTGGGCTATACCCTATCGTGGACGAAGCGGCAGTTTCCGGCCCAGCGCGGCACTACGGGCATCAATAACGGCAACCCCTTCTACCCAACCTACGACCGGCGCCACAACCTGACGGTAGTAGTGCTGCATAGCTTATCGGAGCGGGTGCAGCTCACGGGTTCCTTCGTGTACACCTCGGGGCAGGCCACTACCCTGCCGCTGGGCCGCTTCGTGTTTCAGGATGTGTACGGCGGCGACGTGGCGGCGGTGCCCATTTATCCGCAGCGCAATACCTACCGCCTGGCACCCTACCACCGCCTGGATATTGGGGTAGTGTGGAAACTGCGGCCCAACCGCTGGGTACCCGAATCGGACCTGACGTTCAGCGTGTACAACGCCTACAACCGCCGCAACCCCTACTTCGTGTACTTCGACCAGGTAAAGGATAAGCAGACGGATGAAGTGCTGAGCTATCGGGCCCGACAGGTGTCGTTGTTTCCGGTTATTCCGTCGGTGACGTATAATTTCAAATTCTAAGCGCGGAATATGCAGTCTTCTCTGATTACGCGGATTTCGAATGCGGTTTTCGGGTCCTTGCCTGGTTTGCTGGCCCTTTGGTTGCTGAGCAGCTGCGGCCTGCAGCAGGATATCGACGTGGTGCTGCCCGACTACCCGCCTCAGCTGGTGGTGGAGGCCTACCTGGAAAGTGGGCAGATTCCGCGCATTGCCGTGTCGGAATCGGCACCTTATCTTTCTTCGCCCAACCCCCAGGTCCCCACCGATGTAAAAGCCTACCTGACCCTGCCCAACGGGCAGCGCCAGGAACTCCGCTTCGATCCGGGCATTGATAATGTAACCGGCAAGGTGTACACCCACATCGGGCAGCGCCGCATTTCGCCAACCCCTGGTCAAACGTTCCGCTTGGAGGTGATGGACACTCAGGGCCGCCGGGTAACCGGCCAGGCCACTATGCCCGCGCTGGTGCCCATTGATACGGTGGAGTGGAAGTTCAACGACAAGCAGGGCGAGTTTCGCAAGGCCTACGTACTTACCCGCTTCCGCGACCCGGCTCCTACTACCGACTACTACCGCCTGCAGATTCACCGGGACAGTATTTCCCGCGACCCGGAAGTGGAGTACACCGTAGAGGACCGCCTTAACAATGGTGCCGAATACAGCCTGGGCACCAGCTACGAGTTTGCTCCCAACGACACGATTTTCGTTACGCTCTACCACCTGGACCAACCGTACTTCCGGTTTCTGCAGTCGGTACAGGATGCGCGCAATGCCAACGGTAATCCTTTCGGGCAGCCTTCAGCCATTAAGAGCACCGTGGAGGGTGGCGTGGGCGTATTTACCGTTCTGAGCTACCAGCGGCGCATGGTAATTGTGAAATAGCGGCGTGCAACCCTCGGGGCCCGGATGGGCTCCTGCAGAGGAAACTACCATATACTGCTTATGCGCCGTGCCTCCTTCTTAGCTGCTACCGGTTTGCTTACGCTGCCGCTGATGGCCGCCTTATGCTGCCGCCCTGAGGTGGCACCGGCTCCCGCTTTTGAGGAGGCTTCCTTGAGTTATACCTGGCGGCAGGCCCGCGCTACTTGCTTCTGCCCGGAGGCGTGCCCCACCGACAGCGCCGGACGGTACAGCCAACTCGTACTGCGGCCCGACCATACCTTTCAGCGCCTGCACAACGGGCGCGGCGCGGTGCTGGCGCAGGGAACGTGGCGGCTGAACGGCTTTCCATACGTGCTTCTGACCGACGCGGCCGGCAGCCGGGAGGAGTTCATCATTCGCAACGCCACCGGTACCGGCTCCTCGACTGTCGTCGGCGATTCGCTCTACCTCGACACTCATAGTTCTACCGACTGTCGTCACCTGGTTTTTCGCAAAATTCTCTGAAAGCTGCGCGGCTTTCCGGCATACATTTACCCGTCACTTCTTTCTTATCTTCCTTACCACCCAATCATGCGTATAAAACGCCCGCTTATTCTTTTTGCCGTATTTTTCTCCACCTTCTTCATGGTGGGCAGCTGCGACAATACATCCTGCGGCTGCGACCCGGTACCGGTACCATCGGTAGTAATGGCTCAAATGGCCCAGAAGTGGCGGCTTGATGAGGTATACCTCAATAACCAGCTGGCCGGCAGCGGCAGCACCATTAAAGACCGGTATACCATCCAGCTCAGGGCCGATGGCACCTATGTGCAAACCCTGCTGGCCGACGGCACCACCTACAATGGCACCTGGAAGCTGGAGGAAAGCAACATGCTGCTGAACCTGGTTGACCACAAAGGCGCCGCCCAGGACTACACCGTAGGGCGCGTTTCGAACCAGGAGCTCCGCTATGCCTGGGTGAACAAAAGTGGCGAGACGGAGGAGCGGCGCTTCACCAGCGTATTATAGCAACCTCCCATGCCTATACCTGCTACTCTTCGCTTTGCCCGCCTGCTGGCTTGCAGCGCCTTGCTGGCCCTGGGTGCGGCAGGCACAACCAGCTGCGAAAAATCTACCTGCGGCTGCACCCCGCCTCCCCGGGAGCCAGTTACCACGGCTGCTTTTACCAGCGTTACCGTCTGGTGGCTGAACGAGGTAAGCAGCGGCGGGCAACTCACCAGCGCCGAGGCCATCAAGGACCGGTACAGTATGCAGTTTAAACCCGACGGCACTTATGTGCAGACCCTGCTGGCCGATGGTACTACCTACCGCGGCACCTGGATGCTGATGGGCACCGACAACCGCACCCTGCACCTCACCGACCATAAAGGCACCGCCCAGGAATATACCGTAGAGAGTGTAACCACCGCCAAGCTCGTGTACGGGCACCCCGCCAAACACAACCAGCCGGAAATGTACAGTTTCGGGCCGGCACGCAAATAGGCCACAACTTCCGTAAAAAGGCCCGCTACCAACTGGTAGCGGGCCTTTTTGCACTCTGACAGGTTACTGTACTTATAGCTTTTCCAGTACCCGGCGCAGCAACGCCGTGAGACGGGGCTCGGCTACGGCAGCCGTGCGCAGGATGTCGGCAATGTTTACTTTTTTGAGCTTGCCAGGCGCACACAGGTCCGTGATGACGGATACGGCCAGCACCGGTAACCCCATATGCACGGCGGCAATTACCTCGGGTACGGTGCTCATGCCCACGGCATCGGCCCCAATGGTACGCAGGTAGCGGTACTCGGCGGGCGTTTCCAGCATGGGGCCGGGCAGGCTGGCATACACGCCCCGGCGCAGATACTGCGTGAGCTCCAGCTCCCGGGCAGCTTCCTCGGCCAGCTGTAGCAGGCCCAGGCTGTAAGGCTCCATCATATCGGGGAAGCGCAAACCCAGCTCGTCCAGGTTGGGGCCAATGAGCGGGTTGCCGGGCTGCAGGTTGATGTGGTCTTCTAGCAGCATCAGGTCGGAGTAATCGTAATCGGGGTTGAGGCCGCCGCTGGCATTGCTCACGAACAGGTTACGAATGCCCAGCAGCTTCATTACGCGCACCGGAAACACCACCTGCTCCATGGTGTAGCCCTCGTAGTAGTGAAACCGGCCGCGCATCACCAGCACCCGCTTACCGGCTAAGGTCCCCGCCAGCAGCTCGCCGGCGTGACTTTCCACCGTGGACACCGGAAAATGCGGAATATCGGCGTAGGAAAAGCGGTGCTGCACTTCTACCTCCTTGGCCAGAGCCCCCAGGCCGGTTCCCAGAATAACACCGGCTTCGGGCTGAAAGTTGTTGAGGCGGTGCTGGAGGTAGTCGGCGGCTTCGCGGAGGTGTTGCATGGTTGGTTGATAATTGCTGGTTGACGGTGGTCAGGGCTGTAACCGCAAGGTTGAAAAAAAGTCTGTCATCCGGAGCAGTGCTCCGGATGACAGACCAAGAGGTGTTCTACAAAATTGTTTGCTGCTACGTAGCAGGCAGCAACTATTGTATCTGATTACTGATAACCAGCTACTGACAACCAAACACTTACTGTACGTTCACCTCGAACGGCATCCGCATCTGGGCGCCTTTCATTTCGGAGAGCTTTTTGTACTGCTGGTACATCGGGTACATCGGGCCCATTTCCTCGCGCACCATGCGCAGGCGAGCTTCCTCGGAGAAGGAGCTGAACAGGTTTTCGGCAAACGACTTCTGCCGGGGCAGCTTCTGAATGCGGTAGTCACCTTCCTTCAGCTTGGCGCGGCGGGCGGCAATGCGCAGGGCATCGTCCATGGAGCCCAGCACATCCACCAGGCCGCGGGCTTTGGCTTCGGTGCCCGACCATACCCGCCCCGAGGCCAGGCGACGCAGACGCTCCACCGGCATATTGCGGCCCTGAGCGGCTTTGGTGGTGAAGTCGGCGTAGATGCGGTTGATTTCGCTCTGGAACTGCTGCTGCTCAAACGGCGTGAGGGCGCGGGTGATGGTAGGGAAATCGGAGAACTTGCCGGTGGTTACCCGGTCGGTGGTGATGCCAATTTTGTCGCGCAGGAAAGGCTCAATGTTGGGCAGTACCCCAAACACCCCAATGCTGCCGGTAATGGTAGTTGGGTGGGCCACAATGGTGTCGCAGCCCATGGCAATGAAGTAACCGCCCGAAGCCGCCACGTCCGACATGCTGGCAATGATGGGTTTCACCTTCTTGGTCAGCATCACTTCACGGTAGATAATGTCGGAAGCCAGCGAAGAGCCACCGGGCGAGTTCACGCGCAGGACCACGGCCTTCACGTTCTTATCGAGGCGGGCCTTGCGGATAGCCTCGGCGAAGCGGGTGCTACCGATGCTTTCGTTGGCGCCTTTTCCCGTTACGATGTCGCCTTCCGCGTACACCACGGCAATGCGGTTGCCGCTGGTGCTGCCCTCCTCATCCGCCGATTTCTTGTAATCCGACAGCTCAATCAGGCTAAGTTTCCCGTCCTTCTCCACGCCCAGCTTGCCCTTGATGTAGTCGGTGGCCTGGTCGTAGTAGCCCAGGTCGGTTACCAGCCCGAGCCGTTTGGCGTCATCGGCGTTGTGCACCAGCATGGAGTCAGAAATCACCTGGAGGCGAGCCGGGGCAATCTTACGGGCGGCGGCCACTTCGGCCAGCATGGAGCTGTTGAGCGAGTTCAGGAAAGAAGACGTCTGCAGCCGGGCCGAGTCCGACATATTGGTGCGAAAGAACGGCTCCACGGCGCTTTTAAACGAGCCTACCCGGAAAATCTGCGCCTGTACGCCTAGCTTGTCGAACAGATTTTTGTAGTACATCGTCTCCGAGGAGAGGCCGTTGAATTCCAGGGTGCCCTGAGGATTCAGGTAGAGCTTATCGGCCACGGAGGCTAGGTAGTAGCTCTTCTCCGACTGAGCATCGGTGTAGCTTACGATAAACTTGCCGGCCTTTTTAAAAGCCAGCAGCTCCTGGCGGATTTCCTCCATGGAAGCCATGCCACCTTGCACCAGCTCCAGATTCAGGAAGATGCCCTTGATATCGTCGTCCTGCTTGGCCCGGCGGATGGCCGCCTTCAACTCATCCAGCCCGATGGTGCTGCTCTGCCCACCCGTAAAGCCTGAAAATGGGTTGTCAAACTCACGCTCCCCAATGGGCTTATCCAGCTTTAGCTCCAGCACGGAGTTGCTGGCTACGGTTACTTCTTTATCGGAGGAAGCCGCGGCGGCAATAATAACGACCAGTAGCAGCAGGCCAACCCCGGCAAACAGTACGAGGCCGGTGAGGGTGGCCAGTACGTACTTGAAAAATTGTCTCATGGAAGTAGCAGATTAAGTATCTGAAGCAAAAGTAGCCGCTTTTCGCGCCTCCAACTGGGTATTCAACCAACAGCCCGGTTTGGGGGTGGAACAGGCGGGAGTTTAGGGTATGAGGGTGCGGGGGTAGGAGTTATTAGCCCGTCATTCCGAGCTTGCCGAGGAATGACGGGCTAATGTTGCAATGAGGTGGATCAGCACTGCACGCGAGATGCATCACTCCGCTCCGCTGCATTCTGCGTAACAGTCACCAGTGCAACGTCAGCACGCGAGATTCCTCGGCAAGCTCGGAATGACGGGCTAATAACTCCTACCCCCACACCCCCACACCCCCACACCCTCATACCCTACCATCAATACCCGTATTTCTCGCCCCAGAGCTGGCGCAGGCGCTCCTGAGCTTTGGCTTCGGCCGGGTTCTGGCCGGGGTGGTAAAACACGGTGCCGCTGAGCGCTTCGGGCAGAAACTCCTGGTAGGCAAAGTTGCCGGGGTAGTCGTGGGAGTACTGGTACTGCTGGCCGTAGCCGAGTTCGGCCATGAGCTTGGTGGGGGCATTGCGCAGCGGAATGGGCACGGGCTGCACACCTTGCTGGCGCACCAGGGCCCGCGCCTCCCGTATGGCCTTATAGCTGGCGTTGCTCTTGGGTGAAGTTGCCAGATACACCACCGTTTGGCCCAGAATAATATCCGACTCGGGCAGGCCAATCACCGTAACGGCCTGAAAACAGCTCTGGGCCAGCATTAGGGCATTGGGGTTGGCCAGGCCCACATCCTCACTGGCCAGAATGAGCAGGCGGCGGGCAATAAATTTCACATCCTCGCCACCTTCCAGCATCACGGCCAGATAGTAGAGGGCCGCGTTGGGGTCGGAGCCGCGGATGCTTTTGATGAAGGCTGAAATGACGTCGTAGTGCATTTCGCCGCCCTTGTCGTAGCGCGCCAGGTGCTGCTGGGCCAGCTGCTGCACGCCTTCGTCGGTGATGATGATTGCGCCAGTTTGGGGGTCGGGGTGGCTGGCTTCCACCACAATTTCGAGTAGGTTGAGCAGCTTGCGGGCGTCGCCGCCCGAAATGGTGAGCAGGGCCCCGTACTCCTGCACCCGCACGTTTTTCTGCCGCAGAAGTTCGTCGTGGGCCAGGGCATTGTCCACGATGCCAGTGAGAATATCCTTGCTCAGCGACTCCAGCACGTACACCTGCGCCCGGCTCAGCACGGCCGGAATTACCTCAAAAGAAGGATTTTCGGTGGTAGCCCCAATCAGGGTAACCACGCCCTGCTCCACCGCCCCCAGCAAGGCATCCTGCTGGCTTTTGCTGAAGCGGTGAATCTCATCAATGAACAGCACCGTGCCGCGCTGCTTGCGGGCCCGCTCAATTACCTCGCGCACATCCTTTACGCCGGCATTCACGGCGCTAAGGGAGGCGAAGGGCTTACCCAGCGCCTGGGCCAGCAGGTTAGCTAAGGTAGTTTTGCCCACGCCGGGCGGCCCCCACAAAATCAGACTGGGCAGGCGGCCCGCCTGCAGGTAGCGGCGCAGCACACCCTTGGGCCCGATGAGGTGCTGCTGCCCAGCGTACTGCTCCAGGGTTTGAGGGCGCATACGCTCCGCCAGCGGAGCACCGGGCCCGGGCGAAGTTGGGCGGGGCACGGAGGCGGGGTCGGAATCGAATAAGGAACCAGTGGACATGCGCGGGGAATGTGGCGTAAGCTTTAGCTTGCGCCGTGCATAAACGAGAACCGGGCGTAAAAATCGGCAGAGCGCGGTGATGCTGCCCCTTTTACGGCCGGTGTACGGCGCAAGCTAAAGCTTACGCCACATTCTTACTCTATGAAAAATTCCCTGAAGGTCCACGCGGCCCTATTTGTTGTAGCCCTGATTTATGCTGCCAACTACAGTATTTCCAAGGATGTAATGCCCCGGTACGTGGGGCCGTTTGGGCTGGTGCTGCTCCGCATTGTAGGGGCGGCGGTGTTTTTTGGTGTCCTCAGCCGCCTCATTGCTCCCCAGGACCATATCCGGGGCCGGTCCGATCAGCTGCGGGCGGTGGCTTGCGGCATCCTGGGTATCGGGCTGAATCAGCTGCTGTTTTTCTCGGGCCTGAACCTGACTTCCCCCATCAATGCTTCCCTCATCCAGACTATTGCGCCGGTGGTCACGGTACTGGCGTCGGCGGTGCTGCTGGGTGAGCGGCTCACTTTGCCCCGCCTGGCAGGTATTGGGTTGGCAGCCGTAGGTGCGGCCAGCATTATCCTCAGCCGGGGACCGGTAGCGGCCGGGGGCCAGGATGGGCTGCTGGGCAATGTGTACATTCTGCTCAATGCTACGGCTTTCGGTATCTACCTGGTGCTGGTGATGCCCCTGATGCGCAAGTACCACCCTTTCACGGTGCTGGCTCGTATTTTTCTGGTGGGGGCCTTTCTGGCCGTGCCCGCCGGCTGGCAGCAGGTGCAGCAACCCGAGTACAGTAGCTTTCCAGGCAGCATCTGGGCAGCTATTGCCTACATGGTTATCTGTCTGACTATTCTGGCCTATCTGCTGAATAACTGGGCGCTGAAATATGCCTCTCCGGCCCTGCTGGGGGCCTATATTTACCTGCAGCCGGCGCTGGCAGTGGGCATAGCCGTGGCTTTGGGCAAAGACACGCTTACGCTTACAAAAGCCCTGCAGGCCCTGCTTATTTTTGGGGGCGTGTTCCTGGTGAGCCGCAAGCCCCGGCCGGTAGCGCCGCTGGAGCCCGTGCAGGATTGAGCACCACGGCGCAGGCCTCCCCGGGCTGGATTCGTTTCAGTAGGCGGCAGTTTTCGGTCCGGCTTGCCGAACTTTGGGGCTGCCTCCCCCCTACCCGTGGACTTTCCTGAAACCCGCAAAATCATTCACCTTGACATGGATGCGTTTTACGCCTCCGTGGAGCAGCGCGACAATCCGGTACTGCGCGGTAAGCCGGTGGCCGTAGGCGGTTCCCGGGCCCGGGGCGTGGTGGCCGCCGCCTCCTACGAAGCCCGGCAGTTTGGGGTCCGTTCGGCCATGCCTTCCAGCACTGCCTTACGCAAATGCCCTGCCCTGGTGTTCGTGAAGCCGCGCTTTGAGGTGTACAAGGAAGTGTCGCGGCAGATTCGGGGCATTTTCGCCGAATACACCCCGCTCATCGAGCCGTTGTCGTTGGACGAGGCCTACCTGGATGTAACCACCAACCTGAAGAATATTGCCTCGGCTACCCGCATTGCCGAGCTGATTCGGGCAGAAATCTGGCAGAAAACTCAGCTTACGGCCTCAGCCGGCATCAGCTACAACAAGTTTCTGGCAAAGCTGGCTTCCGATTACCGCAAGCCGAACGGGCAGTTCGTTATCAAACCCAGCCAGGGGCTGGAGTTTGTGGCGGAGCTGGCGGTGGGGCAGTTTCACGGCATCGGGCCGGCCACGGCAGCCCGCCTCAATAGCCTCGGTATTTTCACTGGTCTCGACTTGCGGCAGCAGTCCGAAACCTTCTTGCGTCAGCATTTTGGCAAGGCGGGTTCTCACTACTATCATATTGCCCGGGCCCAGGATAACCGCCCGGTAGTACCAGACAGGCTGCGCAAATCCATTGGTTCCGAAACAACTTTTGAGCAGGATTTACAAACCCCCGAGGATGTACGTGCCGGCCTGCAGCCCTGCCTCGCAGCAGTTTGGGCGCACTGCCAGCGGACCGGCCTGCGGGGCCGTACCGTCACGCTCAAGGTAAAATACGCCGACTTCCAGCAAATTACCCGCAGCCGGACGCTGGTAGGGCTATTACCAGGGCCGGACGCTTTGGCCCAGGTAGCCCACGAGTTGCTGCTGGGCCTGCTGCCACTCACAAAAGGGGTGCGCCTGCTTGGCGTGTCCCTATCCTCTCTTGAAACTCCCGACGATATGATAGGCCGTCAACTGGCCTTATTCCTGTAAACAACTCCTTTAAGCGCGAGACAAAAAAAGCTCCCGACATGCAGTGCCGGGAGCTTTTAATACTCAAAAAAGCAGGTTGACTTAGTTATCAGCCTTCATTTTCGATTTTCTCTTTTTGTCTTTGGCCTTCACGTCAGCCCCCGTTGTAGTGGCGGGCTTGTACGTATCCGTAGTTGTCGACTGGGTTTCTACCGTGGTTGTGGTGGCCGGTGTAGTCGTAGTCTGGTTGATGGTGCCCTGGCCCTGCATTGGCACCGTGGCCGGTGTCGTCGTCGTTGTTTGGGTAGGCTGGGTGGTGGTAGTCGTGGTTGACGTATTGGTCGTTTGGGCGTTGGCGGCCGAAACACCAGTTACGAGCAAGGCGGCAATGGCAAGTAGCTTTTTCATAGCAGGTGATTTGGGTGAATGGAACTACTTAAAGTCAACCGCATGGCTGTCTTTTGTAAGGCCTCTAACGCAGTTTTTGTCAACTAGTTGTGTACAGTCGTAAAAAACCCGCTGACCATCAACCACATACATCTTTTAAGTAGCTACCAACCAACTGGTTACTTCAGTAATTCGTGCAGCACCGTCTGCATGGAAATGGTGCGGTTGCCGGCTTCCTGAATGATGAGTGAGCCGGGCGCATCCAGCACCGCATCCGATACCTCCACGTTGCGGCGTACGGGCAGGCAGTGCAGGAATTTGGCGTCGTTGGTAAGGGCCATGTGCTCGGGTGTGAGCATCCAGGCGGGGTCGTTCTGGAGCACCTGGCCATACTGCTGGTAGCTGCTCCAGTTCTTGGCCTGCACGTAGTCGGCGCCTGCCAGGGCCTTCTGCTGGTCGTACTCGATGCGGGCCCCTTTCGTAAACTTGGGGTCCAGCTCGTAGCCTTCGGGGTGGGTAATGACGAAATCTACCCAGTCGATTTCCGAGAACCAGTCGCAGAACGAGTTGGGCACGCACTGGGGCAAAGCGCGCACGTGCGGAGCCCAGGTGAGCACCACTTTCACCCGTTCCTTCCGCTTGGTTTCGGCCACCGTAATCAGGTCGGCGAAGCTTTGCAGCGGATGCAGCGTGGCGCTTTCCAGGCTGATGACGGGCACCGTGGCGTACTGCATGATTTTCCGGAACACTTCTTCGCTGTAGTCGGCCTCCCGGTCCTTGAGCGTGGGGAAGGTACGCACGCCCAGCACGTCGCAGTACTGGCTCATCACCGCAATAGCGTCCTTGATGTGCTCCTGGGTGCCGCCGTTCATCACCGCGCCATCGGCCATTTCCAGGGTCCAGGAGTCGGCACCGGCGTTGAGCACCCAGGCCTGCGCGCCCAGGTTGTAGGCCGCCTTCACCGAGCTAAGTCGGGTGCGCAGGCTGGGGTTGAAGAAGATGAGTCCAACGGTTTTATTACGCCCGACGTGCTGGTAGCCGAAGGGGTTCTGCTTAATCTCCAGCGCCTGTTGCAGCAGGGCGCGGTAGTCGGGTACGTCGGCGAACGAGGTGAATTTTTTCATGGGGTGTTCTACGGTATTTCAGAACGGCAGACGGAAAAGGCCGTCAGGCCGTCATGCTGAGCTTGTCGAAGCATCTCTACCGCTTCGTTGCTCAGGCGATGAGACAAAAGGTAAGTTCATCCGCCTGCTGCAGATACAGGTCGATGAATTCGGAAAACGACTTGGCTATAATTCTGTATTCTCCACCGCAGATTGCATAAACTTCATTTTGAGCAGATTCTGTAGGGTACAGCCTGATAGCGTAAGCAAAGAGGTAGATGCTATAATCCGCAAATACAAAGCAATTTTGAGGGCTGCCTATTTTCTCAAGCACGTCGCTATGCCTCGGTATACCGTTTTTCCAAGCATCTAAAACTTTGGTGATTGGTTGAAATTGCTCAAGCGTACAGAAAGTATAAAACTCATTATCCGGCAACCTGTCGGTACCGTTCACAGCTACGAAATAACCTCGTAAATCATGAGGAATAATCAGATTATGAGTTGCTTCAAACTCACTAACCTGCTGTTCAGTTGCAGTGTCAACTGTTCTAATCTTTGCCTTTTTCCAAAGGTCATTTAGCTCAGATAGCTTATTCATAAGTATTTAGTTTACCCCGCCCACGTCTGCAAATCAATAGCCTGCCACGTCGGATTAAACGCCGCAATCAGCGCGTCCTTCTTCTGCCGCGTCCAGCCTTTCAGTTGCTTTTCCCGCGCAATAGCCTGCGTAGCATCCGGGCACTGCTCGAAGTACACCAGCAAATCCGCTTGGTACCGTCCGGTGAACTTGCCCGCGTCACCGCGGCCCTGGCTGTGCTCATAGAGGCGGCGGGCCAAGTCGTTGGTGACGCCGATGTAGAGCACAGTTTGGGTCGGGTTAGTCAGGATGTAGACGTACATGCGGCTACGTTACGCAGAACAGCCGAAAATCAGAACGTCATGCTGAGCTTGTTGAAGCATCTCTACCGGGGTCGTCCTCACGAGAGGAGTTACTATCAGTAGAGATGCTTCAGCTTCGCTCAGCATGACGTTCTTGCTTTGTCCAATCAGCGCCGATGCCGAACAACGAAGCGGTAGAGATGCTTCGACAAGCTCAGCATGACGTTCTTATGAACTCCGCTGACTACGCCTCTACCGGCGCGGCTTCCGCCTTGAACTCCTTCCAGCTCTTGATGCTCAGATCCTGCAGCTTCAGCGTGGTGAAGGCCTTGATGAAGGCTTTGGCCAGGCGGGCGTTGGTGATGAGCGGGATGTTGAAGTCGACGGCGGTGCGGCGGATTTTGTAGTCGTTGTCCAGCTCGCCCTTGGTCAGGTTCTTGGGGATGTTGATGACCAGGTCGATTTTCCGCTCGCGCAGGTAGGTCAGGGCGTTGGGCTCCTGCAGCTCGTCGGGCCAGTAGACCAGGGTGCTGGCCACGCCGTTTTCGGCCAGGAAGCTGTGCGTGCCGTGGGTGGCGTAAATGGTGTAATCCTTCTGCACCAGCAGCTTGGCGGCGCTGAGCAGGGCCACCTTGGAGAGCAGCGGGCCGCTGGACATCAGCACCGTCTTCTCCGGAATGCGGTAACCCACCGACAGCAAGGACTTCAGCAGCGCTTCCTCGGCCGTGTCGCCCAGGCAGCCCACTTCGCCGGTGCTGGTCATGTCCACGCGCAGCACCGGGTCGGCGCCCTGCAGGCGGGTAAAGGAGAACTGCGAGGCCTTCACGCCCACGAAGGGCAGGTCGTACACCAGCTCGCTCGCGTCGCGCTCCACGTGCTGGCCCAGCAGCACCTTCGTGGCCTTTTTGATCAGGTTGTGGCCCGATACCTTGCTCACGAAGGGGAAGCTACGCGAGGCGCGCAGGTTGCACTCGATGACGCGGATGGCGCCGTTTTTCTCCAGGAACTGGATGTTGAACGGCCCGCTGATTTCGAAGCGCCGGGCAATCTTCTCGGCAATGACCTTGAGCTTGCGTACCGTGCCCACGTACACGCGCTGGGGCGGGTAGTACATGGTGGCGTCGCCGGAGTGCACGCCGGCAAACTCGACGTGCTCCGATATGGCGTACGACACGATTTCGCCCTTGTCGGCCACCGCGTCCAGCTCGATTTCCTTAGCTTCCTGGATGAACTCCGACACCACCACCGGGTACTCGGCGCTGACCTCCACGGCCAGCTTCAGGTACTCTTCCAGCTCCTGCGGGTTCGACACCACGTTCATGGCCGCGCCCGACAGCACGTAGCTCGGCCGGATCAGCACCGGGAAGCCCACCTGCTTCACGAAGTCGTAGATGGCCTCCATCGTAGTCAGCTCGCTCCAGCGCGGTTGGGCAATGCCCAGCTCGTCCATGATGCTGCTGAACTTGTGGCGGTTTTCGGCCTCGTCGATGCGGGCGGCGGCGGTGCCCAGGATGGGCGCGCCGGCGGCTTCGAGGCGGGTGGCAATGTTGTTCGGAATCTGCCCGCCAGTGCTCAGAATTACGCCCTGCGGCGCCTCAAAGTCCAGGATGTCCATCACCCGCTCGTAGCTCAATTCCTCGAAGTACAGGCGGTCCGACACGTCGTAGTCGGTGCTTACGGTTTCGGGGTTGTAGTTGATGATGATGGACTTGTAGCCCTCCTCGTTCACCGTCTGGGCCGCGTTTACGCCGCACCAGTCAAACTCCACCGACGAGCCGATGCGGTACACGCCCGAGCCCAGCACCACCACCGACTTGTCGGTTTCCGGCTCCAGGTCGTTTTCGGTGCCGTGGTAGGTGAGGTAGAGGTAGTTGGTCTGGGCCGGGAATTCGGCCGCCAGCGTGTCGATTTGCTTGACCACCGGCAGCACGCCCAGGGCCTTGCGGCGGGCGCGCACCAGCATTTCGTTGGCCTTCACCTCGGCCGGCCCGAGCAGCTGCACGGCCAGCTGCTGGTCCGAGAAGCCCGCTTTCTTGGCCTGGCGCAGCAGGTCGGTGTCGAGGGCATCGAGGCCACCCTGCTGGCGCTTCTCGCCGAGCTGCAGGCCCAGCTGGTAGATACCGTAGAGGCGCTGCAAAAACCACCGGTCGATGCGCGTCAGCTCGTACACGCGCTCCACGTCGTAGCCGGCCTGGAATGCCTCGTTGATGGCGAAGATGCGCTCCTCGTTCGGTTCGCTCAGCAGCCGGTCGAGGTCCGCGAGGTCGATGGGCTCGGGCTTGTTGGCTACGAAGCCGCGCCGGCCGGTGTCGAGCATGCGCAGGCCCTTCTGCACGGCTTCCTCGAAGGTTTTGCCGATGGCCATCACCTCGCCCACGCTCTTCATGGCCGAGCCGATCTGGCGCTGCACACCCGCAAACTTGCTCAAATCCCAGCGCGGCAGCTTTACCACCAGGTAGTCGAGCGAGGGCTCGAAGAAGGCCGAGGTGGTCTGCGTCACGCTGTTTTTCAGCTCGGCCAGGGAGTAGCCCAGGCTCAGCTTGGCGGCCACGAAGGCCAGCGGGTAGCCCGTAGCCTTGGAAGCCAGGGCCGAGGAGCGCGACAAACGGGCATTCACCTCAATCACGCGGTATTCCTCCGAGTGCGGGTCGAGGGCGTACTGAATGTTGCACTCGCCCACGATGCCCAAGTGGCGGATGGTCTTGATGCCGATGCTGCGCAGCTTGTGGTACTCGCGGTTGCTCAGCGTCTGCGACGGGGCCACCACGATGCTCTCCCCGGTGTGGATACCGATGGGGTCGAAGTTCTCCATGTTGCAGACCGTGATGCAGTTGTCGAACTGGTCGCGCACCACCTCGTACTCCACCTCTTTCCAGCCCTTCAAGGACTCTTCCACCAGAATCTGGTCGGAGGTCGAGAAGGATTTCTGGGCCAGGGTACGCAGCTCGTCCATGTTGTTGGCGAAGCCGCTGCCCAGGCCGCCCAGCGCAAAGGCGGCGCGCACGATGATGGGGAAGCCAATCCGCTCGGCGGCCGCCAGCGCGTCCTCCATCGTGGTTACGGCTTCGCTGCGGGCCGTGAGCACGCCGATCTGGTCGAGCTTTTCCTTGAAGATGTCGCGGTCCTCGGTGTCGATGATGCTCTGCACGGGCGTGCCGAGCACGCGCACGTTGTACTTCTCGAACACGCCGGCGCGGTACAGGGCCACGGCGCAGTTCAGGGCCGTCTGCCCGCCGAAGGCCACCAGGATGCCGTCGGGCTGCTCCTTCTTGATGACTTCCTCCACGAAGTAGGGCGTCACGGGCAGGAAGTACACGTCGTCGGCAATGTCGTCCGACGTCTGCACGGTGGCAATGTTGGGGTTGATGAGGATGGTGCGGATGCCTTCCTCTTTCAGCGCCTTGAGGGCCTGCGAACCGGAGTAGTCGAACTCACCGGCCTCCCCAATTTTGAGGGCGCCGGAACCGAGGATGAGAACTTTCTGTGGTTTTTCCATTCTGGGGGTTATGTTCAAAAAGAACGTAGGCAAAGGATTTATCTGAACGTCATGCTGAGCTTGCCGAAGCATCTCTACCGCTTCGTTGGGCCAAGCTGTGGTGCCTGTTCAGTGAATGTGGTGTCGCTACGGTAGATGTTCCATATACCAGATACTTGCTTCACTGCACGCGTATTAATAATGGCGGTTGCCTTCTTGCCTTCTAACTTGATATCAAGTTCAAGCGAGTCTTGCTTGGAATCCAGCGTATTCATTTTGTATTCCTCAGAAAATATTTCTCCCGTGTGGCTAAGTATTCTCGGAGAAGTCTTGGCACCATACTTGGCCGCAAGAATGACTTCTGGGTGGTCACCCAACATCTGCTTATCTAAGAAGTCGTCTAGGAAATCAAAAGAGAAATAAAAGGCTATACCTGCCACTAAAAGCAAAAGCCATTTCTTTAATGATTTTCCATTCAACTGCATGGTATGTATACTAGTACGTTTGAGTATTACAATCTTATTCGCCAACGAAATGGTAGAGATGATTCGGCAAACTTAGCATGACGTTCTGGGGTGCTTACCACTTGGTGACTTTGTAAGCAGTTACAACAGAATCAAGCCCCAATGTCAGGTCAAGCGTTTTGCCATGTACCGGGTCAATATCTGATTCAAAATCCTCCATGATTAGATACCGAAGTGTGCCGTCAGACTCGCCATAGTTTGACGGCTCACCCAGTGAATCAAGAAGCTGATGGTAAGTGAGACCCTTAAGTTGATGATGCGTAACCAAATCATCGACCATTTGCTCACGATACGGGAAGCTTCCTATATCACCCATAGAGCACCACTTGTCCTTATCAAATTTTGCTTCTTGCCTACAGCCAGCATTCAAAAATATCAGCGCTAGCGTAGGTATGAGTAAGCGAAACTTGCAAGTACTCATGATTACTTCGAGGCTTTATACTCCACCACCGCTTTCAAGAAATCATCAAACAGAAACTCCGTGTCCTGGGGGCCGCCGGCGGCTTCGGGGTGGAACTGGGTGGAGAAGAAGGGCTTGGTTTTGTGCTTGATGCCTTCGCAGGTGCCGTCGTTGAGGTTTTCGAACAGCATGTCCCACTCGGCGGGCAGCGTGGCCGTGTCCACCGCGAAGCCGTGGTTCTGGCTGGTGATGTAGCTGCGCTGGGTGCCGGTGAGCTTGACGGGCTGGTTGTGGCTGCGGTGCCCGTACTTGAGCTTGAACGTGTCGCCGCCGGCGGCCAGGCCCATGAGCTGGGAACCCAGGCAGATGCCGAAGATGGGCTTGTCCTGCTCCAGCGCCTTTTGCAGGTGCTCGATGGTGGGCACGCACATTTTCGGGTCGCCGGGGCCGTTGCTCAGGAACAGGCCGTCGTAGTCGAGCTGGGTGAAGTCGTAGTCCCAGGGCACCCGGATCAGCTCCACGTCGCGCTCCAGGAAGCAGCGGATGATGTTGGTTTTGGTGCCGCAGTCTACCAGCACTATTTTGTGCTGGCCCGTGCCGTAGTGCTGCACGCCCTGGGGGCTCACCTGGGCCACCAGGTTTTCCAGGTTGGGGTCGTGCAGGGGCACGTCCTGCTCGGCCACAATCTTGCCGAGCATGGCGCCCTTCTCGCGCAGCTTCTTGGTGAGCATGCGCGTGTCCACGCCGCAGATGCCGGGGATGTTGTACTCGGCCAGCCAGTCGCCCAGGCTTTTGGCGGCGTTCCAGTGGCTGTGCTCCTCGGAGTAGTAGTTGACTACCAGGCCGGCAATGTGAATCTTGTCCGACTCGAAAATCTTGGAAATCGACTCGTACAGCTCCTCGCCCGGCACGCCGTAGTTGCCCACGATGGGGTAAGTCAGCACCAGAATCTGCCCGGCGAAGGACGGATCGGTGAGGTTTTCGGGGTAGCCGGTCATGGCCGTGCTGAATACCACCTCGCCCGCGGCGGAGGTGAAGGCGCCGAACGACTGGCCCTGGATTTCAGTACCGTCTTCGAGGACGAGTTTTACCGATTTAGCGTTTTCCACTCTGTTATGCGAAAAAGGGTTTACTCTGATGATTGATTTTCTGCGTGGACCCCACCCCCCGGCCCCCTCCCCTCCGGGAGAGGGGGAGCCAGACAGCAGTAACGAGGTCGTTGTTTGTTGGCACGCACCCCTCTCCCGGAGGGGAGGGGCCGGGGGTCGGAACCGCCCGGATACAATTTCGGCTGGAACAGAACCGAATACCGGGGGTCTATTCCAGCCGAACAAGGAGGTAAGCCAAACGGGAGAGAAAGAAACTAAATCAATCGGTCCCGCACCCTGCCACTTCCAGATGTCAGGCATCGGGAAGTCGGGCGGGCACAACTGCTGGAAGGAAAAGGGGGAGGCTGTTCTTTCGTGGAAAGAACTGGCCGGTTGCTGCGCAGGAGTCACCAATGGCAGCGGGCAGCTTGTCAGAAGGGGAGCGGGGCTCGGGAGCTTCAGGGTGCTACTCATTGGGGCTGCAAGTTAGGCCACAGGTCGTTTACTTTTTCACTTCGGCCGGAATTAATGCGTACAGCGCCTGCAAAAACCGGTCTACCTCGGCCTTGGTGATATTCAGCGGGGGCAGCAGGCGCAGCACCGTGGGGTCGGAGGCGTTGCCCACGAAGATGTGGTGCTCCGAGAGCAGCTGGTCGCGCAGGTCCTTGATGGGGAAATCGTACTTGATGCCCACCATCAGGCCCCGGCCCCGGATTTCCTCGGCCCCGGCGTGGGCTTCCAACTCCGTGCGCAGGTAGTCGCCCAGCTCGGCGGCGTGCTGCACCAGGTTTTCCTGCTCAATAACTTCCAGCACGGCCAGCGCGGCAGCGCAGGCCAAGTGGTTGCCGCCAAACGTGGTACCCAGCAACCCGTAGGACGCCTTCAGCTCGGGCGCAATCAGGATGCCGCCGATGGGGAAGCCGTTGCCCATGCCCTTGGCCACCGAAATAACGTCGGGCCGGATACCGGCGTGCTGGTGGGCGAAGAACCTGCCGCTGCGGCCGTAACCGCTCTGCACCTCATCGGCCAGCAGCAGCGCGCCATATTGTTTGGTCAGCGCAGCCAAGCCTTGCAGGAATTCATCAGAAGGCATGATGATACCGCCCACGCCCTGGATGGGCTCGATGATGACCCCGCACACGTCGCCGCCCTGCAGCACCTGCTCCACCGCCGCCAGATCGTACTCCAGGAAGCTGATGTGGTGGTCGGCGTTGAAGGGCGCCACGATTTTGGGGTTGTCGGTGGCGGCTACCGCGCCCGAGGTGCGGCCGTGGAACGCGCCCCGGAATGCTATGACGCGCTTCTTCCCGGTGTGGAAGGAAGCCAGCTTCAGCGCATTCTCGTTGGCCTCGGCCCCGGAGTTGCACAGAAACAGCGTGTAATCCTCGTAGCCCGATACCCGGCCCAGCTTCTCGGCCAGCTCCCGTTGAATCGGAATCTGCACCGAGTTGGAGTAGAAGCCGATGTTGCCGAGTTGCTCGGTGAGGCGCTGCACGTAGTGCGGGTGGCTGTGGCCGATGCTGATAACGGCGTGCCCGCCGTAAAAATCCAGGTACTCCTGGCCTTTGTCGTCCCAGAGTTTCGCCCCCAGCGCCTTCACGGGCGTGATGTTGACGAGCGGATACACGTTGAAAAGCTCCATGGTATAGATGTGAGAGCTGAGAGGTTAGAAATTAGAAGCAAGCCTACAGAACATCCTAACAGAACGTCATGCTGAGCTTGCCGAAGCATCTCTACCGAGGGTAATCAATGGTCTTGCGAAGCGGTAGAGATGCTTCGGCAAGCTCAGCATGACGCTCTGCCTAAAACAGCCCGGCCTTCAACCCTAGCCCCGTCGTTTCGGGCAGGGCGAAGATGAGGTTCATGTTCTGCACGGCTTGGCCGGAAGCACCTTTCACCAGGTTATCGATAACCGAGGTGATGAGCAACTGCTTGCCGAGTTTCTGCACGTGCAGCAGGCACTTGTTGGTATTAACAACCTGCTTCAGATGTACTTCCTTGTCCGATACCGTGGTAAACGGGGCGTCCTGGTAGAACTGCTGGTACAGCGCGCGGGCCTCGTCCTGGGTCAAATCCGACGGCGTGTAGACGCTGGCGAAGATGCCCCGGGTGAAGTTGCCGCGGTACGGGATGAAGTGGATATCTACGTCCAGCGCGTGCTGCAGCTGCGCCAGGCTCTCCCCTATCTCGCCCAGATGCTGGTGCGTGAAGGGCTTGTAGATGGACACGTTGTTGGTGCGCCACGAGAAATGCACCGTTTCCGAGAGGCTCTGCCCCGCGCCCGTGCTGCCCGTAATGGCCGATACGTGCACGTCGTTCTGGAGCTTGCCGGCCTGGGCCAGCGGCAGCAGCGCCAGCTGAATGGCCGTGGCGAAGCAGCCGGGGTTGGCAATGCTCTGGGCCTGCTGGATTTGGCTTTTGTTCAGCTCCGGCAGCCCGTACACAAACTCCCGGCCCGCAAACTCGGCGTCGGCTTCCAGGCGGAAGTCGTTGCTCAGGTCGATGACGTGGGTAGTTTCGGGCATCGGGTGCTGGGTCAGCCAGGCCTTGGAGTTGCCGTGGCCCAGGCACAGAAACACCACGTCCTCGTCGCCCTGCAGCTCAGCCGTGAAACGCAGCTCCGTCTCGCCCACCAGATCGTCGTGCACTTGGTGGATGGGGTTGCCAGCGTTGGAGGAACTCACGATGCCGCCCAGCTCCACAAACTCGTGGTGCAGCAGAATCCGCAGCAGCTCCCCCGCCGTGTAGCCGGCCCCGCCGACGATGCCAGCCTTAATTTTCATCGTTGAACGAGCCGTGAATCCGCAGCTGGTTGCTGAAGATTTTGATGAAGCCTTTCGCGTCGCGCGAGTCCCAAGCGTTGTTTTCCTCGCCGTAGGTAGCCACCTTCGACTGCATCATATCAAACGGCGACTCCACACCCAGCAGCTCGAACTGATACGGCTTCAACGTCACGTACACCGTGCCCGACACCCGCTCCTGCGACGATTCCAGGAAGGCTTCCATGTCGCGCATCACCGGGTCGAGGTACTGGGCCTCGTGCAGCAGCGTGCCGTACCAGTTGGCGATGTAGTCCTTGTGCAGCAGCTGCCAGCGGCTGGACGTGTGCTTTTCCAGCAAGTGGTGGCCTTTGATGAGAATCAGCGGCGCGGGGGCCTCGAAGCCCACCCGGCCCTTGATGCCCAGAATCGTGTCGCCCACGTGGGTGTCGCGGCCGATGGCGTACTGGCCGGCCAGCTCGTTGAGAGCCACAATCAGGTCCACCGGCTTCATTGCTTCGCCGTTTAAAGCCACCGGCTCGCCTTTCTCAAAGGTGATGCTGATTTCCTGGGGCTCGTGCTTGCTGAGCTGAGTCGGCCAGGCCGACTCGGGCAGGCCCTGGCGGGAGGTGAGGGTTTCCACGCCGCCCACGCTGGTGCCCCAGATACCCTTGTTGATAGAGTATTTGGCTTTTTCCCAGCTCATCTCCACGCCGTTGGCTTGCAAATACTCAATTTCCTGCTGGCGCGAAAGGCCTAGGTCGCGGATGGGCGTGATGATTTCGGTGTCGGGCGAAATCACCGAGAAGGCCACGTCGAAGCGCACTTGGTCGTTGCCGGCACCGGTGCTGCCGTGGGCAATGTAGTCGGCCTTGTTCTCGCGGGCGTACTCGGCCAGCGCCAGGCTCTGAAACATCCGCTCGGCACTCACGCTCAACGGGTAAGTGTCGTTTTTGAGCACGTTGCCGGCCAGCAGGTAGCGCAGGCACTGCTGGTAGAACCGCTCGGTTACGTCAATCACCTCGTGGCGCGTGGAGCCCATTTCGTAGGCACGCTTTTCGATACCGGCCAGTTCCTCTGGCGAGAAGCCGCCCGAGTTGACAATCACCGTGTGGACTTCCAGACCCAGCTCGCGGGTTAGGTACACCACGCAATAAGACGTATCCAAGCCGCCGCTATAGGCGAGAACTACCTTTTTTTTCATGGAGTGCTGAAGATTATGAGAACGTCATGCTCAGCTTGCCGAAGCATCTCGCGTGCTGATGTTATGGGAAAAAGAACGTCATGCTGAGCTTGCCGAAGCATCTCTACCTCTGGCTAACTCACTCTTGCTAACTCACTCTTGAGCACGAAGCGGTAGAGATGCTTCGGCAAGCTCAGCATGACGTTCTGGTGATTACCGATTACTGCTTCTGCGCCAGAATTTCAATGGACTGCTGCGTGAAGCTGTCGTCCAGCGTATCGTACACCATACCGGTGCACAGGCACATTTTGCGCTGGTTTTCCATCAGGATGCCGTAGTTTTTGCAGCTGGAGCAGCCCTTCCAGAAGTCGTCCGACTGCGTCAGCTCAGGGAAGGTCACGGGGCGGTAGCCCAACTCGTTGTTGATCTTCATTACGGCCGCCGAAGTGGTAATACCGAAGATCTTGGCGGCCGGATACTTCGTGCGCGACAATTCGAACACGCAGTGCTTGATGGCCCGGCCCAGACCTTCCTTGCGCAGCTCGGTGTTCACAATCAGCCCCGAGTTGACAACGAACTTGTTGTCCTCGAACGTCTCGATGTAGCAGAAGCCGGCCAGCTGGTCGTCGATGAAGGCAATGATGGCGTCGCCCCGATCCATCTTCTTAATCAAATAGTTAGGGTCGCGCTTGGCAATACCGACGCCACGCGCTTTGGCTGACTCGGCATACCATTGACAGAGGGTTTCCACGTGCTGCGCATCGGCAGCAGTAGCTACACGTAAAATCATGGTCGGGGCTCGGTTAGTGGCCGCTGGTATACGGCAACAGACTCGGAAAGACGATACGGGAAGATGAAGCTTGTGTAAACAAGCAGCCAAGGCTCCACGGCCAGCCGAGCAGAATCGGCACCGGAAGAAAAAGCCTGGAAAAAGATAGAAACCGGCTGAGTGCGCCCAATTGGCGGCTTAGGTCAGCATGGATTCGGGAGAAGGGAGCCGGAGGCCTACACTCGTGTCAAGGAGTTATGCAGGAAAAACTTTCTTCAACAGGGCACTTATGGTGGTGGCCCCTTTTCGCTGGTTTCGGTACTGCTGAAACCTTACGCGAAGCATTGCACGCCAGCCTACGCTGGCATTGTTCGCACAACCAGTGCTGGTCGTCGCAGAAGTGCAATTGAAGAGAAGTGAGTCATTGACGGCAGCCGCTGAGCGGCGTGAGGTGTTTCGCGGTTTAAATCGTTTAAACCGCTAAATCGTTGCAAAACTAGATGTTTTTTTTTGGAAACTTTGTCGCTCTGAGTGCAAAAAAAGTTTCGTTGCCGGGCCGACTTCCGTAGAACAACCGGCAACCAGAACCTGCATTTTGGCCCTTGCTGAACTACAGCGCCTGTTTTTTCTTTCCCTGACTTTATGCGTGAAGGCCTGAAAATTTTTAAAATCGGGGGCGGCATCATTGATGATGACGCCCAGTTGCGACAGTTCCTGCGGGCGCTGACCCATGTACCGGGCCACAAGCTATTGGTGCACGGGGGCGGCAAAGGCGC
Organism: Hymenobacter metallilatus; assembly: GCF_003944705.1. Taxonomy (GTDB): domain Bacteria; phylum Bacteroidota; class Bacteroidia; order Cytophagales; family Hymenobacteraceae; genus Hymenobacter; species Hymenobacter metallilatus. The sequence goes on along the minus strand of NZ_RWIS01000002.1, from coordinate 465,143 downwards.
CAGCCAGATGCTGCGCGACCTGGGTATTGAGCCGCAACTGGTGCAGGGCCGCCGCATCACCGATGCAGCCACCCTCGACATCGTCACGATGTTCTACGCCGGCAAAACCAACAAGCAGATGGTAAGCCTGTTACAGGCAGAAGGTGTAAATGCGTTGGGCTTATCCGGGGCCGATGGCAACGCCATCCGGGCGGTGAAGCGCCCGGTAAAGGATATCGACTACGGGTTTGTAGGCGACCTTCCCGCCAACGCGGTAAACACGGATTTACTGCATCAGCTGCTGAAAAACGGCTTGCTGCCCGTGTTCTGCGCCATTACCCACGACGGCCAGGGACAACTGCTCAACACCAATGCCGATACCATTGCCAGCACCCTGGCCCGCGCCCTGGCCGAGCGGTATGCGGTGGAGCTGCACTTTTGCTTCGAGAAAGACGGCGTGCTCCGCGACGTGCACGACGAGGCCTCCGTCATTCCGCAGCTAACCGCCACTGAGTACCAGGAGCTGAAGGCCACAGGCAGCATTGCGGCGGGTATGGTACCCAAATTGGACAATGCCTTTGCCGCCCTGGAAGCCGGAGTGGAGCAGGTGGTTATCGAGCACGCGCTGCGCATCAATGAGCCCGTAAAAACTGTGCTATGCCGGAGCTAGAGCACCTCACCACCGATGCCATTGCCTTGCTGCGGCAACTTATTCAAACTCCCTCTTTCTCGCGTGAGGAAAGTGGTACGGCCGACTTGTTGGTGGCTTTTCTGGAACGGCATGGCGCGCAGCCTCAGCGCGACGCCAATAACGTGTGGGCCCTGTCGAGGCATTTCGACCCCAACAAGCCTACCATCCTGCTCAACTCCCACCACGACACCGTGAAGCCCGGCAGCACCTGGACCTACGCCCCCTTCGGGGCCGTGGTAGAGGGTGACCGGCTGACCGGCCTGGGCAGCAACGACGCCGGAGCCTCGGCAGTGTGCCTGCTGGCAACGTTTCTCTACTTTGAGCAGCAGCCTACTGCGCCGCCATTCAACCTCATCTGCGCTATAACGGCCGAGGAGGAAGTGTCGGGCGCAGATGGCATCCGCCGGCTGCTGCCGCTACTGCCCACCATCCACCTGGGCATTGTGGGCGAGCCGACACAGATGGACCTGGCGGTGGCCGAGAAGGGCTTGGTGGTGCTGGATTGCGTGGCCCACGGCCGCACCGGTCACGCCGCCCGCGAGGAAGGCGAAAACGCGCTGTACAAAGCCGTAGCCGACATCCGGTGGTTCGAAACCTTTCGCTTTCCGTTGGTTTCTGAACTACTAGGCCCCGTAAAAATGACTGTCACCCAAATTCAGGCCGGGTCCCAGCATAACGTGGTGCCCGACCAGTGCATCTTTGTGGTAGATGTGCGCACCAATGAGTTGTACTCCAACCTGGAAGTAGTAGAGCTGGTGCGCCGTCACGTTTCTTCCAACGTCACGCCCCGCTCCACTCACCTCAACTCCTCCCGCATTGCCCTCACCCATCCGCTGGTGCAACGGGGCCTTGCCTTAGGCCGGCGTACCTTTGGTTCCGTTACGCTGTCGGACCAGAGCATGATGCCGTTTACCACCATCAAAATCGGCCCCGGCGACTCAGCCCGCTCCCATACCCCCGACGAGTACATCCTACTCAGTGAAATCCGGGCCGGCGTGCAGGGCTACGTTGAACTGCTGGACGGGCTGGAGCTATAGAGTTCCATGAAGTGTTTGGCCGTGTGCTAGCGTCGTCTGAACACTGCGAAACACTGCGCTTTTCCACTGCGGAACACTGCGAGAAACTTCACCCGAGTTACTAAGAAACCACATCATGAAAATCTGGGATAAAGGCATTGCCGTTGATAAGAAAATCGAGCAGTTCACCGTCGGCCGTGACCGGGAGTTGGATCTGTACCTGGCCCAGTTCGACGTGCAGGCCTCCCGGGCCCAGGCCAACATGCTGGCCGGTGCAGGGCTGATATCCGACGGGGAGAACCAGCAGTTGCAGCAGGGCCTGCAGGAGCTGGCCGCCCAGTTGGAGGCGGGCTCGTTCATTATCGGTGAGGACTTTGAGGATGTACACTCCAAAATCGAGTACTACCTCACGGAGAAGTTCGGTGATGCAGGCAAGAAAATTCACACGGCTCGCTCCCGCAACGACCAGGTGCTAACGGCCATCCAGCTGTTTTTGAAGGACTACCTCGAGCGTGCTGGCGCCCGCACTCTGGAGCTGGTTGAGGTACTGTTGCAAAAGGCGGAGGCGCACCAGCACGACCTGATGCCAGGCTACACTCACTTCCAGGCAGCTATGCCCAGCTCCTTTGGGCTGTGGTTTTCCGCCTACGCCGAGCACCTGCTGCTGGACCTGGCCCTGTTTGAAGCCGCCCATACCGTAGCCGACCAGAACCCGCTGGGCTCAGGTGCCGGCTTTGGCAGCTCCTTCCCCATCGACCGGCTACAGACTACCCGGGAAATGGGTTTTGGTAACCTGGCTGTGAGTAGCGTAGGAGCCCAGATGCTACGTGGTAAAACGGAAAAAACTGTGGCATTTGCATTAGCTGGCATGGCCGCCACGCTCGCCAAAATGGCCTACGACCTGGTGCTTTATAATGGACAGGACATGGCCTTCGTGGAGTTGCCGGCGGCCTTTACTACGGGCAGTAGCATTATGCCCCACAAGAAAAACCCCGATGTGTTCGAGCTGATCCGGGCACGGTGTAATGCCCTGCAGGCACTGCCCAACACGCTTATGCTGGCTACGAGTAACCTGCCCAGCGGCTACCACCGCGACTTTCAGATTCTAAAGGAAATCCTCTTTGAGCCGATGACGCAGTTTTTGGATATTCTGGACATTGTGCTGTTTGCTTTGCCTCAGGTGCGCATCAAACCCAATTTGCTGCACCAGGCAAAGTACGACGCGGTATTTACCGTCGAGAATATTAACCAGCTTATCCAGGCCGGCACACCGTTCCGCACCGCTTATAAGCAGGTGGGCGAGGCCGTGGAAAACGGCACCTACGTGCCCCACCAACAGTTCCAGACCACTCACCTAGGCAGCATACACAACTTAGGGCTGGTAGAAATTCGGGCAAAAGTGGCCCGGTTCCGGGCGGGAAGCCGGCTGAGTAGCGGTGAGTAGGACTGCCGGAAGTAGTAATGCAATCAGGTGCGGATACCAGTATTTACCACCCTGTTCAGCCACTCGCCAGATAGTTTCTTCATGCGTATTGCAGAATAAATCAACTTAACGTCCGTCCAATATGCAATGACAAAATTATATACATACTGCTTAATTATCTAAATATTAGCCAGTTATACGCATCAATCACAATGGTGAGTGATTACTTACAAAAAAAAGTAAGCCAATACTTACTGAAGTCGTAATCCTTCCGTAATATTGTCCTACTAACGGTAGCGAATCCCACTAGCTTCCGATTAGCAATTCCCACGCTCTGTTCATCCGGCTGTACTCCCACCCTCAGCCGGCCCTTTCGAAAATCGCGCGACTTTGCCCCCGGCTTTTCGCCTGCTGGTCTTCGAAAACCACGTAGCCGGCCGATTCGGATCCTCCGAGTCGGCCGGCTTCTGTTTGGAGCTCCGCACCACATTTGGGAAACTCCTGCGGCTTTTTTGAAAAAAAACGCATTTTTAGCGGCTAGAGCCCGAACTTGCGGCTTCAATGGCCTCCTGTGCCCGCAGCTCCCGTCTCACTTCGCCGCGCTAAACCAACCGATTTATGACAAACCGCAAACAGCACATTGCCGATGTAGCATTGCAGCTCTTTGGGGACAAAGGCTTCGAAAACACATCGACGCAGTTGATTGCCAAGGCCGCCGGAGTTTCTGAAGCCCTCATTTTCAAGCATTTTGGCTCCAAAGACCAATTACTGGAGTTTGTTATTCGCAATGGCTACAAGCGCATCATTGAGGATAACCGTGGGGGCCTGGGCGAGCCAAATCCCCTGGAATTTATATACAGCGTAATCGAGCTACCCTTCAAGCTGGTTCAGGCCGAACCCTACTTCTGGAAGCTGCAATACCGGCTGGCTGACTCGGAAATGGCCCGGCAGCAGCACGAGCGGTTTATGAAGCCGGTACCGACTCTGCTACGCGAGGCCTTCAAAAAGCTGGGCTACGCCGACCCCGACAAAGAAACCGAGCTGCTGCTGTTGCTGGTAGAGGCGCTCTGGAAACAGGAAGCCACCAAAACCGCCGACGATGCGCACAGCCAAGGCATGTTGGATTTCATCAAGCAGAAATACGGCCGCCAGGCGTAGCTCAGGGTTGCTGCCGGGAACGGTAGTTGCGCACAAATTGCACTACCAGAATAATCAGCGCGCTGCTTTGTAGCACCATGCCGCCCAAAAGTAGCACCAAGCCACCCTCCCAGCGCTGAATGCGGAACAGGCTGCCCAGCAGAATCAGCCCGAAACCGATAATAAACACGCTGACGGATAACCAGAGAGCTGTCTTCATGTAATAGTCTCAGTAACAAATAGCCGAAGGTGCAAAAAAGAGCGCCACAACCCAGGGTTGTGGCGCTCTTTTCTATTCGTCACTTCGCACAGGAACGACTACAGGCTAAAGCAAACAGTTAGAAGCCTGAAACCTACCCTGAGGCGTTACCCTTGCATGTGGTTATCTGCTTTACGGAACAATTTCAGCAGCATCAGCAGCGGTGCCATTACGGATATGAACAGCCCTAACAGCCGCACGAAAGTCATGACATCCACCAAGGCCTTAGTAGTAGTGCCATAGAAATGATCCATGCCCCAGATGGTAGCCCCCATGAAGGAAATGAGCCCAATGATGCCACACAAGAAAAGCGCGGTAAAGGAAGGAAGTTTAAACATAGCAGACAGAGGATACGTGAGTAGATGCGTACATATAGCAAAAGGCCCCAGCCACGCGCGTGGTTGGGGCCTTTGAATTTTAACTTAGTCGCAAATAACTGCTTACAAGTGAATTACCTCGCCATAGGCAGCCGCAGCGGCTTCCATCACGGCTTCGCTCATGGTGGGGTGCGGGTGCACAGCCTTAATGATTTCGTGGCCAGTGGTTTCGAGCTTGCGGGCTACCACCACCTCGGCAATCATTTCGGTTACGTTGGAGCCAATCATGTGGGCTCCCAGCCACTCGCCGTACTTCTTGTCGAAGATGACTTTCACGAAGCCATCCTTCACCCCGCCTGCGGAGGCCTTGCCCGAGGCCGAGAAGGGGAATTTGCCTACCAGAATGTCGTAGCCCTGTTTTTTGGCTTCTTCTTCGGTGAGGCCTACCGAGGCAATTTCCGGGGAGGCGTAGGTGCAGCCAGGAATGTTCTGGTAGTTGAGCGGCTCGGGGTGGTGGCCGGCAATTTTCTCCACGCAGATAATGCCTTCCGCCGAGGCCACGTGGGCCAGCGCTGGGCCGGGTACAATGTCGCCAATGGCGTAGATGCCGGGCACGTTGGTCTGGTAGAAGTCGTCGACGATGATGCGGCCCTTCTCCACTTTGATGCCCAGCTCTTCGAGGCCGATATTTTCGAGGTTGGTTACTACCCCGGCGGCCGACAGTACTACGTCGCAGGCAATTTGCTGCTCGCCTTTGGCGGTTTTGATGGTTACGTTACAGCCCTGGCCGCTGGTATCCACCTTGGTTACCTCGGCCGAGGTCAGCACGTTCACGCCGATTTTCTTGAAGGATTTCTCCATCTGCCGGCTTACTTCCTCGTCCTCTACGGGCACAATGCGAGGCAGGTACTCCACTACCGTTACCTCCGAGCCCATGGTGCGGTAGAAGTAGGCAAACTCCACGCCGATGGCGCCGGAGCCTACTACCACCAGCCGCTTGGGCAGCTCGGGCAGCACCATAGCCTGGCGGTAGCCAACGATTTTCTTGCCATCAATGGGCAAAGCGGGCAGCTCACGGGAGCGGGCCCCGGTAGCCAGGATAATGTGCTTGGCTTCTACGGTTTCCTTGCCGCCATCAGCCTTGGTTACCTCTACTTTACCGGGAGCCAGCACTTTGCCGGAGCCGGAAACCACGTCAATCTTATTCTTTTTGAACAGGAAGTTGATACCCTTGCTCATGCCATCGGCCACGCCCCGGCTGCGCTGGATAACGGCCCCGAAATCATAGCCTATTCCTTCTGCCGTGAGGCCGTAGTCTTTGGCATGGTTGAGGTACTCGAATACCTGGGCGCTCTTGAGCAGGGCTTTGGTTGGAATACAGCCCCAGTTCAGGCAGATTCCGCCGAGCGACTCGCGCTCCACCACGCCTACTTTCAAGCCCAGCTGCGAAGCCCGGATGGCGGCTACGTAACCGCCGGGGCCGCTGCCGATAACGACCAGGTCGTATTGCAATGCCATATTGTGTTCAATTGAAGGTGAGGAAAGAAGAGCCACCCCTTACTAGCTAGGCGCAGGAAAGGCCGGGCAAAGATAGGCAGGGCGCACTACTATGCCACGCTGCCAGTGGGTTGGTAGCCAAACGCACCCCGACAAAATTTTGTGCCGCGGCTCAGCCTTTACCCCGCGGGGTGCGTACAAGGGCCGTTGTCACATTTCCGGATGGCTGCATTCTGCCCCTTTTCCTGCTCATACTCATGAAATTACCCATACTCTCCCTACTTGCCGGCGCTACTCTGTTACTGGCCGGAGCGTGCGCCCGGGGCACCACCGCCGACGTGGAGCGCCCCACTTCCGCCGCCCGCAATGTATCCCGCGAAACGGCAGTAGCGCAGCGGGCCGATTCGGCGGCCCGTCCCTATTCCCCGGAAGCTACGGCAGTAGCCTCGGTGGCTGCGGCCACTCCGCTGCCGGTAGAAGCCGCTACCCGCAAAACCAACGCCGACTACCGAGACGAAATCCGGGTGGCCGACCAGAAGCTGAAAGTAAAGCCCCGCGACTACGACGCGCTGCTGATGCGGGCCAAGGCCAAAAGCCATCTGAAAGATTACAAAGACGCCATGCCCGACTACAACGCAGCTTTGCGCCTGAAACCGGCCAGTGCTGAGGCGTACTACAACCGGGGGCTGAATCGTCTGAAAATGAAGGAGTACAGCGCCGCCATTGTGGATTTCAGCAAAGCGGTGAAATACAATCCTACTGACAAGGAAGCCTATTTCGGGCGGGGGGCGGCCAAGATGCAGCTGTTCAACTTCAAAGGGGCCGTACCGGACTTCGCTAAAGCCATCAGCATCGACCCCAACTACGCAGATGCTTACGAGTACCGGGGCATTAGCTACGCTTCCATCAACAAGCCCGCCGAAGCCAAAGCCGACCTGGAAAAAGCAGCCCAGCTTAATCCGGAGGCCGAAAAGAGCCTGCGCCGCTACGCGGGTAAATAACCACCATTGCGAGCGGAGCGAAGTAATCTGTCCTTTCAAGGCGCCATCCTTCCTTTACTAAAAAGCCCCTGACGCCAGCACGGACGTCAGGGGCTTTTTGCTTTTCTTACGGTTTGTGCCTTGAAAAAGAAGGATCAGCTGCGCTGTCCTCCGGTTGCTTTGTTCCGCTTACAATGCCGGGCTTATTTGCCCAGCAGCAGTTTCAGGTAGAAGCTGGGTTGGCGCAGCCGCTCGCGCAGGTCTAGGTCGAGGAACATGTTGCTGATGGTCTCGGCCAGGGTGGGGTTGTTGGCGGCACGATTAGCGACGAAATTGAACACCCAAGGGTAGTTCAGCAGCCGCTGCATGGCCCGGCTCAGGCGTAGCTCCTGCCAGAGGCGGTTGTATACGGCCGCGTCGTAGCCTTTCAGGAAGGCCGGGGAGAAATCCTGCGCGGCCAGGGCCCGGGCGGCCCAGTCGGCGGCGTGGCGGCCCGATACCATGGCGTGGCTGATGCCTTCCCCGCTGAACGGGTCGATGAGGGAGCCGGCGTCGCCGAGCAGCAGGTAGCCGGGACCGGAGAGCGGGCGGCGCCTGGAGCCCAACGGCAGCCCGAAGCCCCGCACCGGGCCCAGCCGTTCGGCGGTGGCAAACCGGTCTTTCAGGGCGGGGTGGGTGTGTAGCATTTCCTCCAGCCGCTCGCGCAGCTTTACTTTCTTCCGGGATACGGCTTCGGTGAGCATGCCTACGCCCACGTTGGCCTCGCCGTTGGGCAGCGGAAACACCCAGAGGTAGCCCGGCAGAAACTCCCTGATGAAGTGCAGCTCGATGAAATTATCGGGGTGCAGGCCCTGCACGCCCCGGTAGTAGGCCCGCAGGCCGGCGCAGTGGTGGGCGGGCTCCAGCTCGTGGCCGCCCACTACCCGCGCAAAGTGCGACTGCGCCCCGTTGGCTACCAGCAGCAGCCGGCAGGTGGTAATTTCCTGGCCATCGGCGGCCAGCAGCCGCCAGCGGCCGTCGGGCAGCTGCTCGTGGCGGGCCACCTCGGTGTTTTCGCGGAGGTCGATTTCGGGGCGGCGGCGCACTTCTTCGATGAGGAAGTTATCGAAGTGGACACGCTTGCTGATGTGGCCGGCAGACTGGTCGAGGGTGGGGTTGTAACGGGGCTTGAAGGGCACGGCCAGGCGGCGGCCGTTGGGGGCGTAGAAATCAATGCCCCAGCTGGGCAACTGCATGGGTTCGGCGGCCAGCCGGGCCGGCAGCTTCTCCCCTATGCGCCGCAGCTCGCTGATGACTTTGCCGCTGAGGGCGTCGCCGCACACTTTGTCGCGGGGGAAGGTGGCTTTATCCAGCAGCAGGCAAGGGTGGCCGGCGTTGGCCAGGTGCAGGGCAGCCGTGGCCCCGCCCGGTCCGGCCCCCAGAATGCAGATATCGGTCATTGGGTGGGGTTTTAGTTGCTGGTTTTTGGTTTTTGGTTGTTCCAGACTCCCGCAACTAGCGCCGAAGATGGCAAGGATTCGGCATTCCACCCACAAACCAAAAACCAATTACCATAAACCAGAAAACCTATCTTCGCCCCATGACTCAACTGCTCGACGGAAAAGTGGCCCTGATTACGGGCGCTTCCAAAGGAATTGGCCGCGCCATTGCGGTATATTTTGCCCAGCAGGGCGCTCAGGTGGCCTTCACCTACCTATCCAGCGTGGAGAAAGGCCAGCAGCTGGAACAGGAGCTGGCGGCCCACGGCACCAAAGTGAAAGGCTTCCGCTCCGACGCTTCCATCTACGCCGAAGCCGAGAAGCTGGTGGACGATGTGGTGGCCGAGTTCGGCAAACTGGACATTCTGGTGAACAACGCCGGCATTACGCAAGATGGCCTGCTCATGCGCATGAGCGAGCAGCAGTGGGACCAGGTAATTGCCGTGAACCTGAAGTCGGTGTTTAACCTGACCAAGGCGGCCACCAAGCCCATGATGCGCGCCAAAGCCGGCAGCATCATCAACATGACCTCGGTGGTAGGCATCAAGGGCAACGCGGGCCAGGCCAACTACGCGGCTTCCAAGTCGGGTATCATCGGCTTCACGAAGTCGGTGGCGCTGGAGTTGGGCTCCCGTAACATCCGCTGCAACGCCATTGCACCTGGCTTCATCGAAACCGAAATGACCGATGCCCTCGACCCCAAGCAGGTGGATGAGTGGCGCAAGGCTATTCCGCTGAAGCGCGGCGGCAAGCCCGAGGATATTGCCAAAGCCACTGCCTTCCTGGCCTCCGATGATTCGTCGTACATCACCGGCCAAGTGCTCCAGGTGGATGGCGGCATGCTGACGTAGGAATACAGAAACATCTGAAGTAAACTCAACGTCATGCTGAGCTTGCCGAAGCATCTCTACCGAACATAGACATTCAGTAGAAATACTTTGGCCAGCTCAGCATGATGCTTTTGTATAGTATTTGAAATGAAGCGTGTTCTGTACCATACCCTCTACTTATTAGCTCTGATACCAACCGTACTGCTTTTCTTGCTCATGCTGTTCTGGATTGGACTGCAATTCTATGGGCCTTATGCGCATAAGAGAGCCGCTCTTGCCACAATACAGCACTTTACTCGAGTGACCACACTAAGGCAGGCAGTTAAACCTGATACGCTGGCACCAGCGGCTCACAACTGAAACCGGACCGAAGATTTCTGCAGCGAAAGACGTTCTTGCTTCCTCAGCCTCCCAATGCGTATGCGTCGCCCCTTATCCATTGCGCTGGCCCTACTGTTGATTGTAGCCGCCGTGTCTGCCACATACCTGCGGCACCGGTTTAGTCGGTTTCAGCGGCGGCACCGGGGCGAGCTGACGATTCTGTCCATCTCTCTGCAGCTGCGCGAGGGGGATTTGGTTTTCCAGACTTCCCGCTCGGCCCAGAGCCAGGCTATTCAGCTGGCTACCCACTCACCCTACAGCCACTGCGGCATGTTGTTGCGGCAGGGCGGCGAGTGGCAGGTATTGGAGGCCGTGCAGCCGGTGCGCCTTACTCCGCTGGAACAGTGGATTGGGCGCGGCCGGGGTAGTCATTTTGTGGTGAAGCGCCTGCGCGATGCGGACCAGGTGCTTACCCCCTCCACCCTGCGCCAGCTCCGGCGCACCGGCCTGCAGTACCAGGGCCGCGCCTACGACCTGTATTTCGGCTGGAGCAACGAGCGGATTTACTGCTCCGAACTGCTTTGGAAAACCTATCAGCAGGCCACCGGCCGCCGCATCGGCCGCCTGCAGCAGCTCCGCGAATTCGACCTATCCCACCCCGCCGTGCAGCAGAAGCTGCGGGAAAGGTACGGCAACCGCCTGCCGCTGCGTGAGCCGGTCATTTCTCCCGTTGCCATGTTCGATAGTCCGGAGCTGGTGAAGGTGTTGCAGCGGTGAGGCTGGCATTCTTAACGCACTGGGAATTCGAAAAGACCGTCGTGCAGAGCGCAGCGGGCCGCGCTGGGCATAGGCAGGGTAAGTAACGCTGCCGACTACTTCAGCCCTACCTTACCCCGCATCCGTAAGGGCTTCTGATAACTCTTGACTACTCCATGAGCAAAGCCGTTTACATTGCCACTGCCGAGCCCTACAGCGGCAAATCCGTTGTGACGCTGGGGCTGGTGCACCTACTGCTGGGGCAGGCGCAGCGGGTGGGCTACTTCAAGCCCATCATCACGCCCCTCGCCGACGGCCAGCCCGACTACCACATCCAGACGGTGCTGCAGCACTTCCAGCTGCCCCTCGCCTACCCCGAAACCTACGCAACCACCGGCCAGGAGGCGCTGCGCATGGTGGAGGGTGGCCGCGCCGGGGAGCTGCTCGACACCATCATCCACCGCTTCAAGCAGCTGGAAGCCGCCCACGATTTCGTGGTAGTGGAAGGCACCGACTTTGTGGGCAGCAGCTTGGCTTTGGAGCTGGACCTCAACTGGCAGGTAGCCCGCAACCTGAGCGTGCCGGTGGTGCTGCTGATTTCGGGGCTGGGCAAAACCGTGGAGCAGCTCGTCAACGCTGCCCTGTCCATCCGCCGCGATGCGCTGGAAAGCGAGGTGCAAGTGCTGGCTTTGGTGCTTAACCGCGTGGCCCCGGAGCAAGTGGACGAGGTGCGCGCCGTCCTGCGCGACCAGCTGCCGCCCGAAACCCAGCTGGCCCTCATTCCGGAAAGCCCGGCCCTGCGCAGCCCCACCATGCAGGAAATTCACGACCAGCTGGGCGGGGAATTGCTGTTCGGGCAGGACCAGCTCGCCAACCCCGTCGACCACTTCATCAACGGCTCGATGCAGGTGCCCAACTTTCTGATGCGGCTCCAGGAAAACGTGCTCATCATCACGCCCGGCGACCGGGCCGATTTGATTCTGACGGCGCTGCAGGCCAACCTATCGGCCAACTACCCGCGCGTGGCGGGGCTGGTACTCACAGGCGGCTACCGGCCCGAAAACTCGGTGCTGCGCCTCATCGAGGGCCTGCCCACGGCCGTGCCCATCCTGCTGATTGAGGCCGGCACGTTCCAGACCACCACCCGCATCGGCAACATTCAGGCGCGCATCGGGCCGCAGCAAACCAAGAAAATCCGGCTGGCCATCCAGACGTTTGAGCGCCACCTCAATGCGCCACGCCTGCTGGAGCAGCTCAGCACGTTTGCGCCCCGCGGCCTCACGCCCCACATGTTCCAGTACCAGCTGCTGCAGTGGGCGCGCAGCCAGCGCAAGCACATTGTACTACCCGAGGGCAACGACGACCGGGTGCTGCGCGCGGCGGCCCGCCTGCTGGAGCAGGACGTGGTGAGCCTCACCATCCTCGGCGACCCGACCCAGATGCTGGCCGCCGCCAAGCGCCTCGGCCGGCCCCTGGATCCGCAGCGCGTGCAGCTGCTCGATCCGGCCAACTCCGCGCTGTTCCAGGACTTCGCCGAAACCCTGTTTGCGCTGCGCCGCAGCAAGGGCGTAACCCTGGAAATGGCCCGCGACCTGATGACCGACGTGTCGTATTTCGGCTCGATGATGGTGTACAAGGGCCTGGCCGACGGCATGGTGTCGGGGGCGGTGCACACCACGCAGCACACCATTCGGCCGGCGCTGCAGTTCATCAAGACGCGGCCGGGCGTGTCGGTGGTGTCGTCGGTATTCTTTATGTGCCTGCCGGATCGGGTGGCGGTGTTCGGCGACTGCGCCGTGAACCCCAACCCCACCGCCGCGCAGCTGGCCGAAATTGCCATTTCCTCGGCCGACAGCTCCCGGCGCTTCGGCATCGAGCCGCGGGTGGCCATGCTCTCCTACTCCTCGGGCACGTCCGGCGAGGGCGCCGACGTGGACAAGGTGCGCCAGGCCACCCAGCTCGTGCGCCAGCTCCGCCCCGATTTGCTGGTGGAAGGCCCTATCCAGTACGACGCCGCCGTGGACCCGGCCGTGGGCCAGCAGAAGCTGCCCGGCTCGCCGGTAGCCGGCCAAGCCAGCGTGCTCATCTTCCCCGACCTGAACACCGGCAACAACACCTACAAAGCCGTGCAGCGCGAAACCGGCGCCCTGGCCATCGGCCCGATGCTGCAGGGCCTGAACAAGCCCGTCAACGACCTGAGCCGCGGCTGCACCGTCGATGACATCTACAACACGGTGCTGCTGACGGCCATTCAGGCACAGGGCTAGTTTCGGCAGCCGCACAAAGGCCCAGTTGCTTCATTTAAAGCAACGGGTCCTTTTTGTTTTTATTAGGCCAACGTTAAAGTGTTTATGAAGTTGTGGCAATTGAAAAACGTCAGTTTCAATTAACCACAAAAGCAAAATAGCGATTTTTAGCCGAATGCTTCCTGTCCAGCCACAATTTTATAAACACACTGTTGTACGCCGTTTTGATTCCGAGTCTGGAAATAAGCCAAATTCAAAGTTATTGACTGTACACATAAATAAGTATAAAGGCTATTGTTAGTATAAGAATGGTCAACGCGCCATATAAAACTCCCCACCCTATATTTTTGACAACCGAGTTCGATTTCTTTTTACTAAACTGTAAGAAGCCTCCTAACAATAGACACAATACTAATGCACCAAGTATCAAATTAAAGTTGTCATGCAAATCGTGATATGCAAAAATTAAAAAGAAAATTATGCCAACCGTTAACGCGAATGCTGTTAGCTTCATACGAAATCGGATAATTATGGTATTTGGTTCTATTGCTGTTTCCGATTGTTCCTTTTTAATATTGAAGCTTGTCGCAAATGGCGTACAACATTTTTATTGCCGAAGGTAGCGAGGGTGTTTGTGTTTCGGCAATATACGCTCTGTACGCAATAGTCTTTCGGCAATAGTACTGACGTTCGCCTTATTGCCGAAACCCGGTCCCTACAACCCGAGACTGTCGAGGGGAGAAACAGGTCGGCTGCGTTGAGCCACATGGGTGTAAATTTCAGTGGTTTTAATACTACTGTGCCCCAGTAGGTCCTGGATTACGCGAATGTCAGTACCGGCCTCCAGCAAATGGGTTGCATAACTGTGCCGTAACATGTGCAGCGTAACGGGCCGGCGAATTCCGGCCCGCTCCGCCGCCTGCTTCACTACCAGTTGCAGGCTACGCTCACTATAAGGCTCCCCCGGCCGCTGGCCTTCAAATAGAAACGTGACTGGCCTAAACTGCCGAAACTGCTCCCGTAGTAGTTGCAGCAGGCTATCAGGCAGGGGCAGGTCCCGGTCTTTCTTCCCTTTGCCGCCTCTCACATACAGGGCCATGCGCCGGCTGTCGATGTCCTGCGGCGTAAGGGCCAGCACTTCGCCCAGGCGCAGTCCCAGCCCATAGGCCAGCATGAGCATGGCCCGATGCTTAATGTTTTCGGTGCCTTGCAAAAGTGCGCGCACCTCCACCTGGGCCAGCACTTTGGGATTGGTGAGCGGCTGCTTGGGCCGGGGCACTTCGTAGTATTGGCGCGGTTGGTTTTCTACCTGCTCGTAGTAGAATTTAATGGCATTGATGAGCACGTTCTGGTAGGCTTCGGAGATGCCGGCGGCCACACGGCCGGCCAGGTAGTTGAGCACATCCTGTCTGCTGAGCTCCAGCGGCAGGCGCGGCGCGTGGTGCGTCAGAAACAGCTGAAATGCGCCCCGGTAGTTTTTCAGTGTGTTGGGGCTATAGCGCTTTAGGGCAATCAGCTGGCAGTAGCGGGCCAGCAGTACCTCGTGCGCGGTAGGTGGCGGCGGAGCTACGGCCAGCGCTGGTACCACTGGCACGTGCAGCGGCACCGCTGCCCGCTGGCACGCCTGCCGCAGCAGCTCCACGGCTTCGGGCGTGGCTGGCAGCCAATAGCCCCGCAGGGCGGCCCGGTACTGCACGCCAGCCGCCAGTAGCGCCGGACGCAGGGCGGCGTCGGAGTAGGGAAAGAACACCCGAAAGCCGGCCCGATCATCGGTCAGGCGGAGCGAAACCGCCGCCTTCATGGCGCCAGCGGCGACAGTTGCTCGCCCGGCTTTTTATCCAGCATCAGCAGCTGCTCCCCAATAATTTCCGTCACGTAGTGCCGCTGGCCGGCCGCGTCGTCGTAATGGCGGGTTTTGAGCTTGCCCTCCAGGTACACCAAGCTGCCTTTGCGCAGGTAGGCCTGGGCCAGCTCGGCCAGGCCGCGCCAGAGCACCACACTGTGCCAGTCGGTGCTGGTATGAGCCTGGCCGGCTTTGTCGCGGTAGGTTTCGGAGGTCGCCAGCGAGAATTTTGCTACGGCCACGTTGCCGTCCAGTATGTTGATTTCCGGGTCTTTGCCGAGGTTGCCAATGAGGGTGACTTTGTTGATGCCGCGCATGAACCCAAAATAGCGGCAATATTCCAGATTCGCTATTCCTGCCCCATAGCTCCCGTGCTTCAGGGCCTTGCCGGGGAGGGGACAGTAGCTGGCGGGCAGCTTTCCCCAAGCATCGGAATGGGCAAACGGCACGTATGCACGTTTCTGGCTGCCATCCCGACCGTGGCCAGAGCACCGGCCGCACCCCGGCCTCCGCCTGATCCAGTACGGGCCGGCGCCGCGGCGCTCCGGATTCTATCCGGTAGCTTCCGCCCCGCTACGCCAACAAAACACCTTTCTTTTTTATCCCACCACCCAACCAACTCGCATGGCTTCCGGACTTTTTGCCCTCTTAGATGATGTTTCAGCCCTAGTAAAAGTCAGCGCCGCCAGCCTGGACGATGTGCCGGCGCAGGTGGCCAAAACCACCGGCAAGGTGTCAGGCATTGTAATTGACGACACGGCCGTGACGCCCAAATACGTGGTCGGCCTCGACCCCTCGCGGGAGTTATCCATCATCTTCCAGATTGCCAAGAAGTCCCTGTTCAACAAGCTGCTGATTCTGACGCCGGCGGCGCTGGTGCTGGGCTACTTCGCGCCCTGGGCCATTACGCCCATCCTGATGCTGGGCGGGGCCTACCTGTGCTACGAGGGCTACGAGAAGGTGCATTCCCTATTCAGCAAGCACCCCGAGGCCCACGCGGAAACCGAGCAGCTGGAAACCATTACGCCGGAGGAGCTGGAAAAGCAGCGCGTGGCCGGCGCCGTCCGCACCGACATCATTCTGTCGGCCGAAATCATGGCCATTGCCTACAGCCAGGTAACCGGGCAGCCCATTGTGAACCAGATTGTGGTGATGCTGGCCGTAGCGGTATTCATCACGGTGGCCGTATACGGGTTTGTGGGGTTGATTGTGAAAGCCGACGACATTGGTCTGCACCTGGCCGAGGGCGACAACAGTGCGGCCACCAAGAGCTTCGGCCGCGGCCTCGTGAAGTTCATGCCGAAGTTTCTCAGCATCCTGAGCTACGTGGGTACTGCTGCCATGCTGTGGGTAGGGGCCGAAATCATTGCCCACGGCATCCCCTTCACCGCCCACTTGCTGCATGATCTGGAAGTAGCCCTGGCCTCCATGCCCGCCGTGGCCTGGCTGGCCAAAGTAGTGGCCTGCGGCCTGGGCGGTCTGGTAGTTGGCTTCGTGGTTGACCAGGTAGTACGGCTGGTGAAGAAGCTGCTGCCGGCTAAGAAGGAGGTAGCATAGTAAAGACCGTCATGCTGAGCTTGCCGAAGCATCTCTACCTCTGGCTAATCATATAGCATTACAACGAAGCGGTAGAGATGCTTCGGCTCCGGCTGCGCCTTCGCTCAGCATGACGTTCTGGTGTTTTGTCGACATCCCAAGTAGCTCCGTTTCCCCTTGTCATTCCCATGCACATCTTCGTCATTAACTCCGGCAGCAGCTCGCTGAAGTACCAACTGTTTCGCTGGCCGCAGGAGCAGCCGCTGGCCCGCGGGCTGGTGGAACGCATCGGGTTGTCCGAGGGCCAGCTCACGCACACCACCCTGAGGTCCGATGGCCAGGAGCACACCGAGCGCCACACCCTGCCCATTCCCGACCACCGCACCGGCCTGGAGCAGGCCATGCGCCTGCTCACCGACCCCGCCACCGGCGTTTTGCCCGATCCGGCCGACGTGCAGCTGGTGGGCCACCGGGCCGTGCATGGTGGCGAGGAGTTCCGGGAGCCGACGCTGGTAACGCCGGAGGTGAAGGCCCGCATCCGGGAGCTGTTTCCGCTGGCCCCGCTGCACAACCCGGCCAACCTGCTGGGCATGGAGGTGGCCGAGCAGCTGTTTCCGCAGGCCCGGCAGGTGGCGGTGTTCGACACGGCCTTCCATAGCACGCTGCCGCCTCACGCCTACCGTTTCGCGCTGCCCGAGGAGCTGTACACCCGGCACGGGCTGCGCGCCTACGGCTTCCACGGCACCAGCCACCAGTTCGTGAGCCAGGAAACCCTGCGCTACCTGGGCCAGCCCGACGCCCGCGTGATTACGGTGCACCTGGGCAACGGCTGTAGCATGACCGCCACTGTGGCCGGCCGCGCCGTGGATACCAGCATGGGCTTCGGCCCCATGAATGGCCTGGTGATGGGCACCCGCGCCGGCGACACTGACCAGGCCGTCATCTTCCACCTGGTGGAACAGCTGGGCTACTCGCTCGATGACGTGAAGAACCTGCTCAACAAGGAAAGCGGCATGCTCGGCCTCACCGGCCACAGCGACATGCGCGACATCACACGCCTGCTCAACGAAGGCGACCCGCGCGCCCGCCTCGCCTACGACCTCTACGCCTACCGCATCAAGAAGTACCTCGGCAGTTTCCTGGCCGTGCTCAACGGGGCCGAAGCCGTGGTATTCACGGGCGGCGTGGGCGAAAACGACGCGCTGGTGCGTCAGCTGGTATGCGCCAACCTGGATTTCCTGGGCATCCAGCTCGATGAACCCGAAAACGCCCGCCGCGCCCCCGGCATCCGGGACTTATCGGCGGCCGGCACCCGGGTGCGGGTGCTGGTAGTGCCCACTAACGAGGAGCTGGAAATTGCGCGGCTGTGTGCGGAGGTAGCAGAGTAGAGGGATGGTCGCTCCGGTCCGGCGGCTTTTCCAGCCGTCGGACCGGTCATCGTTGGTTGGCGCGGTGGCAGCCACATTGAGGATGGTTATATAGTTCTTACCACGACCGGCTCGACGGTTGAAAGCACCCACAAACTGGAGCCTGTCTAATCTGTAAAGTAACTTTCGCATTTACTTATGACGGGGCAAAGATTTTATAAATAAAGACTGTCGCAGCCGGCTAAAACCGTCAAATGTGAACCGTGTATCAGATACTCGTATGTCAACCATTTTCACACCCATTTCCTGCGAATACAGACTGGCACTGAATCCATTACTTGCGTTAACTGAGGGAAATTTCTGTTGCCCATAAACCAACAATTCCCGCATATATTCTTCTACGTTATACTGCTGAGAAACCGATAGATTAACCTGTTGTGCCATGAATAGCAAGTGCTGCTTGGGGTCTATTTCACAATTAGTTGAATCCAGTAACAAAACCGCAACCGGCGGACCTTCCGGACTTGATTCGGGAAGGAAGACCTTGATTCTCTCCAGATGACCGCCAAACTCGCCGCAATCAGCATAAAAAGCCTGTAACTGAATAGTGTCGCCCCAACTCAGATTTGTTAGGGGTACGCGTACTTCAGTTTCATGAACTGGCTCTTGGCTATCTGATGCTATTATCTTCGGCAACAGCACAAACGCCGCGCACGCCAGCACAAACAAAACGGGAGCTAACTTCTGGAGCATATCGTGGGCCTGATTCCGCACCAAGGTAAGCTGCCGCGGGTTCCGGTTTACCACCCTCCTCCCGCAACCTGCTACCTTCGCTACCCGGCCCCGGCGCGCGGCGCAACTATGGGCGCGGGTTTGGGGTTTTTAAGTTCACACTGATTTCTGTCGGCTTTTGCTGTTATCTGCTTCTCCCTGGTTTATTGCGCTGTGCCTGCTGGTGGGGCTGGGCTACGCGGTCCTGCTGTACTCGGCCAAAGCTCCGTGGAGCCGAAGCGTGAACTACGCGCTGGCGGCCGTACGCTTTGCGGTGGTGAGCTTTCTGTGCTTTCTGCTGTTGTCGCCGTTTCTGAAATCCACCACCACTACCCGGCAGGAGCCCACGCTGGTGCTGGCGCTGGATAACTCGCAGTCGGTGGGGCTGTTTACGCCCCCGGCGGTGCTGCGCCAGGCCACTCTGGGGCTGCAGCAGCTGGCTACCGAGCTGCGCAGCCAGGGCTTTCAGGTAGAAACCCGCACCCTAAGTTCTAGTTCGTCCACCCGGCCCGATTCAGTGCGGTTTCAGGCGGCCAGCACCGATGTGGATGGGCTGCTCGCAGGCATCGGTAACGAGTTTGAAGGACGCAATCTGGCGGGTGTGGTACTGCTGTCGGATGGGCTGGTGAACCAGGGCCGGGCTCCGCAGTACGCTGAGTATCCCTTCCCGGTGTACGCCGTGGGCGTGGGCGACACCATCCCGAAGAAGGATGTGAGCCTGCCGGCCCTGGCCTACAACCGCGTGGCCTTCAGCGGCAACCAGTTCCCCATTGAAGCGGAAATTGGCTACGATGGGTACGCCGGCAGCACGGCTACCGTGCAGGTGCGCGAAAACGGCCGGGTGCTGCAAACCCGGCAGGTACGGCTGCCCGCCGGACAGCGCCGCGTGCGCACCACGTTTCTGCTCACGGCCCCGGCTCCCGGCAAACGGCGCTACGAGGTAGCCATCAGCCAGCTGCCCGGCGAGTTTACCCTGCTCAATAACCAGAAATTTGCTTACCTGGAGGTGGTGAAGGGCAAGCTGCGGGTGCTGCTGGCCGGTGCCGCTCCCCACCCCGACCTGAAAGCCCTGCGCGCTGCCATTCAGCAAAACGACAACTTCGACCTGACCACCTACCTGCCCGGTATCAGCCCGCTCCAACGCCAGGACTTCGACGTGGCTATTCTGCACCAGCTTCCGGCCCAGAGCGGGGTGGGACAGGAGGTGCTGGCGCAGGTGAAAGCCCGCCGGGTGCCAACCTTATATGTGCTGGGGGCGCAGACCAACTTTGGTGCTTATAATGCCCTGGGCACTGGCCTTACGGTAACGCCCCGGGGCAGCCAAACCGACGAGGTGACCCCCGTACCGAATGCCAGCTTCACGCGGTTTTCCTTCGAGGAAGATGCCCTGCGGCGGTTTCTGGCCTACCCACCTGCATTGGTACCCTTTGGGGATGTACGCCTGAGCGGGGGCACGGAAGTAGCTCTGTGGCAGCAGGTGGGCCGCCTGAAAACCCAGAAGCCACTGCTGGTTTTTGGCGGCACACCTGCCCAACGCCAGGCCACCCTGCTCACGGAGGGCAGCTGGCAGTGGCGCCTGCAGGAAGCCGTGGAGCACGACGACCGACCCGAGGCCTACGACCGGCTGGTGCTGCGCACCCTACAGCTGCTCACCCAGAACGCCAACAAAAAGCGCCTCGACGTGTACCCCACCCAGGAGGTTTTTGATATTCAGGACGATGTGACCTTCGGGGCGGAAACCTACAACGCTATTTTTGAGCGGATCTATAACCAGCAAATTACCCTCACGCTCACCAACGAGCAGCAGAAACCCCGCACGTTCACCTTTGCCAACCCCGATGACGGCTCTCCCCTTCATTTGGGGCCACTACCGGCCGGGCTATACCGCTATACCGCCCGCGCCACCTTGGGCGGGCAGCTCCAGCAAGACCGGGGCGAGGTGCTGGTACAAGCCCAACAGCTGGAAGCCACCCAGTCCCGAGCCGACCATAACCTGCTGTCCCAGCTGGCTCGCCGTAGTGGGCAGCGGCTGTATTTTCCGCAGCAGCTACAGCAGCTGGCCCAGGATATCCGCAAGGCCAACTACAAGCCTGTGCTGTATGAGCAGGAGGATCTGCAGGACCTGATTAACCTGAAATGGCTGTTTTTCCTGCTGCTGGGGCTGATGACGGTGGAGTGGGCCACCCGTAAATACTCGGGGGGTGTATAGTCAACCGGCACTAGCACGTCCTGCCGAGCTTGCGAGGAATCCCGCAGGCTGATGTCTGGGGCTAACGGTTATGCAGAACGTAGCTGAAGGTAGAGTGCGGCACCTTGCGTAGCGGCGCTGTGCTGATAATTGTTCTTCCGAGCAGGTGGTGCATCACGTTCGGGAAGGAGCGAAACCGGAGAATCTCACGTGCGGATGTCTGACTGGTGGTACTACCACATCAGCACGTCGTGAGATGCGCCACCTGCCTCCGGCTACGTTCTGGATGAGGTTCTGTTTAACAGGCTTAAACTTGCTGCGACTTTTTACTACCTCTTTATGAAGCGTTTCTCATTCTTCCTCTTTTCTACCACGCTGCTGCTGGGCTGTTCCAAAACCCCGGAAAAACAGGCGGAGCTGGCCGTGCAGGATTTTGTGCGCAACCGGGTTTCAGACGCGAAAAACTATTTCCCTGGCAAGTTTCGCTTCCGCCCGTATACCAAGCGTGACTCGTTGCTCTACCTGGCCGAAATGGCCCGCATCAATAACCTGCCGGCCCCGCCTACTCCCACTGTCCGGGACTCTGTGCGCATTGGTACGCTGGTATACCACAACTACCGCGACGAAATGCGCAATGGCGTATCCGTGCAGGACAGTGGCGAATATGTGGTGCGCCCCAACGGTACGGTGCGGATGCTGATTGCCGAAAGCCTGCGGCGCAAGCGGCTGCCGAAGTAGCCGTACCTTTGCCGCTTACATCTGAAGGTGGGCTGCAAAACCCACGCCCCGCATGCGCTACATACTGCTCAACAAGCCCTACGAAGTCCTGACTCAGTTCACCGACGAAAATGGCCGGCAAACGCTTAAGGACTTCGTGGACGTACCCAGCATCTACCCCGTTGGCCGCCTCGACTACGACTCCGAGGGCCTGGTGCTGCTCACCGACGACAAGCAGCTCCAGCACCGCCTGTCCGAGCCCCGCTTTAAGGTGCCGAAAACCTATTGGGTGCAGGTAGAAGGCGTGCCCACTGAGGAAGCCCTGGAGAACCTGCGGCGCGGCGTGGACCTGAAAACCGGCTTCACCAGCCCCGCCGAGGTGGAACTGCTGCCCGACGCGCCCCAGCTCTGGGAACGGAGCAAGCCGGTGCGCTTCCGGGCCGCCATTCCCACCAGCTGGGTGCAGATTCGCATTTCTCAGGGCATGAACCGGCAGGTGCGCAAGATGACGGCCGCCGTGGGCTTCCCCACCCTGCGCCTGGTGCGCGTGCAGCTGGCCGACCTCAAAGTAGCCGACCTGCGGCCCGGCCAGTGGCGCGAGCTGACCGAAAAGGAGGTCCGCGCCCTCACCGACGACATGGCCGCCCAGACGGCCGCCGCCGGCACCTTCAAAACACCCAACAAAGGCTCTGAGTACTGGCCCGGCGGTGTGCGGCCGGCCAACGCCAAACCTGCCCCCACGGGCGGCTTCAACCGCAACGCGCCTAAATCGGCATCAGAAGGCACCAAACGCGCCGCTGGCAGCCGAGGCGCGGGCCGCCCGGCCGGTACCGGCTCGTTCGCCCCCAAGCCAGCGGGCAGCAAAAGCGGCGGCGCAAAACCCTCGGCGACGGGCGGAGCCGGCCGCAAGCCGGGAGCCAAACCCACTGGCCGGGGTCCTGCCGCCCCCGGTGGCCGCCCCGGCAGCACCGGCCGCAAACCCGGCCCCACAGGCGGCAAACGCCCCGGGCGCGGCTAATGGCCGCGAAGAAACGGTACCGCTACGGCCGCCGCACCTTGGTGCTGGCGGCCGTGGTGTTTGCGGGCCTGAACGTGGTGGCCGCTTTTCACGCCTGGCGCTTCACCCACTTTACTACTGAGGCCGGCCCGCACACCAACAACCCCGAGCAGCTCACGGCCGGGCAGAAGCTGTGGGTGCTGCTGACGGGCATCCAAAACCCCAAGCCTGTTAACCAGCAGCGGCCCGACTTTCCGTATGCCACCCTGCACCTGCCCAGCCCCAACGGCCGGCTGGAGTGCTGGTACGGTCCGGTGGCCCGCCCGCGCGGCACGGTGGCCCTGTTTCACGGCTACACCAGCTCCAAAGGCAAGCTGCTTACCGAAGCCGGCTACTTCCGCCGCCTCGGCTACAACGTGCTGCTCACGGACTTTGCCGGCAACGGCGGCTCCGAGGGCAACGTGTGCACTGTGGGCCGCCACGAAGCCGCCGACGTGGCTGCGGTGGTAAGCTGGCTGCAACGGCGGGGCGGCCCGGTGGTGGTGTATGCCAACTCCATGGGAGCCGTGGCCACGCTCCGGGCCGAGGCCGAGTTGGGCGTGCGGCCCGCCGCCAACGTGCTGGAATGCCCCTACGGCTCCATGCTCCAGACGGCGCAAGGCCGCTTCCGCTTCATGCACGTCCCTTCTTTCCCGATGGCCAACCTGCTCGTGTTCTGGGGCGGAGTGGAAAACAATTTTCAGGCCTTTGACCTCGACGCCACCCGCTACGCCGCCCGGGTACGCACGCCTACCCTGCTGCTCTGGGGCACCGCCGACCCGCGCGTGACCCGCCAGGAAACCGACGCCATTTTCGCGGCCCTGGCTGGCCCTAGGCAGCGGCAGGATTTCGTGGGTTCCGGCCATGAGCCCTACTGGCGGCGGCACCGCGCCCTGTGGGAGCAAACCATCCGGCATTTCCTGCCACGGGCCGGCGCGGCACAATAGCACTATTCCGACCATCCCGCCTTAATACTACAAGGCACCGAAGTACGCCAGTCAGGCCCGCCAGCCGTGCGGGCCTGACTGGCGTGGGCCGGGGTGTTATCAAACTGCTACGCTACGGGCTGCCTATTTTTCAGCTGCTTACCATTCGGTATATTTCTTCAGATAAGAGGATAAAATTCCGGTGGCCCGTAGGTTGTTGTGGAAAAACCCATTACTTGCGGATACTTAACAATTACGTAACATGGAGGCAGAAACTGTAAAATACCCGGTTGTACACAACTACGTGGCCGGTCAGTTTGTCGAGTCCGAAGCCGCCGCTACCCTGTTGGTGGAGAGCCCCCTGACGGGCGCGGTGCTGGCCGAAATGCCCCTGTCGGGAGCTGCCGAGCTGGACGCGGCCGTGCGGGCGGCCCAGGCGGCGTTTCCGGCCTGGTCGGCCACGCCCATCAAGGAGCGGGTGCAGGTGTTCTACCGCTACAAAACCCTGCTGGAGCAGCACATGACCGAGCTGTCGGAGCTGGTGCACCAGGAAAACGGTAAAACTTTGGACGAGGCCCGGGCCGAGGTAGAAAAGGCCATTGAGCTAACCGAGTTTGCCTGCTCCCTGCCCCAGCTGGTGGCTGGCGAGGTACTGGAAGTGAGCAAGGGCGTGGAATGCCGCATTGAGAAGCGGCCGTTGGGCGTGGTGGCCTCCATTGCCCCGTTCAACTTCCCCAACATGGTTCCTCACTGGACCATCCCAAACGCCCTGGTGCTGGGCAACTGCCTGATTCTGAAACCCTCGGAGCTGGTGCCGCTCAGCGCCGTGCGCATCGCCGAGCTGCTGAAGCAGGCCGGCCTGCCCGACGGCGTGCTGAACGTGGTAAACGGTGACCGGGAAATCGTGGAAGCCATCTGCGACCATCCGGCTATTCAGGCGGTGTCGTTTGTGGGTTCCACGCGCATTGCCCAGGTGGTGTACCGCCGGGCCACCGGCAACCTGAAGCGGTGCGTGGCCCTGGGCGGGGCCAAAAACCACCTGCTGGTGCTGCCCGACGCCCACCCCGACATGACGGCCTCCAACGTGGCCGCCTCCATGTCGGGCTGCGCGGGGCAGCGGTGCATGGCCGGCTCGGCCATGGTGGCCGTGGGCAGCGTCGACCACATCATCGGCAAGCTGGTGGAGGAAGCCCGCCGCATCGTGCCCGGCCAGAACCTGGGCTCCGTTATCAGCCGGCAGGCCAAGGAGCGGATTGAGCGCTACATCACCGAAGCTGAGCAGGCCGGCGCGAAAGTGCTGCTCGATGGCCGCCAAGCTACCGTGCCCGGCCACGAAGACGGCTACTACGTTGGCCCCACCATCATCGACTACGTGACGCCCGACATGGCCATTGCCAGCGAGGAAGTGTTCGGGCCGGTGCTGGCCATCATGCGCACTAACTCCCTGGATGAAGCTTTATCCATCGAAAACGCCTCCAGCTACGGCAACGCGGCGGCCGTCTTCACCCAGAGCGGCGGCTTGGCCCGCTACGTCATGGACCACGCTTCGGCCGGCATGATAGGCGTGAACATCGGCGTGCCCGTGCCCCGGGAGCCATTCTCCTTCGGCGGCTGGAACGAGTCGAAATTCGGCGCCTGCGACATCACCGGCAAAAGCTCCATCGAGTTCTGGACCCAGATGAAGAAAGTAACCACCAAGTGGAACCCCGAGTCGCGCACGAACTGGATGAGCTAGGATGAATAATACGCGTTGGCACACCAGCATTTTTGCTGCGGTCTGCTTGCTTTTATCGGGTTGCTTTGGCTTGTTCGATAACGGCACTGACCATATTGTAGATAACTATGATGTTACTTGGATAGACTTGCATATACGCCGTGCCCTTTATAATACAGAAGAAATAGTACCGGCTTATGTAGCTGCAGTAGGCTATAATTCAGAATACCTATTCGTAAAACAGCACCCTTTAGCCGGTGAATTTGACAGTGAGGTTCTGGAGTCAGTAACACACTACTATCTTATCAAACGAACGAAAAGTGACTCCCAAGATCAGCCGGTTTATGGGCCATTGACGGAGGAGGTCTTCAACCAGCTGTGCAATAAACTAGGTGTGAAAGAAGTCACATTCAGCACCCGTTACCCTGAGAATATTTAGCCATATTTTCCAGGAAGCACTTTCAATCCCGCCACGCCCTTACGCCATATGGAAACCACCTTCGACACCGATAAGCAGCAGATTCTGCAGGACAACCTCGATTACACGCTGTTTTCGTGGTCGAAGCAGGCAGGGCTGAACCCGATTAGCGCCGAGCGGGCCGAGGGCGTGTACCTCTGGGACCGGGACGGCAAACGCTACATCGATTTCAGCTCGCAGCTGATGAACGTGAACATCGGCCACGGCAACCAGAAGGTGACCGAGGCCGTGGCCGCTCAGATGCGGGAGCTGAGCTACGTGTACCCCGGCATGATTACCAAGGCCCGCGGTGACCTGGGACGCCGCCTGGCCGACATCACCGCGCCCAACCTCACCAAAGCCTTTTTCACTCTGGGCGGAGCCGAGAGCATCGAAAACGCCGTGAAGCTGGCCCGCGTGTACACCGGTCGCCACAAAATCGTGTCGCTGTACCAGTCGTTTCATGGCGCGTCGTACGGGGCCATCAGCGTGGGCGGCGACCCGCGCAAATTCGCCGTCGACTCGCAGGCCATGCCCGGCACGGTGCACGTGGAAAACCCCTATTTCTACCGCTGCCCCTGGTACAGCCGCACGCCCGAGGAGTGCGCCGAGCGGGCCGCCGCCGCCATGGAGCGCATCATCGGCTACGAGAATCCGGGCAGCGTGGCGGCCGTTATCCTGGAGGGTGAGTCGGGCACCTCGGGCTGCATCAAGTACCCGCCCGGCTATTGGCAGCGGGTGCGCGAAATCTGCGACCGGCACGGCATTCTGCTCATTGCCGACGAGGTGATGTCGGGCTTCGGGCGCACCGGCCGGTGGTTCGGCTCCGACCACCACGGCGTGAAAGTGGATCTGATGTGCATGGCCAAGGGCATTACGGCCGGCTACCTACCGCTGGGCGCGGTGATGGTGGACGAGCAGATTGCCCACTACTTTGATGAGCGGCCCCTGCCGCTGGGCCTCACCTACTCGGCCCACCCCGTATCCTGCGCCGCCGCCGTGGCCGTGCTCGATATCTACGAGGAGGAAAACATGCTGGAAAACGTGCGGGAGCTGGGCCACTACCTCGACGCCCGCATCTGCGACCTGATGGGTGAGCACCCCAGCATCGGCGACTGGCGCAATACGGGCCTGTTTGGCTGCCTGGAGCTGGTGAAGAACCGGGACACCAAAGAGCCGATGGCCCCCTGGAACGCCGCGCCTTCACAAATGGACGTGATGAACCAGGTGGCGGCCCGCATCCGGGAGCTGGGCATGTACACCTTCGTGCGCTGGAACTACATCTTCATTGCCCCACCCCTCAACATCACGAAAGATGAGCTGGACGAAGGTCTGGCCATCATTTCGGAGGCTCTGCGGATTGCCGACCAGCATGTCAATTAAAAATTGAGAATTAAAAATTAAATCCCGGAGAACTCAAAGGAGCATCTTACCCGCCCCAAGACCCTAGCCGTTTTTAATTTTTCACTTTTAATTTTTAATTGAAAACATGGCTATCCTGATAAAAAACGGCCGCGTCATTACCGCTGACTCGGATTCCATTTGCGACATTCTCACCGAAGGCGAAACCATTGCCGCCATCGGCAGAAACCTCCCCGCACCGGCTGATGCGCAGGTTATCGACGCCACCGGCAAGCTGGTGCTGCCCGGCGGCATCGACCCGCACGTACACCTGGATATGCCGTTTATGGGCACGTTCAGCTCCGACACCCACGAAACCGGCACCCGCGCCGCTTTGCACGGCGGCACTACTACCGTTATTGATTTTGTGTTGCAGAAGCAGGGCCACAGCTTACGGGAGGCCCTGACGGAGTGGCAAGGCCGGGCCACCGGCACCGCCGTGGGCGACTACTCCTTCCACATGGCCGTGACGGATTTCAACCCCGGCACCCGGGAGGAAATCAAGGACATGGTGGCCGAGGGCATTACGTCCTTCAAAACCTTCATGGCCTACAAGGGTGCCCTCATGATTGACGACGCGCAGATGGTGGGGCTGATGCAGGAGGTACGCAAGCACGGCGGCCTCGTGACGGCCCACGCCACCAACGGCGACCTGATTGATACGCTCATTGCCCAGCACCGCGCCGCCGGCCAGCTCACGCCCCGCTACCACTACCTCTCCCAGCCCGAAGTGACGGAAGCCGAAGCCTCGGGCCGCTTCGCTGATATTGCCAACTACACCGGCGTCAATGCCTACATCGTGCACCTCACCTGCGAGGGGGCGCTCAACCAGGTGCGCCGGGCCACTGAGCGCAACCAGCGGGTGTTCGTGGAAACCTGCATTCAGTATCTGCTGCTGGATGCTTCGCTGTACGGCGAAGACTTTGAGGGAGCCAAGTGGGTGATGTCGCCGCCGCTACGGGAGCCGAAGGACCAGGCCACGCTCTGGGCCGGCATCAACCAGGGCTTGGTGCAGGTAGTGGGCACCGACCATTGCCCGTTCAGGTGGGAGCAGAAGCAAATGGGCCGGGACGACTTTTCGAAGATTCCGAACGGGCACCCGGCCATCGAGCACCGCATGGAGCTGCTGTTTTCGGAGGGCGTGATGAAGGGCCGCATCAGCCCGCAGAGGTTTGTGGAAGTGACCAGCACCAACGCGGCCAAAATCTTCGGCATGTTTCCCCGCAAAGGCACCATCAGCATCGGCGCCGACGCGGACCTGGTGCTCATCGACCCCAAAAAGAAGCACACCATTTCGGCCGCAACCCACCACATGAACGTGGACTACTCCGCCTACGAAGGCCACGAGCTGACCGGCAAAATCACCACCGTGCTCCTGCGCGGCCAGGTAGCCGTGGATGCTGGCGAAACCAAGGTTGGGCGCGGCTACGGGCAATTCATCAAGCGTGGGAAAGTGAGTTTCTAGTTGCTGGTTGCTTGTTTCTAGTTGACAGGCCACCGACGAACGAAGCGCCCTTAACTAGAAACAAGCAACCAGAAACCAGAAACTCAGAAAAGATGGCAACAATTACCAGGTTTGAAGAGCTAACCGCCTGGCAAAAGGCCAGGGAGTTGACACGCCGTATTTATGATTGCACCCGGGCCGGAGAGTTTGCGCGTGATTTTGGGCTGCGTGACCAAATTCGCCGGGCTTCTGGGTCGGTGATGGACAACATTGCAGAAGGATTTGACCGGGGCGGACGTGGCGAATTTGTCCAGTTTCTGGGTATAGCCAAAGGGTCGGCCGGAGAAGTACGGTCCCAACTCTACCGCGCATTCGATCAGCAGTATCTAACCCAGACGGAGTTTGATGAGCTCCGGGAATTGTCAGAAGAAATTGGCCGGCTGATTGAAGGCCTGCTCAAGTACCTGAGCACTTCTACCGTGCGCGGAGAGCGGTACCAACAGCCAACGCATCATTCTGCTACGGCCCAGCCCGAATAACTAGCAACCAGAAACAAGCAACCAGAAACTCCAAAAAGACATGCCCAGAATAATCAAATCCGGCCTGATTCAGATGAGTCTGCCCAAAACCGAAGGCGAAGGCACGATTGAGGAAATCAAGGAAGCTATGGTGCAGAAGCACATTCCGCTGATTGAGGAGGCCGGCCGCCAGGGCGTGCAGATTCTCTGTTTACAGGAAATCTTCAACACCCCCTACTTCTGCCCCGGCCAGGACAAAGCCTGGTATGCCTCCGCCGAGCCCGTGCCCGGCCCGACTACGGAGCGCATGGCCGAATACGCCCGCAAGTACAACATGGTGATGATAGTGCCGGTGTACGAGCGGGAATCGGCGGGCTTCCTCTACAACACCGCCGCCGTTATCGACGCCGACGGCACCTACCTGGGTAAGTACCGCAAAAACCACATTCCGCACACCTCCGGTTTCTGGGAGAAGTTCTTCTTCAAGCCCGGCAACCTGGGCTACCCCGTGTTCCAGACCAAATACGCCAAAGTAGGCGTGTACATCTGTTACGACCGGCACTTCCCCGACGGAGCCCGTGTGTTGGGCCTCAACGGCGCGGAAATCGTGTACAACCCCTCTGCTACCGTAGCCGGCCTCTCGCAGTACCTCTGGAAGCTGGAGCAACCCGCACACGCGGCGGCCAACGGCTACTTCATGGGTTGCATTAACCGCGTAGGCCAGGAAAAACCCTGGAACCTGGGCAAGTTCTACGGCACCAGCTACTTCGTGGACCCGCGCGGCCAGATTCTGGCCCAGGCTTCCGAAGAAAACGACGAGCTGCTCATCACCGAATTCGACCTC
The DNA here is from genome assembly GCF_003944705.1 of Hymenobacter metallilatus. Taxonomy (GTDB): domain Bacteria; phylum Bacteroidota; class Bacteroidia; order Cytophagales; family Hymenobacteraceae; genus Hymenobacter; species Hymenobacter metallilatus. Next base: position 435,451 of record NZ_RWIS01000002.1, on the reverse strand, counting down.
GACATGATTGAGGAGGTGCGCAATACCTGGCAGTTCTTCCGCGACCGGCGCCCCGAAACCTACGAGAAGCTGGTGGAACTGTAAGCTAGTTGTCAGTTGCTAGTTGTCTGTTGTCAGAACCAACGCTGAGAGTAGACAACCAGCAGTCTAAGCACTAACAACAGACAACTAAAAACTGACAACTCAAGGATATGGCCGAATACGCACCCCCTACCACCGCCCAGGAATTTGCCGGGAACTTCGCGCAGCTCAAGCCGCTGATGAGCAACTCAGAGGCCCTGCTGGAAAGCTCCCGCTGTCTGTTCTGCTTCGATGCGCCCTGCATTCAGGCCTGTCCGTCGGGCATTGACATTCCGCTGTTTATCCGGCAGATCAATTCTGGCAATGCTACTGGCGCGGCCCGCACCATTTACGAGGCCAACTACTTCGGTAACGCCTGCGGCAAGGTGTGCCCCACCGAGGTACTCTGCGAGGGGTCCTGCGTGTACACGGCGGCCGGGGCCAAGCCGATTGAAATCGGGCGGCTGCAAAGCCACGCCACGCGCCAGGTGATGGATCAGGGCAAGCCGCTGTTCGGGCCGGGCGCAGCCACCGGGTTTCGGGTGGCCGTAATTGGGGCCGGGCCGGCGGGTATCAGCTGTGCCTGCGAGCTGCGCAAGCTGGGCCACGAGGTAGATGTGTTCGAGGCCAAAGGCCAGCCCTCAGGCCTGACGCTCTACGGCGTGGCTCCTTACAAAATCACCAACGAGGAAACCCTCGCCGAAATGGCCTACCTGGAGGCGCAGTTCGGGTTCCGGGTGCACTACAACCAGCCCATCCAGAGCCGCGCCGACCTGGAGAAGCTGGAAACCGAATACGCGGCCATCTTCCTGGGTATTGGGCTGGGCAGTACTTCCGGGCTGGGCCTGCCGGGCGAGGACCGGGAAAACTGCGTGGGCGCGGTAGAGTTCATCGAGCAGCTGCGCATCCGGCAGGAGCATACCGCCGTGGGCCGCCGGGTGGTGGTGCTGGGCGGCGGCAACACCGCCATGGATGCCGCTTCGGAGTCGGCGCGGCTGGGGGCCGAGCGGGTGGTGCTGGCCTACCGGCGCGGCAAAGAGGAAATGGGCGCATACGAGTTTGAGTACGATCTGGCCAAAGCCGTGGGCGTGCAGGGCCTGTTCAATGTGGCCCCGCTCGAAATTGTGGGCAACGGCCGGGTGGAAGGCGTGAAATTCGTGCGCACCGCCACCCGCAACGGGCAGGTGCAACCCGTGCCCGGCTCGGAGTTCGTGGAGCCCTGCGACATGGTGATAAAAGCCACCGGCCAGTCCAAGCAAACCGGCTTCCTAAGCTTCATTCCCGATTTGCAATTGGACGCCAAAGGCCGCATTCTATTCGACCCCAACACCGGCCAAACCACCAACCCGCGCTACTTCGCCGCCGGCGACGCGGCCAACGGCGGCGCCGAAGTAGTAAACGCCGCCGCCGACGGCAAAGCCGCCGCCCACGGAATTCATCGGTTTTTGATGAAATAAGAGCATACAGAACGTCATTCCGAGCATGTGGCGCATCAAGCCAGGGACGGAGCCGTAGCCGAGGAATCTCGCGTGCTGACGTTGTGGTGGTAATTGTCATTCCGACATTCCGCGCATCAAGCGGCGAGAGGAATCTCGCGTGCTGATGTCTGAATAGCGTGGCAACGTCAGCACGCGAGATTCCTCGGCTCCGCTCGGAAGGACGTTCTAGGGTCTAGTTACCACCACAACATCAGCACGCGAGATTCCTCGACTCCGCTCGGAATGACGTTCGGAATGGCGTGCCGATAACGCAGTCAACCAGAAACCAGCAACTAGAAACCAGAAACTCATTTCTATGCCTGACCTCTCCATCAACTTTGCCGGTATCAAGTCGCCCAATCCGTTCTGGCTGGCTTCGGCGCCGCCTACCAACTCGGGGTATCAGGTGATGAAGGCCTTTGACGCCGGCTGGGGCGGAGCCGTGTGGAAGACGCTGGGCGTGCCCGTGGTAAACGTATCGAGCCGCTACGGCAGCGTGAACTATCGGGATAAGCGCATGATGGGCTTCAACAACATCGAGCTGATTTCGGACCGCCCGCTGGCCGACAACCTGCGCGAGATTGAGGAAGTGAAAAAGCGGTTTCCGCACCACGCCGTCATTGCCTCCCTCATGGTGCAGAGCCGGCAGGAGTGGCACGACATCGTGCGTGACGCCGAAAATGCCGGCTCCGATGGCATTGAGCTGAACTTCGGCTGCCCGCACGGCATGTGCGAGCGAGGCATGGGCTCGGCCGTGGGCCAGGAGCCGGAGGTGCTGCAAACCATTGTGGAGTGGGTGATGGAAGTGGCCCGCATTCCGGTTATCGTGAAGCTCACGCCTAATATCTCGGACATTACTGAGCCCGCCCTGGCCGCGCGGCGCGGGGGCGCCAATGCCATTTCCCTCATTAACACCATCCAGAGCATCGTGGGCGTGGATCTGGATTCCTTTGCCCCCTACCCTATCGTGGACGGGCAGGGCTCGAACGGCGGCTACTGCGGCCCGGCTGTGAAGCCTATTGCCCTGAACATGGTGAAAAACTGCGCCCAGCACCCCGGGGTGCGCCTGCCCATTTCCGGCATCGGGGGCATCGAAACCTGGCGCGACGCGGTGGAGCACATCCTGCTGGGGGCCAGTTCGGTGCAGGTGTGCACGGCAGCCATGCACTACGGCTTCGGCATTATCCGCGAGATGACCAGCGGCCTGGAGCAGTACATGCTGGAAAAGAACTTCCATACCATCTACGATATGGTGGGCCGGGCTTTGCCCAACGTAAAGCCCTGGGAAGAGCTTAACCTCCACTACAAAGTCACGGCCCACATCGACGCCGCCAAGTGCATTGGCTGCCAGCTCTGCTACACCGCCTGCGAAGACGGTGCCCACCAGGCCATCCGGTTGCAAGCCGGCACGCGCACCCCGGAAATCATCGACGAGAACTGCGTGGGCTGCAACCTCTGCTCCCTGGTGTGCCCCGTGGAGCAGTGCATCACGATGGAGCGCCGCGACGACGGCACCCGGCACCAGACCTGGCAGCAGCGCACCGCCGCCCACGACATCCCGACCACCTTCAATGATGAGCGCGCTGGCGGCCGTCACCACTGGGTACCCGAGCCAGCGGCGGCGCTGGGTAAGGAGCGGGACAAAACCTTGCCAGGCAAGGCGCGGCAGTATGATTCGGAGCCGGTGAAGCAGCGGGTAAGAGAGTAGCTTCAATTAACATTTTTCATTCAAAAAGCCTCTACACGGAGTGTGTAGAGGCCTTGTATCGTTATTTACTTATGCTTTCCTCGTATTCAACTCAAACTCTTTCAATTCTTCTTGCAGAATTTCCTGACTTCCGGGATTCTGTAAACCTTCAAGAAGACTACTTCAGTATAGAGTTAAACTCTCCTTCAGGCCTGCCTTTCATCATCTCCTCCGAAAATGATGAACTGACTGTTTATTTCTCTGAGCATCACTGCCATTTCACCAGCTTTAATGAGCAAGGCAGTGTGGGCAGCTACCCATTAGATGATGTGGCAGATGCAATTGATTATATCCGCAAGTTAATTTCTGGCGAAGTGGCCTTAGCTGTTTGGACGAAAGACGGTACGCTTTCAATGTCATCTACTTATGAAGTTAAAGACGGACCATTGCCCGCAGGCAGAAACTGGTTTTCATCCTGGCTCTGGCGTCGCTGGATGCGCAAACGAGAAGTAGAAACAAGGAAGTGGTCCTCTTAAGCTTCGCCCTATATCCCAGCCATGCTCCGAGGCCTTGATGCGGAATCCCCCTTCTGCCCCGCTGTCAGCAAATCCCACCTCTTGTTTTCCCGTAGAAGTCAGTCCGGCGGAAAAAAGCTGGCCCGGTTAGCCTGAAATGACAATCTGTCACGAACAAATGGCTTTTAACGGGCTGGTACGTGTCTTGTAACTCCCCTCGGCGTGCCTGCTGCGCGGGCACTTTATCTGACACCTCAACACCCTAACGATACTCCTTACAATGGGAAAAATAATTGGTATTGACCTCGGCACCACCAACTCCTGCGTGGCCGTAATGGAAGGCAACGAGCCGGTGGTGATTCCGAACAGCGAAGGCCGCCGCACGACTCCGTCGATTGTCGCGTTCCTGGACAACGGTAAAGGTGAGCGGAAGGTAGGTGACCCGGCTAAGCGTCAGGCCATTACCAACCCCCACAACACCATTCAGTCGATTAAGCGTTTTATGGGCCGCAACTTCTCGGAAGTAACCGAAGAAGCCAAGCACGTAGCGTATGCCCTGGGTAGCGGCTCCAACAACACGGTGGGCGTGAAAATCGGTGACCGGCAGTACACGCCCCAGGAAATTTCGGCTATGGTGCTTCAAAAAATGAAGCAGACCGCCGAAGACTACCTCGGCCAGCCTGTAACGGAAGCCGTTATTACGGTTCCCGCCTACTTCAACGACGCCCAGCGCCAGGCTACCAAAGAAGCCGGTGCCATTGCCGGCCTCGACGTGAAGCGCATCATCAACGAGCCCACGGCCGCTGCTTTGGCCTATGGCCTCGACAAAGACCACTCGAACCACAAAGTAGCCGTGTATGACCTCGGCGGTGGTACGTTCGATATTTCGATTCTGGAGCTGGACAACGGCGTATTCGAGGTACTGAGCACCAACGGTGACACCCACCTCGGCGGCGACGACTTCGACCAGGTAATCATCAACTTCCTGGCCGAAACATTTGCCTCGGAAAATGAAGGCCTCGACCTGCGCAAAGATGCCATGGCCCTGCAGCGCCTGAAAGAAGCCGCAGAGAAAGCCAAGGTAGAGCTGTCGTCGTCGACTGAAACCGAAATCAACCTGCCTTACATCACCGCTACGGCTTCGGGCCCCAAGCACCTGGTAGTAAAGCTAAGCCGCTCGAAATTCGAGCAGCTGGCCGACTCGCTGATCCGTCGCTCGATGGAGCCGGTGAAAAAGGCGCTGCAAGATGCTGGCCTGAGCACTTCGGATATCAACGACGTGATTCTGGTAGGTGGCTCGACCCGCATTCCGCGCATTCAGGAAGAGGTAGAGAAGTTCTTCGGCAAGAAGCCTAGCAAGGGTGTAAACCCCGACGAGGTAGTGGCCGTGGGCGCTGCCATTCAGGGCGGCGTACTGACCGGCGAAGTGAAGGATGTGCTGCTGCTCGACGTGACCCCGCTGAGCCTGGGCATTGAGACGATGGGCGGCGTGATGACCAAGCTCATCGAAGCCAACACCACCATCCCGACCAAAAAATCGGAAACCTTCTCCACGGCCTCCGACAACCAGCCTTCGGTAGAAATCCACGTGTTGCAGGGTGAGCGGCCTATGGCCTCGCAGAACCGCACCATCGGCAAATTCCACCTCGATTCGATTCCGCCAGCGCCCCGCGGTGTGCCGCAAATCGAAGTAACCTTCGACATTGATGCCAACGGCATTCTGCACGTAACGGCCAAGGACAAAGGCACCGGCAAGGAGCAGAAAATCCGCATTGAAGCCTCCTCGGGCCTTTCGGATGCCGACATTGAGCGGATGCGCCAGGAAGCAGCGGCCAACGCCGATGCCGACAAAGCCGAGCGGGAGAAAATCGAGAAGGTAAACCAGGCCGACTCAATGATTTTCCAGACCGAGAAGCAGTTGACCGAATACGGCGACAAGCTGAGCGGCGGCAACAAAACGGCCGTTGAAACGGCTCTGGCCGACCTCAAGAAAGCCCACGAAAGCAAAGACCTGGGGGCTATTGATACGGCTATGGCCGCCATCAACGCCGCCTGGCAGGCTGCCTCGCAGGAAATGTACGCCCAGAGCGGCCCCGAAGGCCAGCCCGGCGCGGAAGGCGGTAACCCCTTCGGCGGCGCGGGTCAGCCCGGTGGCAACGGCCAGCAAGGCGCCGGCCACGACAACGTGACCGACGTGGATTACGAAGAAGTAGGCAAGTAACATCACAGATTGGCGCTGATTTTTCGGCAGATTCTGTGTTGCAGTAAAAAGGCCCGGAGCAGCTTGCTTCGGGCCTTTTTTGCGTTTGAAGAAACCTGTATGGCGGCTGTTTACCGCCGCTGCTATGGATATTTTGCGTGGTTTCACCAGAAGCTTACGCAGTCCTGACAATCTTTGTCCTGTATTTTGTTTACTGCGCTGTTTTTGTCGGACACATGCCGCATTTTCTGATTATCGGGGCCGGTATTGGCGGGTTGAGCGCGGCGCACGCGCTGCTGAAGTTGGGCCATACGGTGGGCGTGTACGAGGCCGCGCCGGAACTGCGCGAAGTGGGCGCGGGTGTGGTGCTGGGAGCCAATGCCATGCGGGCTTTGCACGAGTTTGGCGTGCACGACCTTGTGCGCCCGCACGGCAGGCCCGTGACCAGCCTGCATCTGCTCGACCAGCGGGGCCGGCTCCTGCAAGCCGCCGATACCACGCCCTTCACCCAGCAACTGGGCTTCGATAACCTCGGAATTCATCGGGCGGCATTGCAGCGGGCCTTACTGACGGGGCTGCCGGCGGGCACCCTGCGGCTGGGCTGTCCGTTCGAGCGGTTTGAGGAAACGGCGGCCGGGGTGACGGCGCACTTCGCCGATGGCAGCACCGCTACCGCCGACGCGCTGATTGGGGCAGACGGGCTCCGCTCCCGGGTGCGGCGGCAGCTGTGGCCCGCCACCGAGCCGCGCTACGCGGGCTACACCTGCTGGCGGGCCGTGGTGGATGCCGGGCGGCTAAGCCTGCCGCCCGGCGAGTCGGTGGAGGTGTGGGGCGAGGCGGGGCGGCGGTTTGGCTACGTGCCGGTGGGCGGCGGCCGGGTGTACTGGTTTGCCTGCCTCAACAGCGCCCCGCCCCAGAACCCGCATTTCCGGGCCTTCCGCGCGGCCGACTTGCAGCGGGAGTTCGGTGGGTTTCCGGCCCCGGTGCCCCAACTGCTCGGCCTCACCCGCGACGACCAGCTGCTCTGGAACGACATCCTCGACCTGCCGCCCCTCCCCCACTTCGCGCGGGGCCGCGTACTGCTGCTCGGCGACGCGGCCCACGCCACCACGCCCAATCTGGGCCAGGGCGCGGGCATGGCCGTAGAAGATGCCGCCGTGCTGGCCCGCTGCCTTGGCCCCGCCCCCGATATAGCCGCCGCGTTCCGGGACTTCGAGCAGCGGCGGCGGGCTCGCACCGCCCGCGTCGTGCGTACTTCCTGGCAGCTGGGCCGCGTCGGGCAACTGGAAAATCCGGTTCTGACCCGGCTGCGCAACACCCTGATGCAGCTGCTGCCGGCCGCCGTCAGCAGGCGCCAGATGGCGTGGCTGTACGAGGAGCTGTAGCACGGCAGCGCGGCGGGCTACTCCGCGGGAATGTCGCAGCGGGTGAGGCAACCGGTAGCTTCCAGCAGCGCGAACTGGCGGCGGTTGTTGGTGGGCAGAATAGCGACGACGGGCGTTTCGGTTTCGTATGAGTGAAATAACTGCTCCTCGCTGTTATCGAGAGTGTATACAATAGCGTGAATGGTAGAAGCCAAAGCCAGTCGGCCGGCTCCAACCAAGTTCATGGTGTGAACGTCTTTGACGTCGGACATTTTACTAGAGGTGGACTCATCATTCCGGTTCTGAAACACCGTTATTTCATCATCAGACAGCACGAAAAGCTCGGTGGTAGGCCCGCATATCAGGTGTTCTATAGGGCTGAACAAAACCTCTAGGACGGTAATGGTTTCTTTCCTGATTCGGAGTAGGTTGTCATCCAAATAACTATAGTAACTGTCCTCCCGGTAAAATACAGGAGCCACTTTATAACGGGTTAACTCAGATGGTGTAAATGGTATGCCACCAGATGGACGAAGAACCCACTCCTTTCCAGGTATTCCGTGGATGGAGTAGTTCTGTGACCGAACTTCTTCCCCATCCTGCGTCAGCAAAATCAGCTCATCGTTTGGAAGCAGGCCGATACCGATAAGGTTGACCGGCAGCCGGGGACAAACCACCAGCAGCGCCTCATCGAAGTGCTTATTTTTGGCCAGATACTGAGTAGCCAAGCCATCGTGCCCGTGCAGCACCACGTTGGTGGAGTGAAACGCATCCAGCAGCAGCTGTGGGTGCGCATCGGCGGGCAACTCATCGGGCCAGCTGAAATACTCGACATGGCCGTACCAGTTGCCGCGGGCCAGGTGCAGGCGGTTATCGAGTAGGCCCAGGGCCAGAAACTGGTTGCGGTGGGTCACGGCCTGGTACCAGCTGATGCGCTCATCGAGCTGGTGCGCTGCTGCCGGGGGCGCGGGAGTTGGTGCGGTGGCGGGGCGGGCGCGGGTCGTGGTGAGGTAGCGGCTGGCATCGGTGGCCAGCAGACGGTCGGTGGGCTGGAAGTGGTGGAGCAGGGCCACGTGCTGAGGCTGCCCGGCCTGGGCCTCGGTGCTGATGATGTGGTAGGCCAGTTCGCGGGCCACCGGCTGCACCTCGGGCGCGGTTTGCTGGGCTTGCACCAATACCTGCAAAAAGGCCCCGTGCTGGGCCGACCGGGTATGCTGCCGGTATAGCATCCTGATTTCGGCGCTCAAATCCAGCTCGGGACGGGTGGCGGCCACAGTTAGGTACTGTTGCAGGCAGGTTTCGGGCTGGCGGTTGTGCAGCCAGCCGGTTAACAGCACGTCCTGGGCGCGGGCGGGGCTGCCGAGCTTACGGTGCAGCAGGCGGGCAGCTTCAGGGTGGTTGTGGGCTTCCAGGAAAGTAGCGGCAGCCCGTTCGTAGTGCAGAGCGGCCGTGTCGGGCTGCTGGAGCTGCTGGTACAGGTCGCCGGCTTTTTCGTAGTGCTGAAGCTGCACGCGCAGCTCGGCGGCTTCCAGCAGCAGCCCGCCCCGCTCCAGACACTCGGCGGCCCCGGGCAGGTTGTTCAGATGGTCGCGGTAGAGGGCAGCGGCTTCGCGGTAGTAGTGGCCCTGCTCCAGCACCTTGGCGGCCTGGTGGTAGTCGGCCAACAGGTGGGCGTAGATGTAGGCGGCCTGCTCGTGGCGGCCGGCCTCGCGGGCCTGCTCGGCGGCGGCACGGTACTGCTGGCGCAGCTGCAGCTCGTAGCGGCCCAGGTCCCAGCCATCCACGCGGCCACCCCCACCCAGGCGGCCCAGGTCGAAGCGGGTGCTGCGGGGGCCGAGGTAGGCCGAGGGCGGGGCCACGCCCCGGTTGAGGTAGGGCCCGCCCAGGGGAATGGCGTATTTTAGGGCCTGCTCCATGTCTTCGCCGAACAGCCGCAACAGCCGCTCCACCTCGTTCTGGCGCTTCTGGTCCAACCCATCGAGGTTGTGTTGCAGCCAGTTTTCCAGCCGCTCCAGGGGTCCAGGGCCACTCGGACCGCCGCCGCTTCCACCATCACCACTGCCCGAACCGCCAAACGCGCCCGCCGCCGCGCCCAGCCCGGCCGCCAGCCCGCCGAGGGCACCGGCCAGGCCTTGGGTGAGGCCCAGCCCCACCTTCAACGCGCCCCGGCCCAGGCTGTCGAGCAGGCGCTGGGTGGGCGTAGTAGCGGCATCGGGTTTGGGAATATCGGTGAGCGGCTGGGTGCCGATGGTATCGCGCAGACGGTTCAGCAGCTCGTCGGCGGGCGGCTGAGTGACGCGCACGGCCCGTAGCCGGGGCGGCGGAGGCGTGCCGGGCCGGGCCAGGTTCCAGGCCGTGGCGTGGGGCGGCGGCAGCGTCAGCAGCTCTGCCAGGCTGATTTCGTCTTCCTCAGCAAACCCCACCAGCCCGATGCCGGGGTGCAGCAGCTGCCGGGGCCAGAGCAGCGTGGCGGCCAACTCCTCGGGCGTGGTGGCGGGCCACAGCTCGGCGGCCACGGGCACCAGCAGGCGGCCGGCCACCAGGCCGTAGGGCTCCAGGCAGTCGGCGGGCACTTCCCCGGCCGGGCGCACCACCAGCAGCCCCGCCGGCCGCCGGCTCCGCACCGACTCGGGCACCACGTAGCAGACTACATCTTCGGGCGCTATCTGCCAGCGGCCCAGCTCCCGCAGCCAGGCCCCGGCATCGGGGCCGCGCAGAAACGCCGCGCAGGCCGGCCGCACCGGCCCGGCCGTGGGGCGAAGAGAGAGTTGCATGGTCATGGGTATGGGCTTTGCTGATATGGTTTCGTTCTGACGTTACGCCTCACCCCCCGACCCTCTCTCCAGGGAGAGAGGGGGAGCCAGACGAATATGCGCTGGAGTAATTCTCTTAACCGCTACGCGGCTGGGAAATGAGTGAGGTTCGTTCAAATTTTTCACAACGCATTCTATGGAATTCAACAGCATCGAAGCTGTTTCGGGAATAGCGTAACCTTCATAATGGGTCCGATAGAACACTGCGAGACACTGCGCCTTCCACTGCGAAACACTGCGAGAAATGAACCAGGACAATGTTTTTAGCAGGTTTTATTTGACTAGCTGTCGATAGAAGACGCTTGTCTGGTTAGTCGCAACGGCATTGGTTAGCCAGCGGTAGAGATGCTTCGACAAGCGGACGCCAGATGAGCATGACGTTCTTGATGGTCCTTTAGATTCCGGCTCGGCTTCATTCTTTCTGACTGGAAATCTGCTGGATGAAAGGGTACAGATACTGCTGGTAAAACACCTCCATCGGGAGCCAGTGGGGGGCATCCGGGTTAGCGTAGGGTTCGGTGCCGGTGAGGTTGCTGAAGTAGGGGGCACCGCTCACGCTGCCGTCGGTGGCCCAAGCAGCCAGGGGCTTGCCGAGGGCCAGCACCAGCGTCAGCTCGGGGGCGTTGGGGGCCACGCCGCGCAGGTGCAGCAGCCCGCGCGAATCGGCCAGGGCCTCGCTCCCATCAGGCCAGCGGAAGCGGCGCAGCGTCACGAGCGGGTTGTCGGGGTGCGGCAGCAGGTCCTCGTCGGTGCTCGTGGCGTACCCGGCTTCCGCCGACTTCCAGTTGCTGACGCGGTGATGCAAAACCAGGTGGCCATCCTTGCTCAGTGCCAGCAAGTAGCCTTCAACGGCCAGCTCACCCTGGGGCGTGATGCCCAGGCGCGTGACCCGCTGGAGCGTGTTGTAGCCGTTGTTGATGTGCTTTTTGATAGAGCCGCCCTGGTAAAAATTTGGCTGCCCGGTGCTGGTGGGCGGGGCGGCCGGGGTACGCTCGGTAATGGTGCCCGTAAGGTAATCTACCACCACAAACTGCCCGTTCACCCAGAACGCCACCGCCTGGTCGCGCCAGGTGATGTAGGGCGTCAGCGTGAGGCCCCGCACCTCCGCCGACAAATCTACGACTACCTGCCCGGCGGCCTGACCGTGTACCGGCAGGCGGTAAAACCACAGCCGCTGCTCGGCGGACCGGCTCACCAGCAGAAAAAACGCCGTGTGCCCATCCGACCCGAACCGACACTCCCCCGCTTCCACCCCATTGAGCAATTCCAACGCGCCCCGGTCTTTGCGGGGCCAGTACATGGCCCGGCCGGTATCGGTAATTATCAGGGCTCCCAGATTGGGTACCAGCACTGAGTTGATGGGCCGGGGCCGCACCGCAGTAGCCGGCAGCCGCAGCGGGGCAGGTTGCAGGTCCATAAACACCGGCCACCAGCCCGAAACTGGCTGGCGCAACGGCCGCGCCCTACCGGGACGGGTGGGCAGCGGGGCAAACAGCAGCTCGTCCAGGTCAAAGCGGGTGGTACTGAGCAGGTGGCGGTGGCCCTGGCGGAACTCGAACAGCTGCATTTCGCCGCTCCGCGCCACCGTGAGCAGAAAGCGCGGGGGCGCGGCGGCCAGCTCCCGCAGCAGGGCCGGCTCGTGCAGTTGGTCAGTTTCCGTGAGCAGGAGCAGGTCGGCGGCGGGGGCGGCGGCTACGGCAGCGGCCAGCGCGGGGGCGCAGTGCGGGGCCACGGCCAGCCGTTCCAGCGCCGCCAGCACCCCGGCGGCTGTGCCCAGCTCGGCGGGCTCGGCGGTTTCGCCGCCCAGGGTGTAGGCCGTGGCCGGAGCGGGCCGGTGGCCGGGCGGGGTGTGCCGGGACCAAGCCAGGGCGGCGGCCAGGGCAAACACCCGAGGTACGCCCCACATGGGCAAGGTGGTATCGAGCAGGATGACGCGGGGCCGGGGCTCCGGGTGAGGCGGCTGCTCCCGGCGCAGATACAGGGCCTCGTTGTTCACCAGCCGGGCCGTGAGGGCGAGGTCGTCGTGGGCCAACTCACTGAGCAGGAGCCTATCGAAGCTGCCCCGGTTGGTGACGTCGGCCACGCCGCCGAACGGCTGGTCGCCGGGGCCGTGGGCGTGGCGCGGAATGCGCAGGGCCGCGCCCAGCCGCCGGGCCAGCCGCGCCACGCCCGCCGTGCGGGCATCCTCGGCCAGCTCATCCAGCAAATGCACGGGCAGCGCCGCCGGTTCCTGGTCCGGGCCGGGGGCGGGCAGGTCGAGGGGGGCGGGTGCCTGGTTGAGGCCGGTGCGCAGGCGCAGCTCCAGCTGGGTGGGCTCGGGGAAGCGGCGGGCAGCCTGGGCCAGATACAGCAAATCGGCCTTGCAGCGGCCCAGGCTCAGGGGCACCTGCCGGGCGGCAACGGCCGCGTCGAGCCGGCCGCTGGCCCACTCGCGCACGGCAGCCGGCATGGTGTCGGGCCAGAAACCGGGCGTTTCGGTGCGGAACAGCTCCCGCAGCAGGTGGTACTTGCGGGGGCCGGTGCGCAGCTCGACCGGCAGCTGGCTTACCATCGTCAGGAGTTGCAGCACGTGGCGCAGGTGGTGCTGCATTTCGGCGGCTTGCCCCTGGTTTTCGGGGCTGGTGGTGAGGCTCTGGATGAGGCCGCTGAGGATGCCCGCCCCGCCCGACACCTCCCAGCCGGGGTTGCAGGCGGCCAGTACCAGCAGCACGCTGCCCAGCGCCGGCAGGTGCCCGCCGGCCAGCTCTTCCAGCACTTCGGCCAGTTCGGAACGGTAGCTGATGGTAGTGCCATCGGCCCACTCCACCACCTCCTGCCCCTCGGCCCAGCGCCAGAAGTAGCCCTGGGGCGTGCTGAAGTAGCGCACCGCCAGCTGCACAAAATCGAGGGTCGCGGAATCAGCCATGCACAGCAGCAACGGTAAGACGGACGGCGCTGCGGGTGGCGGGCACCAGGTTGGTTTCAGCAACCCGCTCCCAGCCTCCATCGGGCCCAAACAGCACAAAATCGGTGCCCGGACTAAGCTGCTGCACTACCAGCGCGGCTACCAGCTCGCTCTCGAAGCCCAGGCCGGCAGGCAGCAGCAGCTGGCCGTGCTGCCACAGCTCCAGCCCCGGCACGGGCGGCAAAGGCGTGCCCAGCACCAGCACCCGCCGGGGGCCGGCCACCGCAAACCGCAGCCGCTCCAGCCGGATGGCCGGGGCGGTTTCGGCGTACTGCTGCAAGGCGGCCAGCGTGGTGAGGATGGCCGCGCCGGGCCGCGCTTCGGGCAAAGGTACCAAGGCGGCCGGGGCCGGCGCGGGCACTAGGCTCGGCAGGGCGGCCACGGGCAGCCCGAGGGGCGCAAACGTACGCACCGGCTGCCACGCCAGGCCCGCCGGCAGCTGCCCGGTAGGCGTGGCGCGGCCCACCGGAAACAGCCGCCCGGCCGCATCGAGGTGGTAGCGGGCTTCGGCGGGCAGCTGCTGTACCGGCAAGGGCGGCTCCGGGGGCAGGCCGCGCAGCCACAGCCGCCCATCGGGGGCGAGGGCGCAGTGCAGGCCGGGCTGGTCGCGCACGGTGGCCAGGGCGGCGTGGCGGGCAGCGGGCAGCACCAGAATCAGCTCGGGACTCATGCGTGCAGCACTTTCTGCCAGAGGGCATCCAGGGGCTGCTGCACGTAGGCCCGCTGCACCTCGTTGCCGAGCCACTGGCAGCGGCCGTGCAGGTGGCGGAGCTGGTCCTTGAGCTGGGCGCGGTCGGCGGGGGTGGTGGCGGGGTCGTCCCAGCGGGCCGTCAGCTCGGTGGCTTCGCGGAACAGCGTATCGGCGTCGGGCAGGGCGGTACCGGCGGCGCGGGGGTGGCGGCGCGGCTCCTCGTCGGCGGCCACTATCGGCTCCACGATGCCGGCAATCAGCTCCCGCTGCTCGTCGGTGTCCCAGATGTAGCGCAGCACCCACATATCGGAGGGTGTGGCCGTGGTGCGCTGGCAGAGCAGGGCGCTGGCCGCCAGCAGCCGTTGCAGCTTCACGGCCCGGCGGTCCGAGACGGGCACGCCGGCGTGGCGCAGCTGGGCAATCAGGGCCACGTAGGCCGGACGCACGGCCCGCAAATCCACCAGCGGAATGGCCCGTTGCAGGTGCAGGATTTCCTCGGCCGTAATGCCGGGCACCTCGGCGGCAGCGGCGGGCCGCTGCTCCAGGGCCCAGCCGGCTTCCAGCACGTCGCCGAGCTGGTCGGGGGCCACGTAGTCGCAGTGCACCCGCACCAGAAACCTATCGAACAGGGCTTGCAGGGCCTCGTCTTCGGGCAGATGGTTGCTGGCCCCCACCACCATCAGGGCGGGTAAAGCGCGGGTTTCGCGGCCCCGCCGGAACACCCGCTCGTTCAGCACCATTAATAGGCTGTTGAGAATGGCGCTGTTGGCGTTCAGCAGCTCATCCAGAAAGATAAAATTGGCCTCGGGCAGCATGCCTTCGGTGTTGGTCACCAGGTCGCCTTCACGCAGGCGGCGGATATCGAAGGGGCCGAACAGCTCGTTGGGCTCGGTGAAGCGGGTGAGCAGGTACTCGAAGGTGCGGCCGTGAATGAGGCGAGCCAGGCCGCGCACCAGGGCACTTTTGGCCGTGCCAGGCGGCCCCAGCATAAACAGGTTTTCGCGCCCCACCAGGCAAATGCACAGCAGGTCCACAATGTCGTCCTTGCCTACAAATGTGCTTTTGAGGTGGCGGCTCACGTCGTTGAGCTTATCAACCAGCCGCCATTCTTCGGTCAGCGTTGCGTTCATCGGATATATCAGGAGAAAAAGGAATCAGAATCAGGACTTACGCAGCATGGTACCAACGCGCATTTCTCGCAGTGTCGCGCAGAGGGTTACGCAGTGTCTCGCGGTGTTCTATGGGCCTGTTGCGTAAGCCCTAATAATTTCAAGTTGAGGCAGCAGTACCGGCTGCGTGGAATTCGGGCCAGAGGTCGGGGGCGAACTGGCCCAGCACTTCGTGCAGCAGCTCCCGCACGGCCGGGTGGCGGGCCAGGGCCAGGTCGCGGGCGGCCAGCAGGCGGTCGGCGTAGAGCAGGCGCAGGCCGGGGTGGTCCAGCACCGGGACGGGGTCGGGCAATTCGGCCAGCTTCGCCCCTACCGCCGACAGCGGCCAGTGGTGCAGGGTGGCTTGCAAGTGCTGCACCAGGGCATCGGCCGGGGCCAGGCCCTGGCAGAGCCGCAGCAAATCGGGCAGGTGCCGCAGAAGCAAATCGGCGGAGTAGTGGGCGGCGGGGGTAACGGGACCGGGATACTCCTGGAGCCACACGCGCACGGCCGTATCGTCCAGCTCGCGCAGCACGGTAAGCTGCACGGCGCGGTAGAGGTAGCGGGCGGCCCAGAGCGCGGCATCGGCCTCGAAGGCGGGCACGGGCGCGGGCTGGTGCTGGGCGTCTTCGGCGTAGGCCCGCTCCAGCCAGGCCAGAGCGGCCAGCTCGTTTTCCTGCTCGGCGGGCATGGGCGCGGGGCTCACGGTGCAGGTGCCCGCCGTCCAGATTTCCTCAATAAACTCCGCTAACGTCATCGTCACAAGCCCGAAGTGGGCTGATACATAAGATAAACCGCCCGGTTTGAGGCGGCCACTGCCGCAAGTAGCGCATAACTGACGGAGTTTCCGCCTGCCGGACGCGGTTTTTTAACTGGAGTTCAGGCTTATCACCCGAACTCCAGCACGCGAGATTCCTTGGTTCCGGCTCCGCACCATGGCTGGATGCGCCACATGCTCTGCATGACAGTTAGCCTTAGACATCAGCACGCGAGATTCCTCGACTTCGCCTCCGGCTACGCTCGGAATGACGTTCTGGGGCTTGGTTCCTACCACAACGTCAGCACGCAAGATTCCTCTCGCCGCTTGATGCGCGGAATGTCAGAAGGACGTTCTGGGGGCTGGCACATCTTGCCGAACGACCTGTCCCTGTGGGGGGTGGGCTTGCTAGGTAGTCAGCTCCTTTTTCTGGCCGGGGTTGGCGTCCTCCTCCGCTTCTTCCTCGTCTTCCTCTTCGAAACCCTCCTGAATTTTCTCGGCGGCTTCCTCATGGTCGCCGGCGTCAGCTTCCTCACAGTTTTCTTCCTGCTCCTCCTTATCGTGGGGCTCGTAGCTGAGCTTGATGTAAATAGGAAAATGGTCGGAGCCAACGTAGGGCAGGCGCTCCATGTCATCCACCTTGAAATGCGCCGACACGAAGACATGGTCGAGGGGCCAGCGCAACAAGGAGTAATCGGCGTGGAAGGTCGGCAGCAGCCCCCGGCCCACGCGCGGGTCCATGAGGCCGCTGATGCGCCGGAACAGCTCAGAAGTGTGCGACCAAGCCACATCATTCATATCCCCAAACACAATGGTGGGCTCATCCTTCTTATCGATGGCCTTACCTACCAGCAGTAGCTCGGCGTCGCGCTTGGTGCTGGTTTTAGATTCGGCCGGTGCCGGCGGCTTGGGGTGCAGCCCGTAAACACGCACCCAGGTACGGCCGTCGGCCAGCTGTACCCGCGTGTGCAGGCTGGGCACGTCGTCGTCGAGCAGGTATTTTACTTCGCACCCTTCCAGCTTCAGGCGGGAAAAGAACAGCAGGCCATAGGTGTTATCAAGGGGCTCGTGGCAGGTGTAGGGGTGGGTTTGCTCCAGGGGCCGAAGCTGCTCGTACCACCACTCATCCGTTTCAACGGCCATAATAATGTCGGCATCGGCCTGCTGCAGCACCTGCAGCGCCTTGCGGCCCTGTTTGTTGAACTGCAGTACATTCATCATGGCCAGACTAATGTGCCGGTCACCGTCCGTGAGGGTACTGTCTCCTATCTGTTTTTTCACCAGCCGGGTGTAGGGCATAATCCGGAAGGCCTGATACACTACTGCCACTGCCAGGATAAGCAGCCCGCCCTTGCCATAGTAGCCAGGCAGATCCAGCCAACCCAGCGCCAATCCGCCCAGAATAACCACCAGCAGCACGCCCACAATCTGGAGGCGCGGAAAATCAAACACCCGAATCCACCACGCCGTTTGGCGGAGCAGAGGCAATAGGGTGGCCACCAGTGCCGCCACAGCCAACAGGGCCGTAAGACCATGCAACACGGTAAGCCAGAGCGGAAGAGAGTTGAAGTCGGGCAAGGGGTTCGTAGTTTCTGGTTACTGGTTGCTAGTTGCTGTTGCTGGCTCCTGATTGTCAGGTCAACTGATGGCCGAACGACAACCAGCAACCAGCAACTAGCAACCAGAAACTCACTTAATCATCGTTGAGGCCGCCTTTGCGCAGCTCTTCGATGGTGCGCATTACTTTATCCTTAAGCGAAGTACGGTACTTTTCCAACGCATCCTGCAGGCGGGCGTTGCTGAGGGCCAGCATCTGAGTAGCCAGCACGGCGGCATTGGCGGCTCCATCCAGGGCCACGGTAGCCACGGGCACTCCGGCCGGCATCTGGAGCATGGACAGGATGGAATCGAGGCCCTGGATGGAGGTGGCCGAGTTAATGGGCACTCCAACAACGGGCAGCGTGGTGAAGGAGGCTACCATGCCCGGCAAGTGGGCGGCGCCTCCCCCACCGGCAATGAGCACACGCAGCCCCCGTTTCCGGGCGGTTTCGGCGTATTCTACTAACCGGTGCGGCGTACGGTGGGCCGATACCAGAGTGAGCTCATATGGTACCCCAAACTGGCGCAGTAGTTCGGCGGCAGCCGTCATTACTTTCAGGTCGGACTGGGAGCCCATGATAATTCCAACCAACGGCGTATCGGCAGGAACAGATTCGGAGTTGGGCACGGGAACGGCGGTGGTCATACTAGTGAGAGAGAAAATTGGGCAGTACCTACCCCGAATTGGCTTCTACGGGTCGGGGCAGCCATGGTTGGGGCTCTAAACATAGCATTTTCCCTGCTTGCTGATTCTCAAAGGCTCGTACCTTTACCCGCCTCCTACTGCCTCCGCCGATGGAAATTCTGCTTGCTACTTTCACCACTCTGTTTTCCGTAGTCAACCCTTTTGGGGCTATGCCCGTGTTTCTGACGCTCACGGAGGAAGATACGCCCGCCGAGCGGGCCAGCATCGGCCTGAAGGCCTGTATCTATATGATTGGGGTGCTCACCGTATCGTTTTTCGCGGGGCAGTACGTGCTCAACTTCTTCGGCATCAACATTCATCATCTGCGCATTGCGGGCGGCATCTTGCTCATGCGCTCGGCTTTCGACCTGCTGACGCCGGGCGGCAACCGTGCCAAAGTATCGGACGCGACGCTGGAGGAAAGCATGCACAAAAACGACATCAGCTTCACGCCGCTGGCTATGCCCATGCTCTCGGGCCCGGGCTCGATGGCCGTGTGCATCGGCCTGTTTACCAAGAAGCTGAGCGTGCCCGATATGGGCCTGATTGTGCTGGGATTCGTGCTGGTGGCCCTGGCCGCCTACATCATCCTGATGTCGTCGCTCCGGCTCACGCGGTTTCTGGGCCGCCCCGGCATGGCCGCCCTGGCCCGCATCATGGGTTTTCTCACGCTGGCCATCGGGGTGAATTTTCTGGCTACGGCTATTGTGGCGTTGTTTCCGGGGCTGAGCCGGTAGTGGTGCAGGATGGGAATATGGGTTTTCATAATACTTGCTGCGCTACTCCTGGTTGTGGCACTGATGCTGGGCGCCTACCTGGTCCTGTACCGCTGGCTACAGCGCCGCTGGGGACGAGGAGCGGTTATCACACTCCTGGTGATTACCCAATTGACAGTGGGATACATAATCTATAGCGTCACAACTTACAATTCCGATGGTTTCTACCGCGACGAATACGAACGGATAACGCTCCGCCCGTTTCCAGAATCTGGTAAGCTGTCCACGCACGAACGCACCCGCACCAACTCGGCCGCACATCCTTCTCATAATCAAGCATGGGCGTTGTTGAGAGTGTCGCCACAGGAGTACCAGCAATTGCAGAAGCAATTGGCACAAGACGCGCGTTTCTCTCCCTATCCGTGCATTGTAAGCCAACTACACCACGGGCGCCGGCCGTTTCAGCTGAATTTAGGTGACATATATGCCTGTGGCCAGTACGCCTATGGCTACGCACGCCGCGACCAGTCGCAACTGCTGTACATCGGCTTCGTGACGAATGGTCAGTATCTGGCTATCTTATCTCTGGATTACGGATACATCCCTTCCGCCCCTCTGACAACACCGTAGCGAAGCGTATCTTTGCGCCTCCTATGCTGAAGAACGACCTCCTCCTCCGTGCCGCCCGTGGCGAAGAAACCGAGCGTACCCCCGTGTGGCTCATGCGCCAGGCCGGCCGCATTTTGCCCGAATACCGCGCCCTGCGGGCCCGCCTCAGCGGCTTCAAGGAACTGGTAGAAACCCCCGACCTCGCCGCCGAAGTAACTATCCAGCCTATCGACGCGCTGGACGTGGACGCGGCCATCATTTTCTCCGATATTCTGGTGGTACCCGAAGCCATGGGCCTCACCTACGAGATGGTGGAAGCTCGTGGCCCCCTGTTCCCCGAAACCATCAAAACCCCCCAAGACGTGGCCCGCATGCGCGTGGCCGACCCTGAGGAGCATCTGGGCTACGTGCTCGAAGCCATCCGGGTAACCAAGCGGGCCCTCAACGGCCGGGTGCCGCTCATCGGATTTGCCGGGGCCCCTTGGACGATTCTGGCCTACATGGTGGAGGGCCACGGCTCCAAGACCTTCAGCAAGGCCCGCCGCATGCTCTACGCCGAGCCCGAGCTGGCCCACCAACTGCTGCGCAAAATCACCGATACCACCATTGCCTACCTGCGGGCCCAGGTGGCTGCCGGGGCCAATCTGGTGCAGGTCTTCGACTCCTGGGCCGGGATTCTGCCGCCCGCCCATTACCAGGAATTCAGCACCCGCTACATTGCCGAAATCTGCCGGGCCATGCCCGCCGATGTGCCCGTAACGGTGTTTGCTAAAGGCGCTTTCTGGGCCGTGGAGGACTTCGCCCAGCTGCCCTGCCGCACCATCGGCCTCGACTGGAACCAAGACCCGCGGGCCGTGCGCCCCCTCGTCGGCGACAAGACCCTGCAAGGCAACCTCGACCCTTGCGCCCTCTACGGCACGCCCGAGCAGGTACGCGCCGCCACCATAGCCATGCTCGACCAGTTCGGCCCGCACCGCCACATTGCCAACCTCGGCCACGGCGTCTACCCCGATACCAACCCCGACAATGTGAAGGTGTTCATTGAGACGGTGAAAGGGTACAGCGCTACGCTTAGGGCTTAGGGCTTAGGGCTTAGGGCTTAGGGCTTAGGGCTTAGGGCTATATGTGAAAGGCCCTGCCGGGTTACGGCAGGGCCTCTTTTCTTGACTTTTTCTATGCCGCAGGCCTTCCTGAACCCTAAGCATCAGGCCCTAAGCACTAAGCACTAAACCCACCCGCTCGGCTTCTTGTAGCAGCAGGGTTTTCTCAATGGGCACCACCCCAACCTGCTCGCACACCAGCCCGCCGCCCAGGTTGGCCAGCGCGGCCGTAGCCGGAGCCGACAAGCCGAGCGCCACGCACAGCGCGGCAATACTGATAACCGTGTCGCCGGCGCCGGACACATCGGAAATAGTGCGCAGGTGAGCCGGAATATAGGTACGGGTGAGCTGGCCATTCTCCACGAACACGCCCCGCTCCGAGAGGGTAACGAGCACCGTTTCCGGCTGCAGCACCTCGCGCAGGCGGGTAACGGCGGCTTCGAAGTGGGGGCGGTCGGCGTCGGCGTCGTTGAACTCCAGCTTCAGGCCCTCGCGCAGCTCCTTGAGGTTGGGCTTGAACAAGGTGCAGTGCTGGTAAGCCAGGAAGTTCTTTTTCTTGGGGTCGACTACGGTGGGTACGCCCTGGGCCCGGGCCAGCTGGATGAAGTGCTGAATACTGCTTTCCTGCAACACGCCCTTGTCGTAATCCTCAAAAATCACCACATCGGCGCGGCTGAGCAGCTGCCCGAAGCGGGCAGCCAGCAGAGCGTTTTCCTCGGCGTTGAGGCTGGTTTCCACTTCCGAGTCGATGCGTAGCAGCTGCTGCCCGTGGGCCAGAATGCGCTGCTTTACCGTGGTGGGCCGGTAGCCGGAGCGCACCATGCCCTCGGCCGACAGCCCGGTGGTATGCAGCAGCTCCAGCAGTTGGTCGCCGCCCTGGTCCTCGCCTATCACGGCGCAGAGCAGGGGCGTAGCACCCAGGGCCTGCACGTTCAGGGCCACATTGGCAGCTCCGCCCAGCCGGTTTTCGGTACGACTCACGTTTACTACCGGTACCGGGGCCTCGGGTGAGAGCCGGGCAGCCTTGCCCCACAAGTAGGCGTCCATCATCACGTCGCCCACAATGAGTACCGTGAGGTGGTTGAAAGCGGCGAATAACTCGGGCAACGAAGCAGGAACGGCAGCGGGCATTACGGCGTGGGCATGGTAAGAGGCCGCAAAGGTAGCTAGTAGCGCGCAGCTCCGCTGCGCGCACGAGCGGAGCGAGTAACGGGCGTCTGGCTCTCTCGCATGGGAACTCGCCTGCGGCTCGTGCGCGAAGCAGAGCTGCGCGCTACTGTTACTGCAGTTTCGCTAGGCTGTTTTTGATCCGGATAAACGCTTCGCGCAGCTTTTCATCGGCGGCGGCGGTGCTGAAGCGCATGCAGTTGGGGGCCCCAAACGCGCCCCCATCCACGGCGGCTACGTGGGCGTCATTGAGCATAAACATGGCCAAGTCGGCGGCGCTGCTGATGGTTTCGCCGGTGGGCGTGGTTTTGCCGAAATAGCCGCTCACATCCGGAAAAATATAGAAGGCCCCGCTGGGCGTAGGCGTCCGGAACCCGGGAATATCCTGCACCAGCTCCAGCACCAGGTCGCGGCGGCGGCGGTAGGCGGCCACCATTTCGTCGGCGGAGGAGCGCCCGCCCTGCAGGGCGGCCAGCGCCGCCCGCTGCGTGATGGAGCAAGTGGCGGAAGTAATCTGGCTTTGCAGCTTTTCGCAGGCAGCGGCAATTTCTTTGCGGGCCGCCAGGTACCCGATGCGCCAGCCCGTCATGGCGTAGCCTTTGGAGAAGCCGTTGACGGTAATCACCCGGTCCTTCACGGCCTCAAACTGCGCCAGGCTGGCGTGCTCCCCGGTGAAGTTGATATACTCGTAAATCTCATCTGCCAGCACATGCACCTGGGGGTGGCGGGCCACTACCTCGGCAAAAGCGGCCAGCTCGGCCCGGCTGAATACCGAGCCGGTGGGGTTGCAGGGCGAGGAGTACATGATGAGCCTGGTGCGGGGCGTAATAGCCGCTTCCAACTCCTCGGCGGTTACCTTAAAGTCGTTTTCCAAGCGGCCCATCAGCTGCACGGTAGTGCCTTCGGCCAGCTTCACCATCTCCTCGTAGCTCACCCAGTAAGGAGCCAGCACCAATACCTCGTCGCCGGGGTTGATGAGGGCCAACACGGCGTTGGCCAGGGCCTGCTTGGCCCCAGTGCTTACCACAATGTTTTCGGGCTTATAGCTGAGCTGGTTGTCGCGTTGCAGCTTGTCGCAGATGGCTTGGCGCAGCTCCGGGATGCCGGGCACGGGCGTGTAAAAGGTGTAGCCCTCATCCAACGCCTTCTTGGCAGCATCCTTAATGTATTGGGGCGTCTGGAAGTCCGGCTCCCCAAAGCTCAGGCTGATAACGTCCACCCCTTCGGCTGCCAGGGCCCGGGCCTTTTTGGCCATAGCAATGGTCTGCGACTCCTGCATGGCGTTGATGCGGTCAGAAAGAACAAGGGGCGCGAAAGTAGTAGCGTCAGCCGACATGAACTTAGGGAGAATTAAAGGAAGAAATGGGTGGAGCCCAAAGGTACGAGGAAGGTACGGAGGTTTTGTGAGGGTGTGAGGGGTGAGGGTTGGAGGGTGTGGGGGTGTGAGGGTGTGAGTTGAAACGGGACTGTTGTCTTGAGCATGTTGCGCATCAGGCGAGAACGAAGCGCCCTGTTATGCTGGAACGACATCTGGAACAACGCCTTGCGCTGCCGTGGTAAGGTCCTTCGCTCTGCTCAGGATGACAACTCCTACCCTCCAACCCTCACACCCTTACCCCCCCACTCCCTCCTAGCTTACTTCCTCTTCCCGGCCCAGCTGCCGGAAGCACTGCCACAGCACCCGCAGGTCCATAGCGGGCTCGTAGTCCTTGGCGTAGAGCAGCTCCAGGCGGCGGCGGGTGGCCTCGGTAAGCGGGGTAGTAGCCCGCACGGCATCGGCCGGCGAGAGCACGGCCCGGGCCTGGCGGCGGGGACTGGAAGCATAGCGCAAGCCCACCCAGCTGCAGGAGCCCGCCAGCACCCGCAGACAGTTACGCAGAAAACCGCCCTTATGCTCTTGGCTCCACACCAGCAACGGGCTCAACCCCAGCAGTCCCAGGCTGGTCAGGCTGTCCAGCACCCGCTTGTTGCGCGCCTGCTGGGGCCGGTACAGGTTTAGGGTAATATCGAGGGCGTAATAGTCGCCAGGGGCGTCTTTGCCGGAGCTGCCAATGATGTATTGGCTGTCCTGGGGCAGAATTTTGTAGGCTACCGGCGGGTGCTGGGGCAGGCCTACCATAAGCCCGATGATCTGGCTGGCGGGCAGGTCGCGGCCACAGAACACCAGCTCGTTGAGCCCATAAATCCGGATAATGTCTTCCAGCTGGCGCACCTCCCCCAGCAGGTCGTCGGGGGCAACGGAGGCGGGGCGCAGGGCGGCCTGGGGCTCCACGTAGCCAATAACCCGGGCGGGTACGGCGACCTGCTCCAGCAGCTGGCGCACCCGGCGACTTTCCTGCCAGGAGCCCACAATGCCCACATTTTTCTGCTGCCGGCTGGCCAGGCTGAAGGTGCGGTAGCGCAGGAAGTTGCCGGCCATGCGCCGCAGCACCAGGGCCGCCGTAGCCCACACGCCGCCCAGCACAATCAGGGCTTTGGAAAAGCGCCAGGCATCCAGGAAGTTGCTGAAGGCCGAAATCAGAACCGTCCCGAAAAACACCCCCCGCACGATGCGGCTGGCCCGGGCGGGCTGGTCGTAGGCCCCGCTGAAGAAGGCCGCCAGCAGCCACACGGCAATGTACACGGGCACGGCCAGCAGCATAAACTGGGGTGGGTAGGCCGTAGGCACATATTTGTGGTTGTTTTCCCAGTAGTTTTTCAGGAAGTACATACCCGCATATACCAGGGCGGCATCCAGCAGAATGGGGGCGGCCTGCGTAACCAGCCGCTGGCCCACGGCGGCGCCAGCCCGCAGCCAGATAGCCAGGTTAATCAGGAAGCTGAACGTGCCCGCCCGCCCGGGGGCGAAGTGCTTACGGGCAAAAATGACCATGGCCCGGTAAAACACAAACACATAGTTTACGCTCGTGCGCTTAGTGCTTTCTCCCTTGTAGTGAATAATGCGGGTGCTGGCCAGGTAGTAGTTTTTCCAGCCGCCCCGCGTGAGCCGGTACGAGAGGTCAATGTCCTCCCCGTACATGAAATAGTCCTCATCCAGCAGGCCCACCGCATCCAGGGCCGTTTTGCGCATGAGCATGAATGCCCCGCTGAGTACCTCCACTTCGTGGGTTTGCTCGGGGCTGAGGTAGCCCAGGTGGTAGCGCCCAAACCGCCGCGACTTCGGAAACAGCCGGGCCAGTCCAAAAATCTTGTAAAATGCTACCCAGGGAGTAGGCAGGCCCCGCTTGCTCTCGGGCAGAAACCGCCCCTGCCCGTCCAGCATCTTCACGCCCAGACCACCGGCCTGCGGGTGCGCATCCATAAACTCGCAGCACAGCCGAAAGGTATCTTCCTCTACCACCGTGTCGGGGTTGAGCAGCAGCTGGTACTGCCCCCGGGCCCGGCGCAGCGCCTGGTTATTTGCCTTGCTGAAGCCGGGGTTATCGTGGTTTTCCAGCAGAATAACTTCCGGAAACCGGGCTTTCACCATGGCCACCGAGCCATCCACGGAGTTATTATCCACCACGAATACCTCTACCGGCTCCCCCAGCTTCTCCACGGCCCGCCGCACCGACAGCAGCGCCTGCTCCAGAAAGTAGCAGACGTTGTAATTGACAATGACGACGGAAAGCTTCAAGTTATGAGCGGTTAGCTATTGGCTTTTAGCTGTTAGCGGCCCGGCGGTGAGGCGCACTGCTGCCCGGCATTGTGGCAAAGCTAACAGCTAAAAGCCAATGGCCAACAGCCTAGCGGCTCCGCTGCCGCTCCACAATGCTGCGGCCCAGGGTAATTTCGTCGGCGTACTCCAGCTCCCCACCCATTGGAATACCGCGGGCAATACTACTGACGTTGAGCTCAGGCAGGTCGCGGAGCTTGCGCGAAAGGTAAAAGGCCGTAGTGTCGCCCTCCATGGTGGGGCTGATGGCCAGAATTACTTCTTTTATCTCCGATCCTTCGCGCGTAATGCGCTCTACCAGCGAATCTATAGTCAGGTCGGAAGGGCCAATACCTTCAATGGGCGAGATAACGCCGCCCAGCACGTGATACATGCCCTGGTACTGGGCCGTGTTTTCAATGGCAATTACGTCGCGGATGTCTGACACCACGCACACCGTGCTTTGGTCGCGCAGGTGGTTGGCACAGATACCGCACTCCGGCGTATCGGAAATGTTGTGGCAGGTGTCGCAGTAGCGGATTTCGAAGCGCATTTTAGCCAAGGCCTCGGCCAGGGAGGCAGTGGTGTCGGCCTCGGCTTTGAGCAGGTGCAGGGCCAGGCGCAGGGCGGTTTTTTTGCCCACACCCGGCAGCTTAGCCAGCTCGCCCACGGCACTTTCAATCAGTTTGGAAGGAAATTCCATTCAGGTCGGGAAGAAGGTAAAAAGAACTGTCATCCGAGGCTTGCCCGGTATATCAGAAGGCTCGACTGATAACACCAGTTGGCCTTCGATAGGTCCTTGGCAAGCGCCGGATGACAGATTTTTTTGGGAGGGTACTCCTATACCACGTCGGCCGAAATACCCCGGTCGTGAATGGCGGTGCACATGCTGGCCAGCTCGTCGTAGCCCCCGTGCTTTACGGTGCACTGGCCTTTATAATGAATCAGGAGCGTACACTGCTCGGCTTGCTCAGGCTGGTGGCCGCACACATCCATCAGCGTCCGGATAACGTGCTCAAATGTGTTAATATCATCGTTGTACACCACCAGGTCGCGCACATCAATGGTTTCTTCCAGGAGCAGTACGTCCTCGTCGTACTCGATTTGCGGGTTACTGTTCATAGGGCAAAATTACGCAAAAACCGCTAAAAAGGAGAAGCAACTTCTCGGCTTCGGCTTTGTGTAACTAACTGAGGTAATGATTGGTTGCACCGCTGGCGCTGAACCTGACAGAATCATCCTCCCGGCCTTACTCCCGCCTGAGTTGCCGCGTAATGGTTTCGTCGGTAATAGTGTCATCATCCATCAGCAGCTGAGCTTTGCTAAGGATGATGGACAGCACTGCATCGCCTTCAAAGGGCAGGAACACGCCGGCCGTGGCGGCTGGTTTAGCAGAGCGGTCGGGCACAATGCAGAGGTACTGGTCGTTGGGTTTCATAAGAATGTTGCCCGAGCCCAAGTGGATTTTGTAGGTACGCAGCTTGCCCTTTACCTCCAGGAAATTGCCCCTGATTTCGCTCACCCGCCCAATTTTAAGGCGGGGCACCAGCCTTTCCAGGGCCAGCTTGCGGGTTTTGGCTACCTCGCTCAACTCCCCGAAGCTGTAGCTCTCCCAGTAGTTGCGGTACTGTACCAGCCCGCCGTTGTCGCGCCAGAGGGGGTCGTTGCCTACGGAGGCCACCCCCACAAACAGGTCTACGTCGCGCATCACCTCCGAAAAAGCCAGGGGCGGCACGTCCGTTACGGGCACGGACTCGTTCTGGCGCACAAACCGCACTTGGTCGGTGCTCACGTAGTTCCAGATGCCGGTATCGTTCCAAGCATTATCAGCATTGACCTCACTCACCCAAAACTGGGCCTGCAGCTCATGCATCGGCAACTCCAGCGTAGCCGAGTCCGCTTCGTAGCCCTTATCGTAGGCCCCCATAAGGCGGTAGCTCCAGCCCCGCCCCCGCGCCAGGGCGCTAAACTGATGCTGGCGCAGCACATGCGCGGCCATGCGGTTGGAGTAGGTGCGGGTACGCTCCTCGGGCGGGGTAAGCAGGTACACTTCCCGGTAGGCCTGTTTGAGGGGCTGGCGCAGCTGTTGCGCATCCAGGGAGCTGCGCCAGGCCAGCACCTCCTCGGTGGGGGCCAGCACCGGGTGCCACAGCTGCAGGGTGTCGGCGTCGGTGGGTTCGGGCAGCATTTCGCCCTGGGCCGTGCGCCAGGCCCCGTGGTAATAGCGCGCATCGTGGCAGGAGCCGTTGGGGTGATGGATGCGCCAGATGAGGGCGCGGGTTAGCTCGCCCATGAGGCCGTGCTCCAGGTAGTAGCGCCGGAAACGGGGCCAGGCAATGCGCCGGCCGGCCAGGTAGCTTCTATCGAGCCGGTCGCGCTGGGCAGTGTAGGTATGCTGTACCTGAGTGTGGGTTAGCTTGAGCTGGCGCAAGGCCTCGGCGTGCGTGCTTTTGAGGGCCGCCGGAGCCGATTTAAGCGGTTTACCGGCTTTGGTCCAGTGTAGCTCGGCTTTGCCACCAGCCAGCACCAGCTCGGCGTGGTAGTCGCCCAACTCGTACCCCGCCCGCCCGTTCACCAACCCAAACTCGGGCACGGCCATTTCCTCCAGCTCAGCGGGCGTCATGCCGAGCTGCCGGGAGGCCGTTTCCAGGTAGCGCCCAATCAGCCCCTGGGTGTTGGTTTGCTTCACGGCCCCGTACAGGCGCGACAGGTGGGTTACCCCCGGCAGGCCACCCTGGGCCAGCACCCACACCCCCGCATTGCCCAGGCTGGGAGCCAGCTGGCCCTTTGCTGGAATCTTGCGGTAGCACTTGGCTGCCAGCTCTGCCACGCCATGCAGCAGGGCCGCGTTCAGTACTGGCACGCTGGTCCAGAGCAGGCCTTTCACGGCCTCCTGGTTGGCGCTGCTCAGAAAATGCCACTCCATATAGGCGTAGCTGCCGTAGGCGTTGTTTCGGCTCAGCTCCTGCACCGGCAGCTTGGTCAGAGCACTCAGCCACACCTCGTAGTGCGTGGCTACGGCCTCGGGGCCTATAGCCGCTACAGCTGCCTGGGCTTCTTTCTGAAATTTGGCCGTGGGCTGCCCGCCGCTGGCGCGGCGCCAGAGCTGCAGCAGCTGCAGCCAGGGGCCGGCCCCAGGGTCCGTACCCAGGCCCGCCACAAACTCATTCAGCGCCTGCCCAAAAGCGTCGGCAGCGGAAAATGTGACAGTGGGTAGGTTCGCCTCACCGCCGGAGTGCAGCATTTCCCGGAGTTTCTGGGCCGTTTTGACTTCCGTCGGCTGATTGGTTTGCAGGTAGTGAAGCAGCTGCTCCAGGTAGGCCCGGGTGGCCTCCTGCAGTGCCTCAGTTTTGAGCAGCTTCTGCAGCTGGCCCAAGGCCAAGCCAAACGGGTACAACCACAGCCCGGTGCGCCGGGCTTCGTAGTCTGTTTTGCTGAAGTCGAGGTCGAAACAGCCAAACAGCAGCACTATTTCCTCCTGCGTGAGGTGCAGCCGCACACGCAGCAGGCTGGTTAGCGTATCATTGAGGGCGTAGCGCAGCTGCCAGTTTTGCTCCTGGGCGCACACCTGCACGGCCCGGGCCAGGGCCACTACCACCCGGCCCTGCAGCCGGGGCGTCTGCTCCCGCAGGTGCCGGTAGGCGGGCAGTTCCGTGAGCTTGGTGTCGTAGGGCTTCTCGCCTACTTCTTCTATCAGGGCCAGCAACAGCAGCTGCACCTCCGGCTCGGTGCTGCTGGGGGTAAGCAAGCTGTGCAGCAGCGTATTTTCTATACCAGTCATAGGGCGGACTGCCGGAGCAGCGGGTTTGGGACGTACCAGATAAGCGAAGGCATCGGATAAGGCACTGAGCAGGCTCATCATCCTCCAACAAGCGGGGTAAGCTTGATAAAACTGGCCGTGGCGCCGGCTCCTATCCACACCTCCTCTTCCAGGCTTTCCACCTGCCGGTTGTTTACCAGCACGAAGTAGCTGTTCTGCTGAAAGCCTTCCAAAGCCTTATACAACTGCTCCTCGGCGTCAATGGGCGTGGGCTGGCGGAGACGGAAGCCGTTGAGTGCCCGTTCAGAGGCCGTGGGCTGCACCAGCCCATTGAATATGCCTGCTTGCCGGTGGTTGTAGGCGGCAACTTCCTGGTGCACGCGCCGGGCAATCAGGTCACGTACGGTAAGCATTTCCTGGGCTATTTCCAGCTCCAGCTGATGGAGGATGCTGCCGGCAGCAGTTTCATCCTGGATGGTAAGTAAGGCCATATACGCGGGGTTTTGCTAACGAAGTTCAATATACTAATTTTTTTAGCAAAACGTTCTGCATCGGGCCTGAAAAGTACCCATTCTTGCGTCCCCACGTTTGTAGCGTACTTTTAGCCTGCATCTGCTTTCCGCCTGCCATCCATGCCCGTTCCATCTGCCGAGTTTAAGCGTGCCCTCAAGCGCCTCACTGATAAAGAGAAGGAAGCCCTGCTGCTGCGCGCCGCGCGCCGCGACGCGGAACTCTACGACACGCTGTGCTTCGAACTGCTCCCCGACGTCACCACGGAAACCGTGTTCGAGCAGGCCTCTGACCAGATTCATGAGCTGTTTGCCGTGGGAGCTACCGGCCGCCTGCTCAACCGCAGCCTGACCAAAGCCCTGGGCAAGGCCACCAAGGAGGTAGCCCGGGCCCGCCGCATCACCAAGGATAAGCGCCTGGAGGTAGATTTGAACCTGTACACGCTGCGCCACATTTTTGAAAATTACACCGGCCAGTTCGAAAGCGTGTACGCCGGCTTCTACACGAGCACCGCCCGCCTGGCGGCCCGCACGGCCCAGCTTGTACTCAGCAACCTGCACGAAGACCTCTGGCTGGAATACAAACCCGAGCTGGACGACTTTCTGCAGCAGCTACACGCGCGCACCAAGAGCCGCAGCCTCAAATTTGTGCTTCCACGGGAGCTGGAGTTACCAGTATAACGTCCGTACGTTATTTCGTTCATAAGTATTTCGTTTATAAGTATGCAATACCTACGGGTTCTGGGGGCTCTATCAATGCTGAGCGGCTTGTGGGCCTGCTCCGAAAGCCCCAACCGCGGTGTGCCCGCCACATCTGGCCAGGCTGCCGCTGATACCGCCGCTGTCCGGCAGGCCGCCCTGACATATCGGATACATTATAACACACCGGTCAACCTCGATAGCACGGCTTTTTACTACCAGCCCGTATCGGTAGTGCCGCTGGAGCAGGCTACGCGCAGCCGCATCTTATCCAGTAGCTCCTATGAGAGCGACTACGAGCGAGGTAACGGCATAGAGGGTACCTGTTTTAACCTGCTGTTTTTTCAAAAATCAACCTTGCAGGAATACGCTCTCCTGCCGCATAGCCGCTTTGTCATTTCCGAAATTGACACCGACCTCAAGCCGGATACTCGGTGGCCATTCCTGTTCTATACCATCATCAAAGCAGATTTCAACGCCGACGGCGACCAGGACGAAAATGATGCCAGCGCTTTATTTGCCTCGGACCGTAGCGGCCGGCAGCTCCGGCAGCTCACTCCTGATAATACACAGCTAAAAAACCGGCTGATCCTGCCCAACTCCAGCCTGCTACTTGTTGAAGTGCGCCCCGATCTTAACAAGGACAGGAAATTCACCGCCGCCGATGGCAGCTACTGGCTCCGCTTCAATCTGCAAAACCTTGCGGCTGCTCCCGTGCGGCAGCCGGCTGCCGCACGGGCCGCTACCCTGCAGCAGCAGATGCTACAGCGCCAAAGCAGCATAACTCATTAACAAAAAAGCCCCGCTGGTTACGACCAGCGGGGCTTTTGCAGGGGGCAAGCAGGCCGAAATTACTTCTTGGCAATTACGTTGAAGCTCATGGTGAACTCATCCATGATGGCTTTGTCGCCGATGCTCTCGAAGAAAGACTTGGAGCCGTACTTGATGTCGAACTTAGTCCGGTCGATGGTAGCCGTGCCGCTGGCCGAGGCCACACCGCCCTTCACGCCTACTTTGGCAGGGAAGGAAATCTTCTGGGTGATGCCTTTAATGGTCAGGTCGCCGGTTACGGTGGCGTTGTTGCCGTTGGCATCCCCTTTCAGTGGGGTAATGCTGGTGATTTTGAACGTGGAGGTCGGGTTTTTGTCGATGCTGAAGAAATCCTCAGAACGCAGGTGCCCCACCAGCTTGGCATTGTACTCCTGCTCCTTAATATCCTCTACTTTCAGCGAGTTCATATCCACCACAAACGTACCGCCCACAATCTGACTGCCGCGTACCAGCACCGTGCCTTCCTTGAACTGCACATTTCCATTGTGCTGGCCGGTTACTTTCTTACCAACCCAGCCCAGGGTGCTCAGCTGCGGCTGCAGCGCGTATGACTGCGAAGCGGCCTTTTCGGAGCCGGGGGTAACTTTTTTCTGCGCCGAGGCGGGTGAAACAGCAAACAGGGCAGCCACCAGCAGAGCCGGCATAAACAGTTTTTTCATGACGAAAAACAGAAAAAGGGAGTGAAAATGAGCGTAGTTGAATAACTGAAACCGTCAGTCACGGATTTTATCCAGAAGGTTGCTGAGCTGGGCAGCTTCCTCATCGGTCAGGGTTTGCAGGCCGTTGCGGCGGGTTTCGAGCTCGGCATCCAGCCGCTGCAGCAATTCCAGCCCGGCTTCGGTAATGCGGATGTCCACGGCCCGGCGGTTGCTGGGACATACCGTGCGCGTAACCAGCTGCTTGGCTTCCAGCTTGTCCACAATACGGGAGGCGTTGCTGGTTTTGTCCAGCATCCGGTCTATCAGCAGGTTGACCGTAGCGGGCTTGGGGTGCTGCCCCCGCAGAATGCGCAGAATATTGAACTGCGGCAGCGTAAGGCCATACCCCTTGAATAAGGCGCTCTGCTGCTGCTGCACCCAGCCCGTGGTAAACACCAGATTGATGAGGGCTTTCTGGTGGTTGTCTTTGAAAGCTGGCTGCTTGATTTCGTCCTCGATTTTCATGTACTGCTGGAAAGTAACAGAACGCGCTGCAAATATATGTACATACATTTAATGTGCAAACATAGTTCTGAGTATTTTTGCAAAACTAGAAGAACCTGCCAGAATGTTGCTGAAAGGTCTGGCAATTATGGTGCCTGATGGAAACGCCGGGCGCTGCGGTGCGTAAGCAGCACTGCACTAGCTACCATACTACCTCCACCCCATGAAAAAAACTCTGCTGCCCTCCGTTGTTGCGGGCCTGCTGTTGCTGGCAACGGCCCAGGGCTTTGCGCAAACCACCAACGCCCCCGTAGCCGGCCCCGTTGAAACTACCGCCACCGACCGTTTTATGATGCAGAATGGCGAAGTAGTGCAGGTGCGCGGACGCCGCCCCATGCCGCTTACGCACAATGTGCTGCTGGCCAATGGCACCAAAATCAACTATAAAAGCGGCATTGTAGAGTTTCCGGGCGGCAAAATTACCACGCTGAGGGAAGGGGATTACGTGCGGCCCAGCGGCGACGTCGTGTTTGCCACGCCAGGCAGCGCGGCCCAGTCGCGCGGCGACAAGACAGTGCCCACCGATGCCAAGTTTGAAACCTACGTCGACCCTCGTCCGGCCCCGGCCACCCCGGCCGCCATGGAAACCCGCCTGACGGAGATGAACACCAAAATCGGGCTCATGGCCGAGAAGATCCAGCTGCTCAACCAGAAGATAAGCCTGCTCAGCTCGAACGCCCAACGCCCCACCGATACCGCCGCCCTGGACCAGAAAATTCAGGCCATTGACGCGAAGCTGAAATGAGGTAGTGGGATGAGGGATGAAGAGGTAGTGGGATGAGGGATGAAGGTAGTAGGATAAAGGACTTTTGTTCAACGGTATCCTTCATCCTACTACCTACTACCTATATCCTCAACCTTCCCTCCTGTTCCCACACCAGCCCAAAGGGCTCGTGTTGCAGAATGACGAAGCCGTCCAGGTCGTGCACGTCAGCCAGGGCGCTTACCTGCAGCGCCGACCAAATTCCCAGGGAAGTTTCTACCATGCAGCCGAGCATGGTTTGCAAGCCGTGGGTACGGGTTTCACGCAGAATTCGCAAGCCGTTGAGGTAGCCGCCGGCTTTCATCAGCTTCATATTCACCCCATCGAACTGCCGGGCTATGTCGGCAAAATCGGCCGCATCAGTTACCGACTCATCGGCGAAAACCGGGCAGTGCAGCTGGCCTTTCAGCGCCCGATAATCATCGGTACAGGCAGCAGGCAGGGGCTGTTCCAGCAGGCGCACGTGCAGGCCGGGCA
Source organism: Hymenobacter metallilatus (assembly GCF_003944705.1). Taxonomy (GTDB): domain Bacteria; phylum Bacteroidota; class Bacteroidia; order Cytophagales; family Hymenobacteraceae; genus Hymenobacter; species Hymenobacter metallilatus. The sequence goes on along the minus strand of NZ_RWIS01000002.1, from coordinate 402,043 downwards.
AGGCCCGTATCTGCTCCCAGCTTCGGCGCAGACTGTCGGCATCGGTCCAGGCCTCGTTGCCATCCACAATCAGCGGATGCCCCGGCAGCAGGCGCGTTACCTCTCCCAGCAGGTCGGTGGCTCCTTCCCGGTTTACCTTCACTTTCAGCACCGGGAACCGGCCCAGCCCCTGCGCCTGCACAAAGCCCGCCACCTCGCCCGGCTCCATGATGGGCAGGGTAACGGCCGTGCCCACGTCTGCTGCCGGCGCTGGCACTCCCAGCCACTGCGGCACCGTTTGGCCTGTACGGGCGGCCTCCCGATGCACAAAGGCTGCCTCCAGCGCGAAGCGCAGGGCATGTGCCGGTTGCTGCTGGCTCAGGAAGATGGTCAGTTCCTCCAGGGTTTCACACTCGCCCAGGCCGGCTGCCTGCAACTGGGCAAACTCCTGCTGCAGGCCCTCCGGCGACTCATTGTACCGCACGTTGGGAGCAGCTTCGCCCTGCCCGCTCCATGCACCGCCTGTTACCTGCACTAGCAGGTTGGTTTTGGAGGTGGAGGCATTGCGGGAGATTTTCCAGGTGTAGCGCAGCGGCAGCACCAGGGGAGTAATGGACCAAGTAAGCATGGTGGAAGGCAGAGCGGAGGGGCAGAAGTGACGTGAGAAAAAGAAAGGCGTAATAATCCGGCAGAGACGCAAAATCGGGAAGCCCGGGCCAAGCTACTTCTTCGGGCACATTTCTCAGCTATAGGAACCCTATCTTTGCCTGATTCCCACTGTTTCCTTTCCCCCTGAATTGCCGCGCATGAAGTTTTCGCGACTCTCGCTTCTCGTTCTTATTCTGTTCCTGGTAGCGGCTGTACTCACGGTGCTGACCGCCCAAACGCCTCCCGCCCTCGACCCCACAATAGCGTTGATTGTGCGCTGGCTAGCCCTGGCCGGAGTAGGTGCGCTGGCCATCCAGCGCCGCTCCATTACGTTCTGGATTGTGGTAAGCATGTTGGTAGGGGCCGAAATCGGCCACGATTTCCCGAAGCAGGCCGTGGAGCTGAAAGTACTCAGCGACGTATTTCTGCGGCTGGTGAAGACTATTATTGCCCCGCTGGTATTTGCCACACTGGTAGTGGGCATTGCCGGCCACGCCGACCTTAAGCAAGTGGGCAAGATGGGACTCAAGGCGCTGGTGTACTTTGAGGTAGTTACCACCTTCGCCCTGTTTATCGGGCTGGCGGCCATCAACCTCACCCGGGCCGGGGAGGGCGTGGACCGCAGCGGCCTTGCGGCTGACACCGAGCAGCTGGCCACCGTGAAGCAAACTACCGCCGACATTATTCTGCACATCTTCCCCGAAAACATTGCCAAATCGGTTGCTGAGGGGCAGGTGCTACAGGTAGTGGTGTTTGCCATCATTTTTGCCATTGGCCTGGCGATGGTACACCAGAAACACCGGCAGCCCATGCTGCAGTGGACGGAAAGCCTCTCGGAGGTGATGTTCAAATTCACCAATGTAGTAATGTTTTTTGCTCCCCTGGGCGTGGGCGGAGCCCTGGCTTATACGGTAGGTAAAATGGGGTTTGCCCCTTTGCTCAACGCATTTAAGCTGCTACTTACGCTGTACGGAGCCCTGTTTGCCTTCGTGCTGCTTATTCTGGTGCCTATTGCCCTGCTGGCCCGTATTCCGCTCAAGCGGTTTGTACAGGCCATTGCCGAGCCGGTGAGTATCGCCTTTGCCACAACCTCCTCGGAGGCCGCTCTGCCCCGGGCCATGGAAGCCATGGAAAGCATTGGGGTGCCGCGCCGCATTGTGGCCTTCGTGATGCCCACGGGCTACTCCTTCAACCTCGACGGCACCACGCTCTACCTCTCTCTGGCCGCCATCTTTGTAGCCCAGGCTGCCGGCGTCGACCTCACGTTTGGCCAGCAGCTGGTGATGGTGTTTACGCTGATGCTGACCTCGAAAGGCGTAGCCGGGGTACCACGCGCCTCGCTGGTGATTCTGCTGGCTACGGTAGCCTCCTTTAACCTGCCGTCCTGGCCGGTGTTCATCATCCTGGGTATTGATGCGCTGATGGACATGGCCCGTACCGCCGTGAACGTAATGGGCAACTGCCTGGCCACGGCTGTGGTAGCCCGCTGGGAGGGTGAGTTTATCGACAACTACGTGGCCCCGGAACCCTTGCAGGACCTGGCCGAGGCCGACAGCTCCCTGGCCCGGCACGCGCACTAGGCGGCGGTGCCCGTTCGGATTATGCCAACATTTCCCTGCCGGTTGCCCCGGCAGGGAAATGTTTTTTCGGCCAGATGTAGTACTCGGTAATCGACTGATTCTCGGCTGTTCATCGAGTTTCTACGTACTTTCTATCTACGCGAGTACCATAAGGGGCACTTACCAGTTATTTTTGGACTTCTTCCTGAATAGCCGCCTTCTGCTTATCCTCTTTCGAATGATGCACCGCTACACTTTTCTCCTTTGTTTAGGGGGGTTTCTGGCCCTTGCCGGCTGTAAATCAACGGAAAAGGCCGTTTACCGGACCATTCGCTCCAACAACTCGGTAGCACTGGGCCGATTGCCCAAACTGGAAGCCGTGGTGGAACCCGGCCCGCTGAATTCGGCGGAAGGTGAAGGCGCCCACCCCGATGATGCCAGTAAGGTGTTCCGGCAGGAGCTGGCCTACCACCTGGCCGAGCCCCAGGATGACACCGTCCGCTACGGCTACGCTAAATTTATGGTAACCAAGGTGGAGCAGCAGCGCACCGGGCACCTGCTGCAGGCTGTGCAGATGCTTACCCTAATGACCCCCAGCCTGTTGGGCGTACCGCTGGAGTGGTACCGCACCAACGTAACGGCCGAAATTCAAATTATCAACGCCCGGGGCGAGGTGATTGGTACTTACGCCGGTTCTGGCCGCAGCAAGGTGCGCGTGGCCATGTACCACGGCTACAGCCAGTCGAAAGCCGCCCGCCTCTCCGACGTGCAGGCCCTGCGCCTGGCCCTCGACCAGATCCGCCCCCAGCTGGATGCCGACGCCGATACGCTGCGCTTGCAGCTGGCTACCTCCGGCCCGCTGGAGGAGGTAATTGGCTCAGCGGAGTTGAAGTAGAGTGAACCTGGGTGAACTTCCTTCCTCGGCTTCGCTCGGAAGGAAGTTCTATGTTTGTTAGACAAAAACCCTGTCTTCTTACCCCAAAAAAAACAACCTGCAAGCCCGGCCGGCCGGAGATAAAGCCTACCTTTGTTTCCCGTTATGCCAGACCGAAATTCCACTTCCGCGGCTGCCACTACGGCCAAATTCATTTTTGTAACGGGCGGCGTTACTTCCTCGCTGGGCAAAGGCATCATTTCGGCCTCCCTGGCCAAGCTGCTGCAAGCCCGCGGCTTCCGGGTGACCATCCAGAAGTTCGACCCGTACATCAACATCGACCCCGGCACGCTCAATCCCTATGAGCACGGCGAATGTTACGTAACCGACGACGGCGCTGAAACGGACCTGGACCTGGGCCACTACGAGCGGTTCCTGAACGTGCCCACCTCCCAGGCCAACAACGTAACCACCGGCCGCATTTACGACCACGTGATTACCAAGGAGCGGGAAGGCGCGTACCTGGGCAAAACCGTGCAGGTGGTGCCCCACATTACCGACGAGATTAAGCGCCGTATGCTGCTGCTGGGCCAGACCGGGCAGTTTGACGTGGTGATTACCGAAATCGGGGGGTCCATTGGCGACATTGAAAGCCTGCCCTTCGTGGAATCGGTGCGGCAGCTGCGCTGGGAGCTGCCCGAGAACAGCTCCCTCGTGATTCACCTTACGCTGCTCCCCTACCTGAAGGCGGCCGGCGAGCTGAAAACCAAGCCCACTCAGCACTCAGTGCGTGATTTGCGCAGTGCCGGCCTGCAGCCCGATATTCTGGTGTGCCGCTCCGAGTACCCAATTCCGGCCGAGATGCGCCGCAAAATTGCCCTGTTCTGCAACGTCAACATCAACTCCGTTATCGAGAGTCTGGATGCTGACAGCATTTACTCGGTACCCCTGCTCATGCTGAAAGAGCATCTGGATGAGCGGGTTATCAAAAAGCTGAAGCTTCAGGGCGGAGCTCACCCCGACCTGGAGGCCTGGAAGGATTTTCTGGGCCGGTTGAAAAACCCTACCGAGGAAGTTACCATTGCCTTGGTGGGCAAATACGTGGAGCTGCCCGACGCCTACAAATCCATTAACGAGGCCTTCGTGCACGCCGGGGCCCAGAACGAGTGTAAGGTGACGGTGCGCAGCATCCAATCAGACCACCTCAACGCCGACAATGTGGCCCAGCTGCTGCACGGCGTGGATGGGGTGCTGGTGGCACCGGGATTTGGGGAACGGGGCTTCGAGGGGAAAATTCAGGCCGTGAAATACGTGCGGGAAAATGACATTCCTTTCTTTGGCATTTGCCTGGGTATGCAGGTGGCCGTGGTGGAGTTTGCCCGCAACGTGCTGGGCCTGCCGGAAGCGTCGTCGACGGAGATGAATGCCCAGACGCCCGACCCGGTTATTGCCATGATGGAGGAGCAGAAGAGCATCACCCAAAAGGGCGGCACCATGCGCCTGGGAGCTTACGACTGTGAGCTGCGCAAAGGCTCGAAAGCGGCCAAAGCCTACGGCCGCAACCACATCAGCGAGCGGCACCGCCACCGCTACGAATTCAACAACGAGTACCTGCAACGCTACGAAGAGGCCGGGATGCTGGCTTCGGGCCGCAACCCTGAAACCGGCCTGGTAGAAGTGGTAGAGCTGCCCAACCACCCCTGGTTTGTGGCCGGGCAGTTTCACCCCGAGCTGAAAAGCACCGTGCAAAACCCCCACCCGCTGTTCGTGCGCTTCGTGCGGGCGGCCATTCAGTTCCGGAAAGGGTAGGTGAGCTAGTGAACTGGTGAAATGGTGAGTTTCCTGTTTGAGAAGGCTCAGAGGTCCGGTGCTGCGCAAGCCGCGCCGTAAGCGGCAGCCGAATATAAAACTCACCATTTCACCACCTCACCATTTCATCTTTCCTGACAAAAAAGCCGCCGCGAAAAATATTCGCCTGACAACACCGACCTTTGTAGCAGGGTTGCCGGATTTTTGCTGGTGGCCCTGCTTCTTATTTGTTTGCTTCACCAGTACCTGAATGGACAGAAATTCAGCAATTGGCGTCTTCCTGATGGCCGCCTTGCTTCTGATTTACCTCCAGTTTGCGCCTAAGCCGCAGCCGGAGAAGGCCGCCCCCGCCAAAACCACGGCTGCCGCTGCTCCCAGCGCGCCCGGTGCCACTCCCGCGGCTCCCGATTCGGTGGCGCTGGCCCGGCAGCTGGGCTCGTTTGCCGCCGCTGCCCAAGGCACGGCCCAAACCCTGGAGCTGAAGAATGACCGGCTTACGGTAACGTTTTCCTCGAAAGGCGGCCGGGTGCAGGCTGCGCGCCTGAACAAATACAAAACGTTCTTTGGGCAGCCGCTGGATATTTTTGACGCCAAAAGTGCCCAGCTCGATACCCGCTTCCGCACCACCGATGGCCGCCAGGTGAAGCTCTCGGACCTGTATTTCCGGGCCGAGCCCCAGGGCAGCAACGCTCTGCGCTTCGTGGCCGACGTGGCCGGAGGGCAGATTGAGCAGTTGTACACGTTGCCGGCTACTAGCTACGAGCTGAGCTATAACCTGCGCTTCAATGGCCTGACGGCTTCCATGGCCCAGGAGCCGCTTACGTTTACGTTCGTGGACAACGTGCGCCAGACCGAGCAGGACCGTAAGCAGAACCGCAACCACACCACCATCAACCGGTACCTGAGCTCCGGCGACCATACAGCCCTAGCCGAAGCCTCGGAAAACCCCGAGGAAATTAAGGTAACTGAGCCCATGAAATGGGTGGCCCACAAGCACGACTTCTTCGTGGCGGGTATTGTAGCCGACCGGGAGTTCTCCTCGGGGCAGTTGAACGCTACCGTTGACCTCAACGACTCTACTTACATTAAGACCCTGACCTCGACCCTGGCAATTCCGGTGGCCGATGTGCAGCAGGGCAAGGCGAATTTCCGCTTTTACTTCGGTCCGAACTCCTTCAATATTCTGAAGGAAGTGGCGCCTGATTTTGACCGGAACGTGTACCTGGGCTGGGGCTTATTCCGGTGGGTAAACCGCTTCGTGGTACTGCCGGTGTTTCACTTCCTGGAGCAGTTCATCAGCTCCTACGGCATTATCATTGTGCTGCTGGTAGTGTTGATTAAGCTGGTAACCTGGCCGCTCACGTACAAAACCTACGAGAGCCAGGCCAAAATGAAGGTGTTGAAGCCGGAGCTGGACGCCATCAAGGCCAAGTACCCCGACGACCAGGTGAAGCAGCAGCAGGAAACCATGAAGCTGCACCAGAGCATGGGCGTAAACCCGCTCAGTGGCTGCGTGCCCACCCTGCTCACCATCCCGATTCTGTTTGCCATGTTCCAGTTCTTCCCGAACGCCATTGAACTGCGCCAACAGCCCTTCCTCTGGGCCCATGACCTGAGTACCTACGACGACCTGATTAAGCTGCCGTTTACGGTGCCGTTCCTGGGCAACCATATTAGCCTATTTACGGTGCTCATGACCATTTCTACGCTGGCCATGACCTACCAGAGCAACCAGAGCAACCCGGCCGCCATGCAGGGTCCGATGAAGTTCTACAGCTACCTGATGCCGTTGATTTTCTTCTTCGTGCTCAACAGCTTTGCCGCCGGCCTGACTTGGTACTACCTGGTATCCAACCTGGTAACAATGGCCCAGCAGGCCATTACCCGCCGCTTCGTGGATGATACCAAGGTGCGGGCCAAGCTGGAAGCCAACAAAGAGAAGAATAAGGACAAGAAGCCCAGCGGCTTTGCGGCCCGCCTGCAGGATGCCATGAAGGCTGCTCAGGAAAAGGAAGCCCAGTCGAGGCAGACCAGCCGTACCGCAGCTACTGCTCCCGACGAAGATACCGACGCAGAGTCCGGCACGGGCGCGGCGGACATCTCGCCCAAAAAACCCCGCAAAACGCGCCGTTCCTAATCGGCCGCCTGCTACGGACCCCGCAAAACGCCCCGTTACCCGCTGTGGTAGCGGGGCGTTTTTCAGATCTGGCATCAAGTTTGGCTATAGGGTTTCAGCTATATTGCTGTTCGCACCTCTCTCCCGTTTCCCGCCATGCGCTCTTCTCTACTCGTTCCGATTATTACCCTGCTGGGACTGGCAGCCTTGCCGGCCTGCACGGTAAACTACTACGTGCCGGCTGCTACTGATGGGCCTACGGTAAGCAACGGCCCCCGGCGGCAGCCCCCGCGCGGCCGGTGGGAGCCGGCTCCGGGTCCCCGTACCGCGTACCCGACGGTAGCCACGGCCCCGCCGCCGTCGTATCCGGGTCCCGTCCGGCATACGCCGGCACCGGCACCGGCCCCACCTCATCATGGCCCCGTAACGCCGGCTCCGGGCACCGGCCCTACCCGCCAGAACCCGGTGCCCACCCCGGCCCCACCCCAGACGTATCCGTACCCAACGGGTGGGGTGAAGCCCCCGAAACCAGTGACGCCTACGCCGGCCCCTACGCCTACACCGGCCCCCACGCCAAGCCCGGCTCCCACGTATCCGTACCCCACTGGCGGTATCAAGCCCAGTAAGGATATAGCCGTGCCCACGCCTACCCCCGCGCCCGGTGGCCTGGAGCAAACGTATCCGTACCCGACCGGGGGCATTAAGCCCAGCAAAGAAAGCCTGACCGAAACGGTACCCGCTCCTGGCCCAACGCCAGTTGTGGTAGCGGTGCCGGCTCCGAGCCCGGCTTCTGCTGCTGAAACCATAGCCGAAACCGGGGGCATCAAACCCAGCAAAGAAAGTGGCCCCCTGGTAGATGTAGTGCCGGTTATCCAGGCAGAAAATGGCGGGGTGCGGCCTACCAAGGAGCAGCAAGCCGCCGCTCAGGACCCCGTACTGGTGTTCAGCCGGACGCCTTGTCTGGGCACCTGCCCCCACTTCACGGCCCGTTTATTCGCCGACGGCCGCGTGCAGTACGAAGGCTTCCGGTATGCGCCGGTGGAGGGCCAACGTGACACGAAGCTGGACCCAGCCATTATCAGCGGCCTGCTGCGGGAATCGGAGCTGATTGGGTTTCAGAAGCTGGAAAGCAGCTACCTCAGCGGCGCCACCGACCTGCCCGCTACCATTCTGACCATTACCTACCCTGATGGCTCCAGCAAAACGGTGCGGGCCGAGGATAACGCCCCCGTGGAGCTGCGCAACCTGTTTGCTACCATCAACGCCCACCTCAACAAAGCCCTGGGCGTTACGGCCGACCAGTAGGGCATACAATGCGGGTAAGCCGGAGCCCGGCGCTGGCTGTAAGAACGTGTACCCCGAAGCAGTGCTTCGGCTCGCGTGAGAAGGTAATTCCCGGGTTGGGTTGATTACTTTCTGACGTAAGCCGAAGCACCGCTTCGGGGTACACGTTTTAGTAGGCTGAAACTTAGCCTTTGCGGGCTTCGTCGTAGCGGCTGCTGACCTCGCCCCAGTTCACCACGTTCCAGAACGTTTTGATGTAGTCGGGGCGCTTGTTCTGGTGCTTGAGGTAGTAGGCGTGCTCCCACACATCCAGGCCCAGGATGGGCGTGCCGCGCTGAATACCGGCAATATCCATCAGGGGGTTGTCCTGGTTGGCGGTGGAGGTAACCATCAGCTTGCCGGCTTTTTTATCATACAGCAGCCAGGCCCAGCCGGAACCGAAGCGGCCGGTAGCCGCCTTGGTAAATTCCTCCGTGAATTTGTCGTAGCTGCCAAAATCCTTGTTGATGGCTGCCGCCAGGCCGGCGGTGGGCTGGCCGCCGCCTTTGGGCGAGAGAATCTGCCAGAAGAAAGAGTGGTTCCAGTGGCCGCCCGCATTGTTGCGGATGGCGTCGGGCTGCTTGCTGGCTGAGGCCAGCAACTGGGCCAGGCTCATTTTTTCTTCGGGCTTGCCCACCACGGCTTCATTCAGCTTGGATACGTACGTTTTGTGGTGCGCATCGTGGTGAATTTCCATGGTTTTGGCGTCGATGTGCGGCTCCAGGGCGTTGAAGGCGTAAGGCAGCGGCGGCAGCGTGAAGGGGCCGTCGGCCAGGGGCGTGGCCCGGGCTTCGCGCAGCAGGTTTTCTTCGTGGGCAGCGGCCAGCACGGCGGGACTGACCATAGCGCCCACGGCCGTGAGCAGGGCATTTTTCAGGAAATCTCGCTTCAGCATGGGAAATGGAAGAGAAGATAGAATGGAAGGACACAGTAGCAGCTACAGGCCGGCGGTGGCCGGAGCACCGCGCCCAAGGTAGAACTACTTACCCGGATTGAGTGCTTCCTGTTGCGTTTGGCGGCTACTTTTGTGCAAGCGGGCACGGTTTTGGGTCGGGTCTGCGTTCCACTGTCAGCCTTTGCGCTGTTTCATCTGTCTGTTTTCGTATGCTGTCTACCCAACTTCGCTCCTTCGTGCTGTCCACAGTAATTTTTCGGCGCATTTTGCCGCTTCTGTTTCTGCTGCTCGGCCTTACTTTCCGGGGGCAGGCCCAGGTGCAGCTGCGCGGCGTGGTGCGCGACAAGGACACCAAGGAAGCCCTGCCCTTTGCCAGCGTGGCCGTGCCCGGCACCACCAACGGTACCACTACCAACCTGGAAGGCGAGTTTACGCTGGTGGTAAAGCAGCTGCCCGTGACGCTGCTGTTCTCGGAGTTGAACCACGTGAAGGACACGCTACGCATCACCTCGGCCGCGGAGACACTGAATATTTCCCTGGCTGAGGCCACGGTGGTGCTGCCCGAGGTGAAGGTGGCCAGCTTCCCGTTTCAGTTGGTGGATAGAGCCTTCCGCAACCTCCAGCGCAACTACCGCCGCAGCTACTACGGCAAGGCCTTCTACCGGCAGATAACCCGCATCGATAAGCAGCCCACGGAACTGCAGGAAGTGGTCTGGAACGTGAAGTCGAACCCGGCGCGCATTGTGGGCACCACGCTGGCCCAGGGCCGCTACGCTGCCGTGCAGGCCCCCATCAACCTGAGCAACTTCTCGGTGTACCCCCGCAAGTTCGGCCTCTTCGACCCCGGCCAGGACAGCACCACCTCCCTAGCTTTGCTGAGCCCCAACGTGGAGAAAAACTACCTGCTGGAGCTGAAAGGCATCGTGGGCGAGGACTCGACGGGCGGGGTGGCGGAAATTACTTTTGAGACCCGCCCGGAGGTGAAGTACCGCGCCCAGGGTACCATCTGGATTGATATTGAAACCGACCAGGTGGTGCGCTACCGCATGGTGCAGCCCAGCTTTACGGGCAGCACCAATAACCCCCGTCAGCAGTTCACCAATGCCAAGCTCAGCATTGAAATGACCTTCCACCAGGGCGGAAAAGCCGCTGTGGCCCCACTGGAGCTGATAAAAATGGACCTGACCACCGACCTGACCGAGCCCGGCAAGCAGCCGCTGGCCATCAGCGTGTCGTCGTTTACCTATTTCTTCGACCAGAGCACTAAGGCCCAGAGCCTGCCCTACGCCCGCGCCAACCTCACCGACCGGGACCTGGACGCCATCCGGGCCAAGCCTTACGACCCCGAATTCTGGGCCAACAACCCGGTAGTAAAGCGCACCCCCGCCGAAGACGAAGTAGTGAGTGCCTTCGAGAAGAAGGGTGCGTTTGGCTCCATGGTGAAGAAAGCCACCCCAAAGTCCGACGTTATTATCCGCAACGGCCAGATCCAGAAGTAAGAGCCAGTTTGGGGCGTTACGAACACATTGTATCCTTCTTCCTGCGGAGCGCAACGGAGTTGAAGCAGAAAGTCCTATTGCAGATGCCTACATCAATGGGTATACCCAGTCGGCTCCATTACCGCGTGGCAGCCGAAGACACGCGAACAATGCTATAGTTCCCGCTAACTCACCCCAGAAACGCCACCAGCAGCATCAGCAGCAAGCCCACCAGAAAAGAGCAGCCGATACCGATGCCAATGGCTTTGAGCAGGCGGGCGTCGTCGGAGGTGAAGTGGTTGGGTCGGTCGTCGGGGCGGCGTACAGGCATACCAGGGTAACCGCTGAAACCCGAAAAAGTGCGGCGGGCAGCATGATTCTTACGGGCCTCAACGCAGCGTTGAGCTCCCAGCTGCATCTTTAGCCCATGAAAACAACCTTGCTCTGCCTGCTGACGGCGGCTCTGCTTCTGGAGAAGCGGCCGACGGCACAGGCCCAATCTGTAGTCCGCGCTTCCCCTGAATTCCGCGTGGCGTTCGGCTCCTGCAACCGCCACGATTTACCCCAGCCCCTCTGGGATGATATTGCCCGGGATACGCCCAACGTGTGGATCTGGCTGGGCGACAATATCTACGGCGACTCCGATGACCCCGCCGTGCTCCGCGCCAAGTATCAGGCCCAGCTCAACCAGCCCGGCTACCGCCACCTGCGCGAGCAGGGCACCCAGGTAATCGGGACCTGGGATGACCACGACTACGGCCGCAACGACGGCGACAGGAACTACCCCTTCAAGGCTCAGAATCAGCAGCTGGCTCTTGATTTTCTGCAGGAACCCGCCGCCAGCCCCCGCCGTCGGCAGGAGGGTATTTATGTCGCGTACACGTATGCGGTGGGCAAGCAAACAATACGGGTGATTCTGCTGGACGACCGGTACTTTCAGGACCCGCTGCTGCGCGACTCAGCTTTGGTGTACCACCCCAACCCCACCGGCGACATATTGGGCGAGGCGCAGTGGCAGTGGCTGCGGCAGCAGCTCCAAACCTCCGACGCCGACGCCCATATCATTGCCTCGGGCATTCAGTTTCTGCCCCAGGAGCACCGCTTCGAGAAGTGGGCCAACTTCCCGGCGGCCCGCCAGCGGCTGCTCGCACTACTGGCCGAAACCAAGCCCAAAGGCCTGCTGCTCATCAGCGGCGACCGGCATATTGGCGAAATATCCCGGGTACCAGTGCCGGGCCTGAAACGGCCAGTGTATGAAATAACTTCCAGTGGCCTCACCCACCCCGCCACCCACAATACCAATGAGCCCAACCGATACCGCGTGGGGCCATTAGTCAACCAGAAACACTACGCGCTGTTTCAGTTCCGGCCCCACGGCCGCCGCCTGAGCGTGACTGCTTCTCTGCGGGGTGATGAGGGGCTTGTGATTTACACCGAGAAAATTCGGCTGAATCGTTAGCCCGCCCCCTGCCAAAGGCTTCTATCCACCCCTGCTCTCCTACACAACCGGCCCGCCCAGATACCTGAGCGGGCCGGTTGTGTAGGAGGCAACAGAAAGCGGCTAGCGCTTTACAAAGCGGTGCGTGGTTGTGGCGCCATTCTGCGTCACCTGCACGGAGTAGATACCGGCTTCCAGCTCTGCTACGGCCAGCTGTATGGGTTTGCCGCCGGCAGCAACCGTGCGCGCGAGTACCTGCCGGCCCCGGGAGTTGAAGACAGCGACCTGCACACTTTCTTGGCCCGGAGCCACCTGTATATTCAGCTGACTTTCGGCGGGGTTGGGATACAGGGCCCCGGCAACGGCCGATGGTACCTCCAGAGCTGCACGGCTGCCGGTTGCGACCTTGCTGAAACTCCACCAGTTGATGTTATAACCGCCGGCCGGCACCCCAATGGCAATATCCTGGCGGCCCGCCGGCAGCGTTACGGTATGCGACACGGTGGTCCAGTTTTGCCAGCCGCCGGTGGCAGGCACGCTCACGGTGCCCCGCTGAATGGTACCGGCATTTTGCTCCAGGCTGATGCGCCCGCCCCCGCCGGGGCTGGCCACCCGGTACTGAATCAGGTAGCTGCCGGCCGTCGGCACGTCCACGGTGTAGGCCATCCAGTCGCCGGCGTCGAGCCAGCCCACGTTCTGGCCGCCGCCCGCATCGGTGGTGGTTTCCGTCTGCACCCCGCTCATGGTATGGTAGCTTTCCGCCTGCACCGTGGTGGCCCCGCCGGTGCCAGGGGGCGGTGGGGGCGGCGTGGTGGTCGTACCATTCCAGTTCTGAATGTAGCCTTTCACCAGGGAGCCGGAGGTGGTCAGGTAGTTATCCGACCAGGCGGCCGTGGGGCTGGTACCGGGCTTGAGGGCCGAAGCCGCTTCGCCTTTGTCATTGAAGGCCCAGTTGGCATGGCTAATGCCTTTCTGCCGAAGAAAATTCATCCACTCCTGGGTTGAGGCGGCATCGATGTAGCCATTGCCCGAGGCTTCGGTGGTGCCGTACTCCGTCACGAACAACGCCACGTTCCGGTTGAGGGCCGTCTGGGCTTTGTCGCGCAGGCTTTGTTTGTGGGTGGCGGCGTAGAAGTGCAGGGTGTAGGCAATGTTGGGGTAGCGCGTAATGGGGTCGGCGGCGGCCACATCCACATCCTGCGACCAGGTGGGCGTGCCCACAATGATGAGGTTATCGGGGTCGATGGCCCGGATGGCTCCGGCCACGGCCTCGGCGTAGGGCTTGATGGTACCGCTCCATGACACCTGCAAGGGCTCGTTGTACACCTCATAGATGACGTTGGGCGAGGCGCCGTAGCTGCGGGCCATGTCCTGAAAAAAGCTGATAGCCTGCTGCTGGTAGCTCTCGGCGTGGTGGGAGTGCCAGTCGATGATGACATACAGGCCCTGTGCCAGGGCGGCATCTACCATGGTTTTCACCTTCTGGCGGTTGCCGGTGGGGTTGCTGATGTAGCCGCCGCTGTCTTCCACGCCCATGGCTACGCGCACGACTTTGCTGTTCCAGCTGTTGCGCAGCCAGCTTACGGTGTTGGCCGTGTAGTATTTCTCGCCGCCCCAGCCGTCGTTGCTCCAGAACAGGCTGTTGCCGGCCAGACTCACGGGCTGGTTGTTTTTATCCACGATTTTGTTGCCGGCCACTTTCAGCAGGCCGTATTGCTGCACGGGCGTCTGGGCCAGCACGGAGCCGCTCAGCAGGCCGCCAAGCGCCAGCAGGGTGCCCCCGAGGCCGGCACGCCAGGCCGGAGTCTGGGAAGAAGTTGTTTGTTTCATAGGGTTGTGGTAGATGGGAAACAGAAAGAGAAGGTACGCACTGGAAAGCATTCCACCGCCTACCTTCTCTTACTCAATTACATAACCTGACTTAAGGCATCAGATTCCGCTGTTGGTGCACACGTTGCCGCCCACGGTAGCACCCGCGCCATTAGAGGCTGTTACGGCCGACTTCACGCTCGAAGCCGCCAGCACCGACACCGTGTAGGGCGGGGTGAAGGCCGTTTTGCCGTTGCCCACCTTCGCCCCGCTCACGCTGGTAAACAGGTTACTGATTTCCTGCACCGCCGTCGACTTCTGGTCCATCAGATCAATCGGGTTGGTTACACTCTCGAACACGTTGGCCTGAATGCGGATATCGGCCTCGAATCCGGCCTGCACGCCCGATTTGCTGGCCGGGCTGTTGAACAGGCTGTTTACTACATGCACCTTACCAAACCGTACCCGTGGCATACGGGCCACGCAGCCCGGGGCCCACCAGCAGCGGGCAAATGTGATGCGCAGCTTGCCCCGGTCGCCGGTTGCGCCGTCGGAGGAGCCAATGAGATTGGAGAAGCGGTGGTCGTCGGAGCCGCCGGAGCCGCCCGCGCGGGGTGCTTTCAGGTAGGCGAACTTGGTCCAGGAAACGGTGATGTAGTCGGAGGCATTCTTGATGTCGAAGTTACCATCCACCCCGTCCCGGAACTCGCAGTGGTCCACCCACACGTTGGTGGAGGCATCAAGAGTGCAGTTGTCCCAACCGTCGGTATCATAGGCGCCGGGGCCCTCGAATACCAGGTTGCGCAACAGGATGTTCCTGCAGCGCTTCACGTACAGGATACCCGAGTTATTCTGGCTTTGGTCGGCGGAAACCAGCCGGGCCCCGGCCGAGCCAAAAAGAGTTTTGCCGGTCTGATCCTGCAGGGAAATTCGCCCGCCTGAGGGAATGGTAATAGTGCCATTTACCTGTACCACCTTCACGCTGCTGTTCTCAAGAGCAGCTTTCAGCTGTGCGTAGGTAGCTACTACCGTGGGCGTGGCAGTGCCCCCGCCGGTAGTACCGCCGTTCTGGGAGGCCCAGCCTTGGGCTCCGCAGGTAGCGGTAGTGGCATCGGCCAGTTGGGCGGTGGTGGTAGCGGCGGGCATCGGGCCGCTGGCTTCGCAGGCCGCGAGCAGGCCGGCCAGGCCCAGCACCGACATGAGGTGGAAGGAGAATGTGGGAGTTTTCATGGGGTAGAAATGGTTGTGTGGGTAAGTGGCAGGAAGAACGAGCCCGCTGCCAATGCGCGGGCAGAGCGGGTAAAAACGGATACACTCCGGCCCAGCCCGACCGGTCCGGATAAGGCATACCAGTCCTGTTGGCCAGGGGGCCGCGAAATAGTTTGGGGCAATACAAACGAGCAACCAGGTGAGGGCCTAAGACACCGTTTGCATCACGCAAAACGGTCGGCATCGGAGCAAGAGCGGGCACTGGTAAGCCACTTCCTCAGGCAGCCGGACTCTGGGGCAGAGGCGACATACCCGGGCCACTGATGAGCAGTGGAAAGAGCACAGAAACCGGCGGCTTTCTGTACGGCGGTAAATGTTGGGGTTAATCCTCCGTACTCAAAGCATTCTGGCACATTTATCTATGCAAACGATGCCGACAACGTTACCAACTGACAATCAACGTAATTACCCCCTTGCAAACAGCTGACTGATCTGCCAGCAGCCCTGTCGTGCTTGGTGCCAGGTGTGAGCCGGGCTTACCCCGGCCGGGCCAGCCGCCGGGGTGGCAAAACGGCTGGCCCGGCCGGGATGCTCATTGGCGGCGGGCCACTCGGTTACTGCCCGACTTCGCCTAACTTCGCAACCTCACCTCATTGCTCCGCCGTTTTGTCCTTCTTCCGCTTTCTTTCCTTCCTGCTGCTGGCCCTGGTGCTGCTCAGCCCCGATACTGGTTCAGCTCAGCGCCGTCGCAAAAAATCTGCAGCCCGCAACACCACCCGTACGGTAGCTCGCCGGGCACCCGTCAGGAAAGTACGTACCGTAGGGCCGGCTCGTCGGGCAACGTCGGCCCCAGTACAGGCCCCAGTTCGGTTTGGTCCTTCCAAGCCTGTCCTGCACGAAGAAATCATGCGCAAGCCGGCCCCCACCAAGAGCCGCAACCAGCCGGTTCCGTTTGCGGGCCATCTCAGCCAGTCGCGCTGGGTTGACTCGGTGATGCAGACACTTACCCCCGACCAGCGGGTGGCGCAGCTGTTTATGGTGGCTGCTTACTCCAACCGCACCCGCGTGGATGAGGATTCAATTTCGACCCTGATTCAGCAGTACGGCATTGGGGGCCTGATTTTCTTTCAGGGCGGGCCCGTGCGCCAGAGCCGCCTGCTGAACCGCTACCAGAGCCAGAGCCGGGTGCCCCTGCTGGTAGCCATGGATGCCGAATGGGGCGTGGGTATGCGCCTGGACAGCGTGGTGCGCTTCCCCTACCAGATGAGCATGGGCGGCCTGCGCGACAACCAGCTCCTGTATGACATGGGCACCGAGGTAGCGGCCCAGTTCAAGCGGCTGGGTATGCACGTCAACTTTGCCCCGGTGGTGGATGTGAACAACAACGCTCAAAACCCCGTCATCGGCTTCCGGAGCTGGGGCGAAAACCGGGAAGAAGTAACGGAGAAAAGCTACCTCTACATGAAGGGTATGCAGGACGCGGGCGTGCTGGCCGTAGCCAAGCACTTCCCCGGCCACGGCGACACCGACACGGACTCTCACCTGGCCCTGCCCCTGCTGCGCATTGACCGCAAGCGGATTGACACCCTGGAGCTGTTTCCGTTCAAAAGCCTGATGAAGCGCGGGCTGGGCGGGATGATGGTGGCCCACCTCAATATTCCGGCCCTCGATACCACCGGCCTGCCTTCCACCCTCTCGAAGCCCATTATTCAGGGGCTGCTGCAGCAGAAGCTGGGGTTTGAGGGCCTCATCTTCACCGACGCCATGAACATGAAGGGTGTCATCAGCAAGTATCCGCCCGGCGAGGCCGACGTGCGGGCCCTGGTGGCCGGCAACGATATTCTGGAGTTCAGCAAGAACATTCCGCTGGCCCTGCGTATGGTGCGCGAGGCTATCAACCGGGGCGAGCTGACCCAGGCCGACATTGACCGGCGCTGCCGCAAGGTGCTGGCCCTGAAACAGTGGGCCGGCCTCGATAAGTACCGCCCTATTAGCCTGCCTGGCCTCACCCAGGACCTGAACACGCCCCATGCCCAGTACCTGAGCCGCCAGCTCACGGAGCTGAGCGTAACGGTGCTACGCAACCAGCGCACATTGCTGCCTCTGCAGCGCCTGGATACGCTGCGTCTGGCCACGCTCACCATCGGCACCCGGGACACTACCGATTTCCAGCGCATGGTGGCCGACTATGCGCCGGTACGCCATTTCTGGCTGCCGGCCGCGCCCAGCCTGGATGAGCTGGCCCGTATGCGCGAAACGCTGAAAGCCTACAACACCGTGCTGATTGGCCTGAATAACCTGGGCCGCCTGCCGGCTACCAACTTCGGTGTAACGCCCGAAACCAATGTGCTGCTGCGCGAGTTGGGTGGACCAGGCCAGCGGCTGGTTGTGTCGGTATTTGGCTCGGCGTATGCCGTGGCGAAAGTCCGGGACCTGGACCGCGCCGATGCGGTGGTGCTGGCTTATCAGGAAAGCAAAAACGCCCAGGAAGTAGCAGCCGAGGTTATTTTCGGGGGTATTTCGGCCAGCGGCCACTTGCCCGTTACCGTATCGGACCGCTACGCTTACGGCAAGGGCCTGGCTACTCAGGGCGGTATCCGGCTGCGTTACAGCCAGCCGGAGGCCGTGGGCATGAACAACAACCTGGAAAGCCGCGTGGACTCGCTGATAAACCTGGCCATTGCGGCCCGGGCCTTCCCCGGGGCGCAGGTGGTTATTGCCCGCCGCGGCACGGTAGTACTGCAGAAAAGCTACGGCACCCACTCCTACCCCACCGCCGGCCAAGCTGCCCGCCCCGTCCGCAGCACCGATTTGTATGATCTGGCTTCTCTGACCAAAGTATCGGCCGCGCTGCCCTCGTTGATGAAGCTCCAGGACCAGGGCAAGTTCAACCCCGACATGACCATGGGCCAGCTGTTTCCCGAGCTGATGGGCACCAACAAGCAGGACCTCAAGCTGCGCGACGTGCTTACGCACCAGGCCCGCCTGAAAGCCTGGATTCCGTTCTGGAAGGACTACACCAAGCCCCGGGGCTTCTTCAACGGCCTGCTCGGCAAAAGCCCCGAGGCCAAAGACGTATCCACTACCCAGCCTTCGGAGCTGAACCGCCGCTACTTCCGCCCCGATTCGTCGGCGCGGTTTCCGCTGCCGGCCGGCCCCCGCCTCTGGGCTCGTAAAGACTTCCCGGCGCGGATTCTGAAGGCCATTGCCGAGTCGCCGCTGAACGAGAAGCCGGGCTACGTGTACTCCGATCTGTCGTTTATCCTGTACCCGCGCTTTGTGCAGCGCGTGTCGGGCAAGCCGCTGGGCCAGTTTGTGACGGATGAGGTGTACCGGCCGCTGGGGGCTCCTACCCTGGGCTACAACCCTACCCGCCGCTTCCCGCTCAGTCGCATTGCCCCCACCGAATACGACTCCCTGTTCCGCCACGGCCAGCTGCACGGCACCGTGCATGATGAGGGCGCAGCTCTGCTGGGCGGCCTCTCCGGCCACGCCGGCCTGTTCGGCTCGGCCACCGATTTGGCTAAGCTGGTGCAGATGTATGCCTGGAACGGCCGCTACGGCGGGCAACAACTCCTGAAAGCGGAAACCGTGCAGGAGTACATCCGCTGCCAGTTCTGCCCCGATAACCGCCGCGCCCTGGGCTTCGATAGGCCCGCCGCTAACCCGGCCGTGAATTCGGCTCCGCTGGCCTCGCCCCAGAGCTACGGCCACACCGGCTTCACGGGCACCTATTTCTGGGTCGACCCCAAGGAGGAAATTACCTGCGTGGTACTCACCAACCGCGTAAACCCCACCCGCCGGAATAATAAAATCACGGAGTTGAGCGTGCGCAGCGGCGTTCTGCAAATTGCTTTGCAAAGCGTGCGGCAGGCGCAGAAGCAGGAAGTGGAAAGTACGGTGCCGAAAGAGGAGTAATAAGGGGTTTTCTCGCAGAGGTCCGCAGAGGGATGCGCTGAGGTTAAAAGGAGGTAAAATGAGCGAGAACGATATTGCTTACGTAATTCGGGGAGGGGCTTTTAAGGTACATACTGCCTTGGGGCCGGGGCTGTTGGAGTCGGTGTACGAGGCTGCTTTGGCGCATGAAATCCGCAAAGGCGGCTTGCTTGTAGCCACGCAAGTCGGTTTGCCGGCGTATTACGATGAGGTGAAACTAGACCTGGGCTTCCGGCTCGATATGCTGGTGGAAGACAAAGTAATTGTCGAAATTAAATCAGTAGATGCGCTGCTGGACGTGCATCACAAGCAACTGCTGACCTATCTGCGGCTCTCGAAACGGAAGCTGGGCCTACTCATCAACTTCAACATGCCACACGTCAAAGACGGCATCGTCCGCCTCGCCAACGGCCTGTAGCAGAACGACCTCCCTTTACCTCAGCGCATTCCTCTGCGGACCTCTGCGAGAAAACCCCATCCGAACATGCTACAAGGCCTCATGATGAACACGCCCCTGCGCATTGCGGGGCTGCTGGAACATGCCGAGAAATGGCACGCCGACACGGAAATTGTAAGCCGTTTGGCCGAAGGGGGCCTGCACCGCACTACCTACGCCGGCCTGGGCCGCCGCAGCCGCCAACTGGCCAATGCCCTGCAACGGCTGGGCATTAGCTCAGGCAACCGGGTGGGCACGCTGGCCTGGAACACCCACCGCCACCTCGAACTGTACTACGCCGTGTCGGGCAGCGCGGCGGTGTGCCACACCATCAACCCAAGGCTGTTTGCCGAGCAGCTGGTGTACATCATCAACCACGCCGAGGACCGGGTGCTCTTCTTTGACCTTACCTTTCTGCCCTTGGTAGAAAAGCTGGCTCCCAGCTGCCCCACCGTGGAAACCTGGGTGCTGATGACCGACCGGGCACACATGCCCGAAGCCACCACCCTGCCCGACCTGCGCTGCTATGAGGACTTGCTGGCCGCCGAAAACAACGAGTTCGAGTGGCCGCTGTTCGATGAAAACACCGCCTCCTCCTTGTGCTATACCTCCGGCACCACCGACCAGCCCAAGGGCGTGCTCTACTCCCACCGCTCCACGCTACTGCACAGCTTTGCGGCCGGACTGCCTGACTGTTTCAACTGCTCGGCCCGCGACGTAATTCTGCCGGTTGTGCCCATGTTCCACGTCAACGCCTGGGGTATTCCCTACCTGGCCCCCATGCTAGGCTGCAAGCTGGTGCTGCCGGGACCGGGGCTGGATGCAGCCAGCCTCTACGAGCTGTTCGAGACGGAAGGCGTGACCTTCACGGCCGGGGTACCCACCATCTGGTTCGGGCTGCTCACCTTCATGCGCGAAAAGCAGCTGCGGTTTTCCACGCTGCGCCAGATGATTGTGGGCGGGGCCTCCTGCCCGCCGGCTTTGCTGCGGGCTTTCGATGAAGAACTGGGCGTGACCATCCGCCACGCCTGGGGCATGACGGAAACCTCGCCCCTGGGCACCGTCTGCACCCTTAAGCCCCAACAGCTCCGCCTCAGCCCCGACGAGCAGTTTGCCATTCAGACCAAGCAGGGGCGGGTAATTTTTGGAGTAGATATGCAGATTGTGAACGACGAGGGCCGGGCGCTGCCCCACGACGGCGTAGCTTTCGGCGACCTGCTGGTGCGCGGGCCCTTCATCGTGGCCGACTATTTCGGCACTGAGCCCGGCCAGCTGACGCCCGACGGCTGGTTTCGCACCGGCGACGTGGCCACCATTGATGCGGCCGGCTTCATGCAGATAACTGACCGGAGCAAGGACGTCATTAAATCGGGTGGGGAGTGGATTTCAAGCATCGAGCTGGAAAACCTGGCCGTGGGCCACCCCAGCGTGGCCGAAGCCGCCGTAATTGGCGTGCCCCACCCTAAATGGAGCGAAAGGCCTTTGTTGGTAGTAGTGCGCAAGCCCGGCCAGGAAATCAGCCAAGAGGAGTTACTGGCTTACTACGACGGCAAAGTGGCCCGCTGGTGGGTGCCGGAAGCCGTGGAATTCGTAAACCAACTCCCCCACACCGCCACCGGCAAACTGCTCAAAACCCAGCTCCGCAAGG
The DNA here is from genome assembly GCF_003944705.1 of Hymenobacter metallilatus. GTDB lineage: Bacteria > Bacteroidota > Bacteroidia > Cytophagales > Hymenobacteraceae > Hymenobacter > Hymenobacter metallilatus. The sequence continues at coordinate 380,886 of NZ_RWIS01000002.1, read as the reverse complement.
ATTTCGACGGGTACCAGTGGTAAGTTGCTGATTGCTGGTTTCAGTTGTTGGTCTCAAATAGAATGGTCATGCTGAGCGGAGTCGAAGCATCTCTACCGCTTCGCTTTCATTGTTAAGTTATCCAGTGGTAAGGTCCTTCGCCCCACGAAGGATGACACCGGATTTCAGTACCGGCAACCAGCAACTCATTTCACATCAGACGGGGCTTGCGTCTTCATCTTTTCGGCAATGGCCTGCTGCAGCTCGGGTAAATGCTCCTGCACCCGGCGTTGGCCCATTTCCATACCGGCTACCATCAGCTGCGGCATTTTTTCAATGGTTTTGCGGCCGATGGGTGTCAGATAGAATTTTGTCAGCTCCTTCAGCTCTTTTTCGGTGAACTCCTGTGCATATATCTGCACCAGTTCATCTTTCAAAGAAGCCCAACTCATGTATTTGTTGATGTAAGCCCGCATTTCCGGCTCTACAGCCTTCATACCAGGGTTTTGCTCGATTTGCAGGGCCAGCATCCGGTCGATGGAAGCCGCCAGGTTTTTCTCCGTGCTGGTAGCCTGCAACAGCTCTTCGGCTGCTTTACGCTGCCCCGCGGAAACCGGTGTTTTGGCTGCCGTAGTGGCAGAAGTGGTAGTAGTCTGCGCCTGCGCCACGGAAGCAGTCAGGGCCAGCGCCACGGTCAGAATCCAGGAATATTTCATAGTTGAAGTACGGGAAATTTGGGCTGATAGCCGGGCCGACCTTATACAGTGAAGAAAATCCGCCGCCGGTACAGTACCCATAAAATGCCCACCCACACGGCTACATAGGCCACGGCGTAGGCCAGAGAGGCATGGTAGGGGTTGGCAATGCGGGCCGTGAAGAATGTGTGGTACAGCCAGTCACGGGCGTAGAATACGGAGCCGTCGGCGTGGTGCAGCTTCAGGCGGGTGAGCAGGCGTTCCAGCACCTCGGGCAGGAAAAACACCAGCAGCGCATTGCTGCCGCAGGCAATCAGCGGCCGGGTCCAGGCCCCGCGCCACTCCTGCACATCCACCAGAAAGTACAGGCCGGCCAGCATCAGTACGCTAATACCGCCGGCATACAGCACGAAGGAGCTGGTCCAGAGGGCCTTATTGATGGGAAACCAGCCGTTCCAGATCAGGCCCAGCAGCACCAGCCCGGCTCCGGCCACAAACAGCCACACGGCTTTGGCAGTACGCTCGGGGGCAGGGCGGTGCAGCCACTGGCCTACCAGCACCCCCAGCAGCCCGGTAGCAATGGTAGGCAGCGTCCCCAGCAATGATTCCGGGTCCCAGCCTTTATCCTTCAGAAACATATGATCCAGGGTAAACAGCCGCTGGTCGAGCCAGGCCCCGAGGTTGGTGGCGGGCTCCAGGTTGGCCGGCCCGATGCCCGGCACCGGCACCAGCTGCAGCAGCACGTTATATCCCACCAGCAACCCCGCACTTATCCATAGCTGCTGCCGCCAGGTAGTTTTCAGGAATAGTACGCTACAGACCCCGTACACCAGCGCAATGCGCTGCAGCACCCCCGGAATCCGGAAGGAAGTGAAATAGAAGTATGGAACCAGCCCGATGAGCAGGCCCAGCACCAGCAGCACCAGCACGCGGCGGCCAATACGCCAAAGGGTGGCCATGTGCTGCTCCGGCTGGGCCCGCACCGCCGCCAGCCCATACACCAGCGCCACGCCCATTATAAACACGAAGGACGGGAACACCAGGTCGGCGGGGGTGCAGCCGTGCCAGGGCGCGTGGGCCAGCGGCCGGTAGTACTGGGTATAGTCGCCGGCGTTGTTCACCAGCAGCATCAGGACCACCGTCAGCCCCCGAAATACATCCAGGGAAAGCAGGCGGGCCGGTTTAGCAGAGGGCATGGTATTGATTGATAATCGGTGACCGTCATTCCTCGGCAAGCTCGGAATGACGGTCTGTTTTTGTTGATTCCTCCTACTACACCTTGATGATAATATTCCGCCGGTACATTAGCCAGAGCACTACAAACCAGATAAATACGCACACCAACGCCCCGGCCAACGAGGCATTAAGGGGGCTGAAATACGGCACAAACAGCGTATCATACAGCCAGGTACGCAGGCCGGTTTCCTGGCCGTTGGCTCCGGTTACTTTTACCATGTTCAGCAGGCGCGGAATCAGGCCCGAGAGAAAAAACACCGTAATGGCATTGACCCCGTACACCAGCGCCGGCAGCGTCCAGCGGCGGTACTGCTGTACATCCACCAGCCAGTACAGGCCCGCCAGCGTAGCCAGGGCCAGCCCGCCGGTGTACAGCACGTAGGAGCTGGTCCAGAGGGCTTTGTTGATGGGAAACCAGCCGTTCCAGACCATGCCCAGCAGTACGCAGCCTCCGCCGGCAACAAACAGCCAGGCCACCCGGGTGGCCGGCTCCACCTCCCGGCGGCGCAGCCACTGGCCCGCCAGCAACCCCAGCAAACCAGTACCAAGGGCCGGCAGCGTACTCAAAAGGCCTTCGGGGTCCCAGGTACGGCTCTGCTTCCAAAGGTGAGCCTCGCCCAGCACCGTGCGGTCGAGCCAGGCCCCGAGGTTGGTGCCCGCTTCCAGGTTGGCGGGGCCGTAGCCGGGTACCGGTACCAGCTGCAGCAGCACGTTGTAGAAAATCAGGATAAAGGCCAACAGCCCGAGTTGCTGCCGGCGGTTGGTTTTCAGGAACAGAATGCCGCACACCAGAAACACCACCGCAATGCGGGCCAGCACCCCCGGAATACGCACCGTACTGAAGTCAAACTTCGGGAACAGCGCCGAAAACAGGCCCAGCCCGAACAGAATGGCCGCCCGCTTCAGCACCCGCAGCAGGGTGCGGTTGTGGGTAGCGGGCTGCTGCCGGGCCCCATCCAGCGCGTAGGTTATGCTAACGCCCACAATGAACAGGAAGAAAGGAAAGATAAGGTCGGTGGGGGTACAGCCGTGCCAGTGGGCGTGCTCCAGCGGGGCGTAGATGTGGCCCCAGTCGCCGGGGTTGTTCACCAGAATCATGGCCATAACGGTGAGGCCCCGAAACACATCAAGCGACTGTAGGCGGCCGGGCTGGGAGGCCTCGGCCAGCGGAGTGGTGTGGGTGTCAGCCTCGGCGGCCTGGGTGGTAGTTTGCATAAGCGGGTGGGCATTGAGCGGATGCCAACGGCAAGATGCACCATCCAACTCAGTTTCGCACGCAGGTGGCGGCCCTGCTTCTGCGCTTATCCTCTTGCCTTGGACAACCCATTCAGCCAGCAACATCCTACCTTCAAAAAATACCATATATAGTTGTTTCGCTAGGCTACAACTAGTAGTTTTAGATGAAATGTGTAGGTTAGCCTCCCGTTTCTGCTTTTTTCCGCCCCTGCCTTCCCACTCCCACCCTTTGCCCCTTCCTCCTTCAGTTTAGCGGCCATACAGTTCCTTTCTCTCCCGGCCCGCCCTTTCCCGCCTCCCATTATCCCGTCATAATCCAACTACCGCGTGCTCCCTCAGGCTCGTTGGTTTTGCTGTTTCCCTTCCTTTCTCTCACTTCTCTCCTTTGCGTATGAAAAAACGTTTATGGTCATCCCCACTGGCACTGGGGCTGATGCTGGCTGCCCCTTCCGCCTGGGCCCAGCAAGCCACCGTAACCATGCAGGGTGTGGTAACCGGTTCCAACGACCAGCAGCCTCTGCCCGGCGTAAACGTGCTGGTTAAGGGCACCACCATTGGCACCCAGACCGGTGCCGATGGCCGCTACACGCTGGCCAATGTTCCTACGGGCAGCACCTTGGTATTCAGCTTTATCGGTTATACCTCCCAGGAGTATCGGGTAGGAAATACTACCACCGCTACTATTGCCCTCAGCCCCGATTCCAAGAGCCTTAGCGAGGTGGTGGTAACGGGCATGGGCATTAAGCAGGAACGCCGCGAGCTGAACTACAGCGCCCCCCAGGTGCAGGGCGGCGAGCTGGTGGAAACCCGCCAGACCAACATCGTGAATGCCTTGCAGGGCAAGGTAGCCGGGGTAAGCATTACGTCGTCGGGGGGAGCTCCCGGCGAGGGGGCGGCCATTGTTATCCGGGGCGGCAACTCCCTGGATGGCAACAACCAGCCCCTGTTTGTGATTGACGGGGTGATTATGGATAACTCCTCGTTCACGGAAAGCACGGCGCCGGGCGGGGGCTCGGGCTTCAACGGGCTGCTGGGCCGCTCGGTGGCCAGCCAGAACCGGGTGGGCGACCTGAACCCCGAGGATATTGCCTCACTTACGGTGCTGAAAGGTGGGGCTGCTGCCGCTATTTACGGGCTGCGTGCCGCCAACGGGGCCGTAATCATTACCACCAAAAAAGGCGCATCCGGCCGCACTAGCATTAGCTACCGTACCCAGTTTTCGGTGGATGAGGTGCAGACGCTGCCTACCCTGCAGGACCGGTACAAACAGGGCAGCAACGGCACCTTCGACCCCACGGTGCGCTCCTCCTTCGGCCCCCAGTTCCAGCCCGGCGAAACGGTGTACGACAACGTGGGCAACTTCTTTCAGAAGGGTAAAAGCTGGCAGCACTTCCTCACCTTATCGGGGGGCTCGGAGAAGAACTCCTTTATTTTCTCGGCCTCGCGCAACACCACCGATGGCATTGTGCCCACCAGCCGCTACGAGCGCACCACCCTGCGCCTGGGCGGCTCGGCCAAGCTCTCGGAAAAACTTAGCCTGACGGGCTCCACCCAGTATATCAACTCGGGCGGCACGGTACCCATTCAGGGGCCGGGCTTGTTTGGGGGCACGGGCGGCTTTTACACCAGCCTGCTCAACTGGCCCCGCAACGACGATGCCCGCGTGTACCTGAACCCCGATGGCACACGCCGCCGCCTGCTGGGCTCGGCCACCTCGGCCAACGACGCCGACAACCCCTACTTCTCCATTTACCGCAACCCCCAAACCACCCGCAACAACCGCTTTATTGGCAGCATTCAGGCGTCGCTGGACCTGCTGAAGTGGCTGAACCTGTCCAATACCACCGGCACCGACTTCTACTTCCAGAAGGACCGCTCGGTGCGGGCCGTGGGCACCTCACTTACCGGCAATCAGGATGGCGGTATTTCGGAAACCAGCACGCTGAGCCGCCTGCTCAACTCCAATACCCTGCTGACGTTCAAGCACAATTTCTCCGATAACATTGGGGGTAACCTGGTGCTGGGCAACATGGTGGACGTGAGCCGCTCGGAAATTGTGGACAACCTGGGGCTGATTTTTCTGAACCCTAACCCGGCCGTACCCTCCATCAATAATACGGTTAACCGCAACGCACTGACCACCAACTCGGAGCGCCGACTGGTGGGCAACTTTGCCCGCCTGAATGTAAACGTCTTCAACCAGGTAAGCCTGGAGCTGGGCGGCCGCCGCGACCAAACCTCTACCCTGCCCCGCCCCAACGAGGGCAAAAACTACGGCCGCGTGTTCTACTACGGCTCGGCGGCGCTGGGCTGGGAGTTTACCCAGCTGCTGGGCCTCTCCCAGAACCCCTGGCTGAACTACGGTAAGCTGCGCGGCTCCATTGCCACAGTAGGCAAAGACACGGGTCCGTACCGGGTGGAGTCGCCGCTGGCCCAGGGCACCTACATCGGGGGCGGTTTCCGCAACGGCTTCTTCGGCTCCAATGCCAACCTGGTACCCGAGCAAACCCAGAGCCTGGAGTTTGGGGTAGACCTGCAGTTTCTGCGCAACCGCGTGGGCCTGGAGGCCAACGTGTACCAGCAAACCACCCGCGACCAGCTGATTGCCCCGCGCGTAAGCCAGGCCACCGGCTTTATTCTGCAGTACATCAACGGGGGCACTGTGGAAAACAAAGGCCTGGAAATTGCCCTGCGTGGTACGCCCGTGCAACAGGCTAATTTCACCTGGGATGTAGTGGCCAACTACTACGCCAACCGCAACCAGGCCAATAAACTACCCGGCTTCCTCACGGAGGTGTACCAGTCGGATGCCTGGGTAATTGACGTGGCCCGGGGCGGAGCCTTCCCTGGCTACGCCATTTCCTCCATCAGCGCCCTGGACTATCAGCGCGCTCCGGATGGTCAGATTCTCATCAACGCTACCACCGGCTACCCGCTGGTAAATACCAGCACGTTCGTGTACGCCGGCAACCGCGCCCCCCAGTACACGGTACAGGTTACCAACACGCTCCGCTACAAAGAGCTGTCCCTGTCCTTCCTCTGGGATTTCCGCAAGGGCGGCATGGTAGTAAACGGCAACGACTGGCTGGCTACCCGCACCGGCCTGAGTGAACGAACCCTGGACCGCTACAAAACGGCCGTGTTCGAGGGCGTTATCCGGCAGACGGATGGCTCGTATGTGCCCAATACCCGCCCCGTGGAGCTTACCCAGAGCTATTACCAGAACGTGCTGGGCGTAATTGGCACTCCCTTTATTGAGGATGGCTCCTGGTCGAGGCTGCGCTACGCCACACTTTCCTACCTGCTGCCGGCCAAACTGTTCGCCGATTCCAAGTCGGTGAAGGGCGTGGAGCTGTCGGTGACGGGCCGCAACCTGCTGCTGTTCACCAAGTACTCGGGCGGCGACCCGGAAACCTCCTCGGCCGGTGCCGGGGTGCGCGGGGGTGGCTCAGGTGGTTTCGACTACGGTGGAGTGCCCCGCACCCGCGGCGTGGACATGAGCCTGCGCGTGAATTTCTAATTAGTTAACAGTTGTTCGTTGTCAGTTGTCAGAACGATACTGACAACTGACAACGAACAACTGATAACTCCTATTCTCAACTGACTTTGTTCTGATGAAAAAATATATTTTGCTGCTGGGACTGGCCTTGAGCAGTGGGGTGCTCACGTCCTGCGACAAGTTCTTCGACGTGAATACCGACCCCAACAACCCGGTTACCTCCACGCCAAACTTCCTGCTGCCCGGCATCATTTCCCAGGGTGTGCAAACCCAGATGTTTACCTCCCTGGTAACGCCCTACCTCACGCAATACCTGGTGCGCAAGTCGGCCATTGGAGGCTCCGACCAGTTCATTCTGACCAACGCCAACAGCACCAACACCTTCAACTACAGCTACTTCTACTCGGGCGGCACCATCCCAACGCTAACCAAGGCCGCTGAGCAGGAAGGCTCGCCCTACTACATTGGGGCGGCCAAAATCATCCAGGCCATGCTGCTGGCCCACGCCACCGATATGCTGGGCGACATTCCGTACTCGGAGGCCTACCTGGGGGCGGCCAACTACACGCCCAAGTACGACTCGCAGGAGCAGATTTACCAGACCATCAACACGCTCTGCGACGAGGGCATTGCCCTGATGCAGAAGCCGGCCGGTGAGAACTTCCGGCCTTTGTACCTGACTTCGCCCAGCATCTCCGGCGACATTCTGTTCCAGGGCAATACCCAGAAGTGGATCAAGTTTGCCAACGGCCTGAAAGCCCGGCAGCTCAACCACCTTACCAAGAAAAGCTCCTATGACCCGGCCAGGGTGCTGGCCCTGGTAGACCAGAGCCTGACCTCCTCCGCCGATGACGCCCAGTTGCAGTTTCAGGTGGCGGTGGCCCCACTCACGGGCACTACCAACATTTTCGGAACTACCCGCAACAACTTCAGTACGGCTACTTTCTCCACCAACCTTATTAAGTACCTGAACGGTAACGCAGCCGGGGCCGCCTACCCCGGCGTAGTGGACCCGCGCCTGACGATTATGGCCACGGCCGGCAGCCCCGGCGCCGACCCCGGCGTGGGCACCAGCTCGGCGGCGGCTATTGTGAATGGCTTCACTGATTTCTACAGCTCCTGGTACGCCCGCGACCTGGGCTATTTTGAGGTACTGACTTACCACGAAATCAAGTTTATCGAGGCCGAAGCGGCTTTCCGGGCCGGCAACCTGAACCGGGCCCTGGCGGCCTACCGGGAGGGTATTCGGGCGCACATAGCCAAAATTGGCGTGGGCGGCACCAACTCCGTGCCTCCGGTTTCCTTCCCCCTTATTTCCGGGGCGCAGATAGAAACCTACCTGAACAGCAGCGCCGTGGCCCAGAATACCTCGGAGCTCACGCTCAAGCGCATCATGGAGCAGAAGTACATTGCTCTGTTCCTGAATCCGGAGTCGTGGTCGGATCTGCGCCGCCTGGATTTCGACCCCACTATCTACCCTAATCTGCGCTACCCCACGGGTACCAATGTGAACAGTACGCTGGCCACCAAGCCCGATTTCAAGGACCGGTGGCCCCGCCGTATGCTGCCGGGCGCCACGGAGGTACTCTATAACCCCCAGGCCGTAGCCAAGCTATTCGCCGATGCTATGGCAACGTCCAACGACGACTACATTGGCAAGCCCCTGTGGTGGGACCGTCCGTAGTCAGGACCTGCTTTAATTTTCCTCTTCTCGCTACTTCTCTCGCGCATGACACGATATAGTTCGCTTTTCGCCGCCCGCTGGTGGCAGCCCCTGGGGCTGGCCGGGCTGCTGGCTCTGGGGCTGGCCACGGCCAGCTGCAAAAAGGAAGAATTTGACGATTACTACACCCTGCAGGACAACGCGGGCTTTGGGCTGGTGACTACCCTGGGCGGAGCCCTGGCCACCAAATATGCCCCCACCGAAACCGTGCCGGTAGTTGTTGCCTTCAACCCGGGCGACAACCTCAAGGACATTACCGTTTTTCAGGTGATAAACCGCCTGGACTCGGCCGTGGTGGGCACGTACCCGGCCAACGGGCAGTACAACAGCACGCCCCAGATTCTCACCCAGGTAGTACCCTACACGGTGCCCGCCAACCTGGCTAACAAAACCCCGGTGCGGGTTGATGTGACGCTGACCTTTGCCGACGGCAGCAAGCGCCTGCGCCGCTTCACGTACACGGCGGCCAACTCGCCCACGCTGAAATTCGGTACCACGCCCGTTACCTACCGCAACGGCCTGAGCGCCACCCAACAGTCTTCGGGTGATATTCTGGGCTATTCCATCCTTCTGAATGAAGGAGGAATTTCGACGGTACCTGCCGGGGGCAGCACGGCTACCCTGTTCAAAAACGTGGACAGCCTCACCACTTTTGTGCAGGTAGGCACTGATGCGCCCCGGCGCCTGGCAGTAGTGCGCGGCCCTTCGGCCGGAGCGGCTACCACCGTCACAGTAAATGCTCCCGTACCGGCTGGCTCCAACGGCAAAACACTCACGTACTCGTTTGTAGCCTACGCCCAGAACACCTCCACCTCACTCACGGCGGCTCCCATCAACATTGTGGGGCCTACCTCCTTTGCTACAGCGCTTAAAACCGGCCGGGTAGTATTTGGGTCCGGGGCACCCTCCGATTCGCTGGCGTTCAACCTGAAAACGGCCCTGAATGAGCCGGCGGCCGGCCCCGCTGCCAACAAAGATCTGTTTGTATCGGGTATTTCGACCACCAGCTTTACGCTGGCAGCGGCCAATACCACCCGCTACTACAAGCTCACGCCGGTACAGGTAGCCTCGGGCCTGTATACCACCGCTACGGCCAACGCCATCGGCCTGCTGCTCTTCCAGAACACCACCTCCGCCGACCTGGGCACCGTGGCCGTGAACGACGTGTACGCCGTGCGCGTACGGGGTACCGGTGAAATGATGCTGCTGCGCATTACCGGCATCAAAAGCAGTGCCGCCGGCTCCACCGGCCGCGTGAAGTTCGAGTACCGGACGTTGTAAACCAGCTCCTTATCAAGCAAGAAAGCCTCTTCCCCGCTGGGGAAGAGGCTTTCTTGCGTTGCAGCCCGGTACACCAAGATCTGGAGCACGGGGCACTTACCGCCCACCAAACAGCCACTGGAAGAAGCCGCCGCGCTTGCTCTTGGTTTTGACCTTGACCTTGGTGGTGGTACTACCGGGGCGGGTAACAACGGGCCGCGGCACGGTGGGGCGCGGGACAGTGGCAACCGGCGGGGTGGGTGGCACCGGAGCGGGAGCAGGAGTGGGCGCGGGCACCGGCTCCGGGGGCGCCTGCTGGGCCACAATTACCTCGGCGGGGCGGCCATTGGTACGCACCGATATGGGGCGGCTCTCGTTGTGCAGCCTGTCAAAGGCGGTGAGGTAGTAAGCGTAGCTGCGGCCGAAACGGGCCGTGGTATCCTGAAACTGCAGCTTGCCACCCGCCTGCGGCCGGATGATGGCCAGCAGGTTGCGGGGGTCGTCGGGGGTGGGTGTCTGGTCCTCGTTGAAGCGGTAGAGTGCGTAGTAGGCGGCTTCGTCGCCGTCGGCGGCGGCGGGGCCGGGCTGCCAGGACAGCGTGTTTACCGTGAGCTGGGTGCTGGCCGTGAGCTGCTGGGCCGGGCGGGGCGGCACGGCATCCAGCCAGGGCATGGCGGGCACCAGCGCCGGGTACCGGAACTCATGCTGCCGCAGGGAGTCGGTGGTGTGCAGGGCGTTGGCCATCAGGGAGCGGGAGCTGAAGAACACGCTGCCGTTTACCTCGGCCGGAAACGTGCGGTTGAAGCGCACCTGCCGGGGCAGCTCGCGGGGGTTGCGCCACACGGTATCGGAGCGGGTGCTTTCCAGCATACGGTAGGCCCCGTGCCCGATGTATACGTGGCGGCCGTTGGCATTGCGGGCCCACCACTCCACCAGCACCGGGTACTGGGCCACCTTAAACCCAGTGCTCCAGTACAGCTGCGGCAGCACGTAATCTATCCAGCCCTGGCGCGTCCACTCCAGCGCGTCGGCGTACAGCCCGTCGTAGCCCTGAAAGGCTTTGGTAGCCGAGCCGTTGGGGTCGGTGGTTTGGTTGCGCCACACCCCAAAGGGCGAAATTCCAAACTTCACCCAGCGCTTGGCCTGATGAATAGAATCGTGCAGGTCCCGGATCAGGATGTTCACATTCTGCCGCCGCCAGTCGGCAACGGACAGGCTGTCGGGGTTGAAGCGGGCAAAGGCAACTTCATCATGAATGACCTGGTTGGCTTCCGGGTAGGGGTAGAAATAGTCGTCGAAATGCACCCCATCAATATCGTAGCGGCGCACCACGTCCAGGATAACCCGGTTGATGTACTGGCGCACTTCGGGCAGGCCAGGATTGTACAGCAGCTTTCCGGCGTAGCGCATAAACCACTCGGGGTGCTGGCGGTAGGGGTGGTTAGCGGCCAGGCGGCGCGTAACCGTGTCCATAGTGGCCCGGTAAGGATTAAACCAAGCGTGAAACTCCATGCCACGCTGGTGCGCTTCCTCAATGAGGAAGGGCAGCGGGTCCCAGAGGGGCGCGGGGGCTTTGCCCTGCACCCCGGTCAGCCACTTGCTCCAGGGCTCCAGGCTGCTCTGATAAAACGCATCGGAAGCGGGCCGCACCTGCACAAACACCGCGTTAATGCCGTTTTGCTGGTGCTCATCGAGCATGCGGCGGTATTCGCGGCGCTGCTGCTCGGGCGTGAGGCCCCGGCTGCTGGGCCAGTCAATATTTTCCACCGTAGCAATCCAGACACCCCGCAGTTCCCGCTTGGGCGGTGCATCAGCCGCGTATCCCGGCCAGGGGGCTGTCAGCATGAAGCTCAGCAGCAGAAAAATCAGAAAGGGGCGGGTGGCAGGTAATTGAAACATTACGGCAAAAATACACCGCAGAAGTTGGCAAACAGTGTCATGATTCCCTGCTTGCCCCACTCCCGACGGAGTGGGCAGGCCGCTCATCTGCTCATCCCGCCTGACTCAACTCTTCAAACGACAAATCCAGCAAGTCGAAATCGGCCCAGCTCGGATGGTCGAAGTGCCACCATTCGCCGGAATAGTTCACGAAGCCATGCAGCTTCATTGCGGCCAGCAGAATGCTGCGGTTGAAGAGCACATGCGGCGGCAGCTGGCTGTAGCGGGAATCAGTAGCAGGCAGGAGCTCATCGAAGTCGGTGGGCAGCGGCAGCGGGCGGCCACTGGCTTGCTCTACGAGGCCCACATCCACGGAGCAGCCCCGGTTGTGCCGGGAGCCCCGCCAGGGCGGAGCCGCAAATTTCTCGTCGCGCACGTGCTCAAAAAACTGTACTGTTACGGTATACGGCCGGTAAGCATCGTACACGCACAGGCCCAGCCCCAAACGGCGCAGGGCCTGCTGCACCTGGCGTAGCGCCTCAGCCACCGGCCGCCGCAAAAAGGCCCGGGCCTGCTTGTACAGAGGTTTGCCCAGCAGGTTGCGCGCTGTGGCATAGCGAATATCCAGCACCAGGTCCGGAATCAGGGTAATCAGCTCCACCAGCTCACGCTCGGGGTTGTGGGCCACGCGCTGCCGGTACTCATGCAAAGAGGAAATAACGGTAACACCGAAAGAGTTTACAGCCATACATTACCCAAACAAAATAAAGCCAGCAGCTCAACGGTATAAGCGTCAGCATACGACTAATGTTACTCTACTGTTTTTTTCTGCTGCTGACCACGGCTCGTTTGCCGGCCGTTTTAGCCTGCAGCTCCCGCTGATAAAGCACCTGGCCCAGTCGCCGCAGAAACGGTAGTCCCACAGTGTCGTAGTCGTAGTGGTCGTCGTTGAGTACGCCGTCCTGGTTTACGTAGAGCACGGCACTTAGCAGAAACTCCACTCCCTGCGCCGGGTTGGTGATGTAGGCATTATCTACCAGAAAGCCATAGGCCTGCCCTATTTTGTTGTAGATACGGATGCCCGCCGGCAACGGCCCCGCAGCCCCACCAGCCAGCAGAAACTTGGCGTAGTTATCGGGGTAGTGCGCGGCGGCGTAGTGGGGCCACTGGCTCTGGCGGGGCAGGCGGTGCATATAGTCCAGCAGCAGCCTCCGGTCGGCCGAATCCAGCTGAAACTGCCGCCGCCGGGCCACCGATGCCGGGAACAGAATGGCCCGCAGCGTGCGGTGCAAATCGGGTAAGGTGGTGGTATTCCGGGCGCTGAAATCCAGGGGCTCGGGTAGGCGCCGCCCGTTCTGCAGATGCGCCTGCCCCACCAGCAACCCATGCTGGCGCGGGCGGGGCCAGGCACCGGTAAATGTAGCCGCGGGCTGCACGTACAGCGGCCTCGTCAGGCTGGAATCAGAGAAAAACGCCACCGCGTTGGTACGCCGGGCCGTGGAATCCTGGTCGCCGACGGAAAGGCGGTGGCGCAGCACCGTGTGGCGCAGGCCGTGGGCGCGCAGGCCCTGCTGCAGAGCCGCGGGCCCCACCAGCTCGTAGAGGCGGTTATAGGCATCATTATCACTCACCAGCAGGAGCTTGCGTACGTAGTGAGCCACGCTGGCACGATGATGCTGGCTGCTGGTATCCTGCACCACGCTGGTTTGCCCCCAGGCCACAGAATCAATCCGCAGCGGCGACTCGCTGCTCAGGCCCGGCACCTGCCGGGCCAGTACCTGCATTTTTTCCAGGGCCAGTACGGCCGCGGGCAGTTTAATGGCACTGGCCGGATAAAAGTACTCCCGGGGCCGCAGCCGGTAGCGGTACTGGCGAAAGTGGGGCCGCCCCCGCTGGTCACGCCGGATGCGGGTATATATAATCTGTAGGCGGTGCTGGCGGGCGTACCGGGCCACCGGTGCCAGCACCGAATCGGTATGCAGCAGGCGGGGCAGGGGGCTCTGGGCCACGGCCGGCACCCCAATCGTGCCCACCAACAGCCCAAGCAGGAGCAGTAGCTTCATGGGGCCAATATACCCGGATCTGCACAGCAGCGCCCCGCTGCCGACAGCCGAACTGTAAGCAGCGGGGCGCTGGTAGCGGCAAGGTGCCGTTATTCCTCGGTTTTTTGCGGGGCGCTGTTCTCGGCCGGCGAGTTCTGGCCGCCTTCCAACCCATTGGTCTGGTCGGCGTTGCCGTAGCCTCCCCGAATGCCAGCCCCGCTGTTGTGCGGAAGCTGCTCCTGGGTGGTTTCGGGAGTTTTAGGGGCTTGTTGTGGTTCTTCGGCGGGTTGTGAAGGATGCTGAGCCATACGGATGCGAAAAGAGATGAGAAGTTACAGAGTTGCCCAACCCACCTCCCTACCCGAAGCATGGGTACCACTGCTCCCCGCATGGCCCTCCGGACAGAAGCCAGGAGCCTCACGGGAGAGTTCTGGGGGGTGCTGCACTATCCAGGGAAAAACCCGGGCCTTGACTCTTGCGGCGGGTGAGCTTGCTGCTATACGCATCTTAGCCGCTGGCGTTGGAGCCGGAGCCCTTGTAATGCCCCGTCTTTTCGTGAATTTAGAGCCGGTTTTTTCAGTATTTTTCTTTTCACTTACGCATGTCCTCGTCGTCTGATTCATTTTTACAGAAACCTACCGAAGAGCTGCAGTACCTGGTGCAGCACCCGGAGCTATACCATGCCGCGCTGGTGGCTGAAGCGGGCCGGGAGCTGCGCCGCCGCGGGGCAACTATAGCCAAACCCGCTCCCGACCGGGAGTTGGTGGCCGCTCCCACACCGCTGTACGATGCCTACGCCGAATCTGCTCCTTCTCCCCTGACGCGCTGGTGGCCGGCCGGGCTTATTGCCGCCGCCGTGGGAGGCCTAGCCTGGTGGGGCCTGCGCGACTCCGCTGCCCCCTCCAAGGCTACTCCAGCGGCTGCCACCCAACCCATCGTGCTGGAAGCCGTGAAAACCAACCGTATGCCCGATTTTGAGGCAGAAACGGCCCAGCAGGTAGCGGCTACCCGGCGGCAGCTACCTGCCCAGGACCGCGCCGATACAACTGCTACCGGCCGCTATGCCCGCACTACCCGCCGCTACTGGCTGGCCGAAAACGCCGCGGCCTACCTCACGGCCCAGGCTCAGGGCGACTCCGCCTCCTCGCTGTTTCCCACTCAGGTTGATCTGGCGCTGGAGCGCATCAGCTGGTTTATGAAGGCCCGCGCCTACGACCAGCATCTGCACCCGGTAATGGAAGCCCGCCTCAACGAAATGGAGCAGGGTATGCTGTTACGGCGCTCCTCCCTGCAAACGCTGAAAACGCAGTATAGCGTGGGAGCTGAGGTAACAGAATCGAAGGAGGCATTTGTGCAGGCGGCCGAAGCCGAGGACATCGGGCGGGAAGTACAGGGCCTGCCCTCCCGCAAGCAACCCATTGCCGGCTCCCTGGCCAGCCTGAATGGCACAGCCAAAACGGCTCCATCCGAAGAGTACAAAGTTGTCAGCTCCCTGCCGGCTCCGCACCGCAACCAGAACCCGCTTTATGTACTGGATGGCAGCCTCTTGCCCAGCGACGCCATGACCGGCGAAGCCCCCCACGCCGTACGCAGCATTCCGCCCGATTCCATTGCCCGCATTGTGGTGCTGAAGAAACAGCGGGCCATAGAAGCCTTTGGCCCCCGCGCCCACGATGGAGCCGTTATTGTATTTACCAAGGCCGCTGTCCGCTCTTCCGGCCGTAACCAGATGTAATCCTGTCAGGCCCCGGAGGAGCTGGCAGGATTTATGACGCGCAAACGGCACCACTCCCGGCTGGGGTGGTGCCGTTTGCGTTGTTGCGTATGTCTGCCCCACTAACTCCCGCCGAGCTGTTTGCCGGCAAAACCGATGCTGAGCTTTTGTACCTGGCCCAGCATGCCGCGCAGTATCCTGCCGCCGTCGGGCAGGCAGCGGTGCAGGAGTTGCAGCGCCGGGGCCTGGTGCCGGAGGCAGCAGCGCCGGTACCAGACCCCGGTCCGGCCCAGCCCCCGGCGCCCGAGCCCCCAGCCGGGGGCCTGCTTTGGGGTACCGTGCGGGGCATTGCGGGCTTTCGGGCAGGCTACCGCGTAACGCCGTTGCTGTTGTGGCTGAATCTGCTGGGGTACGGGCTTCTGGCCTTGGGGGGCGGCTCTCTGTGGCAGCCTACTGCGGCCACGCTGGTGCGGTGGGGCTCCAACTTTTCGCCCCTTACCCTGCACGGACAGCCCTGGCGGCTGCTGACCAGTGTGTTCCTGCACGGCAGCGTGGCCCACCTGCTTATGAATATGGCCTCGTTGGTCTTCTTGGGGCTGCTTACGGAGCGGCTTACCGGCTCACGCCGGCTGCTGCTGGTGTACGGGCTCTGTGGAGTAGGCGGCAGCCTGGCCAGTTTGTGGTGGCATACGCAGGGGGTAAACTCAGTGGGTGCTTCGGGGGCCATTTTTGGCCTGTATGGCCTGTTGCTGGCTACCCTGCTTCGACGGCCCCGGGCCCTGGCCCGCACCCAGCGCTATACGGTGGGCCTGTTTGTGCTTTACCTGCTGGCCGGCAGTCTGGCGGGCGGCCTGCAGACCTACGCCACCGACAATGCGGCCCACCTCGGGGGGCTGGTAACCGGAGCCGTACTCGGCGCTGCCTTCCCCCCGGCCAATACGGCACCCACAGACGCCGCCTGAAACAGGTACTCCGGATGCTTTCCTGCTACCTGCTCTTTATCACCTGATTATGTGATTGAACGAGCATATGATTATGACTATATTTAGTATATCGATCCGCCCCGGCCAGAAAATGAGTGCCCCTGGCCTCTTCCCCCCTAGCCATGAAAACACTGCTACACCGCCTTATGCTACTGGCCTGGCTGCTGGCCCTATCCCTGACCTTGCAGGCGCAGGGTATTCCCAACGGAGGCATGGAAACCTGGGTGCCCCGCGGTACGCTGGAAAGCCCGGATGGCTGGTACTCCTCGGATGAGTTGTATGGCAGCCAGGGAGTTCCGCTGGCCTTGGGTACCGTTACTAAATCCACTGACAAACAGGCTGGCAGCTTTGCCGCCCGTATCGAGAGCAAAACGTATTTCGGGGCGGCCTTCCCGGCTCTGCTGCTGCTTGGCAACCGTTTCCGCCCGTCTACCTACGGCATTAGTGGGGTACCGTACTCCGGCCGCCCCCGGGAGCTGCGGTTCTGGTACAAGCTCAGCACCGCCACCAACGATACGGCCGGCGTGTACATTGTGCTGACGCGCGGCGGCGGCAATGCCATTCAGTTGATTGCCGGCTACGCCGACGTACTGCCGCCGCGGACCTCGTACGGGCAGGTTTCGTTGCCCTTGGGATATATTTCGGCGGCCACCCCCGACACGCTGCGGCTGTTTTTTGTGGCTGGCAACGGCCAGGCTACCGGCACCTCCACGCTGTACGTGGATGAGGTTTCTTTGCAGGGCACGGTATCGGCTACGGCCCCACCCCGCTTTCAGGAGGCCCTCAGCATTTATCCCAATCCGGGGGCCGGCGGCGAGTTCAACCTGGCATCCCTGGCCGAGCCAACTGTGGCCACGGCAGCCTTCGACGTAACGGACGCTGCCGGCCGCGTGGTAGCCCAGGCCCCTGCCGTACCCTTGGCTCAGGCCAGTGGCCGGCACATCGAGTTGCACGGACAGCCTGCCGGAGTGTATCTTTTGCGACTAAGTACGCCGGAAGGGCTGCTGGTACGCAAACTCCTAATTCCGTGACCGAACCCCTGGACCCACCCTCCGATTCCGATTCTGCTGATGCTCCTACGCCCCCCGGCCCTGCTCCTTCGCGCTGGCGGCGGGTGGCGGCGGCCATGGGCCGGGCCGCCCGGGCCCCCTTTAACGGGGCAGGCCTGCTCTACCGTGTGGGCCAGGACAACCTGCATTTTACGCTGCCAGTACTCAATGGAGCTTTCGGCGACCAGCTGGCCGCCCGCCACGACCGGCGGGCCATCCGGATGAGCTTCCGCCGTTACGAGGCTGATGTGCCGGTGGCGGAGCTGGGCTTACAGCCGGCTGCCGATGGGCGGCCGCGCAAAACCGTGGTGTTTCTGCACGGGCTGATGGGCGACGAAATTATCTGGCAAACCGGCAATGGCCCCGACGACCTCCGCTTCGGCCCGCGGCTGCAGCAGGAAACCGACGTGTGCTGTCTGTACGTGCGCTACAATACCGGCCTGCACATTTCGGAAAACGGCCGCCAGCTGCATCAGCTGCTCTCCGAGCTGGTGGCTACCTGCCCCGAGGCTGTGGGCGAGTTGATACTGGTAGGCCATAGTATGGGCGGGCTGGTAATCCGCTCAGCTGGGTATTATGGAAGTCAGAATGAGTTGTTCGTTGCCAGTTGTCAGTTGTCAGGTTCCAACAACCAACAACGAACAACTAACAACGAACAACCAACAACTAACAACTCACTTTGGCTAGGCCGGCTGCGGGACGTGTTTCTGCTGGGCGTGCCCAACGATGGGTCGTTTCTGGAGCAGAACAGCCACCTCACCAGCCTGATTCTGCGCAAAATTAACCTCTGGCCCACCCGGGCCATCAGCGGGCTGATTGATAAGCGCAGCAACGGCATTAAGGACCTGCGCCACGCCCGGCTGGTAGATGCTGACTGGCAGAGTGAGCACGCCGACGACCTGTTTCCGCCCCGCACGGTAGTGCCGCCCTTACCGGGGGTGCGCTACCACATTCTGGTGGGTTCCCTGCTCAAATCGGCCACCTCTGCCCTGCACGACTATTTCGGCGACGGGCTGGTGGGCGCGGGCAGTGCCCGGGGCCGCGTGTTCCAGGACCCCGCCTCTCCGCCCGAGTTGCTCATCAGTACCCACGTGTACGCCAAGCTTCACCACGGCACCCTGCTCAGCAGCCCCGAGGTGTACCAGTACCTGCGGGAGCGGATTGGGGTGTGAAGATATTTCGTGTAATAAAGAATTTATTTAGTAAATAATCAAAACGTCCCGCAGAATATGCAGTTTGAAATACTACATATTCCACAGGGCGTTGTAATTTTTTTAAAAAATTTAAATAATTTATTTATAATTTATCATTTTTACCGAATTTAAAATCGAATTTGTAACGAAGACCTATAGTATGGTTACCTGTTAATCCTGTACGGTTACCAATTACGGCCGTATGTACTTCCGCGGGCACACTCTTTAAAACATGATTAAAGCCGATTTGCCCGATTATTTCCAGATTTTTATACACAAGATAACGTCCGGAGACACCAACCATAGCATAGACATTGAATGAGCTTCCTTGCACGTAATAATAACCTACTGTATCAGATCCTTCAATTCGCTTAAACTCAGAATCAGCTTTATGCTTCACGAATACTATATTACTTAAAATATCAACTTGAAGACGTTTGTTATCGTCTTTTCTAAGCGCATACCTAATCATCAATGGAAAACCTGTTGCCTTAAGACTACTAGTTAAATATTCAGCCATAGGAATACCATTTGTAGAGATACCCATTGCCGAACTTCTGCTATATTCAGTGTGTCGAAGCAATGAAGACTCAATAAATAACCGATTATTAACATTAAGTGCAGCGACTAATTGCCAGGGACCAAAATAAAGAGTTGTAGGCGGCAGGGCGGAATTATTTTTATAAAAAATTTCATATTTGTTATACCCTCTAGATACAGATATATAAAATTTAGGTTTATGTTTTTCGTGTTGTACTTCCTGACCCAAAGACCAAGCCGTAAACAAAAAATATAAAATCATCATTATCATGGCACGCTTCATAATTATCTATTTTTTTTACACAAATAGATGAATTTTCCGCCTGCCCCTTGATTCAAATCAGTTGAATATTTATACCAGCCTAATGGAGGCTGAATATTATCTGCATCACCAGAAAGTATTCCAATTTCAATTGGGTTTCCAGGTTGTTTCGTTTGATAGGACCATATATGTGACCCCCAAGCACCATTATTCAAATCCTGAGCCCCGAAATATGCATATCCCGAAGAACTATATTCGTATATATGATAATAGTATGGACTTGGGCTCGGCGGACTACTGCCACCAGTTTTTATTTCTATATTAGTAACAGGACCGCTAGCATACACTGAATTTTGGTAATACTCTCTCGCATTTTGCACTTTTTTAGGATCTCGCACAAAGGTTAAATATATATAACTCCCTCCTGCTTTGTCATTAAGGTCTATTGGCAATCTGGTATAACCGGGCGGATTATTGGGATTAACACCACTATTACTGACAATTTTAAGATCATATATATATCCATTTGGATTATCTAAGTCATTGTATAATCCATCATTTTCACTAGAAACAAAAACGGGCGTAGAATATGTAGCACCGCAACCAGCTGTTTCACAAGGTTCTGTGGGAGCCACATAGTTACTCGTATATTCTCCATCTGTTTTTTTATCTAATGAACGTTCGTAATAATTGTATTTTGCACGAACTGCACGAAGACCACTTCCATCAAAATTCAAATAATTTTTCTTACTTACATATTGCCCAAGTGGATCTTCCTGTTCATTATTTTCAATTTTATTCAAAAAATCACTCCAAATTTCTTTTTTACTATTTTGCACTCTTGAACTTGTACCATCTACCGGCTTCACCTTCTCACAACTCCCCCCACAAAACGCTTGCCAACAAACCAAATTGCACAATTTTTCTCATAGCTTTATGAAGTTAGGTGATTAATGAGTTCAATAATACATCTAGTCTTTTTACTATCAAATTATTTTTTATTCAAGTGACTTAATCTTTATGAAAGTCCTACCGCGTATCTCTCTGCTATAGCGAGTATGTTGGCCCCTTTTGACGCGCAGAACGTCCTTCGTCCTCGCAATGATAGTGGTTCTACCCAATCACCAGCTCCGTGAAACCAGCCCCGACTACCACGGCGGGCAGGGTGAGGCCGGTTTCCAGGGCGGCTTCGGTGGCGGTGGCGGGCTGGCCATCGGTGCTGAAGGCAGTGGGCTGGAACGGCAGGCCATGCAGCACCACGCGGTAGGTGCTCCAGGTGGGCTGATACTGACCTTCCTGCTCCTGCTGCAGCAGCAGGCCGTTCTCGGAGCCGGTTACGCGGAAACGGCGGGTGGTGCTCTGGCCCTGCTGGTAACCGTAGCCCTCACCCCCATCCTCGTACAGCACGCTGGTTTCGGTTCCCTGCTTGAAGTACACATGCAGGGTCACTTCTTCCACCACTTTCTCGCCCACGTACTGCATGAGCGGGTACATTGGAATAACGGCTCCGGCCTTGATAAACAGCGGAATTCGAGACAGGTCGGCGGCGGCCCACACCTCCTGGCCACCGGTTTTGGCCTCGTCGGTGTAGTAGTAGAACCAGTCGCCGCGGGGCAGGTACATCCAGCGGCCATCGGCGCCGGGCGTGGTAATGGGGCATACCAGCAGGTGGTCGCCGAGGCTGAACTCGGCCATCCGCAGGTAGGTATCGGTGTCGGCCTGGTCGAGGAAGGCCAGGGGGCGCAGCATGGGCGTGCCCTGCTGTACATGCTGCCAGAAGGTGGTGTACACGTAGGGCAGCAGGCGGTAGCGTAGTTCAATAAAGCCCCGGGCCAGCTCCATGTAGTTCTCCCCGAAGCTCCAAGGCTCCTGGTCGCCATGGTCGCCGGAGCTGTGGGTGCGGAAGAACGGGTGGAAGGCCCCCAGCGCCACCCAGCGCACGTACAGCTCGCCATCGGGCGTATCAATGAAACCGCCAATATCGGAACCGATAAACGAGAAGCCCGAAATGCTCAGGCGCTGGCACTGGATGTTGGCCAGCCACAGGTGCTCCCAGGAGGCAATGTTGTCGCCGGTCCAGCCGGAGGAGTAGCGCTGCCCGCCCGCGTAAGTGCTGCGCGTGATGGTGAAGGGCCGGTCGGGGTAGCTGAAACGCTTCACGCCCTCGTTGGTGGCGCGGGCCATCTGCATCCCGTAGATGTTGTGGGCCTTTTTGTGGGAGGCGTGGTGGCCGTCGTAGCCAAAGCGCACGTCATCCGGGAAGGTGCCCTTCTCAAACACGGCCGGCTCGTTCATGTCGTTCCACACGCCCTTCACGCCCACTTCCTCAATCAGGCCCTTGAACAGGCCAGCCCACCACTCGCGCACCTCGGGGCGGGTGTAGTCGGGGAAGTTGCAGAGACCGGGCCACACCGAGCCCTTCATCAGGGGCCCATCGGCACGGCGGCAGAAATAGTCGTTCTTCAGCCCCTCCCGGAATACCGCGTAATCGGGGTCAATCTTGATGCCGGGGTCGATAATCACCACGGTTTTGAAGCCATCCTGAGCCAGCTCCTGCACCATGCGCTTCGGCTCCGGGAAATGGGTGGGGTTCCAGGTAAAGCACCGGTACCCATCCATGTAGTCAATGTCGAGGTAGAGGGCGTCGCAGGGGATTTTCCGGTCGCGGAAGCCCTGGGCAATGGCCTTCACGTTGCTCTCGGGGAAGTAGCTCCACTTACACTGCTGGTAGCCCAGAGCCCAGAGTGGGGGCAGCTCGGGCGGGGCCGTGAGGCGGGTATATTCCTCGGTGACTTCCATCAAGGAAGGACCGTAGATGAAGTAGTAGTTCATTTCCCCGCCCTGGGCCCAGAAGGAGGCCACATCGGCCCGCTCGGCGGCAAAATCGAAGGAGGCCCGGAAGGTGTTATCGAAAAAGATGCCGTGGGCTACCTTCTGGTGCAGGGCCAGGAAGAAGGGAATGTTCTTGTAGAGCGGGTCGGAGCCTTTCTGGTAGCCGTAGGTATCGGTGCCCCAGTTGGTGAACTGCTTGCCGCGCAGGTTCATGTTGTCGGGCTTGTCGCCGAGGCCGTAGTAATGGGCCCCGCTCTGCACCTGCTTGCTCATCTTCACCAGGTCGTTGCCCGAGTCGTAGTCGTACTCCCAGTGGAAGCCTTTTTCGTCGTCGGTAAGCACCAGGCCGGAGCGGTTGAGCACCCGGGTGCGCAGGTTTTCCTTGTCCACCACGCAAATCAGCCGGTCGGTGGTAATGCGGAAGTGGTCGGGCTTCTCACGAAACTCCAGAAACTCCAGCTCCTGGCGGGCGGGCACGCCCTCGGGGAAGGCATAGCTGAAATCGGGCGGAAACATACCCTCCGTGATGTAGCGGAAGCGCAGTACTTTATCGGTAATCACCTGCAGGCTAAGCTGCACGCCATTGTCGCAGCGGAAAATAAAATCAGTGCCCTGCCGCTGGCCCGAAAGTACCCGGCCCGGATACATTTCCTGGCGGGAGCGGGTAGCCAGGTCATTGACCATGTAGTTGCTATCGAAATTTTCGGCCATGCGAAGGGGTCAGGTCAGGAGAAGACGGGAAAAGGGCGCGCCTGGCAGCGGGGCTGCAGCAGCGGCGAACAACAAAGGTAAAAAGCTACCGGCTACGGCCCAGCACCCCGGGCAGGTTTTCGACTGAATGCAGATTTGGCACTACCGGTACCTTTTTTCTCTACCTTGCCGTACTCCGGGTTACTGCCTAGCTACCTTTTTTTATGCCTTCTGCTCCCTTGCCTGTGCTGTTGCTTGGCTGGAACGATGCGCCCCGCACGGGGGAATCGGTTCCGGCGCTTGGTTTGTTGGTTGAAACCCTGGCTACTACTGCTCCGGTGCGGGTGATGGTTCCGCATCTGCCGGCAGCAACACTGGCACCGGCAGCGCAGGTAACCTCCCTGGCCGACCTGACACCCGACCAGGCCCTGGCTCCGAGCCAACCAGCCAACCAGCACCCGGCAGCCTGGCAGCACCCGGCGGCCCCCTACTCCGGCACCGCCACCGATGGCGCAGCCGGCCCCGCAGCCGGCCCCGACACCAGTCCCGGCAACAGGCCCAGCGGGGCCAGCGGCGGCTGGAACACGCCCGCCTCACCCTACCTGGGGGCCACACCGGGCCTGGCTGCGGCCACCCTGCCCATGCTGCCGGCCCTGGAGGAGCGGCCCGCCGTTATCGACCAGCGGGCGACGCGGGCCGCCGTGTTACACTCTATTGCGACCCTCACGGAGGCTACGGAAGAAGGACAAGCCGATGAGCTGCTCCGGAATCAGAGCGAGTTAGCTCCGGCAGAAGCTGAGCCCGGCCCGGGCACAGCGGCGGCACCCACCCGCCCGACTGCCCCCGTACAGCCCGAGGCGGCGGGGATTCGGACGGCCGTACATGCTACGCTGCCCGAGGCACTGGCCGTGCTCGGAGTGGACCTGGCCCCGGATGCCGACCTCAACTTTCAGGTAATTCAGTATGCCCGCTTTGCTACCCGCCAGGCCTTGCAGGATACCTTTGCCGTAATTTACGCCCCCGATTGGCCCACCTGGCTGGCGGCGCTGGAAATCCGGCAGCAAACCGGCCGGCCGCTGGTATTGCACGTGCACAGCCTGGCCCAGGAGCGCGCCACCCCCGCCGACCGGGGCTGGGCCCTGGAGTTGGAACGCCTGGCCCTGCGCCGCGCCGACCTGATACTGGCCGCCTCCGACGAGCTGGCCCACCGCCTGCGGACGCGCTACCAGGTGGCCCCCGACCGCCTGCAACTGGTAGAGCCCACCGACGCGGAAACGCTCCGCCGCCTGCTGCAGCAACTTGAAACCCGTTTGCCCGGACACCAGTCCGCAGTTCCTTTTTTTCCGCCTACCGCATGAGTACCGACACCCCCCTCCGCCATGAATTCGACGCGCCCCTGGAAATGGATGGGGCCGATAGTGGCGTTTTCCTGGTCGTTCCGTTCAGTGTACCCGATACCTATGGGGTAAAAGGTCCGCTGCCGGTTATTGGCACCATTGATGGATTTCCCATCCGCACCAACCTAGTGCCGTTCGGCGACGGGCAACATATGCTCAGCATCCGCAAAGAAGTGCGCAACGCCATCAACAAAACCTGGACGGATACCGCGCACCTGATACTGGAGCGCGACACCGAACCCGGCGGTATTGAACTGCCCGCCGACTTTGAGCAAGCCCTCGAACGGGCTGGCCTCCGCGGGCAGTTTGATGCCCTGCCCTTTACTCAGCGCAAGGACCTGGCCATGCGCATTGCCCGCACCAAAAAAGACGAGGCCCGCTTCCAGCGCATTGAAGACGCCCTGGAAGTTGCCCGCACCGGCCGCAAAACCAAGCAGTAGTTGTTCGTTGTCAGTTGTTCGTTGTCAGTTGTTAGGATCTTTCTAACAACTGACAACGAACAACTAACAACTAACAACGAACAACGAACAACTGACAACGAACAACTGACAACTAAAAACTATACCCGGGCCAGCACCAGCACCGTGCGGCTGGTAATGTAGAGGCTGAGTTTATCCACTCCATCCTCCCTGAAGGTTTCGTAGGTCAGGCCGGCATCAACCCGCCCGAAACCGCCAAACTGGGCGTCGTCGGAGTTGAGCACGATGCGGTAACGGCCGGCGGTAGGTACCGGGAACCGGTAGTCGGGCACGCTACGGTCAACGTGGAAGCTGAACACGAACACCAGATTGCCCCGCTCGAAAATGAGGACCTGATTGGTTGTATCCAGGTTGAGCTGACGGGCCGGCCCCGCCGTGAGCAGCCGGTTGCCTTTTACCAGGCGGAGCATGGCTTGGTCGAACTGCAGCAGGTACTGGAATTTCAGTTCCGGGTTATCGGCCAAGCTCCATTGGCGACGGGCGAAATGGTGGCTCCAGCCGTTGCCTTCCCGGGGAAAATCCACCCACTCGGGGTGGCCGAACTCGTTGCCGATAAAGTTGAGGTAGGCCTCGCCGCCCAGGCTAAGCGTAGCCAGCCGGATAAGCTTGTGTAGGGCCACGCCCCGGGCCGCCACGGGGTCGGGGTCATCCTTGTGCATATGCTCGTAAATGGCCTTATCGAGCAGCCAGTGGGCCAGGGTTTTGTCGCCTACCAGGGCCTGGTCGTGACTTTCGGCGTAGGCCACGGTTTTTTCGCCCTGGCGGCGGTTGGTGAGCACGTGCCACAGGTCGTGCAGGTTCCAGTCTTCGTCGCGGGTGTGTTTGAGCAGCTTGATCCAGTAATCCGGGATGCCCATGGCCAGGCGGAAATCAAACCCGATGCCGCCCTCTTCAATGGGCCGGCACAGGCCGGGCATACCACTCATATCCTCGGCAATGAGCAGGGCGCTGCGTTTCAGTTCCCGCACCAGGGTGGTAGCCAGCTGCAGGTAAAGAATAGCATCCTCGTCGGCGTCTTGGCCGAAGTACTGCTCGTAGCTCCCGAAACCTACTCCCTCGCCGTGGTGGTGGTAGAGCATACTGGTGATGCCATCAAAGCGAAATCCATCGAAATGGAATTCCTCCAGCCAGTAGCGCAGGTTGCTGAGCAGAAACTGCTGCACCTCAGGCTTGGCGTAGTCGAACAGCTTGGAATCCCAGCCGGGGTGGTTGCCGCGGGGCCCCTCGTGGAAATACTGGCCGCCGGAGCCGTCAAAATCGGCCAGGCCCTCGGCCTCGTTTTTTACGGCGTGGGAATGCACCACGTCCAGCAGCACGGCAATGCCCCGGCGGTGGGCCTCGTTGATGAGCTGCTTGAGCTCCTCGGGCGTACCGAACCGCGACGACACCCCGAAGAAGTTAGCCACGTGGTAGCCGAAGGAGCCGTAGTACGGGTGCTCCATCACGGCCATCAGCTGCAGACAGTTGTAGCCCTCGGCCTGAATACGGGGCAGAATGTGCTCGGCAAATTCCAGGTAGGAGCCCACTTTCCCCTCTTCCAGGGCCATGCCCACGTGGGCCTCGTAAATCAGCGGCTCACGCACAAAATTCGGCACCCGAAACTTCTGATCCGACCACACGAAGGGCTGCTCCGGGCGCCACACCTGCCCGGCGAAGTCCTTGGTTTCGGGGTTTTGCACGGCCCGGCGCAGCATGGCCGGCAACCGGTCTTTGCCTCCCTTGGCCGTTACCACGTGTACTTTATAGAGCGAGTGGTGAGTGAGACGGTCTTTGTAGTCTTTATCGGCCAGAAACACTTCCCATACCCCATCCTGGCCGCGGGTAAGCGGAGTAGCCTGCCGGTCCCAGCCGTTGAAGTCGCCAACCAGATACAGGGCTTCGGCGGCCGGAGCCCACTCCCGGAACCAATACCCCCGGCGGCGGCCGTCGTAGTTGAGCCCCAGGCGCTGGTGGGCCAGCGCAAACTTACCCACGGAGCCATGCTGGGCCGTAATTTCGGTCAGGCGCTGCGCCAGCCGCTGCTGCCGCCGCCGCAATACCGGCTCATACGGGGCCAGCCAGGGGTCGTGCTGCACGAGAGGCAGCTGGTTGGTCGGATCAGAGGGAGAAGCAGTAGCCAGTGAGTCGGTTGTCATAGTCGGGGGGCACAGTTCAGGTTCAGGCCAAAGCTACGCGGATTGTGGATGGGGGGTTGGTTTTGGATTAGCAGGTAGTGGTTGTGGGTTAGCCAGTTGTAGCATATACAGCATCTTTGCCCAACGAGGCCAATTTGAGAAGTTGCGGCTAAGCGCCAACTACTGCCCCCGTATGCAGTAGCCTGGCTGCAACAAGACCATAGGAGTACGTCTTTGCACGGGGTTCAGCTAACGGTGTCCGCTCTGGTAGCCTACTGGCGGCCGAAGCGAGGCAGCCGCCACTACGCTCACCACTTATACCAGGTGTACTAGCGGAACAAAGTGCGGTGCGTTTCCTTGCGGGCCTCGCCTACCTTTACGCTCCTATGCGCCACCGTATTTCCTTCCTGCTGCTCACGGCCCTGGCAGCCTGCACCACTGCCCAGCCTTCCGCTACTGCTCCCGGGCAGGCTACTGCCGCCCTGGCCTCCCCCATTCCGACCGCAACGCCAGTTGTAACGGGTCGGGCAATGGTCACCTCGGCCCACCCGGAGGCCACCCGCATTGGGGTCGAGATTCTGCGCAGGGGCGGTAATGCCTACGATGCGGCGGTGGCCGTGCAGTTTGCCCTGGCGGTGGCGCTACCGGTGGCCGGCAACATCGGGGGCGGAGGCTTCCTGCTCTACCGCGGAGCCGCTGGGCAGGAAGGTGCTCTGGATTTCCGCGAAACTGCCCCGGCCGCCGCCTCCCGGGATATGTACCTGGATGCCCAGGGCAACGTAATTCCTAACCTGAGCACCCTGGGCCACTTGGCCGCCGGCGTACCGGGCACCGTGGCCGGCATGTGGGAGCTGCACCGCAAACTGGGCAAGCTTCCCTGGAAGGAATTGGTGCAACCCGCCGTAGAGTTAGCCGCCAAGGGCCTAAAACTCACAGAAAAGGAAGCCAGCGGCCTGAATGGGCAGCATGATACCTTTGCCCTGCTCAACCCCGGTAGCGCCTATCTGAAACTAACTGCCTGGCAAGCCGGCGAAACCATTACCCACCCCGATCTGGCCCGTACCCTGAAGCGCATCCGGGACCAGGGCCGGGCAGGTTTCTACGAAGGCGAAACGGCTGACCTGCTGGTGGCGGAAATGCAGCGCGGCCGGGGCCTCATCAGCAAGCAGGATCTACTGAAGTACGAGCCCAGGTGGCGTACTCCATTACACGGCCAATACCGGGGCTACGAGGTGCTCACGTTTCCGCCGCCCAGCTCCGGCGGCGTGGCGCTGCTCCAGATGCTGCAGATGCTGGAGCCCTACAACCTGGGCCGGGCCGGCTGGCACTCACCCCAGGCCACGCACTGGATAACTGAGGCCCAGCGCCGCGTGTACGCCGACCGCGCCACCTACCTCGGCGACCCGGACTTTGGGCGGGTACCCGTGCCGCAGCTGCTGGAAAAGACCTACAACCGGCAGCGTATGGCCACTACTTTACCTTACCGGGCCACGCCCAGCGCTCAGGTAACGGCCGGGGCCGGCCTGCCCGGCTACGAAACCGACCAGACCACGCACTACAACGTGGTGGATGCTCAAGGCAACGCCGTAAGCTGTACTACCACCCTCAACGGCGCCTACGGCAGCAAAGTGGTAGTGGCCGGGGCCGGCTTCCTGCTCAATAACGAAATGGACGATTTCAGCAGCAAGCCCGGTACGCCCAACGCCTACGGCCTAGTGGGTGGTGCGGCCAACGCCATTGCGCCCGGCAAGCGGATGCTCTCCTCCATGACGCCGGCCATCCTCACCCGCAACCGTAAGCTGGCCCTGGTCACCGGTACGCCCGGCGGCAGCACCATTATTACCAGCGTACTGCAATCCATCCTGAACGTGGTGGACTATGGCATGAATGCCCAGCAGGCCGTGGCTGCTCCCCGCCTGCACCACCAGTGGCTCCCGGACCAGATTGACGTGGAAGCCGGCGCTTTGCTACCCGTCGCTCAGGACACCCTGCAGGCCCGGGGCTACAAGCTGAACCCGCGCAGTGCCTGGGGCCGGGTAGAAGTTATCCGGGTGCTGCCGGGCGGACAACTGGAAGGCGGCGCCGACCCGCGCGGCGACGATACGGCGGCCGGGTATTAAGCCTGATAACAACGTTAGAGAACTATAGACAGGGCAAACAGCTATGCCGGCAGGCGCCAGACTGCTTGCCGGGCCTGCCGCCTGCGGACCCTATGGCCGGCTACTGCTCCCGGAATGGGAGTAGTAGTCGGTAAGGTGCTAATTCCAGCAGACTTCTTACGATACCTTCAGGTTGCCGGCCGCCGTGATGAGCGTCTGACCCAGGTGGCGGAGCTGGTCGCCGGTAGCATCGTGCAGGTTGCGGGCAATGAGGGAGGTTTCCTGGCCCAGGTGCTGCAGGGAGCCCGCAATGGCGGCCCGGTCGTCGCGCTCCACATAGGTACGCAGGCTGCGCAGCTCGGCTTGCAGGCCGGTCAGGGCCGAACCTCCAAGGCCGTCGAGAGCCGAAATCCAGCCGTCGATGTAGCCGATACCATTTTCGACGGGGTGGTTGTGGTGATTTTCCAGGGCATCGTAAATGTTCTGGATAGTTTCCTCAATACGGGCGTTGTGGTTCATGGGGCGTGGGGTTGAGAGGACAGCATTACGGGTTTCTGAAACTGTTACGCCGGCCGGGCCACTGGTGTTGCCTGCGGTTCGGCCGGCACGCCCGGGCCGCTGCTGCCAAAAAGTTGGACGGACGCAGCCAGCGTAGCAGTCTGCCAGACCCGCGGCAGTCCAAAAGCCTGCCCGGGGTCCTATCTTGACGCACTTTTTCCGCTTCTGTTCTCCTATGCCTCCCTTTCTACGCCGCTTCTGGTCCTTCTTGTTTCTGGCTGTGCTGGCCGTGCCGGCGTGGGCCCAGCAGGAGCATGGCCGCCCTACTCAGGCCCCCTTTCCGCAACCCGCGCCACCCGAGGCCCGCCCGGTGTTCGTGGGTAACTATAAAGCCCACCGCTACGACTACGCCACCAATACCCTCCTCATCCAAAGCACCGATGGCGGCACCCTGCGCCTGCGGCCCTGGGCACGGGGCGTACTGCGGGTCGAATATTTCCCGGCCGGCACGCCCGTGCGCGACATTCCGTCCATTAGCGTAGTACAGCCGCCCGAACCCTTGACCACCTTGGATGAGTGCAACCCCGGCTGCGACGGACCACCCAGCGCAAAGATTCTGGCAGAATTGGGCAAGGATTTCTGCGCCCGCATCAAAACATACCCGCAGCAGATTACCTGGCAGCTGGATTGCCCGAATGGGCTGTTGGTGGTGCAGAAAAACCCGCTGCGGGTAAGCTATCAGCAAGAGGGCGAAACGCTGGTAGCTGATGCAGGCGGGGTATTTCAGCGGCTCACCACCGAAGCCAGCGGGCCGGGCGGCACGGGTGTTTCGTTGCGGCTGCAGCCCGGGGAGCACCTTTACGGCACCGGCTCCCGGGCCCTGCCCCTGGACCGGCGCGGCCGCCGCCTCAGCCTCTACAACGAAGCCCACTACGGCTACCAGAACGGCGAGCCGACCCTGAACGTGAGCTTGCCCTCGGTGCTCAGCAGCCGGGGCTACATGCTGCTCTTCGACCACCATGCCGCCGCCACCCTCGACCTGGGCGCCACCGACTCCAACACGCTCACTTACAGCGGCGAAGACCTGCTGAACCTGGGCTATTTCATCATCCTGGGCCGCAGCAACGCCGAAATCCTGGCCCGCTACACCCGCCTGACGGGGCGGCAGCCGCTACCACCCCGCTGGGCCCTGGGCCTGATTCAGAGCCGCTTCGGGTACCGATCCGACGCGGAGATGCTACAGGTGGCCGGCCGGATGCGCCAAGCAGGTTTCCCGCTGGATGCCCTGGTGCTGGACCTGTACTGGTTTGGGGGCACCTCCCGGCAGGGCGACTTGCACTGGGACTACTCGCAGTTCCGGCAGCCCCAGCGCATGATGCGCCGCTTGGACTCCGTGGGCGTGAAAACCATCCTGATTTCGGAGCCCTACGTGATGCGCACTTCCCGCCACGATGGCCTGGTGCGGGCCCTGGGCTTGGTGGGTACCCAGGCCAGCGGCAAGCCCTACACCGTGGAGTCGTTCTGGGCCGGGCCGGCTACTCTGCTGGACATGCAGCGCCCCGAAACACAGGACTGGCTCTGGAACCTCTATAAGCAGCGTAAGGAGGAAGGCGTGGCTGGCTGGTGGAGCGACCTGGGCGAGCCGGAAAACCACCCGCCGGATATGCGCCACTACAAGGGCAGCACCCGCCAGGTACATAATGCCCTGGGCCTGGCCTGGGCCGGCATCTTTCAGGAAAAATACACCCAGGAATACCGCAACGAGCGGGTGTTTAACCTGGCCCGCTCGGGCTGGGCGGGTATGCAGCGCAACTCGGTGTTTCCGTGGTCGGGTGATGTAAGCCGGTCGTGGAGTGGGTTGCAGGCCCAGGTGCCCATCATGCTGAGCATGAGCCTGGGCGGGGTGGGATACATGCACTCCGACGCGGGCGGCTTTGCCGGCAATACCGTGGATGCCGAGCTGTACACCCGCTGGCTGCAGATGGCCAGCTTCTCGCCCGTGCTACGCCCCCACGGCGCGGGCACCCCGCCCGAGCCCTACTGGTGGCCGGAGCCCTACCGCAGCATCGTGCGTGAGGCCACTCACTTGCGCTACCAGCTGCTCCCCTACCTCTACACCCTGGCCTGGGAAAACACCCAAACCGGCGCACCCCTGGTGCGGCCCCTGAATTTCGGGGAGGGAAGTACTAATCTGTTGCGCACATTTATCGAGACGTTACCCGAGGCGACTCCGCAGCAAACAGCAGCGGATGGTACCGCAGATACTGACACCACTAGTTGGGGCAGCCCCTCACCAAGTGCCCCTGTTCAACCCAGTAACGACCTTTTTGTACCGCCTGACAACGCCCTGGCTAACGTAAATGACCAGTACCTGCTGGGGCCGAGCCTGCTGGTGGCTCCGGTGCTGCAGCCGGGGCAGCGCCGCCGCAACGTGGTGCTGCCGGCCGGTAGCTGGGTTGATTTCTACAGCAACGAAACCCTGCCGGGCGGCCGCACGGTGGGCCGCCCGGCCCCGCTCCGCCGCCTGCCCCTGCTGGTACGGGCCGGCGCGTTTCTACCTCTGACGCCCTACGTTGCCACCACCGCCGCCTACTCCACCGATACGCTGCTGGTCCGCTACTACCCCGACCCCGCCGTGGCTAGCAGCCACTTCACCTTGTATGATGACGACGGAAAATCGGCGCTGGTAGCACGTAATGGGCAGTTTCAGCTGCTCACTTTCACCGGCACCACCTCAGCCAGCCAGACGGAAATACGGGTGGCACTGGCGGGGCGGCTGTTCGAGGGCGCTCCGGTGTGGCGGCGCATCGAGTTGCAGCTGCCCCGCGTGGCGGCCGCGCCCACGGCCGTGCTGCTCGACGGCGAAACCATGCCTTCCTCCGAATACCGGTACGAGGCCCGCACGCAAACGCTGTACCTGCCGCTGCTACTCGAGAGCCAGCCCCTGCGCCTCACGGTACAAGGCCTGCGCCTGAATACCACGCCCGCCCCCGATACCGCGCCCGAAGCCTTTACGCTGGAAGCCCCCAGCGCCCACACTTTCAGCCACCGAACCGAGCTGCGCTACACCCTGCACCAGGCAGGAGCAGCTGGTCCGTTGCGCATTTTCGACAGCCAGGGCCAGCTAGTACGCACCCTGCCCACCACCACCGAAGCCGGCCCCCACACCACCACCTGGAACACCGATGATGCCCAGCAGCGCCCCGTTCCCCCCGGCGTGTACCGGGCCGAACTAGGAGGCCAGCACCAACGACTGGTAGTTATAAGGTGAGTGCAGTGTCATCCTGAGTTTGCGAAGAACCTGTTGCCACCAGCACAAGCCGTTGGCAGGGTTGTTCAATCGGCATAGGGCAAGCTGCCGAGCCCCAGGGCGGCGTAGTACTTGGCTTCGAGTCGTCGTTCAACTGGCATAAGGTCCTTCGCAGGCTCAGGATGACAACTTCACTCACTCACTCACTCACTCACTCACTGCTACCACATCGAAAGCCAGCCGGAACTCGTTGCGGATGGCGTAGCTGCCCAGGTTCTGAAAAAAGCTGCTGGAGTTGTAGTTGATACCGAACTGGGTACGGTCGAGGGTGGCGGCACCAGTGACCCGCAGCTGCCCGTTGGGCAAGGTTGTGAGGGTACACGGGAACTGCACGGGTTTGGTAACGCCTCGCAGCGTGAGCTGGCCGCTGGCGGTGCCGTTACGTACTTCCCGCAGCGCAAATACGGCCGTAGGGTACTTCACCACATCAAAAAAATCGGGGCCGCGCAGGTGCTCGGCCAGTTGGGCCTGCTCCTGCTCCAGGGTACGCATATCGAACACGAAACGGCCGCCCCGGATGGTGCGGCCGTCGTAGCTGAAGGAGCCAGCTTGCAGCCGCACGGTGCCCGTAGGTGCATAGCTCCCGACTTCGGCATACCCCGTCCAGGTGATGCGGCTGGCAGTGGGGCTTATGCGGTAGGTATTGGCGGCGGGCCGGGCGGCGGCCAGAGTGAGTAGGAGCAGAAAAACAAGTAAGGTTTTCATGACGGAAAGTGGTTGTAGGGAGGGTGTAAGGAAAGTAGTCAGAACGTGTACCCCGGAGCTGGGCTGTTGTTGAAGTTGTACCCCGGAGCTGGGCTCCGGCCCGCGCCTGGGGGTAATTATCTTCTCACGCGGGCCGAAGCCCAGCTTCGGGGTACACGTTCTGGCGGCCGGAGCCGGAAAACAGCTCCGGGGGACACGTTCTAGCGTACCGTGGCTTCGGTTTCGAGCAGGCCCATGCCTTTGTAGAGTTTGCCGGCCGCGTCGCGGGCCAGGATGTACCAGAGCGCGTCGCCGCCGTAGAGCTGACGGGCGTTGTCGGCGTAGCGGTAATTCTTGGCGAAGGTGTAGGTGCGGCCGGTCAGCAGGCGGCCGCCAGGGCACTGGAACAGCTCGGCAAATTCGGCGGGCGTCTGGGTCAGGTTCTGCTTCCAGCCGGTTTCATCGTACCAGATAAAGCTGCCACACTCCACTACCGTCAGTTCCCCCACCTCGGAGCGGAGCAGGGTGCTGTGCTTCCAGAGGTAGGCGCCCGGCTGCGCGGGGTTGGGCTCGGGGTAGTTGGGGTTGGGTGTATGCCAGAGCGTGAGGCCCACCGGCACCTGCCGCAGCTTATCGGGCAGCACGCGGCGGTGGTCGGTCCAGGCCGGTTTGGCGGGGGCCGTCTGGGCCAGCAGCGGGGCCGCCGGGGTCAGCAGCAACAGCATCAGCAAAGTTCTCATGGGTCGTGGGGATGAATGAACGACCCAAAGGTGACCGTTCACTTCGCCCCAAACGCCCCGAATCAGGCCCTGGAACGCCCCACATCATGATATGGGACGAAGTTGGGTAGTGGGTAGTGGGTAATAAGATTGTCATCCTGAGCTTGCGAAGGACCTTATCACGTGTTCGGGCGTCGGTTCCCGCAGAGGTTTGCAGAGGAATGCGCGGAGGTTCGCGGAGTCGTTCTGTCGTTAAAAGGTCCTTCGCAAGCTCAGGATGACAATCTTATTACCCACTACCCACTACCCACTACTCACTACCTCCACTCCCGCGGGGCGACGCCGGTGAACTGCTTGAAGATGCGGTTGAAAGTGGTTTTGGAGTTGAAGCCGCTTTCCAGGGCAATGCCCAGTAGGGTGAAGCGCTGCGCATCGGGGGCAGCCAGGCGGCGTTTTACCTCGGCTACCCGAAGGCCATTTACCACATCGTTAAAGCTCTGCCCAAACCCCTGGTTGACGGTGGCGGAAATCAGCCGGGGGGCCAGGCCGGTGTGCGCCGCCAGCTCAGCCAGGGTAAGCGTAGGGTTCAGGTACAGCTGCTCTTCCTCCAATGCCTGCCGAATGCGGTGCAGCGCCGCCTCGTTCAGCGCGGGGGCGAGGGCTTCGTTTGCCGCTGGGGTATCGGGCCGCGGCTGGCCTGACGGAACAGCGGCCGGGGCAGCGGCCGGCTCGGGCGGGGCCGGGAGGGCTGGTTCCGGGGCTTCGGGCTCGAAGCGCACGGCCCGCATATCGGCCTGGCGCAGCCCCACGATGCCAATCAGGAACAGCATCACGCCCAGCAGCTCGGTGGAGTAGTCATACTCGTAGTACAGCCCGAAAAACTCACGCAACACCACTTCCAGCAGCCACTGCAGGCTCACTACTCCCACCGCCACCAGCAGCACCCGCAGCCATTGCAGCCGCAGCCGGGATACCTCCGAGAAATTGTCGGTGAGCCAGTGGCGGTAGCGCCGCAGCAGCTGCAAGCTCAGCAGCAGGTACACCGCCAGGGAAATCCAGGTGCCAACAAACTCCAGACGGTAGGTAACGGGCCGGTGTACCTGCTGCCAAAACCACAGCCGCGTGGCGTAGGGCTGCAGCCGCAGCCACCAATACAGACCGGCCTGCACCAGCACTGGCCCGAAATGCACAAGGTGCCCACGGGTGAACCGGAAATTGTGGTTGATGAGGCTGCGCACATAAAAATACAGCAGCGGCCCGAATGCAAAGGAGTAGTAGATGGGCACGAAATACCACTCGGGGTTTTGCCCGTACACGTTGGCCACCCGGAAAAACCCATCGAGCAGCCACAGGGCCAGACTTAGCATCAGCAAAGCCAGAAACCGGTTGGGCAGTCGGTTGGCCGGAGCTGCCCACAGCAGCCCGGCCGCCAGCAGCGCCTGTGCCACCACGGCCCACAACAGCAGCACCAACGGTGTAAACGGTATTTGCATAAGTGGGGCAGTATCTTTGGCGGGCTCCGGAAAAATAGCCGTTTCTTTTTGCCTCCCCGCATGAAAGCCAAAGTTGTGGAATGGCTGCGCCGCTACCTGCCCGCCGAAATTCTCTCGGTGCTGGCCACGCTGGGCGGGGCCGGCCTGGCCTGGCAGCTGGCACCCGGCCAGGAGGTGCGGGCGGCCCTGGCCGGCACCTGGGCTGGCAACGTGGCCTACTTTGGCTGGCTGCTGCTGCAGGATGTGCGCCGTACCCGCCGCCAGCTGCGCGCCAACGGCCGCCGCTATACCCGCCGCACCCTCAGGCAAAACCTACTGGCGTTGGCGGTTGAATTTGGCCCCGCTGAACTTCTCGATAGTCTGCTGATCCGGCCGGTCCTGATGGTGTGGCTGCCCCGCCTGCTGGGTAGCCGCAGCGGCGGCATTCTGCTGGCCAAGCTGCTGGCCGATGTCACGTTCTACGTGCCGGCCATCCTCAGCTACGAGCTCAGCAAAAAGCGCCTGCGCCGGTTTGATCAAGCTGACTAAGCCAATGCCTCCCCCGTAACCCCAGGGCCCGACTGGCGGTATGCAGGGCGGCCCCGGCCGGGTTGTTTACCTTTTTGTATGGCTGATTCTGCTCCCGTGTTTCTGACTCCCGACGGCCCGTTGCGGGGCCACTACCACGCCGGCCTGGTGCGTGCCAGCGGCATCCGCTACGCCCGCGCCGCCCGGTTTCAGCCTCCCACCGACGAGCTGGCCCACCCGGAGTTGCGCCCGGCCACAGCACCCGGCCCGGTGTGCCCCCAGGTACCCGACCCCGTTTTGCAGGAAGCCATGGGCCCGGCTCTGGCCGGCCGCACCTTCGATGAGGACTGCCTGCGGCTGACCGTGACGGCCCCGCCCGATTACCAGGCGGGCCCACCGCGGGCGGTGCTGGTCTGGATTCACGGGGGCTCCTACGTAAGCGGAGCCGGCGACCTGGCTTTCTACGACCCTACCCCGCTGGTGCGTGAGCAGGGCTTGGTGGTGGTGGCCGTGAGTTACCGCCTGGGCATGCTGGGGTTTCTGGGGCACCAGCATGCTCCCGCCAACCTGGGCCTGCTGGATCTGCTGGCCGCCCTGCGCTGGGTGCAGCGCAATATTGCCGCCTTCGGGGGCAACCCCAGCTGCGTAACGCTGCTGGGCCACTCTTCGGGCGCAGACGCGGCGGCTCACCTGATGCTGGCCGAGGGCGCTGCCGGACTGTTCCGGCGCGTAATTCTGCACAGCGCCCCCCTGGGGCTGGCGCCCGGCCGGGCCCGCATGGGCCGGGCCATGGCAGCTGCTGTGGCGCCTTTGCCCCCCCATGCCCCCCTGGAGCAGGTGCTGGCCGCCCAGCCCCGGGCCGAGCGCGCCGCCCGGTGGTCGGGGCTGAAGGCGGGAATGCCGTTTGGGGTGCAATACGGGGCCTCTCCGCTGCCCCCCGAGCCCGCCGCCGATGCGGCCTGGCAGGCCGCCGCTCCCCACTTCGACGTACTCATTGGGGCCACTACCGATGAGCTGCGCTTCTTTGCGGTGGCCGCCCCGGGCCTACGCCGCCTGCTTGCCCTACCCCGCCCGGCCCCTGCCCTGCTGCAGGCCCTGGTAAGGGCCGGCTCCCGGCGCATTTACGTGGGTCCGGCGGCTGCTTTTGCCCGCCGCCATGCCCGGGCCGGGGGGCAGGCGTACCTGTTCAGGGTGCCCTACCATCCGGTGGGCAGCGAGTTTGGCGGAGCCCATACCATCGACCTGCCCTTGCTTTTCGGCTCGGCCGAAGCCTGGGCGCCCGTGCCTCTGCTGGGCCAGGCTACCTGGCCCGAGGTGGAAGCTGCCGGCCGCCCCGTCCGCCAGTTCTGGGCCGATTTTGCCCGTACCGGCCACCTGCCGGTCCCCATCCACCTCCCCGGCATCCTGGAGGTGCAGCAGGTGCAGTAGCGCGGCAGCTGACTCCACCATACGGGCTGACCATGCCGCAGTGCCGCCCCAGTATCCTGTACTTTTTTTGGCCAGCATCCTGGACGCCTGCCGGGCGAAAGACTTCGGCGTGACGCTCCATGTGCCTCCATCGACTTCCCAGACCTAGCGGAGCCAGAGTGGTTGAATACAAGGGCCGAGCAGTTACTCCCCAACGACGATGCTTCCGTATCTTCCGGCATGCCTCGTCACCTCCTTACCCTGCTAAGCGGCCTGCTGCTACTCGGTGCCTGCCAGTCGGGCCCCTCCACGCCCGCAGCCCCGGCCTGCGCCCCGGCTGCTCCCGCGGCCTACACCATCCGTCACCCCCAGTGGGCCGATTCGGCCAGTATTTACGAGGTGAACATCCGGCAGTACACGCCGGAGGGCACGTTTCGGGCGTTTGAGCAGCACCTGCCGCGCCTGCAGAAAATGGGCGTGGGTATTCTGTGGCTGATGCCGGTGCAGCCCATCGGGGAGAAGAACCGCAAGGGCCAGCTGGGCAGCCAGTATTCCATTCGGGATTACCGGGCCGTGAATCCGGAGTTTGGCTCGATGCAGGACCTGCAGCACCTGATTGCCGAAGCCCACAAGCGCGGCATGCACGTTATTCTGGACTGGGTGGCCAACCACACCAGTTGGGACAGTAAGCTGCTGCAGGAGCACCCCGAGTGGTTTACGCGCGGCCCCCAGGGCCAGCTGCTGCCGCCCGTAGCCGATTGGCAGGACGTTATCGACCTAGATTACGGCAAGCCGGAGCTGCGCCGCTACATGCGGGAAAGTATGCTGTACTGGCTGAAAGAAGCCGACTTCGACGGGTTCCGCTGCGACGTGGCCGGCTTGGTGCCCATGGAGTTCTGGAACCAGACGCGCCCCGCGCTGGAAAAAGTGAAGCCGGTGTTTATGCTGGCCGAGTGGGACGAGCTCCACGACCCGCCCTTCCTGAAGCCGGGCCAGTTTGACCCCCACACCGGTATGCTGGAACAGGCCTTTGATGCCACCTACGCCCTGCGCATGCGCTACCTGCTCGACAGCATCAGCCGGGGCCAGCAGCCCGTGGCCGCCCTCGACGCTTACCGGCAGGTGGAGCGCCGCCGCTACCCGGCCACCAGCTACCTCATGTACTTCACCACCAGCCACGACATCAACAGCTGGGACGGTACCGAGTATGAGCGGCTGGGCCAAAACGCTCTGCCCCAAGCCGTACTCACAGCCCTGCTGCCAGGCATTCCGATGGTGTACTCGGGCCAGGAAGCAGCCCTGAAAAAACGCCTGCGCTTCTTCGACAAGGACACCATTCCGTGGAACAACTACTCCTTGCAGGAGTTCTACACCAAGCTGTTGCAGCTCAAAAAACACCACTCGGCCCTGCGCAACGGCGACCCCTGCAGCCAGTTTACCCGCCTCGCTTCACCGGAAGGCACCTATGCCTTTGAGCGCCGCAAAAACGGGGCCGCCGTCGTCACCGCCGTAAACTTCACCGACCAGCCTCAGACCGTCACCCTACCCGCCGGTAGTTTCCGGGACGTGTTTTCGGATAAAACTGAAACCCTGGCGGCCCAGGCCCCGCTTACCGTGCCGGCCCGGGGCTGGCGGGTGCTGGAGCAGCTGTAATGAAGCTGTTTAGAAAGCTGAAAGAACGTCATGCTCTATCTGGCGTCCGCTTGTCGAAGCATCTCTACTGATTCGTTGAACGACCTAATAAAGCGGTAGAGATGCTTCGACAAGCGGACGCCAGATAGAGCATGACGTTCTGAATTGTTCTGTCAGACTTTCTACACAGCTTCATCGAATGAGTACCGCTAACTTCCTCTCTTTTTCGCAGAGAGGTCGTAAAGTGATGCGAACGGCAGATTTCAGCATACAACCCCACTAGCAGCCCCTCGTTCAACCGCAGGAAACGACCTTGCCATGTCTGCCGAAGAACCCTTGCACCCTCAGTCGCACCTGTTTCAGGTGCGCCACCCGGAATGGGCCGCCAACGCCACCATCTACGAAGTAAACCTGCGCAACTTCACTTCCGAAGGCACGTTTCGGGCGTTTGAGGAGCATTTGCCCCGGTTGGCGGCCATGGGCATCAGCATCGTGTGGCTGATGCCGGTTCACCCGATTGGCCTAGTGGAACACAAGGGCACGTTGGGCAGCCAGTATGCCGTGCAGGACTATTTTGGCGTGAACCCCGAGTTTGGCACCCTCGACGATTTGCGCCACTTGGTGCAAACGGCCCACGGCCTGGGCCTGCGCGTTTTGCTCGACTGGGTGGCCAACCACACCGCCTGGGACAACCCCCTGGTGCAGGCGCACCCCGAGTGGTACCGCCGCGACGCCAGCGGCCAGTTGCTGCCGCCCGTACCCGACTGGACCGATGTGGTAGCCTTCGACTACACCCACCGGGAGCTGCGCCGCTACATGACCGATGCCCTGCTCTACTGGGTGCGCGAGGCCGACATCGACGGGTACCGCTGCGACGTGGCCGGCCTGGTGCCCACCGATTTCTGGGATGAGGCCCGCCTGGAACTGGACGCGGTGAAGCCCCTGTTTATGCTGGCCGAGTGGGATGAGCTCTACCCCAGCGGAGGCCTGAGCTGGGAAGAATTCAACTCCGACACCAAGCTGCTGGAGCGGGCCTTCAACATGAGCTTCGGCCTACGCCTGCACTACCTTCTCGACCATATTGCCGAAGGCAAAGCCCGCTTGGAGGACATCGACGTGTACCTGGCCGCCGAGCGGGCCAAGTACCCGCCCTCGGTGTACCTGATGCACTTCACCAGCAACCACGACGTGAACAGCTGGGACGGTACCGAGTACGAGCGGCTCGGCCCGTTGGCGTTGCCGTTTGCGGTACTCACGGTGCTGCTGCCGGGTATGCCGCTGGTGTATTCGGGCCAGGAAGCTGCCCTCAGCCGCCGCCTCCAGTTCTTCGACCGGGACACCATCGGCTGGTACACCATCCCGCTGCAGGAGTTTTACACCAGGCTGCTGCAGCTCAAGCGCCGCCACCCCGCCCTGCGCAACGGCGACGTGCACAGCCGCTTCCGCCGCCTCCCCGGCCCGGAGCAGCTGTACGGTTTCCGCCGCGACAAAGATGGCGCGGCCGTGCTCTGCGTCATCAATGCCGAAGCCCGGGAAACCCCGCTGCCGATTTCGGCCGAGGCGGCCGGAACGTGGCAGGACGTATTCAGCGGGCAACAGCTGCTGCTGCGGGAAGGCGACGAGCTACTGGTTCCCGGCCACGGCTGGCGCGTGCTGGAATGGGTGTAACTATATAGTATCCTGAGTGGAGCGAAGGATCTTATCACGCCAGCAAGTCGTAAGAACCACTCGTTTCAGCATGATAAGATTCTTCGCTCCACTCAGGATGACAGGTAGCTACTGCCGGCCTGGCCCGTACAGCACCTGCCCGGCGCGCTGCCTGGTGTGCTTTCCGTCGCGCACGGTGAGGCGGCCGTTTACCAGCACGTATTTCATGCCTTCGGAATATTGATGGGGCTGGGCGAAGGTAGATTTATCGGCCACCGTGGCGGGGTCAAACACTACGATATCGGCGGCAAAGCCGGGACGCAGCAGGCCCCGGTTGGTGAAGCCAAAGGTTTGGGCGGGTAGGCTGGTCATGCGGCGGATGGCGTCTTCCAGCGTAATGAGGCGCAGCTCGCGCACGTAGTGGCCCAGCACCCGGGCGTTGGAGCCGTAGCCGCGCGGATGCGGCGCACCCTCCTGCCACACCCGGATGCTGGCATCGGAGGCCACCATGT
The DNA here is from genome assembly GCF_003944705.1 of Hymenobacter metallilatus. Lineage (GTDB taxonomy): Bacteria > Bacteroidota > Bacteroidia > Cytophagales > Hymenobacteraceae > Hymenobacter > Hymenobacter metallilatus. The sequence continues at coordinate 339,577 of NZ_RWIS01000002.1, read as the reverse complement.
TTTGGGGGTAGCGCATGATGTTCTGCACGTCCGGCTCGCTCATGCCGTGGAACACCATGCCGGCATCGTGCTGCAGCACCAAATCCAGCACGGTAGCCGCTTCGGCGCGGGCCGTATGCGGGCGGCGGCGCAGTTGGTTGATTTCCTCCAGGCTGCGGCCGTTATAGCCCGGCTCGGGCGGGAAGCTGGCCACCACGGCGTAGCTGAAGTGGCGCAGGCCCTTACGCCGCAGCCGCTGCACCAGAAACCGCTCTACCTCCCGGCGCACGGCCGGGCGAGCCAGGCGGGCCCGCAGGGAGTCGCGGCCATCGGCCTGCACATCATCGGGGAGCAGGGTACTGAGGCTGGTGGAGCTGGCCGTGTAGGGATACTGGTCGATGGTAACGGGCTGGCCCTGCTGGCGGGCGGTTTCAATCAGGCGCAGCAGGTCATCGGTGCGGCCCCAGTTTTGCTGCCCGCCCAGCTTGAGGTGGGAAATCTGCACGGGCACACCGGCCTCACGGCCCACCAGCAACGCCTCCTGAATAGCCTGCCGCACGCTGTCGGACTCGTTGCGCATGTGGGTGGCGTAGAGGCCGTGGTAGCGCCCGGCCACCCGCGCCAGCCGCACCAGCTCGGGTGTGCGGGTGTACGTGCCCGGAATGTAGATCAGCCCCGACGACAGGCCCACGGCTCCGGCCTGCATGGCGCTATCTACCAGCACTTCCATGCGTGCCAGCTCCGCCTCCGTAGGTGGGCGCTGCGCCCGGCCCATCACCGCTTTCCGCACCGTGCCCTGCCCCACCAGCGAGGCCACGTTCACGGACAGATGCAGGCTGTCGAGCTGGCGGAAGTAGCGGCGCAAATTAGGGCGGGAGGAGCCGCAGTTGCCGGTGACTACCGTCGTCACCCCGTCCAGCAGAAAGTTGTCGGCTGTAGGCTGGCGTACCTCGTCATCCTCAATGTGGGTGTGCACATCAATAAAGCCGGGGGCCACGGCCAGGCCGCGGGCGTCCAGCACAGTGTCGGCCGGGTAGCCCGCCGGCAGCTGGCCCACGGCCACAATCCGGCCCTGGCGCACGGCCACGTCGCCCAGCGTCCAGGTATTGCCGGTGCCATCATACAAGCGGCCGTTCCGAATTAGAATATCGGCCCGCTCGGGCGTTTGGGCAACCAGCAGGCCCGGCAGCAGCAACGGAAACAACAGACAGAAACGCATACGGCGAAGGTAGGAGGCGAATCCTAGAGTTAAGGGCTAGTTCCCCTCCTTGGAAAGGAGGGGCTAGGGGTGGTTGACTAGTGGTAGAACAGATTTTAGAGCTAGTTATAGTACTCGTTCAACGATTGTCCCCCCCCTAGCCCCTCCTTTCCAAGGAGGGGAACTTGCCCTTAGCTCTGGCTTTAGTTGTCGCGTCTCTACAGCCACTTCAGCTCCCGCAGTACGGCTTCCGTTACGGCGCGGCGGCTGGCTATGAACTGCTCGTCGTTGGTGGGGCCAGGCCGGGGCTCGATGTTGAGGGCGAAAAAAGCGCGGCGGCCATCAGCCCGCTCTACCCAGCCCACCAGCCAGCCGTTGTCGGGGTTGCGGGCGGAGCGGAAGCGCCAGCCGGTTTTGCCGTAGAGCGTGTATTCCGGTGTTTTTTTAAGGATGAGCAGCTGCCGTACAGCCCGCTGGCGGCGCTGGTCTACGGGCAAGGTTCCGGCCTGCAGGCGGCGTATAAAATCTACTTGCTCAAACTGACTTATTTGCGACTTACCGTCCAGCCAGAACGTGTCGAGGGTGGCCGGGGTAACCACCATGCCAGGGTAGCCCAGCCGCGGTAGCCACTGGCGGTAGCGCGCCACCCCAATGCGCCGGGCCAGCTGCTGGTAGCACGGCACGCACGACACCCGCAGAGCCTGGGCGTAGGTCATGTCCTGGTTCCACTGCGGAAAGCTGCGCTTCACTCCGTCCCAGCGGCAGATTTCGGCCGTATCGGGCAGGGCACCGGTTTGCAGGCCGATGAGGGTGTTGGGGATTTTGAAGGTAGACGCCGGCAGGAACCGTTGGCGGCAGCGCTTCAGGTTATAGGCCACAAACCGCCCGGCCGGCTCCTCATACAGCAGAAACGAACCTTGCACGCCGTGCTGCTCGAACTGCCGCTGAAAATTCCGCTCCACAACCACCGGGGCCGGCGGCGCCGCTGCGGTAGTCAGCAGAAGCAGGCATGATAAAAATATAGCTAACCAACGCATCCGGCGAAGATAAGAACCCGCGGCGAGGTGGCTGGTGGCGAAGTGTTTGATTGGACCGTCATTCCGAGCTTGCGAGGAATCTTGCGTGCCGAGGTTGTTAGAATAGCCCGTCATGCTGAGCATGTGGCGCATCAAGCCAGGGACGGAGCCGCAGTCGAAGCATCTCTACCGCTGGCTAACCAATGATGTTCAAATGAAAACTGCTGTGTATTTTAAGGCTAAGACCTGGGTATGATGAAGCAATGAAGCGGTAGAGATGCTTCGACAGGCTCAGCATGACAATACCATTCCAACGTCAGCTCGCGAGAGTCCTCGGCTCTGCTCGGAATGACGTTCTGGCGGATTCCTACTACTACCCCAGAGCCTCTCAAGCCCGCTCGTTGCGGGTGGCTTTTTCTATAATCCGGGTGATGCGCTGCTGGCGGGTTTCGGGGCGTTTCACGGCTACAAGCTGTTGCAGAATTGCCTTGCGGGTGCTTGGCGGGAAGGACTGGAAGTTCTGGTAGGCAGCGGGCTGAGCGGCAAAGGCGGCGGCCAGGTCGGGCGGAAGCGCCAGGGCGTCCACGGCGTCGAGGGTGGCCCAGCTACCATCCAGCCGGGCGGCAGCTATTTTGGCCTGGCCGGCTGGGTGCAGCAGGCCGGCGGCCTCTAGCGCCGCCACGCGCCGCTTGTTCAGCCCCGACCATACGCTGCCGGGCTTGCGGGGCGAGAAATACAGCTGGTAGCAGACTGTATCTACTTTGCGGGGTACCGAGTCAATCCAGCCAAAGCACAAGGCCTCCTCCACGGCTTCGGCGTAATTAAGGAAGCCTGGCCCCTTGGTCTTTTTATAGAGCGTAAGCCAGATGCCCGTCGGCTGGGCATGATGCTGCGCCAGCCAGGCCCGCCATTCCGCGCGGGTGGGGGCATCTATTACGGGCAGCGAGTCGAGTTTGCGGGCCATGCCCCAAGATACGCGGGCTACCCGGCACTATTAGCGTGGCTACCCACCTATAACTATCGGGCGGGGCCGGCAGTTATAGCGGCTCCTTCCTGGCAGGCGCTATCTTGCCGGCCTGCCTTTTTCTTTCTCCCTGATTTACTAAGCAAGCAATGCAACACCGTGAACTGGGCCGCTCCGGCCTGCAGCTGGCCCCGTTGGTTTTGGGCGGCAACGTATTTGGCTGGACGGCCGACGAAGCCGCTTCTTTTCGGGTGCTCGACGCCTTTATGGCCGGGGGCGGCAACGCCATTGACACTGCCAACGTGTACTCGGCCTGGGCTCCCGGCCACCAGGGCGGCGAGTCGGAGGTGGTGCTGGGCAAGTGGCTGCAGCAGCGGGGCCGCCGCGACGATGTGCTCCTCTTCAGCAAAGTGGGCATGCAGATGGGCGACGGCTCAAAAGGCCTGGCCAAAGACTACATCCGCCGCTCGGTGGAAGCCTCGCTCAAACGCCTGCGCACCGACTACCTCGACCTCTACCAAAGCCACCAGGACGACGAGACGCTGCCGGTAACCGAGCCCCTGGAAGCCTACGCCGAACTGATTCGGGAGGGCAAGGTACGGGCCATCGGGGCCAGCAACTTCTCGGCCGCCCGCCTGCGCCAAGCCCTGGAGGCCAGTGCCGCCCACGGCCTGCCCCGCTACGAAAGCCTCCAGCCCGAGTACAACCTGTACAACCGCGCCGGCTTCGAGCAGGAGTTGCAGCCGCTGTGCCAGAAGCACGGCCTGGGCGTAATTCCCTACTTCGGCCTAGCCTCGGGCTTCCTCACGGGCAAGTACCGCACCGAGGCCGACCTCTCCAAAAGCATCCGGGGCAGCAGCATCGGCCCCAAATACCTCAACGACCGGGGCCGCCGCATCCTGGCCGCCCTCGATGCGGTAGTGGCCCGCCACCCCGGCTCCTCGCCCGCCCAGGTAGCCCTGGCCTGGATTATGGCGCAGCCCGGCCTCACCGCGCCTATTGCCAGCGCCACCACCCCCGGTCAGGTACAGGAGCTGCTGAGAGCCATGCACCTGCAACTTACCCAAGCCGATGTGCAGCAGCTAAACCAAGCCAGCGCGTAAGCCTATCATTCCGACGAAGCAGGAATCTGGGTAAACAACCGCCAGGAGGTGAACCCCAGATTCCTGCTTCGCCGGAACAACAGATGTTGCGGCACTTCTTTCGCCGGTCACCTGTGGGTTTTCCGCCATCTGTCCGCATCTTACCGCTTCGCCCGCTTTTTTTCCCCTCATGATCATTCGTCCGGCTACCCGCTCCGACCTGCACGCCGTGTACCGTCTTTGGTGTGAGCTGATGGATTCGCACGAGCAGTACCACCCTGTTTTCGGCTACCACCGCATGGCGGAGGTGGAGTTGAAACAGGCACTACTACACCGGCTGCGGGAGCCGTATACGCGCTTTTTTGTGGCCGATACCCCGGATGGCCTGGCCGGATTACTGATTGCCATGTACCAGCACGGCAACCGGGGTATGCATTACAAGCGCCGCGGCTACATTGCCGAAACCATGGTACGCCTGCCCTTCCGCCGGTTGGGTATTGGGCGGGAGCTGTTTCTTACGGCCAGGCACTGGCTGCAGCAGGAAGGCGCCGACCACCTGGAGCTGCAGGTTGCCGTAGCCAACGAAGTAGGGCGCCGCTTCTGGGCGGCTATGGGCTTTGCACCTTCCACTTACCACCTGGTGTTGCCCCTGGCCCCGCCCCCGGGCCCCCACGACTGGCCCGAATAGTGTCGCCTGGTCAACGGCCAGGCCGGGCGCTGCGTTAGATGGGTAATCATTTTCCTGTGGTTACCCTCCGCCTATGCTACTTGCCGCCGACGTTCAGCCTTTCGACTGGAACCGCATCCTCTTTTCCGACGAGACTCCCCCGCTGTTTCTGCTGGAAGTGGGAGTACGCTGCCTGCTTACTTATCTGATGATTTTAGGAGCCCTGCGCGTAACGGGCCGGCGTGGGGTGCGGCAGCTGTCCATCTTCGAGCTGAGCATTATTCTGGCCCTGGGCTCGGCGGCCGGCGACGCCATGCTCTACCACGATACGCCACTGCTGCACGCGGCCGTAGTGTTCGGAGTAGTATCGGGGCTGTACCTGCTGTTCAACTGGCTCACCGAGAAATTTCCAAAGTTTTCTGACTGGCTGGAAGGTGCCCCGGTGCTGCTGGTGGAAAACGGAGAAATTAATCTCCCCAACTTCAACAAGCAGAATATTACCCAAAAGGAGCTGTTTGGGGAATTACGCAAGCAGCAGATTGAGCATCTGGGCCAGGTGCGCCGGGCTTATATTGAGGCTACCGGCGACGTAAGTGTGTATTTTTTCGAGGACGCCGACGTACGGCCCGGTCTGCCCATATTACCTGAGCGCAAAGCCGATAAGCGCCACCGCGTGGAGCAGGCCGGCGCGTACGCCTGTGCCTGTTGCGGCCACGTGCAACCTCTGGCCAAAGGTGAGCACGCCGAGTGCAGCAGCTGCCACGAAGGTGTCTGGATTCCGGCTTGCGAAGCCAAACGAGTCGCATAGGCCTCCAACTCGCCAACCTGGGAGTTAAGGGCACTGTGGCGGTTTCCTCAATGGTGTAACCTGAATTTTGGCCCATAGCCCTCCAGTACATATATCGTCCGGCCAATCGGTATGGCTAGCTGCAGCCAATTGTGTAGCCACTCTCCAACGAGTCAACCACCCCTGACCCCCACACACTAGCTTGACGCGCCACATGCCCACCCAACGTTTTTGACTACGTGACTGTTCACACCACCTAGTTGCTGGCTATAGTTTGCAATGTGGGTTGGCTACTATTTTTCAGTGTAAGTGTAGGGCACGTAGCCTTCCCACTGCCAGGGTGTGCTTTGGTCGCCGAGCAGCTGCACCAGCAAAGACCGGAATATTTTATCGGCGTTGGAGCTGTTGCCTAGCAGCAGCAGGGCTTTTTTCTGCTTGGGAAATACTACGCTGTGGTTTTCCCAGCCGTCGTCGTGGCCCTCCTTGAAGTAGGCCGGCCCGTAAGGCGACTGAAACACGCCCCAACCCAGCCCGTAGGCCAGCCCAATGGTGCGGTTGCTGTCGGGGGCGGCTACGGTAGCCAGCGGCCCAAACTGTGCTATATAGGGAATACGCACCTGGGGGCGGGTCATTTCGGTGAGGGTGGCCGGCGGCAGCACCCGGCCCTGCATGAGGGCGGCCAGAAACGCGGCGTAGTCGGCGGGAGTGGTTTCCAGGGAGCCGGCGGCCTGGGCCTTAGTGCGGCGGCGCTTTGCCAGCGGCTGGCCCTCTTCGTCGTAGCCCAGGGCATAGTTGGCCTCGAACTGCGGCCGCCATACGTAGCTGCTGCCGGTGAGCTGCAAGGGTCGCCACAGTTGCTCCTCACTCAACTGGAGCAGGCTTTTGCCGCTGACGGCTTCCACGGCCAGCTGCAGTAGCTGCAAGCCCTCACCGGAGTAGCCGTAGCGGGCTCCGGGCTCGAATTTGAAGCGCAGCTTTTTGTCGGGCTCAATCCAGCGCCAGTTGGGCAGGCCGGTGGTGTGGGTAAGGGCCATGCGGGCCGTAAGCTGGCGCCACCGCTCGTCGCCGGCCAAATCCTGCCACCCGGCCAGCTCCGGAATGGGTCTGCCCAGGTACTCATAGAGCGGCCGGTCGAGGTTGAGCTGGCCGGCCTGCACCAGCTGCATCACCAGGCAGGCAAACACGGCTTTGCTCAAAGAGGCCCCATACATGGCCGTGTTGGGCTCCAGCGGGGCTTTTTCGGCCACGTTGCGGTAGCCGAAGGTGCGCAGATACCGCACCCGGTTTTTTTCCAGCAAGGCCACCGCCAGCCCCGGTACCCGCGCCGAGTCCATCAGCTGCCGCACAGTTCGGTCGATGTCGGCGGGGCGGAGCGTGCGGCCATCCAGGGTATGAAATGAACCGTTGGATTGCGCCGGGGCCATGTACCCGCCCAAGGTCAAAGCCCCCAATAACGCGCTGGCTAGTCGAAACTTTCTCATGTGGTATTCACTGAAAACCAGCCGGAAGTACGGTATTTCCGGGCACAGTCGGCTATACCATTCTGCGCACGAAAAAACCCTCCCGCCCCCGGCAGGAATTGCCAGGAGCGGGAGGGTTTTCTGTATGCTACTCGCCGGAAGTTACCGCCAGCCGCCGCCCAGGGCCCGATACACGTTCACGGAGGCGTTGAGCTGCCGCATCCGGGTTTCTACGAGGTCGAACTTCGATTCCAGGGCGTCGCGCTGGGTGAAGAGGACTTCGGTGTAGTCGGCGCGGGCCGAGCGAAACAGGCTGTTGGAGATGGTAACGGACTGGTTGAGGGCCTGCACCTGCCGGGCTTTTTCGTCGTAGCTCAGCTGGAGGTTGCGGATGCCCGACAGCTGATTGGCTACTTCCACGTAGGCGTTCAGGATGGTGCGCTCGTAGTTGTAAGCGGCCTGAATCTGGAGGGCGTTGGCGTTGCCGTACACGGCCTTGATGCCGTTGCGGTTTACCAGCGGGGCCACCAAATCACCGGCCAGGGAGTAGAGCATACTTTCGGGCGTGGTGAACAGCAGCCCGGGCTTGAAGGCCCCGAACCCGGCCCCACCCGTGATGCGCAGTGCCGGGTAGAAATTGGCCCGGGCAATCTGGATATCGAGCTTGGCGGCGGCCAGCTGCTGCTCGGCCTGCCGGATATCGGGCCTGTTTTGCAGCAGCTGGGCCGGCACGCCGGCCTGCACCGGGGCGGGCAACAGTTCGTTGAACGCCGCGGCATTGCGTGTAATCGGCTGCGGGTAGCGGCCGGCCAGGAAGTTGAGGCGGTTTTCGGTTTCGGTGATGCGCTGCTGGATGCCGTATTGCAGGCTGCGGGTGTTGTGCAGCTGGGCCTCAAAGCGCTGCACGGCTAGCTCGGTAGTGCGGGCCGCGTCTTTTTGCAGCTTCACCAGCTCCAAAGCGTTGGTTTGCAGCTCAATGTTCTGGCGCACGATGGCCAGCTGGTTGTCCAGGGCCAGCAGCTCGTAGTAGGAGGTGGCTATTTCGGCAATCAGGTTGGTGATGGTAAAGTTGCGGCCTTCCACCGTAGCCAGGTAGCGCAGGGCAGCCGACTTGCGGGCGTTGCGCAGCTTGTGCCAGATGTCCACTTCCCAGGAGGCAAACGCCCCAATCTGGTAGTTCTGGAGCGGATCGGGGTTGCGGTGCTCGGGCTGGATGCGGATGGCTTCTTCGGTGGCCCCTTGCAACGTGTTGCGGCTGGGCCGCTCGGCCTCGGCCTTGGCCCCTAGCCCCACGAAGGGCAGGTACTCGCCCTTGCGGATCTGCACCTCGTTGCGGGCAATCTGGATTTCCTGGAGCGAGATGTTCAAGTCCTGGTTGCGCTGCAAGGCGGTGTCAATCAGCCCGACGAGGTTAGGGTCGGTGAAAAATTGCCGCCACTGGTTGCGGGCGGTGTTGGTGCTGTCCTGGGTGGTGGCGGCGTAGGCGGCGGGTACCGGCCGGCCGGTGGCTTTGGTGGCCAGCTCGGGCATTTTGCACGCGCCCACCGTCAGTGCCAACAGGGCGGCGCTGAGGCCCTGGTAGAGGCGTTTCTTACGCATGGGCATGGCTCGGAATTTCTTCATCAACTAATACATGGGGCTCGAATTCCGACAGCGGATTCTCGTTTTCGTCACTGATCAGCTTGCGGCCGGCGGACAGGGTACCGAACACGTAGTACAAACCGGGCACGATGAGCACTCCGAACACGGTACCAAACAGCATCCCGCCCAGCGCCGCCGTGCCAATGGTGCGGTTGCCGATGGCCCCCGCGCCGTGGGCTAGTACCAGCGGAATCAGGCCGGCAATGAAAGCGAAGGAGGTCATCAGAATGGGGCGGAAACGCACTTTGGCGCCTTCAATGGCCGCCTCGCGCACCGTCATGCCTTCCTCGTGCTTCTGCACTGCAAACTCCACAATCAGCACGGCGTTCTTGCCCAGCAAACCCACCAGCATCACCAGCCCCACCTGGGCGTAGATGTTGTTGGCCAGGCCCATGGTTTTGATGAGCAGAAAGGAGCCAAAAATACCGGCCGGCAAGCTTAGAATCACCGACAGCGGCAGCAGGAAGCTCTCATACTGCGCGGCCAGCACCAGGTACACGAACACAATCACCACCAGGAAGATGTAGATAGCCTCGTTGCCGCGGCTCACCTCGTCCTTCGACAGCCCGCCCCAGTCGATGTCGTAGCCGCGGGGCAGGGTTTTGGCGGCCACTTCCTGCACGGCCTTGATGGCCTCGCCCGAGCTGTAGCCCTGGGAGGCGTCGCCGCGGATGGAGGCCGTGGGGTACATGTTGTAGCGGTTGATTTCGTTGGCCCCCTGGCCCTTCACAATCTTCATGAAGGCCGACATCGGCACCATCTCGCCTTTGTCATTCTTCACCCAGAGGTCCAGAATGTCTTTGGGCAGGCGGCGGTACTCGGGCGAGGCCTGCACGAACACCTTAAAGAAGCGCTGGTACTTGATGAAGCCCAGCTCGTAGGTGGAGCCTACCATGATGCTCAGTGTGTTCATGGCGTTGCCGATACTCACGCCCTTCTGCATGGCCAGCTGGTTGTCAATCTGCAGCTCGTACTGCGGATAGTTGGCCGAGAAGAAGGTGAACAGCCCGCTCAGCTCCTTGCGCTTTTTGAGGGCGGCCATGAACTCCTCGTTCACTTTTTCCAGGGCCTTGTAGTCGCCGGTGGCGGTTTTATCGAGCAGCTGAAGCTGGAAGCCGCCCGCCGCGCCGTAGCCGGGTACTGCTGGTGGCTCGAAGAACTCGATGGTTGCGCCGGGAATTTCCTTGGCCTTCTCTTCCAGGGCCAGAATCACGTCGTGCACCGACTCTTTGCGCTCCGACCACGGCTTGAGGCTGATGATGCAGGTACCAGCGTTGGAGCCGCGGCCTTCGGTCAGAATCTCGTAGCCGGCCAGCGTGGAAATACTTTCGATGCCGGGCACTTTCTCGGCCAGCTTTTGGAGGCGCTGCGACAGGTCGTTGGTGCGCTCCAGGGTGGAGCCGGGCGGCGTCTGGAGCACGGCGTAAATCATGCCCTGATCTTCGGCCGGAATAAAGCCCGAGGGCAGAGTAGTGGAGATGCCGAAGATGCCCAGCCCGAAGGCAATGAGCACCGCGAAAGTGAGCACGCGGCGGTCCACCACCTTTTCCAGCACGTTGGTGTAGCGGCCGGTCAGGCGCTCGAAGCCGCGGTTAAACCAGTCGATAAACCGGTTGATAGGCGTTTTCTTGCGGGGCTGGCCGTGGGTGTTCTTCAGAATCATGGCGCAGAGCACCGGCGTCAGCGTCAGGGCCACGATGCCCGAAATGACGATGCTGGCGGCCATGGTAATCGAGAACTGGCGGTAGAAAATGCCCACCGGCCCGCTCATGAAAGCCACCGGTACGAACACGGCCGTCATCAGGATGGTAATGGCAATAATAGCCCCGCTGATTTCGCCGATTACCTCGCGCACCGCGCCGTAGGGTGAGAGGTGCTTTTCCTCCATCTTGGCGTGCACTGCTTCCACCACCACAATGGCGTCATCCACCACAATCCCGATGGCTAGCACCAAGGCAAACAGGGTAATCATGTTGATGGTGAGCCCGAACGCCTGCATGGCCATGAACGCGCCCACCAACGACACCGGCACGGCAATAATGGGAATCAGCGTGGAGCGCCAGTCACCCAGGAACAGGAACACCACCAGGGCCACCAGAATAAAGGCGTCGCGTAGGGTGTGCACCACGTTTTCGGTGGAGGCGTCGAGGAAGTTCGACACGTCGTAGCTGATCTTGTAGTCCATGCCGGGGGGCATAGTTTTCTTCAGCTCCTCCAGCTTGGCCTTCACGCTTTTAATCACGTCGAGGGCGTTGGAGCCGTAGGTTTGCTTGAGCATGATGGCCGCCGAAGGGTAGCCGTCGAGGTTGGAGTAGATGTCGTAGAATTCCGAGCCCAGCTCCACGTTGGCCACGTCCTTGAGGCGCAGGGTTTCGCCGTTGGCGTTGGCCTTGATGATGACGTTCTTGTACTCCTCTACGTCGTTGAAGCGGCCTTTGTAGGTCAGCACGTATTCCAGCGCCGAGGCCTCCTTGCCGTCGGAGCGGCCGATGCGGCCCGGCGAGCCAATCACGCTCTGGTCGTTGAGGGCCTCCATCACGTCGTCCACCGACAGGTTGTAGGCCCGCATGCGGTCCGGCTTCAGCCACACGCGCATGGCGTACTGGCGGCTGCCCAGAATGCTGGCCCGGCCTACGCCATCAATGCGCTGGATTTCGGGCAGCATGTTCACCCCGGCAAAGTTGAAGAGGTACCGCATGTCGGTATTCTTGTCTTTGCTGTAGAGGTTGACGTACATGAGCATGTTGGGCACCACGCGGTTCACCACCACGCCCTCGCGCTGCACCAGCACCGGCAGGCGGTTCAGAATCTGGGCAATGCGCGTATTCACGTTCACCACCGCCTGCTCGGGGTCGGTGCCCAGGTTGAACACAATCTGAATGTTGGCCTCGCCGGCCGATACGGCGTCGGAGGTCATGTACTTCATGCCCGGCACGCCATTAATGGCCTGCTCCAGCGGAATCAGCACCGATTCGGTGAGCACCTTGGCGCTGGCACCCGGATACGCCGTGCTCACCATCACCATCGGCGGCGAAATCTCGGGAAACTGGGACGTGGGCAACGTATTAATTGCCAGAACACCCAGGAATAGAATTACCACCGAAATAACGATGGCAAACACGGGTCGGCGAATGAATTTACTGAACATAGCTGATGAGTTCAGTTGTCAGTTGCTGGTTGTCAGTTGTCAGTTCGCACGGAAGCCCAGAGCGAGCTAACAACTGACAACCAGCAACTGACAACTATTCCGAATACACTTTCAGGTGCGAAATCACCGACTTCGGCTCCTGATAGGTGAAGCTGATTCTGTCGCCGTCCTTCACCTTGCGGATGCCCTCGAGCATGAGCTTGTCGGAGGCTTTGAGGCCCGCCGAGATGATGTAGAGGTCGGGCATTTCGGAGGCCACGGTTACTTCCCGCTGGTGTACCCTGTTCTGGGCATCCACCACGTACACAAACTTCTTTTCGAGCACCTCGAAGGTGGCTTTCTGCGGGATGATGACGGCGTTTTTGAGCGGCACGGTCATCAGCACCGAGCCGGTTTCGCCGTTGCGCAGCAGGCCGTCGGGGTTGGGAAAGGTGGCCCGGAAAGCAATGTTGCCGGTTTCGTTGTTGAAGTCGGCCTCGATGGTTTGTACCACGCCGGGATACTTGAACACCTCATTGTTGGCCATCAGCAGCTTTACCCGGGTTTTGTCGTCGGCGGGGGCGTGGGCTTTATAGGCCAGATACTCGGCCTCGGGCACGTTGAAGTACACCCACATTTTGCTGTTGTCGGAAAGGGTGGTCAGCAGGTCGCCCTCATCCACGAGGGAGCCAAGCCGGGCCTGGAAGTGGTCCATCATGCCCGTAAACGGGGCCCGGATGGTGGTGAAATCGAGGTGAGTTTTGGCCAGCCCGACCTCGGCATTGGCCTTATCCAGCTTGGCCTGGGCCAGGGCCAGCTCGTTTTTCGATACCACGTTCTTGTCGGCCAGCTGCTTGGTGTTCTGGTACTCAATGCCCACATAGTTGGCCTCAGCCTTTGAGCGTTGCAGCTCAGCCTTATACACCATGGGCATAATCTGGAACATGAGCTGCCCCTGCTGCACGCGCTGGCCTTCGTCCACGTAAATTTTTTGGAGGTAGCCCTTTTCCAACGCCCGCACCTCAATGTGCTGGTAGGCGTGGATCTGCGAAACATACTCCTTGGTGATGGTCGTGTCCTTCTGCAGCGGGCTGGTGACTAGGAACTTTACCTGTTCTTCTTTTTCCTCGTGTTTTTCGGAGCAGCTTGTCGTGGCGGACAAGAGGCCCAGGCCCATGAGCATGAGCAAGCCGGTTCTTTTCATAAAAAGCGTGCGGGTACCCCCAGTGGTATGGTGATAGGAGAAGGGAGCTGAACGGGATTTGCCTGCTGGAGCTTAGCGCAGGGGGCATACGCCGGGTGGCAAATCAGCTGGCTAAGAGCAGAGCCCGTACGTGAGCAGGTTGCCGGCTATCGGTTCAGCCACATGGTTGCGGTTTCGGATCAGGCGGTAGTGGGCTTGCGGTGCCGGGAGGTTGGCCTGATATCGGGCTGATAGCGGGAGCGTAAAATCAAAGGGTGCTGCTGAGGCTGCATGCTGATATCGACTATTGAACGACACAAAACAACCCTTACCACATGAAGGCGATATGAAGGAACCCGCTATTTTCACCCCATTCAGGAGTTACCATGTCTGGCCAAAAATCCGCTTGTATGCGTTATAGAAGCCGTAAAAAAGGCCATATTTCAACGGTAGCGTGACGGCAGCAAACTCCGTTGTTCTCAATTTTTTCATCTGTTGCCAGCCCCATGCTCCCACTGCTCCACGTTCATCATATTGCCATCATTGCCTCCGACTATGCTCGCTCCCGGCAGTTTTACATGGAGGTACTGGGCCTGCGTGTGCTGCGGGAAGTGTACCGGGAAGCCCGCCAGTCATGGAAGCTGGATTTGGCCCTGGGCGAGCAGTACATCATCGAGTTGTTCTCTTTTCCTGAGCCCCCACCCCGCCCTACCCGCCCCGAAGCCACCGGCCTGCGCCACCTGGCCTTCGCCGTGTCCGACATCGAGGCTACCGTGCGCCACCTCACGGCCCACGGCGTAGCCTCGGAGCCCATTCGGGTGGACGAGTTTACGGGCCGGCGCTTCACCTTCATTGAAGACCCCGACGGGCTGCCGCTGGAGTTTTATGAGGCCTGAATCGGGCTGCCGGTGCGTTTGAAATCGTAGAATGCGCTGCAGTGCCTGTGCGGCCCATTGCCCGCTGCCTCCTACCTTGCCCCCATTATGCCCGACAACCCCGCACCACTCCCCTACCTTATCATCGACTTCGACAGCACCTTTACCCAGGTGGAAGGGCTTGATGAGCTGGCCGACATTGCCTTGGAAGGCCAGCCCAACCGCCAGGAAGTAGTAGCTGCTATCCGCACCCTTACCGACCGGGGCATGAGCGGGGAGCTGAAATTTTCCGACTCTCTGAAGCAGCGGCTGGCTCTGCTACCGGCCCGGCGCGAGCATATTGCCTTACTGGTGGAGCGGTTGAAAGGCAAGGTCTCGGAAAGCATCCGGCGCAACCGGAGCTTCTTCGAGCAGTTTCCGGGCCGGGTGTACATTGTGAGCAGTGGGTTCCGGGAGTTCATTGAGCCGGTGGTGGCCGAGTTTGGCATCGACGCCGACCACGTGCTGGCCAATACCTTTACCTTCGATGCCGAAGGCCGCATTACCGGCTTCGACCCCACTAACCCGCTCAGCCAGGACGGGGGCAAAATCCTGCAGCTGCGCCTGCTTGACCTCAACGGCCCGGTTTACGCCCTCGGCGACGGGTACACCGACTACCAGATTCGGGAGGCCGGGCTGGCCGACCGGTTTTACGCCTTCACCGAAAACGTAACCCGCGACGCCGTAGTGGCCCGCGCCGACGAGGTACTACCCAGCTTCGACGAATTTCTCTACCAGAATAAGCTTCCCATGACCCTTTCGTATCCCAAAAACCGTATCCGCGTACTGCTGCTCGAAAACCCCGACCCGCGCGCTGCCGAGCTGTTCCGACAGGAAGGCTACCAAGTGGATACTGTGCCCGGCGGCCTCGATGAAGAGGAACTGGTGGAGCGCATTGAGGGCGTGAGCATCCTGGGTATCCGGAGCAAAACGCAGGTAACAGCCCGGGTGCTGGAAGCGGCCAACCGCCTCATTGCCGTAGGCGCCTTCTGCATCGGCACCAATCAAATTGATTTGGTAGGCTGCATGAAAAAAGGCGTTCCGGTATTCAACGCCCCGTTCAGCAACACCCGCTCGGTAGTGGAGCTGGCCCTGGGCGAAATCATCATGCTGGCCCGCCGCATTCCCGAGAAAAGTCCCAAAATGCACAAGGGCGAGTGGGATAAGTCGGCCCAGGGCTCATTTGAAATCCGGGGCAAGAAGCTGGGTATTATCGGGTACGGCAACATCGGGAGTCAACTGTCGGTGGTGGCGGAAGCCGTGGGGATGCAGGTGCTGTACTACGATGTGGCCGAGAAGCTGCAGCTGGGCAACGCCACTAAAATGCGCACCCTGGATGAGCTGCTGCAACAGGCCGATATTGTTACCTTGCACGTAGATGGGCGCAAGGAAAATACCAACCTCATGGGGGCCCGGGAGCTGGCTCTCATGAAACCCGGCGCACTGCTGCTCAATAATGCCCGCGGCCACGTGGTGGATGTACCGGCCCTGGCCGCCGTGCTCCGCTCGGGCCACCTGGGCGGGGCCGCCGTGGACGTGTTTCCCTACGAGCCCAAAACCAACCAGGAAAGCTTCGAGAGCGAGCTGCGGGGTCTGCCCAACGTGCTGCTTACCCCCCACGTGGGCGGCAGCACGGCCGAGGCCCAGCGCAACATTGCCGAGTTTGTGCCCGAGCGGATTATGCAGTACGTGAACAGCGGCAACACGCAGCAGAGCGTCAACTTCCCCAACATTCAGCTACCCGAGCAGCAGGCCCACCGCCTCATTCATATTCACCTGAACGTGCCCGGCGTGCTGGCCCGCATCAACAACGTGCTGGCCGCGCATTCCGTCAACATACTGGGCCAGTACCTGAAAACCAACGAGCACATCGGCTACGTGATTACCGACATCGACAAGCAGTACGACCAGGAGGTTATTCAGGCCCTGCGCGAGGTAGAGCACACCATTAAGTTTCGGGTGCTGTACTAAAGCATGTGAACGGTTGGCAACACGCAGAAAGCACGTCATTCCAAGCTCTGCTAGGAATGACGTGCTTTCTGCGTGTTAGCCATACAGCCTGGGCTATGCCTGAGAAGTCGTTGGCCACTTGCAGAGCATCCTGCGCTATCTGGTGTCCGCTTATCAGGGCTTTTCCATTGCTTCTAGCTGCTGCGTTTGCTCCTGCAAAGTTGGCTGCCGGCCCTTCGGTGCGCTGCCCTTTGTTGTTAGCAACCAGAAAAAAGGCGGCAGCCAGAGCCGGTTGGCTACAGTTTTTCCCGTACCTGAGTCAGCACCCGCTCCATCTCCCGGCGAATGTCGGCCGTGGGCACCACATGGTTATTGTTCATAAAGCTGAAAGCCAGCAACCGGCCCGATTTCGTGCGCACATAGCCCACTAGGTTGTGGTTGTTGGTGAGCGTACCGGTTTTGCCCCACAGCCAGGGGCCGCGCGCATCCCGGTACACGCGCCGCAGCGTGCCCTGTCCCCCACCGGCCGCCAGCAGGCTCAGCAGGCGCGGCTCCGGCACTTGTTGGTGCAGCTTCAGTAGCAGGCCTACCAGGGCGCGGGGCGTTATCAGGTTCAGGCGCGACAGGCCGGAACCATCTACCCACACGGGGGCATCGGGCAGGTCACGGAGGTAGTTACTTTGCACGGCCCGAATGGTGCGGGCCGTGCTTAGGGAGTCGGGCGTAAGCGCGGAGGCACACATGAGCAGCACTTGCTCGGCCAGAAAATTGTCGCTCACCCGCAGCATCCGGCGGTACAGGGAGTCAACTGGCAGCCCTCGCAGCGTCCGGATGGAATCCTGGGCCCGCAGGCGCAGCGGGGCCAGGCGTATGGGCCGGCGTAGCGTATCCTGCAGCAGTTGCAGCAGCAGCGCCGTACTGGTCCGGAAGGGGGTTTCGTCTACCCAGCCGCTGGTTGAGGGCAGCACCAGAAACCGGTTTTCGAGCTCCGGACGGCGCACGTGGTCCTGGGCGGGGTTGGGCGTACCGGCTGGCGCCAGTTGGGTGAGGGGCCGAAAAAAGCGGGGCAGCACCTTTGGCATGGGCTGGCCGGCTTTCCCGTAAAAGCGCACCGTGTGGCCATAAATAGGAAACGCGCCCCGCTCCGGCTGAAAATAGTAGTTGTAATCATCCCAGCTCCAGCCGGGGCCAAAGGCCGTAACGGTGGGCACTTCCGCGTAATACAACTGCTCGGGCCGGCTTTGCAGAAACGTAAACGCCCGCCGCGACGGTACGTCGCCGTGTAGCAGCGTTGGGTCGCCGGTGCCCCAGAACAGCAGCGTATCGGGGCGCTGCACGTAGTGGAGGCTGGGTAAGGAATCGGGTAGCAACTGCAAGCCGGCGTACAGGCTGAGCAGCTTCATGGTGCTGGCCGGCGTGAAGTACCGGTCCTCGTTCAGGCCAAATACTTGCTGGCCGGTGGCCACATCGGTAAGGCAGACACCCACATTATGCCGCCGCAGCACTCCCGATTCCCGCACCAGCTGCTCCAGCCAGGCGGGGTTGGCGGCCGGGGTGGGGCTTGATTGGGCAAACACTGAAAAAGGCAGCAGGTACCACAGCAAAGTGGCGCAACGAGCAAGAACGGTAGACATACTGGCCGCAAGATGGCAGATTCATAGATGAAAAACCCGGGTTGGCCGACCTTTTCGGGCCACCATTAAACCCCCGCTGTTTTTCGCCCTCTATGCCTCTGAAATCCGGTTTACCTTACCCATTCTGTCAGTATCAGCCCTATGAAAGCAACCCTGTTCTCTGCCTTGGCCCTGAGTGCCCTGCTCACGCTTACCGCCCTGACTCCCCCGGCGCACCGGTTCGACCAGCGCGGCCCCGAGCAGCCCGTCCGGCGCAAAATCCGGGCTTACGTACAGCAAAATGTACTGCCCTCGGTACGCCAGCAGCGGCAGAAGCTGGAAGCCCAGCTCTCCACTTCCGATAAGGCGCAGCTGGCCGTGTACCGGGCCCAACTCCACGACCTGCGCCAGCGCGGCCGGGAGCTGCGCCGCTCCTTTGCCGCCGCCCCAGCTCCGGCAAGTATTGCGGCCCCTACCAGTGCGCCCGCCCTTACCGAAGCCCAGCAGCTGCAGCTCCAGCAGCTTCGCACCGAAACCCGCGCCTTGTTGCAAAGCGTGGGGCAGCTGGCCCAGAAGTATGACACCGACATAGCGCGCCTCTCTCAGGAGCTGAAACCCCAGAAAGAGCAGTGGGCCACTGATATCCGGGCCATTGTTGCCCGCGCGGCCTCAACGGCCCCCGCAGCGGCCCGGCGGCATCGGGGAGGGACCGTGGGCCGGTTTTTCCGGTCGGCTGCATTCCTACTCCTCGATCCGGCAACACCCACTCAGCCCACCGGCCGCGCTTCAGCAGCTCCTCAGGTGTATCCGAACCCGGTAGCCGCCACCAGCCAGCTCGATTACGCCGTGCCCAAGGCCGGGCCGGTAACTGTGGAGCTGCTGGACGGACGCGGCAATACTCTGCGCACTGTGGCTCAGCAGCAGCAGCCCAAAGGCAGCCACCACCTGGCTGTTGATGTGGCCGATTTGCCCGCCGGCACGTATTTTTTCAAAATTACTACCCGCGCCGGTGCCGAAACCAGGCGGTTTGTGAAAGAATAACCTGGTGCGCACTATCCGGCTTTCCGCTGGCGTTAGCAGGCTGGCTCCGTAGCGGGGCCGGCCTTTTTGCTGCCTTCCTCCCATCCCGTCCGCCAACCCGGAAACCGCTCTATCTTTACGGCGCTATGCTGCGTACTTTTCTGACCTGGGCTTGTGTTCTAATAATGGCCTCCCTGCTGGCCGCCTGCTGCGGCTCGGTGGGCTGCGAGTGTAACGACCGGTACGCCGATGCGGTGGGTCTGCGCTTTAGCGCCGATACGCTGCCCGGCAGCTCTCTGCGCGGCTTTAAGGCAGCTGATATTCGGACGGTGTACCTGGTACGGGTGCCCAACGACACGGCCCAACGTCCTAAAGCCGATACAGTAGCCTTTACCAGCACCCGGGCCCAGCAGCTCCGCGACACCCTGGTTATCAACAACCTCACGCCTTTTACCCGCAGCGGCAACCGCAACCTCAACGAATACCGCTACGAGGTGTACCTGGCTCCGGCCCGCTCCGGCCCGGTCCGGTTTCGCTACCGCATCGACAGAGTAGCACTCCAAACTTCCCTTCGGGCTGATGGGTGCTGCACCTGCTACCAGAACACCAACAAGCTGGTATATGTGAACGGCTCCCCCACTCCGCTGAACCTGACGGATCCTGCCGGCAATAACCAACTGGTACCGCTGGTGGTAGTTCGTCCCTGAGCCCGGCCCCAGCGCACCAACGGCCGGGCTGCTTTACCGTATAACTGGTGCCCTCCCTGGCCGGCTTCCGCTGGCAGTCGGGGGCACTCCCCGTTGCTATGCTGAAAGAACCGACCCCGGCCGTCTCGCCCACCTTCCCTTTCCGGACTACCCTCAGTCTGGAGCCGTTGATTGCCTACTGGCAAGCCGGCGAAACCTCTCAAAACGAGGGCATTGCGCTGTTATCCAGGTCGGTGGGGCAACAGGTGGCCGCGGCCGGGTGGGCCCGGGGCCGCATTTCCGACCTGAAGCTGCTGGAATGCAACTGCGACCTGGTGGAAACCCTTATGCTGGCCGTATTTCCGCCGGCTTCTTTTAGCACCGATATTGCGGGGGCCGTACCCCCTTTCCAGCGGCACAGCTTCTACCACACGCCCCGCTTTGCCGAGGTGCTGCTTAATGCGGCCAACATTATCAAACAGCCGCTGAACATCGACATGCGGCAGCTGGATCAGTACATGACCCGCATGGCCTACCAGCTGATTCTGGAGAAGGTGTACCATGTGCGCCTGCCACTGCAGGGTACCGTAATTTTTACGGTGCCGGACTACAGCATTGGCCTGTACCGCCACTACGGCGTGGAGTTCAACTCCACGTTTCTGGATGTGCAGCTGCAAGGCGAGAAACCGGAGCTTACGGCGGAGGAGCTGGATTTTCTGAGCCGAAACCCTCACCGCACCGAGCTGTGGCAGGAACTACTGCCCCCCGACCGGTTTGAGCTGGTGGGCTTCAATATCCTGCACCTGGTGGACGTAACCGAGCAGGAAATCCTTTCGGAGCTGAAGTACGACCTGCTGGAACGGGACGTGCTACAGGCCTCCGACCGGCTGGAGCAGATTCAGGAAAAGCTGCGGGTGCTGTTTGGCAAGCCGTTTCTGCAGCTGGGTATTGCGGCCTACGATGAGAAAAAGAAAGCCTTTGTGGACTTTGGCCGCAAAATCAACCACAGCTTCCTTACCAAGCAGCTCCACAACCCCGACGCCAGCTCGGGCTTCCGCCAGATTTACAGCCAGCTTTGGCAGGACCGCCGCCCCCTGGTGCTGGAAGATGTGGAAAAAGCCGACATCCCTGACGATTTGCGCCAGCAAATCCTGAGCCTGGGTATTCGCTCGGCTATTCTGGCCCTGTTGCCCTACGGCGACGATATTGTGGGTCTGCTGGAGCTGGGCTCCCCCAACGTGGACGACCTGAATGAGTTCAGCCTCGAAAACGTGAACCAGTTCCTGCCCTTGTTTGCGGTGGCCGTGAAGCGCAACGCCGAGGACATTCAGACGCGGGTACAGGCCATCATCAAGGAGAAGTTTACGGCCATTCATCCCACCATGGAGTGGCGCTTCACCGATGCGGCCCAAAACCTGCTGCAGAAGCTGGAGGATGGCAACCGCCAGGCCGAAATGGAGGACATTGTGTTCCATGACGTATACCCGCTGCACGGCTCCTCCGACATCCGGGGCAGCAGTCTGGCCCGCAATGAGGCCATCCAGGGCGACCTGGTGGAACACCTGACGCTGGCGGGCAAAGTACTGAAAAAAGCCTCCGAGTTTCAGCAGCTGCCTATTCTGGATGAGCTGAAGTTCTACGTAAACAAAAACCTGCGCCGGTTGCGCCAGGGGATGCTGAGCGGCGACGAGGTGAGCATCTTCGAATCGTTGCGCACGGAAATGGAGCCCCTGTTCGAATACCTGAGCCAGAACACGCCCGCGTTGCAGCCCATCATTCAGCACTACTGGTCCAATATCGACCCCGAGCTGGGCATTCTGTACAAGCGCCGCAAGGCATTTGAGGAAACTACTACCCTGCTCAACGATGCCGTGAGCACCTACCTCGACGAAGAAGATGCCAAGGCGCAGCAAATGTTTCCGCACTACTTCCAGCGCTTCAAAACCGACGGCGTGGAGCACAATATCTACGTTGGGGCGGCCCTGGTTGAAAATAAGCCATTCGACCTGGTTTTTTTGAAAAACCTGCGGCTCTGGCAACTACTGGTGATGGTAGAAATTACCCGCCGGACGGCGGCGCTCAAGCCCACGCTGCCCGTGCCGCTGGATACCACCCAGCTTATCCTCATCCATAGCCAGCCGCTGAGTATCCGGTTCCGGCAGGATGAGCGCCAGTTTGATGTGGACGGGGCTTACAACATCCGCTACGAAATCATTAAGAAGCGCATCGACAAAGCCACCATTCTGGGTAGCGGGGAGCGGCTTACCCAGCCCGGCCACATTGCCCTGGTGTATAGCCAGCAGCGCGAAGCCGATGAGTATTTTGAGTACATCGACTACCTGCAGGACCGGGGCCTGCTGGAGCCCGAAATTGAGGAGCTGGAGCTGGAAGAGCTGCAGGGTGCCAAGGGGTTGCTGGCCCTGCGGGTGAAGGTGAAAATCAATTAAAAATGGAGAAATGGGCGCTCAACCTGCCCGGCAGGGCAATTGCACGTCTGCGTCTCACTTCTTCCTGGTTAGTTGATTCTCCTCCCGCCAGTACAGCCGCAGTGCCGTACGCAGCAAAATCAGCCAGAGCAGCCCGCCTGCAAAGCCGGCCGCTACATCGGTGGCGTAGTGTACGTGCAAATACACCCGCGTGAGGCCAATGAGCACGGCAAACCCCAGCAGCAAGCCGGCCCAGATGGGGTGCCGGCGGTGTCGCCACAGTAACCAGGCCAGGCACCCGTAGAGCGCCAGCCCAATCATGGCGTGGCCACTCGGAAAGCTCAGGCCCGGCTGAAAAAACAGGGCCGAAGCGGGCCGCACGCGGTGAAAATGGGTTTTGAGCACTTGATTGAGCAGGGCCGAGCCCGCTACGGCCAGCAATACTTCCCAGGCTTCGCGCCGGAACCCACGCCACCGCAACAGCCCCGGAATGCCCACCCCAACCGCCACCAGCCAGGGCAGCGAGGCAAAAAACGTGAGGCCCCGCACCGGCCCCGTGAGGCCGGGCCAAGTAGCGCGCAGGGCGTCCATCCGGGCAAATGCCCAGGTATCAAACCGCACGGAGTGCTCCACGAACACCACCCGCGTCAGGTAGAAAAACAGCAGGGCCGCGCCCAGGAACACGCTACCTACCACCAGCACTTCCAGGGTGAGCAAGCTACCCAGAGCCAGTAGCCGGGCCGTCAGATTTTTCATGTAGTCACCGGTGATGCAGAAGGCGGGATGACGCAGATTTCCAGCCCCAAGCCCGGAACGTAAACCTGGTATTTATGGCCATCTGCGTCAACAACTGAATCAGCGAAAATCTGTAATAAAAAAAGCCGACCCATTGCTGGGTCGGCTTTTGTGCGCTCGGAGAGACTCGAACTCTCACACCTTTCGGAACTGCCGCCTGAAGACAGCGCGTCTACCAATTTCGCCACAAGCGCAGCTCTTTGTTGTATCGTTCAACCTTCTGGTGGGGGTCGTTTGATGCTGCAAAGATAGGAGGCTTTTTTGACGTGTGTCAAGCTTTACCCCAAAAAAAGTCAGATTATTTTCCGGAAAATATTTCGATTCTGCGCTATATAGGCTGTTTTTCAGTCAATTGCACCCGTTTTTTGAATCGTTTTCTGGCTTGTATTTCCAGCCGTTTCAGGAGCGGTATGGCCACCACTACCCATCCTATTCCCGCCGCAAAGCCTGCCAGTACATCGGTAGCGTAGTGTACCCGCAGGTATACCCGGGTAAGGCCAATGAGCACAATCAGGCCGCCCAGCGCGGCGGCCAACCCGTAGCGCCACCCCGGCCGGGACACATGCGTCCAGACGAGGTAAATCAGTAATCCGTAGAAGGAGGCCGAAATCATGGCGTGGCCGCTGGGGAAGCTCAGGCCCGAGGCCGAGGTGAGCGGCAGCAGTGGCCTGGGCCGCTGGTACAGCTGTTTCAGCACCAGGTTGAGGCTGATACTACCCAATGCTACCACCGGTACCAGCAAGGAATACCACCGGTGCCGCCGCATCAGCAGAAACCAGTTGATGAGCAGGCAGGCCGCAGCCGTAATGAAGTTGCGCGAGGCAAAAAAGGTAACGGCCTCCACCCATTGCTGCCGCCCGGGCCCCAGCAGCCGGCGTACCCACCGGAAAGCCTCCGCATCGAAGGTGGCGGCATCCTGATCAAATACCTCCCGGCCCAGCGCCAGAAACACTACTACCCCCAGCGTACCCAACGCCAGCGTAAGGGCAAATTCGGTCAGAAAAAGCGTAAACCCGGCCAGCAACCGTTGTAAAGGACCCGTCATGTACCTTCATACGGAAAACCAGCCCCGGTGATGACGCCCCCACCCCATGCCAGTGCGGTAGGCTGCCACCCCGTATTGTTCCTGATTTCAGTATTGATGATGCCTTCCTCTGATGCGGGCTTCGACCTTGTGGCGGCTGTGTACGACCCACTGGCCCGGCTGGTATACGGCTCGGCGCTCCGGCGGGCCCAGCAAGCCGCCCTGGCGGCGGGGCTGCCCGCCGGTGCCCCACGGGTGCTGGTAATTGGGGGCGGCACGGGGTGGATTCTGGGCGAAGTGCTGCAGCGTAATCCGGCGGCCCACATTGTGTACCTGGAGGCCTCGGCGCGTATGCTGACCCGTAGCCGGGCCTGGCTGCTCCGGCACCAGCCGCACCGGACAAGGCAGGTAGAGTTCCGGCTGGGAACGGAAGCAGCCCTGCACCCAACCGAGCACTTTGAAGTAGTCCTGACTTTTTTTTTCCTGGACCTGTTTGAACCCCGGCGACTGCGCTGCATTACCGAGCGGCTGCACAGGGCCCTGGTGCCGGGCGGCACCTGGCTGCTGGCCGATTTTGCGGTGCCCAGCCAGTGGTGGCACCGGGGGCTGCTTTGGCTGATGTACCGGTTTTTTGGCCTCATCACCGGCATTAGCGGGCAACACCGCCCGCCTATTGAGGCGGAATTGCACCGGCTGGGGCTGTACCCGCGGGCAGTTGGGCAGTTCTTTGGCCGAATGGTGGCAGCCAGCGTGTGGCGGAGTCCGTGAGTTGCGAGCAGCCCCTCACTCTCATTCCCCCACGAAAAACGGAGCCTGGAGGCCGGGAAACGGAAAGTCAGCTTTACTTCCTGTAGCTGTTTCGTGAACTGTGTACGCACTCTGTCGAGACGCGACACTTCGCGTCTCGGCCTTGAACGGCATCATTGAATCGGCCCGAGGAGAAGACGCTGTTTATAAAACCGCTCTATGTATGTCTGCCGCCTATACTACGCCGGCCAGGGCTCCGGGGCTTCGTGCGTGTTATGTTACAGGAAGCCAGTCAGACCACTCCACCGCCGGTAGCCGCTTCCCGACGCACCTCTTGCGCCTGGTCTGCAACCTTCAGCGAAGCAGACAAATTCCACCTACTACGCCTTCGGCTAAGCGCCACGAAAACGGTGCTTTTTGAAAATGCCACACCCGCATTTAGCCCGAAAAGCGAGCCTGGCCATCAACTCGCAACGGAAAGCCGTAGGTTCGCGTCTGTATCCATCCTCTACCTGCTTACTACCCAACCCTTATGCGGAAAACCGCCGCCCTGCTCCTTTCCCTGGCTTTCCCGCTGGCCCTGCACCTTCCCACGCGGGCCCAGGCCCCTGTGCATTACACGGTGGCAATGCCCAATGCGGTCCACCACGAAGCCCGCATTACGGTCACGTTCCGGGAGGTGCCGGCTGGCCCGCTGCAGGTACGCATGGCTCGCTCCTCGCCCGGCCGCTACGCCCTGCACGAGTTTGCCAAGAATGTATATGATGTGCAGGCTACTGACTCCAAAGGAAAAGCGCTGACTGCGGAAAAACCCGACCCCTATGGCTGGACAGTAGCCGGCCACGATGGCACGGTTATCTTTACCTACACTCTGTTTGGTGACCGGACCGACGGTACTTACGCCGGTATCGACAGCCGCCATGCCCACCTGAACATTCCCGCCACGCTGGCCTACGCCCAGGGCCTGGAGCAACGGCCGGCGGCCGTGCAGTTTCAGCTGCCCGAGGGCTGGACTGTAGCCTCTCAGCTTAAGCCCGAAGCAGACGGCACCTGGACCGCGCCCAACCTGCAGTACCTCATGGATTCGCCTACCTCGCTGGGGCCGCAACAGGTGCGTAGCTGGCAGCTGCAGGGCCGCACCATCGAAATGCAGGTCCTCCACGACGGTACACCCGCGGAGCTGGATGCCTACGTGGCTTCTACCCAGAAAATTGTGCAGGAAGCTGCTGCTATTTTTGGCGGGCTGCCTGAGTACGATTTCGGCCGTTACACCTTCGTGGCCAACTACCTGCCCCAGACCAGCGGCGACGGCATGGAGCACCGCAACTCCACCAGCCTCACCAGCAACCGTCCGTTGCGGGGCCCCGGGGCCATCGACAATCTGGGCACGGTGGCCCACGAGTTTTTTCATAGCTGGAACGTGGAGCGCCTGCGCCCCCAGGACTTGGAGCCGTTCGATTTTCAGCGGGCTAATATGAGCAGCAACCTGTGGTTTGCCGAGGGCTTCACGCAGTATTACGGCGAGCTGCTGCTACGCCGGGCCGGGGTGTACACCGACGATGAATACGCCAAGGAAGCTCTCAGCGGCATTGTTGGGGCGATGCTCCTTTCCCCGGGAGCCAGCCGCTACTCCCCGGTGTACATGAGCCAGCAGGCGCCCTTCGTGGATGCCGCCGCGGCCATCGACCCCAACAACCGCCCCAATACCTACCTGAGCTACTACTACATTGGGGCAGCCAATGCCCTGGCGCTGGATCTGGAGCTGCGCAGCCGCTACAAAACAGACCTCGACACGTATATGCGCACCTTGTGGCAGCAGCACGGCGCTCAACAGAACTATGCACCCGCCAGGCCCTATACCCTGCGCGACCTGCAACGGGTACTGGGCCAGGTAACCAAAGACACTGCCTTTGCCGGGCAGTTTTTCCGGCAGCACATTACGGGCCATCAGCTACCAGCATACGAGGAGTTGCTGGCCCCGGCTGGCCTGCTGGTGCGCCGGGCCCGCGCCGGTCAGACTACGCTGGCCGCCCGCCTACAGTTCAACCCCGACAGCACTGCCACCCTGGGCACTACCCTGCTGGGCAGCCCCCTTTACCAGGCCGGCCTCGACCGGGAGGATGTGCTACTCCTGCTGGATGGGCGCAAACTCATCAATGCCAAGGAGGTACAAGCCTTGCTGGCCGCCCATAAGCCCGGCGACACGTTGCCGGTAGAATACCGCTCTCGGGGCCTGGTACGCACAGGCTCTGTAACGCTGCAGGAAGACAATGCCCTGGAAGTGGTTACCTACGAGCAGGCGAAGCGCCCCGTAACCAGGGCGCAAAAGAAATTCCGCGCCGAGTGGCTGAACGGCAAGGCGCGGTAACGGCCCCGCTCCTTCCGCCCCCGCTGCAGTTGCACTACTTTTCCTCATCTGCCGTTTGTACCTTCGTTACCCATCCGTTGCACTGCCAGGCAGTACCTTCCTTATGCTTTCACGCTTGTCTATTGTAGCTGCCCTGGCGCTGCTGGCCGCTGCCGCCCAGGCCCAAACCGCTCCTGCCGGGGTGGCCCGCCTGGGGCTCCGGCCGCAGTACAGCCTAAACGCCGGAGCCCTGGTTGCCGGCCGTTACGGCTCGGCTACCTACCTGATGCCAATGGTTTCGGTGCCGGTTACGCAACGCTTCTCGGTGTTTGGCGGAGTTACCTATCTGCGCACGGTAGCGGGGCCGGCAACTGCTCCCTTCGGCGAAAACCGCCTTGCCTTTCCGGCGGCTACCAACCGTTTCCTGCTGCACGGGGGCGGGCAATATGCCTTATCGCCCCGGGTGATGCTCACTGGCTCAGCCTGGAAAGACCTAACGCCAACGGCCGGCCCGGCAGTGAGTCCATACGCCGGTTTTGGTGGCAATATGGGCACCGGAGTACATCTGCGGGCCGATTACCACATTACCGAGAACTTTTCGGTATCGGGTGGGGTGCGGGTAAGCAACGGCGCCACGGCGTACCCAGGGAGCTACTCGCCCCTGTTTGGGCCCGGCGTACCCGGTGGGTATTGAGTTTTTGCTGATGCAAGAGAATAAGACGGGCAATCGGAAGGCACTTCGGATTGCCCGTTTGTTTTGGCTGTTTCTTTAGGCCGGTTTTTTCCGGCCCTCCCTCTTCCTATGGCTTCTGCCCCGCGTTTCGTCCATAATCCGCAACTGCCCATTATTAAGCCCAACTACCCCGGCAACAAGATGATCGGGCGTGAGTACTGCAACGGCGAAGAGCTGTATGAGCCGAGCTTTGGTACCGTACTCAAATGGCAGCTAAGCAAGAATCCGCAGAAGGAGGAGAAAAAAGCTGATACCTGGGTGCCTGAGGTAGTAGACTGCACGGAGTTTCTGCGGAGCCCGGACGAGGGCCTGGTGTGGCTGGGCCACGCTTCCTTTTTGCTGCGAGTAGCCGGCAAGCTTCTCATCTTTGATCCGGTGCTGGTTTCCTCGCTGGGCCTGCGTCGTCGCCACGCCCTGCCATGCCCGGTGGAGCAGCTTACTGGCCTCGATTACCTCTTACTCAGCCACGGCCACCGCGACCATCTGGACGAGAAATCGGTGCGGCTGCTGGCGCGGCAGAATCCGGGGCTGCGGGCGTTTGGCCCCTTAGGCATGGCAAGCTTGGCCGGGCGCATGGTGCCGGGGCTACCGGTGCAGGAAGCAGGCTGGTGGCAGCAGTTTGACCTGGGGCCAGCCGCCCCCTTCGAGCTGTTTTACCTGCCCGCCTCCCACTGGCACCGCCGGGGGCTGTTTGATCTGAACACGGTGTTGTGGGGCTCCTTTCTGCTGCGCCTGCCCGATGGCCGCACTATTTACTTCGCCGGCGACACGGCCATGGCCGGCCACTTCGAGGAAATAGAGCGGCAGTTTGGCCCCCTCGATATTGTACTGATGCCTATTGGAGCGTACAAGCCGCCCTACATGATGCAGTTGAGCCACGTGAACCCACACGAGGCAGCCAAAGCCGTGAACCTGCTGCGCGCCGGCCACATCGTACCCATGCACTACGGCACCTTTGACCTCAGCGACGAGCCAGCCTCCGAGCCCCTCCGGGAGCTGCAGCTGGTAGCCAACGGCGGTATGTTGCGCGGCGAGCTGCACGCTCCGACCGTGGGAGAAGTAGTGCGCTGGCAGGATTGGGAATAACCCAGCGGCTTATTTTTTCAGGGTAAGCAGCTTGTTACCGTTGAGCTTCCACAGTGCGTTGTAGGTAGCGTTATAAACTGTGAATTATCAACTTACTGTCCCTGATACGTGACATTAAATTAATTTAATGCTATTTTAACCACAATTAAATCCAAAGCCGATAACCTGAGCTATACTTTTGTGGTTGGAAAGTGATGTATGCCTTAGCGCAGGTGGATGATAAGCGGAGCTACTTTCTGGCTTTCCCAATGTTTCTGCTCCACTGCTCTCTGGCTGGACCAATTGCCTCCGGAGCCATTTGGACCCGGCGTGCAGTTTGTCTGCAAGTGCTTTAGTTATTCGTTTGCCCCACATGGCCTCAAAAACCCTCAATCTACCGCCTCCCACCCCGTGGCAGCGCCTCACCCGTATGCTCGATACGGAACGACGCTCCATCCGCTACATCTTTTACTACGCCATCGTCACGGGTCTGATTAGCCTTACGTTGCCGCTGGGCACCCAGGCGGTGTTTAACCTGGTGTCGACGGGTGCAGTTTTCAGCTCCACCTATATTCTGATTGGGGTAGTGGTGCTGGGGGTACTGCTGGGTGGCCTGCTGCTGGTAGGACAGCTTACCCTGGTTGAGGCCATTGAGCAGCGGCTGTTTGCCAAAGCAGCAATTGAGTTTGCGTACCGGTTACCGCGCATTCAGCCTAAGGCGCTGGAGGGTGAAAACCCACCGGAGCTGGTAAACCGCTTCTTCGATATCCTGACGGTGCAGAAGGGCCTTACCAAGCTCCTGATTGACCTGATGTTTGCCGGCTTTCAGATTCTGTTTGCCGTCATTGTGCTGTCCTTTTACCACCCCATTTTCATTGGTTTCGGGCTGGCTACCCTGCTTATTCTGGGGTTGATTTATGTGCTGAACTACCGCCGCGCCCTGCGTACCAGCCTGGAGGAATCATCGTATAAGTACAAAACCGTGGACTGGCTGGAAAAGGTGGCCGGCAACCTGCCCCAGTTCCGGCATAACGCCCCGGAGCAACAACTGGCCCTGGAGTACACGGATGAGCTCACGGCCGATTACCTGCGGGCCCGTAATGGTCACTTCCGGGTGCTCAAATCATACTTTGGCTGGGCCATCACCCTGCGCACCGTGCTTACGGCAGGCCTGCTGATTGCCGGTACGCTGTTTGTCGTGTCCCGGCAGATGACCTTAGGGCAGTTTGTGGCCGCCGAGGTACTGATTGTACAGATCAGCGGCTCCATTGAGAAGCTTATGACTGGTGTAAGCACCATTTTTGACATGCTGACCGGCGTAGAAAAGCTGGCCGTTGTCACGGACCTGCCGATAGAAGAGCATACAACTGATGCGCCCCATGCTTAACCTATCCAACCACGCCATTGATAACACCGTGTGGGACGAGGAGCTGAAACTCTCCCACCAGGAGCTGCTGGACCCCAAAGGCGGCCGCCGGCTGGGCCGCGTGCTGCTGGCAGTGGCTCTGGTGTTTGTGGTTATACTGTTTCTGCCCTGGCGCCAGACCATTCAGGGCACGGGCACCCTTACTACCCTGCGGCCCCAGGACCGCCCCCAGACCGTGCAGAACCAGATTGCCGGCCGCATCGAGCACTGGAACGTGCGCGAAGGGCAGCTGGTGAAGCGCGGGGACACTATCCTTACCATTTCTGAAATCAAGGATGAGTACTTCGACCCCAACCTGCCGGCCCGCCTCAACGAGCAGCTAGCCGCCAAACGGGGCAACGTAGCCGCCAATGCCGCCAAAATTCAGGCCACCGACCAGCAGCTCCAGGCCCTGCGTACCACCCTGGAAGTGCAGCTGTCTTCAGCCCGTAATAAGATAGAGCAGGCCACCAATTACCTCAACATCGACCAGGCCGAGCTGGCGGCCGCCACCAACTTCTACCAGATTGCCCAGTCCCGGCTGGCCCGCTACGAGGAAGGCTACAAGAATGGGTTGTTTTCGCTCACTGATATTGAAACGCGCCGCCTGAAGCTGCAGGAGGATCTGGCGAAGGTTACGGCGGCCCGCAACAAGGTAGCCAGCAGCCGCCAGGCCTTAGCCAACGCCCGGATTGAGCTGAGTAACCTGCGTGCCAAGTACGAGCAGGATGTGGCTAAAACCCTCTCCGACCGTAGCTCCGCCGTATCGAGCCGGGCTTCCTCGGAGGGCGAGGTAGCCTCTTTGCGCAATAAAATTGCCAACGTGGATGTGCGCCGGGCCCTGTACGTGGTGCGGGCTCCCCAAAGCGGGTACGTGGTGCGCACGCTCAAAGCCGGCATCGGCGAAACCATTAAGGAAGGTGAATCCATTGCCACCCTGCAGCCCGACGCCCCGGTGCTGGCCGCCGAGCTGTACGTGCGCGCCATGGATGTCCCCCTGATTCAGCGCGGCCGCCAGGTACGGCTGCAGTTTGATGGCTGGCCGGCCATTCAGTTTTCGGGCTGGCCCTCGGTAGCGGTGGGCACGTTTGGCGGCACCGTAACGGTGATTGACGTGGTGAGCAGCACCAATGGCAAGTACCGGCTGCTGGTACGCCCCGACCGTCACCACGAGCGGGACCACCCCTGGCCGGCGCAGCTGCGCCTGGGCTCGGGTGTGTACGGCTGGGTTATTCTGGATTCGGTACCGGTGTGGTACGAAATCTGGCGGCAGCTCAACGGTTTCCCGCCCAGCCTGCAAGCGCCCACCGCCGAAGCTCCCATCAAAGAAACCGCTACGAAGGACAAGTAACAGTGCCCATGTCGTTCCCGCGTGTATTCCGGCGCCTGACCGCCGCCTTCCTTCCTCGCTCACTGGCCGCCCGCCCAGCCCTGCTGGTGCTGGGTGGCTTGTTGGGCAGCGCCCCCCTACAGGCCCAGGACCCTCGCCTGCCTACCCAGAAGCCCGGGCTGGAGGCGGCCCCGCTGCAAACCCGCCAGCTGGCACCAGACCGACTGCCCACGGATACGGCCCGCGTATTCTCGTTGCAGGACCTAGCCGACCTGGTATTTACCACCCACCCGGTGGTAAAGCAGGCAGCCCTGCTCAGCGACGACGCCCGCGCCCAGGTGCAGCAGGCCCGGGGCGGCTTCGACCCCAAGCTGGGCTCGGGGTTTGACCGCAAGATTTTTGGCGGCACCGATTATTATAATAACTGGGCCAATGAGCTGAAAGTACCCGTATGGCCCGGCGGCATCGATTTGAAGGTGGGCTACGACCGGATGGTGGGCACCTACGTCAACCCCGAATACCGCACCCCGCTCCGGGGGCTGGCAGTAGCGGGCCTCTCGGTGCCCCTGGGGCAGGGCCTGCTCATTGATGAGCGCCGCAGCACCCTGCGCCAGGCCCGTATACTGGTGGACGCCGCCGAGGCCGAACGGGTGAAGCAGATCAACGAGGTGTGGCTGCAGGCAGCTCAGGATTACTGGAACTGGTACTATACCTACCAGCAGATGCTGCTGATTCAGGAAGGCATTGAGCTGGCCGAAACCCGGTTCCGGGGTACCAGCCGCCGGGCCCAGCTCGGTGACCAAGCCCCCGTCGATTCAGTAGAAGCCCAGATTACGGTGCAGGACCGGCAGGTGCAGTACGAGCAACTGCGGGTAGAGCTGCAGAACGCCCGCCTGCTGCTCTCCAACCACCTCTGGAACAAGGACGGCCAGCCGGTGGAGCTGCCGGCGTATGCCGTTCCCCAAACGCCTCCCCTGACGCCCCTCGATTCGGCCAGCTTTGAGCAATTGCTGGATTTCGCCACCAACCGCCACCCCACCCTGCTCAAGCTGGATGCCAAAATCCGGCAGCTGGGCGTGGAAGAACGATACCGGCGCGAGCTGCTCAAGCCTACCATCAACGTGAGCGGCTACCTGCTCAGCCGCGGCGACTTTTACCGCCCCGAGGTACCGGCGTATTACGACTTCGGCCGGGACAATTACAAAGTGGGCGTAGACTTTGCCTTTCCGCTGTTTCTGCGCAAAGAGCGGGGCAAGCTCTGGCAAACCCGCCTGAAGGTGCAGGACGCCAACCTGGAGCAGCAAAACAGCCGCCGCGTGATTACCAACCAGGTGGGAGCCAAGTACAACACGCTCAAGGCCTACGAGCGCCAGCTGGCGGTACAGGCCCAGGCCATTGCCAACCAGCGGGTGCTGCTGGCAGCCGAGCTACAGAAGTTCGAGCTGGGCGAAAGCACCATCTTCCTCGTGAATGCCCGCGAAACCAAGCTTATTGACCTGCGCCTGAAACAGGAAAGTATGCGGGCCAGCTACGAGAAGGCCTTGGCAGAACTTTACTACTACGCCGGTACCCGCACCCTCCGCCCGGAGTAGTTGATTGGGCTATTAGCTTTTGGCTATTAGCTGTTAGCTTTGACGTTCTGTTGCAATGTTCAATGCATGGCAAGAGGGGTTCACCCTTCTCCGTCCGAAAAGCTAACAGCCAACAGCTAACACCCAATAGCTCAAAAAAATGTCCCCCACCCTCGTTTTGAGCCTGATTGCGGGCTATTTCGTCGTCCTCATCATCATTGCTTACCTCACTTCCCGCAAGGCCACCAGTGAGTCGTTTTTTATAGCCAACCGCAATGCGCCCTGGTACATGGTGGCCTTTGCCATGATTGGCACTTCACTGTCGGGGGTCACGTTCATTTCCATCCCCGGCATGGTGGCCTCCCAGAGCTGGAGTTACATGGCCGTGGTGCTGGGCTACATTGTGGGCTACCTGGTAATTGGCACCGTACTCATGCCGCTGTATTACCGCCTGCGGCTGGTGAGCATCTACACCTACCTGGAGCAGCGGTTTGGGTTCTGGAGCTACAAGACGGGGGCGCTGTTTTTCCTGATTTCCCGGGCCGTGGGCGCGGCATTCCGGCTGTTTCTGGTGGCGGGCGTGCTGCAGTTTGCCGTGTTTGATGGGCTGGGCGTGCCGTTTGCCGTGACGGTGACGGTCAGCATTTTCCTGATTTACCTCTACACCTTCCGGGGCGGGCTCAAAACCATCCTCTGGACCGATACTTTCCAGACCATGGCCATGCTCGTGTGCGTGGGCGTGAGCATTTACCTGATGGCCGATGAGCTGAACCTAGGCTTTGCCGGGCTGGTGAAAACGGTGAAGGAAAGCACCATGTCGCAGATTTACTTCTCCGACCCCAAGGACGACAAGTTCTTCTGGAAGCAGTTTGCCTCGGGGGCCTTCATCACCATCGTTATGACGGGCCTCGACCAGGATATGATGCAGAAAAACCTGAGCTGCCGCAGCCTGCCCGACGCCCAGAAAAACATGTTCTGGTTTACGCTGGCCATTGTGGTGGTGAATGTGTTCTTCCTCTCGCTGGGCGTGCTGCTCTACCAGTTTGCCGCCGCCAAGGGCATTCAGCTGCCTCTGAACCCGGCCACCGGCAAGGTTATCGGCGACAATGTGTTTCCGCTGCTGGCCACCAACCATTTCTCGCTGTTTGCCGGCATCGTATTCATCCTGGGCATCATTGCCGTGACTTACGCCTCCGCCGACTCGGCCCTCACGGCCCTGACCACCTCGTTTTGCGTGGACATGCTCGATATCAAGCAGTACGACGAAGCCAAACAGAAGCAGTTGCGTCAGGCCACGCACTTCGGCTTCTCCATCGTGCTCATCATCATCATTCTGATTTTCCGGGCCATTAACGACCAGAGCGTGATTACCTCCGTGTTTAAGGCGGCGGGCTACACCTACGGGCCGCTGCTGGGGCTGTTTTCGTTCGGCATCTTCACCAGCCGCGGCCTCACCGATAAGCTGGTGCTGCCCGTGTGCGTGGTGGCCCCGCTGCTTACGTGGTTTATCAACGCCAACTCCAAAGCCTGGTGGGGCTATGAGTTCGGCTTCGAGATTCTGATGCTTAACGGCCTGATTACCTTCCTGGGTTTGCTGGCAATTTCGCGCCCCCGCAACCTGGAATTGAACCCCGTGGCCTAGGCGTTGTTAAGGGAGGCGTACCTTTGTGTAGTAGTGAGTAGTTAGTAGTGAGTATTCAGTGTAGGCTGATAAGTGCCAGGATATCTACAACCTGCACTGAACTTACTACTCACTACCAACCACTTAGCACTTGACACTCCCAACCTTGCCTACCCTATGAAACATGCTTTCTTCATCTTTGTGCTGCTAACTTTGTTGGCCCAGGCGGCCCAGGCCCAGCAAACACCGGCTCCCAAGCAACCCATTACGTTGCAGCCGGGCCGTATGCAAGCCCAGGCCCGGCCCGCTCCTAACCGCCCCGATGTGCCTCCCCAGTTTCCGGGGGGAGTACAAGCCTTGAGCACGTTTTTTCAGCAAAACTTAAAGTATCCGGAGGCGGCCAGCGTCAAGCAAATCAGCGGCAACGTGGTGATGACCTTTACGGTAGAAGCCGACGGCCACCTCACCAACCCCTCGGTGGTGCAGCCCCTCAGCCCTGAGTGCGACACGGAGGCGCTGCGGGTGCTGGGCCAGATGCCGGCCTGGAAACCGGCTACCCGTCAGGGTCAGCCCATTGCCACCCAGGTGCGCCTGCCCATCCCCTTCGGTAACTCCGAGGGCCTGAAGGTGGAGCAGGGGAAGAATAAATTTGAATAAAGGAGCTGGGAGCTAGGAGGTAGAAGGCAGGAATCTGGCGACGAATTTGTCATTCAGATTTTCCTTCTGGCTCCTGGCTCCTGACTCCTAGCTCCTACTTAAACACATGGCAGCCAGAAGCGGAATGAATACCAGTGGCCAGG
Organism: Hymenobacter metallilatus; assembly: GCF_003944705.1. Classification (GTDB taxonomy): domain Bacteria; phylum Bacteroidota; class Bacteroidia; order Cytophagales; family Hymenobacteraceae; genus Hymenobacter; species Hymenobacter metallilatus. The sequence goes on along the minus strand of NZ_RWIS01000002.1, from coordinate 304,426 downwards.
CAGGCAGTGATGCCCCCAAGGTCAAGCTTACCAAGGAGAGTTTTCAGCAAGGTCTGCGGATTTTCCGCTTCACGCTGCCCTACCGCACCAAGTTCATTATAGGTACGGTGCTGCTCACACTGTCCAGCGCTAGCACCATGGCCTTTCCGTGGCTGATTGGCAAACTAGCCGATGCAGCCAGCAATAACCCTGTACTATTGCCCAATGGTAGGGCGGTTTCCATCAACCAGATTGCTCTAGGCTTTGGGGTGCTGATTTTGTTGCAGGGACTGTTTTCGTTCGGGCGCATCTGGTTTTTCACGCAGGTGAGCGAGTTCACGGTGCGCGACATCCGGCAGGCGCTCTACCGCAAGTTCGTAAAGCTGCCTATTCCGTATTTTGAGAAAAACCGCGTAGGCGCCATTACTTCGCGCATCACTTCTGACGTAGGCATTATCCAGGATTCGTTTTCCCTGACGCTGGCCGAGCTGTTCCGGCAGGTGACAACGTTGCTGGCTGGCGTTGTATTCATCATGATAGTGTCGGTGAAGTTGTCGATGTTCATGCTGCTGACGTTCCCACCGATTGTGGTGCTGGCCATGGTGTTCGGCCGGAAAATCCGGGGGCTTGCCAAAACTACCCAGGACGAGCTGGCCAAGACCAACGTCATCGTAGAGGAAACCCTGCAGGGCATTAACACGGTGAAGGCCTTTACCAACGAGCAGTTTGAAACCCAGCGCTACACCTCCTCCCTAACCAATACTGTGCGGGCCGCCCTGAAAAGCAACCTCTACCGTGGCGGCTTTGTGTCGTTCGTCATTATTGGCTTATTCGGCGGTATTGTACTGGTGCTGTGGCGTGCGGCTACATTAGTGCAGGCCGGTCAGATGACCATTGGCGACCTGACCCAATTTGCATTATACACGATGTTCATTGGAGCTTCGGTGGCAGGCCTGGGTGAGTTATATGGTAAGGTGCAGAGCACACTGGGCGCTTCGGAGCGGATTCTGGAAATGCTGGACGAGCCCACCGAGCCCACCCACCAGCCCGGCGCGCAGCCCGTACAGCTACAGGGCAACATCGAGTATGAGCATGTGCAGTTCCGTTACCCCACCCGCCCCGATCTGGCTGTGCTCAACGACATCAGCTTCGGGATTCAGGCTGGCGAGAAGATTGCGCTGGTGGGCCCCTCGGGTGCGGGCAAGAGCACCATTGTGCAGCTGCTGATGCAGTTTTACGAGCTAAGCAGCGGCCAGATACTCGTAGACGGGCGGGACATTCGCCACTACGACCTGACGGAGCTGCGCCGCCACATTGGTATTGTGCCGCAGGAAACCATTCTGTTCGGGGGCAGCATCCGCGAAAATATTGCCTACGGCAAAGTTACGGCCCCCGATGAGGAGATTATTGAGGCAGCTCGGAAGGCCAATGCCTGGCAGTTCATCAGTTCCTTCCCCGAGGGGCTGGATACGCTGGTGGGTGAGCGGGGCATTAAGCTCTCGGGCGGACAGCGCCAACGCATTGCCATTGCCCGCGCCATCCTGAAGAATCCAGCCATCCTCATCCTCGACGAGGCCACCTCTTCCCTGGACTCTGAAAGCGAAAAGCTGGTACAAAGCGCCATGGACGAGCTGATGCAGAATCGCACCAGCATCATCATTGCCCACCGCCTCAGCACCATCCGCAAAGTAGACAAGATCTTGGTTATTGACGGAGGCCGCATTGTAGAGCAGGGCACTCACGACGAGCTGGCCCAGTTCGACAACGGCCTCTACGCCAACTTGCTGAAGCTGCAGTTTGAGTTGACGTAAGGCGCGGAGTTATACCACAGAACGTGTACCCCGGAACTGCGCTCCGGCCCATACCAAGCCTTCTTGATCTTCTCAAGAAACACTACACCAACGGGCCCCACTTCTATAGGGGCCCGTTTTACGTTATATTCCGCCAAACGTAGCCAGCAACCCACTACCCCACCATGCAAACCAGACTACCACGTATCGAGTTGCTGCGGCCGGAGCTGGGGCTGTGGGGCGGGCTGCTGTTGCTGCTGAGCACTTTGTTTATGTCGTCGGCTAAGTTTGCGGATGATTTACCCGTTGTGCATCTCCCGAGTTCGAACGTTACTTCTGTTTGTAATCTGGAAGCAGATAGCTATCCTGACATTAGAATAACGGAAGACGTTGCTGGCCGAATTTATATGTACGCCAAGTACCCTTCTGCCCAAAGTAGCTACGTAGAATACGTAGCCGCACAGCAAGGCATACAGCTGAACGCTGCTCAACGCCGGGAGCTACTTTCTCTACCTTACATCGGGTTACCGGTGAAGCTGCTGCCCGCTTATCTCAATATACCGGTAGCCGACCGTAAACAAGTAGTACAGGTAGGCATACCAGTCCATGAGTTGTCGGCGTACATCGAAGCGGCTAAACTCAAGGCTCCCGAATTGAACCCGTTTTATGGCCCTTTCGGGGTGAGGTGCTACTTACGCTTAGATGAAAGAATGGCAGCTTCACAAGTGAAGCAAGTGTTCAGGTTATTTGAGCAACGTGGCATACACCGGTTCTCGCTCATGACAGAAATAGAATAACCACCTAATGTCTCCCATTCACCTCCCCGCCACCCCGCCCACTTTCCCGGAGTACCAGCAGATTCATCAGGCGCAGGAGCGGCGGCGGTACCCGGAGCTAGCTAACCAGCAAAAGCCGGCTACGTCTGATCCCTGGAAGCGGAAGATGGCGCTGTGGCTGGGGTTGCTGGGCGCGGCGGTCGGTGGCTCCGTGGCGCTCAAGCCTAAAGGTTGGTTCGGCAACGTTTTATTTTTCAGCCTGTTCACCGGGTTGGGGCTGCTCTACCAGTGGTGGGAATATCGGCGGGCGTTTCGGGAGTTTCGGGCGCAGCCCCGGCCACTGAGCTTCCGGGTTTCCGAAACCGGCCTGGCTGTGCAGTGGCCCCAGGGCTGGCAGCGGCTGCCCTGGCACTCCCTCACCCGCGTGCAACAAGTAGGCGACTGGCTGTTGCTCTATCCCGGTCCCGACTTCGCCTACTACCTGGATTTACGCCGCGTGCCCGAGCCGTACACGGTAGTAGACGTGCTGGCCCTGGTTGGTTACCGCACGGAAAGCGGCCCAGCAGCTACCTTCGCCTCCTGATGAAGCCAACCCCGATTACGCTGACCGGCGTGCAGCTCACGGCCGAGGAGTTTGTGGCCGTAAACTTCCGGCTCTGGCGGACCCGGCCTCGCACCCGCCTCAACCACTGGATTCTGGGCGCGGCCGTGGGGCTGCTGGGCCTGAGTGTGGGGCTGGATATCTACCAGCACGGCCAGCTAAGCCAACCCTCCACCCTGGTTTTTCTGGTCGTAGCGGTGCTATATGCCGTATTTCGCGCGGGACTGGCGCGTTACCAGCTGCGCCGGGGCTACGCCCGCAACGCCACGCTGCAACAGCCCGTGGACTTTACCCTAACGGATACTGAACTTGTTACCCATACTGTAGGGGGACAGTTTTCTGCCAACTGGAGCCTGATCCGGCGGGCCGTGTGGGTGCAGCCGCACTGGCTCCTATTATATCCATCAGAAGCGGCCTGTTACTACCTGGATATGCGCCGCCTGCAAGCCCCCGCCACGGCCGCCGACGTGGCCGCCTTGCTGGAGCGCCTCCAGATTTCGCAACAGCACCAGTAGCTGCAGCCGAATGGGCCGCCGCCCGTCAGTAGGCCGACATTCTGCACCCGTTACCCAAACAGTTTTACCTACTTTCGCCCCGTATTCCCAACGTCCTTTTTCTCCTTACGAATGATTACTTCGACTTTTTCCAAGTTCAGTTCCCGCACGCTGAGCGCCACCCTGTTGGTCAGCGGCCTGCTGTTGAGCGCCGCCGCCGAGGCCCAGATCAGCACGCCCCAGGCCAGCCCCAAAAGCACCATTCAGCAGCGCGTGGGCCTCACCGATGTTACGCTAGTATACTCCCGCCCCAGCCTGCGCGGCCGCGTGGCTTTTGGCAATCTGGTACCGTTCAGCAAGCGGTGGCGCACCGGCGCTAACGCCACCACCAGCCTCAAGTTTTCCGACGACGTAACCATCGAGGGCAAAAAGGTGCCCGCCGGCGAGTACGGCCTCTACACCATCCCCGGCAAAACCGAGTGGATTGTGGTGCTGAACAAGAGCACCAAGATGGGCGCCGACGTGGACGCCTTCAAGGACGACGAGGACGTAGCCCGCTTCACCATCAAAACCTACAAGGTGCCCACTAAAGTGGAAACCTTCACCATGAACTTCACCGACCTCACCCCCGCCACCGCCACCGTGGACATCCAGTGGGAAATGACCGGGGCCAAGTTCAAAATCATCACTGACGTGGAGCCCAAGGTGATGGCGCAGATTGAGGAGAAAGTCATCAAAAACGCCAACCCCAGCAACGGCGACTTGGCCGCCGCTGCGGTGTACTACTTCGACAGCAACAAGGACCTGAAGCAGGCCCTTACCTGGATGCAAAAGGCCAATGAAAAGGATCCAAAATTCTGGAACCTGCTCACGGAGGCTAAAATCCGCATGAAGATGAAGGATTACAAAGGCGCCATAACGGCCGCCGAGCAGTCGAAGAAGCTGGCCCTCGACAACAAAAATGCCGACTACGTGAAGATGAACGAGGACCTGATTATGGAAGCCAAGAAGGTTGGCAAGCTGTAAGCGGAAGCTGACAGGCTAAACGTTAGTTCCCCTCCTTGGAAAGGAGGGGCTAGGGGTGGTTAATGCGTTGAACGGGTGCTAGAATTAGCTCTAATACATGTTCATGCGCAAGGTCAACCACCCCTAGCCCCTCCTTTCCAAGGAGGGGAACTAACGTTTAGCCTTTTTTAGTCTGGCGTCCCAGCAAACTTCCTCCTACCACCACGGCGCAACCGATGATGTTGAACCAGAGGTAGCCGATATCGGTGGCGAAAAACAGGGCCAGCACCACGGCCTGGGCTACTACGGCGGCCCAAAACACGGCCCGGCCGCCCACGGCTTTCAGAAAGAAGGCCACCATGAAAATGCCCAGGATGGTGCCGTAGAACAACGAGCCCAGAATATTGACAGCCTGAATCAGGTTTTCGAGGCGGGCAGCGAAGGTGGCAAACCCGATACCCAGTACACCCCAGCCTACGGCTGCCGCCCGCGAGGCTAGTACATAGTGCGTTTCGGCCTGCCCAGGGTGGCGGGGGCGGTAAAGGTCAACTACCGTGGTGGAGGCCAGGGCATTGAGGCCGGCCGCGGCCGAGCCCAGGGCCGCACTTAGCACCACGGCCACCAGCAGCCCTACCAACCCCTGGGGCAGGTAGTTGAGCACGAAAGTGAGGAACACGTAATCTGTATCCTTGGCTTCGGTGGCGGGCTTGGCTTTTTTGAGCAGCTGCTGGGCTTGTTCCCGCAGCCCCAGGTTAGCGGCCTGGGTGGCCTGCAGGTGGGTTTCGGCGGCGGCAATGGCCGCGGGGTCCTCGGCTTGCAAGGCCTGCACCAGCCGGCCGGTGGCCCGGCGGCGCACCTCAAACAGCGTGGCGTGCTCCCGCTCCAGCTCCCGCAGGGCTGGCCCGTACCGCTCGGAGTGGGCCACCTGCATGTACACCGGCCGGTTGAAGGTGAGCGGGGCCGGGTTGAACTGGTAGAACACAAACAGCAGCACACCCAGCAGCAGAATCCCGAACTGCATAGGCACTTTAAGCAGGCCGTTCATCAGCAGGCCCAGGCGGCTTTCCGTTACGTTGCGGCCGGTGAGGTAGCGCTGCACCTGGCTTTGGTCGGTGCCGAAGTACGAGAGGGCCAGGAACAGCCCGCCTGTCATGCCCGACCAGAAGTTGTACCGGTCGGTGGGGTCGAAGTGGAAGTCGATGAGGTTGAGCTTGCCCTGGTGCCCGGCCACGCGCAGGGCATCGGTAAAGCCCACTTCCTGGGGCAGATAGTGTACCAGCAGATAGCCCGCCACCAGCAGCCCCACGAAAATCACGGCCACCTGCCCCTGCTGGGTTACCATTACGGCCCGGGTGCCGCCCGACACGGTGTAGGCAATCATCAGGGTGCCCAGCAGCCACACCGTCAGCTGAATATCCCAGCCCAGAATAGCCGACAGCACCAGGGCCGGGGCGTACAGGCTCAGGCCATTGCTGAGCCCCCGCTGCACCAGAAACAGCAGGGCCGCATAGGTACGGGTGCGCCTGTCAAAACGGCCTTCTAGGTACTCGTAGGCCGTAAATACCTTGAGCCGATGGTAAATAGGCACCACAAAAATGGCAATGAGCACCATGGCCACCGGCAGCCCCAGGTAGAACTGGATAAAGCGCATACCGTCGTCGTAGGCCTGGCCGGGGGTACTCAGGAAGGTAATGGCTGAGGCCTGGGTAGCCATAATGCTGAGCCCAATGGCCCACCACGATGCCTGCCGCCCGCCCAGCAAGTAGCCGTCCAGGGACTCGCCGGCGCGGCGGGTGCGCCAAGTGCCGTAGCCCACAATGAACAGCAGCGTCCCGCCCAGAATCAGCCAGTCGAGCCCGCTCATGCAAACGCCCGGGTCAGGTACACGAACAGTCCGATTTCCAGCGCCAGCGCCCCCAGCACCAGCCAGTACCACGCCCGCCACGAGGGCAGCAGCGGGGGCTTGTCGGTTTCAACTTCGGAAGACGGACTATGCGGCACGATAGGAAAGGAATTGACGGTGGAAAGATAACGCAGGAAACCGAGCTTCCAGCAGCGCGCAGCGCCGCTTCGCGCCCGGATGGCTATAGAATGCCGCCCACCAGTAGCGCGCAGCTCCGCTTCGCGCACGAGCCGCAGGCAAGTTCCCACGCGGGCGGTGCCGTATCAGATACTCGCTCCGCTCGTGCGCGAAGCGGAGCTGCGCGCTACACGGCCTCTGGGAGCCAGCCGGTGGCCAGCTCCCAGAGGCAGGTGAGCAGCAGGCCCAGGGCGGCCCCGGCCACCACGTCGCTAAGCCAGTGAAATTCCAACACCACCCGGCCTAGGCACACCAGCCACAGCCACGGCGTCATCAATGGCGTGGTGGCCACATCATGCACCCGCATCAGCCCCGCAAAAAATGGCCGCAGCGGCGCGCCGTGCTGGTGCAGTAGCCCGGCCAGTGGCCTATCTACGGTTAGGACCAATAACAGCACCAGCGGCACTGAGGCCAGCGTAAGGAGTAGCAGACGAAGGTACAGCCACATAGAAAATAACGTAGTCTGGCTGCGGCCCGGCCAGGTAGCGCGCAGCTCTGCTTCGCGCACGAGCGAAGCGAGTATCTGGTACCGCACCGCCCGCGTGGATACTCGCCTGCGGCTCGTGCGCGAAGCGGAACTGCGCGCTACTTGCCCAACGACACCATATTCGTCAATAGCCGGTAGGCGCCGGGCACGCCGGCGGGCAGTTCCCGGAACAGGCTGAGGCCGGTGTAGATGTAGTGGCCTTTGCCGTAATCGGCTACCAGGATGGCGCTTTGTTTGGCGGTTTCGCCGGGGTCCTGGCTGCTGAGCACGGTCTGGTATTTGGGGTCCCACTGGCTGGGGTAGTAGAGGCCCTGCTCCTGCACCCAGCCTTCAAAATCCTTGCTGGTGATTTTGTTGGGGGTGTTGAGCAGGGGCTGGCTGGGGTTGAGGAAGGTGACGGGCGCGTTTTCTACCGTTACCCGGTCCGAGCTTAGGGTGAGCGGGTACGGGCCGATTTGGGGCAGCACCGTGCCGCGGTTCACCACGTACTGCACCACCAGGTTACCGCCCTGTTCCACGTACTTCAGCAGCGTGGGCTGCAGGGTTTTGAGGCGGTCCAGGGTATTGTAGGCGCGCACGCCCAGCACCACGGCGTCGAAGCGACGCAGGTTCTGGTCGGTGATGTCCTCGGGCTTGAGCAGGGTCACGGTGTAGCCGATCTGGCGCAGGGCGTCGGGCACCTCGTCGCCGGCCCCCATCAGGTAGCCGATTTCCTGGCCCTTGCGCCGCAGATCCAGCTTCACTAGCGGGGCCACGGCTTCGGGGAACAGGGTTTGGGTGGGAATGTGGGAGTAGGCTATGGTCTGGTAGCCGCGCGAGTACGCCTGCCCCTCCACGGTAGCCACGGCCCGCAGCTCCGATTTGCCTTCCGCGGCCCCGGCGCCGGGCTGCACCCGGAACTGCACGGTCTGCTCGGCGTCTTTGGCGGCCAGCTCAAACGGAATGCTGGCGGGCTCGGCCGTCCAGCCTTTGGGCAGACTCAGGGCCAGGGTACCCTTCACGCCCGCTTTACCGGCCCGCAGCGTCACGGGCACCGTTTTGGGCTGGTTATCGGCAAACACGTAGGCGTGGCCGCCTACGTTTACCATCACCGGCGGCACCACCGTCAGCGGGCGGTACTTTTCCCCTTCCACCGGGTCGGTGCTTTTGTATTGGACGGGGACGGTGTAATTGAGCGGAACTCCAGCCACTTCTACAGTAAATAGAACTTGGTTTACCGATACGTTTTCTGGGTTTCCAAGAATTTCCCACCTCTCAAGCCGATTAGCTATATGAGGATGTTCAGGCCAGCTAAAATTCTCTACCACCTCCGGCACTTTGTACATACCTATCGTTCCGGGCTCACGCAGCCAATATGGTTGGGATACATATTGGTTAGCCGGTATCGTAATGGCTGTCTTCTTTAGGAGTGACTTGCCATTAGCTAGTTCTACGTTAACTTCCTGGATGGCCATATTACCTACCGTCTGAAGTTTAGGCAGCGGCGGCTCTATGGCAGGAACTTGCAGCACCTTGAGCTTCACAGGAACTGATGAACGATTTAAGGCTTCAACAGCTATATCAAGTTTCCCATCAGGAATTGCAGCAGATTCTTGAGAAACAGCAGAAAGGCTCAACCCCAAACAAGCGTAAACCAATTCATTAACTTCCTGGCCTTTCTCGGAATCCCAGAAAGAAGCATTTAATAGTTTGTCTATTTCCGCCCGAACCTTCAGCAACCCCGCCACACTCGCACTCGGATTGGCCGGATCATACTTCCGAATTACCTCATCAATCATCTTCCCGATGGCCGCGCCGCCGGGCACCCGGTTCCAAGTCAGGTCTACGCCGTCGAACAGGTCGGTTTTGGCGGGCTCACCTTTCAGCAGTTGGAAATACTCCGGGGCCTCGCCGCGCTGGGCGCTGCTACCGAAGCCCTGGCTGCGGTGCTGGGAGCGGCTGCGGGCGGCAATTTCGCCGTAGCTCTGCCCTAGCAGCGGGTTGAAGCCGCCGGCATCCAGCTTGAAGTACTGGCTCATGTCCTCGCCGGGCTTCACGAAGAAGGAGCCGGTGTTCCAGAGCAGGCGCTTGGCCTGCCAGGGCTGCACATATTGTAGCTGCTCGGGGAAACGCTTGGGGTCGGCGGCGGCCGAGAAGGCCTCAATGGCCAGCATGGCCGAGGCCGTGTGGTGGCCGTGCCCGGCCCGGGCGTCGGGCGGGAAGCGGGTAATCAGCACGTCGGGGCGGCGTTGGCGGATTAGCCACACCATGTCGGCCAGTACCTGCTCCTTGTCCCAGATGGTGAAGGTTTCCTCGGGCGTTTTCGAGAAGCCGAGGTCGTTGGCCCGGGTGAAGAACTGCCGGCCCCCGTCGATGCGGCGGGCGGCCAGCAGCTCCTGGGTGCGGATGACGCCCAGCCCCTCGCGCAGCTCCGGGCCGATGAGGTTCTGGCCTCCGTCGCCGCGGGTGCAGCTGAGGTAGCCGGTTTCCACGAGGCGGCCATTGGCGAGGTAGGCAATCAGGCGGGTGTTTTCATCGTCGGGATGGGCGGCCACGTACAGGGCCGAGCCCAGCACGTTCAGCTTCTTGAGCCCCAGCAGAATCTCCGACGAAGACCAGGTTTTGGGAGCCTGAGCGTGGGCTTTTTCAATTAAAAATTGAGAATTAAATAGTAAAAGGGCCGATAAAGCGGCGCGGAGAAAGCGGAGGCGCATGAACGAGGCGGTTGAGGTGACCGGGCGGTAAAGATAGAGTCCCGGCCGGGAGAGTTGCAGCCGCTCCACCCGATCCGGCGGCAGCTGGCAGCTTGAGAGTCGGTTGCTACCGGCTGGCGCATCATTGTTCGGATGACCACGGTAGGCAGTGTGCTTGGTGGCAGGTTCAGTGCCGGGCGTATTTGCGGCGGTTTTCTTCGCTGAACGTGACGGGCATCGTCCACCGCATCGGAACCCAGCGGCCGTAGCGGTAGGTGGCACCCCAGTTACGGCGGGCCAGCTGGCGGGCGGCGGCCAGGGCCGCGGCGGCGTAGGGCTGGTCGGTACCTTTGCGGATGACTACCGCGCAGTGTCGGCCGGTACTGTCGGGCCGGAACTCTACGAATACGCGGTAAGCTGCCTCCGGCTGTTTCGAAATCCGGCTCCATTCCACGGTCTGGTACAGTTGCTTTTGCAACTGCTCGCTTTCCGGCACGGGGGCCGCCCGGTTGCGGTAGGTGTGCTGGCCAACAAGGCGGCCGTGCTGAAACGTCAGCAGCCAGTCCTTTTCGTACATCGACCCGTAGCCCATATGCTCGTAGTGCAGCAGCTTGCCCAAGGGCATGTCCAGCGTCCCGCTCACCCAGGTGGCGGCCACCCGGCCGCGCGCATCGGGCCGGAACCAGCGGCGCAGCGGAATTGATGCTTTGCTGGAGTTGCAGCCGGGCCGGATTTCCAGCAGAAACAGCTGGCCGTTTTCCAGCAGCCAAGTGGCGGTATAGCCGCGCCAGCAGGCCGTAGACCCGCTTTCCAGCTCCGGGGGGCGCTGCGGCAGCTTATGCAGCCAACCTTCCAGCGGGTTCGACTGTAGCTGTAAAGTATCACCCCGGTACACCAGGTAGTCGGGCTGCTGGGCGGTGGCCCGGGCGGTACGGGCTGCGCCTAACACCCCCAGAACCAGCAGCAGGCAGGTCACTTTCATCCGCAAAACTTACGCAAAAAGCCCCGCTCGTTTTTCTGTGTTTGGGTGGTGCGGGTAACTGCGTGGTGCCGTTTTCATGCAAGGCAGTTGTCTCAACCCTATAACCCACCAGCCCAGAATCAGCAGCTTTTGCATACCGGCCAGATACTGCCCGGAGAAACTACTTTCGCGCGACTTGGCCTCTTGGCCCGGTGCTTGCGTACATCGGTCGTTTCGTTTGTTTTTCTTTCGCATGGTATTTCCCTTCCCCTACCGGCTGCGGCTGCTGGGTATTTCCCTGCTGTTGCCGGTGCTGGTTTCGGCCCAGACTACGCCCCCAGCTTCCCCTTTACCAACTCCAACGGCCCCGGCCTCGCCCCAGTGGTACCTGCTCGACGCCCAGCAGGATGGGGGCGTAATGGGCATCAGCGCAAACCGGGCGTACCAGGAACTGCTCCAGGGCAAGGTATCCACGCCGGTGTTGGTGGCCGTTATTGATGCCGGCATCGACACCACCCACGCCGACCTGAAGCGCGTGCTGTGGCATAACCCCCGCGAAATAGCCGGCAACGGTGTAGACGACGATAAAAACGGCTACACCGACGACGTGTGGGGCTGGAATTTCCTGGGCGGGCCTGATGGCCGCAACGTCAACCAGGAAGCCCTGGAGGAAACCCGCCTGCTGGCCCGCCTCAAGCCGTTGTACCAGGGCAAAACCCGCGCCGCGGTACCGGCCGCCAAGCGCCCGGAGTACGACCTGTACCTGCGGGTAAGAAAGGCTTACGAGGCGAAGGTGAAGGAAAATACTGAGCAGCTGCGGCAGTTTGGCCAGGCCTACGCCGAAAACGCCCAGGGTGCCGAGGGCCTCAAGCAAACCCTGGGAGTAACCCGGCTGGATACGGCTACCCTGCGCAACCCGCCCACCCAGGACCCGGAAGTGCGCCAGATAACCCGGGGCCTCTACCAGACGCTGCTCCAGACTGGTTTTGCCTCCCTGGATGATGTGCTGGTGGAAATGAAAAAGGGCCTGCAGGAAACCCAGGACCAGCTCGACTATGGCCTGAACCTGCGCTTCAACCCCCGCACTATTGTAGGCGACCAGCCCGAAAACGTAAAGCAGCGCAACTACGGCAACCGCGACGTTGCCGGCCCCGACCCCATGCACGGCACCCACGTGGCGGGCATTATCGGGGCCGACCGGGACAACGGCGCGGGCATTCTGGGCCTGGCACCCAACATACAGATCATGTCGGTGCGGGCCGTGCCGGATGGGGATGAGCGGGATAAGGACGTGGCCAATGCCATCCGCTACGCCGTAGATAATGGCGCCCAGATCATCAATATGAGCTTCGGCAAGTACTACTCGCCCCAGCGCCCGGCCGTGGAGGAAGCCATCCGCTACGCCAACACCAAAGGCGTACTGCTCATTCACTCGGCCGGCAACGAAAACAACAACCTCGACAACGCAGCCCAATACCCCGCGCCCACCTTCCAGAACGGCCAGCCCGTACCGAATATGATAACGGTGGGTGCCTCGGCCCGCACCAACGACGAAACTCTGGCCGCCGACTTCTCCAACTACGGCAAGCTGCGGGTGGATGTGTTTGCGCCCGGCAACCAGATTTACTCCACTCTGCCCGGCAGCCAGTACGGCAACCTCAGCGGCACCAGCATGGCCGCGCCCGTAGTTACGGGCATTGCAGCCACGCTCAAATCCTACTTCCCACAGCTGACGGCAGCTCAGCTCAAGCGCATCATTCTGGCCTCGGCTCAGCCCGTGCACACCCAGGTGCGTCAGCCTGGCACCAACAAGCTGGTTGACTTCTCTACTCTCTCGCGCACGGGCGGCATTGTGAACCTGTACCGGGCCGTACTACTGGCTCAGCAACCTACTCCCTAGCCCGTTTTTTGCTCCTCAGTACGCAACCCTACTCTGGTCAGCGGGTCGTTACCCGGCACCGACGCGGCGGCCGGGGTAGTTGAGGCACGAGAATTTTTTCCATTCAACGTTCCGGCTGCGGCAGGCGTATGCCTTGGTATTGCGTTGCTCCTGCCTATGCTCATTCCTCAACTCATGTTCCTGCGCAAGATGCGCCCGTCTGCCTCCGAACCGCCTGCCAACCGCTTCCGCCGCCCGGCCACCAGCCGCCCGCCCCGCGACCGGCACTGGTGGCGGCGGCAGATAGTGAACACGCTGCTGATGGTACTGGGCGTATTTTCAGCAGGTTTTGGGTTAGAAAGCTTTCTGCTGCCGGGTGGCTTTCTGGATGGTGGGGTAACTGGGGTGTCGCTGCTCCTGACGCGGGTATTTGGCTGGCCGCTGCCGGTGCTCATCGTGCTGCTCAATTTCCCGTTTGTACTCATGGCCTGGCGGCAGCTCGACCCCGGCGTGGCCATTCGCACGCTGCTGGGTATTCTGGGCCTGGCTTTGGTGCTGGCCGTAGTGCCTTTTCCCATCGTCACCTCCGACAAGCTGCTGATTTCTGTATTCGGTGGTTTCTTTCTGGGGGCTGGCATTGGCATGGCCATGCGGGGTGGGGGTGTGCTCGATGGTACCGAAATCATGGCCATCTACCTCAGCAAGCAGTCCAGCATGACTATTGGCGACATTGTGCTGGTATTCAACATTCTGATTTTCGGGGTGGCAGCCTACGTGTTGTCTATCGAAACGGCCCTGTACTCCATCCTGGCTTACCTGGCTGCGGCCAAAACCATCGACTTTGTTATTGATGGCCTGGAGGAGTATACCGGCGTCACCATTGTATCCGTCCGCTCCGATGCTATCCGGCGCATGATTACCGAGAAGCTGGGCCGTGGCGCCACCGTGTACAGCGGCAAAGGTGGCTACGGCACCCACGGCAACCAGCCCAATCCCATTGATGTGGTATTCACCGTAATAACCCGCCTCGAACTCTCCAAGCTAAAAACCGAAGTAGAGCTTATTGACCGTCAGGCTTTTATGGTTATGCACAGCGTAAAAGACACCAAGGGTGGCATGATCAAGAAAAGGCCCCTGCACTAAGTTGCCGCATCAGCCGAATACGTACCAATTGAACGCCAGGAAGTTGATCAGGTAGTTGCATAATCCGGCCAATATGCTCACCAATACCGCCCGGCCCACGGCCGGCCCCCAGCGCCGGCCTAATCCCAGCCGCCCTATCAGGGTGAGGTACAGCAGGTAAACACTTCCTTGCAGCGCCGCCGTGCTGCTACCTGGCGTCCGACCAATTATCTGGAACACAGTGGGCAAGGCAAGCAGTAACAGTAGTTGAAAAGCGCTGCCTACCACCACTATCATCAGGAAAGCCTCGGCGTAGTTTAGCTGTGGGCGGTATACCTGCCACGCAAACAGGGCGTGTAGGGGCAGCAACAGCAGCCACCACACGTTAAAATACTTGCCAATCCCGTAAAAGTAGCTGCTCACCCGCGCCAGCTGCGCCGGCGAGGCTCCCTTTAGGGCAATGGCTTGTTGCACTCCCATTCCTACCTGCTCGTAGTAGTGCAGGTGCGTGGCCACCACCGTGCAGAGGCCTACCACCAGCAGCAAAAACTGGAACGGATTGAAGTACCGCTTGCGGCGGCCCAGCAGGTAATCCTGCACCACCCGCCCCGGATACCGCACCACCTGCCACGCATAGCCGAGGATACTCTTATCGGCATGCGTGAATACGTGCACCACCTCATGCAGCACGTGCCCAACCGTTAGCCGGTGCGGCAGCTGTTGCCCGCACTGCGGGCAATACACACCCGGCGGCAAACTGGCACCGCAGTTTATACAAAGTCCCGGGGAAGATGTGGCGGCAGACATATGCGGCGGTTGTAGAGCAGCACCCAAGTACGCCACTTTTTCCCGGCAAACTATCAGCAGCCAGTATCTTTGCGGTATGGCTGCTCCCCTCCTGCTCTCCGACCTGTACATCTACCCCGTCAAATCCCTGGGCGGCATCCGGCTCACAGAGGCCCAGATTGAGGCCCGGGGCCTGCGCCACGACCGGCGGTGGCTCCTCGTGGATGAGCACAACCGGTTCATGACGCAACGGCAAACCGCCGCTATGGCCCACCTGAAGGTAGCGCCCGCCTACAACGGCTTTCTGCTCAGCCATCAGCAACGTCCCGAGCTGCTCCCGCTCTACGTGCCGTTTACTGCCACACCCGAGAAAACCCTGTTTGTTACCATTTGGGATGATATGGTATTTGCCTGGCGGGCTAAGCCTGAGTGCGACGAGTGGCTGTCGGAGGCGCTGGGGCAGCCTTGCAAGCTGGTGTACATGTCGGATATGGTGCGGCGGGATGTAGAGCCCGAATACAACCCGGAAGGCCAGCTCGTGAGCTTTGCCGATGGCTACCCCTTCCTGCTGATCGGGCAGGAATCGTTGGCAGAGCTGAATACCCGGCTCGCCGAACCCGTGGGCATGGACCGCTTCCGCCCCAACCTGGTAGTGAGCGGCGGCGAGCCGTTTGCGGAAGATGAGTGGGAGCAGTTTCAGGTGGGCGAGGCCACATTCCGGGCCGTACGGGCCTGTGGCCGATGCGTGCTCACCACTATTAACCAGCACACCGCTCAGAAAAACACCGCCGGCGAGCCGCTGCGGACCCTGGCTACCTACCGTACTCAGGGCAGCAAAGTGATGTTTGGGCAGAATGTAACCGGACCAGGCCAGGGCATCCTGCGCCTCGGCGACGCCGTGCATATCGTCAGCCGCAAGAAGTAATCCGGCTTTAGGGTGCGCCGCCAGCAGGCTCACTTGCAGGCCAGGCACGGTCTGCTGTGGGTTAAAGCTTATGTACATAGCATTTATCACCCATAATTTTTAACAAAATGATAATTGTGTTTTGCCAAGCTCAACAGAATCATATATTTTTGCCGAATCAATCAAATCTTAAATAATACAAATTTGATTGGTGTCGGCCGCTACTCTTCCGGTCCGTTCTAGGGCAGCGGCGTACTTTTGCAGTCCTGCTCGTCCTCTCAGCTCCCGTTCATGCCCCCAACACACCGTTTGCTCAAGTCCCTTCTGGCGCTGCTACTCAGTATTGCGCTGCTGCCACTAGGCGCGCACGCCACCGATAACAATTCTCTGCAACTGCTGCAGGAGCCATGGAGTGAGCTGCTGCGGCATCACGTTACCACCGACGGCCGCCTGAACTACGAGGGTCTGCAGGAAGATGAGGACAAGCTGTTGGGCTACCTGCAAAGCCTGCGCAAAGTGAAACCCGACCCTCAGGCCTGGAGCGCCAACGACACCAAGGCGTTCTGGCTGAATACTTATAATGCGGCGGCGGCCTATCTGATAGTGGGCTACTACCCGGTAGCCAGCATCAACGACATCCGGGTGAAAGTAATGGGCGGGCAAAAGTCGCCCTGGGAAGTGCCGGTGGTAAACGTAGGTGGCCAGTCGTACTCCTTAAACCAGATTGAGCGGGAAATGCTGCGCAACCAGTTTCACGATGCCCGGGTACATTTCGGGCTAATGAACGGAGCAGCCTCCTCGCCCGCCGTGCTGGCCGAAGCCTACGACGGGCAGCGCCTTGATCAGCAGCTGGATGCCCAGGCCAAACGTTTTCTGAACGATCCTACTTTCAACCAGCTTACTCCTCAGCACGTGCAGCTTTCCGGCCTGTTTGAGGCGTATGCCGCCGAGTTCGGCAGCGAGTCGCAGGTGCTGGAGTTTGTGAACCGCTACGCCCGGGTACCCGTATTGCCTACCGCCAAGGTAGAGTACCTGTCCTTTAGCTGGGCGCTGAACGACCGTACCGGTCTTAGCAATTCCCAGGCTCTAGGCAGGCACTAAGCCCAAATTCCGGAACCCGCCTAACCCGCGCCCCGTACCGCCTGGCGGTGCGGGGCGCGGGTGTTTTCGTCACTATTCCTTCTCTCCTTTCTCAAGCTATGAATCTCCCTTTTGTGCTGGATTTCCTGCGCCAGCTGGCGGCGCACAACAACAAAGCCTGGATGGATGAGCACCGGGCGCAGTATCAGCAGGCCCGCGCCGAGTACTCCGCTCTGGTTGCCCAGCTGCTCCGCGACGCCTCCGCCAGCCTAGAGCCCCGCCTGCATGGCCTAACGCCCTCGGACGTGATGTTCCGCATCAATAAAAACGACCGGTTTCAGCAGAGCGACGAGCCCTACAAGCGCCACATGGGGGCGGGCCTGAAGCCCGGGGGCCGGCATAGCCCCTGGGCCGGCTACTTTATTGCCCTGGAACCCGGTGGCGAAACCTACATTGGGGCCGGCCGCTGGATGCCGGAACCCCAGCAGCTTGCCCGCATCCGTCAGGAAATTCAGTACAACGCGCCCGCCTTCCACGCCCTTCGGCAGGATGCAGCCCTGCTTCGGCACTTTCCACGAGGCCTTGATATGTCACAGAGCCTGAAAACGGCACCCAAAGGCTACGATAAAACCGACCCCGATATCGAGTGGCTGCGCCTGAAAAGCTATTTCGTGTGGCAGTCCTTTTCCGATGCCGAGGTGGCCCGCCCCGATTTTCCGGCCCGGGTGCTGGCCGCCTGGCAGGCAGCCAAACCGCTGGTGCAATTCCTCAACGAGGCTATGGCGGAGGAGTAATGAAAGGAATTAGAGCGTGTTTGGAAATGTAGCAGAACATCATGCTCATCTGGTAAAATCCAGACACGCGCTTATATAATGAGGGGATGGAATACATATGCATCCCCTCATTATATACTTTCCGCTAAAACAGCCCGAACAGCGTGCTGTTGATCTTCTCGATGATGACGCTCAGATCCTCAGGGTTGTTTACGTAATCCAGGTTGTTCACATCCACGATGAGCAGGCGGCCGTGGTCATAGCTCCGGATCCACTCCTCATAGTGCTCGTTGAGGTGCTTCAGGTACTCGATTTTGATGTTGTTCTCGTAGTCCCGGTTGCGTTTTTCAATCTGCGACACCAGCTTGGGAAGGTCGGCCCGCAGGTAGAGCAGCAGGTCGGGCGGATTCACCATGCTGATCATGGAGTTGAACAGGCTCAGGTAGTTCTGGTAGTCCCGCTCCGCCATCAGGCCCGATTGGTTCAGGTTAGCCGCGAAGATGTGCGCATCCTCGTAAATAGTACGGTCCTGGATAACACCTTTATTGGTTTTTTGCAGCTGCTTGATGCGTTGCGTTTGCTGAAAGCGGCTGTTAAGAAAGTACACCTGCAGGTGAAACGCCCAGCGGGGCATATCGTCGTAGAAATCCTTCAGGTAAGGATTATGGTCAACATCTTCCAGAAAAACTTCCCAGTTGAAGTGGTGGGCCAGTTTGTTGGCCAGCGTGGTTTTGCCAGCCCCAATGTTGCCGACTATTGCAATGTGCATGAGCGAGGTGCAGAAGAAAAATAGAGGCGTAAAAATAGGGATACCAATGGAACCCAACGCTACTTCCCTCCTGTCGTAGAAGAATAGCCTCTGTCCTATATTTTACCGCCACAGCTATGGACGCGCTTGATCTGAAACCTCTCGGGACTTTGCCAGATGCCAACGGGGCCGTGTTGGTGGAACTGCTGCATAACCCAGCCTGCAAGCTTCTGTACGTGCGCTGGTTTGGCAACCTCACCGGGCGGGAGGTAGTGTACGTGGCCCGCGAGTCGCTGAAGCTGCAGGAGAATATGCATTTTGCTCTGCTCCTTAACGACAAAACCAACGCTACCGGCGACTGGAGCGAGACCCTGGAGTGGCTGGAATACGAGTGGCTGCCCCAGATTATGGCTGGTGGTTTGCGGGCCATTGCTTACGTTTTTTCACCGGATATGCACAACCAGCTGGCCAGCCTGGAATTTTTCGAGCGGGTGCGCCAGTACCTTCCCATCCAGTTGTTCCACGATACTCCTTCGGCCTGGCAGTGGATCCGGCGGCAGCCTCCTCCCCTGCGGGCAACTGTTTCCGAGGAGCCGGCTCTCTAACGCATCGGGCCGGGCTGCGTAGGTGCAGCCCGGCCCGATGCGTTAGACCCAGTGCATATGCTGTTACTCCCGCATTACGTCCTTTACGTCGCGGGCTTTTTCCAGGGTCCGGAATTCGCCCTGCAGGCTCCGGATGCGCAGGCGCTCCTCCAGGGGCAGTTGGTCACGTACCTGGTCGTAGCGGGCATTCAGGCGGGTAAGCACAGCGCTGGCAGCACTCCAGTCGGCCTGGGTCCAGTCTTTCTTGGCACCTCGCATATTCTCAACCAGCCGAAAGTACAGATCCGGCAGCTCCGAGGCGCGGGCTTTGCTGATAACCACGTCCTCATTCAGCAGGCGGCGCTGGGCCTGGTCGGCGGCGGCAGGGCGGCGGGCGGCG
Organism: Hymenobacter metallilatus; assembly: GCF_003944705.1. Lineage (GTDB taxonomy): Bacteria > Bacteroidota > Bacteroidia > Cytophagales > Hymenobacteraceae > Hymenobacter > Hymenobacter metallilatus. The sequence goes on along the minus strand of NZ_RWIS01000002.1, from coordinate 285,305 downwards.
GCATCCAGACTATCCTGGCGCGAGGCCCAGCGCTGGTAGCGCACCTTCTGGGTAGTGTACTCCTTTTTACCTTCCACGGTCAGGCTGTCAACGGCCCGGTCGATGCGGCGGCTCTGGCGGTCAAACTCATCGGTGATACGCGGCAGCTCCCGGCGGGCTGTAGTAGCCACCCGCTCCACCTTATCATTTACCCAGTCGCTGAAATCGGCCAGGTCCCGCTCCAGGCCGGCCGAGGTAGCCGTACCAGCCGGGGCCTTGGCGGGGGTTGTTTTTTTAGGCGTCTGCTGGGCCGAGGCACCCGTAGCGGCCAGCAGGCCGGCCGCGGTAAGCAGGATATACGCAAAAGAGAGTTTCATACGCAGGTGAGCTTAGGGAAAGTGGGTGAAGGGAGAGGCAACAGGAACGGTCCCTGGTCCGGAACCTGTATGCCAATGCAGGCAATTTCCGGCCCAAAAACGAGTAAAACCGGTAAATGGGTTCGGTTTTACCGCAGATAATGCCGTTTTTTGCCTGCTATGTCCGTTGTTCCTGCATCTGCTATCCGCATCCAGCCTGCTACCCTGGCCGATATTCCGACCATTATTCAGCTGGCCGAGGCTACTTGGGAGCCAACGTACCGCTTTATTATCTCGCGGGAGCAGATTGACTATATGTACCGGGTTATCTACACCCCGGCTTCACTGGAGCGGCAGATGACGGAGCAGGGCCACACGTTTTTGCTCGTGTACGTAGATGAGGAGCCCAGCGGCTATGCATCCTTTTCGGAGCAGGCAGAAGCCGGGGTATATAAGCTCCACAAAATTTACGTGCTGCCCGCTCACCAGGGGCAGGGCCTGGGCCAGCAGTTGCTGCTGGCCGTAGAGCAGGCTGTGCGTACACTTGGCGCCCACACCCTGGACCTGAACGTGAACCGTCATAACCCGGCCCTGGCATTTTATGAGCACCTCGGGTTTCAGCGGCAGCGCGAGGAGGACATTGCCATTGGCCCGTACTGGATGAACGATTACGTAATGCGGAAAACTCTGCAACCCCAGTAATTGCTGCTTCCATGGGTCGGGCTCAGTAATTTCCTGGTTATTACCCCAAAAAGTGCTCACCCTGGCACACGCTACAGCCTGTGCTGCAACCCAATTTTACGAAGTACCTACATGGCAACTAAACTTACCGTCCTGAGCAATGGCTCCCTGCGCGTTGATGGCAACGATTTTGAACTGGTAGATGCCCAGGGCAAACCCTACGGTCTGGGGGGCCGGGAGCGAATCAGCATCTGCCGCTGCGGCCTCTCCAGCAACAAGCCGTTTTGCGACGGTTCGCACAAGGGCCACTTTGAGCACAACGCTGAGGCCTTCGACCTGCCCGCCCCCAAACCGGCGGCTCCCGTAGCGCCACCTACCGCCCCCGATGCCGGCGCGGCGCCGTTGGCCTAAGCAGGCAGCGGGTCTATAAGCAGGTGTACCCCGGGGCTTTGCTCCGGCCCACGTGAGAAGATAACTCCCGGTTTGGGTAGGTTACCTTCCTGCGCGAGCCGGAGCAAAGCCCCGGGGTACCCCTTTTCTAGCGGACCGAAGCCCGGCTTTGGAGCATACGGGTATTAGGCCTTGGCGAATAGCTCGTTTACAAAGGCCACGTATTCTTGGCGGGCGTCGTCCTGGCTTTTGCCGCGCAGTCCAGCCCAGGCATCGTACTTGGCAATGGCTTTGAAATCAAACCCTCCGGGCCGGTCGCCGGAAACATCCCCTTCGCTGCCCTGCTTATACAAGGCGTACAGTTTGAGCAGGGTCATGTTGTCGGGTTTGGCGGGCAGTTCCTTGCTGCGGGCGGCAGCAGCTTCGAATTCTTCGATGGTAGCCATGCGGTGAGCTGGTGAAGTGGTGAGAGGATGAGTGTACCGTTCCGGCTTAGCCGAACCGGTGGCAAAAGATACGGGACCGGCGGGAAATAGTCGTCATGCAGCATTTATTTCCGCCTTATCTTCCGCAGTTCTCACCTTTTTAGCTTTTCCCTCCCATGATGTTTCCTTTACGCTGGGCCTTACTGGCCGGTGGGCTGCTGCTGGCTACCACAACCCAGGCCCAGAAAACGTACCTGCACTGCGGCCGCCTGCTGGATATGCGTACTGAGCGCGCCCGCCCCGAAATGACGGTGGTTGTGGAAAATGGCCGTATTGTAGCTATTGAGCAGGGCTACTCGGCTCCGGCCACCGCTCAGGATAAAGTAATTGACCTGAAGAGCCGCACGGTACTGCCGGGCCTCATTGACTGCCACGTACACCTGGAGGGCGAAACCAGCAAGGACAACTACCTCAAGGAGTTCACTCAGAACCCAGCCGATGTGGCCTTTGGCTCCCTGGAGTATGCCCGTAAAACTTTGCTGGCCGGCTTTACCACGGTGCGCGACCTGGGGGGCTCGGGCGTGAACATTGCCCTGCGCAACGCCATAAACCGGGGCCAGGCAACGGGGCCGCGCATTTTTACGGCCGGCAAAGCCATATCGGGCACGGGCGGCCACATGGACCCCACCAATGGCTACCGCCTCGACCTGATGGGTATGCCGGGCCCACCCGACGGCGTGGCCAACGGCCCCGACCAGGGCCGGCAGGCCGTACGTGAGCAGTATAAGCGCGGGGCCGACCTCATCAAAATTGCCAGCACCGGTGGGGTACTGTCGGTAGCCAAAGACGGCTCGGCCCCGCAGTTTACCGAGGAGGAAATCAGGGCAGTGGTGGAAACAGCGCGGGACTTGGGTCTGGCGGTGGCCTGCCATGCCCACGGCGCCGAGGGTATGAAGCGGGCCATTCGGGCGGGCGTGACCAGCATCGAGCATGGCACCCTCATGGACGACGAAACCATGAAGCTGATGAAGAAATACGGTACCTGGTATGTGCCCACCATTACGGCCGGCAAATCGGTGGCCGACTCCGCCAAAATTCCGAACTACTACCCGCCCCTGGTAACGCCCAAAGCCCTGGCCATTGGCCCCAAGCTGCAGGGCACTTTTGGACGGGCGTACAAAGCCGGGGTAAAAATTGCATTCGGCACCGATGCTTCCGTGTACCGCCACGGCGTGAATGCGCTGGAGTTTCAGTACATGGTAGAAGCCGGGATGCCCGCCTACGAGGCCCTACGCAGCGCCACCGTAGCGGCAGCCGAACTACTGGGCCAGACCAGCAACCTGGGCACCCTGGAGCCCGGTAAGCTGGCCGACGTGGTAGCCGTGGAGGGCGACCCAACTCAGGATATTACGGTAATGCAGCGGGTGCGCTTCGTAATGAAACAGGGCACGGTATACCGGCAGGAATAAACTACCGGATATTTTTGGCCCTGTATTTGCCACGGGCTATATAGAGACATTTTTTACCCTATTTTCATGCAAAAACTATCTACCCTTCTGCTGGCCGGTGGGCTGGCCTACCTCGTTGCGGGCCAGGCCCAGGCCCAGACCGAGCTAAACAGCGTACCCCAGCCAGGCACCGTACCCCAGCAGCCGGCTCCTTACTACATGCCCCAGGCCATGCAACCCGCTGCCGACGCGGCTCCGCGCTACCCCGGCAGCCTGACGCTGGAGCTAGGTTGGGGAGCACCTTATGGGTTTGGTATTTCCTATGCGCATCACCTCACTCCTGCCTGGGACATCAATGGTGGCCTGGGCTTGGGTGTAGGCGGCAAAATTGGAATTGGCACCCGGTATTACCTCAACCCCAACCGGCCGTTTACGCCTTACATAGGGGCCAATCTGGTACGTACCGGCCGGGTAGATAATGTATCGGTGGAGCTGGACGGCGAACAGGCAGTGTATTCTATGAAGCCCAGTGGTACCCTGCACCTGCGGGGCGGCCTGCGCTGGCAGCCGGGTCGTATCGGGCTACTGGCAACGGGTGGCTACGGCATCCTGCTCACCGGCGACCCGGTGTTGTATGACGCCGGATATAGCCCCTCGCAACGGTTGCGTAATGTGGTGGAAATCATCAGCCCTGGTGGAGTAGAAGTGTCGGTGGGCCTTGTTATCGGGCTTGGCCGGTAGTCCGGATTATCTTAATCTGATTTTGCGGCCTGTTTACTCCGGCGGCTGGTTACGGGGGGCGGTTGCCGCTGCATAAGCGCGGGAACCGCCCCCCGTACTGGTTACCTCCGGGAAGCAAGCTCGGCCGCACCCTTCGCGGCTGCCCTGCGTAAGTGTACTACTTGCCCTACACTTATGAAAAAGGCCCTTCCCGACGAGCTGATAAAGAATTTTATCAAACACAAGCTTACGCTGGCCCTGGCGGAAAGCTGCACCTGTGGCCTGGTTGCGTCTCAACTGGCACCGGCTACCGGTGTGAGTGAGGTGCTGCTGGGTTCGGTGGTAACCTATCATACAGATGCCAAGCAGAAGTTGCTGGGCGTAAAGAAGGCAACTCTCACAACCTATTCTGCTGAAAGTCAGCAAACCACCAACGAAATGGCCTTGGGGTTGCAGCGCCAACTGCCCCACGCCGATGTATGCGTGGCCATTACCGGCCTGTGCGGCCCCGGCAAATCAGCCACTCCCGATAAGCCGGTGGGCACAGTATTCGTAACCATTCTGTTCCAGGGCAAAGCCCATGAGTACCGCGAGCAGTTTCCGGGTACTGGCGACGCCATCAGACAGCGGGCCAGTGAGTTTATTTATGAGAAGCTGGCAGAATTATTAGAACGGCAGCAGGAGGCACCCGCCTAGGCAATTCATATTTCCCATTCCAGGAACCAGACGTACCAGCCGGAGGAGAGGCGCTTACTTGTGTTACGTAGCAACTTGGTTATGTACTAAATTCCAATTTTGAACAGGACCTCTATTGCCTAGCTGCTATTTAATCTGATTAACAGACATATACACAATATCAGTTTTCTTTATATATAAACTATTCAATATAAAATCAAACTTTTTAAACATTTTTACCCTATTCTCGTAGAAGGCGCGTTTTCTTATTTTAGGTAGCTCATAACCCTCTATTTTGGTTTCAGAATGAAACCAGAGTAGGGGGTTTTCATTGTGTGTTGTGCGAGTTTTTCTTGTTTTCTTTCTATTTCTTACCCTTATGATCAAACGTTTATTGTCGCTTGGTAAGCAGTGGCTGTTGCTTACCGGGGCAGTAGGCTGGAGCAGCCACGCCCTGGGGCAGGCTGCGCCGCCTTGCAGCGGTACTTACACCAGCACTGGTGTAAGCGCAGGCAGCACATCCGGACTGTTCGCGGAGTTTTATCCTGGCTTATTTCAGAGTCAGGCTGGTTTTGCAGCAGGTAGCCCGGTGACGTTCTTTACGGCCACAGCGGCGGGCCAGACGCGCACTGATGGCACGCTGAATTTCCAGAATACCAGCACCGGCACCACGGGCTCGGGCTACCTGCCGTTCGGCGTGACGGTGCCACCGGCCAGCGGTACTACAGCAATTCCCACGCAGTTTAGCGCCCGGCACCGGGGCAGTCTGTACCTGAAAGCCGGGGCCGCCTATACCCTCACTCTGCGGGCCGACGATGCGGCCTACGTATTTCTGGGTAAGGAAGCCACCCTCAGTCAGCCCACGCCTAACAATGCTTTTTTGCAGATAACGGGCACCCGCACGGCTACGGCCGCCGTGAGCCGCACGTTTACGGCCGCCGTTACGGGCCTGTATGATGTGCAGGTACTATTCGAGCAGAGTACCGGCGGCAGCGAGTTACGCCTCTCCTACAGCGGCGGGCCCGACAACCTCTCGGCCCGCGTAATTCCGCAGACGGAGTTTTGCGCCGGCCCCTCGGGGCGCGACTACGCCACCTCCAACCTGGCTCCTTCTACCGCGGGGGTAACCAATGCGGTAGTGTACAACAATGGCACCCGCGCGGCGCTTGCGCCCGGCATCGTGGCCACCACCGGCTTCGACCCCGATGGCACCATTGCCTCCTACACCATTACCAGCCTGCCGGCTCAGGGCCAGCTGCAATACAACGTGAATGCCTCGGGGGCGGCCAACTACCAGCCCGTAACGGCCCCCTTTACGGTGCTGGTGGCTGATCTGGGCCGATTGGCTTACCTGGCGCCCAATGGCACCGGCATTGGTACCCAGACGTTCCAGTTCAACGCCAACGACAACAGCGGCGCGGCCGGTAATACGGCTACCTACAGCATCCCGGTGCAGGACGCCACTGCCGATCTGAGTGCCAGTCTGACCTCACCGGCCACCGCGCCCCAGGGCAGCCTGGTGTATTTTACGGCTACGGCCCGCAACAACGGCCCGGCCGCTCCCGGCAACATCGTGCTGACCATTCAGCTGCCCGCCAACCTGACGGGGGTTTCGCTCTCGAATAGCGGCACCTACGACGCGGCCAGCGGCGTGGCAACTTTCCCGGCCTTCGGGCTGGGCTCCGGGGCCAGCACTACCCGCAGTATTGCCTTTACCATGCTGGGCCAGCCCGTAACGGGCACGGCCAGCGTGTCGGCCGCCAACTTCCCCGACAGCAACTCCGGCGACAACCAAGCCAGTTCCTACACGGCCCCCACTCAGGTGGCCGACGTGGCGGTGGCGCTGAACGGCCCAACCCGCGTTATCACCAACCAAACCATCACCTACACGGCGGTAACCACCAACCTGGGCCCCAGTACGGCAACCAGCGTGGCCCCTCGGGTGCAGCTTCCAGCCAGTCTTACGGGCGTGGTAGTGTCGGATGGCGGGGTGTACAATGCCTCGTCGGGGCAGGTAAGCTGGCCCACGGTGGGCACTCTGGCCGTGGGCCAGTTTCTGGCTTACACCGTGCGCTTTAATGCCCCGGCTACGACCGGCACCACCATTACGGCCTCGGCCTCAGCTAGCAGCGCCACCGCCAACGGCGACCCGGCCGCCGGTAACAACGACGGCACCAACGGCCAGGCCCAGATTACCACAGACGTTATTAGCACCGCGGCGGCGGCTACCGAGTGCGTGGACGTGGAGTCGCCGGCTCCCACCTTCCAGGCGGTGCCCAACAGCTACTACCCCGGCGTGGGTACCGTGGCCGAAGGCAGCACCACCCTCACCCTGGGACCTATTCTGAGCAGCGGCAGCCAGACACCTATTGGCCCCGGCGACCTGGTGGTAATTATGCAGATGCAGGCTGCGGAGCTGAACACAACGAATACCGACGGCTACGGCGACGGTATTGCGGGCAATAACCTGGCGGCTGGCAACCTGCAGAACGCCAACTTCCGGGCCGGCCTGTACGAGTACGGCGTGGTGGCCAGCGTAAGCGGCAGCACCATTACCCTACGTAACGGCCTCATTAACGCCTACATTTCGGCCGATGCCACGGCCAGCCAGGGCCAGCAACGCTTCCAGGTAATTCGGGTGCCGCGCAACTTCAACCTCACCCTGACCGGTGACGTAACCGGCCCGCGCTGGAACGGCCGCACCGGCGGCGTGGTGGTGCTGGATGTGAACGGCACGCTGAACATGAACGGCCGCACCATCGACATGGCCGGCAAGGGCTTCCGGGGCGGGGCCGGGCAGCAGCTGACGGGCGCAACGGGCGTTACCGACTCTGACTACCGCCACAGCAATACCCTCACCACCAGCGCCAATAAGGGTGAGGGCACGGCGGGCACCCCGCGCTACCTCAACGACGCCGACCAGTTTGCCGCCTACCGGGCCGGCACGGCTACCACGCCCTTCCTCGATACCCAGGTGAGCGGTCTGCTCCCGGCTTCCGTAACCGACGGCTACCCCCTCGGCGACCGGGCCCGCGGCGGCCCTGGCAACGCCGGCGGCGGCGGTACCGACGGTAACCCCGGCAGCAACGACCAGAACACCGGCGGCGGCGGCGGCGGCAACGCCGGCCGTGGCGGTCAGGGCGGCAACGCCTGGAACTCCAATGACCCTTACGGCGGCTACGGCGGAGCCGACTTTACCCAGGCCACGCCCAGCCGCGTGATTATGGGCGGCGGCGGCGGCGCGGGCACCACTAACAACGGCACCGTGCAGCGCGCCACCGGCACCGGCAGCACGCCCACCAACCCCGTAGTACCCGAAAATGCCGGTATTCCTGGCCCGAACACTACTAACGCCAGCGGCGTGAATATAAGTGGCTTTGCCAGCTCGGGCGCGGCCGGGGGTGGCATTGTGCTGCTGCGGGCCGGCAACCTCACTGGCACGGGCATTATCAACGTGAACGGGGCAGCCATGCCTTACGTGGCCCAGAACGATGGTTCGGGCGGCGGCGGGGCCGGTGGCTCGGCCGTGGTACTGGTGAATGCCTCCAACGGCAACCCGAACAGCCCAGTGCTGGACAACCTAACGGTGCTGGCCAACGGCGGGCAGGGCGGCCGAAACACGGGCGGCGGCTCACCCCACGGTCCCGGTGGGGGCGGCGCGGGCGGGGCCATTTTTGCCTCCTCGCGGCTGAACGCGGCCACGGCTTCCAACGCCTCAGCTAACGGCACCACCTTCGGGTTTGAGTCGTACGGCTCGGGCGTGGGCGGGGCCGACCAGGGCCAGGCCCAGACCGGCATTACCCGGGCCGACGTGCCCAACCAGATTGCCGGCTGCCCGGCCGACGTAGTAACCACGCTGACGTCCTCGGCCACTACGGCCGCGCCCGGCACGGCCATTACCTTCACCCTGAATCTGGTGAACAACGGCCCCGGCACGGCCCTGAATCTGGTGCCCACCATTACGGTGGCTCCCAACCTGCCGGCCGGCTCCTTTAGCAGCCTGGGCGGGGGCACCTACAATCCCTCTACCGGCGTGGTGACGTTCCCGGCCACGGCCTCCTTTGCCAACAGCGGCACCCTCAGCTACGCCGTTACCTTCACCATGCCGGCCCAGACCGTAACAGGTAAGGGCATTTCAACGGCCGACGGGGACAACGACCCGCGCACGGCCAACAACGACGGTACCCTGCCCGCTGCCAACGTGCGGGTGGAGCCGGTGTTTGACATTGCCGGCCGCATTTTCGACGACGTGAACTATGGCGGCGGGGCCGGCCGCAACTACGCCGCGGCCGAGGCCAGCGCCCTGGCCTCCGGGGTTTCGGCGGATGGCGACGGGTCGGCTACCGGCAGCGCCGGGGCCAAGGTGGAGTTGTACAACACGGCCGGTACGCTGGTAGCTACCACCACCAGCGGAGCCGATGGCCTCTACGGCTTCTCGGGCATTGTGTCGAGCAGCGGCACCAGCTACACGGTGCGTGTGGTGAACAACACCGTACGCTCGGCCCGGGCTCCGCAGGCCACGGGCGTGGTGCCGGTGCAAACCTTCCGCACCCAAACCGGCACCGACGACCTGAACCGGGTGGGTGGCGAGGCGCCGCAGCTGCTGGACGCGGCTACCAACTCGGGCAGCCAGACCCTGGCGGCCCTCACCGACGGCCAGGCCACGCCCCAGTCGGTATCCACGGTGACGTTTGGCAGCACTTCGCAGGTAACGGGGGTTGATTTTGGCTTCAACTTCTCCACCATCACCAGCACCCGTAGCACCGGCCAGGGCTCCTTGCGCCAGTTTATGCTGAACGCCAACGCCCTGCCCAACCTGCTGCTCGACCAGGCCGCCAACGCCGGCTCGGACCCGGCGGCGGGAATCGAAACCAGCATTTTTATGATTTCGGACGGGCAGGCTCACGCCGGTTTGCGCAGCGGCCTGGTTAACCAGCTTACTACCCTAACCGGGGGTCAGCAAGTAGCCAGCATAGCCGTGAATACGGCCACCGACGGAGCTTTGCCGGCCCTGACCGATGAGCGCACGGTGCTGGACGGGGCCACCCAGACCCGCAACGTAGGCAACGCCAACGGCACCACGCTGGGCACGGGCGGTACGGTGGGCGGTTCGGTTAGCGCCGCCACTGCTCTGGGTCAGGTCAGCGGCCCCGAGGTGCAGATTGTGGGTGCTCCCGGCACCGCCAACTCCACCTACGGCCTCACCCTCTCGGCCCCGAACCTGACGGTGACCAACCTGGGCGTGTACGGCTTTGGCAACTCGGCTGGCAACCTGACGGGGGCCGACGTGTACGTGACCGGCAACGCCCTTACGGGCACGGTGCTCACGGGCAACGTGCTGGGCACGGCCACTAACGGCTTCCAGGACCCCGGCAGCAGTACCCGCAGCCTGGGCAGCGGCATCTACCTGGGCAACTTCAACACCAATACCGTAGGTGCTATAGCCGCTACCATCACCAACAACCTCATTGGGTTCCACGGGGGCAGCGGCATTGAAAGCGCCGCCAGCGGCTCGCCCACTACCCTGCTCATTGAGAACAATGAAATCCGGGGCAATGGCCTCAGCAACACCGCCGCCGATGGCATCCACCTGGGCAACTACGGGGGCACCGTGCGCGGCAACCTGCTGGCGGCCAACCAGGGCACCGGCCTCGACCTGAGCGGCAGCACCGGCAGCGCCACCATCAGCGGCAACACCGTAACGGGCAACGGCGTGGGCGGCACGGCTACGGCCGGCATCCGGCTGGATGGTGCGGCCAACGTCATCAGCCGCAACGTGCTCAGTGGCAACACGGGGGCGGGCGTGCTGGGCATGTCCACTACCACCCTCAACACCATCAGCCAGAACAGCACCTTCGGCAACGGCACGCTGGGCATCGACCTGCTCAACAGCGCCGACAACCAGCAGGCCGGCACCAGCGCCTACGTCACGCGCAACGACAACGCCGACGCCGACGCGGGCGGCAACGGGCTGCTGAACTTCCCAGTAACCACCCAGGCCGTTTCGACGGGCGGTAACCTGGTGCTGACGGGCTACGCACCCACCGGAGCTTTGCTGGAGTTCTTCGTGTCGGATGCCAACGGGCCGGCTTTCGGGCAGGGCAGAACGTACCTGTTCAGCCGCACCGAAGGCACCGGGGGCAACGACACCAACACCGACCGGGACGCCGCCCGCGGCAATTACAGCGCCCTGATGAATGGCCTCGACCAAGGAGCCGAGTCCAACGTCAGCCGCTTCCTGTTCCGGGTTGCGGTGAATACCCTGCCCACCGACGTGCAGACGGCCCTCACCAACGGCACCTTGCGCCTTACGGCCACGACCACCGTTACCACGGGTAGCAACCGCACCACCTCGGAGTTTTCGGGCAACATTCTGGTGCGGCCCAACACCCCGCTGCCGGTTACCCTCACCGACTTCGCGGCCCAGGCCCGCCAGCAGGACGCCCTACTGACCTGGCAAACGGCCCAGGAGGTGAACAACGCCTACTTCGCCGTGGAGCGGAGCCTCGACGGCAGCAGCTTCCAGGAAATCGGGCAGCGGCCGGGTGCGGGCACCAGCACCCAGCCCCGCAGCTACACCTTCACCGATGCCGGCGCGGCCCGCCTGGCTTTGGGCGGCATGCTCTACTACCGGCTCCGCCAGGTAGATGTGGATGGCACCGAAACCTTCAGCACGGTGCAGCCGGTGCGCTTTGGGCCGGCTGCCGCCGTGAGTGTGTACCCAGTGCCCACCACCGGCAGTGCCACCCTCGACCTGCGCAGCCTACCCGCGGCCCGCTACCAGGTGCAGGTGTTCGATGCCCTGGGCCGCAAGGTGTTCGACGCGGCCACGCCTGGCGCTACCGAGCTGCCCCTACCCAGCCAGCACTGGGCCACTGGCGTGTACCAACTCCGCGTAACCGGCGGAGCCAGCACCCACACCCTCCGCCTGACGCGGCAATAAGCCGCTGATTTAGCTTTTCATACAACAGGCCGCCCGATGTTCGGGCGGCCTGTTGCGTTGATAAGGTTTTTCGTCAGGCTAAAAAGAACGTCATGCTGAGCGCAGGCGGAGCCGGAGTCGAAGCATCTCTACCTCTGACAGACCTAAGCCTACCCTTCCAGCGCCTTGTTCGGGGCCAGGAGCATGAGTTTGAGGTTGAGGCGCACCACGTCGCCCATGCTGCGGCAGCGGCTGAACTGCTCGGTGTGGTGGTGCTGGTTGAGCTGCTGCTTGAGTTGGTGCACTTTCTCGGGCGGAGAAACTTCGTCGTGGCGCAGGCAGTCCATCAGATCCTTGAGGCGGTGGCGCTCCGAGCGGGCCCGGCGGGCCATGAGGGTGCGCTCCTCGGTTTGGTATTGCCGAATGCTCTCGGGCGTGAGCAGCTGCCCGCAGAGCTGTACCACGGCCCGGTTGTCCTTGAAAAACTGCGGCAGGTACATATTCTTCTTGCCCTCGTAGCACTGCTGGTCGAAGTCGATGGCCCGCACGCGGTACTGCTCGTCCTCGAAATCGGGCGTCACGTCGATGACGTAGTTATAGGCCCGCATGTCGCCGAGCAGGCGGGCAAAGCACCGCTCGTTGAACTTCACAAACTCCTTGGCAATGCGCACCTGGTTGAGATGAGGCCGCTGTAAATGTGCCCGGATGAAGTCGTCGCCGGGAATACCGGCAATGTGCTCCTCAATCAGCGTGTCGCCGTGCACCAGGTAGTTCATACTGTTGGGGCTCAGCAGATGCTCCAGCTCCAGCCCGTACACCCGCGAGGCATCGGCCCGCTTCACGTAGAAGTAGTCGTAGTTGTCGTTGAGCTGGTTGACGATGCGTACCCGAAATGGCTGGCTGTTGCCAAAGCGGCAGTAGTCGATGCGGTCGGCTACCAGGTGGTCGGTAAAGGATAAGTCGCCGGCCGTTTTGAGCAGGGCGTACACCTGGGCCAGCCCCTCGCTCAGCTCCCGCAGGGCCTGGGGCTCATAGTACACCGTTTCCCAGAGCGTGTCGCGGCCCTGGCGGTTGAGCAACGGAAATGAGCCGGTGAAGCGGGTCAGGTCGAGGTAGCTGACGGGCAGGTGGGTTTCCCGGTCGTAGTGGTGCAGGTAGTCGCGCAGGCGCGGCTGGATGCGGTAGAATATCTTCTTCTTGGAAACAAGGGTCACGCGGCGAGGAACAGGTGGAAAATCGGGGGCTTAATGATACGAAGTTCCGCAGCCCCCGGCCGAATGGCGGATTTCCGCGCGTTGCGGACCATTTTTTAGAACCGGTTTCTAGTTCTAGCCCGCAGCTTAGGGTATCTAACCAGCAAAAAATCAGCACGTCAAGCGGCCGGTTTGTACCTTCGCTTTTCGCCTTCCTACCGTCAGGCTTGTGTCATGAAAAAACTACTACTCACCCTTTTTATCGTGCTGTTATGCCCGGTGTTGTCGCCGGGCTGGGGCTTTTTCGGCCACCGGACCATCACGCAGCTAGCCGTGTATTCGCTGCCTTCCTCCATGCGCGGCTTTTACTACCGCAACATGGCCAAGCTCATCCGGATGAGCACTGCCGCGGATGAGCGCCGCGACCAGGACCCACTAGAAGCCGGTCGGCACTTCATCGACATCGACCACTACGGCGACGACCCGTTCGGGCTCATGCCGAAGGTGTGGGAGAAAGCCGTGGCCAAGTACACAGCCGATACCCTGCGCAAGTACGGCACCCTGCCCTGGGCTGTAATGGAAACCAAGGAAAAACTCACCGAAGCCTTCAAGCAGCGCGACACAGTTGCCATTCTGGCTCTATCGGCCGACCTGGGCCATTACGTGGCCGATGCGTACGTGCCTCTGCACACCACCGAGAACTACGACGGCCAGCTCACCAAACAGGAAGGCATTCACTCGCTCTGGGAGAGCAAGCTGCCGGAGCGTAACATTGCCAAGTACAAGCTCGATAACGAGCCGGGCCGCTACGAGAAGGACCCACTCAAGGATATCTGGCAGGTAATTCAGGAATCGTATGGCTTCCTGGGCGACACCTTTGACAAGGAGGAGGAAGTCACCCGCAAGTACACGCCCGAAACCAAGTACGTATTCAGCCACAAGTACGGCAAAACCCGCCGCTCCTATTCCGATGCTTTTGCCGACTCCTACCACGAAAAAGTGGGCGGGCAGGTGGCCTTCCGCATCAAGCTGGCTCCTACGCTGGTGGCTTCCATGTGGATGACGGCCTGGAAGGATGCCGGCTCTCCCGACCTGGATGCCCTGATGAAAAAGGTCCCCAACAAGGAGGAAAAAGACAAGCTGGACGCTGAGCTGGACGCCTGGAAAGACAACCTGCTGGTGGAGCAGGGCCTGCTGCTGTCCATGCAGAAGATGCAGGCCGAAGTTCGCCCCGACCTCATCAACGCGGCCAAGGATATGGCCCCGCTGCCCACCGATGCCGAAGCCAGCAAGGCGGAGCCTACGCCCGTTACCACCGGCCCGGTGCCCGGCGCGCCGGTAGCCCCGGCCGGCACCACCAAAGTCAAAACCAAGACCAAGCCCGCCGACGGACCGGCGCAAAAAGAGAAAGTGAAGGCCGATAAACCCGCCAAAACCAAGAAGAAGCCCGCCTCCGACGGCTGGGACACGCCATCCGGCTCGGGCTGGTAGCTACGGCCCGGTACCCACACCGAAAAAGATTGTCAGCCAGAAGCGCGGCCCTGCATAGCGGGGCCGCGCTTCTCGTTTGGTGAGCGTGCTGACTTGGGGGCTTATTTCTCCACCAGAAAGCGGTGGGTTACCGACTCACTGCCATCGGCCTCCAGGCTGAGCGTGTACATTCCAGCGGTCAGCCCGGCCGTGGAAACCTGCGCCGCGTCGCCCCGGAAGGAGCTGCGGCTGATGGTTTGCCCCAGGCTGTTGCGGAGGGTGTACGATGCCTGCGTGGCCGGCGGTTGGGTAGCGCACCTCGAAACAGTGCAGACCGCCGCGGCCAATTTGATGCGGCTAAATGTTGCGGTCCGTTCATCGACCAGTGCGGGTCCTCATCCGATAAGCTGCGCGCACCGCGGGGTGGGCTCCGGCCGGACAGAGGCGGCAGCGCCGACAGGCCAATTACCGAACGGCCGTATCTTTCGGCGGTGCCGCGCCGTTTCTCGGGTGGCTTGTCCTTGTTAGTTGTTGCCGTACGTATGCTGAATCTGAGGTGGCAGGGTCTGCCGTTCCTGTGTCTGCTGCTGGCCTGTGGGCAGCGCCCCCCCGAAACGGCCGCGCCGGCGCCGCTGCCGCCGGCCGCCCCACCTGTTCCCGGTCCCGACCTCAAGGCCCTGACCGATACCACGGCCGTGGCCCTGCTGACTGCCTACGGCCGCCAGTACCCGGGCCACGAGGTGCTGCTGCACACCCGCCACGGCAATATGCGCATCCGGCTCTACGACGACACGCCCCTGCACACGGCCAACTTCCTGCTGCTGGCGCGCAAGGGCTACTTCAACCAGACCGTGTTCAACCGGGTGGTGAAGGGCTTTGCCATTCAAGGCGGCACCTCCGACCACCTGACGATGCGCCTGAACAAGTACCGCCTGCCGCCCGAAATCCGGGCCGGGCATTTCCACAAGCGCGGCGCCCTGGCCATGGCCCGCTACGACGACGAGCAGAACCCCGGCCGCCTGTCGTCCAGCCATGATTTTTACCTTGTGCAGGGCAAAAAGCTCACGCCCTACGAGGCCCAATCGAGCACCAACCGGGAGCTGACGCCCGCCCAGCTCCGCACCTACGCCACCCAGGGCGGCACCCCCAGCCTCGACGGACAGTACACGGTGTTCGGGGAAGTGGTGGAGGGCCTGGACGTCATCGACAAAATTGCCGACGAGCCCGTGGGTACCGACAATTGGCCCGTGCAGGACGTGGACATCAAGGTAAGCGTGCTGAAATAACCGTTACGTCGCCGCAGTAGCGCGCAGTTCCGCTTCGCGCACGAGCGGAGCGAGTTCCTACGCGCTGGGACCATACGGCGCAGTGCCGGGATACTCGCCTACGGCTCGTGCGCGAAGCGGAGCTGCGCGCTACTGGTTACTGGCGTTTCACTTCTACCAGCTTGGTATGCTGGGAGTCGTTGGGTTGCTCCTGTAGCAGCTCCAGGGCTTCGGCGCGGGTGTAGGTGAGGACTTTATCGGAGAAGAAACCGGGCTGGCTGGTGTCCACCTCAGCCTCCGCCGACTCCTGCCGGGCGGCTACCAGGTCTACCGCGTCGGGCCGCACGTTCTTTACCTGATACAGGAAGAAACGAGGTTCGGGGCGGCCGGCGGGCTGAAACTGCACCACGTACACGTCGCCTACCTGGGGTTGCTGCACCAGCTCCTGCACATTGGGGCGGCAGGCCGTTAGCAGTGCTACAAGCAGGAGATTACCGAGTAAGCGAGCAGAGAAAGGCATGGCGCAAGATAGGAAGGAAGCCGTAACGCAACAGCGCACAAAAGCCGGCCCGCGCTAAGCACGGGCCGGCTTTTGTGTAAAGCTATTAGTTCCTAGCCATCAGCTAATAGCCAACAGCTAAAACCCACCTACCACACCCGGGCCCGCTCGCTCTGGGCGCGCACCATCTTGGCGTCGTCCTTGCAGCCGAAGGCCTCGAAGAACTCGGGCATGTTCATGAGCGGGCCCACCGTGCGGTACTGGGCCGGCGAGTGGGGGTCCGTCATTACCTGCTGGCGCAGGTACTCGGGGCGGGCGTTGGTGCGCCACACCTGCGCCCAGGCCAGGAAGAAGCGCTGCTCCGGCGTGAAGCCATCGTACTTGGGGCGGGCACCGGAGGCGTACTGCTTGGCCAGCTGCTTTTCCAGGGCCGAGTAGGCCAGGGCCAGGCCGCCGAAGTCGGCCAGGTTTTCGCCCATAGTCAGCTTGCCGTTCACGTACACCGAATCGAGGGGCGAGAAGGCCGAGTACTGCTTGCCCACCATGTCGGCGCGCTGCGTAAACTTCTCGGCATCTTCCTTGGTCCACCAGTCGCGCAGGTTGCCCTGGGCGTCGTACTGCCGGCCTTGGTCGTCGAAGCCGTGGGTGATTTCGTGGCCGATAACGGCGCCCATCCCGCCGTAGTTCACCGCGTCGTCGGCGTTGGGGTCGAAGAACGGGGGCTGCATGATGCCGGCCGGAAACACAATTTCGTTCATCGAGGGGTTGTAGTAGGCATTCACCGTGGGCGGTG
This sequence comes from Hymenobacter metallilatus, assembly GCF_003944705.1. GTDB lineage: Bacteria > Bacteroidota > Bacteroidia > Cytophagales > Hymenobacteraceae > Hymenobacter > Hymenobacter metallilatus. Next base: position 268,489 of record NZ_RWIS01000002.1, on the reverse strand, counting down.
TCATGCCCCACTCCTGCCGGTCGATGGGCTTACCGAACTTGCTGGCGTTGTCGTTGCTGGCCCACTCCCGGGCGGCCAGCACGTTTTTCAGGTACGACTCCCGCGAAATCGTCAGGGCCGAGTAGTCCTTCCATTTGTCGGGGTAGCCGATTTTTACGGTGAAGGCGGCCAGTTTTTTCTGGGCCTCGGCTTTGGTCACGTCGCTCATCCAGTCCAGCTTCTGGATATGCTCCCCCATGGCTTCCTTAATGTTGTTCACCATTTCCATGGCTTTCTGCTTGGTAGCCGGCGTGAAGGCCTTTTCCACGTACACCTGCCCGAAAGCTTCGCCTAGTGCGCCGTCGGTGGAGCGCAACATGCGTTTCCAGCGGGGCTGCTGCTTTTTGGCCCCCGTAAGTACCTGCGCAAACCGGAACGACTCGTCGCCGTAGGCCTTGGGCAGCGCCGCCGTCAGAGACGTGACCAGGTGCCAGCGCATGTAGGTTTTCAGGTCGCCGAGGGGCTCCTGCTTCAGCATGGTGCTCACTTCCTTGAAGAAAGCGGGCTGACCCACAATAACGGTTTTGGCGGCCCCCAGCTTCATTTGGGCCAGCGTGCCGGGCAGGTTCAGGTTGGGAAACTGCTTGGCGGCCTCGGCCACCGTCATCTTGTTGTAGTTGGCGTTGGGGTCGCGCAGGTCCACGCGGCTCTTGCTGGCTTTGGCCAGGCGCGTCTCCATGCGCAGCACCGTGGCGGCATTTTTGGCGGCCGTGGCCTCGTTGTCGCCCAACATCTTGAAGGTGTTGGTGAGGTAGGTGGTGTAGGCCGCCCGGATGCCCTTGGAGCGGGCATCGTCCTTGAGGTAGTAGTCCCGGTCGGGCAGGCTCAGGCCACCCTGGTACAGGTTCACGGCGTACTCGTCGCTCTTCTTATCATCCTGGCCCACATAGCCATTGTAGAAGGCGCCGGTGGAGATTTTCTGGGCGTGCACGATTTCGCTCTGCAGGCCCTTCAGGTCTTTTACTGCGTTGATGCGGGCCAGCTCGGGCTGCAAATACTTTAGGCCGGCCTTTTCAATGGCCATCGAATCCATGGCCGAGGCGTAGTAGTCGCCTACTTTCTGGGCGTTGGTGCCTTTGGCGGCCGTGGTGTTGGCGGCGGCCTCGTCCAGAATCTGCCGCATTACGGCGTTGTTCTTGTCGGCCAGCTCGTTGAACGCGCCCCAGCGCACCTCAGCGGCCGGAATAGGATTGTTTTTCAGCCAGTTGCCGGAAGCGTACTGAAAGAAGTCGTCGCAGGGGTTTACCGATTTATCGATGTTGGCCACGTTGAGGCCGGTCCCGGCGGGGTCGGGGGCCGGGGCAGGAGTAGTTGGGGCAGCGGCCGGAGCGGCGGCCGCCGTGGGTGCGGCCGTTTTGCTGGAAGCGCACCCGGCCAGCGAGAGGCCAGCAGCAGCCAGCGCCGCCAGTTTCAGGTTCGTGGTTTTTTTCATGAGAAGTACTGGCAGGAAGCTAGAGAGTGGGAAATGCAATGGAAGGGCAAGGTAAAAGAAAATCCGGGCCGCTGCTTTTGCGGAACGCAAAGACGAGCACCTGCCGTTAGCCGTTGCATTGGGGGGAGAGTAGCGGAGTAGCGGAGTAATCGTTTGGTCGGCGCGGTGCGGTGCGGACGACTTTGTGCCAGGCGGGCAACTAACCGGGCAACGACCTGCGTCAACGTGGGTACGTCCTCCGCGCCCGCGCCGACCATAACGATTACTCCGCTACTCCGCTACTCAGCCACTCTCCCAACCCTTACCTTTACGCCTGCAATGCCCCTGTACAACCGCCGCCCCGAGCCGGGCCTCACCGCTGCCAAACACCTGCCCCCAGCCGCCATGCCCCTGAGCGAGCTGCTGGCCCGGGTGCGCCAGACGCTGAGTGAGCGGTTTGCCGACTCCTACTGGGTGGTGGCCGAAATTGCCGACCTCACCCTGCCCCGCTCCTACGGCGCGCACTGCTACCTCACCCTCACCGACCAGCACACTACCGGCCGGGGGGCTCAGCTGAAAGCTCAGGCCCGGGCCACCATCTGGAGCCAGCGCTACCAGCAGCTGGCGGCGGCCTTCGAGGAGCACACCGGCCTGACGCTGCGCACCGGCCTGAAAATTATGCTGCGGGTGCAGGTGAAGTTTCACGAGCAGTTTGGCCTCAGTCTCGACGTGCTGGCCCTCGACCCCACCTACACCGTGGGCGACCTGGCCAAGCAACGCCTTGAAACCCTGCGCAAGCTCCAGGCCCAGGACCTGCTGGAGCGGCAGAAGCGCCTGACGCTGCCGCTGGGCGTGCAGCGCGTGGCCGTTATATCCTCGCCCACGGCGGCGGGCTGGCAGGATTTTGTGCAGCAGCTGCGCGAAGCCCCCTACGATTTCGCCCTGACGCTGTTTCCGGCCACCATGCAGGGCGACGACTCTCCGGCCAGCATCCGGGCGGCCCTGGACGCCATCCGGGCCCGCCGCCCGGAGTTTGATGCCGTGGTGCTCATCCGGGGCGGGGGCTCCAAAACCGATTTGCTGGCCTTCGACGACTATGGGCTGGCCGCCGCCGTGGGCTCGTTTCCGCTGCCCGTGCTGACTGGCATCGGCCACGAGCGGGACGAGGCCGTGGTGGACCTTGCCGCCCACCTGGCTCTGAAAACCCCCACGGCCGTGGCCGCTTTCCTGATTGAGCGCCTGGCCCGGCTGGAAGCGGCGCTGGAGGGCTATGGGGGCCGCATCCGGGAGCTGGCCCAGGCCCGGGTGCAGCAGGAAGCCGCCCAGCTCAGCCGCCTGCTCCGGCACGCGCACCTGGCCGCCCAAACCCAGCTCCAGGACCACCGCAACACCCTGCACCAGCGCATTAGAATGGCGGCGGCCGCGCCCCGCGCCCAGCTGCGCCACCAGGAGCAGCAGCTCACCCGCCGCCGCCACCAGCTGCACCGGGCGGCCCGCAAAGCCCTGCGCCAGCAGGAGCAGCGGCTCCGCCAGCGGGGCCGGGCCCTGGCCGGGCGCTTCCGCCGCCTCCACCGCCGCCGGTGCGAGCGGCTGCTTAGTCAGCAACACGGCCTTCAGCTGGCGGCCGTGCGGCTGCTGCACCGCCGGGCGCTGCACCTGGCCCCGCTGGAAACCGGGCCGGCGGCGGGTACCGTGCGCCTGCTCACGCCCAAGGGCCAACCCTTCGTGGGGCCGCTGCGGCCGGGCCAGGAGGTGCTGCTGCGCCTGCCCGATACGGTGGTGCCGGCCCGCATCGGGGGGCAGCTGCCCTTGTTTCTTCCCTAACCTGTTTTACCCTTATGTCGCCCCAAAACCTTACTTACCGGCAGGCCATCGAAGAGCTGGAAACCATCCTCCGGGCCCTCGAAACGGATGCCGTGGACGTGGACGACCTCACGGCCCGCGTGCAGCGCTCCGCCGAGCTGATTCGCCTGTGCAAGCAGAAGCTTCGTTCCGCCGAGTCGGCCATTGATCAGGTATTCGAGAATCTGGAAGAAGAGGACGAGGAGTACCCGGCGGAGTAGAGCTCCGGCATTTAACTGGCCGGAAGCCGCTTGGCATAGGATATCCTTTATATTTGGGCTCACGTGTATCCCACTCTCTCCCAACTCCCTATGACCAACAACGACTTACAGCAAGCCAGCGCCTGGACGCGCAACTACCGTACTCAGAACCCCGGCGCCGTGAAGGCCCACTGCCTGTCGGCGGCTACTCTCGAAGCCATCCTGGGCCAGCCGGGCTGCGTGGGGGTGCGGGCCTACTATGGTCTCGATGATACGGGAGCACCCAAGCTGATTCTGGTAGGCTACGATGCCAACGACAACGACATCCTGGACGGACCGTCGGCCGCAGCCCGGGGCGCGGAGATGCTGGGAGCTACGGGTGGTACCGGCGTACAGATTGACGTTAACCCGCCTCCCTGCCCTCCTTGCTGCAGCACAGATAATGCATTGAACAGCTAGTTGAGGAAACCTGATGCCCGCGTGGTTTCTAACCTTTTGTAAAGTAACCGACTTGTTGGTGTATTGGGCGTTGCTGGTGCCATTTTTTTTGGCTTACCGGCGCCGTACCCAGCTTACTGGTGGGTTGGTTACGTTACGGTTCGTACCACTTTTCTTATGCAGCATTTATTGCCTGATGCAGATAGCCATTGCCGTGTGGCACTATAATCTGCCCTTGGTGCATTTGAATACTTTGGGTGAAGCCCTACTTTACATGAAAGTGTATCACGATGAGTTTGTAGATGAGAAGACAAAACGTTCCATCCGCATTCTTGCTGTGGTATTTGTGCTCTTTGCAGCGCTGGATTCCTTTTGGCTGGAAGGCTTTACCCGTATCAATTCCTACACAAATCTGGCCGAAAGTGTTATTATCATCAGCTTAGGGCTGCTGTATTTTGAGCGTGTTCTGATTGGCAGGCGCCGCACCCAGATTCAACAGATTCCGCTTTTCGTGGCTACTATCGGTATTATTCTTTACCTCTCGGGCACGGTAGTGCTATACCTGGCTACCAACCATTTCATTCAGGTTAACGATGAATACAGTGCCCGGCTGATGTACCTCATTAATTCGGCGCTGGTGCTTATGCTGGGTCTCTTATTCTCAAGAGCGTTTCTGCTGGTGAAGCCACTGGCACCGCTGCATACTACTGCCCTGCAGTGAGTAACTTCGGCAGCCTCTTTATTTTCAATTTTCTCCAAAGCACTATGTCAATATAACAACCTCACTTGAAAGCACATAGCATGGCTTGCTGCAGCATCAAAGCCACCGTGGTTACCAGATACATTATTTCTTATGCCCTATAGTATCTGACCTTTGTTATATTTTACCCCGCTTACTGATGTATTCATTTTACACACCTCCTACATGCCCCTTACCCCTACCGACGGCGAGTTCATTGACCTGAACGACGCAAAAGCTTACACCAAATCATTCCGGGAAACTTACCCCACCCAAGCCAAAGCACAGTTTTTCGGCACGGCCAATCTGAAAGCCATTACTGACCAGGAAGACTGCGTGGGCATCCGCATCTACAATGCCATTGTGAACGGGCAGACCTGCTACGTGCTGGTAGGAGCCACTGCCAGCGGCAACGACCTCGCCAACGGTCTGCTGCTGGCATGTGGCCCGGTGTGCCCGAATATGTGCGACACCAGCAGCCCGCTCTACTCCTGAAACGGCCCGTGGCCCCCAAAAGCCTCACCAAATGCTGGTGAGGCTTTTTTTGGTACCGGCGGCTATTTTTTCCGGATATTCGCCGCCCTCACTGATATACCGACTTAGGTGCAGCATTCTTACCTTTATCTGGGACTGACAACCGAATTCATCTTCCGGTTTTCGAAGGTGCTGAGCGTGGTAGCGGCCTGCACCAGCCTGGTACCGGCCGGCCTGGGCATCCGGCGCTGGCCGCAGCTCACGCCGGCCCTGCGCTACGTTGCCTGGTTTGCCCTCGTGCCCGGCGCGGTGCTCAGCATCGGTGCCGAAATTGGCCGGTGGGTATTCCACTATAACCTGGCTATTCTGGCCGCCGTTACGCTCGGCGAAGTGCTGCTGCTGGCGGGGGCCTACGCCCGCACCCTACACTCGGACCGGCTGCGGCGGGGGCTTGGGGCCGCTACCGGGCTTTTCGTGGTGGTGTGGTGCGTGGAGTTGGGGTTGTCGCTGCGTAGAAATGAGCCCGTCAACAACTATACCCACATACTCCAGACTATTATCAGCATTGGACTGGCCTTCAGCTACTTCGAGCAGCTGCTGCGGGAGCTGCCCAATATTCGGCTGGAGCGAGACCCTATGTTTCTGGTGAGTGTGGGGGCCTGCCTGTACTATACCGGCAGCATCACCATTTTCGTGCTGGAGCCTTACATGCAGGCGCGGGCCGCTGCCTTTCAAATCTGGACGATGTATATTATTCAATCGGCATTATATATACTGCTGAACGGTTTCCTCGCGCTGGCCCTGTACTACCACGGGCGTACGGACGGGCAGCAGCAGCAAGTCCGCTAATCCTGACCTGCTTGGTTGGGGGTTTGAGCGTTATTTTGTTTATTGCTGAAATACTATAACACAATCCTTACTGCGCTACCGGCCCGGCCGGCCGCTTCCCGATGAATAGTTGGCTGTTTCCTGTGTTGCTGGCTACGCCGGTGCTGCTGCTGCTGGCACTGGGCATTGTGGGTTTTGTGCTGCGCTACCAGCGGCGGCTGCTGCGCCAGCAGGAAGAAATGCGACGGATGCACGAAAATGCCCAGCAGCAGGCTCTGGAAGCTGCTCTGCTGGCCCAGGAAGAGGAACGGCGCCGCATTGCCGCCGATTTGCATGATGGCGTGGGTACCACTCTGGCTATTGTGAAGCTGCACCTGAATACCCTCAACCAGCCCGACCTTACCGAGGAGGCCACCATTCTGCTGGACCAGGCCATTAATGAGGTGCGGCGCATTTCGCGCAACCTACTGCCGGCGGCCCTGCAGAAGTTTGGGCTCTCGTTTGCGCTGGAGGCCCTGGCCCGTACCATGCCCGCCGATGGCCCCACCCACGTAGAAATAGAACAGCGCGGCACCCCACGCCGCCTCGACCCCAAGCAGGAGCTGATTGTGTACCGGGTGGTGCAGGAGCTGCTGGGCAACGGCCTGCGCCACGCCCATGCCAGCCGGATTCAGATTGAGGTGGAATACGGCCCCGATTTTATGGCCCTGCGCTATTCCGATAACGGCGTGGGCTTCGACCCCACCGTGCCCGACCAGCCGCCCCTGCCCGGCACCCGCACCGGCCTGGGCCTCACCAACCTCCGCAGCCGGGTAGGCGTACTACGCGGCACACTCCGGCACGAGTCGGCCCCTGGGCAGGGTACCCGGGTTTGGATTTCTTTACCCCTGCCGTATCTTGTTACCAATCAGGCCAATAGCCTTTCCTTTGCATGAGCACTCCCTCGATTCGTTTAGCCGTCGTCGACGACCATATTCTTTTTCGGAAAGGCCTGCGGGCCCTCATCAGCGGTTTTCCGGGCATGGAAGTACTGTTTGAGGCCGGCGACGGGCAGGAGCTGCTGGAACGCATGGACCAGGGCACCGTACCGGACGTGATTCTGATGGACCTGCAGATGCCCGTGCTGGATGGACTCCAGACCGTGCGGCTGCTACGGGCCCAGTATCCATTGGTGCGCTCCATTATCATCTCCATGCACGATGAGCCGGAGCTGATTGACTCGTTGCGGGCCGAGGGTGCCCACGGCTACCTGCTCAAGAATGCCAGTCCCGAGGAGGTATTGGGCGCCATTCAGAAAGCCATTGACACCCGCCCCGGCTCCGGCGCTTCCCGGGCCATTCTCACGGCTTCGTTCTGAGCACCTGCCCCCGATAAGGCAGAACGGAATACGAGAACAGTGGATACTAAAAAGCCCTTCCTGCGCGTGCATGAAGGGCTTTTTAGCGAATGTATCATTCGGCAGGCTACAGTCCCACCGACATACCGATGGTGAAGGTGCGGCCCCGGTTGAAAAATGCCTGGAGCAGGTTAGGATCTACTACATTGCTGCTGTTGCGGTTGGATACGTCGGTGAAATAGTACTGGTTCAGCACGTTCAGCACCGAGGCCCGGAAGCCTACGCGCACTTTCTCCCGGTACATCGGGCGCAGGTCGTAGCCGAAGTGCAGGTCCAGGTTTTTGGTGGTGGGCAGGCGGTAGGCATCGGTGCGGGAGTTTTCCTCCAGAATGCTCTCGGGGCTGAAGGCCGCGTAGTATTTGGAGAACACCAGCAAGGAAGGCCGCACGTAGAAGCCCCGGATGGGCTCGTAGCGCAGGCCCAGCTGAAACTGGTTCTGGGCGGCGTCGCCTACGTGCACTCCGTCCAGGTACACGGGCTGGTCGATAGGATTCACCTGGGTGCCGGCCTCGGTTACCTGGTTCAGCAGGCCCTTGCCCGTCCAGCGCCAGTCGCCAATGGCAATGGCGGCATTCAGCTGCAGGCTGCGGCTGATTTCCTGGGCCACGCTCATCTCCACGCCCATATGGCGGGCATTCACGTTGCGCACCGTGTTGTACACAATGTCGGAGCCGTTGTTGGTGATGGAGTTGCTGCTTTTGTTGGCCCACAGCGTGTAGTAGGCGTTCAGGGTAGCTTTCAGGCTGGGGTAGCTGATGCCGTAGCCCAGCTCCATGGAGGTAATTCCCTCGGGCTTCACGTTGCGGTACAGAATGCCCTGGGTGTTGTACACCTGGTTGAAGAAAGGCACCCTGCTGTTGTAGCCCACGTTCAGGAACAGGTTGTTGCGCTCCGTTACGTTATAGTTGGCGCCGGCTTTCAGGCTGTAGCCCGTAAACTCGGCCCAGGGCGTTTCCAGGTAGCGCCCGTCGGCGGCGGTATACGTGCGCCCGTTAATGGTTTGGGTCTGGTTGAAGGCCACGTCGTAGCTCCGCCCGTCTACGGTTACCTGCTTAGGCCGGAAGAAGTCGATGCGCTTGTAGCGGATTTCTGACACCGTACCACTCACCACCGCCGACAGCACCGGCGTTTTGTACTCCAGCTGCGCGTAACCACCCAGCCACTGCGTTTTGCCGTCGTAGTTGTACCCGATTTTGTCGCCCACGTACAGCTTGGTCAGCGGATCAATGTTGCGGTTGCCGGCGTTGGTAATGCTGGGATTCAGGTAGGTATAGTCGCCGCCCAGCAGGTCGCGCACTTCGCGGTAGTGCAGGCCCCGGTACAGGCGCCCATCCACCCCCGCCGACAGCGTAATCTTGTCGCCCAGGGAGTAGTCGGCGCCCAGCACGCCCCCGTACCAGCGGTGGCTGTTCACGCTGTTCACCAGAAACTGGCTGGAGCGCCGGGTCGGGTTTTTGCTCAGGTCGTAGTTGTTGTCGTAGATGCGCTGGAAGTCGGTTTGCTGGGTAACCGAGTTCTGCAAAATGGTGCCGGAGTTGGCCGTCGTCAGGCCACTTACGCCGCCCCCGTTGCCAAATGAGGCATAGGCCACGGCACTCACAAACAGCTTGCTATTTACCTGCCAGTAGTCGTTGAGGTTGATCTGGGGCTTGTGGTAGTAGTTGCTCCGCTCGTTCAGGTTTTCCGTTTTCCCATCCTGGCGGTTGCCGTTGGCATCCAGGGTGTAGCGGTTCAGCGGGCCCCAGTACGGGTTGAACTGGAAGCCCTTGTTACCGTTTACCAGCGGCGTCGCCCCAATTTCCTGGGCCTTTTCGGTGGAAAACAGGCCCACCTGCTGGGCAAAGCTGCGCTGCCCGTGGCTTTGCGGGGAGCCCAGGCCGGTGAGGGAAAGGCGGTGGTTGCCCACCTTTTTGCTGATGTTGCCGAAGTAGGTCCAGGCGTCATCAAAGGCCTTGTCCACCCAACCGTCGGAGGTGCGGCGCGAGCCGTAGAACGTGAAGGCCCAGTCGCCCTTCACGGCTCCGCTGCTCAGCATCAGGGAGTATTTCTGGTAGTTGTTGGAGCCGGTTTCGATGCGGGCCAGAGCAGCCTTCTTATCATCGAAGCCCCGCGTCAGCACGTTGATAGTGCCGCCCACCGAGGGCACCGAAATTTTGGAGGCCGAGAGGCCGCGCTGCACCTGCAGGCTCTTGGTCACGTCGCCCAGGTCCCAGTTCGACCAGAACACCTGACCGGTTTCCATGTCGTTGACGGGCACCCCATTGATGAGCACGGCCACGTTGCGCTGGTCGAAGCCCCGGATGTTGATGCGTGAGTCGCCGGTGCCGCCGCCGCCCTGGGTGGCGTACACACCGGGCGTCTCGTTCAGAATCATGGGCAGGTCGCGGTTGGACAGGGTTTCGCGCAGCTTCACCTCGTTCACGGCCGCAAAGGCTACCGGCGTGGAGCGCTCCACGGCCACGCCCAAGGAACCCACCACCTGCACCTCGTTGAGGGTGGCATTGTCGGCGGTGAGGCTGAAGGTAGCCGTACTGTTCTGGCCGTTCACCGTTACCTGCTGCTCCAGCACCTTATAGCCAATAAAGGACGCCCGCACTGTATACGTGCCCGATTTCAGCCCGCCCACGATGTAGGTACCGTTTTCCTCGGCCCCGGCGCCGGTGTTGACTCCGTTCCCAACTACCTGCACGGTGGCCCCGGGCAGGGCCTCGCCCGTCAGTTTGTCCAGTATGCGTCCTTTGATGGAATACGTGGCCTGCGCCACCGCCCCCACCGAGGTAGTCAAGAGAGCTCCAGCAAGTAAAAAATGCTTCATGAAAAAGGGGAATACGACCCGCAAAGGAAATTAAGGGTGTAAAGGTACGGGTTTGAGGAATAGGGCGTAAGCGGGCCCAGTGGGTTATTTATCTTCTTATTTTTCGATATTTTCGCCCTCCTTCTCTCCAGTGGCCGGGGTATACAGCCCACGGCTTGGTATGCTCTTCTGTACGCTTATTTTTATGCGCTATCTGCTGGCCGGCTGCGGCCTTGTATTGTGGCTTAGCTCCGCCGCTCTGGCCCAGACCGTCGAAATCTCCCTGGCCGGGCAAACGCTGGCCCCTGTTACTGCCCCGTTCCATGTCGAGCGGCTGGTGGACGCCCGCCCCGACCGTACCCGCCTGGGGAAGGTGTACCGGGGCCTGGACAACCGCCCGGTGTCTGCCAACTTCAGCCATTCCCTCACCGATGAGCTGATGCCCCTGCTCCGGCAGGCGCTGCCCGCTGGCCCGGGTACCCGGCCTTTGCTGGTGCGCATTCATACCCTGAGCATTGGCGAAACCATTCGGCCTACCTCCGAAACCGCCGAGGCGGAGCTGGTACTGGATTTTCTGGAGCCCGTTGGTTCGGATGGGTACCGGGTGCTGCTGAGCACCGGGGATATGCTGGAAAACAAGGGAGTGGATGTTACCCGCCGCCACGCGGCCAACATTCAGACGCTGCTGGAGCAGAGCATACGGCAGCTGAGCACCCTGCCCCCGGCCCCCGTTCCTGATACGCCGGTGCTAACGTGGGACCAGGTGCAGGCCGGGCAGGATGGTGCCCCCACCGTGCGGTATGCTGTGCAGACCGGGCCCCTGCAGAAAGGGGTGTACCACACGTTTGAGGAGTTCCGTAACAATACGCCCAGCCAGGACGACGGGCCTTTTGAAATTGAGAAAACGCCCCGCCGCAAGAAGGAATGGGCCGGCACGTTCGATATTCAGCCCTATTACCTCTACCTCGACGCCCAGCACCCGCGCCGGCCGGTGGCCAAGGCCTGGGGCATCAGCGACGGGCAGACGATGTATATCCGCTACCGCAACCACTATTTTCCGCTGGAGGCGGCCGGCCCCGACTACTCCTTCACTGGCTTCCGCAACCCCGAGCCCGATGAAATGATGACCCGGGCGGCCATGGGCGCCGCCTTTGGGCTGGCCGGGGCGGCGCTGGCGGCGGCTACCCTGCCCGATGGCAGCTTGCCCCAGCGCTACGAGCTGCACCTCACCACCGGCCGCGTGGTAGCCCATTCCTTGCCTACCGTAGGGGCCGATGGCTTTGTGCGGGAGGATACGGCAGCCGTGTACCTGTACCGGCGGCCCGATAGTCAGCCAACGCAGGCAGTTACCGTACAGGTAGATGGCCGCCAGGTTGGTGAGCTGCTCCCGGGTAGCTACCTGGCCCTGAGCTGGCGGGACCGGCGCCGCGAAATGAACCTCTGCGTGCGTGGCCAGGCCGAAACCTGTAAGGTTTTTGTTCCGGACTTTGCGGCGGCAACCTACCTGGAGTGTGGTTTCGGTAGTAGCACTGAGGCGGCTCCAACCCTGAAAGCTGTTCCCCCCAAAGAGGGTGTTTTCTACCTGAAGAAATTCCGAAGCCGCCAGCGCCCTCAGTAGCTTTGCCGGACCGGATCAGCCGTTGTTACGGGCAGCTGAACTGCACCCGGCAGAGCCGGAAACCTGTGCGGGGGTAGCAGGGACTTTTCGCCTGTTTTCCAGGCCGCTGGCGCGTTCTGCTTGCGAATAGCTTACAACCAGCTTCCGGCCTGTATCGGGTGGGTTAGCCCAGCTCCGTGCTGGGGTCCCAGAAGCGGGTTTTAAATTCCAGCACCTGATCCTCGTGTACCGGTACTCCTTCGGCCTCCAGGGCTTCCTGCATAGCCGTGGGCGTGGCAAAATGCTGCTTGCCCGTCAGCAGCCCGTTGCGGTTGATAACGCGGTGCGCCGGTACGTAGTCGGGAGCGGTATGGGCGGCCATCATGGCCCAGCCTACCATGCGGGCCCCGTGGCGGGCCCCCAGGTAGTGCGCAATGGCTCCGTAGGTAGTTACCCGCCCCGGTGGCACCAGCCGGACTACCTCATGCACATCCTGGAAGAAATTACGATGCGCTTCGGTGGGGTTACGGGGTATAGACACGGATGGCAAATGAGTGACTGAGGAATAAAGATAGGTACCCTGCCTGTTCCTTCCGCTTCCTGCGGATTCCCGCTCTGGCGCAACCCGCTGGCTTTTTCTGTGTCTTACCCCCATTATTCGTCTTTGCTCCCGGCCTAACCAAACCCGGGCGGTTACGTTCTGACGGTTGCCGCCTTCCCGAACGAACTGAGATACTATCTGTTGCAGCACCCACATGCAAACCCAGGAACACCCCGACACTTACGAAACTGACACCCGCTCCGGTGGGGCCGGCCGCCGCTTGCTGTGGCTGCTGGTAGCCCTGGCCGTGCTTGCCGCGTTGGCATTTATCAAAATCAAGTACTTCCCGGCCCAAACCCCCGAAGCTAAGGGCGGAGGCAGCAAAGGCGGTGCCAGTGGGGCCGGCAAGGGCGGCGCCCCCGGTGGCAAAGGCGGCGGCCAGAAGCAACCCGTGCAGGTATACGTAGTACAGGCCACCAACCTGGCCGATGAGGTAGCCGCTACCGGCTCCATCCTGGCCGAAGAATCGGTGGTTATTAAAAGCGAGATTTCGGGAAAGATTACCAGCCTCAGCATCCGGGAAGGTCAGCCCGTGCGCAAAGGCCAGCTGCTGCTGAGCATCAACGCCGACGAGTTACAGTCGAACCTGCGCAAGCAGGAGTACAATATCAAGCTCTTCCGCGACCAGGAAAGGCGGCAGCGGACGTTGCTGGACAAGGAATACATCAGCGCCCAGGAATACGAGCAGGCCAACAATCAGCTGCTCACCGCTCAGGCCGATTTGCAGACGCTACGCGCCTCCCTGGCCAAGGCCTACGTGCGGGCGCCGTTTGACGGAGTGCTCGGCCTCACAACGGCTACCGTTGGAACCTATGTGAGCCCCGGCGCCGAAATTACCACGCTTTCGAAGGTAAAACCGGTGAAGATTGAGTTTACCGTACCCAGCCGCTTTTCCAGCCTGGTCCGTACCGGCGACCCAATCAGCATTACCGACGAGGCATCCAATAAGAAGTACGAGGCCCGGGTGTACGCCCTCGACCCCCAGATAGACCCCGTAAGCCGTACCCAAACCGTACGGGCCCGCTACGCCAACGCCCGCAACGAGCTGCGCCCCGGCGCATTTGTGAAGGTAAATCTGCAGCTCAGCCAGACGGCCGATGCCCTGCAGGTGCCCACCGAGGCCGTTATTCCCGAAGCTACCGGCTACAGCGTATACACGGTGCAGAAGGGCAAGATGGTCCCGAAAAAGGTGAAAATCGGGGTACGCTCCGACCGTCTAATCCAGATTACCGACGGCCTGGCCGTGGGTGACTCCGTAATTCGTACCGGTATCCTGCAGGTGAAGCCGGGCGATGCGGTAAAGGTGACTAAGTAACTTTCTCTCGCAGAGGTTCGCAGAGGTATTCGCCGGGGAGTGCGGAGGCTCTGCTACCTGCTGCGAATATCTCTGCGAACCTCTGCGAGAAAACCACTATGAGTTTATCCAGCACCAGCATAAACCGACCAGTTCTCGCCATTGTGATGAGTCTGGTGATTGTAATTTTCGGGGTCATTGGGTTTCGGTATTTGAGTGTGCGCGAGTACCCCAGCGTGGATCCGCCCATCATTACCGTGTCGGCCAGCTATACCGGGGCCTCGGCCGATGTGATGCAGGGTCAGGTAACCGAGCCGCTGGAAGAAGCCCTCAACGGAATTCAGGGCATCAAGAACCTGACCTCTACCTCCCGGGACGGGCGCACCCAGATTACGGTGGAGTTTGACCTCGACGCCGACCTGGAAACCGCCGCCAACGACGTGCGCGACAAGGTATCGGGGGCGCAGGGCCGCCTGCCCCGGGATATTGACCCGCCCGTGGTGAGCAAGGCCAACGCCGACTCTCAGCCTATTGTAATGACCTACCTCAGCAGCAACAAGCGCACTTTGCTGGAGCTGACTGATTACGCCAACAACGTCCTGAAAGAGCGTCTGCAAACCATTCCGGGCGTGTCGGAGGTGCGGGTGTTCGGGGAGCGGAAGTACTCCATGCGCCTGTGGCTGGACCCGGTGAAACTCACGGCGTTGCGCGTAAGTCCCGTGGAGGTGCAGCAGGCCCTCACCCGCGAAAACGTGGAGCTGCCCAGCGGGGCCGTGCAGGGCCAGGCTACCCAGCTTACCCTGCGCACTATGGGCCGCCTGAGTTCCGTGCAGGATTTCAACAACCTTATCATCCGCAAGGACGCCACTTCCCTGGTGCGCCTGTCCGACATTGGGTACGCGGAGCTCTATCCCGAAAACGACCAGACCATTTTTAAGGTCAACGGGGTGCCTATGGTGGGGTTGGCCGTTATTCCGCAGCCCGGTTCCAACCAGATTGACATTGCCGACGAGTTTAATCAGCGCGTGCAGCAGTACGGCAAGGACCTGCCCAAGGACCTGGTGCTGAAATCGGGCTTCGACAACTCCGTTTTTATCCGCAAATCCATCAACGAGGTTGAGCACACCATCATTGAGGCCTTCGTGCTGGTGGTTATCATCATCTTCCTGTTTCTGCGCGACTGGCGTTCCACTATTATCCCGGTGGTGGCCATTCCGGTGTCACTCATCGGTATCTTCTTCGTGATGTACCTGATGGACTTCTCCATCAATGTGCTCACGCTGCTGGCGGTGGTGCTGGCCATTGGCCTGGTGGTAGATGATGCCATTGTGGTGCTGGAAAACATCTATTCACGGATTGAGGAAGGCGAAGACCCCAAAACGGCCGCTGTAAAGGGTTCCGAAGAAATTCTGATGGCCGTCATCAGTACGACTATTGTGCTGGCGGCGGTGTTCCTGCCGGTGGTATTCCTGACGGGCATTACCGGCCGCCTGTTCCGGGAATTCGGGATTGTGGTGGCCGGCTCGGTACTGATTTCAGCCTTCGTGTCGCTCACCCTCACGCCCATGATGTGCTCGGTGCTGCTGAAGCGGGAGGAAAAGCACAACTGGTTTTACCGCAAAACGGAGCCGTTTTTTGAGCGCCTGATTGGGAGCTACCAGGCCAGCCTGGAAACTTTTTTGCGCAACCGGTGGCTGGCCTGGCTGGTAGTGGCGGGCACGGGCGTAGGTATCTGGTATTTTATGGGGGCAATTCCCTCGGAGCTGGCACCGGTTGAAGACCGGAGCCGCATCAACCTGAATGCTACTGGCCCCGAGGGCGCTTCGTTCGAGTTTATGGATGCGTACATGGCCCAGATTACGCAACTGGCCATCGACTCGGTGGGCGAGCAAAACCTGAGCAGCGTATTTGCCGTGACCTCGCCCGGTTTTGGGGGCGGTGCCAACTCGGGTATTGCCCGGGTGCTGCTGCGGGAGGCCGATACCCGCCAGCTCAACCAGCAGCAGCTCTCCGACAAGCTGAGCAGCGGCGTGAAAAAACTGACGGCGGCCCGCACCTCCGTGAGCCAGGACCAGAGTATTGGCGGCGGGGGCGGGGGCCTGCCCGTACAGTTCGTTATCCAAAGCCAGGACTTTGAAAAGCTGCGCACGGCCGTACCCAAGTTTCTGGATGCGGCCCGCCAGGACCCCACCTTCCAGTTTGTGGATGTGAACCTAAAGTTTAATAAGCCGGAACTGCGCGTGAACATCGACCGGGAAAAGGCGCAGAGTCTGGGCGTATCGGTGCAGAGCATTTCGCAAACCTTGCAGGCTGGCCTCAGTGGGCAGCGGTACGGCTACTTCATCCGGGAGGGCAAGCAGTACCAGATTATCGGGCAGGTGGCACGCGAAGACCGGAGCCAGCCCCTGGATGTGCGCCTGCTCTCGGTGAAAAATGCCGACGGGGAGCTGATTCAGCTTGACAATGTGATTCGGTTGGAGGAGAGCAGCACCCCGCCCCAGCTCTACCGCTTCAACCGCTACAACTCAGCTACTTTTTCGGCTTCACTGGCTCCCGGCCGCACCCTCGGCGACGGTATTGCCGCCATGCAGGCCATTGCCGATAAAAGCCTGGATGATACCTTCAGCACGGAGTTGGCGGGGGCCTCCCGCGACTTTCAGGAGAGCTCCAGCAGCCTTGTGTTTGCCTTCGGGTTGGCGCTGGTACTCATTTACCTGGTGCTGGCGGCCCAGTTCGAGAGCTTCCGCGACCCGGTTATTATCATGGTAACGGTGCCGCTGGCATTGTCGGGAGCACTGCTCAGTCTGTGGTATTTCAACCAGACCCTCAATCTGTTCTCCCAAATTGGCATTATTATGCTGGTGGGACTGGTAACCAAGAATGGTATTCTCATTGTGGAGTTTGCCAACCAGCAGGTAGAAAACGGTAAAGACTACATGACTGGCCTGATTGAAGGTGCCACCGCCCGCTTCCGCCCCATTCTGATGACGAGCCTGTGCGCCATTCTGGGCATTTTGCCCATTGCCGTGGCTACCGGCGCGGGTGCTCTCAGCCGCCGGGCCATGGGCATTGGCGTGGTGGGTGGGCTGTTCTTCGCCACGGCCCTTACCCTGTACGTAGTGCCGGTGATGTACTCTTATTTTGCTACGGCCAAAAAGCACAAGCACGCCGAAGCCGAAGAAAAAGCCGTTGCCGCCTGACCTCACGGGGCCTTCACCCCCTCGCCCCTTCGCCTGGGGTAGAAGGGGGACTAATTTCTAGCTTCTAACTTTCCTATTCATCCTCGTAGCGCAGGCAACTAGCTCTAACAAGCTAAAAGCTGGGTGCCCCTCTCCCCCCAGGAGAGGAGGGCTAGGAGGTGAGGTTCACGATATGCGTCAACTCTTTCTTTCCGCCCTGCTGCTGGTAGCTCCCCTCCCGCTGCTGGCACAACAACCGGTGCTTCCGTCCCGGGCGCCGGTCACGCAGCCCCAGAGCAAACCGCAAACGGAAAAGCCCGAAACCGTAGCTCCGGCCCCACCACTCACGCTGGCCGAGGCTATCCGTATTGGCGTAGAGAACAACTATGCTATCCGGCTTTCGCGGCAGGATGAGCGCATTGCCGAAAACAACGTTACCCGCGGCAATGCCGGGCAGCTGCCCGTGGTGAACGGCAATTTTACCCGCACTTTCAACCGCAACAACGTGCGGCAGGAGTCTTCCAGCCGCCCCGACCCCAGCATTGCCAATGGGGCCAAATCCAACCTGCTCAATACCAACGTAGCCGCTACCTGGACCATTTTTGACGGCTTCGGCATGTTCATCGCCTACGACCGGCTGCAGGCCCTGGAGCAAAGCCAGCGCCAGCTTACCCGGGCTACCGTGGAGGAAACCGTGGCCAGTATCACCGATGCGTATTTTGTGGTGGTACGGGAGTCCGGTAAGATTAAATCCATTGAAGAGGCCCTGAAAATCGGGCAGGCCCGCATCGACCTTACCCAGGCCCGGGTAGAGGTGGGCGTGGCGGCTAGAGTGGAGGTACTCACGGCCCGCGTTGACTACAATGCCGACCGTTCCATCCTGATTCAGCAGCAGGAGGCGCTGCAAACGGCCAAAATAACCCTGAACAACCTCCTGGGCCGCAACCCCAACCTCAACTTTCAGCCCCAGGACTCCATTGTGGTAACGCCGGACCTGAACCGCGACGTGGTGCTAAACCAGATCCGGCAGAACAACCCCCGCCTCCAGCAGGCCCGCACCAACACCGAGGTAGCCACCTACGACCGGAAGCTGATCCGGGCGTCCCGCTTTCCGCAAATTGGCCTCACCTCTGGCTACGGGCTGAACCGCAACGTAAACGGGGCCGCTTTTTTTGGGACGCAGCTCGTAACCAACACCGGCCGCACTTACGGCCTGAACTATGGGGTGGTAGCTACCGTGCCTATTTTCGACGGTTTCAACCGTAACCGCCTCGAGCAGAATGCCCGCATTACCGAAGCGCAAAGCCAGCTGCAGCTCGACCAGACGCAACTGCAGCTGGATGCGGAAGCCGAGCAGGCCTGGGCCCAGTACCAGAACCGCCTGCAGCTGCTACAACTGGAGGAAGCTAATATTCTGCTGGCCCGCGAAAACGTGGCCATTGCCCTGGAGCGCTACCGCCTGGGGCTGCTCACGCCCCTGGCCCTGCGCGAAGCCCAACGCACCCAGCTCGATGCCGAGGTACGGCTGCTTGATATCCGGTACCAGGCCAAGCAGGCCGAAATTGTGCTGCGCCGCCTCAGTAGCGGATTGGTACAACAGGGTCCCGCCCAACCATAAGGCACGTTTCCTGGTAATTTTGTCCGGCACAGATGGGCTACTCGGACATTAGGCATGGCTGAGCCTTCTGGCTATCCGGCCCCATTCGCATATCATATTCGCCTGTTCAAAGAGGAACCGGCCCAGTCGGGCGAAGCATACCGTACAGCTTAATGGGGGCCGCTAGCTTTGTTGCAACAATAGCTCCTAACCCCATTAAACGCCCGCTGCATATGTACCTGCGCCTCCTGAAACTCAGCCTTGTTTTGTTTGCCCTGTCTTTCTGCCTCCCCGGCCAGGCTTCAGCCAACGGTATTTTCGGAAGCCGTCGGCTGCCTTCCGTAAAGGCCAAGCAGCGCGGCTACTCGCACACGCACCGGCCCAACTACCGCTTGTACCGCGCCTACCGCCACTACTAAACGGGTATGCATTTGCCCGTCCGGGGCCCTACCCACTGAGGCAAACAGCTACGAACCAGAAACCCGAAGTAGCACCAGCCCCGATTTGTTCCCGTCTGCGCTGCGCAGGTAACAGGAACCAATCGGGGCGGCTGGTTATAGGGCGGCTGGAGGTGTTGCGCCTACTCCGGCTTTTTGGTCCGCAGCTGCTGCAAGGCCTCCAGCGTTTCTTTCCGCTTGTCTGCTTCTTTCTCCTCGGTAGCAACCGGCGTTTGGACCGGGGTGCTGAAAAATGCCAGAATATGCTGCTGCTGAACGGCCGTCAGGTGCTCAAATTTTCTATCGGCCAGCTTGCGGAGCCACTCTCCGTAGGTTTCATCGGTCAGGGCATATTCCCCCAGCTTAGTAGGACGGCCGGTATCGAAATCGGTATTGGCCAGGCGGGGAGCAGCGGCTGTGGTATCGCGCGGCTCCTGCTCCAGTAGGCTGCAGTAGTTGCGCATCACGCTCCGAAAACTGGCCTTGAACAGCTCCTGGGCCTCAGGGGTAGGCAGCTTGAAGGCAAATGGTTTCAGGGGGCCAATCTTGGGCAGCACCCGCACCACGTACGATAACACGCGCGCGCCGGTACCCGGATGCTCGTAGTCGGTGCCATACCGCTTCCGGTAGGCCCGCTCACTTTCCTTATATACATATTCCCGGCGCCGGGCCTGGGGGCTGAGCCGGCGGATTTCCTTCTTCTGACTCTGCCAGGCAGCCCGGCTGGCAATCGGAATCAGGCTGCGCACGGCAAACCGGAACGAGCTGACCGCCAAATCCACGTTGAACACGACCTGGCCCAGCTCCAGCCCGTAGGTTTTCAGGAAAGCCCGCTCCAGCACCGGCTTGCTTACCTGAAAACCGATGTAGCGCTGATAATCGGCGGTGCGGTAGCGGCCTGCAGCCACCTGCACTACATCAAATGCAAACTCTAGCTGGGTGTGCTGAATGGGGGCTTCCTCGTAGGTGATGCTGTTGCCAAACTTGGCCTTAAGCTCAGGATACACGCTGGGCATGGCCCGGTTGGTACCCTCGGGGTGGCCGTTGATGTCGGCCGCGTAGTGCGCCAGCGCCCCCAGGGCAAAGGCGTATTCGTTGCGGCTGTGGGCCTCATTAAGCAGATTGCGCACAAAGTCGCCGGAACGGACGTAGTGCGTGAGGTTGGTAAACAGCACCGACCCGAACGGGTAGTACCCCATATCCTGCAGGATGGAACCGCCGTAGGCATAACTTTTGGCCTCATTCAGCTGCTCCTCGGTGCTACCCGGGTAGCGGCCCTGTAGCAACGGCACCAGACAGCGCTGCCAGCTGGAATCTACGTTGGCTTGGTGGGTAAGTACGGAGTAGGCGCGGGCGGGCAAAGCAGTCAGCCCCAGCACCAGGGCCAGGGCAAGTATCCATTTACGCATAGGAAGGTGCCCCGCCGATACTGTTAGGTGGCTACTGGCTCCCTGAGTACGGCCGGGCTTGCCTGGTGGTTGTTGAGTTCGTGTAGGTACACACAAGCCGCCACTGCGTAACTTGCCCTGTATCTTCCTTTACTACACGCATTATGGTGCTGATACTACTGGTGGCAGCGGGAGTAGCAACGGTGTTTGTATTGAACTACCTGAACCGATATGCCGAAACTCAGCGGCGGCAGTTGATACAGGAACGCTGGGTAGCTACTTCGGCGCACGTTCTTAGCGCCGAGCCATTCATGTTGGGTATAGCCCGCAGAAACGCCAGGGACTACTATTGTACTTTACAGCTCCAATACCATGACCAGCAGAATACCCGCTACATCATTACGCTACCTGTGCCCGATTCACCAACCGAATTTCTATACGTGGTCGGTGACGAGCTACCCATCTGGTACAACCCTCTTCGGCCGCAGGAAATAGAGCTCGTGCGCCTTCCTGCGCATGATGGCCGGTGGCTGAACGCATGGTGATAGGAAGCAGTCTGAATTTAACCGTAGCTAAATTCAGACTGCTTCCAAATTTCAGTACCAACATCGTTTTCACTATCCAATCCGGCCGTTCAGCCGTACCTTTACATTGTGAAGCAAGTGGTAGCCTTCTTTCTGGGAATTCTGATGCTCGTGAGTGGCCTCGTGCCCCAGAACGACCTATCGGAACTAGGGAAACTACCCGAGCTGGCCCGCCACTACCGCTACCACCGCGCCCTGGCGGCCGGCCACCTTTCGCCGCTGGCGTTTCTGGCGCTGCATTACGGCCCCCATGGCTCCGACCACCGCCTGCACCCTTATTCCCGGCGCGACGCCCAGGACCACCACAAACTCCCCCTGGAGCACCACCACCACGACTGCGTGATGGTGAGCTTCGTGCTGCCCCTTGGCCGGGTGCTGCTGCCACCGCGCCCCCTGGCCTGGCCCGCTGCCGCCTACCGGATGGCTCCCGGCCCGCTGTACGCTTTCAGTGTGAGCAACCAGCTGCTGCAGCCGCCCCGAGCGTAGCTACCCGAAGTCCCCGGACGCAGTGTGTCCGGCCGCTTTTTGTAGTCTTTTCGCTCATTCCGCTGGTTTTTTGAGGAGTTTAGAAGGCAGAGACAAGGAGCCAGGAGCAAGCCGTAGCGCAAAAACGAATTTGTGTACTGCTGGCTTCTCTCTTCGAACTCCTCTCTACCCGGCGGCAACCCCTTTCTCTATGCTTGCCCGCATTATCCGGGGCAGCATCCACAACAAGCTGTTTGTGGTGCTGCTGCTCCTGGCGTTGGTGGCCTGGGGTGGCTATTCGGCCACTACCCTACCCCTGGATGCCATTCCCGACGTAACGAACAACCAAGTGCAGGTGCTCACTCAAAGCCCCGCCCTGGCGGCCCAGGAGGTAGAGCAGCTGCTCACCATTCCGCTGGAACAAAGCCTGCGCACCATCCCGGGCGTCACGGAGGTGCGCTCCGTGTCGCGCTTCGGCCTCTCGGTTATTACCGTCGTGTTCGAGGACGATATTCCGACGCTGCAAACCCGCCAGCTGGTAGCCGAGAAGCTGCGCACCGCCGAGGCCGACCTGGGCCCGGGCCTGGGCCGGCCCGAAATGGCACCTATCACCACTGGCCTGGGCGAAATATTTCAGTACAGCCTGGCCCTGAAACCCGGTTACGAAAAGCGCTACTCCCTGGCCCGCCTGCGCGAATTGCAGGATTGGGTGGTGAAGCGTCAGCTGGCCGGCGTGCCTGGCGTGGTGGATGTAAGCAGCTTCGGGGGCTACGTGCGCCAGTACGAGGTGAGCGTGAACCCCGAGCGCCTCAATGCCAGCGGCGTTACCATGTCGGAGCTGTTTGGGGCCCTGGAAGCCAGCAACGCCAACACCGGCGGCAGCTACCTGGAGCGAGGCCGCAACGCCTATTTTATCCGGGGTGAGGGCCGGGCCAGTTCCCTGCAGGACGTAGGCAGTATCGTTATCAAACAGGCCGGTATGGTGCCCCTGCTGGTACGGGATGTGGCCGAGGTCCGCTTCGGCCACTCGGTGCGCTACGGGGCCATGACCCGCAACGGCCAGGGCGAAACCGTAGGCGGCATCGTGCTTATGCTCAAAGGCGCGTCGTCGGAGCAAACCATCAAGGGCGTGAAGGCGCGGGTAGCCGACATCAACCGGACCCTGCCCCGGGGCGTGTACGTGCAGCCGTTTCTGGACCGCACCAAACTGGTGGACACTGCCATTCATACCGTGGCCAAAAACCTCCTGGAGGGCGGCGTAATTGTGATGGTGGTGCTGCTGGTGCTGCTGGGCAACTGGCGGGCCGGGCTGGTGGTGGCCTCCATGATTCCGCTGTGCATGCTGTTTGCCCTGGGCCTGATGCGCACTTTTGGGGTATCGGCTAACCTGATGAGCCTGGGCGCGCTGGATTTCGGGCTGATTGTGGATGGAGCGGTGATTATCGTGGAGGCCATGATTTTCCACCTGGTGCACTTCCGGGCCAGGGCCGCCACCGAAACCATGGACCAGGTAGCCGAAACGGCCGCCACCCGCATGATGCGCTCCGCCCTGTTCGGGCAACTCATCATCCTGATTGTGTACCTGCCCATTCTGGCCCTCACCGGCATCGAAGGCAAGATGTTTCGGCCCATGGCCCTGACGGTGAGCTTTGCCATTGTGGGGGCCATGCTGCTCTGCCTCACCTACGTGCCGGCCGTGTCGGCCTGGGCCCTGCGCAAGGATATCAAGGAGGAAGGCACCGTGGCCGACCGCATCATGCAGTTTCTGTACCGCCTCTACGAGCCCCTCATCCGGGGGGCGCTGCGCCTGCGCGGCGTGGTAGCCGGGGCGGCCATGGGCCTGCTGGTGCTGGCGGGCGTGGTGTTTGCCAGCCTGGGCGGTGAGTTTATTCCGCAGCTGGATGAGGGCGACTTTGCCGTGTACGTGGGCCTGGCTCCCGGCTCCTCCCTCTCCCAAACCATTGCCACCACCACCCAGGTGCAGCAAATCTTGCTCAAGCAGTTTCCGGAGGTGGAGCAGGTGGTGGGCAAAATAGGCACCTCCGAAATTCCCACCGACCCCATGAGCCTAGAAGATTCCGACCAGATTGTGGTGCTCAAGCCCCAGGCAGAATGGACCTCGGCCCACTCCCGGGAGGAGCTGGCGGGCAAGATGAGTGAGGCCCTGGCCAGCATTCCGGGCGTGAGTCTGGAGTTTCAGCAGCCCATTCAGATGCGGTTTAACGAGCTGATTTCGGGCGTGAAGTCGGATATCAGCATCAAGATTTACGGCGACGACCTGGGCCTGCTGTTCGAAAAAGCCACCGAAGCCGCCGCCCTCATCCGCCCCCTGGCCGGCGTGGGCGACCTGAAAGTGGAGCAGATTGCGGCCCTGCCCCAGCTGCGCGTGACCTATGACCGGCAGCGCATGGCCCAGTACGGCCTGCGCGTGCAGGACCTGAACACGCTGCTGCGCGCCTCCTTCGCCGGTGATGTGGCGGGCCAAGTGTACGAGGGCGAGCGGCGCTTCGACCTGGTAGTGCGCTTGGACAGTGCCAACCGCCGCGGCCTGCAGGATTTGCGCCAGCTGTACGTGGATGTGCCCACGGGCCAGAAGGTGCCGCTGGAAGAAGTGGCCCGCGTGGAGTTCCGCAATGCCCCTACCCAGGTTTCCCGCGACGATGCCCGCCGCCGCATCAACATCGGCGTGAATGTGCGCAACCGCGACGTAGAAAGCCTGGTGCAGGAAATTCAGCAGCTGCTGGATGCTAACCTGAAGCTGCCCGAGGGCTACACCATGCAGTACGGCGGCCAGTTCGAGAACCTGCAGCAGGCCAAGTCGCGGCTGGCAGTAGCCGTACCGGTGTCCCTGCTCCTGATTTTCGTGCTGCTCTACCTCTCGTTTCGGTCGGTGAAGCAGGCCAGCCTGATTTTCACGGGTATTCCGCTGGCGGCCATTGGTGGTATTCTGGCGCTGTGGCTGCGCGGTATGCCGTTCAGCATTTCGGCGGGCGTGGGCTTTATTGCCCTGTTCGGGGTGGCCGTGCTCAACGGCATTGTACTAGTAGCCAGTATTAACGAGCTGGCCCTGGCCGGCATCGACTCGGTGCGGGAACGGGTGCTGAAAGCCACCCATGAGCGGTTCCGGCCGGTGCTGCTCACGGCGGCGGTGGCCTCGCTGGGGTTTCTGCCCATGGCCCTGAGCAACTCCGGCGGCGCTGAGGTCCAGAAGCCCCTGGCCACGGTGGTTATCGGTGGGCTGATTTCGGCCACGCTGCTCACGCTGCTGGTACTGCCGGTGCTCTATACCCTGTTCACAAAAGATGGCGAGGCCAGCCCTACCGAGCCCACCCCTGAGCTGCTGGTCGAAATCAAGGAAAACCACGAACTGTAATCCGAAGCGGTGTAAAGACGCGACGCTTCGCGTCTCGGCGTCAGAACGGCCTCACCTGTACGACACCGTGCAACGGGGAGACGCGAAGTGTCGCGTCTCTACATACTGACTTGCTTCCCTATGAGATACCTCTTGTTTATTCTGCTGGTCCTCCCCTGTTTTACGCAGGCCCAGACCACGCCCCGCACGCTGCCGCCCCCCGCTGCGGCTCCGGCTACGGCCGCCTCCCCGGCCGGCGTACTCAGCCTGGACCAGGCCCTGCAAACCGGCCTCAGCCAGAGCCTGCTGGTACAAACCGGTGGTCTGGAACTTGAGCGCCAGCGCGCCCTGGCCCGCACTGGCTACGATGTACCCCGCACCGTGCTCGACTACCAGGTAGGCCAGATTTCGGGGCCCCTGCGCGACCAAAGTATCAACGTGGTGCAGCAGTCGGCGCTGCCGGGCGTGTATGGGGCCCAGCGCCGGCTGCTGGAAGGCCAAGTACTCACCGCCGAGCAGCGGGTGCGCCAGCAGCGCCGGGAGCTGGCGTTCCGCATCCGCAGCACCTACTACGAGCTGCTACTGAGCTACCGCCGCGCTGCCCTGCTACGCCGCCAGGACAGCCTGTACCAGCGCGCTGCCCGGGCCGCCCGCATCCGCTACCAAACCGGCGAAACCAACCGCCTGGAGCAGGTATCGGCGGAGGCGCGGCGGCTGGAGCTGCAGAACCGGCTGGCCACCGTGCGCACCGAGCAGCAGGTGCAGCAGCAGCAGCTGGCCATGTTGCTCAATCAGCCCGGCCTCGCCCTCATCGACACCTCGACCACGCCGGTACTGGTCCTCACGCCGGCCGATACGGCCAGCCTGACAACCGGTACCAACCCTACCCTGGCCTTGCTGGAGCAGGAAGTGGAGGTGAGCCGCCGCCAGACCCGGGTAGAGCAGCTGCGCCGCCTGCCCGATGTGCGCCTGGGCTACTTCCACCAAACTATCAACAAGGAAAGTGGCTTCCAAGTGGCCCAGGCCGGGGTAGCCGTGCCGCTGCTTGGCGGAGTGCAGAAAAGCCGGATTCAGGCCGCCCGCATTGGGGAGCAGGCCGCCGAAGCCCAGCTGCGCTACGCCACGGCCCAGCTGGGCGGACAGCTGGCGGGCCTGCGCCGGCAGCTGCAGCGGGCCCGGGCCTCCCTCACCTACTACGAGCAAACCGCCCTGCCCCAGGCCCGCCTGATTCTGGAAACCGCCGAAAAGAGCTTCCGGGCCGGGGATATTGAATACGTGGAGTACGTGGTGAATACGGAGCCCGCCTGGCAAATTCGCACGGCCTACCTCGACCAGGTGAGCCGCTACAATGAGCTGGCCCTGCAGCTGCTGGCCCTCACCGGCTCCGACGCCTACTAACCAACTCCGCCCAAGCCCCAACTGCTCGGGCCAACTACCCTACGAATTGACTTCATGAAACCAACGTATATAGCCCTCCTTACGGCCTTGTTGGCTGCCTGCAGCCAGAATAAAGCCCCCGAAACGCAAACTCCCGCTGCTCCTGCCTCTGCCCTGACGGCCTCGCCAGATGAGGTGCGGGTAAACCCGGCCCAAATACAGGCAGCGGGCCTGGAGCTGGGCGGCTTCACCTGGAAAAACCTGTCCTCCGGGGTGCAGGCGAATGGCGTGGTAGACGTGCCGCCCCAAAACCGGGCCTCCGTATCGGCCGTGATGGGCGGCTACGTGCAAAGCGTGGCGGTGCTGCCGGGCCAGCAGGTACGGCGGGGGGCGGTGCTGGCCGTACTGCGCCACCCCGATTACCTGAAGCTGCAGCAACAATACCTGCAAAGCCGGGCCCGCGTTACGTTTCTGCAGCAGGAACTGAAGCGTCAGCAAACCCTGGATGCCGAGGACGTGGGAGCCAAGCGCAAGCTGCAGCAGGCCCAGAGCGACTACGCTGCGGAGCAGGCCAACCTGCAGGCCACGGCCGGACAGCTCCGTATGCTGGGCATCTCCCTCAGCAGTCTGAACCAAGGCCGGATTGCATCCACGGTTACGCTCACGGCTCCCATCAGCGGCAATATAGCTGCCGTGCGCATCAACCCCGGCCAGTATGTAAACCCCCAGGATGTGCTGCTGGAATTAGTAGACCCCAGCCACATGCACCTGGAGCTGCAGGTATTTGAGCGCGACGTAAACCAGGTGCGTAGCGGGCAGCCGGTACTGTTCCGGGTGTCCAGCCAGCAGCGCGGCCCCGATATGACGGCCAGTATTTACCTGGTGGGCAAGTCCTTCGACCCCGAGAAGCGCACGGTGAATGTGCACGCTCATCTGGAGCCCGAGCGCACCGACCTGGTGCCCGGTCAATACGTAGCCGCTTCCATCCAGACGGGCACGGCCCGGCAGCGCACCCTACCCGAAGATGCCTTGGTGCAGGCTGGGGAGTTTAGCTACATATTCACCCAAACGGTACCCGGCACCTTCCGCCGCGTGAAAGTGGCCACTGGTACCAGCGCCAACGGGGACGTAGCGCTTCGCCTGCTGGAACCCCTCCCCGACTCAACCCACATTGTGCGGCGTGGGGCCTATTTTCTGGATGCCGAGCTGAGGAAGGGCCAGGACGCAGAGGAGTAACGGCGCCGCTACTCTGGTAGCGGCAATCTGGTCCCAGCACAGTACAGGCTCTGAGTGCTCCGGAACACTACCGCATTAACGGTTTTCCGGCTACTCAGGGCCTGTACAATACTTTGGCAAACGGGTGCAGGCCGAAGGCATCCTGATTCAGCTCTTCTCGTCCAACTGCTGGCGTAATTCCTGCACCTCGCGCTCCAGATCCAGCGTGCGGAACATCACCTTGGCTTCCAGGTCAGAATAAGCACGCTCCAATTGCCCCTGTAGCAGTTTTTGCTCGGTTACATCGGTGTTAGTGCCGCACCACCGTACCACCTGGCCCTTGTCGTCGTACACGGGCAGGGCCCGGCTCAGAAACCAACGGTACTCGCCGTCATGGCGGCGCAGGGGGAAGGTATCCTCCCACTGTTTGCCGGCGGCCAGGGCTTGGCGCCAAGTTTCAGTTACCTGCCCTACATAATCAGGGTGGTGTACTTTTTGCCAGCCCCAGCCCTGCATTTCGGCCAGGTCGGTGCCGGTAAAGCGGAACCACCGCTCATTATACCAGAAAATATGACCGGTTTCATCGGCCATCCAAGCTAGCTGCGGAATGGCATTGGCCAGGGTGGTAAAATCCTGCTCCCGCTTGCGCAGGGCCAGTTCCTGCATTTTCTGGTCATGAATGTCGGTACAGGTACCAAACCACTTCTCTATTTCGCCGGCGGCGTTTCGTACCGGTATGGCCTGGCCCAGGAACCACCGGTAATCCCCTTGTTTCGATTTAAATCGGTACTCAATTTCGTAGAAGTCGCCGGTAGCCAGCGAGTGGCCCCATACCTGCCGGGCCCGCGCCTGGTCGTCGGGGTGCAACAGGTTGTTCCACATATCGGGCCCCACACTGTCGGCCAGGGTGTAACCAGTGTAGTTGGTCCAGCGCTGGTTAAAGTACGTATGGAAGCCCGTGGGGTCCGTTGTCCAGACCAACTGCGGAATGAGCTCTGCCAAGAAGCTAAAATCCTCTCCGGAACCGCCACCCTGGCTGTTGCGCTGTTCTTCAATATCGATGGTACTGGTAATCCACTGCTGCAGCTTCCCATCTTGACCCAGTTGGGGGTAGCCCGTAGTACGCACCCAGCGGTACTCCCCATCATGGCGGCGGATGCGCCACTCAATCTGGTACATGGTGGCATTTTCTACCATTTGCTGCACATGGGCAGCTACCCGCTCCCCGTCCAAAGGATGCACCAACGCGGGCCAGCCAGTGGCAAGCTCCTCCAGCGACAGGCCCGTGAAGCGCAGCAGCTGGGGGCTGGCGTAAATAGGAGTACCAAACGCATCCGATACGCTCAGCAAAGTGCTTTCACTGGCGGAAATGCGGCTGACCGCGGCTGAGGAAAAGTCTGGCGTTTCAGAAGTGGCAGCAGCCATACGAAATCAGGTAATAGGTTGACAGAAAAAGCTGCTTACGGTTGGGTAAGCTGCATTTCCATTCCCGACTGGAAGTATAGATTCAATTGGCTCTCGGCCCCGTTACGGGAACGGCGCAGGCGGGTTACCAGCGCCCGGGTACGCTCCTGGCCCAGGATTAGCTCCAGGTACGGGCGGTTCAGCAATTCGTCCCGCTGAATCTGCCACTGGCCCGCGTCCTGCCCGGTCAGCGCTTGCACTTCCACCTTGCCGGGCTGCAGTGCGAACCGCTCAGCTTGGGCCAGCATACTGGTGGGGTCGGTCCGGTTGAGTACCCGGTCGGCTACCCGCCAGTTTCCATTCAGAAACTCATCGGGCAGTTGTTGCAGATTAACGTCGAACAGTAATTCGGCCATAGATACGGGCAAAGGTAGCAGGTGGCAGCAAAAGCAAATAACGCGCCGGCCCGGTGGAGCATCACCACACAACCGTATACAGTTGGTTTGGGTTCGGGGTTGTTCAGGCTATACTGTCCAGCTTACCGGCAAGCTAAAAAAAACGCCTTCCAAGCGGGCTTGGAAGGCGTTTGCTCCGGGCACCGGAAGCGGGTTCGCAGAGGAGGAGGGATTCGAACCCCCGGAGGTTTAACCCTCAACGGTTTTCAAGACCGCCGCAATCGACCACTCTGCCACTCCTCTGGATACGAAAGAGAAATTCAGGTGCGTTGCCGCTCTGGTTGCCAAGAAAAAAGGCTTTTTCACGAATTGAAAAAGCCTGTTGCAGAGAGGGGGGGATTCGAACCCCCGATACCGTTGCCGGTATAACGGATTTCGAATCCGTCGCATTCGACCACTCTGCCACCTCTCTGTAAGGCCCAAAATAAGTGGTTTGGGATGGCAAAAGTAGATACGATTCGGGAATGCACAAGCTCCTCTGGTGTTTTTTTCTGGCAACACCGGCTTATTCGCTCATTCTCAGGCACAAATTATATACTCTCAGCGGGTTATCAGGCTTTCTGCAGGGTTCCTGGCCGTTTCAGCCGGCCCGTTACTGCGTCGATGCTCACGTTTATCTCAAACCCCAGAATCAGGGTCATGCACACAAAATCGAGCCACACCATAAAGCCCACCAGTGTACCAATGGAGCCGTAAAAATGGTTGTAGCTGTCGAATATTTTAACGTACAGGATAAACAGAAAGGATACCAGAAAAATCAGCAGAGTGGCCACCACTGCCCCGGCCGATACAAACGGCCACTTGTCGTGTACCGGGGGTACATAATAGTATACCAGGCAGGTGGTGAGCAGGAACAGGCTGATAACGGAGCCGTACCGCAACACGCTGGTCAGTTGGTCGGTCATGGCCTCGGGCACGATTTCGTGGTACACCAGCGCATCAATGATATAGGTACCGAAGAAGATGCCGATGACGGCAAACAGCAGCACCGACGACAGTACCACCGTCAGCACCGTGGCAATTACCCGCTTGCGCAGGTAGGTACGCTTCTTGAACGAGGGGTACTTTTTCTCAAACGCATCGAGCAGGGCCATAATGCCGTTGGAGCTGAGCACTAGGGCCGTGGCAAAACCAAAGGACAGCAGCCCCCCGTGCGGAATATTCACGATGTCCTCGATGGTATCAGAAATGGCCACGTACATTTCCTGGGGTATCAAATCGGCCAGAAACTGCAGGATATCCAGGTTGAGATTAGGAATGCGGATATAGGGAATAAGCGTGAACAGGAAGATGATGGTGGGAAAAATGGCAATGGTCAGGTTGAAGGCCATGTACGAGGCCCGCTTGGCAATGCCATCCAGCCGGATTTCCTGCAGCAACCGGTCTACCACGTCGTACACCGAGGCCTTGCCGCCCGCAAACCGTAGCCGCTTCAGAAACACGATGGCGCGGCGCACACTGCGGCGGCGGCGCACATCGGGCAAACGGTAGCGGCGAACGGGTAGGCGCATGGGGGCAGTGTAACTGAGTAGCGGAGTAACGGAGTAACTGTTCTAGCGGAGCAATGTGCGCCGTGTGCGCGGTAAAAAATTACTCAGTTACTCCGCTACTCAGTTACTCTACTTCAGAAAGGCCGCCGGAGCAGGGGCATCCGTGGGGGCCTTGGGTGGGGTGAGGGGGCCGGCCGTTTCGTCGTCGGTGAAGTAAGGAGCCAGCTTGGCGGCAATATCCTTCGGAATGGGTACGGGGCGGCCGGTAGTCATGCTCACGAATACCATCAGGGTGTGGCCTTCGGTGAGAAGGTCCTGGGCCTCGTTGTAAATTTCGTACTCGAAGAGGATACGGGAGCCTTCGGCGGGCTGTTTCAGCAGCAGGCGCACCGTGAGCAGGTCGTCGTAGCGGGCGGGGCGACGGAAGCGGGTGCGCAGCTCCCCTACCGGCATCCCCACGCCATCGGCTTCCAGGGCTTTGTAGCTGATGCCCAGTTGCCGGAAAGCCTCGGTGCGGCACACTTCGAAATACGCCGCGTAGTTACCGTGGTACACGTAGCCCATCTGGTCGGTTTCGGCATACCGCACGCGGATCTGGGTGTCGGAGGAATACATAGGGTAGTTGTCAGTTGCTGGTTGTCAGTTGTTAGATATTGGTTACAGAAGCTGACAGAACAAACTGACAACTGATAACCAATAATTAACAACTCATTTCATAATGCCGCTGCGCGTGAGGGCGGCCTGGTAGCGGCGGGCGTTTACCAGGTGCTCCTGCTCGTTGCGGGCAAAGGCGTGGTAGCCGCTGAAATCCTCCTTGGCGCAGAAGTAGAGGTATTGGTGGCTTTCGGGGTTAAGCACGGCATCAATACTGGCAATGCTGGGCAAGTTGATGGGGCCGGGCGGCAAGCCGGCGTATTTGTAGGTATTGTAGGGCGAATCTTTGGCCAAATGCACGTTGAGCACCCGCTTGATGGTGAAGTCGTGGTTGGCGTACACTACGGTGGGGTCGGCCTGGAGCTTCATGCCGCGTTTGAGACGGTTGAGGTACACCCCGGCCACCCGGGGCCGCTCGTCGGCGTGCTGCTGCTGCTCGGCCTCCACAATGCTGGCCAGAGTGCTCACCTCGGCCCGGGTAAGGCCCAGAGCCTTGCGCTGAGCGTCGCGGGCCGGCGTCCAGAACTTCTCGTACTCCTTCTGCATACGCTGCATCAGGTTTTCGGCGGAGGCGTTCCAGGGCAGCTCGTAGGTGTTCGGGATGAACATGGTGAGGATGCTGACGGTATCGAAGCCCAGGCTTTTGGTGTAAGCAGGCGAGTTCAGCAGGCTGTCGAACTGGCTGGGTCGGGCATCAATGGTGGTAGCCAGCTTGCGGGACAAGTCCTGGCGCAGGCGAATGTTCTGGAAGGTGAGGCGCAGGGGCAGGCGGTTGCTGCCAGTGCGCAGGTCGTTAATGAGCTGACGGTTGGTGTATCCGTCCTTGAGCTCGTAGCGGCCAGGCTTCACCAGCTTTTCGTACTTCATCAGCTTGGCTACTAGCCGCAGGCTCAGCTTGTCCACAATTACGCCGGTAGCCTCAATAGAGTCCAGCACGGCTTTGGCCGTCTCGCCCCGGCGCACCACCACGTAGGCGGGGAGCCCGTTGGTTTCGACGTTGGGGGTGAAGAATACCTGGTAGAAGTAGTAGGAGAAAGTAATCAGCAGCAGCCCAAAAATGCCGACCGTATAGGCAAAACGGTTGCGGCGACGGGTGGCGTTGGCTTTGTAATCGATGCGGGTTGTAGCCATGAGGCGGGAAGTGGTAACAAAACGGTAACATTGCCAGTACCCGCCGGGCTTGGGTAGGGGCCACAATTGCGGGTAGCTTTGCAGTTCAAAAGTACGCGGAATCTGTGGCTGTGCCACTGTACCAACCTTTTCCTGTCGGCTGCGTCTTTATTCACCTTATCATCTCACTTTCCTTCCATGAAACATTCCTACTCTTGCTGGTGGCAACGCATGGCGCTTCTGGCGGCGCTGGGCGGCCTTGGCTCCGCTGCCCAGGCCCAAACGCCGGTACCTTTCACCGGTACTGCGTACACGCAGAACTTTGACGGCTTCACGCCTGCTGGCACTACCTATCCCGATGGTTGGTCGGGGGTGCGATTGGCGGGTTCGGGTACGGCCAATGCCGTTCTTACCCCTATGGTGCTGGCGGACAACAGCACTGGTGGTGGCACCTACAACGCCGGCCCTAATGCCGGAACCACCGGCGACACCGACCGCGCCTTGGGCAGCTTGGCCTCTGGTTCTACAGCTCCGGCGTTTGGAGCGGCCTTCATCAATCAGAGCGGAGCCGCCATTGCTCAGCTAACGGTTACGGGTCGAGCCGAACAATGGCGCACTAGCAGCAACGCTGCTATCAACGAAAGCCTGGCTTTCGAGTACAGCACCGACGCTACGAGTCTGTTTACCGGCACCTGGACGGCCGTTTCGGCGCTGGATATCACCGAAAAAGCCCTTACGGCCACTACTGCTGGTCCACTGAATGGCAACGACGCCGCTAACTCGGCAGCCATTACCGCTACCTTCCCCATCAGTTGGGCCGCTGGCTCTACTATCTGGATCCGGTGGAAAGACACGGACAACACCGGTTCCGACGCTCTGCTCGCCCTGGATGACTTTACCCTGGCCCGCGCTACGGTCGTTACTGCTCCAACGGTATCGTTCGGCTCGGCCACGGCCACGGCGGCGGAAAGCGCCGGTACCCTCCAGATTCCGGTAACGCTGAGTGCAGCCAGCACCCAGGCCCTCACGGTACAGGTAGCCCTGGCCACCCCGGCCGGCACCGCCACCTCCCCTTCCGATTATACTTTTACCACCCAAACGCTGACGTTCCCGGCCGGTACCACCACGCAGAATGCCACCATCACGCTCGTGGATGATGCCGTGTTTGAGCCCTCAGAGACGGTGATTCTGAGCTTGCAGAACGTGCAGCCGACCGGCGCGGCTATTATTGGATCCGGCACTTACACGCTTACCATCACCGACAACGACGTGGCACCCGTGTCGCCTATTGCTACGCTTACCGTGAATGATGCCAACGGGGTACCCACTCTGAATGGCCAAACGGTATCGGCCCGGGGTACGGTGTACGGTACCAACCTGCGTACCGCAGGCTACCAGATTACCCTCATCGATAATACCGGGGGCATTGGCCTGTTTGCCTCGGCCAACATCGGCACGAACACGCTGGCGGAAGGCGACTCGGTGGAAGTAACCGGCACGCTGGGCCAGTTCAACGGCCTCACCCAGATCAACCTCACCGGCATTACGCCCAAAGGCCGTGCCCGCCGCACCTACTCGCCCCGCGTGATTACCACGGCCCTCACTGAAAACGAGGAGTCGGAGCTGATCCGCATTCCGGGCCCGCTTACTTCCGTCGACCCCGCCCAGTGGGTAACCACCTCTACCGCCTCCGGCTACAACGTGGACGTGACCGGACCGGGCGGCGTAACGTACCAGCTGCGTATCTACCGGGGCACCACCCTCTACAACACACCGGCTCCGGCTGGTCCGTTCTCAGTAACCGGTATCGGCAGCCAGTTCGACAGCTCTTCCCCGTACACCGAAGGCTACCAGATTGCCCCGCGCAGCCTGGCCGATATTACCCTGAAACAGCGGGAACCCGCCTTTGCCCGGGCGGTAGTAGTGTATCCTAACCCGGCCGCCAACCGTCTTACGGTGGTAGTAGGCAGCCTGGGCCGCGGCGCTACGCTGGAAATTTTCAACGCCCTGGGGCAGCGGGTACAAACGGCTACCGTGGCGCAGGAAGCAGCCACCGTTGAGGTGAGCGCACTGCAAGCGGGAGTATATTCGGTGCGTCTTACCACGAAGGATGGCAGCGTAACCCGTTCCTTTGTGAAGCAATAGGCATCTTTACACGCTGTATTCTCAAAAGCTCCGGTCATCTGGCCGGAGCTTTTTTTGTGGCCCGGCCGCTGCATAACCGGTAGTACCGGCAACCCCAAACAGGTTTTTGCCGAAAAGAGTAGCTCCGTATAGCCGCAGCTTGTACATTGACCGCCCCCGACGCCCGCCGGTGCCGGGGCCGACTGCTCACTCAACCTCCGCTTTTTTGCTATGGCCGCTACTCTGCTTCGCATTCATCCCGATAACCCTCCCCAGAACCGCATCCAGCAAGCCGTTGACGTGCTGCGTAACGGAGGCGTTATTATTTACCCTACCGATACGATATATGGGTTGGGCTGCGACATTCACAACGCCCGGGCCGTGGAGAAGCTTTGCCGCATTAAGGGCGTACACCCGGAAAAGGCCAATCTGTCGTTTATCTGCTCCGACCTTTCCCACATCACCGACTACGCCAACGGTATTACTACTCCCGTGTATAAGGTGCTGAAAAAAGCACTACCCGGCCCATTTACCTTCATCTTTGAGGCCAGCACCAAAGCGCCCCGCTATGGGGGCGTAAAGCGCAAAACCGTGGGCATCCGGGTACCCGACAACCAGATCTGTATTCAACTGGTGCAAGGCCTGGGAAATCCCATTGTTACCACTTCCATTCATGACGATGACGAAATTCTGGAATATAGCACCGACCCTGACCTGATTTTCGAAAAATACCGCCCTCTGGTCGACCTTGTTATCGACGGGGGGTTTGGCAACAACATCGCCAGCACGGTAGTCGACTGCACCAACGAAGACTTCGACATCATCCGCCAGGGCGCCGGCGACATCGAGCAGTATTTGTAAGGGGTGAAATAGTGAGGTGGTGAACTGGTGAGTTTGATGTTCTGATGGCGTTACCCGCGCAAATGGAACATCAAACTCACCAGTTCACCACCTCACTATTTCACCATCTCACCGCTTATGCTTCCAACGGCGGTGGGTCCAGAGGTAGTCGGCGGGATAGAGCTGAATATCCCGCTCGAGCTGCTGCACAAACGCTGCTGTTATCGGGAAACTATTGGGTTCCAGGGGCGAGTCTCCATCGTACAGTTCCGTCAGAATAATCTCATAGTAGCCGCGGCGCAGGCGCCGGATGCTCACGTACACCACCGGGCAATGGAAGCGGCTGGCCAGCCGCTCAGTGCTGGTGTAGAACCCCGCTTCCTGGTGCATGAACGTCGTCCAGAACGGGCGGTCCTCGGGCCCGGCCGCCTGGTCCGACAACATACTGACCACGCGCACCTCCCCTTTTCGTTGCAGCATGTCGCGCAGGGTATCCCGCATGGGGATGAGTCCGGCGCCCGTGCGGGTGCGCAACTGATACAGTAAATGCTCAAAAAACGGGTTGCTCAGCGGTTTGTATACCCCATCGGCATGAGCCGACAGCCAGGCGGCTCCCGAGGTAAGCACCCATTCCCAGTTGCCCGCGTGCGACGACAGGCCCAGCACTGTACGGCCGGCCGCGAAGTGCCGCTCCAGTACTTCCGGGTTACGGAAAATAACCCGCTCTTTTAGCGCTGGCGCCGACATGGTGGCCAGCTTGATGGTTTCCATCATCACCTGCGCGAAATGCCAGTAAAACTGTCGCGCCAGACGAGCAATTTCAGCCGCCGACTTTTCCGGGAACGAGTTGCTCAGATTTTGCAGCACCACCCGTTGCCGGTAGCGCACCACATAGGCCAGCAGCCAATACACCACCCTTCCCAGCACATACAGCACACTCAGGGGCAAACGGGCCAGGCCCAGCAGCAGCCACTCCAGCGGCTGGTAGTACCACGGGTAAGGCCTGGAAACAGAGGTAGTTTTACTCATCGGGGCAGTATGGCCCCAGCGGGGGCGTACTCGTCGGGGTTGCGGTGTACAGTGGCTGTTTGGGTGGCAAGCAGCTGGTTTTTGGCGTTGCGGACTTCTACGGTGAGGGTAAACTTTCCGGCGGGTACTTTACTCAGGTCCAGCTCCCCAGTGAGCACGGTGGGGCGGCCTTCTGCGCCCTGCACGGTGCCTTGCCCGGTGGCGGCATCCTTGGGTGCCTTGCCCGCGCGCAGCCGATAGCGCAAGCCATACGCTTGGCCTGGTAGGGCAGCATACAGCTCCGAGTAGAAAAATAATTTATCCTGGCCACGGGCGTACAGGCCACCGGCGGCGCGAGTCAGGCTTAGCCCACTGCGCATGAAGTTGTTGGTCTCCACGGAAGAACGGCTGGCAGGTTTCAGCAACAGTACCACGTCGCTCAAGGCAGGTTTTGGGCTACTCACCTCCACTACCAGGGGCTGCTCCACAATATCGGTGAAGCCCGCACGGTACTGGTCTTTCAACTGCCCCCGCAAGGTGTAGCGGCCTTCCGGCAAGGTCAGGCGCTTCTGAAAGCTAACGGGGTTTTTGATGGCCGCCGTAGTATCGCGCAGTACCGGCGGTTTCAGCGTCACGCTCTCCTGATACACAGCCGTACCGTCGGGACGAACCACCTCCAGGGTTACGGTGGCCCCGGCCTGGTACATCTTTGGTCCTCGTTTCTGATAAGTCAGATGCTTGCCGGCTACCGTTGCGTACAACTCTACTACTCCTCCTTTCACCGCCACATCCTCGTTCCGGAAACGAGCTACATCCAGCTGCAGCTGATGAGTGGGGGCTTGCGTGACACTCAGGCAGAGCGCAACGCCCACGGGCAGAAGTCGGGCTAACAGCAACATAGTGTCAGATTGGCGGTAAAACGAAACAGGTGGCAGTGGGTAGCTTTCAGCTGCCGCACCGCAAAAGTGCGGCTTTTGGTTGATTCTTGGGTTAACATGCCCTTGGCTCCTTGCGTTGCATCCGGGCCGTCCTGGTTTGGTACTGGCCCTATCATTCCCGGAATATCTGCCCTCACAGGCACTACTGGCACCAGAATATCCGCTACCGGGCCGTTTATTTGCTTCATCGTCATCTTTTTGCTCCAGGCCTACCGCATGTCCGCTGTTCTTTTCGAGTCCCAGTACCATCCGCCCATTGCCTTTTTTGCCGCGCTGCTGGGGGCCGATGCATTGTGGCTGGAAACCCACGACCATTACCGCAAACAGACCTACCGCAACCGCTGCCTTATTCTAACGGCCCAAGGCGTCCAGCCCCTCTCAGTACCCGTAATCGACGGTAACCGCAGCGAAAAGGTGCTCACCTCCGAAATTGAAATTGACTACCGCCAGAACTGGGTACACCGGCATTGGCGTACTCTGCAAACCGCTTACAGCGGTACACCGTACTTTGAATATTACGCCGATTATCTGCACGATATCTACACGCAGAAGCCTCGGCGCCTGTTCGAGCTGAACCAATTGTTACTGCAG
Source organism: Hymenobacter metallilatus (assembly GCF_003944705.1). GTDB lineage: Bacteria > Bacteroidota > Bacteroidia > Cytophagales > Hymenobacteraceae > Hymenobacter > Hymenobacter metallilatus. The sequence goes on along the minus strand of NZ_RWIS01000002.1, from coordinate 230,628 downwards.
TTTTATTTTCGCTGCCTGCGCCTGCGCCTGCCCATTCACCTCACCCCCGACTATCAACCTCCCACCCACCTCCCCTCGGCCCCTCCTACCCTTCTCCTTGACCGCCGCGACTGGCTGACACCCAAAGCGGCGCATCAACCTGACAGGACGTCGGGTCGGGCCTATGCGCAGAGCTTTGGTAAAGATTTTGTACCGGGCCTCAGCATCTTAGATCTGCTCTTTATGCAGGGTCCGGCCGCCGGCAGCTTTCTTGCGTAGTGTACCTGTCGCCCCCGAACTATCGCCCGACTCAATCTGTTTTCAGGTTATATCGGCCCAACCCGCAAACCAGGCTGTATGGGCCCTTGCGGGGTTCCGTTTTTCTTCACTACCTTATCTGCATGGAAGCTAAATTCTCAAACAGAGTCAAGGAGGTCATCTCCCTGAGCCGGGAAGAGGCCATCCGGCTCGGGCATGACTATATCGGCACGGAGCACCTGCTGCTGGGTATGATTCGCGAAGGGGAAGGCACCGCTATTGGTTTGCTCAAGAAATTGGGCGTATCGGTGGAGGAGCTCAAGTACGCCCTGGAGCAAGCTACCCGCAACACGGCTACGCAGGGCACGAGCATTACCGGCTCTATTCCTCTGACCAAACAGACCGAGAAAGTCCTCAAGATTACCTACCTCGAGGCCAAAATCTTCAAAAGCGAAATTATCGGCACGGAGCATCTGCTCCTCTCGATTCTGCGTGATGAAGACAATATTTCGTCCCAAATTCTCAGCAAATTCAACGTGAACTACGAATCCGTGCGCGATTCGCTGGACTACCACGGTAACACGGCGAATAACCCTACCTCCGGCCCTGAGGCCGATGATGACGACAATGACCGCCTGTTTGGGGGCAGTGCAGGCCGTGGCGGTGCCGGGGCTGGTGCTACACCCAAGAAAGGCAACGAGAAGTCGCGCACTCCGGTGCTCGATAACTTCGGCCGCGACCTGACCAAGCTGGCCGAGGAAGACAAGCTCGACCCCATTGTGGGCCGCGAGAAAGAAATTGAGCGCGTAGCTCAGATTCTGAGCCGCCGCAAAAAGAACAACCCCATCCTCATCGGGGAGCCGGGCGTTGGTAAAACGGCCATTGCCGAAGGCCTGGCCCTGCGCATCATTCAGAAGAAGGTGTCGCGGGTGCTGTTTGGCAAGCGCGTGGTAACGCTGGATCTGGCTTCGCTGGTAGCCGGTACCAAGTACCGGGGCCAGTTTGAGGAGCGCATGAAGGCCGTGATGAACGAGCTGGAAAAGTCGCCCGACGTTATCCTGTTCATTGACGAGCTGCACACCATTGTGGGCGCTGGTGGAGCTTCCGGCTCCCTGGATGCGTCCAACATGTTCAAGCCGGCTTTGGCCCGCGGCGAAATCCAATGCATTGGTGCCACCACGCTCGACGAGTACCGTCAATACATCGAGAAGGACGGCGCATTGGCCCGTCGTTTCCAGATGGTGATGGTGGACCCCACCACGCCCGAGGAGACGATTGAAATCCTGAACAACATCAAGGACAAATACCAGGACCACCACCACGTGTACTACACCGACAAGGCCATCGAGGCCTGCGTGAAGCTGTCGGACCGGTACATGTCCGATAGGTTCCTGCCGGACAAGGCCATCGACATTCTGGACGAGGCCGGGGCCCGCGTGCACATCAACAACATTGTGGTGCCCGAGGATATTCTCAAGCTGGAAGAGCAGATTGAGAACATCAAGACGGAGAAAAACCGCGTGGTGAAGTCGCAGAAGTACGAAGAAGCTGCCAAGCTGCGCGACACGGAGAAGAAGCTCATTGACCAACTCGACCAGGCCAAGAAGGACTGGGAAGAGGAAACCAAGAAGAAGCGCTACACCGTGAAGGAGGAAAATGTGGCCGAGGTTATTGCCATGATGACCGGCATTCCCGTTTCCCGCGTGGCCCAGAACGAAAGCTCCAAGCTCCTAAAAATGGGCGAAGAGCTGAAGGGCAAGGTAATCGGCCAGGATAAGGCCATTGCCCAGCTCGTGAAGGCCATTCAGCGCACTCGTGTGGGCCTGAAAGACCCCAAGAAACCCATTGGCTCCTTCGTGTTCCTTGGCCCAACCGGCGTAGGTAAAACCGAACTGGCGAAGGTGCTGGCTACGTATCTGTTCGACAAGGAAGATTCGCTGGTGCGGATTGACATGTCGGAGTACATGGAGAAATTCAGCATCTCGCGCTTGGTGGGCGCGCCTCCCGGCTACGTGGGTTATGAAGAAGGCGGCCAGCTGACGGAGAAAATCCGCCGCAAGCCGTACTCGGTTATCCTGCTTGATGAGATTGAGAAGGCCCACCCCGATGTGTACAACCTGCTCCTGCAAGTGCTGGACGACGGTATCCTGACCGACGGCCTGGGCCGCAAGGTGGACTTCCGCAACACCATCATCATCATGACCTCCAACATTGGGGCGCGTGACCTGCAGGATTTCGGTGCCGGTATCGGCTTCGGTACCAAGGCCCGACAGGAGAACATGGACGAGCTGACGAAGGGCACCATCACCAACGCCCTGCGCAAAACCTTCTCGCCCGAGTTCCTGAACCGTCTGGATGATGTAATCGTGTTCAACTCGCTGGAGAAGTCGGATATCCACAAGATCATCGACATCAGCCTGAGCAAGCTGCTGGGCCGCATCCAGACGCTGGGCTACCGCGTGGAGCTGACCGAAGCCGCCAAGGACTTCGTGGCCGAAAAAGGCTACGACCCTAAGTACGGCGCACGTCCGCTGAACCGGGCCATCCAGAAGTACATCGAAGACCCGATTGCCGAGGAAATCCTGAAGGCCGAAATTGCCCAGGGCGACGTCATCACGGCCGATTACACGGCCGGCGCTGAGGAGCTGGTTTTCTCGGTAAGCAAGAGCGGCGAGCAAACTAACCTCGCCAGCGACGAGCGGCCCGAAGAAGCCCCCGAGCCCTCCGACGACGAGCCAAAAGACTCGAAGAAGAAAGGCGAGTAATTCGCTTGGGCTATAACTGAAACCGGCCGGTTCCTGTGAGGGAGCCGGCCGGTTTTTGTATTTTGCCTTACCAAGATGAATCGTTGTATAAAGCGTGACTATGTGTGTTCGTACCTACTTATTCGTGGCGTTGCTGACTGTACCAATAGATCTGTTGGGCCAAACATTGAGCGAGACTACAATTTACGACTTCAGACAGATGAAGCCGGAGTTCAAAGCATTTGAGAGCATAGCAGGCATTCTTATTCCTGAGACACAACTGGTAATTGACAGAGGCATTGGAAAATATTATAACCTATACACACCGAATGACTCAATCAACCAATCTATGATAACTGCATTTGCAGTTCAAGGTGCTGACGGCATTATCTATTATCTAAATAATCGGGCTTTTACTCTAGCTGCTTACAGACAAGGTGTACAATTGTGGATAGCTAATTACAGATATTCATCCTTTACATATTCTGGCCAAGAAGTTCATGGCATTTGGTTTGACGACAATTTTATCTACTTGGCTTGTGGAACTTGTGAAGGAAAAATTGATAAACGGACTGGAAGGATTAGTTTGACAGGTTGCGACTGAAACACCACGCACTTTTACGTACTAAGCCGCCCCAGAATTCTGGTGCGGCTTTTCTTTACCCGCGCGTTACCTTTGGCATCCTGACCCAAGACGCTAACCCATCCCACCCCACGATGTCCGATCCGCACGCTGACGCCCAACTAAGCAAAACCGAAATTCTCGCCCGCAAAAATGAGGAGGCCCTGCTCGGCGGCGGCCAGGCCCGCATTGATGCTCAGCACAAGAAAGGCAAGCTCACCGCCCGGGAGCGGATTGATTTGCTGTTCGATGAGGGCTCGTTCGAGGAAATCGGCAAGTTTGTAATGCACCGCTCCAAGGACTTCGGGCTGGACAAGGAGTATTACCTCGGCGACGGCGTGGTGACGGGCTACGGCACCGTAAATGGCCGGCTGGTGTACGCCTTTTCCCAGGATTTCACGGTGTTTGGCGGCTCGCTGAGCGAAACTCACGCCGAGAAAATCGTGAAAATCATGGACCTGGCCATGAAGAATGGGGCCCCCGTCATTGGCCTCAACGACTCGGGCGGGGCCCGCATTCAGGAAGGCGTGGTGAGCCTGGGCGGCTACGCCGATATTTTCTATAAGAACACCCTGGCCTCGGGCGTGGTGCCGCAACTGTCGGCCATCATGGGGCCGTGCGCGGGCGGCGCGGTGTACTCGCCCGCCATTACCGACTTCATCCTGATGGTGGAGGACACGAGCTATATGTTCGTGACCGGGCCGAACGTGGTGAAAACCGTAACCCACGAAAACGTAACCAGCGAGGAGCTGGGCGGGGCCAGCACCCACTCGGCCAAAAGCGGCGTCACGCACTTTTCGTGCGCCAACGAGGTGGCCTGTATCAACCACCTCAAGCAGCTGCTGAGCTACATGCCCCAGAACTGCGAGGAAACCGCCCCGATGGTAGCTTACGAGGCTGGCCAGGACGAAAGCCGCCCCGCTCTCGACACCATCATTCCCGACAACCCCAACCAGCCCTACGATATCCGGGAGGTTATTGACGGCATCATCGACGCTGGTTCTTTCCTGGAAGTGCACCAGAATTTCGCCGAGAACATCGTGGTAGGCTTTGCCCGCCTGGGGGGCCGCAGCATCGGTATCGTGGGCAACCAGCCGGCGGTGCTGGCCGGCGTGCTCGATATCAACGCCAGCACCAAAGCGGCCCGGTTCGTGCGGTTCTGCGACTCGTTCAATATTCCGCTGCTGGTGCTGGAAGATGTACCCGGCTTCCTGCCCGGCACCGACCAGGAGTGGCGCGGCATCATCACCAACGGGGCCAAGCTGCTCTACGCCTTCTGCGAAGCCACCGTGCCGCGCATCACCGTCATCACCCGCAAAGCCTACGGCGGGGCCTACGATGTAATGAACAGCAAGCACATCGGGGCCGATATGAACTACGCCTGGCCCACCGCCGAAATTGCCGTAATGGGCGCGAAAGGTGCGGCTGAAATCATCTTTAAGCGCGAAATTGCCCAGGCCGAAGACCCCGAGGCCAAGCTGCAGGAGAAGGTAGACGAGTACCAGCAGAAATTTGCCACGCCCTACCGCGCCGCCCACCGCGGCTTCGTGGACGAGGTGATTCTACCTTCGCAGACGCGCCAGAAGCTGATCCGGGCGTTCAAGATGCTGGAAAACAAGGTGGATACGCTGCCCCGTAAAAAGCACGGCAACATTCCGCTGTAAAATCGTTTGTCATGCTGACGAAGGAAGCATCTGCTCACGTCCTATCGTCAGAATACTATTCATTCAAGTGGCGCGAACGTGACAGGATGCTTCGCTCCGCTCAGCATGACAAAAAAATGCGTCAAGAATCATTCGATTTCCTCCAGAAGTACCTCAATAACCCCTCTCCCACCGGCTTCGAGAAGGAAGGGCAGAAAATCTGGCTCGACTACCTCAAGCCCTACATCGACGAGTATTTCGTGGATACCTACGGCACGGTGGTGGGCGTGGTGAACCCCGAGGCCGAGTACAAAGTGGTGATTGAGGCCCACGCCGACGAAATCAGCTACTTCGTGAACTTCATCACGGAGTCGGGCTTTTTGTACCTGCGCAAGAATGGCGGCTCTGACCCGTTGGTGGCCCCGAGCAAGCGCGTGAATATTCACACTAAGAAGGGCATTGTGAAAGCCGTGTTCGGCTGGCCGGCCATTCACGTGCGCAAAGTGGAGCAGGACAAAGCTCCCACCATCGAAACCGTGTTTCTCGACTGCGGCGCTTCCAGCAAAGAAGAAGTGGAGCAGATGGGCATTCACGTGGGCTCGGTGGTGACGTTTGAGGACGAATTCACGGTGCTCAACGACAAGTTTTACGTGGGCCGGGCCCTGGACAACCGCATCGGGGGCTTCATGATTGCCGAGGTGGCCCGGATGCTGAAGGAGAACAAGAAAAAGCTGCCCTTCGGCCTTTACATCGTGAATGCAGTACAGGAGGAAATCGGGCTGCGGGGGGCCGAAATGATTGCCCACCACATCAAGCCCGATGTGGCCATCGTGACGGACGTGATTCACGATACCCAGTCGCCGATGTACGAGAAAAAGACCTCCGGCGACCTGTTCTGCGGTAAAGGCCCCGTGATTACCTACGGCCCAGCCGTGCAGAACAACCTTCGCGACCTGATCATCGAAACCGCCCAGAGCGCCGAAATTCCCTTCCAGCGGGCCGCCGCCACCCGCGCCACCGGCACCGATACTGATGCCTTTGCCTACTCGCATTCAGGCGTAGCCGCCGCCCTGATTTCGCTGCCCCTTAAGTACATGCACACCACCGTGGAAACCGTGCATAAGGACGATGTACAGAGCGTTATCCAGCTCATCTACGAGACTCTGCTGCGCATCGAGGATAAGCACGATTTCAGGTACTTCAGCTAGGAGGTTCTATCCATTGAACGTCATGCTGAGCTTGTCGAAGCATCTCTACCGGTTCACATTATCTGGTAAAGATGCTTCGACAAGCTCAGCATGACGTTCTTTCGCGTTGTGCTTCACCCGTTTCATTATGGATATTCCTTTTTCTCGCTTTCCGCTCTCCGTCACCGACCAGATGGGCCGGCGGGTGGCCGTGCCGCTGCCGGCGCAGCGCATTGTGTCACTGGTGCCCTCCCAAACGGAGCTGCTGTTTGCACTGGGCCTGGGGGCGCGGGTGGTGGGCGTAACCAAATTCTGCATTCATCCGGCTAACGCCCGCCAGCTGGCTACAGTTATTGGGGGCACCAAAAACTTCGATTTCGAGAAGATTGATGCGCTCCAGCCCGACCTTCTCATCGGCAACAAAGAGGAGAACTACCAGGCTGGCATTGAGCAGCTGGCAGCGCGGTACCCGGTTTGGATGAGCGACATCAGCACTTTAGCCGATTCATTGGATATGATTCGGCGGGTGGGATTGATTTGCGGGCGCAAAGTGGCTGCTGAGGTATTGGCCGCTGAAATTGCCGCATCGTTTGCGACGCTGCCGCCGGTTGCTGCGCCCATCACAGCAGCCTACTTCATCTGGCGCCAGCCTTACATGGTGGCGGCCGGTGGTACTTTCATTGATGATATGCTCACGCGGGCGGGCTTCCGCAACGTATTCAGTGCCCAGACCCGTTACCCGGAAATTACGCCGGAGCAGCTACGGCAAGCCGCACCGAGCCAGATTCTGCTGTCCTCGGAGCCATACCCGTTCAAAGAAAAGCACCTGGCCGAGTTCCGGGAAATCTGCCCTGCAGCCGAAATCCGCATTGTGGATGGAGAGTTGTTCAGCTGGTATGGCAGCCGGCTGCGGCACTCGGCTGCTTACTTCCGGGAGTTGCAACCACTATAAGCACCAGGCCGCTTGCCAACTACTGGCAAGCGGCCTGGTGCTTATAGTAGTATCTCCCCTCCATTCAAAAAACCGGGGCCGGGGTGGGGTCCGTAGTAAACCCTACTTTCTCCAGCTCCCGCCAGAACTGCGGATACGATTTACGTACCACTTTGGGGTCTTCGATGGTGAGGGGGCCCAGCAAGGCCAAAGGGGCAAAGGCCATGGCCATGCGGTGGTCATGGTACGTGGCCACGGTTTGCCCATTCACCCGAAAGTTTTCCGCCGAAACCCGAAAACACTCATCATCTACCTCAGTCAGCGCCCCCCCAAATTTGGCCAGCTCTATTTGTAGAGCAGCAATCCGGTCGGTTTCCTTAATGCGCAGACTTTCCAGGCCCGTCATCACCACCGCAACCCCAGTAGCGGCGGCTACCACCGCTATGGTTTGCGCCAGGTCGGGGCAGTCGGTAAAATCCTGGGTAAATTCCTTGCCGGGCGCCGTCTTGGTGAGCCTTACCTGCTCATCGGCCAAAAAATCGGTGTGTACGCCCAGGTGGGCCATAATGCCGGCAATGGCCTGGTCGCCCTGCCAGGAGTAGCGCCGCAGGGTGGGCAGCGTAAGGTGGGAGCCAACCGGGGCCAGGGCCACCACCGCGTACCAGTAGCTGGCCGCCGACCAGTCGCCTTCTACGGTGTAGTTGGTGGGCTCGTAGGCCTGGGGGCGTACTTCCAGCACCTCACCCAAATCCCGGCACACGGCCCCAAAATGCTGCATCAACGCCAGCGTCATGCGAATGTAGGGGCGAGACCCGACTTTACCGGTGAGGCGGATGCGCAAGCCGTGCGGTAGTGTAGGCCCAACCATTAACAGCGCCGAAATGTACTGGCTGCTGATGTCGCCCCGCACGGTTAGCTCCGTAAAATCGGCAGTAGCCTCGGTTGCCGGCCCGGGAGTACGCCCCAACAGCCTCAGTGGCGGATAGCCGGGCTCCTCCCGGTACTCAATGCGTGCCCCCAGTTCTTGCAGGGCCTCTACCAACACCCGAATGGGTCGTTCCTTCATGCGGGCTGTTCCGGTCAGCTCCGTCTGCCGACCCGTCATGGCCAGATACGCCGTCAGGAAACGCATTACGGTACCCGCATCTTCGGCATCGAAAAGGGCGGCATCGGGCTGCTGCAACAGGCGTTGCATAAGTTGGGTATCATTGGCATCGGAGAGGTTATGCAGCTCACCGCTGCCAGCCAGCGCCCGGATAATGAGGGCGCGGTTGCTTTCACTTTTAGAAGCCGGTACCTGTGCAGTGCCGCGCAGGGCATGCAGGGGCCCGGTTAAAGAAATAGATGAGTTGATGGCTCCAGCAAATTACAAGGCGCAACATAGTGCGCTGGTTAAACAAAGCGTACGGCCACTACAGCTACCGGTATCAGAGGCGGTGATAGTACCGCAGTGACTCCGCAATTTCCGGTAAAGTAATGGGTTGATCATATACCCCTTGGCCAATCCCGCTCAGCAGGGTGCAGTTAATAACAGAACCCGCGTTTTTCTTATCCTGCAGGGCAAATTCTGCAATAGCCTCCGTTTCGAGGCCGACGAACTGAACCTTCACGAACACTGAAAACAGAAAGGACTCAATCTGCTCCAGCTCCCGCTCCGACAGCAGCCCTTTCCGGTAGCTTAGCCAGGCTTCGCAGACCATGCCGGCCGCCACGGCCTCGCCGTGCAATATTTCACGGCCGGGTTGCTGCAGCAGGTAGCTTTCCAGCGCGTGGCCTACAGTATGACCAAAATTCAGCAGCTTCCGGAGCCCGGTTTCCAGGGGATCCTGCGCTACAATCTGTTGCTTTAGCGCCACCGACTCCTGAATAACAGGCGTCCAGTCATCAACGCCCAGCACCCCCACGTAGCGGTTACGGGCAAAGGCCTCCGCGTCGGCAATCAACCAGTGCTTTACCACCTCCGCGTATCCCGAGGTAAGCTGACGCGGATCAAGGGTGAGCAGAAAGCGGGGGTCGATGCAGACGGCCAGCGGCTGCTGAAATACACCCAACTGATTTTTGAAACCCAGGAAATCTACTCCTGTTTTACCGCCAACGCTGGCATCTACCTGCGCCAGCAGCGTAGTGGGTACCTGCACAAAGCTGATACCCCGCTTGTAGAGAGCCGCCGCAAACCCGCCCAAATCCGTTACTACTCCCCCTCCTAAATTAATCAGTAAGGTGTGCCGGTCGGCGTGATGGTTGGTCAGTTCGGTCCAGAGAGTTTCGCAGATCAGCAGCGTTTTATACTCCTCCCCTGCCGGAATTTCAATTACCCGATGCCCCTGCGGCAGATGCGGAGCAAGCAAGGGCATACACTGCCGCGCGGTGTTGGTATCGGCTACTACCACTACCTGGCTGATGGTAGGACGAACAGCAAGCTCAGCCAGTTTTGCTAAGGCCGAAGAGCCAACGAACAACGTTTCGTTCAAAATATTATGAGTTTTAGAAAAGTTTTCGACAAACGCTTGCAAGAAATCGGACAAAAATAGCTTGCTTTGATGCAACTATTATAGCCAGGTTCCGATCATGGAAGCGCAACTTACTTTCTATTCTATTATGAATTCTTTTGTTCGTGGTGTATCCGCCATGGCAGTTATACTGCTGTGCAATACCCTGGGCTCGTGCAGTAAAGACTCTATGCCCACTTTCGAAGAAGGCCTTATTGGCCGTTGGGAGTGGCAACAGACCGCCAATGATGGCAAGCACACCCTTACACCCAGCAACACCGGGCACCGGGTGGTAGTCGAGTTTGACCGTCGGGGCCGGGCGCGCTTCTACCAGGATGGTACCCTCATTAGCGCGGCTGCGTTTTCGGTGCGCCGTGATATGGGCGGCTTTGGGCAGGCCTCCCGCCACATGATCATTTACCGGGGGTATCAGAACAACCAGTATTACTCGGTTATTGGCAACCGCCTGCAGCTGCAGGATACCAATGGTAAGCTGTTAGCCCACACCTATACGCGGGTAATAACTGAGGTATCGGCTCAGCTGCCCGCGCAGAAACCCTACTAGCAGCCAGTAGCAGCTACGGCTGCCGGGGTAACGAGCAAGAACGGCTGGATTCCTGCCGCTCTCAGACGTGCGGTTTGGGCAACTATCAGCCCGAAGAAACTGTTTACCGGCTATCTTTGCCCCGTAAACGGCCACCCATCCTGCCGCTCAACCACCCTGCTATGTCCGTAACCCAAGCACCACCCGTTTCCTTCGAGGATACCGCCGTTGCTTTCGCGTCCAAGTCGGACGGCGACCTGCGCAAAATGTACGCCTTGTTTGCCGCCATGAACAATAATGCGCTGGTAAAAACCGGTGGTGGCCTCATGAAGACGGCCTTGAAATGGCACCTGCCCGGCACGAAGTTTCTGATCAAGAAATCTATCTTCGAGCAGTTCTGCGGGGGCGAAACCATTCAGGAATGTCTGCCGGTTATCCAGGAGCTAGGCCGGTATCATATCGGTACTATTCTGGACTACTCGGTGGAGGGTGAGGGTGACGATAAAAGCTTTGACGCCACAACCACTGAAATTCTGGCTACCATTGACTTATCGCACCGCTCCCAGCACATTCCGTTTTCGGTGTTTAAAGTAACCGGCGTTGGCGACGCCGCAATCCTGGAGAAAGTGCAGGCTGGCCAGCCGCTCACGTCCGCCGAACAGGTTAGCTTCGAAAAAACCAAAAAGCGCATAAATGCCATATGTGCCCGGGCCCACCAATACGGCGTGCGGGTTTTTATTGACGCCGAAGAAAGCTGGTTCCAGGATACCATTGACCAGTTGGCCTATGAGATGATGCAACGCTATAACCGGGAATCGGCTATTGTGTGGAATACCTACCAGCTCTACCGTCACGACCGGCTGGAGGCCATTCAGAAGGCCTACAAGCACGCTGTTGAAGGCGGCTACTATTTGGGGGGTAAGCTGGTGCGAGGCGCGTACATGGAAAAAGAAGCGCGGGTAGCAGCGCAGCAAGGCCGCGAAAATCCCATTAACCCAACCAAACCCGCCACCGACGATTTATACAATGAGGCGCTTCGCTACTGCGTACAGCATATTGAGCGCATCAGCATCTGTGCTGGCACCCACAACGAAGACAGCTCCAAACTGCTCACCGAACTGATGCAGGAATACGACATCCGTCCCGGTGACCCACGGATCTGGTTTGCGCAGCTGTATGGAATGAGCGACAACCTAAGCTATAACTTGGCTCATGCTGGCTACAACACGGCCAAGTACGTGCCCTACGGACCGGTGGCTTCGGTAATGCCTTATTTGCTGCGTCGAGCCGACGAGAATACGGCCATTGCCGGGCAAACCAGCCGGGAGTTTTTATTAATTCAGAAAGAAATGAACCGGCGTAAGGCCCGCTGAGTATAAAATTCAGAAGATATGTAATTGAACGGCACAGTTTTTGGCTAATTCTCGCCCGTTGGGTTGGCAAATCTTGCCTGCCCGACGGGCTTTTTTTGTTACATTCCGCTTTCATTTCCCATCCCTATTGCCCATGACCGGCCGAGTACGCAGCCATCTGATCCGTTTTTCCCGCACTCAGGTAGGCACTACCAGCTACCTGAATCTGGTACAGGAAGCCGAGCTTGGCTTCAATCTGGACATCTCGCATGAGAAGGCCCGCCTGAATGAGATACTAGCCGAAATTTCCGAAAACGAGTACCAGGCCGGGCGTCCTGTTCTTAGCTGCCTGGTAAAGGTGGAGGGCTCTAAAGGCCAGGGTGACAACTTTTACAAACTGTGCGAGCGGCTCGGCATGGGCGAGTGGCGGGAGCTGAAGCAGCAGGAAGACTTCCTGAAGAATATGCGCCGGGACTGCCGGGCCTTCTGGCAGAATGAAGAGAACTTCGAAAAATTTGCGTGAGGCAAAAAGGCTTCTAAGGGCTGTTTTTAGGCTTATTGGATGACAAAATAAGAATCGAGACATATTCTTAACGCAACCTCTGCAGGGGGCATGCGTTAAGCAACCTCGAAACCACCGTCGGTTTTCCTTTCCATATACCGCCGGTTACTCTCTCTTATTTCATCCCATAAATCTCCACCCCATGAACACCAACGATTCAATTAACCCCGCAAACTCAGGTACTGGTTCAGGCGCTAACTACGGTACCGGCTCGGCCGGCACTGGCTTCGGCTCGGGTGCCAATACTACTTCTAGTGGCAATATGGGGAATTCGTCGACGGGCAACTCGTCGATTCCAACGAACTCTTCGAGCGACCAGAACCCGCATCATGACTACAGCGCAACCCAGAAGGGCGCCGCAGCCGCTGGCTCAGTAGGTGCCGCAGTAGGTGCTGGCATTGATGCCACGCAAAACGCCGCTGGCGATGCAGCGCGTGCCGTAACCGGCAGCAACCACACTTATGGCTCGGGTAGCAACTATACCACCGGTACTTTCCGTGACCGTGCCAGCGCTGAGCGGGCTTACGAGTCGCTCTCCTCGCGTGGTTACTCCAAAGATGATGTGAACCTGCTGATGTCGGATGACACCCGCAAAACGCACTTCGGCGACCATACTCCCGACACTGACCTGGGGGACAAAGCTATGGAAGGCGCTGGTGTAGGCTCCGCCATTGGTGGCACTGCTGGTGCCGTAATTGGTGCTATTGCTGCCATTGGTACCTCAGTAGCCCTGCCCGGTCTGGGTCTGATTATTGCTGGTCCTATTGCCGCCGCTCTGGCCGGTGCCGGTGCCGGTGGCCTCACGGGCGGTCTGGTAGGCGCACTGGTAGGCTCGGGTATTCCCGAAGAACATGCAGCTGAGTACGAGTCCGACGTGAAGAACGGCAACATTGTAATGGGAGTACGTCCTCGTAGCGAGGAAGACGCCCGTTACTTTGAAGAAGAATTCCGCCGTCATAGCGGCGACAAAGTACGTCGTTACTAGTCACGCCCTCAAGCTCTTCTGAAAAAGGCTCCTCCCACTCCGGGAGGAGCCTTTTTCTTGTGTTTTTTTCCCTGCTCCTTCACAGGCGTTTCATTTTTGGGTGCTTAGTTGCTGATCCGCTATATTCACGGAAAGCTAGGAAGGGTATCGGTGCAACCCAACGGCCAATTTTCAGCCCTTGGTATAACTCACTTCACGGATTGAGGGCACTTATTGCGTTGATGGTAGCGTTGCATAGTATAACCGGTGACTCCTCCTGTTCGTAGCCTGTTTGGATGGGCTGCTCCCGTTTTCAGAATTTTCTTCATTTCACCCCCGTTAGTTCATGTCTTCCCCCCGACTCAAAATAGGCTTGTATGCCTCGGTGTTGCTGGCGGTGTTTGTGCTGGCTTCGTATAAGCTATACCAGCGCAACGACGGTAGCTCTCCGCAAAAGGATGAGGTACTCATTAAGGCTATGTTACAGGGCCTGAGTGCCGCCCACTACCAGCCCGAGCGTATTGATGATGCTTTTTCCAAGCGAGTTTTCGATTTGTACCTGAAGCGACTGGATGGCAGCAAAAAGTTTCTGCTGCAGTCCGATGTTGCTGCCTTGTCGCAATACCAGAAGGATATTGATGATCAGGTGCAGCGGGGTACGCATGAGTTCCTCGATAAAAGCACCCAGATTATGGACCAGCGGGTAAAAGACGTGCAGGGCCTGTACCGCGAGATTCTGGCGCACCCTTTCGATTTTACCACTGAGGAAACCTTTGAGACGGAGCCGGATAAAGCTGCTTTTGCGGCTAATGCGGCCGCGCAGCGCGAAGAATGGCGTAAGTTTCTGAAGTATCAGACGCTGGTACGGGTTTCGGAAATGATGGATGAGCAGGCTAAGAAGAAAGACAAGCCGCTGGCTTCTACTTCGGCTACGCCTTCCGCCGTCACCACTTCTGAGTCCACCCGTACCCCGGCCCAGATGGAGGCAGAGGCCCGTAAGCGTGTGCTGAAATACTTCGACGACTACTTTAAGGACCTGTCGCAGACGGATGCGAATGACCGGTTGGCTATGTACGCCAACGTCATTGCCAATACCTATGACCCCCATACTGAGTACTTCGCCCCCCGCGACAAGGACAACTTCGACATTGCCATGACGGGCCGTTTCGAAGGCATTGGCGCCACGCTACAGGAAAAGGATGGCCAGATTAAGGTGGCCGATATTGTTCCGGGTTCCGCTTCTTACCGCCAGGGAGAGTTGAAGGCTGGTGATGCCATTATCCGGGTAGCCCAGGGTGCGGAGGAGCCGGTATCGGTGGAAGGATGGCGTTTGGATAAAGCCATTTCGCTGATTCGGGGCAAGAAAGGGTCAGAAGTGCGCCTCACCGTGCGCAAGCCCGACAACAGCACCAAGGTTATTCCGATAATCCGCGACGTGGTGGTAATTGAAGAAACCTACGCTCAGTCGGCTACTATCAACGAAAACGGCAAGAAGCTGGGCTATATCAAGCTGCCCAATTTCTACGCAGACTTCAACGATAACGGCGGCCGGAGTTCGGCAGCTGATGTAAAAAAGGAGTTGGAGAAGCTGAAGCAGGAAAATGTGCAGGGAGTAGTACTCGACCTCCGCTTCAACGGCGGGGGCTCCTTGCAGGATGCCGTGGAAATGGCGGGCCTCTTTATCGACAGTGGCCCGGTGGTACAGGTACGTGGCGGCCAGGGTTCGGCTACCATTCTTAACGACCGGGACCCCCGGGTACAGTTCAGTGGCCCGCTGGTCGTGCTGGTGAACAAGTATAGCGCATCTGCTTCCGAAATTCTGGCTGCTGCCATTCAGGACTATAAGCGCGGGGTTATTATGGGCTCGGCCAGTACGTATGGCAAAGGCACTGTGCAACGCATCTTTGACCTGGATGATGCTATGCCGGCTGAGTTTAACAGCATCAAGCCCTTCGGCTCGCTGAAGCTAACAACCCAGAAATTCTACCGCATCAACGGGGGCTCAACCCAGTTTAAAGGCGTAATTCCGGATATCATTCTGCCCGATGCATATAGCTACCTCGACCAGGGCGAGAAAGAGACGGATTATCCTTTGAAATGGGATGAGATTACTCCGGCCCGCTACCGCTCCTGGAGCGGGGCACCGGCCATTGACAAGCTGCGCCAGGCCAGCACAGCGCGGGTAAACGCCAGCCCTAGCTTCAAGCAGCTTACCGACATGGTGCAACGCATGGTAAAGCGTAAGGATGACACCAAGGTGTCGCTGAAACTGGCAAATTACCGGGCAGAGCAGGTACAGGCCAAGGCTGAATCGGATAAGTACGAAACCATTCAGAACGCCGCCCAGCCAATGGCAATTGCCCCGCTGGCTTTCGACCTGCGCCAGTTAGGTGCCGATACGCTGAAGGTGAACCGCGCCTCCCGTTTTGTAAAGCCCCTGAAGAAGGATATTACGCTGCGTGAAGCAGTAGCCGTACTGAAAGACCAGATTTAGGCGCTTCATACTTGTTTCCTGAAAAGCTCCCGGCCATTAAGCCGGGAGCTTTTTTTGTGCGCGCCAGCGCCTATCGGTTAACGTTAGTAAATCGACACAGTTTATTTATTTAATCAAACTACACTTTTAATATATAACCTACTGATTATCAATGCAATATTACACTATAAATAATGACAATATTTTTAGCAAACAAGAACCTATTTTGTAGTATCTTGGTTGAGTAGATATGACAACGAACGACATGGAAACGACCATCATCCCGCTGATTACCGACGAGCAAAAGCAAGCTGAGGAAACCTGGCGCAAATCGATTCCGGCCCAGGTGTTCCTGAACTACTTCTTTGCCATTAACTACCACATTGAGCAGGCCGACGACGCTACCGGTGGTTTGCAGCACCTGCCTTTTTTCCGGGCCCATCAGGCCGAACTAACGGAAACCGATGTGCAGGCCATTACCAAGCTGTTGCACGCCAGCTGGAGCACAGAATACGCCTTGCGGGCTACCGCCGAGCTGGGCGACGAGGAGTACCTGCGCAATGCCTTGCACTGGACCTTCCCGCAGGCATACCATACCATTATGGCGGGCCTGCAGGCTTTTTTGTACACGGCTGGCGTCCGGAGCAACAACGCCTCCTTGGTTCGCCGCGAGGTGGGCCGTCTGGTAGTGCGGAATGCGTACCCGCGGCCGGTGTCGTTTTATGCGGCCGGGGCCTACGGCGACTTTAGCATCCACCGCCTGCCGCTGGCTGGCTACAAAGCCGGCCTGCACATTGCCGGTAAGGAAATAGACGCTCAGGCACAAATTGGTCAGTTCCTGCGCACTACCCGCAAGATCAAGGCTCAGGCCACCCGCCAGCAGGTGCAGGCCAACCCCAATACCGCGGTACGCAGCCAGAAGACGGGCAAAGTGCTGGATAAATGGACGGCTGCGCACTGGCAGCAGATTACCTGGCGGCTGGGCTACACAACCATCTTCGACTTGCTGGGTCGTTTGCGCATCTCGCAAACCAGCCGGGAGATTGAGCGCTTCGTGGAGGCCGACATCGACTTTCAGCTGTTTCACCAGTCGCTTTTGAACATTGTGCGTTACCTCAATGGTGTGCACGAGACATACGTGGCTAAAGCAATGGGTCTGGAGCGTTACCAGCAGCTGGTAGCTGAGCTGCCCAAGCACCTGCAGAATTCCTTTGTGCAGGAGCGCCTGCGTACCCGTATTGAGCCGGTACTCCGCGACGATACGCCCATGCTGCAGATGGCGGCCTAACCCCCGAGGGTGCAAATGGTACTGATGCTGCAGATTCGTTCTGCTAGCACATGTACCTCATAGCTGGTCTTCGACCTGTACCGGAGGTTAGCGCTGGTTCTGGTGTAGCTGTTTTATCCACTATCCGCTCGAAGTTCCCTCCTACTCCATATACACGTAAGCGCCGGCCCTGTGGGCTGGCGCTTTTTGTTGGAAGCCACGGCACCAAGCTGAAACCTACACAAGCCGGCTTCTTCTGGACTACTCCGACGGCTGATGCAATCAATCCGGCTAACCCGGTGATTTAATCCGTGCAATTCGAGGAATCCGTCTAAATCCGTGATTATTTTTGCAGCTTGATTTTACCGCGCCCTTGCGGGACTTGTCTTCAGCCCTTACCCATGCAGCACCTCAGCGAACAGGAGATAATCCGTCGGAACAAACTGGAAGAGCTTCAGAAGCTCGGCATTGAGCCCTACCCTTCTGAGCTGTTCGACGTGAACTTCTACGCCCAGGAAATCCACGACAATTACCACCCCGAGCTCAACAACTTCCAGGAGGTAAGCCTGGCGGGCCGCTTAATGTCGGTGCGGGTAATGGGTAAAGCTTCATTTGCGGAACTGATGGACGCCTCGGGCCGCATTCAGCTGTACATCAACCGCGACGAAATCTGCCCTGGCGAAGACAAAACGCTGTATAATACCGTTTTTAAGAAACTGGTAGACCTGGGCGACTTCGTAGGCGTGAAAGGCCATGTGTTCAAGACGCAGGTAGGCGAAACGTCCGTGCATGTTACCAGCTTTCAATTGCTGAGCAAAAGCCTGCGGCCATTGCCGGTGGTGAAAACACGCAAGGATGAGATTACGGGCGAAGAGGTTGTATACGATGGCCTGACCGACCCGGAATTGCGTTACCGTCAGCGCTACGTAGACCTGGTGGTGAATCCGCACGTGCGCGACGCTTTTGTGAAGCGCACCCAGCTGGTGCAGGCTATGCGCAACTACCTCAACGACAAAGGCTATCTGGAGGTGGAAACTCCCATTCTGCAGCCTTTGTACGGGGGCGCGGCCGCGCGGCCGTTCAAAACGCACCACAACACCCTGGACATGACGCTGTACCTGCGCATTGCCAACGAGTTGTACCTGAAGCGGCTTATTGTGGGCGGCTTTGATGGGGTGTACGAATTTTCGAAGGACTTCCGCAACGAGGGCATGAGCCGGTTCCACAACCCGGAATTCACCCAGATGGAGCTGTACGTGGCCTACAAGGACTACTACTGGATGATGGACCTAGTAGAGGAAATGGTGGAGCGCGTGGCCCTGGCCCTGCACGGCAAAACCGAAGTGCAGGTAGGGCAACATATCATCAACTTCCAGCGCCCCTGGAAACGCTTTACCATGGCCGAAGCCATTGAGCACTACACCGGCTTCAGCATCGACGGCAAGAGCGAAGAGGAACTGCGCGCCGCTGCCAAGGACCTGAAAGTGGGCCTCGACCCCAGCATGGGCAAGGCCAAAATCATTGATGAAATTTTTGGGGAACACGTGGAGCCGAAGCTGATTCAGCCCACCTTCATTACGGACTATCCGGTGGAGATGTCGCCGCTGGCCAAGAAGCACCGTAGCAAGCCGGGCCTGGTGGAGCGGTTCGAGGCCATTTGCAACGGCAAGGAAATCTGCAATGCCTTCTCCGAGCTCAACGACCCCATCGACCAGCGTCAGCGCTTCGAGGATCAGCTGGAGCTGGGCAAGCGCGGCGACACCGAGGCCATGGTGCTCGATGAGGATTTCCTGCGGGCTCTGGAGTACGGTATGCCGCCCACGGCGGGCCTGGGCATCGGTATCGACCGCCTCAGCATGATTATGACCAACTCCAACTCTATTCAGGACGTGTTGTTCTTCCCGCAGATGAAACCCGAAAACACCAAATCGGAAAACGCTCCAAAACCGGAAGCGTAATATGGTACCAACTGGTGTATAATCAGAAAGCCTCCTGCCATTGAATAGCAGGAGGCTTTCTTTTTAACTGACTTATTATTTCCGTTAAACCAAGGATTTCTGCAGAAGCTTGCGATGGGCAAGTACGATTTTACTGGCGGATCTTGTTAACCATTCTCCTCCAGAAGCTCTACTGCCGGCAATTTTACTACAGATGCTCGTTCAACATCTTGCAAGTCGGTTATGTATGCTTTAACGGCCGCAGCGGAACAGGGTTACAAACAGCACCGGAAATATTTTTGAAGCCGCAGGAACACAAGAAAGCCTCCCGTCAGAATATGGACGAGAGGCTTTCCGGTTCACACAATCATCTCACCCTTCCGAGTGGGGTGTACCAAAGAATTGTGCGATGGACAGCGTGTGATTTTACTGACGGGTTGTTTGACCAGTTCCTGTCAGAAGCTCCACGGTCGGCAATTTTGCTTTGGTAACATCTCCACTCATCTTTCAAGATGATTGTGAGTAGTTTAACGGCATCCCAATAAAAGAGTTACGCAACGCGCAGAAAATTTTAGGCTTTATAGCCCGGGAAGTGCCGGGAGTCGCTGCCGGTGCCATCATAGTCGAGGTCATCGTCGCTGGGGTAGGCTGCAGAACCTGGCTGATCCAAGGAGTCCAACAGTGCGTTGGCGGCGGAGCGGTCGGCGTGGTGTTGCTCGGAATCGGCTGGTGCTTGCCCTTTCAGGGCATCGAGCCGGTTTTTTCCTTCTTTCAGCAGCTTACTGAGGTCGTCGCCAACGCGGGAAGCTGATTTTTTGAGGTTGGTGCGCGCCTCTTCGCCAGTTTCGGGGGCCAGCAGCAGGCCGGCAACAATACCGGCCGTGGCTCCGGCCAGCAACGAAAGAATCACTTTACCCTTTGTGTCTTGCATACGAAAGAAAGATGAAGGTTGAGGATGCCACAACCGGCTGAGTACCGGAATATACGTAACGCAGAATACAGGCAGCAGGTTAAAAAAAAGCCCTCACCTGCTCATGAGGTGAGGGCTTGTTCTAGTAGTTAGTGGTAGCCTACAGGTCGTTCAGCAGTTTCACTACCTCGTGCTTGGCTTTGCCCAGCTTGTTCTGCAAGCGGCCTACCAGCTCGTCGCCTTTGCCTTCGGCGTATTCCAGGTCCTCATCGGTGAGTTGGGCGTACTGCTGTTTCAGCTTGCCTTTAGCCTCATCCCAATTGCCTTTCAGTTTCAGCTTAGAGCCGGCGCCCGTGAGGCCCAGGTCTTCCAGCTTTTCGATATATCCTTTGAATTTTGTGTCGAGGTCTTCGCCATATTTCGACAGCTGCTCGCCCAGTTGGCCGCTGTACTTGGTAGCAGCAGTGCCAATTTTCTCGCGGGTAGCTTTGCCTTTGTCGGGAGCCATGAGCAGGCCAGCAATAATACCGGCACCGGCACCGGCTAGTGCAGCGAGGAGAATTTTACCGGAGTTGTCTTCTTCGTGGTACGACATGAGTTGTGGGGAGAGATTGGTTGAAAATAGGTTCTAGGGAGAAAACCGGCTCATCCGAAAGGATATAGGCCGATTATGGCCTGCTATACGCGGCTACACGGCCGAGGTTTTGCCCCAAGGTAAAAATTAGCACCAGAAAATATTTCACTGGCTTATCATTGAGGGCCCATTGCCGTAGAGCAGAGGCCAGACCTGCCCCAGGCCGGTTTGCTCTTCCTTTGCTTCTGTGTGTTTACCTTAACCTTCCAACTTATCCATGCTCAAATTTGCTTCTCTGGCGGCCTCGGGCCTGCTGCTGCTGGCCTGTCAGCGTGAAACTCCGCCGACTACTGACTGTATCGACCCCAGCAAAATCAGGCAAGATGCCATGTGTACCATGGAGTACGCGCCCGTTTGCGGCTGCAACAACCAAACCTACAGCAACGCTTGTCAGGCGAGCAATGCCGGGGTTAAAACTTTTACGCAAGGTCCTTGCCCTGGCACCGAAACCAGCCCGCCCAAAGGCCAATAACCGGGCCGTTGGAGGTCAGGAGTTGTAGCCTGCGGCCTTAGCAGGTTTTTTCACGTAGTTTTCCGCTTCAGTTGCTTACCAATGTCAGAGAAACGTTATTTCCGTCAGCAAAATCCATTTGTAGTACCCACCACCGACGGGAAACTTATTGAGGAACACATTGGCCTGGCCAGTACCGGCACCGACCAGTATAGTGTGGCTCATATGGTGGCCCCGCCGCAGTGGAGCGAGCCTTATCAGCGTCCGGAGTTCGACGAGGTAACGATAGTAGTGCGTGGCCGCAAGCGGTTTGAAATTGACGGCGACGTGGTGGAGCTAGGAGCCGGCGAGTCGTTGCTGATCAGGGCCGGAGCCCGGGTGCGCTACTCCAACCCCTTTGATGCCGAGTGCGAGTACTGGTCGGTGTGCGTGCCGGCTTTTAGCCCGGCCACTGTGCATCGGGAAGAATAAGTGCGCTCAGAATAGCTTCCTGTTCTCCCGGCTGCCAGTGGCAGCCGGGCGTATCATTTTATACCCAGCCAACGACGGAGCTCCGGGGTACGGTGGGTGCTGGCCGTCAGGCTAACAGCCTGGCCTTTCAGATGGACCACCAGCGTATCGTTGAAATAGGGTTCCAGCCGCTCAATGGCGCTGAGCTGTACCATTTCGGTGCGGTTGAGGCGGAAGAATCGGGTGGGGTCGAGCTGGGCCTCTAGCTGACTGAGGGTTTCGTTGAGCACAAACGCCCGGCCCTGCCCATCAACGGCGTGCGTAACGCCATGGCGCAGCTGAAAATATGCCAGATCGGGTACCTCCAGCAGGTACAAACCTTGCCGGGACTTGCTTACCAGCCGCTGCTTATAGGCCGGCCCCGGTGCGCTACCCAACGTAGCGGCCAGCTGCTGCAGCGCCGCTCCCTGGAACGACTGTCGCAACCGCTCAAACTTGTGCATGGCGGCCGCAAACTGCGTGTACTGCACCGGCTTTAGTACATAAGCAATTCCATTCTGCTCAAACGCCTGCACCAGAAACGAATCGTAGGCCGTGACAAAGATAACGGGGCTGCTAACGGCTACCTGTCCGAAGAGTTGAAATACATTGCCATCCAGCAGCTCAATATCGGATAAGATCAGGTCGGGGGCGGGGTACTGGCGCAGGAAGTCAGCCGCCTCACTTACCTGCTGGCACTCGCTAACAATGGTAGCAGTGGGGGCATAGTGCAATGCAAAACGGCGGAGCTGGTCGAGGGCCGGCTCCTCATCTTCAAGCAGTAAGAGGCGAAGCATGAAAGCAAAGGATAGAAAATACAGAGGCTGAACGAAACGCGCGGAAAGTACAGACCGGAAGAATAAGTATCCAGAACTCCGCCCCAATGCACCACACACTCTGGTACCGACAGGCAGGAGCGGTTAACCTGGAGCAACACGTTCTGGCGGCTTCCTCAGGTGGCCCTTACGCTGGCGCGGGCGCGCGTCGTACCAGGGGCAGTGTTATGCTGAAGTACTCGGGGGTATCGTCGATGCGCACGGGGGTAGGGTGCAGCAGGGCCAACCGGGCCCGCAAACCCGCCAGCCCGCTTCCCTCACCGGGGGCCGGTACGGGGCGGGTCTGGCGGGCATTGCGTACCTGCAGGCTGGTAGCAGTAAGGGTAAGGCGCACGTGCAGGGGCCGGTTTCGGCTGCCCAGGTTATGCTTGAGGGCATTGGTAAGCAACTCCTGCCCTACCCCGGGCGGAATAAGCAGGTGCTGCAGCTCCTCGGCGGGTACCTGCACATCCTCCTCAAACACGTACGCGGCCCCAAAGCGCCGTTGCAGCAAAAACTGATAATCGTGCAGAAAAGCCAGTTCCTCGGCTACTGGCACGGCATCGTGCTGGCGGGTACGCACCAGGTAACGGTAGAGGCTGGCCAGATGCGCTACATAGTTGAGGGCAGCCGTGTTAGCCGGCTCGATGAGGGCAGCCAGAATATTGAGGTTATTAAACAGGAAATGAGGGTCGACGTGCTGCTGCAGGGCTTGAAGGCGAGCCTGGGTAGCTGCTTTTTCCAGCCGCTCCACTTCCACCCGCACCTGGTTGGCGTGTTGCTGGTACAGAAACGGCAGGTATACGCTTCCCACCAGCAGGTACAGAAACACATCCGACGACAAGCTGCGGACCAGGGCGTACCAGTTGCCAAAGTCGCCGCGGGCAACGCCCACAAGTACCAGCAGCGCATTCAGCAGCTGCAGTGTGCCCACGAAAAGCAGGCCGCCCTGCCACAGCAGACCAAAGTAGTAGCGGGCCCGGCCACTGGCCCGCTCCCGGCGCGTGGCATGAGCGTGTAGCCGGTCGAGCACAAACACAACCAGCAAGGCTTCCAGAAAAATCCAGAAGGGCGCATCCGGATAGAGGTAGAATTCCTCGGCCGTCACCGCCATAGTCAGGCGTGTGTATAAGGCTAGCAGCCCCGACAGCAGCAGCACGAACAGGTAAAACCAGGGTTTTTTGCGCATAAGCAGGATATGGTGGCCGGAAACTACGTTGTTTCGCCCTTACTGCGGCCCAAGGTTGTGGCACTCAGGTGTACCAAGCAGCTCCCGGGCACCAGTTGCCAACCCAGCTCTACCGTTCGTGGCCGGGCGTAACGTAGCTGCGGGAGCTAGCCACCCGTCCGGCCGACACCCGGGCGGCCAGCCCCTATCAGGGTAATCGTTAGAGCTGACCGGTAGCCTTGGTTTCCTTACCATTTTCGTCCAGGAAGCGCAACACCGGCTGGTTATTCTTATCAACCCCAATAGTAAGACGGGTACGGCCCTGGCTGTCCTTGAAATCCAAGGTCGACTGAGTGGTATTGGCTACCAGCATTACGCGGGTGGCCCCACGCTGGTCAGCCATAATCATGGCCGAGGAGCGGCCGACTGTGGTGCCCACGTACATGCGGGTGAGCAGGCCCAGCTTGCCTTCCTGCACCGCTTTCTGCTTTTCTTCGGGCGTGGCATTCTTGTACTTCTCCTCCAGCGTCACCATCGATTCGTCGGGGGCATCGTTGAAGGTGAGGCCGGCCTTGTAGCCGCCGCCGTGCTCCTGGTAGTTCAGGGCAATAACCTGGTCCTGCCCAAACCGGTCGAACGACAGGTGGCCACCTGCCGCTACCTTACCATCCTTATCCTTCTGTCCCCCAAAAATCAGCCCTCCGCACTCTTCGCCCTTATCGTTAAAGAATAACATACCAGGGTGCTCCCGCTTGTAGCTCAGGTGTTTGCCCTCAACCGTAACGCCCTGCGGAAACCGGGCCTTGTTACTCATCATCATTTTCAGGGTACCATCGGCTTCCACCAGGTTCAGGCGCTCCACCGATATTTCCTTGAATCGCACCGGCTTGTCGGGTTTGCCAAAGGCGCAGAGCAGAGCTATTGCTGGCACCAGGGTGGCACCCAGGGCATAGGCTTTGAGGAATTTTACGTCGCGGGCAAGTTGCTTTGTGTCCATAGCGTTAAAAGTGGTGTTGGTGATGAATGGGCCAAAACTGGCCAGTGGAGCACCCAAAAGCAGGTACTTTCGTGGGAGTGCCGGAAAAATCGACTGAGTGCCGGAAACCGGGGTCTGAATGGCCCAGCACTGGTGCAGCTTCGAATGGGTTTGCCTATCTTTCTCCGCCACCACTTACCCACCTACCCCCTATGGACCAGCGTATTATCAACCTTTTCGACGAGTACACGCATGCCCCGCTTACCCGCAAGGAGTTTCTGGAGCGGCTGGTTCAGTTGGCGGGCGGCACGGCCCTGGCCGCTGCCGCGCTGGCAGTGCTGGAGCCCGGCTATGCCCAAGCCGCTACCCTGGCCGCCGCCGATGAGAAGCTGGTAGAAGAAGAGGTTAGCTGGTCAGGTGCCGCTAATTTGACCATGAAAGGCTATCTAGTGCGGCCTCAGGGCAAAAAGAAGCGCGGAGCCGTAGTGGTTATCCACGAAAACCGCGGCCTGACGCCCCACATTAAGGATGTGACGCGGCGCGTGGCGCAGGCCGGCTATGTGGCACTGGGAGTAGATGCCCTGTCGGTGTTCGGCGGTACGCCAACCAATGAGGATGAGGGCCGCACGCTTATTGGCAAGCTGGATAAGCAGCAGAATATGGAAAACTACCTGGCGGCCTTGCGTTATCTACGTGCCCGGCCCGATAGCAACGGCCGCACCGGCTGCGTGGGCTTCTGCTGGGGTGGGGCCCTGGCCAACAGCCTCGCCACCCACGACCCTCAACTCAATGCCGCCGTAGCCTACTATGGTACGCAGCCGCCCGCTGCAGAAGCCTCCGGCATTAAGGCCCACCTGCTGCTGCACTACGCCAGCCTCGACGAGCGGGTGAATGCGGGCAAAGACGCCTGGGAAGCGGCCTTGAAAGCGGCCAACGCACCCTATCAGCAGTACATGTACGAGGGTGTAAATCACGCCTTCAACAACGACTCTTCACCGGCCCGCTATAATGCTGAGGCGGCTAAGCTAGCCTGGAGCCGGACCTTAAAGCTATTCAAAGAGCAGCTGAGTTAGGTGCTTACTCGCGGGGGGGATGGGCAGCCAGCATGGCCGCCAGGTTCTCCACCAGCTGCCGCAGGTAGTTCACCTGGTCCTGCAAATCGGTGGGAGGCACCGTGCGGTGGCGTAGCTGCTGGGCGGCAAATGCCCTGATGTCCTCGTTCAGGTACTGGCCCAGCGTTTTACCGCTGCGGGCGGCGGCCTGTTCCAGCGTGGCACGGGTTTCGCGGGTTACTCCGCGCACCGACCACGTAACCGGGGCCGTGGTAGGCCGGGGCGGACGACCAGGTTTGCGCCGGATAACCGGAGTATTTTCCGGAGCAGAAGGAATATCTGTAAGACTTTTTCCTATTTTTGTAAGACCATTTGTCACCTGGGGTGAATCCGATAATGAGTCGGGAGAAGTAGCCAACGAGTTCGGCGGGGGGGATTCTACCTTCGTATTCCCTGGTTTCGGACTCATAACCAACGCACTTGGGTTCTTAGAATAGCTTCTCTTACGAAAAAAACTGCTCTGCTAGCCATGCTAAGCTCCAGAAAGGTGAGCAAAGCGATGCGTGCACAACTTATTCAGACGAATGTCTTCCGCTGAAGTACTCTACGACGTAAACTTACGAGTACTGCCCTTAGAATATTTGTACGCCCGCTGGCAAGTTCGGATTTTGCATGCCGGTCGTGCCTCGTCGGAGGTGTGGCTGCACGCCCAGCAAATGGAGTTTACGGATGCTCAGTGGCACCTGTTAGGGCCGCGGGGCACCCTCCTTGGCCGTTGGAGGGTGGAGCGCGACGACCTGCTCGGCCAGCCCTATCTGGTGCTGACTATGCCCGAAGGCGAAATGCAGGCTCTGGTAACCCGCTTCCGGCTTACTCCTTCGCGTGCGCAACGTCGGCTTATTTTATATTTTCAATCGGGCTTAGAAATCGAGCTTACGCACCCTTAGCGTTTACCGGTCCAGGCTTTGCACTCCCTTATGGCTGATTTACCGCTTACCCCCGACTCTCTGCTGCCCTTGGAACGCATTGAAGCCGCCCTGGAGGCAGCTGGCGTAGGCGTGTGGGAAATGGACCTCACCAGCCGCCAGTTTACCTGCTCGGCCCGGTGCAAACAGCTGTTTGGCTTTGCTCAGACCGAGCCGGTGTTGTTCGACCACTTATTGCATGTAGCCCACGCGGCCGACCGGCAGGCGCTTGAGCAGGGTATTGCCCGGGCGCTGCAGCCGGGTAGTAACGGTCGGTTTGCGCTGGAATACCGGGTGCTGTGGTCGAGCGGCGAAGAGCGGTGGGTGCGCTCCACGGGCCTGGCCACCTTCGACCCCACTACCGGGCAGCCCGTGCGGTTTCAGGGCGTTACCAAGGATATTACCGATACGCAGGCTCATTCGCAGGCCCGGCAGCAGCAGGTGCAGGAATTTGAATTCCTGGCCGAGTGCGTACCCGAAATCATCTGGATTGCCCGCGCCGATGGGGGCGTTACGTACTTCAACCGCCGCTGGATGGAGTATACCGGCCAAACGCTGGCTCAAGCTCAGGAATGGGGCTGGGAGCCGGTCATTCATCCCGAAGATTTGCCCCGCTGCCTGGAACGCTGGAATACCTCCCTGGCTACTGCTCAGCTGTACGAGGTGGAGTACCGCTTCCGGCAGCAGAACGGAGAGTACCGGTGGTTTCTGGGCCGGGCCCTGCCGCTTAAAGACGAAGCCGGCCACGTGCTGAAGTGGTTTGGCACCTGCACCGACATTCACGACCATATGCTGGTGCAGGCAGCCCTGCGCCGCCGCGAGGAGGAACTGGAACATGCCTACAAGAGCCTGGAGGCCAAGGTAATGTTCCGCACCCTTGCCCTGGAACAGCAGGTGAGGGAGCAGCAGCAGCGCATTCAGGAGCTGGAGCAGCAACTGCCCCGCCCCAGCACGCCCTAAACCCAGCCGCCCCTCGTTGCCCGAGGGGCACACCAAGCGAAGGCACAACTGCTGTACCTCACCCGGCCAGCGTCCGTTTTACTGCTTGCAGCCCCCGGTTCACCCCGCCCGGCAAAGACAGCCTGCTCCCCCTACCGCCCCAGACCGACCGGCAGCTGGTGGCAGTAGGGGAGCAGCGTTTATGGCCCGGGAGGAGGTTAAAGGCTCTATTTTTTTCTTGTTTTTTAGCCGTCTGAGCAAGGCAGCCCCGGCTCAGACGATGGGCTTCCGCGGTGCCCATGAGGAAACCGGGTGTTGTGCCGTAAGTGTATACCAGAGCTGCGCCGCGGCTAGCAGCAGGTGTGGCAGGGTTTGCTTTTGCCGAAAATGTCGTCAAAACTTAGGGTGCCGTCGGGCCTTGTCCGGGCGGTTTTTTGCTCTTCCATTCCACCAAACTCCCACACAACCACATGAAACACCGGTTTACCTCCCTGTTGGGGGCGGCGGCACTGTGCCTGCTTACCTCCCTTTCTTCCCGCGCCCAAACCTACCAGCAAGTATGGGCCGATGAGTTCAATGGCAGCATCAGCTCCAGTTGGGTATTTGAAACCGGCGGCGGGGGCTGGGGCAACAACGAGAAGCAGTACTACCAGCGCGCTAATGCTACCGTAACCAGCACTGAACTACAGATTACGGCCCGCAAGCAAAGCGTGGGCGGTATGCCCTACACATCGGCCCGCATGAAAACCCAGGGTACCCGGGAATTCAAATACGGCAAAGTGGAAGCCCGCATCAAGATGCCGCTGGGCCAGGGGCTGTGGCCCGCCTTCTGGATGCTGGGAGCCAACATTAACACGGTAAGCTGGCCAGCCTGCGGCGAAATTGACGTGATGGAACACATCAACGCCGAAAACAAAGTGTACGGCACCGTACACTGGGACAGCAACGGCCACGCCGAGTACGGGGGCAACACTATTACCACTCCCGATGCTTACCATGTGTACTCCGTTGAGTGGGAGCCAACCTACATCCGCTGGTTTGTGGATGGAGTAAAATACCACGAAATCAACATTACCAATGGTACGGGTGGCACCGAGGAGTTTCAGCGGCCGTTTTTCCTGCTGCTGAACCTGGCCGTAGCCGGCAACTGGCCGGGCCAGACGGTAGATGAGAGTAAGCTGCCCGCTACCATGTCGGTGGATTACGTGCGGGTGTTCCAGAAAACCACCACTCCTCCTGCTGCCACTACCCTGCAGGCCGAAAGCTACAGTGCCATGAACGGCGTGCAACTGGAAACTACCACCGATGCGGGTGGCGGGCAGAACGTAGGCTACATTGATGCCGGCGACTGGATGGCTTACAATGGTATCAACTTCCCTACCTCAGGGCAATACCTGATTGAGTACCGGGTAGCCAGCCCCTCGGGCGGCACGTTGTCGTCGGATTTGAATGCCGGGGCTATTCAGTTGGGTAACACCTCCATTCCGGCCACCGGCGGCTGGCAGAGCTGGACCACCGTCTCTAAAACCGTGAATGTAAATGCGGGTACTTACAACTTCGGCGTATTTGCCCAAACCGGCGGCTGGAATATCAACTGGATTCGTATCTCCAAATCGGGTAGTGCGCGGGCCGCTGCGCCCCTGAGCCCGACCACCAAAGCCGAGGCGCTGACCATGGAAGTATTCCCGAACCCACAAGTGGCCGGAGCACCGCTCACCATTCAGCTCTACAACGCCGACCAGACCCAGCCCGCTACCATCCAGATTCTGGACAGTAACGGCAAGGAAGTATGGCGCAACACTGCCTTCGGCTCCATCCTCGATGTAGACCGTTCCCTACGCCTGAACAGTGGCCTTTATCTGATTCAGGTAACCAACGCCACCGGCAAAACCACCCGGAAGCTGGTAGTACAGTAGGGGTGAGATGGTGAAAAGGTGAGTTTGATGTTCTGACGGCGTTACTAGCGCCATCAGAACATCAAACTCACCTTTCCACCATCTCATCATTTCACCACTAAAGCCGCTGCTCGGGCTTAGCGGCGGGTAAGGGTTTTCGGGGCAGTTTGGCGTCGCGCATGGCGGCCTGGTACACGAAAGAGGCAACCAGCACGGAGGCTTGCTTGAGGTCGTCGGCAGGTAGCCGTTCGTAGGTGTCCATGTTGGTATGATGGGTGCGGGTGCCGTAGTCCAGGGGGTCCTGGATAAACTGGAAGCCCGGCAACCCCACGGCATCAAACGAGAGGTGGTCGGTGCCGCCGGTGTTACGCAGCGTAACGGTGGTAGCGCCCATATCGGCAAATGGCTGCAGCCACTCCTGGAATACGGGTACCACTGCCTCGTTGCCCTGGGCATAGATGCCGCGGATTTTACCGGCCCCGTTATCGAGGTTGAAGTAGGCGGCCAGCTTCTCGTGGTCGGGCAGCAGCTTCATGGTGGCAGGGTCGGCAAAGTGGTTTTTTACGTAGTTGCGCGAGCCAAACAGGCCCTGCTCCTCCTCACCCCACAGCGCAATCCGGATGGTACGGCGCGGCTGCACACCAGCCGCCTTCAGAATGCGCACGGCTTCCATCATTACGGCGCAACCCGCCGCGTTGTCGGTGGCCCCGGTAGCCGCGTGCCAGGAGTCGAGGTGGCCGCCCAGCATCACAATTTCGCTTTTCAGTTTTTTATCGGTGCCCGGAATTTCCGCCACCACATTGTAGCCTTTCAAATCCTGCGTTTGGAAGCGGGTGCGGGTTTCCAGCTCGATTTCTACCGCAATACCTGCCTCAGCCAGCCGAATCAGACGCAATTGGTCTTCGGGAGCCATTTCCAGCTCGGGCAGCACGGGCTTGGCATCGGCGGCGTAGGGTGCGCCGTTGCTGGTGAAGAAGGTACCATCGGAGCCGCCGCGGGTGCTCAGAATAGCCGCCGCGCCTTCGCTCAGCAGCATATCCGACATCTTGGCGCGCAGGGCCATCAGGGCGCGACGCTGGGCCAGGCGTTTCTCCATTTCGGCATCGTCGGGCTTGGCAGCCGGAGGCTCGGGTTTGAAGTCGGCCATTTTCTGCAACTCTTCCGCGGTGTAGCGCCGGGCGTCGGGCTCGAAGCTGGTTTTAGGCGGATTAGCCACTTCCAGCAGCACAATTTTGTCGCGTAGCTGCCCCTTGTATTTGTCTAGCTCGGCTTCGGTAGTGACTTTTACCACAACTACCTGCTTTTTCAGTGGGCCGTTGGTGCTGGGCGTCCAGGCTTTGGGGGCCCCAATGAGGGTGTGATAGTACGGAGCCGTCATGGCCACGTACGATTTTTCAATGTCCCAGCCGCGGCCAAAGATACCCCAGGGCTCAATGCTGGCTTTCACCAGGCCCCAGCTGGTGAGCTGCTGCTGGGTCCACTGGTTCGCGCGGGTAAGGCCCGCGGAGTTGGCCAGGCGGGGGCCACAGACGTCGGTGAGGTAAAAGGCCGTTTCCATCACCTTGGAGCGGTTCAGGCCTTCCTCTTTTATCTTAGTGAGCATGGCCGGATCGGCCTTGGTGCCTTGCTGAGCCAGGCCGGGAACGGCCAGAGCCAGGCCGCCGGCCAGAGCCAGGAGTCGAAATGTGTACATGCGGAGTTGGTGGTGGAGTGGATGATTCTGGATGCTAAAGAACCAAAAAAACTACCCGACGTTGCGCAACGGGATACTGACTTACACTTTAGCCCTTCATTCCGAACGAAGTTGAGGAATCTTGCGAAAGGACGTTAGCGTGGTAACCAATCCCTGAACGCCCTTCCTCGGCTCCGTTCGGAAGAACGTTCCTCTTTGTTGTTCTCCTGCTCAGTCCTACGACCTGGACGGCTGGCCGGTGTACCACATGACTTTTTCTTTATCAACCCATCTCCTCCTACCCTCACACCTTCCTTCCCTCCTTTTCACCCCATCAGCTTATCCGGGGTAATAGGCAACTCCCGGATACGCTTGCCGGTGGCGTGGTATACGGCATTGGCTATGGCTGCCGTAAAGCCAATCAAGCCAATTTCGCCCATGCCCTTAGCGCCCATTGGGTCGAGGTGCTGATCGGGCTCCTCCATAAACAGTACTTCTATGGCCGGAATATCGGCGTTGACGGGTATATGGTATTCGCTCAACTGGTTGTTGGTGTAGCGCCCAAAGCGGTGGTCCAGGCGGGCCTCTTCCAGCAGAGCCATGCCAATACCCCATACCACCGAGCCGTACACCTGAGAGCGAGCAGTTTTGGGGTTGAGCACCCGGCCTACATCCAGCGCCGACACCACCCGGCTCACGCGCACCTGTCCGGTAGCCTCGTGCACGCGCACCTCCACAAAGTTGGCGCAAAACGACTTACCCGAATAACGCTCCTGCTCCGGACTTTTATCGGCCTCCCGGGTGAGGTCGAGCCCCATCAGGCTGTGCTGGCGAAGCAGCTCGGCGTACGTAAGTTGCTCCCTGGGACGCTGTTTCGGGTACACAACCCCATTTGCCAGGATTATATCGGAGGGTTTAAGCCTACGGCTGGCCCATTGCGGGTGGTGCACGGCCAACTCCAGCAACTGCTGCCGCAGCGCCATGCAGACAGTGTGTACTGCCGTGCCCACCGAGGCTGCCGTGTGGGAGCCAAACTGACCCGGGGCCGGCGGCAGGCTGGAGTCGCCCAGCTCAAACCGCACGTATTCCAGGGGTACCCCGCTGGCGTCGGCCGCAATCTGACACATAATGGTGGCCGTGCCGGGTCCGGCATCGGCCGTGGCGCTTTGTACCAGCAGGCGGCCATCGGCAAACAATTGAGCCCGGGCACTGGCTTTGCTGCGTTCTGCCTTATAAATCCCCATACTCAGGCCCCAGCCAACCAGCCACTCTCCGTCGCGGGTGGCGCGGGGCTGAGCCGGGCGCCGGCTCCACCCGAATGTCTCGGCACCTCGCTCATAGCACTGGCGCAGCTGGTTGCTCGACCAGGGTTTGTCGCCCACGGGGTCCGTGGGGGCAAAGTTTTTCAGGCGCAGCGCCAGCGGATCCATTTTCAGCGCTACTGCTAGCTCATCCATAGCCGACTCCAGGGCAAATGAGCCGCTGGCCTCGCCGGGGCCGCGCGTCCAGGCGGGGGTGCTCAGGTCCAGGGGAACAAGCTGGTACGTGGTGTTGAGGTTGGGGCAGCGGTAGGCCGATTTGGTAGGATCCACGATGCGCTCCGCAAACTCCTCGTGGCGGGAAGTCTGCCCCAGGGCCTCGTGCGTAATACCCATCAGCAGTCCGTCGGCGGTAGCACCCAAGGCTACTTTCTGAATGGAATAGGGCCGATAACCTACCAGATTAAACATTTGGTCGCGTCGGAGCGCTACTTTCACCGGCCGGCCCGTTAGCCGGGCACCCAAAATAGCCGCTACTTCCTGCGGCCAAATGCGCGAAGCCCCCCCAAAAGCACCACCCACCACCGGAGAATACACCCGCACCCCATCTTCGGGCAGTTGAAACATGCGCATCAAATCCTGCCGGGCCAGGGCCGGGGCCTGGGTTTTGTTGTACACAGTAAGCTGCTGCGGGCCATTCCAGTGCGCAATGGCGGCGTGGGGCTCCAGGGGGTTGTGCACCTGTACCGGCGTGCGGTACTCCTGCGCTACCTGCACGGGGGCCTGGCGGTAGGCATTGGGCTGACCGCGCAGGTAGTCGTCGGCTTTTTTGGGCTTGATGCCCCGGCTGCGGTGGGCGCTGAGGTCAGTTTCGGGTTTCAGCACCTCATACAGCACCCGTACCAGTGCGGCGGCGTGCTGCGCATGTTCCAGGGTGTCGGCCAGGGCCAGGGCCACGGGCTGGTTGCTGAAATGAATCTGCTCGTCGTGAAATACGCGCAGCTCCTGCCCTTCCAGCCGGGGGTTGTTGTTGGCCTGGGCATTCTGGTAAGCGGGCACGCCGGGCGAGTTGCGGTGGGTAAGAATGGCCAGTACCCCGGGTGCTTGCTCGGCCGCGGCCGTATCTAGCCGCACAATACGGCCCCGGGCAATACTACTGGTCACCAGCACCCCGTGCACTACCCCGGGCACGGCGTGCTCGGCAGCGTAGCGGGCCTGGCCGGTTACTTTCTGGCGGCCATCCACGCGGCTCAGGGGTTGCCCGGTAGCCGGGGTCGTCGGGGAGGTGTCGTTCATAGTACCAGGGTTACTGCGGCCGGGGCCAGCTGCCTGCTGCTGTGTACGGGCATTGCCGATGCAAGGCTGCCGGTGTTCTGGAACAGGTCGGGCTAATACGAGGCGTCTCATTTTGATATAGTTTTCACTATATTCCATCTATTCAGCCTCCAGTCGCCCACTCCGGGATACGCCGCCGTCCTATTCTAGTAATTACTTGGCTAACAGCGGCCCTTTGTGTATCTACTAGTATCAACTATTCTTTTTCACTTACCACAGCTTACGCCCATGATGGATGTGTTCAAGCGCAATAACGTCCGGATACTAGGACATGGTGCTCACACCCTGGTGTTCGTGAATGGATTTGGCTGCGACCAGACCATCTGGCGCTACCTAACCCCGGCATTTTCGGAGCACTGCCGGCTGGTGCTCTACGACCATGTGGGGTCCGGGCTGTCGGATACGGCTGCCTACGAGCCGGCCCGGTATGCTTCCCTGGATGGATATGCCCTCGATTTGCTCGATATCTGCCAGCAATTAGCCCTGGAGCAGGTTACACTTATCGGGCACTCGGTAGGCGCTATGATTGGCATGTTGGCGGCCATCCGGGAGCCGCACTATTTCCAGCAGCTGCTGTTGCTCTGCCCTTCACCCTGCTACCTGAATGAGGGCGGGTACCACGGCGGGTTTGAGCGCCAGGACCTGGAGCAGCTGCTGAATTTTATGGATACCGATTTTGTGGGCTGGGCCGATTATATCACGCCTTTTATCATGGGCAACCCCGACCGGCCTTCCCTCACGGCGGAGCTGGCGCACAGCTTCTGCCAGAACGACCCGGCCATTGCCCGGCAGTTTGCGCGCCTTACGTTTCTGGGCGACAACCGCGCCGATGTAGCGCAGTGCCACACGCCCTGCTTGTTGGTACAGTGCGCCGAGGATGTAATTGCCCCGCTTGAGGTGGGCGACTACCTGCAGGCCTGCCTGCCCCACGCCCGGCTTATTACCCTGCCCGTGGCCGGGCACTGCCCCCACGTGAGTGCCCCTTCCGAAACCCTGAGCGCATTGGAGAGCTATATGGCAGCCTGAAAGTGGTGGGCTGTCAGGTTGAAGACGGTGACGAGGTGGGCACCACGGCGGCAATTGTAGCGCAAACTGTGTAATTCGCGCTACAGATCTTCGCCATGACTCTCGACCTCACCGGCATTACCAGCAAAGCGGCGCTGCACCAGCTGTTCAAGGAGCAGTTGGGCTTTGCAGAATGGTATGGCCCAAGCTGGGACGCCTTCTGGGATTCGGTGGTGGCCATTGTACCAATGCCGCCCGTACTGATGCTCACGAACTGGGAGGAATTTGCCCGCTGCTGCCCCCGCGACATGGAGATTCTGCGGCGGGTTATCCAGGATTACGCAGAGGAAATGCACCCGAAACAGATTGTGTTGGGCTAAGCAAAGCCGAATATCGTGTGGGCAAGCTCCCGGCGGCGCACCGGTATACGGGAAGGTTTACCTTTAGGCCGCCTAGTTATCTTTTGCCTGATGAAGTACCTTTTGCTCATTCTGCTGCTGAGCAGCAGCTGCGCCGTTTGCGCCCAGAAAGCGCCGTTCACGTTTCGCACCATTCCGCTGCCCCCGGAAATTGCCGATAAAAACAACCAGTTCTCCGGGCTGTACCTGCGCCCCACCGAGCTGCTG
Organism: Hymenobacter metallilatus; assembly: GCF_003944705.1. GTDB lineage: Bacteria > Bacteroidota > Bacteroidia > Cytophagales > Hymenobacteraceae > Hymenobacter > Hymenobacter metallilatus. Next base: position 195,485 of record NZ_RWIS01000002.1, on the reverse strand, counting down.
CTGCTCTCGGAGAGCCGTCTGCAGGAGCGCGCCGAGGCGAAAGTGTACGGTATCAGCCTTAGCAGTATGGATAACCAGCTGGCCGGGAAGGCGCAGACCGTGGGCTATAAAAAGTACAGCATCCGGGGCCTCGACCAGATAAAGGCCCGCATTGACAGTGCCTGCCAGCTCTACGAGGGCCTGGAGGGACTCACGATGCTGGGCGACGATGCCTATTTTACCATCGAAACCACTACGGCCTCCACCTACTGCTACCTGATTAAGGGTCGGCTGAGCGAAGAAAACGCCACCATCACCCTGGACACCCGCTACCTGGTGCCCCTGCCCAAGCCCGCCCTGACGGACGGTACCCACATTCATAACGCCGGGTTTGAGGCGGCCACGGGCTACAACCAGAGCCTGCTGTTCTTCTTCGAATACAACTACTTCACGCACGACAATGTGGCTTACCGCCTGCCCGCAACGGTAAAGCAACACGATATTCCGCAGGTTGTGCCGGTAGCCCGCCTCCCCTTCCGTGTAACGGATCTGACGTATGAAGGCCAAAACCGTTTCACGGCCATCAATTACTTCTACAACGGGGCCGATGACAGCGTGTACCGCCCCCCCAGCCCCGACCCTAACGCCCGGTTCATCCGGAGCGGCAACAGCTACCAGAACTACTGCCGCCTCATTAGCCTGCGCTACAAAGGCGACAAAGTAACCTGGAAACCGCTCTTTGAACTGCCCCGCGAATACATGACCTATAACTGGGAAGGCCTCGCCGCTTACCGCGGCGGGTATTTTCTGATAAACGACAAGTATGGTCCTTCTGGGCAGTCTACGCTGCTGTATCTGCAGAAGAGGTAACGCAGGGGACAATAAGCCTATACACAAGGGGAGCACGCTGAGGAGCGAATTTGAACGCCGCCAACTTTTTAAGCGGAAACCCGGCCGCATATTTCTTAACTCTGCTTCTTCTTACCAGCTAACTCAACACTCCTGCTGATGCTCCGCGCCTGCCTGCTGCTCCTGCCATTTCTGTTGACCAGCCAATTAGCGCTGGGGCAGCAGGCAATACCCTACGGCCATAATCCTGCCGCTGGCAAGTACGCCACAGTGCGGGGCCTGAAGCTATATTACGAAACCTACGGTACCGGGGCGCCCCTGCTGTTGCTGCACGGCAATGGCGGCAGCAGCCAGGATTTCGCCAAAACCATTCCCTACTTCGCCAAAAAGTACCGCGTAATTGCGCTGGACAGCCGGGCCCACGGCCAATCGGTGGACGCGGGCGATTCGCTGAGCTTTGAGCTGCTGGCCGACGACTGCGCGGCCCTGCTTGCGCACCTGCGCCTCGACTCGGCCTACGTGCTGGGCTGGAGCGATGGGGGCATTACGGCACTGCTGCTGGCGCAGCGCCACCCCGAAAAAGTGAAGCGGCTGGCGGCCACCGGGGCCAATCTCTGGCCCGACTCCACGGCTCTCATGCCCGAGCTGTGGCAGCAAATGCGGCGCGGCTACCAGGAGGGCCGTTCTCAACCGTTTACGGACCCCAAGCGCCGCAACGACTGGAAAGTGTTTCTACTCGACTGGCGGCATCCGCACGTGCCCCTGGCCACACTAGCCCAAATCAAGGCTCCGGCCTTCATCATTGCCGGCGACCGGGACGTAATCCGGCCCGAGCATACGGTGGCCATTTACCAGCACCTGTCCCGCGCCTGGCTGTGGATTGTGCCTAATAGTGGCCACGCCACCCTGCACGAACACGCCGACGTCTTCAACCGCAAAGTGGACGAGTTTTTTCGGGCGAAAATTCCTTTGGGCGCAACACGCTACTAGCAAGCTGGTTGCCTTGTCTTCAGGAGCAGCCGAGAGAAAATCCGGGCTGATTTGGGTGTTGGCTTGTTAAGTAGGCTTCCGCCACCTGTGCGTGGTTATTGTGAAGTTGAAATCTGACTCTATCCCATGGAAAAAACTGCTCTGATAGTAGGGGCAAGCGGTATTATCGGCAGCAACCTGGCCCAGGAGCTGCTGGCGCAGGGCTGACCCACCTACGGGTTAGCCCGCTCGCCCCGTACCGATATCAGCGGCCTGCACCCCGTAGCCGCCGATTTGCTGGACCCCGCCCATCTGGCCGCTGCCTTACGGGGCCTTGCGCCAACTCACGTCTTCATCACCAGCTGGATGCGTCAGGATACTGAGGTTGACAATATCCGCGTGAACCGCCTTATGGTACGTAACCTGCTCGATGCGGTGGCTCCTCAACAATCGGTGCAGCATGTAGCGTTGGTAACAGGGCTCAAGCACTATCTGGGGCCGTTTGAGGCGTATGTAAGCGGGGGCACGCCGCCGCCCACGCCACTGCGCGAGGAGCAGCCCCGCCTGCCACTCGACAATTTTTACTATGCTCAGGAGGATGAGGTGTATGCCGCCGCTGCCCGTGACGGGTTTACCTGGAGCATTCACCGGCCACACACCATCATTGGCAAAGCGGTGGGCAACCTCATGAACCTGGGTACCACCCTGGCCGTGTACGCCAGTATCTGCAAGGAAACCGGCCGGCCTTTCCGCTGGCCCGGCTCACAAGCGCAGTGGCAGGGGCTTTCCGACGTGACGGATGCCCGCATTATTGCCAAACAGCTGCGGTGGGCTGCTACCACCGAAGCTGCTCACAACCAGGCATTCAATATTGTGAATGGAGACGTATTCCGATGGAGCTGGCTGTGGCCCCGGTTAGCCGCCTGGTTTGGGGTAGAGGCCATAGGATTTGATGGCACTGTGCGCCCCCTGGAGGCAGAGCTCAGCACTGATGCGCCCTTGTGGCGCGAAATTGCCCAGCGCCATCAGCTCGCCGAGCCCGATCTGAACCGCCTGGCCTCGCCCTGGCATACCGACCTGGATTTAGGCCGCCCCATCGAAGTAATGACGGACATGGCGAACAGCCGTAAGCGAGGATTCCGGGAATATCAAGCCACCGAAGATTCTTTCTTTGACCTGTTTGAACAGTTGCGCGCCGACCGGCTAATTCCGTAACCTCATGGCGTAGAGCAGGTAAATAGCCGGAAACCTCAGATGCTGCAATTCCATGAGCACGTAGCTGGCTGCCTCTCCACACGTGGTGTGGCGTTGTTTCCCATATTTGCTGCACGGTGCATCTGCTGGCTGCCCGCTCACAGAGCCCCCAATCTGACCTGGAATGACAACCACATTGTTGAAACGCGGCGACGGTAGCGTTTACCTGACCGTAGAACGAAACCGTACTGAGGGCTGGATTCATGCCATCTGGCATGGGCGTCAGACTCTGAGCACAATTATGGATGGCGGCCTCACCTACGTGGATATGCTACGGGAAGAACCGTGCAGCAAGCTGCTCAACGACCACCGCAACCTGCAAGGCGCCTTCACGGAAGCCAACGACTGGATTGAGCAGGTCTGGACGCCTCTGATTATGGGAGCTGGTTTGCGGTACTTCGCCCAGGTGCTTTCCTCCGACATCTTCGGTCAGCTTTCTATTGAAAACCTGCAACTGCGCATTGGCAACCAGCTTCACATGCACATGTTCGACAGCCTGGAAGATGCCCAGAGCTGGCTACGGATGCAGAAGTAAGTTATCTGTCCTGACCAGCAGCCCGCAGGAGCTCGGTCAGGGAAATCAAACTATCTGCCTGCATTCCTTTGCCAAAGACACTGGGTGGGAAGTGGACAACACCCCGCCGCCTGCCCAGCAAACACAACGCCCAGCCAAACCGGCCGGGCGTTGTGGTGTAACCGAAAGCGGAAAAGCCTACGAATTGGCGTTGGTAATCAGCTCCACTAGTTCCTCTGAGATGCCGGTAGTGCTGAAGCCGCCGTCGTGCATCAGGTTCTGCATGGTCACGTAGCGGGTCAGGTCCGAGAACAGCGAGATGCAGTAGTCGGCGCAGGCTTCGGCCGGGGCGTTGCCCAGGGGCGAAAGACGGTTAGCATACTCGTAGAACGCATCAAAGCCGCTGATACCGGTACCGGCCGTGGTTTTGGTAGGCGACTGGCTGATGGTATTCACCCGCACCTTCTTGAGTTTACCAAGACGCTGTCCGTAGCTGCGGGCAATGCTTTCCAGCATAGCCTTGGCCTGCGACATGTCGGTGTAGTCGAGGAAGGCACGCTGGGCGGCAATGTAGCTCAGGGCTACGGCCGAGCCCCACTCGTTGAAGGCGTCCTGCTTTTCGGCTACCGCTAGCATCTTGTGGAACGACAGCGCCGATACGTCCAGGGTTTTCTGGTACCACTCATAGTTCAGCTCGCCGTAGTGCTTGCCCTTGCGGATGTTGGCACTCATGCCAATGCTGTGCAGCACGAAATCGAGCTTGCCGCCGAGGTGCTCCTGTGCCCCGCTGAACAGCTTCTCCAAGTCTTCCATGGAAGTAGCATCGGCCGGAATGATGGGCGCGTTGCACTGCTCCGAGAGCTTGTTGATTTCGCCCATGCGCATGGCCAGAGGGGCGTTGGTGAGCACAAAGCGGGCTCCTTCGGCGTGGGCCTTCAGGGCTACTTTCCAAGCAATGGATTCTTCGTTCAGCGCACCGGATATAATACCGACTTTGCCCGCGAGTAGATTTGCCATATGGTGAAGTTGTGAAATGGTGAAGTTGTGAGGCGCAGACGTCGTTTTATAGTGCGTCCGGCAACTCCTTCATGCGTGGATTTGTGGTTGAAAGCGCCAAGTTAGCCATTCACCAACTCACAATTTCACAACTTCATAATTTCACTTCTACCCCGCCATTTCCACCCCGCGCAGGGCCAGGAGCTCCCGGGCACTCTGGTAAGCGTTCTGGCTGGGGTTAGCCCCGGAAATCATCTGAGCTATTTCGTGTACCCGCTCGTCCTGGCTGAGTTGGCGGATGCGGCTCACGGTGCGGTCGGCACGGTCTTCCTTGTACACGAAGTAGTGGGCGTCGCCGGCGGCAGCCATCTGGGGCAGGTGGCTAATGGTGATAAGCTGGTGCTTTTTGGCCATTTGCTGCATCATGCGTCCCACTTTCACGGCAATTTCCCCGCTGATACCGGTATCTATTTCGTCGAATACAATGGTAGGAAGAGCGGTTTTATCGGCCAGCATATACTTGATGCTCAGCATCAGTCGGGAAAATTCGCCCCCCGAGGCCGATTTGCTCAGCGTTTGGGGCTGGGCACCCTTGTTGGCCGAAAACAGAATACTGACCACATCGATGCCACTGGCTGCCGGGGCGCTTTCCTGGTGCTGCACCACAATGCGGGAGTGCGGCATACCCAGATCCGTGAGCAGAGAGGCCAGCTCTTTCTCAAACCGGGGGAACACTTTGCGGCGGGCCTCCGAAAGGCGGGCCGCCTGCTTGCGGATGGCAGCCAGACTAGCCTCTACCTCCCGGCGCAAACGGGTAATCTGCTTGTCCAGGTTGAGCACGGAGCCTACTTTATCGCGCAGGTCGGCGCGCACGGCCAGCAGGGCTACCACGTCGCGCACCTGGTGTTTGCGCTGCAGGCTATAAAGTACGTTCAGGCGGCTTTGCAGCTCATCAATACGGGCCGGGTCGCCCTCGGTGCGCCGCTCTACGGCCTCAATTTCGTCGGCAATATCGTGCAACTCAATCAGGCAGCTATCCAAGCGGGTTTTCAACTCCCGCACCGGCTCCGAGTACGCCGCCACCTGACCGAGCATAGAGGCGGCATCCTTCAGGGCGCTGGTAGCGCAGTACTCCCCTTCCGACAGGCCCTGCAAAGCATGGGTTAGTTTGAACTTGATTTCCTCGGCGTGCTCCAGCTCCTTCACTTCCTGCTCCAACTCATCCTGCTGCTCATTATCCAGGCTGGCTTCTTCCAGCTCGTTCAGCAGAAAGCTGTGGTAATCCAACTCCTTGTTAGCCTGGGCTACCTGGTCCTCCAAAGCTTTCAAATCAGCTTCCTGCTTGCGGTATTGCCGGTAGGCATTGCTATACTGCCCACGCAGGGGCACCAGGCCGGCATATAAATCCAGCAGGTTAAGCTGAAACACGGTGTCCCCGAGCAGCAGCGTATCGTGCTGGGAATGAATATCCATCAGGTTGGCCCCAATGTGGCGCAGAGTTTCCAGCGTTACGGGCGTATCATTGATAAAGGCCCGGCTTTTGCCGGCCGGACTAATTTCCCGGCGCAGGATGCATTGCTGGTCGTAATCCAGATCCTCAGCCTCAAAAATATCCTGCAGCTGGTAGCTACGAATGTCGAAATGCCCCTCTATCACGCATTTCTTGTCCGTATCGAAGAGCATACGCGAGTCGGCGCGGTTGCCGAGCAGCAGGCCGATGGCCCCCAGCATAATGGATTTACCGGCTCCCGTTTCGCCGGTAATGATGTTCAGCAGCGCCGACGGCCGCAGCTCTAATTTCTCAATCAGAGCGTAATTCTGAATTCGCAGATCAACCAGCATATCAAACCACATGAAGGCCGGTGCGCCGGCCGTAGCTGCCAAAATAACACGGCTACGGGCCTGCCTGCAACGAGCAAGTCTAGTAGCTTTAGCAAAGCTACTAGTTCATTTAGTTAAATGCCAATTAATTTTGCTTCCAGAGCTTAACCAACCGGAACAGCACCCTTCGCCTTTCTAAAGTGGGCCCGTTTGCAAAGCCCATGGGAAGGAAAATGCGGAAAATTGTCCTTGCTAGAAAAGCAACCAGCACCTGCCGTACGACAGGTACTGGCTGGAATGTGAGTAGTTCTGCAAACCCGGGCGCGTGGGCAGTTGGCCAAATGCACTACCCGAGGCGGTCCATACAGCGCAGGATACCGGACCTGTGCCGCAAAAACCCGGACTTAGGGCTGCCGCAGGATGGTCTGATAGCGGGCCGCATTGGTGGGGTCTACTTCGGTAAGCAGGGTAGCCACCTGAGTTTTCTGCTCCTGGTTGGGACTGGTACGAAACACGTTGGAAATTTCCTCGGCCTTGGTAGTGAAAAATGCGCGGGCCAGCAACGTACCAGGCCGGCGCTGCACCGCCTGCTGCACTCCCTGCAAAGCCGTAGCAATGCTGGTGCGGGCTTCTTCGGGCTTCGTGATAAATATGTCCATCCCCTGCCGGTAGTAGGCATACACGGCACTCCGGAATGCCTCCAGCTGCGGATCCTGCAGGTTATTGAGCAGCCAGTACCGGTTACCGTTGTTGGTATCCTTCCACCCTTCGTCGGCTTCGTTGGTAATATTCTGCGACGCCGCATTTACCAGCACGGTACGGGCCTTATCGTAGTACGGGGAGCCGCTCAGGGGCGAGAAGCTGTCCTGATCCATACCAATGATGATGTAGGCATAAAAAGTGAGCAACGACGACAGATTCCCCACAAAAGTGGTTTCAGAGTAGTCAATCGGGTTTTGGGGCGAGTAGTTGAATACCCAGCCCCGGTCGGCGAAGCTCAGTAGGTTGGTTTCGTAGCCGGTGCCATAAACCGGCCGCGTACTCAGTACGCGCACCGTGGCCTCGTAGGTACCATTCTGGGGAATTTTGGTGATGCCCACGAATACCTTGCAGCGGATTTTTTCCTCCGGCCGGTACGTCTGGCCGGAAAAAGCGCGCGTGTTCAGAAACGTCTGCATGTCGTTGCGCATCTGCTGCACCAGCTGCCGGTCCGATATGGTTACGTTTTCGGTCGATACCGTCACTTCGGCCTGCAGCTCCTGGGCCTGCGCCGGGCTGGTCAGCGCCAGCACCATCGGTACCACCAGCAACGAAAAGAGTTTACGCATGAGAATGGGGCAATCGGGATAATACGGCCTGTACAATATCACGAGCCACTTCGGCCTTGGCTTTCAGGTCGAAGGTAGCTATTCGGCCATCAGCTTCCAGCAGCGTTATTTTGTTGGTATCGTGGCGAAAACCGGCTCCGGCATCACGCAGGGAGTTCAGCACCACCATATCAAAGTTTTTGCGCCGCAGCTTATCCAGGGCATGGGCTTGCTCGTTCTCCGTTTCCAACGCAAAACCCACCGAAAATTGTTCGGGCCGCTTACTTTTCCCTAGCTCGGCGGCAATATCCACGTTCTTTACCAGCTCCAGCGTCAGAGTGTCGCCGGCCTTTTTGATCTTCTGCTCCGCCACCTGGGCCGGACGGTAATCGGCCACGGCGGCAGCAAACACCCACACATCGGCAGCGGGTGCCACGGCCACAGCGGCCTGGTACATCTCCTGAGCCGTTTGCACCCGCACCGTCCGGATGGCCGGGCTAGCCGGATCGGGCAGGTTGGTCGGCCCGCTGATGAGCGTCACCTCCGCCCCCCGCGCCGCAAAGGTTTCGGCCAGCGCGTAACCCATTTTGCCGGTGCTATGGTTGCCGATAAACCGCACCGGATCCAGGGGCTCGTAGGTGGGGCCAGCAGTGATGAGGACGCGCATCTGCTTCAATTAAACCGTGAGAATTAAAAAAGTATGAATTGATTGGCGGCGCAAGAGAGGCCGATGCAGAACTCAGCTGCACGTTTTCAATTTCTACTTCTCAATTCCTACTTCAAAAAACCGCTCCAGCTCCCGCACAATATCCTCCGGCTCCAACATGCGGCCGGGGCCACTAAGGCCGCTGGCCAGCTCACCGGCCGGCGAATCCCAGACGGTGTTGCCGTAGGCACGCAGCAGTTGCAGGTTGTGCTGGGTGGCGGGGTGCTGGTACATGTCCAGGTCCATGGCGGGGGCTACAAACACCGGGCAGCGGGCCGAGAGGTACACGGCATCCAGCAGCGTGTTGCAGAGGCCATGGGCAAAATGGGCCAACGAATTAGCGGAAGCGGGTGCCACTACCAGCGCATCGGCCCAGAGGCCCAGGTGTACGTGGTTATGCCACTCGCCGGCCCGCTCATCCTTCACAAACCCCTGCAAAACCGGGTTTTTCGACAAGGTGCCCAGCGTGAGCGGCGTCACGAAAGCCGTGGCCGACGGCGTCAGGACCACCTGCACCTCGGCGCCGGCCTGCACCAGCAGGCGCACCAGCAACGCCGATTTATAGGCGGCAATACTACCGCAGACACCGACTAGAATTTTTCTGCCCTTAACCACGGAGTAAACAGCTGTGTGCAAGTAAAAAGATACCCGTTGGCCCGGCGCTGACATGCAACATGCAGCGCCGGGCAACACAGCCGGCACCAGCAGTAACGTGCGCTACTACCTCGGCCAGCAGCTTTGCCCAACGCTGCATGATGTGCTGGTGCAGGCCGACTGACTAGCCTTTCAGCTCGTCCTCAGCGGGAGTACTGAAATGTACTTTGCCTTCCAGAAACTCCTCTACGGCCAGGTTGGTGGGCTTGGGCAGCCGCTCGTAGTGCTTGGAAATTTCGATTTGCTCCCGGTTCTCAAACACCTCTTCCAGGTTGTCGACGGTGGTAGCAAACTCGGCCAGCTTGCCGTTCAGCTCTTCTTTCAGCTTCACGGAAATCTGGTTGGCGCGCTTGGAAATGATGGCAATGCTTTCGTACACGTTGCCGGTTTCAGCGGTGAAATCCGACATGTTGCGAGTTACAATGGAAGCAGGAACGTTGTTCGGAGTCTTCATGGACAAATGTGTTGAGAATGTGCAGAATGTAGGAATACGGTGAGTATGCAGTACTGGAACATATACGGCCTGTTACCCGAGCCGCATGTTCCACGTTTTTACAGTACACCCTCCGTATTCACGCTAAATTTTTATTTCGCGGCGGTAGTTTCGGGCTTCAGCTTGGCCACCGCGTCGCGGGATTGGTCGTACATCCGCTCGGCGTCCTTCAGGTTTTTGCTTTGCGGGAAAGCGTCGATGAAGTTCTGGTAGAAGGCAATGGCCTCCAGGTATCGTTCCCGCTGCTTTTCCTCCACGCTTTCCGTTGCCAGATCAAACTGGGCACTAAGCTTCAGGAAAGCCGCCTGCTCGCCGTAAGCAGATGCCGGGTACTGCTGTTGAAATCCGGTAAAAGCCGTTACAGCCGACTGGTAATAGCGCAAATCGTAGTAGAGACGAGCGGAGCGGAAGGCCTTGTTTTCCAGTTTTTTCTGCAGCTCCTGCGACATACCTTCCGTTTCGGGGCGGTACTTGCTTTCGGGAAAACGGTTGAGAAAATCCTGAATTACCTCCAGCGCCGTAAACGTGTTGGTCTGGTCCAGCTGGTAGTCGGGGGAGTCGCGGAACAACGATTTGGCCTGCATAAAGGCCGATTCCTCGGCGTACTGCGAGTTCGGATAGGTCTCGTAGAACGTTTTGAAGTAGTAGGCGCTCAGGGTGTAGTTTCGCTGCTGAAAGTTGGTATTGGCGAAATAGAATTGCGCTTTTTCCGACTCCGGACGGCCCTTCAACAGCGGAATCAACTCTTCCAGCAGCGTACCGGCCTTAAAGTAGTCGCCCTTTTCGTAGTACTGAATGGCAGCTTCATACTTCTTGTTCACATCGGTGCTCTTCAGCAGCTTTTGGTAGCCGGTGCAGGAGCCCAATAGCAAGATGCTCAGGAACAGAATAAGAAAGGCAGGACGGAAAGACAGCATAAGGGCGCAAAGGTAAGAAGAATCGGTGAGGCAAATTTGGTATTGATTAGAAAGGGAATACAACCATCACTCCGCGCAAACAGAACGTCATTTCGCGCATAAAGCGGCAGGAGGAATCTGGCGTGTGCCCCCGGATTCCCCTGCCGTCGGAATGACAATGTTATTTCTTCACAGATTTAGGAGCGGTTCGGGGTTTAGCCGCCGGCTTTTTTGGCGCGGCTTTTTTGGTGGTCGTTGATTTTTTGGTAGTCGTAGCTTTCTTGACGGGAGCCGCTTTCTTCTTTGCCTTGGCGGGCAGCGCGAAATGCTTACCTAACGTCTGGCGGCGGTTAGGGCGTTCCGCGGCGCGCCAGCGGAAACCCGTGAGTTTGGCATCTTCGGCTTTTAGGTCGTTGGGCGGAATAAACTGGGCCTCAGGGTTGGTAAGGAAGCTGATGGTGTTAAGCTTGCCCTCCTGAAACCGCAGGGCCATGGTGGCCGAGAGGCTTTTATTCACGCCCGACACGGCCGTGTCGCCCTCAAGAGCATAGTAGAGGCTCTCGGCGTTGCCAAGCACATCAATTTTTTTGATGGATTTGTCGCGGAAGTAGGCCACCATGTTGCGGCCCTTCACCTGGTTGAAGTTCAGCAGCGTATCCTGTCCGATGCTGAAAGCGTGGCCGAACAGGCGCATCTGGTCAATCTGGCCGCGGCGCTGCTGAATCTCCATGGAGTCGGCGGTGAGCTGGTTGCCCTTGTTCCAGAGCACCGGGTCGTGGCTGAGGTAGATAACGGAATCCTGCCGGTCGTAGGTGAGCGAGTCGCAGCGGCCCTGCAGGTCAGCGCGGAAGATGCGGACTTTGCGGTAAGCGTAAATCACGCCGGCCTTGTTCTGGGGCGGGCGGCCCTCCACGCTCACCAGCGTATCGGCCGAGAGGTAGAGGGTATCCTTGTCCGAGATATTGCGCATCACGGGCTGGCTGCCGTACACCTTGGCCCGGCCCTGGGCCCGCCAGTACCGTCCCACGTCGCCCCGAATTACCAGATTATCCTTCTTCGAGGTCATGGACACGCGGCCGGTAGCCACCCCGTACTGCCGGGCTTCGTCGTAGTACAGCTTATCCCCGCCCAGCAGGTAGTTGGGCGTTTCGATTTTAGCGTTGCGGGCGAAGTTGGAAATCTTGGTAACGGTGTTGTAGTTCCCGTTTTCGGCGTAGAGGTTGCCTTGCTTGCCCTTGATGCGGGTAGGCCCAAAGAAGTAGGCAATCTTGCTGACGGTGTTGTACTGCAGCGTATCGGTGTCGATGGTATTTTCCTTGGTAATCAGCTTCACGTTGCGCTTGAAGCTGAACACCTTGCTCTGGGTATTGTAGTACCCAAACTGGCTGTCGAGCGTGTTTTCGGGGTCCTGGAGGTGGCCGCCGGTGCTATAGTAGGCCAGGTTGCTGTTCAGGTCGTAGTCGAGCAGTTGGGTGGTGAGGGTCATGCGTGGGTCGCGCATGGTTACGTTGCCGGTCATGCGGGCCTTGCGGGTGTCGCCGTCATAGGTGCCCCGGTCGCCGGTAATGGTGATGGTATCGTTCTGGATGATGCGCACGTTGCTGAATGCCTCCAGGGCGTTGCGCTCGGTGTATTGGTAGGCCGAGTCGCAGTAAAGTAGCGTGGTGCCCTGGCGGAAGCTCACGTTGCCAATCAGCTTGCGGATTTCCACCCCGTTAAAATCACCGCCCTGCAATTCTGAGGCGGTCAACAGCTCAATCTGCTGCCCTTTCTGGGGTGTGGGCTGATTTGTGGGCCGGGCGGCCGGGCGCTGCTGGGCCCAGCCCAGAACCGGCAGAAGCAGCAACAGCAGAAGAAAAAGAGGCTTCGGGAACGACATTTCGGCGCAAAGGTACAGAAGGGCCGTTGCTAACGGTTTTCTTTGTGAGGTAGTACAGGTCTTCTGTTTAGTGCTAAGGCTAGCTCCCCTCCTTGGAAAGGAGGGGCTGGGGGTGGTTGACACTCGTTGAACATCCTTTTTGCTCTAAAAGTAGCCTGTTCATTTGCCATCAACCACCCCCAGCCCCTCCTTTCCAAGGAGGGGAGCTAGCCCTTTAGCACTAGATTGCGCTTTCCCATGCTCGACCAAATTCAACTCTTCATTCAGGAAAACTCTCTCTTCTCCCCCACCGACCAGCTGCTGGTAGCCGTCAGCGGCGGCCTCGACTCGGTGGTGCTGGCCGACGTGCTGCACCGGCTGGGGGTGAAATTTGGGGTGGCGCACTGCCACTTTGGGCTGCGCGGCGAGGAAGCCGACGCCGACGAGCAGTTCGTGCGCAAACTGGCCGAGAAGTACGAGGCCCCTTACTTTGTGGAGTTTTTCCAGACCAAGAAGTTTGCTGAGCAGGAAGGCATTTCAACCCAGATGGCCGCCCGCGCCCTGCGCTACGAGTGGTTTGAGCGGGTGCGGGAGCAGCAAGGCTACGCCGCCATTGCCACCGCCCACCACCAGCGCGACACCGCCGAAACCATGTTGCTCAACCTCACCCACGGTACCGGCCTGGCCGGGCTGCACGGCATCCGGCCCAAAGCCGGCCATCTGGTGCGCCCCCTACTGGCCGTAAGCAAGCCCGACCTGTACGACTACGTGGTGGAAAACCGCCTGATCTGGCGCGAGGATGCCAGCAACGACTCGCCAGTGTACCAGCGTAACCGCCTGCGCCTAGAGGTGCTGCCCGTGCTGCGCGACATTAACCCTTCCCTCGACCACACCATGAGCGTGACAGCAGAGCGCGTGGGCGCGGCCGAGGAAATTGTGCGCCGCTACGTGGAGGAAACCGCCGCCCAGGCCCAGCGCCAGGAGCCGGAAGCTACCTACCTTGATATTCGCCTGCTCCAGAAAACTGCCGCCACGGCCCTGGTGCTGCACGAACTGCTGCGGCCCTTCGGCTTCAGCTACCTCGTTACCAAGGACATTGTGCAGAGCTTCGGGGCCGAGCCGGGCCGCCGCTTCGAGTCGCCCACGCACCAGCTGGTGAAGGACCGGGACCAGCTGGTAATTACTCCGCGCAAGCTCCGGCAGTTCGGCAGCCATCAGCTGCAGGCCGGGCAGGAAGCCCTGAAAATTGACGGCCTGCACCTGCGCACTGAGTTGCTGGAAATAACCGAAGGCTACGACGTACCCAAAGGCAAAGCCCTGGCCGCCCTGGATGCCGACGTGCTCAAGTTTCCGCTCACGGTGCGCCCCTGGCAGGAGGGCGACTGGTTTATGCCCATCGGCATGAAGGGCAAGAAGAAGCTCAGTGACTTCCTCATCGACCAGAAAGTGCCCCTCAATCTGAAAGACAATGTGTGGGTGCTGGTGTCCGCCGACGGCAAAATTGCCTGGGTTATCGGTTTCCGGCCTGATGAGCGGTTCCGGGTGACGGAGCAGACGGAACGGGTGCTGCTGGTGAAGCGGATGTGAGACATGAGCAGCAGTGGAAAGGCCGTCATTCCTCGGCTCCGCTCGGAATGACGTTCTTATGAGGACAGCTTGCTAACTCTCCACACGCTCTGGTGTAAAAGTCTCACTTTTTATGGCTCACCTTCTCACTTCTATGGAGTAGCTTTACGGCCAACCCACAAGTTCACACCCAATTCCATCCACTCCATGAAAGTTACCGTAGTTGGAGCCGGCAACGTAGGCGCGACCTGCGCCGATGTACTGGCCACCCGCGAAATTGCCAACGAAATCGTCCTCGTTGACATCAAGGAAGGCATTGCCGAAGGCAAAGCCCTGGATATCTGGCAGAAAGCCCCCATCATCGGCTACGACTCCCGCACGGTGGGCGTCACCAACGACTACAGCCGCACCGCTGGCTCCGACGTGGTGGTAATTACCTCGGGCCTGCCCCGCAAGCCCGGCATGAGCCGCGACGACCTGATTGCCACCAACGCCGGCATTGTGAAGTCGGTGACGGAGCAGGTGGTGAAACACTCGCCCAACGCCATCATCATCGTGGTGAGCAACCCCCTGGACGTAATGACCTACCAGGCCCACCTGACCTCGGGTCTGCCCCGGGAGAAGGTGTTCGGCATGGCCGGCATTCTGGATACGGCCCGCTACCGCGCCTTCCTGGCCGAGGCCCTCAACGTGAGCCCCAAAGACATTCAGGCGGTGCTCATGGGTGGCCACGGCGACACCATGGTACCCCTACCCCGCTACACCACCGTGGGCGGCATCCCCGTAACCGAGCTGATTGGCAAAGCCGAACTGGACGCCATTGTGCAGCGCACCGCCGTGGGCGGGGGTGAGTTGGTGAAGCTGATGGGCACTTCGGCCTGGTATGCCCCCGGTGCCGCCGCGGCCCAGATGGTAGAGGCCATTGTGCGCGACCAGCGCCGCGTGTTCCCCGTGTGCATCGAGTTGCAGGGCGAATACGGCATCAACGGCGTGTACCTGGGTGCTCCGGTTATCCTGGGTAAAAACGGCATCGAGAAGGTTATCGAGCTGCAACTCAACGATGAGGAGAAAGCCCTGCTGGAAACCTCCCGCGGCCACGTGAAAGAAGTAATGGACGCGCTGGACAACCTGAGCAAAGCCTCGGCGTAACCTGCACCCAATCCATAAAAAACCGGCCACCCTACGTCTAGGGTGGCCGGTTTTTTTAATGCTAATAGGGGTGCTGAAATGCGCATTTTGCCGTTCTGAACGCTTGTATGCACTTCTATTTTACCGATACAAACCCTGAAATTACCGACGCCTGGCATCACGTTTTTGCCGATGTACCTCAGGTAACCTTCCGCTGCGGCTCCATTTTCGACGTACCTGCCGATGCGCTGGTGAGCCCGGCCAACAGTTTTGGCTATATGAACGGCGCCATCGACTTTGCCATAAACCCCGCTGCCTGGAAGGCGGCGGGGTTTTATTAGAAACTCATCGGGGCAACTTACTTCTGGCTGGCCCGGAACAGCTTCTGCTTTTCCTCCTTACTCAGACTTTCGTAGCCAGAGTGGGAAATCTTATCCAGAATCAGGTCGATTTCATCCTGGCCGGGCTGGGTGGGCGCACCTTTCTTCGCAACCGGCGCGGCTGGCGCGGCACTGGCATTGCGGTGGGTAACGCGCAAGTTGGGGCGGCCGGTTACCAGGCGCACGAAAAAGTCGCCGACCGCCTGCACCGGGCGGCCCAGGTCGCGGCCGGCTTGCAGCTGCTTCACGAACAGAAACCCAATGAGCGCGCCGCCAATGTGCGCCAGGCCACCGCCGGGGTTGCCTTGGTTGATGGCCAGCACCGACAGCAAAATCACCACAGCCGCAATGTATTTGATGCGCACGGCCCCCAGCAGAAACAGCATAAAGGTGTAGTCGGGCAGCAGGGTGGCGGCGGCCATGATAACGGCCGTAACAGCCGCCGAGGCCCCCAGCAGCGGCACGCCGGCCTCGGCGTAGCGCTGCAGCGTAGGTATCAGATTAAAGCCCAGCAGGAATAGCGCGGCGCCCGTCAGCGCCCCCAGCACGTACAGGCTCACCAGGCGCCGGTCGCCCAGGTACTCCCGAATCAGGGCCCCGAACCAGTATAGGTTCAGCAGGTTGAACAGGATGTGAAAGGGGCCTTCGTGAGTGAAGGCGTAGGTCAGCAGCGTCCAGGGGTGGCGCAGCAACGAAGGCATATCCGAGGGTAGTGCAAACTGCCGCAGTACGTTGGGGTAGTACGCCAGCGTGCCCGAGAGGTACATGATTGCCTTCATCAGCACCAGAAACACGAACACCAGCACGTTCAGCAGCAGCAGCTGGTTCAGCGCGTTGTCGCGGCGACTAAAAGCAGTTCGGATATCGTTGACGATGCTCATGCGAGGTGGGGCGGAGGGTAGAGATACGGCCGGGTGGGCAGCGGGGTGAGGGAGGAATGTCCGCAATTTTCGTGCAAGCTGCCTCCCTTACCGTCAGCCTGACACACTAGTACAGCCGGGTGCGGTTGCGCTGCCAGATTTGCAACACAATGAAGCCCACCAGCATTCCGCCCAAGTGGGCAAAGTGGGCAATGTTGTCGCCGGGCACGCGCCGGATGCCGAAAAAGAACTCAAACAGGCCGTAGAGTATCACGAAGTACTTGGCCTTAATGGGCACCGGAAGCGGAAACACCATCAGCAGGGAGTTCGGGAAGAGCATTCCGAAGGCAATGAGTATCCCAAACAGCGCCCCCGAGGCCCCCACCATCGCGCCGTCCCGGCTGGCCTCATACACCCGCTCCAGCTGAGCCAGCTCGTTCTGGATAACGTACGTGTCGCCCGGGTTATCGTGCAGCTTCACGGCCGCCGACTCGTGGGTTTCTGCCAGCTCTTTTGGCAGGTTGGTTTCCACGAAGTCCTTCAGGTTTACGCCGGTCGGCTCCGCCCGGAACGTTTCCAGCTGCTGGCCCATGCGGTGTACCTCGTAGGTGCGCAGGCCGTTGTATAACACCCCGGCTCCCACCCCGCAAATCAGCCAGAACGTGAGAAACCGCTTGGCCCCCCAACGCTGCTCCAGCAGCGGCCCCAGGGCAATCAGGCCAATCATGTTGGAAAAGATGTGGCCAGCATCGGCGTGCATGAACATGTGCGTCAGAAACTGCCAGGGCCAGAACATCGGCGACCCAATGGGGTAGAGCGCCAGCAAATTGAGGTTGAGCAGGTATTTGCTCGCAATGAACACCACCACATTGGCAATGAGCAGGTTGCGAACCATCGGGGTAAGTTGAAACATAGGGTATTGCGTAAGACTGGCGAGGCTGTTTCCGCCGGTTTTTTGCCCTGAAACTACGCAGATGCCGCCGAAATGGCTGGCACCTGCCAACAAAGGCCTGTTTGGGAATCTGCGCGTAGCGGAGCCCCCGGCCCCTACTTCCGGAATAACTCCTGCAACTGTCCCATTTCCAGCATGACCAGCGTACGGCGGCCATCGGGAGTATAGTTGGGCACCGAGCAGGCGAAGAGCTTATCCACAATGGCCGTCATTTCGCGCTCCGAGAGACGGGCCCCACTGGCGCTGGCCGCCACCCGCCGGGCCAGCGCCCGGGCCATCTGCTCGCGGCGGTCCAGCCTCATGGGGCCGGCCGAGGTGCGAAACTGCTCAATGAGGCCTTCCAGTAACTCCTTTTCGTCGCGGGCCGGCACATCGGCCGGAATGCCTTCTACGGCAATGGTGTGCTTGCCAAAATCGGTAAAACGGAACCCCAATGAGCGGAGCGACTCTTCCACCTCCCGCAGAATAGCAAAATCCTGGGGCGTAAACGTAATAGTGCGCGGGAACAGCAGTGTTTGGGAGGCACTAACTTCCCGCTCCAGGCTCTGGGTGTACTGCTCGTACAGAATCCGCTCCCGGGCCGCTACCTGGTCAATCAGCATCATGCCCGACTTCACCGGCACCAGCAGGTAGTGCTGGTGCAGCTGCAGCACCTTGTTGCCCGGCCCCGTACTGGATTCGCGCAGGGGCAGCTCGGGCGAGGCGGCCGCAGCGCTGGCACTGGGCAACACCACCGGTACCGCAGCCGGCTCCGGTGCCGGCGGGCCCGCAGCGGCCGGCATAGCCGTAAAGCCCGCCTGCAACGGGAGGCCACCGGGGAGCGGCCCATCGTCGGCGGGCAAATCCTCATCCGGGGCCAGGGGCACAATAGTGGGTACTGGTACGCCCACGGCCGTGGCTTCGTGCTCCACATCGGGCACACTCAGCTGGCTCAGGCTCTTATAGAACTCCTCCAGGTCGCGCTTGGCCTGCTCGGTGGGCCGGGGCGGCAGCTGCCGCTCGTAAGCATCCTGAGCGGCGGGGCGGCCCGGGCTTTTGGCCGCAGCCCGGGCCGCCGAGGCCAGCGCATCGGGCTGAAAACTGTCGTCGAAGGGGTTTTTCTCCTGCCCCGACAGCCGCAGGGGCTGAATGGGCGCGAAGTTCACGTTGCCGTCGAAATCCAGGGACGGGGCCATATTATGCAGACCCAGGCTCTGCTTGGCGGCCGCCCGCACAATGGCGTACACCGTCTTCTCGTCCTCAAACTTGATTTCGGTTTTGGTGGGATGCACGTTGATGTCGATGGACTTGGGGTCGAGGTCCAGAAACAGTACGTAAAAGGGATGCGTGTCCTTGGGAAGCAGGCCTTCATAGGCCGTCAGTACCGCGTGGTTGAGGTAGGCCGAGCGGATAAAGCGGTTGTTGACAAAGAAAAACTGGTCGCCCCGGCTTTTCTTAGCCGATTCGGGTTTGCCGATATAGCCCTTTACCGTCAGGAAGGGCGTCACCTCCTCTACCTGGGCCAGCTGCTCCTTGTAGCCGTTGCCCAGCAGGGCCACAATACGTTGGCTGAGCTTGCCGGCCGGGAGGTTGAATACCTCCAGCTCGTTCTGGAATAAGGAAAAGCTGATGTGTGGGTTAGCCAGGGCTACGTGCTGAAATTCATCCAGGATGTGGCGCATTTCCACCGCATTGCTCTTGAGAAAATTGCGGCGGGCCGGCACGTTGAAAAACAAATTCTTTACGCTGATGCTGGTACCATCGGGGCAGGCTACGGGCTGCTGGCTGGTAATCTGGGAGCCCTCCACCAGCAGGAGCGTACCGGTATCCTGGTCGCGCTGCTTGGTGCGCAGCTCTACCTGGGCCACGGCCGCAATGGAGGCCAGGGCCTCGCCCCGGAACCCCAGCGTCCGGATGCGAAACAGGTCGTCGGTGGTGCGGATTTTACTGGTAGCGTGGCGCTCCAGGCTCATGCGCGCGTCGGTCGGGCTCATACCCTGGCCATTATCGACTACCTGCACTAACTGCTTGCCGGCATCTTTAATGATAAGCTGCACCTGCGTAGCCCCGGCATCCACGGCATTTTCCAGCAGCTCCTTCACGGCCGAAGCGGGCCGTTGCACCACCTCGCCGGCAGCAATCTGGTTAGCTAAATACTCGGGCAGAAGTTGGATGATATCGGCCATAAACAAGCAATAATCGGAAGAGAAAACAGGGAGGTCAGCGGCTGGCTTCCGGCAGCTATCCGCTTGAGTACAACGGGGCTCGGGAATTTATGCGTAAGTTTGCGGCCAACTTTTGTGTGTACCAGCGGAGACTTATTCGCTGGTTCCTGCGTTGGGAAGTGAGGAAGGCAGGGATTCAAAGGCCAGTACCAGCGGCCCCATTACCCGGCCGAGCGCACTACCCGGCACCCTTTTTGGAGGGGCAAAAGTAGGGCTTTTCGGCTCGCCTTCCAGTTTCTTTACCCCTTCAGCACGAACCACCGGAGCCGATGCTCAAAGACTTTCGGATTGGACTTTTCCTGCTAGTACTGGCCTGCCTGGGCTGGGCTGTTTCCTCCTCAGTGCCCCGCGACAACGGGGCCCGGCCCATGTCGGTGGCCGAGCAGAACTGGGTGGACAGCGTGTTCAATTCCCTCACTCCCGACCAGCGCCTGGGCCAGCTCTTTATGGTGGCTGCTTACTCCAACAAGGATAAGCGCCACGCCCAGGCCATCGAAGGGCTGGTACGCAACCAGGGCGTGGGCGGACTGATGTTTCTGCAGGGTGGCCCCCGCCGCCAGGCCCTGCTCACCAACCGCTACCAGGCGGCTGCCAAAGTACCCCTGCTCATTGCCATGGATGCTGAGTGGGGCCTGGATATGCGCCTGGACTCCTCCATGCACTTTGCCAAGGGCATGACCCTGGGTGCCATGGACGACGACCAGTACGTGTACCAGATGGGTCGGGAAATTGCCTTAAAGATGAAGACCCTGGGCGTGCACGTGAGCTTTTCGCCGGTGCTGGATGTCAACTCCAACCCCGATAATCCGGTTATCGGCAACCGTTCATTTGGCGAAAACAAGGAGCAGGTAGCCAGCCGGGGCATTCAGTATATCCGGGGCCTGCAGGACCATGGCGTAATTGCCGTAGTAAAGCACTTCCCCGGCCACGGCGACACCGATGTGGACTCGCACGTAGCCCTGCCCGTTATCAACTCCGATATGGGCCGCCTGACCAACGTGGACCTGTATCCGTTCCAGAAATCCTTTGAGCAGGGCGTGATGGGCGTAATGGTGGGACATCTGTACATGCCTCTGTTCGATACGGTTCGGACGCTGTCGGCCACGGTGTCCCGCAACCTGGTAACTGGTCTGCTGAAAGAAAAGATGAATTACCGGGGCCTGGTGTTTACCGATGCCCTGAATATGAAGAGCGTGTCCAGCCTCTACAAGCCCGGTGAGCTGGATGCCCTGGCGCTGGTAGCCGGCAACGACGTGCTGCTGTTTTCAGAAGATGTGCCGGTAGCCCTGGTAAAAATTAAAGAGGCCATAGCCGCCGGCAAAATTGAGCAGGCCGATGTGGACCAACGGGTACGCAAGATTCTGCGGGCCAAGTTCTGGGCCGGGCTCAATAAGTACCAGCCCATTGATGTGCCCAACCTGATGCAGAACCTGAACCGGCCCCTGAGCCGCATGGTGCAGCAGGAAATTTATGAGCACGCCACTACGGTGGTGAAAAATGCAGACGATATTCTGCCCTTTCACCGCCTGGATACCCTGCGCATTGCCGCCGTTACCATTGGTTCCGACGCGCCGACTTACAAGGAAATTATGGGCAAGTACCAGAGCGGACCGGTGTATGCGGTGCCCAACCGCTACGCCCCCGATTCCACGTTTGCCCGCATTGGGGGACGGCTTGCGCCCTACAACGTGGTGGTGGTAAGCCTGCACAACATGAACAACACGCCCACCCATAACTATGGAATTGGGGAAGGCGCGCTGAAATTTCTGAAAGACCTGCGCAGCAACCCCAACATTAAAACGGTGGTGGTGGCTTTCGGCAATGCCTATGCGCTGAAATTTCTGGAGGAAAACCCCAACCTGGTGTGCGGCTACGAGGATAACTATGCCTCTCACCTGGTGGTACCGCAGGTTCTGTTCGGGGCACTGCCCGCCCGGGGCCGTCTGCCCGTAACGGTTTCGGAAAATCTGAAAACCGGCCTGGGTCTGCCCACGCCTGACTTTAAGCGCCTGCGCTACGGTACACCGGAAGAGGTTGGTCTGGATTCTAAAATACTGGCCCAGATTGATAACGTGGCCCTGGAAGCAGTGGCCTACGCCGCCGCTCCTGGTTGCCAGGTACTGGTAGCTAAAGACGGGATGGTTGTATTCGACAAGAGCTACGGCTACTGCACCTACGATAAGTCGCAACCCGTCAATAGCAGCACACTCTATGACCTGGCTTCGGTAACGAAAGTGGCCGGTACGCTGCAAGCCATTATGTACCTGAAAGACCAGGGCAAGCTGAACCTCGATGATAAAGTAGCGGCTTATCTGCCCGAGTTGAAAAGCACCAATAAAAAGGACATGACGGTACGGGAAGTGCTTATGCACCAGGCAGGCCTCAAGCCGGGCATCCCGACCTGGGAGAAAACCATTACGAAGACCGGCCCCAAACCCACATTCTACGCCAGTACCGAATCGGCAGAGTTTTCCCGGGAAGTTACGCCCGACCTGTTCAGCCTGCGTACCTCCGAGGATTCTGTCTGGACCTGGGTGCAGCGCTCCGGTCTGCTGCCCAAAGTGAAGGGCAAGTATCCGGTGGAGTACTCCGACCTCAGCTTTATTATTCTGAAACGGGTAGCCGAAAAGGTGCTGCAGCAGCCCATCGACGAGTTTCTGGCTAAGAACTTTTTCCAGCCTCTGGGCCTGGGCACCATGACGTATAACCCGCTCAGCAGGTTTCCGAAGTCGTGCATTGCGCCCACCGAGAATGACACCTACTTCCGCCGCACCCAGTTGCAGGGCACCGTGCACGACCAGACCGCCGCTATGATTGGGGGCGTAGGCGGCCATGCGGGCCTGTTCTCCAACGCCAACGACCTGGCTGTGCTCATGCAAATGAACCTGCAGAATGGCCGCTATGGCGGGCAGCGCTACTTCCAGACGCCCATTGTAACAGAGTTTGCCCGCAGTACTGAGGCCGGCAACCGCCGCGGCCTGGGCTGGGACCGGGGCGACCCCTCGAAGCCCGAAGGGCCCACCAGCAACCTTTCCCCGGCCAGCACCTTCGGCCACACCGGCTTCACGGGCACCTGCGTGTGGATGGACCCGGAAAACAAAATCCTCTACATCTTTCTTTCTAACCGCGTGTACCCCGACGCTGGCAATAACAAGCTGCGCCAGTACAACATCCGCACCCGCATCCACGACGTTATCTATAAGTCGCTGCAGAAGACATGATGTGTTGTCCAGCTTTTCCGTTCCTTTGATTCCGCAATCGGCGGCAGCGCGTTCCTCAGAGCGACCTGCCGCCGATTTTTTTGTCCTTGCTCTGTCATTCGCCACTGTGTTGGCTCCGACAGTTCTATCTACTCCTACAACTGCTCCCGGCCGTGGCCGGTTGTAACTTCTCCCCTACTCTCATGAACATCGGCATTGTCTGTTACCCTACGTTTGGCGGCTCCGGCGTAGTGGCCACCGAGCTGGGCAAAGCGCTGGCCCAGCGCGGCCACCGGGTACATTTCATTACTTACAGCCAGCCGGTACGCCTCGATTTCTTCAACGAGAATCTGTTTTACCACGAGGTCTATATTCCGCCCTACCCACTGTTCCAGTTCCCACCCTACGAGCTGGCGCTGGCCTCGAAGATGGTGGACATTGTGCAGAACGAGAAGCTGGATGTGCTGCACGTGCATTACGCCATTCCGCACGCCTCGGCGGCTTACATGGCCAAGCAGATTCTGCTCACCCGCGGCATCCGTATTCCGGTGGTTACCACCCTGCACGGCACCGATATTACTCTGGTAGGCAAGGACGCCAGCTATGAGCCGGTAGTAACCTTCAGCATCAACCAATCAGACGGGGTGACGGCCGTATCGGCCGATTTGCGCAAAGAAACCTACGAGTACTTTGCCATTGAGAAGGACATTGAGGTAATTCCCAACTTTATCAACCTTGTGCGCTTTCAAAAGCAGGATAAGGGGCATTTCAAGGCGGCCATTGCTCCCAACGGAGAAAAGCTGCTGGTGCATACCAGCAACTTCCGCTCAGTAAAGCGGGTAGAGGATGTGGTGCAGATTTTTGCCGGCGTACGCAGGCAGATTCCGGCCAAACTCCTGCTGGTAGGCGACGGCCCCGACCGGCCCCGCATCGAGAAGCTCTGCCGTGAAATCGGCTACTGCGACGATATCCGCTTCCTGGGTAAGCTGGAAGCCGTGGAGGAAGTACTTAGCATTGCCGACCTGTTCCTGATGCCTTCCGAAAAGGAAAGCTTTGGCCTGGCAGCCCTGGAAGCCATGGCCTGCGAGGTACCCGTTATCAGCACCAACGCCGGCGGTATTCCCGAGCTGAATGAGCACGGCCTTACCGGCATGGTCAGCGAGATTGGCGACGTGCCTGACATGGTAAAAAACGCCCTCTACGTACTGGAGGCAGATAACCTGCCCCGCTTTAAAGCCGCCGCCCGCGCCCACGCCGAAACCTTCGCCGTGGAAATCATCGTGCCCCGCTACGAGGCCTGCTACCAGCGCGCCATCGATGCAGCCCTGGTGACGGTGTAAGGAAAGTCAAGGAGCGAAAAAGCCGGTCATCCTGAGCATGTGGTTTGAGGTGCCACATGCTCAGGATGACCGGCTTCTTGTTGTCCGACCCTTCTTTTTAAAACATGGCTACCGCCTCGCGCTTCACGGCCAGCAAAGCGGCTTCTACGGGGTCAGGCTGGTTGTCCTGCATCAGGGTTTCGAGGATGCGGCGGGCCAGCTCAGGGCCCCGGGCCTCCTGGGGGTTGGGCAGGCTGCGAAACTGGGTGCTGATGAGGTTCACAACGGATTCCTGAGCCTGTTTTACGGCGGCCCAGGTGTCGGGCTGCATGTAGAGCTGCTGGCTTAGGTTGTGCTCCACTTCGGCCCGAATTTCCTGCAGGAGCAGGCGGTGGTAGTCGGCGGCGGGCAGGCCGGCGCTACTCACGCGCACCAGCAGGTTGTGGGGGCTGATGCGTTCCAGTAGCAGCGTGACGCGCTCCAGGGCCTGCAGGCGTAGTGGCAGCGTGGTTTTACTGGCTTCCAGACGCATCTCGATGAGGCGGCGCTGCTGCTCCCGCTCCAGGAACTGCTGAAACAGGTAGTAAATAGCTCCCGCCACAATCAGGGCGGGCAGAATAATTTTGAGCAGATCGAAAACGTACGCTGTTGAATCCATGCGGGGGCAAATAACAGAAAAAGGCCGGGCAGCGCTGCCTGGCCCGAGCAAAGATAATCTGTGAACCGGAGGGCTCAAGCCATTGTTATACGACCAAACGCGGCAAACGACCGACGTAGTGTAGCTGCCCCAAGGCCAGTCGGCATTCGGAACTACTACTTGCTTCGTATCTTTGTCGCCTTACTTCTCTAAAGACGAACTCACTATGGCAACGGCCGTCTCCACGAAACTTGCTCCCATCAACCTCACTCCCCGCGCGCTGGAAGAGGTTCGGAATATTCTGATCGAGAAAAATGTGCCTGGCGAGTACGGCCTGCGCGTGGGCGTACAGGGGGGCGGCTGTTCCGGCATGAGCTATCTGCTGGGCTTCGATAAACCCAAGGACCAGGACGAAACCTTCGACCTGGATGGCGTAACGCTCATCATGGATAAAAAGCACGCCATGTATGTACTGGGCATGGAGGTTGACTTCCAGGATGGCCTCAACGCCCGGGGCTTTGTGTTCAACAACCCCCAGGCCAAGAGCACCTGCG
This sequence comes from Hymenobacter metallilatus, assembly GCF_003944705.1. Classification (GTDB taxonomy): domain Bacteria; phylum Bacteroidota; class Bacteroidia; order Cytophagales; family Hymenobacteraceae; genus Hymenobacter; species Hymenobacter metallilatus. The sequence goes on along the minus strand of NZ_RWIS01000002.1, from coordinate 170,389 downwards.
GCTGCGGCTCCTCGTTCTCGGCGTAAGCAGCGAAATTTTCACGATAGACAAAAAGCCCCTGACCTTGCGGTTAGGGGCTTTTTTCGTTTTTCAACTGGTTTCTCAGGCTGGCCCGTTGAGCAGGACTACCACGGCAGCGGCATCCTCTACTTCAATGATTAACTGATCGTATTCGTCGTGTTGCAGGTCGATGATGACGGCCCGCTCGGCGCAGTGCACATCCCAGAAAATGCGCTTGTCCTCGTGAAGAAACGTGCCGGCGGCCAGCAGCCCCGGAATGTGGGTACCGGGCATACGCCAGCCTTTCCACCAGCCTTTCAGCACTTCGGGGTCCTGCCGGGCACCGGTAATATGATTTCTGGGAATCTGTAGCTGGCTTTTGAAGGCCCAGAGCTTGTGTAGCCCCTTGACCTGAAAATGCACGTCGTCACCCTGAATAGATACGTCGACCATAGAAAAGGAAAGTGCAGATCGGAAGATGAGTTACCGGCAAGAACACGCTTTTTAGAACTCCAGCCGTTGCCCCTGCTCCGGGAAAATCAGCCGGAGTTGCAGGGTGTTGGCTTCGGTCAGCTCCTGGCGGATGGCTTCCTCACTGCCGGGCGTGGGTTTGCGGTGAGTGACGACGACGGGCAGCCCGCGCATGGCCTCCGGGCCCGCAAGCTGGGCCAGTACACCCAACTCCTGCAGCAGCAAGGCCGGCGTAAGGTGGCCGAACAATTGCGCGGGGGGTTGAGAATTGGCGTAGGATGCTTCAATGAACACGGCCTTGAGCTGCCGGGCTTTTACCAGCGGCGCCACTGCCTGCCACAGCCGACGGAGGTTATCGGTTTGTTCCACGGCGTCGGCCCCGGTATCACCGAGGTAGAGCAGGTAGCTGCTGCCGCTGCGCACCAGAAACGCGGCGCTTTGGGTAGGCCGGCCGTGGCTGAGCACGAAGCTCCGCACGTGCAGCGGCGTGTTTTCCAGCAGTACCTCCCGGCCCGGCGGCAGTTCCCGCAGCTGGTACTTGCCCAAAGCCGGCGGGTTGCCGCCCGGCCCAAAGTTGGGCCAGGCCCGCCAGTTGAAATAGTCGTTCTGGATGGTGGCAAGGCAGCCCGGCAGGCCGTAGATGCTTTTCGGAGCATCGTCGGGGGCGTTCAGCAGCAGGCCGGCTACGTGGTCGAGGTGGGCGTGCGACACCAGGTAGCCTTTAATACGGGTGCGGATGGTTTCGGCGGCCGGGCCGGGCAACGCCTTCCGGGCCACAGCCCGCACCACGCCGCTGTACACGGTGCCGGCATCAAGGCACACGTACTCCGCCGAGCCGGCCGGGGCCACCAGATACGCCGAGAGGTTGCCCTCGGCCAGCCCACCTTTCACCCCGAGTGGAATGACGGTGAAAGAGGGCTGGGCAGCCGCTGAACACACTACCAGCCAACACATCAGCAAGAGGAGCAGCCAGCGTTGGCTACGGTGTACTACTTTATCTGACAACATACCTCCATTTTTATAGCGTGCCCGCTGACCCGGAGCGGGCACAGAAACCGTAGATCCGGCCCGTAGCGCGGGCAGTAGCCTGCAGCAGGGGTTGCCGCTGCGCTGACCAGCTGGTACGCTGTAGCTCCGGGCTGCTGCCCCCGCTACTCGGTGCCCAAAACCGTCAGGCGTTTCCATACCTCCTTGGTCATTTCAAAGCGCACTTCCCCGCTGCTGGTACGGCCCGTATCCTGCCAGCCCTGGCGGCGGTAGAACTCCTCGGCCCGTGTGCCGGGGCTGGTGCTGAGCCAGATGGGGTGGCTGGTGTGGGCGAAGTACCAGCTCAGCAGCAGATGATGCAAGGCCTTGCCGATTCCCCGCTGGTCGAAGTCGGGATGCACAAACAGCGCCCAGATGTTGTGGGCCTGCACATCGGCAATGGCAAAACCAACCACCCGGCCTGCATCTTCGGCCAGCCAGCCCTTACCGCGCCGCGTGAGATAATCCCGGTAATCGGCTTCCGTGACGAGGGTGCGGTTGCGCAGCACATTTTCGCGCACGGCGAAGCGCACTTCCGTCAGCGCGGGAATATCGGCCGGATGGGCGGGGCGGTAGAGCATGGGACGGTGGAAGTTGAGCCGGAAATTATCCATTTCCGGCCGAATCCGTTGAGAGCAGAAGTTTTCTATTCGTCTTTCGATGCAGCCTCTGCCCAGCCCCCTGCCCTTCCAACGTGCTACCCTGCTCCGGCAGCTTGATACTACCCCGGTCTGGGACCTGCTGGTGATTGGGGGCGGGGCTACCGGGCTGGGCGTGGCGCTGGATGGGCTGAGCCGGGGCTACAAAACACTACTGCTGGAGCGCACCGATTTTGCCAAGGGCACCAGCAGCCGCAGCACCAAACTGGTGCACGGCGGGGTGCGCTACCTGGCTCAGGGCGATGTTGGACTGGTGCGGGAAGCCTTGTACGAGCGGGGGCTGCTGCTGAAAAACGCCCCTCACCTCTGCAAAAACCAGTCATTTATTATCCCGAATTATGAGTGGTGGGGCGGAGCGTTCTATACCATTGGTCTAAAGCTCTACGACCTGCTGGCCGGCAAATTGAGTCTGGGCGCCGCAACGCACATTAGCCGGCAGCAAACCCTGCGGCGCCTTTCTAACATTCGGCCCCAGGGGTTACGGGGCGGGGTGGTATACCAGGATGGACAGTTTGACGACGCCCGCCTGGCCGTGAACCTGGCCCAGACGGGGATAGAGCTGGGAGGAACGTTACTTAACCACGTTGCCGTAACTGGTATGCTGAAGGACGAAAATGGCCAGGTGGTTGGCGTACGCGCCCTCGATGAAGAAACGGGCCAAACGTATGAGCTGCGCAGCAAGGTAGTCGTAAATGCCACGGGTGTTTTCGTGGATGAGATATTGCAGCTGGACCAACCCGGCAGGCCTAAGCTGGTGCGGCCCAGCCAGGGCGTGCATCTGGTACTTGAAGTGTCGTTTTTACCCGGCGACGATGCCCTCATGCTTCCGAAGACCGACGACGGCCGCGTGCTGTTTGCCGTACCATGGCACAACCGTGTGCTGGTGGGCACTACTGATACGCCCCTGGACGAATACGACGAGGAACCGCAGGCTTTGGAGGCGGAAATTGACTTTATCCTGCGCACAGCCGGCCGTTATCTGGCCCATCCACCCCAACGCGCCGATGTGCTGAGCGTTTTTGCCGGCCTCCGGCCTCTGGCGGCCCCACAGAACGGCTCGGCCGCCACCAAGGAAATTTCGCGCAGCCATAAATTGCTGGTATCGGCGGGCGGCCTGCTTACCATCACGGGCGGCAAATGGACTACCTACCGCCGCATGGGCCAGGACACCGTGGATAAGGCTATTGCGCTGGGCAGGCTCCCCAAGGCGGCCAGCCAAACCGCTACGCTGCGGATTCACGGCGCGCAGCCAACTACTGACTACAGCAACCACCTTTACGTGTATGGCTCCGACCAGCCCGCCCTGTTGGAGCTTGTTGTACAGCGGCCGGAGCTGGGCCGGAAGCTGGACCCGCAGCTGCCCTTTCTGGCCGCCGAAGTAGTATGGGCCGCCCGCTTCGAAATGGCCCGCACCGTGGAAGACGTGCTGGCCCGCCGCGTACGGATGTTGTTTCTGGATGCCAAAGCCGCCATCGGGGCTGCCCCGCAAGTAGCCGCACTACTGGCCCAGGAGCTAGGCCACGACCCGGCCTGGCAGCAACAGCAGGTGGCTGCATTTACGGCCCTGGCTCAGCGCTACCAGCCCCTCCAGCCGACTCCAACAGCTGACATACTAACCAGATAGCCGGGTTTGCTCACGTTCAAGCCGGCCTTGGCACCTTTGTTCCCGCTTGGTTCTTTGCTCGTTTCCATGCCCCAGTACATTCTCGCCCTCGACCAAGGTACCACCAGCTCCCGCGCTATTCTCTTCGACCGGAAAGGGCGTATTGTGGCGCAAGCACAGAAGGAGTTTACGCAGTTTTTCCCGAAGCCCGGCTGGGTAGAGCATGATCCGCAGGAAATCTGGTCGACGCAGGCGGGCGTGGCGGCGGAGGCCACCGTGAAGGCCGGACAAAATGGCCGGAGCATTGCGGCCCTTGGTATTACCAACCAGCGCGAAACCGTGGTGGTGTGGAACCGCAAAACCGGCAAGCCCGTGTACAATGCCATTGTGTGGCAGGACCGCCGCACAGCTGCATTCTGCGACCAGCTACGGACCGAGGGCCGGGAGGAAGGCATCCGGGAGAAAACCGGCCTGTTGCTGGATGCCTATTTTTCGGCCAGCAAGGTGCGCTGGATTCTCGACAATGTACGGGGTGCCCGTCGGAAAGCAGAGGCCGGCCAGTTGGCTTTCGGTACCATAGACAGCTGGCTTATCTGGAACTTCACCCAGGGAGAGCTGCACATTACGGACGTTTCCAATGCCTCGCGCACTATGCTCTTCAACATACATACCCTGCAATGGGATGATGAACTATTGGCCCTGTTTGACATTCCGCGCAGTATGCTACCGGAAGTGCGGTCCTCGAGCGAGGTATACGGCCATACCAAAACCACCGTGTTTGCCTCCAAAATTCCTCTCGCCGGTATTGCCGGCGACCAGCAAGCGGCTTTATTCGGGCAGCACTGCTCCGAGCCCGGCATGGTAAAGAGCACCTATGGTACCGGCTGCTTTCTGCTCATGAACACCGGAACTACTCCTGTACCCTCCCGCAACAAATTGCTTACCACCGTGGCCTGGCAACTAAATGGGCAGGTACACTACGCGCTGGAAGGTAGCATCTTTATGGCCGGCGCGGTAGTGCAATGGGTGCGCGACAACCTGGGCATTATCAAAACTGCGGCGGAAATAGAGGCGCTGGCCCGGCAGGTAAGTGGAACCGGTGGGGTCTATTTTGTACCGGCCTTTGCCGGGTTGGGCGCCCCGCACTGGGACCCTTACGCCCGGGGCACTCTGCTTGGAATGAGCCGGGCTACCACCGCGGCGCATATTGCCCGGGCTAGCCTGGAAGCCATTGCCTTCCAGACGATGGATGTGCTTGAGGCCATGAAAACCGACTCTGGCCTGCCCATTGCGGAGCTGCGGGTAGATGGGGGCGCCTCAGCCAATAACTTACTCATGCAATTTCAGGCCGATATACTGCATACCACGGTTATCCGCCCACGCATTCTGGAAAGCACTGCCCTAGGGGCAGCTTACCTAGCGGGCCTGGCCGTGGGCTACTGGGCAAGCCCGGATGACATTCAATCCACCGGACAGCTGGGCAAGGTTTTCAAGCCCAAAGCCGGGCTAACAGCTACTACTGAAGGCATTGACGGCTGGCACCGGGCAGTGCGGGCCGTACGGGCCTGGTCGCAGGATGGCTAATGCAGCTCGTGCGGGTAGCCGATTGCCTGCAGGTCGGCGGCTAGTTGAGCCCAGTCTTCCAGCTCATTGTTAAGCGCCAGGGCACGCGCCTTGGTAAGAAGCTCGTGGTGGTAGAGAGTGGCTACGGCTTCTGCTTCCAGCGGCTCCCGCTCGGTTTCGTCGAGGTAGTACTCATTCGCCCAGTCGGCGTAAGTGGCCGGGTTCTGATCGAAAATAGCTAGCAGCTCCTCCGAGCCGTCGTCCTCATGTTCTACCACGCCGGTTTGCCAGCCGTAGGCCGGCGTGTACCACACGCAAAACGTGGTACCAATGGAGGCAACCGGTTCGCCAAAGATGAATTCCTCGAAAGCATCGGGCAGGCCCCGCGTCACCTGGGCCTTATCGGGTTGGTCGTATTCGTGCAGAAAGCCGTTGATAACGCAGCCTTCGGGTCGGAACAGCACCAGCATCTGGTCTCCTTCCCCATCACTCATTTCGAACACAGCCTCTCCTTCATCCCACTGCGGGTTGTAGGTGTAGTAGCGGTATTCGGGCTCGGGCGAATTGATGGCATCCAGAGCCGCCAGCGAAATGCAGAGGCGCTGCAATGTGGCCGCGTCGGGCAGGGCAGTAGGGGTGTGGGTGGAAATCATACAGGGAAATGGATGTCAGCTGGCACTTGTTACGCACATTACGCCAGAAGGTGCCTTCGGCATGACACGCCCGTTGGGTTTAATAGGTTTTAGTCATATCCTCAGGCACCACTACCACAAAGTCGGCTTTCTGCTGGTGCTCCAGCTCCAGCTTGTCGAGGCCGGCCTGCGAGACAGTACTGATGGTAAGCACTTTCAGCTTCGGGTTGTACTGGCGCAGGTAGGCCAGGATGCCGTCGTGGTTATCGGAGTGGTAGGCGCCGTTAAGGTGAAGCAGCAGGTGGCCTTCGGGCCGGGCCTGCTGGAGAAAGTAGGCCATGGTGGCATCTTTGAGAGCCTGAGCCCGGATGATGTTCTGCACGCCGGCCCCGTGGGCCGCATCGGTACCGAACATCTTGGCCATGGTCTGGTAACCGGGCAAGTTGAAATCTACCAGCAGCGGCAACGGAGGCAGCCAGAGCTTTTCGGGGGCAGGCAGCGCATCGAGCACCGGCAGGCCGCCTTTCGCCACCTGGGAAGCGTAGCGGCGTGGCACGTTGGTGCCCACCACCCGGAACTTCTGCTGCCGCGCCAGTTGCAGCAGGGGCTTGTAGTCGGTGGCATAGTTAGGCCAGGGGCGGCTGTCGGCCTCAAAGGCCTTATCGTCCAGTTCGCCGGTGGTATACTGGTCCACGAGGGGCTGCACGTCGCGCTCAAACATTTCCAGGCCCAATACCAGCTGGCCCTGGCGCAGGCGCAGCAGGTCCTTGGCAAGCTGCAGCTCCAGCCAGTGCGCAATTGGGTCGTTGTGCTGCTCGCCAAAAAATACCACATCGGCAGCAGCCAGCTCCTTCAGCATCTGGCCGTAGGCGGTGGGCTTGCCAGCCGCCCTGAACAAGCGGTAAGCCGGCCGGTCCTGGGCAGGCAGGGGCCGCCCGGCGAGCAGCAGCAGGCTAAAAAGAAACAGAAAACGGAACATACAGAGAAAGTTGACGGCCCCGAAGGTTGGGACCACAAGTTGGTAAACCCGCCGTACTTTCCGTTAGTTTTCTGTCCGGCTACGCCGCCGGGCGTGGCCTTCTCCATCTACAATGCACACCCAGCTTCTCCGCATCATACAGCAAAAATTCCCGCTCGATGCTCCGGCCGTCGCCTTATGCCAGCAGTATTTCGAGCCAATTGTGCGCGGCAAAAACGAGGTACTGGAGGCCGCTGGCAAAGTACCCGGGTACTTATACTTCCTCAACCGCGGGTACACCCGGCTATTCTCTACCGATGAGAACGGCAGGACTTCTACCTCCTACATTGGCGTACCGGGCACCTTTTTCACTTCGTTCCTGAGCTTTGTGCAGCAGCAACCCGCCCCCGATACGGCCGTGTGCGCTACCGACTGTGAGCTGCTGCGCATCACCGGGCCGCATTTGCGGGCCCTGATTCAGGCAAGCGAGGCCTTTAAGCAATTCAGTCTGTTGATTTTTGAGCAGGCTATGGCCCTCACCGCGGCCCGGGCTCACGACCTGGCCACCCGCAGTGCCGAGCAGCGCTACCAGAAGCTGCTCAGCGAGCAGCCCGGTATTCTGCAGCACTTGGCCATGCAGGATATTGCCTCTTACCTGGGTATGCAGCCCGAAAGCCTGAGCCGCATCCGTCGGCAAATGTCCTGAGCAGCCACTTTACTAACAATTGTCAAGTAGCGCCGGCCGGTGGCGGGCCCACCTTTGCAGCAGATCTTTTTTTCTCATCTGCTGCTATGGATGCGCTACATACCATTCTTCGCGAATTGCCCTTAGGCTTTTTACAGGGCCTGTTGCTCAACGGCTCCGTTATTACGCTGGCCTACTTCATTTTTTGGAAGAAGTTCAAGGTGCGCTTTGCTGCCTGGCGGATCCAGCAGCGGCAGCGGGCCGATGGCCGGCAGATTCGCTCTGAGCTACGCCATGCCCTGGGCACACTGCTAGTGGGCGCGCTGTTTGCCAGCGTGGTGCTCTACCTGAGTAGCCTGGGTTATACCCGCATCTACACGCGCTTCGAGGAGCATCCGGTATGGAGCGTAGCCGGTTTTTTTGTGCTGCTGCTGCTCGATGATACCTGGTTTTACTGGATGCACCGCCTCTTGCACCGCCCCTGGCTTTACCGCTGGGTACACCGGGTGCACCACCAGAGCGTTGATGTAAACCCCTTCTCCTCGCTGTCCTTTCACTGGCTGGAGCCCGTGCTGCTGTCGGCCTGGATAGTGCCGGCCGCCTGCATTATCCCCATTTATGCGCCGGTGCTGGGGCTGGTGCAGCTCTGGGGCCTGCTCGACAACGTGAAGGCCCACCTCGGCTATGAGCTGTACCCGGCGGGCTTCAACCGGGGCTGGCTGCGCTTCTTTACCTCCAGCACCCACCACAACATGCATCACCGTAAAGTACGGGGCAACTACGGCGTGCACCTGCGCATCTGGGACCGGCTGCTGGGCACCGAGTTCGAGGACTATGAGGCCGAGTTCGACCGGATTCAGCAACAACGCCGGCAACACTAAGCCACGGGGCGGCTAGTCGTCCCAGTCGTCGCCACTGGCTCCGGGACCCATCAAAATCAGCCAGAAGGGCGTACACACGCTGGGCTGGGGGGCCGTACCGCCCAGGGTTTTGGTTTCATATACTTTGTCGTTCACCAGAATATCCAGGCGCAGGTAGCTGCCGGGGCCGGGTTTGGGCGTGGTGGTGCAACTAACTTTATTCATGCTGATAGTGGCTGCCAGGTCATCGTACAAGCTGTAGTTGCCGAGTTGGTAAGTGGTATCCACGGCTACCGGGTAAGTGTAGCGCACGGTGGGCTCGGTTGTAGGGTTGGTATTGGTGTTGCGGGTGGTAGTGTACTCCATTCCGGCCCCGAGGCCCTGCAGCTTTTCGCCCTTCACCCGCAGGGCCACCTTAAACTGCACGGTGTCATTGAGCTTTTCTACCTCATCCTGGCAGGCAGAGGTGGTCAGTAGTAAGCCAGCGGCTCCCAGCCACGCGGCACAATATTTCACTTGGGCTAACATGCTATAATGAGGAGAAAGGGTAGCGGCCGGCACTTCGGCCGGCGTTAGCCCCCAAGATACGTAACAGCCCGGCACCAAGCGGCTACCCGAGCCAGGACTGGTCATTCCAACCTGGGTGGAACCGTTGTCTGTTTTCACCCAGGTTTCTTGCCCTGCTCAGAATGACAGGGACCATACCCGGGCTAACACGAAGCTGCCCCAGCACCTTTCGGGGCCGGGGCAGCGGAAGCGCAATCTGAGGGGAACAAAACTTAGCCTTTGTAAAACAGCCACTTCGACAGCTCGCCGTAGGTCACTTTTTTGCCGTACATAAGAATACCCACGCGGTAGATGCGGGCAGCCAGCCAGATGGTGCCCACGAAGCCCGCAATCAGTAGCAGCATGGAGAGGCCCAGCTGCCACATGGGCACGCCCCCAAACGGCAGGCGCATCATCATGGCAATGGGCGAGGTAAACGGAATCATCGACATCCAGAACGCCACCTGCCCGTTGGGATTGGTCGTGAGCGTGGCCTGAGCCACCACGAAGGTGAGCACCAGCGGCATCGTCACTGGCATCATGAACTGCTGGGTATCGGTTTCGCTGTCCACGGCTGAACCAATGGCTCCGAACAAGGCTCCATAAAACAGGTAGCCGCCCAGGAAATAGAACAGGAAGCAGCCAGCAATCAGGGCTACATTGATGTCGGCGTTTCTCAGAGCCTGCACCATGGCGTTGCCCTCTTTCTTTGTGTCCTTCTTCATGACTGCCGTGGTGCCGGTAGCCTTATTCACCTGCTCCACCCGACTCTGGGCAATTTTCTCAGGACTGATTGAGCCCGTAACGGCCGTCGTGATGCCCAACGACAGCAGCACCCACAGCGCCAGCTGCGTAAAGCCCACGCCGGCAATGCCCAGCACCTTTCCCATCATTAGCTCAAAAGGCTTCACGGAGGAAATAACCACTTCCACAATGCGGTTGGTCTTTTCTTCCATCACCCCGCGCATAATCTGGATGCCGTAGATGAAGATGAACATGTAAATCAGGAAGCCGCAAACGTAGGCTACGCCGGTGCTCACGCCGGTGCTGGAACTCCGCTCCCCGTCGTCGCTGAGGCTGATGGTTTGCAAGTCTACGTCGGCCTTCATATTGTCGAGCACGGCCCGGTCAAGGCCGGCTTTGCTGAGCCGCTGGGTTTCTACGGCGTTTTCCACGGCCCGCTCAATATCGCGCTGCAACGACATGCCCAGGCCTTTGCGCGAAAACACCTGAAACCCCTCGGGGTTGGCCAGATCCAGCTTGGGCACATAGAGCAAGGCATCGTATTTGGCTTTTTTAAACTCCGCTTTCGCGGTGGCCAGATCCGCCGACACCCGCGTGAAGCTAATATCATCCTTGGCTTCGGGCAGTTTCTGGGCAAACAGCCCGCCGGCATCGGCTACGGCCACCACCTTACCGTTATCCGACATAGTAGCAATGAGCACGGGCACGGCAAAGATGGCCGCCGTAATCAACGGCCCCAGCAATGACATGATGATAAAGCTCTTTTTGCGCACCCGCGTCAGGTATTCACGCTGCGCAATCAGCCAGGTTTTCGACATGGGAAAGAAGGAGTTAGATGCTGGGAGTTAAGAAGAGAGTGAGGATGTGCAGCCGGTTCAGTCAGCTGTCATCCTGAGCATTCCATGAATTAAGCGGAATGCTCAGGATAACAGGGCTCAAAAGCGGGCCTATTAGCCTTTCACGGCCATTTCTTCCTCGGTGGGCACGTAGTCGGGGTGGGTTTCGCGCACCCGCCGGATAAAGATGTCGTTGATGCTCGGAATCATCTCCCGGAATGCATGTACCTCCACATTACCCGGCCCGATAAGGTAGCGCAGCAAATCGTTGGGCGTAGTACCAGCATGGAGCTTGATAATATCGTAGAAGTGCCCATTTTCCCGCTCCTGATGCTTCACCACCTCAAAATCGGGGTGCACAACCATCGGGCGGCCCTTACCTTCTACTTCGTAGGTTTGGGTACGGTAGGCGTCGCGCACCTGGCGCACGGGGCCATCTAGTACTTTGCGGCTGCGGTTAATGAGGGCAATATGGTCGCACATTTCCTCCACTGATTCCATGCGGTGCGTGGAAAAAATGATGCTGGCGCCCCGGTCGCGCATGGCCAGAATTTCGTCCTTGAGCAGGTTGGCATTGATGGGGTCGAAGCCGGAGAAAGGCTCATCCAGAATCACCAGCTCAGGCTCGTGCACCACGGTGGCAATAAACTGGATTTTCTGCTGCATACCCTTGCTCAAATCCTCGATATTCTTGTCCGCCCACGACTTAATATCGAAGCGTTCCAGCCAGTTCTTGATTTTCTGGCGGGCTTCATCCTTGTGAATACCCTTGAGCTGGGCCAGATACATCAGCTGCTCCCCCACTTTCATTTTCTTGTACAGGCCCCGCTCTTCGGGCAGGTAGCCAATACGGCCAATATGAGTTGGGTTCAGTGGCTCACCCCGAAACAATACCTGTCCCGCATCGGCCCCGGTAATCTGGGTGATAATGCGAATAAGGGACGTTTTGCCGGCTCCATTGGGGCCTAGCAGCCCGAAGATGGAACCATCGGGTACCGAGAGGCTTACGCCGTCGAGGGCCGTATGCGCGGCGTACTGCTTGCGCACGTCGCGGACTTCGAGGATAGGTGGTTTCACAGCAGAAAGGCAGAATGGTTGTTGCTGTAATATTACAGGAACCCCATAAAGGCCACACCGAAATTCCAACCAACCGGCATTTGCGGGGCCTGAACTGTCGGAAAGCCCACCTGAACGGGCATTACATCATGCGGGCAAACTGCTGCCACCACCCATTGGGCCCAGTGCTGAGCATTGCAACCTGCCTCCAGCTGATAAGGCATTTCACCAAAAACGCCCGCTCTCCTGATCAGGAAAGCGGGCGTTTTCGGCACCGGAACGAATCCGTGCAGTCCGTCAATAACCGTGACTACTGGAAGTACTCCTTCACTTTCTCGAAGAAGCCCTTCTCGTTTTTGCCAGGATTGGGCGTGAAGTTGCGGGCGTCGCGGAGCTTTTCCAGCAGCTCCCGCTCCTCATTGGTTACGTTTTTGGGTGTCCACACGCTCAGGTGAATCAACTGGTCGCCGCGGCCGTAGCCGTTGAGGTCTTTAATGCCCTTGCCGCGCAGACGCAGGATTTTGCCCGGTTGGGTACCTGGGTCCACCTTTATTTTCACTTTACCCTCAATGGTGGGCACCTCAATGCTGGCTCCCAGCGCAGCATCCACGAACGAGATGTACTGCTCGAACATAATGTTGTTGCCGTCGCGTTTGAGCAGCTCGTGGGGTTCTTCCTCAATCTGGATGAGCAAGTCGCCGGCAATACCGCCCCGCTCGGGGTAGTTGCCTTTACCGTTCATACTCAACTGCATACCCTCGGCCACACCGGCCGGAATGTTGATGGGAATAACCTCCTCGTGTAGCTGCCGGCCTTCGCCATGGCAGGTGTCGCACTTGCTGGTTACCACCTTGCCTTCGCCTTCGCAGGTGGGGCAGGTGCTGGCGCTTACCATCTGGCCAAGCATGGTTTGTACTACGCGCTTCACCTGGCCCTGCCCTTGGCAGGTGCCACAGGTTTTGAGGTCGGTGCCGTTTTTGGCACCGGTGCCCGCGCAGGTGTTACAGGCCACGTAGCGCTTCACCTTAATCTTCTTCTCAACTCCGTTTGCAACCTCTTCCAGATCCAGCTTCAGCTTGATGCGCAGGTTAGAGCCCTTCCGCACCCGCCGACCCTGCCCGCGGCCACCGCCCCCGAAGAAGCTCTCAAAGCCGCCCCCGCCGCCACCAAAGATGTCGCCGAAGTGGCTGAAGATGTCCTCCATGCTGGGACCCTGTCCGCCGCCGCCCACGCCCTGGTGGCCAAACCGGTCGTAGCGGGCCCGCTTGTCCTGGTCGCTGAGCACCTCGTAGGCTTCGGCGGCTTCCTTAAACTTGTCCTCCGCCGATGGGTCATCGGGGTTTTTGTCGGGGTGGTACTTAATAGCCAGCTTCCGGTACGCCGACTTAAGCTCGTCGCCGGAGGCTGTTTTGGCTACGCCCAACACCTCGTAGTAATCTCGCTTCGTTGCCATGGTTCTCAGTACAGAGTATTATGTAGTGAGTATTGAGACAAATACTGCGCAGCCTGACACGCTTACGTGTCTTACTACCCAGTACCCACTACTCAATACTAATTGCCCAGCACCACCTTGGCGTGGCGGATTACTTTGTCGCCGAGGTAATAGCCTTTTTCAACCTCATCCACAACCTTGCCTTTCAACTCTTCCGTAGGAGCCGGAATCTGGGTAATGGCCTCGTGCAGCTCGGGGTCGAAGGCACCACCTTTGGTTTCCATGGTAGTAAGGCCCTTCTGCGTGAGGGTTTTGTTGAGCTTGTTGTAGATAATATCCACACTCTCGCGCACGGCAGTGGCGTCGTCCGTGTCTTTGGTATGATGACGGGCCCGGTCAAAGTCGTCGAGCACCGGCAGCAACGACACCATTAGCTCCTGGTTGGCGGTTTTAAACAAATCGGCGCGTTCCTTAGTGGTGCGACGCTTGTAGTTTTCAAACTCGGCGGCCAGACGCAGGTATTTATCCTTCAGGTCGGCTAGTTCATTGTCGGTCCTGGAAGCCTCGGCTTTGGGCTCACCTTCCACGGGAGCAGCTTCGCCGGGGCCAGCTGTTTCTTCGGTCATTTCGCCGGCCACCTGGTCGGCAGACAGGTTGTCGTCCTGCGGCAGTTGTTGTTCGTCAGCCATTTTCGAAAAATATCGTCGGAAAGGGTTTTTCACTTAGTTTGCCATTGGGCCACCTCAAGGGCGCAAGGAGCGCGCCAAAGCCCACGCGGCTGTCAGTTTGACACGGAAACTGTTGGGCTGTGGGGTTTAGTTCAGCCGTGTTGACGGGCTGATGGCAGCCTAGTTGGTGATTCAGTAATTTGACTTAGATGAAGCACACATTTACCCAGGCCCAGTGGAATAGTCTTGTGCAACAATTCCCTTTTGGTACCCGTGTACATGGCACAATTGTGCATGTGGCGCAGTTCGGGGTTTTCGTGCAGCTTGATGAATTTCCTGATGTAGATGCGTTACTGGAGGTAATACAGATGCCGCGTGTTGAGCTACAGCCATTCCAGCGCATCATTTATCCGGATGATTACCCAGCAATAGGCACCCGTAATGAGGCATTTATTTTAGGGTGGCCCGAAAAACTAGGTCAGATTAGGCTGACTCAGCTGGCCTGCAACTGATTTTGTGCCAGAGGTTTATGAATTTGCACTACTCCTGCGTGTGCAGTGCCTCCCAAATCATATCCTTTAGCTTCTGGATATTCTTATTAGTGAGGCTGGAAATGAACACCGTGGGCAGGTCCGTGGGCAGCGACGCCCGGATTTCGGCTTCCAGCTCCTCGTCCAGCAAATCGGATTTGGTAATGGCCAGCAGACGACGTTTTTCCAGCAGTTCGGGGTTGAATTGTTCCAGCTCGCTGAGCAGCACCTCGTACTCGGCATTGATATCGGGCGAGTCGCAGCTGATCATAAACAGCAGAATAGAGTTCCGCTCGATGTGGCGCAGGAAGCGGTGACCCAACCCTTTACCTTCGGCCGCCCCCTCGATGATGCCCGGAATATCGGCCATTACAAACGACTTGTAGTCGCGGTAGGCCACTACCCCCAGATTGGGCGTGAGGGTGGTAAAGGCATAGTCGGCAATTTTGGGCTTGGCGGCCGATACTACCGAGAGTAAGGTGCTTTTGCCGGCATTGGGGAAGCCCACCAGGCCCACGTCGGCTAGTAGCTTGAGCTCCAGAATCACCCATTCATCAATGCCCGGCTCGCCGGGCTGAGCGTATTGGGGGGCCTGATTGGTAGCCGATTTAAAATGGTCGTTGCCAAGGCCCCCCCGGCCGCCGGGCGTCAAAATCAGGCGCTGTCCGTCCTCGGTGATTTCCAGCTTTTTCTCGCCGGTTTCGGCGTCGCGGGCCACCGTTCCCAGCGGCACCTGAATGATGATGTCTTCGCCTTGTTTGCCGGAGCGCAGGTTTTCGCCGCCGTTTTCGCCGGCCTGGGCAATCAGGTGCTTCTGGTACTGGAGGTGCAGCAGCGTCCAGAGCTGGGAGCTACCCTCCAGAATAATATGGCCACCCCGGCCCCCGTCGCCACCATCGGGGCCACCGTTGGGCAGCCCCTTGGCCCGGAAAAAGTGGTGCGAGCCCGCCCCGCCCTTACCCGAGCGACAGTTGATTTTGACGTAGTCGATGAAATTGTTGGAAGCCACTTTTGGAAATGGAATTAAGAATTAAGAATTAAGAATTGTTACGCTCTTAATTTCTTGATTCTATGGGTGTACGTAAAACAACTGTCATCCTGAGCGCAGCGAAGGACCTTATGCCGGTTGAACGATAATCGTGGTAACGACTCGCCCAGACGTGATAAGATCCTTTGCTGCGCTCAGGATGACAGATGGTTCTGCCACTACCCAGGCGGGTAGCGGCCGCAAAGTTACGCTTTTACTTCGTCGGTTGCTTGACGGCTGCCTTCGGTAGTGGCGGGCTGGTGCTCATCGAGGATGGCACAAATCTGCCCGAAGATATCCTCAATGGCGCCAATACCGTTCAGAGCATGAAATTTCTGCTGGTTGGCGTAGTAACCGGCCACCTGAGCCGTTTCGGTGTTGTACACCGTCACGCGCTTCCGGATTTTAGATTCGTCCTGGTCGTCGGGGCGGCCGGAGGTTTTGCCCCGTTCCAGCAGGCGTTTTACCAGTTCCTCCTCGGCTACTTCCAAGGCTACCATGCACGATACCTTGGTTTCATGCTCGGCCAGCAGCCGGTCGAGGCTCTCGGCCTGGGGCACGGTGCGCGGGAAACCGTCGAAGATAAAGCCGGATGCCTGCTGGTTGTCTTTCAACGCCGAGCCAATCATGCCAATGACTACTTCATCGGGCACCAACAGGCCTTCATCCATGAGTTTTTTGGCACGCAGGCCCAGCTCAGTACCTTGCGCAATCTGGGCACGCAGCAGGTCGCCGGTAGAAAGATGCACCAGGTTGTAGCGGGCAATAAGCTTCTGGCTTTGCGTTCCTTTGCCGGCACCGGGCGGGCCGAAGAGCACTAGATTCAGCATGAGTAGCGGGGAGTTACGCGGGAAGGGGGGAAAACGGGTGGGTTTGGGAAAGATAAGCAAGGAATGGGAAAGCCTTTACGCAAGCCAACGAATTATAGCTGGCGGCCGGGGCTACACTGCCTTGTACACATCGGGGTAGTTACGGCCCAGCCCGTCAAAATCGAGGCCGTAGCCTACAATGAAATCATTGGGAATCCGCAGGCCCACGTAGCGCAACTGCACTTCCTGCTGCAGGCACTCCGGTTTT
Source organism: Hymenobacter metallilatus (assembly GCF_003944705.1). Taxonomy (GTDB): domain Bacteria; phylum Bacteroidota; class Bacteroidia; order Cytophagales; family Hymenobacteraceae; genus Hymenobacter; species Hymenobacter metallilatus. Next base: position 154,016 of record NZ_RWIS01000002.1, on the reverse strand, counting down.
AGAAACAACGTAGCCACCTCCAGGGAGGCCGGCTGCTGGGCACCGAGCGTATCGAGCAGCATACGCATGGTGTGGCCAGTGTCCACGATATCTTCCAGGATAACTACGTGGCGCCCTTGCAGGTCTTCGGTGAGGCCTAACACTTGCTTTACCTCACCGGTGCTGCTGGTACCCTGGTAGGATGCCACCCGGATAAAGCAGACCTCACAGGGCAGGTTTACTTCCTTCAGCAAATCGGCGGCAAACATGAACGAGCCGTTCAGCACCACCACAAACAATACCGGCTGCCCGGCATAATCCTGGTTGAGTTGCGTGGCTACCTGCTTAATGGCAACCCGAAGTTCCGTGGCTGACAAATAAGGCTCAAACTGCTTGTTATGCAGTGAAATATGGTCCGGGTTCATCCGTTTGGGGTTGGGCCGTGGGCGAGCGGGCGGGCAAAGGTAGCAGAAAAAAGCCGCCCCCAGGGTAGGAAGCGGCTTCTGCACATGCTGGTTGCTGGCTGTTAGAAGAAGCTGACAACTGACAACCAGCAACCAGCAACTCATTTACCCAGCAGTACCTGTACAGCCTGTGTGGCCCGCTCGGTTACATCGGCGTACTTCACTTTGGGCCGTACTGCTTCTTCTGTTTTGCGCTGCCACTGGGGCTCCTGGTGCTGGGCCACGCCCCGCTCGGGGGCAGCAATGTGAGGCGCAATAACCAGCGACACGATGCTCATGAGCTTGATCAGGATGTTCATGCTGGGGCCGGATGTATCCTTGAACGGGTCGCCTACAGTATCGCCGGTAACGGACGCCTTATGGGCTTCCGAGCCTTTGTAATGCATCTGCCCATCAATCATTACGCCTTTCTCAAAGCTTTTTTTGGCGTTGTCCCAGGCCCCGCCGGCGTTGCTCTGGAACATGGCCATCAGCACCCCCGATACCGTAACGCCGGCCAGGGTACCACCCAGCACCTCCGGCCCAAAGGTAAAGCCCACAATAACCGGTACAATAAGGGCAATAGCACCGGGCAACAGCATTTCCCGGATGGCAGCCTGGGTAGAAATAGCCACGCATTTCTCGTATTCGGGCCGGCCAGTACCCTCCATAATACCCGGAATTTCGCGGAACTGCCGCCGCACTTCCTGCACCATAGCCATGGCCGCCCGCCCTACGGCCGCAATAGCCAGGGCCGAGAAGATGAACGGAATCATGGCCCCTACGAACAACCCACCCAGCACGCGGGCATTGCTGATGTCAATGGCGTTGATGTTGGCCGTACCCATGAAGGCGGCAAACAACGCCAGGGACGTGAGGGCCGCTGAGGCAATGGCAAAGCCCTTGCCGGTGGCAGCCGTGGTGTTGCCCACGGCATCGAGGATATCGGTTCGCTCGCGCACTTCCTTGGGCAGCTCGCTCATTTCGGCAATACCGCCGGCGTTGTCGGCAATGGGCCCGAAGGCATCAATAGCCAGCTGCATGGCGGTAGTGGCCATCATACCGGCAGCGGCAATAGCCACACCGTAGAGACCGGCACACTCGTAGCTGAGAATGATGCCAGCCGCCAGTACCAGAATGGGTAGCACGGTGCTTTCCATACCCACGGCCAGGCCCCCGATAACGGTGGTAGCGTGCCCCGTGCTGCTCTGGCGAACAATGCTAAGCACCGGCCGCTTGCCCATAGCCGTGTAGTACTCCGTAATAATGCTCATGAGGGTACCCACCACCAGGCCTACCAGCACAGCATAGAATACATTCATGGCGTTGAAGGTGATGCCCCGGATGGTCAGATCCTCGGCGGGCAGCATCCAGCGGATGATAAAGAACGAGGCCGCCGCCGACACCAGCACCGACACGTAGTTGCCCAGGTTGAGAGCATTTTGCACGTTACCGCCCTCCTTTACCCGCACGCACAGGATGCCAATGAGCGAGGCGACAATTCCCATTCCGGCAATGGCCATGGGCAGCAGGATGGGCGACAGACCCTGAAACTGGTCGCCACGGGCTACTACTTCGCGCCCCAGCACCATAGTGGCCAGAATGGTAGCCACGTAGGAGCCAAACAAATCGGCACCCATGCCGGCTACGTCGCCCACGTTGTCGCCTACGTTATCGGCAATAGTGGCGGGGTTGCGGGGGTCATCTTCGGGAATACCAGCTTCCACTTTGCCTACCAAGTCGGCGCCCACATCGGCGGCTTTGGTGTAGATGCCCCCACCTACGCGGGCAAACAGGGCAATGCTTTCGGCTCCCAGCGAAAAACCGGTGAGTACTTCCAGGGCCGTTTCCATCTCAATGCCATTGGCCGAGCCGTTCTGGCTAACTACAAACAGTTGGTAGAATACCAGAAACAAAGACCCCAGGCCCAATACGGCCAGGCCTGCTACGCCCATGCCCATTACCGAGCCTCCGGAAAACGATACGTTCAGGGCTTGGCTTAGCGAAGTACGGGCAGCCTGGGCCGTGCGCACATTGGCCTTGGTGGCAATTTTCATCCCAACAAAACCTGCCAGCGCCGAGAATACTGCCCCGATCAGGAAGGCAATGACAATGACCGGGCTTGATTTCTCGCCGGTGCTGCCCAGGTAGAACAGAAATGCACTGGCAACGAGGCCAAACAGCGCCAGTACTTTGTATTCGGCCCGCAAAAAAGCAATGGCCCCGTCGGCAATGTAGCCGGCAATTGTGCGCATCCGCTCGTCACCGGCGTCCTGCCGGCTTACCCAGCCGGCACGCAGCCACGTGAACAGCAACGCCAGCACACCCAGAGCCGGCACTACGTAAAGAAAATCCATCATAAACGGTGGGAACAGGGAGTTAAGGTTGGGAGAGAAAGGAACGATTTGGCGAGTAAAATAGAGGTTTTACCAGCAACTCCAACTCTCTGAGGCAGAACTCTCTGCCCACACGCTTATACTTTTCGGAAATAAGCCACGGAAACCCGCTCGGTTAGCCAGTATAGCATATACGCTACGCCTGTTACCAAAGGCAGAGCCAACCAGTAGTAACGGGCATAGAATACAGTTTCTCCCGTTAGCAATACCAGGGCGCTGTAACAGAGTAACAGCAGTGGAAAATGGTAGAGGTAGAGGGAAAAGCTGAATACCCCTGTTGTGTGCAGCAGGCGCATCAGCAGGTTTTGTCCGGAAACTTTTCCGGCCAGCAGCGTCGACATGCTCAGTATTGCTAGCAGGGCCGATACTAGTCCGGACAGTGGCTTGAGCTTCAGCACTGCCAAGAGTAGCAATCCGCCAAACAGTCCCGCCAGCAATACATACAGTACCCAGCCAGGCACCCGCCGCGTCCACGTCAGCCAAGGTGTGCGTACCACCACATCGTAGAACATGGCCCCCACTGCAAAGTAAAAATTGAAGGTTAGCAGGTAGTCGGTGAAGGGGTTTAAAGGGCCGTGCTGGGTCCAGAGCAAGCCCACTACGTGCAACACTACGGATACGCCATAATACGCCCAGATGCGCCAGAAGGCCAAGGGAACTACCAAGTAGAAAATAGCCTCCGGCAGCAACGACCAGTACACATCATTGTACCCGATATACACATTACCAACCTGCATAAACCCGAGCGTACGCGCTACCCCGCCCACTCCCAGGGTACGGAGCTCCTGCCAGGCCTGAGCCAGAGTAGCATTCAGTTCGCGGCCGTTGTCGGTGGCCAATGCTGCCGGAACCCCCTGCGCAATGCACCATACCCCTACCGCCGCCAGTACTGAGGCAAAGAGAAAAGGCGGATAGATGCGTACAATTCGGTTTTTATAAAAGGCTATTGGTTTACGATGCTTGCGCAACTGCGCATACCGTATAAAAAACCCCGACAGCACGAAAAAGAAAATTACCATCTCATAGCCAGCCGAGCTCAGCATATCCGCCCCAAAAGCCAGATAATCCAGTATACCCCAGGTTGTGCGTGGATGCACCTGCAGGTACTGCCTTCCGCCCGACCACAAAATAAATTTGGCATGAAAAATCACTACGTAAAAGGCGCAGAAGCCACGTAGTGTGTGCAAAATATCTAGCTCCTGATAGGTGAGATGTTGCAGGGGGGGGCTTTGGGCCAGTGGTTTCGTAGAAAGACTCACGCTTGGTACTTGGCGGTTGATACGCGGCAAAGGTCTGGGTTTATCCCGTACGTAACTACAGTTCCTGCATCAGCACCTGGTACAGCGCCAGCATACTCGCAATGTCCCGCTTGTCCACGATTTCGTGGGGCGTGTGCACGTTATCCTCGGGTGCGCCGATAAAGCACCAGTCCCAGGGTTGGGCCCCGTGCTGCAGTTCTTTGGCATCAGAGCCCCCACTACCTTCCACCTCCAGCTGGTGAGGTACACCCGCCGCCTCCGCCATGCGCCGGATGCGCTCCACGTAGCTGCGGCGCGGAATCAGGGAGTCGCGTAGAGATATAACCACACCCTGGCCCGGCTGCACGCCTTCTGTTACCCAGGTAATATCCGAAATCAGGGCCTGGCGTACGCCGTATTTCTCGTAGATATAACGGGCAAGGTAGGCCACCGAGCCGCCACCATGCTCTTCCCAGCAGCTGAATGCTACGATGCCGTGTTCCAAGGTCTCGCACAACCGTAGTGCGTTCCAAACGCCCAGGCGGTTGTCCAGGTAGCAGCTTTGCACAGTGGTGGCGGTTTCCCGGAAGTCACAGAAGAAGGTGAGTTCGGTACCCCGGTCAATATTCCGGTGGTAATTATAGCTCAAGGCCCCGGTTTCATCATCTACAACCAACGTACATTCTATTACCCCCTGCGAGTCGTGACCAACCAACCGGTACCCACTCTCGGCAGCTGGCCCTCCAATCCGTACCAGTTCTCGGCCGTAGCGCACCGTAAAGCCAATACTGTCGAGGTGAGCAAACACTGCTGTGCGGGGCTGGCCAAATACTAGAATAATGCAATCCTGGAACTCTCCGCCGGCCAGCACAGTTGGCTGAGTGCGCCAGCTTGCCTGGGAGCGGTGTATGTAGTGGAGCAAGTATTCTGTTAGGTTGGCTTCGTTACCGGAAGGTGCCGGAATCTGACAAAGGGCGTGTAAAAGCTGCATACAACGTATTTTATTTGTCCAAAACTAGGACAAATGTTCTACTTTAGCCCTTTGGAATAGCGGCGTAGGGCATAGCTTGTTAGTGTGTGAAACCGCAACTGAAGTGTACATATGCTCCCACGATTTTACTATGTTCTGTTGTTATTGCTATTCCTGCCGCTGGCGGGCTGGGCACAGCAACCGGACACGCCCCGCTCCTCGGCTTCTCCGGATACAGTGAAGCAGGTACGGCTGGAAAACGTGGATGTAGCCCCGGCCGCCATTGATACCAAAGGCTGGCTGCTGCTGGATAAGGACATTCAGACGGAGTTGGAGGGGGCCGTATACAACCTTTACAACTTCAAGTACGACAAGGCTGAGCGGCAGTTCCGGAGCCTGCGCCGTCGGTACCCCAACCACCCCATGCCCTATTTCTTACTGGGCCTGAGTACGTGGTGGAAAATTATGCCCTCCGGCATTCAGACGACGCTCTACGATAAGCAGTTCTTCGCCTACATGGACACCACCATTGCCAAGGGGGAAGCCATGTATAAGGCCGATACAAAGAACTACGAAGCCTGTTTTTTTCTGGCCGCCGGCTATGGCTTTGATGGGCGCCTGCACGCCGAGCGACACAACTGGCGCAAGGCAACCGTTAGCGCCAAACGGGCCCTCGATTACCTGGATAAGAGTAAAGAGGCCAATGGCCTTAGCCCGGAATTTTTGTTTGGGCAAGCGCTATTCAACTATTACGCCGTTTGGATTCCGGATAATTACCCGCTGCTTAAACCGGTATTGCTGTTTTTTCCCAAAGGCAACAAGCAACTAGGGCTGCAGCAGCTGCGCAACGTAGCCGACAACGGCTTTTACGTGGGCCCTGAGGCCCGGGTATTTCTGATGCGTATCCTTCTGAATGAAGAGGATAAGCCCGAGCAAGCCATGCCGGTTTCGCGCTACTTAGCTACCACCTACCCCGATAATGGCTATTTCCAGCGGATATACGCCAATATTTGCTTTCGTCAGGGGGAGTTGCGGGAGTGTGAGCGGGTTAGTCGGGATATTCTGGATAAGCTGAACCGAGGCCTGCCGGGCTACGAAGCCAATAGTGGCCGGTACGCCACGTTCTTTATGGGATACTTAATGCAGAACCGCTATAAGGACAACACCAAGGCCAAAGAATATTACCAGCGCAGCATCGTGTTTGCTGAGCAGAACGGTGAAACCAACTATGGTTTTTATGTGTTTTCTAACCTTGCATTGGCTCGAATAGCCGATAAAGCCAAAGACACCCAGGCAGCACGCCGGTACTACACCGTGGTGCTGGATAAATCTGACAAAAAATCGGAGCAGTACCAGGAAGCCAAAGCCTACCTGAAGGCTAAGCCTAAGAAGTAACCTTGCAATGGAACTGAAGGACTTATTTCTGACGCCTCTTTACCTCGGCCTGTTCTATGGGTTGGCCTTTGCCCTGCGGAAACGTTTTACCAACCCCCTGACCAAAAGATATTTTATTCCGGCCCTGTCAGTCAAGTTTCTGGGCGCTATTTCGCTGGGCCTTATCTACCAGTTCTATTACGGGGGCGGCGACACGTTCAACTACTTCAACGAGAGTAAAACTATCCACGAGGCATTCTTCGATTCGCCGACCGTGGGCATCAAGCTCATGCTAGCCAGCAACAACGAGTTTGATGCCTCTATGGCGAAATATGTTGCCCAGATGCACTGGTTTCACTCCGAAACGGAATATTTCGTAGTGAAAGTGTGCGGTTTTTTTGGGCTATTCTGCTTTCACACGTACTCCGTCATTGCGCTGATGTTTGCATTCGTCAGCTTTAGTGGCGTGTGGGCGCTGTACAATACCTTTTTGCGGCTGTATCCGCGCCTGTATAAGCAGTTGGCCATTGCCGTGTTCTTTGTGCCTTCTGTATTTTTCTGGGGGTCGGGGGTTTCCAAGGATGCTTTGTGCATAGGCGCACTAGGCTGGATGTTCTTCTCCTTCTATAACTTACTGGTAGCACGCACGCAGGTTCTGCAGGCCGCCGCCGCCATTCTCATTGCCGGGTTTGTGCTGAAATCCGTCAAGATTTACATTCTTATCAGCTTTATCCCCCCGGTTATGCTGTGGGTTACCACGCAGTACAGCGCCCGTATCAAATCCGGAATAGTGCGTGCCTTGGCTATGCCTATTATGATTGTACTCGGGGGTGCTATAGGTTTTGCCGTTAGCCAGTCAGTAGCCTCCGGCAACCAGAACTACGACTTCGACAAGATTGAGGATAGGGCTACTGTGGCTTCTACTTACCACAACAGCATTAGCCATGCAGAGGCTAACAAAGGCCGGGGAATGGGCAACTCCGGCTATTCGATGGAAGATTTTACCGGTCCGCAGGATATTCCGAAGCTAGCCCCTAAGGCTATTATTATCGGGTTGTTCCGCCCTTTCATGTGGGAAGTGAATAACCCGGTTATGTTGCTCTCAGGCCTGGAAATCCTCTGGATTACTTACCTAACTATTCAGGTATTCCGCAAAACGGGTTTTTTCCGAACACTGGGCCGCATTGGCAGTACTCCTCTGGTTCTGTTTTGCATTGTATTCTCCGTGCTGTTTGCCATCGGCACAGCCATTACCTCCGGCAACTTCGGCAACCTGGTGCGCTACCGCATTCCGATGTGGCCTTTCTACGTAACGGCCCTGTTCATCTTGCAGGATGCCATTCCGGTGAAGAAAAAGGCGCGTCGCCGCATCATTGCCCAGCCCGCTACCCGGCAGCTGGCCGGAGCCTAGCGCACTGCCCAGCCCTTATAACAGCGCGGCCCTCTCAGTAGCTGAGAGGGCCGCGCTGTTATGTTGAGAAGCTGTGTCGGCTATACAAAATCCAGGTCGCCGAAGAAGAAGTTGAACGTGACTTTCGCCAGCTCGTCGGTTTCCGCCTGGTTCTTGCCTTTCACCAGGAAATCGAACTGGTTGCGCCACACTTTGCGGGCCACGCCTTTGGTAGCCGCGTCAATCAGCGGGTTGCCCATGTACAGCAGGCCCACCGACAGTTGCTTGGCCGCGTATATGCGGGCCTGCTTAATGATGTGCGCCAGATCGGCCTGTTGATGGAAAGCCACGTCCATCAGCACGAATACCGGCAGGCCTTTCTTCTGAATCTTCTTTAGAAAAGCATAGCCCACCAGCTTACCGGCCTGCTTCACGGCCAGGGCCACGTATTTGTAGTGCTCCGATTTGAAGGTGAGGTAACGCCAGTTCAGGAACTTCTCGTCCTTCTTCATGGCGTTTTCAAACTGGAAGGTTGGCTGCCGGAAGAAGGTAGAATCCAGCTGAGTTACCACCTCGTGCTGACTACCGGCCGCCAGGTGCAGCGGGTTAGTGAACAGCAGCGTCAGGTCGGGGTAGATGCCGTGGCTGTAGCTGTACTTAGCCAGGTAGATGGGCTTGGCTACGGCGTTGGGGAAAGCCAGGAAACAGTCGCCGCCCCGCTCCAGAAAGTCGGTATCGGTCTTCACGTAGAGCTTGCCGAACAAACCTTTGCCCCTCACCTCATTGCTGGTGAGCACCTTCTGAATGAAGCCCGCCTTCCAGGGGCGCCCATTAATAACAAACTGGGCATCGTTGGAAGAGCACATGCCGCAGGCCCTCCCCCCAATGCGCGAGAGGAAGAAGCTGAAGGAGTTAAACGGGTTGTTGAAGTACCACCAGTCGAGGTAGCCGGTGGTCATTCGGTCGTCGTCGTTTTCAACGCGGTTGAGCTCCACCACGTCGGCCAGGTCGGCGGCCGTAGCGCGGTGCAGCGTAATTTCGTCAGAGTTGGCCATAGGTAGTCAGGGTTACAGTCGGGTCGTTGGCAAACAGGGGCTTGCCCGTCAGGATGCGGTGTTCCGCGTAGCACTTCTCAAAAAATGGCTGGCGTTGAGCCAGGTCCTTGGGATAAAGCTGGTTCAGCTCCGGCCCCGGAATATAGGGGTGTACCATCAGCTCCACCACTTCGGCCGCGGCCGGAGCCTCGTGCACCAGCGCCCGGAGGGTGTCGGCAGTGTACTCGGTGGGGGGCGTGCTCAAATCGTGCACCGATACCAGTAAATCGTCGGTGCGGGTGCTGATCTGGCGGCGGAACCGTTGGCTGGCTTTGTAGAGCACGCTTTGCTTGAGGAATTTCGGCGGGCGCGTGAGCAGCAGCTTCAGGTCGGGCTTCACCGGAATAGCCAGCCGCACCGGTAGCCGATGCTTTTTCAGCAGCGGCAGCATGGCCCCGAACACCACCGGATTCATGTGGGTGTGCTGGTGCGAGTCGGTGTGGGTGGGCCGGATGCCCAGCTTCACCAGTGCGTTGTACTGGGCCTCAAACTCAGCGGCCACCTCGGCCTGCTGCACCCGGCCCAGCAGCAGCTTTTTCATCAGGGCCCCGCGCTCCAGAAAGTTGCCGTCGGCATCTACCAGCGAAGCCGCTTTGGTGAGCGGCCGGCCTTCGGTAAGGCAAAAATGCAGCCCGATGGCTAGCCCGGGGTTTTCGGCGGCCAGCTGAGCGCCTTCCCGCGTGCCGGGCATGGCCACCATCATGGTGGTGCTGGTGAGGTTGCCCGCCCGGTAGCTTTCCACGATGGCGCGGTTCACCGGGGCACACAGCCCGAAGTCGTCGGCGTTGAGTATGACTTTGCGCATAAGGCAAGCAACGGCCGGCTTCTTGGATGGAGCCGGCCACGGTTAAAGCAGGTAAATCAGGCGTATTTCATGGTGGCCTCGCCCGTCAGCACGAGCTTGCCGTCCTGGTTTACGCAGGTGGTTTGCAGGGTGGCAATGTGCTTTTCCTCGTTGAGCGTCAGCACTTCCACCTGGGCCGTAATAGTGTCGTTCAGGAAAACCGGCTTCAGAAACTTAAACGTCTGCCCCATGTAGATGGCCCCCGGCCCCGGCAGCTGCGTGCCCAGCACCGCGCTGATGAGCGAGCCATACAGCATACCGTGGCTGATGCGCTGCCCGAACAGGCTCTGCTGCGCGTACTCCTCATCCAGATGCACTGGGTTGGTATCCAGGGAAAGTTGCGCGAAGGCACGCACGTCGGCGTCGGTAATGGTTTTGGAGAGCTGGGCTTTCTGGCCGATTTCTAACATAGCACAGGAAAAAGATGAAGTGGCAAGGTACGGCCCCCGCCGCAGAAGCTACCATCCGGCAGCCGGCCCGCTTACGCAACTACTGGTGGGCAGTTGCCGGCACAGCGGCCGAGTTGGTGGCTACCTGGGGCAAACCGGCATCAGCGGCCGAAAACAGCCGGATAAAATTCTCGGTATTCGAGAGCACCGAGTACCGCTCCCGCACCGTGCGCTGGGCGTTGGCCCCCAGGCGGCGGCGCAGCTCGGCGTCCTCAATCAGCCGGGCCAGGGCCTGGTACCAGTCGTCCTCGGTTTCGCAGAGGAAACCATCCACGTTATTAGTCACGATTTTGGTGTTCACGCCCACCGGCGAGGCCACCGCCGGAATACCCAACGACATGTACTGCAAGGCCTTGAACCCGCATTTACCCAACGACAACGGGCTGATTTTCTCTTCCAGCGGCATCACCCCGGCGTTGAACTGCACCAGGTCGGCAATTTCGGTGGCCTTCTGCCAGGGCACGTAGTCGAAGCTCTTAAGGTCGAGCTGCGGGTCCTGGTTGGAGATGACGCGGAAGGTGAAGTCGTATTTTTCCTCCAGCCGGCGCAGCACGGGCAGCAGAGAGGCCAGGTACACCATGTTGGAGTGGGTGCCCGTCCAGCCCAGCACCACCTTTTCGCTGGTTTGCGGGTTGGTGCGGTTGTGCAGGTTCACCGTGTCGATGGTGGTGGGGTTGAGCACCACGCGGGGGTTGAACTGCCGGGCGTAGTCGCAGAGGAAGTCGTTGCCGCAGCTCACCTTGTAGCTCCAACGGCAGATGGAGGCCACCTTGCTGTGCCACTTCACCACGGCCGCCATTTGGTTATGCTTCGAGGTAAGAGCCATCCAGATGGCGTCGTCGAAGTCGTAGATGATCTTCTTACCCAGCAGCTTCGCCACTACCCACTCAAAAATGGGCGGACCGATGGGCGTTATTTCGCGGTGAATGAATACGTAGTCGTGGCCGGGCACTTCCAGCATGTGCTTCACGCGCCGCCCGAACCCCTTCACGATACCCCATATTTTGGCGGCCTGATGGCCGGGCTTGTACAGAATCCGCCAGGTAGCCAGGTCGAGGAAGGAACGCTCGGTGTAGGCAATGCCCCGTTCCTGCAGGGCCGGAAAGTACTGCTCAAACCGGAAACGTTGCGACGGGGCTTCCCCGGCTGGATACGGGGTCAGAAAGAGAATCTTCATTCGAAAAGTATAGCGAACAATGGCCCGCAGACCGGAGTAGCCAGCTCACACTCAGCCGGTACAACTGGCGCCACTCATACGGTAAGGCGCCGCAAAAGTACGAAACTATTCCGGCGCCTTACCGGGCAGCCAGCCACTCAGCTACTGCCAAGTGGCTATATTTGACGGTATCTCCCCTTGCACATGCCTGCACCCGCCCCGCTGCTCTCCGTTGTGATTCCTGTGTATCAGGCTGGTCCGGTACTGGCTACGCTGCTGCAACGCCTGCAACAGACGCTGGAACCCCTGGCAGCACCCTACGAGTTTGTGCTGGTAGACGACGCCAGCCCCGACCCTACGGATTGGCCTACCATCCAACAGCACGCGGCACACGATGCACGTACGCGGGGCCTGCGCTTGTCGCGCAACTTTGGGCAGCATCATGCCCTCACGGCCGGTCTGGAAGCCAGCCGGGGCGAATGGATAGTGGTAATGGACTGCGACCTGCAGGATCAGCCGGAGGAAATTCCGCGGTTGCTGGCCAAAGCCCGGGAGGGCTACGAAGCTGTAGTGGGTCGCCGGGGTACCCGCACCGACGGGGCCGCCGTACGGGGCAGCTCCCGGCTATTTTATACGGTGCTGGGCTACCTTACCGGCGAACCACAGGATCCGGAAGTAGGCAATTTCGGCATCTATCATCGGCAGTTGATTGATACGGTGCTGCGCCTGCGCGAGAGCACACGCTACTTTCCTACCATGGTGCGTTGGGCCGGCTACCGGCAAACTGCACTGCCGGTAGCGCACGGAGCAGCTACCCGGCCCTCCTCCTATTCGCTAACCCGTCGCCTGCAGCTGGCCCTCGATATTCTGCTCACGTACTCCGATAAGCCTCTGCGGCTGGCGGTGTATTTCGGGCTGCTGCTGTCAGGTGGGGCCTTTCTGCTGGGGTTGGTAATGCTGAGCCGTTACCTGCTGGGCCAGATTACGGTGCCCGGCTATGCCAGCCTCATTATAAGCATCAGCCTGTTCTCTGGTATCATAATTTCGGTGCTGGGCGTTGTGGGCCTGTACGTAGGCAAAACGTTTGAAGGAGTGCGCAACCGGCCCCTGTACGTAGTAGCCGAAACCACTGCGGCGGCATGATTCCTTCTTCTCTCCCACCCGATTTTATTCCCTTCAACCGGCCTCACCTGGCAGGACCCGAGTTGGAATACATCCGGCAGGCCGTAGCGGCGGGCAAGCTGTCCGGCAACGGCTGGTTTACCCAGCGCTGCCAGCAGTTTTTTGAGCAGCAGTATGGCATGGTGAAGGCCCTGCTGACCACCAGTGGCACCGATGCGCTGGAAATGGCCGCCCTGCTGCTCAATATTCAGCCTGGCGACGAGGTAATTGTGCCCAGTTATACCTTTACCTCCACGGCCAACGCCTTCGTGCTACGCGGGGCCCGCATTGTGTTTGCCGACAGCCGCCCCGACCATCCGAACCTGGACCTGGCGCAGGTAGAAGCTCTCATCACGCCCCGCACCCGCGCTATCGTGCCGGTACACTACGGTGGTACCGCCTGCGACATGGCGGGTATTATGGCGCTGGCAGAACGGTATACCTTATGGGTGGTGGAAGACGCGGCCCAGGCCATAGAAGCCACGTACCAAGGGCGGCCGTTGGGTACGCTAGGCCACCTCGGGGCCTTCTCCTTCCACGAAACCAAAAATCTGAGTGCCGGGGAAGGTGGGATGCTGGCTATAAATGACCCCATTCTGGCTGCCCGGGCCGAAATTCTCTGGGAGAAAGGCACCAACCGCGCCGCGTTTGCCCGGGGCGAAGCTGCCCGCTACGAGTGGGTGGATGTGGGCTCCTCTTTCCTGCCTTCGGAGCTGAACGCGGCCTATCTGTGGGCGCAGTTGGAACACCGGCAGGCTATTCAGCAGCGGCGACGGCAACTCTGGGAAGCCTACGCAGCAGCGTTGGTTCCGCTGGCCGCTGCCGGTTGTTTTCAGTTACTCCCGGTTTCTGCTGAAGGCCAGCAGAACTGGCACCTGTTTGCGTTACTCTGCCACACCGAGGCTGAACGGGACGCTTTATTGGCGCATTTGCGGACCCGGAATATCCTGGCGGTTTTTCATTACCTGCCGCTTCACAGCAGCCCCTACTATACCGCCCGGCACGACGGACGTGCCCTCCCCCACGCCACCCGTTTCGGACAGACGCTCGTGCGCCTGCCCCTCTACCATGATCTGCAACCGGAGCAACAGCAACGGGTAACAGAAGCTGTTGAGTCATTCTACAGGTATCCCGGCCGCTTGCCCTCTAGTTGAGTACTCCGGCGTATAGCTGGCCGAGTTGCTCGTAGCTGGATTCCGGGCGGAACTTGTGGCGCACAAACTCCCGGCCGGCCGCCGCGAACCGCTGGCGCAGCCCGGCATCGGCGGCCAGCTCCAGCAGAGCCTGTGTCATGGCGGGCACGTCGCGGTTGGGCACCAGCAGCCCGGAGCGACCCGATTCGAACAGCTCGGCGGGGCCGCCGCAGTCGGTGGCAATCAGGGGCGTACCGAAGTACAGCGCATCAAGACAGGTGAGCGAAAACGACTCCGACTCGGAGAAGTTCAGCACAATGTCGGCCTGCTTGATGGCGGCTTCCACGTCCTCCACAAAGCTGCCAAATGTCACGACTTGCTGTAAGCCAGCCGCGGCTACGGCCGCTTCCAGCTGCTGCCGGTACGCACGGTTTTTCTCCAGGCCCATGTCGCCACCGGCGAAGTGCAGGCGCAGGTCAGGCTGCTGTGGATAAGCGGCTTTGAAGGCTTCCACGGCGAAATTCTGGCCTTTACCGGGAATATAATTGCCCAGAAACAGCACCCGCACGCTACCATCGGGCCGGGGTGCGAGGTCAGTGGGCGGGTACTTCTCCCCTTCCGGCACCGGATCGAAAATGACGCTGATATGCGGCAGCGGCTGAAAATACGAGTACACCGCCCGCGACACGCATATTACCCGCTGGGCCAGGTGCTCGGCCACCCAGCGCCAGGTGCGGGCCAGGGGCTGCATCTGGGTGTGGGGCAGAAACCGAACGTGCGTTACCAAAGGCAGGCCGGTAAGCAGGCGGGCCACTACGCCGGTGAGGTTGTAGAAGTCGTTCATGTGCACCGCCGCCGCCCGCTCCCGGCGCAGCAGCGCGGCCAGTCGCCACCCATTTAGCAGCAGCATCGGCACATACAGCAGCAGGTTGCGCACCCGCTTACTGATTTCCACAAACGGCAACTCGTGCACCCGGTAGCCCGCTGCCTCCAGCACGGCGCGGCCCCGGCTCCCGGTGGGCAGCACGTACACAAACTCGTACCGGTCGCGCAGGCGGTCGGTGGCGTTGCGGATGGCCATGAGGGCTCCGGTCACGGCCGTGGAGTTGTCGGCAATGAGGATAACGGGCTTGGTCGTCGGCTGGGGCATTAGTGTGCGAGTACGTCTTCGAGTACGGCCACCCACTGGCGGAAAATCTTTTCCCGGGTGAAATCCTGCATACGCTGGCTGGCCAACCGGCCCAGCCGCTCCCGCTCGGCCTCGTCGCCGAGCAGCTGGTAGAGCGTTTCGGTCCACACGCGCTGGTCGGCGGCCAGGGTGGTGGGTTGGTTGAGCATGGGCATCAGTACTCCAAACTCGGCCTTTTCGGCGTCCCGGATGGCGGGGCGGGGCGTGCCAGTGCTGGGGGCCAGGATTTCGCGGGGGCCGGTGGGACAGTCAGTGGTTACGGCCGGCACGCCGCAAATCATTGCCTCCCCGAGGGCCATCGGGAACCCTTCCCAGGCCGAGGGAAATACAAACAGCGAAGCCGGCCGGATGTACTTGAACGGGTTCTGCTGGAGGCCCAGAAAATATACGTCGTAGTCGGGCGTGAGGGTAGTGGCCGGGTCCCAGGCTTCGTACACGCGCAGGCCCAGCCGGCGGGCGTGGCCGGTAAGGTCGTCGCGCAACTCCCCGTCACCCACGAACACCAGCTTGGCTGGCCGCCGCTTGATGAGGGCCGCAAATGAGTCGAGCAGCGGGGCCTGGTTTTTCTGGATAGTGAGGCGGCCCGAGGTGACGAGCACCGGCGCGGCGTCGTACACGGCCTGTTCCTGGGCCGTCAGCGGCTCCCGGGCCTTGGCCTCAATCTGGGCTACCTCGAAGAAATTGTTGATGGTGACCAGCTTCTCGGGCTTCACTCCAAAACCCTCAATCAGCTCTGGATTAATATCACGGCTCACCGTCACGATTTTATCGGCGCGGTTGTAAAGGCCGGGCATCAGCACCTTCTTGCGCAGCCAGCCTACCAGGCCGGTAATATTGCCGTCGTGCAGCTTGGAGCCGTGGATGCAGAGCACCACTTTTTCGGAGCCTTTGCTGAGCAGATTCACGTAGTCGGCCCCTTCCAGATGACTCACGCACACATCGGCCCGCAGCCGACGCTTGAGGGCCCGCAGCCGCCCGATGCGGCGGCCAAAGTTGCGGATTTTGTCGGCCGGGCTGCCGCCACCATCGACCTCCAGGCTCAGCATCTCGTTGCCGCTGGGGTACATGTTGCCGCCTTCCATGTTGAACACGGCTTCCGTGACGTGGTAGTGTTTGGCCAGCTCCACGCTATGGTCGTGAAACACGCGCTGCGCCCCGCCCAGGCCCAGGTTCGGAATCAGGAGAAGCAGGTTACGGAGCGGGTGGCCGGGGGCAGGTGTACTCATGCAGATTGGGGGTGGGCGGCGCGGGCCTGCCGGAAAAGATCTTCGTAAGCGGCCAGGCAATAGTTCATGCGGAATTTCTCGAACGCCAGCGGGGCGCGGCGCTGATGCTCGGCCAGCAGCGTCGGCTGCGTCAGGTAGGCCCGCATGGCCTCCGTAAGCTGGTTGGGGTCGGTGAGCTGCCAGTTGGCCTGGTCCAGCACTACCCCGGCCAGGCCGGCCTCGGAGTCCAGCATGGCCGGCACCTCGCCGATGCGGCTGGCAATGACGGGCTTACCGCAGGAAAGGTACTCAGCAATAGAGTTTGGCAGACTCTCGGCGTGGAAGTAGCTGGGCAGCAGCCCCACATCGAACAGGTCAACCCAATCAATGGGATTACGCGAGAAGCCGGTGAAGTGAATCCGCTCGTGCGGGTGCTCTGCGCGCAGCTGGTTGAGGTAATCACTCTCCCCTACCAGCACCAGATGCAGCTCGGGGTGGGCGGCTTCCAGAGCCAGAAACGAGTTGACGGCGTGGGCCCAGCCTTTTTCCGGAATACCCCGCGCCACCATCCCAAACACTTTGGCTTCGGCCGGAATACCCAGTGCGGCCCGGGTATGTTGCGGCTTTTCGGCCGAAAACTGCCCGTCGAAACCGTTGTAGATTTTGCGGTTCAGCAGCTTGTTCAGTGGGCGCACTCCCTGCTGCTCGAATATCTCCAGGTTTTTGGCCGTGAGGTACACGACGGCCGCCGCCTGCTGCAGCGCGAAATTGCCCTTGGGCGTAACTTCCGGTGCATCAGCCTTGTGCAGAAACAGCTCGTAGCAGCCGTGCATAGTGATGACCAGCGGAACGCCCAGCCCTTCGGCCGCCTTGGCCGCCACGTAATCGGCCTTGATGGTGTGGCTGTTTATCACGTCGGGCTGCAGGTGCTGAATCGTCTGGCGCAGGTGGCGGATAACCTGCTCCTCCCGCAGCCAGTCGGGGCGGCCAAGGCGGCGGCCCAGCCCGGCGGCTTTGCGCAGCACCGCATCCAGCCCCGGCGACGCAGCCCCGTAGGAAATCACCGGCACATCGGGGGCCAACTGCCGCACCAGATTCTGGTTGACCAGATGCGCGTACTGATCATACAAGTGCACCTGATGGCCGGCCACGTGCAGGGCCTGGGCCAGGCGCAGGGCGAAAGTCTGGGCCCCGCCGGTACGCAGGTCCTCCAGAACGATGAGGATTTTCATAGCCTTAGGAAACAGCTGAAACTGCCGGGAGTTCCGTGAGGCCGTACACCCGCCCGGGGTGCTGGTTGCCGAGCATCCGCTCCACAGCCGCTTCCACAGCTGCCACGTCTACGGGGTATTCTTTTCCGTCACGCATGTCACCGCCCACAATTACGTCGTAATACTTCAGGCCCATGGTATAAGCCTGCCAGTAATAAAGCGGCTGCAGGTAGTTGCGGGGCATGATTTCGATGACGTGGCTGTGGGCGTAGTTCATGAAGAACTGCTGAATCATGCCGGCTCCGTGCAGGGCCACCAGGTATTCGGTTTCCTGGAACAGCTGGGCCTGCTGCTCAATAGTGAGGTTTTCGGCAAACATTTCCTCGAAGCCATGGCGCTTGAGCATATCCACCACTTCCTGCTCGTTATCCAAGTAGCGGCCGTAGCGGTTCCGGTCCCGGTTCAGGAACACCTTACGCCAGGGCTTCACGTCGGGCATGGCGTACAGCTCGCGCATGGTGCGCCAGGCGGCCGGACTGTAGGGCGCGGTTTGCAGCTTGTAGAGCTTTTTCACCTGCACCCATTCCTGGTCGCCCACCACGTACCAGTTTAGCTGCCGCAGTTGGGCGCTGCGCTGGTACAGATACTGGAAGTACACCGTGTCATACATCTTCTTGGTGATGAGCACGGGCGTATCCAGCGGCAGTTTGCTGCGCTCCAGCTGTTGCAGGCTGATGAGAGCATCCACCAGATGATGGAAATAGTTGCGGGTCGCCGAGCCATCGTACCAGATGGCGGTGGCCAGCTTAGTGGTGTTGGCCGGCCGCAGCAGGTAGGGCAGAATGTAGGGGTACTGCCGGTCGTGCTTGTACACTACAGTCTGTTCCACCACTTCCCGCCCCGCCCGGATACCCAGCAGCCGCTCCGGCTCCAGCAACACGTCATCCACTTCCACCACAAAGCTTTCCTGCATGGTCCAGCGCTTATTGTCCTCGGCAATAAACTTGGTGAACACCGGATCCGCGAACTGCGTGGGCACGTCGGCAAACACGTCGGTGGTTTCGCGGTAAAGGTAGCGGAAGCCCGCACCTTCGGCCCGGTTGGTCCAGTAGCGGGCCGCCGCTTTGCGGCCCAGGCCGGTGCGCCAGAGTACGGTGCGGGTGGCTTTGGAGAGGAAGCTGGAAATGGAGGTCATAGCAGGCGAGAAAACGGCCGCGTGCGCGGCCGTTGGGGTTAAGATTGAACCAGCAGGTAGCGGCGGAAGCGGAGCGGCACGTATTCGCCCAGCGGCTTGCGCAGGTACACCAGCCACACGAAGATGCCCATCAGCAGCGAGACTACCGCCCCGATGGGCAGGAACCACAGCCAGTTATTGAAGAACGGTACCGCATCCAGCGCCCTGACCAGGAAGTAGATGGCTATGCCGGCCGCACTCACGCCCAGCGTAGGCCCCAGAATGGGGCGCACCAGAGAGTCCATCAGCGAAATTTCGAGGTGTTTGCGCAGCAGAAACGGAATGTACCATACCGATGTGAGCAGCGCGGCCAGAATAGTACCAAGCAAAATACCACTCATGCCCAGCATCTGTCCCAACGTGATGGAGAGGGCCAAATTCAGAGCAGCCTCCACCATAGCGGCAAAGCTAATGGGCCGGGCAATGCCTTTGGCATTCAGGAAAAATACCCCGGTGCGGGTAATGGTCTGCTGCACCATAATAATCAGAGCCAGCACCAGCACCTGCTGGCCAGCAAAGAAATCAGGCCCTACCCAGAGGCGGATAAACCACTCATCCAACGCCAGCATCAGCCAGAACGCCGCCAGACTCATTACCACAATCAGCAGCATCATGCGGTGGAAATACACCCGGGCCCGGGCAGGACCTTCGTGCACCACTATTTCAGCCACAGCGGGCAGGGCATTTTCCGTCACGCGGCCCAGCAGGTTCATGCCCACCTCGGGAATGCGCACCGTAAGCGAGAATACCGCCACCAACGCCAACGACAAGACCTTGCCGATTACCAGCCGGTCGGTGTACAGGATAACCTGCGTGGCCAACCCATGCAGAAACATGAAGAACCCGTAACCCAGCATAGAGTGCGTCAGGGCCTTATCGTAAAATCTGGGGCGAATCTGCACGTTGGGATAATACCGGCGCAACAGCCAGACCTGTACCACCCCATTGCCGAACAACTGAAACAGGTTGGCATACACAAACGTCCAGAGACCCACCCCGCGCCAGAGTAGCAGCAGCGTCAGGCCAGTGGTGAGCAGGTTGACGGCAAAGATGGGCGTGGCAATGAGGGCCTGCCGGTGATGCGCAAAAAAGATACCGCCCAAACCGCGCTGAATGAACTGCCCGCCCACCAGCAAACTCAGGGTAATGACGATGGGCACCGCCGGGGCTGCCAGTTCGGGCCGCAGGTCGTATGCTTTGGGCAGCAGCGGAGCCAGACTGATGCCCAGCACGGCCACCAGCAGCCCGAACCCGGCCGCCACCAGCACCCCCGTCGACATAATGCGGTTTACCATCAGGCGGTTGTGCTCGTCGTCGCCCCGGTGCAGGGCCAGGTTGCGGATGACGGCCGAGGAAAGCCCGAAATCGAACAGGGCCAGGTAGTTGACTATCTGAAAGAAGATGATAGACAACCCGTAGGCATCTTTATCCAGGTATTTCACCATCAGAGGTGTGCTGACGATGGACACCACCATCGAAATGACGGTGAAGGCCTGCGTCGAGACAGTACCCCAGAAGGCAGATTTGGTACGGGAAATTTCAGCCATGAAAAACTACTGGTAACAATCGGAAGCCCTCTACGGACTTCAGCGGCCCGTGGCGCGGCGCAGAGCCGAATATTTTACGCCAAGCCGCGCCATCAGCCAGAATAAGGCTATTTTGGGCAGGCGGGTTTCCTGAAAGGCAAACCACAACCGCGCTGGCGCTTCCGGCCCCCCACTGGCGTAGTAGTGTTCGGCATGATCGGCCAGGCTATAGCGGGCAGCGGCCCACTCCTCAGGTCCTTCGAAGTAGCCCTTCCGGTAGATGCGGAAATAGGTTTCGTTGAGGGCCAGCTTGTTAGTATGGATGGCGGAGGCATTATGGACCCGATAGGAGCCCAGGCTGGCGGGCAGATATGCAAATCGGGATACCCGAGAGAGCCTAAGCCACATATCCAGATCTTCCGAAAACAGCGTCTCATCGTAAGGTCCGGCCTGGTCCATAGCAGAGCGACGGACAGTAGTCGTTAGGGCTGGCAGATAAAACCCTGTTAGCAGCGGAACAATCAAATTGCCTTCGGGAGGGTGTAGTGCAAATTTGGGGTCAAAGAACTCCAAAAAACTGGCAGCCAACTCTTTACCCTGCGAATCAATTACCCGGCAGTCTGAGTAGATAGCGCCGCAGGATGCCCCCTGTCGCTCAAATTCCGCTACCGTCAATTCAATCATTTGAGGATCCAGCACATCGTCTGAACCTACTAAAGAGATGTACTTACCCGTGGAGAGGCGGCGGCAGTCACTAAAGGTCCGGGTAATGCCTTGATTCTTCTCGTGACACAGCAACTTTACCGGGTAGCCGGTGCGCTGAGCCCAGGATTGAATTACCTCCACCGAATTATCAGGCGAGCAATCATCGACAACGATAAGCTCAATTGCCGTATGGGTCTGACAGCGTATGCTCTCCAATAACTCCTCCACATACAGTGCATTGTTGTAAGAGGCAATACCGATGCTTACTAACGGCAGTTCATTCATACAGCAGACAACGGGACCAAACCAGCCGCAGTTTCTTGGTATCGACTCCCTGTTTCAGGAGATATCCAGATGCCTTCCTCAGCAGCCGATAACTTATGACCATTCTCATCTACCCAACCGTGCTGCCGGGCTGGATTACCGTATACCAATGCATAGTCCCTTACGTTCCGGGTGATAACTGAACCTATTCCGGAAAGGGCGTAACGCCCTACCGTCACACCAGCCAGCACGGTGGAATTTGCCCCAATTGAAGCACCCTGTTGAATAAGAGTAGAAGCTAGAACGAAATTGGTATTCTTGCTTCGCGGATGCAAATCATTTGTAAAGACCACATTAGGCCCGAGAAACACATTATCCTCAAGAGTAACACCTTTCCAGAGGTAAATACCGCATTTCAGCGTCACATTGCTCCCAATGACCACCCCATTTTCCACAAAGCAATGGTCACAAATGGTACTGTTCGTACCAATGCTGACGCCGTCCAGTACGTGTACAAATGCCCAGATCAATGTTCCAGCCCCGATGTCGGTAGTTTCTACCAACGACGCGGGATGTACATAGTAGGAAGGCGGAGTACCGGCGTTAGGAATAGGCATGTTGTAGCTTTTTGAACTCTGAATATTCCCGGATATAATCGTCTTCGGTGTATTCCTCTGACGCCAAGCACATTAACACGGCTTGATCAGAGAAGGTAATATCACGCCAATAAAGACGCGGAACATACAAACCCTGATCAGGCTGGGAAAGCATAAACTCGTGCTTGTCACCCTTTACGCCTTCCAAGGACAAACCTATTTGTCCGTTAACAGCAAAAATTAACTGTTCCAAGTCATGGTGGGCATGCCCACCCCGAATTGTATCTGGTGGCACTTGATAGGTCCAGTATACCCGCTGAATTGCAAAGGGTAAGCCGGAGCGCTGTGCTACCGTCAGATACCCAATGGCATCCGAGCCCATACGGGCAAAGTCCAGCAGGCACGGAACCGTTGAAAACATAAACAGTCTAGTTGAAAAACGAGCGGACGGCATCGGCTACGGCAGCTACGTGCTCTTCCGTCATGCCGGGCCACATGGGCAGGCTGAGGCTGGTAGCGGCCAGCTCTTCAGCAATGGGGAACCGTCCGGCCGGCAGCTGCAAATGCGCGTACGCCTGCTGCATGTGCGGTGGTACCGGGTAGTGAATGAGCGTGCCAATGCCCTGAGCCGCTAAATGCTGCTGCAAAGCGTCGCGCTGGTTTGTGCGCACCACGTAGAGGTGATATACGTGGGTGCTGCCGGCCGCCACTACGGGCAGTTGCAGTCCCTCAATACCGGCCAACAAGTCATTATATCGGGCGGCCACCTGCTGGCGCTGCCGGGTCCAGTCCGGTAGGTACGGCAGCTTCACCGACAGCACGGCGGCCTGCATCTCATCGAGCCGGGAGTTGTAGCCGATTACCTCGTTGTAATATTTCTTCTGGGAGCCGTAGTTGCGCAGGCTGCGCAGGCGCTGGGCTATTTCCGCGTCGTTGGTAGTAATGGCTCCGCCGTCGCCGAGAGCTCCCAGGTTTTTGCCCGGGTAGAAGCTCGTGCCGTTGGCATTACCAAAGCTACCGGTGAGGCCTCCATCGGCGGTGGCGCCCTGCGCCTGGGCATTATCTTCAACGACCACCAGATTGTGGCGACGCGCAACGGCCATAATGGCTGTCATCTCGCAGGCCTGCCCGTACAGATGTACCGGCATAATAGCCTTCGTGCGGGGTGTAATGGCGGCCTCAATCAGGGCTGGATCAAGGTTATAGGTAGTCGCGCTGGGCTCTACTGGCACCGGCGTGGCTCCTACGAACGATACTGCCAGCCAGGTAGCAATGTAGGTGTTGGAAGGTACGATTACCTCGTCGCCGGGGCCGATGTTAAGGGCAATCAGCGACAGGTGCAACGCATCCAGCCCGTTGGCCACTCCCACGCAATGTTCTACCTGATTGAATGCCGCGTAGGCCGCTTCAAAATCGGTTACGGCCTGGCCCAATACGTACCACTGGCTGTCGTACACCCGGGCAATGGCCGCCAGCACCTCCTCCCGGATAGGGTGATGCTGGGGCGAGAAAGAAAGGAATGGAATCTGCATGAGCGGTAAAAATCGGAGGGCAAAGGTACGGGATTGTCCGGCTACATCAGGAATGTGCCAACGGTACCTTCGTATTAACAGGCGGCCAGAGCTTACGATTGATCAACTCCTGCCGAAGCTGTGTAGCCCACCGGTCCCAGTTTAAAACAGTTTCGTAGCGCTGCCGGGCAGCGGCCCGCATTTGCTGGTAAGCGGCTTCGTTCTGGAACAAGGCCAGAATAGCCGCCGCAAAATCGGGGCCAGTAGCACTAAGCGGTAGCATCAGTCCGGTCTTGCCCTGCTCCACGAAGCTGGCAATTCCGCCGACGTCGGTCGTTACGACAGGAAGTCCGAAAGAGTTGGCATCGGCGAAGGCAATAGCGGCGCACTCAGCCCGGGAGGGCAGAATAAAGAAATCAGCCGTTCGGAACAGGCTGTCTAGGCGAGCTAGGTCGGCCGGCTCGCCCATGTTCAGGTAAGGAATGGTAGTGAAGCCGGGGTGCTGGTAACGGGCCGCCTCGTGGGCCGGGGGTGCACAGCCCACCACTGTGAGCGTGGCGGGCACGCCCATTTCGTTGAGGGCCACCATAGCGTCGTAGGCAATGGCCCCGCCCTTGCGGCCCCACTCGCCGCCCAGCAGAAATAGCCGGCACTCGGCCCCGCGCTCCTTGCCGGCTACCTCCGCCCGCTCCGGCGGCGACGGATAGTTAGCTCCGAACGGAATGACAACCACTTTGGCCGGATCGGCCCCGTAATCCTGAATGGCCGATTGCGCAGCCCACTCCGAAGAGTAGCACACCAGCGCCGCCGCGTCGAGGGCCCGCTTTTCAATGTGGTTCAGTTCCTGCTTCGACACGCTCAGCAGGCCCATCAGGCCGGGGTAAAAATCGATGAGCTGCCGCAGCGTGGAATCCTCGATATAAACAATCGGGGCTTTCGTGTTCAGGTAGGCAATTTCCGTGAAGGAGGCCGGGGCCAGCAGCAAATCGAAGGGCTGGGTCTGGAGCTGGCGGGCAAACCGGCGGGCATACATCCGCGACAACAGCACACTCCAGGCGTGGTGGTAGCGTTTGCCGGTAAGAGGCGTAATCAGGTGCTGGTTGAGCTTGTTGCCGATACGGATGGGCCAGGTCATGGGCACGGGGCCCAGTGCCGTTACCGGCCCCAGCACCCGCTCGGCCGCCCGGAAAATGGAGTAGTGCACCCCCGACCAGGAACGACGATTCAGGGGGTCGGTGCTCGTAAGAAACCCAATGCGGGGCAAGGAAGAACCACTCATTACCCCGCCTTTTGATCTTGGAAGGAAGCATGCGCAGCACGGGAGGCCGCAAACCAGTCCCAGGTCCGTGCCAGGCCGGCCGTAATGCTCAACTGGGGCTGCCAGCCAGTAGTAGCGCTTAGCTTGCTGCAGTCCAGAATATTGGCCGGCACGTCGAAGGGGCGGGCAGGCTGGCGGAGCAGGTGCACGGACCGGCCAGTTGCCGCCGCCAGCGGAGCCAGCAAATCCAGAATCTGTCGATTGGTGAGTCCCTGGCCGCTGCCCAAATTGTACACCTCGCCGGGCAGGCCGCCGTCCAAGGCTGCCACAATGCCGGTTGCCATATCTGCTACGTGCAGGTAGTCGCGCACGGTGCCCTGCTCTCCAAACAATGTCAGCGGCTTACCATCGAGAATGGAGGCAATGGCCGTAGCCACGAAGCCCTGCCCCCCGTAGGGCCGCTGTCCTTCGCCGTAGGCATTGGCAGGCCGCACACACACGATGGGCAGCTGCCGGGTTTCAAAGTACATGTGCGCGTACTTTTCCAGGGCCAGCTTGGTGATGCCGTAAGGGGAAAGCGGCAGCGTGGGGTGGTTTTCGGTGATGGGTACGGCCGGGGTGCGGCCGTACACGGTGCCGCCCGAGGAAATCCAGACGAACTTGCGCAGGTGGGTCATGGACGCGGCCAGCTCGAACAGCCGGACGGTTTCGGGCACGTTCACCAGAATATCGTTGACCGGGTCCTGGAAGCTGGTGCCGGGACTGGTAGCGTAGGCCAGATCTATTACTTCGGTGGCGGCTTCCAGGGCTTCACGCACTACGGTAGTGCCGGCTTCGGGCGCGTTTTCCAGGTAGCGGACTCCGGCCGGCAGCGCCGTTCCCGCATCACCCCGCCCTACTACAATTACCTGGCGGCCCCGGGCCAGCAACTCAGCTACCACAGCGCGCCCAATAAAGCCCGCGCCACCAATTACGCAGGTAACTGGACTGGCAACGGTAGTAGAATCTCCTATCATGGACGCTTATTCTGGATAATGAAGCTTCCGGGCGGGCCGGAAGCTGAAAGTCAATGTGTCTACCCTAGCAGCTTGTCGGCCACGAGCATTTTCAGGCCACTGAACCGGTTTTGCGCAAGCCGGCCCAGTACCAGACCCGCAAAGATACGGGGAAAGCCGGGTTCCGTCCGCTGCATTTCATGCATGAAAGCTTGGTGCCCGCGCCAGGTGAGTGGGGAATAAATGAAGGTATGAAACCACCGCTCTACCAGCATGCGCAGCGCCTGCCGATATACGGCTGGCGCCAGTTCCACCTGAGCCCGCACGTAGCCCAGCACCCGGGCCATTTCCACCAGGTTCCGGCCCTCGGCCAGGGTGTGGGAGCGTACGTTCTGGCCGTGGGAGCGGAAATAGTTGAGGGGCGCGGCCAGGTAGCAAACGTTGGTCTGGAGCATAAACCGGATCCAGTAGAGCCAGTCGCCAGCCAGGCGCATGTCCTCCGGGGCCGGCCCTACGGCCGCCGCGGTGCTGCGGCGCAGCAGCACGGCGCTGGCATTCGGAACGATGTTGGTGATGGGCATGTACTGGCGCACCAACTCGGGGCCGGGGCGGTGGTAGTCGGTGCCACCCAGACCGTCCTCGAACAGCAAGGCCACGCCGGCCCGTTTGCTGTCAGCATCGATGTAGCAGGACTGACAATAGGCCAGGCCGGCATCGGGGTGCGCTTCCAGTTGGCCCACCAACTGCTCCACCAACGTCAGCTCAGCGGCATCGTCGCTTTCTGCAATCCACACGTACTCACCCGTGACCAGCCCTAGTCCCTTGTTCCACTGCCGGAAAGTGCTGCCGCTGTTCTGCTCGTTGAACACCAGCCGGACGCGGGCATCCCGCCGGGCATAGTCCTCCAGAATCGGGCGGCTCTCATCCGTGGAGCAGTCGTCCATCAGAATGATTTCCAGCTGGCGGTAGGTCTGGTTCAGCACGCTGTCCAGCCGCTCGGGCAGGTAGCGGGCGTGGTTGTAGTTGGGAATGATGACAGAAACCGTGGGCTGCTGAGCAGTCATAGGCATACAGGGGTATCTATCTAACCTGCAGAAGAGGTGGACAGAGTGGATTCGATGAGATGAAGAATAGCAGGCCCAACAGCCTCGATGGTATGTTCATCGAGCACACGCTGTCGGGCGGTGCGCCCCAACTGCAGCCGGCGGCGTTCATCCTGCAACAAAGCTATTGTGTTAGCTGCCATAGCCGCCGTATCCAGATAGGGCACTACCACACCGGCGTCGTCGCGCACAAACTCAGGCATTCCCCCCGAGTTGGCAAAGCACAGCACGGGCGTTTCGTACAGGGCCGCTTCCAGGCACACCAGCGGAAACGGGTCTTCGCGGGAGGTGAGCAGAAACACGTCGAAGGCGGCGTAGTAGCTGGCAATATCTGCCTGATTGCCGGCCAGTGTTACACGGTCCTGCAGCCCCAGCAAACGCACATCACGCTGCAACTCCTGGTAAGTGGCCGATTTGGGGTCCCCCCCTACCCAGATGAAATGCACGTTGGGTAGTTGTTGGGCGACTTGCTGCGCTACGGTTAAGAATAGCTCCGGCCCCTTGCGCCAAATCAGCGTGGCCATTCCTCCCACCAGCAACGTACCTGGCTCCAGGCCGTAGCGGGCCCGGATGTCCTGTGCCGGTGGTGTTAGCTGGGCTGGCACAGGACCCGTAAAGTCATAAATAAGGTGCGTACGAGCGGGCTCTACCTCAAACTGCTGAATATAGTACTGCTGTACGGCTTCCGAGCCCATCATGAAGGCATCTACCTGTTCGGCGGCGCGGCGGAATTCCGTAGCCGAGCAGTAATAGA
The DNA here is from genome assembly GCF_003944705.1 of Hymenobacter metallilatus. GTDB lineage: Bacteria > Bacteroidota > Bacteroidia > Cytophagales > Hymenobacteraceae > Hymenobacter > Hymenobacter metallilatus. The sequence continues at coordinate 126,838 of NZ_RWIS01000002.1, read as the reverse complement.
AGGTAATTTCCAGCTCATGCAGACTGCTAATCAGCGGTAGCCGCAACTGTTGTTTCAAGGTGGCGGCGTAACTGAGTGCTACGGCCGTATTGGCAAAAATCAGGTCGGCTTGGAAAGCGCGGGCTATAGCAAGGGCGCGGTCTTCGTGGGAGCGGTAGAACTGGCCCAACCGGTTCCAAGCCCGGATTTGCAGGCTTTGCCCTGGCACGTAAGGCGGGTGAACCACATGTACCTGGGCCACTTCCGCAAACTCCGGCTCCAGGGCTCCACCTTTGAGCAGCAGAATGAGCATTTTGTGCTGGGTATGCTGTTTCAGCCAGCGCATCAGGTGCAGCTGCGTAAAAGGTGCCCCAGTACGGGAAGCTTCGTGCAGAACGAAAAGAAGTCGGGCCATAAACCAGAGTGTAAAAAGTTAGCGCAACTTTCTGAGTAGCGTGAGCAGGCCCGTTTTCTTCAAAAAGGAATATATACTAGAACCTATTTGAAATTCACGTGAGCGTAAAATATCCTGTTTCTCTCGTTCAAGATTATTTGCCCGTTTAATATGGAAGGCTGGTACTAACTGATAGAATGGGTCGTTCTGGGAGGTGCTGCTAATACCTGTCACATCATTGTATAGCACTATATCCCGCTGCATATACTGGGTAAGTAGCGTAGTATCCCGGAAGCAACGGATATTAAAATCCCAATCAGCCACAATCGGGTAGCTAAGATTATAGTTTCCTATCAGGCTGAATATCCGCTGCCGATAGAATATGGTTTGATGGCATAGGTTACCATACGTCAGAAGTCTGTTCAGATCAAAAGGGCCGCCATGTCTGCCATGATTACTTGCCACTATAGCATCCCCGTACACGATGTCGGCGGTAGTTTCTTGCAGCACAGCGGCCACGTCGGCCAGCACCTGCTCGTCGTGCAAGTAATCGTCGGAGCCCAGAAAGTACACCCACTCGCCGGCAGTGCGGGCCAGGGCGCGGTTCATGGCATCATAAATACCCTTGTCCTTTTCTGAAACCCACCGGATGATGCCGGGAGCCTGCTCGGCCGCTGCCTGCACAATGGCCGCGGTACCATCAGTGGAGCCCCCGTCCTGAATCAGGATTTCCACGTCGCGGCAGGTTTGCCCCAGTACACTGTCCAGGCAGCCCCGCAGCGTCGCGGCCGAGTTGAAGGTTGGGATGATGATGCTGAACAACGGCATAAGCGGCAATGAGCAAAAAGTAAAACGACTTATGCCGTAATCTGGTGAACGATACGCATAAATTCCTGCCCGAACCGGGCCACATCCTGCCTATAGGTATAGGGCTTGGCAGGTAGTTTTCCGGCCAAGGCACAGTGCATTGCTTCCGCCAGTTCTTCGGGCTGGGCCGGGTTGAAAAAGCCGGCGGCAGCGTACGTCTGCAACTGCTCCCGATGCACGGCCAAGTCGGATACCAGCAATGGCACTTGCATGGATTTGGCATCCTCCACCACCGTGCTCCAGCCCTCAAACAGGGAAGGCTGAATAACAGCCAGGGCAGAGGCCATCAGCACCTGCTGGTCGTCGCGGGGGATAAAGCCCAGGAACCGTGTTTGCGCTTCTACACCCAACGATTCGCGCAGGACCATCAGCTCGGCGAAGTAGCTGGGGTTGCGGTAATCGTGCTCCTTACCCGTAAATACAACCTGCACCTGCGGATGCGTATCGCGCAGTTTTGCTACGGCCTGCAACACTACAGGATGGTTTTTGTGCTTCCAGAACTGGTTGCTGCAGATGAAATAAGGTCCTGTCAGTTGGTAACGGGCCAGGCACTCAGTTGCGGCGGGCGCATCAGCGCGGTGGCTGACGGCAAAGGGTAAGATGTGCTGCGTCAGGTTGCTGCCGGGGTAAATGGCGTTGAAATCGTGCTGGGCCGCGCGGCTACTGAACACGATGTGCCGAGCCAACTCCAGCACCAGCCGCTGGTCGGCTTTGCGAGCCTGGATTTCCTCGGCCTGAAAAAAGGCGGGCAGGTAGTGCTCCTGAAAATCAGGAATCCAGTACAGATGGTGCGGAATGCGGCTAAAGTAGTGCCGCCAGCCGGTAGGCAGCGGAAAAATCAGCTCCGCATCGTGGTAGAGGCTGCTGATGGGACGCTTGCCCGTGAGCAGGTGAGCCGCTTTATTGATGATGCGCTCCGGCAGTGAGAGGCGCCGCTCAAACTGCCGGAACGACCAGTGCGCGTATTGTACGGCCTGGCGCAGGCGGTCCGCATCAGCGGGCTCCCGGCAGAAAATCAACAGCTCCGGCTGCTCCGAATCGCGCAGCGTAGCCAGAGCCGCAATCAGGTTTTCAATGTAATAGGTACCCCCAATCCAGTTCTCGTTGTACGCATAAATCAGCGCAACCCGCTTTCGTGTAGCCATTCTACGTAGTGTTGAACGCCCTCCTGCACTGATACTGCCGGCACGAAGCCCAGCGCGGTCAGGCGGCTGATATCAGCCCGCCAGTTGACGGGGTCACCGGAACGGCCGGCACCGGAAAAATGGAGCTGCCCGGTAAAGCCCAGAGCCCGCAGCAGGCTGGTGGCTACTTCGGCCACGGTAGTTTCTACCCCGCTGGCTAGGTTGTAGGCTCCGCCATCAAAGGTTCCGGCCGCCAGCACCCGCTCAATGGCCCGAATAATATCGGTAACGTACACAAAGTCGCGCGACTCCTGCCCGGTACCAAACAGGGTAAGCGCCGTAGTGTCGCGGCTTTTCTGGGCAATATCCCACAGCAGCTGCTTCTGCAGACCAGGCCCATAAGCCGAAAAAATGCGCAGTACGCAACTACCCACCCCAAAAAACTGCTGGTACTGCTGGCATAGCTGCTCCGCCATGAGCTTGTGCTGGCCATAAGGCGAAACCGGCACGGTGGCAGTCGTTTCGGGAATGGGCAGCACCGAGGGGTTGCCGTATACGGCCGCGCTGGACAGGTTAATGAACCGACAGGCGGGTGCGTGCCGTCGAATGGCTTCCAGCAGCTTGGCTACATTGTAGGTATTGAGCGAAAAGTCGCGCAACGGATGCTTTAACGAATCGGGGACGCTGGCCGCGCCAGAGCAGTTCACGCAGAAGTCAAACAGTTCAGCCTCGAACAGCTCATTAAAATCCGCGGTAGTGCTGTCAATTACCACATAGCGCGGGTCGTTGTACTCCGCCACCACGTCGCAGCCCCAGCACTCGTAGCCGTACTGCTGCTGAAGCAACCGGTACGCATACTGACCGATAAAACCCTTGGAGCCAACTACCAGAACTTTCTTCATGGCTTAATGCAAATGTAAGAATACATGCGTCCGGGAACAGCACGTTCATTCAACAAAGAGCCATCTACACTATTTTTAGCTTTATACCACCGTTGCAATAGCGGAATGCGTCCTAATAGGCCCAGCTTGCGTTGGAGTTCCTTGGCCAAATGCAGCTCCTGCCCAGCCTGCCGCTGCGCAATTTCTGCCTCACTGGTGGGAAAGTAGTTGATAACAGAATCGTAGAACTTCAATTCTCTTTCGATCTGTAGTCCCGCCGCCTGCATGGCTTGTCTGTATTCTGCCGGGCTAAACGCATTTTCGCCACCGTAGAAGCGGTGTAATGGATGCATTTCCAAAAACCATTGCTTATCCGCAGCATCGAACACCACATGGTCGCGGATAGTGAGTAATATTCCACCTGGTTTTAGCACCCGACCACATTCCGCCAAAAACTCAGTGAGATTATATGCATGATGAACCGCCTGACGTACATACACAACGTCAAAGCTGTTATCTGCAAACCCAATATTTTCGGCAAACTGCTCAAATACATTCATATCTGTAAGCTCTAGCTGGGCTTGAAGCTTACGGATAGCATTAGCGCCTACACTGTCGCTGGGGTCCGGCTCTACGGCCGTAACGGTATAGCCGCGCAGTGCAAAATTCACGGCACTTATGCCATTTCCAGAGCCAATATCCAGAATTGTTTTAGCATCTGGAGAGTATTTCTGAAGTATCTCCAGTGTTTTGATGAATTCCGCACTTTTACCAAAGCGCTCAACGTTCAGCTGTAAGTCTGCATCAAAATATGCCTGTTCTACCAATTCGGCATACTTTGGATCTTTTCTGATCTGCGCAATGGTTTCGTGCCAATTCATGAAGTGTATTTTAGAATTTTAGCTGGATTCCCTCCTACTATTGCGTAATCGGGAACATCTTTAGTTACAACACTACCAGAAGCAACTATTGCACCTTCACCAATTGTTATGCCCTTCATAATTATTGTATTAAATCCAATCCATGCTTTATCCTTAACAACAATTTCGGATTTTTTCACAACACTCCAATCCTTGTATATTCCAATTTTATTCTCATCAAGCCCTTTTTTCCAATCAATAACATCATTCTTTCTTTCCTCCCAGATTAAAGAATGAGAATTACTATCAATTATAGTGCATCCCCAGGAGAACATGACGTCATTTCCAATAGTGATTTTATCAACACAAATAAATTTTGTGCCACCACCCAAAAATGTTCTGTCCCCTATTTCAATAATACCTTCTTTTATTTCAAATATAAAATCAGACTCTATTACACAATCATTACCAATCTTTATAAATGGCCTAACAATGTTTTTATTTCGTATAAAAAGATTCGCGTTTGGATTAAACCTAGTTCTCTCACCAACAGTGTAAAACCCTTTGTTTACATCTTGAGGAGATGATTCAGAAATTTTAAGAATTTTTTTTGCAATTCTCTTTAACATCATCATATCAAAGACCATTTACAGTCCACGAATACACATCCGTAATCATTACCAGCGTATTGAAAAAAATCTGTTCCGGTTTCCTCAATTTCGAAAGAAACCGAATCTTCCAGATACGCAGCAACTTCTACATTTGGAATATGTAGCGCCAATATAGGAGTGTATCGATTTGGCACCAACGTGCTATGGGGTATTACTGCTTGTACTGTGTACGTACCGGCCTGATCAGTTATATCCTGTATAGCTATCTGGCTGGTAAATACGTTGCGCTCCGTCTGATCTTTAATCCGAAAGCCTAGCACATAATTCTTCTCCGGGTCGCTGATGACCACTTCAACTTGCAGGATAATATCCTCATTAAAGTAAAAATTGGTCTGGGACTCCAAGGCTGGACTCAGCAGGTCCACCCGCAAAATATCGTTGGGCTTAGGGTCCTCATTGCGGTAAGAGCCCGCCGTAGCGCTATTGCCTTGGCGCAGGTAATAATCAACGCCCTGCTGCACTCCTCCATCAAATACTACCTGGCCATTGCCCATCACCAGCGCCTTATTGCACAGAGAAGTTACCGCGCCCATATTGTGGCTCACAAACAGCACAGTGCGGCCGTCGTTCACGCTTACGTCCTTCATACGGCCAAGGCACTTCTTCTGAAACTCGGCGTCGCCTACGGCCAGCACCTCATCCACAATCAGGATTTCGGGTTCCAGAAAGGCGGCTACGGCGAAGGCAAGACGCACGTACATGCCGCTGCTGTAACGCTTTACGGGCGTGTCGATGTAGCGCTCCACACCCGAAAAATCCACAATCTCATCGAATTTGCTGCGGATTTCGGCTTTGGTCATGCCCAGGATGGCGCCGTTGAGGAAGATATTCTCGCGGCCCGTCAGCTCCGGGTGAAAACCGGTACCCACCTCCAGCAGAGAGGCAATGCGGCCCTTTACCTTCACGCGGCCGGCGGTGGGGGCCGTCACCTTCGAGAGCACCTTCAGCAGCGTGGATTTGCCAGCCCCATTGCGCCCGATGATACCCAGCACCTCACCCTGCTTCACCTCAAAGCTGACGTCCTTCAACGACCACACGAAATCACTACTGCCCTTGGTAGTCCGGTCGTTGGTTTCCCCGATTTTGGCAAAGGGATCCTCCTTACCGCGCAGGCGAGCCCAGGCGCGGTTGAGGTCGTGGCTCAGCGTACCCGTTCCAATTTCGCCCAGCCGGTACAGCTTGCCCAGGTTTTCTACCCGAATGGCTACGTCGCTCATAGTGTGTGCTACAGGAATACCCTACACCGTATCGGTGAAGCTCTTTTCTACTTTATTGAAGACAATGGTACCCACCAGCAGAATACCAATGGTGGCAGCAGTGCTGTAACCCAGGTACATCCAGTTGAAGGTACCCTCGCCCAGAAAGCCGTAGCGGAAGGTTTCCACGATGGACGTCAGCGGATTGGCCAGAATCAGCCACTTCTTCCAGCCATCGGCCTCGCCCGTGATGTTGGCCAGCGGATAAATAACCGGAGTGGCGTACATCAGCAGCTGCACCCCAAAGGTGAGCAGCATGGCCAGGTCGCGGTACTTGGTGGTTAGGGCGCTGAAAATCATACCCAGCCCCAGGGCCAGCAGCCCCATCAGCACCACCAGTGCCGGCATCAGCAGCAGGTAGGCGTTGGGGTGCACTTTATCGGTAGTGAACAGGTAAAAGAGCCACACCACCAGAAAAAGCGCCAGCTGAATGCCAAAGCGCACCAGATTGGACAGCACGATGGACAGCGGCATAGTCAGGCGCGGAAAGTACACCTTGCCAAAAATGGCCGCGTTGGCCGTGAATACCGTGGAGGTAGAGGTAAGTGCCTGCGCGAAGTAGTTCCAAATGGTGATGCCAGCCAGGTAAAACACCAGAGGCGGCGCATCGCCAATCGGAATTTTGGCAATGCCATTGAACACCACCATAAACATGATGGTAGTGAGCAGAGGCTGAATAAAAAACCAAATGGGGCCCAGTACGGTTTGCTTATACGTGGACACAAAGTCGCGCCGTACAAACAGCATCACCAGGTCGCGGTAGTTCCACACCTGGCGCAGTCCTAGGTCGAGCAGACGGGTACGGGGCTGAATTACTTCCGTCCAGTGGTCCTCAGAGGCCGCCGTTGGGGAAGCAACAGGAGGGGTTTGCGGAACGTGTAGTGTTTGCACAGAAAAGGGTATTAGGCGAACAGGCAGCGCACTGCAGCCTGTGTGTAACTACCAGCATTGCTACCATAACCAAAGAAGGTGTAGCAAAACAAAGGTAGCCAACTATTTCCGGCGGCTACGGCCGCCAGTCTCAGTTGGCAAAGGCCTCCTGGTACACTTTCTTCACACCTTCGCGCAACGGAATGGTATAGCGCCACCCCAGCCCGGCTAGCTTTTCCACATCAAGCAGCTTGCGCGGAGTACCGTCGGGCTTGTCGGTATTGAAGCGAATGGAGCCGGTGTAGCCGGTTATATTGCGTACGAGGTCGGCTAGGTCGGCAATGGTAATATCCTCGCCGGTACCAATGTTCACGGGCTCGGCCTCGTTGTAGTGCAGCAGCAGGTGCAGGCAGGCATCGGCCAGGTCATCCACGTGCAGAAACTCGCGGCGCGGCGTGCCCGTACCCCAGATTTCCACTTCCGGCTTCTTCTGCTCCCGGGCCTCATGGAACTTGCGCAGCAAGGCCGGCAGCACATGCGAGTTTTGCAGGTCGTAGTTGTCGCCGGGGCCGTAGAGGTTAGTGGGCATGGCCGAAATAAAGTTGCACCCGTACTGGCTGCGGTAAGCCTCACAGAGCTTGAGGCCGGCTATTTTGGCAATGGCGTAGGGCTCATTGGTGGGCTCCAGCGGCCCGGTGAGCAGGTACTCCTCCCGGATGGGCTGCGGGGCCAGCTTGGGGTAGATGCAGGAGGAACCCAGAAACAGCAGTTTGCGCACCCCATGCTGCTGGCTCTGGCTGATGATGTTGTTCTGTATCATCAGGTTGTCGTAGAGGAAATCGGCCCGGTAGGTGTTGTTGGCCACAATGCCGCCTACTTTGGCGGCGGCCAGCAGAACATACTCCGGGTTTTCCAGGGCGAAAAAAGATGCCACGGCAGCCTGGTCGCGCAGGTCCAGCTCCTGGGAGGTGCGGGTTACCAGATTATGGTAACCCGCTTGTTTCAAGCGGCGCAGCAGGGCCGAGCCCACCATGCCCCGGTGGCCGGCCACGTAAATCTTGGCGTTAGACTCCATTATTGGGAAAGCACCGCAGGTTACTCCCTGCGTAGTGAAATGGAAAGAAGTAAAGTGCCGTAAAGCCGCTGCTGCAAGGCCTATTCAGAATAAGCACCGGGTACCGGGTGCCCACCAGCGCGCAGATACGCGTCGCGGCGGAACAGGTCGAGGTCGGCCTGCATCATTTCACTTACCAGGGCGGGCAGGTCGTACTGGGGCTCCCAGCCCAGTTGGGCTTTCGCTTTGGCCGGGTCGCCAATCAGCAGTTCCACCTCCGTGGGTCGGAAGTACCGCTCATCAATTTGTACTATAACTGCCCCGATAGGCAGTTGGTAATCAGGATTCAGACAGGCCGCTACCACACCTTTTTCCTCTACTCCTTCGCCCTCGAAAGCTACTTCCACACCTACTTCGGCAAAGGCCAGGCGTACAAACTCGCGCACGGTGGTGGTTACGCCGGTGGCAATTACATAGTCTTCGGCTTTTTCCTGCTGGAGCATACGCCACATAGCTTCCACGTAGTCTTTGGCGTGGCCCCAGTCGCGCTGGGCGTCCAGGTTGCCCAGATACAGCTTGTCCTGCAGGCCCAGGGCAATGCGGGCAGCGGCGCGGGTAATCTTGCGCGTCACGAAGGTTTCGCCCCGCTGCGGGCTCTCGTGGTTGAACAGGATGCCGTTGCAGGCGTACATGCCGTAGGCCTCGCGGTAGTTGACCGTAATCCAGAAGCCGTAGAGCTTGGCCACGGCGTAGGGCGAGCGGGGGTAGAAGGGCGTGGTTTCGCGCTGGGGCACTTCCTGCACCAGCCCGTAGAGCTCCGAGGTGCTGGCCTGGTAGATGCGCGTCTTGTGCGTGAGGCCCAGAATGCGCACCGCTTCCAGCAGCCGCAGCGTGCCCACCCCGTCCACGTCGGCCGTGTACTCGGGCGTGTCGAAGCTCACCTTCACGTGCGACATGGCCCCCAGGTTGTACACCTCATCGGGCTGCACTTCCTGCATAATCCGGATCAGGTTGGTGGAGTCGGTCAGGTCGCCGTAGTGCAGCTTGAAGCGCACGTGCTCCTCGTGGGGGTCCTGGTAGAGGTGGTCGACCCGCTCGGTATTAATGGAGGAAGAGCGGCGCTTGATACCGTGTACTTCGTAGCCCTTGCTCAAAAGAAGCTCGGCCAGATAAGAGCCGTCCTGGCCCGTGATGCCCGTAATAAGTGCGCGCTTCATGCAGTATGGTTGAGTGTAACGCTCCAACAGCCGGCGCGGATGCATCCGAAACCGGCTGTTGAGCAGCAAAGATAAGGTAAAAAGCTAGGAGCCTCCGCGAACTACGGCCGGCCGCTGTTCCTCCACCACGTACATGGGGCGGCGGCGGGCGGCGTCGAGGCCGCGCCACACGTATTCGCCGATGACGCCCAAGGCTATCATCTGGAAAGCAGAAACGAACAGTACCACTAGCATGAGGGTGGTCCAACCTTCGGGCTCAGGCGCCCCGGAAAGGCGCAGAATCAGTAGAAAAACGCCATATAAGGTGGCTATTCCACCTAGTAGCAAGCCCAGCACTGAAATGGCCCGGACCGGAAAGAAAGAAAAGGAGAGCAGGGAGTCCACGAATAGCTTAACCTTTTTGCTCAGCGTCCAGCGTGACTGCCCCACTTGGCGGCGGCGGCGGCGGTACGGAATACTCACGTAGGGGTAGCCGAGCCACACCAGCAGGTAGAACACGTTGCCATTGCGTTCCTGCATACGCACAACCTCGTCGCGCAGCTGCCGGTCGAAGAATACCATATCGAAGCCACCGGAGGGAATGCCGGGCAGGGCAATACGGCGCATGAGCCAGTGAAAAGTATTGGCTACCAGCTGTTGCCCAAAACCCTCCTCCCGGTCGGCGCGGTTGGCTAGTACCAGCTTCAGACCCTGCTGCCAGTAGGTGTACATCTGGACCAGGAGTTCGGGTGGGTCCTGCAAATCGGCCGTAATAACGGCCATGCACTCCCCCGTAGCGGCGGCCATACCGGCCACAATGGCATTGTAGGAACCCACATTTCCGGCCAGCTTCACCAGCGTCACCCGCTCGGGATGTGCCTGCTGAAAAGTCTGTAGGGCGGCCCAGGTCCCGTCGCGGGAGCCATCATCAACCAGCACATACTCGAAGGTAACTTCCGGAGGAAAGTTCTGCTCGTTGGCAATCAGCTCGGGCCCGGTAATCGGGATGTTCAGCTCATTGTAGTAGCACGGAACAATAACAGAAAGCTTGGGCATAAGACGAGAAACAGCAGAAGTCGATACGGCTCCGCATACCGGGCCAGCGCGTAAAGATGCGGAATCAAACCTGACCTGACGAGGTAGCGTCAAGGGCTTACGTAGCAGAAGTGTTGACTTTCCGCAGCCGGACAGGTCCATACAGCCAGCGTATTGCTGCCAGCATAGCGAGTAAGACCACTGCCTGGATCAGCAGAAACTGGTTACTAGTCCAGGGACCAACATTCATCCAGTACGCCTGAAAGGGAGAGTTCCAGACATACTCAGAGCCAGGTCCATTGCCCAGCGGAAACTGGTCCTGGGGCTGCCCGAAGGTGGGGTCGAAGGCGTTGATACGCAGCCAGACCTTCGATTGTACCAAGTATAGTCCGGTAGTAACTGCCACCGCCCACGGACGCGGCTTCAGCTGTTGCACCGCCATGGCTACCCCTACCACCAGCACCGGCAGCAGATTAGCCAGCTGCCGGGTCTCGCAATTCACCGATAGTAAAAGCAGCAGCACCAGCAGGCCCCCTACTGCCAGCCCTAGCTGGCGCACGGCCAGCAGCACACGGCGCCAGTACAGCAGCCCCAACACCACCGGAAGACCGTAGTAGTTGCTATGGGCCACGAGGCTTTGCAGAGGCCGCGTTACGGCGCCATATACCATGTTTGTGAGAAAGGTAGCCACGTTCAGATGCTCGGTACCCTGTCGGCCCAGGCCGCGCGTAAGCCCCAGAAAAGCGGCTACCAATACCAGCACGGCCACCCAGGCGCGGGGTTGCCGCAGCACCTGCTCCCCCAGCTTCAGCAGATTGGCAGGGGAAGCCCCCAGTACCCGGGCCACCTCATACTGCGTAAAGGCCACATATAGCGTAATCAGTCCGATGCTGAGTGGCAGCACCGTGTATTCCATGGGAGCCACTATCAGGCCCAGCTCAATACGCTTAATATAAAGCGTCAGTACACACAGCCCAGCCAGCGCCAGGCTGCTTCCGGCCGCCCATAGCACGCTCAGCGGCTTATTACCTCTGCGCGGCAGCCGCAGAAACGGGGGCAACACCAATAGCACAATATTGCAGTACAGTGCCGTAGGCCATACCAGCAAGGAGGCCAAGGCCGTCAGCAGTAACCGCCCCGGGTGCCGGGCCAGGTGATAATACAGGCTCATAAGCCCCACCAGCAGGGCCGTACGGTCGTATGTGAACGGCACGTAGGTATCGTATTTCAGGGTAGCAAAGCTGACCAGCAAGCTCAGATACCCAATCCACACCGCTGCCGGGCCCAGCCGTAACAGGCGGGCCAGCTGGTCCCAGTAATATACTACCAGCCCGCCGACAACCAGATTATACCATTCAAAGTACCGCAGCAGGTTCGCATCGGTGAAAGCAATGCCGGTTAGCCGGAAGAAGTAGTGCAGCAGGCCGAATGGTAGAATACGCTGAATACTGTAGGCATTGACGCCCTCAACAAAAACGGCCCGGTAAAAATCCAGCGCTACGGCCCGGTAGAAATATGCTCCCTCGAAGCCAAAGCCATTATTTATCGGAATTCTATCCGGATACCACATAAACCAGCCGGACACCAGCGTAAGCAGGATAAGGAAGAAAGCAGCCGGACAGCGGTACAGGTAGCCTGCCAGAAACGCTGCGCGTTGTTGGTTCATGGAGCGGCGGCCCTAAGCGCACCAAATGCGCCGGAATGTGTGATAGTCACGGATGTAATCGGCCTCGTCGTAGGGCTGCGAGGCTATAGCTACCTGCAGGGTACCAGCCAGGTACTGCATGGTATGCCAGGCATGCGGTGGCACATACAGGCCCAGCGTTGGGCGGTCCAGAATAAAGGTTTGAACTCCCTGAAGGGCCGTTTCCGTCATCACCACGATACGCCCAGCTACGGCTATCAGTACTTGCTGGGTGTGGTAATGCGCGTGCCGGCCCCGTACCACAAGCTCTGGCGTATTGTAGGTCCAGAACGTCCGGTGCACCGGAAACGGGATTGTTTTATCGGCTTCCGCTACCGTCAGGTAGCCCTCCGATTCGCTTCCATACCGTGGCAGCTCAATCAAATATGGGGCTGGATGAACAGGTACAGGCATGAAGCAAAGGTAGACAGAAGGTGCAAAAAAAAGTCCGTCAGCAGCCTGCCGACGGACTTCTTCTATTGGGCACTGCGTATTTAAAATGTCCGCGGCGTGTTATTAACGGTGCCAGTGGCTACACCCGGCACATTCTCTTTGAAATACTCCAGCGTACGGCGCAGGCCTTCGGCCCGGTTTACCTTCGGCTCCCATCCCAGTATCTCCTTGGCCTTGCTGATATCGGGCCGGCGCTTCATGGGGTCGTTGGTGGGCAGGGGACGGTAGTCGGGCTTGAACTCCACGCCGGTGAGGCGGGCAATTTCTTCCCCAAACTCCTTAATGGTAATTTCATCGGGGTTGCCGATGTTCACGGGCAGCGGGTAGTCGCTCAGCAGCAAGCGGTAAATTCCCTCCACGAGGTCGTCCACGTAGCAGAACGAGCGGGTTTGGGAACCGTCGCCAAACACCGTGAGGTTTTCGCCGCGAAGCGCCTGACTCAGGAACGCCGGTAGCACGCGGCCATCGTTGAGGCGCATCCGGGGGCCGTAGGTATTGAAGATGCGGACAATGCGGGTTTCCAAGCCATGGTGGGTGTGGTAGGCCATGGTAATGGCTTCCTGAAAACGCTTGGCCTCGTCGTAGCAGCCGCGCGGCCCTACGGGGTTCACGTTGCCGAAATACTCCTCTACCTGCGGGTGAATCTCCGGGTCGCCGTACACCTCCGAGGTGCTGGCAATCAGCATCCGGGCGCCCTTCACCCGGGCCAGACCCAGCAGGTTATGCGTACCCAGCGAACCAACTTTCAGCGTCTGAATGGGAATTTTCAGGTAGTCGATGGGCGAAGCGGGCGAAGCGAAGTGCAGGATGTAATCGAGCTTGCCGGGCACAAATACGAACTTCGACACATCGGCGTGGTGAAACTCGAAACTCTCGTTGCCAAACAGATGCTCAATGTTTTTCAGGTCGCCGGTAATCAGGTTATCCATGGCAATTACATGGTAGCCTTCCGCCAGAAACCGGTCGCAGAGGTGGGAGCCCAGGAAGCCCGCCCCGCCGGTAATCAATACTCGTTTTTTGTCAGCCATATTTCTGAGAGTTTCTAGTTACTGGTTTCTCGTTTCTGGTTGTTGGCTTCCAGCTGGTATCACACCTAAAAACCAACAACTCACAACGATAAACTCCTTCTTAAGCCGGCTCGTGGTGGGCTGTTTTCACCCCAATGCAGTGGTAGGCGTAGCCGGCAGCCTGCAGCTCCGCTGCATCGTAGATGTTGCGGCCATCGAAGATAACCTTCTGCTTGAGCAGGCGACTCATTACCTCGAAATTTGGTACGCGGAACTCCGGCCACTCCGTCACCACCAGCAAAGCGTCGGCATCTATGAGGGCCTCCATCTGGTCTTTGGCGTAGGTAATGGTATCCTTCAGCGTATGCCGGGCTTCTTCCATGGCCACTGGGTCGTAGGCCGTAACGGTGCAGCCCTCGGCCAGTAGTTTCTCAATGATAACCAGCGAAGGAGCTTCGCGCATATCGTCGGTTTTGGGCTTGAACGACAGGCCCCACACGGCAATCTTCTTCCCGCTTAGTTCGCCTCCGAAGTGCTTTTTCACTTTATTATACAGCACTTCCTTCTGGGCGTCGTTCACGCTTTCCACAGCTTTCAGCACTTGCATCTTATAGCCGTTTTCCTCGGCCGTTTTGATGAGGGCCTTTACATCCTTTGGGAAGCAGGAGCCGCCGTAGCCGATACCGGGGTAAATGAACTTGGTACCAATGCGGGCATCGGAGCCAATGCCTTTGCGCACCATGTTTACATCGGCCCCCATGATTTCGCAGAGGTTGGCAATGTCGTTCATGAACGAAATTTTGGTAGCCAGCATGGAGTTGGCCGCGTATTTCGTCATTTCCGCCGACGGAATGTCCATGAAGATGATGGGGTGCCCGTTCAGCAGGAAGGGCTTATAAAGGCGGCTCATCACCTCCTCGGCCCGCTCAGAAGCCACTCCCACTACAATCCGGTCGGGCTTCAGGAAGTCATCAATGGCCGCCCCTTCCTTCAGGAACTCGGGGTTGGAGGCCACATCAAAGTCGATAGTCTCGTTGCGGCGGGCCAGGGCATCCTCGATTTCCTTGCGCACTTTGGCGGCAGTACCCACGGGCACCGTGCTTTTGGTGACAATTACGCCGTAGGTGCTCATGTTCTCCCCTATCTCGCGCGCTACGCCCAGCACGTATTTCAGGTCAGCCGAGCCGTCCTCACCGGGCGGAGTGCCCACGGCAATAAAGGCTACGTCACACCCTTTAATGGCATCAGCCAGCTTGGTTGAAAAATGCAGGCGGCCGGCAGCTACGTTGCGCGTTACCATCTCCTCCAGGCCCGGCTCATAAATGGGCAGAATTCCTTTGTGGAGGTTGTCGATTTTGCGCTGATCAATGTCAATGCAGGTTACGTCGATACCTACTTCGGCAAAGCAGGTACCCGTTACAAGGCCTACATAGCCCGTGCCTACTACTGCAATTTTCATATGTAAGTCAGTTGATGAGTATTGAGTGGGCGTACTTGTCCTTAGCTGAACAGACCGTACTTGATGATGCAATAGATGGCCCGAAATCCATCGCGCCAGCCTATTTTCTTGCCTTCGGCGTACGTACGCCCGTAGTAGCTGATGCCTACCTCGTAAATACGCACATTGGGCACACGGGCCATCTTGAGCGTCACCTCCGGCTCGAAGCCAAAGCGTTTTTCTTCCAGCGTCAGGCCCTGCACAATATCCCGACGGAACAGCTTGTAGCAGGTTTCCATGTCGGTGAGGTTGAGGTTAGAGAAGGCATTGCATAAGGCCGTGAGCCACTTGTTGCCGATGCTGTGCCAGAAGAACAGGATGCGGTGGGGCTTACCACCCATGAAGCGGGAGCCATACACCACATCGGCCATGCCGCGCACGATAGGCCGCAACAGTACGTTGTACTCCTCGGGGTCGTATTCTAGGTCAGCGTCCTGAATAATCAGGTACTCGCCGGTAGCCTCCCGGATGCCGGTGTGCAGGGCGGCACCTTTGCCCTGGTTTACTTCGTGCTTGCGGTACTGGATGTTCAGCTCCGGATTGGCGGCTATGTAAGTATGAATGGCTTCTTCGGTATTGTCCCGGGAGCAGTCATTCACAATGATTACCTCCTTGGTAAATCCCCCAATCAGCTCCACGGCCTTTACCTGATCCAGAATCAGGTGGATGGTTGCCCCTTCATTGTAAGCCGGAATAATGATAGAGAGCTTACGCGGGAGAACGGGTGCCGACATACAGGAAGGAAAAGCAGGAAGTTGAAATCAAAAGAAACGTGACGTTGCGGAGGCAATCCGGATGTTAGGCCATCATCCATTTTTTCCACCACCACTGAAACACAATCAGGGCCCAGATGCGGGCGTGCACGTCGCCGGGGCTGCTGCTGAACAGCTGCTTTTTCAGGGTGCGGATGCTGTCCACGTCGAACACGCCCTGGGCCTCAATGAAGCCATCCGACAGCAGATCGTCTTCAATCAGGGGGCGCAGCTCGCCGCGGAACCACTTGAGCAGGGGCACCTCGAAGCCGTGCTTGGGACGCTTATACAGCTCCTCGGGCAACATAGGCCGGAAGGCATCCTGCACAATTTTCTTCTTCATCTTCGCGTCAATCTTGCTGCTAACGGGCAGGGAGAAGGCAAAGCGTACCACATTGGGGTCGAGGAAGGGCGGGCGTACCTCCAGGGAGTTGGCCATGCTCATCAGGTCCACCTTGGCGAGCATATCGTAGGGCAGCACCAGCTTGGTGTCGGTGAGGAGCACTTCGTTCAGGTCGCCGTCGGCGTGCAGGTCGGCCAGCAGGTCTTTGCGGCGTTTTTCGGCCAGCTTCTTCCCCACTTTGCGGCGGGAAGAAGCGCTGAGCAAGCCGCGGGCATCCTTTTCGGAGGCAAACGAGGCCCAGTCCCAGTACCGGTCTTTGGGGCCGCTGAGCATCCCGCGCGAGAAGCGCTGAAACTGCCGGATTTTATTGCCGAAGTAGGAGTTGCGCGACTTAGGCAACACGTCCCAGAGCAGGTTGAGGCCGGTTACGGCTTCGGCCTTGAAGCCCCCCTGCCGCACCTGAAACTCGCCCATGTGCTTGTTGTAGCCGGCAAACAGCTCGTCGGCCCCGTCGCCGCTCAGGGCCACGGTGGCTTTTTCGCGGGTGCGCTTGCTCAGGATGTACACGGCCAATGCCGAGGAATCGGCAAACGGCTCATCAATGTAGTTGAGCACATCGAAAATGTGGTCGTACAGGTCCTGGTTGGTGAGGGAGAAAACCGTGTGGTTGGTTTTGTACCGGTCGGCTACGAGCTTGGCGTACTTGGTTTCGTCGAAGAACGGCTCGTCGCGGTAGCCAATGCTGAACGTGTTCAGGTGCTGGGTGTGGCGGGAGGCCAAGGCCACTACCACTGAGGAGTCGATACCGCCGCTCAGAAAGGCCCCCACCGGCACGTCGGCCACAAGGCGGCGGGCCGTAGCTTCATCCAGCAGTTCCACCAGCTTGGCCTGCTGCTGCTCGTAGCTGGTCCGGTTCTTCTCAACCTTTTTGGGGTCGTAGGGCACTTTATACCAACGCTTGCGTACCACCTTCTTGCCCTTCACATATAAATAATGGCCAGGCAGCAATTTCTTAACGCCTTTGAAGATAGTAGCAGGGCCCGGAATGTAGTTGAGCTGCAGGTAGTGGCTCAACGAGACGTAGTCGAGCTTGCGCGGAATGCCCAGGGCCAGCAACGACTTCATCTCGGAGGAAAACAGGAGCTTATCCTCGTCGCGGTAAATCAGTAAGGGCTTCTCCCCCATCCGGTCGCGGGCCAGAAAAACGGAATCTTCCTCCTTATCATAAATAGCGAAATCGAAGAAGCCGTTCAGCTTTTTCAGGAAGTTCCGGCCCTCGGCCATATAGAGGTGCAACACCACTTCCGTATCGGTCTGGGAGTGGAAGCGGTGGCCCTTGGCAACCAGTTTCTGGCGTAGCTCCTTAAAATTGAAGATTTCGCCGTTGAATACAATGGTGTAACGCCCCGATTCATCCGTCATGGGCTGGTTACCATCCGCCGACAAATCGAGAATGGCCAGGCGACGAAACCCCAGCCCGCACCGCTCGAATACAAAGTGCCCCTGCGAATCGGGGCCACGGCTGACGATGGCGTCGGTTGAGGCATGCAGTGAAGCCAGCGAGTTGCGGCCAGCGTCAGTAAAGGCGAATACTCCGGAGATTCCACACATAAGGCGGGCAAAAGTACGAACTATCAGGACTTGAGTTCTTAAAAAAAGTACTGCACGCGCCTGCAACCAAAGCCGGGCCCCTGTAGTACAACCTCTACACTCTCCCCTTCCACCTCCTTTGTTACACCATGACTCTGCAAGATAAAATGAGCCTACAACAAGAGTTTGAAGCCGCTGTGTCGCGGGTAGACCACTTGCCCGGCGACCAGGCCGCCGCCCACATGACCGATTTGTACGGCCTGTACAAGCAAGCCACGGAGGGCGACCATGACACGAAGCGGGATGAAGTAGGCGACGACACGCCCGACAACCCCAACGGCCCTAAGGGCCTTTCGCAGGCCCAGTGGGATGCGTGGAGCAAATACAAGGGTACTGACCAGGACGAAGCCCGCCGCCAATACGTGGAAAAGGTTAACGCAATTGCGGGGCCGGTAGGCGAGAAAACGACCATCATCACCGGAAACGGTCAGCCGGCCACTGCCTCGCAGGTAGGTGGGGCTGATGCCAATTCCCAGCAGTCCGGTAATGGCCCCGGCGTATCGCAGGGCGGCCTGCGGGGTGACATTACGGCTGGTGCTCCTTACGGCGGTGAGGACAAGCTGAAAGGCGCCCAGGAAAATTTGTAAGCACCTGCACAGCGCGCTTACTAGCTCTCCTAAACCTTCTGCTTACAACTACTACAGCGCCCTACCCAGCCTTACGTGCCGGGTAGGGCGCTGGTGCGTGCGGGGCTTGCACTCAGGTCAGGACTTCTTCTAAAACAGAATGCCCCGCCGATTGGTCGCCGCTGGTCCATTGCCACCGCTCGTGCAGGCGCAGGCGCCCGTCGGACAGTACTTCCGGAGTGGTCAGGCAAATGCCCGTTCGGAATTCGTGCTGCTGGTTCAGGTGCTGATAGCGCATGGTCAGGTTGCCTGCGGCATCGGCCAGCGCCAGCAACATTCCCCACCGGATGTCGCCGCCGGAATAAGTAGCCGTTACCAGATTGCCCTCCTGCTGGTAGTAGAAGCTCGTTTCGGCATCTACTTCCCCGTTGGGAGTACTATCAACGGACCGGAAAACGCGGTTGTGGTAGTTGATGGCCGGCATCCTGATTAAAAGATTTTGCCGGGGTTCATGATGCCGTGGGGGTCGAACACCCGCTTGATGCCGCGCATCAGCTCCAGGTTGGTGTCGGGCAGGGCAATGCCGATGTACCCTTTCTGCACCAGCCCAATGCCATGCTCCCCGCTAATGGTACCACCCAGCTTAACGCATAGTTCGAATATCTCGGTGATGGGCTGGCGCAGGCCCACGTTCCACATGTCATCATCGAGGTTGCCCCGGATGATGTTGACGTGCAGGTTACCGTCGCCGGCGTGGCCGTAGCACACGGAGGTAAAGCCGTAGCGGCTCCCAATTTCCTTCACGCCCCGCAGCAGGGCAGGTAGTTCGGCCCGGGGCACCACGGTATCCTCCTCTTTATACACGGAGTTGTAACGCACTGAGTTGCCGATGTTGCGCCGAATGCGCCACAAATCATCCTTCTGGGCCGCCGTATCCGCCAGCAGAATCTCGTCGATGTCGTAGCCTTCCAGCACCCCGTACACGGCCTCCGCATCCTTATACAGTTGGTCGAGGTCCTGGCCATCCAGCTCGATGAGCAAATGGGCCCGGATATCCTCGGGCAGAGTAAGCGGTATTTTCAGGTATTCAGAGGACCAGACAATGGCTTCCCGCTCCATAAACTCCATGCCCGACGGAATGATGCCGGCCCGAAATACGGCTGAAACAGCTTCCGCGGCCTGGGCCTCCTGCCGGAACGGTACCAGCATCAGGATATTCTGCTTGGGGTAGGGCAACAGCCGGAACACCACCTTGGTGATGATGCCTAACGTGCCTTCCGAGCCAATCATGAGCTGGGTGAGGTTGTAGCCGGTAGAGTTTTTGAGCGTGTTGGCCGCCGTCCAGATCAGGTCGCCGGTGGGCAGCACCACTTGCAGGTTCAGCACGTAATCCTTAGTGGTACCGTATTTCACGGCTTTGGGGCCGCCGCTGCTGTGGGCTAGGTTACCGCCCAGCGAGCAGCTGCCCTTGCTGGCCGGGTCGGGCGGGTAAAACAGGCCCACCTCCTTCACCGCATTCTGAAACACCTCATTCACCACGCCCGGCTCCACGGTAGCCTGCAGGTTACGCTCATCTATTTCCAGAATGCGGTTCAGGCGGTCAGTGCTGATAACAACACCTTTATGTACCGGCAAGGCCCCACCCGACAGGCCAGTACCAGCCCCCCGCGGCGTGATGGGCAGGCGGTGCTCGTGGCAGAGGCGTACAATGCGGCTTACCTCTTCGGCGTTACCGGGGCGCACTACCACGTCCGGCGCAAACTGCAGGTCCTCGGTATGGTCGCGGCCATAGTCGGCGTACACGTCTGCCTCCACCCGCTGGGCGGTTAGTACATATGGTGTCCCCACAATGGCCTCAAATTCGGCCACCAGCGCAGGAGTCAGGAGTTGAAAGTCCATAGAAAGATGAGGAGTAAAATGACTGCTTCGCGTATCTTTGCCCCGATGCGGGAACACGCTACGAAGGTACGGCATTCAGCGCAGTGGCAGCGGCCACTCTCTACAGCACTGCTTTTACTGCTGGTCGGCTGGCTGGCTGCCTGCGGCAGCACCAGCAAGGTAAACTACCGCAATGGGCGCTACTATTCGGCCCGCGACATGGCCCGAATAAAAGCAGCTGAGCGGCGCCGGGGCGCGGCCGGCACTACGGTCAAGGCCAAATCAAAGGCCGGAACTACGGCAGGCAAGTCAAAAGTGGTGGTACGGCGGCCCAGCCGGCCTTTGCCGGCCAACGTGCCGGTGCAGTTGGCGGCCGTTATCGAAACCGCCCGCTCCTACCAAGGCACCCCCTACAAATACGGGGGCACCACCCGCCTGGGCATGGACTGCTCAGGGCTGCTGCACGAGTCGTTTGCGGCCATCAATGTGGCTATTCCGCGCTCCAGTAACGAGCAGGCGGCCTGGGGTGAGCCCATAAAACCACAGGATTTACGGCCCGGTGATTTGGTATTTTTTGGAGCCTCGCCAGGCAGCAGCACAATTACGCACGTGGGTTTAGTCACGGAAGCCTCGCCGGAAAGCGTGCAGTTCATTCACTCTTCCAGCTCCTTAGGTGTTGTGGAGAATGCTCTGGAAACCGACTATTACCTCAGCAGATTCATCAAGGCGGTACGTCCCAGATTGTGAATTTCCCCCTTACCTTTGTTCCGTTGTAACCCGACTGAATCCGCTGCAATCATAACAATGCGGTAACGCAGCAGCTAAGTTCATCGAGTAATTTTGCGCCGCTTTTTCACCCCTAACAAGCCCCGCTTTTTTTCACCAATCCCCCTCTTTTATGAAACGCAACCATTACGCTTCAGTCGCGCTGGTACCCATAGCGGTTCTCGCAGCGCAGTTGAGCTGGGCGCAGGGTAGTACCACCTCAGCAATGAACGGTATTATTACCGACAAAGCTGGTGAGGGCTTGCCTGGCGCCACGGTTATTGCCGTACACGGCCCCACTAATACGCAGTACGTTGCCCCAACCAATTCGGAAGGCCGCTTCAACCTGCAGAACATGCGTGTGGGGGGACCATACACCATCCGCGTATCTTTTGTGGGGTATAAGGAAGCCGTGCGGGAAAATATTTTCCTGACCCTGGGCCAGAACCAGCGCCTCGATATCAACTTGAGCGAATCGGAGCAGACACTGGGCGAAGTAGTAGTAAGCGGCCGTCAGGATCCGGTTATCAACGCGGGTCGTACGGGTGCCGCCACCACGGTACAGCGCGAGCAGATTGAGCGCCTGCCCACCATCAGCCGCTCGCTGAGCGACTTTACTCGTCTGACTCCTCAGGCTGGCTCGAACAACAGCTTCGGCGGCCGGAATGGCGGTTTCAACAACGTAACGGTTGACGGTGCCATTTTCAACAATGCCTTTGGTCTGAACTCCACCGTAGGCGGGCAGGCCAGCGCCCAGCCTATTTCGCTGGATGCCATTGATCAGATTCAGGTGAGCATCGCTCCTTTCGACGTTCGTCAGGGCTCGTTCACCGGTGCTGGTATCAACGTGGTTACCCGCTCGGGCACAAACAAATTCTCGGGCTCCGTATACGGCTTCCTGCGTAACCAGGATTTTGTAGGGAATAAGGTAGGCGACTTCAAACAGGACTACCCCAAATTCAACCTGCACAACGAAGGTTTCCGGGTAGGCGGCCCCATCATCAAGGACAAGCTGTTCTTCTTCGTAAACGGGGAGCGGGAGCGTCGTAATGACCCACCAAACGGCAACTTCACGGCTACCCGCGACGGTGTACCGGCCGGTGCTCAGACCTCGCAGGCTCGCTCCGCCGACCTGGACTTCCTGAAAAACTTCCTGCAGACGCAATACGGCTTTAATGCCGGCGACTACGAAAGCTATCAGCTCCGCCAAAACAGCGACAAGGCAACGGTTAAACTGGACTGGAACATCAGCCAGAATCACCGCTTCAACATCAAGTACAACTACCTGAGGTCGTACGCCGACATTCCGCCAAGCACCTCGGGCGCTATTGCCGGTCAACGCTCCCAGTCGCAGTTCGGCCTGCCGTTCTCCTCCTCGTACTACACTATCAACAACAACCTGAACTCGTTTATTGCTGAATTGAACAGCAGTTTCGGGGGTCGGTTCTCCAACAACCTGACGGCTGGCTATTCGGCTTTCCGCGACTTCCGCGAAAGCAGCGGTGGTATCTTCCCGCTGGTTGATATTGGCAATTCCGTTGGTCGTAGCTCGGGTGCTGCCCTGAACGGCATTACGGCTACCGGTTCGCTGACCTCGTTCGGCTACGAGCCTTTCTCAGCTTTCAACATCCTGAACACGGACGTTGCCCAGTTTGGTGACAACTTTACGGCTTACCTTGGTAAGCACAACGTAACGATTGGTACCTACAACGAATTCTACAAGTTCCGTAACGGCTTTGCGCCTAACTACTACGGTAACTACTCGTACAACTCGCTGGAGGACTTCTACGCCTCGGCTGGTTTCAACTACGACCGTACGACCAACCCGAGCAACCCCACCATCACAGCTCTGACGGGTACGCGCCCGGGCCCCGCCCGTTACAACCTGCAGTACTCGGCTCTGCCCGGTGGTGAGTTCCCGTACGCCGATATCAAAGCCGCGCAGTTGGGCTTGTATATCCAGGACGAATGGTCGCCAAAGAATAACCTGCGCATCACCGGTGGTGTACGCGCTGACCTGCCCTTCGTAAGCTCGGACCTACCTCAGAACGCGAATGCCGCGGCTCTGACTTTCCGTGATGGGGTGAAAATCAACACCGGCGACCTGCCCAAGAAGCGTGTATTGTTCTCTCCCCGCGTTGGCTTCAACTGGGATGTAAACGACGACAAGAAAACCCAAGTACGTGGTGGTACGGGTATCTTCACCGGTCGGGTTCCGTTTGTATGGCTTTCGAACCAGGCCAGCAACAACGGTGTCCAGTTCGGCTCGTTCAGCTCGTTGGGTACTAACGCTTCCAGCTACGTATTCAACCCGAGTGTGGACGCTTACCGTCCCCAGAATGCCGCTGCTAACACGTCGTACAACTTGGCCGTTACCGATAAGGACTTCAAATTCCCGCAGGTATGGCGTACTAACTTGGCCGTTGATCAGCAGCTGCCCGGTGGTATCATCGGAACGCTTGAAGGCTTTTACACCAAGGACGTCAACGCAGTTTATCACCAGAACGTGAACCTGCGCGGCAGCGAAGAGGCTCCTTTCGCCCGGGCCAATGGTGCCGACAACCGTCCGATCTTCTACACCTTCGGGGCCGCGCAGACCGGTGCCAATGCTGGCTTGGTATCGACCTCCCGGACTGGTGCTCAGATCTACTCGGGTGCGGGTGGCGTTTCGGCGACCAACCCCAACATCAGCGACGCCATCCTGATGAAGAACACCAGCAAAGGATACTCCTACGCTGTTACCGGCCAGTTGCAGAAGTCGTTCAACAACGGCCTGTACCTGATGGCTGCCTACACCTACTCGGATTCCCGCTCGGTAAACGATGGTGGCTCGATTGCCCAGTCCATCTGGCGTGACCGTTCCATCTCGGGCGACCCGAATGCCGAAGCCCTGAGCTACTCGCAGTTCCTGCAGCAGCACCGCGTAATTGGCTCGCTGTCGTACCGTAAAGAGTACCTGGGCCACCTGGGAACTACGCTGTCGATGTTCTACGAAGGTGCTCCGGCCGGCCGTTACTCCTACGTATACTCGGGTGACATGAACGGGGACAACCAGACGTCGAATGACCTGATGTACATCCCCCGCAACCAGAGCGAAATCAACCTGCGTGATATCACGCTGACGGCTGCGCAAGGTGGTGGTACGTACTCGGCGGCTCAGCAGTGGGCTGACCTGGATGCCTTCATCAACCAGGACAAATACCTGAGCAAGCACCGGGGTGAATACGCGGAGCGTAACGGCGCTGCCCGTCCGTGGCAGCACCGCGTTGACTTGCGTATTCTGCAGGATATCTTCACCAATATCGGTGAGAACCGCAACACGCTGCAGCTGAGCATTGACCTCTTCAACGTAGGCAACCTCATCAACAGCGACTGGGGTACGTTCCGGACTACCAACAAGGTGAACCCACTGACCTTTGCCGGTTACAACAACCAGGGCCAGCCAGTATTCACCTTCCCCTATCTGACTGCTCCGTCGTCGGCGACGGTGAACGGCACGACTACCGTAACGCCCGGCGTTCCGCTGTCCCGCACCTTCCGCGACGACACCGGCGGCATCGGCTCGCGTTGGCAGGGTCAGGTTGGCCTGCGCTACATCTTCAACTAAGCTTCAACCACTTAGCTACCTGAAAGTGGGCTGACGATATCGTCAGCCCACTTTTTTTTATCTGAATGCTTGCGGAAGCAAATAACCGTTGTACTTTTGCCAAACCAAATGCAACCGGTTATTTGGGTTAGTGCATAACACGGGGGATTAGCTCAGCTGGCTAGAGCGCTTGCATGGCATGCAAGAGGTCATCGGTTCGACTCCGATATTCTCCACTCCTACTCGCAACAGGCGAGTGTACTGCCGAACAAACGGGGGATTAGCTCAGCTGGCTAGAGCGCTTGCATGGCATGCAAGAGGTCATCGGTTCGACTCCGATATTCTCCACTCCCGTTGCGAAAGCCCAACCAGAAGGTTGGGCTTTTTCATTTTATCACGGATGAAGACGGATGTACCGGAGTGCGCGGATGTATGCTGCGGGTCGACAGTGAGGAGCGGCAACGGCTACTACTTTAAAGTCAAGAAGCCTTCCAATGCGGAAGGCCTCTTGGTGTATAAAATGATACGGGTGAAGCGCACAGGGCCGCAAAGCGGATCAGCGCACCCCCATACCCCTGGTTACAGCGGAGCTTACACAAACAGCCCCTCTACCGATAGGTACCGCTCACCCGTGTCGTAGCAGAAGGTAAGGACGCGGCCCCCCTGGGGTACTTCGGAGAGCTTTTTGGCAACGGCGGCCAGCGAAGCCCCCGATGACACCCCCATAAAAATGCCTTCCTCACGGGCGGCGCGACGGGCCATGTCGAAGGCTTCCTGCTGGCTTACCTGTATGGTGCCGTCCAGAACATTCTGGTGCAGGTTTTCCGGAATGAAGCCCGCGCCAATACCCTGGATAGGGTGCGGGCCAGGGGCACCGCCGCTAATAACCGGCGACAACTCAGGCTCCACGGCAAATACCTTCATAGCCGGAAACTTTGGCTTCAGTACTTCCGCTACTCCGGTCAGGTGGCCCCCGGTACCTACGCCGGTAATGTAGAAGTCAAATCCTTCCGGGGCGTCGTGCAGGATTTCCTGGGCGGTGGTTTCCTGGTGCACTTTGATGTTGGCGGAGTTTTCAAACTGCATGGGCATCCAGGCGCCGGGGGTGTTTTGTACCAGCTCGTGGGCTTTTTCAATGGCACCCTTCATACCTTTTTCGCGGGGCGTCAGCTCCAGGTTGGCCCCGTAGGCGGCCATGAGGCGGCGGCGCTCTATGCTCATGCTTTCGGGCATCACCAGCGTGAGCTTATAGCCTTTCACGGCCGCTACCATGGCCAGGCCCACACCGGTATTGCCGGAGGTGGGCTCTACAATCAGGCTGTCCGGCTGCAGAGTCCCGTCCTGTTCGGCCTGCTCAATCATACTCAAGGCAATGCGGTCTTTGATACTACCGCCGGGGTTGGCCCGCTCCAGCTTCACCCACACTTCTACATCGGGGCGGTGAGCAAACAGCTTGTTGAGACGGAGCAGCGGCGTGTTGCCGATGGTATCGAGAATGGAAGTGGCTTTCATTTTATTTTGAGAAGTGAGACTGTGAGAAGTGAGATATGGGACAGGAAGAAGTAGGAGGTGAGATATAAGACGGTGAAACAGGCGGTTCGTTCGGCGAAGTCGTCTGTCTCACTTCTCATGTCTCATAGTCCCGTATCTCACCTACTTCAAATTGAAAACAGAATATCCTCGGTAGGGTCCTGGGAGCGGGTGACGTGGATGTGGGCTTGATGGTACACGCGGGAGTGCGAAGGCACGCTTTCCGTGAGCCAGACGTTGCCCCCGATGATGCTGTGGCTGCCCACGGTGGTACTGCCGCCCAAAATAGTAGCGCCGGCATAAATCACCACATGATCCTCAATAGTAGGGTGGCGTTTGATGCCTTGCAACTGCTTGGCCACGCTGAGCGCGCCCAAGGTAACGCCCTGAAAGATCTTGACGCCGGCCCCAATTACGCAGGTTTCGCCGATAACCAGCCCGGTGCCATGGTCAATGCAGAAGGATGGGCCAATTTGGGCGCCAGGGTGAATATCGATGCCAGTGCGCTGGTGAGCATACTCGCTGAGCAGGCGGGGCACGCGGGGCACCCCGCGCAGGTGCAGGCCGTGGGCAAAACGATGCATAGCAATGGCATAAAAACCCGGATAGGTGCTAACAACTTCGGCCATACCCTGCGCGGCGGGGTCGGCGGCCACAATGGCGGCGGCATCGAGCAGCAGGGTTTCGCGCAGGAACGGCAGGGAGCTAATAAGCGCGGCCGCCAGCTCCGGAGCAGGCTGCACAATAGGCACGGCCCGGAGCAGGTCGGTGAGGTCGTCCTGGAGCAGGCGCAGGGTGGCGGCAATGGCATCGGCGTCGCGCAGGGGGCGGGCGGAGCGTTCCGGAAACAGCAGCTCCAGCAGCTGGTCGGCTAAGTGGCAGAAGGCCACCGCGGGCAAGGGCGCAGCCGTGTGCTGATGAGCCTGGGCCAGCTCGTATAAAAAGTCGGACTCGTACATAGACATACGCTCAGGAAAGGCGGCCTCCCATGGCCGCATGGCGGAAGATAACCACACCGAGGCTCCTATAAACTACTCGTTGCCCGGAAGGTTTGGCGGCCGGCCGGGCGCAACCTGCCACCCAACCGGCGCGTTAGTTCAGCAGCATCTTATTCTGTTCTGCCTTCATTTTTACTTCAATGGCTGATACCACCATCACCAAAGTTGACTCGCGCCACTCCCCGACAGGTTCGGACGGCGAAAAATACCTGGCTTCCGGCACGCATATCTCCATGCGCCTGTGGGAAGACGAACAGCCCGGCGAGCCGAAGGAGCCCTCAGCCCGGCCTTATGAAACGGTGGGCTACGTGCTGAAAGGCCGGGCCGAGCTGCATCTGGAAGGCCAGATGGTGCTACTGGAGCCCGGCAACTCCTGGGTAGTGCCCAAAGGAGCCACACACACCTATAAGGTGCTGGAAACGTTTTCGGCGGTAGAAGCCACCACGCCTCCCGCCCAGGTCCACGGCCGCGACGAGGCGTAAGCTGGCTGCGGGTTGCTGGTTTTAAGGCCCTGCCACTGTCCCTCCAACCACCGGGAGGCACGACAGTGGCAGGGCTATTTTATCAGCTCTATTTTATCAATCCGGTCCCCGATGTCCAGGCGGCTTACCACCTCCATGCCCTGCACCACCTGGGCGAAGATGGTGTAGCGGCCGTCGAGGTGGGGTGTGGGGGCGTGGGTGATGAACCACTGGCAGCTTTCGGTGTCTTTGCCGGCGGAGGCCAGGCCCACGGCGCCTTCGCCGTAACGCCGGTCGGCAAACTCGGAGCGTAGGTTGTAGTCGGAGCTACCCCACCCGTCGCCGCGGGGGCAGCCGCCTTGGGCCACGAAGTTGGGCACTACCCGGTGGAAGTTTTTGCCGTTGTAGAACCCCTGCCGGGTCAGGGCCACAAAGCTGGCCACCGAGCCGGGCGCCTGCTCCACCAATAGCTGCAGTATAACATCTCCCTTGCTGGTGCGCACAATGGCCCGCTGCCCCGCCGGAATGGAGCCCACCAGGGCCCAGTCGATGGGGTGGGTAGCGGCGGCGGCCACGGGCACCGGAGTTGCGGGGCGCTGCTGCAAAAAGTCGATGGTTTGCTGCAAGGACTGCCAGGCTTCCAGGTCGCGGGGCAGGATGAGCTGGTTGCGGGCCTGGAGCAGGAAATCGGGGTTGGGCAGCAGGCGGCGCAGCTCCAGCTTGGGGTCCCGGATGGCTTCGGCGGCGGTGCCCAGCAGGGCCACATCACCCGTCAGGACGCCCCGGCGCAGGGCCAGCGCGAAATCGGGGTAGCGGGCCGCCGGGAAATCGGGCTGGTGGCGCAGGGCCAACAGCGCCTCCATCCCATAGGTACCCAGTACCACCGATTGGTTGGGAGTAAAGGTAGCCTGCTGCACAAAGTCGAAGGCGGCAGGGTCTTCACCGAGGGCTTTCAGCAGGTAGCCCTTCTCGTACACGTCGGTGGCGGCGGCGTACCGCTCCTGAATGGCGCGGCGAATAGCCGCCCGCTCCGGACCGGGCTGCCGGAGGGCGGCGGCCAGCAAGGTAGCCCGCACCCGCCACTGGAGCAGGCGGTTGGCTTTTTCCAGAAACAGTGTTCCAGGCTCGTCGGTGGCATGGGCGAGGAAGAACTCGGCCGCCGCCAGGGCCACCTGGGCATTATCGTCGGTGAGGGCCGCCCAGGCGGCTTCCTTCACCGGCACATACATGGCCTTATTCATAGCCCGCAGCGCACTTACCCGCACCCGGTAGTCGGCGTCGCGGCGGGCCAGAGCAGCCAGGGTGGCCGGCACCGTTGGGGCGGTTGCTGCTTTACCCAAGGCCGAAGCCACCCCACTGCGTACGGCATAATGGGCATCCTGCTGGGCGGCGGCACTGAGGGCGGCGGCATATGGGGCCAGGTTCAGCCCCCGGGTACGGGCCAGGGCATTGGCCGCCGCTATCCGGGCACTAGTGGGGTTGGGGCGGCCTAGCAGCTGCACCAAGCGGGCCACGGCGGCCTCGGAGGTGAGCCCCCGCAGTCCGGCCCGGTATAGGCCCCAGGCCTGCCCGCTGAGCGTGGCGGTATCGGCGGGAATATTGGCAGGCAGCTTCGTGAGCAGAACCAGGAGCTTCCGGGACGTGCAGCGGCCGAGGGCCTCCAGCTCGTAGCGGCGCACGGCGGGGTGCTTTTCCTCGGCAACTACCCGCCAGAGCTCTGTTTCAGCGGTGGAGTCGGCGGTTTGCCCCAAGGCGTAGGCTGCCTTCTGGCGCACACGCCATTCGGCATCCTCCAGGGCGGCCAGCAGCTGAGAAGTGGCAGCCTTATCCTGCACGGAAGCCAGAGCCTCGGCCGCCGCTTCCCGGTACTGGGCCGTTGGGCTGCGCAGGTAAGGCAGCAGCGGGGCCGTGCGGCGCTCATCCTGCAGCGTGGCAATCCGCTGCAGCACACTGTCGGCAGCAAAGCGGTTGGCCACGGTGGCCGGAACGGAGGCAGTGGGGCGCGGGGCACAGGCCGCAAGCAAGGCGCCACCGGCGGCCACTGCCACCACACGGGCCAGAACAGAGTAGGTCGTCATGAGTGCTCTAAGGTAAATACTCTGGCAGGGAAGGCAACGCTCCGCGCCGAAAACCCATCTGCAAAGGGAGCAGCTACCTGCCCGGCGCCGTGGCTCCCAGCGGCCGGCTAGCAAGAAACCTATTTATCCGTGCATATTTACGGCCGTATCCCTCCTTCCATGTTCCGCGCCCCCTTCTGCTGGATTTTACTGGTGCTGCTGCTGGCCGCCCGGCCCAGCCGTGCGCAAACTAAACCGGCCCCGCCCCCACCCCAGAAGGTGCTGACGGTGCGCGTAACGCTGCCCACAGTGCTGGGGAAACTGGGGGAAGTAACGGGCCTGTTACCCAACCCCCGCAAAGCCAAAGCCCAGACGTCAACCGATAACCCGGTGGTAACGCTGGCGGTGCCGCTACCCCGGTTTCTGAGCGGCGCTACCAACCCGCCGCCCGAGCCCACTAAACCCTAACCGGGCCGGCCGTTCTTTCACCCGTTTTTTACGCTTCTGCTTCGCCGCATGGAAATCAACGCCTCCGTTTTTTTGTCTGTTGGGCTGGCTGCCGTGGTAGTGCGGAGTATGCGGCAGTTTCTGGACCTGCCTACCCGCACCCCTCACCTGAACCGGCTGATTGGGTATTTCTGGGCCCCGGGCGTGCTGCTGTACCTGTTCGCGCTGCTCATTCACTGGAAAACCGACCGTTTGGATGAGCTGTACACCATGTTTCTGCTGGGCATGGTGGTGCTGGTGCTGGTGCGGGTGCAGGAGTACCGCCCGGCCCGGACGCTGCTGCTGGCGGTGGTGCCGTACGTGCTGTACGCGGCCATTGAACTGCTGTCGGGGGCGCTGAGCAACGCCTTTCTGCGCGAGTACAAGAGTCTGTTCAGCAACACTCAGGGCTTTGCTATTATCTGGCTGGTGACGTTTGTGCTGATTGCCCGTCGGCAGAAAAAGCACCTGGAAGCCGAGCGGGTGGTGCGGGAGGCGGAGGAAAAGGAAAGACGCGAAATAGCCGCCCAGAACGCAGCACTGGAACGCATGGTGGCCGAGCGCACGGCTTCGCTCACCCTGCAAACCGAGGAGTTACAACATGCCCTGGAAGAACTCAAAACCACCCAGGCCCAGCTGATTCAGGCCGAGAAAATGGCCTCGCTGGGGGAGCTGACGGCCGGCATTGCCCACGAAATTCAGAACCCGCTCAACTTCGTCACCAACTTCTCGGATGTGTCGGCGGAGCTGGTGGCCGAGCTGGAAGAGGAGCAGCAGCGCCCCGACCGGGACCCGGAGCTGGAGGCCGAGCTGCTGGCTGATTTGCGCCAGAATCTCCAAAAAATCACCCACCACGGGCAGCGGGCCGCCAGCATCGTGCGCGGGATGCTGGAGCACTCCCGGGCCAGCACCGGCGAGCGGCAGCCCACCGACCTCAACACCCTGGCCGACGAGTACCTGCGCCTGGCCTACCACGGCCTGCGGGCCAAGGATAAGACCTTCAACGCCACCCTCGACTCCCACTTCGACCCTAATCTGCCCAAAATTAACGCCGTGGCCCAGGACCTGGGCCGGGTGCTGCTGAACCTGTTCACCAACGCCTTTTACGCCGTGCAAAAGCGCAAGGAACAGGGCGAAGCCGGCTACGCACCTACCGTAACCGTAGCTACCCGGCGCCTGCCCGACGGGGCCGTGGAAGTGCGCGTGCGCGACAATGGCACCGGCATTCCGGACGGAGTGCGCCAGAAAATCTTTCAGCCGTTTTTCACCACCAAACCCACCGGCGAAGGTACCGGCCTGGGCCTTTCGCTCAGCTACGATATCGTAACGAAAGGCCACGGCGGCACGCTGGAGGTAGAATCGGTGGAGGGTCAGGGCACAGAGTTCAGTATTATTTTACCCGCCTGAGGCGGCCGGCCCGCCGCCGGTTTGTGTTAGTTTTGCTTCCGATGAAGATACTAGTTGTTGATGATGAGCAGGACGTGCGGACGCTGTTTGAGCAGCGGTTCCGCCGTGAAATCCGCAGCGGGGTGTTCACGTTTTCGTTTGCCTATTCCGGCGAGGAGGCCCTGGCCTACCTGCACGGTCATGCCTCGGAGGTGGTATTGATTCTCTCCGACATCAACATGCCCGGCATGAGTGGCCTGGAGCTGCTGCGCCACATCCGGGAGGAGTACAGCGCCCCGCCGCCTACGCCGCCCCAGGTGATGATGATTACGGCCTACGGCGACGAGGTCAGCCGTCAGCAGGCCCTACAACTGGGGGCCAACGACTTTCTGGCCAAGCCCGTCGATTTTGCCGCCCTTAAGGAGAAACTGCTGCACCTCACCGAGCATGAAAACTAAGATTCTGGTAGTGGATGATGAGGCCGACCTGGAGCTGCTCATCAAACAGAAATTCCGGCGCAAAATCCGGGAGAGTGTGTACGAGTTTGTGTTTGCCAGCAACGGACAGGAGGCCCTCAACACCCTGCAGCAGCACCCCGACCTCGACATCATCCTCTCCGACATCAACATGCCGGTGATGGACGGGCTGACGCTGCTCAGCCGCTTGCAGGAAGCTAACCCGGTGCTCAAAACCGTTATGGTGTCGGCCTACGGCGACATGCAGAACATCCGGACGGCCATGAACCGGGGTGCCTTCGACTTCGTGACCAAGCCCGTAGACTTCCAGGACCTGGAGCTGACCGTGGATAAAACTGCCCAGCACGTGCAGCAGCTGCGCGAAACGCTGCGGGCCATTCAGGAAAACAACATTCTGCGCATGTACGTGGATGAAACCGTGCTCAACTTCGTGGGTCGGCCCGAGTTTAAAAACACGCTCATGGCTTCCGAAACGGTGGAAGCCACGGTGGTGTTCATCGACATCTGCGGGTTTACGTCCCTGTCGGAAGTGCTGCCTCCGGCCGATATTGTGACCATGCTGAACCGGTATTTCGACCAGATGGTGCAGGAAATCATTGCTCAGGGCGGCTACATCGACAAGTTTATGGGCGACGCGGTAATGGCCGTGTTCCGGGGCGAGTACCACCTCGACCGGGCCGTGGATGCGGCCCTGGCCGTGCGCCAGGTAGTGCAGGCCAACGAGGACGTGCTGCCCGATGGCCGCCCCTACCAACCGCTGGTGAGTATCGGCATCAATACCGGCGAAATGGTGTCGGGCAACATCGGCTCGGCCTCGCTTAAGCGGCTGGATTACACCGTCATCGGCGACAATGTAAACGTGAGCCAGCGCCTGCAGTCCGTGGCCCAGCCCGGCCAGATTATTATCACGGAGGCCACTTACCAGCGGGTGAAAGAGTCGTTCCAGTGCCGCCCTCTACATGAGGTTACGCTCAAGAATAAGGCGCATCCCATCATGATTTATGAGGTGGTAGCGTAGCAGTGTGATGGTAGTCGTCATGCTTCGGCACCCTGGCTTGATGCGCCACATGGCCTCTGCATGACGGTCACTCACTCACTCACTCACTCACTGCTTCACCAGTTCGTTCTGCTTGCGCAGGCGCTGGCAGAGCACGCGCAGGATGTTGCGCAGCACTTCGGGGCGTTCCTCCATTACATCATAAAAATCGTCCTGGTCGAGGCGGAAGGCCAGTACGGGGGTTTGGGCCACGGCCGTAGCCGAGCGGGGCTCCGCATCAAGTAGAGCCAACTCGCCGAAAAAGTCGCCTTTCCGGAAGGTGGCCAGCTGCTGCTCACCGTGGAAGACGCCCACTTCACCTTCGTACACAATGAACAGCGAAGCGCCCAGGTCGCCCTTGGCGAAAATGTGCTCCTGCGCCGCAAAGGCCACTTCCTTCATAATGGGCACAATGCTGCTGAGTACATTGGCCGGGGTGGCGGCAAACAGGGCGGTGTGTTGCAGCACGGCCACCCGGTCGGCGGCGGAAAGGTGCGCGGCAGTTGCAGAATGGCTCATCAGAAACTCGGGCAAGGAAGGGTGTTGAAGGAGGGCCGCCTGGTAAGCAGCTGGATAAGCGGGTGCCCAGCGCGCCAGAGCAGCGGCGGCACTTTCGCGCACCAACTGGCTGGAGCTTTGCAGGTGGGGCCACAGTAGTGCAAACCCCGCCGCAGCCGGCTGCCACTGCCCCAGCGCCAGACTAATCGTCCAGTCGGAAAATAACGTTTCACCGCGCTCCACTACCAGCGCCACGGCGGGCACCGGCGCGGGGGCAGTAGGCAGCAAACGGTCGAATACCTGGGCTTTTTCGGCAGCGGGGCGCAGTTCCAGCAACGTTTGCAGGGCCTGGTATATGGGCCGGGCAATGAGGTTGTCGAGGATTTCGAGGGCGTTGGCCTGCCGCTCCCGCGCCGCGTGCGTTACGCTGCGCTGGGCGTCGGCAATGGCCTGGGGCGGGTAGAGCTGGAGCAGCAGCCCAAACAGCCGCTGCTCCAGCCGGTGCAGCTCGTAGGCCAGCGCATCGCGCAGGGGCTGCAGGGTGGCGGCAGCTTTGCCGTGCAGCAGCTGCCGGGCCAGCACTAGCTCCTGCTGCACCAAGCCCTGAAATACGGGCGCATCGGTGGGCTCCGGGGCAAAGCCGCGCAGGGCCCGCAAGGCAGCTTCGCGCTGGAGCAAGGCCGGGCGCTGGGCCAGCTCAACCAGCGCGGTCCGGCTGAGCGGGTGCGGCACGTGGCCCAGCAGGTTGGCCAGGCGGCGCAGCTGGGCATCGTCGGGGGCAGAGTGCAGGGCCGCCGCCAGGGCTGGCGCGGCCGTTGCGCCCAGCTGCCGCAGCTTGACTGTAGCGGCGGGGCGGGCAGTTTTGTCCAGCAGGGCTTGAACCAGGCTGATCAGCTCCTCGGCCGAAGCGGCCGTACCATTCGGTGCCTCGGCCGCAGGAAGCTCCTCGGCCAGGGCAAAGCGGCGGCTCACGGCGTGCTGCAATTCGCCGAGGTACTGCCCGTAGGTGCGGTAGAGTAATAGCAGCGCCCCCGTCATCAGCAGGGCCATCCAGCCGAATGCAAAGCCGGTGCCCAGGGCCGGTAGCCGGTGGGGCAGCAACAGCAGCAATCCGGCCAGGCCCATGCCCAGCGGCTCATAGAGGCCCTTGGCCAGGGTGTGGGCCTGCAACCGCTCGGGGGCCGGCAGGGGCTGGAACAGCACCAGAAATACGGGGTCGAAGAAGGCCCGGCGCAGCACTTCCAGCGTGAGAAACAGGGCGCAGAAGTACAGCAATAGGCCTTCATCGGCCCAGGTATCGTGCCAGCCGTACAGCGCCAGGCCGGCCACTACCAGGCCCGGCAGCGCCAGCAGTACCGGCCGCACCCCGGCCCGGTCGAGCACTTTGCCGGTTACCACCAGCTTCACCACCAGCGCCACCAAGTAGGTAAGCGCCAGCACGGTACTCACGTAGCGCATCACCACCGACTGGTCGTGGAAGCGGTGCTTCACGTGCACAAAGAAGGTGTACTCGATGCCGGTGGTTACGGCCGCAATGGCCAGCATACTCAGGCACATGGTAAGCACCAGGCGGCTGCTGCCGAACCACCGCTGCAACGGCGCTGCCACGGCCTCGGTGCGCTCGGCCCGGGCGCGGGAGTGGGCCGCTACCACATGCTCGCGGCCGGTAGCCCGCAGCACCAGCAAAGCCCCCACGTAGGCCCCAAACGCCAATAGCAGCAGCCACAATAGCTCGGTATGATGATGAATAAGCAGCGCCAGCACGGCCCCCAGGGCTTTGGCGGGCATGTCGCCGGAGCTGATAACGCTGAACAGCCGCCGGCCCTGGCGCACATCGAACACCACCGCCGACACGCCCCAGAACTCCAGATTGGTGAGCAGGTAAATCACGCGGTAGCCCGTCATGATGGCAATGGCGGCCCACACCGAATGGCCCACCGCCACCAGCACACCGATTACGGCCATCAGCGCCACCACGGCCAGCAGTACCCGTACGGCTACCCGTTGCAGGCCCAGGTGGTGCTCGTAGTGGGCGTACACCCGGCCGGCCACTATCATGGCCAGGGCAGCCACGCCGTAGGCTAGCGGCAGATTCCGCTCAGGCTGATTTTCTAGCAGAATTACGTTGGCCGCCACGTACACCAGAATGGTGCCGATGCCCAGCAGAAAGTTATGCAGAAAAAACAGCCCTACCGTGCGCCCTTCCTCCGGACGGATGCCCAGCAGCTGTTGCCAACGTGCGCGTAAGGTCATGTTGAGGAGTGAAGTGATGAGGTGATGGGGCTGACAGGTTACAAGTGACAGAGGCAGGTACAAGGGTGCCACAGAATAAAACCTGTTACCCTTTGCCCCCTCCCTTCATCACCGCATCCCCACTACGCCGCAAGATAGGAGGCTTCGGGCGGGTTGGTCACGGATTTTTTGCGCTATTTACGCCTTCTACGCTCTGCCTGCCACCTCATGGACTGCCTCCGCGCCGAAGCTTACGTACTCGACCAGCTCCGCCAGCACCTCTCCCCTACCCTGTTTTACCACGGCCTGCACCACACGCTCGATGTGGTGGAGCAGGCGCTGGCACTGGCCGCAGCAGAAGGCATTACTGATACGGACGTCATAACCCTCCTGCGCACGGCGGCCCTGTACCACGACTCCGGATTTCTGACCACTTACCAGGGCCACGAGGCAGCCGGCTGCGCGCTGGTCCGGCAGGTGCTGCCGGACTTTGGCTACACAACGCCCCAGATTGAGCTGATTGAGGAGTTGATTATGGCCACCCGGATGCCCCAGAGTCCCGGCTCCCGGCAGCTGGCCCGCATCCTCTGCGACGCCGACCTGGACTACCTCGGCCGCCCCGATTTCTGGCCCATCAGCCAGACGCTGTTTGAGGAGCTGACCGTGCGCGGCCTCATGCCCAACGAAATGGCCTGGCTACAGTTGCAAGTGGAATTCTTAAGCACCCACCGGTACTGGACACCCAGCGCCACAATCCGTCGGGAAGCCCAGAAACAGGCCCGCCTGGCCGAAGTGCAGAAGCGGCTGACTCGCTAAAACGGGTACCCCGGAGCTGTGCTCCGGCTCGCGTCAGAAGGTACTCAACTCAAACAGGAAATTACCCCCAGACGCGAGCCGAAGCACAGCTTCGGGGTACAACTTCTGACTGGCCCAGCTTCGGAATACCCGTTCTTTCGGAAAAACCGCCCCTTATACCTCCGTCAGTAGCCGTTCCAGGGCCGCAAACAGCTCCTTATTGCCTTGCTGCTCGTAGCTCCGCAAAGCCGTTTCAAAACCGGAGAGGTCGTAGAGAAATGCTTTCAGGTTGTCGGGGGTAATGGCCGGAAAGTGGCGGCCGTAGCCCAGCTTTTCTACTTCGGCGGCGTTCAGAAACTGCTCGAACTGCGCCGGAATAGGTACTGCACAAATGGGTTTACCGAGGTATACGGCCTCACTGATGAGCGAGAAACCGCCGTTGGTTACCACAGCCCGGGCACTGGCCAGGTCCTGCAAGAAGCCCTGCTCGCTGAAGGCCCGCAGTTGCACGTTGCCGTGGCTTTCTTCCTTGTTGAACCCGTACACCCGAAACTCCTGCCCCGGCAGCTGCTGCAGCTGCGCCACCAAATCCTTCTGCGTGGTGGCCGACTGGTACACCAGCACGTGCCTGCCTTTGGTGGGATGCAGCGCCAGCACCTCGGGCCGCAGAATGGGCGGCACCAGCGTAGTGCGCTCCTTTATAACGGGAAGCTGAAAGAATGACGTGACCAGGTAGTGCCGGCTGCCCGGCAGCTTGGCCCGCACAATCTGCCGGGCCAGCGTGAGGTTGCCCCGCTCCGGCGGCGGCACCGCAATATCCAGCGCCGCCCGGCTGATAATCTGCATGTTATCAATACTGATAACGGGTAGGCGCTTCCACTTGGCAAACAGAAAGCTGAACGACTCGAAGTCGGAAATAACTACTTCGGGCTCGAACTCGCAGAGCAGCTCCCGGTACTTGCGGAAGTTGATGAGCAGGTTTTCCGGGGCGGAGCGCAGCGTAAGCGCCGCCGTGCGCGACTTCGACACCGTGAGGTGCTTGTAGGCCAGGTGAAAGCCCCGGATTTCGTGTACCCGGCCGGGAAAATTGGCCGCCAGCATCTGGTAGGCGCGGGAGCTGCTCACCACGCACACGTTGTGGCCCTGGCTCAGCAGGTGCCCGATAACTACTTTACTGCGGGTTGCGTGGCCCATGCCTTCACCGGGCACGCCGTAGAGAATGTTCACTGTAGAGGAGCGTAATCAAGCAGGAAAAGAAAACCGGGAACCGGCCCAAGGTACAACGCCGGGCCCGACCAGCCCCAAGCCGAGCTGGCAGCCCCGGCGGCTAGCGCAGAGCCAGCCGCCGCGACACCACGTAGCCACCCGCCCCGCGCACCTGCAACAGATACAGCCCGGCCGCCACCGGGGGCAGCGGCACCACTGCCTGCTGCACGCCACTGGTCAGCGGCTGCAAGTACAGCATCCGGCCGGCGGCATCCAGCAGGCAAATATGCAGCCGACCGGCGGGAGCCGGGGCAGGCAGCCGCACCGTGCAGCTGCCCTGGGTTGGGTTGGGGTATACCTCCAGCTGTCCGGCCACCGGAGCCAATGCCGCTGTAGCCAGAGCCAGCGTCCGGAACGGCAGGCCCGCGCCGCCCGTACCGCCGGAAATGACGCCGTTGGTGCAGTTGGTGAAGAAGGTTACATCGTAGAGGGTTGCGGGCGTGAGGCCCGTAAGCAATAAGGGCGAGCTGGTTACGGTGTAGGTGCGCACCAGAGCCGCCCCCACGCCGGGCTGCACGGCGCGTAGCTCCACGGTGTAGTCGCGCACGGAGCCGGGGGCCAGCCCGAATATAATGGTGGCTTCGGTAGCACCTATCTGGGTGGGCTGCACGTCGTTGGGGCCGCCGCAGTAACCGGGCGTAGTGAAGCCCACCTGCGCGGCCGCTGAGGTCAGACCGTTGGTGCAGTGGCGGGCCACGCGCACGGTATAGGTGGTTTCCGGACTCAGGCTCAGCCGGATGCGGCGGGCAGTAGCGGCTACGGTATAGGTCTGGTTGCCGGGCTGCACACTTACCAGGTAGGTACCCGTGCCCGCCGCGGCTGGCCAGCGCACTACAGCCTGGTAATAGGCAATGCTGTCGGCTGTTAGGCTGGCCGGCGGGTCGCAGACGGCCTGAGCGCGGGTGGGCACGGCCGCCAGCACCAACAGTGCGCCTGGCAGGCTACCGGCGGCCCGGTGTAGGTGTAGCATAGTAAAAAGGCTCATAAGGGATGCAGTAACAAGAATAGCTGACCAGCCGCCCGCCCGGGCCGCCCTACTGACAACTTACGAAACAGCCCGCCGTGCGCTGCACAGCGGGCTGCAAAAAATAGGGCCGGCTTTTCCGTCGGAAACAAGCGCCACCGCGGGCGGCGGCTTACCGGCGCGTGGTCGGAATACGGAACTGCAGGCCCAGGCTCGGAATGAAGGTCAGACCGCTGAGCTTGGCGGTTTTGTTGTTCAGCAGCTGATACTCGCCGTAGTTCTGGTAGTATACCGACAGGGCCGGAATGAAGTAGACGTAGCGGTAGCCCAGCTTGGCGTTGAAGAAAGCACCATAGGAGCCAAAATTGCGCCGGGCCGAGGGCAAAGCAGGCAGAGCCAGCCGACCGGCTGTATCAAACAGGTTGCGGGGCTGAAACCCGTATTTGAAGAAGCTATGCGCGTATACTACGCCGTAGGAAATGGCCCCAACCTCTTCCTCCGCTCCCAACGACTTGCTGAACACCAGCGGGATAATCAGGTCGTGGCGGCTGGCCTCAAAGCCCAGAAACGTGGTGACATCTTCCAGAAACGGAATGCTGGGCAGTTTGCTGCGCTGCGTGGCAAACTGCACCCCAATGCTGCCGTAGGTGGCACCAGCGGCCCCACTGCCCGGGCTTTCGGGCGTACCCACGGGGCCCAGAAACTGGTACATGGCGTCGAATACGTGCGAGCCGAAGCCGTACTTGTAGCCCACGTCCAGCCGGTCGATAACCCCGTAGCGGATATAGAGGTCGGAAGTGGGGCGCACGGGGTCCAGCACGTAGGCCAGGGCCCCAATCTGCAGCTTCTCGATGGTTTGGTTGTAGCGGATGGTGTCCTTGTTGGCCGCTGACTTGGCCGCTTCCAGCAGCGCCGAACCGGTTTTACTCAGGGTTTCGGTGGGCACGTTGAAGGCCATATTGCCACCCACCTTGAACTCGCCGCGGGGCGTCACCTTGCCGGTGCTTACAATAGCGCGGGGCGCAGTGCAGGAGGCGGAAAACAACAAGCTTGCGCCAGCCAGTAGGCTCAGGACGGCGCGTAATAAGAAAACGTGGTTCATCTGATAGACTATATTGAAGCAATGGAGCGGAAACTGCCCCCAGGCCAAAACCGGGCCGAAAGTAGGGAATCCGTCGCAACGCTTCCCGCAAATAAATTCCCCTTGGGATACAGCTGAACTCAATGCCCCGTACTGGGCGTTGCATCCGCACGGGTAGTTTTATTACCTTCCATTCTTTCTTATCCCGTTGCATGGCAGCACGTTACTCTCGTCTTTTTTGCATGTGGTGGCTGGTGCTGGCGGGGTTGCTGCCGGGTGGCTTTACCAGGGCGGCCCCACCCAAAGCGGCCACTACGGCCACGGTATACGTGTTTCTCTCCGATACCTGCCCCATCTGCCAGGCGGCTACCCTCACGCTGCGCCAGCTGCACGCTACTTATGCTGCGCGGGGCGTGCAGTTTGTGGGCGTGTTTCCCGGAACCCATGTGCGGCCCGCCGATATTGTGCTGTTTCAGCAGCAGTACGCCCTTCCATTCCCCCTGCGCCCCGACGAGGGCCAGCTGCTTACGCGCCGGTTTCAGGCCCGCACCACGCCCGAGGTAGTGGTAGCCGGGCCCGAGGGCCAGGTGCTATACCAGGGCCGCATTGATGATGGGTACGCGGCCCTGGGCCAGCGCCGTACCGTGGTGCAGCACCAGGAGCTGCGCGACGCGCTGGCGGCCCTAACAGCCGGCCGCCGGGTGGCTGTGGCACGCACGGAAGCCGTGGGTTGCCTGATTAACCGTTGATTTCTCTGGTCTATTCTGTTGTATGAAGCACATCTTCTCTGCCCTGTTTTCGGCTTTTTTCCTACTGCCGGCGCTGGCCGCGGCCCAGGCCCCACAGGCCCTGAACTACAGTGAGCATATTGCGCCCATCGTGTACGCGCACTGCACGCCCTGCCACCGGGCCGGCGAGGTAGCTCCGTTTCCGCTGACCAGCTACCAGGAGGTGGCCAGCCACGGCCAGACCATCAAGTTTGTAACCGGCATCCGGTACATGCCGCCCTGGAAAGCCGACCCGCAGTACACTCACTTTCTGGACGAAAACACGCTGACTACCGCCCAGATTCAGCAGATCCGGGATTGGGTAGACGGGGGAATGCCTCAGGGAAATCCGGCCCTGGAGCCAGCCCTGCCTACCTTCCCCAGCGGCTCCCAGCTAGGTACGCCCGACTTGGTGGTGCCCATGGCCCAGCGTTTCACCCACCAGGGCAACATGCAGGATATGTACCGGGTATTCGTGCTGCCTACCCGCCTGGCGCAAACCCGTGAGGTGGCGGCCGTGGAGTTCCGGGCCGGCAACAAGCGCATCACCCACCACGCCATTCTGGGCCAGGATACCACCCAGCGCGGCCAGCAGTGGGACGCCGCCGACCCCGGCTACGGCTACACGCGCTTTGGGGGCTTCGGCTTTTCGCCCACCGAGGATAACTGGGCCGGCTGGGTGCCCGGGGCACGGGCCCGTTTCTACCCGGCGGGCCTGGGCAAAAAACTCTACAAGAACAGCAGCATTCTGGTGCAGGTGCATTACGGTCCCACGGCCCTCACCCAAACCGACTCTTCGGTAGTGAATGTGTTTTTCAGCCGGCAGCCCGTGCAGCGCACCGTGCAGACGTTTCCGCTCACGCCGCTGCAACTGGTGAACGGGCCGTTTGTACTGCCGGCCAACACCGTGAAAATGTTCCGGGCCGAGCTGGCCGTACCCATTGATGTGAGCCTGGTGAGCGTGCTGCCCCACGCCCATCTGCTGGGAAAGAGTTGGAAAATATGGGCCCTAAAACCGAATGGCGACACTATTCGCCTCCTCAAAATCAACAGCTGGGACTTTAACTGGCAGGGAGCCTACCGGTTTCCTTCACTACTGAAAATTCCGGCCGGCTCCCGCCTGGTGGCCGAGGGCACCTACGACAATACCAGCAGCAACCCGCGCAACCCTTTCTTTCCGCCCCAAACCATTACCTGGGGTGAGGCTACTACGGCCGAAATGTTTGTGGTGTATTTCGATATAGTGCCCTACCGCCCCGGCGACGAAAGCATCGTGCTCAGCGCGCAGTCGGAGCGGGAGCTGCTGCGGCGGCCCGAGTCGAAGCTGTACCCCATTTACCCCAACCCGGCCAGCCGGGGCCCGGTTACGGTAGGCTTCGCCCTGGCCGGAGCCGAGCCGGTTACCCTTACCCTCACGGACCTGCAGGGCCGCGTGGTGCGCCGTCTGGAGCAAGGCCGCCGGTTTGGGGCTGGTCCGCACGAGGTACCGGTGACCACCGATAACCTTCCGGCCGGACTTTACCTGCTGCAGCTACAAACCCCCACCTTCCGCCAGACCCAAAAACTAGTTCTGACGCGCTAAGGCAATAAAACTGTCGAACTAACCCCTCCAAGCTTTTGCGTGGGCAGTGAAACCGCCGACGTCCCGGGTGCTTGCGCTGTGTTACCGAATTGTTACGCCGGGAGCCGAAAATGCTGTAACTTTCCCTTCTGCTTCCCGAATTTGTGCCCTGCCATGCTCCAGTTTTACCTTAATAACCAGCTCATCCGTACCGCGCAGCCGGCCGGCAGTACCCTGCTCGATTTCGTGCGTTACCATCAGCATCTGAAGGGCACTAAAATTGGCTGCCGCGAGGGTGACTGCGGAGCGTGTACGGTGCTGGTAGGCGAGGTAGATGCGGCCGGCGAAACTGTGCAGTATCAGTCCATGACCTCCTGCCTTACCCCGTTGGGCAATGCCCACGGCAAGCACGTGGTTACGGTAGAGGGCATCAATCAGGCCCGGGGCGGCCTTACGCCGGTGCAGCAGGCCATTGTGCAGGAGGGCGGCTCCCAGTGTGGGTTTTGCACGGTAGGTTTCGTAATGAGCCTTACCGGCCACGCCCTCAGCACCCGGCCCAGCACTGAGGCCAGCGTGCGGGCTTCTATTGATGGAAACATCTGCCGCTGTACGGGCTATAAAAGCCTGGAGCGGGCCGCCACCCAGTTGCAGGAGCAGCTGCAGGCGCGGCCGGCCGCTGCTCCGCTGGCCTGGCTGGCAGAGCAGGGCTACGTGCCCCGGTATTTCGCCGATATGCCCGGCAAGCTGCAGGCCCTGCACAGCGCCGCCACGGCCGCTGCCACCGGCGGCTCCGAAACCACTGCCCCAGCGGCCACTTCCAACGGAATTGACACCCAGGCGGCCGTACGGGCCCGCATCTTGGGCGGCGGCACCGATTTGCTGGTGCAGCAGCCCGAGCACCTGCGGGCCACGCCGGTGCAGCTGCTCTACAGCCAGCCGCAGCTGCGCGGCATCCGGCAGGAGGGCAATACAATTGTGCTGGGGGCGGCCACCACGGCCCAGCAGCTGCTGGAATCGGAGGTGATGCTGGCGGCGCTGCCGCAGCTGCCGCGCTACCTGAAGCTGGTCAGCAGCACGCCCATCCGCCAGATGGGCACCGTGGCCGGCAACTTCATCAACGCCTCCCCCATCGGCGACCTGACGATTCTGTTCCTGGCCCTGGGCGCGGAAATTGAACTACAGAATGCCGCCGGCCGGCACCGCACGCTGCCGCTTACTGAGCTGTACCAAGGCTACAAGCAGCTGGCGAAAACCGCCGACGAGCAGGTAACCGAAATCCGGTTCGAGGCCCCGGCCTCCACCGACGCCTTTAACTTCGAGAAGGTATCCAAGCGCACCCACCTGGATATTGCCAGCGTGAATACGGCCATCTGGCTGCGCCTGGAAGCGGGCGTTATCCGGGAGGCGCGGCTCTCGGCCGGGGGTGTGGGACCCACGCCCATGCTGCTGCCCCGGGCCGCCGAGTCGCTCGTCGGCCAGCCCGCTACCGTGGAAGCCTTGCGCCGGGCTCAGGAGCTGGCCCAGCAGGAAATCAGCCCCATCAGCGACGTGCGCGGTACCGAGCAGTACAAGCGCCTGCTGCTGCACCAGCTGCTGGAAGCGCACTTCGTGGAAACCGGCCTCCTCACCGAAGAACAGCTGTAGAGACGCGACACTTCGCGTCTCAATCGTCGGACGGCCCGCAAGTACTGTCAGTCCTCCCTTCGTTCGGCATGACAATTATCCGCCGTTCTGCCCCACTCATTCACTCATTCACTACGTTACTGCTCCCGTGAACCACCTCGACCCTAACCGCCACGTACGCGGCGAATCCCAGTATTTGGATGATGTGCCGGTGCAGCACGGCACCCTGTATGCGGCCGTGGTGGAGTCGGCGGTGGCGCACGGCCGGCTGCTGAGCATTGATGCCACGGCGGCCCTGGCCCTGCCCGGCGTAGTGCACGTACTCACGGCTCAGGATATTCCCGGTGAAAACCAAATTGGCGGCATCGTGCCCGATGAGCCGTTGCTGGCTGAGGGCCACGTCCACTTCCGGGGCCAGCCGGTGGCGTTGGTGCTGGCCGAAAGTGAGCACGCGGCTCACGCAGCCCTGGCCCATGTGCGCGTGGAGGTGGAGCCCCTGCCCATCATTGTAGACCCGCGCGTAGCCGCTGCCCAGGGCGAGCTGCTGGTACCGCCCCGCACCTTCCGCATCGGCGACTCCGGCGCAACCTGGGCCAGCTGCACCCATGTATTTGAGGGCGTGGCCGAATCAGGCGGGCAGGAGCACCTGTACATCGAAACTCAGGGTGCTTATGCCTTTCCCACGGAAATGGGCGGAGTGCGCATCGTTTCCTCTACCCAGGGCCCCACGGCCGTGCAGCGCCACACGGCCCACGTGCTGGGCCTGGGCATGCACCAGGTAGAAGTGGACGTTACGCGCCTGGGCGGCGGTTTCGGGGGCAAAGAGGACCAGGCTACCCCCTGGGGCGCCCTGGCCGCGCTGGGGGCCTTTGTGGCCCGCCGCCCCGTAAAGCTGGTGCTGGACCGCATGGCCGATATGCGCATGACCGGCAAGCGCCACCCCTACTCCTCCGACTTCAAAATCGGGCTGGATGCCGACCTGAAGATTGTGGCCTACGAGGTGACGTTCTACCAGAATGGGGGCGCGGCGGCCGATTTGTCGCCGGCCGTGCTGGAGCGCACCCTGTTTCACAGCACCAACACCTATTTTATTCCGAACGTAACGGCCACGGCCTACAGCTGCCGCACCAACCTGCCGCCCAATACCGCCTTTCGGGGGTTTGGGGGGCCGCAGGGCATGTTTGTAATAGAGTCGGCCATTGCCTGCGCGGCGGAGCG
This sequence comes from Hymenobacter metallilatus, assembly GCF_003944705.1. GTDB lineage: Bacteria > Bacteroidota > Bacteroidia > Cytophagales > Hymenobacteraceae > Hymenobacter > Hymenobacter metallilatus. Next base: position 82,034 of record NZ_RWIS01000002.1, on the reverse strand, counting down.
GATGGGCCTGGCGGCCACCGATATTCAGCGGCGCAACCTGCTGCGCGAGGGAGACCTGTTTCCGTACCGCCAGCCCGCCGAGGGCTGCCACGCCGAGCAGGCCTGGGACACGGCCGCCGAGCTATTCAACCTGCCGGCCCGCCGCCGGGAAGTAGATGAGTTTAACCAGCAGCACCGCTGGCAGAAGAAGGGCCTGGCTGTCATGCCCATCTGCTTCGGCATTTCGTTCACCAAAACCGCCATGAACCAGGCCCGGGCGCTGGTGCACATCTACACCGATGGCTCGGTGGGCGTGAGCACCGGGGCCGTGGAAATGGGCCAGGGCGTGAACACCAAAATTGCCCAGGTGGCCGCCCGCACCCTGGGTATTGGCATCGGCCGCATCAAGGTGGAAAGCACCAACACCACCCGCGTGGCCAACACTTCCCCCTCAGCCGCTTCCGCCACCGCCGACCTCAACGGCAAAGCCACCGAGCTGGCCTGCCTGGCGTTGCGGGAACGGCTGCTGCGGCTGGCTTCCACGGAGCTGCGCCTGAACTACGAAGGCCTGCACATCGAAAACGAGCAGGTGCTGGCCGCCGGCAAACCCGCCGATACTACCTGGGAGAAGTTGGTTTCGGCGGCGTACTGGCAGCGCGTGAACCTTTCCGAAAACGCCCACTACGCCACGCCCGACCTGCATTTCGATGCTACTACCAACCAGGGTTACCCCTTCGCCTACCACGTGTACGGCACGGCTCTGACCACCGTGCAGGTAGATTGCCGCCGGGGCACCTACGAGGTAGAAGCCGTACAGATTGCCCACGACTTCGGCCAGAGCCTGAACCCCCAGGTGGACCGGGGCCAGATTGAGGGCGGCGCGGTGCAGGGCATTGGCTGGATGACGCTGGAGGAGTTGGTGTACAACAACGAAGGCCGCCTGCTGAGCAACTCCCTCAATGCCTACAAAATTCCGGACCTGTACTCGGTGCCCAAGGTGCTGGACGTGCACTTCCTGGATACGCCGGGCCACTCCCGGGCCATCATGCGCTCCAAGGCCGTGGGCGAGCCGCCCCTGATGTACGGCATCGGGGCCTACTTCGCGTTGCGCGACGCGGTGCGGGCATTCAACCCCAATTCCACTATTTCTTTCTCCGCTCCTATGACGCCGGAAAAGGTTCTCGTAAATTTGCACCCCCATTTTACGACCACCCCCTCCGACGCTTGGAACTCACCCGCTCCCTTAACCTCCGTAACCACCTCCGCGGCTTCCTGATTTACGCCGCCGGCGACACGGCCGCCGCCCTGCTGCTGCATCAGTTTTCCTGGCCCCGCCTACTGGGCATGGCCCTGGTAGGCGGCATTCTGTACTCCTGGGAAGTACCCGCTTTTTTCCGCTGGATTGACCGGCAGGTACCGGAGCGCCGCAACGCGGGCCTGGGCCGGCAGTGGCTGCGGGCGACCCTGTCACAGGTGTATTTCAACCCTCTCTGGATAGTACGCCACTACGTATTTCTGCACCTGTTCAGTGGGCAGTTCCAGCAGATTTCGCTGGCATTGGTGCCAGTGGCTACCCGCTCGTTTCTGGTGAACGTTCCGGTGGCCCTGGTGGTAAATTACTACATTCAGAACCGGGTTTCGGCCGAGTGGCGCTTCGTAGCCAGTGCTCTGTTTTCCGGAATTATGGCTGTTTATTACGCCCTGAGCGCCACCTGGGTGTAAGCAACGCTTGCGGCTGAAACCGGACGGCAGCTCCAGACTATATAGATTTTTGAAAATATAGTGTCAGCGCAAGAACTCCCTCCTACTCCGGCCAGTTATCCTGCTGTGGATATTCTGACTGCTACGCCAGCTACTCCGCGTGATATGCTGGTGTGGCAGCACGCGGCCGTAAATTTGCGCGCCGGCATTCCGGTAGCTTTGCTGTGCGTGCTGCAAAGTGTGGGCAGCAGCCCCGGTCGGCAGGGCTTCAAAATGACGGTAACGGCCGGCAGCCTGGCTGGGTCCATCGGGGGCGGCATTATGGAGCATAAGTTTGTGGAGCTGGCCCGCACCTTGCTGCGCCAGCCCGGCTTTGCCCCGGTACTCCGTCACCAGGTTCACCGGCGGGAGGCTCCCTCCAACCGCTCGGGTATGATCTGCTCGGGTGAGCAGTGGGTGCTGCTGCTGCCCCTCAGCGCCGCCGACCTACCCGTTATCAGCCGTGTTAAACAGCAACTGCGCGGGCCAGGCCGTAGTCGGCTTTGGCTGACGGCCCGTGGGGGCGTGCAGGTGGAGGAGCTGGCCCCGCCCGGCCCGCATTGTAGCGTACAGCTGGGTTCCGACTGGGCATACTCGGAGCAAATAGGTTTCCGCGACCAGGCTACCATTGTGGGAGCCGGGCACGTAGCCCTGGCCTTGTCGCGGGTGCTGGCCTCCCTGGAATTCGACCTGACGGTGCTGGACGACCGGCCGGGGTTGAATACCCATTTGCTTAACCCGTTTGCGCACTATAAGCGCACGGTGCAGTATGAGCAGCTGCCCCAGGAAATTCCGGCCGGCCCGCACCAATACGTGATTCTGATGACGTTCGGGTACCGCTCCGACCTGGTGGCATTGCGGGCCTTACTGCAGCACCCGGTGCGCTACCTGGGCGTGATGGGCAGCCAGGCCAAAATTGCCGAAATGATGGCCGTGCTTCGGGCGGAAGGCGTTTCGGAGCAGGACCTGGCCCGGGTACACGCGCCCATTGGGCTGCCCATCAACAGCCGCACCCCCGAGGAAATAGCCATTAGCATTGCCGCCGAGCTAATTCGGGAGCGAAACACACCGTAAGCACAAGCCATCAGCAGGCACAGCCCGAAGAGGAGCGGCGGCTCACGCATCCGCGGATGGTTACCTCCGCACGCGGGCCGCAGCCAAGCCTTGGGGTATTGGTGCCGGCGGCGTAGGCCCAGCACTTGTTCTGCACTAGTCGTCGCCCTCACTGGCCGTATTTTGCCCACTGAGGTAGCCTTCGGTGAAGATATGATACTGGTCGAAGATAGAACGGACGGAACGGCGGAGCACAATTTCGCCCTGGGGCCCGGCCGGCACACTCACTCCGGAAGCGTACCCGTTCCAGACGGCCCGATTGGTGCGGTTATCAATCAGCGTAACCAGCAAAGTGCCTTCCGACAGGATAAGCCGTACCGGCTGGTAGCCTTTGCGGTTTTCCTTCGGTGTGTCCTCATCCTCGGTGTAGCCGGCTTTCACCCAGCGCGAAAAATCTTCCTGGGCGTAGCCCCGAAACCGCATGTCCCCCTCGAACAGCCGGAAGTTCACCAGCAGGTCGGGGCGGCGGCGCACGGAGCGGTACCCTTGAATTTTGAGCCGGTTCTGAATGGCCTCGCGCACTGCCGTACCCAGCCGGCTGGTATCGGAGTTGATACCGTCGCCACTGATGAACTCATAGGTGCGGTAGCGCCGGAACTGCCCGGCATAGCTGTAATCGGATTCTACGCGGGCTTCGCGTGACATCAGGCAGCCCGATAGCAACATGCTGCCACCAGCCAACAGAGTAACATACCATTTCATAGGCGCTTGGGAAGTAAGAAGGACGTACCAACTAAAATACGAAAATCCCGGCGCTAATCGATTGGCTATCAGCCGAAAAAATTCATAAATTCTTTTCATGCCTCCCACCTCGCCCAGCTAAAACGGCCTGGAGCCGCTGCTATCCTGTTTATGGCAGTAACTGCCGCCCTTTTCAGGTAGAAAGGTCCAGGCTTTTTTCCAGTACAATGGTCAGCCCATGCTGGCCCTGCAGGGTACCAACTATATCAAAGCCCTGCCGCAGGTTTAGCAGCAGCATGGCGCGCCACCGGTTGTAGGTCTGGGTGCGGATGCGCTGGTAGCCCTGCTCAGCACACCAGGCATGTTGCCGGCGCATGAGCTCAGCAGCAATGCCCTGGCCCCGATACTCGGGATGCACGCCGCCCAGCCAGCTGTAGTAATGGCCCGGCTTTCGCTCGTAGCCCAGCTTGCAGCCAATGAGCCGTTCGTCTGTGTACGCCAGCCACGCCTGCACCGGGCCGCGCGCCTGCTGGTACTGCAGGTCGGCAGTTAATTCGGCGGCCGGGGTTTCCGGGAAAACAGAAGTCAGCAAAGGCAGTAGTGCAACGTGCAACGACTCGGCTGCCAAGGTCAGGACGAATTGGATTTTCACCATCAGGCAAAAGTAATATTCCCGCTTATCGTTACTCAGCAATGTGCAGGTAGAATCCGGACAGGTTGCTGCTACGGCTTATTTGCCAGGGTATTTTTCACTTGCTCTACACAACCAATCCACTCCTTGTATCCCTTCATATGCCATGCAATACGTGCATCAAACGTAGTAGCACTGCCTGCTGGCGGGACGTAGACTATACAACCTTGCTGCTCAAAAAAGTCAGCGTAATTACGTATCTGAGCAAGTTTGGAAGAGGTGTCTCTATTCCCACCTAACTCTAGCCAAACAGTATCCTTCCAGAATTCAAAACTGAACCATACATTCTCACTATCAGCGTGCAGCCTGAAGTGTTTCTCGGGAAACTCTTTATCCAGACATTCAATTTCTCGTTCCAAAAAATGCCCACCAGAGCTGACAGAATTTGAGTCGTACACCTCGGGGTATTTCTGTATCAACTTAGCGGCCACAGCTTTATTGAGTGCAAGAGCGGCTTCAGTGCTTACTTTGATTACTCTATCGAAAGAAAGATCGTAGGCCATCAGGCAGGCGGATAGAAGAGGTAAGGAGTGACATAATTTATCTTACTGATACCCGGCGGCCTGCAGGCGGAACAGCTCGGCGTAGCGGCCACCGCGGGCTAGCAGCTGCTCGTGGCTCCCAATTTCCTGAAACTGCCCGTTTTCGATAACCAGAATCCGGTCGGCCATGCGCACGGTGCTGAAGCGGTGGCTGATAAGCACGGCGGTTTTGCCCTGGGTCAGCTCCTTGAAACGCTGAAACACCTCGTACTCGGCGCGGGCATCGAGGGCGGCGGTGGGCTCATCGAGAATCAGCAGCTGGGCGTCGCGCATGTAGGCCCGGCCGAGGGCAATTTTCTGCCACTCGCCCCCACTCAGGTCCACGCCCCCGTTGAAGCGGCGGCCAATCATCTGCTCGTAGCCCTGGGGCAGCTTGGCAATAACGGAATCGGCGAGGCTTTGCTGGGCCGCCTGCTCGATGCGCGGCTGGTTTTCCTTCTCCTCGATGCGGCCCACGGCCAGATTCTGACCAGCCGGCAGCTGAAAGCGCACGAAATCCTGGAAAATCACCCCAATTTCCTGGCGTAGCTCGGCGGGGTCGTACTCGCGCAGGTCGTAGCCATCGAGCAGGATGCGCCCTTCGGTGGGGTCGTAGAGGCGAGCCAGCAGCTTGACGAGGGTAGTTTTGCCGGCTCCGTTTTCGCCTACCAGCGCCAGCTTCTCGCCGGCCTGCAGCTGAAAGTTTAGGTTACGTAACGCCCATTTTTCGGCAGTACGGTATTTGAAGCCCACGTTTTCGAACGTAAACCCTTGTTTGATTGGCCGGGGAAACGGTATTGGTCTTTCCCCGGTAAGCTCTTGCCGCACAATACGCGGCCGCAGCGCAAAGAAGTCGAAGAAATCCTGCAGGTAGAGGGCACCTTCAGCCACCGAGCTGAACCGGCTCAGAATACCCTCCAGCAGCCCCCGCATCCGGGCAAAGGAGCCGGCCAGAAACGTGAGCTGCCCAATACTGACGCGCCCGTACACGGTTTGGGTGATGATGTACACGTAGGCTGCGTAGTAGCCGGCCGCGCCCACCGCCGCGAAGAACGTACCCCATCCGGCCCGCTTGATTACCAGACTTTTGTTCTGCCGGTAAAACTCATCCGACAGCGTACGAAACCGGTCAATCAGAAACCCCGAGAGACCAAAAATCTTGACTTCCTTGGCCGTTTCGTCGGAAGCGCCGGTCTGGCGCAGGTAGTCCAACTCGCGCCGCTCGGGCGTCCAGCCGTGTACCAGTGAGTAGCTCCGCTCGTTGAAGTGACTTTCACCCAGAAACGCAGGCACCACGGCCACCAGCAACAGCAGCAGCAGCCAGGGGTTGAAGGCCACCAGTCCCACGGCCAGGAAACCCATGGTTATAACATCCTGGGCCTGACCAAGCACCTGGGCCATGAGCACGGTGCGCGAGAGGGTCTGGCGGCGGGCCCGCTCCAGCTTGTCGTAGAAGTTGCTGTCCTCGAACTGGTCCAGGTCCAGCTCGGCGGCGTGCTGCATCAGCCGGATGGAGCTCTGGTTGGCAAACAGGTCGCCGAGCAGCGAATCGAGCAGAGCCACGCCCCGACCCAGGGCATCCGACAGCACCGCCAACCCGAACTCCAGAGCCACGAGCATCAGTACCGGCGTAAGCTGGCGGGCGTCGGCGGGCTGACGGCTCAGGTGCACCACTGCATCAAGAATCAGCTGGCCCACATAGAGCATGGCTACGGGCAAGGCCGCCCGCAACAGGCGCAGGGCCACGTTGCCGAGGGTGAGGGCCGGGCTGGTTTGCCAGATCAGGCGCAAAAAGGCCGGCAGATTGCGCAAAGCCGAAAACCGCTCCTTCACCGTGAGGCTGGGCTTACCGTCGGGGCGGGGCTTTTTGGCGGATATCGTAGAGAAGAAGGAATCGGAACGAGCCATAGAACCGGCTATACGACATACTTCGGGCCGGAGTGCATGAGCAGCCGTTTTGGCAGGAGTTGCCCTGTTCGGGCCACCAGGCCCCACCCGTTCTGACGCAGCAACGTACTTTTACCGTTCTATCTGCCGTTTTCCTGCTTATGCTGCATAGCATTCTGTTTGCTCCCTTCACCGATGCGGCCCTGCAGGCCCGCTACGAGGCTACATTGGCGCTGCTTACGGCGGCCGGTACGCAGGGTATCTTACTCGGCAACCTGCCACTGCCGTCCCATACGCTGCCGGCCGTGCTGGTGCAGCCGGGGAGCGTAGCCGTGTTGCTGTTGGCAGCGGGGGGCGGCTTGCTAACGGTGCCGGCCCTGGAGGCAGGTGGCTGGCTGCTGGATAATAAGCCGTGGGCCATCGAGGAGGAAGCAGCCAATCCGCTGGAGCGGTTCCGGCAGCAGCGCGCGGAACTGGCAAGGTGGCTGGCCCAGCAGCCAGAGCTGCCGCAACCCATCCAGGAAAACGATGTGGCGGGGCTGCTGGTGTTTGAGCCAGCGGTACACCTTGATGCCCGCGCCGAAGCCCAGTTGGCTCACCTGCCCGCTGCCGACGACTTTCAGCTGGTACCCCAGCTGGCTCAGCTACCCCGCCGCCTGGCCCAGCTACCGGTGCGGCTGCGGCTTCCGGCAGCCGCCCTGGCCGAGTGGGCGGAGGCCTTGGTACAGTACGGCCCCGAACCGCCTCAGCCCACCGAAGACCAGCCGCCGGAAGCGGCCCCAGTAGGCTTTTGGGCGCACAAAGCCCGGCAACTCTGGGGTTGGCTAGGGGCCGAAGACGTACCCGCCGACCCACCCTACAGCACCACCCTGGCAGCCGGGGCCCCGCTGGCGAATGAGGAAGAGAAGCACCGGCTGGAACAGTTGCGGCAACAGGTATTTCGGGAGCTTCAGCAGCAGCGCCAGGCGATGGAAGCCCGCGAAGCCGAACGGGAGCAAAGCATTGCCCAGCTTCGGCAGCAGCTCCGGGACGCTCCATCGGCCACGGCCGAAGTGGCAGCCCTGCAGGCCCGGCTAGCAGCCGAAACCCAGGAAAAACAGCAGTTACAGGCCGCTATTCAAGCCTCCCGGGCCGAGGCGGAAGCCCGCAACCAAGCCCTGGATGCCCGCATTCAGCAGCTAGGTCAGCAGCTGGAACTGCTAAGCAGCCGGCCAGCAGCGGCTCTGCTGCCTACTCCCGGCAGTACTGCCGCGCCCCGTCCCGTAGCCGGTGCGCCCCGTTTCCCCGGAGCGCCTGGCTCCGCCCAACCTGCTTCCTGGCAGCTGCAGTGGCAGCGGGCGGCACTGGTATTAGCATCCGTAGTTGCGCTGGGGTCCGGATTGTGGGGGGTAAGTCAGGTGCCGGCATGGCTGAAAGCGTCCCGTCCGGAACAGACCCGCGCCCAAGCCGCTCAACCTACTCCGGCCAACGATAATGCCGAAGCCGCCGCCCCAACGCTGTTCGACATTCAACCAGACACCGTGCAGGTGGCAGACGAAGCTGCTGGTGCTGCCCAGGACTCCGTGCAGCTTACCGATGAGGCTCCGGTTGCCGAGCCACCCACCCCGGGCCAGGAGGAGGTAATGGATTCCGTTGAAACCCTACCCGAGGACATATAACCCGGTGCCCACTCTTGCTATTGGCAGCAGCAACTGAATTACGGCCGCTTGGGTATAGTACGCCAACAGGCCCCCGCCACTTCTGGCGGGGGCCTGTTTTTTCACTGGGCAGTGTAGACAGTCAAGGGAAAGACCATCATGCTGAGCGAAGTTGAAGCATGACGGCCTTTTTGATACTTTTTTGCTGACTGTCCACACAGCCTAGCTGATCAATGACCACCACCTAATACGAGGTGGCGTTTTCGGCAATGGTTTCAGTCTGCTGCACGGTATGGTTGCCGGGCTGGCCGCTCTGGCCCAGACGGCGGCCCATATAACGGCGGGTTGCGGCGCTGGGGTTTTTGGCAGCTGTAGCCAGGCTTTCGCGCAGACGGCGGCCGTACTCGGCGTCGCACTTGCTAAACAGGTCTACCATGCGGGTTTGAATTTCCTCGGTGGCAGCACTCAGGGCGTCGGTCAGGTTGTTGATGAGGTCCTGCTTTTCTTCGTCGTTGTGCAGGCGCCACCGTTCCCCGGCCTGTTTGAAGTCGATGTCGCCGCGGCGGTCAATTTTTTGGCGCACCAGCTTGGCCCGGTATTCCGGCTCGTGCTCGATTCCGGCGCGGGGGCTTTCCGTCAGGCCGTTCAGGGAGCTGGGCTCATAGTTTACGTGGGTATTCTGGTTGGGGGCCGTATCTACATGGTAAGTCATCTGGCCGTCGCGCTGGTTGGTAGCCACATGCTTTTTGGGCGCATTGATGGGCAGTTGCAGGTAGTTGGCCCCCACACGGTAGCGCTGGGTATCGGAGTAGGAGAAGGTACGGCCCTGCAGCATCTTGTCATCCGAAAAGTCCAGGCCATCTACCAGTACGCCCGTCCCAAAGGCCACCTGCTCTACCTCAGCGAAGTAGTTTTCGGGGTTGCGGTTCAGGGTCATCATGCCCACTGGCACATGTGGGAACTGATCTTCGGGCCAGAGCTTGGTGTCGTCGAGCGGGTCGAAGTCCAGCTCCGGATGCTCGTCGTCGCTCATTATTTGCACGCGCAGCTCCCACTGAGGGTAGTTGCCGCTTTCAATGGCCTCGTACAAATCCTGGGTGGCGTGGTTAAAGTTTTTGGCCTGAATGGCTTCGGCTTCGGGTTGGGTGAGGTTTTTGACGCCCTGCTGGGGCTCCCAGTGGTATTTGACCAGCACACCCACTCCTTCTTGGTTTACCCACTTGTAAGTGTTCACGCCCGAGCCCTGCATCTGGCGGTAGTTGGCCGGAATGCCCCAGGGGGAAAACAGGAAAGTGAGCATGTGCAACGACTCCGGCGTGTTGCTCATAAAATCGAAGATGCGGCCCCCATCCTGGAGGTTGGTTATCGGGTCGGGCTTAAGCGAGTGTACCATATCGGGAAACTTCATGGCATCCCGGATGAAGAACACTTTCAGATTGTTGCCTACCAGGTCCCAGTTACCGTCTTCGGTGTAAAACTTCACGGCAAAGCCCCGGGGGTCGCGCAGGGTTTCGGGTGAGTGGCCGCCGTGGATAACCGACGAAAACCGCACAAATACCGGCGTTTGCTTGCCTTTTTGGCTGAACAGCTTGGCGCGGGTATATTTTTCAATGGGCTCGTTGCCTACTTTGCCGTAGGCCTCAAATACGCCGTGGGCCCCGGCCCCGCGGGCGTGCACTACTCGCTCGGGCACCCGCTCCCGGTCGAAATGGCTGATTTTTTCAATGAACTGATAATTCTCCAGAGTAGCGGGCCCCCGGTTGCCCACGGTGCGTGTATTCTGGTTGTCATAGATAGGGTGGCCCTGACGGGTGGTCAGCGTCTGAGCATTTTCGCCAGAGGCCGTACGCTGGTCGTAGGATGTGCCGGCGCCGGTTACGGCCGTACCCGTTCCGTTGCCGGAGTGGCCGTCTTGTGCATGGTTCTGCTGTTCTTGTGCCATAGTGGATGCATGTGGAGGTGTAGGTATACTACTGGTAAGGTAAGCGGGGGGTTGGTCCAGCGGAGAATTTTTCTCCGATAGAATTTTGGCCTTTACGCAAGCTTGCCCCAGCGAGCTGGCAAATACAGCCTGCCCAAACCGCCGTTACCTACCTACCACAACGCACCGCCCGGCGTTTACGGCAAACACCGGGCGGGCCTACTCATCGGCTGAAGTGAGGCTAAGGCTGTACCAGTAGTTGCTGGCTGCCGGCGCCATCGGCCCCCTGCCACCGGAGCCAGTATCGGCCCGGGCGCAGCCCCTGCACCAGTATTGCCGCCGCCTGCGAAACCTTCAGCTGCCGGACCAAATGGCCCTGCTGGTTATAGAGGGCAGCACTGTGGGCGGTGCCCGGCAACAGTATCCGGAGGGCATCGGTGGCGGGGTTGGGATAGATGGTGGCCATAGCCGCCGGGGAGGCCGCCGCACCACGGGCAGCGGCAGTGTTCAAGCGGGCCACAAAGTAGCCGGCCGGCCCGGTTGGGGGCGCGCTTACCGTATTACCCCCAAAAATGCAGAATCCGTTGATGGGCCCGCCCACATGCAACACTGAGCCAGCATAGCCCAGCCCACTGATTTTACTGCTGGCTTCGGGGCTGCCGCTTACTACGCCCAGGCTGCCCTGACTTACACCCGAGGGCTCATAAAACCACAGCTTGCTTTGCGCGCCCAGCGTGCCGGAAGCGGCTATAGCACCGGCCGCCACTACGCTGGTGCCAGAAGCGGCAACCCGCACCGTTCCCAGAGCATCCAACAAGGGTCGCACCCAACTGGTGCTGCCGCTGGCTGCGGTATAGCTGGCCACGTAGCCGCGGGCGGTGGGTGCCAGCAGCGTGTAGGTTCCTCCGAAGGCAATAGTTCCCGAAAAGCCGCCCGTTACGTAGCAGCTGTTGCCCACCACGGCCACGCTGTGGCCGCTGGCAACATCGGTGGTATTGTTGGCCGTGGTACCCCGCAGCCATACTGCCGCCCCGGTAGTTGGGTTGAGCCGGGCCACGAACGACAGACTGGCATTGGCCGCGCCTAGTTGCAAGGTGCCCAGCTGCAGCCCCGAGTAGGCGTAGCTACCCGTAACGTAGCAGTTGCCGCTGGCATCGGTGGCCACACCGCCGCCCCTCGACTGCGTTTGGTAGAAGGCCCCGCCAGTAGGCTGAGTGCTTTGAGCCCATAATACCGAGCCACTGCCGGAATACGCCGCTACGAAAGCCGCCTGTTTCAGGGTGGTACCAATGCTCAGGCTGCCAAACTGCGCGTAGGAGCCATATGTGCCCGTAAGGAAGCAGGTGCCCGCGCTGGTTACGGCCACGCCGGCCGGCGTACAGCTGCGGCTGTTAGTGGTGCCGCCCCCGGCTCCGCGGCCCCAGCTCACGGTGCCGGTGGCCGCTGCAAATTTCAGCACGCAGGTACGGCCCGTGCCCAGACTGCCGCCCACGTACGCTACGGGCACGCCGCCAGTATTCACAGTGAGGGCTGCATCGGCGTAGGAGCCGGCCAGGTAGCCATTACCAGCCCCGTCGAGGGCCAGGCTAATGCCTTCTGCCGTAGCTCCGCTACCGCCCACCTGCCGCGCCCATTTCACGTTGCCATTGGCATCGTAGCGTACCAGAATAATATCAGAGAGGCCTACTGGGGTAAGCGTGCCGGTGAAGTAAGGAGACGAAAATGACACCGGCACGCTGAAGGAACCGGTAACCAGCGCCTCGCCGGCGGCATCGGTTACTGCATCATTCACGGTGAAGTTGGGGGCAGCTTTGGCCCATTGCCAGGAGGCTTGCGCAGTGGCCGTGCGCCACAAGCATAGGCAGCAGGCTGCCCAGAGCAGAAGTGTTTTCATAGCAGGAAATAGAGGGTTAGGGAAAACTGTTCAGGCTGACTCACACGCGCCATTTCTGTCAGCCCGGTACGCGCGAACAGTCAACCATTGTTTTTATAAATCCAAATAAACAGCAGATAAATACTATTATCAATCACATAATAAGGTGGGAATACCCAACCCTGGACTTGGTATATCCAGTTGCGGCGTAGCAACTAGGTTCTGCTGCCAGACTGCTCTACATGATTATCCGAACAGGACAGGCCTTGGATTGTCCGGAATACTCCCAGACAGTTGCCTATCGGGCTTAAAGGGTACCAGCGCCGCTGGGGCCTGGCTCAAAGGCAAGGATATCACGGGAAAAGAAGGCGTGACACCACTGGCCCCCGTATCTTTGCCTTCACAATGCCCGCTACTGTTCCGCCTTCCACTGCTGCCCCGGCCCGCCACGTGTACACCTTCGGGTTCTGGCTGATGTGCTTGTCGTCGCTCTTGTTTTTTATGAGCTTCAACATGTTGCTGCCGGAGCTACCCGACTACCTCACCCGCCTGGGCGGCGCCGACTATAAAGGGTTCATTATTGCGCTATTCACCCTCACGGCGGGTCTGTCGCGCCCGTTTAGCGGCAAGCTGGCCGATACCGTGGGGCGCATTCCGGTCATGGTGTTTGGCTCACTGGTCTGCTTTGTTTGCGGGTTCTTTTACCCGTTCACGGCCACAGTAGCGGCGTTTCTGGGGCTGCGGCTGCTGCACGGGTTCAGCACCGGCTTCAAACCCACCGGCACGGCCGCCTTCATTGCCGATATCATTCCGCTGGAGCGCCGGGGGCAGGCCATGGGGCTGCTGGGCGTGGCGGGCTCGGTGGGCATGGCAGCCGGCCCCATGCTGGGCTCCTGGCTGGCCGAGCGGTTTTCCCTGGATACCATGTTTTACTGCTCCTCGGGGCTGGCCCTGCTAAGCCTGGCCGTGCAAGGCACCATGACGGAAACGCTGCCCCCGGCCCAGCGGCAGCGCTTTAGCTGGCGGCTGCTGCGCATTGAGAGCTGGGACGAAGTGTTCGAGCCCCGGGTGCTGGCCCCAGCCGTGGCAACACTGCTGTGCCTGTTTCCATTCGGCGCCGTTCTGACGGTAATTCCCGACCAGAGCCGGGTACTAGGCCTCATTGGAGAAGATAAAGGCCTGTTTTACACCTGTTACACCGGCGCCTCGCTGGTGGTCCGCCTGGTAGCCGGCCGCACCTCCGACCGGTACGGCCGGCTACCGGTGCTTATAGGTTCTTCCATCATCATTGTGGTGGCACTGGTGGTGCTGGCCCTGGCTCATTCGGGGCCGGTATTCCTGACGGGGGCCGTGCTGTTTGGCCTGGGTACCGGCCTCAACTCCCCTACCCTCTATGCCTGGACGGTGGACCTGAGCCACCCCGAGCGGCGGGGCCGGGCCGTAGCTACCATGTACATTGCCCTGGAGGTCGGCATTGGCCTGGGCGCCCTGCTGGCCGGGTGGGTGTTTGCCAATGAGCCCGCCCACCTGCCGTTTGTGCATGGGCTGAGCGCCCTGAGCGTGTTGGCCGGGTTGGTTTACCTGCTGGTGTGGCAAAAACGCCAGACGGCGTAAGTACCCGGCCCGGCGGGCTGGTTATCCGGGGCAGGAGTGTTACCTTCGTGGTTATTCATTAGGCGGCTGCCTGTTACCACGCTATTCTTGTGTCGTCATCTTACTTCCGGACAGCTGCTATGCTGCTCCTGCTAAGTAGCCTGAACGGGCTCTGTAACCAGGTACTGGCCCAGGAGGCTCCCATCAAATTTGGCAAGCTGGAGGCCCGGGAGGCCGCCGCGCTGCTGGCCAGCCCCACCCCCGACTCGGCTGCGGCCGAGGTGCTCTGCGACTTTGGCCAGTCTACTATTCAGGGCAAGAGCGAGGGGTTTGAGCTACGGTTCGAGCGCACGGCCCGGCTACTGATCCGGCGCCCGGCCGGCTACGAGCATGCCACCGTGCGGGTACTGCTCTACCACGACCCCAAAGAAGGTCGGCGGGAGGAGATTCAGCTGCTGAAAGGCTTCACGTACAACCTAACCGGTGCCACGCTCAGCAAGGAGCCCCTGCGCACGGAGGCTGTTTTCAGCCGCAAAGTAGATGAGCGCCTGGATGAGTACGCCTTTACGCTGCCCAACGTGCGGGAAGGCTCGATTCTGGAATTTACCTACGTGGTCCGGTCGCCGTTCCTGTTCAACCTCCAGGACTGGCAGTTTCAGCAGGATATTCCGGTGCGCTGGAGCGAGTACCGCACCATTATTCCGTCTTTTTACCGCTACAAGGAGCTGAGCCGCACCTACTGGCCTTTCACCATCAACGAAACCGGCACCAAAGCCTATTCCACCACGTACCGGGAGCCCAGGCCAACAGGCTATGGCATGACGGCCGTAACGCAGGATAACTACTACAACATCACCACTATGGCCATAACCCGGCGCTGGGCTATCAAGGAGCTGCCGGCGTTTCGGGCCGAGCCCTTTATAACGACCCGGCGCGACTACCTGAGCCGGGTTGATTTCGAGCTGGAGCGTATTCAGTTCGACCCGCAGCATGACCCGCAGTTTGTGGTGGGGAGTTGGGCCGAAATTGAAAAGCAGCTACTGGAGGACGAAAAGTTTGGGCAGTATCTGAAGGCTACTACCTCCCTCAGCACCAACGCGGCGGCCCTGCGCAGCTTGCCGGCCCTTACCGAGCGGGCCCAGGCCGTGCGCCAGCTGGTGTTGCAGCAGGTAGCCTACACCAGTACCCCCGCCTACCTGGTCCGCCCCGGCAACACGGCCCGGCGCATCGTGGAGCAGCGCCAGGGCAATGCCGCCGAAGTAAACCTGCTGCTGATTGCCGCTTTGCGGGCAGCCGGCCTGGAGGCACAGCCGCTGCTGCTGAGCACCCGCCAGCACGGCCAGATACAAACGGAACTGCCCTTAGTCAGCCAGTTCAACTACGTAGTAGCCTACGTGGCCCTGCCCGACAACCAGGAGTTGCTGCTGGATGCCACCGATGCCAGCCTGCCTCCCACACTATTGCCCGAGCATTGCCTGAATGCCCAGGGCCGCCTGCTGGGCCCGGCTGGGCGCTGGGTAAACCTCATGAACACGGCCTCGCACCTGCTCTATATCCGGGCTCAGCTCACGGCCTCAACTCAGGGGGAGCTGCGGGGTACCATCCGCCAGGAGTATGCCGGCTACGCCGCCTCTGAACACCGGCGGCCCTTGCCGGAATTGCGCCAGCAATGGCAAAAAGAGCACCCCGACTGGCACATCAGCAAAGCCGAAATGAGTGCTCCCGATGTAGCTCACCCAGTGATGCTGGAGCTGACGGCTACGCTGCCCGGGGCCGAGGCCGAGGCCACCACCCTGTATCTGCGGCCGTTGCAGCACCTGCTGATGGCCGCCAATCCATTCCGACACGCGGAGCGCTCCTACCCGGTCGATTTCGCCACGGTACAGCGGGTGGAGTGCGTAACCGACCTGACCCTGCCAGCCGGCTACAAAGTGGCGGAGCTACCCACCGATATGCAGCTGGTGCTGCCCGATGGCGGGGGCCGGTTTCTGTTCAGCATCTCTCAGCCCACCGCCCACACCCTGGCCCTGGTGGGCCGGCTGCACCTGCTCAAAACGCACTACTCTGCCGCCGAATACTCGGCCATTCGGGAGCTGTACGCCAAAGCCGTAGCCAAATTTGCGGAGCCCATTGTGTTGCAGCAGCAATAAGCCGCCGGCACAGGCAGCTCACCTGCCGCCCGGGAAGTTGGAAAACTCGTCTTCACCTATTGTTCATCTTCCAAACAAATAGGATATTTCGGTTCCGATTCTCTGTCCGCTTCTATCCACGGCTATTGTAGTGCACTATTGCCTTCTCTTCTGCCACAGAAGAAGGGAATGTTCGACCCAGCATTTTCATTCCTGACTCATTATTTCTCCTCATGATTTCACCTTTACTGCGTAGGCTGCTGCTGGCGGGCGTTTGCACCGGCGCGTCCGTTTCCCTGGCTCAGGCCCAGGCCGACCCCATCAAATTCGGCAAGATTGACGAGGCGGATCTGACGCCCAAAAATTTTGCTGCCGACAGCGCGGCCGCGGCCGTAGTGCTGGCCGATTTTGGCCGCTCCCGCTTCGAGTACAACGACGGCGACTTTAAAGTGGTGTTTGAGCGGGTAACCCGTATCAAAATCCTCAAGAAAGCGGGCTACGACTATGCTACCGTGGAGGTACCCCTCTACCACAGAGCCGGCAGCGAGGAAAAGATTTCCAGCCTCAAAGGCATGACCTATAATCTGGTAAATGGGCAGGTTGTAAAGGAAAAGCTGAACTCCGACGCCATGTTCCGGGAGGAAACCACCCCCAACATTACTACCCGCAAATTTACGCTGCCCAACGTGCGGGTGGGCTCCGTGGTCGAATATACCTACGTCGTAACCTCGCCGTTCACCTTCAACTTCCAGGACTGGACGTTTCAGCGGGATATTCCGGTGCGCTGGAGCGAGTACCGGGCGGCCATTCCGGAGTATTTCGACTACAAGATGCTGATGCAGGGCTACGAGCCCCTGGAGGTGCAGGAGCGCAACGAAGGCGTTACCCAGTACAACATCACCTGGTCGTCGAGCATGGAATACGGACGCCGCTCCTCGGGCGGGGCGCAGGTGGTTACGCCTCGGGTAACCAACCACCGCTGGGCCATGAAAAATGTGCCGGCTCTGCGGGCCGAACCTTACATGACCACCACGGCCGACTACGAAGCTAAAATTGACTTTGAGCTGGCCGGGATAAAGTGGCCTGATGAGCCCTACACGGCGGTAGCCAATTCCTGGGAGAAAATTGACCGGGAACTACTCAACAGTGACAATTTCGGGGGGCAATTGAGCCGGCCGGCTTTCCTGAAAGAGCAGATGACTGCCCTGCTGGCCCAGCACACCGAGCCGGCTGCCCGCGTAGCTGCCATTCATGACCTGGTGCGCCGCAGCGTGAAGCACAACGGCAGCAACAGCCTGTACGCCTCGGGCTCGGTGCGCCGCGCCTACGACCAGAAAACCGGCAGCGCTGCCGATGTGAACCTGCTGCTGATTGCCGCGCTGCGCGAGGCGGGCCTGCAGGCTAACCCCGTAGTGCTCAGCACCCGCAACCACGGCCGTCTGGAAACCAACGTACCGCTGGTGTCGCGCTTCAACTACGTGCTGGCCCACGTGGCCCTGCCCGACGGAAAATCGATGCTGGTGGATGCCACCGAAGAGCTGGCCCCCTGCGGTATGCTGCCCCCACGCTGCCTGAATGGGGTTGGCCGCTTGCTGCTGCCCCAGGAAGGAGCCTCGCACTGGATAGAGCTGAAGCCTGCCGACCGCCTGCTTTCTTACCAGCAGATTAACCTGACGGTGGATGAGAAGGGTGGCGTGAGCGGCAAAGTGCACCAGGAGCACGCCGGCTACCTGGGTCTGGCGCAGCGGGAAAAGCTGCGCAAGCTGGGTGAAAAGAAATACGTGGAGGAAATGGCCGCCGGCCACGAGGGCTGGAACATTCCGAAGTATGCTTTCAAAGAGCAGACGGCCCTGCACCGCCCGCTTACGCTGGAATTTGAGTTTGCCTCGGCCGGGGGCGAAGCTCCGGTGGGCACCATCTACCTGAGCCCTCTGCGCGACTTTGGCACCGAAAAGAACCCCTTCCTGCACGAGGACCGGCGCTTTCCGGTGGACTTTGGGGCCTCCCTGGATGAAACCCTGCTGGTGAATGTAACCCTGCCCGCCGGCTATGAGCTGGAGGAAACCCCCAAGGCCATGGCCATGGAGCTGCCCGAGGGTGGCGGCCGCTTCACGTATGCTGTGCAGCCCGGCGCGGGTACCGTGCAGATTATGAGCCGCATGAGCCTGGCCCGGCCGGTGTACTCGGCGGAGGAATATGCTTACCTGCGGGAGTTTTTTGCCCGCATGATGGCCAAGCAGAGCGAGCGGCTGGTACTCAAGAAAAAAGGCTAACGGGCTATGCGTACGTTCCTTTCATTGCTGCTGGCCGGTACCGGCTGCCTCCTGCTGCCCACCGCCCCGGCCTGGGCCTACGGTCCGGCGCCTAAATATGCCGTAGCCGACCTGCCCGCTCCCCTGCGCGAAAACGCCCACGCTGTTATTCGGCGGCAGGAAGAAGCACTACTGGTAAAATCGGTGGGGCGCACCGTGGAAACCACCCGCCGCGCCGTTACCATTCTGGATGAGGTGGGGGCCCGCTGGGCCTCGGAGCTGGTGTACTACAGCTCCCTCAACACCATCAGCTACTTTCGGGGGGCGGTATACGATGCCGCCGGCCGCCAGCTGCGGCAGCTGCGGAGCCAGGATATCCACGACATCAGCCTCTCGGATGGGTTTAGCCTGGCTACCGATGCCCGGGGCCGCGTGGCCGACCTCAGCCAGCCCACCTACCCCTACACGGTGGAGTTTGAGTACGAGGTGGTATCCGATAACCCGCTGTTCTACTCTACCTGGCGGCCCCAGCCGGTGGAGCAGCTGGCCGTGGAGCAGGCATCCTTTAAAGTAACCATGCCGGCCGGTATGGCCCTACGCTACCAAGAGCAGCACCTGCCCGCCGGCACAGCCCAGGCCAAGCGTACCCAGGGCAGCCAGGAGGTATACGAGTGGCAGGTGCACGACCTGGCTGCCCGCGAAGAAGAAGCCGACGCGCCCCCGGTAGCCGAGCTGACCCCGACCGTATTCACGGCGCCGGCCGAGTTTGAGGTGCAGGGCCACGCCGGCCACCTCAGCAGCTGGGCCGACCTCAGCCGCTGGACCTATGACCTGAACGCCGGCCGCGACGAGCTGCCCCCGGCCATTAAGGCTGGTATTGCAGCGCTGGTGCAGGGCGAAACCGACGAGCGGGCCAAAATCCGGAAGGTGTACCACTTTTTACAGGCTAACACCCGCTATATATCCGTGCAGCTGGGCCTGGGCGGCTGGCAGACTTTCCCCGCCTCGTCGGTGGCGGCCAACGGCTACGGCGACTGTAAGGCGCTGACCAACTACTGCAAGGCCCTGCTGGGGGCCGCCGGCATCAAGGCCCACGCGGCGCTGGTGAAGGCGGGCTCCGATGAGCAGGACGTTCTTACCAGTTTTCCCAGCTCCCAGTTCAACCACGTGGTGCTGTGCGTGCCCCTGGCCCAGAGCGCCCGGCCCGATACCGTGTGGCTGGAATGCACCAGCCAGACTAACCCGTTTGGGTACATGGGGGGATTCACGGGCAACCGCCACGCCCTGCTGCTGTTGCCCGAGGGCGGCAAGCTGATTCCGACGCCGCGCTACGGTGCCGCCGAAAACCGCCGGGAGCGGCTGGCCAACGTGTTTCTGGATGTGAACGGCGACGCCACCGCCACGCTGCGCACCCTCCGAACGGGCCTGGAGTACGACGGCGTATCCGGACTGCCGGGCCTGGAACTGGCCGAGCAGAAAAAGCGCATCAGCAACCGGCTGGCCCTGCCCAACTTCACCCTGAACAAAGTAGCCTTCAAGCATTCCGGTCCGGAAGCGGCCGTGCCCAGCCTCACCGAGAATCTGGCGCTGACCATGCCGGCCCTAGCCCCGCCCAGCGGCAAGCGGGTGTTCATCACGCCCAACCTGCTCAGCCGCATGGCCCCGCCCCAGGCCACCGTGGGGGAACGGCAAACCGACCTGTGGCTGGACCACGCCTTCACCCAACAGGATACTGTGGTATTGCACCTGCCGGCCAGCCTGCGCCCCGAGCAGCTGCCGGCGCCCGTGCAGCTCACCACGCCATTTGGCACCTACAGCAGCCAGCTGCTGACCCTGCCCGATGGCAGTATCCGCTACGTGCGCCGCCTGGTGATGCCCCGGACCCGGTTTGCCCGCACCGACTATCCGGCCTATCTGGAGTTTCGGCGCAAAGTGAGTGCCGCCGATAAAGCCCAGCTCGTGCTGTTGAAAACGGATGCGTAGCCAACGCACGTTTTACTTGCCACCTATTACCCGCTGCCACTGGCAGCGGGTAATTTTTTGCTAGGTATATGGGGCGGCCGGGACTCCAAGGAGCTGTTTAGGAAGTCTGGCGGAACCTCTCTGAACACTATGCGGAGTGAGGTGGAGCATCTTTCCTGCTTCGTCTTCACACCTGGGGTAGCCGGCGGGAGAGATGCTTCAACGAGCGGCCACCGGATAGCGCACAACGGACTTTCAACTCCCTGAATATATTTATATGATTTTTACGATATAATTAGCCCTCAGGCCTGATAATTTCCCACTAAACTGTGCCCTATTTTGCTAGTTATCCTTCAGTATCAGCCAAATTATCAACGAATACTCAAAATATATCTTTCTTAACCGTCCGCATCCCTAACCAAAAATTCTAACTTGGGGCGCTCTATTTTTCCCTTCCCTCCCCATCGGTTTTCTCTTCTTTCATTCTTATACGATGCAAAAAACATTTACTTTTTCTCCTGGGGCATGGCGGCCGTTGCTGGCTGGTAGCCTGCTGGTGGCAGGCCTGGGTGCCGCCACTACGGCATCGGCCCAACGGGTGCTGTGGGCCGATGCGCCGCAGCTGCCCGCCTCTGCCCGACAAGCCACGCAGCCCCTGTCGCACTTCCGCGCTGTTACGGTTCAGCTGGATGCGGTACGGGCTGCGCTCCAGAATGCGCCGGCGGAACGTAGCGTAAGTGCCCGCAGCTCGGCCACCGTTATTTCATTGCCCCTACCCGATGGTACCTCCCAACGGTTTCGGGTGGTGCAGGTGCCGGTGATGGCACCGGCCCTGGCAGCCAAGTATCCCAGCATCCGGACCTATGCTGCCCAGGGCATCGACGACCCGGCCGCTACGGCCCGCCTCGACCTGAGCCCCGAGGGGTTTCATGCCATGATTCTGTCGGGAGGCAGTACCGTGTACATTGACCCGGCGGAGCGGGGCAATAACACCCACCTGGTATTTGAGCGGCGCGCCATGAACCAGGGTGCTTTCCCGTTTGTGTGCTCTACTCCCTCGCCCGACGGCACCGAGCCATTGCCGGAGCTAACGGCCGCCCAGCGGGCCGCAGTAGCCAACGGCACCACCCTGCGGACCTACCGGCTGGCCCTGGCCTGCACCGGCGAGTACAGCACCTTTCACGGTGGCACCAAAGTAGGTGCCATGGCGGGCATGGTGGCCTCGGTAAACCGGGTAAGCGGAATTTACGAGAAGGAGCTGGCCGTGCGCCTGGTGATTGTGCCCAAGAATGACACGCTCATTTTCCTGGATGCCAGCACCGACCCGTATACCAACAGCAGCGGCTCGGCCATGCTCAACCAGAACCAGACTACGGTGGATGCCCGAATCGGGTCGGCTAACTACGACATTGGCCACGTGTTCAGCACGGGCGGCGGCGGGGTGGCTCAGAAGCCCTCGGTGTGCGTATCGGGTAAGGCCCGGGGCGTGACCGGCTCCTCGGTTCCCACCAACGATGCTTTCGACGTAGACTACGTGGCGCATGAAATGGGTCATCAGTTTGGGGCAGACCATACGTTCAACAGCCAGACCGGCAGCTGTGGCGGGGGCAACCGCGCCGCTGTTTCGGCCTACGAGCCGGGCTCGGGAACAACCATCATGGCCTACGCCGGCATTTGCGGGGGGGATGATATTCAGCCCAACTCCGACCCCTACTTTCACTCCCGCAGCTTCGACCAGATTGTGGCCCACATTACGGGCTTGGGCAATTGCTCGGTGAATACGGCTACCGGCAACACCCCACCCGTGGTGAATGCCGGCCGCAACTACGCCATTCCCATCAGCACGCCTTTCGTGCTGACGGGCTCGGCCACCGATGCCAATAACGATGCCCTTACTTACAGCTGGGAGCAGTACAACCTAGGCCCCGCCGGCGCACCAGCGGCAGCCACCGGCGACGCCCCTCTGTTCCGGGTTTTCTCGCCTACAAGCAGCCCTGTGCGCACTTTCCCTCGCCTGGCCGACATTCTTAACAACACCAATACCCGCGGCGAGCTGCTGCCCAGCTACGGGCGGCGGCTGATTTTCCGGCTGGTAGCCCGCGACAACCGCGTTGGCGGGGGTGGAGTTGACTACGACTCGATGAACGTGGTAATAGTACCCACGGCCGGACCGTTTGTAGTAACGGCCCCAAACACGGCTACTTCCTGGCTGGTGGGTGCACCCCAGCAGGTTACCTGGAACGTGGCCAACACGACGCAGTCCCCCATCAACGCCGCTACTGTGGACGTGCTGCTCTCCACCGATGGCGGCCTCACTTACCCCACTACCCTGCTGGCCAACACCCCCAACGATGGGTGCGAAACCGTAACGGTACCGGCCAGCGTGGCCGGCTCCACGCGGGCCCGCATTCGGGTGCAGGCAACGGGGGGTATTTTCTTTGACGTTTCCAACCTGAACTTTACGCTGGAAGCTCCCAGCGGTCCTACGTTCTTCCTGCAGGGCCCTGGCTGCTCGGCCAGCGCTTTGGCGTTTTGCCCCGGGGCCTCCGGCTCGGTTAGTGTATCAGTGGGTCAGCTCCAGAACTTCAGCGGGGCAGTGGCCTTATCGGCCACCAATCTGCCGGCCGGCGTAACCGTAACCTACGCCAGCCCCACGGTACAGGCCGGGGCCGGCACTACGGCTACGGTAAGTGCTACCAGCGCTGCCGCAGCCGGCACGTATGTTATTCGCCTGACGGGCACCAGTGGCGGCGTCACCCGTTTCCAGGACATCAGCCTTACCGTTCAGCCCTCGGCTACGCAGGCAGCCGTTATTACGGCTCCCAGCGCTACCGCCGGTCCTACTACGCTGCGGCCGGCTATTACCTGGGCAGCAGTGCCCAACGCCACTGCCTACGAAGTGCAGATTGCCTCCGACGCTGCTTTCACCAACGTTATCCAGTCGCAAACCAACCTGACGGCCACCAGCTTCACGCCGTCGGCTACGCTGCAGCCTTCTACTACCTACTACGTGCGGGTGCGGGGCCTGAGCCCCTGCGGCACGGCGCCTTTTTCGGCCGTTACCGCGTTTACTACCGGCGTACAGGCGTGCCAGAACATTGTGGCTACCAACGTACCCCGGCCCATTCCGGCGGGCTCTACGCCTACTGTTACCTCGGTTATTGCCGTATCGACTACGGAACGGGTTTCCAACATTCGCATCAGCAACCTGGCCATTACCCACCCCGATGTAAGCGAGCTGGAAATTTCGCTTACCAATCCGGCGGGTCGGCGGGTAGTGTTGTTCTCACGGGCCTGCCCCGGCACTACCAACCTGAACCTCACGTTCGATGATGCAGCCACGGCAGCTCTGGCCTGCCCGCTTAGCAGCGGCGCCACGGTGCGCCCGGCCAACTCCCTGGGCGACCTGCTGAACAGCTCTGCTGCCGGTAACTGGACCCTTACTATTTCGGACAACAACACCAGCAACGGCGGTACCCTCACGGGCTGGACGCTGGAGCTGTGCACCGTGGGCGAAGTACCGGCCGCTCCCAGCTCCCTTACTACCCTGGCTCCCACCGTTACGGCAGCTTTGGCTACCATCGACATGATCTGGCTGGATAACTCGGGCAACGAAACGGGTTTTGAGATTGAGCGTGCCCGTAGCGGCGGCAGCTTCGCCAAAATTGCTACCGTGCCCGCCAACACCACCTTCTACACCGATCAGGTAACGGCCAACGGCCCCTATTGCTACCGTGTGCGGGCCGTGAATACCACGGGTGTTTCGGGGTACTCCAATGAGAGCTGCCAGACGGTGGCCGGCATTACGGCCGTGCGCAATGCGGCGTTGCTGCAAGGCATTGAGGTGGCTCCGAACCCCAGCGCTGGTGTTTTCAACGTCCGCATCGACAATGCCCAGCGCGGCAGCATTACGCTGCGGGTAACCGACGCCCTGGGCCGCCAGGTACAAGCCCAGACGCTCACTAAAGGGGCCGCTGCCCTTCAGCTGCCCCTGGACCTGAGTGCGTTGAGCACCGGCGTATATACCCTGCACTTCGATATGCCCAACGGCTCAACGGTAGTCCGCCTGCTGAAAGAGTAGAACGGATTCCTGTACCAGCATAAAAAAACTCGGTTCCTGTTTCAGGAACCGAGTTTTTTTATGCTGGTACAGGAATCCGTTTTCCCTTGCCCTTCCTCCTACCACCAATCAAAACCGATACCGTAGCTGCGCCTTTATATCGGAGCGACGGGAGCCTTGAATTTCTTCCAGGCCAGAGCCCACGGTGCGCTGGTAGCGGTACTGCGTATCGGCATAGCGCAGCCAGAGCGTGAGGTGGCGGCTCAAATCGGCCTGTACCAGCACGTAGGCGCGGGTGCCCTGGCCGTACAGAGCCGGTACGGAAAACGCATATAGCACATCCTGCTCAAACACGTACTGTCGGGTGTCGTAATCATCGGTATCGAAGAGGGCGTAGCGAGCCGTTAGGCGCAGGCGCTGTAGGGGCTGCACCGTTACATCCTGGGCCAGCACATAGCCGTGGCGGGCAGGGCCGTCATCTTCCCGGTATGTGGAGCCTTGTACGCGGGTACGCAAGCTCAGAAACGTGGTAGGGCTGGCATCATAAAACAGTAAATAGCTACGGCGCCTGGTAGGTACGGGCATTGGCACTGGCCGTAGGGTATCGGCATCGTAGGACTTGGTGCGCTGCCGGATCTGGGCGTAGAGCAGGCTGGTTTTGGTGGGGCTGAACGCCACCCGTACCAGCCAGTCGTGGCCGGTGCCGGGGGCGCCGGCCTGGTAACGCAGCCACGGAAACCGGAACCGGTCGTAGTACGCCGATACCTCCCAGCGGGCAGCGGGGCGCAGCTTCAGTCCCAGGTACAGGCCACTTTCGTTGCTGTTGCGGGTGTTTTCACTGAGCGCGTTGCCGTAGAGGGTATAAAAGTCGCGGGCGTAATACCGGTACAGGGCCGACACATCGACGTTGGGGGCGAGGCTGGCCAGCAGCCCATTCACGGTACCCAGGCCGCCGCCGCTACTGCGGGCCGTTTCACCGAACAGCAACAGGTTGCGCCACACGTAGTTGTAGTTGGCACTCAGGGCCAGGTTGCGGCGTCCCCGCAGCTCAAAGGCATTATATGGTTCGTCGCGGCGCAGCAGCGGCTTATCGAACAGGGTATTGATGGCCGTGACGCCGGCCTGCAAGTCGCCGCCCGGGCTGGCGTAGCTGAGGTTGCCGCCCGCTACAGTTTCGCGCAGGGCTTGGCGGCTGGCCAGCTCGGTGGGGGTACGGTGCATACCCGTGAGCAACAGGCCAGAGGTAAACTCACTGAAATCGGCCAGGGAGTCGCGGGCCGTTTGCAGGGAGGCATCAACCCGCTTGCGCGACACAAAGGCCGTAGCCCGTACTGTGCTGGTTAGGGCCACCGTAGCCGCCGCCCCCCGGAAAAATGTACTTTCCAGCACCGAGGAGTATGGCCGTACCCCCACTGAGCTGCGTCGCAGGGTGGTAATGGTTTCGGCCCCTTTGCCCACCGCCAGCCCCGACGACAGCAGCAACCCCTGTCCGAATTGCAGCTGGTAGTCGCCCAGGGCCAGGGTTTTGAGCCGCCCGCGCTCCTGCAGCACGAAATGGCCGGAGTAAAAATCGGCCCCGTAGCGGCGGGTTTTGGGGTCCCAGGCAAACTGCTCCCCGGCGTCTTTCTCGGCCGTGAGAGCCAGGCTGAAATCTTTGCTGCGACTCACACGGTAGCGCACCAGCAGCTTATCGGGGGAGCCGAGGTAGCGCGAGGCCGGGGCACCGGTGCTGGTAGTATCGGGCGGAAGGTAGCCGGGGCGGCCCTGCAGGGTCCGCTCGTAGCGCACAAACAGGGCATTGTTATCTTCCTGCCAGATGCGCTGCCACAGCGGCCCGCGGGCGGCGTTGGGGTCGGTATTCAGTACCGATACAAAGGGAGCAACCCGGTAAATGGTCCGCAGATCAAAGCCCTGCACACTCTGCAGCTCGTACAGGCTCAGCAGCGCCCCGTTCCGCTGCCGGTGCTCCAGCAGGTTGGTTATCTGGGTTTCGGAGAGCAGCAGCAGGCCGCGCAGATCCTCGCGGGTGGCCGTGTTGAGATTGAGCGGAGTTTGGTAGTACTGCAGCAGGGTTTCGTAGAGGTCTTCGTACGGCACCTGGTCGCTCTGAATTTCGGCGAATAGCTCCTGCGTAAGCCGGTCCAGGTCGGGCACGGCGGGGCGGGGATACTCCTGAGCCCGGACCCCGGCGGCCGAGAGCAGCAACACTCCGGCCACAACTACCCGGCGACTCATAGCTGGGTGGGCCGTTTAGCCCACACATAGGCCACGCTCAGTTGCTGGCTCAGGCCCAGGGCGTCGTGCCAGGCCGCAGCATAATCTACCTGAAATTGCCCGGCTTTCAGGCCTACGCCCGCAGTCAGCTGCTGCGTGAGCGTTGTGAGGCCCGCGCGCAAAGCCAGCACTGGTATTGGCTGGTACTCCAGGCCAGCTTTAAAATCGGCGTCCTGGGCCACATCTTTCTCTGTTTCGGCCAGCAGTAGTACTTTTTCGGAGGCCCGCCAGGCCAGGCCGGCCCGCAGCACGGTGGGCAGGCGCTCATCCTGGTACTCGTAGAGGCGAGCCTGGTTGAGGTTGTAGAGGGTGGCGCCAAAGGTGAGCTTGCGCGGAATGATATCGGCTTGGCCACCCAGGGAAGCGGCTACTACCCGGCGGCTGCCCAGGCCCTCGAAGCTGGTTTGCAGCACCTCTACCCGCGCCCCTACCCGCACCGTGCCCAGCTGGTAGCCGTAGCCCAGCCCCAGCCGCTGCTCCGAGTATAACTTGCCGCCAAACCGCTGCGCCGTGAAACCAATAACCCCGTAGCGCGGGGCCTGCGTTGCGGCTACGGCGGCTGGCACACCCGCCACAGGTGGAGCCGGCTGCTCAGAGCGGTAGCCTATGGGCACGGCCACCGCCAACGATACCGTGTTTAAAGCAGGCAGCAGATACCGGTTCTCGGCACCTACCCCCACCGTAGGCCGTGCCAGGCTACCCAGCGCGGCGGCGTTGGCGGCACCGGCCCAGCCGTCGTTTTCCAGTACGCTCCCGATGTGTCCCAGCCCGGCCGCCCGGGCACCCCACAAGCCAGGGCCGTTGCCCTGAGCATGGGCAGTACTTGTAAGTCCAATAAACAAACCTGATAAAGCGTAAAGTCTCAGCATAGAGAAGCATAAGAATTTCTATTGCTGTAAAATAGCTACTCCCATTGAACCGTACAATGGCTTGCTCTCAGCTCACAAAAAAAGACCCGATACCAAGTGGCATCGGGTCTTTTTTTTGGGGTTTCATTTTAAGCAGGACAAGTATTCTGACTTATTCATCAGAATCTAACCCAGATTCCTCGCGCTGCCCGGAGTGACATATAGCCTTACAGCATAGCTGCGTCTTTTTTGCGCTTGATTTTGGTTTTACCGCCTTTGTCGGTCTTTACCTTCATCTTTTCCACGTCGCTCATATCGGCACCGGCGGCGGTGGCAGGCCCTACGCCGGGGTTAGGGCCGTTGTTTACCAGCGTCATTTCGTCCACGAGGTGCTTGGCGCCTCCCATTTTCTCAATGCACCAGAGCACGTAGCGAATATCCACGTTGATGCAGCGCTTCAGCTCAGGGTCGTAGGCTAAGTCGCCGGTCATGGCTTCCCAGTTGCCGTCGAAGGCAATGCCAATCAGCTCGCCGCGGCCGTTGATAACGGGGGAGCCGGAGTTGCCGCCGGTAATATCGTTGTCGGTAATGAAGGCCACAGGCAGGTTGCCCTGCTTGTCGGCGAAGCGGCCGTAATCCTTCATTTTAAGCAGCTCCAACTCTTTCTGAGGCACCACAAACTCGGGGTTGGTGGCATCTTCCTTCTCCAGAATGCCCTGGGCCGTGGTTTTGTAGTCGTAGGCAACGGCGTCGCGGCCTTTGTAAGGGCGCACCGTGCCGTAGCTCAGGCGGATGGTAGAGTTGGCATCGGGCGAGTATATCTTGGTGCTGTTTTTCTCGCGCAGGGCCGCCACGTACAGCCGGTTGGCCCGGCCCAGGCCGGCTTGCAGGCCCTGCAGCTTGGGTACAATGTTCTGCACGTAGTTCGAGTACACCGACTGATACGTTTTGTAGCCGGGGTCGGCTTCCAGCTTGGCCAGCGTAGGCGCGGCCAGGAAGGCGTTTACCTTGGCTTCCGAAGTCAGAAAGGAGTTGCTGAACACGTAGTCGGCATATTTCTGCATGGAGCCGCCGTACTGCTTCTGTACCGTCTGGAACACGTCGGGCAGTTGGTCCTTGGGTACATCCTGCATGTACAGATTCATCAGGGCAGCAAATACCTTCTTGTCGGTAGCGGCATTGTAGTCCTTAAAGTACTCCGCTACGGGTTCCTTCAGGTCGGCTACGGCCTTGTCTACAGCGGCCTTATCCTGGGGGGTGGCTTTCAGGGCCGTGGCCAAGGGCATCATGCGGGCTGCCAGCGTTACTATTTCAGTGCCGAAAGCGGCTTCGTTTACGTATTGGCTGCTGAGGTTGTACTGACGAATGCCGGCGTAGCTCTGGTTGATGACGTTGAGGGCGTCGCCGTACTGCTGGGCACGGGCGGGGTCCTGGGCAATCCACTGCAGCAGGGCGTTTTCCTCGGCCTTTTTAGCATCTACCGTTTTCAGGCGCTTCATGCCCTCATTCTGGCCGATGAAGTACTTCCAGTAGTTGGCAATGTTGGCGTACTTGGAGGCGTACTTCAGGCGCAGGGCGGGGTCCTGATCCATATCTTCCTTCCACAGCTTCAAGCGGGTATCACGCAGCTTGATGCGGGCGGGGTTGCTCTGGTCGAGGGCCAGCTGCAGGCCGGCGGCAGGCAGGAAACGCTGGGTACGGCCCGGAAACCCGAACACCATTGCAAAGTCGCCTTCGTTTACGCCCTGCAGGGCCACGGGCAGGTGCTTTTTGGGCACGTACGGAATATTGCCTTCCTCGGGGCCAGCGGTGGGCTGGTTGTTTTTATCGGCGTACACCCGGAACATGCTGAAGTCGCCGGTGTGACGAGGCCACATCCAGTTATCGGTGTCGCCCCCGAACTTGCCTACGGCCTCCGGCGGAGCCCCCACCAGACGCACATCACCAAAGCGCTGGTAGATGAACAGGTAATACTCGTTGCCCCCGAACATGTCGCGCACGTAGGCCACGTATTTGCCGTTTTCCTTGGCGTTGTCGGCCATTTCGCGCTGGCGCTTCTGAATGGTGGCCATGCGCTCGGCTTCGGGGGTGGTAGGCGTAATACCTTCCAGCACCTTACCCGTTACCTCCTCCATGCGCACCAGAATATCCACGAACAGGCCGGGGTTTTTCTTCTCCTCGGCCTTGCTGGCGGCATAGAAGCCGTTTTGCAGAATATTGTTCTGCGGGGTGCTGTGGCTCTGGATGGCATCGTAGCCGCAGTGGTGGTTGGTAAGCAGCAACCCCTGGCTACTTACAAACTCGCCGGTACAGAAGCCGCCCAGCTGCACTACAGCATCCTTCAGGCTGGCAGTATTCACGTCGTAAATTTCATCGGCCGTAAGCTTGAGGCCTTTCTTCTGCATGTCGGCATGGTTGAGGCGCTTTACAAACAGCGGCAGCCACATGCCTTCGTCGGCGCGGGCGGCCAGCGGCAGGAGCAGCGTCAGCAGCAGGACTTTAGCCCAGTGTGTTTTTTGCATGATGGGTAGGGGTGGATGAGTGGGAACTTTCGGCGAAGATAGAAGAAGTGGCCTAAGCGTTGGCTTGGGCCAGGGTACATCTTACTCAGGCGTTGTACTATCACCTGCTTTTCTCCCGGCCCGGCTCCGGCAGAAGCGTAGGCCACATTTTGGCGTTCCTGATCCGTTTCAGGCTAAAGCTTACGCTACTTTCCCGACCTTTACCCACGCCATGACCTACCTGTTCCGCCAGCTGCTGCTGGGCCTGCTCTGGGTGTACCGCCACCTCATTTCGCCGCTCACGCCAGCCAGCTGCCGCTACGTGCCCACCTGCTCAGCCTACGCCGTAGAGGCCGTAACGAAGTACGGCCCCTGGCGGGGCGGCCGCCTGGCCCTGCGCCGCATCAGCCGCTGCCACCCCTGGGGCGGCCACGGCTACGACCCAGTACCATAAGATGGTGAAATGGTGAGGTGGTGAAATGGTGAGTTTAACGTTTTATCCGCGCAGTTTGCGCACCCGGCCCAGACTCGCGCCGTCAGAACGTCAAACTCACCATTTCACCATCTCACTATTTCACCATCTCACCACCTCACTACCTTACCTCTCCGTATAAGGCATTCTGTTGCTGCCGGAGCTGCGTGCTTCGGCGGCATTTTTTTCAGCTTGTTACGGCCATCTATGCGCACGTTATTTTTCGCCGCCGCCCTGGCGGGCACGTTGCTGAGCAGCTGCTCAGAAGCCCAAACCAATACTTCGGAAAGCAAACAGGAAAAGTCGGGCAAGAAGAAGGGTAAGAAAGGGGGCAAAGGAGCCGATATTGCCAACCTCACCCAGGTAGGCTCCATGAGTGGGGTACCCGAAAGCTCAGGCCTGGCCCTGACGGGCGAAAACAACACCTTCTTCACGCACGGCGACGACGGCACCCAGCCCATTCTCTACAAAATCAGCACCACCGGCAAAACCCTGGCCCAGCTGGATATTCCGGTACGCAGCCACGACTGGGAAAGCATTACCCGTGATACCAACGGCCATGTGTACATCGGCGACGTAGGCAACAACAACAACTCGCGGCAGGACCTGGTCATCTACCGGCTCAACCCCGCCAATGTGCAGCAGGTACAGGAAATTCACCTGAAATATCCCGACCAGCAGGAATTTCCACCGGCCAAGGAGGAGCGTAATTTCGATTGTGAGGCCACGTTGTGGTACGCGGGCAAAGTTTACCTGTTTACCAAGGACCGGGGTCAGGAGCAGACCAGCAAAGTATACAGCGTACCCGACCAGCCAGGTACTTATAACGCCCAGCTGGTAACAAAGCTGGCCATTCCGGGGGCCGTTACCGATGCCGCCCTTAGCCCCGACGGCCGCCGCCTGGTACTGCTGGCCCGCCAGGAAATGTTTGTGCTGGAAGGCAACAGCCTCCCCGACCTGTTGAAAGCTGCGCCCCGGCAGATTTCCCTGAAAGGAGCCGGCCAGACGGAAGGCGCCGTTTTTACTGATAACAACACCCTCTACATCAGCAGTGAGCAGGGAGCACTCTATACCTACTCCTTTCAGTAAGCCGATGGCTCCTGCCACATGCAAAAACGGGCCTTTAGCGAAAATTCGCTAAAGGCTCGTTTTTGCATGTGGCAGGAGCTTTTTCTTTTGAGTATGTTTGACCTAAGATTCCAAAACCCGGCGCGGCCTTTCCCCAACCTGCGTCACCATCTTCCAGCAAATGGCTGAACAAACCACTCTCACCGGCCTGCGCGCCGGCGTGCTGCACGGCGACGAAGTGCAGCAGCTCTTCGAACATGCTAAAGCCAACGGCTACGCTCTGCCCGCCGTGAACGTAACCGGCACCGACACGGTAAATGCCGTGCTGGAAGCCGCCCGCGACCTGAACTCGCCGGTTATCATTCAGTTTTCGAATGGAGGCGCCCAGTTCTTTGCCGGGAAAGGCTTGGCCAATGATAAGCAGCAGGCCAGCATTGCCGGCGGCATTTCGGGGGCGCACCACGTACACCTCATGGCCAAAGCCTACGGCGTACCTGTGATTCTGCACACCGACCACGCTGCCAAAAAGCTGCTGCCCTGGATTGACGGCCTGCTCGAAGCCGGCGAGAAGTTCTACGCCGAGCACGGGCAGCCCCTGTACTCCTCGCACATGCTCGACCTCTCGGAGGAGCCCATTGAGGAGAACATCGACATCTGCAAGGAGTATCTGGCGCGCATGGCCAAAATTGGCATGACGCTGGAAATTGAGCTGGGCGTAACCGGCGGCGAGGAAGACGGCGTGGACAACTCCGACGTAGATTCCAGCAAGCTCTACACTCAGCCTTCGGAGGTGGCCTACGCCTACGAGGAGCTGAGCAAAATCAGCCCCCGCTTTACCATTGCCGCTGCTTTCGGCAACGTGCACGGCGTGTACAAGCCCGGTAACGTGAAGCTGCAGCCCGTCATCCTGAAAAACTCCCAGGATTACGTGAAGGAGAAATACGCTTTGGAAGCTGAGCGTCCCATCAACTTCGTGTTCCACGGCGGTTCGGGCTCCTCTCAGGAGGAAATCCGCGAAGCCATCAGCTACGGAGCCATCAAGATGAATATCGACACCGACCTGCAGTGGGCGTTTTGGGATGGTATCCGCGGATATTATCAGAAGAATGAAGGTTTCCTGCAGAGCCAGATTGGCAACCCCACCGGTGAGGACTCGCCCAACAAGAAGTACTACGACCCGCGCGTATGGCTACGCAAGGGCGAAGAAACCTTCATTACCCGCCTCAAGTCGGCTTTTGAGGACCTCAACGCCGTCAACCGCCGCTTCTAAGCTGGTTGTTGGCTGATAACTACCATCCGTAAAACGGCCCCGTGCTCTGGTTGAGCACGGGGCCGTTTTGTTTACCCGCCCCCCGTCCCCTCCGGGAGCCGGGTGCGTTCAACGAATCAGCGTCCTTTAACTCGCGACTGGCACTCCTCTCCCAGAGGATGTCGTGCATCAAGCGAGGTGGGACGGGGGTGGGGTCCCTACCGCTTCGCAGCGGCTAAAGCCGCTTCCTTGGCTTCCTGCTCGTGCAGGTCGCGGGGAGCATCCTCGGGGCGGCCGGGGCGGTTGCGGGCCGTGAACAGCACGTAGAGGCCCATAAACACCAGCGGCACACTCAGCCATTGGCCCATGTTCAGGGTCATGTTCTGCTCAAACGCCACTTGGTCTTCCTTGAGAAACTCGACCAGGAAGCGGAACGAGAACAGCAGCACCACAAACAGCCCAAACAACTGCCCACGGGGCGTGTGCTCTTTGGTGCGGTTCCACATGGAGTACAGCAGCACAAACAGGAACACGCAGAACAGCGACTCGTAAATTTGGGTGGGATGACGGGGCACCGCTACGGGCGAATCGGCAGTAGTAGGGCTTCCTTCGGGCAGCAGGTGGTAGCGCACAGTCCCATCCTGAGCTAAAAATTTTTCGGCGGCTACGCGCACGGCCCCGGCCGGTAGGGGTTGGTCGGGACGTATTTGCTGCAAATGCTCGGTGTCGCGGGGAAACACGAAGGCCCAGGGTGCCGAGCTGGGGTGGCCCACAATTTCGGAGTTCATCAGGTTGCCGATGCGGATGAGGGCGCCGCCCACGGCCACCACCAGCACAATCCGGTCGAGGGTCCAGAGCACATCAAACTTATTGTTGCGACTGAACAGCCACACGGCCAGGATAATGCCGATAGTTGCTCCGTGCGAGGCCAGACCGCCTTCCCAGATTTTGAGGATGCTCAGCAAATCATTGCGGTACTGGGGCCAGTCGTAGAAAAACACGTGGCCCAGGCGCGCGCCCAGCACCGTACCCAGCAGCATGTAAATGGTAATGACATCCACCCAGCGCGGCGACACTTTCTCCGACTTATAGACGTGGCCCAGAATGAAGGTACCCACCACGAAGCCCGACATGAACAGCAGCCCGTACCAGCGCAGCGTAAGCGGCCCTATTTCGGCAATGATGGGGTTTTGATTCCAAAGAATGGCGCTCAGAAAACTCATAGCAAGTGAAAACAAGTAAGCTTACGACGGCAAGGTAACGCGCTGCACGCTACCGTCAACATACACTTTCGCCAGGAAGGGCCGCGGGTGCTGCCGTACAAACCGGCGCAACGCGGGCAAAGCCCGCACCAAGCACTCGGCCAAGGCCGCACCCGACAGGTCCTTGGCCACCACGATAAACGCCCCCACCCCACTGGCCAGCAAAGCCTGCTGCTCCAGGGGGTTGTAGCGGATGCGGCGCTCCTGCGTCAGCACAAAACCGCCGCGGGTCGTTATGGCCGGCAGCCACTCAGTATCGGGCGTGTCGGGCTGAAACTCGTCGGGGTGAGCCAGGAACGACACCTGCTGCGCCCGCAAAGCCTCCCGCACGCGGCGCGTGGCCACCGTGCGGTCCAGGAAAAACAAAGGCTCAGGCAAGGGTTGCACGCTCATACCGAATGGCTTCTTCTACTGACTGTACGCTGAGTCCATACTCAGCGGCAATATCCGGCACCGGGTCGCCGGCCCGGTACATGTTGGCTACCACATCCACGGGCACGTAGTTCTCGGTGAGAACGGGGCGGCCGAAGGCAATGGTGGGGTCCACGGCAATGAGGGTGGGCAGGCCGTCGGGCGCAAACCCCGGCCCGCTGCCGTACACCGGAAACAGCCGCAGCGGAAACCCGTCGGGGGCCCGCTCGATGCGGCGCAGGTAGGCTTCCACCAGCTGCCGAATGGTCATCTGCCCCCGGCGGGAGGCGTTGATGAGTAAGTTCTCATCTTCCAGCGCCCGCACAAACAAATCCACGCCGTCGGTTTCAAACTCGTGCTGGGCCAACGGGTGGTCGGCCCCCAGCTCCTGGCGCACAAACTGCACCGCGTGGCGCACCCGTTGCAAAGGCAGGCCGTGCTGGTGCCGGATGGCGGCCAGCACGTGCACTTCCACCAGGTTCAGAAACGACAATGCCTCCGCACCGGCCGGCTGCACCAGCGCGTCGGCGGCCCGCGTCCAGGTGGTTACGGTGGTAGCAGCAAGCCCCGTCAGGCGGGCCACCTGCCGCGCCGAATACAGCGGCAGCCGGTACGCCTCCCGCTCCTGGTACAATTGATTCAGACTGCTCCCCGCCACGCTGTAAGTAGATTTCAGGCTACGAAAGTACAGGGTAGCGGCAACATTGCGCTACACACCGCCAGAACGCGCCGCCAGAAGTTGTACTCCGGAGCACAGCCCCGGGGGGTACAACTTCTGGCGGCACGTTCTTACAGCGCGTTCAGCTCCTGGGTGAAGCCGCCGCTCAGGATGGGGAAGCGCAGCCAGGAGCGGGGGTCCACGTTGTAGTCGTCGAGGTGGAAGGCGGGGGCGTACCGTTCCCGCTTCCACTGGTTGCGGCTCCAGAGGCTGTAGAAGCGTTTTACGTAAGTTTTAAGCTGTTCCGTGTCGGCAGTAGGGTCTTCCTGTTGCAGCGTGGCCAGCACCTGCCGGGGGCTAAGCCGGTCGTAGAACGCTAGCCGCTCGATGCGGTTGAGCAGCGGGTAGGGCATCAGGTCCCGCTCGTCGGTCTGCTTGTCTTCGAGGGGGCGCAGCTCGGCGGTAGGTTGCAGGGCGTTGACGTGGCGAAGGGCCGGGTAGTTCAGCTCCGTTTCGGCCCAGCGCAGCCACAGCTTTACGAAGGCCTTGTCCACACCCGCAATGGGCGAGATAGAGCCGGCCGTGTCGCCGTCCATGGTGCAGTAGCCCACACTGGCTTCCGAGCGGTTGGAGGTGGTCATCAGCAGGCAGTTCTGCAC
Source organism: Hymenobacter metallilatus (assembly GCF_003944705.1). Classification (GTDB taxonomy): domain Bacteria; phylum Bacteroidota; class Bacteroidia; order Cytophagales; family Hymenobacteraceae; genus Hymenobacter; species Hymenobacter metallilatus. The sequence continues at coordinate 46,593 of NZ_RWIS01000002.1, read as the reverse complement.
GTTGGCCAGCAGCCAGATGCCGGGAGCCCGCACCCGGGCCTGAATATTTTGCAGAGCCAAATCGTCGGTCTGCCAGGTCAGCTCGCGGCCCAGGGCGTGCTCAATCTTGCCCACGTAGCCCGTCACCTCCTCGTCAATGGTCCAGTCGTAAAACACCGCCCCAATGGAATCGGCCAGCTCCTTTGCCGAGTTGAACGTGTCGTCGGAGGAGTTGACGGTACCCTGGTAGGCGCAGGTGAGTAAACGAGTTACTAGTTTCTGGTTTATAGTTGCTTGTTGATTGTTTGGGTCCGACAACGAAGCATCCTGGGGGCCGGGGGCGTTGTGGTCGGGCACGGGAGCTACGGGGCCGGCCAGCCGCTCGATTTCCTCGGCCGTGAAGCAGCCGGCCCGGCGCATAAACTCGGCGGTGCCCAGCTCGGCCGTGCCCAGGCGCACCAGCTCGGCCACCGCCACGGCGCACATCACCGAGTCGGCCCCGCCGCTGAGGCTGAGCACGAAGCCTCGGCTGCGGGCCTTGCGCAGGTAGTCGAACAACGCCAGACTCAGGGCCTGGTTCAGCTCCCGGTACTCGTCGGGCGCGGGCAGGGGCACGATGTCGGCGGCGGGCTCCAGGGATTGGCTGAAATCCACGTCCACGCACTCCATGTCCACTTCCTTGAAGCTCATGAGCTGGTTGCGCAGCAGCAGATGGCCGTTGCGGGCCACCAGAATTTCGCCGTCGTAAATCATGCGGCCGGCCTCATTGCCCAGCAAGTTGGCGTAGAGGTAGGTGCAGCGGAAGTTGCGCGATGCTTCCGTGACCAAGTGGTAGCGCACGTCGGTCTTGCTCATGGCAAAGTGCGAGGCCGAGGGATTCACAATCAAATCCACCCGGCCCACAAGCCGACAGGCGGGCCGTACGTCGTCGGGCCGCCACGCATCCTCGCAGATTTCAAACCCGAACTTCACGCCCTGGTGCTCGAAAATTAGGTCGCCCAGCGGCCACTCCTCCCCTTCCCACTGTACCGTGGTGGTTTCGCCGGCCGGCCAGGGGTGGAAGAAGCGGGGCTCGTAGTGCACCCCATCGTTGGCCAGAAACTGCTTGGCTGCAAACCCCAGAATCTGCCCGTCGCGCAGCACGGCGGCCGTGTTGTAGGTGCGGTGGTTCAGCCTCACCGGCAGCCCCACCACCACACAGATGCCCTCGGTCCAAGGCCTTACCTGCTGCAAGTGCGCCAGCGCCGACTCCGGCAGCCACTCGCTCAGAAACAGGTCCTCGCAGCCGTAACCCGTCAGGCACAGTTCCGGCAGACACAGCAGCTCCACCCCGGCCGCCTTGGCCTGGGTTATGGCCTCCTGAATGGTGCGCAGGTTGTGAGTCCAGTCAAACGGAATCTGGTTGAGGGCAGCACCGGCTATTCGCATGGGTTCGGGGGGAAAGGTTCGTTCTGCAAAACAACTCCATTTCCCCGGATTGGGTTGCCAGAACACTGCGCCTTCTGCGTAAACACCGCGTCCTCTACGGGCTAAGTCGTTGTTACAATTTTAGCCCGCAGAGGACGCGGTGTTTTTCGCAGAAGGCGCAGTGTTCTTATTGCTCGCCCTATTTAATTTGTTTAATAAGAGTTCTTACAGAATGGTCATAGAACTTCAGAGTACCCCTACAATCGGCATAGAAGGCTTGTCCGTCTTCATTCGTATAAGTTCCTTCCACTCTCAACCATTCAGTGCTATCATGCTTGCTGTACTGCCGCTTGCTGTTCATCAGATAGTATAGAGAAGCAGATTCCGTTGCTGTCAACTTTCCGGCTACAACTCGCTCAATCTTCCAGATGCAACGAAATTCACTGTCACAGTCCTCGTTACTGGAACGCATAATTACCACAACCTTTTTTTCGACCCGCTGCCATTCATTGTACAGATAGTACACAGCGCCAAGTCCGAAAACAGCCAACAAAGCGAAGGCCAGTAAACGCAGGCAGCTCATTGCCGTTCTTACACCCCCAACGTCTCCAAGGCCCGCTCGGCGGCTAATTGCTCAGCTTGCTTTTTGGAAAGCCCCATACCCGTGGCCACCGGATTTTCATCCACCAGCACCGTGGCCGAAAACTCCATCACGCCGCCGGGGCGGGCTTCGCCGGTGAGGTCGTAGCGCAGGTTTTTGCCGTTGCGCTGGGCCCACTCAATCAGCTTGCTCTTGAAGTTGGTGGTCGTCTGGGTCATAGCCTTCACGTCCACGTAGGGCTTGATGAGGCGGCTGAGCACAAACTTGCGGGCCGTTTTATAGCCTTGGTCGAGGTACACGGCTCCTACCAGCGCCTCCAGGGCGTTGCCGTTTACGGAGCGCGAGCGGGCAGCCCGGCCCTGGCCGGCATCCAGTTGCACCAGCTTGTCGAGCCCAATTTTGAGGGCAATGGCGTTGAGACTTTCCCGGTTCACGATGCGGCTGCGCATCTCCGTCAGGAAGCCTTCCTGCTCGTACGGAAATTTGCGGAACAGGTATTCGGCCACCACCGTGCCCAGCACCGCGTCGCCGAGAAACTCCAGCCGCTCGTTGCTTTGGTGGCGGGCCTGCTCGCCCTGTTGGCGCACCACCGAAGAGTGCGTAAACGCCAGCTGATACAGGCGCACGTTGTCGGGCGTGTGTCCCGTGAGAGTGGCAATAGCCTGCCGAAAAGCCCGGTCACGGCCCAGCAGTCGGCGGAAAAAACCGAATAGCGGCAGGGGCTGACCGGGCTTTGGCATCGTAGTTAATGTGAGAAATGTGGTTGAATGTGTTGAATGTGCGAAATGTACTTACCGGACTGAACGCAGCAGCAAATCAGCCCTCTTTTTCACATTTCACACATTCAATCACATTTTCCACATTACGACTCGATTTTGCGGAAGATAACGGACGTATTGTGGCCGCCAAATCCGAAGGTATTGCTCATGGCCACGTTCACCTCGCGGGCCTGGGCCTTGTTGAACGTGAAGTTCAGCTTGGGGTCCAGCTCCGGGTCGTCGGTGAAGTGGTTGATGGTGGGCGGCACCACGTTGTGCTGCATGGCCAGAATGCAGGCTACGGCTTCAATGGCCCCGGCCCCGCCCAGCAAATGGCCCGTCATGCTCTTGGTGGAGCTGATGTTCAGGTTGTAGGCGTGCTCGCCAAACACCTTCTGAATAGCCTTCACCTCGGCCCCGTCGCCCAGCGGGGTGCTGGTGCCGTGGGTGTTGATGTAGTCCACATCGGCGGGCGAAATACCAGCGTCGCGCAACGCATTCTGCATTACCAGCACTACACCGTTGCCCTCGGGGTCGGGGGCCGTAATGTGGTAGGCATCGGCCGACATCCCGCCGCCAATCAGCTCGGCGTAGATTTTGGCGCCGCGGGCCTTGGCGTGCTCGTATTCCTCCAGAATCAGCGAGGCCGCACCTTCTCCCAGCACAAAGCCGTCGCGCTCCTTATCATAGGGGCGGGAAGCCAGTTCGGGGGCATCGTTCCGCTCGCTCATGGCCTTCAGGGCGTTGAAGCCGCCCACCCCCGATTCGGTGATGGCCGCCTCCGAGCCCCCGGTTACGACCACATCGGCCATGTTCAGGCGGATGTAGTTGAAGGCCGAGATGATGGAATCAGAGGAAGATGCGCAGGCCGAGGTGGTCACGAAGTTCGGACCCCGGAATTTGTGGCGGATGGAGATGTTGCCCGACGCGCTGTCGGCAATCATCTTCGGAATGAAGAACGGGTTGAAGCGGGGCGTGCCGTCGCCGTTGGCAAAGGCAATGCACTCAGCCTGCAGGGAGGTCAGGCCTCCGATACCGGAACCCCAGATAACGCCCACCCGGTCTTTATCCACTCCCTCCAGGTTGGCATCCTTGATGGCCTCATCGGCGGCAATCAGGGCGAACTGGGTGAAGATGTCCATTTTCCGGCCCTCCTTGGTGGGAAAGTAGGTATCCGGGTTGTAGTTCTTCACTTCGCAGGCGAAGCGGGTTTTGAACTTGCTGGCATCAAAGCGGGTGATGGGGGCGGCCCCACTCACGCCGGCTTGCAGGCCTTCCCAATAAGCGGGGGCGGTGTTTCCCAGCGGGGTAATGGCACCCAGGCCGGTCACGACAACTCTCCGAAGAGACATAGGCTGGCTCAGAGAAGCGAAAGAAAGGAAATCACTAGAAAAGCAAAACGGCCGGCGGCAGGCCGGCCGGTAAGCAGCTGTAGTAGTTAGTGCTTAGTTGCTAGTGCTTAGGCTGCACCAGAGCTATCCAGGCACTACGCATTAACAACTAAGCACTAACAACTATTTGGCGTGCTCTTCGAGGTAGCTGATAGCCTGGCCCACGGTGCCGATGTTCTCAGCCTGATCGTCCGGGATAGACACGTTGAATTCTTTTTCGAATTCCATGATCAGCTCAACGGTGTCGAGCGAGTCAGCGCCCAGATCGTTGGTGAACGAAGCCTCCGGGGTAACTTCCGAAGCTTCTACGCCGAGTTTATCGATGATGATGGCTTTTACTTTTTCTGCAATTTCAGACATTTCCGTGGGGGTTTAAGGAAAACTCGGCACAAATAACACCATCTTCGCTAACATTGTCAAACTTCGCCCCCCTAATCTTCCCGGTGCAAGATTATGGCCGGGGGTATTTCGCCAGGGTACTACAGTGCCTATTTTTGCGTTTCTATTCCTTTGCCCCGCTCATGAAAACTCTCACGCTGGATGTGGAGTACGACTGCGACTTCGACCTGTTCGGGCTCGTTTCGTCCAGCCGGGAACATACGCTGGCCTGGGTGCTTAACCGGGCACTGCACCTGCGCTTGGTGAAGCAGCAGGACCTGATTTATGACCTGCTGACGAAAGGCCGGCTGGTCATCAGCAACTACCTGCATGCCACGGAGCACTACACCCTGCGGCTGCTGCGCAACCGCTCCGTAGATCCATCGCCCCTGAAAAAACCCTTCCTGGCTCCCGATATTAAGGAATACGATTATCTGCTGCAGGTAAGCGCGGGCATGGTGAGCCACTCCCCGGAAGAGTTGCTGGTGCAGCTTTCGGCCCTACCCGAAGTTCAGCTGGTTAGTCAGGTTGACCCAAATGACCTTAAATTCAAAGAAAATCTGCTCTTTTGAGAAGTCAAACCCCATTATTCTGAGTGCAGCGCAAGCCCTTGTCCTCTACCGGAACGTTGCTGTTCCGACGGAATAGGGTCCTGCGCTGCGCCCAGAATGATGGGGTTTGCGCCCTGCTGCCGTTTTACATTTTCTGACCATACAACACCTCAATGGAAGCTCGCCCGCATTTTAATAAAACCAAGATTATTGCCACCGTGGGCCCCGCGTCCAACACCTACGAGAAGCTGGGTATGCTCATGCGCGAGGGCGTAGACGTGTTCCGGCTCAATTTCTCGCACGGCAGCCACGAAGACCACCTCTCGGTGATTAACACGGTGCGCCGCCTCAACAAGGATATGCGCACGCACGTGGGTCTGCTGCAGGATTTGCAGGGGCCCAAGATTCGCCTGGGTGAGGTAGAAGGCGGCGGGGTGGAAATCAAACCTGGCGACAAAATCAAGCTGGTGTGCGGCGAAAAGGAAATCAGCACGGCCACGCGCCTGAGCACGATTTACCTGGGCCTGGCCCGCGACGTGAAGCCCGGCGACATGATCCTTATCGACGACGGTAAGATTGAGCTGCGTGTACTGGCTACCGACCGGGACAAGGAAGTGGAGGTGGAGGTAATTTACGGCGGTCTGGTAAAGCCCCGCAAAGGCATCAACCTGCCCGATTCGGAAGTGTCAGCTCCCTCCATGACGGAGAAAGACATCGAAGACCTGAAATTCGGGCTGGAAAACGATGTGGACTGGATTGCGCTGTCGTTTGCCCGCCGTGGCGAGGATATCCGCTTTATCAAGAGCCTGATTGCTGAAAGCGGCAAAACGGCCCGCGTTATTGCCAAGATCGAAACCCCAGAAGGCCTGAAGAACCTCGATGAAATCATTGCTCTCACCGATGCCGTGATGGTAGCCCGCGGCGACCTGGGCGTGGAGGTGAAGATGGAAGAGGTGCCGATGGCCCAGAAGATGATTGTGGAGAAGTGCAATAAGGCCGGCAAGCCGGTAATTGTAGCTACCCAGATGATGGAGAGCATGATTACGGCCCCCCGCCCCACCCGCGCTGAAACCTCCGACGTGGCCAACGCCGTGCTCGACGGGGCCGACGCCGTGATGCTCTCCGCCGAAACGGCCGTGGGGGCCTATCCAGCCGAAGTTATCCGCTCGATGGTGGGCACCATTCTAAGCGTAGAAACCCGCCGCGACTCACTCTACAACCGTTGGTGGCCCATTACGCCGGAGTCGCCCACATTTATGGTGGATAGCGTGCTGTCGGCGGCCTGCCACCTGGCCAAAAACACCGGCGCCAAAGCCATTACCGGCATGACGCACCGGGGCTACACGGCTTTCCAGATTGCCAAGTACCGCCCCAAGGCGAACATCTTCATCTTCACGGATAACCGCGCCCTGCTCACCACCCTGAGCCTGATCTGGGGCGTGCGCGGCTTCTACTACGACCGGATGGTGAGCACCGACAGCACCGTGTCGGACATCAAGTACGCCCTTACCACCACCGGCCACCTCAACAAAGGCGACGTCTTTATTAATACGGCCTCTATGCCCATCAACGAGAAGGGCAAAACCAATATGGTGAAGGTAAGCGTGGCGTAACTACCGCTTCACCTGAAACGCAAAGCCCGCGTAACAGCTGTTGCGCGGGCTTTTTCGTGACTGAATACGGCTTCTCTGGTCGCACGATTGACTGCAGCCGGACCGGCGCGGTGTCAGCAGTACCTTTACCGTGTGGCCTTATATCAACGACGAAAGGCCCTGAGCTGATGCCCAGGGCCTTTCTGTATACAGAGCAGAGCGCCGGTTAGGTGCTTACGCAGCCAGCGACTTCACGAACTTAGCCAGCTTCGACTTGTTGTTGGCGGCTTTGTTCTTGTGAATGATGTTTTTCTTGGCCAGACGGTCCAGCATCGACGATACTTTCTTCAGCAGTTCCTGCGCAACCGAAGCGTCGGTGGTAGCACGCAGTTTCTTAACGGCGGTGCGGGTAGATTTTGCCTGGTAACGGTTCAGCACGCGCTTGGCTTCGTTGGAACGGATGCGCTTGAGGGCCGATTTATGGTTTGCCATGGGGTTGAAAAATGGTCTTCTGCTCGAATTCAGTTCAATTGGGGAGTGCAAAGGTAATGCTTTGGTTGGAAATAACAAATGGATGCCTCAAAGCAGTTCAGGGGAACAACCGTCGTGTAGAGGCGGAGCGGAGTGAAGCATCTCGCGTGCTGACGTTGCCACAGTAACTGTCATGCCGACGAGAGGAGGAATGACGTGCTGGGGTTTAGCGGATTCCGGTTGGCTTTGCGCAATGGATATTTCCTCGGCATGCCGAACTTTTTTGGGGCGCGTTGTTCACCCGATACGGTTTTTGCGTATCTTATCTACTGCTACCGCCGGGCATTTCTGACAACGCACGTCTAGCCGTTTTCTATCATGCCGCTTATTGCCAACTCCCCTTATCAACCGCCGTTTTACCTCTTCAACGGCCATTTGCAAACCATTGTACCCAGCCTGTGGCGCTCCGTACCGGAAGTGCGCTACCACCGGGAGCGGGTTGAAACCGACGACGGCGACTTCCTGGACCTGGACTGGTCGCGGCGCCCCGACGGGCAGCCGACGGATACCCTGGGTATTGTGTCGCATGGGCTGGAGGGCGACGCGGGGCGGCCTTACGTACGGGGCATGGTGCGGGCCCTCAACCACGCCGGCCTCGATGCCCTGGCCTGGAATTACCGCAGCTGCAGCGGCGAAATGAACCGCCTGCTCCGCTCCTACCACCTCGGCGACACCGACGACCTGGATTTTGTGGTGCGCTACGCCCTGGGCAAGGCGCGCTACCGCCGCGTATTTCTGACCGGATTTTCGGCCGGTGGCAACGTTACGCTGAAGTATCTGGGCGAAAATCCGGTCCGGGTGCCCAAGCAGGTGCAGCGGGCGGCTGTGTTTTCGGTGCCCACCGACCTCAAATCCAGCTCTCACCACATTGCCCGCCTCGAAAACCGCTTGTATCTCAACCGTTTCATGAAAACCCTGCGGGAAAAGATGCGGCAGAAGGCGGCGCTGCTCCCCGGCCAGGTTGACCTTACCAACCTCGACGAGCTACAGGATTTCCCACAGTTCGATGACCGGTTTACGGCCCCCATGCACGGCTTCAAGTCGGCGGATGAATACTATGAGTACGCCAGTTCCGGCCGCTACCTGAGTGGCATTCGCATTCCTACGCTGCTGGTAAATGCCCAGAACGACCCGTTTCTACCACCTTCCTGCTTCCCCCGCGAGGTAGCGGCCCAAAGCCCCTGTGTGTTCCTGGAAACACCTACTGATGGCGGGCACGTTGGTTTTGCGGAAGGCCCCCCCGACGGGCCCTACTACTCAGAGCGCCGGGCAGTGGAATTCCTCACGGCGGAAGTGCCGGGATGACCCCACCCCCAGCCCCTCCCCTCCGGGAGAGGGGTGCCAGACGACAACTATTAGAATGTTAGAACACACCCCTCTCCCGGAGGGGAGGGGCTGGGGGTGGGGTCATCCGTTGCGCACCACTACTACTTTCTTCGTTTCAAAAAACGGCTCCTGGAAGAAGTCCGGCAGGTCGATGAGGGTGGCCTGCAGGCCGGACTCCTGAATTTCTTCGGCCAGGTCGCCGCCTTTGAGGTAGTAGAGGCCGCTGCCTGGGGCGGCTTCGTGGCGGGGCTTGTAGCGGTGGGCAATCCAGGTGTGGAAGGTGGCCAGGCGGGCCACGGCGCGGCTCACCACGTAGTCGTACTTGGGGCGCAGCTGCTCGGCGCGGGTTTGCTCGGCGGTAAGGTTGGTGAGGTGCAGGGCGTGGGCCATTTCCTGCACCGCCCGTATTTTCTTGCCGATGCTGTCCACCAGGTGGAACTTCACCTCCGGGAACATGATGGCCAGCGGCAGGCCCGGCAGGCCACCACCTGTACCTACATCCAGCACCGAGGAGCCGGGCGCAAACTCCACTACCTTGGCAATGCCCAGGGAATGCAGAAAGTGGCGCTCTTCCAGGTTGTCCACGTCGGTGCGGGCTACTAGGTTGAGGCGCTCATTCCAGCCCCGAAACTCGGTATCGAGCTGCTGGAACTGCTGGCGCTGGTGGTCGGTGAGGAGGGGAAAGTAGTGGTTGATCAGGTTCATGGTGGGGGCAAAGGTAAACACAGTAGCGCGCAGCTCCGCTTCGCGCACGAGCGAAGCGAGTATCAGGCGTACAAAACTTACGCGTGGGAACTCGCTCCGCTCGTGCGCGAAGCGGAGCTGCGCGCTACTGGGCACGAAAAAGCCCCGGCTTGCGGCGGGGCTTTTTGTTGGCTAGATGATTTCCTTCTTGTTTTTTACCATGTCATAGAGCAGCTCCCGGGCGCGGTGCAGCTGGGCCTTCACGGTGCCAAGGGGGGCTTTCAGCTCTTGAGCAATTTCCTCGTAGCTCAACTCGTCGAAATAGCGCAGCGTTACCAGGCGCTGGTACTTATCGGGCAGCCGGGACACCACGTGCTGCATGATTTCAATTTTCTGGTTTTTGATGGCCGTCTCCTGAGGGTTCAGGTTCTGGTCGCGGAAGTCAATGGTGATTTCATCGCCGTTGTCAATCTTGATGGCCGAGTCGATGGACATCGTCTTGATCTTATTCTTACGAATAAAATCGATGCAGTTGTTGGTGGCAATACGAAACAGCCAGGTACTGAAGGCAAACTCGGGGTTGAACTTGTGCAGGTTGCGGAAAGCCTTGGCGAAGGCCTCGATGGTGAGGTCCTCGGCGTCGTCGGGGTTGCGCACCATCTTCAGCACCACGTGATACACGGGCTTCTTATAGATCTGCATCAGCTCGGCATAGGCCTTGCCGTCGTTCTTTTCCACAGCGGCCCGAATCAGCTTGAAGTCGTGCTTGGCTTTGGCGGAGAACTGTTTTTCCTGATTGTTTACTTCCATCGGAGCGTACGGTAGAGGAACAGCGAGATTCCCAGAGCGAGATAATAAAAAAAATACACAGCATCGAGCACCGGTAACCAGAGGGGTGGCAACCGAGTATCGAGCCTACGGCCGAGCTGGTGAAACACGGCCAGCATAGCAGCGGTGCGTAGCAGGCACACCGTAGCCAAAGGTACCCAATCGGGGCGGGAAAACAGCAGGCCGATTGCCGTACCGTAAAAAACCAGATTGGCCCCCATAAAGGTCCCGATCCGGAGCCGATCTGCCAGCCGGTAGCTGCGGCCGGCCGAAAGATGCCGACGTTTTTGCCGCCACCAAGCGCTCCAGGTAGTAGCTGGTTCGCTGAGGGTGTGCGCCCCTGGCTCAGCCACTACTGCTACTCGGGCCCCACGCTGCACGGCATCCTGCACCAGCAGGTCGTCGTCGCCGGAGAGGCTACGGATGTGAGAAGCAAATCCTTTGGTTAGCTGAAAGACCTGCCGGGTGTATCCCAGGTTGCGCCCTACACCCATGTAAGGCTGGCCGCGCCACGCGAAGGACAAATACTGTGCCCCCGACAGCAAGGTTTCAAACCGGATTAATTTATTCAGAAAGCCTGGCTCCTCGGCGTAGGCCGAATACCCCAGCACTATTTCGGCGGGCCGGCTGAAGCCGCGCTGCATGTATCTGAGCCACTGATTGGTGGCCGGAATGCAGTCGGCATCCGTGAAGAGCAGGCGCGGGTAACGGGCTGTTTTTATGCCCAGTGTCAGGGCGTATTTTTTGGGTGCCAATCCGTCAGGGGTGCGCGTGACAGTGACCAGCCGGACGTGGGGATAGTACTGGGTAAGCTGCTGCACGTAGCGGACGGTATCGTCGGTTGAGCGGTCATCAATCAGCACCAGCTCAAAGCCAGGGGGGTAGTCCTGCTGCAAAATCAGGGGCAGCAGGCGGCGCAGGTTATCCAGCTCGTTGTGGGCGCACACCAGCACCGACACGGGCTCCTCGTCGGGGCCGGTGGTGGGCTCCGGGGGGCGGCGGGCGAAAGGGAGAAAGTAGTAGGCCGCATAACTGAGCTGCACCAGCACGGCGGCCAGCAGCACCCAGATGGCGGGGGAAAGGAAAAACAGCAAAGCGCAAGGGGTGATTCAACTGGCAAAAGTAGGCATTCGGGATGGGGCGAGTACCTTTGCGGCTGTAGCAGTTGTCAGTTGCTGGTTGTCAGTTGTCAGATCGTTCATTTTGAAACACTGACTGACAACTGACAACCAGCAGCTGACAACTTATCTCCCAGAATGACCTTCGACCTCGTAGCCAACGACCCGCACTCCAAAGCCCGCGCCGGCGTGGTGCATACCGACCACGGCGCCATTGAAACGCCCATTTTTATGCCCGTGGGTACGGCCGGCACCGTGAAAGCCGTGCAGCAGCGCGACCTCCAGGACGATATCAACGCCCAGATTATTCTGGGTAACACTTACCACCTGTACCTACGCCCCGGCCTGGAGGTGCTGCAGAAAGCCGGCGGCCTGCACAAGTTCAACGGCTGGGACCGGCCCATCCTCACCGACTCAGGCGGGTATCAGGTATACTCGCTTTCGGGCACGCGCAAAATCAAGGAGGAAGGCGTGAAATTCCGCTCCCACATTGATGGCTCCCAGCACCTGTTTTCACCCGAGGGCGTAATGGACATTCAGCGCACCATCGGGGCCGACATCATCATGGCGTTTGATGAATGCACGCCCTGGCCCTGCGAGTACAGCTACGCTGCCCGCTCCCTGGACATGACGCACCGCTGGCTCAAGCGCTGCATTCAGCGCTTCGACAGCACCGAGGGTCACTATGGCTACTCCCAAACCCTGTTTCCGATTGTGCAGGGCTCGACCTTCAAAGACCTGCGCGTGAAATCGGCGGAGTTTGTGGCCGAGCAGCAGCGGGAGGGCAACGCCATTGGGGGCCTGAGCGTGGGCGAGCCGGCCGAGATGATGTACGAAATGACCGACCTGGTGTGCGGCATCCTGCCCCAGGACAAGCCCCGCTACCTGATGGGCGTGGGCACCCCGGCCAACATCCTGGAAAATATTGCGCTGGGCGTAGATATGTTCGACTGCGTGATGCCGACCCGCAACGCCCGCAATGGCATGCTGTTTACCACCCAGGGCATCATGAACATTGCCAACAAGAAGTGGGCCGACGACTTCGCGCCCATTGATGAGGAGCTGGGCGGCTACGTGAGCACCTTCTACTCGCGCAGCTACGTGCGCCACCTGTTTCACAGCAAGGAAATGCTGGGCCCACAGATTGCCTCCATCCACAACCTCACCTTCTACCTCTGGCTGGTAAAACAGGCCCGCCAGCAAATCCTGGCCGGCACCTTCCGCGAGTGGAAAGACCGGATGGTAAAGCAGGTAATGACACGACTTTAATGAGTTTCTCGTTGCTAGTTGCTGGTTTCTAGTTACCGCTCAACAGGCCTGTAGCATGATAACCAACAACTAGAAACCAGCAACCAGAAACTAGCAACTTTTGATGAAGCTCCTCGATAAATACATCATTAAGAAGTTTCTCACCGCGTTTTTCTTCTCGGTAGTGCTGCTTGTGTCGGTTATCTGCGTGATTGACTTCACGGAGAAAAACGACGACTTTCTGCAGCACAACCTGGGGGCCTGGCAGATTCTGACGGAGTACTACGTGAACCTGTTTCCGTATTTCGCCAACCTGCTCTCCCCCATTACCGTGTTTATTGCGGTGGTATTCGTGACGGCCCAGCTGGCAGCGCGTACCGAGGTGGTGGCTATCCTGGCCTCGGGCATCAGCTTCAAGCGGTTTTTGCTGCCCTACATCATGGGCAGCGTGATTCTGGGGGTGATGACCATGGCCATGACGGGCTGGCTGATTCCGATTGCCAACAAGACACGGGTGCAGTTTGAGAAGGCCTACATCAAAAACCCCTACCGGTTTAGTGGGCGCAACGTGCACATCAAAATCGGGCCCCAGAGCTACGCCTTTATGGAGAGCTACGACAACGTGAACAACGTGGGCTACAAGTTTGCGCTGGAAACCATTGACGGGCAGCTGTTGAAGCGGCGCCTGACGGCCGAGGCCATTACCTGGGATTCCACCAAACGGGCCTGGCACCTTACGCCTCAGCTGGTACGCACGTTCCGGGGCGAAAAGGAAATCCTGCAGACCCTGCCCGCCCGCGACACGGTGCTCAACCTCTACCCCAAGGATTTCGCCAGCACCTACCGCCTGGCCGAAACCCTGACGCTGCCGGAGCTCAACGACTTCATCAACCAGAAAATAGCCCGCGGCTCCGACGATACGCAGGTGTATCTGAGCGAGAAACACGAGCGGTATGCCTACCCCTACGCCATGTTCATCCTCACGGTAATTGGCGTGATTATGAGTGCCCGCAAGAGCCGGGCCGGGGTGGGCGGGCAAATTGCCCTGGGTTTCGTGCTGGCTTTTGTGTTCATCATATTTGTGATTCTGAGCCGCAACCTGGCGGCCGTGGGTACCCTCTCGCCTTTGCTGGCCGCCTGGATTCCCAGCATCATTTTCACCCTCATCGGGGCCGTGCTCTACCGCGTGGTACCGCAATAACGGTGAAGTTGTGAGATGGTGAAATAGTGAGTTGGATGTTCTATTTGCGCCATTTAGCCAAACCCAACTCCTCCCTTCCTACCTCCTTACCCTCCTACCCTTGTTCAAAGACTACCTGCGCCTGCATTTTATTGTGTTGCTCTGGGGCTTCACGGCAATTTTAGGCAAGCTGATTTCGGTGCCGCCGGTGGAGCTGGTATTCTGGCGCACGGGGCTGGCGGCGGTAGGACTGGCGGGCCTGCTGGCTGTACGCAAACAGCCCTGGCGAGTGGGGAGCCGAGGTACTATGCAGCTGCTGGGAGTGGGCGCACTGGTGGCCGCCCACTGGATTACGTTCTTTCTGGCGGCCCGCTTGTCGTCGGTGAGCGTATGTTTGGCGGGTATGGCTACGCTGGCGCTGTGGACCTCGCTGCTGGAACCATTGGTGCTGTGGCGGCGGGTGCGGCTGTATGAGGTGGGCCTGGGCCTGCTTACCATGGTGGGCTTGTACCTGGTGTCGCAGGCCGAGCTGGACCAGCTGGCGGGGCTGCTGGTGGCCATTCTGTCGGCGGGGCTTTCGGCCTTGTTCAGCGTGTTCAACTCCCGGCTGGTGAAGCGCCACACTCCCTTTCAGGTAACGCTGTACGAAATGGCCGGAGCCTGCCTGAGCATAGCATTGTTCATGCCCGTGTATAGCCACTATTTCACCGAAGGCCGGGGCGTGCAACTGGCCTGGAAACTGGGGCAATTCGGCCCAAAATGGTGGTGGGTAGGCGACTGGCTGTGGCTGCTGCTCCTGGCCGGCGTGTGCACGGTGTACGCCTTCAGCACGTCGGTGGAGCTGATGAAGCGCATTTCCGCCTTCGTCGTGAACCTGACCATCAACCTGGAGCCGGTGTACGGCATTATGCTGGCCGTGCTCATGTACACGCTGCACATTCCCGGCTTCGGGCAGGAAAAACTCTCCACCGGCTTCTACTTAGGCACGGTAGTTATTCTGCTGAGCGTGCTCATTCACCCGGTGCTGGACCAATGGAACCAGCGCCGCCAGCGCCAAGCCGAAGCCGCCGATGTGTTGGTGGGCTAGTGGTGAGATGGTGAACTGGTGAGATGGTGAGTTTGATGTTCAATCTGCGCTGTAGGCGCCAGCAGAACATCAAACTCACCATCTCACCAGTTCACCATCTCACCACTACAGTCGTCCGTCCCAGACCTGGTACCCGGCAGGCAGTGCCAGTTTCGGCGGCGTTTCCTGGCCCGGAAACAGCCCGTACACGGCCGAGCCGGAACCCGACAGGCTGGCGTATGCGGCCCCGGCTGCGTACAGCTGCGTTTTGATTTCGCCGAGCACCGGATAGTGTGGGGTTAGAGCGTCCTCGAAGTCGTTGCGGATGGTGTCGCGCCAGGTTTCCAGGGGCTGGCTGATGGCCGTGCGTAAATCGTGGCGCGGGGTGCGGGGCTGTACGTGGCTGTAGGCCTCGGCAGTGCTGATGTGCAGGCCCGGGTAGATGACCTTGCAGGCTACGCCGGTCAAATCCAGGCTACTATCCTCGAACACGTCGCCCCGCTCATAAGCAAAAACCGGTTTGTTCCGGATGAAAAAGGCGCAGTCGGAACCCAGGCGGCGGGCGTAGTTTTCCAGCACTCCAGAAGTCTGCTTCAGGTCGAATAGCTCGTTGAGGGCGCGTAGGGCGAAGGCCGCGTCGCCGGAGCCACCGCCCAGTCCGGCCCCAATGGGCACCACTTTGTGCAGGTGCAGCTGCGCGGGCGGCAGGTTAAAATCGGCCTGCAGCAGCTCGTAGGCCCGCAAGCACAAGTTAGTAGCCGGCTCGCCGGGAATAGGAATGCCGGTGAGAGCCAATGAGGTGGCGGCACCGGCCGGGGCGGGCAGCACTTCCAGCGCATCCGTCCAGGGTAAGGGCACAAATACCGATTCGAGGTTGCGAAACCCATCGGGCCGCTGGCTGGTGATGTAGAGGCCGAGGTTGAGCTTGGCGTTGGGAAAAACGAGCATACGGGTAGGAGGCTACAGCCTGCAAGCTACGCGCTGCACGCCCTTCTGCAAGGCAAAACCGCTCCGGAAGCCGGCCGGCCTATCAGCAAAACCACCGGCAGCGTGTAGCTTGCAGCCTGAAGCTCACTGCTATGCCGCCACGCCCTTCCTGGTATGCCCGCTCCGGCAAGCGCCTCCTCGATGTGGTGGTGGCCGCCCCGGCACTGCTGCTGGCCTTGCCCGTACTGGCAGTGCTGGCCCTGCTGCTGGCCCGGCAGAACGGCGGCCCTTGGTTGTTCCGGCAGCCGCGCCCGGGCCTGCACGGGCGCCTCTTCACCTTCTATAAGCTCCAGACGATGACGGAGCAACGCAACGCCCAGGGCCAGCTGCTGCCCGATGCGGAGCGCCTGCCGCGCCTGGGCCGCTGGGTGCGCGCTACCTCCCTGGATGAGCTACCCCAACTCTGGAACGTGCTGCGCGGCGACCTTAGCCTGGTAGGGCCCCGCCCGCTGCTGGCCCAGTACCTGCCGCTCTACTCGCCCGAGCAGGCCCGCCGCCACGAGGTGCGCCCCGGCATTACCGGCTGGGCCCAGATCAATGGCCGCAACGCCCTGAGCTGGGAGCAGAAATTTGCCTACGACCTGTGGTACGTGGAGCATCTGTCGTTTCCCCTGGATATGCGAATTTTGCTGCGCACCGTGGGCCGGGTGCTGGGCGCCCACGATATTGCCGCGCCCGGTCAGGCCACGATGGAAGCCTTCCGGGGCACCCCGCCCTCCACTTCTACCGATTTGCCCTCGTAACTCAATTTTATGCAGCCAGTTTCTACGTCTTCCGGTACAGGGCAGCCGCTGGCCATTGTGGGGGCCGGCGGGTTGGGCCGGGAAGTGCTGCTGCTGATTCGCCAAATCAATGAGCGGCAGCCCACCTGGCAGGTTACCGGCTTCTACGACGACCAGGTTCCGGCTCAGCCTACTATTCATGGCATCCCCTACCGCGGCACTATTGCCGACCTGAATGCCGCCCCTGAGCCGCTGCACGTTATCATTGCCGTGGGCAGCAGCCGCAGCCGCCAGGCTATTGTAGCCCGGCTTAGTGCCGCCCACCTGCAGTTTGCCACCCTGGTGCATCCTGGCGTGGCGCTGGCTTCTTACCAGCAGATTTCCATTGGGCAGGGTTCCATTATTTGCCAGGGCTGCATCCTCACCTCCGACATTCGGCTGGGCCGCCATACGCTCCTGAACCTGGGCTGCACCATTGGCCATGATGCCGTGCTGGAAGATTTTTGCTCCCTGATGCCCCACGCCAACATCGGGGGCGAGGCACACCTGGAAGCGGGCGTGTACCTGGGCACCAATGCTACCGTCATCAACCAAGTACGGGTGGGAGCCGGTACCGTGGTAGGGGCCGGCGCCGTGGTGGTGCGGGACTTGCCCGGCGGCTGCACAGCCGTGGGCGTGCCGGCCCGGGCAACTTCCCCCAAGCCCCGACCCTGACTTCCGGCACCTTTCCTCTACCCCGGTAGCGGCAAATTCTTCATCTTGCCAACTGCCCGCTTACCTCTCACCCGCCCCCTTGCATGCGCAGTCAGGATTACGACCGGTTGTATTTATCCCCGCCCCACCTCGGCCGCCACGAGTTAAACTACCTGCACAAAGCCGTTGAGGATAACTGGGTGGCCCCGATAGGCCCCAACTTGGACGGCTTTGAGCGGGACATCTGCGAGTTTACCGGAGCGGGTCACTGCGTGGCGCTGTCCTCGGGTACGGCGGCTATTCATCTGGGCCTGCGGCTGCTGGGCGTGGGCCCCGGCGACGAGGTACTGTGCCCCTCTTTCACCTTTGTGGCCACGGCCAACCCCATTCTCTACCTGGGTGCCCGCCCGGTGTTTATTGACAGTGAGGCCGAAACCTGGAATATCTGCCCAGACCGCCTGCGCGAGGCCCTGGAGGACCTGCAGCGGCAAAACCGCCGCCCCAAAGCCCTGATTCTGGTGCACCTCTACGGCATGCCCTGCCGCCTGCACGAAGTTTTGACTGTAGCGCGGGAATACGGGGTGCCAGTGCTGGAAGATGCCGCCGAAGCCCTGGGCAGCCGCTACCAGGGCCAGCCCCTGGGCACCTTCGGCGACGTAGGCGTTTTCTCCTTTAATGGCAACAAAATCCTGACTACCAGCGGCGGTGGGGCCCTGGTAACCAACCGGCCCGACTGGGCCGAGAAGGTGCGCTTCTGGGCCACCCAGGCCCGCGACCCGGCACCCTATTACCAGCACTCCGAGCTGGGCTATAACTACCGCCTCAGCAACCTGCTGGCCGGAATTGGCCGGGGCCAGATGGAACTGCTGCCAGACCGGGTCAAGAAGCGCCGCGAAATCTACGACTGGTACCTTAAGCACCTGGCTGTCATTCCGGGCCTGGCGCTGGGGCCGCAGGAACCGGCCGGGGGCCACTCCAACCGCTGGCTTACCTGCCTCACCCTACTGCCTGCTGAAACGAACATTACCCCCGAGCAGCTGCGCCTGCACCTGGAAACCCACAATATCGAGAGTCGCCCGCTTTGGAAACCCCTCCACCTGCAGCCACTGTTTTCGGCAGCTCCCGTGTACGGCGGCCAGGTGTGTACCACCCTGTTTGAACAAGGCTTGTGCTTACCGTCCGGATCGGCTATGTCATACTCTGATTTACAACGGGTTGTAACTGCAATTCAGGAAATTAACCCCGCATAATTTGCTGAGCACGACTCCCTGATTGGTATAAAAAGTTCGACAGACAGTTTATAGAGTACAAAATTTATTTTCCTAGCATAAAGTAAAATCGTTGCTGGAAGGCTGGTATGCTCGTTTTTTTCTTCTACCACACAACGGGGCCTGCCAAACGGCTGAAGTAAATCAACAGTTTGACAGGCCCCTACTGGTATAATATCTCAGCCGGATTATCTCTTTCCTCCACGGTCATCAACGGGGCCAGTGTGCGCATTGAGTCACACGGCTGCCACTGCATCATCCGGCTACAGCTTACCTGCAGACTCCCTGATACTTAGCCGCCGTTACCGGAGCTGGTCGCCCCCAACGCCTGCTCGATATCTGTCAGGAGTTCGGCAACTGGCTCAATCCCCACCGACAAGCGCACTAGCCCGGCCGTGATGCCCAGCTGCTGCCGCTGCTCCTCGGAGAGGGCCCGATGCGAAGTGCCGGCCGGATAAGACGAGGACGAATCAACTCCCGCCAGGGAAGGCGCAAACGGGAAACGCTGACTACCGCGCATAAACCGGTTCACCGCTTCCACCGAGTCATCGGCCAGCCGGAACGATACCATGCCTCCGAAGCGCCCTGCCCCCTGCTCAGAAGCCAGGTGATGCTGCGCGTGCGTGGGCAGGCCCGGATAAAACACTTCCGCCACGGCCGGGTGCTGGGTCAGGAGCTCCGCTACCGCCTGGGCGTTGTAACAGTGGGCGTTCATGCGCAGGCGCAACGTTTTCAGGCCCCGCACGGCCAGCCAGCTTTCCATGGGGCTGAGCGTAAGTCCAAACAGCGTCCCGATTTGCTTGAGGCGGGCGGCATCTTCCGGCGTGCGGGCTACCACCGCGCCAGCCGTTACATCGGAGTGGCCCGCCAGGTATTTGGTCACGCTGTGCATTACCAAATCGGCCCCAAAAGCCAAGGGATTGGTCAGCACCGGCGAGGCAAACGTATTATCCACTACCAGCTTCACTCCCAGGGCGTGCGCCGCCGCCGCCGCGGCCTGTAGGTCAACTACGCGCAGCAGAGGGTTACTGATGGTTTCACAGAGCAGCAGCCGGGTGCGGGGCCGCGCATACGGGGCCAGGTTGGCGGTCAGGTCCTCGAAGGGCACGTACGTAACCCCAATGCCCAGCCGCTCCAGCTCCTGGTTGAGCAGGGCTGCCGAGCCCCCGTAAATATCCGCGGCACAGAGTACATGGTCGCCGGCAACGCAGTAGGTCAGAACCGCCGCAAAAATAGCCGCCATACCCGAGCCCGTAGCCACAGCTCCGGCCCCGCCTTCCAACCGGTTCACCGCCTCGGCCAGCTCATCGGAATTGGGGTTACCGTTGCGGGAGTAGAGGTAGCGGCTGCCGGGCTCCCCAAAATACAGCTCCAGCTCGTTCAGATCTTCGAACTTGAAAACCGAGGTTTGGTAAATGGGGGTGATTTTGGGGTGGATGTGCATGGATTTCGGGAGTGTGCAGCCGCTATTGGGTGAAAACGGCAGGCCAAGAACACCTGCCTTCCGCAAAAGCTGCAAGCTACAACCTCCGCTTCCAGCAAAACAAAAGCCCCGCACCTGCTGAGCAGGCGCGGGGCTTTTGGGCAGGAGTATCGGCCAGCGTTACGCCGAAGCGCCTTCCGCCAATACAATTACATTGTTACGCAGCACTTCCACCACACCGCCTTCAATGGCAAAGCGGGTAGAACCGCCGTTGAGCACTACCTCGCCGGCTTTCAGGGCCGAAATCAGCGGGGCATGGTTGTTCAACACTTCAAACAGGCCATCTGCACCCGGAAACTGGGCCGATGTAACCTCGCCTTCAAACACCTTACGGTCGGGCGTGATGATTTCCAGATGCATATCAGTTGTCAGTTTTTAGTTGTCAGCTGTCAGTGTCAGAATGCTCTCTGACAACCAACAACTGATAACTGTCAACTAAAAAATTACTTGGCTTCCGCCATCAGCTTCTCGCCTTTCACCACGGCATCCTCAATGGTGCCTACCAGGTTGAAAGCCGCCTCGGGCAGGTGGTCGTACTTGCCGTCGATGATTTCGTTGAAGCCTTTGATGGTGTCTTTGATGTCAACCAGCACCCCTTTCAGGCCGGTGAACTGCTCCGCTACGTGGAAGGGCTGCGACAGGAAACGCTGCACGCGGCGGGCGCGGGTTACCGTCAGCTTATCTTCCTCCGAGAGTTCGTCCATACCCAGGATGGCAATGATGTCCTGCAGTTCTTTATAGCGCTGCAGAATCTCTTTCACGCGCTGAGCCGTGCCGTAATGCTCCTCGCCCAATACCTCTACCGACAGAATGCGGGAAGTGGAGTCCAACGGATCCACGGCGGGATAGATACCCAGCTCGGCAATCTTGCGGCTCAGTACGGTAGTAGCATCCAGGTGGGCAAAGGTGGTAGCCGGAGCCGGGTCAGTCAAGTCATCAGCCGGTACATATACCGCCTGTACCGAAGTGATAGAACCACGCTTGGTAGAAGTGATACGCTCCTGCATGGCACCCATTTCGGTAGCCAGCGTGGGCTGGTAGCCTACGGCCGAAGGCATCCGGCCTAGCAGAGCCGATACTTCCGAGCCCGCCTGGGTAAAGCGGAAGATGTTGTCGATGAAGAACAGAATGTCACGGCCAGCACCGGTGCCGTCACCGTCGCGGAAGCTTTCGGCCACCGTGAGGCCCGACAGGGCTACGCGGGCCCGGGCTCCGGGGGGCTCGTTCATCTGCCCGAACACGAGGGTAGCCTTCGAGTCTTTCAGGGCTTCGGCATCCACTTTCGTGAGGTCCCAGCCGCCTTCTTCCATGGAGTGCTTAAATCCTTCGCCGTACTTAATTACGTCCGATTCCAGGAATTCACGCAGCAGGTCGTTGCCCTCACGGGTACGCTCGCCCACACCGGCAAACACCGACAGACCACCGTAGGCCTTGGCAATGTTGTTTACCAGCTCCATGATGAGTACGGTTTTGCCTACACCGGCTCCTCCGAACAGACCAATTTTACCACCCTTCACGTAGGGCTCGAGCAGGTCAATTACTTTGATACCCGTGAACAGTACTTCCGAAGACGTAGCAAGGTCTTCAAAAGCCGGAGCGCTCCGGTGAATCGGCAGGCCCCCGTCGCTTTTGGGCTGCTCAATACCGTCGATGGCGTGGCCAATTACGTTAAACAGACGGCCGCGTACTCCCTCGCCGGTAGGCATAGTAATGGGCGAGCCCAGGTCACGCACGGCAGCACCGCGGGTTAGGCCCTCGGTCGAGTCCATGGCGATGGTGCGCACACGGTCTTCGCCCAGGTGCTGCTGGCATTCCAGCAGAACGGTTTGGCCGTTGTCTTTGGTGACTTCGAGGGCGTCGAGAATGTTGGGAAGCTTAGAGCCTTCACCCGCGAAGCTCACGTCCACCACGGGACCGATAACCTGGGTGATTTTGCCGGTATTCGCCATTTCTTTGTATATAAGGGGATGGGTTCAACGTTTCAGGTCGCAAAAGTACGGCTTAATCCCGGCATTGCCAAGGCCACTCCCAGGCCCGTTGACCCAACTTTTTTTTCCGCTTCTGAACTCCTGAAAATCAGCTTGGAAAGCTCTTTTCACCCGCTTTACCCCGGGAACCCACTGAAAAAAAATTACCCGGAAATTTGCCTGGAATAAAAGCCGCCGTACATTTGCACAACCAAACGGCACGCTTACACCGGCAGCCGGGCGGAAAATTGTCCGATGGTGTAACTGGCAACACGCTTGATTTTGATTCAAGAAAGTCCAGGTTCGAGCCCTGGTCGGACAACTTTATCACTCTCCAACGCGAAAGGCGCTGATTCTTCCTCATCCGGAAGAGTCAGCGCCTTTCGCATTATAGGTTTCTGCCATGCCGGGCGGCGCGAGGAATCCGGATTACACAGCAGAGGCTGATCCGGATTCCTCGCGCCGCCCGGCATGGCAGTTTTGTTTTTCCTTCTTCTCCACCCCCTTTCATGTCACAGCAGGTTAAGATTTTTGCGGGCAATGCTTCGCACGAGTTGGGCGAACAAATTGCGGCGGCCTACGGCTCAGGACTTGGCGACCTGAGTATTCAGCGCTTCGCCGATACGGAGCTGGGGCCCTCGTTTAATGAAAGCGTACGGGGCTGCGCCGTATTCCTGATTCAGAGCACCAACCCTCCGGCCGAAAACCTGATGGAGCTGGCCCTGATGGTAGATGCAGCCAAACGGGCCTCGGCCTATAAGGTGAACATTGTGATGCCCTACATGGGCTATGCCCGCCAGGACCGCAAGGATAAGCCCCGCGTGAGCATTGGGGCCAAGGTGGTAGCCAACATGATTCAAAGTGTGGGCGCGGACCGGTTGATGACCTGCGACCTGCACGCCGGCCAGATTCAGGGATTCTATGATATTCCGGTGGATCATCTTGACGGCTCTACCGTAACGGCTCCTTACATTAAGAGCCTGAACCTCGACAACCTCATTTTTGCCTCGCCCGACGTAGGCGGCGTGGTGCGCACCCGGGCCTTTGCCAAGAAGTTCGGGGCCGAAATTGTAGTCTGCGACAAAATGCGGCTGCGGGCCAATGAAATTGCCTCCATGCAGGTAATTGGCGATGTAACGGGTATGAATGTGGTGCTGGTAGATGACATTGTGGATACGGCCGGCACCATCTGTAAAGCCGCCGAGCTGCTAATGGAGCGGGGGGCCAAATCGGTACGGGCCGTTATTACGCATCCGGTACTTTCGGGCCCGGCCCACGAGCGGATTCAGAACTCGGTGTTGGAGGAGCTGGTAGTTACTGACACCATTCCGCTGAAGCAGCAGAACCCTAAAATCAGGGTTATTTCGCTGGCTCCGCTGTTTGCTCAGGCCATTCACAACGTCGTGTCGCACGAGAGCATCAGCTCGTTGTTTGTGTAACACTATCATTGCTTCGCCTTCGGCTCGCAATGATAGATGAATTTTCAACTCCCAAACAATCCGCCTATCTTTGCGGCCCGTTTGCCTGCTGTGGGCAAACATTTTTTCCTCAAAAACACCCGTTTATGAAAAGCCTCGAGATTGTAGGGTTTAAAAGAGCGAATCTCGGTAAGAAGGACGCTAAGGCGCTCCGCCTCGACTCGTACGTACCTTGCGTACTGTACGGCGGCGAAGACCAGGTTCACTTCTCCGTTCCGGCCATCCTGTTCCGCGAGCTGCTGTACACCCCTGAGGTGCACGTAGTGGAGCTGAACATTGAAGGTGACATCCGCCGTGCTATCGTGCAGGATGCCCAGTTTCACCCCGTGAACGAAATGCTGCTGCACGTTGACTTCCTGGAGCTGCAGGAAGGTAAAGAAGTGAAGATGGAAGTTCCTGTGAAGTACGTAGGCGTTTCGCCGGGCGTACTGGCCGGTGGCAAGCTGGTAAGCAAGCTGCGCAAAATTAAAGTGCGTGCTACTCCCGAAAACCTGCCCGATTCTGTGGAAGTGGACATTTCGGACCTGGGCCTCGGCAAATCCATCAAAGTGAACAAAGTGGAGCCCAAAGGCTACACCATCCTCACCAACGCCCTGGCTCCCATTGCCACCGTTACCATCCCGCGTGCCCTCAAAGGCCAGCTGCAGGCTGACAAATAAATCACGGATTCAGACGGATTTCTCGGATTACACGGATTCCGTGCCGGGTGATGCCGTCTACCGAAAAGCCGTCCTGCTCGCAGGGCGGCTTTTTTTGTTTGCGCTGAAGGCCGGTTTAGCGGGAGCCTGCCGGACCGGCCGCGTAACCTTGCATCCGTGAAATCCGAAAAATCCGTCTAAATCCGTGATATGAAGTTTCTAGTGCTGTGCCTGGGCAACATCGGGCCGGAATACGCCGACACCCGCCACAATGTGGGCTTTATGGTGGGCGACTACCTGGCCCGCAAGTATGAGGCCGCGCCCTGGCAGCTGGGCCGCCACGCCTTCACCACCGAAATCAAGCATAAGGGCCATACCTACGTACTGGTGAAGCCTACCACTTATATGAACCTGAGCGGCAAAGCAGCGGCCCACTGGCTAAGCACGCTCAAGCTGACCAAAGAGCAGATGCTGGTCGTGACAGATGACCTGGCTCTGCCCTTCGGTAAGCTGCGGCTGAAAGCAAAAGGCTCGGCCGGCGGCCAGAACGGCCTCAAGCACATCCAAGAAACCCTAGGCTCCGACGAATACGCCCGCCTGCGTTTCGGCATCGACTCCAGCTTCTCAAAGGGCCGGCAGGTGGACTACGTGCTCAGCCCCTTCTCCGCCGACGAAAACATCGACCTGGAAGCTCGCCTGGAAAAAGCCGCCGAAGCGGTACTGGCCTTCGGAGCTATGGGCGTGGAGCGGGCCATGAACGTGGTGAACGTAAAATGAAGACCTCCCCCCCCGGCCCCCTCTCCTCGGGGAGAGGGGGAGCCTGACGATTGTTGAGCAATCAATGTGTTGGGGAAAACCAAAAAAGCCGCTGAGGATTTCAGCGGCTTTTTTGGTTTTCAGGCTGTAGTTAGGCTCCCCCTCTCCCCAAGGAGAGGGGGCCGGGGGGTGAGGTTTACGCCACACCCGAACCCGGACGCACGGGGCTGCTGGGCTGCATGAGGCTCAGTACACCGTCGGCGTTTTCGGCCATCAGGAGCATACCCTGGCTTTGGATGCCTTTGATTTCGCGGGGGGCGAGGTTGAGCAGCACTTGCACTTGCTGGCCGATGAGAGCCTCAGGCAGGAAGTGCTCGGCAATGCCTGAAACGATAGTGCGAGGCTCGTCGAAACCGAGGTCTACGCTGAGCTTGAGCAGCTTTTTGGTTTTGGCGACCTTCTCAGCGGCCACGATGGTACCGATGCGCAGGTCCATCTGCTGGAACTGCTCGAAGCTCACGTCGTCCTTGGCGGGGGCAGCTACGGCAGCAGCCAGCTCGTTGGCTTTCTTGGTGTCGAGCAGCTTCTGCACCTGGGCCTCCACGGTGGCGTCTTCGATTTTGGTGAACAGCAGGGCGGCTTCCGAGAGTTGGTGGCCGGCGGGCAGCGCGTCGGGGCGGCCGGCCTGGGGCCAGGTGCCTTTCTCGGTGTTGAGCATGCGGCCCAGACGGGCGGCGGCTTCGGGCAGGAAGGGCTCCAGCAGCGTGACGAGGGCGGCGGCCAGCTGCAGCGACACGTGCAGCACGGTGCCGGTGCGGGCCTCATCGGACTTGATGAGCTTCCAGGGCTCCTGGTCGGCCAGGTACTTGTTGCCGAGGCGCGAGAGGTTCATCAGCTCGTTCAGGGCGTCGCGGAAGCGGTAGTTGTCAATCAGCTCCCCGATACGCGCCGGGAACTCGCTCAGCTGGCGCAGCACGTCCTCATCCTCGGTGGTGAAGCCTACGGCGGCGGGCACTTTGCCTTCGAAGAACTTGTGCGTCAGGACCACAGCCCGGTTTACGAAGTTGCCGAGGTTGGCTACCAGCTCGTTGTTGTTGCGGGCCTGGAAATCCTTCCAGGTGAAGTCGTTGTCCTTGGTTTCGGGGGCGTTGGCGCAGAGTACGTAGCGCAGTACGTCGGCCTGGCCGGGAAAATCCTGCAGGTACTCGTGCAGCCACACCGCCCAGTTGCGGCTCGTGCTGATTTTGTCGCCCTCCAGGTTCAGGAACTCGTTGGCGGGCACGTTATCGGGCAGGATATAGTCGCCGTGGGCCTTGAGCATCGTGGGGAAGATGATGCAATGGAACACGATGTTGTCCTTGCCGATGAAATGCACCAGCTTAGTTTCAGGGTCTTTCCAGTAGGTTTCCCAGGTATCGGGCAGCAGGTCCTTGGTGGCTGAGATGTAGCCGATGGGCGCATCAAACCACACGTACAGTACCTTGCCCTCGGCGCCGGCCACCGGCACGGGCACGCCCCAGTCCAGGTCGCGCGTCACGGCGCGGGGGTGCAGGCCCTGGTCAATCCACGATTTGCACTGGCCGTATACGTTGGCTTTCCAGTCCTGCTTGTGGCCTTCCACAATCCACTCGCGCAGCCAGGGCTCGTACTGATCCAGGGGCAGGTACCAGTGCTTGGTTTCGCGCAGTACGGGGTGGTTGCCCGAGAGCATGGAACGCGGGTTGATCAGCTCGGTAGGGCTGAGCGAAGTGCCGCACTTCTCGCACTGGTCGCCGTAGGCATTTTCGTTGCCGCAGTTGGGGCAGGTGCCCACGATGTAGCGGTCAGCCAGGAACTGGTCGGCCTTCTCGTCATAGTACTGCTCGGAGGTCTGCTCGATGAACTTGCCTTCCTTGTAGAGCTTCCGAAAAAAGCCGCTGGCTACCTCGGCGTGCGTCTTAGAGGACGTGCGCGAATAGATATCGAACGACACGCCGAAATCCCGGAACGAGTCGCGGATGATGGCGTGGTACTTATCCACCACCTGCTGGGGCGTGCTGCCTTCCTTCTGGGCCCGGATGGTAATGGGCACGCCGTGCTCATCGGAGCCGCAGATGAATTTCACGTCGCGCTGCTGGGCGCGCAGGTAGCGCACGTAGATATCGGCGGGCAGGTACACGCCGGCCAGGTGGCCGATGTGCACGGGGCCATTGGCATAGGGCAGCGCAGCCGTGACGGTGTAGCGTTGGGGCAGAGAGGACATATTAAGCAAGCAAAAAAGCACTGTGAGCGTCGCCGGATTCGGCAACGGGAGTGCAAAGGAACAAGTAAAAAAGAGGAATAATGCAGGCAGGCCAGGCTGGAATGTGTACCTGCCCGCAGAAGACTTATCAGGTAAACGCTGGTTTGTGCCAAATCATAACACGCATCGCGCAACTTTCATCTGGTAATACTTCTATATTTCGCCCACCTACTGCGGAGTTTTGCGTAGGGAAACCTACCCTCCCATTTTTTTCAGACCATGAAAAACTCAGACCAGGAAAAACAGGACAAAAAGGCCAAAAAGCAGCAGGACGCCGCCGAAAAGGCCCAACGCAAAGCCGCTAAAGCCACACAATCGACTACAACGGCCATCAACGACTCGAAAGCCAGCAAGAAGTCTACTCAGAAAAAAGCCTTGAAAACTGCGGCTAAACAGCTGCAGAAAGAGTTGGATGGCCGCATCAACGAAGTAGTGAAGCGCATCCGGCAGGAAACGAAAGCCAAGCTGAAGGAAGTGGTGAAGGATGCCACCCGCCGCCTGGATACGGACATGGAACATTTATTTGAGCAGGCATTGCACACCATCGTGAGCCGGCACGAAACCGGTACTCCCGCCGCCTCCGACAGCATCTCGACGGACGTAGCGGCGGCCGGTGCCGCCAGCAACGGTAGTACCGCAAGCAAGACCCCATCCAGAAGCCGCTCGGGCAGCCGTCCGGCGGCAAAGCCTACGCCCGCCCGCCCGGCAGCCACCCCACCAGCAGGAAAGGCCGCCAGCGCCGCAACTAAGCCAGCTTCACGTCCGGCCGCTAAGGCTCCCTCCCGGCAGGCCCCTAAAGCCGCAGCTACCCCCGCGGCAACCAGCCCCGACGCCGCTGCCGAAGCCGCTCAGTAATTCTGCACGCCGAAGCCACTTACCAGAACGCCTGGCCTCTTCCGGAAGAGGCCAGGCGTTCTGGTAAGTGGTAAGTAAGCGGGCCCGGTAGGCTCCGGCAAGCCCTAGCGCGGAAGCCGGAGGGTGTCGGCGGGGGCGCCGTTCACGCGGCGCATCCGGGTTTCGGGCGTGGTTGTGTTGTTGTCGTTGGTGTTAAGCGTTTCGGGCCGTTTGCGGGAGTTAATACCGCTGGCCTGCTCCCGGATAGGAACCCGGCCGGGCGTAGCATCGGGCACGGAGCCTCCGTAGCCAGCGTTGCTGTTGTAGGCGGCCTGCCGGTCGGCGTCGGTGAGGATGCGGGTGGGTGGACGTTGTACGGCGGCTTCCTCTCCAACCGTTTCGGTAGTAGTACAGGCGGCCAGCAATACCAGTACAGGCAGCCCCACTCGAATTGGATGCAACAGATTCATAACACAAACACAGAAGCCAGCTCCCCATGAGCTGGCTTCTGTGCTAACGGGGCCACGGCCAGATGGTTGGCTTATGCTTCCACCGCCTGCAAATCGGCCTTAATTCCATCCCATAGAGCTACCCGGGCCTGCATGCACCGGGTGGCCGTTTCTTGGGCCTGCTGCCAGCGGAGCGGATCTGAGCCGCATAGGTCGCGCACCATTTGCTGGGCCAGCGGAGTATGCACCTCCTCATCCAGCTGAATATGACGGTTAAGGTAATAATCGAACGTATCCAACTGGCCGGGGAAGCGCCGGGTCAGGTCAGCTACCAAGTGGCGGAACATATCCGGAATTACGTCTTCCCGCCCAAACGTGAAAGCCGCCGCAATGGCATGCGGCTGGCCAGAGTGGATGATGCGGAAGGTATCCAGCACGAATGCCCGCACCGAAGCAGGGGCCTGAGCCGCCTCCAGGGCCTGGGCCACAGTGGCACCAGTGGCCAGAGCGGCAAGCAGGCGTTCTATGGGGGCCGTATCGGCACCACACTCATGCATGGCACGCAGGTATAGCTCGAAATGACTGGCCGGGTTGCCGTCGGAATCCACATCGGTTTCCTCTTCCAGCACAATATCGTTGATGAGCCGGCGGGTGGCCGGGTTGCCGCGCGGCACCCACGGCACCTCTACGCAGGTAAGCTCGCGCTGCAGGGCTTTCAGCAACGACATAAAATCCCACACGGCAAACACGTGGTGCTGCATAAACACCCGCAGATCCTCCAGGGAGTGTAAGGAGTGATACACACCGTGCGCTACCAGCTGCTGCCGGGCCGTAGCCAAGGCTTCCTGCAGCTCCACAATGGGGTCAGATTGAACCTGAGTTGACATAGAACAGAAAAAAATGAACGGCAGAGTTTGCACTTTGCAGCTACAACAAATGAAACGGCCCATTGGCTTAGATTGCCAATGGGCCGTTTGGCAAAAGTACGGTCGAACTATCATTCCGGTATTCCGCGCAGCGAGCAGTGGCTGGCCTGAACACATTGAACATCCGCCCCAAACGCCTCCTTCACCGTGGAATAACAGCTACTTAGCCTTCTCGAACACCATGCCATCGGAGTCCATGCAGTAGCGCTGGCCGGTGGGCTTGGGGCCGTCGTTGAATACGTGGCCGAGGTGGCCGCCGCACTTGGCGCACACCAGCTCGTCGCGGCTCATGCCCAGGCTGTTGTCGGCGGTTACTTTCAGGCTGTTTTCCGAGGCCGGGGCCCAGAAGCTCGGCCAGCCGGTACCCGATTCAAACTTGGTTTCGGAGGAGAATAGCAGGTTGTGGTCGGCGGCGCAGTAATAGTTGCCTTTCTGGTGATTGTCGAAGTATTTGTTGGCAAAAGGCCGCTCGGTGCCCTGCTGGCGCAGAATAAAATACTGGGCCGGCGTGAGCTGGGCTTTCCACTGCGCATCGGTTTTGCGCACCGGAAACTCGTCGGGCTTGCCGGTAACCACTTTGGGTTTTGGATAGGCGCTGGCCGCCGAAGCACCCGGCCCTGACGCACCAGCCGGATTCATCCGGGTATCGGTTTTCTTTTGGGAGCAGGCGGCATTGAGCGTCAGGGCCGACAGAAGCAGAATCAGAAGCGAGGAACGCATGAAACGAAGCGGGGTAGTGTATGAGAGGACAGAGCCGGCCCGCCTGGGCCGGTTGCTGCCACAACATACGCAGCCCGGGCAGGGTTCGGTCTTACCCCCCTACATAGCACATTGTCTATCCTTGCGGGAACCGCAGGCGGCCAATAAGTTGTCTGTCTTCTCGCCCGCTGTTTCTTCCTCTCTCATTAACAATTAATTACTGCGCGCTTTTGCCAGTTTCATTCCGTACCTTTGCGCCCGGAAAACCCTTTGTATGCAGAACATTCGGAATATCGCCATCATTGCGCACGTTGACCACGGCAAGACTACGCTCGTGGACAAGATCATTCACGCCTCCAAGCTGTTCGACGAGCACCAGCAGTTCGACGACCTGATTCTGGACAACAATGACCTGGAACGTGAGCGAGGCATCACCATCGTCTCCAAAAACGTATCGGTACGGTACAAAGACGTTAAAATCAACATTATTGACACCCCTGGTCACGCCGACTTCGGCGGCGAGGTGGAGCGGGTTCTGAAGATGGCCGACGGCGTACTGCTGCTCGTGGACGCCTTTGAAGGTGCCATGCCCCAGACCCGTTTTGTGCTGGGCAAAGCCATTGACTTGGGCCTGAAGCCCATTGTAGTGGTGAACAAGGTGGACAAGGAAAACTGCCGCCCCGACGAGGTGCATGAGCAGGTATTCGACCTCATGTTCAACCTGGGGGCCACCGAAGACCAGCTGGACTTCGTGACCCTGTACGGCTCCTCGAAGCAGGGCTGGATGAGCACCGACTGGAAAGTAAAAACCGACAGCATCATTCCGCTGCTGGATGCCGTGGTGGCCTCCATTCCGGCGGCTCCTCAGCTGGACGGCACGCCCCAGATGCAGGTTACCTCGCTCGACTACTCCTCGTTCGTGGGCCGCATTGCCATTGGCCGGGTGCACCGCGGTACGCTGAAAGAGGGCGCCAACATGAGCCTGATTAAGCGCGACGGCACCATCAAGAAGGTAAAAATCAAGGAGCTACAGGTGTTTGAAGGCCTGGGCAAGAATAAGGTAGCCGAAGTTAGCTCCGGCGAAATCTGCGCCGTAACCGGCATCGAGGGTTTCGACATTGGCGACACGCTGGCCGATGCCGAAAACCCGGAGGCCCTGGCCACCATCAGCATCGACGAGCCGACGATGAACATGCTGTTCACCATCAACAACTCGCCCTTCTTTGGCAAGGAAGGCAAGTTTGTGACCTCGCGCCACCTGCGCGACCGGCTGTTCAAGGAAACTGAGAAAAACCTGGCCCTGCGCGTGAAAGAAACCGACCGGGAAGATACCTTCCTGGTGTACGGCCGCGGCATTCTGCACTTGTCGGTACTCATCGAGACGATGCGTCGCGAAGGGTTTGAGCTGCAGGTAGGCCAGCCCCAGGTACTGTTCCGCGAGGACGAGGACGGCAACCGTCTGGAGCCCATTGAGCACCTGGTAGTGGACGTGCCCGAGGAAACCGCCGGCAAGGTGATTGAGCTGGTGACGATGCGTAAAGGCGAGCTGACTATCATGGAGCCCAAGGGCGACCTGCAGCACCTGGAGTTCAACATTCCGGCCCGAGGCCTAATTGGCCTGCGCAACAACGTGCTGACCGCCACCGCCGGTGAGGCCATTATGAACCACCGCTTCTCGGCCTACGAGCCCTATAAAGGTGTAATTCCGGGCCGTATTTCCGGCTCATTGATTTCGATGGATACCGGTGCCGGCACCGCCTACACCATTGATAAAATGCAGGACCGCGGCGAGTTCTTCGTTGATCCGGGCGAAGAGGTGTACGCCGGCCAGGTTATCGGGGAGCACACCCGCCCCAACGACCTGACCATCAACATCCAGAAAGGCAAGAAGCTCACTAACATGCGTGCTTCGGGCTCGGATGAAAACGTGAAAATCGTGCCTAAGCGTCAGTTCTCGCTGGAAGAAGCCATGGAATACATCCAGAAGGATGAGTACCTGGAAGTAACCCCAAAATCGGTGCGGATGCGCAAGATTCTGCTCGACGAAAACGAGCGTCTGCGCGCTGCCAAGAAAGTAGACTAGAAGCCATTTTTCGGGCTTAGCTGCTTGTTTTCAGAGAAAAGGGGGGCGCGGCGTAAGCTGCGCCCCCCTTTTTTGTTGGTGGCAGCATCAGTGGCCCGGCTTTTTGCTGAGTTGTGGCGGGAAGGTTAACCGGGCAAATGGTTATAGGCTGAACCGGCTACCTTCTCCTCATCTTACAGCTACCCTTGCCTGATTTTTCACCCGCTACCCACCCACGCCGCTGGCCGCTGATGCGCCAGCGCTGGAGCAACCTGCTGTTCGCGCACTGGCCCTTACCCCCGGAAGTACTGCACCCCTACCTACCGCCCCGGCTGGAACTTGACCTGTACGAAGGGCAGGCCTGGTTGGGCGTAGTGCCATTTACCATGAGTCACATCCGGCCACTGGGCCTGCCGGCTGTACCGGGCCTAAGCGCGCTGCACGAGTTGAATGTGCGGACCTATGCCCGTCTGGATGGGGTGCCGGGCGTGTGGTTTCTGTCGTTGGATGCTACGCAGCCGCTGGGGGTATGGGCAGCCCGTACGCTGTTCCATTTGCCGTACCTGCACGCCCGTATGCAGCTTACCGGCTCCGGCGGTACGTTACGGGCCACAGCCGAGCGTACCCACCGGGGTGCCCCAGCCGCCACCTTTGCTGCCGCCTGGACACCCGGAGCGGCCTTGCCCCTTGCCCAGCCCGGCAGCCTTGCTCATTTCCTCACAGAACGGTATCAGTTGTACACGGCGGGCCCAAGTGTCCGGCCTGGGCAGCACAGCAGCATTATCTGGCGGGGCCGCTTATGGCATGCGCCCTGGCAGCTGCGGACAGCTACCTTGCAACACTGGAGCTCTACGCTGATAGAAAGCCACGGCCTGCCTACGCCCGTAGGCCCTCCCCTGCTATACGCCGCGGACGCCCTGGACGTGTGGGTGGAGGAATTGCGTCGCGTCTGAGCAGCTACCGTTCTATCTGAAACCCAGTGTACCCTTCCACTGGGCCGGGTACGGGTGTCACCCTGGTTACATTGGCGGCGGGCGGCCCTTGCTGGCACCACGCCTCCAGCCGATTCAACGCCTCGGCGGGGCCTTCGGCTTGGATGGTTACGGAGCCGTCGGGGTTATTGCGCACGGTGCCGGTGAGGCCCAGGCGGTGAGCCTGCTGCTGGGTACTTTGGCGGAAGAAAACGCCCTGTACGCGGCCATAAACGTGAATGGTGCGGTGTTCGGGAGTGGTAGTCATAGTGGTGGTAGTTTTAGGGCACGGGGCGCAGTTTCCACTGACCGGCTTCCTGCTCCCACCGCACAGATTGCGGCAATTGCGTGGGCGCTAGCCATACGCCGGGCAGCCGGAGGCGTTGCTGTTCGCCCGTGGTAAGGTTACGCTGGTCGAGCAGGAGCAGCGGCAGCCGTTTGCGGCGCGACTGATTTGCCGGCCGAAAATACGTGGCAGTGTCGCGCGAGAAGGCCCGGCCCACCCATTGCCCATCGGGCGAAACGGTATACCACGACCGGGACAGGCTATTTCTCCTGTCAGTTTCCGCCAGCGCGGGCAGCTGCACCACGTGGCGCTGATAGGTGCGCAGATCGAACAGCGTGCCCATGGAGTCGGTGGTAGCCAGGTAGAGGTACGTTGCCGGCTGAATAGGCCGCAGCTGATGCCGCCAGTTTTCATCAGAAACCGGACTGATGAAGTGGTACTCGGGGCCGGATGGGGGTACGCGCAACAGATAGGCCCCTGCCTGGTAGCCGCAGCGTACCGTTGCCAGCCAGCGGGGCTCGGCCCCGGGCAGCCGGCGGAGGCTCGTTAGGGTAGGGTGTTTCCCGGCTTGCGGGCAGGTGCCGGGCGCGGGCACCGGGCGTCGCTGGTAGGCCAACCGGATGGCCACAGTATCGTACGCTGGGAAAAAGAACAGCAACAGCCCTTTTCGCTTGATGGTGTAGCGAATAGCTATGGGAGCGGGCCGGAGGTCTGGCCGCGTGAACCTGACCGAGGCACAGGCTCCCAGCACCAGCCCCGCCACTAGCCCTGCCAGCAATAGGTGCGGCACCCAGGAGGCTTTCTGAGAAGGAAGCACCATTGCGCATTGTGGAGCTAACTAAGCATCAAGCTAGCGTAACTTCGGCACTTTCTTGCACTCCCCTGCCCTCCATGCGCTACCTGCTCCGCAACTGCCTCGTGTACACTGGCTCCACCCTGCTGCCGCACCACGCGCTGCTGGTGAAAGACGGGCTGATTGAGGCCGTGCTGCCCGAAGTAGCGGCTCCCGCCGATGTACCCACCGTGGATGCCCGGGGCCTGAGCGTAGCGCCCGGCCTGCTGGATTTGCAGGTGTACGGGGCTGAAGGGCAGCTTTTTTCCGTGACTCCTACTGCAGAAGCCCTGGCTTCTCTCACTCAGTTTGCTTTCCGGCACGGTACTACCGGGGTGCTGGCCACTATGCCCACCAACTCCTGGCCCATAACCCGCCAGGCGCTGGAAGTAGGTCGGGAGTTCTGCCAGCAGCAACCGGGCTTGCTGGGTATTCACTTGGAAGG
The DNA here is from genome assembly GCF_003944705.1 of Hymenobacter metallilatus. Taxonomy (GTDB): domain Bacteria; phylum Bacteroidota; class Bacteroidia; order Cytophagales; family Hymenobacteraceae; genus Hymenobacter; species Hymenobacter metallilatus. The sequence continues at coordinate 12,178 of NZ_RWIS01000002.1, read as the reverse complement.
CCCTTTCATCAACCCTACCAAGAAAGGCGCCCACCAGGCTGCGTACATCCGGGAAGCCACCGTAGCCGACGTTGACGAGCTCCTGCAGCTGGCTAATGGCACCCTAAAAATGATGACGCTAGCTCCGGAAATGGTGTCGGCGGCGGTGTTAGGGCGCCTGCGCAAAGCCGATGTAATACTATCGGCGGGGCACTCCAATGCCACATACCAGCAGGCGGCGGCCGGATTTCGGCAGGGTTTCTCGGCCGCCACGCACCTGTTTAATGCCATGTCGGCGCTACAGGGCCGGGAGCCGGGCCTGGTAGGAGCCGTGTACGATTCGGCTACGGCCTACGCCAGCATCATTGCTGATGGCGTGCATTGTGACTTTGCCTCCGTGCGCATCAGTCAGCAAATACTCCGGCAGCGGCTGTTTCTGATTACCGATGCCGTTACTAACAGTCAGCAGGGGGCCTACCAGTTTCGCTCCCAGGCCAACTACTACGTGGATGCGCAAGGCACACTGGCCGGGTCGGCCCTTACCCTGCCTCTGGCCATTCGCAACTGCGTGCAGCAGGTAGGCCTGCCCCTGGAAGAGGCATTGCGGATGGCTTCGCTTTATCCGGCCCAGCTGCTGGGCCTCGACCACGAGCTGGGCTACCTGGCTCCTGCCTACCGCGCCGACTTCTGGCTATTTGACCAGGAGCTGACGCCCCGGGCTACAGCCCGCGCCGGCGTGCTAACATGGTGGTAGCCGCCCCCGCGGGCAGATAGCCGGGGCCAGCTGCTTTTCTTCCACCGCCGCCGGAAATCCTGCCCGCAGTGGAGTGCAAGGGAACTGGGCCGCTTGACAAAGCCCGCAGGGAGGACTATTTTTGCTGACAGCCGGCCTCAATCGGCACCCTTTATTTTCCGGCTGCCGCTCCCTAGCTTCGTTGCCGCAGCTTCGCCTCCCGCTGCTTCCGCCAGGCGCACCACGGCCTTTCCGCTGATTGTTATGGATCTTCTTCCTCCTGCCCCGCAGGCCAGCGAGCCGACCGGCGACGAGCTGTTTTCTACCCTGTTTTCCATATCCGTTACCGGCGTGGTAGTGCTGCGGCCGGTGTACGCCCCCGATCAGCGTACCATCACCGACTTCGTATATGTCCGGCTGAATCCGGCCGCCCAGCAGCTACTGAGCCTACCCGAAGTACCTGCTACTATTACCCTACGCCTGCGCTACCCCCACCCCGATCCTACCGGCGTGTACCAGTTCTGCCACGATACGTTTGTATCCGGCCAGCCGGGCCACCGCGACGTGCACTATCAGCACAACGACCTGAATGCCTACCTCTGGGTAGCCGCCCAACGCAGTGGCCCTTATCTGCTGGTTAGCGTGGCCGACTCCGCCGATTTTAATGGTCTGGGCACTTCTACCCCCTTGCGCCGAACCCTGGCGCAGGAAATACAGCGCCTGTACGAAAGCAACGAACAGCCCCGCCAGAGTTACGAGGCATTTATGCAGCAACTAGCCGTTATCATCGTATTCAGCGGGCCCGACCACATTTGCCGCTTCGCCAACAACCAGTACACCACATTGGTGGGCCACCGGGTAATACTGGGGCATCCGGTGCGGGATGTGGCTCCTGCGGCGGTAGTGCAGCCCTTTTTGGCCTGGCTGAATACCGTGTATACCACCGGGCAACCCCTGATAGTACCGGAGGCCAGTGCCTGGCCCACGCCTTCATTGGGTGAGACGGTGGCCACGGCGTATTTTACACTGTCGTTCCAGCCCATCCGGAACCAGCAGGGCAAAGTAGAAGGCGTAACCGTGTTTGCCTACGACATTACCCAGCAGCGCAAGACCCGCCTTCACCTGCACAACCTCAATTCGGAGTTGGCGTCGCTGAATGTGGAACTGTCGGAAACGGGGCAACAGCTGGCAAACAGCCAGCGGGAAATGCATCAGCTCAGTCGCTCCTTCGATGAGTGGGTACAGCAACGTACGCAGGGGTTGGAAGCGCGCAACTCCCAGCTCACGCACATGAACCAGGAGCTGGATTCCTTTGTGTACTCCGCCTCCCACGATTTGCGGGCTCCTATTGCCAACCTGGAAGGACTGCTGAATGAGATGGAGCGCACCATTCCGGCCGACCACCCGCTGCGCGTTGAAATGCAGCCCTTGCTCCGGATGATGCACGGTTCGGTGCTCCGCTTTCAGCAAACCATCGGCCACCTGACGGAGCTTTCCCGGGTACCCCAGGAGGGCGAGGCCGCGGATGAGCCCCTTGATTTGGCGGCCGTAATTGCCGATGTACAGCTGGATCTGGCGGCACAGCTTGCTGAGGCCGACGCCCAAGTACTGGTGGAGGTGGAAAACTGCGGCCCCATTCTGCTCTCTCATAAACACCTGCGCAGCATTGTGTACAACCTGCTCAGTAACGCGCTCAAGTATCGCCACCCCAACCGTGTGCCCCAGATCCGGATTACGTGTGAGCAGCAGCCGGGCGCCATGGAGATTCAAGTGCAGGATAATGGACTGGGCCTCAGCCCGGAGCAGCAGCAACAGCTGTTTGGGCTGTTCCGTCGGCTCCATCATCACGTAGAGGGCTCCGGCGTAGGCCTGTTTCTGATCAAGCGCATGATAGAAAATGCCGGTGGTCAGCTCTCCGTTCGGAGCACGGCAGGTGTGGGCTCTACTTTCATCGTAAGGCTTCCCACTCCGTAATTTCTCTGCTACCTTTAGGCTATGGAAAAATTATCCTACGTCATTCTGGTCGACGACGACGACACCACCAATCACATCAATGAGTCGTTGATTCGCAGCCTGGGCATTACTGATTCCATCTTCACGGCCAACGACGGGGTAGAAGCCCTGGCCCTGCTGGAGCAACAAGTAGTAGCGCCTTCGGCTGCCCACCCGGCCCTGCTGCTGCTGGATATCACCATGCCCACCATGGATGGCATGGCGTTTCTGGAGGCGTATCAGCACCTGCCCGCCGCCTACCGCGAGGCCATCCGGATTGTAGTGCTTACCGTGAATATGACCTCTGCCAACCTGGCTCGGGTAGATGACTTGCCAGTGGCCGGCCTGGCCAGCAAGCCCCTTACGGCCGAAAAAATGGACACCATTCTCAAGCTCCATTTCCAGCGTAAGCTCTCCGATTCCTGATCAGCTGTTGCGCTGGCTACCTGCTTCTCAACACAACGCCCTGCCGTGCTTGCCACAGCAGGGCGTTGTGCTGAGAGGCAGGTAGCTAGCTGGCAGGCACCTGATTTTCGCGCTGCCGCACGGCCTCGAAGGTGAGAATGGCGGTGGCGGTGCTCACGTTCAGGGAGTCGATGGCCCCGCGCATGGGAATGATGATGGTATGGTCGCAGGCCTGCCTCAGCTCCGGGGTAAGGCCATCGGCTTCCGTGCCCATCACCAGGGCAGTAGGCCCCCGGAAGTTACAGGTAGTGTAAGCTACTGCCTGCTCGGTAAGGGCCGCCGCATACGTGCGAATACCGTGCTTGCGGCACCAGGCCAGCAACTCGGCGCGGGTGGTAGCAACGGTTGGTACCGTAAATGAGCACCCGATACTACTCCGGATGGCATTGGGGTTGAAGAGGTCGGTGCGGGGGTCACAGACTACCACGGCCGTAGCCTGGGCGGCATCGGCGGTGCGCAGGATAGCCCCCAGGTTGCCGGGTTTTTCTACCGCTTCCAGCACCAGCAGCAGCGGCGCGGCCGGTAGCGGCAGCTGCTCCAGGGTAAGCAGCGGAGGCTTCACCAGGGCCAGTACTCCATCGGAGCCCTCCCGGTAAGCCACTTTCTCAAATACCGCTTTTGATACCTCAAACCAATCGGTAACACTGTTTGCCACCAGCTCCCGCAGCTGCTGCTGCCGCCCGGCTCCGGCCAGCTCGGAACACACAAACAGGGCCGCCACCTCAATACCCGCGCCCCGGGCAATGGTTAGCTCGCGCAGGCCTTCAATGATAGTAAGGCCCTGCGCCCGGCGCTCCGAGGATTTCTGCTGTAGCTTAAGCAGGTTTTTGATGCGCGGGTTCTGGGGCGAGGTGATGGGGTCGAAGAGAGGCATAGCAGCGGCGGCCGGCCCACATCTACGGGCCAGCTTACGGGCAAAGATACGGAAGCCAACCTGCCGCCCCGGCTACCCGTTGTAGGCCCAACCAACCGGCTGCCCGTACCTTGCAGCCGGCTACTGCGCCTCCTCTTTCTGCGTTTCTGCCTATGGGCCTCAAGCTCAATACCAAAATTATTCTGGGTTTCGTAATTGCAGTAGGCGTTCTGCTGCTTACTTCGGCCGCATCCTGGTACAGCATTCAGCAGCTGGCCTACTACACCCGCCTGGTGGAGCACACCTACCAGGTGCTGGAAAATGCCTCCAGCCTGCGCAGCCACATGCGCGACGGGCAAAGTCAGGTACGCGGGTATCTGTTGCTGAACGACAGTACCTACCTGCCGGGCTTTTACGCCAGCATACCGGAGGCCCGCAAGGACCTGGAGGCTTTACAGCTGCTCACTACCGACAACCGCCAGCAGCAGCAGCGCCTTGATACCCTGCAACGAGATGTACAGCTAGAGTTTGCCTACCTGCGGCGCTGGACGCGGCTGACGCCCTCCACGGATGCGGTACGCCAGCTGGTGCGCCAGGACCGGGACCGGCAGTTGCGCCTGCGCCAGCTTATCGGGCGGGTACAGCGCGAGGAGAACCGGTTGCTGCAGGAACGGCGGCAGCAGCAGGATTTCTTTGAGAATACGACTCCGGTGGCCCTCCTGGTATCGGCTATTCTGGCTACGCTCATTGTATTCTGGCTGTTTACCAAAATTACCAAGGAGCTACGAGCTAACGAGGAGCTACAGGCTGAGCTGACCCGCACCAACGCCGATGTAGCCCGCCGCATCCAGCTGATTGAGAGCCTGGCGAACCGCGTAGTGCAGGGCGACTATTCAGTGAAGATTTCCGACCAGGAGCAGGACACTCTGGGCAACCTGGCTACCTCCCTCAACCACATGACCCAGACCCTGGACACCAGCTTCGCCGCGCTGGAAAACCGCAACCGGGAGCTGGATCAGTTTGCCTACGTAGCCTCCCACGACCTGAAAGCTCCGCTGCGTGGGGTGGTAACGGTAGTGAAATGGATTGAAGACGAGCTTCCGCACGAGCTCAGCCCCCAGATGCGCCAGTACCTGGATATGATGAAAGGCCGCCTGCACCGCCTGGAGGACCTCATTAACGGGTTGCTGGCTTATGCCCGCGCCGGTCGTACGGAGCGTAAGCTGGAGCCGGTGGCAGTGCAGCAGCTGGTTGCGGAGGTAACGGAGCTGGTGGTGCCGCCCACGTTTCGGGTGGAAACACCGGCCCCCTTACCCCTGCTCACCACCGACCGGCTGAGCCTGCAGCAGGTATTCACCAACCTTATTGGCAACGCAGCCAAGTACCATAACCGCCCCGACGGCGTAATTACCGTAACGGCCCGCGACCTGGGGGAATGCTACGAGTTTCGGGTGCAGGATGATGGGCCCGGCATTGCTCCGCAGTTTCACCAGAAAGTGTTCCTGATGTTTCAGACTTTGCGCGACCGGAACACCGCCGAAAGCACCGGCATTGGACTCAGCATTGTAAAACGAATTGTAGAAGAACAAAAAGGCACCATTCACATCGAGTCCGAAGAGGGCCAGGGCGCCGCCTTTGTTTTTACCTGGCCCAAGTAGATAACCTAGGCTGTGAGGGTGCTCCCCGCGGTTTAATCAGCTGATTAGGTCGGCACTCGACTCAGCCAACCCACAAGGACTATGTACGAGGTGCCGTCAGAACGGCAAACTCACTAGTTTACCATCTCATCATTTCACCGCCATGCGCTCCGTACTGCTAGTTGAAGACGATTTTTTTGATACCATGACGGCGCAGAAGGCCTTCGAGAAATTTAGCGTGCCCCACAAGCTGTACACTGCTTTCAACGGGCTGGAGGCGCTGGACCTGCTGTTGGGCACCAATGGAGTGGAGCCCATCCGGCCGCTGCCGGAAATTATTCTGCTGGATTTGAATATGCCCAAAATGAACGGGCACGAGTTTCTGGCTGAAATCCGCGCCAACCCCGAACTGGCCCGGATACCGGTGTTCATCACCACTACTTCCGGCATGGATGTGGATCGGCTGAATGCGCAGAACCTTGGGGTAGCCGGCTACATTCTGAAGCCCCTGGATTTCGAGTCCAGCACCGATATGGTAGACAGCATGAGCCTGCTGGAGAAGCTGCTGCGCTAGGTGGTACTCCTGCTCAACTCCCTGGGCCGCCCCTACCCTGGCATTTCGTAAAAACCAGCTCTGCACAATTCTCTCCGATGGCCACATTCCGGCGCTCCGCCAGCAATGCCAGGAGCTGGTGCCGGGTGCCTGCTCAAAATGCCTTATGCCGCTGTTGCGGTCCTACAGGCACCGCTTGGTATCAGCTAACACCCGGCTTATGCGCCTCACTTCAAAGGCGAACCAGCAGTTAGGTACGGGGCGTTTTTTGCAGGGCAATACCGGCCGGCTACCCGCGGGTTACTATTTCGTAGTCGGAAGATGCAGTCAACCTTACACCAAGTCGGCACAGTGTAGCCGGCATCAGCCGCAATACGCTGGAACAAGTAACCCGTTTTCAGGAGGCTAATGACAGCGCGGAGCTGGTTGCGGACAGATAAAAAACGGGGCTTTCTGCAACGGGCGGCAGCGCCAGGTACTCTTCTGCAAACAAGGGCCCGGCGCGGGCGTCTACCAGCTAATTCTGCCGGATGGAGCGCGCATGCTTTTTGCTGGTAGCCGGGGCAGCCGTTCCCTGGGCATTCTGCCAGTGGCCGGGCACCTTTGCCCCAGCCTGGCTGTTGATGCGGCAGCCGGGACGCCGCACACGGCTTGCTCGCAGGCCAGACCCGTTATTTCGTTCTTTCTGCCTTTATTTATCCCTATGTTGCTCCGCTCTCTCCCTGTTCTGGCTCTGTTTGCGCTGGCGGCTCCGGCCCTTGCCCAGCAAACACCCCGCGAGCTGAATACGCTGCCCGGTTCGCCGGCTCCGGCCCCTGCTACTCCAGCCGCTCCCGTAACCACTGCCCCCGCCGATACTGCCCGCCGGGCTCCGGCCCCCCGCGTCCTGGCCTCGCCTCCGGTCGTGCCCGACTCGGCCCGGGCTCAGCGGGCGGCCCCGCTTCCTCCCGCCAATACTACCCGCTACGCCGTGGGCCTGAAATCGGGACAGGTGTTACGGGGGTACGATGTGGAAGTGAAGCAGCCTGTATTTGGGCGCACGTTTCTGCTGGTAGATGGGCAGCAGCGCCTCGACCTGAACGATGTGCGCTACTACGAAGATGAAACCGGCTTTTACGTGCGCACTACCTTGCCGGGCCGTTCCAAGCGCGAAACCACTTTGCGCCGCGACCGGGTGGGCCGCATCAGCCTGTACTCCATCACCAGCCAGCAGTACGTTAGCAACCCCGGTGGTTTTGGCCCTTATGGATACGGACGTTATGGGGGCTTTGGCTACCCCTACGGCGGCTACGGCGGCTTTGGAGGCTACCGCACGGTACGCACCGAGTATTTCAGCAAGGATAATGGCCCGATTGAGGATTTGAGCGTGCGCAACCTGCAGCTGGCCACCGTCGATAACCCCGGTTCGCAGAAGTTGCTGGCCGACGCCCGCCGCTACCAGCGCATTACTACCCTAAGCTATATCGGGGCTGGGGGCCTGCTGCTGGCCGGAACGCTCTCCAGCTTCGGCAGCAGCAACGGTTTTTCGGTGTCGCCCCTAATGTACGCGGCTATTCCACTGGCCATTGTGCCCCTGGTAATCGGCGGCAAGTCGCAGAACAGCGTGAAACAGGCCATATTACTGTATAACCGCGGACAGTAGCCGGCCCATTGAACCAGCAGGTTTTTACCAAACAAAAAGCCTCCGCCCTACCCGGCGGAGGCTTTTTGTTACCGGAAAGTCAGCCCCGCGCCCGGTACTTCGCGTAGGCAGCAGGGTGACGACGTCTGTACTTTCCTCGACTGTAGCTGAGCGCCAGGAGCTGGCCTTGTGGGTACATAGCCGGCTCTGCGCCGAGTATGGAGCCCCGTTTGCCTTTTTCAGCACCAAGGACCCGCTCAGTGAGCTCATCAGCTCCCTGCTCTCCCACCGCACCCGCAACCAGGATTCGCACCGGGCCTACCAGGAGCTGCGGGCCCGCTTCCCCACCTGGGATGCCGTGCGCGACGCCCCCACGGCCGAGGTGGAGGAGGCCATCGGGGCTTGCACCTGGCCCGAGCAAAAGGCTCCGCGCCTGCAACAGGTATTGCGGGAGGTGAGCCAGCGCTGCAACGGGCCCTGTCATCTGGAGTTTCTGGCCGAGCTACCTATTCCGGAGGCCCGCGCCTGGCTGGAGCAACTGCCCGGCGTGGGCCCCAAAACCAGCGCGGCGGTGCTGCTGTTCAGTACCCTGCGCCGGCCGGCCATGCCCGTGGACAGCCACCACCACCGGGTAGCGCAGCGCCTGGGGCTGATTGGCCCCAAAGTAGGCGAAGCGGCTGCCCACGCCCAGCTGGCGGCCCTGCTCCCACCCGACTGGGATGCCCAGCAGGTGTACGACCACCACGAGGCCCTGATGTTTCATGGGCAGAAATGCTGCTACTTTCACACGCCGGCCTGTGGGCGGTGCGTGGTGCTGGCCCGCTGCCCGTTTGGCCAGGCCCGGGTTCAGTAACTTCCCGCAATTTTCGTTTTCAGTCCTTCTTCGCTATGAAACCAACCTACGGCCTGCCGGCTCTGCTGTCCATCTTTGTGCCGGGCCTCGGCCAGCTTATCAAAGGGCACATTCTGAAGGCGTTCCTGATTTGGGCCCTGGGCGGCCTGATTGGCTTTTTGCTAGCCTGGACTATTGTGGTACCCTTCGTTATCTGGGCCTGGAACGTGTACGACGCCTATAACTCGCCGGCCTGATTTGGGCCAGTACCAACGGGGAAGCCCGGCCCCAACGCCCGGCACACCCCGTTGGCCCTCGTTCCCGTCGGCAGCGTAGCGGTCCGCCCGCATAGGCCACCGCAGCAGGGCAAGACCAACGAATATCCGGGGGTTACTTGGCCGAAGTAGGTGGTGTGAGCAACGCCAGCGTACCACCCCCGAGTGGTTACGCCGCACGCTATAAGGAGGTAGTTTCGGGCCGGGTAGCATCCTTTGTGTGGCAACCGGCGTTGAACGGTCCACTCGCTCCGCTCATGCAGCGGCCTGGCGGGCATTCCCACATTCTCCTTCTCCTCTCATGCATTCTGTTCCTACCTGGGCTGTGGCTGGCTTCTGGGGCCTGGTTTCGGGCTCAGCCCTGCTGTTGGGCGCGGCCATTGGCTACTTTCTGCGGGTTCCCCAGCGGCTGATTGCGGCTGTTATGGCCTTCGGCAGTGGCGTTCTTATTGCTACCCTCTCCCTGGAGCTGATGGAGGAAGCCTATCAAAAAGGCGGCTTCGACTCGACGGGGCTGGGGTTTGTGGGCGGCGCGGCGGCGTACACGGCCGCCAACTGGCTGCTGGCCCGCTACGGTGCCAAACACCGCAAACGTTCCGGGGAGCACCAAAACCAGGAGCGGGATGCTGTGCAGCGGGGCAAAACCGAAGGCAACGAAGCCGGCGACGACAACAGCATGGCCCTGGCCGTGGGGGCACTGCTGGATGGCATTCCGGAAAGCATTGTGATTGGCCTGAGTATGCTGGCCGGGGGCAGCGTGAGTTTGGTGGCCGTGGTAGCCATCTTTCTGAGCAACTTACCGGAAGGCCTTAGTAGTGCCGCCGGTATGCGCAAAGCCGGCCGACGGCCGGCCTACGTGCTGGGTTTGTGGGCCGGCATTGCGGTTATTTCGGGCATTTCATCCCTGGTGGGCTATTCGGTGTTCAGCGGTTTCTCGCCGGAGGTAGTAGCGGCCACCACGGCCATATCGGCGGGGGCAGTACTGGCCATGATTGCCGATACCATGATTCCGGAAGCTTTTGCCGTGGCCCACAACTTTACGGGCCTTATCACGGTGCTGGGCTTCCTGGTATCGTTTATCCTCAGTAAGATGGGGAGCTGATTGCTGGCTGTTTATTGGTGAGAGTTGATGGGGAGCTGTTTCGTCATCCTGAGCAGCGCGAAGGACCTTATCACGCCAGAATGAGTTGTTAAGAAGTAGTTCAGCGCCACAATGCTCTTCGCGCTGCTTAGGACGGCGGACCAACCAACACCTGACAATCAGCACGCAAAAAAGAAGGCCACCGGATTCCCCGCCGGTGGCCTTCTACTTAAAATAATGTACCCCTCATTCCTTCTCTAACCCACCTGCTACCAGAGGGGTACCCCAACTTTTCCGGAGGTTGGGGCGAGGAGTAGCAGGTGTTGTCGTTACGCATTTTCCGTAGCTAACTCGCGGCGGTACGTGCGCTCAAATTCTTCGTCGATATGGTAGGTAGATTCCTCGTGCTGGCTCAGGTCGAGGCCCAGCTCTTCTTCCTGCAGCTTTACGCGCAATCCAAAGATACGATCAGTTATTTTCAATAATACCCAGGCCCCGACGAATGAGTAGGTTATGACGATGAGCAGCCCCAGCAGGTGGTAACCGAAGGTGGTAAAGGAGCCGTGAATCAGGCCCACCTTATCAGCAAATACTCCGGTCAGCAACATTCCTACAATGCCGCCTAGGCCGTGACAGGGAAATACATCCAGGGTATCGTCGATGGTAGTGCGCGAGTTTTGCCAGTGCACGGCCGCGTGGCTGATCATGGCGGACAGGACGCCAAACAGAATGCTTTGTCCGTAGTCGACGTAGCCGGCGGCCGGTGTAATAGCCACCAGCCCTACTACTGCGCCCGTGCAGGCCCCAACGGCCGTGGGCTTACCACCCCGCGCCACTTCAATAAGTACCCAGGCAATAAGCGCCGCCGCCGAGGCCAGGTTGGTGTTCACAAATGATAAGGCGGCCAACTCGTTGGCGCCCAGGGCCGAGCCGGCGTTGAACCCAAACCAGCCAAACCACAGCAAACCGGTTCCCAGCAGCACATACGGCACATTGGGAGTGGAGAAAGATGAGGGCCGCAGATTGGCCGAGCGGCGCCCCAGCACCATTGCCCCGGCCAGCGCCGCTACCCCAGCCGAAATGTGCACCACCGTACCGCCCGCAAAATCGAGGACGCCCCACTTGCGCAGAAAGCCCTCGGGGTGCCAGGTCCAGTGGGCCAGCGGACAGTAGATGAACAGGCTGAACAGCACCATAAAAGCCAGGTAGCCCTTAAAGCGGACCCGCTCGGCGAAAGAGCCGGTAATAAGAGCCGGCGTGATGATGGCAAACTTCAGCTGAAACGCAAAGTAGAGAATGAAGGGAATGGTAGCAGCAAATGCCGGGTTGGGCGCGGTACCCACATTGCGCAGCAGCGCAAATGTGAGCGGGTTGCCAATCAGGCCGTGCCAGGAGTCGCCGTAGCAGAGGGAGAAACCCACAAAGTAAAACAGCACCGAAATAACCCCTAGCGCGACAAAGCTCTGTAGCATGGTGCTGATAACGTTTTTTGGCCGCACCATACCCCCGTAGAAAAACGACAAGCCCGGCGTCATAATCAGTACGAAGGCCGTGGCGGTCAGCATCCAGGCCACATCGGCGCCGTTAAGTGCGCCCGGCGCCGCCGCCGGGTGCGGGACCTGCACCAGCGCCGCCAACAGGGCCAGCAGCAATAGAGTACCCAGCGTAAACAAGCTAAAACCGGGTCGAACGGCTGAACTTTTCGGAGTCATATTGATTATTTTTGAAAAGTCGTCTCTTTTTTAAGGTCAATATAGCCAAAACAGTTATAAATTTTACGCTACCCCTTATTATTTAACACCCACTTCATCAATATAGCACGTTAATTCATCAATACACACCTAAGTTTCATACCCCTCACCATAGCAGGTGTCTGAGTTAATGATGGCCTTAGCGTATGTTGGGAAGTAGAGTTTTTGGCGGTGGTCTAAAGCGTGGTTTTGCTATCTTGTGAGATGCTACACACGCCCCTCACCTGCGCTAAATGCGGAAGCACGGCCTTGCGCAAAAATGGTCATAGCCACGGTCAGGCGAAGTACCTGTGCACGAGCTGCCGCCACCAGGCGGTATTCCAGCCAGCGGCCCCGCGCAAAGCGGCACAGTATGCGCAGGTAGAAAAGCTGCTCCTGGAGCGGGTCTTGCAGCGGGCCATCGTGC
>NZ_RWIS01000029.1 GCF_003944705.1 Hymenobacter metallilatus | reverse complement strand
TTAAGTGGTCAGCTAAAAGTAACCGTATACTCAGTTCCGACTCTGGGCATGAGGTAGTCGAGCTTGTCGCGTAGGGTTTGCTCGGTGCGATAGTCGTCCGGGGTGAGCCAGTAGTGCTTGCAGCGGTGCCAGAGGATTTCGATCAGGTTCAGCTCGGGGCAGTAGGCAGGCAGGAATTGTAAACGCAAGCCGCGCGCGGCCCACACCCCGTGGCGGGCCTGCACGCAGGCGGCGCGGTGCACCGAGGCGTTGTCGAGCACGAGCACGGTCGGACCGGACAGCGCTTGGCTGTACTCGTCCAGCGCGGCCACGAATAGGTCGGCCGTCAGCGCGCCGGGCAGCACGTAGCTGGTCAGCGGCTGGCCCGGGGCCTTGGCCTGCCACAAGCCCAGCACGGTGTGGCCCCCGCCGCCGCGCTCGGCCGGCAGCGCGACCGGCGCCTGCCCGCGCACCTGCCAGGCATAGGGCACCGGCGCCAGGCGTGAGAAGCGGCACTCGTCTACGTACACGACCCGCAGCGCGCCGGCCGCTTCCAGCGCGTGCAGGGCCTGGACCTCCTGCTGAAAAAAACCGAACAGCACCGCGTCGCGCCGCGCCTTGAGACTACGCCGGGTGCGCTTCCAGCTATAGCCCGCCCGCCGCGCCAGCCGGCGCAGCGTGCCCACGCTTACGCGCACCTGCAGGTCGGCTGCCACGCGGGGCACGAGCCGGCGTAGCTGCTGGGTGGCCGACCCGAGCCAGGCGACTATTTTTTTTGCGCCGCCGGGGCCAGTTTGGGCGGCCGTCCGGCGCGCCGGCCCTCGGCTAGCCCCGCCAGGCCGGCCCGGTGCCAGGCCTGCACCCACCCGTGTACCGTCGCGTAACGCACGGCAAACAGCGCGGCCAGTTGCGGCAACGTCTGGCCCCGGTGGTGGCCCAGCACGGCCAGCGCCCGCCGCCGCATGCGCGGGTGCGGTCCGTGCTGACTGCACGCTTCCAAACACGTCACTTCTTCCGAACTCAACTCGGTGGCAGGTCGTCGCATGCCGCAAGCTACCAATTGCGCACTATACGCTTACTTCTGTATGGCTACTTA
>NZ_RWIS01000028.1 GCF_003944705.1 Hymenobacter metallilatus | reverse complement strand
TCAGGGCTTACGCATCAAAATCAAGACGCTGTAGTGAGGGCTGCCCTTTGTCTCGTTAGACATCGTTAAGTTCTTCATGCTCAATCAACTTCTTGCTTCCTTTGCCACGCTTCCAGACCCGCGTTGCGCCGGCCGCACCCGGCACCGCTTGCTTGATATGCTGGTTATTGCCGTCTGCGCCGTGGTGGCCGGCGCGGAGACGTGGGTAGACATCGCGTACTACGGCCAGTTGAAGCAGTCGTGGCTGGCGACGTTTCTAGACTTGCCCGGCGGCATTCCCTCCCACGACACCTTCCGGCGGGTGTTCTCGCTGCTTGACCCGCAGCAGGTGGAGCAGTGTTTCCGCCAGTGGATGGCCACCGTCGCCCCGCCCTTACCGCGCGAGGTAGTCGCGGTCGATGGCAAGACCCTGCGGCGCTCGTTCGACCGCGGGCGGGCCCAGGGCCCGCTACACGTCGTCAGCGCGTTTGCCACCGAGCAGGGCTTGAGCCTGGGGCAGGTAGCCGTGACGGGCAAAGGGCAGGAGCTGACGGCTATTCCGGTGTTACTCCGCACCCTGCACCTGACCAATACGATTGTCACACTCGACGCACTTGGCTGCCAGCAGGCCATTGCCCGGCAACTGCTGGCCCAGCAGGCGGATTATATCCTGGCCTTGAAGGGCAACCAGGGCCGCTACCACCGTGCCGTCAAGGCCTACTGCCACGCCTGTTGTGTCGAGAGCTGGGCAGCATATCCCGCCGATTACGATGCCTTCGACCGCCGTCACGGCCGCTGGGTGCGGCGCCGGGCCTGGGTGCTGCCGCTGGGCAAGGAACTAGCCGGATTACACGCCTGGCCAGGCCTGCGAGCGATTATCGTAGTCGAAACCATCCGGTCGGTGCAGCATCAGCCGGGCACCCGCGCCGAGTGGCGCTACTACCTGACCAGCTGCGCAGATGCCCCGGCAGTGCTCATTCAGGCTATCCGTCGCCATTGGGCGATTGAAAACAGCCTGCATTGGGTGCTGGACGTGGTCTTCCGCGAGGACGAGGCCCGCAGTCGCGACCGGGTCGCTACCCGCAACTTTGCTGTGTTGCGTAAGCTGGCGTTTAATCTCCTGCAGCAGGGGAAGCACCCGCCTGGCAGTCTGCGGACCCGCCGCCGGAATGCGGGCTGGAGCGATAACTACCTGACCCAACTACTAACCCGCGCCCGCCAAAACGACCGTGCAACTGCTCCTTAGATTTGATGCGTAAGCCCTG
>NZ_RWIS01000025.1 GCF_003944705.1 Hymenobacter metallilatus | reverse complement strand
TCCTTACGCCAACGGTGCGCCGTGCTGGTGCGCAAGTCCTGCTCGTTCAGTCGCTGCTTGGCCATGCACCACGTGCGCATTCAACTCGTCATTGACGAGCACAACCGACGATGCACCACAGCTTAGATCACCACCGATGTTTTTAGCTATATTGATGGAGCCACAAATGTTTACCACAGTGTGATCATTACGGGATATGACCGAAACGACCCGACTACAGTCTACTATTTAGATCCCGAAACTGGTTCTTTAAAAACAGGTAACGGTCCTAATTTATTCGCTAATTCACACTACGCCATTCCCATAACTGGCTGCCACTAACTAAGAACCTTTCCGCCATGCATTCCTACTTGAAAATAACTTTCTGTTTAGTGCTTCTTAAGTCAACTGCCATTCTCAGTTACGGACAGGCAAAAAGTGTTATCAAGAAACAGCACGACATTAAATCAGCACTTTTTATACTGAATACTAATATCATCGCCAATGGATTTGTCGCGCGCCTTGACCCCAAAGATTTCCAAGGTATAGCCCTGTACAACAATCAAGACGCACCTGGCGCATTGAAAGATCTAAACCCAGGGGGCGTCGTGGTTATTACCTACAACGGGCGCGTAAAGAGCGAATCGTTTGCGGAGCTAAGCCGGCGGCTGGGGTTACAAGGCTCTATAAGCTTTGTACTTAACGGCCATACGCTTGACGCCGCGCAAGTTGCTACCTTACGCATTGTTCCCGAGGCTATCGACCAAGTGCGCACCACGTCAACGCCAGGAATTTCTGGCACGGTGGTTAATATCAGCCTAGTTGAAGCAAAGTCAAACAATCACAAAACAGCTTCTGGTGCCACAATGATTCGGTGAGCATGAGCAGCCGTTTCGAAACTACACAGGTCGCAATGGATATTACCTATTAGGCCTATTCTATACGTTTGGCGGTGGTCTAAGTGATAGTCTGTCGTCGGTTATGCCCGTCAATGACGAGTTGGATGTGCACATGGTGCGCCGTCACTTAGATTACCAATCTAATTTTACCTTTCACCTCCCCACCTCTACCTCACGGATTCACTCGCTCATAGGCCCCAATATCCGGGGTGGTGGGGTTGCGGGGGCGGTTGAGCAGGTCGCGGGTAAGGCCCGGCAGCGGCAGCGCTTTGTTGCTGGCCGGCGAGAGGGTATCAAGCTGAAAATCCAGGGCTTTGCCCCGAAAGCGCAGGGGCGTACTTTTGAACAGGTAGCCAGGCCCTTCGGTGGGGTTGAGAATATTCCCGTTTTTGCGCTGCCCCAGCGCCCCAGTGTTGTCGTATTTTTTGGTTTTCAGCACACTGTTGCTGATGCTGATGTTGCCGGCGTACTGCTCGCCATCTACAAACTCCAGCTCTTCTCCTTCCCGCATCGAGCCCCATACAATGGCATTGCGCATTGTCAGGCTGGGGGCCGCCGTTTTCACCTGATTGTTGATTTTGAGCGTAGAAGCCAGAATAACGGACGGGGTGAGCCGGTTGGTTAAGGTAGAGTAGTTGGCTATGGTGCAATAGTCTAGTTGCAGACTACTTCCCAACAGTCCTTCCACGGCATACTGCTCACAGTTCGCCATCAATACGTTGCGGGCCGTAAAATTGCCTGATAAAGCCAACAGGGCCGCTCCATCCAGCGCAACTTGCACGCCCGCATTGGTAAAGGCCTGTTTGGCGCTGCTGATGTTCTGAATGATGGAGTTTTCTACCGTTACGCTCGGGAACGGGCGCAGCACTCTGGGGTTGAGCACCAGCAGCCCAAAGGCGCTGTTCTTGATGTCGGTGTAGCGCACCACGTTGTCGCGGCTGCTCGACAGGAACCAGATGCCGCCCCACTGCCCCGGCGTTTCCTGGTAGGCCGCCTCGCGACGGTCGCCCTGAAAGCGCACCACGTTACGGTCCGTGGGCTTCAGCTCGCCGGCCGGCTGAAACGTGGCATTGCACAGCAACTTTCCTCCCACCAGCAGGGCCGCACCAGCGTGGCTGTAAATGCGCGTGCCCGGCTCAATGGTTAGCGTAATGGCCGAGTCCACGAAAGCGTAATCATAGATTACGTGGGGCTTATCGGCCTTCCAGATGGTGTTGCGCCGGATTTCTTCCCGGTTGTGGAAGTAGGCGTTCTGTCCATAGCTAAGCACCTTTACCACCTGTTCGTTGCCATTGGTCAGAAACTTCAGGTCGTCTACTACCAGAAAGGGCTTGAGGTCGGCGGGGGTGGGGTCGATGGTGGCGCGCACCAGCACCAGCACGCTATCCTTGCCCCGGATTTCCACGTTGCGGGCCGTCAGGGTAGCGTCGCCGTTCACCAGCAGGCTGTAGGTTACGCCGGGGCGGTTCTGCAGACTGATTTCCGAAACCCGCACGGCCCGGACGTTGCGGTTGTACACCCACAGGCGCTTGCTCACGGTACCCACTGAGGTGAATACGGTGTCAAACTTCACCGTATCCTCGGCAAACTCCAGCTTGGCGCTGCTGTCCGTGGTCAGCAGGTCCTCCTTGGGCTCACAGCCGGGCAGCACCACCACCAGGGACGAGAGCAGCAGGAAAAGCGGGAATAGAAAGCGCATATGGGAAAAATAGAGCTCCTGGAAAAGTCGTCATCCTGAGCGAAGCCAAGAACCTTATCAAAGCTGAACGAACCGGCTCAGGCAAGTCGTTCGGGCGCAACAAGGTTCTTGGCTCTGCTCAGGATGACAAACGATTGGGTAGTTAGTTAAATTACACCACGCCTTCCTGCAGACGCTCGGCGCTTTCGGCAATGCGCAGCTGCTCCACAAACTCGTCGATATTGCCGTCCATTACCGACGACAGGTTGTACACCGTCAGGCCGATGCGGTGGTCGGTTACGCGGCCCTGGGGGTAATTGTAGGTACGGATTTTATCCGACCGGTCGCCACCGCCAATCATGCTCTTGCGGGCCGCGCCTTCGGCTTCGTTCTTTTTGGCCAGCTCAATTTCGTAGAGGCGGGAACGAAGTACCTGCAGGGCTTTATCAAAGTTTTTGAGCTGGGACTTCTGGTCCTGGCACTGGGCCACAATGCCGGTGGGCAAGTGGGTGAGGCGCACGGCCGAGTAGGTGGTGTTTACCGACTGCCCGCCGGGGCCCGACGACATAAACAGGTCCTTACGCACCTCGTTCATATCAATCTGCACGTCCAACTCCTCCGCCTCGGGCATCACCACAATGGAAGCCACAGAGGTATGGATGCGGCCCTGAGTTTCGGTGGCCGGCACACGCTGCACGCGGTGCACCCCCGATTCAAACTTGAGCTTACCGTACACGTCCTCGCCCTTCACGGCCAGAATAATTTCCTTGTAGCCGCCCGAGGTACCTTCGGTAGCATCTACCAGCTCCATCTTCCAGTTTTGCTTTTCGGCGAAGCGCATGTACATGCGCTGCAGGTCACCGGCAAAAATGGCGGCCTCATCACCGCCGGCCCCCGCCCGGATTTCCATGATGATATCCTTGCTGTCGTTGGGGTCTTTGGGAATGAGCAGCTCCTTAATAACGGCCTCCAGGCGCTCCTGCTCCGGGTACAGGGCTTCCAGCTCTTCCTTGGCCATCTGGCGGAAATCCTCGTCCTTTTCGGTGGCAATGACTTCTTTAGCGCCGTCGATGTTGGCCAGCACGTTCTGGTAGGCCTTGTACTCGGTCACAATTTTGCCGAGGTCCTTGTATTCCTTATTGAGGGCCTTAAAGCGTTTCATGTCGCTCATGGCTTCGGGCTGAGTAAGCTGCTCGCTCACGTCCTCAAAGCGCTGTTGGATGGCCTCCAGTTTATCTAGCATCTTGCCTTCAGAAAATGTATGGGGAGTGCAAAGGTACGCAAACGCCGCCGAGGTTATATACGGCCGAAACTCCTGAGAAAGAACCGCCTCATCATGTCCGCGGCTGCTTGGGGCGGCTACCCGTGCCGGGCCCGTAGAAATCGTAAATATTTCTATAGCCAACTCTTGCCCGTTCCAAATAATTCCTACTTTGCGGCCATCAACCCCGCGCTTATGGTCCGGCCCCGTGCTATCCATGCTCTGAACTGCGCACTGCCAATTGCTACAATTGGTACCGGGACAACCGTGACTACAACCCGCTGAGCGGGCCGCGGAACTCCTTTTTATCCTCCACTTCGCCGCCCGCTTCGCCGGAAGGCTCCCCCAAGGAGCCGCCCGGCCCGAAGCGGGCTTTTTCTTGCCCTATATGCAGCTGAATGGTATGCTGGTTTTGAAATTCGGAGGCTCGTCGGTGGCGACGGCCGAGAACATGAGCAAGGTAGTAGCCCTGGCCGAAGCGGCAGCCCGGCAGCGGCCCACGGTCGTGGTGGTGTCGGCGTTGGGTGGCGTAACGGATGACCTGATTGCCGCCGGCCACCGCGCCGCCGCCGCCGATGCCTCCTACCGGGAGCTGCTGCTGGAGCTGGAGCAGCGCCACCTGGGAGCCGTGCGGGGTCTGCTGCCCATTACCGGCCAGAGCAGCGTGCTGAGCCTGGTAAAAACGCATTGCAATGAGTTGGAGAGCCTCTGCGACGGTGTATTTGCCCTGGGTGAGCTGTCGGCCCGGACGCTGGACCGGCTGGTGAGCTACGGGGAACTGCTGTCGTCGCGGCTGCTGGCGGCGGCGCTGGCGGCCCGGGGCACGGCCCACCAGTGGCTGGATAGCCGGCAGCTGATCCGGACCGATGCCCGCCACGGCCACGCCGCCGTGGACTTTACCAGCACCAACCCGCTTATTCAGACGGCCGTGACGGGCGAGGTGCCCCTGTACGTGGCCCCGGGCTTCGTGGCCAGCGCCCCCAACGGCAGCACCACCACCCTGGGCCGAGGCGGCTCCGACTATACCGCCGCCATTTTTGCCGGGGCTTTAGGGGCGGAGCGGCTGGAAATCTGGACGGACGTGAGCGGCATGATGACGGCCGACCCGCGCCTGGTGCGCGCCGCCCGGCCTATTCCGCGCATCAGTTACCAGGAGGCCATGGAGTTGTCGCACTTCGGGGCCAAGGTGCTGTACCCGCCCACCATTCAGCCGGTAATGCGCTCGGGCATTCCGCTCTGGATCAAGAATACCTTTGCCCCCGAGGATGCTGGTACGCTGGTAGAGGTGAGCCCGCCGGCTAATCAGGCCTTTGTGCGGGGCATTTCCAGCATCGGGCCCATTGCCCTGCTGCGGCTGGAGGGCAGCGGCATGGTGGGCGTGCCGGGCTTTTCGCGGCGGCTGTTTGCGGCCCTGGCCCGGGAGCAGGTCAATGTCATTCTCATCACCCAAAGCTCCTCGGAGCACTCCATTTGCGTGGCCGTGAGCACCCCCGATGCCGACCGGGCCCAGCAGGCCGCCAACCAGGAGTTTGCCCACGAAATCAGGGCGGGCCTGCTGGACCCGCTGGACCGGGAGGATGAGCTGGCTATTGTGGCCCTGGTGGGGGAGCAGATGAAAAACCACCCTGGCATCAGCGGCCGACTGTTTGGGGCCCTGGGCCAAAATGGGGTGAACATCCGGGCCATTGCACAGGGCTCCTCGGAGAAGAACATTTCCACCGTGATTCGGCAGCAGGATGTGCGCAAGGCCATTAATGTACTGCACGAAACATTTTTTGAGGCCACTACCCGGCAGGTGAATGTGGTGGTAGCGGGCGTGGGCAACGTGGGCCGCAAGCTGTTGCAGCAGCTGCAGCGGCAGCAACCCTGGCTGCGCGAGAAGCTGCGCCTGAACCTGCGGGTGGTGGGCTTGGCCAACAGCCGGCACTTTGTGCTGGAGGAAGAAGGCATGGACCTGGCCAGCTGGGAAACCGCCCTGGCCGCCGGGCCGCCCCTCAGCCTGGATCAGCTGACGGAGGAAGTACTGGCCCTGAACCTGCGCAACACGGTGTTTGTGGACGTAACGGCCAGCGCCGAAGTAGCCCAGGTATATGCCAAGCTGCTGGCCCGCTCGGTGGCCGTGGTAGCCTGCAATAAAGTGGCCGCCTCCTCGGAGTATCAGCATTATGCCCAGCTGAAAAGCCTGGCTCAGGAATTTAATACCCAGTTTTTGTTTGAAACCAACGTGGGTGCGGGCCTACCTATTATCGGGACGCTGGGGGACCTGCTGCGCAGCGGCGACGAGGTGCAGCGGATGCAGGCCGTGCTGTCGGGCACGCTTAACTTCGTGTTCAATACCTACGACGGCACCCGGCCCTTTGCCGAGGTAGTGCGCCAGGCCCAGCAGGAGGGCTACACCGAGCCCGACCCCCGCCTGGACCTAACTGGCGTGGACGTAGCCCGCAAAATCCTGATTCTGGCCCGGGAAGCCGGCTATGCGCTGGAAATGCACGAGGTACAGAATGAATCTTTCCTGCCCGCCGCCTGCCTGCAGGGCGACGTACCCGCTTTCTATGAGCAGCTGGCCGCCCACGAAGCCCACTTCCGGAGCTTATATGACGGGGCCGCTGCCCAGGACAAAAAGCTGCGCTTCGTGGCCAGCTTTGCCGCGGGCCAGGCCCGCGTGGGTCTGGAAAGCGTAGCCCCCGGCCACGACCTGTACTCCTTGCAGGGCAAGGACAACGCCGTGCTCTTTTACACCAACCGTTACGTGGAGCAGCCCCTGGTGATTAAAGGCGCCGGGGCCGGAGCCGAGGTTACGGCCTCCGGCGTGTTTGCCGATGTACTGCGGGCCGCGCAGGGGTAAAGGGAGTTTTGAATGATGAGTGCTGAGTGCTGAGTGCCGAATTAGCAGTACAGCCACTAACTACCTCCCTGCCATTTTTCCTTCTCCTATCCAGCCAATTACCGCCATTTATAACCCATAATTCATAACCCATAATTCATAACTCAACTCTCCCCCACCTATGTTGCCCACTCCATTCAGCTCTCCTGCTTCATCCCTCAACTCTAACGCCATTACCGTTCTCGCCCCGGCAACCGTGGCCAATGTGGTGTGCGGGTTTGATGTGCTGGGGTTTGCCTTGCGTGAGCCCAACGACAAAATGCAGTTGCGGCTCACAGCCGAACCCGGGGTGCGCATCATCAACGACGATGCCTTCGGTCTGCCTACCGAGCCCACGCGCAACGTGGCCGGCGCGGCGTTGCTGGCCATGCTGCGGGCGGCCCCGGAGGTAGCGGGCGTGGAGGTGCGTATTCGCAAGCGCATCCGGCCGGGCAGCGGCATCGGCAGCAGCGCGGCCAGTGCTGCCGGGGCCGTGGTGGGGCTGAACCACCTGCTAGGCGGGCGGTTCAGCCGGGCCGAGCTGGTGGAGTTTGCCATGTACGGGGAGGAAGTGGCCTCCGGCGTGCGCCACGCCGATAACATTGCCCCGGCCATCTACGGCGGCGTCACGCTCATTCGGGCTACCACGCCCACGCCCGATGTGGTGCCCCTGGATGCCCCACCCCTGTTCGTAACGGTGGTACACCCCCAGATTGAGGTAAAAACTGCCGACGCCCGGCGCATACTCCGGCAGCAGGTTCCGCTGCGCGACGCCATCCGGCAGTGGGGCAACGTGGGGGCTCTGGTAGCCGGCCTGCTCCAGCACGACTACGCCCTCATTGGCCGCTCCCTGGAAGACGTGATTATCGAGCCGGTGCGCAGCATCCTCATTCCGGGGTTTCAGCAGGTGAAGGAGGGCAGCCGCGCCGCCGGGGCCCTGGGCGGGGGCATATCGGGTTCCGGCCCGTCTCTGTTCATGCTCAGCCAGACCGAGGCTACTGCCCAGGCCGTGGCTGAGGTAATGCGCACCACTTATGTGCAGCTTGGCCTGGCGCATTTCATCTACCAGACCACCATTAACCCAATAGGCTGCCAGATTCTGCCCGATTGATGTAGGGACGCGCCACGGCGCATCTCGTCGTTGAACGACCCGCACCAGCAGCAACCCAACAACAGCAGCAACGAGGAGGCGCGCCGTAGCGCGTCGCTACATCGGCCTCCCCACACAAGCCAACCGCCATGCACTACTATAGCCTCAACCGCCAGTCGGAGCCCGTTGATTTCCGGACGGCGGCCGTGGCGGGCCAGGCCCCGGATGGGGGCCTGTACTTCCCGGAAACCATTCCGCGCTTTCCAGCCGGCTTCCTGGAACAGCTGCCCCGGTTGAGTTCCGCCGAAATTGCCCTGACGGTGCTGCGGCCTTACGTGGGGACTTCTATTCCGGAGCCGGAGCTGGCCCGTATCTGCGCCGAAACCGTAAACTTTCCGCTGCCGGTAGTGCCCATAACCGAGCGCATCAGCGCACTAGAGCTATTTCATGGGCCTACGCTGGCGTTTAAGGATGTGGGGGCGCGGTTTATGAGCCGCTGCCTGGGTCACTTCTCCCGCCACGAAACCCGGCCCGTTACGGTACTGGTGGCTACTTCCGGCGACACCGGTGGGGCCGTGGCCAGCGGCTTTCTGGGTGTGCCGGGCGTGGAGGTAGTCATCCTCTACCCCAGCGGGCGGGTAAGCCCCGTGCAGGAGCAGCAGCTCACGGCCCTGGGCCAGAACGTGCGGGCCCTGGAAGTGCGCGGTAACTTCGACGACTGCCAGCGGCTGGTAAAGCAGGCCTTCCGCGACGCAGCGCTGCGCCAGCGCCGCCAGCTTACCTCAGCCAACTCCATTAATGTAGCCCGCTGGCTGCCCCAGCAACTGTACTACGTGACGGCCCTGGGGCAGTGGCCCCACGCCGCCCCGCCCGTGGTGGCGGTGCCCAGCGGCAACTTCGGCAACCTCTGCGCCGGTTTGCTGGCCTACGCCTCGGGGCTGCCGGTGGTTCATTTTGTGGCCGCCTGCAACCAGAACGATGCCGTGCCCCAATACCTGACCTCGGGCCGGTACGCAGCCCAGCCCGCCGTGCCCACGCTGTCCAACGCCATGGATGTGGGCGACCCGAGCAACTTCGGCCGGATTCTGGAGCTGTTCGGGCACCAGCACCCGGTGTTGCGGCAGCTGCTCAGCGGGTATGCCGTGTCGGATGCGGATACTTCGGCTACCATTGCGCGGGTTTTCCGGGCAACCGGTTACGTGCTTGACCCCCACGGTGCCGTGGCCTACTATGCGCTGGCCGACTACCTGCGCCAGCACCCGGAGCAGCGCGGCATTTTCCTGGAAACGGCCCACCCCGTCAAGTTTCCGGAGGCTGTGGAAGCCGCCACCGGCCAGGCAGTACCCATCCCCGACGAATTGCGGGAACTGATGCAGCAGCCCAAACAAAGCACCCTGCTGGAGCCGGAATACGAAGCCTTGCGGGCATATTTGTGGGAGTAAATGCGTTGTTGCCGGTTGTACCCTTTGTCATCCTGAGCAGCGCGAAGGACCTCACCCCGTTTGAACGGTTTACGTTAAAACGACTCCGCGAATCCCTCCGCGTACCTCCCGGGAACCGCCACCTGAACGACGACAACGGGGCCAAGGTCCTTCGCGCTGCTCAGGATGACAACTTTAATATCCTCCCTTGTTATGCGCTTCCTACTCCGTCCCGCCCTACTCCTGCTCCTACTCGCCGCCTGCCGCCCCGACCAGGTGGAGCACCTCAGTAACACCAAAGAGCTGGCCGTGGAGGCGGCTAACTGGGAAGTCAAGCGCATTATGCCCAAGGATTTGCTCCGGGCCACTGCCTGGGCCGGCGACTCGCTCACGCGCACTGCCGAGCGGGAGCTACGCCAGGTACTTGCCCAGAAGCTGGAAGCCGGGGGCGTAGCCGCCGCGCTACCCTATTGCCACCCCGAAACCCTGCCTGCAACCGATTCGTTGGCCAAAACCCTGCAGGCCTCTCTGAGCCGCGCTACCACCCGCCCCCGCAATCCGGCACATCGGGTCACCCTTTCGGCCACCGAGCAAAACCCTGCTGATACTACGCGCCGGGTAGCCCGGCCTGGCACTGAGGAGTTTACCTATCAACGTCCCTTGGTTCTCAACGACCAGTTATGCCTGCGCTGTCACGGCATTGTGGGAAAGGATATTACGGCTTCGGATTACGCCCTCATTCAGAATCGGTATCCTCAGGACCAAGCCACCGGCTACCAGTTAGGCCAGGCAATGGGCGTATGGCGCGTGAGCCAGCAGCGCCCCGGCGTGGCCGAGTTCTGGACGATGAAGACGCGCAAGGTGATGAAGAAGCGTAAGCCCCTGTTCTAAATCCCAGATGCAGACGGCTGGCGCGAATTGCACGGATTTGAGCAGCAGTATGCCCCAGCCGACTAGAGCCGGGGTTTAACCTTTTGGCCGTTTTTTCAGTTTGCGCGGGGTATGAACACTGCTGACTCTACTCAATTACCGGTACTTATTATTGGCGCCGGCATGGCCGGGCTGGCCTGCGCCTGCTACCTGCACCGGGCCGGGCGCCCGGTGCTGCTGCTGGAGGCAGCGGATGCCGTGGGCGGGCGGGTACGAACCGACGTAACGCCGGAAGGCTTCCGCCTCGACCGGGGCTTCCAGGTGCTGCTCACTCGCTACCCCGAGGTAGAGCGCCTCATCGACTATGGGGCCCTGAACTTGCAGGCTTTTCGCTCCGGGGCGGTTATCCGCCTCCCCGACGGGCAGCAAACTACGCTTCAGAACCCCTTGCAGCAGCCTACGGCCGCATTTTCGGCGCTTACTTCGCGCATCGGCACCCTGCCAGACAAGCTGCGCATTGTGAGTATGGTGCAGCATGTCCGCCGCTTTACCAGTGAGCAGCTGCTGAGTCGCAACTCCACCAACAACCTTTCTACCGTAGATTTTCTGCGGCAGTATGGCTGGAGTGAGCAGATGATTCAAAACTTCTTCCGTCCCTTCTTCGGAGGGGTGTTCCTCGACCGGAACCTGAGCACGGCCGCCAACTTCTTCGAGTTCGTGTTCAAGCAGTTTGTGGAAGGGGAGGCGAGTATTCCGGCCCTGGGCATGCAGCAGATTCCGGAGCAGCTGGCCGCCCGTTTGCCCGCCGGCAGCCTCCGCCTGAACACCCGCGTCCGCTCCCTGGAGGGCACCACCGTGCGCCTCGAAACCGGCGAAACGCTGCAGGGTGCGGCGGTAGTTGTGGCCGTTGATGGGGAAGCCGCAGCCCGCTTGCTGCCGGCGGCAGCTTCCTCTTCCCTGCCGTGGCGGCGCACCACTTGCACCTATTTTGCCGCTTCCGCCGCCCCCGGCCGCCCCGATAAGCTGCTGCGCCTGAATGCTTCGCCCACCGCCCTGGCCCATAACGTAGCCTTCCCCTCGGAAGTAGCCCCGGGCTATGCCCCGGCCGGGCAGCGGCTGATATCCATCAGTACCCACGGGGAGCATGGCCTGACTGAAGCCGAGCTAACCGCCCGGCTGCAGCGGGAGCTGGCGGAGTGGTTTGGCCCGGAGGCTGCGCAGTGGCGCCATCTGCGTACCTACAATATTCCGTACGCCCTGCCCGTATATCCCGCCGGCCAGGCCGCCCGCCAAATGCTGAAGCTCCAAGCGGACCAGTACCGCTGCGGCGACCATACGGCCTACCCTTCCCTCAACGCCGCCCTTGCCTCCGGCCGCGAGGTAGCCCATATGATTTTAAGCGCTTAAAAACTCCTGCCTTGAGTAAAACTGCACCGGGCGGCCCACACTACTTTCAGGCTGCCCGGTGCGGGTTTAGGCGTTGAAGTCCAGCACCACCTGGGCCGGGCAATGGTCGGAGTGCACCACATCGTGCAGCAAATCGGCGTGGTGGATATGGGGCACCAGGGCGTTGTCAACCAGCAGATGGTCGATGCGCCAGCCCACGTTGCGGGTCCGGGCCCCGGCCCGGTAGGTCCACCAGGAGTACCGGTCGGGCACCGGGCCGTGGTGGTGGCGGAAGGAATCGGTAAAGCCGTCAGCCAGAAAATCCCGGAACCACTGCCGCTCCTCCGGGGTGAAACCGGGGCTGTTCTGGTTGGTTTTGGCGTTGCGCAGGTCAATTTCGGTCTGGCAGCAGTTGTAGTCGCCCACAATAACCAGCGGCCCCACACCGGCAGCCTGCAGCTCCCGCACGTAGCGCCGGAAAAAGTGCAGCCACTCTACTTTAAATGCTTGGCGCTCCGGCCCACTGGTACCCGAGGGCATATAGGTGTTCAACACCGAGCACTGGGCAAAATCCAGCCGGAGCACCCGGCCTTCGTCATCGTAGCAGCTGTGCCCGCAGCCTTCCACCACGGCCAGCGGCTTCTCCAGGCTGAAGGTAGCCACCCCGCTGTAGCCAGGTTTCTGGGCCGGGTGCAGGTAGGCATGGTAGCCCAGGTCCGTCAGCGCCGATACATCCAGCGGCTCCCGCCCGGCCTTGATTTCCTGCACGCAGAGCACATCCGGCCGGGTGTGCGTCACCCACTCGGCCAGGCCTTTGCTGAGGGCTGAGCGGAAGCCGTTGAGGTTGTAGGAGATGATGTGCATTTGCTTGATTGTTGAATGGCTAAGTAGTTGAATGGTTGGATGGTCAGTCGTTTTGAAGAATTAGTGAGCGGCCAACCGTTCAACCATCTAGCCATTCAGCCATCCATCGAGTCGAAATATTCCAAAATATGCCATTTCAGCATCCGCTCCTGCTCTTTCAGGTTGCTGAAAGGCAATGGCTGCAGCAGGCGGTAATGGGGCCAGCCCTCCTCGTCTACCCGCTCCAGCTCGTAAAACCCCGAAAAGCTGAACAGCCGGCAGGTGGCAATGTGCATGAGGTCCTGTTTCTGCTCCTTGGTAAACGGCCCGGCCCCCTGGCCCAGCTCCTGCACACCAATTAACAGCAGCAGGGCGTTCATATCGGGCTTTTTGCCGAAGCGGGCGCGCATCTCATTCATCAGCTCCCACCAGCGCTGCTCAAACTGGGACTCGGTTTCCTGCGGATCCAGCATGGGTTAGGCGTTGTGCAGATGCTCAGGCGCGGGCGTAGCAGCCTCCTCTTTCAGGGCCTCCCAGTACTCCACGGCCCGGCGGAAATGCGGAATCACTATGCTGCCCCCAATAAGGTTGGCAATGGCAAATACCTCGTACACTTCCTCGTCGGTGAGCTTTTCCTCAAAGCACTTGCCCAGGTGGTACTTGATGCAGTCGTCGCAGCGCAACACCATGGAGCAGGCCAGGCCCACTATTTCCTTGGTTTTGACGTTGAGCGCACCTTCCTGGTAGGTGTTGGTGTCGAGGTTGAAAAACCGCTTGATGACTTTGTTATCGGCCGCCAGGATTTTTTCATTCATCCGCTGGCGGTAGTCATTAAATTCGGAAACGAGGCTCATCTGAAAAACCGGTTATGTAAGAGGCAGACAACTCCCCGGGCTATTCCGGAAGTCGGCTTTAAACCTTAAAATTAGGGAGAAGTTTCCCGTGCCCCGCAGCCCGTCTGCTATTCCTGCGGTATCCAGCTTACATCCATGTTCTTACCTACTATTTTATCCGATTTCGTTGGGCTACTTTTCCCGCGCGTCTGCTTGGCGTGTCAGGAGCCTCTGGCCCGTGGCGAAGACCACATCTGTACTACCTGCCGCACGCAGCTGCCTTACACCGACTATCATCGGCTAGCCGCTGCTGACAACCCGCTGGCCCGTCGTTTTTGGGGCAAGCTTCCCATTCGGCACACGCTTAGTTACCTCCGTTTTCAGAAGCACGGTCGGGTGCAACACCTGCTACATCAACTCAAATACCGGGGCCAGCAGGATGTAGGCCGCATTTTGGGTCGTTGGTACGGGCAGGAGCTCACGGCCGCTGGCTTACATACCGATTTCGATCTGATAGTACCCGTACCTCTGCACACCCGCAAGCTGGCCCAACGGGGCTATAACCAAGCCGATAGTTTCGCTGAAGGGTTAGCTACCGGCCTGCAATTACCCTGGCAGGCAGCAGCATTGCAACGTACCACCTATACTAATTCTCAAACCCGCAAGAACCGCATCCAGCGCTGGCAAAACGTGGAAGCTGTATTTGAAGTGACGCATCCGGAGGTAGTGCAGCAACAGCGCATTTTGCTGGTAGATGATGTACTAACCACTGGTGCTACGCTCGAGGCCTGCGCGGCTGCGCTGCTGGCCGCCGGTGCTCTGCAGGTAAGCATTGCTACCATTGCCACTGCCGACCGTTAATCACGACGCAGATGCAGATAACCCGACTAATATAGCTTCATCTTGTTTATCAGAGTAACAACAAAATAAAACAGGCCGCCCAAGTTGGGCGGCCTGTTTCGTTCGTCAGCGTTGCCCACGAAATCCGTGGGATTCGCAGAAAATCCGGGTAATCCGTGGTGCTTATTTGTTCGATCCAGCGTTGATCATAGCGCAACGGAAACCGATAGTAGCCGTAGCCGAATCTTCGGCCATGAAACGGCGCGTACCGGGCGAGAGCCAATACGCTACATCGCGCCACGAGCCACCTTTGTACACCCGCACGTGGTCGTCGATAAGCGACTGGTATCCTTTCTTATCGTACTTCTCCGATGGGTCAAGGAAGCCGTTTCGGCGGAAGGGGTTCAGATCTTCCACATCTTCGTACGAGAGCGGCCGGTAGATATCCTGTACCCACTCGTTTACGTTGCCCGACATGTTGTACAGGCCATAATCGTTGGGTGGGTAGTTGTAGATGTACTCCGTAATCATGGCACCGTCGTTCAGCGAACCGGCAATACCGGCATAGTCGCCGCGGCCACGCTTAAAGTTAGCCAGGAACTGCCCCATATTCTTACCGTAGGGATTCCGCACCTGACGACCATCCCAAGGATAGATTCGCTTATTTTCCTGGTTTTCGTTACCAGTTTCCTGGGTACCAATGAGGGCCTGAGCGGCGTATTCCCACTCCGCCTCTGTGGGCAGACGGTAGTTGGGCAGAGTATTCCCGTTTTCGATGGCAATCTTGGTTCCGCCGCCTTCCGAAGTGCCTTCGGCCGCGTCGCCACCTTTGTTTTTCTTTCTGCCAAACAGCCCGCCACCTTTGCTGCTGCCACCACCGTCTCCTTCGTCACTTTCACCAGCCAGACGCTCATTTACCTTAGCCGTACGCCAGGTGCAATAATCGTTAGCCTGTAGCCAGCTTACGCCAACTACCGGGAAGTAACGGAAACCAGGGTAACGCAGGTAATAGTCTACGTACGGGTCGTTGAATGACAACTCCCGGGCCCACACCGTGGTATCGGGCAGAGCCGACTGGTAGAATTCCTCGGAGGAGTCCTTACGCACGTAGTGAAGGTATTCCAGCCAGTGAATGTTGGCCACCTCAGCCTCATCCATGTAGAAGGAAGCCAGCGTTACCGTGCGCTCCAGGTTGTCGTGGGTCATGGCAATGTCCTCTTCGGCGGAGCCCAGCACGGTGCGGCCGCCTTCGATAAACACCAGACCGGGACCATCCGGGATGCCCTGGTAGTCAGACACCTTCATGCCTTCCTCGGTATTGTACTCAATGCCCGTGGTGGAGCTGTACTTACCGGGTTTGGTAGCCGTGGGCGGTCCGCCCTTACAAGCGGCCAGTGCGCAGGCTCCCACTACAGCAAAGCGCAGGTACTT
The DNA here is from genome assembly GCF_003944705.1 of Hymenobacter metallilatus. Classification (GTDB taxonomy): domain Bacteria; phylum Bacteroidota; class Bacteroidia; order Cytophagales; family Hymenobacteraceae; genus Hymenobacter; species Hymenobacter metallilatus. The sequence continues at coordinate 5,760 of NZ_RWIS01000025.1, read as the reverse complement.
GGAAAAATTCATGATCAAGTTGAAACTACCTGTTAGAAAAGCGTTTAGACAAGGCAAGTCGGCTGCAATAATACAAAATTTTAGAAGGCTGGGCAAGGAATTGTCGGGTAATTTCGGCGTTTTAGCCGGCGCCAGGCTGCTTCCAGCGAGTCGAACTCCCGGAGGGCCAGAGAAATTTCGTGTGCTCCCCCTAAATCTGAGCTGAACTGACTGAGACTCATATCATAGCTGTAACCGATCCGAAAGCTCCCCACTCCGACCCCGGCAATGGCTGTTAGCACCTGTTGCGGCCGCAACGAACCGGGTAGCGGAACTCCCCGGTAAACAGCTCCTAAGGTGAGCGGTGTAGCCGTAAAGTACAAACCAGCTTCGGCCCGTTGTGAGCCGCCCTGTCGGGTATAGTTCACTACCGGGGCCAGGCTGATTTCCTTGTATTCCCGCTTCACCGTGGTTCGCACAAGGTACACCTTATACCCACCTTGCAGCGCCAGCCGTAGCGGCAACGAGGACTGCGTGACAAACCCCAGGTTGGGCTGGTTCAAATGATGGGCGGCGGCCCCCACCCAAAATCGTTCAGTGTAGAGCAAACCCCCTATCCCGGCCGTAACGTAATGAACTGGCTTGTAGTCGGCTACCTCCAGGCTGTAGTCACGCACTACTCCATCATCCGAGAGCTGGTCACCGAAAACCAGGTTACCGTAGCTCACGCGCTGTAATCCGTAGCTCACGGAGGCACCACCGCTTACACTCAATTGTTCATTCAGCCGCACATGATAGGCGTACACGCCTCCGGCCTGAAATCGGGTGTAGCCCACACTGCCGGTCCGGTCGTAGTTGACCAGCAGGCCGGCGGCGCTGTGCTGGTCCCGAAAACGATAATCAGCCGCTAGCTGGCTGGTTTGGAAAGTGCCGGCCAGAGTTGGGAACTGGTTGCGGTAGCTTAGCGTGATGCTGTAGTCATCGAGCAGGCCAGCGTAGGCCGGATTTTGTTGCATCCGGTTTGCATAAGGCTGAGCAAAATACAGATCCTGCGCTTGGGCGAACTGCACACAACCTATTACGCCTGCCACCGACAGCAGCCACTGCCCGCACGTGCGTAGCAGCTGATTACAAAGGTGATATGAAAGGCAGGATACCCGCATAAGCTACGTCACTAACGGCGGTGGCAGTTACTTTGGTACATGGTCACCAGCCGATGAGGGTCTAAAATGGGATTTTCTTTCCTGATTTTCGGCACCATGCAGCATAGTGGCTTCGTTTAAGCAACTTTCGGCACACCTTTCCTACTCTTCCTGCCAGCTCGGGGCTCTGTTTCAGCCTACTTTTACCTGCTATGGGGCCTGATGTGGCGACAGACTGTCTTTCTGATTTTCTCTTTTCTTCTTTTCCACTATGCGTAAATTCTTTGTCGGACTACTGCTTGTTTTGGTAGTACTGGTAACTGGCGTAGCGTTAGCTCCGGTGCTGTTCAAAGATAAAATCAGAGCTGCCTTTGATAAGCAGCTGGCTCAGCGCGTGCGGGCTCAGGTGCAGTACGATCCCGCCAATGTGGACGTAACCTTGCTCAGCACCTTCCCCAACTTGGCTTTGCGCCTCAACCAGCTGCGCATCATTGGTCAGGATTCTTTCGCGCGCGATACGCTGGCTTATTTGCCCGAAGTGCGGGTTGGGCTGGATTTGATGAGCGTAGTACGCGGCAGTCAGATCAAAATCAAAAACATTACGCTGGAGCAGCCCGACCTGCATATCAAAGTGCTGAAAAGCGGCCAGGCTAATTGGGACGTATACGTTTCGGATTCGGCAGCGGCGGCTAAAGGACAGGATACCACGGCCGTTAACCTGGCTATTCAGGGTTGGCAGATCAACAACGGACGCCTGCGCTATGAGGATTTGAGCATTCCGTTCGGCATGCAGCTGCGCGGGGTAAACCACTCTGGCTCCGGCGACTTCGAGCGAAATATCTTCGATATGGTGAGTCAGACCACTGCTGAGAGCTTCTCTATGCAGTACGATGGCACGGAGTACGTGACCAACAAAAAGCTGGATGCCGACGTGACCATGGCAATGAACCTGGAAAAGATGCTTTTCACCTTCAAGGACAACCAGGTGAAGCTAAACGATTTTCCGGCCACCTTCCAGGGCACCATTGGCTTGCCCAATGCCACCGATATTACCTACGACCTCACTTTTAAGGCCCTTGAAACCGATTTCCGGAATATTCTGAGTTTAGTGCCCGGCGCGTACACCAGTCAGTTTAAAGACATAGAGGCTACCGGTAAGGTGGCGTTTGATGGCTACTTTAAAGGCGTGCAGAATGCAGTGAAGATGCCTGGCTACGGTTTGAATCTGGTGGTGAAAGATGGTAGCTTCCACTACCCCCAGTTGCCCCAGCGGGCCCGCAACATCAACGTAGATATGGCGGTGGATAACCCTTCAGGCTTTACCAACAATATCAAGGTAAATGTGAAGCAGTTCCACCTCGACCTTGGCACAAACCCCATTGACGGCCGCGTGGCCATCGACGGGTTGGAGCCGATGAAAGTGGACGGCCGCGTGAAAGCCAACGTGGACCTAACCGAAATGATGAAGGTGTACCCTGTTCAGGACTTGCTGCTGCGCGGCAAGCTGTTTGTGGATGCCACGGCCCGAGGTACGTATTCAAAGGCGCAGATGCCAGTCGTACAGGCTGCGCTGAACCTTACCAATGGCTACGTAAAGAGTAAGCAGTTCCCCGCTCCCATCGAAAACCTTACCCTCAATGGCACCATCACAAACCCCACCGGGCAGCTCAACGACACCCGCGTGAGCATTCCGCAGTTCCGGATGCTGCTGGATGGCGAGCCGCTGGAAGGCCGCATAGCTACCCAGGGTGTAGATAAATTGACCTTCGACACCGATGTGAAAGGCACTGTAGACCTCACCAAGCTCACCCGCATCTTCCCGCTCCAGGGCATGACGGTTACGGGCCGCCTCAACGGCAACGTAGCCGCCAAAGGCAACATGGCCGACATTGAGGCCGGCCGCTACCAGACGGTGGTGGCTTCAGGCACTGTACAGGCCCGCAACGTCACCTATAAGAGCACTGACTTGCCCCAGGGCCTGAAAGTAACGCAGGCTACGGCCACTTTCAACAACAACCAGATTGCTCTCCAGAATATGGTTGGCGCAGTTGGCTCTTCCGATATTGCGGCATCCGGCACCCTGTCCAATTACTTGGGCTACCTGTTCACGCCCGGCCAGCCGTTGCGCGGCAACCTGGCGGTCAGTAGTTCCCGCTTTAATGTGAATGAGTGGATGGTAGACGAGGTAAGCGGCCAGACCACCGCCACTGGCGGCACCCCGCCCGCCACCGCCCAGGGAGTTCTACAGATTCCTAAGTTCGTGGATCTGACGCTGAACTCTACCGTGGGCCAGGTCGTGTACGATAATCTGAAACTCGACAACGTGAAAGGTACCGTCACGGTCCGCGACGAGGCCGCTACGCTGTCCAATCTCACCTTCAACACCCTTGGCGGCGCGTTTGCCACAAATGGCAGCTACAGCAGCAAAAACCTAGCGCATCCCAGGTTTAGCTTCGGCCTTAACATTAAAAACCTGAATTTCCAGAATGCCTTTAAGGCATTTAACTCTATCAAAACGCTAGTGCCGCTGGCCTCTCAGGTAGATGGTGTGTTCTCCACTGCTTTTAATGTAAGTGGTGAGATGGGCCCCGATATGATGCCGGTGTATAGCAGCCTCACCGGTAAAGGACTGTTTGAGATTGTTCGGGCCGCTGTAGGCAACTCTCCTGCCCTCAACCAAATCAGCAACCTCACTCAATTTCAGGAGCTCAAGCGACTGGTAGTAGAAAATAAAGATGTGGCGGCCGAAATTCTAAATGGCAATTTCATTGTAAAACCTTTCGATTTTACTGTGGGTCAGATCAAAATGACAGTAGGCGGGTCCAGTAATGTAAGTGGCAACCTTGAGTACGTAACCGCCCTTAATGTGCCCACTGGCCAAGTTGGTAATCAGCTCAACGCAAAGCTTACTCAACTTACGGGCGTACAGAACCTGAAGGGTACTGACCGGGTAACCCTTGGCCTCACTATTGGAGGCTCTATGAAAAACCCGGTTGTAAAGCTGACCACCGGCAGCGTAAAGGCCCAAGCGAAAGACCTTGTGCAGAATATCGTACAGGCCAAAGTAGACGACGCCAAGCTTAAGCTGCAGGCACAGGCTAAAATAGCCCAGGACAGCCTCCAGCGTGAGCTACAGCGCAAGCAGCAGGAGCTAGCCTCGAAAGCGCAGCAAGAAATAGAAAAGAAACGTTTGGAGGCACAGGCCAAATTGCAGGACAAAGCCAAGCAAGGTCTTAACAACCTGATCTTCGGCAAACCGAAGCCAGCCCCAGTCAAAACCCCTGATACCCCAAAACCAGCACCAGAAGAGACAACTTCCCCGCCCAAAGCTGATAGTACAGGAACCGGGCAATAGAATTTTGCACTGTTCGCTGAACCCACGCTACTTGGCCGATTTCTTGCAACATCTCAACAGCTGATACCTCGTACAGGTATCAGCTGTTCTTTTTTGTTCACTTCAACGCCCGTTCTATGATGCTGCGTCCGCTCACCTATGCTCTGCTGTCTGCACCACTTCTGTTTGCCGCATGCAACAATGATAATGACTCCTCTGACAGTTCAAAGCTGGAAGTCCGACTGATGGATGCCCCAGGCGATTTTCGGGCAGTTATCTTGGATGTACGCCAGATAGAGGTACATACCCGAGAGGAAAGCAACCCCGATGGTTGGCAGATTCTTCCTTTTCAGATGCAAGCCATTAATGTATTGGAGTATGTTAATGGGCGCTCTGCATTGCTGGTCAGTACCGATTTTGAGCCCGGCGACCTAAAGGAAGTTCGCCTTATACTCGGCCCTGACAGTTACGTTATTGGCCGCGACGGTCAGCGGTACGATTTAAAAACCCCAAGTGGTCAGACTTCCGGTATAAAATTGAAACTGGATAAAGCTACCCTCCGCGCCCGTGAAACTTACCAGCTTCTCCTAGACTTCGATGTGGCCAAATCTATTGTAGAGCGCGGGAATTGGAAGCCTGGCAACGATAAGAAAGAACGTTACCTTCTCAAGCCAGTAATCCGCGTAGTCGCTCAAGATATAAAGGGTGGTCTACGTGGCAGTGTCACTCCTGCTGCAACATTGCCACAAATTCTGGCTATCCGTTCCTCTCTTACCCTTCCCGATACCTTCAGCACATCCGCTGATGCAACAGGTGCATTCCAGTTAAGTGGTATTCCGTCTGGCACCTACCGTATCGAGTTCTTTCCAACTACCACTGCCCCTAATGGCCAGGCAGCCTATAAAAATGCGGTGCGCACCAATATATCCGTAGTTAATGAGCAAATGACTGATATGGGTCAAACTGCTTTACAGTAAGACTGTATGTAAAGGTCTGAAAACATAATGCCTGCATCACGCTGAAGGCCTTCAGCGTGATGCAGGCATTATGTTTTCAGACCCAGGCTGCATTCCATACCGCATAAGAAAATCCGCTCTTAATGAGACAGGCATTTTTATGCGGCATAGAACGCGGCCAAGTTACTTATATCCCCTTTCCTTCCGCCGCTTTGGCTGGTGGGGGGGGTAAAACAGGAACTGCCCCGCGCATTTCCCCGGGAAGGGAAACGCAGCGGGGCAGTTCGCCGTGATAAGGTTGGCGGCGACCGACTCTCCCACCGGTGAAGGCAGTACCATAGGCGCTCCG
>NZ_RWIS01000024.1 GCF_003944705.1 Hymenobacter metallilatus | reverse complement strand
CGCCTGGCAGTCTGCGGACCCGCCGCCGGAATGCGGGCTGGAGCGATAACTACCTGACCCAACTACTAACCCGCGCCCGCCAAAACGACCGTGCAACTGCTCCTTAGATTTGATGCGTAAGCCCTGCGTTCTCCTTTTGGTAGGGATTCAGCGGCCGCTTCCGTTTGGAGGTGGACGGGATAATCCGGTCGTACGTGCCCAAGGCAACTTTAAGGTCCGACTGGCAATACTCTACGCCCTGCGTACCGTCCAATCGTGTGGCGCCTACCATGGTTAGAATAACCTCGCCGTAGTAGTGCCCGTTGTCGATCAATTCTTCTGGAAACGGAAAGTCCCACATTTCCAGATAACCACCCTTGATCAGCTTGTCGCGCAGAATAATGGTGATCTCGTGCTGATTAGTATACAGAATCTGCTCCACGCTCCCAGGGCGGCCATATCCGAGCTCTTTAAGACGGACAATTGGGTCAAGGGCTAACCCGGCTGGATAACTGGCTGAGTGCACCACTAACGTTTTGAGCAACAACGGGTCGAAGCCGTCTGCCATGCGTTGATTGAGCCCGCCCAATAGAGCCGTAATACGAGGCGTGGAAAAGCTAGTACCAGATAGCTGGATAATGCCGCCAGCCAGGGAAAAGGCATTTACCCCCGTGTACGAGGCCTTTTGCCCGTTGCGCGGAGCGCCGGAATTGCCTCCATAATGGGCAATGTCGGGCTTGGCTAAATTGTTTGGACCAAAGCCGGAGCGCGAAAAGGGGGATGGCCAGTCTGCGTCAACGTCATCGTCCGGGCCGCGGTCGTGCGCCATGCTCGCTACTACCAGGCTCCGAACCGAGTCTGCCGCACGGGCAATGCGGGCTTTGGGCATGAACTGCTCGAAGTTTCGGCAGTTGCCTGCCGACTTGCTGATCAGGACCTGATATCGGTCCTGAATAGCGTCGAGCGCTTTACCGAAATCAGAAAAGTCTTGCTCAGGGCAGGAGATGTCACCGCCTCCCGAAAGATTCCAGATTTTAACGTCAGGAAACCGTGATACGGCCTCTTGGATTCGTTTGATTAGCTCGCCCTCTGTCAGCGCCTTGCCGCGTCGAGGAAAAACGGTGGCGTCAAGCAACTTGTAAGCGCCGTGACCTACCCACTGCTTGCCCTGCAGTTCGTCGCCGTACAGCACAATGCTCGCCACTCCAGTGCCGTGAGCCCGATCCAGATCTTCGGGGGCTACGGCCACGTAGCTGCGCGGATCTAGCCATTCCCGCAAATGGTCAATGGGCTCAATACCGGAATCCAGTATGCCGATGGTAGGGTACTCCTGACCAGTTACGGGCACTTTGACGGAAATTGCTGCCGCCGCATCTGCTTCATCCAACCCAACTCCATAGACTGGCGCGGGCGTAATGGAGAGTAGCGCCTCAAAGTCTTGCACCACCTGTAGGGCATCCACACTAGTCGGTTGCAGTTCGTATATGGTCAGTTCGACTGTGTACTTGATCTTTGAAAAAGTAACCTGTTGCTGACGCAGGGTCGCCTCAAATGAGGCTTCGATTTGCTCATCCAAGTGGCGTTCCTGAAAGTGAATAAGCTTTACTTTCAGCACCGTTCCGGTTAAGTCTTGTGGCAGCTCGATGATTGGCTCAAAAGGAGCCAATTCATTGATAGCCGACATACCGACCTGAAATTCCTGCGGTTGCGCGACATTGCGCGTAATGAATTCCAGGTGCTGAGCTGAATCAACCCGTACCAGAAGTTCGGACGGCTGCACAGAACCAATAAAGTTGTATTCGGACTTGTTCCGGTTGAACAATTCGCCAACGGCTGCCCGGGGAGTTTTCGCAAGGGCCTGCGAACGCAGGGCTACCTTCATGACCGCTGGAATAAACGCTTTGTCCGCAGGGCGATTGGCAAAACCCGTCGCTGTTTCGGCCAAGGCTTGCTGAAACAGCTCGCTCTTAGCCGCTAGCTCTGCCGGACCTTCCACCCACTTAGGCAACTGCTTGTTGCCCATGCCTTCGGTGGCGCGCTGGTCATACTGGCCACGCTTGTAGAAAATCTTAATGGGTAAGTTCTGGTCCGGCATAGCAAATGAATTAAGCAGTATGAGTCAGATAATTACGAACCTGGCGCAGCGAAATATCGCAGATCTCCGCGATAAGTTTTTGGTTCACGTCATAGGTACTCAAGAACTTAATCAGTTCCTTAAAAGAGGTACTATTGTGGTTCTTGAAATGGTAATACTGGAGCAGCACATCGGCGTAAGTAACCTTTGGCCGCTTGGCCATGATGTTGTGGGCAATGGTGTTCTGGCAAATCGACTTGATGTCGGCGGCGCTGCTGCCAGCCATCAGTTGCACGATGTTGTCCCATTTCCGGGCGTCCTGAGTGAAATCCACGTAGCCGCGGCTAAGGTACAGCGCGAGTAACTGTCGAATTTCTTCCATGTCGGGTTTGCCGACCTCTACAATGGTGTTGAAACGCCGCCAGATGGCCTTGTCCAGCAAGTCCTGGTGGTTAGTGGCAGCAATCAAAATGCCCGATTTCACAAACTCATCCATGTTCTGCAGCAGGCTGTTTACCACACGCTTCAACTCACCTAACTCGTGCTGGTCGTCACGGGCCTTGGCGATGGCGTCAAACTCGTCGAGAAAGAGAATACAGGGCTGGCGGTTGGCGAAATCACAGATTTGCCGGATGTTTTTAGACGTATTGCCCAGTAGGGAAGACACTAGCGAATCAAGCCGTGCTACCACTAATGGCAAGTCCAGGCGTTGCGCGATATAATGGGCCAATGTCGTCTTGCCGCACCCAGGAGGGCCATAGAGCAGCAGTGAAGACGTAAGGGTAATGCCGGCGGCTTGTAATTCATTGCGGTGCGCCAAACGCCCAATAAACACATCGAGCTTGCTCTTCAGGGTGTCCGAGAAAATGAAAGGGATTTCGGCCTGCGCGCCCGGCATGATAAAATCGGCAATGCTCAGACGCGTCTCTTGATCAACGGGAGGCGTGATTACCTGGTCTAGGTAAACAAGCGGGCTGCGCTTGTTTTCGAGCAAGCGCATGATACGATCGGCAGACTTGCTGTCGCCATCCTTGGCGTAATTCTGCGCCAGCAACTTAGCGTAGCTAGCTACTTTTTGGGGGTCCTTGGAAAGGCCACCTTCTATGATCTTAAGCAGTTCCGCGTACATCGGGGCCTAGTAAACACTATGTGAGTAATTGTGTACGCAAATAACCGGAAATCGTTTGTTATTTCCTAATATGCGTGTTCAAGAACTCTGTTTTCGTAACCATTATGGTTAAAAGCGTGTTCATAAAAATGATTTTCGTGCATAACAGAATGGGTGCAAACGACTATGTAGATCCGCACGTTGGTGTCTTAGCCTGTTACATGGGCTGCACGGATAACTGGCTTACTACCTACAATCCAGAGTTCTCCCTACTGCTCTAGCACTGGTCGGCACCCTTGCACGCTTAGATCATATTGGAAGCAGGTAGCTGTAGATGAAAACAGAGCTGTCGCTGCGCTTGAATCCTATCCCTAACTTGCGGAAGTCAGGTCCCACCATGGCTCATTATTATGAAACCAAAATCCTACGAGTACTTCTTCAGCAGTCCGAATCGCTTACTTATATTTCACGCGGTCGTCAATTATGCTACCGCTGAGGTAACCGATCCATCCCGTTTTGATCGCATCAAGGCGATTGCGGCGGCAGGCCTTAGCCAGGAGCGGTTTAAGAATAAACGCTCCTTTCAGTACCCAAACTTCCCGTCCAAAGATCTATTTTATCAGTACTTCTTCAACGAGAAACCGGATGGTTTTGATGGTGGATTGTCCGGAACCGTGGTCGACGCTGCATTCGATCTTCTGGTAGAGAAGTTTATCCTGACGGAGGATTTCACTCCCTTGGTATATGGACCAGTTCAGGACCAAGAGTACGTGTTTAACCGGGACTACACGCAAAACTTGCACCATCACGGCTTGTTGCTGAATGCGTTGCTCGGATTCCGCTATGTCGTTGATCGGTACAAAAACTCTGTCGTTAAGATTGAGGTGAAGAATGCCAACGGTGATTTCGGAATCGGCACCGGATGGTACATCGACATGAACAACTCAGATAATACGCTAGGATGCCGGTTGGTCGTGACGAACGATCATGTCTTGGCTAATGCAACGAGCTTTCGGATCCTAACCAAGGACGATGAACTCATTCCTCACCACGAAGTGGAACGGTTTCAAAACAGGCTAGGCGTTGACATTGCTATTGTGCGCGTTGAGGCGCAGGCAGACGTACCGGACTTTACCTTGGGGGCGCAACCAGGTATCCTAGATGAGATCATCACCATCGGGTACCCTGCCATTCCGCGTACTCGCGATGCGTACCAAGTGGTGCACCGTGGCGAAGTGAATTCCGTGGTGCAGGAGTATTCAGGGCAAAACCTGTTAGTAATTTCTGCCCGTACCTCACCAGGGCACAGCGGGAGCCCTGTGCTGGACGAACTGGGCACCGTCGTGGGCATAATTACGGAACTGCTCTACGAGAAAGCGGCTTTCTACGAACAAGGCATTTCGCCCTACTTTGCTTGCATACCCGCCAGCATTGTTCTGGAAACAATCCACCCAAACCGCTCTACGCTTACCCGGACTTATTTAGATTGGCCGCTCGCTGAACAAACAAATTCAGGGGTTCCGCTGGAGTAGTTATACAGAGCAACGTTAAGGAGAATGATCAGAGAAATACAGCAGTACTGGGAAGCCTTCAGCGAATTATATAAAGGCAGCGGTTAGTATATATTGGGCTTATGGCGTTGTCTGAAGTAGAGCGCCGAATCTGTTTAAACTTCGGGAAATAATACATCGCCCCTTGTCGCCACATTGCCTTTGCCTATCAATAAGGCTATTGATTCAAATTTTCTGTTCCTTCTTGCCTTTTAACTCACTTCACAAGGGCTTGTTGGTTGACTTATTGGGAAGCGCAGGTATCTTTTCATTGATCTGGCAGCCGGCAAAGCGCAGGATTTTGTAGAGGGTGCGGCGGGAGCCAATCTGAAAGTAGGTCATGAGCTGGCGGGTGGACTGTTGGCCGGCTTCGTAGAGTTCCTTGACAGCGGGCGCGATTTTCTGGTAACGCGGGGCCAGGCCCGGGGGCCGGCCGCCCTGCCGGCCCCGGGCGCGGGCGGCTTGCAGGCCGGCGTGGGTGCGCTGTACCAGCACGTTGCGCTCGTGTTCGGCTAAGGCGCAGAAAATCTGGAATACGAGCTGCCCGCTGGGCGAAGTGGTGTTGATGGGGTCCTGCAGCGAAATCAGGTGCAGCTGGCGGCGGCTCAGGTCCTCGACCACCTCAATCAGATGCTTGGTGGAGCGGCCCAGCCGGTCAAGCCGCCAGACGACAATGGTATCGCCAGGACGGGCGTATGCCATTAGCTGCTCCCAGCTGGGCTTGTGGGCCTGCACCCCCGAGACAGTATCGGTAAAGACCTGTTCGCAGCCGGCCTGGCGCAGGGCGTCAAGTTGAAGGTCCAGCACTTGTTCGCTGGTGCTGACGCGGGCGTAGCCGAGTTTCATTAAAAGTGAGGGGTAACGGTACCAGAAAGAAGCAAAATACGAATTTACGGTACCTTGATTGCGGAAACCAGTTTCGGGTACCGACTTTTCTTGTTCTATGGTACCAATTTCGGGCAAGGGAGGGTGGTACCGGAAAAGGGACGTTTTTTGCTACTAAGCTTGGTTGAAGGTTAAGTGAAGCTGCCAGTCTGCACTAAGTACATACACTTCCAGTATACGATGGGGTAATTGCCAGCACGAAGCCCAAACTGTGGGTGGCTGGCCAGTTCGTGACGGAACCTCAGGGCGACAATTTATTCGGCGAAGCGACCACAGTAACCGTTGACAAGACCACTTCCTGTAGACGTCAGGCTCACCGAAGCCGGGCCGGCAGCGATTACCGGCCAGCGCATATATCGTAAGCGTTGACTGCCTGCACATACGCTGCCAGCGGTAGAAATAGTAGTACACAACCAGCCAAGGTGGGAACTGCAGTACAGGGGCGCGTTATTAGCACCGCAAGCGGTATATGTACAGTAGCGTGTCAAACAACTAGTACAAGCACACGCGTCGATGCCCTTGCTCTGGCAGCCGCCGCATATAAACACTGTTTTCTCCCCTTCCTCGCATGAAAATAAAAGAAGCATTTCCTACTATTTACACGAGCCGATATGATTCAAGTGCAGAAGCGGAAAACTTATGGCTGCGAGAGTACATACAATCAGAAAGTGAGACATTTTATTTTATATCCCTTTTGTTAAGCGTAGAATGCGATACCGCTGCTCAACAACCTATTGCTATTTTTCGAAAGCATATTCAACTTATTTTTGATGGGCTCACCGCCGCAAAGAATAGCCCGGAAACTGTACTGCCTCACCTTGGATTAGAACTGCTTATTTTACTGCACGGAGCTAATGTTGCCCCAATACTTAATCAGCTCGGTGCATTACCTGAAAACTTTGATACTTTTACCCAATCGCTTTATGGGAAAAAGTTTGATTTAGGGGAAGAGTATTCAATTAACACTGAATTATTATGGCGATTTATGTCGCCTCAATATCAGCAAGCTTACCCGGTGATTGATATTTCACAAATCATCGCCCGTTGGTTAGGGGCTCTATATTATTATTCAAAGGCTTTTGGTGGATTGCTAGCGGAGTGTGCAGAATTTGCGCCTGGTGCCATTAGACTTTTAGATATAGAAGGAGCTACCACACAGGTAAATGCGCAGTTAGCAACGCAACTTCACGGCTGGGCTACAAGTCAAGGGCAGCCCATTTTAGCGGCGAAAATGTTCGAATTGATCGAAATATTGTATGCCGACCTGACGTGGGATGAACACCCTGAATGTAAATTGCATCTGGGTGTACAACTTGTTTTGACGCTTCAAGACCGCACATTGCGCAAGCGCCTATATGATTTAATAATTAATCGGCCCGGGTTGCATCTGGTGGCAAAAATGCAAATGACTTGCCAAGTGAATACCAGCTATCCCGAGATACAAGCGAATTTTGCAAAAATTCTTACTGCAGTTAGAAACTATAGCTCAGATGTTGAAACGCGAGTAGTCGAGCCTGTGGAAGCTGCATACGCAAAGTCACGGATCTTCAATACATTGGAGAAATTGGTTGGCGAACTTTGCCGAAAAGGAGCTTCTACTCAATTGGCAATTCTACTTAATGCTTTTTATCATCCGGGGGCACAACAAGAGTTGCCAGACGGCATGCTATTTATAATTCCAAACGCTGAGGAGGGGGTGATCTATTGCGCTCAAGGGCGTACCATAATACATAGGCAGGATACGCAAATGGAAATTCCTAAGCTGGTAGATATCATGAACTTGGCATTAAGTCAATTGCATTCACTCAGGGGGCATGTAGATCAAGTTATACCTGTGCCAACTAAAGGGGTAGGACGCCCTATGTATGAGTACGGTGAGGAGTTTGAACAGACTGTAAGCGCCTATTACAACCTAAATAGTATTAAGTCTTTCGATCTAGATTTGTTAACTGCTCTATGTGCTTTCAATTTTAACCATTTGCCATTGCAGGCACTTATGATTAAAGAATTAGGAATGACCCTTCCTATCTACGTAAGTCTGCAACCCAAAGCACCAACAGGTCGTGTTCGCAGCGTATTGTTGTGGCAAGGTAATAGCATGACCTCTGAATTGGAGATCGATGTATTGGCTTATTTATTTCAACGATCCGGTGCTGCTTTGACTATCCTGCGCGAGGGAGAGTCCACAAAGCAAGACTTTATGGATGCCTACCAATCTAATGAGTATGATGTAGTATGGATTTCCTCGCACGGAGAGTTAGGTAATTACGAGCCTGACACATCTCATTTTTATCTGTCGGGGTCAGAAACTGTTAACCTAACAGAAATAGCTGCTGTGCATGTTGAGAGAGAAATGCGCCGACTATTCTTTCTAAATATTTGCGAAGGAGGGGCCAATGCTCAGATTGGCGATTTTCGGAATGTAGGGTTCGGCCATGTACTAAGTACGCCAAACCAAGATGTATTATCGCATCTGTGGATGACTGACCCTTGGGTAGCACTAGTCTTCGGTGTATTGATAGCTGTTAAATTGAGCGAGGGTTCCGACTCTTATTTTGAGGCGTACACATTCGCAACTAAAAGCTTGTTGGAAGGGCGTGATTATATCATTGCTCAGTTGAGCACGTTGGACGGTGAAAATATGCATAGTGCAATAGCAGCTCTTGTCGAACGGCTGACGTATAATTCTTCGATGGTAAACATGAATATTCTCAGGTGGGGTAGTGGGGTGTACTACATGTAACCCTGGGCCTACGTTATAAACCTAACCGAAGATTTGATAGCAGAAGGGGTGCGACGAGACCCTATGTACAACATGGTAGGAGAACTCAATCGATTAAATCTCCCTCATTAGGGTGGGGGAAGGGCTGTTATCTTATTGGAAGTTAGTATGTTTATAACAGTCCCAATGTTACGTATTAATATGCTCCGTTGAGATGCCAACAGTTCAATGTGATCATGCACTGGATGAAGACGGGGAAGAAATTCCGATTCAGCGCGCGGTAAGTCGAGGCATCTATCGGTGTATTTCCTGCGGCTTTCCTATGGTAGCCAAATTAGGAAAGTGGAATGAAAAACACTTTGCCCACAAGCCTACGGAAGGAGAACGTCCCTGTGCATACGGTAGTGAAACCTACCGGCATGCCAAGGCCAAGCAACTATTATTGGCCCGCCTGCGCGTCAAGGTGCCAGCCGTTTACGCTTCTATACCGGAAGGCTATACCGGTAAGGTGCCCCGGTTAGCGGAGGCGCAGGAAGTCGTGGCCGCCTCCGCTGTGGCTGAGCAGACAATTTACGTTGATGAGGAAGGAGAAATTGGGTTTGAGGACCGCCGTCTTTATCCTGATTTCGATGATCATCAGGGCCAACGGGTATTGCTGGCCCGGCCCGATGTCATCTTCTTTGATGACACCGGCAAACGCATCCTGCTAATCGAGATATACGCCGAGCACCGCTGCACTCCCGAAAAGATTGCCAAGCTTCGGGCATATGGTATTGATACCATTGAGATTCACATTCCCCGGCATTGTGACCCAGCCGGTATCGAACGGCTATTTACGATCACCTCTAATACCTTTTGGCTTTACAATGGCCTACAAGCTACCTTCCACTTTACGCCATCTGGTACCGACTTACTTGTGGACGGAAGTATCCCGGCTACTGAACTCGAAGAACGCCTTTCTGGAAGGGCGGAAACGCTCAAGTGCCGGCTTAACCGAGTTAACGCTGCAGTACTCGCAGTTAGAAGAGTGCTGGGAAGAGCTGACGTGGCAGCAGAAAACGAAGCATATCGAATCGCTGAGGCAACGGGCCAGGACTATACGAGAGGATTTGAACAGAGACGAAACGAGCGTGATACTCGACTTGGAGAGGCCATACATGCAAGAATGCAGGAGCATCGAGCAGGACTTGAAGAGCGCCAGCGAAAGAGTATCGAGGCTGAGAAAGCAGTGCGGGCAAGACAGCGCGAGCTTAGAGAAAGGAGAAGCCGACTGGAAAGAAGAATTCAGCAAAAGGAAGCGCAACTTAGCCGCGTGGTGGACTACTTCAAGGCACGACTCGAAAGCGTTACAGGCAAGGTTCGATCGTACAACGAAGATCTTGAAAGCCGAATTAGAGCAGTTAAACACACAATTAGGGCAACTCAGGAACGGCATACTACCTTCGAGCGATCCCAGCTTGACAAGCAGGAGAGAGAGCTTGAACAAGAAGAGGCAGAGCTTGCAGCTGAGGAGGCAAGCCTTGCAAGATCGGAAGAAACAACTGGCCGAGGTTACCGAAAACGAGTATCAGACCTCGCAGATACTGAGCAAAAAACAGTCGTATTTGAAAGCTACTATCAAGATCTGCAAGGAATTAAAAGCAGAACTGGTCACTAACGGGCGGCTGTCTGCTGAGCAGTACCCAGACATACCTATGCCTTTACTCTAGTTCGCTAGCCAAACGGTATGTCGTTCGATTCCGGTGATCGCTGGCCTGCATTCGTACTTCCCAAAGAAGACGAACTGCTCTCCAGCTGGCTACTCAGAAATATCCACGCGCACCACATGAAGGCGCATTCGTTCTGTAAGATCGTGTGGCCTTCCTTGGCTTTCTGGAACCGAGACCTGGATCGAATGGCTCATCCGCAGGTCTGGCAATTGATGGCTCGTAAAGTAGGCATAAGCGCGGCTCGTAGTTATCAAACAACCTTGGCCTCCTACGAAGGGCTACTATTTAAGCGGGCGTTTTTTAAGGGCGCGGCTTCTTGGATCCTTCCTCTGGGAATCTATCACCGGACTTACACGCATTACGGGATGCAGTTTTGCCCGTCGTGTTTGCGCAGAGATGGTATAACCCCATATTACCGGCGGTGGTGGCGCCTAGCACTAGCTGTCGGCTGTCCAAAATGCGGTTGCTGGCTGCTAGATGCATGTCCGTTCTGCGAACGGCCAGTCATGTTTCATCGCGGCGAGATCGGCCGCAAAAACGAGCTGGCAGCTTACCCCTTGAGCTGCTGTACTAGCTGTTACACCGATTTGGCTGACTTGCAGTCAGAACAGCTCCCCGCGCAGCTATTAAGCCATCAGCAGCAATGGTATCAACGTCTAGCGGTTTCGACGGAGGGGCAAGGCCAGTATGAATACTTTGATGTTTTGCACCAAGTGTTGATGCTGTTGAGCAGTAAGCGACCCAGCTTGCAACGTTTCCAGCGTGCGGTGGCTGAGAATGCCGGCGTGGCTTTCTACCAACCCAGTGGAGGATTTGAGAATCGAATAGAGGCGCTTCGAGTCGATGATCGACGCCGCATCGTTGGACAAGCTGTTTGGCTGCTGGACGAGTGGCCGTTTCGGTTGCAGGAGGTCATTCGAAGCACCAATACCCGTTTGTCTGCCATTCTGAGCGAGCGGCACCACCTACCAGCTGCGTTCGTTGCCGAGATGCTAAGTGTGCAGACGGGCTGAAAAACCCTACATCTCCTTCAGATACCCAACTACGCGGGCGGCCAACTGCGCAGGGGTATCGTGTGCACCATGATGAATGGCCTGCTTGGCGACATCGAGTTCGGCTAATTTTTCGTGTTTCCACGCTCTCTTCCAGATACCTTTATGTGCAGCTAATTGGGTAAGTAATTCAGTCAGCAAAACCTCCAGATTATAGGACGGCGTGTTAGGTTTGAGCAAGAGGCGGCTGAAGTTTTCAGTTTTTCTAGCTTCGCATTCGATTAGATAGAACTTCGTTGCTCCATAAACCAATTGTAAAACCACCACTCGGCGCCTCCGTTTGTCGGTGACGTCTTTCTCTCTGGGCGAGTGAAACGGCAGCCAGCGGCTTATGAGTGGCGATGTTGAAACCGAAGGGTATGGAAAGTCGAGATAGTTGGCAAAGGAATAATTCCCTCCTGTCGAGTTGCCTGCTTTGCTGTAATCGATATAGGAACAGGCAATGGTCAAAGCACGTAACTGTTCCGTAAGCAGATGAAATTGAGCATAAGTCACACCAGTGCCTGTTTCTTTCCGCTCGTTATCATCAATCTCCGTGGTAAGTGGTCCTACTACGTCCCCTACGGATCCTGCATTTCCATCTGAAACGGTATAGCTAGGTAGCTGCACGTACCAATGTGGAGTAGAGCCCACGGTAGTAGTCAATTGTTGCTCCTTCGCTATACGCGTGGCTGGAGGCGCTTGCAAAAATTTCTTCTCGGCAGGCGTCAGCATCGCTAGGTCACCAGTTGCAAACTCCGAACTGGCAGCAGCAGTGGAACTGATGCTTGCGCCCTCAGCCGGTGGACTTGCTTCGCGTATCGCGCCTTCAGGCGCTTGGACTACCTGCAGTGGGTCGGGCGTCTTGCTCGCGTCGTTCTCCCGGTAATAGTGTAGGTGTCGATAGGGCAATTTTGCACTACAACTGACGATTGTATAAACCATGAACGCCCAGCTTTTGGGGTCAGTTAGCGTTTTAATCCACTTGCCGGTCACGTGTAGCTTGGTCTGGCCTGTGAAAGGCAAGCCTGCTTCTAGATAGCTCTGTCGATGATTGATGAGATTCTGCTGGATGCGCTTGCCTAACTCTGTGGTTACCTGGTGAGCGGTCTGGTCACCAGCGAGGCGGCCGACGAAATGCGCATCTGAATCCCGAAGATGACCACGCATCCTGATATAGAGTTCTTGGGTCACCGGGTCATAGCGAGTAGCCTCACGCAAGTAGACCTGCTCATACGGTATGCCGTTGGATAGCACTTGTTTCAAGAGGTTCGCAGAACCACAGTAGTAGAAGCGCAAGATCTCGGCCGGAGGTAGAATGAGCAGGTCGATGCGTTCGCCGTTCCGAATCGTAAAGTCCTGGCTCTCCAGCACACAGCAGAGAGAAGACAATAGAGAACCGTTGGGATGTCTGTAGGGAGGGAAGCGACTAATAGGGTCAATCCTTTGGGACAGGGCGTGTAGAGTAATATTATATCCTTGCTGTGAATCGGCTATAGAAACAGCCATTGTCGTATCAGGGTGGCGGCCTGTAGCAGGAGAAAAAACAAGCCGTTTCTGGTGCCAGATGCTTCCGATTTCCATAAGCGGAAGAAACGCATGACCAACCTGCACCGTGCGATGTTGGCCAGTGTAGTTAGTAGCATTATAAGGTTTAAGACCCCTGACCACACCAACGTCTTTTATCTCAGCCAAGTCAACAGTAAAACGATACTCGTTTTCTTCAAGGGTGACTAGATAGACCCACATGACCATCCAGTATTCTCGCCCCTCAGGAAACTCTGGTACAATATGAGGATACATAACTATGCAGGAGTGGATAACAGCCTGAGTAAGATCATCTCCAACAACAGTATCGGGTACTGTTGCTAGTGGTGCTGATTGTCAAGAGGTTTCTCTAATAACAATAGATTCTCATCTTCTTGTGTGAATTATCATTTTCTATTGTATTTGACAGTTCCGGCAAAATGCTGGGCAGACGTTTGGCCAGCATGGTTTTGCCCGCGCCCGGCGGCCCAATCATAATAACGTTGTGGCCCCCGGCCGCCGCAATTTCCAGGGCCCGCTTGATGTTCTCCTGGCCCTGCACGTCAGCAAAATCGGCGGCGTACTGGTTGGCCGTGTGCTGGAAAACGTCCCGGGTATCAATTACCACCGGCTCGATGTCCTGGCGGCCCTCCAGGAAGTCCACGGCCTCCTGCATGGTGCCCACCGGAATGATGTCGAGGTTGTTGACAATGGCCGCTTCCTGGGCGTTTTCACGGGGCAGGATAAAGCCCTTGAAGCCTTCCTTGCGGGCCTGAATGGCAATAGGGAGCACGCCCCGCACTGGCCGCAACTCCCCATCCAGGGCCAGCTCCCCCATAATGATATACTCGCTCAGCCGCTCGGTGGTTAGCTGCTGGGAAGCGTGCAGAATACCCACCGCAATGGGCAAATCGTAGGCTGAACCCTCCTTGCGAATATCAGCCGGGGCCATATTCACCACCACCTTCGTGCGCGGCATCCGGTACCCCCGAAACTTCAGCGCCGCCTCTACCCGCTGCTGACTTTCCTTGATGGCGTTATCGGGCAGGCCCACCACAAAAAAACCAGTGCCCTGCGACACAACTACTTCAATAGTAATTGTATAAGCATTAACCCCTTGCACGGCCGAGCCGAAGGTTTTGGTAAGCATGGATCAGTAAAGCAAATGATAGAAGGAACGAGGATGCTGGAAGATACGGAGCCAGCCAAAACAAACCGTCATCCTGAGCGGAGCGAAGGACCTTCTCACAGTAGAACGACTATCGTTGTCACGACTCGTTCTACTGTGAGAAGGTCCTTCGCTCTGCTCAGGATGACAAACTGTGTCAACCTACCAGCTGCTCAATAAGCATAATCATAATGTGAATGGCCTTGATGTGGATTTCCTGAATCCGGTCGGCGTAGCCGGCGTGCGGGGCCCGTATTTCCACAGTGCTGAGGCCTGCCAGCTGGCCCCCGTCTTTCCCGGTGAGGCTTACCACCTGCATACCGGCGGCGCGGGCCGCTTCGGCGGCTCGCAGCACGTTGGGCGAGTTGCCGCTGGTGCTGATGGCCAACAGCACGTCGCCGGGGCGGCCCAGAGCCTCCACGTAGCGGCTGAACACGGAGTCGTAGCCGAAGTCGTTGGCCACGCAGCTCATGTGCGAGGCTTCGGTGAGGGCAATGGCTGCCAGGGCGCGGCGGTTCTGGCGGTAGCGGCCGGTCAGCTCCTCGGCAAAGTGCTGGGCGTCGCAGAGGGAGCCGCCGTTGCCGCAGGTCAGTACTTTGCCGCCGGCATCGAGGCTGCGGGCAATCAGGCGGGCGGCCTGCTCAATGGCTTGCAGATTGGCGGGGTCCTGCACAAACCGCGTCAGCACGGCCTGGGCTTCAAGCAGCTCGGCTTCAATTAAGCCGGTAAGCGAAAGTTGGGTCACGGAAAGCGGAAATTACGCCGGGTAATTGGGGTTGCGCGGCGGAATGAGGGAGTTGGGTTGGTCGATGGGAGCATTGGGCAGGGACGGGTCCGACTCGGGGAATACCGGCGCGTGGGGCTCGGGGTAGGTGGTTACGCCGGTGCGGGGCACCACGGGCGGCCGCTCGGCGGTGCGCTGCTGCTCCAGCTGATGGTCGTAGAGGCGGGCTTTCAGCTCGTTAATCTTGCCTTCGCGGGCGGCCACGTCCCGGCGCAGCAGCACGCTGTCCAGGTTTTCCGTAATTAGCTGTAACCCCAGCAGCACCACGGCCGCCACGAATAACCCGAAGTACAGGCTTTCAGGGGCCCCGGCCATGCTGGCAAAGCTGCTCTGCACCGATGGTATCAGCAACACCAGCAGGGCCAGCACCAGAAATACCATCACCAGGATGGTTACCAATCGTTTAAGAGCAAGCATAGGACGTAAAGCGGTTGTGGTGGAGAAGAGGGGAAAATTCAGCCCGTCATACGCAGGCGGCCGCTGAACGGACTAAATATAGCGCTTTAGCAGTGCTAAGCCGCTGTTCTACTATTCTCCTCCGAAAAGTACAGCCCTCGGCGTCAGGCCAGGGCCGCGTTGGTGGTCTGCATCATGTTCAGGCGCTGGTAGAGGCCGCCCTGGCGCAGCAGCTCCTCGTGGGTGCCCCGCTCCACAATACGGCCGTGCTGGAGCACCACAATCTCGTCGGCGTGCTGCACGGTGCTCAGGCGGTGGGCAATGACAAGGCTGGTGCGGTTCTGCATGAGGCGCGTGAGGGCTTCCTGCACCAGCTTTTCGCTCTCGGTGTCCAGGGCCGAAGTGGCCTCATCCAGAATCAGGATGGGCGGGTTGCGCAGAATGGCGCGGGCAATACTCAGGCGCTGCCGCTGCCCCCCGCTAAGGCGGCTGCCCCGGTCGCCAATCAGGGTCTGGTAGCCCTCGGGGGCGGCCACAATGAAGTCGTGGGCGTTGGCAATGCGGGCGGCCTCCATCACCTCGGCTTCGGTGGCCTCGGTGTTGAAGCGGATATTATTGAAAATGGTGTCGTTGAACAGGATGCTTTCCTGCGTGACGATGCCCATCTGGTCGCGCACGGAGTGGATGGTGCAGTCGCGCACGTCGTGACCGTCGATGAGGAGCTGGCCGCCGGTGGGGTCGTAGAAGCGGGGGAGCAGATCGGCTAGGGTGCTTTTGCCGCCGCCGCTGGGGCCCACCAGGGCCACGGTTTTGCCCTTGGGAATGGTCAGGTTGATATCCTGGAGTACGGGCACGTTACCGTAGCTGAATTGCAGGTCGCGCAGCTCAATCTGGTGCTCGAAAGCGGGCAGCAGCTTGGCGTCGGGCTTGTCGCGCACCAGCGGCTCGGTGTCGATGATGCTCAACACCCGCTCCCCAGCCACCAGCCCCCGCTGAATGTTGCCAAACGACGACGATAGTGCTTTAGCCGGCGTGAGCACCTGCGAGAATATTACTACATAGCCAAGGAATGTCTGGCCAGTAAGTGTAGGGTTGACTCCTAAAACCAGTGTACCGCCGAAATATAATAACCCAACAACAACAGCTACGCCCGCAACTTCTGAGAAGGGCGACGCTAAGTCACGGGTGTTATCAATGTTGCGCGAAGCCTGCGCGTACTGTGCGTTTTGAGCTTCAAATTTCCCCTTGACGTATTCCTGCGCATTAAAGGCTTTGATGACGCGAATACCGCCCAATGTCTCATCAATTACCGAAAGCATGGTACCCAGGGTACTCTGGCTCTGCTTCGCCTGTGTACGCAGACGTTTGGCAACACTGGCAATCAGTCCTCCAGAAATAGGTAGCAGAATCAGTGCAAATAGGGTTAGCGGTACTGAGATGTAGAACAACATGGAGAAGTACACTACAATCTTGAGCGGCTCTTGAATAACGGCAGTCAAAGTATTGACCACAGAGGTTTCCACTTCCTGCACATCCGAAGTAAAGCGTGACATCAGGTCGCCCTTCCGCTCTGCTCCGAAGAATCCTAGCTGGAGCCTGATAATGCGGTGATATAAATCATGGCGCAGATTTTTGATTACCCGAGCCCGGACGACAGCCAGAATTCGCAGACTCAAATAGCGAAATAGATTGCTCAGCAAAACGGATACTACAACCACAGCACACACGAATGTGAGCGTACCCATCTCGCCGTACGTATCTAATACCTGGGCAAAAAAGTAGTTGAAGGTATCTTTTGCCCAATCAATACTTACATGAAATTCGGGTAGCTGGCTAGGTGCCTCTGAGGCCACTTTATCAGACTTTTCAAAAAGAACAGAGAGGAGTGGAATAACAAGCGTAAAGTTGATAAGGCCGAATACCGTAGCTAGTACAGTATATAGCAAGTACTGTGGCAGAAATGAGGCCCAGGGCCGGGCGTATTGCAGAATGCGGAGGTAGGTCTTCATCGGAACGGGCAAAGGTACGGCATCGGGTTGGTAGCGTACTGTCTGCTGCTTAAAAGCACACGCCACGCCTTATTACCGGTACGCAGACGCAACAAGCGGCCGAATACTGCAGTATTCGGCCGCTTGTTGTGAGGGTACTTCGGCGGTGCTGTATTACACTGCGCACATAGCCGCCATTGGGCAGGGGTGGGCGGCGGTGCTGTTAGCTTTCAAAAATGCCGACTACTTCTATCTGACCCACAATGTGGCGGTTAAATTCCGGCAGCTCAGCGGCTGGCACCCACAGCTCGTTGTGCTCCGGGCCGCCCACGTTCTGCACCGGAAACTGGTCGGCGTAATCAGCATCCACGGCGAAGCGCAGCACGTAGCCCACCCCGTAGTACGGCACGTTCCAGTCGCGGGCAATCTGGGCGGCGTACTGCTCATTAAGCACAGGGTAAAAGAACGGTTGCTCCGGCAGGCGCGGCGGAAACGCCACCCAGCCCGTAGCGGCAATCAAGTCTAGCTCCGCCTGGTTGACGGGCCGGTAGAGCAGCGTGGTAGCCGATTCGTGGCGCATGGAGCGGCGGTTAAAACTCGTGCAGGCGTTGGGCAATGTTCCAGCGCAGTCCTACCGAGGCCAGCACGCCGCCGTCGGCCGTGAAGTTAGGCGGAGGCGTACGGCCATCTTCATAAGTGCGGTGGCGGTAGATGAGCTTGCCATCCAGCCAAAGGTTGTGCGCCGCCTGCCAGGAGCCCGTCAGGTCGCCGTGGAGCAGGTAGGAGCTGATACCGTTGCCCACGAAGAAGCCGTACTCCCGCACCTGCCCGCTGGCGTCGCGGGGGCGGTTGTCGTAGGGCAGCAGCACGTTGGAGCCGTAGTTCTGCCCGGCCGGGTCCAGGCCCTGGCGCACCAGAAAGCCCTTTGCTACCATGTGCAGGCGGGGCAGGGGCTGGAAGCTGGCAATGCCAATCAACTCCCACAGGTTGGCCCCCATTGGGTGAGCCAGGGGCTGAGCGGCGTTTTGGTAGCTCCGGAATTTATCGAGGGCCTGGTACGTGTAGGGCCGCACGAAATTGAACTCGCCCTGCAGGTCGAAGTTGCGGATGCCGGCCACGTTGATGTATTTGGCCCCCAGCTGCACGGCCTGCTTGTTGGCCCACCAGCCGTTGCCGCCCCGCACCTGGCTCAGCACAAACTCATCCAGCACCAGCTGCCCGTACAGCTGCACCCGTTTCCAGAGGTTCCATTTGAAATCCAGGCCCAGCAAAGCGTTGCCATCCTGGGAGCCGGTGCTTTGCTCAATGGTGCGGTAGAAGATAACCGGGTTGAGGTACTGAATATCGAAGGTATTGCGGCGCTGCACCCGCACCTGCCCGTTGCTGATAACCGAATCCCGCCGCGACGAGGCCGTGAGTACGCTCTCGAACACGCCAATGTTCAGATTGGGCAGCACATCCAGACTCAGGTGATGCAGGGCCAGAAACTTCCGGTCGTAGGAGGCATCCAGGTCGCTGGGGTCGGCTATGAGCTGGGCAAACAGGTTCTGGTACTGAAACTTCCAGATGCGCGTCTGCACCTTCAGAAATAGGTAGGGCGAGGAGTAATCCGACAGAATCAGGCTGCGGTAACCGTTGCCAATCTGGTTCCGGTCGTGACCCAGCTGCAGGCTCACATGGCGGCCGGCTGCGTAGGTCAGGTAGCCCCGCGCCGACAGGAAATCGTACTGCCCGCCGGTAGTTTTAAATGGCTTCCAGAATCCCTCGTGCGGCACGGCCCGGTCGCGCTCCACCCGCTCCTGCACGTACAGCGGCACGGCCATCTGGTTGTCGGCCAGGAAGGCGTAAAAGCCCAGCCGCCGGTCAATGGTGCCTTCCACCTGCACCCCGCGGGTGTTCAGGAAGGCGTAGCTTTTGGCCCCGTCGGAGTTACCCAGACTCAGGCCCAGCACCGGATTCACGCGCAGCGAAAACTCGGGCTGCTCTACGCTGTACAGGTCGGAGGGCCGTTGGTAGAAGTATTTCAGCAGGGGCGTCGGGCGCACGTTCACGGCCGAGTCCAAGCGGGCATCGTGCCAGTTGTCGCGCAGCAGGTAGCGGATGTTGAACCGGTCCTGGCGGGAGAGGCCGGCTGCCGAGTCCTGCAGCATCCGCTCGGCCAGCCGGGCCACGGCGGCGCGGGTGTAGGGCCGCACGGAAGTATGCGGGTCGCCCAGGGAGTCGGGCCCGTGCAGAATCACGTACCGGTCAATCAGCCGGTACACGTCGGCATCGAGGGGCACGTAGGTGGTGCCCATCGTGGTTTTGCCCGAAACGCCCGGCTGGGCCCGCTGAGCTGCGGGGTTGACCGGGGTGGCCGGCTTGAGCGGCTGGTCGTAGGTTAGCCAGTTGCCCTGCCCATCGGTGGGGCGGGTGGGCGTATCCTGAGCAGCGGCGGGCGTGGCCAGCACACTCAGCAAACCCAATACGTATAGGTAGGAATTTCTCATAAGCAGAGCCATGTACGCCAAAGCCGGCGTGCCGGTGGGCAAACCTACGGAGTTTGTGGAAGGATTAGCTGAACCTGCTAACGACGGAAAGCCCCCGGCAGTACCTTTGGGTATGCCCATTCGCCTGTTACGCCACTCCAAGCTCGACTTTGCTGCCTGGGATGCCTGCATCAATTCGGCCCCGCAGGTGGTGCCCTACGCCGCGTCGTGGTGGCTGCGGGCCACGGCCGGGCAGTGGGATGCGCTGGTGGAAACCGATGAGCATACTGGCCGCTACCGGGCCGTGTGGCCGTTGCCAGTGAAGCGGCGGCCCGGAGGGCGGGAGGTATATCAGCCGCCATTCACGCAGCAGCTCGGCATCATTGGGGCAGGAAATGATATCAGGGTCTGGTTGGAAGAATATGCGGCTTGCAGGGCATACAGCCGCTTCTATACCCAACTTAGCACCGACAACGGCCTGCCGCCCGCCCGGCCACCCATGGCCGTGCACCTCCGTCAGACCTACCACTTGTCCCTGGCCGGGCCTTACGAAACCATCCGGGCCGGCTACTGCGCCGACTACCGCCGCCGCCTGCGCCTGAGCGAAACGGACACCCAGCCGCCGGTGTTAAGTGCCGTTTCGGATGCGGAGCCGTTGCTGGCCCTGTTCCGGCAAACCCAGGGCCCCGCCGCCGGCCTGAAAAAGCGCCACTATGCCCGGCTGCGCCGCCTGGTAGCCGCTCTACAGGCCCGGCAGCTGCTGGAGCTGCACGAGGTGCGCGCCACCCCGGGCGGCCCGTTGCTGGCCGGGGCCCTGTTTGTGCGCTACCGTTCCCGGCTGATTTATTTGTTTGCCGCCGCTTCCGTAGAAGGTAAAAAGGCCGCTGCTCCGTTATTGCTAGTGGATGCGGCCATTCGGCGCCACGCCGGCACGCCGGGGCTGGTACTCGATTTTGAGGGCGGCATGATACCGTCAATTGCCCGTTTTTTCGCCAATTTCGGGGCCGTGCCCGTTCCTTACGCGGCCCTATCCTTCACCCAACAACGCCCCTGGTACCTCCAATGGATGCGCTGACGCCCTCTTCTGCCGAATTATCCGCCGCGGCTGCCGCGGCCGCCAACCCTCGCGTGCACGTTGTGTGCGCCGAGCCGTCCGTTGCCAACCACTTCCTGGCCGAGCTGCGCGACGTAACCGTGCAGCAGGATTCCCTGCGCTTCCGCCGTAACCTGCAGCGTCTGGGCGAAATCATTGCCTACCAAATCAGCTCCCAGCTCAGCTACACCGACCAGACTGTGCGCACGCCCCTGGGCGAGTCGAGCGGCAAGCTGCTCCACGATTTTCCGGTGTTGGCTACCGTGCTGCGGGCCGGCCTGCCTTTCCACCAGGGCTTCCTCAACTATTTCGACCAGTCGCCCTCGGCGTTTGCCGCCGCCTACCGCATCGAGGGCACGGCCCAGGTGCAGGTGCAAGTCGATTACCTCTCGGCCCCCAGCCTCGATGAGCGGGTGCTAATTCTGGCCGACCCCATGCTGGCTTCGGGTAAAAGCCTGGTACAAACCTACCGGGCCATGCTGCGCTTCGGCACACCCCGGCAGGTGCACATTGCGGCCGTCATTGCCAGCCCCCAGGGCGTGGAATACGTGACCCGCGAAGTGCCGGAGGCTACGCTTTGGGTAGCCGCCATTGATGAGGGTCTCAACGAGCAGGCCTACATCGTGCCCGGCCTCGGCGACGCCGGCGACCTATCGTACGGCAGCAAGCTGTAAGAACGTGTACCCCAGAACGTGTACTCCGAAGCTGGGCTCCGGCTCGCGTGTGAAGGTAACTACCCACAGGCGCGGGCCGGAGTACACGTTCCGGATGCACGTTCTGATAGCCCAACTGAACTAACTGCCCGGCTGCGCACCTGTTATCTTCACTACCGAACCAATTCCAACATCCGTGTTACCTCAGCTGCTCAAATACGCCACCGTTTTTGCCATTGGCATGTTCAAGTTCGTGGCGGCCCCGCTGGCGGGCGTGGCGGCGGGTTTGCCCATGCCGCTGGTGTGGGGGCTTTCGGTAGCGGGCATGATGACGACGGTTATCCTGATTTCGGGGCTGGGCCGGCAGTGGGCCCTGCACATGCGTCGGAAGCGGGAGGCCAAGGGAAAGCCTTTATTCAGCCGCCGCAGCCGTACGGTGGTAGGCATTTACCGCCGCTTCGGTATGGTAGGCATTGCCTTCCTGACGCCCATTCTCTTCAGCCCGGTGGGTGGCACTGTCATTGCCACTCAACTGCACGTTCCGCGCTGGCAAATTCTGCTGCACATGGCCTGGAGTGCAGCCCTTTGGGGGTTTACCTTCACGTTACTAGCCAACAAGCTGCTGCAACTGGCCATTTTCAGCCATTATCGGTGAGTTGGTGAAGTGGTGAAATAGTGAGTGGCCGTTCTATTGGCGCGAAATGCGCTATCAGAACGGCCACTCACTATTTCACCACCTCACCACTTCACCATCTACTTGCTCCGCTTGGCGCGGGCGCGGCCCTGGGCGGCCCGGAAGGCCTTAGAAGAATGGGATGAGGCTTTGCCTTTCGAGGGATTCACCTTTTTGCCCTTTTGGCTGCGGTTGGGGCCCGCCTGAAACTCGCGGCCAGTGCGCTTGTCAATGGTTACCCCGGGCTTTATCCATTCTTTCCGCTCGTGGAAAGCGCCTTTGAAGTTGGGGTCCTCGCGTTTGCGCCGCTCATCCTTTTCCCGGTCCATGTCCTGCTGTTCGTTGAAGGACGTTTTGGCAATTTCTACCTCCGCCGGAATGGGCAGCAGCGGAATTTCCTGCCGGATTAGCTCGGCAATGCGCTCCATGTGGAACATTTCGGCCTCGTTGGCGAAGGTAATGGCGGCGCCCGTGTGCTGGGCCCGGCCCGTACGGCCAATGCGGTGCACGTAATCGTCGTATACCAGCGGCACGTCGAAGTTGATAACGTGCGACACCTGCGGCACATCGATGCCCCGGGCGGCCACATCGGTAGCTACCAAAAAGCGCACCGCCCCAGCCTTGAAGGCCTCCATAGCGTTGATGCGCATATTCTGGCCCTTGTTGCCGTGAATGGCCCGTACCTCTCCGTGGGCTTTGCGCTGCAGGAAGCTGGCTACGTTGTCGGCGTGCTCCTTGGTGCGGGTAAAAATCATGACCCGGTGAAACGTGTCCCAATCCAGAAACAGGTATTCCAGCAGGTTGATTTTGGTGAGCAGGTTGGGCACTTCGTACAGCGTCTGGCTCACCGTCTGGGCCGAAGTGGCGGCCGGCGTCACCTCAATCCGCACCGGAAACTCCAGAAACTCCTCGCTCAGCGTCGTCACCTTCTCCGGCATAGTAGCCGAGAACAGCACGTTCTGACGCTTGCGCGGAATTACCTCCAGAATGCGCCGGATCTGGGGCATAAAGCCCATGTCCATCATCTTGTCGGCCTCATCCAGCACCAGAGTTTTCAGCTCTTTCAGCACCAGGTCGCCCTTCAGATACAGCTCCATCAGGCGGCCCGGCGTGGCAATCAGGATATCCACGCCTTTCGCAATGGTTTCAATCTGGGTTTTGGGTCCCAAGCCGCCGTAAATGGCAAAAATGCGCAGGTCGGTGTATACCGCCAGCTTTTTGAGGTGCGCTTCCAGCTGCATCGCCAGCTCCCGGGTAGGAGCCAGTACCAGAGCACGTGGGTGGGTGCCTTGAGCGTACTTCACCTTCATGAGCAAGGGTAGCCCGAAAGCCGCCGTTTTGCCGGTACCGGTTTGGGCAATGCCCAGCACGTCGTGGCCGGCCAACAGTAGCGGAATGGTTTGCTGCTGCACCGGAGTGGGCTCCGTGAAGCCTGCTTCCTCCACGGCCGTCAGGAGTTGCTTGTTGAGCTTGAAATCAGCGAAAGTGAGCGGCTGCGGCGTGTCAGACATAAGGCAAAGCGTGTTGTAAACCACAAAGGTACGCGGATTATACCGGGTAAAATGCTTGTGGCTTGCGTGTTCATCCTAGCGCTTGGCTCTACAGATTGGAGTGCTGCATACTTCTGCCTAGCCGGAGGTCCTGTTGGTTGTAGCATCAAGGGCCGTAGCCTTCAGCGTAATGACTCTGGTGGCCGATGGAGTGGTATGCCCCGTTAACTGCCTGATTTCGTGCAGGGAGGCGTAGTGTCCGAAAAAAACCGTCTGATTCTTTTGCAAATCCGGGGGCGGACGCTACTTTTGTGGCTGCAATACCCAATACGGTAGGTATAGCTCAGCTGGTTAGAGCGTCGGATTGTGATTCCGAAGGTCGTGGGTTCGAGCCCCATTACTTACCCACCGTTTAGCCTACAAAAAGGTCTCTCCTCAGTGGCAGAGGCCTTTTTTGTTTTTTGCAGCCTGGAGCCGGCCCGTCTTTTCCGTGGCCGATGGAAGGATTCGGCGGCGGCTGGTGTTGCGGCCCTGTATAAGTAGAACCCTGAACCACTTTTCCCCTTTGAATCTATGAGTCTGGTTGTTATCGGCACGGTGGCCTTCGATGCCCTGGAAACGCCCTTCGGCAAAACCGACAAGATTGTTGGCGGCGCTGCTACCTACATCAGCCTGTCGGCGTCCTACTCCGTTAAGCCCGTGAAAATCGTGGCTGTAGTGGGCGACGATTTTCCGCAGTCGGATATTGTGATGCTGGGCGAGCATGGCGTAGACACTGAAGGCCTGCAGATCAAGCAGGGGGAGAAGTCGTTCTTCTGGTCGGGCAAATACTCCAACGACCTGAACTCGCGCGAAACCCTGGCCACCGAGCTCAACGTTCTGGCCGATTTCGACCCGGTGCTGCCCGATTCCTACCAGGACTGCAAGTACCTGATGTTGGGCAACCTCACCCCCCAGATTCAGCGCCTTGTGATTCAGCGCCTGGTTAATCGGCCCAAGCTGATTGTAATGGACACGATGAACTTTTGGATGGACGTGGCCCTGGATGAGCTGAAAACAACCATCGAAATGGTGGACGTGCTCAGCATCAACGACGAAGAAGCCCGTCAGTTGTCGGGACAACATTCTCTGGTGAAGGCCGCCAAGCTCATTATGGCCATGGGCCCTAAATACCTCATCATTAAGAAAGGGGAGCACGGGGCCTTGCTCTTCCACAAAAACCAGATCTTCTTCGCGCCGGCCTTGCCCCTGGAAGAAGTATTTGACCCTACCGGCGCCGGCGACACGTTTGCGGGGGGCTTTATCGGTCACCTGGCCGCTACCGACGATATCAGCTTCGAAAACATGAAGCGTGCGGTTATTCATGGGTCGGCCATGGCCTCGTTCTGCGTAGAGAAATTCGGTACGGAGCGCCTGCTTAACTTAAGCCAGGAAGAAATTGAAGCCCGCGAAAAGCAGTTTGGCGAATTAGTAGCCGTAGCCCCGGTTGCCGCTATGGCCAGCTAAGCTACTAGCCGCTTATGTAACCAGAAGCCCTGTTCAGCTATGAGCAGGGCTTTTTTATGCGCCGAATTTTATCACAACCCTGCAGGAACTGAGTGGGTAAAAGGAATATTCATCCACCCGTAAATCCCACGGCCATGAGCATTAGCAAAAAAGAATCCGACCTGACCAACGATAAGACCTCCGTAAACCCGGCTGCCAATACCAAGAAAAAAAGCACCCAGGTACAAAGTCCCAATACCATGGACGTATCGGCCCGCGGCAACACTACCGACGGCAACTCGGCTGGGGAGGGCGTGCACAACATCCGCAATAACCCTCAGGGCAACAAACCCATGTCGGTAGCCAGTGGTAAAGTAGGCAAAGGCGGCGACGCCAAACACTAGGTTTTAGGATAGAAACCTGAGACGATGAGACATGAAAAGTGAGACAGGCGGGCCGTTTGGCGAAGTCGTCTGTCTCACTTCTCATGTCTCATCGTTTCATATCACCATTACGGAACCACCTTCAAACGGACTACACGGGTATCTACGTCGCCTTTGTCGAAGAAATCCTGCTCGAATAGGATGGTTTTATTGTCGAGCCAGCGGGGCTGAGTGCAGCCCCATTCAGTTTGCCTTTCCCAGAGCAGGCGCGGGGCTTTGTCATCGAGGCTCCAGAGCTGCAGACCGCTGGGCTCAAAACGG
Source organism: Hymenobacter metallilatus (assembly GCF_003944705.1). Taxonomy (GTDB): domain Bacteria; phylum Bacteroidota; class Bacteroidia; order Cytophagales; family Hymenobacteraceae; genus Hymenobacter; species Hymenobacter metallilatus. The sequence continues at coordinate 12,368 of NZ_RWIS01000024.1, read as the reverse complement.
GCCAGCACATCGGAGTTGCCGCACACAAAATGGCGGCCGTCGGGGGCTACAACCGGCGGAGCCATCAACTGCGTCCGGCGTCCACTCCGCTGGTCTACCAGCATGTAGTAGCCCCCTTCGTACAGGTGCACCGAAATTAGCCACTGATGGATGCTGGGCAGCGTGGCTAGGTATTCGTAGGCAATATTCCGCTCATCTTCTGCCGGGTTGTTTACCAGCTTTACTTCTGCGGCACCCGTGGGCCGAAGCCGCAAAGCTCGCCCCGTCCGTAGCACGCGCGACCCTGCTTTTGCCAGGCGCAGCTTTTCCTCGGAAGCAAAATCCAGGAAAGAATCTTCCTCTTCTGCTGAGGCAGGCTTGCTTAATACCCAATCAGGACTTTTTAGCTGGCTATATACCTGCCGAGCGGCCGGATAGATGTGCAAGACGCGCCCTGGCACCTGCACCAGTGTATCCAGGTGCTGCAGGCGGTAAATGCGCGGGGGCTTAGGAGGCGGCAAGGGTGGCAATGCAACACTGGGCCGAGACTTCTCGGTGGGCTGCATACGCAACGAACAGGCCGGTAGCACTACCAGCGGAAGGGCAGCAGCTACGGTACGAAACCGAAACATGGGAGGCAGAGTAGGCTTGGGTCGAAAGGCTCGTCGTTGTCGGGTGGACAGAGAACAAAAAGATAAAAGCGGGCGGAGAGTTCCGAAACAGCGGATTTTAACGGTTACAGTTTTTCTAAACTATTTCCGGCAAAGATGTTTTGCTGCATACTGCACCAGTACGGGGCACCGGCAAGATGCGGGTTGGGTGACGACTACCATTCCTGACCCATCCACTGCCGGAAGCTGGCTTGTTGCTCCGGGGTGGGAGAGGGGAGTTTTTCAATAGTTACTTTTTGCCAGAAGCGGTGTGCCGGGTCGGCGGATAGCGCCACGGTGAGCAGGCGGTTTTGCCGAAATACGGTTACTGTATGCTGGTCGGCCCCGTCGGCGAGCAGGGTATGCAGGTTCATATCCACGCGGCGGCCATTAATGGCTACTATTTCGTCGTCTACGGTCAGGGCCAGGGCTGCCGGGGCATCGGGCAGAATATCGGTTACCTCCGTCCGCTCGTTCTTCACCACCGTCCGGAACCCGTACACGCCCTCCGACACCGAGGGGTTTTCTTCGATGCGCAGACGGCAGCCCACAAAGCCCAGCACCCGGTTCAACGGTTCCTCCAGCGAAGCCGTACCGTAAATAAACTTGTCGAAATAGGCCTGCATGTCGCGCCCGGCCACTTCCTTCACTACCCGCTGGTAATCCTCCTCAGTATAGCCCAGGCCAGTTTTGCCAAACTCTTCCCAGAGGCGGCGCATCACATCATCCAGGCTGCGCTGGTGGCCCGAAAGCTGCCGCAGTGTAAGGTCGAGCAGCAGCGCCACCAACGCACCCTTGTGGTACACTGATACTTTGCGGTCGGGTACGCCGGGCTTGTAGCCATCCAGCCACAGGTCCATGCTGGCATCGGCTACCGAGAGGTGGTAGCGGCCATAGTCGTCGTAGTGCTTGCGCAGCACGGTGTTCAGCTCCTGAAAATACTGCTCGGCGGTGCGCACCCCACTGCGGGCCAGCAGGTATTCGCCGTAGTAGGTGGTAATGCCCTCGGCAATAAAGCAGGTGCGGAAGTAGTTCTCGCGGGCGTAGTCATAGGGCTGCATTTCGGCCGGCCGGATGCTCTTGATGTTCCAGGCATGAAACAGCTCGTGGCAGCTCACGCCCAGCAGCTCCTTGTACAGCCCTTCCGTCATTAGTAGCTCGGCCGGCCCCAGCACAATAACGGTAGAGTTGAGGTGCTCCACGCCGTGGTAGTGCTTGTAGGGCAGAATCTGGTTCAGAAAATGATAATCCTGGGCCGGAAACGAGCCGAATAGCGTTAATTGCTCCTCACTGAATGCCCGGAAATCCTGCACCAGCCGCCCCCAGTCTACCGGGCACTCTCCCTGTATCCAGATGTAGAAAGGCAGGCCCTGCACCTCGTAGTTGCGGTACTGCAAAGTAGGGCTGGCAATCAGCGGCGAATCGGCCAAATGGTCGAAGCTGCGGGCTTCCAGTAGGTTAGGGCCACGCTGAGGCAGGCCACAGGCTATCTGCCAGCCCTCGGGCACATCGAGCAGCAGTTGGCAGGTTTCTTCCTGTCGGCCTTCCACGTACATAAGGGCCTGCACCGGGTTCAGGTACAGCTGGGTTTCATCGAGCCAGGAGCCGCCGGCATCCATCTGGTGGGCGTAAAAGTTGTAGCGCACCCGCACCGTGCGCCCCGCCGCCCCGCGCAGCTGCCACCGGTCCTTGGTAATCTTTCGGCTCGTCAAAGCTTCCCCGGAGGCTGCATCCTCCAGCACTACATGCTGCAGCTTCTGGGCGAAGTTCTGCAGCTCATACCGCCCCGGCCGCCACGCGGGCAGCTGCAGCTCTACCGGCGCCTCCGTACCCGCAGGCACTTCAAACGTCATTTGAACTTGCAGGTAAAAGGTAAGCGGGTTCTCGAAGGAAATGTGGTAGTGAATCATAGTAGCGCATGCTTTAGCTTGCGTAGCCGTTGCACGATAAAACAGCCAGCTCAATTTGCACCCTGCTTAAATAAGCGGCAGGATCGTTCCGCTTTCAGTACCAACACATTGCGTTATCTGCTATGTTGAAGGCATAAAAACTGTTTATCGACGCAATTTACCGCATATTCTGCCGCCGAGAGCTACTATTTTTGTCACCTTTCGCCTGGCAGATTCTTTGCCGCAAGTGCCCATCGAGCGGTTACGGCAGGACAGGCAGCTGTCAGAAGCAGCATTGTTGGCAGACCCGGTACGTAGTTTGGATGAATTAAAAGATGCACGTTACCGACTCCGGCGACTCTATTTCGGCAAGTTCGACACTTTGCTGGACGGCGCTACTACCAGCCCTTTATAGCTGAAGCAACCAGAAGTTGCCACCGCAGTAGTCCGGCAATTCCAGCGCTTGGCGAAGCAAGATGTATCGGGGCATAGCTTCTGCGTGATGTCTAATCATGTGCATGCAGTAGTACAATTGCCGTTGGAGCTATCTGATAGTCTTGCTTCCCTCATGCAACAATTGAAAGGTGCCCCAGCTCGGGAAGCTAATCAGTTATTGCAGCGGTGCGGCGCATTCTGGCAGCACGAAAGCTTACGACCATATACTGCGTGATACGGTGGAGTTGCAGCGCATCAATCGGTATGTAGTTCAGAACCCGGTAAAGGCAGGGCTAGTGAGTAGCTGGGATGAATGGGCGTATAGTGGGCTGTGGGTGGAATGATGATAGGGGGATAGTATGGCGAAAATACGCAAGCTAAAGCATGCGCTACTTGCCATTTCCAATTGCACCTGTTACCTTTGCCGGCCTTACTTGTAACAGAGTCACTTACCCATACCATGAAACGTACTTTTCAGCCCTCGCAGCGCAAGCGCCGCAACAAGCACGGTTTCCGCTCGCGCATGGAAACCGCTAACGGCCGTAGCGTAATCGCTCGTCGTCGTGCCAAAGGCCGCAAGCGCCTGACCGTATCTGACGAAGGTCGTCATAAGCGCTAAGCCGCTGCCGGCGGCTGAAACGCCGCTGCCCCCGCCGATGACTATTCCTGTTGCAACGCCGGGTGCACGCTCCTACTCGTTTCCGAAAGAAGAACATCTGTGCCGAAAGAAGCTTATTGAAGCGCTTTTCGGGCAGGGTTCTTCTTTTGGTTTATATCCCTTACGAGTGGTATGGCGCCCAACTATAGCGCCCACTGCTGCCCCGCCCCAGGTACTGGTGAGTGTGAGCAAGCGTAGCTTCAAGCGCGCCGTGGACCGCAACTACCTCAAGCGCCTCATGCGCGAAGCCTATCGGCTCAATAAATATCGGCTGCTGGAAGCGCCCGGCGGGCATTCAGTGGCACAGTTAGCCATTATCTACACGGGCAAGGAAAAAAAGCCGTTGTCGGTGGTCGAAAAAAAATTAATTTCAGGGCTGGAGCGTTTGCTCACTGAAACCGGTACAACTGCTGCGGCACCTACCGGTTCTTAGGAACAAACGCACTGTGGGGTGGCTTTCTAGCAAGTACCAGAAAACCCGCCGCATGGTCTGTCGTAGGGTCTTTCAGTTGCTTTCAGCCCCTTTTATGCGCAAAAAATCTTTGGCCGTGGCTGCCCTGCTGGGCGGTGCCGGTCTGCTCGTATCCTTCCGCGCAGCTACCGACAATGAGCGGTACTTCGAAATTGCCAAAAACCTCGACATCTTCGCCACCCTGTTCAAGGAGGTGAATACCTACTACGTAGACGAGGTGCCACCAGCCAAGCTGGTGAAAACGGGCATCGACGCCATGCTCAAGTCGCTGGACCCGTACACCAACTACATTCCTGAGGACGACATTGAGGACTTCCGTACCATGACTACCGGTCAGTACGGGGGTATTGGAGCCGTGGTGGTGAAGCGCAACAACAAAACTGTGGTGCAAGCCGCCTACGAGGGCTACCCGGCCCAGAAAGCCGGCCTGCTCCCCGGCGACGAAATCCTGACCATCAACGGCGTGAACGTGGACAAGAAGTCCAACGCCGATATCAGCAAGCTACTGAAGGGCCAGGCCAACTCTCAGGTTAAGCTGATGGTGACCCGCTACGGACAGGATGCCCCGGTGGAAATTGCCATTACCCGCGACAAGATTCAGGTGGACAACGTGCCCTACTACGGCATGCTCACCCCCGAAATTGGTTACTTCCAGCTTTCGGGCTTCACGGTGGATGCCGGGAAGGAAGTGCGGCTGGCCGTGGCCAAACTTAAGGAGCAGGGAGCAAAGAAACTGGTGTTCGACATTCGGGACAACCCCGGAGGGTTGCTCAATGAGGCCGTGAATATCTCCAACCTGTTCGTGGATAAGGGCAAGGACATTGTGAGCACCAAGGGTAAGGTATCTGACTGGAATAAGACCTACAAAGCCCTCGATGCTCCCCTGGATACCCAGATTCCGATGGTGGTGATTACCTCCAACCGCTCGGCCTCGGCTTCCGAAATCGTATCGGGGGTGTTGCAGGATTATGACCGGGCCGTGCTGGTAGGGGAGCGCACGTTTGGCAAAGGCCTTGTGCAGGCCACCCGCCCGCTGAGCTATAATTCCCAACTCAAAGTCACGACGGCCAAGTACTACATTCCGAGCGGCCGCTGCATTCAGGAAATCGACTACTCGCACCGCGCCGACGATGGTACGCTGGGCAAGGTGCCCGACTCCTTGCGCACCGCCTTCAAAACCGTAGCCGGCCGCACCGTGTACGACGGCGGCGGCGTGGCCCCTGATGTGGAAGTAGTAGACCGGGAAATTGCCGACATCACGCGGGTACTGCTCCAGAAGAGCTACCTGTTCGATTACGCTACCCGTTACCGCTCGGAGCACGCTTCCATTGCCCCGGCCCGGCAGTTTAAGCTCACCGATGCCGATTACCAGAAGTTCGTTGATTACCTCAAAGGCAAGGATATCAGCTACAGCACCGACGCCGAAAAGGCCTTAGCTGAACTCACCAAAAAGGTGAAAGATGAAAAGCACTACGACGACGTGAAAACCGAGCTGGAAGCCATGCGCCGCAAGGTAACCACCAACAAAGCCAACGACCTTATGCGCTTTAAACCCGAAATCCGGGAGCTGTTAGAGCAGGAAATCGTGTCGCGCTATTACTTTCAGAAGGGTGGCATCGAGGCCAGCTTCGACGACGACCCCAATATTCTAATGGCCCAGGCCGTGCTTAATGATGCCCCGCGCTATGCTGCGCTGTTGAAACCTGGTACAGTAGAAGCTAAAACCCGCCCCGAAGCTAAGCGTACTACAGCGGGCGGCCGCTAATAAGCCATAATCCAAACAGAAAAAGCAGCCCGATATTGGGGCTGCTTTTTCTGTTTTACATAGCCTATCCTGTATGATGCTGCGAGCTAAGCATTGGTAAGTATTCCTGTTATTGATGGTGCCTCACTTTCTATCGTGGTATACTACCGATGTCACGACCGACAGATTACTTGGTTTCCTGAGCGTATTTCTGTTGGTGGCCTGGTTGGTATTGCAATCAAACGAACTACTGGCCCTACGCCCCAAGCAGGAGGGATATAGTGGTACTTGGTTGCTGATTGACGGTTTTCTGGTACTGGTTTCCTGGGGGTACAGTGTTGTCAGTGAAGACCCGGATTTTTATCTGTCTACCACGAGCTGGCATGTGAATGGCACCGGAGGCTGGCTCTTTCTCTACGTGCTATTTGCCTATCTGCACGTGCACTGGTTTCCGGCCTCGCTGCTGCAAATGGTTGAGAAGGGCCAGCGGCCCGATACTCGCAAAACTGTGATGTGGTTTCTGCTGTATTTTTTCTGGCCGTTTGGGGTGTAGTTCATTCAACCTCGCCTAATAAGCTGCTGGAAGAAGCAGAGTGGGAGAAAAAAGCTCTAGAGGAGTTGGGCACAGAAAAACAAGTATAATAAAGCTTACTGCCGTTGGCCGTACCTTTGCCCTATGTCCAAGTTGCTGCTTTCCCTCGAAACCTCGTCGCCGGTGTGCTCGGTGGCGTTGCACCATCTCGAAACGGGCCGGCTGGTCGGCCAGACGGAGCTGCGGCTGGAAAAATCCCACTCCTCCCACCTGAGCCTGCTCATCAGCCAACTGCTGGAAAATACATTGCATACGTTGCAGGACGTGGCAGTAGTGGCCGTATCGGACGGGCCGGGCTCTTACACAGGGCTGCGCATTGGGGCGGCGGCGGCTAAAGGGCTGTGCTACGCGCTGGATATTCCGCTACTGGCTATTAGCACCTTGCAAAGCCTGGCCCACCAGGTAGCTGCCGGTACGGCCCGGCCCGAGCAGTACCTGTATTGCCCCATGCTGGATGCCCGCCGGATGGAAGTGTACGCCGGCGTGTACCAGGCCGATGGCACAGAAGTACTGGCCCCCACACCGTTGCTGCTGGACGAAACCTCCCTGGCCGAACAATTGGCCGGGTACCAGTTGTTATGTTTTGGAAGTGGGGCAGCCAAGTTCCAACCGTTGGTAGCCAACAACTCCCAAGCTGGCTTCCTGTACGGCATCGAGCCCTCGGCTGTGGCAGTAGGTGCCCTGGCACTTGGTGCCTACCGTCGTCAGGAATTCCGGAGCGTGGCCTACTACGAGCCGTTTTACCTGAAAGAGGTGTACACAACCACCCCGAAAAATAATTGATTGTACCTGGTGCGCAGCGCTTAGGGAATTCAAGCATACTAAGTCCGATGCCCCAGGCATCAAGCTTTACATCATCATGGAAGACTTTGTAAACCGGGTAGCCAATTCCGGCCTTGTCACCTTCAACCTGGAAGACTTCATCCACCCGGGCGAGCGGGTGGTGTATGATATCAAGGATAACCTGTTCCACGGGCTCATGCTGCGCGAAAAGGACTTCCGCGAATTCATCAAAACCCACGACTGGACGCAGTACGACGGCCAGAATGTGGCCATCATCTGCTCCACAGATGCCATTGTGCCTACGTGGGCCTATATGCTGCTGGCTAGCAAGCTCCAGAACCACGCTCACCGCTACGTGTTTGGCAACCTGGAGGCGCTGGAGCAGGAGCTCTTTCAGGAGGCAATTAGCACTCTGGAAGTGGAGCAGTACCGCGACGCCAAGGTTGTTGTGAAGGGGTGCGGTGAGAAGCCCGTTCCTACCTATGCATATGTGGCCATTATGCAGAAGCTGCTGCCGGTAGCTGCCAGCATTATGTACGGGGAGCCATGCAGCACAGTACCCTTGTACAAGCGCCCGAAGGAAAAGGTCAGCGCGTAAGAGTTGTAAGACCAGCCACCAAACAGGCCCGCCGGTGCTACCGGCGGGCCTGTTTGCGTAACGGCGCCACGCTTTGCTACGCCCTACATTGTGCCATTCCGAACACCGCCTACCGGCCGGAATGTGCATCTTTGGCTGGTAAATCCTTTTCTGCATGCCCCAATCAACGGCCTCTCCCTATAAAATAAGCGTACTGACCGGCATTGCCATTGTGGTAGCCAACATGGTTGGTACTGGTGTTTTTACCAGTCTGGGGTTTCAGGTAGAGAGCATTCAAGATGGATTTGCGCTGCTAATGCTATGGGTTGTGGGGGGCATTATTGCCCTGTGCGGAGCACTGTGCTACGGAGAGTTAGCCGCTGCCATGCCCCGCTCGGGTGGCGAGTACCACTACCTTTCGCGCATTTATCATCCGGCCGTAGGCTTCTTGTCAGGCTGGGTATCGGCTACGGTAGGGTTTGCGGCACCCACGGCGGCGGCGGCCTTGGCCCTGGAGCGGTACGCCAGCAGCGTGTGGCCTACTTTGCCGCCGCGGGTGCTGGCCGTGGCCGTAGTGGTGGTGCTCACGGCCGTACATGGTAGCAGCAGCAAAGCAGGTAGCAGAGTGCAAGTGTTCGTTACGGCCCTGAAAGTGCTGGTACTGCTTGGGTTTATAGGAGTTGGTATATGGCTGGGGCAGCCCCAAGCTACTACGTTTCTGCCCCAGGGCACCACCGACTGGCAGTTGCTGCTAAGCCCGGCGTTTGCTGTTTCCCTGATTTTCGTGTCGTATGCCTATTCAGGCTGGAATGCCGCGGCTTACCTCACGGGTGAGATACAAGAGCCTCAACGAAATCTGCCCCGCATCTTACTGACTGGTACTGCCATTGTATTGGCCTTGTATGTAGGCCTGAATTTCATCTTTCTGTATTCCACGCCAATTCCGCAGTTAAAAGGGCAGGTGGAAGTAGGGTTTGTAGCAGCAACTTCATTGTTCGGAGCAGCCGGAGGACGTCTGATGGGTGGGCTGATTGCGGCTTTATTGGTTTCCACCGTTAGCTCTATGATTTTCGCGGGGCCACGTATTGTACAGGCTATGGGGGAGGATATACCGGCCTTGCACTGGTTGGCCCAGCGGAGTAGGATGGGGGTACCGTTGCGCGCTACGCTGTTTCAGGCAACCCTCACCTTATTATTTGTGCTGGTGTCGTCGTTTGCGCAGGTGGTAGTATATGCCGGCTTTATTCTTAACCTGTTTACCTTCCTAACAGTGCTGGGACTGTTTGTGCTGCGCATACGCCAACCGGAGTTGCCACGGCCCTATCGGGCTTGGGGGTACCCGCTTACTCCTTTGGTATTCCTGCTACTCAATGGCTGGACGCTCTGGTTCATTGCCCGCGACAAGCCGCTGGAAACCTGCTATGGATTGCTTACCCTGGGGGTAGGTGTGCTGGTATACGGAGTAAGCCGACGGGTTACCGTTCAGAGCTAAAGCCTGCTCCATCTGTAAGGCAATCAGGCGCTGGTAAGCTGTTCTCGCATGAAGGCGCTGCCTACTCCGTCATCTACACCGCATGGCGCAGGCGTTGCGTGGCAAGCTCCGTTAGCCGGTCTGCCGATGGTAGCCGCCACCCGGGAGCTTTTCTTACCTTTCGGCCTCCCTTCACTCAATCTGTACTATGCGTTTTCCTGCTGTCCGGCTGCTACCAGTTTTGGTTGCTTTACTGGCCGCCTGTTCCGATCAACAACAAACCACAACCGAGCAGAAAGCTTCTCCATCACCGCCCGATACCACCACCGTCCGCCCGGTAAGCCCGCCCGCCGCCCGTCCCGATACGGCTGCCATTCACGATGTAGCAGCATACCTGGCCGGTTTGTCCGTTAGCCATGGCAGCGCCCTTAAAAGCCTTGCAGCGCAGCCCGCCTGGCAAGCCTATGCCACCGATCAAGCAAAGAGTTGGACCACTTATCACACCACCCGGACTGCTAAAATCGAAGCGTGGGCTACCTCTGAGTTGGATTCGGTCCGGGCTGCCAGCCCTATAATCTTTTATCCTTTCAGCGGCCCCGATTTTCTGAACGTGACTACCATGTTTCCTGCCAGCAAAACCTATGTGCTGATGGGTTTGGAGCCAGTAGGAGCGGAGCCTGATCAAGCTACGCTGGAAAACCCTAAGTTATTCCCGGCCCTGAAAGCCTCCCTGTGGTCGGTATTGAACTTCAGTTTCTTTCGTACCAACGACATGGCCGTGGAGTTGAACTCCAAAAAGCCCGATACCAACACGCTTAGCAAAGCCAATTCCATCGTGAAAACGGCCGAGCGTACCAACCAGCGCCTCAACATCGGGGGCGTGGTGCCGCTGTTGCTGCTGTTTGCCGCCCGTACCGACCATCAGGTCGAAGCTCTACGCTATGTGCAGCTCACCCCCGAAGGTCAACTCACCGCCGCCGATTCGGCCTCCGTCCAGAAGCCCAGCCTCAACGTGGTGCCCGGCGTAGAGCTGAAGCTGCGCAGCAAAACCGGCGAGGAAAAAACTGTGGTATACCTCTCTGCCGACCTTAGCGACTGGAAACTGGCCCAAACCAAGGAAGTAGCACTGAAATATGTGCGTAGTCTAGGACCACTGACTACGTATATTAAGTCGGCTACCTACCTCATGCATAAAAGTTATTTCAGCAAGGTGCGTAACCTCATCTTGGAGCGTAGCGCCTATATACTCCAGGACGACTCTGGTATTGCCATGAAATATTTTAAGCCCGCTGACTGGCAATTCACTTACTACGGTACCTACAAACGGCCCATCAACCTGTTTGCTCGGCAGTACCAACCGGCCCTCACTGCCGCCTACACCGATAAGACGAATCCTCCCCGGCCGCTGCCGTTTGGAACCGGTTACAATTGGCGTCAAAACGACTCCAACTTGTTGCTGGCTCACCGCCGTCAGCCCATACAACCTTAACGGCCATTCTGTGTGTAGAATGCCGCATTCCGGAGCCGCTTCCTACCTGGGGGCGGCTCCTATTGTGTGGAAAAATAGCAGCAAGATGGTAGCGTGGTTTTATTGTATCTTTTCTTAATGATTCGATTTGCTGCGCTGGTCGCGGCCGGAGTGTTTGGTATAGCACTTTCGCCGGTTACACCCTATGTTCAAGTATCATCAGCAACTGTTCAGGCGCCCGACAGCCCATTGCTGGATAGCCTGATTCATTCCGATAGTCGGCTTATACCTGTTGTAAACAGGGCTGGAGCCTACGAGCTACAAATCATTTACACCCAAATCAACCGCAACGCGCAATTGCAGCCGGCGTTTGTGCAGCATAGCTTTCACCTCAATGCCCGGCAGTATTTCAATCCGGCTAGCATGGTAAAGTTGCCTACCGCAGCACTAGCCCTTGAAAAGCTACAACTCCTGCAACAGCCCGGTCTCACCCGCCGCACCCCTATGCGCACTGGGGCGGCTTTCCGTTGCCAAACGCCTGCCCCCTACGTTGCCTCCCCCGATTCCGATCAGGTAAATACGGTTGGTAACTATATTAAACGCATGCTACTAGTCAGCGACAACCAAGCCTACAATCGGCTATACGAATTCCTAGGTCAACAGCAGCTCAATCAACGCTTAGTCGAATTAGGGTATCCGGAAGCTCGTATCGTTCGTCGTTTTGCCCCCTGCGATACTACTGCTAACCGCTATACCAACCCCATCGAATTCCGTGATGCGAATACAAAACAAATCGTATTTCATCAGGCCGCCGCTTATAACTCTCTGCCTTATACGTTTCCCTTAGGACCCATTTTCAAAGGCAATGCCTACCAGGCAGGTAGTCGTATTATCTCGCAGCCCTACAATTTCACTACCGCTAATTATTTACCCTTACAATCAGTAACTGATATATTAAAGAGCATCCTCTTTCCCCAAGCTACTCCAAGTACCCAACGCTTCAATCTCACAACCGATGATTATGCATTCCTGAAGTATTACCTGCACCATACTCCTCACAGTTCCGGGTATTCGCTGTACAAAACGGCTCGTTACTTCGAGGCCTATAAGAAGTACCTCTATTACGGTCGTCAACCAAGCGCCACGCTTAAATCGGGGATGCATATATATAATATAGTAGGGATGTCTCACGGCTACCTAGCAGATGTTGCCTATTTCGCCGATACAAACAATCAGGTCGAGTTCATGCTCAGTGCTGTTTTGTATGTCAATCAGGATGGTATTATAAATGATGGAGCATACGAGTACGAATCAATCGGAATGCCATTCTTAGCCGCCCTGGGCCAGGCTATCTACACCTACGAAACAAAGCGCCCCAAATCAATCAAACCTAATCTGACTCAATTCATAGAGCAAGAAACTAATCATTAAGTAAGCAGTGTTAACCCCCGCATAAACCAATAGCGCTGATTGTGTGGCAGAAAGGCAACTGAGGTGGGCCTTAAACGGATTTTTTGGGCCGTGGGTTTGGAATTCCGGGGGCAACCGGCCACCTTTGCCCTCCCAATCCGAAACGCGGAGCGGGCCGCTGCCACCCTTGGGGCCACCAGCGCGCAGTTCCTGCCGGCCTCCCGGCGCCGTTTCGCCGTC
>NZ_RWIS01000023.1 GCF_003944705.1 Hymenobacter metallilatus | reverse complement strand
CACTGCGAGTCAGTAAGGGGTTGGTAGCCATCAACCATAATGCCCGTGGAAGCCTAGGAACTCCCCGCGCAACTTACTGACTCGTTTCTTTTTAGCCCCTACCTAATTCCCAAACACGCTCTTAATATGCGCCAGCGGCGTGGGATGATTTGGGGTTCATTCGGCACAGCCAAGTTAATTGCGTGATTTACTTTGATTCTATCTCAGGTTCGAATTTATCAATAAGACTAAAGCCTATTCCGAATCCAATATAGGGGTTTAATTTATTGGTTGCTTTTTTAAAACCGTTTTCCGCTCCATAAGCAAGTACTAGATTTAGTTTGTTCAACGAATACACGGCATTAATACCAGCATTTAAAGCAAATTCTGACTTCTTATTCTCAGGATTTTCTATTTTGTTCAATCCTAGATATGGTCCGAACGCAATTGATCTGTTTCTTGGTTTAACAAATCTGCTTTGAAATATTTTTGTGGTTCCAAAAACTCTAAGATATGTTATATTAAAGCTTAGAAATTCACTTTCTAATGAATTATCACCTCTAAATTTGACTCTGAATGGAATATTAGTTGCGGTTAATTCCCATTGTCTAAAGGGTATTTTGACCTTATTAAATTTTGTGTTCTCTGGATTCCAATTCTTAATTACAATTATGTAATCTTTTTCATGTTCCTTTCCGTTTTTGTCTATTTCTAATCTATTTCCTTCTATTTTTAGGGATGGCCAGAAATTAAGGCTAATTGTATCTTTGTTTCTGTCTCCAAGTTCGCCTCTTAATATTTCCCTGAAATATCTTCGTTCGTAATTTTTGCCATTTTTTACATAAAGTTCTATGTTATTATTGTCAAAAATTTCTGAATGAAATTGATATTGAAACCTATATACTTGTTGTGCGCTAGTTTCTAGGCTGTGCAATATATAAATTAAAATTATTAGTACCTTTTTCATGATTTCTATTTTAATATGTGATTTTTATGCTCATTTTGAAAATAAAACAGCAAAACAGCAGACCCCCTGCTGCGTTACAAGTCTACCTTAATCTTCTGCGTCCTACATCAGTGCCAGCACTGAATCTAGCGTCCCCCCGCCGTACCTTCGCCTTACCTAAACCGCCCCGGGGAAACCAAACCCTGGGCCCCGGCTGTTTACCCGTTCTATGGCTGACAACTCCGCTCTGCAAGTAGCCGCCCCCGCGGCCGACCCCATTGACCAGCTCGACCCGCGCGAGTTCATCCTCATCAAAAACGCCCGCGTCCACAACCTCAAGAACCTGAGTGTGGCCCTACCGCGCAACAAGTTCATTGTGGTGACGGGGCTGTCGGGCTCGGGTAAGTCGAGCCTGGCGTTTGACACCCTGTACGCCGAGGGCCAGCGCATGTACGTGGAGAGCCTCAGCAGCTACGCCCGGCAGTTCCTGGGCCGCATGGATAAGCCCGACGTGGACTACATCCGGGGCATTTCGCCGGCCATTGCCATCGAGCAGAAGGTCAGCATCAAGAACAACCGCTCCACCGTGGGCACCAGCACCGAAATCTACGACTACCTCAAGCTGCTGTTTGCGCGGGTGGGCCGCACTTATTCGCCCATTAGTGGGGAACAGGTAAAGAAAGACAACGTGGCCGACGTGGTGGATTACCTCATGCACCTGCCCGCCGATACCCGCGTGATGCTGCTGGCCCCGCTGCTGCCCACTGAAGCCGGTCGCCCCATGAGCAAGGAGTTGGATCTGCTGCTCCAGAAAGGCTACAGCCGGGTGGTGGTGAATGGCGAAACCGCCTTCATTGAGGAGCTGATTGCCGAGGGCCAGCCCGAAGTGCAGGGGGAAGTCTTCATCATGATTGACCGCGCCGTCATCATCCCCGGCGACGAAGATCTGACCTTCCGCCTCGCCGACTCCGTGCAAACCGCCTTCTTCGAGGGCCACGGGTCGTTAATTGTCAGTTATCAGTTATCAGTTGTCAGTAACCAGAACGAACCAACAACTGACAACCAGCAACTGACAACTAAACAATTCTCCGACCGGTTTGAACTGGATGGGCTGGTGTTTGAGGAGCCGAGCGTCAACTTCTTCTCCTTCAACAACCCCTACGGGGCTTGCCAGACCTGCGAGGGGTTTGGATCGGTGCTGGGCATTGACGAGGATTTGGTGATACCCGATAAGAGCATGACGGTGTACGAGGGGGCCATTGCGCCCTGGCGCACCGACAAGCAGAGCGAGTGGCTGAAGCCCCTGCTGAAAAACGGCATCCGCTTTGATTTTCCCATCCACCGGCCCTACAATGAGTTGAGCGAGGCCGAGCGCACGTTGTTGTGGAAGGGCAACAAGTATTTCGACGGGCTGGATGCCTACTTTAAGTGGGTAAGCGAGCAGACCCATAAAATTCAGTACCGGGTGCTGCAAAGCCGCTACCGGGGCCGCACCACCTGCCCCGACTGCCGGGGCACCCGCCTGCGCAAAGATGCCCAGTACGTGAAAATCAGCGGCCAGAGCATTACCGACCTGGTGCTGCTGCCGGTGAGCCGGGCGCTGGAGTTTTTCCAGACCCTCGACCTGCCCGAGCACGAAGCCAAAGTAGCCGAGCGCCTGGTAACGGAGGTAACCAACCGGCTGGAGTACCTGAACCGGGTAGGCCTGGGCTACCTCACCCTTAACCGCCTCAGCAGCACCCTAAGCGGCGGGGAAAGCCAGCGGATTTCGTTGGCTACCTCCCTGGGCTCGGCACTAGTGGGCTCCATGTACATCTTGGATGAGCCCTCGATTGGCCTGCACCCCAAGGACGCTGAGCAGCTGATTGGGGTGCTGCGCTCCTTGCAGCAACTCGGCAACACCGTAATAGTGGTGGAGCACGAGGATAAGATGATGGAGCAGGCCGACCAGATTATTGACATTGGCCCGGAGGCCGGCAGCGGCGGCGGCACCTTGCAGTTTCAGGGTAGCTACGCCGAAGTTTTGGCATCCGACACCTACACCGGCCAGTACCTGAGCGGGCGCATGGCCGTGCAGGTGCCCAAAACCCGCCGCCCCTGGCGCAACGCCCTGGAGCTGACCGGAGCCCGCGAAAACAACCTCAAAAACGTGAGCGTGAAGTTTCCGCTGAACGTAATGACGGTGGTAACGGGCGTATCCGGCTCCGGCAAGTCTACGCTGATCCGGCGGATTCTGGCCCCGGCCCTGCTCAAGCAGCTGGGCGGCGGCGCGGGCGAGGCCACCGGCAAGTTCGACCGTCTCACCGGCGTAAACGGGCAGGTAACGCACGTGGAGTTCGTGGACCAGAACCCTATCGGCAAGAGCAGCCGCTCCAATCCGGTTACTTATGTAAAGGCCTACGACGCCATCCGTACGCTGTTCTCGGACCAGCCGCTGGCCAAGGCCCGGGGCTTCAAACCCTCGCACTTCTCCTTCAATATTGACGGGGGCCGCTGTGAGGTGTGCCAGGGCGAGGGCCAGGTAAAGATTGAAATGCAGTTTATGGCCGACATCTACCTGACCTGCGAGGCTTGCGAGGGCCGCAAGTTCAAGCAGGACGTGCTGGATGTGCTTTACAAGGACAAAAGCATTAACGACGTGCTGGAGCTGACCATTGAGGACAGCATCGAGTTCTTCCGCGACCAGCCCAAAATCGTGGAGCGCCTCAAGCCGCTCGATGATGTGGGGCTGGGCTATATCCGCTTGGGGCAGTCGGCCAACACCTTGTCCGGAGGTGAGGCCCAGCGCGTGAAGCTGGCCTCCTTCCTCACCAAAGGCAATACTCTCCAGAACGATAAAATCCTGTTCATCTTCGATGAGCCCAGCACCGGCCTGCACTTCCACGACATCAATAAGCTGATGACGGCCCTGAACGCGCTGGTGGAGCAGGGCAACTCCGTGCTCATCATTGAGCACAACATGGACATAATTAAGTGCGCCGACTGGCTGATTGACCTCGGCCCCGAGGGCGGCCTCAACGGCGGCCACCTGCTCTTCGAGGGCACCCCCGAGGATATGGTCAAGCTCAAGGACACCAACCATACCGCCCGCTTCCTGGCCGAAAAGCTCTGACTGTCATTCCGACAACGGGCGGAATCTGGATGAATCGTTGGATGAAACGGATAACCCAGATTCCGCCCGTTGGTCGGAATGACAGTTTTAGGAGCATATTCGCCCTATGAACTCTACTTCTACATCTGCTGCCTTTGATACCCTCACGGCCCCCACCGAAAGCCGCCCCTGGCGCTGGGCGGCAGCGGCGGCCATTGTGGGCAACATTGCCCTGAACTACGTGTCACAACGGTTTCCCTTCAATGGGCAAACCAACGCGCAGGTGTCGTACAAATACCCCACGCCGCTCACGCCGGCGGGCTACGCCTTTAGCATCTGGGGCGTTATCTTCCTGAGTCTGCTGGTGTATGCGGTATGGCAGCTGCTACCAGCCCAGCGCCGCCACCCGCTCCCCGACGCCGTGGCCCGGCCCTTGGTGCTGGTGAACCTGCTGACGGGCCTGTGGCTGGTAGTATTCGCCTACGAGCTGCTGCCGCTGAGTGTGGCCGTAATGTTGGGTATTTTGGCCGGGCTGGCGGTGGTGTACGGGCGCGTACGGCACTTCGCCCGCCGTGGCGAAGCCCCGGCCTGGGTAAATATTCCGTTTGGCCTGTACCTGGGCTGGATTTCGGTGGCGCTGGTGGTGAATGCCACGGTGGCGCTGGGCACGCGCTGGCAGGTAAGTGAGGCTAGAAGTATCGAAATTGCCATTGTAATGGTAGGCATTGTGGCTGGGCTGGCGCTGAACGTAACCAAGCAGTTTCGGGAGCTGGCCTACCCGGCCGCTGTGGCTTGGGGGCTGGTGGGTATCTGGGCTGCCCGGCGCGGGGATGCTAATACGCTGGTACTGGCCTGGATGGCCCTGGCAGCGGCCGGGCTGGTGGCCATAGGGGCGCTGGGGCTGGTGTGGTGGAGGAGGAGGGAGAGAGGATAAAAGATAACGGGATTAAGAATAAAGGACGTCATTCCGACGACAGGAGGAATCTCGCGTGCTGACGTGTGACCCCACATTCCCCTAACTTGCAGGCCAACTCCCAACCTCAATCCTTTCCGCAATGCGTAAGAATATTGTCGCCGGCAACTGGAAGATGAATACCACGCTCCAGGATGCCCAGGCCCTGATTTCCGAAATCGTGCACATGGTGCAGGACGAAGTAACCGGCTCCGCAGTGGAGGTGGTAGTATGCCCGCCCTTTCCGTTCCTGACGGCTGTGGGCAAGCAGCTGCCCGAGGGCAGCCGGTTCCATTTGGGCGCGCAGAACTGCCACCAGAAGGAAAGCGGCGCGTTTACCGGCGAGGTATCGGCCCGCATGTTGCAGTCGATGGGAGCGGAGTACGTGATTCTGGGTCACTCGGAGCGCCGCCAGTATTTCCAGGAGGACGATGAGCTGCTGAGCCAGAAGCTGAAAGCCGCCCTGGCCGCCGGCCTCCGGCCCATTTTCTGCGTGGGTGAAAGCCTGGAGACCCGCGAAGCCGACGAAACTTTCTCCTTCATCGAAAAGCAGCTGAAAGACGGCCTGTTCCACCTCTCCAATGAGGAGTTCGACCAGGTAGTTATTGCCTATGAGCCCATCTGGGCCATCGGGACCGGCAAAACGGCCACCAGCGCCCAGGCCCAGGAGGTGCACGCTTTTATCCGGGAGCAGATTGCCCGGGCCTACGACGCCGAGGCGGCTCTGAATACCAGCATCCTCTACGGCGGCTCGGCCAACGCTCAGAACGCCCGCGAGCTGTTCAGCCAACCCGACGTGGATGGGGGCCTTATCGGTGGTGCTTCGCTTAAGTCGCGCGACTTCACGGAAATTATCAAGTCGTTTTAGGTGTAGAAGCCAACTGTCATCCTGAGCATTGCGCGTATCAGGCGGCGGCGAAGGACCTTACTACCCTGGAACGAAAATTGCCGTTCTCACGTCACAAGGTCCTTCGCCGCCGCCTGATACGCGCAATACTCAGGACGACAGGTTTTAGTCTCAATTCATGCTTCCAACCCTGCTGCTCTCCGGCCTGCTGGCCCTTAACCCCTTCGCTGCCCCTCAGCCGCGGGTGCCGCTGGCTGCCGGAGCCGTGAGTTCCGTGGACCCCTGCCGCCTCTACGGTACGGTATATCTGGAAACGGACCCGCGCCGTAAAGGGCAGTGTTTTGGGGTGGTGTACCTTGAGCCGGAGGATGCTTTTGCCGATCTGCTGGTGTACCGGGAAACCAACAAGCTGTTTGCCGATAAAGCTGGCCTCTGGTACCTGGCTGATTCGCCGAATTTTGCTGATTATGCGCTATTCGTGACGGATAACCGCAACCTGGCCGACTTCAGCTTCCAGTACACCAAGGTGCGCAACTACGCCGGCTGCCGGAAGCAGTAGCCGGAGACGTTTTTTCCTCCGACCTTTGCCGTCCCGTGCCGCCTGGCGCGGGACGATTTTGTTTCCTGGGTTTTTAGCTGAGTTGCTGTAATGGATTACGTTGAACTGCGTGTGCAGGCTCCCCGCGAGTTGTCGGATATATTGGTGGCCGAGCTGGCTGAACTGGGCTACAATACCTTCGAGGACAACGACGAAGGGTTCTGCGCCTATATCGATGAAGACCAATTCGACCAGGACGCCGTAGCTGAAGTAATGAGCCGCTACGAAGGCCTGGGCGAACTGGAGTTCTCACACTGCGTGATTACCCGCCAAAACTGGAACGCCGAGTGGGAAAAGAACTTCCAGCCCCTGGTTATTGCCGACCAGGTATCGGTGCGGGCACCTTTCCACGAGGCCCGGCCCGACCTGCGCCACGAAATTGTGATTATGCCCCGCATGTCCTTCGGCACCGGCCACCACGACACTACGGCCCTGATGATTACCAACCAGCTCGGCATCGACCACCAGGGCAAGCGGGTGCTGGACATGGGCTGCGGCACCGGCATTCTGGCCGTTATGGCTGTGCAGTTGGGTGCCAGCTACGTGCTGGCCGTAGACGTAGAGCCCTGGACTGCCGAAAATGCGGCCGATAATGCCCTCGAGAACAACGTACAGGATAAAGTGGAAGCCCGCCTCGGCGACGTAACCGCCCTGGAAGGGGAGGAGCCCTTCGACATCATTCTGGCCAACATCAACCGCAACGTGCTGCTGGAGGATATGGGCGCGTATGCCCAGTACCTCCGGCCCGGCGGCCCTATCCTGTTCAGCGGGTTTTACGAAGACGACCTGCCGCTGATACGGGAGGCTGCCGAGAAGGCCGGTTTTCAGTATGAAAGCCACCGCACCCAGAACCATTGGGTATCGGCTGTGTTCCGGCAGCCCGCCTAATCCACCTTTCTGGCTTTTATGATAAAACCGTCCCGCCCGAGCCCCCTGGTTCGGGCGGGACGGTTTTTAGCAGGAATCCGCTGTTATTCAGAATTGAACGAAAAACGGGCAGAGTATGATTGTGGTGAGGCTACCTGCCGAAGACACCGGAAAGTGCTGTCTTTTGCTGAAATTGTAGGCGAGTAATCAGGTTTCTGCGGAATAGGTATAGGTATATGAAGCACTTCGCTTTTAGATGGGTTTGCGCCCTGATGTTGGGACTGGGAGTTGGCACTCCGGCCTGGGCGCAGCAAAAGCCCCAGCCAGGCAAGAAGGGGGAGCCCGTTCCGGCAGCCCCGGTTTTGCCCAAATTCACGGGCAAGCTCAGCTCCGAGCCCGGGCAGTTTATGGTGGATGTGCAGTCGATGATGGCCACCACCAATAATGCGGCGGCTAAGCAGGCGGGCACCCGCCTGCAGCAGGTATGGGCCAGCAACCGCCTTACGGCCACGCAGCAGCGCTACATTGTGGCCCTGAGCCAGTACATGCTGGGCCGTAAGTTTCGGCCCAAGCCTCATTTTGAGCAGTTTTATACGGCCATTGCCGCCGGTGTGCTGGTCCAGAATTTCTCTGATCAGCAGATGACAGAGTTCCTGGACGTGGCCGGCAAAACCCTGGAAAAGGAGCCGCCCACTGATGCCGAGAAATTCCTGGCCAGTGCAGCTACGTTTCTGGATACCAAGTTTCTGCACCGCTCCCGCTACAGCTCCCTGCAGGTAGTAGGCGGCACGTTCAGCTTTGCCTACAACGTGCAGGACATGCCCTCCATGGCGCCGCCGGCCGCACCGGTGCCAGCAGCACCGGTTACGCCTACCGTTACCACCAAGCCCCTGAACACCAAAGGTGCCAAGCCCGCCAAGAAAAGCAGCGGCTGGGGCGACGACGACCCGTGGAACAATACCGACGACGGCTGGAGTACGCCCGGCAAAAAAGCATCGGGTACGGCCGCTAGCAAACCCGCCGACTCGGGCTGGGATGCGGCGGCCACGCCTTCTTACGCTTCCTATATGGCGCCGCCCACCCGTGGGCCGGTTATTCTGCTCAAGGATGCCGACCTGTTCCTGGTGTCGCCTTCCGATTCGGTGTACATCCGCAAAACCAGCGGAGCCGTGGTGGGCAGTAGCAACCGGTTTGTGGGCTATGGCGGCGAGTTTGCCTGGCAGGTGAACGGTAACCCCGCTTCGGTGGCCCTGGCCAGCTACGATTTCGACATTATGAAAGCGGAGTTCGTGGCCAACCCGGTTACGCTTACCTACCCGGCCGTGCTGGAAGCTCCCATTAAAGGGTGGTTTGCTTATAAAAGCGTGCAGCGCAAGGCTGGGGTGAAAGAATCGGGCTACCCCCGCTTCATTTCCAACACCAACGACGCCCGGGTAAAAAACATCGGCGAGAACATCCGCTACTTCGGGGGGTTCTCGCTCACGGGTAATCGGGCCCTGTCGGCTTCCCTGGACGGGGCCATGTCGCGCATTATTGTGGATGTGGATGGTAAGCCGAAGTTCAAAGCCTCCTCCCGGGCCTACGTGCTCGGCGACTCCCTCATCACGGCTCAGCACGCGCAGGTGTCCATCTTCCAGGACAAGCAGGACTCGCTCACGCACCCCGGCGTGCGGCTGAAATACAACAAAGGCAAGCAGATTCTGCAGTTGGCCCGCGAGGATGGCCTCTACAAATCCACGCCCTACTATGACTCCTACCACCAGATGGAGGTAACAGCCGAGCTGCTGACCTGGCCCGTGCGCACGCCCTACATCGACTTCAGCATCCTGACGGCAAAAAACCAGGTAACGGCCAACTTTGAGAGCAAGGAATTCTACACCAACACCCGCTACCAGCAGATCAAGGCTATCAATAAGCTGCATCCCCTACAAATGGTAGTGGGCTACAGCATGGAAAACGGGAATAAGCGCCTGTTCACGGTGCAGGATATTGCCACTTTCCGCAAGCTCAAGCCCGATAACGTCCGTTCGGCGGTGGCTGGGCTGGCCCGCGACGGGTACGTGGCCTGGTACCCCGCCACCGACCAGATTGTGCTCCTGCCCAAAGCCCTGCACTACGTGAACTCCTCACGCGGCAAGAAGGACTACGACCACATTGCCATCAAGAGCCTGGCCCCCAACGGCAAGAATGCCACCCTTGACCTCAACAGCAACGACCTGATTGTGCGGGGCGTGGACCGCTTCAACTTCTCCGATGACTCCGTGACGGTGTTCGTAAAGCCCGATTCGTCGGTGATTCGGATTCAGAAGAACCGCGGGGTGCTGTTCAACGGCACGGTGGTAGCTTCGGCCTTCGTGTTCAAGGGCAAGGAGTTCAAGTTTGATTACGATGGGTTTTTCATCGACCTGGTGAAGATTGACTCCATTATTGTGAAGGGTAAGGGCTCGAAGGGCTCGGTGATGAAAGCCCGCAAGGACCTGGACTGGACCCTGACCAACAAAAAGAAAAACTCGGCCGGTAAGCTCTACATCAACCACCCCAACAATAAATCGGGCCGCAAGAAGCTGGGCGCGTACCCATCATTTGATGCCAGCACCGGGGCCTACGTGTACTTTGATAAGCCCGAGGTGCTGGGCGGGGCCTACGATACCACCATGTACTTCGATATTCCGCCCTTCAAGCTGGATTCGCTGAACAACAAGAACCGGGCGGCCGTGGGCTTCAAAGGTACCTTCGTGAGCGGGGGCATTGTGCCCAACTTCGATACCAAGCTGAGTATGCAGGACGACGGCTCCCTGGGCTTCGTGTACGATGTGCCCAAGGCTGGTTTCCCGCTGTACGGAGGCAAGGGACGCCTGTTCAATAAGGTGGCCATGAACAACCACGGCTTCCAGGGCATCGGCAACATCAAGTATCTCACCGGCGACTTCCAGAGCGACCAGTTTGTGTTCTATAAGGACTCGGTGGTAACGGTGGGCAAAACAGCCACCATTCTGCCGGGGCCGCTGAACGGGACGGAGTTTGCCAAGGTGACCTTCCTGCCCGGCTACCAGATGAAGTGGGCCGTGAAGCAGGACTCCATGTACCTGACCACGCAGGATAAGGGCGAAGCCTTTAAAGTATACGATGCCACGTACGGCTTCAAAGGCACCCTTACGTACACGCCCAGCGGCCTGTTCGGAGATGGGCGCATGGATGGTCCTCAGTCATTCATTCGCTCGGCTACATTTGCTTTCAAGCCCACGCGCTACACCGGTACCAAGTCTACGCTGAATATTAAGTCGGCGGAGGTGAATAAGCCGGCCCTCACGGCCAACAACGTGAGCTTCACCTACGACCTGAAAAACGGCAATACGGAGTTTGCCCGGGAGTCCGATGATACCAAGTCCAGCATTGAGCTGCCGTACTCCCAGTACCGCACCACGCTGTCGGGGGGTAAGTGGGACTTCAAGAAGAAGCTGGTGCAGCTGCGCGTAGCGGCCGGCGCCGACTCGTCCCGCTCGTTCTTCTACAGCACCAAGCCCGAGCAGCGGGGCCTCAAGTTTCAGGCGGCTACCGGTCAGTACGACCTGAGCCGCTACCGGCTGGTGGCTGGCGGCGTACCCCGTATTTCCTCGGCCGATGCCTGGATTCTGCCTGACTCCAGCAAGGTGTACATTTTGCCCAACGCCGAGATGCGCGCTTTCC
This sequence comes from Hymenobacter metallilatus, assembly GCF_003944705.1. Lineage (GTDB taxonomy): Bacteria > Bacteroidota > Bacteroidia > Cytophagales > Hymenobacteraceae > Hymenobacter > Hymenobacter metallilatus. The sequence goes on along the minus strand of NZ_RWIS01000023.1, from coordinate 27,787 downwards.
AGCAAGCCGGCATCGTGATGGACACCCTGCGCAAATACCATAAGCTGTACCAGGGCGAAATCCGAGTATTGTCGCGCACAGCCTTTAGCGGCAACGCCCTGTACAGCTACAAAACCTCCGCCGATTCCTTCGCCATTAAGTTTGCCAACTTCCACGTCGATTCGGCGGCTACGGCCATGGCCTCAGCTGGCCGGAAGGGCGGGACGCTGGGGAAAGGGTTGCTGAAGCGTGGTCCGGCCGGCGACGGGGATGATTTTCCGCCTTCCCCGCCCACCATGGCCGTGGCCAACCTGGCCGCCACCGATAAATTTCACCTGGCCCCGCGCATTGCCTACCGGGGCGGCATTACCATGAACTCCCAGAAGAAGGGCTTTACCTTCGATGGGCAGGCCAAGCTGAACTTCGTAAAGTCGGCCACCGCTTCGGAGTGGTTTGCGGTGCAGGATACCATTGACCCCAAAGCCATCCGCATCAAGCTCAATAGCCCTAAAACCGAAGACGGCACCCCCATGATGACGGGCCTGTTCATGGCTGACGGTACCAGCAAAGTGTATCCGCTGTTTGTGGCGCCCAAGCCCGGCGTAACGGACATGAACCTGTTCCAGGTAGATGGCAACCTGACCTATGACATCCGGAAAAAGACCTATGCCATCAGCCAGCACGACCCCAACGACCCCGACGTGTACGAGGGCTCGGTGATGACGCTGCAGGATTCCACGGGCCAGCTGAACTTCCGGGGCAAGCTCAACCTCATCAACTCCAACAAGGACTATACCCTCACGGCCGCCGGCCTGGGTACGGCCAAGCCCGACAGCAACCTCTACGACCTGGATACCTTCATGGCCTTCGATATTGTGCTGCCCGAAAAGGCGGTGGAAGCCATGGGTACGGATATGGCTACCAATGCCAAAGGCGCACCCGAGGCCCTGACCGGCTCCCCGGCCCAACTCTACAAGATGGGCGAGTTTGTGGGCAGCAAAGCCGTACAGGACTACAGTACCCGCAAGGGTGGCTACGTGCCCCTGCAAAAGGTGTCGGCTAAGTTCCTGCACACCATTGTGCTGAGCCAGGTGAACCTGCGCTGGAACGAGAAGCTGAAGGCCTGGTACTCGGTGGGCAAGATTGGCCTGGTGAGCGTGGGCAAGAAGGACATCAATGCCCTGATTGATGGCTACATCGAAATCAAGAAGGAAAGTACCGGCGACGCCGTGGAGCTGTACCTGGAGGCCGAACCCCAGACGTGGTACTACCTCAAGTACTCCAACAACGTGCTGCTGGCCAAAGCCCAGCACGGCTCCTTCGACGAAATCATCGGCCTGAAAGCCAAGGGCGACTACAACACGGCCACCCAGTACGGCTTCTACCTCGGCGACGACCAGGAGGTGCAGACTTTCCTCAACCACTTCCGCAAAGACTTCCTCAAGGAAACCGGCAAGCGGAAAGTTAACGTGACCCAGCCCCAGAGCACCGGCAACTTCGACTTCGACCAGGATGCCAACAAGAAGAAAAAGAAGAAGAAGGACCCGGTAGAGGAGGCCCTGGAGTCGGACCCCTCTGCTGAGCCGCCGGTAGAGGAAACCGGCAAGAAAAAGAAGAAAAAGGACGAAGCTGTGGAAGCCGCTCCTACTGATACGCCCACCGAGGATACCGGTAAAAAGAAGAAAAAAGACGCCGTAGAAACGGCTCCCACCGAAGCCCCGGCCGAGGATACCGGCAAGAAAAAGAAGAAGAAAGACGAGGCAGTAGATGCGGCAACACCCGCCGTCGACGCTCCTGCCGAAGACCCGAAAAAGGATACCAAGAAGAAAAAGAAGAAGGACCCCAACGACCCCTTCGGCGACGAATAGCCCCGAAAGCCCCGGCAGCCTCTGCCGGGGCTTTTTGTTATGCTGAACCGTTGAACGTCATGCTGAGCGGAGCCGAAGCATCTCGCGTGCTGACGTTGTCAAACCATCCGTCATTCCGAACGAAGCCGAGGAATCTCGCGTGCTGATGTGTGAATAGCATTGCACCGTCAGCACGCGAGATTCCTCGGCTTCGCTCGGAATGACGGTCTACTTAGCGTTGCGGTCTGGTACTCTATATTCCCTGCCAACGGCCGTGCCCCGGCTCCGTATCTTTACCCCATCGACTGAACCGCTACTCTCTCCACCCATGAATCTCCCCTTAGTGCTCGGCCTGCTGGTGGCCGCTTACCTCATTGGCTCCATTCCCACGGCGTTGTGGGTAGGGCGGGCGTTTTTCGGGCTGGATATCCGGGAGCATGGCTCGGGCAACTCCGGGGCTACCAACACCTTCCGGGTGCTGGGCAAGAAGCCCGGTTCCTTCGTAATGGCCGTAGATGTGCTGAAGGGCTGGGTGGCTACCTCGCTGGCTACCGTTATGCTGAACCAGGGCGCTATTCTGCCTTCCCAGCTGCTGTACTACCAGCTGGCCTGCGGGGTGCTGGCGGTGGTAGGGCACATCTACCCCATCTGGGCCGGGTTCCGGGGCGGTAAGGGCGTGGCTACCATTTTGGGCGTGATGCTGGCCATTGCCCCGGCTACCGTGGGCGTGTGCATTCTGGTGTTTATTGCGGTGCTGCTGGCCTCGCGCTACGTGTCGTTGAGCAGTATGTCGGCCGGGGTGGTATTTGCCCTGCTGCAGCTGCTGCCCCCGTTCCGCCCCGATAACCAGCTGCTGGTGTGGTTTGGCTTCGTGGTGGCCGGCCTGCTCATCTACACCCACCGCGCCAACATCCAGCGCCTGCGCGCCGGCACCGAAAGCCGCGTGCCCATGCCTTGGGATAAGAAGTAATGAACATGACTAGACCGGAGGTATCATATCGGATTCTGGAGGAGTGCCAGGTAGGCGAGCAACGCTTGGTTATTTACGACTACACAGCATTCCCACCCGATAAGCCTGCTCGTAATCTGTTTGCCTATGGACCTACCGGCGAAATGCTGTGGCGGGCCGAGAGTATTGACCGAGGTGCTACTGATGCTTATGGATCATTTTTTAGCACTACGCCTCTTAAAGTCTGGAATTTCTGCTGCTGTGTTTGCACCATTGACGTGAAAACCGGCCAGATTACACAGGTAGAAGAAAGTCGCTAAAAATCTTCATCAGCCTACTTTTTAACCTTGGTACGGGTTGTAATCCATATCACCCCGACGGTGCCAGGCCTCACCCTAGCTACCACGTATGGCATAATTGCCAGCTGCTGCTGTAGTTCGGCTTCGTGGTGGCCGGGCTGCTCATCTATACTCACCGCGCCAACATCCAGCGCCTGCGCACCGGCACCCAGAGCCGCGTGCCTATGCCCTGGGATAAGAAGTAGGAAGAATACAGGTTATTCTATGCGTTGCAAAATTGATATATGGCCATTAGCTTTTTCTTCATCTTTATTCTGGTTCCTGGAACGCTGCTTCTTTTTCTTCTGACCGCAGTTACCCAGAAGAAGATCTTTCTTAAAATTTTGGGCGGCGGTTGGGTGGTAGTAGCAACATTAGGAATTGTGCTTTTCGTAACTCGCCCGCTGTTCGAAACTATTAAGCTGAAAAAGGAAGATTTATACGGCTCATATATAATTGACCGTAGCAAATTTCCGGGGCGTCAGGCCGATTGGCAGTACAATACCTTTCGTTTCACCATCACGCCGGATGATAGAATTACCTTTTATGTAATCGATGGTAGTAGGATCGTGAAGCTCTACGTTGGCACGGTGTATACCGTAAAGCCGTACGAATCCTACCGGCTTGCGGTAAGTATGCAGCAGCCAACGCACCATATCATGTCGTCGAATCCAACTATTTATCGCCGAGGCCGACAGTTCTATCTGGTATTCAATTCACCTCTTTTCGGGAATGTGTTTTTCCGAAAAGGTGATTGGGAGCCGCTACATAATTGAGTACATCTACCGCTGCGCCTTTCCTTCCTTTACCCCCGCATTTCCAACCCCTAAATCACCCCGCATGGCTTCCTGCCTCGAGCAGAACCAGCAGCGTTTCCTCACTGAACTCATCGATAGGAAGAATATGAAATTACCCTTGTGTATACTTCTACTCATGCTCGTACTGCCTGTATGCACAATGGCACAAAAGCGAGTTGTGAAACTGAAAAGAGGTAATTCTCAACAGTCTGCGTTAGTGACTACTTTGCAACAACTGCATATGGCAGGCGTCGACAGTATTATGACGTTTATATACGATTATGATAATGGCGTTTCTGCAAACGCCATTTCTTATTTGGTATGGATGAAAAATGGTCAAGGGATAATCAAAGTTCTTAACAACAAAGAAACACTAACTACTTTTCAAACCAGTATTAGGGCGGATTCACTCTTTACATTCTATATACAGAATAAACTTGGGTCTTTGCCAGCACTAGAACCTTGTTATATCTCTCATGATATGGGATACGACGTTTCAGTGTATCTATTGGGAAAAACTGAACATTACAGAATAAGAAACTGTCAGCGTAATCAGATAAAGCAGGTCAATATTCCCTTGCCTGAAGAAGATATAATACAGCCGACGGTTGATCCTAGGAGTTTACTGGTAGATATGTTTGAGCGCATGCTTAAGTAATATAGTCTACCGTCTACGGATTGGGAGCCGCTACATAATTGAGTATATCTACCGCCGCGCCTTTCCTACCTTTACCCCCGCATTTCCAACCCTAAACCACCCCGCATGGCTTCCTACCTCGAGCAGAACCAGCAGCGTTTCCTGACTGAACTCATCGACTGGCTCCGTATTCCGTCGGTTTCCGCCGACCCCAAGTTTCACGGCGACGTGCTGCGGGCCGCCGAGTACCTGAAAGCCCGCTTCCTGGAAGTAGGCTTGGAAAACGTGGAGCTCTGCCCCACGGCCGGCAACCCCATCGTGTACGGCGAGAAAATCATCGACCCCGCGCTGCCCACGGTGCTGGTGTACGGCCACTACGACGTGCAGCCCGCCGACCCCTACGAGCTGTGGGATTCGCCCCCCTTCGAGCCGGTTATCAAAGACGAGAAGATTTACGCCCGCGGTGCCTGCGACGATAAAGGCCAGGTGTACATGCACGTAAAAGCCCTGGAGGTGATGAACCAGGACGGCGGCCTGCCCTGCAACATCAAGGTGATGATTGAGGGCGAGGAGGAAATCGGCTCCAACAACCTTGGCATCTTCGTGCGCGCTAACAAGGAGAAGCTGAAAGCCGACGTTATCCTGATTTCCGACACCGGTATGCTGGCCAACGACGAGCCTAGCATTGAGGTAGGTCTGCGCGGCCTGAGCTACCACGAGGTGGAAGTAACCGGCCCCAACCGGGACCTGCACTCCGGCCTCTACGGCGGCGCGGTGGCCAACCCCATCAACGTGCTCTGCAAGATGATTGCCAGCCTGCACGACGAGAACAACCACATCACCATCCCCGATTTCTACAACAACGTAGCCGTGCTGACGGATGAGGAACGCGCCGAGCTGAACCGCGTGCCGCACTCCGACGACGAGTTCAAAAAGAGCATCGGCCTGCCTGATACCTACGGTGAAAAGGGCTACACCACCGTGGAGCGCATCGGCATCCGGCCCACGTTGGACGTGAACGGCATCTGGGGCGGCTACACCGGCGAGGGCGCCAAAACGGTTATTGCCTCCAAGGCCTACGCTAAAATTTCGATGCGCCTGGTGCCCCACCAGACCTCCGATGAAATTACGGCCCTGTTCCAGAAGCACTTCGAAAGCATTGCCCCCAGCGGCGTAACGGTAGTGGTAAAGCCCCACCACGGCGGCGAGCCGGTAGTTACGCCCACTGATTCAGTGGCCTACAAAGCGGCGGCCGATGCCATGGAAACCACCTTCGGCAAGCGCCCCATTCCCACGCGCGGCGGTGGCTCTATTCCCATTGTGGCCATGTTCAAGAGCGAGCTAGGCCTGGATACCGTGCTGCTCGGCTTCGGCCTGGACAGTGACGCCATCCACTCTCCCAATGAGCACTACGGCGTGTTTAACTTCCTGAAAGGCATCGAAACCATCCCGCACTTCTACCGCAACTACGCGGCCGCCATGCAAGGGTAAGTATGACCTGTACAGCCTGCACAGAAAAGCCCGGCCAACCATCTGGTTAGCCGGGCTTTTCTGTGCAGGCTGGGTGAGCCTATTTACCGGGTAGTAGGAAGCCTACTGAGGCCTGGAATACCGAGTTACGGGCGTTGCGCACGTCGGCGTCGCCGGTGTAGCCGTCCTTGGCAAAATCGGTGAGGGAGCCATTGTAGCGCAAGCCAATCAGGAAGCCGGCATCCGACTGGAAGCCCAGCCCGGCGGCATATCCAATTTCGTTGCGGTTCACGTTACTCAGGTCGGTGGTGCCGGAGTAGGTATTGAACACAGTTCCGTTGATGCTACGCTTAGTTTCGTCCTTTACCTTCATGAGGTAGCTATACTGCGGGCCGGCTTCGAAGTAAAAGCCATCGGCATTTATTTTCAGCAGTACCGGCACATCAATGTAGTTGTAGGTACGGCTGCCACTGTATTGGTAAAGGCCAAATGCCTGGTTTTCGGCAAACTTGAAGCCTTTCTGCGAGAACAGAACTTCCGGCTGCACGGATAAAAAGCCGTCATCAAGCAAACCGATGTTAAGCATGGCGCCGCCGTGGAAACCCACTTTGTTTTCGTAACGGTCCTCGTCGGTCAGGTCGCCCGACAGATTTGACAGGTTACCTCCGCCTTTCAGGCCAAATCGGATGCTTTGGGCCTTGGTTTCGGTAACAGCAAGCGTGGCGAGTAGGGCCGCAGCGGCCAGCAATGGTTTTTTCATAAGTGCAACGAAGTTGGAGTGAGAAAAGGGAATTGCACACAGCCAGCCAAACGAAAAGTGTGCCAGCACGCTGCCTTTAACGAAGACAGCCGGAGAAAGGCATATAAATCAGCCGAAAAAATAAAATGGCTGCCCCGCAAGCGAAGCAGCCATTTTGACGGAAGGGGTAATTACTTGGTCGGAATCAGGTAGCCGAGCTGCAGGGTGAAGGCATTGTTGAAGGCCTTTGGCTCGTTGTCCTGGTCTTTGGAGTCGATGAGGGAGTTGAAGCCCCGGGCGTAGCGCAGCCCCAGGCTAATACCCCCATCCGTCATGTAGCCTACGCCAGCTACTCCACTGATGTCGAACTGTGCTAGGTCCGATTTGTAGGCCTCGTCGCGGCTTATGCCGGTATAGTCCCGAAAGCCGCTGTTGCTTTCCACCTTGTCTTTGGTGCCGTCGGTGTACTTCACGGTGGTCTGCTGCTTGTTTTTGGAGCCAAACAGGTAGCTCACCTGCGGACCCAGCTCAAAAAACAGCCCACCCGCGTTAATTTTTGCCAGCAGTGGCACGTCCAGGTAGTGCAGTACGCGCTGTTGCTCCAGCTCTACCGATTTTACGCCGGCTGCCAGGCCGCTGGTTTGCATTGACTTGATTTCGTAGCCCTTGCGGTTATACAGCAGCTCCGGCGCAAACGAGAGAAACCCATCGGACGACAACGGAATGCTGGTGCTGACGCCCACGTTGTAGCCCAGCTTGTAGTCGCCGAGGTCAGTGCTGTAGCCCGGGCCGGTTATCTGGCTGACGTTGTCGCCGGAAATATTGGAGTAGGTACCACCTACTTTTACGCCGAGGCGGAAGCCACCGGCATCCTGAGCGTGTACAGCAGAAACAGAAGCCACGCCCAGGGCGGCCAGTAAAGCAAGTTTTTTCATGTCAAAAAGGGGAGGTTAGGTGCACGGATTAACCGGCTCGGATACCAACTGCACAGCCACGTCTTTCGTGGTTTTCTGGGGCTCATAGCGTAAGTTGAGCCCGTAGGGTTGCAGGAAGAATTATATTTCCTTCAGAATTTACCATATCATAACATGCCAAGTGCTGGCTAACTGATACAGCAGCAAGAAATTACCATTGTGCCCGGCGCGTAAAGTTTCCGCTCCGCCAACACGTTGATTTTGCTACTTTTGGCCTTGGTGCTTGCTGCTTTTTTATGACAAGTTGGAACAGGTGGCTGCTGGCCGCACTGCTATTAGGAGGGAGTGCGCACTCGTTGTGTGCCCAGCGCCAGCCCCCCGCACCCCTGGTAGTGGGAGCATATGCGCAGGGCAGCTTTATTATTGGGCACACCCCCGCCGTAAAGCACCTGGCGGTTTCGCACCCAACCGGCATGGAGCTGAACGTGCAGCGCCAAACCAACGGCTCGGAGCCCTGGCATGCCTGGTACAACTACCCCAAAGTGGGGCTGGCCCTGGTGTACTACGACTACCACAACCCAGTGCTGGGCAAGTCGTACGCGGCCAGTGTGTACATCAGTAAGGCCTTCTGGCGCACCCGGCGGCAGGAGCTGAATTTTCGGATCGGGACGGGCGTGGGCTATTTTCCGGTGCGCTACAACCAGGAAACCAACCACAAGAATACCATTGTCAGCTCGGCTCTCAATGCTACCATCCAAACCCGGCTGGAGTACGATGTGGCCCTAACCGAGCACCTGGGGCTGTTGCTGGGCCTGGGCCTGAACCATTACTCCAATGGCGCCACTACCAAGCCCAACTTCGGCATCAACCTGCCTACGGTATTGCTGGGACTGAACTACCACCAGCAGCGCCCGTTCCGGCCGCTGGGTACCGCCCCCGAGCCGCAGCCGGTAGAGTTGGGGCGCAATTACCTGAACCTAAGCACTTCCGTGGGCTGGAAACAGCGCAATGCTACCGACCACCGCCGCTACCTGGTAAATTCCGTAACGCTGGCCCTGGGCCGCCGGGTAAACCGTAAAAGTGCCTTGGTGGCTGGTATAGAAGGATTTTACGACCGAAGCTTACTGGCCCAGCTCCAAGATACCAGTCGGGTGAGCGACCAACTGCCCGACGTAAAAAAAGCCGGGGTGTACCTGGGGCACGAGCTGCTGTTCGGGCGGCTGGCGTTTGTGTCGCACCTGGGGTTCTACCTGTACAATCCGTACAAGTCCAACAAGTTCTACTACGAGCGGCTAGGGTTGAAGTACCAGTTTACTGAGCGTGTTTTTGGCAACGTAGACCTGAAAGTGCACCGTGGCTCCGCCGATGTAATTGAGTGTAGACTGGGAGTAAAGCTATAAGCCGGGCCAGTGCAGCAGTGGTAGCGCGAGCTGCCAAGTCGCTACGGAAGCAGTTGAGAGTACGCATATGAGGGTTCAGTGGGCGAAAAGCACAGCTGAGTAAGCCCTGGTTGTGGGGTTGCCCATAAACGCCCACCTTTAGCGCACTGTTCGGCCCCGCTGTTGCTCTTTTCTCATGGAAACATTTCTGCTCCTGAACCGCTGGCTCCATATTGCCGCGGGCTTTACCGGTTTCTTTGTGGCCCCGGTGGCCTTGGTAGTCCGAAAGGGAGGGCCAGCCCATCGGCTGTGGGGGCGGGTGTTCTTCTGGGCTATGCTGGTGGCAGGCAGTACGGCCATTGTGTCGGCCAGCCTTAATGGGTTAACATTTCTGCTGCTTACGGGTATCTTCAGCCTGTACCTGGCGCAGTTTGGATACCGCTCCTTGCAGCATAAGCGTATGGGCCACGGGCAGGAGCCTGAATTTTACGATTGGGCCAGTACGCTGCTGGGGCTGGCTGTTTTTGCCGGCACACTGGGTTACGGGCTCTGGCACCGCCCTTTCAACCTGGCCATGGTGGTATTTGGGGCTATTGGCCTGATGACGACGCTCCGGCAGCTGCGTGGTTTCCGCCGCGCCGGACCCTGGCCCGCCGGGCAGTGGCTGCGCAATCATATTTCGGGCTTCGTGGGCTCTTACATTGCGGCCGTGTCAGCATTTTCGGCCACCAGCCTCAAGTTTATCCCATTTCCACTCAACTTCCTGTGGCCCACGCTGGTGTTGGTACCGCTGCTGATTTGGCTGCAGCGCCGTTACGTACCCAAACTGGCAGTGGAGAATGGAAAAGGTTGACGGGCAGTTATCCTGACTTGCCGGCCTCAGCATGTACCGGAGCCAACGGGTTTTCTCGCAGAGGTTCGCGGAGGAATGCGCAGAGGTTCACGGAGTTGTTCTGCTGTCATCAGTTCCTTTGCTGGGCTCAGGATGACGAAAACTCACCACTTCACCAGCTCACTGGTAATCCGCCGCACCAGAGCGGGGCCTTCATAGATGAAGCCAGTGTAAAGCTGTAGTAAGCTGGCACCGGCTTCCAGCTTCTCGCGCGCATCCTGGGCCGAGTGGATACCGCCCACCCCGATAATCGGGAGTTGGCCCCGGCTATGGCGGCTGAGGTAGCGGATTACCTCGGTAGCGCGCTGGCGCAGGGGCTTGCCGCTCAGGCCACCGGCGCCCAGGCTGGCTACTGTCGCCGCCGGCGTAGTCAGCCCGTCCCGGCTGATGGTGGTGTTGGTAGCTACCAGTCCGCTGAGGTTGGTTTCGCGGGCAATCAGCAGAATGTCGTCGAGCTGCGGGTCGGTGAGGTCAGGGGCAATTTTGAGCAGCAGCGGCCGGGGCACGGGCAGGGCCTGGTTGCGCTCCTGCACCTGCTGCAACAGCTGAATCAGGGGCTCCCGTTCCTGCAGTTGCCGCAGGCCCGGCGTATTCGGCGACGACACATTCACCACGAAATAGTCCACCACTTCGTGCAGAGCCTCCACGCAGGCCACGTAGTCCTGGGCGGCCTGCTCGTTGGGCGTGTCCTTGTTCTTGCCAATGTTACCCCCAATGATGAGGCCCCGGTCGTGGCGCTGGCGCAGGCGGGCGGCGGCGGCTTCGGCCCCGTGGTTGTTGAAGCCCATCCGGTTCACCAGGGCCGCATCCTGGGGCAGCCGGAACAGGCGCGGCGTAGGGTTTCCCGGCTGGGGCCGGGGCGTTACCGTCCCAATTTCCACGAACCCAAAACCCAGAGCGCCCAGCTCATCCGTCAGCTCGGCGTTTTTGTCGAAACCAGCGGCCAGCCCTAGGGGGTTGCGAAACCGCAACCCCAGCACCTCGCGCTCCAGGTTGGGGTGCCGGAAATCGTACAGGCCCCGCAAGGCCGCTGCCGCGCCCGGCAGCCGGTACGCCCGCTTCAGGTTGTTGAATACCAGATGGTGGGCCTTTTCCGCATCCAGGCGAAAAAGCAGGGGCTTAACCAGAGCGTCGTATATCACGCCGCAAAAGTAACGGAGTAGCGGAGTAACTGAGTAATTGTACTATTGAACCTGTTTAAGAAGTAGGCAACGTTTAGAGAAACCGTCATGCTCATCTGGCGTCCCCATTCTGCGCATCAAGCAGACACGGAGCAAAGTTGAAGCATCTCTACCGCTTGGCTGAACGGCCCACACGAAGCGGTACAGATGCTTCGACAAGCGGACGCCAGATAAGCATGACGTTCTTTTGACTTTCTAAACAGCTTTATTGCTAACTAGACCGGCCGTTTGCGTTGGCCGAACAGTTACTCCGTTCCTCATACTCCGTTACTCATTCAACCCGCCCAGCCTTCCCGGTCGAGGCTGCGGTACTGGATGGCTTCGGCCAGGTGGGGCAGCTGAATCTCGTCGGAGCCGGCCAGATCGGCAATGGTGCGGGCTACTTTCAGAATCCGGTCGTAGGCGCGGGCCGATAGACCCAGGCGCTCCATAGCCGTTTTCAGCAGGGTGAGGCCGGCAGCATCAATGCGGCAGATGTCCTTCACCATTTGGGAAGGCATCATGGCGTTGGAGTGAATTTCGGGAAACTCCCGGAACCGCTCGGCCTGCTGCTGCCGGGCCTGGGCCACCCGCTCCTGAATGGTGCGGCTATCCTCCGAGCGGCGCGTTTCCGTCATCTGGTCGAACGTAACGGGCGTAACCTCCACGTGCAAATCAATACGGTCCAGCAGTGGGCCGCTCACTTTGTTGAGGTAGCGCTGCACCACGCCGGGGCCGCACACGCACTCTTTTTCGGGGTGGTTGTAGTAGCCGCAGGGGCAGGGGTTCATGCTGGCAATGAGCATGAAGTTGGCCGGGAAGTCGATGCTGACTTTGGCCCGCGAGATGGTAACGCGCCGCTCCTCCAGGGGCTGCCGCATCACCTCCAGCACCGTGCGCTTGAACTCGGGCAGCTCGTCCAGAAACAACACACCGTTGTGGGCCAGGGAGATTTCGCCCGGCTGCGTGTCAAATACATTAGTTCTTGCGAATTTGGATGCGACATGCAACTGTGGTGTACAATGTCTAAGTCAAAAGTTTACAGTCACTTTCATTCGTTCTTCCACTTGTGACCGCATTTCACTCCATCCATAACGAGCTGCGAAATCATCTAGTAGAAGGTGCGACTGCTTTAAACATTTACACAACTTCTTGAGAACGTTTTGATATGCCTGTACGCAACATCCCTCTTCGTTATTCCTCTGTTGCCGGCGTTGTGCCTAGCAAGAAAATGAAGCGGTTACACGAATTCGAGTCTACGCTGGAGCGGGACTTGATTGCCTTATTAGAATTTGATCGGAATGTGCAGGCCTTCGAAGAGCAACCCGTGTGTATCGAGTTTCAGGATGAGACCGGGAAACTACGTTCCTACACGCCTGATATGCTTATTCATTACCGTTCGGATCGGCCGCCTGGTATGTGGCTCAAACCTCGTTTGATCGAGGTGAAATATCGGTCTACTCTTTGGGCCGAATGGCCCACACTGCGCCCGAAATTTCGCGCCGCAGTTCGCTACGCAGCTATGCGCGGATGGGAATTTAAGATATTAACGGAAAAGGAAATCCGAACACAGTACTTGGAAAATGTTCGCTTTCTCAATCGCTACCGATGGGTCGAGGTCGAGCTAGGCTATGTTCATCGGTTGCAGGAATTGCTGGGCTTGTTGCCCAGCACGACACCGGCCGAACTCATCCAGCTTGCCGTGCGCGATGCCTATAAGCAGGCAGAATATTTATTTGTCCTCTGGCACATGGTCGCTTTGGGAATGGTCGGCATTGAGTTAACCCATACGTTGACGATGCAAACGCCTATTTGGCCACTTACCGGCCAAGTCCCTGCCTTCACACAACCGTTCCGTCGTTTATGAATCACTTTCCCATTACTGCCAAGTCGGTAGTGTCTTACGAGGGCCGTCAATATCACGTAAAGGCCCTGTTGGATATGCGGCGGCTATTGCTGGAGCGTGTGGAAGACGATCATATTGTTGTCGCCGCGGTAGACGATGTGCTGCCGGTCTATGCCAATGACGCGAAAACACCCAGTTTCGAGCTCGCCACTGACGAACAATGGGCAACGGCGAATAATCGTTTTGCGCTGTTAAAGCCGATTCTAGACAAGCGAACGGACGGGGCACTGATTAAGCAAGTAGCGCGTGAACATAAGGTCAGTCCGAGTACGCTGTATCGTTGGTTGGAGCGCTACGAAGCCACTGGGCTCGTTGCCTCCCTCATGGACAAGCCGCGCAACGGTGGCCGAGGAAAACCTCGATTGGCCCCCGAGATAGACGCCATTGTACAGCAGGCTATCAAGGAGGAATACCTGACGGAGCAGCGCAAGCCCCTAGCTAAAGTTCATCAACGGGTGGTGAGCCAGTGTCGTCGGGCAGGCCTGCAGGTGCCTCACCCCAATACAATTCGCAACCGTATCAGGCAGCTGACCGAGTACAACCGGCTACGCTACCGCTACGGGAAGGCCGTAGCCGACGATCAACTGGCTCCTCACAAAGGCAGTTTTCCAGGTGCTGATTTCCCGCTGGCCTTTGTGCAGATCGACCACACGAAGCTGGATATCGAGCTAGTGGATGAAATCCAGCGTTTGCCCGTCGGCAGGCCTTGGATTACCATGGCCATCGACGTGTTCAGTCGTATGGTGGTGGGCTTCTATGTTTCCTTTGATCCGCCAGGTGCAATGGGTACGGGCATGTGTATCGCTAATGCTATACTGCCCAAGGAGCAAACGCTGGCCGTGCATGACTTAGGCGGCGAATGGCCCTGTTGGGGGGTAATGCGCACGCTGCACTTGGACAATGCCCGCGAATTTCACGGCACGATGTTGAAGCGCGCCTGCGAGCAATACGGGATTGAGCTAAACTGGCGACCCGTTGCCACGCCGAGGTACGGGGGGCACATCGAGCGGTATTTGGGTACTGTCCTAGAAGAAATCCATACCCTGCCGGGCACCACCTTCTCCTCCGTTGCCGAACGGGGCGACTACGAGTCCGAGGAGAAAGCGGCTTTGACGCTTCGCGAGTTGGAAAAGTGGCTGCTAACGTTCATCACAGATGTGTATCACAAACGCGAGCACAGTAGCCTCGGAATGGCACCACTCGAACGCTACAAGCAAGGGGTCTTCGGCACCGACACGACATCTGGCAGCGGCCTGCCATTCCGCTTCATGAGCGAAGAAAAGGTGCGCTTGGACTTTATGCCGTTTGAGGAGCGGACTGTACAGGAGTACGGGGTACTGATTGATCACATCTACTACTATCATGACGTCCTGCGGCGGTGGATAAAGACAACGGACAAGTACAAGCGGCGTCAGAAGTTGCTGTTCAAGCGAGACCCACGGGACGTGAGCATTGTCTATTTCTACGACCCAGAGCTGGAACAGTATTTTGCTATTCCATACCGTGATACGTCGCGCCCTCCGATGAGCATCTGGGAGCACCGGGAAGCTGTTCGGCGGGTGCGCGCGCAGAACATTCCGGTAGATGAAGAACACATCTTCGCCGCTTACGAGGCAATGCGGCATATCGAAGAGCAAGCCGTGAAGCAAACGAAGGAGGTGCGGCGCCGCAACCAACGGCAGCCCGTACACGCTTCTCGGTTAGCTTTCCTGGCCACAGAAAAAGAGCCGGTGGCACAAGAATCACTACCCGCTGTTCAGCCTCGTCACTATACGCCTTTCGGAGACCTCTAATTATGGAACACCTGCATGTAGATTTACACGGATTGGTTCAAGAAGTGGCTGCCAAACGTATACATAATCTAGCCGTTAGCCCTGTCATCGGCTATCCACTTGCCAAGAAAGCAATGGACCGGATGGAAGATTTATTAGTGCATCCTCCGACCCACCGTATGCCTAATCTGCTGTTGGTCGGCAATACGAACAACGGAAAGACGGTGATTGCGCATCGATTTCTGCAGCAACACCAAGCGTACTCATTGCCAGATGAGGATTTTGTCCGAGTGCCGGTAGTCATGATACAGGCTCCCCCAATGCCGGATGAAAAACGGTTTTACAATGGGATTCTAGAGCGCTTGGCCTCGCCTTATAAAATCAACGATAAAATTGATCGGAAGCAGTATCAAGTGCTGCAGTTGCTGTCTACTGTACAAGCACGAATGCTCATCATCGATGAGATCCACCATGTGTTAGCCGGTAACCTGACCAAGCAACGTGGATTTCTAAACGTAATCAAATACCTATCTAACGAGCTGCAGATACCAATCGTCGCCATTGGTACCAAAGATGCTTTCCGGGCTATCCACACCGACCCCCAGCTAGCCAACCGGTTTGAGCCTCATTTGCTACCCCGTTGGCGGGATGGGGAAGATTACCGGCGGCTGCTATCAAGCTTCGAATACAAGCTGCCTCTTAAAAAACCGTCGTTCCTGGAAAGCGACGAATTGAGCTTGAAGATATTGGCCATGAGCGAGGGTGCGATAGGTGAAGTTTCAGCGCTGCTCCGCTTGGCTGCTATCCAGGCTATTAGAAACGGGCAGGAGTGCATCACCAGTCGGTTACTAGATAAGCTCGATTGGTTGGCGCCTTCGCAACGTAAAGCTCAAGGAAACAAGCTGGTATGATGAGATGAAATAGGTATTACCTATAAGTGACTATGATTCTAAGCAAATCCGTACGCAAGAAGAAACGCAACCTCCTTGATTGTGACCTTGGACACATAGCACGGCTTAGGTAATTCTAGGCCGGCGCTACGGTTGTTCTGATAAATTCTCTATAACCTGAGTCCTTGTACAACTGGTATTCTGCTTGTACTTGGCGAGCCTGCTCTGAATCAGGTAGGCTAGCAATGAAGCCGTCTACAGCTGGCCAAGAGCCAAAAATCTGCATCAAAAAGGGTTGAAAAGTCAGGTGTTTTTCCTGTGGCGGTTGGCCGGTAGGAACGATGAGAGCTTGTAGCGCGGTATCAGGATACGCCTGCAGCGCATGCATCATCAACTCGTTGGCAGCTGGTAAGATGCAGATCATGTTGTTTCGATCAACCTTCTCTCCATTCCATCGATGGAGGCCAAAAGCGGTATAATCAACCTTCTTGTTCGCATCTAAATACCTGGACAGGTAATTCAACGTGAACTGATTCAATTCCAAATCCGAAAGGAAAAAACTTGTTGTAATACCCCTCCATGCGTCGGCCTTGATATTGTAAGCCAGATGAGCCTCATATAAATACGGGTCTTTGGCATTAGCGAACTGATGCCGAAAAAACTGTTTAAACGTCTCAACATCTTGTCTATACAGATTTTCAATTATCTGCTTGCTGAGACTGTTTATCTCGCGCATCCATTCTATGACTGAGCGATCTAGTATGCTGCCAGCAGCTAATACTGCAGTTGCGACATTTTCAAAATCGGCCCGGTCGTTGAACTCCCGTACGTGAACGAGTACCTCGAAGGCTTCAGCCAACTGCTCTTTGCCCTGCCAGTGAATGAGTTTAGGCATAATGGCGGTCGCTGAACCAAGCCTCAGTTCTTCAAGTTCTGCCAAGGGCACATTGTCAAAGCTCCCCGCTGAGAAATAAACACTGAAAGAAGAAGGGCGTTGAATCGTCCGCTGCCCAGGAGGCAGATGGTCGTTGCCAAACAAATGCTGAATCAGTTTGTCCAAGAGCTCTTTATCATCCGTTTCAACAGGGTTCTGCTTGTAGAAAGCATCCAGTCCTTCTTCGTGTACTTTGATGATGCTCTCCGAGCGCCCAGCCATAATATCGAAGTCTGGTTTCACCACACGCATGGCCTTGATAGCTTCGTAGAGGGCCGGGTGCTTAAATTTCAGCAGCGTCAGGTTTACCATTTCATCCAACTGGACTTCCTTAGCCAGCGGTAGAAAATCAAACGTGAATAAGTTAGTAAAGCGGATGGCAGCGCGCATGTTAGTGATTACCTCTGGGTAAAAACACACCTTCGGATCGCGCATATGCGCTGCGTAGTGCTGTTGGAACGTGTCGGCTGGCCTACTAGCCGTGTTGCCAATGAGCAAATCCTTCAATGCAGGGTGGTAGGGCCGAAGCTCTGTTGACTGCTGGATAATGTCCAGCGTACGCTGCGCTAGCTTGTTGGGATTAAACTGAGGCAATGGAATTTCCAGTTGCACAATCTTCTCCAGGTACTGACTGCTGTTGGCTTGGTTAGTGAGTTTGACTGCGTTGCTTACATACTGCTTGTCGTAAGCCAGCACGAAAATGGTGTTACCAAAGCTAGCCGTATTGCGCACCAACCGCAGGGTCTCTAATACTTCGTCTTTGTCCAGTCGATCGATATCATCTATGAAGATGATGATCTTCCTACGCAGACGTGCAATGACCTCATTCACCTTCTTGAATTGTTCGGTCAAGGTGGGAGTATCCCAAAAAAACGAAGCCGCTTCCTTCACGGCCTTGGCGGCGGTGTTGTCGTACACGCTGGCTAAGCCGTTGGCGTAGGTACCGATTTCGCTGGCTAACTCCCCGCTGTAGTCCCCAAGACGCTCTTTGAGCGTAGCGAAAAAATCTTTGCGGATTGCTGCTGTGCTTTCTACCAACCAAGGGTTGAAATGGATAACAATAGCTTTAGTGTCGGTTAGCTCTGATTCTATGAGTTTGAGAAACGATGATTTGCCATCTCCCCATTTACCGAGCACCCCAATTGCAAACGATGCGTGCGTGGAGAGTGACGTGATCTGTTGCGCTACCCGGCGCGCCTCAGGCCGCCAATTCAGCGAATCGGCGGCAGTGCGCGTAAGTGGAACATCCTCCTGTAAGTAGCTGCCAGAGGGGCGGGGGGCGCTAGCGCCGATCCATATGCTGTATCCTGTTAGAACCACCCCACCTAGCAGCAGCAGCAAGACCGTATCAGCATACCGAAGCCGCTCAGTGCTATGAAACGTGTAGAAATTCCAGGTGTTTTCTGGGTCGAACCCGTTAAAGAACAAGGCAGCGGCGTAAAGCAGCCCCGGAACAAACAACACCATGCGCTGCCAAAAGGAGAGACGGTACCCGGCCCGCACTTTGGTGTAAAAGAAAAGAATGCTAGCTATAGCAAGCAGACTAGCGGCAACATCGGTAATGGGGCCGCGTGGAACTTGACTCAGGGCAGGAGCAACTACATACTGGTTGTATAAGCCTAGCAACTGCTTCCAGAGGACAAAAGCGACCAGCAGCACGCCAAACAAAAAAATATTTCGCTTGGAATATGTTTCGGGATCGATCAGCCGTAGGGCTGCTTTCCTGCAAGCCCCGCCGAAAGCGCGGACCTTGAGCCACAAGGAAGAAAAATGCATACTGCGAATGAAATGCTTTCTGAAACATGATCAAGCTAGTCAACACCGCCCTGGGCCCAAGTGGGTCTGCCTGAACAGAGGCACCTGCTGCCGACGAGTGGGGGCAGCAGGCTGAGTGTTATACTCATTACGCCACTATAATTGCTAACCGCTACACGCATTGCGTGACCTGTGCCCTGCCCGACCTCGGCGTCCATCTGGGCTGCATCGATGATGGCCCGCCTCACTGGCAAACTCTGGGACAACGCCTACCTCACCTGCGACTGCTGGACGCCACGCATTCAACTTGGGGCTCAGCTTTCCGAGCGTGTAGTACATGCGACCGCTGAGCCCCTTTTTATGCTTCCATCTTATTTGGTGTCGGATGATCTTATGGTATGTACTAGGACGTCATGATCTTGGTGATTACGCGTCGCTTTTTCCATGAAGCAGTTGAGAAACCCGACTGCACCCGTATCAGATAGCATATAAGCACCCGACAAATTCAAGCGCCCAAGGAAGCGTTCTCTTGAGTCGGGTCCGATTGATTGTTTTTCGCCGGTCACAACCCAGCACAAGCTTAAGTTTTCTCGGATCAAAAGGGCACGGATTAGATCTTCTCGCACCAGAAGGGCTGCCGGTCCGTCTTGGTGGACAGTTGGATCTGAAGAGGCCAGTTGACCTGCTTCATCAATAAAGTCAGCGCCAATGCCGGTCCAACGCAGGCCCAACGAGTTTACTAACTCGGCACGCGGCATGTTCAAGGAAACCGTTTCGTCCAGCGAGCAATCGAACGTCCCTCTTTCGTTTACATAATCGAACGAGAATACTTGCACCTCAACGGGGCAGTCCCTACCTGGTTTTTGCCATGTCTCCCCGTTGTAGTAGGCCCGCTGGTAATACTGGGATGCTGTAGACCACCCGTGCTCCCCCAGGAACACCTCATACAGTTGAGCTGGTTTGGGCAAGTCCCTGCTTTGCAGATTGTTGACCTCAGCCCATTGCATGAACGCCGGAGCGTCTGCTTGCTTCACCAGGTATGCTCTGACGGTATACCAGATCTGCCTTCTCTCCGTGTCGGTCGAGTCGAGATCTGGTGTAACGGGTTCGGTCCAGTTGAAAGAACCTTCTAAATTGAGCCACTTGACCCCTGTTTCTGGATGCTGTACAGTTAACAGCTTCTCGACAGCGGGCAGGTCTTGCCATTCTGCTAACCACTCCTTCGGTTTATCAGGAGCTCCCCAATACTGCTGGCGTTGCACAGCCCACCAGGCTGGCTTGTGCGAATACCAGAAGCTGGTTTTAGCAGTAGTCCGCAGCATGTTTGACGGATCTATATCCCGGGCTCCAGGTTGCCACGGGCCTTCGTAAGTGGTGCTCTTGTCTTCGTCGGAAGAATAACGTTCATAAAAATGATAGTTATCCGCAGTGTAGGCCATGATTTCGTGCAGGGCAATCCACTGATATTTCTTCCCAATTCGCTCGGACTTCCTCGCTTCCCTGCCACGGTAGCCAATAGTATGCTCGTCAAACACGCCAAAACGTTCCGGCGTCCACCCCAAATCCAGTACCCTTTTAACGATGTATCGTTTGGCTAGATCCTCATCAAATTGAGGGGCCTCTCGGCTTTCATAGTTGGCTTCAGGTTGGCCAACAATCGCTTCGAGCTGCTGCATGTGTTCTGGTGTGAACGCAGCCTCCAGGATTTGACTGGCTGCTTCATATGCTTGGTGTTCTTCACTTGTTAGGACGTCTAGTTGCGCCTGTAGCTTCTCAAGTTCCGGTGAGTTTTCGGAGAAGAAGGGCGCGAAATCGTCGTCACCTTGCTCCGCAAGCAGTTGCTGTAGTTGCAGTTGCTGTGCATTTTTCAATGCCGCTTCTGCCTTTTGAAACACAGCCCAAGCCTCTTGTTCAGACTCCGAGAGGGTTAATGCCAACTCCGTAAGTAGCTGCCGTTGATCTTTGGGTTGCTTCCATATGGGTTCTCTCAACGGTACACTTAGCCACTCATCGAGGTTTGGATCAATTACATAGCGACCAAAATCATCCGCCATAACGGAGTCTCTGATGCGATCTAGTGCCCAGGATCCGTCGTTGTCTTGCCGTCTGGCAGCATGGTCAGGAAACAGTTGTGCTACCTCCGCTTCGGTTGGTATAACGGGCCAACTACTATTGAAAGGTGGTCGAATTCGTGCGAGATCGAAAGCGTGTGTTGCGCCTAAGTAGATGGCCCGTTCAATTATCCCGCGCGCGTAATCGCGCAGCAAAATGTGTACGGGTGGTGCTTGAAGAGCAAAAACGCAGTCGAACACGCGAACGGCCAGCTGTTCAACCGCTGCGACGTCATAACTGCGCATAGAAGCGCCGTACGCTGCTGCGTACACCCGTTCGACCACGTAGGGATCATCTACGTCACCAAAGCGCTCGACAAGCTTACAAGCAGCCTCCAATCGGCCAGTAAGAAGGTTTGCCAATCCTTTCGTGGCCCGATCGCGCAGGAATCGGTTCGAAGACGTGAAAAGCCACGCCAAGGTAATAGAGCACAGTTCCACCGCTTGCGGATCAAGGGGGGTGGTGACTTCTACGCCCCAGGACCAATCCACTAGTCGATCAACAGCACTTTGTGTATCCCATAAATCGTGTAAGAGGATGCTCCACCAAGCATCGCGCTCTGCCATGCCATCCTCTCGCAGCCGTTGATCCAGAAATTCTGCATTGAATGGGTGGTCAGGTAAGCTGGCCACAGTGAGGATGGCCTCAAGAGTCTGCTCTAACCTACCATCCGTTTCATCGAATGCTCGGAGAGCCTGCCGAGTAGCGGGAGAGAAGGCCGTTGTTTTTCGCCAAATGATGCTCTGCCGAAAAGCATGGCCGTTCCAGTGCGTCAAGACTTCGGGCGCTAGTTCGGACAGTTCCCGTCCGGTACGTTCGGGCACTTGGATGAATAAGGCTTCTACCGTGCCTTCGTGAAACCGTTTGGTGGTATCGTAGAGGACAGCCAGGGGCGTGCCTGCTTTAAAGGACTCTGCGGGATTGGTTGCATCTAGGTACTGGTTTAGTAGGACGTTCGTGAACAGATGGTCCGCCAAACGTTCGTAAGAGATAAACACGACCTCTTCATGTTCACTTTCGCCGGTCCAGCGCGACGCTTCTTCCGTTAATACGCCTTCGGTTACCAACCCGTGATAAAGTGATTGGGTATGGCTACGCCCGGGCAACAACTTATCAACGACGCTGGTAGCTGCAGAGAGCGGCAGCCAGCGCTCATCGGTGTGAGCTGTTTCTTCAGCAAATACTTCCAGGGCTTTTCGCACTAGATTTTGCCTAGGGTGGTAGTCCAATCTTGTTGCTAGGACTTCGTTCACCCCGTCCAAGTATAGATTGAAAGCTGCCGTAATTCCATGAAAGCCCCGGGGCAATCGCCGCTGGTTTTTTAGTTTCAACCCCTTGCATAACGTTTTTAGAAACAATGGATTGCGGAACTCCGGTGCAAGCAGTGGTGTCGAAGGCAGTTCTAAGCCGTAGTGAATAAAAAAACTTTTGGTAGCGTCGTATTCGAGGCCCGTAAAGCCTTGATGGTCTACGTAATGCGCTTGAGCGCGTACATCAGCAGGTACCAGATATCCTTCATATGAGGAGCGCACCGAGAACACGACACCTAGCCAAGGCGAGCGCGTTGCTTGTGTCAGGAATGAAGCAATGTTGTTTGGCCAAACAGAGCGACCATTTCCTTCGTTAATTGCGTCAACAAGCAATAAGAGTCTACTGTCTGCAACCTGTGCAGCTGATTCCAGTGCTCCAATTGCTTCCTCTACGCTAATGGTAGCGAGGTCCAACTGTTGCAGCGCCTGCATCCAGGGGTCGTTGGTCCCAATAAAGCGCTGTCCCATGAGCAGCACAGTAGGCCGCCCCTCACTGATTCGGTGTGCAGCAATATCACACAGCAGATGAGTTTTTCCGCACCCGGCTTGACCAGTCATGATCAGCAACTGGGTGTTCGCTATATCAGTTGCCTGCTGGAAGCTGCTCCGTGCTTTTCTCAAGGACGTATTGAGCCGGTAGATGCCATTGCGCAGGTCTTGATAAGGCTCAGTGCTTGTGGGCCGATTCTTTTTTTGCTTCGCGGAGGGGATTGGCTCAAACTCCTTTTTAAGAAGCAATTCTTCGATCGCCTTCGTCAGCCGAATAGCTGATGAAAGCTGTTCAACAAGTGGGGCGTAAAGCAACTCTCCAACAGGCTGCTCCGGGATTCTACCAATGTTAGGTAAGATGTCTTGGATTAGTTGGGCGAGCTCAGTGTATGCTTCACCAATAGGCTTATTTTTTAATACTTCTTGATTTGGGTACAGTCGCCGAAAATGCTCACGTATATCCTTAGCCAAAGCCTTGAGACCGTCAAAGAATTTTGAAGTGCGGCCAAAAGCTTCATATTCCTCAGCTATTGGCAAGCTTAGGTTTAGCTCTGCTGTATAACGGGCCCCCGCCGTTTGCAGCGCTTCCTTCAGCCGCGCCGTAAACCATTCTTGGTCGAATGCTTGAGTATCAAACCAAAAGCGTACCCGGCCTAAGTGAGCAGGCCGAGCTAATTGGTCTAAAATTTCCGATTCACCCCAGTAGATGAACTCAACTTGCATACCCTTTCCTGCTGCCCAACCCTGCCATTTGCTGACATGCCTGGCCCAAGCTTCCATGGCTGATTGCTTACCTGAAATTCGGCCATCGGGACGGTTGAGGGGTATGCATATGACGTAGCGCACCAGATGAGGGTGCTTAACCAGCACAGTTTCTACTGATTCATCTAGTTGTTGCCACTGAGAAGGGCCAAATGAATCAAAATACTTGGACTGCCATCCCCATTCACTCCCATCTTCCAAGACGGCATAACACTCTACACCAGCGTCGGGTGTGCCTTTCCGCTCAAAACGTGAATTGGCGGGCCGATCAAAGCGCGCCAACTGTGCACACAACTCCTCAAACCCTTCTGCACGTTTGCCATTGAGTGGACGGATGGCATTAAGATCAATGTTTATCATATTCCTGGTGTTAGAAGTGCACAGCTAGCAATTTCGTGGTGTGGTACACAACATGCTATAATCGGGTTGGGTAGCAATAAATATCAGTACTGACCAAACTCTAGTGAAAACGAACGGGTGCTAAGGCGGGCTTGCTGCAGTCGTACATGGCCGTAGTCTGGGTCTGCTTCGAGCAAGTCGACCAAAGCATCCACTGGGTCTTCGGCAGCCTTGGCTCCAATGATAATTTCCACTAACCCTGATTTAGCGAATGCCTTTCCACCCGGCCCGGTACGGGTAAAGACTCGAAATTCTTCTTCATAGGCCCAGATATCCGCCTTCACCAATAAGGCTTTGCTGACGGATTGCTCATCAAGTCCTGACAGGACCGGGTAGTCCCGGCTGTAGGTGACCGGTTTCATGTCCAGGTAAGCAGCTGGATCGGCAAGCACATCGAACTTAAAGCAAACACCCCGGTGGGAGTCTGCATAATGAGCCCACATCAGTAAATTATCGCCGCGCGTTCCGTAACTGCAGACGCCGATATTGGCTAAGGTTTCTCGCAACCAGACCTGTGCCCGAGCAACAGTAAACGGCGTCTGGCGGCGCAGATTATTAAAGCCGCGACGGCGATCTGCCCGCCTCATAGGCACCTGTTCGCGCGACTTTTCAATGAGTTTGGCTACGCTGCGCACAATGGTGGACGAGCGTCGCACATCCAGGGCTACCTGGCAGTCAAATGGATCGTTGAACGTCGTTGGCGATGGGTGCCACACCTGCGCCTTAGCCAATATACTGGCGGTATTCTCCAGCAGAGGCATTGAGGCTGTGTGTTCGTAAAGCGGACGGTACTTATACAAGTACCGCGGAAACTCGCCGGATGCCACGCGACTGGTGACATACTGGATGTCATCATGAAGAGACATATGCAACGTTAGGTTAATAGGAGAATGCAAAGCCGACTGCTTATTGACTAAGCAGCCGGTTTTGCGCACAGTATTCAGCATGGACTTCCTCCTGCTTACTCAGAAGTAATCCATCGCCACAGCCTACGCCAGAATCCAGATGTTTCCACCACTGGCTCCGGAGTTTGTTGTTGAGTTACATCCTCAGGCACATAGACTCTGGACAGTCGCTCTTTCTTCGCGATTCGATCCTGTTCTCTGCCCTCAGCAATTTCTTCCTGAGACCATTGGCCGGCCCAGGTAATCTTGCCATGTTTGATCCAGTAATGCGAGCGGCAGGGGAAGCTCCAATTGCCGATCGATGGAGTCAGTGAAATGCTTTCGCCATCGTAAAAAAGCTTCCAATCTGTCGGCGTCAGTGGCGTAACCACCTTGTTGCCGCAACCACAGCAACATAAATGCGCTGCTGTGGCGTAGGGCATGGACACGTAGAGCACACCCTGTTCCAGCACCTGGGGAACGAACTCTACAAAGTCATGGTGCAAGACAGCGTGCTTCATCCTAGCTGGTCTTCGTTTTGCAGGATGTTCCCATCAATGGTGTAGGTGCTGTGGAACTCACGTTCCAGATCCAGGTAGAATCCAGCCTGTTTCTTCCACTTGACTACCGCCAAGGCTGCATTGAGCGCATTGAGATCCGCAATCTGGATGTTCTGCTGATACTCGTTCCCGCCATCAGCGTCGCCAAACGAGATGCGCTGACCTGCGTACACGTGGGTCCGTTGTTGCGCAGTACTCGTCGTTACCCGGACGATTCCCCCCAGTGCGTTGGCCTGCACATTGTGGTACACGCCCATGCCAACATCGACGAACGGGATGCCTGCAGTTTCCAGGTGCTGCACGATCACCTGCTTTGCGCTGCCCTTGTCTAGGCAGAGAAACACGAAGCTCATCTCCCCCAACTGCCCCAGATTGGTTCCCGTCACATATTCCCGATGCGGAATGATGTGTCGGTGCATATGCGAGTAAAGCTCTGCGAAGTAGGTCACCTTGTCGGGCTTCGCCTGCAGCGCCGCCAGCGACGCTGCGCCAGGAGAACGAAAGGCATTATGCTGAGAGAAAACGTCTCCATCGAACAGGTGAATTTCCCCGACAGGCGTCTTGGCGACCAAGTCCAAGACGTAGGCGCCGGTGCCTCCCAGCCCCACAATCGCAATGCGGCCACCCGCTAGCTTATCCGACACGGTGGAGATGCGAGCACGACTGGAAGCCGTGTCGATGTAATGAAACACCGATTCGCGCTCCTGCGCTTCAATGGGTGGGAAGGTGCAGGCCGTAGCGGTAGGATCAAGCGCCTCCGCCGGACCCGCAATCAACCGGACGTAGGTGGTCATCTTCTCATAGTAGTCCGGATAGCCTGCAGCAGGCTTGCTAGACAACATATGATTGACAAACAGCCCGACAGCTAGTTGTGTCCCCATATTCGGGTGCATAATCTTCGTCAGCGGCTCGCCTTCTCGGCTACAGGGCTGCTCGCCCATAAAATGCGCCACGTGATCTGTGGGGCGGGTGGTCACGTTTCCGGCCAGAGTCAGTGCCGTGACAATGGTGCCACGCGCGATGGTCTTTGCCGAGGTGACGTAGGGCACATCCCGGATGAGCAGGTGACCCTCAACCACCGCAACATGATACCCCTCGTCGCGCAAGCGCTGGAGGTCGGGACTACGACTTATCAGTTGCTGTTGCATTGAAAATCATTCCGTCTTTAACCTTAACAACGTCTCCTTCTACTAAGCTGCCTTCCGGCTTATTGCCGTGGCCCCTGCGGTAAGTAAGCGTGTAGCTCACATTCGGGCCACTAGCCAGTCCTGCCAAGGCAATGATCTCGCGGAAGGCCATCTCGTCCTTCGCTACCATGTGCGGCGTGCCGTTGATGATGATAGTGACGTCTTTAGGTCCTCCATTCCCGTTGTTGCCACCATTGGGGTTGCCATTACCAGGGTTGCCACCTGAGTTACCGTTCCCCGTGCCTCCGGTGCCCGGATTATTAGAACCTGAGTTGCCGTTGCCAGAATTACCTGCATTACCGTTTCCTTGGTTTGCACCAGGGTTACCGTTCGCGCCTCCGTTGCTAGGCCCGCCGTTGTTAGCATGTCCATTCCCGTTGTTACCGGTACTAGGGGTATTGTTTTTGGTTTCGTGCTCTTTAGTCGAGCTGTTATTGGACTTGTCCATGTTATTGAAAACTGGTTCTAGGTGTGTGAATGGGACGGGCGCAGAGAGGCGCAGGCCAATCTGGTTTTGCTGAAAAACTGCATGAGCAGTCCCGTTCTCCTTTCACCAAGCGGAAAAAGGCAGCAAGTGGCCCGCGCTTCGCCTTTAAGGCAAAGCGCAGGTGAGCAACAAATTAAGATCAGCCCTTGCTGGATTCCGGGTCGTAGCCGTAGCTATTCCGTTCCCGGATCTGGCCATTGCGGCCATGGATGAGCAGTTCGCTTCCCCGGTTGATGGCCATTTCACGGCCGATAGCGGCGGCGGCGGCTTGGGTAGGGGCAATGACGGCCGCGCGCTCGGCGCCGGCAGAGATGACGGCCCAGCCGTTCGGGCGGGGCGTGATATGCAGATTCTTTCCCACGAGGTTGTCTGTGTGAGTAGGGTTCGCTCTTATCGGAAGAGCACACCGAGCCAGACAACGGTCCACGAAGTTGGTGCGTACAAAAAAGTAGCTACTTTCGCGGACTGAATTGTCCATGAAGGGACAGTGTTACGGATGGCAAATCCAGTAACGCCGGACAGGCAGCAAGGCGCGAGGGTCCAATTCGTACTTGCTGGCACTGATTTCTGTAGGCCAGCCGTCACATCCCGTGGCGGCTGGCTCGTTTTATGGTGGGGTCGTCAGCACGAACTACGTGGTAGAGGGTGAATGGAAGTGATCTATTTGCCAGCTATTTATGCTTGGCTGCCATCCGGTGCGTTGCGCAGTTGCACGGGCACCTGATTGCGCAATTGAATGTTGTTGTGCTGGAAGTTGCTGGCCGTTAAATGACGCGTTACTGAGCTATACACATCATATTGCTGGCGTGGGTCGCGGATGGTGATGGCAATGCAGAATTCTTGGCTTAATTCTTCGCCCGTTTGCCGAGCCGCGCTTTCAGCTGCCTGGGCGAACAACCCTTCCACCTTTAAGAACCATTTCTTGGGTGCAACCAAGCCTGCCTTTTTGCTCTTGCGCAGCTCATCCAGGTTGATAGCGAACTTTTTGACCGGGTGATACTTGCCTTCGTACTTGCGCAGTTGCCGCTCACGCGTGAACGGCGATGCGAGGTACTTTTTACCGGTGAGCGCCCCGTAAGAATCGGGCAGAAGTATGTTATGGCCGTTCTCCTTCAGGGCTTACGCATCAAAATCAAGACGCTGTAGTGAGGGCTGCCCTTTGTCTCGTTAGACATCGTTAAGTTCTTCATGCTCAATCAACTTCTTGCTTCCTTTGCCACGCTTCCAGACCCGCGTTGC
>NZ_RWIS01000022.1 GCF_003944705.1 Hymenobacter metallilatus | reverse complement strand
CGTTCGAAACCGGGCTGCAAAGGTAACCTGTTTTTCTGCCTTTTTCCAAGAACCAGACCGAAAAAAGTTTTTCGGTCTCGACTCCTGCCAAGCGCCTCCTGCTGAAGCGGGGTGCAAAGGTAGCACCCTCTCATTGCCATTTGCAACCCCAGGGGCTAACTTTTTTCACCGTTATCTTTCCCCAGGAAAGACGCGGACGGCGAAACGGCGCCGGGAGGCCGGCAGGAACTGCGCGCTGGTGGCCCCAAGGGTGGCAGCGGCCCGCTCCGCGTTTCGGATTGGGAGGGCAAAGGTGGCCGGTTGCCCCCGGAATTCCAAACCCCAGGCCCAAAAAATCCGTTTAAGGCCGGCGAGGCATTCCACTGTTTGCTGTGATACAACTTCTTAGAGTGGATAAAAAGTTCATGGGCTCGTTAAAAAATCTGGGCTGGTCATTTGAATAGAATAAGAAACCCCGCCAACGAAGCTGTAGGCGGGGTTTCTTATTCTAGCTGGCTGTTTAAAAATATGGCTAGTTCATGTGGAGTGTACTTACCCGATCGGGACCGACGCTTACTATACTCACAGGGACTTCCAGATGATGCTCCAGAAACTGTACGTAGTCTTTCAACTGCAGAGGCAGGGCCTGCGGATCAGTGATGGACTGCAGATCAGTGCGCCAGCCGG
Organism: Hymenobacter metallilatus; assembly: GCF_003944705.1. GTDB lineage: Bacteria > Bacteroidota > Bacteroidia > Cytophagales > Hymenobacteraceae > Hymenobacter > Hymenobacter metallilatus. The sequence goes on along the minus strand of NZ_RWIS01000022.1, from coordinate 42,731 downwards.
GCAGACTCTTATATATGGGAGTAAGCTTTTCCAGGTCGCCGTGGTCGGGCAAGTGGTCGGTTTGCTCGCCGTTGGGTAGCTGGTAATGGGTGCAGACCTGAATTTCGTCGAACTCATCCAGCACGTCGGCTTTCATGAGGTGAATTTCGGTGACGCCGTTGAGCATGATGCTGTAGCGAAGCGCGGGTAAGTCGATCCAGCCGCAGCGGCGGGGGCGGCCGGTGGTAGAGCCGAACTCCCGGCCGGCCTGACGGATCTGCTCCCCTACTGCGTCGTGCAACTCGGTGGGGAACGGGCCGCTACCGACGCGGGTGCAGTAGGCTTTGCTGATACCGTACACCTTATCTATATGACGGGGTGCAATACCGAGGCCGGTGCAGGCTCCGGCAACAATAGTGCTGGAGGATGTTACATATGGATAGGTACCGAAGTCGATATCCAGCATGGAGCCCTGGGCACCCTCGGCCAACACGTTTTTACCTTGCCGCAGCAGGTCGTTCAGCAAGTACTCGGTATCGGTGAGTTTAAGGGTGCGCAGGAATTCAACGGCGGAAAAGAAATCGGCCTCGAATTCTTCAATTTCGAGGCCGCGGCCGTGGAATTCAGCGAGGGTGGTGTGACGGGATACAGCTTCCTGGTACCGTTCCTGAAAATCGGGAAGTAGAATATCGCCGACGCGGAGGCCGGTGCGGCCAATTTTATCCTGGTACGTGGGACCGATACCTTTCAGAGTAGAGCCAATTTTGCTACCCCCACGCGCTTCTTCGTTAATCCGGTCGAGGGCGCGGTGCGAGGGCAGGATCAGCTGAGCCTTGCGGGAGATGTAGAGGTTCTGGCCCCACTCAATGCCCCGGTCGGTGAGCTTCTGGAGTTCCTGGCGGAAGACTACGGGGTCAAGAACCACCCCGTTGCCGACTACGTTAATAATGTGGGGGTGGAAAATGCCGGAAGGCACCTGATGCAATACGTGCTTGGTACCATCGAAAGTGAGCGTGTGGCCAGCATTGGGGCCGCCCTGAAAGCGGGCTACTACATCGTAGGTGGGGGCCAGCACATCGACAATTTTGCCTTTGCCTTCATCCCCCCACTGCAATCCTACTAGTACATCAACGGGCATTAGTTTACAGCTTTCAGTTGTTGGGCAGCCGACTGTTCATCGTCTGCAATGGAAAAAATGGCGTTCAGCTTAGTAAGCGCTAACATTTTGCGGGGGTGGTCGGCGGGGTTAATCAACATCAGTTCGCCACCACGGCTGCGGAATTTGGTTAGTAAGGATACTAACACGCCAATGCCAGTGCTATTGATATAACGGATGCCCGATAAGTCGACAGCACAGTTGCGCAGTTCGTCGCCGAGGTGTTGATCTACGCTCTGGAGCAGCTGCTGAGTATCAGGGCTGCCAATTAAGTCGCCGGAGAGGCGCACGAAGAGGATGCCATCCTGGATGGCGGAGTCAGTTTTCATTCGGCTTGAGAGCGGGCGGCTTTGGCACGACAGTCGCCGCACACGCCATAAAGGTTCAAAGAGTGGTGCAAGATATGGAAGTTGAGTAACTCCCCGACCATGGTTTGGATGCCATGAATGCGCGGGTCGCAGAACTCTACAACCTTATGACACTCGGTACAGATGACGTGGTCGTGCTGACGGTAGCCGTAGCTTTTCTCGTACTGGGCCAGGTTACGGCCGAACTGATGCTTACTGACCAAGCCGTGCTCAACCAGCAAATCAAGCGTATTATACACGGTGGCACGGCTAACCTGCAGGCCTTGCTCCTTCATGCCAGCATATAGCTCCTCCACATCAAAATGGCCCGTTCGGGAGTAAATTTCCTCCAGAATAGCATACCGCTCAGACGTTTTACGCAAGCCCTTGTTTTCGAGGTAGGCCGTGAAAATCTTTTTTACCTCTTCGTACTTCTCTTTGTCCAGATGCTTTTCTGACTGATGCATAGTACTGTGTATTAGGCTACTTATAAGGAGTCGACAACGGGAGCGTGGCAGTAGGCCCGCTCAAACGAAGAAAGCTCGTTGGAACTACTTATACTTTTTTATACCCTCGGTTTTGAGGATAACTTTTTAGAACTGAATCAAGAGTCAAACCGCTCTACCTGCAGCACGCCGTTCACTTTGGAAAGGCGCTGGATGAGCTTATCGAGATGAGCCGTATCGTTGACGAACACCATAATCTGGCCTTCGAACATACCATCATCGGAGTCGATGGTGATGGAGCGCATATTGACTTTAAGACTGTTGCTGATGATGCGCGTTACGTCGTTCACCAGCCCTACCCTATCGGAGCCTTTAATGCGGATACCGGCCAGAAACGCCAGCTCGGACTGATCGGTCCACTTGGCCCGTACGATGCGGTTGCCGAAGTTTGACATCATCTGCACGGCCTTGGGGCAGGAAGTACGGTGAATGACGATGCCTTGGTCGGTTTCAAAGCCGAACACATCGTCGCCGGGGATGGGGTTGCAACAGGGCGCAATGGTGTAGTCAAACTTGTCGGTTCGCTCCCCTATTACCAGCATGTTGGCATTTACGCCGCGCACCTTCTGTACTTCGTGGTCGAATGCTTTCGGCTCCAGCATGGAGGGCAGCCGCGGAGCCTCCACACTAGGATCGAACAGATCCTTCTGAATTTCGCGGCCGTCAATCTGCCCGATGGCAATACGGTAGAAAAAGTCAGGCGCGTTGCTGGTGTTAAAATGGGCCAGCAGGCGGTTGAGGTTGTCCTGGCTATACTCGATACCCAGCAGTTCCAGCCGTTTTTCTACGAGGTAACGGCCATCCTCGGACTTGTTGCGCTTATCGTCGCGCAGCCAATCCTTGATGCGGGTGCGGGCCTTGGAGGTGGTCACGTACTGCAACCATTCCTCGGTAGGCTTCTGCTTTTGGGAAGTCAGAATTTCCACCTGGTCGCCGTTGCGGAGCTGGTAGCTCAGGGGCTGCAGCTTCTGGTTGACTTTAGCTCCCAGGCACTGCAAGCCAATATGGGAGTGAATTTCAAAGGCAAAATCGAGGGCGGTGGCCTTGTCGGGTAGAATTACCAGCTTGCCTTTCGGTGTAAAGGCATACACCTCCTTGACAAACAGGTTCTGGCGGAACTCATCCATGAACTCCAGGGCGCTGGAGTTATTGGATTCGAGCATTTCGCGCACCTTATTAATCCAGGATTCCAGCGTGGACTCCGATTGGGCCGTGGCCGCATCCTTGTACTTCCAGTGGGCCGCGTAGCCTTTCTCGGCAATATCATCCATACGACGGCTGCGGATCTGGACCTCCACCCACTGACCAGTGCGCGACATAACGGTGGTGTGCAGGCTTTCGTAGCCGTTGGCTTTGGGCGTGCTCACCCAGTCGCGCAGGCGGTCAGGGTTGGGCTGGTAGAAATCCGTGACGATGCTGTATACCTGCCAGCAGGCCGCTTTTTCCTGCTCCGGGGGCACGTCGAGAATAATACGGATGGCAAACAGATCGTACACCTCGTCGAAGGTGATATTCTGCTTGCGCATTTTTCGCAGGATGGAATAGATGCTTTTGGGCCGGCCTTTCACTTCGTACTGGAACCCTTGGGCCTTCAACTCCTCATCAACGGGCTGTACAAACTCCTTGATAAAGCGGTTGCGGGCAGCCCGGCTCTGGCGCACCCGGTTCACCAACTCGGTATAGATTTCCGTGTCGGTATACTTTAGATACAGATCCTCCAGCTCGGTTTTGATGCTATACAGGCCCAGACGGTGAGCCAGCGGCGCATATAGGTAGATGGTTTCGGAGGCAATTTTCAGCTGCTTGTGCCGGGGCATGGAGTCCAGGGTCCGCATGTTGTGCAGGCGGTCGGCGAGCTTAATGAGAATCACGCGCACATCATCCGACAGCGTGAGCAGCATTTTGCGGAAATTTTCGGCCTGCTCGGAGGTGCCGTAGTCGAACACGCCCGATATTTTGGTGAGGCCATCCACAATACGCGCCACCTTGGGACCGAACTCCCGCTCCACATCGGCCACTTCCCAGGGCGTATCTTCCACTACATCGTGGAGCAGAGCGGCAATAATGCTGGTGGTACCCAGGCCGATTTCCTCCACCACAATCTGGGCTACGGCCAGCGGGTGCAGAATGTAGGGCTCCCCGGATTTGCGGCGCATTTCCTTGTGCGCTTCCAAGGACGTATTGAAGGCTTTCTTAATCAGCTTGGCATCACCACCCTTCAGATACGGCTTGGCGGTGCGCAGCAGGCGACGGTAGTGGCGCAGAATTTCCTGGCGCTCTACTTCGGGGTCGATGACAGTGGACATGGTACGCGGGCGGCGCCGAGTGGCACCGGAATACAGATGGCTAAGGTACGGCATACGGTGGAAGCTTGTGCAACGACCGGAACAGAGAAACCCACAGCGGAGTATAGAAAGGACAACAACGCCGAAGCTGGGTTGGTGCAGAATACTTTGCAGCCGCCGAAAAACCCGAATAATTCGACCAAGACCTGTATTTGGCTACTACAAGCCGCGTTGCACCCGACTTGCCAATGGGAATTAAACTACCGGATCCGGTACAACGGTTTGTTTTTCCGATGTGCTTCCGTAGTTTTGCGCCCCCGAGGCAATTGGCCTTGCGACGCGGATGTGGCGAAATTGGTAGACGTGCCAGACTTAGGATCTGGTGCCGCAAGGCGTGTGGGTTCGAGTCCCTCCATCCGCACTTTAGGTTTTTGCAGTAAAAACCGCATTCAAACCCTCAACCCACCCGTTGGGGGTTTCTTTTTACCCGGGTTTTGGCCCGCTATTCACCCCAACGTAGTACCCTTAACCGACCCTTAGTTTTGGACATTACCCTCGACAAGAAAGACGACCAGCTCCATGCCATCCTGACAGTGAATCTCACGGAGGCTGATTATGCTCCCGCCGTGGAGAGCAAGCTGAAAGAATACAGCAAACAGGCGCAGATCAAGGGTTTCCGCCCGGGCAAGGTGCCGGTTACGCTGGTGCGCAAAATGTACGGCAAGGGCATTTTGGTAGAAGAAATCAACCAGCTGCTGAGCAAGTCGGTGGATGGCTACATCAAGGAAAACAACCTGAAAATCCTGGGGGAGCCCCTGCCCGTACCTACGGACATCGACTTCGATAACCAGAAGGACTACTCATTCCAGTTTGAACTGGGCCTGCTGCCCGAGTTTGAGCTGCCCGCCGACCAGGCCGTGAGTGTAAACCGCCACAAGGTAGACCTCGACGAAAATACCCTGAGCGAGACGTACGAGCAACTGGGCCGCCAGTTCGGCGAAACCACCGAGCCCGAGGCGTCGGAAGCCAACGACTTCATCTACGGCAAGCTGAAAAAAGCCGGCGAGGAAGGTGAAGGCCGCGTGGTGCTGCTGCCCACCAACAAGCTGAAGGCTGATGCCGACAAGTTTGTAGGCGTGAAAGCCGGCGACGAGGTGTCATTCGACCTCAAAAACGCTTTCGGCGACGACTTGCAGGCTATCCGCAACTTTACGGGCCTGAGCAAAGAGGAAGCCGAGAAGATTGAGGGCGACTACATGCTGGCCGTAGAAAAAATCCAGCGCTCCGCCCCGGCTGAGTTCAACCAGGAGCTGTTTGATAAGGTGTTCGGTAAGGACATCGTGACGTCAAAAGAAGATTTCGAGGAGAAAGTACGCTCCACGGTACAGGAAAACTACGACCGGGAGGCTGACAATCTGGTAAACCGCCAGATCATCGACAAAATGCTCGAAAGCACCACCATTGAAGTGCCCAAGGCATTCTTCAAGAAGTGGCTGGAGCGGGCCAACCAGGGCAAGCTGACCGCCGAGCAGATTGAGGAGCACTACGAGGACTACGAGAAGGAGTTGAAGTGGTCGATGATCCGCAGCAAAGTAGTGGAGGCCAACGAGTTGAAAGTATCGAACGAAGAAATTGTGGATCGTACCATCCAGAAAATTCTGGGCCAGTTCAACATGGAGCTGACGCCGGAGCTGGAAGAGTCGGTACGCGGCTTTGCCGACAACTACCTGCGTCAGGAAAACGGCAAGAACTACGTAGAGGAGTACGAGGCCATTCTGGCAGAAAAAGTATTGGAAAACCTACGCGGCAAAGTTGTTGTTAACGACAACCCGATTACGGCCGAGGACTTCCGCAATCAGAATGCCGGCTAGTTGCTGACATTTCGGTTTTCAGACCAACAAAAAAGCCCTTACTTGCCGTAAGGGCTTTTTTGTTGCCGTTGTTCTTTGCTATACGACCGTCGGGCTGAACCTACCGAAATATCTTTACCGGGGGTAATGAATTGCCACTACACCGAAGCGGGAGAGATGCTTCGACAAGCTCAGCATGACGGGCTTCCCTTTTAGCTTCTAACTCCTAACTCCTTTTTTCTCATCATGCTGAATAAACAAGAGTTCCGCAAATTTGCCGTAAAAGGCCAGGGCCTGAGCGGTCTGGGCGTTGACCAATACATCCAGCACGTAGAGGGCCAGACCCGCAACGGTCTGATTCTGCCTACCGGCATGACCCGCTCGGTAATTGAGGAACGCCCTACCCGCTTCGCCGAAATCGACGTGTTTTCGCGCCTGATCATGGACCGGATTGTGTTCCTGGGCACGGCCGTGGACGATTACATTGCCAACATCCTGACGGCGCAGATGCTGTTTCTGGAATCGGTTGATGCCAAGAAAGACATTCTGCTCTACATCAACTCGCCCGGGGGCTCAGTGTACGCCGGCTTGGGCATTTACGACACCATGCAGTACGTGAACCCCGACGTGGCCACCATCTGCACGGGTCTGGCCGCCTCGATGGGTGCGGTTCTGCTGGCTGGCGGTGCCAAAGACAAACGTTCGGCTCTGCCCCACGCCCGTGTAATGATTCACCAGCCCTCGGGCGGTGCCCAAGGCCAGTCGACGGATATCGAAATTACGGCCCGCGAGATTCTGAAGCTCAAGAAAGAGCTGTATGACATTCTGGCGAAGCACACTGGCAAAACCTACCAGGAAATCTACGACAACTCGGAGCGCGACTACTGGATGCGCGCCGACGAGGCCAAAGAATACGGCCTGATTGATGAGGTGCTGGAGAAAAAATCGGCCTAAGTCTGCTTTTTTTAACAGAAGGTCATTCCGAGCGAAGCCGAGGAGTCTCGCTTGTTAGTAATCAAATTAGCTTGGCAACCTCAGCACGCGAGATTCATCGGCTTTGCTCGGAATGACGTTCTTTTGAGCCTGTTACTACAAAAAAGCCCGCTTTGGCGGGCTTTTTTGTTAAGTTAGAAGACAACTGTGGCGGCACTTTTTCGCTCATGCAGGGCGTTGGCCTTTTCGTACCTTTGCGATAGGCCAGCGCGAGCTACCTACCCCCTCCCCTTTTTCAGCGAGTTATTTTGGCAATGGCAGATATTACGTGCTCCTTCTGCGGCAAGAGCAAGAAAGACGTTTCGGTGATGATTTCGGGCATCAACGCCCACATCTGCGAGCGGTGTGTGGGCCAGGCTCAGCAAATTCTGAACGAGGAGAATAAGATTCGGGCCAACTCCAAGGCCCCGAAGTTCAACCTCGTGAAGCCCCGCGAGATGAAAGACTACCTCGACCAGTACGTGGTGGGCCAGGACGAAGCCAAGAAGGTAATGTCGGTGGCCGTGTACAACCACTACAAGCGCCTGATGCAGAAACCGCAGAAGGATGATGTGGTGATTGAGAAGTCGAACATTATTATGGTGGGCGAAACCGGCACAGGCAAAACCTTCCTGACCCGGATGCTGGCCAACATTCTGCAAGTGCCCTTCTGCATTGCCGATGCCACCGTGCTGACGGAAGCCGGCTACGTAGGTGAGGACGTGGAAAGCATCCTGACGCGCCTGCTGCAGGCCGCCGACTACAACGTGGAAGCGGCGGAGCGCGGCATCGTGTACATTGACGAAATTGACAAGATTGCCCGCAAGAGCGACAACCCCAGCATCACCAGGGACGTGAGCGGCGAGGGGGTGCAGCAGGCCATGCTGAAGCTACTGGAAGGCACCACCGTAAACGTGCCCCCGCACGGCGGCCGCAAGCACCCCGAGCAGAAGATGATTACGGTGAATACCGAGAACATTCTGTTCATCTGTGGCGGCGCTTTCGTGGGCATCGACCGGATCATCAAAAACCGCCTCAACACCAAGCCCATCGGCTTTGCCAAAACGCAGCTGGATGAGAAGGTGGATACCAACAACTTCCTGCGCTACGTAACGGCTCAGGATTTGAAAGCCTTCGGCCTGATTCCGGAGCTGATTGGTCGCCTGCCGGTACTTACCCACCTCAACCCGCTGGACCACGCTACCCTGCGCAAAATCCTGACGGAGCCCAAGAACTCCATCGTGAAGCAGTACCAGCGTCTCTTCGATATGGAAGGCATTCAACTGAGCTTTTCAGAAGGTGCCCTGGAGTACATTGTGCAGCGCGCCGACGAGTACCGCCTCGGAGCCCGGGGCCTGCGCAGCATTTGCGAAGGCATTATGACCGACGCCATGTTCGATATGCCCTCAGAGGAAGGCACTACCGAGTTGATAATTGATGAGGATTACGCCCGGAGCAAGTTTGAGCAAACGGCTATGAAGCAGTTGCGGGCGGCGTAAAATTCACTTTGCTAGAAAGTAAATTGCCTCGGCAGATATATTACGTATCTACCGAGGCAATTTACTTTCTAGCAAAGTGAATTTGCTCATTCAAAGTAGCCCCCGCAAATTCTTCTTCGCTAAAACACTTCCTAAATTTACAGCTTTTTTATAAAGAGATATTGCTTCCTCTTTTTTCCCTTCTGAATAATAACATGTTGCAAGATTATTACATGCATCAGCCATATTTCCTTCGCAGGCCTTCTTATACCAATACATGGCTCTCCTCTTGTTGTAATTCATATTTAATCCAAAGAAATTACGTAATGCAGAGCCAAATCGAATTGAGCTTTGTAGTTACCTGAATAAGCAGCTGATCTTATCAGGCCAAGATATATATTATATATTTCAATTTTTTCAGTGTCATTTTTTAAGCTTCCACTATATAATATATCCAAATTTTCAAGTGCTTTTCTGTAGTTTCTCTCTCCCTGCATATAACTAATCACCTGTGATTTTAATATTATTCATGAACATTTATCCCTTCAAATACCCTACCATCAACTTTGCCGCTTTATTAGCCGCGCGCTGCTGGCCTAGCTTCTCGCGGATTTGGGCGTAGCCGGCTTTCTGCTGGGCAATGAACTGCTCGTCAGCGGTGATTTTTTTGAGTTCGGTGACGAGGTTGCGGGCATTGAATTCTCCCTGGATGAGCTCTTTTACTACCTCGCGGCCGGCAATAAGGTTGACTAGGGAAATGTGCGGTACTTTGATAACGGCCTTGCTGATGGCGTAGGACACGGCGCTGGTACGGTAGCATACAACCTGGGGCACATCGAACAGGGCGGTTTCGAGGGTGGCGGTGCCGCTGGTGACGAGGGCGGCGGTGGCGTGGGCCAGCAGGTCGTAGGTCTGGTCGAAGAGGATACGGACGTTGTTGCGCTCGAAATTGGCGTAGTAGTTCCGGTCAAGGTTATCGACGCCGGCCACGATGAACTGGTAATCAAGAAACGGGGGCAGGATGGCCACCATCTCGTAGAGCATTTCCTCGATTTCCTGCTTGCGGGAGCCGGGCAGCACGGCAATAATGGGCCGCAACGGGTCCAGGTCGTTCCGCTCGTAGAAATCTTCGGTTTTCTGGAACTCGGCCACGGCGTCGGCGGTGGGGTTACCGATGTAGTCCACCTTGTAATCGAAGCGCTGGTAGAATTCTTCCTCGAAAGGCAGAATTACGAACATCTTATCCACCAAGGCTTTTACCTGGTGCACACGGCCCTGATTCCAGGCCCAGATTTTGGGCGAAATGTAGTAGAATATCTTTAGGCCGGCGGCTTTGGCGAACTTGGCCACCCGCATATTGAAGCCAGCATAATCTACCAGAATCACTACGTCGGGTTGGTAGGCCAGCAGATCTTTCTGGCATTCTTTGAGGTAACCCCGAAATTTGAGGATGCTGGTAGCTGCCTCCCAGAAACCCATGATGGCCATTTCCTGGTAGTGGTGCACCAGGGTACCACCGGCGGCCTGCATCATATCCCCGCCCCAGCAGCGAAACTCAGCCTCGGGGTCCTGCTCGCGCAGACTGCGCATGAGGTTGGCGGCGTGAAAATCCCCGGACCGTTCGCCCGCTATCAGGTAGTACTTCATGTTGTCAATTAAAAATTGAGAATTAAAAATTAAAAATTGATGAGCTGATTAAAAATCATTGCACTACTTATAGCAAAGCGGCGCAAATTTTTAATTCTCAATTTTTAATTTTTAATTGACTTCTTCCCCGTAATATTCTACAAAGTTGCGAGGGGTTTCGTAGAGTTTGATGCTGTGCAGCTTGGCGGAAGAAATACGTTCGATTTCGGGCTGAAGAATTTTCCAGAAGGCAATAACCAGGTTTTCGGTGCTAGCTAGCTGCCCCTGCATGAAGGGTACATCGATGTTCAGGTTTTTGTGGTCTACCTCGTCCACGATGTGGGTGCGGATAAGCGTGCTGAGCTGCTTGAGGTCGATAACAAAGCCAGTTTCCGGATCGGGGCGACCTTTGACGGTGACGATGAGGTCGTAATTGTGGCCGTGCCAGTTGGCATTGGCGCAGGGGCCGAAGACTTCCCGGTTGCGCTCCTCGCTCCACTTGGGGTTGTGGAGCTTGTGGGCCGCGTTGAAGTGTTCCTGTCGGCTGATGTAAACCATTTGGTAAGGGACTTAGGGACTTGGGGACTTAGGGGCTTAGCTGGCAGCGCGTGGTCGGGCCCCAACTGCATAGCAAAAGCCGTTGGGCAGTAACCAAGTCCCCGAGTCCCTAAGTCCCTAAGTCCCCTGTTTTCGCAGCAAATATACGAAGAACGGTACGCCGAACAGGGCAGTAACCAGCCCAACGGGCAAACCCGCCGGTGGGTACAGCAGCCGGGCCAATAAGTCGCAGAAGACCATAAAGGTACCGCCCAGCAGCGCACAGAACAGCAGATTGCCCCGGCGCACGGTGCCCAGCAGCCAACGGGTAATATGCGGAATAACCAGACCCACAAACCCGATGGGCCCGCATAAAGCCACGGCGCAGCCCGTGAGGCCGGAGGCAATAAGTAACAGCAGCCAGCGCGTACGGGCTACCGGCAACCCCAGAGCGGCGGCCCGCTCCTCGCCCAGTAGCAGCAGGTTAAGGTCCTTCTGCAACAGCCAGAGCGCAACCAAGCCAACTACCAATGTGACGGCCGGATACGGCAAAATGGCCCAGCTGGCCCGTTCGAAGCCGCCCAGGGCCCAAAAGGTAATGGTGCGCAGCTTTTCCTCGGTAGCGGCCAGAAACGTGAGCAGACCACCCAAAGCAGTGGTGAGGGAACTGAGAGCCACCCCGGCCAGCAGCAGCTGAGCCGGCACAATGCGGCCCCGGCGGCTTCCAATAACCACCACCAGCAACGTAACACCCAATGCACCGCCAAGGGCAGCCAACGGCGGTAGATACAGGCCGCCCATCATAAGCACCGGCACGAAAGCAAACGTGATACTGGCCCCCAGCGCCCCACCCGAGGCCGTACCCAGCAGGTAAGGGTCGGCCAGGGGGTTGTTCACCATGAGCTGCATGAGGTAGCCGCTCAGGGCCAGGGCTGCGCCGGCCAGCAGGGCCAGCAGCAGGCGGGGCAACCGTAACTCTACCAGCACCAGCTGCGCCGGCTCCTGGGGGTTATAGTGCAGCAATGTGCGGCCCAGCAGGGCAAAATCTGTTTCGTAGCTGCCTACCCGCAGGCCTACCACCAGTAGCCCCAGCAGGAGCAGCAAACAGGCCAAAACCCAGGGCAGAGCGGAACGAGACATGAGCAGCAGCGTATCAAGTTACTGGCTGGTCAGCAGCTGTTTCAACTCCCGGATCGACTCCACTACGCGGGGGCTGGGACGCGACATCAGGTCGTCGGTAGGGTCGTAGATGCGACGGGTTTGGTAGGCGCGGGTGCGCTTCAATTCCGGGTAGAGCCGAAAAAACGTGCTATCCATTTTGCCAAAGCTGCCCCCCAAAATTACATCGGGGTTGAGCTTGAGGATGTATTCCCGGGTGAGGGCGGGATACGGCTGCTTAAACTTTTCTACTACGGCATTTTGCCCACCGGCCAGCAATACTTTATTCGTAAACAGCGTATTCTGTCCATACACGTAAATCGGGTCGGTCCAGGTAATGGCCAGCACCCGGGGTAGCGGGGGCGGGGGCACCTGTTCCGTGAGCTGTACCAGCTCGGCCCGCAGAGAATCGACCACCTGCCGGGCTGGCTCTGGCCGCCCCAGTACCCGCCCCAGATCCGTCAGGCCCCGAAAAATATCTTCTACCTTCTGATACCGCTGATAATACACCGGAATACCCAGCTCTTGCAGGCGCTGGGCATCAGCCAGGGAGGTGATGCCATCAGTCGTGAATACCACGTCGGGCTTCAGGGCTACCAGCCGCTCGAAGTCCAGGGGGTAGCTGTTAACCACTGGTTTGCGCAGGGCTGCGGCCGGATGATCACACACCTGCGTACGAGCTACAATGGTGGCGGTATCGGCTACGGCATACAGCATTTCCGTCATGGAAGCCGCCAGGGCCATAACGCGGCGCGGATGGGCGGGCAAGGTCAGCTGACGGCCCAGGTCGTCGCGCACCTGTTGGGTAGCGGCGGTTTCCGTGGTGGCCGGAGTATCGGACTGGCAGGCGGCCAGCAGGGCCAGCACCGGTAGCAAAAACTGTACGTGGCGGAACGAAGGCAGGCAGAACATGCCGCAAAGGTAACGGCGGATTCTGCCCAACCCGCTAGCCCATCGGAAAAGCCACAGTTCAACCACAGCGGCCGCCTGCCGGCCCAACCCAAAGGAGCTACAGTGGTTGAGCTTAACGTTAGGCTGCGGGTGAGTGAAAAAAAGAAATCCGTGTAACCCGACAAATCCGTCTGAATCCGTGGGTTACTTTTGACCTAAATTTCTGCCCTATGATTGTTGTAACCGGAGCCGCCGGCTTTATTGCCAGCTGTCTTGTCACTCGCCTTAATGCCGCCAACTTCAATGATATTGTGGTGGTGGACAACTTCACTGCTGAGCGCAAGCTGGCCAACCTCAAAGGCAAGCGCCTGCGGGAGTATGTAGACCGGGAGGAGTTTTTTGCCTGGCTGGATCAGCATCATGAGCAGGTGGAGTTCATTTTCCATCTGGGGGCGCGTACTGATACTACCGAGCAGAACCGGGACGTATTGAACGTGCTGAACCTGGAGTATTCGCAGAAAATGTGGCAGGCCTGCTGCCGCTACCAGCTGCCAGTGGTGTATGCCTCCTCCGCGGCCACCTATGGCTCCGGCTCCCTGGGCTACTCCGATAATGATGCGCTGCTGCCCCTGCTCCGGCCCCTTAACCCCTACGGCGACTCCAAGAACGACTTCGATAACTGGGCCGTGCAGCAGCCGGAAAAGCCGTTTTTCTGGGCGGGCCTTAAGTTCTTTAACGTGTACGGCCCCAACGAGTACCACAAAGGCCGTATGGCTTCCGTAATTCTGCACGCATTCCGGCAGATTCAGGAAACCGGCTCCATGACCCTGTTCCGCTCCCATAACCCCAACTTTGCCGACGGGGAGCAGCAACGCGACTTTGTGTACGTGAAGGACGTGGTGGAAGTGTGCCTGTTTCTGATGCAGACGCGCCAACACTCGGGCATTTATAACCTGGGGACCGGGGAGGCCCGCACCTTCCTCGACCTTACCCTGAGCACCTTCGCTGCTCTGGACCGTACCGCCGACATCCGTTTCCGCGACACGCCGGAGGACATCCGGGATACGTACCAGTACTTCACGGAGGCCGACATGAGCAAACTGCGCAGTATTGGCTACGGCCGGCCTTTTACAAAGCTGGAAGACGGTGTTACGGACTACGTGCGCAACTACCTGGTACCCGGTCAATACTATTAGCGGCCTCCGAATCCGCTGATTCGTATCAGGATTTATTTCAGATGGATCTGTAGAAAATGCCAGGGGGCTAGTTAGCTCCCTGGCATTTTCTATAGGTTGGCAGTCAACTTCTTAGCCTGCATATGCGCCAACCAAACTGGGCGAATACGAACTATTACTTTTCGTTTATATTGCAAAAATTAATTTTTATATCATTTTTTCCAGAGTAATTTACTCGCAGGTTCCTTTTCATCTACTCGGCTGGTGCAACGCAGAAGCATAACCATTATAGGCGGCGGATTTTCGGGCTCAATGCTGGTAGTACAGTTGGCCCGGCTCTCCGGCGACTTGCCGTATGACTGCGACGTACACTTGGTAGAGCCGCGCCCGGTGCCAGGGCCCGGCCTGGCCTATACTGCCCGCCGGCCCGAATACCTGCTGAATGTACGCAGCCAGTTTCTGAGCGCATTCCCCGACCAGCCCGACCACTTTCAGAACTGGCTGCGGCTTACCAGCCCCGAAATTTGCCAGCAGGAGTTTTGCTCCCGCCAGAGCTACGGCCGCTACCTGCAGCAGCTGGTGAGCCAAGTGCTCGAATGGCCTTCCCTGAACGGCTTTCGATTTACCTGGCACAACCAGGCGGCGCAGAGCGTGCAGGTACATCCAACCAGCCAAGTGGCCACCGTGCAACTCCAGGATGGCACCAGGGTACCCAGCGAGTACGTAGTGCTGGCCTTAGGCAACTTTCCGCCTTCCCCACCCGCTTCCCGCAACACTGACTACCTGCACCACGCCAACTACCACGGCAACCCCTGGGCCCAAGGGGCCCTCCGCAACATTGGCACACATGATACTGTGCTGTTGATTGGTACGGGTCTCACAGCTATTGATGTGCTGCTGGGCCTTCGCACCGATGGGCACCAGGGTGTAGTAACTGCCGTATCGGGGCACGGACGCTGGCCGGCAGCGCACAAGTTTCAGGAGGCAGCATATCCGGATTTTTATGCCGACGAGCTTCGTGGGGCTGATACTGTGCTGGCGGTGCTACACATCATCCGGCGGCACATACGGGCGGCCGAGGCTCAGGGAATTAACTGGCGCACGGTACTCGATGCAATCCGGCCGCACCTAGGGAGCATTTGGGCGGCTTGGCCCCAGCTGGAGCAAGCTCGTTTTCTGCGACACCTGGCCGGCATCTGGTCGGTGCTTCGGCACCGGAGCCCGCCCCAGAATGCGGCGACTGTTCAGGAAATGATGCGAACGGGCCAGCTACAGCAGGAAATTGGCCGCGTAAAGGATATAGTACCCATGACCAATAACCTGCGCGTAACCATTCAGAAAGGCCAGGAGCCACCTCGGCAACTAATGGCCCGGCACGTTATTACCTGCACTGGCCCCCTGCTCGACTACAGCCGCATTCAGGAGCCAGTGGTAGGTAGCCTGCGGGAGAGTGGCCACCTGCAGCCCGACACACTGCACCTGGGTATCCGGACAGATGCTCACGGGGCATTACTGGATGCGCGGGGACAGGCCTCGGCGGTGCTGTTCACTCTGGGCCCCAGCCGACGGCCGGACTTTTTTGAATCGACGGCCGTACCGGAATTGCGGGAGCAAGCCGTAGCGCTGGCCACAGAGTTGGGCAAACGCCTGCGGGCACCGGCAGTAGGAGCTTAGCTAGTAGCTGGCAAAAAAAGCGGGACGGGAAGCTGCCTAACATTGTTAAGCAGCTTCCCGTCCCGTTGCTTGTACACGAAATAGAGTATCAGTGTGCTAGGCGGCTATTTCAGTGGGAACATAGAGAGGCAAGACCGGCGTTTCGGGAACAGGCAAAGTTACCGTAGGCACTGGCGGATAGGCCTGAACCGGCGCGGCGCGGCGCAGGGCCCGCATCAGCAGATACTTGTATTTCTCAGCGTCGGCCAGGGCTGCTTCTACCGCCTGTAGCGCATCGGTGTATGCCACTACAGGTACCGATTCGGCAGCTTCGCCGGTGGGATACGTCAACTCAAAAACCGGGCAGGCAAGATATTCAGCGGGCGTCTTCATACGGGCAGAAAATTACTCGTTTATCAGTTAAATAGCTAACGATATTAGCACGAGTTAGATTCCATATTTTTTAAGTTTTTTCTTTGCTGAATACCCCGAAAACACCGAAAACCTATTCCTGTATTTTTAGCACCAGCTTCCCAAACTGCAAGCCGTCCGCCATACGCTGCAACGCCTGCTGACCCTGGGCCAGGGGAAAGGTTTCGTCGATAACCGGCCGGAGCTGGTGTTGCTCAACCAACTCGACCATGGCGGCAAAATCCTGGGCAGTACCCATAGAGGAGCCTAGCAAGGATAGTTGCTTCCAGAATACTTTTCGGGCGGCCAGCTCCGGAATATCTCCGTGCGTAGCGCCGTAAAATACAATGCGGCCACCAGGCGCTGCGGCATCGAGCAGGTCGCCAAAACCTGGTCCGGCGGCGCTGTCCACCAGCACATCAAACCCGCCCCCGGCCTGCTTGGTAAGCGTGGCCGCCCAGTTATTGGCTGTGTAGCTAATGCCCCCCTTGGCTCCCAGGGCTATAGCCCGAGCAATTTTCTCTTCTGACCCAGAGGTAACCCACACTTCTGCGCCGGCGGCCACAGCCATTTGCAGGGCTAGCAGCGCCACACCGCCCCCTACCCCACTAATAAGAACCCGCTCACCGGGCTGCAGGCGGGCCCGGGTGAATACAGCCCGGTAAGCCGTAAGCCCACCCAGTGGCAAGGCCGCCGTCTGCTCAAAGCTCAGGTGAGATGGTTTGGCGCGTACGCATTCCGCGGGCACACATACATACTCGGCGAAAGTACCATCCTGGGGCAGACCCAGGATCTGGAATTCCCGACTCTGGGCAGCGGGGTTAGGGCCCCAGTTGCTGCCAGGGTTGATGATAACGGCCTGCTCAAGCCAACCGGCATCCACCCCGGCCCCCAGGGCCGTTACCACACCAGCCCCATCGGAGCCCAGAATGATGGGAAACTTCAACCCAGCGTACTGGCCTTTCTGAATCCAGACGTCGCGGTGGTTGAGGGCAGCGGCGTACAGCTGCACCTGTACCTGGCCGGGGCCGGGCTGGGGTGTAGGAACTTCCTGAACAACAGCGGGCTGATTAATACCAGCTAAAACCAGAGCGTGCATAATGGGTGGGGAGAGTAAAAAAGGAAATACAGATTACAGAAACCGGGCACGCAGCTCGGGCGTGGGCAGCCAGCAGGCATCCTGCCGGCCAAACCAACGGTACCGGTGCCGGGCAATGAGCCGGTATACGGCATCACGCAGCGGCCGGGGAAACATCTGGCCCAACCGTGCCAGCCACCGCCACCCAGGCAGGTGCTGCAGAATACCCAGGGCCGCCGCCGAGTGGGTGTATGCCTGCCCCGCCATCAGCAGCACTACCGAGTCGGGCTCGGGGGGCGTGGGCAACCGGTGCCGTTGCAGTAGCGCCTGCCCGGCAACCGACTGCAGCGCCGCAAACCGAAACCGACCAGCGGCATCGTGGCGGATAACAAACTGTACAAACCCATTGCACAGGTTACACACGCCGTCGAAGAGGATAATAGCCGACATATCGGGCATAGGCGGGCAGGTTGACGACGGTATAGGGACTGCCAGACCGCACCAAATGTTTCGAGGGCTCAGTCGGCAGCCTGGGGCACGGGCAGCAGGTCGCAGTACCAGAAGCCGGTATCGAAGGGCGGGGACTGGGTTTCGGCTTTATCATCAATGGGGGCGCACACGCTGCTGGCGGTGGGGGCGGCATAGGTGCGGCGCACAATGTCGCCCCGCTCAAACGGGATGGGGCTGCTGAAGTACGGCGCATCGAACACGAAGCTATGGTACTCGCCGTTTTCGCCGCAGCTGTCGACGCCGGGCGGCAAGTCGCGCAGGAAATCAGCATCCAGCTCCCGTCCGCAGAAGCTTCGGTCGAGGTATTTTTCGTTTACGCACACCACCACGGCCCGGAAGCCCAGCTCCAGGTACTCGTGCAGCAGCTCGGCATTCGGCCGCTGCCAGAGCGGAAACTCCGCCGTTAACCCGATGCCGGCCAGCTGCTGCTCCCGGTAGCGGCGCAAATCTTCCAGGTAAATATCCCCAAATACGGCCCGGCGGATACCTTTTGCCAGCAAGGGGGCCAGGGTGGCGCGCATCCGGGCCTCGTACTCAGCCATATCGGGCATTTCGGGCAGCTCCAGGCGGGTTAATGGCAGCCCAATGCGACGGGCCTGCTCCTGCAGCAACGCTACCCGCACGCCGTGCATGGAAACCCGGCCGTAGTGTGCATTCACGCTGGTAAGCAACTCGGTAACGTGCAGGGTAGGGTTACGCAGGGCGTGGTAGAGGGCCAGGGCCGAATCTTTGCCGCCGCTCCAGTTCATAACAGCAGGAATAGACATGGGCCAAAGGTAGAGGCTGAAACGCGCCCCGCAAGCCCGGACGCAACCGCAAACCCGCGCCACACGTTTGCCCCCTGACGCCCCTCTTACGTAGCATGTCCCTCTTTTCCACCCTAGCTTGTACCATTGGCCTGGCAGCACTGCTGGCCGGATGTGGCGAGAAGGCCCGGCCTGCCGAAGCCCGGAACGCCGCCGGCCCTACCGCTGACACAACGGGCACTACCGGAGCCGTGCAGCAGCAGAGCGTACAGAATGCCGTGCCAGCCGGCCCCGCGCCCGGTCCCGGTCCGGGGCCAGGTCACTGATAGCAACCTATTCACCTCATATTTCACGCCCACTCTCACCATGAAACGCCTCCTTAGCCTCACCCTAGCAGCTGGCCTGGCCACTGCCCTTACTGCCTGCGACTACAACAACACCCCCGGTAAGGACCCACAAGCCAGCCAGGATTTCTCCGAAGCTCCCAAAGCCCGCGCCACCGAAACCGATCTGGACAGCATCAGCAGTCAGCAGGAAGTGAACACGCCCGTTGGCACCGGCTCGGCCGCCGACCAGAAAACCTCGACGGATGCGGCCTTGGAAGGTGCTCCCAATAGCCCCAGCTCGCCAACCAGCACCATGCCTTCCAACTCTTCGGAGGGTAATGCCTCGGCCCGGGAGCAGTAATTCCAGGCTACGCTGCGGCCCCCAGCAAACAGGCCCCGCTACTGTAGTAGCGGGGCCTGTTTGCTGGGGGCCGCAGCGTAAGCTTATAAGGCCCAGCGTCTGGATTCCGGCTCTCCGGCGTGGGAACCTTTTGTGAGCAGCAGCCCGGAAGTCAACGTGAGAATGTCTTCGAAACCGCCCACCAGACCGCCCGGCAGCCCCGACTCCTGGGTAGCTTTTTTGCGCAGAAAGAAGCTCAGGTACGTGCCCGCAATGGCCGCTACCCCACCCAGCAGAGCGCCCTGCCACTGGTTGTCGTGGTTGATTTTGTAGAGCGTGGCACCTACCAGCGCGCCGGCGGCGGCCCGGCCGGCCAAGGCGGTGGGCGAAATCCGGTCGGGCATTTGCGGGAGCTTATCGGCCGTCATTTCGCCGGCCGCCAGCAGCTTCAGACCGTGGGCAACCACCGGCGTCTGCAGGTAGCGCAGGGGCGAATTGCGCAGCACGTGCGGACGGTACGTTAGCAGGTTACTACTCAGCAGGGCCGGGGCCGTCATGCTCCGGAAGCCAGCCAGGGCGCCCAGGCCCAGGGTTTGCCATTGATGTCTGGTCATGATAGATAGAAAGAAGAAAGGAAAAGCGGATTGCTCCTGCGCATCTAACGCAATTCAGCCTTTCCCGGACACCTCAGCCCCCTACCAAGCCGCGCAACACACTGATACAGCCCCGGTATAATCCTATTTATCAACCAATAACAGCTCGTATGCTTTGCCTGCGGAAAGCCGGGGGCGCGGAATATACACATGCTCAACTGTGTATGAAACATGGCACGCGAAACTTAATATTAAATAAATTTCATATACTTGTTAAGTATCTTTTTATCAGCACAATAACACCTTATATTTCTAAATAGTTACCAAATTGTTATGCAAGCATAATTCACAATTACTTCATCTACTTTTGCACCGAAATTCCAGGAACACGTCCTGGATAAATAAAAAAGCTCTCCTATGAAGAACAGATTTATACTGTTTTTGCTACTCGGCTTTGTGCTTTTCACGAGTAGAAATCCGGTGCTGGCGCAAGGCGTCACCACTTCCGCCATGAAGGGCCTGGTGCTTGACAGTAAAGGCGAGCCCCTGCCGGGGGCTACCGTAGTAGCCACCCACTTGCCCTCAGGAACCCAGTATGGCACTGCCACCCGCGACAATGGCCAGTATGACCTGCTGAACATGCGGGTAGGTGGCCCATATGAGTTAAAAGTGTCGTTTGTGGGGGCCCAAACGTACTCGGCTACCGGTATTCAGCTGGCATTGGGCAAAACGTTTGAGAGCCGCATCCAGCTTTCCGATGGCTCCCAGGCCCTGGGGGAAGTGGTAGTAAAAGGCAACCGTGACGGGCAGATAAACAAGGACCGCACCGGGGCTTCCACCAACGTGAACAACACGGCCATCCGCACGCTGCCTACCATTAGCCGCTCCCAGGAGGACTTCACCCGCCTCACGCCCCAAAGCAATGGCTTGAGCTTTGGGGGGCGCAACACGCTCTACAACAACTTCTCCCTCGATGGCTCCATCTTCAACAACTCGTTTGGGCTGGACTCCCCCACCCCGGGGGGCCAGACCAACTCCCAGCCGGTTTCGCTGGATGCCATTGAGCAGCTGGAAGTAAGCCTGGCTCCCTACGATGTGCGCCAGGGAGGTTTTACCGGGGCTGGCATTAATGCCGTAACCAAGAGTGGCACGAACTCCTTCAAAGGCTCGGTATACACGTACCTGCGCAATGAGAAGCTCATTGGCGAGAAGGTGGGGGATGCTACCATCAGGAATCCTGACCTGAAGTTCAACCAGACCGGTTTTGCGCTGGGCGGCCCCATCATCCAGAACAAGCTGTTCTTCTTCACCAACGCCGAAATTACCCGCCGCGACGATCCGGCCCTCACGTTCCGGCCCGCTGCCAGCGCCGCCGAGGCCCAGGCGGCCCTCAACGGCCAGGCCCCGGGCGTGAGCCGGGTACTGGAAAGCGACCTGCTGGCCATCCGCCAGCGCCTGCAGGACGTGTACGGCTACGACCCCGGCACTTACCGTGACTATACCTACCGCACCAGCAGCGACAAGTTTCTGGTGAAGCTGGACTGGAACATCAACCCCAAGAACACTTTCTCGCTGCGCTACAACTACCTGAGCAGCTTCCGCGAGCAGGGCCCCCACCCCATTGCCATTGCGCCGTCGTCGCGGGTACAGGGCGTGAACACGCTGCAGTACTCCAACTCGGGCTACACCATCAACAACAACCTGAACTCGGTGGTGGGCGAGCTGAACTCGCGCTTCGGGGAGAAATTCAGCAATAAGGCGCAGCTGAGCTTCTCGGCCTTCCGCGACTTCCGCGAGCTGCCCGACGCCAAGCTGTTTCCGCAGATTGACATCACCAAAAACGGCACTACCTACGTGAGCGTGGGCACGGAACAATTTTCGGCCGAAAACCGCCTCGACCAGAACATCACCCAGTTTACGGACAACCTAAGCTACTTTGCCGGGGCCCACGTGCTCACGGGTGGCCTCACCTACGAGCGGTTTGCCTTCGTGAATGCCTTTAACCTGCAGCGCTACGGCTACCCCTTCTTCGGGGGGCTGGATGTAGACCGTTTTTTCCAGGTTACGGACCGCTCAAACCCGAACTTTGTGGACCTGAACGCCATTGCCACGGCAGGCGCAGCCAAGCGCATCAAGTCGGTGGACGTGAACGTGGCCCAGCTGGGGCTGTACGCCCAGGATGAGTGGACGCTGACGCCGGCCTTCAAGCTGACGCTGGGCGTGCGCGCCGATATGCCCATCTACAATACCGAGGTGGCTCAGAACGAGCAGATTGCCAACGCCTCATTCCGGGATGCCAGCGGCCAGCCGGTGAAGGTCGACGTGACGAAGTTTCCCAGCAGCAAGCCGCTGTGGTCGCCGCGCCTGGGCTTCAACTACTCGGTAGATGGTAGCGAGTACACCACGCAGCTGCGCGGCGGTACCGGCATTTTCACCGGCCGTATCCCGTTTGTGTGGGTTAGTAACCAAGCCTCCAACTCACAGTTCGACCCCGGCTATACCTTCCAGATCAACGCCACGGCCCGCAACTTCAAGTTTCCGCAGGTGTGGCGCTCCAACCTGGCCGTGGACCAGCAGCTGCCCGGCGGCGTAACGGCTACCCTGGAGGCTATCTACTCCAAGGATATCAATGCCGCCATTCACCGCAACTACAACCTGGTAACGCCCACGGAGCGTGCCGCCGGGGCCGATGGCCGCGAATTGTACCCTGCCTCCGGTCCGCGCATCAACCCCGGCTTTACCGGCCCCGACGGCCAGTTCAGCTTCCTGGATGCGGGCGTAATTGTGCTCGAAAACACCAAGAAAGGCTACCAGTACTCGCTTACCGGCCAGCTGAAGAAAGACTTCGCCAACGGCCTGTACCTGACCACGGCTTACACCTACTCGCGGGCTAAGGACGTCACCTCGAACCCCGGGGAAATTGCCGCCGATGCTTTCCAGCGCAACCCGGTGGTGGGCAACGCCAACAACCCCCAGCTGGCTTACAGCGACTTTGGCCTGCAGCACCGCATCATCGGGGCGGCCGGCAAGCGGTTCGCCTACGCCAACGACCGGCTGGCTACTACGCTGAGCTTCTTCTTCGAGGCGGCGCAGGGCAACCGCTTTACCTACACCTACGCCGGCGACATGAACCGGGACGGGATTCCCGGCAACGACCTGATTTTTGTACCCGCTTCCCAGGACCAGATCCGGCTGGTGGACATCACCAACGGCCAGGGCGCAGTACTGGTATCGGCCGCGCAGCAGTGGCAGCAGTTGGACGCCTACATCCGGCAGGATGACTACCTGAATGAGCGCCGCGGCCAGTACGCCGAGCGTAACGGCAACCTGAGCCCCTGGTATACCCAGCTCGATGCCAAGCTGCTGCAGGATTTCTCAGTGGCTCTGGGCAAAAACCAGAAGAAGCATACCTTCCAGCTCAGCCTGGACCTGCAGAACCTGGGCAACCTGATCAGCTCCGACTGGGGTGTACGCAAGCTGGTGGCCAACAACCGGCCCATTGAGTTTGTGGGCTACCAGGGCACGACCAACGTGCCCACCTACCAGTTCCGGGGCGGGAGCCAGACCTTCGTGAACAACACCGACCTGAACAGCCGCTGGCGTGCCCAGATTGGCCTGCGCTACATCCTCGACTAGTGGTTTAGCGCCCCGGGCGCAACCAGCAATTACAGACCAGTAAAAAGTCCCGCAGCAAGTTGCTGTGGGACTTTTTACTGGTCTGTAATTGCTGGTTGCGCTACTATAAAGGCCACTCACTGCTCAAAGTCAGTGGCCTGCAGCCTGCTACTGCGGATTCCGGGCCCAGTTATCCATTTTACGCTCCAGCACGGCTAGCGGCATTACGCCATCTTTCAGCAGCTCATCATGAAAGGCACTGATGCGGAAATGGCTGCGGTTCTGGCCGGCATACTTCTCGCGTAGCTTATCGGAGTGGGCCCCTAGCTGCTGCTCGTATTTCTGGCGCAGCTCCCGGATTTTCAGGGCCCCGATTTTGTAGCTCAGGGCCTGACCCGGAATAGCCATATAGCGCTCAATTTCGGCGGTGGCGCCTTCTTCGCTGATGGCCTCGTTGGCCAGCATGTACTGAATGGCCTGCTCGCGGGTCATGTCTTTGGAGTGCATGGCCACGTCCACCACCAGGCGCACGGCGCGGTGCATCTCGTCGCCCAGCGCGCCCATGTACTGGTAGGGGTCGGTGTAGAGGCCCAGCTCCTTACCCAGGCTCTCGGTGTAGAGGGCCCAGCCTTCGCCCATGGCCCCATACCAGGCAAAGCGCCGGAACTTGGGCAGCTCGGTGTTTTCCTGCTGCAAGGAAATCTGGTAGTGGTGGCCCGGAATGGCCTCGTGCAGAAACAACGACTCCATACCGGACGTGACGTTGAACGTGGTGGCGTCCAGAATCGGGATGTAGAAGATACCGGGGCGGGAGCCGTCGGGGCTGCCCTGGTTGTACTCGGCCGAGGCCGAAGCGGCCCGGAAGGCTTCCGTCTGGCGAATCTCGAACGGGGTTTTAGGCGTGCGGCCAAACATCTTTTTCAGGTTAGGCTGCATCTTGGTCTGAATGGCCCGGAACGCGCCCAGCACTTCTTCGGGCGTTTTGTAGGGCATCAGCTTGGGGTCGGTTTTCAGCGAGGCGAAGAAGGCCTTCAGGTCGCCCTTGAAACCCACCTGCGCTTTCACCTTCTCCATTTCCTGCCGGATGCGGGCTACTTCCTTCAGGCCGGTCTGGTAGATTTCCTCCGGCGTTTTGTCGGTAGTCGTCCACGTTTTCACGTAGTACTTGTAGATGTCGGCCCCGCCGGGAATGGCGGCAATACCGGTGCTGGGGCGGGCTTTGGGCAGGTATTCCTGCTCCAGGAAGTCGCCGAGCTTTTTGTAGGTGGGCACCAGCTCCTCCAGAATGGCCTTTTGGTAGGCGGCCGTGATGCGCTGCTTCTCGGCGTCGCTCAGATCTTTGGGCAATTTATTGATGGGGCCGTAGAATAGGCTCTTGGTGGCATCCTGGGTTTCCATGGCCCGCATCTGCGGAATCATTTTCACCACCAGTGCCTTAGGCAGCACCACGCCGGCCTTCATGCCCTGGCGGAAGTTGCTGATGGCTGTATCGGCCCATACTGAAAAGCCTTTTACGCGGCCCAGCCAGTTGTCGTAGTCCTTGGCCGTTTTGAAGGGCTGCACTCCCTCGCCCGAGCCATACTGGCCCATGCTGATGGGCAGGCCCCAGAACTGCTGAAACGGAATCATCCAGGTGTTCAGCTTCAGGCCTTCCAGCTTGCTTTGCAGGTCGTACTCGAAGATGTCGTAGCTGATTTTATCGTTGGCCGTCAGCTCCTCCCGGTTGAACTTGTGCAGGCCATCAAGGTAGCGCTGGTAGAAGCGCTGGAGCTTGTTGCGGAACTCCTTGGTGCCGTCGTTGGGCAGCTGGTCGTTGTAGCGGTTGTCGCCCTGGGTGGTGGCATCCAGCGGGAACAGCCGGGCGTTTTCTTCCCAGTAGGCGTCGAACAGGGTAGGCAGGTCTTTCACGTCGGCCAGGTTGGTTTCGGTGGCAGCGCCGGTTTCGGCGGTGTTTTTCGGCTGGTTGCAGCCGGCCAGCAGTGCCCCGGCCAGCAGACCGGTGAGGGCAAGTTTTTTCATGGGAGAAGGAGAAGTATATCCAAGGGGAGAAAGATAAGCAGGTTTTGGGCGCAGCGGTAAAACCCGTTGTCATCCTGAGCTTGCGAAGGACTTGGTTACGTGAGGACGATATTTCCCGCAGAGGTTCGCAGAGGCATGCGCAGAGGACGCAGAGGCTGTTCTGATGGCATCAAATCCGGTCGAACGTCATGCAGAGCCGGAGGTGAAGCATCTCGCGTGCTAACATCTGAACAGCATTACAACGTCAGCACGTGAGGTGCTTCGCCTCCGGCTCTGCATGACGTGCTGTTTGCAAAACAGCTTCCCCATCCACCAGCCCTAACCTTTCCCGGGAAATCCGGTTATACCCTCTCTCCTATTCAACTTACCCCAACGCATGGAAAATCTGACTGGCAAAACGGCCCTGGTGACGGGCGCCGGCAAAGGCATTGGCCGAGCCGTGGCCGTGGCTCTGGCCAAGGAAGGTGTGCGCGTAGCCCTGCTGGCCCGCACCGAAACGCAGCTGCAGGAAGTAGCTCGCGAAATTGAGGCCCTGGGCGGCCAAGCCGTGGTAGTAGCCGCCAGCGTGGCCGACCGCGCCGCCGTGGATGCGGCCGTAGCCCAAGCCCTGGCCCAACTCGGCACCATCGATATCCTCATCAACAACGCCGGCATCGGCACCTTCGCCAAGGTGGTGGATATGGACCCCGAGGAGTGGGAAAACATCATCCGGGTGAACCTGCTGGGCGCGTACTACGTGACGCGCGCCGTGCTGCCCCAGATGCTGGAGCGTCAGACCGGCGACATCATCAACGTGGCCAGCACCGCCGGCCAGCGCGGCGCCGCCACCACCAGCGCCTACAGCGCCTCCAAGTTCGGCCTGCTGGGCTTCACCGAGTCCCTGATGCAGGAGGTGCGTAAGCAGAACATCCGCGTCTCGGCCCTCACGCCCAGCACCGTGGCCACCGAGCTGGCCGTGAGCAACAACCTCACCGACGGCAACCCCGACAAGGTGATGCAGCCCGAAGACATTGCCGAAATCATCATCAGCCAGCTCAAGCTCAACCGCCGCATCTTTATCAAAGAAGCCGGCATGTGGAGCACCAACCCTTGATTCAATTAAAAATTAAGAATGAAGAATTAAAAATTGGGCTGGTCATCCTGAGCTTGCGAAGGACTTTTTAACGATTGAACGACCATCGTAACAACGACT
Organism: Hymenobacter metallilatus; assembly: GCF_003944705.1. Taxonomy (GTDB): domain Bacteria; phylum Bacteroidota; class Bacteroidia; order Cytophagales; family Hymenobacteraceae; genus Hymenobacter; species Hymenobacter metallilatus. Next base: position 16,288 of record NZ_RWIS01000022.1, on the reverse strand, counting down.
TGTTCATACGCAGCAAGGTCCTTCGCAAGCTCAGGATGACCAGCCCAATTTTTAATTCTTTTTCACCCGTTCCAGCACCAGCTGGTTCATGGGGTTGGGGGTGAGGCCTTGCACGTTGTTCTGGGTGAGGCGCACCACTTCGTCGTAGTACACGGCAATGACGGGGCACTCCTCGGTTACCAGGCGGTCCATTTGCTGATAGAGGGCATAGCGGCGGGCGGCGTCCTGCTCCAGCTTGGCCTGCTGGTAAAGCTGGTCGTAGGCGGGGCGCTTGAAGTGGGTTTTGTTGGGGCCGGCCGGGGCGAAGTTGGGGCTGTAGAACAGGGCCAGGTAGTTTTCGGCGTCGGGGTAGTCGCCCAGCCAGCTGCGGGTAAAGAAGGCGGCGCGGCCGTTGTCAATCATTTCGCCGTGGGCTGCGCCCTGGTTCACGTCAATTTCCACCTGCACGCCCACGTCGGCCCACTTTTTCTGGTAGTACTCGCAAAACTCCTTGCTCTCGGCCACCGTGTTCAGGCGCAGGCGCAGGGGCTTGCCGGGGCTGTAGCCGGCGGCGCGCAGCAGTTGCCGCGCCTTTTCGGGCTGGTAGGTGTAGCCAGGCACCTTTTCGGCGCTGAACGAGGGCAGTGAGGCCGGTACGAAGCCCGAGTTGCCGGGCTTGCCCACGTTATTGAGGAAATAGGCCAGAAACTCGGGCTTGTTGAGGGCGTAGTTCAGGGCCTGGCGCACGCGCTTGTCCTGCAGCGCCTTGCCGGTGGTCAGATTGTCGCCGCGCAGATTGGTGAGGTCCTGCTGCATGCCCAGGTACTCGGTGTTCAGGTAAGGTACCTTCTGTAGCCGGAACTTGCCCTTGAAATCCTCTCGTACGGTGCCGTCGGGGTACATGATCAGGTCCCGCGAGCCGCTGCGGATGCCGCTCAGAAAGTCGAGCTTACCCTGCATAAAGGTCAGGAACTCCGTCTTGCGGTCCTGGATAAAGCTGATTTGCACGGCATCGAGGTAGGGCAGCGGCTTTCCATCGGCATCCTTTTTCCAGTAGGCAGGGTTGCGGTGGTAAATGATGGCGTTGCCCTCGTCCCACTCCTTAAACCGAAACGGTCCCGTGCCCACCGGGTGCTCCCGGAAGTCTTTACCCCAGCGCTGCACCGCCTCCCGCGGCACCACGTAGGCATAGGGCATGGTCAGAATTCCGAGGAACGGAATAAAAGGCTCCTTGAGGTAAATGCGCAGCGTGGAGTCGTTCACGGCCACAAAGCAGGTATCCGACGGCTCCCCATCGGCCTTCTCCAGCACCTTGCCCCGGAAAATCCAGCCGCCGGGGCTGGCCGTAGCCCCATCCAGCAGCCGCCGGAACGAGTACACAAAGTCCTGGGCCGTCACGCGCCGCCCCTTGCCCCCGGGAAATACGGCGTTATCGTGAAAGCGCACGTTGGGGCGCAACGTAAAGGTATAGCGGCGGCCATTGGGGCTGATTTCGTAGCGGCGGGCCACAGCAGGGCCGGGCTTCAGGCTGTCATCCAGCTCTACCAGGCCGTTGTAGAGCTGGGTCACGGCCCAGGTATTGGCCTGGTTGCGGGCAAAGGCCGGATCCAGCGACGTGAGGCTTTCGGGTTGGTTGTAGCGAAAAACCCGCCGGGCATCGGTGGTAGCCGTCGGTTCGGAGCAGGCGGCCAGCAGCCCGGGCAGTAACAGAGCAAAACCAACAGCACGGCGCGAAAACGGAAACATGGGAACGGCGAAACAATGTATATTTGCAAAGGTATCCCATCCGGGGTTTGCAGCCCACTGGCTGCTTGTCCTGCTCTGTTTTCTATGAATCTGACCTACTACGGCCACGCCTGCTTTCTGCTGGAGACAGGTGGCACCAAAGTGCTTTTCGATCCGTTTATTCGGCCTAATCCGCTGGCTAAAGAGGTTGATGTTGATGCCATTGCCGCCGACTACATCCTTATCACGCATGGTCACGGCGACCATATTGCCGATGCGGAGGAGATTGGCAAGCGAACCGGCGCTCAGTTGGTTGCCATTGCTGAAATAGCCGGCTGGTTTGGTCAGAGGGGCCTGAACACAACGGGGATGAACCTGGGCGGCACGCTGCAGCTGCCTTTTGGTAGTGTAACCATGGTGGCGGCCGCTCACTCCAGCTCCTTCCCCGATGGCTCCTATGCCGGTCTGGCGGCAGGGTTTGTGGTGAAGGCAGAAGGCAAAACCTTTTATTTCGCCGGCGACACGGCCCTCACCTACGACATGAAAATACTGGGGGAGCGGTACGCGCTGGATTTCAGCATCCTCCCCATCGGCGACCATTACACCATGGGTATCGACGATGCGCTGGTGGCAGCCGACTGGGTTGGCACCCCCACAATCATTGGCATGCACTACGATTCGTTTCCGGTTATTACCATCAACCACGCCGAGGCGCAGGCCAAGGCAACCCGGGCCGGCAAAGAGTTGCGGCTGCTGGCCATTGGCGAAACGATTTCGTTGTGAGTTGTCAGTTGTTGGTTGTCAATTCCCTGACAATCGACAGCCCGCAACCTTCCTGACAACTGACGACTAACAACTGACAACTAAAGCGAAATGGGCAAAATCATTGCGGTAGCCAACCAAAAGGGTGGGGTCGGCAAAACCACCTCCTCGATTAACCTCGCGGCCTCCCTGGCGGCGCTGGAATATCGGACCCTGCTCGTGGATGCCGATCCGCAGGCTAATGCCACCTCCGGCGTGGGCTTCGACCCGAAGGATATTCAGAACAGCATCTACGAGTGCATGGTGGACGGCATCAACGCCCAGGATATCATCCTGCAAACCACCCTGCTCCCCCACCTCGACCTGATGCCCTCCCACATTGACCTGGTAGGGGCGGAAGTAGAAATGATAAACCTGCCCAACCGGGAGGAAAAGATGAAGGAGGCCCTGCGCCCCCTGGCCGACCAGTACGATTTCATTATTATCGACTGCTCCCCTTCCCTGGGTTTGATTACCGTGAATGCCCTTACCGCCGCGCATTCCGTCATTATTCCGGTGCAGTGCGAGTATTTTGCCCTTGAAGGCTTGGGCAAGCTGCTCAATACCATCAAAATCATCCAGAGCCGCCTCAATGAGGAGCTGGAAATTGAGGGCATCCTGCTCACGATGTACGATGTGCGCCTGCGCCTGAGCAACCAGGTAGTAGAGGAAGTAAAGCTGCATTTCCAGCAGTTGGTGTTCGATACCATCATTCCGCGCAACGTGAAGCTGTCGGAGTCGCCGAGCTTCGGCATTCCCGTTATCCTGCACGACGCCGAAAGTAAAGGCAGCATCAGCTACCTGAACCTGGCCCGCGAAATCGTGGAAAAGAACATTGAGGCCGCTGGTGAGCCGGAGCAAGCTACCGAGGATACGGCTGCGTAGTTCCGGTATGACATGGGAATTCGGTGAGAATCCGCCCTTTCAACTCAGCTATTTGCTTCCCTCTAGCGAAAAGCTGGTTGCTTGGCAGATGTTACAGGAAAAGCTGCCTATTGCGTCTGTCCTGACCGGAAAGATTTTTGCCCGCACTCATTTCGGCATCTTTTTCGATGCCCATATTGGCTTTGCGGTCCGCATGAATGTTCCTGATTTTGGGAAAGCAGAGGGCGGCATGATTTTCCCGGACGACTACCCCCCTTTGGGAAGTGAAATCAGTGGAAGGCTAACTGGTTTTGACACGCCTTGGCACCAAGTGGTTGTTGGGAGAATATGATTAATAAGGCCGGCCAGTAACTTAAGTTGCTGGCCGGCCTGCTTTTTACCAGCATGTTCCACGATTTTTCTTTGGCGTGGAACAAAATTCTCCAGCATCCCGGGCGTTTGTGTATTTTTGACTCCCGCTTCCACTCCGTGCTATTGGGTGGGCGTTGCTTGCAGGTATGTCTGAGAAAAACGAAGAGAAGAATATTCCGGCCGCCGCTGCGGCAGCGCCTAAGCGTAAGATTGGGGGCCTGGGGCGGGGTCTGAATGCCCTGATTGAAGGCAGCTACGAGAAAAAGAGCGAGCGGCTCGGCCTGGTGCCCCACCCCGTCAACTCCGTGGGCCTGATTCCGGTGGGCCAGATTCAGGCCAACCCCTACCAGCCCCGTACCCACTTCGACCAGGACGCCCTGCAGGAACTGGCCGAGAGCATTAAGATTCAGGGTATTATTCAGCCCGTTACGGTACGCCAGACCGGCACCAACTCCTACCAGCTCATCAGCGGGGAGCGGCGCCTGCAGGCCTCCAAGCTGGCCGGGCTGGATGCCATTCCAGCCTACATCCGCAAGGCCGACGACCAGCAGATGCTGGAAATGGCCCTGATTGAGAACATTCAGCGCGAAAACCTCAATGCCATCGAAATAGCCCTCAGCTACCAGCGTTTGGTAAGCGAGTGTAACCTGAAGCAGGAAGAGCTAGGCGACCGGGTGGGCAAGAACCGCTCCACGGTAACCAACTACCTGCGCCTGCTCAAGCTTCCGCCCGATATTCAGATTGGCCTGCGCGACAGTGTGATTAGCATGGGTCACGCCCGTGCCCTCATCAACATCGACAGCATGGACCAGCAGCTGGCCCTGTTCCGCCGCATCGTGGCGGAGGAGCTGTCGGTGCGCCGCGTGGAGCAGCTGGTGCGTACCGGCGGCGCGGCCGACACTGAAAAGAAGCCCACGCAACCTGCCACGCCCGCTGTGCCGCCGGCCGAACTGAAACGGGCCGAACGGCACCTTTCGGAGCGTTTTGGCAGCCGGGTACTCGTGAAACCTGGCCCCCAGGGCCGAGGCGAAATCAAAATTGTCTTCGACTCGGTGGAGGACATGCAGCGCATCCTGCACATTCTGCAGCCAGCCTAGATACTATTAAAGGGCGGAACCTCGTTCCGCCTCTTTCTTTCTACTGCTATGGCTTCTGTTCGTATTACCGCCGCTGTACTACTTTCTGTATTCGCTGTGCTGTTTGGCCAGTCAGCGTACGCCCAAACCGTTACTGCCGGCCCCGACTCTTCCCGGGTATCCAGCAATTCGGTCTCGGATTCGTTGCGGCGTACGGAGAAGCTGTTTGGCAGGCGCGTAACGCGGCCCCAGAAAGCCACCTTGCTGGCTCTGGTGCTGCCGGGTTCCGGCCAGATTTACAACCGCCAATACTGGAAGCTGCCACTGGTGTACGGAGGACTGGGTGCTACTGGCTACGGGCTGTTTCTCTATCAGAGCCGGTACAAGGAATACTCGAACGGCAAGAAAGCTTACCTGAATGGTACGCCCATTCCCAACCTGTCCGGGGCGCGCGTAAGCAAAGAAACCAGCATTGAGAATATCCAGCGGGGCGTAATCTTTTACCGCCGCTACCGGGACTCCTTCATTGCCTACAACGCGCTGGTGTACGGCGTGACAATTCTGGATGCGCTGGTGGCCGCTCACCTGCGCGACTTTGACATTGGCGACGACCTGAGCCTGCGCCTCGACCCGGCGGTGCTGCCTACGCAGACCACCGCGCCAGGAGCTGGCCTGGCCCTGACCCTTCGCCTGAAATAACGTGTTTCGGCGGAGTGGCCCGGCGGCGGCCTGCTGAACTTGCTTACCTGAAATTACTCTTACATGAAGCTCCTGTTGATTGGCTACGGTAAAATGGGCCGGGCCATTGAAGCCCAGGCCCTAGCCCGCGGCCACCAGATTGCCGGTATCGTGGACCCCTCCCGGCCCGATGTACGGATTTCCGACTTTACGGCGGCCGAGGCCGATGCGGCCATCGAATTTACCCACCCCGATGCGGCCTTTCAAAATGTAACAGCCTGCCTGAAGCAGGGAATTCCGGTGGTATGCGGCTCCACGGGCTGGCTGCACCACTTTGCCGAGGCCCAGGCCCTGAGCCAGCAGACCGGCACGCCCCTGTTCTATGCCTCCAACTACAGCGTGGGCGTGAATCTGTTCTTTCACTTCAATGAGTACATAGCTGCCAAAATGCACCAGTTTGGCGGCTACGACGTGCAGGTACGGGAAATTCACCATACCCAGAAAGTCGACCAGCCCAGCGGCACAGCGCTTACGGCTGCCGAAGGCATTCTGCGCAACTTCCCGGGCAAAACTACCTGGCGCAACGAGGCGGCCAGCGCCCCGCAGGAGCTGGCTATCCTCTCGGAGCGCGAAGGCACGGTGGTGGGCACCCACATCGTTACCTACTCCTCGGCCGCCGACTCCATCGAGCTGAAACACGAAGCCCACACCCGCGACGGATTCGTGCAGGGCGCCCTGCTGGCCGCCGAGTGGCTGCCGGGCCGCCGGGGCGTGTTTGGTATGCAGGACCTGTTGGGCTTATGATTGTTAGTTGTTGGTTGCTGACTGGACTTGAATTGCGAAACAATCAACAACCAGCAACCAACAATCAACCAGCATTATTTCGCATCTTCCGGCGTTCATCCGGAACGGAGCCGGCCAGAGCCGGCAACCCTCACTTTTCTGGCTTCTGACTCATTATGGCAGTACAATCCTGGGAGAAATACCTCGAGAAAAATCCTCCAACTCCCGCCACTCCTGGCAAGGAACCGAAAAAACGTAAAAGCGCCGCGCGTGAGTGGGGTGATGCCATCCTGTTTGCCGTAGTTGCGGCTACGCTCATCCGCTGGGCTACGTTCGAGGCCTATACCATCCCCACGCCCTCCATGGAGCATTCCTTGCTGGTAGGCGACTACCTGTTTGTGAGCAAGCTGCACTACGGGCCGCGCACTCCCCAAACACCTCTGCAGGTCCCGCTCACGCATCAAACTATCTGGGGCACTAACCTGAAAAGCTATTCCGACCTGATTCAGCTACCCAGCTACCGGCTGCCGGGCTTTTCGGAAGTGAAGAACAACGACGTGGTGGTGTTCAACGTGCCCTTTGAGGACCAGCACCCCGCCGACCTGCGCACTAACTACATTAAGCGGTGCATTGGTATTGCCGGCGACGCGCTGGAAATCAAGCAGGGGAAGGTGTTTATTAACGGGAAGCCGGCCGTGAACTTTCCGGAAATGCAGAGCAGCTATTTTCTGCAGATTCCGCAGGCCAACGACGACCTGCTGGCTGCATTCAAGCAGTATGGGGTGGTAAATTATGACACTCCGGAGGGGCTGCCTTACCAAGCGGATACTGACTACGGCCGGGGCTACGAGGTGCACATGACCCAGGCTGCGTACGATTATTTCAAGCAGCAGCCGTACGTGAAGGGCATCATCGACCTAAAAACTCCTCCCGGCCAGCCGGAGCGGGGCCAGCAAGTATTCCCCAACAACCCCGATTACCTTCCCTCTCAGCCCAACAATCCGCTGAACCCGTTGCCCTTCCCAACCTGGAATAAGGACAACTACGGCCCTCTGCAAATTCCGAAGGAAGGTCAGACGGTGCAGCTTACGCCCCAAAACTCAGCCATCTACCAGAAAATTATTCTGCGCTACGAGCACAACGAAGGAATAAGCGTAGATGCCAGCGGACAGATTCTGCAGAATGGGCAACCGCTCAAGAGCTACACCTTCAAGCAGAATTACTACTTCATGATGGGCGACAACCGGCATAATTCTCTGGATTCCCGGTTCTGGGGCTTTGTTCCCGCCGACCACATCGTGGGCAAGGCAGTGCTCATCTGGCTGTCGGTGGACCCAAATGCTTCCTTCTCCCAGAAAATTCGCTGGAACCGCCTGTTCGACTTGGTCAACTAAGGACCACGCATTGCGCGGATTGCGGTGGACGATTGTAGCACACGCTGTAGCTTACCTCTCATCCCGCCCGCATAACCAGTCGTATTAACTACAAAAGAGGCTTGCCGATTGGCAAGCCTCTTTTTCTTAGAATCAGTATCGACCAAACAGTTCGGGCACGGCACAAGCTACAGCGTGTGCTACAATCGTCCACCGCAATCCGCGTAATGCGTGGGCTACCAGTGAATCGGCGTTTCACCGTGCTGCATCAGGTAGGCGTTGGTCTGGCTGAAGGGGCGGGACCCGAAAAACCCCCGGTCGGCGGCGTAGGGCGAGGGGTGGGCCGCTTTCAGCACGAGGTGCTTTTTCTGGTCGATGATTTCGCCTTTCTTCTGGGCGTAAGCACCCCAGAGAATGAACACTACATGTTCTTTGCGGTCGGAAATCTGCTGAATAACGGCGTCGGTGAACTGCTCCCAGCCTTTTTTCTGGTGGCTGCCTGGGTCGCTGGCCCGTACGGTAAGTGTGGCATTCAGGAGGAGCACCCCTTGCTGGGCCCACCGGTCGAGGTTGCCGTTGGGGGCCGGAGCAGTATCCGGCAAATCGGACTGCAACTCCTTGAAGATATTTTGCAGGGAAGGTGGTGTACGGACGCCCTCGGCCACGGAAAAACTTAGCCCGTGAGCCTGACCCTTGCCGTGGTAGGGGTCTTGACCTAAAATGACTACTTTCACTTTATCGAAGGGGCAGGCCTCAAAGGCGTGAAAAATCTGGGGGCCGGCCGGGTACACCGTGGTAGTGGCGTACTCCCCTTTTACAAAGGCAATGAGGTGTTGGAAATAGGGTTTTTCGAATTCCGGAGCCAGCACCTTGCGCCAGCTTTCTTCTATCTTTACAGACATACGGAGAGAGGATTATTTTTTCGGTTGAGTAGGCCATCGGGTAGCTCGGCTGCGTAGATAAACCAAATTCCGCATACGGCTGTTAGCTTTTTTCTCTTTCGGAACTCCAGACGTTATGAATACGACCACCACCCAAGGCGTGACCGTGAGCGTTACGACGAACTACCTGCCGGACTATTCCAGCCCGGGACAGGAGCATTACGTCTTTGCCTATAAAATTGATATCCGCAACAACAGCGAGTTTACCGTAAAGCTGCTGCGCCGGCACTGGTACATTTACGATGCCAACGGCGTGGTGCGCGAAGTGGAAGGCGAAGGCGTGGTAGGCCAGCAGCCCGTGCTGGAGCCCGGCGAATCGCACCAGTACGTATCGGGCTGCAACCTCAAGTCGGGGTTAGGCAAGATGCGTGGCTCCTACCAAATGGAGCGGCAGATGGACGGCAGTGAGTTTGCCGTTGAAATTCCGGAATTTACCCTGGTAGTACCCTACCGCCTCAACTAAGCGCAGGCTGCGTAAGTAGAATACAAAAGCCGCCCCGATTCGTTCGGGGCGGCTTTTGTATTGCTTGTATCTTCGGGCCGCATTCTGGCCTCCAGGCTCCGGAGGCAGCTTCACTTTAGTTTCTGCGCACTGTGCTGTTTCAGGTCTTCAGCTACTTTCGTTTTCTCTGGCGTTCCGGCAATGCACACGGCTTACACTCTCCTTTCGTGTTTGACCTCTATGCGCACGTTATCAACCATGATGGGCATTTTGCGGCCTACGATGCAGTAGAAAACCGGCGGGAGGAGTTACGCCACGATGCTACCACCATTCAGGTGCTGGATTTTGGGGCGGGCTCCCGCGTGGGTGCGGGCCGCACCCGCCGCCTGCGCGACATTGCCCGCACGGCGGCTAAGCCGCCGGCGCTGGGGCAGCTGCTGTTCCGGCTGGTAAACCATGTACAGCCGCGTACAGTGGTAGAGCTGGGCACTTCCCTGGGTCTGACTACCGCCTATTTGGCCCTGGCCAGCACCCGGGCCCGGGTGCTCACCTTTGAGGGCTGTCCGGCTACGGCCGCAGTAGCCCGCCAGACCTTTGAGGCTGTAGGAGCGCACAATGCGCAAATCGTGGAAGGCAACCTCGATGATACCCTGGCCCCTACCCTCATTACCCTGACCGCACCGGTTGATTTTGCCTTTTTTGATGGCAACCACCGTTACGAGCCTACTCTACGGTACTTCGAGCTGCTGAATCAGCACCGCACTGAGGACAGCGTGTTTGTGCTGGATGATATTCATTGGTCGAAAGAAATGGAGCGGGCCTGGGAGGATATCAAACAGCACCCCGATGTGACGCTGACGGTGGACCTGTTTTACATTGGGGTGGTGTTCTTCCGACGCGGCCAGCCCAGGCAGCATTTCACCCTGCGGTTCAATAATGCCTTGGACAAGCTGCTGGAGCGTACCAACGTGTTATCAGCCTGAACACAGAAAGGCCGCCCTGCTGAGTTTATCGGAACAGGGCGGCCTTTCTGTGTTCAGGAACTCTCCGTGGCTACCGGCACCTTACGCCGGCATGGGCGCAATGCCCGCGGCACCACCTTCCTGAATAGCCGCACGCACCCGGGTTAGTTTGCGCAGCAGTGCCTCCAGTCCATCCAGCGCCAGCATGTTGGCGCCGTCGGATTTGGCCGTGGCGGGCGTGGGGTGCGTTTCGATAAACAGGCCGTCGGCCCCCACGGCAATGGCGGCTTTGGCAATGGTTTCGATGAGTTGGGGCTTACCACCGGTTACACCGCTGCTCTGGTTAGGCTGCTGCAGAGAATGGGTTACGTCCATCACCACGGGCACATCAAACCCGCGCATTATGGGCAGGTTGCGGTAATCTACCACCAAATCGGAGTATCCGAAAGAGTTACCCCGGTCAGTGAGGATAACGTGGGGGTTGCCAGACTGCCGCACTTTGTCCACGGCAAACTGCATGGACTCGCCGCTTAAAAACTGGCCCTTCTTCACGTTTACCACCTTGCCGGTTTTGGCAGCGGCAATCAGCAAATCGGTTTGCCGGCACAGGAAAGCCGGAATCTGCAGTACATCCACGTATTCGGCGGCCATAGCCGCTTCCTCCGACTCGTGAATATCCGTGACGGTGGGCACCCCAATTTCCCGGCTTACTTTCTGCAGTATCCGCAGCGCCTTCTCGTCGCCGATACCGGTGTAGGAATCGAGGCGGCTGCGGTTGGCCTTGCGGTAGGAGCCCTTGAAGATGTAAGGAATCTGGAGCCGGTCGGTGATGGTACGCACCTGCTCAGCAATGCGCAGGGCCATGTCCTCGCCCTCAATTACACAAGGCCCCGCCATCAGGAAAAACTGGCCGGAATTGGTATGGCGGAAGTGGGGCAGCACGTTGGCGAGTTGATTGATCATGTAGCACATGCTTTAGCTTGTGAGGAAACCACACAGGCAGATGGAAAAGAGAATGACTAGGTGAGGCTAAGCCCCGGTGCGACACAAGCTACAGCGTGTGCTATTTCTTTCGTAAACACATAAACAACTCCCGCCCCTGCCGTGGAGCCAGAGAGTTGGTAGCGGTATCAAAGTGCACGAAGTTGAAATACGGCGCGAAATACGCCCGGTACTCCTCGCGTGAACCCCCAAATGGCGGGCCGGGCTGGCTAAACTCGGTATCGAAGAGCAGGCCCATGAGCGTGCCACCGGGCCGCAGCAAATGGGCGCACTGCCGGGCATAGGCCGGCCGCAGAACGGGGTCCAGGGCACAGAAAAATGTTTGCTCTACCAGCAGGTCAAAGGGGGGCGTGGGTTCCAGCTGAAAAAAATCGGCTAGTAGCAAATGCTCCACCGGAAAGTCGGGTACGCGCTGCTGCAGCTGCTGTAGCGGCTCCGGAGCAACATCGGCCACCCACACGTTAGGCCAGCCGGCACCATGCAGATACTCAGCCTCATAAGCCCGACCGGCACCCGGAATCAGAATGCGGCGGCCATCGGGCGGGCCCAGCTGCGCAAAATATTCCTGCAGAGGCGGCGTTATCCGCCCCGTATCCCAGCCGGTTTGACCGGTTACGTAGCGCTGTTGCCAGTAAGCGGCATCGAGTAGCAAATCCGGAAGCATATTGCGGCAGGGTTGTATATTGGGCACTTGCCTGGGTACGGAACTCCGTTATTTTTGCCCTAAAGGTACTACCTGCGCCCGGACTCTCCGGGCATTCACTTAACCCCTTTTGCAATGGAACAAGACCAGAGCCCCGAGCCAAAGAACAACAACCGCGTCCTGCTGATTGTGGCCCTGATTCTGGTGCTGCTGGGCATCAATGGCGTGCTTTTCTACATGAATCAGCAGAAAAGCAAGCAAAATGAACAGCTCCAGGCCGATGTGGTGACCAAGGATGCCAAGCTGGAGGAGCAAATTAAGCAATATGAGGCGCTGAAGGCCGATTATGAGCGTCAGAGTCAGGAAGTGCAGGGCATGGGCCTGGCCAACGACTCTCTGGAAGCCAAACTGGCCCAAATCAACGCCGACCTGTTGAAGCTCCGCTCCTTCCGGGCCGGCAGCTTCAGCATTGCTGAGCAGCAGCGCTTCAAGCAACGCGCGGCCAATTTTGAAACTCAGCTGCGCAAAAAGGATGAGGAAATTGCTCAGCTCAAGGCCGACAACGAGGCCCTCTACACCGAAACCACGACCCTGAAGGAGCGTCAGAACAAGCTTACGGATACCATTTCGACGGTAGTGCGCTCCAATCAGGAGCTAAGCGAAAAAGTAGCCGTAGCCTCCCGCCTGCAAGCCGAAAACATTCGGGTGGGCGTGGTGAACAGCCGCGAGAAGGAAAAGGCCGATGAGGACAACGAGTTCAAAGCCAAGCGGGTGGAAAAGATTAAGGTAACCTTCAACCTGGGCCGTAACGACGTGTCGCCGAAGGAAACCAAGCAAATCATGATGCGCCTGATTGAGCCCGATGGCGCTGCCCTCTACAACCTGAGTACTGGCGGCGGCACCTTCATGATTGATGGCGCTGAGGCTTTCTACACGGCCAAGCAGGATATCGTGTTCGACAACACCCGCCAGCCCGTGCAGTTCCTGTATGCCAAGGGCGCGGCTTACAAAACCGGCCTGCACACCGTGGAGCTGTACGAAGGCGGCGTCATGATTGGCAAAACCACCTTCACGCTCAAATAAATCACGGATTTAGACGGATTCGTCGAATTGCACGGATTCGTTCTGTTCCGTTGTGCTTGCGGATAAACCAGCCTCCGCTAAAAAGGCCTTCCAATCGGAAGGCCTTTTTTGTGCAGTAATGGTGACAGAACGAATCCGTGCAATCCGATGAATCCGTCTAAATCCGTGATTCGAAGTCGTCCAGCTTCTTGAGAGTAGCCTTGATGTTCTCGGTAAAAAGGACGATTACTGAGCCAGGCTTGGCCGTAGCCAGCACGTGGTCAATGGCGTCCATTTCGTTTTCGATGTAAGTGATGGGCAGGTCGGGGTTATCGAGGCGCAGGCCCCGCTCCATAATTTCCTTCAGCTGCTCGGCGGTTTTGCCCCGCAGGTCCCGGTCCTGGCGCAACACTACCTCGTCGAAAATGCGGCCAGCAATGCGGGAAAAGCCCAGCGTATCCTCGTCGCGCCGGTCGCCCAGGCCCGACACTACCCCGACCTTGTGGGTGGCTTCGGTGGCGTTCAGGAACTGGGCAAACTTCTCGATGCCGTGGGTATTGTGGGCATAATCCACAATCACCTCAAACTGCGGGAACTTGTACACGTTCATGCGGCCCGGCGTTTTGGCGGCCGAGGGCACGAACGTACGTAGTGCCTGCTTAATATCGTCCTTGTCGAAACCATAGCAGTAGCAAGCCAGGGCCGCCGCCAGCGAGTTTTCGATGTTGAAAGTAGCCCGTCCTCCAAACGTAATCGGAAACTCGGCGGCTCTATCAATGCGCAGCTTGTAGCTGTTTTTATAGATGGTGATGTAGCCCTCCTCGTACACGGCTGCCAGGCCGCCCTGCTCGGCGTGCTCCCGGATGCGGGGGTTGTGCTCGTCCATACTGAACAGGGCCACCCGGCACTCCAGCTTTTCGCGCATGGCGTACACTAGGTCGTCGTCGGCATTCAGCACGGCCCAGCCGTTTTTGCGTACCGTACGGGGCAGTACACCCTTTACAGCCGCCATTTCTTCCACCGTATAAATGTCGCGCATACCCAGGTGGTCGGCGGCTACGTTGGTTACAATGGCCACATCGCAGGTATGGAATCCCAGACCCGAGCGGAGCATACCACCCCGGGCGGTTTCCAGCACGGCGAAGTTTACAGTGGGGTCTTTCAGCACAAACTCGGCGCTTTGCCCCCCGGTGCAGTCGCCGCTTTGCAGCTGCACGCCCTGAATGTAGATGCCATTGGTGGTCGTGAATCCTACTTTATAGCCCTTGGAAGCCACAATATGGGCCAGCAGCTGGGAGGTAGTGGTTTTACCGTTGGTGCCCGTCACTGCAAAAATCGGAATGCGGGCCGTGCTGCCCTGCGGAAACAGCATATCAACCACCGGCGCGGCCACGTTGCGCGGCAGGCCTTCGGTGGGCGAAATGTGCATGCGGAAACCCGGCGCAGCATTTACCTCAATTACGGCTCCGCGCGTCTCGTTCAGCGGAATAGCAATGTCGGAGGTCAGCAAATCAATGCCGCAGATATCCAGCCCTACAATACCTGCCACGCGCTCCGCCAGCAGCAGGTTATAAGGGTGGACTAGGTCGGTTACATCGGTGGCAGTACCGCCGGTACTGATGTTGGCGGTGCTTTTCAGGTACAGCGTTTGCCCGGCGGGCAGCACCGATTCCAGCGTCAGGTCCTGCTTGGCGAGGATGTCCAGGGTGTGCTGGTCGGCTTTGATGCTGGTGAGGACTTTTTCGTGGCCTACGCCCCGGCGGGGGTCCTTATTTACTTCCTCAATCAGTTGCTGAATAGTATGCTGCCCATTGCCGGTAACGGCGGCCGGGGTACGCTTGGCGGCGGCAATGAGCTTGCCGTTTACCACCAGCATCCGGTAGTCGTCGCCCTCAATAAACTGCTCCACTATTACGGCGCGGGAATATTTCTGGGCGGCCTTGAGGCCCTCCACAGCGTCATCCCAGTTCATGATGCGGATAGTGGCTCCCTTGCCGTGGTTGCCATCCAGGGGCTTGGTCACAATGGGGAAGCCCAACTCCTCTACTGCGTCGCGCAGGCCATCTTCTGAGTATACGGTAGTGCCGTGGGGCACCGGCACGCCGGCATCCTTCAGCATGGCCTTGGTGCGGTTCTTATTGCCAGCCACCTCCACCCCGGCGTGGGAGGTGTAGCTGGTAGTGGTAGCCCAAATGCGCTTCTGGTTTACCCCGTAGCCCAGCTGAATGATGCTGCTGTTTTTGAGTTGGATATAGGGAATGTTGCGCGAAGCCGCTTCAGCTACGATGCTGTACGTGCTGGGCCCGAAGAATTCTTCTTCCCGAATTTCGTGCAGCTCATCCACAATCGGCTTTACTGTTACTTCCCGGCCGTGGCACAGGTCGTCTACCAGCTGCACGGCGGCCTCGGCGGCCATGCGCCCCGCCCGCTCCTCCTGGTAGCTGAATACCACAAACTCCACGCCTTCCTGATGGGTTGGGTACGATTTACCCCAGTACACGGGCATACCGGCCGTGCGCTGCAGGGCCAGTGCTACCTGCTGAATAACGTGGCCCAGCGGCTCGCCATCCTGTAGTTGCTCCTCGGTAAGAGGCGGGTTTTTGGGGCCGTGTTTACCTGCTTCCTGGTGCGGCTGGGGTTCCAGTAGTTCCGGCAGCAGCCCGGGGAGCCGCTCTGCCAAAGCCGGGGTACTATTCGACCATACATCTGCCAGGTCCTGCATGTCCACTTTCATTACAATTAGTTTGTAATGTTTCACGGACCAATAGCTGGGGCCGCGCATCGTGCGAAGGTCAAGAATCTTCATGTTGGGAGAGAGTGGAAAGTATCGTTGCGTGCGCGCTTCTACGCGGAATTGAAATGTAGGGATTATGCCGCAAGAAACCTTTTATTCGCATTACAGCCTACTTTTTACCTACAGGCATCATTCTCAGCTACCAAGCTGAATAAGTTTTTTTCAGCAACTCGGCTTAAACGCAAAAAACCCCGGTCGGGGCTAATCAACCGGGGCACTAGGCACTGAAAACAGGGATCTATAAAGAGGTGATGAGCAGATTGAAACGTTCAAACTAAGATAGGGAGAATTTGCCTGAGGATCGGATAGCTGGTGCCGCACACTATCCGGATGTTGTTGTACTGCTGCTGTTGTACTGCTGTGGCGTACAGGGCATCGTAACCAGGGCCGGGCAGTTTATTTATTGCCGTCCGATGCGTCCATGCTCTGCAACTATAACTCGGTACGTCGGTTGGGTATGGCCCAGTTGTTCCACATCCTGATCCAACAGTCAGAACTCCAATGAACGGCTACACAAAAACGCTTTTCCAGCTACATGGCTGGAAGAGCGCAGAGCTTAACACCATCGGGCGTGACTTTGTGATTATAAAGCTTCTTAGAAAGTCAAAAGAGCGTCATGCTGGGCTTGTCGAGCATCTCTATCGCTCCGTTTGGGTCGTTCAACTAAGAGCGTGTTTGGGAATTCAGACCCGATTGAGCGACATAGTGATGTTAGCTAGTAATAGCCAAGCAACATGGCTAGCGGGAGTGAATTCGTAATCAACGACCACGCGGCGAAAGCAGGCTAACCA
>NZ_RWIS01000021.1 GCF_003944705.1 Hymenobacter metallilatus | reverse complement strand
ACGGGAGCACGGGAGCACGGGAGCACGGGAGCACGGGAGCACGGGAGCACGGGAGCACGGGAGCACGGGAGCACGGGAGCACGGGAGCACGGGAGCACGGGAGCACGGGAGCACTCATTTTGACGAAAGGCGTGAGCTGGGTCTAAGCCCCGAAAAACGCCGTTCTGGACACGCCACCCGCGGCACGGCCAAATGGGAGCAGGTCATGCAGACCGCCCGCCAGCAGGCCCTTAACTACGTCCGCGCTCTGCCGGCCGACGAACCCCGCCCCCTCTTCATCCTGGTCGTTGATGTCGGCTACTGCATCGACATCTACAGCAACTTCGTGGGCGTCGGGGACTCGTTCATTCCCTTCCCCGACCAGAGCAGCTTCCGCTTGTTGCTGCCGGCTCTGGCCGAGGAAAGTAACCGAGAACTGCTGCGTCAGATCTTCCTAGACCCGCAGCAGCTGGACCCCAGTCGCCGGGCCGCCCGCGTGACCCGGGAGCTGGCCGGCTACCTGGCCGGTGTCTCTTCTCAGCTCGAACGTGCTGGCAACTCGCCCGACTTGGTCGCGCAGTTTCTCATGCGCTGCCTGTTTACCATGTTTAGCGAGGACGTGGGTTTGATCCCGAAGGCCTCCTTCACCGGCCTGCTGCAGCAGTACGCTACACCTGAGTTGCGGCAACACCTACCGGATGCGCTGCAGAGCCTCTGGCACAAGATGGATACCGGTGGCTTCTCCACCGAGCTCAAAGCCCGGGTACCGCGCTTCAACGGCAAGCTCTTCCACGACGCGACGGCCCTGCCGCTCACGGCCGCGCAGATTGAATTGTTATTGAAGGCAGCCGAAGCCGATTGGACGGAAGTCGAGCCGGCCATCTTCGGTACGTTGCTGGAGCGGGCACTCGACCCCAAGGAACGCCACCGGCTAGGTGCCCATTATACGCCCCGGCGCTACGTGGAGCGGCTGATCCTGCCGACCGTGCTGGACCCGTTACGGCGCGAGTGGGCCGCGGCACAGGCTGCGAGTGCCCGGCGCCTGGAAGATGAGAAGCCCAAAGAGGCCCGGGCCGAGCTCGTGCGCTTCCACAAACGACTGACGAGCCTGCGCATTCTGGATCCAGCCTGCGGGTCGGGTAACTTCCTTTATGTGACGCTGGAGCACCTCAAACGATTGGAGGGGGAAGTACTGACCGCCATCAACAGCTATGGGCACACGG
The DNA here is from genome assembly GCF_003944705.1 of Hymenobacter metallilatus. Taxonomy (GTDB): domain Bacteria; phylum Bacteroidota; class Bacteroidia; order Cytophagales; family Hymenobacteraceae; genus Hymenobacter; species Hymenobacter metallilatus. Next base: position 42,603 of record NZ_RWIS01000021.1, on the reverse strand, counting down.
GCCTGCTTGATCTGGGCGGCGGCACCACCGTGGGCCCACAACAGTTCCTGGGACTGGAGCTCAATCCACGTGCGGCAACGGTGGCGGACGTAGTGCTACGTATTGGGTACCTGCAGTGGCATATCCGCACCTACGGCTTGAGTGAGTTACGCGAGCCATTGCTGGATGAGTACCAGAACATTCGTCAGCAGGATGCGGCTTTGCAGCATGACCCGCCCGTGCCCCGTCTAGACGCCCTGGGGCAGCCGGTAACGCGCTGGGACGGTACCACCAAGTTACACCCAGCTACTGGCCAGCCTGTGCCCGATGAAACCGCCCGCACGCCTGTACTCGATTACCCCAATCCTCAGCCTGCCGAGTGGCCTCAGGCCGATTTCATTGTGGGCAATCCGCCATTTGTGGGGAATAAACGGATGCGGGATTTGTTAGGGGACGGATACGTCGATGCCCTCCGCAAAGCTTATAAAGGCAAGGTGCCCGATTCAGCTGATTTAGTAATGTACTGGTGGGACAACGCTGCTGAAGCATTACGGAGCAGCAAAACAGAGCGGTTTGGTTTTATCACGACAAATTCCCTCACCCAAACATTTAACCGCCGGGTGTTGCAGCGGCACATGGAAGCGAATTACAATCCGATTTCTCTATCATTTGCCATTCCTGACCATCCATGGGTCGATGCCGCAGAAGGGGCGGCCGTACGGGTAGCCATGACAGTGGCGCAGCCCGGCAAAGCTCCTGGTACACTTGCTCTGGTTGTGAACGAATTAGTTATAGAAGGCGAGGATTCACATAATGTAACATTGATTGAGCAGCAAGGGGATATCAACTCTGATCTATCATTAGGGGCTGATTTAACAGGGACGAAACCTTTGAAAGCGAATGAAAGGATCAGTAGTCGTGGTGTTATACCTCACGGAGCAGGCTTTCTTATAACAGTCGAACAAGCTCAGTCATTTGGATTGGGTACAATCGATAGTTCCCGTTCAGTCATACGTCCATTTCTGAATGGTAAAGACGTAATGTCAAAATCAAGAGGTGTCTGGGTCATAGATACTTTCGGAATGACTCAGCAGAGGCTCTTGGACGAATTTCCTCAGATTTATCAGCATTTGCTTGAAACGGTAAAGCCTGACCGGGACGTGAACAAGGATAAAAGCATAAAAGAGAATTGGTGGCTACATGCTCGAGGCAGAGTTGATTTTCGTCCGGCTCTCGTAGGGCTGTCACGTTACGTAGCCACAGTTCAAACATCAAAGCACTGCGTGTTTATATTCTTAGATGCATCAATAATTCCGGATGATAAATTGATAGCTGTTGCATTGGATGATGCTCATTATTTAGGTGTGTTATCCAGCCGTATACACATACTTTGGGCATTAGCGGCAGGTGGGCGTATGGGCGTTGGTAACGATCCGGTGTATGATAAGACTCGCTGTTTCGACCCGTTCCCCTTCCCGGCGGCCACGGCGGAGCAGCAGGTGCGCATCCGAGAGCTGGCTGAACAGCTCGACGCCCACCGCAAGCGCCAGCAGGCCCAGTACCCCGCCCTCACCCTCACCGACCTCTACAACGTGGTGGAGAAGTTGCGTGCCGGCCAGCCCCTCACCACGGCCAAGGAGCAAACCATCAACCAGCAGGGCCTGGCCTCCGTCGTCCTGAGCCTGCACCAGCAGCTGGATGCCGCCGTTGCTGCCGCTTATGGCTGGCCCACCGACCTACCCGATGCCGACATCCTCACCCGCTTGGTGCGACTCAACCACGAACGGGCCCGAGAGGAGCAGGCTGGCCACGTACGTTACCTGCGCCCTGCCTACCAGGCTCCTGAGCTGCAGCAATCGGCACTGTCGTTACCGACCATTACGGCAACGGATGCTACAACCGCCGTCACGGACATGCAGCCTTGGCCGGCCGAGTTAGCCGAACAAATGCAAGCCGTGTGGGCGATGGTTCAACAAGCGGGGCAGCCGGTCGATCCGGCGCAAATCGCCAAGCGATTCCGGCGAACGAAGCCCGAGAAGGTACGCCCGCTGTTGGATACCCTCACTGCACTAGCGTTGCTCAGGAAGACGCGCGAAGGAATATATGTAGCATAGCATACGGGCAGGGTCTGTCTATAATGAAGAGGCTCTTACATAGATATTCCCCGATCCATTCCCTTTGGCTCTCGTTCGCGCTCAATCATACGTACCGCACCTTCGCGCCTGTTGCAGTGCGTATAATCTTCCTGTACCTCTACGCCTTCCGCTTGTCGCGCTTGGCGAAATACGGTGTTGATGCTTTCCACGGTAGTCCAATCAAAGACGTAGCTCACGCTTAAAGCCGTACGCTTATCGGGTAATACCGCGGCCTTCCAGACACTGGCGCCGGCCTTTTCCAACACCGTTGCAATGCGCTCTGCCTTGCCCGCCTCCTGTACCGTAATGGTGGCGTGCATTGCGTGCGGATGGCGCGCGACCTCCAGCCTCTTTTGCTGCAACTGCTCTTGCAATTGCTCCCGTTTGGTACGTTCGACGGCTTGCTTCATTTGTTCCTTCAACGGCTGGCCATTGATTCGCAAGGAGACTACCGTAAGCTGCACGGCAGTTTCTGACTCCCGCAGGATGAGTATACCTTCCTTATTTCTGAAGAGTTTATAGCCTTGCTGGTCCAGCATCTCTTTTACCTGCTTCGCATCCGTTACCGCCCCCCGCAACGCGGTGGTGATCAAATGCTCCGCCCGTTGCCGGCTGCGGGCTTGTTGCTTGCTGCCAAACTCCGTCTGATTGGCGTTCAATTCTTCCCCCTGCAGCGTCCGGACAATCAGGCGGTGGTACTGTCCCTGCACGTTGGATAAAGCCTTCTCCTTTTCCGCCAGCACTTGTGTATTTTGGGCCAACTGTGCCGCCAATCGCTGCTCGTGCTCCTTACTGGTGGCCAGTTGCTTTTCCAGGATACGAACCCGTTCCTGTGCCAGCGTATTAGCTGTGGCGATGGTCGAGACCTGCGCCAGCTTGGCGTTGACGGCGGCCACCTGTTGGGCGGCATGCTCATTCAACCGAGCCTGCTCCCGCTCCAGATACGCCTGCGGGCTGACCCGCTCCAGTGCCTTCATGGCCAGCAGCTGGAAGGGAACGTGGGTCAAGGGCTTGGTCAACTCCGCCAGTTCCTGCTGACTGGTTTTCTGGGCCCCATAATAGCGACGTACATCTTCGTGCACAGCCGTGCTGTACATTACACCCCGCTTAAGTCCGTAGGGTGCCATGACTTGGGCATAGTCGGTTTGCAGTTGCCGCAAGGCCACGGGGCTGAACAAATCCCGGGCTGATAGCCGCTCGGCAGCCCCCACCTTTTCACCCTTATGCAGGCGCTGCTCCTGAGTAATCGGAACGACCATAGCATGCAAGTGGGGAGTGCTCTCGTCCTGGTGCAGCATACACCCGATGACGTTCTGGGCACCGTAGCGTTTCTGCAAAAAGTCCAGATTATCCTTCACCCATTGTGAGCCCCGGATGTCTGCCCGCTGGCCGGTTGCTGGATCTTTGGGAAACTTCTCCTCACTGGCCGTGAGTAAGACTTCCACTACCCGGACAGCATCTTTCCGCAGGCGCGGCAGCTGTAGCTCGGCGATACGCTCATTGGCCAGATCCCAGTAGCTGCGTTGCTCGTGATTGATTAACTCTTGGTTGAGGTGCCGCAGAGCTGGGTCGGCGTTAGGCGTGTCCTGCGTCCGGTAGTTGTGATGAGCCGCGCTCTGCGCCTGCTCACGGCTGGCGATTTTCGTGACGCGAATGATAGCAAAGGCCATGATCAAATAGATAAGATGCGTGGTAATTAAAAGGGCCCTCGCGTTTGGTCAATGTGTAGTGGGTTATACATTGAACGAAAATCGTTGCGCCTGTTCTAACGGTTTGCTTGTCTGTTCTATTGCTACTCTCTTCCGAAGGAAGTGTATATTCTCTAGCTATTACAGCTTCCGGTTTATGATTTATACATAAGGCGATACTCCTCTCTCCGGGCATAGTTGGTCATGTTGCAAGGATCTATTTACTGTATGATGGTTCTATCACCAGTAGGTCGTTGAGCAGCTTGAATAGGTCAGCTTTTTATACCCGGCAGTTCTACCCATTTGTGGTGCGATGAGCAGATCACCCTTGCTCTGATCAACGTGGCTATTACCCCTCCGCCCCTACTGCACATGGTGTGGCTGCAGCATCAGTAGAATCACTGGTTACCCATCGACCTTTATAAAATTCAAATTGCCAGCATTTACTGCCAACAAAGAATCCTAGGTCCTAATGACTCGTAACACCGCTTTTGTGTCTGGCAATTGGAGTAGAAAAGGCACATCTGAAAAACTACTTTTTATCAGTCATACCCTGTCAAAGCAGGCTTTACAACAGCATGACCCCTCACAGGACAGCTGTGAGTCTGGACTGACTGATAAAAAGTCGTTTTTACAACTTGTTGGGATTCTCAAACGGATGAGAGTGGTGACTATGATCATACAGTGACAGTACATAAAGTAAAACAGAGACTGGGCACACGAATAATTAAAGTATAATTAAGTATTAAAATAGTGCAATCACTTAATCCGGTTTTGGACTTCTTTGTGCTTTCCGTTTTGCTGCTTTTTCCATGCCCCTTTTGAGCTATATACTCACATCTTAAAAGCTATCGTTTTGGACTCGCGCGCGTATCAACAACTTGTGTATTTTTAGGTATTTGTCTATTTGCAGGGCTCACAACTCATTGATATACTGTTTAATATGTGATTTAAAAACGACTTTTTATCAGTTAAAAACGACTTTTTATCAGCGAACTACGACTTTTTATCAGTTAAAAACGACTTTTTATCAGTCACTTCAGGAGATAAAAACGACTTTTTATCAGTTAAAAACGTCTTATAAAAACAGTTGTAGTTTTTCGTTGCTTTTCTATATTTGTGATCTATCCCGTTCCCCTATGGAAGCATCTGAATCACTGGAAGTCAGACAGCATAATGCCATCACTACGGCCCGCTACGATTACACGGCTTGCCAACTGGATCTGCTGTTCTTCCTGCTCTCCAAGCTACGCCGCGAAGATAAGCCCAACCAAGAGTACCAGATTCACATGAACGAGGTTGTGGCCATGACCGGACGGGAGTGGCACTACAAGCAGCTGAAGGAAGCAACCGAGTCTATGGGCTCGCGCATGTTCGAGGTGGAGAACGACCACTCGTACGTGCAGCTGTGGATGTTCCAGAAGGTGGAGTACGTCAAGGGCCAGGGCTTCCTGCGTATCCGCCTCTCGGAGGATATCCGCCCGTACCTGTTCGAGCTGAAGAACAACTTCACTTCCTTCCAGCTGTTCTCCGCCCTGAAGATATCGAGCAAGTATGCCAAGCGCATCTACCAGATGGCTTCGCAGTGGAAGGACATCGGGGAAACGAAGACCTATGATCTGGACGAGTTCAAGCTGATGCTTCGACTCAAAGATCCGAAAGGGAAAGAACCGGAGCAGTTTCAGCGCATCAGTGACCTGAAGGCCAAGGTACTGGACATTGCCGTGCGCCAGATCAATGAGAACACGGAACTCAAGATCGGCTATACCCTGCTAAAGCAGGGGCGCTCCTTCAACGCCGTGCGCTTCTACGTGACCAAACAGCAGCCCAAGCAACTCCCGATTCCATTTGATGAATCCCCGGAGCAGGCAAAGGTGCTGATGGCTCGCCGGCACCTGGAGTCGCTCGGCATCAAAGACCAAAAGCTGGTTGCCCAAATCATCGGGGATGAAGGACTCGTAAATGAGCTGTTCAAGTTTATGTACCGCCTTAAGACCGACAAGATCAAGGCTGATAAGAACCCGGCCGGTCTACTGTTGACCGTACTCGGGCTCAAATCGCCGGCCAAGACCGCTTAGTCTGGGGCTCTCTCCCCTACCCTGCCATGACCTCTCACAACCAAGAAGCCTATCGTGCGCTCAGAGCCTATCTAACGCACTTACTGACTGATCCGCGGGATAAGGCCCTGGAAGACATCCCGGCTCCGCTACGCGCCAGCGTAGAGGCGTTCATGCAAGGCAAGACGGTGTATCATGATGCCACTGACCGGCCCGTCATCTACGCGCACGATCTGGCAGCCTGGGCCCACCAGGTCATCCACGTCTCCGGACTGGAGTATCCGATCGCACTGGCCACCGTCGACGTTGACCGCCTGCGCCAGGCCATGGCGGCATGAGTGAGTGGGAAGAGATTGAGCGTCTGACTGCCTTGGTGCACCAACTGCCCGAGGCAGATAGGCTATCACGTCAGCAGTTGAACCACGTGCTGGTATCGGCCCACTCAACGATGATCGAGGGCTCGCGGGTAACCGTGCAGTCGGCCTTCGACTTCTTGGTGAAGGAAGAGGCCGTTATCGACCCAACACTTCCGTGGGACGGTTACGACATGCTGGCCGACCATGCGCAGGCATTGGATATGGCCCTGCAGTGGGCCGACGAGAAGCGCCCCGTCTCGGTGCAGCTGCTGCAGGAGCTGGCCGGCGCGGTGATGCGGACTACCGGATTGCGAACCAACAGCATCCTGGGTAGTACGGATGCTGCCCGGGGCGACTTCCGCGTCGACAAGGTATCCATCATCGGGGCCAGTTCATTCCCCAATGCCCAGAAGGTTCCTGCCCTGGTGGAGCAGCTTACCCAAAGGCTCCGGCAACGCATGGATGCCGCCACAACGCTGCAGGACCAACTGCACATCGCCTTTGATGCGCACCAGCAACTCGTGAGTATTCATCCGTTCAATGACGGCAACGGCCGCACCTCCCGTCTGCTGATGAACTACATCCAACAGTATTTCGGGCAGCCTCTCACTGTTGTGTTTCGGGAGGATAAGAGAGAGTACTTCGCAGCATTGGAAGTTAGCCGTCAAAGTGAAGACTTAGATGTATTTCGGATATTTATGCTATCTCAGCACATTAAATCACTGAATCACTATTTATTGAGCAGTTAGTTTACAACTAATTTTACAACCTATATAACTTCCATATTTAGTTTAAAACAACGATACATCGTTGTGATTCATACAGTCATGTACCAATCGTAGGGGCCTATCAGGAAATTGACCCTTTTCGATAATCTGGCTAAGCGTATAAATCCGCCTCTTTGGAAGAAGGCCCCCTGTTATGAGAAGGTCACACTGGATTCAATCTTATCAAAGCTGTTTTTTGGTTATCGATTGGTCGATAACCCATCTAGTCTGTTAGCTTACTTCCTTCTAAGTTCGCGCGCTGGGCAAGCATTAAAGCAATGGCTTCTTTTACTCGGGCATAATCATTCGCCCGGAAGCAATTAGGTATATCTTCCCCATAAAACTGCAGTTCAAGGTAGGGCACTCCCGTATCCCAGTCCTCATCTATCCCAATGTAAAGTCCGGCTTGTTCCTGCTGAGTTACCAAAGCCTGCTCACCTGTTGCCCATCGGCCGTGTATCATCACCTCTTCTATTGGGATGCTATAGTATGGTTTCAGAAAACCACTACCACGAACTTGAATCACCCAAGGAGTAACCGTGATGTGGCAATATGCCAAGCCGTAAACCAGTCCGAAAATGCCGACAATAGCGCCAGCAATTGTTTCCCACGAAAATTCTCTTCCGAAACTAAATAACGCTGCTCCTATTCCAGGAGCACCCACTACCAACCCCGCGGCCAGTATATTCCAGTTTGGCCACCAGCAGTGAACAGTAACTGATGGTCTGTGCTGTTTCATAGGGCTCCTCTCAGAAAACGGAATACATAGCACGTTAAGAAAGTTGCAAAATATATGTGCACAAAACGCAAGTAATTGGCTTGGCTATGCATTGTGTTATGCTTATGGTTGGCTGTGTGCCAGCCTTCAATTGAGTGCTAGTACATAGTATACCTTGACGGGTATATGGAAAAACGCGCGCTTGCGCTTGTGAAACCAAGGGCGATACCGCGGATTAGGCAGAGAGAAGTGGGTGGTACCCAGATAGAGTGCCTCGCCGGATAAAGAGTATTTCCAATAGGAAAGCGAGCTGCCGGTAGTTTTTCGGAAGAACCTCGCTGTTTTGAATCCCACATAAGTACGCCGGTCGGGTGCAAATGGATCGGCATGTCGCACATGGGTTGGACACAAATCCCCGTGCTGGACTTTTACCCATCGGTCCACGCGCTTGGGCAAAAAGGACGTTTCCATAACAAAGAGCTTGATGGTATCGGCCGAAGGGTGAGCAAGTTCGGGTAAGTCGGAAAAGAAATACGATGTGGCAGTAGCTTTCGCGTTTTCGAAAACAGGATCCTCATGTGCCGAAGAATCCAAGCGCGAAGTAGGCATAAATAGCGTGTGGCTGAAACCGATACTGTGGGCGTACTGCTCCATACAATCGGGTGCGTTTTGGCCGTGACAAGAGCTATACGATGATAGGATTATCACCAACAGACAGATAAAGGGCGTTCTCATGATAGAGTTTCCATACGAGGAGGAGCAAACGCGTACCCGGCAAATTTCAGCCCCCACGGCTCCTTTTCACCCCTTAACGTGCTATGTATTCCGTTTTCTGAGAGGGCGCCTCATATGTCAACTGATGACTTTGCCAGTGTGATCCTGTTCAAAACTATCGCGTAATTCTTTCCACATGGCCACATCTGTGTCAAATTGTTCTTCATCCCTTGCAGGCGGGTATTCTCCTGCGATGTAACTTTTATACGCTCCCGTTACCTGCCTGATTTCTGCTTCTACTTGTATAGCCTGAGCAATATTGTCACCTCCCGCATCCTGGGTGCATCCAACGGAGATACCGAACACCACCTTTCCATCGTAAGTGAACTGGATGATAACACAATCAATATTGTCTCGTATTCCTTCGTCAGTATAATAGTTGAAGGCATGATTCAGGTTTGCAACTGCATAAGCAATTAATTCCGCAATAAAGTGCAGGGGAATATCTACCTCTGGAGTATGGTACTTCTCGTTAGCCGAAACGTGTATCCACCTATCCACCACTGGTTCGAGTAGGGAACGGTCACAGAAATGTGAGAGAAAATTTTCAACAGTAGTTGCGTCACGCTTTGACGAAAGCGCATAAACATCGTAGTACATGATGTGATATCACATTGCTTTACGCCATAATACTTTTTCAATCAGAATGATAGCATTGCAAACATAAAACTAAAAACAAAACTATAGTTACAACTAAAAAAGCAACTATTTTGAGTTGCTCTTTTTGGTCATCTTTCCAATCTTTTCCTTCACGGCAGCCAATACAAAATCGTGAATAGAAATACGGTCACGCTTCGGTAAGCTGTCCTGAATGGCTCGAATCTGCGCCAACTCGCTCTCGTAGATTTTAAAAGTAAAGGACTTGAGTTTGTCTTCCTCAGGCTCCGCTTTGGCAGTACTGGTAGCCGGCTCGAGTACCGATCCCCCTTTGTTGATCATCTCCTGCATCGCAGCATTGGACAATGAAGTCGGAGGCGTAGGAGGGAGGCCCAGTTTAGGTTTCTTGATGGCCATGGGTTGTACTTTGTATTGTCGTAACGCATCTGTATAAACAACCTTTTTTAGTTGTAAAACTAGATGCGTAAACGGTTTATTTTTTAGTTGCTTCTACTGCTGATTGCATGCTATGGCACAGCTCGTTGATTTCAGCAGTAGCCTTCTCATCCGTTGGTTTCATCTCCAATACGCCCAGGCCAGCAGCAGCAGCATTAGCAAAGGAGATGCGATTGCCTACCGATGTCTCCAGGAACTGCAGGTACTCAGATCCCCGCAACAGCTCAGCCGCTTCCTCCTTATAGGTGCCGCGGGCATCAGCCTTGTTGATGAAGGTGAGCGAACGCAACCCAGGATTGAAGGGAGCTACCTCGGCAATCAGGTTCTCTACTTTGCGCAGCGTCCAGATGTCGAGCGAGCGGGGAGCGAACGGAACCAAGTACACATGAGAGATCGTCAGGGCCGAGCGTTGGCTGACGGTATCCCGGCCGCCGGTGTCAATGACGATGTCGTCGCACTTGGTGGCCAGGCGTTGCACCTGGGCATTGAGTTCCCGGCCCGTTACTTTAACGGCCGTGTAACCCAGGTCCCCATCGAGCGACTGGTGACGGAAGGATGTGAAGTCCGTAGCCGACTCTTGGTCATCGGCATCAATGAGGATGACATCGCGGCCTTGCTGGAGCAGGTAGATCGTCAGATTCGTTGCTATTGTGGTTTTACCACTGCCTCCCTTAATGCCACCTACCGTGTAGATCATGTTGTCGTACTTGAACTGGTATGGGTTGTCGATTTAGTTGTAAAACTAGTTGTTTCTCTCAAACTGGCAACAGGAAGGTACTTCTCAGTATTCGGCCGTTTGTATTGATAGATCAGGGGGTTCTCCTTCCTACAGGGCGGACATGTTCCCAGCCCAGTGGAGGCAGTAAAGCCAGTAAGAAAAATGCGTCATCCAGTAGACGGTGGGTAACAGCCGCATTATGGGTAATGCCCTGACTTGGGCACGGTATCCCCCGGAACGTGTACTCCCCGATAGTATAGACTGCCCGCGCTGTAGGCGAATTCCGGGTTCGGCAACAAGCGTACTTCCCTGCGCCGACCCAAGGAGAAGAAATAACGTTGGCCAGGGTAGGACACATAGGGGTCGGTATAGATAAAGTGGCGGTCCTGCCAGTAGTTGGACGTGCCCGGTACCCGCCGAAACGTAGCGATGTCAAGCCCCTTCTTCAAGCTGACCGGGCTCAGCCAATCGAAGTACACAGTCTGCTCGTAATTATAGGGCAGGTCCTGGCTGATGTCTTCGTGCACCTCCCGGTACGGCAGACGGATGAAGACCCGGCCCGTTGGGTCGCAGAAGAGCGTACTATCTTCCAAGCCGATAGGCGTCAAGGAGCGTTCGAAGCGGGTGTATTCCGATTCGCAGGAAGTCCCAAGCACCACCATGCTCCCCGCAAAAGCAAGGGACATACAGCTCTGCATACCAGCCAAGAAAGGATACGCCCCACCGTTTATGCCCATTGCATATTCTATCGTCACGATGGCAAGGTAAACGAGCCTAGGCGATGACGCAAGGAAATCAATCGGTTGTCCGGTGATTGACAGGCCATGGTCTATTCACCGATTTTGGTGCCGTTGAAGAAGTGTAGGAAATTGCGATAGAAACGTACGCGGTGCCTTCCTATTTCTTTTTGCCCTGTGCCAGCCGCTGATGCCGTGCTAGTATGCGAAACATCGGCCCGCCTCTGTGGCCGATATCCGTCTGTAAAACCGAAACACAGGCGTAGGTTCTTTCAACGCTTCGGCACTGGAGCCCGAAAAACGTTTGTAATAATGGACCGTTGTATCAATAGGCCATAAGTGGGCTAATTGAAAACCAGCGTGCCGTCCGCCCGCGGGCATGTACTTGTAGCGGTAAACTGTGCCAGCCAACACGCGGTCGGCCAAGCTGCGGGAAAGAAGTAAGGCCGAATGCTCGGTGCTTAATGCGGGTACCGCCGTGGTGTCGAAATGCAGTAAAAGGATACTCTTGTTGAAAGTGAAAGTACCGCTGCCCATCCTCCCACTATTCACGCCATCGTAACAATAGTGGAATCGATTCCCCCTGAACGTTAGGGTTTCCCTATCAGGATTGGATAAGGTGACCTGCGTCATGTAGCTGCCGTGCAGGCGCGGCGTGCAATCGGCCAAGCCGAAGACAACGACCGATAAAAGCAGGAAGCGTTGTAACAGCATACATTCACAATACACCAGTTGGAGGAAAGATAAGACTAAAGCGGATGAGCAAGTAGGTAAGTTACGCCCGGAAACTTCCTGGTGGCGTGTTCAAAAAAATGGTAACTGAGTAACCTGAATGCTCTATAACATTTTCTAAACGCTCGTTTGTAAAATGTTATAACCACTATCTTGCGGGCCGTTTCCTCCCCACTGCCTTTTAAGTGAAGAAGTACATTCCATATTACAGAGTCTCCACGCTGAAGCAGGGCCAGTCCGGTCTGGGCCTGGAAGCGCAGCGCGCGGCCGTGCACAGCTTCGCCGAAGCAGGGGGGCAGTTGGGAGAAGAATTCGTGGAAGTGGAGAGCGGCAAGAAGAACCACCGGCCCCAGCTGGCGGCCGCCATGGCTGAAGCCCGCAGGGTAGGGGGGACGCTGCTCATCGCCAAGCTCGACCGTCTCTCCCGCAACGCCGGCTTCATCTTCGCTCTGCGCGACTCGGGCGTGGACTTCGTCTGCTGCGACATGCCCGATGCCAATACCCTAACGGTCGGGTTGTTTGCCGTCATAGCCCAGCACGAGCGGGAAACCATCAGCAAGCGCACCCGGGATGCGCTGCAGGCCAAGAAAGCCCGTGGGGCTAGGCTCGGCACGCCGGCCAACCTGACGGCCGAGGCCGTAGCCCGGGGCCAGGAGGTACGTCAGCAGAATGCCCGTACTAACCAGGCCAACCGCCAGGCCGCCCGCCTCGCTTCGCTTTTGCAGGCCCAGGGCCACACGCTGCAGCAGATTGCCCACGAGCTCAACGAATCGGGCTACCGCACCCGCCGTGGGAAGGCGTTCTTTCCTATGTCCGTGCAACGCCTGCTGCAGCGGGTATCCGCTTGAGAAATTCCGGTGGAATTCCACCGGAATTCCTCAAGCCCTATGTTGGAATTCCACCGGATTTACCTGGGAATTCCACCGGAATTCCGAAAGAATTCCATCTGGAAATCTGGAAATACATACCCGTAAGCACACTACTTAGTAGTTTTATCCCGCTACTCTGGATTAACAGGTGTGTGTTCCGGAGTAGTAGAGCAAACACCTGTTGCAACACAACGCCTCTCCTGGACGAAGGAGAGGCGTTGCTATGTCCAGCGGGTCCGGTTATTCCTCCTCCAGTGTGTGTAACTGCGTGATGTTGGTTTCCGGATCGAAGGTTGTTGTCACTCCACCGGGCATAAGAGGAACAACCCGAGTTTTGTCGATCAGCTTCAACTGCGCAATGGCCGTATCCAGCTTCTGGTTGGTTTTAACCAACTCCGCTTGTAGCTCTCGATTGATGACTACTTGTTGCTCCTGCGTCTGCTGTCGCGCTTCCTGAAGCCGGGGTAACACATCGGGCGATATTTTGGGTAGATTGAGCGGAGTAGTCGGTACCGACCACTGTGGCAAGGAAAGCTTCTGCAGAGTCGGATCATCCAGCCGTAGCGTATGCAGCCGATCCTGGTGCAGGGCTTCCAGGAAGCTGCGGTTCTCCCGGGTTTTTTTGTGGTCTACCACAAACTCCTGTCCGTGCACCGGGCCCCGCTCCTCGAAGATGCTGCGCCCACCGGTGTAGCCTCCTTTGAAATAGCCCGGGTTGCTACCACCACCGCCTACATCGCCAGCGGCTTTAAATGCGTTTACTTTGGCCTTGATGAATGCCCCCACCAGCAGGGAGGCTGCTGCAATACCGGCAATGAAGCCGGCCGGTCCCAGCGGGGCGAATACCGCCAGCACATTGGCCGCGGCTGTGGCCACGCTGCTGCCCTGAGTGATACTATCTACTACTACCTGGGCCTGGGCCGCTTTGCGTTGATCAGCCAGCGCTTCTTTGCGGATGCGCTTCTGCTCGTTGATCTGCTCGCGCAGGGTGGCAATGTTGCTGGCACTTCCTTCTTTGCGGAGCGCTATTTCCGCCTGCAGTTGGCTTTGCAACTCAGAGATAGCAGTAGAAGCGGTACCCGCCCGATTGGCTGCGGCCTGCTGCTCGGCCTGAAACATCTGGCCGACAGCCGAGATGACATTTTGCGTGAGCGTATTGAAGGCCTGTTCCGCTTTGGCCCGATCCTCTTCCTTCACCCCGAGTAGCTTCAGCACATCGAACTTGGGGGCTTTGCCCAACTTGTTGAGGGCGGCCTCCGCATCCGTAATGCTGTCCTGCAGGGCTTTTTTGCGTTCGATCCCCTGGCGGGTGAAGTTGTTGCGCATAGCACGCAACTCATCATTGGCACCGTCAATCTGCGCGTTAAGGATATCCCGTTGCTTATCCCGCTCGATATCCACGGCTGCCCGGGCCAGCAACCGCCGAAAGAAGTTCTCCTGCCTGGCACCTTCCAGCGCCGGGTTGTTGGTCTGATCAGCCGTGACGTCCGGACCACCTACGCTGATGATCGGCGTCTTACGGCGGCGAATGGCTTCCACCTTGGCCTGGGTTTCGGCCTGAATCCGGGCGACTTCCTGCGCCTCCTGTAGCTCCTGCAGCTGCCGCTCTTTCGCTTCTTCCAGCGCAATGACCAGCCGCTCGTTCTTGGCGGCCCGGGCCAGGCGAATCTCCTCGTCGAACTTGGCCCGTAGCTGAGCGACCTGCTTCTCATCGGAATCCCGCTGCAGGTCCAGGATCCGGGCGTTGGTCTGCCGCTCTAAGGCTTCCAGCGTTTCATCGTGCCGGCGTTGGGCATCGGCCGTGAGCTTGTTGATCTGTGCCTGCTGCTCCAGGCTAAGCTGGCCGTCTGCATCCAGCCCTTTGCCCCCTTTCTTCTTATAGAGCCGCTCCTTCTCGCGGATGGTGTCTTCCAGCTGCTTGATGCTGGCCAGGTCTTGCTTGAGTTGCTCCTCGGCCTGGGCTTTGCCATCCTTCTGCAATTCGGCCAGCAGGGCCTTATCGTACTCTTCCCGCAGCTTTTTACGAGCGGCCAGTACGGCTTTATAGGCCGCTTCCAGTTGATTGCTACGTGCTTTCTGGCCTTTATTCTCCAGCTCGGCCAGCTTCTTGTCAATCGCCTCAATTTGCGTGTTGAACGCATCAACCTGCTTGCGATAAACCGGGTCGTTGAACTCTCCCTGCAGGGCCGTGCGGCGTTTGATCAACTCCTCGCGTTGCGCCCGCAGCTTCTCAATCAATCCCTGCTGGGCAGCCGTGTTGGTAGTTGTCGCACCGGCAGCTTTCGTTTCTTCAATCCCCAGTTCGCGCATCAAGCGGCGTTTTTCGGCCGACAAATCATTGCCCCGCACATCTTCAGCCGCCAGCTCGATCTGGGCCTGGCGGTAGTCTTTCAGTGCCCCAACCAAACTCAGGTAGGCGGCATTCTGGCGGCTGATACCGGCTTCGCCTTTGGCAATGGCATCGGTGGCCAGCTCCGCCTGCGCAGCCAGGTCAAGGCCGGAAAACTCTTCACGTAAGCTGCGAACCGGCCGTCGATCCCCTGTTTCATCCACGAACGTGCTGCTACGCCGCCGCTGGCTCTCGTTCTGCCGCTGAATGTTGACCAGCTTTTCCCGCAGTTGGCGTTCGGCCTCCAACGCGGCAATGCGCTTATCGGCGGTCTTCTGGGCCTGCTCGCCGATTTCCTCCTCCTTGCGTTGGATGACGATGCGGTTGACCAGCGACTCGCTTACCTTGTCGATAGCAAGTGACAACTGCTGATTCGTGGCCGTCTCGGCATTCAGATTCCCCAGATACGCCGGGTACTGCTGCTGCAGCTCTTTGATCAATTCGATCCGCTCCTTGCTGCCCACGTTGGTTTCCCGGATCTTCTGAGCCGACGTCTCCAGATCGACCAGCTCCTGTTGTAGGGATTGGGAGAGCTTGGCCGGCGCACCTACCAGGTCGGCAATGTACTTGACCACCGGTTCAACCAGAGCACCCACGCGGGCGGCCTGCTCGTCGATGAAGGTATTGATCCGGCTCAGATTGGAGCGTAGCTGGGTAGCCGCATCCGCCGAGCCCTGCCCGTAGGATTTCTGCAGCTCGGCCGCGAACTTGGGCAGGAAGTCCGTGGCTACGATCTGGCCTTTGCGCAGCATCTTATCCAGCTCGGCCGTGCTGACGCCCAGGGCTTTCGCGGCTTTGCCGGTAGCATCGGGTAATACGTCGCCCAACTGCCCCCGAAGTTCCTCGGAGGAGACCACGTTCTTGCTGAGCATCTGCTGCACGGCCCGTAGAGCCCGCTCCAGATCCTCATCCGACTTACCCAGTGCTTTGGTTTCGGCCGTGACGGCCTGGAAGATGGAGCGGGTTTGGGCGACGGTCAGGTTGGCTTCCTTACCGGCGGCGTAAATACCGGTATATGCTTTGGCCAGTGGACCCAGCGTTACCCCGAAGGCATCGGCCTGCTGCTTGATGTACACGAACTCTTTGGCCCCGGCCGAGGCGCTGCCGGCCAGGGCAGTAAACGTCGCCTGGAGCCCGCTTTGCTCGGCGCGTTTACTGATGCCCTCTTTGACTTTCTCAATGGCCTTGTCGACCAGCTGCAGGCCGGCAACGACTGGCAGAATGCGGCCGGCAATCCCCGTGAGCAAACTTCCCCCGCCCGTCAGGGAGCTGAAGATACCGCCACCGGACGAGGGAGCTTTGGGAGTGCTTTGCTCGCGCGCGGCAGCGGCGGCGGCTTTGGCGCGTTCCCGCTCGGCGGCCGCGGCATCTTTGGCAGCCGCTACGGAGAGCTTCTGCTGCGTCACTTCCTGCTGTCGGGCCCGGGTGGTCTCCTCGACTGCTTTGCGGTTCTCCTTCTCGGCCTGGGTAGCTTCTGCTAAACGTTGTCGGGCTTTGGTCAGCTCCTGGGTCCACTTCTGCACGGCTTCGGAGTTGTTGGCCCGCTTCCGGGCGTCAGCCAGCCGCTCCTCGGCTTTGGCGGCGTCTTTGGTTGCCTGCTCCACGGCGGCCTGGGCTGAGCGGAACGCGGCCGTGGCCGCTCGTTGCTCGGCAGCCAGCTCCGCCACGCGCTGCTGAAAAGCCAGGGCCTGCTCGGCCATGCGCTGGTAGTTGCGCTTGCCTACATCGTTGAACGCGTTGATTTCCCGTTGCAGGTTGCGCGCGGCTTCCCCCAACTGATTCAAGCCCTCAATTGGCTGACCTAAGTCCAGCCGGATACCTCCATCTATGTCCATGCGCGCAACTTCGCCCACGCTCGCGCGGTGAGCGAACGGGCCCGGGCGCGCCAACTGAGCACGGGTTCCGGCTCCTGGCGAATCACGTTGATCTGGTGGTCGAGCACGAACTTGCGGAAGTCGTCGTTCGCCCGCTCAATAGCCGGAGGCACGAGCTGATCCAGCAGCATCCCTGCTTGCTCCGGAGAATACTGTAGCGTCGAGCTGCAGAGTGTGGCGGTCAGATGCGTGAGTACGGCAATGTGGCCTTGCTGCTGGATAACCATGGCGCACAGGGCGGTAATCTTGTCGTCGGTAGTTCCGTCCAGGCGGATGGTCACGGTGGGCATCGTGGGGCAGAGTTAAAGCGTGATGGGGTCAAGAGATACCTGCTGCCCGTCCACGAAGACCGTAACGGTTTGCCCGATCAGGGGCAGCTGCTTGCCGGCCAGCAGCACGACGACCGCATCGCGCGGGCCCGCTGCCTGAATCGTCTGGGTTTCTTCCTGGCCGTCTCCCCGGACCAGGCGGACCGTGTAGGAGGTAGTAGGGTATGTTTTCATGAGTGTGTGGTTAAGAGGTAGGGGGTAGGCCCCGGCGTAGGAATTGCTGGAGCTTATCGGGGAAGAGAGCGCAGAACAGGTAATCCACGTCGTCGCTGCAGTGGCCGCGTACTTCGTAGGTGATGCCTTTCTCCTTATCGACTTTCTTTTCTTTGAGCTTCCCGTCAATCCCCAGCTGGGTAAGCTCCAGGTCGGCAATCGTCTCGGTGCAGGACTCGTCGATCCACAACTCGATGTCGGGGTAGTAGCCGCTGAAGATGGCATTGAGCCAATCCCGCCGGCGCAGCACGTTCGGGTTCTGGCGCAGCCACCGGTCCGAGCCACCGGTCAAACACGGGAGCAACTCACTCTCAATGTCCTTCTTGAGCGTTTGATTGCCCTCTCCGGGCTTGCGGTTGTTCATGCTCGCATCTCCCGTGTAGAGCACATCCGAGCTTTGCCAGTGCTGCTGCCAGTCCCGCAGAAACGCCCGGGCCGTGGGCCGCACCCCGGAGTTGGGGGCGGGCAGGGTGTACTCGCGGAAGATGCGCACCCGAAAGCGCCCCTCCGGAAGCTGCTGCAGCTGGGCGCAGAGCATGGCCGAGTATGGGTGGGCATTGGCATCCCAGACCTGCAGAATGGCTACCCCCGGTAAGTAAGGAACGCACCGCACGTGGCGACTGCGCTGGAACTGGTCATAGAACTCGTTGCCGGTCTCGACCTTGCCCCACTCGTTCTGCACGTACACCCGGTAGTAGTTCTTACTGATGGCGGCCAGCTGCAGCAGCGTCTGCCGGTCTTCTTCGGGCAGGAAGTAGTTATCCTGGAACGTGGTCAACAACACCGTTGCCCGCGGGTCGGGGGTATCGAAGAAGCGCTTCTTAAGCCAATGTCCTTCGTCGATGGGGTTGAAGGTGATGATGAACTGTTTGTAGTACTGGGCTTTGCCCCGCAGGCGGATGTCGAGCTGGGTGAAGTCTGTCAGTTCCAACTCGGTGGCTTCCTCAATCCAGATGGAGGTGATGCGGGTGATGGACTTGAGCTTTTCCGGGTCGTCAATACCGGCAAACAGGATTTCCGAGTTGGTGGTCCGGCACTTGATACTGAGCGGGGAAGTGGTGGTCGTCACGTCGTCAAGCATGTCCCAGGCCCGCAATACGTCCAGCAGCTGCTCGTACACGGACTGACGCAGGGTATCCTTTACCTTGCGCACGACCAGCAGGCGGTGGTTGTGTTCGCTTGTCAGGCGCATGGCCAGCTTCTGGGCAGCCCATACCGACTTGCCGCTTCCCCCGCCACCCCGCAACACCAGGTAGCGGCTGGGGTTCTCCAGTAAAGGGATGTAAGCGTCATTGACGTAGCGGGGTGCTGCTTCGGGTGCCTGCGCAACTGCCGTGCTCATTCAGCTTCGGCCGGTAATGCTCCCTCGGGCGGCCGCTGGCTGGCGGGCAGAATCTGGAAGGTGCGGGGGGCAGCCGGCAGCTTCTCGCCCCCACTGGTCAGATCCAGCTTATCGCCGTACTTCTTCGGCTGGCGTTTGCTCAGCAGCCATTTACGGGCTTCAATACGAATTTTAGAGCGGGTGGTGACTTCCTTGTTCTCGACGTTGTATTCTTTATCCCCCTTGGTGATGGTCATGTAATCGTTGGTGCCGTCGTCGGCAATCTCCAGGATTTCCTCCGCCAGCAGCTCGTCGCCCACTTCCCGGGCGCGCACGTACTGGTCGCGGAATTCGGGGTGAGCCGCCACCCAGCGCAGAATCGTGGCCTTATTGGGCATGCCTTCCTGCTCGCTGATCCAGCGCAGGCTCCGGCCCTCGGCCAGGTGCTCACAGACGGCGGCCGTCAGCTCGGGAGTATAGGTAGTACGGGACATGAGGAGTGAGTCAAGCGAATGGGGATTACCGGCGGCGCTTGCGCTTCAGGCGTTTGCGCTCCTGGGCCCGACGAACGTGCTGCTGCACGGGAACCACGTGGATCTTGCGGGGACGAAGCATGGGCTTGGCCGGCGGGCTGGTGGGTTGTGGGGTTTCTACTACTGGTGAATGGCGCTCTACTGCCGGCGTGGGAGATGTGCGGGTCCGCTTGCGCACCGTCGTGGGAGTGGGCGTCGGGGCCGGCGTAGGGGCAGGTGAGGTAGCGGGCACATCGAACGGATGAATCAACTCCGGCGTAGCGTCCAACTCCGACGTAGTCTCTTCGGTGGGCTTGCACAGCTCCCGGCCGAGTCTACCTAATCCCGCTGCCTGGTAGAGGCGGGTATCATCCGGTAGGCGTTCGGTGAGCGGGGCGGTTCTGTGCAGCAGGGGGCGCAGCTCGTGCCAGATCAGGCGGATGCCAGCCGCCAGCTCTCCCGCGTCCAGTAAGACGGCTACTCGCTCCAGGTCTGCCCGGCACAGGCGGGTGATGAGTTCGGGGATGTCGTGCTCTACCCGGCTGTCGGCTTGCCAGTAGACCTGGCAGGGGTCGCGGCGGGTGTGGGCCAGGGCGAAGTGCTCGGGAAAGCTTTCTTCCAGCAGGCGGTCCAGTTCCTGGGGACCTTGTAGCGTTTCGCGGAGCAGGTAGCGGTAGCGCTTCTGGGTGCGCTGCTCCAGCACGTAGTCGGAAACGTGGGCGTCGGCCTGCATGCCGCCCAGCGAAGGAACGAGGCGGTGCGCCTGGGTGATACTGCGAGTGGGGAAAAGTGCCATACCCAAAGATCCTTCGGGTAGGGGGCGGATACCAGATAAGGCCGGATTACTTCCGTACAACCGCTACGGGCCGTTTTTGAAGGTGAGATTGTCGTGCGAAGCAGGTTACGCAGCCGCCTGCTGATCCTGTTGGACCAGCCACCCGGCGAAGGCTTGCCGCGCCGGCTTATCCGATTTGCTGGGGATGAGACGGGAGGTCTTAGTAAGCGGATGTGTGTAGTAAACGGGCTCGGTGAACATCCGTTTGATTGTCCTCCCTGCGTGAATGATCGCCCAGAGAGTGATGCCGGCCTGCAGGATGCTGAGAAGGGAGTAAACCATGGGAGTAGCGTCGTTGGGAGTAGTTATGATAGGGGCCGTAGAGGAAACAGGCCTGGTACAGGAGAGGAGGTTGTATCGGGTACCAAGACGATCTTCTGCTTGGGGGAGTTGTGAGGGAACACCCGCTCCAGCCGGTAGCCGCTGCGGAACTGCCAGGTGGCGCGGTTCTCACTCACGGGCTGGGGAGCATCCGGTCGCAGGTCCAGCCACCAGGGCTCCGTGGCCGAGCCGGGGCGGAGTTCGGCTACGGGCCCAATGTTGAAGTGCGCGGCCGCGGCTTTGGTCAGGCGCACGCGGCCGTCGCGGTAGATGGTGATCCGAGCGTTTACTTCTTCCTGCCAGGGGGTGTGATCGGCCTGCTCGTGTGGTCTGGTTGGTTTCATGTGGTTGAAAGGAATACTTCTTGTGGTGGATGTTTAGCTGTACTTTGCGAAGCGTAGGCGTTTCTCTTTCTCCCGTAGTTTCTGTGCCATCTCCTGCCATCTATTTCGAAAACACCTTGGCCGTCATCACGCAAGAGTCGCGAGGCAGGTATGTGCGAGTGCGCTGGAAGCGGGTACTGTGGGATCTGTTGGCCGGCCAAGAAGCCATGAATTCCTTGCTGGAATGCTTGCTTTACAGTGGTTGGAAGAAAGTGTTGATCAAGCAACCACCTCTGCGGGGCTTCCCGCTATCCTACCATACCTGGCTACTGTATGACTGGCTGCCCAGGGCGCAAATGCTGGGTACGGTATCCTATGCCCTCATTCCGCCCCAGGATTTGAGTGCGCATGTTGGCTTTGCTGATTTCCTCTCGCAGTTACACCGCTTTAAGATTTGCTATTTCGTGGCGAATTCGCGCGAGCAAGCGGTTGCATGGCTAAACAGCCAATCAACAGACTAGCAATCAACTGCGTGAAGCATATCAAATTATTGCCTTGTTATTGTTCAGTTTGAAAACCGAATTTTTCTAGTCACAATTCTAGGGTACTGCGCCTGGATAGTAGGCAGATGTAGCGAATACCTTTGGGGGCTCGCTCTGATTAACTCACACTGTATGGCCACCAATCCCCTCCTACCGTCCCAGCAGCCTCTGCTGGCGATGGTTGCCCTGCTGTTGCTTCAGCCAATGGCAATCGAATTCCCTTTACTCACGATAGAACCCACTTTGGAACCACAAGCAGCGACTCCGGTAATTGCCTGGGAGCAAGCTGCCCCCGGTGTGCTCCAGGAAGCGGCTTGATGCACGTACACCAGCCTGCTTACCGGTCAAGTAGCTTCAACATCTCCTGCAAGCTCCCCCGCGTGCGGGCCAGCTCCTGCACTCGTAGCATATCCTCGGCGTAAGTGGTAGCAAACAGGCTTTGTTCGGCCGCTTCCATCACGGTACGGTTACCCTTTCGGAGCAGCTCACTACGGGTCATGGGCCGGCTGCTGCCGTCGTCGTTGAGGTAGAGCAGTATCCCATCCTTGGCTTCCACGTCGCGCTCGGCCCGGTCGGCAGCTACTTCCGGTAGTAGTTCGATGAAGCGCAGCAGGGCCGGGCTTAGGGTCATGCAGGAGATGTTGGCGCCGCCGGCCAGGTATCCCAGAATGTCGGCATAGGGGTCGTAGGGTAGCTCGGGCGCTTCCATCTCTTCAGTGAACTCATAGCCGAACTCCCGGTAGTGCTCCGGCTCGGTGCCTTCCAGGCCGTGCTTGCATGCCTGGGCGATGTGCTCCAGGCTGTCGCAGTGGTCGTCGATTTCCGCCTGCATGATGGTGGCCTGCCCGACGCTTTTGGTGTAATGGTCGAATATCTCCGGGGTGAACTCATACTGGTCCAACCGGAGTAGGCGGTTGACGAAGTAGTTGGCGCGGATGGAGAGGTGGCCGTAGACGGTTTCGAGGTGATTGATCTTGCTCATGAGTTGGGATGGTTTCTGCTGGTTGGGAATTACTCTGTGAGGCCGGCAAAGCCTCGCGGGGCTTCGAAGCGGGGGATTTCGTGCACGATCGTGTTGAGCCAGCCGTGCAGCTGCAGGTAGAGGGGGAGCGAGTCCAGGGGCATGGTGTGGTAGATCTGCGCCAACTCCTCACACTTGGTGAGCACGGCGTTGAACTCAGCTACCAGGTTGGCGTTGACGATGTCCTCGTTGAGCTCGTCCTCGATCTGGTCGGCCAGGGATACCGGGGAAGTGGTACCGTCGGGTTCCACGCGGCTGATAGAAAGCTCCTTGCCCAGCACCTGGGTAAAGAAATTACGCAGTGAGAGCTCGGTCTGCGTGGCCACGGCGTGGGAGTAGACGGCGTAGTCCTGCGCGCGGCTCGTGCCGATGAACTCTCCCCGCTCGTCGTAGCCAGCAAAGAATTGCGCCAGGTCGTGGTGCAGGGTGTAGGGGGCCAGGCTCTCCGGATCGTCCTTGTAGGTGACCTTCCAGACTTGTCCTTCCTCGTCGAAGCCGTCGGGCTCCCAGTCGGATTCGTCCTCGCTGCCCCACTCGTCGATGCTGCGCATGCGGCTCTCGGCGGCGTAACGAGTCAGGTCGAGCTCATAAGTGGTGAGGAAGGTGGTCAGCAGCCGTAGGGCCCCGGCTATGCTGCGGTGGAGGCTGTGCAGGGAGTTGCTGAGCACCGTCATCTCGTAGTAGCGGCGGGCCTGGTCGGAGATGGGGTACTTGGGGAGCTTGCCTGCTTCCTGTTGGGTAAACAGGGCGTTGCAGGCCCGCATGGACTCGCGGGGAACCGTGACCATGTCGAAGGTGGAGAGTCCGCGCAGGTAGGCGTTGAAGAGCAGGACCAGGTTGTCAGTGGCCGTCAGGGGTTCGAGGATGCGGTGGCGCATGGGGTTGATTGAGATTTGATGGATGTTGGAAGCAGTGGCTCGGTAGAGAGTGCGGGTGGGAAGTGGTCCACGCTCATGGACTACTTGGTCACCCTAGAAGGGGTCGTCGTCCTTGGCGGCCTGGCGGGCTTTCTTGTTGTATTCCCGGATAAAGGCGTCGTGGTCGGGGTAGTTGAGCAGGGGAGCCGGCGAGGGGGCGAAGGATTTGCGCAGGCCGTCGAACTCCAGTAGCTGGTTGAGCATCTTGCCCGAGCCCCGCTTGTTGTAGTACTTGACGTGAGCCAGGTGGGAGCAGTACTGGATGTTCTCCGGCGTACTGCGGGGCACATCGATGATGTTGGCAAAGCAGATCGAGAAGTCGGAGTTGTCGAGGATCTTCTCCGAGCCCCGCACGAAGGGTCTTGCGTCCCGGGTGTGGGCGGCGCAGGCCTTGGTGGTGTGGCAGATCAGCAGGATGAAGAGGTTGTAGCGCTTGGCCAGCTCCTTCAATTCCAGGGTGGCCCGGCTGTAGCGCTCTGTCTCTTCTCCTTTTCCGCCCATGGCACTCAGCCCGTCGATGGCCAGCCCGTCCAGCGAGCCGTAGAGCTCGATCGTGCGCTGAATGTCCCGTTCGTAGTCCTGCACGGTCTTGCCCCCGTTGCTGGTCAGGATGAGTTGATCGGCCACCGTCTGCGAGCCCATGCGCAGCAGCTCCCGGGTTTGCTCCTTGTTCTCGCGGGCGTTCTTCTGCAGGACCTTACTGGCGGATACCCCGTCCTCGGCGTCGAAGTACATGTCCAGGAAGCGGTTGACGGTTTCGGGCTTGCCCATCTCCATCGAAGAGTACAGGAACCGGTTGCCGTAGCCCAGCACGTTCTGGGCAATGATGTTCTGCAGGAAGTAGCTCTTGCGTGTTCCCCCGGAGCCGATGAGCACGGCCAGCTTGCCTTTCAAGCTCATTTCCTGGTCCTCGTCGATTTCCGGCAGCAGGCAGGTCATGGGGCTGGGCGTCTGCGTGTAGTAGTCCAGCCACTCCTCCGTCCAGTCCGACCAGATTTCCACCTTGTCGCCGCTGGCGGCTTCGGGCGTGAGCACCGTCGCGGCGGCCTGGCCCTTGGTGCGGGTCGTGCGAGTGAAGGCCGACTTGACGATCTGCCGCACCTCATCCTCGGGTAGGGGATCGGAGCCGGAGAGGTTGACGCTCTGCACCAGCTGCAGCACGTGGCTTTCGTAGAGCTCCGAGTGGTCGAACAGGTGGCAGGCCTGGCGGAACAGGTCGTTGTTGCGATTACCTGGGGTAGGGGGCGCGAAAAAGTCCCGGTCGATGGGCCCGCTGCCGCGGCCGGCCGACTTGCTGCCCACGGTCGCCTTGGTGAAGGCAGCCACGTCCAGCGTGCGGGCATACTCCCACAGGGCCGAGAGGTCGGGGATGGGGGTCTGGGCCGTGAGCTTGGCTTCGGGCTTGTAGTCGGGCCGGGGAGCATCCGCCAGGGTCAGGATCTGCTCCAGGGGGAGCGTCAGCAGCTCCTGGCTGGTCAGGCCCACCTTGTAGCGGCCGCTTTTGCGGTTGCGGGAGTTGATCACCCGAAACAGGCGGTTGTTGTTGTAGATGCCCAAATCCACGTCGGCGAACTGGCCGCCGGCCTGCTTGGCTTCGTAGGACTTGGTCTGCAGCTCCGCGAGCGTCAGCTCGTGGCACTCGGCCAGCAAGCGGGCCGCCAGCACATTGAGTTGCAGGGGCAGTTGGGGAGAGGGAGCGAACCCGCCGAACAAACTCTGGTGCAAGCCGACGTGAAAGCCCTTACTGCCCGAAAAGCACAGGAAGAGCTGCTTGGGCGAGAGTTGGAAGCGGTTGTAGAGCCGCCGTAGCAGGTCCCGGGTGGCTTCCAGACTGCCGGGTAGGTCTCCGTCCCGGTCGATGTCGAAGTACAGGAACTCGGCGAAGTAGCTGCCGGCAAAGCCTGAGACGGTGGTCTTGCCGGTTTGCGGGTCGCGGTTGACTTCCAGGTGCTCGAAAATGGAATTATCGAAGCCGAACAGGCTCAGGTAAAACTCCTCGTCGGTGGGGGTCAGCTCGATCTGGGATTTGGGTTGCACGAGCCCCCGGTTGGTGAGGGCACCGCGGACGGTTTCGTAGTTCACGGGCGGTTGGGGATGAGGGTGAACGAATAGGAAGGGCCGTAGAAGCCGCTTTTCTGCCCGCTGTGCGACGCAGAGGCCTTTGGGCGGGGCAGAGTCAGCTTGCGGCTGTTTCACGCTTCCTGCGGTTTCGCAGCCAGCTTTGCACGGTGAGGTTGGCTGATTCGTAGTCGGTGAGCAGGGTCCGGCGATTTTGCATGTCCAGCAGCACGCCGGTGATTTCACCGCTGCCGTGCTGGCGGGTCAGCTTGACCAGCTGGGCCGGTAGCAGGGGTTCGGCCATCGAGAAGACCTTGGGCAGCGGGTTGTCCTGTTCCCAGGCCACGAACCGCTCCCAGGTGGCCCGGCCGTCGTCGTCGAGCTCAGCCACGAGTTCCGGCCAGCGGGAGTGGAGTGGCGGTGGGGCCGTGATCGGCACCGACCGGGCGGCGCGGCCCTTGCTGGCCCGTTTGCCGGGTGTGGTCGGCTTTCGGGGCGGTGGGGAGGAAACGGGTTCCGGGCTGGCAGCCTGCTCTTCCCCGGTTCGGTCCCAGGAGGGGTCCTGCTCCGGGCTGGTTGTCTGCTCTTCCCCGATTCGATCCCGACAGGAGTCTCCGGGTGGATGATCCTCACCTTCTTCCAAATCCAAACTTGGATCACGCTCACTCGCCGTGACAGCGTTAGCTGTCTTTCCTTTTGTTTCGTTTAGTTTAGTTTTATGTAGTAGCGGGGTTCCAGGGGGGTAAAGGGGTGGCGAAAGGGTAGGGGAAAGGGGTGGCATAAGGGGGGTGTTTTTCTTACCCCTTTCAGTTTCTTCTTCCTGTTGCTGCTCTTCCGCATCCAGCAGATAGTAGGTCGTCGTGCGCCCCCGGCCGTCCCCGTTCCGAAAGTCAATCAGGCCGGCTTGCTTCAAGCGGTTGCGGGCCGTAGTGAATGGGTCCTTGGTCTTGAGTCGCAGCTTCAGCAGTAGTTCGTCTACTGAGAAGTTGAAGGGATTCTTCCACCCTAATGCGTTGCTGCGCTCCAGTAGTCTGAAGTACACGGCGATGTCATTGGGGGTGAAGGAATGCTCCAGATCCTTGGCCCAGAACTGATTGATCAGACTGAGGTAATTCATGGGGCCCGGCTGTTAGGCAGCCTGGGATGTGAGACCGGTCAGCAGCTCGACTGCCGCCCACTGCTCGGGGCTGCCGTCCAACCCGCACTCGTTGATGCCGCGCTCCACATGGGCGGCCTGCTCCAGCACCCACTTCTCCTGCTGGCTGAGTTCCTTTTCCAGCTTGTCAATCAGCGGCTGCAAGGCGGCTTCCAGCAGTTCGTGGGGAACGAGTAAGGAAACCTCCGCCGTATTGGTCTGCACCGTAAGGCGGGCCACGCTCTCGTTGAGCGTGTTGAATAACGTGTCGTAGAGAGCACGCTTCACGGCGTATTCCTGGCGATAACGTGCCAGCAGCGTCGTGGAAGGGGTCAGTATGTGGCTGTGGAAGCCGTTAGCCTGTTGGTGCTGCAGCACCTGGGGAGCGGTGAACAGAGGAGTTTTCATGAGATGCACGAAGTCGATTAGGTAGATGGGATAGAGGTGACGAGCGGATTCGAGCTAGGCAGCCGGCCGGTGTAGGGTGTATCGGGCTCGAACCAATGCCCCTAGGCGGCCGGCCGGCGCTTGGCTTTTGAGGCAGGCGTATCGGTCAGGAAAGGGCCAGCAGTACCCGAGTCCGGCAGCGCGTGCCCGGTGGAGCCCACCGGGGTGAGTAGCAGGCCCAGCAAGTGCAGGCGCTCGGCACTCTCTCCGTCTTTGGCCAGCGTGGCGTGGGATTCGGCAATGAGCCGGGCCGTCCGGTGCGCGTCGTTGCCCAGGCTTTCGTAGAGGTCCTGGGCAACCGTAGCGCCCACGTCGGTGGAGATGCCCATCGTGATGGAGATGCTGCGGCTGCGCACGGTGATTTCCGTGATGCCTTCGGCCTGCGCCAGCAGCAGCTGGTCCCACAGGGCCATAAGTGTGCGTAGCGACTGCTGGTAGGCGGCGATTTGGCGCGGGAAGTAGTTGGCCTCGAAAGCCCCTTCTACATCCTGAGTAGACTGCGTGATCTGTTGGTGAATCGTTTTCATCTGTAGTGCGTTAGCAGGGTGAATAAGGAGTTATTCATCTTGGCAAGGCGGGTATCTGTTAGGGGGTGCCCGCCTTGTTTTTTCAGGGCTTGTCCGGGCCCTGTTCGTGCTCGACGATCATCTTGGCCACCGAACGAGCCGCCCGCCGGCACTCTTCCGCGCAGGCCGTGTTGCCGCGCACATTGCCTTTCTCAATCCCCTCGGCGGCTAGCAGTTCAGCCAGGTGCAGGCCCACGAGTTCCTTCTCGCTCATGTGCTCACGGGGGTTGGCCTTCTCCGGCAGGTTCTTGCGGACCCGGATGTCGGCGGCCTCCCCACCCCATAGGGGCTTGTATGTAGCGTTGGTGCAGAGCCGGTAGCCGTGCTTGTGCACGCCGTGGCGGGCCAGTACCGTGACCAATCGGTTGCGGGTCGCCTTGCCCAGGAAGCGGGCCCGGATCTGCGCCTCCGTGAAGCCGCGCCGGCGGTAGGCGGCTTCGGCCCGGTCCAGAATCTTGTCGGGGTCCTTCTGCTCGGCCTGCCGCTCAAAGAAGACCTGGTTGACGGCCAGATGCAGTTCCGGGGAAAGCCACTTGGCGTAGGAGAGGGCCAGCGTCTGCTGCGCGTAGGTGCCACCGTAGCGGCCGGCCTGGGAGGCGATCAATTCTAATTGCCCCATTTGTGGGGTAATTAGATTCCGGGCTACTTCCAGCAGTTCCTGGGTGGATTCGCGCGCCAGCCACTCGGCCGGCTTCTTCTTGCGCGGACTCTTGGCAGCCTTCCATAAGTCGGTCATACTCACCCGGCTGGATTCGTCGCGGCGGATGATCACGCCATTGAAGGCGAAAGGGATGGGGGCCGTGCTCATTAGGCGGCCGCGTTAAGGGTAGCCAGGTCCTTCGCCGTGTCCAGTGCCCCGCACTCGCGGGCAATGCGCATGGCTTCGATCACGACCGGATTACCGGGTTTGCAGCGCTTGAGGGCGTCGCCGACGGCCTGCCGGCTCATATTGAGTTTTTCGGCGATTTGGCTTTGGGAGCCACGCGGAAGTAGGTCCGAGAGTTTCTGTGCTCTGTCTTGCATGGTGTCTAGAATTACTTACTTTTGCCCGTCTTTAACTTGACATTATAAATGTAGTACAGTTTATCTGTACTTGCAAGACCCGGTAAAAGATTTTCTTAGCCATGCAAGCATTTTCTTCAGAAAAGGAAAGTATTTCTAAACCAAACCATATTGGCATTAGAATCAAACAGCTAAGAGAACAGTCTGGCTTAACTCAAGAAGAACTTGGGGCAAGAATAAGCAAGACTAAAACAGCAATATCTAATATTGAGAGTGGGCGCAACGGTGCACGCATGTCCACTTTAACTGATATCGCGAATGCTCTGCAAATCACAGTACAGGAAATCTTATACCCAACGCAGAACAAGCAGAGTAGCTATAAAGACAGCATTGGTCATAACAATGTGCAAGCAGTCGGCTTCTTGGCCGACATGGTCGCCGTTGATCTGCCCTTCGTGTCATTCCGGGCCCGAGCCTCATTCATTGAGTTGGGCATGGGTGTACAGCATCCCGATAACTTCGAGACCTTGCGACTATATGTAAATAGTGAGGAGGATGCAGCGCGCTATATTGGTGCGCTAGTGTTCGAAGTAGAAGGGGACAGCATGGAGCCACTTCTACGAACTGGGGAGAAAGTAATAGCCTGGCAGGTGCCGGAAGGTAAGTGGGAGCAGGTGTACAACCAAGTATGCGTGATAGCCTACGATGACACCGTTACCATAAAGGCTGTGCGCGAGAACGAGCTGTTCACGCGCAACCTGCTCACCTTATATGCTCAAAATCCAGCTGCGGGGTTCTTGCCGGTACAGCGCCAGCAGATCCAGAGTGTATGGCGGGTAGAAGAGTTTTTTGACCGGCCAAAGATTCGACTTTAATAGCCCGTAGCCTGAAATTACAAATTGACATTGGCTTACTTGCATCAAGTGCTACCTTCGTGATTTTTCAGCATAGAGCACGGTGTAGCTACAAATTTTCTCTACTAATCAGTACTGCTGAGAACCCTTTTACAATTTTAGGAACAATATGAAGGCTATTGATCTGTTCTGCGGCTGCGGAGGACTCACGGAAGGTCTTAAGAACGCTGGATATGAAGTAGTAGGTGCTGTAGACAATGAGCCTATTGCTGTAAAAACATACCGCATTAACCACCCTGGTGTATATGTGTGGGAACAGGACATCAAAGACTTAAAAGCAAGTCATATATTCAAGGAAACAGGTTTAAGAGAAGGTCAATTAGACTTATTAGCTGGGTGCCCGCCTTGCCAGGGCTTCTCACGTTTAACTACACTAAATGGGTCAATAGATACAGGCAAGGAGCGTAGGGCTAAAAATGAACTGCTCTTCCAATTTGAGCGATTAGTGAAGGTGCTACGACCGAAAGCTATCATGCTGGAGAATGTGCCAGCCCTTTACGATAACTCGCGTTTACAGCGCTTCTTGAAAACGCTGGATAAACTTGGCTACCACAGTGATCCGAAGGATGTAGTAAAGGTGCTGAATGTAGCTGCTTATGGTGTTCCTCAGCGACGCCGACGACTTATTCTAATGACGACTTTGGGTGGTCCTGTCGAATTTGCCAAACCGTTAAAGGAAAAACAGACTGTACGCGATGTTCTCGGCCTATTGCGGCCAGCTGGTCAGTCCGGTGACAGCTTACACGACTTACCAGATAGAAGAAGTGAAGCAATGATGCAACGAATTCGCGATACAAAACCCAATGGCGGCAGTCGTGGCGATTTACCATTAGAGCAGCAACCCCCTTGCCACCGCGAACAGACCGGCTTTCGAGATGTATATGGCCGCATGAAGTGGGATGATGTTTCCCCAACGATGACTAGTGGTTGTAATAATCCATCGAAGGGACGCTTTCTACATCCAGAGGAACATCGAGCAATTACTCTTCGCGAAGCGGCCCTGTTTCAGTCCTTCCCTAAAGATTATCACTTTTGTCTCGATCGCGGTAAACAGGCTGTTGCCCTAATGATAGGCAACGCTCTGCCACCTGTATTTATTGAGGCCCATGCCGTGCATATCAGCGAAGCACTACGCAAGTATCAGTTAGCTTAGCAATTGACGTAGGCACCCATTTAATGGCTAGATTCAAAACAAGAGCGCGTGCTGTCGACATGCTCGGTCGACAGCAGATTTCTGGTATTCCCACTGCTATTAGCGAGCTGTTCAAAAACGCTTACGATGCTTATGCCGACCGAGTAGAGGTAGATTTCTACCGCTCCGACCGCCTCTTTGTGCTCCGGGACGACGGCTTGGGCATGACAAAGGATGACTTTGAAACCCGCTGGCTAACACTAGGCACAGAGAGTAAGGTTGGAGGCAATTCTGGTATGGCACTGCCACCAAAGGCTTTAAACAAGCCTCCCCGCCCAGTATTGGGAGAAAAAGGCATTGGCCGTTTGGCTATTGCAGCTATAGGCGATCAAGTATTTATTGTTTCTCGTGCCAAACGCGACGAAGTATTGCAGGATACAGTCGTAGCATATATTCACTGGCGCATCTTCGAGCAGCCAGGTATCGACTTAGATGAAATTCAAATTCCTGTTCGTACATATGCAAATGGTGTATTACCAGATGAACAGGAAGTTAAAGAGATGTTAGACGAATTCGCTCTTAATCTCAACAAACTAAAATACATTACTCCAGAAGATCGCAATCGTTTCTATTCAGATTTTGAAGCAATCAAATTTAGTATAGAAGAAATAGACAGCTATGTGCCTCATATGAGCCTTACTGAACAAGGCCTCGGCACACACTTTATTATTGCACCAGCAAGTACTCTACTGGACGCAGACATTGAAAAAAGCACGAATGAAGAAGCTTCCCAATTAGAAAAGGCTTTATTAGGCTTTACTAATACAATGACGCCCAGTCATTTAAAACCAGATATTATAACTGCATTCAGGGACCATAAGGAGGGTAAACCAGAACGAGATATAATAGGCGAAGGAGAATTCTTTACAACTGAAGAATTCTTAAGTACTGACCACCATTTTGACGGAGAATTTGATGAATATGGCCAATTTAGTGGTCTTATATCAATATACAGGTCACAGGCTACCTCATATACTATTGAATGGAGTGGAGCAAAAGGCAAGAAAACATCTTGCGGCCCTTTCAGAATAAGTATTGCTTACTTACAGGGTAAGGTAAGTCAAACAACTTTAACAGTCGAAGACTTCAATTTACTTTTTCAGAAGGCAGAGCGTTTTGGCGGATTATATATATATAAGAATGGCATTCGTATTCTACCCTATGGCGATACAGACTACGACTGGTTAGAAATAGAAAAACGAAGAACATTAAATGCTGGGCGAAATTTTTTCTCTCATCGGCGTATGTTTGGTGCAGTTGAAATTGATCAATTAAAGAACAAAGAATTAAGCGAAAAAGCAGGTAGAGAAGGCTTTAGAGAAAACAAGGCTTATCGCGAATTTCGGGATATTCTCAAACATTTCTTTCAAAAACTAGCAGCAGATTTTTTTAATGACTCTGGTGTTCACAGCGGTGAGTTCCTCGAGCGCAAAAACGAGTTGCAGCAGGTTGCAAATGCAAACAAGAAGAGAGAGGAGCAGAGTAAGCAAAAACGCAAAGTATTTGCAGCACAGCTAGCTGCATTTGAGCAAGCTTATCGCAATAACGACCCCGAACGTGAGGCATTCGAACTCACCGAAAAATTTCAGCGAGAATTAGCAGCGGCTTCCAAGATTGTCGACGGCCGTCGAGCGGCTCATGAGTTTCTAAGTATAGAGGAAAATGCTCGTCAACAATTGCGTGCCTTGGAGGAGAAGTATCGAGTGTCTAAACCGCGCGGCTTCGCTATTACAGCAGCCTTGGAGCGCGACTACAACGATTATCTCCACAACAATCAGCGGCTACAACAACAGACCTTCTCCGTTTTTC
Source organism: Hymenobacter metallilatus (assembly GCF_003944705.1). Taxonomy (GTDB): domain Bacteria; phylum Bacteroidota; class Bacteroidia; order Cytophagales; family Hymenobacteraceae; genus Hymenobacter; species Hymenobacter metallilatus. Next base: position 10,300 of record NZ_RWIS01000021.1, on the reverse strand, counting down.
GTGAATTAGTAGATGGGGAAGTCAATCAGGCAGCCCACCGGGCGAGGATTGAATTGGACCGGCGCGTACGAGTCGAGCATTCTCTACGTGAGTTAACGGCGCAGGCTGAGAGCGTAGGCCGAGCCGAGAGCAAGGATACCATTATCGCTCTGGAAACAGTTGAAGATAAAGTCCGAGAAAAAGTCCGAGAAAGCGTCGCGCAGATTAGCGAAGAAGTACGCAACGTGCTAATAGAGTTTAATAGTATTGACCTTACCAGTCTGGAGGATTCAGCTGTTTTTGACATTAGGAACAGATTGGAAAGCCGAATTATTGAGGTCAAAGACCGTAAACAGGCAATATTACAAGCTGTGCGCATGCAGCTCGAGAATATCAACTTGTCTGATGAGTCCGTGCAGCAAGTCGACCAACTGGATGCTTTAGAGCAGCGGGTGCTGACCCTAGAGGAGCAGGATGACGAACAAATAAGGCTCAGTCAATTGGGTATGGCTGTGGAAATTATCAGCCACGAATTCGAATCAACCGTTCGGGGTATTCGCGAAGGTTTGCGTCTTCTGAAAGCTTGGGCAGATTTAAATGATGACCTCTCTGGACTCTATCGAGATTTAAGAGTCAACTTCGAACATCTGGATGGTTATCTTTCTCTATTCACTCCTCTGCAACGCCGCCTCTACCGGCGCTCTGCTCCTATATCGGGCCCCGATATTTCTGAGTATATTATTAATTTATTTAAAAATAGATTTGAACGTCACAAAATAAATCTTATAGTAACCCCTAAGTTTAATAAAATCAAGATTACAGGATATCTATCCTCATTTCTCCCAGTATTTGTTAACATTGTTGATAATGCTATTTATTGGACTAAAGACAGTCCTAAAGACCATATAATTGAGTTCGACGCAGATGAAGAAGATTTTTTAATTTCCAACAATGGGCATAAATTAATAAAAAGCCGTTTCGAATCAATCTTTCAACATGGGGTTTCCTATAAACCTGGAGGACGAGGGCTCGGACTTGCTGTCTCACGAGAGGCACTAGAAAAAGCTGGCTATACCATACTGGTAGATGAGACTGCCCGTCCGGACATGAGCGTTACATTTCGACTTTCACCTATTAAATAAATTACTTAATGTCACCCCAGAACGCTTACAAGAAATTCCATATCTACTCTCAGGGAATTGCTGCAGAATTCCTGCAGAGCGTAGTAGTTGTCGACGATAAAGCTCAGACAAATCCTGAAACCAAAAAAGCTACTGATGATACGGCTCCAACTGCTGGCTTATCTCAGCCTGGTCGCGGAGGTCGTAAGCAGGTAACAGCTAAAAGTGAACTAGTAGAACCTATAGACAATACGGCATCAATTAAACAGACGGAAGATCTGTCGACGCCACCCGCACCTACAGAGCCTATATCACCTATGCCGCAGTTGAAAGATGCGGAGGTGTTACCCATAAAAGCGTTGAATGAAGCTTTTGCGCAACACGGTATTGTATGCGGCTTCCTCAGTCCTGCTGCTAGTGGTACAGATAGAGAAGAAATAATTAAACGAGTGGTAAAATCAGCCAAACGAGCTGATATCGTTATTCTTGATTGGAAAATGGAGCGAGGTGAACGAGCCGGATCCACAGCACTTGAAATAATAGATAATATCCTCAAAAGTGACGATGGGAAAAGAGGCAATAGTTTTCAATCCAGAGGGCGATTGCGCCTTATTGTGATTTACAGCCAAACTATTGACTTAGCAGGAATCGCAAGTGATATCTATAATCATTTAAATAAAGATATTAAACCAGAGGACAGCTTTAAACGTCTAGATGATTTTTCATTAAATCATGAATCTACTCGCATTTGCGTTTTCAGGAAATCTGGCGGAACTGCCAGCAAAGATGGTCGCACTTACGATGTCAATGCTTTAACGGATAAGATAATTGACGAGTTTACTCTATTGACAGAAGGTCTGTTGTCTAATGTTGCAATTGAAGCACTTAGCGCATTAAGACAAAACACTCACAAAATTCTACAAAAATTCAACTCTGGCCTTGATGCGCCTTATCTAACGCACAGAGCCCTTACAAATCCGTCGGAGGAAACTCAATCGCATCCAATTGCATTACTTGCATCAGAGATGCAGGATGTTCTAGAAGGCAATGGTATTACCGACTCAGTCTCACCTGATCGTATTAAATTATGGCTCCGCAGTTTACCTGAGCGCATTTTACCGAACAATATCACAGTTAATTCAAAGTTTAGAAATATGACTGTTGAAAATCAATTAGACTTCGTTGCCGATGCAGTTGAAAATGGCGTGCATGAACCGACTGATTTGAGCGCAACTAATTCCGAATGGACCACTTTCATTAACAAACTCAAATCACCTAAAAAGGACGAGCATAGCGATTTTACTAATCTCATGCTGGCTGATATGTCAGGAGCTAGCAAAGATCGAGAGTTTTCAATGCTGACTACTATTCGTTCTCATTACACAACTCCACCACCTTACCTTAATCTTGGCACCGTTATAGCTATCCGTAAGGGTGCAGTGTCAGAGTATTATGTATGCATACAACCAGTTTGTGATTGTGTTCGATTAGAGTGTGCCACAAGATTTCCTTTTCTAAAACTGGAACTACCACCTAAACCTGATCCTGCGAAGCCTAAACAACCTAAGTTTGATTTTATCATTAGGGACGGCGCAAACCTTCTAGAATTAAAAGTAGATTATAAGCCATACAACATGGAGCTAATTAGTTTTACTCCTGATCATAAACTTATTAAGGCAGAGCAGGTGGCAATTGAGGGGAACATAGATAATAAAGAGTGGGTTTTCACTGGCACAACTGATTCAGGTAGTACAATTCAATGCGTTTGGCTTGCAGATTTAAAATTTGCGCATGCTCAGCGTATTGCTGGACGTTTTGGCAGTGAGATTACTCGCGTAGGGTTGACTGAGTCAGAATGGCTACGGAGAATGGCTGGTTAATAGTAAAACATATACCCATACCGTCGCGCACCTGATGGCATCATCACTCAACAAAATCTGTGTCACTACTTAACACCTTGACTGACGGCTCAGTTGAATACCCTAAAGTGTTCTTAACCTTAAACTGCCCAGTAAGCCAACACTTATCGCCTCATACTCAGAGGCGCCTACTGGCTCATTGGCCGAAGCATCACAAAGGCGCGTGGCACATACTCGTGCGGTGTAGCCACTGTCGACTGGACTATGTGTGGTATACCAATGATATCCCCGCAGGCCTGCAGCCTTTTCAAGTGCGGCTACATGCCTCAGCGGGCCCGCATCCATTGGGTAACGGAACCTTACCGGAATTGACGGAAGAGTTCATGGTGTTGGCTACGGACCGCCAAGCTGCTTATCGCCAGTCGCAATTCTCCAGCGAAATGCCAACGGCTGGCCAACTGCTGACTACATACATAGACGGTGAAGTAGAACGGGACGAGCGCTTCTAATCAGGCAGCTTCCCAGAACTCATCATTACCCAAAATATCCGCGGTTAGTCGAGTGAGCGTGGCGCCACGGTGCGCCCGCTTCAACTCGCACTCCCACACGACCAGTACCTTCCAGCCAGCTGCCTGCAGCGCGTCCTGCACGAAACGGTCACGTTGCACATTGCTTGCCAGCTTTACTTCCCAGAACTCGGTATTGGACTGCGGCACCCGGGCTTTCTTGCTGCAGCTCGGCCCGTGCTTATGCCAGAAGCAGCCGTGGATGAAGATCACGGTTTTATGCTTCGTCAACACGATATCAGGCTTGCCGGGGAGTTGCTTATCCTGCAGCCGATAGCGAAAGCCCTGCCCGTGCAAGTAACGGCGCACCAACATTTCGGGATTAGTGTCCTTTGTGCGAACACTACTCATGAGCTTACTGCGCTCGACAATAGATAAGGTATCGGCCATCTACAGTTGGGTTGCCGATGATAATCCCGAATGCCATCTGTTGGTTCATTGCCTGGACGTGAAATTGCACTGAATAGAACGGGTGTTGCCGCCCGCACACACCTGGCATGCATCAGCATAGGGATAGCACCCCATCAAATTCACGTTGTCAGATATACTTTAGAGCCCTCAGGTTAAACGATCATTCCTGTGGATGGAGAAACACGAGGAACATTCACTGTTCATGCGTCGGTGTGCGTCACCAACACACACGCACAAAAAATAATAGTAAGAAAGGGTTATGACGGTACAACAATTTGTAAGGTTTGTAAGTATATCTTACAGTACTTACAAACGCAAAAGCCTTTACTCGTTTGAACAACGAGTAAAGGCTTAAGCAACCTGACGCTCTGCGTCGGTTATGGTTTCGGAAGGAAGGTTTTGCCAACTACCAAGATGGTAATAAGCAAGTCCGGTCTTAGAGCCACTATGGCAAGCACGACAAAGAATGTGCCCAGCAGGGCATAGAACTTCAGCTCTTTTAGCAAGAGTCTGAGTTCTTTCAAAAAAGAATTTTTCATCTGACGAGGATGATAAATGGTGGATTACTCCGCCGCAAGAGACCGCCCTGGCAGGCGGTCTTTTTGCGTTCACGCGGTTCGGCCCCGAAACACCTAGTGCAAACAGAAGCCTATGTGGTGAACTCTACTACATTTAGAAAGGAAAGTATTAATGTTGATAATTCTTGAAGCTGTGATAAGATGCTGCCTATATCACTTGTCACTCAGTCTACGGAGAAAGCTGACTATCTGTTGGACCACCCATGAATTATAATCCTCAGGTTTCGGTAAAGGCTTCTTATACTAAGGTAAGCCTGACAAGTGCACATTGTTACCCAGCAATTCATCTATTCACTACATGGAATCCCTCCTATCCTGCCTACAGGTAGTATCCTCCACCGCCCAACGAGTGGAGCACGAGAACCGCCTCGTCAACCAGTACACTGCCCGCGACTTCACACCCTTCCGGTTCATGGCCTGGAGCGAAGTTCCGTCGACGCACATGCTGGCCTTCTTCCTCAATCCGGACGAGACACATGGCCAGGGCCCACTGTTCCAGGATATCTTTCTGCAACACCTGCGCCAGCTGCCGGTCGTCGGACCTCGACTGCCGCATGCCCGCTGGAAGGTAGAGGCAGAACGGCGCCACGGGGAGCTGGGCCAGATTGACTTATTACTGACGACTATTGATCGAAGCTTCTCTATTTGCATTGAGAACAAGCCCCGCGACCAAACCATCGATCAGTACCGCCAACTGAAGCGTTACCGCAAGATTCTTAGGGGCCGTCATCAGGAAGGGTACTTACTTCTCTATCTGAGCCGCAAGAAGCGAAACCCCGATAAAGAAAGTCTTCGGCCACGACTTCGTAGAGCGCTCAAAACCAGCGGACACTACGCTAACATCACCTACGAGTCATTCATTTTACCGCTGATCGACGCGTGGCAGCAAGCAGTCTATCCGGAAGCGCTACGCACTTTCCTACGCCACTTCCGCTATCAAATAGAGCAGTGGCTCAACCTCCCCAGTACCAAGCCCACACAACTTATGCTAGAACAAGAAGTCGTTGACAAACTGGCCACCTCCGGTGAGCACGTGCGGGCTGCCATTACAGTTGCACGTTCCATAGAACAGTTGAAACGAACCCTACGCGAGAAGTTGGTGAACAGCTTGGCTGACCCGGCGATCGGGCTGGTAGGAGAAGAACACTGGGAATGGAATGGCCATCTGGACGGGCGTCATAGCAAGCCCTACTTGTTGAGACGAGTTACGGCCGACACTGCGCCGGCGTGTTGGCCATGGGGTCGCTTCTCTATCTGCGTCGAGTTCGACCAAGGGCGTCTGTTCTACGGTATTCGTTTCGATCTCTCGAATTGGTACAAAGGTGATGCTAGCCAAGCTGCTTGGCCAGCAGGCACGTCCGAACAGCTTGCTGGTGAATTTGCTGGCGAGCCGAGTGGCCGGCCGACGGAATGGTGGCCTTGGTGGCGCTGGGCAGGTCCGGAAACGGAACAAGACTTATATGCATCTATCGCAGACAGCTCGCTGGTGAAAACGCTACAACAAGAAGTGCAACGGCTCGTCAAGGTGCTGGATCAGTTCACTGCCACTATTGAACTCCAAGAAACTGCAGCTACCAAGCTTCCCATTGCATAAGCGTCTTCGTCTCTATGTACCCATACAAATGAAAAAGCCCCGGCCGGATGGTCGGGGCTTTTTCTTTACATCAGGTCGTCTGATGGTTTGATGGTTTCACCTGCGAGCCCTGTTGTATCGCCAAGTTTGGCAGGTATGATATTTTCGGAAAGCTGGGCATCCAAGTCGCGCTTCTTCAATGATTGTCGAAATGCTTCCATTCCGATGAATGGCAGAATAAACTTAGGCCATAATGAGCCATGAAAACGAGGTAGCAGGTGACCACGAGCAGCACTCACACATAAGTTCAGGGCATCATTGAACGGGGGGATAGAAATGTCGAGTAACGGGGGAAACTGTTGTCTCTCTCCTTCCTTATCGAATAAGACGAAGTCAGTCACACATCCAAGCGCTACGAAGCGCGCCATCTTGTTATCTGCTTTTACATAAAAGCCCTCAAGGGAGAGTGCGACTGAAATAACAGTCCTGTCATGCTCATAGGGAATGATAATAGCGTCACCGAAAAAACGCATATCCTTGATTTCGGGCATCTTGCCCTCAATGTGTTGCCAGTAATCGTTGACATAGGAGGAAGCAGGTTGTAAAGAATAAAGAGCAAGTTGAACAAGGGACGGCTCGAATACCATAGATGATAAGTGAGAGAACGTACGAATGAGTGAAATCGGTGAGTTACAAAGGCAGTCCCAGCGCCCGGTGTACGTAGCCGCTCACCACTTCCCGACCAACGCGCTCCACCTCTTCCGGATACTCCAGCAGATAGCGGTCCACCACGTAGCTGATGGCTTGACTCGGGCCCATCGCTTGCCAGCCCAGGCGGCTGATGGCGATGTAGGCTGGGTGGTCATTGAAGAAGTTACGCTGGAACTCGAAGATGAGCGGGTCGGCGCCGGCATCCAGAAGACGGACTGCCAAAACGAACTGAACAGAAGAGTATTTTGCCATCATGGTTAGTATTTACATTCAATATACTACTATTGTTAGTAAATCAATCTACCATATCATGCACTCTTCTCAATTCATTCAAATCCGACAAGAGCACTCAGATGTTGTACTGAATACAGCACACATCATTTCAATTAAGAGGCACCAGCATTCGGTTACAGCTGAGAATCGCTCATGGTACCCGTTGATACCGCTTGATAGCGATGTTGCCTACACAGTGCATATCAACACTACTGCGACTGAAATACAGGGTGGCGAGACCATCTTTTACTGTGTAACCAAGGGGGAACGGGATGTAATATATCGTACCATCATATCCGCTTTGAATGCCGTGGTTATTCCCGCATCATGACTGTTCCACTCTACCAGCTTTCACAAAAAAGCCAACAACAGCCCTTCTATTCTCAAGTTGACTAAAGTTGATCTCAAGTAATCAATTTTAGTCAACGAAAACTCAAACCATAACTGACTATACTCTGTATATTTGTCGAAGAAATTTCAACAGAAAAATAGCGGGCCAAGCCAAGGCCCGACCCGCTACCTCCTAGTGGCGATCCAACCAGTGGGAAACCACTGAACGGATTACCGCTCCCAGGGCTGCTTTACACAGTTCCAGGGAGACGCGAAACCAACCGCTTTCATCGGTCCGTTTCGTTTTCGCACGTTTACCCATTTTGCATCGGGAGTAAGGGTGCTTGATCCACCCACTTCCTGAAGCCCCGAGGCCGGCCAGCCTTGGGGCTTCGTCTTTTCAGACAAAGCCGGCTGGGTGACTTACCGTGCTAGTGCATCAAAGGTACTGGCTATTCCCCCTACTTCCAGCTGTAAAGCGGCACGCAGTAGGATATAGCCTCATTTGTGTCACTAGCTATTCATGCCAGTTCATAACAGACCGCGCGGGCTACGACAAGCCACCCACCCCCGGGCAGATACCACCGAGGCAGCCCGTGGCAGCTGCCGGCAGATGACAGTGCAAGCTGGGGTGAATAGCTATACCGGTGAGACTGTAGGATGCTGATACAGGGTAAAAAGCGTGTTATAGGGGCATGTGCAGCAAACAAGGTGAGATTGGCTTTTAACTTTCATCACGCGCACCCCAAAACTTGACACAGGCATGTTGCTACCCCTTTTTGCGCGCGTTACCCCCCATGGTTCGTTGGCCTGTAGCTGTTATATCCGTACACCTGCTCTGTGCGTAGAGTACCCATGCTCCCATCCACTTCCTCCACGCAGCACATTAATCAAGAGGCCTTATCTCTACTGGCTCTAACCAACTTACCCCTAGAAGTACCCATTCTTGACTTAGGTGCTGGCGCCTGTACCTTCTTGAATTCGCTACTAGAACAGGGCTATACCAACCTGATTGCAGTCGATGTAAGTGCGGTGGCCCTCGAAGAGCACCGCCGACAGCTCAGTGCCGAACAGGTGGAGCGCGTGCTATGGTTGGTCGATGACGTGACTCACGCTGAGGAGTTGCGCTTGCTCGACCCCATTTTGCTCTGGCATGATCGGGCCATGCTATCACTGCTGGGCCTGCCGGAACAGTTGCACGCTTACCGTGCCCTGCTCGATCACATGGTAGAGCCGGGACAAGGATGGGTACTGCTGAGCGTGGAAGTCCCCGTGCAAGCCCCCCATCTAGGTGACTTGTCTCGACAGCCCTACTCGTTGGCCGGGCTCGTTACCTTCCTGGGGGCTGATTATGCACTGCAGCAGCACCGGGAGTACATGCAGCAACTGCCTTCCGGCGCCAAGGTGCCCTGCTTGTATGCCCTGTTCAAGCGGCATCTGCAAACGACTACGCCTTTTCGCCCGACATCACCAGTCCAGGCTTGAGCGCCTGCTTCTATAACTTTTCAAAAGTATCAAAGTACTGAAGTTCGCTTCAGCAGATAGCGGGCAGTCAGCAGATAATGCAGATCATCTATGGTACCCCTTGCTCTACCATGCCGGGCATGTCACTTGCCCCATTATCACTGGTTAAAACGCACTTAAGGCTTTACCTCCCGCAACCGATTTGCTGTCTTTGCAGCCAGGCTAGTGCCGGAGGCTCTTCCGTAAACCAGCTAGCATGCAAGGCAAACGAAGTCCAATCCTGTGGTTCTTCATACCCCCGCTCCTGTAGCCCCTGCCACACATCTGGCTTCACTAAGAAGGACACATGAAGCTGTTGCCCTAACACTGCTCGCACTCGCGGAAAGTATTCTTCGCGCATCCACTCATGAAGCACTACGGGCTGATGCCCGGCATTCGCGCGGCCATCCAGTAACCAGTAGGCGCACCGGTACTGAACTGCCGCGGCTAAGAGTAGCTCACAGGATTCCGTTACCTCCTCCGGGCTTAGGGCCCGTGGGTTACTACCTCGCAACACGAGGAGAGATTCCTGAAATGTAACTTTATAAAATGGGAGCACCAGCGACCCGTGTACTAGTTGTGGGGCTGGGAATGAACTCATAGTTAAAACAAGATTAGACTCGCAAACAATCAATGATTTCCTACTGTTGGCCTTGGTTAAACAATAGGTTCAGAAGTCGCACATCTTGGCTAGCGTTCTCGACGAGCTATAGAGCCCCGGTTGCGCGATCAGCAGCTAGTCTCCATTGACTATACTTGTCCTTAGTTACATCTCCCTCGACTGTATTTTACCAACTATTGTTGTACTATGCAAGATAAAATGATAGAAGAAAAGCCTGTTTGTAGTTGTACTCGTTTACATTTATACCAACAATACCCGCCACGCTTCTCGTCAGATCAGCGCACCAGGGCGGGTTTTTCGTTGCCCATAGTTTAATTCTTTACTTGCAACGTCATCTATTTATTCATTCTTTTCCGTGACGTATTCTGAATTCGAAGACCGCTGGCGTGTATCCGGTGGCGCTGAGCGGGCCAACTACGGCTTGTTCCTGCAAGATCTCTGCGACCTGCTTCAAGTGCCGCGCCCAAATCCAACAACCGATAGGCCGGCGGAAGATGCCTATGTACTGGAGCGCGCGGTGCAGTTCAACGATGGAGCAAAAAAGAGCACTGGGCGCATTGATTTGTACAAAAGAGGGTGCTTTGTATTGGAAACGAAGCAGGGCGTTAGTAACTTTGCCGGCTTAAATTATACGGGAGCACGGGAGCACGGGAGCACGGGAGCACGGGAGCACGGGAGCACGGGAGCACGGGAGCACGGGAGCACGGGAGCACGGGAGCACGGGAGCACGGGAGCACGGGAGCACGGGAGCACGGGAGCACTCATTTTGACGAA
>NZ_RWIS01000020.1 GCF_003944705.1 Hymenobacter metallilatus | reverse complement strand
GCACAAATACTTGGCGTGGCCGTGGCTATGCCCATTTTTGCGCAAGGCTGTGCTCCCACATTTAGCACAGGTAAGGGTAGTCTGTAGCATCACACAAGATAGCAAAACCACGATTTAGACCACCGCCCACAAAAACTGGTTAAGCGAATACGTCATCCTGAACGGCTACCGGTATCAGCAAATGAGAGAGCGTAAACCCGACCAATCTACCTTATTGCTTATCACGGGCATATCCCTGGTTACATCGATTATAGCTCTCTTGCTAAGCCTTACTCGCCGGAGTAAAGCTTGAAGACCAGTATCAACGTAGACCTATATTTTCCCCAACTTAAGCGTATGCGCATTTTTTTGCTGAACTCCTTTTGGTGGCTCACTATGTTGTGTTACCTCTTGGGCTACCCTCATTCTGCTCACGCCCAAACGCAAGCCGTACCGCTCTGCATCGGCCAGACGTTTACCATTGCCTCCAAAGCCCTGGGCGAAACGCGGCGCATCAACGTGTACTTACCGGCGGGCTACGCGGAATCGGCTAATATGCGGGTGCCGGTGCTGTACATGCCGGATGGGGGCCTAGCCGAGGACTTTCTGCACGTAGCGGGCCTGGTGCAGGTATCGGTGGGCAATGGTACCATGCGGCCTTTCCTGCTGGTGGGTATCGAAAACACGGAGCGTCGGCGCGACATGACCGGCCCAACTACCAATGAAAAGGATAAGAAAATAGCCCCACGTGTGGGTGGCTCGGCGGCGTTTCGTCGGTTCATCCATACGGAGTTGATGCCCGAAATCAAGCGGCGCTACCGCACTACGGAGGAAACTGCCGTGGTAGGCGAGTCGCTGGCCGGGCTGTTTGTGGTGGAAACCCTGCTGCTGGAACCCGACCTGTTCAACACGTATTTAGCTTTCGACCCCAGCCTGTGGTGGAACAACCGGCAGCTTGTACAGCAGGCTCCTACATTTCTGAACACGTACAAGGGTGCGCCCAAAACCCTGTTCATTGCCTCCAGCAACGAGCCCGAAATAGTAACCGATGCTGGCGCGTTTGTGCAAGCATTAAGAGCGGCTAATAACCGGGCCATTCAGTGGCACTACGAATCCATGCCGCAGGAAACACACGGCACCATTTACCACCCGGCGGCACTCATGGCATTCCGGCGCGTGTTCAAACCTTCCTCAACTACTACAAATCGTTAATTACCAAGATATTACTGGCATTTTTGAGAATGTATAAAAGCGTCGTTTCTGTCATGCTTCATCTCGCGTCCACTTGTTGACGCATGACGTTCGTTCTAAATTCCCAATCACGCTCTTAAGCTGCCCGCTGAGTTTCCTGCATCCGCCGGTCCAGCACCTTACCCACCCCGCTCAACCGACGCAGCACCAAATCCTGTATTTCATTATCGTCGAGGTTGATGCCGTTGTTGCGCGTGACCAGGTAGCGGGTCAGGGCCGCATTATCATCTAGGGTAGCCGTAAGTTCCTGCTGCGCTGTTTCCCATTGTTCTGCCCGAGCAGCATGCAAATACTGAAAACGCAGCTCTATGGTGCGGCTTACCAGATTAGCCAGTTTCACCAACACGTCCTGCTCCGCCGCCGACAGCGTCCGATACTCCCTCCCAATTACGGCCATCATGCCAATTCGCTCCCCATGCGGCATCTGCAGAGCCGAGCCGGCATAGAAATTCAGCCCCAGCGCCTGCGCTACGTCGGGCTTGATAAGCCGGCAACTCTCCGCCTTATAGTCAGAGGTAATGATAGGGGTATCTAGCAGAATGGCGGCCGAGCACATGCTTTCCGTGCGCGGCAAACCCGGCACTCCCTCGGCCCCGGCTACCGCCTTGAAGTGCACGTATTCCTCGTCAACCAATGAAATCAGGGAAATAGGCGTATCAAACAGCTGAGCAGCCCAGGCCACGTAGTCGTCAAAGATTTTCTCGGGTGCGGTGTTGGCAATCTGGTACAGGTGCAGCGTCCGTAGGCGGATGGCCTCGTTTGCGGGCACCAACTCATCAGGAAAGTGTTGGGTCATGAACAGGGTTAATAATTCGCCTCGCTGCCGGGCAAGTCTATCAGAATGAACTGCGCATCGGCAGATGCCTGGATTTCCAGTACATGCTCATCGGTGGAACGAATCTGGTCGTTGGGCCCGATGTCCACTCCGTTCACATAGAGCTTGCCTTCCTTCACGTACAGAAAGGTATTGCGGATAGGAAACGTCTTAAACGACACCGTTTTGCCTTCCCGCAGGTTGCACCAGTACACAGTGCTGTTGGAGTTCATGTACACCACATCTTCCAGCACCTTCTGCCCCGAAACCAGGGGCACCAACTCATTTTTGGTGTCCAGAAAGTCAACGTCTTTCTGCTCATAGCTCGGGGCCAGATTCTTTTGGTTAGGCAGAAACCACAGTTGGTAGAGGTGGACTGGCTGCTCAGTCTGGTTCAGCTCAGAATGGGCCAGGCCGGTGCCGGCCGTCATTCGCTGCACTTCGCCTTTGGTGATGGTGCGCTTGTTGCCCATGGTGTCCTCGTGGGTCAGCTCGCCATCCAGCACCAGGGTTACTATTTCCATTTCGGAATGCGGGTGTTGAGGAAAGCCCGCGTTACCCTGCACCGTATCATCATTAAACACCCGCAAAGGCCCGAAATGAACGTTTTGCGGATCATAGTAATCGGCAAAGCTGAACAGAAAGTAACTATTGAGCCAGGCCACGGGTGCGGCATGATGACGGTCGGTGGAGGGGATTAGCTTAAGCATCGGGAGTCTGGTTGATGGAATACCCCGCTGTACGCAAGCGGCACACCCGCGGTTAACTCAGGCACTGCCCCAATAACTTCCTCTCTGTACTAGGTCAAAAAAAAAACGCCTCCACGGTGGGAGGCGTTATGTATAGCAGAGAGCCGCTGATGCTTAAACCTTTTTCATTGTTGAGACCTGCTGTTGCAAATCCAGCACAATGCTGGCCAGCCGGTTCAGCGAAAGGTCGGCAATGGGGAAAGTGCTGCTGATGTAGGCTTTGGCCTCCCAGATTTCCACCACATCCTCCACCTCAATCTCATAGGGCGAGTACAGCGTGTTGTCGGAGTGCAGCGTGAGGCGGGCGGCATCCTTCAGGCGGTTGAACACACGCTTGAATACAATGCCCTCCTTGCCCGACACTACAATGCAGGGCGTCCCATCCTTAATGCTCAGCCAATCATCCACGTAGCGGCCCACAATAACGGTTCCGCTGGCAATGGGCAGCATCGAGTCGCCGGCAATTTCGAAGGCGCGGTAGGTGCCGGTGTTGCCCAGCATGGGCAGCCGGAACTTGGGCAGCTCCTCCAGGTACTCGGGGTCGGCGTAGCCGTTGAGGTAGCCGGCGGCGGCTTTCTGGGGCACCAGCTCAATATTTTCGTTCTGGTCCCGGTCTACGGTCAGGGCCAGAATACGCAGGCCGTTGCCGCGGTTGCTCTGCTCGGTGGCAGCCTGAGCCGTTTGGGCCTGTAGCTGCGCGGCGGCTTTGGCATTCTTCTTTTTAGTGAAGTCGGTGGTTACCAGCGCATCCAGGGTAATACCGAACAGGCGGGCCATATTTACCAGCGTGGTTAGCTTGGGTTCGGCCCGGCCTTCTTCGTACGCCCCCACGAGGGAGCGTTTGATGCCAAGTTTTTCGGCCATCTGGGCCTGCGTGAGGCTCAGCTCGCGCCGCCAGAATTTAAGGTTGGTGTTAATCATAACGCAGGGGAGCCGGGGAATAGGGCTGCGACGGCAAGCAAGTACCGGCTCACGAAGATACGAACCCGTTTACGCGAATACTAATTCAATTAGCCGAAATTTTTACTAAAATTTTAGGACAGGCACAGTTCTAGGGGTAAGGATACCTGAAGACCCTGGCCTGAGCGGCTGACTCCCGCGGCCCGACGGGGCATCCAGCCAGACCGGCGCAGTCTACTCACCCCGCAGCCGCTTGAAATACAGCAGTGCCAGCCGCAACCGGAAGTAATCGTACTGCTCCCGCAGGTGGTCGAACAGGTCGCGGAGCATGGGGCTGCCGCCGAGCTGGGCCTGGGCCGTCTGGATTTCGGCCAGCTCCTGGGGCTTCAGGAATTCTTCCAGGCGCAGGGCCAGGCCTTTGGCGTAGCCGGTGGTCAGGTGAGTTTGCACCGTGGATACGGCCAGGTCGCGGCGCTCGGCAATGGCTTCCACGCTCAGGCCCATGCGGTGCAGCTGAAACGTGGTTTCCAGGGTGCCCGTGGTTTCGCCGGCCGGCTCGGGGGCGGCCTTGGCGGCCCGTTTGCGCGGGGCCCGGGCCGGGGCCGCCGCATCGAAGCCCAGATCCGTTGGCACATCGTCCTCGTCCAGGTCGGCCAGGGCCGCGGGGTTGCCGCCGTGGGCCAGCACTTCCCGGATGAAGGCCTCGCCGTAGTTCTCAAACTTCTTCATGCCCACCCCCGAAATGGCCAGCATGGCATTACGGTTGACGGGGCGCTCTACGGCCATTTCCTGCAGGGTGGTATCCGTGAAGATAACGTAGGGCGGCACGCCCTGCTCGTCGGCAATGCGCTTGCGCAGGGCACGCAGAGCCTCGAACAAGCCCGCTTCGGGCGTGGTGGCGGCGGCTTTGGCCGCGGCGGCTTTGCGGCCTTTGGCAGGCTTCTCGGCTTTTTCGGCGGGCTGGAATTTTTTCATGGATACCGGACGCTGGCCCTGCAGCACCTCCCGGCCTAAACTCGTCATTTTCAGCGCGTAGCCTTCCTCGTACGCAATGTAGAGCAGCCCATCATTCAGCATCTGGTGCACGTAGCTGTACCAATCCAGGTACGGCAGGTCGCGGCCCGCGCCGTAGGTTTTAATCTGGTCGAGGCCCTGGCTGAGCACGGCTTGGTTACGCATGCCCCGCAGCACATCAATCAGCAGGCTGATGCTGAGCCGCTCCCGCCCCCGCACTACCGCTGAAAGAGCCTTCTGGGCCAGCTCGGTACCGTCGAAGGTGGTGGGTGGGTTGCGGCAGATGTCACAGTTGCCGCAGTCCTGGGGCAGGGTTTCGCCGAAGTAGTTAAGCAGGATTTTGCGGCGGCAGCCAGCGGCCTCGGCAAACTGCTGCATGCGCTCCAGCTTGGTGAGGTTGAGCTGGGTGAGGTTGGGGTTTTCCTTGGTGAGCATGTCGCGCAGGCTCATCACGTCGGCAAAGCTGTAGAACAGCACAGCCGTGCCAGGAGCCCCGTCGCGGCCGGCCCGCCCGATTTCCTGGTAGTACCCCTCGATGTTCTTGGGCAGATTGTAGTGAATCACCCAGCGCACATTGCTCTTGTCGATGCCCATGCCGAAGGCAATGGTGGCCACAATCACCTGCAGATCATCCTTCAGGAAACCTTCCTGCACGGCGGCGCGCTGGTTAGGCGTCATGCCGGCGTGGTAGAACCCGGCCTTTACGCCCTTGACCTGAATTTTCTGGGCCAGGGTTTCGCACTGCTTGCGCGAGAGGCAGTAAATGATGCCCGACTCGCCGGGGTGGCGCTCCAGAAACTCCAGAATGCCGCCCACGCGGTCCTGGCCCGGCCGCACAATCAGGTTGAGGTTGGGCCTATCGAACGAGGAAAGGAAGACGCGCGGATTGTTCAGGCGCAGCTGGGTCTGGATGTCGCGCTGGGTGAGGCGGTCGGCGGTGGCGGTGAGGGCAATAATGGGCACCTGCGGAAACTGCTCGCGCAACACCCGCAGCTGGGTGTATTCGGGCCGGAAATCATGGCCCCAGCTGGAAATACAGTGGGCCTCATCAATGGCGAACATGCTGATACGCAGCCGCCGCAAAAACGTCAGAAAGCCCTCGGAGAGCAGCTTTTCGGGGCTTACGTACAGCAGCTTGAGGTAGCCGTTGAGGCAGTCGGCGGCAATGTTGTTCTGCTCGCTCTGGCCCACGCTGCTGTTGATGTAGGCGGCCGAAATGCCGTTGGCCTTCAGGGCCTCCACCTGGTCCTTCATCAAAGCAATGAGGGGCGACACCACCACGCACACGCCTTCCTGCACCACGGCCGGCACCTGAAAACACACCGATTTACCCCCGCCCGTGGGCATGAGCACCACCGTATCCTGCCCGCTCAGCACGTTGCGGATGATGTCTTCTTGCATGGGCCGGAAGGAATCGTAGCCGTAGTACTGCTTAAGGACTTTACGGGCTGATTCGAGCGTGGGAGCGAGTGGTTCGGCGGCAAATAACATGGGGTAAAGATACGGCTAAAGCGGGCGGGGTAAAAGCAGGAAGTTAACCCTGCCCGGGCGAAAATGGTGCACCCAGCCAGCCCGAATCGTGCACGCCCATGGCTCCGGCCAGCTACGTACAACCTGGCATTCCTCTTTCCTTCATCCTTTTTTCCTCCATGACGAACTCCCCCGCCTCCGCCACTCAGAACCAGGCCGTGCTCGATGCCCTCAACCGCTGCGTAGCCGCCTGTGAGTACTGCGCTACTGCCTGCCTGGGCGAAGAGCACGTGCAGCACATGACCGACTGCATCCGCCTCGACCGGGACTGCGCCGACATCTGCGCCCTGGTGGCCCGCCTCGTGGCCCGCGGCTCCGAGCACGCCAAGCACCTCATCAAAGAGTGCATCGAGGTATGCACGAAATGCGCCAACGAATGCGCCAAGCACAACCACCCCCACTGCCAGCAGTGCGCCGCCGCCTGCCGCGCCTGCGCCGAGACCTGCCAGCAGTACGCGGGGTAATTGATTTAAGTCAAAAGGAAAAGATAGAAAGTCAGAGCCCCGTTTGTCATCCTGAGCGCAGCGAAGGACCTTTTGACAGTAGAACGACAATCGTAATAACGACTCGTACTGCCGTAGTAAGGTCCTGCGCTGCGCTCAGGATGACAAACGGGGCTCTGACTTTCTATCTTTTCCTTTTGACTTAAATCCGGCTTCCTACTTCATCAGCTCCAGCACCACGGCCGTTTTGGCGGGGAGTTGCAGGGTTTTGAGGTCGGAAATGGTTTCGCCGGTGAGGACGTTGCGGGCTTTGGTGAAGCCGGCCATGCGCTCGGAGAAGCGGGCGGTAGGCAGGCTGGCGGCTTTGTCGGTGGTGTTGGAGGCCACCATGACGGTGCCGGCGTCGGCGTAGCGGAAGTACACGTACTGGCCGTTTTCGGGCAGGTATTGCATCAGCTGGCCGGAGCTGAGTACCGGGTGCGTTTTGCGGTAGTTGGCCAGGGTGCTCACGAAGCGGAAGGCGTCGTTTTCGGCCTCGGTGCGGCCGGCGGCCGTGAACTTGTTCTGCTGGTCGCCTGGAAAGCCGCCGGGGAAGTCGCGGCGCACTTCGGCGTCGGAGGGGTCCTTGAAGTTCTTCATCAGGATTTCCGTGCCGTAGTACATGCTGGGGATGCCGCGGGTAGTCAGTAGCCAGGTCAGGCCCATCTTGTACTTGGCCACGTCCTCGCCTACTTCCGAAAGGAAGCGGTTGTGGTCATGGTTGTCGATGAAGGTCACGAGCTTGGTGGGGTCCTGGTACACGGCGTCCTGGGCCAGGGCCTGGTACACGCGCTGGGCGCCATTGTCCCAGCCGGTGGCGCCGGGAGTGCCCACTTCCTTCAGGCCGGCCAGCATGGCATTTTCCAGCACGAAATCAAGGCCGCCGGGCTGGTTGGACTTGAAGGGGAAGTCAATCTTGTTGCGCACGTAATAGGCCTGGTCCACAATGCTGGTCACCGACGACTCCCCGAAAATGTGAATCTTGGGGTACTCGGCCAGCAGCGCCGCGTTGCAGCGGTTCATGAAGGGCTGGTCGTTGTACATATAGGTGTCGATGCGCCAGGCATCCACCCCGAAGTTCTCCACCGTCCAGAGGGCATGCTGGATCAGGAAGTTGGCCACGTAGGGGTTCTGCTGGTTGAGGTCGGGCAGAAAGGGCACGAACCAGCCGTCGAGGGTCACCTTGCGGTCAATCTGGGCGGCGTGGGGGTCGGTAATGGGCTGCTGGCGGTAACTGGTATTGGTGTACGTGGGCCACTGGTGCAGCCAGCTTTTCATGGGCAAGTCCTGGATAAACCAATGGTTGTTGCCGATGTGGTTGTACACGGCATCCTGCACCACTTTCAGGCCCATACCGTGGGCTTTCTGCACGAAGGCCTTGTAGGCTGCGTTACCGCCCAGGCGCTTGTCCACGGTGTAGTGGTCGGTGAAGCCGTAGCCGTGGTAGGCCGAGCGTTTCGCGCCGCCTTCGTCGGTGAGGGTTTGATTGTTTTCGATGACGGGCGTAAACCACACGGCCGTCACGCCCAGCTCCTTGAGGTAATCGAGGTGCTGACTGGCCCCCTGCAGGTCGCCGCCGTGGCGCAGGAAGGGGTTCGTGCGGTCCGAGCTGGGGTCGGCCATGTCGGCAAACTTGTCGTTCGAGGGGTCGCCGTTGGCAAACCGGTCGGGCATGGCCAGGTAGATGAAGTCGGCCTGCGTGACGCCCTGGGCCTTCACGGCGTTGTCGCGGGCCTTCAACTCCCAGTTCTGGGTCACGGTTTTCGCGCCCTTTTTGCCCACTAGCGCCACCTGCCCGGGTTTGGCCGTGGGCGTAATTACCAGGTCAAGGAAGGCGTAGTTGGGGTTCTCGACGGTATTGGTTTTCACCAGCTTCACGCCGGGATAGTTCACGGTGTAGGTGAGCGTGCCGGCCTGGGGGCCGTACACCAGTACCTGCACGGTGTTGTGCTTCATGCCCACCCACCAGTTGGTGGGGTTCAGGCGGGTGATGGATTGGGCCGCGGCGGTCAATGGCAGTGCGGCGGCCAGCAGCAGCGTGTGGAGCGTCTTTTTCATCTTCGGGGAAATTGGGGACCGGAAGATAAGCAGTAGCGCGCAGCTCCGCTTCGCGCACGAGCGAAGCGAGTTCCTACGCGAGAGAGCCAGACGCCCGTTACTCGCTCCGCTCGTGCGCGAAGCGGAGCTGCGCGCTACTTTGCTTTCCGGGTGCCCTGGTACAGCTCGTATTTCAGCAGGCGGCAGTCAATGGGGCCGTTGTAGAGCGGGATGCGGCGGCTGGCTTTCAGGCCGATGCGCTTGGCGGCCTCCAGGTTGCCGGTGAAAATGTAGGCGTCGTAGCCCTGGAAGCCCGATTTGAGCGTGTCGCCAATGGTTTTGTAGAGGGCATCCATTTCGGCCTCCTCCCCGATTCGCTCCCCGTAGGGCGGGTTCATGATGACGATGCCGGGCTCCTCGCGGGCCGGGGCCTTGGCCTCTTTCACGTCGCGCACCCCGAAGCGGATGTAGTCCTCCAGGTCGGCGGCGGCCACGTTTTCGCGGGCCAGCTCAATGAACTCGCGCGAGAGGTCGGAGCCGGCCAGGTAGGCCTGGGGCTCCTCGATGCGGGCCTGGCGGGCATCCAGCTGCACCGATTCCCAGAGGGCGGCGTCGAAGTCGGCCCAGTTCTCGAACCCGAACTTACCCTGGTGGTAGAGGCCGGGGGCAATGCGCTGGGCAATGAGGGCGGCCTCAGTGAGCAGCGTGCCCGAGCCGCACATGGGGTCGATGAGCGTCTTTTTGCCGTCCCAGCCCGCCAGCAGCAGCAGGCCGGCGGCAAGAGCCTCGTTGAGCGGGGCCACGTTGGTTTGCTGGCGGTAGCCGCGCTTGTGCAGGGATTCGCCGGAGGCATCAAGGCTGAGCACCACGTCGTTCTCAATCATGTGCAGGTGCAGCCGGATGTCGGGGTTCTTCACGTCCACGCTGGGGCGCGAGCCGGTGCGGTTGCGGAACTGGTCCACAATGGCATCCTTGGTGAGCTGGGCCACGAACAGGGAGTGGTCGAAGGTGGACTTGTTGACCACGGCCGTAATGGCAAACGTCTGATCGGGCCGGATGTAGCGGCTCCAGTCGATGCGGCCGACTTCGCGGTAGAGGGCTTTTTCGTCGCGGGCGTAGAAGCCGGCGAAGGGCCGCAGGATGCGCATGGCCGTGCGGCACCAGAGGCAGGCTTCGTAGAGCAGCTGGGTGTCGCCCACGAACTCAATGGCGCGCTGGCCCACTTTCTCAATTTTGGCCCCGAGCTGGCGCAGCTCCTCGGCCAGTACTTCTTCCAGCCCGAACTGGGTGGTGGCAGTCATGTAAAACGGAGCGGAGCGGCGGCTGGACTGGGGCATGGTACGGGGCAAGATGAGCGAAAAGAAGCGCAAAGGTACGGGGTGACGGCGGCTCCGGCTGCTATATTTACCCCTTCTTTACCCGATAACCATACCCTATCCTTACATGCAAGGGCTGTTCCGTAAGATTCGATTGATTACCCCTCTCGTTCTGCATTTCTCTATTGACAAAGACCAATTTATACAACGGCTCCAGCCGCACGTTGCACCGCCTCACATCAACCCGTTTGGGCGTTTGGGCCGCATTTTTTCGCCTGAGGTTGCGCCTTACACCGGAATAATAAATACTGATACCGTCCAAATGAAGCCCCGAGCGGAAGAAAACTGGGCTTTCGCACCTTCATTTCGGGCAACACTGTTACCGGATCCAGCCGGAGTGCGAGTAGAAGGAGAGTTAAACGGAGCGTCTTTACATGTAGTAGCACCGGCTCTCTTATATTCTGCATTCATACTTTTTGTCCTGACCGTCTTTGTCTCACAGACCGGGAAGATGACTTTTTTAAATGTAATAATGTTGTTGCTTGCGTTCCTGTTTCAGGGAGCATTCTTGGTTGGTTTGCCATATTTCAAAACCCGTCGTGGCATGCAGAAAATGGCCAATGATTTGAAACGGGACCTATTTTATTTTGTAGAACGACCGGTGCAGAGCCCAAACTCATAGGTTAGTTTTATGGCATTGCGCACGGCATACCTGGTTCTCTTGTTCGCCTCAGCCATTGCCGGCTGCCAGTGGCTCACCCCACACCCACCGGTGCTGGTGCTCCAGCCGTTTCGGGGGATGCCCCGGGCACTCACCGATTCGGTGCGGCACTAGCTCCGGCGCGCGGCCGTACCGGTAGTGGTAGCGCCAGTTCGGCCGCTGCCCTCAGCCGCGTACTACCCACCCCGTCACCGGTACCGCGCCGACTCCCTGCTACGCTACCTGACCCGGCACTACCAACCCGACACGTTGGTTATCGGCCTGACCCGCCACGACATCAGCACCACCAAAAACGGCCACCCCGACTGGGGCGTGCTGGGGCTGGGCTACCAGCCGGGCCGGGCGGCCATGGTATCCAGCTTTCGGCTGCGACACCACAATCTGAGTACACAGTTTTATAAAGTAGTACTGCACGAAATTGGCCATACGCAGGGCCTGCCGCACTGCCCGGAGCCGACCTGCTTCATGCGCGACGCGGAAGGCGGCAACCCCACCGACCAGGAAACTGGTTTCTGCCCCCGCTGCACCGGGCACTTGCGGGCGCAGGGTTGGGCGCTAGCGCTGCCACCCACCTAGGCAGATGTTATTCAGAAAAACTCCGTAGCATTGCTTAGCCGGCCTTTCGGGCCGGCTTCTTCTTTCTATTTATTTCCGCCTTTGCATGGCTATTCCTTCTACTTCTTCCGGCTCGGCCACCGTTGGCACCGCCGCGCGTAGCTACGCGCTGCCCATGGCGGCCATGACCAGCCTGTTTTTCCTATTTGGGGCCGTTACCAACTTCAATGGGGTGCTCATGCCCTACCTGAAGGATGTGTGCCAGCTCACTGATTTTCAGTCATCCACGGTATCGGTGGCGTTTTTCGGGGCCTATTTCCTAATGTCGTTGCCGGCCGGGGTGCTGCTGAAACGGCTGGGCTACCAGCGCGGCATTGTAGTGGGGCTGCTGATTATGGCCGTGGGGGCGCTGGTGTTCATTCCGGCGGCCAACTCCCGGGTATTTGGGGTATTTCTGCTGGGCCTGGCCATTCTGGGGGCCGGTATTACTCTGCTGCAGGTGGCGGCCAACCCCTACGTATCGGTGCTGGGCCCGGCCAGTGGGGCAGCGTCGCGGGTGAGCCTGGTAGGCGTAGCCAACAACTTTGGCGGCACTCTTTCTCCCCTGCTGGGCGGTATGCTACTATTTGGCGGCTCCGAAGTGCTGAAGGCCCGGCTGGCGGCCATGCCCGTGGCCCAGCGCCTGGGCGAGGAAGCCGCCCTGGTAAAGGGTCCGTACATTGGCCTGGCCATGTTTCTGGCCGTGTTGGCGGGCGTGTTTGCCCTGCTGAAACTGCCGGAGCTGGAAACCTTCACCGACGAAGAAACGGCCGCTGCCGACACGGCCCTACCCGCCCGGCGCTCGGCCCTGCAGTACCCGCACCTGGTGCTGGGCGTAGTGGCTATTTTCCTGTATGTGGGCGTAGAGGTTGGGTTGGGCGATTATCTGATCCGCTTCGGAGAAACCCAGAATATTCAGCAGCTGTCGGACTTTACTCAGGCCCTGGTACGCAGCCTGAGTGTGGCTACCAACTGGGGCGCAGCCCTGTTCGGACAGGCGCCAGCCCCTATTGATACCACGGCGGGCTTCACTAAGGCCGTTGGCGCGGTACTGGTATCATCGTATTGGTTTGGCTCCCTGATTGGGCGGGTGGTAGGCATTCCGCTGCTTAGCCGCATCAATGCCCGGCTGGCCCTGGTGCTGGTGTGCGCCGTGGCGCTGTTGAGCGTGGTGGCCGCAGTGCTGGTGCGCGGCGAAGCGGCCTTGTGGCTGGTGGTACTCTGCGGCCTGTGCAACTCCATTATGTGGCCCGTTATCTTCCCCCTGGCTATCAAAGGGCTGGGGCCGCTTACCAAGCAGGGCTCTTCTTACCTGATTATGGCCATTGTGGGCGGGGCCCTTATTCCTTTCCTGATGGGAGCTGTTTCCACCTACGCCGGGGGCCTGCGGGTAGCCTTTGTACTGCCAGCCCTGTGCTACGCCTATCTATTGTATTACTCGCTCAGGGGTTACCGGCTGCGGTAGTCGAACTATTTCTCCTCCTCCGCGGGGTCGGAACCAGTCTGCTGCCTGGTTCCGACCCCGCTTCCTTTTGCACCAGGTTAGCCGGTTGATGTGCGAAGAATACAGCAAGGGCTGCCCTCGATACTGGATAATTATTTTGTTTAATCTTTTGTCATCAAAGTTTAAACATTCGAACATATTACTCTCTTAATGCAGTATAGTTTCTTCTCTCACCATCAACCACTTATCTCATGCAAACGATAATACTCGACGTCATGCGCATTCCGGTTGACGACCCAGTAGCCTTTACGTTCTTCACGGGGTACATGGCCATGGCGGCAGCCTCCGTATTCTTCCTGTTTGAGCGGAGTACGGTGGCCGACAAATGGAAAACCTCCCTCCTGGTTTCGGGCCTGATTACGGGCATTGCAGCCGTGCATTATTACTACATGCGCGACTACTACGTGACCACCCACGAAACCCCCATTGCCCTCCGCTACATCGACTGGACCCTAACCGTGCCGCTGATGGTAGTGGAATTTTACCTGTTGGTGCGGGCGGCCGGGGCCAAGGCCTCCCTGCTCTGGAAACTGATTCTGGCGGCCTTCATCATGCTGGTGTTCGGCTATATCGGCGAGGCCTTTACCGATGGGTCGATGCGCCACTCGGTGCTGTGGGGCTCCTTGTCTACGCTGGGCTATGTGTATATTCTGTACGCGGCCTGGATGGGCGAAGTGGCGCAGCTGGCCGCGGCGTCCAACTCGGTATCGGTACAGAAAGGTGTACGGGCACTGGCGTGGTTTATTCTGGTGGGCTGGGCTATTTACCCCATCGGGTACATGGCCATGCCCGGCGGCTGGCTCGGGCCGGATGGAGCCAATATTCTGCGGCCGCACGACTTGGACTTGCTCTATAACATTGCTGATGCCATCAACAAAATCGGCTTCGGCCTGGTGGTGTATGGCATTGCCCGCAGCGAATCGGTGGTGAAGGTAGCCCCAGCCAACGCCGCCTCGGTGGTGTAGCGGCGGGGGGGTTACTCCGGCTTTTCTGGAATTCACCGGCTGGCAGGCTGCGTTGCCCACCCCGGGTCGTGCAGCCTGCTTGTTCTTTCTCCGCTACGTATGCTTTCTTCTCCCGGTACAATGGCGGCGGTGCCATGGCCCCCACGCTATTATTCCTATGCGGCCGTTAGCCTGCTAGTCGGGCTTGGGCAGTTGTTTCCAGCCTACACCAACTTCGTGTTGGGCGTACCGCTGGCTGTGGGCATGGTGGCGTTGGGCCTTGCCCACGGAGCCTGCGACCAACTGGTAGTGCCCGCCGCAGCGCCGGCCGCAAACGCGCTGCGCGACTGGCGCTACTGGGGCCGGTTTCTGGTCGGGTACCTGGGCCTGGCAGTTGTCGTGGGCTTGTGCTGGTGGCGCTGGCCGGCCGCTACCGTTGGCTTGTTCTTTCTGCTCACCATGTGGCACTGGGGCTCGGCCGATGCTCCCCCACCCACCCAGGTTTCAGGGGCGGTCTGGCTCAGTCATAGTCTGCTGCGCGGCACGTTGCTGTTTGCGGTACCGGCCACTTGGTGGCCCGTCGAGACGGCCAGCATCGTCAACGATTTGCTGCGCTTCACCGGAGCAGCAGCTATTTCCCCGTCCATGTTCGGCGCGGTATCGGGCGGGCTGGGAATAGTAGTGATGACCGGGCACGCAGCACTCTGGGGCTGGTATGCCCGGCAGCGGCGCTGGGATTTGCTACGCCAGGAGCTGGTGGAGCTGCTGGTACTGGCCGGGCTGCTCCTGCTGCTGCCGCCGCGCTGGTCGGTGGCGGTGTACTTTGTGTACTGGCACAGCCTGCAGCATGTACTGCGCCTGACCAGCTGGCTGAATAATGGGCAATTGCTGCCAACCGGCTGGGCCCTGCTGCCCCAGCTGGTGTTTTTCCTGCGGCGAGCCACGCCGCTGCTCCTACTGAGCTGTATGGCGTTGCTGGTGCTGGGCCGCCTGCTGGCTCACCGCCTGCCCGATGCCGCTGCCTGGTTCAGCCTGGCGCTGGTGGTGGCCTCCATCGTAACGCTGCCCCACGCCCTGCTGGTAACACTGGTGATGGATGCGCCCCACCGTAAGCGCAAAGCATTCTGACTTACCCGCGGGCTGCCGGCCTGCCTCATCCTTTTATTGATTCTTCTGCCGACCAGGTATCCTATTGGCCTTGCCGGTGCCAGGGGTGGGTGGCCGTGCGCGAGGCCGCACCTCAACGAGGCGGCAAACGGCTACCTTTGCGCCTGCATCATCCGTTTTCCTGCGCTATGGCCCCGGCTCCCCTACTTGAACACTCCGTTTCCCTGCGTCCCTTCAACACTTTTGGGCTCGATGTAAAGGCCCGGCTGTTTGCCCGCTTTGCCTCCACCGATGAGCTGCGGGCGTTGCTGGCGCTACCCGAGGTGCAGCAGGCCGAGAAGCTGATTCTGGGCGGGGGGTCCAACCTCTTGTTCACTCAGGATTTCGACGGCGTAGTGCTGAAAAACGAAATCCGGGGGCTGGAAGTGGTAAGCCAGGACGAGGACTCGGCCCTGGTGCGGGCCGGGGCCGGCGAGTCGTGGCACGGGCTGGTGCAGTTTACGCTGGATAATGAGCTCAACGGCATCGAAAACCTATCCCTGATTCCGGGCACGGTAGGCGCGGCACCGCTCCAGAACATCGGAGCCTACGGGGCCGAGCTGAAGGACACCTTCGACCACCTGGAGGCCTTGGAGCTGGCTACCGGCCACGTGCGCACCTTTACGGCCGCGGAGTGCGGTTTCGGCTACCGCGAATCGGTGTTCAAGGGGCCGCTCAAAAACCAGTATGTGGTAACCGGACTGGTGTTGCGCCTGCACCGCCGCGCTCAGCCCAACGTTAGCTACGGGGCCATCCAAACGACGCTGGAGGATATGGGCATTGGCGAAGAGCCCACTCCGCGACAGGTAAGCGAGGCCGTGATGCACATCCGCCGCAGCAAGCTCCCCGACCCGGCCCAGATTGGGAATGCCGGCTCGTTCTTCAAGAACCCCGAGGTGTCGCAGACCAAGTACGATGAGCTGCAAGCCCAGCACCCCAGCATCCCGGGCTACCCCGTGCCAGGGGGCGTAAAGGTGCCCGCCGGCTGGCTGATTGAGCAGTGCGGCTGGAAGGGCCAGCGCCGCGGGGCCCACGGTGTGCACGATAAACAAGCCCTGGTGCTGGTGAATCATGGCGGCGCCCAGGGCCAGGATATCCGGGAGCTGGCCTACGATATTATTGCCTCCGTGCGGGAGAAGTTTGGTATTGAGCTGCACCCCGAGGTAAATATTCTGTAGCCCCTTGAAAACGGGCCCGTTGCGGCAGACGCGGCGGGCCCGTTGTATTTCCCGCTTTTTTCCCATCTCTGGAAAAAAGTACAGCATTTTCGGAATCCGATGGCGTATTTTTACCTCAACTGGTAATACGGTTCCTTCATCACCTACCACCCACTTGCTCTCTTTTACTGCCCGCGCACAACCCTCACACTCCATGAAACGCATTGTACTCCCGGTTCTTTTGCTTTCCGGTACGCTGGTCGCCCAGGCCCAGCGCCAACCGGCTCGTCCTAAACCTGCTACCGCGGCGACCGTAGCAGCCCCAGCCCCCCCACCTACCATTAGTGCCGCCCGGGCGGCAGGTCCCGGCGCTACCGTAACAGTCCGGGGCGTGGTAACCAATGGCCCGGAGCTGGGTCAGTTACGCTTTGTGCAGGATAAAGTGGCTGGGCTGGCGGTTTTCTCTACCACCAACACCGATTTGCACGCCCTGGTTGCCGGCGACAGTGTGCACATAACCGGGACGCTCAAGAACTACAACGGTCTGCTGGAAATGGACCCCGTTGCCAGCGTAAGCAAGGTGGCTTCGGGCCGGCGGGTGGTTCCTCTGGAGGTGGCCGCGGCAGATATAAACACGGTGTTCGACGATGCCTACGAAGGCCGGTTGGTGCGCATCAAAGGGCTCAGCAGCCTCACCACCGGCACTGGTGCTCCGGCCGAGGCCCTTAAGGGCAACACCAACTATCTGCTCAACGGCCAGAAGACCACGCCCATTCGCATCCATGTGGCCTCTACTGGCGAGAATGGGCTGATTGATAAACTGCCGCCCACCAGCACCTACGACCTGATTGGCACCGTGAGCCAGTTTACCCAAACCGGTGCGGGCGGCTACCAGCTGCTGCCCCGCCTGTTTTCCGACTTTGTGGTGGCGGGCGGTTTGCCTGCTATTCAGGGCGAGCCAGTGCCTACCAACATTTACCGGAACGGCTTCACGGTTATTTTCCAGACGGCCAACCCCGGCAGCAGCAAGGTGGAGTACGGCAAAACGGCAGCCCTGGGTACCGTCGTCAATCTGCCCGCCCTTACTACCATGCACAGCGTGGAGCTGACCAACCTGGAGCCTACCACCACTTACTACGTGCGGGTGTCCTCCACCAATGCCAATGGCACCTCCAACTCGCCGGCTGTTCCCATGCTCACCGACAACAAAAAGAAACCAGCCGGCCGGTAACTGCTACGCACCACCATCCGGGAAGCGTCATAAACTCTTCATCTGGCCGCGCCCAACTTTAGGCTGAAAATCAGGATATTTGTATCCGTTTTTCAGTTGCACACCTTCCCCCCAACCTTTTTCGCTTTGATGAAAAAATTACCCCTGCTGGCATTGCTGTTCAGCCTTGCCTCCTGGCTGCCCGCGCACGCGCAAACGGCCATAACTATTGCCGCCGCCCGGGCACAGGCACCTGCATATGGCGCTTCCGGGGCCACGGTTACGCTACGCGGTGTGGTTACCAACGGCTCCGAGCTGGGAGCCATCCGCTACCTGCAGGATGGCACAGCAGGCATTGGTGTGTACTCCTCCACCCTGACTGCCAACGTACGCCAGGGTGACTCCATTCAGGTTACGGGTACCCTTAAGGACTATAAAGGGCTGCTGGAGCTGGATCCGGTTACGACGCTGACGGTACTGGCCGGCAACCGGCCGCTGCCCACCCCGGTGGCCTTCTCGGCTACCAATGCCTCCGCAGCCTATGCCGAAGCCTACGAAGGCCAGCTGGTGAAGCTCACCAATGCCACCACCGTTACCACCACGGCCGGGGCGGCTGTTACGGCATTTGCCAGCACTACCTACCGCATCAGCGGCAACGCCACCACCATCATGTACGTTAACGCGGCCTCCAACGGCCCCGACGGTCTGATTGGTAAGCCTTCCCCTACCGGCAATTTCGATGTGGTGGGCATTATGAGCCAGTTCACTAATACGGCTGGCAACACGGGTTACCAGCTGCTACCCCGCCTCTACGCCGACTTCCGCCAGGGCAATACGCCCAACTTCGTGAACGTGCCGGCTCCCACCAACATTACCACCACTGGCTTTACGGTGAGTTACATCACCCAGAACCCCGGTGATACCAAGCTGGAGTATGCTACCTCGGCGGCTGGCCCCTTTACGGCTGTTACCAATGCCACCAGCACCATTAACCACAGCCTGACCATTTCGGGCCTGCAGCCGGCCACTATTTACTACGTGAAGGCCAGCAGCACCAACGCCGCCGGCCTTTCTGAGTCGCGCGTAATTCCTATGATTACGGCTTCGCAGTCGACGGGTAAAATGCGCACCTATTTTACCAGCACCGTGAATACGGCACTGGCCAGCCCCGGCAACAATGCCCTGTCGCTACCGGGCGGGGCCATGGCCGATACCATTGCCCGCTACATTTCCCGTGCCCAACAAACGCTGGACATTGCCATCTATAACTGGAACAGCCCCACCATTCTGGCAGCCGTAAATGCGGCCAAGGCCCGGGGCGTGGCCGTGCGGGTGCTGTTCGAGAATGACAACGCCAACGTCAGCATCCAGAGCCTCGATGCCAGCATTCCGCGTATTGGCCGCCAGACGACCATGAATATCATGCACAATAAGTTTGTGGTGATTGACGCAAACAGCACCAACCCCAACCAGCCCTGGGTGTGGACCGGCTCAACCAACTGGACCGGTGCCCAGCTGAGCACCGACCGGAACAACTCCATTGCCATCCAGGACCAGTCGCTGGCCAAGGTGTACGCCGTGGAGTTCAACGAGATGTGGGGCTCGGGCACGCTGGCTACGGCTAAGTTTGGCTCCCTGAAAACCGACAACACCCCGCACTACCTCAACATTGCCGGCAAATCGGTCGAGTCGTGGTTCTCGCCCACCGACAACGTGAATGGCCGCCTGATTCAGGCCGTGCAAACCGCCGACAACGACCTGCACATTGCCACCATGCTGCTCACTCAGAGCGACATCGGCAACGCCATCCGCAACCAGATTCAGCAGAAGAACATCGGTAGCTGCTCGGAGATGCTGCTGAACGAAATTACCGCCAACACGGCCGCGCAGAGCATCTTCGACAACATCCAGAGCACCATCGGCAACCGCATCATGCTATACAATGGTACCGGCATCATGCACCACAAATACGCCATCATCGATGCCGGCGCCGCCCAGTCGGACCCGCAGGTGTTCGTAGGCTCGCACAACTGGAGCCTTTCGGCCAACACCGAAAACGACGAGAACACGCTCATCGTGCACGATGCCCGCGTTACTAACCAGTACTACCAGGAATTCGCCAAGCGCATTCAGGACCAGAACAACGGTGTGCAGGTGTGCAACCTGGTGCTGAGCAACAAAACGGCCACGGTGCAGCAGAGCAGCGTACAGGTGTACCCCAACCCCACCCGTGGCCAGTTCCAGCTGCGCGTGCAGTCGGGTGCCGCCCGCACCGCCCGCGTAACCCTGCGCGACGCCACCGGCCGCGTAGTGCTCGACCAAACCAAGCCGCTAAATGGTCAGGACATCAGCGTAGATGCCTCGCAGCTGCGCGCCGGGTTGTACCTAGTGCACATTGAAACTGCCGAGCAGACGCAGGTTAGCCGCGTGGTGGTAGAGTAATCAGAGGTTAGATATGAGAAGCTAGAACTCAGCTTTCTGGCGGCTCACACAGTAGAAAAGGCGGCTCCCGTACAGGAAGCCGCCTTTTTATTGATTGATTTTTCTCGATTGTCATCCTGAGTATGTCGCGCAGAATGACAAGTGGTAAAACCTACGCTTTCCACCGCCGCTGGGCCCAGGTCTGGCGTTGCTCGGGTGTTTGAAAGGACCAGGCCACGAGGCGGCTGATTTTTTGGCCCTGGCTCATCTGAATAACGTGGGTTTCGGGGGCACCGGCCAGTTTCAGGAAGTGCTGAATGCTGGGCAGGGTTTCCTTTTTGGAAATGAGCGTACTGAACCACAACACCTGCTGGCCCAGCGGCGCGCTTTGAGCCACCATGCGTTTCAGGAAGCCTTCCTCCCCGCCTTCACACCACAGCTCCGAGTTCTGCCCCCCGAAGTTCAGCACGGGCGCGGCCGCTTTGGGGTAGCCCAGGTTGCGATTTTTGCGTTGACTGCCCTCGGCCGCCGCCGCCGCCGAAGCATGAAACGGCGGGTTGCACACCACCAAGTCAAACTCCTCCCGGGGCTTCACGATACCATCGAACACGTAATCGGAGTGGGTTTGCAGGCGGAAATCAATGCGGCCGGCCAGCCCGGGATTGACGGCCACCATATTACGGGCGGCTTTCAGAGCTACCTGGTCAATTTCGGAGCCCACGAAGCGCCAGCTGTAGGCCCGGGAGCCGATGATGGGGTACACGCAGTTGGCCCCCACGCCCACATCCAGCACATGCACCGCTTTGCCGTGGGGCACCTCGCCGCCGTTGGCTTCAGCCAGCAAATCAGCGGCGTAATGCAGGTAGTCGGCACGGCCGGGAATGGGCGGGCAGAGGTAGCCGGCCGGAATATCCCAGTGCTGCACGCCATAAAACTGCCGCAGCAGCGCCCGATTCAGCGCCTTCACTGCGGCCGGGTTGGCGAAGTCGATAGTCTGGTCGCCGGTGGGGTTGGGCACCACGAAGGCTGCCAGCTCGGGGCTGTGACTGAGCAGCTGCGTAAAATCGTAGCGGGCGTTGTGGGGGTTACGAGGGTGCATAAATCACAGGTGGTACAGATGAGGAGGAAAGCGCAGATTTATTCTGGCTGGCCTTGTGAACTAAGTGGACTTCATAGATACAGGCTGGTAGCAGATAGTGAGGGCAACCGTTGGCTATCATAACAGTTGGGGAAAAGTACCCTTGAATCTACTATCACCGTCGTGCACTGCCTGAACGAATCTGCGCTATCTGCATCATCTGTGATTTTACTTCAACACGGCCACCGTCACCCCGTCGCCGCCGCGGTCGGCGTGCTCGTCGGCGACGCTGGCTACGGCGCGGGTGCGGTGCAGGTAGTCGCGGGCAATCTGTCGCAGCACGCCGTTGCCGCGGCCGTGCAGGATTTTGATTTCCGGCACACCCAGCATCACGGCGTCATCCACGTAGGCCATGATCTTATTGAGCGCATCCTCGGCCCGCTCCCCACGCAGGTCCAGGGTGGTGTTGAAGCCGGCCATGCGGCCCGTAATGTCGAGGGTGGCGTGCTGGGCCGGGGCTTTGCGGGCGGCGGTTTTCTCCCGCTCCCGGATTTCGGAGCGGGTGAGCTTTTCCAGCTGGCTGACTTTCACGATGGTTTTCAGCCCGCCGAAGCTCACCTCCGCCGTCTTGCCCTTCACGCTCATGATTTCGCCGTGGCCCTCCTGCCCCAGCAGCGCCACCTTGTCGCCGGGCTTGAGGGTGTTGGGGTCGGCCATTTCGCGGGTGGCCCGGGGCTTGGGCGGCTCAATGTGCAGCTTTTCGCGCACGAAGGTTTCCAGCTTGCCGCGGGCTTCCTTGGTACGTTCCTTCTCGGCCTGCCCAATCCGGATTTCCTGGATGGTAGACTCAATCTGCTGGTTGGCATCCTTAAGCAGCAGCTTGGCCTTGGCTTTGGCGTCGCGCAGCACCTCCAGCGTGGTATCATCGAGGTACTTCTTGAGGTCCTGATACTCCTGGGCGGCTTTTTTCATGCGCCGCTCGGCCTTGGCCGCTTCGGCGGTGCGCTGCTCCAGCTCGGTTTTCTCCTTTTCGAGACCCTCCAGCAGCCGGTCGTAGCGGATTTTGTCCTTGCCCACCAACTGCGTAGCGCGCTCCACCAGCTGCTTCGGCAACCCGATTTTACGGGCAATTTCGATGGCGAACGAGGAGCCCGGCTTCCCAATTTCGAGGCGGTAGAGCGGCTGCAGCTGGTCGGGGTCGTAGCGCATGGCCCCGTTCACGATGCCGGGCGTGCGCTCCGCGTAATTTTTCAGGTTGGTGTAGTGGGTGGTGATGACGCCGAAGGCCCGGGCGCGGTTCAGCTGCTCCAGCACCGCCTCGGCAATGGCCCCGCCCAGGCTGGGCTCGGTGCCGGTACCAAACTCGTCAATCAGCACCAGGCTGCGCTTGCCGGCCAGGGTCACAAACTGCTTCATGCTGAGCAGGTGCGAGGAGTAGGTGCTCAGGTCGTTTTCCAGGCTCTGCTCGTCGCCGATATCCAGGAAAATATCATCGAACATACCGGCCTCGGAGGTTTCGCCAGCCGGAATCAGCAGGCCGCACTGGAGCATGTACTGCACCAAGCCCACCGTTTTCATGCTCACAGACTTACCACCCGCGTTGGGCCCCGAAATCAGCAGGATGCGCTGCTCGGGCGTGAGCTCAATATCCAGGGGTACCACCTCGCGCGGGTCGTCCTTGGCGTGGCTCAGGAAAGTGAGGTAGAGCAGCGGATGGCGCACCTGCTGCCAGCGCATCATGGGGCGCGGATGCAGCACGGGCAAGGAAGCCTCCAGGCGGCGCGCCAGCTGGGCTTTGGCCCGAATGAAGTCGAGTAGACCGAGGTACTGATAGGCCTTGCGCAGATCCGGAATATGTGGGCGCAGCTGGACCGTGAGTTGGGTGAGGATGCGTACCAGCTCGCGGTGATAAGCATTATCGAGGTCCTTGATGTCGTTATTCAGCTCGAACACCGCTTCCGGCTCAATGTACACCGTCTGGCCGGTGGCCGACTCATCGTGAATCAGGCCCTTCACCCGACGCTTGTGCTCGGCAATAACGGGCAGCACCAAGCGCCCACCCCGGATAGTAGGCTCGGAGCCCTCGGGCACCCAGCCTTCCTGGCGGGCGTGGCGCAGGATGCCGGCAATCTGCTTGCGCAGCTGCACCTGCCGGGCAATCAGCTCCTGCCGGATCTGGCGCAGCAGCGGGGAGGCATCGTCGCGCACGAGGCCTTCATCATCCACCACTTTGTCCAAGGCGGCCAGCAGGTTGCGGTCTACCTGCACGCCAATGCCTAGCAGGCGCAGCGTGGGGTATAAGTCCTCTTCGGCCCGGGTAAAAAACGTCAGCGCCTCACGGATGGTGCGCAGGCTCATCTTGATGGCGTAAAAGGCGGCCACCTCCAGGTAAGAGCCGGGCAGGTTGGCCCGCACCAGGTGCTGGTGCACATCGTGGTAATGGGCACCTGGAAACTCCGCGCCGCTGTTGAGCAGCTGGCGGAACTCGTCGGTTTGCAGGAGCAGCTTTTCCAGCTGGTCGTGTTTGGTCAGGAAGCTCATCTTGGCTACAAACTGCCGGCCCAGCGCGCTCAGGCACAGGCCGTCCAGCAACTCACGCAGCTGCGTGAAGCCAATCTTCTGCTCGAAATTCTGGGGTAAAATCAAATCGGGGGGTCTTGGAAATCGGAATGGAATGCGAAGATAAACAGCAGACAGGGCCGGAAAGATTCACCTTCTTTAATGTGCCGAATGTATATAATGTGGAAATGGGATAGAAATGCCGCTACGTGTAGTCTGCCTTAGAGCTATGCAGTCCATCTTTTGCTATCATATTTAGCTCATTGCCCACATTCTGCACATTCCCTACATCTCCCCTTCTACTCCCAGCCCGAACAGGGCGAAATCGTACTTCACGGGGTCATGGGGGTCGAGGGTGCGGAGGTGGACGGTGAGGTCTTCGGCGGCCAGCCAATCTACCTGCTTGCGCTCCAGCAGGCCCAGCCGTCGGGCCACGCGCTCCACGTGCACGTCGCAGGGGCATATGAGGTCGGCGGGGGAAAGACGCTGCCAGAGGCCGAAATCTACACCGTACTCGTCACGGCGCACCATCCAGCGCAGGTACATATTCACGCGCTTACAGGCCGAGCCGCGGGCTGGGGTAGCCACATGCTTGCGGGTGCGCTGGGGCGCATCTTCCAGGCTAAAAAACAAGTTGTGGAAGTTTTCCAGCCGCTCCTTCTGAGTGCTACCTACCAAAAAGGCATCTTCCAGCGTTTCGTGGCTGGCATAAAACCAGCGCAGCCAGTGCACGAAGTAGAGCAGGTCGGTGTCGCAGAAGGTGCGGTGACAGAAGCCCAGTAGCCGCTTCAGGTCGTCGTCCTGGTGCTGGCGGATGAACTGGTAGGGCGCGTTGTCCATGCGTTGCAACAGCTCCCGGCACTTGCTGATGATGGTAGGCCGGCGCCCCCAGGCCAGCAGCGCCGCAAACAGCCCACTAATTTCTATATCCTGCCGCAGCGTAAACTGATGCGGAATGCTGATGGGGTCGAGGGCAATAAAGCCGGGCTGGTCGTAGTGGCGGTATTTCTCGTCGAGCAGGGCCCGCACCTGGGCGTGGTTCATGCGGTGAAGTGGTGAAATTGTGAAGTGGTGAAATTGTGAGTTGGACGTTCAATTCGCACAAACTGCGCAAGCAGAACATCAGATTCACAATTTCACCACTTCACAATTTCACCGTTACGGTACATAGTTGGTTTCGACGCGGAAGCGCTGGTCGGGAGTGGCCAGGCGCTGCACGGCCCGCTTGGAGAGCCGCACCAGGATGTTGGTGTTTTCGCCGGTATCGGGCAGCTGCCCAATCACGCGCACGTACACCGACTGCCCGTTCATGATATTTTTCACCTCCATGATGGTGCCGACTGGAGCGGTTTTGTGCAGGGCCAGGTATTTGTCCGAAGCATCCGTCTGGATGGCCGTAGCTAGCCCGCTTTCCGATACCCGCCGCACGATTTCACTGGCCCGGGAAGGTGCTTTTTCCTTTTCGGGAGCCGGTGCTGGGGTTGTGGGAGCCGGGGCGGGAGGCGTTACGGCCGGCGAGGTGGCCGAGTCCCGGGCCCGCTCCCGGGCAGCCCGTTCCCGAGCCTCTTTTTCCCGGGCTTCCCGGGCGTCGCGCTCCGCTTCCTCGTCCCGTTCCGGACGGGTGGTGGGAGCCGGACGGGTAGTAGCAACGGGCGTTGTGGGCCGGGCTACCGGAGCAGGAGCCGCGGCCGAGCCTGCCACCACTACCAACTGCCCCACACGCACATTGTAGTTGGCCGGAAAGCCATTGAGGCGGGCAAGCTCTGCCGGGGTAGTCTGGAAGCGGCGGGCAATGGCAAACAGCGTCATGCCGGGCTCTACCTTATACACCCGGTTGCCGCGCGCATCGGTAGGCAGGGACCGGGTGGCGGCGGGAGCTGCTACCGTAGCTTTGGGCGCGGCCGGCTGCGTGAGTACTACACGGTTGCGGGGCACCAAAATAAGCTGACCTGTCACCAGAGCTCCTTTCTGCCCCGAGTTGGCCTCCACAATGTCTTCCACGGGCACTTTATAGCGCCGAGCCACGCCATACAGCGTTTCGCCGGGCGTTACCCGGTGTTTGATGAGTAGCTTATTGCCCCGGTACTCAACGCCTATGGAATCGGGAGGGGCAACGGGGCCGGACGCAGCCCCGGCAGAAAGACCGGTAAATACAAACGCGGCAGTCAGCAACGGAAATCGAAACATACTAGTCGGCAGGCACAAAGCAGTGGCCAGGCAATATCGGCAAACCAGGCCCCGCTTGCATACAATTTGCCGAAAGTTACGGATTCGGCGCGGAGTGCCGATGTTTTTTAGCACGCTGACGGGTTGGAGTTGCTGATTTTGGGGATGAGCTGGTTTGCCGGGCCGTCGTTGGCCTTGTACCCCGGAGCTGTGCTCCGGGATACACGTGCTGGCGGCTTAGTGGACACGCATCTACTCAGCTTCGGCAGTTTTTTGCGTTTTTTGCCGGCTCATCCCTTTCCAACTACTATGCTTGCCATCGGCATCATTCCCGCCCGCTTTGCTTCTACTCGCCTACCCGGCAAGCCCCTCGTAGACCTGGGCGGCCAGACCATGATTGAGCGGGTCGTGCGCCGGGCCCAACAGTCGAGCCTGAGCCGGGTGGTAGTGGCTACCGACGACCCGCGCATTCTGGACCACGTGCGCGGCTTCGGGGGTGAGGCCGTGCTGACGGCTGCCGACCACCCCAGCGGCACCGACCGGGTGCACGACGCCTACCAGCAGCTGAACGTGCAGGCCGACTGCATCGTCAACATTCAGGGCGACGAGCCCTTCATTCACCCCCAGCAGATTGACGCGCTGGTAAACTTATTTCGCGCCGCCGAGCCACCGCAGCTGGCGACGCTGGTGAAGCCCGTAGTGAATGAGGAAGAGCTGTTCAGCCCCCATCTGCCCAAAGTAGTGCTCAACGCCCGGGGCGAGGCGCTGTACTTCAGCCGCCACCCCCTGCCCTACCAGCGCCAGCACCCGCAGGCCGAGTGGCTCCAGCACCACCGCTACCTGCGCCACATTGGCCTCTATGCCTACCGCCCCGATGTGCTCCGTGCCATCACCCAGCTGCCCCCATCTCCGCTGGAGCTGGCCGAAAGCCTGGAGCAGCTGCGCTGGCTGGAAGCCGGCTACCGCATCCAAACCGCCGAAACCGAGCTGGAGACCATCGGCATCGACACCCCGGAGGATGTGGAACGAGCTTTATATCAATTAAAAATTGAGAATTAGGAATTAAAAATTGGGCCGCTGAACGAAACATAAGGAGTCGTTCAGCGGCCCAATTTTTAATTCCTAATTCTTAATTTTTAATTGACAGCCACCAGGCTGATAGCATAACCGCCGCCGGGGGCGCAGAGTTGGGTGAGCTTGGTTTTGCTGGTTACCGTTTGCTTGCGGATCTGGTAGGCTTGGGGGTTCTTTTCGTAGTGGGCCGTGGGAGCGTCGGCGTAGATGGTGGCGGTGTACTTTTTGCCGGGCTCCAGGAAGCTCAGGTCGATGCGGGAGGTGCGGCCGTTTTCGTCGCAGGTGCTGCCGATGAACCAGCTGCTTTTGCCTTTGGCCTTGCGGGCGTAGGTGATGTAGTCGCCGGGCTCGGCTTCCAGCACTTTGGTGTCATCCCAGTCCACGGCCACATCCTTGATGAACTGAAAGGCGTCGAGGTGCTGGTTGTAGTGCTCGGGTAGGTCGGCGGCCATTTGCAAAGGGCTGTACATGGTTACGTACAGGGCCAGCTGCCGGGCCAGAGTGCTGTGTACAAAGGAAGTATTGCCGGGGTTGAAGGTGCTGATGCGCGTCTGGAAGATGCCGGGCGTGTAGTCCATCGGCCCGCCGATCAGGCGGGTGAAGGGCAGAATGGTGGTATGGTCGGCGTTGCTCCCGCCGAAAGCCTCGTACTCGGTGCCGCGGGCGGCTTCGTTGCCGATCAGGTTGGGGAAGGTGCGCGAGAGGCCGGTGGGGCGCACGGCTTCGTGGCCGTTCACCATGATTTTGTGCTCGGCGGCCTTTTCCAGCACGTAGTTGTAGTGGTCAATCATCCACTGGTCGTAGTGGTGGTGGCCCAGCGGCACGATGTCGCCCACGTAGCCGGTTTTCACCGCGTTGTAGCCGTACTTGTTCATGAACTGGAAGGCCGTGTCCAGATGCCGCTCGTAGTTGCGCACCGAGCCGGAAGTTTCGTGGTGCATGATGATTTTTACGCCCTTACTCTGGGCGTAGCGGTTCAGCTCCTGCACGTCGAAATCGGGGTAGGGCGTCACGAAGTCGAACACGTAATCCTTGTGCTTGCCGAACCAGTC
Source organism: Hymenobacter metallilatus (assembly GCF_003944705.1). GTDB lineage: Bacteria > Bacteroidota > Bacteroidia > Cytophagales > Hymenobacteraceae > Hymenobacter > Hymenobacter metallilatus. Next base: position 29,032 of record NZ_RWIS01000020.1, on the reverse strand, counting down.
TTCCCAGCCCGTATTCCAGCCTTCCACCAGCACGGCATCGAACCCGTGCTTGGCGGCGAAGTCGATGTACTCCTTCACGTGGGCGTTGTTGGCTCCGTGAGTGCCATTGGGCTTCACCTTCAGGTAGTCCACCGAGTCGAGCTTGATATTGTCCATGTTGGTGTACGACCAAGTACTCTTGCCCGTAATCATTTCCCACCACACGCCCACGTACTTCACCGGCTTAATCCACGACACGTCCTTGAACTTGGTGGGCTCATTGAGGTTCAGCACCAGCTTGGAGAGCAGAATGTCGCCCGCTTTGTCGCTCACGATGACGGTGCGCCAGGGCGAGTTGGCCGGCGTCTGGAGCAGTCCTTTGTCACCCACGGCGTCGGGAGTTAGGTGGCTTTCCAGCACCATATTCTTATCGTCCAGCTCCAGGTGCATGCAGCTGTAGTCGATGAGTGCCGCCTCGTGGATGTTGATGTAGAGGCCGTCCTGGCTTTTGAGCATGAGGGGCGTCTGCACGCCGGTGGGCGAAAACGTGGTCTGGGAGGCGTTGCCGGTTACGGCCGACTTCATCAGCCCGCGCACTTCCGAGAGCTTGGACGTGACGGTGCTGTACTCCTGGGTGTCGTAGTCGCCGGGCAGCCAGAAGGCTTTATGGTCGCCGGCCAGGGCAAACTGGGTGCGCTCCTCCTTCACGGTGAAGTAGCCCAGCTCGGGCTGGCGCGGAAACTCGTAGCGGAAGCCCAGGCCATCATCAAACACCCGGAAGCGCAGGCGCATGGTGCGCTTGGTGGCGGGCTGCGTGAGCGTGACGGCCAGCTCGTTGTAGTGGTTGCGGATGGTTTTCGACTCGCCCCATACCGGCGTCCAGGTTTCGTCGAAGCTGCGCCGCTCGGCGCTGGCCTGGGTGAAACCAGTGAGCAGGGACGGTACGTTTTTCAGCTCCAGACCCAGCTTGCTGGGCTTAATCACCGGCCGGCCTTTGTAGGTGAGCGAGTACGTGGGTACGCCACCCTCGGCCAGCGTCACGCTGAGCGTCAGCTGCTTGTTGGGCGACTGAATTTCTTCGGCCCGGAGGGTACCCCAGAGCAGGCACAGCAGCGTCAGCAGCCCCAGGCGGCGGGCAGAAACGGGAATACGGAGTGGGTTCATGCGGATGAAATAGGAGTGCGTGGCGGCCCCAGTGGCCGGGAAAGGGTTATTCGCCGCAAGTTGCTACTCTCCCGCCACAACCACTACGCTGCCGTTACCCAATTCCCCGGCGGTATTGATTTTAACGGCTGTTCAGGCGTCATTTCTCGCTGAGGTTCGCGGAGGGATGCGCGGAGGTTCGCGGAGGTGTTCGGTAGGTTGTCGTGCAACCACCGTAAGGTCCTTCGCAAGCTCAGGATGACAGTTCCGAACGTTTCCCCTACCCGCCGGCTTTTTTGGCTTTGTAGCCTTTTTCCAGCAGCACGGCCAGCACTTTGTCGCGGAAGTCGCCCTGGATGAGGATTTCACCGTCTTTGGTGTTGCCGCCCACGGCGCACTTGGTTTTGAGCAGCTTGCCCAGCTCCTGTAAATCCGCATCCTGGCCTACGAAGCCAGTAATCAGCGTGACCTGCTTGCCGCCCCGGGCCTTTTTATCGAGCTGCACGCGCAGGTTCTGCTGCTGCGGGGGCAGGGTGGCGGCGGTTTCCTCGGCGTTGTCCTGGTATTCAAAATCGGGGTTGGTGGAGTACACCACGCCTTCCCGGCGGTTGCTCTTGGCTTTCATGCGGTGAGATAGTGAACTTGTGAGATGGTGAGTTGTCGTTGAATCCGTACAAAGAGACAAGTAAACTCACCATTTCACAAGTTCACCATCTCACCACTACACCGCCACTTCCAGAGCCAGAGGTTCCAGCTCCACCTCGAAGTCGGTGGCGTCGGTTACGTAGTCACCATCGACGTGGAAGCCCAGGGGCTCGGCGGCCTGCACCCGGATGCGGCGGCTGGTGTGGTAGGCAGCCCCGCCGGAGGTGGCCAGGGTGCCCAGAGCCAGCCCCACTCCTACCCGCACGGCCCGCAGCATAGGCAGCTCGTCAATCAGGCACACATCCAGCAGACCATCCTGAATATCGGCGCGGGGGGCAATGTAGGCGTTGTTGCCGTACTGGGCGGCGTTGGCGAAGGCCAGTACGTAGCAGTGCGTATCGAGCAGCCGGGCGTTTTCCAGCTCCACCTGCACCGGCACGGGCCGGTAGCGGCGGTACTCGCGCAACGCCACTTTCACGTAGGTGCTCAGGCCCCGGGTGCCGGCCTGGGCAAACATCTTGCTCACGTGGGCATCAAACCCCAGCCCCGCCGTGCAAAAAAACCAGTGCCCGTTGATACGGCCCGCATCAATCCGCTGAAATGTCGGCTGGCAGGCCCGGCGCACGGCTCCCGGTAAGTCCAGGGGCAGGCGCAGGTGGCGGGCCAGGCCGTTGCCCGAACCCCGGGGCACGATACCCAGCGCCGCCGACGTGCCCAGCAGCCCCCGGGCCACTTCGTTCACGGTGCCGTCGCCGCCCACGGCCACCACCACCCGGCAGCCGGAGGCCGCGGCTGCGCGGGCCAGCTCGGTGGCGTGGCCGGCCCGCTGGGTCAGCTGAATCTCAAACTCAGCCCCGGCGGCCGTGGCGTAGCGCGTGAGCAAAGCCGGCACATCCTGGGTGCGTTTGGTGCCGGAAGCCGGGTTGAGGATGAAGCAGATACGCACGGGGTAAGCTACGAGTAGGTGAAAAAGAACAATTGCGAAGTCAGCAAGTCATCAAACTTTTACTAATCAACACACTCAATAATGATCTTTGACTATTCGCAGATAATTCAGGGTAGCAAGACGAACAGAGGGATTATAGAGTGAATTTTTGAGTATCTTATAATGCGCATTAATGAACAATATATCATTACCATGTAAACTATAAGATAGTATTTGTGAACTATTCAATTTAGATGCCTGATAATTACCTTCAAGCCTTTTCGATTTTTCATTCCACCTGTACTCCACGACAGTAGAATCGTCCACCAGCAACGGCCCTCCGTCTGCCATTGCCGTATCTGGCAGCTGAATGTAGTACACCATTTTTATTCGAAGTGGATTGGTTGATTGCACCGTGGAAACTAGCTCCCATGCCCGAAAGCCCCAAAACAACTGAGAGTTTCCATCTTTCAGTTCTTTCAACACAGGCAGCAGTTTATTACCATCATATTTATAAAAGAAATAGTTGTTCCACCAGATACCTGAACCACTTTGAAATTCCTGAGTATAGTATACGATAGTTTTATTATCTACATCCACGAAGTGATTCAAATCTAATCCATAGTGATTATAACCTTTATGAACTGCCAGTAGCTTATTCTGTTGCAAAAAAATATAATGACGCTGACTTGCAATGCTCCTTAAACCCAATACCAACAGCAAATTTCTCAAAATAATTGTTGGCAAACGAATAAAACGCAACCGAAATACTATCTACCGGAAATGACCTGAACAAGCCTTCCTTATTACATTCTCGTCCGATTGCAGGGTCTTTGAAAATCCGCCGCGCTGCCGCCAGCGTCATTCTCCCTTGTCGCGCCGCTTGCTTCACAAGCGTAAAATCCTGCGCCGACAATGCCCGATTAAGCAGCGTGTGCTGCTGGAAGATGGAATCAGCAAAAAAGGCTGCTTCCTTGGCCAAAGGCTGGGACGGCAACCGACCAATGCTATCCAAAAAAGCCTCTAGCTGCTCATCGGAATAGGCCATGTGCTTTACATCCTGTTGCTTTCTGAAGGGCAAGGCGGAGGCCGCGGTACCAGCTTCTTTTTCCTTTACCGGTTTGCTACAGCAGACGAGAAACAGGCAAATAATCAAGCAAATATATTTACACATAATTTCAGCGGCTCACGCTCTTATACAATCGGGTGGCTACCTGATATTTCAGCTATACCTCCGCAAAATAAAGCCGCCTGTCCGGTTTCCCGAACAGGCGGCTTATCAATTACAGCTCAAGAACTAGCCGTTCATTTTTTCGCCCAGCTTCTGGATGAGGTCAGCGGTGCGGGTGCTGTAGCCGGTTTCGTTGTCGTACCAGCCTACTACTTTCACCAGCGTACCGTTGGCCGAAGTCAGCTCCGAGTCGAAGATGCACGAGTGGGTGTTGCCCACGATGTCGATGCTCACGATGGGGTCGGTGGTGTACTCCAGGATGCCTTTCAGCGGGCCTTCAGCGGCAGCCTTCACGGCGGCGTTGATTTCCTCCTTGGTTACTTCCCGCTTCAGAATTACGGTCAGGTCGGTAGTCGAGCCGTCTGGAATGGGCACGCGCATGGCAATACCGTCGAGCTTGCCTTTCAGCTGGGGCAGCACCAGACCCACGGCTTTAGCGGCGCCGGTGCTGGTGGGGATGATGCTATAGGCGGCGGCGCGGGCGCGGCGCAGGTCTTTGTGGGGCGCGTCCTGGAGGTTCTGGTCGGAAGTGTAGGCGTGCACCGTGGTGATGTAGCCTTTCTCGATACCAAACGCATCATCGAGGGCCTTGGCCATGGGAGCCAGGCAGTTGGTGGTGCAGGAAGCGTTGCTCAGAATGGTTTCCGAGCCGGTAAGGATGTCCTCGTTCACGCCCAACACTACCGTCGGGATGTTGCCGGTAGCGGGAGCCGAAATAACTACCTTCTTGGCACCAGCCGTCAGGTGCTGACCCGCGCCGGCCTCGTCCACGAAGCGGCCCGTCGATTCCAGCACCACGTCGATGCCCATGTCGCCCCAGGGCAACAGCTTGGGGTCGCGCTCCGCCAGGGCGTGAATGCGCTGCCCGTTTACGGTCAGGCTGTCCTCGTCGTAGGCCACGGTGCCGTCGAAGCGGCCGTGTACGGAGTCGTACTTGAGCAGGTGGGCCAGCGTTTTGTTGTCGGTCAGGTCGTTGATTGCCACGACCTCCACGTTCTCGCGCTGGAGCAGCGCCTTAAACGTGAGACGGCCGATGCGGCCGAAGCCGTTGATGGCAACTTTGATTTTAGCCATAGTGGTATGGGGAAATGGGAGGTTTATCGGTCCGGGAGGGCCGGGTGAAAACGCGGAGCGAAGGTAACGGGCTGGGGGTACTCTGCCAAATCGAACCCAAAGTAGGTAGCCGGAGCTGTGACGACCCGGGCAGCCCCCACCGATTCGGTTCCTGTGGCCTTCATGTCAGTAAAAAATTTCCGACTGAAAATCAGCCGATTTATCCCGAACCGACTAATTTTTTCAAAACCAGGTATTGCGCCGAAAGTTCCGCCGCCTATCTTTGCAACACCAAAACGGAAAACGCTCCGGTCTTTGGGTTTCTGGTCCGTTCGTCTAGGGGTTAGGACAGTAGATTTTCATTCTACCAACAGGGGTTCGATTCCCCTACGGACTACTTCACAAAAAGCCTTCTGCTGCTCAGCGGAAGGCTTTTTTCGTTGTGCTGACTTCGGCGGCGCTTGTGCCCGCGCTACGCAACCGCAGGCGGGCGTTCTGCGTCTGGTACCCATGATGCCCCACTCCTTTTCGCTGAACGGCCTGCTGGCGCTGGCTTTGCTGGGTGCCTGCCAAACGCCCAAATCCGCCGCGCCCGTGCCCGCTTCCTTCTCCGTCCCGACTCCGCCCCCGCCCCCGTCGGCCGACATGCCTCTGATCTGGAAAAATGAGGCCTTTGCCCTCTACGCCGACCGGGTGGAGCAGGGGCCGTACGTGGCCCGGGCGGTGTCGCGCACCGAGCTGACTTCCAACTACCAGAGCCCCGCCAACGCCTACCAGGACCCGCGCATCACGTTCAAGTTCAGCCTCAACGGCCAGGACAACGAAATGGCTCCGGGCCAGGACCACAGTCTCGTGGCGCTGCCGGCGGCGGGGGCGGCGGAGCTGGAAAGCCCACTGCTCACGTTTGGGCGGCAGTTCGTGGATAAAACGGTAGTTCCCGCCAATACTTACCTGGCCCCGAACACCCGGCTGAAGCTGTGGCTGGATATGCGGCCCGTGCTGGCGGCCTTCCAGAAGCAGGGCTACTACACCACCTACCAGGGTCAGAAGCTGTACCAACAAGATTTCAAAGGTGTATTCGTGGCCGGCAATACGGCTCCGCTCACCTGGGACTTTGCCAACCTGGCGGGCAAGCGGGAGCAGGAGCTAAAGGATCCCGACGGCAACGGCATCTACGAGGTGACGCTGGTGCTGAACTCGCCGGCCGCCGCCAAAACCACGGCCGGCCGCTGGCAGCAAACCCTCAACACCGCTGACCTGCCGCAATACCGCTCCGACTACCCCATCACCGACGCCCTCTACAACCTGGCCCTGGAAGAAGCCCGCCGGGCCGTGGAGCCCGACAGCACCTTCCGCACCGGCCAGGAGTGGGCCGGCGTCTGGACGCGCGACATCAGCTACAGTATTATCCTGGCCCAGGCCACCTTGCAGCCTCGGGTGGCCATGAACAGCCTGCTGCGCAAAGTATCGAAGCAGGGCCGCATTATTCAGGATACCGGCACCGGCGGGGCCTACCCCTGCTCCACCGACCGAATGATATGGGCGGTGGCGGCCTGGGAAATCTACCTGGTGACGGGCGACGAGGCCTGGCTGCGCCAAGTGTACCCGATTATCAGGAACTCCATTGAGGATGACCAGCAGAACGCCTACGACGCGCAAACCGGCCTGGTGCGCGGGGAATCGTCGTTTCTGGACTGGCGGGAGCAGACGTACCCGCGCTGGATGCAGCCAGTGGACATTTATCAGAGCGAAAATCTGGGTACCAACATCGTGCATTTTCAGGCCAACCAGGTGCTGGCGCTGATGGCCGAACACTTGGGTGAAGCCACCGTGGCCCGGCAGACCCGGGAGCAGGCCGGGCGCATCAAAGCCGGCATCAACCAGCAGCTCTGGCAGGAAGAAAAGGGCTACTACGGGCAGTTTTTGTACGGCGGTAATTTCCTGAGTTTGTCGCCTAAAGCAGAGGCCTTGGGTGAGGCCCTGAGTGTGCTGTACGGCGTAGCCGATGAAGCGCGGGCCAAAACAGTGGTAGCCCGCACGCCCGTAACGGCCTACGGCATTCCGTGCCTCTACCCCCAGATTCCGGGCATTCCTCCCTACCACAACAACGCCGTGTGGCCCTTCATGCAGAGCTTTTGGGGGCTGGCGGCGGCCCGGGCCGGCAACGAGGCGTCGGTGCTGGAAAGCATGGTGGCGGTGTACCGCCCGGCCGCGCTATTCCTGACCAATAAGGAGAACTTCGTGGCCCAGAATGGCGACTTTGCCGGCACCCAGATCAACAGCAGCAACATGCTCTGGAGCCTTTCCGGCAGCCTGGGGCTGGTGTACAAGGGGCTGTTTGGAATGGATTTTCAGGCTGACGGCTTAGTGTTCCGGCCGTTCGTGCCGCAGGCGTTTCAGGGCCGCCGGGAGCTGACCGGCTTCCGCTACCGGGGCGCGGTGCTGGATATTGAGCTGCAAGGCTTTGGTAATGAAATCAGCACCATCACGCTGGATGGGCAGCCGCTGCCTGCTGCCACGGTACCCGCCACGCTTACCGGCCGCCACACCATCCGCATCGAGCTGAAAAACCAGGCTCCGGCGGCGGCTTCTACCAACCGCGTCGCCAACTGGTTTGCTCCCGAAACGCCCGCCGTGCGCTATGCTGCCGGCCGCCTCAGCTGGGCTCCGGTGGCCGGGGCCTCGGCCTACCAGGTGCTGCGCAACGGGCAGTTTGCGGCCCGCACCACCGGAACCAGTCTGGCCGTGACGCCTGGCCTGTACGCCGAGTATCAGGTAGTAGCCGTGGATGCCGGGGGGCAGGAGTCGTTTGCCAGTGAGCCGCTGCCGGTGCCGAGCCAACCGGCCCAGCTGGTGCAGCTGGAAACCCGCGCCGCCAAATCAAGCAAAGCCTATAAAGGTTTCAGCGGCACGGGCTTCGTAGAAATCAGCCGGACGGTGAATACCCACCTCACCATTCCCGTAACCGTGCCCGAAACCGGCCTCTATGCCCTCGATTTCCGTTACGCCAACGGCAACGGCCCCCTCAACACCGATAACAAATGCGCCCTCCGCACCCTGCGCCTGGGCCAGCGGCAGCTGGGCACCGTAGTACTGCCCCAGCGCGGCGTGGCGGAGTGGTCGAGCTGGGGATTCTCCAACCCGATATTGGTGCGGCTCCCGAAAGGCTCCCACACGCTGACGCTGCGCTTTGAGCCAGCCAACGAGAATATGAACGGCGAGATAAACCAGGCCATGCTGGACTACCTGCGCCTGACGCGGGTGCAGTAGCGGGGTTGGGGTTGGAGGAGGGGATAGAAATCAATCAGACCGTCATTCCGAGCGGAGCCGAGGAATCTCGCGTGCTGACGGTGCAATGCTAATTATCAGTCTAAGCGGAGCCGAAGAATCTCGCCTGCTGATGCCTGCATACAATTGCAACCTCAGCAGGCGAGATTCCTCGGCTCCGCTCGGAATGACGGTCTACCTACGCTCGGAATGAGGGTATACCCGGAATGACGTTCTGATTGACTGGCGTTTTGCCGCTACCTTGCGGCCATGCACCCGCTCCGCGCCTACATTCATCGGTTTGTGCCGCTTACTGAGGCGGAATGGGCACCACTGGCGGCCGGCATTACCCCGCGCACGTTGCGGCGGAAGCAGAATTTTGTGACGCAGGACCAACCGGCCCTGGAGTTGGCGCTGGTGGTGTCGGGGGCCTGCCGGCTGCTGTACACCCGGCCCGATGGCGAGGAGCGCACCACCTATTTCTTCTTTGAAAACCACCTGATGGGCAGCTACCAGAGCTGCCTGACGGGCCAGCCCAGCCAGTTCAGCATTCAGGCCCTGGCCCCTACCGAGCTGCTGACGTTTCCGTACGCATTGCTGCGCCGGCTATTCGATGAATTTCCGGTGTATGAGCGGTTTGGGCGGCTGCTGGCCGAGTATCACCTGCTGGGCACCGATGCCCGCCTAGCCGAGCTGCTGCTACTCAGTCCTGAGCAACGCTATCAGGCCCTATTGCGCAGCCACAAAACCAAGATTCTGGAGCGGGTGCCGCAGCAGTACGTGGCCTCCTACCTGGGCGTAACGCCGGTGTCGCTTAGCCGCATCCGGGCGCGGGTGCAGGCAGAGGATGAAGGCAGCAGGTAGCTGCTTTGTACTACGGCCGGAGTAGCTCAGAGCAGCTCTGCTACCTATTGCATACCCCTCCGCGGGTCTTTGTGCAAACCGGCGCCAGAACTATCGTTGCCCCCAATTCCTTAGCTTTTGTTAACGTTTTCCGGCAAGTGCGCCACCGACCTTTGGCTTGTTGTTTTACTTCATTCTCAAGGCGATGAAAACTGTACTCAAACTCGAAGAGCTAGCCGAGCTGCTGGTGGCTACCCTGGTTTTTTCTCAACTACCCTACGCATGGTGGTGGCTACCAGCTTTATTCTTGGTACCTGATCTGAGCATGTTGGGTTACTTGGCAGGCCCGCGGGTGGGTGCTTTCAGCTACAACCTGGCTCACCACAAGGCTGTGGCCCTGCTGATAGGTTTGGCCGGCTGGGCACTTGCGCAGCCGCTGCTGCTGCTGGCAGGCTCAGTGCTCCTGTTTCATAGCGCCTTCGACCGGTTGCTGGGCTACGGCCTGAAGCTGAGCACAGGCTTCCACCATACCCACCTGGGTGTACTCAGGCAGCAGCCGGCCGAGGCCTGATACTGACTGAAAAGGTGTGCTATACGGTTGTGCTTAGCCATTTAGGAGCACCTCCTGGTAACAGAAACTGGCAAAGAAAATAATAGCCGTACCCTATTTTCTGTCGTAAGCCTACAGGTTCACCAACCTATACTGGCTTATGCCCCGCACGATTATCGTCTCCAACCGCCTCCCCACCAAAATTCTGCGTACTGAAGACCGACTTACTTTCCAGCCCAGCGAAGGGGGACTGGCAACCGGCCTGGGCTCCATCTACCGGCAGGAAGGAAATGTGTGGGTGGGCTGGCCGGGACTTTTTGTGGAAGATGCGGCCGAAGCAGAATACGTAGGCGAGCAGCTGCGCCAGGATAGCATGGTGCCAGTGTTCCTGACCGAGGCTGAAATCAGGGACTTTTACGAAGGGTTCAGCAACTCAACCCTTTGGCCTACGTTTCATTATTTCGCTCAGTACGCCACCTACGAGCAGGCCCATTGGGAGGCGTACGTGGCCGTAAATGAGAAATTCTGCCGGGCCGTGCTGGAGCTGGCCGGTCCCGAAGACACCATTTGGGTGCACGATTACCAACTGCTGCTGCTGCCGGCCCTGCTACGCCAGGCCCGCCCCGAGGCTACCATCGGCTTCTTCCTGCACATTCCCTTTCCCTCGTACGAGCTGATTCGGGTACTGCCTTGGCGCCAGCAGCTATTGGAGGGTATGCTGGGGGCCGATTTGCTGGGCTTCCACACCTTTGGCTATATGCGCCACTTCCTCAGCGCCGTGTCGCAGCTGCTGGGATTCTCCTCCCAGAACGGGCAGATCGAAACCGGCTCCCGCACCGTACTGGTGGATGCGTTTCCGATGGGTATTGACTACGAACGGTACGTACAGGCGGCGGCCTCGGAAACAGCTATCCAACACGAGGCCACCTACCGGGAAGCACTGCGCGCGGTGCGCGTTATTCTGAGCATCGACCGCCTCGACTACTCCAAGGGTATTGCTCAGCGGCTGCGGGCATTTGAGCTGCTGATCCAGCGCTACCCCGAGTGGCGCGAGCAGGTAAGCCTGATTATGGTGGTAGTGCCCTCCCGCGACCAGGTGGCGCAATACGCCAGTCTCAAGGAAGAAATTGATGAGCTGGTGGGCCGCATTAACGCCCAGTACCGCACAATTGGCTGGACGCCCATTCACTACTTCTACCGGTCTTTTCCGCTGGAAGAGCTGGCCTCCTTATACCGGCTGGCCGAGGTGGCCCTGGTAACGCCCATGCGCGACGGGATGAACCTGGTAGCCAAGGAGTTTGTAGCCAGTAAGGCCGACCAGCGCGGCGTGCTTATTCTGAGCGAGCGGGCGGGTGCCGCCCGGGAGCTGTCCGATGCCCTCATTATCAACCCCACCGATACGGGCCAGCTGGCCGAGGCCATGCATGATGCTCTGGTGATGCCTGAGGAAGAGCAGGTAGCCCGCATGAGTGCCATGCAGGCCCTGGTACGGCAGTACAACGTGTTTGCCTGGTCAAAGCTGTTCATGGGCCGCTTGGCGTACAGCAAGATGAAGCAACATACTCTGGCCACCGAAGTTCTGCAGCCCGAGGTAATGGAGCAGCTGCTGGCCGACTACCATACCGCCCCCTCCCGCCTGTTGCTGCTGGATTACGATGGCACGCTGGCCCCTTTTACGGGTAATCCGCAGCGGGCCCAACCCGACCAGGAGTTGCTGCTGCTGCTGCGGGCCCTCACCGAAATTCCCCGCAACCGGGTGGTTATCATCAGTGGGCGCGACCGGGCAACCCTGGAAGCATGGCTGGGCCATCTGCCCGTCGATTTCATTGCCGAACACGGGGTATGGCTGCGGGCCGCGGGCGAAGAGTGGCAGCTGTTCCAAACCCTCAACAACGACTGGAAACGGGAAATACGGCCGATTCTGGAGCTATACGTGGCCCGGACGGCCGGCGCTTTTGTTGAGGACAAAGACTACTCGCTGGTGTGGCATTACCGCCGTGCCGACGCTGAGCTGGGAGCCGTACGGGCCCGCGACCTGCTCAACCACCTCACCTTCATGACGTCCAACAGTGAGTTACAGGTTATGGAAGGCAACAAGGTAATCGAAGTCAAGACGGCCGGTATCAATAAAGGCACGGCTGCCGCCCGCTGGCTGGCTACCTACCAACCCCATTTTACCCTGGCCATCGGCGACGACCGGACTGATGAAGACACCTTCCGGGCCATGCCTCCTGAAGCCTATACCATTAAGGTGGGCACAGCCCCCCGCTCCCTGGCTCGCTACCACGTTGCCTCCACCACCGATGTGCGGAAGCTGCTTCGAGGCCTGTTGTAACTGGCTGGCACGACCTGCCACCGCGAGAGGGTGCTACTGCGGCCAGCAACCTGCCCCCCGCCAAAGCCCCCTGACATCAGCTGACGTCGGGGGCTTCGGCGGGGGGCGGGGTATCGGCCGCAATAGCACAGACTGCCAAATTCATGCTACTGTGAGTAGCCTGTACACAAGGCCGGGCTAGCCTATATAAAGTTGGGTTTGGCCAGTTTCTGGGCAATGCGGTAGGCGGCATTTACGAGCCCTACGTGGCTGTACGCCTGCGGAAAATTGCCCCATTGCGAGCCGGTTTTGGCATCTACGTCCTCCGAAAGCAGCCCCAGATGGTTGGTGTAAGTGGTCAGCTTCTCGAACTCCCGGATTGCCTCCTCCACCCGGCCTACACTGGCCAAAGCCTCCACATACCAGAACGAGCAGATAAGAAAGGTCGTTTCGGGCGTACCAAAGTCGTCGGCGTGCCGGTAGCGGTAAAACAGTCCTTCCGGGGTTTTCAGGGCCTTCTCCAGAGCCTCCAGGTGGCGGCGGGCCCGTTCGGAGCCGGGGTCGAGGTAGCCCATCAGAATCAGCTGCAGGCCGCTGGCATCGAGGTGGGGCGAGCCAATAGCATTGGTATAAGCCCCCAGCCCGGGGTTGTAGCACTGCTCAATGTGGTCGGCAGCGGCTTGCATCAGCCGCTCAGCCCGGGCCTCCATATCGGCATTGCCCAGGGCGCGGGCTACTTTACGGGCCGCGTGACTGCCCGCCCAGTGAAACAGGTACGTATAGCAGTGATACTGAGCCAGGTTACGAAACTCCCAAAGACCGGCATCAGGCTGGTCCATCGTGGCTTCTATCAGACGCAGGGTTTCGTACACCAGCTTCTCCGGGTTGGGTCGCTCGGGGTCGATAAACCGGCAATCTATGTACAGAGGCAGCAGTGCTACCAGCACTTGTCCGTACACGTCATTCTGGATGTGGGTGTACGCATCGTTGCCAATGCGCACGGGTTGGTTGCCCAGGTAGCCGGCCAGCGGCAACTCCTGCTCAACCAGCGCCGACTGTCCGCTGATGCCATACAAGGGCTGGTAGCGGCCCTGAATCTTGGTGGAGATGTTAACGATATAATGAAAGTACCGTTCCATTTCCTCAAAGTGCCCAATGTTGTTGAAGGCAGTGAGGATGTAGTACGTGTCGCGCATCCAGCAGTAGCGGTAGTCCCAGTTGCGGGTGCTGCCGGGGGCCTCGGGCAAGCTGGTGGTAGTAGCGGCAATAATGGCCCCGGTATCCTCGTACTGATGAATTTTAAGCGCCAGCGCCGAGCGGATAACCTGGGTCTGGTGAAAGTCGCTGATGCTGGTACTTTTCACCCAGGTGCGCCAATAGTCCACCGTAGCCCGCAGAAACCGCTCGGCGGTGCTTTCCAACGGCGCTTCCAGGGGAGCTCCATACGTTAGTACTAGGTATTTGGTCTCATTCAGCACAAAATCTTCCTCCTCCAGCACATAAGTCAGCGGAATATTAGTGGTCAGCCGCATTTCTTCTTCCAGGCCTAGAAAGGCAATGTGGTTGGAGCTGCGGCGGCGGGTAAGGGCCAGCTCCCCGTAGTGGCCCACCGGCCGGCATACCACCCGGATGCGCGGTGTACCTTCCAGGGGCTCCACTTTCCGGATAAACATCAGCGGCTTGTAGTACCGTTCGTACTGGGCAAAGCGCGGGGCAAAATCCGTGACGCGGTAGCGGCCGGTGGGGGTAGTTATTTCCGTCCGCAGCACGTTGGTATTTGCCAGGTAGGTTTGCCGGGAGGAAAAGGACTCAGCGTGGTTGGCTGGCCGTATACTGTACTCTCCTCCTTTGTCCGGGTCCAGCAGAGAGCCAAACACGAAGCTACTATCGAAGCGGGGCCAGCACAGCCAGCGTACGGCGGTATCAGTGCCAATCAGGCCCAGAAATGCGCAGTTGCCAATCAGGCCGAACTCATAGGTATGTTTTGTCATGCAGCGGGGAGTTTGCCTCAGGCCCGGGGGCCCGGGGTGCCATAGGATACAAGCTAGTACCCCGCCCACCGCGTTGAGGTTGTGTTGGCCACCGGTTCGTGGGCTACGTATGCCAGCAAATCCGCGCTCCGCAGAGTCGGTTGTTGCCTGTATTCACCCTGCTTACTTCGTTGATTTTGCCTACTGCCGTTTCTTCCTCCTCCTCCGTCAAAAAGCGCAGCAGCCGCCTGCCGCTCTACCTTACGCTGGGCTTACTGGTGGCGCTGGCGGGCTGCTGGTTTGGCTGGCCGGCCTTCCAGGAAACCGTGCGCGAAGCCTGGGTAGTGCTCAAGTCGGGCGAGCAGCCGCGCATTGCCGCCTGGATGCAGCAGTTTGGCTACTGGGGGCCGGTGGTGCTGGTGGTAGCCATGGTAGTGCAGATGTTCCTGTTCGTGGTGAACGTGGTGCTGCTGATTCTGGTGGCTATTCTGGCCTACGGGCCGTGGTGGGGCTCCCTGCTGGCCCTGGTGGGCGTGGTAACGGCCTCCTCGGTGGGCTACGCCCTGGGCCGCATGTTGGGCGAGTCGTTCGTACGGAGGCTGCTGGGTCGCAAAACCGAGAAGAAAGTACTGGATGTGGTGGACCGCTACGGCGTGTGGGCCATTATTATTGCCCGCCTCTCCCCCGCCCTTTCCGATGATGCCATCAGCTTCGTGGCAGGGCTGGCCCGCATGGGCTACTGGAAGTTCATGGCTGCTACCGTGGTCGGGGTAGTGCCTCTGATTGCGCTATTAGCTTACCTGGGCGAGGATAGTGAGCGGCTGAAATCCGGTTTGCTTTGGGTAACGGGCGTGAGTGTACTGCTGTTTGGGGGCTATATATGGTGGGACCGGCAGCGGACAAAGCAAAAATAATCCGCTTGATTCTGCGGCATTTAGCGTAAACCGGCAAATTTTTCGGAACAGGCTGTTTGCATTGAGCCGGAAACGTTCTACTTTTGCATCACCAAACCGGAAAAAACTCCGGCCTCTGGGTTTCTGGTCCGTTCGTCTAGGGGTTAGGACAGTAGATTTTCATTCTACCAACAGGGGTTCGATTCCCCTACGGACTACTTCACAAAAAGCCTTCTGCTGCTCAGCGGAAGGCTTTTTGTTGGTTACCCGCGGCAAAAGGCTGAGCGTTTTTACGAGAAATCCAGGAGGCAGCGTGCAACTGCCAGGTGGGCCTGCCTACCTTTGTGCGGCTTTCGGTGGGTCGGGAGCCACTTTCCGCCTTTCTGCTGTGTTGAACCTTTCCGGACTTCGTGAGCGCACGTGGGTAGTGCTCATGGGCCTTCTGTCGCTCTGCGCTTTTTCTGCCCGCGCTCAACGTGCCCCCCTCCTGCGCGACATCAGTGTTCGAACCGACACCGTGCGCTATAGCTTGAGCCGCCATACTGCCCTGGTGCAAGGCGAGCCCCACCTGTACTTCTACTATCGTCAGGATGATGAGCAGGCCGAGCTGCTGGTGTACCCCGAAACTCCGGGCCGCCAGGGGCTGCGGCTCCAACGCTCCGCCGATTTTATTCTGATTGACTCGCTGACGGCCATGGATGGGGGCCAGTATTACCGGGCCAAGCTACGATTTAAGGATTTGAGCAGCAACAAGTTTCTGAGCCTCTCCTTCCGTCAGCCCTCCGATTCGGTGGGATTTGCCCCCCAAACGCAGACCGTAAAGCTGCTGCCTATTATGCGGACAACGCTGGAGTTCCGGCCCGCCGATACGGAGCTGTTCGTGGGCGAGGAGAAGGTGTTTGAGCTGAGCAGCAACAATCCCAAAAACATTCGGGTAACCACCGAATGGACGCATGGCCAGGATATTGACTACCGGCTGGAGCAGGAGAAAGGACTCCTGAAGCTGCACGTGCTGCCCAATGCCCTGGGTACCCGGCAGCTTACGCTTCGCCCTCAGACCGAGCGGCCCTTCCTCACTGACAATAACCGCCGGGTAACGTATGCCCTGCCCCCCATCCGCCAGGAGTTCACCGTAAAGGCCTCCCGGCTGCGCTTTTTGAGCGTTGATAAAAAGGAAATTACCCTGGATGAAAATTCGCGTCGCAAGGGTGTGGAGCTGATTCTGGACAACGGCCGCACCTTTGACCTGAAGCGTACCTACCGCATCGAGGACCAGGAGGAAGCCGGAGGCTCGCTCATTGCCGAGCTGTTTACGCGCCAGTACCTTACCAACGACCGGGTGCTGTGCTGGCTGCGCGTGTACAACACCCACCGCCAGACGGAGAGCTACCTCTACATCAAGGAAAACGACCAGGCCAAGTACATTACCAACTTCAACATCGCGCCCAAAACCACCATTACGGCCCTGAGCGTGCGGCACCGGGGCGGCGACTGGACCCCCAACGCCACCGTGAACCCCGGTGAAACCGTGGACGTGCGCCTGGAAGGTGAGTCGCTGACGCGGGGACGGTTTCTGTTTGAGGATGTGCAGGTGATTCCCTCCGATTCCAGCATCCGCTCCGACGCGGCCGTGGTGTACCGTATTAAAGTGCCCATCACCATTGATAAAAAGCGCATTGCCATTTTCAACGCGGGTCAGCCCACCGGCTCGGGGCTTACGGTACGGGAGTTTCAGCGGCCTCATCCGCTCGATTTCGTGGGCGTGACCTTCGGCGAAGCACCCCGGCCCATTACCCGCCTCAACGGCCCGGTGCTCTACGACCGTACCATCCGGGACGTGGTGTTCAGCTTCAACTCCGGGGCCATCGACTCCGACCAGCAGTTTTACGGCAAGCAGTACCTCACCTTCGATATCCGGACCCAGAATGCCAAGGGGGAGTTGATTGAGATGCGCACTGTGGAAAACATAGTGGTGTGTCCCGATGGCAACTCCGCCCGGGCTCCTTTCTACCAGGACAAGCAGTGCCAGGTGGGCAACATCAGCCTCAACAGCCTGCTCAACTCCCGTAAAACCTACGACCTCGACGACTGGAGCACCATTATCATCACCATCCGCCACAACCAGGGGCAGTATTCGGAGCCGGGCTTCACCCAAAAACTGGAGCTGGTGTTGCAGCGCCGGGTGAAGTTTGATATCGATATCAGCTTTCCGGGCGGGTTGCTCACGAAGTACAAGGGAGAGTCGAGCTTTACCTCGTTCGGGGGTATTTCCCTAGCCACGCTGGCGCAGTTCAGCTTCTACCACCCTACCCGCATCAACAAGCTGCGGCCCTACAAGGTGGGGGCAGGCTTTGTGGCCCTCAATGCCTTCAACCTCAGCCAGGACTCCAACGTGAACCGCGACCTGGGCATTGTGGTGCTGGGCTCCGTGTATCCCACCCGCTCCGACGCCAAGCTGACATTCCCGCTGTACCTGGGCGGCGGCTACCTGATGAACAAGAAGTCGTTGTTCTTCCTGTTTGGCCCGGGGATTGGGATTCGGTTGTGAGTGTATAAGGGTATGAGGGTAACAGAACGTCATTCCGAGCATGTGGCGCATCAAGCCAGGGTGCGGAGCCGTAGTCGAGGAATCTCGCGTGCTGATGTTGCCAAAGTAACTGCCATTCCGAGCTTGCGAGGAATCTTGCGTGCTGACCGAAGAAGCCAACTTCAATCGTTTGGCTCCCCCGTTCCTTCTCAGAGAGGCGGCCGGCTCCGCAGGGGTCCTGTGAGGCGCAATGCCAGAACGAAGCCCAATAGTTACCCCCCACACACACAGCGTCAGCACGCGAGACTCCCCGACTATGGCTCCGCCTTCACTCGGAATGACGTTCTGTTATCTACCTATCCTCATACTCCTACCCTCCTACCCACCCTTTACGTAAGGAGGCTACATGTCTGCTCCGCTTACTGCTCCTGCGCCGCCGTCGGCTTCCACTTCGCCGTTTACCCCGCTCCGGATTCCGTTTTTCCGGATGTTATGGGTAGCCTCATTTGTTTCGAACATTGGCACCTGGATGCAGAACGTGGGCGCGGTGGGGCTGATGACGGAGCTGACGGCCTCACCGGTGCTGGTGGCCCTGTTGCAGACGGCCTCGGCGCTGCCGGTGTTTCTGCTGAGCTTGCCTGCCGGGGCCCTGGCCGATTTGGTGGACCGCCGCCGGATGCTGCTGGCCACCCAAACCTGGATGGCGGCCGTGGCTCTGCTGCTAGCCGCTACAACCCTGTTGCACCTTACCTCGCCCTGGCTGCTGCTCACCCTTACTTTTCTGCTGGGCCTGGGCGGGGCGCTGAATAACCCGGTGTGGCAAACCGTGACGCCCGAGCTGGTGCCGCGCCAGGAGCTGCCCCAGGCTATAGCTCTTAACAGCGTGAGCTTTAACCTGGCCCGGGCGTTTGGGCCCGCCCTGGGCGGATTCGTAATTGGGTATTTTTCGGCGGGAGCGGCGTTTTTACTGAATGGGTTGTCGTTTCTGGCTACCATTTACATGGTGTATAGCTGGAAGCGGGAACCCCAGGCTACCTCCACGCTGGCCACCGAGCGGGTAGTGGCCGCCATCCGAGGCGGCATACGCTATGCCCGGTTTGCGCCGCCGGTACAGCATATTCTGGTGCGGGGCGTGAGCTTCACGTTTGGGGCCAGCGCCTTGTTTGCCCTGATGCCGGCCGTAGTGGCCCGGCGGTTACAATTGCCCACCTCCTTCTACTCCCTGCTGCTCTCCTGTATGGGGCTGGGAGCCGTATTGGCAGCCGTCACGTTGCCCCGCCTCAACCGTCGCCTCACCATCGACTGGCGCGTGACGCTGGCTACGGCGGCCTTTGCCCTGGGGCTGCTGGGGCTGGGCTACGCCAACAACCACTGGCTGCTGTACGGGCTGTTGACGATGGTTGGCATGGCTTGGATGCTGGTCCTTAACTCGTTTAGCGTGGGAGTACAAACGGTGGTGCCGCGCTGGGTACAGGCCCGTACCATCAGTCTGTACCTGCTTACTATTCAGGGAGGCATGGCGCTCGGGAGCGTGGTATGGGGCACGGTAGCCGGGCAGTGGGGCTTACCGGTGGCCCTCACCGGAGCTGCCGCCTGGCTGGGCCTGAGTATGGCCCTGGGGCTGCAGTTTTCGCTACGCATGGCTCCCGAAGCTCTCGACCACACGCCCGCCCGCCCCCGCCTGGAGCCAGTGCTGGCCGAGGCGCCGGCGCCAACGGAGGGCCCGGTTATCATTACCACCACCTACCGCATTGAGCCCTGCAACCGCCCGCCTTTTACGTACCTGCTGGAGCAACTGGGCCGCATCCGGCGGCGCGAAGGAGCCATTGGCTGGGGCCTGTACGCCGACCTGGCCGACCCAGGCCGCATGGTGGAATACTTTATGGTGGAATCGTGGGAGGAGCACGCCCAGCAGCACGAGCGGGGCGTCAGCCGCGACGAGGCCGAGCTGAAAAATCAGATCCGGCAGTTACACGAGGGCCCCGACCCGCCCCAGGTAACGCATCTGCTGGCTCAGCACTACCGCCCCACCCCCGATTCGCTCCCGATGGTGCCTGGCAGTACCCGCCTGGTAGCCGGCACCGCCGGCGAGGCCACGGCCTAGCGGTGAAGTGGTGAGATGGTGAGTGCAGCGAAGGACCTTCCCACATCAGCACGACTCTGCGCCCTCTGCGAAGCCCTCTGCGGCGTCTGCGGGCTAAAAATGCTTGCACGACATTGGGCTGACGTAATAAGGTCCTCTGCGTAGGATGACAGAAGCTTACCACTTCACCTGAAACCTTCCTGGCCCTTCGCCGCTTTACATCCGTCTCTCCCCTCTTTCTCTCCGAATGAAAGTATTATACAGCTACCTGCGCCATTATTGGGGCCTGCTGGCGCTGGCCCTGCTGCTGGCGGCCATCAACCAGATTTTTTCCCTGCTCGACCCCTACATTCTGGGGCAGATTATCGACCGGTACGTCACGCCCAAACTAAAAAGTGGGCTGCATCCTACGTTTTGGGCCTTTCTGATGGGTGGAGCCGGCCTGCTGGTGCTGCAGGCGCTGGGCGTGGCCATGGTGTCGCGCATTGCCAAGAACTTCCAGGACTATTACACGAACGTCATCACCCAGCGGCTGGGGGCGGCCCTGTATTCGGATGGCCTGCGCCATTCTTTGGAGCTTCCCTACCAAGTGTTTGAAGACCAACGCTCGGGCGAGACGCTGGGCAAGCTCCAGAAGGTGCGGACCGACGTGGAGAAACTTATCCAGAGCCTTATCAACGTGCTGTTCATCTCCCTGGTGGGCATCATCTTCGTTACGTGGTTTGCGTACAGCGTGTACAAACCTATTGCCCTGGTGTATTTTCTTACCATCCCGCTGCTGGGCACGCTTAGTTTTTTCCTGAGTAAGCGCATCAAGGTAATTCAGAAGACCATTGTGGCCGAAACCACGGCCCTGGCCGGCTCCACCACCGAGAGCCTGCGCAACATCGAGCTGATTAAGAGCCTGGGCCTGGCCCAGCAGGAAACCCAGCGGCTGAATGCTACCACGGAAAAGATTCTGAAGCTGGAGCTCAAAAAAGTGCGCTACCTCCGGTCCTTGTCGTTTGTGCAGGGCACGTTTGTGAACCTGATGCGCAACGTGATTCTGCTGATGCTGGTGTTTCTGGTGGTGCGGGAGGTAATTGAGCCCGGGGAGTTTATTACCTTCTTCTTCTACTCATTTGCCGTGTTTGGGCCGCTGCAGGAGTTGGGTACCATTATCAACGTGTACCGCGAAACCGAGGCGTCCCTCACCAACTACCAGCGGATTCTGGACACGCCCAAGGAGGTAAAGCCTGCTCATCCCAAGGTTATTGACACCATTGAAACGCTGGCCTTCGACAACGTGCATTTCCAGCACCTCACGGCCAGCTCTCCGGCCCTGGATGGCATCAGCTTCAGCACCCGGCTCGGCGAAACCATTGCCTTCGTAGGGCCTTCGGGCTCGGGTAAAACTACCTTGGTAAAGCTGCTGGTAGGGCTGTATCCGCCGGCGCAGGGACACATTCTTTACAACGGTATTCCGGGCCTGGAACTGGACCTTGATGCCCTGCGCGAACAGATTGGCTTTGTAACCCAGGACACCCAGCTGTTTGCCGGCACCATTCGGGAAAATCTGCGCTTCGTAGCGCCCCAGGCTACCGACGCCCAGTGCCTGCTGGCCCTGCACCAAGCCGCCGCCGACTCTTTGCTGGCCCGTGCCCCCCTGGGCCTGGATACCGTAATTGGCGAAGGGGGAGTAAAGGTATCCGGGGGGGAGAAGCAGCGCCTGAGCATTGCCCGGGCCTTGCTGCGCCACCCTACCCTGCTGGTATTCGATGAAGCTACTTCGGCCCTGGACTCCCTGACGGAGGAGGAAATCAGCCAGACCGTGCGGGACCTATCCGGCTCCCGCCAGCATATCACCATCCTCATTGCGCACCGACTCAGCACCATTCTGCACGCCGACCGGATTTTTGTGCTGGAGCGGGGCCACGTGGCCGAAGCCGGCCGCCACGACGAGCTGCTGGCCCAACGGGGCCTGTACTACGCCATGTGGCGGCAGCAAATCGGGGAGCGGGAAGTAGCCAAGGATATGGTAGCCAAGTAACCGGACCCAAGCCCGCCTACTGCTTCAGCACCCGAATGCGGCTTTTCTGCCCGGTTACGCTCTGCCATTCCAGTAGGTATACCCCGGGCCGCAAGGTAGCCCCGCTTAAGGTGGGCAGCTGCTGGCCTTGAGCCACCGGTTGCTGCAGCACCCGGCGGCCCGAGGCATCGTAGAGCGTCAGCACTGCGGCGGCCGGGCTGGGCAGCTGCACCTGCAGAACATCGGTAAACGGGTTTGGGTAGGCCCCAAGCTCCGCCACTTCGTCTGCGGCCACAGCCACCACTCCTGAGTAGTACACCGTACCATCCGCATCCTGCTGCCGGAGGCGGTAGTAGCGTTGGGTTGGGCGTGGCTGCTGGTCCAGATAGGTGTAGGAGCGGGGGGTATTGCTGGTGCCGGCTGCCGGTTGCCGGGCTAGTTCCTGCCACTGCCCGGCAGGGTTTACTGTTGCTTCCACGGCGAAATAGGCACTGTTTACCTCAGCGGCTGTTTCCCAGCTCACCCGGACTCCGGCGCTGCTGCGGATAGCCTCGAAGCGCACCAGCGTAACGGGCAGCGCGGAAGCCAAACGGGCGTAGGCGGCGTTGCCACAGCGCGGAGCCACCAGGCTCAGGTCTATTTCTGCAGTGGCCCCAGCTACTTCGCTCGTTGCGTTAAGTACCCGGTTCTGCGAGTTGGCCGCAATAGCATAGTGCATTACGGCGCCGGGTTTGATAATGTGGCCCAGTTGAATACCGTGGCCTTGCTCATGCAGGGCCACGCTTTCAAAATCGAACTGCCCGCCCGTGGGAGCCGCCGGCCCAAACTGCCAGCTTCTCTCCCCGTCGAAGATGTAATCCGTACCGGTAAGCACCCAGCTGATGCCGCTCCCCCCGCTGCATCCCGTATAGTACGAGTAGGTTACGCCCAGTACTCCCGCTGCCAGCTCCGCGGCGTCATCAAAAGCCACCACATTGATATTATCGTTGGAGATGTTGCTGTTGACGGGGGTAGTAGCAGGTGCCACAATACGGTTAGCTCCCGTTCCGTTGCGCCAGGTAGCCAGGGCCCGCTCGAAGGCTGCTTTAGCGGCAGCGTTGGCCGCAAAGTTTTCGTTGTAAGTAAGGGTGTAGCCTCCGGCACCGTTGGTGCCAACCATGGCCACTGCATAAGGCGCGTCCTGGTACTGCAGGTTGCTGAGCGCATACTGTACCGTGAGTGCCTCCGGGCTCAGCGCAACGGCACCTCCCACCGTGAGCTGAATTTTACCGGTTCCGGCCGGGCCCGCGCCACCCACCGTAACGGAGGGTACCCGCACCCGGATTTCGGTGTCCGACCAGCTCAGGTAATCCACTGCCAGGGGCGTTACATAGGAACTACCTCCCGTATTGGCATTTGCAAACCCTACCGTACTGTTGCCCTGCACAGCCCCGAAACCGGTGCCGGTTATCGTCAGCACCGTGCCGGTACCAGCCGCAACGGCTGCCGGAGTGAAACCAGTAACAACAGCGGCGGCACCAGGGCGGGCCGACTCACGCAGGCGGGTTTCCAGAACGTGGTTGGGCTGTAGCGGGGCGTACGGACGGCCGGTGAGTTGCTCCAGGGCCGCGTACACCTCCCCCGGAATGGAGGCATAGCGCCGGAATGGGTCGGAAGCGGTGGCAGTGGGCAGGTTGTAGCGAATAAGCCCCTGCGGTCCGGCCGTGAGCCGAAAGCGGCCCGGTTGGTTAGGGCTGGGCTCCAGCAGAAAGATACCCTGCTCATCGGGCCCCAGTACCGGCTCATTGGATACCTCCTCCCGGCGCAGCCCCACCGTCCCACCGGCCGTAACCACCGTGAGGGGGCCAGGCGGCATAGTCCCGGCAAATACTTTAAATACCTCCAGCTCGTTGAAGGTGAAGATATGCGCCCCGGTATCCTGGCTGCGGGTGGCTTTCACCCGCGCCTCTACTACCAGCGTGGCCTGCTCCAGCCGTTGGGCCAGGGGCACGGCCTCCAGCAAACACGCTTCCTGGGCCCGCAACGGCCCGGCCAGCATCAGCAACACCATGGTCAGCAACCAAGCGGGCCGGAACCCTTCCCCGAGCAATTGTGTTTTTTTCATGCGAGATGAAATCTTTCAGTTTCCCTTCCTACCACCTCCTCCCCGCCTGCACCAGTATATCAGAATTTGCTAATATACCGAATTAAGCTTTCTGTCAGTTCCTCAAAGCTTGACAGCTAGCCAAACCAGGTACTTACTTTCGGCAAGGTAATTGCAACTTCAATAGTTCCTAAAAAGCACTTTTCCATGAACAACACCCGCTTCTTCCGCCGCTTCGCAGGTCTGGCACTTGCCGGGTGGCTTGTCGTAACCGGCTCAGCTGCGGCCCAGTCGGCCGCTACCGGACAACGCGACGTATTGCGCGAAATTACCGATGTGGTGGGCCTGAAGCCGCGTTTTCAGCTGCGGGCTACTACTGAGGTACAAAATGCGGCGGCCGTCGTGTATGGTGGTCAGCGGTACCTGCTGTATAATCCGCAGTTTGTAGCGGCCGTAAACCGCGCCGGGCGCACCGACTGGGCTGGCATCAGCATTCTGGCTCACGAAATGGGGCATCATCTCAACGGGCACACCCTGCGCCCCGGTGGCTCTAATCCTACCGATGAGCTGGAAGCCGATGAATTCTCGGGCTTCGTGCTCCGGAAAATGGGCGCCAGTATGGCGGAGGCCCAGGCAGGCATGGCCGTCGTATCCGACGATGAAGCCTCTCCTACCCACCCCGGCCGTCATACCCGCCTCACCGCCATCAGCGACGGCTGGCTGCGGGCCAATCAGCAGATTGTTGCTACCACGCGCACAGTGGCCCCTTCCGCCGCCCCCGCCGTACTGACTGCCCGCACCGCCGCCCCCGCCCGAACGGTAGCAGCTAATTCGGCATCTGCACTCAGCGTGCTCGGCAAGATTACTTTCCGCGACAAGCCTGATGAAGACTATTATGTTACCAACCACCTGAGTGTGGTTCGTTTCGACACGGGTGCCCGCACGGCCCAGGTAGTGGGCCGACTTACCCGCTCCGAAAGCGTGAACTATCCCTTTGTGCTGGTTGATGGCCAACAGCGCCGCTTGTACATCAGCCGCACCGGCAGCATCTTCGATACCAGCGGACGGCAGGTTGCCTCGCTTTCCGACCCCTCCTAGCCCGTGGTACTGAGGCGGCCCGGGCTGGGATAGTAGCCTGGTACGGTGTTGTGCTGCCTCACCGCTTTTCAGCTTACACAAGCCGGTTTCCTGTCCAGGAAGCCGGCTTGTGCTGTTTTGCTACCTACGCCAACCCATGCCCAACCTCCTCCGTTGGGGAGGTACACGTTTTCTGTTTATTTGCTGATGCCTGAGTTACCCGAAGTTGAAACCTACCGGCGCTTCCTCCACGAGTTGGCAGTGGAAGAAACCGTAGCCGCGTTTGAAGTGAAAGACCGCCACGTACTCGCCACCGACGAGCAAGTCCTGCGTACGGCCCTGGTTGGGCGCCGCATTACCGGCACCAGCCGCCTTGGCAAAAACTGCTTTCTGCACCTGAGTGACGGCCACGTACTGGTGCTCCACTTCGGCATGACCGGCGACGTGGGTGCCTACCGCGACGAGGCGGACGCGCCCCGCTTTACGCGGGTAGCCCTGCACCTGGGCTCCGGCCTGCGCCTGGCCTTTATCGACCCGCGCAAATTCGGGCGGATTCGGCTGGCAGAAAGTGTGGAGGCGTACCAGCAGGCCAAAAAGCTGGGCCCCGATGCCCTGGCCATTACCACCAAACAGCTGCATACTGCCCTAAGCCGCCGTAAATCCTTATTGAAGCCGGCCCTGCTCGACCAGCACCTCACGGCTGGCCTGGGCAACTGGATTGTGGATGAGGTACTGTTTCAGGCCCGCATTCATCCGGAGCGGGTGGCGGCCACCTTAACCGAAGCGGAGTTTTCCAGCCTGCACGCGGCCATTCAACTGGTGTTGCGCACGGCCATTAAGCACGAGGCAAACTACCGTACATTCCCGGCCAGCTTTCTGATTCATGCGCGTGAATGGGACGATTCCGCGACTCCCGGGACAGATGCCCACCGGTTTTGCCCCCGTCATCGGGACACTGAAATAGTAAAAACTTACGTAGGTGGTAGGGCCACTTACACATGCCCTATTTGCCAGCCAGAAATTTAAGCTACGTATAGTACAATTTACTATAGAAGTAGCCCGGTTTGTTCAGCAGACCGGGCTATTTTGTTTTTCAGGGATTTAACCATCAAATAATCAAGAAAATAACGCAATTATAGTACTTCTTAGATACATCATTGGAAGAAACGACCAAATTTCACAACCACCTGAACCAGTACGATTTATAATCAGTTAGATTTGCACAACGGCAGTCGAAGGCAGCCGATGTAGTAGAGAAGTTGGACGTTTAATTGTGAGGCATATGCCGCAGATGTACTACGCCGAAAAGCGTGTTGTTGCACATTCACCAAAACCCGTTTTCATGAAGAAACTGCCCGTATTCCTGAGCCTGCTGGCAAGCACCCTGGTGTTTGCCTCGTGTGAGAAAGAAATTGAGGAGATGAAGGACCCCGCCCAGGAAGTGGCAGCTGCCGCCGCCACCGTGCAGTCGAAGCCCGAACTGCTGGCTGCTGGCCCCTGGCACCTCACCAGCCTCACGCTCAGCACCGCTGCCCAGGGAGCCGCCGCTACCCCCGCCGTCGATATTTTGCCTCGCCTGAAAGACGCCCAGCGCGACAATCAGCACACGTTTAAAGCTGACGGCGGCTACGTGCTCGACGAAGCTGCTCTGAAGGCGTACCCCGAAGCCCCTCAGCAAACCACTGGCACCTGGAAGCTGAACGGCGACTCGCTCACCGTAAGCCAGCCCAACGTAACCCGCCACTTCTTCGTGGAGGAACTGAACACTACCACGTTGCGCGTGAAGCTTGCGCAGGACGGTTCTACCTACACGTCGGTTTTCTCGCGCTAAGCCGCCCCGATTTTCACCACCGTTCATAAGCAAACCGCCCCGCTGGCACCAGCGGGGCGGTTTGTTTTGTTTTTAGAAGGGCCTCCGGCTCAGGTAGTCTGGCGCTCATATGTTCCCCAGCCCGCCCAGCATGAACATGGCCGCACAGGAGCCAAAGCCGATGAGGAACACCAGCAGGGCACTTAGAAAATACGCGGCCGGCCCACGCCGGAAATGCACGATACCCAGCACCAGATTCACCAGCGCCAGGCCCAGATAAATCACCACAAACAGCACCATAGAAGCACCATTCGATACCTGGCTCAGCAGCCCCAGCACCACGGCCACGGCCAGGATAGCCAGCACGTTGATGCGCAAAATGCGGGAAGTGGGAGTAGGTTCAGACATGGCAGCAGACGGTTAGAGCACTGTTGTAAGGCTTACACGCACAGCACGGCTCAATGGTTTACGTGCAGGTTACTTAGAATGAGGGCACAGGTACCCAGGCCCAGCAGGCCTACTACCAGCCCCGTCAGCAGCAGCACCTTACCCAGCTTCCGGTGCCGGGTAAACAGCAACCCCAGGCCCACAACCATATTGAGCACAGGCAGGGCCAACATTACCCCGATGCCCCAAACCGCGCCCAGCAACAGCAAAACGACAAAGTTGACGGCCACAATCTTGGCCAGCAAATTACTCGTCGTTTCTTCAGGTTTCGGGGGTAGTTCGGGTGCTTGCATACGCATGCATTATGATTTCATCACTGCTCAATCTGGCTCGTAGAAGCCGGACTTGCTTCTGCACGTCTATGGTTTTCCGCATCTTTCGAGCACATCCCAAAGCCAATGAGCAGTAAGAGCAACGACGACAGAAAAAGCCCGCCAGCATAGCCAGCATCGCGCCGCCGCTCAATCAACAGGAACAGAAAGCCGAGCAACGCATTAAATGTCGCCACCAATAGCAACGGAAAGCCGAGGCTGTATATGCGTGGCCAGCGAAGCCCAATCAGTAGCAGTAACAACCCCAGGTTGAGGCCCAGCGGCCAGATATATAGGCGTTGGCTTTCTTATGTGGACTTGGGCGGTTTCATCAGAGCACCGGAATATCGCGCAGCACTTGCAGACGGGCCAGCTTCTCTTCGTCGCGGTAGAGCATGTTCATCGTCTCGAAGGGAATGATTTTCAAATCCTTGCTTACGATGTGGACGCAGGACTTCTTGATGGCCCGCACGTCGAAGTTCCAGGCATCCATGAATTGCAGGATGATGATGCGGAACAGGTTGTCGTAGCTAAGGTTGGGGGCCTGCACCTGCGGCAGACAACACAGCAGCTGGTTCATTTCGGGCAGCACGGTATCCACGGTGTTGGCTGTGCTGAAGAGCTTGAGCAAGTGCTGGCGCAGGCGTGGGTCCCGCTCGTACACAATGGTGTTGCCGCCGCTTTGCAGCAGGTCGGCGGGGTCCACGTAGCGGGTCAGCGGGAATACTTCCCCGTCGAGCTTAAGGGCGTAGGCCATGGCCAGCGCGTCGGGGTTGCAGGGCACCGGCAGCAGGTCTTCGGCCGTGAACACCGGGCTCTGGTCGATGATGCCCTGGCGCACTTCGGTGAGGCTGAGCCGGTCGGTGGCGGGGTCGAAGTGTTCGAGGCGGCCGGCGGCCTGGGTGGGCTGAAACGTGACGCCGCGCACGCACTTCTGCTTCAGGGCGAAGTCGATGATTTCGCCCATTTCGTCGTCGTTCAGTCCTTTTTGCAGCGTGACGACCAGCGTAGTGCTGAGGTTGTACTTGTTGAGGTGCTCCAGGGCCTGCATCCGCACCTCGCGCAAATCCCTCCCCCGCAGGCTTTCCAGCACCTCTTTCCGGAACGAATCGAACTGCAGGTACACCTCAAAGGCCCCGGCGTAAGTCGCCAGCCGGGCAACAAATTCCTCGTCTTTGGCCAGGCGCACACCGTTGGTATTCACCATCAGGTGCTTGATGGGCTTGCGCTTGCACATATCCAGAATTTCCCAGAACTGCGGGTGCAGCGTGGGCTCCCCGCCGGAAATCTGCACTACGTCGGGCTCCCCTTCGTTTTCCACCAGCACGTCCACCATAGCTTCCACTTCCTCCAGGGTGCGGTGCCGGCCGTGCAGGGGGCTGCTTTCGGCGTAGCAAGTAGGGCAGGTGAGGTTACAGCGGTCCGTTATTTCAATGACGGTGAGGCAACTGTGCTGCTCGTGGTCGGTACAGAGGCCGCAGTCGTAGGGGCAGCCGTAGTGAGTGGCGGTGTTGAAGCGGCGCGGTGTTTCGCTGGGCTTCACGTAGTTGCGGATGCTCTTGTAGTACTCCACGTCGGTGGCAATGAGTACGCGCTGCCGGCCGTGCTCGGGGCAGCGCTTGAGCATGTACACGCCACCATCTTCAAACACAATCTTGGCTTCCACCCGCCGCAAACAATGCGGGCATAGGCTCAGGGTGAAGTCGTAGTAGGTGTAGGGCCGTTCGGGCATGGTGGAGGTAAGGATTAGAGCGTGTTTGGGAATTCAGACCCGATTGAGCGACATAGTGATGTTAGCTAGTAATAGCCAAGCAACATGGCTAGCGGGAGTGAATTCGTAATCAACGACCACGCGGCGAAAGCAGGCTAACCA
>NZ_RWIS01000001.1 GCF_003944705.1 Hymenobacter metallilatus | reverse complement strand
CGTTCGAAACCGGGCTGCAAAGGTAACCTGTTTTTCTGCCTTTTTCCAAGAACCAGACCGAAAAAAGTTTTTCGGTCTCGACTCCTGCCAAGCGCCTCCTGCTGAAGCGGGGTGCAAAGGTAGCACCTTCTCATTGCCATTTGCAACCCCAGGGGCCAACTTTTTTTCACCGGCTCTTTCGCCAGGAAAGACGCGGACGGCGAAACGGCGCCGGGAGGCCGGCAGGAACTGCGCGCTGGTGGCCCCAAGGGTGGCAGCGGCCCGCTCCGCGTTTCGGATTGGGAGCGCAAAGGTGGCCGGTTGCCCCCGGAATTCCAAACCCCAGGCCCAAAAAAATCCGTTCAAGGCCCGCCTCAGTTGCCTTTCTGCCACACAATCAGCGCCATTAGTTTTGTGAATGGGCTTTGGGATAACTGACCTTGTACAGGGAGTAGCAATACGAGAGCGGCAGGTAAGGAATGGGATTAGGCATTTATGGCCGGAAGGGGGGCAGAAAGCGAGATGCCAGCTCTGCGTTATATAGTATATATAGTAGGGAGTTACTCCACGCCTATATAAGCAGGGCCCGATTCATACGTATGAATCGGGCCCTGCTTATATAGATGTTACTTGACTTTATTCGGCAATCTTGGTCACCTTGAATTCAGTGCGACGGTTCCTCTGGAACTCATCTTCTGTCTTGGCATTCTTGAGTACTGGGCGAGTTTCGCCGTAGCCCTTCGCGGTAATGCGTGATTTATCGATGCCTTTAGATACGATATAGGCTACTGCTGACTCAGCACGCTTTTGAGAGAGGGTAATATTGTAGGCGTCTTTCCCTCGGGAGTCCGTATGGGAGCTTAGCTCAATGGTGATTTTGGGGTTATCGTTGAGCGTTTGCACTAGCTTATCCAACTCGATGGCAGCATCCGGGCGAATATCGGCTTTGTCGTAATCGTAGAAGATGTTCTCTACAACGATGGCCTTATTCTTCACGATTTTGGTAAGCGTGAGGGTTACGGGCACTTTCACGTCGTTCATCAACTCAGGCAAAGCATCCTGAGCGGGCTTACGACCAACTGTGCTGAGTGAATTTCGAGCGGTGAAGTAGCCGTCACGGTCGGAAATCAGGGAGTAGTTGGCAGCAGCAGTATCTAGTTTGATACTGAATTTGCCATCGGCACCGGTTGTTACCTCCTGCAATTTCTGGCCTTTGCTGTCATAGAGGGTAACAGCCTCGTTAGCCACTGGGGCGGTTTCGCCCGTTTTGTCGTTGCGCTCTACCAGTGTAC
The DNA here is from genome assembly GCF_003944705.1 of Hymenobacter metallilatus. Classification (GTDB taxonomy): domain Bacteria; phylum Bacteroidota; class Bacteroidia; order Cytophagales; family Hymenobacteraceae; genus Hymenobacter; species Hymenobacter metallilatus. The sequence continues at coordinate 837,524 of NZ_RWIS01000001.1, read as the reverse complement.
CATCTGCATAGAAGGTAACGAGCTTGATGGGCTTCTCGCGGAACATGTACAGGTCGTCGGAACCCTTGCCGCCAGCACGATTGGAGGAGAATACGCCCGCCTTTTTATCGGTAAAGAAAGGAGCGAAGTCGTCGCCGTTGCTGTTAATGGGGGTTCCAAGGTTGACTACCTTGCCTTTCTCTACCTTAAAGATATCGAGCTTACCCAAACCAGGGTGCCCATCGGAGGAAAAGTACAGGGTGCCATCGGGGGCAACGGCCGGAAAGTTTTCGTTACTGGGAGTATTGACTTGGTCGCCCAGATTCTCAGGAGTAGAGAACCGTCCGGGGCTTTCCATAGTGGATTTATACAGGTCGTTGCCACCGAGGCCACCTTTGCGGGTAGACGTAAAATAAAGCGTCTGCCCATCGGGGGAAAATACCGGCGAGAACTCATCAGCAGTGCTACTGTTCACTCCACGCAGGATTTCGGGTTCCGTCCAGGCACCGTTGCGGTAATATGAGGCCCATAGGTCAACGCTCAGGTAGCCTTTTTTGGAGCCGTTGTTGGAACGGGCAAACACCATCATCTTGCCATCGGGCGAGTAAGTGGCGCTGGCCTCGTGCTTGTCGATGGAGTTGATGATGGGGTCGAGCTTACGCACCGTGCCACCCGTCATTTTCTGGTCGTCGTCGAATTTAATGGCGTATAGGTCATTGAACCCTTCGCCATTGCCGAGGTAGACTTTGCCTTCACGGCCAGAAGCAAATACCAATTCCTTGGTATCGGGGATACGAGTGGTACTGAACTCGGCGGCCGGGGTATTAATTTGATCGAGCGGCATCACCTCATTGTTGGTGCGCATGGCTACGATGTTATTGGCAGACTTGGCATTTTTAGCCTCTACCTCAGCGCGGGCGGCCAGAGTACGGTTGCCACCATTCTGGGCATAGCTCTCAAACTGCGTGGCAGCTTCGTCGAACTTCCCGTTGGCCCGCAGTGCTTGGGCGTAATAATAGCCGGCATCGGCATTTTTGACACCTCCATCTACCGCTGCCTTATAATACGACTCGGCCTGCTCAATGCGGTTCGATAAGCGGTACGATTCGGCTAACCGGTAATTGGCCATGGCGACATTTTTCCCCTTGGCCACATCGGCCTTATAGAGGGCAATAGCCGATTCGTATTCACCGCGAGCAAAACGCTTATCGGCCTTACTCATGCCGCCGGAAGCTGCACAGCCGCTTAGCACGGCAGCAGAACCTACAGTGGCACACAACAGAGTAAAATTTCGCATAGAGGAAAGGAAGGGGGATTGAACAGAATGGCTGGCCCTCATTTTGGCCAACTTGGTGCTAATAATACTACTATTATGCAAATTTTCAGGGCAAACCGACTGTTTTTCCATCATTTTAAAAATATCGGGTGAGCCAGGTAGCAGCAGCCGGAACCGGCCAGCCGGCCTGAAGTTGAGCCTGCGTGCCGATGGTGTTGTCGAAATAGGGCGTGGTAGGAAGCAACACTCCGGATGCAATAGCCTGCTTTAACTCCCGCCGGTCGAGCAGTTGAATCTGGTCCTGGAGTACGAAAGCTAACTTTGACTTCTCGAGCAGTTGTATGCCCACCTGCTGCTCAAGTTCCTGCACGAACCGTACTGACGCATCAATGGAACAGCCGCTGGCATCGGCTACGGCTTCATCTAAGCCAATGACCAAAAACTGCTGGTGAAAGATGGCCGCCGAGGCAGCCAACGTACGGCCGTGGCTGGTCCAGCTGGTGGCAAACTGCTGCAGCACCGGCTGCAGCGCCTGCACTTCGGTTGCGGTGAAAGGGCGGCTGGCCTGATAAATCCAGAGCCGGGCGGAAGGCGGCAATTCGGTGAAGGGAACGTACATAGAAAGGAGACCAGCAGGAGCCGGGAGAATTTCTTTTATAGGTAAAGAAACAGCCCCGCCCGGAAGTTCCGGTGCGGGGCTGATTGTGTATGAGCTGTTAGTTGCCTGCCGAACGTATACTGCTGGCGCAACAACTAACAACCAGTTACTCATTAAGCGTTGAGTCCTTCGGCAGAAGCAATGAGTTCGGCCAAGTCGAATACCTGGACATCCTGCTCCCGGTCCTTGTTCTTTACGCCGTCGGCCATCATGGTCATGCAGAAGGGACAGGCTACGGCAATTACGCTGCCCCCGCGGTTGGAGCCGGCGGGCAATACAGGGGCCGTGCTTTCCACGCCTTGCAGGTTCAGCAGCACGCCGGCGTCGCCATCAAGAGTGGCTAATGCTTCTTCGGCCCGCTCGATGTTCACGTCTTTTTTGCCGGGCTCAGGTTCTTTCCACATCTGAGCCCCACCAGCCCCGCAGCAAAGGCCGTTGGTTTTGCAACGCTTCATTTCCAGCAGGTCGGCATCCAGCACCTCCAGTACTTCGCGTGGAGCCTCGTAGATGTTGTTGGCGCGGCCCAGGTAGCAGGAGTCGTGGAAGGTGATGCGGCGGCCCTTGAACGACTCGCCTCCTTTAGCCGTCACGCGGCCCTCGTTGATGAGCTGCTGCAGGAAGGTGCTGTGGTGAATTACCTCATACTCGCCGCCGAGGGCGGGGTATTCGTTTTTGATGGTGTTGAAGCAGTGGGGGCAGGCCGTAACCACTTTCTTAATGCCGTAGCCGTTGAGGGTGGCAATGTTGGTCATGGCCTGCATCTGAAACAGGAACTCGTTGCCGGCGCGCTTGGCCGGGTCGCCGGTGCAGGATTCTTCCATGCCCAGCACGGCGTAGCTCACGCCTACATGTTCCAGAATGCGGACGAAGGCGCGGGTTACGCGCTTGTACCGGTCATCGAAGGCCCCGGCGCAGCCCACCCAGAACAGTACTTCCGGGGATTCACCCCGGGCGGCCAAGTCGGCCATCAGTGGAACAGATACGGGGCGTTTGGCAGTTTGCTCAGCCATTCTATTTTGTTGACAGTTGTCAGTTATCAGTTGTCAGGTAGCCGCCAGCGGCAGGGCATCGTGGTTTATTTCATCAACAACCCGCAGCCAGCAACTTGATTTATTTCTTCGCCACGAACAGGTCGTCGGCCCAGTTGAACCTGTCGGAGGGCGAGAAGGCCCAGGGGGCGCCGTTGTTTTCAATGTTGCTGAACATTACGTTCAGGGAGTTGGGCGCGGCCGACTCTTCCAGCACCAGGAAGCGGCGCATCTCGATGATGCTTTCCAGAGGGTTGATGTTCACCGGGCAAGCTTCCACGCAGGCGTTGCAGGTGGTACAGGCCCATAGCTCCTCGGGGGTTACATAGCCGCGCAGCAGGGTGTGGTTTTCCTTATCGAACTGCTCCTGGGGAGTGTGCTTGGCCTCCGGGCCGTATAAGCTGGGGTGGAAAATCAGCGGGGAGTTGTACTTCTCCTCTACCCTATCCCGGGTATCCATGATGATTTTGCGGGGCGAGAGCAGCTTGCCGGTGAGGTTGGCCGGACACACCGAGGTGCAGCGGCCGCACTCGGTGCAGGAGTAAGCATTGAGCAGGTTGGTCCAAGCCAAATCGTCCACGTCTTTGGCCCCGAAGGGAGTGGGAGCTGCCGCCGAGCCATCGGGGTTGGTGGCCGGGGCCGGCACCTGATAGCTGGGGTCCATCATGGCTTTCACCTCGTGGGTAATGCTGTCCACGTTTGAGAACTGCCCCTGCGGCACCAGCCGGGAGTAGAACACATTGGGGAAGGCCATGATGATATGGAAGTGCTTGCTGCTGGGCAGGTAGTTCAGAAACAGCAGAATACCCACAATGTGCGCCCACCAGCCCACGCGCTCCAGTACGACCAGGGCCGTGAGGCTGTCGGGCAGCAGGCCCGTGAGAAACTGGCTGATGGGAAACGCGCCGGGCAGGTTCTTGCCTTCCAACTGGTGCAGCTTCAGGTCGGCGGAGTTCATCAGGAACAAGGCTACCATCAGAATCACCTCCACATACAGAATTACGTTAGCATCCAATTTCGGCCAGGCCCGCAGCTCAGGGCCGGTAAACCGGCGCACCACGCCCACGTTGCGGCGCCACCAGAATGCCACCACGGCCAGCACTACCAAGGCACCCAGCACCTCGTTGGTGCCGGTGAGGGCCGAATACAGCGGGCCCAGAAACTGTAGAAACCGATGGGTGCCAAAAAGGCCGTCCACCATAATTTCCAGCACCTCAATATTGATAACGATGAAGCCAACGTAGACAATGAGGTGCAGAATGGCCGGGGTAAGGCGCTTGAACATCTTCTGCTGGCCGAAGGCAACCAACAGGGTTTTCCAGAGACGCTCAGAGGTATGGCCGCTCATGTCCCGGTCGCGCCCGACGAGGATATTGGCCCGAATCTTCCGCGCCTGCCAGGCAAACAGGCCGAAGCCTGCCACCGCCACCAGCAGGAAGAGAATGTTTTGGATGGAGAAGTGCACGGGAAAATGGGTAGGTTTGGGTTTAGGCCGAAATATAGTCGTTATGCATAACAAATTACAGCTTTCCGGGCGGAGAGTTTCTCTCGGCGAAAAAAAAATGCATCACCACTTGCGGGTTGCAAATCCTTTACTACTTTTGTGCTCCCCAACGGCTACACCGCCTCTGGGGGCCCACGAGCTGGTAATGTAGCTCAGTTGGTAGAGCACAGCACTGAAAATGCTGGTGTCGTTGGTTCGATTCCAACCATTACCACAAAAAGGCCTTCTGTATTACACAGAAGGCCTTTTTTGTTTACCGTAAGCTTGTACACGAATAGCGCCGGACGAGCTTACGACAGCATGGGCTGGGAACAGTGCACGGCAGAGGTAATGCGTACACCGCGGCCGCCGTGCCGCTGAAAAAACCGGTCGATTTGCTGGCTGAGCACTTGAAAATCGTCGGTTTCCAACTCTGCCACGATATGCTCCAGCGCGGATATGTGCCGCTCAGTAGTCAGCAGAATACCTGGCTCCTCTACCCAGGCGTAGGCATAGAGGCGGGTACCGTCGGCCGCAACAGTTTGGTGGAGGTAGCGCACATCGGTAATGGGAATGAAGGCAGCCTCACCGTTCCCAACCGGATAGTCCCAGGAGCGGTACAAGGAAATGCGTGTGAACCCCAATTCACACAGGTAAGCATCTTTAGTAGCAGTACAAAGCATAGCCCGGCAGAAAAACTGTGAGGGAAAGTGATACTGCTGGCGGCAGCACCTTGTGCAAGGTGCGGGGCAATGCCGCTGGCGTAAAGGAATATTCCATCCGGTTTGTGACACGCCTGGCACCGGGGCGAGCAGCACTTACGCCTCCCGGCCGCGGATACACGTTGGCTACCCGACCGGTAGGGCCATTGTACCGGATACACACCCTGCAGTAAAACAGCCGATTGTGACATGCTCCAGCGGCATTTTCTCGTGGGGCAAGAACAGCTTGGGTGAAACAGCTGGGCTTTGGAAAAGAATTTGGGGAATAGCTGGAGTTTGTCGCGCGGAACTATGTACTTCCCCCTCCATTCCTTCCTCCCACCTTTCCAGCTACCCTATGCACACTGCCACTGAACTCCGTGCCGAGCGTTTGGCCACCACCATCTACCCCGATTCGGAACTAGCCTCTATTGCCGTAGCCCGGCAGATTGCCGACCTGATCCGGCAGCGGGCGGCTGAAAACCGCACCTGCGTACTAGGGCTGGCCACAGGCTCCACTCCTACCCGCTTGTACGAAGAACTGGTACGGTTGCACCAGCAGGAAGGGCTGAGCTTCCGGAATGTGGTAACCTTCAACCTGGACGAGTATTACCCCATGCAGCCCGACTCGTTGCAGAGCTACGTGCGCTTCATGCACGAGTATTTGTTCGACCATATTGATGTGCGGCCCGAAAACGTGCACATTCCGGATGGCACCCGGCCCCAGGAACAGGTTGCGGAGTTCTGCCGCCGCTACGAGGAGCAGATCCGAGAGGCGGGCGGTATTGATTTGCAGGTGCTGGGCATTGGGCGCACCGGCCACATCGGCTTCAATGAGCCCGGTTCGGGGGCGGCCTCCCGCACCCGCCTGATTACCCTCGACCACATTACCCGTACCGATGCCGCTTCGGATTTTTATGGGGAAGAAAACGTGCCCCGCCGGGCCATTACGATGGGCGTGGGCACCATTCTGGAAGCCCGCGAAATTGTGCTGCTGGCCTGGGGAGAAGGCAAAGCGGCCGTGGTGAAGCGCATGGTAGAGGGCGAGCCCACCGACTCGGTGCCGGCCACCTACCTGCAGCAGCACCCCAACGTGCGGGTGATACTGGACGAAGCCGCCGGCGCCGAGCTGACGCGGGTAAAAACGCCCTGGCTGGTAGGCCGGGCCCTCGACTGGCAGCACGCGCCCACGGTGCGCAAGGCCGTTACGTGGCTGGCCCGCACCCTGCAAAAACCCATTCTCAAGCTCACCGACGAAGAGTACAACGAGAATGGCCTGTCGGAACTGCTGGCGGAATCGGGGCTGGCCTACGATATCAACATCCGGGTATTCCGGCAGCTACAGCGCACCATTACGGGCTGGCCCGGCGGCAAGCCCCACGCCGACGACACCGACCGCCCCGAGCGGGCGGCACCGTTTCCGAAGCGGGTGCTCATCTTCTCGCCCCACCCCGACGACGATGTAATAAGCATGGGCGGCACGCTGCTGCGGCTCGTGGACCAGGGCCACGACGTGCACGTGGCTTACCAGACCTCCGGCAACATTGCCGTGTTTGACGACGAGGCCATCCGGTTTGCGGAGTTTGTGGCCGAGTATGACAGCATGTTCCGCCTCGACGACCAGCCCGCCGAAACCCTTTATCACCGCGTGGCCGACTTTCTGCGCAACAAGCTGCCCGGCCAGGTTGACTCGGAGGAGGTGCAGCAGATAAAAGGGCTGATCCGGCGGGGCGAGGCCAAGAGTGCCTGCCGCTACGCCGGAGTGCCCGATTCGAACATCCATTTTCAGGACCTGCCTTTCTATGAAACCGGCCGGGTGCGGAAAAAGCCAATCGGGGAAGAAGATATCCGCCTGACGATGGATTTGCTCAGCCAGGTGCAGCCCCAGCAGGTGTATGCCGCCGGCGACCTATCGGACCCCCACGGCACCCACCGGGTGTGCCTGACGGCTATTTTTGAAGCCATCCGGCGCCTGAAAGCGGCGAAGGCACCGTGGCTGGCCGACTGCCGGGTGTGGCTGTACCGGGGAGCCTGGCAGGAGTGGGACGTGGACCAGATTGAAATGGCCGTGCCCCTTTCGCCCCAGGAACTGACGCGCAAGCGCCGCGCCATTTTCAAGCACCAGAGCCAGAAGGACCGGCCGCTGTTTCCGGGGGCCGACCAGCGCGAGTTCTGGCAGCGGGCTGAGGAGCGAAACCGCACCACCGCCCGCCTCTACGACCAGCTGGGGCTGCCTGAGTACGAGGGTATTGAAGCCTTTGTGCGCTGGCATTTTTAAGTACCCACGGGAAGCCGATTAAGGGTAAATGAGAAAACCGGTGTTTACGAAGGAAACAGGCGCAACCCTGAGCTCCAGGCAAGCGACCTTTTATTCTACGCCCCGGTATTCTCATCACCAGACAGGCTTTCAATTCCGCCCTGCCTTTCCATTTTTCAGGTTTGTCTGGTCGCAGCCGTGCTTGAGCGGGTTGTGGTGCTCTCGGATACCCCTTCCGCTTTAAGCGCGGCTGCTGTGGGTAGGGCCGGAGGGCTGATATGCGGCGCGGCGGCTATCTTTAGCGGCTGCATGAAGATTCTGGCCCCCACTACCGAAGACCTACTGCACCGCATGGCTACTGCCGACGACCCGCAGGCCTTTGCTTTGTTTTTCACCCGCTTTCATAGTCCGCTGCTGGGGTTTGCCATGCGGTACGTGCGCGGCCGGGAGCTGGCCGAGGAGGTGGTATCGGACGTTTTTCTGAAGGTGTGGCACAAGCGGGCTTCTTTGCCCACCATTCAGAACATCAGCAGCTACCTGTACGTGGCCGTCAAAAACCAGGCGCTCAACTACCTCCAGAAAGCTGAAAATCACCCTACTCAGGAACTGGAGGAAGTGCCCGCTGCCCTGCAGGTAGAGGACATGACGCCGGAGCGGACTCTGCTGACCCAGGAGCTGTACCACGAGATTCAGCGGGCGGTGCAGAAGCTGCCGCCCCAGTGCCAGACAATTTTTCGGCTGATTCGGGAAGACGGGCTGAAATACCGGGAGGTAGCTGATATTCTGGAGCTTTCCGTGAAAACCGTGGAAGTGCAGATGGGCATTGCCATCAAAAAAATAAGCGCCGAGCTGCAACACCACCTGCCGCAGGGCCGCCCCGGTGCGGGTGGCGGCCAGCGCCTGGCCGTATGGCTGGGGCCGTTGCTGCCTCTGGCGTACTGGCAGCTGCTTGCCCGGATGCTGCCAGCCCGGCGGCCGTATTTTTTACGGCCCGCTTAGGGGCAACCCGCCAGGCTGGTGTCTATCAGATACACAACACTATCCTCAGCTATACTATAATGGAGCTTTCGGCAATACACGAACTTATTGGCAAAGACCTGGCCGGCGAGCTGCTTCCGGAGGAACAGGCAGTGCTTACGGCCTGGCTGGCCCAGGCCACCGCTACCGAAAAGCTGACGTACGAGGCAATCCGACACTACTGGACCCTACCGGTGCGCCCGGTGGCCACTGCCGCCGAAACGGCCGCCGCCCTGGAGGCCCTGTTGCCCCGCCTGCCCGACGCCGGCAGTACGCCTCCAGTTCCTGAAGAAGCCCGGATTATTCCGTTTGCTCCCGCAACGCCCTGGTGGCGCGGCCGGGCAGCGGCGGCGGTGGCCGGGGTGGCGGTAGTGGGTGGGGCCTTAGTATATGGGGTGATGCAGCAACTGTCCAATGAGGCCGGAGTTCCGCCTTCGTACACCGAGTACGTGACGCCCCGGGGAGCCACGGCCAAGGTACTGCTGGCCGACGGTACGGCCGTGTGGCTGAACGCCGACAGCCACTTGTGGTACCCAAAGAAGTTTGGCGGGCAGCAGCGGGAGGTGTATTTGCAGGGCGAAGCCTACTTCGATGTGATGCCCAGCCGCCAGCAGCCTTTTACGGTGCATGTGGGCCGCCAGCAGGTGCGGGTGCTGGGCACTTCCTTCAACGTGCAGGCGTACCCCGAAGAGCCTACCGTGGAAACGGCCGTGGTTACCGGTCGGGTGGCCTTCATCCGGGCTGGGGCTGGGGGGGCGGCTACCTCCCAGGATACGCTTTACGTGACGCCCAACCAGCAGGCCGTGTTTGTGAAGCGCACGGCGGCCCTGCGGCGGCAGCCAGCCAACAGCCAGGACGTTACCGCCTGGAACCGGGGGGAGTTGGTATTTGAGCAGACGCCCCTGGATGAGGTGGCTCGCACGCTGGCCCGGCAGTACAACACATCGGTGGTGCTGGAAAACGAGGCCCTGCGCACCTGCCGCCTCACCGGCCGCTTCCAGCACCAGAGCCTGCCGGAAGTTGTGCGCCTGCTCGCCCTGACGGGCAGCTTCGGGTTTGAGCTGAGCCCCAAGCAACTACGCATTACGGGGCCGGGTTGCCGGTAGCGCAGGCCAGGTTAGCTTACGGGCATTTGGCGTATATTGGAAGGCTACATTGCTTTCCGTATTCGTCTGCTATCCGTGATAAAGTGCCCGCCCCCGCGTTATTGGCTGCCCAAGTGGCAGGTTGCGGGCTTGCTGGGCGGCGCGCTGGTGCTGGCCGTTTCGGCGGGCACCCAGCTCCGGGCCCAGCCTACCGGCCCGGTAGTTTCGTTGCGGATGCAGCAGCAGCCCGTGCCGGTAATTCTGCGGGAGCTGGAGCTACAAAGCCAGTACACGTTTGTGTACAGCAACGAGCACCTCAACGGCACCCTCCGCGCCAGCCTCGACCTGAGCAAGCAACCCCTTGAGGTAGCTTTGCGCCAGCTGCTGCAACCACTGGGCCTGGAGTACCAGATGGTGGGCCGGCAAATCATTCTGCGGCGGGCAGCCGCCGGAGCCGCCCCGCCCCTGCCACCTCCGGCGGCTGCCCGGCCGCGCCCGGAGCAAGGCCCGCGGGTACTGGAAGGGCGGGTGGTGGCGGAAACCAACCTGGCCTTGCCCGGGGCCAGCATTGTGGTGCGAGGCACCCAGCGGGGCACGGCCGCTTCAGCGGAAGGCACGTTCCGCCTGGCACTGGGCCCCGCCGATACCGTGCTGGTGGTCAGCTCCCTGGGGTTTATCGGGCAGGAAATCAGGCCCGACCGTGGTACCGCGGTGGAGGTTGCGCTCCGGGCCGATACCCGCAGCCTGCAGGAAGTGGTGGTAACGGGTTTCGGGCTGGCGCAGGAGCGCAAAGTCCTGGGCTACGCCGTGCAGACGCTGACCGGCACCCAGCTGGTGGAGGCCCGGGAGCCGAACTTTATCAACTCGGTGAGCGGGAAGCTGGCCGGGGTGCACGTGAGCCGTACCGGCTCCGGCCCCATGGGCTCCACCAACATCATCATCCGGGGCTATACCTCGCTCACCCGCGACAGTCGGCCCCTGGTGGTGGTGGATGGAGTGCCCATCGACAACCGGAGTCCGCTCCAGGCCACCCGCCTGGGCGGGTACGACGCCGGTGACGGACTTTCCACCATTAACCCCGATGATATTGACAACCTATCGGTGCTGAAAGGCGGCAACGCGGCGGCGCTGTACGGCAACCGGGCCTCTAACGGGGTGCTGGTTATCACCACCAAAAAGGGCCGTCGGGGGCTGGGCGTTACCGTCAGCTCCAACACTACCTTCGACCGGGCCCAGGTGCTGACTGACTACCAGAACGAGTACGGGCAAGGCACCCAAGGCCGTTTTTTGCTGGACAGTGCCGGCAACCTGGTAGTAACCCCGGAGGGCTACCCGCAGCTGGAGGCTGCCGGCGAAACCATCGGGAGCTGGGGCCCCCGGATGCAGGGGCAGCTGGTGCGGCACTCGAACGGACAGGTGAAACCCTACGACCCGCAGCCCGACAACCCCCAGGATTTCTTCCGGACGGGTTTTACCTCTGCCAACACGGTGGCGCTGTGGGCGGGCAATGGGCGCAGCACCGTGCGGGTATCGGTAGCCGATTTGCGCAACCGGGGTACCTACCCCAACAGCCGCCTCGCCCGCAACTTTGCCACGGTGCGGGGCTCCGTAGCCTTCACCCCCCGGCTGACTACTGAGGTAAAGGCCAGCTACATCCACTCGCGCAGCTTCAACCGGCCTACACTGGGGGCCCACCCCGATAATGTAATGACGCAGTTCCAGCACCTGCCCCGCAGTGTGGACCTGGCCGATTTGCAGCCTTACCGCAACCCGCTCACGCTGCAGCCTATTCTCTGGAACCAGGATATCGGGGCGGCCTTCCTGAATACGAGTCGCCAGAACCCCTACTGGGCGGCGTACCTGAACACCAATTTCACCGAGCAGGACCGGCTCAACGGCTCGGTGGCTCTGCGCTACGATTTTACGGACTGGCTGTGGCTACAGCTGCGGGCCGGCACCGACCGGTACCGGACGGCCCTGGGCTACCAGTATGCCAGCTACACGGCCTGGAACAACACGGCCATACCCGACCGGGGCGGCCTGTCCAGGTCGGAGCAAACGGTACGGGAGGATAACGTTGACTTTATTCTGAACGGGCAGCGCCGCCTTGCCCCCGATTGGAGCCTGACGGCGCAGGCATTCGGCAACCTGTTGCAGTCCCGCCTCGAAACCCGGGGCACTACGGGCCAGGGCTTTCTTACGCCCAACGTATTTACCCTCGACAACCTGGCCAGCAGCACGCCGGTGTACGCCTTTTCCCACTATGAGGTGCAGTCGGTGTTTGGCCGGGCGCAGGTGGCGTACCGCAACGCCGTGTTTCTGGACCTCACCGGCCGCAACGACTGGGACTCGACCCTACCCCGGGGCAGCTGGTCGTACTTCTACCCGAGTGCCTCGTTGGCGGCCGTGTACACCGAGTTGCTGAGCTGGACGCCGGCCTGGCTGACCCAGGGTAAGCTGCGGGCTTCCTGGGCCCGGGTGGGTAAGGGCACCGGCCCCTACGAGCTGGCTACCAAGTACGATGTGAATACCTCGGGCGTGCCCGGGGCGCCGGGCGTCGGCAGCTCCCACCTGGGCCAGCCCTTTGCCAGCCTGCAGGACCAGCTGGCCGCTACCGGCCTGAAACCCCAGGTGACCCGCTCGGTGGAGCTGGGCTCCGAAATGCGCTTTGGTCAGAGCCGCGCCACCCTGGACGTGACGGTGTACCGCAACAATACCTACAACCAGGTTATCAGCGTGCAGGTGGCACCCTCCTCCGGTTTCCGTACCCAGCTCATCAACACCGGCAACATTCAGAACCAGGGCGTGGAGGTAACGGCTACGGCCAACCTTGTGCGTACCGAGCGGGGCCTCAGCTGGCAAACTACCCTCAACTGGGCCGCCAACCGCTCGGAGGTAGTAAGCCTGGGCAGCCCCACCGACGTGTACCAGCTGGGCACCGAATCCAACAACGTGGCCGTGGTAGCGCGGGTCGGGCAGGCTTTCGGCGACCTGTATGGCACCCGGCTGCAGCGCGGCCCCGGCGGGCAGCTGCTGGTGGGAGCCGACGGGTTGCCTCTACCGCCGCTGGCCACCACGGAGCGACTGGGTAGCTTTCAGCCCAAGTGGTTTGGGGGCCTGCACAACGAGGTCCGCTACCGGCAGTTCCGGCTGGGCGTGCTGCTGGATGGCCGCTGGGGTGGGCAGATATACTCCGTGTCGCAGCAGCAGGCCGCTCTGTTCGGCACGGCCCGCACTACGCTGGAGGGCCGCGCGGGATGGTACGCCTCCGAAACGGCGCGGCAAGCCGCCGGGGTTAGCCCGGCCGCCTGGACGCCAACCGGGGGGCTGCTGGTTGAGGGCGTGCAGCGCCACCCCGACGGCACCTATTCTTCGAGCCGCCGCTACGTGAATCCCCAGCAGTATTGGGCCCGGCTGGGTACTGTATCGGAGCCGTTTGTGTATGACGCTTCCTTTCTGAAGCTACGGGAGCTGACGCTGACCTACCAGCTCCCGGCCGGCTGGCTGGCGCGGATGGGCCACTTGCGGGGCGCCAGCGTGGCGGTAGTAGCCCGGAATCTGGCTTTTCTGGCGCGGGCTACCCAGGGTTTCGACCCCGAATCGGCGTATAACCTGAGCCGGGCCCAGGGGCTGGAGTCGGGGGCATACCCCAACAGCCGCACGCTGGGCTATCATCTTACCCTCGATTTTTAACTGATGCCTGCCGTTCAGTCTGTTGTGTTGCGCCGTACCGTTCCGCTGCTGCTGGCTCTGCTGCCGGCCTGCACCGACAGGTTCGAGGAAATCAACACCGACCCCACCCGCACCAGCACGCCAACCTCCGATCAGCTATTCGCCCGCGCTCTTAAGTATGGCAGCCTCTACGACAACGACTTCCAGGTAGGAGAGCACCTGCACGCCAATATGTGGGTGCAATATTTCGCCAACTCTACGCCCCACTTCAACACCGACCGGTACGAAAGCAACGACCAGTGGGCCACCACCTTCTGGACCACGTTTTACACCGGATATGGCATGGATGTGCAAGAGGTTATCGGGCGGGTGCAGGCCGATCCGGCCCAGGTAAACCGCCTGAGTATGGCCCGAATCTGGCGGGCGTTTCTGTTTCAGCGCATCACCGATTATTGGGGCGACGTTCCGTACACCGCGGCTTTCCAGGGAGCCGCAACGGAAATTCAGCCCGCGTATGATTCGCAGCAATCCATCTATACCAGCCTGTTGCAGGAGTTGCAGCAAGCCGCCGCCGCCTTCGATGATACGCAGCCGCTCACGTTTGGGGCCGCCGATCTGCTGTATTCCAATGCCGGAGCGGCCAATCCGGTAGCTACCCCGGCCCTGGCCCACCAGCGCTGGCAGCGGTTTGCCAACTCGCTACGCCTGCGCATGGCCATGCGTCTTTCGGAAGCCAGCCCCCTGTTAGCCAGCCTGCAGGCCCGCGCTGCCCTGGCCGATGGGGTGATGCAGAGCAGCCAAGAGTCGGCTGTTATGAACAATACGGGCGGCAGCATCCGCATCAACCAGAATCCGCTGTCAGTGGTGCTGGGCTTCAACGACTCCCGCATCAGCGCTACGCTGGTTGACTACCTTACCCGCTACCACGACCCCCGCCTTCCGGTGCTGGTGGGACCCGTATCCGCCACCAATCCAGCCCGGATAGGGCTGGCCAACGGTTTGTCGGCTACGCAGCTGGCCCTGCCCGAATACAACCCCGCCCGCTACAGCAGCGCCGGCCCGCGCTACCTCACTCCCACCAACGACCAGCACCTGCTGACCTACGCTGAGGTTTGCTTTCTGCGGGCTGAGGCTTGCCTACGCGGCTGGGACACCTCTGGCTCGGCAGAGCAATGGTATTACCAGGGTGTGCGTGAGGCATTGGCACTCGTAGATATTACTGATGCCGCCGTGGTGGGGGCCTACCTGCAGGATCCGGCCGTGCGGTTCACTCCCGGCCGGGCCCTGGAGCAGATTATTACCCAAAAATGGCTGTCACTTTTCGGTAACAACGGTTTCGAGGCCTACGCGGAGTATCGCCGTACGGGTTTTCCTGTTCTACGATCCGCCGCCAACCCCGGCGAAACCGGCGGCGCAGTTCCATTGCGCCTCCGCTATCCCACCGTGGAGCAGCGCCTTAACAGCGCGGCTTACCAACGGGCTGTCAGCCGCCAGGGCCCCGATCTGATGACAACGCCGGTATGGTGGGATAAATAACCGGATTTTTTTCGGGGCCGATTAGGGGGAAACTACTATTACCCTGTCTTATACCTGAAACGGTACCCTTATTCCTACCCGATTACCCATCTGAGTGAGTGCAATGCGGTAGCAACAGTAATCATTAGCCGGCATGTTTTGTGACTTCGAAGCCCTTCCTGGACGCAGGAAGGGCTTTTTATTTGCCTTCACCGCGGCTGGTGGCCCGGGCAGTGGGACCCGAGGCACAAGTGGTGTCCTGAGCGGTCCGGGCGAATTCATAACCCTGCAGAATAGCTTTCCGAAACAGAGTGCACGCCTGCTCGGGCTGTTGCTGCTGCTGGGCCACCCGCCCCAGCAAGAAGTAGATTTGTCCGCTACGGGGCGTAATACCGAGCACCTCCCAATAGTCGTTTTGAGCAGCTTCGTACTGCTTCAGCTTAAACCAGGCCAGCCCTCTGAAGGTAAGCAGCTTGCCCCGTAGGCGCTCCACCCTCGGCGCGTGCCGCAGGCCCCGGCTGAACGCCCGGGCCGCCTGCCGGTACTGCTGTTGCTGAAATAACTGATGCTCGCCCCGCAGCAGCCAGGCCCGGGCCAGCGTAGTATCCAGGGCCAGGGCGCGGGTGTAGGCTGCCTGTGCAGCCCGGGGGTGTTGGAGGGCGGCCCGGCACTGGCCGATGCGCAGCCAGAGCTGGCCCTGCTGCCGGGGCGGCACGTTGGGCAGGGCCGCCCGAAAGTCAGCTTCTGCCTGGCTGTAGTCCTGTTGTATCAGTTGCTCTATCTCGCCGCGCCGCCGCAAGGCCGGAGCATAACCGGGCTTAAAATGCAGCGCATCAGTAAAGTAGCTATGCGCGCCTTCCCAGTTGTGTGCCACGTAGGCCTGCAGGCCCCGCTGGTAGTTGCGCACCCCCGATACATGGTCCATGGTTATCTTCACCGATACAATAAACAGCAGAAACCCCAGCAGCAGCAGGGCAGCCATCCAATAGTCGCGGCGGGTGAAATTGACTTTCTGGCGCGGGATGGGGCGGTAATGCCGCTCATGAGCTCCGGCCGGAGGGCGGGTACGCAGGGGGGCCGGCGGCGGCATGGGTACTCCGTACACGCGCTGGCTGTGGGTGCGGGACTGTTGCTGGCGCCGGGCTTCCTCGGCCCGCCGGGCCGCTACTTGTAGCTGAAAATCATATTGAGCCCGCCGGCCCGGGTCGCCTAGCACATGATAGGCAGCGGCTACCGCCTTAAACAGCTCCTCGTACAACGTGTTGCCCCCGTGCTTGTCGGGGTGATATTGCACGGCCAGCCGCTTGTAGGCCACCTTGATGTCGTGCGCCGAAGCGGAAGCGGAAACGCCTAGTACCGTATAATGATTCTGGCTCAACGAGAGAGTGGTATATAGTAAAAGTACGCCAATTTTCAGACACGCCGCGCCCTTTTCCGTAAGAGGGTGCTACCGTGAAACTGGTAGCACCTGCGTGTGGCCTGCGCTACTTGGTAACAGTATTTTCCGCAAAATTTCTCCTTATGGCCCTGTTCTCCACCGAAGACGACACCTCCAAAACGCCCCGTACCGACAACCTCATGGGCAACCTGATGGGCTACCTCGATACCCGCATCGACTTGGTACGCCTGGAAGCACAGGAAAAAGCAAAGACGGCTTTCGTCGGGACTGTACACGGCCTCACGCTGGCTCTTATTGGTTTGCTGTTCTTCGTGTTTCTGAACCTGTTTGTAGCCTTATTGCTCAATGATGTGCTGGACAGCCCCTACTGGGGGTTCGGAATTGTGGCGGGTTTTTACCTGCTGCTACTCATCATCTTTGTGGTAGGAGTCGATAAAAAACTCTTCCAGGGCCTGGCCGACAAGCTGCTCAACAACACCATCTATAAATCCGACAAACGCCAAGCCTAATCCTGTATGGCCGACTTGCATAACCCCCTGTTTGAGAACGAAAAAGAATTCCTGGAGCGCCAGAAGCAGGAGTACGAGCGTGCCCTGCTGGGCGACGTAGAAGAAATTAAAGCCAAAACCCAGGAAGTAAGCAAGTATGTAGCCATTGGCGCCGGTGTTTTAGGAGGCGTGTGGCTGCTCAGCAAAGCCCTGAGCGGCCGTAAGCGTAAAAAAGAACTGTCTGCTCACCAGGAGGAGTACAACCGCCACCTCAGGCCCGCCCCTGCCCGTACCCGTCGCTCCACACCTACTGCCGTGGATACGGCCGTGGCCGATGATTTGGGCTTTGGCTCGGGCCACCATCAGGCCAGCCGGCCCCGTCCTCAAACCGCACCCGCTTCGGAGCGGGCCGATATTGCGCCCGATGTCTATCATACCGACGCCGACCCATTTCAGCCCGTCGGGGGTGGCCCGGTAGTGCGCTACCCTGCAGCAGCATACTCGGCAACGTCCCAGGTGCCGCCCCGTTCTCCGGAGGCTACCTCCATTCTGGCTTCGGCCGTCAAATCCTTTCTGCAGTCCGATACTGGCAAAATGCTGGTCGCCCAGGCTTCGGCCGTTCTAATGGCCTATATTGCCAAGAAGGCCGGCGACTACTTGCCAATGCTCAAAAATCCCGACCTTGCAGCCTCTGGCTCAATGCACGTTGAGCCAGAAACCCGGGATATTGATTTTACCTATCACCACGACGACGCGGATGCGCCTCACCAGCCTGTATGATGCCCTGAGCCAACGCCGGACACACGGCCAGAAGTCCCTGGCGGTCCTGCTGGACCCCGATAATCTGGATGAAGCCGGCTGCCAGCGCCTGATACAGCTCAGTGAACAGCATACAGTAGACTACTTTTTTGTGGGCGGCAGCCTGGTGACGAGTACGCACCAGGCTGCCCTCATTCGTTTTATCAAGAGCCGTTCGGCCGTGCCCGTGCTGCTGTTTCCCAGCCACAGCCTGCACCTTGATGCTCAGGCCGATGGTATTCTGCTCCTTTCTTTGATTTCGGGCCGCAACCCCGATTTCCTGATTGGTCAGCATGTTATTGCGGCACCACTATTGCGCGCCAGTAACCTCCAGATTCTGCCCACCGGCTATATGCTGGTTGACACCGGCCGTCAGACCACGGCCAGCTACATCAGCGGCACCACGCCCCTGCCCTACGACAAACCCAGTATTGCGGCCTGTACCGCCATGGCCGGTGAGCAGTTAGGCCTGCGCCTGATGTACCTGGACGGCGGTAGCGGTGCCATGTACCCTATTTCCCCTGCCATGATCAGGGCCGTGCGCCAGGCTATTGAGGTGCCCCTTATAGTTGGCGGCGGCATTAACACCGTCGAAAAGGCCAACGCTGCCTTACAGGCCGGCGCCGATGTGCTCGTGGTAGGTAACCAGATTGAAAAAGACCCCGATTTTCTGACCGAAATGGCCCGCACCGTCCACCAATTCAACCAGACCACTGATTACACGAATGTTGAGCGGATTTCGCGGATTTTGTAGACGATTCCCGGGCCGGTGGCACACGCTTTAGCTTGTGGCGTACGCCGAATCAATACAGCAGGGCAAATTCTAGACACAAAAAAGGCTTGCCAATTGGCAAGCCTTTTTTGCTATAGATGTGAAACGGCTAGCTGGCGTACGGCACAAGCCAAAGCGTATGCCACCGGCCCGGGAATCGTCTACAAAATCCGCGAAATCCGGCTTAATCCGTTAAAATCCGTGATTAGATGTTCATGGCCGACTCGCGGCGGCGCATTTTGCCGGCCGGAATACCAAACATCATCTTGAAGCGGCGGCAGAAATAGGCAGTATCCTTGTAACCTACCTCTTTACCAATGTCGCGGATGCTCTTTTTGGTGGTACGCAGCAGGAACACAGCGCGCTCCATGCGCTGGTACTCAATGTAGTCCTGGGGGTTAATGCCGGTGAGCATCTTGAAGTACTGGCCCACATAATCCTCGCTCACGTTGGCCACACCCGACAGCACCTTGTTCGACAAGTCGCCGCCGATGTTCTCCTTGATGTAGTTGAACAGGTCGATGAGACGCGGGTCCTTGAAGTAGGTGCTGTTGGTAGCCAGTTGCTCCACGAACATCTTGTTCTTGAGGATGTAGCGTACGATTTCCACCACAATGTTCTCGGTGTAAATCGTAATCAGCCGTTCCCGGCCAGGCAACTCCTGCAGGCTTTCCTCTACCACTTTGATGACCAGATTGGCCAGCTTGGAGTTGCCGGTAATCAGGAAAGCCGGCACATCCAACGAGGCGAAGAAGTTCACTGAATCGAACACCTTGGCCTCAAAACTCACAAAGGAGTGGCTCTCCTCCGCGTCCCCAATCAGGTCGAGGTTGGAGTTGGAGTGGAAGAACTTGTCCTTGTTGGTTATCAGGTCGTCGTTGGTAATGCTCTTGCTCGACGTTTCGCCGTAGGTCACCTTGGTGGCCCGGCCACCCGGAATGAACAGCATTTCCCCCTCTTCAACTGCCTGATCCTCATCCCCGAAGGAAATCCGGCCTTTGTGGAGCAAAATCAGGTTATTGCCCACATCGTAAGAGTTCTTTACGGTGAAGGGCTGCTGCAGTACCAGGTTTTTCGCTTTGATGTAGCGAACCCCCAGCGACTCTATTACTTTATTATAATCTTCCATCTTTGGCGGGCAGTTTGTCTTAGCTCGATGTGCCGGGAAATAGCACCCCGGACTTATGTAATGCAAAATAACATATAAAAATTCACAAAAACACAAAACCCAGCCAATATTTGGCTGGGTTTTGTGCAACAAGTCTGACTTTTAGGCAATTCAGCCTTTATTTGAGAATTTCCCGAGAGATTACAATTTTCTGAATCTCAGAGGTTCCCTCGTAAATCTGCGTGATTTTGGCATCCCGCATCAGGCGCTCCACGTGGAATTCCTTCACAAAGCCGTAGCCGCCGTGTACCTGCACCGCTTCCACGGCTGTGTCCATGGCTACTTTCGAGGCGAACAGCTTAGCCATAGCGCCCGATTTAGCGTAATCCTGGTGGGCGTCCTTGTCGTGGGCGGCCTGCAAGCACAACAGCCGCGCCGCGTCGATGTTGGTAGCCATATCGGCCAGCTTGAACTGAATGGCCTGGTGCTGCGAAATAGGCACCCCGAAAGCCTTGCGCTCTTTCGAATATTTTAACGACAGCTCATAGGCCCCGGAAGCAATACCCAGCGCCTGGGCGGCAATGCCAATGCGGCCACCGGCCAGCACCTGCATAGCGAACTTAAAGCCGAAGCCGTCTTCGCCGATGCGGTTTTCCTTGGGCACCTTCACGTCCGTGAACATGAGGGAGTGCGTGTCGGAGCCACGGATGCCGAGCTTGTTTTCTTTCGGGCCAATTACAAAGCCGGGCGTATCCCGCTCCACAATAAGGGCATTGATGCCACGGTGTTTTTTCTCTGGGTCGGTTTGGGCAATTACCAGATACACCGAAGCGGAAGAGCCATTGGTAATCCAGTTTTTGGTGCCGTTGAGCAGGTAATAGTCGCCTTTATCTTCGGCGGTGGTGCTCTGGCTGGTGGCGTCCGAGCCAGCCTCGGGCTCTGACAGGGCAAACGCCCCAATGATTTCGCCGGAGGCCAAGCGGGTCAGGTATTTCTGCTTCTGCTCCTCGGTGCCGTATTTCTCCAGGCCCCAGCACACCAGTGAGTTGTTCACTGACATGATAACGGAGCAGGAAGCATCTACTTTGCTGATTTCTTCCATGGCCAGCACGTAGCTCACGGTGTCCATGCCGCCGCCGCCGTACTCGGGGCTAACCATCATGCCCATAAAGCCCAGCTCGCCCATCTTCTTCACCTGCTCAGCAGGAAACTTCTGGTGCTCGTCACGCTCAATTACGCCGGCCCACAGTTCGTTCTGCGCAAAGTCGCGCGCGGCGGCCTGTACGGCCAGTTGTTCTTCGGTGAGCTGAAAATCCATACTATACTAAGAAGGTGGGGTGGGAAACTCGTCTGCAACTACCGAGCGTAAATTCGCTGGCGGGTCAAAATTAAACCACAGCTTTTGCAGATTAAGCAGATGCGGCAGATTTTTTCTGGGAAGCTGGCTGTAAAAGGCCCAAGGCCGTTTTTTTGTTTTCGGGTCGCCGGGCTGTGCCTTGGTTACGGGCGGCGGCCACCGGAACCAAGCAAGAACCGGCGGCCGACATTTGCAGAATTCCAACACCCGGGCCAAGACCGCGCGGCACACTGCTGCTCCGGTTGCCAGAAGGGTCGTGAGCCAGCGCGCGGAGTTACGTTAGCGCCGCCGCCCCAGCAGCATGGTGGCGTAGTAGAACAGCGTAGCCAGTGAGCCAAGGGCGGCCACTACGTACGTCATGGCGGCCCACCACAGCGCATCTTTGGCCATTACGTGCTCCTGGGGCGTCACAATGTTGCGCTTATCCATCCAGGCCAGGGCCCGCTTGGAGGCATCAAACTCCACGGGCAGGGTAACAAAACTGAACAGCGTAGTCAGGGCGAAGAAGGCGACACCAATGGTAAGGGGCAGAGGCGTGGTCCGGAGCATTATCACCCCCAGAAATAACAGAATGGGCATGAATTTCGATACCGCGCTCAGGGCCGGTACCATGGCCGAGCGGAACTGCAACGCACTGTAGGCAGTGGCGTGCTGCACGGCGTGTCCGCACTCGTGGGCCGCTACGGCCGCCGCCGCCGCGCTCCGGTCGTTGTACACGGCTTCGCTCAGGTTCACCGTTTTGTCGGCGGGGTTGTAGTGGTCCGTGAGCTTGCCTTCGGTGCTGATGATGCGCACATCGGTAATGCCGTGGTCGGCCAGCATCAACTCGGCAATCTGCCGGCCGCTCAGGCCGTTGCGCAGGCCTACCTGGGCATACTTCTCAAACTTACTACGCAGACGCATCTGCACAAGCCAGCTGGCCAGCATCGTGATAAGCACGATAATGATGGCCGGATTTGATTGGTACATGGGAAAGAGGTTCGGGTGAAAGTAAACGCCCGGCTACTGCTCCTTAAGCACCGTTCAAATGCTTTGGGAACTAGGCGCCGCGCAAAATCCGCTCTACGATGCGCGTGGTACTGTAGCCGGCTACCAGCGGTACGGTGAGTACCTGGCCGCCCTTGCGTAACACCACTTCGTGCCCCACAATTCCACTAATCTGGTAGTCGTCGCCCTTCACCAGAATGTCGGGCTGCACGGCTTCAATCAGGGCCAGTGGGGTTTGCTCATCGAATAGCACTACGGCATCCACAAACAAAAGGGAGGCCAATACCCGCGCACGTGACACTTCGTCCTGCAAGGGCCGGCCCGGCTTGAGGCAGCTCACGGAAGCGTCGGTGTTGAGCCCCACTACCAGCCGGTCGCCCAGGTGTCGGGCTTTTTCGAGGTAGTCGACGTGGCCCAGGTGCAGCAGATCAAAGCAGCCGTTGGTAAAAACTACCTGTTGGCCCGCCGCCTGCCAGCCTGCAACTACCGGCAGCAGGGCCTCGCGGCTCAGGATTTTCTCGTGCGTCCACTGCATACCTCGTGGGAGTAGGGTCGGAAAAAATGAATTACGGAGTAACTGTGGCTTAGGTGGCTACCTCCGGCAACGGGGCCGTTTTGCCCGATTTTACCATGCTGGCCACAAAGCTGATGCCGCCCATGAGCACGACCAGCAGCGTCTGAGAGCCGTGCACTACCAGCGCGTAGGCAATACCGGCTTCCTTGCTGATACCGTAGGCCAGCAAAATGCCCTGCACCATTACGTGAAACGGCCCGATGCCCCCCGCTACCGGGGCCGCCATGCCGAAGGCCCCAAACGTGAGCACCGCCAGGGCCGCCCGCATACCCAAGTCGTAAGTAGCCGGAAAGGCGAAGAACGCCAGGTAATCCATGAGGTAATACACTGCCCAGGTGAAGAAGGTGTGCAGCAGAAACGTGCCTTTGTTTTCCAGCTTCAGGATGCTGAATGCCCCGGCAAGCACGCCTTTCACAAACGTTACGGCCTTATTGAACAGTGCATTCTGGCGCAGCCGCTCCAGATTCCGGAATACCGCGTAGGCCAGGCCCAGCAGCAGCACCACGGCAATACCCAGGGCCAACAGCAGGGGCGTACGGTTGCGGGCCAGCGCATCGTAGCGGCCGGCCAGTACCTTATCCGTCACAAACGACCAAAACGTGGTGAAATCCAGCAGCAGTGTGCCCCCCAACAGCCCCAACAGTACCAGCACATCAATTACCCGCTCGGTAACTACCGTGCCCAGCGCCACTTGCACCGGCACGCCACTGGTGCGCCGCAGCACCGAGCAGCGGATAACCTCGCCCATGCGGGGCAGCACCAGATTGGCCAGATAGCCTACCATCATGGCATGGTACACATCCCAGTAGGCCGGTTTGTGGCCGGTGGGGTCAATCTGCATTTTCCAACGGTAGGCCCGGCTCAAATAGCCCAGCGCCGACAGCACCATTGTCAGCATCAGCCACGAGTAGTTGGCTTCGCGCACGTACTGCCCAATGCGGCTCAGGTCCTGGCCTTGCAGCGCATACCACATCAGCAGGACGGATACTGCCAGCAGCAGCACATATTTAAGCGTGTTCAGCAGGTGCTTCATAAAGTATGCGGGGGCAGCCGCTCTGTGGCAGCAGAAAGGCTGGCTATTCTGGGGGAAGAACAACCAGCCTTTACTGTCTACGATATCCAGGCTAGGCTACCCGGTTATGCTGATCTGGAAAAATAACGGTGGGCTTGTGGGCCTTCGCCTCGGCAAAATCAATAAGGGCGTAGGAAATGATGATGATAATGTCGCCGACGGCCACGCGGCGGGCCGCCGGGCCATTCAGGCAAATCATCCCCGAGCCCCGCTCCCCTTTGATAGTGTAGGTTTCAAACCGCTCCCCGTTGTTGATATTCACGATGGTTACCTTCTCATTCTCCACCATGTTGGCGGCATCCAGCAGGTCCTCGTCAATGGTAATGCTGCCGACGTAATGCAGTTCCGCCTGCGTAACCTTCACGCGGTGAATTTTTGACTTGAGGACCTCGATATGCATGAGTGAAAAAGCAGATGGATTTTGGGTCCGCAAAGATACGAACGGGGAAGGAGTGCAGGAGTAGCTGCATGAAGCAGTCTGTCAGCCTGAGGATTCCGCACAGTAAGCGGCCACGCAGGCCCCCGCACGCTTGCCCGGACCATTAGCACGGCATTTGTTCACCGGCTCGCAGGTCCTGTGCTGTACGCAGGCGGACAAACTATTCATTCACTGCCACCACTACATTATCAATCAGCCGTACGCCTCCCAGCTGGGCGGCCAGGCAAATGGCTACCGGCGCGTTAGGCTGCCAGTCCGTCAGAGGCTGCAGCGTGTGCGCGTCTACCACAGCCAGATATTCCAGCGTAATGGCAGGTTCGGCCCGCAGGAACTCGGCGGCCGTTTGCTGCACCTCTGCTGGTGTCAGCTGCCCTTCTTCTATTAGCCGCTTGGCCAACAGCAGCCCCTGGTACAGTTGGGGGGCCAGGGCACGGGCCTCGGCCGACAGCCGCCGATTCCGGGAGGACATAGCCAGACCGTCGGGCTCCCGGATAGTTGGGAAGGCCACCAGCTCCAGATCAAAGGATAACCCCAATACTAGTTGGCGCACAATGGCTACCTGCTGAAAGTCCTTCTGCCCGAAGTATGCCCGGTGGGGCCGGCTCAGGTGAAACAGCTTGCTGACTACCGTGGCCACCCCATTGAAATGGCCCGGCCGGTGCTCTCCTTCCATCACCCGCTCCAGCGCCCCAAAATCGAAGCGCACTACCGTGGGCTGCGGGTACATTTCCTCCACTGAAGGCAGAAACAGCGCCGTGCAGCCCGCCGGAGCCAGCAGGGCCGCGTCTTCCTCGGGCAGGCGCGGGTACAGGCGGAAGTCGTCGGGGTTGTTGAACTGCGTGGGGTTGACAAAAATGCTGGTAACAACTACCTCACACTCCTGGGCCGCCGCCCGCACCAGCTGCAGGTGGCCCTCGTGCAACGCCCCCATGGTGGGCACCAGTCCGATGCGTTGGCCGGCCCGGCGGGCATTTTCCGTGTAGGCGTGCAACGCCGCAGCGGTATTCAGTATCTCCATAGAGTGAAAAAGGCCTTTCGGCAAGCAGCCGGCCGGCCCTGATTGAAATTTCCCTTAAAAATGTTTAATTTTGTGCATCCCAAAGTGTTGCCCTTTCCCAATCACCCCAACTGACTCTATATGTCTAAGTTGAGAATACTCTACGCTGCCACGGAAATCAACCCGTTTTTGCAGACCACCAAGGTAGCGGAGTTTTTGCGGCGCCTGCCGCAGGGAATGCAGGAAATGGGGATGGAAATCCGCATTTTCGTACCCCGGTTCGGTATTATCAACGAGCGTAAGAACCGCCTGCATGAAGTAGTGCGCCTGTCGGGAATTAATATTGCAGTGGGCGAAGATGAGAAGCCGCTCATCATTAAAGTGGCTTCCATCCCGAATGCGAAGCTGCAAGTTTACTTCATCGACAACGAAGATTACTTCCACCGCAAATCGGTATTGGTCGACAAAAATGACAAGTTCCACTCTGATAACGATGAGCGGGCTATCTTTTTCTGCAAGGGAGTGCTGGAAACGGTGAAGAAGCTGGGTTGGGCCCCGGACATCGTGCACTGCAACGACTGGATGACCGGCCTGATTCCGATGTACTTGAAAACGACCTACAAGAAGGATCCGATTTTCAAGGATGCCAAGTCCGTATTCACCATCTATAACAACGAGTTCGACTTCAAATTTGAAGGCGACATTGTGGAGAAGGCCAAGATGCTGGACATCGAGGATGAAATGCTGGCTTCGCTGAAAACGGCCGACTTCGGCGGGTTCATCAAAGTAGGCATGGAGTATGCCGATGCCGTGGTGAAATCGGATGAGGATTTCAGCGAGAACCTGAATACCCTGTTCACGGAGTATTCGACCAAAAAACAAATTGAGCAGGTGGCCGCCGACGACAACCTGCTGACTTCCTACTACGCTCTTTATAATGAATTGGCCAACTAGCGCCAGCCGACTTGCTTCGGTTTCTCTTGCTGCGGTTTCCCTTTTTGCTCTGGCTACTGGCTGCGACAATGCCAACGACCTGGGCTTGGAATTACCGGGCACCTCTCCTATTACGGCTAACTACCTGGACCTGCCGGTAAAGGCCTTTACGGTACGGCAGCAACCCGTTGAGACGGTAAAAACCAACCATGTACTGGTTGGCCGCCTGCGCGATACGTTTGTGGGCACTACCACGGCGAGTGGCTACCTGAATATCATGGTGGAGCCCGTGTTGTCGCCCGCCGATTCGCTGCCGGGCAAGTTCACCAACGTTAGCCTCGACTCCACCGTTTTCAGTCTGGCCTTCGACCAGGTGTATGGGTCGGCTACGCAGCCGCTGCGGTTGGACCTGCTCACGCTACAGGCCCCCCTGGATGAGCGCACGGTGTACAACTCGGCCTCCTCGGTTGCTACCGGCACAACGCTCCTCACCAATTTCGAGGCCTCGCTGAACCGCACCCGCCCCGTAAAGCGGCGGGTGGCATCGGGCACCGCTACCGACACCACTACCACGGTTATTACCACTCAGGTAGCTGATCAGTTTGTGCGGATTCGGCTGCAGAAATATCCAGGTACTTCGGCTCTGGCAACCAGTGTTTTTACGGCGCTGTCTGATGCCGCCTTCAATCAGCGGAAGCTGGATGCAGTATGGAAAGGTATAGCCCTCCGGCCTTCGGCCAACCACAGCGGTAATATTGTGGGCTTTACCCGCTCGGGCAACACCACCGTTACCTTCTATTTCCGCGGCACCGATGCGGCAGGCCGGCGGAGCAAATACCGCTCGTACTCGTTATTCCTGGCCAATATTCCGGCCGGTAATACGCTGATAGGCCAAGTGGCCGATGGTAAATACTTCACGCAACTTTCCACCGACCTGAGCGGAACCCCGCTGGCGGGCCTTACCACGCCACAGAGCACACTGCCAGCCGCGGCCACCAACGGCTTTACCTATGCCCAGGAAGGCGTTGGCCTGGGTACCCGCATTGAGTTTCAGGGGCTGGATGATCTGCGCAACAACACCAATCTGGCTATCAACCGCGCGGAGCTTTTGTTTCCGGTTAAGCAGTACAGCAACGGCATCTTTCCCTACCCGCAGGGGCTTTACCTGTACGAGGTGAATAGTGCCAATACTGTACTTACGCGCACGGTGGGGGCCACTACGTACGAGCGGTTGGTGCCCGGCGAAGGAATAAACGCGACGACCAGTGTACGGCTTACGCCTACCTCGGTAGGTGCCGACAGCTACGCCCGGGCCACCATTCCGGCAGGTCAGGATCCGGCCCAGTATTATTCGGTTCCGCTTACAGAGTACCTGCAGGCTTACCTGCAGAATCGCCTGGATGGCGAGTTGCCGACTGGCCTGATTGTTTCCCCAATTCTGCGTTCAAACTCCACGCTGAACCTGAACCGGGCTCAGTTTGACGCCAGCAACATCAAGCTGCGCGTATACTACTCTAAGCTGCGCTAGGCTGCTACTCGATCCTGCCAGGTTAGCTTACCTTGAAAGGGCGGCACGGCTTTTGCCGTTGCCGCCCGATTTTTCTTTCTCTCGAAAGTTTCTGCTCTGTCACAACTAAACCACTATGTGCGGAATTGTCGCTTACATTGGGCACCGTGAGGCTTGCCCCATCATCATCAAAGGCTTGCGCCGGTTGGAATACCGGGGCTACGACTCAGCAGGGGTTGCTCTGCTGAATGGCCAGCTTACTGTTTACAAGAAAAAAGGAAAGGTAGCTGATCTGGAAGCCTTTATCGGTGAGCAGGATACGCATGCCCATATTGGCATGGGCCATACCCGCTGGGCCACTCACGGCGAGCCAAATGATGTAAATGCCCACCCGCACTACTCTACGTCGGAGCGTATTGCCATCATTCACAACGGCATTATCGAAAACTATGCTGCCCTGAAGCAGCACCTGCAGCAGCAGGGCCACGTGTTCCACTCCGACACGGACACGGAAGTTTTCGTGAATCTGATTGAGGAAATCCAGAAGCAGAACCATTGTACCCTGGAAGAAGCGGTGCGCCTGGCATTGCACGAAGTAGTGGGTGCTTATGCCATTGTGGTGCTGAGTAAGGACAACCCTAACCAACTGATTGCCGCCCGTAAAGGCTCGCCTTTGGTGATTGGTGTGGGCGAAGGAGAATTTTTCTTGGCTTCTGATGCCACCCCTATCATCGAGTACACCAATGAAGTGGTGTATGTAAACGACTACGAGCTGGCCGTTATCAAGGATGGTAAGCTGGAAATTCGTTCCCGCGAAGATGTGGTACAGACTCCCTACATCCAGACGCTGGAATTGGAGCTGGACCGCATTGAAAAAGGTGGCTACGAACACTTCATGCTGAAGGAGATTTTCGAGCAGCCCCGGTCCATTCTTGATTCCATGCGCGGCCGTCTGGAACTGGAAGCCGGCCACCTGAACATGGGTGGCGTGCGAGCCTACGAGCGGAAATTCGTGAATGCCGACCGCATTCTGATTGTGGCCTGTGGAACCAGCTGGCACGCCGGCTTGGTGGCCGAATACCTGCTGGAGGACCTGGCCCGGATTCCGGTGGAAGTGGAATATGCCTCGGAGTTCCGCTACCGCAACCCTGTTATTACGGAGCGCGACATTGTAATTGCCATTTCGCAGAGCGGAGAAACGGCCGATACGCTAGCCGCCATTGAGTTGGCCAAGAGCCGGGGTGCTACCATTTTTGGCATCTGCAACGTGGTAGGCAGCAGCATTGCCCGCGCCACCGATGCCGGCGCCTACACCCACGCCGGCCCCGAAATTGGGGTGGCTTCTACCAAAGCCTTTACGGCCCAGGTAACGGTGCTTACCCTGCTGGCCATGATTGTGGGCCACAAGCGCGGCACCCTCACCGACACCCGCCTGCGCGAATTGATGGTGGAGCTCAACAACATCCCGGCCAAGGTGGAAAAGGCGCTGGAGTTGAATGCTGAAATTGAACAGATTTCGGAGATTTTCAAGGACGCTACCAATTTCCTGTACCTGGGTCGGGGCTATAATTTCCCCGTAGCTCTGGAGGGCGCTCTTAAACTCAAAGAAATCAGCTACATCCACGCCGAAGGATATCCGGCGGCCGAAATGAAGCACGGCCCCATTGCTCTCATCGACGAGAATATGCCGGTGGTGGTTATTGCAACCAAGGACAGCTCCTACGAGAAAGTGGTCAGCAACATTCAGGAGGTGAAAGCCCGCAAGGGACGAATTATTGCCATAGTAACCGAGGGAGATGATGTGATTCCGCAGATGGCCGAGTTTACCATTGAAGTGCCGGCAACCAGCGAAGCACTGATGCCGCTGGTATCGGTGGTGCCGCTGCAGCTGCTGAGCTACCACATTGCCGTACTGCGGGGCTGTAACGTGGACCAGCCGCGTAACCTGGCAAAATCTGTAACGGTAGAGTAATCCGGGCCGTACGCTCGCCCAGCCACCGCCGGCCCGGAACTTTCCGGGCCGGCGGTGTGCATTTCAGCCTGGCCGAAACCCGACTTTTCCTGTACTTTGGGGCAACCGAAATTCACCTCTTTTCTTTCGCTGCATTTATGGCTCACTCCATCGTTTTTTCGCCGCAGGCCCCTTCCCCCATTGGCCCCTACAGCCAGGCTATTCAGGCCGGTAACACCGTGTATGTTTCCGGACAAATTGCCTTAGATGCCAATGGACAGCTTGTGGGCGAAGGGGACGTGGCACAGCAAACGCACCAAGTAATGCGCAATCTGCAGGCAGTGCTGGCGGCCGCCGGCCTCACGCTCCGTAACACAGTGAAATGCAGCATTTTTGTGAAAGACCTGGGCAACTTTGGTCTTATCAACGAAATCTATGGGAGCTATTTCGATGCCGACTATGCTCCGGCCCGCGAAACAGTAGAGGTGAGCCGGTTGCCCAAGGATGTGCTGGTGGAAATATCCTGCGTAGCCGTGCAGTAATGGCAAATTTGTGAAGTACAGGAATAGGGAGTTTGTTGCTCGGTTTGCACCGCATGTGCGGATTGCGCAGACTGGGCCTCCGGTTTTACTGGACAGCAAGCTCCCTATTTCATCACTTCATTATCTAATAACTGCACCAGTATGCGTGAGGTAGGTATTTTTTTGTTTTTCGCCGGGTTGATTGCCCTCGTTGCCCCCCTTCTGCTGCCCGTTAACTTTCGGTTTCCGCTACTGGACTGGATGAATACCTGGGGACCAACCGTAGCCTGGGTTATTAAGGGCGGCGCAACGCTGCTTGGGCTGCTACTCTGGTGGAGCGCCAGAAATCGTGCATGATGCGCCGACCACGCAAGCAGGCTACACCACTGGCGAAGCCCAGCTACTTCCCTCCCGAAAACGTGCTGACGCGGGCACTGCCGCCGGAGCTGCTCGGTCAGCGTGAGTTTGAGCAATTTCACTTCATTGGCTTCGATTTAAGCCAGGCTGACCTCTCTGGCCGCCGCTTTAGCGAATGTTTGTTTGAGAACTGCAACCTGGCGGGAACCACGCTGGCTAATACCGCCCTGCAAAACGTAGCCTTCACTGGCTGCAAGCTGCTGGGGTTGCCGTTTACGGCCTGCCGCGACATGCTCTTTGATGTGCATTTCGAGCGGTGCCAACTCGATTATGCCTCCTTCTGGGGCAAAGCAATGCCCAATACACGCTTTCTGCACTGTTCTTTGCGGGAAGCCGATTTTACCCGCGCCGACCTCACTGGAGCCATTTTTCAGGATTGCCAACTGCACGGGGCCGTGTTCAGCCAGACTACGCTGCGGGGCGCCGATTTTCTATCGGCGCAGGATGTGGTGCTGGACCCCGAGCTGAATGACGTGAAACAGGCCCGTTTTGCGCTGCAGAGCCTGCCGGGCCTCCTAAGCAAGTACGGTTTGGTGATAGAATGAACCGAAGAGGCCAAGCGGAATGGCATACCTAGTTGCCCATTCTGGCCAGCGGCCGGCGGTTAATTGCTCAACCCGCCCCCTATCCAATCATTCCACTATTCGCTCATTGTATTCCCTTACCTTTGCGGCGCGTTTTCCCACCCGAAAGCGTTGCGAACTGACTGACTTATGGAAAGAGAAGTACGGGTGCGCTTTGCGCCCAGCCCTACCGGGCCGCTGCATATTGGCGGTGTGCGCACTGCGCTGTATAACTATCTGCTAGCCCGCAAACTGGGCGGCAAGATGCTGCTCCGCATTGAGGATACCGACCAGAACCGCTTTGTACCGGGTGCCGAGCAGTATATTATGGACTCGTTGCGCTGGTGTGGCATCGAAATCGACGAGGGAATTGAGCAGGGCGGCCCCCACGCTCCCTACCGCCAGAGCGAGCGGAAGCCTATGTACAGGCAATACGCCCAGCAGCTGCTCGACAGCGGCTCGGCCTACTATGCCTTTGATACGCCCGAGGAGCTGGACGCCATGCGTGCCCGCTTGACGGCCGCCAAGGTGCCTAACCCCCAGTACAACAGCATTACCCGCGCTCAGATGCGCAACTCCCTTACCCTACCGGCCGAGGAAGTACAGCAACTCCTGGATTCAGGAGCGCCCTACGTGATTCGGTTGAAGGTACCCCGTAAGGAGGAAATTCGCTTCAACGACCTGATCCGGGGCTGGGTGGTGGTGCATTCCTCCTCCATTGATGATAAGGTGCTGATGAAGTCAGACGGGATGCCGACCTACCACCTGGCCAATATCGTGGACGACCACCTGATGGAAATTACCCACGTGATTCGGGGTGAGGAGTGGCTGCCCTCGGCCCCGCTACACGTACTGCTGTACCGCTACCTGGGCTGGGAAAGCACCATGCCCCAGTTTGCCCACCTGCCCCTGCTACTCAAGCCCGATGGCACCGGCAAGCTGAGCAAGCGGGACGGAGACAAGCTGGGTTTCCCGGTGTTTCCGCTGGAATTTCACGGCAAAGACGCCGAAACCGGCGAGCCAACCGTAAGTAGCGGCTACCGCGAGTCGGGC
Organism: Hymenobacter metallilatus; assembly: GCF_003944705.1. GTDB lineage: Bacteria > Bacteroidota > Bacteroidia > Cytophagales > Hymenobacteraceae > Hymenobacter > Hymenobacter metallilatus. The sequence continues at coordinate 805,917 of NZ_RWIS01000001.1, read as the reverse complement.
TACCTGCCCGAGGCGTTCATCAACTTTCTGGCCTTTTTGGGCTGGAACCCCGGCACCCAGCAGGAGCTGTTCACGATGGACGAGCTGATTGAGCACTTCTCAATTGAGCGTGTAAGCAAGTCACCGGCCCGCTTCGACCAGAACAAGGTGCGCTGGTACAATGAGCAGTACCTGCGCGCCAAGCCCGACGCTGAGCTGGCCCAGTACCTCACCGAGGAGCTGAGCAAGCAGGGCATTGCGGTGCCCGCCGGCCAGGCTGAGCAGATTGCCGCCCTGGTGAAGGAGCGCGCCACCTTTCCCGCCGACTTAGCCAAGGAAGCCCAGCTGTTTTTCCAGCGCCCCGCCAGCTACGACGAGCAGGTAATCAGCAAGAAGTGGAACCCGCAGGTAGCGGCGGCCCTAGCGGAGTTTGCCGCGCAACTGCCGGCTGCCGCCGACGCTTCGGCCGAGGGTATTAAGGCCTTGCTCACGCAAGTGCTGGAAGCCCAGGGCATCAAAATCGGACAGGTGCTGCAAGCCTTGCGCGTAGCCGTAACGGGCAACGCCGCCGGCCCCGACCTGATGCACATTATGCACATTCTGGGCCCGCAGGAAACCGCCGAGCGGATTCAGGCGGCCGTGGCGGCGCTGCCGGCGTAGCTACCCGCCGGCTCAGAACGCAAAAAGTCCGTTTGACCTCGGTCAGACGGACTTTTTGCGTTCTGAGCCGCCGATACATCTTTACCGGGCCGGCTTCCGTACCTACCAGGTACCGGCCCTGCAGCCGGCAACCCTCCAGCCCCTCCTAAGCCACCTCCATTATGGCCAAGAAACCTGTTAGCCCGAAAAAGAAGAAAGTAGACCCCGAGAAAAAAGCCCGGGTACACAAAGAACTCGAAGGCTTTGAAATTAAGGTGAACCCGCTGGGCGAAATCACCTCCAACTATTCCATCGAGGATATCAACCAGTTTCTGAATCGGCACGTGCGCGACAAAAAGCTCGTGAACCGGGACGGACAATTTGGTGAGAAAGAGGAAGAAGAGGAGTTTCAACTGGAAGACGGCTCGCAGGAGCCCGAAGAGTCGGACGAGGATTTTATGCGCCGGACCAGCCGGGAGGCCAAGAAGAAAGGACCTAAAGCCGCTTCCGAGGACGAAGCAAGCCTCCACACCGAAGACGCTGAGTAAAGAAGCCGTCCTCCCGGGCGGGGCGGCTCCCGGAGCTGCCCCGCCCGGGAGGACCAGGTAGTAGGCAGGCCAGCATAAATTGACGTTTTACTATACTTGGGGCATCATTCACGCATTCCTTTCCTTCTTTTTGCTGATGCAGTCCCACGATGTTGATTACAAAATTCTGGGGAACGATATCCAGGTACTCGAGGTAGAGCTGGACCCCAACGAAACGGTAGTGGCTGAAGCCGGCGCCATGGTGTACATGAGCGAAGCCATTGCCTTCGAAACCAAGATGGGCGACGGCTCGGAGCCTGACCAGGGCTTCATGGGCAAGCTGTTTTCGGCCGGCACCCGCCTGATTACGGGCGAGTCGCTGTTCATGACGCACTTTACCCACCGCGGCGGCTACGGTAAGGCGCACGTAGCTTTTTCGGCTCCTTATCCGGGTACTATAATTCCCATTAACCTGCGTGAGCTGCCTCAGGGCCTGATTGTGCAGAAAGACGGGTTTCTAGCCGCGGCCAAGGGCACCAAAATCAGCCTGCATTTCAACCAGAAGCTGGGCGCCGGCTTATTCGGCGGGGAAGGCTTTATTCTGCAGAAAATCACCGGCGACGGTAGAGCCTTTGTGCACGCCGGCGGCACCATCATCGAGAAGCGCCTTAACAACGAGCTGTTGCGGGTGGATACCGGCTGCGTAGTGGCCTTCGAGCCCGGCATCGACTTCAGCATTGCCCGGGCCGGCGGCCTGAAATCCATGATTTTTGGCGGAGAAGGACTGCTGCTGGCCACGCTGCGCGGCACCGGCCGCGTATGGCTGCAGTCTATGCCCGTGAAAAAGCTGATTCAGGCCCTGGCTCCCAACGGTGGCAACGCTCAGAAGGAAAGCGGTAGTATTCTGGGCAGAATGGTAGGCGGCATTTTGGACGAGTAACTGCTTTATTTCAGCCACTTAATGCACCAAGGCCCGCCGGCTGGTACTGCTACCAGCCGGCGGGCCTGTTTTTTGCAGCCGATATAGCTCAGGAAACTGCGGTAGCCGCAATAACTCCGATACTAGCCAACAGGGCCAGTAGCATCAACCCCAGAAAGAACATTGTTAGCCGGCGGGAGCTGGTTTCCGCCTGTGCGTCGGATTTCAGACGATAACGCCGCCGTTGCCGGCCAGTAGCAGGAGCAGAAGGTGAGATAGTATCCATTGGTGGGAATTTTGGAAACAGATCAAAAAGCGAATATGGAAATATAGTGGGCTTTCCCGACATAATACAGTTTTCATTCCCACCGGCCGACGGATTACTCCTTCTCACCGACCAATCTAAACTACGGCTGGCTAAGGAGCTGCTTCTTTCTACCGCCTCTACTAGGGGATATTTCTGTGCTCCGGCAGAACGGCCCATGGTACAATTTCCCGTTACCCTCTACTACTCAGCGAACCGGCGCGACCAATGTGTCGCCGGTGGGTGTGGTAAGGAAAGTAGCAGTGCGGTGGCCGTTGCGGTAAAACTCTGAGGGCAAAGACTGGCCACTGGGCGAGTAGCACTTCCACTCTCCAAACCAGTAGAACCGGGCCACATTAGCCTCGGCCCGGTAGCGGGCCCGGCCTTGCTTGGCCAGCTGGCCGCCCGGATGAAAGTAGGAAAGCTGCACCAGGCCGTAGGGGCGGCGGTAGAACTGCTCGGTGCGCTCCTCAAGGCCGGTGAGCGTGTAGTAATGCCAGGTGCCTACGGGGCGGCCCTGCCGGTAACGGCCCCGGTTGGCTGGGTGCTTTTCGGCGGCATCAAAATACTCCCGCCAGGGACCCTGGCGTTGCTCCCGGGCATTAAACCGGTTACGCGACCAGAAACCTATGGGCTGGTGCCTTGCTACCGTAGTGCAGCCGGCTGCGCCCAGAACCAGCAGCCACAACGCCAGGGAAGAGAATATACGCATTGAAACAGCCAGCTACTACCTGTCTCCTAGTTACAACTAATTATTTAGTTGTTCAAGTAGCTCCTCCATCATTTCCCGCGAGTTGCTCAGGCGGGGCACTTTGTGCTGCCCGCCCAGCTTACCCCGGCGGGCCAGCCACGCCACGAAGGTACCAGTGGGTACGGCTGTTACCTGGGGCGGCATCAGGGCCAGATTACGGTGGCGTTTGGCGTCGTAGTCGGAGTTGAGCTGGCGGAGCGTGGCGTCCAGCACGGCCGTAAACTGGTCCAGACTGGCGGGCGGCTCGGTGAATTCAATCAGCCACTGGTGGCCGCCGCGGGAGGCACCGTTGTGGGCGGCGAAGTAGATGGGGGCGGCAGTATAGTCGCGCACAGTGGTACCGGTGGCCTGGCAGGCAGCAGCAATGGCAGCATCGGCATTTTCCACTACTACTTCTTCCCCGAAAGCATTCAGGAAATGCTTGGTACGCCCCACAATGCGGATCCGGTAGGGTGCCAGGGAAGTGAAGCGCACCGTGTCGCCGATGGCGTAGCGCCACAGGCCGGCGTTGGTGCTGATCAGAAGAGAGTAGGTGCAGCCTAGCGATACTTCGGCCAGAGAGAGGGCACGGGGCTCAGCAGCCTCCCACTGGTCGGCGGGTACAAACTCATAATAAATGCCGTGGTTAAGCAGCAGCAGCAGGTCTTCTGAGTCCGGCTCATCCTGCAGGGCCAGATAGCCCTCGGAGGCGTTGTAAACTTCCAGATAGTGCATCTGGGGTCCGGGTATGAGCTGGCGGAACAACTCCCGATACGGCCCAAATGCCACGGCCCCGTGCAGGAATAGCCCGAGCTGAGGCCACACTTCCAGAATAGAGGTAGTACCGGCCAGCTCCAGCACGCGGCGCAGCAGCACAATCATCCAGGTGGGCACCCCGGCCAGCACGCGCACATCGGCTTCCAGCACGTGGCGGGCAATACGCTCAATTTTCTCCTCCCACTCATCCAGCAGGGCCAGCTCCAAGGGCGGGGTGCGCACATACTCAGCCCAGGCAGGCAGATTCTGCATAATTACGGCCGACACGTCGCCAACGCGGGAGGCGGCATCGGTGGGGCGAAAGGGGTTGGGGCCATGGGTGCCACCCAACGACAACGTTTTACCGCCCAGGATGTCGGTTTGCGGGTAGTAGAGCGTAGCCAGGGCCGTCATGTCGCGGCCGGCGCGGTAGTGGCAGTCGTGCAGGGCCTCCCGGGTTATCGGAATGTACTTGCTTCGGGCGTTGGTGGTGCCGCTGCTTTTGGCAAACCATTCTACCCGGCCAGGCCACAGCACATCGGCCTCACCCCGGAGCACCCGCTCCAGCTGCGGGTACAGCTGCTCGTAGCTGCTGACGGGTACCCGCTGCGCAAATTCCCGGGCCGAAGGCGCATCGGCGTAACCGTACTGACGCCCCCAGGCGGTGTGGCGGGCCGTATGCACCAGACTCCGGAATACCTGCTCCTGAACCTCATGCGGATGTTGCCGGATGTGCTCTATACTGGCCAAACGGCGCTGCACGGCCCAGGTTAAGACGGTACTAATCACGGGAGCAAGTAGGAATGGAAGAAACCCGAAGGCTGCAGACGGATACCCTGTACCGCCTGCAGCCCTGGAAAGTTACCTGAAATGTACTACTGGCGGGCAGTGGTCCGCTGTCCGCTTATATCTTCCGCTTCAGCTCGAAGTGCTTACCCAGGTAAACGCGGCGCACCATTTCGTCTTCAGCCAGCTCCTCGGCGGTACCCGCCTTCAGCAGCTTGCCCTCGAACAGCAGGTAGGCCCGGTCCACGATGCTGAGCGTTTCATTCACGTTGTGGTCGGTGATGAGGATGCCAATGTTCTTGTGCTTGAGCTTGGCCACAATTCCCTGAATTTCTTCCACGGCAATGGGGTCGACGCCGGCAAAAGGCTCGTCGAGCAGCACAAATTTGGGGTCGACGGCCAGGGCCCGGGCAATTTCGGTGCGGCGCCGCTCTCCCCCACTCAGTACCCGGCCCAGATTTTTACGCACGTGGGTGAGGCTGAACTCATTAAGCAGCTCCTCTACCTTGTCGCGCTGGGCCTGCCTGGACAGTTTGGTCATTTCCAGCACCGACAAAATATTTTCTTCCACCGACAAATCCCGGAACACACTGGCCTCCTGCGCCAGGTACCCGATACCCAGCCGGGCCCGCTGGTAAATGGGCAGACGGGTAATGTCCTTATCGTCGAGAAACACTTTGCCTTCGTTGGGCTTCACCATGCCCACCGTCATATAGAATGAGGTGGTTTTGCCGGCCCCGTTTGGCCCCAGCAGCCCTACAATTTCGCCCTGCTCCACGTGCAACGACATGTCGTTGACAACCGTGCGCGACTTGTATTTTTTAACCAGATGTTCGGCTCGTAAAATCATTGGGGCAAAAGTAGTGAGGAGGCGGGGAAGCGGGCCGCGGCGGCCAGGGCTAGCCGTTGGGGGCAAGCACCTGGCGGCGCAGGGTAAGTTGCGCCGAGGAGGCACCAGGGCTGTTTTTCAGCCCGTTGGTTTCTTCGGCCTCATATTCCTGGGCGGTACCCTTTACGGTGCCGGTGGTTGAGCCCCGCCGAACGGTGAGCGTAACGGGAACATCGGAAGTGGTTTCGGAGCCTACCAGAGGGCGTAACAGTTGCTCGGCGTTGGCTATGGTTAGCTCCTGGCCATCCACGGCCAGAATTACATCGTTGTTGCGCAGGCCAAATACGTTGGTCTGGGGCAGCACATCGGCCGCCTGAAACTCCTTCCGGGCCTCATCGTAGCGGAAGCCCAACTGCCCGAAGGCCCGGATTTTGACGTTGGCCTTGGGCGTATAGGTCCAGCCTATCTTGCTCAGGTACTCGGCCAGGGGCAGCTCTTCCTTACCCACCACATACCGGTCGAAGAAGTGCTGTACCTCCGGGTGGGTAAGCGCCACTATCTCCGGAATTAGCTGGTTGTCCTCGAAGGAGCGGGTGGGGCCGTATTTGGCCCGTAGGGCCAGGAGCACGTCGCGCAGGGTCTGGCGGCCCTGGGTGAGCTCCCGAATGCGGATATCGAGCAGCAAGCCAATGAGGGCGCCCTTCTTGTACACGTTTTCGTACATGTCGTCGTAGGGCTTTTCCAGAATACGGCGGCTCATTTCGGTGAACGACACACCGGCCGGGAACTTCTGCGCGTCCCGGATTTTGCCGCGCATGGTCTGCCGGAACTCTTCTTCGGAAATCAGGCCGCCCTGTACCTGCACCAGCTGGGCCACGTACTCCGTTACGCCCTCGTACAGCCACAGGTGCTGCGACATTTGCGGGTTGCGGAAGTCAAACTCTCCTATCTCGCGGGAGTGAATGTTGAGTGGGGCCAGCATATGCAGAAACTCGTGGGAGCTGACTTCCAACACCATGCTTTTGAGCCGCTCGGGGTCGGCCAGCTCGGGCAGGAAGTACAAGGAAGAGTAGCTGTGCTCCATGGCCCCGTACCGCCCGGTTTTGCTGCTGAGTGGGGAGCCACTGGCCGGGAAGTAAAACAGAAACTGGTAGCGCGGTACCGGCATCTGCCCGAAAAACTTGGTGAGAGCCTCCGACATAGGCCGCAGCATCCGGCTGACTTCGGCGGCCTTCACGACCCCACTTTCCGACAGCACAGCCACCGAAATGCGGGCCCCGCCAGTACTGAAGCTGGCCGTATCGGGGCGGGCGTACAGCACCGGGCCGTCGGCCAGGGTTACGTAGCTGGGAGCCGTGAATACATCCTGGGTGGATGACTCGCGGCGCACGTCGAGGGCGGTGGCGCCGTAGAGGTCGGTGGGCTTAGTTACCTGCACTTCGTAGGGCAGCATTTTATAGCCCTCGAGGTAGCCGTAAAAGCCGTAGTGGTTGAGGGTGAAGTTGCGGCCCGCGTCGATGTTGGTGCCGCCGGGCTGAAACACGAACGAGTCGTCCTGCTTCACGTCCCAGGTATCATCCACCAGATACTCCAGGCGGGCCAGGGCTTTGGCCCCGTCGATGATGAACAGATTGGGGCCGCTGTTCTTCACTTTCAGCGTTTTTCCGTTCTTATCAAACGCCTTAAAGCTGGTGATAAAGCGGCCGTAGTCTTTTTTGGAGTACGAGCCGGGTACCACCGAGGGCATGACGTAGGTTACCTGGTTTTCCTGTACAGGAGGCGTGTTTACCACCACCTTTACCCGGTCGTTGACCACTTGCTGCAGATTGAGGTTGATGTGGTAGCCGGCAGGCACCTGGGCCAGGGCGGCCGTAGTAGTAAGGCTCAGTCCGAGAGCCAGTGCAAAAGATTTCATTCAAGCAGATAAACTAGAGGCAAATACAGCGCTAACGCCCCAGCTAAGGTACGCAGTATCAGGCTGGCTTGCCGGCTGGCCAGCCAAAGCCCAAAACCCGGCAAGCCACCGCCTCATCCGGCGGCCTTACCCGCAGAAACGGCCTTGTTTTTGTGGAATGACCTTTCCTAGCAATACCCGATACCCAAACACTACCGCTACGTTACTCTATGCGTCGTACCCTACTTTTCCTTTCTCTGTTTGCCATCGGAAGCCGTAGTACCCACGCCCAGGTGCTTACCGATGCTACCCGCGCCAGTGCCGCCCTCGACTCGCTGCTGCAAGCAGCGGCGGCAACCAAGCAGCAAGTACAAACCCACTCCTCACGATTTGCCACCAAAACGCCCTGGAGCGGCAAGCGGCGGCAGCGGGTGCGCGGATTTGCCCCGGGCGCATCGGCCCGGTTTACCTGGGAGCAGAAAACCGTACTGCGCCGCAACGGCACCACGGCCACCCGCTTCACCGCTCTACAAAACGGCAAACGGGTACTGCGGGAGCGGCGGCTGAATGGCCAGCTGGAATATCTGTGGCTAAAAACAGACCCCTCGCCCAGCCCGGCTACGGCCAGCACCACTCCTGCCCCAGCGGGCCCTGCCCCCGGCACGTATGGGGTGTTGCTGCACGGCGGCTACCTACGCTGGAACCGGAATCAGTATGTATTGCCGTCCACGGCAGTTCCGGGAACTACCCGCTAGCCCTTACTGCTCTTCCTATACCCCCAAGGCTCTACCACATTGGAATGGTAGGGCCTTGAGGGGTGTGGCTTGTTGCACCTACTCCCAGCGAATATCCTTAAGGCGCAGCTGCAGGTTCTTTGCGCCCCGATACTCGTTGATTTCCACTGTGTAGCATACACTAAAAGCCTGGCCCCGACGAATTTGCTCGTAGTACTCGCCTAGTCCAAAGCCAATGGCATCCACGGTGTGGTGGCCATCCTGCGTGAGGGCAATTTTGAGGTGAGAGTTACCTACAATCCGGGCCGAGTCGGGGGCGGCGTACACCCGCTCGGAAGCAAATACCGGGTTGGGGTTGCCCGGCCCGAAGGGCTCCATCTGGCTTAGCAGCCGATAGAACGAAGGCGTAATGTCACTGAGCTGGATGGTGTAGTCGATTTCGACCGGCGGAATCAACTGCTCAGGCAGAATTCGGCCGGCCACAATCCGCTCGAACTTCTCGCGGAAGGCCGGCACATTTTCGACGGGGAGAGTGAGGCCGGCGGCGTACATGTGGCCCCCGTACTGGTCCAGCAGCTCGGCGCACTCTTCAATGGCCTGGTGCACATCAAACCCTACTACCGAGCGGGCCGAGCCGGTGGCTTTGCCGTTGCTTTCGGTGAGGATGATGGTGGGTCGGTAGTACTTATCGAGGCAGCGCGAGGCCACAATGCCCACCACGCCCTTGTGCCAGTCCTGCTTGAACAGCACCGTGGTACGGGCCGAGCGGAGCAAATCGTCCTGCTCAATCATCTCCAGCGCCTCCTTGGTAATGCTGGTATCAAAGCCCCGCCGCTCCTGGTTGGTTTTGTCCACTACGCCGGCCGTGGCTACGGCTTCGGCGGTAGTATCGGCCAGCAGCATGGCCACCGAGCGTTTGGCGTCGCCCATGCGGCCGGCCGCGTTGATGCGGGGCGCAAACCCAAATACCAGACTGCTAATATTCAACTCGGCAGTTTGCAGACCGGCCAGCTCGCGCAACGCATCCAGGCCGGGGCGCTGGGGCCGCTGCCGGTCGTTGATGAGGCGCAGGCCGTGGTAGGCCAGGGTGCGGTTTTCGCCGTAGATGGGCACAATATCGGCCGCAATGCTCACGGCTACCAGGTCCAGGAGCTCATACAACTCCTCCTCGGGCAGCCCTTGCTGCTGGGTAAAGGCCTGCATCAGCTTGAAGCCTACTCCACAGCCCGACAGCTCCTTGAACGGATACGGGCAGTCCTGGCGCTTAGGATCCAGCACCGCCACGGCCGCCGGTAGCTCGGCCCCCGGCAAGTGGTGGTCACAGATGATGAAATCGATGCCCCGCTCGTTGGCATAGGCTATTTTGTCCACCGCTTTTACGCCGCAGTCAAGGGCAATAATGAGCTGGTAGCCAAACTCGTGGGCGAAGTCAATACCCGCCTCCGAGATGCCGTAACCCTCCTTATAACGGTCCGGAATGTAGTAATCGATGCGCTCCGCCCCGAAAAACTGGCGCAGGTAGCTGTATACCAGGGCCACGGAGGTGGTGCCGTCCACGTCGTAGTCGCCAAACACCAGTACCCGCTCACCCAGGTGCAGGGCCTTCAGCAAGCGGTTCACGGCGCGGTCCATGTCGCGCATGAGCAGGGGGTCGGGCAGTTGCTCCAGGCTGGGCCGGAAGTAGGCCCGGGCGTCCTCGAACGTACACACGTTGCGCTGGCAGAGCAGGCTGATGATGGCTTCGTTGACGCGCAGGGCGTCGGCTAAATGCCGCACCTGCTCAGCATCGGGCGCGGGCTTGCGAATCCATCTTTTTTCCATGAGTACAGAGGAGCCTAACAGCGGCAGTATCTCCAAAAGTACGAAAACAGAATCACAGATTTTCGCTGATTTTGGCGCCGATGCCGCTGATTCGAATGGCGGATGAATGGGCCGTAAGAAGTTGTACCCCGAAGCTGCGCTTCGGCTGGCGCCGGAGGGTAACCAATTCCTACTCACAGGAAAGTCCCTTCTCGCGCGGGCCGGGGCACAGCTCCGGGATACACGTTCTGACTATGCAACGGCTGCCCCCAGATTCCTCGCTCTGCTCGGAATGACAGCTACAGTGCGTCGCCGCGGAGCTTGCGGAACCGTTTGCGGGCTTCCACCACGTAGATGCTGCCGGGGTACTTGGTAATAACCTGGTTGTAGAGCTGCTGGGCTTTTTCCCGGTCCTGAAGGTTTTCCTCCAGAATACTGGCGGCCAGAAACAGGGCATCGTCGCTGAGCACATCATACTTGGGGTTGGCCGTAATGCGCTCCAGGGTGCCGAGGGCGGCAGCATAGTCGCCGGTGCGGCGCTGGAGCTGGGCCTTCAGATACCAGGCTTCATCCTGGAGGGCGTGGCCGGGGTACTTTACCAGCAGAGCGTCGAGGCCGCGCAAAGCTTCGGGAATCTTATTCTGAAATACCTGCTGCTCCACGGCAGCGTAGTCGCGCAGGGCCACGCCGGCGGTATCCATGGCCGTGTTGTCGGTGATGAGCAGGCTGAGCTGCATGGCATCGTTGGCAATTTCGCGGCTGGTAGCCTGCTTAAGAATATCCAGGTGCGACTGGGCCAGCTTAAAGTCGCCGGCAAAGTAGTTGAGGCGGGCGTTGCGCAGCTTGGCCTCATAGCCCAGGGGCGTATCCTTGTGTGACTTCTCTACCTGTGAATAAAGCAGAGTAGCCTCCCAGGGCTCGGCCCGCAGCAGGTAGATGTCGGCCAGGTCAATCTTGGCCTGATCTACCACCTCCAGACTGGCCCGGGGCATGGTAATCACCTCATTCAGCAGCTTGGTAGCCGGCTCCTTCTCGTCGAGCTGAAAGGCCAGCAGCGCCGCCATACTGCGCAGCACCGGGGCCGTTTCGGGGGTGCGGCCCAGGTCCCGCAGCACCTGTTCGTACTCCTGGAGCAGGCCACGCAGCTGGGCCGCGTTAACAGGGTAAGTAGTGCGTACCTGATCTTCGCGGGTTTGTACCAGCCGCTGCCGTACCAGGGCGTAGTAAGGACTAGTGCGGTATTCCCGGCCCAAGTACTCATAGCCGGCAATAGCACTTTCAAAATCCTGGTTGCGACGGGCAATTTCGGCTACCTCCAACACCCGTTGTCCCTCAGTGCGGCCGCGGCGGTCCAAGGCTTTGGCCTGCACCAGGGCTCCGGTAAAGTCGCGGCGCTGCACCTGCAGCCACAGTAGCAGCTCGCTGTACACGGACTGATCGGGGTTTTTCTGTACCAGGCTTAGCAGCTCTTTTTCCAGAAGGGCAAAGTCTTTATCATCCTGCAGGCTGTTTTGCAGCATGTTGCGCACGAAAGGCAGTTGCCGCTCATCCGTTTGCACCAGCCGCAGGGTTTCGGCCATGAGCTTATCGGTCTGGCCTTGCTGGGTATAGAGCTGAATAAGCTGGGGCCCGAACTCGGTGTCGGAATGGGCCAGCTCGCGGCCGCGCAGGTAGGTGCGCACGGCCCAGGCCGGCAGGGCCAGCCGCTGAAACTCCAGGGCCACGGGCGCTACCTGCTCCGGCTTCAATTGGCTGAGCACTTTCTCCCACTGTTTCTGCGCGGCCAGCTCGTCGGCGGCCTGGGCGTACACCTGGCCCAGCGTTACGCCCAACGCGGCTTCCTGGGGCCGCTGCTTCATGGCCCGCTTCACCAGCTTTTCGGCTTCCTTGTACTGTTTCAGGCCCTGCAGCGCGGCCAGGTAATCGGGCAGGATGTTGGGGGCCGTTTGCTCGTCGTTGCGTAGGCGCCCAAACAGGAAGGCGGCTTTTTCATGCTCACCTTTCCGCTCGTACTCGCGGGCCAGCTGCACCTGGCTGTCTTCCGATACCTGGGCCACTGCCGGCACGGCCGCCAGCAGCCACAGGGCCAGTCCTGCCTTCCCGACCCCCAAACGCAACAACTTTCTCATGAGCGCATAACGAAAAGAACCGGCCCCAAGTGCCAGAAGAGTAATTGAGTAGCGGAGTAACTGAGTACTGGATATTGCCCTTGCTGGTGAATGCCAGGCGTGAAACATCTATGGCTGGGCCATTTTGCAGCCAAGGAAGTTACCACAAAACCAATTTGCAGTACCCATCAGGGCTTTTATCAGACGCCAGTAATTCATCCAGACAGCTAGAACAACTACTTAGTTACTCCGCTACTCAGGTACTAAAAAAGGGCCGCACCCTAAGGTACGGCCCTTTTGCTGGTTCTGCGCGGCCCAGGGCCTAGAAGAACTTCGTGCGGTTATCAGTTACGTTAGCGTGCTGCTTGATGGCCTCGTAGATGAGCCCATCGGCGCGGGCCGTGCGCTGGCCGGTAAGCTGCAGCTTGGCAGCTTTGGCGTCGGCGTTGGTGGCCGGGGTAACGCTTACGGGCTCCACAATCAGCACCCCTTGCTCACCGGCAAAGGCTTTTGATTTCTGGCCGGCTTTCAGGCCGAAGGTTTTGCCCACCGCTACGGGTTCTGCGCCCAGGCCCGGAATCTGGCCTTGGCCCAGCACCACGTTGTCGGCGGTTTTTACCTGGGCTCCGTTACCGTAAGCCTGGGCAATTTGCTCCAGGGTAGTGCCCTTGGCGGCGTTCAGCTTGCTGATGATCTGCTCGGCTTTCAGCTCGTTGCGTACCAGGGCGGTTACTTCGGGCTTCACGCTGGCTACGTCGGCGGTGCCTTTGGTCCGCTCCCCGGTCAGCACGGCTATTACGTACTGGTCACCGAGTTCAATTACCGGGGATACGTCACCAATTTTCGCGTTGGGAGCTTCGTTGTCGTTGCCATAGGCCCAGCGCACCAGCCGGCGGGCTCCTTGCAGGTTATTCACGGCCTGGTCGCCGCGGCCGAGGCCTTTGGCTTCCACTTTTTGCAGGCTCTTATCCTTGGCCACGGCCGCCCGGAACGACTCCAGGCTGGTGGCGTCGCCTTTCAGCTGCTGGGCTTTATTGTAGGCGGCTTCGCGGGTAGCGTCGGTGGCCTGAATGCCTTTCTGCACGGTAGCCACGCGGTAGGTCTGGGCGGTTTTGGGAGCCGTTACCTTCACAATGTGGTAGCCGAAGGAGGTTTTCACCAGGTTAGGCAACAAGCCGGCTGAGGTAGCCCCGAACACGGCCTTCTCAAACTCGGGCACCATGCGGCCCTGCTGGAACCAGCCCAGGTCGCCGCCGGTGGCGGTGGTGCCGTCGGTGCCGTATTGCCGGGCCATATCGGCGAAGTTGGCGCCGCCCTTAATCTTGTTCAGCACTTCGGTAGCCTTGGCTTTAGCCGCTGCATCAGCTTCGGGCGTGGTGCCGTCGGCTTTGATAAGGATGTGGCTGGCGCGGGCGGCGGGCTGGGCCCCGGCTTTTTCGCCGGTTACTTTATACAGCGAGTAGGTGCCGTTTTCGGCGTAGGGCCCGTACACTTTGCCTACCTGCAGGGGCAGCTGGCTGCGCAGCTTCTCGGGCATATCGGCCGGCGAGAGGTAGGTGGGGTTGGTGGGATTATCAGAGTGCACCTTCACAAAAGCCGAATCCACGGGCGCCGAGGCAAACTGCGCGGCCAGCTCATCCACCGTTTTACGGATGGTGGTGCTGTCATCCACGGAGGCCGTCACCGGAATGCTCACGTACTCGATGTTGCGGCCATCTTCTACCTTATAGCGGCCTTTATTCTTGTCGATGTACGCCTGCAGCTGCTCGTTGCTCACCTTCACGCTGGAGTCGGACAGGGTGAAGTAAGGCACGAACAGGTAGCGCATACTTACCTGAGCGGCCTGGCTTTCGGCGTAGCGCTTGGCTTCGGCCGTGGTTACGTAGGTGCTCAGTTTGAGCAGGTTGTTGTACTTGATACCGAGGCGCTCGGGACGCAGGTTGGCTTCAAAGTTGGCAAAGGCCAGCTGGGCCTGGGGGTCCTGCTTATCGAGGTTGCGCAGGTATTCCTTCACCTTCATCACGTCGAATTGGCCGGTTTTGGGGTCGGTGAAAGCCTGGCGGATGCTGGGGTGAATGTTCACGCCCTGCACCATGTCGGTCAGCTCCTCATCCGATACCTTCAGGCCTAGCTTGTCGAACTCCTTCTGGAAGGCAATGCGGTAAAGCGTCTGGTTCCAGGCCTGGTCACGCAGGTAGCCCAGCGCCTGGTCGTCGGGCTGGCGCTGCTGCTGCTGAATGAACTGCTGCTTGGCCTGCTCCAGGGTATTTTCAAAATCTGTGTACTCCACCTTTTCGCCGGCTACTTCGCCTACCGACGTATCGTTGTTGCTGAAGAAGCTGTTTCGGCCATACAGGAAGTCGCCTCCCAGCATGAAGAGCAGCAGGCCGATAATAATGGCCCCGACTGCCCAGCCCGATTTTTCCCGAATCGTGTTAATTAATGCCATTTACTTGAAAAAAAGCGCAGGTAGAAAAGGTGAATGAGGTGCAAAATAACCAAAAAAGATGGTCATTAGGTAATAAGCTGCCAACGGAGCATGGAATAGCCGGATGGGCCTGCCGGACACCCGGAAGCCGGCCCTGGTTTTGCCCCGCTCAGGAACACAAAACCCCAGAGCCCCTGACGCCTACGCACGCACCAGGGGCTCCGGGGTTGAAGCAGGAAACCTACGGGTTGGAGGTATGCCCCCAACTGTAACCAAGGACTTATTTCTTCCTTTTCGGTTTTCTCGCGGGAGTCAGGGCTGCTTTACGAGCGGCCTCCGCTTCGGCGGCGGCAACTTTGTCGCGTTGGCGCAGGTAGCGCAGCCCTATTACCAGCCCAAACGACACCATGTACAGCCAGTAGTTGGCGTAAAGGCCTTCCATCTTGCCAATAGCCAGCGTACGGTACGTGGCCACTACAAACGTGAACACGCTCAGCACAAACAGAATTGTGCGGCTGATGCCCGGGTCCCAAAAGCGTTTCATATAACTGGTTACTTCTGCGTGGAGGATGCCGGCCCAGCCGTGGGCGCGTTCTGCAGGGTGAAGATGCCGGTGGGCGTAAGGATGCGGTAGCGCGAAAAGTCCTGATTAGCCGTGAGGCCCCGGCCCGTAAGCACCTCTGTGGGCGTAGTTACCCTGATTTCGGTTTGCTCCTGGGTGTAGATGGTGGCCTTGGTTTTGTCGTAAAAGGCTTCCTCGGTGTTCATGCGCTGCTGCTTGGGCACGTTGGCCACCCGCACGTCGCCGCGCATGGTATAGAGGTTCTTGGCTTTCTCAAACTTGCCGTAGCGCCCGGTAATCGTATTTACTACCGTTTCTCCCTTGTCATCCAGAAACGTGAGCTTCACTCCTTTCGGAAAAATCTGGTCCCCGTTTTCGAAATCCTGCTCCAGCGGGGCCGACAGCCGGATGCGCAGCTTAGCGGAGTCGCTGACGAGCATCAGCACATTTTCAGTTTCGATGATGGGGCCCTTGTACTCCACCTGCTTCGCCGGGGCCTCCTCGCTTTTTTCGCGGCAGCCCGGCGCCAGTAGCACTACTGCCAACAGCAACGCGGGCCCGGATTTCAGCACGGCAGGTAGCATGGCCAGGGTTCTATTCAATGCGGCGCTTGATAAACCACCGGTTGTTGAGGGTCACGCCCAGCTGCATCCGGATATAGTCTTCCTTCACGTTGCGCTCGGTAGTACCATCGGAATACCGCAGCATGTCGGTGTTACCGCGCTGTCCGTAGGTGAAGCCCAGGCTGATAACCGTGGCATCAAGCGGGGTAGCGGTGGGCAGCGGCAGGGCAAAGCCCCAGCTCACCGACCGGTCGTAGAGGGTGTTGCCGCCGGGGCGGTAGGGCAGCTGAGCCATGTTCAGGCCGGCCCGGTACGTTACCCGCTTGAAGTAATTATCCACCGAGGTGGCATCGGGCGTTAGCTCGCCCCCAACCCCAAACCGATAGGTGTCGCTCAGGGCAATGCCCGAGGAGCCGCCCTGCTCGCCAAAGGCCCGGAACTGCGACCATTCCTGGCGGGCTGCTTCGGCGCTCAGGCTCCAGCTGCGGTTGTTGTCAAGGCTGATGCCAATCTGCGTGAGGGCGGGCACGCGGGCTTTGCCTTTGGCGTCGGTTTCCAGCGCCGTGGAGCCAATCTGAATGCTATTATAGTCTTCCCGCAACAGGCTGATGCTGCGCGTGCCGTTCAGGTTGGAGCGGAAGCTGTACGTACCCCCAATGTTGTAGCTCAGCTTTTCTTTGATCTGCCCCCGGTAGTGCAGACCCGTGCGAAACGCAAAATCGGAGTAGCGCACGTGCTGCTGATAAATATCCCGGTTGGAAAGATCCAGGGCTACCGTCGGGGTGCTGATGCGGGTACTGGCTTCCTGGTCGATGCTGCCGAACACGTAGCCGGCCGAGGCACCGGCCGTCAGGCCCTTGGCCAGGCGCACGGCGTGGCTCATGTAGGCCTCCGCCAGGCCGCCCGAGCCTGTGTAGCGCTTCTCCACCTGCGAGGCAGGGTCGCCCTGAATGGTGTTATCCAGCGTCCTCGATTCGTAGTCAACCGTGCTGTAGGGTTTCAGGCCAATAACACTGGCCCAGCGGCGGTTAATGGGCACGGCCAGCGCCAGGTAGCCCAACGTAGCCGAACCAGTACGCTGGCTGCTCACGGTATTGCGCAGGGTTTTAAACTGCCCGGTAAAACCGGCTTCGAACGTGGTGCGGTTGGTATAGTACACCAGGGCCGGGTTCAGCTCATTTACGTTTACGCTGTTGGGTGCCGCTACGCCAATCCCTCCCATGCCCATCTGCCGGACGCCCCCTGCGTTCAGGCTGGCGTCGCCGAGGCCCAGGCGGGAATAGGGCGAGTTGCCGAGGCCCTGGCCCAGTACGGCCGGTGAGGCTGCCAGCAGCCCCAGCAGCGAAAGACCACCGGCAAGGCCGGAAAAGTTAGGTTGAGACATGATGTACTAAAATTCGGTGGAGCCCAAGTAGCACGAGCTCCGGAACAACAAAGATAGGTCGTTTCAGCCGGGTGCGGAAAAATGGCGCGTCGCCGCCCGCCAGCACCACTGCCAGCTGCGGAAACTGCGCCTCATACTCGGCCAGCATACCGCGCACTTCAGCCGCCGCCCCGTTCAGCACCCCACTCCGGATGGAGGATTGGGTATCGTCGCCGGTGAGGGGGACCGTAGCGGCCCGGTCGGTGGGCAGGTCGATGAGCGGCAGCCGCCCGGTAAACGTGTTCAGCGCCTTGAACCGCATAGCCAGGCCCGGCGAAATGCTGCCCCCCTGAAACGTACCGTCGGCCGCAACCAGGTCGCACTTGATGGCCGTACCTGCATCCACCACCACCACCGGCCGCCCCGGCAGCAACCAGGCCGCCCCTACCGCCGCTGCCAATCGGTCGGCGCCCAGCGTGTGGGGAGTGGCATAGGCGTTGCGGATGGGCAGTGCCGTAGCAGCCGGAGCAAACTCCAGCACTGTACCCGGCACCAGTTGGCGCAACTCGGCGGTCCAGGGGTCGGTGGCTTCGGCCACGGAGGCCAGCACCACGTGCTCGGGCTGCAGGCGCTGTACCACTGCCCGCACCTGGGCCGCCGTTTGACCGGCTGCTGTTTCCAGCAAAGCATCCGCCTCAAAACAGCCGTATTTCACGGCCGTGTTGCCAATATCGAGAGCCAGGGTACGCAAGGAGTAGCTGAGTAATTGAGTATCTGAGCAAATGAGTGATTCAATGAAGCCTTTGCACCAGGAGCTTCATTCAATCACTCATTTGCTTCTTCACTACCAAGAGTCCACCACCCAACGGGCGGTTGCGTGCTTACATGAAATACTTGAGCCGGATAACTTCTTTCTCCGTGAGAAAGCGCCATTTGCCCCGGGGCAGGTCTTTTTTGGTCAGGCCAGCGTATTGTACCCGGTCCAGGGTTACCACGTCGTAGCCCAGGTGCTCAAAGATGCGACGCACAATGCGGTTGCGGCCAATATGGATTTCCACGCCCACAAAGTGCGGATTGCCAGCTACCACGGCCACATCGTCTACCTCCGCTTTGCCATCTTCCAACACTAAGCCCTCCGCAATCTGGGCCAGGTGCTCAGGTGTGAGAGGCTTGTCCAGCTCTACTTGGTAGATTTTCTTATTGCGGTGCGAGGGATGGGAGAGTTTCTGCGCCACTTCCCCGTCGTTGGTGAAGAGCAGCAGGCCTGTGGTGTTGCGGTCCAAGCGGCCCACCGGGAACACCCGCTCCTTTGAGGCGCCCTTAATCAGCTCCATTACGGTGCGGCGGCCTTCGGGGTCGTCGGTGGTTGTGAGGTAGTCCTTGGGCTTGTTCAGCAGCACGTATACCTGCTTTTCGCGGTTGAGGTTGGTCTTGCCGTACTGTACGGTATCGGAGGGCTGTACTTTGTAGCCCATTTCCGTTACCACCTCTCCATTCACTTTGATTTCGCCAGCAGCAATCAGCGCATCGGCTTCCCGGCGGGAGCAGATACCCGCGTTGGCAATGTAGCGGTTCAGGCGCACCTCACCGGTGTTCAACTCGTCCTCCTCGCGGCGGCGCTTGTTGCCCCGGGTTTTATCTTCTTCGTAGTGCTTGAGGTTTTTATAGTCGGGAGCCTCGCCGGCTACCTCGCCGTACTTGCGCTTGCCGGCCTGGTTGGCATTCGGCACCTGCTGCGGGCCCCGGCCCACGTACTCGTCGTGAGCCCGCTTGGGCCGCTCCTCAAACGAACGGATAGCTGAGCGGTCGGTACCCCGGGGGCTATCAAAGCGCCGGTCTTTCTCAAACGGACGACCTTCGCGCTTCTCTCCGAACGAGCCAGGCCGGCTGGCGCGTCTTTCGCCCGCTGCACCGCCGCCGAAGCCCTGGGGCTTGCGGCTGCCAAAATCCCGCCGTTCCGAACCAGCACTATCCTCCCGACGGGCGGGTCGCTCCCGGCGCTCCTCGCCCGCAAAGCGAGTTGGGCGCTCCGGCCGCTCGTTCTCCATGTCCGTGGGGCGGCCCCGGAAATCGAAAGGCCGGGCCGGACGTATCTCCCGGTCGCCGGTAAAGGAACTTCGTGTTGGGCGCTCTTCTGCAGCCTGCGGGCGGAAGCTCTCCGGGCGCGTAGCCTGTTCTTCCGGAGTAGGGTTTTGCTTCACAAATTTCCGGTTCCGCTCCCCAGGCAGGCCACGGGGTACGGCAGGCTTACCCTCCTGGCGGTAAGGCTGGCCCTGCCAGGTCTGACGGGACTCAAAATTGCGCACCGGCCGCTCCTCGCGGCTGCCCTCCGCAGGGCGGCGCGTATCATCGCCCCGGTAAGAACGACCGTCGCGGCTGCCGCCGCCGGTAGGGGTTCCAAACTTGCGGGGGCCACCGAAGCTACCAGTAGTACCAAACTTGCGGGGGCCGCCGAAGCTACCGCCTCCCGAGCGCCCGAACGACGAACGGTCGTTGTTGCTCCGGCGGGTATCGTCCCGGTCGGGGCGCTGCCCGAAGCGGGCATTGTCGCCCGAAGCCCGCTCGGCCCGCTCCTGGCCCGGCTGCACAAACTTGCGGAACCCGTCGGAGTTGCCGGAAGGCCGACCGGAGCCGGTAGAGCGGCCTTTGCGGCCGGGGGCGTCGCCAGAAAAATGTTTCTTACCCATGGTGGTAGAAGCGTATGTACCGTATCGCTACGGGAAAAGTGGATAATCAAAAACAGGAAACAGGCTAACGCCGGGTCTCCGAAAACAGTGCCCGGACTTGCCGCCCCGCTTTTGTATTGCTACAAAACCAAGGCACAAATCCGGGCAGTACATGGGACCAGCCGCTTCTAGTCGCGGCGGGCCATTTTAGCTTCAATGGAGTGCTGGGTGTGCGGCACCGCCCGCAGGCGTTCCTTCGGAATCAGCTTACCCGTACCGATACATACCCCGTAGGTGCCATTCTTGATGCGAATGAGGGCGTTTTCGAGCTGCTGGATAAATTTCATCTGGCGGGAAGCCAACTGGTTCAGGCTTTCCTTCTCGGCCGTATCGGCACCATCTTCCAGCACCTTCGAAGAAGAAGCCGTGTTATCGGTGCCCGAGTCGTTCTTGCGGCTCAGGGTTTCTTTGATGAACGCTACTTCCTTGCGGGCGGCCGTGAGCTTCTCCTGAATAATTTGCTCAAACTCGGCCAGTTCTTCCCTGGAATAGCGTAAGGGTGCTTCACTCATGTCGTTGCAGGAAGATGATGTGTAAAAAGATACTACCTAGGCTGTCGGCGTTGGTTACCCAGCAAATGTCAGTAGTTACGCCCAACAGTAGCCTGTGCTAATAAGTTTACCGTTTGCACGCGGCCGGTAGCAGTTGGTGTTACCGTCACTATCGGGAGCATTTGTTGGCCAGACGTTTTCCGGCCGCAAAGCTACGGTTTTGTCCGCTAATCAGCACGATACCATCGGCCGGCTACTTTAACCCGGAAAACGCGGGAGCCTACAGCACCCAGAGGCAACGGCTGCTTAAAAACCTAGCATATGGATGGCAGCCACTGCTCCTTCTACGCCTTTGTTGCCATGCTTGCCACCGGCCCGGTCCCAGGCCTGCTCCAGGGTGTTGGTGGTAACCAGTCCAAAAATGACGGGCTTGTTGAACTTCAGTCCCACGTTGGTGATGCCGCTGGCTACTGCGTGGCAGATGTAGTCGTCGTGCTTGGTTTCGCCTTTGATAACCACCCCCAGGCAGATTACGGCATCAATTTCCTCATGCTGGGCCAGTAGCTGGGCCCCCAGCGTCAGCTCGAAGCTACCCGGCACAGTATTGCGGTAGATGTTCTCGGGCTTGGCTCCGTGCTTCAGCAGCGTGTCGTAGGCACCCTGGGCTAAGGTGTCGGTAATCTCGCGGTTCCATTCGGCTACCACCAGCCCAAAGCGCTTGTCGCTGATGTCGATGAAATGGTCGGAAGTATAGTCGCTCAGGTTTTTGAGGGAAGTGGCCATAGAAGCGCTGATGAGGCGGATGAGGTGGATGGCACAGCCGCGCAGACGGCCCGGGGCCAGTTGTGTGCGTATGTGCCGGATTTAATACGCAGAACCTGAAAATGCTCAACAGGTTCTGCCCTTACCCTAAAGCGAAAAGGACGGCCTGTAGCCGTCCTTCTCCTTTGTTATCCGCGGAGTCTGCAAAATTTGCGCTATCCGTAATTTTACTTGCCTGCCAGTCCCTCGGCCCGGGCTTTGTACTGCTTAGCCTCAGTTACCTCGGCGGCTGTGGCGTAGTCCGTAATAATCTTGTCGTAGGCAGCAATGGCTCCCTCGTAATCTTTGGCCAGTTCCCGGGCAGTAGCTTCCTTGAGCAGGTAGCCAGGCGAGAAAAACTCGTTGGCGTTGTGGGTGGCCGCTTTGTTGTAGAAGTTGGCTGCCTCCTTCGCCTGGTTCAACTCTAAGTGGGCATCCCCAATCAGTGCGAAGGCCCGGGCCTGCACCAAGTAGTCGTCGGAGCTAAAGTCCTCCAGATAGTCAATGGCCTTTTTGTACTCGCCCTTTTTCAGGGAGGCCACGCCCGCATAAAAGTTGGCCAGATTGCCGGCATCGGTACCGCTGTACTCCGCTGCTACCCTTTCCAGACCCAGGTTGCGTCCGTCGCCCTTGAGTGCCTTGTTCAACGAATCGGCTTCCCAATAGTCTACCGCCTGAAACATGACTGCCTGGCCTTTAGTATCCTGGGAGCCACGCCACATATAGTAGCCAAAGCCCGCGGCTATGGCCAGCACTACTATGCTCATCAAGCCCAGCAGTATATTCTTATTACGACGCAGAAAGTCCTCCGACTCGGCTAGGCGCAGGGCCAGGGCATCGGGGTCTTCCAACAACGGATGCTCGGGGTTATAGGCTTCGGCAGGCTGCAACGGATCCGACGAGACGACGCGCTGTTGCTGCTGACGGGCTTGCTGGCTTTTACCGGTGAAAGGAATCTTCGACATGTGAGTTACTCGAAAAGGCGGCCGATATCTACGGCCTGATGGGCTTCCGCCTGACTAGTCGCGGATATAAGGGTAGTCCTGCTGCACGTACACGTCCTTGAACAACTCATCGGCCGTGGGGTACGGGGAGCTTTCTGCAAACTCTACCGACTCCTGCACCTGGGCTTTGATTTTCTCATCAATAGCCGCCAGGTCCTCCTCCGTGGCCAAGTTGTGGGTCAGGATGGTATGACGCACCGCCTCAATGGAGTCGCGGGAACGATAGTCCTCCAGCTCTTCCTTGGTGCGATACTTGGCGGGGTCACTCATGGAGTGCCCTTTGTAGCGGTAGGTTTTAAACTCCAGGAACGTGGGACCTTCGCCGGCCCGGGCCCGCTCAGCGGCACGGGCTACGGCGTTGTGCACGTCTTCCACGTTCATGGCATTTACCGGCTCGGAAGGCATATCATAGCCACGGCCAATGTGGTAAAGCTCCGTTACATTGGAGGTACGCTGCACTGAGGTACCCATGGCGTAGCCATTGTTTTCCACCACGAAAATAACCGGCAGCTTCCACAGCATGGCCATGTTGAAGGCCTCGTGCAGAGCACCCTGGCGCACGGCCCCGTCGCCCATGTAGGCGATGCACAGGTTGCCGGTTTTATTGTATTTCTCGGCAAAGGCAATGCCGGCCCCCATCGGAACCTGCGCTCCTACTATGCCGTGGCCACCCATAAAGTTTACTTCCTTATCGAAGATGTGCATAGAGCCCCCTTTGCCCTTCGAGCAGCCGGTAGCTTTGGCAAACAGCTCGGCCATGATGGCGTTGGGTGAGGTACCCAGTGCCAGCGGGTGGGCATGGTCACGATAAGCAGTAATCCACTTGTCGTCCTTGGTGAGGGCCGAGACGGCACCGGCCACACACGCCTCCTGGCCAATGTAGAGGTGGCAGAAACCTTTAATCTTCTGCTGTCCGTACAACTGGCCAGCCTTCTCCTCAAACTTGCGCATGAGCTGCATCTGCTCATACCATGCGAGGTAGGTTTCCTTCGAAAATTCCAGTTTGGTAGGGGTCGTTGCTTTGGGGGCGCCGGTGGCCGCTTTTGCCTCTGCGTTGGCAGCCGGCAATACCGGATCAGGCTGCTTGGCAGTTGCCGCAGCTTTGCCCTTGGGGGCCGCTTTCGGGGCCGACGATTTCTTCGTCGAATTGGAAGCCTTGGGGGCAGCCTTTACTTTCGTCTCCGCCATCTTGCTTTCGGTTGTTCGCGTTTGGGATGCGAAAGTACGTAAAAGGATTGCAATTCCGAACCTTAAGCATGAACCTAGAAAGCCTCCATCTGCTGTTTTTCAAAAACTATGAAGAGGCAAATCTGCGCTTCTCCTCCCACATCAATTGCTTTGTGGGCGACAACGGCAGCGGCAAAACGAATCTGCTTGATGCCATTCATTACTTATCCCTGACCAAGAGTGCTTTCACTTCTACCGATAGCCAGAGCATTAAGCAGGGCGAAGAGTTCTTTGTAATTAAGGGGCGCTTTGGCTCCGGTACTGAGGCTAAGGGTGAAACCATTCAGTGCAGCCTCCGGCAGGGGCAGAAGAAAACGCTCACCCACGATAAGCAGCCCTACGAACGGGTATCGGACCATATAGGCCGCTATCCGGTTGTGCTGATTTCTCCTTACGATACTGACTTAATACGGCAGGGCAGTGAGGAGCGCCGCAAGTACTTTGACAGTCTTATTTCCCAGTTAGACCATCAGTACCTGGAGCAGCTGATTCGGTATACGCACTTGCTCAAGCAGCGCAATTCACTTCTTAAGCTTGCTACTGACCGCCAGGCCGGCTACGACCGGGACTACCTGTTGGTGCTTGATGAGCAGCTGGCACCAGTAGGTGAGCAGCTGGCCCTCCGCCGACGGGAATTCCTAATGGAGTTTGAGCCCGTGTTTCAGCGCCACTACGAGCAGCTGGCCGATGGGCGGGAGCAGGTAACGCTTACCTACAAAAGCGAAGTATCCGGGGCCGATTTTCTGAAGCTGCTACGCCTACAGGAGCGCCGGGACCTGGCCTTGCAACGAACAACTGTTGGCCCGCATAAAGACGACTTTGTTTTTCTGATGGATGGGATGCCGGTGAAATCGTATGGCTCCCAGGGCCAGCAGAAATCCTTTGCTATTGCGCTCAAGCTTGCTCAATTTGAGACGCTGGCCGTGCATAAGCAGCAGAAACCTTTGTTGCTGCTTGACGACATTTTTGACCGGCTGGATGAGAAGCGCATTACCCGCCTGATGCAGTTGGTAGCAAACCATACGTTCGGGCAGATTTTTCTTACAGATACCCATTTGGAGCGTACGGACCGCGTGCTGGCAGACTTATCGGACGATGTACGTCGTTTCCGGGTTCAGCAGGGAACAATTCAGCCAGTGTAGTAGTCCATGGCTCTTTTGCTTGGCACAGCACCCACCTGGCCTGAAGTGGTGGTATCTTTGAGGGCCTGCCCTATCGTGTTCGGGCCACGCGCGTTAATAAGCATAATGGCACTCAAAAAACCATACTCTTCCGAAAATTCCCGTCAGTCTGACATTGTTTCGCTGAAGGATGGAATTACGGCCTTATTGCGGACTTACCGCCTGCAAGGCAAACTGAATGAGGTGATGGTAGTAGCCAGTTGGGAGAAGGTAATGGGCAAAGCCGTGGCCATGAAAACTCAGCAGGTATACGTCAGTAACAACAAGCTTTTTGTACGGCTTTCCTCGGCGCCCCTAAAACACGAGTTGTTTATGGCGAAAACCCGGGTGCTGGAAAATCTCAACGCCGAGGTCGGCGAAGACATTATTAAGGAAGTAGTGTTCCTTTAGCGCCTTGGATTGGAAGGCCATATCGACGAAGAAGTATAACGTGATTTTTAGGCGCATTGAACAATACGAAGCGGGGCTTTTAGCCCCGCTTTTTCACTTACTGCCTGTACTAACCTTACGTGTTTCTCTTTCCCCTTCAGCTCTGCTTTTACCAGGCTATGTCTGAAAAGTCGGTTCTGATTCACTAAATATTCTGCTCATCTGGCACCCGCTTGCCGAAGCATCTCTCCCGCTACGTTTAGCGGCTCAGACGAAACTGTAAAGATGCTTCAACAAGCGGATACTAGATGAGCAGGACCACTTGAGCGTTTTCAGACACAGCCACAGCCTAGGCAACCTCAGGCTTCAGCCAACACGGCTATTGGTTTATATCGTAATCAACCCTACACCTCTCGCCTTCCAGTAGGTAAGGCTGCTCAACCAGTGCTAACCTTGAACGGACGTTATCGAATTCCTGTCGGTACTGATCCTTGAACTCGCGGCGCTTTATAGCTTCCAAAAAGCGGCGGGAGTCTTCCGGAGTTTCCAGACTTAACCCAGGCACCACCGTGGGTCGGCCTTCATCATCCTTGGCGACCATGGTGAAGTAGCAGGTGTTAGTATGTTTAACGGTACCACTGCGCACATCTTCGGCAATAACCTTTATGCCCACCAGCAAGGAAGTACGGCCAACATAGTTAACAGACGCCAGCAAGGAAACCAATTCTCCCACTTCTACTGGCTGCAGAAAATTAACTCCGTCTACACTCACCGTTACGCAGTAGGTACCGGCATGTTTGGAGGCGGCAGCATAGGCTACTTTGTCCATTAACGACAACAGGATACCGCCGTGAATTTTACCGCCAAAGTTGGCGTAGGCGGGTATCATTAGCTCGGTGAGGGTTACCCGGGAATAGGAAACCGGACGGTAGTCGGGCTGGCTGCGCATGTATTTTTTAGATTAATGAGCTTTACAGGTGGGCAGGATTATAGAACACTCCTACTTCCCTAGCTTTCCCACCAGTACACCTGTAATACACAAAGCATACTCGCGCCTGCTGAGTGTATAGCAATGATTTGCTTCCTGCATCCCCCCTACCCTGTCCGCCTGTAGCATTGGAACCAGGACAGATATGTTTCACGTGGAACATATCTGTCAACGTGGACCGTACACTTTTAACAGCAGCTCATTGTACGCCTCCAACAGAGCGATATACTTCTGCTGAAGTAGCATTAGCTGCTTGTTAACGTCAGTTTCAATGGGTTGAGGTGTAACACCTCTTTGTAACATTGGCTTTACGCCTGTATTTGTAACACTATTTGTAACACCTTGTGTAATGGTATTGTTTACAAAAGGCAGTACAGATTGTTGTAACGAAGTAAAGTCTTGTGAAAAATCATGTCCGATAATTTCACCTACTCTTTTTACAAATCCGTAATCAAGCGTATCGTCTTTGAATTTACGATAGATGGTTGGGCGTGTAATACCTAGCTCATCAACGATGCGCGTAATCGAAATTCCGCTGTTTTTAATGGCTTCCTGCAGTATTTCGCCTTGATGCGGCATAGTAACGAGGGTAACAGTAGGGTGAATGTGTAAATATACAGATGTATTAAACAGTAACAACTGTGTACGGTATATAACAACACTGTAATGACACATACAATACAGAATCTTGTTATAAGATACATTGTAATGCGTAAAGCAACACAGATGTAAAATGAAACAACGTTCGTTACATCTGTAACAAAGAAGCTGAATGTTACATAAGCTTCCGTACACCAACGCAACAGATATGGATTTGAGCTGCCTTATGAAAGCAGTTGAATAAGTCGGTTCGGGTAATCGGTGGTAATGCCATGTGGTTTGAAGGACAGCACGTGTCGTAAGTCAGCAAGCTCGTTAACTGTCCAGGGCACCAACCCTATCTGCAACTGCAACAACTCCTCTACCATAGCAGACGAGAGCAATCGAAAGTCGGGACCGTAGATGTGGGGCAGGAACCCTAATTCCTGCAGGTGCACATGCAGCGGCCTTTCATCCTCCACCAGCAGGCACAAAGGCAGATCCGGAGCTACACTACGTGCCAGACGCAGAATACGCTTATCAAAACACAGAAGCGTTGCGCGTTGCCCCAGACCGAGCAACCGGAACTGCTCAAGCACCAGGTTTAGGAAACTGGCTGGTGCAGGATGCCAGATACCGTCGCCGGCCGGGGATGATTTTATTTCGATACTAAAGCGTACCGGAGGCTTACCTAACTCCTGAGCCAGGGCATCGGCGAAGGCAACCACATCCCGTAGCAAGGGCTTGGGTGCAGATTCCGACTGCTGATCCGGGAAGAGCCGGTTGGGCCGTGAGCCACAATCGTACTGCCGAATGGTGGCATACGGTAGTGCGTACAGGTTGTGCTGGCGTTGCTGATCGGGCGATATGGGAGTTCCATTGGGCGCCAAGCAGAAGGCCGCCGACATCCACGGCTCATGTGAAACTACTACCTGATTGTCCGCACTTATGACAACGTCCAGTTCCAGCACATCAACGCCTAGGTGCAAGGCCCGGCGAAAGGCTGGCAGTGTGTTCTCGGGCGCAAGGCCACGGCAACCCCGATGACCATGAATTTCGGGAAAATAAGACCCAGCAGGGGAAGTGAGAATCATAGCGGCTTGACAGGAAAGGTGCTAAACTTGCTTTCATTCCAGCATACGCAATTGCTTACCTCTTATTCCATCACTTAAACATGAAAAGAACCATTTTACTGCTCCTGGTGCTGGCCCTGGCCGGTGGAGCCTACCTGTATTATCGGCATTTGAGCACGGGACCGGAATACTCATTAATGCAAGCTTATAAAGCGGTAACACAGCATGATGCTGCCGCATTTGAGCGCTACGTTGATGTAAGCAGCGTTACGGGTAGCCTAGTCGACCAAGTAGCTGAGCAGGGCTCGGCCCTAGGGGTGCTGAACCCCGGCGGATTTGCCATGAAAGGGGCCTTGCGCCTCCTAAAACCACAACTAGCCAGAGCAGCACGCCAGGAGGTAAAACGCTACGTTGAAACCGGCTCAGCCACCGCCGCTGCCGATGCTTCTTCTACCCAGATGATGAACGTGTCGATACTGGGGCTGGCCGACAAAGTGGTAGGCAAAAACAGTTCTTTCAAGGGGGTAAAATATTCCCGCGAGGAAGGAGAGCAGGCTTTTATTGGGCTGGAGTTTACCCAACCTCGCTACGATACTACGTTGGTACTAGAAGTCAAAATGCAGAACCGGGGCGACCATTGGCAGGCCACAGAAATAACTAACATCAGCGAAATACTTCAGCACGTAGCTCGCATGGAAAAGCAGCACCTGCTGGGTAAGTAGCACAGCTCACAACAGAAAGCCCCGATACTACATGTAGTATCGGGGCTTTCTGTTGTGAGCTGTGCTACTTATTTACGACCAGAGAACAGGAAGTAAATGATAGAACCACCAAAGGGGAAAAACCAAATGATAAGACCCCAGATGATTTTCTTACCGATTGACCAATCCTGCTTGATCAGGCTTAGAAAGGCTGCTACGGCCAAGATCAAGTAAAATACGCCTGCAATGGTTAAAGAACCATCAGCGCGGCGTCCGCTGCCACAGGCCGTAAGCAATGGCAAAGTGAATAAAGAAAGTAAGAGCCCAAAAAATGGGACACGACTGGAGAGAGAGAGAATCTTGTTCATAAGATACAAGGTGTTGTTGGTTGGGAGAGTGAGTTGCCTCTCAGTACGCATCACCGCCAAAATAGATTTAATCAGATATGAAATACTTGATTTAAGTATCTTATTTACAATGATTTACGAAATAAAACCCTGAATCTGATACCAGAAATGCCCTATGACCTGAGGTAGCAGCACGACTGTGAGTATCAATCCATACAAAGCACCATAGAAG
Organism: Hymenobacter metallilatus; assembly: GCF_003944705.1. Classification (GTDB taxonomy): domain Bacteria; phylum Bacteroidota; class Bacteroidia; order Cytophagales; family Hymenobacteraceae; genus Hymenobacter; species Hymenobacter metallilatus. The sequence goes on along the minus strand of NZ_RWIS01000001.1, from coordinate 777,277 downwards.
TGGGCGTCGTGGTTAATGTTGTCGCCCCGGCGGCGGCCCATGTAGTACGAGTAGCCCAGATAGAGGAAGCCGAAGATGAAGCTGGGTATCTCGAAGGGCAAGGGGAAAACCAACATTTTCCCGAGCGGATTGAATAGAATAGCAGAGAAGACAACCGACGATACACCACCCGAGGCTCCCAGGCTACGGTAGCCCGGGTCGTGGCGGTGGCGCAGGTAGGTGGGAATATCCGACACTACAATACCACCCAGGTAGAGCAGCAGAAAATACAGGATGCCCGTTGCAAACCCGAATTGCTGCAGGAAAATAAACTCCACTGTCCGGCCAAAGGAAAACAGTGCAATCATATTGAATAGTAAGTGCCCGAAGTCGGCGTGCAGAAAGCCTGAGGTGATAAACCGGTACCAGTCGTTGTTGCGCTTGGTGCGGTAAGGATCAAGGATCCAGTTATCGTAGAATGTGGGGTTAGACCAGGCGTAGAAAGATATACCAACGGTCGACGCGACCAGTAGCACGGTTGGAGTGAGTTCCATAAGCACAGCGGCTGGAAAAAGACAGAAGAAAGGAATGGGGCCGCACGCCAGTGCCGGCCCCGGAAACTATTGTTCCCGCTCCAGCAGCTGTAAGGCCAGCTGGTGCAGGGGTTCTTTGCGCATTTGGGGGGCCATTACGCGCTCCAGATGCTGCAAGGCATCCAGGAAGTGCTCGTTGATAAGAGCTTCCGTCTGGGGGCGAATTTCGAGCTCGTCGTAGATGGCGCGCACGGCCTGCACCTTGGCACCGGCATCGGGCACGGGCTGGCCAATATGGCAGGCCAGGATGGCCCGCTGCGCGTCGTTGGCCTGAGCCTGGGCAGTGAGCAGGAGGTAAGTTTTCTTGTCGCTTAGAATGTCGCCGCCTACTCGCTTGCCGAAGGTGGCAGCGTCGCCGTACACGTCCAGCAGGTCGTCGCGCAGCTGGAAGGCTACGCCAATGCCCACCCCAAACTGCCGCAGGTGGTCGGCATCCTCGCGGGAAGCACCGGCCAGCAGGGCACCCAGCTCCAGCGCAAAGCCCAGCAGCACGGCCGTCTTGAGCCGAATCATATCCAGGTATTGCTTGATACTGACCTGGGTTTCGGTTTCAAAATCCATGTCCCACTGCTGGCCTTCGCACACCTCGGCGGCGGTTTGGGAGAAGCGGCGCAGCACATGGGCCAGCAGGTGCGGGGGCACATCCAGGAACAATTCGTAGGCCCGCACCAGCATCACGTCGCCGGAGAGGATGGCCACGTTGGGGTTCCACTTCTCGTGTACCGTAGCCTGGCCCCGGCGCAGGGGGGCCTGGTCCATCAGGTCGTCGTGGAGCAGGGTAAAGTTGTGAAATACCTCGGTGGCCAGGGCCGGCTTTACCAAGGCATCCAGGTCATCGGTGAAGAGGTGGCCCCCAAGCAGGGTAAGCAGGGGCCGGATGCGCTTGCCGCCCAGCGCCATAATGTAGCGGATGGGCTCGTACAGGGTGGTGGGCTGCTCGCCGTAGGAGAGACCCGACAGGCCGGCCGTAAGTTTTTGGGAGAAGAAGGACAGATCCACTAACAGGTAGTCAAGATTGAGATGAGCAAGGTACGGCAGGTTGCGGGAAGCCACGAAAACCAGCAAGCCAACTGCCCCAGTGCCTATACGGGGAAGAGGAGTTTGGGCGTTTGTAGCGTGCGTACAGCACCCCAGGCCATGCCAACACCTCTACTCCGAATAACCGCTTTGCTAGCCCTCCTGTTGGCCGCTCACGCTGGCTTTGCCCAGAACTCCTATAACTGGTGGGATGCCCGGCCGCCCGCTCCCGTAACGTCTCTACTCCGCCCAGTTCCCAAGCCGGCTGCTGCTCCCTCCCGCACCACGTCAATAGTTGTCGATTCTCTCCCGCTCACTACTGGCGGATACACACACGTGGAGGTCATGCCGGCTTTCGCCGGTGGGCAGGAGAACATGCTGAACTTCCTCCGGAAGAACCTGCAACGCCCCCGCGGCCCCCGGCAGCACGGCCGGGTACTGGTGAACCTCGTGGTAGCCGTTACGGGCGAGGTGACCGAAGTGCAGGTAGCGCCTGGCCAGGGCCTCTCCCCGGCCTACGATGCCGCGGCGGTAGAGTGCGTGCGCCGCCTGCCCTGGTTCATGCCTGGCCGGCGCGAGGGCAAGCCAGTGCCCACGGCCCTCACACTTCCCGTGATTTTCTAAAGCAAATTTAGCTCAGCAAAAAGCCCCCGACGCTGAGTGCATCGGGGGCTTTGTTGTATGTGAGAGTCAGGGACCCGAAGAAGGACGGATGTACACCGCTTGACGCGCGGAGTGTCCTTCGGCATTGCCATGACGGTGGCTACCGGCGGCGCTTATTGCCGCCCGGCTTGCCACCACCGCCACCGGGGCGGCCGCCTTTGCTGCTCTTCTCGGGGCGGTAGCCGCGGCGGGTTTCCCGGCTGGCGGCGCGCTCCTCCTGCTCCCGGCGTTTCACCGAATCGGGGCGGTTGTCCACCAGCTCGAAGTCGATGGTACGGTCCAGCAGGTTGGCCGATTTCACCACCACCTGCAGTTCGTCGCCGAACTGGATGATGCGCTTGTTGTTCTTGCCCACCAAGCGGTAATTGTCCTTGTCCAGCTCGTAGTAGTCGCCGGGGATGTCGGCAATGCGCACCATGCCTTCGCACTTGTTCTCCTCGATTTCCACGTACAGGCCCCACTCCGTCAGGCCCGATACCACGCCTGTGAACTGGTCGCCGATGCGGTCCTGAAGGAACTCCACCTGCTTGTACTTGATGCTGGCGCGCTCGGCATTGGCGGCCAGCTTCTCGCGCTCCGAGGAGTGCTTGCACTCTTCTTCAATGGGCTCCACCTCCATGTTTTTGCCGCCCTCCAGGTAGTGCTCCAGCAGGCGGTGGGCCATCATATCGGGGTAGCGGCGGATGGGCGAGGTGAAGTGTGAGTAGTGCTCGAAGGCCAGGCCGAAGTGCCCGCGCGGGTCGGTGGTGTAGGTAGCCTTGGCCATGGTCCGGATGGCCAGCGTCTGGATGACGTTCTGCTCCGGGCGGCCCACTACCTCGCTGCTCAAATCGTTCAGCTCGGCGCTTAGCTTCTTGGGGTTGGAGAGGTCCAGCTGGTGGCCGAACTTCTGGGCGAAGAGGGCGAAGTTCTGCAGGCGGTCCTCGTCGGGGGCATCGTGCACGCGGTACACCATGGTCAGGCGCGGCTTGCGGGGCTTGAGCTTGTACACGAACTCGGCCACCTTGCGGTTGGCCAGCAGCATGAACTCCTCAATCATCTTGTGGGCATCCTTGCGCTCCTTCACGTACACGCCCAGCGGCTTACCGTCGGCGTCCAGCTTGAACTTCACCTCCTGGGTTTCGAAGCTGATAGCGCCCTGCTTGAAGCGCTGCGCACAGAGCTTTTTGGCAATGGAGTTCATCAATTGAATCTCCTGCGTGTAGTCGGAGTCCAGCCCTTCGATGCGCTCCTGCGCTTCCTCGTAGGCGAAGCGCCGGTCGGAGTGGATGATGGTTTTGCCGAACCAGGAGCTGTACAGCTTGCCCTTCTCATCCAGCTCAAACACGGCCGAGAAAGTCAGCTTGTCTTCGTTGGGGCGCAGGGAGCAGAGGCCGTTGCTGAGGCGCTCGGGCAGCATGGGAATCACGCGGTCCACGAGGTACACGGAGGTGGCGCGGTAGCGGGCCTCTTTCTCCAGGGCCATGCCGGGGCGCACGTAGTGGGTCACGTCGGCAATGTGCACCCCAATTTCCCAGTGTCCGTTATCGAGCTTTTGGATGCTGAGGGCGTCGTCGAAGTCCTTGGCATCAACCGGGTCGATGGTAAAAGTGGTGATGTGGCGGAAGTCGCGGCGGCGCTCAATCTCGCTTTGCGGGATTTCCAGCGGAATGCTTTCCGACTCCTCCTCCACCTCGGCGGGGAACTCAAACGGCAAACCAAACTCGGCCATGATGGCGTTGATTTCGGCTTCGTTCTGGCCGGCCTTACCGAAGCTGCGCTTTACCTCGCCCACCGGCAGGTGGCCGGTGTCACCATCCGGAAACTCGGTAATCTGCACCAGCACCTTGTCGCCGTGCTGGGCCCCGTGCAGCTGCTCCTCGGGCACCATCACCTCAAAGTACACCTTGCGGTTGTCGGGCTTCACGAAGCCTACGGCCCCCTGCATGTAGAGGCGGCCCACCAACTCGGGGCGCACCCGGTTGGTTACCTCCAGCACGTCGCCCACGGGCTTGCCGTCGCGGGAGCCGCGCAGGCGCAGGCGCACCGTGTCGCCGTGCAGGGCAAACTTCAGGCGGTCGGTGAACACGCGCACATCCTGCTCACTTTCCTCCGAAATCACGAAGGCGTAGGAGGCAGTAGCCAAGGCCACGGTGCCAGTGATTACCTCGCCCCCGCCCTCGGGCCGGGGGCGGCGGTGGGGCGTGGAGGGGTCGTCGGAGTTGGGGAAGTCGAAGCCAGCCTCGCGGCGGCGGTGTACCACGGGGTCCTGCCCGAATTCCGTTTCCACGGGACGGCCGGCGCGGCGGTTGGTAGCAGCAAAGGGGTCCCGCTCGTTGCGTCGCGTTTTGCGGCCGCTGGCGGGCTCCGTAGCCGCATAGGCAGCACCAGGGTCAGTAAGACGGTACTCGTCGTTCTGGAGCAGGCTAAGCAGGCCTTTTTGCTTGAGGCTTTTCAGGTGGGTGAAGATATCCTCGCGCTGCTCTTTGGTGGTTACGCCCAGGCGGCGGGAAAGCTGGCGGTAAGAGAGGACCTTACCGGGGTTGTCGCGGAAGATGCGAAACACCAGGTCCTGGGAAATGGAGGGCGCAACGGCTTCGTTGCGGGGGGCTGCCTTCGCGCGGGAGGCGCGGGGGGCGGCGGGTTCGTCTTTTTCTTTCATGTAGAAAAGGAGCCGCCAGAAGGTGTCGTTTTCGCAGGCGGCGGGGTTGAGTAAGTGGGAAACTAGTACTACTACGAGGTTTCCCGGAGGTAAGTAATCCAGCCCGGCTTCGGGCTTCGGAGAGATGATACGGAATATAGCGCGGAATAACTATTCCGGGAATGAAATAGGCAGTTATGCTTACGTTATGCGGGCTAAAGCTGTCAGCACTATGCTACCGAATTCGGCCAGTCCCCATTCCTTCAGGTCTGAAACCTGTCCGTCGCCCACCTCCACTATAAGCGGCTGGCCAGCGGCGGTAAGGGCAACATCCAGGCTATAGAACAGGCGAGGCTGTAGCAGCGCAAGTACCGGCCGCAGTTCATCGGGTAGCAGAATACCGGCTGCGCCATAGGCCGCGCCATCCACCACAAAGAAGCGCCGCTCGGAACCGGCTTGCAGTGGGGTGAACTGCCGTATGAACAGCGGCTCCGTTGGCAATAGTTCATGCACCCGGCATAGTCGCATCCACTGCTCCTGCGAAGCCACCACGGAGTCGTTGCCAAACGACTTCACCAGTCCTTTCACAAAATAGCGCTGCCCGGCTGAAAAGTCGGGCACCGTGGCGACCGTACCAAAGACACTCGGGAAGGTAAAGGGTTGAATAATATCGTACCAACCCGAAGCCTGATGTGAAGCCAGATAGCTGACCGTTGATACTCGCAAAGCTATCCGTGTTGCCAGCAACTCATATTCCTCAGCGGATAGCATCCAGCCTCGATAAATAGCGGGCTCTGCTGTTACAGCCGTCGACCACAGGCGTGGGGTTTCGCTGTCGTACAAACTTACGCTCCACCCCTGCTCCCGCGCCCAAGCGCACTCCGGTTCCCATAGCGGGTCCACAGTACGCACTTCGTAAGGCAATGAGGGGTAGATAAGGTGCATGGTTTGGTTGGCGAAGAGGATGCACAACTTATGACGTTCTACTATGCCCGGCTGGCTACGGCGGCGCGGATATCGGCGGGGGTGTCTTTGGGAATGGCGGCCAGCAGTTGGCGGGTGTACTCGTGTTGGGGGTTGGCGTAGATGTCGGCGGCGGGACCACTTTCCACGATTTTCCCCTGGCGCATCACCAGCAGCCGGTCGCTCATGAAGCGGGCCACCGAGAGGTCGTGGGTAATGAACAGGTAGGTGATGCCGAACTCGCGCTTGAGGTCGTTGAGCAGGTTGAGCACCTGGGCCTGCACCGATACGTCGAGGGCCGATACGGATTCGTCGCAGATGATGCACTTGGGCTGCAGGGCCAGGGCCCGGGCGATGCAGATGCGCTGGCGCTGGCCCCCGCTGAACTCGTGCGGGTAGCGCAGGTAGTGTTCCTCCCGGAGGCCCACGGTGCGCAGTAGTTCCAGCACCCGGTCCTTCTGCTGCTGCCGGCTGCCACCCACACCGTGCACGCGCATGGGCTCCAGAATGGCCTCACCCACGGTCATCATGGGGTTGAGGGCGGCGTAGGGGTCCTGGAATACCATCTGAAACTCCCGGCGCTTGCGGCGCAGCTCCTCGGCGGGCAGCGTGGCCAGGTCTATGCCATCAAACAGAATGCTACCCGAAGTGGGCTCCACCAGCCGCAGCAGCGTACGGCCCAGGGTGGTTTTGCCGCAGCCCGACTCCCCTACCAGCCCCACCGTTTCGCCGGGGTAAATATCGAAGCTCACCCCATCCACGGCCCGCACGAATTCCTTGGTCCGGTTAAAAAAACCCTTGCGGATGGGAAAGTGCACGTTGAGGTTCTCAACGCGGAGAATAGGCTGGGCGTTGTGGATTGTGGGTTGTGGGTTATTCGTTGTCGGCGCGGCTGGCGCAGGCGTTCCAAGGTCGAAACCCAGGGCTACGGAGGGCTCCGGCGTGGCTTCCGCACCGGTCATCACTCCACTAACCTGCCCAGGGCTTGAGCCTTGGGGCTCCGGCACGGCCACACCAGACAACAGAGGTTGGCCCGATTCCAGCCCCGGGGCTGTTTGCAGGCCAAAATATGGTTCCACAGGTCGTGAAACACTATGTTCCACGGGGAACGTTTTGGTAGTTTCGGGGCCGCTGTGAGAGGTTGCGCTGGTGCTTTCACCGGCAACAGGCTCAACTACTTGCGCGGCGGCAGTTTCAGTAGCAATGAAGCCTCCGTCGGCGGTTTCCTGCATGAAATCGGCTACTACTGGAAGTTTTTTTCGGCCCACCGATAATTTTGGCCGGCAGGCCAGCAGCCCCTTAGTGTAGGGGTGTTGGGGGTTGGTGAAGATATCGAGCACCGGGCCCTGCTCCACTACCCGGCCCCGGTACATCACCAGAATGCGGTCGGCTATTTCGGCTACCACGCCCAGGTCGTGGGTGATGAAAATGAGGGCCGTGTTGTGCTGGCGGCGCAGGTCGTCCATGAGGCGTAGCACCTGGGCCTGCACCGTCACGTCGAGGGCGGTAGTGGGCTCGTCGGCAATAAGAATGGCGGGGTTACAAGCCATGGCCATGGCAATCATCACGCGCTGCTTCTGGCCCCCGCTGATTTCGTGGGGGTAGCTGGCAAATATCTTTTCGGGCCGCGGCAGCTGAGCCATGGTAAACAGCTCCACGGTGCGGGCCTCCGCCTGCTTGGCGGTGAGCGGGGTATGCAGGCGCAGGGCTTCCACCACCTGGCTGCCGCAGGTGTACACCGGGTTCAGGGAGGTCATGGGCTCCTGAAAAATCATGCTGATGTCGTTGCCGCGCACCTGCTGCAGCTGCCGGTCCGTGAGCTGGAGCAGGTCTACCTCCCCCAGCGCCTCGCTCTGGAACCGGGCCTCGCCCGACACAATCTGGCCGGGGGGCAGCGGAATTAGGCCCATCAGGGCCAGGGAGGTTACCGATTTGCCCGAGCCCGACTCACCCACAATGGCCAGCGTCTGACCCCGGTGCAGCTCAAAGGAAATATCCTGCACGGCCCGCGTGTTGCCGCGGTGGCTGTGAAAGTCGATAGTGAGGTTGCGAACGGAGAGGATGGGCTGGGACACGGCGACGAGAATCGAAGCGGAAAAAGGTAAAGATAGGCCGATGCGCGGTAGCTTGCCCCGGGTGTTTCGCGTAAGCACCAGTTGTTCATGTAAGGCCAGGAAGCCTGTCATTTTGAGCGCAGGAAAGAATCTGAGTTGATTATAAGCGGCTAACTCAGACTCTTCGCTGCACTTGGAATGACAAGCCGTAGCCTCTGAAAAATCATCATCATTCTGTTTCCTACCACTCATGCAGTACCGCAAACTCGGCAAAACCGGCTTCAACATCTCCGAAATCAGCCTTGGCACCTGGCAGGTGGGCGGCAAATGGGGCGACCCGTTCAGCCACGACACGGCCGACGCCATCCTCAACAGCGCCGTCGATTCGGGCATTAACTTCATTGATACCGCCGACGTGTACGGCGACGGGGAAAGTGAAAAGGCGGTGGGCCGGCTCGTGCGCAGCCGCTCCGAGCGGGTGTACGTGGCCACCAAGTGCGGCCGCCAGCTGCAGCCGCATACCAACGAGGCCTACCAGCCCGCTGCCCTACGCCGGTTCGTGGAAAACAGCCTGCGCAACATGCAGCTGGATACGCTGGACCTGGTTCAGCTGCACTGCCCGCCCACGGAGGTGTTCTACCGCCCTGAAATATTTGAGCTGTTCGACCGGCTCAAGGATGAGGGCAAGATTCTGAACCTGGGCGTGAGCGTGGAGAAGGTAGAGGAAGGCATTAAGGCCCTGACGTTTAGTAACGTCACCACCATTCAGCTCATCTTCAACATGTTCCGGCAGCGGCCGGCCGAGCTGCTGTTTCGGGAGGCCAAGCGACAGGATGTGGGCCTGATTGTGCGCGTGCCCCTGGCCAGCGGCCTGCTCACCGGCAAATTTTCGCCCCACACCACCTTCTCCCCCGAAGACCACCGCCAGTTCAACCGCGACGGGGCCGCCTTCGACAAGGGCGAAACCTTCTCGGGAGTGGACTATGAAACCGGCCTGGTAGCCGTAGAGGAGTTGAAGAAGGCATTTCCCGACCAGCCTAACCTGGCCCCAGTGGCCCTGCGCTGGGTGTTGATGTTTGAGGAAGTAAGCTGCGTAATCCCCGGCGCATCCCGTCCCGAGCAGCTTCAATCAAACCTGCAGGCTGCCCAGCTTCCTGCCTTCACGCCGGAGCAGATGCAGGCCGTACAAGCCATCTACGAGCAGCGTATCAAGCCGCTGGTGCATTATAGCTGGTAAGAGTACAGACGACAAGTAAGCGCGGAGTAAGAAAGAACATCAGGCTGAAAAAGACGTCATGCTGAGCGCAGCCGAAGCATCTCTACCGCTTCGTTTGATTACCTGTGCAACGAAGCGGTAGAAATGCTTCGGCTGCGCTCAGCATGACGTTATACCGAACTAAAAAGGCCCGCTGAAACAGTTTCAGCGGGCCTTTTGGACGTTTATCGAGGTTGCTCTATGCTATTTCCGAGGCTTCGGCGTCGCGGCGGGCCTGGGCGGCTTGGGCATCGTCGGCGGCCAGCGGCTTGGCTTCCTCTTGCTGGGCAAAAAAGCGGCTTTGGAACAGCAGAATCAGGGCCACACCCACAAAAATAGCCGAATCGGCAATGTTGAAAATGGGCCAGAGCGACACATGGGAGCCCCCCACCAGCGGCCAGGAGGCCGGCAGAATCCCCTCGTAGATGTCCACGTACAGCATGTCAATCACTTGCCCATGGAACCAGGGCGTGGGAGCATTGTAGGGCGCATTGTTGTAAATGACCCCGTAAAAAATCGAATCAATAACGTTGCCCAAAGCCCCGCCCAGGATCATGGCGATGCACACAAGCAGGCCGTTGGGGGCGCGTTGCCTCCAGAGACGGTAGATATAGTAGGCAATACCCGCCACGGCCACTAACCGGAAGCTGGTGAGCAGAATTTTGCCGTAGGGCGGCGGCAGCTCTACGCCAAAGGCCATGCCCGGATTGAGCGTGTAGTGCAGCTTAAACCAGCTGCCGAGCAGTGGAATTTCCCCCGGCATACCCATGGGCATGTAGTGGTGCACGGCCCACTTGGAGAGCTGATCAACAAGGATGACCAGCAGGGCCACCAGGTAGTACTTCCAGTATTTCATTCTAAGGAGGTGAGAGGCAAGAAGTGAGAAGTGAGACTTCGCCCTGACAGGGTGTCAGGACTGGTACCTCTCCCCTCTCGTAGCACAAAGTGACGAAGAATTTTGGACTTCGCTGCGTACGGGCATGGCCCGGCTGCGACACCGTTGGTATATGGCTCGGAGGGTATTTTGTGCCCTTTTAAGCTGTTTGAAAGAAGCTGCAACACACTTTGTGCGCCGGTGTGCCAACCGCCGTTTCCAGGGCGGCGGTTGGCTTCTGAGGCTTAGGCAGTTGCGACATTCAGCAATACGGGCACGGAAAACTCGTCGAATTCCAGCACTGAGCCACCACTAATTTCCGGAGCAAAATCCAGGGCCAGGGCCTGCACTTCCTCCCGGATGTAGCTGCCGAACGACTGCACGGCGGCTTCCAGTTCGGGCTGCTGCTGCAGCGTCACGCGCACCTTGTCCTGCACTTCCAGGCCAGAGTCCTTGCGCAGGTTCTGGAGGCGGTTCACCAGCTCGCGGGCCACGCCTTCCTGGCGCAGCTCGTCGGTCAGGGTCACGTCGAGGGCCACGGTGAGGGGGCCGTCGGTGGCTACCAGCCAGCCGGGCAGGTCCTGGGTGCGGATTTCCACGTCGTCGGGAGCCAGGGTATAGGCTTCGCCGTCGATTTCCACGGCCAGCTGACCGGTTTTTTCGAGCTGGCTGATTTCCTCGGCGCTCATCTGCTGGATGCGGGCCCCCACGGCCTTCAGCTTGGCCCCGTACTGCTGGCCCAAGCGCTTGAAGTTGGGCTTCACCGACTTCACCAGCACGCCGCTGGTATCGTCCAGAAACTCCACGTGCTTCACGTTCACCTCGGCGCAAATCAGGTCTTCCACCTTGCCCACCTGCTCGCGGGTAGTGTCGTTGAATACCGGCACCAGGATGCGCTGTAGCGGCTGACGCACCTTCAGCCCCGATTTTTTACGCAGGGAGTGGGTGAGTGAGGAAATGCGCTGGGCCAGCTCCATGCGCTCTTCCAGCGCCTTGTCGATGCGGGCTTCGTCGGCCTGCACCAGCAAGGTCAGGTGCACCGATTCTGCACGAGTTATGAATGATGAGTTATGAGAGCTGAATTGTGGCTTCTGCGCAGTCAATTCAGCATTCATCATTCCTAATTCATCATTCTCCCCCATCATGTTCTGGTACAGCCACTCGGCGAAGAAGGGCGCAATGGGGGCCATGAGCTGCGAAATCACCACCAGGCATTCCTGCAGCGTCTCGTAGGCGGCTTTCTTGTCCTGGGTCAGCTCGCCCTTCCAGAAACGGCGGCGCGAAAGGCGCACGTGCCAGTTGGAAAGCTGGTCGGTTACGAAATCCTGGATGGCGCGGGCGGCCTTGGTGGGGTCGTAGCCATCATAGTAGCCGCGCACTTCCTGAATCAACGACTGGAGCTTGCTCAGAATCCAGCGGTCCAGCTCGCTCAGCTCGGCGTAGGGCACCCGGTCGAACTCGCGGGCCTGGAAGCCGTCGAGGTTGGCGTAGAGGGCGTAGAACGAGTAGGTGTTGAACAACGTGCCGAAGAAGCGACGCTGCACCTCCGTGATGCCGTTGAGGTCGAATTTGAGATTATCCCAGGGCTGGGCGTTGGCAATCATGTACCAGCGCGTGGCGTCGGGGCCGTACTGCTGGATGGTCGTGAACGGGTCGATGGCGTTGCCGAGGCGCTTGCTCATCTTGTTGCCGTTCTTATCCAGCACCAGGCCGTTGGCCATTACGTTCTTGTAGGCCACCGAATCCTCCAGCATCACGGCCAGCGCGTGCAGCGTGAAAAACCAGCCGCGGGTCTGGTCCACGCCTTCGGCAATGAAATCGGCGGGGAAGTTCTTGCGGAACTGCCCTTCGTTTTCAATCGGGTAGTGCCACTGGGCGTAGGGCATGGCGCCGCTATCAAACCACACGTCAATGAGGTCCGGCTCCCGGTACATGGGCTGCCCGCTGGGCGATACCAGGAAGATGTCGTCCACGTAGGGCCGGTGTAAATCGAGTTTCTGGTTTCTAGTTGCTGGTTGCTGGTCTTCGCCTTCCTGCGAACTAGAAACCAGAGACAAGGAACCAGAAACTTTAATCGGGTTGTGGGTCATGATTTCGGCCGCTACGGCCTTATCAATTTCCGCCTTCAGCTGCTCCACGGAGCCGATGCAGATTTCCTCCGTGCCGTCCTGGGTGCGCCAGATGGGCAGGGGCGTGCCCCAGTAGCGCGAGCGGCTCAGGTTCCAGTCGACGAGGTTTTCCAGCCAGTTGCCGAAGCGGCCGGTGCCGGTGCTTTCGGGCTGCCAGTTGATGGTTTTGTTGAGCTCGATGAGCCGGTCCTTTACCGCCGTGGTTTTGATAAACCAGGAGTCGAGGGGGTAGTACAGTACGGGCTTGTCGGTGCGCCAGCAGTGGGGGTAGGTGTGCTCGTACTTCTCCACCTTGAAGGCGCGGCCCCGCTCCTTGAGGCGGATGCTGATGTCCACGTCGAGGGTGCGGTAGTCGGCAGCCGACTCGTCGTGACCGTCGTAGTTTTTCACCCAGCGGCCCCCGAATTCGCCCATCTGGGGCACGTAGCGGCCCGTCCGGTCCACGATGGGGCCGAGCTTGCCTTCGTCGTCGGCTACCAGCAGGGCGGGCACGCCGGCCAACTGGGCAGCGCGGAAGTCATCGGCACCGAAGGTGGGCGAAATGTGCACGATGCCGGTACCGTCTTCGGTGGTTACGAAGTCGCCGGGAATTACGCGGAAAGCGTTTTCCTCGCCTTCAAACGCCGGAAAGCCGGCCTCCTGGCCGAAGAGACGCTCGTAGCGGATGCCCACGAGGTCGGCGCCGGTGAATTCTCCCTCAGTGCGCCAAGGCAGGACTTTATGGTCACTATTGACGTATTCTTCGAAGGCGGCAGTAGCGCCTTTTTCCGTGAAATATTTGCTCACCAAGGCTTTCGCCAGCACCACCCGGATGGGCGCGTACGTGTACGGATTGAACGTGCGCACCAGTACATAGGGAATGTTCTTCCCTACTGCCAAACCAGTGTTGGCGGGCAGAGTCCAGGGCGTCGTCGTCCAAGCTAGGATAAAGGTTTCAACTGCTTCATCCGCGCCAGCAAACAGCTTCTCTGACTTCTCGTCCCGCTTCACCTTGAACTGGGCCACCACGGTCGTATCCTTCACGTCCCGATACGTGCCAGGCTGGTTCAACTCGTGCGATGACAAACCGGTGCCGGCGGCCGGCGAGTAGGGCTGAATGGTGTAGCCTTTGTAGAGCAGGCCCTTGTCGTAGAGCTTCTTGAGCAAAGCCCAGCAGCTTTCAATGTACTCGGGCTCGAAGGTGATGTAGGGGTCGTCGAGGTCCACCCAGTAGCCCATTTTCTCGGTGAGGTCGTCCCACTGCTGCTTGAAACGCATCACGGTTTCGCGGCAGCGCTGGTTGTACTCCTCAATGCTGATTTTCTTGCCGATGTCCTCCTTGGTAATGCCCAGCTCCTTCTCCACTTGCAGCTCGATGGGCAGGCCGTGGGTATCCCAGCCGCCTTTGCGGTGCACCTGCTTGCCCAGTAGCGTCTGGTAGCGGCAGAAGATGTCCTTCACCGTCCGGGCCATAACGTGGTGGATGCCGGGGGCGCCGTTGGCCGAGGGCGGGCCTTCGTAAAACACGAACGTAGGCTGCCCTTCGCGGGTGCTCACGCTCTTCTCAAAGATGCCGTTCTGCTTCCACCACGCCAGGATATCGGTGCCGACCTGGCCGTAGTTGAGCGGCTGCTTGAATTCGGGGTAGTTCATTTGTGGGGAGGGTCGTTGTATCAGAACGTCATGCTGAGCTTGCCGAAGCATCTCTACCTCAGACTAACTCAGTCGTGAGAACGAAGCGGTAGAGATGCTTCGGCAAGCTCAGCATGACGGTGGAATTGAGTAGTAAAGGCTTATTGACCGTTCAGTTTCGGCTGCACCTGCATGCGGCTCAGGTTGAGCTCCAGGTCGTCGTCTTCCTCGTGGTAGTTGTCGTCGTAGTGCTTGATGCCCGACTGGTCGATGACGTCCTCGTCCTTGCCGTGCTCGAAGGTAACCAGCAGGCAGGGCAGCAGAATCAGGTTGGAGAAGTTGGTAATGAGCAGGCTGGCCGACATGAGCAGGCCCAGCGCCTTGGTGCCGCCAAACTCCGAGAAGGCAAACACCGAAAAGCCCAGAAACAGCACAATGCTGGTATAAATCATGCTGGTGCCGGCCTCGCTGAGCGTGGTGCTGATGGCGGCCTTCACGCGGCGGCCGTTGGCAGCCATTTCCTGCCGGAACTTGGCTAGCAGGTGAATGGAGTTGTCGCCATCAATACCCAGGGCAATGCTGAAAATGAGGGCCGTGCTGGGCTTCAGCGGAATGCCAAAGTAGCCCATAATACCGCCCGTGAGCAGCAGGGTGAAGAAGTTGGGCAACAGCGTAAAGAACACCGCCCGAATGCTGCGAAACAGAATCAGCACCACCAGCCCCACCAGCACAAAGGCAATAATGAGGCTTTCCTTGAGCGTGCCAATCAGGTACTCGTTGCCCTTGGTGAAGATGATGGTAGTGCCAGTCAGCTTCACATCCATACCCGTCCCGTTGAAAATCTTTTTGATTTCGGGACGGATACGGTTGTTGAGCAGGGTATCGAGGTTATGGGAGCCGATATCCGCAATTTTCAGCGAAATCCGGGCTTCCCGCATGGTGCTGTCGGTAAAGGAGCGGAGCAGCTTGCTGGTGAGTTGGCCTTCCGAGCCTTTGGCGTTCTGCGAGCGGGCCAGGTAGCTGAACACGTAGTTTTTTTCCGAATTGTCGGGCAGGCGGTAGAATTCGGGGCTCCCGTTGTAGAAAGCCTGGGTAGAGGCCTTTAGCGCCGTAACAACACTTACCGGGGTAGTCAGCACCGGCTGAGTGCGTAGGAAATTCTCCAGGCGGTCTATGCGCTCCAGGTTCTTGAGCTTGAGCAGGCCCTTGTCCTTACCCGTATCCACTACCAGCTCCAGGGGCATTACCCCGTTGAAATGTTGTTCAAAGAACTTTAAATCGGAATTTACGGAAGAGTCTTTGGGCAAATCATCCACCATGTAGGACACGGAACGCACCTTGG
Source organism: Hymenobacter metallilatus (assembly GCF_003944705.1). GTDB lineage: Bacteria > Bacteroidota > Bacteroidia > Cytophagales > Hymenobacteraceae > Hymenobacter > Hymenobacter metallilatus. Next base: position 762,177 of record NZ_RWIS01000001.1, on the reverse strand, counting down.
CTACCCCGAACGAGGCCAGCACCAGCAGCACCAGCGCCGCAGCATACACCGTGCGCCGACGCTCCAGCACCAGGTAATCGAAAAACTCCAGCAGCTTCATCAGCGGCTTGGCTTCCAGGTGTTCCAGCTGCTTGGGCGTGGGCGGGGGCAGAATGGTGAACACAATGGGCATCAGAATAAACGACACCGCAAACGCCACAAAAATATTGACCGTAGCCACCGCCCCGAACTGGAACAGAATGGCAATGTTGGTAAAGCAGAACACCACGAAGCCGATGGCCGTGGTAGTATTATTCATGAGTGTAACCAGCCCTATTTTGCGCACTACCCGGGCCATAGCCAGCACTTGGTTGCCCGATTTGCGGTAGTCGTAGTGGTAGCGGCTAAGCAGGTAGGTGCAGTTGGGAATGCCAATGACGATGATAATACTCGGAATCAGCCCCGTGAGCAGATTGATCTTGTAGCCCATCAGTACCATGCTGCCAATGCACCAGATAACCACAATCAGCACAATCAGCAGCGGAAACACTACCGCCGACCACGTGCGGAAGAACATGAGCAGGGTCAGAGCCATCATGGCAATGGTCAGGGCCACAAACAGCTTCATTTCCGAGGCCACTTTGGTGGTCATGGTGGCCCGCACGTAGGGCAGGCCGGCGTAGTGCATCCGGATGCCCGTTTTTTTCTGGAACTGCTCGGCATGGCCCAGGATTTCCTGCATTACCGCTTCCCGCCGCGAGGAATTCAGATACTTAGGGTCCATGGTAAGGGCCAGCAGCGTGGCCCCGGTAGTGGGCGAAATCAGCTGGCCTTTGTAAAACTCCTGGGAGTTTACCACCCGCATCAAGGAGTCCAGTTCGGCCTGGCTACCCGGAAAGCGCCGGAAAATAGGCTCAGCCCGGAACGTTTGGGTGGCCGTATCTTTCATCAGCCGGGGCAGGCGCGTCACGCCCAGCACCCCATTCACGCCTTCCACTTTGCTTAGGGTATCGGTCAGAATGCGGAGCTCATTGAAGTTGCCCAACTGATACACCGAGCTATCCTGCATCCCCAGCACCAGTACGTTGCCATCCTCCCCGAACTTCTGCTTGAAGCGCTGGAAGTACACCATGTCCGGATCAGTGGGCGACACAACCTGCGCAAAATCGTAGGTCATTTCGATTTTGCGGGCTTCCCAGGCCATAAACACCGTAATAACTGCCAACAGCCCAACCAGTAGGCGGCGGTTCTTAATGACGAATAAGGCGAGGTTCCTCCACATAGGCTGCTAAAATGCAGCAAAGGTACGCAACCCCTGGCAGCTATGCAGTGAGCCTCAACGGGTACACCTGCGGCCGGGTAGCCTGGTCATATAACGGGACTAATTGGAAAACTCATTTTTTATTCAGAATATAGTGAACATTTTATGCCTTATTCTACGTAAACATACGCATTACAACACGTTGCGCGTATTGCATATTGAACTATTCCGCGCCCAGCTTGTTATTTTCCTTTTGCCATGACTTTGTACAATTCCCCGGATGCGTCCCTTACGTACAATCCGGTTTCTGAAACTTTACACCTGAGCTACAACGCCACCCGCCTGTCGGTATCGTTTGGCCAGGCGTACCAGCGCGCCCTGGAAGAAATGCTGGCCCAGAACGTGGGCAAGCTGCTGCTGGACCTCAAGCGCAACGCCCCTCCTACCGATGAGGCCGACGAGTTGCTGGGCCCTTTGGCTGATGCCCTGGCCGACCAGCCTCACCGCCCCCTGTTCATTGCGGCAGTAGTATCGGAGGGTCAGTACCAGTACCAGATAGGCAATTCCCTGGCTTCTTCTACGCTGCCTCCGGCCCGGGTGGAGTTCAACTACTTCACCTCCCGCCGCGACGCCACCCAGTGGCTCAGTGAAAACTAACTGCCTCTTCACGCACCGCCCAAAACAACCGAACGGCCGCCGGATTGCTCCGGCGGCCGTTCGGTCTTTTCAAAAGTGCTCAGCCTTACAGCTGCTCGAAGATGCGCGAGAGGCTCACGGCCTCGCCGATGTAGCTGCGCAGTTCCGAAATAGGCATACGGGTTTGCTCGCGGGAGTCACGGTGGCGCACGGTTACAGTGTTATCCTCCAGGGTCTGGTGGTCGACGGCAATGCAGAAGGGCGTGCCGATGAGGTCCTGGCGGGTGTAGCGCGTGCCGATGCTGTCCTTCTCCTCCACTACCAGCCGGAAGTCGTGGCGCAGCGCGTTGTAGATTTCGGTGGCTTTTTCGGGCAGCCCGTCCTTTTTCACCAGCGGGAAAATGGCGGCCTTCACCGGGGCCACGGCCGGGTGCAGGCGCAGCACAGTACGTGACTTCACTTTTTGCTGCTCACCCTCGCCCTCCGTAATATCTTCCTTCTGGAAAGCCTGGCAGAGCGTGGCCAGGAACAGGCGGTCGGCCCCTACCGAGGTTTCCACCACGTAGGGCACATAGTTGCCGTAGGGCTTACCGGTTTCGGGATTGAGGTCGTTGTCGAAGTAGTTCTGCTTTTTGCGGCTGTACTGCTGGTGCTGGGTCAGGTCGAAGTCGGAGCGGGAGTGGATACCCTCAATTTCCTTGAAGCCAAAGGGAAACTCGTACTCAATATCCACGGCGGCCTTGGCGTAGTGGGCCAGCTTCTCGTGGTCGTGGAAGCGGAGCTTGTCGGCGGGCAGGCCCATTACCTCATGCCAGCGGCGGCGGGTGGCTTTCCAGTGCTCGTACCACTCGCCCTCGGTGCCAGGGCGCACGAAAAACTGCATTTCCATCTGCTCGAACTCCCGCATCCGGAAGATGAACTGCCGGGCCACAATTTCGTTGCGGAAGGCCTTGCCAATCTGGGCAATGCCAAACGGCACCTTCTGCCGCGCCGACTTCTGCACGTTCAGGAAGTTCACGAAAATACCCTGAGCCGTTTCCGGGCGCAGGTAAATTTCGCTGGAGCCCTCAGCCACGGCCCCCATTTGGGTGGAGAACATCAGGTTGAACTGGCGCACATCGGTCCAGTTGCCGGTTTTGCTGATGGGGCAGAGGATTTTCTCGTCGATGATGAGCTGCTTGACACCGGCCAGGTCTTCGGCAGTGAGCAGACGGCCCATTTCGGCCAGTAAGGCGTCGGCGCGGGCCTGGTCGCCGTTTTTCTCGTATTCGGCGGCGCGCTCCTCCAGCAGCACGTCGGCGCGGTAGCGCTTCTTGCTGTCGAGGTTGTCAATCATGGGGTCCGAAAAGCCGTCGACGTGGCCGGAGGCTTTCCAGGTGGTGGGGTGCATGAAGATGGCCGCATCAATGCCCACCACGTTCTGATTGAGCTGGGTCATGGCCTTCCACCACAGCGCCTTCAAGTTGTTTTTCAGCTCCACGCCGTTGGGGCCGTAGTCATACACGGCGGCCAGGCCGTCGTAGATTTCCGAAGAAGGGAAGACAAAGCCGTACTCTTTGGCGTGCGACACAATGTCGGCCAGGGTACTTTCGGTGGTTGCGGCGGGTTTCTGCTCGTTGCTCATACTATGGAGAGGTGAGAGGCGAGAAGTAAGCGGGGAGAAGCGAACAGGCTGGTGGGTACTCCGGCAGGGTGCCGGTTCCTTTCTTCCCGTTTGCTTCGCGCCTCTCGCTTCTGAATCGGGACAAAAGTAGCCAAAGCTTTAGCTACCGTACTAGCGCGGGCACCAGAAAGACCGTTGAGCGGCTGTTTTTCAATAATTTACTCCCCTTCCACGCAGGAGCTTAACCCCTCTGCCGGTTCCTGCGTTTAGCGGCTCAACCTGCCGGGCATCCGGCCGGTACGGTAACAATTTCATAATCTTGCGCCCCCTTAGGGCGGCACTACCTTTGGTTGCCGAAAACTGAATCTTCACCAACCCCCCCTTTATGTTTGGCTTAGAGCCTCATGTGCTGTTGCTGCTGATTGCCTGTCTGGTAGCAGCCTGCGCGTTTGAATTTGTAAACGGCTTCCACGACACGGCCAACGCGGTGGCCACGGTGATTTACACCAACTCGCTGCGGCCCTGGGTGGCCGTGGTGTGGTCGGCGTTCTGGAACTTCGTGGGGGTTATTGCCGGCGGCATCGGCGTGGCCATGGGCATTGTGTACCTGCTGCCGGTAGAAAGCCTCGTTGATCAGAACGTGTACCACGGCATTGCCATGGTGGGCGCCCTCATTGTAGCGGCCATCATCTGGAACGTAGGTACCTGGTACTACGGGCTGCCTTCCTCTTCCTCCCACGCCCTCATCGGCTCCATTCTGGGGGTGGGCATTGCCTTCTCCCTGCTGCCCGGCTCAGGAGCTTCGGCCGTGAACTGGGGCAAAGCCGGCGAAACCGGCCTGGCTTTGCTGGTAAGCCCGCTGTTTGGCTTCTCACTGACTATTATTCTGATGTTTTTGCTGCGCCGCTTCGTACAGAACAAAACCATCTTTAAGGAGCCCCACAAGCGCAAGCCCCCACCCATCTGGATTCGGATGATTCTGATTGCCACCTGCACGCTGGTGAGCTACTTCCACGGCTCCAACGACGGGCAAAAAGGCGTGGGGCTGATTATGCTGATTCTGATTGGAATTGTACCGGTGCATTTCGCCCTTAACTCCAAGCTTAACCCCTTGGACATGCGCGAGTCGCTGACACGGGTAGAGCAGGTGATGGGCAAGCTGAACGCGGCCGAGCTAAGCGAAGCCGACCGGAAACTACTGAGCGAAGTACGCACCCAGACCACCAACCTGGACCAGATTTTTGCCGGTAAAACCGACGTGAAGCAGCTGCCCGAACAAGCCCGCTTCGAAATCCGCAAGAGCATTCTGCTGCTGTACAACCGCGCCAAGAAACTTACCGCCAGCGAAAAGCTGCCCCTCAGCTCCGCCGACCGGAAGGTGTACGAGGATAGCATTGCCAACATGCGCACCTTCACCGACTACGCGCCCTGGCAGGTTTCCCTAATGGTGGCCTTGTCCCTTGGTATCGGCACCATGATTGGCTGGCAGCGCATCGTGAAAACCATTGGGGAGCGTATCGGCAAGGAGCACCTCACCTACGCCCAGGGTGCTTCCTCGGAGCTGGTAGCCGCCGCCATGATTGGCGCTTCTACGGGTTTCGGCCTGCCCTCTTCCACTACCCACGTACTGTCGTCGGCCATTGCGGGCAGCATGGTGGCCAACCGGGGCATCAAGAACCTGAACCCCCAGATGGTGCGCAACATTGCCTTGGCTTGGGTGCTCACTCTGCCGGTTACCATGGTGCTGTCGGGTGGGCTGTTTCTGCTGTTCCGCACCATCATGCCTTCGTAGGCTACTCTTGAAAACGCACAAAAAAGCCGCCCCGGTTCCGGGGCGGCTTTTTTGTTGCCAGGCTGAGTATCAGGAAGGTGCTGGGCGGATGCTAGTACAACTAGCAATACCTCCCAGGTTGGGAAAACCTGTTGAAAACTCCCGATACTTAGCACCTTATCCACTTATCAACACTTAAAAGCAGCTGTTTTGTGGATAACTCAGTGCTAAGCGGGCCATTGCACCTCTAACTCGTCGTTGATGAACACGCCGAAGTTGACGAACTGCAGCTCGTCTTCATCGAAATACAGGTCAATCATTTCCTTTTCGTAGGAGATGCGCATCTCCCCAGTGTCCATTTTCTCCACCTCGCTTTGCTCGTGGCCGTGGCGCTTCATCAGCTCCTGAATCTGCTCGGGGCTCATGCCGTGAATGGCCTCACCGTAGAGGCGCATACCGGGGTGGTCGGTTTCGATACAGCTCAGGCGGTAGTCATCTTCCCGGTCGAAGTAGAGGGAGTAGCCTTCTTCGAGGTAGTTCCAGGCCTGGTGCTCAAACTCGTCGTCGTCTTCCGACTCTTCAATTTCCTCGGGCTCCCCCATCAGGGCCCGCACTTCATCCATGGAGGCGCCAAACTTGAGGGGGCCCATGCCCACGCCAAGGCTGATTTCGTTTTCTTCGGTGCTGGAAGGTTGAGCTGGTGTCTGCATAGCCAGTTATGGTGAGGGGTGATTGTGAGCGTAAAGGTAGGGGTCTGGTTGTTGGTTATTCGTTATTGGTTGTTCGTAGTTGGGTGTTGGTTTCTCAATAGCTACACATTAGCAACAGCAGCCCCTGATTCTGTGACCTTACGAATAGCCAGCAACAACCAACCAGCAACGCATAACCCAAAACGAGTTACTTTCCGTAGCGGGCTTCAAATTCGGCCCGCTGCCGCAGGTACTCAGGATGCTGTTTCGCTTCGTCCCAGCGGCGCTTGAAGATGGCCGCGGCTTCGGCTTTTTCGGGGTCTTCGGGGGAGCGGGGCAGTTCGGGGCGGCCGTGGCTGCCGCTCTGGCCTTTTTTATCGTCAGGCACCGGCCCGTCGTACTTTTTGCCGCCCCGGTGGTTGGCGTAGCGCCGGGCCCGGGTGAAGCCCATTTGCAGAAACTTGCGTGCCATGTCGGCCCCCACAAAATCGTGCCGCCGCAAATACGCCTCAAACAGCCCGTAAATCTGCTCCGACGACTCCTGGGCTACCTCCGGCGTGCGGAAGCGCCAGAAGGGCAGGATCTCGCCTTTATAGGGCTGCACCAGTAGTACTCCCTGCTCGCCCTTACCCACCCGGTAGAGTTCTGGGTGCTGGCGAAAGTCGGTGGTACGGAAGTCAAGCTGATAATCGAACGGCATACGGCTCGGAGAGAAGCTGGAAAGCTCCTATACGCCGGGCACCGCGCAATGGCTACGTGTAAGTGGCTTCGGCCAGCTGTATTTGTACAAAACGGAGCCGCTAACCTGTGCATAACCAGTTACTTATCCACATTTTTCACCTAAAAATTGCGCACCGGGAATTCATATGCTACTGCTGCCAGTGGCTGCTTTTCCGTTGCTGCCAGCGGGCTAACCACAAGCAAGGCATTGGTGGTAAATGCTCTCCTCCCGCTGTAGCAACGGAAGCCCGGAGTCCCGGCGAGCTGCAGCGGCGGCGTGCTGCATGTTAGGCAATAGGTTGGGCAGCCAACCCTGGTCCTGATGTTTGGCCGAACCCCGGTTCGTTTATCCACAGGTTAATAACTTTTAAAAATCTTTTTATTTAAAAATCTCTTTTTGTCCCCGTCGTTAGGGCTGTTTATAAGTGGATAAAAAACTACAGTTATCCACGGCGTGGGTAACATGTGCACAAAACTACAGTTATCCACCGTCTGCCAACAGGGTATGTGGATATCATAATTCTGATAATCAAGTAGTTGTAATATTTTTTAACTATTCACATAAGCTACGAGAAATCCACAATTCACATGCACATACAGCTGTGGATTGTGGGATTTTCGGGGGAAAGTTATCAACGGCTTTCCACAGGTTTTGGCCACCTCCGAATGCCTGCCAAAACCAATAGAACCTCCAAAAAAACTTTTCCGCAACTTCTCCACGGGTTATCCCCAGGTTTCCCCAGTATTATCCACAGGTTATGCGGGTTAGGCGGTTTTAAGTGGATAACTACTGTGGATTGTGGTTTTCGAAAAAGCGAAAAACCGGCTGCTATTGCCCAGAAGCACTTTTGCTATGTGGATATCTGTGTAGTTGAGTTGCTATATAGCCGGAAGTTGGATTTTGGCAGCACTACTGCCCTTGCGCAGCCCTCCCCGACTACGGCCGACCCGCATTGCTTTGGGCAGCATTACCATTCGGTGCCTGGTAGGCCATCATCTGCCCCTATGCCCAGCCGGAAACTTCCCGGGAACTGCTGGCACCTGCCGCAGTGGAGATGCTGGCTGTTCGGCAGGCAGCCGTGTGACGAGTGAGTAGCAATGGCAATACTTACAAAAAGCCCGGCCTCTGCATAGACAGAAGCCGGGCTTTGAAACGGGTTTAGGAATTCAAAAAGAGTGTCCCGCTGAGCTTGCCGGAAACGACGTGCTAATCACATTCTGAATTAAGCCAGGCAGGTAGATTAGAAGGCCAGCGTTTCCACATTATCAAAATTGGAGCGCACCTGAATGGCTTTGGGGAACAGGAAAACCGGCTCCGGCAGGCGCTTAAGCTGCGGGTCGCCACCTTCCCAGCGCCCGTTCAGGTTCTGGTCGATGAGTACGCGGAGGCGGTAGGTACCGGGTTGCAGGTTATCGAAGCGGTAGGTGCCTTTGGGGCTGTCGAGGCTGAACTGGAGGTTTCCGTTGGCGTCCAGCAGCTGCAGCCAGTAGCGGGTGGCCTTGGTTTGGATGGGGCCGCTGAGGGTGCCTGTACTGGTTTGCTCCACCACCCGTAGCCGTAGTGGTTTCAGGCCCAGCGGCTGCCCCGTAATGCTGCGGATAACCGTGCTGTCGAGCTGAACCGTGACGGTTTTGCGGGCCGTGGTATTCAAATTCAGACTCAGCGTGGTGCGGTCGGGGCTCAGGCTGGCATCGGTAGGCACTACCAACGGCCGGCGCTTGAGCGAGTCTTCCAGCAGCGTACCGATGGGCTTGCCCACAACCAGGCGGATGGGCTCATTGAACACGTACTTGAGCTGGCCCTGCCGGTACACTTCCCGGGGGCTGCCCTCCACGGCGTAAGCGGCCCCGCGCCTGGCCGGAGCAGTGCCCTGGAAGCGCACCGCCACCGTGTCGCGGCCGGTATTGCCGGCGCTGTCGGTGGCCGTGAGCAGGTAGCGGCCTTCCTGCAACTCGGGGGTGCGGAACAGCACGGCGGTGCGTCCGCGCTCCGCAAGCTGCACGGCCTCGTTGAGCGTGGCTGAGCCAGTGGCCGACCCCAACGGTGCCAGACTTACCTGCAGGACGCCTTCGTTGTAGCTGACCCGAAAATCGGTAGGGTTGGTTTTCTGCGTGGTAACCAGAGGGCGCCGCGTATCGGGGCGAGCCAGCAGAAAACGAAGTGAATCGGCTGTATTGCCCACAGTCAGCAGGTCGGGGAGGTAGCCAATGCGCTCCGGCTCCTCGTAGCGGTTGTTCTGGTTCTTGTCCAGCAAGGCATATGCCCGGTAGCGCCCGGCTTTCAGGTAGTTCAGCTCAAACCGGCCGCCCTTGTTGGTGCGGGCCTGGTAGGTAGGGCGGCCACGCTGCACCGTCGAGGTATCAGCTTCGGGATATAACAAAACCACGGCGTTTTCCACGGGCTGCTGACTGAGCACTTCGGTTACGGAGCCGCGCACCGAAGCCGAGTCCAGATCGGGGCCGGTGCTGAAGCTGACCATAGCTTTGGGAGCCGGGTTGCTTTCGGTAATGTCGCTGATGGAGTTGCCGAAGTTGAAGGAGTATGTGGTGTTGGGGTTCAGCGGCTTCTCGTAAGTGAGCGTAATGGCCGTGCGCTCTTCCCGGATTTTGTAGGGGTTGTCGTCGCCGATGATAGGGGCTACAATCAGGTTTTTCGTTAGCTCCTTAAGCTGTACCTGCTCTGAAAACTCCAGCCGCACCGACTGACCCTGGTAGTTGCGGGTACCGTTGGCAGGTACGCTCCGCACAAGCTTGGGCGGAATAGTATCCCGGATGCCGCCTTCGGGCGAGCTAATGGCCGCACAGCCGCCCAGGCCCGCCGCGGCGGTAATCAACAGAAATAAAGAGGCACGGGCGCAGGCAAATGGGAGCATTGCGGGCAGGCAGGTTGGGAATAGTAGCAGGTTTCGGCTCCGGCCAATCAGCCGCTTCCGAATACCGAAGGTACACGCTGTAACGCGGCTCCGGCCCAAAACTGTTATTCTGAGTAGCGGGAGCAACCGGCATAGAACGTCATTCCGAGCGCAGCGGAGCGGAGTCGAGGAATCTCGCGTGCTGACATCAGAGGCTAATTGTCATTCCTCCTCTCATCGGAATGACGTTCTGCTATTAACTACACAGCAGTCCAGATTCCTCGCTCTGCTCGGAATGACAACTGGCTTGGTAGCACTGCCTTGGCCTCCCTTCTACCCTACCAGGCGGCCACCGGCCCGATTTGGCGGAACGTGTACCCCGAAGCTGTGCTTCGGCTCGCGTAAGAGGATAATTACTCCCAGGCACGAAGCCAGAGCACAACTCCGGGGTACACGTTCCGGGGGGCACGTTCTAGCGTTTGCGCACCACGTAAATCAGGCTGCTGTACTGGCCTTCGTGCTGGGCGGCGTACTGGTTGGATTTGTAGCCGGCCTTCAGCACCGTGAGCATACCGCCACCCCGCTCGGCCCGGTGCTTTTCGCTGAGCATACTCACGTAGTAGGCATCCAGGGGCATGGGCAGCACTTCCATCACCTGCATTTTGTGCTTTTTAAGCAGCTGGGTCATGGTTTTGGGAGTGAAGTGGTAGAGGTGGCGCGGCACGTCGTAGGCGGCCCAGTCCTGGCGGTAATGCTGGGCATCGAGGCTGTCCACATTCGGTACGGCAATGAGGAGGGTGCCATCGGGTTTCAACAGCTGGATAAGCTGCTGTAAAGTTTCGTTCAGGGTGTGCACATGTTCCAGTACGTGCCAGAGCGTAATGGCATCGAAACTGGCTGGCTGAAACTGCACCAGACTTTCAGTGCCAATGGGCTGACCTACGCGCTGGCTGGCCTCCTGCCGGGCCCGGGCATTGGGCTCCCAGCCGGCCACCTGCCAGCCATTGCTTTTGGCCGCGGCCAGAAAGTGCCCTGTGCCGCAGCCGTAGTCCAGCAGCCGGCCTTTCTTGGCGCGTTTATTCAGCAGGGCCACCTTGCGGCGCATGGTAAAAAACCGCGCCACTTTATAGGCCTGGTTGATAACTCCTCCGGCCCCACTGTTGTGCGATACGTACTCCTCCGACTCGTAGTAGCGGCCAATGTGGGCCGCGTCGGGGCGGGGGTTGGTGAACTGAAACGAGCAAGCCACGCACTGCTGAATGGCGAAACTCTCCTTGCTAACCGATTTATCCTCTACTACCAGCTTGTTGCGAAACTCCATTTTGCCGCACACCGGGCACTTCTCCAAACGCTCGTAAATCACAGATGCTCGCTGATGTTGATGCAGATGACGCTGATTAGGGCGGAACGAGGAACCCCCCGCTGCCTGCCGCACCACGAAGGTACAAAACCAAACCGGCCGCCGTTTCCTTTCAGATTCGGCGGCCGGTTTGGACTAAATGGAACGTCATCCTGAGGCGGTAGCCGAAGGACCTTATCCCGCTAGCACGGCTCTGCGTCTTCTGCGCCAACACTGCGCCCTCTGCGGGCTAAAAACTCTCGAACAATTACCGGGGAAAAGGTCCTTTGCAGGCGGACGAAAGATGGAGGATGACGGGTAGAAATTACCGCCCCAGATACACCATCAGCACCGACACGTCGGCTGGGCTCACGCCGCTGATGCGGCTGGCCTGGCCCAGCGTTTCGGGCTTAACTTTAAGCAGCTTCTCGCGGGCTTCGTGCGAGAGGGCGGGCATGGCGGTGTAGTCGAGGCGGCCCTGAATCACGAAGTTTTCCAGCTCCTGCACGCGGGCCGCCTGCTGGTGCTCCTTTTCCAGGTAGGCCTCGTACTTCACCAGAATTTCGGCCTGCTCCAGGGCATCGGGGCGGTACGGGGCCAGAGCCAGCGTGAGACCGGGCAGCACCCGGGCCAGAGCTGGCAGGTCGATGCCGGGGCGACGCAGCAGGTTTACGGCCCGGGTTTTCTCGCTGATAACAGCCGAGCCGATTTCCGTGAGCCAGCCGTTGATTTCCTGGGGCTCAATGCCGAAGTTTTTCAGCAGCTTGGCTACCTCCTGGGTTTGCTGCTCTTTTTCGCGCACCCGCTGCATGCGCTCCTCCGAGGCCAGCCCCAACTCGTAACCCAGAGGTGTGAGGCGCAGGTCGGCGTTGTCCTGGCGTAGTAGCAGGCGGTGCTCGGCCCGGCTCGTGAACATGCGGTAGGGCTCGTCGGTGCCTTTGTTTACGAGGTCATCGATGAGCACGCCGATGTAGGCCTCGCTGCGCTTGAGCACGAAGGGAGCCTTGCCGTGCACTTTATTGTGGGCGTTGATACCGGCCATCAGGCCCTGGCAGGCAGCTTCCTCATAGCCCGTGGTGCCGTTGATCTGGCCCGCAAAGTACAGGTTCTGAATGCGCTTGGTTTCCAGCGTGAGCTGCAGCTGCGTGGGCGGGAAGAAGTCGTATTCGATGGCGTAGCCGGGGCGGAACATCTTGGCGTTTTCGAAGCCGGCAATTTTGCGCAGGGCTCTGTACTGCACGTCCTCGGGCAGGCTGCTGCTGAAGCCGTTCACGTACACCTCCACCGTGCTCCAGCCTTCAGGCTCCACAAAAATCTGGTGGCGGTCCTTGTCGGCGAAGCGGTTGATTTTATCCTCTACGCTCGGGCAGTAGCGCGGCCCCAGGCCCTTGATGCGGCCCTGAAACATCGGCGACTTCTCGAATCCCTCCTTCAGGATTTCGTGCACCTCCGGGTTGGTGTAAGTGATGTAGCAGGGACGCTGCTTGGCCAAAACGGGCGTATCGAGGTAGCTGAATTTGCTGGGCACCTCGTCGCCGGCCTGCTCCTCCATCTTGCTGTAGTCGAGGCTGCGGCCGTCTACGCGGGGCGGAGTGCCGGTTTTCATGCGGCCGGCCTCAAAGCCCAGCTCTTTCAACTGCTCCGTAATGCCGGTGCTACGGCTTTCGGCGGCGCGGCCACCCCCAAACTGTTTCTCGCCGATATGGATGAGCCCGTTGAGGAAAGTACCGTTGGTAAGCACCACCGCCTTACCCCGGAACTCGATACCAAGCTGGGTTTTTACGCCTACTACCGTGTTGTTGTCGATAACCAAGCCCATGACGGCTTCCTGCCAGAAATCCACGTTGGGCGTCTGCTCCAGCGTAAGGCGCCACTCCTCGGCAAAGCGCATCCGGTCACTCTGCGCCCGGGGGCTCCACATGGCGGGGCCTTTGGAGCGGTTCAGCATCCGGAACTGAATCATGGTACGGTCGGTGATAAGGCCCGACTGCCCGCCCAGTGCGTCCACCTCGCGCACAATCTGGCCCTTGGCCACCCCGCCCATGGCCGGGTTGCACGACATCTGCGCAATGGTGTTCATGTTCATCGTCACGAGCAGGACCTTGGAGCCCATGTTGGCGGCGGCGGCGGCGGCCTCGCAGCCAGCGTGCCCGGCTCCTACTACAATGACATCGTATTCTTCTTGCTGCATCACGAATTTGGACGAATTTCTCGGATTACACGGATTCTGGCGGGCCCTGCACTGTAGCGCGAAGCAAAGGCTTCGCGCCCGGCAGCACCGAGCTTTATGAGGCGTCCGGAGTGAACAACGTTCAGCCCGGCACTCGTTCAACCACACACGAAGCAAAGGCTTCATGCTACAGCGCTACGGCTACGGTTAAACAGAAAACGCCCGCAGGTGGCAGGCGCTTTGTCAGGAAAACCGTGGCAGAATGCCCTACGCAACACGCTCAAAACGTGCGCAAAGATACAAATTGCAGCGCGTTTTTACGCAGCTTAGTGCTCATGCCTCGTCGTTGGGCAGGAAGTCATCCTCGGTCCACTCGGCTAGCAGCCCGGCGGCCTGACGGTGTACTTCCGGCCAGGAAAACGGCCGCCACTGCCCGCTCAGGCAGTCGAACACCTCCGTGGCAGCCGGGCAGGGAAACAACTTGTAGTCGAACTTGGGGTAGTTGTGTACCACATAGCCAGGATAGTAGTAATGGTGACCCAGCGTGCGGGCGTGCTCCAGCTTCAGCAGCATCAGCATCTTGCCCAAGCTGAATTTGCGGTACTCGGGGGCGTAAAAGTTCATGATGCCAGCCAAGGTGCGGGCTCCCACATCAAAGATACCCGCCGCCACCAGCCGCCCCCCATCCCGGATTTCCAGTACCTCCGTTGTAAATATATTATGGGTGGCGCCGGCCAGCAGAAATGCCTCCACTGTGGGCGGGGCATCGAAGGTGATGGAGTGGCGGTAGGCGGCGTAGAGTTCCTCCAGCTCCGCCGTGAGCCGGAATGGTTGCCGTCGGACAGTAAACCGCTCGGCCAGGCGCAGCAGGCGGCGCTGCTCGGGACCGTAGTGTACGCGGGCCAGCTCCAGCCGCAGCCAGTGTACCGTGTACAGCTCGTTCTCGATGGGCAGAAACCGGCAGGTAAACAGGTCCTGGTGCATGCGGTAATAGCCCTGGCCCAGGTAGTAATCCAGGGCCGGGCCGGGAATAGTGCGAATAGGTTGCGGGGTAGCGGACATGCTTGGATGCTTGGAATACAAAGAACGTCACGCGGAGTAAAACCGAAGTATGACATTGCGCAATGTAGAGACGCAACACTTGGCGTCTCGTCGTTGAACGACCGAGGCGGCGCTTTTCAAACAATACCAGCAACGACGAGACGCCAAGTGTTGCGTCTCTACATCGTTTTCGTGAGCATAACAACAAAAAAACGCCCACCGGATGGCGGGCGTTCTAAGCTATGGGAGCAGCGTGGGCTAAAACGTGCGCAGCAGCAGGCAGTCGTCTTCCTTTTTGCGCATGGCGGTCTGGCTGAGCAAGTCCTTGTCGGCGTAGCCGAGCAGGTGCAGTACACCATGAATCATCACGCGGTGCAGCTCGTCGCGGAACGATACACCGTGAATGACGGCGTTTTCGCGAATCCGGTCTACCGAAATGAAGATGTCGCCCTCGATAATGTCAGCGTCATCGGCATTGTCGAAGGTAATGACGTCGGTGTACGTATCGTGGTCGAGGTACTCCACGTTTACCTTGTGCAGGTACTCATCGGAGCAGAAGATGTAGGTAAGCTGCACAATTTCGTGCTCGTGTACCTGGGCCACCCGCTCAATCCAGGAGGTAAGCTCCTGAGCATCGGCCAACTCAAACTCCACATCCTCCACCATGAATTCAATGCCGTGACTTTCGCGGCTGAAGTCATCCTGGTCGTCAAACTCGTTGTGCTCGGTAGGCAGGTCGCTCATGCTGGCAAACTGGGAATAGAATTAGTGAGCCGAGGCAGCACCATTTATGGCTGACGTCTGCTCGGCTTCCGACGAAGGCGTGGGCAGCATAAACGTGAGCTGCACGTGGCGTCCATCTTTCTGGAACTCCACCTCATCGGCCAGGTGGCGAATGAGGAAGATGCCCCGGCCACCAGGATTTTCCAGGTTTTCGGGGGCCGTGGGGTCTGAAAGGTTGGTATAGTCGAAACCGGTGCCTTCATCCTCAATTTCAAACTTCACCCGGTCCGGCTCTACAAACAACGACAGGAACACATTCTTGTCCTTATCGAACTTGTTGCCGTGGCGAATAGCATTGTTGACGGCTTCGGTTACGGCTACCATAATGTTGCCGTAAATGTCGTCGTCGATGTGAAAGGTATCCTTGGAGTTGTCGATAAAGCTTTCTACAACGCGGATATTTTCAACGAGGGAAGGAATCTGAATTTTGACCTGCTTCATAAAAGGAAAAAGAGAGGGGCAGCGGGTAAGGGGGTAAAATTAGCGGAACGCTATTTCATTTTCTGAAAATATTCACTCACCTCGCGCTGGTAGTACGGCGTGAGGGTAGGCGGTACGCTCCGAAGCAGCTCCGTTTGCCGGTTTTGCTGGCGTTTGTATTGTTGAAACGCCGGCGGGAATACCGGGGGGCGGGTTTGGGCCGTCTGGGCTTCGCGCTTTTCCTCCTGGTCCCGCTCCCGGGCCGATTTCTCGGCTTCCAGCAAACGGGTCAGGATTTGGCGCTGGCGCATAATGGTTTGCTCCGTCAGCCGCTTGTTTACGAGGTCGGTTTCGGTTTGTTCCATCATTTTTTTCACGTCGCCGAGGCCACCGGTGCCATCCTGGCCCTGGCCATCCTTATTAGAGCCAGGCTTGCCACCCCCTTTCTGCTGGAGGCGTTCCAGCTCCTGCATGGCCTGCCGCAGCATTTGCTGCTGCCCGGCCAGCTTGGCCAGCTCCTCGCTCAGGGCCCGGCCGGTTTTGCCGCTCTGCTGCAGCTGCTGAATCTGCTGGTTGAGCTGCTGCTGCATACGCCCCAGCTGGCCTTCGCCGGCACTGCTGCCTTTTTTCTTTTTGCGGCCCGGTTTGCCCCCACCCTGCTGTTGCTGCTGCTGGCTCTCACGCTGCTGCTGTTGCATTTGCTGCAGGGCATCGTTGAGCATAAGGGCCAGGTTGTTCATGCTGGTCATGGCCAGCTGCTGGGAGCTGGTGGCCCGGCTTACGTTACGCTGCCGAATCTGGTCGAGGCTTTCGTCCATGCGGCCGTTCATTTCGCCCACTTCCCGGGTCACGAAGCTCTTGATCTGGAACACGCGCTTGGCCAGGGCATACAGCGAGTCCTGCACCACACGGGCGTCGTCTTTGAGCTTGCGCTGGGTCTGGCCGAGCTGCACAAAGCGCGGGTCCTGCTGGTCTACCTGCCGGAACTGCTTCATCAGGTTTTCCTGGTCGAAGCTGAGCTTGAGTAGGTTTTCCAGGATGTCGCGCAGGTCGTCGATGTTCTGCTGCTGCTGGTCCGATTCTTCCTGCTCCTGCTGCTGCTGCATCTTCTGGGCCATCTGCTGCAATTTCTGGGCGGCCTGCTGCTGGCTCTGGCTGGCTTTCTGATTCTGGTTTTTGCCCAACTGCTCCTGGCTTTGCTGCTGCTGCTCGTCTACCTGCTGCTGGTCCTGCTTCATCTCGTCGGCCCCGTTCTGGCCGTCGAGCTGCTGGTCCAGCTCCTTCATGTCCTTGAGGTCCTGCTTCAGCTCATCGAACTTCTGCTGCTGCTCGGCCTGCTGGTCTTTGAGTTGTTCGTTTTTGGCTTTTTGCTGCTCGTTGCTGAGCTTGTTGTCGGGGTTTTGCTTGTCGTTTTTCTGGGTTTCCTCGGCCAGCTTCTGCTGCTCCTGGGCCAGCTGTTGGAGCTTTTCCAGGGCCTGGTCCTGCTTCTGCTCAAACTGCAGCTGCTTGAACATTTCGAGGGCGCGCTCCAGCTCTTTCTGCAGGGTGTTTTCCTTGTTTTCCAGCTGTTGCAGCAGTTTCTGCATATCGGGCTGGTTTTGGTCCTTCTGCTGGTCCAGCAGCTTCTGCAGCTCCTCGTAGAGCTTCTTGGTTTCGGGGTCCAGCAGGGTTTCCATCAGCTTCTGCAGCTCCTTGGCTTTCTCAGCCAGCTGCTCATTCTTCTGCTGGTCCAGCTGGTTCTGCTGGTCCTGGAGCTGCTCAAACTGGCGCTTCAGCTCGTCCAGGGCCTGGTCCATCTGATGCTTCTGGTCGAGCATATCCTTGAGCTGCTTACGGTCCTGAAAGTTCAGGTCGCGCTTCACCTTCAGCTTGTCCTCGGCCTTGGCCAGCTCCCGCTCCATTTTCTTGCTCTGCTGGGCCGCCTGGCTAAGCTGACTTTGCACGGCCTGGCTTTGGGAAGCCAGCTGCTGGCGCTGCTCGGCGCGGCTGGGCAGGCGGAACTCGGCGGTGCGGCTGCGGCCGGCTTTGGGACCGTGTACGCCATCATTATCCCAGGCCTGCACGAAGTACTCCAGCCGGTCGCCGGGGCGCAGATTCAGGGCGCGGGTGTCCCACTGGTAGGCGTAGCTCTGGCTGGGGCCGCTGCCCAGGAGCAGGGCTTTGGCCTGATAGGCGGCATTAGGCCGGGCTTTGCTCAGCACCCGGTAGTGCAGCTGCAGGCGGGAAAAGCCGTAGTCGTCGCGGAGGGTGCCACCCAGGGCCAGGTAGCGCTGGGAAGTGGTATCCTGGAAACTCTCCAGCGCCACCTCCGGCACCTGGTCCGGAATAACGGTAATCTGGTACTCGATGGGGTCCCGGTTGGGGCTTGCGGCGTTGCGCAGGTGTACTGAATACGACTGACTGCGCAGAGCCCGGCGGCTGAGCAGGAACTGCTCGTCGTCGGGAGTGGCAGTCAGGGTTTCGTTGGGATTACGGAACTTGAGCTGGAGCTGGTCGGTGGCTTCGGTCTGGAACTCCCAGCGCAGGTCGGAGCCCTCGGGCACGGTGAGGTTGCCGGTGTTGCGGATGGTTTCGGCGGGCTTACCCAGATAGGCCGGGTAAGCCACGCGCACAGCAAATTCGCGCAGATTGGGCCGCTCTTTCACCCGGAGGTTATAGGCCCCCGACGAAAAGCCTGCCGCCGTAAGCTGAAACTCCACGTTCCGGCGCAGCTGGCGGAAATCAAAGCGGAACCGGCTGCCCGATTCGCGCACCAAACGGCGCTGTTTGCCCTCGTACTGAATACTGATTTCATTGGGCAGGGCCTCGCCTTCCACCGTCACGTTCAGCGCAAAATCTTCGCCCTTGAAAGCGGTAAGCTGCTTGTTTTCCACCACAAACCGGAAGGGCGCGGGTGGGCTGTATTTCCGGTCGTAATGCAGAATCCGCTCGGTACCTTGCACAAACAGGCTGGGGTACACCAGCAGGAGCAGTACCACCACGGCGGCGGGCACGGCCACATACTTCCACAGCGGCCGGGTCTGGGCCTGAATATTGATACCCTGGCTGAACTCTACGCCCTGCAGCTGCCCGGCGCGCTGCTCCAGGCTGGCGGCCAGCAGGGCGTTTTCCTGGGCCTGGCCGCGCAACTGCAGGGCGTTCAGCAGCTTGTCCTGCACTTCCGGAAACAGCTCCCCTACCCGCCGGGCGGCCTGCTCATCCGAGAGCATACGGCGCAGGTTGGTAAGGGCGGCCAGGGGCTGCCAGATCCAGCGCCCAAAAGCGTAGAGTATGCCACCCACAAACCCAAACAGCAGCCCGGCCCGCACCCAGGTGGGCAGGTAAAGGAAGTACTCAAGCAGGTTGACTACCAGAAACAGGCTAAGCACCAGGCCGCCGGCCACCACCAGGCCGCGCACCAGCAGACTCAGGTAAAACTTGCGTTTAAATGCGTTGAGGCGGGCCAGTACGTCGTCCAGGGCCCGAGTTGTTGCGGGGTCTTTCTCCACTACCATAAGGGTGCCGCCTAATCCGGGCACGGGAAAGATACGGATTTCGGCCCGGCGGCTGCACATAAGCTACATTCCGGAGGGGGTAAGTGGTTCCGCCGCCCGCCGCCCGCAAAGCGGACCTGCTTATTTAGCTCCGGTATATGCGGCCTGGGCTCTGGCCCAAGGCTCCCGGGGGCCAACCACCGCCCGGAAATGCAACAAGCCCGATTCCACCGGAACCGGGCTTGCACTACGTCAGCGCGACGGACTACAGGTTATTTGGCTTCGTCCTTGTCTTTCTTGGACTTACGCTTTTCCTTTTTGCCGTCGGCGTCCTTGGTTTTTACTTTCATTTTTTCTGTTTCCAGCGGGGGCGTCAGGACCGGCGCCGATGCCGGGGCGGCAGCCGGAGCGGCAGCCGCCACGCGGTTACCGTCTACATCCAGCTCTACCACCTCATAACCCAGCTCCGCAAGGCCCGGGAAAGATTTGGCCCGGTCGCCGACTACTACAATGTACATGTTGTCGGCGGGCAGGTATTTCTGGGCAATACCCTGCACATCTTCCTTCTTCAGGCCTTTCAGAATGTCGCTCTGCTGCTTCACGTAGGTGGTAGGCAGGTCGTACTCCAGCAGGCGGCTCAGGAAGGCAGCTTTCTGCTGGCCGGTTTCGTAGCGCAGCGCGTCGCTCTGGCCTACCGAAGCCTGCAGGAACTGCAGCTCGTCATCGGAAATACCATTGCGGTAGTTTTGAATTTCCTTCATGAACTCCTTCACCGAAGCGGCCGTGGCATCGGCGCGTACGCCGGCCTGGGCGGTGTAGGGGCCCACGTAGCGCGTACCCTGGAAGCCCGAGCGGGCCCCGTAGGTGTAGCCCTTATCCTCGCGCAGGTTCAGGTTGATGCGGGAGTTGAAGGCCCCGCCCAGCAGGTAGTTGCTCAGGTACGCCCGGTAATAGTCGCCGGTGGCATCGTAGGTGAGCGGGGTGAGGTAGCCGATGCGGATTTCCGACTGCGCCGCGCCTTCCTTATTTACGAAGTAGATGCGGGTTTTATCGGGCTGGGTAGTGGCCATGCCGGCCGGCAAGGTCACGTTTTTCTGCTCCCAGCCTTTCAGGAAGCCCAGCTGATTGGTGAGGCCCGCCTGGTCTACGTCGCCCACGGCCACCAGGTAGCTCACGTTGGGGGCGTAGTTCTGCTGATAAAACTGCTTTACGTCGTCGAGAGTAATACCCGTAACTGTGGCCACTGAGCCACTCAGAGGCACCTGCATAATGTCGCCGGCGCTGTACACGAGGCGGGAGAAGGTTTTATCGGCAATAACTACCGGCTGAGTGCTCTGGTTGGCAATGCCTTCCAGAGCCTGCTTCTTGAGGCGGTTGAAGTCGGCCTCATCGAAGCGTGGGCGCAGCAGGCGCTCTTCCAGCAGCTTCATAGTAGCGGGCAGGTTCTTGGTCAGGCTCTGCACGTACACGGTCGTGTTGTCGTCGCCGGTGCTCACCCGGATGGCGCTGCCCAGCTTGTCCAGCTCGGAGCTGAATTGCTCACCGGTGTACTTCTGGGTGCCTTCATTCATCATGCCTGCCGTGAGGGCCGCAATACCCGCTTTATTCGGCATACTCTGCTCCAGGCGGTGGCCCCCCCGAATAGTGAGCAGCATCGTTACGGTCGGAATTTCGGTGTTGCGGGTGCCCATCAGACGCAGGCCATTGGGGAAAGAGGCCTGCCATACGGCAGGCACCTGCACCACCGGGTTGGCACCCGAGCCGGGCTGCTTGCTCCGGTCGAAAGTATCGGTGGCCTTCACGTATTTCAGGCCGTCGTAGCCATAATCGGGGGCTTTGTAGCCGTCCTTGGACACGGTGAAATTGTCGGCTTTGGCGGGTTGTACGCTGCCGTTTTTGGGTACCACGCTCAGTACCACGGCGTTTTTGCCTTTGATGTACTGGTTGTACACGCGGTTCACCTCGGCGGGCGTTACCGCGCGCAGCTGTTTCAGCTCCTCGGGCAGGCGGTTGGGGTTGCCGAAGTAGGTTTGGTTGGCGGCCAGCTGGCTTACCTTGCCCTGTACGCTAGCCAGGCCGTTAATCATCTGGGCCTCGGTGCTGGCCTTGAAGCGGGCTACCTGCTCGGCCGTAGCGCCGGTGCGCTCAAACTCCTTGAGGGTATTGCGCACCTTAATCTCCAGGCTGTCCAGACCTTTGCCGGGGAAGGGCAGCGTGACAATGGTGAACTCGCCGGCCAGCTCTGAGGTGCTGTTGTAGGCCTGGGCCTGCACTGCCTGCTGGGTTTTGGTGAGGTTCTTATAGAGCAGGGAGTTTTTGCCCTGCCCGATAATTTCGGCCAGCGCATCCAGGGCAAATTCATCGGGGTGGCCGCTGGGCACCGTCGGGAATACCACCTGCAGCATGGGGAAGCGCACGTTATCCTTGTAGCTCACGTACCGGTCGGCGGTGAGCTTGGGGGCGGGCAGTTTTTGGGCCGCTACGGCGGGGCCTTTGGCAATGGGGCCGAAGTATTTCTCCACCATCTTCACTACTTCAGCCGGCTTCACATCCCCACCCACCGTAAGAGTGGCGTTGTTGGGGCCGTACCAGCGCAGGAAGAAGTTTTTCAGGTCGTTTACGTCGGAGCGGTCCAGGTCTTCGAGGTAGCCGATGGTGAGCCAGCTGTAGGGGTGGCCGTAGGGGTACAGTGTACGGCTTACGTTTTCAGAGGCCAGACCGTAGGGGCGGTTGTCGTAGTTCTGGCCCCGCTCGTTTTTCACGGTGCTGCGCTGGTTCTCAAATTTGGGCTGCGTTACGGCATCCAGCAGAAAACCCATACGGTCGGCCTCCAGCCACAGCGCGGTTTCGAGCTGGTTGCTGGGTACGGTTTCAAAGTAGTTGGTCCGGTCCCGGTTGGTGGAGCCATTGAGCGTACCACCCGAGGCGGAAACCGTCTTGAAGTGCTGCTCGTCGGCCACGTGGTCGGAGCCCTGGAACATCATGTGCTCAAAGAAGTGCGCAAAGCCCGATTTGCCAATCTGCTCCCGGGCCGAGCCCACGTGGTAGGTTACATCCACGTGCACCAGCGGGTCGGAGTGGTCTTCGGCCACAATGAGGGTGAGGCCGTTGGGCAGTACGTATTTTTCGTAGGGAATTACCAGCTCCGAGCCTTTGCGGGTTACTTTCTCTACGAGGCGGGCACCACCGGCCGTAGCAGCGGGGGCTTTGGTGACGGTGGCGGGTTTGGTAGTGGTTTTTTGCTGAGCCAGGGCCGGCTGGAAAGCCAGCGAAGCACTCAGGCCCAGCAGCAACAGTTGATTGCGGGTCATCGGAATAGGGGGAATAAACGTGGGTTGAACGTGAGCGGAAGTTACGGGGCAAAATGCAAACCCGGTCCGTGCAGCCAGTGGTGTTCCAATGAACCGGGCAGATTCAACCCCGAAAGCCCGAAAACCAACCGTCAACAGTTTCGGTTGCTTAGCTGCTTATCCCGACTATTACTTACCGGGACTGGTGCGGCTGGCCTCGTCGTCCGTGAGGGGGAACTGCCGGACTCTCCCAGCGGCTAGCGCTTGGCTGGTAGAAAAGCCGCGTACCTTTGTCTCCCCTCTATGCCCGAGCCTGCTACCTCCGACTATCTGCGCCTTTCTTACCGGCCTGACTTGGCGTTATTATTCATGCGCTGGACGCGGCCCGCTACCTCCGAGGAGCACCGCCAGGGTTACTGGGCGGCACTTACGCTGGCCCGGCAGGAGCAGGCTGGCCAGTGGCTGATTGACCTGCGTAGTCGGGGCCTGGCTGACCCCATCGACCTACAGTGGGTGCTCCAAGAGTTTCGTCAGGAGTTGCAGAAAGCTCTGCCCACTGCCGCCCGCCGTATTGCATACCTGGCTACGCCCTTCCACGCCGACATTCTGCGCCCCCGCCTGGCGGAACTGGATCAAGATCCGGCCAACAGCACCCAGGTGCAGGTGTTTACCGAAGAACAGCCGGCCCAGCAGTGGCTGCTGGGATAATTGTTGTAAGCTGCAAGCCCCAAGCTGATGTGCAACCATCGGCTTGGGGCTTGCAGCTTACAGCTTCTCCAAAAGCTATACCGCCGGGTTGGGCTGGGGGCCGGCATCGTAGGCGGCGTTTTGGGGCTGCACGTCGTCGGCTAGGGGTAGGCGAATTTTCTCGTCGTCGGCCACACGCAGGGTCAGCAGGCCCCCGATAATCATCAGCACCCCACCCAGCACCACCACATTCAGCGGGTCGAGCTGCGGAAACGCCTTCATAATGGCCGGCAGCCCCAGCGAAGCACACACCTGAGGCGTTACAATGAAGGCGTTGAAAACGCCCATGTAATGCCCCATCTTGTGCGACGGAATGGCCCCAGCCAGCATGGCGTAGGGCACCGACAAAATCGACGTCCACGCTACCCCCACGCCTATCATGCTCACGTACAGCATCCAGGGCTCGGTGATAAAGGCCACCGAAATCAGGCCCAGCCCGCCGGCGGCCAAGCACAGCATATGGGTAAGGCGGCGCGACACCTTGCGGGCAATCCAGGGCAACAGCAGGCTAAAGGCCGCCGAAACGCCGTTGTACATGGCAAAGGCATTACCGACGAAGTTGCCGGCTTCGTTGAAACTCTTAGAAGAAGTGTCGGTGGTGTGGTACAGGTGCTTAGCTACGGCCAGCGTCATAAAAATCCACATACAGAACAGCCCGAACCAGGTGAAAAACTGCACTGAGGCCAGCTGTTTCATTACCTTAGGCATGTGCAGCACGCCTGTGAAGGTTTCTTTCACACCCTGAGCCAGCGTCACCGACTTTTTCTCCCGCTCGAAGGCTTCCATGTCCTCGGGCGGATATTCGTCCGACGTCAGCACGGTGTAGAGCACGCACAGGAAAAATGCCGCCGCGCCCAGATAGTAGGCGTATTTCACCGAGTTGGGCACAATGCCGGCCGGAGCCTCGTTAGCGACGCCTGCGCTGGTCAGCAACGTAGGCAGCAGGGAAGCTACCACGGCCCCTATCCCAATAAAAAACGACTGCATGGCGAAGCCAGTGGTATGCTGCTCACCCGGCAGCTTGTCACCTACGAAAGCCCGAAATGGCTCCATCGAGATATTGATGCTGGCGTCCATAATCCAGAGCATACCGCCAGCAATCATCAACGAGGGCGAGTTGGGCATAATTAGCATAGCCAACGACGCCAAAATAGCCCCAATTAGGAAAAACGGCCGCCGCCGACCCCAGCGCGGGCTCCAGGTGCGGTCCGACATGTACCCGATGATGGGCTGCACTAGCAGGCCCGTGAGCGGGGCGGCTACCCACAGAATCGGAATGTCGTCGGCGTTGGCCCCCAAGTTGGAGAAGATGCGGCTGGTGTTGGCGTTCTGCAGGGCAAAGCCGAACTGAATACCCATGAAGCCGAAGCTCATGTTCCAAATTTGCCAGAAGCTGAGACGTGGTTTTTTGCGGGTGCCGGTGGGCGCGGCTGCTACGCTGGTTGCCATAGTAATGGTGTGGGAATTAGGGGGAGTATTTTAGTTGTCAGTTGCTGGTTGTCAGTTGTTAGTATTAGGCAATGGAGCTAAACACTAACAACTGACAACCAGCAACTGACAACTATTTTTTGGGGTTGATTTCGAAAATGTAGGCGCTTTGGGGAGCCAGCGTAAGGTTGAGCGTTTGCACGGCCGGGGCTTGGCTGAGCAGCTCCGAGTAGGTGTAGAACTGCTGGGGGTTGAGGCCCATGAGCTGCATCACATTCTGTGGAATCCGGATGGTGGGCTTGTAGGTTTTGTCGGGACTGAAGTTGACTACGATGAGCAGCTTCTGCTTCTCGGTGTAGCGCACGTAGGTGTAGAGCTGGCGCTGGTTGTACTGCGCGTCGAGGTTGTTGGCGTCCTGCAGCTCGTAGAATTTGCCCCGGCGGATGGCGTCGCTTTGGCTGGTGAGCGTGAGCAGGCGGGCGTAAAAATCGTGGAGCTGGCGCTGCTCGGGGCTGAGCTTACCGCCGTCGAACTTGCCGCCATTCATCCATTTCTGGTGCTCGGGCACACCCCAATAGTCGAAAATGGTGGTGCGGCCGTCCTCCCCCGAGAAGCCCTCCGAGCCGTGGGCCGGCTCGCCCACATCCTGCCCGAAGTACAGCATCACGGGCCCCGTGGCCAGGGTGGCCGAAACCGTCATGGCCGGAATGGCGGCGCGGGGGTTGCCGGCAAAGTCCTTGCTGGCAATGCGCTGCTCATCGTGGTTTTCCAGGAAGCGCAGCATGTGGTTGCTGAAGCCCCGGCTTTCCTCCTTCCATACCCGGGTAATATCCTCGGTGGTGCCCTCCCCGCGCATCAGGCGGCGCAGGCCGTCGTAGAGGCCCACCTTGTCGTAGAGGTAGTCGAAGTGACCCTGCTCGATGTACATCTTGTACGTCTTGGCGTCGTAGGCCTCGCCGATGAACACGAGTTGGGGATTCACCTTTTTCAGCTCCGGAATTACCCAGGCCCAGAACTCCACCGGTACCATCTCGGCCATGTCGCAGCGGAAACCGTCCACGTCCTTCTTGGCCCAGAAGATGAGGATGTCGCGCATCTTCAGCCACGTATCGGGCGTGGGCTCGAAGTGTTTTTTGCGGCCGTTCTGGTAATCGACGCCGTAGTTGAGCTTGATGGTTTCAAACCAGTCGTCCACCTTGGGCGCTTCCGAAAACACGTCGTTGCCGGTGGCCTTGGCCGGGTTTTCCTGGAATTTGCCGTCCTCGCGGGGGCCTTTCAGTGCGCCCAGCGGGTTGTAGCCGGCCGGCACCACAAAGGGTTTGCCCGGCAGGTAGTAGAAGTTGTTGTTGGGCGCAAAAGCTACGGTTTTGTCGTCCTTCTCCCCCAAATCGGCCACACCCGCCGGGTGAGCATCCGACTTGTAGGTGCGGGCCACGTGGTTGGGCACGAAGTCAATGATGACTTTCAGGCCATTGTCGTGGGTACGCTTCACCAGGGCCTCGAACTCCCGCATGCGGTTCTTCACGTCCACGGCCAGGTCGGGGTTCACGTCGTAGTAATCCTTGATGGCGTAGGGCGAGCCGGCGCGGCCTTTCACCACGTCGGCATCATCCAGGGCAATGCCCTGTTTGGTGTAGTCCGTCATGGTGGCGTGCTCAATCACGCCGGTGTACCACACGTGCGAGGCCCCCAGCCTTTTGATGGCCTGCAGGGCGGGCGTGGTGATGTCGTTGAACTTGCCCACGCCGTTTTCCTGGAGCGTGCCGTAGGGCTTGTTCACGGCGGTTTTGTTGCCGAACAGGCGGGTCATCATCTGATAAATCACCAGCTTATGATCCTGAGGCTGCTCGTCGGTGGTATTGGGGTCCGAAGAAAGAACGGTTTCGGCCACGGAGACGGAGGGTTGCGAGGTGAAAGAAGAAAGCCCGAGGGCCGCCAGCCCAAAGACACAGGCCGCGGCGGGCAGGAAAGGATATTTCATCGGCAAACAAGATACTCTGGTAATGTGATAGGAATGTGGGAAATGTGAAAAATGACCGTCATGCTGAGCTTGTCGAAGCATCTCTCCCGCTTCGTAGGATCAGCATTGCAACGAAGCGGGAGAGATGCTTCGACAAGCTCAGCATGACGGTCTTACTCCACATTCCGCCCATCCCAATTTACCACTCCTGCGTCATCGGGTGCAGCATCAGCTCATCCACTACTACATGGGTGGGGGCTTCCAGCACGTAGCGCACGGCCTGAGCCACGTCGGAGGGCTTGAGGTGGGTTTTCTCGGCTTCCAGACTGCCGGGGCGGGAGTCGTTGAAGTAAGTATCTACCAGACCGGGGTAAATGGTGCTCACTTTCACGCCGTGGGGCCGTACTTCCTTGCGCAACGAGCTAAGCAGGGCATCCTGAGCGTACTTGCTGGCTCCGTAGGCCGTACCGTGCTCGAAGGTGCGCTTGCTCACATCGGAGGTGATGCCCACAATGTGGCCGTGACCCTGGGCCTTGAAGTGGGGCACTACGGCCTTGCACAGCAAAAAAGTGCCCTTCACATTCACATCGAAAATCCGGTCCCACTCGGCGGCATCAAAGTGCTCCAGCAGGTTAAAGGAGCCCACGCCGGCATTGCACACCAGAATATCGAGCCGCCCAAAGTAGCTGAGCGTTTCGGCCACGATATGGGCGGCATCTTCCTCGTCGGCTACGTCGGCCGGAATGGCCAGGCCCTGGGTTTTGCTGTTGAGTTCTTCCAGTTCCTCAGCGGTGCGGGCCACGGCTACCACTTTGGCGCCCTGCATGGCCAGCAGCAAGGCAATGGCACGGCCGATGCCGCGGCTGGCACCCGTTACAATGGCTACTTTATCGGTCAGGTCGGTCATGGCGTTTAGGGTTTTCGTTCTGTCTTCGTTCGGGTGTTTTTAGCCCGCAGAGGGCGCAGCGTTTTTCGCAGAGGACGCAGTGTTCTTACAACCCGTTTACTTTTCGAAAGATGCCGGCTTTGATAAGCGGAACATTAAAATTAATGAGTAGGCCTAATCTGTGCCTGGAAAGTTTGAGGTAGGTCAGTAGTTGCATGTGATGTACTTCCAGCAGCACTTCCACGGATTTAAGCTCTACCACTACCTTATTTTCTACCAGCATATCCATTCGGAAACCATTTTCCAGTGAAGGCCATCATACAGCACCGGCAGAGCTACCTGGGTTTTTATATCCAGACCAGCCTTGCGTAGCTCGTGGCACAGCAACGTCTCATACACCGATTCCAACAGCCCCGGCCCCAGGGCCGAATGAATGGCAAAGGCTGATTTGCGAATCAGAAAGGATATATCGTTCTCGTGCATCTGCGTCCTCTGCGAAAAACACTGCGCCCTCTGCGGGCTAAAAACACCCGAACGAAATATACCTATTTCCGCAGCTCCACCACCCAAGCCGTGCGGCCGGGAATTTTGAAGGTTTTCAGGTCAGCCAGCGCCGCGCCGGTCATGATTTCGGTGCCGCCCGTGAAGCCGCCAGTGCGCTCCGCAAAGCGGGCCCCGTCCACGGTTTTCTCGTCCTTATTGCCGTTGAGCAGCACCATCACGGCCTGGCCCTGGTCGTTGTAGCGGAAGTAGGCGTACACCCCATCCTGCGGGATAAACTGCATGAGCTTGCCGGTAGCCAGCACCGGGTGGGCCTTGCGGTACTGGGCCAGCTTGCTCACGTAGTTGAAGGCCTCGCCGGCCTGGCCGGTGCGGCCGGCAGCCGTGAAGTAGTTGGTTTTGTCGCCGGCAAAGCCGCCCGGAAAGTCTTCCCTCACCTTCCCATCGGGATTAGAAAAATTCTTCATCAGCACCTCGGTGCCGTAGTACAGCTGCGGAATGCCGCGCGAGGTGAGCAGCCAGGTAATACCCAGCTTGTACTTGCCGAAGTCCTCGCCAATCACCGAGTAGAAGCGGCTCATGTCGTGGTTGTCGAGGAAGGTTACGTTACGGGTGGCATCCTCGTACATCCAGTCGCCCTGCAGGGCGTCGTAGAGCTTGCCCATATTCGGCTGGTCGCCCTTGATGGCGTCGTGCAAAGCAAACGTCGACTGGAAGTCAAACACCGACTCCAGGTTCGACTTAAAGCCATCCACCGGCTGGAAGATGTTGCGGGCGAAGAACGCCTGCTGGGCCGTGCTGCCCACCCAGGCCTCGCCAAACTTGAACAGGTTGGGAAACTCGTCGTTCAGGGCCTGGCCCCACTGCATCAGAAACTTGGGGTCGGAGTACGGGTAGGTGTCGATGCGGTAAGCGTCGAGGCCGGTGTACTCCACCCACCACAGGAAGTTCTGAATCAGGTAGGTAGCCACCAGGGGGTTGCGCTGGTTCACGTCGGGCATGGTCGTGTCGAACCAGCCCTGGTTGTAGAGGCGGCTGTCGAGGTCGGCGCGGTACGGGTCGTTGAGGGCCTGCGAGTTATAATTGCTGCGCGTGAAGTTGGGCCACTGGTTAAACCAGTCCTTGGCGGGCTGGTCGAGGAACAGGTAGTTCTTCGAGCCCATGTGGTTGAGCACCACGTCATGCACCACTTTCAGGCCGGCGGCGTGGGCCCGGTCCACAAACTGCCGGTACTCCTCCAGGGTGCCGTAGCGCCGGTCGGTGTTGTAGTAGTCGGTGAGGGCGTAGCCGTGGTAGCTGGCCTTGGGCATGTCGTTTTCCACCACCGGCGTCATCCACACGGCCGTGGCACCCAGCTCCTTCAGGTAGTCGAAGTGGTTTTCCAGGCCTTTCAGGTCGCCGCCGTGGCGGCTGTACATGGAGTCGCGGGCCGCTTTGGGGGCGCGCATACCGGCAATGTAATCGTTCTTGGGGTCCCCGTTCGAGAACCGGTCGGGCATCAGGAAGTAGATGAAATCCTGCTGGGTCAGGCCCTGCACCTTCTGCTTGTCGCCGGGGGTGGTGCGCTGGCGCAGCTCGTAGGCGAAGGTGGTTTTCTTGCTGCCCTTAAACTCCAGCTGCAGCTTGCCCGGCTTGGCCGAGGGGCTGATGGTGAGGTTGAGCACCAGGTAGTTGGGGCTTTCCAGCTTCTGCACGCCGTCCAGAGTCACGCCCTCGTAGTCTTTCAGGGTGGCGGTGCTGCTGGCAATGCCGGGCCCATGGACCAACAGCTGCAGCTTGGGGTTTTTCATGCCCACCCACCAGAAAGTGGGGTCGATGCGCTGGATGGGAGCGGTTTTGGCGGCCGGGGCGGCCAGCTCGGTGAAGGTTACGGCCGGGGCGGCGGCGGCGGGGGTAGCGGCGGCCAGCCAGGAGCCGGCCAGCAGGGGCAAAAATCGGAAGGAGCGCATAGGCGGGGTGGAAACGAATTATGGAACTGCCAAGGTACGCACCCCCACCCCTGCCATGCTACTGCTGCGGGCCCCGGAAATGATGATGTATTGACGGGTTTTCGGTGGTGAATTGATGGATTTTCACTGAAGTGGTGCCGAAGGCCGGATAATGCCGTTGCAGCGCGGCCCTGGGGCGGCACCGTGGCCAGTAGCTGCAGCCCCGGCAACCGCCGGCCGGTGCGGGCCCAAAAAAGCCCCACCACCTGCAGGGCAGGTAGCGGGGCTAAAAGGGATATTCGGAGAGCAGACTAGCTTGTTTCTACAGCTTAGCCAGCCACAGCGAGGCGTTCAGGTGCAGGCGGGCGTGGCTCACGTTTTCGTTCCAGCCGTCGTACACGGTGTTACCGGGCGAGCCGGTGCCGTCATCGGCCGGCGAGGAGTCGCCGATAATAACCACGCGGCCCGTGCCGAAGGTGCTGCTGGCGGCCATGGCCAGGCTGTTGCCCTGGGCGGCCGAAGTGCGCCACACCAGGCCTTGTACCGTGCTGTTGGCGGTGGGGTTGAGCGTCATGGTAGCGCCGTTGTGGAAGGAGAGCTGCGACACCCGGCCCTGGGAGCCGTTCATGATGGGGTTGGTGGTGGAGGCCAGGGCATTGGTGCTGTTCTCCACGATGTTATCCATATTCACCGCGAAACCGAAGGGGTTGGTCTTCACAGAGTTGTTCTGCATCAGGTCGTTCCAGATTTCGGGCGAGTCCCAGCCGTCGTTGTTGCGGTCCGAAATGGTGTGGTCGGTAATCATGAACAGGCCACCGCCGTTCTGCACGTACTGCAGGATAGCCGTTTTCTCGGCCGCGGTAAACACTGTGTTGGGCTCATCCACCACAAACACGCTGTAGTTGCTCAGGTCCTGGGGGTTGCTGCTGTTGCCGTAGCTGATGGCCGCGCCGGCCGGCAGCTGCTCCACCGTGTGGCCCAGCTTCACCAGGGCCACGCCCCAGGCCGAAATGGCGCCGGTCCAGTACGTTTCGGCAGTAGAGGCGGTGATGCCGCTCTGGTCGGGCGAGGGGTAGCGCGAGGCTACGCCGCTGTTCACGTCCAGCACCCAGTCGGCGTTGCCGGCCAGCTCTCCGTGCGAGCCATCGAACAGGAATTTCTTGCCCGTGCCGGTGGGCGGCGGCGTGGTACCGCCCCCGTACTGCTCCATCGTCACGTTATCGAGGTTAATGCGGTTGGTACCGCCGGAAGTCTTGCGAATCTGCAGACGAATGTTGCCGCTCAGGTTTACCGTGAAGGAGGCCGTGCTGAGGGTACTGCTGCTGCTGGTGATGGTGCTGCCTACTTTGGCGTAGCTGCTGCCGCTGTTCTGGCTAACCCACAGCTCCCACTGGGAGCTGCCGTCGGTGCCGTACACGGCGTGCTGCACCGTAACCACGCCCGCGCCGGTGGTAGCGTTGAAGTTCATGGTGAGGGAGCCAGTGTTGCGTATCCGCACCGACTGCGCCCCGGTTTTGGGGTCGGCGGTGGTATTGCCGAGCAGCGCGTCGTTGAGCGTCCAGGAGCCCGAGCCAAGCGTGACGGAGCCGGTGGTGTAGGCGGTTTTGGTGCCGGTTTCGAAGCCTTCCGGGAAACCGGCGCTGCTTACATCGGCGGCGGCGGTGGCGGGGGTAACAGCAGCAGGAGAAGGAAGATTATCCTGTTTGGCACAGGACAGAACAGAGAGGCTCAGCAGGGAGGCTGTGAGCCAGCGCAGGGGGTAGCGCATAGGAAAGAGTGTGGTTGTGGAATGAGAAAAGGACTGAGAAACCCTTTCAACAAAGGTACCTGGCCTTCAAGCGGTGAAAAG
This sequence comes from Hymenobacter metallilatus, assembly GCF_003944705.1. Classification (GTDB taxonomy): domain Bacteria; phylum Bacteroidota; class Bacteroidia; order Cytophagales; family Hymenobacteraceae; genus Hymenobacter; species Hymenobacter metallilatus. Next base: position 730,851 of record NZ_RWIS01000001.1, on the reverse strand, counting down.
GGCAGTGTATATTAAGGAATTATTATCAAATAGTTAGCTATGTAGAGGTTGTGTCTTTCTGTCAGAAGTACAATTTCCAGCCAGAAAGAGTGGCCCTTGTGCAGGCAAAACGGATGAACCGGCAAATGATGCTTGTTTGCCTTTTACTAGTGGCTCGTTAACATTTTGGCATTCTTATTTGAATGCAATCCGCTTGGTCCATTCTTTTCCGCTTTTTTTGGGTTTTCAACGGGTGAGCTGACGTCTGGGGCTCCCCGTCCGCTCACACTCACCGCACACATTCTGCTCCTATGGCATTCGAGTTTAATACCTACACGCCCGCCCCCGAGTTCAGCACCCCGGCCGCGTATTTTTCCATGGAATTTGCCCTGGATCAGGCCCTGAAAACCTACTCCGGTGGCCTGGGCTTTTTGGCCGGCTCCCACATGCGCTCCGTGTATGAGCTCAAGCAGAACCTGGTAGGCATCAGCATCCTGTGGTCGTTCGGCTACTACGACCAGGGCCGCAACGAGGACCAGAGCATGCGCGCCGATTTCCGCCTCAAGCACTACAGCTTCCTGCAGGATACCGGCCTGGTGTTCCCCATTACCATCCACAACGCGCAGGTGCTGGTGAAGGCCCTGTATCTGGCCCCCGACACGTTCGGGACGGCCCCCATGTTCTTCCTGACGACGGACATTCCCGAAAACGACTACCTCTCCCGCACCATCTCCCACCACCTCTACGACGCCGATACGGCCGCCCGGGTGGCCCAGAGCATTCTGTTGGGCGTGGGCGGTGGTAAGCTGCTCGATTTGCTGGGCCGCCACACGGAGGTATATCACCTCAACGAGGGCCACGGCCTGCCCCTGGCCTTCTACCTCTACGACAAGCACGGCCGCAACCTGGAGGAGGTGAAGAAGCGCCTGGTGTTCACCACCCACACGCCCGAGCTGGCCGGCAACGAGGAGCACCCCATCAAGCTGCTGCACGATATGTCGTTCTTCGGCAATGTGCCGCTGGAGGAAGTGCGCCGCCTGGGCCTGGTGGAGCAGGAGCGCCTGAACTACACGCTCACGGCCCTGCGCTTCTCGCGCATCAGCAACGGCGTGAGCAAGGTGCACGGCGAAGTGGCCAACGACATGTGGGGCACCAACGCGGGCATCTGCCCCATCATTGCCATTACCAACTCCCAGAACGGCACCTACTGGCGCGACAAAGCCCTGCACGAAGCCCTGGAAGCCGGCGACGACGTGGCCCTGAAAGCCCGCAAGCGGGAGCTGAAAAAGCAGCTGTTCGACATTGTGGCCGACCAGACCGGCACGCTGCTCGACCCGGAGGTGCTGACCGTGGTGTGGGCCCGCCGCTTTGCCGGCTACAAGCGCGCCGACCTGATTCTGCGTCACTTTGAGCGGTTCCTGGATATTGTAAACAACCAGGAGCGTCCGGTGCAGGTCATCTGGGCCGGTAAGCCCTACCCCAAGGATTTCGGGGCGGTGGGCCTGTTCAACAGCATTATCGAGAAGACCAAGAACCTGAAGAACTGCGCCGTGCTCACGGGCTACGAGCTGGCCTTGTCGGCGGCCCTGAAGAAGGGTTCCGATATCTGGCTGAACACGCCCCGCTACCCCCGCGAGGCCTCGGGTACCTCGGGCATGACGGCCGCCATGAATGCCTCGGCCAGCCTGAGCATCGCCGACGGCTGGATTCCGGAGTTCGTGCGCCACGGCGAAAACGGCTTCATCATTGCGCACACCGACATCAATCAGCCCGATGAGGTGAAGGATAACATCGAGGCCACCAACGTGCTCGACGTGCTCGAAAACGAAATCGTGCCTCTGTACTACGGCCAGCCCGAGAAGTTCCTGGAGCTGGTGAAAACCGGCATGCGCGAGGTGGAGCCCGAGTTTGAGTCGCACCGCATGGCCACCGAGTACTACGAGCGGATGTACAACGCCAAGTAGTAAGCTAGCGCTACAAACTAGTTCCCCTCCTTGGAAAGGAGGGGCTAGGGGTGGTTGACCCTGCATTAGAACGGTTGCTAGAGCTAATTTCTAGTTTACGTTCAACGGTCATCAATCACCCCTAGCCCCTCCTTTCCAAGGAGGGGAATTAGTTTATAGCTCTAGTCTCAAAAGCTACTCAGTGAGAATGTGCGGGACGAACTCCGAGAGATTGGTGATAATGCCCACGTCCCGGCGGAAGCTAAGGGCGCAGGCCTCGCCGGCCCAGAATACGCCCGCCTGGTAGCGGCGGCCCTGCTCGTCAGTTGGGAAATCAAGCCAGCGCTGGCGCACCTGGGGTTGGTCAGCAAAGTCACCGGGCTGCTCCTGGCGGGTGAGGGTACCGTCCAGCTCGGTCAGGTTCTGGCCTTCGCGCCCGAACAGGGGCTTGCGCACGTGGTGGCCCGGCAGGTCGTGCAGGCTGGCTTCCGCTAGCAGCGGGTGGTGCGGAAACACGTCCCAGAGGCGGGCCAGCAGGGCTTTGCTCTGGAACAGCAACGTGTAGGCCGGGTTGGCAATAACCAGGTCGCGGGTGAGTAGCAGGTGAGTTAAGTCGGCGGTGAGGGCGGGCTCCTCATCGGCCAGCAGCTCCCATGGCACCAGCTTAAACAGAAAATCGAAGCGCTGCCACTGGTCCGGGGCCACCTCGGCCCACACGCCCCGGTCCTCACCCGCTACGGCTACGTGCATGGCATCAACGGGGCAACTGTGGGCGGTGCTGAACCCGGCCGCGCGGGCGGCCTCGGCCACCACGGCGCAGTTGGTTTCGTCCTCGGCACTATCGGGCAGGTGTACCAGCAGCAGGTGAGGTGCCAGGTCGGGGTTGAGCTCCCGCCAGCGGCCGAGCTGGGCCTCCAGGCCCTCGAACAGGCCGTTAGCCTGTCGCTCCTCGGCGGGGCGGCCGGCGGCCATCAAGCTGGCCCACTGCACCACGGCCGTTTCAGGAATACTGGTGGCCGTATCGGCATTAAACTCCACCAGCTTGGGGCCGTCGGGCGTCTGGGCCAGGTCGAAGCGGCCGTAGAGGTGCCAGTGCCGCTCGTCGTTCCAGCTATGGCGTACGGCTTCCCAGAGATTCGCGGGGATACCCAGCTGGCGCAGGAAATCGTCGGGAATGGGGTCGGGTATGGCCTGCACCAGCATAGCATAAAGCGTATCGGCGGCCTGCAGCAGCGTATTAGCCTCAGGTTCGGGCACTACCACGGCCTCGGGGGCCAGGTAGGCCGCGCAGGCATCTTCCACAGCCCACTCCCAGCCCAGCTGGCGGATGGCCGGCTCCACGTTGCCCGGCAGCGGCAGCAAACGAATCATACGGTAGGGGGTTGGGTGTTGAGCAGCCGGGGGCCGGATTGCGGGCCCCCGGCTGCTCAACGCTGATTGAAAATTCCCGCAGGCTTCGGCGGAATGGGGTGGAGCACCAAGCGTGCTGCCAGCGAGTGGGTTCAGCCCACTCATCTTTTCGGCCCTGAACGCTTGGGTAGCCAGGCGCTTACCCGCCAAAGCCCCGGGAGCCGCCCCGGCTCCCGAAACCGCTGCTACGGCTGCTGCGGGGTGCCGAGCTACGGAACGTGCCGCGCGACACGGTGCGCCGCACGGTGGGACTGGCGCTGATGCCCGCGTTGCCACTGCTGCGGCTTCCGCTGAAACCCCGCCCGAAAAAGCCTCGGCCCTCGTTGTCCCGCTCCCGGGCAATGGTTTGCCGCCAGCCGTTGTTGCGCTGGAAAATGCCGGGCGAAGCGTAGTAGCCGGTGTTGGGCGTCAGCCAGCGGCCAGCCATGTAGCCAATGCCGCTCCACATCAGCACATCCATCATGCTGGTGCCGCCTACCCGGTTTTCGGGGTTACGACGGGTGTAGTCCTGCATCTGCTGCTGCAAGGCCTGGCCCTGCAGCGTGTCCACCTTGCCGTCGAAGTGGCGCAGAATAGCGGCTACTTCCTCCTTACCAGCTGGCCGCTCGGCCGTAATTTTCCACTGGCCCGGCTGCGTCTCCGTCATTTCGGTGATAACGCCCTGGCTGTAGGAGTCGGCGGTGGCATTGTCCCAGGAGGAATCCGCGACGTCGGGGCGGCTGTCGTTGGAGGAGCAGGCCGGCAAAGCGCCCAGGCCCAGGCTGGCGGCTGCCGTGAGCAGAAACAGGTTGCGGCGCCAGTCGCCGAGGCGGTAAAATGGGCGGTTCATAGCAAATGAAGAGAAGTGGCGGAACGTGAGGCTAAAGTAGCAGGAATCCGGTGTTGGCCAGCTGCTTTATGGCTGCCGCTCCAGTACCGGCCGCAGCACCTGCCATACGTTGGCGGCCAGCAGCTTCTGGCCCTCGGCGTTGGGGTGCACGCCATCGGGGAGGTTGAGGTGGCGCTGGCCCATCACGCCGTGCAGCAGAAAGGGCACAAAATCGACCTGGTTTTTCTCCGCCAGCTGCCGAAACAGGGCGTTGAACTCCTGGGCGTAATGGCCCAGCCGTCCGCCGCCCAACGTGGCCAGCGGCCCCAGATCAAAGGGAAACTCCAGGCCTACCAGCACGATGCGGGCTGCGGGGTGGGCGCGGCGCACGGCATCCAGGATAAACTGCAGGTTCTGAGTGGTTTCGCGAACCGGAATACCCCGCAGGCCGTCGTTGGCCCCCAACTCCAGCACAAACACGTCGAGTTGCTCGAAGCGAGGCAGCACGGTGCTGATGCGCTGCCGGCCCCCGGCCGTGGTTTCGCCGCTTACGCCGTAGTTGTAGGCTTTATAGGCCAGGCCGGCGGCATCGATTTTTTCCTGAATCCGGGCCGGAAACGCCTCGCTGGCCCGGAGCTGGTAGCCGGCCGTAAGCGAGTCGCCGAAGAAGAGAATGGTGCGCATAGTAAAGGCCCGAAAAGGGAAGGGCGAACAGGCTAAACGGTTTGCCAGGGCCAGAGTTCCGCTTCCCCGAAAGTGTACAGGGCCAAGGAGAAAAGTTAGCGGCGGCAAACTTTTTTGGCAGTTCCGGCCTTTACCTTTGCTGCCAGATGAGAATAATTCTTCTCTGCTACGCTTGATTTTTTTCACCAAATACCCCCCGAATGTCCGTTACGAAAGCCACCGACGCCGATTTTCAGCAGCTACTGCAAGACAATGAGAAAGTAGTGGTGAAATACTACGCCGATTGGTGCGGCAACTGCCGCCTGTTTTCGCCCAAGTTTAAGCGCCTGGCCGAGCAGAACGAAGGCATGACCTTCCTGGACGTAAACGCCGAAACCAGCCCCGAGGCCCGCAAGCTGGCCAGCGTAACCAACCTGCCCTTCTTCGCGGTATTCCGCAACGGGGAGCTGGTAGATACCGTGGCTGCCAGCAAGGAAGAGGCCGTAGCCAGCCTGATTTCGCGCCTGAACTAAGCCTGCCCCGCCATGAAAATGCCCGTAATCAAGCGCCTGGTGGAAACCCAGACGCTGGAAAACCTGGTAGCCGCCGAGCAGGCTCTGCTGGAAGAACAGCCCCTGGCCATTGAGGTTGAAGGCGAGGATGAGGGCGAACAGCTGACCCACGTGTTTGCGGCCATCTTCATCCTCAACCACATGCAGGACCACGGCACCGACTTCAAAACCGCCCTGCGCGAGTATACCGCCAAAGTGCGCGTAAGCATTAGCTAAATAGTGAGGTGGTGAACTGATGAGTTTGAGGTTCTGCCTGCGCCAGTTGCGCGGTTCAAACGTCAAACTCATCAGTTCACCACCTCACTATTTAAGCCGGTACACGCCGGGGGTGTTGGTGGGCTCGTAGCGGCTGAAAATAGCGGGCACTTTGTATTGCAGCTCCGGCATCAGCCCTTGCTGGTCGATGAGGTAGCGGGGCGGAGCCGCCTGGAAATTGTGGGCCACCCGAAATATGGCGTCATACTCATTCAGGTGTCCGAAGTCATGCTGAGCCAGCTGCCAGTCGAGGTAGGGAGTAGCCAGCTGATTGTGGGCGTAGGGCCGCATATCGGCGCCCAGCACCACTATTCGTTGGTCCTGCAAAAAGGCATAGCGAGGATCGGACTGGACGGCGTAGCGGCTTTCCAGCGGAATAGGTACCACGCTGTCCAGAAACAGAGCCGCCCGGTAGCGCACTACCAGCACAGCTCCCACCAGTACCAGCAGCAGCAGCTCGGGTACCCAGGCCCGGCGGGTTTTCTGCCACAGATACAGGCTGAAGTAGGTGAGCGGGGGCAGAATCAGTACCAGAGTACCCGGGGCATGGCTCTTGCCGGCCGCTGCCATGGCCCCGGCCACCAGCAGCCACACCAGCATAAGTTGCTGAAACTTCACCTGGAATACCAGGCTCGGCGGAATCAGGAAGCTGCGGCCAATGGCCAGCAGCAGCAGCGCTGCCGGCAGCGCCAGCAGCCGCAGCTGCACCCAGAGCGGCAGCCCATCGGCCCCGGCTACCAGCCCGCTGAGTGTGGGCCGCAGATGAAGCTGGGCAAACCCCGGCAACGAATCGGTGTAGAGGAAAAAGGTAGCCACTACCGCGTAGGGAAACAGAAAGCCGCATACCAGCAGCAGAAAGCTCCGGAAGGAGTTGGCCGCGAAAATGATAACGGCAAACAACCCCAGCAGCAGAAACAGGGCCAGCGGCAGGTAGCACAGGGCCGCCACCCCAATCAGAAATCCGGCCCGGAACAGGCGGCGGTTATCATAGCCTTCCCGGGAGGTTGGGAGCAGGGCACTGAACGCCGCAATCAGAAAAGAATGGCCCAGCAGCAGGGGTGAAAGAATATCCAGGTCGGTGGAAACGGAGCCCAGCAGCAGGTACACCAGCGCCCCTACATAGCCCCGCTCGGGGTGTACATCGGCCCGGTTGAGCACGAAGTTGAAGCGCAGGGCCTGAAAAGTGAACAGAGCCAGCGCCAGCAGGCGGTACAGCCATAGTGGGCGGCTGCCTACCAGCTCCGCAAGGCCCGCCAGTGCCGCGGTCAAGGGGGCCGTGCTGTCGTACACGTCGCGGTAGAGCAGGGCCCCGGCGTGTAGCCGCTCCCCAATCAGCAGGCTGCGCAGCTCCACGGGCATCAGCGGAATGCCCCACCACAGCAACGGCAGCCGCAGGGCCAGGAGCAGCACCAGCAGCACAAACAGGCGGGTGGGCAAAGAGCTTTTGAAGAATTGCAGCAAAGTGGAAAGCCAGTGAAGCGTGAGCTGAAAAACAAAGATAGGGGCCAGCGTGCCCCAGACCACGCCCGTCTACCCGGCAGCTATACCCACCCCCGGCCCGGATTCGGTACCCTCCTTTTTCTCAGTGCACTTAATGCTGCCTAAACGGTATCTTTGCCTCTTCTTATGGAAAGTAAACGACAACAAAAGGTGGCCAGCTTACTCCAGCAGGATCTGGCCGCCGTATTTCAGCGCGACCTGCCCCACCTCTTTCCCGGCTTACCGCCGGGCATCAGTCTGGTGCGCGTATCACCCGATCTGGGCGTGGCCCGCGTGTATCTGAGCGTACTGACGGTGGGAGGCAACGGGTCCAACGCTGCGCAGGAAGCCCTGGTAAAAGACAACGCCAAAGCCATCCGGCAGGCCCTGGCCAAGCGCGTGGGCAAGCAGCTGCGCATTGTGCCCGAGCTGGTATTTTTCCTCGACGACTCGGCCGCTTATGCTGCCCACATGGACAAGGTATTCGGCGACCTGCACATTCCCCCGGCTCCGGCCGAAGGCACCGATCCAACGGATAATGCTGCCTCCGCCCCCAAACGCCCCCGCCTCTTCGCCGACGACGAAGAATAGCCAACGGTGAAATTGTGAAAAGTGAAGTTGTGAAAAGGCAGCAAGCCCTTTCGCAGCAGCTTCATTCACAATTTCACCCTTCACAATTTCACCGTTACTCTCCCTTGTACTACGACCCGATTAAAAAGTCGCTCGGCGAAGTATTCAACCGTACGCCCTGGCTTCGTCGTCTGTTTTATCATCTGCTCGATTTACTGCTGCTGCGCACTTGGCATGTGCACCGGGAGCTGCGTCAGTGGTCGAAGGGCCGCACCGACAGCGCCTTAACCATTCTGGATGCCGGCTCCGGCTACGGGCAGTACACCTACTGGCTCTCGGGCCTGAGCCGCAAGTGGCAGATTCTGGCCGTGGATGTAAAGGATGAGCAGGTGGCCGATTCCAACCGCTTCTTCCGGCAGATCGGGCGTACCAATGCCCAGTTTGCCGTGCAGGACCTGGTGCTCTACCAGCAGCCTAACTCCTTCGATCTGGCCCTGTCGGTGGATGTGATGGAGCACATTCTGGAAGACGTAGAGGTATTCAAAAACATTCATGCCTCCCTCAAGGACGGCGGTATGCTGCTGATTTCTACCCCCTCCGACCAGGGCGGCTCCGATGTACACTCCGACGATGAGACCAGCTTTATTGAAGAGCACGTGCGCGACGGGTACAACATCCATGAGATTCAGCAGAAGCTGCGCACTGCCGGGTTTGAGCGCATTGAGGCCCGCTACAGCTACGGCGAGCCGGGCCAGATTTCCTGGCGTCTGAGCATGAAGTACCCCATTCTGCTGCTGGGCAAATCGAAGTTGTTTTTCCTGTTGCTACCCCTGTATTACCTGGTTACCTTCCCGTTCTGCCTTGTTCTGAACTGGTTCGATGCCAACACCACCCACGAATCGGGCACGGGCCTGATTGTGAAAGCCTGGAAATAGACCTTTTTCGCCCGCCGGCGTATCTTGCTCCTGATTATCCGGTTGCCTCTTCCTCACTCACCGCCCTTAAACTAGCCTCGCCGCCGCGCCCCGCACGTGAACGTACCTTTGCTCATTGCCCGGCGTTATTTTCTCTCGAAGAAGAAGCGCAACATTATCAGCATCATTTCCAACATTTCCATGGTAGGCGTGGCCGTGGGAACGATGGCGCTGATTATTGTGCTGTCGGTATTCAACGGGCTGGAGGATCTGGTACGCAGCCTCTATGGCAAATCCGACCCCGACCTGGTAATTACCGCCGTTAAAGGAAAGTCGTTTGAGCTGAGCGCCCCACTGCTGGTAAAGCTGCGCGCTACCCCCGGCGTAGGGCTGGTAACGGAGGTTATTGAGGATAACGCCCTGCTGCAGTACCGCGACCGGCAGATGGTGGTGAAGATGAAGGGCGTATCCGATAACTACCACCTGCAGAGCAACATCGACTCGGCTATTGTGGATGGCAGCCACCAGCTGCACCGCGACGGAATGGATTACGCCCTGGTAGGAGCCGGCGTGCAGCACGAGCTCAGCATCACCCTCGACAACCGGTTCTCGCCCATGCACCTGCTGTACCCGCGCAACACGGGCCGCAAAACGCTGTCGATGAATCCTGAAACGGCGTTCAACGAGCAGAATATTCTGGCCGGGGGCGTGTTCCTTATTGAGCAGCACATTGATGATAGTTACATTTTTGTGCCGCTGCAGTTTGCTCAGGACCTGCTGCGCTACGGCAACCGGCGCACGGCTCTGGAAGTGAAAGCCACGCCCGGCCGCGACATCAGCGACGTGAAAGACGCCCTGAAAAAGCAGCTGGGTGCCAACTTCAAAGTGCTCGACTCCGATGAGCAGCATGTGTCCTTGCTCAAAGCCATTAAAGTAGAGAAGATGTTTGTGTTCATCACTTTCGCCTTCATTCTGCTCATTGCCAGCATCAATATCTTCTTCTCCCTCTCCATGCTGGTGATTGACAAACGCAAGGACATTGCCGTGCTAATGGCTATGGGTGCCAGCACCCGTACTATTCGGAATGTGTTCCTGCTGGAGGGAGCTATTGTAGCGCAGGTGGGAGCCGTAACCGGGTTGGTGCTGGGAGTAGGCATCTGCTGGCTGCAGCAAACCTTCCATATTGTGAGCATGGGTATGGCTACCAGCGTGGTCGACTCCTACCCCGTGAAGATGCAGCTCTCGGATATTGTTCTGACGGGCATTGCCATTGTGGTCATTACCATTGCCGTATCCATCCGGCCTGCCCTGAACGCGGCCAGCCTCGACCTGCGCGAAAATCTGTAAGGTTCCAGTACATTAACTGAGCAGCACACCCCCAACGCATCCGTGCTGCTCCCCGCGGCACTGGCCGTCGGTATAGAGTTGGCGACTCGTCTGGATGGCATCAGCCTGAGGCAGCATAGCGTGCCCATGCGGCAGCCACCAGCCTGATTTTACTGCCAGAAACAAGAAACAACCGCCCTGTCTGCCTGTTTAGGCAGGTGAGGCGGTTGTTTCTTTGCTGGAAAGTATAACTCTGAAAAGATAAGTACGTTACCTTCGTAGACTGCAAAGGGTATTCCGACTATGAAATACAGGATATTGATCTGTATAATGTAATTATTCTTGGATTAAATTTTACTTTTTGGGATAAAATATAGTATTTGGCAATTGATATTAATTTCAACGCTGCACTTTAGTTACCGACCATGAAGGTCTCTACTTCACAGCCATTTCAAATTGTTTATTCCTTACTCGAGCACGAGTATCTGGGCTATCTATTCGAGTCCTATGTGGTACAGCGTAACCAGCGGGGCCAGCTTACGCTTCAGCACCAAACGGTATCGGCCAAAAACGCCCCGGAGTTTGCTGATGGCTTGGATGAAGTTGATTTTGAGCTGATTGCCCTTACCGACCAGATTCAGCAGGATGCCGTTATCAAGGAGTTCTGGCCGAAAAAAACTACCCCCGCCGACTTCTTCCTGAAGATTTACGACGCCGATAAGGGCGATAAGAACCTGCAGGAGGCCATTTGCCAGTACGTGCAAGACCGTATGGGGCAGATTCTGGAGCGGCTGCAGGGCAAGTGCGTGTTTATTATGGGCAAAGACGGGGAGCCCACCTGGCGTGAAATCAGCGTAACGCCGGAGCCGGCCTCGGTGCTATTCCACTTCCGGCGTAACGAGGAGAGTACCCACTATTTCCCCACCATCCAATACCAGGGGCAAAAGCTCGATTTTCAGTATAAAAATGCGGTAATCATCTGTGAGCAGCCTGCCTGGATGCTACTGGGCGACCTGCTGTACAACTTCCGCAACGACGTGGACGGCAAAAAAATCAAGCCGTTCCTGAACAAGAAGTTCATTGTAATTCCCCGGCAGGTAGAGGACAGTTACTTCCAGCGCTTCGTGGCGCCCCTGGTGGAGTCGTTCGATGTGCACGCCCGGGGCTTCGATATTCGCTCGGAGCGGTATGTGGCCCGGCCCCAGCTCACGTTTTCGGATGCGCCCCGCGCCACGGTGGTAACCACTGCTCCGGCCGCCCGGGCTGCGGTGGCCCGCCGCAGTAGTGCGCACAGTGGGGCGGTGGCAACGGCCGAGGCTCCCTCTGATCATATCCACTTCGACCTGAGTTTCCGCTACGGCGACCATACCGTGCACACCACCCACGATAAGCGGGTGTGCGTGAAGCTGGAAAAACAGGCAGATACTTACATCTTCCACCGCCTGATCCGCAACCTCGACCGGGAGCAGGAAATTATTGCCGAACTGGCCGACCGGGCTCTGGAAGTGCGTAATGGCCGGGCCGTGCTGGAAAAAGCTACTGCCTTCCGCTGGCTGCACCACCACGCCGATGAGCTGGTACGCCTGGGCTTTACCGTGCAGCAAGGGGCCAACTCGGGCAAAGACTACTTTATCGGGGCCGTAACGGTGCAGGTGGGCATTACGGAAACCAGCGACTGGTTTGATGTGCACGGTACGGTGCGGTTCGGGGAGTTCGAAATTCCTTTTATCAAGCTCCGCTCGTACATTCTCAACAAGCGCCACGAGTTCCGGCTGCCCAACGGGCAGATTGCCATTATTCCGGAGGAGTGGTTTACGCAGTATCTGGAGCTGTTTGCCTTCTCGGAGGAGCACAACCATACCCTCACCCTGCGCAAGCACCATCTGGCCCTGGTATCGGACCTGCAGAACGGCAACCTGGCCACCGTGGTGATGTCGCGGAAACTGGAAAAGCTGCGCGAGTTTGAGACCGTGGAAGACCGGCCCATGCCTGCTTCGTTCCGGGGTGAGCTGCGGCCCTACCAAAAGGCGGGCTACAACTGGCTACACTTTGTGCAGGAATACCAGTTTGGCGGCTGCCTGGCCGACGATATGGGCTTGGGCAAGAGCGTGCAGACGCTGGCCATGCTGCTGCACCGCAAAGAAACCGGCGCGGCCAAAGGGGCCGCCTCGTTGCTGGTAATGCCTACCTCGCTGGTGTACAACTGGATGGCGGAGTCCTTCAAATTTACGCCCACGCTACGCCTGCTCATCTATACCGGCACCTACCGGGACAAAAACGTGGCGCAGTTTGCCGACTACGACGTGGTGCTGACCAGCTACGGCATTGTGCGCCTGGATACGGAGCTGCTCAAAACCTACAAGTTCGACTACGTAATTCTGGACGAGTCGCAGGCCATCAAGAACCCCGGCTCCACTACCTCACAGGCAGTGCGCCAGCTGCACTCCCGCCACCGCCTGATTCTGACGGGTACGCCGGTGGAAAACAGCACCATGGACCTTTGGTCGCAGATGTCGTTCATCAACCCGGGACTGCTGGGCACTCAGGCATTTTTCCGCAAGGAGTTCCTTAAGCCCATTGAGAAGGGCAAGGACGAGGGCAAAACCCGCCGCCTGCACGCTCTCATCAAGCCGTTCATTCTGCGTCGGCACAAGGCCCAGGTGGCCAAGGAGCTACCCGAGAAGATTGAGAACCTCAGCTACTGCCCCATGACGGAGGAGCAGCAGCATTGTTACGAGGAAACCAAGAGCTTCTACCGCAACAAGATTCTGCAGAGCCTGGAGGAGCATGGCACGGCCAGCACCCAGTTTATGCTGCTGCAGGGCCTCACCAAGCTCCGCCAGATTGCCAACCATCCCCGCATGGCCCACGAGGACTATGCCCACGAGTCGGGTAAGCTGCGGGAGGTGATACGCATGGTAAAGAGCGTGGTATCGGAGGGGCACAAGGTGCTGGTGTTCAGCCAGTTTGTGAAACACCTGGATATTGTGCGGGCGGCTCTGGATGAGCGGCAGATTACCTATGCCTACCTCGACGGCAACACCCGGGACCGGCACCTGGAGGTGGCCCGCTTCCAGGAAACCGAGGAGCTGCGGGTGTTTCTCATCAGCCTGAAAGCGGGCGGTGTGGGCCTCAACCTCACCGCCGCCGACTACGTGTTTATTCTGGACCCCTGGTGGAACCCCGCCGTGGAGGCCCAGGCCGTGGACCGGGCCCACCGCATTGGGCAGCAGCGGACGGTATTCACCTACAAATTTATTACCCGCGGCACTGTGGAGGAGAAAATCCTGGCCCTGCAAAACAAGAAAATCCAGCTCGTCACCGACCTCATCACCACCGACGAGGCTATTATCAAAAGCCTCACGCGGGAGGATATTGAGGAGCTGCTGGGGTAACGTGGCAGCATCCGGCTGGATCAGTACCGTTCGTATTCGTAAGAAGTATTGCGGGTTACTTCCTGCCCGTATGCCCGGCCGCTGTAGGTTTCCGTGGTGTGGGCAATTAAACCAGTCTGATAAGTGTAAGTGCACGCATAGGTCCAGGTTGGATCTGATGAAGTGCGGCGCGTGAGCTGCCCGGCTGCGTTGTACGTGAGTTGATACGTATGACCTTCAAACCCGATATGCGTTTCACGGGTAAGTAGATGGTCGGCGTTGTATTCGCCTTGCCACTCATCCGTCGTATTGCCACATACAAGCACTCCGGGCTCGACGCCAAATTTGATCTGAATGAGCTGCCCCTGCGGATTGTAAAAATACCGCTCGGTGCCACTGCCATCCGTTACGGAGCATAATAAACCGTCTAGATAATACGTGAGGCGGTAATTACCAGCTGTTTTGAGCCGGCCCCGGTTTGTGTAGCGGTACGCATAGCGCCGAATAACACGATTCTGCAAGCTGTCAGCCACTGATGATACGGCTAGTAGTTTGCCATCAGCAGCGTATTTGCAAACAAAAAACTGGCTGTATCCACTGCCAGGCTGATGTAGCCGCTGATGCCAGTTGCGGCGGTAAGTGGTGTGTCCCTGCTCATCAAATTGCTCAATGCTCCACTCAGTATAATCTTCACCAACCGTTTTCTTGCGAATAGTTTTGATGTGCCGCCGCCTGATATCGGCCATACTCATCGAGCCAAGTAACAGACGTTGACCGATAAATAAATCATCCGGCACTTGAGCATAATCAACAGATTCACTAGTAGCTACTGTATGTGTAGGTGAACTTTTGTCCGTGAAAAGTAGCAGTAATGGAATGAGGAAATTAGTGAACATAGCCGAAAATTAAGCAGGGTGGTAAGTATAGTCGGCAGACTACATTTACTGATGCTCATATTCCGCAAATTGCACACATAATGCCGCCACCCGTTCCATATCTTCCGAGGTGTGCAGAGCCGGGTTGTGGGCCATGCCCAGGTAGCCGGTGCCACTACAAAACGGGTAGGTTTGGCCCGCGTGATGAAGCTGGCGGCCGGGGAGGGTGTCAAATGTTAGCAGAGTCATAGGGGCAGCCGGGCGGGTTCCTCACGCTTACGAAAGCAACGTCCGATTTAATGGTGGAGCGCCATCCTTGCATATTTACTGGACCGCACCTTAGCGGCGAAGCTACCTCACCACCACAATTCTAGTAAAATCACGGCATCTGGCATGGGACTATTCAGCGCTTCACAACCCGTACGGGTAGAAATAAAAGGCAATCCGCTACACTGTGTTATCTGCCAGCACCAGAGTTTTCACCGCCGCGAGGTGCAAATAAACAAGCTGAGCCTGCTGACGCCCGATTGGGCTGACCCCGTAGCCATCTGCTACGAGTGCGACAACTGCGGCTACCTGCACTGGTTTATGCCCAAGTAGCGGGCCGCAGCTCCGGCAAAACCCTGGGCCGCCGGTGGGGGTTTAGTTGGGTATGCACCTCTACCTCCGTACGCACGTTGCCGCCCCGCCTGCCCAGGTGTGGCAGGGCTTTACCCGGGAGCTGTTTCTGGCCCTGGCTCCGCCGTTTCCGCCATTCCGGCTCCTGCGCTTCGACGGTTGCCACCGCGGCGACGAGGTGCACATTGAGCTAGGCGCCGGCCCGTTGCGCTACCGCTGGATTTCCCTTATCACCGACCACGGCACTACGCCCGATGGTACCTACTACTTCGTGGATGAGGGCCGGCAATTACCGCCGCCTTTGCGCCATTGGCGGCATCGGCACCTGCTGCAGCCCGCCCCCGGGGGTGGTACTTACATTGTGGAGGACCTGGAATATACGGCCGGCTCGGGGTTGCTTGATAGGCTGCTGTGGCCGGCCATGTGGGCGCAGTTTGCCTGGCGGCGGCCTATCTACCGGCGCTGGTTTGGGCGGCCGGGCCAGCTGCTGCTACCCTGAAACCACTGAGCAGGCAGCGCGGAGGCGGCCACCTGCGTATAGCACCCCGGCAAGCCGTGTATCTTGCCCCCACATTGGTTTTGCCCATGCCCGTTTCTGCTCCCCTGATGCGCCGCTTGTGGCGGTTTTTGTTGCCTGTGGTTACAATTGGGCTGCTGGCCGCCAGCTGCCGCAGTAGCCAGTCGGCCTATCAGTTTCGACCTGCTACAGATATAACGCCCCGCCACCTGGTTGCTACTGATTCTGCTGCTCGTTTGGGGGGTGTTGCTGTTGAAAAACCGATGCCAGCGCAGGTAAAGCGGCGGGCTTCTGGCAAAGCAAACCACACCAGTCGTCGCCTGGTAAGGCCGCTACGGCGGGCAGTGGCGCTGGTGGGCACCAAAGGGGTGGTAGGGCCCGGCAAACCAGCCGCCCAGGCGGTGCGCCGTACGGCCGGGCCCCGGCAGCCAACGGAGGTTGGGCTGGGTACCACGGTGTTAGGTGTGCTGGGGCTGGTGGTGCTGCCGGTTTCGCTGCTGGGGTTGTTGATCTGGGGTGGGCCAGTGTGGGCCATTCTGGCGGGCCTGGCAGCCCTGGCAGTGCTGGTGGCTTACCTCGACCCATTTCAGTAAGGAAATGCGCTGATTGCCTCTGGTGTGGGCATCATACGGCAGCGCCTTGGCGTTCTGCCACCAACGGGTTGGCTTAACCACAAAATCCAGAGCATCCGGCTGATTCGAGAAATCCGTGGTCTACCTTTGCGGTCTACTTCATCAGCCCGTTGCTATGTCACTTGCCGCCGTTACCCTCAAACCTGGGAAAGACCAGTCCCTACGCCGCCTGCATCCTTGGGTGTTTTCCGGGGCCATTGGCCGTATGCAGGGCGAGGTAGTAGAGGGAGAGGTGGTGCAGGTGTTTGCTCACAACGGCGAGCTGCTGGGGGTAGGACATTATGCCCCCGGCTCCATTGCCGTGCGCATGCTCAGCTTCGGTCCCGAAGCCCAGCAGCCCGACGCCGCGTTCTGGCAAGCCCGGATCCGCAATGCCTACCAGCTGCGGCAGGGGCTGGGCCTTACCGGCACCGGCACTACCAACGTGTACCGCCTCACCCATGCTGAGGGCGACGGTCTGCCCGGGCTCATCATTGATGTATACGGTGATACGGCCGTGGTGCAGGCCCATAGCGCAGGCATGTACAAAGCCCGCCCCCTCATTGCCGAGGCGCTGCAAACGGTAATTCCGGGGCTGCGCGCCATCTACGATAAGAGTGCGGAAACCGTGCCGGCCAAAGCAGCGCCCGGCGCCCAGAACGGTTACCTGTTTGGCCAAAGCAGTGGGCAGGAGCACGTGGTGCAGGAAAACGGTCATCCCTTTGCGGTAGACTGGGAAACCGGTCAGAAAACAGGCTTTTTCATCGACCAGCGCGACAACCGCAGCCTGCTGGCCCGTTACGCGCCGGGCCGCCGGGTGCTTAATACCTTCTGCTATACCGGCGGATTCAGCTCCTATGCCCTGCAGGCCGGGGCCGAGCTGGTGCATTCGGTGGATAGCTCAAAGCGGGCTATTGAGCTCACGGAGCGTAACGCTGCCCTTACCGGTCTGGCCAGTAAGCACGCTGCCTATGCCGAGGATGTATTCAGTTTCATGAAAAACAGCCAGGAGCAGTACGACCTCATCGTGCTGGATCCGCCGGCTTTTGCCAAGCACCTTTCGGCCCGCCACAACGCCCTGATGGGCTATAAGCGTCTCAACGCGGCCGGCATCCGGCAGATTGCGCCCGGGGGGCTGCTCTTTACCTTTAGCTGCTCCCAAGTAGTATCGGCGGAGCTGTTTGAGGGGGCCGTGCTGGCTGCTGCCATTGAAGCCGGCCGGCCCGCCCGCATTCTGCACCGCCTCACCCAACCCGCCGACCATCCCGTGAGCCTCTTCCACCCCGAAGGTGAGTACCTGAAGGGGCTGGTGCTGGCAGTGGAGTAGGGCGGCTGTTATGGTGAATAGCGCAAAGGCTATTTCCTGCCGCAGAGCAATTTGCCCGCGGAACAGCTGTCCGCCCCTTTTCCGGGAACTTCGGCCTCCTTTTACAGTGAAATCAGATAACCGCCGGATGGAGTTCTACCTGGATAAGGCCATTCGGCGGCTGCCGCCACCGCGCTGGGCCATGAACTACGGCCCCACCCAAAAAAAACCGAAGCCGGCCCACCCCCCTAACTGGTGAACCGGCTCCGGTATGCGCCCGCCCGGCGCTGGTAGCCAGGTGGGAATTCGTAAAAAGAGCAACCGGTAATGTGCTTACAGGCCGGAGGCTCCGCTAAATTTCCGGGGGTGGCAGTACTCAGAAAACCACAACTGAGGCCTGCCATCCGCCCGGGCCAGTGCCCCGGTGGGCAGATGCCACGCTTCTGCTTGGTATAGTCCCACCCCCCGCACAGAAGCAATGGCGCTGGCTTATTTGTATTGGTAATACCGCACGTAGTCTACCTGCATCTGCTGGGGAAAGGTGGTAGAGCCATCGGGGTTGCCATCGAAGTTGCCGCCCACGGCTACGTTCAGGATAACGAAGAACGGGTTGTTGAAAGGGAAGGGGCTGGCATCACTACCCGTAAACTGATAGTAAGGCTGCGTTTCCCCATCCACGTAGAAGCGCAGCAGGTCTTTGCTCCGAACCACGGAGTAGGTATGATAGTCGGCAGATAGATCCACTGCCATGGCTTTCGTGGTGCCTTTGTAGCGGTGGTCGGCGGTGCTGTTGCCGAAGTGCATGGTGCTCAGAAACTCCCGGGGCTGGCTGCCGCGCAACTCCATAATGTCAATTTCGCCGCACTTAGGCCAGTTGTTCTGGTCGATGTCGGCCCCCAGCATCCAGATGGCCGGCCACACGCCCTTGCCCTTGGGCAGCTTGGCCCGCACATCAATGCGGCCATACTGAAAGCTTTGCTTGCCTTTCGTGATAAGGCGGCCCGAGGTGTAGGCATTGTTGCCGGTTTGCTTGGCCTGAATGACGAGGTTGCCCCCGCTCATGTACACATTGTCGTTGGCGTTGGTGTAGGTCTGCAACTCATTGTTACCCCAGCCGCCGGCCCCCAGCTCATAGGTCCACTTGGTCTGGTCGAGGGCACCCGTCGAAAACTCGTCGCTCCAGATCAGCTCCGTATACTGGTTGTAGTCGCGCGCCTCCTCGTTTACTACCGGGGTAGTGGGCGTAGGCGTAGGTTGCGGAATGTTCTTGGTTTTGGTTTCGGTGCAGGCAAGCAGGCCGAGAGTCACGGCCAGCCCCGCAGTAAGGAAAGCGGCGCTGGGCCGGAACAGAAAGGAATTTTTCATGGGTGGAGTTACAAGAGAAGGGCTGCGACACAACAAAAACCGGCCCTCCGGCACCGCCAAAGCCGGCCAGCGCGGGTGCGCTGGCCGGCCAAATGGGCACGCGAGGGGAGTGGCTATGATTACTTCACAACCATCTTAATGGTGAAGACCGTTCCGCCGTTCTGGCCGCTACCGGCCCGCAGCACCATCTTCTGGTTATCGATACTCAGAATGCGGTACACCCGCTCGGTGGGCGAGGCATCGGTGGCGGCAATAAAGGCCCCGGCCCGGGTGAGCGTAAACTGCGCCAGGCCCGTACCCGAGGCTGGCCCGAACACGTAGGGCGAGGTGCCCGACAGCGGCGCTGAGCAGGTGTAGCCTGCTGCTGCCGAGAAGGTTTCGGCCTTGGCGTCGTAGGTGAAAACGTTGGCCGTGGTGAAGGTGTAGTCATCATCCGTCTGGCAGGCCGGGAGGGTGCCAGCGGCCGCCCCGGCAAAGTACGCCAGTGGGTTGGCTTCGGTGCCAACGGTAATAGGAGCGTCGGCGGCGTTATCGAGCTTCCAGGTGCGCGAGGAGCCGCCCGTGAGCAGCAGCTTGATGGGGGCCGTGGCATCGTAGGGGGCCAGCGTGAGTACCGTGCGGGTACCGTCGGGGTTGGTGCCGCGCAGCTTCAGCCGGGTATCGGTAGCCTCCAGAATGTCGTAGGTTTTGTTCACCACCGAGTCGGGCGTGCCGATGAAAGCGCCTTTACCTTTCAGCACAATCTGGGGGTTGCCGCTGCTGTTGGGCCGGAATACGAAGCCGCCGCTGTTGGTGAGCGAGGTGCCGCAGCTGCCGTTTTTGTAGGTCTGGCCGGCGCTTTCGTAGTTCAGGCTATAGCTCTTGGTGAAGGCAAACTGGTCGTCGAGCTGACAGGCGGGCAAGGTAGTGGAGGTAGACAGCACTGCTCCGGTTGCCGACTCGCGCACAATGGCGCCTGGGGCATTGGAGAAGGCCCACACCCGGGTGCCGCTGCCGGCGCAGTCGACCAGCTTGCTGAAGGCCGCGTTGCCGCAGGCATCCGGAATAACAATAGTTTGCTTGGAGGAGATGCCCGTACCACCCCGGCCGGCCGTAATCAGCTCCACCTGGTAGGAGCCCGGCTGCGCGTACGTGTGCGTTACGGTGGTGCCGGTGCCCAGGGAGTTGTCGCCGAAGTTCCACTGGTTGATGAAGCCGTCGGTGCTGGTGCTGGTGAAGGTTACCACCGTCGGGAACTCCACCGTATTGGCTTGGAATGTAAACGAAGACTGCGGCACGCCGCCTTCCAGCGTGTAGTCGTCGCCTTCCTTCTGGCAGGAAGCCAGCAGTAGCGGGGCGGCCAGCAGGCCCAGGGCTGCTATGCGTACTATATTTTTCATGGGAATATCTGGTGGGAATGATGAATGATGGGAGAGTGGGGTGAGGTGATGAAACATGACGGTTCACGTCAATGCCTCATCACCTCATCACCCTAGTACCCCGTGTTCTGGCTCAGGCCCCGGTTTACGTCGCGCTCCGACTGAGGCACGGGCAGCACCACGTTAAAGGGCTTCACGCCTTTGGCAATGAGCTGGGGCGAGGTGAGCAGCTCACCGGTGCGCTTCATATCAAACCACCGGTCGTTTTCGAAGGCCAGCTCGTATTTCCGCTCCCGCCACACGGCCCGCTTAAACGCATCGGCGCTGATGCCGGCCGCAATTTCGTGGGCACCGGGCGTGTTGATGGGCTCCCCGAAGGCGCGGCGGCGCACTTTGTTGATGGCCTCCAGGCCCGAGGCCGTGGGGCCTTCCGCTTCGGCCTGAATCAGGTACATCTCGGCCAGGCGCAGCACCGGAATGTTCAGCTCTGAGTCCCAGATGTTGGTGTTCACCTTACCCACAAACCACTTTTTGCAGCCGTAGCCGTTGGGCGAGCCGGGCAGGGAGTTGGGCTGCACGCGGCCATCGGGGTACTTGTCGCCGGGCTTCCAGATGGTCACGTCGCGGCGCCGGTCGCCGGTTTCGTAGCCGGCCACGAAGTCGGCCTCCGGAATGTTGAAGCCGTAGCCGCCCTGGGGCACAATGCCCTGGCCGCGGGGCCCGAAAAACTCGTTGCCCACGAAACCCAGCCCATCAAAGGTGTACTGGTTGCGGCCGGCCACGTACTGCACCTCAAACAACGACTCCTTGCCGTTCTCGTTGCCCACCGTGAAGTTGTCGCCGTAGTTGTCCCAGAGGCTTTTGCCGCTGCCGGCAATTACCTCCTTGGCCCGGGTGGCGGCCCCGGTCATATTGCCCTGGGTCAGGTACACCTTGGCCAGCAGGGCCGTGGCCGACCACTTGGTGGCCCGCCCGATGTCGTCGCCGCTGTAGGAGGCCGGCAGGTTGCCGATGGCATCGGTCAGGTCCTGCACAATCTGGGTGTACACCTGGGCGGCCGGGGTGCGCTGCACGTTCACATCCTCCAGGGTTACGGGCGGCTTGGTCAGCAGCGGCACGTCGCCGTAGGCCCGCACCAGATCGAAGTAGTACTTAGCCCGCAGAAACTGAGCCTCGCCGATGCAGCGCTTCTGAATGGCGGCATCAATGCTCATGGCCGGTACCTTCTGGAGCACAATGTTGGCCCGCCCGATGCCGATAAAGCAGCCCCCCCACAAGCGGCTGACAATGGGGTTGGTGGTGGGGATGTTGAAGAAATCGAGCTGCTGCTGCTCAATTCCGTCGCCGCCGCCGCCGCCACCGGTAGTCGAAATGTCCGAGCCAATGTCGCCGATGCCCCACAGGGCGTAGTTATACTGGCCGCCTTTGCCCAACTCGCTGTAAATAGCGTTGGTGGCCTGAATGGCGTCGGTGGTGGTTTTATAGAAGTTGGCGTCCGTTACCTGGTCCGTGGGCTCTTCCGAGAGGAATTCCTTCCCGCAGCCGGTCAGCAGGCCCAGCGTAAGTAGGGTGGCGCTGGTATATTTTGTGATGAAGCTCATCGTCAGAAACTGTTAGGGAATTTTGGTGGTAGCCTGGTGGCCGGAGCAGTGCTTGATGTACCTGCCCCGGCCCCCTGGCCTAAGCGCTAGAAACCGATGTTGAGGCCTGCCAGGAACACCCGCGCCTGCGGATAGATACCCAGGTCCACGCCCCGGGAGCCCACTTCGGGGTCGAAGCCGGTGTACTTGGTCAGGGTCAGCAGGTTCTGGGCCGTTACGTACAGCCGCACCTGCTTGGCCGCAATGCGGCTCATCACGGAAGTAGGCAGCGAGTAGCCCAGCGTGAGGGTTTTGATGCGCAGGTAGGAGCCGTCCTCCAGGAAGTAGCTGCTTACCCGCAGGTTGGTGTTCGGGTCACCGGCAATGGCCCGGGGCACATCGTTGCTGGTGCCGGGGCCCGTCCAGCGGCCCAGTACCCGCTTGCTGCCGCTGCTGTTGCCATACAGCGCGCTTTCCAGAATGTAGCGGTTCTGGTTGTAAATGTCGTTGCCCTGAGAGCCCTGAATAAACATATTCAGATCGAAGCCCCCGAACGTAAGCGTGTTGTTGATGCCGTAGGTAAAATCGGGGTTGGGGTTGCCAATGAACGTACGGTCCGAGGCGTTAATCACGCCGTCGTTGTTCAGGTCCTTGAAGCGAAGGTCGCCGGGGGCGGCCCCGTTCTGGGTGGCGTGGTTTTTCACATCCTCCGGCGTCTGGAACAGGCCATCGGCCACATAGCCGTAGAACGAGCCGAAGGGCTGGCCTTTATCGTAGCGCACAATTACGCCGCTCAGCGCCCCCAGGCCGTCGTAGGGCTGCCCTACTCCCAACGACTCCAGCTTGGTTTTGAAGGTGGAGAAGTTCAGGGTAGTGGTCCAGTTCAGGGCTCCGCCGCTGCCCTGCACGTTATGGGAGGTGAAGGAGAAGTCGAGGCCCCGGTTGTAGGCGTTGGCGGCGTTGCGGTTTACGCTCTCATACGTGCCCGACACCAACGACACCGGTACCGGCGCAATCAGGTTGGGCGAGGTCCGGTCGTACACATCCACGGTAGCCTCGAAGCGGTTGTCCAGGAAGCCCAGGTCCACCCCAATGTTGGTTTGGTTGTTGGTTTCCCAGCGCAGGTCGGGGTTGGCCAGGCGGGTAGGTGCGGCCCCGGTCTGGATGGTGCCGTTCGGCCCGAAGGGGTAGGAAATCTGGGAGTTAATGGCGTAGAGGTAGGCAAAGCGGCCGGCGTTGTTGGGGTTACCCACTTTGCCGTAACCCGCGCGCAGCTTCAGGTTGCTGATGACGCTGTTGCCTTTCAGGAAATCTTCCTCCGAAATGCGCCAGCCCGCCGATACGCCCGGGAAGAAACCAAACTGGTCGCCCGGAATGAAGGCTCCCGAGCCGTCGTAGCGGGCAATGGCCTGGAACAGATACTTACCGGCAAACTCATAGTTAAAGCGGGCAAAGTAGCTGGCCAGATGGGCAGTGGGGTTGATGATGCCCGCGTTGGCCAGGGAGGTATTCAGCGGTCCGGTGTTGATAACCTGCAGGTCGTTGCGCAGGTAGCCGGTGCGGTAAGCCTCCACGTTGCTGTAGTTGAACCACTGCGCCGACTGCCCCACCAGCACCGTTACCTGATGCTTATCGGCAAACAGGTGGTCGTAGGTGGCGGTGTTTTCTACCAGGTAGCTGGGCGCGTACGAGGAGGTAGCCGAGGCCCCGGCCAGGTTGTAGCGGGTGCTATACACCTCCGAGCCCACCCGCAGCTCCGGCACCGTGGGCCGGAACGAGTTGAAGTTGTCGAAGATGAAGTCGGCCCCGATGTTGGTGCGCAGGCGCAGGCCCTTCACCGGCTCTAACTCAGCGAAAATGGTGGTAAGGGCGCGGTTCCGGACAAACTTCTGGTTGTTAAGCGTCGCGGCCGCAATGGGGTTTTCCTCAATGAAGTTGTCCTGGGCGCCGCGGGGTTCATAGTAAAAACCGTCGGGGCGGTATACCGGAATAATGGCCGGAATACGCAGCGTCTGCTGCACGGTGCCGTATTCCCCGCTGTTGCTGGTAATCTGGCGGTCTTCCAGGTGAGTGAGCGAAATGCTGTTGCCCAGCTTCAGCACCTTATTCACCTGCACGTCGCCGTTGGCCCGCAGCGTAAACCGCTCAAAGTTGGAGCCTACAATGGTGCCATCCTGCTGGAAGTAGCTGCCCGATACGGCAAAGCGGGCCTTATCGGAGCCGCCCGTAGCCGAGAGGGAGTAGTTCTGAATGGCGGCGCGGCGGAATACCTCGTCCTGCCAGTCGGTGCCTTCGCCCAGGGCCTGGGGGTTGCGCAGCCGGTCCACCACAATGGGCTGGCCGGCGGCAATGCGGTTCTCGTTGTTGATAACGGCGTACTCCTCGGCGTTCAGCAGCGGCAGCTTGCGCCACACTTGCTGCACCCCGCGGTAGGCATCAAGGTTGATGGTTGAAACCCCGGCCTTGCCCCGCTTGGTGGTGATGATGACTACCCCGTTGGCTGCCCGCACCCCGTAAATAGCCGTGGCCGAGGCGTCCTTCAGAATATCAATGGTTTCGATGTCGTTGGGGCTGATGGCATTCAGCTGGTTCTCACCGCCTTCGGGCAAGGGGAAGCCATCCACTACATACAGCGGGTTGTTGTTGCCGGCCGAGGTGATGCCCCGCACCCGAATGGAGGTGCCGGCCGCCCCGCCCGGGGCTCCGCCGTTGGAGGTTACCGTAACGCCGGCCGCCCGGCCCTGCAGGGCCTGGGTAGCATCGGCTACGGGCTGGGAGGCAATTTCCCGCGCCGACACCGACGATACGGCCCCCGTTACGCTGCCGCGCTCTTGGGTACCGTAGCCTACCACCACCACTTCACTCAGTGCCCGGGTATCCTCGGTGAGCGTAATGGCCAGGTTGCTGGTGGCACCAGTTACCGGAATTTCGCGGCGGGCAAACCCTACGTAGCTGATAATCAGCGTAGAGTTTTCGGGTACGTTCAGAGTAAAGCTCCCGTCGGAGTTGGTGGTAGTGCCCAGGCTGGTGCCCTTCACAATAATGGTTACGCCAGGCAGCGGGTCGCCGTTTTCCTGGGTAACCCGGCCCGATACCGGCACGTCGGCCAGCACGGCCAAGCGGGTAGCCGCGGCCGGGGAGCTGACGGGAGCAGCCGCCACTGTAGGCAGCGCCGGCAACCCGAGTGCCGCCAGCCACATTGCCCGGCGGAGTGCCTGAGTGTAGAGGTGTTGGTTCATTGATGTGTGGGAATTGAGGGAAGGTAAAGCAGGTAAAAAACCGGAGGGTACTATTGCCCAGCCTTGGGGTGGCCGGGCGGTCGGGGTGTTAGCAAACAGAAGCGCCCATGTAATAAGGCTGGGCAAGCAAACCAAACGGGGGGAGGTAGCTGCACAAAACAGAGGCAGGAGGTAACCCCATTCGGGAGCGTGAAACAGGCTGCGGATAGGAATGACTAAACCGCGCCAACCTGCCAGCTGCATGCACAGAGTTGACGGCAGGGGAATAAAACGCCCAAATATATCGGGGCTTGTTTCGGAAAAGCAATAGAAAAAACCGCCTGATTTAGCCAGAAAGGCGGTTTTCGAGGTTACTTCACAAGTGGTTTATACACTTACCGCACACGCAAAAAACAATACTTACGCCCTCAAAACTCTGCAATGGGCATTCCTTCGGAAGTAGGGCACCACGTAAAAAACAATCAA
Organism: Hymenobacter metallilatus; assembly: GCF_003944705.1. Taxonomy (GTDB): domain Bacteria; phylum Bacteroidota; class Bacteroidia; order Cytophagales; family Hymenobacteraceae; genus Hymenobacter; species Hymenobacter metallilatus. The sequence continues at coordinate 705,624 of NZ_RWIS01000001.1, read as the reverse complement.
AAAAACACCTGTTAAGGACAAGTTTTTCTACACATATTTCTCACTAAGTGTGCACTTACCTACTGAAATAGTATGGAAGGCGAACATGCCGGATTTTTTTACTGCACACGTCGGTCCGGCCGGCTGGATACATGGGCAGGTAAGAGCCGGCGAATCCGGGCGCCTGCAAAAAAAGCGTCAACTCAGAGCAACAGCAAAAGCTGCTGCTCTGAGTTAACGCCCGGTGTAATTGTGGCTCGTTAAGGAGCTATTCCTGTACCATGGTTTCAGTGGCCACACTTTCTTCCGGCTCCGTGCTGGTAGCATCCAGCAGCACGTGGGTCCAGCCTTCGTTTTCGTCGAAGTCGGGGGCGTGGCGGCGGCGGCGCATGGCTTCCAGCACCTTCTGGCTGAAGCTCCAGCAGGTGCCCTGGCGCAGGTCGAGCAGGCGGGAAAGCTCCTGGGAGGAGTAGTTGCCCTTGTGGGTGTAAATCAGAAAAACGGCGTAGAAAGCCTTGATAATGGAGAACTTACACTTTTGCAGTAGTGTGTAGGCGGTGGCTGACTCTACGTAGCGGCACTTGGTGCAGCGCCGGGAGTGGGGCTCCCGCCCGTCGCAGTATTTCTCGTGCCCGCATTTGCGGCACTGGTAGCCCTCGGCCCATTTCAGGTTGGCCAGGTAGGACAGGCAAGCATCCTTGTCGGGGTAAATCTGGCTGAACTCGCCAAAGTCCACTTCCTTGGAGAGCACACGGGCCGTCTTCACTTCCTGCAGGTCGCGCTGTAGCTCCGTGTTCAGCTTCTCAATGGCCGCCGACTGCAGGGCCAGCAAGCCGTTGGCCTGGAGCAGCTCCCGGTTCTGGGCCGCAATGGTGTCGCTCTGCTGGCGCAACTCGTCGGTGCGCTGGGCTACCAGGCCTTCCAGCTCGGTGTTCAGCTGGTCCTTGAGCTCCTGGTTGCGCTGAAGCTGGTCGACCAGCTGGCCCTGCACCAAATGTTTCTTGCGCAACTGCTTCACCAGCTTGTCCTGGGCCCGGATGGTGGCATCCTTAATGGCTTTGATTTTCTCACCCAGGGCATAGGACAGCACCACCACCTCAATCACAAAGGCCACGTTCATGCTATACACCGTGGCCGTATTGGTGAAGGTGCTGATGCCCAGCTTGCGCAAAATCAGAAACCCGACGCTGATGGCCACCAGGGCGTGGGCCAGCAGGAAAAAGCGGGCCGTGCGCTGGCCACGCTGCCATACCCGCACCGCCGCGTAGTAAATGAGGCCGTAGGGCAGCAGGTAAAACCAAAACCCCCAGCCCGAGTGCAGCCAAACCGCATCAATCACCAAACCAACTACACTCATAAACACGATGCCACGCACCCACCGGTCAAAGTGCGGCAGGCGCTGGGGCATATCCAGAAACTGGCGGGCGTAGTAGCTGAACGTGAGCAGCAACAGAATGGGGGAGCCAGCCACAATAAGCTCATTCAGGGCTGGGTACTCCGGCCACAGGTACTGAAAGCCCAGCCCATCCTCCGACAGAAACACGAGGCTGCAGCTGAGCACGTACAGCACGTAACGCAGGTAGGTTTGCTCCCCGATAAAGAGGTAGAGGCAGAGGTTATACACTACCATAATGAGCAACACACCATAAAATCCGCCCAGCAGGCCATACTCCGTCTGGAAGTGGATGGCCAAAGGCTGCTCGGTGCGCAGGCGGCTCAGAAAGGTGGTTTTGGAGCTGGAAACCAGCCGCAGGTAGTAGGTCTGGGTTTGGTCTGCCTGCAGCGGCAGCCGGAACAGGAAGTTCTTGTACGGAAACTTGCGCGTGAGCAGAGGCAGGTCGGAGCCGGTGATGGTAGGGGCCGCCCCATCGGCCGGAAAGAAGGCCACGCTGTTCAGGTGGGAGTCGAACATTTCCAAGTACCAGTGCTGGCTGAGCTGGCCCTCCGCCCGGATAACAAGCCGCAGCCAATAGGCCGCGCCGGGGTGCTCCATAGTAGTGGTGGGCAACCGGTTACCGGCCTGGAACTGCCGGTAGCGGGCCGGCTGCCGCACGTCGTCGAGGGTGAGCCGGCCGGTAGGGTCCTCCAGTACGCTATAGAAGGCGGGGTCGACAAACAACTCTTCCAGCGCGGGGTTCACCCGCAGGGTATCGGCAGGGCCCGCACTGGTGGGCTGGCTGCATACTAGGGTCAGAAACAGAAAGCTACTTAGCGTCAGGAAAGAAAACCAGGCAGCCCGACGCGCTGGGAGGTGGGAATTTACGAGCTTCATGGTGACTTCAAGGTACGAAAACCTGGCAGTGTTTAATTACTCACCCGGCCCGGCCACCGAATTTACCGGGGCAAACCGCAGCCAACCCAACTGATTTACCGGCGCCTCCACCCGCAGCCGCAGGGTATGTTGGCCCGCCGGCAGGGCGGCCGTAGTGAGGGCAACGGTAGTCCAGTCGGAGCCGGGAGGCACAACGGCGGTACCCATGCTGGTCGGACCCATTTGCAGACTAAGTCGCCCGGTTTCGGTACCAGGCTGCACGCGCAGCTCAACCCGGTAAACGCCGGGTGTTGCTACTGTAACGGTGTAGGTAAGCCACTCACCGGCCGTCAGTTGTTGCACGGCAAAGCCATTGGGCATGTCGGGGCAGCGGGCAATGTCCACGCCGTCGTTGCGGTAAGCCCCGCCCTGGTTGTGGGGAGTGTAGTCCCGGTAGTCGGTGCGGGCCGAAAAGTCGTCGTGGTAGGCTACCCCGTCGCGGCCCAGGTCGTAGTCGGTGGCAGCAATGGTGCCAGGGATGGTAAGCGGGGTGAAGGGCTGACGGGCCGCAGGTTGGGTGAGGGCTGCCACTACGTCGCGGTTTATCTGGCAGCGGGCAAACTGAGCATTGCGCAGCAAGGTTGTCCGGCCTTCCGGGGTGAGCAGGCTACCGTACGGAGCTATCCGCAGCAGGCCCGCCCCCGAATCGACGCGCTTGATGTTCCAGTGGCCCCAGCCAATGCCCCGCTCATTGAGGCCCTGCACGGCGGCGGCAAACCACTCGTTGGAGTTTTCGCCGGTTTCGCCTACCCACACCGGCACCTGCCACGTGTCGCGGAAGGCCGTGAGGTTGCTCAGCAGGTTAATCTGATTGGGGTTGGGGTCGGAAGCTTCCGCCGTGTTGGGGCACCAGTAGCGGTGGGCATTGTAGGCCAGGTTGGCCGTGCTCTTCACCCTCAGCTTATCGGGTGTGAGGTTGGTGTACTCGTTGCCGTAGCCGTTGCCTTCCAGCAGAATCAGGTGTTGGTCGTTCTGAGCCCGTACAGCATCAATCAGCCGGGAGTACAGGGTATTGAGCTCCTGATTATCAGCCGACAGGCCATTGGCTGCGTTCAGATTATGGGGCTCGTTGATGAGGTCGTACAGGGCAATGGCCGGCTCGTTGCGGTACTGCCTGGCCAGCATTTCCCAGAGGCGTACGGTTATGTCCTGGTACAACAGGCGGCCCTGGGCATCGTGGCGTTTCCACAAGTCCAGGGGCCGGAAGTTGTCGTTGATGTTCCGGTCGGTGCCCTGGCCGCCGGGGGCCGCGTGTAGGTCCAGCACCACGTACAGGTTGTTGGCGGCGCACCATTTCACCACCTCATTAATGTAGCGGATGCCTTCCAGCCTGCGGGGCTGGGCAAACAGCTGGCCGGTATCGTACCACTGGCTGAGCTGCTGCACGTAAGCCGTCAGCTTGGATTCGTTGTGCGGGTCCCGGATAACTTCGGTGCGGGCGTGGCGCTGCGCCGGGGTCAGGAACAGGTCGTAGTGCAGGGGCAGGCGGACACAATTAAAGCCCTGCCGGGCCAGAAAATCAATATCCGCTTTGGTAATGAACTGCTGCCGGTACTGGCGGTAGAATTTCTCCATCTCAGCCTCCGACATGGTACGCAGCAGGCCCTGCTTGATGCGCCACTGGCTGTTGAGTGTGTCGGTGCCGAGGATGTAGCTTTCCTGCAGCAGCCAGCCGCCCACGTTGTAGCCCCGCAATACCACCTCCTGGCCGCTGGCATTCACAATTTTGGGGCCGGCCGCGTGCAGAGGGCTGAGCCGCTGGCCGCTGGCCGGACTGGCCGTTGCCAGCAGGCCGCCAAGCAGTAGCCCTATACACCCCAGATAAACAGACGCCTTGCGTTGGCCCGGTACCGGCCTGTTTCGGCAAATCATAGCAGTTCGTATTAAAAGGAAAAGAGAGCAGGTGGGTGGGGAGGGAGAAAAAAACAGGGCGGAGAAACTCCGCCCCGTTTCCGCTTTTTCTCACTCGTATATCGGGGAGTTGCCGAGCGGGCACGGCCGGAGCGGTTGCAGCGGCTCCGGCCGGCCGTGGGCCTTACTCCTTGGCAAACTGCTGTATCGTAGCCGCGCCGCTGGCCTGGCGCACACGCAGGAAATACATACCAGGCCGGAGCGTGTGGACATCCACCGTAGCCGTAGGCTGCTGTGCGGCTACTGCCTGCGTGAGTACCACGCGGCCCAGAGCATCCGTAATGGTAATGGTGCCTGCCCCGGTCACTGGCACCGTCAGGTGGGTGCTGGCAGGGTTGGGGTAGAGCTGGTGTTCCGGTGCGGCCACCGTGGTGGTAGTCAGAGCCGGGCGGCTGCCAGTGCAGATAGCGCCGGCCGTGTAGCTGTGCGGGGTGGCACTGGAGTTACGCTCGGCGGTGGTAGTGCCCACGCGGTAGGTGAAATAGAACGAGAGGGCCGCCCCGCTGGCCTGGGCCTGAGCGAAGGTGAAGTTGCTGCCCGCGGCCGTCATGTTGTAGCCGGTATAGCCGCCGGTGCCCACTTTCACATAGATAAGGGCCATGCTGCTGCCCGCAATGGGGCCAAGCGGAATGAACTTCCAGCTCACGGTACCGTTGGTGGTCGATACCTCGTAGCTGTAGTCGCCGTTGGCTACGGTGCCGGTGCAGGCGGTGCTGCCGGTTCCGCCGCCGCTGGCCGCCGTGCCGTATACTTCCAGCTCATACAGGGAGTAGCCGTAGCTGGCTCCGTTGATAACGGCGCGGGCCGTGCCGTACATCCGCACGTAGCGGCCGGTGCCGGTCAGGCCGGTGTGGTCGTTGGTGAGGGTGCTGTTGCCGGTTACCGTTTTAATGGTCGTCCAGTTGGTAGCATCCGCAGAAACCTGCACCAGGTAGTCTTTGCCGTAGGCAGCTTCCCAGGTCAGCTTCACGCGGCTCACGTTGTAGCTGGCGCCCAGATCCACGTATATCCACTGCGGATCGGCGAAGGCGCTGGCCCAGCGGGTGCTGGTGGTGTTGCCATCCACGGCGGCCGAGCCGGGCGTACCGCTGGTTTCAGTGGACGAGGTAAAGGTGGGCTTGTTCAAGGCCAGGTTGGTGCCCGTTTGCGTAGCCGAGGCGAAGTTGAGCCAGTTGACGTTGCAGCCGGTGGAGGTTTGGGCAAACAGGCGCAGCGTCTGCTGGCCGGCCGGCAGCGTTACGGTGGTGCTAATGGTCTGCCAGCTCTGCCAGCCGCCGGTGTTGCCCACGTTGATGCTGCCCAGCACCGTGCCGGCGCTGTTGCGCAGCTGCAGGGTGGCGCCCCCATTGGCCGAGGCCACCCGGAAATCCACGGTGTAGGAGCCGGCGGCGGTTACGTTCACGGCGTAGTCCAGCCAGTCGCCGGTTTCGAAGTAGTCTACATTCTGGCCGCCGCCGGTGTCGGTGGTGGCTTCCTTGTCGGTGCCCTGCTGGGCCGTGAAGCTCTCGGCCTCAATCTTGCCCGGAATGGTCTGGGCGGCGGGTGTGGAGCCCACCGTTACGCTCACGGCCCCGGAGGTGGTTACGGCCCCGGCGTTGTCGGTGGCTTTGGCCGTGAGGCTGTAGGTGCCGGCCGTTACGCCCGTCCAGGAGTAGCTGTAGGGGCTGCTGGTGTCGGTGCCGAGCAGCGTGGTGCCCTGGTAGAACTCCACTTTGCTGATGCTGCCATCCGAATCGGCGGCGTTGGCATTGATGGTGATGCTGGCCGGAGCCGTGAAGGTGGCACCATTGGTCGGCGAGGTCAGGCTGACGGTGGGCGCAACGTTCGAGGGGGCCGTGCTGGCGGTGAGGCTGCGCAGGTTATCGATGTAAAATACCGTGCCGGTGGTGGAGTTCGGGGCGAAGAGCAGCACCACGTTGTCCACGTCAGCATCCGCGGTGCCGGCATCGGGCGAGTTGGCGTAGGTGAAGGTGAGCGTATGCCAGGCATTGCTCTGCTTCACCACGGCCTGGTAGATGCTGTGGCGGCCCGTGGGATAGTTGTTGGGGTTGGAGGATGCACTGCTTTCCAGCTGCCACGACACCACCGTGCCGGCCGGGGCCGAGGTGTACACGTCGAGGGCAAACACCTTCTGGCCCGCCACGTAGGCGCTGCCGTCCTTGATCTGGGTGCTGGCTAGGGTCAGGGCATCGTACTGCGAGGCCGGGTTGCGGGTGTACTGACCCACTTTGGCGGAGGTATTGATGCCGGTGGCCGAAGGGTTGTTGGCCGCCGCTACGTAAGTGCCATTGGCGTTCCGCAACGGCAGGTTGCGCACCGCGTCGTAGTTCTCAAAGGTGGTGCCGGCCGAGTAGGTCGGGGTGGCCTTCTTGGCAATCCGGATGTTGTCGATGTAGTACGTTTCGCCGGTGAAGGCGCCGCTGTTGAACAGCATGGCCAGCTGGTCGATGGCCACGTTAGCCGTGCCCGCATCAGGGGCGGTATTGAAAGCAAACGTGAGGGTTTCCCACTGGTTCTGCTTGCTGGTATTGGCCAGGTAGGTGCTGTTGCGGCCGGCCGGGAACGAGCCCGTAGGCGCAGCCGCCGCCTTGTTCTGCAGGGTAATGTTGATGGGCGTGCCCACCGGGGCCGAGGTGTACACATCCACCTGCAGCTGGTAGGTCTGGTTCTTAAACAAACCCGCGTCCTGAATCACAGTGCCCGGCGCGCCGGCATCGAAAAACAGCACGTCGTACTGCTGGGTGGAGTTGCGCACGTACCGGGCCACGTTGGCGGTGGTATTTACGCCGGTAGCCGAGGGGTTGGCCGTGGGAGCCGTGTAGGCGCCGTTAGTACTGGTCGCGTTGAAGGTCAGCTTGGCCGTGCCGTCGTAGTTCTGCAGCACTTCGGTGGCTACTACCGGGGCTTCGGGCTGCTTCTTAATCAGGAGGTTATCCAGGTAGAAGGTAGCCCCGGAGTTGGTGGCCGGCTGCAGCAGAAACGCTACGTTGTCGATGGAGTAGATGTTGGTGCCCGCGTCGAGGCTTTTCTCAAACTCGAATTCCAGGGTTTCCCAGGCGTTCTGGCGGGTAGTGTAGGCGCGGTAGGCGCTGTGCCGGCCCGCCGGGAAGTTGGTGGCCGTAGTAACCTGGCTGTTCTCAAACTGCATGGTCACCTTGCTGCCCACCGGAGCCGTGGAGTACACATCAATAAACACCTTGCGCCGGCCCGCCACGTAGTCGTTGGCGTTGCCGATGCCCAGGTTGCGCACGTACAGCACGTCGTACTGCTCCGAAGAATTGCGCACGTACTGGCCCACTTTGGCCGAGGTGTTGATAACCGCCGAAGGGTTGTTCACGGCCTGCGTGAGCGTGCCCGTTACGGTACCGTACGTAATAACCCGGTTGCTTTCGTAGTCCTCATACACCCGGTCCGGCTGCAGGGCGGGCGTTACCGTCAGGGCTTTGGAGTAGGTAGCCGTGGCGCAGCCGCTCACGGCCACGGAGGCCGTTACGTTGCCGCTGGCGGCGGTGCTGCTGAAGTTTACCTGGATGGCGTTGGTGCCCTGCCCGCTCACGATGGTGGCCCCGCTGGGCACCGACCACGTGTAGGTGCCGCCGGTAATGGCGTCCATGCGGAAGGTTTTATTCTGGTCGCCCTGATGCACCTGGTCGACGCCCAGCACGGCGTAGTTGTAGGTGCCTTTGTACACCCGCACGTAGTCCACCTGGGTGGTAACGGGGAAGTCGGCGGGCGTGGGGTTGGTATAGCCCGTGAAGCCGGTGCCGGGGCCGCCCACGGCCGTGTTCAGGATGATGTAGAAATTGCCGTCGTTGAAGGGCCAGGAGCCGCCCGTGGTAGTTTTGGGCGAAGCCGTGTGGAACAGAGTGCCGTCCACAAACCACTTAATCTGGTCGGGGCCCCACTCCACGGCGTACACGTGGAAGTCCAGGGACAGATCCACGGTGGAGGTGTACTCGCGGCCGGTAAAGCGCCAGCCGCCGGCGTCGTAATGAATAGTGCCGGCCGTGCTCTTGGGGTTCTTGTGCTTGGCCTCCATGATGTCAATCTCGCCCGTGTAGGGCCAGTTGCCGGGGTCGGCCAGCATCCAGAACGCGGGCCAGGCGCCCTGGGCCGAAGGCAGCTTCATACGGGCCTCAATGCGGCCGTATTTGAAGGTCTGGAGGCCCCCGGTAGCGGGCACCTTCGACTGCAGCTTGGCGGAGGTGTAGTTGTAGGTACGCCCGCCTTCCACCGAGTTTTCGTAGCGGGTGGCAATGTTCAGGAAGCCGCCCGTGACGGTGGCGTTGGCGGGGCGGTACACCTGCAGCTCGGCGTTGCCGAAGTTGCAGTTGCCCACGTTGCAGCCGTCGCCATTATACACCTGCCACTTGGCAAAGTCGCCGGCCGTGTTGAACTCATCTTGCCAGACGAGTTGGTTGCACTGGGCCTGGGCGGCGGTGGGTTGGAGGGCCCAGCCCAGGCCTAAGGCCAGGGTAAGCCGCGCCCAACGCCCAAGCCAGCGGCCCGGGGAAGCGGTAGAAGTTTCCATGAAATGTGTGGGTGTTTTGGTAGATAGGGCAAAAGCCGCCCAGTGCCTGGGGAGCAAGGAAGCGGGTAAGCAGTCGGACAGGCACCACTATATGCCCGGAAGCAGGACTCCGTCAAAATCAAGGAGCCGGAGGGTTGGTGCCTGACCAAATGTAGTGGGGTGTTGTCTAGAAAATCAAGGTATAAATGCTGGCAGATAAGCTAAAAACAGGGTTTTAGGGTTACATCACACGTATGCTTATACACTTACGGCACACGCAAAATGCCCAGCCGACCGGCTCCCAGGAACAGGAGCAGCCACTGCAAAGGGCGGCTAAAAAACACGTAAAAAAAGTGCGGGCTTTGCGTAATTATTTTTCTGGCAGTACGCTTTTTCGGCTGGTACCTGGGCCGGCGCAAACATTTATGGAAGCCGGCTTGTGTTACCGCCTCCGATACTCCGTTCTTCGCGTGGGCACCGCGCCCGGCGCGTCTTTCATTCCTGCTACTTACCTCCGTGCTGCACTCTACCTCCCCCAGCCCCCCCCAGCCCGCTGCTATTATCGGGGCTGGCATTGCCGGCATAGCCACGGCCGTGCGGCTAGCCGTGCAGGGGCACCGCGTTACGGTATTTGAAGCCCAGGAGTCGTTTGGGGGCAAGATGCATCAACTGGAGCTGCCCGGTGGCTACCGCTTCGATGGGGGGCCATCCTTATTCACGCTGCCCCATCTGGTGGATGAGCTGTTCCGGCTGGCTGGCCGCAACCCCCAGGACTATTTCCGCTACCAGCGCCTCGACCCCATTACCCAGTACTTCTTTGCCGATGGCACCCGCCTTACGGCCTGGGCCGATGAGGAGCGGTTTGCCCGGGAGGTAGAGGAAAAGCTGCAGGTACCCGCCGCCGAAGTGCTCCGGTTCCTGCGGCGTAGCGGCCGGGCCTACGAGGCCACGGCGGGCACGTTTCTGCAAAAGTCGCTGCACAAAGCCCGTACCTACCTCAGCCCCGAGGTATTGAAGGCACTGGCGGCGCTGCCTCAGCTGGGCCTCACCAGTACCATGCACCAGCGCCACGCGGCTGCTTTTCAGGACCCGCGCCTGGTGCAGCTCTTCGACCGGTTTGCCACCTACAACGGTTCTGACCCCTACCAGGCCCCGGCTACCCTCAGTCTGATTCCGCACCTGGAGCATGGGCTGGGGGCCTATTATCCCGAGGGCGGTATCTATGCTATTGCCCGGAGCCTGGTGCGGCTGGCCCAGGAGCTGGGCGTGCAGTTCCGCTACCAGGAGCCGGTACTGGAAATCTTGACGGCCGGGGGGCGGGTAGCCGGGGTGCGCACGGCCCGGGGCGAACATCCGGCCGCCGTTGTGGTCAGTAATATGGATGTGGTGCCCACTTACCGGCGGCTGCTCCCCCGGCAACCTGCCCCGGAGCGCACCCTGCGCCAGCCCCGCTCCTCGTCGGCCCTGATTTTTTACTGGGGTATTGCCCGGCGCTTTCCGGAGCTGGGGGTGCACAACATCTTCTTCTCCCAGGATTACCGGCGCGAGTTTGAGGCCATTTTTCGGGACAAAACCATTGCCGACGACCCTACGGTGTACGTGAACATCACCAGTGGCCATACGCCCACCGATGCCCCACCCGGCCACGAAAACTGGTTTGTGATGGTAAACGTACCCCATAACCAGGGCCAGAACTGGCCCGAGCTGGTGCAACGAACCCGCACGGCCGTGCTCAGGCGCGTTAGCCAGGCGCTGGGTACCGATGTGGCAGGCGTAATACGGGCCGAGCAGGTATGGGACCCTCCCGGCATCGAGGCCCGAACGTCTTCGTTCGGGGGGGCGTTGTATGGGAGTTCCAGCAACAATCCGCTGGCCGCCTTCTTGCGCCACCCTAATTTTTCGGACCAGGTGCCAGGGCTGTACTTTTGTGGCGGATCCGTACACCCCGGCGGCGGTATTCCGCTGTGCCTGCTCTCGGCCCGCATTGTCTCTGACTTAATTAAAAATTAAAAATGAAGAAGTAAAAATTGTTTGAATGACAGGTTGTTAGGTCCTGAACAAGGGCTGGGGCAGTCATTCTCAATTTCTACGTCTCAGTTTTAATTCCTTCTCCATGCCTGAACCAACGCAACAACTTTCTCCGCCGGCTACGGCTGCTCCCGATGTGCAGAAGCGGCGTTTGCGCTGGGCGCAGGGTATTCTGCTGCTGTTTCACACCACCGGATTTCTGGGGCTGGCCTTTTCCCAGGACCCCAGCTTCTACCTGCAGTTTGTGCCCCTGAACCTATTGCTCACGCTAGGGTTGCTGCTGGCCTTTCAGCCGCGCCGTACGGCTGCCTTCTGGGGCTTTTGCGTGGTAGTGGCGCTGGTAGGATTTCTGGTAGAGGTAGTAGGTATCCGTACGGGGCTGCTGTTCGGGCAGTATGAGTACGGGGCTACGCTGGGGCCGAAGTGGCTGGACGTGCCTTTGCTGATTGGGGTAAACTGGCTGATGCTCACGTACTCGGCTGGGGTACTGGCGCGCTATCTGCCCCTGCCGGATTTTTTACGGGCTCTGGTAGCCGCTTTGCTCATGGTTGGGCTTGATATTTGTATTGAGCCCGTCGCCGTCCGGTACGACTTCTGGCGTTGGCAGTACGATGTAATTCCGCTGTTGAACTTCAAAGGGTGGTTTGCAGTTAGCCTCATCCTGCAGGTGTACTTCAATCGGGTAGAATTCGATAAGCGGAATGCCTTGGTGCCCTTTGTGTACCTGGTGCAACTGCTGTTTTTTTTCGCACTGGGTATGCTACTCTGAGGCTTTGCGGCGTTATGGGTGGCGCCGGACCGTGTGGATAGGAATATAGTACTAATTTTTTGCCCATCCTCATGGAGGAACTTGTACTCCAGCAATTACTTGACCGCGCCAATACCCTATTCCGCCAGGTAGGGGTAGGGCTTGTGCACGAAGAACAGCTCGCCGCAGAGCTGGACCTTTCACCGGCTGCTTTTCGGGAGGTGTTTGGCTCCAAGGCCGAGCTGCTCTACGCCGTTACCCAGCGCAACCTGAGCCGGCAGCGCCAGGAGCACAATCAGCTGCTGACCAATCTGGCTACTCCCGCCGAAGGGCTGCTGGCCATCCTGCACCACAGTGTGCACGAGCTGCGCCGCTCCCCCCACCACGATTACCACGTAATGCGGGAGCGGTATCCGGAGTCCTGGGCCCTTATTCAGGAGTATCTGACTACCTACTCCCAGCCGCTGCTGGTGCGCCTGCTGCAGGAGGGAATCCGGGAAGGGCAGTTCCGCGCCGAGCTGGATGCCCGTGCCACGGCCCATATTCTGCTGGCCCTGTTCGGGCTGGTTGTGAATGAGCAGTATTTTCCGCCCGACTACTTCAGCCTGGCCGATGTGTACCGCAACGTGTGTGTGCCCTACGTGCGCGGCCTCTGCACCACGGCCGGCCTGCGCAAAGTAGGCCCCCTGCTGGATAAAATGTAACGCAAAGCAGCCGTAAAAGAGCAGGGACTGTTCCGACGGCGTGGTTTCCAGCGCTACCGAAACAGCCCCTGCTCTTTTACGGCTGCTTTACGTTCCTGCTTCAGGGTTAGCAGCTGATTTTATTCACGCGGGTTTGGTGGCGGCCGCCTTCAAAGGCGGTATTCAGAAACTGGCTGATGATGGCGCGGGCGGTTTCTTCATCCACGAAACGCGCCGGAACGCATACCACGTTGGCATCATTGTGCTGCCGAATCAACGAGGCTACTTCCGGCTCCCAGGCCAGGCCTGCCCGAATGCCCTGGTGCTTATTGGCCGTAATGCACACCCCGTTGGCCGAGCCGCAGAGTAAAATGCCCCGCTCAAAATCCCCCCGTTCCACGGCCAGGGCCAGCGGGTGCACATAGTCGGGGTAGTCAACCGAGTCCGGCGAATGGGTACCGAAGTCCTGCACCTCGTAGCCGTTGTCGCGCAGCCATTGCAGCAGCATCTGCTTGTACTCAAAGCCCGCGTGGTCGGAGCCGATGGCAAGTTTCATCTTAATGTGAAGAATGTGGTGGAATGTGGCAAATGTGGAAAATGCAATGGAATACGGTTCTTAGGCTACATTCCACCACATTTCTCATATTCACCACATTGTTAAGCTATTCCCTGGTTATCGGCCAGCTGGGCGTTGAGGGAGGCAGTGCGGCTACGCCCAACAATGCGGGCAATATTGATGCTCAGCTCGTAGAGCAGCATAATGGGTACCGTCACAATCAGCTGGGCCGAAATATCGGGCGGAGTAATGATGGCGGCAATGATGAGAATGACCACAATGGCGTGCTTGCGGTACACGCGCATGATTTCGGGCGTAATCAGTCCGGCTTTGGCCAGGAAGAATACAATCATGGGCAACTCAAACACGAAGGCGCACGAGAGAGTCATGGTCATGAGCGTGCTGATGTAGCTCTGCATGTCAATCTGGTTTTCGATGGTGGCATCCACCACGTAGCCCGCCAGAAAGTTGATGCTCATGGGTGCGGCTATGTAGTAGCCGAACAGCAAACCCAGCACAAACAGAATAGACACGAAAAACACGGCTCCCCGGGAGTTGGCCCGCTCGTGCGGATACAGCCCCGGCTTAATAAAGCGCCAGATTTCCCAGAACAGATAGGGAAAGCCCAGCACCAGTCCCACCACAAAGGCCGAGCTGAGGTGCATGGAAAGCTGCCCGCTCATCTCGCGGTTCTGAATCACAAAGTCAATTTTATCCACGCACAGGCCCTGAGCATGGAGCGCCGCACCGGCCCTGCACAGCATTTTATACGTCCAGAAATCAGGGCGGGAAGGTCCCAGAATCAGGTCGTGGAACAAAAAGTCTTTGGCAAAGAAAGCACCCGTAGCAAACACCACTACGGCAATAACGGCCCGGATAACGTGCCAGCGCAGCGCCTCCAGGTGGTCGATAAACGACATTTCCTGCTGGTCGCCCAGCGCAGGTTGAGTTGGCTCCAATGAATGAATGCGTGAATGGGTGAATGAGGGGATGAGCGTGCGGCAAGTGAATAGTCAGAGCAGACAAACGGAAAACAGCTACATCAAGATGTAGGCAGTGGGCCTTTTCTACTGCACATTCCCTCATTCACCCATTGATTAGGAAAAGAGCGGGTACTGCTGCATCCACTCGTTAATCTCGCCGCGTACCCGCAGAATACGGGCATCGTCGGCGTTATGGGTCAGCACCTCATCAATGAAGCCCACGATACGGGCCATATCGGTTTCCTTAAGGCCACGGGTAGTTACGGCGGCCGAGCCGATGCGCATACCGCTGGTTACGAAGGGCGACTTATCATCGAAGGGCACCATGTTCTTGTTGATGGTAATGTCGGCCTTGATGAGGGTGTTTTCGGCCAGTTTGCCGGTAAGGCCTTTGCTGCGTAAGTCAATCAACATCAGGTGGTTGTCGGTGCCGCCCGAGATAATCTGGTAGCCGCGCTCCAGGAAGCCGTTGGCCAGCGCCTGGGCGTTGCGGATTACCTGGTGAGTGTACTCCGTGTAGGCGTCGCTCAGGGCCTCGCCAAACGCCACGGCCTTGGCCCCGATGACGTGCTCCAGGGGGCCGCCCTGGGTGCCGGGGAATACGGCCCCGTCGAGCAGGCTGCTCATCATCCGGATTTCGCCTTTCGGAGTTTTCAGGCCGAAAGGGTTTTCGAAGTCTTTACCCAGCATAATAAGGCCGCCGCGGGGGCCGCGCAGGGTTTTGTGGGTGGTGGTGGTTACAATGTGGCAGTGCTCGAAGGGCGAGTTCAGCAAGCCCTTGGCAATGAGACCCGAGGGGTGGGAAATATCGGCCAGCAGCAAAGCGCCCACTTCGTCGGCGGCTTCGCGCAGGGCCTGGTAGTCCCAGTCGCGGGAGTAGGCCGAGGCCCCGCAGATGATGAGTTTAGGCTGCTCGCGGCGGGCGGTTTCCTTTACTTTCTGCCAGTCGATGAGGCCGGTTTCGGGCTCCACGCCGTAGAAGCTGGGCCGGTAGAGCTTGCCCGAAAAGTTGACGGGGGAGCCGTGGGTGAGGTGGCCGCCGTGGCTCAGGTCGAAGCCCAGAATTTTGTCGCCGGGCTGGAGCACGGCCAGCATCACGGCGGCGTTGGCCTGGGCCCCGGAGTGAGGCTGCACGTTCACCCACTCCACACCAAACAGCTGCTTGGCCCGGTCGATGGCCAGCTGCTCGATCTGGTCGACCACTTCGCAGCCCCCATAGTACCGCTTCCCAGGCAGGCCCTCGGCGTACTTGTTGGTGAGGATGGAGCCCTGGGCGCGCATCACTTGTTCCGAAACGTAGTTCTCGGAGGCAATGAGCTCAAGGCCGTGGGTTTGCCGCTCTTTCTCCTTCTGAATCAGATCGAAGACGGCGGTATCGAGGGTGAGGGTGGTGGCGTGCGTTTCCATATGGCCAAAGGTAAGCGGAAATGCCGACGGGGAAATAAGGTGCCCAAACTGCGCGTGGCCGCAACCCGGGGAGCTCCGTGCAAAATTTAGGCATCGGGCCGGCACATAGCCGCCGCCGGCGTGTGCGCTAAGTGCCGCGTGGGTACTGCGTGGTTGGCAGCAGTAAAACCAGAGCCCAGGCCGGCGTGTGCGGTAAGCAGGTGGGTAAGTGTGGGCTAACCGAAAGAGCGTGAATCGGGCGCATATCGGGAGGCTTTGCGGAGCGGTGCGGGCCAGTACATTGGCGGGCCGCAACGCCCGCCGGGGCACGGCAGCTGCTCATCTTTCTTTTCCTCAACCAAATTCCTACCCATGAAAAACCGTACTCTTTTTGCCTGGTGCCTGCTGGTGCTCAGCAACCTGCTTCCTCTGCTGGCCTGGGCCCAGAACACCAGCCTCCCGTTTACCATCAACAACAACTCCACCACCCCGGACGCCGACCTGTGGGTGGGGATTGTGGGCATTGATACCAACGGCAACCACGTGTGGGTGAACCCCACCAACAGCCAGGTGCTGCCCATGAGCCCCAGCTATAATACGGTAACCGGGCCTACCATCAATGGTAACACCGGCCCGGGACAGAACTCGAAGTATGCGGCCTGCTTTTTCCGGCTCAGCACCATTCCGGGCCGGACGTTCCGGCTGCCTTACATTGCGGGCTGCCGGGTGTACATCTCGCGGGGGCAGCAGCTGTACCTGTATTTCTTTGGGGCCAACGGGGCACCCAGCGGCTACGCCGGGCCCAACCTGCAAAACGCCAGCGACCCAAACCAGGGCATTGTGCACGAGAACATTGAGTTAACGAACAACCAGTATGGTTTCTTCGGCAACACCACCCGCGTCGATGCTTTCAACTATCCTATGGGGCTAGAGCTACGCGGCAACAACAACGTGTACCAGAAAACCGGGGAGCTGCTGACGGCCGCCGACATCGTGAGCCGCTACAAGGCCAACGTGCCCACCGAGTTTCAGGGCACCGTGAACAACACGACCGGCGTTATCACTTTTCCCAGCAAAACGGCGGCTTTCGGCGACGGTACCAACGGCACACCCACCGGGGCCTATGGGCAATACTTCAAGAGCTACATTGATGCCATCTGGAACAAGTACAAAGGCACGGACCTGATTTTCTACGCCGGCAACGCGGGCGTGTTTAAGGGCCGCATTGATGGCAACGACCGGCTGACGGTGGTGGGCCAGAGCGGAGCGTTTGCCGGCCGCACGGGCATCATCAACGGCCGCCCCACCACCCAGATGGCCTTCGAAGGCAAAGGCCTGCTGGATAACCGCGTGGGCGACGGAGACTGTGACTTAGTGGTGCAGGCCCAGATTACGGCGGCCATTAACCGCCACGTAATTGACGTAAGCACCGCCAACCCCGGCCAGCAGAACTTCTACGATGCCACCAAGTACTACCAGGCGGCTCCTATGAACTACTACGCCCGCTTCTGGCATCTGCCCGGCGTGAGCTTCGACAACAAAAGCTACGGCTTTGCTTATGACGACGTAAACGACCAGTCGGCTACCCTGCAAACTCCCCAGCCCACGCAGGTAACGGCTACCTGGGGCGGTTTTGCGGGGCAGCCAACGGGTACCGGTGTGGCCACCGTGTACAAGGACTGCAACTACACGGGCACGGCCGTGGCCCTGCCCGTGGGCGACTATTCCCTAGCCGCCTTGCAGAGCCGGGGCATCCTCAACGACGACATTTCCTCCATGCGCGTGAACAGCGGCTACGAGGTAGTGCTCTACGAAAACGATACTTACTCGGGGGCCTCCCTCACGGTGGGTAGTGCCGGCAACAGCTGCCTAGTAAACAATGCTTTAGGTGCCAGCAACTGGAACGACAAGACCACGTCCCTGCGCGTGCGGACCGCTGCGGCGGCTTTTAGCCGGCAGTTGGAAGCCGAAGCGGCCAACGTGAACAACGGCATGACGGTGGAAGCCTGCTCGGATGCGGGCGGGGGCCAGAACATGGGCTACGTGGATGCCGGCGACTACCTGGTGTGGAACAACATCAACTTCCCCACCACCGGCACCTACACCATTGAGTACCGCGTAGCCAGCGGGGCCAGCGGGGGCACCATCTCCGCGGATCTGAACGCCGGCGCCATCCAGTTCGGCAATACGGCCATTCCGGCCACCGGGGGCTGGCAGAGCTGGACCACCGTGTCCAAAACCGTCACCCTCAATGCCGGGACCTATAATTTCGGCATCTATGCCCAGAGCGGGGGCTGGAACCTCAACTGGGTGCGCATTACCCAAGCCGGCGCCGCCCGCATGGCTACCGCGGTAGCTACGACCAAAGAACAGGCCGATGATCAGCCTACCCTCACGCTGTTTCCGAACCCGGCTGTCGACCGCCTGGAACTCACCTCGGAGCTGCAGCTGGCCGGTAGCAGCTACCGCATTGTAAATGAGTATGGCCAAACCCTGGCCTCCGGTAAGCTCGACCAGGGCCCGGTAGATGTGGCCAAGCTGCCCAGTGGCGTTTATTCGCTGATAGTAACGAGCCCGGCCGGCAAAACTACCGTGCGGCGCTTCCTTAAGTAATTTACCAGTTCATCGTATTAACCGGAAAGGCTGCTCCCAGTGGGGGCAGCCTTTCTGCTATTTCTGCGCTGAGTAGCATTACGCCCAGGCCCGCACCGGCCGAAATGGCTACAACAGCGGTTCTCTCGTATCTTGCCAGTATGAACACGCCCCAGCAGCTTGCCGAAGTCCTGACCAGCCTCCGTATCGGGAACCAGTCGTTTCTGATTACCTTTTATGAGCAGAACCGTGACCTGTTTGCCCGCTGGGCCCGCCGCCAGCACCAGCTGTCGGCCCCGAAAGCCCACGACCTGCTGCGCACCGTGCTGGTGGAGTTCTACGACCAGGTATCGGATGGACGCCTGACGAAGCTGCCCCCCGATTTGCGGGCCTATGTATATGGCATGGCTGATGAGCAGATGCGGGCCGCCCGCACTACCGCCGTGCTGCCCCTGGCGGAAGCCGGCCGCCGGCAAAGGCTGCTGGGGCTGTTTCGGCAGCTGGGGCTGGACTCGCAGAAGATGCTGATGTATTTTTATTTCCGGGGGTATAACTTCGAGAAAATGGCCGGAAAGATGGGCTTTGCCAATGCCAATGTGGCCCGAATGCAGAAATCCATCTGCCTGCGCAAACTATACGAGTTACGCCTGCGTACCGAAACGGCCGCCAGCTAGGGGCTATGCCGGCTTCTGTGTAGCTTAGAAGCCAGAATTTTTGTTCTTGCCGTATTCTTCCGCACTGGTTTTTCTGCCTTGTGCCCTGCCGCCTTCTGCACCTTTGCTTCAATGACCCTGCCCACCCCCGACCTGCGCCCCTACCTCGATGAGTTGGAACGCTTTGCCGATGGCCAGATGGGGGCCGCTGAGCAAGAAGCCTTTGAAACCCGCCTGGAACAGGATGTCGAGCTGTACCAGGCCTACCAGCTGTACGAGCAACTCTC
The DNA here is from genome assembly GCF_003944705.1 of Hymenobacter metallilatus. Lineage (GTDB taxonomy): Bacteria > Bacteroidota > Bacteroidia > Cytophagales > Hymenobacteraceae > Hymenobacter > Hymenobacter metallilatus. Next base: position 686,997 of record NZ_RWIS01000001.1, on the reverse strand, counting down.
GGCTGATTTGCGCTGGGTGGCGGGCCACGAAACCCTGTACCAGCGCCTGCTGGCCCTCGACCGGCGCCTCGACCAGCGCCAGGAAGCGCTGGCCCGCATCAAGCGCCGCCAGCGCCGCCTGCAGCGCCAATGGGCCTTGGTTGGTGGGGCAGCTCTGCTGGCATTGCTAGCCGTATGGTGGTTTTTGATGCGGCCTGCCGGTACCAGCCCCGAGGTAGCCTGGACCCGCTACTACGTGCCCGAAGCCGGCCTGACCGACGAGGTGATACAGGAAAGCCAACGCCCTCTGCTGGCCGAAGCAATGCGCCAGTACCGCGACGGGCACTATACCCCAGCCTTGTATACGCTCCGCCGGGTGCCAACCAGCACGGTAGGCCAGGATACCCTAACATATTATAACGGGATATTCCTGCTGAGCCAGAACGGCCCGGAGCAGGTGCGGGCCGCGCAGCCATTTTTGCGGCGGGTGGCCATGCAGTCTGCCTCCCCACTGGCCGGCCGGGCCCGCTACCACCTAGGCATGGCCTACTGGCGCAACCAGCAGATTACCGCCGCCCGCAATACCTTGCGCGCCGTTGCCAACGATACCCGCAACCCCTACCAGGATGCAGCCCGTCAGCTCCTGCGCTCCAACGCCCTGCCGCAGGAGTGATGATGGTAGTAGGATAAAGGACATAGGATACCGTTGAGATAAGGTCCTTTATCCTATATCCTTTATCCTACTACCATCATCCCCTCATCCCCTCACCCCAATTGGGTAGTCAGGTTCGATGTTGGGTTGTAGAAGTAGTTCCTCCGTATCAAGGTTAAGGGCGGCCAGGTGGCGCAGCTTGGGGTTGTGGCGGTACACGCAGCCGGTGTCCAGTCCAATGGATCCGGCGTGGGCTTTCACACGCTTCTCAACCTCCTGCGTTGGGGTAGGCACGTGGCCGTGCACCAGCCGCCGACCTTGCAGGCGGGAGGCGTCAAACACAAACTCCTTGGTGTTGAGCATGGTGTGCCAGTCCTGGCGCATATCGGCGGGCGGCAGCCGAAAGTTGAAGCCGGCGTGCACCAGCACCCAGCCCGGCACCTCCAGCTGGTAGGGCAACTCCTGTAGCCAGCGCAGGTAGGGCACCGGAATATCTTGGGGGCGCTCCACCCCGAAGCTGCCAAGCGTCAGTTGCCGGTCGGGGGCAGAGGCCCAGGTAGCGGCTGTGTTGCCTTGGGCAGCATCCAGGAGTTCTTGGTCGTGGTTGCCGCGCAGGCAGATAACTTGGTAACCCCGCTGCGGCAATTGCATCAGGTAGTCAAGCACCCCGCGGGAGTTGGGGCCTTTGTTCAAGTAGTCGCCCAGCACATACAGCGTATCCTGAGGACGCAGTTGCAGCCGGTGCTCCACCAAGTGCTGGAAGGACTGCAGACAACCGTGCAAATCGGTGGTGACGAAGCGGGCCATATGAGAGCAGAGTAGGTAACACAAAAAAGCACCTGCCTGTGCAGGTGCTTTTTATAGAAATAAAACGGGTTAGTAGCTAGGCTTATCCAGCTCAGGCTTATGCAGGTTGCGGTTGGGGTGGCTCAGGCCAGCATCCAGCGCGTTCTGCTCCAGTGCGTCCTGCGTTTTCTCATTCAGAGAGCCAGCCGGCAACGCATCCGCTTTGGGAGTGCCTGCGTCGGCTTTACGGTCCTGTTTTTCCTGCGACTCTTGATTTGCTTCACTGCTATGATGGGCCATAATGCTGGAAAGTTAGGTGAACAAAAAACCGATAACTACTGCCAGAACCCAGCGGGGCTGCTACTGCACAATGGCCGTATCAGAAGCGTCGGGGTCAGTGAGGTCGGCGTTGGTACCCTGGCGGGCTAGGTCGGCGTTGGTGCCGGTACGGGGCTCCATCTGGCCCATCCCCACGCGGGAATCGGGGTTTTGCATCTCGTCGCGGCCGGGGCGGTCATCGTCCAGGTCCAGCTCGTCCACGGGGCGGCGGGCTTCCAGGTCCCGGTCATCGTCGGCGGGCATATCCTGGTTGGGACGGTCGGGGCGGCCTTCCTCGGAGGTGCGCATATTATCGGCGGGGTGCTCGGCTTTGTCGGCGTCTTCGTTTACCGATACGGCCGAAATACCACTGCCGCTGTCGGTGCCGTAGCCCTCCTTGCCTTCCCGGTTGCCGAAGCCGCCGCGGGCCGCTTCGTTCTTGGGTGGGTCGCCGCCGGGCGTGATATGGCCGGCTGCCATTTCCTGCTCAGTTGTATCGTCGTTGATGACGCGCACGGGACGGTCGTTGGGGTCAATAGCCATGGTAAAAGAGGTGTTGAGGTGGGCAGAGCGTGTAAGGTAAGTGTACTGCGGTTCCCGGATTTGGGTTTAGCTTTGCCCACATCCTACTCAAATATTCTGTTGCAGAAGAATGTCAATCAATGCTTTAAATGCCGTTCGCTCCGTTGACAGCCTGTTGCATTACCTGCAGGCGGGTGAATTGGTGAAGTATCTGTTTTTCTGGGGGCACACCAGTAAAGGAGGTATTGGCAAAGAGGTGTTCAGCCAGTGGTACCCTGCCCCGTTTACGCTCGATGGCGACACTTACGCTACCACTGAGCACTACATGATGGCCGAGAAGGCCCGGCTGTTTCAGGATGAAGCTACCCGCCAGGCTATTATGCAGGCCCCGCACCCAGACGTAGCTAAACGGCTGGGCCGTAAGGTACAGAGGTTTGAAGAAGCCAGGTGGAATGCCGCCCGGTTTGACATTGTGGGGCGCGGCAATAAAGCCAAATTCAGCCAGCACCCGGCGCTGCGGCAGTTTTTGCTGGGTACCGGCACCCGGGTACTGGTAGAAGCCAGTCCGGTTGATGCCATCTGGGGAATAGGTCTGGCCCAGGACCACCCCCAGGCCACTAATCCCGCCGAGTGGCCCGGCCTGAACCTGCTGGGCTTTGCCCTGATGGAAGTGCGCAGTAACCTATAATTTCCGCCTATGTGGACCGAAACCGACAACGCCCTCACCCGCACCTTCCGCTTCTCTGATTTCAAAATGGCCTTCAGCTTTATGAGCGACGTGGCCGAGGAAGCCGAGTACCAGGAGCACCACCCGTGGTGGAGTAACGAGTACAACGTAGTCAGCTTCCGCCTGCGTACCCACGACGCCGGCAACCGCGTAACCGACAAAGACCATAAGCTAGCCGCCGCCATCGACCAACTGGCCGCTGACTATGGCGGGGAGGAAATTGCTGGTTTCTAGTTGCTGGTTTCTAGTTGCTGGTTTCTAGTTGTTGATAACTGGTTGGCATGTGCATCCAGACAACTAGCAACCAGCAACTAGCAACTAGAAACTAGCAACTCCCTTCAACTACCTTTGCCGGTATGGCTGAACCCCAAGAAAAAACGTTGCTCTATCTGGTGCCCACGCCCATTGGCAACCTGGAGGATATTACCCTGCGGGCCATTCGGGTGCTGGGTGAGGTGGATACTGTGCTGGCCGAGGACACCCGTACCAGCGGCCGGCTGCTGCAGCACCTGGGCCTAAAGAAGCCCATGCTCAGCTACCACCTGCACAACGAGCACCAGCAGGTACAGCGCCTGCTGGAGCGCCTGGAGAAAGGCGAAACCATGGCCCTGGTATCGGATGCCGGCACCCCCGGAATTTCCGACCCCGGGTTTCTGTTGGTGCGGGAGTGCCTGGCGCGGGGCCTCAAGGTGGAATGTTTGCCGGGAGCCACGGCCTTTGTGCCGGCTTTGCTGAAATCGGGGTTTGGGGCCGAGCGGTTCACGTTTGAGGGGTTTCTGCCGGTGAAAAAGGGCCGCCAGACGCGCCTGCAGGAGCTGGCCCAGGAGCACCGCACCATGATTTTCTACGAGTCGCCGCACCGCATTGTAAAAACGCTGGAGCAGTTGGCCGAGGTACTGGGCCCCAAGCGACCCGCTTCCGTGAGCCGGGAGCTGACCAAGCTGTTTGAGGAAACCGTAACGGCGCCCCTGGCGGAGCTGGCCGCCAGTTTTGCCGCCCGCTCCGCCATCAAAGGCGAAATTGTGCTGGTGGTGCAGGGCCGCAAAGAGGAGCGCGCCGCCAAAGAAGACCGATACAAAAACGATGACCGTGCCGAATAACGCTACCCGCGCCGCCGCCCCTGCCACCACGCCCGCGGCCACTACCCCAGCGTTTTGGCTGCCTACCATGCTGGCGCTGCTGGGGGGCTTTTTGCTGTGGCTGGGCTGGCCGGTGCATCCGGCCGCGCTGGCGACGGTACTGCTGGTGGCCTGGGTGCCCTACCTCAAGCTGGAGCAGCTGCTCACCCAACGCGGGGCCAGCGGCTGGAAGGTGTGGCGCTACAGCTACCTGCTGCTGCTGCTCTGGAACCTGTTTGCTACTTACTGGGTGAGCTACAGCACGTTGTGGGGTGGCATTACGGCCGTGGTGGCCAACGCTGCCCTCATGAGTTTGCCCCTTACGGCCTTTCGCCTGACCAAAAAGCACTTCGGGCCCAGGCTGGGCTATGCCTCCCTGCCTGTGTTCTGGATTGCCTTCGAGCAGCTGCACCTGCACTGGTTCCTTACCTGGCCCTGGCTGACGCTGGGCAACGGTTTCGCCCAGGCCAACCAGTGGGTGCAGTGGTACGAGTACACCGGTTTTCTGGGCGGCTCCCTCTGGATGTGGGTGGTGAATTTGCTGGCGTTTTTTTCAATTAGAAATGAAAAATCAAAAATTGAAAATCAGACTATCGAAAACTCAGAAAGCCGACCATTTTTAATTTTTAATTCTTCATTTTTAATTCTCTGCCTCCTATCCATTATCCTGCCCATTGGGTTATCCTACTACATCGGAAGCAGCTACCAGGAAAAAGGCGAGGCCGTGGAAGTGCTGGCCGTGCAGCCCAACATCGACCCCTACAACGAGAAGTTTGAGGGCGGCTCCCGTTTCGTATCCTATGATGAGCAGCTGACCCGCCTGCTCACTCTTACCGAGCAGAGCCTTACGCCCAGCACCAAGCTGGTGCTCTGGCCCGAAACCAGTCTCGACGAAACCTACTTCGAGGCCACCTTCAACGGCTACCCCAAAGTGCAGCGCCTGCGCAGCTGGCTGGCCCAGCACCCCGGCCTCGACCTCATCACTGGCCTGACCTCCGTGCAGCAGTATGGCCCCGACAAAGCCAAGGCCAGCCCTACCGCCCGCTTCCGTGAGGATTTGGGGTACTACGACATCTTCAACGCGGCCGTGCATCTGCCGGGGCCGGGGCAGTTTTACCACAAAAGTCGGCTGGTGCCAGGCGTGGAGGGCGTGCCACCCTGGCTGAGCATGTTTGTAATTGATTTGGGCGGCACGGCCGGTGGCCTGGGCTCCCAGGATGAGCGCACGGTGTACCAAACCGCCACGCCCGCCCTCAAAGTAGCCCCCGTCATCTGCTACGAATCAGTGTACGGCGACTTCGTGAACCAGTACGCGCAGAACGGGGCTACGCTCATCGGCATCATCACCAACGACGGGTGGTGGAGCGATTCGCCGGGGCACCTGCAGCACCTGCAGTACGCTACCCTGCGCGCCATCGAAACCCGCCGCGACGTGGCCCGCTCGGCCAACACCGGCATTTCGGGCTTTATCAATCAGAAGGGCGAAATTACCCAGCAAACCGGCTGGTGGGTGCCGGCCGTAAGCCGCGCCACCGTGCATCTGAACACTGAGCAAACATTTTACGTGAAGTACGGCGAACTGCTCGGCCCCGCCTGCCAGATGCTGGCGGTGCTGCTGTTACTACTCACTGCGGTACGAGCCGTATTACAAAGACAAACCAAACAGCCTGAAATGGCTTAGAATGTTCTGCTTCGACTTCGGTCAGCATGAATCAACACGAATAATTGCATGGACTACAATCAACTCAGCTTTCAACTGGCAGCCGTAACGCGCCACGCGGGCCAGTTTATTCGCCAGGAGGCGGCCACCTTCAACCGCAGCCACATTGAGCTAAAGGGCGTGCACGACCTGGTGTCGTACGTGGACAAGGAAACCGAGAAGCTGCTGGTAGCCGGCCTGCGCGAGGTGCTGCCCGAGGCCGGCTTTATCACCGAAGAAGGCACGGAAGGCGCCGACCGGGCCGAGGAGTACAACTGGATTATCGACCCCCTGGATGGCACCACCAACTTTGTGCACGGCCTACCGGTATACTGCGTGAGCGTGGGCCTGGTGAAGGGCCAGGAGCTGGTGGCCGGCGTGGTGTACGAGGTGGTGCGCGACGAGTGTTTCCGGGCCGCTAAAGGAGCCGGGGCGTTCTGCAATGAGCTGCCCATCCACGTTTCCGATGTGCCTGATCTGAACAACAGCCTCATTGCCACCGGCTTCCCCTACACCAAGTTCGAGCTGATGGATGACTACCTACAGGTGCTGGGCTCCTTCATGCGCCGCTCCCACGGGGTGCGCCGCGTAGGCTCCGCCGCCGCCGACCTGGCTTACGTAGCCGCTGGCCGCTTCGAGGGCTTCTTCGAGTTCAACCTCAACTCCTACGACGTGGCCGCCGGCATCCTGCTGGTGCGCGAGGCCGGGGGGCGGGTAACGGAGTTCCTGCAGGACGGCGACCCGCTCTCGGGCCGGCAGGTGGTGGCCAGCAACGGCCTGGTACACCAGGAAATGCAGGCTACCATTCGGGAGTTCTGGAACGAAGCCGAATAGAAAAAAGCTGTCATCCTGAGCAGCGCGAAGGACCTTATCATACCAGAACGAACTACTCAAATGTAATAAGGTCCTTCGCTGCGCTCAGGATGACAGTGAAGGAGTTAGGATGCCCCGCCAGTAAACTTTCCGGGCTCCGTCGTAGTTTTGTGAGCATCATGTGGATACAGTATCTCATCATTGCCCTGTTGTTTGCCGGCGCGGTCTGGTATGTAGGCCGGATTTTCTGGCGGGCCTGGTTTTCCAAAGATCAGGCGGCCTGTGCTAAAGGCTGCGGTGGGGCCTGCTCCGTTATTGATGTTGACCGCCTGCAGCGCACCATTGAGTTGGCTGAGGCTCGTGAAGGTGCCAAAGCCTAACGGCGCAATATTCTTGCCTCCGGATATAACCCGCCCCCGTACCGGCTACGTATAGCCCGGCACGGGGGCTTTTCGTGGCTACCGTATCATCCTTCCGGACCGCATTCCTTCCTATTCCCTAAAACACCCCTCGCCATGCAGGACAAAGAAGAAGAACGCACTCTTGTAAATGTGGAGCGCAAACTGAATAAAGAGGGCTTCACGGCCGACTTCCGCGTGACGGATGGCCGCTTGCATACCCTGGATACCGACCGGGACAAAAGTTACGGACCCAACGAGGTAACCATTGTGGATTTTTACCGCTTCGAGGGAGAGAGTAACCCGGATGATATGTCCATCTTGTATGCCCTGGAAACCACTGATGGCGTACGGGGTACCATTTCCTCCGCTTACGGCACCTACGGCGACACCGACGCGCTGGACTTTCTCAAGCAAGTAGAAGACCTGGGAAAAAACCTCGACAAGAAGCACCGGTAGTCCTCCGGGCCTACTTAATAAAAAATGCGCTCCGAATTCGTTCGGAGCGCATTTTTGTCTTTGGGAGAATTGAGAGGCTATTGCACCACCCCAAAACGGCCTCCCTGAGTATCGAGCAATACCGTGTGCCGCGTGAAGGCCTCATTGCCCAGCATCCCGCCCATACCCGAAATCTGCATCAGGACCCGCTGCCAGAAGCTCACGTTTTCGATGTACGTAACGGAGCGGAGCGGCAGCGCCTGCGTGCCAATGCGCAAAGTGGCCGCTGAGGCTACCGTATGGGCCCTGAGGGTTTTGCCCCAGGAGTTTACGCCCGATACGCTGGGTGTAGCAGCCGGTGTAGCCAGCTGCTGCCATTTGGCCTGGTTGGTAAGCAGAGAAAACGCACTGCTGCCCGAGTCGAAGAGGTAGTTCTGCTGATCCTGCTGCACGGTAGCCTGCACCAGCACCCGGCGGTTATCGAAACTGAGCCGCGTAAACTGGGCCCGCTGTGTCAGGCTGTCGGGCAACCGGGAGTACAGGCTAAAGCGCTGCCGGGGAAAGTCGATAGCCAACGCCTGTTTCACCAGCACATCGGCCCCCAACGAGCCGATGATAAACGGAGCAGTACTGTCAGCCGGCAGGGTGGCGGCACCGTAACGCAGCACCGGCGCTTTGGCTACTGCTACCTGCGCGTTGCCCAACCCGAACCGTACGGCCCGGAGCGTATCGTGCTGGGGCAGTAGGGCATTTTGGGTGGCCGGATAAGCTGCCCGCAGCGCCGCCAGCGGATTGGCGTAGAACAAAGTATACGGAGCCCCGGTATCAAACTGCAGATAGCAGGTGCGGGGGCAGCCGGCCAGCCGGACTGGCACCAGCAGTACGGCGTGGGGCCGGGCTGGGGTAACGGCTGTATCGCCAAGCCAGGTAAATGGGGTAGCCGCTGGCAGGCCCGTAATGGTGAGCTGGTTGGCCGGGGGCGCAAACGCCCGCCGAGCGTAGAAGTAGCCGCCAATACCGCTCAGCACCAGAAGTACAACAACGGCCAGGAGAACTTTAAAGAGGATTTTCATAACAGGGCAGGGCCAGGTAGTTGATGTCACCAAAAGTGAGGCATACCACCACTCGGCCCTGCGCCATTTCTCCGTCATTTCCCCGTCATTACACCTAATTATCTGTAGATAAAGGATTTATGATGCTGTGGTTTATAGTCGGGTTGGGTAGATAGCCAGGTTGCCCTTGCGCAGCTGCATGGCATAGTACGCTACCATGGCCACGTTAAAACCGTAGGTGAGCACCACCAGGGCGAGGTAAATACCCGGAAAAAACAGGCGGTGCGAACCAGCCATCAGCAGCTGTACTACTACCACTAGCATGAAGGCGAAGAAGCTGCCCACCTGCCACAAAATCTGGAAGCCCAGTACCCGGCGGCCCACCTCCGCTACGTGCGCCGTGCGGTGGCGCCGGGCCCGCCACAGCCACCACGGCACCAGAATGTTCAGCAGGGGCAGTACCAGAAAGCTCAGGGCACTCAGGTTCAGCAGCTGCAGAAAATCGGGGTCGGAGGGGAGGGCGGCTGGGGCCGGGAGCGGGGGCGCGGGTGGAGTGGGGGCGGCCGGCTCCGGCTGTATCCGGAACGCTTCCAGCGGCACATCCAAGGCCTGGGCCAGAGCCTGCAGGGTGTAGCCGCGCGGCTCAGTTTCGCCCTGCTCCACCCGCTGAATGGTACGCAGGCTCACCCCCGACTGCTCGGCCAGCACTTCCTGCGACAAGCCTTTGCTTTTGCGGATGGTCGTGATGCGCGTAGCCGAAAACATAGGATAACGAGTAGCAAGCGGTGAGGTAGCGGTTAAGATAAGTGGTCTGGCTCATTCACCATTTCACCACTTTACAAATTCACTGCTACCCCCACACCTTGGTGCCTTCGGTGCAGTTGCGGCACATGTCTATCTGGTCGCGGCCTTTGAGCAGGGCGCTGCGGAAGTTGCGGTATTTGGCCCCGTGCCAGAGCTGGCGGAAGGTTTGGGTTTGCAGGTCGCCGAGGCGGTATTCGGCATCCTTATCGAAGCAGCAGGGAACCACCAGCCCATCCCAGGTGATTACGCAGCTGTGCCACATCTTCCAGCAGTGGTTGAGCAGGCGGTTTTTGATGCTCCAGGTGCCGTCCGGGTTGTTTTCGTAGCGCGAGTAATAGTCGATGGTAGGTATGAGGGGGCTGCCGTTGTGATAATCGTAAATCTGGGCCGTTTTAAACCACACGTCGTCCACGCCCAGCTCCCGGGCCAGCGCCTGGGCCTCGGCAATCTGGTGCTCGTTGGGGCGCACTACCAAGAACTGGAACACCACCCGCGGGGTCTGGCTTTTGAGCTCCCGCCGCCACTTCAACAGGTTACGGGTGCCTTCCAGCACTTTGTCCAGCTTGCCACCCACCCGATACTGCTGGTATACCTCCTGGGTAGTGCCATCCAGGGAAATAATCAGCCGGTCCAGCCCGCTTTCCACGGTGCGGCGGGCATTGGCATCGGTAAGGTAGTGGGCGTTGGTGCTGGTGGCCGTGTAAATACCCTTGCCGGAAGCGTACTGCACCATGTCCAGGAAATTGGGGTGCAGATACGGCTCGCCCTGAAAATAGAAAATCAGGTACCAAAGCCGGGAGGCTACTTCGTCGATGGTTTTTTTGAACAGTGCATCAGGCAGCATACCGGTGGGCCGCGTGAAGGAGCGGAGGCCGCTGGGACACTCGGGGCAGCGCAGGTTGCAGCTGGTAGTAGGCTCGAAGCTCAGGGCCACCGGCAGCCCCCAGTGCCGGGCCTTGCCCGTGAGCTTACTCAGGGCATAGCCACCCACCACCTGCGCCCCGTTCCAGAGGCGGCCGGGCGTAGCTTTCGACAGGAAGTTAAGTGCGTCGGTGAGGATAGTGGCCATGTGGTGGCTAAAGGTACGGCGGTAGGAACTGGTAGTGCCTACAACAGCAAGGCCCTGCTTCAGTTTACCGTTTTACTGGTAGCTAAAGCAGGGCTCTAACGATGAAAACTAAACTTATCAATGCGTAACCTGTAGCGTATGGCGTTCTACTTGTGTGCCCTGGCCTACATGCAGTTGGTACAGTCCGGCCGGGAACTGGTGCAGGCTCAGGCGGAACCGACGGCCCTGGCTGCGACCCTGGTGTACGGGCTGGCCCTGCCCATTGTAGAGCGTAACCTCAAACTCGGGGGTCGTGCCATGACTGGCTGTCGTAGCCGAGGCGGAGACGGAGCGGGCGGCCGTCGGCTCGTCCGCCACGGTTACCTCTTCCTGAGCCGGGTTGGGGTACACGGTGTAGCGGTAGGTGGTGCAGGCCGAAACGGAGATAGAAACTGTGCGGCTGCTGCTGCCGCAGCTGTTGGCGGCCCGCACCGTTAGCTGGCCCGGACCGGTGGTGCGGCCGTTAGTGCGCACCGACAGCTCACCCGTAGTGGCATCGAACAGGTGCCGGACCGAGCCGCTGGAGGTAACCGTATAGGTGAAGGCCGGGTCGTAGTTCTGAATACTATACGGTTGCGGAGCGGTGTCGCACCCATCCAGCGAAGAGGGGCCTGCCAGCATAGCCAGTTCAGGAGCCCCTACGCAACAAACAGAGGATAAGATGTCGCATGGAATGGGAGAGTGTAGAAAGCTGGACTATAACTTCTTGTCGAAGCGGCCCTGCGTAATGCGCACGGTGTCGCAGCCGGGCTTAGCCAACTTCGCTTCGAACGTGCCCGAAATAATGCCGGCTTGCAAATCCAGGCGCGTTATCGTCAGCGAGCCTTTGCGATAAATACTGTTGTCACTGGTGTTAATTAGTGCGCAAGACGTGGAGTGGGCAGCATCTCTGAAATAAAATCCCACAGAGGAGGAAGAGCCGTTCATTGAATAAGTACGCACCTGATTAACTCCATCACTACTCACAGATAGATATTGGTCGTTATTGCCAGCTGCGTTATATGTTCGGATATCAAGAGTTCCCCCATTATATCCCGGGTCGTAGAGCACGGCATAGTTACTAGTACCGTCATAGCCGGCCGGCAGGTAGGCTTGGCCGTTGATGAGGCAGCCGAAGGTGTTGGCCCCGGTCTGGGTGGCGGGGGGCAGCTGCTGCTCCGGGCTGGGGTCGTGGTCCTTGCAGCTGCTACACTGCGTAAGCAGGGCCAGCGCCAAGTAGAGCGGTGAACGGATGAGTTTCATTAGCGAAACGGGATAAAAAGTGGAAGGATGGAATCAGCCTGCCAGTGCAGGGGACTATAGCAATAGGAAATAGCAGAGTGGTGCGGCCAAGCTACGCGCTCCGCCGCACAAACGCAATGTTATACTTCGGCACAGACTACGGCGAACAGTAGTGCTGGAACAGAGGGAGTTGTGCAAGCGGCCAGGTACGGCTTTTTCGAAGCAGCACTTGCTCTGTCGAAAAGGAAGAAGCTTACAGCGTCGCCAGCAGCTCGGCGAAGTTGTATTCTGGCTGGTAATGGAGTTCCGCCTGGGCTTTATCAATACAGTACACCCGGTCGATGCAGCTGGGTAACGGCCAGCTGCGGCGGGCAAACACGGCCGCGGCCTGGGGGTAATGCCGGGCTACCACGGCCGCCGCGTTGGTGTACAGCTCGGCAGCTTCCGGGGCTACAAAGTCGGGCCGGGCCGAAATGTTATACAGCCCGAATGCCAGCTGTCCATTTTCCACGGCCAGCACATGGGCCCGAGCCGCGTCGCGCACGTCCAGGCCCCGGTACAGGCGGTACACGGCCCGGTCGGGCCAGGGCTCTTCCCAAAAGCGCGAAGTGCGCAGCACCCGGGTCTGGAGGTGGGTGGTGGCCGCAAAATGCCGGCACAGCTCCTCGGCCGCCAGCTTGGTAATGTCGTAAATGTCGCGGGGGCGGGGCGTCAGCTCCTCCGTCACCCAGGTGGCCGCGCCGGGCGTTTCCAGGGCGTGCCCGTACACGGAGGTGGAGCTGGTGAGCACCAACCGCTGCACGCCTTGCGTCACGGCAGCTTCCAGCAGGTGCAGCGTGCCCCTAACGTTCACCTCCACGAAATCTGACTTGCTGTACTTATCAATGTGGGGCGCGTGCAGGGCGGCCGTGTGAATAACGGCCTCGGTCCCGGTCAGCAGCCGCGTCACCAGGGCCTGATCGGTCAGGTTGCCGCAAACGTGGGTGGTGGGGCCGGGGCGGATATCGAGGCCGGTTACCTGGTGGGTGGGCTGCAGCTGGCGCACAATTTCCTGACCGATCCGGCCGCTGGAACCCGTTACCACAATGCGCATAATCTCGGGGAGGGAATGTAGCAGTATGCCGCCAAAGGTAGCGCCCCGGCCCCGATACCGCCTGCGGAAAGCGGGACATCGGAGCCGGGGCGCGGCCAGGCAGGTAGGAGGTGTTACCGCCCCGGCAGCGTGCTGCTGTAGGTATTGGCCTTACCAAACGACTCCTTGATTTCGTCCACGGCGGCGCGGCTGCTTAGGCGCTTGGGCTTGGTGTTGAGGAAGGTGCCATCTTCGGCCAGCAGGAAGTAGCTGGGCACATCCTGAATGGCATAGGCCCGGGCCACGGCGGAGCGCATACCACCGGCAGTACGCACGTGCACACCGGGCAGCTTCTTGCTGATAACCAGCTGCTTCCAGGCGCCTTCGTTTTCGTCGAGGGCAATGTTCAGAAACACGATGTTCTTGCCCTCAAATTTTTTGGCCAGCTCTGTTTCGTAGGGCAGGTCGCGCAGGGCCAGGCCGCTGGTGGTGCGCCAGAAGTTCACGTACACTAGTTTGCCCGCAAACTGCTTGAGGCTCACGGTGTCGCCGGTGGAGGACACCAGCCGGAAATCAGGGGCCGGCGAGCCAATGGCAAAGGCTTTGTGCGTATCGAAATCCTGTTTCAGCAGGGGGTAGAACTCATTTTTGCCATCCACCGACCGGAAATCTTCCAGCATAGCTGCCGACTGCTTCACATGCCCAAACCGGAACGACTCCTTCAATACCCGTCCCATAATGATGGGCTGCGCCGGACCAGTCAGCTGCTTCTTGGCCATGTCGTAGCAGACCTGGTAAAAATCGGGGTCGGAGCGCTGTTTGCCGCTGGTTAGGGCCAGGTAGTGAATGTAGTTGAGCAGAAACTCCTGGTACATCTCGCTCTGCACAGCCGTTGGGTTGTTTATCAGGCTTTTATCTTCCAGAAAGCTGTAGTAGCTGGGCGTCATTTTCAGGCGGCCCTCGGTGGCTACTACCTGCTCGCGTAGGTCCTGAAAGGTGAGCCGGTCGTTGGCGTAGCTGTAGTCAATTTCGGCCTTGATGTAGTTTTTGAACGCCTGAGTCAGGCCCTCGCCTCCCTCCTCCAGAAATTTGTTTTCCTCTTTGCGGCGGTAGTCCAGAAAGGAGAGAAACGGCGACTCGTAGAGCATAATGTTGTCAGGGAGCACCTGAAAGCCATCATTCTCCACAAACTTATCGTCCATTTCGGACATGAAGGTATTGGCTTCCGCTCCTTTGCCTTTGTAGCGCACGGAAGATGCCAGGTCGTTACCTTTAAATCGAACTTCCAGCTGGTTGCCCGGCTCCAGAAACATATCCGTCACATCGTCGCCGTATACCAGGTCGGCGCGGGTGGGGCCATTTACCGTGAGGGCCAGCCGGAACTCGCCCTTGCTGTCGAGGCGGGCGTAGGTAATCTGCTCTTTAATATCCAAGGGGTTCTCGCGCACCGATACGGCCACTGTGTCGGCGGTGCGGCCACTCACTTTCCCGGTGAGAATGACGGTTCCTTGGGCCTGCCCCAATAGCGGGGCGGCCAGCAACCCGGCCCAGATCAGGGCAGCAGTGAGAGTAGATCTATAGGCCATTGGTTGGTAGCGGTTGCGGAGTAAGGAATCGGACCCTGCTTGGCCGTGGGGCGGTTTTTGCAGAACGGTGTCAGATGATTCGCGGTAAAAGTCAATTCCTCCTCCGAAGATACGAGAGAACCGACCAGAAAGTCCAATCCGGCAGGTTACTTTTTTCGTAACTCACTGACCGATACCAAAGTTTTGAACAATGGGGTGAAAAGCAACGGTATCACTCAGGTAAAAAACAGGATTTAACCAAGTGACAAGGCCAATCGGCTCTTGCAGTTAACTTACCCTGCATCAGGTCAGCTACCCGAACAAGCCGGTCAGAACCTCATCCAGACGGCCCGAAGGATGTACCCGGATACCATACCGGGCCAGGTCCAAGCCTTTGGCGTTGAACTGCGAAATGTACATTTCCGCAAATCCCAGCTTTTCGGCCTCGCTCAGGCGCTGATCCAGGCGGCTAACGGCCCGTATCTCACCACTTAAGCCCACTTCTGCGGCCAGGCAGATTTCGTTGCGGATGGGCACATCATTCAGGGAGCTGACCACGGCGGCGCACACGGCTAAATCCAACGCAGGGTCTTCCAGGCGCAGGCCACCGGCAATGTTCAGAAACACATCATGCTGGCCCAGGCGCAGGCCGCTGCGCTTTTCCAGCACCGCCAGCAGCATTTGCAGGCGCTTGGCATCAAAGCCGGTGGCGGAGCGCTGAGGCGTGCCGTAGGTGGAGGGCGTTACAAGGGCCTGCACCTCCACCAGCAGGGGACGGTTGCCCTCCAGCGTGGCCCCAATGGCCATGCCGCTCAGGCTTTCGGTACGCTGGCTGAGCAGGATTTCGGAGGGGTTGCTCACCTGCCGCAGTCCCGCGCCCTGCATCTCGTAAATGCCCAGCTCGGAGGTGGAGCCGAAGCGGTTTTTCACGGTGCGCAGGATGCGGTAGGTCAGGTGCCGGTCGCCCTCAAACTGCAGCACGGTATCCACCATGTGCTCCAGAATTTTGGGGCCGGCAATGGAGCCGTCTTTGGTAATGTGGCCAATGAGCAGCACGGGCACCCCGGTATCCTTGGCGTATTTCAGCAGCTCGGTGGTACACTCACGCACCTGGCTTACCGAGCCGGCTCCGCTTTCTACCAGCGTGCTGTGCAGCGTCTGGATGGAGTCGACCACCACCACGTTGGGCTGGAGCTGGTCGATCTGGCGGAAAATGTTCTGGGTATTGGTTTCAGTGAGAATGTAAAGGCCGGGGTGCTGGCGGCCCAGGCGCTCAGCCCGCATCTTAATCTGCTGCTCACTCTCTTCCCCGCTCACATACAGAATGCGCAACCCGTTGAGCTGCATGGCAATTTGGAGCATCAGAGTGCTTTTGCCAATACCCGGTTCGCCCCCAATGAGCACCAGGGAGCCGGGTACCAGCCCGCCGCCCAGTACCCGGTTCAGTTCCCCATCGTGGGTATTCAGGCGGGATTCCTCTTCGTACAGGATGTCGCCCAGGGGCTTGGGCTTGGCGGCTTTGGTGGTAGTGCCCACCGAGGTGGAGGCCTTCCAGGCGTTGGCGGCGGTGTTGGTGTCGGGCTTCTCTACTACCTCCTCCACGTACGTGTTCCACTCGCCGCAGCTGGGGCAGCGGCCGATCCACTTGGCGCTTTGGGCGCCGCAGTTCTGGCAGAAAAAGAGGGTTTTGACTTTGGCCATGCCGATGAGTTCAGAAGCAAGAGGGAAAACTAAAGAATGCAGCGCGGAGCTAAAAAGTTTGGCAAGAAAGGGCTTTTTCGGAGAAGAAGGGTGGGCGGCGGGGGCCGGCGGATGCCCCCCGGCGTGCAGGGCTCTTTCTGCTCGTGAGCTCTTACCAGTAAGCCACTATATTTGACGTAAATGCTGCCAATCCGGCATCGACTTTTCCTACTCACTTTATCCCCTTTCTGGCTTTATGCGCCTACTACTTATTCCGGCCGGTCTGCTGCTGGCGGCC
This sequence comes from Hymenobacter metallilatus, assembly GCF_003944705.1. Lineage (GTDB taxonomy): Bacteria > Bacteroidota > Bacteroidia > Cytophagales > Hymenobacteraceae > Hymenobacter > Hymenobacter metallilatus. The sequence goes on along the minus strand of NZ_RWIS01000001.1, from coordinate 670,747 downwards.
TCTTCGGCCCAAGCCCAGGGCCCTGTACCCACCCCCACACCCGACATGGCTACCGTCGTGTTCTACCGGCCGCCGATGTACATGGGGGCCGCGCTTAACTTTACGGTGCGGGCCAACGGAGCTGAGTTATGCCGGCTTAGCAACAAGCGCTACTTCGTAGCCAAAATTAAGCCCGGGCAGACATCGTTTACGTCGGTGGCGGGAGGCCTTAATCTGCCCGACAAAGAAAAATTCGACATCAACTTGGAGGCCGGCAAAGTATACTATATCCAGGGCGACATGAAAACACGTTTCATGACCAATACGCTCGTGTTTACGGAAGTCACTGAGTCGACCTATAAAAACAAGAACGCCAACCTGAAGCCCGACCAGTGCAACGAGGCTCCGGCGGCCCCGGCAGCCCCAGCATCGGGCCAGTAACCGCCAACCGGCCCACCGCAGGGCCTGCCTGGTGTCCCAGTGGTCCGTCGCACGCAGCAGCCAGTTCTAAGCCGGTTGCTGCGTGCGGCAGACCACTGGGGCTTTTTTATGCATTGTCCTTCGCGGGTCGTCGCCGGTTGGCTTCGCCAATACTACCACCATCTGCCGCTGAGTCAGACTTTGGGCGGCGGGTTGCCGCACCTGATTTGGGGTTCTGATCTTCGCGCTTTTTATGGAGATTCCCGAGGGCCCACATACCTCAAAAACGCGGGTGGTTGCGTATGTTACTACCTGAATCTTCCGCAAGACCATTTCCTCCCCCAACCCCATGCCAGCTCCCGACCTTACCCAGATACCCACCTTTGCCGGCCTGCCACCCGAAACGCTAGCCTGGCTGCTGGCTCACGGCGAGCAGCGCTGCTTTGAGCCCGGGCAGGTGGTGGCCCGCCCCGGCGACGAGGCCGAGTACCTGATGGCCGTACTGGCCGGAGGCTTGCAGTTCTACTCCCTGCACAATGGCAACCGGGAGCCGGCCTTTCGGGTGGAGGCGGGCCAGGTAAGCGGGGTGCTGCCTTACTCCCGGCTGCGGGTTATCCGGGGCGAAAGCGTGGCCGTGGGCGAAACCTGGCTGTACCTGCTGCACCGCCGCGAGTTTCCGGAGCTGGAGCAAACCAGTCCCGAGCTGGTGCAACGCCTAGTGAGCCTGATGAGCGACCGGGCCCGGCAGGAGGCCCGCACCCAGGAGCGTGACGATAAGCTGCGGGCCCTGGGCAAGCTTTCGGCGGGGCTGGCCCACGAGCTGAACAACCCCGCCGCCGCCATTATGCGGGCCGCCGAGCGGCTGGCCGGCAACCTGCGGGCCCGGCCCGCGCTGCTGCAGGAGCTGGTGCGCCACTGTCCCAGCCCCGAAGCCCTGGCCGAGCTGACCCGCCTGGCCGCCGCCCCGGCCCCGCCCACCTTCACCTCAGCCCTGGACCGCTCCGACGCCGAAGACGAACTGGCCAGCTGGCTGGAAGAGCAGGGGGTACCCGACGGCTACCAGCTGGCAGCCGGGCTGCTGGATGCGGGCCTCAGCCTGACTCAGCTGACGCCTACTCTCGCCGCCTGGGCCCCGGAGGCCCGCCCGGCGGCGCTGGCCTGGCTGGAAGGCCAGCTGACCGGCCTGCACTTGGTGCACGACGTGCAGGAAGCCGGCTCCCGCATCACTACCCTGGTAACCAACGTAAAAACCTACAGCCACATGGACCGGGGACAGGACTTTGCTCCCCTCGACGTGAACAGCGGGCTGGAAAGTACCCTCAACATGCTGGGCTTCGCGCTGCGCGAGAAAAACCTGCGCCTCGTGAAAGACTATGCCCCTGGCCTGCCTCCGGTGCGTGGGCAGGTAAGCAGCCTGAACCAGGTGTGGACCAACCTGCTCGACAACGCCATTGATGCCCTGCCCGCCGGTGGGGAAATTACCGTGCGTACCCGCCCCGAGGGGGAGTTTGTGCGGGTATTCATCATCGATAATGGCCCCGGTATTCCGCCCGAGGTGTTGCCTCGCATTCTGGAGCCCTTTTTCACCACCAAGCCCGCCGGCGAAGGCACGGGTCTGGGCCTCGATATTGCCCTGCGCATCGTGGAGCAGCACGGTGGCCACCTGGAGGTACAGTCGGAGCCCGGCCATACGGAGTTTGGGGTGTGGCTGCCGGTGAATACATGAGTAACTGAGTAAGGGAGTAACTGAGTAATGCTTCGGCGGGTGCGTATGAGCCTCAACACAACAAGTAGGCCGCGACTTCTTTATTCAGTTCTTCTTTACTTCACCTTTCAGTTGCCGGCCAGCGCAACCTAGCGCAATCCAGCAGTGGGCATTAGTAGCGCCAAAACTCTGGGCAAAGTTCAACGGCTTTTTACTCAGTTACTTCCTTACGTAGTTACTCCTGACAACATGAAAAAGCCCGTTTTACTGTGCGTAGATGATGATGTTCAGGTGCTTAGCGCCATCGACCGGGACCTGCGCCAGGAGTTCCGGCGCGACTACCGCGTAGTGCGGGCGGGCTCGGGACAGGAGGCGCTCAGCATTGTGCAGGAGCTGCACGACCGGGACGAGCCCCTGGCCCTGGTGCTGGCCGACCAGCGGATGCCCGATATGGAAGGCGTAGAGGTGCTCACGCGCACCCGGGAGCTGTTTCCGGATGCCAAGCGGGTGCTGCTTACGGCCTACGCCGATACGGAGGCCGCCATCCGGGCCATCAACTCGGCCCGCCTCGACCACTACCTGATGAAGCCCTGGGACCCGCCCCAGCAGCTGCTTTACCCCACCCTCCACGATTTGCTTACGGCCTGGGAAGCGGCCTACAAGCCGCCCTACCGCGGCGTGCGCCTCATTGGGTTTCAATGGTCGCCCCGCTCCCACGAGTTGAAGGACTTTCTGGCGGGCTACATGGTGGGCTACCAGTGGCTTGATTTCGAGACGGATGCCGAGGCCCAGGCCCTGCTGGCCCGCCGGCAGCTCACCTCCCACCAGCTGCCCGTGGTTATTCTGGAAGACGGCACCACGCTGCCCAACCCCACGCCCACCGAGGTAGCCACCCGCATCGGCCTCACGGTGCAGGCCTCTCAGGATTTGTATGATGTGGTGGTGATTGGGGGCGGCCCGGCCGGGCTGGCGGCGGGCGTGTATGGGGCCTCTGAAGGCCTTAAAACCCTGGTGATTGAGCGCCAGACACCCGGCGGACAGGCCGGCACCAGCTCCCGCATCGAAAACTACCTGGGCTTCCCTACGGGGCTGAGCGGCAGCGAGCTGGCCCACCGGGCCTGGGCCCAGGCCGTGCGCCTGGGCGCTGAAATTCTGGCCCCCCAGGAGGTAACCAACCTATGTGTGCAGGAAGGCTACAAAGTGCTCACCCTCAGCGACGGAAGCGAAGTGAAAACCCGGGCCGTTATTCTGACCACCGGCGTCAGTTACCGTACCCTGGAGGTGCCAGGCATCGACCGGCTGAGCGGGGCCGGCGTGTACTATGGGGCGGCCCGCACCGAGGCCCGCTTCTGCCAGGAGCAGGACGTGTACATTGTGGGCGGGGGCAACTCGGCGGGACAGGCCGCTATGTACCTGGCCACGTATGCCCGCCGGGTGTTCATCCTGATTCGGGGCGAAAACCTGGCGGCCAGCATGTCGGCCTACCTGATTGAGCAGATTGGGCAAACCGACAATATTGAACTGCTGCCGTTTACTGAAGTGGCCGAGGTGTGCGGGGCCGACCACCTGGAGGAAGTTGTGATTCGTCGGCAGGGGCAGCTGGAGCGGCATCCGGCCCGGGCGCTGTTCGTATTCATCGGGGCCCGGCCCAGCACCGAGTGGGTGTGCAATACCATTGTGTGCGACGGCAAGGGCTTCGTGCTGACCGGCCGTGACCTGGTAACGGACCCGCGCTACGCCGCTTCCTGGAAACACCCGCGCCGGGAACCTTACCTCCTGGAAACCTGCGTGCCCGGGGTATTCGCCGCCGGCGACAGTCGGGCCGGGGCCATGGCCCGGGTGGCTTCGGCCGTGGGCGAGGGCAGCATGGCCATCAAGTTTGTGCATCAGTACCTGGACGAGTAAGTAGGATGTGCTTAATAAGGACCCCGTGTTAATTGTTGCTCGGTGTGGTTAGGGCTGCTCATGGGGTAGTATCCCGTGAGCGGCCGCTTGCCGGGTGCAGGAGCCGGGAAACGCGGCTTCCTCTTTTGAGAGGTAGCCTGAGGTGGGCCTATAAGGAGTATTTTACCGGAAACGCGGCTTTTCCACAGAATATCTTCAGAATTGATTTTAGGCCCTGAAACGCCGCAAACCGGGTTTGGGCCGGAAACGCGGCTCTGGCCAGCCCCCTGTTTGGAGGGTAAATAGCCTTCAGGCTATAAACTCTCTGCGCACCTTGCTAGTATATAGCACCAGGCCTATCCCGCCGGATGGGCTGGTTGTTGTATTCAGTGCCGAGGCGTATGCGCTCATTTTTCCGAACTTTTTCCGGGCGGTCTTTGCTGCCCGTGGCTGCCGCTTTATTGCTTAGCGGCTGCGACCTGCTGGAATTCAGCCCGAACGACCACCGTGCCCCCGATTCAGAGCGCGACCTGACGGCCAAAAACCTGGCCCTGCTGGCCCAGCGCCCTCTGCCCGCCGGCGATACGCTGCGGTTTGTGTTTACCGGCGACTCGCAGCGGTTTTACGACGACGCGGAGGACCTGGTGCGCAGCGTCAACCAACAGCCTGGTATTCAGTTTATGCTGGTGGCCGGCGACATTTCCGACTTTGGCTTTGCTCGCGAAATGCGCTGGATCAATCATGACCTGCGCAAGCTGAAAGTGCCCTACCTGACCGTGGTAGGCAACCACGATTTGGTGGGTAACGGCCGCAAAGCCTACGAGGCCATTTTTGGGCCCCGCAACTACTCTTTCGTGTACGGCGACACCAAGTTTATTTTTGTGGATACCAACGGCCGGGAGTACAACTTTGATGGCACGGCTCCGGACATGACGTTTGTGAAGCGGGAACTGGCCGATAACTCGGTGCGCCGCCACGTTATCATCAGTCACGTACCGCCCCAGGATGAGGACTTCGACCCTGCTCTATCGGAGCCGTACGCTGCGGCCTTGCGCGAAGACCCCCGGCTGGTATTCGAGCTGAACGGACACCGCCATGCATTCAGCATCGGGGAGGTGTTCGGGGATGGAGTCACGTACATCAACTCATCCTCATTCGAGTCGCGTCAGTACGTGGTGCTTACCGTATGGGGCGACAAGCAATTCTGCCTGAAACAAGTAACGTTCTAGTCCTGATGCTGTACCGCCTGATTTTGGCCGCCCTGGTAGCGGCCCCGCTGGCCGCGTCGGCTACCGCCCTGTCCTTGCCCGGTACCCCGCCCGATTCGGTGGCCGTGCCCGGCCCACCCGCCGCTACCCGCCCGGTGTCAGCCAGCAACCCTTTGCCCTGGTACCGGCCCAGCCACGTGGTGCTGCAAACCGGCGGGGGCCTGGGTATGATTGCAGGTGGGGCCGGCTTCAGCCTCAAAGACCGCCTCGACCTGGATATCCTGATTGGGTACGTGCCCGAAAAGTACGCTGGTTCGGCTCTGTCGCTGGTTTCGGCCAAGCTTTTATACTCACCCTGGACGCTGCCCCTGCGCGATAAACTGACGCTAAAACCGTTGTCGGTGGGAGGGTATTTCAGCTACACCCACGGCACCATTAACGACGAGGAGCCCGACCAGTACCAGCCCGGATACTACTGGTTCTCAACGGATACTCGGGTAGGTCCTCTGCTGGGCAGCCGCCTGAGCTACGCCCTGCCTGCCACAGCCAGTGGCCGTAGCCGCAGCCTCTCGGCCTACTACGAATTTGGAACCAATGATTTGTACATCGTGAGCTACGTGCAAAACCGCCGGGGACTTTCGCCGGCCGATATCCTGACGTTGAGCTTGGGCTTGAAGCTGGACATATAAAAAGCGGGGCGGGCCCCGGATGGCCCGTGGTAACTATGCTGCGTGGAGCCGGTCTTGTGGGAGTTTTTGGGCTGCTGAGCGCCTGCCAGCTGGTAGAGTTCAGTCCCAACCAGGCCTACGTGCCAGCCCAGGAGCGGGGCCTGAATGGCCAGGCGCTGGCCCGGCTGCAGACGGCTCCAAACCCCGACGATACGGTGCGGTTTGTGTTTGTGGGCGATACTCAGCGGTTCTACGACGAAACGGAGGAGTTTGTAGCCAGCGTCAACCAGCAGCGCAGCATCGATTTCGTACTGATTGGCGGCGACATTTCGGACTTCGGGCTGACGCGGGAATTCCGGTGGGTGCACCAGCGGCTACGGTTGCTGGATGCACCCTACCTCACTGTAATCGGCAACCACGATTTGGTGGGTAATGGCCGGGCGGTGTACCGGGAGGTTTACGGCCCACTCAACTACACCTTCCGCTACCAGGGTACTCATTTTATCTGCCTGGATACCAACGGCCGCGAGTATGGTTTCAACCAACAGGTTCCTGATGTGCAATGGCTGCAGCAGCAGCTGGCCGATACGGCAGGTACCCGTCAAACTATTGTAGTCGGCCACGTGCCGCCCACCGACGAGGACTTTGATCCACTGGTAGTGCCCCGCTACACGGCTGCTCTCCGGGATTGTGCGGGGCTGGTGTTTCATCTGGGGGCGCACATTCATCGGTTTACGGTAGGGCAGCCTTACCACGATGGTGTTACCTACCTTACCACCTACAGCCTGCAGAAAAAGCGCTACCACATTCTGACGGTGTGGGGGCAGCGAAAGTTTCGGCTGGAAACCGTGACGTATGGGGTGGAGGGGTAAGAGCTGGCTACTTGGGTTGCTGCTGGAACTGCTGGTAGTTGGGGCGCACGCACAGCCGGCGCGTGCCCAAACGGCAACGCAGGCGGCTGGCCCGTTTTTCCTGACGCTGCATTTGGCCGGCGGTACGGGCGTGGTGGCGCTGGGAGGCGGCTACCGTCTGGCGCAGCAGCGGCTGGAGCCTGAGTTGCTGCTGGGCTACGTGCCGCGCCGCATTAGTGGCAGCAAACCCCTGGCCATTATCACCCTGAAAGCTACCTATTTGCCCTGGACGCCGGAACTAGGCCGTTCGAGCTGGCAGGCCAGCCCGGTTACGCTGGGAGCTATGGTAAACTACACCACCGGACAGCAGTTCTTCCTGACCAACAACAGCGCCGGCAACTACCGGCCAGGGTATTACTGGTGGTCGTCGGCGGTGCGGCTGGGGCTGCTGGCCGGCACCCGACTCAGCTATGCCGGCCCTTGCCGTCAGCCTACTGCCGCCTACGCTGAACTAAGCACCAACGACTTGCACCTGGTAAGTGCCCTGACCAACCACAGCCTGCGCCTGGTTGATATTCTCACCCTGGGCGGCGGTTTCAAACAGGGTTTTTAGTTGTTGGTTGTTGGTTGATAGTTGGTAGTTGTTGGTTGTTAGTTGGTAGTTGTTGGTTGTTGGTTGGTAGTTGTTGGTTTCAAGGACATGTGCTAACAACCAACAACTACCAACTAACAACCAACAACTACCAACTAACAACCAACAACTACCAACTACCTCGCCAGATAGGCAGTGCGGGCCTCGCGCAGCCGACGGATCAGTTCTGTGCGCTGGCGGAGCAATGCTTCCATGCGGGGGCGCTGCTGCCGGAACAGACGCAGCACCCGCAGGCGGCGCAGGCGGCCACGCAGGTTACCGGCATAGCTCAGGGCATAGAAGCCGGTAAGCGGCAGGCTGATGAAATACAGTATCGTCCAGAGCCAACTGTCGGTAAAGTGATGTACCAACGCCGTTTGTATCAGGTAGAACAGCGTGAAGGTTATCATGCCTACCACCAGCAGTATGGGAGCCACAAACTCCACATCCTTAGTGGCCCGGCCGGCCACCAAGGAGGGGATTTTGTACGGCAGGTAGCTGTTGATAAGCCCATATAGATACAGCGGCGCCCCCAGCACCAGCCTTACGCCTGCCGCCAGGGCTCGGCTCAGGCGGCTACCGGTACGGCTGCGGCTTTCCAGTGCGTCGTCAGTAAGGCGCAGCCGGTGCAGCTCCTGGTGGTAAGCGTGCAGCTGCTCGCGCACTTCGCCCAGGTCGCCGGCGTTATGCTGCTCAAAATAGCGCACGGCTTTTAGTAGGGTGCGGCTCAGCTGGAAGTTGTCATAGAGGGTTTCCTCATCGTCCTGGATGAGGTGCTGGCCGAAGGTGCGCTCCACCTGCGTCACCAACTCATCCTCCTCATCGGTGCGGGTAATAACGAGGCGCTGCTCCATGCGGCGGCGGATTTCCTCAGTCAGGGCGTCGGCGGCGGCTTCGGGGCTCTGGCGGTACTGCTCGGCGTACTCGGCTACTGTAATGGGTTCGGCCAGGTTCACGAATACATCGGAGCGGAAGCGGCGCGGGTCGAAGTAGTTGATGCCCATAGGCAGGATGCGCAGGCCCAGGCGGAAGTCGTGGCGAGCTTCGGCCCCCAGGGCAATGCGGGCCGCCCCGGTTTTCAGAGGCCGCAGCCGCCGCTCCTGCACGCTGGTGCCCTCCGGAAAAATCATGATAGTACCGCCCCGGTCGAAGTAGTCGTAGCAGCGCCCAAAGGCTTTTTCGTTCTGAGCCTCCAGCTGGGCGGGCGTCAGCACCTCAGCGCCGGAATCCACATCCTGACGGCGGTAAATGGGAATAGAGTTGCCCGACTCCATAATAGCCCGCAGCACGGGGTTTTTGAAGAAGGTACTTTTGGCCAGGAAGGCAATGGGCTGGCGGCGGCTCACGGCGGCCACCAGCGGGTCCATGAGGGTATTGGGGTGGTTGCTGCACACCAGCAGCGGCCCCGGCAACTGGAGCCGCTCGGGGTGCCGCAGCTCCAGCTTCCGAAAAAAAACGCGCAGGGCCACCTGCACCAGGGGCTTCATCACCGTGTAGAAAAGCATAGCCGCAAGAAAAGCAGATTTTGGTGGGAGTTGTACTTGCCCCGCCCCGGCCGAGTTGCCGCCGCGGGTTGCTTCCACAACCTTCGGGCTTTGGCAGCTGGTAGGCAAACCACAATCCGCTGGTGTCAGACTTTTCGCGCTACCAGGCCGTAGTACCATCACCGTTGCCTGCATCCGCCCAGCAACAGGGGTACCATGGCTTGGCACCGTGGCAGCGCTTGCGCATCTTTGGGCTGTATGAAACGTGTTCTACTCCTGTGGCTGGTGCTGAGCACTGGTCTTACCGCAGCGTGCCACGCTCAGCCGCCCGTAGCGGCCGTAGCGGAGCAGCTGTATCAACGACACATTCTGACTGCCGAAGGCCGTGACTTGCTCCGCAAAACGGCCGCGGAGGGCCGGTTGCAGGGGCTGAATACGCCGGAGCTGTTGTCGGCTGCGGAAGCTGCGCCCCAGCAGGGCCCGGTGGCGGTGCTGCTATTCTGCGCCCAGGCTTTTACCGTCGAAATGCTTTACCGCACCAACTTTCCCCGTACGCCGGCCGACCAGCGGAAGCAGGACGAGCTACTGGCCACCGCCCTCAAGCAGTTCAAAACCGATACAACAGCCGCCCTAAACTACGTACTCAGCCACGGTCCGGCCGCGGCGCGCCTGGAGGCGGCTATTCCGGCTGAGGATAAAGTAGCACCAACCGGCTGGACGATTTATCCGCCCCTGGGCCTGGGTGGTGCGATGGTAGCCGGCCACCTCATCCACGAGAGCCGCAGCACGCTCGGCAAAACCCGCACCCGCCTAGCCCGCGACCTGCACGCGCTGGGCCTACTCAGCGACGCGGCGTACCAGCAGGTACAAACCGAGCTAACCCGCCAGCAGCTGCTCACTGAACAAGCCGTGTGCGAGCGGGGCGCTACCCTGATGCTGGCCGAAGCCACCCTGCCCGCCCGTCGTGTAGCCCGCCGCCTGCTGCTCGACAGCTTGCAGCTGACGGGCCAGCTAACCGCCGCCCGCCGCCGCGAAGCCGAAGCCGCCAACCCGCCGCAGGAGCTGCTGCCGCCCCTGGCGCTGCTGGGCTTTACAACCTACGCCCGGGTGGTGCCGGTACGGGAGCTGCCCGCCCGCCCCGAACAGCTGTACCCGGCCCTGCTGGCGCAGGTAAGCCAGCTGTGGCCCCGTTTCCGGCCCACCGAGGTGCAGGCCACGGTGGTGCGGCGCGAGGATGGCCCCAACCTGTGGGCGGACTACGTGACGTTGAGCTTCCGGGCCGATGGCCGCCGCTACGCCAGCCGGTTTCTGCACGCCTACGCGCGGAAGGACGGTACTCAGCAGGCCAACGGCCCGGAGGTGGGAGAGGAGTTCCGGACCGGCATCAACCAGTGGCTGCGCGACCAGCAGGCCCCCGAGCGGCTGTACTTAGCCTATCAGCCCGACGCCCGCTCCGTGTACGGGCAGGAGCAGCTGGACCTGGCCATTCTTACGCGGCCTCAGCGCAAGGTGTGGGGTTCGGCGGCCTATTTCCTCACCGAGGAAAACCACGACAACCGCTTCACTTCGGCCTGGTTGGATAGCCTCCCCGACCGGTTGCAGGCGCTGGGTCTGCTGAGCCACCTGACGCCGGCCCAGCTGACGGCCGCCCGGCAGGAGCTAAGCCAGGGGCAGAAACAAACGATGCTCGAGCTGCTGGCCTGCTTCCCGCAGCTGCTGTACTGGCCCGACTGGGAAATGGCCACTGAGCCCGCTCCGTACGCCCGCTACCTGCGCGAAATGGCCGCCATCAGCCGCGGCGGCTTTGCCCCCGTGCAGGTGCAGGATACGTTCCGGCCCGAGGTGAGCTATGGCCGGAAAACTGCATTTTCCTTCCGGCTCGGCACTGCTACTTACCGCGCCACGCTCCGGACGAAAGATGAATGGCTTGACAGCAATGCCATTGAGCTGGTAGAGCGGGCCGCGCGCGAGCAGGGGCACGGCAGCCAGTTTTATCTGATTGACGGTGGTGAGGCCTACCTGTACCTCACGCCCGCCCAACACGCGGGCCTGCAACAGCTCGATGCCGACTTGTTTGTCCAACCATAAACAGTAAGCCGAAAAAGAAGCTCTTCGTACTGCTCAATAGGCGGTTTCTCACGCTGCGCCGGCACCGTGGCTTCACCGAAAACTCCGCATCTTTGGCGTCTGATGATGCGCTTACTGCTGCTGTTGCTCCTACTCCTGCCCGTGGCGGCGCGGGCCCAAACCACCCCGGCCACGGCCGCCGCGGCCGAGGCCACGGCCCTGCGCCAGGTCCGGCAGCTGGTGCTGGAGCGTCGGTATGAAAGTGCCTGGCAGTTGCTGGAGCTAATCGATCCGGCCAATGCCGTGCCCGCTGTGGTGCTGCAGAAAGCCGATGTGGCCCTGAATTACTATGCTCACACCGAAGGCCTGCGCCACTTTGCGTTCCGTAACCTTAAGCTCCTGGACCTGAGTCTGGACAGCCTCCGCCAGCTGGGCCAGGATTCTGTGCGCTACGCCTTCCCGGTGCGCAAGGTGTTGGAACGCCTGCAAACCCGCTTCCCCGACAACTACAAAATCAGCCGCGCCCTCGGCGACTACTACTACACCGTGCAGCAGTGCGACTGCGCCGAGCAGGAGCTGGGGGAGGATGAGGTTTTCCGGCGCACCATTGCCCAGTACCAGCAGGCCCACGCCCACGGCCAGGGCGACTACCTCTCGTACTTTGCGTTGGGCTACGCTTATCAGCGCCTGGGCCAGTTTCAGGAAAGCCTGGCCCCGTTCGAGCGGGCGCTGCAGCTGCGGCCCGGCTATGCCACGGCCCACCTCAACCTGGCCTTTGTGCTCCTGGAGCTTAAGCAGTTCGAAAAAGCCCGCTACCACGCCCGCAGTGCCCAGGCGTTGTTCTCAGATGCTCACCATCAGGAAGACGCCGGCTTCCTCCTCAGCCAGATTGAGGAAAGGATGAAGTGAGTTGTCAGTTGTTGGTTGCTGGTTGTCAGTTGTTAGTTAGTGGTTGTTCGGTCATCCTGAGCTTGCGAAGGACCTTATTACGTTAGCGCCGTTCAGGTGTAGTTCCCGTAAAGGGCGCAGACTCGTTCAACGGGTATAAGGTCCTTCGCAAGCTCAGGATGATCGAACACCCAGCAACCACTAACTAACAACTGACAACCAGCAACTAACAACTCATTTTTGGTTCATCACGCGGTTTTGGCGGTTGATGGATTCCAGGTGCACGGCATCGAAGTACTTGAGAATGAAGTCTTCGGTGAGGCCCAGCTTATGGCCCTGCTGGATGCCGCGCTCCAGAATCTCGTTCCAGCGGCTGGCCTGCAGAATGGTGATGTTGTTTTCCTTTTTATAGCTGCCGATGCTTTCGGCCACCTGCATGCGCCGGCCCAGCAGGTGCAGAATCTCATCGTCGAGTTGGTTGATTTGCTCGCGCATCTGGGCCAGCTTATTGAGGAACTCCTGCTGGTCGGTGGTTTCGTGGCGCCAGATCAGGCCATCGAGCAGTTCGGCCAGGCGTTGGGGCGTTACCTGCTGCTTGGCGTCGCTCCAGGCGTTATCCGGGTCAATGTGCGACTCCAGCATCAGCCCGTCAAAGTCCAGGTCGATGCTTTTCTGGGCCACGGCGGCTAGGCCGGTGCGGTTGCCGCAAATGTGGCTTGGGTCGCAGATGATGGGCAGCTCGGGCAGGCGGCGCTTCATTTCAATGGGCAGGTGCCACATGGGTGCGTTGCGGAACTCGGTGTTGCCGTAGCTGGCAAACCCCCGATGAATCAGGCCCAAATCCTTCACGCCTACTTTGGCCAGGCGCTCCACGGCCCCCAGCCACAGCTCCAGGTCGGGGTGCACGGGGTTTTTGATGAGCACCGGAATATCCACGCCCCGCAGCGCATCGGCCAGGGCCTGCACCGAAAACGGGTTTACCGTGGTGCGGGCCCCAATCCAGAGCACATCCACATCAAAGGCCAGGGCATCCTCTACGTGCTTGGGCGTGGCCACCTCCACGGTGGTAGGCAGGCCGGTGAGCTGCTTGGCCTTCTGCAGCCAGGGCAGGCCTTTGGTGCCGATGCCCTCAAACATGCCCGGCTTGGTGCGGGGCTTCCAGATGCCGGCCCGCAGCATATCCACCTTGCCGGTAGCGGCCAGCTGGGTGCAGGTGGCAATGAGCTGCTCCTCAGTTTCGGCGGAGCAGGGCCCGGAAATGATAAGCGGTTTTTTCCTGAGCAAAGAATCCGTGGCAGGATGGTCGGAGAAATGGGGCTGATTCATGGGGTAGTTGGGTTGTAGGTTTTCAGTGAGGGTGATAAAAGGACTGTCATTCCGAGCAGCGCGGGGAGTCTGAGCGGCTGCGGATGGCTATGGAAAAGGCCATTATGCTCTGTCTGGCGTCCACGAAGGCGGAGCATCTCGCGCGTGCTGAGGTTGTTGGAAAAAGGACGTCATGCTCATCTGGCGTCCGCTTGTCGAAGCATCTCTACCGCTTCGTTGCAATGCTATGGGGTTAGCCAGAGGTAGAGATGCTTCGGCTGCGGCTCCGGTTCCTGGCTTGATGCGCCACATGCTCAGCATGACGTACATTTCTCATGCAGTTCTTTACTTCAAAATCTTCTTAATCAGATTTGCCTGCTGGATTTGTTGATAAACAGCGGGGTAGTTCTCCTGGTGCAGCAGCTGGCGCAGGTGTTGGAGCTGGTGAATGTGCTCGTCTAACACGTCCAGCACGTTCTCCCGGTTCTGGCGGAAGATGGGCACCCACATATCGGGGGAGCTTTTGGCCAGGCGCACCGTCGACTCAAACCCGCCGCTGGCCAGGGCAAAAATCTGCTCGTCCTCCTTTTCTTTTTCCAGCACCGTGAGGGCCAGGGCAAAGGAAGTAATGTGCGAAATGTGCGAAATGTAAGCCGTGTGCAGGTCGTGGGCGGTAGCATCCATGTACACCAGCCGCATGGCCAGCCGCCCAAATACGGCTTCCACCCGGGCCACGGCGTCCGGGGCGCTGCTCGGCGCGTCGCAGAGTACCAGCGTCTTATCCCGGAACAAGCCCGGCACCGCCGCCCCCGGCCCCGAGTACTCGGTGCCCGCCATGGGGTGCACCGCCACGAAGCGGCTCCGCTGCGGGTGCGCCTCCACGGCTTGCAGCAGCAGGGCCTTGGTCGAGCCCACGTCGATGACCGTTTGCCGCTCCGTAGCCGCGTCCAGCACCTGGGGCAGCACCGTGAGCATGGCATCCATGGGCACGGCCACCACCACCAGGTCGGCGCGGCGTACGGCCTCGGCCAGGTCCTGCGTGGGCTCGTCAATCAGGCCGATGGCCACGGCCTCCCGCAGATTCTCGGGACTCCGGTCCACCCCGATGACGTGGTGAGCCAGTGCCGCTTCCTTGAGGCTAAGCGCCAAAGAGCCGCCAATGAGGCCTATGCCGATGATGGTAACGACCATGAGGTGAAATGGTGAAGTGGTGAACTGGTGAGTTACTGTTCAGGTGGCGCGGGCAAGCCAGCGGCGCGGTTTAAAGCAAAAGGGTAAGTTGAATCGGAAAGCTGATGGGTGGTATTTGTAGCGCACCCCGAACATCAACTCACCAGTTCACCATCTCACTATTTCACCGCCCGCACCCGTGCCAGGGCCTGATGCAGCACTTCTACCGGCTGGCACAAGCTGAGGCGGATGTAGCCGTTGCCGTTGCTGCCGAAGATGCCGCCCGGCGTCAGGAACACCCGGGCCGCCCGCAGCACTTCGTCGCTGAGGGCGTAGCCATCCGTATACGCGGCTGGCACCTGGGCCCACACAAACAGGCCTACCTGGTGGGGGTTGAAGGTGCAGCCCAGCAGGTGCAGCAGCTCAAACACCAGCTCCCGTCGGGCGCGGTAGTGGGCGTTCAGCTCCGCATACCAGCTCTCATCCAGGTTCAGGGCTTCCACGGCGGCCAGCTGCACCGGCAGAAACATGCCGGAGTCGAGGTTGCTTTTGAAGCGCAGCACGTCCTGCAGCACATCGGCCCGGCCCGCCAGTAGCCCCACGCGCCACCCCGCCATGTTGTGCGACTTGCTCAGGGAGTTCAGCTCCAGCGCCACCTCCCGGGCCCCCGGCACTGCCAGCAGGCTTTGCGCCGGCTCGGTGTTCAGGATGAAGCTGTACGGGTTGTCGTGCACCAGCAGAATGTTGTGGCCCCGGGCAAAGGCTACCAGCTGCTCGAAGAAACCGGCCGGGGGCGGCGTGCCGGTAGGCATGTGCGGGTAGTTTACCCACATCAGCTTCACCCGGCTCAGGTCCTGGGCGGCCAGGGCTTCCAGGTCGGGTAGCCAGCCCGTTTCGGCGGTCAGGTCATAGTCGAGGGGCGTGGCCCCGCTGAGGTGGGCGGCGGCGCGGTAGGCGGGGTAGCCCGGGTTCGGAATCAGCACCTCGTCGCCGGCATCCAGCAGCGTCATGCTGATGTGAATAATACCTTCCTTGGAACCCAGCAGCGGCAGAATTTCCGCGTCGGGGTTGAGCGTTACGCCGTATTGCCGCTGGTACCAGCCGGCCATGGCCTGGCGCAGCGCGGGCACGCCCTTATAGCCCTGGTAGGCGTGGGTGGTGGGCTGCTCAGCCGCGCGGGTCAGGGCCGCAATAACGCGGGGGTGGGGCGGCATATCGGGGCTGCCGATACCGAGGTTGATAACCTGAGCGCCGGCCTGGTTCAGGCCGTCAATTTCCCGCAGCTTCTGGGAGAAGTAGTATTCCTGAATGTGCTGAAGGCGGCTGGCAACGTGCATAGATGTTGAATTTTGAGTGCTGAATGATGAGAGTTGAGGTATGAGAGAGGCTGGTACGGGTAGAAATCGGTGTTATAACCTGTTCAATTCAGCATTCATCTCTCATCATTCAACTCTCCCTTATATGCTCCCAGCAGCTGCAGGTTTTCGGTGAGCGGAGCTAGGGCGGCCAGGGTTTCCTGCAGCTGAGCCAGGGCGTCAAACTCCAGGTCGGCGTGGAAAAAGTAGTGCCAGGTGCGGCCCGGCTGCGGGCACGACTGCAGCTTGCTCAGGTTCACGCCCTGTGCGGCCACGGCCGTGAGGATGCGGGCCAAGCTGCCGGCCGCGTGCGGCGCCTCAAAGTAAAGTGAGGCCTTGGTGGGCTGCACTACTGCCCCGGCATTTTCGGGAAGGGCCACCACCAGAAAGCGGGTATAATTCTTCTTCTCCGAGTGAATGTCGGCGGCCAGGATGTTCAGCTGGAACAGCTCGGCGGCCAGGCTGCCGGCCACGGCCGCCACGCCCGGCCGCTGCTGCTCCCTGATGCGCTGGGCACTCAGGGCCGTATCCTCGGTTTCTACCAGCTTCCAGTGCGGGTAGTGGTCCAGGTAGTCAGCGCATTGCAGTAGGGCCATGGGGTGGGAGTGCACCTCCCGGATATCGGCCAGCTGCTGGCCAGGCAGGGCCAGCAGCTGCTGCCGGATGTGCAGATACACCTCGCCCACCACCCGCAGGCCGGCCTTACGCAGCAACGTGTAGTTGGGCAGAATGCTGCCGGCAATAGAGTTTTCGATGGCCATGACGGCGGCGCTGGCCCGGCCCTGGGCCACGGCCTGCACCAACCCGGTAAAGGTGGCGCAGGGTAGTACCGCCACGCCCGCGCCAAAGTGCTGGCGGGCGGCTATCTGGTGGAAACTTCCTTCGAAACCCTGAATGGCAACCATGTGGTGAAGTAGTGAAATTGTGAAATAGTGAGTTTGACTACCCGGCATTAAAAAAGGGCCTCCGGTGTGGGGCCCTGGCTGCGGTACTGCGAAGTGCGGTGCTTCACAACTGGCAAGGGGGCCCCGGTGGCTTCCGGTAAAAGAAGCCGTAGCTAAAGCCGTAATACCAGAATGCCTGTGGTGCCATAGGGTAGAAAAAATGAGCGTAAAAAAAGCGCCTCCCGAGCTGGTCGAGGGGCGCTGAAGAGTTCGGGTTAGGAAGGCTACAGGGAGGCCGCTCGACTACGCGGTGGCGTAGTAGAAAGTATAGCTAAAAAAGTAGCGGGCCGTGGGCTGAGCCATGAGCGTCAGGGGGGTTAACTAGGGGCAAGGTGGGGCCGGCTGCCGGTAATTCCAAATAAAATCTGCAGAAAAACCCCGAACAACTGTTCGTTTGTACGGAAATTCAGGCGGAAAAACGGCATCTTTCCGGGGCGGGACTCCCGTTTTACTACCCACACTGGTATAGCTGATAACTCTTTGATTGATGCGTCTTTATCTGTTGCCGCTGGCCCTGGGCCTGGCTAGCCACACGGCCGTTGCCCAAGCTTCCACAGCCACCACGCTTACCCGCGCTGCCCAGCTCGTTAAGGAGCAGAAATACGAATCGGCATTTGATGTGCTGGACAAGGCCGACCCCAAAAACCAGCAGCCGGAACTGCTGCTGGCCAAGGAAAAGCTGGTGCTGGACTACTACCTCATCAGCATGGGGCACCAAGGCTTCGGCCTGCGTGACCTGGCCCCGGGTGAAACGGTAGAACAGCTGCGCGGCAAGGAGGGCAGCTACGCCATGCACCTGCTGAACCTGCCGCTGGAGCTGGGCCGCCTGCAGCGGAAGTTCCCCACCAACTACGCCCTCAGCAAAGGCCTCGGTGACTATTGGTACGCAGTGCTGTCGTGCGGATGCGGGGAGAAGGACAAGCCCGAGGAGTTGAAGCAGGACCTGGTGCTGCGCTATTACAACGCGGCCCACGCCCACAACATCGGCGACTATACCTCCTACTTCGGGGTGGGCTACGTGCAGCTGCTGCGCGACCAGGTAGTGCCTGCCACGGTGGCCTTCGAAAAGTCGGTGGCCCTGAAAGCAGACTATCCAAACTCGCACTACAACCTCTCCTACGCGCTGTGGCTGCAGAAAAAACCGGCCGAGGGCATACCGCACGCCAAGGCCGCTTACGACTTGTACGCCGCCGAACCCCGCCGCCGCGCCGATGCGGCCCGTATGCTAGGCATGCTGTATGAGCAGCAGCAGAAACCCACCGAAGCCAAGGCGGCCTATCAGCAAAGTCTGGCCCTGAACCCTGAGGATTACCCCTCGTTGCGCGGGTTGCTGGGGCTGGCCGTAGCGGCCCATTCGCCCGAGGCTACCGCCTGGGCCACCCGGTTGTACCAGCTCAATCCGGCCGATGACCAGATGTTCAGCGACATCATGGACATCTACCAAAGCCACAACCAGTGGGCCGAGGCGGAGGCGTTTTTCAGCAGCCGGCTACCTACCGTGCCCAAAGAGGCCGTGCCCCGGGGCCTGCTGCATTTCTACGTGGCCATCCTGAATATGCAGCTTAAGCGGCCCCAGCAGGCCCGCCCGCACTTTCTGGAAGCTAAAAAGCAGCTGGCCACCGTAATGAAGCCGGATAATCCTGCCCTGCAGCTTATTGAGAAGGGGTTGGCCGAATCCAAATAAGGACCATAGCAGGGTTGAAAGGCGGCTTGGCAAGGCCCCCGGCGCGGTAGCGCAAAAGTTGGCACGGTTTTGAAATACTGGTCTGTCATCTGGCTGCCTGTCCTGCGCAAACGCGGCGGCCGGCATTTCCTTCCAACACCTTTCCTGCCATGAATACGAAGCGACTTTTCGGCCGCCTGGCCGCGGCTACTCTTTTGTTTTCGGTTTTCTCAACGGCTGCTAATGCCCAGGTGGTAACGCACCGCGTACCCAAGTACACGGGCCCGGCCCAGGCCCGCTCGGTGCGCGCTACTCCATCTTACTCCTCCTCGGCCACTGAGGGCGTGAAGTTTGGTGTGCGGGCCGGCGTGAACGTGTCCGACTTTTCGGGCGACGCCGTAAGCTCCGTAATGGACTTGGCGGAGTACACCAATGGGGCCGTAACCAAGCAGATGAAGCCGGGTTTCTACGCGGGTCTCTACGCCACGCTGCCGCTGGGGCCCCGCTTCGCCATTGAGCCCGGCGTGGGCTACTCCGAGAAAGGTACCATCCTGACCGGCCGGATTCCGCTGGAGCAATTTGATTTCCTGAATGCCAAAGTAACCGCCACCGGCCGCCTGGCCTACCTTGATATTCCGCTGCTGGCCAAGGCCTACCTCACCGATGGGCTGTACCTGTACGCCGGTCCGCAGGCCTCGGTATTACTGTCGGGCAAAGCCCGGGTACAGGCCGGTGCGTTGGGTTTCAACGCCATCAACACCGATTTCGATATTAAAAACCAGTTCCGGCAGGTGGATTTCGGCGTGGTGGGCGGCCTGGGCTACCAGTTCCGGAACGGCCTGGGCCTGAGCGCCGGCTACGATTATGGCCTCTCGTCGCTGGACAAAAACAACAACTTCGACGCCTACAACCGCGTCATTAAGGCCTCCGTGAACTACTCGTTTTAACGTGGGATAACTGGTTCAGAACGTCATGATGAGCGAAGTGCAACGGAGTTGAAGCATGACGTTCTTTCTCTCTCCTGTCTTACCCCAGCAACAATAAACGGCCCCGCTGCTAACCAGCGGGGCCGTTGCGTTTCACAGTAGGATAGTGGGGGGGAGCGGAATACAACACGGAAATTGAAATAATAGCCGAAGGCGGTCCGGCGGCATGGGCTGGCGGAAGAGTCTGCAACCTGCTCCGCCTGCCGCGTAGTGAGTGAAGGTGGACCGCCTTCGGGAAATGCTATTGGGGGCGAAACGACTTAAACGAGTGGCTAGTGTGCAGGCCCGGCGAAATCAGGAGCCTTGTGCATGGGTGAATAGTTGCATGGGGTTGAAAATCTGTTGTTTGAAAGCAGTAGGGCCTACCGGGCTCCGTATGCTTCGGGTCGTAGGCCTTCTGCCAGCTTAACCAGCCGCACCAGCTCCGCGCGGTAGCCGTCGGGGTCGAAGCGGCGGGCCCCTTCGGCCAGGCGGATGGTGGTTTCGTAGGTGGCACTGCCGCGGTAGTCGCTCTGGCGGAGCAACATGCCAAACTGCGCCACCGCTGCCGCAAAGCGCAGGTTTTCACTGGCCCCGGCAATGGGTCGGGCCTCGCCAGCCAACGGCACCGCCAGCAGACGGCTCTTCAGGCCCTGAGGCTCCTTATAGCGCAGTTTCACCGTGAGCAGCTCCGCCGCTTCAGGAGCTGCCGCAGCAGGTTTGGCGGGCTGGTATTTGAGGGCATCTACCACGCCGGGGGCGCCCACGGGCACCACTTCGTAGAGAGCCGTGACGGTGTGGCCCGCCCCCAGTTCGCCGGCATCCTTCCGGTCGTTGTTGAAGTCCTCGGCGGCCAGCACGCGGTTCTCGTAGCCCACCAGGCGGTACTCGCGCACCCGCTGGGGGTTGAACTCCACCTGCAGCTTAACATCCTTAGCCAGGGTAAACAGGGTGCCGCCAAACTGCTGCACCAGCACCCGCCGGGCCTCGTCGAGGTTGTCCAGGTAGGCGTAGTTGCCGTTGCCTTTGTCGGCCAGCAGCTCCATTTTCTTGTCCTGGTAGTTGCCCTGGCCCACACCCAGCACCGTCAGGAACACCCCGCTTTCCCGCTCCTGCTCAATGAGGTGCTCCATGGCGTCGTCGCTCTGCTCGCCCACGTTGAAGTCGCCGTCGGTGCAGAGTAGCACGCGGTTGTTGCCTTCCTTGTTGAAGTGCTGGCGGGCTACTTGGTAGGCCAGGCGCAGGCCCGCGCCCCCGGCCGTGGAGCCGCCCGCCGCCAGGTTATCAATGGCCTGCAGAATGGTGGCCCGCTCCGAGCCAGCCGTGGGCGGCAGCACCGTGCCGGCCGCCCCGGCGTACACCACCAGCGCCACCCGGTCCTGGGGCCGCAGCTGCTTGGTGAGCAGGCGCAGGCTCTGTTGCACCAGTCCCAGTCGGTCCTCGCCCTGCATGGAGCCCGACACATCTACCAGAAACACCAGGTTGGCGGGCGGCAGCTTCTCGGTGGCTACCTGGCGGGCCTGCAGCGCCACCTGCACCAGCTGGTGCTCAGGGTTCCAGGGGCACTGCGCCTGCTCAGTGATAATGCGGAAGGGCTCGGGGGCCGAGGCGGCGGGCTGGGGGTAGTCGTACTGGAAGTAGTTGAGCATTTCCTCCACCCGCACGGCATCGGCCGGGGGCAGCTGGCCCTGCTGCAGGAAGCGGCGCACGTTGCTGTAGCTGGCCGCATCCACATCAATGCTAAACGTACTCAGTGGCTCCTTGATGACCCGCTGGAAGCCGTTTTCCGGTAGGTGGGCGTAGGTTTCGGTGTTGGCGGGCACCGGCTGCGGATACAGGTACCCTGCGCCGGGACTAACGGCTACGCCAGCCACCCGGCCCTGCACCGGGGCGCTGCCCATGCTGCTGCTGGGTTCGAGGCCTGCCAGGTCGGCATCCGAGGCTACCCGGGTGCGCACCCGAACTGGCGTGCGCCGGGTCTTGGCTTTGCCTTGGGTTACTACTACTTCGCTGAGCTTTTTCTGATCAGTAACCAGAGCCACGTTAACTGTGGTCTGGCCGGTGAGCTTTACTTCGCGGGTGACGAAGCCGATGGTGGAAAACACCAGCGTGGTGGTCTCAGTTGGCAGCGTGAGGGTATAGGTGCCATCGGGGCCGGTGCTGGTGCCCGTAGTGGTTCCCTTCACCAGCACCGTCACGCCCGGTAGGCCCTGGCCGGTGCTTTTGTCGGTCACCCGGCCCGATACGGTGCCTTGTTTCGAGGCTGGACTGGCTACCCGATACAAAGCGTTGGCTTGGTGGCCCTGAGCGGCCGAAGCCAGCAGTCCAGCCGCCAGCGCACAATACAGAAGAGGTTTCATCAGCAGAAAGAATAGCGGTGAGAAAAGCAGATCCGGCCAGGTTCTGCTTCTCAGATGCGGCCCGCTTCCAGATTCCACACGCCCCCACAAAAAATATTTCCAGAACAGCTCCGCGCCTTCTGCGCAAACACTGCGCCCTCTGCGGGCTAAAATCGTCTGCCCACTAGCAACAACCGAACGAACCCGCAAATCCCGTAGCTTGCATCACGCATGTTTTTCCGCCGCTCCACCCGCCCCACGCCCGCCGCCGAGCTGTCCGACGAGGACCTGCTGCGCCGCTACCACGCCCAGGGCGAGGTGGCCGACCTGGGTGTGCTCTATGAGCGGCACATGAGCGGCGTGCTGGCCATTACAAGGCGCTACCTCCGCGACGAGGAAGACGCCCAGGACGCCGTGATGCAGCTGTTTGAGCAGCTGGTGACTAAACTGCGGCAGCACACGGTGGAAAACTTTCCGCCCTGGCTGCACGCCACCGCCCGCAACCATTGCCTGATGGTGCTTCGGGCCCGGCAGCGGGCCGGGCCGACGGTGGTGCATTTTTCCGACGAGGCCGGTATGGAATCGGTAGCCGCCCGGCATCTAACGGCCGACGACCCCGCCGAAGCCGAGCAGCACGAGCTGCATTTGCAGCAGCTGGAAGTTACCCTCGCCGAATTGCCTCCCGGTCAGCGCCAGTGTCTGGAGCTGTTTTTCTTAGAAAAGAAAAGCTACCGCGAAGTAGCTGCCCTCACGGGTTTCGATTTAAACGCCGTAAAAAGTTACCTCCAAAACGGCAAGCGCAACCTGCGCCGCCTGCTGCAAGCCTCCGCCTCCGATGCCTCGCCCTGATCTGACCTCCGCCTCCTCTGCCCCGGCCGGTGCCCACTTGCCGGTGGAGCTGCTGCGCCGGTACGTGGCCGGAGAGCTGCCGCCCGCCGAGGAACACCAGGTAGAAACCCACACCTTGGATTGCGCCGTGTGTGCCGACATCCTCGAAGGTCTGGAGCTGCAGCCTGCCACCGCGCACGAGGCCAGCATGACGGTCCTGCGCCAACGCCTGCACGCCCGCGTAGCCGAGCTGGCCACTGAAGCTGCTCCTGAGCCTGCCGTAATTCCCTTATGGGCGTGGCGGCCGTTGGCGGGGGCGGCCGTGCTGCTGCTCTCGTTGGGGGTAGTAGGCTGGCTGGCCATTAGCAGGTTGAATAACGCTCCTGACCTGGCCGTCCGGCCGGCGGTGGAAACTGCCACCTCCCAGCCGGCCTCTGCTGCCACCGTCCGCCCGGCCGAGCCGGCCGCAGCTACCACTGCCCCCGAAATGGCGGCCGTAGTGCCGCTGCCCCCGGCCTCGCCGCGCCGGCCGCCGGTGCTGGCGGCCCGCTCGCGCCGTCCGGTAATGGTGGCCGATGCGGAAGTAGCATCAGAGCAGCCAGCGGATCTGGCGGGCCTGCAGGCTGCTGGCAATGGTACCGTTCCTCCCGATGCCGTAGCAGATGCGGCGGCGCCGGCTGAGCCGGAGGCCGTGGCTATGTCGAGGGCCGCGGAAATAGTGGAAAGCAAGAAAGCAGCGGCCCCCGAACCGGCGGCCAAAGCCAAGATGACTCGTGTGGCCGGCGTTTCGGCGGCGGCGGCTCCGGCCGCTTCTGCTGAGGCTACCCGCACCATTCAGGGCCGGGTAACAGATGCTGCGGGCCTACCCCTGCCGGGGGCTACGGTGCTGGTTCCGGGCACGCAAAACGGGACTGTTACCAACTTCGAAGGAGTATTTTCCATAAAAGTGCCAACTGCTACTGAGCAGCTTACTGTTGGCTCCGTTGGTTTCAAGACCCAAACCCGCGCCCTTCGCTCTTCCGATTCCACGCTGGCCCTGGCCCTGGAGCCCAGCAGCCAGCAACTGAGTGAGGTAGTGGTGGTGCGCCGCGAGGCGCCGCCCATGCTACCCAGCATTTCGGCCACGCCGGCCGGCGGCTATGGCAAGCTGCGCCAATACTTGGCTGATAGCCTCGACTACCCCGAAAAAGCCCTTACGGACCGCCGCGAAGGCACCGTGCGGGTACAGTTCGTGGTAGGAACCGATGGTAAGCTTAGCGACTTTAAAGTGGTGAAATCCGTGTCGCCGGAGTGTGATGAGGAGGCGTTACGTTTGCTGAAAGAGGGCCCGGCGTGGTTCCCGGCCGTGCAGAACAACCGCCGCGTAGCCCGCAAAGTAGTAGTCAGCGTCCCGTTCAAAATAGAGCAACGCTAGCAAGTGGTGAAATTGTGAAGTGGTGAATTTGTGAAGGGTCATTGCGAGGCGCAGCCGAAGCAATTTGTCCTTCACGCAGTTCTCAACCATGCCCTACGCAAAAGCCCCTGACACCAGAACCAGGAGTCAGGGGCTTTCTGCTTTTCAGGGCGTTGAGCAGTGAAAGGGAAGGCTTGCTTCGGCTGCGCCTCGCAATGACCCTTCACAAATTCACCACTTCACAATTTCACCTCTACCCGCTGTAGCCGCCGCCGCTTTCGGGCTCGGTGGCGCTGCCACCGGCTTTGTCGGGGGTGGGCAGCTCGGGCTCGGTCTTCATTTCCACTTGGCTATAGTCGGGGGCCCCGTTACCGGCGGTGGGTACGGGTGTTCCGGTAGTAGCCGAAGCGCCGGATACGCGGGTGCTGGTGGATTCCTGGTTTTCGTGGTTGGGCGGCGTGACGGCGGCGCTTTGGTGAGCGGTTGGCGTGGCGGGCGAGGTGGACAGGGCGTCGGATTCGTCTTCGAAGGTCTTTTTCATGACAGGAGAAACTAAGATATGATACCGGCTGGGGCCGGCTGTTTGGGTGTACGTAGGGCTGGGCTGGATAGCCGAGCCCGCAGACGGTAGAATTTTGGCGTTGCGGTAGGGCGGGGGGCCGTGTTGTGTACTTTTGCCCGACGGCCCCAGCCGTTATCTGTCACCTCATTTCCTTCTCACCCCACATACCAGCATGACTCAGTTCCGCACCGAGAAAGATACCATGGGCACCGTGCAGGTGCCGGCCGACGCTTACTACGGCGCCCAGACCCAGCGCAGCATCGACAACTTCCAGATTGCCCAGGACATCAACCGGATGCCCAAGGAAATCATCCGCGCCTTCGCCTACCTCAAGAAAGCCGCGGCCCTCACCAACCGCGACGCCGGCATCCTGCCCGCCGACAAAGCTGAGCTGATTGGCCGCGTCTGCGACGAAATCCTGGAAGGCAAGCTGGATAAGGAATTCCCGCTGGTGGTGTGGCAGACCGGCTCGGGCACGCAGAGCAACATGAATGTGAATGAGGTAGTTGCCTACCGCGGCCACGTGCTGCAGGGCGGCAGCCTCTCCGATGAGAAGAAGGTGCTGGCCCCCAACGACGACGTGAACAAGTCGCAGAGCAGCAACGACACCTTTCCGACGGCCATGCACATTGCGGCCTACAAAATCCTGGTGGAAACCACCATTCCCGGCATCGAGAAGCTGCGCGACACGCTGAAAAGCAAGAGTGAGCAGTTCATGCACATCGTCAAAATCGGCCGCACCCACCTGATGGACGCCACGCCGCTGACGGTGGGGCAGGAGTTTTCGGGCTACGTGTCGCAGCTTGACCACGGCCTGCGGGCCATCAAGAACACACTAGCTCACCTAAGCGAGCTGGCCCTGGGCGGCACCGCCGTGGGTACGGGCATCAACACGCCCGCTGGCTACTCCGAAAACGTGGCCAAGCACATTGCCGACCTGACGGGCCTGCCCTTCGTCACGGCCGAAAACAAGTTTGAGGCCCTGGCCGCCCACGACGCCATTGTGGAATCCCACGGCGCCCTGAAAACGGTAGCCGCTTCGCTGATGAAAATCGGCAACGACATCCGGCTGCTGGCCTCGGGTCCGCGGGCCGGCATCGGCGAGCTGCACATCCCCGACAACGAGCCCGGCTCCAGCATCATGCCCGGCAAGGTAAACCCCACCCAGTGCGAAGCCATGACGATGGTGGCGGCTCAGGTGATGGGCAACGACGTAGCCATCAACATCGGCGGCATGAACGGCCACTTCGAGCTGAACGTGTTTAAGCCGGTGATGATTTACAACTTCCTGCACTCGGCCCGCCTTATCGGCGACGTGTGCGTGTCGTTCAACGATAAGTGCGCCGTGGGCATCGAGCCCCTGGAAGCCAACATCAAGAAGCACGTCGATTCGTCGCTGATGCTGGTAACGGCCCTCAATCCGCACATCGGCTACTACAAAGCCGCCGAAATTGCCCAAACGGCCCACAAAAACGGCTCCACGCTCAAGGAAACCGCCTTGCAGCTCGGCTACCTCACCGAAGAGCAGTTCAACGAGTGGCTCAAGCCCGAAGACATGGTGGGCGAAATCAAGAAGTAACGGCCACCGGCACGTCATTCCGAGCTTGCCGAGGAATCTCGCGTGCTGACGTTGCTGGAGAAAGAACGGTCATGCGGAGCGAGGCGAAGTCAAAGCAGCTCTACCGCTTCGTTGCATCACTAGCCCAGGGTTTCAACCCTGGGCTATAGAGCGGTGGTCGTTGTAACGGTATTTGATTAGCCAGTGGCAGAGATACTGTGGCTCCGCTCAGCATGATGGTCTGGTTTTCCTGAAGCAAATCAAAAAGCCCCGCAGCAGCCGTTGCGGGGCTTTTTTGTGGCTATTAATTTAATTTTTCAAACAATTTACCTAAATGTTTGAAAAACAGTTTTGCCTTTGTTTTGAACTCACTTACAGATGTCGAAAGCCACTGACCGTCGGGCCGTTATTCTGGATGCTGCTGCTGGCTGCTTTGCCCGCTACGGCTATGCCAAAACCACTCTCGACGACATTGGGCGGGCGGTGCAGCTGAATAAGGCTTCGCTGTACTACTATTTCCCTAACAAGGACGAACTGTTCATGGCCGTGGTACTGCGCGAAAGCGCGGCCTTCATGCAGGCTCTGGCCGAGCGGGTGCAGCACCTGCCTACGCCCACCGAGCAGGTGCGCGAGTACCTGCTGGAGCGCCTGCGCTACTACCGCCACGTCCTCGACCAGCACCAGCTTTCGGTAGCCGCTTTGCAAGTGCTGGAGCCGCGCTTCGAGGCACTGTATGCCGAGGTGTTGGGACAGGAAATAGCCTTTCTGGCGGGCCTGCTGCACCCGCTGCTGGCTGCTGCTGCCGCCCCGGAGCCGCGCCACCTGGCTCGCCTGCTGCTCAGTGCCGCCGATGCCCTCAAGCACGCCGCCGTGCGCCAGGCCGCCCCGACCCCTCTCTCCCAACCCGATTTCACCGCCGCCGAAGCCGATACCCGCCTGCTCACCGACCTAGTGCTGGCTGGACTGGCCCAGCGGTGAACTGGTGAAATGGTGAGTTTGATGTGCCACTTGCGCCAACTGCGCGGATAGAACGTCAAACTCACCATTTCACCATCTCACCAGTTCACCACTTCACTCACCATTTCACCACCTCACCATCTCACCTCATGCCTACCGTACTCATCACCGGGGCCAGCTCCGGCATTGGTAAAGCTGCCGCCCGGCTGTTTGCCCAGCGCGGCTGGAACGTGGCCGCCACCATGCGCACGCCCACTAAGGAAACCGAGCTCAGCCAGCTGCCCAATGTGCGTCTCTACCCGCTCGACGTGACGGATTCGGTTAGCATCGAGGCGGCGCTGGCGGCCGTGTTGCGCGACTTTGGCGGCCTGGAGGTGCTGGTGAACAACGCCGGCTACGGCGTGGATGGGGTGTTTGAGGCCATGACCGACGACACCATTGCCCGGCAGTTTGATACCAACGTGCTGGGGCTGATGCGCTGCACCCGGGCCGTCATTCCGCATTTCCGCCAGCAGGGCCGCGGCACCATCGTGCAGATTGCCTCGGTGGGCGGGCGCGTCACGTTTCCGCTTTACAGCATCTACCACGCCACCAAGTGGGCCGTGGAGGGCTTCTCAGAAAGCTTGCAGTACGAATTGGAGCCGCTAGGTATAAAGGTAAAAATCATTGAGCCCGGAGCCATTAAAACCGACTTCTACGACCGGAGCCGCGAGTTTGTGATGCGCGACGACCTGCGGCCGGCCTATGGCTCATTCGTGCAGAAAGTAGAGAAAGTAAGCCAGCAGGCCGGGGCCAGGGCCGTGGGGCCGGAGGCCGTGGCCGCCACCATTTTCCGGGCCGCCACTGATGGCAAAACGCGCCTGCGCTACCCCATTGCCTATCCCGCCAACGTGCTGCTGCCCCTGCGCCGCTTGGTGTCCGACGGCGTATTCCGGCGGGTGGTAAAGTCCAGCTACGGCATTTGATGAACGCGCGGCCAGCAGCTGGACCTGGCTGAACCAATCGGCTGCCGGAACGGGCGGTGTCAGTGGCAAAACGGCCGTAAGGTGCGTATGTTGCGGGTATGTTCAACGCCATTCAGCACTACCGTCTGGTACAGCGCAACCGCAACCGCGCGGGGCTGGGCAGCTGGCATTTCGAGTGGATTTACAAGTTCTTCCTGCACACCGGCACTTCCCGCCGCAAGTACCTGGTGGAAGTGCGCCAGTACGACGAGCACCTGTACACCGTGGATTTTTACGCCAAAGTTCACAACGTGAACCGCTACCGGCTGCGCACCCACCAGCACGCGGCCGGCAAGCTGGGCGCTACCGTGCTGGCCATTATTGCCCGCACCATTCAGCAGGATCCGCAGGCCTGTTTCGGCTTCATTGCGGCGGCCATGCTCACGGAAACCACGGACGAAAATACCCGCCGCTTCCAGCTCTACACTAGGATGCTGGAACTAAAGATCAATCCGGCACGCTATAAGGTGGAAGCCTTTGCCGAAAACAGTACTATTTTTGTGCTGCCGCACGGGCTTGTTTCTCAGCCTGATGCGTTGCAAAACACGATTACGCGCTATGACCAAATATTCCGCGAAGTCTTCTAAAAAAGCCGACCCACGCCAGCAGGCCCGGGAGGAGCGCAAAGCCCGCAACCGCGCCATTGCACCGGAGCGGATTGCGAAAGTGCACATCATGGCCGATGGCCGGAAGTTGCTGGAGTTGAAGCCGGTTCAGATTCCCGGCTACACCTACGCTTTCTAGGCCGATAAGCTTCTGCCGATACTAACGCCGCTGTTCCAGCCTGGAACGGCGGCGTTTCGTTTTTCGGCATCTTTACGGCGCACTCCTCGCCCTTGCCCGCATGGATTTCTCCCAGGATATCGTTCTTGAAAACAGCCGCGTGCTGCTGCGCCCGTTGGCTCTCACCGACTTTGAGCCTCTGCGCCCCGTGGCTGCTGCGCCGGAGCTGTGGGCTTACACCCTCACCCGCGCCGACGACCCCATCAGCTTGGCCAGGTACCTCACCGATGCTGTGCAGGGTCGTCAGCAGCAGCGCCGCTACCCCTTTCTCATCATCGACAAAGAAACCAACCAGGCAGCCGGCAGCACCAGCTACTACAGCGTGGACGAGGCCGACGCCCGGCTTTCCATCGGCTACACCTGGGTAGGAAAAAGCTTCCAGCGCAGCGGCCTGAATCGGGCGGCCAAGCACGCGCTGCTGCGCCACGCCTTCGATGCGCTGGGCTGCGAGCGGGTGGAGCTGGAAACCGACGCCCGCAACCACACTTCCCAGAACGCCATGCGCCGCATGGGAGCCACCGAGGAAGGCACCCTGCGCAGCCACCGCTACACCCAGGGCGGCATCCGGCGCGACACGGTGATTTTCAGCATCATCCGGCCCGAGTGGAACCAACTACGCCAGACGGTTTTTCAACAATTCGACGTCCGTGGCTGAAACAGGAAAGTCCATGCCGCGCCGGTTTCCGGCACTGCTGCGCAAGCGGGCAGCCAGCTTCGGCTACGCCTTCCGGGGCGTGGGGGCAGCGCTGCGCACCGAGGTGCACCTGTGGTTTCACGCAGCGGCTACGGTAGTGGTGGGGTGGTTGGGGTTTTATTTCGGGCTGGCGCGGTGGGAGTGGGCAGCCGTGGCCCTGGCGGTGGGCGCGGTGTGGTGCGCTGAGTTAATAAATACGGCTGTGGAGGCTGTAGTCAACCTGGTGTCGCCGGAGTACCATCCGCTGGCAGGCCGGGCCAAGGATGTAGCTGCCGGGGCCGTATTAGTAATGGCTCTGGCGGCGCTGGTTGTCGGCCTGTTGGTATTTGGGCCCCGGGTATGGAAGTGGCTGGCCTTTTAACTCAGCCAGCAGTTGAACTATGCCTGGGTAACTGCGTAACGCAGGTTTGTGTGCATCTTTGCCGCCCCAATGTGCGTGCGGATGCCGCGGTTTCCCGCCTAACCCGACCCCTGCTCTATGCGTTTTCTCCTGTTTCTGACGGCGGCCTCTGCGGCTGCCCTGCTCCATACCACGGCCTGCCAGCGCAACGTGGCAGTTACCACCCCCACCGATGCCCCGCAGACCGGGTTGGCCGGTAGCGTATCCACGCCCGCGCCTACCAGCGCCAATACCGTGGAGCCTACCCCCGACAACCAGCCGGCTTTCGACGACAGGAAGCGCCCCAAGTGGTTGGAAGACCGGATTCAGCAACACCTGAACGAGAAAAAGGCCAACCCTCCCATTCATATTTACAGCTACCAGTTTAACGGGGCCACGGTGTACTATGAGACCAGCCCCTGCTGCGACCAGTACACTACCCTTTACGCGGCCGATGGCAAGGTTCTTTGCCACCCCGATGGCGGCTTTACAGGACGAGGCGACGGCAAATGTGCTGACTTCTCTAAAAACAGAACCGAGGAAAAACTGGTTTGGCAAGACCCGCGGTAGGGTATTAAATCAGAAGCAGGTACAGGCACATGAGAAGCAAGAGTCTGTACCGCTTTCTTTTTTCTTTTTGCTTGGCAGAGTCTCTGTTCTCATGTCTCTGTACTCACTTTTTTTATAATGATTAATACCATCGAAAAGCTGGGGGCCTACACCGTGTGGGCTAACGCAACCCTGCTGCGTCACCTCGACGGCCTTGTGGCCGAAGGTGCTGCTTTGCCCCACGGCGCGCTGCGCATTTTCAGCCACGTGCTCAACGCCCAGGCCATCTGGCTGGGCCGTCTTACCAACACGCCCAGCCCCGTGAAAGTGTGGCAGGAGCACGATTTGGCTGGCCTGCACCACTGGCACGAGCAAACGTCGGCGCGGTTTCATCAGTACAGCGCTGAGGCTACCACTACCAGCCCGGCCGAGCTGGAGCGCCTGATTACCTACACCAACTCGGTAGGAGAGGGCTATACCAGTCAGGTGTCCGATATTTTGACCCACGTGCCAGTGCACGGTAACTACCACCGGGCTCAGGTTGCCAAAGAGTTGCGTGCGGCCGGGCTTGAGCCCATCAACACCGATTTTATTACCTATTGCCGGGAGTTATCGGCCAAGGCTCAGGCGGCCGAGGTGCCCAGCCTGTAAGGCTGCGCCGGTGTCCGGTTTTCGAAACCCCTGCGGTAGAGCTTTGGCTAAACGCAGGGGTTTTTCGTTTGTTATACTCACCGAATACCTTTTCACCGTTTCTGAGCTGCTACTTCGCATGAATCCTTCCGCGCAACCTCCCGTACTCAGCCCCGAGCGCCTGGCGGGGGCCTATACCTACGCTGCCTACCGCCAGTTAATTGAGCAGCTGATGGCAGAGGGCAAAACCACCGGCGAAAATCAATCGGAAGATCTGACTGCCTACGCCCGCCTCAACATCCAGCGCATGGAGCGGCTGGATAAAAAGGCCGAGCTGATGCCGGAAATGCAGCAGGCCCTTAATAACCTTACCCACAACTACGAGTGGGTGGTTCTTACCGAAGGCTGGTGCGGGGATGCCGCCCAGATTGTGCCGGTACTGGAAAAAATAGCCCAGGCCAGCCACGGCCGCCTGCGCACCCGCTATCTGCTGCGCGACGAAAATCTGGACCTGATGGACCGTTACCTTACCAACGGCAGCCGCTCCATTCCCAAGCTGCTCATCCTGCACGCCGACACCCTCACCGAAGTAGCTACTTGGGGGCCGCGCCCCAATGAAGCGCAAAACCTGCTGCTGGAGCTGAAAGCCGCTGGTGCTACCCACGAGGAGTACGCCGAGAAGATTCATGGTTGGTACGCCAAAGACAAAACCCGGAGCACCCAGCAGGAACTGCTGCAGATACTGGAGCAATTGACATAAAGCAAAAAAGGCCAACGAGGCGACTATATTGCCTCGTTGGCCTTTCTCCATTATAGCAAATAACGCTGTATTGAAGGAGCAGAGCAGGCTGTTAGCTGGGAGTGGAAGGTGGGATGATAATAATGATTGGCGCGGGCTTTAGGGTGCCGCGTAGCACTGGCTTGAGCCCATATGTACCATTGCCCCGGCTCACAATATCACGCTCAACTGAAAAATCAACAGTCAGCAGATAGGCGGTACCAGCTGTTACGGGTGTATCATCCAGTAGAATCTTGAGGCCCGAAGTGGTGCCACTGGGAGTATCCAGCGCCAATAGGGGACCGTTGGTAAGCTGAATCTTACTGTTGGCGCCTAATACCAGACGCATACTTTGCAGCGTACCGCTGAAAGCGGGCGTTAGCCTGATTTGTCCGTTGGTAGCACTCAGCAAGTCGTAGCTGCCCGCGCTTACACCGGGCAGTACAACTTTGCTACCTTGGCTAAACTGTCCTTCGGCCTGCTCCAAGTCAATAAGAACGGCACTGATGTCACTGGCTTTGGTCTTACTGTCGGCCTGTTGACTGGCGGTTCGGGGCTGAACCTCGGTGAGCGTATCACTACAGCCGGAAAATAGGGTAGCGCCCAGAATCAAAATGGGAAACAAGGGAGTAAAAGGCTTCATGCGCAATCAGGGATAAAAGAGCGAAGAAGATGAATTTGGGATGGAATGTATGATAAAGCGCAACAAATCAAAAATGAATGATCCTTTGGAATTGATAAATAACCGGTTGATACTGAGCTGAGAACCGAAATATGGTCCTGCTTTCTTACGTATTAGGTAAACTTTATATAGTCATACAAAGCGTTAAAGCCATATGAGTATTTGGCAAATGCAGGAATATAGGATAAAGTCAAAATGAGAAAATGTGTGTTCGTGGTTAGAAAATGATCATAAAAAAAGCTCCGGCTAGTACTAACCGGAGCTGCTGAAAGAAAATTGGAACCCTTACCGCAGTCGGTCCATGCTGCGCACGAGCTGCTCGTCGCGGCGGATGAAGCGGCTGGCCAGCAGGTTCAGAAGTAGCGCCAGCGTGGCAATATAGAAACCGGCCTCGAAGGTGCCCGGAATTTTGATGTTGAGCATTTGCTCTCCTATGTTGGAATAATAGAATGCTGCCCCAATGGTAGCCGTAATCAACAGGATATTGAGCGTGCCCAGTTTCAGCTGGTTGAAACGGTTGCGGAACTGAAAGATTTCCACCACGGCCACTACCGCCGACGCTACGGCCAGTGCGGCAATAGGCCAGGGATTGGCGGCTGGCACCGTCATACCGGCATCGGCGTGTTCGTAGCCTAAGTGGGTAGCCGTCAGCACTACGGTTTGCTGGCTGGCGGGGTCCAGTTTGCTCCACAGAGGCAGGAACACAACGCTTAACATGGCCAGGGCCAGCAACAGCAGGAATACGCTTTGGATTCTTTGTATCATCTTTGTGTTTTGACAGTTCGATTACTGGATCAGCCCCCTGACAGGGCCGGCAAAAGTAGCCAACTACGACCGGAATAACGCATTCAATCTGATGCCTACTGCATACATCGTGGACGCCGTCCGCACCCCAATTGGTAAATTTGGTGGCGCTCTGAGCAGCGTCCGCCCCGACGATATGGCCGCGCACGTGTTGCGGGAGCTGCTGCGCCGCAACCCCTCCCTCGACAAATCGGCAGTAGAAGACGTCATTATTGGAGCTGCCAACCAGGCGGGCGAGGATAACCGCAACGTGGCCCGTATGGCGGCGCTACTGGCCGGCCTGCCCATTACGGTGCCCGGCAACACCGTCAACCGCCTGTGCGCCTCGGGGCTGCAGAGCATTATGGATGCCTCCCGGGCCATCCGGGCGGGCGAAGGAGACGTGTACCTGGCCGGAGGGGCCGAAAGTATGACCCGCGCGCCCTTTGTGGTAGCCAAATCGGCTACGGCGTTTGCCCGCGACTTTACCGCCCACGATACTACGCTGGGCTGGCGCTTCGTAAACCCTAAACTCTCCAAGCTGCACCACCCCTACGCCATGGGGGAAACCGCCGAGAATGTGGCCCGCCGCTACGGCATTACCCGGGAGGAGCAGGACCAGTTTGCGTTTGAGTCGCAGCGCAAGTACCAGCGGGCCTTCGAGAAAGGCCGGTTCCGCAAGGAAATTGCCCCCGTATTTATTCCCCAGCCCAAAGGCGATACTGCCCTGTTTGACCAGGACGAGCCGCCGCGTCTGTCCAGCCTCGAAAAATTAGCCACCCTAAAGCCCGCCTTCCAGGTAGATGGCACCGTTACGGCCGGTAACTCAGCTGGTATAAACGATGGCGCCGCCGCCATCCTGCTGGTAAGCGAAGAGGCCCTGACGCGCTACAACCTGAAGCCGTTGGCGCGCGTGGTGGCCTCGGCGGTGGCTGGCGTCGACCCGGCTTATATGGGTGTTGGTCCGGTGCCGGCCACCCAGAAGGTGTTGCAACGAGCCGGCCTCACGCTCCAGGATATGGACCTGATTGAGCTGAACGAAGCGTTTGCTGCCCAAAGCATTGCCTGTATGCGCGACCTGGACATTGACCCCACGAAGGTGAACGTGAACGGGGGCTCTATTGCCATCGGGCACCCGCTGGGCGCCAGTGGTTCGCGCATCACGGCCACCCTGCTCCACGAGATGCAACGCCGCGAAGGCGTGCGCTATGGCCTGGCTACCATGTGCGTAGGCGTGGGCCAGGGTGCCGCTGTGATTTACGAGAAACTGTAATTACAGATTTCCGCAGATTTGAGGCAGATGACGCAGATGCAAACGGCGCGGTCGGGCGGATAGTAGGTCTGGTTTCTGGCCGTTAGTCAATTGCGCTGAATCTGTCTCTTGTGCTTAGTGTTTTTTGCGGCTTCGGTTTTCCCATCAGCCTTTGCATCATCTGCCTCAAATCTGCGGAAATCTGTGATACTTACCCCGACGCTTACTTTACCAGTGGCCGGGGCCCGGCTGCGGCCCTGGCGCTTCTCGGATGCAGCTGCCCTGGCCCGCCACGCCAACGACGAGCGGATTGCCCGTAACCTGCGCGACACGTTTCCCTTTCCCTACACCGCCCAGGATGCCGAGTTTTTCCTGAGTCTGGTGGCCGATAGTCCGCGCGACCTGTTTCTGGCCATTGAAGTGGGAGGAGAAGCGGTGGGCGGCATTGGCATCCATTTCAAGTCGGATGTGCGCCGCCGCTCCGCCGAAATTGGCTATTGGCTCACGCCTGCTTGCTGGGGCCGGGGCATTGCAACGGCTGCCGTGCGTACCCTCAGCACCTATGCGCTGGCCAACTTTGATGTGTGTCGGCTCTACGCGGCCATTTTCGCCACCAACCCTGCCTCGGGTCGGGTGCTCGAAAAAGCCGGCTACGAACTGGAAGCCCGCCTGCGCCGCAGCATCGTGAAAAATGGCCAGATGCTGGACTCGTTGCTGTACGCGCTGGTGGTATGAGTTGGTAGTTGTTCGTTGTCAGTTGTTAGTTCTCATTACTCATCACCTGACGGCTGCTAACGAACAACTGACAACGAACAACGAATAACTAAACGCCATGCGCTACTTCCTTCACCTGGCCTACGATGGTTCCGCCTTCCACGGCTGGCAGATTCAGCCGGGCGTGATTACTGTGCAGCAAGAGCTGGACCGCTGCCTCTCGCAGGTGCTACGGCAGCCGGTGTACTGCCTGGGCAGCGGCCGCACCGACTCGGGCGTACACGCCAGCCACCAGGTAGCGCACTTTGATGCCGACCTGCCGCCGGGTCTCGACGAAGCCACGCTGCTCTACCGCCTCAACCGGGCACTGCCGGGGGGCATCCGCTGCCAGGTGCTGCACCCCGTACCTCCCGAGGCCCACGCCCGCTTCAGCGCCACGGCCCGCACCTATGAGTACCACGTGCGTCTCACGCCCGACCCGTTTGCCGCCAGCTTCAGCCTTTACCTCGACCGGGCCCCCGACGTGGCAGCCATGAACGAGGCCGCCGCTCTGCTGCTGGGCACCCATGACTTCACCAGCTTTTCCAAAGTGAAAGGGGCCGAGAAACACTACATCTGCACCTGTTTCGAGGCCGGCTGGCACCCGGAGTCGGGCGGGCTGGTATTCCGCATCCGGGCCAACCGCTTCGTAAGGGGCATGGTGCGGCTGGTGGTAGGCACGCTGCTGAGTGTGGGTCGGGGAAAACTGACGCCGGAGGAGTTCGGAGAAATATTTCGCAGCCTCAACCGTGTGCACGCCAGCGGCGCGGCCCTGGCCAACGGCCTCTTCCTCTGCCGCGTAGAGTACCCGGCTGAAATGTTGGGTGATGCAGCGCTGCCTACCGGTTTGCCGTACTTCGCCAAGTAGCACGCAGCTCCGCTTCGCGCACGAGCTGCAGGCGAGTTCCCACGCGAGAGAACCAGACGCCTGTTACTCGCTCCGCTCGTGCGCGAAGCGGAGCTGCGTGCTACTTTTCTCCCGTCCGTCGGTTACCTTCTAACCATTCCCACCCAACAACCCGAAATGGAGCAACCTACCCCGGCCAATAAAAGCGGCAATATATTCGACTGGCAGGTGCTGCGGCGGCTGGTGGCTTACGTGCGGCCCTACCAGCGCGTGTTCTACTTCCTGATTTTCCTCACCGTGGCCACCGCCGTGCTGGGCACGCTGCGGCCCTTCCTCATTCAGCGGATGGTAGACGTGACCATTGAGGAAGGCGACTGGCAGGCGCTGAACCGCATGTTCGGGCTGCTGCTGGTGCTGCTGGTGGCCCACGCCATCGTCAGCTACCTGCAAACCTACTTCGGGGGCTGGCTGGGCCAGTACATCGTGCGCGACATCCGGGTGGACTTGTACAAGCACATTCTTGACCTGCGCCTCAAGTTCTTCGACAAAACGCCCATCGGTCAGCTCGTCACGCGCAACATCTCCGACGTGGAAACCCTTTCCGACGTGTTCAGCGAGGGACTGGCGGCCATGATTGGCGACATTCTGCAGCTGGTGTTCATTGTGAGCTTCATGTTCTACATTGATTGGCGACTGACGCTCATCAGCCTGTCGGTAATTCCGCCCCTGCTGTTCAGTACCTACGTGTTCAAGGAGAAAGTCAAGAAATCGTTTCAGGAGGTGCGCACGGCCGTAGCCAACCTCAACTCCTTTGTGCAGGAGCACCTGACGGGCATGAACGTGGTCCAGATTTTCAATAACGAGGAGCGGGAGCTGCGCAAGTTCAAGGCCATCAACCAGGAACACACCCGCGCCAACATCCGCTCGGTACTCTATTACAGCATCTACTTTCCGGTGGCCGAGGTGCTGGCCGCCGCCGGCGTAGGCCTGCTGGTGTGGTACGCCGCCCAGGGCCAGATTGAGGGTACCATCTCCAAGGGCGCACTCATCGCCTTTATCATGTACAACGCTTTGTTCTTCCGGCCCATACGCCAGATTGCCGACCGGTTCAACACCTTGCAGCTGGGCCTGGTAAGCACGGAGCGCCTGCTGAAGCTGCTCGACAGCAAGGAGCTCATTGCCGACAACGGCACCTACGCCCCCGCCGACCTGCGCGGCGACGTGGACTTCGAGCACGTGTGGTTTGCCTACAACGACGAGGAGTGGGTACTGCGCGACGTGAACTTCTCGGTAAAAGCCGGCCAGACCTTCGCCTTTGTAGGGGCCACCGGGGCCGGCAAAACCAGCATCATCAACCTGCTTAGCCGTTTCTACGAAATCAACCGGGGCACCATCCGCATCGACGGCCACGACCTGCGCGAGTACGACCTTAAAGAGCTACGCCGCCATATTGGCGTGGTACTCCAGGACGTGTTTTTGTTCGCCGGGGCCATCCGCGACAATATCACCCTGGGCAAGCAGGACATTACCGACGAGCAGATCTGGGCTGCGGCTGATCTGGTGGGAGCCCGCCGCTTCATTGAGCGCCTGCCCGGCGGCCTCGATTACCAGGTGATGGAGCGCGGGGCTACGCTGTCGGTGGGCCAGCGCCAGCTCATCAGCTTCGTGCGGGCTATGGTATACCAGCCCCGCATCATCATTCTGGATGAGGCCACGTCGTCGGTGGATGGGGAAACCGAGGAGCTGATTCAGCAGGCTATTGAGAAGCTGATGCAGGGCCGTACCAGCCTCGTCATTGCCCACCGCCTGAGCACCATCCAGAAAGCAGACCAGATCATCGTGCTCGACCGGGGCGAAATCAAGGAAGCCGGCACCCACGAGGAGTTGCTGCGCCACCAGGGCTTCTACGCCAACCTCTACCAGATGCAGTACAAGGACGTGCTGCAATAGACCGGGTGAAGTTGTGTGTTGTCATCCTGAGCGGAGCGAAGGACCCTATCACGCCAGAACGACAACCGTTGATACGACTCGCGTCATCAGGATAAGATCCTTCGCTCCGCTCAGGATGACATCTGTATTGTTTCTTTGCATCCCCGAACCGGAAAACACTTTCCGCATCCTCACTTTCCACACGCAATGAACAGAGTTTTTCTGGCCCTGGCCCTGCTACTTACCCTAGGCTTTGCCGTTGCCTATTGGCGCATGGGCGGCTTCAAAGCAGCTACCGTTACGCTCGAAACCACCACCCAGCCCTATTTTCTGGCAGGCCGCTACTACGCAGGCCCTGCCCAGGATGAAGCCTTCGGCGACCTGACCCGCGAGGCCTACAACCTGCGCAAAGCCGGCAAGCTGCGCGGCGACTTCGGCAACATCTTCTACAACAGCCCCGAAAGCTCCCGCGACTCGGCCCGGGTATTTGTGGGCGTGCTGGTGGCCGATACTACGTCCCAGCAACTGCCCGCCGGGTATGAATACCGTACGTTTGCCGCCGGTCAGCGGGTGCTGCACGCCCGCATCAACGCCAGCTACCTGGTGGCACCGGATAAGCTGTATACCGGCGTGAAGGACGCCGCCGAAGCCCAGAAGCTGACATTGCGGAATGTGTACCTGGAGCGTTTTCCGGAGCAGGGCGAGCCAGAAGTGCTGGCTGTGGTAAAGTAAGTCGGTTTCTATAGGAAAGCCGTTCCGGCAATACATCCGTAACAACCTGCTTATGTGGTTGTCTACGATAAGAACGGATTTGCAGGCCTGTGAAGGAAATTAAAAAAGCCCGTCGAACCGAAGTTCAGCGGGCTTTTTAAGGAGAGAGTACCAGAGTCGGGGTGGCAGGATTCGAACCTACGGCCTCGTCGTCCCGAACGACGCGCGCTACCGGGCTGCGCTACACCCCGAGGACAAATCGGGTACTCGTATTGTTCTGCCGAAAAAAGCCTCCGGGTGGGGTTCCCAGAGGCTTTTCGAACAGATATTCTTCGGTCGGAGTGGCAGGATTCGAACCTACGACCTCCAGCACCCCATGCTGGCGCGATACCAGGCTACGCTACACCCCGATGAATTATGCTGCAAATATACGCTGCCTGTTGGCTTACGTGCAAGTCAGAAGAGCCTTTTTTTCGATTGCCATGTCCTGGTGCGTAGCCAAAAAGCAAGGCCAACGGACGTACCTGTTTAAGCTTCTGGGAGTTGTTGATGAAAAAAACAGCCGTGAACCGAAAAAATAATGTAGGTGTTGGCTCGTTTCTTGCCCTAAGCAGCCTGCAGTTTTTTGTGGCTGCTTAAATCGGTATGGCACTGGTATTTCGTACCTTTAAGCTCCGTATCGTTCACTTGATCTGAATAGGAACGCGTATGAAAACGTTTACATTTCTGAGTAGTCTGCTCCTGTTGCTGGTAAGCAGCACCCTGGCGCAGGCGCAAACCGCCACGGTGCAGGCCTCGGCGGCTCCTGCCCTCATTACCGATAAGATGGCCGAGCCGACCCGTAACACGGACGCCCTGAAGGTGCGGGTGGAGACAAACCCACTCACCAAGCGCCTTACGGTGCGCACCGACGCCACGGGGCCTACCCGGGTGGAGGTAAACGGCACCGATGGCCGCCCAGTACTTACCCGCGACCTGATTTCGGGGGATGCGGCGGCCGTGCTGGACGTAAGCAACCTGCCCGCCGGAACCTACATTGTGCAATGCACGGCCGGGGAGCGGCGCGGCATGAAACGTGTGATGCTGGGCCAGTAAACTGACTATCAAGCCAAATCAGAGAAAAGCTCCGGGCCTTTGGCTGCGGAGCTTTTTCTTTGCCTGCTCGCCGGTGTATATTCCCGGTAGGTGTTTCTCAACTTCATGAACAATCTGTCATACTGGGAGCAGCAAACGTTTCTGCAGGAGGCTGACGTGCTGATTATTGGTGGCGGTTTGGTGGGACTTACGGCAGCTATTTATACCCGCCAACTGCGCCCCGGAGTCCGGGTGCTGGTGCTGGAGCGCGACCCACTGCCCAACGGAGCCAGTACCAAAAACGCCGGTTTCGCCTGCTTCGGGAGCATTTCTGAGTTGCTGGAACAGGAGAAGCGGAGTGGCACCGCGGCCCTGCTGCAGGTGGTACAGGCCCGCTGGAATGGTTTGGGTCGTTTGCGGGAGTTGCTGGGGGATGCGGCAATAGGGTATCAGCCGGAGGGAGGCTACGAGCTGTTTCGGCCGGATGAGGCTGAACTGGCTACTGCCTGCCACAACCACCGCGCCTACTACAACCAGTTGCTGGCCCCCATCATCGGACGGAGCGACATCTTCCAGGACGCTTCCTCCCAGATTCAGCGCCTGAAGCTGGGCAACACGGCCGCAATGCTACACAACACGGCGGAGGGCAGCCTGGATACTGGCCGCCTGATGCTGGCCCTACTGCGCCGGGCCTGGGCAGATGGTGTAGTGGTGCTCCATGGCTGCCCGGTGCAGGCCGTAGAGGCCACTGCCGGAGCAGTACGGGCACAGGTAGCCGGACTAGAGCTAAGGGCCAGCCAGGTGTTGGTTGCTACAAATGCCTTCAGCCGCCAGCTGCTGCCGGAACTGGACGTAGTGCCCGGCCGGGGGCAGGTGCTCGTGACCGAACCTATTCCGGGGCTGTGCCTGCCAGGTACGTTTCATTATGATAAGGGCTACTACTACTTCCGGCAGGTAGGGGAGCGGGTGCTACTGGGCGGTGGCCGCCACCTCGATTTTCAGGCTGAAGCCACTACCGAGTCTGGCCTGACTACATTGGTACAGCAGCGGCTGGAGCAGTTGCTGCATGAGGTAATAGTACCCGGCTGCCGCCCCCGTATCGAGTATCGCTGGAGCGGTGTGATGGGTTTTGGGCAGGAGTTGGAGCCTATTATCCAGGAGGTGCAGCCGGGCCTGTTTGTGGCTGTGCGCTGCAATGGCATGGGCGTAGCCATGGGAGCCGGTAGCGGCTGGCAGGCGGCGCAGCTGATGTATGGAACCAATGAGAAAAAGTAAAAGCGCTGCTGTCATCCTGAGCAGAGCGAAGGATCTTGCCAGGTTAGAGTTGGTCGTTAGTTCGACAATCGTTCAACGGTAATAAGATCCTTCGCAAGCTCAGGATGACGGCCGCGCTTTTACTTCTTACTTTTTCCCGTTGACTTTCCTACGCTTCCTCGCTTTGCAGCTGCCGCTCGTAAAGGGCTCGGTACAGGCCGTCCTGGTCCTGCATGAGGGCTTCGTGGGTACCGTGCTGCACAATCTGGCCGTCGTCGAGCACCAGGATTTCGTCGGCCAGCTTCACGCTGCTTACCCGGTGACTGATGATGAGGCTGGTACGATTGTGCATGATGCGCTGGAGCGCGCCCAGAATGGCGTTTTCGGTGTTGGTGTCCACGGCCGAGAGGGCATCATCCAAAATCAGGATTTTGGGTTCCTTCACCAAGGCGCGGGCAATGCTGACGCGCTGCTTCTGCCCCCCCGAAAGGGTAATGCCCCGCTCGCCTACTTTGGTATCGAAGCCCTCGGGGAAGCGCAGGATGTTCTCGTACACGTTGGCGTCTTTGGCGGCTTGCAGCATTCGGGCTTCATCGGGAGCATCGAGGCCAAAGTTGATGTTGTTGCGGATGCTGTCGGAGAACAGAAACACATCCTGGGGCACGTAGCCAATCTGCCCGCGCAGGGTGCGGAGCGACAGGTCGCGCACGTCCTGTCCATCTACCCGAATGCGGCCCTCCGTCACATCATAAAGGCGGGAGAGCAACGCGGCCACGGTGCTTTTGCCCGAGCCGGTGTTGCCGATGACGGCCAGCGTCTGGCCCGGCCGGATACGGAACGATACGTCGCGCAAGGCCTGAATGCCGGTATCGGGGTAGGTAAAGGAAACGTGGTCGAACACAATATCTCCCTGAATATCCAGCTCCACCGGGCCCGACACAATATTCGTCTGCTGGTGCATGAACTCGTTGATGCGGGCTTGGGAGGCCTCGGCCCGCTGCACCAGAGAGCTGGTCCAGCCCAGAGCCGTAACGGGCCAGGTGAGCAGGTTCACGTAAATCAGAAATTCAGCAATGCTGCCCGTAGTAATAGTGCCCCGGATAACCTCCTGGCCCCCAATCCACACCGTGATGATGGTGCTCAGGCCAATCAGAAACAGGATCAGGGGAAAAAACAGGGAGTTAACGAAGTTCAGGCTCAAGCTTTTCTGCTTGTATTCCTCGGAAGCCACCGCAAACTGCTGGCGCGAATCCTCCTCTCGCACAAACGATTTGATTACGCGAATACCCGAAAACGCCTCCTGCACGAAGGTGGTCATGCCGGCCAGGGAACGTTGGATTTCGTCGCTTTTCTTCTCAATCAGGTTGTTCACGTAGAA
Organism: Hymenobacter metallilatus; assembly: GCF_003944705.1. GTDB lineage: Bacteria > Bacteroidota > Bacteroidia > Cytophagales > Hymenobacteraceae > Hymenobacter > Hymenobacter metallilatus. Next base: position 628,443 of record NZ_RWIS01000001.1, on the reverse strand, counting down.
AATGCTCACGCTCAGCACCGGCAGCGGCAGCAGGGTGTAGAGCGTCAGCTTCACGTTCACCATGAACATAAGCGGTACGATGAGCAGGAACAGAATGACGAGTTGCATGAAATACATCAGCGCCGGCCCGATGTACATGCGCACCCGCCCTACGTCCTCCGAAATGCGGGACATCAAGTCTCCGGTGCTGTGGCGGCGGTAGAAGCTTAGCGGCAGGCTCTGGTAATGCTGGTAGATTTCGTTTTTCTGGTCGTTTTCTACGTGCCGGCTCATCACAATGAGCGTCTGGCGCATGAAGAACAGGAAGATGCCGCGTAGCAGGGCCATCAGCAGAATGAGCACCCCATACAGCAGCACATTGCGCCCAAACAGCTCGTACACCTGGCTCTGGGCCCGGGTGCCGGCGTACAGGTGGTAGAGGTCAATGCCTTCCCCCACCAAATCAAAAGCGTAGCGCACAATCTGGGCCGGAAAAATGGCCAGCAGCGTGCTTAGCGCCACAAACAGCACCCCCCCGAGGAAGTGCCATTTGTAGCGAAACAGGTATTTGTTAGTAGCGGAGAGGGCGCGCACGGAAAATAGGGTGTGAAGGTAGAAGGGTAAGAGGGCTGAGGTTGTTAAGGAGAGAACTTCATTCCGAGCATGTGGCGTATCAAGCCAGGGACCGGAGGCGAAGTCGAGGAATCTCGCGTACTGACGTTGTTAAATTAACTGTCATATTGAGCGGAACCGAAACACCGCTACCTCTAACTACCCAATACGACTACAACAAAGCGGTAGGGATGCTTCGGCTCGGCTCCGTTGCGCTCAGGATGATGTTCAATCCCAGTACGCGAGATTCCTCGCAAGCTCGGAATGACGTTCTGATTTATTCCATTAGCAACTTTTCAACGCTAGCCCGCAAAGATTAGCAGGTTGGCTAGTAGAAAGTTAAAACATCGTCAAAGGGTTTCAGGTGCGGCCGGCACTCAGCCAGACCGCAAATCTAACCGCCTAGCTGCCAAACGTCTAAACTGGCGAAAAGACAGGCACGCAGTGGCCGGAATCGGAAAAACGGCGTACTTTTGCACCCGCATTGCGGGCGGTCCTGATGATAGGGGCTAGACTGTGGGTTTCATTGAACGACGGGAAAACAGCCATGGGGCGTTATCATTCGTTGCATGAAACGCAGCATATAGCCACCGCCACCAGAGCCCCCCAAAGGTATAATAACCACCCCACCCACCTCTTTTTTTCCACCCCCAACAGCAATGGTAGAAACGAAAGTGCTGACCGAATCGTCGGTCTTCGGGCAAATTGCCGAGCACCAGCATGAGCAGGTAGTATTCTGCCACGACCACGAGACGGGTCTGAAGGCCATCATCGGCATTCACAACACGGTGTTGGGGCCAGCCCTGGGCGGTACCCGCATGTGGCATTACACCTCCGAGGCGGAAGCCCTGAACGACGTGCTGCGCCTGAGCCGGGGTATGACCTACAAAGCCGCCATTTCGGGCCTGAATCTGGGTGGGGGCAAGGCCGTTATCATCGGCGACGCCAAAACCATGAAAACCGAGGCCCTGCTGCGCAAGTTTGGCCGCTTCGTGCAGAACCTGAACGGCAAGTACATCACGGCCGAGGATGTGAACATGACCACCAAGGACATGGAGTACATCCGCACGGAAACCAAGTACGTGTCGGGCCTGCCCGAGAGCATGGGCGGCTCCGGTGACCCCTCCCCGGTAACCGCCTACGGAACTTATATGGGCATGAAGGCCGCCGCCAAAAAAGCGTTTGGCTCTGACTCCCTGGCCGGCAAGCGCATTGCCGTGCAGGGTGTGGGCCACGTAGGCACCTATCTGCTGGAGTACCTGCAGAAGGAGGGCGCTCAACTCGTGCTCTGCGACTACTACGAAGACCGCGCCCTGGAAGCGGCCAGCCGCTTCAACGCCCGCATGGTAGGCCTCGAGGAAATCTACGACCAGGACGTGGACATCTATTCGCCCTGCGCCCTGGGTGCTACCCTCAACGACGACACCATCGGCCGTCTGAAGGCCCGCGTGGTAGCCGGCTGCGCCAATAACCAGCTGGCCAATGAGGATGTGCACGGCCCTGAGCTGGTGCGCCGCGGCATCATCTACGCCCCCGACTTCCTCATTAACGCCGGCGGCCTCATCAACGTGTGCTCCGAGGTGCAGGGTGGCAACCGCCAGTCGGTGATGACCCAGACGGAGCGCATCTACGACATTACCACCCAGGTGCTCAACAAAGCTGAGCAGGAAGGCAGCCACCCCCAGGCCGCCGCCACCCGCCAGGCCGAGGAGCGCATTGCCGCCATCGGCAAGGTTAAATCAACTTACTAAATGGTGAAGTTGTGAAGTTGTGAAATGGTGAATTTGATGCACTAAGCCCTTGGGGGCGTGTGGGTATCGAATCTATCATTTCACAACTTCACAACTTCACAACTTCACCTCCCCAGAATGCTCAACCGTCGCACGCTCCGCATTAAGGTCATGCAAGCCCTGTACGCCTATCATCAGGCCGTGGGGTCCGATTTTTTACTGGCTATTGACCGGATTGCGGATGTCTTCGCGCCCGATTTGAACTCGCCCGAGCCCCAGGACCGCAAAATGTTGCAGGGCCAGCGCAAAATGGCCGAGCTCATTTTCAAGGAGTGGCACAAAACCGGTGAGGAGCCGGAAGCTACCGACGACGCCGACGTAAACGACGCGGTGAAGGATGCCATTAAGTATTACCAAAAGGCTACGGCCAAGGACGCCACGTACTACGCCGGTCAGATGGTGTACGCGGCCGAAAGTATTCATAACCAGTATATTCACCTGCTCAACATCCCCGAGGCGCTGCTGCAGGTGATTGAGGAAGAGCGGGTGCGCGACTCCCGCCGCCTCACGGCCGCCAAGGAGCCCCTGCTGGACGCTACGCGCTTGCTGGAAAACAAGGCCATCGAAAAGCTTATCAATAACCTGCAGTTGCAGGACCTCACCATTCGGCGCTCCATGCGCTGGCACGGCGAGGAGGAGCTGGAGGCCCTGCGTACCGCCTGGCGCACGGAGATGAAGCAGGACCCCGAACTGCTGAGCTACCTGGCTGCCCCCGCCGGCAACTACCAGGAAGACCAGGAAATCCTCAAGCACCTCTACAAAACCTACGTGTTCAAGGGCGAGAGTCTGCCGGCCTACATCGAGGAGGACGATTTGAACTGGGAGGAAAACCGCGCCGTGGTGAAAAACCTGGTAGTGAAAACGGTGAAGATGCTGGACGAGGCCGCCGACGAAAGCCTGGAGCTTATGTCCTTGTCGGCCAACTGGCAGGAAGACAAGGAGTTTGCCGAAAGCCTGTATAAACAAACCCTGGCCGACGACGAGAAGTACGAGAAGCTCATTGCCGAATCGGTGCAGAACTGGGACGTGGAGCGCGTGGCGCTTACGGATAAAATTCTGCTGAAAATGGCCCTCTGCGAGATGCACCTGTTCCGGGCCATTCCGGTGAAGGTGACCATCAACGAGTACATCGAAATCAGCAAGATGTACTCCACGCCCAAGAGCAAGCAGTTTGTGAACGGCATTCTGGACAAGCTGGCCCAGGATCTGACGGCCAGCGGCGCCATTCGCAAATCGGGCCGGGGCTTGCTGGATAACCAGTAAGCAAAACGTCATTCCGGGCTTGCCGAGGAATGACGTTCTGGTGGAGTCCTATATCTTCCGGCGCTTTTTTACGTAGTATTGGGCACTCCCAATTCTCACGTCATCATCCACCTGTACTCACTTCTAAACAAGAAATATGAGTAGCAAAACCACCACCGGCATCCTGTGCTTCGCCGGCGGCGCCCTCACCGGGGCCGTAATCGGACTTCTGTATGCGCCCGAAAAGGGCCGCGAAACCCGCAACTGGCTCAGCTATCAGCTGGAAAAATACCGCGAAACCCTGGCCGACCTCACAGAAAACCTGGTGACCAGCCGCGCCGACCAGGGGCCCAGCTCCGCGAAAAGCGAAGGCCAGCGCGTAATTCAGGATGCGAAAAGTAAGGCCGAACAGCTACTCGGCGACGTAGACCAGCTGATCAACCAGATTAACTCCCGCAAAACGGTATAGCGGAATGTGGGTAGTCTGAAAATGTGCCAATGTGCCCGCGGCTTGTCGCAGGCACATTGGCACATTTTCATTTTCAGCACCCGCCGGTAGGCGGTACCTTTGTGCAAAATTGTGGGGTTGGCGGCTGAGTAGGTAACCAACCCGGCAGCTTTTCCCCTGCGTGCTGCTCGTATTCTCTCCTCTTCGGCCCGGCTCGCTTTCCTCTTGCCCATTAACCCAACTCAATAGCATGCATCTCATCACGCTCATCCCCGGCGACGGCATTGGCCCCGAAATCACGAAAGCAGTAACCGATATTTTCGCGGCGGCCCAGGTGCCTGTGCAGTGGGAAGAACAGAACGCGGGCCAGACCACTTTCGACCAGTCGGGCGAGCTGATTCCGCAGGCCCTGTTGACTTCGCTGGAAAAGAACAAGGTGGCCCTGAAAGGTCCCATCACCACGCCGGTGGGCAAGGGCTTCCGCAGCATCAACGTAACGCTGCGCCAGAAGTACGACCTGTACCAGAACGTGCGCCCCAGCAAAACTACCGCCGGTATCCAGACCCGCTATGAGGGTATTGATCTGGTACTGTTCCGTGAAAACACTGAGGGCTTGTACGCCGGCCTTGAAACCTGGGACGAGCACCACGGTATTGGCGACTCCATTGCCCGCGTGAGCGTGGCGGGGGCCCGCAAAATCTGCCGCGCTGCCTTTGCCTACGCCGCCAAGCACGGCCGCAAGAAGGTGACGCTGGCCCACAAAGCCAACATCCTGAAAGTGCCCGGCAAAATTATGCTGGATGCCGCCCAGGAAGCTGCCCGTGAGTTTCCGCAGATTCAGTACGAAGACAAAATCATCGACAACATGTGTATGCAGCTGGTGGGCAAGCCGGAGCAGTTCGATGTGATTGTGACCACCAACCTGTTCGGCGACATCCTCTCCGACCTCTGCGCCGGCCTGGTAGGCGGCCTGGGCGTAGTGGCCGGGGCCAACATCGGCGACGATATGGCCATTTTTGAGGCCGTACACGGCTCGGCTCCCGATATTGCTGGCCAGGGCAAAGCTAACCCCACCGCCCTGCTTCGCTCGGCCCTGATGATGCTGCACCACCTTGGCGAGCATGAGCAGGCCGATAAAATTGAAAAGGCCCTGGAGCTAACGCTGAAGGACAAAGCCAAATGCACCGGCGACCTGGGCGGCTCGGCCTCCACCTCGGAGTTTGCGCAGGCTATTATTGAGAACCTGGATAAGTAATGAGTTGTTAGTTGCTGGTTATCAGATGTCAGAGTCTGGGATTCTGGCAACTGACAACCAGCAACTAACAACTCATCGTTATCTTTACCTTTCCGAAGACCACTAATGGCCTTCTTTTTCTGCTACATATGAAACGTACGCTGTTTTCTGCCGTTCTGCTTTCCGGCGCGCTGCTGATGGGCGCCTGCAACAACAATAAAACCGCCGAGGTAGGCGCCGAGGGTATGAATGCCGCTGCCGCCAATGCCAATGAGGCTGCTGCCAACCCTACCGTTGATAACCCCAACGTAACCAACGAAACGGAAGCACCTAACCCTAATGCCCCGGTAATGACCTTCGCCGTGTCCGAGCACGACTTTGGTGACATTAAGCCCGGCGAGGTAGTAAAGCACACCTTCGAATTCACCAACACCGGGAAGTCGCCGCTGCTGATTGAGAATGCCACGGCCAGCTGCGGCTGCACCACGCCCAACTGGACCAAGGAGCCCATTCAGCCCGGAGGCAAAGGCACCATTGATGTGCAGTTCGACTCGCACGGTAAAGTGGGAATGCAGAATAAGGAGGTTGCCATTCAGGCCAATACCCAGCCCAGCATTACCAAAGTGGTTATTAAAACCAACGTGCTGAGCGAAGGCCAGAACGGGCCCACCCGCTAAGCTACCGACGGCTTCCATCCACCTCTGCCGAAAGTTGAGGCACGGCCAACCGGCACGGGCTTCAACTTTCTGGTTTTTACGTGCTTCCCAACTCCTGTTTTCATGCTTGCATCATTGCTTCTCCAGGCCGCTCCGGCGGGTGGCTACTCGCAAATCATCTTCATTGTGGGGATGGTGATTGTTATGTATTTCTTCATGATCCGACCCCAGCAGAAAAAGGCTTCGGATGCCAAGAAATTTCGGGCCTCCCTGGCCAAGGGAACTAATGTGGTAACCATCGGGGGGCTGCACGGTAAGGTAGTGGAGCTCAACGAAGAAACGATTACCGTGGAAGTAGACAAAGGTGTCCGCCTGCGCTTCGACCGGTCGGCCATAGCCCGGGAGGTAACCGGCAAAACAACTGCTCCGGCTGCCTAGCGGCTGCTCACAGGCACTGCATCCTGAGCCACAGCCTCGGCTCACTACAAAAGCGTGTACCCCAAAGCTGTGCTTTGGGGTACACGCTTTTGTGGCCAAAGCATAGCTGCGGGGTGTGCGCTGTAGTAGCGTGGGAGCCGGCAGGTTAGTACCTTGCCAGCCTCATCACCTGGTTTATTGTGTCATCTGTTCATCCTACCCGTTGGCTACGCTGGTTTATTAACCCGTTTTACGGGCAGGAGCGGAGCTATTGGCGGGCCGTAACGGCGTGTTTTCTGGTAGCCAGCACCTTTTGGCTGCTCAATGCCCTCAACAAAACCTACACTACCCGCATTACCTACCCTCTGGCCTGGCGCTACGATGAAAGCCGGTTTATTCCGGTGCAGCCCCTGCCCACGGAGGTGCCCGTGAACGTAACCGGCCGCGGCTGGAAGCTGCTGCGCCGGCAGCTGCTGCTGGACGTGAAGCCGGCTGAGCTGACGCTGAGCACGCCCGCCACCACCCGTTACCTCACGGCCCGGGCCCTGCGGCCGGCTTTACAGCAGGCCATGGAAGGTCTGCAGTTCAACTACCTGCTTTCTGATACGTTGTGGGTGGAGCTGGACCGGCTGGTGAGCCGCCGGGTGGCTCTGGCCCTGAGCCCGGCCACCAATGGCCTGGCTCTGCCCTACGATGCCCGGTTTGAGCCCGCTCAGATTATTTTTCGGGGTCCGGAAAGCAAAATCCGGACGCTGCCCAATCCTTACCCGGTACACCTGCCCCAGGCCCCGGCCGGCTCCACTACGGGGGATATTCGGGTGCCGATTGGCGGGCCGGAGCTGGTGCAAACCAACGTGCAGGATGTACGGGTACGCCTGCTCCGGCGGCCTATGGTAACTATTCCGGTGGAGGTAGTGCCGGAGCTGCTGGATGCCCCAACGGGTCGTACCTACCGCTTTTCGCCGGCCAGAGTGCAGGTACAGCTGCAGTTTTTTCCTGAGGATACCGTTGGGTTCCGGCCCGAGCAGGTGCGGGTGCAGCTCCATTTCGGGCAGTTCACCAATCAGGACTCCAGTCTGCGTCCCTTTCTCTCCGAAAAACCGGCCCAGGCCCGGGGCTATCTGGTGCTGACGCGGGGCGTGAAAGTGCGGTAAGTGAGTTGCGGTAGGTAAGTTGAATGATGAATATGTATGCTGGAACAAGGACGCCCGAGTGGCGTACCTGGCAGCCCGGCATATGCTTCACCTCTGTCACCTTACACTACACTCTTCCCCTTCTCATCCTTCATCCTTCATCCTTCATCCTTCATCCTTCATCCTTTATCCTTCATCCTTCATCCTTCATCACTCAACTCTCACCGCAGTATGCTGCAAATCGGAATTACGGGCGGAATCGGCTCCGGCAAAAGCGTGGTATGCCGGCTGTTTCAGACGCTGGGGGTGCCGGTGTACGATTCGGATGCCCGCGCCAAGTGGGTAATGGCCCATAACCCGCAGCTGCGCGACGAGTTGCGGGCCACCTTCGGCCCCGAAACCTTTGACGCCCAGGGCCTGCTGAACCGCACATATCTGGCTCAGGTAGCCTTTCCCGACCCCGTGCATCTGGCCCGCCTCAATGCGCTGGTACACCCGCACGTGGGCCAGGATTTTGCCGGCTGGGCCGCCGCCCGCCGGACCGAGGGCCATACCTACGTGCTGAAGGAAGCCGCTTTACTCTACGAGTCCGGGGCCTACCGTCAGCTGGACCGGATTATTACGGTGTTTGCTCCTTTGGAAATTCGCCAGGCCCGGGTGCTGCGCCGCGACCCGCACCGCACCCCCGACGACATTCAGAACATCATGGGCAAGCAGCTGAGCGAGGAGGAGAAGCGGCAGCGCGCCAATTACGTGCTACTTAACGACGACCAGCACCTGCTGATTCCGCAGGTGCTGGAGCTGGACCAGGCTTTCTGCCGGCTGGCCGGGTAGCGGCGGTTTGCCCGCCCCGAAACGAATTTTCGGGGGACTAATCTCATTCCTGCTGCGGTGGTATTCGTGTGCCCCGCAGCAGGTTTTTTTATGCCCCAAAAGTCAGGTTTTGGGGGTGTTGGTCCTGCGAAATGGGCAGGTGGTGTATTAAAATTTGGTAGCAGGAGGCAGCCCATACTTTTGAATCAACAATAACAGTGGCAGCCGCAGCAGCTACCAGGCACTACTCACTATTTGCCTGATAGCAACTACAAATTAATGTACTGCTGAATTGCTGCATTGGAGTTTGATTGTCTGGTATAACCCACGAGGTCATGAAAAATTTTAATGAAAGCAAACAGCAGTTTGGAGAATTTGATTTTAAAATCTTCGACGAAAAAGAATTGTCGATGGTATTAGGCGGCGGCGGCGAAGACCAGATGCTTGATTTTCTGGATTTCGATACTGCCCTGGACGAGGACGATGATATATAGCACTAATTAGTTGTGCATCTCTAAAAATACTTGTGTGTTGGCCACGCGCAGGTACAGTGCCATCAATTGCCACTTACGACCGGTTAAGTAGCCTTGGTGTTTTGTTTCCCAATCTATTTCCAAAAACAAACTTTTCCCATGAAAAAAGTATCCCTCGCCGATCAGCTGGAGCTGAGCAAAGAAGTAATTGCAAGCCTCAACGATGAGCAGCTGCAGGAAATTGAAGGTGGCGCTGCCGCAGCCGGTATTTCGTGTATCACGGGTAGCGGTTCCTGCTCCAAAACTCAGGCCGAAGCTGAGCTGTCGGAATAGCCTGACTTGATTCGTTGCTTGTTTTTTTCTTTTCAACTCCCATTTACATCCTACCAACATGAAAAAGGTAACCCTCGCTGACCAGCTGGAACTGAGCAAAGAAATTGTTGCAAACCTGACGGACGAGCAACTGCAGGAAATTGAAGGTGGCGCCGCTGCTGCTGGTATTTCGTGCATTACCGGTAGCGGTTCCTGCTCTAAAACCCAGGCCGAAGCCGAGCTGTCGGAGTAGTCTGACCTGCTGAAATAATACAGGGGGAATGTGCTATTCAGAGTGCATTCCCCCTTATTAAAATAGGGTGCTAGCTGACGGCTGCTACCCGATATGTATTTGCACAAGCTGAGTTTTCTTTCTGAGCTATGAACACCGTAATTAAGCCACTGGATTTTTATTTGCTTCGTTTACCGGTACTGCCTTTGCAGGTACTAGAAAACGTGCACGCTAATACTGCAGTGGCTGAAATTGCGCGAGCTATTCATACAGTATATCAGCGGGCCGAAATACAGGATGCTATTTATCTGGCTAGTCCGGAATTATATCAGGAAATGCAGAAATGGATTTCGCGTCCATTCAACGAAGCAGAAATTATTCAGGAGCGCCTTTTACTGACGCTATACAAATACCTGGTACGCATGAGCAGCCGCTGCACGCCCTACGGCCTGTTCGCGGGGTTTGCCACGGGGGCCGTGGGCGGCACAGGCACCGAGCTGGTGCTGGCCGACGCCGCACACCGCTTCCACACCCACAACCGCCTCGATATGAACTACGTGGCGGAAATCAGCAAGCAGCTGGCTTCTGATAGCCAGCTGAAAGAGAAGCTGGTGTTTTACGTGAACAACAGCCTCTACCAAACCAAAGGCGCCTACCGGTACTACGAGTACCGCATCCGCAACAAGCGCCGCCAGTATTACCTGGTATCCATCCGCGAGTCGGGGTACGTGGCGAAGGTGCTGGCTGCGGCTGCGGCCGGGGCTACGTACGCGCAGCTGCTGGCCGAACTGGAGGCCGCCGAGGTGGCGCCCCAGGTGGCTCGCAACTTCCTGGACCGGCTGCTGGAGGCGCAGGTGCTGCTCTCGGAGCTGGAGCCTACCGTAACGGGCCCGGAGTTTTACACGCAGCTGCTGGCGCGCTTGGCCCAGCTGAGCCCGGAGCACCTCAGCCTGCCTCACCTGCGCGAGCTGGCCGCCGTGCTGCGCACCCCCCAGGCCAGCCGCCACACCGGGCAGGCCGTGCAGCAGCTCATCAGCCACGCCCTGCCGCTGGCTACTGATAAGGATTTGATTCAGACGGACCTACGCCTGGCTATGACGCGCAACGTGCTTAGCCAGAAGGCGGTGCAGCTGCTGTGCGACGACCTGAGCGCCCTGTCTGGTTTATATAAAGCAGCCGTGCCGCCCGATGTGCAGGACTTTGCCACCCGCTTTTATGAGCGGTACGAGGAGCAGGAAATTCCGCTGCTGGAAGCCCTGGACAGCGAAGCCGGCGTGGGGTACGGCCCTGCCGCCGGCACCCGCGCCAACCACACGCCTCTGGTAGATGAGGTGCGCCTGCCCGCCGGCAACGCCACCCAGAAACTGCCCTGGACGGTGTACCGGCAGCTGGTGTTTCGGAAGTTTCAGGAAAGCCGGGCCTCGGCCGGCCCCGTGCAGATTACAGATGAAGACCTAGCGGCCCTGACCACGGACAAGCCCACTAAGCTGCCCGCTGCCCTAATGGCCATGGGCAGCCTGATAGCCCCCGATGCCGCCTCCCTCGACCAGGGCAATTTCCGGTTTCACATGACCACCTGCCACGGCCCCAGCGCCATGGCGTTGCTGGCCCGCTTCGCCCACGCCGATACCACGCTGGCCGAAAAGCTGGTGGCCTGCGGACAGCTGGAGCAGGAGGCGCACGGCGAGGCCCTGCTGGCGGAAGTGGTGCATTTGCCCGAGGCCCGGGTGGGCAACGTGCTGCAACGCCCCCAGCTGCGGCCCTACGAAATTCCGTTTCTGGGCAGCGCCTCGGTGCCACAGGCCCAGCAGTTGCCCGTGTCCGACCTGCTGGTTTCCCTCCGGCAAGGCCGGGTGCAGCTTCGGTCCCGGCGCCTCAACAAGGTAGTACTGCCCCGGCTGACTACGGCCCACAACTACAGCGGCGGCCTGGCCATCTACAAGTTTCTGTGCGACTTGCAGCACCAGCACGAAGCATTCAGCATAACCTGGGATTGGGGCGTGCTGCGCGACCAGCGGCATCTGCCCCGCGTGGAATACAAGCACATTATCCTCAGCCGGGAACAGTGGCGCTTGCCGGCCGCGGCCCACGCGGAAGTAGAGGCAATTGCAACTTCGGAGCAGCTGCGGGCTTTCCGGGAGCAGTACCAGTTACCCGCGCAGGTGGTGCTGGTAGATGCCGACAATGAGCTGCTGCTGGATTTTGCCAGCCCCCTGGCCGTGCGGGTCCTGGCCCAGCGCCTGAAAAAAGGCGACACCTTCCTGGCCGAGTATATTCACCGGGAAACCGGGGCGCTGGTCGTGGATGGGCAGGGCAACCGCTACCTGAACGAGGTTATCCTGCCCTTCACTACCAACGCCCCGGTGGCGCAGGCAGCCCTGCCGGCGGTGGCTCCGGCCCGGCCGGTGCGCCGCTCCTTTGCCCTGGGCAGCGAGTGGACCTACCTGAAAGTGTACTGCGGTACGAAGTGGGCCGATAAGGTGCTGGCCGACCACCTGCGGCCCTGCCTGGAGGAATTGGAGGCGGAGGGCACGGCGCAGGAGTGGTTTTTCCTCCGCTACGCCGACCCCCGGCCCCACCTGCGGCTCCGGCTCCGGCACGAAGCCAGTGCCGACAAAACCGCCCGGGTGGTGCGGCAACTGCACGAAGCCCTGCACCCGCTGCAACAGGAGCGCATTGTGCACGCCTTGCAGTACGACACTTACCACCGGGAGCTGGAACGGTACGGGCACGTCACCATGGCCTTCAGCGAAACCGTGTTCCACCACGACAGCCAGGCGGTGCTACAGTTCCTGAACCTGATTGAGGGCGACGCGGGCGAAGAGTACCGGTGGCTGTTTGCCATTCGGGGCGTGGATCTGCTGCTCACGGATTTCGGGTTGGGCCTGCCGGAAAAGCTGGCCCTGGCCGAGCGCACCTACCAGAGCTTTTTCCGGGAGTTCCGGGGCAATGCCCAGCTCACGCGCCAGCTCAACGATAAGTACCGGGCCGTGAGCCGGCAGCTCAGCCAGTTCCTCAACCCCGAAAACGACCCCGAGGAAATAGCCGAAGCCGTGGCCCTGTTTGCGCGCCGCTCGGTGGGTATCCGGGCGGCCTACGCCGGGCTGGAGGCTGAGTTTGCCGGGCACTCACCGGGGGTGGAAGTGGCGCCGGTGGTTCGTCGGCTGCTGCCCAGCTACCTGCATATGTTCCTGAACCGCATGTTCCTGGCCAACCAGCGCCTGCACGAGCTGGTGGTGTACCACTACCTCGCCCGACACTACGCCTCCGTAGCGGCCCGCAGCAAGCAGCTGGCCACCCTGTAACCCGCCCTTTACCGCTTCTCCCAGTATGGAAAACCGCCCGTTGTACTCCGCCGAAATTTCCGAAATTATCGGTACGCCGCCCCGCTGGATGATGCGCGTGGGCAGCGGGCTGCTGCTGCTGGCCCTGGTGGCCGGTGTGGCCCTGGCCAGCGTGGTGGAGGTGCCGGAGCAGCACCACGCGGCCGTGCGCATCAGCGGCATTACGGCCCCCTACTACCTGCGGCAGTCCGCCGGCGGCTTGCGGCTGCTGGTGGCCAGTGGGCAGCCAGTGCAGCAAGGCCAGCGTCTGGCCGGGAGTCTGCAGGATTCCAGCCTTGCTATTCGGGCACCGTTCCGGGGTACTTTTTACGCAGAGGTACCCGGGCAAACTGCCAACGATACGCTGGGCGTGCTGGTGCCGGCCGCCACCGCCTACCGCTTTACCGGCCGGGTAGCACCCGAGCAGCTGCGGGAGCTACGCAGCCACGGCCGCCAGCAGCTGCAAGTAGCTCTGGATGAGCAGGCGGATAGCCACCTGCTGCTGCACGGGCAACTCCACTACATCAACCCGGTGGTGCGCAATGGGCAGGTAACCTACGTGGGCCGGCTGGACAGCGCCTCCAATGCCCAGGTAGCCCGGCAGTTTGCCGGCCTCAACAGCCTGGAAGGTACGCTGCTGGTCAGCAGCACGCACAAACCGGTACTCCAGCGCCTTTTCCAGTAGCCAACCACTGGTTGCTACCCTTTCCGACCCTGATTAACCGCTACATAAACAAACGAAGCTACTCGTATGAACACGCTCTTCCACCACATTGGCGTATGGCGGCCCGCTCTGGTTGGCCTGCTGCTGAGCCTGGGCACCGGAGCCCTGGCCCAAACCAAGCTGGCCGGCCGGGTGCTGGACCAGCAAAAACAGGAGGCCCTGAGCTTTGCCACGGTGGTGGTGAAAGCCGCCGGTACCGATGGCAAAATAGTGCAGTCGGCGCTGGCGGATGAGGCCGGGCGGTTTGAGCTGCGCACCATTGACCCCGGCAGCTACCAGCTGCAGGTGCTGATGGTGGGCTTCGGGACGTACTCCCAGGACCTACAGCTGACCAGCGGGATGCCCACGCTGGATCTGGGCACCATCAACCTGCAGCCCACACCCCAGAACCTGAAGGAGGTAACCATTGTGGGCCGCCGGCAGCTGCTGGTGCAGAAGCCTGACCGGGTGGTGATGAACGTGGAAGGCAGCGTGCTGGCTACCGGCAACGACGCCTACAACATTCTGGCCATGGCCCCCTCGGTGCAGCTGACCAATGGGCGCCTGAGCTTCCGGGGCAAGAACAACGTGCTGATTCTGCTGAACGGCAAGCGCCTGCCCGGGGCTACGCTGGAAAACGTGCTGGCCAGTATTCCCGGCGACCAGATTGAGCGGATTGAGCTGATCAGCAACCCCTCGGCCAAGTACGATGCCGATGCCTCGGGCGGGGTAATTGAAATCTATACCAAGCGCAGCAAGGAGCTGGGCTGGAATGGCAACCTGGGCGGCAACCTGAGCCAGGGCTACCGCACGGCCGGCGGCCTCAACGGCGGCCTGCGCCTGAGCACCCAGAAAATCGACTTCTCTTTGACCGGCGGCTACACGCGCCGGGGCGGGCTGGAGCGCGGCTACCAGAACCGTACGCTCTACGCCGGCCTCACGCCCGTGGGCAGCTTCGCCCAGGACGTGGATTTCGGCCATAAAGTGATAAACGAAGGCAACGTGAGCAGCAGCTTCAACTACCACCTCAACGACCGGAACACGGTGGGCGTGGATGTGGACGTGCTCCGGGCCAGCCTGGACGGCTCGGGCTGGGTGCGCTCCACCATCCGCAAGGCCGAGGGCGACACCTACTCCCGCAGCTTCAACGACGTGGGCCTGAAAGTGGACCTCTACAACTACAACCTGTTCTATAAGCGTAGCCTCGACAGCCTGGGCTCCAACCTGCTGCTGACTACCAACTACGCCCAGTACGTGAGCGGGCAGCGCCAGACCTTCGACCAGTTTCTGGTAACACCCACCGACCCGGACGGCACCACCAGCCGCTTCCGCAACAACGCCCCGGCCACCTACGACATCTACACCGGCGCGGCCGACTATACCAAGGCCTGGGGCCCGGCCACGCGGCTGGAATCGGGGCTGAAGTACATCTACACCCGCAACGAGAGCCGGCAGGTGGCCGAGTCGATGAGCGACGGAGCCTGGGTAATTACCACCAACAACCCCTTCGCGCGGCTGGGCTACCGGGAGCAGATTGTGGCCGGCTACGCCAGCCTGAGCCACACAGTGGGCAAGTGGGGGCTGCAGGCCGGGCTGCGGGCCGAGCAAACCAACTACAGCGTGCGGCAGGGCGTGGACTCCAGCTACTTCAACCTGTTTCCGAACCTGCGGGCCGACTACAAGCTCTCGGACAACTACTCCACTTCGGTGGCTTACGCCCGCAACATCAACCGGCCTTCCTACGAGAGCCTGATACCGTACGAGTTGTTCATCGACAACTACACCTCCCGCAAGGGCAACGCCCGCCTGCGGCCCGAGTACGCGCACAGCTTCTCCTGGAACCACCTCTACAAGGGTTTCGGGCTGCAGCTGGCCTACACCCAAACCACCAACGCCATTTCGTCGGTGTACCTGTATGATGCGGCCAACCTGCGGTTTGTGCTGACGCAGAATAACTTCCGCCAGCGCCACCTCACCAGCCTCACGCTTACGGCTCCGCTCACGCCGGCCAAGTGGTGGAATATGAACAATACTGTGAGCGTACTCTACCAGGACCTGAGTTTCCCCAGCCCCCTGGACAACGCTGTGCGCTACGTGAAAAACAAGGTGTACTACACGGCCAGCACCGACAACACCTTTACCCTGGGCAAAGGCTGGACGGCCCAGCTCAACGGGGTGTACAACTCGCCCTACTTCAGCGGTATTCTGGATTACGGGGCCTTTTCCAACGTGACAGTGGGCGTGAAAAAGCAGCTCTGGGATAAGAAAGCCGCCCTGAAGCTGGACGTGACGGACCTGTTCTATCAGGCCAACATCCGGGAAACCTCGCGGGTGGTGCCGGTCGTGACGGACGGGATTCTGCGCAACGACACGCGGCGGGTACGGCTGTCCTTCACCTATAAGCTGGGCAAAACCGGCCTGAAAACCAAGCGGGTGCAAACCAACGGCAACGCCGACCAGCTCAACCGCCTCGGCATCTAACCGCCTGACGTGCCCAATGGAAACTCAACTAGACACCCCGGTGGCTACCAGTGCCCAGCTGCTGCACACCATTGCCGATTACCTGACCGGCCCGGAGGCCCGTACGCTGCCCAACTTTGGGGTGGGCACCGGCAAAGGCGGCACCGTGCTGTTCCTGTGCCACTACGCGGCCTACACCGGCAACACGCAGTATTACGACCAGGCGCTGGAGCAGCTGGAAGCGGCCCTGGGTGAGATGAACCCTCAAACCTATAAGTCGAGCTACAACAGCAACTACTTTCAGGAGCTGGCCGAGCTGGGTAACCTGCTGTGCTACCTCGGCAGCCAGGGCCACCTGGACTGGGACAGTGAGCTGCTGCTCAGCAAGGTAGATGCGCTGCTGGAAGGCCGGCTGCAGCACCATTTGGCCAGCAAAAACCTCGAAATCATCAATGGGGCGCTGAGCGTGGGCGTGTATTTCCTGCGCCGGCAGCGGCACTCGGCGGTGGCGCGGCGCAATTTGCTGCTGCTGCTGGATGCCCTGGAGGAGCTGCACGAAGGCGACGAGGACACCGGCTACTACTGGACCTGCTGCGTGATTCAGGAGCCGCGCGTGTACACTGGTATTTCGCACGGCAGCGCCATGCTAATCAGCTTTCTGGCGGCTGTGTACGAGGCCGATGTGCGGCCCCAGGAGTGCGCCCGGCTCATGCACTACGCCACCAAGTTTTTGCTGCGCACCCGCATGGACGCCAACCAGAACCTGTCGTCGTTCCCATTGTGGCAGGGCAAGGAGGAACCCACCAGCAACCTGTGCCTGCTCTACGGCGACCTGGGCACGGCCTACGCCATCATCAGGGCGGCTACCATTCTGGGCAACTCCTACTACCTGGAAGAAGCCACCCAGATTGCCCTGCGCACCACCCGCCGCACCGCCCTGGCCGACACCTACCTCTACGACGCCTCCCTCTGGTATGGCACCAGCGGCACCTACCTGCTGTACGCGGCCCTATACCGCCTCACCCGGGTGGAGGAGTTTGCCCGGGCCGCGCAGTTTTGGCTGGAGGGCCTGCCCCGGCTGGCCACGCACCCCAACGAATACCTGGGCTTTAGCTCCTACTTCTTCAAGCAGAACCCGGCCGCGCAGCAGGGCTTCAACTTCGGGGTAACCGGCATCGGCCTCACCCTGATTCAGGCGCTGTCGAAGGGGCAATATTCCGTGGACGACTTTATCTGGCTGTCTTAACCCCAATTGTTTCCGCTATGCTTACTGCCAGCTTTCCGCACTACCGCCAGCACGATGTCATGGACTGTGGGCCCACCTGCCTGCAGATTATCAGCAAGTTTTACGGCAAGCTGTTCAACATCGAGAAAATCCGCTCCTCCAGCCAGATTGGCAAAACCGGGGTGTCGTTACTGGGTATCAGCAAGGCGGCCGAAACGCTGGGCATTCAGGCGGTGGGCGGCAACATCACCTTCGAGAAGCTGACGGAGCAGGCCACGCTGCCCTGCATTGTGCACTGGCGCAAAAACCACTTTGTGGTGGTGTACAAGATCAAGCGCAACAAGGTGTACATCTCCGACCCCGCCAGCGGCCTGCACACCTACACCCGCGAGGAGTTCCTCAATAACTGGGCTTACACCACCATGCACAACAAGGCCGCCGGCATTGTGATGCTGCTCAGCCCCACCCCCGCCTTCTACCAAACCGAGGAGGATGAGCAGGTGGAGCACGTAGGCATTGGGCAGCTGCTGGGCCACATCTGGCAGTACAAGGCCCTGCTGTGGCAGCTGCTGGCCGGGCTGGTGGTGGGCAGCCTCATTCAGCTGCTGCTGCCTTTCCTCACCAAAGGTCTGGTGGATGTGGGTATCCGGGGCAACGATTTGAGCTTTGTGTACCTGCTGCTGCTGGGGCAGCTGCTCGTGACGTTGGGCCAAACCTCGGTGGAGCTGCTGCGGGGCTGGATTCTGCTGCACATTACGGCCCGCGTGAACGTGGCGGTGTTGTCGGATTTCCTGCACAAGCTGCTGCGGCTGCCGCTGTCGTTCTTCGATACCAAGCTCACCAGCGACATTCTGCAGCGCATTGAGGACCACAAGCGGGTGGAGGCGTTGCTCACCAACAGCTCCCTGAACACGCTGTTTTCGATGATGACCTTCGCCGTGTTCGGGGTGATTCTGTACCTCTACAACCCCGCCATCTGCTGGGTGTTCAGCGGGGGCAGTGTGCTGTATTTTGGGTGGATTTACCTGTTTCTGAACCGGCGCAAAAAGCTGGACTTCAAGCGGTTTGAAATTTCGGCTCAGAACCGGGCCAAGACGCTGCAGCTCATCAACGGCATCTACGAAATCAAAATCAACGACTGTGGTACCCAGAAAATCTGGGAGTGGGAGGGCATTCAGGCCAAGCTGTTCCGCTACAACGTGCAGTCCCTGGCCCTGAGCCAGTACCAACAGGTAGGCTCTACGTTCATCAACCAGGCCAAAAACATCTTCATCCTGTTTCTGGCCGCCCGCCTGGTCATGAACCAACAGATGAGCCTGGGCGATATGATGGCCATCCAGTTTATTGTGGGCCAGATGAATAGCCCCATTGCCCAGCTGGCCACGTTCCTGCAAACCTACCAGGATGCCAAAATCAGCATGGAGCGGCTGGGGCAGGTGCAGGTGCTGGCCGAGGAGGAAGACCCCAAAAAGGACTACGTGCAGGTGCTGCCCACCGGCCGCGGCCTTACCCTCCAGAACGTGTCGTTTGTGTATCCCGGGGCCGGCAACAAGCCCACCCTCAAAAACCTGAGCTTTGCCGTGCCGGCGGGCAAAACCACCGCTATTGTGGGGGCCAGCGGCAGCGGCAAAACCACCCTGCTCAAGCTGCTGCTGCGCATCTGCGCCCCCACCGATGGGCAGGTGTACGTGGAGGAAACCCCGCTGGAGCGCATCAGTCCGCACTACTGGCGGCAGCACTGCGGCATTGTGATGCAGGACGGCTTTGTGTTTTCGGATACCATTGGCAACAACATTGCCCTCAACGCCGAGCACCGCAGTCCGGCCGCCGTGGAAAAAGCCGTGCACATTGCCAACCTGGAGCAGTACATCCACACCCTGCCGCTGGGCCTGCACACCAAAATCGGGGAGGACGGCAAGGGCTTGAGCGGGGGGCAGCGTCAGCGCGTGCTCATTGCCCGCATGGTGTACAAAAACCCCGAGTACATCTTCCTCGACGAAGCCACCAGCGCCCTCGACGCCTACAACGAGCGGGTGATTATGGAGCGGCTCAACGAGTTCTTCGAGGGCAAAACCGTGGTGATTGTGGCCCACCGCCTGAGCACCGTCAAAAATGCCGACAACATCATCGTGCTCGACAACGGCGAGGTAACTGAGCAAGGCAACCACGAGGAGCTGGTGCGCCGGCGGGGCTACTACTACAATCTGATTAAAAACCAGTTGGAGCTGGGCACCTGACCTCGTGCGAGCAGCTGCCTGAATAAAGCACCGGACGAGTTGCAGTGGTAACTATCACGCTTCATCTGACGCCCGTTTGTCGAAGCATCTCTACCGCTTCGCTGGGCCCTCACTAGCCCAGGGTTTAAACCCTGGGCTATGCAGCGGCTGTCGTTGTATTGATTGGAGTTAGCCAACGGTAGAGATGCTTCGACTACGGCTGCGCCTTCGCTCAGCATGACGGTCTTTTTGCCCTTTCACCTCATCACCTCATCACCTAACCTTTCTAACATGAACAACGCACTGCATGGTTTCGTGGAACAGCTGCACGCCCTGGCCCAGCGCCCAACGGTGGCGGCGGAGGTGAAGAACATCAACGGGCAGGCCCTGTTTGCGGCCCTGCTCAACAACGAGCTGAAGGCCCAGGCCGGGGAGGAGGGCCACCGCCAGGCCGACCACGTGGTGGGGCAGTATTTCAAGGCTGTGCTGCTGTGCCGCAAAAACGAGCTGGCCGCCGCCCTGGCTCAGCTGCAACAGGCCGACGGCCTGCTGGACAGCCTGCCGGCCGTTACCGTCGACTTCGTGACCCTGTTTCAGCTCTCAGCCTGGGGCAATTACCGCTACAAAACCCAGGAGGGCGACGTGGGCATTGCCCTGCTGCGGCGGGGGTTGGGCATCAGCGCCCGGCTGGAGCGGCAGGGCTTTGGGCCACTTATCTACCGCCGCATCGAGCAGGTGCAGAACATTGCCAACATCCTGTTCCGGCAGCAGCAGGTGGAGGCGGCCAACCAGCTTCTGAGCAACGCCCTCACCTTCGTGCACACCGGCCGCGCCCAGGGCCTGCTGCTAGACGACTGGGACTGGGCTACCATGCGCCGCGTGCGGACGCTACAGGAAAGCACTCTGGAAGCCGTACTCAGCCAGCTGGCCGCCCAGAATACCCAGTACATGGCCGATGCCGTGTACCACAACGAATACTACCACCGCGTATTTTTCCGGGGGTTGTTGCAGGAGCTGGAAACCGACACCTATAACCGCGTGGTGCTTTATAACTGGCTGTATGCGAAGAACTCCTACTTCGAGCGGGGCGCCGAGGAGTTCCTGCGCAACGCCCTGGAGTTTCTCGCCGACGAAGCCATTACGGCCGCCTACGACGTGTTCAAAGCCAACCTGCTGGCCCAGGCCATTTGGGTGAGCAAGCAGCAGGCCACCCACCGCCCCGAGCTGATTGGCTCCATCCAGGACTTCGCCGAAACCACCCTGGTCGACCGGGCCGGTAAGGCCATCCGGCTAGTGGCCTGAGCCCGGCGCCCCGCCGCGCCCCAGCACGAAGCCGGCTGCACCCCTGCCAGAAAGGGTGAAACCGGAGCGGGATTTTCCGGATTTTAGGTGAACTTGTTGCGGGCCGGGGCACCAGCGGAAACGTGGGCCCCGGCCCGCTGCCCGTTCTGCTTCATCCGCTATGAAAACCCTCTACCATTTCCATCCGCAGCTGGTGCTGCGCGCCCCGGCGTATCCGTTTACTACCCAGTTCAGCCCCGCCCGCATCGAGCAGCTGCTCACCGATGCCCACTTCATGGAGGCTATTTACCTGGCCTCCCCGGCCCTGTACGAGGAGTGTCGCCGGTGGCAGCGCGGCGAGCTGACGGAGCCGCGCAAAATCGAGAAGCTACGCCATACCCTCACCCGCTACTACACCCGCAGCACCAGCCGCAGCACCCCGTTTGGGCTGTTTGCGGGCTGTACCCTGGCTGAGTGGGGCCCGCAGAGCCACGTAGAGCTTACTACTGCCGAAGCCGGCACTCGGCATACCCGCCTGGATATGCAGTTTTTGTGCGCTCTGGCCCGGCAGCTGGCGGCCCACCCTGAGGTGGGGCCGCGCCTGCGTTACCGGCCCAACAGCAGCCTCTACCACGCCGGTGAGGAAATCCGCTACGTGGAGCAGCAGGTGGTGGCCGGCGAGCTGGTGCACCAGATTAGCGCCGTGGCCGCTTCGCCGCCTTTGCTGCAAGTGCTGGCCGCGGCCCAGGCGGGCGTCCGGCTGCCGGAGCTGGTGGCCGTGCTGGCCCCGGACGAAGCTGAACAGGCCGAAGCCGCAGCCTTCCTGGAAGCCCTGATTGAGGCGCAGGTGTTGGAAAGTGAGCTGGAACCCAACGTGACGGGGGAGGAGTTTCTGCGGCGCATTCAGGCAGTGCTGGCCGGGCTGCTGGCCGAAACGCCCTCGGCCGAGCTGCACGCCATTGCCGCCGTGCTGGACGCCACCCAGCAGCAGCTGGAGGCCCTGGACCAGGCAGGCACCAACCCCGCCGCGGCCTACGAGCAGATTACCGCCAACCTGGCTACGCTGGGCGTGCCCATCGAGCCGGGTAAGCTGTTCCAGACGGATGCCGTGCCCGGTACCGCCGGCCCGGCCACCCTGGACGCCGGCCTGCAACCCCAGCTGCTGGAGGCCTTGGAAGTGCTGACCTACCTGGCCGCTCCCGCCCATTCTCCCCGCCTCGACGACTTCACCCGCCGCTTTCAGGCCCGCTACGAAGACCGGGAAGTGCCCCTGCTGGAAGCCCTGGACAATGAAAGCGGCCTGTCGTACTCCGAGTATGGGCAGAGCCGCTACTCGCCCCTGGTGCACGATTTGGTAGTGGAAAGTACCGCCCCGCACGAGGCCGCCCCGCCCCGGACGCCGGCCCGGCGCTACCTCTACCAAAAGCTGCGTGCGGCCGAACAAGCCCGGCAGTACACCATAGAGATTACGCTGGAAGAGCTGCGCCACCAGGGCCTGCACCCCCTGCCGCTGCCGCTGCCGCCGTCGGTGAGCGTGCTGTTCCGGCCGGCCGGGGCGGGGCAGGTGGTGCTGGAAAGCGTGGGCGGCTCCAGCGCCGTGAACCTGCTGGGCCGGTTTGCCCACGCCGATGCCCGCATTGCCGAGCTGGTGGAGCAGGTTACCCGCCTGGAGCAGGCCCACAACCCCGCCGTGGTCTTCGCCGAAATAGCCCACCTGCCTAGCGGGCGCACCGGCAACATTCTGCGGCGGCCCTGCTTCCGGGCCCTGGAAATTCCCTACCTGGCCCGGAGCGGCAGCGCGGCCCAGGCCCCGGTGCAGGAGCTGACGGTGGCCGTGCAACACGGCGAGCTGGTGCTGCGGCACCGCCGCACCGGGCAGCGCGTGGTGCCTCGCCTGAGTACGGCCCACAACTATACCCGGCAGGCCCTGCCGGTTTACCAGTTTCTGTGCGACCTGCAAACCCAGGGCCTGCAGCCCCACCTGGCCTTTAGCTGGACTGCCATTGCCACCGACGCCAAGTTCCTGCCCCGGCTTACTTACCGCGCCGTGGTACTGGCCCTGGCCGCCTGGCAGCTGGAGCCGGCCGACGTGCAGCCCCTGCTGCAAGCTACCCCCGCCGAGCTGCCGGCGTGCTGGCAGGCGTTTCGGGCGCTGTGGCAGCTGCCCCGCTTCTTCACCCTGGCCGATGGCGACAATGAGCTGCTGGTTGATGCCGACAACGAGCTGCTGCTGCGGGTGTGGCTGGAGGCGGTGCGGCAGCGGACTACCATCCGCCTCAAGGAGTTTCTGTTTGACCCTGCCACCAGCCCCGTGCGCAACGCGGCCGGGGAAGGCTACGCGGCCCAGTGCATTGCCCTGCTGGTGCGGCAGCAGCCCTGCTACCTGCCAGCCAGCCCCGTCCTGCCCCCGGCGGCGGCGGTGCCGCGGGAGTTTGCTTTGGGCTCCGAGTGGCTGTACTACAAGCTGTACTGCGGGCAACTGGTGGCCGACCGGGTGCTGCTGGACGCCATCCGGCCGCTGGCGGCCGAGCTACAGGCGCGGGGCCTCGTAGACCACTGGTTTTTCATTCGCTACGCCGACCCCGACAACCACCTGCGGGTGCGCTGGCATCTGCCCCGGCCCGAACAGGTGGGTGAGGTGATTGGGCTGATGGAGCACTACCTGCACCCGTTTCGGGCTACCAATGCCGTGTGGCGGGTGCAAACGGATACGTACCGCCGGGAGCTGGAGCGTTACGGCTCCCTTTCCATGATGGCGTCGGAAGCCCTCTTTCATTACCAGAGCGAAGCGCTGCTGGAGGCTATAGCCCAGGCTCAGCTGCAAGAGGAGCCGCCGGAGTCCTGGCTTTGGGGGCTGGCCACTACCGATGAGCTGCTCACGGCTTTTGGCTACTCCTTGCCCCGGAAGCTGGCTTTGCTGCAAAAAATGAGGGATTCTTTCGCCCAGGAATTTGGGCTCGACAGTACGCTGAAGCGGCAGCTGGATGCCAAATTCCGCCAGGCCCGCCCCGCCATCAGCCAGGTGCTGGACGCCGCCGGGGCCGGCCTGCTGCCGCTACCCGCGGCCCTCACCAGCATTGCCCAACAGCTGCTGGCCCTGGAAAACGCGGGTCAGCTGGAAGTACCGCTCGATTCGCTGCTGGCAAGCTACGTGCACATGCTGCTCAATCGGCTGGTGCCGGCCGAAGCCCGCCTGCACGAGCTGGTGCTCTATGATTTTCTGTTCCGGTACTACCAGTCGCAGCAGGCCCGGCAGCGGGTATAGGCGGCTACCGCTTACCGGTGCCGCCCATCACTTTCTCCTGCAGGGCCTCGAAAAAGGCCGTGCGGTAGGTGTCGCCCAGCGGCACAATGTCCTTCACATCCTTGAACAGAATCTGGTTGCCATCCAGGGCCCGGATTTTGTCCAAGGACACGATGTAGGACTTGTGCACCCGCATGAAGCGCTTGGGCGGCAGCCGGTCCTCCAGGTCCTTGATGTTGAGCAGGGTGATAATCCGGTCGTCGGGGGTGTAGATGGATACGTAGTTTTTCAGGCCTTCCACAAACACGATTTCGTCGAAGTTCACCCGCGTCATCTTCCGCTTGCTGTCCGTCTTCACGAAGATGTAGTCGTCGGCTTTTTCGGGGGCCTGCCAGCGGGGCGAGGGCTCAATGGAGGTGTTCAGGGCTTTCTGAGCGGCTTTCAGAAACCGCTCGAAGGCAATGGGCTTGAGCAGGTAGTCCAGGGCGTTCAGCTCGAAGCTTTCCACGGCAAACTCGCTGTAGGCCGTGGTCAGGATAACCCGGGTGTTGCCCGTAATCAGCCGCATCATATCCAGACCCGAGAGCTGGGGCATATGGATGTCCAGAAACACCAGATCAACGGGTTGGCTCTGGAGCATACTCAGGGCTTCGAGGGGATTGGTGGTGCTGCCCACCAGCGTCAGGAAGGGCGTTTTCTCAATAAACGTGCGCAGGATGTCGATGGCACCTTGTTCGTCGTCCACGATGAGGCAGGAAATCATCGTTTATAAATCAAGGGTGAGGGTACACTCATAAAACTCCGGCTCGTCCAGCGTGGTTAGCGCGTAGCGGCCGGCATACAACAGCTCCAGGCGTTTTCGGGTGTTTACCAGGCCAATGCCCGTGGTGTGGGCCTTGGGCCCGTGCCGTTTCCGGTTGTGCGTCCGGAAGGTAAGATGATTCTGCACCACGGCCAACTCAATCTGGAGCGGGTGGGCCGGGTCGTCCAGCTCGCCGTGCTTAAAGCAGTTCTCCACGAAGGTGATAAGCACCAGCGGCAGAATCATGAGAAACTGCGTATTGCCGGTAACCGTGAACTGAATCTGCAGACGGTTATTGAAGCGTAACTGATTGATGGCAATATAGTTGTGCAGGTGCTGCACTTCCTGGGTCAGCATCACCTTACCGTTGTGCTCGTCTTCCTGCAGGGCATAGCGCATGGTATCGGAGAGCAGCAGAATGCCCCGGGCGGCACTTTCGGAGTGCGGGTATACCTGCGCGTACAGAAAGTTGAGGGCATTGAAGAGAAAGTGCGGGTTGATCTGGCTTTTCAGATACGCCAGGTTGGCTTCCATCAGGCTCCGCTCGGTGGCCCGCAGCTGCTCCTCCTGCAGGCGCTTCTGCTTTTCCAGCAGCAGGGCATGACGCGAAAACCAGTAGCCCATACTCACCAAAAAAAAGAAAAACCCCCGGTACGACGACATGGCCAGCAGCTGCCAGTACGAGCTGGTCTGGGGCATGTCCGGCTCGCCGAACTGCAGGTGCAGGTACAGCTCGGTCCGCAGTACGGCGTAGCCCAGTAGCAGCAGCAAGGCGCCCAGCACGTACCAGAGGTAGCGCCGCCGCACGTACAGGTGGGGCAGCAGTACCAAGGCGTTGCCGTAAAACAGGCCGGCATTGAGCAGGTAGTACGAGGCGTTCTGCCATACGGCCATCTGGCTGCTGCCAATCAGCAGAAACACCGACTGTTCGTACACCGCAAACCCCAGCCAAGCCAGGGCGTGAAAGAGAATAAAGCGGACAGAGCGTTCGGGAGGAAGCATACGAGGGGACGAAAAGCGGCGCACAGTACCGGGGAGGCAGGCGAAGGTACTACTTCGGAAACAGCCGGTTGGTACCGCAGAAAGGGGTGTTGGTGTAATAGTTTTTCGGAAGTGGGGGTGCCGGGCTACGTTTGATCCAGTTACCGCAAGCACGCATCTTTTCACTTTCCTCTTTCTCTTACCCGCTATGAAAAACCTCAACACCGCCGCCAAATTCAAGCTCACCAAAACAGTTGTTACGCGCTTTACCAAGCCGGGCACCGCCCAGGAAGCCGCTGGTCTGCGCACCACCCTGCTAACCACCGTTTCGTCGTTTGTAGCATTCTAATAACGTAGTAGTGGGGGCGGGGCCCTTTGGGCCCTGCCTGCACGGCGGGCTGGAAACCAATAGTAGCAACGGGCACCCGGGTGGTTTTTATCCCTCTTGATGAGGCCTGGCTGTCCAGGCACCCTTTGCCATGACTAGGACCGGCCCTTCCTTTTATTTCTCCAGCTCACCGGGCAGCGTTGCCCCGGGGGCATTGCCCGTGCCGAATGGCTATGCTACCGTTCAGCAGTCCTGGCAGCAAGTGCATGGGTTTCTGACTACCTACGTGGGGCAGGCCAGCTCTGGCCTGGAGCTGTGCGGCCTGACCATGTATTATTACCATGTGTATAAGTTCTTCGGACAAGCGCAGGATGCTGCGCTTGTCCGAAGCGTATATGAGCAGCTGCTGGCCAACCTGCGGGCCGCTGGCCCGGTAAGCTGGGGAGCCGATGAGCTGGAACAAGTACGGGTGGTGGCCTGGCTGACGGCCCGCCTCGCGCAGGATGGTCTGCTGCCTACCCCCTCGCCCGCACCCCTCCGCCACCTGGATGCCCGCCTGGCCCAGGAGGCACACCGGCTGCAGCAGCAGCCAGGCCCTACCAGCACCCGCAACTTCATCCGGATACTGCAGTACTTCAGTTTGCGTCTGCCCGAGCCGGGGGCCGAAGCCAGCCTGTATGAGTTGCTACAAGCCTGGCCCACGTCGGCAAGGCAGGCGGAGCGGTCCGTCTGCCCCGATCTGGCCCTGAGCCTGACGGACGGCCTGGCCGGCGAGCTGCTGTTGCTGCTGCAGCTGCACAAAGCGGGAGTTACAACAGTTGCCCTGGAGGAGCGCCTGCGCACCGGCATTCAGCAGCTGCTGGCCACCCGGCAGGAGGTAGATTTCAGTGCCGGCCGCTACAGTGTGTTTCCGCGGGTGCTGCTGGCGCCTTACCAGCAGGCCGTTTTCAGCGCCGAGCTGACCTGGGCGCACGGCGACCTGGGCCACTCCTGGCTGCTGTACGAGGCACATGCGGTGTGGCAGGATGCTGAGCTGGCCCGCATTGCCGAATTGGTGGGCCTGAACACGCTGCTGCGCACTACCGCCAGCACCACCGAAGTCACAACGGCCAGTTTCTTCCAGGGCAGTGCCGGAGTGGCGCACCTGTACCGGCGGCTGCACGGCATGAGCGGCCACGCGGCCTACCGCACCGGCTATCTGCATTGGCTGGGCCACACCCTCGCGCAGCTGGCGCAGGAGCTGCCCTACGCCACCGAGTCGTCGTTTGTAGCCAGTATGCCGTTTGGCCTAGTGGGCGTGGGGCTGCTGCTGCTGGCCGAGGTGGCCGACCAGAAAACCGACTGGGACACCCTGCTGCTGTAGCCTCCGGCACTCGGGGCTACCGGATAATCGGGCACCGCTCGAAGGGGCGGGTGCGGTCGAACTGGTAGCGGTAGGTGACGTGGGTTTTGTAGATGCGGGCCCCAATGGAGCGCGTGACGGCCAACATGCGGGGGTTGAAGTCGCCAATCCAGTTCATTTCAATGTCGCGGTAGCCGGAGCGCATAAACTCCCGGCGGGCGTGTACCATCAGGGCGCTTTCCACGCCTTTGCCCTGCCACTCGGGCACCACCCCGAAGATAACACCGAACAGCTTTTTGTCGCGGCGCCGCTCGTATTTGCGCTTTTCCCACAGAAACCGGAGCTTGCCCCAGAGGTTGAAGTTGCGGCCCACGTGCTTGAAGATCTGGTTCAGCTCGGGCAGGCTCACGAAGAAAGCCACCGGCTCCTCGCCGGCGTAGGCAAACCACAGAATCCGCTCGTCCAGCACCGGTTTCATCTGCTTCACCAGCTCCCGGGCCTTGTCCAGGCTCATGGGGTTCACGCCGCTGTGGTTGGCCCAGGCCAAGTTGTAGACGTGGTGAAAATCCTGCGCCAGCTTCTCGGCGTCGCGCTTGCGGGCGTGGCGGAAGCTAAACTCCGGGTGCTCCCGGGCGTAGCGCTCCGCCGCTTTGTCGAAGGCCGGGTGCAGCAGCGTGTCCACTTCCCGGTAGCAGGTGTACTGCCTGAAATACAGCTGAAAGCCGTACGCCTCGAACAGCTGCTGGTAGTAGGGCTGATGAAAGAACATGCCGTAGTTGGGCTCCGTGAAGCCATCGGTGAGCAAGCCCCAAAACCGGTCCCGCTCCCCGAAGTTGATGGGCCCGTCCATAGCCGCCAGTCCGCGCTGAGCCAGCCATTGCCGGCAGGCCTCGAACAGCTCGTTGGCCGCCGCCTGGTCGTCGATGCACTCAAAAAAGCCCATGCCGCCCACCGGCAGCGTAGGGTCGGTCTGAGGCGTTTCGTGGTTGATGAAGGCGGCCACCCGCCCGATACCCGTACCGGCCGCATCGGTGAGCACCCACCGGATGGCCTCGCCGTGGGCGAAGTTGTGGTTTTTGGTCGGGTCGAAAACCGCTTCAATTTCCTGGTCGAGGGGCGAAATCCACTGGGGTTGATTCTGGTAGATCCGGGCCGGCAAATCCAGAAACTGCCGGACCAGGGCCGGGGAATTTACTTCAAGCAGAGGCATGAGGGGGAGGAATTGGCAATGAGCTATGAGCAATAACTACCGGCTGTCATCCTGGGCAGCGCGAAGGACCTTATCACGTCAGAACAGCAAGTAAAACAACGGCTTGTGCTCACATAATAAGGTCCTTCGCGCTGCTCAGGATGACATTCACTGCTTACAGCTCATTGCGCACGTTTAAACACAGACAGCAAGGTAAGTCCGTTTACCCGCTTCGTGTACACTTCCCGGCCCAGGGAGTCGGGGTAGGGGCCGGGGTGCCAGCGGTAGGTAGTCAGGAAGTAGCGGGCCTGGCCCACCGGTACCATGCGCAGGCGGGCCCGCTCGGCGGGCGGTAGCAGCAGCTGGGCGTTGTGCAGCATCAGGGCAGTACGGGGCTCGGTGGCTACCGGCACGGCGGCGCTGGAGTCGTGGGCCAGAATCCACTCCACGCCCTCCCGCCCCGAGAGGCCCCAGTAGTCCCGCTCAAACAGTCGCTCGGCCGTGGCACCGGGCAGAAAGCTGAAATATACGTTCTGGTAGGGGTGGTCAAGCACCATGCGCCAGGCCGTGTGGCCGAGGCCAAGGACCAGCAGGCCAGCCGCCACGTAGCCGGCCAGCCGGGCCGGGCGGGTGGTGGCCCGCTGCCAGCCGCGCCCGGCCGCCTGCGCCCCGCGCCCCGCCAGCAGCAGCAGGGCCGGGTACGCGAAATACAGGTGCCGCCACCCATCATACACCACTGAGTGCAGCACTATAATAGCCAGCAGGGGCCCGAACAGCCAGGCCAGCACCAGCAAATCGAAGCGGCCGGCAGCGGTGCGCAGCCACCCCAGCGGCCGGCGTACAGCAGCGGCCCCCACCACAACCAGCCCCGCCAGAAACAGCGCAACATAGGGCAGCGGCGTAGTGACCAGTATCCAGACGGGTGCGTAGTGCCAGGGCAGCTCCCGCAC
Source organism: Hymenobacter metallilatus (assembly GCF_003944705.1). Lineage (GTDB taxonomy): Bacteria > Bacteroidota > Bacteroidia > Cytophagales > Hymenobacteraceae > Hymenobacter > Hymenobacter metallilatus. Next base: position 599,058 of record NZ_RWIS01000001.1, on the reverse strand, counting down.
CGATATTTCCCGGCCCAGGTAGAGCGTGAGCATATCGGCGCGGTAGCGGCTGAAACTGCTGAACGCCGCCACGAAATGGCTGACCGGGTGCTCCCACAAGTAGGGCCAGCCCGCTACTACCACGGCCACCAGCAACGGTACCATTAGTAGCAGGCCGCCCGCCAGCCGACGCCACAGGGCTGGCCGCGCCCAGGCCTCCAGCCCCGCAAACCCCAGCGTCAGGGCCACCAGCAGCACGCCCATCGTGCGCACATCAATGGCCGCGCCCACCGCCACGGCGTGCAGGGCCGCCCGCGGCCAGGTAGGCTGCCGCAGCCACCGGTGCAGCGTACCGATGCCCACCGTGAAAAAACCCAGAAACACCAGGTCCTTGTAGTTGTAGAACGACTCGGCAAACATGCGCGGCGACAGCACCAGCGCCGCCGCCACCGCCAACCCCCAGGCTCCGCTGCCCAGGTAGCGGGCCCCCACCCGGTACAGGGCATAGATGCCCCCCACGCAGGTCAGCCAGATAACCAGGTGCCGGAAAAAGTACACGTCCCGCGAATCCTCCGCGCCCACCACTTTCTCCAGCACCACCAGCGGCAGCTGGTACAGCACCCCGTGGTCGGCATCCTGGTTGTCGCGCATATCAGGAATCTGGGCGAAGGTGGCCTGGCGGCGGGCCAGCTCGGGGGCCAGCTTCAGGGCCACATACTTGGCGTTGATGATGCCGTTGAGCCGGTCGAGCTGCTCATCCCAGCCCACGCCATAGTCACGGTGCAGCGCCCCACCCAGCCCCACCAGCACCCCAAAAAACGCGCCCACCAGCCAACGAAACCAGACGGGACGAACAAGAGCAGAAGTAGAAGGCATACAGGTGGAAATAGGGTGCTTGGCTGTCATTCTGAGCAGCGCGAGGAATCTGGGGTAATGATAGTGTTAGTGTCTACGCAATATGTTTTAAGCCCACTGCGAGACCCTGCGCAACCCACTGCGTGCCACTGCGTGAAATGAATTAGAACGATGGAGCACAAATGTCCTGAAGATGTCAACCCAGATTCCTCGCGCTGCCCGGAATGACAGCCCGGGAGCGTAACAAGCTGCGGAAACGCCGCTAAATTCGGCAATTCATTCCCAACTCCACCTCTAGTCCGCTGTGCTGCGTTCCATTCCCCGCTACATCTGGCCCGTGGCCGCGCTGCTGCTCGTCGTTCGCCTGGCTCTCAACCTGGGCCTCAACCCCGGGCTGGAGTGGAATTACGATGAGCGCCGCAACGGCCGCATTGCCGATAACTACCTGGCCGGCCGGGGCTACGTCAGCCTGGACCCCGAGCGGCAGCAGCTCCGCCCCGATTCGTTTCACGCCAGCTTTCCGGTGTTCGTGTACGTAGGCTGGAGCCGGGCGGGGCTGCCCCGGCATTACCTCACGCTGCTGGTGTACGCGGCGGCGGCCGGCCTCTACCTGGTGGGCGGTCTGTACGTGCAGCGCACGTTGCGCTACTTTGGGCTGGCCCCCGGCGTGGCCTGGGTGGGGGCAGGGCTGTGGGCCCTGTCGCCGGGGGTAGTATACTACATCGGGGCCTACTGGTGGTTCGAGAACCTGGCCCTGCCCCTGCTGATTCTGGTGCTCTACAAGCTGCTGCGGCTGCACGGCGGCCGTCCCCTGCGCTGGCCCGATGCCCTGCTGATTACGGCCAGCGTGGTACTCTCCTGCCTGCTGCGGGGCTACCTGTTGGCGGTGTACGGACTGGTATTCGCCGTTTTTCTGGGGCTGATGGGGCCGCGGCCCGCCCGGCAGCGCACCGCGGCCTGGGGCCTGAGCCTGGGGCTGCTGCTGGCGCTAACGGCGGCCCACCTGCCCATCTTCCTGAAAAACCACCGGATGTTCGGGGCCTACACCCTCAGCAACCAGGCCGGCTTCGAGCTGCTGCAAGGCCACAATTCCGTCACGCAGGGCCGGTTTATGTTTGATTGGGACGAGCGCCAGGGCCCGTTCGACCAGTTCGTGCGCCGGCACATTCCCCAGCTCGATTCCCTGAACCAGTACCAGGAAAGCCAGGCCCGGGCTCGGCTGGCCCGGTACTGGGTAGCCACCCACCCGGCGGCGGAAATCCGACTCTGGGGCCGTAAAACCCTGCTCTTCTTCTCCCCCGAAAACTTCATTGCCGACGCGCCCCGCACGCCCTGGCACCCGTTCACAGCCCTGGTGCACCTGGCGTTTTTTGGGGCGCTGATCCTTACGCTGCTGCGCTACCGGGGGCTGCGGCTGGAAGCGCGCGACTGGCTGCTACTCGCGCCGCTGGTGGCCGTGTGGGGGCTGAGCCTGGTGTTTTTCGTGGGTTTTCGGTGGCGTTTCTTCGCCGAGCCGGCCCTGCTGCTGTTTCCGCTGGTAGTGGCCGGGCGGCTGGGGTGGCTGCCGGCCGCTGGCCCCGGCGTCGGCACCGGCGTCAGCGGGGCCGCACCCGGCACACCGACAGAATAGGCAGGCCATCGGCCTTCACCACGTACACCTCCTCGCCCATTTCGGGCCAGAGCTGGCCGGCAAAGCGGCGGTAGCCCATCAGGAAGTAGCGGTTGGGTGCTTCCGGGTTGAAACGGAGGCGGGCCCGATCGGGGGCGGGCAGCAGGGCCCGGTTGTTTTCGAAGGGCGGCACATGGGATACATCCACGTTGATGATACCCGTGGGCTGTCGCCGCACCAGGTACTCCAGCCCCTGCCGGTAGGCCAGGCCCCAGTAGTCCCGCTCGAACAGCTGCGCCACCTGCCCGGCCGGCAGAAAGCTGAAATACACCTGCTGGTTGGGGTGCATCCGCACCATGCGCCCGGCAGTCAGCAGAGCTTCCAGCCCCGCCACCACTGCCACTACCCAGAACATAGCGCGCCACCGCTGGCTGGCGTGGCGGCGCTGCCCCAACTCCAGGCCAGCCCCCACGGCCAGCAGCAGCAGGGCCGGGTACACAAAATACAGGTGCCGCCACCCATCGTACACCACCGAGTGCAGCCCAATTACCAGCACGATGGGCCCCAGCAGCCACACGCCGAACAGTATATCCAGCCGGCCCTCGTAGGTGCGCAGCAGGTGTAGCGGCTGCCGCAGCAGTCGGGCGCCCACGGCCAGCAGCCCGGCCAGCGCCGCCCCCGAGTACGCCACCGGCGTGGTAAGCAGCAGCCATACCGGAATGTAGTGCCAGGGCAGGTTGCGGGCCGATACCGTGGCGCCCCAGTACAGCACCGGCTCATCCCAGCGGAAATGGCCCATGCTCCGAAAAGCGGCCAGAAAATGGTGGATTGGGGCTTCCCACAAGTAGGGCCAGCCGGCAATGCCAACCGCCACCGTGCCCGCCAGATACAGCAGGCCCGCCCGCAGCACCCCGCCCCAACGGCTGCCCGGGGCCGTGGGGGCCCAGCCTTCCAGCAGCAGCAGGCCCAGCGTGAGGGGCACCAGCATACTGCCCAGAATGCGAATATCAATGGCCAGGCCCGTTGCCAGGCCATGCAGCAGGGCACGCGCAGCAGTCGGGCGGGCCAGCAGCCGGGCCAGCGTGAGCATACTCAGGGTGAAGGCCGCCAGAAATACCAGGTCCTTGGCGTTGTAAAATGACTCAGCAAACAGCCGCGGCGACAGTACCAGCAGGCCCGCCGTGAGCAGGGCGGCGTACTCGTTGCGGAAGCGCCGCCGCGCCAGGCGGTACAGTGCCCACACCCCACCCAGGCACACCAGAAACGTGCAGAAATGCCGCGCCATATAGTATTCGCGGGGTTCGGTGCCGGAGCGCAGCACGTCGTACAGCGCCAGCGGCAGCTCAAACAGCACGCCATGGTCGTTGTCGGGGTAGCCTTGCAGCAGGGGTACTTCCCGGAGTAAAGGCTGGCGGGCGGCCCACTCCGGGGCTACCAGCCCGGCTACGTAGCGCAAACTCACCAGCCCGTTGCGGTGGTCCACCGGCTCATCCCAGGAAACGCCGTAGTCCGTAACCAGCACGCGGCCCAGCACCAGCAGCCCGCCAAAAAAAGCCCAGACTACCCAGCGCGGGGCCCGGCGGATAGCGGGGGCAATGGCAGCAGCCGGCATAGGAAAGGGAGTGGGGTGGGAAGATGGTGGTAAGCAGCGTGCAGGCGGCGGCCCCAAGTTACTGGCCGGCCACCACAACTACCTAGCTCCAGGGCCGGAAAACAAAAAAGGACCGCCGTTGCCGACAGTCCTTTTTTGGGGGGTGGGAGATACTGGGTTCGAACCAGTGACCCTCTGCTTGTAAGGCAGATGCTCTGAACCAGCTGAGCTAATCTCCCGGGGGTATGCGTACTCTGAAAAAAAGTGGGAGATACTGGGTTCGAACCAGTGACCCTCTGCTTGTAAGGCAGATGCTCTGAACCAGCTGAGCTAATCTCCCAAGGGCGTGTCCCGTTTGGGATGGCAAATATGGGAGGTCATTTCCTAAATCACAACACTTCCTGCCATCTTTGGCCGAAGATTTTTTGCAGTGGCTGGCTTCCTGCCCAGCAACTAACTGCCAGTCAGAAATTTCAGCGGAAGGTAAACGGTGCGTCGATTTCTGAAAATTTCCGGCCTCACCCTGCTCCTGCTCCTAAGTGCCGGCTGGCTGGGGCTGTGGCTGGGACAGGACTACCTCATCGGGCTGTTTGTGGCCGGCCTGAACCGCTACCTGTGCGTGCCGGTGCAAGCCAGCCGGCTGGAAGTGTCGGTACTGGATCAGTTTCCGCGTCTGTCCGTCACGCTGCACGATGTGGTGGTGCAAGGCTCCTTGCCCCAGGATACCGTGCGGCTGGCCCGGGCCCGGCGGCTGTACTGCGCCTTCAATGCCTGGGATGTGGCCAGTGGCCACTACCGCATCCGGGAAATTATCCTGGCTGATGCCCGGGTGCACATCCGGCGCAACCGGCAGGGCGTGGCCAATTACCACGTCATCTGCTCAGATACGGTAGCTGGCCCGGCTGAAGCACCGTTTTCTCTGGCTCTGGAAGCCATCCGGCTGGAGCGGGTGAGGGCCGTGTATGAAGATGCGGGTCGGGAGCAGTTCATGGCGTTGCGCGGCTCAGCGCTGAATGCGGCCGTCACCATTACCGGTCCACTGGTTGACGTCAGAACTACCGGCGAGGCCCTGGTGCACACCGTACGGCTGGGCACCGATGATTACTTCCGGGATAAACAGCTTGTGCTAAATACTTCCCTGCTGATTGACCGGGACAAGAAAGAGTTGCTGGTGCGACCCTCCCGGGTGCAGGTAGGTCCCGCCAGATATGCCATTGCCGGAGCCATCAGGTACCGGCAGGCTCCCGAACTCGACCTAAGCTGCCGGGCTACCGGCGCGGATGTACAGGCCGTGCTGGCTCTGCTGCCCCCGCGCCTGACCCGGCCGTTGCAGGGGTACCGGAGCCGGGGGCAGGTGTACGTGGCCGGTACCGTGCGGGGCACCTGGTCGGAAACCCGGAACCCGGCGGTAGCGGTGCAGTTCGGCTGCTGGGAGGCCTCGTTCTTTCACCCCCGGTACCGGCAGGCCGTGGAGCGCGTGAACCTGACGGGTACCTTCAGCAATGGCCCGGCCCACGCGGCCCGCACGGCGGTGCTGGCCCTGCAGAACGTGCGGGGCCAGCTGGCAGGCCGGCCTTTTGGGGGCGAGCTGCGGCTGGAAAACTTCACTGAGCCCCACCTATACCTGAACCTGGAGGCCGACGTGGAGCTGGCGCGGGCCCTCCAGTTTTTTCCGGTGCCGGCAATACAGGCGGTGCAGGGTGAGGCCCAACTGCGGCTGCGGCTGCACGGCCCCTTGCGCAGCCTGCGGGAGCGGCCCACGGCCCGGCAGGCAACGGGGCAACTCACGTTTCGGGCGGTGCGGCTGCAGCTTCGCAGCTTCCGGCAGCCGTTCACGGACCTGTCGGGAAAGGTGCAGCTGGCCGGCGGAACCGTGGCCGTGCCAGAGGTGCAGGGGCGGCTAGGGGCTTCCGATTTCCGGGGGCGGGGTACAATGCATAATGTGCTGGGCTGGGCGCTACGGCCCGGGCAGCCGCTCCGGATAGACGCAACGCTCAACTCTCACCTCCTCGATTTCAACCAGCTGCTGTACGTGTATCAACCGGGACAAGCTGCCCCGGCACCTGCCCAACGGTTTGCCCGGGCCGCCGCGGGGCAGGTGCCGGCCTCCCTGGTGCTCAGCCTCCAGGCCCGGGCCCGGCAGGTGCGGCTGCGGCGGCTGCGGGGGCGGGAGCTGCGCGGCAGCATCCGGCTGCAGAACCAGATGTTCAGCTCGCCGGGGCTGAGCCTGTGGGCGGCCGGCGGGCAGGTAAGTGTGCGAGGCACGGTGGATACCCGCAATCCGGAATTGATAAAGGCCCGTACTGTGGCCAGCTGCCAGCGGCTGCCCCTGGACAGCCTGTTCTACGTATTCGAGGATTTTGGCCAGCAGTTTCTTACGGCCCGCCACCTGCGCGGGCAGCTCACGGCCACCGCCGAATCGGACGTGTACCTGGACGAGCACCTCACGCCCCTCACCGACAAGCTGGAGGCGGAGGTGCACGCCACCATCCACAACGGGCAGCTGCTGAATTTTGAGCCGCTGCAGCGCCTGAACCTGGTGGCCGACCGGGCTACGCTGCGAAACCTGCGGTTTGCCGAGTTGCACAACAGCCTCTACGTGCAAAGCCGTACGGTGTATGTGCCGGAAATGGAAATCCGCTCCAACGTGCGGGCGGCCTCCCTCATCCGCGTAACGGGCACGCACACCTTTGATCAGCAGATAGACTACCACCTGCAAATTCCGCTGCTGCCGGGCCTGCTGCCCCGGGCCGCCGCCCGCGCCGATGGACCCGGGCTGCGGCTGGCCATCCGGGGAACCGAAAACCAGTTTACGGTACGCTACGAAACCGGCCCCGACAAGCCACCCGGGCCCCGGCCCGCCACCGAGGCCCCGGCCAGTGCGCCGCCCCCTGCAGTGGCGCCCGCGCCCGGCCCGCGCCCGGCCACCCGGCCCTCTTTCGAGCTGAAAAAACCTGTGAAGAAACCCGCGCAGCCGCAGGTAGGCGAGTATTTCGAGTTTTAGGGTACTTACATTCCGTTTCTGGGTCAACCCCAGCCGGAGCCGGTGCGTTAAGGTCAGCGAGTTATTTCCCATTCCATCTCCTCTCAACCATGAACGATACCCAGCTACTTCAGAACTACTCCGACCCGGAAAAAGCGGCCTACCTGAGCGTAATTGCCAGTCTGGCCTCCGCCGACCGGGAAGCCTCGGCCGCTGAGATTGAATTTTTGCAGCAGTTGGCCCACCAGGCCGGCCTGAGCGGGGGAGCTACCCAGCAGGTGTTATCTGCCGCCAAGGATGCCACCAACGAGTCCATCAAGGGCAACCTCGATGCCCTGCGGGGCAGCGACCTGCGCTTTTCCCTGGTAACCGACCTCATCAGCTTCGCCCGGGCCGATGGCTCTTACGCCAACGACGAGGAAGCAATGGTGAATAAAATAGCTGCCTACCTGGGTATCACGCCCCAGCAAACCCAAACCCTCAACCAGGTAGTCGACCAAGCCGCGCAGGTACCTCACAGTGCCAGCGACCCCGCCAAGCAAAGCTTTTTCGGCGGCATCACCGATAAGCTGGAAAATGCCGGTATTCCCAAAGGTGCCCTGATGGCCGGCCTGCTGGGTGTGGTAGCGCCCATGGTAATATCGAAGGTGATGGGCGGCCGTAGCCAGAGCCCGGGTATGGGCGGTGGCATGATGGGTGGCGGTACCATGGGTGGCCTTCTGGGTGGGGCAGCCAGCAGCGGCATGGGCGGTCTGCTCGGCGGCTTGCTCGGAGGAGGGCTGCTCAGCGGTGTGCTGGGCGGCGGTCAGTCCCAGTCTACCGATGGCTACGGCAACTACCCGCAGCAAGGCTCCCACGTGGGCAGCGGCGGCCTGGGCTCCCTGATGTCCATTCTGGGCGGACTGGGTGGTCAGCCTAACTCCCAGCCCCGCAGCAGCGGCGGCGGCGGCCTCGGCGGGCTGATGAGCGGGGGCATGGGCGGTCTGCTGGGCGGCTTGCTAGGCGGCCGGTAAAGGCCTCACTAGGGTAAGAATACAAACCGGCTGGTTCCGCAGGGAACCGGCCGGTTTTTTTATGCTGCCAGCCCTATGCATCTTGGTGCCGGTATCCATTTAGCATACATACATGAGAAAAGCTATACTGGCAGGTTTACTGCTGATAGGCCTCACTGCGCAGGGGCAAACCAAGCAGACAATTGAAGTGCGTCCGCCCCTGAAAATAGCCACGCTATACCGCAACAGCCTGGAGCTGGAGCACCAGGCCGAGGTGCAACTGCCAGCGGGTACGAGTCGGTTACTGATTGCCAATGCTTCGCGCTACCTCAGCCGAGCCACTGAAGTTGAAGTGCGGTTGGGCGAGGGAGTGGAGGTGCTGTCGGTAGGCGAGGAGGTGGAGGACGAGGAGGAAGCTGCTGCTGCACCACTCACGGCCACCAATCGGGCGAGTATAGATAGTCTGGCGCGGGGCAACGACGAGCTGGCCCGACTGGATGCGGAGCTGAAGGCCCTGGAAGAAGAAAAAACTATGCTGATGGCCAACCGGGTGCTGCCAAGCGGCACGCAGGCCAACTGGAGCGCCGAGCTGCAAAAAGGAGCCACGCTGCTTCGTACCCGGCTCACGGCCATTCAGCTGGAAATTCGCCGGCTCACGGTCCAGCAGGAAGCGCAGAAAAACCTGGTGCGCAGAATGGAGCAGCGGAACCGGCCGGACGAGCAGGTGAAGCCTTTTTACGTGATGGTACGCACCAGGCAGGCGGGCACCTTTCCGCTACGGTTGCGCTACGCTGCCAACCGGATGACGCCCTGGCGGCCGAAACTGGAAATACGCGCCGACGAAACCGGCAAAACCGTACAGTTTGTGCCCAGCGGACAAGTGTACAACAAGACCGGACTCGATTGGAATAGAGTGCGGGTGGTGCTCGTCAACGAGGTCAAGGAAGTCGACATCAGCAAACCCGCAATGGAGCCCTGGACGCTCGATTCCGACGGCAGGGACGACCATATCGGGGAGGGCCGGGTAGATGCCTTTGTGGTGAAGGGCACGTCGGCGGGCCGGGCCGTAGAAGCCTCGCAGGGCACGCGCTACGAGGTGCCGGAGCTGGTTTCCCTGAAAGCCGGCGAATCGCGCCGCATCAGCCTGCCCGTGCTTACCCTGCCCTCGCGCACCGAATATCTGGCGCTGCCAAAGTTGTCGGAAAAAGTATTCCGGCAGGCGAAGGTGAGCGGGTGGGAAGGCCTGCACCTGCCCGACGAAGCGCAGGTGTACTACGGAGGAGCTTACGTGGGCGACGCTGAGCTGGAAGGCCGCGCCTACAACGACTCACTGGAACTGTCGCTCGGCTACGATGAGCGGATTGTGGTGGGGCGCACCAAGCTGGAAGATTACAGCCGCAACGTGGGCAGCCAGAAGCGCAAAGTGCATCTTACCTACGAGCTGAACGTGCGTAACCTGCGGCCGGAGCCGGTGCGCATTAAGGTGCAGGACCAAGTACCGGTATCCAGCGAGAAGGAAATTGAAGTGAAGCTTGGGGACGTGAGCGGGGCGCAGGTAGAGGAGCGCATCGGCCGGCTGACCTGGTACCTCACGCTGGCCCCAGGGGCCAGCCAGCGCCTCAAATTCAGCTTCGAGGTAGAAATGCCGAAAGACAAGGAGGTCAATATCATCAAACACGACATCCGTATCCGCTCCCCCAAATTCCGCTAACCGCCCCCTACGCCGGCAGGCCGTTTACCTGTACAATGGTGGTGCCGGTGCTGGCGAAGGTACCGCCGGCCTGCTCCACGGTTTCCACCAGCCGGTAGTTGAGCTCCTCCTTCACTTGCAGGTACTCGTCGTAGTTGGTGGTTTCCACAAAGTATTGCACGGTTACCTCCTTGGCGGCCGGCGTGAGGGCCGCAAACTGCACCTGTACTTCTTTGGTTACCAGTGGGTTTTCCTCAATAACTCGCTTGGCGTCTTCCACGATGCGCAGCAGCTGCTGGCTGTTGGTGGCATGGCTCAGGGCCAGGGTGAAGTTCACGCGCCGGGCCGTGCGCAACGAGAGGTTGTCCAGGGGCTTGTCAATCATGCTTTTGTTGGGCACCGTGACGTAGCTTTTCTCGGCCGTGCGCAGGCGGGTGCTGCGGAAGCCCACTTTCTCCACGGTACCGGTTACCGGCCCCACTTCCACCAGGTCACCCACGGCAAAAGGCCGGTCGAGGAAGATGGTAAACGAGGCTATCAGGTTTTCCAGGCTCTCCTTGGCGGCAAAGGCCACGGCCAGGCCCCCAATGCCCAGCCCCCCAATCAGGGCCGTTACGTTTACCCCGAACACCTTGCTCAGCATCACCAGAAAGGTGATGGTGAGCACCAGCACCTTCAGCAAATCCTTGGCGAAGGGAATGAGCTGGTTGCTGAGGCGGGAGTTGCTGGTTTCGGAGCGCCGCTGGAACACCAGCACCAGAAAATCAATGATGCGCAGCCACACCCAGCCTACGCCCCAGATAACGGCCATCTGAAACAGCCGGAACAGCAGCCGCTTGGCCCAGGGCTCGTTGTGGGCAATGTCGGAGCTGCGCACCGGATAATCCAGCACCTGAAACGCGAAATAGGCCGTAATCAGGAAGATGACAATGGACAAGGGCTGAATGAGCAGGGCCTGAAACTGCGCCTCGCTTACGCCCTCGGTCCGCTTGCGGATAAAGCGGAACACCAGCTTGGACAGCAGCCTCGACAGCAGCGTTTTGAAGGCGTATCCGAACAGCAGAATGCCCGCGCACCACAGGTAAGCCGCCACATTATTGCCCAGAAAGCGGTAGCCAAGAATTTCCTGTAAAGTCATGAAATGAATGTGGAGAATGTGGCGGAATGTGCAAAATGTGAAAAACATGGTGTCGTCTGAGCAACCACATTCACCACATTCCGCACATTCAACCACATTAGTATACTAGCTGGCGCAAGGCCATTTCAAACGACTTCTGGGCAATGCCGGTGGCGGCCTCGTCCTGGTGGCGGGTGCGGGCCAGCGCCGCCCGGATCACGCGCGAGGTATCCTGGAAAATAGCCTGGTCGGTGATTTCGGCGTTGGATTCCATCAGGTAGGCAAACACCCGGGCCATGCCGCAGTTGGCAATGAAGTCGGGAATAACGCTGGTATGGGCATCAGCAAATTCGCCGGTGGGCCCGAAGAAAATTTCCGGGTCCTGGAACGGCACGTTGGCCCCGCAGCTAATTACCTCCAGGCCGCCGGCCACCAGCTGCTCCACCTGCTGGCGCGTCACCAACCGGGAGGCCGCCGCCGGAATGAAGATTTCGGCCCCGCTGCTCCAGATGCGCTGGTTCACCTCCTCAAAGGAAAGCAGGTTATCGGCGGTCAGGGCGTTGCCTTCGCGCCGCAGAAACAGCTCCCGGATTTCCTCCAGCGAGAAGCCCTCTTCCTTGATGAGGCCCCCGGCCCGGTCGATGATGCCGGTAATGCGGGCCCCCTGGCTGGCCAGGTAGTAGGCCGCCGCCGCGCCCACATTGCCCCAGCCCTGCACTATGGCCCGCTTGCCGGCCACTGAGCGGCCGCCCCACAACTCGTAGTAATGGCGCACGGCCTCTGCCACGCCGTAACCCGTAATCAGGTCGGCCACGGAGTATTTGCGGCTCAGGTCAGGGGTGAAGCTGGCGTCTTCCAGGACTTTCACTACACCCTGGCGCAGCTGGCCCAGCTTCTGAATTTTCTGGGGCTCGGTGGCCCGGTAGTGCCCATTTACAATGCCCTCCTGGGGGTGCCAGAGGCCATAATCCTCCGTAATCGGAATCACGTCGTGAATTTCGTCCACGTTCAGGTCGCCGCCGGTGCCGTAGTAGTTCTTGAGCAGTGGAATAACGGCTTTGTACCACCGCTCCAGCACGCCCCGCTTGCGCGGGTCCTGGGGGTCGAAGTTGATACCGGATTTGGCACCACCAATGGCCGGGCCCGACACGGTGAACTTCACCTCCATGGTTTTGGCCAGGCTTTCCACTTCGCGCTTATCCAGGCCCTTACGCATGCGCGTGCCGCCGCCGGCGGCCCCGCCGCGCAGGGAATTAATCACCACCCAGCCCTCGGCCTCGGTTTCGGCGTCTTTCCATTCAAAAACAATTTCAGGGCGCTTATTCTCAAACTTGGCCAGCAGGTCTTTCATGTAGGGCAGCGAATAGGTGGGGTGGAAATTTTCGGGGGCAAAGGTACGCAGGCCCCGGCGGCAGTACCTACCCCGGATGGACTTTGTACATCCGGGGTAGGTACTGCCGCTGGAACTCATGGGTACATCGGAGAAATACTATGTCGGACAAATTGCGAAACCTGTCCCGCAGGCAAGCAACCCTGGCTGGCTGGCTTTCGTCCTTCGCCCCCGCAGCTACGTACAAGCCCGCACTGGTGCAATTTTTTGGCTTGTTATAATTTTTTTTAACTGATAGTAGAGAAGGAGGAACTTTGCGGGGTTAGAATATCGTATTACCCCTATTCCTGCATATCCTTCCACTGCTACCACCGTTGTAACGACATATGAAACCTTTGCTTTCACGAGTAGAATCCAAAAAAGTAGATAAGGCTGCCGCCATGCTCAAAGTGCTGGCCCACCCCAAACGGCTAGCCATTGTGGACCTGTTGGGCAAGGAAGAGAAAATGACCGTCACGGAAATTTACCGTTCGCTCGATCTGCCTCAGGCCATTGCCTCCCAGCACCTTATTACCCTGAAAGACCGGGGCATCCTGTCGTCGTTCAAGGTGGGTACCAAAATCTACTACTCCCTGTCTATTCCCAAGCTGCTTGATGTAATCGACTCGTTGGAGGACTGCTGCGACACGATGTAAGCTTGCATTGTGAGCTCTTTGTGCGCAAAGCCAGTGCCCATACACTGCCTTTGCGCACAAAGAGCCAAGTTTCCTTACATGCAAAAGCCCCTGGCTTCCGTGCGGACGCCAGGGGCTTTTGCGTACAAGCGGCGAGCCCGCCGCTGATGTTGGCTGTGGCGGCTGATTAAGCCACGTTGGGCTGCCGCTCCAGGTCAAACAGGTCCGTAAGTACGTCAATGAGCTGATCAGCTTCGCCCCGTTTGCAGGCCGCCTTTAGCTGCAGCACCGGCTGCTTCAGAATTTTCTGCATCAGGGAGCGGGTAATGTCGTCCATGCGCTTGGTTTCCTCGGGGCTCATTTTCTTCTGATACCGGTCCATTTCCTCCAGCCGAATCTGCTCCAGGGCATTCTTCAGCTTCTGGATGGTGGGCGACACCAGCATTTCCTTGGTCCAGTCCTGCAGGCCCGCAATGCTTTCCTCAATAATGGCGCGTACCTGGGGCACGGCGGCCAGGCGGCGCTCCAAAGCAGCCGAGGCCTTGCTCTGGATGGCGTCGATGTTGTATACCAGCACGCCGGGTACCTGCTCCACGTCGGTGGCAATGCTGCGGGGCACCGACAGGTCGATGAAGAATTTGTAGCTCAGTACCTCCAGGCGCTCCACCATGTCGCGGGTGAAGAAGGGCTCGGGGCGGGCAACGCTGCTGATAACAACATCGGCTTCCTTGAGGCCCTGCACCAGGTTTTCGAAATCCAGTACCTGCAGTCCACACTCCTGAGCCAGCTCATCGGCCTTGGAGCGGGTACGGTTGCAGATGGTCACGTCCTGAAACACCTTACTGTCGCCGAAGTGGCGGCATACATCGGCCCCGATTTCACCCAGGCCCACCACCAGCACCCGCGGGTTGGCTACGTCGGCGGTCAGCTCTTCCACCAACTCCAGGGCAGCGTAAGAGGTGGAGGCGGCCCCGTCGCGGAAGGAGGTTTCCTGCTGCACCCGCTTGTTGGTGAAGAATACGGTGTGGAGCAAACGGTGCAGGAAGGGGCCCGCCGCATCCTCGTCGGCCGACCACTGGTAGGCCTGCTTCACCTGGTTGCTGATCTGCAGGTCGCCCACCACCTGGGCATCCAGGCCCATGGCTACCTCGAAAAGGTGGCGCACGGCATCCGGCTGGTGGTCCAGCACATCGAAGTAGGGAAAGTACTCAGCGGCTTCGGGCAGGTTTTTAAGCTGACCCAGTGCCTCAATAATGGCCAGGCTCTGATCCTGCTCGGCAGAGTAGTATACCTCCGTGCGGTTGCAGGTACTCAGTACCAGCAGGTCCTGGAGGCCGAACTCCTGGTGCAGGGTGTGCAGAAAACGCCGACAGGCAGCCTCGTCCAGGGCAATCAGCTCCCGGATTTCGAGCGGGGCTTTTTTGAAGGACAGACTAAGGGCCTTAAAGGAATGGAGCATAGCAGGTGCTAGTGCGAAAATCAGGGGGCAAAAATACGCTACAAATTGCTAGGGTAAAAACAGTTGATGCAGGCAGGTGGTTCGGGGAAAGCACAATTTGGCGGCAGAAACCGATTTAAGCCCAATTAACACTGGTTTCGGGCGTCGAAACATGATAAAAATCAGGTGGGCTGCGTTGGGTACAGCGGAGCTGCCCGTGGCTCCGGCGTATCTTCGCCGGGGAGCTGGCCGTATCCGGCCCTGCTCACCCTCCGATTAACCCGCGCCCGTGCTACCTATTCCCATCTACGACCAGAAGTCCCGCATTAAGCTCGTTATTGTGGCCGTGGCCCTGCTGATTGGGGCCGCTACCGTTATTTATACCAATGTGCTGGTGCAGCGCCTCTCGGAGCGGGAGCAGGAGCAGATTGACCTCTACGCCAAAACCCAGCGCTACATTATCAACACCGAAGAAACCTCGAACCTGTCGTTTCTGATGGACGAGATTATCGGGGCCAACACCACCATTCCGGTAATCGTGACGGATGGGGAGGGCAACATCGTGGATGCCCGCAACGTGAACGTGCCCAAGGGCGCCTCGGAACAGGCATCCATCCGGTTGCTGCGCCGGGAAATTGAGCTGATGAAGGAGCAACACCCGCCCATCGTTATTGAAATAGGAGCGGGGTTGCGTAACTATCTGTATTATAAGGAGTCGGATTTGCTGACGCAGCTGCGCTACTACCCGCTGGTGCAGCTGGCCATTATCGGGTGCCTGGCCGTTATTGCCTATTTCGCCTTTAGCTACTCGCGGCGGGCCGAGCAGAACCGGGTGTGGGTGGGGCTGGCCAAGGAAACGGCCCACCAGCTGGGCACGCCCCTGAGCAGCCTGGTGGGCTGGCAGGAGTATTTGCGGGAGTCGGAGCGGTTTCGGGGGGAGCCCATTGTAGAGGAGCTGGGCAAGGACATCCGGCGGCTGGAAATTATTACGGAGCGGTTCAGCAACATCGGCTCGGTGCCGGTACTCAACGACGAGAACATCCTGCGCGTGACCCAGAACGCCATTGCCTACCTGCAAAGCCGGGTGTCGCGCAAGGTTAGCTTCGAGGTGAAAACGGACCTGCCCACCGATACGCCCGCCCAGGTAAACATTCCGCTGTTCGATTGGGTCATCGAAAACATCTGCAAAAATGCCGTGGACGCCATGGACGGTAAAGGCAGCATCACCATTCACCTGCGCCGTCCCATCCGTAACAAGTCTCAGATTGCCATTGATATTACCGACACCGGCAAGGGTATTTCCAAGAGCAAGATGGACCGGGTATTTCAGCCGGGCTATACCACCAAAAAACGAGGCTGGGGCCTGGGCCTGGCCCTGGCCAAGCGTATTATCGAGAATTACCACAAGGGCAAACTCTTCGTGAAGTGGAGCGAAGTAGGCCGCGGCACCACTTTCCGGGTAATTCTGAACGGAGAGTAGCGCGCAGTTCCGCTTCGCGCACGAGCCGCAGGCGAGTTCCCACGCGCGCGGTGCCCTACCGGGATACTCGCTCCGCTCGTGCGCGAAGCGGAGCTACGCACTACTTGCCTCGGTTCGTGAGCTCCACGTAGCTGTTGCCGGTTACGGGGCGGCCGTGGTGAGTGCCTTCTACCCGGCACATGCCTTCCCAGTAGTGCATTTTAATGCCGGCGAAGAGCTTGAGCGTCAGCTCCTGGTCGGCCACCAGGGGCGTAAGGGTGAGGTCGTACTCCTGGCTGGGGATGCGCAGGCGCCACTTGCTGGGGTAGCGGAGCCGGGAGTGGGGGCTGGTCCAGTAATCAAGCACTTCGAGCTGAAAATCCTGGGCTTGCAGGTCTACCTCGTTGCCTCGGCTTGCGCCGCTGTAGGTGCCGCCGCTCACGGTGCGGCTGGAGTTCCGGTCGAACAACTGGTAGGTCATGATTTCGTGGTGGCCTACGGCTCCCGTGGGGTCGGTCCGGCCGCTTTCCGTTAGCAGCGGCTCATCCAGCTGCAGGGAAAACCAGTCCCAGCCAATGCCTTTATTGGTGACGCTGTTGCAGTTCCACTGCCGGTCGTACCACAGGTAGCCCTGTACCTCGTGCATTTTGCCGTCTACTTCAATTGTGCCCGAAGCCGACATACGTGGGTAGCTGTAGTAGCCCGCCCGGGCCACGTCGCCGTAGTTTTCGTAGCCGGTGCCGCTGTGTAGCAGCAGCCCTTTGTGGGGCGTAGTCCGCAGATTGATGGCGTAGCCGGGATGGTCCGCCATGCGGCCCTGAAGCACGTATTCGCCGGTCTGGCCGCCGAGGGTCCAGCGCTGCCCTTTTTTCTGAGTGCTCAGGCTGATGGGTAGCTGGGGCTCCAGCAGTTGGGGCAGGCGCTGCACCTTGTAGTCGTAGCGAAACTGCTGGCGCTGCGGGTCGGTGAGGGCGAAGTTGACCATCTGCCAGTCGCGCTTCCCGGTCAGGTTGAAATGGAAAAACACGTACTCCACGCCAAACTGCTCGCCGGTTTTCACGTCGCGCAGGTGGCCGGTGAAATACCACCACTCCAGGGAGTTTTGCTTGTGCACGGCTTCTTCCTGGGGCAGCTGGGCCCGCTCCGTGAACACATCGAATTTGTTGGTCGGCTTCAGGGCGCAGCCCGCGGCCGCAAGTAGCCATAAGGTAGCCAGCAGGATGTTCTTCATACTGCCGGAATAAGGCATTTCCGGACCGAAAGGTTTGGTGGGCGGGTAGGTTTCAGTGGTTGTCAGCGCTTTTTTTGCCGCTTACGGTCCGCTTGAGGTGAGCCGGTCGAAAGAGTATCGGCAGGTGTGTTCGGTGATTTTCGCACAACTATCATTCCCGTCATAATTGCTGCTTCACTCTGTGGTTTAGCCTGCATCATTACGTTAAGTTTAATGAGAGTCGGTATCGTGGCAAAATCAAGCGGTATTTCGTACCGCTCGAATCCCAGAGCCAGTGCAATAAGGGTATCGGTGGGGAATTTATTTAGCCGTTTCGCCGGGACTTCACAGGTAAAATATCCGTGCTCATCCGTAAGACAACCTACTTCTGTCCTCTGCAAGCCCAGGGAGGCAAAAGGAATGCCTTCACCAGTATTATTATCTACAACCCGCCCCTGTATGGTGATGCTGTGCAGCGGAGTATGCGGTTCTGGTGACTCGTTGATACGGTTGAAAGCAACGCGCTGAACAACTTGTACAGTTTGAGCTTCCGCCACGTCTGGCAGCAACTGCCGCCCACCCAGCACGGCCAGTCCGGCGGCCAGCCACATGCGCCACCGGGGCGCCGGTACGGCGGCTGGCATTAGTGCCCTATCCAACTGACCTGCCCACAGCCGGCCGCATACGGGGCCACTGTGGCGGGCCAGCCACGCTACCACTTCGGCATCGGTCAGAGAAGTAAAATCCACCACCGTTTTGTTGCAGCTGCCGCAGTGGCGGCCCTGGGCGGCGGGCGTCATATTCGCCCAGTTTTCGTGACAGGGCTCGGTAATTTGCAGGATAGTAGCGTGGCGCGGCATCGAAACTGGCAATAGAAGGGGAATACATGTTAAAGCTAACGGCTGCTTTTTACCGGAACAAGCTGATTAACCGTTGCCATAGGCCATTGGGAGAATAGATGGGAGAGTAGTTCAATCCACCTTTTACATCCGGGCTTAGCTGTATGGTGGCTGAACCGTTCTGCGCAAGCACTGAGCCTACACTATGCTCTTCGGCTACAAACCCAATAGAATGAAATTCCACTATTTGGCCTAGGGTGAAAGAGGTAGGAAGAAGTAACTCAAAAGTGCCATCTGAGCGGGTGCTTACACTAATTTGCAAGCCATGCAATAATACCGTCACCCCGGGCAACGCCTCGCCCGTAGCCGCATCCGTTACCTGACCCCGGATGCTAGGTATGGGCTTTACAACCGCCTCCGGGACTAGTGGAACACCCATCAAAATCTGGTGCTCCACCGGCGCGGCCGGCTTGGTTTGCGCCACTGCCGGCACGGTTGCTCCAACTCCTAACACAGCCAGCGCGGCGGCCAGCCACCGGCGTGAAGCTGGCGCTTCGGCCGTAGCCCGCAGCGGGCGGCTCAACTGCTCGGCCCGAAACCGGCCGCAGCCCGGGCCGGTGGGCCGGCTCAGGTAGGCTACCACCTCGGCGTCGGTCATACGGGTAAAGTCCACGACTACCTGGCTGCAGGCGGCGCAGTGGCGGCCCTGGGCGGCGGGCGTCATGGCCTGCCAGTTTTCGTGGCAGGGCTCGGGAATGGAGACGGTGAGGCGGGTAGGCATAACAGCAGCGTAAGGTTCGGCCTGTCTGATGCTGAACCGCTCCGGATTCCACACGCGGCCCTGAGAAAAAACAGGTAGTTACCGCAACGGCGGCTTCTGCGGCGGGTCGTGCCGCATGATTTTGCCCATGATATTTCCCCGACCCTCCACAGATTGCAGCCGGATGATAAGCGGTCTGGGTGCGGGTGAAACGGCTACGGCCACGGTTTGCCGTTTGAACTCGAACGGGCTACCCTGCACCCGTAGCTGCACCCGATTCTTTTGCACCGGAGCCCATTTCTGCGGCATTGTGAAGCTGAAGTTGCCCTGCGCATCCGTCACGGCCCCGTAGTTGGTGTCACCAATAAAAACCTCTGCTCCCGCCACTCCCAGGCCGGTAGAATCGTCGAGCACCCGCCCCCGGATGGTAACAGTACCCTTGGGCGCAGCGTAGCGGCCAGCCTGCTCGGTAGCACCAGTAGGATCGGGCTGCGGGGGCGTTGCGGCTTCGGCCGTTAGCACAGCCGGTTTTAGCCCCAGCACTGCCACGGCCGCCAGTATCCACCGCTGCCAGCGCGGCCGGGGTGCCGCCGCTACCGGCGCAAACTGCCCCGCCCGGAAAAACCCGCAGATGCTCCCCGTGCGGGGCTGCGCCAGCCAGGCCATTATTTCGGCTTCGCTCAGGCGCGAAAAATCCACGACTTCGTGCTGGCAGCTGCCGCAGAAACGGCCGTCGGCGGTAGGCGTCATATCGGCCCAGGGTTGGGAGCAGGGAGTAGGGACGGAGAAGGCCATGGGCAGGATGTTTGTTGAATCAGGCCCCGGGGTAGGGCGGCAGCCCGTAACCCCCAGGGGTGCGGGAAAGATACGCAGGCGGCGCAGCTTTGGGGAGCTAGGGGCTACACCGGTGAGGTTAGGCTCTCTATCTGGCTGCCGCTGATTTCGGGTGCCACAAACTTGATGGTAGCCAGCCGGAGCGGCAGAGGGCCCAGGTGCAGCAAATGTGGCATAACGGCTGGCGAGTGATGTTCCTCGGACTCCAGGATGGCTCCGCCCAGTATCGGGTCCGGGTTGCACAACCGCACAATAGCCCCGGGTGGCGCTACCGATACCTACCGGCTTCCTTTTTCCAAAAACGCCGTGAAACCGACACTACCTAAGTGCAGACTACGCAGTGGTGGCTACCGGGCGCGGGCGTCACATCGGTTCAGGTGGGCGGGCAGGGTTGAGGAAGGGAAACGGAGCGGGACAAAGCAGGAGGACAGCTGACAGCCAGGACCCCGGGGGAGTAACGTGCAGCCGCCCGGCATTATTCTGTATCTTTTGCCCCTCTTTCAACCCCTCCCCAACACCTTGTCTACTCAGATTCCCCCTGCCCGCTCCACCGGCTTGTTCCGCCGCAAGAGCCTTGACGACATTCTGCACAACCCACCTGCCGATGCTGACGGACACGGCCACGGAGGCGGTTTGGCCCGCCACCTTACCGTCCGCGACCTGACGGCTCTGGGCATTGCCGCCGTTATTGGGGCCGGCATTTTCAGCACCATCGGCAATGCCTCCCACGATGGGGGGCCGGCCGTGTCGCTGCTGTTCGTGTTTACAGCCATTGCCTGTGCCTTCTCGGCCTTGTGCTACGCCCAGTTTGCGGCTACTATTCCCGTAAGCGGCTCGGCCTACACCTATGCCTACGCCTCTTTCGGGGAGCTGGCCGCCTGGATTATTGGCTGGGCCCTGATTATGGAGTACGCCGTGGGCAATATCGTAGTGGCTATTTCGTGGTCAGACTACTTTACCGGGCTGCTGAGCGGGGTCGGGCTGGACCTGCCCGTCTGGCTGACCATGGGCATGCAGAGTGCCCACAAATACCACAACGAGGTACTGGCCCTGATGCAGGCCGGCAAACCTCTCACCGAGGCCTCACCCGCGCAGCTGGAAGGTTACAAAGCCTGGGCCGCGGCCCCCGAGCTGGGCGGCGGCCTGCGGCTGGTGCTGGACCTGCCGGCCGGGCTTATCACGCTGGCTATTACGGCCCTGGTGTACGTGGGTATCAAAGAAAGCAAGAACGCCAGCAACCTGCTGGTAGCCCTGAAGCTGGTGGTAGTAGCCGTGGTGATTCTGGTGGGCGCGTTCTACGTGCAGCCCGAAAACTGGAGCCCCTTTGCCCCCAACGGCATCGGGGGCGTGCTGAAAGGAGTGTCGGCGGTATTCTTTGCCTACATCGGCTTCGATGCTATTTCGACGACGGCCGAGGAGTGCAAGAACCCCCAGCGCGACCTGCCCCGGGCCATGATTTACGCCCTCATCATCTGCACCATACTCTACGTGATTATCACGCTGGTGCTTACCGGCATGGTGAACTACAAGGAGCTGGCCGTGGGCGACCCCCTGGCCTACGTGTTCAACAAAGTGGGCGTAAAGTGGCTGGGCGGCGTGGTGGCCGTGTCGGCGGTGCTGGCCATGGCCTCGGTGCTGCTGGTGTTCCAGATTGGCCAGCCCCGCATCTGGATGACCATGAGCCGGGACGGCCTGCTGCCCCCGGTGTTTTCCCGGGTGCACCCCAGGTTCCACACACCTTCGTTCAGCACTATTGTAACGGGCTTTTGCGTGGGCGTGCCGGCCATGCTGCTGAACATGGACCTGGTAATTGACCTGACGAGCATCGGGACGCTGTTTGCCTTTGCCCTGGTATGCGGGGGCATCCTCATCATTGATCCGCTCGGCCAGAGCGACGCCCGCTTCAAGGTACCCTATATCAATGGGCAGTTTCTGGTGCCGTTGGTGCTGCTGGTGGGTGCGGTGCTGCTGGCGGTGTACAACCAGGCGGGCATCAAGGAGTTTACCGCGGCCCTGGGCAGCGGCTACGAGGAAGCGCGGCACTACATCCCGATGCTGGTGTTCTTTGGGTTTTGCCTGGGCCTGGCTTGGCTGTCGTTCCGCAAGCGCCTGAGTTTGCTACCGGTGCTGGGCCTGCTCACCAACCTCTACCTAATGACTCAGCTGGGCATCAACAACTGGTTACTCTTCTTTGGGTGGCTGATTATCGGGCTGGCCTTATACTTCAACTACGGCTATAAGCACAGCAAGCTGGGGCTGAAGAAAGCAGCGTAGTAGCCTCCTACTACGGCTGCTGCAAGGCCCGGCACCCCGGTAAGTCTGCCGGAGTGCCGGGCTTTTGCTTGCGCCTCAGCAGGCGTAGCCCTATACTTGATCCGGAGCCCATCCGGCCCGCTTTTCTGTTCCGCTAGCATGGAATCCACTACCGATTTATCCGCCGCTGCCGCCGCCCTTACTACCCGCCTCGAAGCTTCCCGCCAGGAGCTGCTGGATCTGGGCCTACGCAACCCGCTGCTCAACTTCCGGCCCTCAAAAGTGCGGGGAGTGGAAGTAGTAGGTGAGCAGGCGGAGGCCGTGTGGGAGCGGCTGGTGCAGAAGTCCCGGCCCCTGGTATTTGCGCCCGTGCCGGAAGCAGCCCAGCCCGTGCCTGCTGGCTGGAAGGGGGACCCCGAACGGGCTGCCCGCCGAGCCTCGGCCCTGGGGCTGCCGGTGCCCGCCGTAGCAACGCCCGCGCAGCTGAGCACGGCCGCCGCGCTGGCCGCCGACCCTACCGACAACAAGCTGCAAACCGCCGAGCTGCCCGGAAAGCTGGAAAGCCGCCTGCTGAACACCTACTACACCGCCCGCACCAGCCTGGAAGAGCAGGGCGTGAACATCCTGTACCTGGCTCTGGGGATGCTGAACTGGTACGAGGCCGACAGCGCCGGGGAGGCCCGGCAGGCCCCGCTGGTGCTGGTGCCGGTGCTGCTGGAGCGCGGCACTGCCGCCGAGCGGTTTAAGCTGCGCTACACCGGGGCCGAAATTGAAAGCAACCTGAGTTTGCAGGCCAAGCTGAAAGCCGGCTTCGGCCTGGGGCTGCCGCTGCTGGAGGAAGAAATGCCCCTGGCCGACTATTACGGGGCCGTAGCGGCCGCCGTGGCCGGCTTCCCGCGCTGGCAGGTAGCCCCCGACAGCATGGCCCTGGGGTTTTTCTCCTTCGGCAAGTTCCTGCTCTACCGCGACCTGGACCCCGCCACCTGGCCTGCCGGCAATCCGCTGCTCGGCCACCCCGCCATGGAGGCTCTGCTGGGCCCCGATACCGGCTTCCGCGACGCGGCCCCCACGGTGGGCGACACGGCTTTTCTGGACACCGAAAGCTCCGCCGCAGAGCTGCACCAAGTGCTGGATGCCGACTCGTCGCAGCTGCTGGCGCTGCTGGCGGTGCAGGAAGGGCGCAACCTGGTGGTGCAGGGCCCGCCCGGTACCGGCAAGTCGCAGACCATTGCCAACCTGCTGGCCGAAGCCATAGGGGCGGGGAAGAAGGTGCTGTTCGTGGCCGAAAAGATGGCCGCGCTGGAAGTGGTAAAGCGCCGCCTCGACGCCCTGGGGCTGGGCGCGGCCTGCCTGGAGCTGCACAGCCACAAAGCCAACAAAAAAGCCCTCCACGACGAGCTGCGCCAAACCCTGAGCCTCGGCCGGCCCGCTTCGGCCGCCGGCGTGGAAGACCAGATAGCCCAGCTGCCCCGCTACCGCCAGGCCCTCAACGACTACGCCCTGGCCGTGAATGCGCCCATCGGCCGCAGCCGCCGTACCGCCCAGCAGGTGGCCGGCGAGCTGCTGCGCCTGGCCGAAGAGCGGGGCGCGGTGGAGCTGCCCCGCCTTGCCTTCTCCGGCCTGGCTGCCTGGACCGATGCCGATGCGGCCCGCGCCGAAGCCCAGGCCACCCGCCTGCAGGCCACCCTGCAGAAAACCGGTTCGCCCAAACAGCTGCTGTTCTGGGGCAGTGAGCTGACGGTGTTATTGCCCGCCGCCCAGGCCGTCCTCACCAGCCAGCTGCCCGCCGCCCTGGCGGCCGTGCAGGCCGTGCAGGTCCAGGCCGAAAACCTGGCTACGCTCCTGGGGCTCACTACTCCCGCTGACCGTGCCGCTGCCGAAAAGCTTCTGCCCGCCGCCCGCCATGCCCAATTGGCTCCGCCGCTGGCCGGTGTTGCCGTGGCCGATGCAGCGTGGGTGCAGCACACCACTCGCCTGACTGAACTGCTGCAAGCCGGCGCAACTTATACGGCTCTGCATCAGCAGTATGACGCCATCCTGTTGCCCGAAGCCTGGGACCAGCAACTGCTCCCGGAGCGCGCCGCGTTGCTCTCCTACGGCGACAAATGGTGGAACTTCCTGAGCGGTGACTACCGCCGCGCCCGCCAACGCCTGCAAAGCCTGTGGCGCGGCCCCTTGCCCAAAGATGCCGCCGAGCTGCTGCCCGTCATCGACGCCATCCACGAAGCCACCCGCCACCGTCAGACCCTGACCGAAGCTGACGCCTGGGCCGGCTCCCTATTCGGCACCGCTTGGCAGGGCCTGCGCTCCAACTGGCCGGCCATAACCAAAACCCAGGAATATCTGACCCTGACCCACCAGCGCATCAGCCGGGGCGAGCTGCCCAAGGAGCTGCTGGGGTATTTAACTCAGAAAGCAGAGGCACAAACCAGCCAATCATTTGGCTCCCCTTATTCCCCGGAGAGGGGGGCAGGGGGTGAAGTAACCCACCCACAGAACCTCGCCGCCCAGTTATCCGCCCTTGAAACCAGCCTTACCCAGCACCGCGCCGCCCTGCAGGTCGTAGTGGATTCGCTGCAGCTCAACGAAGCGCGCCGCTTCGGGCCGGAGGGGCGGCTGCAGTTTCAGCCCTTTGCTACCCAGCAGCACACCCTGGCCGCCTGGGCCGCCGATGTGCCCGCCCTGCGCATGATGACGGAGTGGAACAATGTGGCGGCCTCCGTGCAGCAGGAGCAGCTGCCGGAACTGCTCCTGCTGGCGGAAACCTGGCCGGCGGCTCCCCGCTTTCTGGCCGCCGCTGTGCGCCAGACGTGGCTGGAATACCTGCAGCGCCAAGCCTACGAGCAGCACCCGGCCCTGCGGCAGTTCGAGCGGGCCAGCCACGAGGAGCTGGCCGCCCGCTTCCGCCAGGCCGACCAGGATTCATTGTACCACAACCGCATCCGAGCCCTGCGCCGGCACCACGAGGGGCTGCCCCACCCGCAGGCCGGCGGGCAGATGCTCATCCTCAAAAACGAGTTTGCCAAAAAGGCCCGCCACAAGCCTTTGCGCCGCCTGATGGAGGAAGCCGGGCGGGCTATTCAGGCCATTAAGCCGGTGTTTATGATGTCGCCGCTGTCGGTGGCTGGTTACCTGCCGCCGGGGGCGGTGGAGTTTGATCTGGTGGTGTTTGATGAGGCCTCGCAGGTGAAGCCGGTGGATGCGCTGGGTGCCATTGCCCGGGGCCGGCAGCTGGTGGTAGTCGGCGACTCCAAGCAGCTGCCGCCCACCTCCTTCTTCGACTCCCTGACCGGGGCAGGGGAGGAGGCCGACGAGGAAAACGTAACGGCTGACATCCAGAGTATTCTGGAGCTGTGCAAGGCCCGGCAGATGCCCGAGCGGATGCTGCGCTGGCACTACCGCAGCCTGCACCAGTCGCTGATTGCGGCCTCCAACCACCTGTTTTATGAGGATAAGCTGGTGATTTTCCCCAGTCCGGGTGGGCAGGGCCAGCTGGGGCTGGTGTACCATCAGCTGCCCGAAACTTACTACGAGCGGGGCACCACGCGCACCAACCCATTGGAAGCGCAGGCCGTGGCCGAGGCTGTGCTGCAGCACGCCCGCACTACGCCCCGCCTCACGCTGGGCGTGGTGGCCTTCAGCACGGCCCAGCGCCAGGCCATTCAGGACGCGCTGGAAAAGCTGCGCCGCCAGCACCCCGAAACCGAGTCGTTTTTCAACCGCCACCCCCACGAGCCGTTCTTCATCAAAAACCTGGAAAACGTGCAGGGCGACGAGCGGGACGTCATCCTCATCAGTATCGGCTACGGACGCACCAAGGACGGCTACCTCACCATGAGCTTCGGGCCGCTGAACGGCGAAGGCGGGGAGCGGCGCCTCAATGTACTCATCACCAGAGCCCGGCAACGCTGCGAAGTCTTCACCAACCTTACTTCCGACGACCTGGACCTGAGCCGTACCCGCGCCAAGGGCGTGGCGGCCCTCAAAACATTCCTGGGCTTCGCCCAGCACGGCCGCCTCAACCAGAACGAGGAAACCGGCCGCGCCATGGAGTCGCCCTTCGAGGAGGCGGTGCACCGGGCCCTCACGGCGCGGGGCTATGTCGTGCGCCCGCAAATCGGCAGTCAGGGCTTTTACATTGATTTGGCCGTGGTGGACCCCGACCAGCCCGGGCGCTACGTGCTGGGCATTGAGTGCGACGGAGCCATGTACCACTCAGCCCGCTCGGCCCGGGACCGGGACCGGCTGCGCCAGCAGGTGCTGGAGGCCGTGGGCTGGCGCCTGCACCGCATCTGGAGCACCGACTGGTTCCGGGACCCGGCGCGCGAAACGGAGCGCGCCGTGCAGGCCATCGAGGAAGCCCGCCGCCACGCCGTCCAGGACGACCCCGACGAGCCGGAAGAACCGGAAGAAGCCGCTGCGGAAACGGCTGGTATTGAGCGGGAAGAACTGCCAGCAGCTACCCAGACGCTAGCCGAACCCTACCAGGTGGCCCAGCTGCCGGCCGCCGTGGGCCACCGCGAATTGCACCAGCACAGCCTGGGCCAGTTGGCCAATTGGCTTACCCTCATCGTCCGCATTGAAAGCCCGATCCACCTGGATGAGGCCACCCGCCGCCTGGGCCAGGCTAGTGGGGCCACGCAGGTAGGAGCCCGCATGCGCAAAGCCGGCCGCGACGCCGCCCTGCTGGCCGCCAACCTGCGCCATTTGCGCCAGCAGGGCGAGTTTCTGTGGGACATCAGTATGCAGCAGCCGCCCCTGCGTGACCGAAGTCAGCTGCCCGCTATTTCGCGCAAGCTCCTCTTCGTGGCCCCCGAGGAGCTGGCCCGCGCCCTGCGCACGGTGGTAGAGCAGAGTTTTGCCCTTCCCCGCGAGGCCGTGTTCCTGCCCACCGTGCGCCTGCTCGGCTTCAGCCGCTTATCCGACGACATGCGCCAGCAGCTGGACGCCGTGCTGGCCGGTTTGTTGGCAAGCGGCGAGGTAGTGGAGGTGAATGGGGTGCTGAAGCCGGCCAGTTGATTTTCATCCTGTCATCCTGAGCGGAGCGAAGGACCTTATTAAGTTAGAACCGCTCTGCGTACCTCCACGCATCCCTCTGTGGACCTCTGCGGGAACCGATGCCAGAACAAACGTGAAAAGGTCCTTCGCTTCGCTCAGGATGACAGATATGTAAGACCAACCCCATCTACCATGCTGCCTCCCGGCGAAACCATCCTGCTTACCCTGCGCCTGGCCGGCTCCATCCCAATGCGGGCCGGCCGGGAGCTGCACGCCCAACACATAGCCGCCCGCCAGGCCGCCGGCTCCCCGGAGGCGCACCGTCGGGCCGAAAAGCAGTTCTTCGCCGGCTTCGATGCGCTGCTGGACGCCCGCACCGTGGGGCCGGATTATCTGGCGAAGGAAAAGCTGGCCGAGCTGGTGGCCGGCGAGCTGCTGATGCTGGAAGAGCAGGGGCTGCAAGTGCCGTGCTTTGTGCTGCTGCCCAACCATCTGCACGCCGTGCTGCACCTGCCGGCCGGCTCCGGCCTTTCGCTCTACAAAGCTGTGGAGCTGCTGCACCAGCGCACCGCCGTCCAGGCCCGCCGCCTGTTGCGCGGCCAGCTCCCACCCGAGGCCGACTTCTGGCAACCCGGCTTCCACGAACTGCCCATCCTCGATGCTGTTGAGATGAGCCGCGTGCAAACGTATCTGCTGGCGCACCCGCAGCGCCTGAGCCTGCCGGAACGGTTCCGGGAATTGCCATACGTGCACGGATAGCGGTACCCGGAAGGCCGCGAAGCTACCGGTTGCGTAGGTAGCGGAAAGCTCCTGTTTAATGCGCCTTCCCGCTACGCTTGTTTTGCTGCTGCTACCCGTTTTTGCCCGCGCCCAGCGCCCGGATAGCGCCCAGACCAGCCCCGACCGGCTGCTGTTCTACACCTTCGCCAACGACGCCTTTTTCCGGACTGATTACTACTTTACGCAGGGCATGACCGGGGGCGTGGTGCTGCCGGCCCTGCGCCACTCGCCGGTAAACCGCCTGCTGGGGCCGGTGCCAGCCGGGAGTGTGCTTTACCACGGCGTCCGGCTGCACTACGATGGGTTTACGCCCCTGCGCATTCAGGATGATTTCATTCGGGTAGGTGACCGGCCGTACGCTTCGTACTGGTACGCCCATCTGTTTCGGGTGGCCAACCAGCCGGTGCGCCGTTACCGCCTGACCACCGCCCTGAACGTGGGATTTATGGGGCCGGCGGCCGGGGCCGAGGGCTTCCAGACCACCCTGCACGAGTGGCTGGGCGCACCCACCCCCCGGGGCTGGGACTACCAGATTCGCAACGACGTGGTGCTGGGCTACGAGGCGCGGCTGGAGAAGCAGGTGCTGGCCGTGGGCCGCGCCGCCGAGCTGATTGGCGACGTAAATGCCTCCCTGGGCACGCTCTACACCCATGCCGGGGCCGGCGCCCGGCTGCGGGCCGGCCTGCTGCAGCCCTACTTCAGCAACCTGGGCGTGAGCCGGCAGCCAGGCCAGCGCCGCGTACAGCTCTACACCGAGGCTCAGCTCGAAGGCCGCCTAGTGGGCTACAACGCCACCCTGCAAGGCGGCCTGCTCCGCTCCGACAACCCCTACACCCTGTCCGCTTCAGCGGTGCGGCGCACGGTAGCCCGGGGCACCGGTACCGTGGGTCTGGCCTACGCGGGCCTGCGCCTGACTGCTTCCGCCGTGTGGATTTCACCGGAGTTTAGCGGAGCCCGCACACACAAATGGGTGCAGTTTGGGGTGCTGGCGGCATTTTAAGCGCTGTACAGTACTGGTAGCCGGGGCTGGTAGCGAGAATGCCTGAGGGTACGTTGATGGCTGTGCTTTGGACAAGCGTAATAAGCGGCGTATCCTTACAGCTTAAACTCGCTTATCTATGCTGAACCAGATGTGGGCGGCGATGCTGTGTCTGCTCGTTGGCGGTTGCACCTCCAGTGTGTCGGAAACCCCATGGGTAACTCTGAAAGTAGATGAGCAAGTGACCGTACAACTACCTGCGCAACCCCAGAAACTAAGTGCCCCGGATGTACTGTCGGCCCTGCATCCGCAGCGTGAACAGGATACCCAGGTGAAGGCCACGCAGGTGTATAAACTGGAAGATACCAGCGCGGTATATGTAGTTATCAGAATTCCAACTGCAGAGGCACCCGTGTTGCCTCCAACCTTTGAGGAGCGTAAAAGCTACTACCTCAACCGAATGATTCCCCTGATGCTCGGGCGGGAGTATCCAAACCTGTTAGAGCAGTCGGTAACGGAGCAGGATGGAGTAGATATGGTAACAGTTAAGCACAAAGCATTTACTGTTGATAGTGCAGTAGTTATCAAATATGTACGCAGCTGTATAGTTGGCCGAACGGTGTACCAGTTCCACTTCCTGCCGCTCCGTCAGACCGGGGACTTTAAAGAAGCGGAACGGCTCCGGTTCTTCAACTCGGCGCAAGTGCAACAGCCAGCAGCTAAGTAATAGCCCGAACTTACTTTGCCCGGTTGATAATAAACACGCTGAGCAGGATGATACCCATGCCCAGCAGGTGCCAACCGTTGATGATTTCCCCATCGAGCACGCCCCAGGCCAGGGCCATAACGGGTACCAGGTATGTATTGGAAGAAGCAAAAAGCGCCGTAGACTGCTGAATGAGCTTGTTGAACAACACCATGGCCACGGCTGTGCTCATGGTGGCCAGCAGGGCAATGTAGCCGAAAGCCGTCCAGGCGCCGGGTACGTGCTGCAGCTTGTACAGGAATTCCGTGCCCAGCAGCAGGTACAGCAGCGCCGGCCCCCCGATAAACAGGAGCAGCAGCGCCGTAACGGCCACCGCCGGAATACCGTGAAAGTGGTGCTTGATCATGTTGATGCTGATGCCGTAACCCATAGTTGCCAGCACGATGTAGAGGCCATACCAGGCATTGCCCTCCCCGGTGGGCGTGGCCGTGCCCCCGCTGCCACCCACGGCAATGAGTACCACGGTGCCCAACAGCCCTACCGCAATGCCCGCCAGCCGCAGCGCCGTAATGCGCTGCCCGAAAAACAGCGCCCCCATCAGCAGCGTGAAGGCCACGGTGAGAGCGTTGAGCACTCCAGCTAATCCCGAGGCCATTTTGGTTTCGGCATAGGCAAACAGAAAAGCCGGCAACAATGTGCCAATAACCCCGCTTAGCAGCAGCCACTTGAAGCGGCTGCGCTCCACTTGCCGCACGTGGCGCAGGGCAAAGGGCAGCAGAATTAGGGCCGCCACCGTTACGCGCGTTGCGCCCAGCTCCACCGCCGAAAATACGGCCAGCCCCTTCTTCATCAGAATAAACGACGTGCTCCAGATGGTAGCCAGCAACACCAGCAGCCCCCAGGCCGAAGCCGGCACACGGTGCGGGGGCGAGGGCGCTACGGGCGGATTCTCGGGGGCTGCCGTAACGGCCGGGGCAGGAGTATCAATGGGCATGTGGGTGGGGTGGTGATAGAGAAACTACAGAACGTCATTCCGAGCGAAGCCAAGGAATCTCGCGTGCTGACGGTACAGTGGTAACACCATCAGCGCGCAAGATTCCTCGACTTCGCTCGGAATGACGTTCACAGAAAACAGAGAAACTGCTGGCAGGCTACCCCACCAGCACCGGCTCGGCGGCAATAATTTCGTCCATGATGGCGTGGATTTCCAGTGGGTCGTTGCTGTCCACGAGGCGGGTGCGCCACTGGCGGGCGCCTTCCAGGCCCCGGAAATACTGGGCGTAATGGCGGCGCATCTCAAACACGCCGGCGCGGAGACCTTTCCACTCCAGACTTTTCTCGAAGTGCATGCGGCAGGCTTGCACCCGCTCCTCCACGGTGGGCGGCGGCAGCAGCTCACCGGTGGCGGCGTAATGCTTCACCTCCCGGAAAATCCAGGGGTAGCCAATGGCGGCGCGGCCAATCATCACGCCGTCCACACCGTAGCGGTTTTTGTACTCTACCGCCTTTTGGGGCGAGTCAATGTCGCCGTTGCCGAAGATGGGGATTTTGATGCGCGGGTTGTTCTTGATGCGGCCAATCAGCTCCCAGTCGGCCTCGCCCTTGTACATCTGCACGCGGGTGCGGCCGTGTACCGTGAGGGCTTCAATGCCAATATCCTGGAGCCGCTCGGCCACATCCTCTACGTTCTTGGTGGAGTCGTCCCAGCCCAGGCGGGTTTTGACGGTGACGGGCAGGTGGGTGTTGCGCACCACGGCGGCCGTCATTTCCACCATCTTGGGAATGTCGCGGAGCAGGGCCGCGCCGGCACCCCGGCAGGCTACTTGCTTCACCGGGCAGCCGTAGTTAATGTCGATGAGGTCGGGGCCGGCCTCGGTGCTGATGCGGGCACACTCGCCCATCGTTTCCACGTCGGAGCCGAACAGCTGGATGCCGATGGGCCGCTCGTAGTCGAACACGTCGAGCTTCTGCCGGCTCTTGGCGGCGGCCCGGATCAGGCCTTCCGAGGAAATAAACTCGGTGTACATCAAATCGGCCCCGCCCTGCTTGCACACGGCCCGGAATGGCGGGTCCGACACGTCCTCCATGGGCGCAAGCAAAAGCGGAAAATCGGGCAGAGCAATGTTACGGATGTGAACCACGGCAGTCTATTCTAGTATTTTGCGCAAATTTACGACTGTATCAGGGACTTAGCGTCTATGCTTTCATCCTGAGCGAAAGACCTTGTTACGGTAGCCTGACAATGCGTGGCAGTAAACCTGACGGGATAAGGTCTTTCGCTCCCCTCAGGGTGACCAGGCTGCCCGGAAGTTCCCAAGACCCCAACATCCCATGAAAGGTTTCGTTTCCAGTCGATTACACCCATTAGCTAATCTGGGGCTGTTGGTAGTGCTGCTACTGGCCACTTTTTGCGTAGCCAGTTTCCTGGTAATGGTGCTCAATTACCTGGCTTTTGGGGTGGGCATGCAAGACATGGGCAACGTAACCCAGCGCCCTGCCGACTACCCAAATGGCTGGGCCGTATCTATGCTTAGCCAGGGTGTACTGTTGCTCGGGGGGCTGGGCGGCGCAGCCTTGGCCCTGGCCGCTCTTACCGGCAACAAGCTGGCCGATTATTTTATGCCCCGCCGCCCGGTGCCAGCCGGTTGGCCGCTGCTGGCTGGCTTACTCATTGTGGCAAGCTTGCCTGCCATGTCGGTGCTTATTGCTTGGAATGCCAGCTGGGGTCTGCCGGAGTGGGCCATGACCAAGGAGCAGCAAGCCAAAGACATCCTGAAATTCCTGACCAACTTCTCCTCGCCCCTACGTTTCGGGGTGGCTGTGCTGGTAATGGCCGTGGTGCCGGCCGTGAGTGAGGAGTTGTTTTTTCGGGGTGTGCTGCAGCGCAACCTGGTGCAGTGGGCTGGCCGCCACGTTGGTATTTGGCTGGCCGCCATTGTGTTTAGTGCCATTCACCTGCAGTTTCAGGGCTTTGTGCCGCGCTTCGTGCTGGGGCTGGGGCTGGGCTACCTCTACGAGTGGAGCCGTAATATTCTGGTGCCTATAGCGGCCCACTTCGCTCAGAACGGGTTTCAGCTGCTGTTGCTGTACCTGCAGCAGCGCGACTGGTCGTCGTCGGGTTTCGACCCCGATTCCACGGAGGCATTGCCCTGGTATTGGGTGCTGCTGTCCATGGCAGTGTGCACTGTGGGGCTTTGGTACCTGCACCGCCGCATGAGTGCCCCCCAGGCCGATGCCCTCCCCACCGAAATGCACACGCTGGGCAGCCACGGCGTGGCCGTAAGCCGGCCGGCGCTGGTACCGCCGGCCGCTCGCACCCTCAGCCACGACGGTGTGGACGCCACCAAAGCCGACTAACGGCCACAGTCCACCTGGTTTCTCTCCCCGTATTTTCTCTGCTTACTTTCCCTTGACTACCTCTCCCGCCCCCACGCCCGCTACCACCGAACCACCCGCCGACAAGCCCGGCATGTCCAACCTGTCTCAACGCATTATCTTCGGGTTGATTGGGGCCGCCCTGCTGCTAGGCAGCGTGTGGTACAGCGCCTGGACGTTTGCCCTGTTTTTCGGGGCCGTGCAGATGCGGATGCTCTGGGAGTTCTACCGCATGATGCGCGAAGTAGGCTACAAGCCGGCCGCTATACTAGGCGGAGCCATCAGCGCGCTCATTTTTGCCGGCGTGCTGGGCGTGGTCGTAGTGAACAATACGGTGGATTCTATTGGTCAGGGCCTGCATATTATTGTGGGTGATGCCCGCTCGGCCGGCATCATCCTGATGGGCATTCTGTTGCTGCTGCCGGTCATTCTTATTTTGCGGGAAATGGCGGCTTGGCCCCGGGAGCGGCAGAATTTCTCGCCGTTTGCCAACGTAGGCGTGGCCCTGCTGGGCCTGCTGTACGTGAGCCTGCCCATGAGCCTGCTGAGCGTGGTGGCCTTCACCGAAACCGGCTACGACTACCGCCGCATCTTCGCGCTGCTGCTGCTGGTGTGGTCGTCGGATATTGGGGCTTATGCGGCGGGTAAAACCTTTGGTAAGCACAAACTGGCGCCCAAAATCTCGCCCGGTAAAACCTGGGAAGGTGCCATTGGCGGGTTTCTGCTCACCCTGGGTATGGGCTGGGCGCTGGGCTATTTGCTGCCCGAACTCTCGCTTACCTACCGCCTGGTGGCAGCTGGAGCAGTGGCCGTGTTTGGGCCGCTGGGCGACCTGGCCGAATCCATGCTCAAGCGTAGTGTGGGCGTGAAGGACTCCGGCCGTATCATGCCCGGGCACGGCGGCCTGCTCGACCGGTTCGATGCCTTCCTGTTTATTCTGCCGGTACTGGCGCTGCTGGAGCTACTCTTTGGCTAGGCCTTTTCAGGCTAACTGCTTCTGCACCGGGCTGCTTCAAAACGGAGTGGCCCGTTTTTTTTATGCTTTGCGGCCCCCGGCAAACTATGAAGATTGGCAGGAATTCGGGAAAGAAAATACGAACACTCCTGATTTTTCGTACGGTGTTTGCTAAGCTGTTGAGTAGCCCCAGCCAGTGGGCAGTGCGCCAGCCGCAGATTTCCTCACGGTTGGCGTAAACCGCTTACCTTTGGCCACCCAAAAAATCCGCGCGCGGCCTGGTTGCCCACCATCCTGGTTGCCGTAGTCATTTCTCACCCACCCCAACCCCACCTCCGTATGGCTGCCACCACGGTGTACAAAGAGCCGGCTCCCCGCGTGGATGCCGAGAATCCCCTGGAATCGATGATGTCGCGCTTCAACGTGGCCACCGAAATCCTCGGCCTCGATGAAGAAACCTACGACGTACTCAAAGCCCCCGACAAACAGATCATCGTGCACATTCCCGTGACGATGGACAATGGCAAAGTGCGCGTGTTTGAAGGCTACCGCGTGGTGCACAACACCATTCTGGGCCCCAGCAAAGGCGGTATCCGCTACGATAAAAATGTGCACCTCGACGAGGTGAAGGCCCTGGCCGCCTGGATGACCTGGAAGTGTGCCGTGGTGGATATTCCCTATGGCGGAGCCAAAGGCGGTATCATCTGCGAGCCAACTAAAATGAGCGCCGGCGAAATTGAGCGCCTCACCCGGGGCTATACCCTGGCCATGAAGGATGTGTTCGGCCCCGACCGGGACATTCCGGCTCCTGACATGGGCACCGGTCCCCGCGAAATGGCCTGGCTGATGGACGAATTCAGCAAGACGGTAGGTGCCACCTCGCCCGCCGTGGTAACCGGCAAACCCTTGGTAATGGGCGGCTCTCTGGGCCGCACCGAGGCCACCGGCCGCGGCGTAATGGTATCGGCGCTGGCTGCCATGAAAAAGCTGGGCATGGACCCCCGGCAGGCTTCGGCGGCCGTGCAGGGCTTCGGCAACGTGGGCTCCTGGGCTGCTAAGCTGCTGAGTGAGCAGGGCGTAAAAATCAAGTGCGTATCCGATGTGTCGGGGGCGTACTGGAACGAGAACGGCATCAACATTGATGAAGCCGTGGCCTACAAAAACGCCCACAGCGGCCGCCTCGATGGTTTCACCGGCGCCACCCTTATGGACAACGCCGACGACCTGCTGACCGCCGACGTGGACCTGCTGGTGCCCGCCGCCGTGGAGGACGTCATCACCGAGCACAACGCCCACGATATCAAAGCCAAGCTGATTGTGGAGGGCGCCAATGGCCCCACCTCGGCCTCCGCCGACCCCATCATCAATGAAAAAGGCATTATGGTGGTGCCCGATATCCTGGCCAATTCGGGCGGGGTTACGGTATCCTACTTTGAGTGGGTACAGAACCGCCAGGGCTTCAAGTGGAGCGAGGAAATGGTAACCGAGCGCGCCGACCGGATTATGAACGACGCCTTCGAGAAGGTGTACGCCACCAGCCAGAAGTACAACATTCCCATGCGCATTGCCGCCTACGTGGTGGCCATCGACAAAGTCGCCCAGACCTACAAGTTCCGCGGGGGCTTCTAAAATCACAGATTACCGCTGACGGCACTAATTTCGCTGATCTTCTTGGTGAAACCGGGCAAGGGCGGAGTAGTAACGTGCTGCGTTGGCCTATGTAGCCGCCGCTGCGTATATTTGCTTCTGGATAGCCCGGGCCGGTGGCTCGGGCTATCTTTGTCTAGGTTGATTCGTAAGCTACCCAAGGGGCGAGCGGCTATTTTGTCTCCGCAAAGTCGTCTGAATCAGCAAAATCAACGTACTCAGCGCAAATCTGCGATTCATGAAGATCCACAAAGAAGGGCGACGTATTCTGTTCTTTACCCTGCTAGCCCTGCTGGCTGCCAATCTGCTGCTATTTCGCTACAACGCCGAAAATGGGGGCGTTAATAAGGTGTTTGCCGGTATTTCGGTTATCGTATTCCTGACGCTGCTGCAGTTTTTCCGGAGTCCGGCCCGTCGCCTCTTCACGCACGAGGACCTGGTAATTGCCCCGGCCGATGGGAAAGTAGTGGTAATCGAAAATGTGCATGAGCCGGAATACTTTGACGACCAGCGCAAGCAGATCAGCATCTTCATGTCGCCGATTAATGTGCACATCACCCGCAACCCTATTTCGGGGATTGTGCGCTATTTCAAGTACCACCCCGGCAACTACCTGGTGGCCTGGCACCCTAAAAGCAGCACCAAAAACGAGCGTACTACAGTAGTGGTGGAGTCAGAAGCTGGGCCCTTTGTGCTTTTCCGCCAGATTGCCGGGGCCATGGCCCGTCGCATTGTGTGGTACGTGAACGAGGGCGACGAGGTAAGCCAGGGCGAGGAGTTCGGCTTCATCAAGTTCGGTTCCCGCGTAGATATTTTCGTGCCCGTGGACACCGAAGTAAAGGTGCAGATTGGGGAGAAGGTAAAAGGTGGGCAAACGGTTATTGCCCAGCTCAAAACCACTGCCCCCAGCCTCTTCTAAGCACTGATTCCCGCAGATTTCACAGCTTCATTCTTACGGGAAAATGCCAACGGCCGCTCCAGTATCTGGAGCGGCCGTTGGCGTTACAGGAATATTCGGGGGTTAGCTTACTGCTTTTGCCATTTCCGGAACTTCCGACAGGCGGTAGTGCAGCAGGGCCATGCCGTCGGGCCAGGTTTGGGTACGCAGTAGGTGTAGGGGCTGAGCATGGTCCTGGTGGCGCCAGAGCGGAATGCCGGCTCCAATCAGGCGGGGCACCACAAACAGCATCAGCTCATCTACCAGCCCCTCAGCCAGCAGCGGGGAGGCCAGCGTGCTGCCCCCAATCAGCCAGATAGTACCGCCGGGCTGCTGGCGCAACTCCCGTACGAAGCGGGTAGGGTCGTCGGTAACGAATTGCACGGAAGGATGAGCGGCCTCGTAGGGAGGGCGGCGCGTGAACACATAATTAGTGAGCGTGGGGTAGGGCCACTCACCAAAGGTGGTAATCTGCTCGTAGGTAGCCCGGCCCAGCAGGGTGGCATCGGCAGTGGTCAAAAAATCAGCATAGCCGTAATCCTCGCCGGGTGGGGGCGTGGGCAGCCACTCCACCGAGCCGTCGGGGGAGGCAATGAAGCCATCGAGGCTGGTGGCAATGTAGAGGACAACTTTACGCATGAAGGGGGTGGGAAAAATGGTTGTGGGTGGGAAAAGAACGGTACAGATTGCGCCCCGTAACTGGTGCTGCCCCGCATACGGTGCCCGGGCAACGGCAGATTATCGGGCGGGGTAAAAAAAGCGGAAACAGTTGGGTAGTGGGCTTGCAAGGACCTGGTAGTCAGGTGGGCTAAGCAGCCGTAAAATACAACATCTTTTGCCTGCGCAAATACCCCGATAATGCCTACTATTGGGGCATGGATGCTGCCACGCTGCTTGCTACCGTTGCCCGGGCCAACTGCCCCGAGGATGTGTTCAGTCGCCGCCGCTACCGGCAGCAATACCTGGCCTACCTTAAGCTCCTGCACCCTGATGTGTGCGCCCTGCCCGGGGCCGCCGATGCCGTAGCCCGCCTCAACGGATACGCCGACCAGCTCAAGGCCCTCGACGTGCTGGACGACGACGCCGGCACGCTGCGCCGCCTCGATGAGCGCACGTTCCGGCTGGAGGGCGAGGCTGATCAGCTCCGGCAGTCCTACCGCAACTACCAGCAGCTGATGGCCTTCTCCGATGCCGCCGCCCGCAACTTCCAGCGCTACCTGCCGGCCAGTCTGGAGTGGGAGGGCGCGGCCCTGCGCCTCAGCGGCCCCGACTACCTGCTGCCCCTGACCGGCCTTACCCTCGCGCCTGAGCATGTGGGCTGGGTGCTGAGCCGGGTGCTGGAACTGACGGCCTGGCTGCACCAGGTGGGCCTGTGCCACGCCGGCCTCAACCCCGAGGCCCTGGCCCTGGTGCCCGATACGCACGGCATCGTGTGCCTGTCGTTCTACCACCTCACGCCCCTGAACGGGCCGCTACGCACGGTGTCGGGGCGGTATCTGAACTGGTACCCGCCCTCGGTTTTTGCTCAGAAGCAGGCCACGGCCTACGTGGACGTGAGCCTGGCCCAGCGGGTGGCCCTGTACCTGCTCGGCGACCCCTCGGGCCACGGCGTGAAGCTGAAAAAAACAGTGGATGCCCGCCTCATTGACTTCCTGCTCACGCCCCACCAGAACGCCTACCACACCCTGCGCGACTACCGCCAACTGCTCGGGCACCTCTTCGGCAAGCGCCAGTTTCACCCGCTGGACGTATGAGTCGGGGCATTGTCCTTCCGATGGCAGGAGGAATCTGGCGGACTGTAATAGCACGTCATTCCGAGCGGAGCCGAGGAATCTCGCGTGCTGACGTTGCGATGGTACTTAGACGTCAGCACGCGAGATTCCTCGGCTCCGCTCGGAATGACAGTACCTCAGCACGCGAGATGTTCCGGCTCTGCTGCACCTCTGCATGACGGGTTACCGTTTACCTCATCACCTCACCACTCTTCATCCCTCCTTCTTATGGGCTATACTCGCTGGTCAGACGATGCGTATGATTATCTGCGCGACTCCCGGGCCGATTCGGGCACCGACGACATTTTTGCCAACAACCGCCTGCGCCGCGCCGACCCGCGCATGTTGCCCCACGGCGTGCAGTTCCGGGAAAGCCGCGACTCCGACATTCACCCCGAGTCGTTGGCGGTGGCTGTGTTTCTGGACGTGACGGGCAGCATGGGCCGGATTCCGGAGGTGCTGGTGCGTGAGAAGCTGGGCGCGCTTATGAACACCCTCATTGCCCACGGCGTCGAGCACCCGCAGATTCTGTTCGGCGGCATCGGCGACCATATTTCCGACCAGTATCCGCTGCAAGTGGGGCAGTTTGAGAGCGGTACAACCGAACTGGACCAGTGGCTGACCGGCCTCTACCTGGAAGGCGGCGGGGGCGGCCAGAGCATGGAATCGTACACGCTGGCCTGGCTGTTCGGGGCCCGGCACACCTCCCTCGACTGCTTCGAGAAGCGGGGGCAGAAGGGTTTCCTGTTCACCATTGGCGACGAGGCGGCCTGGCCCACGCTGGAAAAAGATGCTCTCAAAGCCCTTATGGGCTACCCCGAGGCCACCGACCTCACCGACCGGCAGCTGCTGGAAGAAGTGCAGCGCAGCTACCACGTCTTCCACATTCACATCAACGAGGCCTCCTACAAAGACAGTCCGCAGGTACTGGGCTACTGGAAGAAGCTGCTGGGCGAGCGGCTCATCATCCTTAACGACTACAACGCCCTGGCCGAAACCATTGCCGCCACCGTAGCCGTCATCCACGGCGTTGACCTCAGCCAGATTCTGTCGTCGTTCGACAAAAAAACCGCCGGCACGGTACAGAACGCCCTGGTACACGTCAGCTCCGCCCTCACCACCACCCCTAAACCTGCCAGCGGAGGCGGCCTGCTGAGCCGGATTTTTAAGCTGTAAGAGGACGTGAGGTAGTAAAAGAACATCATTCCGATGAAAGGAATAATCTCGC
The DNA here is from genome assembly GCF_003944705.1 of Hymenobacter metallilatus. Lineage (GTDB taxonomy): Bacteria > Bacteroidota > Bacteroidia > Cytophagales > Hymenobacteraceae > Hymenobacter > Hymenobacter metallilatus. The sequence goes on along the minus strand of NZ_RWIS01000001.1, from coordinate 560,068 downwards.
GTGCTGACACTGCAGTAGCAACTAAAACTCGGAACGACTCTGTGTACCTCTGCGACATCCTCTGCGTCCTCTGCGGGCTAAAAACATCAGAACAATCAGGCGTGTTAAGTTCCTTCGCGCTGCTCAGGATGACAGAAAGTCCAACGTATGCTAATCAATAATTTGCCACCATATGGCTGACATACCTGCCTGGGTGGTGGTGGGCCTGGGCTTTGGCGACGAAGGCAAGGGCCTGGCCACCGATTATCTGTGCCGGGAGCATCCGGGGGCGCTGGTGGTGCGCTTCAACGGCGGGCCGCAGGCGGGCCATACGGTGGTAGCCGCCGACGGGCGGCGGCACGTTTTTTCCAGCTTCGGGGCCGGCACGCTACGCGGTTCCCCCACGTATTGGTCGGGGTATTGCCCGGTGGCCCCCGGGCCGCTGCTGCGCGAATATGCGGCCCTGCGGGAGCTAGGCGTGCAGCCTCACTTGCTGCTGGATGGCCGTTGCCCCGTCATTACGCCCTACGATGTGCTTTGGAACCGGGTGCTGGAAGCGGAACGCGGGGTGGCCCGCCACGGCAGCTGCGGCCTGGGTTTCGGGTCCACCGTGGAGCGCCAGCAAACCACACCCTTGCGCCTCTACGCCCAGGATTTGTGCTTTCCTGACGTACTGATGCACAAGCTCCGCCAGATTCGGGCGCACTACCGCCAGCGTGTGCAGCAGGAAACCCGCGTTGCCTTCGACCAGCTCAACCACGATGCCGAAGACCAGCGTTTTGCCGACTACGCCCGGCAGCTGCGGGAGCTGGTAGCGGCCGGGGCTATAGAGCTGGTGCGCGAAGCGGACGTGCTGGGGCCGGCGGCCCGGTGGTCGGCGCTGGTGTTCGAGGGTGCTCAGGGGGTGCTGCTGGATCAAGAGTTTGGGCTGTTTCCGCACGTTACGCGCAGCTTCACCACTTCGCGCAACGCTCTGGAGCTACTGGCCCGGCACCAGCCCGCCACCCGCGCCCGGCTGCTCTACGCCACCCGCGCCTACCACACCCGCCACGGAGCCGGCCCCCTGCCCCACGCCGAAGTGCCGCTGCCGCTCATCAACCACGAGCAGGAAACCAACCAGTTCAACGAGCACCAGGAGCACTTCCGGCGGGCCCCGCTTTCGGTGGATATGCTCAATTACGCCCTGCACTGCGACGCGCATTTCTCCACCGGCCTCGAAAAGTACCTGCTCATCACCTGCCTCGACCAGCTGCCCGCCGAGCGGTTGACGGCTTACGTAGCCGGCCAACCCCGCCACATAGCCGCCACCGAGCTGAATGTGTTACTTGACGAAGGCATGGCCGGCTACGTATTCAGCCGCAGCCCCCGCGCCGATGACCTGCCGCCACTGCCTACCTTTGCGCTTTGGTGACAAAACCCGGTCCCGGGCGGTTATAGTCGCCAGGTGGCCCCCGCGCCGCCGTTTTCGTTTGACTTTCCTCCTTCTCATGGCCGAAGAACTCCACCTCGATACCACCCTCAGCAAAGCCGAGCAGTACCGCCAGCTCCTGCCCCAGATTGAAGCCCTGACCACCGGCGAGCCGGATCTGGTAGCCAATCTCGCCAACACCGTGGCCGCCCTGCGCCAGGCCTTCGGGTTTTTTTGGGTGGGATTTTACCTGGTGAAAGGTGAAGAGCTGGTGCTGGGGCCGTTCCAGGGGCCTATTGCCTGCACCCGCATCCGGCGGGGCAAGGGCGTGTGCGGAGCCAGCTGGGCCCAGGCTGCCACGTTGCTGGTGCCCGATGTGGAACAGTTCCCCGGTCACATTGCCTGCAGCTCCGAGTCGAAGTCGGAAATAGTGGTGCCTGTGCTGAAAGAAGGCCAGGTAGTAGCCGTGCTCGACGTAGACAGCGACCAGCTCAACGACTTTGACCACCACGACCAGCAGGCCCTGGAGCAGCTGATGCCGCTGGTAGCAGCGTGGTTTTAGCCAGCCACATGCAGCCGTGGCCCGTTACCTCTTCCAATCGGCGAGGTAACGGGCAGGCTGTTATAAAGCGTACTGGGCAAAGCAATTACCAGAGCCGGGTGTCGTTGATGCCCGGCGGCAGGGGAGGCAGCTCACTGAAGCCCAGCACGCACCAGCCGGCTGCAATGCCGAAGCAGCCGCCATTCAGCACATAGCTGATCCAGCGCGTGGTTGTTCGGCCGCTGTACTGCTCACTTTCTGGCTCATATTCGCGCAGCAGCACCATGTCGCCGACCTGGAAATACCGGTCGTTTTCGCGGACGTCGAAGGGTTTGGTGCCATTTTCAACGGCCGCGAAGCAAGCGGGCCACACTTTGAGCTCGTGGGTGCTGGGTGTGGGCAGTACAACAGTTGTATGGGCAGTGGTGTAGTGGTAAGTCATAATATCAGGAGTAGGGCCACCCGTGGGGTAGCGTGAATACTACAAAGCCAACGCCCGCAGGCGGTTACCCGCGTGGAGCGGCACTAACGGCAAGGTTGGCCTGAGAAGATACGAAACTTAAGGTATAGTGTTGTAAATGAGATATTAAGCCTGGTTTACGATGCTGTGTTGCCTCCTGTGCCGATGGGCCATTAACTACTAGACATAACCTTGCATGGAAAACCAGGAAAGTTTGGCCGGCCCGGGCAAAGACCCACTGTAGCTGTCAGTATCGAAGAGAACTACTCACAGCCCATGCGAGTAAATATAGACCAGGTGGCATCAGGCCGCCCGATTTTCATGAACTGCGCTCAATAGGTACGCATACAAGTGGCCAATGTCGTGTTTGAGGCGCTACGGAAGCCAGTACCTGCACGCTACAAGGCAACTGAGTTGTGCTCCGTCCAAAACAGCTTCGCCGCCGCTCGGGCGGGCAGTAACCCACATGCCTAATGCAAAACGAAAGAGGCCAGATAATTCCTAAGAATTATCTGGCCTCTTGTTAGGTAGCGGGGACTGGACTCGAACCAGTGACCTTTGGGTTATGAGCCCAACGAGCTACCAACTGCTCCACCCCGCACTGTTTGGTTTTACAAATGTACGAGCCTTTTTCAGATTCAGCTCATTTGGGGTGCAAAAATACTAAAAAATAGTATTGGCGACTGATTATCAGGGGCAAAAAGTATAAATCAAGAGCCCAGTACTAAATAAATTTCTGTTGAAATCGTGCTTTACGGTGTTCAGAAGGGTGACAACTTCGTGGTGGTATTTGCCGTGGGAACAGGCGCGGCGCGTAGGCAACGCAATCAGAACCGGCTGGTGATGCCGAAGTGGATTTTGCCGGAGCCCAGCGAAAAGCCCTGCTGCTGGCTGCGGCCCAGGGCGTACACAAACTGAAACTGCCCGGCCCCGGTCCGGAAGCTAAGGCCGGCCCCCAGCCCGGTGGGCGAATCCCGGGGGTAGGGGGCGTTGGGCAGGTCGCGGCGCAGGTAGGCTTGGTCGGCGAACAGGAACACGTAGGTATCGGGGCCGGTGAACTGGCGGAACTCGGCCGTGCCCACGGCGTACTGGCTGGCGTAGAAGTTCAGCTCGTTGAAGCCGCGCAGTGTGGCCAGTCCGCCCAGGCGGAACAAGTCGTTCAGAAACAAGCGGTTGTTGAGCAGAGCCTCGCCGCGCACCCGGGTTAGTAGCACCCCCTGCCGGCCTACCGGCAGGTAATATTCGGCCCGCAGCCCCAGGGTTGTCTGGCGGGTGTTCAGCGGTATGCCCGCGTAAAAGCTTTCCTGCAAATCGGGGTTTTTGCTGATGCGTTTGATACCGATGGCCCCTTGGGCACTGGCCAGCAGCCCCCGCCGCGGAAAATACGGGTCGCTGAGGGTGTTCCAGGTGTAGTTGAGGCCGTAGGAGGCGTAGCGGCTGTCCACGTTTTCGGGTAGGGCCGTGGCCTTTTTGAGCGAGGCCGAAATGAGGCGGGAGTTGCGCCACTCGGCAAACACAGCCAGCCGCCCGGCCAGGGCCGTGGGGTAGGCAAACTGAACCCGCGGCCGGGTGTTCAGGAACAGGGTATCCTGCTTCAAAAGGTTGAAGGAGCCGCTCAGCTCCAAGGGCGTCCCGAAAAAAGCCGGGTGAACGTATTGCCCATCCAGCAGCTGGGAGGTGGCATCCAGCTTGCGCCACTGCACGCCCACGCCCTTACCGCCGCCATTAATATTGCGCAGGTTCAGGGTAACGTCGCCGGTTATCTGCACCCGCTTCTGGCCAGCCAGTGGGTTGGAGGTAGGCAGCACGCCCACAATGGCATCGAACTGGTTGGCGGTGCGGTCTTCGAGCAGGAAGTACACCCGGGCCCGGCCCCGGGCAAACCGCACCTCAGGCTCGGCCTTCAGTTGCAGATAGGGCAGCTGGCGCAGGCGGCGGGCTGCCTCGGCTACGCGCTGCTGGCTGTAGGGCTGCTCAGGCTCCAGCTGCAGGTAGTCAATCAGGAAACGGGCGCGGGTTTTGGTTTTGCCGATGATTTGCAGGGAGTCGAACACCACTGGCGGGCCCCGGCGCAGCACCACCCGGCCGGTAACCTCGGTGCCAGTGAGGGCCACTGAGTCCAGCTGGAGGGTGGCAAAGGGGTAGCCCTGGTTTTCGGCTTCGTGCAGAATGTTTTCCTGGAGGCGGGCCCACTCCTGGGGGCGTAGCGGCTGCTGGCGGAACAGCTTGTCGCGGAAGCCGGCCCGGGTGAGCAGTCCGTCGCCGAGGTTGCCGTTGCGCAGCCGGGCCCAACGGAACGGCTCCCCCACGTACAGCCGCACGTGCAGCGTATCGTGGCGCCAGTGCAGCTCATCGGCGGAGGCGGTCAGGTAGGCATCGGCCTGCAGGGCCAGCACCAGGCTGCGCACTTCGCGCAGGGCGGCCAGCGAGTCGGGCAGGGCGGTGCGGTACCGATAGGGCCGCAATATGGCCTGATCGGTAGCCTCGGGGTGGAACTGCACCGTTACGGGGTGCACTGGCCGGCCGGGCGGCGGAGCGTTGCGGCGAACCGAATCGGGCGGGGCCACGCTGGGAGCCGCCGAAACCGGGGGCGCAGCGGGGTTGAGCGGGGTGGTACCCTGGGCCAACGCCGCCGCGCCGAGCAACCCGCTCAGTAGCAGTATCCAGCAGAAAACGAAGGCGCGGGCGTACATTTACAGTCTGAAACGCGAAACCCCGCGTTTAATTTCCCGAAAGTAGCGTTTCCTGGTGCGGTAGTCATTTCCGGAAGCCGTGGCCCGCTGCCGACACTTCTTCCTCATGGCCGGTCTGTACCTTCATATCCCGTTCTGTAAGCAGGCGTGTCATTACTGCGACTTTCATTTCAGCACATCCATGGGGCTGAAAAGCCGGCTGGTGGAGGCGCTGGTGCAGGAAATGGCGCTGCGCCACGCCTACCTGGGTCCCGAGGCGACGCTGAACACCATCTACTTCGGGGGCGGTACTCCTTCGCTGCTCACGGCGGCGGAGCTGGATACGCTCTTTACGGCCGTGCACCGCTACTTCCGGGTGGCGCCTGACGCGGAAATTACTCTGGAAGCCAACCCCGACGACCTCACTCCCGACAACGTACGGCTGCTGGCGGCCTCGCCCATCAACCGCCTCAGCATTGGGCTACAGAGCTTCCACGAGCCCCACCTGCGCCTGATGAACCGCGCCCACTCGGCCGAGGAATCGGGGGCGGCAGTGCGGCGGGCCCAGGAGGCCGGATTTGAGAATATTTCGGTGGATTTGATTTACGGGGTGCCGGCCCCCGACCACGGCATTTGGGAGCAGGATATGGCCGCGGCCTTTGCCTTGCAGGTGCCGCACCTGAGCTGCTACGCCCTCACCGTGGAGCCCGATACGGTGTTCGGCCGCCAGCTGAAAAAGGGCAAATTTCCGGCCGTGCCCGACGAGTTTGTGGCCCGGCAGTTTGAGCTGCTGCTCCTGGAAATGACCCGCCACGGCTACCAACAGTACGAAATCAGCAACTTCTGCCGGCCCGGCCGCGAATCCAGGCACAACTCGGCGTACTGGCGCGGGGTGCCCTACCTGGGGCTGGGGCCCAGCGCCCATTCCTTCAACGGCCACAGCCGGCAATACACGGTGGCCAACAACCCGCAGTACGTGGCGGCAGTGCTGGACCGGGGCGAGGTGCCCGCCACCGTGGAGCACCTCTCGGCCCGCGACCAGGCCAACGAGTACCTGATGACCAGCCTACGCACGGCCCAGGGCTGCAACCTGACCCACCTGCGCGATGTGCTGGGCGTGGACCTGCAACAAGAAAAGCCCGCGTACCTGCGGCAGCTACAGCAAACCGGCCTGGCCCAGCTTCAGAACAACCAGCTCCGGCTCACGGATGCCGGCAAGCTGCTAGCCGACCACATTACGCTGGAGCTGTTTCAGGGCGAGTGAGAACGAACTGTTTAGGCGCGTGTATGAAAGTAAACGCACGGTTTCTCGGGTTTTCTTCTTTCTTTGAAACAGCCCAGCAGATTTCGGTAGATGCACTGCCCAGCCTTGCAACCGCCGTAGTTATGGCAACTCCATGAGTATGAGACGACTGATTGATGCCCTGGCCGACGACACGGATTTTTTCATTGAACAGGTCCAGATTACGGCCATTGTATTCGACAATTCCGATGACGTGACCATCTGGGCCACGACGTATTTCGACCAGGAGGCACACTTTTTTCATCTGGGCCTGCCGTTTCAGCAGCTGGACCTACTGCTGCGGCTGGCGGGCGGCCGGGCCGAAGCCTTGCAGGAAGATGTGGCCGATGCCCTGGCTACCGTGCGCGACTGGCCCTGCCTGCTGGAATACAACACCGAAGCTAATCCGCCGGTGTCGTTGCCCAACGTGGCCCTCAAGCTCTCCTGTACCTACCCCGCCGATTTGTTCGAGGATGATGAAGACGCGGAGGACGATGACACCTTCGACATCAGCATGAACGCCGACAGCGAGGAGGCAGAAGAATATGAATCCGGACAGCCCCACAACATCTTCTACCTGGAAGACGTGTTCCTGCGCATCGAACCGTGAAATCAATTAAAAATGAGTTATCGTGCTGGTTATTTCTGAGCTGCTCGGCAGCGTGAACATTCTGCTGTTGGCCACAGATTTATGGTAATATTCTGCCATTGAAGGCACGGCATTTTTAATTTCTAATTGAAATACCATGTTCTACCTGATTCCGGGGTTGGGAGCCGATGAGCGGGTGTTTCAGCGGCTGCGGCCCTTGCTGCACGGCGAAACCTGCCTGCTGTCCTGGCTCACTCCGGAACCCGACGAACCCCTGCCGCAGTACGCGGCCCGCATGGCGGCGGCTATTCCGGCCGCGGCCAGGGGGCTGTTGGTTGGAGTGTCGTTTGGGGGTATGGTGGCCTTGGAAATCAGTAAAATCAGGCCGGGGCTGCGTACGGTGCTCATCAGCAGCATTCCGGATGCCAGTTGCCTGCCCCTGCTGCTACGGCTGGTGCGGGCTACCGGGCTGTACCGCCTCTTTCCGCCGCAGTGGCTGAAGCTGTTTCCGCGGGCCGGACAGTGGTACTTCGGCGTCCAGAACGGGGAGGAGTACCGGCTGTTCAAACAGATTCTGCGGGATATGGAGCCTGTGTACACCCGCTGGGCCATTGAGCGGCTGCTGCACTGGGACAGCACCAGCGTGGGCCGCAGCATTCAGATTCTGGGCACCCGCGACCGGGTATTTCCGCCCGGTCCGGCCCCGGCCGAGTACCTCATTCCCGGCGGCGGCCACTTCATGGTAGTCAGCCACGCCCCCGAAATCAGCCGGATTTTGAATGAATTAGGGAATGAGGAAGTAGCCCGAACTTTGTAGTCCGCGCCCCTTCCTCAGCTCGCTGCAACACTTCAGATATACGCGGACTACAAAGTTCACGCTACTCCATTTCAGCCCATTATATGCTCGCCACTTACCCGTACCAGGGCCGCCCATTTGCCTTCGACCCGGCGGCGCCCCTGGATATTTCGCTGCCCCTGGCCCCGGGTGAGGCGCAGGTAAACTGCTTCTGGGCCGAGCCAGTGCAGGTAGACGTGATTCGGGTGGGCAGCTTTGTGGGCAGCGTGGCCCTGGGCGGCAGTACCAACTACCAGCGCGTGCACCTCACGCCCCACGGCAACGGTACCCACACCGAGTGCTACGGCCATATTTCGGCCGAGCCTACGGCCACCCTCAACCGCTGCCTGCGGCGGTTTCTGTTTGTGGCCCGGCTGGTATCGGTGCAGGCCCGCCCCCAGGCCAACGGCGACCAGGTAGTGCTGCTGGATGATGTGCGCCGGGAGCTGGAAAGCGGCCCCGATGCCGATATCCGGCCCGAGGCCGTGGTGTTGCGCACCCTACCCAACCATCGCGCCAAGCGTACCCACCACTACTCCGGCACCAACCCTACCTACTTGGAGCCTGCCCTAACCGAGTACCTGGCCGGGCAGCACGTTGAGCACCTGCTGCTGGACCTGCCCAGCGTAGACCGGGAAGAGGATGGGGGCCAGCTGCTGGCCCACCACGCCTTCTGGCAATACCCCCACGCCACCCGCCAGGCCGCCACCATCACCGAGCTGATTTTTGTGCCTGATGAGGTGGAGGATGGCCTCTACCTGCTCAACCTGCAAATCACCAGCCTGGAGCTGGATGCCAGCCCCAGCAAACCGGTTTTGTACGCCCTGCGCCAAGAATAATCTGTACATCACGCAGTAAAAAAGGCCGTTGATGCGACAATGCATCAACGGCCTTTTTTACTGCGGTTTTTAGCGCGGTGGACTGGTTAGTTCAGCCACACCGTCAGGAGCATTTCGAAGCGGTGGGGGCCGTAGGCGTTGTAATAGGGGGCTTCCCCTTCAAACCCCAGCACGTGCACCAAGGGCATACCTTCAGTGCGCGAATCCACCACGCGCACGGGGTAGAGGCGGCCTTCCTCGGGCCAGTCACCCACGTGGTTATAGGGACGCTGGCCGGCGTCTACGCACCGGGCATAATCAACAAAAGGAGCGTGGCGGGTGGCTTCCGCCAGCGTGAGGTTAGCAACTTCGTATTTAGGCATGATGGGCTGTTCTACAAAAAAACGGCGGGGATGATTCCCGGCCGGCGCAAAAAGGTGTCGGCTCCGGGCGCTTTCGGCAGGTACTAGAGCTTGAATTGCAGACTCACTTTCACCCCAAAGGTACGGGCTCCGGGCGAGTTTCGGTACGTGAGACGGTGCAGGAAATCAACGCGCGCTACCCGCAGAATGTTCTCCACGCCGTACCCAATTTCGGCGTAGGGCAGCCGGCCCAGGCTGCGGAAGGCCGGCAGGGGGCCGCCGTTTACGGGGTCTTCCTGCGGGATAATGCGGCGGTTGGCCTCATTGACGCCGCCCCACAGCACGTTGCCGGTAGCTACCAGGCGCCAGTTGAGCTGCTTAATAGCCGGCAGGGAGTTGAGCAGAAAGCCATCAAACTGATTTTCAACCCGCAGGGCCACGTACCGGTCACTCACAAACTCGAAGTAGCGCATCAGGTTGAAGGCCCCGGCGTTGTAAAATGGCGACTGGTTGCCGAGGTGGGTTTTGAGCACCGGATACGGCACCGTACTCGGGATGTAGCCCGCGTCGAGGCGGTAGTCAAGGCGGCCCAGCTGGCCCAGGCGCAGGCTCTGGCCGATGAGCAGGTTGAGCTTGTGGTAGCGGAAATCGGAGCCCAGCACCCGGTCCATGCCCAGGGTGTAGCGCACCGTAAACACCGGCCAGCGTTTCAGGCCGATGGCGGTGCGGCGGTTCTGGTTGTTCTGCACCAGCACCTCGTCGCGGGCGTAGCGTGATTCCAACACTATTTCCGAGAGGTCGAACCGGTCGTTGGTGGGCGCGCCGGGCTGAAACTCGCGGGTGTAGTAGGCAAACGGGTACAGCGGCTGGAACTGCTGGTGGCGTAGCATCACCCGCTGGGTAAACCCCCGAAACAGGTCCGACTGCAGGCTGAGCGTGGTCAGGTCGCGCATGAGGGGGCGGCTGCCGCTGATATTGCCCAAGCGGGCCGAGGCCTCGAACAGCAGGTTGTCGAGGGCGTAGTCGTTGTCGAGCAGGGCCACCTGGTCCAGGTCGTGGCGATGCTCAAAGTTGGTTACGGTCCAGTGGCGGCGGTCCAGCACCCGCTGCACCCGCAGGCCGTACTTGAGGCGTCCGTCCTGGGTGCCGTAGGCCAGATAGGTGCGCAGCAGCCAGTCGCGGCTCCACTCGGGCGTGGTCCGGAAGCCGGCCCGCAGGCGGTGGCCTTCGATGTTGTTGAAGCTGTAAGTCGCCAGCAAGGGGCCCAAATCGACCTTGCCCGCCCGGTAGTAACCGTTCACGGCCACGTCGGCCAGCTCCAGCACCGAGCGCACGGCCGGCAGCTGGCGCACAGTGTCCAGCACCAGCATGGTGGCTTGCTCCTGCTGGCTTAGCGTGTCGGGTCGGTGCTGCTCGAAGAAGCCCTTGGGCACCTCAAACGCATCGGCCGCCGTTTCCAGGGGCCGGTCGTAGAAGGGCAGGGGCTTGGGCTCATTCACCCGAAAGCCGGAGTTGATGATGGTGAGGCGGGCCAGAATGCCGGTGCTGCCTTTGGTGGGCTTGATGCCGATAACCACGCGCGTCTGGCGGGGCAGCCACTGGCCGGCCGGGGTTGGGGCCATTTCCTGCCGCACCCGCACCTGCTCAATAAAGTTGAGGTTGGCTTCCGGGCTCACCGCTAGATCCAGCTGTTTCAGCGCATAGGTGTCTGTGGTAATCCAGATGGTGCCCACGAAGGCCAGATCCTGGGGGCGGCGGGGCTGCACCCCAATGCGGTAGCAGAACTCCGAGCCCACCATCACAGAGTCTTGCAGCTCATACTCATAAGTGAACTTCCAGCCGTCGGCAATGGGCGAAATGAAGTCCTTGCCCAACAGCTGCTGCCAGTTGCGATAAAAGTCCCAGTCCTGAAACGAGGAGCCCATAATCTGCGACACCACCGAGCCTTCCCGGGGCGTGGCCCCGCGCATCTGGGTGCGCTGCACCTCCTCCCGGCGGCGAAGCGGGTCGTTGAGCTGGTAGAAGCGGGAGAGGACTTCGGAGGCGAAAATGGGTACCACGGCCTTACCGTTGGCGTCGCGGGCAATGCCCAGGCTATCGGCCACCTGCGTGAGCTGGCGCAGGGCTTTGCGCCGGCTCACCACATCGGGCAGGTTGTTGAGGGCCACCTCGGTACGGCTGTAGCTGTCGAACTCGAAGGCCGTGAGAGTACGCTTGTCGTTGCGGGGCTTCTGCTGTTGCACCCGCCGCAGAATGCGGTAGGCTGGATTCTCGCGGGGCCGCACTACCACCTCGCCCAAGGATACCGAGCCGCTGCCCAGCGTAAAGTGGATGGTCTGGGAGCCGGCTGCGCCGGCTACCCGCTTCTTTTGCAGAGCAAACCCAATGGCCGAGGCCGCCAGCGTATCTACGGGGCCGGTGGCGGTGAGCTGGTAGCGTCCGGCCTCGTCGGCGGTAGTGCCCTGGCTGCTGCCCCGCACAAACACCGAGGCAAATGGAATCGGCTTGCCCGTGGCCGCTTCGGTTACACGCCCACTGAACACCACGCGCTGCGCCTCGGCCGCCGGAATACTCACCAAGATGAGCAGCAAAAACAGCGGGTAGAACAAGCGCATACGGGGCAGCAAACGAGGCAGGACGGATTCAGGGAATCTAGTTGCAGTAAGATACCAAGGCAGTCTGGAAAAAACGAGTTCCGACGGTTAACTCTTTGGGCAACTCATCGGGGGCATTCCTCCCGGGTCAGGGTTTCGTTGATGCTGATGGCGGCGGCATTGCCCTCGGCGGCGGCCAGCAGGGCCTGCTGTGTTCCAGGAGTAGTGTCGCCGGCGGCGTACAGGCCGGGTACGGAGGTCTGGTGCTGCTTACTCACCCACACGGCCCCCTTGCTGGTAAGCCGGCAACCCAGCTGCCCGGCCAGCTGAGTACGCTGGTGCTGATGGGCATGAATAAACACGGCCGCCCGCGCCAGCTTCTCCCCCGACTCAAATACGATATGCCGCAACTCACCGGTCCGGGTGCCTTCCAGCCGTACCACTGGCTCCTCCCGCACCTGAATTCTTTGTTGACGCAGGCGGCGGCGGGCGTTGAGGGTGAGGTAGGCGGGGTCTTCCACGCACACCACCACATCGGGGCTCCAGCGGCTGACCAGCAACGCCAACCCGGTGACCAGCTTGGCCCGGCCATACACGGCCAGGGGTTGGTTGCGCACTTCCCAGCCGTGGCAGTAGGGGCAGTGCAGTACGCCGCGCCCCCATAGGTCGCGCATACCATCCAAGGGCGGCAGCTCATCCTCCACGCCGGTAGCCAGCAGCACCTTGCGGGCGCTGAGCGTGCGGGTGCGGCCGGTTGCGCCCTCAATAGTCAGATGGAAATGCCCGCTCATTGCCTCAATGTCGGTAACGGTGCCTGCCGCAATTTCCACCGAGTTGTAGGGCATCAGCTGCTCCCGTCCCAGCCGTAACAAGTCAGCTGGCTTGGTGCCGTCGCGCGTTAGAAAGCCCTGCACGGCCGGGGAAGGGGCATTGCGGGGCGGGCCTCCATCCAGCACCAGCACCCGGCGCAGGCAGCGGCCTAGCACCAGAGCCGCACTCAGACCCGCCGCCCCCGCTCCCACTATGGCAACATCAACATCGGTAAGTAGGTGGCGGGGTACATGGTGGCGAGCAGGCTTCATTAGGAGAGGTAGAATGGTTCGAGGGTTCTATACCCTAAAAGGGAGCAGTGGGTTAGCGCAAGTACATCCTATGGTTGAAATAAAACGCCCCCTCTCCGGGAGGGAGAGGGGGCGTTTTATTGACAGGCTCGAATAGCCGGGGGGGGCTATTCTTTGGTCAGGCGCTTGACCACCGATTGGCCGTTGCCCTGCACCTGCACCAGGTAGCTGCCGCTGGGCAGCTCTGTCACGTGCAGCGCTTCGCTGCTGCCCCCGGCCTGCTGGAATGAGCGCACCCGGCGGCCGGCCAGGTCGGTGATGGTCACCTGGTAGGTGCCGGCGGGCAGGGCCGACAGGTCCAGGCGGGCATCCGTCGCGCTGCTGGCCGGGTTGGGATAGAGCTGGGCCTCACCGGCCAGCAGCGCCGCCGCGAAGCGCACGGTCTGCACCGAGCTGAGGGCTTCGGTGCCGTCGGTGTCCACCTGCCGCAGGCGGTAGTAGGCCAGGCGGCCCTGCGCTTTGGCCGCCACCTGCGCGTCGAGCAGGGCGTAGGGCGTGGCCGTGGCCGTGGTGCCCTGGCCCTGCACCTGCTTGAGGACCTCGAACGAGTGGCCGTCGAAGCTGCGCTCCACCAGGAAATAGGCGTTGTTCACTTCCTGGGCCGTGGTCCAGGCCAGCTTCGCATCCTGCCCGGCCGCCGTGGCCGTGAAGCTCACCAGCGTTACCGGCAGCGGGCCGTTCTGGACCGGCGCAACACCCGAGAATTCAGAGGTGCCTGAGCCAGTTACAGTGGCCGTAGCCGTCAGGCGGGCGTTAGCAGCCGTCAGAGCCGCCAACTGAGCGCCCGTCAGCGAAGACGTAGGAATTGAGAACTGGAACATGTTGGCATTCGTCTCACTTCCCTGGTCAATCCCGTTCATGAGCGCGCTGTACGATTTGCGGCCGGTAGCGGCGTCGTCCGACGTATTGCCTTCCGTCCGGAATGTCAGGTACGTTTGGCCTTCCCCGAAGTTAGTAGGGTCAACCGAAGCCACATAGATTTCAACCCGGGCGCCAGCCGGCGCGTAGCCGGCCAGTAACAGGTTGCCACCATTGATGCGTGCTTGCGTGATAACCGGGAAAGTGAGCAGCCCGTTAGCCCCACTGGCTGTAGTGCGGCCGCTGGCATTCCGGGTTACCCCGTCGCCATCCGCTGCACCACCATTGGCCAGGTCGATGCCCAAGTTACCATTGGCGCTGAAGCTGTTCTGCGAAAACACGTTGTTAGAGCCGGCAATAGCCACAATACCGTCGCCAGCATTACTGGTGAACGTGTTCGAGCTGATGGTGTTACCAGTGCCTGCCGTGCGGATAGCCAGGCCAGCTTTCTGTACTCCATTTAGCGTACCGTTACCCTTGATCAGGTTACCGGTAATAGTATTGTTGCTGTTGGTACCGCTGATGAAGTCGATACCCATGGCCGCATTATTTACAATCTGATTGTTACTGATTGTGGTACTAGTCACACCACTGAACTCAATGCCATCAGCGTCGGCGCGGGTGGAGTTGCGAATCACGTTACCTGTGATAGTAACGCCGCTCAGCGCATTGAGGCCGATGTTAGCTCCATTGCTGTAGAATGTGCTGTTTTGGATAACAGCTCCCGTTACGCCGGCTCCATCGAGGCGCAGACCCTGGTCGGTACCATTGGTAGCGCCCGTCAGGCCAACACCGCTCAACGTGAAGTTGCCACCGGTTACGTATAAGCCGCCGCCGCTACGACCGCCTTGCCCGTTGAAATTAATTGTCACTTCAGGGCCAGTCGTTGATTCAGCAACTGCAGGGTTAGTGTCGCCGGTAACGGCCGTTTGCCGTCCACCATCAATGGTTGTTCCGGCATCCGTTACGGCGGGCAAAGCGCCCGACGCAGCCGTGATGGTGATGGTAGCCTGCCCATTGCTGGCGCCACCATTCAGGCCACTCCGCAAGCCGGCAGGTACATCAGTCGTGCGGCCGTCGGCAATCATAAATACCGAGGTTTCACGGCCGGCAGTGAGGCCGGTTTGGCTCAGGTTCGTATTGGCCAATCCGTTGGAGTTGGTAATGAACTGCGCCAACGAGCCCTGGCCCGAGGGATTCGTATTTACAATGGCATCGAAGTTGAAGCCGAAATCATATGAAGGCGTTGTGCTGGGCGGACGGTTCTGAACGGTTACTGGAATGATGGACTGCGGAGTAGTAGTGCTGGTAGTGAGGGCACTCAGGTTCTGCGAGCCGGTATTTACGGCTGCATCCAGCAGTATCGGGTTTTCGCCACCTACACGGTTCACATCACCCGTGATATAAGTTTGCACCGGTAGCAAGCCGGTAGGCGTGCTGCCAGTAGCCCGCACCGAAGTAACCGTGCTATTTACCACTCGCACCGTGTAATCACCGGGGAAGCGGTTGGCAAAGGTGTACACGCCGCTGGCGTTGGTGGTGGTGGTAGCTACCAGTGCGCCGGTTTCATCGTACAGTTCCACCGTGGCATTGCCTCGGCCAATGGCGTTGTTGCTGAAACCGGAACCCGTTGCCGAGGTATTAGCTGCCGCATACGTGCGGCCGGCACCACCACCATAATTCACGTCATCAAAAATGACACCGGTCAGGGTGGTCGTTTGTACTACCGGAATAGTAACGGTACCGGTGTTGGAAGAAATAGTATTCGAGTTATCGTATGCCTGATACGTGAACTTAGCGTCGCCGGAATAACCAGCGGTAGGGTCAAACGTCAATTGCACTGCCTGGGCCGGGGTAAGAACCTGCCCACTGGTTACGGCCACACCATTGAGGAACAATACTCCCTGTGTAGCGTCTGGCAGCGTGGTAACTACATACGAGGCAATGCTGCCATCCGAATCGGTGCCCGAAAGGGCTGGAATAGAGGTAGCCCCGGCTTGGTCCGACATGCGGGGTGCCGTTATATCCGTTACCGTAGGAGCCACGTTTCCGGCGCAGTTGCTGCCGTCCTTCACCCGATTAGCCGAGGTGGCATTCGTTACCTGCACATCGTCGAGCAGGAAAGTGGTATTACCACCGCTACGAACAAAAGATATCTGCACCCTCCGTACACCAGTGCCAGTATACGCCACTGAAATAGGGGTAGTCGTGTTGGCGGTCAGAGTGACAAACGTTGGGCCGTAAGTTGCCGCTGTGGTACCATTCTCATTCAGCAGCGTAACCGTGTATTGCGGACGGTTAACGCCGGTTCCCCCTACTGCACTGGACTGCATGTTGAACGAAACCGTGCCACCAGTTACCTGGAGCAAGGGGGTTGTGTAAGATACCGTTGTACCCGCCGCAATTGAACCTGATGACAGTACTTCCCGTCCATTAATGCCTGTTACATCTGAGATAGTAAGACCAGTAGTTGACGCGCAATAGTCAATAATCCGGCCTTCGAAATCCTCGGAGAAGACGTTGTTATCGGCAACATTAATAGTCTGCGAAGCCAGGTTGTTGTCTGGGTTGCTATCGGCGGTAGTGGCCGAAATGGTAGCGTTGGTGGTAAGGTCACCTACCTGCGCTACC
Source organism: Hymenobacter metallilatus (assembly GCF_003944705.1). Classification (GTDB taxonomy): domain Bacteria; phylum Bacteroidota; class Bacteroidia; order Cytophagales; family Hymenobacteraceae; genus Hymenobacter; species Hymenobacter metallilatus. The sequence continues at coordinate 543,918 of NZ_RWIS01000001.1, read as the reverse complement.
TGAGCTGTAACCGTGAGCACGTAGTTGGTGCCGGCAGCGGTAGCGCCAATAGTCCACAACCCGGTGCCAGAGTTGTAAGTGCCCTGAGAAACAGTGCTGCTTACGAAAGTGAGGCCGGTTGGGAGGGCAAAGTTCACATTCACCCCGGCACCAACACCAGTGGAGGTGCCCACAACCCGGTATGTAACGTTCTGGCCTACCAGGTAGGAGCCTAGGGTAACCTGCTGCGTCACGGCAAAATCGACGGCACCGGTTGCCGGGCCAATCGGAATGCGCACAGTTCCCAAGTTGCTTGAGTTCAGCCCTAAATCATCCGTTGCTCTGAACTGGAAGGTCTGGGTTGTGTTCAGGCTGGCTCCGTTACCATCGGGCGAATACGTCAACTGATCGGCCTGAGCCGCCGGAATAACCTGGTTGATCGTTACGTTAGAGCCATTCAGCTGCAACGTGCCCCGCTGCGGGAGAGAGGTAATAGTGAAGGATGCCACCGTCGCGTTGCCTTGCGGGTCGGTAGCCTGCAACGGCAGGATGGGCTGCTGGCCCGTTGTATTTGGTACGGTAGCGTTATTAACGCTTACTGCCGTTGGCGCGGCGTTGACTACCGTTGTAATCTGCGCGGCAGCCTGGGTGCCATTGTTGTTGCCGGCAATTGGGTCGGAAGTGTCGGCGGTGTTGCGGGCCGTACCCGTTACCGTATTGTTGGGCATTGTGAAGCTCACGGTATTTGTAACCGAGGAGCCACTGGTCAGCAGAGCCGTAGTATTAAACGTAACCAGACCTGAAGTAGCGTTATATGAACCGTTGGTTACGTTTACACCACTCAGGCCGGTGGCCAGCTGGATGGTAGGCACTACATTGTGTGCATCATCCAGACCACTGTTGTTAGTTGTCGTTAGGGTGTACGTTACGGTTCCACCTGCGTTGGCGTAGGTATTACCACTAACAGTGGTTGTGAGGTCTGCTTCTTCGCACCACGTAAAGGCGGAAATATAAACGGCCTGCGTTCCAGGATCAGCAATTTCCGTTTGCAGGTTTTTGTATACCAGTTCCAGGCGCACAATGGCGTCCGTAAACGTAATAGTTACGTTACCATCGGGACCTAGCGTACTACCCGAGCCAGTAGCCGGATTGGTGCGGCCGGTAATGCGGTTGTTGCCGTTGAAGAAGTTGTTGCCGTTCGGAGCCAAGGACACGTCACCGGGGTCGAGCTGCACAATGCTACCATCAGGGCGATACCCATTGAATGTTACATCGTCCACAAATGCGCTACCATCCGCTACTGTACCTTTGTCCAGGTCGCCCATCGTGAAGCTAAAATTCTTCAGCGGACGGTTAAAGTAGAAGTTAGCGGTGCTGGTTATATTGGTGGTATTGGTGTAGTTCGTAAACCAGTCAAGAGCATAGCCGGGGCTACCAGCTCGCAAGTCAGTTACGAGGCTTGTTTCCCCAGCGGCAGCTGTTGAGGAGTAACCGCTAGTGCCGTTTAAATTGTTACTGATCGTAACCGAGCTATTGGGTATAGTGGCCGTGATATTGTTTTTCCAGTTCTCACCGTTGGGGCGAGCCGTAAAATCAAATACCGATGCCTGACCACACGTAGCCTTATTCACCGGAATGCCCAACTGTGCCTCCGTAGAGGTAGCTCCAAGGTTATCCGTAGCCGTAAATGAAGCAATAGCCGTAGTGCCCGAGTAACCGGCGGCAGGTTGAAATGAGAGCAATGACGAGTTAGCTACCGGATAATTTTGGTTAACCACAGCAGCCACTCCGTTCACATACAACGTGCCCGTGCTGGCGGCGGGCAGAGCTGTAAACCTGAAAGAACTTACTGAACCATCACTATCACTGAACCCCCATGCTGCCAGATCCCGAAGGGGCTGGCGCAGGTTATTACTGATAAGGGTAGCTGTGGTAAAGTCGTTGGTGGTAGGCGGGAAATTATTGACTACCTGAAAGGTGTACGTAGCGGTATTAGAAATACCGCCCGGCGCATCACCCGCCACAAACTGAAAGCTTCTCGTTCCAATGGCCGAACCATTTGTAGCAGCAAAGGCAAGGTACTGCGCCTGCTGAGGCGAAACGACCATGCCAACCGTAACCTGCTGGAAACTCTGGATGTTGGCATCTGCTACATACAAAGTCCCATTGGTCGGTAACGACTCAAATCGGAATCGAACCAAGTCCCCGTCGGCATCGGATCCAGCTAGCCCTTCGTTAAATTGATATAACGTTCCGTTGTTTTTAATAAGGCGCGTGCCATTAACATTTGTGGCAACGGGAAGAGCGTTAGGGCGTCCAGCTACTCCACCAGCACCAAGCACAAAGCTAGCAGGCCGCAATACAGAGCCCATAGGCTGAGCAAACGGAAAGGTGGCAGCCTGCCCCGAGGTGGTAGCCTGCTGTTCAGCAGCAGGCTGAATTTGCAGAGACGTGGCCTTTCTAATCCTTAGATCCTGTGCTTGTGCACTGGTCTGCAGAGATGAGCCCACGACTGCCCAGCACGTAGCAAGTGCCAGTAAGCGTACGTGTGTTTTCATATGTAAAAGCTTAGGAAAGAAATCACTACACAGCTACTTCCAAATTATAGAAGTCAACCGTAAAATTACAGGAGTATACATCAATTATAACTATCGTTCACAGTGTTTTATCGACGGTTCAGCAAGCAGAGACACTCCTTTTGTTTATTTGTTCATTATGGGAAAACAAATTTCTTAGTAAAAGCCCCTTGCAGAAAGCGTTACTGAGTTGGAGTGAATACGTGGCTGGGTAATATTCAAAACGCCCCCTCTCCGGGAGGGAGAGGGGGCGTTTTATTGACAGGCTCGAATAGCCGGGGGGGGCTATTCTTTGGTCAGGCGCTTGACCACCGATTGGCCGTTGCCCTGCACCTGCACCAGGTAGCTGCCGCTGGGCAGCTCTGTCACGTGCAGCGCTTCGCTGCTGCCCCCGGCCTGCTGGAATGAGCGCACCCGGCGGCCGGCCAGGTCGGTGATGGTCACCTGGTAGGTGCCGGCGGGCAGGGCCGACAGGTCCAGGCGGGCATCCGTCGCGCTGCTGGCCGGGTTGGGATAGAGCTGGGCCTCACCGGCCAGCAGCGCCGCCGCGAAGCGCACGGTCTGCACCGAGCTGAGGGCTTCGGTGCCGTCGGTGTCCACCTGCCGCAGGCGGTAGTAGGCCAGGCGGCCCTGCGCTTTGGCCGCCACCTGCGCGTCGAGCAGGGCGTAGGGCGTGGCCGTGGCCGTGGTGCCCTGGCCCTGCACCTGCTTGAGGACCTCGAACGAGTGGCCGTCGAAGCTGCGCTCCACCAGGAAATAGGCGTTGTTCACTTCCTGGGCCGTGGTCCAGGCCAGCTTCGCATCCTGCCCGGCCGCCGTGGCCGTGAAGCTCACCAGCGTTACCGGCAACGGGCTGGCACCCACCGGAATATTTACAGTTTGCGTGGTTACGCCGCCGTAAATATCGGTAGTGGTAATGCTGACTGAGTAAGTGCCCTGCTTAAGCAGCAGTCGGTTCGCTACGTATACCTGACCGGTGGCCGGGTTCAGCGCCAGTCCTACAGCACTCAGTTTATTCTGATCGGCTGCAGAGATGGTGGCGTTGGTACCAGAGGTAGGCAGGCCATTCGCTACCGACCCACTCACCAGTGCTCCGGTAGTAGCATCGTAGATAACACCTGAACCGTTGTACACTGCCCCATTGGGGTCCACCACGTAAGCCAGCACATCGTTGTTCTGGTAGCGGTTACTACCGCCTTTCGCAGGGGTAGTAGCGTAGCTCGAGTTATTATCCGAGGCTACTGGAATCGTGTATACGGCCGTGTTGTTCGAGACCAGGCTATTGTTGTCGAGGGCAGTGTAGTTGAAGAAGGCATTGCCAACGAAGCCATTGACTGGCTTGAAGGAAAGCTTCGAAGCATCTGCCAGGGTCACCACCTGACCTTCGGTGGCTGCCACCCCGTTCACATACAGCGTACCCTGCGTGGTCGTGTTCGGCAGGTTACTGATAGTGAACGATCTGATCGTGCCATCTGCATCCGTGGCGGCCAGCGCGGCAATTGGCTGATCGACGGCGGCGTTAGTGGCATCGGGAGCCGTGATGTTGTTTACCACGTTCCGGGCTACTGGGGCCTGGTTAGCAATGTTCGTTGTGAAAGGGTCCGTGTTGTTCGCCGTTACACCGCCTTCTGCAGTAGTTGTGCTTACGTTGGCTACCAAGCGGTAAGAAGCCGTTGGGAACGGGAAGCTGATGGTATTGATAACGGCTTGTGCAGTACCCGAATTCAGCGAACTGATAGTGGGGAAGGTTACTACGCCTGAGTTACTATCGTAGCTGCCACCTCCCGATACCACAACGCCCGTCAGGCCCGTAGGCAGCTGAACCGTTTGCTGTACATTACTAGCTGGCGACGCCCCATTATTACGGGTAATTACCGTGTAAGAAACCGTGCTGCCAGCCACTGCAGTGCCTACTCCATCCAGTACCGTTTGCACATCGGCCAGTGAGGTAATGTTCACGCTGTTCTGGCTGATATTATTAGCTGGCACATTATCCGTGTTATCCGAAGATGTGCTGGCTACGGCTACTACCGGACCTGCGCCCGGCGCATTGACACTAAAGGAGTATGTAAGTGAGGAACCACTGGCCAGCGAAACATTCGCCGTACTCGAGGTAATGAGTACTACGCCGGAACCAGTGCTGTAAGAGGCACCAGCTGGGCCTGAGAAACCTGTTAAGTCACCTGGCAGAGCTATACGAGTGCGTACATCCGTAGCATCAGCCGTGCCATTGTTCGTTACGGTTACCGTGTAGGTGATAGGCGAACCGGCCGTATAGGTACTAGCATCGGAGCTGATGGCTACAGCCAAATCACTGATGGAAGTGGTTGGCTGATTAACTACAATACTCGATTGCACTACGTTGTTGCCCAGGTTCAGATCATTGGTGGCATTGGATACGTTAGCTACTGCAGTTGCCGTCAGACGTTTTGCGTCTGGAGCTAGGAAGCTAATGGTATTGGTAATGGTCCCATCTGGACCAGCGGGTACTTCTGTCCGGGTCGCAAAAGTTACCACACCAGTGGCCGCATCGTAGCTGCCACCCCCCGAAACCGTTACTCCCGTCAGACCCGCAGGGAGTTGTACTGTAGTGGTGACCGAAGCGGCTGGCGCCTCGCCGTTGTTCGCCGTTGTAACCGAGTATACTACGGGCGTACCCGCTACAATGGGACTAGCGGGGGATGCCAGAAACACCTGTACGTCCGAAGAGCGTTGGCTGGTAGTGGTAACGGAAGCAGTATTGTTAGCTACGTTCGTTTCCGGAGTACCAGTTGCTACCGATGACACAACACTAATCTGGGTTTCGGTGGGCATATAAAAGCTGATGGTGTTCTGCACCTGAGTGCCAGCGTTTACAGTGCCTAAGTCGAAGGTAACCTCACCAGTGGTATTGTTATAGGTACCCCCACCCGTAATAGTCACGTTGGCGGTGCCCAGGTAGGCCGGAATGCGAACCACTTGGGTGGCAGCAGCAGCAGCGGCAGCCCCACTGTTGCTGGCGCTTACATTATAGGTTACCAACTGGTTGGCTACAGCTGTGCTTGGGCCCGATACTGTGGTCAACAAATCCGTGCGGGGAGTTACCGTTACCGAAACCTCCGTCTGGTTATTGCCTGGTACTGGGTCGATGGTAGTACCAGCAATGGCAGATGTAGCCAGAACCGTACCTGCTGCCGGGGCCGTCACGCTGAACGTGAAGTTACTGCTGAAGCCGCTGGCCATGGTAGCCGTTACGGCCGAAGGCGTAATCTCGCCGGTGGTTGAGTTGTAGGAGTAACCGCTAGGCAGACCCGTAACCGTCAGGCCCGGAGCCAGCAGAATCCGCAGACTGGTGTTGGTACCGGTGGCAGGGCCATTGTTGCCGTAAGTCACGGTGTACGTGTACACCTCGCCCGGAGCCGGAGCGGCGGTAGAGGATGTAATGGTGGAGAACAGGTTAGCCTGGTTGGTGGTACCCGCCGAGTTAACCGTCAGTGAGGCAGTAGCCTGGTTGTTGGTCGTGGGGGTTTCATTGCCAGCTCCTGAGATATTGGCAACGGCCGAAATAGTGCCGGCACCAGGTGCTACAAAGCTGATGACGTGGTTCACGTTCTGACCGCTGGGTAAAGAGGCCAGCGTAGGGAAGGTGACAACACCAGAGGCTGCATCGTAGATGCCATTATCCGATACGTAAACGTTCGTAAGGTTTCTTGGCAGGGTTACGGTTTGCGCCACTGTGCTAGCCAGGCCGGAGCCAAGGTTTAGCGACGACACGCTGAAGGTTACCGGTTGACCCGCTACCACAGAGGCTGGCCCGCTGATGCGTGTGGTCAGATCATACGTGGGAGTTACGGCTACCGAAACTGAGTTCAGGTTGTTAGAAAGCACAGTTTCGTTGCTGGTAGTTGTTACCTGAGCGGTGCCTACTACCGGGCCGCTGGCGGGAGCCGTAAACGTAACTCCATAGGTATTGGAGGCACCTAACGCCAGTGTACCATTGCTAAGCAGCGTTACCAGACCGGTGGTGTTGTTATAGGAGCCACCATTGGAGAAAGTAACTGTGCCCAGACCGGCTGGCAACTGTAGGGTTTGAGTTACACCCGTAGCAGGGGTATTGCCGGCCGTGTTTACGTTAGTCGTCGTTACGGTGAAGGTAACCGACTGACCAGCCGTTACTGTGCTGGCGCTGGAGCTGACAGTCGTGGCAACGTCGGCCAGAGAGCGTACTGTTACGGCAATACTGGCTTGGTTGGATACGGCACCCGAAGTACCATTGATGGTGTACGGAATAACTGCCGTTCCCGTGAAGCCATTTACCGGAGTAAACGTTACCAACCCAGCATTATCAACCGTAAAGGTGCCTTGACCCGCTACCGTCTTCGTCGTCTGAATCCCTGCTGTATTGGGGTCGAGGTCAACGGTAGCAGCATCTTTCGGACCCGTGTCGTTGGTAGCCACGTTGAACGAGACGGCCGTATTCGGAGCCGTGAAGTTCTGGTCGTTTACCGCTACCGGAGCAACGCCTACCGTAAGTGTATAGGTAGCCGTGTTTGAAACGGTGCCGCTATTATCCGTAGCTGAATACGTGAAGGAAGCATTGGCGCCCCCATTGGTACCATAGCCCGATACTGGGTCGAAGCGCAGATTGCCCGCACTGGCCGCCGGAATCACCTGGCCTGCCGTAACAGCCGTCAGCGTGGAGCCCGAAACCAGGTACAGCACCCCGGCTGCAGCCGGGGGAAGCGTTACGATAGTGTAGCTGTCAATCTGACCATCCGGGTCGGTAGCGCTTAGGGCCGCAATGGCCGTAGGGCCGTTGTTGTCCGGAATAGCAGGCGTGTTGGTGACGTTGTTAGCCACCGGTGGCTGCGAAGCGCTGGCGCACAGCACCGAGTTTGGTATGATCTGACGGGCCACGTTCGCGCCGGCGCTTGCATACTCCAGCGTCAGCACGTTAATACCGCCATTCTCACCATATACTACCAGCAAGTTATGTACCCCTGCCGACAGCGTAAGGGTGACGGTACGCTCCTGTGCAGAATGCAGACCACCATTGTTGATAGCGGCATTGGCTATAGTAGGTGCCAAGGCTGCTCCATCCAACCACAGATAAGCAGCATCGTCGGAGTTCAGATAAAACGTGTAGGAACCAGCAGTAGCAATGTTAATGCTGCCGCGGTAACGGGCCGTATAAGTATCGGGGTTACTGGCCGTACCGGCAGCCGTGGGCGTTAAATTGCCCCAACTCGCAGAGCTAGCAAAGTTCAATGTGGCATCATAGCGAGCTAGGCCAGCCGTTTTGCCGTTGAAGAACGTCAGATCATCTGCGAAATAACCGCTGAAATATTCGCCATACAGGCCACTGCTACGTGTGGGGCCGTATTGGGCACCGGCGCAGCCGTTGGTCGGCAGCGTAACTACCGTCGTTACGTTGGCATTGGCCTGGCTGCCATCGTTGTTGGTGGCAGTCGGATCAGTAGTCGTTGAGGTACTGGCAGCTTTACCCGTGATGGTTGTGTTGTAGTTCGGAGCCGGGAAGATAATCCGGTACGGAGTGGAGGCTCCACTGGCCAGCGAAGAGGTAGTGGGGAACGTTACCAGACCCGTATCGTTGTTGTAAGTACCACCATCGGGCAGGTTAGTAGTCGTCAGGTTAAGACCAGCCGGCAACTGCACAGTAGGCACAACTGAAAGGGCCGGCGAAGGACCATTGTTAGTAACCTGAGCTGTATAAGTGATGGTGGCACCTGGGGCTACGTTGGTCTGCGAGGTAGTCAGCGTAGTAGCAACATCGGCAACGGTGCTTATAGCCGTTGATACCGAAGCGCTGTTATTGCCGGTCAGACCGGGGTTAGCCCCTTCGGAAGTAGTTGTGGATGTATTCGACTGTGCTACTACCGGACCCGTGCCGGGAGCCGTATAGGTGATGGTGAAGCTGTTGCTGGAAACTGCTGCCAGCGGCGTACCGCTGTAGGTGATGGTGTAGCCCGTTGCTACCGTACCGCTTACGGTACCGCCGCTGGCTACCACATTGGATACCCCGGCTGGTAGCGTTACGGTGCGGGTGGCGCCGGCTGCCGGCTGTCCGCCATTGTTGGCGAAGGTGACATTTAGCGAAACAGTAGAGCCTGCATTGGCTGAGGCCGGACCGGTAATGGTCGTGGCCACGTCGGCAATACAGTTGATGCCCGCCGTGCTGTTGGCAATACTGTTGCTGATGGCTGCGTTGCTGAAACCGGCATTACCTGGCTCCGCACCGAAAGCGCCACCCCCGGGAGTAGTGCCGTTGGCACCTGCCGTAATGGTAGCTGCTGCAGGTGCGCCGTTGGTGAGAATAACCCCACCACCGCCACCGCCGCCCGTGCCGTGCGGTGCGCCGCCACCGGTGTTGGTGCCGCCATTTCCGCCTTTAGCGCTCAAAGTCAGCCCGCTCAGACCACTGGTTACGTTGGCCGTCAGTACAATAGAGCCACCGGCTCCGCCACCCCCGCTGCCGTCATTAGCAACGGAGTTGTTCGCGCTGGCTCCATCGGCCAGAATAGTGCCCGAACCGGCAACCGTGCCAGTACGCAGCAGCACGATGCCACCACCGGTTGCGCCACTGCTGGCAAAACCGGTACCCGGTGTACCCGTACCATTGTTGGTAGAGCCTGCGCCACCCCCGCCGCCGAGTACTACCCGGCTGCTGGAGGAAGCAGTAAACACGCCACCGGCTTCGCCACCAACAGCCGCGTTGGAGTTCCAGGCGTTACCGCCCCGGCCGCCAGCGCCACCGTTGGCTCCGCCGCCGCCCCCAGTGTTTTCATCGTTGTTTACCGGGTTGGAGTCGGTGCCACCGCCACCGGCGGTACCGGGAGCACCGCGGCCGGCGCTGCCGTTCGGGTAGCCTTCCACCCCCGTATCGAACAGGGTGCCAGCATTATTTACATAACGTGGTGTACCAGCCGTGCCTTCTCCCTTCATACCATTGGCATTCAGCGTAGCCAGGCTGCGGTAGTCGGTGCCGGTAAGCGTAGTCGGATTGGTTTTGTCGCCAGCCAGCTGACGGCCCGCTCCACCCCGGAAGCCGGAACCCGAAGCGTCAATCGTGAAACCAGCCAGGTTTAGTTGGCCTGCCACGTCCAGGGCTATAATACCACCCGTGGTGCCGTCCCATACTTTGGGCGTAATGTTGGCTCCCAGCGTAAGGTTGAGATACTGCGGAATGCGTACCACCTGAAATACCCGGCGACCCTGCGTGCCTGTGGCGGCAGCCGTCTGGTAGGCGTTTTTAAGACCGGTAGTAAGAGTAAGCGTACCGCCTGCCGTTGCCGTAATGGCATTGTTAGCTACCACATACTCGTACTGGCCAGCCGTGAAGTTGGTAGCCGTATTACCATTTGCCGGAATGCCAGCTACTCCGTCGCCGTAGGCGCTGGAGTTAGAAGAGGTGATATCAGCTCCCTGCATTTGCACCACCAGCAGCAGGTCGCCGGCGGCAATGTTGGTGGCCGCACCGGTGGCAGCCCCCACTACAATGGAGGTGCCATTGACGCTTACCGTCTGGTTGGTAGTAGGGTAGTAAGTAACCGGGTTCGTGCTAATGGTAGCCGAGCCGTCGCGGCCGGCTGTGGCGCAGGGGCCGGCCGTGCCGCTGGCCCCAGTAGCCCGCACCGTGGTGCTGATAGAAGCCGTATTATTGACCGTGACTACATCCTCAATGGAAGTTGTGAAGCCTGAGGTGGAGGTTGCTCCGGCCGCCGGCAGCACAAAGGAAATGATGCTGGCGGTGGAGTTACCCGAAGCCAGGTCATTCACCGGAGCCAGCGTCAGCAGGCCGGTAGCCGAGTTATACGTGCCACCCGTAACGCCGGAAAGGCCCGTCGGCAGCTGCACGGTGGGCGTAATGGTAGCTGGTACGTCGGGGCCGTTGTTGGTTGTTGTAACAGTGTAGCTGACGGTGCTGCCAGCCGGAGCCGAAGCAGGGCCGGCAATGGCCGTGCCCACATCGGAGCGAGAGCACCAGGAGAAGGACGTGAACGTGACGAATTGCCCTCCGGGATTTGTGTAGGTGGTCTGCGTGTTTTTGTACGTGAGCACCAGGCGGTTAATAGCCTCCGGAAACGTAATAAGCACGTTGCCCGCCGCACCCGTGTTGCTGGCCGTACCCGTGATGATGTTGTTGCCGTTGTAGGTGTTGGTATTGTTCGAGCCGACGATTACGTCGCCGTTGCCCAGGGTAATCGTGGTACCATTTGGGCGAATACCAGCCACAGTCAACTCATCCGTCCAGGTGGTGTTGGCTGCGCCGGTTGCCTGCCGGTCAATGTCATTCACCACAAACGAGAAGCCCGAAACGGCCCGGTCGAAGGTGAAGGTTACGCTGGAAGTCGCGGCGTTAGTGGCCGTATAATCGGCCGTCCACGTCAGGCCAATGCCACGGTCAGCGCCTTGGTCGGCAATATTGAACGTGGTGGTGCTGGCCGGGGCGGTGTAGCTGCCCGCCGTTATGGTGGTGCCCTGTACAGTTACTGAGCGGCCTGCCGCCCAATCCTCGCCCAATGTCCGGTTGAAGAAGTCCAGCCCGGAGTTCTGCGCGCATGACTGGTTACTAACCGGAATGGCGTAAGTAACTGTAGTCGAGGTTTCGTTGGCGTTGTCGCGGGCCGAATACGTAAAATTGGCCAGGCCAAAATAGCCGGCCGCCGGGTCAAACGTCAGGTTGCCGATGTTGGCGGCCGGAATTACCTGGCCGGCCGTTACGGCCGTTCCGCTCAACTCCAGCACCCCCGACGCCGTCGGGGGCAAGGTATTGATGATGTAGCTGGCAATGGGGTTGTTGTCCGGATCAGTAGCCGAAAGCGTCCGTGACAAAGCGGTACGCCCAAAGCTGTTGAGCATGATCTGGCTGGTTTCCGTACGAGCAACCGGAATTGCCATCGGACGATTACCAGTAGTTGCCGGCGTCGGGAAGGAGAGAGGCGCTATTTCAATACGACTCCACCACTCCGCGGAGTTGGGCCTGAGCACTTGTGCCCAGCCTGTTGTCTGGCCAAAGGCGGCCCAGGTTAGCAGCAGTGCTGCCAATCGTAAGCATGTTCTCATTGAAAAAAAGTATGGTGAATGCAAAGGAAGGCTGTACTATACCAAGGGAATACTAGGCGCTACAAAACTAAAATGGAGGGTATACCATCCGGGTAAATCTCGCCGAACTATCCTGTAGCATCGTTAAACCAACAATTTTAGGGTGCAAAAACAGGATAGGCACCCTGCTATATTTGAGGAAGGCCACCACGGGAAGAGAATTGAAAAAAAGGCTACGAAAAATCGGCCGCCGTTGGATTTACCTGCTGCATTATGAAAATGTAAAGAGTGCACGGTGCTGTTTCCGGTGGTGTTTGCAGCAGTTAAACCGAGTACAAATAAGTAGATAAGGCGAGCAGACAGGAACTGTGCGGGAGAACCGGTAAGCCAATAACCCACACTGGCCGGCCTCTCATATGAGAAGCCGGCCAGTGTGGGTTATACAGGAATGCGGAGTGTTTTACTCCGCTTTGGTCAGGCGCTTGGTAATTACCTGTCCGTTGCCCTCCACCTGTATCAGGTAGCTTCCTGTAGGTAGCCCCGTCATATCCAACAGTTGCCGGCTGCCGCCGGTGCCGGCGGCAATCCGTACCGTACGGCCCGCCATGTCGGTGATGGATACCACGTAGGGTCCGCCCGGCAGCCCCGACAGGTCCAGGAAGGTATCTGTGCGGTCGGAAGCCGGGTTGGGATATACCGTAACATCGGCGGCGGTAGTAACGGCGAAGGTCACGACTTGCACGGCACTCAGGCTGAATGTTCCGTCATGATCAACCTGCCGCAGGCGGTAGTACACGGGTCCTGCTCCCTTCCGCCCGATGCCCCGGTCGGTGAAGGCATACGGTGTAGCGGTGGTAGTGGTGCCTTGGCCTTTCACCTGCCCAATGGCAGCAAACTCCTGGCCATTGAGGCTGCGCTCTACCACGAAATAGCCGTTGTTGAGTTCCTGGGCGGTATTCCAGGTGAGCTGGGCATCCATGGCTACGGCTTTGGCCGTGAAGCTGACCAGCGTTACCGGTAGCGGCGCTGCCCCAATGGTGAAAGTTACGGGTTGCGTATTGGTGCCTCCGTAGGCATCAACTGTTGTAACCTGAACCGTGTAAGTGCCGGCTTTCAGCTTGGAACGGTCCTGAACGGAAATCAGGCCCGTAACGGCATCCAGCTGCAAGCCGAGGCTGCTGAGCTGGGTGGTACCGGCCGCATTGGTGGTAGCTGCGGTAAGGCCGTTGGCCGTTACCGACCCATCGGAGCTGTATTTGCCCCCGTTCACATCGAACACCCGGGCAATGGGGTCGTTGTTCTGGTAGGAGGTAGCCGCCGTGCCGCCCTTCGTGGGGGAGTTGGTGTACACCGAATTAATATCCTGGCCAACGGGCACCGTGTACAGGGCTGCCGTAGATGTGGCATTGGCGTTGTCGGTGGCCGTGAAAGTAAAGAACACGTTGCCTACGTAGCCGGCTACAGGGTCAAAGGTGAGCAGGGCAGCATCACTGGCCGGAATGCTCTGGCCCACCGTAACCGGGTTGCCGTTGTAATAGAGCACTCCCTGAGCGGCGGTAGGCAGGCTGGTGATGGTGAAGGATGATACTGTGCCATCGGCATCCCGGCCCAGCAAAGCCGACAGGGCCATGGCGCCGGCCGAGTTGCCTACCGGGGTACGCTGGGCACTTACAACGGCAACGGCAGTGGGCGGCTGGTTGGCCATGGCTGTATTCTGCGTGGAACTGTTGTTGCCGCTGTTGGTTTCGGCCGTAGTGGTGGTAACCGTACCCACCGCCGCAAATGCCGTGGCCGGGGCCGTGAGGGTGATGGTATTGGTTACGGCATTAGCCGAACCCGGCGGCAGCACGCTGATAGCCGGGAAGGTGACCACGCCCGAGCCGCTGCTGTACGTGCCGCCCCCCGATACGACCACGCCCGTCAGGCCGGTGGGCAACTGTACCGTTTGCTGTACGCCTGCTGCCCCCGAAGGGCCATTGTTCAGGGTTACGACGTTGTAGGTAGCTGACGCGCCTGGACTAATGCTGGCGGGGCCCGTTACGGTGGTTACCACATCGGCCTGGGGAGTTACCGTAATAAGGCTGGTGGCCGAGTTGTTGGCCGTATTGGTTTCCGCTTGGTTGGCGCTACTGAAGGCCAGCGCTGTGAACGAGCCACTGGCTGGGGCATTGACCGTAACCTCATAGGATGCGGCTGCTCCGGCAGCCAGGGAGTTGCTAGCGGGCAGGGTTACCACGCCGGTGGTGCTGTTATAGGTAGCACCGGTTGGTAGCACTACCCCCGTCAGGCCGGCCGGCAGATATAGTACCGGCTGCACGTTGGTTGCCGCCGTAGCACTGCCCGCACTATTGGTGGTCGTTACGGTAAACGTAACCGGCTGACCGGGCGTACGGCTGGTGATATTGGCCGAAATGGTAGTTACCACATCCACTGTTTGGGCCGTAGGAGCCGTAACCGTGGTAGCCACCGTAGCTGAGTTGTTGGTGGTTACCTCCTCATTGTCAGCGGCCGTGTTGGCAGCAGCCAGCAGCTGGGTAGTAGCCGGGGCCACGAAGCTGATGGTGTTCGTGACGGAGCCGGCCGGCTGCGAGGCAATAACCGGGAAAGTAACCAGACCCGTTGCGCTGCTATAGGAGCCGCCCCCCGATACCGTCACGCCCGTCAGGCCCGTGGGTAGCTGCACCGTGGTAGCTGCGTTTTGCGCCACCGAGGTACCGTTGTTGGTAGTAGTAACGGAATACACCACCGGGTTGCCGGCCACTACCGTGGCGGGACCGGTCAGGCTCACGGCCAGGTCGGCCACCGGCGTTACGGCAGTGGTTACTGCCGAGCGGTTGTTGGCAGTTGTAGCTTCGGCCGTAGCTGTAGCCACCGCCGCCACGTTGTTCAGGGGGCCATTGGCCGGGGCCGTGTAGGTAATAGTGTTGGAGGTAGATGCCCCGGGCAGTTGGGTGGCAATAGCCGGGAAGGTTACCACGCCGGTGGTGCTGTTGTAGGTGCCGCCTCCCGATACCGACACGCCCGTCAGGCCGGCCGGAATCTGGACGGTTTGCTGTACGCCAACGGCCGTGGCACTGCCGGCATTAGAGGTAACAACAGTGTAGGTAAGCACCTGGCCGGCCGTAGCCGTCGTGGGGCCGCTAAGCGTGGTGACTACGTCCGTTAGCGGGTTTACCCGCACATTAGTAGTGGAGATGTTGTTGGCCGGCATGGGGTCGGGAGTACCGGAGGCCACGCTGGCTCCTGCCAGCAGCGTGCCGGAGGCCGGCGCATTTACCGTAACGGTGTATGCAGTGCTGCTGCCCGCATTTTGCGTGGCAATAACCGGGAAGGTTACCACGCCGGTGGTGCTGTTGTAGGTGCCGCCTCCCGATACCGACACGCCCGTCAGGCCGGCCGGCAACGAGGCAGACGTTACTACATTGGCTGCCGGATTTGGCCCGTCGTTGCCCTGTGTAATGGTGTAGGTTACCGCCCCGCCTGGTGCCACCGAAGTAGCCGAGGCCGTAATGGTGGTAAACAGGTTGGCGCTGGTGCTCGGGGCCGCCGTAACGGCCGTAGCGCCGGCCGTAGCCGAGTTGTTGGCCGTGTTGGAGTCGCCGGCGGTAGGCGTTACGCTGGCCGTGGCAGTGAAGCCCGCCGTAGGCGCCAAGAAGCTAATGGTATTGTTCTGGCTGGCGCCACTCACCAGAGCCGCCACCGTTGGGAAAGTTACTACACCCGTCGAGCTGTCGTAGCTGCCATTGTTGCTCACGTACACCCCCGTCAGGCCGGTAGGCAGCTGCACAGTTTGCACTGCCCCCGTAGCCACCGATGGTCCGTTGTTCTGCGTGATGACGCTGAACGTGGTGAGCGTGCCCGCTACCGTGGTGGCCGGCCCGGTGATGCGCGTAATCAGGTCGAACACCGGAGTCAGGGCAATAGTGGCCGAGGCCGTGTTGTTGGCCGTCTGGCCCAGCTCTACGTCCGGGGTGGCAATGCTGGCCGTGGCGGTTACGCCGCTCCCCGTGGCCGGGGCCGTAAACAGAATCCGGAAGTTGGCCGAGGTGCCGCTGGCTAGCGTCGACAGGGTGGGGAAGGTTACCAGGCCGGTTGCGGCGTCGTAGGAGCCCCCATCCGGCAACGAAACTCCTGCAAGGCCGGCGGGCAGTTGCACCTGGCGGGTTACACTGCTGGCCGAGTTAGGGCCGTTGTTACTGAAGGTAGCCGTAAACTGCCCTTGCGCCCCGGCATTAATGGGGCTGGCGGTAGTGGTCAGGGTAACGGCTACATCGGCCACCGCCTGTACATCCAGGCCCAGCGTAAACTGGTCGGGGGCGACGTTGCTGCCCTGCCCGGTAGCCGTGCTGGTAGTGCTCTGGATACTGGCCGTGCCCGGTGTAGCCGGAGCCGTGAAGCTGAACTGGTAAGAGTTGGCCGTCCCGGCCGCCAGCGTGGCGGCTGTGCCAAAATCAATTACCCGGCTGGTTGTGTTGTAGGTGGCTCCGTTCGGAATAACCACGTTGGTAACTCCGGCGGGCAAGGTAACCGTTTGAGCCACCGTGCTGGCGCTGCTCAAACCAGTATTGCTGAACGATACCGTGTAAGTACCCGAGGGCTGCCCGGCCAGCAGGCTGGTGGGGCCATTAAGTACCGTGGTTACATCAGCTACAGGGTTAATTACCACCGTGCCGCTGGCTGAGTTGTTGGCCGTGTTACCCCCTTCACTGGCATCCCCGCTGATAACGGCGGCGGCCGTAACGGCGGTGGCGTTGTTCGGGGCCGTAAACGTAATAACGGAGTTCTGCGAGGCCCCGCTGGCCAGCGAGGCCAGCGTCGAGTAGGTTACCAGGCCGGTTGCCGCATCGTAGGAGCCGCCGTTGCTGACGGTTACGCCCGCGAGGCCTGTCGGTAGCTGCACCTGCCGCACCACGTTACTCGAGGCATCGGGACCAGCGTTGGTGAAGGTAACGTTGAGCTGACCCGTGGTGCCGGCGTTGATAGGTGAGGTTTGCGGAGTTACGGTGGTAGCCAGGTCGGCCTGGGCGCAGAAGCTCAGACTGTTGATACCAATGGTAGCAGTACGGGCCGCCGTGAAGAGGGTGTTGGCATTGGAGAATACCAGCTCCAGGCGCCGCACCGGCGTGGTGAAGCGCACGGTGGCGTTGCCATTGGGTGAGCCAGCTGCCACGGCCGCCGTGCCCTGCACGGTGTTCGGGGAGGAGAAGGAGGTGGCAGAGCCCAGGGTAAAATTGGCAGCTGACAAGGTAGCCGCCGTGCCGCCGGTGGTAGTAGTATAGCCGTTAAACTGCACCGCTTCGGTGAGCTGCGTACCGGTTTCAATGTCCTGTACACTCAGAGTCAGGTTATCAACCGGCCGGCTGAAGAGCAGCGTGGCGGTTGCCGATCTGGTAGCGGTGTTAGTGGTCAGCTGCCATGCCAACGTCTGACCCGAGAGGTTAGCGTCCGTGCCAACGCTGAACACGTCGGCAGCGGTGTTCTGGGTGTAGCTGTACGTGTAGCTGGTGCCGCCCAGGGTTTCGGTGCCCGTTCGGCGGCTGCCGGTTGCGGCTGTAGCGTAGTTCAGGCTGCTTACCTGGTTACAGTCGCTTACCGTCAGGTTGCGGGTGGCCGTGTTGTTGGCCGTGGCGCCGTTTTCGTTACCAGGGGTGCTGGTGTTGGCCGTGAGGCTATAGGCCCCGGTGGTAGATGGCACCGTGAAGCTGAATGTGAACGAAGTAGGGCTGCCGCTGGCTACCGAAGCCGCCGCACCGAAGTCGATTACCCGGGTAGCAGCATCGTAGGTAGCACCTGTGGGAATAACTACGTTGGTAACGCCCGCGGGCAAAGTCACGGTGCGGGTTACCTGCTGGGCGGCATCGGGGCCGTTATTGCCGTACTCCACGGTGTAGCTCACGGTGTTACCCACCGAGGCCGCCACCGGCCCAGCCGTAAACCGCGTGTATACATCTACCACCGAGCACCATGAAATCGAATTGATGCCGATGATCTGGCCACCGGGGTCGGCTACCGGCTCCGTGTTGCGGTAGGTGAGGCGCAGACGCACAATGGGCTGCGGAAACGTAACTACCACGTTGCTGTTGGGGCCAAAGTTATTGGAGTTGCCCTGGCCCGTTACCAGGTTGGTAGCCGCAAAGTTGTTGGAGTTGTTGGGCGCTAGAGCCACATCCGAGGAGGAGAGGGTTACTATCTGCCCGCTGGCCGTGTAGCCATCCAGCTGCACCTGGTCGCGCCAGGTATTGTTTACTTGGTCAATATCGGCCAGAGCAATGGAGAAATTATCCAGCGGCCGGCTAAACGTGAAGTCAACTGAAGACGCAGCATTGGCTGATGAGGTATAATCAGTAGACCACAGCAGCGCCTTGCCGGGCAGGGCCTGGTTGTCTTCTACCTGCAAAGTCGTCTGGCCGTTGGGGGCGGTGTAGTTGCTGGCCGTAATGGTTACGCCCTCCACCAGCACCGATTGGGTGGTCTGGAAGTTTTGGCCGTCGGGCTGGTTGGCAAAGTTGAGGGTGCTGGCCTGGCCACAGGTGGCCCGGGCTACTGGAATACCGTAGCTGGCGCTGCTGCCGTTGGTGCCGTTGGCATTACGGGCGCGGTAGCTGAACACGGCTGTGCCAAAGAAACCCGCTGCCGGATCGAAGGTGAGCTGAGACGCCTGGGCCGCCGTTATTACCTGCCCAACCGTTATGGCGGCACCATTCAGGGCCAGTGTGCCCTGGGCAGCCGAGGGTAAGCTTAGTATCACGTAGTCGGTGGCGGCAATACTGCCGGGCTCCACCGATAGGGGCTCCGTAAGGGTAGTAGCCGGGGCTCCGGCCGGTACAATCTGCGAAATCAGGGCCGCTGCTACCGGCGTCTGCTCCACATTTATGGTAAATGTGGCCGACGAAGTAGATAGCTCGCCGTTGCTGTTGCGGGCCCGCCACTGAAACGACGTAGTACCCGTAGCGTTAGTCGTCGGCCGAATCAGTACTTGGTTGTAATCGGCTAGCAGTTCCTCACTTGGCGCCGTGGTTATCTGTTTCAGCGCCCCACTGGAGGAATTATATACGTACAGCTCGGCAACAGCAGCAGATGGCACCGAGAAAAACCGGTAAGCCGTAATCGGAAACCCGCCGTTGTTGGTAACGTTCAGGTTGATAATGTAATACAGCCCCGTAGTGCCCCCAATGGTAACCGTTTGGCTGGCAACGGTAGGAGCTGCCGCCGGCCGGCCGGCGTCCTGACTGTTCTGCGTAGTGGTGGTAACTGCCTGGGTGGGCACAGTTTCCGGCCGCAGCTGCCGGAAGGAGGGGGGCTGCAGGTCGCTGAGGCTGGGCATTACCGCCGGCAGCGACGAAGATGGCACTACCCGTTGAGCCTGCACGTCGGGTGATACCAGACTGGCTGCCAGGAGCAGAGCAACCCAGAGACGTAAAGCTTTCTTCATGAACTATAAAAAGTAGGTGGAAAAAGCAACCCCGGCAGCCGCAGCAGAAACAGTAGCAGCCACACAGGATTATACCGCTCAAAATGTCTGCCTGTGGCCCGTATTACCTACGTTTCCGACAAAAGACACCTGGCGGTGTGTGAACCTACGTAAGGAAGGATATATTTAGTTCAATGATCTAATAATGAACCACATGCATTCTTAAATTGGGAAAATGAAGTAATAATTACCAAATTGGGAATGCATTTACAGGCGCAGTCGATATACGTTTTGTTATATCCTTAATGTGCGCTCATACCGTAATAAGAACCTTTTAGCGGCCACAATGCCGGCTGCACCCTCCGGAGTGGAAGCGCTACGTATTAATAACTGTTTCCCAGAATAGGAACCCTGAACAGTATGATCCAAAATCCGGCAACTCTCCGGATTTGCGCAGGCCACAGGGCACTTGCACGCTCATTATTGGCCGTCCGGCGGGGTGTGCCACCAATGTTGCCCCAGTGGCCACCCTTCTGCGCCATCTAATGCACCGCCACACAAGTAAATGAGCCGTTTTCCTCCCGGAAAACGGCTCATATAAGCTATACCCTGTATGCCAGGGGCCCATCAGTAGGCCCCTACGCGCCTAATACACCTGGTTACGGCCGCTCTGGTTTACCAGCTGCTGCACTTCCTGGTTGAAACCGGCTTCCGCCCGCAACTCTTCCAGCGGAATATGGAAGCGGTATTTCCAGAAGTGCGTGGGGTTAGCCGGCACGTTGATTTGCTCTTCCAATGGGTCTTGGCGGCGCAGGCGACTATCCATGGCCAGCAAATCCTGCAGGGGGAAAATAGCCCACATAGCCGGCGAGTACAGATGCTGCACGGTTATTTCGCGAGCCACCCACGGCTCGCAGTACTGCGGGGCCTGCTCGCCCCAGTGGCCCAGAATGGTTTCAAAAAACTTCTGGGTTTGCTCCCGGTCTTCCTCCCACCAGCCGCGCACCGTGCTCATGTCGTGGGAGCCGGGGCTTACCACGCTCAGGTATGGGGCCGCATTGGGGTGGCCGAATTCCACGCTGGAGTCGGAGGGCATACGCTGGATGTTGAGGCCCAGGATGCCCAAAGCCTTCATCACGCCCGGTACCGACTCGGGTACCATGCCCAGATCTTCGCCGCAGATGAGCATATCGGTGGCCCAGCGCACGGCCGGCAGTTTTACCAGGCCCTGGCGGCGCCAGAAATCCTCGTGGCGACGGAAGAAGAAGTCGATATATACCTCGTGCATACGGGGACGGCTCTGCTCGTCCAGCTCTTTGAAGGAGCGGCTCAGGTACACCGTAATGCGCGGGTGGTAGAAGTCGGGCCGCAGGTCGTCGGGTACGAACAGCACCTCATTGGCCAGCTTGTAAAGGCCGGTCCGCAGCCAGGTATAATGCTCGGTGTTGGCGGGGTCCTGCTGGATTTTGTCAGCAAAAACGGCCTCCATCTGGCGCTGGGTGCGCACGTGCTCCTTCAGACGAATGGCGCCGTGGCCGGCATCTTCCATAAACTCATCGAACACGCTCTGAGCCTGACCATGGAAGATTTCCTGCAGGATGTGCCAGCGGATGTAGGGCTCACACAGGCGGCCGTAGTCGAACCAGCCCAGGCGCTGCTCAATCTCGTGGCGGTGCAGGGGCAAAGCGGGTGAGAAGTGCCCAAGCAACCCCTCTACCGAGTGGCCGGGAATTTCCCAGATGCGGAAAAAGCCCAGGATATGGTCGATGCGCAGGGCATCGAAGTAGCGGGCCAGGTGGCCCATCCGCTGCTGCCACCACTGGTAGCCATCCTCCGCCATCCGCTCCCAATTGTAGGTTGGGAAGCGCCAGTTCTGGCCCGTCACCGAGAAATCATCGGGGGGGGCGCCGGCCTGCTGGTGCATGTGGTACAGCTCAGGCTGGGTCCAGGCATCCACCGAGTGGCGGTAAATACCAATGGGCAGGTCACCCTTCACCACCACGCCGTGCTGGCGGGCATAGTCCACGGCGTCCAGCAGCTGCCGGTCGAGGTGGAACTGGGTGAACAGGTGTACGCCAAATTCGTCGAACTCGGGGTTGTCTTCGCGCACCAGCTCGGCGGCCACGGCAGGTGAGCGGAACTCTGCGGGCCACTGCGTGAAGTCGGCGGTGCCGAACCGGTCGCGCAGGCCGCAGAAAGCAGCGTAGGGCAGTAGCCACGCCTTCTGCTCGTCGCGGAACAGCTGGAAATCGGGGTTGGCCAGCAAGGCCTTCTTCTCTTGGTGGTAGAGCTGCTTAATAAAGCGCCACTTGGCGTTCATCACCGGCTCGTAATCCACAAAATCCTTGGCGTTGAATTCCTCGCGCAGCCGGGCCAGCTCCAGGCGGGCGGCTTCGTCCTGCAGCTCAGCAACCGCCTCAAGGTTGAGGTACTGGGGGTGCAGGGCAAACACCGAAATAGCGGCGTAGGGGTAGCTGTCGACCCAGGTATGCGTAGCCACCGTATCGTTGATGGGCAGTACTTGCACCAGCTTCAGACCGGTAGCCACGGCCCAATCCACCAGTAGCTTAATGTCAGGGAACTCACCCACGCCCAAACCCTGGCGGCTGCGCAGGGCAAATACCGGCAAGGCTACGCCCGCCCCGCGCCAATTGCCGGTGGGGTAGCGGAACTGGTCGTCGGCTTTTACGCGCAGGGTACGTTTATCTTGGGAAGCCGTAATCAGACGGTCCTCCCCAGCTTCCAGCTGCACAATCTTTTTCTCGCGCGGGTCCCAGAGGCCGTATTTATACTGAGCCGTCTGCTCGGGATTTTCCAGGGCCACATCGGCGCACCAGGTGGGGTAGTCCGCATCCGAGAGTACCACGGCTTTTTTGGCATCCCAGGCTCCCAGGGCCGGGTCGGAGCCAAGCACGCAGATCTGGTGGTCGGAGTCGACGCGCGGAGCCGCCAACTGAAACCGCACCACTGACCCCGCCAGGCGGGCGGCCTGACTAGCCGGGGCTGAAGCCGGGCGGCGCATCAGGGCTTTGGTAAAAGCGGCGGTGTGCAGCTCGTTTTCGGGCAGAGCCGGGGCCCGCCAGTAATCCTCCAGTACAATACGGGTAAACTGGGCCGCATTGTAGCCGATGGTGCGGTTTGCGCCCCACTCCCAGTGCTTGCCCCCATCCCGGTCGTCCAGCAGCACGTATTTGTACTCAACCGTACCCAACTGGTCGTCGGGCAAGCTGATTTCCTGGGTCCAGTAGCCGGAATCAGGCTGGTAGTGCAGGCTCAGGGCTTGGTCGAGGTTCCACTGGCCCAGGCTGGGCAGCGAGCCGCAAACTACCAGGCGCTGGCCCCAGGCCGTGCGGAAGGGTAGCGTAAAGCGAAGAATCATCGGGGGCTGATGGATAAAAATGGGGCCCGAAGATACTGCTTAATAGGGTAAAACGGCACCGGTGATGCCCGGTTAATGCGAGAAGTAAGGGGGAAATCAGGTGCTTTTTTTTCAAAGCTAATGCCCAATTGATGTGACGTTGATGCCGGGTTGATTTTCCTTGGGTGGGCAAAGTGAGTGCTCAGTAACCGTGCGCGCCAGAAGTGCCCCGCAAGCCAAACCGCGGACCTATTGCCCGGTGCGCTGGTATTTTTTCTGACGGGCACGCAATGCCTTGGATTTCTGCCGGCCCAGGCTTTGTAGCGTCACTACCAGGTTCTTTTCAGTTTCGGGATGCCTGATTTCTACTTGTTCTTCCTGGTGCTCCGGAAACACAACTACCAGGCGCAATGGCACACCGGCTGGTACCTGCAGCAGAAAAAACCCCTCAGAGTTCGTGCTGGCGGTAATCAGCTTTTTCCCTGCTACGCTTACTGTGGCCCCCGCCAGGGGTTGGCCGGTATTGCTGAATACGGCGCCGGTAAGCGCAACAGTGCTGCTGGCAGTACTGGCTGCGGGTAGGGTTTGCGCCTGGCTGCTGATTGTGGAGCCTGCAAACAGGAAACCGGCTAGTATCAACAACAAATAACGGGGGGAAATTGAAAAAGTGCGCACAGGTAGGTGAGTTGGTAGTAGAAGAGAGGCGATACACTGGAAAACGTTCGGAAAATACAATTCTTCCTTAGCCCGACCATGCCTGGTCGGTGGAGTCGGCGGATTACACGCTGGATTTCGGCTCTAGGTCGATTAAAATGCCCTAAGCCAACCCGTTCAACGGTTTTTCCGTTTGGCCCACTGAGTTTCATCCATATAGTCTGCCTTTTGCCGGTTATTCTACGTCGTATCCTGTATGGCCTATTGGGCCTGATTGGGCTGGTGCTACTATTCGTGGCCGGCCTTTATCTGTATGTGCAAACGCCTTCGGGTCAGGATTTTGTGGCCCGTAAGGCTGAGGGCTACCTGCGCAATAAGCTGCAGACTGAGGTGCGCATTGGTAAGTTTCGCTCCGACTTCCGGCACGCCATTAGCTTCGACGGAGTGTACCTGGAAGACCAGCGGGGCGATACGTTGCTGTCGGTGGGACATCTGGGCCTGGATCTGGACTTGTGGGCCCTCACCAAGTCGCAGATCAATCTGAAAAGTCTGGAGCTGAACGACGGACGGCTGGCCATTAAGCGCACCCAGCCCGACAGTATCTCCAACTACGATTTTATTGTACGGGCCTTTGCCAGCGGGGATACTTCTACGGTGAAAACTACCCCGGCCGATACCACCGGAGCCGGGTTTCAGTACAATATCGGGGACCTGCGCCTGACCAACATCCTGCTCACCTATAACGACCAGGTGGACGGGATGAACGTGCGCACCCGGGTGGGCGAGCTGGCCGTGAGCATGGACGAGGTGGACGTGGATGGCTCCACCTATAGGGTAGACCAGGCCGCTTTGCGCAACACCGGTGTTACCATCGTGCAGACCAAGGTGCCGCCGGACACTCCCCAGGATACGGCCGCTTTGCAGCTGGAATTTGGCCTGAACCGGGCCCAGCTCCAAAACGTGAGCCTGAGCTACCAGAACGACCCCTCGGCCCAGTTCATTAGCACCCGCATTGGCGAGGCCGACGTAACGGCCGACAACATCGACCTGAAAAACAGCCGGGTGGCGCTGAACACGCTCAAGCTCAAGAACACCACTTTCGCCTACGCCCAGAACGAGAATGTGCCGGTGGAGCAGCGCGTGGTGAACCCCGCCGAAGCTGTGCGCGACCTGAATGCCTCGGTGGAAAACGCCACGGGCAAGGAAGCCAGCTGGGTGGTAACGCTGAAGCAGTCGGATATCAGCGGGGTAGATGTGGCCTTCGACAACTTCAACGAGCCCCGGCAGCAGACGCGCATCCGGGGTATGGACTACAACCACCTGAAGTTCACGAACCTCACGCTCAATACCGAGAACCTGCGCTACTCCCAGGATAGCACCACCGGCCGCATTACCCAGCTGGCCGGGCAGGAGCAGAGCGGCTTTGCCGTAACCCGCGCCGCCGCCGATGTGCTGTACGACGCCCACCGCATCCAGCTTAACAACCTGGACCTGGTAACGCCCCATAGCCACCTCAAGCGCCGCATGGGTATTGGCTTCAAAGACCTGGCGGCCATTCCCGACGACCTGCCCAACCTGCGCCTGAACGGCGACCTGCGCCAGGCCCGTCTGGGCTTCCGCGACGTGCTCTACATCACGCCCAGCCTGATTGATACGCCCCCGTTCAGCAGTGGCCCCAATCAGTCGTTTCTGATTTCGGGGCTGGTGAGCGGGCGGCTGGGCGACTTACGGGTGCAAAACCTGGATTTTGTGGGCTTCCGCAACTCCATCGTGCGCGGCTCGGGCCGCATCCAGGGCCTGCCTAACACCGACGACCGGCTGGTGCTGGACCTGAACCTGGGCTACGTGCGCACCACTGAAAACGACCTGCGCAGCCTGCTGCCCAAGGGCACGCTGCCGGAGCTGGGCATCAACCCCGATGCTCCCATGGCCATGAGCGGGCAGGTAAAGGGCCGCATCAGTAACCTGGCCCTCAATAACCTCAGCTTCCAGGGCTTGCAGGGCACCCGCATCCGTACCACCGGCCGGCTTGTGGGGTTACCCAACACGGACCAGCGGCTGTTCGTGGACTTCAACATCAGGGAATTCACCTCTACCGCTGCTGATATTCGGGGGATTCTGCCGGCCGGCACCATTCCGGCAGGCTACAGCCTGCCTCCCCGCATTTCGGCCACCGGCACGTTCCGGGGCCGGCCCACGGCGCTGATATTTGATACCGACATGCGGGTGCAAAGCAGCTTCGGCAACCTCGCGGCCAAGGTAAATGTGGGCGAAGGGCCCGTGGGCCAGGAGCCGGTACGGGCCGTGTTCAGCACTCAGGGCCTGGATGTGGGCAAGTTCCTGAACGACCCCACCATTGGCAAGGTAACCGCCAACGGTACCCTCACCGGCCGCGGCGGCCTCGACCCCAACCAGCTGTGGGGCCAGCTGAAAGCCAACGTGCAGCAGGCTACTTACAACGGCTACACCTACCGCGGCATTACGGCCAACGTGGACATCGACCGGAACCGCTACGTGGTGGAAGCCAGCAGCAAGGACGACCCCAACCTCAACCTGGATGTGCTGGCTACCATTAACCTGCGCAACGCCGCCAACCCTACCTACACCGTGGACCGCCTGAACCTGCGCGGAGCCAACCTCACGGCCCTGGGCTTCTACTCCGGCGGCGACCTGCGCGTGCAGGGCGACCTGCAGGCCAACCTCAGCGGCTCCGATTTGAACACGCTAAACGGTACCTTCTCGGGCCGCCGCATCGTTATTGTAAACAACAACCAGCCGTTTGCCCTGGACTCGGTGAATGGGCGTATTGTGCAGCGTACCGGCCGCACCGAGGTAGATTTTGCCAGCTCGGTGGCCGACGTGACGCTGCGCGGCAACACCCGCCTCGGCGACCTGGCTACGGCCCTACAGCAGCACATCGACCGGTATTTTGATTTGCCCGGGGTGCAGTTCCGGCCCGGGGGCGAGTACCGGCAGTTCTCGTTTGAGGCCAACGTGAAGCAGCCGCGCCTGCTGCAGCAGCTGGTGCCCGACCTTAAGCAGCTCACGCCCTTTAAGCTCACCGGCAGCTACGACAGCCGCCAGGCCGACCTGCGCCTGAACACGGCCATTCGCCGCATTGTGTATATGGGCTATGCTATGGACTCGCTGAAGCTGGCCGTGCAGTCCGACCCGCAGAAGCTGGACTACGCCCTGGGTTTGCGGCAGGTGAGCCAAGATACCACCCTCACCATTCCGAACCCCAGCCTTACGGGCAGCATTCAGAACAACGAAATCGGGACGCGCCTGCGCATTGCCGAGTCCGACAGCGCCGAGCGGCTGAATCTGGCCGGGGCGCTGCGGGTGCTCAACCAGGGTGAGGCCTACGTCTTCCGCTTCGATCCCAAGCTGATGCTGGACCAGAAGCAGTGGGATACCCCCCAGGACAATGAGCTGCGCTATACCACCGGCACCGGGGCCATCTTCGCCCGCAACGTGAGCTTCTCGCGCAACCAGCGCCGCCTCAGCCTCGAAACCCTCACCGGGCCCCAGTTTCCGCTGCAGGTGAACATGCAGAACCTCGAAATCAACGCCCTGGGCCGGGCCGCCGGCTTCCAGGACTCCCTGATTGCCGGTACCCTGAATGGGCAGGCCGTGGCCTACAGCCTGGGCCAGCCTAGGCAGGCCTTTACGGCCAATGCCACCCTGGGCGGCTTTGCCTACAATAAGTCCATTATTGGGGATGTGGCCGTGCAGGCCACCAACCCCACCCCCGACCGCTTCAACGTGGATGCCCGCCTTACCAACCAGCAGGGTATGGATGTGCGCGCCGTGGGTTACTACCTGGCTACGCCGCCTTCGCCCATTCAGTTTGATGTGAACGTGAACCGGCTGGACCTGAAAATCATCGAGCCCTTCTCCCTGGGCCAGCTGCAGCAGATGGGCGGGGGCGTAACCGGGCAGCTGGCCGTAACGGGCACGGTAAACCGGCCCGATATCAACGGCACGCTTACCACCACCCCCGACGCCACCTTCACGCTCAGCCAGCTGGGGGCACCTTACTTCCTGAAGTCCCAGGAAATTGCGTTTACCAACCAAGGCATTGGGTTTGATGACTTTGAAGTGACAGACTCTCTGGGCAGCAAGGCCACTATCAACGGCCGGATTCTGACTACTGACTACGTGTCGGATTTCCGCTTCAACCTGGAGGCTACCACCGACAACTTCTTGGCCGTGCAAAGCTCCCGCCGCGAGAACAACCTGTTCTGGGGCAAGCTCTTCGTGGATTCCGACTCCCGCATTACCGGCTCGCTGAACCTGCCGGTGGTGCGTACCCGGGCCCGCGTGGCCGACGGCTCCAACCTGTTTGTGGGCATCCCCACCGACGACCCGGTGAAGGTGGAGCGCGACGGTATTGTGGAGTTTGTGGACAAGAGCGCGCCCATTGACACCATGCTGGCCCGGCAGCTGGCCCTGGATACCGCCCAAACCGCCGCCGGCTACGACATTCAGGCCGTGGTGACGGTAACGGAAAACACGCCCTTTACCATTGTGGTGGACGAGGCCTCCGGCGACAACCTGAAAGTACAGGCCAACGGCACACTCAATACCGCCATTGACCCATCGGGCTCCATTACCCTCACCGGCCGCCTCGATGTGGCCAAGGGCAAGTACCAGATGTCGCTCTACGATCTGGCCTCCCGGGAGTTTGATATTGCGCCCGGCTCGTCCATCACCTGGAGCGGAGACCCCTACAATGGGCAGGCCAACGTAACGGCCCAATACAACGTGCGCGCCGCTCCCGCCGAGCTGATTGCCTCCCAGGGCCTGGCCGATGAGACCCTGAACGCGCTGGGCCGCAATGCGCTGCCCTTCGTCGTGGACCTCAAAGTGACCGGGGAGCTGCTCAAACCAGTGATTGGGTTCGACATCCGCTTGCCCGAGGAAGCCCGCTCCGATTTGCGCGGCCCTATTGAGGCGCGCCTCACGCAGCTGCGGCAACCATCCCAGGAAAGCGAGCTGAACAAGCAGGTATTTTCATTGCTGGTGCTGAACCGCTTTATGGCCGACGACCCCTTCCGGAGCAGCAGCGGCAACCTAGTAGCCCAGCAGCTGCGCGGTTCAGCCAGCCAAGTACTTACTCAGCAGCTCAACAACCTCACTGGCTCCTACCTCTCCAACCTGGGCGTGGAGCTGGGCGTGAACTCTTACGCCGACTTCAGCAGCGGGCAGGAGAAAACCCGCACCGACCTGAACGTGGCTGTGCGCCGCCAGCTGCTCAATAACCGCCTCACCGTGCGCCTGGGTACTGATGTGCCTCTGGGCGGCGGCAACCAGGCCAGCACCGGCCAGAACGGGGCCGGCGTGAGTGCCTTTGCCGGTGATGTAAGCGTGGAATACAACGTGCTGGCCAACGGCCGCATCCGCCTGCGGGCTTTCCGCAACAACGCCTACGGCGACATTGACGGGCAGTTTGTGCGCACCGGGGCCTCGCTCATCTTCCAGCGCGACTACCAGACCCTGGCCGACCTGTTCAAGGGCATTGATGATAACGTGAAGGAGGAGGTGAAGCTGGAAAGTCGCCGCCGCCGCCAGGACCGCCGCGCCGGCCGCGACTCCACCAACGCTGCCCCCAACCCCCGCCCCGATTCCCTGCGTCAGCGCCCGGTGGCCCGCCCCGACTCGGCCCGGCGCGCCAGCCGCCCGGTTTCCCGCCCCGATTCTACCCGCCGATAGTTTTATACAGAAGCGGTAGGTTTCCCACCGCCGCGTCTCTTTCCTGATTT
This sequence comes from Hymenobacter metallilatus, assembly GCF_003944705.1. Lineage (GTDB taxonomy): Bacteria > Bacteroidota > Bacteroidia > Cytophagales > Hymenobacteraceae > Hymenobacter > Hymenobacter metallilatus. The sequence goes on along the minus strand of NZ_RWIS01000001.1, from coordinate 515,133 downwards.
CTGCCTGCATGCTGCCTCACCTGCCTTTTCTGTCCAAACCACCACAAACGGCCGACTCTACTCGTCAGGGGGCTGCTCCGAGATGGAGTGGCTACCAGGCTGCCGGGTTGAGCGTGGGCTTGGCATTGCTGGCAGCCTGCTCGGGCACCAAGTTCATTCCGGAAGGCAGCAAGCTGTACACGGGTAGCACCGTGAAGGTGGAGTCCAATAGTCCCATCCCGAAAGAAGCGGAGCTGACTACCGAGCTAACCGGCGTGATTACGCCCAAGCCCAATGCCTCCATTCTGGGGCTGCGGCCCAAGCTGTATTTCTGGCACATGGGTGAGGGCAAAACCAAGGGCCTGGGTCACTGGCTGGCCAACAAGTACGGCGAGAAGCCCGTGCTGCTGAGCCAGGTAGATACCCAGAAAGTAAAGGGCCTGATGGTAAACCGCCTGTACAACAACGGCTACTTTCAGCCTGTAGTACACAGCAAGGTGCAGGTAAAGGGCCAGACGGCTTCCGTCGATTATACCGCCACCGTGGGCCGGCCTTACACCATCAAGGAAATTTACTTTCCTGAGGGCGACTCCCTGCTGCCCCAAGCCGTGCGCGCCACCCAGGCCGCCTCGTTGCTGAAAGTAGGCGACCCATACAGCCTGCAAACCTTCACCAACGAGCGGCTGCGCATTGATCAGGCCGTGAAGAACCAGGGATTTTACTACTTCAACCCTGATTATCTGCTGTTTCAAGTGGATAGTACCCTGAACAACCAGGTGAATGTGTACCTGCGCATCAAGGCCAAAACGCCCGCGCAGGCCGCCAAGCCTTACTTACTGAACCGGGTGCGGCTGAACACGCGCTATTCGCTGTCGGATACGGTACTGGCCGAGCGGCCCGTCAACTACCAGGGTTACCAGTATTATCCCGATGAGAAGGTGTTTAAGGCCAAGGCCATTACCAACGCCGTGTTCCTCTACCCCGACAGCCTGTACCGCCGCCGCCGCCAGGACCAGACGCTGAGCCGCCTGATGAGCCTGGGTACCTTCAAGTACGTGGATATCGGTTTTCGGCCAGCCCGCCAGAAGCCGGATTCGGCGGGCTACGGCTTCCTGAACTCCTACGTGCGCATGACCCAGCTGCCCAAAAAGAGCCTGCGGGCCGAGGTGCTGCTGGTGAGCAAATCGAACGGGTTTACGGGGCCCGGCTTTCAGGTGCAGTTCCGCAACCGCTCGGCTCTGCGCGGGGCCGAGCAGCTGCTGGTGAACGTAACCGGTACTTTCGAAAACCAGACCCGCAGCAACACCAACACCATTGGCCTCACCAGCTACGAGCTGGGGGCTACGGCTCAGCTGGTGGTGCCCCGCCTCATTACGCCCCCTTTCGATATCCGGCTTAAAAACTCCGACTTTCAGCCCCGCACCACGTTTGGGGTAGGGGCCAAAACAGTTACGCGCCTCGATGCCTTCACCCAGCAGGCCTTCAACGTAAACTACGGGTACACCTGGAAAAATAAGCTCACCAACGAGCAGGAGCTGCGCCCCATCGATGTGCAGTATCTGCGGCTGAGCAACCAGTCGGAGGCGTTTCAGCAGCTGCTGCTGGACCGGCCATTTCTGGCCAACTCCTTCCGGCAACAGTTCATCCTGTCCAGCTCCTACCGCTACACCTACAACCAACAGGCGCTGGAGCAGCGCCGCAACCAGATTTACTTCAGCGGAGGTATTGAGGTAGCCGGCAACCTGGCCTACCTGCTCAGCTCTCTTTCGGGCCAGCCGCGCATCACCAACGAGGATGGCAGCCAGGCCTATACCTTGCTCAGCCAGCAATTCGCGCAATACACCAAGGTTGATCTGGAGCTACGCAACTACTTCCGCACCTCGGCTAACCCCAGCAGCGGCAACAAATTTGCTACCCGCCTGCTGGTAGGCGTGGGCCTGCCCTACCAGAACTCCCGGGTGTTGCCCTACCTGAAGCAGTACGGCATTGGCGGCCCCAACAGTGTGCGGGCCTTTGCCGCCCGGGGCCTGGGGCCGGGCACCTACCGGGCCCCTATTGCTTCTGAAAACAGCTCGTTCTATGACCAAGTGGGCGATATGCGCATCGAAGCCAACGCCGAATACCGCCAGGACCTGTTTCCGTACGTGAAGGGGGCGTTGTTCGTGGATGCCGGTAATATCTGGCTGATCAATCAGGACCCCAGCCGCATTACGGTGGACAGCAACGGCAACCCCGACGGTAAAAACGGTCAGTTCTCGCCCAGCACCTTCCTCAAAGAGCTGGCCGTGGGGGCCGGGGCCGGCATCCGCATTGATGTGCAGTTCTTCGTTATCCGCTTTGATTACGCCTATCCTTTGCGGGTACCCTACAACAATACCGAAGTAGTGCGGCCCAGCCTTAACCAGTCATTCAACAAAACCGATTTGGGTGCCGGCCGCCTGAATATTGCCATTGGGTATCCGTTTTAAAGATGTTACTGATAGTGCAGAGCAACATGCCATCCTGAGCAAAGCGAAGGACCTTCTTCCGTCAGATCGGGCCGCTTGTACGGGCATCATTCTAACGGGAGAAGGTCCTTCGCTTTACGCAGGGTGACACTGGTTGACTGATTACACCTCCGCCGCCATGCGTACTTCCACCGGTGCGCCTACAGTTTTACGGGTGGGCACTACCGTCACTACCACGTACTTGGAAGTGGGCGTATTGCTGGTTTTGGCCACGCTGCCCACTGGTACCAAGGGATTGGCCTCGGGGAAGTAAGCCGCCACGTTACCTTTCGGAATATCGTAGGGAATGGCAATAAACTTCTCTACAGTGCGCTTTTCACCCTTGAAATGGCTGGTAATGTCAATGAGGTCTTTCGCCTTGAGGCCCCGGTCCGCCATGTCCTGCTCATTCATGAATAGGACCCGCCGTTCGCCCAGCACGCCCCGGTACCGGTCGTTGTAGTCGTAAATAGTGGTGTTAAACTGGTCGTGGCTGCGCACCGTCATCAATATCAGCTGGTCGGCTTCCAGGTCGCGCTGGTAATGCTCCAGCTCCGTGGTGGTGAAGTTGGCCTTGCCGTTTTTGGTGGTGAACTTCCGCTCCCGGGGGCCATTGGGCAGGTAGAACCCGCCGGGGCGGCGCAGCTTTTCGTTGAAGTTCTCGAAGCCCGGAATTACCCGGCTGATGTGGTCCCGGATGACGTCGTAGTTTTCCGTCATGGCCACCCAGTCGGCAATGTTGATTTTGCTGCCGAAGGTGGCAATGGCTATGCCGCAGAGAATGGCTACCTCGCTCATCATCTGGCCGGGCAATGGCACCAGCACACCCTTGTTCTGGCTAACGACGCCCATGGAGTTTTCGCAGGAGGTCATCTGATGGCCCGACTTCTGCATGTCCACATCAGCGTGGGTGAAGCAGGGCAGCAGCAGGCTGGTTTCGCCGGTAGTCAGGTGGCCCCGGTTGAGCTTGGTGCCCACAAATACCGTTAGCTTCTGCTTGCGCATACCTTCGGCAATAACCTCCGTGTCGGGGCCAGCGGCCAGCAGGTTGCCGCCCAGGCTGAAAAACACCTTGGTCTTGCCCTTATACATGGCCTTGATGGCCTCTACGGTATCGTAGCCGTGCTCGTAGGGTGGCTGAAAGTTGAACTCCTTGCCCAGCGCATCCTGAAACTGCTTGGTGGGTTGCTCCCACACCCCCATGGTCCGGTCGCCCTGCACGTTGGAGTGGCCGCGCACCGGGCAGGTACCCGCGCCGGGCTTGCCAATGGCACCTTTCATCAGCTGCAGGTTCACAATTTCCTGAATGGTCTGCACGCCCTGGCGCTGCTGGGTTACGCCCATGGCCCAGCAGGTAATAATCTTTTGCTTAGTAGCAATCAGGTTAGCCGCTTCCAGCAGCTGAGCCCGCGAAATGCCACTCAACTCCTCAATATCCTCCCAGCTGGTGTTGCGCACGTTTTGCTCAAACGACTCGAAACCAGTAGTGTATTTTTCGATGAAGGGGCGGTCCACTACCTGGCCGGGGTTGCGGTCCTCGGCCTCGAACAAATGCTTCATGATGCCGCGCAGCAGGGCCATATCCCCGTCCACGCGCACCTGCAGGAACAGGTCGGTAATCTGGGTGCCGTCGCCGAGCAGGGCACCCAGCGCCTTGAAGGGATTCATGAAATCCTGAGGATTTTTGAACGCCATCAAACCGGCTTCCGGCAGCGGATTCACGGAAATGATTTTGGCCCCGTTGCGCTTGGCCTTTTGCAGGGCCGTGAGCATCCGTGGGTGGTTGGTGCCCGGGTTCTGGCCAATAATCAGGATTACCTCGGCCTCGTGGATGTCGTTGAGCGTGACGGAGCCCTTGCCCAGGCCCAGCGTAGGGCTCAGAGCCGCCCCGCTACTCTCGTGGCACATGTTGGAGCAGTCGGGCAGGTTGTTGGTACCCAGTAGCTTGGCAAACAGCTGGAACAGGAAGGCCGGCTCGTTGGGTACTTTGCCTGAGGTGTAAAACACCGCCTCGTGGGGCGAGTCCAAGGCATTCAGGTTGTCGGCAATCAGCTGGAAAGCATCCTGCCAGGCAATGGGTGAGTAGTGGTTGTCGCCGGGACGCTTTACCAGCGGATGAGTGAGGCGGCCGGCGTTGTTCTGGTCCCGGTCCGTCATCTGGGAGAGTTGGGCCAGGCTGTGCTTGGCAAAAAACTCGGGTCCGGCAGCTTTGTCATCGGCATCCGAGGCGGTGGCCTTGGCCCCGTTCTCACAGAACTCAGCTACGGAGCGGTGGTCGTCGGGGTCGGGCCAGGCGCAGCTGGAGCAGTCGAATCCATCCTTCTGGTTCATGTTGAGCAGTCCCCGGGTACCCCGGTTCAGCCCCCCTTCGCTCCAGCTAAACTCCATGGACTTAATAACTGCCGTAACGCCGGCCGCCACCTTGGCGCGCTCTTCCAGCCTGAGGCCAGTAAACACTTCCGGGGGCTGGGCCAGAATGGGGTGGTGGTACTTGGCGTTGGGTACGTCGGGGGCTGGTATCACGCTTTCGTCACGTTCGTGCTGAGGATCGGGTCGGTAGTGGTCGGGAGCAGGTGCCGTACCCTGGTCGGGACGGTCACCGCTCTTGGGCTTGTTCTCAGCCTTTTGCTGGGGCGAGTTGCCCGCTTTGCCGGGGTCACTGATGGGGGAATCTTCCATGGGGGCGGGAGTGAAGAGTAGAAAAAGAAACAGGCAAGAAGGTGATTAGTGCTTACAGCCCAGGTCCTTCTCTACCAAAATATGCAATACGTGGTTATCAGCAACTTCGGTGGTGCCGCGCAGGCTTACTTCATCCGTGGAGGTCCAGGCATCGGCTACGGCGGCGGGCAGCAGCACCCGAATGTGGCCCGCCTCGTAGCGCACCGTCAGGGCCGGAGTGGCCGCGTCGCGCTCCAGCCTGTACGTAAGAGAGTCGGCGGTGGCCGGGCCCAGGGGAACTACCGTTTCCAGCCGGCCCTGCTGCCGGAAGGTGGCTACCTCCGGCTCATCCAAGCGCAGGCGCAGTGTGTTGTCTTCGAGGCGGAGCTTCATGGTAGGGTAGGAGGGTAAGCGGGTAGAAGATAGATACTGAGTGTGTCTGTCATCTTGAGCGGAGCGAAGGACCTTGTTACGGGTGCATGGGTCGTTTACATAAGATCCTTCGCTCCGCTCAGCATGATAGACAACTTATACGTCATCAGCCTGCACAATTCGCCAGGGATGAGAATATACGTTGTAGCGGTTCTGGCGCACGAAGCCGCAGAGCGTCATTCCAAAATTGGTGGCGGCGGAAACAGCCAGGGAGCTGGGCGCGCCCACGGCCGCCAGCACCGGAATGCCTGCCACGGCCGCCTTCTGCACCAGCTCAAACGAGGCCCGGCCACTCACCAGCAGCACGGTGTTGTGTAGGGGCAGCAGCTCCTGGAGCAATGCCGCGCCAATCACTTTATCAAGAGCGTTGTGGCGGCCCACGTCTTCGCGCAGCAGCAGCAGCTCGCCCGCCGGGGAGAATAGCGCCGCCGCGTGCAGGCCCCCGGTTTGCTCGAACAGCTCCTGAGCCTGCCGCTGCCGCTCGGGTAGCTGGTGGATGACGCTGGCCGCCACCAGGGGCCCCGCCGGGGGCAGTACCGGACAGGCGGCGGCATGCACTGCCTCAATGCTGGTTTTGCCGCACACGCCGCAGCTGCTGCTGGTGTAAAAGTGGCGCTCCAGCCGGGGCAGGTCGGGCAGGGCGGATGGAGCCAGCTCGGCGCGCACCACGTTTTCGCGCTCCTCCTCCTTTGCCACATCGGGGCAGTAAATAAGGCCCTGCACCTCCTGGCGGCTGCGAATAATGCCCTCCGTAAACAAAAAACCGGCCGCCAACTCAAAGTCGTGGCCCGGAGTGCGCATGGTAATGCTTAGGGTGCGGTGCTCCCGTTGTCCGGCCGGTCCAAAGCCTACCCGAATTTCCAGGGGCTCCTCGGCGGCCAGCACATCAGAGGCTTCGGTGGCGGCAGCGCCCTGTACGCGGCGCACGGTAACGTACTCGTAGCTGGTGGGCGGAAGAAAAACGGGAGCAGACACGGCAACGGTTAAAGAAACAAGGGAAACGCGGGTACCTCTGTACGCCGCCTGGCGCGGACCAGTGGCGGCGTATGAGGTTAACCTTATGGGCCATAAGTAAGTTTGAGCTTGGCATGGCTCCGCCCGAAAGCACTTCGGTCCGGGCGGCCCCTCCCCAGAAGCGGCAGCTTATGTTGCCGGCCACCAGTAGCCTCCTCTGTATGCTTACTCAAGAAGAACGCCAGATATACCGCCGCCACCTGCAGCTACCCGAAATAGGAGAAGCCGGCCAGGAAAAGCTGAAAGCCGCCCGCGTGCTGGTGGTAGGGGCCGGGGGGCTAGGCTGCCCCATCCTGCAGTACCTGGCCGCCGCTGGCGTGGGTACGCTGGGCATCGTAGATGCCGACCAGGTGGACCGCAGCAACTTGCAGCGCCAGATTTTGTATGGCCCCGCTGACCTGGGCCAGCTTAAAGCGGAGGTAGCCGGCCGGGCCGTGCAGCGCATCAATCCGCTGGTGCGCACCGAGGTGTATACCTGCCGGGCCAGGCTGGGCAACGTGCGGGAGCTGGTAAGCAAGTACGATGTAGTGGTAGATGGCTCCGACAATTTCCCCACCCGCTACCTGCTCAATGATGCCTGCGTCAGCTACGGCAAGCCGCTGGTATCGGGGGCCATTTATAAGTTTGAGGGCCAGGTTGCGGTGTTCAATTACCAGGGCGGGCCCACCTACCGCTGCCTGTTTCCGCAGCCACCCTCGGCCGCTGAGGCTCCCAACTGTGAGGCCACCGGGGTGCTGGGCGTGTTGCCCGGGCTGGTAGGTACGGCCCAGGCAACAGAGGCTCTCAAGGTTATTCTGGGCATTGGAGAGGTGCTCAGCGGGCGGCTCTGGCTGTTTGATGCCCTCACCTTTCAGACGCGCACCCTGAAATTTGCCCGCCGCCCCGAGCAAGCCGCCATTAACCTGGATACGGCCAGCACCACCGACTACGCCGACCTGTGCGGGGCGGGCGTCCGGAGTATTTCGGCCGTGGAGCTGCGGGAGCAGCTGATATCGGCCCGGCCGCCCTTTCTGCTGGATGTGCGGGAGCCCCAGGAGTACGCCAGCGGCCACCTGCCCGGTGCCACCCTGCTGCCCCTGAGCGCCCTGGAAAAGGGCGTGGCCAACCTGCCCAAGCAGCACCCGGTAGTTGTGTACTGCCGCTCGGGAAGGCGCAGTACCCAGGCCGTGGAGCGCCTGCAAACCGAGTTTGGCCTGACCAACCTGCTGAACCTGGAAGGCGGGATGCTGGCCTGGGAGGACACGGCAGAAGTGCCGGCGGAAATTGTCTCTTTCGGCTCGGCGGAAAGCCAGTAAACAACGGCCGGCGGGGCCAGTGAAAATCAGCAGCTCGTTCACCAGTTCAGGTTTCGCATAACCAGCCGCTGCGCTTGGCAAAAGCCGTCCGTCTTTTATCTTGAGAAACAAACTACTACTGCCTATACCTCAGGATGATCCATAAAATGCTACGCCTTGGGTTGCTGCTTGTATTTTTGGGAGTGATACCCATGGGTTGCTGCAAGGAGGAACTGCGGGACTACGCCAACGTGCGGGCCATACGCCTGCTGGTGGCGGAGTCAGCCAACGGACCGGCTTTTACCAATGGCACGCGCACTACCGCCGCCCAGGTGCTGGCCAGCGTACGGCTGGAGTATGATTACCTGGCCGCAGCGCCATCGGGGAGCTGGTTTACTGCCGGCGCCCTGGCGTGGCAGTGCGAGGAGCCCGGCCGCAAAGGGTTGAAAGACAAAATAACGGAGGTGTCGTTTACCAGCACCGGGTTGTTTAACGGGGTAGCTGCCGGACAGCCGCTGAATCAGTTTGTGCGTTGCCTGCCGGGTAACAGCCGCTACCAGGGCGTATCTTTCCCGCTGGCTCAGCTAGCCGATTCCCTTAACTCCTGGAAATCGGGGGACTACGCCGAGCTGGACCGCCCCATTGAGTTGGTTGTGAGCCCTAAACCCACGGATAATGCCCAGCAGCAGTTTCGCCTGCGCCTGCGCCTGCACAGCGGGAAAGAAGTAGAGCAGACCACCCCCAGCTTTATCTGGCAGTAAACCCCGGCCTGCCCGTGCGGCCGCCCCTCACCTTATCAGCCTCATGCCCCTTACCGTTACCCCGCTGCCCCGCCCCCGTATTCGCTTCGACCGGAATGAGCTGGCGGGAGCTTTCGGCGACCTGGGTACCGACCTGCCCCTGCTCATCGGCATCATTGCCGCCTCTGGCATGGACAGTGCGGGTGTGCTCATCATGTTTGGGCTGATGCAGGTATTTTCGGGGCTGTGGTACGGGATGCCCATGCCCGTGCAGCCCCTCAAGGCCTTTGCCGCCCTGGTTATTGCCCAAAAAATCCCCGGCCGCGTCATCTTCGGGGGCGGGCTGGCCATTGGGGTGAGTATGCTGCTGCTGTCCGTAACCGGCCTCATTGACGCCCTGGCCCGGCTGGTGCCCAAGCCCGTTATCCGGGGTATTCAGTTTGGGCTGGCCCTGCAGCTGGCCACACTGGCCCTTAAGGAGTATGTGCCCGCCGATGGCCTGGCGGGGTACGTGCTGGCTGCTGCCGCCTTCCTGGTAACGGTGGTGCTGCTGGGCAACCGGCGCTGGCCGGCTGCCCTGGTGGTGCTGGCTCTGGGCGTAAGCTACGGCCTGCTGTTCAAGCTCGATTTTGCCACAGCCCAGCGCGCCATTGGCCTGCACCTGCCCGGCTGGCAGGTGCCCACCTGGCAGAACGTGCAATACGGCGCTATTCTGCTGGCGCTGCCCCAGATTCCGCTTTCCCTGGGCAACTCGGTGCTGGCTACCCGGCAGGTAGTGGAGGACTATTTTCCGGAGCGGCCCCTCACGGTGCGGCAAATCAGCTTCACCTACGGCCTCATGAACCTGATAAACCCCTTTCTGGGCGGGTTTCCGGTCTGCCACGGCTCGGGTGGTATGGTGGGGCACTATACGTTTGGGGGGCGTACGGGCGGCTCGGTGGTGCTGTATGGGGGGCTGTTTCTGGTGCTGGGCCTGGGGTTCAGCCAGGGCTTTCAGCAGGTAGTGCAGATTTTTCCCTTGCCCATTCTGGGGGTACTGCTGCTGTTTGAGGCCCTCACGCTGGCTACCCTGCTGCGCGATATTGCCGGTTCCCGCACCGAATTATTACTAACACTATTGGTAGGAGTATTATGCAGTGGGCTGCCGTATGGGTACCTTGTGGGCCTGTTGGTGGGTACGGCCCTGTACTACGCCATGCGGCGGGGCTGGGTAGGCCTCGGGAAATAACAGCGTATGGAAGAACGAATACTTTGTCAGGCGTGGAAAACCGTGCGCATTGAGGCTGGCCCCCAGCCGTTCCAGGGCTACTGGAGCATGGGCGAAGGCGTGGTATTCGACTTCAGCCACCTCAATCAACCCACCGAAGTTGTAGCGGCTGCCCACTGGGTAAAGCAGGCCGGCAGAATTGTGCACCCCGGCAACGAGTCATCCTTGTATCTGCTCATCAAAACCCTCTCCGACCAGCACCTCACCCTGGAGCTGCACATGGTGTACTCCGGCGAGGCCCGGCACACGCTAACCCTGCACCTGGTGCCAGCGGAGACATTAGAAGTAAAGAGCCGGAAGGTAGAAGTGTAGTAGTGCTAGCGTGCTGAGCTGCGGAATACAATTCTCGCTTCCGGCTTCTGCCCTCCCTGCTAATCAGGCTGTGAAGGCACGTACTCCGGGGAGGCTGATGTAGTGGCCGGGCGGCCCAGGCGGTAGATAACCGACAGCACCACGTTGTTTTTGGCCAGAGTGGTTTGGGGGGTAAACACGTTCTGACGGTAGCTGGCGGGCGTGTAATTCGCCTGGTTCAGCCAGCCGGCCTGCATTGTCCAGTGCTTGTCGAACTGATAGCCCAGACCCGCGTACAGGCGGTTCCGCTCAAAATAGGGCCCCCGGGGATTAAAAAACACCTCGTCGTACACCGACAAGAAAACCGTTTTATCGGTGAAAGTAGGCTGGTTGAGCGGCAAAAACGTGTTGAAGCGGTAGCGCATGCGCGTGCGGTAGCGGGAGAAGCCCGTGGGCACCACATTGTCGCGGAAGCGGTACCAGCGCTCCTCCATGCGGTAGCGGTGCTCCAGCTTGAGGCGGGCGGCAAACTGCGTGAGCGTGAGCTGCTGCCAGAGGCGCTTTTCCACGTTGAGGGGGCCGGCGCTCAGGTCGCGGTAGTCAGCGGTGGAGTAGCGGCCGCCGGCCAGCATCAGGGTGAAGTTTTTGGCCACGTCGTAGCTCACGCCACCTTTCAGCTCGGTATAGAAATACTGGCGGAACAGGCTGTTGGAGCGGGTTTGTACTTCCGCGTAGCCGCCCCAGTGTTTCGGTCCGCCCGGCAGCACCACCGTGGCAACGTGCCAGGTACCCGTTTTCGGGTCAGGAATGGCATTCGTCTGGGCCCGGGCGGCAATAGGCAGCAGCAGGGACGGAAGCAGCAGACAAGAACTGGAAAGCAAACGGGAGGGGAAGGGCAGCATCAGAAGCCGAAGGTAAATATCCTGGCTTCCTCTGCCCAACGCTATCCGCGCCCCGGCCTCTGTTTCTCAGCCACCCGGGAGGCCCGCCCGTGGCTACCTGCTCACCTACAGGCCCACCAGAATCCGGCGCAGGGCTTGCTGGTAGGCTGGATTATCGGTCAGGCCGTTGTGGCCTGCCCCGGGCAGGGCAATAAACTCATCCTGGGGTTTCAGCGCCGCCTTCAGGTGCTGGGTTGATTGAGGGCTGATAACCTCGTCCTGGCTGCCGTGGAAGATGACGATGGGCGCCTGCACCTGCGGCAGCACCTCATCGGTGGCTAACGGGTAGCGCACAACGAAACCCGGAACCCAGGGGTAGTGCTGCCGGGACATAGCGCGCATGCTGGCATAGGGTGCCTGCAGAATCAGGCGTTGCGGGTGGTGCCGGGCCGCCAGCCACGCCGCCGGCCCCGTGCCCAGTGAATAGCCCAATAGGATCATACGGTTTTCGGGAAACTCGCGCGCAAGCTGCTGGTAAGCCGTGTCCACATCGGTGAGCAGCTGCGCCTGGCTGCTGATGCGGCCCCCACTTTTGCCGTAGCCCCGGTAATCGAGCAGGAACACCGAGTAGCCCAGCCGGGTGTAGGTGGCCGCCACTTCGCCCCAGCTATCCAGCGCCCCGCCGTTGCCGTGCAAGTAAAAGATGAGGCCCCGAGCCGAATCGGCTGGGAACAGCAGGCCGTGGAGGCGGGTGCCATCGGCCGCCGGAATCCACCGCTCCTCAAACCGATTGGTAAACCGGAAACGATAGTCAGCGGGAAGCTTGGTGGGAAAGAACAATAGCCGCTCCTGCTGAAAATACAGCAGCACGCACACTGCCACGTACAGCATCATCCCCAAACCCAGTATCCAGAATAGGATCTTCATGTTGGGTCAAGGATACATAAACCAAGGGCTTACTTCTGCTCTTTCCTTGCAAAAAAGGTAGAATCCCGCAAGAAGGTAACCCTTCGATTCAGACGTTGCTTTCTGTTGCCACGGGATAGGTAACGCAAACGAAGCCGAATGGTATGCGAGCTTGGGGTAGAAGCTTTGCGTTTAACTGAACCCGTAACAGCAGGAAAATCATACCCAAACATCCCGCCGCCAAAAGTGTAGCCGCGCAGCGTAATCCGGCTATCGGGCAGGGTGATACGGGTACCGATAGGTAGCACATTAATTGATGGGACGGTCAGCCAGAAGCTCGTGACATGCATGGAATGAGCAACCCTCGGCTGGTTGGTTTTAACGCTGTATTGTAAAATTGTATGACTGCCCCGTACAATAGTTTCCTCGCCCTGCAGCGCCGCACTATCCACGTAAGTTGCCTTCCTGAAAGTGCGATTGGTTGTTAATCGGCGCATTGGCTGGCAGCCGAGCAATGTGTTAGCTATCAACAAGCTAATTATCCAAGGTAAAGCTCTCATCTTGAGGTGAGAATACAGGTGTTATCTTATCAAAACGACGTCTGCACATAGGGCCACACGAAATAAAGTGCCGCCCCCTGCAGCAGCGTCAGCAGCAGCGACTCGCGGGCGGGGCTGCTGCTGGCCCTTTGGGTAGGCTTGTTGTGCAGCGGCTTGTCGTATGACTACCTGATCGGCTTGGTGGTGGGTACGGGGCTGCATTACGCCATGCGTCAGGGCTGGGTGGGGCTGGGGAAAAGCTGAGGTTTGTAGTACAACTCCAACTTTCGGAGGCTCGGTAAGCGCCTGAGGTTCACGGATAGTGTATCGAGGCCCGTACCTTTTATATTGAGCTCCTGCAGTTTCCGAAGCTGGTATACCGCTGCCGGGAGCGAATCCAACGGATTGTATTTTAAGCTTACTCTTCGCAGGTGTGGCAGGGCCGTCAGCGCATCTATATTATGTACCCTGTTGGCTCGCTCATTACGTTGGTTTCCCACATCCATGACCTCCAGATTCTGGAGCTGTCTGGTGCTGAGCGGGAGGCGGCGGATATTGGCGTTGCCCAAGTGTAATTCCCGCAAATTCGCCAAGGCGTTTACGGCTTCTGGGTACTGCGTCAATTGATTGCTGCTGAGGTTTAGCACCCTTAGTCTTTCCATTTGCCGGATTGATGGCGGAATGCTATCCAGCCAGTTGCGCTCCAGATTTAGCTCCTCTAGGCTATCCAGCTGGTACAAGTCGGTTGGGAACTGCGTGAGACGGTTGTAGCTTAAATTCAGCTTCTTCAAGCGCTTCAGCTTTGTGAACCCGGGAGGAAGGGCCGGCAAGTAACTGGCCTCCAAACTCAACTCTTCCAGATTATACAACTCTCCAAGTCGCGCATACAATGTGTCATAGCTATCCTCCCCGTTAAACTCTCTGTAACGGTAGGCATAGGAATCCAGGTCCAGTGACTTTACTTTGCCTGCTTCCTTTAGCGCTAAACGTAGGTTGTTGTACCGGCCCTGATAATCTTGGCGTGTCCGGTTGAAGTAAGTAGAATCTATCCGGAAGCTAACAGTTCCCTTCAAAACTGGACTAGGTAGCTTGTACTTATCCGGATAGTGTAAATCGAACTGAAAGAGAGGCTGCGTAGTCGAAGTATTCAATCGGATAACAGTACCTGAGATGTTGCTGTATAGCGTATTACTATTATAGCCAGTAACTGTGAAGTTGGTATTCGGCACTGACATGAGTTGCCCTACAGGAAGGTTTTTTAGCTGAGTACAACGCAGAAAAATATTCTCTTCATAGTTTCTAAAACCCACATGCTGACGGTAGCGGGTACTTATGGTAGATGACTTTATGGTGTAATGCAACACCTCAAAGCGGCCAGTATCCAGTTCTGTACCGCCCAGTACATCCGCATGGAGCAGGTAGGTAGCTGTTGTGGCAGTCTGTGTAGTGCTTTGAGGAGGATGCATGGCGCGTACATACACCCGCTTCAGCGGTTTACAGCTTGATACTAGCAGCAGACTCACCACCGCCAGCCAGATGGCTCGTTGCCAATAATGCATAACGGGTAGTTTCAGGTGATGGACTAATTGCGCAAATTCTTCGCCCTAATCTACTACATCCTACACCCCTGCCAACTTACCGGAAACGTCCGCGTGGCCTGCTAAAACGCCGCCTGCAAATAAGGCCACGCAAAATACAGCGTCGCCCCCTGCAGCAGCGTCAGCAGCAGCGTGATGCTCCAGAATGCCGCTTTGCGGTTTTTATGGTGCAGCAGCAGTATTGCCACCCACGCGCCGGGTGCCGCGCCCGGTAGCGTAGCAAAATGCAGCGTTTTTTCGGCAATGCGCCGCTGGCCGCGCTGGGCTTTGCGTTTGTCTAGGGCGAAAAGCAGAAAGCACAGCAGGTTGAAAAACAACAGACAACTCAGGAACATGGTCATGGTGTGGGCGGCCGGGAATGTGGCAGTACGGGCCAAGGATACGGGCTTTCGTGGTGTAATCATCCTCACTAAGCCGGCTTACGTTCCAGCACCTCGTCAATCAGGCCGTACTCGCGGGCTTCGTCGGCGCGCATCCAGTAGTCCCGGTCGGAGTCGTGGTGGATTTGCTCGTAGGTTTTGCCGGTGCGGGCCGCGTAAATTTCGTACAGCTCCCGGCGCAGCTTGATAATCTCCCGGGCGGTAATTTCGATGTCGGCCGAAGGGCCCTGGGCCCCGCCCGAGGGCTGGTGAATCATGACGCGGGCGTGGGGTAGGGCCGAGCGTTTGCCCAGCGCGCCGCCGTTCAGCAGAAACGCCCCCATGGAGGCCGCCAGCCCGGTGCAAATGGTGGCCACATCGGGCCGCACGTACTGCATGGTGTCGAAAATACCAAAGCCCGCGTACACCGAGCCGCCCGGCGAATTCACGTACAGTAGAATATCCTTTCGGGCATCCACGGATTCCAAAAACAGCAGCTGGGCGGTAATAATGTTGGCAATCTGGTCGTCCACGGCCGTGCCCAGAAACACAATCCGGTCCATAATCAGGCGCGAAAACACGTCGATTTCAGCGAAGCGCGTGGGGCGCTCCTCAATAACGGAGCGCGTCATGCCCATGACCTGGGGCCAGGCCTGAGCCTGGGCCCGCTGCACGTATTGGTCGACGGCCAGCCCGTTGAGGCCCCGGCCGTGCACGGCAAATTTGCGAAACTCGGAAGTGGTCAGCATAGCAGGTAGAGAGTAAAAGTGAAGAGCAGCAGAAAAATTGGGCATGCGCGTGCCAGGGCGCCGCGCAATGCGGGGCCGGATGCCTGAGGAAGAAGCAGTTGGAGAAGGAAAGGGCTAGGCCCGGCGCCAGAGGCGGCGCAGCTGGTGCAGGTAATTAGTGCCGGCTTGTAGCCAGCCACGGCGCCGGTACAGCCGCTGATGAATCTGGTGCAGCTCCTGGCGTAGTTGCTGCTGCCCGGCCCGGTACACGCCCTGGTATAGCTGGCGCTGCAACTCGGTGTCCGCTTCCAGGTCGGCATCGAGCAGTTGCAGCAGCGGCCACTCGGGGGCCGGAGCGGCGCCCAGCAGGTGCCGTTCAATGTGATGCAAGCGTTCCAGTTCCGGGCGCATCATCAGGAGGTAAAGGCGTTGCGGAATACAGGGCGCACCGCGTTGCGCAGCCGCTCCAGGCACTTGAACTTTTGCACCGTGGCCGACCGGATGCTGCCGTACTGGTGCTCGGCCGCAATCTGCTCCAGGGGCTGCTGGAAGTAGTAGAATGACACCAGCATACGCCGGCACTTGGTGGTTAGCTGGGCCAGGTGCTGCAACACCATGTCCGTTACATCCGGCGGGGCGGCGTCGGTTGCGGCGGTGTCCGGGAGCTGGGTGTGGTCGTCGGAGAGGGGCGTGGCGGGCTGGCGGCTGCGGCGGCTGAGTTCCTGTTTCCAGAGGTTGCGGCTCACGCTGAACAGGTAAGTGCTGGCCGAGGCCGTGAGTGTCAGCCTGCCGCTTACGGCCTGCTCGTACAAGACCACCACCGCGTCCTGAAATACATCCTTGGCATCCTGCGCCGAGCCGCCCCGCTGCTGCACGTAGCGGCGCAGCATGGGGAAGGTGTGGGCATAGAGCTGGGTGAGGGTCTGCTCCCGGTTGGCGCGCAGGGCCGCAGCCAGCTCGGCGGCCGGCGCAGGAGGGGCAGATAGGGTAGCGGAGCTGTTCATAACAACGGATGATATACCAGTTAATCCGCGTTAGAGGCAAGTATCACCGGCTCCCGGCAAAAAAACTTTGTCCGGTTACCCCCCAATCGTGCTCATCGACTCGAAGCTGAGCTGGTGCAACGGGCGCTGGCTCTCGGCTTCAAAGCCGTTGGCGGCGCGGTTGCGGAAGGCCGCTTTCAGGGCCTCGGCTAGTTGCTCATCCGTGGAGCCCCCGCGCAGCAGGGCCCGGATATCAAGTACGCCCTGGTCGTAGAGGCAGGTTTTGAGGCCGCCCTCGGCCGTGAGCCGGATGCGGTTGCAGGTGCCGCAAAACGTGCGGGAGTAAGCGGCAATGATGCCCAGGCGGCCCTGGTGGCCGGCTACGGTGTAATGCGAGGCGGTGTCGCCGGAGCGGGCTGGCACAGGCGTCAGCTCGCCCAGGTTCAGCGCCAGATGCTCCCGGATGCGGTGGTGGTTCCAGGGCAGAACGGCCGCAGCGTGGCTGCCCCCATTGAAAGGCATCTCCTCAATGAAGCGCACATCCACGGGCAGGTCGCGGGTTAGCTCAGCCAGGGGCAGCAGGTCCTGGGTGTTCTGCCCATCCATCACCACCGCGTTGATTTTCACCCGAATACCGGCGGCCAGCAGGGCATACAGCGTATCAAGTACCCGGGGCAGCTCGTCGCGGCGGGTGATGCTGGCAAACCGGGCCCGGTCCAGAGTATCGAGGCTTAGGTTCACGGCCTTTACGCCCATGCGGGCCAGCTCCGGTACGTGGGGCGCAGTGAGCACGCCGTTGGTGGTCATGGTCAGTTCCTCAATGCCCGAAATCTGGCTGAGGCGGTCCATAAACGGCACCAAGTCGCGGCGCACGAATGGCTCGCCGCCCGTGAGGCGCACTTTGCGCACACCCAGGCCCGCCAGTACGGCTACCAGCCGCTCCATTTCCTCGTAGGTCAGCAGCTCCTGCTTGGGCAGGTACTTGATGCCTTCCTCGGGCATACAGTAAAAGCAGCGCAGGTTGCAGCGGTCCGTAACGGCCAGCCGGAGGTATTCCAGGGGGCGGCCGTGGTTATCGAACAGGACGGAGGGTACGGCAACGGGCATAAACAACAGGACGAAATAACGGCAGCGCCAGCGCAACCAAACAAACAACGTAAATCAGGCTTTTCCGTTCGGGTAAACTGCTACGGCCCGCCGCTGGTTGGCGGCCGGTGCCCGATCTTACAGCTCGCCTGTCCGGTCCGGCGCCTTTTCCTGAACGAGAACTACTAGATAACCAATGAATCTGAAAATTGCTTTGTTTGGCATTGCCCGCGAAATCGTGGGGCAGCCCACGCTGGAAGTAGCCGCTCCGCAGGGCCAGTCGGCTGGAGGGCTGCTGCGGGAGCTGCACGTCCGCTACCCCGAGCTGGCCCGCCTCAGCAGCCTAGCCGTAGCCGTCAACAACGAGTACGCCGCTGATGACACCCTACTGCAGGAGCGCGACGAAATAGCCCTGATTCCGCCCGTAAGCGGCGGGTAATTTCAGTTGCCTGTTGCCTGTTATCAGTCTTCAAACATTACCGCCCGTCATGCTGAGCGCAGTCGAAGCATCTCTACCGCTTCGTCCTCACGATTTGCGGTAGAGATGCTTCGACTGCGCTCAGCATGACGTTCTTTTCTCCTCACTTCCTCTCCTTCCTTTCCTTGATTCACATCGACCTCACCGACCAGCCCATCGACGTAATGGCCGCCCTGCAAAGCGTGGAGGCCGACGGGGCCGGAGCCATTAATACGTTTATCGGGACGGTGCGTAACCGGAGCACCGGCCGCGCCGTGGTGCGCCTGGAGTACGAGGCCTACGACAGCATGGCCCTGCACCAGCTGCGCAAAGTAGCCGAGCAGGCCACCGAGCAGTGGCCCATGCTGCAGCGCGTAACTGTGGTACACCGCAAAGGCACCCTGCACATCGGCGACGTGGCGGTGGTGGTGGCCGTTTCGACCCCGCACCGGGCCGAGAGCTTTGCCGCCTGCCAGTACATCATTGACACCCTGAAACAGGTAGTCACTATCTGGAAAAAGGAGTTTTACGAGGACGGCGACGTGTGGGTAGCCGCCCACCCGTAAAGTAGCGCGCAGCTTGGCTTTGCGCACGAGCCGCAGGCGAGTATCCTCGCGAATGGCGCACTACACGCCTGCCACTCGCTCTGCTCGTGCGCGAAGCGGAGCTGCGTGCTACTCCAGCTCCTGTCGTACCTGCGCGGCTTCCTCGGGCGTGTTCACGTTGCGCAGCTCCTGGGGAGCGGGGGCGGGTAGCACAGCTACGTCAGAATTGATGAGGGTTTTGCGGGGGCAGCTGTAGCCCAGGCTCAGGAAGCGTAGCAGTTGCGGGTAGCTGGCCGGCTCCCAGATGGTAATCAGCGGCTCGGGCCACTCGGTTGAGGGGCTTTGGAAGGCCGTGGCCAGTCGGGCCGGTTGGCGGTGCTGCACGAGGTGGGCCAGGGTGGTTTCGGACAGAAACGGCAGGTCGCAGGCCACTACCAGCCAGGCGGCGTTGGGGTCGAGGCGCAGGGCCGAGAGGATGCCGCTGAGCGGACCCAGATCGGCGAAGGTGTCGGGCAGGGGGCGCAGGCCGGCGTATTCCAGCTCCACCACCTGGTCGGGGCGGCAGGATACGTGTACGTCTTGGCAGAAGGGGGCCAGCAACTCGGCGGCGTAGGCGCGCTGCTCCTGGCCGTGGTACTGCAGTTTGCCTTTGTCCTGCCCCATACGCTGGCTGCGGCCCCCAGCCAGCACCAGGCCCCGCAGCAGCGGCGCGGCTTGGTGCCATTCGTCCAGAATCAGTTGGGCAATGGAGGAGGTATCATGCAGCGGCAGCATCGGCACCTTGGCTTCACCCAAATGCGCCTGCAAGTAAGTGGGTACCTCCGTCACGCCTTCGGGCAGCAGCAGGGCCCGCACGTTGGTGAGGCGGTCCAGCTTCTTTTCCACGGGCTTGGCAGGGTCCAGAATCACCAGCTGCCGGGCGGCCCGGAAATGGTTGCCGTTCGCCAGCACCAGGTTCTGGTGCTGCAGCAGCTCGGGCTGGCTGAACCGGTCGAGGGGCCGCTTCACGTCGAGTCGGGTGAAGGTGATTTTGTCGGTCAGCTCGGCGGTGGCACCGGCCTGCAGGATGGCGTCCTGGCCGCCGCTGCCACCCTGGGCTGCGTCGTTGCCGGCAGCGTGGTCGGCGTCTATGTAGGCTACGCGCAGGGTATCGGCCAGCAGCGGCGTCAGGCGGGCCGCCAGCTCCTTGATGCGGCCGCAGGGTGCGCCCAGAATGGCTAGCTCGTGGCGGCCGAATTCCCCCATATGGGGGCGGGCCAACTGAGCGTGCTTGCTGCGGGGTTTGTCGGCGGGGGCGTTATCCGGCATGGTGGAAGTCCTGTTTGCCGCCGGTTTTGCTAATGAGGCGGGTTTCCTGAATGAGAATGTCGTGCGAGAGGGCCTTGCACATGTCGTAGATGGTAAGGGCCGCCACCGAGGCCCCGGTGAGGGCCTCCATTTCCACCCCGGTTTTGCCCGTCACGGTGGCCGTGCACTCAATCAGCACGGCATCGGGGCCATCCACCTCAACAGTTACCTGGCAGTTATCCAGGCCCAGCGGGTGGCAGAGCGGAATCAGCTCCGAGGTACGCTTGGCCCCCATAATACCAGCCAATATAGCCGTCTGAAACACGGGGCCCTTGCGGGTGGGCAGGTCGCCTTCCCGTACCAGGGCTATGATGTCGGGGCCGAGTACCACCCGGCTACGGGCCCGCGCCACGCGGCGGGTCGGTTGTTTGGCACCCACGTCCACCATGGCCGGCTGGCCGGCATCGTTGAGGTGGGTAAGTTTAGCGGAGTCGGACATACACGGTAGCGTAAGCTGTAGCTTGCGCCGGTTGCGGAAGGTGAAGAATAAGCAGGCTGTACGAAGGTACCAGCTAATGTAGAGACGCGACACTTCGCGTCTTATCGTTGCTGACGTTGGAGCGGTGCAGGAAGTTGTCTGGCTACGTATGAACGTCATACTTCGGCTGCGCCTCTGCATGACGTGTAGCGGCTTCTGCATCAGGTTCGTTTCATAGACGCAGTTTCAGATCATCAACGCGCCGAGACGCGAAGTGTCGCGTCTCGGCTACAGCGGCCACTTCTCATCCAAACAACCAGCGCCCACACCCGTTGGTTAAGGCGCAAGCTACTGCTTGCCCTACATTCGTACCTATGATTTCAGTTGACGAAGCAACCCGGCTGGTGGCATCCACCGTGCAGCCGCTGCCCTCCGAGTACCTCTCGCTGCCACTGGCCGCCGGCCGCATCCTGCGCGAAGACCTGCGCGCCGACCGGGACTTTCCGCCCTTCAACCGGGTAGCCATGGATGGTATGGCCCTACGCTACGCGGCGCTGGCAGCGGGCCAAACGGAGTTTCGCATCGAAAGCACCCAGTTTGCGGGGCAGCCGCCCGTGCCGGCGCAGGATGCCGCTGCTGCCGTAGAAATCATGACCGGAGCTGCTCTGCCTTCCAACCTTGATACGGTAATTCGTTACGAAGACCTCACGTTCCGCACCGATGACGCCGGCCAGCGCTGGGGCACGGTGCAGGTACCCGCACCCCACGCAGGCCACAACGTACACACCCAAGCCGCCGACCGCCACCGGGGCGACCTGCTGGTGCCCGCCGGCACCCGCCTGGAGCCCGCCGAAATGGCGGTAGCCGCCACGGTGGGAGCCGCTACCGTGGCCGTGGCCCGCCGGCCCCGGGTGGCCGTGGTGAGTACCGGCGACGAGCTAGTGCCCATCACCGAGCAGCCCCAGGCCCACCAAATCCGGCGCTCCAACGCCCTGATGCTGCAAGCTGCCGCCTGGCAGGCCGGAGCTGAGGCCGAGGCATTTCACTTCGACGATGACCCCGCTGCGTTGCGCCAGGGGCTGCCCGCTCTGCTGACCGGGTTTGATGCCGTAGTGCTGAGTGGGGGGGTATCGAAGGGGAAGGCTGATTTCCTGCCCGAAACCCTGCGGGTGCTGGGCGTAGAGCAGCTGTTTCACGAAGTAGGGCAGCGGCCCGGTAAGCCGTTCTGGTTCGGCCGGCAGTCCGGCGGCGCCGTAGTGTTTGCCTTGCCCGGCAACCCCGTGTCCACGTTTGTGAACTTCTACCGCTACGCCCGGCCCTGGCTGCTGGCCGCGCAGCAGCCTGAAGGCACCAATTTCGGCAGTGTGGCGTTGGGCGGCCCCGTTCCGGCCGTGCTTACCGAAGATGTAGTATTTAAACCGCGCATCACGCACTTCAAGCTGGTAAGCCTGGGCCCCGGCCCCGACGGCCGCCTGCTGGCCACGCCCGAACGGGCTGGCGGCTCCGGCGACATGGCCAGTCTGCTCACCTCCGCCGGCTTTCTGGAGCTGCCCCCGGAGCAGGAGCTTTTCCCGGCCGGCACGGTGCTGCGGGTGTGGCGGTTCCGGCAATGAGCAAGCCCTAGGGCTTTTGGGCTACCAACTGTACCAGCCGGTGAGTTTCGCGGGAAAAGTCGGCAGGAGCGAGGGGTTCGGCGTAGCGCACTATCCGCAAGCCTGCGGCGGCGTACAGGCGCGGGAGCTCATTGGTACGAAAGCCCAGGGGCTTTCCATCGGGGGCAGGCCTTGTCAGGTTGAGGTCTGAGTGAAAATTTTCTACTACCATCAAGCCACCAGGCCGCAGCGCCGCCGCGGCCTGAGTGGCATGTGCCTCTTCATCGGCGTAACAAAGTACAATCAGGTCCCAGCGGTGGTAGCCCCAGTCATAGGTAGTGCTATCCTGGGCAATAGTACTTAGCGGTACGCCCAACTCGGTGGCGCGGTGGCGGGCAAATGCCAGTGCCTGTTCCGCTACGTCCACGCCCGTAACCTGCCAGCCCTGCCGGGCCAGGTACAGCGCATTACGCCCCTCACCCATGTGCATATCCAGAGCCGTGCCGGGCGGGCGGCCCTGGATAGCTTCCATCAGCAGCGTGTTGGGCTGGGTATTGAAGCGGGTACTGCGCCAGGTAGTATCCAGCAAGGCCCGGTTCCAGCGCTGCCGTTCCTGCTCTGCCTTGCTCAATCCGGGGTCAGCCTTCCGCATCATACGCCTGAAGAGAAAAGAAATCTGCGGCCTATTTCCGCAGAACCAGATACCCGTAAGCCGGTAGTGTAATAGTGGTGCCTACCACTACGGAGCCGCCACGCAGGGCATCGGTCCAGGTGGAGTTAGCCAGGGCTGCGGGTACGGTGTACTGCACCGCAGTATTACGGGTGTTAGCCAGCACAAACGCTTGGTCGGTGCCATCGGTTTTGGTGAAAGCACACACATTGGCGGTGCTGTAGCCGGTGGGGGTACCGCGGCGCAGCGCCGGACTAGCCGCACGGGCCTTCAGAAGTTGCTTGTGGGCTTTTGTAATGGCTGGCTGTGTATCCCACTGCACCTTCACGGAAGTAAACGGAAAAGGAATAGCCGTGCTCATGCCCGCCTCCTGGCCGTTATACACCATGGGTACGCCTCTATAGAGGCTGGCCACTACAAACGCCGACAACGCCCCGCTCTGACCACCAAACAGCGCGACGGGGGTACCGTCGGAGCCGTTTACATCGTGGTTGGTGGTGTAGCGCACTACCTGCTGGCCGTTGGTAGCCCCTGCGTACTCGGAGGTATTGAGGGCATCGAAGGTGGTGGCTGAGGAGCCGTTTTTGTACACCTGATAAATACCGCCGTAGAAATTAAAGCCAAAAATGTAATCGAAACCGGCGGTGAAGTGGTTGCTACGGTTACCCTCTGCCAGGAGCAGGAGCTTGTGGGTTTTGATGGCCCGCAGCGTGTCTACGGCCTGCTTCCAGAAATCAACCGGCGGAGCATCGGCGTAGTCGCAGCGAAACCCGTCTACGTTGGCCGTGTACACCCAGGATTTCATGGCCGAAATCATGGCTAGGCGCATAGGGGCACTCGAGAAATTCAGTTGAGCCACATCCGTAAAACCACTGTTGGGTGGGCTGATTATCTGACCGGCGCCGTTCTGCTGATACCAGTCGGGGTGCTGCTGAATCCAGGCGTTATCCCAGCTGGTGTGGTTGGCCACCCAGTCCAGTATCACCGCCAGGCCCCGCTGGTGGGCCCCATCTACTAGGGCCCGCAAATCGGTGAGGGTACCAAACTCCGGATTTACGGTGGTGTACTCCTGCACGGCGTAGGGGGAGTTGACGCCCCGCAACGAGCCAATAGGGTACACGGGCATCAGATAAATGGTATTAACTCCCAGTGCCTTAATGGAATCCAGGCGGGCCGTAACGCCGGCAAATTTTCCTCCCGCGCTGAAGGCCCGCATGTTCACCTGGTACAGAGCCGCATCCTGCCGGTCGGGTACGCCCGCGAAGGGAGTGCCATACTGAGTGGGGGTAGGCGTAGTAGGTGGGCTCGGGTCAGCGGGCTTGGTTGAATCCGACTCCTTGCCGGAGCAGCCGGCCAGCAAACCGGTCATCATGAAAACAGACAGACTGTACTTCAAAGCAGTACTAAAAAACGACATAGGGTAGATGGGGGGTACAAGAGTAGAAGTGCGTCTGCAAATTGGGGGCATATGCCTTACATTGAATGCCGCCGGAAGAGTTCAGGCAGCACCCATAGTATAATGCGGGTGATGCCGACAAGGCCGTATTTCCGGATGATACAGGGGCAAGATACCCTGCCGCCACGATATATGTAGCTACAATGCTCAGCCTCCCACATTTATTCACCTTCAAAATCGAAGCCGCACTGAAAGCAGTGGCACTGCGGCTTTTCGGGGGCCAACAGCCACAGGCGCAGTTTCACGAACAGGTTATCGGAAGGCTGGGGCTGGTGGCGGCACATCACATCAGGATGCTGGCAGCGGGGGCAGCGTACCCCTGTAGCTGCCTCTGCTTCGTCGGAGAGGGCATGCATGACGCTGTGCCGGGGCTGTAGCGCCTCCTGGGCGGCCGCTACATCCGGGGCCCGCACAAAGAGGCGCACTGCCCCGAGCATGGCCCCGTAAGGCCGGTTCTCATTGCTCAGAAAGCACGGAATACCAGCCGCTTCCAGCTGGTTTTTGGCCAGGTGCGCCGCAATATTGTCGGTAAAGGAGGTGAGCAGCACCACCGAGGAGGGGCCGGAAGAACTCGAATTCATGGAGAAGTAGCGGGGCAAAACCAGGTGCGCCAGGCTAAAAACAGCAGAAGCACCCGCTTGGGTGCTTCTGAAGATGAAAAAGTTAGCGCGTAAAACCTATTTAAAGAGGGCCAGCGCTTTAATGAACGTCTGGGATACGCCCCAGAGCAATGGAATGCCCACAAACAGCCAGGCAATAACAACCGAGCCGGTAGAACTAGAAGTTGCTTCAGGGGAAGAAGCCGAAGTGTTTGAGTCCATGGTAAAGCAAGTCGGGGTAAAAGGATAAGGCGCTTACGCAGCTACTTTCTTGGCCGTTTCTTTCTCAAAATACTGCTCCGCCACGGGCCGTACCAGGAAGTTGGCAATCAGGCCCACCACCAGCAGGCCCGCCATGGTGTAGAAAACCGACTGGTAGGCGGCTGCGCCGGTTAAACCATTGCTTTTCGCGTTGGTGTGCAGGTAGTTTACAATTACTGGGCCCAGTACCCCAGCCGTGCTCCAGGCCGTGAGCAGGCGGCCATGAATGGCCCCCACCTGCAGCTTGCCGAACAAATCGGAGAGGTAAGCGGGAATGGTAGCAAAGCCCCCACCGTACATGGTGAGAATAATGCAGGACACAACCACAAACAGCGTGAGCTGGGCCCCAGCTCCCAGGGTAGGCACCAAGGCATACAGCAATATGCCCAGGCCGAAGTAAATGGCATACGTAGTTTTACGGCCCAGCTTATCCGAAGCCGACGACCAGAAGAAGCGTCCCAGCAGGTTGAACAGGCTCAGGAGGCCCACAAAACCCGCCGCCGCCGCGGCCGTTACGCCCCGGCCGGTGCCCAGGGCCGCATCCGAAAAGGTTTCCTGAATAAGCGGCGACGCCGTTTCGAGCACCCCGATACCCGCCGTTACGTTCATGCACAGCACCACCCACAACAGCCAGAACTGCGGCGTTTTGATGGCATTATCGGCCGTTACGTTGCCCGTAGTAATGAGGGCGTTGTGGTCGGTTGGGGGCGTGTAGCCTGCAGGCTTCCAGTCGTCGGCCGGTACCCGAATGGTCCAGACGCCGAACTGCATGAACAGCAGATAAATCAGGCCCATGGCCAGAAACGTAGCGGCTACCCCCAGCGAACCGGTGCCCGCTGCCTTAAAGTGGTCCATGAGGGTAACGGCCAGAGGAGAGCCAATCATGGCTCCGCCTCCAAATCCCATAATGGCCATACCGGTAGCTACGCCCTTGCGGTCGGGGAACCATTTGATAAGGGTACTAACGGGCGAGATATAGCCTATGCCCAGCCCGATACCTCCCACAAAGCCGTAGCCAAAATATACCAGCCAGATGTTGTGCAGGTGTACGCCCAGGGCCGCAATAAAGAAGCCGCCCCCGAAGCACAGTGCCGAGGCCAGCATGGCCTTGCGCGGACCCACCCGCTCCAGCCACTTGCCAAACACCGCCGCCGAAAGCCCGAGCAGCACAATAGCAATGGAGAAAATAACGCCTAATTGTCCCGGAGTCCAGTCGGTGGGGGCGGGGGCATCGGGGTTGCCGCTGATGAGGGCTCCCAGGGGCTTCTTGAATACACTGAATGCGTAGGCCTGCCCAATGGCGAGGTGCACAGCCAGGGCCGCTGGAGGTACCAGCCAGCGGTTGTAGCCTGGCCCGGCAATGGTGCGGCTCCGGTCGAGTAACGAGTCGTTTGCCATAAATGAAAGTGGGTGTTTGAGGAAGTAAAAGAACGGGCTGGCCGCACGCCAGGCCCCGCCTGCGGGGGCTGTACGCATTGGCCACCAATAAGGTAGAGCTCATCCTGCGGCTTTGGTGTCCGGGAGCAACTATTTTTTGCTAAAATGCTATAGGCAGGCTCCGTAATATGCCCGTATACCTTGCCCCGCGCCTTCTGCTGATACAGGCACCTCACCCCGGGTGCAGGCACTCCTATGTCCGGCTACCTCTGGTTGCGGCCTTTACCATCCGGGCCATCATTTGGAAAGCAGCAGCTACGCCGGCGCCGGTTTCTCCCAACGCTTTAGCGGACACTGAGGGCGGGTCTGCCCAGCAGCCAGCCGCGCGGGCCCGGGGCCCGGGTTGTCCGCAGAAACTGCTCCAGCCCCCGCTTCATGGCTACTGCCATCTGCTGCTGAAACTGCGGATCCGTCAGCCGCTTTTCGTCCGCCGGATTCGAGAGGAAGGCAGTTTCGACCAGGGCATTGGGGTACTCGGTGGGGCCGTTGAGGCCAAAATTGAAACTGCCGACGTTGCCAAAGCCAGCCAGGCCAGTGTCGCGCATCTGCTCATACAGTGCCACCGACAGAGGCCGGAAAGCCAGGTAGCGGTAGTAAGTACTGGTGCCCTGGGTGCTGGTATTGCCCGCCGAGTTAACGTGGATGCTGATGAGCACATCGGGGTGCAGGCGGCGGAATTGCAGCACCCGGTCGGCATTATCCACAGTGACATCGGTAGTGCGGGTCATGAGCACCCGGGCACCAGCCTGCTCCAGCGCCTGCCGTAGCTTCAGGGCAATGGCCAGTGTCAGGTCTTTCTCCTGGGCTCCGCTGGCGCTGGTGGCCCCCACGTTGGTGCCGCCGTGGCCCGCGTCTATGGCTACTGTAAGCCCCCGCAGGCGCAGCTGCCGGGGTGGCCGCTTTACCCGAATTTCCAGGGTATTGCCGCGGTAACCAATATGGTAGCCCCAGCTTTGGCGGTGGCGCAGGTGCAGCACCATCCGGAACACATCCGGCTGCAGCTGCTCGTAGGTTACGTCG
The DNA here is from genome assembly GCF_003944705.1 of Hymenobacter metallilatus. Taxonomy (GTDB): domain Bacteria; phylum Bacteroidota; class Bacteroidia; order Cytophagales; family Hymenobacteraceae; genus Hymenobacter; species Hymenobacter metallilatus. Next base: position 488,110 of record NZ_RWIS01000001.1, on the reverse strand, counting down.
CCCACGGCTTGCAGCCCCTCCCGCTGAGTTATCCAGTTGGTATTGGAGGTGGCCCCGAATACATCAACGACAAGCCGGCTGGGCTCGGTAAGCAGCTGGGAGCGGTAAGGCAGGCGCTGGGTAAGCGGCAGGCGCACGTAGTCATATACCGAGTCGCCGTATACACTCCAGGAGCCGGTGAGGGACGAGGGTACGAAGCCACCCGGCGGCAGCAGGCGCACCACCTCCTGCGGTATCCAGGCGGTTTGCGTTTCTGAGAGCTGCACGCGGTACTGGTTGCCCACGCGGCCCGTCAGGTGCAATACCACCGCCGAGTCGAGGTAACCCAGCTTGGCTCCACCCAGCCGGTCTTCGCCCAGCCCATAATTCAGGTAAGCCAACTCCCCTTTGGTGAGAGCCAGCTGGGGCGCATTCGGGTTCAGAAAGCGGATTCTGTTTTTGCTGAATGTGGTGGCCCGGACACTGTCAGGACCAAGAAGCTCAAACTCAATGCGGCGGTTTTGCAGCGTGTCGGTGGGCTGCACCACATAGGTGCCCTGATATACGCCCCGTTTACCCTGGGCCTGGGCCGGCGGCAGCTCCACCAGTGGCTTGCCATTCAGAAAGGATGCCCTTAAGCCCGGAGTACCCACCAGGCGTACCTGCAGCCGGTCGCCGGGTTGCAGCCACTGGTCGGCGGCGGGTACCGTTTCGGCCGCTGTTATAACCGGCGGTGGGGTAGTGGGTAATGGCCGGGCAGCAGGCAAGGCCGGGCGTTTCTGCGCTACCACATCGTAAAGGCATATACCACCCAGCAGCAGGCAAAGAAGAAAACGGGTCCACATAGGCACAGGCAATGCAAAAGCCCCGCGCAGGGCGGGGCTCAGGGGTACATACAGAATACGGCTGGCTAGGGTTGCTTCACCGCGTCGCCCAGGTCTTTCACGTCACGGCCGGTTTCCAGGGCCGTAAATTCCGTTTGCAATGCCCGGATGTGCAGCTCGTCGCGGCCTTTGATGTCAAGACGAATAGCACGGAACTGTGCGTTGAGGCGGCGGCTGATGGCAGTGGCGTAGTCCCAGTCGCGCTGGGTCCACTGGCGGCGGCGGGCCCGTACCTGCTGCATAAACTGCACGAAAGCCGGCTCAATGGTAGCTGGGGTGAGGGCTTCTACGTTGGTATAGGTGCCCAGCAGCTCGTTGGCCAGGGCCGTTTCGGCCGCTTTGTCGAGGGGTTGGCGGCTGCGGGCCCGGGAAGTAGAATCGAAGCGGGAAGCACGCCGGCCGGCCACGCGCAGTTTGGCCGCCGCCTCATCCACTACTGTGTCGAGTTTGCGGGCTTCCTGTTTCACCATATCCTGCCGCTCCCGCGGCGTCGAGTCGCAGGCCGTCAGCAGCCAACCAGCTGCCAAGGTGCCGAGCCATACATGCTTTTTCATGGCAGCAAGATACGTGAATGAGAAGCGGACAGTTAACTGCCCCCCTCACAACCGAAGTGCGCTGGCCCTGCTCGTGCTATTGGGGGCGCAGGCGAAAAGTAAACGGGAGTTCAAACCGGGACACCACGGCCCGGCTACCAATGTGGGCCGGAATCCATTGGTCGGGAATGGTGCGGGCCACCCGCAGCGCCTCTTCGTCGCAGCCGGAGCCAATGCCAAACAGAATCTGTTGGTCAATAGCGTGGCCCAGCGTGTCTACTACAATAGAAACTACCACGCGCCCCTGCACATTCTTATTCTGGGCCGCCGCCGGGTACACCATTTTGCTCATGTACTGAGCGAGGGCAGCATCGCCGCCCACAAAGAAAATAGGGTGCGTAACGCGCTGCCGCGTCCACTCGCCGCTGGCCGTCCGTACCGCGTACGGTACATCATCGAAGGGGCGGAAGAACACCAGCTTTTTGGCAGTGTGGTCGTACTTCTGCGCTATTACCTGGGTACCGTCGCGGGTGTAGGCATAATACTCCCATACGCCTACTTTTTCGCCTTTTTCCAGCATTCCGCTACTGGTATCGGTCTTTCGTAATTTCTGAGCATGAGCGCCAACTGTCGTCAGCAGTAAACACAGCAGTAAAAGTTGTTTCATGGTGGGACTTGTGGGAATTGTAGACGGGACGAAATACCAGAACGGCCGGCTGGAAAACCAGTCGGCATGCTTTGTCAGGTAAAGAAAATTGTTGTTTTAGTGCAATTGTGGCCAGGGCCAGCCGGGGTGGGAATATAGATGTGGAACCATGTACAGCATCTGCAAAAGTGACAGACGTACGCAAATCAACGCCGGGGGGATTGGAATTGGGTTTTGCTGGTCCGGGAAATATACAACTATCTATTCAACCCGCCAAGCCCCGAAACGACCGATGTAACACTATTCATCCAGTAAGTCCTGCAGGTTGCGGAGTTGGCTTTGCAGGCCTGGCCAGGCGGGGCATAGCTTTTCCAGGCGCTGCAATACCTGGAGCGCGGCCCTATTGTCGCCGATGGTGCGCAGAATGGTGGCCCACCCCGATAAAGCGCCGAAGTGCCGGGGCTCCAGCCGCAGAGTTTCCCGGATATCGGTAATGGATGCTTTGTATTCGCCCCGGAGGAAATAAGCCGTGGCTCGTTTGTTCCACCCCTCAGCGTACTCCGGCGAGGCATCGGTAAGCGCCGTAAACTCGGTAATAGCCAGCGTATACTCCTCCGCCGCCAGGGCCCGCATACCCGCTTCCAGATGCTTATCCAGCAACGGGTGACCAGTGGCTAGCCAAATTTGCCAGATGCCTTCCTGCAAAGCCTCTATTTCGGTAGGCGTAGTGGCCACGCGCAGGCGGGCAAACAACTCGTCGAGGGAATCCAAAATGGTGAAATGCTGAAATGGTGATTTGGTGAGTTTGATGTGCTATGTACGCTACTTGTGCGGATTGAACGTCGAACTCACCAACCCACAATTTCACCGCTAAAAAAGTGCCGCCGCTACCCGCCGGATACTTTCCGATTTGCCCATGCTGTAGTAGTGCAACACCGGTACACCATGCGCCATCAGCTCCTTGCTTTGGTTGATGCACCACTCAATGCCGATTTCGCGGGCCGCCGCGTTATCCGGAGCCAGGTGCACGGCGTCTACCAGCTCGTCGGGCAGGTTCAGGTAAAAGGAGCGGGGTAGGGCCGTAAGCTGGGCCTTGGTGGTGAGGGGCTTGAGGCCCGGGATGATGGGCACCGTAATGCCAGCCGTCCGGCACTTTTGCTCAAACTGGAAAAACTGTTCGTTGTCGAAGAACATCTGCGTCACGATGTACTCGGCCCCACGGTCTACTTTGTGCTTGAGGTAACGGATATCGGCCCCCGAGTTAGGCGACTCGAAGTGCTTTTCGGGGTAACCAGCCGTGCCGATGCAGAAGTTGGTGGCCCATACATCATCCTGCTCCTCGTCCAGGTACGCACCTTTATTCAGGTCGGCTACCTGCCCAATCAGGTCGCAGGCGTAGGCGTGTCCGTCGGGCTCCGGCACAAAGCGCCCCTCGCTCTTGATAGGGTCGCCGCGCAGAGCCAGCACGTTATCAATACCTAAAAAATGCAGGTCGATGAGGGCATTTTCGGTTTCCTCCTTCGAGAAGCCCCCGCAGATAAGGTGGGGCACGGTATCCACATCGAAGCGGTTTTTGATGGCCGCGCAAATGCCCACCGTACCGGGCCGGCGGCGCACAGTTTTCTTTTCCAGCAGGCCATTGGGGTGCTGGCGATACACGTACTCCTCGCGGTGGTAGGTTACATCAATAAATGGCGGCTTGAACTCCATCAGCGGCTCGATGTTGGAGAACAGATTCTGGATATTCTCGCCCTTTTTGGGGGGCAGTACCTCGAAGGAAAACAGCGTTTTGCCCTCGGCGCGGGTCAGGTGTTCGGTTACTTTCATACTGCTGGCGCCAACTGGCAGGTGGCGAGGCGTTGGATGTAGCGCGAAGCTTTTGCTTCGCGTTTCGTTGATAAGAACGGTTACCGTGACTGCGTGACAACACCATCAGCAACGGTACGCGAAGCAAGGGCTTCGCGCTACTGGCTACCCCGCCGTCACGGGCACGGCCATCGGCTCGTAGTTCAAATTCGGCATCAGCCAGCGCTCCAGCTCCGGCAGGGGCATGTGTTTGCGCCGGGCCATATCCTCTACCTGGTCGCGGCCAATGCGGCCGAGGCCGAAGTAGCGCGAGTCGGGGTGGGCATAGTAGAGGCCGCTTACCGAGGAAGCCGGGTACATAGCCAGGTTTTCGGTGAGGCGAATACCGGTCTGGGTTTCGGCGTCGAGCAGGTTGAACAAGGTAATCTTCTCGGTATGGTCGGGGCAGCCGGGGTAGCCGGGGGCGGGGCGCACGCCCTTGTACTTCTCCTGAATCAGGTCCTCATTCGAGAGGTTTTCGGCCGGGTCGTAGCCCCAGAACTCCTCACGCACGCGCTGGTGCAGGCGCTCGGCAAAGGCCTCGGCGAGGCGGTCGGCCAGGGCCTTCATCAGAATGCTGCTGTAGTCGTCGTGCTCGGCCTCAAACCGCTCCAGGTGCTTCTCAATACCAATACCGGCCGTCACGGCAAATCCACCGATGTAGTCGGCCCGGCCGGTTTCCCGCGGGGCCACGAAGTCGGAGAAGGCCAGGTTGGGCACACTCTCGGCCTTTTCGCTCTGCTGGCGCAGGGTGAAAAACTCGGTGGCCACTTCCCGGCGGGTATCATCGGTGAATATTTGCACTGTATCATATCCTACCGTATTAGCGGGCCAGAAACCCAGTACGGCGCGGGCCGTGAGCAGCTTCTCATCGATGATCTGGCGCAACATTTTCTGGGCGTCCTGAAAGAGCTGGGTGGCCGCCTCGCCCACGTTCGGGTCTTCCAGAATGCGCGGGTAGCGACCCTTCAGCTCCCAGGTCTGGAAGAAGGGTGTCCAGTCGATGTATTCGGCCAGCTCAGCCAGCGGGTAATCTTCCAGCGTTTTAGTGCCGAGGAAGGTGGGCTTCACAATAGGAGCAGTTTCCCAGTCGGCCTTAAAGCCATTGGCGCGGGCCTCGTCGATGGTGAGGTAGTTTTTCTCGCGCTGGCGGCCGGCGTAATCCTCGCGCAGCTGGCGATACTCCTCGCGCACCGTGCGGGCGTATTCCGCGTCGGCCGAGCCGAGCAGAGCCGCCGCCACGCCCACGGAGCGGGAGGCATCATTCACGTGCACGATGGGGCCGCTGTAGTTGGGCGCAATCTTCACGGCAGCGTGCAGGCGGGAGGTGGTGGCGCCGCCAATGAGCAGCGGGGTTTTGAGGCCGCGCTTTTCCATTTCCTGGGCTACGTACACCATTTCATCCAGGCTGGGCGTAATCAGCCCGCTCAGGCCAATCACGTCCACCTGCTGCTTCTGAGCTTCGTCCAGAATTCGCTCCAGCGGCACCATCACGCCCAGATCCACAATATCAAAGTTGTTGCAGGCCAGCACCACGCCCACAATGTTTTTGCCGATGTCGTGCACGTCGCCTTTCACCGTGGCCAGCAGGATTTTGCCGGCGGTTTGCCGGTCGCCGCTCTGCTTATCGGCCAGCAGGTAGGGCTCCAGGTAGGCTACCGCCTTCTTCATCACGCGGGCCGATTTCACTACCTGAGGCAGGAACATTTTGCCGGCCCCGAACAAGTCACCCACCACGTTCATGCCGGCCATCAGCGGGCCTTCAATCACCTCCAGCGGGCGGCCCACCAGTTGGCGCACTTCCTCAGTGTCCTGGTCGATGAACTCCGTAATACCTTTCACCAGTGCGTGCTGCAGGCGCTCCTTTACCGGCAGGCTACGCCATTCCTGGTTGTTAGTTGTTAGTTGTTGGTTGTTAGTCGATTTATCCTTGATGTTATCGGCGAAATCTACGAGCCGTTCAGTGGCGTCGGGGCGGCGGTTGAGCAGCACGTCTTCCACCAGCTCCAGCAAATCCTGGGGCACTTCATCGTACACGGCCAGCTGGCTGGGGTTCACGATGCCCATATCCAGCCCGGCCCGGATGGCGTGGTAAAGAAAGGCCGAGTGCATGGCCTCGCGCACCACATCGTTGCCCCGGAAGGAAAAGCTGATGTTGCTGACGCCCCCGCTGGTGAGAGCCCCGGGCAGGTTCTGCTTAATCCAGCGGACGGCCTCAATGAAGTCCAGCGCGTAGTTGCGGTGTTCCTCCATACCGGTGCCCACGGTCAGGATGTTGGGGTCGAAAATGATGTCCTCAGCCGGAAATCCGACTTCGTTCACCAGGATATCGTAGCTGCGTCGGCAGATTTCGATGCGCTTTTCGTAGTTATCGGCCTGGCCGTTTTCATCGAAGGCCATAACCACCACGGCCGCGCCGTACTGGCGCACGGTGCGGGCCCGCTGCCGGAATACGTCCTCGCCCTCCTTCAAGGAAATTGAGTTGACGATGCTCTTGCCCTGCACGCATTTGAGGCCGGCTTCCAGCACACTCCACTTCGAGGAGTCAATCATGACAGGCACCCGCGAAATATCGGGTTCCGAGGCAATCAGGTTCAGGAACGTGGTCATAGCCTGCTCCGAATCGAGCATACCTTCGTCCATGTTTACATCAATCACCTGGGCACCGCCTTCCACCTGGTCGCGGGCTACCTGCAAAGCTGCCTCATAGTTGCCGGTCCGGATCAGGCGGGCAAAGGCGCGGCTACCGGTCACGTTGCACCGCTCGCCTACATTCACAAACAGGCTGTCGGGATACACGCCAAATGGCTCCAGGCCGCTCAGACGGGTAGCTTTGGGTACCTTGGGCAGGGTGCGCGGCGCATACCGTTCCGCCAGCTTCGCCAGCTCACCGATGTGCTGGGGCGTGGTGCCGCAACAGCCACCCACCACCGTCACGAGGCCTTCTTTGAGGTAGTTTTCCACCACACCCGCAAATTCCTGGGCCGACTCATCGTAGCCGCCAAAGGCATTGGGCAAACCGGCGTTGGGGTAGGCTGAAATATGCACATCGGCAATACGGCTCAGCTCTTTAATATATACCTGGAGCTGGTCGGCGCCGAGGGCGCAGTTCAGGCCCACGCTTAGCAGCGGGAGGTGGCGGATGGAGTTCCAGAAAGCCTCCACGGTCTGCCCGCTCAGGGTGCGGCCTGAGGCATCGGTAATCGTGCCCGAAATCATGACGGGTACCACCCGGCCGCCTTCGTCAAAGAACTTCTGCACCGCGTACAGGGCCGCTTTGGCATTAAGCGTATCGAAGATGGTTTCGATGAGCAGGGTATCGGAGCCGCCGTCTACCAGGCCGCGTATCTGCTCCAGATAAGCGGTGGCCAGCTCGTCGAAGGTGACGGCCCGGAAGCCGGGGCGGTTCACATCGGGCGAGAGGCTAGCAGTGCGGTTGGTGGGGCCGATGGCTCCAGCCACGAAGCGCGGCTTCTCGGGCGTGCGGGCCGTAAACGCATCCGCCGACTCCCGCGCCAGCCGTGCCGACTCGTAGTTCAACTCATACACAATGTGCTCCAGCCCGTAATCAGCCTGGGCGATGGTAGTGCCGCTGAACGTATTGGTTTCCACCATGTCGGCCCCGGCCGCGAAATACTCGTCGTGGATGCCGCGGATAATATCGGGCCGCGTGAGGCTGAGCAAATCGTTGTTGCCACGCAGGGGCTTGGGGTGATTGGCAAACCGGGTGCCCCGGAAATCTTCCTCCGTGAGCGTGTGGCGCTGAATCATGGTGCCCATGGCCCCGTCCAGAATCAGCACGCGCTGACGCAGGATATTGTGGAGGGGTGATGCAGTAGGGGCGGAAGCGGGGAGGACAGTCGGCATATCGGCTCTTCTAAGGAAAATCAGCAGCAAAAAGTGCCTATCCAGAAAGAGCCAGGCGCAGGGGCCAGGTCCGCACTTATCTTCTTCCAAAGCACCCAAATGCCTTGAAACGGGAGTTAGCACCTTGTTTTATTTCAGGTTGCTAAGACGTCATCGGGCCCAATCCCTCGGTCTTTCTGGATAAGTAACATAGCGAAGATACTACCGACCCCGCTAAAAACAACAAGCCCGGCCATGTAAACGGCCGGGCTTTGGTAGAACAGGGTAGATAATTTACTCCTTTTTGATGCAGTTAGGTACGGTTTTTCCATCCTTTTTCTTCGTGCCGGCTTGCTCATAGCCTTTCCAGCACGGGTCTTCTTTTTTGGCGGTAGTATGGGCGGTGGCGGTTTTCCTGGTAGGCATAACGGGTGGAAACAGGGCTGAGTGAACTTCCTGTTGGTAAGAGTGGTACGACTGAGTTTGCGTACGGGTTACCGGCAAATGAGTCGCATAAAACCGGCCCGGGTATCGTTATCCGGTGCCGGCCACTGGTTGATAGGTCGAAGACCTGCTGCGGTTGGTTGAATTCGTGAACGGACACTTTCTCAGTCTGCTACCTTTCGGAAGCTATGCACCACAATCACTACCTACGAACTGCCAGCACCCTGTTGCTGCTCCTGAGCTGTTGCCTGTCGGCCCTGGCCCAGCCGTCGGCGGGCACCGGCCTGCGCGGACAGTATTACGCGGGCCTAAACTTTGAGAAACCGGTACTCCTGCGCTCCGACCCAGGCATTGACTTCAACTGGACCATCGGGCCCACCGGCGACCATTTTGTGTCGCCGGGGCCGGGCGTGCCGGGCGAGCATTTTTCGGTGCGCTGGACGGGGTACGTCTACGCGCCAACCACCGGTACCTACACTTTTCAGGTAGCTACCGATGATGGAATGCGGGTGTGGGTGGGGGGTAAGCGGCTCGTAAACTCCTGGCGCGGACAGCCCGTCACCACGGTCACCGCGCGTGTACACCTCACGGCGGGGCGCTACTACCCGCTGCGCGTCGAGTACTTCCAGGTTGACCGGGACTCCCGGGCCGGGCTGGCCTGGCAGCCGCCGGGAGCTGCTGAAGTACAGACTATTCCGGTCCGCTACCTGTATCAGCGGCTGCCCCCCACGGCCGTACCCGTGCCGGTGGCCCCTCCGGTAGTTGCGGCGGCTCCGGTGGCCATAGTGCGCCCTGCCCCTGGCCCGCCGGTACCTGCTCCAGCCCCGCGCGTGGTGGCTCGTAAGCCCGGCCCGGCCCCACGTGCCGCCGCTATCCGCCCCGGACGGGTGGGGCCCGTGGCCCGGGTGCCGGTGGCCGCGCCCGATACGCCGGCGGTGGCGCTGGTAAACCTGGGTACTCTGAACAAAGGCACCACGGTTACATTGCCCAACCTCTACTTCACCCAGAGCACGGCTTCCCTGCTGCCTGCTTCCCGCCCTACACTGAACGCGCTGGTCCGTACCCTGCGGCAGCAACCGGCGCTCCGGCTGGAAATAGCCGGCCACACCGATAACGTGGGCGACGCCGGCCTGAACCTGCGCCTCTCGGAGCAGCGTGCCCGGGTGGTGCGCCAGTACCTGCTGCAACAGGGCATCGACTCGGTGCGGCTGACGGCGCGGGGCTACGGCGGTACCCGGCCGGTAGCCGACAACCGGCGCCCCGAGCAACGGCCCCGCAACCGCCGGGTAGAAGTGGTGGTGCAGTAAGGCCCGGCGGTGGCTGCGTGTACGTACATCAATTTGGCATTGGCTCAACAACCCGGCCGGTTTCGCGTAAGGCATAAGCTCAGCACTATTCCTTACTGCTCTGCTCTATGGCTGCTAAAAAAGCGGCGGCTTCTAAAAAAGCTGCCACCCCCACTACACCCGCTGCCTCCAAGGCTACAAAAACAACGGCAACTCCCGCCGCTAAGAAGGCCTCCAAAGCCGCGGCCGAAGCGCCCACTCCCGTGAAGCGCCCAACGGCTAAGGATATGAAGCAGCACGCCCAAACCCTGCCTTATCCGGCCAGGCAAGCCGATATGCATTTGCAGCCGGGCATGAGCTTCAGTACCTACCGGGCCGCCGGTAAGCTGCAGGATAAAATTGCTCTTATCACCGGGGCCGACTCCGGCATTGGCCGGGCCGTGGCCGTGGCGTTTGCCATGGAAGGTGCCCACGTAGCCGTGCTCTTCAACGAAAACGTGGTGGATGCCGAGGAAACCAGGCGCCTGGTTGAAGCCCAGCAGCGCAAGTGCATTTTGCTGCAGCTGGATGTGCGCGACCCGGAGCAGTGCAAGCAGGCCGTGCGCCGCACCCGCGCCGAGCTGGGCGGCCTCAACATCCTGGTGAACAACGCGGCCTTCCAGATGGCTCAGGAGAAGTTCGAGGACATTTCGGAGGAGCAGATCCGCCGCACCTTCGATACCAACATTCTGGGCTATATCTGGATGGCGCAGGCGGCTATTCCTCACCTCCGGCAGCACGACTGCATCATCAACACCGGCAGCATTGTGGGCCTCACGGGCATTCCTATTCTGGTGGATTATGCCTGCACCAAATCGGCCATTCATGCCCTCACCAAAAGCCTGGCCACCTACCTCGGGGAGAAGGGTATCCGGGTGAACTGCGTGGTGCCCGGCCCCGTCTGGACGCCCAACATTCCCGGAACGATGCCCCGGGAAGAAGTAGAGAAGTTCGGCTACGAGGTAGCCCTGGCCCGCCCCGGTCAGCCCGAGGAGCTGGCCCCGGCCTACGTGCTCCTGGCCTCCCAGGACGGCTCCTTTATGACCGGCTCCCTGGTGCACGTAACCGGCGGCAAAATGAGCAGCGACCAATAGGTGAAATTGTGAAATGGTGAAGTTGCGAAGCGCCGTTGGCCCGCAACTGCCTTTCACAAGTTCACAACTTCACCATTTCATATATGCCCCACTACCCCGAAGGCACTGTCCGGGCCCTGCTGGCTACCAGCCACGTAACACCCGCCACCAAAGCAGCGCTGGAAGCCCGTCTGCACGCTTCGGCCGACTATGCGCCGCAGTTTTTTGATACCGATACCTACCAGCTGCTGCGGGCCGTGGCGGCCCGCCTTTTTCCTCAGCCCGAGCGGGAAACGCCTATTGAGCTGGCTCCCAATGTGGACCAGCGGCTAACGGCAGGCCGGGCCGACGGCTGGCGCTATGATGTAATGCCCCCCGACCGGGAGGCGTACCGGTTAGGGCTGGGTGGTATCAACCAGGCGGCCCAGGCCCAGTTTCAGCAGCCGTTTACGGCTTTGGATGAGGCCGGCCAGGATGCGGTACTGGAGTTGCTGGCAGCCGGGAAGGCACCGGGCGAAAACTGGGCGCAGGTTTCGCAGAAGTACTTTTTTGAGGAGCTGTTAGCTGAACTGACCGAAAGCTACTACGCCCACCCGCTGGCTCAGGAGGAAATCGGGTACGTGGGCATGGCCGACCAGCCCGGCTGGACCCGCATCGGCCTCAACCAGCTCGAAGACCGGGAACCGACAGAGGTGAAGTTGTGAGGTGGTGAAGTGGTGAGTTTGACAATCGAGCTGCACCACTCACACACGGCTGCCTAGCACCTTTCACAATTTCACAACTTCACTATCTCACCGCATATGCCCGACGAAGAAGTCCTGGAAGAAGGCGTGCTGAACCCGGTTCAGCCTGAAATACAAGACCCCCTGCTTAAAAGTATTCTGGCCGAAAGCGAAGCCGTTCCGGCGGCTGCTCCCACCGAGCAGGAACAGGCGGCTCCGCTACCCGACCCAGCCGATGAGGTGGACTGCGTGGTGATTGGTACCGGCGCTGGCGGGGCACCTTTGCTAGCCCGGCTGGCCATGGCTGGGCTGAAAGTGGTAGCCCTGGAGGCCGGCCCCCGCCGCGACCCAACCAAGGACTACGCCACCGACGAAAAGGCGCAGAATTTCCTGTTCTGGAACGATGAGCGCCTCTCGGCGGGGCAGAACCCGGTGGCGTTTGGTAAAAACAACTCCGGCACCGGCGTAGGCGGCTCCACGCTGCACTACACCGCCTACACCCCCCGTGCCCACCGCGGCGACCTGCAGCTGCACACCGACTTCGGGCAGGGAGTGGACTGGCCGTTTGGCATAGAGGAGCTGGAGCCGTATTATGAGGAAATAGAGCACTTTCTGGGTATATCGGGGCCTACGCCTTACCCCTGGGACCCCACGCGCCGCAAAGGATACCCGCTGGCCCCGCTGCCGCTCAATGGGGCCGCCCAGCTAATGGAGCGGGCCTGTGCCCAGCTGGGAATTCAAACCTCGCCGGCAGCCAACGCGGCCTTATCGGCGCGTTACTACCAGGAGGGCATTGGCTGGCGTGAAGCCTGCACCAACCGGGGCTTTTGTCAGGCGGGCTGCAACCGGGGTGCTAAAGCCAGCATGGATGTCACCTTCCTGCCCCTGGCGGAAAGCTACGGGGCCGAAATCAGGGCCGACGCCTACGTAACGGAAATTGAGCGCGACACCACCGGCCGCGTAACGGGCGTGGTATATGAGCAGCACGGCCAAACCGTGCGCCAGCGCTGCCGCCACTTGTTCCTCTGCGCCGGGGCCGTAGAAACGCCGCGCCTGCTGATGCTGAACGAGCTGGCACTGAGCAGCGGCCACGTAGGCAAAAACTTTATGGCCCACCCGGGTATGCAGGTGTGGGGCACTTTCCCCGAGGATATCCGGCCCTACAAAGGCATTCCCGGCGGCCTGATTTCCGAGGACACGCACCGTCCCAAGGATGCCGATTTTGCCGGGGGCTACTTGCTGCAGAGTATCGGGGTAATGCCCGTGACGTTTGCCACCCAAATGGTGCGCCAGCGCAAGCTCTGGGGGCAGCCCCTGCGTGACTACATGCGCAGCTACAACCACATTGCCGGCATCAATATTCTGGGCGACTGCCTGCCCCACGCCGCTAACTTCATGGAGCTCAGCGACGAGAAGGATGCCCGCGGCCTGCCCAAGCCCCGCCTGCACTTCACGGCCCAGGAAAATGAGCAGCGCATGAACCGCCACGCCGAGAAGCTGATGCGCCAGATCTGGGAAGCGGCCGGGGCCACCGATATCTGGGCGTTTGAGCGCTATGCCCACGTCATCGGGACGGCGCGCATGGGCCGGAGCGGCGACGATGCGGTGGTAAACCCGGAAGGCAAGGCCTTCGACGTGCCCAACCTCTACATCTGCGACAACTCCGTGTTTCCCAGTGCCCTGAGCGTAAACCCGGCCCTCACCATCATGGCCCTCAGCCTGCGCACCGCCGATAAGTTTCTGGCCAGCCTTCGGGCGTAGGACAGGCTGGATTAAAACGTCATTCCGAGCCTGCGAGGAATCTCGCATCCTGATGTTGTAGTGGTATTTGTCATTTCGGGCCCCGCGAGGAATCTCGCGTGCTGACGTCTGAGGAGTTCGGCAACAGCAGCGTGCTAGAGCGTTATTCCTCGACTTCGCTCCGCTACGCTCGGAATAACGTTCTAGCACGCTGCTGTTCTGGCTCCGATAACCTAAGCCCTAAGCCCCATTCACTAAAAAATGAAGTCTTTCCTCAGTCATATTAAAGAGAAGTTCGGCGACGGTAATTACGAAGGCGACCAGTTTGGTGGGGCCGGCGGCCACGACGGTTCCGGCCTGCCCACCGGCACGCCGGGCAACTTCATGTTTGCTACCGGCATCGAGTGCTCCTACCCTACCATTGCGGGCGGCACTATCCGGCGCGATTTGCTGGCCGAAACCGACCACTACAACCGCTACAAAGAAGACCTGGGGTTGGTGAAAGAGCTGGGGCTGAGGGTGCTGCGCTACAACCTGCCGTACTACCTCATTCACAAAGGCCCTGGCCAGTTTGATTGGGAGTTTGCCGATTTGGCCATGGCCGAAATCAAGCGCCTGGGTATCACGCCTATTCTGGATCTGATGCACTTTGGCGTACCCGATTGGGTAGGCAATTTCCAGAATCCTGAGTTGCCCGTGCACTTTGCCGAGTACTGTGGGGCGGTAGCGCAGCGCTACCCCTGGGTGCGGTTTTATACGCCCGTCAACGAAATTTATGTAACGGCCCGGGCCTCCGCCAAGGATGGTATCTGGAATGAGCAGCTTAAGGATGATCGGGCGTTCATAACGGCCATGAAGCACATTACGGCCGCCAGCATCATGGGCAACCAGCAAATTGCCCGCTACCGGCCCGACTGCATCATTGTGCAAAGCGAATCGGCGGAGTATATCCACGAAATGCGCGCGGTGGAAAGCAGTGAAATCCGGTTACAGAACAAGCTGCGTTTCCTGTCCCTGGATTTGCTCTACGCCCACACCATTGATGCAGAGGTGTTGCTGTACTGCCTCGATAACGGCATGAGCCGGGAAGAGATGAAGTGGTTTATGGCCGGTGAGCCGCCCGGCTACCAAATCATGGGCAACGACTATTACGGCCGCAATGAGCGCATTATCAAGCCCAACGGCGACTGGTGCGCCGCCGAAGACGTGTTGGGCTGGTATACCATGACCAAGCAGTACTACGAGCGGTACCGCAAGCCCGTGTTCCACACCGAAACCAACACCTTCAGCGCCAAAGATGCCGAGTGCTGGCTCTGGAAGCAGTGGGTGAACGTGCAGCGCATCCGCCAGGATGGGGTGCCGGTGGTGGGATTTACCTGGTACAGCCTCCTCGACCAGCTCGACTGGGACATCAGCCTGCGGGAGAAGCGCCTGTCGGTAAACGCCTGTGGCCTCTACGACCTGGACCGCAACATCAGGCCGGTGGGGGAGAGCTATAAAATGATGATTGAGGAGTTCGGTCAGATTACCATCGTACCCCACGCCGAAATGTTTGAGTTTACCAGCCGCCCCGCTACTTTGAAGGTAGAGAAATAGGGTACGCGCAACCGGGCAGCACAAAGTAGCTGCCTGCCGCCACGTAGTACCAGCCCGTAACACCTGGGAGTGGCGGCGCCTTTGCGCTTTGCGGAAGCGGGCTGGAGCCACTGGCGCTAGGGGCCAATTTGTGCCCGGCCGGACCCATAGAGTGTAGTTTTCTCCGGATCAGCTGCCTGCACTTTTCGCCCCAGAACCATTCTGCCAACGGCGCGGCCGGGGCCGGACGGGAGGGTGGTACAAGCCCGCCGCTGAGAAGCGGCTGCCAACGACGCCCCGGAGAAACTGAAAAGGGCCGGCTGCCTGTAATTGTGCCATCTGCGTACTGCTACTAACCGTAGCCCGTCCTGAAGCGGCCTTACCCAGCACCTACCCATATGCCTGTCTCTTCCTCCATCACCTTTATTGGTCTGCACTATTGGGCCGGCTCCGGCCGCGAGTTTGGAGCCCTGGCCCGGCTGCTGGCTCCGGCGCATTCCGTGCTGGCCCCCGATCTGATGGGCTTTGGCCAAGCGGCTGCCCCGCCGCAAGCAGGAGACTACACCGTGGATGCCTACGCCGACCAGGTAGCCCGCTTCATCAATGAAAACCAGGTGGCGCGCTATGTGCTGCTGGGCCATAGCATGGGCGGCAAAGTAGCCCTGGCCCTGGCTGCCCGGCAGCCAACTGGGCTGGTGGGGGTGGCCCTGCTGAGTCCTTCGCCCCCTGCCCCTGAGCCCATGACCGACGCAGACCGCCTAAGCAGCCTTAAAGCCTACGGTAAGCCCACGGAAGCTGAAAAAACCCTGCACACCATCACCGTACGGCCATTGGCGGCCGCCGACCAGCAGCAAATTGTGCAGGACAACCTCCGCAGCACCCGCCTGGCCTACGAGGCTTGGCTGCTGCACGGCAGCCGGGAGGACATCAGCGCCCGGATGTGTACGCTGCAGGTGCCTTGCACCATCCTGGCCGGCGACCAGGACGCCATTATGTCGCCCTCCGTGCATGGCCTGGAAACGCTGCCGCTACTGCCCGAGGGCACGCCCCTGGAAATTATCAGTGGTGCGGGGCACCTGCTGCCCTATGAAGCTCCGGAGGAAGTGGCCCGGCTGCTGCGCGACTTCGCTCAAAAAATTGAGGCGGCGTAGCAGGGCAGCTTCCGGGTGCGGCTTAAACCACCGAACTTGTTGGCTCAACCCTGCGCCTCTATGCACTTTCGGATTTTGCTTGCCTCTCTGCTTGCCCTGAGTACCCTCCCTACCTGCCGCACGGCCCGGGTAGGCGAGGTATACGATACCTACCCTACCTACGAAGGCCCCGACCTTGGCCTGACCTTTCAGCAGGGCCAGGCCCGGCTGCGGGTGTGGGCTCCCACGGCCGATAAGCTGCAGCTGAAGCTCTATACCACCGGAACCGGGGGCACTCCGGCGGCCGAGTATACCATGCAGAAATCTACCGGCGGCACCTGGGTGTACACCCTGCCCGCCCAGCCGCCGGGCCGGTTCTACGTGGTGCAGGCCACCATTGAGGGCCGGCAGATGGCCGAAGTGCCCGACCCCTACGTGCACGCCCTGGGCCTGAACGGGTTGCGCGGAGCCCTGCTCGACCCCGCTACGGTGAACCCGGCGGGGTGGGATGAAGATGAGCGGCCCCCGCTCCAGCAGCCCACGGATGTGGTGATTGGCGAAATGCACGTGCGCGACCTGTCCCTGCACCCGCAGTCGGGGGTGGGGCAGAAGGGTAAGTACCTGGGTGTGGCCGAAACCGGCACCCGGGGGCCGGGAGGCGTCAGGACCGGCCTCGACCACCTCACCGAGCTGGGCATCACCCACTTGCATCTGCTGCCTACCAACGACTTCTCTTCGGTAGATGAAAGCCGCCTGGCCGATAATCAGTACAACTGGGGCTACGACCCGCTGCACTACTCCGCGCCCGAGGGCTCTTACGCCACCGACCCCGCCGACCCGGCCAGCCGCATCCGGGAGCTGAAGCAGCTGGTGCAGAGCCTGCACCGCCAGGGCCTGCGGCTGGTGCTGGATGTGGTGTACAACCACACCACGGCCGTTTCGCGCACCTCGTTTGAGCAACTGGTGCCCGGCTATTATTACCGCCACCGCCCCGATGGCAGCCTTTCCGACGCGGCGGCCTGTGGCAACGAGGTGGCCTCGGAGCGGCCCATGGCGCGCAAGCTCATCGTGGAATCGGTAGCGTACTGGGCCCGGGAGTACCACGCCGATGGGTTTCGGTTTGACCTGATGGGCGTGCTGGACCTGCGTACCATGCGGGCCGTGCGCGTGGCTCTTGACCAGCAGGACCACAGCATTTTCGTGTACGGGGAAGGCTGGGCCGCCGGCAGCAGCCCCCTGCCCGAAACTGAGCGGGCCCTGAAAGCCAACGTGCGCAAGCTGGACCGCATTGCGGCCTTTTCGGATGAGCTGCGCGACGGGGTGAAGGGCCACTTTGCCCGCCAGACGGAGCCGGGCTTTGCCAGCGGACAGCCGGGCCTGGAGGAAAGCGTGAAGTTTGGTATTGTGGCAGCTACCCAGCACCCCCAGCTCGACTACGCCAGGGTAAACTACTCCAAAGTGCCCTGGGCCGCCTCCCCGGCCCAAACCATCAACTACGTGGCTTGCCACGACGATATGGTGCTCTGGGACAAGCTGGCGGCCGCCAACCCCCAGGCCTCTGAGGCGGAGCGTATCCGCATGGATGTGCTCAGCAATACTATTGTGTTTACCTCCCAGGGGGTACCTTTCCTGCCCATCGGCGACGAGTTTCTCCGCACCAAGTTCGGGTCTCACAACTCCTTTAACCAGCCCGATAGCATCAACCAGATTGACTGGACCCGTAAGGTGCGCTACCAGCGCGTGTTCACGTTTTATAAGCAGCTGCTGGCCCTGCGGCAGGCGCACCCGGCTTTCCGCCTGCCCACCCAGGAGCTGATTCAGCAACACCTGGAATTCCTGCCCAACCTGCCGCCCGTAACCATTGGCTACCTCCTGAAAAATCACGCCGGCGGCGACGAGTGGAACAATATTGTGGTCCTCTTCAACGGCAACCGCCAACCCGCCCGCCTGCCCGTGCCCGCCGGCCGGTACTCCGTGGTGCTCAGCGGCGACGAAATCAACCCCCAGGGCCTGCGCCAGCTGGAAGTAAGCACCACTGCCCTCGAGGTTCCGGCTTCCTCGGCCGTGATTCTGGTGCAGTAAAGGAAGGAGTGGTCAAGCGAAAGTAATGCGCGGTGGTCGTTCTGCGGTCCGCTTACCCCCCTATTCCCTTCTCGGAAAAGGAGAATAGAAGTCAGATAATGACTACGATTTTACGTGCACTTGACCACTTAAATGTGGGCGTTGTTACTGTGAGCAGCGCGAAGTAATCCGTTTGTTGTGCACAACACAACGCACCGATAAACAAGAAGCCCCAGTGTCCGCGGGCTCCGGGGGCTTCTGCATAGTAAGACTTAAAAAGGGAAGGGAACGAATTACTTTGTTCGCCCTGACTTACTCCAACGACCGGTCCCGGAACAGCACGTAGCCAATGTGGGCAAACACGCCGAAGCGGTGGTTTCGGTCGTCGTAGTGAATGGCCTGCACGGATAAGGGCCCAACGGGCGTCTGGTATACTACCCCAGTCATAACGGTAAGGTAGGGGCGGCTAACGGTTTCGGCCCGGCGTACGAGTACCGGGTTTTCGGGCACCTGCTGCCAGGGGCGTACCAGCACGTGGGCAAAGGCCTCGGTGCGCCACTCTACGCCCCGGAAAAGCCCTTTTATGTAGCGCAGACCTGCACCGGCGTAGGCCGTACCCCGGTAGTTATCCAGAAACAAGGTGCGTGAGTCAGGCAGGGGCAGAAATGCCGCCGAGGTAGTAAGGGAGGAGCGGTAGGTTGCAAACGGACCCTGCGTGCTGGCCACGGCATCCAGCAGTACCCCCCAGGCATGTACTTTGGCCCCCACCGAGTCAACTTTGCTCAGGGAGAAGTATTGTTCCGAGAACACCGACAGCCGCACCCAACGCTGGTTTTTAGTACGGTTGGGCACGCCATTGGCCGTAGTGCCGGCCTCGTATTTTTCCTGGCCCGTAACGCCCCGGAGCGCAAACTCGGCGCGGCGGCCCTTGGTAGCGTATTGGCGGGCGTTCAGGGAGTTGCGCTCAAACCGGATGCCGGCCGTAACGCCCTGAAAACGGTTCAGGTCCAGCTGGTCGGTGCTGCTGAGCTCCCGGGTATTGGCAAACCGGTCCCGGTTGGTAAATGCCCCAATATCGAGTACGTACCGGCTGCGGTAATTGGGGCTGATGCCAATATTGAGGGCCGTTTTCAGGTCACGCTGCACCAGCTGGCTGGTTTCGGCATTCTGGCCCAGCAGGCCACCAGTATCCTGGTAATTCAGGTTGTTGAAGGTGATAATAGGCTCGAAGTACAACGGAATCTGCCCGGGTACACTCACCCGGAACGAGCCCTGCACGGCATTGTAGAACCGCCCAATGGTGGCATTGGCCCGCACTGTGTACAGGTAGCGGTTAAGGTAGCGGTAAGCTCCACCCAAGTAAAAATTACTCATTGAGCGGGAGGAGAGCAGCACGCCCAAATCGGCGGTAAGGTTATTGGCCTGGCGGGCATCAATACCCAGCGTGTAGCCCTTATCGGCGGCCGAATAGCGCACCCGGGGATACACGTTCGTGAAAAAGTCGTTGCTCACGAGGCGGAAATAGCCTTCTTCCACGTCACTGGGCGTGTAGGTAGAGCCGGTGCGCTGGAAAAACCGCCGCACAAAATCCTGCTGCTGCCGCGGCAGGCCCTGCACCGAAATCCGGGTGAAATCGGGGCGGGGGGCCCGCTGCTGAAACGCCAGCCGCCGCTGCTGCAGGGCCACCGTATCCTCGCGGCGCTGAATCCGCTGCAGGGTAAGCTGCAGCTTTTCTTCGGCTGCTTTTTCACCCAAGGCAACCAAGCGCTTCACCCGGCCAAAGTCGGCCGCCGTGTAGTCGGTCAGGTCGGGCTGGATGAAGATGCCGTTGGGGCCCACCGACAGCGTATCGGCTGCGTTGGAGCCCAGAAAAACCAGGGTGCTGGTGAGCAGCTGGTCGTCCTTCTCCTTGGGGTACTTGCGGTAAGCCACGTCGCCCACGTTTACCCCAATAATAATATCAGGCTTGAATTCCTGCTTAATAACCCCGGTCGGAAAGTTGTCCACCACGGCCCCGTCAAACAGGTAGCGCCCATCTTCCTGGCGGATAGGCCGGAATGCCAGCGGGAAGGCCATGGAGTTGCGCACGGCATCGGAGAGGGAGCCGCTGCGCTGCACCACGCGCTGGCGTGTAAATACCTCGGAGGCCACGGCGCGGTAGGGCACAAACAGGTTATCAAAGTTGTAGTCGGCAATAGCCCCGGCCGGGGCCAGCATGGTTGCCAGCTTGTAGTTCAGGGTAGCATCGTTGATGATGCGTGGCGTTACCCGGGTCCGGAAGGCCGAGTCAATGGACAGGCCCAGGTGCAAAGCGGCCGGAGAGGGGTCGGCATCGTAGAAGTTGAACACCTTGCCTTCCAGGGGGCGGTTGGCTACCCAGTCCTGAAACTCCGGCTTCAGAATAATTTCTTCGATTTCGCGGGGAGAGTAGCCGGCTGCATAGAGGCCGCCCACAATGGCACCCATGCTGGTGCCCACAATGTAGTCGATAGGAATCCGGTTCTTTTCCAGCACTTTCAGCACGCCCACGTGGGCCAGGCCTTTGGCCCCGCCGCCACTGAGCACGAGGCCTACTTTCTGGGCCTGAGCCGTAAAAGAAGCCAGTAGCCACGCGCACAAAAAGGCAATGGCGTAGGTAGAGGTACGCATAGAAGCAGGGGTATAAACGGGGAGATGCCCCAAAGGCGGGCGCGTTTCCTACGCATACTGCATCCGCAGGTTGCCTGGCCTCAGCTGAACCATACACCCCACCCGCCCGAACCACCCGGCTACTGGCCAAACGGCCGGCTGCCCGGCATAACCATCATTGGGCAGCAAGGCCTGCCCATAACCCCTGCTGCCCCCGAAACGACCACCCCGGAGGCAGGAGGCAGTGTAGCTACACCGGCCCATAGCTGGCTCAGGGAGCCAGCCAGGTGTGTAGGGGGCCAGGCAGATTGCGCAACAGTGTGAAGACTACCGTGGCCCCCACTACTGCCCAGCCCAGCCACGGGCGGTACAGTAGCGTAAGGCGCCGGGGCGTGTTGCGCAGGCTGCTTCTGATTTCTTCGGCCGCCCCTAGCAGGAGCAGGGGCGTACACAGCGCCGCCAGTAGATTGTGGCCAGCAGCTGCCCGCATCCGACCGTGCAATAGTGCGTGCAGTGCCCGCTGGGTGCCGCAGCCCGGGCAGTGCAGGCCCGTCAGCCAGTTCACAGGGCAGCGCGGAAACGGATGCTGGGCAGGGTCTAGGCGGAAATACAAAACAGCCAGCGCCAGCCCGGCCATCAGGCTCAAGGCGGTTACGCTGGCTGTTCGTACAACAGAAATCCGGTAAGCCAACTTAGCGGCCGCTCAAGCCATTGAGCATA
Source organism: Hymenobacter metallilatus (assembly GCF_003944705.1). GTDB lineage: Bacteria > Bacteroidota > Bacteroidia > Cytophagales > Hymenobacteraceae > Hymenobacter > Hymenobacter metallilatus. The sequence goes on along the minus strand of NZ_RWIS01000001.1, from coordinate 466,959 downwards.
CCAGCACCAACTCCCATTACTACTACCAGCACTACGTATAGTACGCTAAGTACGGCCCAGGTAATAAGCGAGTATTTTACCCACTGGCCGGCTTTGCGTGAGGCGTCCTGGGCACCTGCATAATCACCCAGCGCCACCCGCGAATTCACATTAGCCGCATTGATAATGGCTACGATACCGAAAGGTAGACAGCAGAAAATAGTGACTAGAATAGATTCCACCAGCCAGTTTTTAGGTGGCGGGCCACCAGCCGGAGGCGTAGGCACAGACGAAGCGTAGGGTTGTTCCATGAAATAAAAGAAGTGTGTAGATGAAGGGGGAAAAATAGAAATTCCTTCGCCAAATCCAGCTTCTGCCGCTACAACTTCACCATTTCTTGAAAATAACATACACCGCTGCCACCAGCAGCAGGAAGCCCACCAGATGGTTCCAGGCCAGCTTATCGGTTTTGAACACGTACACGGCGCACAGCGTGAATACCGTGAGCGACACAACCTCCTGTATCACCTTGAGCTGAAACAGGTTGAAAGGCCCCCCGTTCTCCTCGAACCCAATGCGGTTGGCCGGCACCTGGAATACGTACTCAAAAAAAGCCAGGCCCCAGCTAAGCAGGATAACACCCACCAGGCCCAGCCCGTGCAGCCAGCTTATTTTCTTGAACTGCAGATGCCCGTACCAGGCAAACGTCATGAACAGGTTGGAGATGGTGAGTAACAGAATAGTGTAAACGCTTTTCATGAATGCGGCCGAGGAAAAGGAGAAGTCTATGCCCGGCTGGTTTTCCGGTGCTTACGCAGGGGTACGGTAAAACAAGTTATCCGTCCAATAATCGTTTGAACAAAGGTCCTTCACCAATTCCCGCCAACCCGTTGGGCATTGGTTTGTGTTGCTACCTGCCTATTCCTCGTGGCCGGCTACTGGCTTGGAGGGGGCCTGCTCTGCCTGTTTGGCTTCCAGAGCCAGGCGCTGCTTTTCCTGCTCCGAGGGAGTACGCGGCAGCGTATCCAGGCTGGGCTGGCCGGCATCTACCCAGGCCGTGTACCAGAAGGCACCCACCAGGCGGGCAGCCAGCCGCATCTGCCGCTCCACCTGCCCGTTCAGGCGCTGGTGGTACTCGCGGGCGAAGTCGCGGGAGTAAGTTCGCACCGTTAGGTTGCCGCGCTGCTCGAAGCCATATTTACGGTCGGCAGGTATTTTCTGGCTCAGCTCCCGCTCAAACCGCAGCACCGAATCGACGGCGGCATTGGACCTCCCTACGGCCGCCCAGATTACGTCCGTTGGGCGGTCCAGGTAAGGGGCGGGGCCGGTAAAAAAGTCGTAGCTGTTGCTGAGCAGTTCCGGCAGCCGGCTTTCCCAGAGCCCATGAATTCCGCGCTGCCCCGTTAGCTGTCCGTTGTAGTTGTGGGTAGTGTGCAGCGGCACGCAGGCGTCGGCTACATAGTGCCCCATATCGGCCGAAAGGTGCAGAATCCGGTCGGCGTCGTGGGCCTGGAAAGCGGCTGTGAGCTGGCCTTTCATGCGGGCTACCTGCCAGGGCACAATGCCATGCCTGAGAAGAGAGTCTTCTCCCAGCTGAGCCACGGCATCGGCGTAGGAGCGGGGCAATGTATACAGAGCCGAGTCGCCGTACACATCCAGGTCTAGGAAGTGGCGAGGGGCTTCGCCTGGCACCATTGTGCGGCGCGAGTCGGGGCGGGTGGCGTTATCGGTTAGGTAGTCAATATTGGCCTTGTAGAAGCGGATCATTTCGGGCGGCAGTGTGTACACTGCCAGCCGGTTAATCAGCCGGTGCCCGAAAAAGCCCCAGGCCTGCGCCGTAGACGAAAATAACAGTAAATAGAGCGTAGCAATACAGTGGCGCCGGATAGATGTCATAGGGCATAAGATAGGGAGTCGGCCGAGAAAAAGCGACAAACCAACGCTCAGGCGAACAACCGGGCATTGACGTGTCGCTTTTTCTCGGCTGACTGTACGCTCTGCTCTTAGCGCCGGCCCTGGCCGGCAAACCGCATTCGGTAGTCGGCCGAAACGTCGCCCTTGCTGATGCGGGCCAGCTTGCCTTTTAGCAGCTGCTTCTTCAGCCCCGATACGTAGTCGGTAAATAATACGCCTTCCAGGTGGTCGTACTCGTGCTGAATCACGCGGGCCGTCATGCCCGAGAAAGTTTCCTCGTGTTGCTGGCGGTTTTCGTCCTCGTAGCGCAGCACAATGGTGGAGTGGCGCACCACTTTTTCGCGCACCCCGGGAATGCTCAGGCAGCCCTCTTCAAAAGCCCATTCCTCCCCGATTTCGCTTACCATTTGGGGGTTAATGAAAGCCCGCTTCACCGGGCCGGCCGTGGGCTCTTCAATAATAGGGTTGCCGTCCTCGTCCTCATCCATCATAGGCTCGGAGTCAATGACGAACAGACGTATGCTTTTGCCCACCTGGGGCGCGGCCAGTCCCACGCCGTGCGCGTGGTACATGGTGTCGTACATGTCAGCAATAATCTGCTGGAGCTCGGTGGCCGGAAAATCAGCCGGAATCAATTTTGCCTTGGTCTTGAGCACTGGGTCGCCGAAGGCAACAATGGGGTAAATCATCGGGATTCGAGGTAGGATTGCAGAATGATGGTGGCGGCTACCTTATCTACGGTGGCCTTGTCGCGGCGGTCCTTTTTGCCGAGCCCTCCGGCCAGCATGGCCGCCTGCGCCATTCGGGAGGTAAACCGCTCGTCAATCTCGTGTACCGGCACTTCCGGAAACTCCTTGCGCAGGCGCCGAACCACGCCCACCACGGCGCTGGTTGAGTCGGTGGCTTCGTTGTTGAGGTTTTTCGGCATGCCAATTACCAGAGCCGCCAAAGGCTCGCGCTGGTGGTAGGCCTTCAGATACGCCAGCAACTCCTGGCTATGAATGGTGTCCAGCGGGGTGGCAATGAGTTGCAGGGGGTCGGTAACTGCCAGCCCCACCCGCTTGTGGCCGTAGTCGATGGCAAGAATTCGGCCCATCACGAAAAGAGAAAAAGGTGGCAGGCGGCAATTATGCAGGGAGGTAACTCGCGCCGCCTACAAAGATACGATGCCCCGGTAGAAAGGTAGCACCCGGAGCTTAACCCAAGCTGGCCGGTGTCGGGCAGGCCACCCGATTCACCGGCGAAAGTCAGTCATTAAACGAAAGATGCCCGTCTTTCTAAAATGATAAAATAATCTTTGTATTCAGTTAACAATCAGGGTGTTTAGAGTAGTACGGAATACAGGTAATCGGGGTAGGTATTGACTTCAGGAAATAAAAAATTGTACTGTTATTCGAAAATGCCTATACCACTATATGCTGCCTCGGTTTCTTGGAAAAGTTTCAATAATTTTGAAGACCTGTCCGTAGTGTGGATTTCTGATTATCGGCTGAACTACTACTCTCTCAACGCGTTATGACCCCCGAGCCCCACGACTCGTCGCCGTCCGCGTCGATGCCTACCCCGCGAAATTCCCGCTGGCGGGTACGGCAGCCTTTACTGCTTGGCTTGGCCCTGTTAGCCGGGGCATTGCTGGGAGCCAACCCGTTCCGCCCTTCCGATCAGAACCCCGACCTCACGGCCCGCGGCTACCTGAAGTTCAAGGAAATCCTCAGCTACGTCGACCGGGACTACGTGGACTCAGTGAATGCCGAAGAGCTGTCGGATTACGCCATCAGCCGTATGCTGGAGCGCCTGGATCCGCACTCGGTATTCATTCCGGCCAAGCAGCAGCAACAAGCGTCCTCCTTTCTGCAAAGCGACTACGATGGTATTGGGGTGGAGTTCAACCTGTTTCGCGACACTGTAACGGTAGTAGCGCCCTTGAGCGAAGGCCCCGCCGAGCAGGCCGGCCTGCAGCCCGGCGACCGGATTCTGGCCGTAAACGGGCAGCGGGTATCGGGAGTGCGCATGACCACAGAGCAAATGTTCGGCAAGCTGCGCGGCCCTCGGGGTACCAGCGTGCTGCTGCAACTAATGCGCCGCGGAATGGCCCGGCCCATCAACGTGCAGGTAACCCGCAACCGCATCCCCAACGCCTCGGTGGATGTGGCCTATATGGTAGACAATCAGACGGGCTACATTAAAGTAAGCCGCTTTGCCAGTGGCACCTACGACGAGTTCAAGGCGGCGCTGGGCGACCTGCGCCGACAGGGCCTCACCCGCCTCGTGCTGGATTTGCGCGGCAACCCCGGCGGCTACCTCGACCGGGCCACCAAAATGGCCGATGAGTTCATTGGGGGCACTAAGAAGATTGTGTACACCGATGGCAAAGGCGACCAGTATGATACCCAAACCTTCTCCCGCGTAGCCGGCGAGTTTGAGGAAGGCTCCCTGGTGGTATTGGTGGACGAAGGCAGTGCCTCGGCCGCCGAAGTGCTGGCCGGTGCCTTGCAGGACCATGACCGGGCCGTGCTGGTAGGCCGCCGTACCTTTGGTAAGGGCTTGGTGCAGCAGCCTATTGCTCTCAACGACGGCTCGGAGCTGCGCCTCACCATTGCCCGCTACTACACGCCCTCGGGCCGCAGCATCCAGAAATCGTACCGCGGGGGGCTGCGGGAGTACGAGAAGGACCTGCAGAACCGCCTGCGCCACGGCGAGCTGTTCCACGCCGACAGCATCCATTTTGCCGATTCGCTGAAGTTCCGCACGGCCCACGGCCGCACCGTGTACGGCGGCGGCGGCATTATGCCCGACCTGTTTGTGCCGCGCGATACGTCGGCCACCTCGGCTTACTACACGCGCCTGCAGAGCAACAACCTGGTGCGAGAATACGCCCTCACGTATTACCAGGAGCATAAGGAAGAGCTGGAAGGGCTGCGGTTTGAACAGTTCAACCAAAGCTTCCGGGTGAGTGATGCCCAACTGCTGCAACTGGCCGCCCAGGCTGCCCGCAACGGTGTTCCGCAGGATGCCCCTGGCTTGCGCCGCAGTACCCCGCTGCTGCGCACCCAGATTAAGGCCCTCATTGCCCGCAGCGCCTACGGCAAATCGGCTTACTTTCAGGTGCTCAACCAAGACGATGTGGAGATGCAGCAGGCCCTGAAAGCCGTGCAGGAGCCCACCAACCCCGTGATGCTGGGGCTGCTGGAGAAGTAATCGGACGGCGTACTTCTGCTTTGCGGTACGCCAGGTTTGTCATCCGGAGCAGCGCGAAGGACCCTACCACGTTAGGAGTCTGTAAAACGACTTATTCCTGCGTAATACAGTACTTCGCGCTGCTCCGCATGACGGGTTGCCTTTCTACTTCACATCCTGAAACCGGAAGGTTTGCTGCACGCCCGGTAGCGGCTTGCCATCGGCCTCAGCGTAGGGATAAATGAAGTAGTTGAGGGAGGTAGCGTGCTGCCGGGGCGACAAGTCCAGGTCGCGGCCCCGGGTGAACTCTAGGCGGTTTTCATCGTGAGCCCCAAAAAAGTAATTGCGGCGGGCAGGGTTTTTGGCGGCTTCCGAAGCATCAACGGGCACCCAGCCGGTGGCGGGGGTGTAGAACTCGGCCCAGCAGTGGTAGCCCTTAATTTCGCCCTGTCCCCGCTCGGGCGGCAGCGGAAACCCAATGCTGAACCGCGCCGGAATGCCCACGGCCCGGCAGTAGCCGATGAACACGGCGTGAAAATCGGTGCAGTTGCCGCGGCGGGCGTCGCAGGCATAGTAGATGTCGCCCCGGCCCCAACCCTGGCCGGTTTTATCATATGTCACGGTGCTGACCACATGCTCGTAGATGGCGCGGGCTTTTTCCAGGTCAGTACGGGCTTGGGCTTTCGTAACTACTTCCTGCGCCCACTGCCGGATTTTCGCATCGAGGGGCACAAGGCGGTCGGGCTGCAGCCAGCGGGCCATATCGGGGTCGAGAGCTTCGGCCCGGCGGGCTTTTCTGGGCGCAGGGTTGGTCAGGTAGGGGTTGAGATGCTCCCGGCGAGTGGCTTCCAGCTGCATTTCCACCCGCAGGCTGACCGCCTGAGCGGCGGCTACCTTCAAGTGGAGCAGCTGGTTGCCGTACTGGCCGGTGCGCACGGTGTAGGGTACAGTGGTGTTAACAGTCAGGTGGCTGGTTTGCTGGGAGGCATCGGAGTGGGGCACCGGCAGCCACAGCTCCACCGAGTCGGTGCCGGCAGGCAAGGGCGGCACCATAGCCGTGTACTCGAAGGTGAACGTACGGCTGCGGGGCACCGGTGCGGCCGGCGTATCGGGGGCCAGGAACGAAAGCAGGGGCAGCAGAAATGACAGCATAGCAGGGGAAAGGCATGGGTCAGGCATCGGCAAAAGCCCAAACAAGCCGGAAAAGTTGCCGTGGCGGCCGAGGGGTAAAGGTACGGCCGCCAAAATCAGGCACCTTGTGCCCGCATGGGCCGTTGTACTCCAGTAGGTCAGCGGCAAACCTTGTATCTTCCAGCCGGCATCCTCCGCTTGTTTCCCACCCGCAATTTCCCACCCGTATGCCCTTTTACCAACGTTTAGGCCAGATTCCGCGCAAGCGCCACACCCAGTTCCGCCAGCCCGACGGCTCCTTGTACCACGAGCAGCTGGTGGGCACGCTGGGCTTTCACGGCGTTTCCTCCTTGCTCTATCACCGGCACGCGCCCACTGAAATCCGCAAGGTGGGCACGCCCCGGCCATTTGCGCCCAAGCTGCTGAAGGACCGGCCGCTGGAGCCGGCCCACCTGCGCACCCTGGCCCAAACCAGCACCGGCGGCGACTACCTGCAAGCCCGCCAAACCCTGCTCGGCAATGCCGACGTGACCATGAGCATCTGCAACCCCACCGAGCCGCGCATGGACTACTACTACAAGAACGCCCTGGCCGACGAGGTGATTTTTGTGCACGAGGGCCGGGGCGAGCTGTGGAGCCAGCTGGGCAAGCTGGCCTTCGAGCCCGGCGACTACGTGGTGATTCCGCGCACCATTATTCACCAGCTGCACTTCGAGGAAGGGCCGGTGCGCCTGCTCATCATCGAGTCGTTCAGCCCCGTGGAAACCTGCCGACGCTACCGCAACCACTTCGGGCAGCTGCTGGAGCACGCGCCCTACTGTGAGCGGGACTTCCGGGGGCCGTCGGAACTGGTGGAAGGCGACGTGCGGGAGTCGGGCGAGTACGAGGTACGGGTGAAGAAAGACGGGCTGCTGCACACGCTGGTGTACGGCCACTCGCCCTTCGATGTAGTGGGCTGGGATGGGTACTTCTACCCCTATGCCACCAGCATCCACGATTTCGAGCCCATTACCGGCCGCATCCACCAACCGCCACCCGTGCACCAGCAGTTTGAGGGGAACAACTTCGTTATCTGCTCCTTCGTGCCGCGGCTGTTCGATTACCACCCGCTGGCCATTCCAGCCCCCTACAACCACTCCAACGTCGACTCCGACGAGGTACTGTACTACGTGGCGGGCAACTTCATGTCGCGCAAGGGCGTGGATCTGGCTTCCTTTACCTGGCACCCAAGCGGTATTCCGCACGGCCCGCACCCCGGCACTGTGGAGGCCAGCATTGGCAAGAAGGAAACCCACGAGCTGGCCGTGATGCTTGATACATTCCGCCCTCTCTACCTCACCGAGGCCGCCCTGCCCTACGTGGACCCGCGCTACCCCATGAGCTGGCAGCCCGGTTTCGTGCCCGACCCACCCCGCGCGGCCGATATGATGGACTAGCGTTGACAGGAGGGACGGAGCGCGAGCGGGTTGTTATTCCGCTTCCGCGCAAAACGAGGAATCTGGGGCTCATCATGGGATGAGTAGCCCGGGTTCCTCGCGCCGCTTGGTGTAACAGTGTTTTGCCAACACACGAAAATCAGCACCGTCACGTTCAGCAGCTGGCGTCCCGGTTCCGGTTCCAACGAGTTGCCAGGCGGGTTCATATGGCACAATTCGTGTACTGGCTACCAGAACAAACCGAAAAGAACCGGGCCTTCGTACCTTTGTACAAATTGCAACTCCTATGAAAAAAATCCTGTTTCTGGCCCCTGCCCTGCTGGTGCTGGCTTTCCTGAGCAGCTGCGACAAGCTGGACAAGCTGCTGACCTTTTACATTGAAGACTCGCAGTCGGTAAAGATTTCCAGCAATTTCCCCATCGGGCAGGTAGTGCCGCTCACGCCCATTACCGTACCCACCCGCTCGGACGAGAAGTTCAAGAACGAAAATACCAGCGCTGACCTGGTGAAAGACGTGAAGCTGGACCGCCTCACCCTCACCGTTACCGACCCCAACTCCGAAAACTTCGACTTCTTGCAGAGCATCAGCCTCTACATCAGCACCGACGCCAACGACCGGATTCTGTTGGCTTCCCAGGACAACATTCCGACTGGTGTTAACACGCTGCAGCTCACTCCTACCACGCAGAAGCTGGATAAATACGTGAAAGCCAGCAGCTACACGCTGTCCACGGAAGCCCGCATCCGCAAGCCAATCAGCCGCGACATTACCATTCGCACCGACTCCCGCTTCAAAGTAACTGCCGATCCGCTCTAGGTGCTTAGGTAGTAATGGGAGGTAAGCGAATTCCCTGTATCTCCTAGAGCAGAGTCTCATAGTAAAAATCCCCTGATGCCTAGTTGTGGCATCAGGGGATTTTTGCTGTGACAGGTTGAGGACGCAACGACGTGTCAGGGCTTGCTGTTTACTGGATGTGAGCTATTGTAGTACGTCACTAGCTTCACCACATCGTTGACATCAGTGTAGGTAAGATGATTCGCTGTGGCGTATGCAGTTATTTCAGCCCGGGTTTCTTTGTCGAATAACTTCAATACTGCTGCCTTGGTAAGGGTCAGTTCATATACGGCCTCTTTGGCGGAGCCACCGGCAAATAAACGGGTAATACGCCGGTATTCTTCCGGCTTGCTTTCTATGTTGTAGGTAGCAATAAACTCGGCTGGCTGGATATAGAATTCGTGGAGAACCAATAGCTCTACGGTGCCTGAAACCAACACCTCAAAGAATGCTTGCTGACGTGGGCGGCCTGTATCAGAGTACGGTTTGGTGGCAAATTGGTGCGTGTAATGATCGGGGCCCACAACGGTAAATCCCGACAACGCATCGGGCGTAAGTACCCGGAAGCCAGTGGTCTGGTGCGCGTCCTGGATTTCCAACCGCTGCAGCACTACATTGTACCGCATGGCTTGCTCTGGTAAAGCCGGTGCCGAGGCCGTTGGAGAAACCGTGCCCGCAGTCCAACCGCCAGCGTAATACAATAGTTGGGGTGGAATTGTAAGTTTATCCAGGCCTGACCGGTTAGTAGGGGAGGTTCTATCAATTTCCCGTTGCAGGCGGTTTAGTTGCACTAGCGGGTTTTGTGTACCCGCTCCGCTGCCACCCGACATGGCGGCCCCTGCTGACTGACCGTAGCTTGCGTATGCCGCCACAAAAATCACCCCCATTGTTACTGCAGTAACCCGTAGAATAGCACGACGTGAGAATGTAGGAAACATGAAATAGATAAGAAATCAGTGTAATGGCTGTCAGGCGACGGGAAGGCCGCCATCATGCTACAAAGTTACCGGTTCCGGCCGTATTGCTCGTGGGAGCTTACCCAATCGGATGAGCTGATGGCGGCACCCAGGCTCAGCTCGCCGGCCAGCACCACGCCGGCCACTATTTCGGCGAATTTGTTGACGGTACCGCGGCCCACGCAGCCCAGCATTCGGAGAAACTCGTTCTGGGTGGCCAGGCCGGTGCCGCCGCCGTGGGTAGCTACAATGAGCGAGGGAATGGTAATGCTGATATACAAGTCGCCTTCGGGCGTGATTTCGGAATAAAGCACCCCGGCCGAGGATTCGGAGACGTTGGCCACGTCCTGGCCGGTGGCAATGAACATGGCCGTAATGCCATTGGCCGAGTGGGCGCCGTTGTTGTTGGCCCCCGAGATGAACGCGCCCACGTTGCTGACCTGCCCGTGGTAGGCTAGCTGCTCGGGCGTCACGCGCATCCGCTGCTGCAAAATGTCGCGCTTGATAACGGCCTCGGCTACCACGCGCTTGCCCCGGGTGCGCATCACGTTGATTTGGGAGGCTTTCTTGTCGGTGGCGAAGTTGCTTTCGAGGTAGAAGTGGCGAATGGGCGCGCCCTTGTAATTCTCCAGAATCCAGGAGCAGGCCGCAAACGTGGCCCGGCCCACCATATTCTGGCCCGCCGCGTCGCCGGTGCTGAAGTTGAAGCGCAGGTAGGCGAATTTGTTAGCCAGGTAGGTATCAATGTATTGCAGCTTGGCCACCCGGGAGGTGCTTTCCGCCTCGGGCCGGATTCGGCTGATTTCCTCCTCCACCCACCGGCCAAAATCCCGGGCCCCGCGGGCATCATCGAACACGAACACCGGGGCCCGCTGCATGGCGTCGCCGATGACGGTGCATTTGGCCCCGCCGCAGAGGTTGAGCAGCTGAATGCCCCGGTTGTAGCTGGCTACCAGGGTGCCCTCGGTGGTGGCCAGCGGAATCAGGAAGTCGCCCTGGGCGTGCTCCCCGTTCACGCGCAGCGGCCCAGCCAGCCCCACCGGAATCTGGGCCACGCCGGTAAAATGCTCGCAGTTGCCCTGCAAGTCGTGGGCGTCGAAGGAGTAGTGCTTGAGGTGCTGGAACTGCTGACCCGAAAACTCCTCGGCGAACCGCTGCCGCGCCCGGATGGCGTCGTCGGCGTAATCGTCCTGCTCGGAGCGCGGAATTTTGTGGCCCTGGGCCGGCAGGTTAGTGATGGAGTCTTCCACTTCCACCGACAAGTCGCCGAAGGGGTCGGCTGAAAACTGCACCTGCACCGTGTGCAAACCCTCCGGAAGGTGCCCGGTATGCAGGTGAAACGTGGCCGACTGTCCTACTGGCAGCGTGAAGCCAGCCGCATCGGCGTTGAAGGTGGTGGCCGGCCGCACGTCGCCGCCGCCCAAATCCAGGGCAATCTGCTCCACGCCAATGCGGTTGCCGTCCAGCACCACGGCCTCCACGCGGGTAATGCGCACGGTGTCGAGGCGGTTTTTAATGCTGAAAGCCACGCCCTCGGGCGTGTTGTGCAGGCTGCCGCGGGTGTAGAGCAGCTTGAGCAGCATGGGGCTGGGCGTGAAAATCATAGGGCGGGAGAGGTTGAGTGAGGATACTACGGGAGGGGAAAATAGGAAGGTTTTCGGATAGAGAGGAATACTAACTGGCTTTTAGTCATTGATTGAGTTCAGGAAAAACGAAACTGGTACTACCATCTCATGAGCAAGAGCCACACCGCCGCAAATAGCCGATGAGAAATGACCAGACAGCAGCTGCACAACGCGCAACGCTTCGGCATCAAAGAGCGGGTGCATTCCCTTTAGCACTTTTGTTCGGTACACTTGTCCGTCTGGGCCTACAGTGAATGACACGAATACCCGCCCGTCGATACACATTTTGCCGGTTGGGTCGGCCCAACGGGTATTCTCCAGGATGAAGCGTTGCAGGCTATCCTTCTTATTCCGCTTGATGTACGCCGGCATTACCTCGCACATTGTAACCGGCCCACCCTTGCCAATAGCCCGGTATGTTTCGAAGGTAATAACGCCTGATAACCCGTCCTCATCCAAAGAAACGGCCACTGGATTTAGCGGCTTACTGTGTAATCCGGTCGTGTCTGCGGTTACTTGGGCCGTGGCGGACCTGCTGGCCAGACTCGCACATAACGCGCCCAATACAGTAAGTGGCCGATACATACAGCTGTGTTTAATGGGATGAAGCCGTTTTTCGGAAGGTAAATTGCATGACCGTTTGGGCCGCAATGGGGCGGCCGTAGTGGTTGGGCGCTACAAATGGCTGCGGCAATTGCGCTAGTATCCGGTTCAGTTCTGTCAGGAACGGTTGCTGCCCCGACCACGAGTGAGCCCTCAGCAGCTGGCTGGCAACCACCTGTCCGGCGGTATCAACCATGCACAGGACCCGTACCGTTCGTCGCCACGATTTCAGGGGGCGGCCCTGCGCCGTGCTTGGCCACTGTAGTCGGGCACTTACCAATTGCTCAAAATCGGCCTGAGAGCCTTGTTTATAGGTCATGCCGCCGGTCGGTATTCCGGATTCATGCATACCCAAGAAGTTAGACGAGGTGGGCGGGCACACGTGCGCCGCCTGCAACTGGGCCCAGGCCTGCCGCGCCGAAAAACCCTGCAAAAGCACCAATACCACCGCTGCCAAAAACAGCCGCTGCCGGGGGCGCAACCCGGCGCGCAACCGGCTGGCGGGGTTAAGCTGGTCGGCCCGGAACCGGCCGCACACCCGGCCGTCGGGAGAGGTAGCGTATGCTTGGGCAAGGTCGGCCTCGGTACCTTGCGTGAAGTCCAGCACGGTGCGGTGGCAACTGCCGCAGTAGCGGCCCTGCTCTGTGGGGCTCATCTGCTGCCAGTCTTCGGCGCAGGCTTGCAGGCGCACGTTGAGGATGGGCAGTAGGATAGGCATGATATTCATTGCAGGCTAAACGTTACCGGCACCGTCTGCCGTACCGCAATGGGCCGGCCCTGCGCATCCAGCGCCGGCGTAAACTCACCCAGCAACCGCACGGCCCGCACGGCGGCCGAATCAGCATCAGGCCGGAAGCCCTGTTTTACCACGGCGTTACGTACCTGACCTTGTTCGTTGATAGTGAATTGAACGAAGACCTTCCCGTCTTTCTGCAGGTGCTCGGGGAAACGCACGTTTTTGCCAATGGCCCACAGCATGCCCTCAACGCCACCATCCTTGTACACTGGATACCGGCAGCCGGAGCAATGCTTCAATGGGTCATCTGGAACGATGTCTGTTGGCAAGGACGAATTATTCTTTGCCGGAATGGCTTGGGCCGTAGCGCGGTAAGAAACAAGGCCGGCAAACACGACGGGCAATAGTAGTAAAACTCTATTCATTTGCGCTTGCGGGAAACTGGCAGCGTGGTTGATGTGCTCTGGAACGTGAACGGAATGGTATAGCCCACAGCTACCGGCCGCTTATTCTGCTGGCCGGGCGTGAACTTGCCATCCAGCAGCTTTACCACTCGCACGGCTTCCGCGTCCAGCGCTGGATGCAGCCCCTTCGCCACCTGCACGTCGCGCACGGCTCCGGTTTCAGTAATCTGAAACCGAACAAATACTTTGCCCGCAAGCGTAGCCGGAGCCTCTGCGGGCCGATGAAAATTAGCGGCAATGAATTTCATTAATGCCTCCATACCGCCTTTGAAAACAGGCATCTGCTTCACGGAGCCCAAAAATGGCAAAGGTGCAGAGGCTGCTGATTCAGTAGACGCGAGAGTAGATTTGTCTGGTATTTCCTCCGTTTCGCCCGGCAGTTGCTGTAGACATGCTTGGGCTGGCTTATTCGTGGAAGTGGTTTGTGCAACCTTCCGCACCTGCCCCACCGCCTCCCGCGCCGACAGCCCGAGCCCGCACACCAGCAGCAGGGCCACCAGAAACCGCCGCAGCCGGGGCCGCAACGCCACGCGACGCGGCAGGGGCGCCGGTTGCGCCGGGGCCAATTGCTCAGCCCGGAACCGCCCGCATACCCGGCCATCGGGGGAATGTAGGAAAGCGGCTTCCAGGTCCGATTGGGTGGCCTGGGTGAAGTCCAGCACGGTGCGACGGCAGCTGCCGCAGTAGTGGCCCTGCTCGGTGGGTGTCATCTGCTGCCAGTCTTCGGCGCAGGCTTGTAGGCGAATGTTAAGGATAGGTAAGGGTAGCATAAGAAGCATAAGATAGTGAATATACGGGTGACCCCGTGCTCTTGACGCTGGTTGTTCCAGAACGCACCCCTCTCCCGGAGGATTCCGCGCATCTAGCGGCATGAACCGGGGGTGAGGTTACTGCTCGTCGGTCCAGAATTCGCGGCCGGAGCTGTCGAGGTAGCCGGTTTGGCCGTCGGGAGTTTGCACCCGGGCCACATCCTGCAGGAAGGGCTCAGCCTGGAGGTAGCGCACCTCGGTGAGGCGGTTGCCCTCGGCATCGAGGTAGCCAAACAGGCCGTTTTGCTGCACCACCGGGTACACCAGGTTACCGGTGAGGCGGATGGCATCATACTGCAAGGGCTGCACCAGCTTGCCTTTGGCATTAAGCACGCCCCACTTGCCGGCCTGGCGCACAAACAGCAGCCCGTTATAGTTGTCCCGGATTTCGTCGTAAATGGCCGGCACCGAGGCCGAGCCCACCGTGAAGCGGAAGCCTACTTTGCCATCTTTACGCACCACGTCGCCCTGCTCCAGGGGTTCCTCCTCGGGCTCAGCGGGGGCGGGCTCGGTGAGGCGGTGGCCACTGGGGCCAATGGCAAAGGTTTCGCCGCTCAGCTCCACGGTGGCCCGGCCCTGGCGAAAATTGCCGGCGCGGGTGTATTGCACGGGGGTTACGGGGTTGCCGCCGCCATCAATGTAGCCATACAACTGGCCCTGACGCACCCAGGCAATTTCCTCCTGAAACGGGCCGGCCTCATCAAACCGGGCGGGCAGCACCAGGCGGCGGCTACGGTCGGCGTAGCCCCAGCGGGTGCCTTGGCGGAACGGCACCAGGCGGGAAGAGGCAGTTTGGGCTTGTGCCACGGATGCTGCGCCGGCCAGTAGCAGCAGCAACTGAAGCAGAAGTCGTTTCATGCGCAACGGTGGTTGGAAAGCAGCGGCTATACTTGCTAAAGATACGGACAATGGCGCAAACCAAATGCCCGCCGACCGGTTGATTCACTCATTCTTCACCGGCAGGAAGCCACCTTGCGGCTGGTGCCGCATTCTGTTGGCCACATCCGCAAAAACAACGGGTGCCCGTTTGTACCTACTATCTTTGCCTTTGCCTGAACGGGCGTGTTTTCTAACCGCCTTTACGTATGTCATCACAACCACACTATCCACGCTTTACCCTGGGCGAAAGCCTGACGCCCGAACAGCTGGACTTTTTTCGCCAGCATGGCTTTCTGCACTTCCGGGCGTTTATCTCCCCTGATACCGTACGGAACCTGCTCCGGGCCTCCGAGGAGGTGCAGCGCCAGTGGCTGACCGAGGAGGTAAAAAAAGTGAACGGAGTACCCATCAAATATGGCAAAGATGTCGATGGCTCGCCCATTGTGCAGCGCTTTGCCTTTGCTTCTCACTACAGCCCGGTGCTGCACGAGTTTCTGCAGGACCCCCGCTTCCGGGCCTTGTTTCCGCTGCTGGAAGCGCCCGGTGGCCGGGTAGGAGAGAATGAGAAGGACGGCCTCGTTATCAACCACTACGTGAACGTGGCTGGCTCCGAATTCTCGCAGATGGGCTGGCACACCGATTCGCTGCGGGACGTGTTCTACGGCAAAAAGATTGGGCCGATGCTAAATGTAGGCGTGCACCTGGATGGCACGCCCGCCACCAATGGCGGCCTGCGCCTGATACCGGGTACCCACCGCCAGGGGCTGCGCGACATTCTCTTCCGCAAGAAGTATTACAAAGACGTGGGCCCCGATGAGCACGAAATAGCCGTGGAAACTGAGCCCGGCGACCTGACCGTGCACGACGGCCGCATGTGGCACCGGGTAGCCCAGTCGCCGCTGGTAGGCGAGGTTTCGCGCCGCCGCGTGATGTACGTACCCATCATTGCCGGTAAGTACGAGCCCAAGCACGAAAACAGCCCCACGCCCTTCTACCTGCGGTTTTTGCACCTGGTAAAATAGTGCCTGGTGCTTGGTGCCTAGTGCTTAGGTTGTTCTATTAAGCACTAAGCACTAAGCACTAAGCACTGGGTACTAAGCACTATTACATGAAAACAGCACTGATAACGGGCGCGTCACGCGGAATTGGGCGGGCGCTGGCCCTGGAGCTGGCCCGCCGGGGCTTCAATGTGCTGCTTACGGCGCGCTCCGCTGAGCAGCTGGAGCGGGTGGCGGCAGAGGTGCGCCAGCTGGGCCGCGAGGCCCGGGTGCTGCCCCTGGACTTGGCCGGGCCCTCGGCCGCGGGGTTGCTGGCCACTTGGGTGCTGGGGCAAACCAGCGAGCTAACAGTATTGGTGAACAATGCCGGCTACGGCCTCTGGGGGCGGTTTGAAGAGTTGGGCATAGAGCAGCAGCTCAACATGCTGCAGCTCAACATGCAGCTACCCGTCACCCTGACGCATATCCTGCTGCCCATGCTGCAGCGCCAGCCCGGAGCCTACATTCTCAACGTGGCCAGCACGGCCGCCTACCAAGCCGTGCCAACGCTCACGCTGTACGCCGCCAGCAAAGCATTTATGCTGAGTTTCAGCCGGGGCCTGCGCTACGAGCTGCGCGATACGCTCACATCCGTCAGCTGCCTGAGCCCCGGGGCAACCACTACCGAGTTTGCCCTCCGCGCCGGCATGAATGCCGAGTTGCAGGCTACCTCCAACAAGGTAGCCATGACGCCCGAGCAGGTGGCGCAGGCAGGTATAGCCGGCCTGCTGGCCGGCGAAGCCGAAATCATTCCGGGAGCCCTCAATAAAGTATCGACGGCGCTTACCAGCCTGGTACCCAAGGGCCTGACGGAACGTATTGCCGCCGGTATCTACCAGAGGCATCTGCAGTGATGAGTTGACAGTTACCTGGTAATAAGTAGCCCCTCGTGCAGAGGCGGTATCTCTACGCTACGTTCAGCGTTTCACCTCATCCCTTCGTCACCCACTTACTTCCCCACCAGGCCAGGGCGGCAAACAGGGGGGCGGCCAGTACGTCGTAGGTGTAGTGCGCATGTTGCACCAGCACCAAAACCCCAATAAGCACCGTGCCCAGCAGCAATACCTGGCGGTGCCAGCCCGGCGGCACGGCCAGGGCCAGCAGCAATAGGGTGGCCGTGTGGCCGGAGAAAAACAGGTCTTTGGTAATGGGAGCAGGGGCGGCGTAGATGAGGCGGTCCACCAGCGGGTCGTGGAGGAGCACCAGGCCCGGGGGCGGCTCCAGGGGCAGCAGCCAGAGCGTTGCGCACCGCAGCAGGTGCAGCAGCAGATACGCCGCCAGGGCCCTCAATAACCGCAGCGGCCGGGGCAGCAGCGTAACTACTCCCAGCCCAATACCAAGGTAAATCACCGCAAAGGCTGCCCCCGATACATCGTGAGCGGGCAGGGTGGCCAGCAGCGGGTCGGGGAGTACATGGCCGGGGCGGGCCTGCACCCAGGCAAAGTAGCGCGGCAGCTGGCTGGCCAGTAACAGCAGCAGCAGCAGCACCAGACCCAGGCGCCACCGGAAATACGGTTGCTGCCAGACCTGCGGCCAAGTTGGTGGGGGAGGATTCATAGCTCGAAAATTGAATAGCCGCGCAAAGAAGCACCGGAAAACGGGAGCCACCGCCACTAGCAGGTAAGGAGTGAGGCTTTTGTTCCCGCCGGTTGCGGCTTACCTTGGGCCACGGCCGCCCGGCATGGTACGGGCGGCCTTCTTTCAACCCGCTTGCTTTTCCGTTTATATGACTTCCCGCTACTTACTGGCTCTGGCCGCTACGGCTGTTGCTACCACCACTGGCTTCGCCCAAAATGCCGCCCTCACGGAGCGCATTGCCAAACTTTCTCAGCAACAGGAAGCCAAAGTGGTAGCTTGGCGGCGTGATATTCATGAGCACCCCGAGCTGGGTAACCAGGAAACCCGCACGGCGGCGCTGGTGGCCGAGCATCTGCGTAAGCTGGGCCTGGAGGTGCAAACCGGCGTGGCCCGCACCGGCGTGGTGGCCCTGCTGAAAGGTGGCAAGCCTGGCCCCGTGGTGGCGTTGCGCGCCGATATGGATGGCCTGCCCGTAACGGAAAGCAACGGCTTGCCCTTCGCCTCCAAGGCCCACGCCCAGTACAACGGCCAGGAGGTGGGCGTAATGCACGCCTGCGGCCACGATACCCACGTAGCCATGCTGCTGGGTGCGGCCGAAGTGCTGGTACAGATGCGCCAGGACTTGGCCGGCACGGTCAAATTTATCTTTCAACCGGCCGAAGAAGGCTCCTTGCCGGGCCAGGAAGGCGGGGCCCGCCTGATGGTGAAGGAAGGCGTACTCCAGAACCCGAAAGTGGATGCCATTTTCGGCCTGCACATTCAGGCCCAGACGGAAGTAGGCAAGCTCAGCTACCGGCCCGGCGGCGAAATGGCCTCCTCGGATGTGTTTACCATCAAAGTGAAAGGTAAATCGGCCCACGGCGCTTACCCCTGGCTGGCCGTCGACCCCGTGGTAACGGCTGCCCAAGTAATTATGGGGCTGCAAACCATTGTGAGCCGCCAGGCCCAGCTGACGGAGGATGCCGTGGTGCTGACGGTGGGCATGGTGCACGGGGGTGTGCGCAACAACATCATTCCGGAACAGGTAGAGCTGACGGGCACCATCCGCTGCCTCAACCAGGAAATGCAGCAGAAGGTATGGGCCGCCGTGCGCCGTACCGCCACCAATATTGCCGAAAGCGCCGGGGCTACCGCCGAGGTGGACATCGTCAACTATGCTCCCATTACCTACAACGACCCCCGCCTGACCGAGCAGATGGTGCCCAGCCTGAGCCGGGCCGCCGGACCAGCCAACGTGAGCGTACAAAAAGCCGTGACCGGGGCCGAAGACTTTGCTTTTTACCAGGAGAAAGTGCCCGGTGTGTTCGTGTTTGTGGGCGGGATGCCCAAAGGCAAGAACCCCGCCGACACGGCCCCTCACCATACCGCTGGCTTCTTCGTGGATGAAAGCGGCCTGACCTTGGGTGTGCGCACCCTGGTTACGCTGGCCACCGATTACCTCGCCGCTGCTAAAAAATAGAACCACGGATTTAGACGGATTCATCGGATTTCGCGGATTGCAAGAGGCAATCGAACCCAGGATAGAGCTGCTCAAGTCCAAACGGATTCATCGGATTTCGCGGATTTATGATGCTCCATTTCACGCCCGGCCAACGGCCGTCAGGCGCAACTTCGGCAGCCCTTTGTCGTCTAGTAGCCAATTCGGGCACCCTGTGAATGCGCCCGAATCCGTGAAATCCAATGAATCCGTTTACATCCGTGATGAATATAGCCCTCGTTACCTGCGAAAGTCTGGCGCAATATGCCGCCCCCAATGTAGATGACGAGGATAGCCTGCTCACCCGCTACCTGCGCGAGCAGGGCCATTCCGTAGAACCCCGGGTGTGGAGCAACCCGGCCGTAGACTGGCTACGCTACGATGTGGTGGTGGTAAAGTCGCCCTGGGACTATTTCGACCGGGTGGCGGAGTTCTACCAGTGGCTGGACCGGATGCAGCAGCTGGGCGTGCGGATGCTTAACCCCGCTGCTACCATCCGCTGGAACGCCGACAAGAAATACCTGCTGGAAATGGAGCAGGCCGGTGTGCGCATCGTGCCCACCCGCCTGCTGCCCCGCGGCCAGGCTGTGGACGCTGCTGCCCTGCTCTCCGATATGGGCCCGGACCGGCTGGTAATAAAGCCAGCCGTAAGCGGCGGGGCCAAAAACACGTTCATCCTCACGCCGTCGGAAGCCGTCCAGCGCCAGCCCTACCTCACGGAGCTGCTGCAACACGAGGATTTTCTGGCCCAGCCCTTTCTGCCCCGGATTCAGGAGGAAGGCGAATGGTCGTTGCTGTATTTCGGGGGCCAGTACAGCCACTGCGTACTGAAAACGCCCAAAGCGGGCGACTTCCGGGTGCAGCACTACCTGGGCGGCGGCATCGAGCCCCAGCCAGCACCCAGCCACCTGCGCCGCGCCGCCGATGCCATTGTTGCACAGTTTGCCCCCGGCTGCCTCTACGCCCGCGTCGATGGCCTCGACCAGAACGGCGAACTGCTACTGATGGAGCTGGAACTCATTGAGCCTTTCCTGTACCTGGAAGCCGGCGGCCCGGCCGCCTACGCCCGCTACGAAGCCGCTTTGCGGCAACTGGTAGGGGAGAAATGAGAGGCGAGAGATGATAGAATAAGCAGCAAGGCCGTTGGCCGCGCGACGCGGCCGACGGCCTTGCTGCCTGCCTTCAAAACCCATTCACCGAGAAGCCGCCATCCACGGCCAGGGTTTGGCCGGTGATGTAGGCGGCGGCCGGCAGGCACAGAAATGCCACGGCCGCGCCCACTTCCTCGGGCTCCCCAATGCGCCCCAGCGGCGTCCGGCTCAGCACATTTTGCAAGTAGGCGTCGTTCTGCAATACCCCGGCCGCCAGCGGCGTCCGGATATACCAGGGCGCCACGCAGTTCACCCGGATGCCCAGCCCGGCCCATTCCACGGCCAGGTTGCGCGTGAGCTGCACCAGGGCGGCCTTCGTCATGCCGTAGATGGCCCCCGTGCGCACGTGCGTGAGGCCCGCCACCGAGGAGACGTTCACGATACTGCCGCCCCCCGCCGCTACCAGCAGCGGCTGCACCATCCGGCTCAGTTCCCAGGCCGATTCCAGGTTGGTGGCTAATAAGTGCCGGTACTCGTCCGGGGTGTACTCCACGGTAGGTTTGCGGATGTTGGTGCCCACGTTGTTCACCAGAACATGCAGTTGGGGCCAGCGGCGGCTTACTTCGGCCAGCACATGGGCCCGCCCGGCCGTGGTGCTTACGTCGGCCGCAAGGGCGTGGGCCGCCAGCCCTTGCGCCTGCCACTGTGCCACCTGCTGCTCCAGCTCCGGGGCCGTGCGGGCTACGGCCACCACGGTAGCACCCAGTAGTAGCAGCTCGGCGGCTACGGCCGCCCCAATTCCTTTAGAAGCACCGGTTACCAGCGCCACCTGCCCTTGCAGTGACCAACGTGCCTGGAAGTGGGATAATGAAGATTTCATGAAGCGAATCTTGGAATGTTTAAAATTTTGTTCGGTGACAGTTGACAGCAAGGACCCCGTACGGCTGCATAAGCCGCATAAAGAAGGTAAAGGGCTGGTTTATACATTTTTGCAATTTTGTCTGATTTGGGGGTTATTTTATAAATATTATCAATGAATGCTCATGTTGTAATAATTATTGCAAAAAAATAAGCCAGATATTAAAAAGTGATTAATTTAGAACCCACATTCATTCCTGAATGGAAAGAAGCCCATTTAGGTACAGTTCACTTTCACTCCCCACAACCTTACCGTATGATCAACAAATACGCTGCGGCAACGCTGTTGCTGCTTGGTGGCCTAAGCTCGTCTGCCTGGGCTCAGGACTATTCCCGGGTGCAGGCCCAGGACCTCAACGACAACGGCACGCCCTACATGGTGCAATTCCGGGCCGGCAATGGCTACCCTTTGAGCAGCGCCCAGGCCATCCTGCGTGAGCAGCTACAACTCACCCCCGACGACCACATGGTGGCGACGAAAGCCGAAGCCGACCAGGTAGGTTTCGTGCATGAGAAGTACCAGCAGTACTACAAAGGCATTAAAGTAGAACACGCCACGTACTCGGTGCACGCCCGCCGGGGGCAGGTAGAAAGCATCAGCGGCCAGTTTGAAAAGGTACGCGGCCTCAATACCACGCCTTCCCTGAATGCCAAAGCGGCTCTGGAGCAAGCCATGTCGTTTGTAGGGGCCAAAACCTACATGTGGCAGGATGCTCAGGAGGAGGCCAGTCTGAAACAACAGGAGAATAACCCGGCTGCTACCTACAAGCCTCAGGGCGAGCTGGTAGTAGTGCGCAACCAGCGCAGTCAGAACCCGCTGGTGGCCGGTAAGCCCACGCTGGCCTGGAAGTTCAATGTGTACGCCAAAGCGCCCCTGAGCCGCGCTTTCATCTACGTGGATGCTCACTCGGGCGAGGTTATTCTGCAGGATAACATCATCAAGCACGCGGGGGCTACGGCATCTTTTGCCACTGCCTACAGCGGTACCCGCTCCCTGGCCAACGAAACAACCACCGGTGGCTACCGCCTGCGCGAATACACCCGCGGCCTGGGTATTGAAACCTATAACGCCAAAAAGAGCAACAGCTACACCGCTTCCGTCGACTTCGTGGATGCCGATAACAGCTGGACAGCGGCCGAGTACAACAACGCCAACTACGACAACGTGGCCGGCGACGCTCACTTCGGGGCCCAGGCTACCTACGATTACTGGAGCGCCGTGCACGGCCGCAACTCCTACGACAACGCCGGCGCCAAAATCAAGAGCTACGTACACTTTGATGATGTGCCCGGTGGCGCTGGCTACGAAAATGCCTTCTGGAACGGCTCGGTGATGACCTACGGCGACGGGGCCAGCACCTTTAAGCCCCTGACGGCCATGGACGTGTGTGGCCACGAAATTGGCCACGCCGTGTGCGAAAAAACCGCCAACCTGACCTACCAGAACGAATCGGGAGCTATGAACGAAGGCTTCTCCGACATCTGGGGAGCCTGCGTAGAAGCCCGCGCCGTGGGCCAGTATGGCCTAACGGGTAAAAGCACCTGGCTGATTGGCGAAGAAATCATGAAAGCCGGTGGGGCCCTGCGCTCCATGAGCAACCCCAATACCTACAGCCAGCCCGATACCTACAAGGGTACCTACTGGAAGGCTACGACCACCTCGCCCACTTCTGCCAACGACTACGGCGGCGTACACACCAACTCGGGGGTACTCAACTTCTGGTTCTATCTGCTGAGCCAGGGCGGCTCGGGCACCAACGACATTGGCAGCGCCTATTCCGTAACCGGTATTGGTATTGATGCGGCCGCTAAAATTGCCTACCGCACCGAAAGCGTGTACCTCACGGCTTCCTCTACCTACGCCAACGCCCGGACGGCCGCCATTTCGGCTGCCACCGATTTGTACGGCGCTACCTCGGCCCAGGTAACGGCTGTTACCAACGCTTGGTACGCCGTAGGGGTAGGTGCTGCTGCCGGCGGTGGTGGTGGCGGTACGGTTACCTACTGCGCTTCTAAAGGCACCAGCGTGGCCTACGAGTGGATCGACTATGTGAAGCTGGGCACCATTGCCCGTACCTCTACCTCGGATGCCGGCTACTACAATGGCACGGCCACTTCTACCTCTCTCACTGCGGGTACGGCCCAAACCATCAGCTTCTCGGCTGGCTACGCTTCCACGGCCTACACCGAGTACTGGAAAGTATACATCGACTACAACCAGAACGGCGTATTCACGGATGCCGGCGAGTTGGTAGTATCTACCTCCTCGGCCAGCAGTGCCACGCTCAGCGGCTCCTTCACGGTGCCCACCACGGCTAAAAACGGCTCTACCCGCCTGCGCGTAGTCATGAGCGACGCTTCGGCTACTACTAGCTGCAACAGCTACAGCTACGGCGAAACCGAGGATTACACCGTTACTATTTCGGGTGGTGCAGCCCTCACGTCGGGCGTATCGGCTGCTTCGGCCGGTCTTGCGGCCCCAGTAGTTGCCGAGAAAGCATTAACCCTGTTCCCGAACCCTGCTGCCGACGTGCTGAACGTGGCCCTGGCCAGCAAGGCAGAAGTGGTGTCGGCCACGGTAACTGACCTGCGCGGCGCCCGCGTAGCCGGAGCCCGCTTCGAGAATGGCCAGCTGAACGTGGCTGGTCTGGCAAAAGGCATCTACCTGCTCACGGTCAGTGACGGGCAGAAGTCCTTCCACGAGCGTTTCGTGAAAGAGTAGCCGGTCTGCCTGCTGCTCGTTTCCCAAAAGGGCCCGCCACATTGGCGGGCCCTTTTTTGTGCCAGCTTAGCCGCCTTTGGGTCACAAAAAAGCCCGGCCTTTTGGGCCGGGCTCCGGGTAACTTGCCCGCTAGGTGGCGGTATTACGTCAAACCTGCATTAGCGGCCCCAGGGAGCGTATTCCAATTTTAGCTCCAGTTGGCCGTAGCCATCATTCAGCGAGGAAACCGAGCGTCCGGATACCGGGCTGATGTCGTCCAGCTGGTCGGTGGTGGTGAATGAGTAGGAGCCCTCCAGCGAAGCTCCCAGCTTGGGCGTGAGACGCACCGTGAAGCCCACGCCCACCGGCAGCGTAAGCGCCAGGGCCGGGTAGTCGTTGCGTTCCGCGGAGAGGTAGTTGGTGGAGGTATTGCCGCTGGGTCGCTCGGTACCCCGGAAGGCTTTAGGGCTGTAAAGCAGCCACCCGGCTCCCGCTTTCAGGTAAGGCTTGATAAGGGCCGCCGGCCGGCGGGGAGCAGCGTAGGCCCCCTCATCGTGCAGCGGCTCCCAGCGCGCAAACACAATGCCCGCCACGTTGTGACCCTGGAAGGCCAGCCCCCGCTCCGGCAGGTAGTCTTTAGCCCCCAGCCGGATGTACGAGGCCTCGCCCCCCAGCTGCCAGTGCGGATGCAGCTGGTACTGCAGCCCCCCCGTAAAGCTCGGCCCGATAAACTGGTCGCCCGGGCGGCTGGTCAGGTCGCCGTTGTAGTAGCCCACGCCACCGCCCATTGTAAAGCGCAATGGCCCCCGGTAATAGGCCCGCGCCTGCCCATCGTAGTGGCGGCGGCGGCGCTCGGGGCCGGTACCTTGGGCCCTGGCCTGCTGAGCAGCAACCGAAACAAGCAGAATGGCAGGCAGAAGAGAACGGAAAGTCACGCAGTAAAATCAAGAGGTGAGGAAGCCCCGGCATACGCGGCCGTGTGCCGCTACGTTGCCCGAAGGCAGGCCAAGGTATTATTTTATGGTGCCGGCCGGGTCAGGAAGCTTTTCCTTCAGGTCGGAAACCAGTTCAAAATCCATGGAAGTGAGGCTGATATTCTGGCCTTTGTGCACTGCTTCCCAGGCCTGGGGGTATTTTTCCTGGAAGTAATAAGCGCGGGCCAGCTGCTGCCAGGCCGTGGCATTGGCGGCATCCTGGGTGGTGGCCTTTTCCAGCAGTTCCGTGCCGGTAGCCAGGTCCTTTTTCTTGTTGGATTGCCGGTAGCGGATCAGGTAGCTGGCGCCCAGGTCGCTGACCAGGTAGGAGTTGGTAGGCGCCAGCGCCACGCCCTGGGTGAGCAGGGCAATAGACTGCTCGGGGGCCTTATCACTGGCAATAATGCCCAGGCCATGAAAAGCATCGGCGTTGCTGGGGTCCAGTACCCAGGCCAGGTTGAAGCGGTAGGCGGCCGTGTCCGGCTGGTTTTCGGCCAGGTACTCGTAGCCTTTGGTGCTGAAAAACCGGCTGGCCTCCGCCCGGGAGGCGAAGCTGCCAGCCAGTCTGGTCAGGAAGGGTGTGCCCAGCGCCTGCTCGGCCTGGGCGGGGGTGAGGCCGCCAAACTGGGGCTGCAGCCGCTGTACCGTTACCGGATTAGCGGCAGTCACGGGTTTGGTTTTGCGTTGGGCCTGTACAGGAGCCGCTGCCCAGAGAATACAAGCTGTGGCTAGCAGAAAGGAGAATTTCATGGCTGCGTAACGAACGAATGAGGCAAAAATTGAGGCAAGGCCAGCCATCAAAGATAAAAAGGGAACCCAACCTGCGGGCCGCTTGGTACCGCCGCGGCCGCCCGCCAGCTCCCGGGCACAATCCGGCGCTGCCGGATGGCCGTATGTGGCTTTTTCGGCGGGTGTTCAGAAGCATTATGCAGATAGGGTGGTTGCGGATACTGTCCGCACTGGTCGGGGCGCTGGTAGTACTGGTGGCAGGGGCCGAATATGCCGGGGCGCGGCCCAGTCGCCGTGCGGCTGATATTGCCTACGTAGCCGCCACAGACACGGCGTACCAGGCAGCCGGCCACCACCTGGATGTGTATGCACCCCGGCAGCAAACGGCCGCTCCGTACCCGGTAGTGGTATTCATTCACGGAGGGAGCTGGGATAGTGGCAACAAGGATTTTTACTCCTTTATCGGGCGGCGGCTGGCCAAGCAGGGCGTGGTGGCAGTTGTGCTCAATTACCGGCTGGCCCCGCAAGTGCAGGTGCCGCAGATGGCCGACGACTGCGCCAGGGCGGTTGTCTGGACGGTCGCCCACATTCAGGCGTACGGGGGCAACCCGCAGCAGATTTTTGTGATGGGTCACTCGGCGGGGGGCGGGCTGGCGGCTTTGCTGGCCGCCGACGATGCTCTGTTTCGGCGCTGGGGCCTGGCGCGCAACCCCATCCGGGGCGCTATTCTGGACGATCCGGCTGGCCTGGACATGGCGGATTACCTGCGCCGGATGCAATACCCCCACGACGAGCAGTACCTGGTGCCGTTTGGCCGGAATCCGGCGGGTTGGAAACAGGTATCGGCTCTGTATCATCTCACCAGCCACACCCCACCCATGCTGCTGCTGGTTGGCGGAAACACGTACCCATCCATCAGCAGCAGCAGCTACCGGTTTCAGCAGCACCTCCGGGAGCTGGGCCACTCGCCCCGATACACGGTGCTGCCCGGCAAAACGCACATTCCGATGGTGCTACAGCTGTACTGGCAGCACAATATAGTGTACCAGCAGCTGCGGACATTTGTGGGAGCCCACCCGCCTACCCAATAGGCCGTTGGTAGCGCGGGCCGACTGACTTTTACCAGAGTACAGGTATTAGGCCGGGGAAAGTGGGTGCGGTGCTCGGGGGCACACCCTTCCCGCGTAGCCAACCTTTCGGTGCAACCCGCGCCGCTTGTTCCGCTAAAACAAACTGGTTTGCAGACTGGGCCGCTCAAAATCCAGCAGCCACCGTTTGCGCGAGAGGCCACCGGCGTAGCCCGTTAGTTGCCCGTTGGCCCCGATAATGCGGTGACAGGGCCAGATAATGGCCAGCGGGTTCTGACCGTTGGCGGCCCCCACGGCCCGTACTGCACCGGGGCTGCCCAGCTGCCGGGCAATATCCAGATAGGAAGCCGTGTGACCATAGCTCACCAGCGGTAAGGCCGTCCAGACTAATTGTTGAAACCCGGTACCCGAAATGATGTCGGTGGCAAGGGTAAACTCCTGCAGCTCCCGCCCGAAGTAAGCCTGCAGCTGCCGATGGGCCTCCCGTAGACATCCTGCCACCTGGCCCAGAGGAGTTCCCGGGGCCTGGGTATCGGCAGTGGCCGGCTCCTGCATAAACCGGATGCTGCGTAGGCCTGCCTCGGTGCCGCGCAGCTCCAGCGCACCCAGTGGGGTTGGTAAAATGGCGGTGGCCTCAGACATGCGGGAGTGGATGGCTACGTAGAGAAATCCAAAAATAAAGAATGTCGCCAAATGCCCGCTGAGCCACCTTTTAAGGACTGTGTACCTACCCGTTACGGGTCGTCAGGTGTCGGTAGCGCTGAAAAAAGGCGTATATTGGTCAGGCTGGAACCGGAAAAATATAAATCTGTTTCTAGTTTTTTGTGCGGTTTCATGTCCCCTGCGGGGTCGTAGTTCTCCTCATTCAACGCCTTCTTTACTGTGCGGTATTTACTTTTTTGTTCTGCTCTGGGCCTGGGTTTAACCAACGGATTACAGGCGGCGGCTCCGGTCTTCCCGCTCTGGCCTCTGCCAGCGGCAGCGCATAGCCTACCGGTACAAGGCTGGGGCACGGGCCTCACGGCTTCGTATTTCAACAACGGCTCCCTGGCCGGAGCCCCGGTGCTCAAGCGGCAGGATGCGCTAATCGACTTTAAATGGGGGGCGGCTTCGCCCGCCCCGGAGTTGCCCGCCGATAACTTTTCGGTACGTTGGGAAGGGCTGCTGGCGGCTCCTACCACCGGCCGCTACCGTTTTGTGGCCGTTACCTCCGATGAGGTGCGGCTGTGGGTGAACGGCAAAAAGGTGCTGGACACCTGGGATGGGAAAAAGCAAAGCAGCCTTGATGATGCAACCGTAACGTTGGCTGCCGGCGAGAAAACAACCATCAAGCTGGAATACAATGATGCCGATGGCAACGCCGGTATTCAGCTGCAATGGGTGGCACCCGGGCAGGCTCCTCAGGTAATACCTTCGGGAAACCTGTACCCACTAGGCTCCCCCATGACGCCTGACCCCGCCGGTCCGCCGCCCGTGGCCAAGCCCAAAGCTGTGCCTACGCCCACAGCTGCCGCCAAACCAGCGGCAACCAAGCCGGTAGCTGCCACAAAGCCAGCTCCAGCCACCAAACCAGCTACTCCGGCCAAACCAGCCGCCAAACCTGCCGCGCCAGCCCCAGCTAAAGTAGCCAAAGCTGCTCCGCCCGAAAAAGCTCCTAAACCGGTAAAACCGCCGAAACCAGCCAAAGAAGTAGCCGAAGCCACTCCACCCGCTGACCTTTCGGGATTGTATATGCTCACGGTGCGCTCTACGGGTCGGCCGCTAAAGGTAGATCAGGGCCGGCCGGCTACCCGCGCCGAACAGCTGGCCGCTGCCGCCGCCGGCGTGAAGGAAGATGCGCAGTGGCGGATAGAACCGGCCGGAGAGGGTTTGTACCGCCTGGTGTCGCCGGGTAGCAACAAGGTGCTGGAGGTGCTGGGCAGCTCCACTTCCAACGGAGCCCCGCTCAGCGTCTGGACCTACTACAGCGGCTACAACCAGCGCTGGAAGATTGAGGATGCGGGCGAAGGATATTACAAGCTCACGCCCAAGCATGTACGCAAAAAGGTGCTGACCTACGGCGACTCCCTGCAGGGTGGTCTGCAACAGCTCAAATACACGGCTGCCACCAACCAGCAGTGGAAGCTGGTGCCCGTAAAGCCTGCCGAAGAGCCAATACTGGCCGGAGCACCGGCAGTACCCGGGGTGGGGGCCAACAACATGAGCGTGTACCCCAACCCTTCCAATGGGGTAATGCAGATGTCGTACAACCTCAGCGAGGCCCGGCCGCTGGGCTGGGTGCTCTACAACCAGAATGGCGCCGCCGTGCGCGTATCCGACTACCGCAAGCAGGCGGCTGGTGCCCACCACCAAACCCTGGACTTCACCGGCCTGCCCGCCGGCGACTACTACCTCAGCCTCACGGTGGGCATCACCAACACCCGCCAGCTGATTTCCATCCGGCGGCCCACTGCCGATGCGCCCGAAGTAGGCGCGGCTACCGGCAAGTAGCCAGCACCGGCCTAGCATTCGGCCACGGCCGTCCTTGAACCTGTACCCCGAAGCTGTGTTTCGGCCTGCGTAAGAAGCTAATTCCCTTCTCGCGCAGACTGAAGCACAGCTTCGGGGTACACGTGCTTTCGGGGCTCACTAACCTGGCACTTCCACGCGGCATCACCCCCGGAATTCCGGCAGCTGCTCCCAGAGTCGGGCAAACTCGGCGACGTAGGGCTGCACCACGGCGGGGTCGGGGGTAATCAGGAAGTTTTCGAGGTTGAACTCGGCCGCCGAGCGGGTCCAGTTGTAGCTGCCCGTCAGTACGGTCCGGTTGTCGGCTACGGCAAACTTGTGGTGCATGTGGTTGGTCGATTGGTCGGTGCGCACCGCAACCCCGGCCGCCTGCAGCTCCCGCACGTCGGAGCCCCGGTCGAACAGCTTCTCATCATCCGTGAGCAGGCGCACCCGCACGCCACGCCGATGGGCCAGCAGCAGCGCCTCCGTCAGGCGGTCATCGGCCACGGTAAACACGCACACGTCCAGGGTGCGGCGGGCTTCGCCAATGAAGCCCCGGATGGCCGCCACGCATTCCTGGCCCGGACTGAAATACACGGCGGCCTGGCTGGCCGGGAGCTGGCTGGCCGTTACGGTGGCAGGAGGGGCAGGTAGCAAGGCACTGGCCGCTTCCAGCCACTCAATTACCGCTTTGTCCTTGAAGGTGTTGAACCGCTCCTTCGCCAGCTCAAACAGCTGCTGGCGCAGGCTTTCCACGTTGCCGTGCTGCCGCTGAAAAGCCGTGAGCTGGTCGCGCAGCTGCCGGGCCTCGGTGGGCGAAAGGGTAACGTCGGCAAAGGCCTGGCGGAACAGCTGGAGCAGCTCGGCAGCGGAAGGAGTAGACATGCAGGACAAATCAGGGAGTGGAGAGTAATAGCTCGACCGGTTGGGGCAAGGCCTCAGCTACCCGCTGCTGGGCTGCCAGCAGCGCGTCGGCGGAAGGCTGGTGCAGCAGGCGCGTCAGGCCGGGTGTGGGGTGCGTGAGGTCAGCATCCCAAAGGCCAGCCCGGTGCCAGGGCGTGAGGTGGTCCCAGTCGGGCCGGTCGATAATGGGGTAGAGGCACACGCCCAGCAGCGGCACCCCGGCCCGTAAGGTGCGGGTGGCTTCCTCGGCTATCATGCGCAGCCAGGGGGCCCGGTCTTCGCCGGGGTGGCTGGTTTCGGTGAGCACCACGGGCCGGTTGTAGCGGCGGTGGGCCCGCTCCAGCAAGGCGCTCAGGGGCCAGAACCGGGGGTCCTGGTCGTCGTTGGCCCAGCGCAGGGTTACGTGCGGCTCCTGCTGCCACTGGTTGTCATAGTAGTAGTTGAAGCCCAGCAGATCCAGGTACTCGGGGCGGCCGCCCAGCTCGGGGCACAGCCGGCCGGCCAGCATATCCACGCTCTGGAACTGGTTGAGGTCGAACTCCCGCACCCGGCGCAGTTCGGCCGGGCCGGCTCCCACGCGGGGCACCACATGAATCAGCGGCTCGGTGGTGAGGATGCGGATGCCAGGGTCGGCTTCACGCAGGGCGGCTACGCCCTCAATGTAGGCCCGCATCAGCCCCCGCTTTACCTCCCAGCCCTGGCCCACGCAGTAGGGGGAAGTGCCGCGCACGTCGCCGCCCAGCCAGCTCATAAAGCTCACCTCGTTGATGGGGGTTACAATCAGTACCTCCTCGGGGCAGTGCTGGCGGTAGAACTCCACAAAAGCCCGGCACAGGTGCGCAAACCGGCGGGCGAACAGCGGGTGCAGGGGCGTCAGGTCGTCGGGGTAGCCAAAGTGGCATAAGTCCCACACTTGCTGTACGCCATGGCGGCGGCCGGCCTCCAGCAGTACCAGTACCGTGCTCCAGTCGTAGTGGTAGGGCGTTTTCTCCACCTGACTCCAGCGGATACCCTCGCGCACGGTGCTCATGCCGAATTGCTGGATGGCTTGGTAGTCGGCGTCGAGCAGTTGCAGATGTCCGGTAAGCGTCAGAAAATCAACGCGGTGGCCGAAGGCATTTTGCTGGTCGGTGCATTCGAAGCCCGCCATCCAGAACGAACGGAAGGGAGAGTCAGCAAGTAGGTTATGAGGCATAGCACGCGGGTTGGTGAACGGAAACTCAGGGCCGGACAGGACCTAACCGAGTGCTCGTTGTACCGGCAAATGCGCGGCGGGGTTGGAAATAGTCGTGCCGGGGCCTAAATCTGGGGGCTGATTTGCGGGGTAGAGGAGGCCGCATCGTGGCTTTTCTCCGTGAGGCTTTTGGCCTCGATGAAGATGCGCTTAAACTCCGGAAACACAGCCCGAATGGCGTGTTGCAGCTCCCGCACGGCCACCTCTACCTCTCCTGCCGACAGATGGTCATGAAAATCCACGTCCAGGGCCAATACCACATCGGCAGGACCCAGGTACATGGTGAGCGGGGGGCGGCTGGTTTCTACGGCCGGCTGCCGGCCTACTATTTCCAGCACCTGGTCCAGGGTGGCATCATCAACTCCGGTGCCTACCAGCAGACTGCGGGTGCGGCTCACCAGAAACACGGCTACCAGCATCAGGAGCAAACCAATGGCTACGGAAGCGGCTCCATCGAGGTAGGGGTTAGCGAAGGCGTGGCCGAAATACACGCCTAGCAACGCCAGAACCAGCCCCAGTAGGGCCGCCAGATTTTCGAGCACCGAGGCAAACACTGCCGGGTCTTTGCTGGTGCGCAGCTGCTGCCAGAAGCCGCTGCCGGGGCCGCTGCTCTGGGTAAGGGCCCGGGCCGCCAGCCAGAAGGCCCAGCCCTCAAACAGAATAGCCACGCCCAGCACCACGTAGTTCCAGAGCGGGTCGGTGAGGGGCTCGGGGTGTTCAATGTGCTTGATGCCCTCGTAGAACGACATGCCGCCGCCGATGGCGAAAATCAGCACGGCCACAATCAGCCCCCAGAAATACTGCTCCTTGCTGCGGCCAAAGGGGTGGCGCCGGTCGGCTGGTTTCTGGCTCTGCCGCAGGCCATACAACAGCAGTATTCCGTTGCCGCTGTCGACCAGGGAGTGAATGCCCTCCGACAGCATGGCGGAGCTGCTGGTGAAGTAGGCCGCCACAAACTTGCTGATGGCAATGCCCACGTTGGCGGCAATACCCCCGAACAAGGCAGTTTTAGAAGAGTTAGGGTTGGCCATACACAGTAATAAAAAATGCACCTCTCCTACGCAGAGGGTGGCCCGAAGTTAGAAAGCAGCGGCTGTACGGCCACGCCCGTCCCAAACAATCTGCCCCGTTGCGGCCTTTACCACCACCACTTGCCCCGCCTTGTCTGCATGCCCAACCTCTCCTCCTCGCCCCCGCCTGCCCCCGATACTGCTCCCCTGCGCCGCCGCTTAGGTCTGGTGCAGGCCACGGCCCTCAACATGATTGACATGGTAGGCATCGGGCCCTTCGTGACGCTGCCGCTGGTGATGGGGTTTATGGGGCCGAACTTTCTGCTGGCCTGGGTGGTGGGCGCGGCCCTGAGCCTGGTAGACGGCTTAATCTGGAGTGAGCTGGGGGCCACCTACCCGGAAGCAGGTGGCTCCTACCGCTTCCTCAAGCTGGCCTACGGCGAGCATACCTGGGGCCGGCTGGTGTCGTTTCTGTACGTATGGCAGACGCTGGTGCAGGCCCCGCTGGTGGTGGCCTCCGGGGCCATTGGCTTCGCGCAGTACGTTGGCTATTTGGTGCCGCTACCCCAGTGGTGGCAGCCTAAACTGGTTTCGGGAACCGTGGTGCTGCTGCTCATTGCCCTGCTCTACCGCCGCATCGAGGAGGTGGGGCGGCTGGGGGTGCTGCTCTGCCTGGGCGTGCTGGCCCTGATGGCCTGGCTGATTTTCGGAGGACTCACGCACGCCACCCAGCCAGTAAGCTGGCTGCCGGCGGGCGGGGTAGGGCAGCTGCCGGGGGTGCTGCTGTCGGTAGCCATGGGGCAGGCCACCGTTAAAACCATTTACAGCTACCTGGGCTACTACAATGTGTGTCATTTGGGGGGCGAAGTCCGGGAGCCGCATAAGCTGATTCCGCGCAGCATTTTCCTGAGCATCGTGGGTATTATGGCGTTGTATCTGCTGCTTAACTGGAGCGTGGGGGCCGTTATTCCCTGGCAGGAGGCGGCCCGGTCCGAGTTTATCGTCAGTACCTTCGTGGAGCGCCTGTATGGGCCGCTGGCAGCCAAGGCGGCCACGGCGCTGGTGCTATGGGTGGCGTTTGCTTCCCTGTTTGCGGTGCTGTTGGGCTACTCGCGCATCCCCTACGCTGCCGCCGCCGACGGCGAGTTTCTGCCGGTATTTGCCCGCACGCATCCTACCAAGCACTTTCCGCACGTATCCTTGCTGCTGCTGGGGGGCGTGGGGTTTGTATTTAGTCTGCTGTTCAAGCTGGGCGAGGTTATCAGCGCCATTCTGGCCATGCGCATTCTGGTGCAGTTTGTGGGCCAGGCGGTAGGCGTAGTGCTGCTGCGGCGGCGGCGGGGGGCGGCAGGTTTGCCCTTCCGGATGCCACTGTACCCGCTGCCGGTACTGGTGGCCGTAGCGGTGTGGCTGTGGGTGTTTGCCAGCATTCAGGAGGGTATCAAGGTAGCTCTGCTGGGTACCACGGTGTTCGTGCCGTTTCAGGTAGTTGCTCTCCTGATGATGGGCCTGGGTACGGTAGTGTTTCTGCTCTGGAGCCGACGCCTGGGCCGGTGGCCATTCGCTCCGCCTCGGTAGTGCAGGAGGATGTTACTGGCTACCCGTAAAGTCAATTAGGTGAGGCGCTTTTCGTAGCAGAAGAACCGTAGCCCCGGCCGGAAAGCCAGAGTAATTTCGCCGGCAAACCGGTAGCCCAGCTTAGGAAACAGCCGTTGGGTAGCCTGGTTTTCGGAGTTGGTATCCACGCGCAGTACGCGCAGGTCCTGCTGCCGGGCCAGTTGCTCGGCCTGCCCCAGCAGGGCTGCTGCCAGCCCCTGACCCTGGGCGGCGGGGTCTACGGCTAGGCGGTGCGTTACCAGGGCCGGCTCGGTCACGTCCCAGTCGGCCTGGGCATATTCGGGGTCTTGGTGGTTATGGGTGAGAGCGGCCACGGCGGCTACCCGCCCCTGGTGCTCCGCCACCCACAAATGGCCCTGCGCTATATCCTGCCGGAATACGGCTTCGTTGGGGTAGTCCGCGGTCCACTGCCAGTTGCCGGTGGCCTGCATCTGGGGCACCACCCGGCGCACCACATCCAGAACAGCCGGCAGGTCGGCTAGGGTTGCCAAACGAATCATCGAAAGAAAAGCAAATAAGAGGAAGTAAACAGACAAGCTCCCGGCGAAACCCTTGCCGGGACCGGGAGCTTATACCTTGGGCCGCAGGCCTAGCCTCGCCGCAGCACCTGAGCAGCTTCCTTGGCGAAGTAAGTCAGGATGGCGTCGGCCCCAGCCCGCTTAATGCTGGTGAGCACCTCCATCATGGTCTTTTCCCCATCGAGCCAGCCCTGCTGGGCGGCGGCCTTCACCATGGCATACTCCCCCGATACGTTGTAGGCCGTTACGGGCAGCTGGGTATGGTTGCGCACCTCCCGAATTATGTCGAGGTAGCTCAGGGCCGGCTTAATCATCACCATATCGGCGCCTTCCTGCTCATCGAGGGCCAGCTCGCGCAGGGCTTCCCGGCGGTTAGCGGGATTCATCTGGTAGCTTTTTTTGTCGCCTTTTTTGGGAGCCGAATCCAGCGCGTCGCGGAAGGGGCCATAGAAGGCGGAGGCGTATTTGGCCGTGTAGCTCATGATGCTCACGCCCGAGAAGCCGTTGCTATCCAGCACTTCCCGGATCCAGGCCACGCGCCCATCCATCATGTCTGAGGGACCAATAATATCGGCACCGGCGCGGGCCTGGGCCAGGGCCATCTGCCCCAGCACTTCCAGGCTGGCATCGTTCAGAATTTCGCCCGATTCAGCATCCACAATGCCGTCGTGCCCGTCGGAGGAGTAGGGGTCCATGGCCACGTCGGTCATCAGCACTACTTCCGGAAACTGCCGCTTGATGCTGGCCACTGTTTTCAGGTAAAGACTCTCCATGTTGGCCGATTCCCGGGCCAGCCGGTCTTTCAGCGCCTCATTCACCTGCGGAAACGGGGCGAAACTCCGGATGCCCAGCTCTACGCAACGGCCAATTTCATCGATAACCCGGTCGGCCGAAAACCGGTGGATACCCGGCATCGACTTAATCTCGACCTGCTGGTTCTGGCCTTCCGTAATGAAAATCGGGTAAATAAAATCGGGAGTCGCAAGGTGCGTTTCCTGCACCATGTCGCGGATAACCTGAGACTTTCGGTTGCGGCGCGGGCGGTGCGTGGGTACGTTGGGCATCGTTGGGGTCAGTTGGTAGACGGGATAGAACAGCCTGGGCAAAGGTAAGGTTACCGGGGGAAGCTATTGAGGCACTGGCCGGCAACGTATGAGCCCACTGGCCCCCAGCACAATTCCCAGCACTCCTACCAGAGCCACCAGCCCTGCGCCTAGCGCCATGCCGGCCCCTAGTACGCCCACCCCCGCCAGAGCCAGCAGCACACTCTGCAAACCGCTAGTCCATCGGAGGCGGCCAGGTAGCCGGGGCCGTGCTACGGCCTGCCAGCCGCCGGCATAGCCCCGCCCAAGCAGGAGGTAGCCGGGTACGCCCAGTGCCAGCCCAAGAAGTAGCCCAAGCCATCCACCAATGGAAAAGCCCAGCAGCAAGCCCCCAACAACCAAGCCTAGTCCCGTCAGAAAATACGCTGTATCGGATACGGGCCGGCCTTGCCCAACGCTGGCAGAGGCATCAGGCAGCGCCGAGCCGGCGCGTAGCCGGCGGAATGGGTAGGGGTGCTTCCGGTCCCGGGTCAGACTACTAAGATGAGGGACTGGTTGTCGGCTGCTCGGAGGTAGGGCAGCGCGGGCCGAAAGCGGGCGGCGGGCCAGCACGGCGACTTTGGCGCGGCGCAAGCGGGTAACTGTGCCGGTGGGCCCCGGAGCCGGTAGTGCTGCCGGCCGGCTGGCTACCGAGCTGGCCGGCAGTTGGGCGGGCGGTAGCACTAACCCATTAGGCCCGGGTTCGGGCAGGCTTGCTGGCCCGGCACTATAAGCCGGCTGGAGCGGCCGGAATAAAAATACGCCCTGCGCGCCGCGGCACCCGGCCAGCAGGCCAACCACCAGCAACAAGCTCCCTATCCACGGTCGGGCCATTGGCTTACATATTGAAGAACTCCTGGAAAATCTCCAGCCAGGCGTGCTTGCCGCCAATGCCCAGCACCACGAAATAATAGCCCAGCAGTACCACCAGCGCCCCTACGCCCAGGCCCAGCCAGCCCCCCAGTGCCAAGCCAGCCACTACGCCGCCCACCACAAGCAGGCCCCCCAGCACAATATGCAGGGTGTCGTGGCGCAGCGGTGCCCGGGGCCGTTTCACGACTGCCGCTTCCGGGTGAGGCTGGGATATGGACGGGAGCAGGATGTTGCCGGCTGCCAAAACCCGTTTGAGCACTGGGCTGGCCGTGGTGGGGCGGGCTTGCGGGGCCGCTTTATGCGGGGTAGTGCTAGGCAAGCCAGCCGCAAGGGGCGTGAGGTGGGGCGGGGTAACTGCTGGAGAAGCAACAGCAACGGATGCTGTTGGCTCTGACCGGAAGGAAAAGCGTGCCTGCTCGCTGCGGCAGCTGCCGAGTAACAGCAGCGCCAGCATGCAGCCCGCTCGGGTAGTCGTTTGCATGCTCCAAGGTAGAAACAAACTGCCCGGCTCATCAACACCTCACTGGAGCCGCCCGTCGGTTGTAGGCATAAAAAACCGCCGCGTCTCACATCAAAATAGTGAAAGCGCGGCGGCACCGGCAACAAAGAGGGGAGCGGTAAAATTGAAAGCGGCGTATGGTTACTGCTGGCGGAACGAGGCCGCCTCCGTAGCCGTCATGGTTACGCGGGTGGCCTGAGGCCCCTGCGAGTCGTGCAGGAGTAGTACCGTGCTGGCCGAATCGGCGGGGAAGGGCGAAACGGCCCCGAATGTACGGGTTACCAGAGCGGCCCGGGTAGTTTGGCAGCTGGCCATCAGAGCCGTAAAACCACAGAATAACAGGAGCCGGAGTGCGGGCATAACCAGTAGATTGTGAGAAGATAACAGTCCAAAGGTACGGTGGCCCTGGGTTGGTGGCTGGCTTCTTCGGCCAACAAAGGGGCATAGGCTGCCAGTGAAATAAAATTGTCGGCGGAGAACATGGCGCCTCGGCGAACGGGCCGGCTGCAACGGCAAACGGCTCACCCCTGTGGGGTGAGCCGTTTAGCTGAACACTACCAGGAGGTCAGCTTAAAATTCCCTGATTACCTGCTCAATAATGTCGCAGGCCTCGTGCAGCTGCTCCTCGGTAATTACCAGCGGAGGGGCAAACCGGATGATGTCGCCGTGGGTAGGTTTGGCCAGCACACCCCGCTCCATCAGGGTAACGCACACGTCCCAGGCCGTGCGGCCATCGGGGTGAGGCTTGATGATGACGGCATTGAGCAAGCCTTTACCGCGCACCAGTTCCACCACGTCGGGGCGGTGCTGCTGCACCCGGCGCATCCGCTCCCGGAACACCTCCCCCAGGGCTTTGGCGTTGGCCGTTAGCTTCTCGTCGAGCAGTACATCCAGGGCGGCCCGCAGCACCACCGAGGCCAGCGGGTTGCCCCCGAACGTAGAGCCGTGCTGCCCCGGCTGAATAGTAAGCATAATGTCGTTGCGGGCCAGTACGGCCGATACCGGCAGCACCCCCCCGCTCAAGGCCTTGCCCAGAATCAGAATATCGGCGTGTACTCCCTCGTAGCACACGGCCAGCAGCTCCCCGGTACGGCCCAGGCCGGTCTGGATTTCATCGGCAATGAATAGCACGTTGCGGGCCTTGCATAAAGCGGCTGCCCGGGCCAGGTACCCCTCCGAAGGCACCATTACCCCGGCCTCGCCCTGGATGGGCTCCACCAGGAACCCACACACGTGCGGGTCCTGCAGAGCTTCTTCCAGCGCCGCCAAGTCGTTGTAGGGCACTACCTGGTAGCCGGGCATGTACGGCCCGAATCCACCGGTGGAGTCACCGTCGGTGCTGAAGGAGATGATGCCGGTAGTGCGACCATGGAAGTTGTGCTCGGCCACCAGAATACGGGCTTGGTTGGGAGCTATGCCTTTTTCCTGGTACCCCCACTTGCGGGCCAGCTTCAGGGCAGTTTCCACGGCCTCAGCCCCTGAGTTCATCAGCAGGGCCTTATCGTAGTTGAACAGCTCGCACAGCTGTTTTTCGGCCAGACCCAGCTGGTCGTTGAAAAATGCCCGGCTGGTAAGCGTGAGCTTCTGGGCCTGCTCGGTAAGCGCGCCAATAATGCGGGGGTGGCAGTGGCCCTGGTTCACGGCCGAGTAAGCCGACAGGAAATCGTAGTACCGCTTGCCTTCCACGTCCCAGAGGTGCACACCCTCCCCCCGGCTCAGTACTACGGGCAGCGGGTGGTAGTTGTGGGCGCCATACTGGTCTTCCAGGGCCATCAGGTCCTGGCTGCGGGTGCGGGTGAAGGTGTCGGGAGCAGGGAGGTGGGCAGGCATCGACATAAGCAAGACGGAAAATGTGGGTGGGTATTCCCAAAACTACGCAAAACCGGGCAGGCGCGCCGAGGCTACCGTTGCCGGGCATCCAGGAGCTTACCCACAAAGTTGCCTTCCTCTTTACCATCGGGCGTGGTTATCGTCCAGTCCAGCACCGCCGATTCCGGAAAAGAAATCAGCTGGCCCGGCCGAAAGGAGCGTACCACGTCCAGGTCGTTGCTGATAATGCCCTTCACCGTGGTGCCCTCCCACTCCTGCACCCGCACAAATACCTGCTCGTAGGCCCCGCTGGGGTCGAAAATACGGGTGGTGAGAAAAAAGGCCTGACCGGCCGGAAGCCCTTTGGTGAAGCGTTGCCTGGCGCGGGGCAGGGTTTTGCGGGCCTGTTTTACGGCCGGAGCCAGCAGCTTGTCGAAGTCGCGCAGAGCCGCCTCGGCCGAAGTGCCCGTAATGGTCAACGGACGGTCGGTAGGCGCATTGGGAGCCAGGGGAGCCTCATTCCGGGGCTGTTGGGCCAGTGTCATTTCAGCGCACAGCAACAGCCCTGCGAGACCCAGGAACCGGCAAAAGGCACTATACAGCATTGTAAAGAGGAGTAGAAGGTTGGATAACAGGCACGGCCCCAGCGGCGCGTACTGAAGCACTTTCGAAAATGGAAAAATAGGTAGGGGAGCATAGTTGAAGCAGCTGGCCATTGGGCCAAGCGGCCCTTCCCAACCAAAGAGAGCCATCCTGCTATTCGCCCTGCTCGGTGAGGCGCTGCTCCAGGTCCCAGAATTTGCCCAGGTAGTTGCCTTCCTCCCGGCCATCGGAGTGCAGTAGCAGCCAATCCTGCACGGCACTTTCCTCCAGCTCGATGGGGGCCGGCGGATGGGTTTCAGGTACGCGCACAATCAGGCCGGTCAGCTGAGGCCCCTGCCAGGTAAGCACCCGTACCACCAGTAGCTCCGGGGTAGCGGCTTCGTTCAGGCCCTGAGCCACCACGTACAACTGGGCCCCGGTCGGCCGGCGGCCCTGAAACTGCCGCCGTGCCGTTCCCAGAGTGCGGTGCGCCTCTTTAAGGGGTAGCGCGGGGAGCGGGGTGGAAGCCTGAGCTACCTGCCGCACCAGCTCCATTGGGGGCGCGGGGAGTTGCTGAGCAACTCCCCCGGCCGAGCTCAGACTGGTGATGAGCAGCAGGATCCACAATACACGCATACAAGAACAGCTTAACCGGGAATAGGCAAGATAGGGGCTGGCGGCTCAGGTTGTGCCCGGGGGCTTGCGTAACTTGCCGCCTCATCCAGCCTGCCACCCGTGCCGCGCCCCCTTCCTCAGCCTCTTCTTCCCGGCGACTACTACTACACTCCCGACGGGTATATGGTCTTTACCGAGCAGTACCATCGGCGGCGCGGGTATTGCTGCGGCAGCGGCTGCCGGCACTGTCCCTGGAAAAAGAAAGTCAGCCCCCCGGAAAGCAACGAGTCCGGCCTGGCGTGAACCGGCCATGCGGACAAGTTTTTAGGTAACCCGCTATTTTCCAGCGGGGCGGTTTGATATCCTAATATCTTTTCCGATATTTGCGGCCCCGTTTTTCTGCTTTGTAACACTCAACTTTCTGATATCATGGCCCGTGTTTGTGACCTTACTGGCAAGCGTACCCGCGTAGGCAACAACGTTTCGCACGCCAACAACAAAACCAAGCGCAAGTTCTACCCGAACCTGCAGAAGAAGCGTTTCTACATTCCTGAGCAAGACGCCTGGGTTACGTTGAAAGTGGCTACCAGCACCATCCGCACCATCAACAAGAACGGCATCATGTCGGTCCTGAAGAAGGCCAAGGAGCAGGGCTTCATCGTATACTAGTTTCTCCAGTCAAGAGGAATTAGTCGTTTTTTCGCGAAGCTTCCGCCGCCGCGCCCGTTCTGCTTGCAGGGGTGCCGCGGCGGAAGCTTCGCGTTGTTGTATCTGGTACTGTACTCCGCCCGATTCTAAATACTTTAGGAGAGTTTCCGGCCCCGGGCGCGCAACGTGTGCCGCTGGGGGGTGGTCTTTGTGCTGCTATGCCTTTCGCTGTTTTCTCCTCCGCCGGCCGCTGCCTCTTGGTAGCCGCCACGCTGCTCGCTGCCGCTCCTGCCGTACAGGCGCAACGGGCGGCCGGCCCCAACCGCCCCCCCGATTTCCTGGACCCCGCTTTTCATAAGCAGCGGCGCGAATTGGTTCGGCAGGCTATGCCGGCTGGCTCCGTGGCTGTCCTGTTTGCGGCTCCCGTGCGCAACCGCGCCAACGATGTGGATTACGTCTATCATCAAAGTCCCGACTTTTATTACCTGACCGGCTACGAAGAGCCGGAAGCAGTGCTGGTCCTGTTCAAGGAACCGCAAACCATTCAGGGGCAAGCTGGTGTTACCGAAGCGCTGTTCGTGCAGCCCCGCGACCCAAAAGCGGAGCAATGGACGGGCCGCCGCCTCGGCGCCGCGGGTACCCAGCAGGAGCTAAAGCTGCAGTTCACCGCCGATAATAAGGCATTTGCCGGGGCTGGCATTAAGTGGGCAGAGTTTCGCTCCGTGCTCTTCACCGAGCTGCCCACCGACGTGCGCGACGACCCCCGCGACGAGTCCGACTTGTTTAATTTGGTTGCTTCCTTTCGGCAGCAGGCCGCCGTGCCGGCCAGCTTCAGCGCCGAGCAGTCGGGGCTGCACAAAACCATTCAGCGCTACGGGGTGGCCAATGCGGCAAACCTTCGGCCCTACCTGGAAAACCTGAGCAAGCAGATGCCGGAAGTGGCCCAGGACGTGTACGTGCAGAACTACCTCCGGGCCACCACCGATGCCGAGCGCCAGAAGGCCGTAGCCGAGCGTCCGGCTATGCGCTTCGACAGTGGTACCCTCAACGACGCGCTGGATAACCTGCGGGC
Organism: Hymenobacter metallilatus; assembly: GCF_003944705.1. GTDB lineage: Bacteria > Bacteroidota > Bacteroidia > Cytophagales > Hymenobacteraceae > Hymenobacter > Hymenobacter metallilatus. The sequence continues at coordinate 425,870 of NZ_RWIS01000001.1, read as the reverse complement.
TGTGAAAACCCCTGAGGAGCTGCAACACCTGCGCCGGGCCATTCGCATCAGCACGGTGGGCCAGCAGGAGGTAATGAAAGCCGCTACGCCGGCCATGGGCGAGATGGAGCTGCAGGGCCTGCACGAGTACGTGTACAAGAAATACGGGGCCGAGTTTGAAGGGTACCCCAGCATCGTGGGGGCCGGCAACAACGCCTGCGTGCTGCACTACATTGCCAACGACAAGCCCCAGGTAAAAAACGATTTGCTGCTGATGGACTGCGGAGCCGAGTACCATGGGTACACCGCCGACGTGACCCGTACCATTCCGCCCAGCGGTAAGTTCAGCCCGGCCCAACGCCAGATTTACGAGCTGGTACTCGCGGCGCAGGAGGCCGGATTTGCCGCCTGTAAGCCCGGAGCCGAGTTTCAGGCTCCGCACAAAGCCGCCCAGAAAGTAATTGCCGATGGTTTGCTGAAACTGGGTATTATTCAGAAGCCGGAGGACGTACGCACCTACTTTCCGCACGGCACCAGCCACTATCTGGGGCTGGATGTGCACGACCGGGGTACGTATGGACCCTTACAGGCCGGCAACGTTATTACCGTCGAGCCCGGAATTTACATTCCGGAAGGCAGCGCCTGCGACCAGAAGTGGTGGAATATCGGCGTCCGGATTGAGGATGATGTGCTCATTACGCCCACCGGCTACGAGAACCTCTCGCGGGAAGCTCCACGCACCGTGGCTGAAATTGAGTCGATGATGCAACGGCCCAGTGCCCTGGATGATTTCCGGTTGCCGGACCTCAGGTAAGGAGGGTGTTCCCCGTGGAGTGGGCTTCTTTCTTAGGAACATATCCGTGTGTAGCCAGCGCCTTCCGCAGGAAGATTTGGGGTCTAAACCAACTTCGAAAAACGAAAAACAAACAACGGACAACCAATCAGGTATTTGACTTTTCAAAAAAGCCTTGTACCTTTGCAGTCCTCATTCCAAAAACCCCGTCGAGATGGCTAAGAAAGGCAACCGGGTGCAGGTAATCCTTGAATGCACTGAGCATAAGAACTCGGGGCAGCCGGGCACCTCGCGCTACATCACCACCAAGAACCGTAAGAACACGCCTGAGCGTATCGAGTTGAAGAAATTCAACAATGTGCTCAAGAAGATGACCGTTCACAAGGAAATCAAGTAATCTGAGCAATGGCTAAGAAAGTAGTAGCAACCCTGAAAACCGCTACCGGCAAGGACTGGGCAAAGGTTATTCGTGCCGTGAAATCGGATAAAACTGGTGCCTATACCTTCCGCGAGGAAATGGTGCCCGTTGACAAAGTGCAGGACTATATCGCCACCGGCGTTAAATAAGCTCCGGCCTTTGTGGCAATTCTGAATACGTGAAGAAGTCCCGCCAGTGTGGGACTTTTTTGCGTTTTAGCGCGAAGCTCCAGCTTCGCGTGCCGTTAATGGCTCCGCTCTCAGAGCGAAGCCAACGTCATCGTTCATCGTCAGTAACGATGCGCGAAGCTGGAGCTTCGCGCTACTCTCCGCATGGGACTTTTCGATTTTTTCAAGAAGGATAAGGAAAGCAAGGAGCAGCAGCAGGCCCTCGATGAGGGGTTGCAGAAAACCAAAACCAGCTTCTTCGACCAGCTCAGCAAGGCCGTGGTGGGCAAAGCCACCGTGGACGAGGCCGTGCTCGACGACCTGGAAACCATGCTGGTGCACGCCGATGTGGGCATTGATACCACGGTAAAGGTCATTGACCGCATCGAGAAGCGTGTGGCCCGCGACAAATACGTGAGTACCTCGGAGCTGGACCGCATCCTGCGGGAGGAAATTGCTGATTTGCTGGACCGTAACAGTGGCGCCACTGGCTCCCGTGCCATCCTCGACCGACCCGACAATACCGGCTCGCCCTTCGTGATTATGGTGGTGGGCGTGAACGGTGTAGGCAAAACGACCACCATCGGCAAGCTGGCGCACCGGTTTCATAGCGCGGGCAAAAAGGTGGTGCTGGGTGCGGCCGACACGTTCCGGGCCGCCGCCGTGGACCAGCTCATCATCTGGGGGCAGCGCGTGGGTGTGCCGGTTATTTCACACGGTATGAACACCGACCCGGCCTCCGTGGCCTACGATGCGGTGCAGAAAGGTGTGGAAATGGGAGCCGACGTGGTGATTATCGACACGGCCGGCCGCCTGCACAACAAGGTGAACCTGATGAACGAGCTGAGCAAAATCAAGCGCGTGATGCAGAAGGTGATTCCCGACGCGCCCCATGAGGTATTGCTGGTGCTGGATGGCAGCACCGGCCAGAATGCGTTTTTGCAGGCCAAGGAGTTTACCAAAGCCACTGAGGTTTCGGCCCTGGCCATTACCAAGCTCGATGGTACGGCTAAAGGTGGCGTGGTTATCGGTATTTCCGATCAGCTCCAGGTGCCCGTGCGCTATATCGGTGTGGGCGAAAAAATGACCGACTTGCAGCTATTCGACCGGACCACGTTTGTGAATTCGCTGTTCAAGAAGTAGCCTTTGCTTCATTTGTCATTCCGAGTGGAGCGAGGAATCCGACTGTATCATTAGACGGTACAGTCGGATTCCTCGCTCCACTCGGAATGATTGTTTTCTACCGGTTCTTCAGACTGTGTCATACTTCACCTCGGACTATGCATGACGTTCTACATCCTTCCTGAGTAGCTTTATAGCCCATAATGCTCCACCGCTATGCGTCTTTCTGCTATCCTCTTCCTGCTGTGCCTGCTGCTCAGTTCCTCAGCGCAGGCCCAATCAACGCAGCAAAAGCCGGTAGCCGGCCTCATTGAGCACATCGAAAGCTTCGCCTCCAAGCTGGTGGAGCCACGCAACGTGGATGTGTGGCTGCCGGCCAGCTACGACGGAAAACGGCGCTTTTCGGTGCTGTACATGCACGATGGGCAGATGCTGTTCGACAGCACTACCACCTGGAACCACCAGGCCTGGAACGTGGATGATGTGGTGACCCGCCTGCAACAGGCCGGGAAGCTGCAGGATGTGATAGTAGTGGGCATGTGGAACGCCGGTCCGCGCCGCCACGCCAACTATTTCCCTCAGAAGCCTTTCGAGCAGCTGACCACCGCGGAGCGCGACACCGTGCAGCAGCAGCTCCGCCAGGCCGGCCGCAGCACCGATGCGTTCCAGCCCAACTCCGATGCCTACCTGCAGTTTCTGGTAACGGAGCTCAAGCCCTTCATCGACAAGAAATATCATGTGTATACCGACCGGCGGCATACGCTTGTGGCTGGTAGCAGCATGGGCGGCCTGATTTCAATGTATGCCTTGTGCGAGTATCCGCAGGTGTTTGGTGGGGCGGCCTGCCTGTCCACGCACTGGCCTGGCACGTTCACCCTGCGCAATAACCCCATGCCAGCCGCCTTCCTGCGCTACCTGCGCACTAATCTGCCGGACCCACGCACGCACAAGCTTTATTTCGACTGCGGCGACCAGACTCTGGATGCACTGTACCCAGCCATTCAGCAGCAGGTAGATGCCGTGGTGCAGACCCGGGGCTACACGCCCGCCTCCTGGCAGACGCGCTACGTGCCCGGCGCTAACCACAGCGAAAAAGCCTGGAATCAGCGCCTCGACTGGCCTTTACAGTTTCTGCTGGGTCGGTAGTTACTCCAAGCCCTGAACTAGAGCTATAAACTAATTCCCCTCCTTGGAAAGGAGGGGCTAGGGGTGGTTGATGGATGTAAGAACGGTTTTAGAACTAGAGCTAGATGATGTTCAATGACTGTCAACCACCCCTAGCCCCTCCTTTCCAAGGAGGGGAACTAGCCCTAGCTCTAGCCTGAATTTCTGATGGCAGTGTTGCTCAATTGTTGATCAAAGAAACTTCTGCAGTAGGAAAAGGCGTTGCGGGCTTCGTACCTTTGCGGTCCGATTTTTCGTCGCGGGCGGTAATGGGCAAGTTTCTCAGTGCTAAGAAATTGCCCGGCCGGCCGTTCACCGATACGCGAAGCCGAGCTTCGTGCTACTCCCTATGAAAGTAAGAAGCCAGCAGGCCAATAAAGTCAACGTTATTACCCTCGGCTGCTCCAAAAACCTCGTCGATTCGGAGGTGATGATGGGGCAGCTTCGGGCCAACCAGTTTGAGGTGACGCACGAGGCCGACAAGAGCGACGCCAACATCGTCATCATCAACACCTGCGGCTTTATCGACAACGCCAAGCAGGAAAGCATCGACACCATTCTGCGCTACGCCGACGAAAAGGAGGCTGGCCGCCTCGAGAAACTGTATGTGACGGGTTGCCTCTCCCAACGCTACAAGGACGACCTGGAGGTGGAAATTCCGCAGGTAGATGCCTTTTTTGGTACCCTGGAGCTGCCCCAGCTGATGAAAACGCTGGAGGCCGACTACATGCACGAGCTGGTGGGTGAGCGGCTGCTGACCACGCCCAAGCACTATGCCTACTTCAAAATTGCCGAGGGCTGCAACCGCCCCTGCTCGTTCTGCGCCATCCCGCTGATGCGCGGCAAGCACATGGACCGCCCTATTGAGGACCTGGTGAAGGAAGCCAAGCGCCTGGCCTCCATGGGCACCAAGGAGCTGATTCTGATTGCCCAGGACCTGACCTACTACGGCCTGCAGCACTACGGTGAGCGGAAGCTGGCCGACCTGATGCGCCACCTCTCCGACGTAAACGGCATCGACTGGATCCGGCTGCAGTACGCCTACCCCTCGCAGTTCCCGATGGACGCGCTGGACGTAATGAACGAGCGGGACAACATCTGCAAGTACCTGGATATGCCTTTGCAGCATATTTCGGATAACATGCTGAAAACCATGCGCCGCGGCATCAGCAAGCGCCGCACGGTGGAACTGGTGGATACCATCCGCCAGCGCGTGCCGGGCATTGCCCTGCGCACCACGCTCATTGCCGGCCACCCCGGCGAAACCCAGCAGGATTTCGAGGACCTCTACCGCTTCGTGGAGGAAACCCGCTTCGACCGCCTGGGCATCTTCACCTACTCGCACGAGGACAACACCCACTCCTTCACCCTGCCCGACGACGTGCCGGCCGAGGTGAAGCAGGACCGTGCCGACCAGATTATGGAGTTGCAGCAGGGCATTTCGATGGAGTTGAACGAGGAGCGCGTGGGCCAGACCCACAAGGTGCTTTTTGACCGCAAGGAAAGCGGCTACTTCGTGGGCCGCACCCAGTACGACTCGCCTGAGGTGGACAACGAGGTGCTGGTGCCCGCCACCAAGGACACCTACGTGCGCCTCGGCGACTTCGCCCAGGTACAGATTACGGAGGCCTCCGACTTCGACCTGTACGGCAAGCTGGTGTAGGGCTTTAGTTGTTAGTTGCTCGTTGTCGGTTGTTAGGTTGAATGACCGGATAGCTGATTGGCAATAAACTTTCCCAGTAGCTCCCGATGCGCTGAGCGTCGGGAGCTACTGCTTTTTGTGGCCTGACCCACAGTCAGCAACTGACAACTGATAACGAGCAACTAACAACTAAAACCCTGATCAGCAGCTGACAACTGACAACAAGCAACTGACAACTAAAAAAGCTCAGTTACTTTGTGGCCGCTGGCCGGTTATAGCCCGATACTTCCCCTCTCGTATGTCCGTCACGACACTTTCGTACGCCGCAACCGGCGCGTTTTCCTCGTTGCTCACCGATTATTTGGGCCAGGCAGAGGCGCTGCAGCCCTTCTACCACCGCTTCCCCACGCTGGCTGCCTTTGCGGAGCAGATACAAGAGAAGCAGGCCCAGTACACGCCCGCGGCCCGGCAGCGGCTCACCGCCGAGCTGCGCCGGCAGTACGCCGCGCTGCCCACGGTGCACCCGGCGGTGCAGGCCAATCTGGAGTTGCTGGCGAAGGATACGACGTTTACCATCACCACCGGCCACCAGCTCAACCTGCTCACCGGCCCGCTGTACTTCATCTACAAGATTGTAACGGCCGTGAAGCTGGCCCGCCAGCTGAAGGCACAGTACCCACAGTACGATTTCGTGCCGGTGTACTGGATGGCCTCCGAAGACCACGACTTCGCCGAAATCAACCACCTGAACCTGTTCGGCAAAAAGTACGAGTGGAATGCCGCCGACCAGGGCGGGCCCGTGGGCCGGCTGCCGCTGGCGGGCCTGAAAGAGGAGTTGCTCGACCAGCTGCCCGCCGACGTGCCAGCGCTGTTCCGCGAAGCGTACGAGCAGTCGAGCACGTTGGCTGAAGCCACCCGCCGCCTCACCCACGCGCTGTTTGGCGAGTACGGGTTGGTGAGCCTGGATGCCGACGTGCCGGCTTTGAAGCAGGCGTTGGTGCCGGTGTTGGAGCAGGAAATTCAGGCCCAGGCCTCCAACCAGGCCGTGCAGGCGGCCAACGCCCGCCTCGAAGCCGCCGGCTACAAACCCCAGGTGTACTCGCGCCCCCTCAACCTGTTTTTCCTCACCGACGGCGGCAAGCGGGAGCGGCTGGAGTACGACGCGGCCCAGGACTGCGTGCAGATTACGGTGCGCAATACCGGCCGCTGCCACACCCAGCAGGAATTGCTGGCGCTGGCCCAGGAGCACCCCGAGCAATTCAGCCCCAACGTAGTGCTGCGGCCCCTGTACCAAGAGCTGCTGCTGCCCAACCTCTGCTATATCGGGGGCGGGGCCGAGGTGGCCTACTGGTTCCAGCTGAAAGGCGTGTTTGAGCAGAACCAGGTGCCGTTTCCCATTCTGCTGCCCCGCAACTCGGCCCAGTATGTGGGCAAGGCCAACGCCGGCAAGCTGCGTAAGCTGGGCCTCACCTCGCTGGACATCTTCCGGCCGCTGCCCGAGCTGAAAAAGCAGGTGGGCGCTACGCTGGGGCAGGAGGAAGTGAGCCTGCAACAGCAGCAGCAACAGCTGGCTGCCGCCTTCCAGCAGATGGCCGACCTAGCCCAGCGCCTCGACCCCACGCTGGTAAAAACGGTGGCGGCTGAGCAGCAAAAGGTGGCCGGCATTGTGCAGGGCCTGGAAAAGCGCCTGAGCAAAGCCGCCGAAGCCAAGCACGAAACCGCCTATACCCAACTCACGGCCCTCAAAGACAAGCTGATGCCCAACGGCCACCTGCAGGAGCGGGAAGACAACGTGCTAAGCATCCTCATCAACAACCCGCAGTTCATTAACCAGCTGCTGGACGCCTTCGACCCGCTGGCCCTGGAGTTTACCGTGCTGGAAGAGGAGTAAGCAGCAACAGCTTCAGCTTGTCGGAAAGTCACTAAAGAACGTCATGCTGCGCTTGCCGAAGCATCTCTACCGCAATGCTAACTTGTTGATTAGCCTCGGTAGAGCTGCTTCGGCAAGCGCAGCATAACTGTTTCAAATAAGCCGGGAAGGCAACCATCGGCTACCCGCAGGGCTCTGGGGGAGAGTTGTTCTACTCTTCACCCACTCCTTATTCCTGATGGCGGCTACCCGGCGTTTCTGTTTTTCTATTTCCTGGCTGCGGAAGGTGGCTGGTGGGCTGCTGGCGGGCCTGCTGCCCCTGGCGGCCACCGGCCAGACGCTGACCGGCACTATCACTGCCAGCCCCGCGGCCGGCCCGGTACCCTACGCCAACCTGGGCATTCCGGGCAAAACGGTAGGCACCGTAACCGACGAGCACGGCCGCTACCAGTTGGCGTATACGCCGGCCAACCTGGCCGATACGGTGTACCTGTCTAGCCTGGGCTACCGGCCGCAACGGGTGCTGCTGCGCGAGCTGGTGGCGCAGCCCAACCGCGTGCTGACGGCCGTGGCCGTGCCGCTGACCGGTGTGCGGGTGCAGGCCCCAGGGCTGTACAAGCGCCGCCGCACGCTAGGTTGTACCAGTACCTCCCATTCTATCATTGCCAAGCTCAAAGCCGAGCATCTGGGAGCCGAAATGGGTATGGTCGTTTCTATCAAACACAAACCCACCAAGCTGCTGACGGCCCATTTCAACGTGCTGTACCAGCAGTCCGATACCTTGCGGTTTCGGGTAAACCTGTACCGGCTGCGGCCCGATGGCCGCCCATCAGAGGAGAAGCTACTGAACCGAAATCTGCTGGTGAACACCGCCGACCGCACCAGCCCCAACGCCCCGCTCACTGTGGACCTGACCCCGGACCAGTTGGTGGTGGACGAGGATTTTCTGTTGACGCTGGAGTGGGTTGGCGGCGGAGAGGTGGAGCAGGTAAGTAAAAGCCTGGCCTTCTCCAGCGCCCTGGGTTACGGTAAAGGCGACCTGTACTTCCGTAAAACCAGTCAGGATTACTGGGAAAAACCTTCCCTAGGGGCGGCCCTGGCCGGGATGCAGCCCCGAGTAGGCTTTTATGTGACGGCGTTGGACTAACGGTTGTCTGTTTACGAGCGTCAGGTCCAAAACGACAGGCAGATTGGTGGAGTCTGTATATTTGACTTACTACCTAGCCCTTAGTCGTTGCTATCCTGATTCAGCATGTTTTCCCGAATACTCTCCCTTTTTTCCTCCTCCGGTGCCGGTGCTGCGCGTGATTTATCGTTTGGTCTGCTGAATGCCCGGCAGGTTGTTCCGTTAGTTAAGGACGAGAAGTGGGAGCAGCTAGAGCAGCTAGCCCGGGCGCTAAGCTCGGACGAGCTTTCCCGCTTGCTGGACGGCATCTGCCTGACGGATCGGTTCAACAAGCAGATTCTGCCGTTGGGCAAGCAGAAAGAGCAGGAGTTTGCCCGGCTGGTGCTGGGTGCCTGGCACCTCTACCAGGCCTGGCAGGCCCGCTCCGGCCTGCTGGCTAAGGATGTGTCAAAGTCTCAGATGGAAGGGTTTGAACACTACTTGCTGCTGGCGCGGGTGTTGCTGGGCGGCACGTTTGCAACTCCGGCGTTTCTGGGCGAAGCCCGCGCCCGACTGATCCGCGTGGAAATGGGCCTGAATGAACCAGACCGCGCTATGGCGGCCTTTCACCAAAGCGTTGCCGTGGATGCGCGGAAATTCTGGGCCCACCACCACGTTTTCAAGCTGTCCTCGCCCAAATGGCTGGGTAGTGAGGAAGAGTTGGTGGGCTACATTCAGTCGGTGCAGGATGGGGCGCTGCGCTACGCACTTTGGCTGATGTTTCTGGTAGAAATGTACAGTGACGCTAATCTGGAAGATGAATCGTCTGCTTTGCAACGGTGGCATCCGATGTATGAGTCGCTGCTGAAAGAGGTGCTGGCTCAGCCGCCGCTGCCAGTTGATGGTACGTTGGTATCCATCTATGCCAACAATAATTTGGCGTACCTGTACCACTTGGCAGGTGAGCGGGAAAAGCGCAATTCCACACTAACGGCGCTGAATGGACATTATTCACCGTATCCGTGGGACTACTTCGGTATTGACACTAGTAGCGCAGCAGCGATGAAAGCTTTCCAGTCGTCACTGGCCTGCCGCCCATGACCAAAGCCAACCTCCGCCGCGAAGCCCTGGCCCGCCGCCGCGCCCTGCCCGAAGCCGAAGTGGCCCGGCGCAGCGCCGCGCTGTGGGCGCAGTTACAGGCAGGGCTGCCGGTGCCGGCGTGGCGGTGGCTGCACCTGTTTCTGCCCATTCCGCAGCAGCACGAGCCCGATACCTGGCCCCTGATCCGGGGGCTGTGGGCGCAGCAGCCACTCCTGCAGCTGGCCGTGCCCGTGGTTCAGCCCGATGGCCACTCGCTCCGCCACTTCCACCTTACGCCTGAAACAGCGCTGGCAACAAACCGCTGGGGCATTCCGGAGCCGGTGGGTGCCGCCGAAGTGCAGCCCGCGCAGCTGGATGCCGTGCTGATTCCGCTGTTGGCCTTCGATGAAACCGGCCAGCGCGTGGGCTACGGCAAAGGCTTCTACGACCGGTTTCTGGCCGATTGCCGGCCCGATATCCTGCGCATTGGCGTGAGTCTGGAGCCGCCGGTTGCGCGTATCCAGGATGCCTGGGCGGGTGATGTGCCGCTGCACGCCTGCCTCACGCCGGAGCAGGTGTGGTGGTTTTAATATATTAAATCATAGAGTATCATCAGCTAGCCTTGACACCCCCCTAAAGCAGGTGAAATTATCCTTCCGTACCGGCCCCACTCGCCGTAGTTTGCAGCCCGATATGACGCCCATGGCAGGCATTGGTTTTTTGCTGGTGACGTTTTTTATGCTGGTTACTACCGCTGCCAAGCCTACCCTCATGGAGCTGACCATGCCCGTAAAGCCAAAGCCAACGGACGAGTTAGTAAGTAGGTGTTGCGGCAATGCGCTTACCGTGCTGGTAGGAGCTAATAACCGGGTATTTTATTACTGGGGTATGAGTCCTGCCTTCACCAACGACCCGCTCCACGAAACCACGCTTGGCAGTGAGGGGTTGCGGCAGGTTCTGCTGGCTTTTCGCAAAGAGTCCTGCCCCTTTGTTCTTATCAAAACCTCCGATGAGGCCTCCTATCGAGGTATGGTGGATGTGCTGGACGAAATGCGCATTACGGATACCCGCCGCTACGGGCTGGTAGATATGACGGCCACGGATAAGCAGCTGTTGGCCCAGGTTAGATAATGCCGGCGCACTACACTAGGGCGTGTACCTGGGGCGTTGCCTGGATGCAACCGTATTCACCTAACCCCAGTTCCGTTATGGCCGACCTCCAGACTGCCGCCCCCGCCGCCCGTGGTACCAAGCCCCGCGCCAAAAAACATGCCTTCCGCCTCGATATGACCCCGATGGTAGACCTGGCTTTTCTGCTGCTGACCTTTTTCATGCTGACTACTACCTTCAGCAAACCCACAGTAATGGAAGTGGCCATGCCAGCCAAAGGCCCCGATACGTCGCCGGTGCCCGCCTCCAAAGCCCTGACGGTGCTACTGGGAGAGAAGCATCAGGTGCATTACTTCTACGGCGTAAATACCGCCAGTGAGCCGGCCAAGCTACACACTACCTCATTTGCCGTCGATGGTCTGCGCCGCGTTCTGCTGGCTTTCCGGCAGGCTACTCCGGGTACTGTGCTTATCAAGGCTTCTGATAAAGCAGCTTACCAAAGCATGGTGGATGCGCTGGATGAAATGAACATCACCGACACCAGAAAATATGCCCTGGTTGATCTTACCCCCACCGATAAAGCACTGTTGGCGCCCGTCCAGTAACATCATCATGCTGCTTTGTTGCCTGCTCCTTGACGTAGGGTGCATAGTAAACGCCGCCTGCTATCCGGAATAGCAGGCGGCGCGTTATTTTACAGCGGTTGTGTTGTCGGGCAGCGGAGCGGCAGTAGCCGCAGCAGGGCGGTGGCTGGCCTTCTTACGTGGGTTGACAGGGTGGGAAGCACGGCGTTGAGCCGCCAATACCTCGGACAAGGACGACAGAGTGACTTTCATACAGTAAAGGGGTAGGTGAATAAAACAACACGCAATAGGGTAGTAAGCAGTAGGATCAGAGCGGGGTACTAGCGGCAAGATACTATAAGCCCGCGGAAAAACTACGTGTCTGCCAGTACGGTTGAGGCTAGCGCCGAGCCGTGGTATCGAGGCCGGTGATACGGGCCTGCCCCCAGGGCGCCACGCTGATCTGTACCCGCAGGGGCTGCCGGCGGCTGAGCTTGCGGCTCATGGTTTCGGGCACGTAATACCGCTCCAGGCCGTAGCGCAGGCGTAGCCCCCGCCGCCAGATGGCCTGCACCGAGCCCCGTAGTACTGCCTGCTGCCCACTGGTGGCGGGGCGCTCCGGAAAAATGCCGATGGCTTCGAAGGTGCCATTGGGGCGGGGAGTCAGCAGCACGTAGGCTGCCTGCTGCCGCCGGGGCGGGGTGCTGCCCCGCCACAGCCCGCCCGGTAGCTCATTAATCTGGTAGCGCAGGTTCAGGTAGTCGCCGTACAGCAGGTCGCGCGGGTCCACGGGCTGGGTACTGAGCCAGAGAGTACGGCCCAGGGCGGCCGTAGCATAGCCGGCCACGGCTACTCCCAGCACAAACAGCACCTGCGCTGCTACCAGCCACTGCAGCCAGCGGCGCTGCCGGGGCTCCACCATAGCGGGCCGGACCGGGGCAGATGTTGCTTCAATGGTCATGGGCGAGGAGTGGAAGAACCGGAAAACGTGCGGGCAGCCCGGCGGCGTAGCAGCCAGCTCAGCCCGAACAGCAGTAGCCCCCCTAGCAGGAAAAACAACGACTTATCCATGAAACCCCAGGTCAGCTTGAAATACGCCACAGCCGTGGTCAGGATAAATAGCACGGTGCTCAGCGTCACCCGGTCCTGGTTCTGCTCCTGATGGGCCCGCAGCAGCACGGCTCCCGAGTAGGCATACAGTACCAGCAGCGTTGCTACGGCCAGCGGGAGCCCCCCAGTGAAGTAGAACCCTGGCAGCAGCAACAGCCAATCGGTGAGGCTGCCGAGGCGACCCCGTTGCTGCTTGCCCACCCCCGACAGTACGGCCACGGCCGCCAAGGCCACCAGATAGGGCACCAAGGGAGCCCGCAGCTGCCCGGCATATACATCGGACTCCCCGAACAGCGCCAGCCCCAGCGTAAACAAAAACGCGGCCACCAGCGGCGGCCCCTGCAGGGCCCGGCCCGCCGGCCGGTCGGGCTGCCAGTCGCCCAGCGTGTACACCAGCATGGCCGGAATAATGAACCAGGTAATTTTGACGTGCAAAAAGTTGATGAGCAGGGCTGCCTGCCACAGCAGCCCGGTAGCCAGCACCCCACCCAGCAGGGCATCGGGCCGGCGCCACCAGTAGTAGCCCAGGCCCAGCGCCGTGCCCAGGGCCGTGAGGTAGCTGAACGCGCCCAGCTGCCCGGTGTTATAACCCTGTACAATACCGCTGATAACGGCCGTAAGCAGAAACAGCAGGCGGCTGCGGTAGAGCCACGTCAGGCCCATACCGGCTACGGCCCAGGCCAGCAGCCCCGTCAGGTCGTAACCAATAAGCTGGTAGAGCTGACTGGTGAGTACAATGCTGGCTCCGAACAGGATAAGACCCAGCGCCACCAGCGCCATGCCCAGGCTCAGGTTGCCTCGCCGCCGGAAATACTCGCCCCCGGCATAGGCGGCGCACAAAGCGCCCAGCAGCAACCCCAGCCGCACCAGCTCCGGCAGCCCCTGCCAGTTGGCGGCTACCACGCTCAGCGCACTCAGGCCCACCAGCAGGCTGCCCAGCAGGGGCAACAGGCCAATAGCAGTGGTATCGGTGGGGTACAGGGCCAGCAGCTGCTCGCGCTGCTGCTCCGTAATAATGCCCCGCTGCACCCAGGCCGGCCCTTCAGTTTCCAGTAGTTTGCGACTCATAACTGAAGCAACTTACGCAGGAAGGCGCGGAAATGCCGTTTCGCTCAGTTAGGGTTGAATACGTACAGGGTATCCGTTGCCGCTATGTTACGGTACCACGCGGCATGGGCGGAAGTACAGAAACAGCCCAGGCATTGCGTATCCTGCCACTGCTGCTGGCAAACCGGGCACTTGCCGGCCGTGGCAAACGTGTCCCAGATGTGGCCGCAGCTGCACTGCCACTCCGCTTGACCACTGGGCTGCCAGTTACACTTCGGGCACGCTATGACGGATATGGGCTTTCGGATGGGCATACAGGTACATGGTTATAGGTAACCCGCTTATCCTCGTTTCCAGGCGCGGGTCATTTCCCGCTTGCCGGGCGGGCCGGGGATTTTCTCCACCAGCCAGCCGGCCGCCAGCAGGCTTCGCTTAAACGAGCCCTTGGCGCAGTAGCTCACCAGGCAGCCACCCGGAGCCGTAGCCGCGTACAGCTGCCGGAATACCTCGTCGGTCCACATATCAGGCTGCTTTTCCGGAGCAAAGGCGTCGAAGTAGATGACGTGGTACGTGTCGTTGGGCAGAAGAGTGGTTTGCAGCTCGCCCGCCAGCTTCAGCAGCACAAACTGGGGAGTAAGGGCTACCGGCCGCCCCCAGGTAGAGGCGTGCAGCTGCTGCTGATAGTCAAGTAGCTCAGGGTGGTGGAAGTAGTTTTCGGTGCCCAGCTGCCCTACCACTGACCAGGGCAAGGGGTACTTCTCGATGGTATCGTAAAACACCGGCTGCCCGGCGGTGGTGGCGCGCTCCAGGGTAAGCAAGGCGTTGAGGCCCGTGCCAAAGCCTATTTCCAGCACCCACACGGGTTCTGTGGCCGCCGCCAGCGCGTGCTCCAGGCCGGCGGCCAGATATACGTGCCGGGCTTCCTGCAGCGCGCCGTGGGTGCTGTGGTAGTGCTCATTGAGAGCAGGCACGAACAGGGTGCTGGAACCATCGGCGGTAGCACGCACTTCCACGTGGGGCATCGAAATCATAGACAGGAGCGAAAAAACCGGAATCGGCAGCCAGTACCCAGAATGGAGTGAATGCCGTAGCCCAATATACGGCAATCCGGGCTAAAACCCGAGGTGTTGGGGCTCTACTTCACCCCCGTGCGTACCTTGCCGGCCTATGGCTCGCATCCGGATTTCCCTACCCGATACCTTTCTGCTGACTGTGGAGATGCCCGTGCGCATCACCGACCTTAACTACGGCAACCACCTGGGCAACCACGCCTTGCTGGGCCTGCTGCACGAGGCCCGGGTTCAGCTGCTGCAGCACCTGGGTTACCCCGAGTACAACCCCACCACCGGCCAGGGTCACATTATGGCCGATGTGGCCATAGAGTACAAGGGCGAAGGGTTTTACGGCGACACGCTTCGCATCCAACTGGGGGCCGCCGACCTCAGTAAATACGGCTTCGATGTGGTGTACTGGGTGCACAATCAGCACGGCCGCGAAATTGCCCGCGCCAAAACCGGTATGCTCTGCTTCGATTATACTACCCGCAAGCTCCTGCCGCTACCGGAGGAGTACGCCGCCCACCTGCGGGGGGAGTAGTGTGGCGGTGATAGGGTAAGTTGAGAAAAAAACTGTCATCCTGAGCGCAGCGAAGGACCTTATTCCGTTGCCGCGTTTGCCCTTCAATAGGATAAGGTCCTTCGCTGCGCTCAGGATAACAGCGGCACCGTAACAGCCAGCTCATTGAATGGCCATTGCACGAAAACCGGTGCATCAATCGGCACTTTTTTCATTATCAGCGGGTTGAGGCACGTTCCTGGCCAGAAGCGTAGGGCTTCGGCGGCTGGTGTTGTATCTTTGCAGTATGATGATTGATTTGCCCGTAGTTTCCAAGCGCGACATCCGTAAACTCAGCCCCGACGAGCTTAAGGCCTTTATGGTAGAGCACGGCGAAAAGCCCTTCCGCGCCAAGCAGGTGCTGGAGTGGCTGTGGAAGAATACGGCCGGCTCCTTCGAGGAAATGAACAACATCAGCCTGAGTACGCGCGAGCTGCTGGCCCGGCACTTCGTTATCAATGGCGTACAGGTGCAGAACTCGCAGCTCAGCAACGACGGGACCATTAAGTCGGCTTTCCGCCTGTACGATGGCAACATCGTGGAAGGTGTGCTCATCCCGCATGACACGCGCATGACGGCTTGCATCAGCTCGCAGGTGGGCTGCTCGCTTACCTGTAAGTTCTGCGCCACTGGCTACATGGAGCGTAAGCGCAACCTGGAGGCGGCTGAAATCTACGACCAGGTGGTACGCATCCGGGAGCAGTGTGAGGCCCAGTACGGCACCCCGCTCACCAACATCGTGTACATGGGCATGGGTGAGCCGCTGCTCAATTATGCCAACGTGGTGAAAAGCATTGAGCGCATCACCGCCCCCGATGGCCTGAACATGGCCCCGCGCCGCATTACGGTGAGCACCGCCGGCATTGCCAAGATGATCAAAAAGCTGGCCGACGACGGGGTGAAGGCCAACCTGGCCCTTTCGCTGCACGCCCCCAACGACGCCAAGCGCAACGAAATTATGCCCATCAACGAGGCCAACTCCCTGGCTTCGCTGAAAGATGCGCTCAAGCACTATCACCAGGTAACAGGGCGCAAAGTCACTTACGAGTACATCGTGTTCGAGAGCTTTAACGACACGCTGCAGGATGCCGAAGAGCTGTTCCAGATTTCGAAGTGGATACCGTGCAAGGTGAACCTCATCGAGTACAACCCCATCGAAAACGCCGATTATGTAAACACGGCTGACGATAAGCTACTGGCTTTTCATAAGTATCTGGCCGATAGGGGGGTGCAAACCAATGTGCGCCGCTCCCGGGGTAAAGACATTGACGCGGCCTGCGGGCAGCTGGCCGTTAAGGAAAAGCCCCAGGAAGCCTAGCCCGGGTTTTGCGCCGTCACCACACGCGCCACGGCCCGCCATTCATACAGAGTGGCGGGCCGTGGCGCGTGTGATGACGGACTGTGGGGTTACTTGGCGTCCATGAGTACCTGCATAATAACCGGGCACTGCTGCGCCGACTGGTAGCCTACCTTGGAGCCCAGGCTACGCAGTTTGTCACTGTCGCTCATAGCGTTAGGGCCATAGACCTGCTCAATCTCGCTGGCGTGGGCCTTGAAGCTGGTTTCCAGCTGCTCCGATACCACTTTCAGCCGCTTTTCCTGGGGCAGTGCTTTCAGCTCCTTCTGGCGGGGCGTAATGCTGGCGCAGAATTCTGTGGCCAGGCTATTCACCAGCTTGGTTTCATCGGTGCCGGCGGGTTTGAACTGGGCGCTGCCCTGGCCGCTCATTGCCGCAAACAGGGGCCGGCTGACTTCACACTCCTGCCCCATTTGCAGGCCAATTTTCCGGCCCAGCTTCTCTCCATAAGCTCGGGCATTGGTGGGGTCTTGGGTGAAGCGGGCCAGTAGCTCGGGCTCGTTGGCGGCGCTGGCCATCAGCAGCTTGCTGAACAGCTGGGTGGCCTCCTCCTTGGTAAGGCTGGCCAGGGCCTTCTTCTTGTTTTCCTGCTGCAGCTGCGTACACATGCTGGCCGAAATACGCTGCACCATCTTCTGCTCCGAGACACTATCAGCTGCCGCAGTTTGGGCCAGGCCCCGGAAAGCAGTGCTACTTACACTCAGCAACAATACAACACGAATAATCCAGTTTTTCATAGCCTAAAGATAGGTGGCTGGGCAGTGCGAACAAACAGCGCGGCTGGCCGGCTAACAATCTTTAATAGTGTACTGGATATTCAAACTATTTTATAGAAGTTTGCGGTGACCTAGCAACCATCTTAACGGCTCTATACTCTTGCTATTGGCTGCTTTTCGCCGCCCAGCTTTTATCATCCGTTTTAGTTCTCATTCCCCTATGCCTTCGTTTCTTACACGTACTCTGCTGGTAGCGGCCCCGCTGCTGGCCTTTGGCCGGGTGCAGGCCCAGTCCAATGTGCTCAAGCTGGATATTTTTCAGCCCATTGTAAACACGGCCGCCCTATCCTACGAGCATAAGCTCACGGAATCGAGCAGCTTTCAGCTGGGCATTTCGCTCACGGCCAACTACCGGGAGGATGGCTATGATTTCGGTAGCTCCTACGAAGGGCGTAAAACGTCGGGGTTTGGTATTATCCCGGAATACCGGTTCTACCTGTCGGAAAAGCATCCGGCCATGGAAGGCTTTTACGTGGCGCCCTTTCTGCGCTACCAGCACCTCAACCAGTCGGGACAGTACTCCAGCTACGACCCTATTACAAATACTGTCACCTACCGCAACGCCGACGCATCGTTGAATGCCTTCGGCGGCGGGGTAGTTGTTGGCCGCCATTGGATTTTCAAGCAGCGGTTTTCCCTGGACGCCCTGCTGGGGCCGTCCTACATGGTTTCCGGTGTTACATCCAACGACCCGAACGTGGACAAGGATAGCTTCCTGGGCTTTTACGAAGGCAATAACTACGGCATCCGGGGGGCCGTTACCTTCGGTATTGCTTTCTAGCAACTCTGTAACCAGCATGTGAGGCCTCCACTGTCCCGCCCGTTGGCTCATACCTTTGCTCCCAATATTTCTCTCTTCATACCCTATGAAAAAAATCCTACTCGCTGCTACGCTTGTAGCTGCCTCCGCTACTTCTGCCCTGGCGCAGAATAACGTAGTGAAAGTCAATATTTTTAGCCCTCTGGTGAAAACCGGCTCGTTCTTTTACGAGCATAAGCTGACCGACAATAGCAGCCTGCAACTGGGTGCCTTGTTCACCAGCTGGAAAATAGATGGCAACAGCACCAAAGTATCCGGCTTTGCTCTTACGCCAGAGTACCGCTTTTATCTGTCGGAGCGTTCAACGGCTCCGGAAGGGTTTTATGTGGGGCCATTTCTGCGCTATCAAAACCTGACGCTCAAGGATACCTACGAGGATGTTACGTACGATTCCAATGGTAATGCCTATACGACCACTCAAACCGAAGAAGCCTCTCTGAACACGTTTGGCGGGGGTATAGTGGTAGGCCGTCAGTGGATTTTCAAGGAGCGTTTCGCGCTGGATCTGTTTTTAGGCCCTTCGTACAATGGGGGCTCCGTTACGATGAAAAGCTCCTCCACGGGGTCGGATAATTTTGATCCGGGGCCTTTTGATGGTTTTGGCATCCGGGCAGGAGCTACCTTCGGTATTGCTTTCTAGCAGCTTTCAGTCTGCCCAGCACGCACAAGCGCCTGTTTTCTCCAGAGGAAGCAGGCGCTTGTGCGTGATAGGTAGGCTGGGAGTTAGCTTCTCCAGCGACCCTGGGCCCGGGGGCGGCCAGTGGTTATTTCCTCCTTGGTTTCGCCTTCCGGTACTTCGCGGGTTTCAATGCGTACGGCGTGGGCTTTAGGCTGTACCTTCTGGCCAAAGGCATCGGCAAATTCCTGGGTGAATTCGGCCCCGAAAAAGATGATGAGTGCCGAATAGTTTACCCATACCAGCAGAATAATGGCTGAGCCGGCTGCCCCAAACGTGGAGCCTGGATTGGCCTGCGCAATGTAGAAGGCAATAAGATACTTGCCAATCATGAACAGGGCGGCCGTGATAAATGCGCCCACCCCCACATCCCGCCACCGAATAACGGCATCGGGCAGAAACCGGTAGATGAGGGCAAACAGCAGGCTGGTAATGAAGAGGGACAAGCTGACATCGATGAGGCGAAGCAGAACCACCGTTATTTCGGGCATGAGCCGCTGCAGGTAGCCAGTAAATACACTTAGCAGGGCGCTGATAACAAAGGAGATAAGCAGCAACAGGGCCACGCTTAATATCAGCCCAAAGGACAGGAGCCGGTCGCGCACAAACTGCCAGACGCCATTGCGGGGCTTCACCTTCAGGTTCCAGATGTCGTTGATACTTTCCTGGAGCGTTACAAAAAACGTGGTGGCAGCAAAAATCAGGGTTCCGACCCCGATAACGGCGGCAAATCCACTCCGTTCCTGCTTGTTGAACTCATTGATGCTATCCTGCATGAATTTGGCCGCATCAGTCCCTACCAAGCCCTTCATCTGCGTGAATACCTCACCGGTAATGGCCTCAGTGCCGAACACCGCGCTGGCCGCCGTAATAACGATGATAAGCAGCGGAGGCAGCGAGAAGATGGTGTAGTAGGAGAGGGCCGCAGCGTGGCGAAAGGAGTTGTTCACCATGAACTCGCTGGCCGTGGTTTTGAGGATGCTCAGGACGTCGGAAAACTTATAGTGCGTAGCCATGAAGGAGCAGGTACAGAGGGGATGCGTAGCCGGTAGTACGGGGCGAAGCCAGCGGGCGTTTGGTGGAGTTGATCAATTTTCCGTGCTTTCCGTAGAGCAAGCCAGCCTGTGGGGCTGGTGGTGTCTTGCGGTTTCGTTTCGTTTTTTTTGTTCTGCCGATGCGTGTATTTCTGATTACTGTTCTGCTGGCTTTGCCGGAGCTGGCGCTTTGCCAAACGGTGGCTAAACACCCGGTGGCCAAAGTCGGGAAGGGCTCCTATCCCGCTGCGGCGGGCTTCGACCAAGCCGGGTCCGATGCCCGGGCCATTGCGCTGGCCGACCGGGTGATGCAGGCCATGGGGGGCTACCCGGCCTGGCAACAGACCCGCCTGCTGGGCTGGGATTTTCTGGATGGCTCCTACCAGCTCTGGGACAAGCAAACCAACGACTTTCGCTGGCAGAAAGACAGTACAGTGGCCGTGTACAACCTGAGCAGCAAGCAGGGCAAAGCATACCGCAGCGGCAGGGATATTTCGGCTACGCCCGAAGGGCAGAAGCTGCTGGGCAGAATGTATCCGGTATGGGTAAATAACTCCTGGTGGCTGCTCATGCCCTTTAAGCTCAAGGACTCGGGCGTAACCCTCACCTACAAAGGCCCCGGCAAACTCATGGACGGCACGCCCGCGGAGGTGCTGAATATGACCTTCAAGAACGTAGGCGTAACGCCCGATAACAAATACGAGGTCTATATCAATCCGAAAACCAACCTGATGGAAGAGTGGGCTTATTTCCCCAAGGCTACTGATGCACAGCCCGCTTTCCGGCGCCGCTGGACGGGCTACCAGCAGTACAACGGTATTATGCTGGCCACCGACCGCACCGACGGAAAAGACGGGCGCAAGCTGGGCCATATTTCGGCCTTCAGCAACGTACCCGCCGGCCTTATGCAAAACCCCAGGCCGGTTGAGAAGCTGTAGAGTATAGGGTACGCCCAGCGCCCTGCTGCTGAGAGCAGAGTGGCTAGGGCTACTCCTTTGCCAGTTCCCACTGCTGGGTTTCAATAGGGGCTTCGCGCAGCGCCTCGGCCAGCTCGGCGTCGGTGGCAAACTGCAGCTGGCGCAGCACCGAAGCCTCTACGCTCACCTTAAACCGGGCTTCGCGGAAGGGCCAGGGTCGCACGTGCACCGGCCCGCCCTCGGCGGAACACAGCACCTCGTAGCGGCGGCCGTCGGGGCCGTGGTAAATTTCCAGGGCACGGCCCATTTCGGGTAACTCCTGGCGGCAGAGAATGAGGCTGAGCCGGTCGCACCAGTGCAGGAGGGTGTAGGCCTGGTCGGCGGCTGATTTTGTAAGCTTGAGCTCCCGCCGCCAGGTTTTCTGCTTGGCCCGCTGCTCATCCAGGAAGGCATCGGTTTCCGGCTTTTGGCCCCGCAGGCTTTCGTAGAGGGTACTTAGGTGCATACTGGTAAGCAAACTGCGCCAGCGGCCCTGAAAGCGGGCGGCCCGCATGAGGCGGGTAGCCTGCTCCAGAGAAAATTCTTTCATGGTAAAGTTGGCCGGGGCCCCCGCCGGCGTCAGGCCGTAGTGGCCGGTCCAGTCGGCCTGCTCGTCGTCGTGCTGGGCGGCGGCGGCCAGCAAGCCCACCCAGTAGTCGGGGGGCAGCAAGGCGGGCCACTGGTGCAGGAGCTGGGCCGCCAGCAGGGCGTGAGCCTGCTGGTAGATAATCTGCCAGCCGGCGGGCGTGTGATTCACAATCATAAGAAGTTAGTGCAGCGTATTACCGGGGAGGCTGCTGGGTATTACGGAAGCTGGCGCTACAACGATACGCGCCCAAGAGTGGCGGGGTGCCTTTGCTTCGCGTTTCACCTGCAGCCATACTCCAGGCTACTTTATGTACATGAAGTAAACGCTTCGCGCTACGGCTTTATCAGCAACCAAAACGCCCCACCGGATGAGGTGGGG
The DNA here is from genome assembly GCF_003944705.1 of Hymenobacter metallilatus. Lineage (GTDB taxonomy): Bacteria > Bacteroidota > Bacteroidia > Cytophagales > Hymenobacteraceae > Hymenobacter > Hymenobacter metallilatus. The sequence goes on along the minus strand of NZ_RWIS01000001.1, from coordinate 404,500 downwards.
CGTGTGAAAATTCAAACAGTCAACTAATTCAGGACGTAGACGAGGCAGCAGCTATACGTTGCAGGAATTGCGCTGTCCAATACGCATCTAACCCAACTTCAACCATACCAACCTGAAATAAGCCTGGTGTGTATTCGGTTTCGCTCAAGCGCGTAGCCTGAAACGACTCCGGCGGCTGGAGCAGCTCAATATGGCTGTACGGGATTCTGACGAGCGAAGAAAAGCCCATGTTGTTGCGGATGACCACATCCTGCGCGTCGAAGCCAATATGAAGTATATCGTTATACCATATCCCCCCGATGCGGGCAGAAAACGGTACCATACGCAACACCCCGTGCGAACTTTCATATTGGTCTAGCAGCTGCGCCCAGCCGGCCTGAAATGGGTTGGCCGCCCGCAGAGTACCATAGTAGCGCCGGATGATAGTGCGTCCGAACCAATATAGCCCCGCCACAACGGCGGCGTTTACAGCCAGTCCTACTACAAATCCGAACATACTGCCCCGGCTCAGTAACTTACGGTTCTACTTCAGTACCACGGCTTCCTTCAGGTGGAGCAGCATGTCGTCGGTCATTTTATCCAGCGTGAACTGGGGCTGCCAGTTCCAGTCCTGGCGGGCCTGGGTGTCGTCGATGCTGGCGGGCCAGGAGTCGGCAATCTGCTGGCGCTGGTCGGGCTGGTAGCTTACCCGGAAATCGGGGTAGTGACGCTGAATGCTGCGGGTAATTTCTTCGGGGGAGAAGCTCATGGCCCCCAGGTTGTAGCTGCTGCGCACCGTGATGTTGTCGGCCGGGGCGTGCATCAGGTCCAGGGTGGCCTTCAGCGCATCGGGCATGTACATCATGGGCAGGTAGGTGTCTTCCTTCAGAAAGCACTCATAGCTCTCCCCGGCTACAGCTTTGTGGTAGATGTCCACGGCGTAGTCGGTGGTGCCACCACCGGGCAGGCTCTTGTAGCCGATGAGGCCGGGGTAGCGCAGGCTGCGCACATCCAGGCCATGCTTGCGGAAGTACCACTCGCACCACTGCTCCCCGGCCAGCTTGCTGATGCCATACACCGTATTAGGATTCATAACGGTGAGCTGGGGCGTGTGTTGGCGCGGGGTGTCGGGCCCGAACACGGCAATGCTGCTGGGCCAGTATACCTGCTGTACGCCCAGGTCAACGGCCGCATCCAGCACGTGAAACAGCCCATCCATGTTCAGCTGCCAGCCAAACTTGGGATTTTTCTCGGCCGTGGCCGAGAGCAAGGCCGCCAGGTGATACACCTGCCGGGGCTTGTACTGGCGGATTACTTCTTCCAGGCGGTTTTTGTCCAGCACATCCAGCTGCTCGAAGGGGCCAGCCTGAGCCGTTTCGGCATCTTTAGGTACGCGCACGTCGGCTGCTACCACATGGGAAGCACCGTACAGCTGCCGCAGCTCGTGGGTAAGCTCCAGGCCCAGCTGTCCGCCGGCGCCAATAACGAGGATGGTGTCGCCGGGGGTGGAGGCGGCGGAAGTGCTGGATGTAGCCATTCGGGGGGTGGTGAAGAGAAATAGGGTGGTGAAGGAATGCAAAGATACGGGCCCGGCAGAGTTTAGGGGATGCCGCAGTAACGCGAACTTTATAGTTCGCGTCCCCAAGCGGTTCAGGTAATTTCGTTTGGGCGGTGTGCGGGCCTGAGCTACCCGGTTGGCGCCCAAGCGTTGGGGGCCGGCTGCAACTTCCTCGGTATCTTCGGGCTCCTGCTGCTAACCTACTCCTGTCCCTCGTTTATGCGCTACTGCCTCTTCCTTATCCTGCTGCTGAGCTCCTTGCCGCTGCTGGCCCAGCCTACCGCCCGGCCCGTGTACCGCAACCTAATAATGGAGGGGGGCGGCATTCGGGGCGTAGCCTACGGCGGGGCCCTGGAAGAACTGCAAAAGCAAGGTGTGCTCGATAGCCTGCGGCGGGTGGGTGGCACCTCGGCCGGGGCCATTCAGGCGGCGCTGCTGGCCGTGGGTTACTCTCCCCAGGAAATTATTGAGGTGGTGAACAATACGCCCATTCAGCGCTTCAACGACGGCCGGTTTATGTTCATTGGAGGCAGCCACCGCCTCACCAAGCAATTTGGCTGGTACCGCGGCGACGCCCTTACGCAGCACATGATGCAGCTGGTGGCCCGCAAAACCAACCGCCCCAACCTCACGCTGCTGGAGCTGCACGAACTGGCCCGGCAGCAGCCCGGCCGCTTCCGTGACCTGTACACCACCGGTACCAACCTCACCCAGCAGCGTATTCAGGTGTTCAGCTACGAAACCAACCCTACCATGCGCGTCGCCGATGCCGTGCGCATCAGCATGAGTATTCCGCTGTATTTTCGGGCTGTGCTGCTCGATGCCCAAGGCAACGTGATTCAGGGTAAGCCGCAAAAGGGCCAGCCGGTACAGGTACTGGTTGACGGGGGCCTGCTGGCTAACTACCCCGTTGAGCTGTTTGATTATCCACGCTACCTGCCTACCCAGCTTTCCGCTTCCATTACCAAGCCCGACGCCAGCGGCCGGGTGTACAACCCCGAAACGCTGGGGTTACGCCTGGATAGGGCTGAGCAAATTGCCTGCGACACGCTGCCTACCGGCCGGCAGGAGTTGGCTCCGTATGATATCAACGGGTTTGGTAGCTACATAGCGGCCCTGTACAACCTCACGGAGGAAACCCTCAACCCCACCCGGGCTCAGGACTGGCGCCGCACCATCAGCATCAACACGGCGGGCTTCGCCCCCAAAATCAAGCGTATGCCCGACGCCGACAAGCAACGCCTCATGGCCAGCGGCCGGGAAGGGGTACGGACATTTTTTACGCGGTGATTTTCCTTCGCGTGGCAACCTTTTCGCGCAAACCCGTATGTTGACAATGCGCTGACAGACAGCTGGTACGCCACGCAAACGGCGGCCGGAGCCGAAGCGCCAGCCGCCACCCTACGGATGTCCGAGCAGGTGGCTCACCACCGCCCGGATTGCGCCGCTGAGAACTGCTTAACACAATTCCAGGGCAACAGGAAACCAACCGGCCTTGCCGGTGTGTTTCCGCTTCGCACGCTTACCCATAACCTCGTTCGGTTGAGGGTGTGCATATCAGCAACTTCCTGAAGCCCTGGCAGGTCCACCTGCCGGGGCTTCGTTTTTTACAAGACAATGCGTTAGCGGGGTGACAACCGTGCAAATAGGATAAAGATAGCGCCCGAATTCACGAAGAGCCACTGTCATTCCGAATAGCGCGAGGAATCCGGTTGAACCGTTGGATGATGAACCCAGATTCCTTGCACCGCTCGGAATGACAGAGGGACGGCTCTGTTATCTTTGCCCAACCTCTTCCCACCCATACCCTCTTACCCTCACACCCTAAGAAATGTACACCACCCTTCAACCCGACCTCGAAAAGCAGCTTCAGGAAATCAAAGATGCCGGCCTCTACAAGAAAGAGCGGGTGATAACCTCGCCCCAGGGTGCCGAAATTGAAACCGCTGAGGCGGGGGAGGTGCTGAACTTCTGCGCCAACAACTACCTGGGCCTGTCCTCGCACCCCGAGGTAATTAAAGCAGCCAAAGAAGCCATTGACACCCACGGCTACGGCATGTCGTCGGTGCGCTTTATCTGCGGCACTCAGGATATTCATAAGCAGCTGGAAGCCAAGCTGGCCGAGTTCCTGGGCACCGAGGATACCATTCTATACGCGGCAGCTTTTGATGCCAATGGTGGCGTGTTCGAGCCTTTGTTTAATGAGCAGGATGCCATTATTTCTGATGCCCTGAACCACGCTTCCATTATTGATGGGGTGCGCCTGTGCAAAGCTCAGCGCTACCGCTATGCCCACAATGACATGGCGGACCTGGAAAAGCAGCTTCAGGATGCCCAGGAGAAAGGCACCCGCCACCGCATCATCGTCACGGACGGCTCGTTCTCCATGGACGGCACCATCGCCCAACTCGACAAAATCTGCGACCTGGCCGACAAGTACGAGGCGCTGGTCATGATTGACGAGTGCCACTCGATGGGCTTTCTGGGCAAAACCGGCCGGGGCACCCACGAGTACCGCAACGTGCTGGGCCGCGTGGATATCATTACCGGCACGCTGGGCAAAGCCTTGGGTGGGGCCATGGGCGGCTTCACCTCGGGCCGCAAGGAAATCATTGATATGCTGCGCCAGCGCAGCCGGCCTTACCTGTTCAGCAATACCCTCGCGCCCGCCATTGTGGGGGCCAGTTTGCGGGTGCTGGAGTTGCTCACGGAAAGCACCGAGCTCCGCGACCAGCTGGAGGAAAACACCAAATATTTCCGCGCCAAAATGACGGAAGCCGGCTTCGATATCAAGCCCGGTGAGCACCCCATTGTGCCCGTGATGCTCTATGATGCCAAGCTGGCCCAGGAATTCGCCGCCAAAATGCTCGACAAAGGCATCTACGTGGTAGGCTTCTACTTCCCGGTAGTGCCCAAAGGCCAGGCCCGCATCCGGGTGCAGCTCTCCGCCGCCCACACCCGCGCGCATATAGATAAGGCCATTGCTGCGTTTATTGAGGTAGGCAAGGAGCTGGAAGTGCTGAAGTAACTGCCAGAGCATACAAAGTAATTCACCCATCTACCAATAAAACACATAACGTTTTATTGGTGGATGGGTGAATTACTTTTTGAAGCTGTTTAGAAAGTCGAAAGCACGTCATGCTGAGCTTGTCGAAGCATCTCTACCGCTTCATTAGGGTCGTTCAACAAAGCGGTAAAGATGCTTCGACAAGCTCAGCATGACGTTCTGAGTTGTTCTGTTAGACTTTCTAAACAGCTTCTTTGGCAGTGAAACTGTACCGAATAATGCACACGCCGGTTTTAGCACTGGGAGCCAGATTAACCTTCCCGGTCAACTTACCATTCTTGTCAATTATGAAAACTATTTGTCGTGCTGGTTCGGTATCTGTGCCGGATGAGAACCGGTTGAAATAATACTGATTGTCCTTAAAGTTTCCTGTTAGGTCAATCATACTTGGTGTCGACAAAGTATATCCATCTTGATTCTGAGAAATAGTCCAAATCTGATTCTCGGGTTCACCTGTTGGAAATTCTTGGATGCCTGATGGTCCACTACAGTAGTTCTCAGTGCTAATAAGTGTAACCTGCCATGTGCCAATTACACCAAAAGTTGATTTTGATTGAGAAAAATTGCTAACCACACACAACAGGGTTGTTAGCACAGAGGAAATAACTCTTTTTATCATGAGGTATAAGTAGCGTTTGTAGTATTCTCACGCCGCTACTTCCGCTGCCGTAGCACCAGCGGCAGCTGGCTTAGGAGCAGCGTCAAACAGGAACTCGTTGAGGCGGGCGCGCAAGTCGGCGGGGGCCAGGTTGCGGAATACCTCCCCACCGCGCACCAGGGAAATCTGGCTGGTTTCCTCACTCACCACCAGTACAATAGCATCGGTTACCTCGGTGAGGCCGATGGCGGCCCGGTGGCGCAGGCCCATAGAGGCCGGTACATCGGGGTTTTCGCTGACGGGCAGAATGCAGCGCGCCGCCTTAATGCGGCCGTTGCTGATGATAACGGCCCCATCGTGCAGGGGGCTGGTTTTGTTGAAGATGCTCATGAGCAGGCGCTTGCTCACGGCGGCATCAATCAGGTCGCCGGAGTCGGCGAAGAACTTAAGGTCGGAGGCCATACTAAAGGCAATGAGGGCCCCGGTTTGCTTGCCGGCTAGGCTTTTGGCGGCCTCCATGAAGGGGGCAATGTTCATGCGCTCCTGCGTGGGCTCGCGCCGCCACGGAAACACCCGCAGCCGGTTGCCGAAGGAGGTAGCTTTGCCCACATTCAGCAAAAACCGCCGGATTTCCTGCTGAAATAAAATAATACCCGCCAGTACGCCCACACTCATAAACTGCCCTAGGATGCTGGTAAGCAACTCCATGCCGGCCGCTTTCACCACCAGGTAAAACAGGTAGAGCGACATGAACCCCAGGAACACCTTCAAGGCTACGCTGCCCGTCAGCAGTTTGTACAGCTGATAGAACAAAGCCGTGACCAGTAGCACGTCCACGACGTCTATCCAGCCAATGCGCAGGAAGCCGATGGAGAAGGAGCCTATCACGGGGAAATAGAAGGAAAGGTGTTGATTACCAGTTGAATGGTTTGGCGGGCTTCCGCTACATCATGTACGCGCAGCAGCTGGGCACCGTTGAGTACCGCCAGGGTATTGACGCTAATGGTACCAGGTAGGGCTGCATCAGGGGTAAGGCCGAGCGGTTTGTACACCATGCTTTTGCGCGAGAGGCCCGCCAGAATGGGCAGCCCCAGCACTTGCAGCTCCCGCAGCCGCCGCAGCAGCTCGTAGCCTTGGGCAGGAGTTTTGGCAAACCCAAAGCCGGGGTCCAGCACCACATCCGTCACGCCGTGGTGGCGCAGCTCTTGGAGCTTGTCGCGGAAGTAGCGCACCAGCTCCAGTACCAGGTCATCGGTGTACTGCGTGAGCTGGGTCATGGTATGGGGGGTGCCGCGCATATGCATCAGAATGTAGGGCACACCCAGGCGGCCGGCCGTCGGCAGCATCTGCTCATCCAGCTGACCCCCGCTTACGTCGTTCAGTATATCGGCACCAGCCGCCACGGCTTCGGCGGCCACCCCGGCCCGAAACGTGTCCACTGAAATAAAGGCTTCCGGAAACGCCTGGCGCACGGCTGCCACGGCGGGCAGCAGGCGGCGCTTTTCTTCGTCGGGGCTGATATCGTCGGCCCCGGGCCGGGTGGAATAGCCGCCCAGGTCGAGCACGGCGGCTCCCTCGCGCAGCATCTGCTCGGCGCGGCGCAGCAGGTCGTCCAGGCTGCCGATGCGGTTGCCTTCAAAGAAGGAATCCGGCGTCAGATTGAGGATGCCCATTACCTGGGGGCGGCGCAGATCCAGCACCCGCCCACCGGGGCAGCGTAGCGTCAGCCTCGGGGAAAAGCATGTATCTTGCGGGGCCTGGAACATGGGTTCGGGGAAAGATAAAATTGTCAGGCAGAGCGCAGCAAAGCATCTCGCGGGCTGCCGTTTTCTGCCAGTCTGAATTACTCACGACGCGAGATGCTTCGCTTCACTCTGCCTGACCGACGGGGCGTAGACCCCTCAAAATAGCCGCAAAAACTTGGAGAATCAAACTCAGCTTGCATACGACCGGGTGATTACCCGGTGCCGGACGCTGTTTCTGGCCAAAACCCACGACTATGGCACGGCCTGGCGCATCCTGCGGTTGCCCTCCGTCACCGACCAGATTTACATCAAGGCCCAGCGCATCCGCAGCATTCAGGAAAAGGGTACCCAACTGGTAGCCGATGGGGTAGAGGAGGAGTTTGTGGCCATCATCAACTACTGCCTGATTGCCCTCATGCAGCTGCGCCTGCCCCCCGATGCTCCGCTGGAGCTGGAGCCGGCCGCCGTGGCTGAGGCCTACGATGCCCAGGTGGAAGCCAACCGCCAACTGCTGTTTGCCAAAAACCACGACTACGGCGAGGCCTGGCGGCAAATGCGCACCGAGAGCATCACGGATATTATTCTGATGAAGCTGCACCGCACCAAGCAGATTGAAGACCTCGGGGGCCTTACGCGGGTATCAGAGGGCGTAGAGGCCAACTACCGCGACATGCTGAATTACGCCGTATTTGTGCTGATTAAAATGGGCTTTGCCGAATAAAGCCGTAGCGGAGTACATAGCTTCGGGCCATACATTTGCGTAGTAGCCTCAGCGCACCTTCTTCAACCCATCTTCTCAATGTAGCCCGCGTGTAACCGAACAAGTGCCTGGTTGCGCCGCTACTCCGTTATACCACCGTTCATGAAACTACTGACCCGCATCTGCTGGCTGCTGCTGGGCATCGTGTTTATCTTCTCGGGCCTTGTGAAGCTGAACGACCCCGTTGGTACCGCCCTGAAGCTGGAGGAGTATTTTGAGGTATTTGCCAAGGATTTTGGCTCCTTCTTCACTTTCTTCATTCCCCACTCCCGCACACTCAGCATTGTGCTTAGCTCGTTGGAGGTGGTGTTGGGCGTGGCTCTGCTGCTGCGCTGGATGCTGCGCAAAACCCTGTGGGTGCTGCTGGCACTGTTAGTGTTTTTCGGGTTTCTAACTTTTTACTCGGCGGCCTTCAACAAGGTAACCGACTGCGGCTGCTTCGGCGACTTTATCAAGCTTACGCCCTGGACCTCGTTTGCCAAAGACCTGTTCCTGCTGGGCCTGTGGCTGGTGGTATTCCTGAATCAGCGCTACCTGCGCCGGGTGTTTGCCAAAGGTACCCCAGGCGTGATGTACATCACGCTGGCTTCGGCCGTGGCGGTGGGCATTGGCGTGCGGGCCCTGGGCCACCTGCCGTATTTCGATTTTCTGCCCTATAAGGTGGGCAACGATATTCCGAAGCTGATGAAGCCCCGGGAGCAGGCCAAATACCAGTACGTAATGGAACGGAACGGCGAAATGAAGACCTTCACCGACTACCCTACCGATTCTACCTGGAAGTATAAGAGCATGGAGGTGCTGAACCCGGAGGCCAGCAAGCCCGTCATCACCGATTTTTCAGTATTTGATGGGGAAGGGCAGGACCACACCCCGGCCGTGCTGAAAGGAAGCAAGCTGCTGCTCATTATTCAAAACGTGCAGGATGCCGACCGGGACCGGTTTAAGGATATCAACAAGCTGATGGAGGCCACGGCCAAGTCGCGCAAGCAGATTCAGCCGCTCATCATCACCAGCAGTAGCCCCCAGGAGTTTGATGCCTTCCGCCACGATGTGAACCTGCCCGGTACTTACTACTTTGCCGATGCCACGGTGCTCAAATCCATGATTCGCTCTAACCCCGGCTTTGTTCTGCTGCAAAACGGGGTGGTGAAAGGCAAATATCACTACCACGATATTCCGGAGGTGAGCAAGCTGGAAGAACTGCTGTAAGTCAGTTGCTGGTTGCTGGTTGTCAGTTGCTAGAACAGTGCTAACAACCAACAACCAGCAACCAGCAACCAGCAACGAAAAACCAACACCCAACAACGAATGATTGGTTTTGTACTGAGCCGTTTGTGGCAGGGCGTACTGGTACTGCTGGGCGTGGCCCTCACGGTGTTCTTCCTGTTTCAGGTGCTGCCCGGCGACCCGGTGGCCCTGCTGGCCGGTCAGCGCAGTGATGCGGCTACCCGCGCCGCCATTGCCCAGGACCTGGGCCTCGACCAGCCCTTGCCCGCTCAGTTACTGGGCTACCTTAACGATGTATCGCCGCTGGGGCTGCACCCGCGCGATTCGGTGGGCGTGGCCAAGTACGGCGGGGTGCAGCTCCTGCCGCTGGGAAAGCAGGCCCTGGTGCTCAAAACGCCGTACCTGCGTCGTTCTTTTCAGAGTAACAAGGAGGTTCTCAGCATCCTGCTCGACCACTTTACGGGCACGCTTTGGCTGGCCCTGGTGGCTATGCTGCTAGCGGCAGTAATGGGTATTGGGCTAGGTGTGGTGGCCGCGCTGCGGCCCCACTCCTGGCTGGATAGGATGTTGCTATCCACTTCGGTGCTGGGTATTTCGGTGCCTTCCTTTGTGGCGGCCATTCTTATTGCCATGACGTTTGGGTTCTACTGGAGCCACTGGACCGGCCTGAACCTGACCGGGCAGCTCTTCGAAACCGACCCGTTTACGGGCCGTCATGTAGTACTCAAAAACCTGCTGCTACCGGCCTTTGCCCTGGGCGTGCGGCCACTGGCCGTTATTGTGCAGCTTACCCGTTCCTCCATGCTGGATGTAATGAGCCAGGACTACATTCGCACGGCGCGGGCCAAGGGCCTGTCGGGCTACCGTACCGTGGTAGGGCATGCCCTCAAGAATGCTCTTAATCCGGTACTTACGGCCGTGTCGGGGTGGCTGGCGTCGCTGATGGCAGGAGCCTTTTTTATTGAGTATATTTTCAACTGGAAAGGCCTGGGTACGGTAACCCTTCGGGCCGTTGAAAACCTCGATTTTCCGGTGGTAATGGGCGCTACCATCTTTATTGCCGCCTTGTTTGTGGTTGTGAATATTGTAGTTGACGTACTGTATGCCGTGCTGGACCCCCGCGTAAAGCTGGGCTGATGGTGGGAAGCTGAGAAATGCGGGAGGTGGAGAAGGTGGATCAGGAAAGTGCGGAAGGGAAGGAGTAGCCGCAACGTGTCGCGCCCTCATTGCCTGTTTGGCCCCGGTTTACTTCTCCCAGTTTCCATTCTCCATACCCATCCGCTTTCCACGTCCTCTTCATTTCTCACATACTTATCACATTTCTCACGTCCTCCACATTTTATCCATGCGCCTGTACCTGATTGGCATGCCCGGTGCGGGCAAAACTACCCTGGGCCGGGCACTGGCCGTAGCCTACCAGCTGCCTTTTCTGGATCTGGATGAGGAAATTGTGCGGCGGGAGCAGCGGAGCGTATCCGAAATATTTGCCCAGGAAGGGGAGGAGTATTTCCGGCAGCGCGAAGCGGATGTGTTGCGCACCCTGCTAACGGAGCAGCCGCAACTGGTGCTGGCTACCGGTGGTGGTACGCCCTGCTTTCATCACAATCTGGAGTTGCTGCTGGAAACCGGCCTGACGCTGTACCTGGCCGTACCAGTGGAGGAGCTGGTGCGCCGGCTGCTGGCCGTAGCCGCCACCCGCCCGCTGCTGGCCTCGCTGCCCGATGCCAGCAGTCTGGAAACCCGTCTGCGCGAAACCTTGGAGGCCCGGCAACGGTTTTATGAGCGTGCACCGCTGCGCTGTACGGCTCCTACCTGTTCCGTAGAAACCGTACAACACCTGCTGGCCCGTTACCGTACCACGGCATAAAATGCTGAATGAGTGGCCCGGCATTTGCGCAAGCGTGCGTATTTTTGCGCCTTCATCCTTCCTGTATTGGTATGAATACCACTTCCGAAGCTCCGGAAATCATTGCCCCTGTTACACCCGCCAAAACGCCTGAGGCCATCAAGCCCAAGCATAAAGGCTCGGCTCGTCTGTTCGAAAATCCGGTGCTCGAGCGCCTTACGCATACGCACATTGCTGGTCCGCTCACTATTTTCTTTGCCGTTGCTGCGGTTAGCCTGTATTACAGCCTCAGTCAGGGCTTGCTCACGGGGCTGTCGGCGTTTGGCTTATTTCTGGGCGGGTGGTTCTTATTTACGCTGGCCGAGTACCTGATGCACCGCTTCGTGTACCACATGAACACCAATACTCCGCGCAAGGCTAAGTTTCAGTATACCATGCACGGGGTGCATCATGAGTTTCCTAAGGATAAAACCCGCTTGGCCATGCCGCCTATCCTGACGGTATTTGTGGCCTCCCTCCTGTTTTTTATCTTCCGGTTCACCTTCGGCAATGCCGGTTTCGGAATTCTGGCCGGATTCGTGTTTGGCTATGCGCTGTACCTGTTTGTGCATTATGCCATTCATATGTACTCTCCGCCCAAAAACTTTCTGAAATTCTGGTGGCACCACCATGCCCAACACCATTACCGCCAGGATGAAATTGCCTTCGGAGTAAGTACTACTCTCTGGGACCACATAGTGGGTACCATGCCTAAGAAAAAATAGTATTATATATATATTCATACAATCATAAAAGAGGCTCCGGAAGGGGCCTCTTTTTTTTGCATATAGTTGTCTGAGTGTCGGTATGGTTGAGTTTTGAAATAGAGGGTTGCTAAAAGAATACCTATACTTGTAGTACTGTTCCAATGGTATTTAGCCATCATCAGGTTACATACTCTCTTTCTTCTTTCTATGAAACAATATTACATTTTGCTGGTGGGCCTTATAGGGCTCATCTGCCCCCGGCTGGCTTCAGCCCAAATTAATCTGGCGTCGGTAAATCCTTATGTGGAGGATTTTAACTCGCTCAATGGAAAAACTACCTTCGTTAGTAATTCCACAATTGGCGGGGTGTACATTGAATATGGACCGTATCAGTCTCTGCCCTGCACTGGTAACGATGGCTCCAACACAGCCGCTAATTTTTATCATTTCGGGGATGATGGCGCTTCGGATCGGGCGTTAGGTGGCGTGGCTTCATTTGCTATTACCGGCACTGGCTACGTGGCAATCCGCTTCAAAAACACTACCGGTACTGTTATCAAAAACCTGGGTATATCGTTTGCCATTGAGCAGTGGTATAACTCCGGCCGCCAAGATCAGGCGCAGGTTTCGTTTGATTACCGAACCAGCGCAACCGCCATTACTTCGGTTGGGAGCGGTGTCTGGACCAATGTATCGGCCCTGAACGTGGATGCCCCATCGACGGCTACGGTAATTGACAACAAAAACGGCAACTCCTCAGCTAACCGCCGTACCCGCACCTATACCATTCAGGATATCAACTTGGCCAATACTGCTGAAATAATGCTGCGTTGGCGTTACGAACTGAATAACGCTACCAATGGTAACGGCCTATCGGTAGACGATGTAACGGTGACGCCGGAAACGGATGTGTATTACTACAAGGGAACAGGCAACCTGAACAGCCTTGCCAGCTGGGCACCCAACAAAAACGGCTCGGGTGCTAGCCCGGCCAATTTCACAACGGCTGGGCGTACGTATTACATCCTGTCGGCAATTACCGACGACCGGGTAGCGGCCAACTGGACGGTAAGTGGGGCCAACTCCAAAATAGTAGTTGGCGACGGTAGTGCTGCTGCGTATCTGCTGATTCTGAACGGTGGCGGCAACGGTATCACCGGTACTGTTGATGTACTGGATAACGCCACGCTGGACATTCAGCGTGGGGGTGGGCAATTGCCTACGTTGGGGCGAATAGCCAATAAAAGCACTGTGAAATACGTTCGGGATGGTAGTAATACCCCGCTCACCAGCCAGAACTACGGCAACCTGCTACTCGATGGCACCAGCCAGAAACTGTTAACCGGTAGCACCATCATCAACGGCGACCTGACCCTTAGCGGTACATCTTACCTTACTCTGGGCGACTACGACCTGACCATTATTCGAGGCGGCAAGATTACTGGTGGTGACAACAATGCCTTTATCCGTACGAACGGTGTGGGTATGCTCAAGCAAACGGTGCAGGCCGATGGTGTTGCTGTAAAGTACCCGGTAGGTACAGGTACCACCTATACTCCGGCTTTCCTGACTCAAACGGCCGCTCGCTCCGAGGACGTATTTAGCGTGCACGTGAAGAACGGAATGTATGCCACTTACACCGGGCGAAATGGCAATGGCACGGCCATAAGCAACCGTAACGTGAGGCGCACCTGGTTTGTGGAAGAAGAAGTGGAGGGAAATTCCAGCGCAACGTTGCAATTGCAATGGCCGGCTGCAGAACATACCAGCAATTTTGTGCCCGCTAACGCCCGCTTGGAACACTACAACCCAACTACCAACAAGTGGGATTATGGCACGGCCGTTACCGGGGCCTCCTCCCTCGATGGTGGTAGCACATATACGGCGAGCCGTTCGGGTATTACGAGTTTTTCGCCCTTTTCCGTTTCCTCCAGGGCAAGTGGCCCGTTGCCGGTGCAACTAATCCAGTTCTCCGCTCAACGCGGCAAAACGGGTGTTGTTGCTACTTGGGAAACTGCACAGGAAGTCAACAACCATCATTTTGTGGTTGAGCGTAGTACTACTGGCCAGGAGTTTGAGGCTATCGGCGCCGTGGCGGGCCAGGGCAGTAGTAGCACCACCCACCGTTATCAGTTTGTTGATGCGCATGCCCCAGCTACCATAGTTTACTACCGGTTGCGGCAGGTAGATACCACTGGTGACGAAGCGTTTTCGTCGGTGGTAGCAGTGGAAGATGCAGTTGGGGTGACACTGGCTTGGGTACAGCCCAACCCCGGTACGGGACTGTTCCAACTGGTGGTGCCCGGCTCCGGTGGCCCGGTGCAAGCTGAGGTATTCAGCCTGATAGGAGCCCATGTACAAACGGTAAGTCCAGAGGGGTATATTGATATGCAGCAACAGCCCAATGGGATGTATTTGGTGCGTTACCGCACGGCCCAGAGCACCAAAACGCTTCGGCTTATTAAGGAGTAGCGGCCTCGTCTGCCTGCCTGCAAAAACGGCCCCGCTCTACGTAGAGCGGGGCCGTTTTTGCAGGCAGGCAGACGAGGCCGCTACTGCAGGTGACTAGGAGCGACGGAAGCGGTTGATAACAAACCAAACCAGTAGCACCACTAGGAATACACCGACAATACCCGTCCAGGCGCCGGCTTTGAAGATGGTGCCAATAGCGTCGCAACTGCTCAGACTGCAAGTGAGTAAAATCAGCAAGGCAGCAATAAGGGGGTAACGGAAGGTGTTCATGGCGGAAAGAGAGAGTAGGAACAGCAGAGCCGGAGCGTCCGGATCGTATTGGGCGTGTACTCCGCTTCCTTGCAAAAGGTTGAAAAGGGAGTCTGGATAGCCGGAAGTACATCACCGCAGGGTCGCAAATGAGAGACTACTTCGGTTTCTCACTAACTAAACGCGCCTACTTGCACCTCCAATAGACTATTGGCGCCCGCCTTGTATTGCGTGCTGATTTCGCCAATTTCATCACATTCCTGACTCCGATCTTGTAGGGCTATGTTGCTAATCCATAGCATACACGAAACCATATTAAATGAGAAAGCCTCTTGTAAATCAATGATTTACAAGAGGCTTTCTAAGCTGTGGCGCTCCCTCCTGGGCTCGAACCAGGGACCCTCTGATTAACAGTCAGATGCTCTAACCGGCTGAGCTAAGGAAGCGGTTATGGCGGCGTTTTGCCGTTGCTGGTGCAATATTAGAGCAAAGTTTCGGAAGCTCCAAACTTGTGTTTTGAATTTTTTTTGATGGATACCCTAGTTAGTGATTGTCAAAGTGTTGCCAGAAAGAGCTGTGGAATACTGGCGGAGTGCTCGGGTAGCGGGGCCACTCTGTGGTTGGCCCTGCAAGCTGAATTGAGAGTTACAGCAGGGGTCGTATAAGCGCAAAAATGGTTCAATCTTTACCCGGGCGCAGGTGTCGAGCGGTTGGTAGGGACAGTTTCGTTCGAAGGCGAGGTAGGAGCTGGCATTTTGCCGAACCACAATGATACCCCGTACGCCTCCTTTGCTGTATACAGCTCCGTTGTCGAAGCGCAGATTACTGTTCTGCTGGTCGGTCAGGAACAGCACCTCATTCACGGCGGCCAATGGAATCTGCGGCTGCGTATCGTCCGACGATGAGCAGGCGCTTACCGCCAACACGGCACTGCCCACACCAACCAACCAGATTCCGATACGAGAAAGGGAAGTGCGCATAGCGGCCGAAAAAGGTATTGATGAGAGTAGAAAACGTATAGCGTACGTAAAAAGTACGTAGACAACTACCGTATCACGCCAGCAGGCCGCTTCCCGGAACCAGAATTTCGGAGAGCGGCCTGCTCGGCTAGCGGAAGCAGCGGCTTATTGCACGCCCTCGAACTGCCGCAGGAATCGGGTGTCGTTTTCGGTAAAGAGACGCAGGTCCTTGATTTGGTATTTGAGCATCGTAATCCGCTCGATGCCCATCCCCCAGGCGTACCCGGAGTACCGCTCCGAATCGATGCCGGACTGCTCCAGCACGGCAGGGTCCACCATGCCGCAGCCCCCAATTTCCACCCAGCCGGTACCTTTGCAGATGTTGCAGCCTTTGCCTTTGCATATCAGGCAGGTAATGTCAATCTCGGCAGATGGCTCGGTGAAAGGGAAGAAGGACGGACGGAACCGCACTTGCATATCATTGCCAAACAGTTCCTGCACGAAGTAGTACACGGTTTGTTTCAGGTCGGCAAAGCTCACGTTTTCATCCACAAATAAGGCTTCCACCTGATGGAACATCATGTGGGCGCGGGCCGAAATGGCCTCATTGCGGTATACCCGGCCCGGCATAATGCTGCGGATGGGCGGCTGCTGGGCTTTCATCACGCGCACCTGCACTGGGCTGGTGTGGGTGCGCAGCACCCATTCGGCCTCGCCCGGCTCCCGATGCACAAAAAACGTGTCCTGCATGTCGCGGGCCGGGTGGTTTTCGGGAAAGTTGAGGGCGGTGAAGTTGTGCCAGTCATCCTCAATTTCGGGTCCTTCGGCTACGTTGAAGCCAATACGGGCCAGAATTCGCACAATTTCCTCGCGTACTAGGCTCAGGGGGTGGCGCGTACCCAGGGCCTGGGGTACGGTGGGCAGCGTGTAATCAAAAGTAGGGTCGGCGGGAGCATTGGCACTGGCAGCTTCCAGTTCCTGCTGGCGCTGCTCGAAGCGGCTTTGGGCCAGCTGCTTGAGCTGGTTGAGCTCCTGGCCCACGGCCCGGCGGTCGGCCTGCGGAACTGTTTTGAGCTGGTCGAACAGATCGGCCAACTGGCCCTTACGACCAGTGTAGGCAATGCGGAACTGGTCGAGCTGCTCGGCAGTAGAAAGGTCGAAGGCATCAATTTCTGCCCGCACGCGGGCAATGGTATCCTGCATCATAGTACAAAGGTAGGCCGATTACGGATTGTTATAACCAGTGAGGTAATACAAGGGGCATAGCCAATGAAAACCACGGTTTTTGTCCGGTACGGAGCGGTTTTTCTAAGCTGGAGCGGACGTCGGATAAAATTGGTACGGTTGCTGCAAAGAGCTACGCAGAAGCGGCATTCAGTACTGTGCGTGGGGCGCCACCCGTCAGTAAGCCCGGGCCAATATCCAGGCCGCCGCCGTTTGTATTCACTATTCGACTTGCCTTCCGATGAAACGGTTTCTCTTTGCTGCCGCTATTGCGGCTGCCTTCCTCAGTGCGCCCCAGGCTCAGGCCCAAACCATTAAGAAAGCTGCCCCCCAAAAAGCGGCCAACTCCAGCGTAGCCCCCGTTACCCGTCCTGCTGAGGACGACTGGGGCTGGGACAATGATGTTCCCGCCGAACCGGTATCGGGCTGGGATGTGCCTGGGGCCGAAACGCCGGCTGTTGCCACATCCAGCGCCGACCCCATGATGCAGTCGTCGGGAGTACTGGTAGCACCTGGCATGAGTTCCTCGCCTTACCGGGGTACCAGCACCGACTACCACGGCCGCCCCGTTGCTAAAGTCAAATCCAAGCGGCCCCGTTCGGTGGACGTGGCCCAGAACGACCCCATGATGCAGTCGTCGGGTGTGATGCTGGCTCCCGGTATGAACACGGCTCCCTACCGTGCGGTGAGTACCGATTACCACGGCCGCCCATTGCGCAAAGCCTCCTCGGCCGGCGTAGTAGCCGCGCAGCCAACCCCGGAAAATACAACTGTAGCAGCTGGCTGGTAAACTGCCACTGTCAGCGACGATAAATAACTGCCCGTCCGGTATAGCCGTGGTCGGGCAGTTGTCGTATGTAGCAGAAGCAAGGTTGTATGGTTGAACCACTTAGCGCAACTGCTCATGAAAATCTATGTATATACCTTGGCCTTACCCGTATTGCTCTGGCTGGGTACTGCTGAGGAGACATCGGCTCAGCAAACTACATCTGCCGGGCGCGCCAAAGCGGCCTATCACCGCACGGCCACTCCGCGCACCAAAACCCGGGCCGGTGCTTACGCCCGCCACGACCGGAGCAGCCGCCGCGACGAGGAAAACCTGAAGCTGGCACCGGGCTTTCGGCTGAACATGCCAAGTCCACCCACTACCGACTACATGGGCCGGCCACTCAAGAAAAAGCCAGCCAAGACAACCAGCGCTACCACTATGTCGGCGGGAGAGGCAATTGGTGCCGGCAAAACTGCCCGCCGGCCCTAGAGCGGGTGAGTAGGTGGTAAACTGTTCTCAAGAGGACACCCTTCCTAAGTATGTGGCGCATCAGGCCAGTGAGTGAGAAATTTCGCGTGCTGAGGTTGAAACAGTAGTGTACTGGCAGCCCATGGGTTTTCTTGTGGGGCTGTCTACTTAGCCTGAGTAAAGCAATAAAAAAATGGAGGTACATGTTGTGAAATGCAGGCCTGTAAAAGACAGATTACGTTGAAGTTGCTGAATTTCGCGGCATAGGGGGAACTTACTCCCTAAGCCTACGTTTGGGCAAAAAGTGTGGCGGGAGTTTTAGGCCCGCGCAGGGTGCCGTACCTTTGCGGTAAGAAGCTGTTTATTATTCTGTTCCCATGACTCGACAATTCCTCCCGCTACTTCTCCTCGGTGGCGTACTGATAGCTGCTCCCGCGGCAGCACAAAAGAAAAAAGCCGATGACGGCTGGGGTTCATCCGATGGCTGGGGTGCGCCGGCGGCCAAGCCTGCGGCGAAAAAAGCCACCACAACTACCAAGGCGGCACCTAAAGCAGCCGCCACACCTGCCGCTACACCAGCTGCGCCAGCCGCTGCTCCGGCTGCTGCACCCGCCGGTGGTGAGTGGGGAGCCAGTGGTGCCGCAGCCAGTGGTGGAGCGGCCGCAGGTGCCGCTGCTGCGCCAGTGGCGCAGGAACAGCCCATTGGAGCCAGCTTGGCGCCGGGTTTCACGGCTGCTCCCTCGCGCCGGGTAACCACCGATTATCGTGGCCGTCCCTTGGCGCCGTACATCCGTCGCTCGGTGCGGGCTTCCGACCCGGTGCCCCCAACGCCTGCCCCGGCTCCCATTGTAGCTCCCGAGCCCGAGCCAGCTCCTGTAGCTGCTGAGCCAGTGGCCGCTCCGAAAGCAACGGGTGCGGCAGCTGCTTCGGCCGGTACAAAGGCTGGTGGAGCTACGGCCACCAAAAAAGCTGCTGCCCCAGTGAAGAAAGCCGCGCCCAAGAAAAAGGCCGATGACGGCTGGGGAAGCGGCGGCAGTGGCTGGTAAGCCTCACGCCTGCGCTTCTTCTGCATAGCCCAAACACAGAACCGCCCGACCGGAATTCCGGTCGGGCGGTTCTGTGTTTGGGCTAAGGCTTGCCGCTAGGCTTCTACTTCCTCTCCGGCTGCTACAGGTTCCGTTACCGGCTCGGCACGGTAGTACAGGGTGCTACAGTTGGTAGGACGCAGAATTTCCTGAGCAGCAGCCAGTACCTGAGCGGGAGTAACGGCCTGCACCTTAGCGCTTTCCTGGTTTACCAGATTGGCGTCGCCGAGCAGTTTGCTGAAGGCCAGGTTCATGGCCCGGTTCAGCAGCTCAATCTCACCGAATACAATGCTGACTTCGGCCTGGTTTTTTACCTTTTCCAGCTCATCGGCCGGTATTTCGGTGGCGCTCAGCTCCGCCAGCACGGCTTCCACGGCGGCATCGGCCTCGGCAAGGGCTACACCAGCATTCAGCTTTCCGCTTATCACCAGCAGACCTGGCTCCAGGGAGCCCATTACCGAGGCCGATAAAGAGTTAAACAAAGGCTGTTCTTTTACCAGCCGCTGATACAGTCGGCTCGATTTGCCGCGCCCCAGTACATCCGACATAAGGTCGGCGGCGTGGTAGCCCGCGTCGCCGCGGCCGGGCATATGGTACACTTTATACAGGGCCGACATGGGCACATCGGCCGTTACCTCCAGGTGGCGGGCTTCGGTCTGGCGGGGCTCGGCGGGCAGTTGCCGCTCGTAGCGGGTTCCACCCGGAATGGGGCCAAACCATTTTTCGGCCAGACGCCGGGCCTCGGCCACTGTCACGTCGCCGGCTACTACCAACACGGCGTTGGCCGGGGAGTAGTGCTTGCCAAAAAAGTCGCGCACCTGCTGCATGGTGGCGTCTTCAATGTGCGCTACCTCCTTGCCGATGGTGGCCCACTGGTAGGGGTGGTGCTGGTAGGCCAGGGGGCGCAGCTTCAGCCATACGTCGCCGTAGGGCTGGTTTAGGTAGTTTTGCTTGAATTCCTCCACCACCACCTTGCGCTGCACCTCCAGCCCGTTCTCGGAGAAAGCCAAGTTCAGCATCCGGTCCGATTCCAGCCAGAAGCCGGTTTCCAGGTTGGCGGCCGGCAGGGTGAGGTAGTAGTTGGTGATGTCAGGAGAGGTGAAGGCATTGTTTTCACCGCCCACCAGCTGCAGGGGCTCGTCGTAGCTCGGGATATTCACGGAGCCCGAAAACATGAGGTGCTCAAACAGGTGAGCAAAACCAGTGTGCGCCGGGTCCTCGTCGCGGGAGCCCACGTTGTAAAGCACGTTGAGTACCGCCATGGGCGTACTGTGGTCTTCGTGCACAATGCAGCGCAGGCCATTATCGAGCGTGAATTCTTCGAAGTGAATCATGAAGCAAAGTCGGGGGAGAAAAACTGCCGGATGGGCCGGCAAGGTAAACAACCGGCTGCCTAAAACAGAAGTTTCTGGTAGCCGGGCAGGCTGGGTTTAGCCCTTACATGTCGGCCTCGGATACCCGGCCGCTACAGCGTAGCGCGCACGCCCACCAGAAACGTCCGGGCCACCGGGTAGGCCCCGGCATCCAAGCCAGCCTGCTGGTTATCGGAGCCGGCGGAACTGACGTTGGGGTCGTAGCCCCGGTACTTAGAGAGCACCAGCAGGTTCTGGCCGCCCAGCCACACGCTCACGTTGCGGGCTTCCTTTTCCCAGACTTTATAGCTGAAAGTGACGGCCGAGAGGCGCACGTGGTTGCCGGATTGCAGGGTGTAGGTGCTGAGCACCGGCAGGTTGGTACCGGCTGCTGGTACGTCGGTGCTGGTGTTGGCTGGCGTCCACCGGTCGAGTACCCGGCGGGAGGCGTTCGTGAAGCCACTGGTAGCATCCAGGTACAGCAGGTTGGTGTTGTGCATCTGGTAGCCAAACATGCCATCAGCCTGCAGCTGCGCTTCAAACCGGCCCAAAGTAAGCTGCTGGCTGAAGTTGAGCAGCTGTTTGGGTAGCCCACTGCCCAAGGGCTGGCGGTCCTGGAAGTCAATCAATCCGTCACCATTCACATCCTGGTAGCGCAGGTTGCCGTTGGCATCCAGCCCCTGGGTCCGGTAGCCATAGAACGTGCCCAGTGCTTGTCCATCGAGGGTGCGGTGATAGGGAAAAGCGTAGAAGATGGCCGTATTTGATTCGTACCGGTTCCGGTTGAACGCGGCGGCCAGCCGACTGCTGCCTTGCAGCTTACCGGCCTGCCAGTGGCTCTGGGCTGTCAGCTCCAGGCCCCGGTTACGCAGGTAGTTATCCTGAACAGTGCCCGGCGAAACCAGGGAACTGCTCACGTAAATGGTACTCGTGGTACGGCGGGCATAGGCCTGAGCCGTAAGGGTAAGATGGTTGTTGAACAGATCTGCCTCTACCCCGGCATCCAGCTGCCGCGTCAGCTCGGGCAGGAACGCGGGTACCGTCTGGCCCAGGCCCACTCCGGTAGGGAGGAGAAGCGGAAAGAAGTTGCGCCCCTGGTTGCCGGCCCCGGAGGTGCGGCCCCAGCCCACCCACGCATCCAGCCGGCTGGGGGCCATGTTCCAGAAGGATTCTTTCGCCGCGTGCCATAGCACCTGGGCGCCGGGCAGCCAGCTCCACCGGTCCTGCGGGGTAAAGGTGCTCGACCCGTCGCGGCGCAGGGTGCCGCGCACTTGGTACCGCTCATCAAACGTATAGCCCGCCGTGAGCTGGTAGAAGTTCAGCCGGTATTTCTCCCAGCTGCCACTGCTCGATGAGCCGCCCCCGCCCGGAGCGTAAGTGGTTTGCTCGGTGGTGGTTTTGCGGTCCTGGCGCTGGGCTTCCAGGGAGGCCGTGACGGCGTGCCGCTCTCCCCCAAAGCTGCGGGCGTAGCGCAGAGCCGGGTTCAGAAACCACTGGCGGTAGGTGAAGATGAGGTTGCCATTTTCGCCGGCTGGGAACGTGGCATAGGCGGCCTGGTAGGAGCGGCTGCGCAGGGTGGCCCGCTCCAGACTGCCGCGCACCTCCACCGTCAGACCGGACGTCAGCTCATAGCGCGCACCTAACTGGCCCACTACCCGCTGCTGCTCCGGAGCCTGGTAGTTCTGCCGGGCCAAGTCTGCGGGGTTAATTGAATAGAACCCCGACCGGGGTGGGTCGTTGGGCGACTGGGTGGGTGGTGTAAGCAGCGCGTTCTGCAGCGCATAATATGCCGGTACGCGCTGCTCCGTCCGGGCGAAGCTGCCAGTAGCATCCAGGTGCAGGTGCTGGCCGAGGCGCTGGTTGAGGGCGGCGCGGGCGGCGTAGCGGCGCAGGCGTGAGTTCAGCACTACGCCCTGCTGATTCAGGTAGTCGGCGGCGGCGTAGTAGCGGGTGGTGGCCGTGCCGCCCGAGAGGCCCAGGTGGTGCTCCTGCACGGCGGCCGTGCGCAGCAGCTCTTCCTGCCAGTCGGTGCCCCGGCCCAGGCTTGCCAGCTGGGCTGCGCTGAAGGGAGCCGGCTGGTTCCGGCGCTCCGCAGCTTCATTACTCAGGGTGGCGTACTGGCGGGCATCCAGCAGCTCGTACCGGTTGCGGGCCTGCTGTGCGCCGCCATAGCTCTGATAGTTCAGGCGCGGCTTGCCCTGTTTGCCTCGCTTGGTGGTAATGCGGATGACACCGTTGAGGCCCTGGGAGCCGTACAGCGCGGTTTCGTAGGCCCCTTTCAGCACCTCTACGCTGGCAATATCCTCATTGGGGATGCTCAGCAGCGGGTTGTTGTCCAACTCCTGCACCTCAGCCGGTACCAGTCCGCCCAGCATATTGGTGGTGTTTATCCGGAACGTATTCTGAAACACCGGCACCCCATCCACCACGTACAGCGGCTGCGCGTTGCTGGCCAAGCTGGCCGCCCCCCGGATCCGCACGGCCACCTGCGCCCCCGGGGCCCCCGAGTACGGCGTGGCCTGCACCCCGGCTATCTGGCGCAGCTGCTCCTGGAGGGAGAGGAGGGGGAGGATGTGGTAGGTAGTTACAATGACAGCATCCCGAATGAGGTCGGAAAATGGGTGTAATCTGCCATAAATAGGTGGTGGCGTAATACTAGGCAGACTATCCGGCCGTACCGCTACTCCCACCCGCCGCAGGGCGAGGGTATCGGGCTGTTGGGCCAGGGCGGGGATGGATAGCGGCAGCAATAGGCCGAGAGAGTAGAGTCGAATCATGCGGATAGGATAGGGGGAGGAAATCGGGCCCCGAAGATAGATGCCGTGTGCCTGCCGATTCCACAAACAGGCGGCTATAATTTCCTATCTGGTCCACGCACCTAGCGCGCACTCGCCCGCACTCGCTCGGCTGTGCCGAGTGAGGACTACGTTTGAGGGGCTGTGCCCCGAATCCGTCCGTGCCGCTTGCGTAAGCCGGAGCCGACGCGCGCAGCATAGCTGCTTGGGCGTTGGCATCACTCGGCTCAGCCGAGCGAGTGCGCGCGGGGTGCGGGCGGCGGCTTCGGTGCATCCGGCCCAAACCCGTACTTTTGGCCCCACCCACCAAACTCAGCCACTTCCCGATGCACTTCGACCGGAAAGACTACTCGAACGATACCCTACTCCACCTCTATCAGCACCTGCTCAAGCCCCGCATGATTGAGGAGAAAATGCTCATTCTGCTCCGCCAGGGCAAAGTCAGCAAGTGGTTTTCGGGCATCGGGCAGGAAGCCATTTCGGTGGGCAGCACCCTGGCTCTGGACTCTGACGAGTATATTCTGCCCCTGCACCGCAACCTGGGCGTGTTCACGGGCCGCAATATGCCCCTCGACCGACTGTTTGCGCAGTGGCAGGGGAAAACCCACGGCTTCACCAAGGGCCGCGACCGGTCGTTCCACTTCGGTACCAACGAGCACCACATCGTGGGCATGATTTCGCACCTGGGGCCGCAGCTGGCCGTGGCCGGCGGCATTGCCCTGGCCGATACGCTGGAGGACCGCCCCAAGGTAACCATCACCTACAGCGGCGACGGCGGCGCTTCGGAAGGCGACTTCCATGAGGCCCTGAACGTGGCGGCCGTGTGGCAGCTGCCGGTCATCTTCATCATCGAAAACAACGGCTACGGCCTCAGCACCCCCAGCAACGAGCAGTTCCGCTTCCGCTACTTCGTAGACAAAGGCCCCGCCTACGGTATGGAAGCCGTGCAGGTAGACGGCAACAACGTGCTGGAAGTGTACGACACCGTGCGCCGCCTGGCTGAGGACCTGCGCCAGAACCCCCGCCCCGTGCTGCTGGAGGCCCTCACCTTCCGGATGCGTGGGCACGAGGAAGCCAGCGGCACCAAGTACGTGCCCCAGGAGCTGTTTGAGCAGTGGGCCCAGAAAGACCCGGTGGAGAACTACGAAAAGTGGCTGCTGGCCGAGGGCATCCTCGATGAAGAAGCCCGCATGCGCTTCCGCGAAACCATCAAGCGCGAAATCGAAGAAGGTCTGCGCCTGGCCGACGCCGAACCCATGCCCACCGCCAGCCTGGAGCAGGAAGTCGGCGACATGTACCGCAGCTTCGAGCCGGATGCCAGCCTGAACCTAACCACCGACAACGAGCAACCCACCACCGACAAACGCTACGTCGATGCCATTTCCGACGGGCTGCGGCAGAGCATGGAGCGCTACCCCGAGCTGGTGCTTATGGGCCAGGATATTGCCGAGTACGGCGGCGTGTTTAAAATTACCGACGGTTTCGTGGCGCAGTTTGGTAAAGGCCGGGTGCGCAACACGCCCCTCTGCGAGTCGGCTATTGTGGGGGCGGGCCTGGGCCTGAGCATCAAGGGCAAAAAGGCTATGGTGGAAATGCAGTTTGCCGATTTCGTGACCTGCGGCTTCAACCAGATTGTGAATAACCTGGCCAAGAGCCACTACCGCTGGGGCCAGAATGCCGACGTGGTGGTGCGCATGCCCACCGGGGCCGGCACGGCCGCCGGCCCGTTCCACTCGCAAAGCAACGAGGCCTGGTTTACCCACACGCCCGGCCTGAAAGTGGTGTTTCCCTCCAACCCCGTGGATGCCAAGGGCCTGCTCTGTGCCGCCTTCGAGGACCCCAACCCGGTGATGTACTTTGAACACAAGCTGCTCTACCGCAGCATTTCGGCCCCCGTACCCGATGCCTACTACACCACGCCCATCGGCAAGGCGGCGCTGGTGCGCGAGGGACAGGAAATGAGCATCATCACCTACGGCGCGGGCGTACACTGGGCCCTGGCCGCCGTGGAAGAGTTAGGTGTGGATGCCGACGTGCTCGACCTGCGCACCCTGCTGCCCTGGGATGAGGACGCCGTGCGCCAGACTGTGGAGAAAAACGGCCGCGTGATTTTGTTGCACGAAGACACCCTCACCGGCGGCCTGGCCGGCGAAATTGGGGCCTGGATTGCTGAGCATTGCTTCCGCAGCCTCGATGCGCCCATCCTGCGCGTAGCCTCCCTGGATACGGCCGTGCCCTTCGCGCCCCCGCTGGAAAAGCAGTTTTTGCCCCAGCAGCGCCTGCGCGAAGCCATTAAGAAGCTCCATAGCTACTAACGTAGCGCGCAGCTCCGCTTCGCGGACGGGCGGAGCGAGTTCCCACGCGGTAGGTCCACACGCCCGGTACTCGCTCCGCCCGTCCGCGAAGCGGAGCTGCGCGCTACTTAGGAACATCTGTCCCACCGGCACCGCGCCATACGCCTGCTACTCGTGCGCAAAGCGGGGCGGCGCACTACTGGCATCTGTTCCGTAATTTGCCAAGTATAACCCGCTGCCCAGCCGAATTCTCGTTACATGAAACCTTCCGGTCTTTTTCGCCACCTGCCACTGCTGCTGGTAATGGCCGTGCTGCTGGCCGCTCCGGCCTGCCACAGCTACCGGATTCCGAACCCCGAGGGGCCGCCGCGGCCCAAGGTGAAAAAAAACCAAAATCCGGCAAATGAATCGGCCGACGGGCGGGCCCTGGACGTAGAGAAAGAAGCCGTGAAAACCCAGAAAAACAGCTACGATAAGAACGGTCTGCTCAAAAAGCCCAAAATGGAACGCCGCCGCCTGAAGCACAAGGTGGGGCAGCGGAAAATACTGGGTATTACGCTGCCGTTTTAAACTGTCTGTCTGGTTTCGGGTCTGTTATCTGCGCTGTTTTCCTCCCACCGTTTTCCCTCGTGTTATGATGCGCTACTTATTCGTTAGCCTCTTTCTGGCCTGCGCCACCCCGGCTTGGGCGCAGTTGGAAGCCACCAGCCCAGCCCAGCAGCGGGCGGCCAACCGCAAGGCGTTGCGCGACGCCGAGAAGTTTAACGCCAAGTACAAAGACTCGCACCTGACCGTGACCAAAGCGGAGCTAAAGCACCAGGGTGGCGGTAAACAGGAGGTGCTGGCACCCCCACCCGGCCAGGCTAGTTACCGCTTCGACCGGGACGGTACGCCCCGGGTTAGCGAACCATCCCGCATCAATTTGCGTCTGCGAAAGAAGCGTGACGCCACTGGCTCCCACTAAATTTTCACTGAATTCTTCTTCCTGTTATGGCACCCTGGCAACCACTTACCCAGTCGGAGCAGCTCGCCGATATCGTCCGCGAATCATTTGAGCAGCCGGTCCTCATTTTCAAGCATAGCACCACGTGCTCTATCAGCGCTATGGCCAAAGGCAAGCTGGAGCGCCAGTGGGCCGATGCCGGCCTCGACGGGGCTAAAATCTACTACCTGGACCTACTGCGCTTCCGGCCTATCTCCCAGGAAATAGCGCAGAAGTTCAGCATTCATCATGAGTCGCCCCAACTCCTGCTCATTCAGAACGGAGAGTGCACCCTCGATGCCTCGCACATGGGCATCAAGCTAAGCGAGGTGAAGGAAGTAGTTGGATAAAGGATAAAGGACAAGGAATACAGGACAATCGGTCGACGTTTTCCTGTATCCCTTGTCCTTTATCTTTTATCCAACTACCCCTCGTACAAAAACCGAACTTCCTGCCGTATTTCCGGGTTCAGGCTAAGGGCTACCGGACAGGTGCGGGCAGCATTTTCGAGAATGGTGCGCTCTTTTTCCGGAAGGGACGCGGGCATCGTAAACGCTACATCAATTTGTCCGATACGCCGAGGCTCTGCCAGCATGTGTTTGGTTACTTCCCAGCGTACACCTTGCAGGTTTACCCCATGCCGCTCCGCAACAATGCCCATAATGGTCATCATGCAGGAGCCCAACGCGGCGCTAACTAGGTCGGTAGGTGAAAATGCCTCGCCCCGGCCGTGGTTATCTACGGGGGCGTCGGTAAGAATGGTACTGCCGGAAGCTACATGGGTAGCTTCGGTGCGCAGATGGCCGGCGTAGCAGGCGGTGGCTGTGCTCATAACGTGTCGTAATTAGAACCAAGGTATGCGGGTAAATTTACGTACTTTCGATAGGGTTGGCGGCCGGAAGCTGCTGAGCCGGCATTTTCTCCACTGCCTTTCTATTCCGTTCAAGCCCGTGCGTACTTCGCTTGTTTTCGGCAGCAGCCTGCTTCTAGCCACAGCGGGCCTGGTTTCCTCTGCCCAGGCTCAGCAAACCCAAACCCTGGCCTCCAGCACCGATCAGCCTTCCTACCGCAAAGAGTTTGTGTACGGCGTCAACTTCAACACGCGGGGCGGACTAATCGGGGGCGCAACCGTACGCTCTACCCGTTTGCTCAATCAGGACTGGGCCCGGTTCTGGAGCCTGGAACTAGTAGAGGTAAAACACCCCAAGGAGCAGAAAATCCCCACTAACTACGGCGGGGTAATTGTGTTCGGCAAGAGCAACTACCTGTTTGTTGTGCGTCCGTCGGTGGGGGTGCAGCGGGTAGTGTTTCGAAAGGCTCCCGACTCCGGCGTACAGGTGAATGGGCTGCTGAGTGCGGGCCCTTCCATTGGCTTCGTCATGCCGTATTTTATCAGTTACGACTACTCTGACCGGACCTCCAACCCCAATGCCCCGGCCACCGATATCCGCAACGAGCAGTATGATCCGCTTGTGCACCGGAACCTGGGCGCCATCGTGGATCGGGCGCCGCTGTTTTCGGGCGTTGGAGAAACGGATATTCAGGTAGGGGGCCACATCCGGGGTGCCCTTAGCTTCGAGTATGGCCGTTACCGCGACGCTGTAGCGGGCGTGGAAGTAGGTGCCATGGTTGAAGCTTACACCAAAGCCCCTCCCATTATCCGGGTGGCGGGCGTATCAGATGAGTCGCTCAACGACCGGTTTATGCCCTCCGTGTACCTTACCGTGTACATAGGAACCCGGAATTAGGATGAAGGTAGTAGGATGAGGGTAGTAGGTAGTAGGATGAAGGACACCATTGTACGATAGTCCTACTACCTACTACCCTCATCCTACTACCTTCATCCTATTACCCAATTGTCCTCCTTGGACTATTCCCCACGCATTCCTCTTACCTTTGCAGCATGGATGAACTGTTGCTGACTCTGCCCATCATTCAGCCCGAAGCGGCAGCCCCGGTGGCTCCCGCCAAACCGCGTAAGCCCGATTGGCTGCGCGTGAAGCTGCCCGTGGGTCCTGCCTACGCCAATGTCCGCCGCCTGGTGGATGAACATAAGCTGCATACCATTTGCGAATCTGGCAACTGCCCCAACATGGGCGAGTGCTGGGGCGCGGGTACGGCCACGTTTATGATTCTGGGCAATGTATGCACCCGTTCCTGCTCGTTCTGCGCCGTGGCCACTGGCCGTCCCAGCGAGTATGACCTGGACGAACCCCGCCGGGTGGCGGAGGCCATTCAGCTGATGGGTGTGAAGCACGCGGTAATTACCAGTGTTAACCGGGACGAGTTAAAGGACCGGGGGGCCAGCGTATGGTATGAAACCGTGGTGCAAACCAAGCAGCTCAGCCCTAGTACTACCATCGAAACCCTGATTCCGGACGTGAAAGCCAACTGGGCCGCCTTGGATACCATGATTGCCGGCGGCCAGGAGGTAGTGTCGCACAACATGGAAACGGTGGGCAGCCTCTACCGTCTGGTTCGTCCCCAGGCCAAGTACGACCGGAGCCTGGAACAAATCCGGCGGACCAAGGAAGCCGGCAAACGCACCAAGTCGGGTATTATGCTGGGCTTGGGCGAAACCAAGGAGGAAATGTATCGGGCCATAGACGACCTCGTGGCCAACGGCCTCGATATTCTGACGCTGGGCCAGTACCTGCAGCCCACCAAGCGCCATATCGAAGTGGCCGAGTTTATCCACCCCGATCTTTTTGCGCACTACAAGGAAGAAGGTTTGCGCCGGGGCCTTAAATATGTGGAGAGTGGACCGTTGGTGCGCTCCAGCTACCACGCCGAGCGCCACGTAAACGTGCCGATTTAGCCTGCCCGCAGCCTTGCGTAAAGGAAAAGAGCCCGCTTCAGCTGAAGCGGGCTCTTTTCCTTTACGCAGGACGGTAACGCATCTACAGGCAGGTTAGCGCTGGGCTTGCTCCGCACCGGGAGGGTAGTTGCCCAGAATGCTGGTTACAATGCGCTGCACTTCTGCTTCTGAAATGGTTTGCTGATCTACCTGGGCCTGTCCTTGGCCCCGCCAAGCCAGCTCCTTGCGCTTCACATCCACAAAGTCAAGAATTACAGTACCAGCCTTGTAATCGACCACGCCCTGGTTGAAGCCTCTGTTATACCACCCGTAGCTATACCCGTAAGGATAACCAAACGGGCCGTAAGGCGAGCCGGTAGCCCGCTGCTTATCTTCCACGCGGGCGCTGTAAGCTACGTACACATCCGGGTTCTTCTCGGAGTAGGTCAGGCCCTTCTGGGCCAGCTGCTGCTCCACGGCAGTACGAATACGCTTATCCAGAAACGACTCGTACCCCTTGGCAGGGCCGCCTTCAGTATCAACGGGCTGTGTCGGATACCATGCCCAGGTCTTGTAGGTCCGGAAATTTACTGAATGGTCGAAGTCGGCAGTTACTCCCACACGGGAAGTAGATGCGCAGCTGCTGGCACCCAGCAGCACACCCAGGCTCAGCAATGAGAAAGCCACTGGGCGGGTTAAAAAACGGGAGATGCGGTTCATATAGAGAAAATCAGAGTAAAAGAACCGTTCACTCCGCAGACAGCAACAGTGAAAGGCGGCTCCGTTTAAGTAAACACATCTGCTTATACGCTCGTTCCCGCTTTTTATACCGGTTTCTTGAATGCTGTGGCGCAGGCTTTGGCCGGTAGCTTCTGCCCCACAGATGTTTTTTTTCTAGAGCCTGGCCAGCAGGCTGCGGAGTATAGCTTGTGCGGGTGCGTGTCATATAGAAGTATATCTATGTAATGGCTTAAATAAATCATGTTGGAATGTGCGGCGGAATATTCCTTTTCATCTTAAAATCTCCCTATCTTTTGCAGAGAAAAATCTTCCTGCGTTTCGTGTATATGAAAAAAGTTCTACTTGGTATAGGTAGCCTGGCCGTATTGGCTTCCTGCAGCGCCTCCAAAGATGAATCCCGTTCCAACCGGACCTCCTCCGCTCCCGTGGCCCACAATACGGTAGTGGAGTGTATCCTGTATGATGGCATGACCAAGGAGTCTCAACAGCTGACAACGGTCAGCTCCGGCAGTGAAGTACAGGTGATGGATACCGTGGACGTGCATTTTGTGAAAGTGCGCGTAACAGCCGCTGGCAAAACCCAGAACGGCTACATGTACCGTACCTGCTTCGGTAAATAAGGGAGCTATTGGTTACCCAACCCGTTTCGGGTTGACGTTTGCAAAGCGTATAATCACCAACTAAAAAAGACGAAAGGCTCACGCAGGAATGCGTGAGCCTTTCGTCTTTTAGGCACTCCGATTACCCGTTAACTGGAAACCAGCGACAAGCAACCAGAACTTGCTTAGTATGACGGACCTTTATCGGTGGGAACCAGCTGCTCCTCGGCGTCCACGTACTGCTCAATGGGCGTGCAGGCGCAGATGAGGTTCCGGTCGCCGTAGGCCGAGTCAATGCGCGACACGGTGGGCCAGAACTTGTAGGCGCGGGCATACTCAGTGGGGTACACGGCCTGCTCGCGGGAGTAGGGGCGGGTCCACTCGTGGGTAAGCACCGTGGCGGCGGTGTGGGGAGCGTGCTTGAGCACGTTGTCCTTGGCATCGGCGCGGCCGGCTTCTACCTCGGCAATTTCCTTGCGGATGCTCACCATGGCCTCAATGAAGCGGTCCAGCTCCTCCTTGCTCTCCGACTCGGTGGGCTCAATCATGAGCGTGCCGGCTACCGGGAACGAGACAGTGGGCGCGTGGAAGCCGTAGTCCATCAGGCGCTTGGCAATGTCCTCTACCTCAATGCCGGCCTTTTTGAAATGGCGGCATTCCAGAATCATCTCGTGGGCGCAGCGGCCGTTGGAGCCGGTGTACAGCACGGGGTAGTGCTCCTCCAGCTTGGCTTTCAGGTAGTTAGCATTCAGGATGGCAATGCGCGTAGCCTGGGTCAGCCCTTCGCCACCCATCATGCTGATGTAAGCGTAGCTGATGGGCAGAATGCTGGCCGAGCCCCAGGGTGCCGCCGAAACCGCGCCGCTGGTGCGGCCGTCGGCATCTACCACCACGTGGCCGGGCAGATAGGGCGCCAGGTCTTTCACCACGCCGATGGGGCCCACGCCGGGTCCGCCGCCGCCGTGGGGGATGCAGAAGGTTTTGTGCAGGTTCAGGTGGCACACGTCGGCCCCGATGGTGGCGGGGGAGGTGAGGCCCACCTGGGCGTTCATGTTGGCCCCGTCCATGTACACGCGGCCTCCGTGCTGGTGAATGGTGGCGCAGATGTCAATGATGGTTTCCTCGTACACACCGTGGGTGCTGGGGTAGGTTACCATCAGGCAGCTCAGCTTGTCGGCGTA
Organism: Hymenobacter metallilatus; assembly: GCF_003944705.1. Taxonomy (GTDB): domain Bacteria; phylum Bacteroidota; class Bacteroidia; order Cytophagales; family Hymenobacteraceae; genus Hymenobacter; species Hymenobacter metallilatus. The sequence goes on along the minus strand of NZ_RWIS01000001.1, from coordinate 373,007 downwards.
CTGGGCGGCTTTGGCCTTCAGGTCCTCCACGTCGATGTTGCCTTCCTCGGTGCTTTTCACCACTACCACCGTCATGCCAGCCATTACGGCCGAGGCGGGGTTGGTACCGTGGGCCGAAGCCGGAATCAGGGCCACGTTGCGGTGCTGGTCGCCGCGGGCATCGTGGTAGCCTTTGATGGCCAGCAGACCGGCGTACTCGCCCTGGGCACCCGAGTTGGGCTGCAGCGAAACGGCATCAAATCCGGTTACCTCACACAGCCAAGCTTCCAGGTTCCGGAAGATTTCGGCGTAGCCCTGGGCCTGCTCACGCGGGGCGAAGGGGTGCAGACCGCCAATTTCCGGCCAGGTCACCGGAATCATCTCGGCGGTGGCGTTCAGCTTCATGGTGCACGAACCCAAGGAAATCATGGAGTGAGCCAGGCTCAGGTCCTTGTTTTCGAGCTGCTTCATGTAGCGCAGCATCTCGTGCTCCGAGTGGTGGGAGTTGAAGATGGGGTGCGTGAGGTACTCACTCTTGCGAATGAGGGCGTCGGGCCAAGTTACTTCCACCTCTTCGGGCTGGGCTACCTGGCGCACGTCGCGGCCCAGCACTTTGCTGAATACGGCCACAATGTCCTGCACATCTTCGGCCTCGGTATTCTGATGCAGGCTGATGCCCACCCGGGCCGAGCCGTGCTCCTCGAAGTAGCGGAAGTTAATGCCGGCGGCTTCGGCCTCCTTGCGGATGGCCTGCTGCAGCTCCTGGCTTTCCAGCTTGATGTCCAGCGTATCAAAATAGAACTCGTTGCGCTGGTCGAGGCCCAGGGCGTGCAGCTCCATTTCCAGGGTACGGGCCAGGGCGTGAATGTTGCTGGCAATCTGCCGGAGGCGCTGGGGGCCGTGGTACACGGCGTACATGCCGGCCAGCACGCTCAGCAGTACCTGCGCGGTGCAGATGTTGCTGGTAGCTTTTTCGCGGCGGATGTGCTGCTCCCGGGTTTGCAGGGCCATGCGGTAGGCCTTGTTGCCGGCCGCGTCGATGCTCTGCCCGATGATGCGGCCGGGAATCACGCGCTTGAAGGCATCCTTGGTAGCCAAAAAGCCGGCGTGGGGGCCACCGTAGCCCATGGGCACGCCGAAGCGCTGGGAGTTGCCTACTACGGCGTCAGCCCCCATTTCGCCGGGAGGCGTGAGCAGGGTCAGGGACAGCAAATCGGCGGCTACGGTCACAAACAGGTTGTTGTCGTGAGCCTTGCCGATGAAGTCGGTATAGTCGTACACGGCGCCGTCGGCGGCGGGGTACTGCAGCAGGGCCCCAAACAGCGTCTCGTCGGTGAGGTCGAAGGTGCGGTGGTCCCCGATAACTACCTCAATGCCCAGGGGCTCGGCGCGGGTGCGTACCACGTCAATGGTCTGGGGCAGTACCTGCTCGGAAATGAAGTAGCGGTTGGCGTTTTTCTTTTTGCTGAGCGAGTGGAACATATGCAGCGTTTCGGCGGCAGCGGTTCCTTCGTCGAGCAGAGAAGCGTTGGCAATTTCCAGGCCCGTGAGGTCAATTACCATCGTCTGGTAGTTGATCAGGGCTTCGAGGCGGCCCTGGGCAATTTCGGCCTGGTAGGGCGTGTAGGCCGTGTACCAGCCCGGGTTTTCCAGAATGTTGCGCTGAATGACGGCCGGCAGCTGGGTATCGTGGTAGCCCAGGCCGATGTAGTTCTTGAACAGCTTATTCTGGCTGGCAATGCCCTTGAACTTTGCCAAAAAAGCCCGCTCCGTGAGGGCAGCGGGCAGGTTCAGCGGCTTTTTCAGGCGGATGGCGGCCGGCACGGTTTCGTCGATGAGCTGGTCAATCGACTCCACGCCGATAACGCGCAGCATTTCCGCTACGGCAGCTTCGTCGGGGCCGTTGTGACGGTCCACAAACACATCGGCGGGCTTGGTCTTCAGCAACATAAAGAGAAGGGTGAGGGTGGCAATGCAGGCGGCCCCAACGGAGCCCCTACAAAGGTAGCGCGAAAAGGCTTCACCCTTAAACCGATAAGTGGGCAAATGTTTAGGTCATTTGCTGTCATCCTGGGCATAGCGAAGGACCTTACCACGCCTGAACAACTTATACCCCTGAAGGAACTGCGCCAGAGCGTGCCTACGTGCGAAGGTCCTTCGCTCCGCTCAGGGTGACAGCCCGGGTTGCGTGCATTGCCGTTCGGGTCCCGACTCAACAATTTTCCGCAGATTTAGCCCCCGAAACCCACCCAGTTCCCACCACATGCGTTCTATTACCATTGGCCTGATCCGCGAAGGCAAAACCCCACCCGACAAGCGCGTTCCGCTTACTCCCAAAAAATGCGCTGAGGCTGAAGCCCGCTTCCCGGGCCTGAAAATTGTGGTTCAGGAAAGTGGCATCCGCTGCTTCTCCGACCAGGAGTATCGCAACCTGGGCATTGAGGTGCGGCCCGAAGTGGCAGACTGTGACATTCTGATGGGCGTGAAGGAGGTGCCTGTGGCACAGCTGATTCCTCACAAAACCTACCTGTTCTTCTCGCACACTGTAAAAAAACAGCCCGCTAACCGGGAGCTACTGCGGCAGGTGCTGGCCAAGCAGATTACCCTTATCGATTATGAGCTGCTCACCAATGAAAACGGGGAGCGGATTGTGGCCTTCGGCCGCTGGGCAGGCATAGTGGGCGCCTACAACGGCCTGCTCACGTACGGCCGCAAGCATGGCCTCTACGAATTGAAACCGGCCTATGAGTGCGTGGATATGGAGGACATGCAGGAGGAGTTTTTCAAGGTGAAGCGCCTGCCCCCCATTAAAATTGCCGTAACCGGCTCAGGCCGCGTGGCTCAGGGGGCCGTGGAGGTGCTTAACCTGATGGGCATTCGGCGCGTGAGCGTGTACGACTACCTCTACCTGGATTTCAACGAGCCGGTGTACACCCAGCTCCGCAGCTCCGACTACAACCGCCGCCGCGACGGGCGCGTGTGGGATACTCCCGATTTTCACCGCAACCCCCAGGAGTACGAAAGCACTTTTCAGAACTTTCTGCCCGTTACCAACCTGCTCATTGCCTGCGCTTACTGGCACCCGGCGGCTCCGCGCCTGTTTTCCCTGGAGGACACCTGCCGGGCCCATTTCCGCATTGATACCATTGCCGACGTAACCTGCGACGTAGACGGCTCCATTCCGACTACTAAGCGCAGCAGCACTATTCAGGAGCCCGCCTTCGATTACAACTGCCAGACCCAGGAGTTGGAGCCACCCTATTCCCGCCCCGGCAACATCACCATTATGGCCGTCGATAACCTGCCCTGCGAGCTGCCGCGCAACGCCAGCCGGGACTTCGGCCGCCAGCTAATTGATAATGTGCTGCCCCACTTAGTGCACGAAGGCAGTGACGCGGTGATTGAACGCGCCACCATTGCCCGTAACGGTCAGCTCACCGAGCGGTACCAGTACCTGCAGGAGTACGTAGCCTGATGCGTTGGATGCTAGCTGTTAGTTGCTGGTTGTTAGTTGTTGGTTGTTAGAAAATAAGTGTGTGATCATAACAACTGGCAACTAACAACTAACAACCAGCAACTAACAACCAACAACTAACAACTCTACACCCGGGGTAGGACGGGGTATTTGGCTTGCACCAGCATGTAGAGGCCATAGCACATCAGTCCGAAGGCTACAATGCCCAGCACGGCCGGTCCCATAGTAGCCAACAGGTCAAAGGCTTCGTCGGTGGTGCCGGCGGCGGCGGCCTGGTGCTTACGGCCGGCCTGTACCAGGAAATAACCAATAATACCCATGACGATGCCCCGGGCCGTGTAGCCAAGCTGCCCAATGCGGTAAACGGTATTCTGCTGGCCCGCCGGAATATCGGCGCTGTTCACATGCTTGTGGAAAGAGCCGGAGTAGGCTTTAGCAATCTGGTAGATGCCTACGCCAACGATGATAAATCCGATTAGTATGACAATCCACTCGCCGGCGGGCCAACTCAGAATGCGGGCAACCAGGCTTTGCTGGCTGTTGCCCCCCTGGCTGGCGGAGCCTTTCAGGGCGAGATTGGCAGCGTACCAGGCCAGACTGGCATACAGCAGGCCGCTACCGGCATAGCCCACGCGCCGACCCAGACCCTTGGCCCCGGAGCCTTTGTGTTCGGTGTCGCGCAGGGCCTGGGTGAAACGCCATACAATGTACCCCAGCAGCCCAAGGGCAATCAGGCCGAGCAGCACGGAGCCGCCGGGCAGGCTCTGCAGGGTTTGCACGGCCTGCTTCTTATCGGCCGTTTGTCCGCCCCGCTGGCCGGTGGCAGCCAGCAAAGCCAGCAGGCCCATCAACAGGTACACGGTTCCCTTGGCCGCAAACCCAAAGCGGGCCAGCGTCCGGATGCCGGAGGAGGGGGAGGTAGGCAAAGCAGCCTGCACGGAGGAAGCAACAGACATAGGAAGAGGCTAAAAGTGAGAAAGTAGTTCGTCCATACGTAAGTCCGGCGTTAAAGTCGGGCCCGGTGGCCACCCAGCAGCCCCGGGGGCTGGTACAGCCGGGCCCCGCGCCGGAACAGCTCCCGGTTTTCGGGCAGGTTTAGAGTAAGGAGAGGTTTGCCCCGGATAACCTCACCTTGCAGCAGCTGCTCCAGGTTGCCGCCGGGCCGCATGTACGGGATAAAAAACCGGTCGGCCATATCGGCAATCAGCAGGTTCCGAATGTTGGCCGTTTCCTGCGTAACGGTGCTCACCTCCCGGTCAAAAGGAGTAACAAACAGCAGCCGGCCCAGCTGAATATCCCGCTCGTACTCGAGTGGCAGCGCGGGCTGGATACCCCGGCCCAGTACGTACACAATGGGTTGCTGCACATCACGGCGCAGAAAACGGAAAATGCTTTGCTCCAGCTGAGAATGAAACCCCGACAACACACAGTACCCGAGTTGCCGCTGCTCCATGGCCCACAGGTACGACAGCCGCTCAATGCGGTGCGGGTAATCTCGGGAACAGAAAAACGCCGTTTTTGGTAGCCGGAGCAGAGCTGTATTTCCCAGGGTGCGCAGTTCTTCCAGCGGCGTTTGCATACAACGTGGTGTGTAAATAAATGTATAAATAATATTGAATAGTTGATATTATTTATCTGGTTCAAAACAGAATGGCCCGATACCAAAGTGGAATCGGGCCATTGACAGGCAAGGCTGATGCGTATTGCCAGTTACTTAGAATGTGCGGTGAAACCAGTTTTTAATATCATCAATAGCCTCACCGGTTTTATGCTGCAGGCGGCCAAACCACTCGTCCTGCTGGCCCTCCTGATAGTCCAGGTCGTCGTCGGTGAGGTTGCCCCACTTCTGCTTGGCCTGTCCTTTGATTTCATTCCAGTTGCCCCGAGCGCGCAGCTCAGTTGAGTCGTTGATGCCGTTGTTGTTAGCGTCCATGGTGGGTAGGGAAGTTAAATGAATGGGTAAGCGGTGTACGGCGGAGCTCAGCAGGAAGTTGCCGCCCGCTCAGTGCAGCCCGTAGGTGCCCAGTAGCACCGCTACCAATACCACCATGGTACCTACCCCCGCACCAAAACCGCCCGCGGCACTCCCGATTTTTTTATTCTGGGCCTGCCGCCGGTAGCCCGCCACGTAATCGGGGTTTCTGAGCAAGCCAGTATCGGGCACCCGGAAGTTACGTTCCGCCGGCGGTACCAGGCTTGTTGTCACTCCGGTTGCCACCCCTCCGTACCCGGTCAGCACCGTAGCGGCATAGGTGCCCCAGAAAACCCCGGGTGCTCTAAAGTGGGTGCGCGCATCACGGCGGCCCTGAGCATAGGCCGCCTCCCTGCTCAGCAACCCGGGCGGAGGGGGCGTTGGGCGCTGCAACACCTCCTTGGTACCGTTGGCATACCGGATCAGGAATACTTGCCCGGCGGCAATCCGGAGCGTATCGGCAGCCGGGCTCCGGTAGGTAATCAGCTCGGGTGTAATGGTCAGGACTTTCCCGGTCAACTCCTCCCCATTGGTTTGCAGAATCACGTCCTGGGCAGTGGTACGCAGCCCCAGCAGCAGGCCACATAGCAGAAGTATACACTGGCGCATAGCAGGCAACAAATGTGAGAAGAGCCGCTATCAGCGGGTGCGGGAATTGAAGCCGAGCAGCAGGCTAATCCGGGCACCTCCGTCGCCGGGCACCACCGCCAGATTGACGGGGAAGTTGATGCCATTGCTGCGGAAGGACGTACCCACAGCCAGGGCAATGTGTGCCCCGGCCGGCGACACGTTCGGACCTAACCCGAACTCGATGCCCTTGGGCCCTCTGATGCCGATCAGGGCGTTGAGGCTGGGCAGAAACTTGCCTTGCTCCAGGCCCCCAATAAGTGGCACAAACTCCAGCAGGCCGGAAGTGCCGTTGGGCATGCGGAAGATGCGGGTTTCAAACTGCCAGCCAAACTGCGTCAGGAACGGATTCACGTTCAGCTCCCGGTCGGCCTTGGCGGCCACGCCCCCCGTCAGTACGGTAATGCCCAGGCGCGGGCCGTTCAAGTGAATATCCTCGTAAGCCGGGGGCTCGTCGCCGGGCACCAGGCTGCCGGTAGCCGCCCCGGGCACCGGTGTTGGAGCCGGCACGTTGGTGGGCAGGCTACCGCCCAGCATTTCCTTGGTTCCGTTGGCGTAGCGGATCATAAATACATCGTGGCGGCGCACGGTAATCAGGGGGCCATCGGGGTTGTCGGTGCGCTTGTAGCGTACCTCGGTGGGCGTAATCTCCAGCACCTTTACCTGCAGCTCTTCGCCGTTGGTTTTGGTAAGCACATCCTGAGCCCGGGCCCCCAGGCTGCACAGCAGCAACAGCAATAGTAGGAAGTGTTTCATGTAGCATATAGGGTTAGGAAGCAAGATGATCCGAAGGTTACATATTGCGTGGTGTGGCCCTAACCACTTTCCGGACAGCTTAGACTATAGGATTGAATTGTTGTTGAGTGTAATAAATTGAATATGAATGCAATGCAAAGAATTAATCAGACTTGCCAGCACCCGGGCTTGGGTTCCGGGAGCGGTCCATCTATATTACCGGTATGGATGATCTGCGGACCACGCTCAGCACCTTCTCAGTCGATGACCGTAAGGACTTCCGGCAGTTTATTCAGCGGCAGCGCCGCAAGCAGAAAGGGCGCATGGATGTGCGCCTCTGCGACCTGCTGCTGCACCAAAAAGAGTACTCAACCGAGGAGCTATTGGCTCGCCTGTACCCCGAGGAGCCCAACGCCGTAGCCTACTACGCCCTGCGCAAGCGCCTCATGCGCCACCTCACCGACTACCTGTTGCTCCGCCAGCGCCAGCAGGACCCCACGGCTGCCTCCTCGGTGCGGGGGCTGCTTACGCTGGCGCAGTACCTGTTTGAAACCGGTATTGGCCGCCTAGCCTGGAATATGTTGCGCAAAGCCGAAAAGCTGGCGCAGCAGAATGAGCAGTACGAGCTGCTGAACACGGTGTACAACCTCCAGATTGCCCAGGCCGGTAGTAAGCACGCCGACGACCTGCCGGATATTATTCGCCGCCGCAACCTCAACAAAAAGGCCGCCGATGAGGAAGAGCGCGCCAACATTGCCGACAGCCTGATCCGGCAGCGCCTGCGCGAGGCCCGCGTGAAAGGTCGGGCCGCCGAGTCATTCGATGCCATTCTTCAGGAGGTGCTGCGCGAGTACGATTTGCAGGAGGCCTTTGCCCGGCGCCCCACGCTGCTTTACCGGCTCATGTCTATTGCGCGGGCAGCCATGCTCGTACGCCGCGACTATCTGGCCTTCGCCCCCTTTGTAATCCGGTGCTACCACCTCATGGAAAAGCGGCACGGGTTTCAGCCGGCGCACCGCGAGGCGCAGCTGGGGCTGCTGTACATGATTGCCCACGCCCTGTACCGCACCCGCCGCTTCCAGGAGTCCATTAACTACCTGGAGCGGCTGCGAGAGCTGCTGGAGGCTGGCCCCCGCCTGCGGGGCGCTTCGTTCTGGCCCCGGTATACGTTTTTGCTGGCGGCCAATCTGGCCTTCCTGCGCCGTAATGCCGAAAGTATCCGGCTGCTGGAAGAAATTCTGAAAACCAGCCTGCCACCCCGGGAGCAGCTAACGGCCCGCCTGGGCCTGGGCTTCCACTATTTTGCCGAGGGCCAGTTCCAGCGGGCTAACCAGGCCCTACTGGCCATTGGCCGCACCGACCATTGGTGCGAGCAGGAGATGGGAGTAGAATGGGTGCTAAACCGCAACATGGGTGAAATGCTGATTCAGCTGGAGCTTGGCAACTCCGACCTGGCCCTAAACCGTTTGCGGGCTATTGACCGTCTCATTAAGGAGCGTTTCGGGCCCGATGGGGGAGGTTATGCGGCCGTGCTTGGGTATTTGCAGCTGGTGCGCGACATTATCGAAAACCCCGACGCCCCCCGCGCCAAGAGCTTCGCCGACCGTGCCGACCAGCTGCCGGCTTTTGTACCCCTGCAGCAGGAGGACCTGCAGGCCCTCAGCTTTTATAGCTGGCTACAGGCCCGCATTCAGCACCGGCCTTATTACCAAGTGCTGCTGGAGCTGGCAGGGGTGGCCGAGCCAACAGCTACGACCTCCTAGAGCGGGCGTTCAGACCGCCCTGCTGTGTGAGTATGCACGCAGCTGAACCCCAACGGGCACAGAAAAGCCCGGACCGCCGTGCAGTCCGGGCCAGAAGAGCTGACGGGCCACTTATGCGGCCCTGGCTTTTTCTTATTTCTGCTGAGCAGCGTTAATTTCGGCTTTAGCGTCGCCGGCGGCTTTTTCGGCAGCGGCTTCGGTTTTGGCGGCGGCTGCTTTGGTTTCGGCGGCTGCTTTGTCGGCGGCGGCGGCAGTAGTAGCGGCGGCTTGCTCCCCGGCGGCTTCGGCCTGCTGACCGGCAGTTTCTACGGCATCATCGGTGGCAGCCGCAGCGTTGTTGGCCTCGGCAGCAGCGGCAGCACCGGCGTTTTCGGCGGCGGCTTCGGTTTGGGCAGCTGCTGCATCGGCATCTTTCTTGCCTTCCTGGGTGCAGGAGGCCGCCGCGAAAGTAACCGCCGTGGCAAAAAACAGGGATTTGAAGATGGTTTTCATGATACGAAAAGCAAAAGTGAATGGAACAAGCTTCACACCAGCGTGGTGTGGAGCTTAATCAGACAGGCGGCGGTAAGGTAACCCATTCGGCAGCCCCAAATTCAGCCCCATTACTCCTGTGCCAACCCGAGGCAGCCTCCTTCGTAAGGGAAGCCCTTGGATTCTCAGTTTTCAGTACCGTATATGCCCCGATTTTCCTCCCCTGCCGCCTTTCTCACTCTGGTTCTCCTACTCGGGCAGCATGTGCTGCTGGCCCAGGCTAACGACGGATTTCAGCGGCGCGACGGAACCATGTACCTCGTGCGCAATGGCGAAATCAAGCCCATGCCCCGGGATATCCGCCTGCCTAATGGCCGCCTGGTTACCCGCGACGGGTTTGTGGTGCAGCGGGACGGCCGCCGGACAGAGCTGCACGACGGAGAAGGCTGCACAATGCTGGGCGAAGCCACCACGCTGAGCCGGGCCGGCAACGGCCGCCTGCAGCTGGCCGGACCGGCGCCGGCGGTGCCCACCAATGGCCGGGTAGTGGTAGTGCCGGCCCAAAGCTGGTCGGCGTGGTTCCGGGGCCGCGGTAAGGGTAAGCACAAAGGCTGGAAAAAGCACCGCGACTAAGCGCAGGACGGGGACTAGTTGTGTAGTTTCTACGCCGTCCGGCCGCTAAAACCCTAGGTTACTGCTGTACTTCCTCCCCGTTTCGGTCAATGGAAAAGCTGCGGCCGTTTTGTACCACGCGGGCCCGGCCTTGGTCATCGAAATCTGTGGCGCTGCTGTAGCGGCCAAAGGGAGCAGTGCCAGTGGTAGTATCCGCCAGGTAGTCGGCCTGAATGAAAGTGAAATGCCCGGCCGTTTTGATGCGGGCCAGCTCCTGGTGAAAAGAATATGCCTCCTGAAAAATGATGGGCTGAGCCGGCTCATCGGGCCCGTTGATGTAGTGCCAGCCCCGATGGTCGAGTACCGCCGCCCAGCCCTCGGAAAAGTCGCGGGCGGCGTAATAATAGGCGCCAAACTCTTCTCCTTTCTGGTCGATGAACGTGTATAGTCCGCCTATTTTGGCCCGGGCGTAGCCATCCGCGTACGGGTATAGCGCATCGTAGGCTGGGGGCACAACCTCGGTGCCATCGGCCTGCACGAAGCCGAACACCCCGTCCCGCTCCACCACTGCCCGGTCTTCCTGAAAGGTCCCAATGCTGGTATAACGGGCGGGGAGCAGGGTGTCGCCGTTGGCGGCCAGCAAGCCCACCCGGCCCTGGTGGCTGAACGTAGCAGGGGCATCGGACCGGTTGCTGAGCCACAGGAGGAAGACCAGTACCGCTGCTGCGCCGGCTGCGTACCCTGCCCACACGGGCATCGGCTGGCGGGTCGGCAAAGAAACCCGGAGCCGGCTCAGGCGCCGGCGGAACACGGGCCACCACCGGTTCCAGCCGGCCAGGCCCTGCCCAACGGCACTGGCCGGACGTCCGAACTGGCTCTTCCCGCCGGCTACCCGGCTACCAGGGGGAGGAGTTGGGGCAGCCGGCGCCTCGGTAGCCGGAGCGCCAACAAGTGGGGCTGGCCTGGTGGGGGCTGCCGAAGCAGGTTGAAGCGGAGCCGGCGCTGGGGCGGTAGGTGGCGGGGCAGGGGCGGGCGTGCTCCGTGGTGCGGTGTTGGGTGTAGCGTCTGGTACAGGACCTGGCTGCACCGGGGCCGAAGCCAGCCGCTCAATCAGGTTTTCCAGCTGCTGGATTTTCTGCCCCAGTTCCGTATTGCGGTTTTCCAGCTCTTGGCGGTACGTGAGCATGGAGGCTTCCAGCGCGGCTTTTTCCCGCTTCTCGGCGGCCAGCTGGGCCTGCAGATCGGGGGCTTCGGGCGCTACGGGGGCCTTTTGGAGCTGCTGCTGCAGCTGGGCAATCCGCTGTTCCCGCTCAGCTTCCCGGCTGGCCAGTGCCCCCAGCTGCTGCTGCATATCCTGCTGCAGCTGGGCCCGCATATCTTCCAGGGCCTGCTTTTCCTGATTTCGGGCATCCAGGTCAATTTCGTAACCCGAAGTTCCCCGGTCCAGCTGATCCAGATCTTCGGCGCCCAGCCAGCGCCACAGCTGACCGGCTTTCTGGCGCAACAGCGTACTGGGCGTAGGCTCGGCCGCGGCCTCGGGCTGGGTACTCGGGTACGGCTGCGAGTGGGGCAGGCCGGCAGTCAGCTGCTCCAATTCTGCTGGAGTCAGGTCAATTTCGGGGGTTGCCAGCAAGGCAAGGCGCCGGGTGAACCGGCTGGGGTCGGGCAGCAGATGAAACATGGAGGCCGAGGGCACGGCCGCCATACAGGTTTCCACCTCCGGCCCGAAGCGCACTACGTCGCCGAATAGTACCAGGCCGCTGATAAAATGCAGGTTGGCTGCCTCCGGTGGCAAGTGCTCGGCCAGCCAGGCCGCCAGCGCAGTACGCTGCTGCTCAAACCGGGTAAATGGAGTGGGGTGGTCTCCCGGAACTTCCAGGGCTACCCCATCCAGAAACCAGGGCCCCGTGCGCAAATCCGATATATGCAATACTCCGCCCTGGGGCAACAGCTGCACCAGCGTAAGGCTGCGGGGCCGCAGAATAATGGCATCCAGTGGATCAGGAGCATCGGCCAGTTCCAGGTTGCCGAGTAGCACCGTGTAGGGGGCGTCTGTTTCGGCGGCCAGGGCCGCTTTTACGGCTTCGAACTGCTGTTGCCGCGTGGGAGAGGAGAAAGGAGCGAGAAGATAGGTGTGTAGCATACGCAGGCGGCCCGGGCCGCAACTTTCCGGCCAGTTTGGGGCCGTCGGGGTTGTACGGGCAAGGGCGGCACAGGATATGCCAACTTTTCTGAACCCGGACAAGTATAGCCGTTTACGCGCAGCCGTAAACTACCTTTCGTCACTCTTGCTTTTCCAGGCCATGGATTCTACCGCCTCCACCCCCCAGTCTCAGCCCACGCCCTCCATTCCGCTCGATGTAACCGACCAGCAAAACACGGCCCTGCTGGAGGATACGCTTAACCTGCTCAATGCCGGTGCCCCCGACAAAGCCGGGCAGCATGGCCTCATCGAAATTGAGCGGTGGGCCGAAGTATTGCGCGCTTCTGAGCGGCCTGGTTTAGCCAAAATTATTCAGGAGCTGAATACCCTGCAGGCTCAGCTAACGGCTTCGGATACGCAGGCCCACGACCTGGCCGAAACACTGGCCACCCTGGGGGCCGAAACCTCCAAAGTAGCCGAAGAAACCTCCGACGACTACAGTGGCCCGCTCACCCACCTCGGGAAGCTGCTTATCAAGCTAGGGTCTACTCTGTCGCGCTAGTATCGACGGCCATTTCAGCCTAAAAGCCCTGCTTACTATACGTAGGCAGGGCTTTTGTGTGGGTAGCAAACATTTGCGGCGGGCGGCAGTATTCTTCTCTTTTATAACCGGCGGCACGGCTGCCTACCGTACTTTTGTGCTTCCACGCTTGTTTGCCATGTCCGAATTTCAGCCGCTTGATGCCCTTACCTTGTACGACCCTTTTGAGGGTATGCGGTTCAGTATGCACCAATGCTTCTTGTGCGGTACTCCTACCAGCTCTCTTCAGGATACAGTACCCGTATTCGCCGACTGGCTGATGACGCGCTACAAGCTGCAGGAGCGCCAGATCAAGCTGCTGGATATGAGTATTGTGCAGTACCAGCACCTGCGCATTGCCTGTTGCCCTACCTGCCGCACCCAGCACGTTGAGCCCCTGGAGGCCCGCCTGGAGCTGGCCGCCCGCGAAGGACTGCCGGGCTTCCGGCAGGTGGATGAGCAGACGCTGTTTTTATGGCTGGGCAAGATGTTCTACGGGGTGCTGGTAACGGAACTCCTTACGGAACTGGATCCGCTGGCCAAACCCCAGTACCCGCTGGCCGAAAATGCCCAGCTGCTGCGCCGGTTTCAGGCATTCTACCAGCCGTTTCAGGCCCTGCGTGTACCCATGGAGTACGAAGATTTTGTGCCGGGCTCCCTGTTTATTCTGGAAGCCGATCCTGCCCAGGACGACATGCCGTTCGAATACGACGACGACCTGAGTACCATTGCCTTCAGCATCAAGCTCGATGAAACCGTGCTGGTGGCCTGTCTGGTTGATAATGGCATTATCCGGCAGGCCATGGGCCGGGTGTACCAGGATGCCTACCGCCCGCTGCATCCCATCCAGATAGCCGAGTTCAAGGCCCGGGTGTACTACGCCGCCTACCTGCTGAACGTAGTGCCCGACTACTACCCGCGCCCGGTACAGCCCGGCGACGTGGAAGTAGTCATGGATACGCTCATCGACGATGTGACCGGGGACATCTTCAATCCCTGGGATAACAGCGCCTACGGGCAGTCGTTGTTGGAAATGTGGAAGCGGTGGCAGATTCCATTACCGGAAATTCTGCGCGACCCGGCTCACCCGCTCACCTTCCTCTACGAGGCGAACGGACAGCCCCGATACCTGCAGCAGTATCCGGAGGCCTAAGGGCCAGGAATGAAAATTAAAAAATCGGGGAACCAGTGAATTAACTGGCTTCCCACACGGGTTCGGGAGCAACTTTGCTGAGCCGGATATCGGGCCAGCGGCCTTCAAGGCCATTTTTGCACTCCCGCTCATTCACCAGCACATCCACGCAGTGGCGGTGGCGGCGGTTCATGGTATCATGGATGATGTAGACGCCATCCAGCGCCTCAGAAATACCTTGGACACGCACTTTTTCGCCGAAGTGGAACGGGCCACCCCATTTGGCAAGCATGTCGCGGGAAACGGCCAGCCAGCGGGTTTTGCTGGAGTGCCGGGTTGGAATGATGGAGCCATCGGCAGTTTCCATCGGGGCGTCGTCCGTCTGGCCCACTTCGGGCCAATAAGTAGTGGCCGTCACGCGGTACGACAACGTTTTGGGGGCCTTTTTAACGGGCACTACCGGTATGGCTACTGCCACCGGACGGGGGCTGAGGCTGGCTACGGTAGAAGGCAGCGCCAAAGCGGGAACAGAAATGGTACGGGGAGGGAAGAGGAAGGTCAGTAAGAATAACGCAATGGACATGACGTTTGGGTTCGTGGACTCTCACTCATTGTCCGGAGAGAATGGACAGCCGGCCCGACTCGGCTAGTGGGAAGAGCGCCATCCGCATTAGCAGACTGTTGGGGCCCTTTTTTGATATAGTTAGCGGCAAAAAAAGCCGAAAACAGACATTTGAAGCACTAAATAGTGGTTAAATATAGATAGAATATATAATTAATTGTACTTATAAAATGATGTCATTCTGGAGGGCTCAAAGGTACAGCTTTTTTTTAAATCAGCTTTTGTGACAGATGCTAACTTTTTTAGCTGGATAAAGCCCGGCAATGGGAGTAGCCTGGCCCCATACGCATACTCCTCCCGATAAGTTATGCAGGCTGACGGATGGGCCTATAACCATCGGATTGGGTAGCCGTAAGCCTGAGGTAGCTAGCCCGGCAGGCGCAGTATCGTCTTCTCGTTTCTTTAGTTCCTACTATCATGCTTCCATCCCTCACCTGGCCTGTACTTCCAGTTCACCACCACCTGGTGGGTGTGCTGGCGGTCAGTATTTTCTTCCATTCCTGTAATTCACCGTCTTCGCAAACAACTAGTACTGCTGGCGGCCCAGCTGCCACCACGGATTCTACTCAAACGGCTGGTCCGGTAGCACCCGCCAACTCGCCGTTACAGATAGTAGCGCAGTTTCGGGAGCCGCAGATGGTAGGCGTGGCCGTGCTGCCCGATGGCCGCGTGTTTGCCGACTTCCCGCGCTGGGACAACAACCCCGTGATGCCCATTGCGGAAGTAGCGCCCGATGGCTCCATCAAGCCCTATCCCGATGCCAACTGGTGCACTTGGAACGAAACCCTGCGCAACGAGCCCCATAAGCACTGGATCTGCCCCCAGAGTGTATACGCCGATAACACCGGCATGCTGTGGGTAGTGGACCCGGCCTCGCCCGGCCTGCGGGCCACGGTGCCCGGCGGCCCCAAGCTGGTGAAGATTGACCCCAAAACCGATAAGGTGACGCAGACCATCAGCTTCCCCGAGAGCGTGGCCCCGCGCAAATCCTACCTTAACGATGTGCGTGTGGATACCCAGAACCAGTACGCCTACCTCACCGACTCGGGCCTGGGTAGCCTGGTGGTGGTGGACCTGCGTACGGGCCGCGGCCGGCGGGTGCTCAGCGGCCACGCCTCCATGCTGGCCGATACCACTCTCAACATCAAGGCCGACGGCAAGGAGCTGATTGACCCCAGCGGCAACAAAGCCCGCATCAACGCCGATGGCATTGCCCTGAGCCAGGACCGGCAGTACCTCTACTGGAAGCCCCTGACCAGCTACAACCTGTACCGCATCAAAACCGAGGCCCTGCGCAATCCTGTCCTCACCGATGCCCAGCTCGCTTCCCAGATTGAGGATTTGGGCAAAGTGCCCGCCTGCGACGGAATGGAAATCGACGCCCAGAACAACCTGTACCTGACGGCCTTTGAGGATCATTCCATCAAGCGCCGCACGCCGGCCGGCAAAATCGAGACGATGGTGCAGGATCCGCGCCTGGAATGGCCCGATACGTTTGCCTTTTCCGGCGACGGTAAAACGCTGTACGTAACCACCTCAGCCATCCACAAAACGCCTACTTGGAACAAGGGCATCGGCAAGCAGGATCAGCCCTATTATATCTTTAAGATGGCATTACAGTAACATAGGGTGCGTTACCGTTTTTCCAAAAGCCGTTCCTGTATGACGGGAGCGGCTTTTGTATTTATTTAATAGATTGACCGTCGGTACCCGTAAAGGAAACACGGGCGGAATTATATATCTGACTAACAGGTTTATTTGTACATGCGCATATCAGTTTTTACTTCCTGATCAGGCTATTTACCTTTACCCCCTGACACTACCAGCTCCCACCGCATGGACGCCAACTCTTATATCGCCAACGCCCACGGCGACTACCTTGACAACCTGTACCAGTCTTACAAGTCCGACCCCCAGTCGGTGGATGCGAGCTGGCAGAAATTCTTTGAAGGCTTCGACTTCGCCCAGCAGTACCCCGAAAGTGGTATTCCGCAGGCCGATGGCGAAGGCGTACTGACCACCTCGGCCAGCACCAATCAGGCCGGGGCCGTTCGGGCCGTGGACACGGTAGCGGCCGACAAGGAAACGCAGGTGCGCAACCTCATTCACGCCTACCGCAGCCGCGGCCATTTGGTGGCCAAAACCAACCCGGTGCGTGAACGGAAGGACCGGAAGGCCCGCCTCAACATTGCCGATTTCGGCCTGAGCGACGCCGACCTCGATACCAAGTTCAAGAACGGCGAAGTGCTGGGCCTGGGCTCGGATGCCACGCTGCGCGAGATTGTGGCCGCCCTGCAGAAGGTGTACACCCGCACCATCGGCTTCGAGTACATGTACATCCGCGACCCGCAGGTGCTCGACTGGTTCCGCGAGAAAGTGGAGAAGGACTCGCTGAGCTTCAACCCCAGCATCGACTACAAAAAGCGTATCCTCAGCAAGCTGAACGAGGCCGTGGTGTTCGAGAACTTCCTGCACACGAAGTTCCTGGGCCAGAAGCGATTCTCATTGGAAGGCGGCGAAACCACCATCCCGGCCCTCGACGCTATTATTAATAAGTCGGCTGAGCTGGGGGTGAAGGAAGTGATGATTGGCATGGCCCACCGCGGCCGTCTGAACGTGCTGGCCAACATCATGGGCAAAACCTACGAGCAGATCTTCTCGGAATTCGAGGGAACGGCCGTACCGGACCTGACCATGGGCGACGGCGACGTGAAGTACCACATGGGCTACTCATCGGAAGTAGAAACCAGCGGCGGCCAGAAGGTGAACCTGAAGCTGGCCCCTAACCCCTCCCACCTGGAGGCGGTGAACCCCGTGGTAGAAGGCTTCGTGCGCGCCAAAATTGAGCACCAGTACGGCGGCGACTACCACCAGATTCTGCCCATCCTCATCCACGGCGACGCGGCGCTGGCCGGCCAGGGCATCGGTTACGAAGTAACGCAGATGTCGCAGCTGGAAGGCTACAAGACGGGCGGTACCATCCACTTCGTGATTAACAACCAGGTGGGCTTCACCACCGATTTCGAGGACGCCCGTTCTTCGATTTACAGCACCGACCTCGCCAAGATCATCGACGCGCCGGTGCTGCACGTGAACGGCGACGACCCCGAGGCCGTGGTGTTTGCCGTGCGCCTCGCCACTGAGTACCGCCAGCAGTTCCACGCCGATATCTTTATTGATATGGTGTGCTACCGCCGCCACGGCCACAACGAGTCGGACGAGCCCAAGTTCACGCAGCCCACGCTCTACAACCTCATCAGCAAGCACCAGAACCCCCGTGAGGTGTACAACGCCATGCTGGTGCAGCGCGGCGACGTGGACGCGCAGCTGGCCCAGCAGATGGACAAGGAGTTCCGCGACACCCTGCAGGCCCGCCTGGACATGGTGAAACAAAAGCCGCTGCCCTACAACTACCAGCCCCTCGAAAACGAGTGGCGCACCCTGCGCCGCAGCAAGCCCGAGGACTTCGAGAAGTCGCCGGAAACCGGTATCAGCGAGGAAGTGGTAGCCAAAGTTGGCAAGGCCCTGACCACGCTGCCCGAAGGCTTCCGCCCCCTGAAGCAGATTGAAAAGCTGATGGAGGAGCGCAAGAAGATGTTCTTCGAGACGCGCATACTGAACTGGGCCGCCGGCGAGCTGCTGGCTTACGGTTCTTTGCTCGACGAGAAGCACATTGTGCGCGTGAGCGGCCAGGACGTGCAGCGCGGCACGTTCTCGCACCGCCACGCCGTACTGCACGATGCCGAAACCTCGGCCCCGTACAACTCGCTCAACTACATCGGCGAAGGCCAGGAGAAGCTGAGCATCTACAACTCGCTGCTGAGTGAGTACGCGGTGCTGGGCTTTGAATTCGGCTACGCCATGGCTAACCCCACCGCCCTGGTTATCTGGGAAGCCCAGTTCGGCGACTTTGCCAACGGTGCCCAGACCATGATTGACCAGTTCATCGTATCCTCGGAAAGCAAGTGGCAGCGCATGAACGGTGTGGTGCTGCAGCTGCCCCACGGCTACGAAGGCCAGGGCCCGGAGCACTCCAACGCCCGCCCCGAGCGGTTCCTGCAGCTGGCCGCCGAAAACAACATCATCGTGGCTAACATGACCACGCCGGCCAACTTCTTCCACGCGCTGCGCCGCCAGCTGACCTGGGAGTTCCGCAAGCCGCTGGTGGTGATGTCGCCGAAGTCGATGCTGCGCCACCCGCTGTGCGTGTCGCCGGTGGAGGAGTTCACCTCCGGCCACTTCCGCGAGGTGCTCGGCGACGTGTACGCCGACGCCAAGAAGGTGAAGCGCGTGTTGCTGTGCTCGGGCAAAGTGTACTTTGACCTCTTGGACGAGCAGCAGCAGTCGGGCCGCACCGACGTGGCCATTGTGCGCCTGGAGCAGCTGCACCCCTTCCCCAAGAAGCAGCTCGATGCCGAGCTGGCCAAGTACCCCAAAGCCAAGGTGTACTGGGTGCAGGAAGAGCCTGAGAACATGGGCTACTGGAACTACCTGTTGCGCTTCATGCGCCGTGAGCTGGAAGATGTGATTTCGCGCAAGCCCTCGGCCTCGCCGGCTACCGGTTACAACAAGGTGCACGTGAAGGAGCAGAAGGACCTCGTGGCCCGCGCCTTCGACAAGCCCAAGGAAGCCGTAGCCGACGACAACATCAAAGCCACCGCCGAAGTAGCCAAGAAGCAGGACTAAAACTGTCATTCCAAGTAGCGCGAGGAATCTGGGTTATTTTCTCAACGACTTGACCCAGATTCCTCCTGCATCGGAATGCCACCACCACCATATGATAACCGAAGAGCAAATTCAGGCCATTGTGCAGCGCATCGTGGAAGGCTACCAGCCCGACCGGATCATCCTGTTCGGCTCGTATGCCTACGGCACACCTACGGAGGATTCCGACCTGGATTTGCTGGTTATCAAGGCCAATGATGAGCGCCGCAAGATTGACCGCATAGTGGCTGTGCGTACGGTCGCTCGTGACCGTACAAACCCAGCTATGGATGTGCTGGTCCTGAATGCTGCCGAACTGGAGCGGGTCAAACGCAACCGTTTTTTGGTTGAACACAAAGCCCTACGCGACGGCCGCGAATTGTATGCAGCAGCTTAGTCCCGACAGCCAACAATGGGTTCAGCGTTGGCTACGCAAGGCCGATGGCGACCTACGGGCCGCTGAGAAGCTGGCGGAATCACCGGAGTTTTTCTCGGAAGTAGCTTTCCACTGCCAGCAGGCAGCCGAAAAATATCTGAAAGCCTGGCTAACTGCCGAGCAACGGTTGCCGCCTCGCACGCATGACCTGGAGAAGCTAGTGTATATGGTTGCCGACTTCACGCCGCTCGGGTCGGATGATGAGCGACTGGCTACTTTTCTGACCCCTTACGCTGTGTTATCGCGCTATCCTGCGGATGACGACGATAGTGAACCAGCCGTAAGTGAATTGCTAAGCGCCGCTTATCATTTCCGTGACCGGTTCCGGCCGGCACTTGCCGAAGCTTCCAATACTGGACCGTATCCAGCAAATTGACAACATCAACCCACCGAAACTCTTCAAAACTCCCACGTATGGGTCTGGAAATTAAAATCCCTGCCGTTGGTGAATCCATCACCGAAGTAACCATTGCCAAGTGGCTGAAAGCTGACGGCGACACTGTGAAGCGCGACGAAATTCTGGCCGAGCTGGAATCCGACAAAGCCACGTTCGAGCTGCCCGCCGAGGCCGACGGCGTGCTGAAAATCCGCGTTGCCGAGGGAGAAACCATCGGCATTGGTACCACCATTGCCGAAATCGACGGCGCGGGAGCAGCTGCCGCACCGGCCGCTGCTGCTCCAGCTGCCAGCGCCCCCACCGCTCCCGCTGCCGACCCGGTAAGCCAAGGCGAGCAGAACCCTAAAGCTAGTGACCAGGCCGGCTACGGTGGACAACCGACAGGTGGGGCGGCTTCCGGCACGCCTCCAACGGCATCGGCTCCGGCAGCTAGCAGTGGTGAAACTGTGGAAATGAAAATTCCGGCCGTGGGTGAAAGCATCACGGAAGTAACGGTAGCCAAGTGGCTGAAGGAAGACGGCGCGCAAGTGCAGCGCGACGAAATCATTGCTGAGCTGGAATCGGATAAGGCCACGTTTGAGCTGCCCGCCGAAGGCACCGGTACCCTGCGCCACTCTGCTAAGGAAGGCGAAACCATCGGTATCGGCGCTACCATTGCCCGCATCGAAGGCGGCAGCGGAGCCGCTGTACCGGCTGCGGCTTCCGCCGCTGCACCGGCTGCTGCCCAGGCTGCTCCGGCCGCTGCTGCGCCGGCGGCTTCGGCAACCACCAGCTACGCTACCGGCACGCCTTCGCCGGCAGCCGGCAAAATCCTCGGCGAAAAAGGCATCAGCCCCGCCGACGTGCAGGGCTCGGGCCGTGACGGCCGCATCACGAAAGAAGATGCCCAGAACGCCCAGGCCAAGCCTGCCGCGCCGGCTCCGGCCGCTGCTCCCGCTGCCGCCAAACCGGCTGCTACTCCTGCTACTGGCAACTCGCAACCGGCAACTGGTAACAGAACCCAGCGTCGTGAGCGGATGAGCAATCTGCGTAAGACTGTCGCCCGCCGCCTGGTGTCGGTGAAGAATGAAACGGCCATGCTCACCACCTTCAACGAGGTGAACATGCAGCCCATCATGGACCTGCGCAACAAGTTCAAGGACAAGTTCAAGGAGAAGCACAGCGTGGGCCTCGGCTTCATGTCGTTCTTCACCAAGGCCGTGTGCGTGGCCCTGAAAGAGTGGCCCGCCGTGAATGCTCAGATTGATGGCACCGACATCTTGTACAACGACTTCTGCGACATCAGCATTGCCGTATCAGCCCCGAAAGGCCTCGTGGTGCCGGTGATCCGCAACGCTGAGGAGCTGTCGTTCGATGGCATTGAGAAGGAAATTCAGCGCCTCGCCGGCCTAGCCCGCGACAACAAGCTCACCATCGAGCAGATGACCGGCGGCACGTTCACCATCACCAACGGCGGCGTGTTCGGCTCCATGATGAGCACCCCGATTATCAACGCCCCGCAGTCGGCCATCCTGGGCATGCACAACATCGTGCAGCGCCCCGTAGCCGAAAATGGCCAGGTGGTAATCCGCCCCATGATGTACCTCGCCCTGAGCTACGACCACCGCATCATCGATGGCCGCGAGTCGGTGTCGTTCCTGGTGCGCGTGAAGGAACTGCTCGAAGACCCGACCCGCCTGCTACTGGGCGTGTAATTGCAACAGTTGTTAAAATAAAGGGCCGTGCTTCTACTTAGGAGCACGGCTTTTTGCTTTATGAGTTTTACTTCCGACAAGTGTCATCCTAGGCAGCGCGAAGGATCCTGTCACGTTGAGCAACCTATTCGCGCGAAGTAGTTTTAAGGTCACAAGTTATTCGTGCTGTTCAAGATGATGGCTTGTGTTCATGTGGTGGTGTCAATGGCATGGTGCAAATAAAAAGCCCCCCAGATTCTGGTCCGGGGGGCTTTTTGATATGGGTGGATGGGTGAATGTGTGAGGAGAACGGGTGGGAATTGGGGGTGGGTGAAACGGGTTAGCGCTAGGCGCCGATAGAATTGGAGGCTAGCGTAGCTACCTGATGCATTGCTTTATCGGCGTTAGAGCCGGAAAACTTCTCTTGCACAGTGCTGGTCAGCACTTCCGTCCAGCGCTGCAGACACTTGGATGGCAGAGCCGAGTGCAACGGAATCAACTGGCCTTCCTGGTAGCGGGTGGTACCCAGCAGGGCACTGCTCCAGTAATCGTAGAGCGAGGTGAGGTGGCGAGGCCAATGCACCTGAGCTACGGCCCGGCACACGGGAGCCAGCAACTCGTCGTTTTTAGCTTTGCTGAACGCCGTATCCACCAGCGTCATAATGTCACCTTCGGTGCGCAAGTCGGGGAGGGAAGTCAAAGTAGCCATACGGAGTGAGGTAGGACGAGTGGATACGCAGCGAATTTACGCAGGTTTTGGAATTTTCGCCATTCAGCGAAAAAACTTTTTCTCGTTGTCCATCTAACTCAGGGTCAGATATAGGGTTCTTACGACACAAAACGTTGAAAGGATATCATAGAGGCCGATTTTCTATAGGATATGATACGGATTACGGGCTTGGGTAATCCGGTGCTCAAATACGGCCGCAATAGTACCGGCGCGGTAAATGGCTTCATCGGCCACAGGCCCTTGATACTGAGCTTCTACGTTTTCGACGAACAGCGTAAGCCAGCGGTGGAAGTGGCGGCCATCAATGGGCAGGGCCAGGTGCTTGGGAAAGGGCCGGCCCCGGTAGCGGCCGGTACCCAGCAGCAGGCCGCTCCAGAAATCATACATGGTAGCTAAGTGCTGCGGCCAGCGGCCCTGCACAACGGCTTCAAAAATGGGCCCTAACAGCTCATCGTTCTGCACCCGGCCGTAGAAGCTGTCAACCACGCGGCGCACGTCCTCCTCGGATTGAATATCGGGCAGGGAAACGGACAAGTCAGCCATAGGAGAGCCTGAATAGAGGGTAAAATGCCAGTTGCCGCAATTATTGTACCTCCCGCCTGACTGCTTGCCTGCCAATAAGAGAAATGGCAGGGCATATCGGGTAGCCGCACCGTAGGGTCGAGTTGTGGCAAACGAAAAGTCGGTCCTGCCTAACCCGAAGATAAGGCAGGACCGACGTGACGGCCACAGAACACGGTTAGAACGACTTGTCGGGCTGGTATTTGTTGATGAGGTTGAGCAGTACGCCGTTGGTCCAGCCGAAGCCATCCTGCAGCGGGTACTCGCCGCCGCCGGCTTTGAGTTTCGTATCCACTACATTGTATTTCTCCATCAGCTTGCCGGTTTGCTGAAACACGTCCCGGTTCAGCTCAATCCAACGGGTGGCAATGGTGCGCGCCAGGGTAGGTTGACCGTAACGCTCCAAGCCGCTGATGGCCATGTACTGCAGCGGGGCCCAGGCATTGGGGGCATCCCACTGCTGCCCGCTACGGCTGCGGGTGGTGGCCAGGCCGCCGGGCTGGAGGAAGTTCTGTTGCAGGCCTGCCGCCAGCAGCTTGGCCTGGGGCGGGGTAGCAATGCCAAATTCCAACGGAAAAATGCCCGCCAGGGTCAGCTGGCTGGAGCGTTGCCGGAGGCGGAAGTTGTAATCGACAAACCAATTGGCCTTGGCATCCCAGCAGTAGGCCAGAATGGCCTTCTTGCGGTTCTGGGCCTTGGTCTGGAAGGCCGTAGCCTGGGCCGCGTTGCCTTGCAGCTGGTAGGTGGTGGCGATGCTGTTTTCGAGGTAGTAGAGCAGGCAGTTCAGGTCAACGGGGACCAAATCGGTAGTCTGGATGCTGCCCAGCTGCCCGTCGGGCCCAAACCAGCGGGTGCTGAAGTCCCAGCCGGAAGCGGCGGCGGCCCGGATGTTACGGTAGAACTGGGCCGGGGGCTGCTTGCTGAGCTTGGCGGCGGCCACGTCCTCGGCGTACGATTCTTCCCGGGGCTGGTCGCTGCTGTCGTAGTAGCGGTTGAGCACCTCGCCCCCGGCCAGGCGCACGGCGCGGTCCTGGGCGGTGCCGGGCTGCAGGGTTTCGGCCCCGGCCATCCAGTAGTTGTACTCGCGCAGCAGTTGGGGCTGGTAGCGCAGCAGCGTCTGCTGGTTGCCCTCCTGTTGCGAGAGGAGGTTCACCATCAGGGCAAAAAACGGGGGCTGGGAGCGGGTGAGGTAGTAGGTGCGGTTGCCATTCGGGATGAAGCCGTAGGTGTCCAGCAGGTAGGCAAAATTATCCACCATGTCCCGGATAACCGTGGTGCGGTGGCTTTCGGCCAGCCCCAGCATAGTAAAGTAGGAGTCCCAGTAGTACACCTCCCGAAACCGTCCGCCCGGCACAATGTAGGGGCGCGGCAGCGGCAGCAGGGAAGAGGCGCCCGGGGTGGCGGTGTCGGGGTGGCGTTGGAGCACCGTCCAGAGCGTATCCAGGTGGTGGCGCAGGCCCGCTTCTACCTGGCTGCGGTACTGGCCGCCGGCCGGGGCCGGGGGCGTGAAATGGGCCGCCACGAAGGCTTTCAGGTCGAAGCCCGGGGCGTCTTTCTGCTGAGCATAGGCCCGCAGGATGTCGGCGGGCGGCTCCTTGGCCGTGGCATCCACGAAGGTTTTGTTATCGGGATACACCCGGCCCAGCTGCACGGCCTCAAACAGGCCCGGGTAGAGCTGGCGGGGCGAAGGAGGTAGCTGCTGAGCGGCGGCAGTGCCAGCCAAAACCAGCAGCACCGCGAAGAAGAGGTTACGCATGGAGCAAAGGATGAAAGGTGGGATTTCGTAGAACGTCAGGCTGAGTCAGCTAACATAAGTTGCGGACTAGAACTAGCTTCTAGCTCTAGTCCGCAACTCAGGTCTACTAATCAGGCTCATCAGCACGCGGAAAGTTTTGGCTACGTATTTCCTTGTTACGAATTAGTCTGTCAGCGGCTCACGGAGTAGGTTTTACGCTGCGGGCCCACGCCCGTTATCTTCACCGACTGCCAGCCCGTGGGTAAAGTGGTTTTGCTCTGCGTGATGCCGCCGGGCGTAATGTTCAGGCCGCCGAAGCCCATGAGCACGGCCTGAAGCACTCCGCCCGCGCCGGTGGCGAAGTAGGGGTTGGTGCCGCCCTTGGTTTCGGCAATGACACGGAAGGGGGGCAGCAGGTTAGGCTCGTAGGCATCTTTGAACCAGAGCCTGGCCTTGTCGGCGTTGCCGAGGCGGGCGTAGAGCAGAGCGAAGATGGCCTGGGTCATGGCTGGGGTGCCTTCGTTGGGCACCCGGGTTTCGTAGTAGGCCAGGTCCTTTTTGATCTGGGCGGGGTCGGTAATGACGTTGAGTGGGTAGGCCAGCAGATTCACGTCGCCCTGCTTGATGCCTTCGCCCTTGTAGGTGGCGTGCTCCTGGGTGGTGCCGTCGGGCATTTTGAGGATGGGAATGTTCTGGGCCACGTGCAGCCAGTCGGGGTTGGCTTTGAGGCCCAGCAACCGGGCGGCGGCGGCGGCGTTGCGCAGGTTTACCTGGGCGGCGGCGTTGGTGAAGGCGTCGTTGTCCACGTTTTCGGCCCATTCATCGGAGGCCACCACGTTCTTGATGTCGTAGTGCCCGGGGCCGTTGCGTTCCACCCGGCTGGCCCAGAAATCGGCCGTAGCCGACAGAATGGGGTAGCCCTTCTCGCGCAGCCAGTCCCGGTCCTGGGTGACGCAGTAGTACTGCCAGGCCGCCAGGGCCACATCGGCCGAAATATGGTGCTCAAACGGTCCGCTCAGGGCCCACACCGGGGTTTCCTCCACGCCCGTATCGGCGCTTTCCCAGGGGTACATGGCGCCCTGGTAGCCGTGGGCGAAGGCATTGCGCCGGGCCGGCTCCAAACGACGGAACCGGTATTCAATCAGGGATTTGGCAATATCGGGGTGCAGCACCAGCAGGGCCGGGAACATCCACAAATCG
Organism: Hymenobacter metallilatus; assembly: GCF_003944705.1. Classification (GTDB taxonomy): domain Bacteria; phylum Bacteroidota; class Bacteroidia; order Cytophagales; family Hymenobacteraceae; genus Hymenobacter; species Hymenobacter metallilatus. Next base: position 347,460 of record NZ_RWIS01000001.1, on the reverse strand, counting down.
GTGTCCCAGAACACGTGGCCGTTGTAGCCCAGCCCCGAGAGGCCCATGGGCGAAGGAGAATAGTCGGTTCCGGCCCGCGAGAAGCTGTAGAGGTGGTAGAGCATACTGCGCACATCCTGCTGGGCCTGGGCGTCGCCCTGAATCTGAATGTCGCTTTTCCACAGCTCCTCCCAGGCCTTGGCGTGGAAATCCAGCAGCCGCTGCTTGCCCTCCAGGCGGGCGAAAATGGTGAGGCGCTCAGCTTCGTTGAGCGGGTCGGCGTGGTGGGCCGAGGTGATGGAGGAGCCCGCCACGGCGTAGGAGTAGGTCTGCCCGGCTTTCAGCGGCTTGCCGAACTTGATCAGGTGCATGTTGTTGTCCCACATTTCATGAATCACCCGGGGCTCCTGGCCGTGGGGCTCCTCAAACAGAAAGGTGTTGGACGCGCAGAGCTGCATTTTGCCGGTGGGGCTTTTGGCCGAGGAGGTGAGCAGGCTCAGGGCCACGTGGGGCCGGTCAATTTCGTTGTAGTAGTTCTGGGCGTCGCGCAGGGCGTCGGGGGTTTCCAGCACGCTGGCCGCGCCCAGCTGCACGTCTTTCTTGGCCGTGATGCTCACATCCATCAGCACCGTGAAGGGCAGGTGGCGCAGGGCATAGTAGGTGTAGCGGATGGTGGCCTTGTCCTGGTAGTCGAAGCTGGTGGTGAGACTGGACCGGCGCATGTCCAGCTCCTGCCGGAAATTGGTGGCGTCCCGGCCCGAGAGCCGGCGGCCATCCACTTCCAGGTACATATTCAGCAGGTTGAAGCTGTTGAGGAAGTTGCTCACCCGCCCGCGCCCGTACTGGTCGTAGGCCCCGGCCAGCACCACGCTCTTTACCTGAAATGGCTCCGGTGCCGACACTACGCCCAGCATCCCGTTGGCCACCGTCACTCCGTAGTAACTGCGCGGGTCTATCTGGTCGGCCGCCACGCGCCAGGGGTCGGGAGCCTGGGCCAGGGCCGGGCGGCCAAGCGCCGTGCTCATGAGCAGGATAGTGCCCAGCAATGTTCTTATAGCTGGTAGAGGAAAGCGGAGCATAACGGGTGGGAAAGGACGGTGAAACGGAAAGCAGGAAAGGGCAGGCAGACAAGCAAGATACCGATTCCTGATCCGGTGCCGACGGCATCGGATCAGGGCAGCCAGCACCGGCTCTTACTGCAACGGCAGCACCAGGGCCTGCCAGGGCTGCAGCGCCAGCGTAGCGGCAGGGCTGAAGCTGGGGTAGTTGTTAAGCCAGGGCGCGCCGTTCAAGGCAAGGCCGGCTGGCAAAGGCCAGGTGCGGTTTTCGGAGGAGAAGTTGAGCACCACCAGTACCTTTTCGGGGCCCTGGATGCGGGTGTAGGCGTACACGTGGGGGTTAGGCGCGTCGAGCAACTGGTAGGCTCCATACACCAACACCTTATGTTGCTGGCGCAGCGCCACGGCCCGCCGGAAGTAGTTCAGCACCGAGTTGGGGTCCCGTTCCTGGGCGGCCTGGTTCACGGTGCGGTAGTTGGGGTTGACTTTCAGCCAAGGGGTGCCGGTGGTGAAGCCCGCGTTGGCGGTGCTGTCCCACTGGAAAGGGGTGCGGCTATTGTCGCGGGAGAAGCGCTGCAGGTTTTTGAGGTAGGCCGGCAGGTTGCCGCCCTGGCTCTTCACCAAAGCGTAGCCGTTTAGGGCCGCCAGGTCGCGGTAGTCGGAAATCTTGTCGAACTTGATGTTGGTCATGCCCAGCTCGTCGCCGTTGTAGCAGTAGGGCGTGCCGCGCATGGTGAGCAGAAAGGTGTTGAGCAGCTTGGCCGAGGCCACCCGGAACGCCGGCCGGTCGTCGCCGAATTTACTGGTCATGCGGGGCTGGTCGTGGTTGCCCAGGTCCAAAGCCTGCCAGCCGGTTTGGGCGAAGGCGCTGTCCCACTTCGTAAACACGCGCTTCAGCTCCGTGAGCTGGTAGGTTTCGGAGTTGCTGCCCACGCCGGTACCCTCAAAGTGGTAGGTCATGTCCAGCTCCTTGCGGTCGGGGTCCACGAAGAGGTGGGCTTCCTGGGGGCTGCGGCCCGCGCCCTCGGCCACGCTCATCACGTTGTAGCGGCTGAGTACCTCCCGGTTCATCTCCCGTAGGTAATCGTGCAGGTGGGGGCCGTGGTTGTAGGCGTTGGCGTAGTTCTGCTCCGTAAGGCCGGGCATGGGCGGAAAGCTGGGGTCCTTGGCCACAAACTGGAAGGCATCCATCCGGAACCCATCAATGCCCTTATCCAGCCAGAACTTCATAATGGCGTGCACCTCCTGCCGCAGCTTGGGGTTATTCCAGTTCAGGTCGGGCTGCTTCCGGGAGAAGATGTGCAGGTAGTAGGAGTTGGTGGGCGCACTGTACTGCCAGGCGTTCTTCTTCACATCAAAGGTACTGTAGCGGGCCGGCGGGGTGCCTTTCTCGGCGGGCCACCAGTAATAGTAGTCCCGGTAGGGGCTGCTGCGGGAGGCGCTGGCCGATTTAAACCAGGCGTGCTCGTCGGAGCTGTGGTTCACTACCAGGTCCATCACCAGCTTCAGGCCGCGCTGGTGCATGCCCGCCAGCAGGGCGTCGAAGTCCTGCATGGTGCCAAACTCGGGCATAATCCGGCGGTAGTCGGAAATGTCGTAGCCGTTGTCGTCGTTGGGGGAGGCGTAGATGGGGTTGAGCCACACGGTGCCCACGCCGGTGTTTTTCAGGTAGTCGAGGCGGGAGATAATACCTTTCAGGTCGCCCACACCGTCGCCGTTGCTGTCCTGGAAGCTGCGCGGGTACAGCTGGTATACCACCGTTTCCTTCCACCAGTCCTTTTTCCGGGTAGCGGTGCTATCGGCGGTGGCGGCAGGAGTTGCAGCGGCAATGGTTTCCGTTTTCGGGCTTTGGTTGCAGGCGGTGGCCAGGGCCGCCAGCAACGGCAGTACGTACGCAATTCGTCGATTTCTCATCAGAAAATAAGGATTAATGCAGCAGGAGTACCCGAACCGGCGGGGCGGCGGCTCACACGCAAGCAGGCCGCCGGCTGCCGCCAACGCGGGCGGTAACCAACGGCCTGCTGGTACGTTGCTTCAGGCAAGGGTTAGTACCCGGGGTTCTGCACAATGTTCCGGTTGATGTCTACCTGGTTTTTCGGCACCGGGTAGAGCAGGTATTTCGAGTCGCTCTGGGGCTTGTCCTTGCGGGCCTGCAGGAACTTGCCAAACCGGATCATATCCTGCCGCCGCCACGATTCCCCGTATAGCTCCCGGCCCCGCTCATCCAGCAGCACATCGAGCGAGAGAGAGGTAAGGGCACTGGCTCCGCGGGAAGGGTGCGTACGCAGTGAGTTGACGATGGTCAGGGCCGTTCCGCCGTACGTGCCGGCGCTGGTAGGCGTGCCACCCCGCAGGATAGCCTCGGCCTTCATCAGCAGCACATCGGCCAGCCGGAACGTCACGTGGTCATTCTCGCATCCGTTGCCGCCTTTGGCCTCGCTCACGTAGTCGACGGGGTATTTCAGGGGCCGGATGCCCTTGGCCTCCAGGTCGGAGCCGGTTTCCGAGAGGTTAATATCCTTGGTAAAGACCAGCGGCGCCCCGCCCCGCGTCGTAAGCGGAGCATCAGTAATGAGGTTGTACTGCTGCCCGATAAGGAAGCCCACGTTGATGCGGCGCCCGGGGTTGGCCGGACCGCCCGCTATGTCGTAGGCCACGCCCCGGCGCTTATCCGCAGCCTCAAACAGGTCGTAGAAGGCCGCCGTGGTAGCGGGGCCGTTGTAGCCATCCACGGGCCGCATGTTGTAGTGCGACACAAACTTCCAGGAGTCGCGGGTGGGGCCAGCGTTGCCGAACGTGTTTTCCTGAGTGAAGATATTTTCCCGGCCAATGGCGCCGTTATTGGGCGCGAAGTTGTCGAAGAAATTGGGGGTAAAGGCGTACTTGTTGCTGTTGATAATCTCGTCAGCCAGCCGGATTACCTGGTTCATATCGGCGGCGGCAAAGGTGGGAGCGGCCCGGTTGGCGTACACCCCTTTGTTGAGGTAGCACTTCATCAGCAGCACCCGGGCCGCATCCTTGGTAGCCCGGCTAACCGGGGCGTCGGGTAGGTCGGCCTGAATGGCGTTCAGCTCACTCACAATGTAGTTAAGCGCCTCGCTGCCTTTGCGCACCTTGGCCAGGTTGTTGAGTGCCTCGCCCGGCTCCCGGTACAGCACCTGGTCGTAAAGGTCCAGAAGCAGGAAGGTAGCCCAGGCCCGCAAAAACCGGGATTCGGCCTGCTGCTGGGTGCTGGGGGAGAAGCGCAGCAAATCGGTGGAGGCGAAAATGATGCCTTCCAGCTGGTTGAAGGTGTCCCGCACCCGCTCGTTGTTGCCGTCCCAGGTGTGGTTGAACAGGGCCCGCCACTTGCCGTTGTCGTCCCAGTCTGGCCCGCGGGTGGGCATAATGCGCGCATCCGTGGATACCTCCTGAAGGGCAAATACACTCACGTGGCCCTGAATTGGGTCGCGCTGGGCATTGTATACCCCCTGCAGCAGGGCCGCGGGGTCGCCGCGCGGAATCTGGTCGAGGGCCAGCTGTCCTTGCAGCGTTTCATCAACATCACAGCTAGTGGCTCCCTGTAGCAACGTGAGCAGGGCAGTTGCATAGGCAATCTTAGCGTATTTCATGGTGGGAAGTACTTAGAGGTTACAGGTTGAAGTTAACACCAAGCGTAAAGGTGCGGGCGCTGGGGTAGGGCAGGTAGTCAATGCCCACCGAAGGCACTTGGTTGGCCCCGCGCTTCACCGTGTTTACTTCCGGGTCAAACCCATCGTATTTGGTGAATACCAGCAGGTTCTGGCCCGTGATGTACACGCGGGCTCCTTTCATGAAGCTGCCCAGGTTGCCAAGGCCGTAGGCCAGCGTGAGGTTGGAGAGCTTCAGATAATTGCCCTTCTCCAGGTAGCGGGTGGTGGCCGCTGCCGGGTTGCCGATGGATTCCTTCACCGGGTTTTCGAAGGTGGATAAGGCAATGTTTTTACCGGCCCCAATCTGGCCTACGTTGCCTACCGCGTTAAGCGTGTTATTGTACACGTACTGGCCAAAGGCTCCGGTCATGTTGGCAATGAGGGAGAGTTTGCCGTAGCGGGCGTTGGCGCTCAGGCCCAGCAGTGTTTTGGGGTTAGGGCTGCCCGCGTACACCGGATTGGCAATGTCGATGGGGTTCGACAGGCCCTGGTCGTTGAGGCCATTGTACCGGGGCAGGAAGAAGGCGTTGATGGGGTAACCGTTACGAATCAGCTGCGAGGTAGCCCCCGACAGGCCCTGTCCGTTGATGGCACCGGTAATAATGTCGGGCCCAACTAGGTCTTTTACTTCGTTGCGAATGAAGGTGGCGTTGGCGTTGAAGCCCACTTCCACTTTCTCCTGGCGCACCAGCACTGCCCCCAGGGCCATTTCCACGCCCTTGTTCACGATTTTGCCATCCAGGTTATCCCAGAAGATGGCCTGCACCTGCGGGGCCGGCTGGCCGGGTACCGTAGGAAACAGAATGTCGGTAGTGGTTTTGTTGAAGTAGTCGGCCGAGAAAGTGAAGCGGTTGTCCACGGCTCCAATGTCGATACCCACGTTGAACTGCCGGTCGGCCTGCCATTTCAGGTTCTCGTTGCGGCTGTTAAGCGGAATCTGAGCTCCGTTGTCGCGCACCTCAAAGCGGTCCTGGGCTGCCCCCGCCGGAAACTCCTGGTTGCCGGTGAGGCCGTAGCCGGCCCGCAGCTTCAGCTGGGTGAGCTGCTCGGCCGGGAAAAAGGCCTCCTGGCTCAGGTCCCAGGCCACGGCAAACGAAGGGAAATAGCCCACTTTCTCGTTGTCACCGAACTTGCTGCTCTCGTCGCGGCGCAGCGTACCGGTCAGCACGTAGCGGTTCTTGAAGTTCAGAATAGCCCGCCCGAAGAACGACTGGAGTGCCGAGGTGGGGTCGTTGAACGAGGAGATGCTGCGGGAGCCGGTGGCCGAAGTCTGAATGTAGTCGGTGTAATCGAGGCCGAAGTTGCCGAAGCCCCCGGTGGCGGGGTTGCCGAAGCCACTCAGGCTGGAGCCCAGGTTGATAAACTTGGTGTACTCGTAGCCCAGCACCGCGTTCAGGTTGAGGTCGGTTGTTACGGCTTTATTGAAGTTCAGGGTGTGCGCCATCTGCTGGGTGGTCAGCTCATTGTTGCTGATGGCCGCAAAGCCCTGATTTTCAATGCCAGGGTAGTTGATCAGGCGCTGGTTAAGGGAGGTGCGCCGTTCCCCGGAGTTGTAGTTCACGCTCAGCAGCATACGGTAGTTCAGCCAGTCGGTGAACTTGTACGAAGGCGCAAAGCTGGCCAGAATGGTGTTCACCCGGGACCGGTCGTTGAACAGTTCCTGAGCCGCCAGCGGGTTCACCACGTCGCCGGCCACAATGTAGAGCGAGCCATCGGGGTTGCGCAGGGGCTGGGTAGGGTTCCACTGCAGGGCCTGCCCGATCAGGCTGCCCCGGAAACCGGCATCGGTGGTAATGTTGGCCAATTGCTCCCGGAACTGGCTGGTCGTTAAGTTGATATCCAGGCCCAGCTTCTTGCTTTCCAGAAACTGCAGGTTGGTTGATAGGTTGGCGCTGTACTTCTTAAAGCCGGTGCGGCGCACAATACCATCCTGGTCGAGGTAGCCCAGCGAGAGGCGGTAGCGGCCGGTTTCGCCCCCCCCGCTCATGGCCACGTTGTAGTTCTGCAGGTAGCCCGTGCGCAGAATCTCATCTAGGGCATCCACGTCACCGCCCTTGTCGTTGGCCGCTGGTGCCCCATAGTACCGAATAGCTTCCCGGTACTGGCTGGCGTTCAGAAAATCGGGCCGCCGCAGCAGGGTGGAGAAGCCGCCCGATACGCCCACGTTGAGCACCGGCGCCCCCGAGTTTCCTTTTTTGGTAGTAATCAGAACCACCCCGTATGCCGCCCGCGAGCCGTAAATGGCCGTAGCCGAAGCGTCCTTGAGCACCGTGAAGGTTTCAATGTCGTCGGGGTTGAGGAAGTTGAGGGGGTTGCTGTCGGCCCCGGCTCCTACATCGGCTGAGGCTACCAGGCCCGGCCGGGCGGTGCGGCCGTCCAGGGGCACGCCATCTACCACGTACAGCGGTTGACCGGAGCCTGTTACGGCCGAGTTGCCCCGCACCCGAATGGTAGCCGGGCCGCCGGGCTGCCCGCTGTTGTTGCTCACCTGCACCCCCGATACCCGGCCCTGCAACAGCTGGTCGGGGGAGGTAAAGGTGCCCCGGTTAAAATCCTTTTCACCGATAACCGTTACGGCCCCGGTCACATCCTGCTTGCGGGCCGTGCCGTAGCCCACCACCACCACGTCGCCCAGCACCTGAGTGTCTTCGCGCAGCGTTACCTGCACCGATGTCTTATCGGTGATGCTGACCTGCTGGGTGGTAAAGCCCACGAAGGAAAACGACAGGGTAGTGGCCGCCGCGGGCACATCCAGCCGGAAGGAGCCATCGGGGCCGGTGCTGGTGCCCACCGTGGAGCCGGGCACTACCACTGTTACTCCGGGCAGGCCGGAGGAGTTGGCATCCACCACCCGGCCGCTAACGGCGCGCGTAGCCTGGGCCTGGCCCAGCAGCGGCGAGAGGACACACAGACCACCAATCGTCAGGGCTTTCAGCCAGGCCGACGAGGTGTGGGCTGCCAGCCCAGCGGCTGGCAGTTCCTGAGATTTGTACCGTTTGTACCAGTTGTTATGCATGAGTGAGGGAAAAAAAGTGTGGGAATTCTACAGGCACTTAGCGAAGCACAAGCCTGCTGCCACCACTCGGCAGATAAGCAGGACAGCGGGCCTGGCTTCGCTATAAGCAACTCATCAAAGGTTCTGGTGAAATTCAGTGGCTGCCAGTGGGCACCTGGTGGGAAACGGGCCGAACGAGCAGCTGGCAGGAGATGAAATGGGGATTAAAGGGTATACAGGAAGCAAAAAGGGTTGAGCAACCAGTTACAGCATCCGGGTCTTCAGGGCGCGGGCTGGCTCAGGTTGGTCAGGCGTAGCTGGGTGAGCTGCACCGGGCTGCCCTCGGCCCGGAGGCTGATGCGGCCCGCGTGCTGGCGCGGAAAAACCAGGTCGGTCAGGGTCGTTTCGCCATCCTGGGCAAACACCTCCACCACCGATTTATCCACCAGCACCCGCAGCTTCAGCTGGCCGTTCTGCAAGGGTACCCGCGCCGTTTCCAGGGAGCTGGCAAACATGGGGTGGAAGCTCACGTTGCCGGATTGGGTGCGGTCCAGGGTCAGCTCCTGCCGGGCCACGTTGTAGCGCAGGGTGGTGCGCTCGGCTTCGCTCTCCAGCACGTTCAGGCTGAAGGCGGTGGCGGTACCCGGCTTCACAATCAGCTCCAGGTCGTAGGATTCGCCCCGGAAGGCTACCGGCAGGCCGGCCGCCCCGGGCTTGATGGTCTGGTTTTTCAGGCTGAGGGCTTCTTTGCCCAGAGTGCGCAGTTCCGCCAGGGGCTGCTGTACCAGGGCCAGGCCGGCGCTGGTCTGGCGCAGGCTCAGCTCCCGGGGCACGGCGAAGTTGCCACGCCATTCGTCGCCGGTGGGCACGTCGCGGGCGTAGGCCCAGTCGTTGGTCCAGCCCACCAGCAGGCGGCGGTTGTCGGGGGCGTTGTTGAAGGTAACGGCGGCAAAGTAGTCCTTGCCGAAGTCCAGGTAGGCCGGCTCCTCGTAGGGCTGGTCGGGCGTGAAGGCTTTGCCATCAAACCGGCCCAGAAAGTACTGCTGCCCCCGGAACTGCTCGGTGGGGTTGCCGGCCGAAATCAGCAGCACCCAGCGGGTGCCGCCGCCCGGCACCGGCAACTCAAACAAATCGGGGCACTCCCACTCCCGCACCGTGTTGCCGGCCCGGCCCCAGCGGCTCATAAAGTCCCACTTCTTCAGGTCCTTCGACTCGTAGAAGTATACCTGCTGGCGGTCGGCCTTTACCGTGGCCATTACCCACTTCTGCTGGGGCGCGTACCAGAACACCTTCGGGTCGCGGAACTCCTTGCTGCCAATGTCGAGCACGGGGTTACCGGCGTAGCGCTGCCAGGTGCGGCCCCCGTCCTGGCTGGAGGCCAGGTTCTGATGCTGGGCCATCACCAGGCCGGGCTTCTCCTGGTGACCGGTATAAAAGGCCACCAGCCCGTCGGTTTTGCCGGCCGGAAACAGGCCCGAGGTGTTGTCCTTGTCCACCACGGCGCTGCCCGAAAAAATCATGATGTTGCTGCCCTCAGGGCCGGGGTATTCGGTGAGGGCCACGGGCAGGTGGGTCCAGCGCAGCAGGTCGGGGCTGGTGGCGTGGCCCCAGCTCAGGTGGCCCGGCTGCGCCGACTGCGGGTTGTACTGGTAAAACAGATGGTACTGGCCGTTGCTGTACACCAGCCCGTTGGCGTCGTTAATCCAGTTTTTGGGCGCCGTGAAGTGGTACACCGGCCGGTAGGGGTCGGGAGAGGCCACGGGCGTCTGCGCCGGACTGGTGGCGGCGCTGAGCAGGGCTATAATTGATAGGACTATTGTTTTCATGCGGTGGGAAAGGTGAAAAAGCAGAGCGGGTACTCAGGTGGCGGAGGTGGCCGCCAGAGCCAGCACTTCGGCCTCCGAAATGGGGGGCGTGGCTCCCTGGCAGCTGGCCACCAATGAGCCGGCCGCGCAGGCAAAAGCCAGGTAGTCGGGGGGCGTCTGGCCGGCCAGCCAGCCCCGCAGCAAAGCCGCCAGAAAGGCGTCCCCGCTACCGATGGTGTCCTGCACCTGCACCACCAGCCCGGGGCTGCTGTACAGCTGCCGGTCCACCCACAGGGCGGCACCGTCGGCCCCTTTGGTCACGCACACGGCCTGCAGCTGAAACCGCTCGGCCAGCCAGCGCAGGGCCGTAGCCTCGTCGGAGCTGACGCTGAACCAGCCCATAATTTCCTCCAGCTCGTGGTGGTTGAGCTTCACAATGTCGGCCTGGTTGAGCAGGTAGCTTACCACGTCGCGGGAGTAGTGCGGGGGGCGCAGGTTCACGTCGAATACCTTGAGGGAAGCCTGCTGGAGCAGGCGGTACAGGGTTTCGCGGGAGGGCGCGTGGCGGGCGGCCAGGCTGCCGTACACGAAGGCATCGGCCTGCTGCACCAGCTCGCTGAGGGCGGCATCGTACTGGATGTAGTCCCAGGCCACGGGCTTCACAATCTGGTAGGTTACCTCCATGCTGTTGCTCACGTTGGCCTTCACCACGCCCGTCAGGTGGGTCTCGCCCTGCTGCACGTAGCGGGTGCTGATGTGCTTGGACTCCACAAACGCCAGCAGCTCGGCCCCCAGGTCGTCGTGGCCGACGCGGCTGATGATGTGCGCCTCCAGCCCGAAGTTGTGCAGGTGCACGGCCACGTTCAGGGGCGCGCCGCCGGGCTGCTTACCCGTAGGCAGCACGTCCCAGAGCATTTCTCCAAAGCAAGCAATTGGCATGGGATAAGCAGGAAGTTAAGTACCTGAAAACACTGGGCGGTGAAACCTGCCGAAGCGGCGGTGCGGGGTGGTCCGGGGGCTGTACTCACCGGCAGCCCCGGGCCCGGGGAGTGCTCGTTGCAGCAAGCAAACGGCCCCGGCTATATCCACTTCGGCAGGAATACCACGCTGATTTGTTGTTGCGTAAGCTGAGTTGGTCAGTGCATGACCAGAACGGGTTCCACTTCTTCCAGACTGCTGCCTTTCTTCTCGGGCATCAGGCGCAGCACAAACAGCAGCTGCAGCACCATCATGGCGCAGAAGAAGGCGAAGGTGTGCCCCCCGCCCAGCCGCTCGGCGAAGTAGGGGAAGGTGAAGGCAATGACGGTGGCCATTACCCAGTGCGTGGAAGAACCCAGGGCCTGGCCCTTGGCCCGCACCGCGTTGGGAAAGATTTCGGAGATAAACACCCAGATGACGGCCCCCTGCGAGAAAGCAAAAAAGCCGATGTACACGAACAGCAGCACCGGCACCAGGTAGCCGTTGAACTGCTGGGTGTAGAAAGCCCGGGCTACCAGCCCCAGCGTGGCAATAAGGCCCAACGAGCCCACCAGCATTAGTTTGCGCCGCCCAAACCGGTCAATCACGTTCACGCCGAGCAGGGTGAAGATGAAGTTCACCAACCCAATGCCCGCCGACGAGAGCAGGGCCGCGCCCTGACCCAGCCCCGTCATTTCGAAAATGCGCGGGGCGTAGTAAATAATGGCGTTGATGCCCGATACCTGATTGAAAAAGGCGAAGGCAATGGCCAGCAGCACCGGCGTGCGGTACTGCCGCGCCCATAGTGACTCGCTCTGCTCTGCGCTGTGGGCTTGGCCTTTAAGAATAGCCGCCACATCGGCATCCACCGTTTCGGGGCTGATGATGCGGAGCACCTCCCGCCCCTCGGCCAGGCGGCCGTGCAGCAGCAGCCAACGGGGGCTTTCGGGCACCTGGTACAGAAACACCAGAAAAGCCACGGAGGGTACGGCCTGCACCCCCAGCATCAGCCGCCAGGAAATATCCCCGACGTTGGCCAGCAGGTAGTTGGAGAGGTAAGCGGCCAGAATGCCAAATACGATGTTGAACTGGAACAGCCCCACCAGCTTGCCCCGGGAGCTGGCCGGCGAAATTTCGGAAATGTACAGTGGGGCCGTAACGGAGGAGGCGCCCACGCCCAGCCCGCCCAGAAAGCGGAACAGCAGAAAGGGTACCCAGCTTGGGGCCAGGGCCGCCCCCACCGCCGATACGAGGTAGAGCACCGCAATCCAGCGCAGGGTTTGCCGCCGCCCCAGCCGGTCCGAGGGAATGCCCCCGAACATGGCGCCCAGCACCGTACCAATAAGGGCAATAGAAATAGTGAAGCCGTGCTCAAAAGCACTCAGGCCCCAGAGCTGCTGAATGGCTTTTTCGGCCCCCGAAATCACCGCCGTATCGAACCCGAACAAAAAGCCGCCGAGTGCCGTAACGATGGACCAGAAAAAAACTTTGCGCTGAATCATGGGATGCCTGAGCTGAGCGTTTCCCAAATGTTGGCTTCCCGGCCGGCTATGGTCTGCTGCATTCTTTCAAATGCGTACAGAATTCTTGCACGGTCTTGTTTTTGGTGTAAGTATTTGATGGTTAATGAATTGAATTTTTGCGCGGTAGGGCCGTGCAACCTGCGTCTTTAAAAATCAGACACGATGTGCAGGATTTCTACAGGGGTAGAAGTCCAATCAAGTCACCGAATAGGATAAAACGGAGCGCCTTGCACCAGTTGCGGCGGTAGCACCATCGTGCTGGTAGGTCACCTCACGCACGTGGCTATATAATCTGAATTGTAACACCGAGGTTATAGCTAGAGCTAGTTCCCCTCCTTGGAAAATTCCGCGCATCAAGCGGCGTGGGCTAGGGGTGGTTGGTGGATGTAAGAACAATTTTTAGGACTAGCTCTAGAAACCGTTCTAACGCAAGGTTAACCACCCCTAGCCCACGCCGCTTGATGCGCGGAATTTTCCAAGGAGGGGAATTAGATAGCCTCTAGTTAGTAACGCAGATTACATGGCGGTGTGCAGGGCCTTGAACTCGGAAGGCGACACATGGTACTTGCCTTTGAATAAAGTAGCGAAGTAGGAGGGCGAGGAAAACCCCGTTTGGTAGGCTACCTGGGCTACGGTGCTGCCCTCCTGCAGCAGCAGCTGCCGGGCCTTGGTGAGGCGCAGGTTCTGGATGCAGTCGGTAACGCCGGTACCCAGCAGGGCCTTCACCTTGCGGTACAGCTGCATCTGCGACACGCCCAGGCTGCGGGCAATGTCGTCCACGCTCAGGCCGGGCCGGTCCAGGTTGGCTTCGATAATGGCCGTCAGATCGGCCAGAAACTTCTGATCCACCCGCTGGGGAGCCACCGTGGCCGTATCCACCGACAGCTCCCGGCGGAAGTGCTCCCGCTGCTGGTCCCGGTTGCGCAGCAGGGTGCGCAGGCTTTCTACCAGGAAAGTGGGGTTGAAGGGCTTGGTCAGGTAGAGGTCGGCGCCGGCCTGCACGCCCTCAATCTGCTGCTCGGGAGCATTGCGGGCCGTGAGCAGCACCAGCGGAATGTGAGAGGTACGCCAGTCGCCTTTGAGGGCCGTAACCACCGCCAGCCCGCTCAGCTCCGGCAGGTTCACGTCGCACACAATTACGTCCGGAATGGTGTCGTGGGCCAGGCGCAGGCCGGTGGCTCCGTCGGCGGCCGTACTCACCTGAAAATGGGGCTGCAGCTTCTGCACCAGAAATGCCCGTACCTCCTCGTTATCCTCAATAACCAGGGCCGTGGTAGCGGTACGGGCCACCGAGGCCTCCTCGGCCGGCAGCGGGGACTCGTCCTCCAGCAGGTCGTCGGGTACCAGGGGAGCGTGCGGTAGGGCCTGTTCGGCATCCAGAAACGTAGCGGGCTTTTCCAGGGGCAGCGTCACCTCAAAGGTGCTGCCGTGGCCGGGCTGGCTCCGGAACGAGAGGGTGCCCTCGTGCAGGCGGGTGAGGCCATCGGCCAGGGCCAGGCCCAGTCCCGAGCCATTGGCTGAAGGCTGACTGCCTTGGTAAAACCAGCCCAGAATGTGGGGCTGGTCGACTTCGGCAATGCCCCGGCCGTTGTCCTCCACACTCACGCGCACGGTGTTGGTATCGGGGTTGCGCTGCATACTCACCACCACCTGGCCCCCATCGGGGGTGTACTTGAAGGCGTTGGACAGCAGGTTGGAAAATACCTTGTCAAGAATGTCGCCATCAAACCAGAGGGTAATCACCGGCTCGGCCGGCAGAAACCGGAAGGTGATGCCCCGCCGCAGGGCAGTTTTCTCGAACACATCCATCAGCTCCCGCACAAAGGCCACCAGGTTGCCCTGGGTAGCACGCACGGCCATTTTGCCCACGTCAATCTTGCGGAAATCGAGCAGCTGGTTCACCAGCTGCAGCAGGCGCTGGGTGTTGCGGCGCACCAGTTGCAAATCCTGGCGCTGGGCCGCCGACAGCTCGCTGGAGTTGGTCAGCAGATCCTCCACCGGCCCCAGAATGAGGGTAAGGGGGGTGCGCAGCTCGTGGGAGAAGTTGGTGAAGAAACGCAGCTTGGCCTCCGAGGAGCGGCGGGCATCCTCGGCCAGCTGGGCAATCTGGTTGCGCTGGGCACTGATTTTGGCGTTCTGGCCTTCCAGCACTTCCCGAATGCGGCGGTTGATGCGGGAGGAGCGCCAGGCCCAGGCCCCCAGCAGCATGGCCACCGCCAGGCTGCCCAGCAATAGGTACACGGTTACTTTCTGGCTGGCGTAGCGCCGCATCTGCTCCTTCAGGCGCAACTGCTGCTGCTGCAAATCCTGGCGCTGAGCCGTCAGGGCTTCGGTTTGCAGGCGCATGGTGCCCACATTGGAAGAGTCAATGACCATTGTTCCCAGCACATTATCCTTGAGGAAAGGCTCGTGGCGCAGAATGCGCAGGGCCGTTCGGATGGCCTCTTCGCCCCCGGTCGGGTAGAGCAGGGTGGCCTGCAATACGCCATCCTCCACCAGCTGCAGCCCGTTGCCGGGCCCCGGCAGACCATCCACCCCAATGATGCGCACCTGTCCGGCGCGGCCCAGCTCCCGCAGCACCTGATGAGCGGCCAGCGCCATGGGGTCGTTGTGAGCAAAAATCAGGTCGATGTCGGGGTTGGCCCGCAGCACGGCGGGCAGGCGGCTCAGCACCGAAGCCGGTTGCCAGTTGCCCTCCACCTGCGCCGCCAGCTTCACCTGCGGAAACGCCCGCAGGGCCTGGCGGAAGCCCAGGTCCCGGTCGGTGGCGGGGGAGGAGCCGGGCGTGCCGGTAATTTCCAGCACCTGCCCGCGCCCGTTCAGTAGCTGGGCTGCGTAGCGGCCGGCGGTGCGGCCCACCTCCTGGTTGTTGCCCCCCACGTAGGCCGTGTACAGGCGGGAAGTGGTGCGCCGGTCCAGAATCACGACCGGAATGCCCTGGTTGTAGGCCGCTTCCGCCAGCGCCGTGAGCGGGCCCGACTGGTTGGGCGAAATCAGCAGCAGATCCACCTTCTGCCGGATCAGCTCCTGAATTTGCCGGCGCTGCAGGTCACTGTCGTTGTTGGCATCCAGCATCCGGAACTGCACGTTCGGGTGGAAGCTCAGCTCCTTTTCCATACCGGCCAGCATGGCCCGCCGCCAGGCGTCGTGGGTCGTGCACTGCGAGAACCCAATGCGGTACACTGGCTCCCGGGTTTCGGGGGCGCAGCCGGTCAGCCCCAAACCAGCCAGGCTAAGAGCCCACAGGAAAAGCCACACGGGTGTAATTCGAACGAAGCGGAACACGGGTGCAGATTGGTTGGTAAGTAAGTAGCGGCAGAGCGGGTAATGGTGCCGGATTGGTACGCTAGCATGGCCCAGCCTGGGAAAAGTAAGCAGAAACCCCCACTTCCCGGAATCAACTCTTCGCGCAACAGGCACTCCACCCAAAATCCACCACCAATGCAGCGTTTTGCGCGGGCTGCCGTTCTTTGCCTCAGTACCCAACCAGCGTGTTATCGTGCGTGTTTTTCTAAGTCTGATTTTTACCAGCCTGCTCACCAGTGCCCAGGCTCAGCTGCTGCAACCCAAAGCCGCCTACACCCGCGCCGATTCGCTGCGGGGCTACCAGTCGGCGCTGCGCACCTGCTACGACCTCACCTACTACCACCTCGATGTGCGCGTGGATCCGGCCCGCAAAGCCCTGAGCGGTTCCAACGAGTTCCGCTTCACGGCCATCCAGGATTTCAGCCGCCTGCAGTTCGATCTGTTTGCCAACCTGCAGGTGGATAAGGTAGAGTACCAGGGTAAGCCGCTGCCCTTCACCCGGGAGGCCAACGCCGTATTTGTCACCTTTCCTGCTCCTATTACTAAAGGTAGCCGGGCGGCCTTCACCGTATTCTACAGCGGGCAGCCCACCGAGGCCAAGCAGGCTCCCTGGGACGGCGGACTGGTGTACACTCAGGATGCCCAGGGCAAGCCCTGGGTGGCCTCGGCCTGCCAGGGTGTGGGCGCCAGCATCTGGTGGCCCTGCAAAGACCAGCAGGCCGATGAGGTGGATTCCATGCTCATCAGCGTAACCGTGCCCAAGGGCCTCAAGGATGTATCCAACGGCCGCCTGCGCCGCACCGCGGCCGTGAAGGGCGGCACCCGCTTCGATTGGTTTGTGAGCAACCCCATCAACAACTACGATGTGGCCCTGAACGTGGGCAACTATCAGCACCTGAGCGGCGGTACCTACGCTGGCGAGAGTGGCCCGCTGAGCCTCGATTACTGGGTGCTGCCCGAAAACGTAGCCAAGGCCAAAGCCCAGTTTGCCGCCAACGTGCCGCCCATGCTCAAAAGCCTGGAAAGCTGGTTCGGGCCGTACCCTTTCTATAAGGATGGCTACAAGCTGGTGGATGCCCCCCACCTGGGCATGGAGCACCAGAGCGCCGTGGCCTACGGCAACAAATACCAGAACGGCTACCTGGGCCGCGACCGGTCGGGCACGGGCTGGGGGGATAAGTGGGACTTCATCATCATCCACGAGAGCGGGCACGAGTGGTTTGGCAACAGCCTCACCAGCCAGGATATTGCCGATATGTGGATTCATGAGTCGTTTACCACGTACTCGGAAGCGCTGTTCGTGGAAAACCAGTTTGGTAAGGAAGCCGGCCAGCAGTACATCCACGGGCAGCGCCGCAACATCCGCAACGATGCGCCCATCATCGGCACTTACGGTGTAAACCGGGAGGGCTCCTCGGATATGTACGACAAAGGCAGCAACCTGCTCAATATGATCCGCACGGCCTACGTGCCCGACGATGCCCGGTGGCGGGCGCTGCTGCGGGGGCTCAACAAGGAGTTCTTCCACCAAACCATTACCACCGAGCAGGTAGTGGGCTACTTCAACCAGCAGCTGGGCCAGCACCTCACGCCCGTGTTCAACCAGTACCTGCGCCACTCCGGGCTGCCCATCCTGGAGGTGCGCTTTCCCAAGGAAGGTCCGGCCCAAGCCCGCTGGATTGCCAATGAGGCCGACTTCGCCCTGCCTGTTCGGGTCCGGGTTCGGGGCGGACAGTACCAACTACTGCCGCTCAGCACCACATTTCAGCCGCTGGCTGTTCCCAATTTGACGCGCGAAACACTAGAGGTAGATACCCAAAATTACTATATCGGGGTTCTGGTAGAATAATAGAATGTAAATTGTCTTATTTTGATACCGTTTTTTTCAATTGTGGATGGTGCCGCGTATCGTGCGCCCCGTGAAAACTCGGTAAAGGAAGAACTTAATTATTTGTAGAAAGGTATATTTGCTATGTTTTAATCTGGTCTTAATCTGATAAGATGGTAGGTGTAAGCGAGCTTAGGGCTACTGACTACTCAGGTAAGACGGGATAACAAGCGGTGGTAAATCAGTATTTTTCTCATAAGTGCAGTGGTGGCTGGCTCCAGGTGGCAAGTAAGGTTGGCTGCGCTTTTTACTATTCAGATGACGTTATGATAGCGCCTACGGTTCCGCTTACGTGCCAGGCCTGCCCAAATTTTGAGCGCTCCTTGCTGGGTGCCTGTCAGCACGCAGAGTTATCGTTGGTGGCTGGGGGTAAGTTGCACCAATCGTACCGCAAAGGGCAGGTAATATTCGAGCAGGGCAGCCGGGCCGTGGGCTTGTACTGCGTGTTTCAGGGCAAGGTGAAGATTTCCAAGCTCAGCGCCGATGGCAAAGAGCAAATCATTCGCCTGGCCCGGGAGGGGGATGTGCTCTGCTACCGCTCCCTCATGATGGGTCAGGTGTGCACAACGGCCGCCACGGCCCTTACCGATTGCGTGGTGTGCCTGATTCCACGCCCCGACTTCTTCAGTTTGCTGGAGCAGAACTCCCAGTTCTCTAACTCCTTGCTGCGGCTGATGGCCCGTAACCTCGGGGAGGCCGAGGAGCGCCTGCTGCATACGGCCTACAAACCCGTGCGGGAGCGGCTGGCTGAGGCTCTGCTGCTACTCTACCAGGCCTTCCAGCCCGCTACCGATGTGCCGTTTAGTATCCCCGTCTCGCGCGAGGACCTAGCGGCCCTCACCGGTACCACCAAGGAAACCGCCAGCCGCCTGCTCTCCGAGTTTCGGGACGAGGGGCTGGTAGCTACCCAAGGCAGCCGCATCACGGTATTATCGCAACCCCGGTTAACCCAGCTGGCCAGCTTGTATAACTGAGCCGGCAACCGCCCTGAAGCGCGTAGACGGTGCACAAACTATACTCAAAAGAGCTGCAGGAAACGTCAGAGACCCTCCTTACCCAGCTAGAGCGTGTGGACAGTCACCTAAAAAGAACGCCCTTCCTCGGCTGCGCCCGGAAGGACGTTCTCTGGTAGTACATTGTGTTAACTGTTCACACGTCCTGGCTCGAAAGGGCAGTTTTTCATGTGACAATTCATGCAATCCAGATAAACAGGCCGGTGTTCCCGGTACCGCTTCCCGAGCAGATTATCTGCCCGGGAAGTTTTGTTTCCGGCAGAATAGTGAGTAAACTTTCTTAAATGGTATTATTTATATCCCATTGTGGGTTCCCGCATTGTTTAGGGTGGGAAGAATTTAATTAGAATCATTTTTCCGGTTGAGCTGAATCATTTCTTTCCGGGGAGGAATGCAGGAGTTTTGTAGAGCAAGTCAGCTTGTTCTTCAGTTGGTTAAGCCAGCTGGGCAAGTAGCTGCCTTATGCTCCTGCCGCAGCCCCCTATCCAACTCCCAACGGTCAACGCGTGGACCAATGCGGCGGTGGAAATATGCGGCAGGAGGGAGGTAGTAGTGGCTTTTCACTTCCACTCTTACATTTTCATTTCCCCTGTATCATGGCTTACTCTACGAACAACCCCGCTGGTAAAGTAGTACAAGAAATCATCAACGACCTGCCCGGCCTGGTGGCCGTGGCCGTGGTAGACACTACTTCCGGTATGAGCCTGGCCTCGCACACCAACTCACCCAACATCAACCCCGATACGGCGGCGGCTTACAACACCGAAGTGGTAAAGCAGAAGCAGAAGGCTATGGCAGCCCTCAAGCTTACGGGAGAGGTAATTGAGGATATCCTGATTACGCTTTCCAACCAGATCCATCTGCTCAAGCTCACCGAAAACAACAAGTTCATTTACCTGGTGGTGAACTCCCGGGATACCAACCTGGCCATTGCCCGGGAAGTGCTCCGCAGCCACGCCGCTGCCCTCAACTAAGGGAACGGCCGCGACTCCCGTTGCCGGGGCAGCCCCACCCCTGGTGGCTGCCCCGGCCAAGTCGGGCCCGAACCCTTGCGGTTCGGGTAGCCGGTTCGCTGGCCACACCAACCGGCCAGGCCGGGAGCGAGCGGCTGGTACGCAACGCTTTTGGTGGCTTCCCTTATGCAGATTCCTTTTCTGACGCAACTCCAGACGCTTACCGGGCCCACCGTCAACAAGATTGTGGGCGCGGGGCCGGCCGGCCCCGCCCGTATGGCCGCCGAGCAGCAGCTGCAGCACGTGCTGCACGGGTTACCGGAGCTGCTGGCGGCAGCCGTGGGCGACATTACCTCCGGTCAGCTGCTGGCGTCCTATACCACGGCGCGGGAGTTCAACCCAGCCAAAATCATTGGGTTCAATGCCGAGGTAATCCGGCAGCAGCGGCAGGCCATGCAGGCCCTGCACCTGCCCCCCGAGGAGCAGCTTACCGAGCTGCTGATTACCCTGCGGACCCAGCTGCACCTGCTGCGCCTGCTCCCCGATGGCCAGCGCTTTCTGTACGTGGCCGTGGATTGCCGTGATACCAACTTAGGCATTGCCCGGGAGGTGATGCGCACCTGCGAAACCCGAATGGAGTAGCGGTGGCACCCGTTCTCAGGCAGTTATTTCTTCTTTTCACCCTTATATCCAACTGCTTGCAATGAAACTTACTGCTTCTCCCTTCAACCCCACTACCGGCGAGCTGCTGCCGGTGTACCGCGACGCTTACCTGCGGGGCGACCTGAGCAAAGCTTCCGCCAAAGCCGTGGAGGCCTACCTGCACCGCGACGCCGACAAGGCCCACGAAACCCTCACGCGCTGGGAGCACCTGCGCGCCGCCGAAGAGCCGCAAACGGCCCCCACCTGGGTGCAGAAACAGCTGCTCTATATCCGGACGGAGCCCGTGCGCTTCCGCCGCCGGGCTACCAGCCTGGTGGCCTCGGCCGTGCTGGTGGGCACGATGGTGTTTGCCGGTACCCGCCTGCCCTCCGAGCGCACTCCCGTAACCGATGGTACGCCCACCGAGCTGACGCCCATAGTGGCCGACGCCGGCACCATCAGCGAAGCCAACGCCCTGGTCAGCACCGAGGCCAGCAGTTCCCGCGCCATGCTCACGGTTCGGGGCCGCATTCTGGATGAGAACGGCAAGCCCCTGGTGGGCGCCACCGTGCTGCAGCCTGGCACCTACCGCGGCACCTCTACCAATGCCCAGGGCGAATACGCCCTGCAGGTGCCGGCCGGCACCACGGCGCTGCAATACGGCTACGCCGGCTACCAGGAAGCCGAGCTGGGCGTGAAAAGCACCGGCCACGCCGACGTTACGCTGCAGCCCCGTGCCAAAGCGGCCAAGCGCCACTGGTGGCAGTTCTAAAGGGCAGCCATAAGCCTGCCTCCTTATACCACGGCCGTCGAAACGCATAGCCGGGCTTCGTTGGTTGTGCCGTTGGCGCAACTCGTGTTCAGCAGGAAGGCCCGGCTACTCGTTTTCGCACGTAGCCTGAAAATCCGACGCCGTTGCCAGCGGCATAGTATATCTGCTTAGCTCCCCGCGTGAAACCAAAGTCGTATCGTAAGAAAGCTACCCGGCAGCCCGCCCTGCACAAGCGCCGGCAGGTGCTGGCCCGGCAGGCCGCGGAGCTGATCAACCAGTTCCGGGCGGAGCTGCCGCTGGCCCTGGCAGTAGCGGTAATTGATATGGCCTCGGGAAACAGCCTGGCGGCGCACTCCGCCAGCGCCGGGCTGGATCTGCCGGCCGCGGCCCGGTTTCAGGTGGGGCTGGTGCTGCGCAAGCACCAAGCGCTGGCGGCCCTGGGCCTGCCCAATGAGCAGATGGAGGACGTATTGATTACGCTTTCCAGCCAGCTGCACCTGCTGCGCCTCACGCGCACCGGCGAACAGCTGATTGCCCTGGTAGTAGATGCGCGTACCACCAACCTGGCGCTGGCGCGGGTTATTCTTCGCACGCTGGCCGAGCAGCTGGAAACGGCGTCGGCTCTGCGCGCGGCCTAACGCGAAGTGCTGCTGCAACGCCGCCTGGGTAGCTGCAGGGGAGCCGTTCGGGCGGCCCGGAAGTGAGGCGGCGCTTCGCTCTTTCCTCAGGGCTTCGGCCCCTCGGAAACCCAGACAGAAAGAACCGGTGCTAATCCGGCTCTGAGTTCCGGAGCTGCCGGCCCGTAACTGTAGCTTCCGTGGCGTTACTCTGTCGTTGTAACGGCTCCCCCGCTGGCAGTGGCCGGCAGGGGAGCCGTTTGGCGTGTATGTGGTTTGAGGAAAAGGAGCCCACGTTGCGAACTAGAGCTATGGGCTAGTTCCCCTCCTTGGAAAATTCCGCGCATAAAGCGGCGTGGGCTAGGGGTGGTTGACAATAGCTGTACGGTTTTTAGAATTAGTTTTTAGTTGACGTTCTCATGCAAGATCAACCACCCCTAGCCCACGCCGCTTTATGCGCGGAATTTTCCAAGGAGGGGAACTAGCTCTAGCTCTAGTTCGCAACGTGGTTGAAAATGTGCGCCTTCCACCCATATGGATGTCCAGCCAACACACCTGCACAATTTCCCGGCTTCCCAACTTCCCTGTCCGTACCTTCGCGCACAGTTGATTTCCACCGAATTCACCTTCGCATGAACCAATACGACGTTACCGTTATCGGCTCCGGCCCCGGCGGTTATGTAGCGGCAATCCGCTGCGCCCAGCTCGGCCTCAAAACGGCCCTCATCGAGAAATACGACACCCTGGGCGGCACCTGCCTCAACGTGGGCTGCATTCCCAGCAAGGCCCTGCTCGACTCTACGGAGCACTACCACAATGCCGCGCACACCTTCAAGGAGCACGGCATTGAGCTGAGCGACCTGCAGATTAACATGAACCAGCTCATCGACCGGAAAAACGGGGTGGTGAAGGCCAATACCGACGGGATTCAGTTCCTGATGAAGAAAAACAAAATCGACGTCATCCACGGCGTTGGTTCGTTTGTCGATAAGAACCACATCAGCATTGCGCCCACGGCCGGCGGCGAGGCCCAGCAGATTGAGACGAAAAACGTCATCATTGCTACCGGCTCCAAGCCCACCGTATTGCCCTTCATCCAGCAGGACAAGCAGCGCATCATCACCAGCACCGAGGCTCTGAACATTCGGGAAGTGCCCAAGCACATGATTGTGATTGGCGGCGGCGTAATCGGGCTGGAAATGGCCTCGGTGTACGCCCGCCTCGGCGCGAAAGTGTCGGTGGTGGAGTTCATGGACTCGCTGATTCCGACTATGGACCGTGGTCTGGGCAAGGAGCTCAAGCGCATCCTGGGTAAAATCGGCATCGAGTTCTTCCTGAGCCACAAAGTAACCGGCGCTACCCGCGAGGGTGACGCCGTGACGGTAACCGCTACCAACCCCAAGGGCGAGGAAGTGAAGTTTGAGGGCGACTACTGCCTGGTGGCCGTGGGCCGCGCGCCCTACACCGCGGGCCTGAATCTGGAAGCTGCCGGTGTGCAAATGGAGGAGCGTGGCCGCATCAAGGTCGATGAGCACCTGCAAACTTCGGTACCCGGCATCTACGCCATCGGCGACGTGGTGCGCGGCGCCATGCTGGCCCACAAGGCCGAAGAAGAAGGCGTGTTTGTGGCCGAAACCATTGCCGGCCAGAAGCCTCACATCAACTACCTGCTCATCCCCGGCGTGGTGTACACCTGGCCCGAAGTGGCCGGAGTAGGCTACACTGAGGAGCAGCTGAAGGAGCAGGGCAAAGCCTACAAAACCGGCTCGTTCCCCTTCCGCGCCTCGGGCCGCGCCCGCGCCTCCATGGACCTCGACGGCTTCGTGAAAGTGCTGGCCGATAAGGAAACCGACGAAATCCTGGGCGTGCACATGATTGGCCCCCGTATTGCCGACCTCATCGCCGAAGCCGTAACGGCCATGGAGTTCCGCGCCTCCGCCGAGGACGTCGCCCGCATGAGCCACGCCCACCCCACCTATGCCGAGGCTATGAAGGAAGCCTGCCTTGCCGCTACCGAGAACCGCGCGATTCACATGTAATTCCTGCGCTTGCGCTAGAAACAAAAAGCGGCGGCAGCTCCTAGGAGCTGCCGCCGCTTTTTGTTTCTAGCGCAATACGATTTTGAATTAAAAGGATGTCGTTATGACATCATGTTGATTAGTTGGCGTGTTGAGAAATGTCCGTGCACCAGTCCTTTCAATTTGGTCGGCTATTAACTCTGCTTCATCGGTTGGAATTACCTTTAACATAGGCTCTTCCTGAATAGCACGCCAGAACTTATGTTTGTCAGGGTCTGCTCGTTCATCTGGCTCGTCTGCTAACAGATACAGAATATTCGACTGGGGCTTTTGAGGCTTGTAGTGTTTGCTAAGACTTTTAATTGCAAATCGACACTCGCTGAAATGCTGTTGTAATGTGTCCATGCTCAGCTGCTCAAGATGTAAGCTATGGGCACCAATCAATGAGCCATTCATACCTATACAATCTAAACGAAGGTTGAAGAAAAGGTCAGGTAACAGCTTGGGCGTTAGAGTTATATTTGTGTGAACCTGAGGCTTGACACGCTGGATCAATGTTTTGACAGACTCATTGACTAACGTCTTCCGCTTAGGTTGTTTTACTGAATCGTCTGAATCTACAAGGCTTGTATATAGCTGATTAAAAACAAGCGCTGGGTTGTCGCCATCGAACATAGCTACATTCATTGGATGATCCACTCTAAGTAATCCATTAGAATACTTAGTCAGGTATTCCCAATCCGAACGAGACATAAGCTGTGTCAGTTCGGGTAGACGTTCTGATACCATGGCTTGACTTCTAGCAATGGTATCTGTCTCCACTCGAGCTTCAATTTGTCTAATCGCATATCGGATAGCCGCTTCTGCATTGCGAGCAAGTAATATGGCGAGCTTGAGTTTGCGCTTAGACACTCGTACCTCGTGCTGCATTCCATCGAACAGCACCAGCCCCACGACCACAGCTTCGCCTGATGCCGGATTGGGCATAATGCGTAACAAGGTGTAAAAAGCAGTCGTGTTCATGATAGTGGCAAAGAAGCAAAAAATTCTTCCCAGAGTCGTTCTAATCGTTTCGGACAGAACAGGAAGTAAAACAAATGAGTTTGCTCAGATTCATTTAACTGAAAAGGTGCTGGTAATAAGCTGCATACGTGAGCAAAGTTCTTTTGGCAAGTTTTGATCCTAAGATAGTATCCTGCTTTTAGCTCGGTTGTCCATAGAAGAGGCCATTTCTCTCTCCATGAATTCAATACAGCTTTAGCTATGCTTGCCTGAGAGAGATTTATATTGTAGCTAAAGTAAGTTTCTTGGTGTTCGAGCTCCTCGAAAGGCCGTGATGTAAAAGTGAAAGCATGATCAATAGCCCAACATCGAAGCCTATTACGGCCAACAGATAAGTCAGGGGCAATGATCAGATTATGGTGACTAGCTCTCCGGTCATCATTGCTTACCCAAGCATCGAATAAGGAAATCCATAATAGATCATCAGGATTTGTGAGAGTTGCTAGCTCTGAGGATGAGCCATGTTGAATGAAATCACTGCTATCTATCGAGCCATGAACCTGCTTGGAGCCGAAAGCAGGTTGATTTAGGAAACGGATTGCTGACTGAGCGGCAACCGGAAATGTTGGAAATATTTCCGTTGGTACAGTAAGAACTGCAATATCAGGTGTTGGAATATTCCATAGCCTTAATAGGTAGTGGCATAGCCATTCGCATTTAAGCTCATAGGGCTGATAACGTGTGTACTTTAGATAATACATCTCCCCGTTCTCTGCCATTACCAGTAGGGGCTTGTGCAACGTATTGATTACTTCACGTACTGTTCGCACTCGATACAATTCTGGCGACGTCAGCATAGAGTATTCAAAATATCATTACATGGCTGATAGCAAACCATAATGAACGAAAGGATGCAAAGGTAGACTTCACAGTTCACTTACCAATACAACATGGGTGTTGAAACATATAGAAAAGAGAGGCGCCTTACGTCTTCCGCACCAGTTTAAAACCATCCTTCGTCACTTGGTACTGCTGGCCCTGGATGGTGATGGTTTCGCCCTCCAGTAGCTTGCTCAGGTCCAGGAGGTCGGCCTCGATGGTGTGGAGGCTGAATCCGTGCTTGCGGGCTAGGGCGAGGTACTTGGGGTTGATGTAGTCGTGCACGCCGCAGAGGATGATGCGCACGTGGGCGGTGGTGTTTTTGAGCAGCCGGGCGTCGCGGGGGAAGGTGTAGTTATCGGCAATGAGGATGAGCTCGGCCGAATCGGGGGCGGCGGCCAACTGCTGGGCGTAAAGCAGGGCTTCGGCGTCGTTTTCGGGCGCGTCGCCGCCGCCGCCGGCCTTCATGGTTTCAATGAGCTTGTTTTTGATGGCCTCGTAGCTGTCGGTGCGCACGTGGTAGAGGCCGCCGGTTTTGCCCACGCGCTTGTCTTTGTCGGACTGGTCGTTGCCGTCGTTGAAGAACACGAAGGTTTTCTCGTCTTCGAGGGCGCTGAGCTGCAGCCAGGCCAGCAAATCGTAGGTGTAGGGGAACATGCTGCCCGTCACGTCCGTCACCACCACTTCCTTGCTCCACTCGGGGTGGCGCTGCAGCACCCGGCTCACCACGTTGGCATCGGGCGGCAGGGCCAGCTCGGGGGCGGCCGTATCGGCGGCGGCCCGCAGTTCGCCTTTTTTCGTGATGCGTGCCTCGCAATAGTCGTTTTTATGCTGCTTGTTCTTCTTTTTCAGGAACACCCGGTATAGGCGGGCCGCCGAATCGGGAAGGGCGAAGCTGGTAAAACCCATATCGGGCGGGCCCAGCAGCTGCAGCGGCCCCAGCGGCAGCCGGATGGCACCCTTGGCAATGAAGGGGAACATCCGGCGGTCGATGGGGAAGCCGGAGGTGAAGGCCACGCTTTTGCGGATGGCTTCTTCCAGCTCCGCCACGCATACGGGCCGGGCCGTGGGCAGCACCTTCACCGTCTGAATAGCGCCCCGGGCATCCACGCTCAGCTGAAACTGCACCACTTGGGCCTCACGCTGGGGGCACCGGTAGAGGCGGCGCAGGCTGCGGGCCATCTGGCGGTTGCTGAACCGGGAGCCGGGCAGGTTGCAGGCCACCTTCTTGCCCTGGGCTTTCTTGCTGGCTTTGGGGCGCTTCTTCTCCAGGATGCGCAGCTTGCGGGTGAGGCTGTCGAGGTCGGCGCGCATAGTGGCGGCGGTGGCGTGCCGGGCCACGTACACCACAAACCCGTGGAAAAACGGCTGGCACTCGGCGGGGCTGTTGCAGCCGGTCTGCTCCACCAGCGTCCACGTCACCGATTCATCCTGCAGCAAGCCCGGTACGCCGGCCGCCAGGTTGCGGATGCGGCTCAGGTTAAGCTGGCGCTGATTGAACGTGGGGTTCAGCCGAAAGGCCGTGTACACCAAATCAATGCGTACAATGTGGCGCTCCTGCAGGCGCAACGCTTTCAGCTCGGCCCCCGAGAAAGTGGCGGGCAGCTGCAGGGCCTCCAACTCGGGTAGGGGCTGGTAGCGCGCGGT
The DNA here is from genome assembly GCF_003944705.1 of Hymenobacter metallilatus. Lineage (GTDB taxonomy): Bacteria > Bacteroidota > Bacteroidia > Cytophagales > Hymenobacteraceae > Hymenobacter > Hymenobacter metallilatus. Next base: position 320,735 of record NZ_RWIS01000001.1, on the reverse strand, counting down.
GCGGTAGGCGTTGAGCTGGTCGTAGAAGGCGTCGAGGTCGGCCGCGGCGGGCGGGGCCGTTTGGGCCCGGGCGGTAGCGGATACAAGAACAAGCAGCAAGGCCCACCACAGGGCCCGGACGGATACAGCCGGCATGGATAACGTAGCGTAATGAACTAGTCCGTAACATACGGATTTGGGCGCTATGCTAATCGTGGCTGCTATGCCGGCCAACAAAAAAGCGCCATCTACTGCGGGAGTAGCTGGCGCTTTGCGTATACGAAGCGTATGGGTTGGGCTATACGGCGGCGGCTAGTTTTACCCCTACCGCGCTGGGGCCTTTCTGCCCCATTTCCACCTCGAAGGTTACCTTGTCGTTTTCCTTGAGCGGAGACGATGCCTGCACCTGGTTTACGTGCACGAAAATGCTCTCGCCGGTTACTTTATCCTTGATGAAGCCGTAGCCTTTCGATTCGTTGAAGAAGGTAACGGTACCGGTGCGCACGGCATCCTCTTCCGACTCCACCACGCGGGCCGCGCCCAGCTGAATGTCTTCCAGCTTAATCTCCTGCTTTTTGCGGTTCGGGTCCGGGGGAGTGGAGCTGATGTTGCCGAACTCGTCCACGTACGCCAGCATATCGTCGAGGCCCTGGCCCTTTTTAGCATTGGCCTGGCGCTCCTCCTTCTTCTCCTCTTTGTCCTGCCGTTTTTTCAGGCGTTTTTTCTCGTTTTCCCTCTTGCCGAAGGTGGCTTGTGATCTACCCATTCGTGTATGTCAGCGTCTTAAAGTAGCGGCCGTTCTGACGAAGAACAGCCTTAAAATGGTAAAAAAGAGTATCACTTTGGTACAATCCTGACCGCAGGAAAGTTCCTGTAGCCGGCCCCGGCGCAACCCACTTCCGAATGACTTTTCCGGAAGAAAAAAGCGCAGCGAAAGCAGAGAAGCGGAATGCCGGCTGAACTACTGCCGATTAATACGCCGGCAGCCGTGGGCTGCTGCAGTGATGAGAGCAGTAAAGATACCCTTAAATTTCGGCAAAAGAATGCCAGCCGGTCCGGTTAAATAAGGAGTAGTAGCCCGCCCCGCACCAGTGCCTGTGCCAGCCGTGCCTACCAGCTGCTACCAGCCCCACCACCACCCGAGGAGCCGCCGCTGCTGCTGGACCAGGAGCTGCCGGAGGACGAGGCCGACGATGAGGAACTGCCGGAGGAGCCACCGGAAGAAGTGGCCAGGCGGGCAATAGTGTACTTCTCCTTTTGCTCGTGGTTGCAGAAGTAGCAGCGGTGTACGTGCCAGCCCCAGCCCTCGGAGGAGGTAGTAGCCGAGTGCACAACCTGGTCGGTGCGGGGCTGCAGGGTGCGGTGCTGGCACTCGGGGCAGGGTAGCACGTCGGTGCTCAGGTTCTGATAGTCGAGGGTAAACGTCTGCTGGCACTGGGGGCAGTGCCACACGTCATAATCCACGGACTGCACCTGCTCCTCCGCTACCTGATGCAGCGCCAGCTTCTCATCATCGGCCTGCTCGTTGAGGCGGCGCATGGGCGCGGCGCAGGCAGGACAGGCGTACGGCGCCTCGCGCAGCTGGCGTAGCCGACGACGGTAGCGGGACCAATAAAAAGCCAGCCCCAGCGGAAACAGCCAGGCCGTGAAACCCAGATTGTGGTGGGCCCGGTGAAGAAAAACGTACTGCTCGTGCCGGGTTTTGGTGGCGTACCGGGTGCGCAGCTCCCGGCCGACGCGCCTCAGGTACCAATGGGCATACAGCAGCGGAAACCCGTAGCACAGGGCCAGCAACCCCGCTGCGGGCAATGGCCAGCTGGTGAATACTACCAGCGCTATGTATACCGGCACTACTACCAGGCTGAGCCATAACACCCAGCGCGGGGCAGATACGGTTGGTTTCTGCACGGCCAGGGCAATGGTGGTAGCCACCCATAGTATGCCTAGTATCCAGGCCCATACCACCGTTAAGCTGCTCCAGCTATTACCTGCCAACTCATCTGTCACCACGGGCCCCGCAACGGCCTCCGGGGCCTCCAGGGCATCCGGCCAGGACGCGGGAGCCACAGCAGAGTCGGCGGGGGCCAGGGCTGCCGAGCCTGCCCCAAGCTGGCGGATGAGGGCGGCCACGCCCTGGCGCACGGCTTAGTCGTAGCGCTGCGCCCGCAGCAGCGGCACCATATACTGCTGCTGAATGCGGAAGCAGGTTATGTCGGGCAGGTCGGCTTCGAGGCCGTAGCCGGTTTCTATTTCTACCCGCCGCTGGTCGAGTACCAGCAACAGCAACAGGCCGTTGTTTTTCTGCGGGTCGCCTATTTTCCAACGGTTGAACAGGGCTGTAGCAGCAGTTTTGGGAGTTTCCTCCCCAATGCTACGCACGGCCACCACATCCAGGTGGGCGCGTCCGCTCTGGTCCAGGGCGCGGAGGGTGGCGTTCAGGTCCTGCACGGTGGCCGGAGCCAGCAGGCTGTCGGGGTTGCTGAGGTAGGTTTCGCCCAGAGTTTTGGGGTCCGGAATACGGCTGAGGTAGTCGGTAGCAGGTGGGGCATCGGGCGTGGAGCAGGCCCCCAGAAACAGCAGGCCGGTGGTCAGCCAGAACAGCAGAAAGCGAAACACCATACGCGCAGGGAAGTAGGAGTGCCGGCTAATGTACTCTTCGTTGTGGAGTTGCGGCCAGAGTGGCTACCTGGTAGAACAGTCAATTGGCTAGTTCCTGACGGTAAGCCAGCCTTTGTACAGCTGCCCGCTGCTGCGGTGGCGAAGCAGGTAATAGTAGGTGCCTGATGCAGCGCCGACTCCCCAGTCGTTGAATACTAGTACGGTGCTGGCGCATACAGCCTGGGCTGCGGCACTTCCAACACCAATATACCCGAGCGCAAATGGCCCGCAAGATAGACTTCACACCGCCATGGTGCCCTATGCGGCGGGGTTCATTGGATAGTTGGTGCCGGGCAGCTCTGCCACCTCGCGCACCTCGCCCGGCTGCAGGTTGGCCAGTACAATGCCGCCCACCCGCACCCGCACCAGCCGCAGGGTAGGAAAGCCAGCGGCGGCCGTCATTTTGCGCACCTGCCGAAATTTGCCTTCCGTTACCGTAATGCTCACCCAGCTGGTAGGCCCATGCCGCTCGTCGCGGATGCGGCGGCCCCGGGCGGGTAGGGTGGGCGGGGCCGGCAGGCGGTGGGCCCGGCAAGGAAGCGTCTGGTACCGCTCGTCGCGGAGGCCTATTTCTACGCCACCCTGCAGCTGGGCCACGGCGGCATCGGTAATAAGCCCATCTACCTGCACGTAATATTCCTTTTCTATATCCTTCCGGCGCATCTGCTCACTCAGGCGGCCATCAGTAGTCAGTAGCAGCAGCCCCTCACTGTGCTCATCGAGGCGGCCAATGGCCATGGTGCCCACGGGAAAGTCGTATAGCTCGCCCAAAAACCGCTTCTTGCGCTTCTCCCGCTCAAACTCACTGGTGAACTGGCTGAGGTAGCCGTAGGGTTTGAAAAGCAGGAAGTGGCGGTGAACGGTCATGGCGCAAAGGTAGGCAGGCCGGAAGCCACTGCCACAGCTGCCCATGCCGTACCCAAACGGAAAGGGCATTCTTTGCCCGAGCCCAGGCAGTGCACTTGTCCTGAGGCAAGTGGACATCTGGCAACCTGTACCCCAAAGAAGGTCAGAAACCGTCATGGCGAGCTTGCCGAGGAAGTTCGCCATGACGGTTTCTGACCTTCTTTGTAGGTGACCGTCTGCACCGCCTGTGCACCCGCCACCCAGCCGGACCTGTACAACGCTTTGGCAGAGCGGTGGTAAGAGGAACCGTTTGCGTGTGCTGCCGCCGGTGGGGCGGCGGGTCGTCCGGTGCCCGGGCCTAGCGTGTCAGGCGGGGCTTGCCTTTGTAATGCACGTCGCTGGAGCCGGAGGTCTGGCTTTGCAGCTCTTCCGTTACGGCTACGTAGGCATCGGAAGCACCCGTAGCGTGGATGTCGGCGGTGCGGCTCTGCAGCTCGTAGCCCTTGTAGTCGCTGCTGCCGCTGAGGTGTATCTGCTGCCGCTCGGCGCGACCGGAAAGGCGCAGGTCGCTGGCCCCGGAGGCGGAGGCAGTCAGGGTTTTCACGTTCAGGCGCATGGTCACGTCCGACGCCCCGCTGGCCTGGATTGTGAAGCTGTCGGCGGTGAAAGGCGTTTCGCTTCTAACATCGGAAGCTCCACTCACCGATACGCCCGTGAGGGTAGGGCAGGTGATATATACTGTTACTTTCTTGCTGGAAAGCAACGACGAGAGGCCTTTGTCGCGGTACAGAACCAGGGTAGTACCCTGCACCTCGGCCCGTACATGTTCCCCTACGCCTGGCTCCGCATCCACTTTTACCTCCGTAGCAGCCCCTTGCTGCAGGACCAGATCAATGGCGCCGCTGGCTTTCACCTGCTCAAATGCGCCAACGTTGCGGACCTGCTGGGCCAGGGCGGAGCTACTCAAAAAAGCCGTTACGGCCCAAGCCGATAGTATCAGAGTTGTTTTCATGAGGCCTTAGTGCTAGAAGTGGAACAGATGACGTATGCCCAGGTAGATGGAGCAGGGGCCGCAAGCGTTGCCTGAACCAATCATTTTTTGTGCGCTGCCTCCTCGTAACCCCCGTGCAAGCGCTGCCGTATCAGCCCCATCTATAGCAGCCGCGCTATATGTAACACGGCCGCTTTCATCTCACCCGACTTTTGTCATGAATAAGTCTTTGCTTTTGCTCTCTGCGGCCGCCAGCTTGGCCGTAGCGTCCTGCACCCAGGACAAACCTGCCGCCGTGGATGCGGCCACGACCCCCGCGGCCGATACGGCCGTGGTAGTGGATGATACCGCACTCAACAACGACACGGCTGCTTACCGCACCGAGGCCGACCGCCTGGCCGCCCGCATTGCCGACGACCTGAAACTGACCGATACGGTGGTGGTAACTCAGGTAACCAAAACCTACTATACCCGGGGCCGCCGCCTCAACGAGGTAAATACCCGCTACGCCACCGATACTACCGGCCGCTATGCGGCCCTGCGCCAGGTGAACGACGAAACCGACCGACAGGTGAAAACCTATGTCACGGAGCCGCAATACAACACCTACGCCTCCAACCGCGGCACTTACTACGACGGTACGCCGTACACGGCCGCCACGGTAACTACCACCACAACCCGCGAAACCACGCCCGCCCGCCGTGGCCCGGCTGTTGTGAAGTACGATAAGAAAGCCAACGGCGAAACCAAAATCGTGTACTCCAACGGCAAAACCGTAAAGATTGACAAGGACGGTGACACGAAAGTGGAGTACCGTAACGGCACCAAAGTGAAGCGCGACGCCGACGATGGACAGGTGAAAGTGAAAGACTAGTCCGTTGCCGGATCGAATAGAAAAGCCCCCGTACCAACCTCGGTACGGGGGCTTTTTGCTGACTACGCAACCAGCTACTCCCGCGTGAACAGGTAAGTGCCGCCCCCCTGGCGCAAGGTAAACGTATGCCGGGCGGCGTCGAAGTCCATGATAATGCCGGCTCCCTCGTACACAAACTGCGTGTTGGTTTTGGCCGTGAGCGGAAGGGCATTCTGGCCGGTGGCCTGCGCCAGGAGTGTGGTGCCGTTAGCCGTTACGCTGATTTTAAGCGGGAGCTGGGAGCTGGCGTAAGTGCCCAGGTAAGGTGCCAGCTCAGCCGCCGTGAGCGTAACCGCGGAAGTTGTGAAATCAGGCAGGCGGTAAGGGCGGCCAAAGTAGCTGGACAGCGCCCCAATAACCATATCGTTGGGGCTGTAGGTGGAGCCATTGGTACAGTACGCTACCGTCAGCTGCTCGGCCGGAAAGTACCCAACCATGGACCGAAAGGCGTCGATGGCCCCGCCGTGCCCGAAGCTCTGCTTGCCGTAAAAAGGCATCTGCATCAGGCCCACGCCGTATGTGTCCTGCATCGTCAGCATCTGCTGCAGGGTGGCGGGTTTCACCAGCTTGCCCCCGTACAGCCCCTCCATGAAACGCGCCAGATCCGCGGGCGTCGAGACGATGGCACCCGCGCCACCGGGAATGCTCATGTCGGTTTCCGGCTCGGGCTGCCAGGCGGTACCACTCCAGGTGAACGAGGCCGCCTCGTGCGGCTGGCTCCCGATGCGGCCGCCGTAGTAGGTATCTTTCAACTTCAGCTTGCCGGTTATGCGCTGTTGCAGAACCTTAGCGTAGGGCTGCTTCGTGACCTTTTCGATGAGGTAGCCCAGCAATACGTAGTTGGTGTTGCTGTACGCATATTTGGCGCCCGGCTCGAAATCAACGGCCGGCCTGGCCATAATGGCCAGCATTTCGGCCTGGGTCTTCGGCTGGGTCATGTACTGCCGGTAGGTCGGGTCGTTGGTGAAGTTGTGCAGGCCGCTACGGTGGTGCAGCAGCTGGTCCACGGTAAGTTTCGTGGCGTTGGGCAGCATCGGAAACCAGGTGGCAATAGGTGCATCGAGCCTGAGCTGGCCTTCCTCTACCAGCTGCATCACTAGGGTGGCTGTAAACGTTTTGCTGATGCTGCCCACCCGGTAGCGCGTGGCTGTTGTGGCCGGTATGCCCGGCTGCTCCAACCCAATGGCACGGCTGTACACCACTTTCCCACCCCGCGACAGTACCAGGCTGCCCATCAGCTTGTGGTTGCTTTCGAGGGCCGTGAACAGGCTGTCGAGCTTGGCTTGGTTGAACAGGGCACCCGAAACGGCCGGGGCGGTGGTGGAAGCAGCCGGTGGGACGGCCGTTTGGGCCAGAGCAGTGCCAGCCAGCAGCACCGGCAGCAGAATAAAGGATGTGCGCAACATACTATGGGTTGAAGTAGAAATATGCCAGGAAGATACTGGATTTTCAACTGCTCCAATGGGGCTTCTCCTATGCGCCAGCCAGTGCGCCAGCTCGGGGTAGCAAAGCAAGCCCCTACGGCGCCAAGCCGCGTTTTAGGGACCCATAATGCCGTAGCCGCGTAGCTCCGCGTCAATCCGACGATTCCACCGTTCCTGGGCCTGTGCATCCGTACCGCCCCGGGTTTCCTGGTCGTATTGCTCCTGCAGGTGGTTCATTTCGGTGAAGGACTTGAGGTACTGCAGCTGCAGAATGCTATTGTAGTCTTCCACCGTGAGGCTATCGGGGGTGGCTTTGCGCCGGAACCGCTCGGCTACCAGCCGTACCAGGTCAAAATGGCGCTGTTCGTGGTTGAGGTTGAAGGCGGTGCGCTGGTCAGGCGCTACCCAGGAGGAGCTGCGCACCACGTATATCTTCAGGTATAGCTCCAGCTCCACCACTCCATTGGCTACCCGGGGCCGGCCCTGGTAGGCAAACCCCGGAAATACGGCCGCCGCATACCGCCCCCGGGGGCGGGGCAGTCCGGTAAAATCGGTCCAGGCGAGAGGGCGGGCCGGGTCGTAAAACAGGGTATCCGCTTCGGTTTGGCGGGTTTCGTAGCGGAAGGTGGGGTGCACGGCCGTAGCAAGCCGCACATCGTGGGCCCTGGCTTGCGTAAGCCACTGGTTCAGGTACACGAAGCCATTCAGCAGGGCTTGCCGGAGGGTAGGCTCCACTACCGCCCGGCTGGCCAGGGGGCGCAGGTACCGTGCGCCGCCCCGGTACTCGGTAAGCTGCACGATACGCCCTTCTGCATTCTGCCAGTCGAAAGCCAAGCGTACGGTTACCTGCCCGGCCGCCTGTCGGCCAGCGGCGGCTGGAGTTTCCTGCACCCGGCACTCCAGCACCCGCACCGCCACCCGGTAGCGTGCCGCCGCGGCAACCGGCAGGCTACGCCCCACAAACTGGCGCAGCGCGGCTTCGGTACCCCCCTGCAGCTCTACCGGTTGCGGTGGAGCCGCGCCGGATGCCGACAGTAGCCATGCCACCGCCGGCCGGCCCGGCCGGGCATCGTGGAGGGCCGTTACAGTGAAGAGGGGAGAGGCCAGCAGCAGCGGCACTGGCTGTAGCACCAGCGGCTTTTCGGGCCCGGGCAGCAGCCGCTGCCAGGCCAGGAGCAGGGATAGAAGAACAGCAAGCATCTACTCGCTAGACACTTGCCAGGCATTGCTTGTTCCGGGGCAGGAGCCTAGGTACAAAAGGACGGGGGAAGAATACGGAATAACTCCTTCCCTACTTATCCTATACCCAATTCTTCTACTTCCTCTACTTGCCGATGCGTTGGCGACGGTACTCGGTGGGGCTCTGGCCGGTAAACTTGCGGAAGGTTTTGTTGAAGTGCGACAGGTTGTTGAAGCCGCAGGCGTAACACACCTCCGTTACGGCCAGGTCGTCGTCCAGCAGTAGGCGGCAGGCCTGGCCCACCCGGTATTCCTGCAGGAAATCGGTGAGCGTGTGGCGGGTCATCTTTTTGAAGTAGCGGCAAAACGCCGGTACCGAGAGGTAGGCCACATCGGCCACTTCCTGCACCGACAGGGTAGCCCGCTGGTAATTCTGCTCCACGAAATGATACACCCGGCTCAGGCGCTGCTGCTCCTTCCCGCTTAGCCCCTGCCCACCCGTGCCGGCGTGCAGCGGCTGAATATCGGTGGTAGGAGCCTGCGCCAGCTCCTGCAGCACCTGCAACAGCAGCATCAGCCGCATAAAGGGCGGGGCCGTAAGCAGCCGCCGCAGCGTAGGCCCCACGGCTGTGCGCGTACTTCCCCCGAATGACAACCCCTCGTGGGAGCGGGCCAGCAGATGGCGAATTGCCGCCAGCTCAGGTCTTTCCCAGAAATCAGTACCCAGAAAGTCGCCGCGCAGCTGCACCACTATTTCCTCGAACGGCGTACCCACCGGCTGCCCGTAGCTGAAGGTGAGGTGAGGGAGGTCGGGACCAATCAGGACCAGCTCTCCATCCTCGAAGCGGGAAATGTGCTGGCCAATGTGGCGGCGGCCGTGGCCCTGCGGAATGTACACCAGCTCATACTCAGGATGGTAATGCCAGAGCAGCTCGGCTTTGCTTACTTCGGTGTAATGCAGCAGGGTAAACGAGCTGTCAACCGTGGGATGAATGGGCTCAAATTGTAATTTCACGGGGTGGTAATGCCTCAGTGGCTTTGTGGGAACGTGAAGTTAATACATTTGGTCAATAAGGCACCAAAAATAGCCAACCGGGTAGTGGTTTTCTGCGTATTCCATCCTGACCTTTGACATACTGAAACACACTGCTCAAATGAAAACGCTCCATACTTACCTGCTGGCCCTGACCATGTTGGCTTTGCTGGTAGTAGGTTCGCACTTTGCCCAGGCCCGCCCGGCCTCGGCTTTGCCCGAATCGGTAGAAGTGCGTAGCACGCGGCTGGCCCGCTACCTGGCTACCTCGCTGCAGCTCTCCAGGCAGCAGCAAAAAGCCGTGCAGCGGAGCACCCGGCAGTATTTTCAGCAGCTGGCCGCCCTGGGCGAAACCCCGGAGCAGCCCGGCCTGGTAGCTACGGCCACCGAGGGCCGTCTGCTGCCGAGCCCTGCGGCTCTGCAAGCCGAGCAAACGTATCAACAAACGCTGGCCCGCATTTTTACGCCCGGCCAATACAACGCATACAGCTGGCTTACCCGCCAGCCCGACGGCGGCCGCTAGGCCGTTTTTCGGAACAGACATCCAGCGGCTTTGGGTGGGAATTTTAGCCGCTGGCCGTTTCCTGGGTGCTTTTAGCACGTAGTAAACGCAAAAGAGGTTGAGGCTGTGGGAGCTTCAGCCTCTTTTTTTTGTTTTGGTACGTATGATACGTCGCGTCTCCCGCCCATTTCCTCTATACTAGGGGTCCCAAGCTGTACTGTATGCGTCTTTTTTTATGTGGCTGTCTGATGATGCTTGCCCTCCAGGCGCAGGCCCAGCAGCCCGATACGGCCCGTGCGGCCCGGCAGATTGAGTTATCCAACGTGGATGTAGCCCCGGCTGCCGTCGATATTTCGGGCTGGCTGCTGTTGGACAAGGATATTCAAACGGAGCTGGAAGGGGCGGTGTACAACATCTACAACTTCAAGCACGATAAGGCCGAGCGGCAGTTCCGGAGCCTGCGCCGCCGCTACCCCAACCACCCCATGCCCTACTTCCTGCTGGGCCTGACCACGTGGTGGAAAATCATGCCCAGCAACATCACCAACGAGCAGTACGACAAGGTGTTTCTGGCCTACATGGACACGGCCGTGACCAAAGGTGAGGCGCTGTACAAAGCCGATAAGAAAAACTATGAAGCCTGCTTTTTCCTGTCGGCGGCCTACGGGTTTGCGGCCCGCCTGAACGCCGAGCGGCACAACTGGAGTAAGGCCACTTTTGCCAGTAAGCACGCCCTCGACTACCTGGAGAAAAGCCGGGAGGCTAACGGCCTCAGCCCCGAATTCCTGTTCGGACAGGCCCTGATCAACTACTACGCCCCCTGGATTTCGGAAAATTATCCGCTGCTGAAACCGGTGCTGCTGTTCTTTCCGAAGGGCAACAAGCAGCTGGGCCTAAGCCAGCTGCGTGGAGTGGCGGCCAACGGCTTCTACACGGCTCCGGAGGCTAAAGTGTTCCTGATGAAGATTCTGCAGAACCAGGAAAACAAGCCTGCCGAGGCCCTGCCCCTGGCCCAGGCCATGGCCACCCAATACCCCGACAACGGCTACCTGCAGCGCTTTTATGCCCTGATGAGCTACCAGGTAGGCGACCTGCGTGAGTGTGAGCGGGTGAGCCGGGATATTCTGGACAAAATAAACCGGGGCCTGCCAGGCTACGAGGGCATTAGTGGGCGCTACGCCACGTTTTTTCTGGGCAGCCTGATGCAAAACCAGTACAAGGACCTGGACAAGGCCCGGGAATACTATCAGCGCTGCGTGGTGTTTGCCGAAAGCACCAACGATACCAAGCAGGGCTTCTACCTCTATGCTCTGCTCAATCTGGCCCGTATTTCGGATAAGCAAAAAATGCCGGCCGATGCTATTCGTTACTATAAGGAGGTGCAGCAGAAAGCTGAGCGTAAATCAGAAGCGTACAACGAAGCCCAGGCCTACCTTAAAAAGCAGAAGAAACGCTAAGCTGCTACTGCGCGGAGCCCGGTGCTTGGCAGAGAATATGGGCGGGTTGACGGACCACTGGCCGGGGTTGGTCGTAAACACGGGCCGGCGGGTACACACAGGAAATCGGGAGCCACTGGCAAGCTCGTATCTTAAGGTGTACGGAGTGTATCCCGTGCCATACCCGCGCACCCATGCCTCCTGCCGCCCTGCCCCGTCTGATTTTGCGTTACAACCAGCACCTGCGGATGCTGCGGCTATGGCGGCGGGAGCGGAGCAATGCTCAGCAACTGCTGCCCATTCTGGAAACGCTGCTGGTGGCTATCCGCCGGTACCAGGCCCGGCAGCTTCTGCTGAACCTGCAGGCCCTGCCTCCGCTTGTGCAGGAAGTGCAGGTATGGCTGCAAACCGGGTGGCTGCCCCGCCTGCGCAACTCCGGAATTCAGCGGCTGGCAGTACTGCTACCCTTGGATGTGTATAACCGGATGGTGGTAGAGGGGCTGCTCCTGGCCTCCATGCACCAGACGCTACCCTACGAAATCCAGTACTTTACCGAAGTAGCCGCGGCGCTGGAGTGGCTTTCGGAGGCCGAGACTCCTACCACCGACCACGACTGGACTGGCAGCCGACGGGCGCCCATGCTGGTGCGCTGCTACCAGCGGCGGCACCGGCGGCGGGCCGGGTCATAACCCCACTCACGCACCCCCGAATAGTAGTTGCGGCGGCGTGAATGGGGCTATGATCTGGTGCCGCTACTATTGCCGCTCATGAAAGACGGTATCAATAGCCAGCCCGGCGGCCAGCAGCAGCGCACTGGAAGCCGCCTGCTGCTCGCCCATGTCGTTGATGGAAATGAGGTAGTTGTCGGCGGTGGTAAACAGCTGCTGGCCCAGCCCCGACCATTTCTTGGTGACTACCCCGATTTCCTGCCCCGAAGCCGCCACAAACTGGAAGTCCCAGCTTTTCCAGCTGCCTTTCACCTCGGCAATCTGCTCGTCCTGGTTGTTGAACACGTAGAAGCCCCCGTTCAGGGTAAACAGCTTGCTCTTGAAGTAGCCAATCCGCTGGTCCCGGGCATCCACAATGTGCACCTTGGAGCGCAGAAACGTCCAGCCCCGCTCAATCCGCAGCACGGGGGCCGCCTCCGGCTGCTCCCGTATGGCAATGGTAACCGGGAGCATATGTTTTTTGAGCAACAGCCGCAGCCACACGGCCCAGGTGGGCGTTGCCTCCGTGGCATAGCCAATCTGCTCCTGGGTTTCGGGGTCCAGAATGTCGTAGGTGTCTTTGAGCTTGAACACGCCCGCGTGTTCCCGGATAAAATAGGTGCGCCGGTTGAGCATACTGAACTACTGGGGAAAGGGTGAAGGAAGAGTAGCCGCAAGCTACGGTTTCGTGCCTTTCCGCCCAACGCAACCAGCAGAATGCAGGCTACGGCCGGTGGCCGAGGGCCGTTGTTGGCTTGCGGCGAGCTGCCTCCCGCACGAGCTTTTGCGTGTGTACAAGCAGGGCAAGGTTGCCAATGGAGCCGTGAGCCGGCACCACTACCCGGGCACGGCGGTAGCGCGTAGCCAGGGTGCGCAGGCTGGCGGGCCATTGCTTAAGCGTAGCGGTTTCAAAACTGCCCAACGACGTGGCCGCTTGCTCCCGTACCAGCTCGCCCCCGTACAGCATTTTGCGCCGGGGCAGCCAGGCCACCACATTATCGGACGCAAATCCGGCCCCCGGAAAAAACAGTTCCAGCCGCGTACGGCCCGCCCGAATTAGGGTATAGGGCTTGAGGGCGGCAGTGGGCGGGGCGGACCGCGGATAAGTGGAATGCCAGCGCCGGGCCGTGGGCCTGCTGCTGTAAATCCGGGCGTTGTGCTGGCGCAGCACTTCCAGCGCCTCGGGGGTAGCAGTGCCCGCCTGCGTGAGCACCACCAGCCGCACCCGTTGGTGCAGGCTGTCGGCAGCCCAGCGCAGCAATTGGGCTGTTTGGTCGGCGCTCCAGGCCCCATCAATCAGCATCAGCCCTTTACTGGTTTGTACCAACAGGCCGTTGGCTACCAGCGTGGCGGCGCTACCGGGTACCCGGTAGTGCATGGTGGGCACAAACACATCGGGGGCAACGGGGCGTACCCGCAGCGGCGGCAGGGCCGGAAGCGGAGCTGCCTGCCCACGCGGCAGCAGCGAAAAAACCAGGAAAATCAGCCAACAAACAACTACCAGCCGCACCGGGCCGGGAAAAACAGAAACTCGCATCAGGCACGTATCAGGCAAACAAGCCCCCCTAACGCCGCGCCCTCCCGAAAAAGTGCCTGAGCTAGCGCGGGGTACGGTCCAGAATCTGCTGCACGTGGTGCTCCAGGTGCACGGCGTAATCGTCGATAAGCCAGCCCAGGGTAACGGAATAGCCATTTTCGAACTCGCAGGGCAGCTGGTATGCTTCCGCCGGAATCCGGGAAATCAGCCGGATGAGCTGGCGGTTATACGTGGTCCAGAGCGCCAGCAGGTCGGTGGCGGGCGTGTGCTGGTAGTCGGCGCAGCGCACCCAGTCGTCCTGGTTGTAGGCCACAATCAGCAAAGGCGCGGGCTGGGTCAGGGCCAGCACAAACCGCCGGTGGTTGTTGGCGGCCGAATCGATGAGGTGCCCAAGAATTTCCTGCCGCGACCATCTGCCGGGGGCCGGGGGTATCGTCAGCTCCTCCGGCGTGAGCGTGGGCAACTCTTCGTTGAGCAGGCTCAGCAGCTCCTGCAAACGATGACAAACGTGGTGCATGGGGGAAAGTAAGCGGCTGGTTTCGGGCGAGCACGCGCGTAATTGCCCAAACAAGTCCGCAAAGATGGCGTTATGCCGTTGGAACTCGGCGGGTGTTATGTACTTTTTATCCGCTAATCTCTCCATTTCGCCCTTCGTTTGCCCATGCTCAGCCCTGTCTCTTCGCCTGCCGCCCCCGCTTCTCACGCCCTCACGGCGCTGTTTGCCCGCCAGCAGGGCCGGGCCGAAGCCCTGCGCCACGAAGGCACCGAAGGCCGGGCCGCCCGCCTGCGCAAGCTGGGCGCCTGGATTACCGACAACCGGGCGGCCATTCAGCAGGCCCTGTACGCCGATTTCCGCAAGCCCGCCGCCGAAACCGACGTCACCGAAATCTGGTCGTCGCAAACAGAGCTGAAGCATACGCTGCGCAACCTCCGGCAGTGGGCCGCCCCGCGCAAGGTGGGTACTCCGCTGGCGTTGGTGGGTACGCGGGGTTGGGTGCAGGCCGAGCCCAAGGGCGTGTGCCTGATTATTGCGCCCTGGAACTACCCCTTCTACCTGGCCATCGACCCGCTGATTTCGGCCCTGGCCGCTGGCAACTGCGTCATCATCAAGCCCTCGGAGATGACGCCCACCGTGGCCGCCCTCCTGAGCCGCATGTGCCGCGAAATCTTCGACCCCGCCGAGGTAACCGTGGTGGAAGGCGACAAGGAGGTGGCTACGGCGCTGCTCCGGCTGCACTTCGACCATATTTTCTTTACGGGTAGCCCGCAGGTGGGCAAGGTGGTGATGCGCGCCGCCGCCGAGCACCTCACCAGCGTAACGCTGGAGCTGGGCGGCAAGAGTCCGGCCGTGGTAGACGATACCGCCGACCTGCGCGACGCCGCTGAGAAAATCGTGTGGGGCAAGGGCATCAACGCCGGCCAGACCTGCGTGGCCCCCGACTACGTGCTGGTGCACGAGCAGGTGCGCGACCAGCTGGTGGAGGAAATCCAGCAGGTGATTGGCCGGTTCTACTCGCCCGACGGGCAGCCCGTAGCCGCTTCCAGCTCGTTTGCGCGCATTGTGAATGACGGCCACTTCCAACGCCTGGCGGGGCTGCTGGCGGAGGCCCGGGAGCAGGGCGCCACAGTGGCCGTGGGCGGCACCACCGATGCCGCCCACCGGTTTGTGGAGCCAACAGTGCTGCTGGACGTGGCCCCGGAAAGCCGCCTGATGCAGGAGGAAATATTCGGGCCCCTGCTGCCCATTCGCACGTTTCGCACGCTTATGCAGGCCGTGGATGAGGTAAACGCCCGCCCCCGGCCGCTGGCCCTGTACGTATTCACCCAGAGCCAGGAAAACCAGCACTACCTGTTGCAGCACATTCCGGCCGGCGGGGCCTGCGTCAACGAAACCATCCTGCACCTGGGCCACCCCGACCTGCCGTTCGGGGGCTTCGGCAACAGCGGCCTGGGCCGGGCCCACGGCCACGCGGGCTTCCTGGCGTTCAGCAACGAAAAATCGGTGCTCAGGCAGCGCGTGGGCCGCACCGGCCTCAAGCCCATCTACCCGCCCTACACGCCCCAGGTCAAGAAACTAATCAACTGGCTGGTAAAATGGCTCTAAAGGAGTAGCTGAGTAAGTGAGTGGCTGATTAATAGCGTGTTGTGGGGTTGGCGAAAACGTCGTTTCTGTCATGCTGAGCGAAGCGGAGCGCAGTCGAAGCATCTCTACCGCTGGCTAATCAATGGCATTGCAACGAAACGGTAGAGATGCTTCGACTCCGCCTCCGGCTTCGCTCAGCATGACGTTCTGATTGGTTCTGTCAGACGACTTCCTAAACAGTTTCCAATAGAAACAGAACGATTACTCAGTTACTCAGTTACTCCGCTACTCAGCTACTCTTTCGTATGCATGACGAGTAATTCGGGGAAAATGACGAACTTTTAGGGCCGGACTTCGGGCCGGTGCTGTTTCCGTTCGTTTTTCTGTTTTCCCGCCCGTCATGCAGTTTACCGAAGCGCAACGTGCTACCCTGCGCGCCCTCGCCGACACCTTTATTCCCAGCCTGCCCGCTCCGGCCGGTTCCACCGATGCCGCCTACTGGGCCCGGCGTGGCTCGGAGGGCATCGACCTGGACAAGCTGGCGGCGGCCATTGCGGCCCAACCCGCCGGGGCGCAGCGGGAATTTTTGCAGCTGCTGAAGCTGCTGGATTCGGCGGCACTGGGCATGACGTGGTTTGGGCCGCTGCGGCCGTTTGGCCGGCTGGAGCCCGAGCAGCGCGAAAAAATGCTGCAAAGCTGGGCGGCTTCCAATCTGCCCCAGCTGCGCAAAGGCGTGCAGGCCCTGCGCAAGCTCTGCATGTTTCTGTACTACGGAGGCTCCACGCCCGAGCAGGGGCAGTTTGTGTGGGAGCACATCGGCTACCCGGGCCCCCAGGCCGTGGATGAGTCCGTGGCCGCTACCCGCCCCATTCAGCTGCTGCAACCCACCCAGGACGGCACCCGCTACGACTGTGACGTGCTGGTGATTGGCAGCGGGGCCGGGGGAGGAGTGGTAGCCGGCGAGCTGGCTGCTGCCGGCTACGAGGTGCTGGTGCTGGAGAAAGGCCCCTACTTCCACGGCCCCGACTTCACCCAGCGGGAGGTAGACATGCTGGGCGCCCTCTACGACGCCCGCGGCACCCTCAGCACCCAGGACGGCGGCATTGGGCTGCTGGCGGGCTCCTGCCTGGGCGGCGGCACCACCATCAACTGGGCCGGCTCCTTCCGCACCCCCGATTACGTGCTTCAGGAATGGGCCCGGGAGCACCAGGCCCCGCACTTCGTGGCGGCCTCCTTCCGCGAGAGTCTGGATGCCGTGAGCCGGGTGCTGAGCGTGAACATTGAGTACACCCGCCACAACGGCCAAAACCAGGCTCTGCTGGATGGCTCGCAGCGGCTGGGCCAGGAAGTGAAGCTAATTCCGCGCAATGAGCGGCACCAGGGCAGCTCGGAGCAGCACTTTCAGGGCCTGGGCTACAGCTGCTTCGGCGACCGGTACGGCATCAAGCAGGGTACATTGAACACCTACCTGCAAACGGCTTTCGAGCACGGCGCCCGCATTGTGTGCAACGCGCAGGTGGAGCGCATCACCCTGGCCCAGGGCCAGGCCACCGGGGCCGAAGCCGTGTACACCACCCCCGAAGGCCGGCCGCTACGCTTGACGGTGCGGGCCCGCCGGGTGGTGGTGGCCGGAGGGGCGGTGCAAACGCCGGCCCTGCTGCTGCGCAGCGGGGTGCGGCACCCGCACCTGGGCCGCCACCTGCACCTGCACCCCACGGTGGTGGTATCGGGGCTGTACCCGCAGCGCATGGACCCCTGGCACGGGCCGATGATGTCGGTGGTGAATGATGGCTTTACGATGCTGGATGGCACTAACTTCGGCGCGAAGCTGGAAACGCCGCCTGCCCACCCCGGCCTGATGAGCATGGTGCTGCCCTGGCGCTCGGGGCAGCAGCATAAGGAGCTGATGCGGCAGGCCGCGCACCTGGGCTCCTTCATCGTGCTGACCCGGGACCGGGACGGGGGCAGCGTAACGGTGGACCGCCACGGCGCCCCCCTCATCGACTACACCCTCAGCGACTTTGACCGCAACCACCTGTTGCAGGGCGTGCAGGCGGCGGCCAACATTCATGTGGCGGCCGGGGCCCACACGGTGCTGCTGCCCCACGGTACGCTGCCGCTGCTGCGCGCCGAAAACGGCCGGGCCCTCAACCCGGAAGTGCTCAACAGCCTACCGTACCTGAGCTGGAAGGCCAACCAGTTTGGTTTGTACAGCGCCCACCAGATGAGCTCCTGCCGCATGGGCGGCGACGCGGCCACGCACCCCACCAGCCCCACCGGCGAGCTGTACGAGGTGCGCAACCTGTACGTGGCCGACGGCTCGGCGTTTCCGGCCTGCAGCGGCGTGAACCCCATGCTCACCATTATGGCCTTGGCGCACCATACGGCCCAGCATCTGAAAGCGAGCCTGCCTGCCCGGAAACACGTGGCCTTAGTGGCGCAATAGAGGCTGGGAGGGAAAAATGTACCCGTCGGCTGGGTTTTCGCGTAGGCATCAGCAACACGCCTTTCTCCTTGTTGTATGTTCTCACTTCGCCTCCCGCTAGCCGTGCTGCTGGCTGCCAGCCTGCTGGCCGGCTGCGCCCGTCGCACCAAAGACAAAAGCCCCACAGCTACTGCTACAACCACTCCGGCCCCGGTAGTGGCCCCCACTGCCGCCCGCGACCTGACCGATGTGCTGACGGAGGAGCTGAACTTGACCAGTGACCAGCGCGGTAAAGTGCGGGCCGTATTCACCAACACTACCGAGCAGGCTAACAGCGCCAAGCAGCGGCTGGGCAGCAACCGCTCCGCCCTGCTGGCCGAACTCAAGCGCATCAATGCCGCCTCCGACCAGGAACTGAAAAGTATTCTGACGCCGGCACAATATCAGCAGCTCAAAGCCAAGCAGCGCCAGGTGCAAGCCCAGATGCAGGCCCGTCGGGCGCAATAGCCGAGGTACAGGTGCTGGCTGGTAGGCTTTTCAGTCCGGCAATGCACAGCAGGCAACCCTTTCAGCATGAGTACCATCTGAACCCACAAGGCCCGCCGAAAGACGGTGGGACTTGTGGGCTTTACTTTTCAGATGTACCATGAAAACCTGTGTACTGGCGTTGTTACTCAGTCTGCCGGCCGTTAGTTGGGCCCAGACCTCTTCTTCCTCGGCAGGGCTGGCCCAGCGGCTCAACCAGCTGATGCGCGACCCAAAGGAACCGGAAACGGAGGTGCGGGTAGTGCTTTCGGATTGTCATTTCACTCAGATAATCCGCAAGTACCGCACCCGGCCCGCTGAGGGGGCCACTTCCATTCAGGTCAGCCACGAGAAGAACGGGGGCGAGTGGGCCGTGAAATCCAATGACAAGGTGGAGTTTGAGCTGAAGCTGGGCTCCGACTGGAACCAGGTAACGGCGCTGACCTATGCCCCCGCCACCCGCGAAAAAACCGGCGAGAAATACTACGAGCTGAAAATTGAGCGGGCGCGAAAGGAAAAAGACAGCTCCAACACCACCACGTTTGAGCTGCCGCTCCACACCACCGATGAGGCCGTGGTGCAGAGCCTGGTGCGGCAGCTGGAGCAGGTGCGGCGCAATTGCGGCGGCCGGTAATTTGGGCGGGCCGCAAACCTCCCGCTCCCGGGGCCGTTTGTAGCCTACACCTTTTCCCCGGTTTATGGCCTCTGCTTCCTATACGCTGCGCTTCAACCCCAAACTCAGCCGCAATTCCCAGGGCGACGACGTGCGCGACGGCTTGTCGGCGGCCGTGCTGACCGGTGAAAACCTCTGGCTCTGCTGCGACGAGGCCACCACCCTGGAGCGGCTGCGCCGCACTGGTCCCCGCACTTTCGGCCAGCATTGCCAGTACGCCCTGGCCGACCTGATAGAGTTGCCGGATAAGGTGACGGAGGAAGTGGACCTGGAGGGCATGGGCGAGGCGGAAAACTACCTCTGGGTGATTGGCTCCCACAGCATCAAGCGCAGAAACGCCAAGCCCGAAGACCCGAACGTGGCCAAGCAAATCAAGCGGCTGGCCAAGGTGGAGGTGGCTCCCAACCGCAACCTGCTGGCCCGGATTCCGCTGGTGCTCAACCCCGACTCGGGCGACTATGAGCTGCATAAGTCGGCCCCGCACCCGACGGCGGCTGGCCAGAAGCTGCGGGCCGCGCAGCTGCGCGGCCGCAAGCCGGGCAGTAACGAATTGCTGGAAGTACTGGCCCAGGATGAGCACCTGAGCCCGGCCTTGCGCGTGCCCGCCAAGGACAACGGCCTGGACATTGAAGGGTTGGCCGCCGCGGCAGATGGGCGTTTGTTTCTGGGGTTGCGGGGGCCGGTGCTGCACGGCTGGGCTATTGTGCTGGAAATCCGGCCCGAGCACCACCGCAAAGGGCGGCTTCGGCTGGGGCAGATGGAGGGCGGCCGCCATCCACTCTACAAAAAGCACTTCCTGGATTTGCGGGGCATGGGCATCCGGGAAATCCGGCAGCAGGGCACCGATTTGCTGATTCTGGCCGGCCCCACCATGGACCTGGACGGCACCATTGCCGTGTACCGCTGGCGCAATGGCTTGTTTCAGGCCCACGACAGCCTCACGCCGGCCGACCAGCTGGAGCGCCTGCTGGACGTACCGCACCTGCCCCACCTCGACCGGGCCGAGGGTATGGCCTTGCTTAGTGAGCGGGAGATGCTGGTGGTGTTCGATAAGCCGGCCCCCGCCCGCAAGCCCCGGCCCCACCAGATTCTGGTGAATTCCTTCGACTTGCCCCACCCCGAGCCCACAAAGGCCTGACGCCCCGCCAACCGGCAACAAATCCGCACCTTTGCGCCCGTTCCACCTCCGCCGACCGTTATGGCTTCTCAACTGGTAAAAACCCCCGAAACCCTGCACCGCATCCGGTTTCAGGATTGTGATATGCTGGGCCACCTTAATAATGCCCGCTACCTTGACTACTTCCTCAATGCCCGTGAGGAGCACACCATCCGGCACTACGCGCTGAACCTGGGCGAGCTGGCGCGCGAGTCGAAGGCGGCCTGGGTGATTACTAAGCACTGCATAGCGTACCTGCGGCCGGCCAACCACGCCGAGCAGGTCCTCATCCGGACGCAGCTCATCCACTTCGACAACTCCAACCTGGTAGTAGAAATGCTGATGCTCAGCGAGGATGGCCTGCGGCTGAAAGCCGTGCTGTGGTCGGAAATGGCTTTTGTGAAAGTACCGGGCGGCACCCGCACCGAGCACTCCGACGAGCTGATGGACATGCTGGAGCAGTTGGATGTGGAGGAGGTCAGCTACGACCCCGACGGCTTTGATGAGCGGGTGAAGCGCCTGCGCAAGGAGCTGAAGCGGGAGCGGCACGAGCAGGACTAGCATCGGCACAAGGCCAAAATCCTGCTCCAACCGTGGGGCGGCCCGTCCGTTAAAGAAAAGCCGGAAACGCACGCGCGCTTCCGGCTTTTTAGCATCCATCCTTCTTCACTCAACCACCCGGACGTATGAGCATTTTTGGTAGCAACGACCTGAAAGGCAAGAAAATAGCCATTGTAGCCACCGACGGCTTCGAGCAGTCGGAGCTGGAAAAACCCAAGAAGTACCTGGAAGGCGAAGGCGCCGAAACCCACGTAATTTCTCTAAAAAGCGGCTCTATTAAGGGTTGGGATGAGAAAGACTGGGGCGACAAAGTAGACGTGGATAAAGTAATTGGCGACGTGAAAGTGGCCGACTACGATGCCCTGGTGCTGCCCGGCGGCCAGATGAACCCCGATGTGCTCCGCACCGAATCCGAAGTAGTAAGCTTCATTGGCGAGTTTGTGCGTTCCGGCAAGCCGGTAGCCGCCATCTGCCACGGTCCCTGGACTCTTATTGAGGCTGATGTGGTGCGCGGCAAGCAGCTCACTAGTTGGCCCAGCTTGCAAACCGACGTGAAAAACGCCGGGGGCCGCTGGATCGACCAGACGGTGGTAGTCGACGGTAACCTCATTACCAGCCGCAACCCCCAGGACATTCCCAACTTCAACGAGAAAATCAAAGAAGCCTTGGTAGGTAAAAAATAAGTCCGGGGAGCCTGCGGGCTACCTTTGGCAAAACCACCCCGTCGGCCTGCTGTTGCCGACGGGGCGGTTTTTTTTGCGGCTACTGGGGCAGGCTCTGCAACTGGGCTGCGTACTGGTGGTACACCAGATAGAAGCCGGTATCAAAGAGTGCCAGGAAAGCGCCTTGCAGCAGCACGGAGCGGCCGAAACCCTCCAGGCGCTCGGGGCGGGCAGCCTTGGGGGCCCGGGTCCGGAGCCAGTAGCCTACCCCCATATACAGGAGGTCGAGGCCCGCGTTGAGTAGCAGAAGGTGCTCGAAGTGCAGTTGAGCGGCGTTGCTTTCGGCCAGGCTCAGGCCCGCTACGTGCTGTGGGTTAGCCCGCAGTATTCCCCAAACGGCCAGCAGGGCATTTACCACGTTCCAGCTCACGTTCATCAGGTGAAAGTGGTGGGCTACGGTGCGGGTATCGGTGCGGGCCACGTAGTAGCCGCTGACCACCAGGTTCAGCAGGGCCCAGGCGCCGAGTATGGCCATACCCCGCTCGGCCAGCAGCTCGCGGGCATGGTTAATCAGGTCCAGCTCGGGCGTCGTCATACCAGATATACGGAGGAATGCTGTCGGCTACAAAAAAAGGAAGCCCCGGGGAGCCTCCTTCTTGTGCAAGAACCAATACGGGGCCAGTTAGTTGGCAATGCCCAGGCCAATGTACACCTGGAACATCCCGTTCTTGATATTGTCGATGGATTGGGCCGCCGTATTAGCGGGGTCCTTGATGATGTCGGCGAAGCCGGCAGTGTAGCGGCCACCCACGCGGGCGGGACCTACCCGGGCCTCTACGCCTGCGGCCAGGCCATAGTCGAGGCTGCTGTAGCTATAGCCGTAGGTATTGTTCTCGTCGGCAATTTTCCGCTCCTTGCTGCCCTCCTTTACCTTGGTGAGCAAGGAAACCTGCGGGCCCACGTGCAAGCTCACGTTATCGAGGAAGTTGTACACCAGTAGTACCGGCACCTGCACGTAGTCGAGGCGGGTGGTATAAGTGCCGGTTTGGGAGGTGTTGGCGGGGTTGCTGGCCTTAAAGCCCTGGCGGCTATAGAGTACTTCCGGCTGAAGGGAAAACTTGTCGTTGAAGCCAAACTGGGCGTACACCCCGGCGTGGAATGTGTTGTAGATGGCCTCGTTGCCGTAGTTCTTCTTGTCGTCGCCGCGGAAGTTGGAGGCCGTAAAGCCACCTTTGATACCGAAGCCATTGTTGCGGGAGTCGGTAGTGCCGGTACCGTAATCGGCCGAGGAGGGCGTGCCGCTGGGGCCATTCGTCTGGGCCAGGGCCGTAGCGCTCAGGGCGCAGCCAGCCAGCAGGAGTGCAATGTGTTTCATGGGATGGTAACGGTGGTTCAGGTGTAGGAAAGGGCAGCCGGGGAATAGCCCACCAGCCAGCGTATGCCGCTATACTACCCCACGCGCAGAAGGTTACAGCCCCCACCCGGGGAAGGTCATAATCTTATACGGCTGCCACAAGCATATTGCCCACCGAACGGTTACCTTTGGCCCCTTACGGCCGCCGCCAGTAGGTTTTGTCCGGGGTGTTAGCTCAGTTGGTTCAGAGCACTACCTCGACAAGGTAGGGGTCATCGGTTCGAGCCCGATACGCCCCACCAACAAAACCATCCGAATCCGAAGATAACCGCCCCCGACCGGCGGTTATTTTTGTGTCCGGCTTCTGCTATCCGGCTCTGCCTGCGTAGGTTTGCGCGGTATGCTTGCCATTGCCTGGGCACCCTTGTACGCCCACCCGCTCCCCACCGCCCACCGCTTCCCCATGCTCAAGTATGAGCTGCTGCCCGAGCAGCTGCTGCGGGAGGGTATTGTGGAAGAAAGCGCCTTTTTCCGGCCCGCTCCGCCCCCGCCCGCGGATATCCTGCGGGTGCATGAGGCCGACTACTACCACCGCCTGCAAACCGGGCAGCTTACCCGCGCCGAGGAGCGGGCCACTGGCTTTCCGTGGAGCCCCGAGCTGATTGTGCGCGAAACCACCATTCTGGGTGGCACCCTGGAGTGCGCCCGCCGGGCCCTGACTGGCGGCGTGGCCCTGAACATTGCCGGGGGCACCCACCACGCTTTCCGGAACCGGGGCGAAGGGTTTTGCCTGCTCAACGACCAGGCCGCGGCGGCGGCCTACCTGCTGGCCCACCCCGCGCTGGGCGTGCGCCGGGTGCTGATAGTGGACCTGGATGTGCACCAGGGCAACGGCACCGCCGCTATTTTCCAGCACGAGCCCCGGGTATTTACGTTCAGTATGCACGGGGCCCGCAACTACCCCCACCGCAAGGAAACCTCCGACCTGGACCTGCCCCTGCCCGACGGCACCGACGATACCACCTACCTCCGGCTGCTGCGCGACACCCTGCCCCGGCTGCTGGCCGAGCACCAGCCCGATTTCGTGTTTTACCTGAGCGGAGTAGATGTGCTGGCCACCGACAAGCTGGGCCACCTGAGCCTGAGCCCCGAAGGCTGCCGCCAGCGCGACGCTTACGTGCTGGGCCTCTGCCACCAGCACCGCCTGCCGGTGGTGGTGTGCATGGGCGGCGGCTACTCCCCCCGCCTCGCCGACATCGTAAACGCCCACACCGCCACCTTCCGCGTAGCTGCCGATTTGTGGGGGTGAGGGGGTGAGGTGGGGAAATGGTGAGTTTAACGTGCCGCTTGCGCCACTCGCGCCGACTGCGCGGATAGAACGTCAAACTCACCACCTCACCACCTCACCACCTCACCATTTCACCACAGAGTGGTAGGGGGCTGCCAGGAGGAGGCCTGGATTTATTCTTTGCTGGTATTTAGGTATGGATTACAACGGGCGGCTTCGGGCCAGGAATACGGCTACGCTCAGGGCCACCCCTGCCGCAATGCCAAACGTCCAGCCGGGCCCAGCCACCTGCCACAGTGCGCCAGCGCCCACGCTGGCTCCCAGGGCGGCCAAACTCCCAAGGCCCCCGAAGGTGCCCAGGGCCGCGCCGGTATCCGACTTGGCGCACAGGTTGCTTACCCAGGCTTTGGCTACCCCCTCAGTACTGGCCGCATAGAGGCCGTAGAGGCCGAACAGTACCACAAAGGTCCATCCGGAATGAGCCAGGGCTACGCCACCGTACACGGCCGCAAACAGCAGTAGCCCCCCCACCAGCAGCCGGCGTGGGCCCAGCCGGTCAGCCAGGTGCCCCAGGGGCCAGGCGCTGAGTACGTACACGGCATTGTAGAGAATATAGAGCCCGATAACGCCCGTTTCGGATACGCCCCGCTGCCGGGCCAGCAGTAGCAAAAAGGCATCGGAGCTGTTGAAGAGGGCAAACACCAGCAGCGCCCCCACTACTCGCCGGTAGGCAGGTGGAGCTACGCGCCAATAGCCAAAAGAGGCCCAGAACGGCCGCACCGGCCGGGACGAAGCGGGAGCAGGCCGCTCCTGCAGCAGCAAGGCAACGGCCACCGCCAGCGCCCCCGGTACAAAGGCCCACAGAAACAAAGCCCTAAACTGGCCCGGATGAGCCCCGAGCCAAAGCAAGGCGGCCATGGGGCCAAGCACCGCCCCGAGCGTGTCTACTGAGCGGTGGAAGCCAAACACCTTGCCCTTATTTTCCGGTGTTGTTTCGTCCGAGAGCAGCGCGTCCCGGGCTCCGGTGCGCAGGCCTTTGCCCAGGCGGTCCAGGGTGCGGGCCAGCAGCACCCCGGCCGGAGTGGCCAGCACCGCCAGCAGTGGCTTGCTGAGTGTGCTCAGGCCGTAGCCCCACTGCACAAAGGGCACACGCCGGCCCAGCCGGTCGCTCCACTGCCCGAAGTAGCCCTTGCTCAGGCCGGCCGCAGCTTCGGCCACGCCTTCCAGCAGCCCAATAAACACCACCGAGAAACCGATACTTTGCAGGTAAAGCGGCATCACGGGGTAAAGCATTTCGCTGGCCAGATCAGTAAAAAGGCTGATGAGCGAGAGAAGCCAGACGGCGCGGGTGAGGTAGGAAAGCCGGGCCATCAGAGCGTAATTTTCAGGGCCACGTTGCCTACAATACCATCCAGAGGAGCATAGAGCGGCCGGAACGTGGGTGCAGTGGGCGGCCCGAGTACCACGGGCTCAAATCGGGTCTGGCGCACGTCAAGGAAATTCTCCACGTTGAGTACCACCGAAAAATGCGGGGCAAAGATTTTCTCGCCCAGCACCCCCAGCAGCCAGAAGCCGCGCCCCCGCCGGCTACCTTCACCCAGGTACTGGGGATACGGCCGCTGGTAATCCATACGCAGGCCCACTTGCAGCGTCAGATTCTCCAGCACCCACCAATCGTCCTGGGCAACCAGCCCGTAAGTCTGGTACTGATGTTGGTATTCAGCCGCATCCAGCGCGCACAGGCTGCCCAGGTAGCCATTGCCCAGCAACAACAGAAAGAAGCGAGCCAGGCCGTGCGGAACCATAGAAAGGCGAGTTTGCCAGATTGAAAGTAAGAGGTTTCGCGTGGCTGCCGCGCAGGATCACAGCACAATCAACAATCAACAATCAACAATCAGCTGCCACCGGAAGGCCCAGCGCCAGCGCAGCTGGTACGTCCGGATGCCAGCATGGTGTAGCAGCCGCCGCCAGTCGGGGCGGTTGAAGGCCCGGGCCACCGACAAGGGCGCATCGTGACGAACCAGCCGGGAGCCGCCCAGCAGCCGCGTGAGCCCCCAGATGCTGTAGTAGGCCAGCGGGTGGCGGTGCAAATCGTTCACGATGACGGCCAGCCCGGCCTGCCGGTGCCACTGGGCCAGCATGAGTGCCAGCTGCTCGTCCGGGAAATGATGGCAGAACAAGCTGGCCGTGAGAATATCGAAGGGCTGCCGCTGAAACTCCGGCGAGAAAATATCGGCCTGCTGAAAGCGGATTTCCGGGTGCTGCCGGCTTTTGCTGGCGGCGTATTGCAGCATGAAAGCGTTGGCATCAACGCCGGTCAGCTCCACGGCCACGCCCCGGCGGCGGGCCCATCGGGCAATCTGCCGCAGCGTGTCGCCGCCGCCGCTGCCCAGGTCGGCTATGCGGAGGGGGCGGCCCTCCGGAAACCGGGGTTGCAGCCGGGCCAGGGCATCCAGCACCGGCGCGTAGCCACCCAGCCAGGTATTGATGGTTTCCAGCTCGTCGAGGTTCTGCCGCAGCTCATCCGAGGCCAGCGTCAGGTCGTCCATCAGCTCTGGTTCAGTAGCACGGACGCGAAAGTCGGGCATGAAACTCTTAATGTGCGTAATGTGGAAAATATGCGGAATATGGCGGTGCTGTCCTTCTCCGTCCGGCGCCCATTTAGGAAGATGCTCCGCGGACGAAGTGCCTCGTTAGTCTGGTTGATGTTTCAACGTGGCAAGGTCCTGCGTGCTGCTCAGGATGAAAGCACCGCCACGTTCTGTACATTCTCCACATCTTCCGTATTCCGCACAATTTCCACCTTGCCCTCATACACTACCGTCAGCAGCATGGCTTCCAGGGTAAGGCCGGGGCCGAAGGCGAAGCTGAGCACCGGGGCATCAGCATCGGCGGGGGTAAGCGTGCGGAGTAAGTCCCGCAGCACGTACAGCACCGTCGCCGACGACATGTTGCCGTAGTTGCGCAGCACTTGGTAGGCGAAGCGGTTGTCGTGGGCGGTGAGGCCCAGCGCCTGCTCGATGGACTCCAGGATTTTGCGCCCGCCCGGATGAATGGCAAACGCCCGGATGTCGGTCAGCTGCACCGGCAAATCGGCCAGCAGGCGCTGGGTAAGCTGCCCGATTCCCTGCTGAATCATGCGCGGCACATACGACGACAGCGTCATCTCAAACCCGAAGTTGTTGATGTGCCAGGCCATATCGGCGTGCCCGTCGGGCTCCAGGCCGCAGTGGAAAGCCGTAAGCGCCAGGCTCGGACCCGTAGCGGCTGGCTGACCCTGTACCAGCACGGCGGCAGCCCCGTCGCCGAACAGGGCGTTGGAAACCAGGTGGTCGTCCTCGTGGCTTTTCTGGAAGTGCAGGGTGCATAGCTCGGTGCACACTAGTAGCACCCGCGCCGTGGGCGTGGCCTGGCAGAAGGCATGGGCTAGTTTCAGGCCGTTCACGGCCGCGTAGCAGCCCATAAAATTCACGCAGGTGCGCTGCACGTGGCCCGGCAGCCCCAGGGCGGCCACCAGCTCAATATCCAGCCCCGGCGCGTACATGCCCGTGCAGCTCACCGTAATCAGGTGGGTGATGGAGCCAACCTCAACTTCCGGCAGTTGGCGCAGGCAGTCCTGCACAGCCTGTACCGACAGCGGCAGGGCGTAGCGGCGGTAGGCGGCCATGCGCTGGCCTACCCCCGGAAAGGGCTCCAGGCCCGGTGAGTTCGGAAAAAACTCAAACTGCCCGTTGGAGCGGCCGTAATCCGGCAGCACGGTATAGCGCTGCTCAATGCCCGATACCCGGTACAAGGCCCGCAGCCGGCGCGTACCGGCTTCGTCCAGCTCCAAGGCGCTGGCCATGAAATCGGCAATCTGCAATTGAGGGATACGGTGGGGCGGGTTGGCTGTGCCAATGGCACACAGGTAACTACTCATCAGAGGCAGTTTACGTAAAAAAGCCAATGCCCGGGTTACAGGTTTTCGGGATTGGCTGCTGACTATTTTTTCCTGGGGCGCCGGACGGGACTCCTCGGCTAAAACGGCTGCCCGTGGGTGCGCCGCACCAGCTGCCGCACCGCCGCCGGCCACAGGCGCAGGCCGTTCACTGCCAGCTCACTCAGCACGGGTTGCCCAAACAGCTGCTGTACGGCCCGCCCGGTGCGCAGGCGGATCCCGAAGTGGCGGTGCCAGTCGGCAGTATAGGTGGCCTCCAGGGCCGGACGGGTGAGGCGGCCCCGCAAAAACCCATGTACCTGCTCGGCGGCCAGGCTGGCGCCGTGGATGGCCATGGCCATGCCATTGCCGCACAAAGGCGTAATCAGGCCGGCGGCGTCGCCGCACAGCAGCACGTGGTCTTCGAGGCAGGTTTTGGGGGCGAAGGAAATTTCGTTGATGACTTCCGGCTTCGGGTACAGCTGCTCGGCCGTTTCCAGAATGTGCCGCAGCCGCGGGTTACGGGCCAGCACCTGCGCCTCAAGCTGCGGAATGGTGCCGTGGGCTTTCAGGTTGCGGCGGGTGGTGAGGTAACAGAAACAGTACTTATCGTCCTCAATGGCCGAAATACCGGCGTAGCCATCCGCAAAGTTGTGCAGCGCTATCAGGTCGCGGGGCATACTGGGGTAGCGCAGGTGGTACTTTACGCCCAGGTAAGGGGAGCGTTGGCTGAAAAACGGCCGGGCAAACTGCCGGTCCAGACTACTGCGTTTGCCATAAGCCCCCAGCACCACCCGGGCCCGGAGAGTGGCACCATCGGCCAGCGTTACGGTGTGCTCCCCACGGGCGGCATCGAAAGCTACGTGCGTAACGGTGGCCTGCTGCCGCACCTCCACCCCGGCCTGCACGGCCCGCTGGTACAGGAAATAATCCAATGCGTAGCGGCTCACGCCAAATCCGCCCAGCGGCAGGGAGGCCGCTAGCTGCCGCCCGGCCGGGGAGCTTACCTGCAGCCGGGTAATGCGGGCCGGGTTGAGCGGAGTGGGGGCCGCGTCCAGCCGGTGCAGGTAGGGCAGCACCTCGTTGGATATGTACTCGCCGCACACCCGATGAAACGGATACTGCTGCCGCTCCACCACCAGCACCGCGTGGCCACGCTGCCGCAAATCCAGGGCGGCACACAACCCGCCCAAGCCCCCGCCGATAATGACAACGTCCAACTTATTTTAACGGCTAAATCGGTGAAAACGAAGAGAAAATGATTTGTTTTATCGAAGATGAATTATATTCCGCTGGCTTACTCGTTTAGCGTCGTATTTTTGTAAAACCTAACCCGCTGTCCGCCGTTATTGCATATTCCGTTCGGGCATAATTCCCACCCACTTAACGTATTCTATGATGCAACGCCTACGCATTTTTTCTTTATTACTATTTCTGGCTACCGGCCTGCACGGCAGCCCCCGTCCGGCGCTGGCCCAGGGAGCTTCGCCCCGCCCGGCAGTAGCCGCCCGGGCAGCCAGTGAGGAGCGGGCATTGCTGGTGTATCCTAATCCCAGCACTGGTATCGTTCATATTGCCATTAATGGGTTTGAGGGCCGCAAAATAGAGCTGCGCGTTCTGAACGTAATTGGAACGGTGATGTACCGCGAAACGCTCACGGAGCTAAATGAACGGTACACCCGTACCCTGGACCTGAGTAAGTTTGCCAACGGCCTCTACTATGTGCGTCTGGAATCAGACAACGCCAGTGAGATGCGAAAACTGGTAATCCGGTAAATGGTTCTTTCCCCAGTGGATATACTTCAGAAGAGCAGCCCGAGTGCTGCTCTTTTTTTGTGCGTATTTCAGTAGGAAAGAAATAAAAAACGCCTCCTGGTTAAGGAGGCGTTTCCCGTCCGGAAACAGACGAATTAGCGTTTATTTCGGGCCCGCACCGGAATGGGCTGGAGCGTATCTTTCAGGTTACGTACCGTATCGAGTGTGAGTAAGGCCGTAGCCACAGCAATTCCAAGGAAGATTAGCAGCGTCATACAAAAAAGAATTAAGAGCGAGAAACAACTCTGCAACGAGGCCATACACTGAAATAGTGCGTCCGTACAGTAGCTGCACTCCTCTATAACACTGGCACACGGCCCGAAGTTGCAGTATAATTATGTGCTTTTCAGCAGGCACCGTACCACGTGCCGGGCATCGGCAGCGGCCCCACCCATTAAGGCGGAGCGCCGGTTGCGCTGCCAGGGCAGCCCCAGGAAGGCCAACCCCGGCGCCAGACTCATTCCTTGCTGCTGCACTGGCTCGCCGGACGCGGTAAGTGCCCCCGGCACCTGCAGCCAGGAATAGGCAGGAGCGTAGCCTGTGGCCCAGAGCACCGCCTCCAGCGGGGCGGTGGTAGCCAGCTTCCCCCGCAGACTGTCCGGCCCGCTGGTAGCCAGTGCCCGGCCAATAAACTGCACATTGGCCAACTTGCGCAGCCGCTGCAGGTCCTGGCGAACTACGGGCTCTGGCTGGCTCCGCATGAAGCGCCCCAGCCAGCTCGTGCGGCTGGCCTCCAGTATACCGGTACCCAGCAGTAGCAGCCACATGGCGGTATTGTTGGGAGTAGCCGGCGTTTTCTCGTCGAAGGCCACGAACACCGGCCGGCCGGTGGCTGCCAGGTCGGCGGCAATCTGCAGGGCCGAGTTGCCGCTGCCCACCACGGCTACCGGGCCGGTACCAGCTACTTGCTGAGGCCGTTGATAGTGGCTGCTGTGCATTTGCTGCACGCCCGGTTCCAGATCAGCTGCAAAGGCCGGAATGGTGGGTGTAGTATAAGGGCCCGTGCACACAATTATCCGCCGCGACAGGTACTGCTGGCCGCTGGCCGTGTGGGTGTGGTAGCCACCAGCGGTGGGTTGTACCAGCTGTACGCGCTGGTTGTGCTCAATGGCAAACCCAAAGTGCCGGGCATAGTCCTGCAGGTAGGCCGCCGCTTCCTGGGCCGTGGGGTAGCGCAGGGCCCGCCCCGGCCAGGGCAACCCTGGTAAGCGGCTGGCCCAGGCCGGGGAGAACAGCCGCAAAGAATCGTAGCGCGTGGCCCATAAGTGCCCTACCGCGGGGCGCTCATCCAGCAGCAGGCAGGCCGTGCCGTGCTGCTGCAGGTAGTAGGCCGCGGCCAGCCCGGCCTGGCCAGCGCCAATAACGAGCGTATCGGTGGTGCGGGGGGTGGAAGCGGGTACACCGTTGGGAATCATGACGTAGGCTGCACAAGGACGGAGCAAGGTAGCCTCATTGCTCCGGAAATTCCTGCCGGAGCTGCCCGATTACCTCGTCCGCAATCAGCCGGACCTGCTCCACCTGGCGTTGCAGCACGGTCCAGTCGGCAGTTTCGGGGGCGTAGGCGGTGGCTTCCAGCTCGCGGAGTAGTGGCCGTAGCGCCTGCACCTGCAAGCCGTCAATGGAGCTTTTGAGGTGATGCGCGGCGGCTCCCAACGGCTCCAGCTGCCGGGCAGCCAGGTGCTGCTCCATTTCAGCAACAACCGGGGGAGTAGTGCTGATGAACAGGTCAATGAGCCGCCGGATAAATGCCAGGTCGTTGCCGGTAATGCGCCGCAGGTTTTCCAGGTCGTACAGGGGCTCCTGCGAGGCAGGAACCGGGACAGGCGGTGGTGTTGCGGCGGTTTGCTGAACAACAGCGGGAGCAGACGCGGAATGCGTTTCGGAATGAAGCAGCTCCGTAATGGTCCGGAATAGCGCTTCTTCGCGGAAGGGTTTGGAGAGGTACGCATTCAGGCCGGCCTCTCGGTAACGCTCCGCTTCTCCCTGCATGGCGTGGGCCGTCAGGGCTACTACTGGGGTAGCCGCCCGTATCGTGTCCGGGTGCTGGCGCAGTAGTTGGGTGGTAGCTACCCCATCCATACCCGGCATCTGAATGTCCATCAGGACCACGTCGTACGTGTGCTGCCGAAACAGCAGCAGGGCCTCCTGGCCCGAGGAAGCCGTATCAACTTCCATGCCCCAGCCTTTCAGCATCACCTGCACCAGCAATTGGTTTACCGGGTTATCTTCGGTCAGCAGTACGCGGCGGCCTTTCAGCAGCTGGTAGTCGGGGGCGGGTGGGGTAGGCTCCGAGGCCGGGGGCGGTACACTCGCAAAAGGCAGCGTGAAGCGGAAAGTACTGCCATAGTGTAAGCGGCTTTCCGCCGTGAGCGTACCCCCAAGCAACTCTACCAGCCCCCGCGAAATGCTGAGTCCGAGGCCCGAGCCCCCGTACTCACGGGCAGTGCTGGCCGAAGCCTGCGTGAAGGGCTCGAACAGCTGCTGAAGCTGCCCTTCCGAAATACCAATGCCCGTATCCATCACCGAAAACTGGTAGTGAGCCAGCTCCGCAGCGGCACCTACCTGCCGGCAAACCAGCAGAATCTGACCTTTATCGGTAAACTTAATGGCGTTGCTGAGCAGGTTCAGCAACACCTGCCGTAGCCGGTACGGGTCGCCGAGTACCCACGTGGGGCCGCCAGCGGCCGGCAGTTGCAGGCGGAGGGTAATGCCTTTTTCGGTGGCTTTCGGAATGAGGGCCTGGCAGCAGGCCTTCAGCACCTCCTGCAGCTCAAAGGGTACGGCTTCCACCCGCACCCGGCCTGCACCCAGCTGAGCCATGTCCAGAATGTCGTTGATGACGACCAGCAGGTTTTCGGCCGAATGCCGGATGTGGTGCAGGTAATGACGCTGCTCCTGGCTAAGGGGAGTTTTTGTGAGTAATTCTGCCAGGCCCATAATGCCGTTCATGGGCGTCCGGATTTCGTGGCTCATGTTGGTGAGGAAGGTCTGGCGGGCCTGGGCGTTCTGCTCTGCCACTTCCTTGGCCTGCTGCAGGGCCTGCTCCGTATTCTTCAGCTCGGTAATATCGTTATCAACGCCTAGTACCTGCACCGTGCCATCGGCCAGCACAAAGGGTCGTTTCACCGTCCGGAACCAGCGCAGCTGGCCCTGGGCATCCGTAAACGTGTCTTCCAGGTCCACTTCCTGCTGGGTACGCAGCACCTGCTCATCCTGCAGGCTATGGCGTCTCAGGTCCGGAAAGTTATTCAGCAGCTCGGCGGCCGGAGTTTGCAGCAGGGCCTCGTTGGAGAGGCTATAGAGCTGGGCTGTGGCCTGGTTGGCCAGAATATAGTTGCCATCTTCATCTTTCAGGTAGATAAGGTTGGGTACGGTATCAATAACCTGGCGGAACAAGCGGTTCTGCTCGGCCAGGCGGCGGTTGGCGGAGCGGCGCTGCTCATCGGCAATTTTCCAGCGGGTAATATCTTCGGCCGAGCCCACAATCTGCGTTACGCTGCCTGTTTCGTCGCGGGCAAAGGGCGTGTTGCTGATGCGGAGCCACCGGATGGAGCCATTGCGGTGGTAAAGGAAATATTCCAGGTGCAGAATTTCGCCGTCGGTGCAGCGCGTCACTTCCTCAAAGTGCTGCTGCAGGCGGCGGGCCTCCTGGGGGGGCATCAGGTTGCTGATCATGCTGCTGCCCATTTGCTGCAGCTCCTTTTCACTATAGCCCAGCATCGTTTCCACAAACCGGTTGCAGTAGATGTTGGCCTGGGCCACCGTATCATAAATGTAAATCAGGTTGGGCGTGGTATGGGTAATGCGCTCCACAAACAGCCGGCTTTGGCGAAGCTGTTCCTCTGTTTCGCGCCGTTCCGTCACGTCGGAGGCCGAGCCCACCAGCTGCCACACCCGCCCGTTGGGCAGGCGGGTAAAACAGGTGCTTTTTAGGCTAAGCCAGCGCCACGAGCCGTCCCGGTGCCGGAAGCGGTACTCCGAGGTCATAACTTCCCCATCCTTCATGCGGTGGCGGTGGCTGGCTTTGTTCTGAGAAATCAGCCAGTCGTCGGGGTGGAGGAGCTGCTGCGCCATGTGGGAGCCCATACTCAGGGCTTCCTCGGCCGTGTAGCCCAACACAGGACCAACCTGCTTGTTGCAGTATTTCAGCGAGTTCGTGCGCAGGTCATAAATAAACACGATGTTGGGCACCGTATCGTTGATGCGGGCAGTGAAGAGCTGATTGCGCAACAGCTCGGCCTCGGCCCGGCGGCGCTCGGTAATAGTTGTCAGATAGAGGTTGGCTTCCTGCTCCACGGGCAAAGGAGCAATGGTCCAGAGGTAAAACTCGTCGCCGAGGCGCAGCTCTACGGTATGCGGCCCCCCGCTGGCCAGCGCCTTCTGAATTTCCTGCTGAATCCGCTGCCGGCAGGGGGCTTCGTCGGGGTGGGCCAGCGCTGCCAGTACCGGGGCCGCCGCCGGATTGGCATACAGGGCTTCGGCCTGCCGGTTGAAACGAATGGTAGGCTGGGGGCTTTGCTCGGTGAGCTGGCTCAGCTCCTGCACCCGGCGCTGGGCCAGCTGCTGCTCCGTCACGTCCTCATAGCTCCAGATGTGCAGGACGGTCACGCCATTCTGTACCACCGGCAGGTAGTCCTGCTGCACAATGCGGCCGTCGCGCAGCCGCAGCAATAAGCCGCTGCTGCGTTCCTGGGCAGTTATTACCCGGGCGTTCTGCTGTCGTACCCCAGAGGCATCCTCCAGCAGCTCGCAGCTGGTGTGCAGGCGAGCCGACTGCTGCCCCAGGTACTCGGCCGGTGAGCCAGGCAAAAGAAACAGGTCGCACATGCGCTGGTTAATCAGCGTCACCACGTGGTCCTGGTTTTCGGCCAGAATGGCCGTGGTCATGGTTTGGAGCAGGGCACTGGCCTGCGCCGCCGACGCCTGGGAGCGGGCCCGAAGCTCCGCTAGCTGCTGTTGTGCTTCGGCGCAGCTCTGCTGCGCATCGCGCCATAGGCGCTGGGCATGGCGTAGCTGGCGGCCCCAGGTGCGCTGACTAATAGAACTCATAGCCTCTGGAATAGATCTGAGTGCAACACACGCCTATCCGGGTTGCTGAGGGTATACCCCAGCGCGGGAACGGGCATGCCTGGCAGGCCACCGGTTACCGGATACGGATTTCGTTGTTCTGAACCATACGATAAATGGTAGACTTCCCGATTTGCAGTTTGGCCGCTACCTGCAAAATATTGCCGTTGTGGGCATCCAGATAGCGCTGCACAATAGCGGCCGTTTGGGTCCGCAACGACTCGTTGCCGACCAAAGCTGACTCCTGCTGCCCGGCCTGGGGGTGGCGTAAGGGCAAGTCCTGGGGCTGAATCTGGTCGTTTTCGGCCAGCACGGCGGCCAGCTCAATTACGGCTTTCAGCTCCCGTACATTGCCCGGAAAGTTGTAGTGCAGCAGCTTCTGCCGGGCCGCCTCCGACAGGGTGCAGGTTACCAGGTTGTTCTGAGTGCAGAACTCCTGCAGGAAGGCATCGGCCAGAAGCAGCACATCCTGCCCCCGCTCGCGCAGGGGCGGCAGCAGAATGGGTAGCCCCAACAGGCGGTAGTACAAATCTTCCCGGAAACGCCCTTCTTTCACCTCCTGGCCCAAGTCCCGGTGCGTGGCAACCATGAGGCGGGCATCAAAGGGCACGCGGGTGTTGCTCCCGACGCGCACTACCTCCCGCTCCTGCAAGACGCGCAGCAGCTTGGCCTGCAGGCTCAGGTCCAACTCCGAAATTTCGTCCAGAAATAAAGTGCCTTTGTGCGCTTCCTCGAAGCGGCCAATGCGTTTGCCCACGGCCCCGGTGAAGGCACCCTTCTCGTGGCCAAACAGCTCGCTCTCAATCAGCTCCCGCGGGATGGCTGCCACGTTTACGGCCACAAATGCCGCGTCGCGCCGCTCCGAGCGAAAGTGAATGGCCTTGGCCACCAACTCTTTGCCGGTACCCGTTTCGCCGCTGATGGACACCGTAATGTTGGTGCGGGCGGCCTTATCAATGAGTGTATAGAGCTGCTGGATTTGGGAGCTGTTGCCCAAAATGGCCCGCTGAGGGTCATATTTATGACCAATCTGCTCTTTCAGCCGGGTGTTTTCCTGGCGCAGGGCCAGTTGCTTCCGGATGTTGTTTACCGTATTCCACAGCCGGTCGGCGGTTTCTTCGTCCTTTACCAGGTAGTCATAGGCACCTTGCCGGAGCAGGCCAATGGCGGTTCGCACATCTTCCTGCCCCGATATGGCAATTACGGCCACCTCCGGCAGACGCTCCTGAATCTGTTGCAATACCTGGTCGCCCTTGCCATCGGGCAGGGAATAATCCAGGGTGATGATGTCGGGTTTTTCGGAAAGATGACTTAGGCAGGCCTGGGCAGTAGTAAAGCGACGAATGGTAAAGTCCGGATTTTGAGCCAGTTTGTATTCCAGTAGTTCGCCATACCAGGCATTGTCCTCAACGATGAAAATGGTAATGGGTAAGGAAGGGGTCATAGCTCGGAACGAGAAAAGAACGAGGGCAGAGAGCAGATCAGAAAAAGAACGGGTGGAGGCAGCGCCGAGTTGTATTTTTTGATTTTGGGAAAGACGGCAACCGTGCGAGTATAGGGGGCTTTTTTGTGGTAAGCTAGCATTTCTCTATTTAGGAACAATTGTTTCGAAATGAGACAATATATAAAATTTGAGTTATGTGTAAGTGTCTTATTTTCAGATATTTACTGCTTGTTAAGTGAAGTGGCCATCTTCTTGCCACTCAGGGCGCTGGCAGTCAGTGGGTTGCCGCCGGTTTCCTCTCTTTTACTATTTGTACATGAGTCAGTTTTACGTATCCGCGCCCCGGCGCTTGGTTTCCGCCTTTTTGATTGCGCTGTGTGCCTGCACCCAGGCGCTGGCCCAGGGTACCACCCCACCTATTTATTCCAACTCTGGGATATCCGGGGCCACCCCCATTCAGGAGTGCAACACCATCCTGAATGTAACCACCTGCTTCGGGTCCATCACCCATCCGGAGTATGCCACCGATGCCGATTTTACCACGGCAGCCACTCTCAACGTACCGGCCAGTGTGCTGCTTACCCGCACGCTAAAGTTGCGCATGGATATGGATGGGTTGGTGCCGGCCGGGCATCGGGCCGGTATAGTAGTGGCCCGCGACGGAGGTGTGCTGAATTTGCTGGGAGTGAATGTAGCGTCGGCTATTAAAATCCGCACGTATCTGAGTAGCAATGGGGGCAGCGCCCAGCTGCAGGAAACCAGGATAGTGGATGCTAATGTGGTTGCCGCGCTACTGGGCACTGCCACCGGCCCCATGCCTCTGGAATTCAACGCCGGCCGGCCTTTCGATCAAATTGAAATTGAGGCGGAGTCTCTGGTGTCGCTGGGGTATCAGCTCAAGGTATTCTACGCCTACGGCATCGGGGTCAACCAGATTACCACTGCTAAAGGCTATGTGTCGAGATTTGCGACGCCCACGGCGGCTAACTACAGCACCACCGCCACCGATAATGGGGTTACGGTATGCGTGAACTCCAACGTGAGCAACCCCACCAACGCCGTTGATACCGACCTGACCAACTATGCCACGATGGGTGCTCTGCTGGACCTGAGCTGCCCTACCTCCCTGCAAACGCAGCTGGAGGGCACCGCGCCGGCTGGCTACTACGCGGGGTTTGTGCTGGGAAGCCGCGGACTGCTGGATGCCTCGGTGCTGGGGGGGCTGCGCCTCACCACCTACCTGGGTACCACCCTGCAGGAAACGGGTACCGGGGCCGGCCTGCTGAGCCTGAGCCTGCTGCCCTCGGGCCAGTATAACATTCGCATGGCCACCACCAAACCCTACGACCGGGTTGAGATCCGGCGGGTGAGCCTGCTGGGAGCTCTGGACAATCTGCAGGTGTATTATGGCTTCGGGGTAGAGCCCCGCGTGTTCCGCGACCAGGCCCCGCGCCTGTCGCGCTTTGCCAGCACGGCCGGTAACTACCAGGTAAATGGCAGCAGCCTGGCCTGCGTCAACTGTGCCATCAGCAACCCCGAGCTGGCCGTCGACCAGGACCTGACCGGTAACTACGCTACTAATAATGCGCTGCTGGCAGCAGGCGGCAGCACCCGGCTGAAAATGCGGCTGAATGGTGCCGGAGCCGGTGGCAACCGGGCTGGCGTGGTACTGGGCCTGGCAACCGGCCTGGTTGATGCGCAACTGCTCACCAGCCTTCGGGTGAAAACCTATGCCGGTACCGATGGCTCAGAACTGGTTGAAACCATTGCCGACCCCTCTCTGATTGGCTTGGAACTGCTGGCTGATGGTAAGCAGGAAGTATCGTTCCGTACTACCCGGAGCTTCGAGTGGGTTGAGCTGGAGCTGACCAACGGAGTTTCGGCCCTCAACGATGCCCGCATCTACTACGCTTTTGCCGATGATGCCCCCAGCGGCTTCCCTTCCACGATTACAATGCCGGTTTCGTCGCCGGTCACCCTCACTTATCTGCGGGCTACCAACAGCGACGGGGCCATTGAGGTAAGCTGGCAGACTACGGCCGAAGCCAACAGTAGCCATTTCATCGTCGAGCGGTCCTTGTCGGCTTCGGGCAGCTTCCAGGCACTGGGGCGGGTGAATGCCGCAGGCAATTCCAATACCACCCGTCAGTACCTGTACCGCGACTTCGACGGCATTTCTCAGAACGCCCCCACCCTGTATTACCGCCTGCGCATTGTGGACCTGAGCGGTCAGGAATCGTACTCTCAGGTGGCATCGGTATCGGTACGGCCCCCGGTGGTCATTTTCGAAATGTATCCGAACCCGGCTTCCTCGTCGCAGCAGGTGCGTATGCAGCTGCCTACCGATAAGGCCGGCACCAAGTACCAGGTGGTGGTGTACGACCAGATGGGCCAGGAAATAAGCCGGGAAACGGTGAGTAATGCCCGGGCCTATATTTCGGCCTCCCGTTTGCAGCCCGGTCTCTACCAGGTAACACTCATCAATAAATCGGGGCAGCGCCTCGGTACCAAGCGGCTGGTAGTGCAGCCTTAATTTTCAGCTATTCTATACTCGTATCCACCCAACTATTCTTATTGCTTGTTGAATAAACTCCCCACTGTTGCAGGTCAGTGGGGAGTTTATTGTTTGTATTAAAGCCGAAAAAAGGGCTATTGAAGCGAGTAGAATACGTATTGTACTTCTGTAATAGAAGAGAAAGCAGTGGCTTTGGGCCAGCCCGGAAAGTTAGATGGAGGGCAAAGAATGCTAAAAGGCGAAATGCCAAAAAGTTGTGGTTAAGGATTTGTTAAAAAATAATGATTTTGCCTGCCTGTTCTATCTTTCTAAAATGATAATCTTCCGGTAACATCCAACCAGAAGCGAACCGTCATTTTTGCGGCCGGAATAGTACGCCTCTTCTTTCCTTCCCCAACCAAACACCTTCCTTTCTCCACCATGCAACGTACCCTTACCCGCATTCTGAGTCTGGCTATGGTAGCCAGCGTAGTTGTGTCCTGCTCTAAAGATGCCGTTGTACCGGCCAACAGCCCCAGCACCTCTTCCCAGAGCGCCGATGCCACCGCCACCCGCGACAGCAACCTGGCAATGGGCAACCCCAGCGGAGCTACTACCAGCACCACTAACTACACCAATTACCTCATGAACAAGTCGCAATTCTCCATGTCGTACCACCGCGACCGGGGCATTCCGAACTGGGTAAGCTGGCACCTGAGCAGCGCCTGGCTGGGCAGCACTGCCCGCCAGGATAATTTTGCGGCTGATGCCTCGTTGCCTTCCGGGTGGTACCGCGCCGGCAGCACCAGCTACAGCGGCTCCGGGTTCGACCGGGGGCACAACTGCCCTTCCGCTGACCGGACGGGCTCAGTGGCCGACAACACGGCTACCTTCCTGATGACCAATATGATGCCCCAGGCGCCCAATAACAATCAGCGCACCTGGGCCAACCTGGAAAACTACTGCCGCACGCTGGTAAATGCCGGCAACGAGCTCTACATTATCTGTGGTAGCTACGGCAAAGGTGGCACTGGTTCCAATGGCTACGCGGCTACTATTGATGCCGGCCGTATAACGGTGCCAGCGCGTTGCTGGAAGGTAATTGTGGTATTGCCCGTTGGTACCGGCGACGCCGCCCGCGTAACCACCAGCACCCGCGTTATTGCCATTGACACGCCCAACGACAACTCCCTGAGCACGACCTGGGGCTCGTACCGGACCACGGTAAACGCCATTGAATCTGCTACCGGTTACGACTTGCTGTCGGCCGTTTCTTCCTCGGTGCAGACTACTATCGAAGCCAAAGTAGACAACGGCCCCACCAGCTGATCGGTGCCAGCTAGCCCACTCACTACGGAGCCCGGCTGATTAGTCGGGCTTCGTAGTGAGTGGGTCTTTACTTAGGCACAGCAAGTGCCCCGCATTCATTCATCGACCATATTCGCCCCCTCGCCTTTAATTTTCTGTTACTTAGTCTAATAACTGAATATGGTCGGGCAAAACCCCGTAGGTTTGTACAGAGTGAAGTGTGAAGCTGTATTGGTGAGAAAGTAAAGAAGCCGCGCTGCAACGCGGCTTCTTCGTTTTGAGGGCCTAGGAGGCGGTTGGTAAAGTTTTGATAATGTGTTCGTAATGCCCAGCTAATAGCAGTTTGCGAAGTTTGATGCTGAGGATAAAGCCGTAGTATTTCTGGCTGTACCTGTGAGGGATATGGATCTGTTATCAAACTCGCTTCCGCTACTCAGCCACAATGCCGGGCCGCCGGCAAGGCCACTGCTACGGCCCCTGTGGGAATGGGTGGCGCAACTCCGCGAGCTACAGCACTTGTACGAGCGGCATTGTCATCTTGCGGGCCGGGAGTTTATAGATCAGCTGCTGCGTGATTTGCATATTACCGTGGAATATGATGCTGCGGAGCTGCGGCGGGTACCGGTGCAGGGAGCCTTTGTGGCAGTAGCAAACCATCCGTGTGGCATCCTGGACGGGCTAGTGCTGCTATACGTGCTAAGCGAAGTACGACCAGAATTTGTAGTTGTAGCCAATGAGCTGCTGGCCCCCCTGCTGGCAAACCTGCCTGAGCAGCTGGCCTTGGTAAGTACCGAAAAAAAGGATGCGGGGCGCAATGCCAGCAAGGTCCGGCAGTTGCTGCGCTACCTGCACAACGATATTCCGGTGGGCCTGTTCCCGGCCGGGGAGGTGGCCCATCGGACTGCTCCGTTTCGCCCGCTCCTGGACCGGGACTGGAACCCGACGGCCGGCCGTTTGCTGGAAGCCGCCCGGGTACCGGTGCTGCCGGTTTGGCTGAGCGGGAAAAATAGCACTTCCTTTAGCCTGCTCGGCTTGGTACACCCACTTCTGCGTACGGCCCGCCTACCGGCTGAGCTGCTCAACAAAAGGGGGCAAACCGTACGGCTGCGCATTGGCAAACCCGTGCCAGCCAGTGAGCTGGCTGCAGTACCGGCCACCGACCGACTCTTATACCTGCGGGCCCGGGTATATGCCCTGGATGCTTCTTTAGCCGCCGGAGCCCGGCCGCTGCTGCCGGTGCTACCACCTGCCGCCCTGGTTCCGGAAACGCCAGCCGCCGCCCTGGAGGCCGATATTGATGCGTTGCGACCCAGCCGCTGCCTGGTGCGCTGCCAGCAGTGGGAGGTATACGTAGCCAAAAAAGCCGAGCTGCCCCACATATTGCCAGAAATTGGCCGACTGCGGGAGCTGACTTTCCGGGGCGTGGGGGAGGGCACCAATCGGCCCGCCGACCTGGACCAGTACGACGACTATTACCGGCACCTCTTCCTCTACGACCGGGCCCGCCGCTGTATTGTGGGGGCCTACCGCATCGGGCGGGGCCGTAGCATTATGCGGGAGTTGGGTAAGCGGGGCTTTTATTTGCACTCCTTGTTTCGAATGCGCAAGCAGCTGGCTCCGCTACTACGCGAGTCGCTGGAGTTGGGCCGCTCCTTTGTGCGGGCTGAGTACCAGAAACAGCCTCTGCCCCTAGCTTTACTATGGAGCGGTATTGCCGAATACATTGCCCGTCATCCGGAATACCGCTACCTGATAGGGCCTGTGAGCATTAGCAACCGGTTTTCGGCTCTATCCAAGGAAGTGATGGTTGCGTATCTGCAGCAGCATTTCTCGGATGCGTCCCTGGCCGCGTTGGTACGCCCCCGTAAGCAGTTCCGGTACCGGCCTCTGGCCGATACCGCCTCGCCAGCTGTATTGCAAATGGGGCTACATACCCTCCATGACCTGCATCGCCTGATTGCGGAGCTGGAGCCGGGTGGTAGTGGCTTGCCAGTGCTATTGCGGCAGTATCTGCGGCAAAATGCCCGCATCATTGGCTTCAACCTCGACCCCGGCTTCAACAACACCTTGGATGGGTTTATGGTATTGGATGCCCGGGAGCTGCCCGCCCGCACCCACGACCTGCTCAGCCGCTACGCGCCGGAGTTGCCCGGGGCAGAGGCGGAATAAGCATCGGGTATACGCAACAAAAAGCCCGTCGACAGACCGCCGACGGGCTTTTTGTTGCGTATACTCAGTACGTAAAGCCTAGTTTTCGCCTGCCAGACCAACGTGGCCTTCCGCCGGCTGGCTGTTCATGTAGGAGCGGAACGACATGGCCGCTTCGCTGGCCATGGAATTGGCCTGAGCCGTAATGCGTCGGTCGTTGCGGGTTTTGTCGTTGTTGCGCTCGGCCTGCAACAGGGCCCGGTACTCATCGAAGGCAACCAGCTGCGAGGGTTGTTTGGGGTCGGGTGCTACCTGAAAGGAGCCGACAGTGTACGTATAGCCATTGTCGCTGGCCTGAAATACAAAGTCAAACAACACGGTCAGGGGCTGATCCTTGCCTTTATTATCCACCTGCTTCAGCGTACCCGTACCCGTGATGCGGATGAGGCCCGCCGCTTCCGTGGTTTTCAGGTTGGAAGTAGGTTTGTACGAGAATTTGTTCTGCGCCCAGTCCAGGGCGCGGTTGTAGAGCATCGTCCGGCCAGCACCTTCTGCCGGTACACGTTCCGAATATTCAACCGGGACTGGAGCCGTAGACTGAGCCCACACTTCTGGTGCCAGTGCCAGCATCCCACTCACAAGCAAACCTAGTAGCACTTTTTTCATGGCAAAAGGAGAAAAAGAAAAGGAAAAACAACTCAGACGCTCAGAGTAACAAAGGTACAATCAGAACGGAAGCTTGTATAAAAATAAGCCTATTATGAATATGTTAAGACTTGCCCTCGGTTTTTTTTGTCAGGTATGTACTACTGGCCACATGACCAAGGAAAAGAAAGAGGCGGCAACTGCTCTACCATATAGCCGCTACGTATCACTCCGGAGCGGATATTGAACAGAATTTGTATATTTCCAATAACCATCCGTATGATGCTTATACGCTATAAGCTTATCAAGTTGAGGATGATAACACTGGGTACATGCAGTGGTAAAAATACGTTCATCTGGTGCTTGCTGGATTTCCTTGATAAACAGCTATATGTGTAAAAAGATGTGCCTGATGGCCTCGCAACAAGCGGCAGGGTGGGTAACATTTTGGTAACATAAACTTAATGACGCTTCACTTGTGCAGGCAATGTGGAGTAGTACTTTTGCGACGTGCTTCACCTCAATCAATATCATATGATGGAGTGCGGGACCTTTCAGGAGAACATCCTGCGAGATGACCGCAATGTTGTGGCCCCTGTTAGTTCCTCTGTTTTTGCTGGTTTTGCTGCCTCTACCGCTCCGGTTTCCGAAGCGGTTTTTTTATGTTCGGCCGGTTCGGCGGCAGCGGCAGCAAGCAAGGTTATTTGCGCGCATCCCACCATTCTGTACAGCCTCACCCTGCCAAGCTCATGAACCACGCCACCCTCACTCTACACATAGTAGCCGCTGTGGCTGCCTACAACGTAAATCTGCGTTCGGATCCAGGTGCTTGAGCATTGCCAGCATACAGTGCAATACGGTAAGTGAATATGGAGTGCCTGGCTATTTCCGGCCGGCTATACTACCGGCAGGAAGGTTGCCCGAATACCCGATTATAATAACCCGTTACCCACCCAACGGTGGCAACGGGGCGGGGTGGTGCAAGGAGCGGGGTGATAGAAATCAGGGGGGATTCTGACATAGATGTCGGTCCGCAAATTGCCCACCCCGTGTTCGGGGACATATTACATAGTGGCTCCGGCTTAGGCTGGGGGTAGCTACCACATCTGATTTTGCTGCTAACCAACTCTTTAGCAAGTATTGGGTGGCGGCAAAATCATAGTTTTTTTTAATCTATGCAACTCGGTAACCTCACGCTACAAAACCCGATATGCCTGGCCGCCGCCACCTGGCAGCTAGGTGGCGCGGCCTACGAACGGCTGGGGGCCATTTTCACCCGCACTGTAACTATGGAGCCGCGGCCTGGGCTCTACGAGGAAGGCATCTG
Source organism: Hymenobacter metallilatus (assembly GCF_003944705.1). Lineage (GTDB taxonomy): Bacteria > Bacteroidota > Bacteroidia > Cytophagales > Hymenobacteraceae > Hymenobacter > Hymenobacter metallilatus. The sequence goes on along the minus strand of NZ_RWIS01000001.1, from coordinate 276,639 downwards.
GCAGGTGGCCGACCAGACGCTGCTCAATGCCACCCACATGCGCACCGAAAGTGCTGAAATTCTGGTGCAGGAGCATCTGCCTGCGCTCTGCCGGTTTGGCGTACCGGTATTCGTGAGTATTACGGCTCCAGGCATTCCGGGCTTCCGCAAAATTGCCCGCTTCCTGGCCCGCGAGCCCGGAGCCTTAATTGCGGGTGTGGAAGTATACATTGCCCAGCCCGATACCGGTAAAGGCGAGGAGCTGACGGCCCGGTTTGTGCGTGACGCCACCCAGGCCGTACGCAATGAGCTGGGCCCTGAGGCCGCCGTTATTGTGAAGCTGCCGCCCTGGCCCGAGCATATCCGGAGCCTGGCGTTGGGGGCCCAGGAGGGCGGTGCTACCGCCCTGGCGGCTACCAACCTGCTCAAAGCCCTGCACCTGCCCGACGATGCTACCGCGGCCCCGGTGGCCGGCGGGCTTTCCGGCGAAGCCCTGCGGCCCGTGGCCCTGCGCTGCGTATGGGAGCTGGCTCACGACGAACGGCTGACGTTGCCCATTTTCGGTACGGGCGGTATCTTCACTGCCAGCCACGTAACGGATTACCTGCGCTGCGGAGCTTCGGCCGTGCAGATTGCCAGTGGCGAATGGCTGGAACCCGGCCTCACGGCCCGGCTGGCTACCGAGTGTGCTCATCTCACCCCCGAAACCATTACCTCCGAATGGAAAAGCTAATCTATCGAGTTCAGGCGGCTAACTCCCTGCTCTGCGTGGGCCTTGACCCCGTAGGCGACGATGCACAGGTAGCACGGCGGCTGGCCGAAGTCATCGACCAGACCAGCGAGTACGCCGCCGCTTTCAAACCCAACCTGGCCTTTTTCCTGAGTCGGGAAAACGGGGTGCAGCTCCTGCGCGAAACCGTGCAGCGCATCCCGGAAAGCATTCCGGTAATCCTGGACGGCAAGTTCGGCGACATTGCCAATACCGCCGACCAGTACGCCAAATTCGCTTACGATGTAGTTGGCGCTGATGGCGTAACGGTAAACCCCTACATGGGCGACGACGCCATTGTACCCTTTGCCCGGCCCGGCAAACTGGTGTTCGTGCTGGCCAAAACCTCCAACAAGCCCATTCACTCCCTGCAGGATGTGGCCCTCACCCGCGGTGGCTCCCTCTCCGATTGCGCCGCCAGCGTAGCCCGCAAGCTGGATGAGCAGCACGGCGGCATTGGGCTGGTGGTAGGCGCCACCAACGCCGAGGCGGTAGCCCGCCTGCGCCGTCTCACGCCGGAGCAGTGGTTTCTGGTGCCCGGTGTGGGCGCTCAGGGCGGCGACCTGGCCACCACCCTCCGCGCCGGCCTCCGCCCCGATGGCTCCGGTTTGCTGATCAACACCTCCCGCGCCCTCTGGCAGGCCGAAAACGCCGCTGCTGCGGCCCGGGAACTGGTGGAGCAGATCAACCAGCTGCGGCCGGTAGCAGTGTAACCCTGGCCGTCATGCTTCGCTCCGCTTTGCATGACGGTCATCATTTCATCCGATAACAATTCACTTTCCCTTGACTTCCCCCCACACCACTCCCTTCACCTCCGAAACCCTGGAGCAGCAGCTGTTGCAGGAAGATGCGCTGCTGCGCGGGCACTTCCGCCTGTCGTCGGGCCTGCACTCCGATACCTACGTGCAGTGTGCCCGGTTCCTGCGCCGCCCCGACCTGGCCGCGCCGGCCGCGGCCGAGCTGGCCCGCCGGATCCGGGAGGCCGGTTTGCAGCCCGATGTAGTGGTGGGGCCGGCTATGGGAGGCGTGGTAATTGGCTACGAGCTGGCCCGGCAGCTGGGCGTGCCCGGCATCTTCACGGAGCGCGACGACGCGGGGCAGATGACCCTGCGGCGCGGCTTTACCATTGAGCCGGGCCAGAAAATTATTATTGCCGAAGACGTGGTGACGACCGGCAAGAGCACCAACGAAGTAGCGCGCGTACTGGAAGGGCTGGGGGCAAAAGTTTTGGCCGTGGCGAGTTTAATTGACCGCACAGGTGGGCAAGCCTCACTTTCTTTTCCGAACTTTGCCCTGCTGCCGGTAACGGCGGCCACCTACGCACCCGATACGTGCCCGCTGTGCCAGGCGGGTATTCCGGTGGTGAAACCCGGCAGTCGGCCGGAAAAAGCGTTTTCTTAAACCTACCGCGGCGGCAAACGGCCCGGCGGCAAGGCATTTTCGGCGTACCTCCGCGCGGGGTGTGCTTCCTCACGGCGGGGCTTCGGCCTCGGGCGTGGGAAACCGAAAAATAGATAAACCTCCCTCTTTTGGAATCTAGCCAAAGAACCATACAGCTTTTGCTCAAGCCCGGCCAGCACGATGGCGAGGGCCAGCGCGTAGCCGATGCTGCCCAGCGCCACCTCGGCCTGACCACCGGCCGGGTGCAAAGTACCGCCCTTTACACGGTGCGCTACCCCCTCTCGGGTGAGCAGCTGCGCGACTTCGCCACCCACTGCCTTCAGGACCCGGTACTGCACGACGTGGCCCTCGATGAGTTCCGTCACGGCTCCGAGTATAAGAGCTACATCCTGGTGGCCAAGCTGCCCGGCGTGACGGACGACGAAGGCATATCGGCCCAGAACGCCCTCGGCGACTTCCTGAACCAGCCCCTGGACACGCATACCCAGCACATTTTCAGCAAACGGCTCTACTTCCTGGAGCACGAGCTGCCCGAGAGTAGTCTGCGCCGCTTGGCCGAAGACCTGCTCGGCAACAAGATGATTAACCGCTTCGAAGTCGGCCCCATAGCCCAGATTCGCGACTACACGCCGCGGCCGGGCGGTGGGGCCGAAGCCGTTACGGACCTTGTGCCGCTGGTGGGCCTCTCGGATGAGGAGCTGCTGAAGCTGTCTAAAGACAACCTCTACGCCCTGAACCTGGAGGAAATGCGCGCCGTGCGCGACCATTACACCAGCATCCGGGAAGAGCGCCAAGCCGCCGGCCTACCCCAGGACCCAACGGATTGCGAGCTGGAAATTATTGCCCAGACCTGGTCGGAGCACTGCAAGCACAAGGAGTTTTCGGCCGTTATTAAGTATAAGGACGTCGATACGGGCGAGAAGTTCGAAATCGATTCCCTGTTTAAAACCTACATCAAAAACGCCACCGCCGAGGTAAACCGGCAGTTGCGCGCCAACGGCAACGACTGGCTGATTAAGGTGTTCAGCGACAACGCCGGGGCCGTGCGCATCAACCCCGAGTCGCTGTTCGTGTGGAAGGTGGAAACGCACAACTCACCCTCGGCCATCGACCCCTACGGCGGGGCCATTACCGGTATTCTGGGCAACAACCGTGACCCGCTGGCTACTGGCATTGGGGGTGCTCGGCTGCTGTTCAACACCAACGTGCTGTGCTTCGGCAACCCCGAGTTTGATGGTACGCTGCTGAGCAACCAGCTACACCCGCGCCGCATTTTCGAAGGTGTGCGCAAGGGCATCGAGGATGGCGGCAACAAGTCGGGTGTGCCGACCGTGAACGGCGCCATTGTGTTCGATGACCGCTACGCCGGCAAGCCGCTGGTGTACTGCGGCACCGGCGCCGTGATGCCCATGCAGCTAGCCGGGCTGGATTCGTGGGAAAAGAAGATTGACGCCCAGGACCGCATCATCATGGCCGGCGGCCGGGTGGGTAAGGACGGCATCCACGGCGCGACGTTCAGCAGCATTGAGCTGGACGAAACCTCGCCCGCTACGGCCGTGCAGATTGGCTCGCCCATTACCCAGAAGCTGGCCATGGACTTCCTGATCCTGGCTACGCGGCGCGGCCTCATCAAGTGCAGCACCGACAACGGCGCGGGCGGCCTGTCTTCGAGCATCGGCGAGCTGGCCACCATCAGCGGCGGCGCCGTGGTGGAGCTGGAGAAAGTACCGCTGAAATACCCCGGTCTGCGGCCCTGGGAAATCTTCGTTTCGGAGTCGCAGGAACGGTTTTCGTTGGCTGTAGAACCTGCCAAGCTGGAAGAGCTGCTGGCCCTGGGCCGGGAGATGGAAGTGGAACTGACCGACATCGGTTACTTCACCGCCGATGGCAGCCTCGACGTGCGCTTCGATGGGGAGTCGGTGGCCCGCATCAATATGGAGTTCCTGCACAACGGTGTACCGCGCAAAGTGCTGGAAGCGGAGTGGAGCAAGCCCACGGCGGAGGAACCGAATCTGGCGGCTGGCCTTGACTATACTGACGTACTGAGCCGCCTGCTGGGCTCGCTCAATATCTGCTCCCGCGAGTCGGTGATTCGGCAGTACGACCACGAGGTGAAGGGCCGCACGATTATCAAGCCGCTAATGGGTGCTACCGGCCAGGCTCCGCAGGATGCGGCTGTGGTGCGCTTTAACTTCGAGAGCTGGGAAGGCGTGGCCGTTAGCAACGGCATTCTGCCCCGATTCGGGGATTTGGACGCCTATGATATGTCAGCCGGCGCGTTTGACGAAGCTGTGCGCCAGATTGTAGCCGTAGGAGGGAAGCTGCCCAACCTGAGCTACGGCGACGGCAACTTCTGGTCCGTCAACGACAACTTCTGCGTGCCCGACTCGGTGTACGATGCCGTGGGCAACCCCGACGGCAAGCACAAGCTGGCCAAGCTGGTGCGCATGTGCCAGGCCCTGCGCGACGCTACGGCGGCCTATTGCATCCCACTCACCTCGGGCAAGGACTCGATGAAAAACGACTTCAAGGCCGACGGCGTGAAGATTTCGGTGCCGCCCACGGTGCTGTACTCCATGACGGCCAAAGTCGAGGACGTGCGCCGTACCATCACCTCCGACTTCAAGCAGGCCGACGACGTGGTGTACCTGCTGGGCGAAACCTACGACGAGCTGGGCGGCTCGGAGTTCTACCAGCTCTTCGGCGAGCTGGGTGCCAATGTGCCCAAGGTACGGTTTGAAGAAGCCAAAGCCCTGTATATCCTCATGGGCGAAGCCAACGACCAGGGTCTGATCCAGAGCTGCCATGACTTGTCGGATGGCGGTCTGGCCGTAGCGCTGGCAGAGGCTACGTTCGGCTACGGTTTTGGGGCCGAGGTGGAGCTGCCGAAAGGCCTGCCGGTACACGTGCAGCTGTTTTCGGAGTCGCACTCCCGGTTTGTGGCCACGGTAGCCCCGGAGGATGTGGTGGCGTTTGAGCAGCACTTCGGTGGGCGCGCCACACGCCTGGGTCGCGTAACGCCGGATAGCCAATTGACGGTGCGGCAAGCGGGCAAAACCATCATTGCGGCCAGCACGGCGGCGTTGCGCCACGAGTGGACCAACGGTCCGGTAAACCGCATTATCGGCTTCGGCCACCCCGAAACCGCGCATTAATCATGGAACAGACTCCCCAACTGCCGGACCAGCACACGCCCCCGCGCCCCCAGCACGACGACCCCGGCCACGAAATCGTGAACCGCGAAGGCCAGATTGTGCTGCCCGGCTACAAAAGCGTAGACCCCGGCCACGAATCCGCCGAGCCGCTGAAAAGCAAGGAAGAACAGCCAACTGACAACCAACAACTGGCAACTGACAACTCGAAAGTGCAGGCGCTGATCCTGACGGGTTTCGGTATCAACTGCGAGGAGGAATTTGCCGCCGCGTATAAGCTGGCCGGTGCAGAGGCCACCATCGTGCACCTGAACCAGGTGCTGCACGGCCACGTCAGCATCCACGACTACGACATCCTGAACTTCCCCGGCGGCTTCAGTTTCGGCGACGACCTGGGCTCGGGTGTGGTGCTGGCGAATAAGCTGCGCTACCGCCGCAACGCCGAGGGCCGCACGCTGCTCGATGATATCAAGCAGTTCATTGCCAGCGGCAAGCACGTGATGGGCATCTGCAACGGCTTCCAGGTGCTGGTGAAGCTGGGCCTGCTGCCCGATCTGAGCGGCACCGTAACGCCCGAAGTAACCCTGACCCACAACGCCTCGGGCCGCTATGAAGACCGCTGGGTGAAGCTTAAAGTCAACCCCAAGGCCAACTCGCCCTTCCTCAAGGGCCTCGATACGCTGGAAGTGCCCGTGCGCCACGGCGAAGGACGCCTCATCATCAAGGACGCCGCCACGCTGGCCGCCATCGAAGCCGGTGGCCTGAACTGCTTGGCCTACACCGATTTCGACGGCTCACCCACCGAAGTCTACCCCTTCAACCCTAATGGTGCTGACTTGAACTGCGCCGGCCTCACGGATACGACCGGGCGTGTTTTTGGTCTGATGCCGCATCCGGAGGCGTTTTTGTCGCTGTATAACCACCCGGATTGGGCCCGGCGCAAGCGCCAGAACCCCAATCTGAGTGAGGAAGGCGACGGGCTTAAGCTGTTCAGAAACATTGTGGAGCACGTGCAGAGCCAGCGCTCCGCTACCGTAGCGCAGCCAACAGCCCACCAGTTTTTATCCTAACGAGCCATCTGCCAGCCCTGCCGGTTGACACCCTTTCATATGAACACCCTCAACCACTTCGATACTCCCCAACTCGAACTCCTGCACCGGGGGAAAGTCCGCGACTCGTTCCGCGCCCCTTCCGGCGAGCGGCTGATTGTGGTAACTGACCGGCTGTCGGCGTTTGACTCGGTGCTGGAAACGCCCGTGGCCCACAAAGGCGCGGTGCTGAACGGGCTAGCGGCTTTCTGGTTCGACAAAACCCGGCACATCATCCCCAACCACGTTATCAGCCTGCCCGACCCAAACGTGACGCTGGCCAAAGAGGCCGAGCCGATTCGGGTGGAGATGGTGGTGCGCCACTACCTCACGGGCTCCATGTGGCGCGGCTACCAGCAGGGCCAGCGCACTTTTTCGGGCGTAACCGTGCCGGACGGCCTGACCAAGCACCAGCAGTTCCCCGCGCCCATCGTGACGCCCACTACCAAGGAGGAGTCGGACCGCGAGATTACGCCGGAAAACCTGGTGGCGGAAGGCTGGGTGTCTCGGGAGCTGTATGAGCAGATGCGGGTGAAGGCCCTGGAGCTGTTCAACTTTGCTTCGCAGTGGATGGCCGAGCGTGGCATCATTCTGGTGGATACTAAGTATGAGTTTGGGCTGCTGGATGGGGAGCTGATGCTGATTGACGAAATCCACACGCCCGATTCGTCGCGGTTCTGGAGCGCCGAGGACTACGCCCGCAACCCGGAAACGGCCGAGCAGATGGACAAGGAATACGTGCGCCAATGGCTGATTGCCCACAAGCAGGACGGCCAGTACCCCCGCGCCCTCACCCCCGAAGTATCCGCCGAAGCCACCCGCCGTTACCTCAATATCTACGAGCGTATTACGGGCAGCCCGCTGCTCACCGGCAACGAAATCACTCCTGACGGCGACGTACAAGCCCGACTCGTGAGCAACCTGGTGCGTGCTGGTATCATGAAAGAAACCATCTGAAATGGAGTCCTCACAGGCAAAAAAGCTGGTAACCGACTACATCGAAGCGTATAACCGCTTTGATGTGGCTGGTATGCTGGCGCCGTTGCACGACGAGGTGACATTTCGAAACGTAGCCGGCGGCGAAGTCAGCCTGACCACCCACGGTAAGGCGGAGTTCCGGGCGCAGGCCGAGCAAGCCAAACAGTATTTCTCCCAACGAGAGCAGTACGTTACCGATTGGCTAATAACCGACAACCGCGTGGAAATACTCATTGATTACTTCGCTGTGGCGGCCATGGATTTCCCCAACGGCCTGAAGTCAGGCGACAGGCTACAGTTGCAGGGTAGGTCGGTGTTCCAGTTTGTCGATGGCAAGATTAGTGCCATTGACGATATTAGTTAGAACTACTCTGCGTCCCTCTGCGAAACCCTCTGCGCCCTCTGCGGGAACCAACCCTAGAACGACACCGTGACGAATTCAACACCCATAGTACTCCTCGGCGGCGGGGCCCGTGAACATGCCATGGCGTGGAAGCTGACCCGCGACGGCGCCACCGTGCACGTGCTGCCCGGCAACGCCGGCATCCCGAACAGCCACCCCGACATCAGCGCTACCGACTTCCCGGCCATCAAAACTTTCTGCGAAGCGCAGGGCGTGAAACTGATAGTAGTAGGGCCGGAGGCTCCACTGGCAGCGGGCGTCACGGACTTCTTCCAAGGCTCCGATATCCGGGTGTTTGGGCCGGGGCGGGCGGGGGCTACGCTGGAAAGCTCTAAGGTGTGGAGCAAGGATTTCATGCGCCGCCACGGCGTGGCCACGGCCCTATCCTGGCAGTTCCGTAGCGACAAGATGGACGCCGCCCGCGCCAAAGCCGCTGAGCTGAACGGCGACGTGGTGGTGAAATTCGACGGGCTGGCCGCCGGCAAGGGCGTGTACGTGTGCTCCTCGGTAGAAGAAGCCCACGCCGCCCTCGATGATCTGGCTCGCCTGCACAGCGGCTGGTTCAGCTTCCTGCTCGAAGAAAAGCTCACCGGCCCCGAAATCAGCATCATCGGCATCACCGATGGTAACCGCATCCGGCTGCTGGCGCCTTCCCAGGACCACAAGCAGCTGCTGGCCGGCGACCAGGGCCCCAACACCGGCGGTATGGGGGCCTACTGCCCCGTCCCATTTGCCGACGACAACGTGCTAGCCGCCATCCGCACCGACATTGTGGACCCCACGCTGCGCGGGTTGCAAAACGAGCAGTTCGATTTCCACGGTTTCCTGTACTTCGGCATCATGCTCACGCCCCAGGGCCCCAAGCTGCTGGAATACAACACCCGCCTCGGCGACCCCGAAGCCGAAGTGCTGCTGCCCGCCCTGGAAAGCAGCCTGCTGGAGCTGATTGAAGCCACCCTCGACGGCAAGCTGCAGCAAACCGTGGTGCGGCAGCGGCGCGGCTACTACGTGGGCGTGGTGCTGGCCTCTGGCGGCTACCCCGCCGCCAGCTTCCCCACCGGCTTCCCCATCACCGGCCTCGACCAGCTGCCCCCCAGCATCCTGGCCTTCCATGGCGCCACCAAGCGCATCGAAACCGGCGAGCTGGTGACCAACGGCGGCCGGGTGCTGGTGCTGGTGGGTCACGGCGAGGAGCTGGAAGATGCGGTGGCCCACGTGTACCGCGAAGCAGCGAAAGTGAAATTCCAGGATGTATACATCCGCACTGACATCGGCCAGCGGCCGGAACCGACGGGTATTTTCAGCGAAATGCGGTGAAAAAGCACACGGACCCAGTCAAGGCGCCTCACCCCCTAGCCCCCTCTCCGGGGGGAGAGGGGGAACTAGCTCTAAATCTAGATTCAGATGCCGGTAAAAAGCTAGTCCCCCCTCTCCCCCCGGAGAGGGGGCTAGGGGGTGAGGCCAAACGCCTGGCCATCCTTCTCTCCGGCCGGGGCTCCAACATGGTGGCCCTAGTAAATGCCGTGCAACACGGCGTGCTAAGTGGCCTGGCCGAAGTAGCCGTGGTATTCAGCAACAAGCCCGACGCGCCCGGTCTGGAAACGGCAGCGGCCCTGGGTTGCCCCACGGCCAGCCTCAGCAGCCAGGGCCGGAAGCGGGCCGAGTTTGATGCCGAAGTGGTGGAAGTACTGCGCCAATATCGACCCGATTACGTGGTGCTGGCCGGCTACATGCGCATTCTGTCGCCCTCGTTCATCCGGGCGTTTGCGGGGCGCATCCTCAACATTCATCCCGCCGACACCCACCAGCACCAGGGCCTGCACGCCTACGAGTGGGCCTTCGATAACTGCCTGCCGGAAACCAAAATCACCGTGCACCTGGTGGACGAAGGTCTCGACACCGGACCTATTCTGGCCCAGCACGCTGTTGACCTGCGTGGGGCCGACACCCTAGCCGAAGTAGAGCGCCGCGGCCTAGCCGTGGAACACCGCATGTACGCCGAAACGCTGGCTGAACTCATCATCCAAGAACGTCATGCTGAGTGAAGCCGAAGCATCTCTACCTCTGGCTAATCATATAGCATTGCAACGAAGCGGTAGAGATGCTTCGACTTCGCTCAGCATGACATGCTGTAGTACCACCCAACACCCACAGCGGCCTGACAACGGGCAACTGGCAACTGACAACTGAAATGTGCGGAATAGTAGGTTTTTACGGTCCTGATGACGTTGCGCACGATATCGTGTTCGGCCTCACCGCGCTCCAGCACCGCGGCCAGGACGCGGCCGGCATTGCCACCTTCGACGACAACTTCCACCTCTGCAAGGGCAACGGCCTCATCTCCGACGTGTTCCGCCCCAAGCAGCTCAAGAAGCTGAAGGGCAACATCGGCATTGGTCACGCCCGCTACACCACCCAGGGCTCCAACGACGCCGAGCTGGCGCAGCCGTTCACCACCAGCTACCCGTTTGGGCTGTCGATGGTACACAACGGCAACGTCATCAACTTCCGCTCGGCCGCCAAGCGCCTGCATGAGAAGTACCACGTGCTGCCCAAAACCAGCAACGACCTGGAGCTGATCATGTACACCTTCGCCTCGGAGCTGCGCCTGAAAAACCTCGACAACCTCTCGGTTATCGACATTTTCGACGCCGTGGAGACGACGCAGGAGCTGGTGAAAGGGGCCTACGCCACCATCACCATCATTGCCGGACACGGCCTGCTGGCCTTCAACGACCCGCTGGGTATCCGGCCATTGGTGCTGGGCCGCCGCGAAACGGAGCGCGGCCCGGTGTATGCCTTCGCCTCGGAAAGCACCTGCTTTGATTACTTGGGCTTTGAGTTCGTGGAAAACGTCGGCCCCGGCCAGGCGGTGTTCATCGACAAGGATTTCAAGGTGCACCACAAGAACCCGCAGGAGAAGCCCAAAAACTTCTGCGTGTTCGAGCACATCTACTTCGCCCGCGAAGACTCCACCATCCACGGCCGACTGGTGGCCCGGGAGCGGGTGCGCTTGGGTAAGATGCTGGCCAAGAAAGTGATTGAGTCGGGGATTCAGCCGGATATGGTGATTGACGTGCCCTCGTCGGGCTACTTCTCGGCTTCCGGATTGGCCGAAGCTATTGGCGTGCCCTACCGCCGCGCCATGGTGAAGAACAACCACATGGGCCGCTCCTTTATCGTGAGCAGCCAGGCCGGCCGCGAGGACATCGTGAAGAAAAAGCTCAACCCTATCCGCGAGTTTGTGGAGGGCAAGAAGGTAGCCGTGGTGGACGACAGCATCGTGCGCGGCACTACTTCCCGGCGCATCGTGCGCATCCTGCGCGAGGCCGGGGCCGCCGAGGTATACTTCATCAGCAGCGCCCCGCCTATCGTTTCGCCCTGCATCTACGGCATTGATATGGCCATGAGCACCGAGCTGATTGCAGCCAACTACACGGAGGAGGAAATCTGCCGCTACATTGAGGCCGATAAGGTGATTTACCAGTCGATTGAGGATTTGCAGGAGCTGTTTTCGGAGGAGAAAGGCCACGGCGGCAGCTGCTTCGCCTGCTTCACCGGCCACTACCCCACCGGCGACGTGACCAAGTACCTGCGCCACATTCAGGAGGAGCGCCAGAGCCACCGCTCCGACAAGAAAAAGGACGAGCCGGCGCCTACCTCCGTCAGCGCCAAAGCTCCCGCGCCAACGGAGCATTAGCATTCTGAACGACACTAGGGCTAGAAACTAAAAAGCTAGTTCCCCTCCTTGGAAAGGAGGGGTTAGGGGTGGTTGACAATCGTTGAACATCCACGGGTAACTGGCTTTAGTAACCGTTCAAAAAGCATCAACCACCCCTAACCCCTCCTTTCCAAGGAGGGGAACTAGCTTCCAGCTTTAACCTAGCTTCCTGCATGTCATCTGACCTCAAAGCCACTGCCGGCTATTCCATCGAAGAAGGCAACGCTGCCTCCAAAAACGCTTACCACTGGGCCCAGAAAACCTTCAGTACTCGCGCCGGCAAGCCCGGCGAGCCGGCCCAGGACCTGGCGGGCGGCTTCTCCAACGAAATCCGGTTCGGGGCCGAGCGGCTGGGCATCGGCTCCGACGGCATCGGGACCAAGATTGAGGTGGCTGAGCGCCTGGACCGCTACGACACGCTGGGCTACGACCTTATTGCCATGGTGGCCGACGACCTCATCGTGGCCGGCTTCGTGCCCACCAACCTCTCCAACATCATCGATGTGAACACCCTCAACTATGAGGTGGTGGATGAGCTGATGCGCGGCCTGCACGACGCGGCCCAGTTCAGCCAGATAGCCGTAACGGGCGGCGAAATTGCCGAGCTGGGCAACCGCATCGGGGGCTACCCCGGCGCCAAAATGAACTTCAACTGGTGCTCCACGGCCGTGGGCGTGCTGCACCCCAGCCTGGAGCGCCCCCTGAGCGGGGCCAACGTGCGCGCTGGCCAAGCCGTGGTGGCGCTTCGGTCCCCGTCCTTCCGCTCCAACGGCTATTCCCTAGCCCGCCGCGCCCTCACCAAAGCTTTCGGCGAAAAGTGGCACGAGGTCCCATATCAGGAACCTGCATCAGGTGGTTCGGAGACGAACAACGAACAACGAACAAAGAACAACAAACAACCAACAACGGCCAACGCCAAAACCTGGGGTGAAGTGATGCTGGCTCCCTCGCTCATTTTCTCGCCCGGCGTGGCGGCGGTACTGGATGCCGGCCTGCCCCTGCATGCGGCGGCGCATATTACCGGCGGCGGAATTGCCGATAACTTCCGGCGCGTGCTTAAAAACGGGGTAGGAGCGGAGTTGGACAACCTCTTTGCGCCCCTGCCCGCCATGCAGCAGCTGGCCGAGCTGGCGGGCATCAGCCCCACGGAAGCCTACCTCTACTGGAACATGGGCAACGGCATGCTCCTCGTAACGGAGCCTGCGCAAGCCGAAGCCGTAGCCGAAACTCTCCGCAGCAAAGGCTACCAGGCCCAGGTAGCCGGTCGCATCACGCCGGAAACCGACGTGGTGCTGCGCGTAGAAGCCGGCGAGCTGCGCTACGAGGGGTAAAATATAACCAGTGTGCAAAGCAAAAGCGCCCGGCCTATTAACAGGCCGGGCGCTTTTGCTTTGCACACTGGTTATGGAGTAAACCCGGTCAGGCATCCACCATATGCAGTGCTATCCGGATAGCTTAGATAAAAGTTTTTGACCTGAGTTGAGTGATTCCGAGAAACAAATACCTCTTGTGTTTCTACTTCACAATTTCGGACAGTGTACACTAACCGAGCCTGATAGACTTGACCTGCCTTTAAGTAGACCTGATAACGTCCTGTTCTACGTGATGCACTATCAATGATGAGTTCAATAGCCTGACTGTTCGTTCGTCGCCGGAATTCAACTTGGAAGTTTTTTAACGTTTTGATAGTGTCGCGTGGTGGAAAAATCTTGCCGCGTACCACTACTGAATCAGGAGCAGATACAGATAAGTCAGCGTTTGTTGCACCTGCACTGTTTACATTTAAAACGACTTTCCTTTGACAGTTGCTTAACAACAGAGCCATTATAGCTACCGCAAGAAACTGGTGTCGAGCGAAAAAAATCATGTGGTTGCTGCCGTTCTACGCCGGCTCAATATCAAACCCGGCCTGCGACACGGATTTCATAATCAGCTCAGGAATGGGGTTGGCGCCCTCCACCGTCAGAATTTTGTCGGGGGTGCTGGTGTCCACGCTCCATTTGTCCACGCTGGCTTCGGCGTCGAGGAAGGGCGTGACGGCGCGCAGGCAGTTGGCGCAGTTGATGCTGGTTTTGAATTTCAGAGTAGGCATGAGGAAGGACTGATTAAGTAGCCGGTGGCTGGTGATGCCGCTATTACAGCGAAGCAGGAGCAAAAGTAACCGGCGCCGCAAGGTGCAGCGGTATAGGCTTTGGCTGGTGGTGTGTAGAGTTTTGCCGTATTTCGCTCTTCGGGCTAACCCACCAGTGAAAATGGACAAGACAGAATTCTGGGAGTTAATAGAATCGGCTAAAACCCGTGCAAAAGGAAACCAGAACCTGCAGGAACAGCTACTCATAAGCAGTTTAGCCAAACGAAGCCCTGAGCAGATAATTGAGTTCGAGTGCATCCTGCGGGAGTACCTGATTGCGGCGGATGACTTCGGGATTCTGGCGGCTCAAAAGATTATCGACGGATATGTAACCGACGATTCTTACCTGTACTTCCGGTGCTGGCTGATTGGGGAAGGGCAGCAGGTCTATCAGAATGCACTGCGTGCCCCCGACACGTTGGCGGCTGTTGTTGAAGAAGCTTATCTGGATTTCGAAGCGCTGCTGGTGGTGGCAGATTCTGCGTTTGAAGAGTGCATAGGACAGGAGGCCGAAGCGGGTTCCTCTCCCCGCGACATTGCCCTTGCCCGCGGCCTCGACTACGACTCCGGCTCCGAAACCAAAGGCGAGGACTGGACCGAAAACCAGCTGCCCAAGCTGCTCCCGAAACTGTGGAAAAAGTTTGGTGCGGCGTAAAAAGAAGCAGGCCCGGCCGCTAGAGTGGCCGGGCCTGCTTCTTCAGGCAGCTTACGCCGGGCGCCCGGCGTGCTGGGGGTGAGCCAGTTTGGTACTAATGCCTTACACCTGAGCCATGCCACCGTCCGCAAATAGCTCTACGCCTGCCACGTAGCTGCTGTCATCCGTAGCCAGAAACAGGACGGCTTTAGCAACTTCATCGGCCTCGCCCAGGCGACCCAGCGGCACGGCCCCAACCATCTGGGCCTTAAACTGAGCAACCTGCTCGGGCGTACCTGCCAGGTTGTTTAGGCCGGGCGTTTCAATGGGGCCGGGGCTGATGGCATTCACCCGGATGCGCCGGGCCTTCAGGTCGCTCGTCCAGGTGCGGGCCAGGGAGCGGATGGCCGCTTTGGTAGCACTATAGATGCTGCTGTTATCAGAGCCTTTGGAGCCAACAATGGACGACATCAGCACGATGGCCGCGCCATCGGGCAGCAGTGGCAGCGCCTTCTGCACCGTAAAAACGGTGCCTTTCACGTTGATGTCGAACTGCTGGTCGTAGTGGTTCTCCGTGACGGCATCGATGGGCAGAAACTCGGCAATGCCCGCGTTGGCAAACAGAACATCAAGCCGGCCTTGCTGCTCCCGAATCAGAGCCACTACCCGGTCCAGGTCGGCCAGGTTGCTCACGTCGCCGCGCACTCCCACCACCGACTGGCCCAGGAGCTGTACCGCCGCGTCAAGTTCGGCCTGTCGCCGGCCGGTGATATATACAAACGCGCCTTCGGCCACGAAACGCTGGGCCGTGGCCAGGCCAATGCCGGAAGTACCACCAGTAATAAGGGCAATTTTGCCCGCTAGCTTTTGAGAAGTTGCCATGGAAAAAAGAGGTTGTTGATTAGTTTCGGCAAGGAACTATCATCAGTTACTTTTAGTTACTAATGCCGATCAACTTGCCGCATAAACTGGTTACCTTGGCGTAACTATCGTTTCCTGCGGCCACTTTTCACTCTGGATTACTTATGCGCGACGCTGCCTTTTGTGCCTCCGCCTGCGCCATGACCCGCACAATGGGCGTGTTGGGCGGTAAGTGGAAGCTGATTATCATTTCTTATCTGGCCCAGCGGCAGGTGCGCTTTGGGCAGCTGGCGCAGCGCCTCTCGCTTATTTCGCGCAAGGTGCTTACTGAGCAGCTCAAGGAGCTGGAGGAAGATGGCATCGTCCGGCGTGAGGCGTTTGCCGAGCTGCCGCCCCGCGTGGAATATTCGCTTACGGAGCGCGGCCAGGCGCTACTGCCCATCCTGGATCAGCTGTGCGCCTGGCAGAGCGCAGTTTCTTCGTTCGATAAACCTTCCCTTGAGAAATAGCCCTCGCCTGCAGCCTCCGCTCCGGCCCCGGAACCCAGAGTGAAGACTCAACCAAAAATCAGCAACTGAAGCTGTAGAAAAAGCCGGGGCCGCGTAGAAGCCGCCAAGCTGAATGATGTAGAACCGCGACACTTCGCGCCTCTGCACTTGTATGGCTACCGGTACCCGGAGCGCTACGCCGGCCGCACCGGCCGCTTCTCCAGAATCAGCTGGGTGCGGAAGCGGTTGAGCGACTCTTCCAGGCCCACGGGGTAGGTGTGGGGGTTGAGGAAGCGGCGGATGCTGGGGTCGAGGCTGAGCACTTCGCGGTGGGCGCGGGCGCGGCTTTCCTGGAGCGTGGGCAGCGTGTGCACCAGCTCACCCCGGCGGAAAATGGGCTCCAGCAGCTCCCGGAATGGCGCATCGGGGCGCACGGCGCGGCGGCGGGTGGCATCCAGCGGGTCTACCAGGGTCAGGGTTTCGGGCAGGGGCTCGGCTACGTTGTAGAGCATATCGGCGCGGGGCTGGCCTTTGTCGGTTTCGTAGCGGCGCACCTGCAGAATGCCGGGGATGCTGGTTTTGGCCAGCTGCTCCGAGAGCTTGATGGTAAAGTCCCAGCCCGAGTCGTCGGGTTTGCGCAGGGCGGCCAGCTTGTACACGCCCCCCAGCGCCGGCTGGTCGTAGGCCGTAACCAGCTGCGTGCCGATGCCCCAGGTGTCAATTTTGGCACCCTGCTGCTTGAGGCTGGTAATGAGGTTTTCCTCTAGGTCGTTGCTGGCCACAATGCGCACGTTGTCAAACCCAGCCTCATTGAGCAAGGCCCGCGCCTCGCGGCTGAGGTAGGCCAGGTCCCCGGAATCCAGGCGGATGCCGCCCAACTCGTGGCCGTTGGCCCGCATCTCGCGGGCCACTTTGATGGCGTGGCGCACACCTTCCAGCGTATCGTAGGTATCTACCAGAAACACGGAGTCGTCGGGGAAGGCCTGGGCGTAGGCCGTGAAGGCCTTGGGCTCATCCTCGAAGGCCATAACCCAGCTGTGGGCGTGGGTGCCCTTCACCGGAATACCGAAGCGCTGCCCGGCCAGCACGTTGCTGGTAGCATCTACCCCTCCCAGGTAGGCGGCGCGGCTGGCACCCAGCCCCCCATCGGGCCCCTGGGCCCGGCGCAGGCCAAATTCCAGTACCGTATCGGAGCCGGCGGCTTCGCGGATGCGGGCGGCTTTGGTGGCAATCAGCGTCTGGAAGTTTACCAGCGTGAGCAACGCCGTTTCTACCAGCTGGGCCTGCAGCAGCGGCCCCTGCACCCGAATCAGCGGCTCGTTGCCGAACACCACGGTGCCTTCGGCAATGGCATCCACGTCGCAGGTGAAGCGCAGCTCCCGTAGGTACTGCAGAAACTCCGGCGGGAACATGGCCGTACCCTGGCCGCCGCGCAGGCTACCCAGGTAGGTGAGGTCGTCTTCGGAAAAGGCCAGGTTTTGCAGATAGTCCACTACGTACGCCAGGCCCGCCGCCAGGGCATAGCCGCCCGCGAACGGGGCCTTCCGGAAGTACAGATGAAACACCGCCTCCCGGTCCTGCAGGCCCTGTTGCCAGTAGCCGTAGGCCATGGTAACCTGGTAAAGGTCGGTGAGCAGACTGAGGGAAGGGGCATACAGGCCGGAAAGTGGGGCGGGGTTCATGCAAGGCAACGGTTGAGATGCCGTAGCTTACGCAGAATATTTCAATCTGTCCTGGTTGCTGCCTGTTCCGTGCCTACCCGTCGCCCCTCCGTTTTCCACCGCCTGGCCCTGCTGCCGGCCTGGCTGCGCCTTTCGGCGGGGCTGGTGCCCGCGGGGCTGCTGTACGGGTGCACGCCCGCCGGCTGGCCACCCATGTTGCGCCTGCTTACGGCCTGGAACGGTTTTGCTCTCACTACTCTGCTGGTAGCCTGGGCCATTATCCTGACGGCAGATGTCGGCCACATTCGGCGCATTGCCACCCGCGAAGACCCTGGCCGGGCGCTGTCGTTTGGCTTTGTACTTACGGCGGCCAGTGCCAGCCTGCTGGCCGTAATACTGCTGCTGTCCTCCATTCGCTCCGCCCACGACCCCTTGCTGCTAACGCACGTCATTACCGGAGCGGTAGCCGTGCTCCTGGCCTGGCTGCTGGTACACACCCTGTTTACCCTGCGCTATGCCCACCTGTTCTACAACACCGACGGGGACCGGCCGGAGGGGGGACTGGAGTTTCCCGGTAACGAGCCGGCGCCCGACTACCTGGATTTCGCCTACTTCTCCTTCGTGATAGGCATGACGGCGCAAACCGCCGACGTGGGCGTGTCTGACCGGCTTATCCGGCGGCTGGCTCTGGTGCACGGCCTCTTGTCGTTCGGGCTGAATACGGCCGTAGTGGCCCTGACTATTAATGGGCTGGCGGGGCTGCTATGAGGCCAGCCGCTGCGGCTCGATGAGGGGGTGCGGGTGCTGGCAGTAGCGTTCCGCGTCCAGCAGAGAAGGTACCACCGGCGGACACAGGGCCGTGGGCAGCTTGGCCATCAGCTGGCGCGATTCGTTGCCCAGGTGGCACAGCACCAGCTGTACCTGCCGCCGCCGCAGCCGGCGGTAGGTGCGGGCCAGCACCCGCAGCGCCGCAAACGACAAGGTATGCAGCTGGCTGCAGTCAACCCAAATGCTGGGCTTACCGCTGCGGCTGGCTACCCGCAGGGCCTCCGTAAGTTGTACTTCGGCGGCCGTAATCTGGTCTTCGGTCAGAATCAGCAGGTAGCTGTTGGGCAGAATTTCTCGATATACCTCCATTGCAGATTAGCTAGCAGTAAACCATACCTCCCCGCGGGCACCAACTGGGAGGATACCTGGCTATACGGTCCGGAATGGTAGGGGTTGATGTGTAAAATACTGATTTTTAGCTATGTACTACTGCTGGCTGTTGGGTGGCGAACAGGCATTGCTGCTTATCCCTCAGGAGCAGGTGTGTCGGGAATGGTAATCTGCACGGTGGTACCCTGGCCCGGCCGGGAGGTGAGCTGCAGTGTGCCCTGCAGCAGCTCCACCCGGTTGCGGATGCTGGGCAGACCCAGGCCGGGCTGCGGCCCGGTGGCCGGCTCGAAGCCCACTCCATTGTCGTGCACGGCCAGGTGCAGGGCTTGGTTACGGTAGGCCACGCGCACCAGGGCCGTGGTGGCCCGGGCGTGTTTGAGCATGTTGTTGAGCAATTCCTGCACAATGCGGTAGGCGGCCATTTCAACGGGGGCCGGCAGGCGGGGGGGCAAATTCAGAATGTGCAGCTGCACCGGCAGATGCTGGTGTGGAATACGTTTAAACAATTCCTCCAGGGCCGTTTTCAGCCCAAAATCAGCTAGTACCCCGGGCGTTAGCTCGAAGGAGATGGTACGGGTAGCCCGGATGGCCTCCTCCAGCACCGCCCGGGTGGCCTGCACCTCGGGGCCAGCCGGCAAACTGAGCTTGGCGGCGTACAACAGCTGGCCTACGCCGTTGTGCAGGCCTTCGGCAATGCGGCGGCGTTCTGCCTCCTGGGCTTCCAGTACTGCCGACAGTATTTCCTGCTGCCGCCGTAGCTGCAGGCGGGTAGCTTCGGCGGCCAGCTGGTTGCGCTGGGTTACGTCGCGGATAACCACTAGTACCCCGTACGCAGAACCCTCCGGCATTGGCAGGGGCAGCAGGTTGGCCTCACAATCCTGGTTGTGGCAGTGAAAGGGCACGTTATAGTGCGGAGTATTCTGGCCGCTCAAAATGCTCCGCAGCGCCGCCCCCTGAGCTGTATCCCCGGCAAAAACCGGAAACTCCGGTAACTGCTGACCCAGCATGGTGCTGGCCGGTACTCCCGAAAGCCGCTCCATAATGTGGTTCCAGGCCGTTACGCTTCCATGCTGGTCGCAGGCAGCAATGGCATCCAGACTGTGGTTAAGCAGGCGTTCTGAAAACTCCTTTTCAGTACGCAGGCGTTCTTTGCTGAGCTCCGATTCGGTGGCGTTAATGGAAAAGATAACGCCGCACTGCTGGCTTTCGTCGAAGAAGCCAAAGCACTGCAGATACACGGGCTGGCCCTGCACCTGGCCCCGGGCCACAAACCGGACGTGCTGCCCGGTCAGTACCTGGGCAATGGGCTCCTGCATATCCTGCATCAGGTAGCCGGCCTGCCGGCCCACGCCCTCGTTATCGGTGGTGTGGAGGTGGCGCAGGCCGGCTCCCACCAGCTCCAGAATGCGGCCCTGCCGGTCAAAGCGCCCCAGTATCAGCGGCAGGTGGCGCAGCATCTGCTCCAGCAGCTCGCTCTTGCGGATGAGCTCCAGGCGGGTACGCTGGCGGTCCGTAATGTCGCGCAGCAGGCCTGTTATGCGCACCGGCCGCTGCTGGGCATCAAACTGCACCTGACCCATGGCCATGAGGTAGCGCAGGCCCTCGGTGGGGTGCTGCACCCGGAACTCCACATCGAAGGGCTGCCGCTCCCGCCTCGCCTGCCGGAACGCGGCCCGCAGCCGGGGCAGGTCGTCGGGATGAAGCAGGGGCAGCAGGGCCTCGTGCGGGCAAATGGCCTCCGCCGCGCCCAGCAGCGCCCGGGCGCGTTGGTCGCAGTAGGTATAGCCGGCGGTGAGGTGACTGATCCAAACGCCGGAGTGAGTGGCGGCCAGGGCCAGCTGCAGCCGGTTCTCGCTTTCGTAGCTGCTGCCGGCCCGCGGCGGCCGGTCGGAGGTATCTTCCCAACTGACGTGAAACAGCTCCTGGCCCGCCTCCCTAATGCAGGTAACCACCACGTCTTCCCAGAACTCCTCCCCCGTATGGCGGCGCCCCAGCCAGGCAAACCGGCCCCAGCCCAGGCGGCGCACCTGGTCGAGCACCTCGGCAATGCGGGCGGGGGTGGGGCGGCCATCGGGCTGCACAGGCATGGAAAAGGAGCCCACGGGCTGCCCCAGCAGCTGGTCGCGGCGGCTCAGGCCCAGCAGCCGCAGGGCCGTGCCGTTGCAGTCGGTGTAGCAGCCGTTACCAATAATGAGTACTGCCCGGTGCTGCTGCTCAAACAGCTGCTGGTAGTAAGTGGCCCGCGCCTGGGCCTCGGCCAGGGCCGCGCGGGCTGCTGCCAGCTCGGCCCGGAGCAGCCCGGTATCCGGGGCAGGATTCGCAAAAGGGGAAGATGCAGGCATAGCAGGCGGTAAAGAACGAAGATACGGGTATCCGGCCCCGGGGCCCGGCCGTGGGCGGCGGTATTGCGTAGTATACCTTAGGTGCCGTGGCCGGCTCCCGGACTTACCGGGGGAGGCGTGCCGCTGCCTGCACACCCTATGATTCGTATAATCCTGGCCGACGACCATGCCATCCTGCGCGACGGAATCCGGGCGCTGCTGGCCAAGGAGCCCGATATGGAGGTAGTAGGAGAGGCTCCCAACGGCCAGGCGCTGCTGGAGCTGCTGGTCCATACCCCCGCCGATGTGGTGCTGATGGACGTGAACATGCCCGTGCTGGATGGCTTTGCGGCGGCTATGGCCATGCGTACTGAGTTTCCCGACGTGCGGGTACTGGTGCTGTCCATGCTCGACCACGAAAACTACGTGTACCGCATGTTGCAGGCCGGAGCCCTGGGCTACGTGCTCAAAAACGCCGACATCACCGAAATTACCCACGCCATCCGGACGGTAGCGGCCGGCCGGGAGTTTCTGTGCACGGAAATCGGGTTGAACATGCTCCAGCGTCTGGTACAGCAAACGGCCGTAAGCACCAGCCCCGCTTTCGGTACCGAGGCCGGCACCACCCGGCCCGCCAACGCGGTAGAGCTGTCGGGGCGGGAGCGGGAAGTGCTGCGCCTGATTGCCGAGGGCCTCACCAACGCTGAAATAGCGGAGAAGCTCTTCACCAGCAAGCGCACCATCGAAACCCACCGCCAGAACATCATCGAGAAAACCCAGGCTAAAAACACGGCTGCCCTCATCCGCTACGCCATGAACCACGGCCTGATTGAATAAGCCGCCGGCCCGGCTCCGAGTGGGGCGTGTGGACAGTTGCAAAGAACGTCATTCCGAGCTTGCCGAGGAATCTCGCGTGCTGGTGACTGCAATGGTAACTCAAAGGCTGTTTGAGTTCATCCGGTGACGAGCTAGAACGGCGTAGAGACGCAATATTTTGCGTCTCCTCGTTGCTGAGGTTGTCGTGTATTCTAACGGTGCCGTTCAACGAGGAGATGCAAAATATTGCGTCTCTATATCGTTTACGGCTAACGTAAACAGCTTCTTGCGGCCCGTATCTTGCGACTGGTTACCGCCACCCGCCATGCTTTCCACCCAGCACGAAGTATTTCTGGAAGTAGCCCGCCGCCTGAGTTTCACCAAGGCCGGGCAGAGCCTGTTCCTGAGCCAGTCGGCGGTGAGCAAGCAGGTGAAGGCGCTGGAGGAGTACTACCGGGTAGGGTTGTTCGAGCGGCTCGGCAACAGCGTGGCCCTCACGCCGGCCGGGCAGCTGCTCTACCGCAAGCTGCTGCTGGCCCAGCAGCTGCAAGCCGAGCTGCGCCAGGAAATGGCCGCCCTGAGCCCGGGCTTTACTCCCACCATCCAGATGGTTATCGGGGCTAGCACTACCGTGTCGCTGTACGTGCTGCCGGCAGTGCTGTCGGCCTACCTGGCCGAGCACCCGCACACCCAGCTCACGCTCAAAAACCGCAACAGTGAGAATATCCTCAAGGCCCTGCTCGACCACGAAATCGACCTGGGCGTAATTGAGGGTATTCACCGGGTCAGCAACGTTACGTACACGCCCCTGCTCACCGACGAGGTGGTGGCCGTGTGCTCGGCCCGCAACCCGTTGCGGCTGCGGCAGCTGGTGCTGCCTGACCTCTACCACGTTCCGCTGGCTTTGCGCGAGGCGGGCTCGGGCACGCTGGCCGTGCTGGAGCAGGCCCTACAAGCCCAGGGCATCCGGCTGGCCGACCTGCAAGTGCCGGTGCGGCTGGGCGGTACCGAGGCCCTGAAAAATTTTGTGCGCGTTGACGACCAGATGCTGGCCTTCCTGCCCCGGCAGGCCGTGGCGCGGGCCCTGGCCGCCGGCGAGCTGGCCGAGGTGCCGGTGCGCGGCCTGCACCTCAAGCGGCACTTCGAGTTCATTCAGCGCCGGGGCACCGAAAACCTGGCTCCCTTCCGGGGCTTCCTGCAGTTTGCCCGGCGTTACTATTCCGGGGCGGAATAACCTATGCCAAAATACCATTTGCCGAAGGCATAGCCCGGGGCCTACTTGCAGACGTTTTCTACCACCACCCTCTGGGCTGAGTGGTGAGTAAAAAAGCATAGTAAAACCCGTCATGCTGAGCGAAGGCACAGCCGTAGTCGAAGCATCTCTACCGCTTCGCTGGACCCCTCCCCAACCCACGCCGCTTGATGCGCGGAATCCTCCGGGAGAGGGACTTAGGTTAGTAAGAGGTAGAGTTGCTTCGACTCCGCCTTCGGCTACGCGGACGCCAGATGAAGCATGACGGCCTTTTTACTGACTATCCACCCAGCCTAGCCAACCTTACCCGACTCCACCCGCCATGCTGTTCCCTCCTGAAGTTGCAACCAGCCTGCTTACCGTGCTGGAGTGCAGCCGCTGCCACACCCCCTACGATGCTGCCCACCCACACACCGTATCGGCCTGCTGCGGGGTGCCGCTGCTGGCCCGCTACGCTACCGCCGCGGCCCCGCCCCGCACGGTACTGCCCGGCCGCGAAGCCACCATGTGGCGCTACCATGAGCTGTTGCCCTTGCTTGACAGCGCCCACCGCGTAAGTCTGGGGGAGGGGTTCACACCGCTGTTTCCGCTGCCGGCCCTGGCCGCCCGCTACGGGCTCCGCTCGGTGCTGCTCAAGGATGAGGGCCAGAACCCCACTGGCTCATTCAAGGCCCGAGGCCTGAGCATGGCCGTATCGAAAGCCCGGGAGCTGGGGGCGGCCGGCTGCATTGTGCCCACCGCCGGCAACGCCGGGGTGGCCCTGGCCGCCTACTGCGCCAAAGCCGGCCTACCCGCCACGGTGGTCATGCCCCGGCACACGCCCGTGGCCTTCCGGGAGGAATGCTACTGGTATGGGGCCGACGTGCAGCTGGTGGATGGCCTCATCAACGACTGCGCCGCCCGGGTGCGGGAGCTGAACGCCGCCGGCCACCTGCTCGATGTGTCCACGCTTCGGGAGCCCTACCGCCTGGAGGGCAAGAAAACTATGGGCTACGAGCTGGCCGAGCAGGGCCACTGGCAACTCCCCGACGTGCTGGTGTACCCCGCCGGCGGGGGCACCGGCCTTATTGGCATCTGGAAAGCCTTCCGCGAGATGCAGGCCCTGGGCTGGCTGCCGGCCCACGCGAGGCTGCCGCGCATGGTGGCGGTGCAGGCCCTCAGCTGCTGCCCCCTGGTAGAAACCCTGGCCGGCCGCCAGCCCAACTGCCAGCACTACCAGGGCCGCCCCACCATTGCCAACGGCCTGGCCGTGCCCCGCCCCCTGGGCGAAGCTCTGATGCTGCAAGTGCTGGCCGAGTCGGGCGGCACGGCCCTGGCCATCAGCGACGAGGATATGCTGGTGGGAATGCGCGAGCTGGCCCGGCTGGAAGGCCTGTTTGTAGCTCCCGAGGGAGCCGCCGTCTGGATGGCTACGCGCCACCTGCTGGCCACCGGCTGGCTGCAACCCCACGAGGAGGTGCTCCTGCTCAACACCGGCTCCGCCCAGAAATACCTCGATAATGTGCTGGGCCGCTACGCGGCGTAGGAACGAAGCCGCGCTAAGGACGAAAGCCAGAAGCTAGTTCTTCTCCTTTCCAAGGAGAAGAACTAGCTTCTGGCTCTAGCTGCTCCGCCGACGCCAGATGAGGATAGCACGAGCACCTCGGAAATAATAAACTCCTGTTTCTGACGTCAGAAACAGGAGTTTATGGTAGCCGCGACGGGAATCGAACCCATATCAAGCGTTTAGGAAACGCCTATTCTATCCGTTGAACTACGCAGCCGGCAAGTAGCCAGTGCAAAGCTACGCCGAAAGCCCGTCCCGCCCAAACCCCCGGCCGGGGTACGGGCGCATGGAAAGCCGTGCCGACCCTGGTATCTTCGGACGTTATTTTCCACCGTTTTTCTCAGTTTGCGGCCGTATGGGGGTTTTGGATGAATTGCGGGCTCAGCGCCGGGCGGCCGGAACGGCCTCCGGTGCCGCCGCCGACGGCCAGCTGCCGGCCCTGCTGCTGATTCCGGACATCAGCGGCTTCACCCGCTTCATTGAGGAGTCGGGTAACCCCCAGGCCCCGTTTCTGGTGGCCGATCTGCTGGAAATCCTCATCGAAGCCAACACCCTGGAGCTGGAGGTCAACGAAATACAGGGCGACGCGGTGCTGTTTTACCGGCTGGGCCCGCCGCCCACGGCCGAGGAGCTGGTGCGCCAGTGCCGCCGCATCTACCTGGATTTTCAGAACTACCTGCGCTTGGTGGCCCGCGACACGGGCTCGGCCCTGGCGGCCTCGTTGCAGGAGCTGGCCCTCACCCTCAAGATAGTGGTGCACTACGGCCGCGTGAGCGTGGCCCGCATCCGGGAGCACACCAAGCTCATGGGCCGCGACGTAATTGTGGTACACCGCCTGCTCAAGAACAATGTAACCGGCTCCGAGTACATTCTGCTCTCGGAGGGCTACACCGCTACGCAGTCGGCGGCGGCCCTGGCCCGGGCCTTTGCCTGGACGCGGCTGCTGCCCGGCTCCACTTACTACGAGCACCTGGGCGAAACGCCCTACCACTACGCCCACCTCTCGCCGCTGCGGCTGCTGCTGGCCGGCCCCGCCGCCGCCGAGGAGGCCCCCCGGCCCGGCTGCGCCCTGAAAGTGCGCCGGGTGCTGCCCGTGCCCGCGCCCTACGCCCTGCGCGTCATCAGCAACTTCCGGATGCGCCCCCGCTGGATGGAAGGCGCCACCGCCGTGCACTACGACGTGAGCAAGGCCGGCCGCCTGGGCACCAGCTATAAGGTGGATATTTTCGGGGGTCAGATTGATTTCCAGACGGTGCAGTGCCTGGAGGAGGAGGAAGGCCGCATTACCTACGTGGAAAAGATTTCCCACTTCCGCCTCTTCCCCAACGCCCTGCTGTTCTGCTGCCTCGAAGCCATTGATTTCGATTCCTGCCTGCTCACCCTGGAGCTGCGCTACGGCCACGTCGCCAGCAGCCACCGCCTCGTCCGCTATGGCCAGCTGCACCGCCTGCACCGCTTCCTGGGCCGCTCCATCCAACAGCTGGCCCGGTTGCTGGGGGAAGGAAGATAGGGTAGGAAGGTAAGAGGGTAGGAGGGAATAGAAAAACTGTCATCCTGAGCGCAGCGAAGGACCTTACCACGTAACAACGGTTTCGTTCAGACGTGGTAAGGTCCTTCGCTGCGCTCAGGATGACAGACAACTCCTACCCTCTTACCCTATACTTACGCCTTGTACAACAGGGCAATGCCAAAGGACAGGGCCGTTAAAATGAGGCCGACCATGAAAATGGTATAGCTCAGGCGCAGCAGGCGGTACTTTTTGGTGAGCACGTCGCCGAGGTAGTAGATATCCGTTACCATATTGGTGTAGAGGGCATCCTTCTGGCCCATGATTTCCGTCATGCCGTGCTGGAAGTCATCGAGGCTGAGTTTGCTGAAATTGCCGAAGAACAGCAGGTTCACGCGGCGGTTGGTGGCAATTTGGGGGCTGCGCTTAAGCCACTTGAAGCTGGTTACATCGGGCTGGGCGCAGAGGATGGCCGTAATAACGGAGGCCAGGGCCGTGGCCAGCAGAATGCCCATGGGCACCGCAATAATAGGGTTCCGGATGATGCCCACGTTGCTTAGGGCCGCCGTTTTGCTGCCCAGCTTGGCCCCGAAGTAGGTAATGATAAGCGACATGAGCACCGCATTCAGCGAAATCATCATGTTAGCCTTTTTGTCGGCCATGTCCGAGAGCTTCATGTGGTTGCTGTACATGGTCCGGAACATGGTTTCGATGCCCCGCTTGGGCTCGGCGAAGGTGCCGGTGGCTTCCTCGTCCTTCTTCTTTTTCTTTTTCTCGGTTTTCTTGAGCTGCTTGCGCTGCTCCTTCACGTTGTCCTTTAGCTGCTCCTCGTACCGCTCCCGGGCGGCCTTGGTGTAGTACTTGCCGGCGCAGAGAAAAGCTAGCTGGTTTTCGGCCCAGTCGGGGTTGGAGTAGGTTTTGCCCAGGGTGGCCTCCCACTCGGCCCGGAGCAGCTCGCCGTTGGCGAAGAAGTCGTCGCGGCCCATATTGCTCATATCGGCATCCACCAGCAGCTGCTCCAGCTCGGTTTCGCGGGTGGCGTCGCGGTGGGTGGCCTTAATGAGCTGCTGCACCAGGACCACACGCTCGGGCGGGTAGCCTTGTTCGCTGAGCCACTCACCGGCCAGCTCAGCGCTGCGGAACTCGTGGCCGTCGTAGGTATCAATGTAGCCCACATCATGAAACCAGGCGGCCAGCACCAGGGCTTCCTGGTCGGCTTCGGCCAGGCCGGCGGCTTCGCCCAGGGCGCGGGCCTCCTTGGCCACCGTGGCCGTATGCTTGGGCGAGTGGTACACGAGCTGGGCCGGAAGTTTTTCTTCCAGCAGCGCCTGCACGTAGGCCTTGGCTTGCTTGACAATTTCGGCCTTGGCCGGTTTCTGAGTAAGAGTAGGCTCCATCAGGGCAAAGAGACAACAAAAAGATGGCAACAACGGGCTGTGCCGCTTACAACGCGATTCGCGCCTTCAGGTTGTTGAGCTGAACAAGTTGCGGGGGCAAGCGCCGGTTTGCAAAATTGGGGCCGGCCGGCCCGGCACCACCACCAACCGGGTGGCGGGTAAAGAAAGCCGCGTATTCGCGGCGCGCTATCCGGGCTGCCTACTGCCCACTGTACTCCCCCGGAAGGCGCGGGGCATCCTGTTTATCCTCAACACCCACCGGGGTCAGGATGTTGCTACGTGTACAAGCAGAAGGCCCGACTCCCGCGCCGGATGCGGGGCTCGTGGCGGGGCCCGGTAGTGACGGGAGCCTTCACTTATGCGCCAGCCCAACCGTAGCCAGACGATTTGCGTAGGGCAGCCCACGGCCCGGCCGTGGTAAACTGCACCTCAACCATGGCCGTTGCGGCACGGTTTGCCGTATTTCTGAACTCCACTCCTCCCGCAAGCCGGTTCGTGGCCGGTGCGCGGGACTTTGCGCTACTTCCTCCTCGTTTTATGAGCCGACATTTCCTGTCCTGTTGCCTGCTGCTGGCCCTGGTTGGGGCCGCCGCACCTGCGGCACTGGCCCAGCAAAAAAACCAGACGCCCCACCCCACCCGACCCAACTACCGCAAAAGCGGCCTGGGCTGGGAGTCCAAAACCCCACCCGACAGCTCCCGCATCCGTTACTCCGTGTTCCTGATTGGCGACGTGGGCAAGCCCATTGCCGAGGCCGAAGGGGGTGAACCCTCGCTGAACTACCTGCGCAAGCAGATTCTGGCGGCCGGCAGCAAAAGCACCACCGTCTACCTCGGCGACAATATATACGAGTATGGTATGCCCGAGGAAAAAGCTTACGACCGGAAGGAATCGGAGCGGCGCATGGTGGACCAGCTGAAAATCCTGCGCGACTACCAGGGCGAGAAATACATGATTCCGGGCAACCACGACTGGAAGCAGGGCCTGCGCGGGGCCGTGGACCAGGTAAACCGGGAGCAGTTTTTCGTGGAGAACTACCTGCAGAGCGACTCGGCGGCCTTCCCCTACACCGGCGACTTTTTCCTGCCCCGCGACGCCTGTCCCGGTCCCGTGGAAGTGCGCCTGCAGGATGATGTAGTACTGATTGCCATCAACTCGCAGTGGTTTCTGCAAACCACCGGGGAGCGGCCTTACGGGGCTAACAGCGGCTGCGGGGTAGCCAACGAAACCGACTTCTTTACCCAGGTAGAGGATATTATACAGCGCAACGCGGGTAAGAACATTATGGTGGTGGCCCACCACCCGCTGTTTTCGGATGGTATCCACGGCGGCTACTTTACGCTGGGGGACCATTTCTTTCCGCTCAGCATTGTGTACAAATATGCCTTTGTGCCGCTGCCGGTTATTGGCTCCATTTATCCGTTTGCCCGCAAGTACGGCGGCGTAAGCCAGGACATTGCCCACCCGCTGTACCAGGCCTATAAGAAAGGGCTGCTGGAGATTTTCCAGAAATACCCCAACGTGGTGTATGCCGCCGGCCATGAGCACAACCTGCAGTACTTTAAGGAGGGCAACCTCAACCACATCGTCAGCGGCTCGGGCTGCAAAACCCAGCACGTAAAGCCCGGCTCAGGCGGCGACGCCCTGTTCTCGGACAAGGAAAAGGGCTTTGCCCGCGTGAATTACTACGACAACGGGGAGGTGTGGACGGAGTTTTACGTGCCGGAAGGTAGCGGCCAGACCGGCCGCCTAGTGTTCCGCACGCCCATGTATGCCCAGCAGGCCGTGGTGGCCGAGGGCCCCGGCAAGGCTACCGGCCCCCGCCCCAACTTCCGCGACTCTACCGTAACGGTGGCCGTAAACCCCAGCTACGACGACCGGGGCCGGTTCCATAAGTTTCTGTTCGGGGAGCATTACCGCAAGGAGTGGGCTACGCCCGTGAAGTTCCCGGTGCTGGACATGGCCACCGAGAAGGGCGGCCTCACGCCCTACAAAATCGGGGGCGGCAAGCAAACGGCCTCGTTGAAAGTGCGCAACGAGGAGGGCCGCAACTTTACCATCCGCAGCCTCAACAAAGACCCCTCGGCCGTACTGCCCGAAAGCCTGCGCGAGGGCGCGGCGGCCGACATTCTGCAGGACCAGATTTCGGCCCAGCACCCCTACAACTCCATTGTTATTCCGCCCCTGGCCGACGCGGCCGGTATTCTGCACACCAACCCCGAGCTGCGCTACATCCCGCAGGACCCCTTGCTGGGCCAGTACCTGGAGCGGTTTGGCAACACGCCGGGAGCCATTGAGGAGGATGCCAAGGACGACCAGAGCAACGTGGAGAGCCTGGGCAACGCCAAAAACCTGGTGGGCACCGATAAGGTGTTTGAGCGCATCACCGACGACAACGACAACCGCGTTAACGAAAAAGCGTTTGCCCGCTCCCGCCTCTTTGATATGTGGATTGGCGACTGGGACCGGCACGAGGACCAGTGGCGCTGGGCCGAGAAAAAGGATAAGGACGGGGACCGGAAATTTACGGCTGTGCCCGAGGACCGGGATATTGCCTTCTTTAAGGGCGACGGGCTGTTTCCCTACCTGGCCTCGCGCAAGTGGGCCATCCGCAACTTCCAGAACTTCGGCAAGGATTACGCCGACTGGAAGGGCCTGAACCTGACGGCCCTGAGCAACGACCGGGTGTACCTGGCTTCGGTGAGCAAGGAAGAATGGGTGAAGCAGGCCGAGGAAATGAAGGCCAGCCTGACCGACGAGGTAATTGAAATAGCCTTCCGGGAGCGGTGGCCCCAGCAGATTTACGCCCTCCATGGCCCCGAAATCATTGCCAAGCTGAAAAGCCGCCGCGAGCTGCTGCCCCAGGTAGCCGCCGACTATTACGAGGTGCTCAGCCGTGTAACGGAGGTGAAAGGCTCCAAGAAGCGGGAGAAATTTGTAGTGGAGCGCCTGCCTGGGGATAAAACCCGCGTGACGGTGCAGAAAATCAACAAGGAAGGCGAGCTGACCAAAATGCTCTTCGACCGCACCTTCGATAACAAGGTGACCAGGGAGCTGCGCCTCTACGGCTTCGCCGACCGGGACCTGTATGAGGTGAAGGGCGACGTGAAGAACGGCCCGCTAGTGCGCATCATCGGGGGGGTAGACCGGGACTCCATCGTGGACCGCTCGAACGTGGCTGGCCTGCGCCACCGCCTGCACATTTACGATGCCGACTCGGGCAATGTGGTGGTGCCCGGCAAGGATGCCCGCCTGCGCCTGGAGCCCGGCATTGATGTGAGCCGCTACGACGTACACACCCGCACCGACCGTAAGGACTACACCCTCAACTACTTCGGTCCCACGGCCTACTTCGGCTACAACATCGACGACCGGGTGTTTTTGGGTGGGGGCGCGGTATACCGCACCTATGGCTTCCGCAAAACGCCCTACGCCACCGAGCAGAGCCTGGCGGCCAACTACTCGCCTTCCCAGAGCGCCTACAACGTGCGCTACCTGGGCCACTTCGTGGACGTTTTCGGTAAAACTGACCTGCGCCTCACGGCTCAGCTCTACGGCCCACAGCTGCTCTACAACTTCTTCGGCCTCGGCAACGATACCAAGAATATTCTGGCCGACGGGGATGAGCGCGCCCGCAACCGGGACATCAACGACACCTACCGCATCCGCTTCTCGCGGCTGTATATAGCGCCCATGCTGGAGAAGGATCTGTTCAGCTTCTTGAAGTTCGGCTTCGGCCCCCAGTACGACCAGTTCCGCATCGACCGGAGCCAGATTGGCAGCGAAATAGCCAGCGGCCTCGATGCGGCCGGCAACGGGCAGGCGGGCACCGCCGCCGCCGGCATCCGCAGTTCTGATTTCGGCCTGAACCGCTACGTGGGTGGCCGGGCCTATCTGAACCTGGATGCCGCCTCTTCGCCCAAAAACCCCCGCATCGGCCTGCGTTGGTACAATTCCGTGGAGTACAACTACCAGCTCAACGGAGAGCAGCTGAACTATGGCCGCCTGGCCACTGAGTTCCGGGCTTACCTCTCGCCCAACTTCCCCTTCCAGCTCACCTGGGCCGGCCGCATCGGGGCCAACCGCAACCTGGGCGACTACCGCTTCTACCAGGCCAACACCCTGGGCGGTACCACCAACCTGCGCGGTTACCGCCGCACCCGCTACGCCGGCCGCTCCTCGGTGTACGGCAACGCGGAGGTGCGCATCCAGCTCTTCACCTTCAACGCCTACGTGGTGCCCGGCAAGTTCGGCATCCTGGGCCTGGCCGATGCGGCCCGCGTGTACACCTCCCGCGACACCCAGACCGGCCTGCAGGCCTTCCATACCGCCGTGGGCGGGGGCGTGTGGGTTGATGTGCTCAAGCAGGCCGTCATCAACGCTACCTACTCCGTAGGCGAGGAAAACCTGGTGTTCGTGGGCTTTGACTTCCTGTTCTAGCGGTGAAATAGTGAGGTAGTGAGTTTTGCTGTTTCCTCATCCGCAGTCTGGGGTCCTTCGTAGGCGGACCCCAGACTGCGGATGACAGAACCTTACCTCACCATTTCACTACCTCACCAACTCGCCTTTTTTCCGCTCCCCTCTTACCTTTTCGTATGTCCTTTTTTTCGACGCTGATTGGGCGGGTAGCCCGCCCTGCTGTTGCCGCCCTATGCGTAGTGGCAGCCAGTACGGCGCAGGCCCAGGTAACGCCCGGCACCCCACCCGTGTATCCGCCGCCCGCCCCACCGGCCTCCGATACCACCGCCGCCGACCAGGTAGGCCGCGACCAGGAGTTTGCGACCCCCTCCGTGGTTGGTATGGGCCCCAGTAAAGGTCTTATTTTCCATTACGAGCGGATGCCCCGCTTCAATGTGGCCTCCGACGGGCAGGCGGTAGGCCTGCAGGACTATAATTCTCAGGCCGAAAAAAATGCCCGCCTGGTTATTAAGGGGTACATCCCGTTCTGGAACCGGCCCCACCTGAAAATGCTGCTCGGTATCAACTATGAGCGGGAGGAGTTCAAATTCCGCCAGAAACCCACTGGCTACGAGCTTTATGACAACATTGAGAACAAGGGACTGAAAACCCTGGGGGCTCAGCTGGCCATTATCCGGCCGGTGAATGCCGTTAACTGGTACATCTTCCGCCTCAAGGGTGAGCTAAGCGGCGACTATACTGCCCAGGGCGTAACCATAAGCGACTATCTGCGGGTATCCTCCGAGTTTCTGTACGGCTGGAAACGCAGCCCCACGTTTTCCTGGGGAGTGGGCCTGCAGCTGGGCTACACCTTCGGGCGCCAGAGTATTTATCCGGCGGTGCTTTACAACCGCACCTTCAATAACCGCTGGGGCGTGGAGGCCATCTTCCCGGCCCGCGTAACGGCCCGCTACAATGCTTCACCCAAATCGTTGTTTTTCGCCGGCTACTCCGTGGATGGCTTCAACTACATCATCAAGCTGCGGCAGCCTTTGCGCCGCGCCGATAATGTGGCCCTGCGTAGTCTGGAGCTGCGCGAAACCGAGGTGAAGTTCCGGGGCCGCTGGGAGCGGGAAATCTACGACTTCCTCTGGTTCGGGCTGGAAGGGGGCTACCGCTACAACTACGCTTTCGATGCCTTTGACCGCACCAACAACGACCGAACCAAAATTATCGACTCGAAGCTGGCCGGCGCACCCTATGCCTCGGTGGAGCTGTTTATCGTACCCCCGCGCAAGTTCCTGAAGAAAACAGTCAGCAAGTAAGTACCCTTACTGCTCGCGCACCATACAACCGGCCCGACGGCGCATAGCCGTCGGGCCGGTTGTATTACAGCCGGTTGTATTACAGCCGGTTGTGTTGCAGCCGGTTGTGTTGCAGGAGCAGCCTCGCCACTGAGGGCAAACAGCTGGCAGGCGCGGGCTGGTTGCGCCGGTCCGGTGGTAACCATCAAAAAAAAGCCCCGGCCGGACAAGGCAGGGGCCATAAGGAAGAAAACAACGGAGGCTACCACAAACGGGTGTCGCTCACGCCGGCCGGCAGGGGCGGATGCTCCGAAAAGCCCAGCACGCACCAACCCGCTTCCACGCCGAAGGTACCCCCCGGCAGCAGGTAGCTGATCCAGCGCTCCACGGTGCGGCCGGTAAACTGCTCACTCTCGGGCTCATACTCGCACAGCAGCAGGGCGTCGCCCACCTGGAAGTTTCGGTCGTTGAGACGTACGTCAAACGGTTTGGTGCCGGCTTGCACGGCGGCGAAGCACCCGGGCCAGACCTTCAGCTCGTGGTAGTTGGCAAGCGTGTGGGAAGCGGGAGCAAACGAGCCGACAGAACTATGTATCATGATGATGAAAGCAAAGGTTGAAGTAAGAACGGCCGTAAAAATCATGCCGTATTACCTCAAATTGGTAAGAAGAAGCTATATAACAGCAAATACAGGCAAAATAGTTGCCTGCTGCTGCAGATAGGGTAGTAGTGTGGCAGCCCTAGCGCCAGCTTGGCCGGCTCCGCAGCGGCTACCTATACCATGCCTGACGCAGAAGAAGCTGGCCGCTGCCAGGTTAGGCCTACCGGGCCATGGCGGAAGCTGTGCCGTGGGCAGCGCAATAAAAAAGTGCTGAGCTTCCACGGAAGCCCAGCACTTTCTGGCGGTACGGGTGTATGGCCGCTACGGGCGCTTTTTCCTGCCCAGGGTTTTCAGATAAGAGTACGTATCGAACTGGGAGCGGACGCGGCCTTGCTCAGCAGCCTGCTCCTGGCCCAGGAAGTTGTTCTGCCAGTCGCGGGCTTTTACGTTGTCCTGGCGCTGCAAATCCAGCAGATGGCGCACTTCGGCTTTCAGATCGGGCTGCAGAATAGGGAAAGCCACCTCCACGCGGCGGTCCAGGTTGCGGGCCATCCAGTCGGAGGAGGCTACGTACACCTTCTCCTCGCCCCCATTGCCGAACACGTACACCCGGGCATGTTCCAGAAACCTATCCACCATGCCCCGCTGGCTGATGTTGCTGCTCTGGCCGGGCAGGTCCGGAATCAGGCAGGAAATACCCCGGATAAGCAGCTCTACCCGCACCCCGGCCTCGCTGGCCTCATATAGCTTCAGGATCATGCGCTCATCCTGCAGGGCGTTCAGCTTCAGGATAATATAGGCATCCTCGCCGCGTTGGGCCCGCGCTATTTCGGCATCTATCAGCGCAACCAGCTGCTCGCGCAGTTCAAAAGGGGCCACCAGCAGGTGCCGGAACATACCGGCTTTGTCCTGCCGGTCGTGGAAGTAGCGAAACACCTCGGCCACCTCCCGCGTGATGTCGGGGTTGCTGGTAAACAGGCCGTGGTCGGCGTAAATACCGCTGGTCTGCTCGTTGAAGTTGCCCGTGCTCAGGTAAGCATACAGCTGGTTGTGGCCCTCCTCGGCTCGTGTAATGAGCAACAGCTTGCTGTGTACTTTCAGGTCAGGAATACCGAAGATGACGTTGGCCCCAGCCTTTTGCAGCTTTTCGGCCCAGAACATGTTGCTTTCCTCATCGAAGCGGGCCTTCAACTCAACCACCACCGTCACCTGCTTGCCGTTTTTCACGGCTTTCAGCAGGGCTTTGGCCACCTCACTTTTACCCGCCACCCGGTACAGCGTCATGCTGATGCCGCTCACCTGCGGGTCCTTGGCGGCTTCGGTCAGCAGCCGCGTCACATAGTCGAAGGATTGGTAGGGCGGATGCAGCAGATGGTCGCGCTGGGCAATGGCAGGCAGCATGGCCCCGGTGCGGGGCAAGGTGGGGTGAGGCAGCGGGGGCATGGGCGTGTACTGCAGCCGCGCCAATCCGAAATCGGGGAAGCCAAAAAAGTCGCGGAAGTTGTGGTAGCGGCTGCCCTCCACCAGCTCCTCCTTGCCGATGCCGGTTTTCTGCATTACGGCCCGCAGTACCTCCTTGGGCATGGCGGGGTCGTAGAGCAGACGGGCCGGGAAGCCGGTTTCCCGCTTCTGCAGGCTACTTTTAATTTTGGCCAGCAGGTTGCCTGATACCTCTTCCTGAATGTCCAGCTCGGCGTCGCGGGAGAGCTTTACGGCGTGCACCTGCACCTTCTGGTACTTGGCAAACACCTCCTGGGCGCAGCACCGAATCACGTCGTCGAGGAACATCACGTAATGCTCCCCCGCCACGTCGGGCAGGCGCACAAAGCGGCCACCGTGGCGCTTGGTAGGCAGCTCCATCACAACTACTCGTTCCCCGTCGTGCTTTTTGCGGTTTTCGGGCTGAGTCAGGAAGAACGTGAGATACACACTCTGGTCGCGCAGAAACAGGTGGTGCAGGTTCTCATCCAGAATAATGGGCGAGAGAAGGTCCTGCACGTTCTGCCGGAAATACTGCTGCACCCATTGGTGCTGCTCCTCGCTCAGGTCATGCTCCGAAATCAGGTGAATATGCTCCTGCCGCAAGCCCGGCAGGATCTGGTTGCGGAACGTGTCGCCGAATTCCTGCTGCTGCCGGCCTACCTCCTGCAGCAGGTCGTGGAGTTGCTCGGCGGGGTCTTCGCCCAGCTTGGCGCGGGTTTTCTTCTTGAGCTTGACCAGGCGGCGCAGCGTGGCTACCCGTACCTTGAAATATTCATCCAGGTTGCTGCTGAAAATAGCCAGAAACTTAATGCGCTCCAGCAGGGGCACCTCGGGGTTCTGGGCTTCCTGTAGTACGCGGCGGTTAAACGTCAGCCAGCTTAACTCACGGTTCAGCAGCCGGGGCTGCACCTGCTTGGTGTCGGACATGGATGAGGAGGTGCTGGTTGTTAGTTATTGGTTTTTAGTTGCTGGTTGTCAGGAAATAAGTGCGTGATGATAACGAACAACCAGCAACTAAAATCCAATAACTAACAAGTACTTATTGATTTTTTGGTTTGTCGAAGAAGTAATACTCCGCGTTGGCGCGGTCCACTTGTTTCCAGCTGTCGGTGCTGAATTTCAGGCATACAATGGCGGCCGTAGGCATGTCCGGAATTTCGCTGGGGGAAAGCAGGTTGGCAAACTCGGTGAGAGTATTGTTATGGCCCACCAGCAGCACCGAATCGGCCGCGTCGGGCAACGCGCGCACCACCGCCAGCAGATCGGGCACGGTAGCCTCATAGATGGCTTCCACCACTTCAATCTTATCGGAAGGGTATTCCAGCTCCTGGGCTACCAGAGCCGCCGTACTCATGGCCCGTACGGCCGGGGAGGCCACCAGCAAATCCAGTGTAATAGCCCGCTTGGCCAACGCCTGGCCCATGAGGGGGGCATCGTCGCGGCCCCGGTCGTTGAGGGGGCGTTGCTTGTCACTCAGGCCATCAAAACTCCAGCTGGACTTGGCATGGCGCATCAGGTATAGTGTCTTCATACGGGTTGGGAGCAGAACGGTAGGCAGGCCTCTTTACTACGACCCGGCAAAAAGGTTATGCTCTGCCGGTGGTTGGCGCCGTGGGCCAGCCCAAAAAAAAAGACCTGCCCCCAGGGAGCAGGTCTTTTATCGGAGCAGCGGGCCGAAACCAGCCGGTGTTCTTTACTCTTTTACGAAGCGCTGGTGCGTTACCTGCTGGCCATCGGCAATGCGCAGGGTGTATACGCCCTTGGCCAGGCTGCCCACGTTCAGCAGGTTGCCATCAAAGCGAACCTGCTTCATTTCGGCGCCACGTACATCGTACACAGTTACCGAAACGGCTTTGTTGTCGATGGAAGCGGGTACCTCAATGTTCAGCACGTCGGTAGCGGGGTTGGGGTAGAGGCGGTAGCCGGCAGCCTCCGCCGTAGCGCCGCCCTGACGGGCCGTGCCACCCGAAATGGTGATGCTGTAGTCTTCCGTTTCGCCGTAGCTGTAGCTGCCGCAGCTGGTTGTGGCCGAGGCGTCGCTCATCACCACCCGCAGACGGGTTTTGCCGTTTTTAGCCGTGGTGGGCACCGTGAAGGTGCTGGTAAGAGTGCTGGCCGAGGCGCTGCTGCGGCTGGCCACCAGCTCGCCGGCATCCGTGAATACGCCGTTCTGGTTGTAGTCGATGTACACTTTCCAGTACTCGGTGTAGGCCGTGGAAGCGTAGCCAGCCGAGTAGCTGATGGTTTGGGCCGAGCCGGCCGTTACCGTGGTGCCCAGGGCAGTACCATCGTAGTAGCCGGCGTTGGCGGCCGAGGTCCGGTTGATGGAGCCCAGCTGTACCAGGTCAATCCACTCGTACGATACGCTAGTGCCTTTGCTGGCGCAGTAGGTAGGCGTGGTGGGCGTGCCGCCACCGCCGGGGGCCGTGCCGCCGTTTGAGGTAGTAAGGCCCACGCGGGCACCACCGGCTGCGAAAAGGGCATTCATGCGGGCCGACTGGCCGTTGGAGAACATGTACATGCAGGCATCATCGGTGTAGTCCATGTAGTTCATGAACATGTCGCCGTTGGGGCCGTTGGAGCAGGTTACTTTCGGGAAGCTGGGGCAGCCGCCATTGCTGGTTTGCTGGGTGGGCGTGTCGCTCACCAGGTCGTTGCCGCAGCTGGCATCCCCCCAGATGTGGCGCAGGTTCAGCCAGTGGCCTACCTCGTGTGTAGCCGTGCGGCCCAGGTTGAAGGGAGCAGCCGCCGAGCCGCCCCGGCCGAAGCCCGAGCTCAGAATCACCACGCCGTCGGTGGCAGCGGCGCCGCCGGGGAACTGGGCGTAGCCCAGCACACCGCCCGACAGGTTGCACACCCACAGGTTGAGGTATTTAGCCGAGTTCCAGGCGTCGAGGCCGCCGGTGCTCACCTTTTTCATGGCGTCGTCGGTGCCCCAGCTGGTGCGGGTCGTCGACTTCCGCTCGATGCCCGTGGTAGCAGCCCCCGTAGGCGTTTGCTTGGCCAGTACGAACTGTACGCCCACGTTGGCTACCAGGCCCGCAAAGGCTGAAGGCGTTTTGGTATAATCGGCGTTCTGCTTGTTGAAATCCTCGTTCAGTACATCAATCTGCGACTGAATCTGGGCATCCGATACGTTCTGGGCGGCCGTGTTGTAGAGCACGTGCACTACCACCGGAATAGTTACTACGGCAGAGGTGCGCTGGGCCACCGGGTTATCAATGAAGCTGCGGGTCTGACCTTCAATGGCCGCGAGGCGCTGGGCCATGGCAGGGTCGGCGGCCAGCTGCTGCGCCAGGTTTTCCATGGTGGAGCACTGGCGTACTTTCTGGGCTTCGGCCGTTAGTGAGGCCCCCAGACCCAGGCAAGCCAGAGCAAAGGAGTAGAGCGTTTTTTTCATGCGCTTCGTGTGAAAGGTTGTGGTGAGAGGGTGAAGAGGAACGAAATGAAACAGGTGTGCTGGTTGTGAGAAAAGGGAACGTAGAGCCGAAACTATTGAAAATATTTGAACAAATGCCAATTTTATTAAACGATATGACAAAATACTGCGCTAATGCAGCGCAAATCTGCATACCACAGCAAAACGGCAAACAACAAGCCCAGCCTCTCGTTTGCTAGGCTGGGCTTGTTGTCGGGCGAGAGGCTTACTGCTTCTGGAAGCGTTGGTGCTGCACATTTACCCCATCGGTGAGTACTACCTGGTAGTAGCCGGCGGGCAGGTTGGTTACATCCAGGGTGCCGTTGGCCGAAGTACGGGCCTGCTTCATTTCGAAGCCCCGCAGATCGTACACTTTGGCCGTCCAGTTGCTGGCTGGCGTATCCATGGCCGTGCGGATCGTGAGCTGGTCGGTAGCGGGGTTGGGATAGAGCTTCATCGACTCCATGGTAACGGTGCCAGCCAACAGCGGAGCCGTGGCACCATTGGAGGTCAGCAGCGAAGCGCGGGCGCCACCAGCGGCGAAGAGGGCATTCATGCGGGCCGACTGGCCGTTGGAGAACATGTACATGCAGGCATCATCGGTGTAGTCCATGTAGTTCATGAACATGTCGCCGTTGGGGCCGTTGGAGCAGGTTACTTTCGGGAAGCTGGGGCAGCCGTAGTTGCTGGTTTGCTGGGTGGGCGTGTCGCTCACCAGGTCGTTGCCGCAGCTGGCATCCCCCCAGATGTGGCGCAGGTTCAGCCAGTGACCCACCTCGTGTGTAGCCGTACGACCCTTGTCGTAGGGGGCCGAAGAGCCGCCGGGCAGGGAAGAGTACAGAATCACCACGCCGTCGGTGCTGGCGGCGCCGCCGGGGAACTGGGCGTAGCCCAGCAGGCCCTGGCCCAGGTTACACACCCAAATGTTGAGATACTTGCTGGTATCCCAGGCATCGTCGCCGCCGCGCTTGGAGTTTTTCACGGCATCGTTGCTGCTCCAGGAGCTTACCTTGGTAGACTTATGAATGATGCCCGTAGTAGCGGCGCCGGTAGGGGTGCGCTTGGCCAGTACAAACTGGATGTTGGTGTTGGCTGCCAGTCCGGCGAAGGCCGCAGGTACCTTATTAATATCAGAATTCAGCTTGGCAAAATCCTGGTTCAGAACGTTAATCTGGGCCTGTACCTGGGCGTCTGAGGCATTCTGGGCGGCCGTGTTGTAGAGCACGTGTACCACCACCGGAATGTTTACCACAGCGGCAGTGCGCTGGGCTGCTCCGGTGGCCACAAAGCGGCCGGTTTGCGCCTCAATGCCAGCCATGCGGGTAGCCAGAGTAGGGTCGGCGGCTAATTGGGCATTCAGCACATCCATAGAAGCGCAGCCACGGCCTTTCGCCTGCTCGGGCTGCTGGCCCAGCGTGGGCAGCGCCGCCCGCAGGCTCGTTTGTGCGGAAACAGATACGGATGCAAAGCAGGCTAAGCCCAACGACAGAGAGTAGAAGGTTTTCTTCATGTGTACTCGGGGTAGGTTGTGGAAAATGGGGAAAATGAGCAGGGAATATACGCTTTATTGAAAAATTATCAATCAAACGCCGTGCTCAGTACGAAGTATTCAATGAAATGTTAACTGCGCTGATGAAATGTTCATAAAAAAAGCCCGGCTGGCCGCCGGGCTTTCTGGTACTCAGTGCAATAGATACCTGAATTTTTTCAGGCCGTGCTCAGCCGTTGGTCGATGAATACCGGTCGGCGGGGTAGAGAGCCGATACGTGGCGTACCAACAAGGCCCGCAACTCGTCGATATTTTCCCGGTTTTTGGCGGAGATGAAGATAACCGGGTCGTGCAGCTTGGCCATATAAGTGGCTTTCAGCTGTTCCAATGAGGGGCGGGGAGTGGGCGCATCTTCGTCGTCCTGGTTCATACCCTCAAAACCACCATGATGCTCGGTTTCAGCTTCGGGGTTGTACTGGTCAATCTTATTGAATACCAGCAGCATGGGCTTGTCGGCGGCCTGAATGTCTTTCAGCGTGTCATTTACCACCGCAATGTGCTCCTCAAACGAAGGGTGAGAAATGTCCACTACGTGCACCAGCAAATCGGCCTCCCGGATTTCATCGAGGGTACTTTTAAA
The DNA here is from genome assembly GCF_003944705.1 of Hymenobacter metallilatus. GTDB lineage: Bacteria > Bacteroidota > Bacteroidia > Cytophagales > Hymenobacteraceae > Hymenobacter > Hymenobacter metallilatus. Next base: position 236,044 of record NZ_RWIS01000001.1, on the reverse strand, counting down.
GCTCTCAATCAGGCGGGTGGGCAATTTGCGGATAAACCCGACCGTATCGGACAACAGAAAGGGTACCGTATCCAACACCACCTTGCGCACGGTGGAGTCCACGGTAGCAAACAGCTTATTTTCGGCAAACACATCGGCCCGGCTCAGCAGGTTCATGATAGTGCTTTTGCCCACGTTGGTGTAGCCCACCAGCGCCACCCGGGCCATGCCGGTGCGCGACTTGCGCTGGGTGTGGCTTTGCTTATCGAGGTCCTTGAGGCGCTCTTTCAGGAAGCTGATCCGGTCCCGCACTACGCGGCGGTCCGTCTCAATTTCCGTTTCACCAGGCCCCCGCTGAGCCACCCCGCCGCCGCGCTGCTTGTCCAGGTGAGTCCAGAGGCCGGTGAGGCGGGGCAGCAGGTACTGGTACTGAGCCAGCTCCACCTGCGTCTGGGCCGTAGCCGACTTGGCCCGCTGGGCGAAAATATCGATGATCAGCAGGCTGCGGTCCACAATTTTCACCCGCAGCTCGGCCTCCAGGTTGCGGAGCTGGGAGGGGGAGAGGTCATCATCGAAAATAACCATGCTGGCCCCGCTGTGCTGGACGTAGGCCTTGATTTCCTCCAGCTTGCCCTCCCCCACAAACGTGCGGATATCGGGCTTGTCGAGGCGCTGCACAAAGCGTTGCGTGACGGTAGCGCCGGCCGTTTCGGCCAGAAAGGCCAGCTCATCCAGATATTCCTGGGTGCGGGCATCGGCCTGGCGCTTTTCGGGTACGGCTACCAGCACGGCGGTTTCGGCTTCCGAGGTAGTTTCGTAGGTAGCCTCTTTATTGCCTTTGGCCAGAATGCGAGCCACGCGGGGCTTCAGACCATCGGTTTGGCCGGGGTGACGGGCACTGTTCTGGCGGGGTTTGGATTCTTTGGCCATGGTACGCAAGGATCGGGGGAGAAAACGAGAGCCCGCCAAGCGGCAGGCTCCTACAGGGTTCTACGGCAAAGGTAGGCGTTAGGTGTTTGTCATTGCGAGGATGAAGGACGAAGCAATGTGTCCTTGTCAGGGGACAGACATTCGAGAAATGACAAGCCCTTTAATGAACGATTGTAGAGACGCGACACTTCGCGTCTCGGCATTGAACGGTGTCGTTCCGGCGTTGTCGTTCTGGCAGCAGACGCGAAGTGTCGCGTCTCTGCAGGTAAAAAGCCCCTACCGTGGGCACGATAGGGGCTTTGGAATAGGTCTGAGCTTCTACCCCTGAAAAAGGACGGATTGACGCCGCTTGATGCGCGGAATGTCCTTCGTCCTCACAATGACAGCAGGCTACTTGGCCTTGGCCGAGCGGGCGAAGTCGCCGGCCTTCACCTGTACCAGCCGGTCGTAGGAGAAGTACTTGCGGATGGCGGCGTTGACTTGCTCGGGGGTAAGGGCCGCCAGCTGCTTTTCCAGCTCGGCGTTGTACTGAAAAGTGCGGCCCTCGGGTTTGGCCAGATATTGCGCCCAGGTGCTGGCCAGGTACCGGTCCTGGGCACGCTGTACCTGGTAGTTCTGCAGCGCCGCCGATTTGGCCGCTTTCAGCTCCTCGGCCGTTACGCCCTCCTTGATAAAGCGCTCCAGCTCCTCCTTATAGGCCTGCTCCAGCCGGCTTGAGTTGTCGGGGTTGTAAATGGCGTAGCTGTAGTAGCCGCCCATGGGGTCGTTGTCGTCGGCGTACACCTGGGAGCCCACGCCGTAGCTTACGCCCTCCTTCTGACGGATGCGGGTGGCCAGGCGGGAGTTCAGGAATCCGTCGCCAAGCACGTAGTTGGCCAGGAACACGGGGGCGTAGTCGGGGTTGTCGTCGCGCAGGGGCATTTTGAGCATGGTTACGTACAGGGCGTTGGCCTTGTCGTTGGTCTGAATGCTTTCCTGCTGGGCTTTGGTCTCAAAAGCCATTAGCGGTACGCGGGTGTAGGGCGTAGCGGCTTTCCAGGAGGCCAGCTGCTTGCTCACGCGCTGCTGCACGGCTTTTTCATCGAAAGTGCCTACCACAGCCAGCGTGGCATTCTGGGCGCCGTAGAAGGTTTTGTAGAACTGGCGTACATCCTCCACGGTCAGTTTCTTCAGTTCGGCAATTTCCTCGTCGAAGCTCAGCATCTGGAAGATATGGCCGGCGGGGTAAGGGTTGGCCAGCCGCTCGGCCCGGTTGAAAGCCAGGGCCTGGGGCTCCTGCTGCTGGGCTTCCAGCTGGGCCAGGCGCTCCTGCTTCAGCTTCTCAAACTCCTGGGCCGGAAACGTCGGGTTGCGCAGGCAGTCGAAGGCCACATCCAGCACGGCCGGCAGGTGCTCCTTATCCGTCTGGATGGCGGCCGTGGTAATCTGCCCGCCGCCGTAGAAATATACCTGGGCCTTGGCCTTATCAAAGGCGTCCCGGATCTGGGCGTAGCTGCGGGTTTTGGTGCCCCGCTCCAGCATAGAGGCCGTGAGGCCAGCCAGCACGGTTTTGTTCTGGAGGGTTGCTGAGGAGCCGTAGCGCACTTTCAGCTCGGCATTTACGGCGTTGGCGCGGTTCTGCTTGCTGAGGTAGGCGTATTTCAGCCCGTTCTTCTCCTGGCCCCGCTTGGTACGGGTATCAATGTTGGCCGGCGCTACATCAAAGGCCTCGCCGGCAGCCACGGCCGCTTCGCCCTTGTAGTCTTTCACCAGCGCCAGCACATCGGGCGTGGCCGGAATAAGGCTTCGCTCGGGCTTGTTATCGGGCTGAAACAGGCCCACGGTGCGGTTGCTGGGCTTAAAGTAGGCGGTGGCTACGCGCTGCACATCGGCGGGGCTTACCCGGCGCAGGGCGTCGCGGTACAGGTACACCAGCCGCCAGTCGCCGGAAGCAATGTACTCGCTCAGGCTCAGGCCCAGGTTTTCGCTGTTCTGAAACATCAGCTCCACGTTCTTGAGCAGCTTGGTGCGGGCCCGGTCTACTTCCTCGGCCGTGGGCGGGCGCTTCACCACCTCATCAAAAGTTGTCAGCATAACCGTGCGGGCCGAGTCGAGGGAGCGGTTCTGGCGCACATCGGCGTAGAAGTAGGCAAAGCCGGCATCGTGCAGGCCCGGCGTGAAACCCCAGGCGGCGGCGGCCTTTTTCGACTCGACCAGTGCTTTGTACAGGCGGCCCGAAGGCTCATTGGTCAGTACTTCCACCAGCACATCAGTGGCGGGGTAATCGGGGTGGGCGGCGGCGGGCACGTGGTAGGCCACAGCCAGACCCTGGGTGTCGCCGGGGCGGCGCAGCGTTACGCTCCGCTCCCCATCCTGGGTGGGCTCCACGGTGTAGGTAGGCTGGAGCTGGCGCGCGGGCTTCGGAATGCCGCCGAAATACTGCTTAATGAGGCCCAGCGTCTGGGTAGGGTCAATTTTGCCGGCCACCAGCAGCACGGCGTTATCGGGCTGGTAGTATTTCTGGTAGAAGGCCTTGAGGTTGTCGATGGGTACCCGCTCAATATCTTCCCGGGAGCCGATGGTGCTTTTGCCGTAGTTGTGCCAGAGGTAGGCCGTGCTCAGCACCCGGTCCATGAGCACGCGCACGGGCGAGTTTTCCCCGCTCTCGAACTCGTTGCGCACCACGCTGAACTCCGTATCCAGGTCCTTCTTGGCAATGAAGGAGTTCACCATACGGTCGGCTTCCAGGTCCAGGGCCCACTTCAGGTTCTCGTCGGTGGCCGCAAAGGTTTCGAAGTAGTTGGTGCGGTCGTACCAGGTGGTGCCATTAGGGGAGGCGCCATGCTCGGTCAGCTCCTGGGGTACATTGGGGTGCTTGGTGGAGCCTTTGAACACCATGTGCTCCAGCAGGTGGGCCATACCACTTTCGCCGTAGCCCTCATGCCGGGAGCCCACCAGATACGTGATGTTGACGGTGGCCGTGGGCTTCGACTGGTCCGGGAACAGGAGCACCCGCAGCCCGTTGGCCAGCCGGTATTCCGTAATGCCTTCAACCGAAGTGGCTTGCGTAACGCCGGCCGGCAGAGCTGTTGTCGGTTGGGCCTGCATGGGGCTGGCCAATAGCCCCGCCGCTAGCGGAGCCAGGAGGAAAGGTAATTTCATATGCTGAGTGGGAATAAAACTAAAAAATCAAACAACGGGGAAGATACACAACCAAGTATCAGGGTTGCAGGATATTCTAATATAGCAGGGCTCTTTTCTTTGGTAAAGGAGCAGCCAGAAGGGGCACTAGCGCAACGTCAGCGAATAGGCCACAACCTGCGCAATCTGCTCATCGGTGAGCTTGCCCTGAAAGGCAGGCATCTTCTTGCTGATGCTGCCGTGGGTAACCTGGTAGATGCGGCCCGTCTCGTTGAGGTTACTCTTGGTCAGGTCGCGGGCCCCGTTAAGGCCCAGTTTGCCATTGGTGCCGTGGCAAACTGCGCAGTTCTGCGCAAACAGCACCTTGCCGGCTACTAGGTCCGGAGTTTCGACCGGTTCTGCCGTAGCACCCGGCCCGGCCGCCACCAGCGTGGCCGAATCCTGGGCCGAAAGATGGACTGAAGCGGCGGCGGTATCAACGGGCGCAGCGGCTTCGGGCGTGGCGGTGGTTTCGGCTTGGCCGGCGGGAGCAGGGGAGGGCGTGGTAGCCGTAGCCAAGGCAGCGGCATCAGGAGCTTCGCCGAGCAGGGCTTGCCGCAGCGTGTTAGGTTGGCGCGGCCAGGGTATGCTCAGGGCGCGGGCGCCTGCTAGTCCGTAGAGCGTCAGTGCCCCCAATAGGTACCAGCTGGCCCTGCCTGCCCGTTCCTGCCGTAGCGCCCGAACAAAGAACAACAGCAGAAGGCATAGCAGCAGCGCCGGAAACAGGTTCCAGCCATTAAACGGCTCGGGGAAAGCAACCCAGGCCAACACACCCGAAAGCACCAACATCCCTAGCAAAAGACTGTCGGCCCAGCGGGTACGGGCACGTAGGTGGCGTAGCGGTTCGCGCCGCTCCATGAGCAGCAGCAGCAGCTTGTAGCCGAAGAACAGAAACACAACCAGCGCCACAACGGCGTGCAGGCGCAATAGCAGAACGGGAGTAGTCAAGGCAGAAGAAACAAAAGCACGGAACGCAACTGCGAAGATAGAACCACCGCCGGCATGCAGCCGAAAACCCGGCGGCCACGTACAGGGCCGCCGGGTACCCCGTATCTTTGCCTCAGTTCATGTATCTACTCATTCACCGGTTCACTGTTTTGCGCGTTGCCCTAGTTATCAATACCAGCTGGAACATCTGGAACTTTCGTCGGAGCCTGGTGAAGGCCCTGCAGGCCGCCGGCCACGAGGTGCTGGCCATTGCTCCGCCCGATGCCTACTCCGAGCGGCTGGAAACCGAGCTGGGCTGCCGCTACGTGCCCATCCTGATGGAAAATAAGGGTACCAACCCGGTGAAGGATGCCGCCCTCACCCGCCGCTTCTACCAGCTTTACCGCCGCGAAAAACCCGATGTGGTGCTGCACTACACCATCAAGCCCAACATCTACGGCACCATTGCCGCCCGGCTGGCTGGCATTCCCAGCATCAACAACGTATCCGGGCTGGGCACGGTGTTCATCGTGAAAAACCTGGTGAGCAAGGTGGCCCTGGGGCTGTACCGCTTCGCCTTCCGGTTTCCGCGGCGGGTGTTTTTCCAGAACGCCGACGACCGGCAGCTGTTCCTGGAAAATGGCTTGGTTGACCCCCGCATTACTGACCTGCTGCCCGGCTCCGGCGTTGATACGCACCGGTTCCGCCCGGCCGCTACTTTCCAGCGCCAGGAGCCCTTCGTGTTTCTGATGATTGCGCGGGTGCTCTACGAAAAGGGCGTGGAGGAGTACTTTGAGGCGGCCCGCCTGGTGCGCGAGGCCGTGCCCGGCACCCGCGTGCAGCTGCTGGGTGGGGTAGATGAAAGCGGAGGCGTGGGCGTGAAGCGTGCCGTGTTCGAGCAGTGGCTGCAAGCCGGCCACATCGAGTACCTGGGCACCTCCGACGACGTGGCCGCCCAGATCCGGCAGGCCGACTGCGTGGTGCTGCCCTCCTACCGGGAAGGCACCCCCAAAACTCTGCTCGAAGCCGCCGCCATGGGCAAGCCCATTGTAACCACCGACGTGCCCGGCTGCCGCGAAACCGTGGTGGACGGCCAGAACGGCCTGCTCTGCGAAGTGCGCAACGCCCCCGATCTGGCGGCCAAAATGCTGCAAGTGCTGCGCCTGCCGGCCCCCGAGCTGGAGCAGATGGGCCGCGCCGGCCGCCGGCTGGCCGAAACCAGGTTCGATGAGCGGCTGGTGCTGGACAAGTATCTGCACATTGTGCAGGAAGTAACCGCCCCGCTTTCCGGCCGCCGCTAAATCTGCCTACCTTGCGGCGCGGTTGCCGCTCAGCCTCCCATTTGCTGCTACATGGAGTTTACCTATTTTGATATTCCGGGCGTGGTAGAAATCCAGCCCCGGGTGTTTGGGGATGCCCGCGGGGCCTTTTTCGAGTCGTTCAGCGCCCAGAAGATGGAAGAGGCCGGTATTGTGGGCGACTGGGTGCAGGACAACCAGTCGCGCTCCGACCGGGGCGTGGTGCGGGGGCTGCACTTCCAGAAACCGCCCTACGCCCAGGCCAAACTGGTGCGGGTAGCCGCCGGCCGGGCTCTGGATGTCATTGTGGATATTCGCCGCGACTCGCCCACCTACGGCCGGCATCTGGCGGTGGTGCTGGATGCGGAGCGCTACAACATGCTGTACGTGCCGGTAGGCTTCGCCCACGGCTTCACGGCCCTGGAAGATGGCACCCTCTTCCTCTATAAGTGCACCAATTACTACGCCCCGCAGTCGGAAGGCGGCCTGCTCTGGAACGACCCGGTGCTGAACATCCAGTGGGGTGTGGAAAACCCCACCATTTCCGCCAAAGACCAGATCCTGCCCACGCTGGCCGAGCTGGATAGCCCTTTTTAACGAGTAGCTGAGTAGGGGGGTAACTGAGTAAGCCGTTCTGGTAGCATCTATCCGAACGGCTTACTCAGTTACCCCCCTACTCAGCTACTCGCTACACCAGCTCCAGCAACGTTTCCAGGCCCATGCCCCGGGAGCCTTTGATGAGCACCTGACGGCCGCGCAGCGGGTTAGTCCGGAGCCAGGCAGCCGCCTCGGGCTTGGTGGGAAAGTACAGGAATGAAGAGCTGGCCGCGGCTGCGTGCTGCATATCGGCCCCCACCAGCACCACTGTGCCCAGCGGCAGGCTGGCGGCCAGCTGACCCAGGCTGCGGTGTTCGGCGGGGCTGTCCGGACCCAGCTCAAACATGTCGCCCAGGATTACCACCTTATGCTCGGGGCTGCCGGGGCGGGTGGCAAAGCTGTGAAGGGCCACCGCCATGCTGCTGGGGTTGGCATTGTAGGCATCCAGCAGCACCTCGTTGTGGGCGGTGCGCACCAGCTGGGAGCGGTTGTTGGTGGGCGCGTAGCCGGCCAGGGCCTCGCCAATAGCCTCGGCGGGTACTTCAAAATAGGCCCCCACCGCGGCGGCAGCGGCCAGGTTGGGGAAGTTGTAGCCGCCGGTAATCTGGGCTTCCACGGTAGCGCCGTTGAACAGGCGCAGCACCACCTGCGGGGTAGTGCTAACCAGCTCGGCCGGATAGGTATCGGTGGGGCCGGGGTAGGTGGCCTGGTAAGCCAGACCGGCGGCCATGCCGGGCAGGCGGGCGTCCAGGGTGTTCACGAAGGCCGTGCCGTCCACGCGGCGCAGGAAGTCAAACAGCTCGCCCTTGCCTTTCACGATGCCTTCCACGCCGCCAAACCCCTCCAGGTGGGCCTTGCCGATGTTGGTGATGAGGCCGTGCGTGGGCTCGGCCAAGCGGCACAGCAGCGCAATTTCGCCCTGGTGGTTGGCACCCATTTCTATAATAGCCAGCTCATGCTCGCCGGGCCGGATGCTGAGCAGGGTAAGCGGCACGCCAATGTGGTTGTTGAGGTTGCCGCGGGTGTACTGCACCCGGTAGCGGCGGCTCAGCACCGCGTGCACCAGCTCCTTGGTGGTGGTTTTACCGTTGGAGCCCGTAATGGCCAGTACCGGCAGAATCAGCTGGCGGCGGTGGTGGTGGGCCAGCTCCTGCAGGGCCAGCAGCGGGTCGGGGGCGTAGGTGTAGCGGGCGGGGTCGGTGGCGGCCAGGGCTTCGTCGTCCACCACGGCGTAGCGGGCTCCCTGGGCCAGGGCCTGGGGGGCAAAGTCGCGGCCCCGGAAGCTGGGGCCGTTCAGGGCAAAAAACAGGGTGCCGTCCTGGGGCTGGCGCGAGTCGGTGCTGACGGCCGAGCATTCCCGGAACCGGGCATAAAGCGCCGCAATATCTGCCATAGGGTTTTGTGTGTAACTTGGAAGCGAGAGGAACTGAAAGAGTGCAATTAACGTCGCCTGAGTGATGCGTCAACTACTACTACGAGCAATACTGACTGCGTTGGCAGGTGGCGGCTTGTGCGCGGCCCACGCGCAAAATGGCGCGCCCTTCGGCTTTGAGTTTAAGGCCGTGGCAAAAGTAGTGCAAGGTACCGATACCCTGCGCAACGCCTGGGCCGGGGGCCTCAACGCGCCCCAGTTTTCCAACCTCGACCTGAACGCCGACCAGCAGCCCGACCTGGTGGTGTTCGATAGGGCCACCAACCGGGTGCTGCCGTTCCTGAGCGTGGCAACGCCCACGGGCCGGGCCTGGCAGTTTGCCCCCGACTACGCCGCCCTGTTCCCGCAGGACCTCACCGGTTGGGTACTGCTGCGCGACTACACCTGCGACGGCCGCCCCGACCTGTTCACGGCCGATGCTTCGGGCAGCAACATCCGCGTGTTCCGGCAGGTACCCGATGCCCAGGGCCGGCCCGGGTTTCAGCTCGTCACGGCTCAGCTCACTTACTTCGACCCCGGCCCGTTTGGGGGCAACATCAACATTGCCACCGGGGGCTACAACATGCCGGCCGTGGAGGACGTGGACGGCGACGGCCGCCTGGACGTGCTGACCTATGATTTTTCAACCAGCTCGCCCTCCATCTACTACTACCGCAATACTACAGCCACCGGCTGCGGCGGGCTGGAATTTCGGGAGGCCTCCAGCTACTGGGGAGGCCTTACCGCCTGCCTGGTGGGCTGCAATCAGTTTGCCTTCGCCCCCGCTTTGTGCCCGCCCTTCCGTACCCTCAAGCCCAATCACACCGGCGGCTACAACGTGGGCCTGTTTGATCTGGACGGAGACGGGGACAAGGACCTGCTCACGGGCCGCGACAATTGCCCGGAGCTGACGAGCATCCGCAACAACGGCACGGCCCAGACGGCCAGCTTCAGCACGGCCAGTGTTAATAGCGTGGCCCCGTTTACCTCCTCAACGCTGGTGCCCAACTTCCCGGCCGCGTTTCCCGTGGATGTCACGTTTGATGGGCGCCCCGACGTGGTACTGGCCCCGGCCCTGTACGACAACACCGATACCGTGGACCTGCGGCAGTCGGTGGTGGTGTACCGCAACACCGGCACCGGCGCGGCCCCCAACCTGGTGCGCGAGCAGTCTGATTTCCTGCAGCGCGACATGGTGGAAGTGAGCGAGCTGGCGGCTCCCACCTTCGGGGATGTGGACGGCGACGGGCTGGTGGATATGCTGGTGGGCGGCGTGAGCCGCAACAACGCGGCCCGCCTCTACCGCGCCGGCCTGAGCTACTACCGCAACGTGGGCACCCGCACCGCGCCGGTGTTTAAGCTCGTTACCGCCGATTACCTGGGCCTGATGAGCCGGAAGCTGGCCTTTATCAAGCCGGTGCTGGTGGATTTGAATCGGGACGGAGCGCTGGACTTAGTGTATTCGGCCTATGTGAAGGGTACCAGCGACAACCCCATTGCCTTCGTGCTGAATACGGCAGCGGCCGGCCAGCCGGTAGCCTTCAACCTGGGTGCGGTCCGCTACTTCGCCAACGTGCCCCAGCGGGTGTTCGATATGCCCTGCTTCGCGGATATTGATGGCGACGGGCGCGTGGACATGCTGCTGGGCTCCAACTCCAACTCCATCGACTACCCGGGCCAGGCCCTGCGCTACTACCGCAACACCGGCGCCGCCGATTTGAGCCAGACCTTCGTGGTGCAGGACAACGACTTTGGCCGCATCCGGACCAGCAGCGGCAGCCGCCCCAGCTCCCTGAGCCCCGTGGTGGCTGATTTCGACGGGGACGGCCGCCCCGACCTGCTTACGGCCGATGCCGCCGGCGACATCCGGTTTTTTTCGGATATCCGTAGCCAAACGGGCTCCTTTCTGGCCCGCACCGATATTTTCTACAACGCCCTCACCGCCCAGTTCCAGACCGGCCAGTGGGGCTGGGCCAACAAGTTCCGCTACGCCCCCGCCGCCGCCGATGTGAATGGTGACGGGGCGCCGGAGCTGTTTCTGGGGCTGGAAGGCGGGGGCATCAGCAGCTTCCAGACCCGCAACCGGGTGGTAACGGCCAGTCACTCGGCCCGGGCGGCGCTGCCTCTGCACTTGTATCCCAATCCCGCCACCTTCACGGCCACGCTGGAAGCCGCCCAGCCCGTGCGCGTTACGCTGCTCGATTTGGCCGGCCGGGTGGTGCGTCCCGCCACGGCAGCGGCCCGCACCCATCAGCTCTCAGTAGCGGGCCTGCCCGCCGGCATTTACCTGGTCCGCTGCCAGGCCCTCACCGGCGAAATCAGCGTGCGGCGGCTGGAAGTGAAATAATTGAGTGTTGAGTACCAGGAGGACAAAAAGCCCGTCATGCTTCATCTGGCGTCCGCGCAGCCGGAGGCGGAGTCGAAGCATCTCTACCTCTGGCTAATTAATGCCATTACAACGAAGCAGTAGAGATGCTTCGACTCCGCCTCCGGCTGCGCGGACGCCAGATGAAGCATGACGGGCTTTTTGCCTAATCAACAATCACCAATCACCAATCAATACTCAACACTCCACTTTACTCCGCAGCTCGAAGGCGTCGCCGTCTTCCAGGGCCGTGAACCGTTCCCGGAAGGCGGTTAGCTCGGCGCGGCGCAGGGCGCGGGTAATACTGGTTTCCTGGTTGCCTACCTCCACCAAATACTCGCCGCGCATGTCCAGCAGGGCCGAGTCGCCGGTGTAGGGGAGGCTGTTGCCGTCGATGCCCACGCAGTTCACGCCCATGGTATAGGCCAGGTTTTCGATGGCGCGGGCCCGTAGCAGCGTTATCCAAGCTGTGCGCCGGGCCGAAGGCCAGTTGGCCACGTACAGCAGCAGATCGTAGGGCTGGTCCATAGGGTTGCGGCTCCACACCGGGAAGCGCAGGTCGTAACAGATAAGCGGACAGATACGCCAGCCGCGCCATTCCTCGATCAGGCGCTCCGTGCCGGCCGTGTACACATTTTGCTCGCCGGCCAGCGTGAAGAGGTGACGCTTGTTATAATAGCTTACCGAGCCATCGGGGCGCACCCAGAGCAGGCGGTTGTAGTAGCGGCCTTCCTCCTCAATAATAAGGCTGCCCGTTACCACCGCGTCGCGCGACTCGGCCACCAGGCGCATCCATTCCAGCGTGGGGCCTTCCATGGGTTCGGCCAGGGCGGCAGCTTCCATGCTGAAGCCAGTAGTAAACATTTCCGGCAGCACAATCAGGTCTGTAGCAATGGAAATTTCGTCGATATGGCGACTCATTTCCTGACGGTTGGCAGCAGGATCGTGCCAGTGCAGGGAAGCCTGCACGAAAGAAACAGTTAAATCAGACACGGCAGCAGGTGTTTAGCGGACAGATAAGCTGTGAAGTTTACAAAAAAAGATGCTATCCGACAAGGAAATATTTATATGATAGTGCGCTAGGCAAACAAGATTATTAGAGCGTGTTTGTGAATGGTCCTGCTCATCCGGTGGCCGCATGTCGAAGCACCTCTATCGTTCCGTCGGCTCGTTCCACGAAGCGGTAGAGATGCGTCAACATGCGGCCGCCAGATGAGCAGGACAAAAACGACGTTCTTATGCGTTTTCTTTTGGAAACACAGCTGTTCCGGTTCCGCTTCACCCCAGACCGGCCAGCCGCTCGGCGGCGGCCCGGAGGGTGGCTTCCTGCTTGGCGAAGCAGAACCGCACCAGGTGGTGGTCGTGGCGGTTGTGGTAGAATGCCGACAGGGGCACCACGGCCACGCCGGTTTCGCGGGTGAGTTGGCGGGCAAAATCCTCGTCGGATACGCCGGGGGCCAGGGCGCTGAAATCGGCCACCTGAAAGTAGCCGCCCTGCACCGGCAGCAGCCGGAAGGCCGTGGGCGCCAGCAGCTCCCGAAACAGGTCGCGCTTCTGCTGGTAGAAGGCGGGCAGCGTTTCGTACAGTCCGGCCAGGGGTAGCACGTCGGCCAGGGCGTGCTGGGTGGGCGTGCTCACGCTGAACGTCAGGAACTGGTGCACCCGCCGCAGCTCGGCGCTCAGGGCGGGCGGAGCCACGCAGTAGCCCACCTTCCAGCCAGTAGCGTGGTAGGTTTTGCCAAACGACGACAGCACAAACGCCCGCTCCCGCAGCTCGGGGTGGCTGAGCACACTGGCGTGCCGGGCCCCGTCGAATACCATGTGCTCGTACACCTCGTCGCTGAGCAGCAGGGTATCGGTGTTGCGCAGCAGGGCGGCCAGGGTGTCGAGGTCGGCGGGCGTGAGGATGGCCCCGGTGGGGTTGTGGGGCGAGTTAATCATCAGCAGCCGGGTGCGGGGCGTGAGGGCGGCGGCCACCCGGTCCCAGTCGGGCCGGAAGGTGGGCGGCGACAGGGGCACGTACACCGGCACGCCGCCCTGCAAGCGCACGGCCGGGCCGTACAAATCGTAGGCCGGTTCCAGAATCAGCACTTCCTCCTGGGGGCGCACCACGGCGGCCAGCACGGCGTACAGGGCTTCGGTGGCGCCGCTGGTCACGGTAATGTCGGTGGCGGGGTCGGGGAGGTAGCCGTAGAGGCGGGCGGTTTTGGCGGCAATGGCCTCGCGCAGGCGGGGCAGGCCGGGCATGGGCGCGTACTGCTGATGGCCGGGCGTGAGCACCTGCCGGGCCAGGGCTTCCAGCAGCTCCCGGGGCGGGTCGTAGTCCGGAAAGCCCTGGGCCAGATTGATGGCGCCGGTTTCCTGGGCCAGCTGGGTCATCACCGAAAAGATGCTGGTGCCCACATCGGGCAACTTAGAAAGTAGAGCAGGCTGGGGCATACAACAATAGCAAAGAGAGGTGCTGAAATATACTCAGCACCTCTCAGTTACGCTTTAGCGGTTTCGAGAACAATGTAGCGCAGGCTTTAGCGGATTACAGATGCTTTGCACTTCAGCTACCTGCGCATACGGAAATAGAGGAAACGACAGAAAAGAGCACGAGAATTTTGCACCTAATAAGCAATTAAATGGCTGCGTGCGTGGAGGCAAAAATTGATTAGTAGCGAATAGCAATCCGGAATGTGTCCATACCGGCCACGTTATAGGGAATACGGGTTTCTGTATTCGGTACCGTACGGCTGCCGTTTAACTGCCAAACCACTACGTTCAGGTCGCCGGCTGGCACTGGCCGGTAAAGAACCGTGTCCAGCGGGGGGCGTATTGTTACTGTTTGAGCAAACCCCCATACATAGATATTCACGGCATCCGAACGGGGAGGAGCATCCTGCAATTGCACGGCCACCCAGGCTGGGGCCACCACGGGCACCCGCACGTTTTTATTCTTGCGCCCACCTTTCAGCTTCGGCGCCGATACGTAGTCCGTTTCCCCTCGATTGGAGGAGGCGCGGACAATATAATCCCGGTTGGATTGAGCGTCGAAGGAAAAGGAAAAATGGCCTTGCCCGTCGGTATCCCGCCAGTCGCCGACCTGCGTAAAGTTGGAATAAAAGCTACTCTGTCGGCTCGCAAACACCGCCACCTGGGCCGGGCCTACTGCCTGGCCAGTCGCAGAATCAATTACGGTGCCCTCCACCGTCGTCTGACCACTCTCCTCAAATAAGGAGCAGCCGCTGATAAGGCAGCAAAGCAAGCCTAGTACATAAGGCTTTACGTTCGTAAGCATGAGAACGAATGATATATGAAAGAATAGAACAAGACTTTACTTCCAGGAAGTAAAAAATAGTGCAATAGGGCAAGAAGTAGAGCGTAAAGTTTTACTTCTGTATGAACCTGTTTAGGAAGTAGACAGAGCTTAGAGAGGCCGTCATGCTGAGCTTGTCGAAGCATCTCTACTGCTTCGCGTGGGCCGTTCAATAAAGCGGTAGAGATGCTTCGACAAGCTCAGCATGACGGTCTTTTGACTTTCTAAACAGCTTCTATGGCAAGATTGCTAGTAAGAAGGATATGGGGCAAGTAAAAAGAGGATTTCTTTACGCTCCCTGCAAAAACGGCCGCCACTGTTTGCCGGAAGCAAACGGCGGCGGCCGGAACAAATGGAGTTGGGTAGCTTACCCCTTGCGCTGGTAGGGGAACCGCTTGGCGGCGTTGCGCATGAGGGCGTTGGTGAGGTTCTGGGCGTTGTCGGTGAGGCCCCCGCCGCCTTGCAGCTGGCAATCGTATTTCCAGAGCAGGCGGCCGGCCTGCTGGTCGTGCAGGCTCAGGGAGGCCGTTACCTCATCGGAAATGGCGTAGAAGGGCGTGAAAACGTTGATGGCTACGGCCGCGGCCAGGGGCAGGGGTTTGTTGAGCATCAGCTGGCCGGTTACCACGGCATCCACGCCCAGCAGCTTGGCCAGCTCTTCGCGGGGTTTCAGCTGCATGTCCTCGTAGCTGAGGCCGGCCTGCTGGAGCAACGCATTGGTGCGGGCCACATCCTGAAACTCCACGGTGTAGCCGCCTTTTTTATCGGCGCGGTGCAGCAGCCAGCTGAACACGTTGTTCTGCACGGCCAGGCCGGTCTGGTACTCCTGCTCGGCCAGCTCGCGCTGCGTCGGGCGCGGCCCCCGGCCCAGCAGCTGCGGCGCGGGCCGGATGTGCACGTTGAAGGGCAGGATGGCTACCGTACGGTGTTGGGGCTGCACCTGCTGGCGGAAGTCGCGGGCGGTGTACACCCGGGGCGCACAGGCGGCCAGGCACAGGAGCAGCAGGAAGGGAAGAAGCTTTTTCATGGCAAACAGAAGCTGAGATACAAAGGATATGAGTAGCCCGGTCCGCGCAGCATAGGGGGTGGCGGGGGCAGTATCAGCTTCTGGCCAGAAGGAGGATGAACGGGTATTTGCAAACCCGATGCCAGTTTTTAAGGAAAAGTTCCAAAGCCGAGAAAAAATTGTGCGGGATGGGCAGCTAAGCAAGTTGTCGTTCCGAGCAGAAGGTTATCCTGACGAAAAACCGCTCCGCAGCCCAGGGTTTAAACGCTGGGCTAGGGAGCGGTTTTCTCGTGAGATTAGGCTGTGTGGACAGTCAGCACGCGAGATTCCTCGGCTTTGCTAGGAATGACATGCTGGTGTACCTGAAGCCACGTTCTAACATTTCCGATTCGGGGGTTACAGCGGGTTTTTCAGCAGCTGCGGAAACTTGTGGCGGAACTTCTCCACCTTGGGCGTGGAAACGCTTTGCACGTATCCTTCGCCGGGGTGGAGGCGGAAGTAGCCTTGGTGGTAGCCCTCGGCCGGCCAGAACTTCTGGAAGGGCAGCACCTGCGTCACGATGGGGCTGCCGTACTGCTTGCTGGCGTTCACGCGGGCTATGGCCTCTTCGATAACCTTTTTCTCAGCCGGAGTCCGGTAGAAGGCAATGGAGCGGTACTGCCGGCCGGCATCGGGGCCCTGGCGGTTGAGGGTGGTGGGGTCGTGAGCTGCCCGGAAAAACACGTCTACCAGCGTGGCAAAGCTGATTTGCTTGGGGTCGTAATAGATTTCCACCGATTCGGCGTGGCCGGTCTGGCCGCTGCCTACTTCCTCGTAGGTGGGGTTGGCCTCCTTGCCCCCGCTGTAGCCCGATACCACGGCCTGCACCCCTTTCAGCTCCTCAAAAATTTCCTCGGTGCACCAGAAACAGCCCCCCGCAAAGGTAGCCGTAGCCAGGCCCGGCTGGTTGGTGGGGGCGGGGCCAGCCGTGGAGCGGGTAAGGGGGCCGGTTTTGGCTTGGGCCTCGGTGGGCCTACGTTCCGAGCAGGAGGCCAGTAACAGGATAAGCAGGGCCGCGAGGCCGTTTTTGAGCAGGTTCATGAGCGGGCAAGTCGGGGTGAATCAAATTGGAAAAATCTACATACGCAGCTACCCGCCAACCGGACGCCCCGGGCCGGTACCGCCGGTTTGGTTTCGGGCGGTACAGGTAGTTTCTTCGGGCATCCCAACCGTGTGTATCCGCTCGTGAACTTCCCCCTGCGTACTCTGTGGCCGGCCCTGGGGCTGGCGGTTTTGCCCGCTACGGCCCCGGCCCAAACCCTGCTGCCCGTGGAGCAGCAGCTGCCCGCGGCGGTGCGCTGGTACGAGGTGCGCACGCCTCATTTCCGAGTGGTGTATCCGCAGGGGTTTGAGGAGCAGGCCCGCCGCACGGCCCGGCGGCTGGAGCAGGTGCACGAGCCGGCAGGTGCTTCGCTGGGTCTGGCCGGGCGGCCGGTTACGGTGGTGCTGCAAACCCGCAATACCATTGGCAACGGCTTCGTAACGCTGCTGCCCCGCCACTCCGAGTTTTACACCACCTTTCCCCAGGATCCGTTTCTGCCCGGCACCCTCGACTGGCTCGACCAGCTAACGGTGCACGAGTACCGCCACGTGGTGCAGTTTGATAAAGCCCACCAGGGCCTCGGGCAGCTGGGCTACCTGCTGGGTGGCTACGGAGGGCTGGGCCTCACCACGCTGGGCGTGCCCGACTGGTTTGCCGAGGGCGACGCCGTGGGTACCGAAACCGCCCTGACCCGCAGCGGCCGGGGCCGCATCCCCAACTTCGACGCCTACTTCCGGGCCAACCTGCTGGCCGGCCGCCGGTATTCCTACGCCAAGGCCGTGGCCGGCTCGTACCGGGATAATGTGCCCAACCACTACGTGCTGGGCTATTTCCTGACTACCCGGCTCAAGCGCACTGCCCCCGAGCCCGGGGTATGGGGCGCGGTACTCAACCGCTACTACCGCTTCCCGGTGTATCCGCTGTCCTTCTCCGATAAGCTGCGCCGTACCACCGGCCTGCGCCCCGACGACCTGTACCAGCAAACCGTGCGGGAGCTGGACAGCCTCTGGCGCCGGGAAGCGACCAACCGGCCCGTAACGCCCGCCACGGAACTGCCCGTGGCCGCGTCGGAAAAAATCTTCACCGATTATCAATACCCGCAGTACCTCAACGACCACACGGTAGTGGCCCTGAAAAGCGGCCTGGGCCACACGCCCCGGCTGGTGGCGCTGCGCCCCGGCCAGCCCGAGCGGGAGCTGTGGGTAATGGGCCTGCACCATAACCCCGAGCAGCTGTCGGCGGGTGGGGGCAAGGTGGCCTGGCTGGAATTCCGCTACCACCCGCGCTGGCAGCAGCAGGTATACTCCGAGCTGCGGGTGCTGGACATGACTACGAGCCGGAGCCGCCTGATCCGCCCTGGCCGCCGCACCCGCTACACCACCGCCGTGCTCAGCCCCGATGGTAAGCGCCTGCTGGCCGTGAGTACCGACTCCAGCTACCAGCACCGCCTGCACCTGCTCGATGCCGAAACCGGCCGCGAGCTGCGCACCTTCTCCAACCCCCTGAACCAGCCCTACCTGCACCCCCGCTTCGGGGCCGATGGGCGCACCGCCGCCGTGGTGCGGCTGGAAACGGCCGGTAAGCGCCTGGAGCTGCTGGATACCGAAACCGGCCAGGTTCGCACCCTGCTACCCGCCGCCAACGACAACCTGGCCCAGCCCCAGCCCTGGCAGGAGTACGTGCTGTTTACCTCGCCCCGCTCGGGGCAGGAGGAAGTGTACGCCGTGCGCATCGGCACCGGGGAGGTGCGGCAGGTAACCAGCCGCCCCGTGGGCAGCTACCACCCCGCCCTTAGCCCCGACGGGCAGCGGCTGGCTTTCCACGAAATCAGGGCCCAGGGTAGCCGGGTGCTGGAAATGCCCCTGAACCCCACCGGCTGGCTGCCGCCTGCTGCCCCCGCCCCCAACCGCTACGCCGACGAGCTGACGGCCCGGGAGCCCGGCGCCCGTACCGTGGGGCCGGTGCTCCCGCAGGATTCGGTGAGCGGGCCAGCCTTGGCCGCCCGGCGCTACCGTCGCCTACCCCACGCCCCCAACCTCTACGGCTGGGGCCTGGTACAAAGCCCCTCCGGTACGGGCCTCAACCTGGGCATCCGGGCCCAGGATGTGCTCAGTACCACCCAGGCCGTAGCCGGCGTGGGCTACGATGGAGTGGAGCGCACCGGCCGGGTGTTTGCCGATGTAAGCTACCAAGGGCTGGGGCCGGTGCTGGATGCAGGCGTTGAGCAAGGAGGCCGCCGGGCCATTGGGAGCGTGGCTGCCGGTGGGCTGGGCGAAAGGAGCTGGCAATACACCCGTCTGCAGGTGGGTAGCCGCCTGCCCCTGGTACTCACCAGTTCCCGTATGCTCACGTCGCTTTCGGTAGGGGCCTATTATCAGCTGGAGCAGACCAATAACTATCCTTTTGCCACGCGCTACCTTACCGAGGTGGGCACCCGGCCCCTACAGGTGCTGCTGGGCACTATAAGCGTTGCCCGTACCCTGCGCCAGAGCACCCGCGACGTGGCCCCACGCTGGGGGCAGAGCCTGTCCCTGACGGTGCGGGATACGCCCTTTGGCCACGGGCTGCAGGCCCGGCAGGTAGCAGGGCAGGCAAGTTTTTTTCTGCCCGGGGTAGGCTGGCACCATGCCCTGCGGCTGCGGGCCGGCTACCAGTACCAGCAGCAGAATGAGTACCGGTTTGGGGCGGCCATCTTCTATCCGCGCAACCTGCCGTATCTGAGCGCCAACCAGCTCACTTCCCTCAGCGCCGAATACCGTCTGCCCCTGGCCGATGTGCATTGGGAGCTGGGCCGGGTGC
The DNA here is from genome assembly GCF_003944705.1 of Hymenobacter metallilatus. Lineage (GTDB taxonomy): Bacteria > Bacteroidota > Bacteroidia > Cytophagales > Hymenobacteraceae > Hymenobacter > Hymenobacter metallilatus. The sequence continues at coordinate 217,191 of NZ_RWIS01000001.1, read as the reverse complement.
TCTACATCCAGCGCCTCAAGGGCAATGCTTTTCTCGATGGGGTGCGGGTGGCATCCCCGGGCCTGCGCCGCAGCTATTATTCCACCGGTTTCGATGTGTCGGCCGTGTTTAACCCACTGCGGCTGCGCACTCCCCTGGAGGTAGGCCTGCGCACGGTGTACGACTCCTACTACCAGCGCTGGCAACTGCAGCCCCTGGTCCTGAACGTGGGGTTCTGACCCGGCTCGCCCGTGGCTGCTGGGGCGAAGCCGGCGGGCCGGCTACAGGCCTTACTCCGCGGCCTCAAACACCAGCTGCGGCTCGGGGTGGGTGGCGTCGTAGAGGTAAAGCTGCCGGTTGCGGATGGTGTAGCGGGTGATGCCGGGCAGCAGCTGCAGGTAACGGGTTTCCTGTTGTTGGTTGCCGCAGGTGGCATAAGTGCTGCCCTGCGCGCTGAACGTAAGCGCCGCAGTGCCGCTTGCAAGGGTGTACCGGCCCCCGTACTGGTTACAAAAGGCGCGGCCCCGGCTACTACCCTCCACCGAGCTCAGGGTGAGGTCGGTGGCGGTACTGCCGGCCTGCAGCTGGGGCTTCTGGCCCTCCAGCTCCGTTAAGATCCAGCGTTGGTCGAGCAGGTACACGGGGGCCGGCACCGGCTCATCGTGTTTGGTGCAGCCGCCGAGCAGGGCCACAGCAGCTAAAAACGAAGCGTAACGGAGCGGCATCGTGAGGTACAGCGTAACGGAACGAAAAAGATGGGCTGATACGCCAAGGAGGCCGTACGGGCGGGAATAGTTGCAACCCCTGTGCCAGTATCGGTTTCGCCGGCGCAAACTCTACCGGAAAATTCGGCCTGGGCGCCGTGTCGTAGCGTGGTGGCCGGGCGGACCGGTGCCCGGCTCGGCGGGCGGGGCCACCTGCCAGCCTGGGCCACCCTGGCTGCCGGATTTTTACGGGTGAAACCGGGGGATAATCGATTGATGAATAGTATATTGAACTCGTAATACGCCAGTGGGCCCAACTCGGCCAGAACGACGACTGGTTGGTTTCTTGCCGCAAGTATGTAGGCTGCGTCTGCCTGGGGTTCCGGCCCCGGCGGGCGGCCAGCTTCCGTCATCCAAAGCCGACACCGGTGCAGTGTATTCTATTTGATAAGCCCTTCCTGCTGCTCACCTACGACGCCGTTAACTGTTGGCTGCATGCCCAGTGGCGCGGGCATCTTACGCTGGAGGTTGTGCGCGAGGGCTCAGAAAAGGTGCTGGAGCTGGTGCAGACCCACCGGTACCAGCGCCTGCTCAACGACAACACCCGGGTAACCCTGCTCGATCTGACCGAAGAAGAGCAGCAGGGCTACCAGATCATGCACCTGCTGTTTGAGGCGGGGCTGCACTACCTGGCCTGGGTGTACGCCCCCGTTGCCCAGGGCCGCTCCTACGCCGATAACTCGGTGGCCGCGGCCGGGTGGCCGCTCGTTCTCACATTTGAGGAGTACGAGCTGGCGGCCGAGTGGCTGCTGCAGATGCCCTCAGGTGCTTAGCCGAGCCGGAGCCAGAGTTGGCCGGCCGGGTTACCGCGTTGACCGAAGCCGGTTTTCCTCCCCGGCCGGTGCCGCGTACACCCCCGCAGGCTGGCAGCCAGTTGCCGGCCGGTTAAGCCCCCTCGGGCGCCCAGTATCATGTCTGAACTACGGCTCCATACCGAATCGTACGGTGAGCTGCTCCTGCTACCCCATGTTCCCTGCCTGCTGATCCGGTGGCATGGCTTCGCCAACAGCCACAACCTGCGGTTTCTGCTTGATAAAGGCCTGGAGCTGTATCAGGCCCACGCGCCCCGCTACCCCCGCCTGGGGTGGGTGGCCGACACCCGGCGGTTCGGGGCCATGCCCCCCGCCGACCAGCAGTGGGCCCTGCACAGCTGGAACCCCCGCGCGTATGCGGCCGGCATCCGGCACCTGATTTTTGTTTCCCCGGATACCATTTTCGGCCAGATTGCTTTGCAGCAGTACGCGCACAATCTGGAAGCAGCGGCCCTGGGCTTGCGGGCTACCTACGTTTCGTCGCTGGATGCGGCCTGGCAGCAGGTCCTGGCCACCCGCTGAGCCCGGAGCCCGAAGCCTGGGGCTGAATGTTTTTGCGGGGTTGGGTGTTGCCGATGCATTGTGCCACTGTCTACCCCTCTGCTATGCCGCTTCTTCGTTCCCGCTGCCTTACTATGGCCGGTGCCCTGGGGCTCCTGCTGCCTACCACTGCCGTAGCGGACGATGCTGCCTCAGTTACCGTGGTGGTGTCGGCGCTGGCTTCCACCACTTCGGCCGTGAAACTCTATTTCTATAACGTGCGGGACCGGTTTCTGACCAAGGGCGGCTATGCATTCATGAAGGTGGTGAAGCCCGGCGGCCAGCGGCAGGTGACGCTACCCGTGCAGCTGCCCCCCGGCGACTGGGCCGTGGCCATTACCCAGGATGTAAACAACAACGACAAGCTGGACAAGAACATGATGGGCATTCCCACCGAGCCCTTTGCCTTTTCCAACAACGTGCGCCCCCGCTTTGCCCCGCCCGCTTTTGATGAGTGCAAGTTTACCGTGGGCGGCCCCGCCCGGGTAGTAAGCATTGTGCTGACGCGCTAGGGCCACTTAGCCTTTCCGGAGCGGGTGCCCGCCCCGGGCCAGGCGCTCCGTAATTTCCACAGCCCGGCGGGCCCGGGTTTCCGGCTGTTTGCCGCTGCCAATGTGCTGCGCCACGGCCCGCCGCATGCTGCCGGCCAGCAGTTCGAACCGGACACCGGCCTCGGGCCAGGCTTCCAGGGCTTCCGCCAGCTCCTCGGGCAGGTCTACGCGGTTGGGCTCCGGATCGGGGGCCAGGGCCAGAGTAACCCGCTGGCCCAGCTGCACTCCACTGGCCTGGCACAGGTCTTTGTTGATGAGCAGGTAGCGGCCCCCACCGGTAAGCGGCAGCAGGCCCAGGCGTACGGGGTGGCCGTTGAGCGTGCCCGTTACCCGCCGGGTAGCATTGCCACCCAGCGCCTCCAGCACCAGCGGAGGCACTATTACCACCTGGGTAGGCATAAAGCTGGGGCCGCCCGCTTCCAGCGTGGCCTCGAAGGTGTGCGTATACATGCAGGCAGGAGAAGGAGCTACAAAACTTTTTACGGCCGGATGGGCTTATGGCAGTTCAAGCTTGCACCAACGTATTTGCGTCATGAAAATAGAAATCTGGTCGGATATTCTGTGTCCGTTTTGCTACATCGGCAAGCGCCGCCTGGAAAAAGCCCTGGCAGCCTTCGACCATGCCGGGGAGGTAGCCGTTCAGTGGCGCAGCTTCGAGCTGGACCCACAAGCCAACCCCACGCCCGGCGAAAGTCAGTACGCCCGCCTGGCCCACAAGTACGGGCAGAACGAGGCCTGGGCCCGGCAGATGAGCGCCAATATGGAGCAGATGGCGGCCGGGGAAGGCCTGGCTTTCAACTTTGATACGGTAGTGCCGGCCAACTCCCTGCGGGCTCACCGGCTGGTGCACCTGGCCGCCCGCCATGGCCGCCAGGATGCCGCCAAGGAACGTCTGTTTCAGGCCTACCTGGAGCAGGGACTCGACATCAACGACGTGCCTACCCTTACGCAGCTGGCCGCTGAGCTGCAGCTGCCGGCCGCCGAAGTGGCGCAGCTCTGGGTTTCCAATGACTTTGAGCAGGAAGTGCGCTACGACGAATACCAGGCCCAGCAGATTGGCGTCCGGGGCGTACCCTACTTTGTATTCGACGACAAGTATGCCGTTTCCGGAGCCCAGCCCACGGAGCTGTTTCTGGAGGTGCTCCAGAAGGTGTGGGCCGAAGCCCGCCCGCAACCGGTGCAGCTGGCCGGCCCCGAGGGAGCCTCCTGCGGCCTTGATGGGGGCGCGTGCTAACCGCCTGAGCAGCTACCGGAGGCAGCGCGTAGCAGGGCTGGCACTACTGCAAAACCCGCTATACTTACGGGCCTTATCTATTCTGTACGTATTCTGAGCCATGCTATTCCGCTGCTTTACAACGGCTGTATCCCTAACCGTTGCGCTGGCCCTGGTGCCGGCCGCTTCTGTTCCCCTATGGGCCCAGGCCGCCACTCCCGCCCCAGCCACTGAGAAGGCCTATCTGCACCTGAACCAGGAGGCGTATGCAGCCGGCGAAACCCTGTGGTTTACGGCCTACGTATTGCCGGCCGCCAGCCCCAGCCAGGTGGTGTACGTAGATGTGGTGGCCCCCGACGGGCAGCTGCTGGCTCACCGCACCCTGGCCGTGCGGGCGGGTAGTGCCCCCGGCGACGTAACCCTGCCTGCCAGCCTGGCTCCGGGGCGCTACCTCATCCGGGCCTATACCACCCAGATGCGTAATGTGCCGGCCAGCTTGTTCACGCGCACTTTCCTGGTGCAGGCGGCTCCGCAGAAAACGGCCGCGGACGAAACGGCCCTTGCGGTGCAGTTTTTTCCGGAAGGGGGCAGCTGGGTAAGCGGCCTGAGCAGCGTAGTGGCCTTTACGGCTACCGATGCGGCCGGCCGGGGTCAGGCCGTGAGCGGCACAGTGCAGGACGACCAGGGCAAGGAAGTAGCCCGACTGGTGGCCGGACCAACCGGGCTGGGCCGCTTCGAGCTGGTGCCATTGCCGGGCCGCCGCTACGAAGCCCACCTGCGGCGGAGCGGTGAGTTAGCGGCCCGCGTGTACGCACTGCCGGTGGCCCAGGCAACCGGGGTGAGTATGCAGGTGCAGGAAGCCGGCCCCGACTACCTCGTGACAGTGCGCCGCCGCAGCCCCCAGCCCCCGGCCGCCCCCGAGTCGCTGATTCTGGCGGCGCAGGTTCAGGGCAGAGTGGTGGTGTCGCAGCAGGCCCGGCTGCAGGAGGTAACCACATTTCGTTTGCCCCGCAAGCAACTGCCCGCCGGTGTGGTGCGGCTGGTGGTGCTGGATGCGCAGCAAACGCTCTATTGTGAGCGGCTGGTTGCCAACGGGGAGGCTGCGCCTGGTTTAACCGTCCGGATTCAGCCTGACAAAAGCCAGTATGCCCCCGCCGAGCGGGCCACGCTGCAGCTACAGGTGCTGAATGCGGCGGGCCAGCCGGTGGCCGGACGCTTTTCGGTGGCCATAAACAAGGCCCGGCCTGCCGTTGCGGCCGCCACCCCCGATATCTATTCCTACCTGACCCTGACCTCCGCCGTGGGTGGTCCGGTTGTACCCTCAGATGCGTACCAGGCTCCCGAGGCACTCTCCGGACGGCTGCCCGATGACTGGCTGCTCACCCAACGCTGGCGCGGCGGCTCCGAGCCCGGGGCTGCGGCTTATGCCCCGGAGCAGGGCCTGACGCTGGGTGGCAAAGTAACCAACGACCGGCAGGAGCCCGTGGCCAACGTGCCCGTAGTGCTCACGCGCCCTGTTACCCAAAAAACCGAGCAGACGCTGACGGATGCGCAGGGGCATTTTGCATTTGCCAGCTTCTCGGCCCAGGATACCTTGCCCGTCCGCCTTGAGGCCCTGCCCATAAAAGGAGTGAAGCGTCCGCGCATTCTGCTGGATGCCGAGGTGGCCTCGGTGGCTCCCCTCACAGAAGCCGAAGCCCAGATGCCGTTGGGTGCTGCTTCAGAGGCAGTGGGCACCTCCGCTGCGGGCTCCGGCACTGCGGCCGGCCGGCGGGGCATTGAGCTCCGCAATGTGGTAGTAGAAGCCAACGGCCGGCCGGCACTTAAACCCGACAACCGCCGCATCTATAGCCGTGCCGATGCCGTTATTCAGGTGCAGAACATAGTGGGCATCAGCGCCTACCGCGACGTAATACAGGTGCTACAGGGCCGGGTGCCGGGCGTAACGGTGGTATCCAACCAGGGCTTTCTGCAGGTGGTTATGCGCGGCAACAGCTCTTCCTCCATGGAGCGGTTCCGGCTGGCCCCCGCCGCCACGGCCCGTGGTGCCCGGGTGCCCCTGCCACCTTCTGCCGAAACGCCTACGGGCAGCCAAACCGGCAAAAGCCCCCTGTTGCTGCTGGACGGGGTATCCACGGATATTAATATGATTAACTCGGTGCCCGTCAACGATATCGAGACAATTGAAGTGCTGAAACCGGCCGCGGCAGCTATTTTCGGGGATAGAGCCGGGGCGGGGGCTATTGCCTTTCTTACCCGCCGGGGCAACCCCAACTATGACCCTACCCGTCCGGCCCCGGTGCTGCCGCCTCTGTATGCGCCACCCCGCTACTCCCGGCCCCAGGCGTTTCGGCCAGCTCCCGCCCTCAGCCCGGATGTGCTGTACTGGAACCCCACCGTACAAACCGATGAAACCGGCCGGGCGCGTGTGCTGGTGGACGTGGCACCGGCAGCGGGCGTGTACACCATCACGGTGCAGGGCATCTCGGGAGCAGGAGAAGTGGGTAGCGGCCGGGCGGAGCTGCGCGTGGTCACTCCCAGGTAAACCATTTAGGAATAAGGTTTTAGTAGCTGCAGCTCAGCAAACGAGGCCGCCGCGCACTGGGCGCAGCGGCCTCGTTTGCTGAGCTGCAGCTACTAACTGCGGGGCCGGATGGTAAGCCGGCCTGCTGCCCTACCGGGCCAGGGGTTTGAGGCTGATGGCGGCCCCGCCGCCGGCCGCCAGCCGCAGCTGCAGCACCGATTTGCTGCTGACTTTCTGCCGGCGGATCTGGTAGGCCATGGGGTTCTTATCCCAGGAAGCCCCCTTGCCATCGGCGTAAATGGTTGCCTCGTACTGCCGGCCGGCCGGCAGAAAGTCCAGCCGCAGGGTTTGGGCCCGGGCCTGCTCATCGGTAACGGCGCCCACGTACCAGTCCTGCGTACCCTTGGCCTGGCGGGCAATGGTGATGTAGTCGCCGGGCTCGGCGGCCAAAATGCGCGTATCGTCCCAGTCTACGGCCACATCCCGGATAAACTGAAACGCATCGGCGTGCTGCTCGTAGGCTTCGGGCAGGTCGGCGGCCATTTGCACCGGGCTGTACATGGTCACGTACAGCGCCAGCTGCTTGGCCAGGGTGGTATGCACCTGCCGGCCCTTGTTTTGGGCTGGGTTCCAGCTTTCCAGCTTGATCTGGAAGATGCCGGGCGTATAGTCCATGGGGCCGCCCATCAGGCGGGTGAAGGGCAGAATGGTTTCGTGCTCGGGTGGGTTGCCGCTGCTCCAAGCATTAAACTCGTTGCCGCGCGCCGCCTCCGAGGCCAGCCAGTTGGGGTAGGTGCGGTGCAGCCCCGTGGGTCGTACCGATTCGTGCATATCCACCAGCAGCTGGTGCTGGCCGGTAAGGGCGGCGGTGCGGTTGTAATGGTTCACCATCCACTGCCCGTCGTGGTGCTCCCCGCGCGGAATAATGCGGCCTACGTAGCCGGTTTTCACGGCATCATAGTTGTGCTCCTTCATGAAACGGTAAGCCGCTTCCTGGCGTCGCTCGTAGTTGGTTACGGAGGAGCTGGTTTCGTGGTGCATCATTAGTTTCACGCCTTTGCTGGCGGCGTAGCGCTGCAGCTCCTGCACGTCGAAGTCGGGGTAGGGTGTCACGAAGTCGAACACCTCCTCCTTCCAGTTGTTGGCCCAGTCCTCCCAGCCCACGTTCCAGCCTTCCACCAGCACGCTTTGCAGGCCGTTGCGGGCGGCAAAATCGATATAGCGCTTCACGTTGGCGGTGTTGGCTCCATGGCGTCCGTTGGGGCGCAGCTTGCTCCAATTGGTACCGGCCAGCTTGATGTTACTGGTATCGGCGTAGTTCCAGCTGGCCCGGTTTACGTGCATTTCCCACCACACGCCCACAAATTTCTGGGGCTTTATCCAGTCGGTGGAGGTGAGCTGGGTAGGCTCGTTCAGGTTCAGAATAAGTCGGCTGGCCAATACCTCGGGCGCTTTGTCGCTCACCACAATAGTGCGCCAGGGCGTGTGCTCCGGGGCCTGCAGGTAGGCAGCGGCGCCAGTTGCGCCGGGTACCAGGTGGCTGCGCAGCCCAAAGCTCCTGGTATCCACGTCCAGCATCAGGGCGGGGTAGTTCACCAGCGCGGCCTCATGGATGTTCACGTACAGCCCGTCATCAGCTTTCAGCATCAGGGGAGTTTGCACGCGGGTAGGGTCGGCTTTCAGCTGAATGGGTTCGATGGGAGTAGTATTCACCTCGCTCAGGCGCGTGGTGCTGTAGGTGTACTCGTTGGAGTCGTAGTCGCCCGGAATCCAGAAGGCCTTGTGGTTGGCCGGCAGGTTGAACTCGGTAGCTTCCTGCTGCACCACAAAATAGGTGAGGCCGGGCTGCTGCGGCACCTCGTAGCGGAATCCCAGGCCGTCATCAAACAGCCGGAACACCACATCCAGCAGGCGGCCGGGAGCGACTGGCTGGCGCAGGTGCACCGTGAGCTGGCGGTAATGGTTGCGGATGTTTTTCTGCTCCCCCCACACCGGCTGCCAGGTATCGTCGTGGGTCAGGGAATCAACACGGATAATCTGAAACCCCTGGTGCAGGCCGGGCTGGTTTTGCAGTAGCAGCCCCATTTTGCTGGGTTGTAGTACCGGTTTGCTCCCGAAGCGAAGCTGATAGGTAGGCTCACCGGCGGGGCTAAGCTGAAACTGTAGCGCAAGCTTGCGGCCGGGTGAATAAATGGTTTGGGCCAGAGCGGAAATACCAGGACTGGCTGCCAGCAGCAGGGCCACCCAGCAGGCACGTTTCATGCGCAGCATCAGAGAAAGGAAAAAGTGAAAAGCGAGGCAAAGTCGCAAAATACCCTCGGACGCTGCAGAAACTGCCCCAAATCGGCGCAAATAGCAGGTTGAATCAATGCTAAGCTCCGGGTGGTTGGAGGGGGTATGGCAGCTGGAAATACGGCTTTGCCTGGTTGGGCGTCCGTATGCCGATGCGTTGCCGCCCCGGCAGCGCATCGGCACGAGCGGTCTGTTGATCTGCATTATCATGCTTCCGCTGCTTTCCTACGCACAAAAGCGGCCCACCGTGTAGTGAGCCGCTTTTGGGTGCAGGAAAGTGGGCCGCAGTCTGGCAGACTGCTCGCGCAGCTTAGTAGGTGGAGCCGTTCGAGGCTTTGGCTTTTTTCTTATCCCGCTTCTCCATGGCTTTGTTTTTCCGCTGCTCCCGCGTCATGGTGGGTGCAGTGTTGGGGGTCATGGTAGCCCGGTCGCTGGCGGGCTGGGTATTGCTGGCGGGCAGGGTGCCCAGCGAGCCTTGGGGCTGCGCCGGTGGCGACGACTGGGGACTTACGCTGCCGTTTACGGTAGGAGTACTCTGGGTAGTTTGGGCCGAAGCAGCGGAGATACCAAGCAAGAGGGCAACTGCGGAAGCAAAGAAAATTTTCATGGCGTTTTGTGCAAAAAGGATGAAATAGATGCTCCGTATACGCCTGTCTACCGGGGGAGATGCTGCTCCGCGAGGAAAGCCAAAATTCTGCAACCCTACGCTTGAGCTTGCCGGCGGGCGGTTTTTGCACCAAAACCTAGCTTGCAGCCCAACAGGAACGGCGGGAACAGCACCGCCCAGAAACCCGGAAATCAACCCGCTGCCATCCGGTGCCTGGGCTGGCTCCGAAGTACCAGCTCAGTGCGTTTTTTCCGCTTCATCGGGCCCTGCTGGTAGCTGCGCCAAGCCGGAAAGCATGACCCTGAGCGCCTGCCAGAGCCGGACCAAGATAGTCCGGTGCCGGACTGCCGCCTCCAAACCTCGCTGATCCACATGTATATGCGGTTGCGTCGGCTCCCCCAAATACTGAACTTGGACGTGTTCTTTTTGCTTGCCTGGCATGGCGCCGTGCCCAGGATAAGCAGGTAAGAAATCTTCCTTGCCTAGTGTGTTTCACCTCTGCTTTCTGCCGTGCTCAGCAGAAGGCATTTTCCTGCTATGAACATGAACGCCAAAGCCGTTGCCCTGCATTCCAAAATCCAACTCGTCGGCGCCATCAATCCGGCCGCCTGGGATGCCTTGATTCCTCATTCGCATTTCGTTTTCACCGATGCCCACGTAAACCTGCTCGCCGCCGACCTGGTACGCCAGATCAGCAGCCAGCTCACCGACCCCAGCCTGCGCGAGCAGACCTTTGGGGTATCTCAGCAAATGGCCCGCTCGGCGGCATCGGGCCTGGCAGCCAGCTGGGAGCCCGGCGACGAGTTGTGCCCGCCCTGGCGCTGGCCCTTCCCGCATCCGCACGGGCTGGAGTGGCTGGAGCAGCTGGAGCAGGTGCTAAAGCCGCAGCCGCAGCCCTGGAAGTCCATTGGAGCCGCCGAGCAAGTGCAGCTGGCCTACCAGCTCACGCAGGTGGCGGCCTTAACCAGCGAAGCCAGCTTCAGCCTGGAGCTGCTGCACCTGGCCAGCCGGGTGGCGGCAGTTGCCAGCCGTACCATGCTGGATGAGTTTGAGCGCTGCGGCACCCGGCCCCGCCCAAAGTTCCCCCGGAAAACCCCTAACCAGGTGCCGCAGCTGGTGTAGCCCCGCTGTACTGCCGCGTGAGTGACGGCAGCGTACCAGGCCGCTGCAACGGCCCGGTACTTCCAACGCCCCCGGTCGGCTGGCCGGGGGCGTTGTGCGTGTAGGCGAGGCAAGTGGTGCGGCACAAGCACAGGAGTTCTGCTTTTCAGGTTCCTTCTCTCCGTTTTCCGAGAGGGGCCGGGGGATAAGGCCAACCGTTGACCCATGCCACCGCACTACCATAGCCCTACTACTCAAAAGAACAGGAGGTAATTGATTTTTCCTTCGGATTTAGGCAGCTGAACAATTCGGAAGTGTAGTCGGCCCTCGTATGTTTGTGGCCGGCCCCTGGCCATCTGCCCACCGTTCCTTTCCGGCTATATGACTCCTCCTGAACCCAACCGGTTGGCGGTGCTTGATTCGTACGATATCCTGTACTCGGCCCGGGAAAAGCTGTTTGATGACCTGGTAGAGCTGGCTGCGTATATCTTCAGCGTGCCGGTTGCGCGCATCGCCTTTGTGCACCAGCTGGAGGTATGGCACAAGGCCAGCGTAGGAATGCCGGCGCAGGAAGTGCTGGCTCCCGAGCAAACCCTCTGTACCCGCGCCATCCAGGCCGAGGAACCTGTGTTGGTCTATACCGATTTGGCCGCCGTGCCGGGCCTGGGTACTTCTGCTTCCCAGGAGCGCCAGGTCCGGTTTTACGCCGGAGCGCCCGTGCGGACGGCGCAGGGCTATTGTCTGGGTACCGTGTGCCTGGCTGGCTACGAGACCCGCGAGCTGACCGAGGCCGAGCAGCAGCTGCTGATGCAGCTGGCCGACTTGGTGATGCAGGCCCTGGAAGCCCGCCGCCAGCACCTGTTGGCCCGCAGTACCCAGGGCTGGGAGCAGCTGCGGCAGGAAGCCGAAGAAACCCTGCACAACCAGATGGCGGTGGTGCGCTACCTCAAAGCCCGTAGCGCTGGCCAGGTACCCGTACCTGATGAGCTGCTGACGCCCATTGCCCGCCGCCTGCACGAAGTGGCCCAGGTATTGGCCATTCAGCCGGAAGGCTAGGGAGCCCGGGGCTCATGCGAGCCTGCTACGCAAACCGCCCGGCCGGGCAGCAACAACCAAGTGCTGCTGCCCGGCCGGGCGGTATTTCGGCTACCAACTGGCCAGCAGGTGGCCAGCTCAGCTTTGAGGGTGAAGCAGCTGAGCTACCAAAAGCTAGGAGATAATAACCTCCACGCGGCGGTTTTGCTGGCGGCCGTCGGGGTTGTCGGTACCGTCGGGTTTGGTGTTAGGGGCTACGGGGTTGGCTTCACCCAGGCCCTGTACCTGCAGCTGCCCGGCCGCGCCGGCCTGGTGCCGGGTCAGCCAGTCGGCAATAGCCTGCGCGCGGCGCTGGGAGAGGGTGCGGTTGTAGGCATCATCGCCCTTGGAATCGGTATAGCCGTTGATAACGACGCGGCTCTTGGTGTATTGCTTCACTACGTCGGCCAGCTTCTCCAAGGTAGGCGTGGCCCCGGGTTTGATGTCGGCTTTATCGAAATCGAACAGCACGTCGGTATCAAAGTTGATAACCAGGCCCATGTCCGTCATTTTACCGCCCAGGTCGCTGGCCGCGCCCGACAGCTCACTGACTGCGCCGGTGAGTTTCTGGCCCTGGTCGGGGCGGGGGGCACTGGCGGGAGTTGCCTCAGCGGCCGGGGTGGGTGCTGCTGAGCCCACGGGGGCGTTGGCAGTGCCCGTCAGGGGCTGGCCGGCTTCGGGCGGGGCGGCATCGGTGGAGGGGCGGTTGTCGGAGCAGCCCGCCAGTAACAGGGCCGCCAGCAGCAGCCCGGCCGGGCGCAGGTTGCAGCGCAGGACGCAGCTCATCGTTGAATGGTGATGCCGTCGAAGGAGCCCATGCCCGGCAGGCTCAGCGAAATGGTGGTGCTGGTAGCCGGCGGGGCCGGAAACTTAAAGCTCATGATGCCGGGGCCGGACTTGCGGGCATCGGCTGCCACACTTTTCTTGCTGTAGTCCAGGGGCAGCGCCATGTACATGCCCGACTGGTCTTTGAGCACGTTGTACTTGCGGGAGGTAGCGTCGTCGATGTAGGATATCTGGTCGATTTCGGCGCGTACGGTTTCCGAGTTGGAATCGGCAGTAGGGGGCAGGGAAGCCTGCAGCTCCACCGTCAGAATATCTCCTACTACGCGGGCCTTTGTGAGAGCCACCTGGGTGCCTCTGGGGCCGGGCTGGGTGCCCAGGGCCGGCGTGGCGGGGGCCGCCGGAGCGGCCGTTTCGGCGCGCTCCACGCCGGCCGAAGCATCGGCTGGGGCGGCCGGGGCCGTCGGCGTTTCGGTAGCGGCCGGGGCAGTGGTGGTTTCGGCGGGTTTTTCCTGGCTGCAGGCGGCCAGGCTCAGGGCCAAGGCGCTGGCAACAACGAGAGACTTTTGCATGGGAACGGAGAGTGGTGGAGCTTACTGGTACGCAGTCAATGAGCTAGAGGTTAATCATATGCCCCTGCCCTCGTCGTCGCCGCGCCGTTGGCCGTGACGGTAGCGAAATTGGCACGAGTGTACCTGGTAGGAATAGTGAGAACTATTCTCTCACTATTCCGCACATTTAAGAAAGCCCCGTACTTATGGACTACCACGCATAGATGCCCATCAACCCCGAAGTACGCTTCGGGCGGCTGTGCATTGCGGGCACGCGCATTAGCGTGGCCGATGTGCTGGGCTCGCTGGGCAGCGGCCAAACTATACCCGAGATTCTGAAGGACTTCCCGGAGTTGACCCAGGCCCAGGTTCAGGCCTGCCTGCTCTACGCCGCCGACCGGGAGCGGCATCTGCGCATTGCCAGATGAAGCGACTACTGGCAAACGCGCCAGTCGTGAGGTAGCTGGGTGGCTCTTTCTCTCGGAATGAAACCAACCTGCGGGCCTCAACTCTCAACATACATTACAGTTAGTTTCCAGCTGTACCGGCCGGGGCTGAGATGCCGCTTGATCAATTCGCGCCTGTAAGTCGTCGAAACACTCCTGGGCTGGGGCGCGGTTGCTGATGTGGGGAGCTTGCTGTGTTTGAAGGCGAGCGGCTTGCAGCAACCGGTTGGCTTCCTTGTTATTACCCTCTATGTGAGCCACAGCTGCCCGTGCAAACAAGGCTTCTTCGTCCGTGAAGGGTTTTATCTGCTGCGCTTTATCCAGCCAGTAGCGGGCCTGCTCGTGGTTGTGAGTGTGCAGGGCTGCCACGTAAGCGGCCTCGGCCAGTATATGCTGCTGCATGGACTTGGGGCCGAGCTTGCGGCGGTCCAGGGCTTCGTTGAGGTGCAGGCGCAGCTTTTCCAAGTCGCGGCAGTCGTGATAGTAGCAGTAAGCTAGGTAGTGGGCATACAAATCGAGCACGCTGTGGCTATGGTATTCTGCAAACGCCGTTACAGCAGCTAAGTCCCAGTCGCGGGGGCGTGTTCCCTGGTGGTGGAGATACTGAAAATACAGCAGCCCCACGTGCTGGTGCATGGCCGATCCGCCCCTGGCCAAATCCCAAAGCCGTTTACCGTCTATAATATGGCCAGTAGATAAAGTGAGGGGCAGCAAATTCAGGGCGCCTACCAGTATTGATAGCCATCCGAATACACAGTTGGCTGCATCCAACAGATACAGTGGCCCCGACAGCGTGTAGCCATAGGGAACCAGCCAACGATAATGCGCATACAGGGCCAGTCCGCCCGTAAGCAGGTTAGCCAGCGGACCACCGGCAATCAGTAAGGCATAGCGCCCGCGCAGGTGGTGCGGATGTACGGGATAGGTTGCGACAAAGCCGCTTAGCTTATCACGCTGTGGCTGAAGTTTCCATTGCCAGCCGTCGGCCTGCTGGGTCAGATGCAGTGGTCCGGCACTGAATGACAGCAGCCGAAACCCGGCCAGCCAGCCCATCAACGTGTGGCCCCCTTCGTGTAGCAAAATGAAACCAAAATATGCCACGGGAGCCATAAGCCCCCACCAGCTTACAATAATGGGCCAGGGCAACCCCGTGGTTGTGGACCGCAACTGTAACAACGCCCACCACTCGTTCCAGTGCAAGGCAAGGATGATTCCCCATAACACCGCCAAGAGCGTAAGATTGAAACGGAGGTTACGCCGCCGCTTTTGTTCAGGGGTAAGCGGCGCGTCGGGCTTGGAAAAATCAAGTATTTGTAGGGTAAAAATAGCGCGTACTGAAAATAGGACTTGAAAGTAAACGATGTTCAGCAGCAAACCATAGCCGGCGTTGCCCAGGCACCATAAAAGCCGACAAAGGGCGTATGGACGTCACGTACAGAAACCCCGTACTTTGCACCTACTACCGCCTTGCCCCATGCCCGACGTTCCCACCACTACCGGTTTCCCCCGCCTCACCTACCTGCGCATCAAAAACTACCGCGCCCTGCGCGACGTGGAGCTGCGCGACCTGACGCCGCTGACGGTACTCATCGGCCCCAACGGCAGCGGCAAATCCACGGTGCTCGACGCGCTGGCGTTTCTAGCCGAAGCCGTGAGCGGCAACCTGCAGCAAGCCTGGGAAAAGCGCAACCGGTTTGCGGGGATGCGCACGCGCGGGCAGGAGGGGCCGATTGAGTTTGAGGTGAGAATTAAAGTTGAGCCTGAGGTAGCGTTGATTTATCTTCTTGCTGTTGATGAGTACAATGGAAGCTGTTGGGTTGTGGATGAAGTGATGGAACAGCGAGACAAGGGGATAACACAACAAGTTTTTAAACTTACACATCGTGGTTTAGTAAGGATTGAAGACGAGAGGCTGCGCATGATACAGGGTACCCCACCCAATAACTATGATATATCTTATGGTGGTGTAGAGGGGTTTGCACGCGCCTCTTCTAAACATCCTTGGTTATTCCACAGTGCCTATAGTGAGGGGATAATGGACTTTGATTCAGGCCTAACTCAAGTAGAATTCCAAGTTGCCAGATTACTCACCTCCTACCGCTACATCCACCTCACCGACGACCACCTGAAGGGCTACTCCGATGCGGGGCCGCGGGAGAAGCTGTCGGCCAATGGCGACAACCTGCCCAACGTGCTGTACTACCTGCACACCAAGCACCCGGAGGCGCTGGCCCGCATCAGCGAGCAGCTGCGGCGCTGGGTGCCGGGGCTGGCGGAGGTGGTGATGGAAAGTACCTCCGATGAGCGGCTGCTGCTGCGCTTCCGGGATGCGCCGTTCGAGAAGCCGCTGCCGGCCCAGTATATGTCGGATGGCACGATGCGGCTGGCGGCCCTGCTGACGCTGCTGTACGAGCCCAACGCCACCGGGCTGCTGGGCATTGAGGAGCCGGAAAACGAGCTGCACCCGCGCCTGCTGCCGCGCCTGGCCGAGGAGCTTATTCAAGCCACCGAAACGCGGCAGCTATTGGTGGCTACTCACTCGCCGGCCTTGCTGAACAGTATGGAGCCGGAGCAGGTCTGGATTCTGCACCGGGGAGCCGATGGCTACACCCAGGCGTCGAGGGTGGCCGATATGCCCGATATCGTGGCCATGGTAGAAGAAGGCTCGCCGCTGGGCTACCTCTGGTCGCGAAACTTCTTTGAGGTAGGCGACCCGCTGGCTTCTCCTTCTGCTACGCCAACCCAGGAGTAAGATGCGGGTCGAATTTCTGTTGGAAGAAGAGTCGGCGGCAGCAGCGTTGAAAATCCTGGTGCCGAAGCTCCTGCCGGCGCAGTACGTTGCCCGGTTCCGGGTGTTTGAGGGCTGCGCCGATTTGCTGCATCAACTCACGGACCTGCTGAGAGGCTACCGCCGTCGGATCAGTCAGCCCGGCCAGCAGGATCTGCGCATTGTGGTATTACTGGACGCGGATGGTATTGCCGCCCGCCGACTGGCTGAAATGGAAGCCTCGGCGGCTACGGCGGGGCTATTGAGCTACGCTCAGGCACCCGCCGGGCAGGTGTTTTATGTGCTGAATGCCTTGGCGGTGCAGGAGCTGGAAGCCTGGTTCCTGGGCGACCGGCAGGCTATTCAGACGGCTTACCCGCGGGTACACGCTCATCACTTTAGCGGATTGCCCGCTGACCCTGATACCATTCCCGATGCATGGGAAACCCTGCTTCGGGTACTACAGAAAGCAGATGCCCGGGCTACCAAAGGCAAAGTGAAATGGGCGGAATCCATTGCGCCACACCTGGATATACCGGCCAATAAGTCGCCAAGCTTTCAGTATTTCTGCCAGGGTCTGACGCAACTGTAACGCCCCCTTACCCGGTGGCACCGCCTGCTGCCCCCGTGACAAGGGCCGCTGACCAGATGACAACGCCCGGTGGTGGGCTGACAAGCCGTGCTAACCGGGTGGCATCCGCTGGTGACGGAGGCGCAACGCCCTCAGCCCGCCGCCGCAGAGGCTGGAGCAGCGGCGAGGCTGAGGTGAAGTCTAATTTAGATCCTGCTTACAGTCATAATAGATTCGTTGGAGATGGTGTTGCAAGTATGTAGCTTTGACCAGTGCCTAGCTATGCATTTGCTAGTGAGGAGTAAAGAGAAATTGCAAATAATTCAATTTTTTTTGAAGCAATGATAAAAAGTCTGAAAGTAGAAAGTTTGAATGGCAAATTAAATCTTGATTTAAGATTTAATCATGATTTAAATATATTAACAGGTAAAAATGGTACTGGAAAAACAACTATACTTAAATTAATATGGTATTTAAATGCTGGATATTTTTCTCAAATATTTACAGAAATAACATTTGAAAAAATTGAGTTTAATACTGATTCAAATTATGTTAGGATATATAAAAACTCTAATAATGAAAAAAATATTAAAAATGAATTCGATTATACGGTTGTTGTTAATGATGCAAAATATGATTTTGGCAAAGAGCCTTTGTCTGAGATGATTAGATATGGAAGAGATAATGGATTTTTATCAGATATTTTACGTGAAACCCAGTCTTCGCTTTTCTTTCCAACGTTCAGGAGAATTGAGGGGGGATTTGCTATTGAAAGAAATAGACACGATGATGTTTATGGTGGTAGATATAATCTAAAAGAATCTCTATCTAATATATCAGAAAGATTGTCAAACAATAATCATAAATTTATTGCTTCATTATCAACTGAAGATTTGACTATTTTAATAACAAAAAAATATGCTGAAATAACTGAAATAGTTAATTCGCTTCAAAAAAGACATTCTGATTCAATTATTGATAGAATCAGGAAACGAAAATATGGTGATGTAACAGAAGATACCAAGATTTTAGAATCAATTAAAAGGGATATTGAGCAAATGGAAGTTAATAGAATGGACTATTACAAATCATTTACCGCAATGTCTAGTATAATTGCTAAGGTTTTTGGAAATAAGGGAATAAAAATAAAGAATTTAAAAATAGGTATTGGGGATATTAGCAATGCTATTTCATCCGAGAAACTCTCTGCTGGTGAAAAGCAGATGCTAAGTTTTTTATGTTACAACACATTCAATATAAATCATGCTATATTCATCGATGAGCCTGAACTGAGTTTGCATCCAGATTGGCAGCGAATTCTTGTTCCTGTTTTGATGAAACAAGAAAGCAGCAATCAATTCTTTATGGCAACGCATAGTCCATTTATCTATGCTAGATTTCCTGACAAAGAAATTATTGTTGATGATGACAAAGGTGATGAAGAATTGATTGAAGATTTTGTTACGTTATAAATAACTGTGTAATGAAGTCTTTGACAGAAGAAGAATTGGTTCAAACTCTTGTGCGCTCTGCTCTGCCTACTGTTATTATTGAAGGGAAGGATGATGCTGTAATATATAGATGGATGGAAGAGGAGGAAGGTGTGGGTAGATTAAATTTTCTTTCGTGTGGTGGAAGGGATATGGTTCTAAAATTATATGATAGACGAAGCGAATTTAGTCATATTAAGACGGCATTTGTTGCTGATTTAGATGCATATTTATACACTGGGGTGCCTATTGAGTATTCTGATATAGTATGGACAAATGGATATAGCATAGAGAATGATTTATATTATGGAAGAGGTATAGAATCAATGCTCAATGCTAATGAGAGAATAGCATTCTGTACTTCTATAAATAATTTTATTAAGTATTATGGATTTGAATTTGAAAATTGTATAAATGAAAACGAATGCTGTTTTAGATATCATCCTAATCAAATATTAGATGATAACCACGCTTTAGAAGTTGGTTTTTTAACAAAAGTAGGATACATAAACCCAAACGCTGGAACGGTCAATCATATATTGAGTTCATATGACACTATGATAAGAGGGAAGACCTTGTTTGCTCTCATTTTAAGGCATTTATCTGGGTCTGATCGTTCAATTAAGTACTCTAAGTGGAATTTACTTGAAATATGCTTTAGGGTCTATAGGAGTGTTATGATTGATGACATACGTAATCGTATTATGCTTAAAATGGCATAGGTAAAAAGTGTGAGTTACATGTAGTCTAGGACCAATTAGAGGAAGGGACATGAAACGGACACGGGCGGACATCATGTCCGTCCGTGTCCGTTTCATGTCCGCCCGTGTCCCCGCGCTACACCCCCACCGTCTCCTCACTCACCAGCTCACTCAGAATCCGTTTGGCGGCTTGGACGCTTTTCACGTCTTCGAAGGAGATGATGAGCTGTTCTTTGCGCTCCTTCATGGAGGCGGAGCGCGGGTGAGTCTGCACGTAGCTGAGGATGTTGCCGAAGGTAGCGCCTTGGAAGTAGGGCTCGTTGTTGGTGGCCGGGATGAAGCCTTTGAGCAGGTTCTTCTTGAGCGTGAGCTTCTCGAAGCCCGCCTGGCAGGCCAGCCAGCGCAGGCGCACGATGTCGGCGAGCTGCTCCACCTCCGCAGGCAGCGGCCCGAAGCGGTCCACGATGCCGGTGAGCAGCTTGCGCAGCTCCTCGGCGGTTGCGGCCCGATCGAGCTTGCTGTAGAGCTGCAGGCGCTCTGAGACGCTGCTCACGTAGCGGTCCGGAATGAGCACCTGCAAATCGGTTTCGATGTTGCACTCCTTGGGGCGGCCGGTGCCGGCGGCCTGCTGCAGGCGCTGGGTGGGGTCGCCGAGGAACAGGTCGCGGAACTCGGTTTCCTTGAGCTCCTGCACGGCCTCGTCGAGAATCTGGTGGTAGGTTTCGAAGCCCAGGTCGTTGATGAAGCCCGACTGCTCGCCGCCCAGCAGGTTGCCCGCGCCCCGGATGTCCAGGTCGCGCATGGCCACGTTGAAGCCCGCGCCCAGGTCCGAGAATTCCTCCAGGGTGCTTAGGCGCTTGCGGGCGTCGGAGGGCAGGCCGGCCACCGGGGGCGTGAGCAGGTAGCAGTAGGCCTTTTTGTTGGAGCGGCCCACCCGGCCCCGCATCTGGTGCAGGTCGGAGAGGCCGTGCATGTGGGCGCGGTTGATGATGATGGTGTTGGCGTTGGCAATATCGAGGCCCGACTCGATGAGGGTGGTGGCCACCAGCACGTCGTAGTCGCCGTCCACGAACTTCATCATGCGCTTTTCCAGCAGGTCGCCGTCCATCTGCCCGTGCACGTAGGTCACGCGGGCATCGGGCACGAGGCGCAGAATCATGCTGGCCTGCTCCTCAATGTCCTTCACGCGGTTGTGCACGAAAAACACCTGCCCGCCCCGCTTCAGCTCCCGCGACACGGCGTCGCGGATCAGCAGCTCATCGAACACGTGCAGCTCCGTCTGCACCGGCTGGCGGTTGGGCGGGGGCGTGGCAATCACGCTCAGGTCGCGGGCGCCCATCAGCGAGAAGTGCAGGGTGCGCGGAATGGGCGTGGCCGAGAGCGTGAGCGTGTCCACGTTCACCTTGATTTCCTTGAGCTTGTCCTTGGTTTTCACCCCGAACTTCTGCTCCTCGTCAATCACCAGCAGGCCCAGGTCCTTGAACTGCACGTCCTTGTTGGTGAGGCGGTGAGTGCCGATGAGGATGTCGGTTTTGCCGTCGGCCACCCGGCCCAGGGTTTCCTTGATCTGCTTGGTGGTTTTGAAGCGGTTCACGTACTCCACCGTCACGGGCAGGTTGCCGAGCCGCTCCCGGAAGGTTTTGTAGTGCTGCATGGCCAGAATGGTGGTGGGCACCAGCACGGCCACCTGCTTGCCATCGGCCACGGCCTTGAAGGCGGCCCGGATGGCCACCTCGGTCTTGCCGAAGCCCACGTCGCCGCACACGAGGCGGTCCATGGGGTGGGGCACTTCCATGTCGCGCTTCACGTCCTCGGTGGCCTTGGCCTGGTCGGGGGTGTCCTCGTAGATAAAGCTCGATTCCAGCTCGGCCTGCATAAAGGAGTCGTGGGCGAAGGCGTGGCCGGGCGCGGTTTTGCGCTTGGCATACAGCCGGATCAGCTCGGCCGCAATGTCCTTCACCTTCTTCTTAACCGATTTCTTCTTGTTTTCCCACTCCGGCGAGCCCAGCTTGCTCATGGTGGGCGGCGTGCCTTCGGCGCCGCTGTACTTGGCAATCTTGTGCAGGGCGTGGATGCTGACGGTCAGCACGTCGTCGTCGCGGTACACCAGCCGGATGGCCTCCTGCAGCCGGTCGTTGATTTCCACCTGCGTGAGGCCGGCGAAGCGAGCAATGCCGTAGTCCTGGTGCACCACGTAGTCGCCCGGAACAAGCGTCCTCAATTCCTTTAGCGTAAGGGCCTTTTTCTTGGAGAACTTGCGCGTCTCCTGGGCCCGGTAGAACCGCTCAAACAGCTGGTGGTCGGTGTAGACGACCAGCCGCAGCGTTTCGTCGATGAACCCCTCGCGCAGCCCCAGCAGCAGGTGCTGAAACTGCACGTTGTTGTCCAGCTCGTCGAAGATGGTGCGCAGGCGGTCGGCCTGGCGGACCTGCTCGGCGGCAATGATGTTGGTGTAGCCCTTGCTCTGGTTGTCGTGCAGGTTCTTCACAATGCGGTTGAAGTCCTTGCCGAAGCTGGGCTGGGGCTTGGCGCTGAACTGGAACTCCTCCGCGCCGGTCTTGAAGTGGAACCGTTTGCCGAACTCCACCACGGCAAAGCCCTCCAGCAGCTTGCGCAGCGTCTTGGCCGACTCAAACAACTCGGCCGGCTTGCTCACCACCTGGGTGCCGCCCGCCACGGCCAGCAGCTCCTGGAAGCCTGCCTCGGCCTTGTCGAAGTACTCGTCCACTACGTCCAGGGTCTGGCGCACGTCCTTGGCCCAGATGGCGGTATTCTTAGGAATAAACTCCAGAAACGCCTCCCGCGTCTCCTGCAGCAGCTTGGTCTGCACGTTCGGAATGATGCTCACCTGCTGCCGCTTCTCCACGGAAAGCTGGCTTTCGGGGTCAAACGTGCGAATCGTCTCCACCTCATCCCCGAACAGCTCGATGCGGTAGGGCAGCTCGTTGGCGTAGCTGAAAATATCCACAATGCCCCCGCGCACGGCAAACTGCCCGGCCTCGTACACAAAGTCGCTCCGCTCGAAGTCGTACTCCGCCAGCATGTCGCTCACGAAGTTCACGTCCAGCCTGTCGCCCACTTTCACCAGAAACGTGTTGGCCACCAGGCTTTTCTTGTTGATTACCTTCTCGAACAGGGCCTCGGGGTAGGTGACGATGAGCACGCCGGCCGTTTCCTTGGCGCTGGCCTTGCCGCGCTTTTTGTCCTTGGTTCCGGTGGAGTCGGCTGCGTCGTCGGCAGCCTGCTCGGCGGTGGTTTTGGGGCCACGGTGCGAGTTCAGCTTGTTCAACACCTCGGCCCGCATCAGCACATTGGCGTTTTCCGTCTCATCGAAGCTGTAGGGGCGCTTGTAGGAGGTCGGGAACAGCAGCGGCTCCTCTTCGGGCAGTAGGTGCTGCAGGTCGGCCAGGAAGTAGGCGGCCTCGTCCCGGTCGTGCAAGACGAACAGGTGGTGCTGGTCGGGGTACTCCTGGTGTACGGCGGCGGCCAGCACGGCGTCCTGGGAGCCCACCAGTCCCTTCAGGTGCAGGCGCACGGGCGCTTCGGTTTTGTCGGCGGGCTTCAGCGAGTGGCGGGTAGCCGGATTCAGGCGGGCACCCAGCGTCATGCCGGTGGGGTCGAGGGCGTAGAGCTTCAGTAAATCAGAAACCTTCAAAACAAATAGCAGCTAGAGGAGGAGGCAAAGGTAGAAGCCCGGCCGAATGAATATCCGGTCGGGCGAGGCTGAAACCGAGAGGCAGCAGATGAAGCCGCGGATGCCACGGATTCGTGCTGATAAACGCGGAAAAGGCTGAAATAAAACAGCGGGATGGGTAGCTAACAGGACCAAGCGGCCCTGCCTACTCTCTGTCATCAGCTGTGTTCAGAACAAATCTGCGGTATCTGCGGGTGTAGCTGCCGCCTCTCGGTTTTCAATACCGCTCCCGCACCGTTAAAGTTTCCGACACTTTTCGGCATTACTGCCGTATCTTCCCATTCCCCACCCGCGCTAGTTCCTGTCTTTTCCGGCTTTGCCCCCCTCAATGACTACTTCCGCGACGAATTCTGCCCCCGATGAGTGGGACGACCTGCTCAACCACCTGCGCCACGTACGGGAGCAGGTGCAGCAGCATGGCCCCCTGCCCGACCACGAAAAGGCCGAGGCAATGGATGCTTTCCACCGCGGCCTGGCCCTGCTTGAAAACCAGGTGCGCGACATCCGGGGCAACCTGAAAGGCAGTTCCGGTAAGTGGTAAGCCAGGTGACTACCCCGTAAGGCAGTAACCTTCTGCTCCGGGTTCTACCGGTCCGGCTGTGTTACACCAACGGCTGGGTACCTTGCTGTCCGGGCTTTCTGCCGCAGCCGGGAATTTCCCGGCCACCTGCCCGGTATTGCTGCCGCCGTTGGTATCTTCGCTGTTTCTGCTTTTACCTCTGTCGTCAGTGCGCGGTTCTTCTCATTTGGCCATTGGCCTGATTACCGGCGTAGCCGTGGCCGGCCTGGTGCCGGGCGTCCCGTTTTCCCCGGCTGGTATTGCCCTGGCGGGTTTTTCCGCCCTGGCCCCCGACCTGGACCACCCAGGCTCTCGCCTCAGCAAGCGCCTGGGCTTTGCCCAGAATTACGTGCGCTGGGCATTTATCGTGGTGGCCGCTGTTCTGGCCCTCTACACCCACTTTCAACTCCCCCCCGGCCCCGACCGGCGCATGGGTTTCACGGCAGCCCTGGCATTTGGGCTAATCGGGGCGGCCATGCAGGGCGATTCTACCCGCAAGCTGGCCTTATTGTTCACGGGGCTTTGCACGGTAGTGGCGGGCCTGTACACGGGGTATGTGTGGCTGAGTATGCTGGGCTGCTTTGTGGCCGTGGCCCCTTTTACCGCCCACCGCTCCTGGACGCATACACTCTGGGCCGCCGGCCTCTGGACCTATATCGGTCATCTGGCCAACCAGAGCCTGGGCTGGCATGGGGTAGCGCTATTTGCCGGGGGAGGCTACCTCTCCCACCTGTTAGCCGATACGCTCACCAAAGCCGGCGTAAAATGGTTTCGCCCCCTTAGCGACGCATGTCTGAAAATTCCATTGATCCGGACCGGCTCCCGCAGCGGTAACCTGCTCGAAGTGGGCATCTGTATTGGGTATGCCCTGCTGATACTGGGAGCCTTACTTGGCAGAATGAAGTTTTAGACTAATTCTAAAAAGACAGCAATTCGTATATTTGCTATGCAGTCTTCGGTAAAGAAAAGCGTCTGTTGGTCTGTGGTTGGAAGGATTTAAGCCAATAAAACCTCAGGTCGGCCGAATATCCCATTTGGCAGAGCGGTTTTCTGATACATTTGATGAGCTACCTACGTGGAGTAGCGTTCCAGTTTTTGGACTTAATGGGGAAGCTCGACAGTTAAAACCCGAATCGGCTTCTGTTCTCCTTTTCAATATTTTTTATACTAATCCCATGCAGTTTGCACTCTGTAAATTCGTATAAAAGATAGATATCATTTAATATTGTGATGAAGAATTACTTTATAAAAACAGGAGAAAAGACAGGCAGTGCGCTCATTTTGAGTGGTAAGGCTTCGGGCTTCACGTACTACTCATGCAGTACGTGCTTTTTGCGCCCCAGAAACCTGCTTTCGGTAGTGTCGTTGGTCGAGGTATCACATGATCATGTGATAAATTAATCGGTTCAATGGATTATAACAATACCGTAAGTTTAACAACTAGTATCTTTGACCGGCCCCAGCTACCTATTGGGCCATACCGAACCAACATACCCGCTCTTACTCACACACACCTTTTTGCGCTCAAACCGTTTCTTGTATGAACCAGATGAATAGCCCCCTGATCAGGATCGGCGTCTTCTACGACGGCAATTATTTCCTGAAAATCAGTGATTACTACTACTTCCAGCATGATCGTAAGGCCCGTATAAGCCTGGAAGGCCTCCATGAATTTATCCGCCATCAGGTAGCTGAAGAAGAAGACGTAGACGTACGTCTGAGCCAGATTATCGATGCGCACTTCTTCCGGGGCCGCCTCTCCGCTACGGAAGCCCGCGACAAGGACCGTCTGTTTCACGACCGGCTGCTCGACGATATTCTGATGAATATGGGTATCCAGACCCACTACATGCCCCTGAAAACCCGTGATGGTCGTTTGCAGGAAAAAGGCATTGATGTGTGGCTGTCCCTGGAAGCCCTGGAACTGGCCATCCACAAAAGCTTTGATGTGGTGGTGCTCATTGCCGGCGACTCTGATTATGCCCCCCTCATCAAGAAACTCAATACGGTAGGCACCCGCGTGATGCTGCTGAACTGGGACTTCAAATACACGGACTTCAAAGGCGAGAACCGCGTTACCCGTGCCTCGCAGCAGCTTCTGGATCAGGCCACCTACCCGGTACAGATGCACGACATCATTGATCAGGGCCTGAGCAGCGGCGACGAGCTGATTGAAACCATGTTCGTGAATACGCCCGAGCCTGCTGCCTATCCCACCGTGAAGCCCGTACGCCCCACCGGCCCTACGGCTGCCGGTCCGGTGGGCACGGTAGGCATCAGCACCATCAAGAACCTGAAAAATGGCTTTGGCTTTGTGGTGATGCCCCCCAACAACCTGTTCTTCAGCTACGCCGATATGGCGGAAGGAGACTTCAATGAGCTGCGGGAAGGCGACTGGGTGGAATTCACCGTGGGCCGCAACCACCGCGACGAAGACTGTGCCCGCAACGTGCGCAAGGTAGAAGCGCCCGAAATGGACGAGAACGACGAGTACGACCAGCACGAGCACGAATCGGCTGACTCGCCCGAACGACTGTAACCCTTTCATACCCCAGGTTCGGTAGTTGCAAAGCCGCCGGGAGCCCGCTACTGCGGGCCACCCGGCGGCTTTTTTATGGGGGAGTAGCGGGTAACCGTTACCCCTTACTCGCTACTCTCCTCCCCAGGGAACAGCAGGTCGTGAAAGTCCCGTTTGGTAGCGGGGTAGCGGTTAAAAGTCCCCATGCCCCGGGCCACTACCAGATTGTCGCGGGTGGGGCAGGTAATGACTGCGCTGCTTACTACCAGGGTTTTGCCGCTGTGCTCCACTACGCCGTGTGCCACCAGGTGGTCGTGCAGGCGTACCGGATGCAGGTAGTTAATCTTGAACTCCACGGTAGATACCAGTTCCCCTGCCGTAAACGCCAGGGACAGTGCCGCCGCGCCCAGGGTGGAATCCATGAGGCCGGCCAGCACCCCACCGTGGCAGGTGCCGGGGGAGGAGAGGTGCTCGTCGCGGATGGTCATGGTGTAGCGCACGTCGCCGGGCCGGGTGAGCAGCAGCTCCATGCCGTTGGCCCGGCCGTAATGGTTGATGGTGTTATAAATAGCCACCAGGGTAGCGGCATCGGGTAGTTGTTCCATGAACGAGGGGGGAAGAGACAAGGCGGCAGACGGGCCGGAAAAGTAGCTACTTTCAGCAAAAAACCGGTGCCTGGTACGGGCCCAT
Organism: Hymenobacter metallilatus; assembly: GCF_003944705.1. Taxonomy (GTDB): domain Bacteria; phylum Bacteroidota; class Bacteroidia; order Cytophagales; family Hymenobacteraceae; genus Hymenobacter; species Hymenobacter metallilatus. Next base: position 190,964 of record NZ_RWIS01000001.1, on the reverse strand, counting down.
TGGGTGTGGGTGGGCGCGGTACCGGCAGCCAGCGCCTCACGTAAGCTCCTTGCGCATCAGAAAATGCGGAATGCTGCCAAACAGCGTGTGCGAAGGTGCCACCACCGTGTAGCCCAGCCGCGCATAGAACGGTACGGCCGCTTGGCGGGCGTGGAGCAGCAGCTCGGTAAGACCCTGCTGCCAGGCCGCCGCCTCCAGGTATTCCAGTACCTGCCGGCCCACGCCCCGGCCCTGCCACGCCGGATGTACCGCCATAAACCGCAGCTGCCCCTGGCCCGGCCCGGAAGGATGCAGCCGGCCCACGCCCAAAGCATAGCCCTCGGGAGCCAGCAACAGGGCGTGCGTGGTGGTGGGGGCCGCATCGTCGGGGGCGCGCTCCGAGCCGGGCGGCTGCTGCCAGGGCTGGCGTAGCACGGTGTAGCGCAGGTGGTAGTAGGCGTCCCACTCGGGGGGTGTTTGGGGGCTACCGATGGGCATGGAAGCAGGAGGTAAGAGGTAGTACGGCGGAAAACCGGTAAGTAACGTACAATTCCGGCGCGGGCGGCTCCCCGTATCTTCCCCTCCTTATCTTTGGCGCCCCAAACAGCCTGATTTCGACCCCTGATTTTTCTCTCTTTCCCATGGCATCTTTCGACATTGTGAGCAAAGTAGATCCGCAAACCCTGGAAAATGCGGTAAATACGGCCAAAAAAGAACTACAGACCCGCTACGACCTGCGCGACACCAAAGGCGGCATTGAGCTGGACAAAAAAGCCAACACCATCCTGCTCACTTCCGAAAACTCCATGCGGGTGCAGGCCCTGGAAAACATCCTGCTGGGCCGCATCGTGAAGCAGGGCATTGACGGTACGGCCCTGGATTTTTCGGCCGAGGAGCAGCCCAGCGGAGCCCTGGTAAAGAAGGTAGTGAAAGTGCGGGCCGGCGTGGATAAGGAAGTCGGCCGCAAAGTTATCAAGGCCATTAAGGACGCGAAAGTGAAGGTGGAGGCCCAGATGCAGGACGACCAGATTCGGGTAACGGCCAAGAAGATTGACGACCTGCAGGCGGCCATTGCGGCCGTGCGCCAGGCCAGCATCGGCCAGCCCCTGCAGTTCGTGAACATGAAATCATAAATGTGGAAAATGCAGGAAAAGATGCAAATGGCCGGGGCCTGGCTTATCCTTTCCTTTTCTGCATTGTCCGCATTCTGACACCTTCACCACATTCCAACCGCCGTGTTCGACCTTTCCGTTTTTTCCAACCCGCAAACCTGGGTGAGCCTGCTGACGCTCACGTTCATGGAAATCGTGTTGGGCATCGACAATATCATCTTCATTTCCATTATTGTAAACCGGCTGCCGCCGCAGCTGCAGAAGCGGGGGCGCAGCATAGGCTTAGTGCTGGCGCTGTTGTGCCGCATCGGGCTGCTGCTCAGCATTAGCTGGATTGTGGGGTTGAAGGCGCCGCTGTTTCACCTGGATATTCCCTGGGCCGACCATGACTTCGGCGTAACCGGCCGGGACCTGATTCTGCTGGCGGGCGGCCTGTTCCTGATTGGCAAAAGCACTACCGAAATTCATACCAAGCTGCAAGGTGAAGAGGAGCACGAGGCTGGTGGTAAAGGCGGCGCCTCCATGGGTAGCATCATCTTCCAGATTATCCTTATCGACATTGTGTTCAGCTTCGACTCCATCCTGACGGCCGTGGGCCTGGTGGATAACGTGCTGATTATGATTCTGGCCGTGGTGCTGTCGATGGGCGTGATGCTGGTTTTCTCCGGTGTAGTAGCCGATTTCGTCAACAAGAACCCCACCATCAAGATGCTGGCCCTGTCCTTCCTGATTATGATTGGGGTAATGCTGGTGATGGAGGCTTTCCACAAGGAAATCGAGAAGGGTTACATCTACTTCGCCATGTTCTTCTCCTTGATTGTGGAAGTGCTGAATATGCGCCTGCGCAAGAAGACCGCGCCCGTACACCTACGCGACTCCCAGTACGACTAAGCCGCGGCAACTCCAGCCGCCAATAAGCAGCAAGGCCCGCAACCATCGTTGCGGGCCTTGCTGCTTATTGCCTCCTGACCCCAACGTGGCGCCAGCCGGAGGTGCCGGGTGGGCACTGGGGTGGGGCTTAAGGCGTACCACTCAGCTCGGCTACCGTGGCGGCCTGGTCCTGCACGCGGCGGCTGGCCAGCTCCAGTATGCGGCGGTTCAGCTCGGGGCGGTGTTGCTGGTAGAGGTGTAGCTCGGGTTCCGTAAACTGGCCCAGCACCAGCCCTACCACCAGGTAGCGCAGCTTGGTGTTGCGGCTCAGCAGTTCCGCCAGCAGCCGCTGCCGCTCGGTACTGCCCGCAGCACCTAGCGGCACATGATGGTCACGCACAAAATCGGCTACCACCGCAAGCAGCAGCTGGTTTTGCAGCTTCAGGAGCGGGCGTAGGGTGATGTGCAGGAAACGGGCAACCGGCGTATCGTCAGCGGTTACGGAAACGGGTAGGGCAGGCCGCAGGGCCAGTAAGGCTGCATCGGAGCGGGTAACATCCATGAGGAAACAGGTAAGTAGTCGGAGGTTGTATACGAGTACGGGCCCGCGCCGCCGGACGGTGCCTGGCCGGTTGCGTGAAATATCTAATTCAGCCCGCCTCCAGCCGATATCCTTGCGCCCCGCCAACCGCTGGCCCAAGCACCAACAGAAACCCCCGTCCGGCGTAATGCCGGGCGGGGGTTTCTGTTGGTGCTTGGGCTAACAGCCGCTTAGTGCTGCACAACCACTTTTTTGGTGATAATGCCTTCCGAGGTAGTCAGGCGCACGAGGTACACGCCCCCGGCCACCTTGCTGGTGTTCAGCACTACGCCTTCCTGCTGTAGGCGGGCAGCCGGCACCTGTTGGGTGCTCACCCGCTGACCCAGCAACGACACCAGTTCCACCTGTACCGGGGCCGAGCTACCTACCTGCGTGCGAACCAGCACCTGGCCGTTGGCCGGGTTCGGGTACACTTCCAGCAGCTTTTCGCTGAGCTGCTTGGTGCTGCTCAGCACGGCTGGCAGGTCATAGGCTGCTATTTGGTCGGTGAGGCTGTTGGCGCTGCCTTGGCGGGCACTGAAGCCCATGCCCCGGCGGGCAAACACGCGCCAGATAACGGCCGAGTTGGCAGCGCGGTTGTTAATGGAATCAGCCTGCAGAATGGCGTTGCGGCCATCAATGAAACCAGGGTTGCACTTCTGCAGCTTGCAGCCATCCAGTACCAGCTGCAGGGCCACGTTGTTGCCGCCGGTAGCCGCTTTCAGGTCGGCGTTGTAGCCGTACTTATCAATCAGAGCCCAGTTCAGGTCCCAGAGCACTGCGGCCCATATTTCGCCAATATCGTGCACTTCGCTGTACTGGCCCGAGCCCGTACCAATGAAGGCGTAAGTGTGGTTGTTGAGGGCGAAGTTCGTGGTATAGGGCTTACGGCGAATACCGTCGCCGGTGGGAGCTTCAAATACAGCATAAGTTCCAACACCGCGGGGCGTAGCCCCTACGTCGCCGGGCTTGGTCGTCATCCAGAGGGCAAAGAAGTCGCTCCAGCCTTCGCCCATCTGCTCGGCGCTGCTCAGGCAGCTGGAGTTGCCGGGGCCACCCGTGAGGCGGTTGGAGATGCCGTGGCCGTACTCGTGGGCCACAATGCCATTATCGAAGTCCCCGTCGCGGTAGTACAGGCTGCTGCTGGCCGCAAAGGTAACCGTCTGGCCGGCCGCCAGTGCCGTCCGGATACGGTCTCCATCAGCCTTGCTGATGAAGATGGACGGAATACGGATACCAATCGAATCCGGGTCGGTACCGGCCATGGTTACCAGCGGGTTGTTCGGAATGCTGTCCATCACAATTACCATGCGGGCACCGGCATTCTGGGCATTCTTGATTTTGGAGGAGAAGTTGCACTTACCGCGCTGCACCAAAGCAATGTTGCCGCTGATGGCAGTAGCATTCACCAAAGGGTTGCAACCCCGGGCAGGGTTGGCCGAGCCGTCATTTGCCAGCACAATGTTGCCGGTAATAGGGCCTACCTGAGCCAGGGTACGGCCGTTGGCACCTTCCTGGGCGGTAATGCTGCCTGCCAGCGAAGCGGGGGCCGTAATGGCGAACGACTGCTCCTTGGCATCCCACAGGTACATCTGCATACGGGGGCGCGCACCATCTACGGGGGTAGAGAAGTTGGCGTTGTTCAGCTTGGCGGGTGTGGCGGCTGCGCCATCCTGGGCCTCTGCCTGTACGGGGTCGAAGCCCAGGGCCTGACCACCGTAGTTCTTGTACTGGAAGTTACCGCTTACTTCGTCGAAGCCTTTGCGGGCCATCACGTCGTGCATCATGTTGTTCCAGTAGAACAGGTTCACGACGGCTGCGTTCAGGTTGTTGGTGGCCGAAGCGGCCAGGGCGTTGTCAAAAGGAAAGTTGAATTCCAGGTTGGCACCGCCGTTGGGGCTCACGCTGCTGTTGGAGATGTACACGTTCCGGTTGGAGCGGTCATCGTAGGCGTGCACGTTGTTGCCGCGCGTAATAGTGTACTCCGCCCCGGTCACGCCATCAATGTCGTGCCAGCCGAACGGTGAGGCCGTGGCATCGGCCGGGTTGGCTACCAGCTGACGAGGACCATGCGAGGGGCTTTCGGTGGTGATGGGCCACACATTGTAGGTGTTGGCCGCCGTGGGCTTACCCGCGGTGGGGGCAGCTACCGGAGCCGCGCCCCGGGCATTGGCCGCCACTGCCTGGGCAATAGGCCGGGTCAGGGCCGAGGGGCTGAAGCTGTCGGAAATGGTGTAGTCGGTTTTATCCAGCAGCGCACCAGTAGCTGCGTCTACGCGGGCGTTCCAGTAGTGCTCCCCGTTGAGGGGGGCCAGCGTAACATCCCAGGCCAGCCGCAACGAGCCATCGGCCAGGGGCTGGTACATCAGCTTCACCGGAATCTTGTCCAGCGAAATACCGCCTTCGTTGAATTCCATACCCGAAGCCGGGGTGCCCGCTTTCCGTACTTCCAGGTTGCTGGGAGCCGGCAGCCCCAGGGCCTTCGCCGCTGCTGCTACGGCCTGTACTGCCGTCAGGGAGGGAGTAGCATTGCGCGCCTGCGCAGCCGCGTTGGTCAGGAAGCTGCTGTGCAGGCTGGCCACTTTGCCGGCCTGGTTAAAATGTACATCGGCTACGGCCCCGTACACTTCCACCCCCTGCACGCGCTGGCGCAGGTACACGTGCGTAATACCGTTGTGCTTATCCGTGTACTGGCTGGTTACGGCCGCATCAGCTAAGTCGGTAGCCAGCAGACCCAGGCTGGCCTGGCGGGCTTTGAGGGCGTTCAGCGCCTGCTCCAGCGGCGCATTTTGTGCCGCCGCTAGTGCGGGCAGGGCCAGGAAGGCCGCTACTCCCAGCACCCGGGCACAGGGGAGGGTAAAGGTTGATTTCATTAACCGTGGGTAGAGGTGTGAAACGGAGGGGTCAACTATAAAAACGGGCTGCACAATGGGCAGCCCGTTTCAAATTTACGCAACATATGGCTGATTTTTTACAGAAATTTCTGCCGCAGCCCGGAAAAGATTGTCAGCTTTTCATTTTATGTCAATCATGTAGCTGGCTGCTGCTGGTTATTTTACTGATAAATTCCCACAGCACCACCCCGGCCGCCACGCTCACGTTCAGGCTGTGCTTGGTGCCAAACTGCGGAATTTCCACGGCCGCGTCGCACAGGGCCAGCACCTCATCATCCACCCCAAACACCTCGTTGCCCATCACCAGGGCGTAGGGCTGGTCGGGCGCTACCTGGAACTCGGGCAGGGGCACGCTGCCGGTGGTCTGCTCCACGGCCACCAACTGGTAGCCGGCCGCTTTCAGCTGCTGCAGCGCCTCCAGGGTAGTAGGCGCATATTCCCAAGCCACCGACTCAGTGGAACCCAGGGCCGTTTTGGTGATTTCGCGCTGGGGCGGGCGGCCCGTAATGCCGCAGAGCCACACTTTTTCCACCGCAAAGGCGTCGCAGGTGCGGAAGGCGGCCCCCACGTTGTGCAGGCTCCGCACGTTGTCGAGCACTAGGGTGAGGGGGAATTTTCGCGTATTTTTGAAGTCTGCCACCGTCAGCCGGTTCAGCTCTTCCATCGAAAGTTTGCGCATGAAACTGTAGCATAAGCTTTAGCCTGTGCCGGCGGTGAAGTGGACCGGAACGGAGCTAAAACGCAGTTGTATTCGTTCTGACGGCGCAAGCTAAAGCTTACGCTACACTTCCCCGTGAAAATCAAATCCGCCGACTCCACCAAAAAGCCCGTCCGCACGCATGGCTCCCTGGGCCCCGCGCCCGTAGCCGATACGCCCCTGATGCAGCAGTATTACCAGCTGAAGCAGACGTACCCCGGGGCCGTGCTGCTGTTCCGGGTGGGCGACTTCTACGAAACCTTCGGGGAGGATGCCGTCACGGCCTCCCGCATTCTGGATATTACCCTCACCAAGCGCGGCGCGGGTACTGCCTCTGAAACCCCGCTGGCCGGCTTCCCCCACCACGCCCTCGATAACTACCTGCCCAAGCTGGTGCGGGCCGGGCAGCGCGTGGCCATCTGCGACCAGCTCGAAGACCCCAAGCAGGCCAAGGGCCTGGTGAAGCGGGGCGTAACCGAGCTGGTGACGCCCGGCGTGAGCCTGCACGACAACGTGCTGGAGCGCAAGAGCAATAACTACCTCTGCGCCGTGCACCTGGGTAAGCAGGAAGCCGGCATTTCGTTTCTGGACATCAGCACCGGCGAGTTTCTGGTGGCCCAGGGCACCCTGGAGTACCTGGGCAAGCTACTCCAGAACTTCCAGCCGGCCGAGGTGCTGTTCTGCAAGAAAAGCCGCCGCGACTTCGAGGAGAACTTCGGGCCCGACTACTGCCACTTCGCCCTGGAAGAATGGGTGTTCGGCTTTGATTACGGCTACGACCTGCTCACCCGCCACTTCAACACCACGTCCCTCAAAGGCTTCGGGATTGACGGGCTGCGCGAGGGTATTACGGCCGCCGGCTGCATTCTGCACTACCTGGCCGAAACCAAGCACACCGACGTGGGCCACATCGGCAGCATCGGGCGGCTGGAGGAGGACAAATACGTGTGGCTCGACCGGTTTACGGTGCGCAACCTGGAGCTGGTGCAGCCCCAGCACCCCGGCGGCGTGCCTCTGATTGATATTCTGGATCAGACGGTGACGCCCATGGGAGCCCGCCTGCTGCGCAAGTGGGTGGTGCTGCCCCTGAAGGAGCCCGCTCAGATTCAGCGCCGCCTCGATACGGTGGAAGCTCTGCTGCAAACTCCCGAGCTGCTGGAAAACCTGCTGCAGCACCTGCGCCAGATTGGCGACCTGGAGCGGCTGATTTCCAAGGTGGCCGTGCGCCGCATCAACCCCCGCGAGCTGCTGCAGCTGGCCCGGGCGCTGGAGGCTATTGGGCCCATTCGGGAGCAGCTGGCCGCTTCCGGCGTGCGCGCCTTGCAAAAGCTGGCCGACCAACTCAACCCCTGCGCCGCCCTGCGCGAGGAAATCCAGACCAAAATCCGCCCCGATGCGCCCATTCTCACTAACCAGGGCGGGGTGTTGAACGACGGCGTGGACCGGGAGTTGGACGAGCTGCGCCAGATGGCCTTCTCGGGCAAGGACTACCTGTTTCAGCTGCAGCAGCGGGCCATCCAGGAAACTGGTATTTCGTCGCTGAAAGTGGCCTATAACAAGGTGTTCGGCTACTACCTCGAAGTCACCAACGCCCACAAGGACAAGGTGCCCACCACCTGGATCCGGAAGCAGACGCTGGTAAACGCGGAGCGCTACATCACGGAGGAGCTGAAGGTGTACGAGGAGAAGATCCTGCACGCCGAGGAGCGGCTGTTCGTCATCGAGCAGAAAATCTACAACGACCTGGTGCTGTTTGCCGCCGAGTACGTGGCCCAGATTCAGCAGAACGCCCGCGCCATTGGCGTAGCCGACTGCCTGGCTTCCTTCGCCGCCACCGCCCGCCAGCACCGCTACGTGAAGCCGGTGGTGGACGATTCGACTAATCTTGACATCAAGGCTGGCCGCCACCCCGTAATTGAGCGCCAGCTGCCCCCCGGCGAGCAGTACATCCCCAACGACATCTGCCTCAACCAGGACGAGCAGCAGATTGTGGTGATTACCGGCCCCAACATGGCCGGTAAATCGGCCCTGCTGCGGCAAACGGCCCTGATTGTGCTGCTGGCCCAGATTGGCTCCTTCGTGCCCGCCGACGCGGCCCACGTGGGCGTCATCGACAAGATTTTTACCCGGGTGGGCGCCTCCGACAACCTAAGCAAGGGCGAGAGTACCTTCATGGTTGAGATGACCGAAACCGCCTCCATCCTCAACAACCTCTCCGACCGGAGCCTGGTATTGATGGATGAAATCGGGCGCGGCACCAGCACCTACGACGGCATCAGCATTGCCTGGGCCATTGTGGAGCACCTGCACAACTCGCCCAAAGCCCGCGCCAAAACCCTTTTCGCCACCCACTACCACGAGCTCAACCAGCTGGCCGACGACTGCCCGCGGGTGCGCAATTACAACGTAGCCGTGAAAGAGGCCGACGGGCGCATCCTGTTCCTGCGCAAGCTGCGGGAGGGGGGCTCCGAGCACAGCTTCGGCATTCACGTGGCCCGTATGGCCGGCATGCCCGCTTCGGTGGTGCTGCGGGCCAACGAAATTATGCACCACCTGGAGCAGGAGCGCACTTCCGCCGGCGCGGATCCTGACGCTACCACCGAGTTCGACGATGTGCTGGCGGGGCTGGGAGATGAGGCCGGGGGCAAAGTCGTGCCGCTAAACGGGCACGCCTCCGCTACCCGTACCGATACAGGCCTTAAGGGCCCGAAGGCGCAGCCTGCAGCGGCAGTGCACTCGGCCCCCCGACCCAGCCTGCAGCTGAGCATGTTTGAGCCCACCGACCCAGCCCTGGAGAAAATCCGGGAGCTGCTGGACCGCCTCGATGTGAATACGCTCACGCCTATTGAGGCCCTGCTGAAACTAAACGAGCTAAAGCTGGCCGCGGGTAGCAAGTAGAAATCTCCGTTTATCTTGGCCTGCGTAATACTTATGCTATCGGCCGCGGTTTACCTCTAACTTGTATGGGAACACGCCAGTGCCAAAAGAGGCTAGCTGTGACCAGAAGCCTCCTGCGAACAGGAAACGGGATATTTTTATTGAAATTTTTCTGCCTGAAAATCAGCCGACAGAGTATTTCGGGCGTACCTTGAGCTTCTTTTTTTAAGGTGGGCACTTGACTTCAAGGATTCCTGTACTACCTTTGTCACATCAAAACGCCATTACGGCGCCAAGATCGAAAGCGAGAGTAGCTCAGTTGGTAGAGCGCGACCTTGCCAAGGTCGAGGTCGCGAGTTCGAACCTCGTCTCCCGCTCAAAAAGGATGTTTCTTCGGAAGCATCCTTTTTTTGTTTTACACCAGTCTAGTTGTCATGCGACCCATTTAGTCGAGAGCACTTATAGTGGCCCGCTAGGAGTAAGAGAATATGAAGGCTAAAATTACGGATGCAGAATTTGCCACTATTGTGGCCGGGTGTCTGTCAGTAGCCCAAGTGTTGGGGCGGCTAGGACTGGTACCGGCTGGTGGAAACTACAAAACCGTGCATGACCGTATCAAACGGCTGGGGTTAGGGATTGAGCACTTCACTGGGAAGGCGTGGAATCAGGGTGAGCGGTATAAACCACTGCGGCCCGCAGTTATCCTGTCGGACTTGTTGGTAAAAGGCTCTGTCTATCAATCATTCAAGCTCAAAAACAGGTTGCTGAATGCCGGTCTATTGGAACGCAAGTGCTCATCGTGCCTGCTAACTCAATGGTGTCAACAACTGATTCCGCTAGAATTAGACCACATCAATGGAGTACATGATGACAACAGAATCGAGAATTTGCGCTTACTTTGCCCAAATTGCCATGCTTTAACCGCAACCTATCGGGGGAGAAACAAAGCAGTTGCAAAATAGTACCCGCCAGAGTGGTGAAATTGGTATACACGCGGCACTTAAAATGCCGTTTCCGAAAGGAAGTACGGGTTCAAGTCCCGTCTCTGGTACAAACATTTTCTACTTTAATGTGGAGAAGGTTTTTTGTTTATGAGGTGGGTAACCCACCGTTAGGATGGGCCAGGGCGAATGAGGGAGGCGCATAACCAGTATGAAGTGTTTACTTTACCACCAGACTGCCGCGCAGCATACCCATGCCGCAGGTAAACGGAAACGTACCGGACTGTTGAGGCAGCAGCTCTACCAGCGTGGTTTTAAAGGCCGGTAGGTCGCGGCGGATGCTGAAGTCGGGCAGCAGGAGTTCCTCGGAGCAGGAGTTATCCTCGTCGCGGTAGAAGCTCAGCTGCACGGGCCGGCCACGCTCCACCTCAATTACGTCTGGGGAGTAGCCACCTTTGACGGTGACGTCCACCTGCTGGATGCCGCCGGACGACGATACGGCGCTGACCGTTTGGCGGGCGGAAAAGAAAAAGTACCAGACTACAAACCCAGCCAGGGCCAGCCCGGCCAGGGTCACGATGATTTCGGTGGTATCCATGGGGCTAGTTTTGAAGCGGGGAGAAGCTGCGCAGGCGCAGCGAGTTGGTAAGTACCGAAACGGAACTCAGGGCCATAGCGCCGGCCGCCAGCATGGGCGAAAGCAGGATACCGAAGACCGGATACAGCAGGCCCGCCGCAATGGGGATGCCCAGAACATTGTAGATGAAGGCGAAAAACAGATTTTGCCGAATGGTACGAATGGTCTGGCGCGAGAGGTCGATGGCCGTCACCACGCCCCGCAGGTCGGAGCGCATGAGGGTGATGCCAGCTGCCTCCATGGCCACGTCGGTGCCGCCGCCCATGGCCAAACCAATGTCGGCCTGGGCCAGGGCAGGTGCATCGTTGATACCGTCGCCGACCATGGCCACCACGCGGCCTTCGGCCTGCAGCTCTTGTACCTTGCCGGCCTTGCCACTGGGCAGCACCTCGGCAAAGTAGCGCCTGATGCCTACCTGCCCGGCCACCTGGGCGGCCGTTTGGGGGTTGTCGCCGGTCATCATCACCACTTCCAGTCCCATGCTTTGCAGCCGCTTAATGGCCGCCGCCGACGTTTCGCGCACGGTATCGGCTACCCCGATAACACCGGCCGCCTGGCCGGCCACGGCCACGTAGAGCACCGTTTTGGCCTGAACTAGTAGCTCATCGGCATGCTGGCGCAGGGCTGGGGGCAGCCCGATGCCCGCTTCTTCGAGCAGGCGGAAGTTGCCGATAAGCACGGGCTGGCTGTTTACCACGGCCTGCGCGCCCTTGCCTTCAATGGCCTGAAAACCCGTGGCCGGAATCAGGGCAGTATGCTGAGAATCGGCGTAGCGCACCACGGCCTCGGCTAGCGGGTGCTCACTCTGCCGCTCCACTGCCGCTACCAGCTGCAGCAGCCAGCCCACCTCTTGCCCGGCCGCCGGCACAAAATCCGTGACGGTAGGCTCGCCGCGGGTGATGGTGCCGGTTTTGTCGAGTAGCACGGTGGTTACCTGGTAGGCTTTTTCCAGTGCCTCGGCGTTGCGAATCAGCACGCCGTGCTCGGCCCCTTTGCCGGTGCTGACCATGATGGCCGTGGGCGTAGCCAGGCCCAGCGCGCAGGGGCAGGCAATGATGAGCACGGCCACGAAGTTGACCAACGCCAGCGGCAAGCGGCTTTCCACCGGAGCCAGATCAAACCAGAGCACGAACGTGAGAATGGCAATGACCACCACGTTAGGCACGAAGATGGCGCTGACCTTATCGGCCAGGCGCTGAATGGGGGCGCGGCTGCCCTGGGCGTCTTCCACCAGCTTCACAATCTGGGAAAGCAGGGTATCGGCCCCTACCTTGGTCACGCGGAAGCGGAAGGAGCCCGTTTTATTGAGCGTGGCCCCAAACACCGGGTCGCCGGCTTTCTTTTCGACGGGCAGGCTTTCCCCGGTGAGCATAGCTTCGTCCACGGCCGAATGGCCTTCCTCGATGAGGCCGTCGGTGGCGACTTTCTCACCAGGGCGGACCACAATGAGGTCGTGGAGTTGCACGTGTTCAATGGGCACGTCTACTTCCTGACCATCGGGACGCACCACCCGGGCCGTTTTGGCCTGCAGGCCCATCAGGGCTTTGATGGCGGCCGAAGTTTGGGTTTTGGCCCGTAGCTCCAGCACCTTGCCCAGTAGAATCAGGGCAATGATGGTGGCCGTGGTATCATAGTACACCTCGGGCATGATGCCCCGGCGCATAAACCAGCCCGGCACCACGGTAGCCGCCAGGCTGTAGAGAAAGGCCGCCCCAGTGCCCACGGCTATCAGCGTATCCATATTGGCCGCCCGGTGCCGGAAGCCGTTCCAGGCCGAGGTATAAAACTCCCGCCCGCTATACAGCAGCACCGGCAGGGTAAGCAGGAGCAGGCCATAGTTAAGCCAGTGCATATTCACGCGCTGCAGCAGAGCTGGCCACAGCATGAGCATGCTCAGGGGCATGATGACGGCGGCCAGCCCGGCCGCTACCCAGAAGCGGTGCTTGAGTTTCTGGTAGGCCCGGGCTTTCTGCTCGTCTATTTCAGCCTGCCGGTCGGCGGCGCTGGTATCGGGGGCCCGCTCACTTACGCCGTAGCCGGCCGCCACCACGGCCTGCCGGAGGGTGGCGGGGCTGGCCTGGGCCGGGAGGTAGTCGATGGTGGCCTTTTCAGTGGCGAAGTTGACCATGGCCCGCTGTACGCCGGGCGTGCGCGTCAGGGACTTCTCAACGAAGGCGGCGCAGGAGGCGCAAGTCATGCCTTCAATATCGAGGGTTTCGGTTTTGGTGGTTGGTTCCATATACGGGAGGGGGCGGGGGCATCCGGCCAGCCGCAACCGGCAGCCGGGTCTCACAACCTACTTGCAAAGGAACGGCATCCACCGGGCAGGGTTGGTACGAAATCCTTCCCGAAAACCTGCATAATTTGTACCGGAGCCTCCTGCCGCGCAGCTACAAAACTTGGGCGGCGCACTTGCATAATTTGGGGCTGTGTGCCTGCGCTTGCCTAGACGGGGAAATGTGAAAATCACCCCTGGCAAAGTGGTAAATAGTATTCTGACGACGAGCCGGTGACAGGTGCGCCCCAGGGTGAAACCCTTTCTGCTGATTAATAGTAGTACTTATGCTCTGCACTTTCTGAGCAGAAGCGTAGTTTTGCAGTTGCTTAGCGCCTGTTATGTTCCGTAGCCTGTTTCCCTTACGCCGTTTGCTGTCGACGAGCTTCCTGCTCGTCTTCGTCAACGTGTTGGTGGGCCAGTGCTGGTGCGCTACGCTCAAGCCAGGGCCCACTGCGCCCACTGCGCAGGCGCTGGCCCCGAAACCCGCTCATCCGGGCTGCCACGGCCACGCAAAGGCACCGGCCCAGCAGAAATCGGCCAAAGCCCAGGGCACCCACGGCCATCATACGTCTAAGTCATCGGGCCAGGATTCCTGCTGCAAAGACAGCTCGGTGGCTGTGCTTAAGTCGCTTACGGCACCCGGCGAAAAACACCTGCTTTCCGCCGCCCCGGCTCTTCTGCCCGCCCGCCACGACTTCCTGTTCCGGCCGGCCGCCGGCCACTGGGACCGTACTCACGCGGTAGTATTGGTGCCCCGGGAGCATCTGCCGCCCAAAATCCCCGACATCCGGATTTTTATTCAGTCCCTGACGGTCTGAGTTATTGACGCGCCCAAGGCTCGTCCTGGCATAGCTGTGCTATGTCCGGGGCGGGCCTTTGCTATGGTGTGTCCTGCCGCGCTGTTTTGCGCCCACGCTTTCCTCCTGATTTCCGGTTCCGGTGAACTCCGCTTCTGAGCCGGGCTGCTCACGCCCTTTGCATCGGCCCGGCTTTGCGGCCGGCCTCCGTGCTGACACGGAGGCCGGGTAGCAATGGCCCTGGAGCCAGGCCCCGGTTTCCGGGGCGCAGCTTTGAACGGCTTTTTGCCGGGCTGCTCTGTATTCACCCCCCCCCATTTTCCTGTTATGTACCGCCTACCACTTTCTCTGCTGGCCGTGGCCAGCCTGCTCACCACGGCCAACTGCTCCTCCGATTCAGCTTCCAGCAGTGCCACCTCTGCCGTTACCACTCCCACCAACGGCCCGGCCGAAGGCACCGCCGACCACAGCGGCGGCCACACCTATGCCTGCCCCATGCACCCAGAGGTAACCAGCACCAAAGAGGGCCAGAAGTGCCCCAAGTGCGGCATGAACCTGGAGCACAATGACCAGGTGAGCAACGGCAAAACCTACCAGATGAAGCTGGTGCCCACACCCGCGCAGGTAACAGCCGGGCAGCCCGTCACCCTAGCCTTCATGCCCGTGGAAACCGGTAACGAAGCAGCCCCCGTGCCCCTGGCCGTAGTGCACGAGAAGAAGATTCACCTCATCATCGTCAGCAAAGACCTGGGCCAGTTCTATCACGAGCACCCCGAGTATACTGCCCAGGGCGACTACAAAGTGCAGTACACCTTCCCGAAGGGCGGCGACTACGTGCTATTTCAGGACTATACGCCCACCGGCTCGGGCCACCAGCTGGGCCGCCAGCCGCTCACGGTGGCGGGCCCGGCTTATGCTCCGGTCAAGTTCAAAAACGACGACATGCAGTGGCAGCAGGACGGCTACCAGGCCACCCTTTCCTTTGACAAGGAGCTGAAAGTGGGCCAGCTGCTGGGCATGAAAATCAACATCAGTAAAGACGGACAGCCCGTGACGGACCTGGCCAATTACCTCGGGGCCCTGGGCCACGTGGTGGTCATTAGCGAGGATACCGAGAACTACCTGCACGTGCACCCCAACGAGCAGGCCGACAAAGGCCCCAACATCGGCTTCAATACCAACTTCGAGAAGCCCGGCCTCTACCGCGTGTTCCTGCAGTTTAACCACGCGGGCAAAATCCACACCGGCGACTTCACCATCAACGTGAAGGCCTAGTGCTCATTTTCATCTGAGTTGTCAGTTGCTCGTTGTCAGTTGTCGGGTTCTTGTTAAAAATCTGACTAACAACTAACAACGTGCAGGTGGCAACCATCCACAAACAACCAGCCATTTACCACTCAACCCATGAAACAGTCTGCTTTTTTCCTCGCCGCCTTTTGTGCAGGTACCCTTCTGACCACCAGCTGCACCCCCGATAAAACCACCGGGTCGTCGGCCACGACGACTGAAACCGGCGCCGCTGCGGAGGCCCACGACATGGCCGGCATGGACCACGCGGCCATGGGCCACGACAGCGCGGCGGCCGGCGGCTCCCCCCAGCTGGTGGCCATGAACGAGATGATGCAGAAGATGCACGCCACCAAGCCCAAGGGCAACACCGACCACGACTTTGCCTACCACATGCTGGAGCACCACAAAGGCGCGGTGGTAATGGCCGACCTGGAGCTGCGCGACGGCAAAGACGCTACCATGCGCCGCATGGCCGAAAAAATTAAAGCCGACCAGCAGCAGGAAATAACGGCGCTGGAAGCTGCGGCCACCCGCCTCGATAACGCCCCCACCAACTACCAGCCCAACAACCCTGCTGACCCCTTCACCAGCAAGATGAAGGCTTCCATGGACGTGATGATGCAGAACATGCCCCAGCCCGTAGCCAACCCAGACATGAACTTCAATATGCTCATGACCCTGCACCACCAAAGCGCCGTGGATATGGCCCGGGCCGAACTGGCCCACGGCAAGGACACCAAGCTCAAGGAAATGGCGCAGATGATTATCAACGCTCAGCAGAAGGAAATCCAGCAGTTCAAGGAGTGGCACCAGCAGAACGCCGATAAGATGTAGCCCGGCGGCTAAGTAGCCTCTGGTTCCCGTTCAATCTCCCTTTTTTACCTCTTTTTTATGAAACTGATGCACCTGTTTGCGGCCGCCCTAATGCTGGCCGCACCGCTGACCCTCTCGGCCCAGCACACGCACAAGCCCGGCGCGGCCGGTCACGGCCACAATGCCGCCGGCGAAACCCATGCTCACTCGGCCCCGCACGGAGGCATTGTGCGCACGGCGGGCAAGTACCATGTGGAGCTGGTGGTTAAAGCCGGCCAGATGACCGTGTACCTGCTCGATGGCCAGGAGAAAACCCAGCCCACCACGGGCCTAACGGGCACGGCTATGGTGCAGCAGGGCGGCAAAACTACCTCCGTGGCTCTCACGCCGGCCGCCGACCAGCTGCGTGGTACCCTGCCGGCCGGCGCTACCCCCACCACGGCCATTATCACCCTGCGTCGGGGCAGCGAAACTATTAACGCCCGCTTCGATAAGCTGGCCAGTACCGCCGCCAAGGCAAAAGCCGTGAGCTACGCCTGCCCAATGGGCTGCGCCGGCAGCGCCAGCACCAAGCCCGGCAGCTGCCCCACCTGCGGCATGGCCCTCGTGAAAAAGTAGGAGGCGGAGGTTGCCCTGGCGGGCAGCCGGTTTTGCTCTGGCCGGGCCGCTTGCCGCGGCGGGCGGCCCCTGGGCTGGTTTTTATCCTGATTGTATGAAGTCGTTGAGAATACCCTATGGGCTGCGCCGGTGGCTGGCGGTGGTAGGGCTGCTGGTAGGGCCGGGCCTGGTTGGGGCGCGGGCCCAAACCGTTATCAGCCTGGACAGCGCCGAGGCCCAGACCCTGCGCCGCCACCCCCGGCTGCGGCAGTCGGCCCAGGAGATTGAGGAGCAGCGCGCCCTGAAGCGGGGTTCCTTTGCCCCCGCCAACCCGGACTTTCTGTTCTCGGCCCCTACGGGCGAAATGTGGGCCCCGGGCGTGGTGCAAACCATCGATTTGCCCAACGTGTACCGGCGGCAGCGGCAGGTGGCCGAGGCCGGCGTAACGCTGGCCGAGCGCAACCAGGACGTGAGCCGGGCCACGGTACTGCGCGATACCCGCCTGGCTTACCTGGCGCTGCAGTTTGCCGAGGCCCAGGTGCGCCAGCTCACCTACCAGGACAGCCTGTTTCGGGCATTACGCCTGGCTACGGAACGGCTGTTTACGGCCGGCGAAGTCACCTCCCTGCAGCGCATCAGCACCGACGCCGAAGCCCGGCAGGTAACCGTGCTGCTGCAACAGGCCACCGCCGACCAACAGGCCGCTCAGCGCCGGCTGGGGCTACTGCTGGGCCGCCCCACCGCGGCCCTGGCCACCAGCACCGACCTGGGCCGTAGTGGACCGGAGCTGGCCCAAACCGGCACGGCCCTGCTCGGCGGCCTGCCCACCGAAGACAGTGCCGCCCTGGTGCGCAGCCCTACCCTGGCCGCCGCCACCCAGAACGTGGCCCTGAGCCAGTCGGGCATTAGCCTGGTGCGGGCCCGGCGCACCCCGGCCCTCACGCTGGGCTACCAGAACCAGGCGTTTGAAAACTCGGCGCTCCGCTACCGCTTTCAGTTTGGGGTGTCGGTGCCCGTATGGTTCTGGACCTACCGCGCCCAGCTACAGGCGGCTACGGCCCGCTCCCAGGCGGCCAGCTACCAGCTGCAGACCCAGCGCCTGGAGCTCAGCAGCCAGTACCAGCAGGCCCTGGCCGACACGCGCAAGTTCTCGGCCTCTCTGGCTTACTACGAGCAAACCGGCCTGCCTCAGTCGCGGGCCATCATCAGCCAGTCGCAGCGCCTGTTTCAGGCCGGAGAAGCCAGCTACCTGCAGCTGATCCTGAGTCTGAACCAGGCTTTTGCCATCCAGAACACCTACCTGACGACCATCCGTGACTACCGCCAGGCCCTCATCGAACTCAACTACCTGCGGGGCGAATAACATGAAACAGCTACTCTTTTTGCTGCTGAGCCTGCTGCTGACCGGCACGGCCTATGCCCACGGGGGCGAAGACCACGGCGACGCGGCCAAAGCCCCAACTGCAGCCGGGGCCACGTCTTTTTCCGTGGCGGCCCTTTCCGAACAGTTTGAGGTACTGCTGCGCTACGAGCCTCTGGAAGGCGGCCAACCCGCCGACCTGCGCCTGTTCCTCTCCGATTACGCCACCAACGCCCCCATCAGAGGCGCCAAACTCACGCTCACCAACCCCGAAGACGCGGCGCTGAAATGGGCCGTAACGGAGCAGGAGCCCGGTATCTACCTGGTGGAAGGAGAGTTTCCGGCCGATAAAGCCTACAGCTTCGCGGCAAACATCGTGGCCGGGGAGCGGGCTGACCTGGTACTACTCGAAGGCATTAAGGTGGGGGAGAAGCTGCCCGTAGTCGAAGCGCCGGTGGCAGCCACTGCCGGACTTTTTTCCTCCTGGAAAACCATTGCCGCCCTGCTTGGGGCCTTCGGGCTGGGTATTGGCCTCACGGCCCTGCTTATGCGCCGCCGGGCGGTTGCTTCTGTTTCCACTTCTACTACTGCCGCTGCCCATGAAAACCACGCATAAGTTTCTGGTCGCCACCGCCGCCGCCGGCCTCGTGCTGACGGTGCTGCTGCCCCCACCCGGCCTGGTGCAGGCCCACGGGGGCGAAGACCACGGCGGCACCGCTAAAGCCAGCACCGGCGTGGCCCTCACCGACGAGGTGCTGCTGCCCAAGGAAAGCCAGTTTCTGTTCGAGGTGCGCACCCAGCTGGCCGCCTACTCCACCACCTACAGCCGGGCTACGCTCTACGGCACGGTATCGGCGGCGGCCGGAGGCGAAGGGCGCATTGTGGTGCCTCAGACCGGGCGCATCGTCAGCCTGGCCGCGCAGGTGGGCCAGGCCGTGCGGGCCGGGCAGACGCTGGCCGTCATCGAGCAGACGCTGGATGCTACCCAGCAAATTGGCCTCAGCACCGAGCGGGCCAACGCCCAGGCCGAGTTGCGCGCCGCCCAACAGGACTATGCCCGCCTGCAGAGCATTGCCGACATTGCCGCCCGCAAAGATGTGGTAGCCGCCGAGCTGCGCCTGCGCCAAGCCCGCCAGAACGCAGCCATCTACAACGGGCAGGCCCAGCAGCGGCGCGTGACTATTACCTCCCCGGTAAGTGGCACCGTGGATGTGTTTAGTCTGGCCGTGGGCCAGCAGGTCAATCAGGGCGACGAGCTGTTCCGGGTCATCAACCCCGGCAAGCTGCGCGTGGAAGCCCAGGTGTTTGCCCAGGATCTGGCCAAAGTCACGCCCGGCGCGCAGTTTCGGGTGGAGGGGTTGCAGGGCCAGGCCGGTGTGCCGGCCCGGCTGGTAGTGTTCAGCAACGTGGTAAACCCCGTGAACCAGGCCCGGCAGCTGGTGCTGGAGCTGGATGCCCCGGCGGGTAGTGCCTACCGTGCCGGCCAGGCCGTGAACGTGCAGGTAGTCGGTCAGGCCGGAGGGGGTACTCCCCAGCTGGTGGTACCCACCACGGCCATCACCGACCTTAATGGCAAGCCGGTGGTATTTGTGCACACCGAGCCCGAGCGGTTCAAGATTCGCTATGTGCAGCCTGGGGCCATCAGCGGCCAGCAGACTGTACTGGTGCAGGGCCAGGTAAACGAAAACGACCGGGTGGTAACGGCCGGTACCTACCAGCTCAAGTCCATCTACCTCAATCAGTAATAACCGACTTCTTTCATGATATTTTCCTGCTTTCCCCTCCCAAACCAACAGGCTGTAGCACTACTCGGCGGTGCTCTGCTGTTGGCCGGCGCAGCGGCCCGGGCCCAGACGGCTCCGGTAACTGCCGACGAGGCTGCCGTGAAAGCCGTGCTGACTCAGTACCAGCAGGCTGTGCAGAAGCTTGATACTACGGGCACACACCACCTCTTTACGGCCAACTCGCAGGTGTTTGAGTCGGGTGGGGTGGAGGGTACGTATCGGCACTACGCGGCGCACCACCTGGCCCCCGAGCTCAAGGAGTTCAGTGCTTTCACCTTCAGTGACTATAAGTCTCAGGTGCAGGTAGATGGTTCTTACGCCTTTGCGACGGAAACCTATACCTACACCATCGACCTTAGGAAAGGCCCCCAGGACAAGCAGGCTAAAGCCCCTATTGTACGCCGGGGGGTAGCGACGTCGGTGCTGCGCAAAAACGCCGCCGGTCGGTGGCAGATACTGAGTACGCACACCTCTGCCCGCACGCCCCGAACCAAGAAATAAGGCAGTGTGGGCCTTAACGGTCAGCCGCCCGGCCACTCTTGATTCAGCAGCCAGGCACCACCCCGGGTGCTCCGCTCGTTCCTCTTTGCGCTCTAGAACCGATGCTTGATAAGATAATTCGTTTTGCCCTGCAGAACCGGCTGCTGATGCTGGCTTTTGCCCTGGGCCTCCTGATTGCCGGCACGTACACGGCCCGCCAATTGCCCGTGGATGTGCTGCCCGACCTGGACCGGCCCCGCGTGACCGTGTTTCTGGAAGCGCCCGGCATGGCTCCCGAAGAAGTGGAAGCCCTGGTGACGTTGCCCGTGGAAACGGCCCTGAACGGCGCCACCGGCGTGTCGGCAGTGCGCTCCAACTCGGCCATTGGCCTGGGCATGGTGTTCGTGGAGTTCGACTACGGCACCGACATCTTCACGGCCCGCCAGATTGTGAGCGAGAAGCTGCAAACTACTGGGGAGCAGCTTCCTCAAGGCATTACGCCAGTACTGGGGCCCATTTCCTCCGTTATGGGCCAGATTATGCTGGTGGGGCTTTCGACGTCAATTGATGAGAAGTCAGAAGCGAGAGGTCAGAAGTTAGAAGCTGATGTTACTCCCCAAACGAAGTCAGCTGCTGGTAACGGACAACAACCAACAACCAACCACCAACCAACCAACGCCGCCGACCTGCGCACCTTGGCCAACTACACCGTGCGCCAGC
This sequence comes from Hymenobacter metallilatus, assembly GCF_003944705.1. GTDB lineage: Bacteria > Bacteroidota > Bacteroidia > Cytophagales > Hymenobacteraceae > Hymenobacter > Hymenobacter metallilatus. The sequence continues at coordinate 170,258 of NZ_RWIS01000001.1, read as the reverse complement.
GCCTGCTCAGCATTCCTGGCGTGGCCCAGGTCATTCCCATCGGCGGCGACAACCTGCAGTATCAGGTGCTGCTGGATATGCCCCGCCTGAATGCCACCGGCCTCACCGTGAATCAGGTGGAAGAAGCCCTGCGGCAGTCCAACCTGAACACCACCGGCAACTTCTTCGACCGCAACGGCTCGGAGGTGCTCATCCGCAACCTGGGCCGCCTACGCTCGGTGCAGGATATCGAAAACATCATTGTAGGCTACCGCGACCAGTCGCCCATCCGGGTGGCCGAGGTGGCGAAGGTGGAGTTCGGGGCCCGCTTCAAGCGCGGCGACGGGAGCGTAAACGGCCGCCCGGCCGTGATTCTGAGCATCGAGAAGCAGCCCGGCGCCGCCACCGTGGGCCTCACCGAAGCCGTGGAAAAAGCCCTGGTGGAGCTGCAGCCTTCCCTGCCCCCAGACGTGCAGGTGAACACGCGGCTGTTCAAGCAGTCAGAGTTTATTGAGTCCTCGATCAGCAACGTGGAGGAGGCGCTGCGCGACGGCGCCATTCTGGTGGTCATCGTGCTGTTTGCCTTCCTGCTGAACGTGCGCACCACGTTCATTTCGCTGGTGGCCATTCCGCTGTCCTTGTTGGTTACGGCGCTGGTGTTCCGCGCGGCGGGCATCAGCATCAATACCATGACGCTGGGCGGCCTGGCCATTGCCATCGGCGAATTGGTCGACGACGCCATTGTGGACGTGGAAAACGTGTACCGCCGCCTGCGCGAAAACCGGCGAAAGGCCCAGCCTCAGCCGGTGCTCCAGGTGATTTACGCGGCCTCCTCGGAAGTGCGCAACTCCATTGTGTACGCCACCATTATTGTGGTGCTGGTATTTTTGCCCCTGTTTGCGCTGGAGGGCATGGAAGGCCGCATTTTCGCGCCCCTGGGCATTGCCTATATCACCAGCATCGTGGCCTCGCTGTTCGTGTCGCTCACCGTAACGCCGGTGCTGTGCTACTACCTGCTGCCGAAGATGAAACAGATGGACCACCCCGAAACCGACGGGCCGCTGGTGCGCTGGTTGAAAATGAAGGACACCCGCCTGCTGGACTGGGGCCTGCGGCATCCTAAAGCCATACTGGGAGTTACCGGGGCACTATTTGTGGCGGCCATGGCCCTTATCCCGTTTTTCGGCACCGAGTTTCTGCCGCCCTTCAACGAAGGCTCGCTCACGGTCAATTTCTCGGCCCCCGCCGGCACCTCACTCGCCGAGAGCAACCGCCTGGGTACGCTAGGCGAGCAGCAGATGCTCCGGATTCCGGAAGTGGCCTACACGGCCCGCCGCACCGGCCGCGCCGAGCTGGACGAGCACGCCGAATCGGTGAACAACTCGGAAATTGAGGTGGCTTTTAAGACCGAGGAAGAGTTGGAGAAGGAAGGCAAAACCATGCGCAGCCGCGACGAAATTCTGGCCGACATGCGCCAGAAGCTCAGCCTGATTACGGGCGTAAACGTGAATATCGGTCAGCCCATTTCCCACCGCCTCGACCACCTCTTGTCGGGTGTGCGGGCCCAGGTAGCCATCAAGGTATTCGGCAATGATTTGCTGGAGCTGCGCCGTTACGCCAATGAAGTGCGCGCCGCCGCCGGCACGGTGCCGGGCGTGGTAGATTTGCAGGTAGAAAAGCAGGTGCAGATTCCTCAACTGCTCATCCGGCCCCGCGATGAAGCCCTGCGCGCCTACGGCATGGCCCGCGGCGAAGTAGTGCAGGACCTGGAAACCCTGTTTCAGGGCGCGGTGGTGTCGCAGATGCTCGACGGGCAGAAGCGCTTCGACCTAGTAGTGAAGCTGCCCGAATCCCAGCGCAACGATATGGCCGCCATCAGCCAGACCCGCATCGAAACCCCCAGCGGGGCCCTGATTCCGGTGAGCCAGGTGGCCGACGTGGTGTACGAGCCCGGCCCTAATACCGTCAACCACGAAAACACCCAGCGCCGCATCACCATCTCGCTGAACGTGGCCGAGCGGGATTTGGGCTCCACGGTAAAGGAAATTCAGCAGAAAGTCAGCCAGCAGGTAAAGCTGCCGCCGGGCTACTACCTCACCTACGGCGGGCAGTTCGAGAGCCAGCAGTCGGCCTCCCAGAAGATTCTGTGGCTGAGCCTGTTTTCACTGGCCGGCATCTTCCTGGTGCTGTTCTCGCACTTTAAGTCCTCCTGGATGGTGGGCCAGATTATGCTCAATATTCCACTGGCCCTGATTGGCTCGGTGGTGGCGGTGCTGCTCACGGGCGGCACGTTCAGCATTGCCTCACTGGTGGGCTTCATCACCCTCACCGGCATTGCCTCCCGCAACGGCATCATGATGATTTCGCACTACATCCATCTGATAGAGCACGAAGGGGAGCAGTTCGGCAAAAAAATGCTGATCCGGGGTTCTCTGGAGCGCTTGGTGCCGGTGCTGATGACGGCCCTGGTGGCGGCCCTGGCCCTGGTGCCGCTCACGCTGGCCAAGGACGCGCCCGGCAAGGAAATCCTCTACCCGGTGGCCACCGTCATCCTCGGCGGCCTGCTATCCTCTACCTTCCTCGATATCATCGTGACGCCGGTGGTATTCTGGCTGGTGGGCGAAAAGGCGCTGGCGCAGTATTTCGCGGCCCACCGGGAAACCGGCCTCGACGACCACCCCCGGGAGCTGGACGCGCCGCCGCTTACCCCGCCCGGTGATGCCAACCCGGTGCTGCCCGTTACCTAGGATCGGCCTGGTTATTTTACTTCCACGCTCTGGGTGTGACTCATACCGTCGGCGGTACGAAACTGTACCACGTACAAGCCGGCAGGTAGGGCTGAGGCATCGAAAACCGCCTGTGACTGCACAGCGCTGTTGGCCTGCAGGGGCGCGGAGGCTACAACCCGGCCCAGGGTAGTACTCAGCAGGGCCTGGCCCTCCAAAGGCATACCGGGCCGGGCCCAGGAGAGGCGGGCCACCAGCCGGCCGCGGGCCGGATTCGGGAACACCTCAAACCCCGGCCGGCCTCCGCCCACGGCCGGTACCTGAATACGAAATTTGCCCACTACCCCATCTGTACCGCTGGGAACCTGCACCGTGGTGGAGCCGAACGAGGCACTACCGCTCACGTCGCTGGTCAGGTACAGCTGGCCATCGGGCTGCTGGGCCAGGCGGTTGCCGGCGCAGCTGCCGCTGGTGCCCAGTACATCGGCGTAGTACGCGCTGCCATCGGGCTGAAAGCTGTGTAGCAGCAGGCGGGAGTCGTAGCTGGGCGTGAGCCGGCGGCCGAGCAGGGTGGTGTAGCCGGCGGCATCAGTTACCAGGGCGGTGCTGTACTCGGGGGCGCTGGTGCCGGTGGTTTTCACCCACTGCACCGCCCCGGCCGGCGTGTAGCGCGCCAGAAATATATCCGACTGACCCACGGCGGTAACTACCTTGCCGCCCACCGAGCTGGTGCCGGAAAAATCACCGGCCGCGTATACGTTGCCCAGCCGGTCGGTGGCCAGTGTGCTAAGATGGGTGCTGTTGTTGGCGGTTGGGGTACCGGTGCCGCCGCCCTGCCGCAGCCACTGCAAGCCCCCCGATACGGCATTGAAGCTGGCCAGGTAGGAGTCGGCCCCCACGGTGGTTACGGAGGTGCCGGCCAGCGTCATGTCGTTGTTGAAGAAACCGCCCACGTAGCAGGAGCCACGGCCATCCAGGGCCACATCGGCGCCGCTGGCCCCGTAGGTGGAGAAGTTGGAAGACAGCTGCGCCCAGGCCACGGTGCCGGTGGGGCGGTAACAGGCCGCGTACATCACGCGCCGGCTGCCGGGTCCGTACACCTGGTTGCCGAATTGGATATTGCCGTAGTCCGACTGCCCCGTGATGTAACTGTTGCCGGCCGCATCGGTGGCAATGGCGTAGCCGTAGCAGCCGAACTGCGTAATGCCGAAGCGCTGGGCCCATTGCACCTGTCCCCGGCCGTTGAGCTTGAGCACCAGCCCGGTGTTAAATCCCTCGCTGAAGCTCTGCAGCGCCCCACCCGCATAGGATAAGGTGCCTGTAAAATTACCCACCACGTAGGCATTGCCGGCCGCATCCACGGCAATATCGGCGCCGGCGGCCGTGCTCTGGTAAAACGACTGCACGGCCGGGTTCTGACCCACCTGCACGGCCCACAGCGCCCGGCCGGCCGCATCGTAGCGCACCACAAACAGGTCGCGCTGGCCCCGGCTGGTGAGTGTAAGCTGGTTGAAGCGAATGGTGCCCTGGAATGAGCCCGTAACGAAGCTGCCGCCGTAACCATCGGCGGCCACACTCTTGGCCGAAACGGCCCCGGTGGTACTGTGGAGCTGGTTTACCCATTGCCAGGTAGCCTGGGCATGGGCGGCATAACTGCTCAAAAGGCATAGAAACAGGACAAGTGCTTTCATAGGAAAAGGTGGGATAAAGGGTACAGAAAATGCTGGAAGCCATAACCAGCCGAAGACCGGAGTCGAAACAGGGCAGAACAGCAGGCAGGGCTACTGGAAAAGTAGCGGGGAGGAAGGGCCACACTGGGCGGCAACGCACGGAATCAGCAGCTCAAGGCGTTGAAGATAGAAAATCTTTATAGTTTATATCATAAATAATAAAGATTTTATTATAAAATAAATCAATGGTCCAGCCAGGGCTGGACGGTCAACGGCAGCAGATGCCAAAGGGGGGGCGGGGCAGCAACCGGCTAATGGCCCCGTTTTTCTACCTTTAAGCTCGTTCTATCTGTTTTGCTTCCATATGATGCCTCCACAGTCTGGTTCGGCTCCCGATTATCCGCAGAAAATCAAGCAGGTGTTTGCCGAGGTGGGCAAGGTGGTAGTAGGCCAGCACTACATGCTGAACCGGCTGCTGATTGGGCTGTTCACCGGTGGTCATATTCTGCTGGAAGGCGTGCCGGGCCTGGCCAAAACTCTTACCATCAGTACTTTATCCAGGGTATTGCACCTGCACTTCCAGCGGGTACAGTTCACCCCCGACCTGTTGCCCTCCGACCTAGTGGGCACCATGATTTACAACCAGAACCAGTCAGAATTTGAGGTAAAGAAGGGGCCCATCTTCGCCAATCTGGTGCTGGCCGACGAGGTGAACCGCTCCCCGGCGAAGGTGCAGAGTGCCCTGCTGGAAGCCATGCAGGAAAAGCAGGTAACCATTGGCGAAACCACGTATCCGCTGGATTTGCCGTTTCTGGTACTGGCTACCCAAAACCCGGTGGAGCAGGAGGGTACCTACCCGCTGCCCGAGGCACAGGTAGACCGCTTCATGATGAAGATACACGTCGACTACCTCAAGAAAGCCGATGAGCTGGAAGTGATGCGCCGCATGGCCAACATGAGCTACGTGGGCGAGGTAAACCCGGTGCTGACCAAGGAAGACATCTTCGGTATCCGGCAGCAGATAAACCAGGTGCAGATTTCGGAAACGCTGGAGAAGTACATCATCGAGCTGGTCTTTGCCACCCGCAAGCCCGCCGAGTATGATTTGCCCGAGTTTCAGCAGTACGTGCAGTTTGGGGTGAGCCCCCGGGCCAGCATAGCCCTGCACCGCGCCGCCAAGGCCGTGGCCTACCTGGATGAGCGGGACTACGTGCTGCCCGAAGACATCAAGGAGGTAGCCGCCGACGTGCTCAATCACCGTATCCTGCTCAACTACGAAGCCGAGGCCGACGGCATCCGCACCCAGGATATGATTGAGGCCATTCTGCGCAAAGTGCCGATTAGTTGAATGATAAATGATGAATGATGAATGATGAATGATGAATGATGAATGATGAATGATGAATGATGAATGATGAATGATTTTCTTTTTATACAGCCTCACACCTGCCGACTCAATTCTCATAATTCAACAACTCAACTCTTATAACTCATAACTCATCATCCATAACTCATGAAGCGTGTGCTGGGGCTGCGGCCGGAGATGCCGTGGAGCTTTTATGTGCTGGATGCGCTGTTTCGAAAAGTTCTGCGCCAGAACGCAGGTGTGCGGTGGGCGGTACACCACACCAGCACCATCCGCAGCCCCGAGCGGCTCCGGGCCGGCCGCGGCTCCTTCCCCGGCGATTCGCCCGGGGTGTACATCAACGCCGACAACGGCGTGGAAGTAGGCGACTTTACCAACCTGGGCCCGCACGTGGGGCTGATTTCGGCTAATCATGATGCCGTAGCCAATGCCGAACGGCTGCCGGCCGCCCCGCTGCGCCTTGGGAATTTCTGCTGGTTGGGTATGGGGGCCGTAGTGCTGCCGGGCGTGGAGCTGGGCGACTTTACCGTGGTAGGGGCCGGGGCCGTGGTAACGCGCAGCTTTCCGGCGGGCTATTGCGTGCTGGCCGGCAACCCCGCCCGTCTTATCCGTCACCTTGACCCCGCCGCCTGTGATGCCCAAGCCCGCAGCACCTACGCGCAGCACGCTGCTGGGCACTAGCGCCTCTATCTTCCTCATTCGGTTCCTGCCAACACTGGCCAGCGTGTTGGCGCTGGTGTGGCTGTCAAGGACAATGCCCCCGGCCTGGTATGGGCGTTACCAGGGTTTTTGGGTACAGTGGCAGGTGCTGCACGTGGTGGCCTGCCTGGGCCTGCCCACGGTGCTGCTCACGTATCCGGCCGCTGCCGTGAACGGCTTGGCGGAGCAACTGCACCGGAAGCAGTGGCTGGGGTTGGCTGCCTGGGCTGGGCTGAACGCGCTGGTACTACTCCTGACGCAGCGGTATACCGGCTCACCGTTTGCCGGATGGCAGGTGGCGCTGTTTCTGCTGCTGAACGTGCCGGTGGCAGTGCTGGAAGCCTATGCGCTGCTGGGGCGGCAGTTTCGGTCGGTGGCGCTGGTGAGTTTCGGGTACGCCGGACTGTTTGCCCTGAGCCATGGGTTGCTGGCCACGCACCACATTGGTAGCTCGTGGCTGATGGGTCTGCTGCTGCTGGGCAACGGCTTGCGCTTACTGCTGCTGGTCCGGCTGGCCCGGCAGCAGTTCCGGCGGAATCAAACGGGCACACCACCACCCGTTGGCCTGCGCCACCTATGGCTGCACACGGCCCTGAACGAAGTGGTGCAGATTCTGTTCCGGTGGGTGGATAAGCTGGCCCTAAGTTTACTGCTGCCGGCTGCCCTGTTTGCGCTTTACTTCAATGGCACCCTCGACGTACCGTTTCTGCCCCTGCTGCTGGGGGCAGCCGGTAGCGCCCTGCTGCTGCACTTCCACGAGCCCAACGTATCGGATGCGGAGCGGGTACAGCTCCTGAAAGCAACGGCCACGCTGCTGGGGCGGCTGGTGTTTCCGCTGTTCTTTTTTCTGGTGCTGTTCCGGCGGGAGCTGTTCGGCGTCGTGTTTGCCCACCGTTACGATGCGGCCGTGCCGCTGTTTCTGCTGTCCTCCCTGGTTATTCCGCTGCGGGCCTACAACTTCACGGCCCTGTTGCAGCACAAGGGTCAGGGCCGCATCATCACTACCGGGGCCGTGCTCGATTTGCTGCTGGCCCTGCTGCTCATGTACCCGCTCTACCGCTGGCTGGGGCTGGGCGGTGTGGCGTTGGCTTTCGTGGTCAGCACCTGGTGGCAGGCGGGCTACTACCTCCGGCACACGGCCCGGCTGCTGAACCAGCCGTGGCCCGCGCTGCTGCCGCTACGGGCCTGGGCGGTGCAGCTGCTGGGCGTTGGCCTGGGGTTGCTGCTGCTGCACGAGGTGCTGGTGCGCTGGCTCCCGGAACCCGGCGTGCTCTGGACCGGGGCCGGCGTGGTACTGGCGCTGCTGGCCGCCCAGCTCTGGCAGGCCCGGCGCGCCGACGGATAGCACGCAAAAAGAAGAAGCCCGGGACGAGGCCCGGGCTTCTTCTTTTTAGAGCGGATTTCCTGGCTACCTACTTTGCCACCACGAAGCGTACCGACTGGCTGGTTTCGTTGGTAGTTACCTGGGCCATGTACACACCAGCTTTCAGCGTGGTGGGCAGGGCTACCTGCTGCGTGCCAGCGGCCAGTTTGCCATTGGTCAGCAGAGTGGCCACGGTGCGGCCGGTTACGTCCAGTACGCGCACCGAAGCCGTACCGCCGCGCTTCAGCTCAAAGTTCAGCAGAGCCTCGCCGGCCGAGGGGTTCGGCGAAACGGTCAGCCGCTGGAGCTGGTCGGAGGTCGACTTCACGGCCAGCGTCTGGCCGGGGCGGTTGTAGCAAGTGGTCTGGGGGTTGAAGTTGGTCCAGCCGGCCACCCAGTTAGTAGTACCAAAAGCACCCCGGAACGTACCGGTCTTCTCAAAGAAGCTGTCGGCCAGCTTGGCATCGGTGAAGGCTGCACCGGTGCGCAGCGGCGAGGTAGCCAACGGGGTGAAGTTCTGCGTCACGTCAGCATCCGGGGTGAAGTTGCCAGCATCAAGACCCAGGTCTGAGGCGTTGGTATACAGCGTGTTGCTGTTGGCTGCTGCATTCCAGAAGCCGGCCACGTCGTAGGTCGTAACGCCAGCCGCCTCGAAGTTGCGGGTGGTCATGTTGGCCATTACGTTGTTCTTCAGCACCAGCCCGCCATTGGTGGCATTGGCCTGGGCCGCGGCCCCGTCCAGCGTCAGGCCGGTGGGCCAGCCGCTGAGTACTGTGTTGAAGATGGAAATAGACGTGTTGCGGCGCAGGTGCATGGCGCGGGTAAAGTTGGCCGCGGCCCCAATGGGCGTACGCAACAGAGCCGTTACGTTAGAGAAAACCGGCGCCGTCTGGGGCGTGTTAGCGGAGCCACCGGCATCGTTGTCCGACTCAAAGGCCGTAGAGCCTGATACGTCGGCGGTGTTTTGCTCCCGAATGATGAGACCGTACTGCACCTTGCCCTGAAAGCCGTTGTCGGTATCGAAGTCGTCGTCGGTGGCCGCTACGGCTACCAGGTGCTTGGCATTCACAGTGCCCCCAAACCACTCAAACGAGTCGTCGCCGGAGCCATATACCTGCACGTAGTCAATCTGAGTGCCGGCACCCACGCCCGCTAGTGTCAGACCGTTGATTTCGGAGTTTGGCTGGAAGGCAATGCCAGGAAACTCAATACGCACATACTTCAGAATACCCGAGTTGTCGTTGGCATCGGTGCCTCCGTAGGTGGAGCCTACACCGCCTTCTACTACCGGCGTACCCGCCAGGTTTACCGGTGCCCGGCCACAGATGATAATGCCCCCCCAGTCGCCGCGGGCCCGGGAGCCGGCTGGTTCGTTGGAGGTGAATACGATGGGCTGGCTGGCCGTGCCCTCGGCAATCAGGCGGCCACCCTGCTCCACTATCAGGGAGCCCTTGGTGGCTTTGTCACCTTTAATGATAGTTCCGGCCGGAATGGTCAGAGTAGCGCCGGCCTTCACGTACACAAAGCCCGACAGCAGGTACACGTTCGTGCTGGACCAGGTAGTGTTCTGGGTAATGTTGCCGGAAACTACCGTTGCCGTGGGAGCCGCGGGGCAAACCGTTTGGGCCTGGGCCCGCAAAGCGGGAGTCGCCGCAGCCACTGCGCAAGCCAGCAAAGCAGGAAGTAGAATCTTTTTCATGGGTAGTGCGGGTGTATTGAGAGGAAGGATAATTCGGTGTGGCAAAGGTCCTAAAGCAAAACGCCCACCGGTATCGATGGGCGTTATGCTTTCGTTGCGCCTATGTTATCGTATTGTGTACTCCGGTAGAGCCGGTAGCAGCATTAGGCGGGCAGACGGGACTGTTGGCAGCTAGAAGTTGTAGGTCAGGCCCAAGGTAGAGTAGTTGCCACGGCGGTATTCGCCAAATGCGCCCCGCTCGTTGCGGCCAATCTTGCCGTTGCGGTCGAAGTCGTAGTACTGCCGCACTTTTTGGTTCAGCAGGTCCTGAATGCCGGCCTTCACCTGCAGGTGCTTGCCAATTCCCTTGGTTACGGCCAAGTCAATCACGTTGCGGGGCATTTCAATTACCGAGTAGTTGAACTGCTTGTCGCCCACAAACTGAATGCGCTGCCCTACTACGTTGTATTGGGCGGATACCTGCCACTTGCCTTCATCATCCTGATAAAACAGGCCGGCATTCACCACGTAGGGCGACTGTCCCTGCAGTGCCCGGTCCGTGAGGGCAAAGTTGTTGTTCGTGTTGTTGTTGGCCAGCTTCACCCGGCTCTTGATGAGGGAGGCATTCAGCACCAGCGAGAAGCGCTGCAATACTGGGTTTTCCGTTAGCTCCAGCAACGATTTGCGCGCCTCCAGCTCCAGGCCCACATCGTAGGCGTGGTCGGCGTTCTGGTAGGTCAGGTACATCTGCTCCGTCGAAACCGACTGGGTAGTCTGCTCGATGGCGTCCTTGAAATACTTGTAGAACACGCCCACCGACAGCATTTCGGAGCGGGTCGGGTAGAACTCGTAGCGCAGATCGGCATTGTAGATAGTGGCCGTCTTCAGGTTCTTATTACCCGTGATGATGGCGTTGCTGGTATAGTCGAAGTATGGGTAGTTAGCCACTTCTCGGAACTCGGGCCGGTTTACGGTTACGCTGCTGCCCAGGCGCAGCAAGGAGCGTTGGTTGAAGTTGAACGTCGCATTCAGCGAGGGCATTGGAATCACGCGACGCTCCAGGTAAGCCGTATCCTGAGGGTCGCCGTTCTGCAGGTACTTGCGGTTGTATTCCACGCGCACCCCGCCCGAGAGGCTAAACCGGTCCGACAAAGGGGCTACGCCTCCAATATAGCCGGCTACCAACGTGTTTTCGGCGGTGTACCGGTCTTTGGGTGAGGTACCTTCATCCAGTACAAAACCAGTTCTGGGGTCAAGGTTTTCAGGCGCAAAAATCTGGTTGATGGGCAGGGTCAGCAGGCGGTTGGCCCGGGCCTGGTCCCGGTAAAACGTGCTGGGGTTGCCAATTACGTAGGAGAAATAACGGTTCTGGAAAGTCCGTTCCTTTTGCTCCGTGTAGAAGCCGGCCCGCAGCTTGAAGGCGTTTTCCTTGGTCGTGTCGCGGCCGGCAAAGCGCCGCTCCCACTGCCCGCTGGCCATGTAAGTGTTTTCCTTGAGGTCGGAGAAGAAGCGGCTGGCATCGTAGGGGTTACCATCCGGAGGCACTACCACCAGGAAAGGACGGGGCGTTTCACCGGGTTGGGGCGTAATACGCTGGCTCCGGTAGCGGCTGTAGTCGGGCTCATCCTTGTACACGTAGTTGTAGCCAGCAGCCCAAGTTACGTTGGTATGCTCACCGGCCCCCAAATCGTGGGAGCCCTGCAACTGGCCTGAGTAGATGGTACGGCTCTGGTAGTGCAGCGCGTAGTCGTCCCGGTCAAAGCCCTGGTCCAGCGTCTGGCCGGTGCGGTGCGTTACCTCATCGGTGCCGTACTGGTTCAGGAAGTTGCGGAACTCCAGTCGGTTCCGGTCGTTAAGGCGGGCCTGCCAGTTATGGATGATACCCAGGCGGGTACCCGTCAGGGAGCGTTCATCAGTGTAGGCGTACTGCTGCACGGGCAGGTTGGTAGCCGGGTCCCGCTCAATCAGGTAGCGGTTGCGGGTGATGTTGTTCTGCTCGTGAGTGTTCGAGTACGAAATGGAAGTTACGTTGCTCAGATACACCTTGCCAAGCTCAAACTTGCGGCTCAGGCCCAGCGACACGCGCAAATCGGGGCGGGCCGTAATGCGCTGGGGCAGCCATTCGTTGCGGAACGTGGGCTGGTTGCTGGTGCTCACTTGCTCCGGAGTGCCTGCGGGCAGCTGGCGGTTGCCGGCATCGTAGCCCAGCCAGTCCGTGCTGCGGCCAGGGCTTACCTGGTAGTTGTTCTGGAAGGTGGTGCTGCTGCGGGCCCAGCCCGAAACACTCAGGCTGGTCGCATCTTCCAGCACCGAGTTTTTCGTGTACACCTTTACCACACCGCCACCCATTTCCCCGGGCAGCTCCGGCGAGCCGGATTTAAAAATCAATACCCGGTCAATTACCGAGCTGGGCAGAATGTCAAACGAAAACGAACGGGTGTCAACTTCCGCCGAGGGCGTAAGGGCATCATTGAGCATTACGGTGTTGTAGCGCTCCGCCAAGCCCCGGATTACAATGAAGTTGTTGCTCTGCACCGTCACGCCCGGAATGCGCTTTACCACTTCGGCCGCGTCCCGGTCCAGGGTTTTCACAATCTGGTCGTTGCTCATGCCGCTCACCACCACTTCAGCCTTTTTCAGGTCCTGAATCATGGCTACCTCGGTGCCGGTTTGCTTCTGGCCGGTTACTACTACCTCCTTCAGGGCCTGAGCGTTTTCTTCCAGCGCCCCGTTGAGCGTGGTTTTCTGATCGGCCTGAATGCTAATGCCGCTAAAGGTGAGCGGCTTGTAGCCGATAGATTGAATGGTGATATTATAGGTGCCGGCGGCTAGCTTGAGGGCGTAGCTGCCATCCAGCTCTACCGGGGCCGCCTGGGTGGTGCCGGTTACCAGCACGGTGGCCCCAATGGCACCTTCACCAGTTTTTTTATCCGTTACTTTTCCGACCAGAGTACCCTGTTGTGCCCAGAGTAAGTGGCTGATTGTCAGAAAAAAAGCTACGAGGAAAGAACGCCGCATACGGGGGTCGTAAAAAGGTTTCACAAAGCTAGACCAGCCCTGTTATGCTAATATTGCGGCCACGTTATGCTTGTGTTACCGCCCTGCTAAGCGGTTCACCGTCTGCGGGAAACCCGTACTTTTGCGCCCACTTTGCCCGTTTCTGCCCATGCTCCAGTCCATGACCGGCTATGGTATCGCCTCCCGCGAAACCGATTCTTACGCCGCCACCGTCGAGATTAAGTCGCTCAACTCCAAAACCCTCGACCTGAGTTTGCGCCTGCCTCGCTTCCTTCAGGATCGGGAGCTGGAGATCCGCAACCTGGTTACCAAGAGCCTGCAGCGGGGCAAGGTGAACCTGAACCTGGACTTCACGCGCCCGCGCGCAACGGGCGCGCAGGGGTTTATTGTCAACCGGGCTGCCGTCACGGCGGCCTGCCAGGAGCTACTGCAGGTTAGTTTGGCTACCGGTTTAAGCCTGGAGCAGGTAACGGCCGTGGCCCACGCTTTGCCCGGGGCCCTGCGCATCCCTACCGATGCCACTGCCGCCACCGAGGAAGAGGAAGAAACGCCCTGGGAAGAGCTTCTGCCCTTACTCCAGCAGGCCCTGGACCGCGTCAATCAATTCCGCCGCGACGAAGGCCAGGCGCTTACCAGTGAAATTCTAGGCTACGTGGACCGGATCCGCATTCTGCTGGCCGAAGTGGAGAAGCACGACCCCACCCGCATTGAGCAGGTGCGGCAGCGCCTGGAAAGCCACTTGGCTGACATTGCCGGGAATGAAAACTTCAATCCTATCCGCTTCGAGCAGGAGGTGTTGTACTACATCGAGAAGCTGGATATTGCCGAGGAAAAGGTGCGGTTAGTCAACCATTTGCACTACTTCACCGAAACGGCCGGTTTACCCGAACCCACCGGCAAGAAATTAGCGTTTATTTCGCAAGAAATTGGTCGTGAAATCAATACCATTGGTTCCAAGGCCAACGACTCTACCATCCAGCATTTGGTGGTAAGCATGAAGGAAGAGCTCGAAAAAATAAAGGAACAAATCAATAACATTCTCTGAATACCAAGGCCCGGTCAGGCAGTCAGCGCAGTACCTAAATTGAACTTTGTGGGTACTATATCGTATTGGCTATTCTTGATACAGCATTGGGATTTTTCGAGGTTGTGTTTTTTGAAGCTGCAACTGGATAAAAACGAATAATCTCCCTCTGCGTTCTTTAAATGCGGTTTTTTGACAAAAAGTGTTCAGGGAGTAGATGAGGCTCTGGATTATTTTTTTGTAAAATACTTGCAGCTTACGTTTTTGTGCGTAAATTGTGTTATCCAAACAGAGTGACTTTGCTCTCGTAGGACCATCAGCTTGCCTTGAATCTCATCTTTTTTCAGTCTAGGATTATGAAAAAAGTCTTACTCTCCGCCCCATTGTTTTGCCTGATGCTGTTGCTGATGGCTGCCCGTCCTTTTGCCGAAGTAGAGCTGGTAAAGAAGCGCGTGCTGAGCGAGCGTGTAGAAATCCTTATTCCCAAGGGTTTTGAGGTGATGAGCGAGCAGCAAATGGACTTTAACTACGCTAAAGCCCAGAGCCGCCCCAGCGTTATCTACACCAACAACAAGGAGGCTAGCATTGCCTTCTCGTACACCGATAACACGGCTGACCAGGACATGATTGACATGTACTCGGACAACTTCTATAAAATCTACGCCAAGCAGTTCAAAGAAGCCAAGTGGTTCAACCACGGCGTGAAAGAAGTGAACGGCCGCAAAGTAGGCTACATGGAGTTGATGAAGCCGGAACTGGGCCACGAGGTGTATCAGCTGATTTTCTTCACCGATGTGGAAGGCAAGCTGCTGATGTGCACCTTCACCTGCGCCGACCGTCAGAAGCCGGAGTGGGAAAACGTAGCCAAGCAGATCATGGGCTCGTTCAAAGCCAATAGCTAGTCGCACGACTTCCCCTTATAACACATTGCCCGGTCTGTTCTGAACAGGCCGGGCAATGTTGCTTTTCGGGCTTACGTGAAGCGTCGCATTGTCTTCGCCCGTGCTACATCGGGCGCAAAACCGTATAAAGCCAGAACTTGTGCGGCTATCTGCTCACTGCGTGACCCCGCGTAGCCCACTGCGAAACACTGCGAGAAATGAAAGCCCGTAGCTCCGTACCATTCGCTGCTATTGGGCAACGGATAGGAGCTACGGGCTGAAGCCCGTGCTACATTGGGCGCGCTGCAGCTTCGCAGGCTGCCGGGTGCTTGGCAGGGGTTAGTTTGTTGTTGAAAGGTGAGCCTGCCTTGCGGCACTCATGGCGTACTAGCCGCGCCCTGGGCGTTCAAAAAGTCCCGCAGCAGCTGAAACAGCTGCGGAAAAGCCGTCAGGGGCAAGCCTTCAGGGCGGTCATGCACGTCGTGGTAGGCGCTTGGGCCGCCGCGGGTGTAGAGGAAAAAGGCCGGGATGCCCTGCTCAGAGAAATAGTAGTGGTCGGAGTTGGCGGCCTGACCCCGGGCCGCCAGAGAAGGCAGGTAATGCTGGGCTGCGTTAAGTTGCTGCAACTGCCGAAACGGCCGCTCGAATACCCGGCCGTTTACTACGGTAGCACCCTCCGAGCCGGTACCCAGCAAGTCTAGGTTCAGCAGGAAGCGGATGCGGCTGAGCGGCACCAACGGATGCTCCACGAAGTAGCGGGAGCCAATCAGGCCCGCTTCTTCGGCCCCAAAGGCTATAAACACCAGCGAATAAGCAGGCCGGTTTTCGGGGCGGGCGTAGTAAGCGGCCAGTTCCAGGAGCATGGCCGTACCGCTGGCGTTGTCGTTGGCGCCCGGGAAGTAGGCGCGCCGGCCCATCGTGCCTAGGTGGTCGTAGTGGGCCGTTACCACCAGAAACGAGTCGGGCTGCACGCGGCCGGGCAGATAGCCCACAATGTTCTGGGTGGGGTACTGGCGCTGCAGCCTGGCTTCTACGCGGGCGGCCACCAACGCCACCGTGGGGCCGCTTGCGGTAGACGGGATACTGTTCCAGACCGATTCCAGTACTTCCAGCTGCATCTGGCTGGCTTGGCTGGGGGCGAGGGAGGCCGTGAGCTTCGGTACCAGCGTCAGGCGGAGGGCCGCCGAGTCCAGGTGCTGACGCAGAGCCAGGGGCAGGGTAGCCAGCCGCGGTTCATCGGCAGCCCGTAGTACCAGCCCACCGCCGTGCCAGGGACGCCGCAGTAACTGCTGCTGGGCGGTGGCGCTGGTAAACGTGAGCGTATCAAAGCGGACTATCGGAACGGCCGAGAACGGGCCGCCCACCTTGCCGCTGCCCGAAGCCGGAGCCGCAATAAAATCGAGGCCAGGGCGCAGCCGTTGCGAGCTGCCCAGCCCGGGAAAACGCCCGATGCCGAAGCTCAGCTCCAGCCGCAGCGCGCCCGGAAAAGTGTTGACGTCGAGTGTGAACGGCTGGTGGTAGCCGGGAGCCAGGGGCTGCAACCCGAGCTGCCGGAACCGTTGGCCGAGGTATCCAGCGGCCTTCCTGTCCCCGCCACGCACGTAGCCCCGGCCCTGAAAAGCCGGGGAGGCTAGCGTGGCAATGGTGCGTCGTACCCGGGGCATGTCCTGGCCCCAGCCAGGGTGAAACCCCAGTAGTGCCAGTACCAGCAAGCAACCAAAAACACCAGCCTGCTTCATTGCCAGAACCGCTTAGTGGCCCACATCAGTAGTAGCCCCAGCACGACGCCCAGGGAGTCGCTGAGCATATCCGACCACTCGCCGTGGCGGCCCAGGTCCATGCCCATCTGCAGGAACTCGATACCGGCCCCCATAGCTACCGTGCCCAGCAGCACGCACTGGAAGGCCCGGGCCCGCAGCCAGGCCGACCACCGCTGCCGGCCGGCCGAGAAAACCGCCAATACCGCCAGCACCCAGAACACGAAGGCATGAGCGGCCGTGTCGAAGGACAGCAGCTCCCAATGTGGGGTGTCAGGCATGGAGCGGGCCGGCGTTAGAGTACTTACCAACACAAACGCCGCCCACGCCAGCGGCAGAGCCACGAAGGCTCGGCGGCGGGGCGGGGGCGGCGCAGTGGCTAACACGGCCAACAACAAGCAGGGGCTGGCTAAGCGCCTACCAGCTCTCCGTAGGTAGTGGCGGTGAGCAGGGCATCCAGCTCGGCGGGGTTGCCAATGGACATCTTAATCATCCACCCGTCGCCGTAGGGGTCGGAGTTTACCAGCTCGGGGCTGCCGTCGAGCTTGTCGTTGATTTCCAGCACGGTGCCGGTGATGGGGCTGAACAGGTCGGAAACCGTTTTTACGGCCTCCACGGTGCCAAATACTTCGTTCTGGGCTACTTCTTTGTCGAGCGTATCAATGTCCACGTACACGATGTCGCCGAGTTCCTTCTGGGCGTGGTCGGTGATGCCGATGAAGGCAACGTCGCCTTCCACGCGGATCCATTCGTGCTCTTTCGTGTACTTCAGGCTGGCAGGCAGATTCATGGGGTGCGGTACTTGAAGGGTGAGTGAGGAAAAGCGCCCGGTGGCGCCTCAGGTCAAAAGTACAGGGAAGCGGTGAGATGGTGAAATGGTGAGGTGGTGAGTTTCTGTCATCCTGAGCGGAGCGAAGGATCTTATCAAGCGTGAACGGCCGTCGTAACAACAATTCGTGCCACCATTGTAAGATCCTGCGCAAGCTCAGGATGACAGGAACTCACCACCTCACCACTCTACTGCGACAAGCTGTAGCGCAGCTGAATACCGCCCTCGGTGGCCGTGTTGCGGAAGGCGTTCTGCACCCGGGGCTCGGTGATGTTCTGGGTGAAGAAGAATTGCAGGTTCAGGCGCTGGTTCAGCACGTAGTCGATGGTGGGGCGCAGCTGCACCTGGCGGGTGCCGCTGGTTACCTGGCTGGAGGCCCGGCCCTTGTTGCCAGGGTTGGCACCGGTGGGGTCCACTACGTCCAGAATGGTGCGCTGCACGGCGTAATTGTCGCTGATGCTCAGGTCGAGGCGGGCGGTTAGCTCGTTGCGCAGAATGCGCTGCTCCCCACCCACCCGGAAGGGCAGCTTGAGGCGGTTGGTGGAGTAGCCGAAGCGGATGACAATGTCGGAGCGGTGCAGCTCCGTGACCTGGGCGTTGGTGGTGTTCAGGCCAATAGTCCGGTCGATGCGGTACTCCATCCCGCCCGTTATTTTGCCGGTGGTCTGGAAATTCACCCCCAATAGCGGGGCCAGCCGCTCGGCTATGCTCACCTGCCCCAGAATGAAATAGGGAATGTACTGGCCCGCCTGGTTGGTGAGGGTGGAAAACTCATCCTTGTTCGGCTCCCGGGTGTAGTTGGCCGAAGTAGTGTAGCCCGCAATGTTGTACTGGGAGGTATACACGTGGTTGAGGGTGAAGGAGCGGAAATACCGCTGCATAAAGGGCAGCTCGGCCAGGCCATTGTACTGCACGTTCCAGTTGGGCACCGGCAGCACCGAGAAGGGGTTGAAGCCCTTGGCCTTGTAGCTACTCGACGACTTGCCCCGGTAGGCATCCAGGAAGGCCGGCAGCAGCACATCCTGGGAGTTGTAGCCGTACCGGCCTGTAGCAGTGGTGCCCCGCGCCTCTTGGAGGCGCTGCTGCACAAATTCCCGGTTCTCAATGAAACGGTCAAATGCCCGCGAGACTTCTCCGCCCTTGCTCAAATCCCCGAACAGCGTCTGGATGGAGATGAACGAGGTGGTGAAGGTGCCGGAGCCCAGGGCATTGCTGGCTGTGGGTACGGCGTTTGGTGTCGGCTGTAAAGTGGTTGTGTCTACCGGGTTGCGGTAGAACACCTCCCGGTTGCGCACCAGGTTGCGGCGGGCATCCAGCTGAATATTAAAGTCGCGGAAGGGCTCCAGGGTGGTGCGCAGGGTGAGGGCCTCCGTGAGCAGGGAGCTAAGTGGGGTGTTGAGGTACTGGCTTTCGGTGGTGTACCAATCGTTGCGGTAGGCGCGTTGGAACAGGCCATCCAAATCGTACTGCTTGCCCAGCAGGAAGGGCACGCCCGGCGCGTCAAAGTCGCTGTTCATCCCAAAGAAGCGGGTGCGGGGCAGGTAGCCGGGCAGCTGGGTGCCGTTGGAGCGGGCGTAGGTAAAGTTCAGGGAGCGGGCCGTCATC
This sequence comes from Hymenobacter metallilatus, assembly GCF_003944705.1. Lineage (GTDB taxonomy): Bacteria > Bacteroidota > Bacteroidia > Cytophagales > Hymenobacteraceae > Hymenobacter > Hymenobacter metallilatus. Next base: position 151,663 of record NZ_RWIS01000001.1, on the reverse strand, counting down.
AGGGAGCGAAGAATGCCCTTGAGTACCCGCAGCTCGGGGCCTTTGCTGGAGTCGGCCGGGGCGGCCTGGTCGGCAAGCGCGGCGGCCTGGCCGGGAGCCTTGCGGCCCAGGGCGGCGCGCGGGTCGGGCTTGCCGGCCTCGTCGGCTTTCACCCGGGCCTGGGGCGGGGGCGCGTTGTTGATGATGTTGAGGAAGCGCACCTTGTTGTATAGCTTCACCAAGTCAATCTTGCCGTTGGCGCTCAGCTCCCCGTTGTTCTGAATGGTGTTGCCCAGGTTCAGCGGTACAGTAGTTGTATCGTTGGGGTCGGCGGGATTTACGGGGCGGCGCAATGCCGTGGAGGCGGCCTGCCAGGTGTAGTTGGCCGCGTAGCGGGCATCGGCCGACAGCCAGTCGGTGAGCGGAAACTTGTCCAGTGGGAGGCGGTAGGTGAGGGCCACCGTCTGGTTGAAGTTGGTGGTACGCCCCCCGTTGCGCAGCAGGTTGTCGCGCAGCTGCTGGCGGTTGCGTTGGGCCTCGTCGGAGCTGCCGATGCTGCGGCCCACACCCTCGTCCACCACGGCGCGGTTGTTGGCCGTATAGTCCAGGGCCAGGGCCTTGGTCAGGTCCCAGCGCAGGTCGTAGATGCGGTTGAAGAAGAACGACTTCTGAAACACGCCCGGAATACCAGTAGTAACGGGTACCTGACCGGGCTCCAGGGTACGCTGCAGGAACCGTTCGTTATACCGTCGGTCCAGGTCGGCCCGGAAGGAGAAGCGGGAGGGCAGGGGCGTAAAGTTCACCTCCTTGAACATGGCCAGGTAAGGCGAGTCGAAGGCCTTGATGCGGGCCAGGGGCGTGTAGTTCTTGGGCGTGGTCTGGTACACGTAGGCTAGGGCCCCAGTGTAGGTACGGGTGTAGTCCCGGTCGGTGCGGATGTCGGTGTGCAGGCGCTCCGTAAGGGAGTAGCTCACCGCGAAGTTTTCGATGTCGTAGGGCCGCACTTTCTTCTCGGGGTTGGTGCGCTCCTTGCGCACGTTCAGCAGAGAAATGCTGCGCTGGCTGGTCTGGTCAATCACCTCCTTGCGGTAGGCAGCCCGCTCATCTTCCGACTTAAACTTCTCCAACGACTGCGTCAGCTTGGTGTCGGGGTCCAGCGGGTCGTACTTGGGGGCACGGGTTTCAACGCCGGCCTGCACCAGTACCGGCACCCGCAGACCCAGCTTCTCGGGGAAGAACTTCTCGGCCGCCACGGTGGCGTTGATGTCGCCGCGGGTGATGTTGTCGGTGGAGCGTTGCTGGGCTTTGTCCTGCAAGCCCCCAAAACCCGTGCTGATGAAGCTGCCCGTGGCCGTTACGTTGGCCACATCGGCCAGCCTGGCGTTGAAGCGGGCCGTGGCGGCCCAGCCGCTTTCCGTGTCGAAGTTCAGCACCCGCAGCTCATCGGCCCAAAAGGTTACCGACTTGTTCGCCCCGTCGTTGCGGGGGTTCAGCACGCCAACCATGGCACCCTGCACCGCCGAGAGGTCGGGGTTGCCAACCACCGTAATGGTAGAGCCATCGGCCAGGGTTACGGTGAAGGGCTTGGTGTAGTCGATGCTGGAGGCCGCCTGCTTGTTGCGGGCCGCTTTGGCATCGATAAAGGCCTGGAAGGGCAGGTCGATGCGGTTTTCCAGGGGCCACACCTCGTCGGCGGTGTAGCGGGCCGGCGCGCCCGAGGTGCCCGGCTGCGGGGTGAGCGTGAGGGGTTTGCTGTACTCGTAGTAGTTCTGGTTGTAGTCGGTGCCGAGGCGCACAAAGCCGCGCAGCTGCCCGTCGCGCACGGTGCGGTCTTCGCTTTCGGCGTGCATAAACATGCGCAGGCGCTTGTAGCGCAGCATGTTCAGGCTTACGTTCTTATAAGCGGCCTTGGCAAACCCGTCGCGCAGGCCCTCAATCACCAGGCGCAGGCTCTGCTCATTCTGCTGGCGGTTCAAGGTGCTGGAGCCGTATTCCCGGTCACGCCGGATATTGGGCGGCAGCACGTAGGGAATAGCGTCGTTGGCGGTGCTCGAAACGCCGTTTTCCTCAATGCTAACGGTAGAAATGCTGAAGCCGTCGGCGTCGGTATCGGGGTTGACGATGGTCTGGCCGGGCTCGGCCAGCTTGTTGAGGTAGCGCCGCCACTGGTTGGCCACAAACTGGGGCTGCACCATGCGCAGTACCACCGGCTGCTGCCAGCGCGTGAGGTACATGCGCAGGAAGCGGATGGACTTGAAGCCGAAATCCTGCCCGGCCGGTACGCCCACCACACCCGTGGGCTGCCGCACCGGAATGCGGAACTGGTACCAGGTAACGGGCTCGTTGTTGGTGTCGGTGTTGGTATTCGTGATTTTGTCGACGATGTAGTTCTGTCCCACCTCCATGCTGGTGGGGTTCAGCTGCAAACGGTACTCGTAGTACCGCTCCGTGTCGCTCAGCACGTTGTCCCGGTTCAGGTCTTCCTTGTCGGGGAAGGCCGTGGAGCTGAGCTGGCTGCCCTCGGGCGAGTTGCCCTCCAGGCCGTTGAAGTTCTTGTAGCGGGCCAGAATTTTGGCGTCCTGCTGGTCGTAGCTGCCATCCAGGTGGTGGCGGAAGTTGTCGGCGGCCGGGTCGGGCACGGTCTGGTACACGGGGCTGAGGCCGCCCAGCGCCTGCTCCTCGCCATCATTCACCCCATCCAGGCCCACGTCCTGCCGGGCCCGGGCTCCGGGGGCGGCGCTAAAGGCATCGGTGAGGAACTGTTGCTTGGTCACGCGGCCCCAGTCCGTAGGCTGGGTCTCCAGCGGCAGGTTGGCCGGGTCTACCGGAATGCCGTTCTCAAACTCATATCGGTTGTCGTCCTTGAGCACATCCTCCGACACCGAGCCCAGGTTGATGTACAGCTCCCCGCCGGTGGTGTTGTTGGTGTTGTGTCCATCGGAATCCACCACCCGGCCATTGTCGCCGGCTAGGAAGGGGTCCATCATCCAGAACTCCAGAAACTCCACGTTGGCGTTGTCGAAGTCAGTATCGAAGGTGATTTCGCGGGCAATACCGCCATGGCGGGCCGCATTGGCCGCCGGCGAGGTAGTAGCGAAGAAGCTGGGGTTGGTGGGGTTAATCTGGGGCGTGTAGTTGTACTGCCCGCGCTGGTCGGGGAAGTAGGCCAGGTCCAGGGTCGTCTCGAAGGAGTTGCCGGTGGTGCCCACGTCCTTGTTCGGGAATACCTCCGTGCGCTTGATGCCGCGCACGTAGTGGTTTTTCAGGTCGGCCACGCCAATGTTGTTGGGCTTGCTCTGGCCGTTGGTGTAGTAGGTCTGGTCGATGGTGTACCAGGCCAGCTTAGCGCGGCTGTAGGCCACGGCCAGGCCCTGGGCCGTGCCCACCAACGGAGCCGGCGTGGAGGCCAGCCGCCAGGTAGTTGCCGAGCTGACGCCACCCAGGGTGTAGGGCGTGCGGGCATTTTCGAAGTCGTCGAGGTAGGACACGCCGTTTTCGCCCCCACTGTCACTGGTGCCCAGCTTGCTCTGGCTGGGCAGCAGCTGCGCAAACTCCCCGCTGAAGGCCACCGTCGAAATTTCCTTGGTACTCACGAAGGGCAGAGCGTCCAAGTACTTGGTCAGGGCCCGGGACTCCCGCCGCAGGTTCACGTCGAAGCCGTAAATGGTGTTGTTGCCGGGCTCGTCGCCGATGTTCACCCGGTTGATGCCGGGGGCCTGGTTTTCGCGCAGGTGCAGCACCGTGGCCCCGAAGTTGATATCGGGGGAGAGGCGGTAATCGAAACGGGCCCCCAGCAGCTTGCGCGGCTGCACCTGCACCAAGGCGTTTTTCTCAAACTCCACCCGCAGCTCATTAGCCGAGTTCAGGTAGGCCGGGTTCAGAATTTTTACCTTGGCCTGGTCGTAGAATACCTGGTAGTCGGTGCCTTCCGTGAGCAGGGTGCTGCCGGCAAATACCCGCACCGAGCCCTCGGCAATACCAATGCCGGGCAGGTTGATTTCGTCGGTGGAGGTGGCCTGGAACCGGCCGCGCAAATAGAACTTGTCCTTCTCCTGGCGCTGCTGGGCGTCGCTCTGCACCTGGTTGTACAGCTCTTGGTACACATATTTGCGCGCCAGGTCCCGCTCGGCCGTGGAAGCCGTGGTATCAAACTGCGCCGCCAGGTAGCTGCCGAAAGGCTGCACCTCCGGGAAGATGATCTTGCCTAGCTCCGTATCCACCGTCACGCCCGGGAAAAAGTCGAAGTTGCCGTCGGGGTTCCGGTCGTTGTTAGGGTTTACGTTGTCCAGGTTGAGCACTTCAACCAGAGGCCGGTTGGCAATACGCTGGCCTTCCTTCAAGGAAATCAGATCCACGCCTGTCACATCGTCCTTGTAGATGAGCTGGAGCTGGAAGTTGTCCCGGTTGAGCTGGTTGGCGTTCAGGGGATAGATGTTTTTCATCATCAAATCCCAGGTCGGCAGGTTGCGGGTGAGCAGGTTCTCGTTGCCGCTGTTGGGCACGCCGGGGGTAGGCGCGTTTACCGTCGGGTCGGTGAGGTTGGCCAGGCCCACGCCGGGGTTGGTGGCCTTCAGCATCTTCAGGAAGATGACTTCCTCCTGGCCCACGTTGGTGTAGTCGTTCTGAATTTCGCCAACGGTGTAGGTTTTACCGTTGTAGATGTACTGGTACGACACGCCCAGCACCTGCTCCGGCAGCAGCTGCGTGTTCAGGGAGAGGTAGCCCAGCTGGGCATTGTAGGTGTACTCCCGCGGGTCGAGCTTGCGGGCCCGCACGTGCTCGAAGTCCACGTTCTTGGCCAGGCTCAGGCTGGCCAGCGCCCCGTCCACCGTCAGGTTGCCCCGGAAGCCGGCCGCGCCCTGAATCCGGTCGAACAGAAAGTTGGCCTTGTTATCGGCCAGCGCATTGGGGCCACTGGGTTTGATGAACTGCCGGCGGTACAGGCGCTTGGGCTCGGCCACGTCCATGAGCGTCACCACGTTGCGCAGGTTGTCGCTCTGGCGGTTGTCATTGGTCACCCACACTTCCAGGTGGGTAATTTCCACCCCGCTCTGAATAGTGGGCAGGTTGCGCAGGGCGGCGTCGTACCGGTCGCGGAAAGCCTGGCTGAGGAAGAAGTGCCGGTCCCGCTCGTACTGGCTGGCCTTGATTTCGAACTGCCGGGCCTGGCCCCCGTTCTGGATGCGCACGGCATCGGCCTGCCCGCGCAGGGTGCTGGCCAGGGCCGTTACGCCCAGCCGCCCGAACTGCAGCTGGGTTTTCACCCCAAACAGGTTCTGGCCCCCCGTAATCAGGGAGTTGTTCAGGGGCAGGCTCACGTTGCCCAGCTCCACCTTCCGGATGATATCGGTTTCGTAGCCCGTGTAATCGAGCTTCATGTTGTTCTCGAAATCGAAGGCCGCGCGGGTGTCGTAGTTGAAGGCCAGCTTGAGCTTTTCCCCAATCTGCCCGGTCAGGTTCAGGTTGAGGTTCTGGTCGTACTGGAAGTCGCCCACCCGCTGCTGCCGCAGCGTCAGGGTGGGGTTTTCGTTGCGGTTACCCCGGTAGCCCATGCGTAGCGTCACGGCGCCCTGGGGCCGGATGTCCACGTAGCTGCCCCCAAAAATCCGGTCGGCCATGGGCCCCAGGTAAATTTTGGGAATAAGGCGGCGGTTTTCGGGCTGGTTGGCATCCCCGGCCACGCCCCCATTGGAGCGCTGCCGGAAGTAGTCGCGCACAGCCTGCTGCTGCTGCCAGCGCGCGTACTCCTCAAACGTCATCCGGCTTGGGTCCCGGAAGTCGAATTCAGGCCCTACTTTTTCGCGGATATCAAAATTCTGCAGGCTGTCGTCGGCCTGCACATCCAGCTGTACGTTGGAAGGCAGGGGCAGTACCAGCGGGGAACGGCGGCGCTGGGGCGAAAACGGCGTACCCACCCGATCCGCCGGCGCTACCCGGGGCCGGGTACTGGGACGGTAGCGGGTGGTGTCGGTGCGGGGCGTATCGGGGCTGAATCCGAACGACAGACGCGGCAGCCGCTGCCCGGCAGGCAGCCAGTCGGACCACAGCTGACGCATAACAAACGGCGCGGCCGACCCGCCTAACGGCCGGGCCTGGGACCACCACGCCACCAACGACACAACGGCCACCGCCGAGGCAGCCAGGGACTTCTTACCGGTATTCAAACGTCAATAAGCGAAGGGCGAAAGGAGAGGAGTGCGTTTTTCGTTGCTCGTTGTCGGTTTTTTCGATTTTGTTAAGCTACGAGCTACATGGAAAGCCAGGCTGCTCCCGTTGAAAAGCAGCTAAAATCGAATAACGAGCAACGAAAAACGAAACAGGCCTAGTGAGACTTAAGAGCGAATTTAATCAATTCCTCCACGCTCAGGTCGTTGCCGTGCTTGTGCTGGATTTGGTCGAGAGTCTTCTCGGCCGCCGCCCGCGCGAAGCCCAGGGTTACCAAGGCTGCTAACGCTTCGCTGCGGTTGGTATTGTGCGCCTTGGCCAGCGGCACGGTATCAATGCCGGCTTTGGCCAGCAGCTCGTCTTTGCGGAGCTTGTCTTTCAGCTCCAGCACCACGCGCTGGGCAGTTTTGGGCCCCACGCCCTTGATGCTCTGGATAGAGCGCACGTCCTCGTTCACAATAGCCTGCCGAATCTCGCCCACCGACATCGACGACACCATCACAATGCCCGTGCCCGGCCCGATACCCGATACCGAAATCAGCTGCAGGAACAGGGCCTTCTCATTGGGGTCCAGGAATCCGTAGAGCGTCTGCCCGTCTTCCTTCACGTGTTGGTAAGTGTAGAGTTTGGCCTTTTCGCCCTCGGGGGCCAGCTTGGAGTAGGTAGCCAGCGAAATCCGGATTTCGTAGCCGATGCCGTTCACATCCAGAATGGCTTGGGTAGGGTCTTTATAAGCGAGTTTACCGTCGACGTAGGCAATCATGCGCGGGTGGTGAAGTGGGGAGTTATCAGAACCAGCAGAACACCGCCGGGCCGGGTTTTGTGCCAAACCAGTTAGTAGTTCTAACCACGGTAGCCGCGGCCGGAGCAGCCGCATCTGGTTGGGCAAGTTAAGACGTTTACCCACGAAAAAGGCGCTTTCCCCGGTTGCAGCGGGAAAAGCGCCTTTTTCAGAAAGCAGGAACCGAATAGTTAGTGTCGCACCTGCAAATTGTAGCGCTTCACTTTGCCGCCATAGTCGATGAGGACATGGTAGATGCCGGCGGGCAGCGCGTGCGTCGCCAGGCGCTGGGTGGCGGTAGTGGTGCTGGCATCGTGGCGCAGGCGGCCCTGCCCATCGTAGAGCTGGATCCGCCAGCTACCCGACGCGGGAGCCGCAGGGGCAGTGGTAGAAGCCGGAGAGGTGGTAGAGGCCGGAGCGTTTCCGTCGTCGTCGGTGAGGCGGGCTTCGGTGTAGCCGTCGGCGGGATTGGGGTAAAACTGTACCGCGTAGTTGCACACCGCTACCTGCACGCTGAGCGTGGGCGAAGTAAGCGTTTGGCCGGGGGTGCAGATGCTGCCGCCGGTTACGTAGGCCCGCAGGGTGCCGCGCTTGCGGGCATCCACCACAATATCCGTCAGGCCGTTGTACTCCGGGCGGAGCGAGAACGTGCTGCTGCTGGTGGGCTTGATGTACCAGCGCAGGGAGGCCGCATCGAGGTTGAACGCATTGGCCCGCAGGTTGACGGGCGTAAACTCACACACCGGCGACGCCTCGTAGGCAGCCACATCTACGCTGGCCGGGGCCACCACAATGGTGCGGGCTGCGGGCGCGCTACCGCTAAATCCTTGCCGCTGGGCCGTAACGGTAAGCGTGACTTCGCCGCCGGCGGCCGTGCTGCGAATGGTTTGCTGCGCGGCCGCCCCCTGAATGGTTTGTCCGTTGTTGCTCACGAATACAGCCGGGCCGCTCAGCGTCCAGGTGTAGGTAACCGGGAACAGGGGCTGTCCGCTGGCATTCAGCCGGGAGCATTCTTCCTGCACCTGAAAGGTGCCGGTGCCACCGTTGGGGCACAAGGCATTGGGTGCTTGGGTGAAGATGGGAGCAGGGGTGACGCGGAACAGCTCCAATCCGAGAAATTGCTGCATTCCGGCGTCGCTGAGCGTTACGTGCTCGGTATTGCTATTTAGGGGCGCGTAATAGGCATCAAAAGGAGTCTGGCCGGTACATATCAGGTTCTGCAAGGCCAGATTCTGGTAGGGCGTGGGCAAGCTCTGCGTGTTCTGATAGTTGCTCAACGTTTGATAGTTGTAGCCTATGGCGCTAACCGGGCTAATAAAGCTGTGAAATTCTTTCACGTCCGTGAATTTCAGATCATAAGGGGAAATGCGGCCCTTCCACCAGCCATTATCCGCTTCCTCGCCCGCTAGCTTAGCCTGCCGCTGCGCGTCGTAGTAGCCACCGGGGGCCAGGTCGAAGCTCCCATGCGCCCCCGACGTGGCCAGGAACGTGCGGTTGCGCACGGGCAATGAAATGACGCCGCCAAGCTGCCGGATGCCCAGCTTAAGCCGGCCATGAAACACGGTGCAGGAGGAGTTGGGACCCGGCGCGAAGTTGACATCCGTTTCCAAAAACTCGCCATCCGACCGAATTGGCAGGAAGAACAGCGCGGGCATAACGGCTGCCGCCGCAAAGTAGGCCACCATGTAGGGCCAGCGGATGCGCCCCCGCATTTTGAGGGTCCGGCTGCACGCGCTTTCGTTGCGCGAGGTGCCTTGCAAGCTGCCATTTGCCAGCGCTACCCGGCGCACGTTCAGAGGGTAGCCCAGGGAGCCGGGCAGGCCGTTGTCGCGCAGAGCCAGCATAAACCGGTCGCGGTAGCCGGGTGCCCCCTGTGCCGTGCCCTCGCCGGCCAGTACGTGGCTGAGCAGCAGCTGCCGCGAGGCCGGCGACAACAGGTTCTCATCGTACAGATTACGGGCGCTGGACGTGAATTTCAGATACTCCACGTAAGCCTGCACGCCGATGGGTACGTTGGCGCCCTGGTGAGGAGCATCGAACGATATCCACAAATCGGTTTGATGGTTGAAGTACGGGTCGCCGGTGCGGGCAAACTCCTTCTCCATGTAGGCCAGCGCATACCGCGAAATGACGCCGCCCATGCTGGGGCCAATGATGGTAAACTTCTCGTTGGGGTCGGCCAGCCGGGGTTTCAACTCATTAAGCAACTGTATCAACACAAGGGCATTGCGCTCAATGTAGTCGTCGCCGCCGTCTATCCACTTTCTGCTACTGAGCCCTCCTGCTGTTGAAATAACATTCCGCTCATTTTTGGGGAAGTTCAGGATAATCAGGTCCCGGTTGGCTGTATTGGCTGGCGCAGTTTTGTTGTCTATAAGCTGTACCAAGCCAGTAAGCCGCTCGTCGTATATTTCTCTAAGTTTTCGTTTATCCCCATCATCAATGCCATCTAAGACAATGATAGGATGACGTAACTTGCCATCAGCATCACTGGCAGGATTGTGCCACCAGATACCAGCTTCACCTTCTCCAAAGGTTCGCTCAGTTTGTTCATAATTGGTAAAAGTTTCGCGTGAGCGAACAAAAAGCCTTAAGTTAGGCTCGCGGGCCGCAGGTAGATTAGGGACTACCCATACGGCCGATGCCGCCTGGGCACTACTGCCATCCGTAAATTGCACCGTGTAGCGAAGCAACTGCAACCCGGTGCTGGCAAACACAACATTCACTGCCTGATTGGGGCTGCAAGACAACGTGAGGCCGTTGGTGCCTACCTGCACCTGCACACTGGCTACGGTGCGTCCCCGGTTGCTTAGACATAAGTCGGAAGCCAACAGTAGGCTGGTCGTTTGCGGAACGCTGTCGGCCAGCGCGGCAGTCAGCGTTAGGTCGCGTATTTTGAAAGGGGAGCGGAATCGTTGCGCCGGGTCATAGTATAAGCCGTTGCGAAACTCCAGCAAGCCCGCATCTACGGCGGCCGTATCGAGCACACCAAACCGATAATCAAGTACCCCCAGGCGCACGGGGGTGGAGAGTTGCGGGTGCTCCGCTTGTTGCATCAATTGCTCCGGCGTGAGAGAAAAGGTGGCGCGGTTGTAGGCGGCCGTATATAAGTCCTGATACGCCTGCTGAAAATGCTCGGAGAAAGACGTATCTATGCGGCCCTGGCTGAATACGTGCAGCATGGCGGAGGGTGGGGTACGGTCGTAGAGAATGCCGCCCGGCACTGGAGTTTTGCTGACGTTTTGCAGTAAGCTGTCGATGACGTGGGTGAAATGTGGCTCGGTGGTTAGATTGGATGATGTAGCCCGCGAAGCTATTTGCTGAGCAAAAGTGGGTGAGATACCGAGACACAGCACCAGCCAAAAAAAAAATGCGGTACACGTGATAAAGTTTGGTCATAGGATGGAGTAGAAAAAAATGAGAAAAAGTAAGGGAAAACGCCAATCAGCGCTTTTCTAAGCGCACGTCAAAGCGGCCATCGGTTACTTGTACGGTGCTACCATCGAGGGCACGGGCCGTAAAACTGAACGTGCCGGAGGCCACCCGGGCCACCGTGTCGAAGCGTGTAAGTGTGAGCGTGCCCGGGGCCGTTGGGCCGGTTAGATAATCCACTTGTAAGCCGGTTTTATAGTCAGAGTAGTTAGCATAAGCTGGATTGAAAGAAGCGCGTATGGGGTCGGCTGGCTGGTCTAGCGCCACAGAACCAGGGCCTACGGTATTGGGGAGAAAAAAATAGATGCTGGAGGCAGGTGTTTTATCGCGCGCGTTGCGGGTGAAAAGCATCGTTAGCGCCACGCCTGGGCTCGTGCGGTACCGGTAATACGCCACGTAGGGGCTGCCGCCGCCCAGTTGGGGGGCGATGTAGGGCGTCCAGGCTTTGCCCTCCACCAAACAGCCCATTGTACCGCGCCCGTCCTGCGTGGCTTTGGGCAGGGCGTCTACTTCATCTTTTTTACAGGCCGCCAGCGTCAGCAGCAGCAGCCAGGGAATGGGGTACAGTCTCATTGGAATAAGAGAATAGGGTAAAACAAAAAAGCTTGTCCCGCCGGTGGCCGCCGCGGCCACCGGCCACACAACGAGGGACAAAGTAGAGCAATAGGAAGAGTGAAGGAGGCAAGGGACTAATTCCGGGCCCGGCTGGTGGCCGGCGAGGAAATGTGCAGCACAGAGGCAGGAATAAGGAGGAAATTACGAAGCCGGGAAGGGCATCACCAGAAAAATTGCCGTGAATCAGACTTTCCCAGGAACTGAAAATAGTATCGGAACGCCGCAGGAGTCATGGTAATCAGGCAAAACGCACGTGGTAGCCGGCAGGCGCGGGACTTTGTGCTACTGCCCACAAACGCCGGCAGCGCCAGAAACCCGGGTTGCCTTCGTGGAAAGGCCCTCCCAGATTCCTCGCGCTGCTCGGAATGACACCCGTTTTATTACAGCCCCTTCCCGTCGGGCTGCTGGGCATCTACCACCGCAATGGCGGCCATGTTCACAATTTCCCGCACCGAAGCGCCCAGTTGCAAAATGTGCACCGGCTTGCGCATCCCCATCAGGATGGGCCCGATTACCTCGGCACCCCCGATTTCCTGAATGACCTTGTAGGCGATATTGCCGCTGATGACGTTGGGGAAGATGAGGGTGTTGGCCCCGCCGTGGGCGGCCAGCTCCGAGAAGGGGTACTGCTCGCGCAGCAAATCGGGGTTGAGGGCCGTGTTGGCCTGCATTTCCCCGTCCAGTAGCAGCTCGGGGAAGCGGGCTTTGGCCAGCTCGGTGGCGCGACGGGCCTTGTCGGGCAGCTCACCGGGGTTGGAGCCGAAGTTGGAGTAGCTGATAACCGCCACTTTCGGCTCGGCATCGAAAAACTTCACTGCCCGGGCCGTGAGGCCGATAATTTCCACCATTTCCTCGGCCGTGGGGTCGATGTTCACAGTGGTATCGGCGAAGAAGAAGGGGCCCTTCTTGTGCTGGATGATGTACATGGAAGCCACCCGCTTCACGCCCTCGGCCACCCCAATGACTTGCAGGGAAGGCACAATGCTCTTGCCGTAGTCTTTGCTCAGGCCGGTGATGAAGGCGTCGGCCTCGCCGGTCTCCAGCATCATCGAGCCGAAGTAGTTCCGCTCCCGCAGCAGGCGGCGCCCCTCGTAGAGCGTAATGCCCCGGCGCTGCCGCTTCTCATAAAACAGGTTGGCAAACTCCTCGCGCTTGGCTTCCTCCTGCAGAATATCGATGATCTGGCAGCCTTCCAGGTCCAGGGAATTCTCCTGGGCAATGCGGGCAATTTTCTCCCGGTTGCCCAGCAGAATGGGCTGGGCAATACCCTCGTCGTGCAGAATCTGGGCGGCCTTGAGGATTTTGTAGGTGTCGCCCTCGGCAAATACCACGCGCTTGGGGTTGCTGCGGGCCGCCTGCGTAATGCGGTTCATCAGCTTCTGATTCACGCCCAGGCGGGCGCGCAGCTCGTCCTCGTAGGCAAACCAGTCGTCGATGTGGATGCGGGCCACGCCGCTGTCCATGGCGGCTTTGGCCACGGCGGGGCTCACGGCCGTAATCAGGCGCGGGTCCAGGGGCTTCGGAATCAGGTAGGTGCGCCCGAAGCTCAGGGTGTTGTCGCCGTAGGCCTTGTTCACCATTTCCGGCACAGCGTCCTTGGCCAGGTCCGACAGCGCTTTCACGGCCGCCAGCTTCATGGCCTCGTTGATTTCGGTGGCCCGTACGTCCAGCGCCCCCCGGAAAATATAGGGGAAGCCCAGCACGTTGTTCACCTGGTTAGGGTGGTCGGAGCGGCCGGTGGCCATAATGATGTCGGGGCGCGTAGCCATGGCCACCTCGTAGGCAATTTCCGGGTCGGGGTTGGCCAGGGCAAACACGATGGGGTCGTGGGCCATTTTCAGCAGCAGCTCGGCCGGCAGCACGTTGGCCGCCGAGAGGCCCAGGAACACGTCGGCTCCATCCAGGGCTTCAGCCAGGGTGCTGATGGCGCGGGTAGTGGCAAACTGCAGCTGTAGCTCGGCCAAATCGGTGCGCTGAGGCGTAATGATGCCGTCCTTATCAAACACCACCACGTTTTCCCGCTTGAGGCCCAGGGCCACGTACAGGCGCAGGCAGCTGATGGCCGCGGCTCCCGCCCCGCTCACCACCATCCGGATTTCCTCAATTTTCTTGCCCACCAGCTCCAGGCCGTTCAGCAGCGCCGCCGAGGAGATAATAGCCGTGCCGTGCTGGTCGTCGTGCATCAGCGGAATGTTCATCTGTTCCCGCAGGGCCGTCTCGATGCGGAAACATTCCGGGGCCTTGATATCCTCCAGGTTGATGCCCCCAAACGTAGGCTCCAGGCTCTTTACAATGCGGATGAACTCGTCGGGGTCGGTGGCGTCAATTTCAATATCGAAGCAGTCGATGCCCGCAAACTTCTTGAACAGTACGCCTTTGCCTTCCATCACCGGCTTAGAGGCATCGGGCCCAATGTTGCCCAGGCCCAGCACCGCCGTGCCGTTGCTGATAACGCCCACCAGATTACCCTTAGCGGTATATTTGTACACATCATCGGGGTTGGCGGCAATGGCTTTGCAGGGTTCCGCTACCCCCGGCGAGTAAGCCAGGGCCAGGTCCAGCTGGGTACTCACGGGCTTGGTGGGAATTACCTCAATTTTGCCGGCGGGGCTCTGGGAGTGGTAGTTGAGGGCGTCCTGTTTATTTATTTTCAGCATACGGGAGGGCGGTGGGTGGACTTCCTGCCAATGGGCAAGGAAGCAAGATGGGGCAAAATCAACCCGCGTCAAAGGTACGCCCCGCCGCCCGGATACAAAAAAGCCAGGCAGTAGCGCGCAGCTCCGCTTCGCGCACGAGCGGAGCGAGTATCCCGGTATTGCTCCATCCGCGGGGAACTCGCCTGCGGCTCGTGCCCGAAGCGGAGCTGCGCGCTACATGAAAATAGGCAGCGCCCGGTCAGGCGGGTGGACAGAGGCAGGGCTTAGCTGCGTACAATCAGCTTCTGGCCGGGCTTCACCTCATCCGACTGCAGGTGGTTTAGCTCCCGCAGCTTTTCCACCGTGAGACCCTGGTAGCGGCGGGAAATGTTGTAGAGCGTGTCGCCGGGCTGCACCAGATGCACCTGGGGCACCGGGGTACCCCCACTGGCAGCGGAAGCCGGCCGGGTTGCCGGGCGCTGCGTGGCCACCTCACGGGTAGCGGCAGCCAGCTCGATAGTAGCTTCGGCCGTGGCACGCAGGTTCAGCCGCTGGCCGGGCTGCACAGTTTCACCCTTTAGGGCGTTCCAGGCTTTCAGCTGCGCAATGGTGAGACCATGGGTGCGGGCTATTTTCTCCAGGAAGTCGCCGGAGCGGACCAGGTAGGTAGCCGGTACGGTGTCGTCGGCCTCGGCCGTTTTGGGTGGGGCAGCCTCCGCGGGCAATGCTTTCCGGGCTACGGGCCGCGTAGCAGGGCGGGCCGCAGCCGTACGGACCAGAGCCGGCGCTTCGGTGGTGTCCTCGGGCTCCGGAACAGCTGCAGCTTTTACTGCCCGTACCGGTGCTGCCCGTTTTATAGTGGCAGCAGTGGGGGCGCTGGGCTGCGGAGCCGGTGCAGGCGCGGCCGAGGGTACAAATACTACCAGCTGCCGCCGCGACGCCAGGGAGTTGCTTCGGCCCAGCTCGTTCCAGCGCCGTACCTGAGCCGCTGTAACGGCGTACTGCTCGGCCACCGAGGCTACCGTTTCCCCGCGCTTCACCGTGTGGCGTACGCGCCGGTAGCGCGGCTGCGCGGCGGCTGGTTTAGCGGCTATGGGGCTGTTAGGGGTCGGGAAAGGCTCAACTCCGGCCAGCAGCACGGAACGCAAGGGCAGCGGAGCGGGTAGTTCGGCCTGGGGCCGGCAGTAGTCAAACAGCGTTTCCCGGTCCACCGCAGCCAGGGCCGGGCGGGCCGCCGCGGGCAGCTGCACGGTGTAGGGCCGGTAGCCGGTGGGCAGCCAGGGTTTGCGCAGCTCCGGGTTCAGGCGCAGCAGGGCCAGGGAGTCGGCGTAGCCGCAGGCCCGGGCCAGGCGGGTCATATCGAAGGCCCGCCCCCCCAGCTGCAGCGTGTCCATTGCCTCCGCCTGCTGGTAGTGCAGGGTAGGGGAGTGCAGCTGATGCTCGTTGGCGTACTTCATGGCGTACATGATGGCCGTGAAGGTGGGCACGTAGTTGCGGGTTTCGGCCGGGAGGTTGGGGTGTACCTCCCAGTAGGTTTTCTTACCGGTGCGGCGCACTACCCGCTGCATGTTTCCGGCACCCCAGTTGTAGGCTGCCAGCACCATTTCCCAGTCATGGAACACCCCGTAGAGGTAGCGCAGGTGCTTGCAGGCCGCCTCAGTGGCTTTTTCCGGGTTCATGCGCTCGTCCACCCACTCGTCGCGGCGCAGGCGCAGGTCGTTGGCCGTGGGGCCCATGAACTGCCACAGCCCCGTAGCGCCCACCCGCGACTTGGCTGTCGGAATCAGGGCCGATTCCACCACGGCCAGGTACTTCAGGTCGAGGGGCAGGTTGTACTTGGCCAGGTACTTCTCAAACAGCGGAAAGTACAGGTTTTCCCGCTCCAGTACCCGCTGGGTGTAGCCCCGCTGCCGCTCCGTAAACAGCCGCACGAAGGCCAGCACGTGGTTGTTGAAGGCGTGGGGCATTTCCGTCTCGATGCACCCAATCCGGTCCCCCACCAGGTCGCGCAGCTCGGGCGGCGTACGGAGCCAGGCCAGCCGGGACGAGTCGATGGGTGCGGGTGCGGCGGCCAGCGAATCGGGCAGCAGCTCCAGGTTCACCTGCACCGTGTCGTTGGTGGGCGCGGCGGGTGGCACGGGTGGTAGCTGAGGCCGTACCTGCGCCGCCAGTGGCAGAGTCAGGGCCGACGCTAGGAGAGCAGGTACCGCAACGCGCAACAACGACTTCTTCATCATTTACCTGGGAGCTGGGGCAAAGCAGCCGAAGACACAAAACGCTGAGTATCAGCCCAGCGTTTTGTCAAAAATAAACGAATTCTTTAAAACACCCTCCAGTGGTGGCAGAACGTGTCCCCCGGAGCTGTGCTCCGGGGGCAAGGGCAACGACGGCCTAGGCAGGGCTTCGGGCTAGCGCCTTAAGCCAGCTCCGGTGTCAGCGTTGAGGTGAGCGAGTTGGCAAACGCCAGCAACTGCTCTTCCCGGAACGCTCCGCTCAGTATCTGTAAGCCAATAGGCAAACCCTGGGCATCGGTGCCGTTGGGCACCGAAATGGCCGGCACCCCGGCCAACGAAGCCTGCACCGTGAAAATATCGGCCAGGTACATGGCCAGCGTGTCCTTGTTCACGTCGCCAATGCGGAAGGCCGTAGTAGGCGTGGTAGGCAGCACCAGGAAATCGTACTCGCGCAGCAGCTCGTCGGTTTTCTCCTTAATGAGGCGGCGCACCCGCTGGGCCTTGGTGTAGTAGGCGTCGTAGTAGCTGGCGCTCAGCACGAAGGTGCCCAGCAGAATGCGGCGCTGCACCTCAGGCCCGAAGCCCTGGGCCCGCGTCTTTTTGTACAACGACTCCAGGTCGGTGGCATCCGGGGCGCGGTAGCCAAACTTCACCCCGTCGTAGCGGCTCAAATTGGAGCTGGCCTCGGCCGTGGTGAGAATGTAATACGTGGGCACAATGAAGTCGAGGTAGGGGAAATCCACGGCTTCTACTACGTGGCCCTGCCCCCGCAGCTGCTCCAGGGCCTGCTCGGTGGCGGCCTTGATTTCCGGGTTCAGCCCCGGCCGCTCCAGGCAGTCCCGGATATAGCCGATGCGGTAGTGCGGGGCGGGCGTAAGCTGCTGGCTATAGGCCGGCACCTCGCGCTGGCTCACGGTGCTGTCGAACTGGTCGGGGCCGGCCATTACTTCCAGCAGCAGGGCAGCATCCTCCACCGAGCGGGTGAGGGTGCCAATCTGGTCGAAGGAAGAGGCGTAGGCAATCAGGCCGTAGCGGGAAATGCGCGAATACGTTGGCTTGAAGCCCACAATGCCGCAAAACGCTGCCGGCTGCCGCACCGAGCCGCCCGTATCAGAGCCGATGGATGCCAGGCACATATCGGCCTGCACGGCCACGGCCGAGCCCCCCGAGGAACCGCCGGGCACCCGCTCGGGGTCCAGCTCGTTGCGGGCCGGCCCGAAGTATGAGGTTTCGTTGGAGGCCCCCATGGCAAACTCGTCGCAGTTCTGGCGGCCAATCAGGATGGCATCCTCATCGAGCAGGCGCTGTACGGCCGTGCCAGTAAACAACGACTTGAATCCGTCGAGGATGTGGCTGCTGCTCTGCAGGGCGTGGCCTTCGTAGGCCAGCACGTCCTTCAGGCCCAGCACCATGCCCGCCAGCTTACCGGCCGTACCGGCGGCCAGCTTGGCATCTACGGCCTCGGCCTGAGCCCGGGCTTCCTCGGGCCACACTTCCAGAAAGGCATTGAGGTGCTCTTTGCGGCGGATATTATCCAGATAATACTCCACGAGCTGACGGCAGGTCGTGGTGCCTGCCGTCAGCTCGTGGCGAACTTCCGTGAGGGAGTTAAAACGTCTCAAGACGATAGAAAATTTAGTTCAACTGGTCGGGGCGGGGGCGCTCTTCGGGCGCGGGCGTTACCGGGGGCGTAATGCCGCCATCCATAGGAGGCGCCAGGGGAGCGGCAGCCGGGGCGTCGGCTACTGGCGGAGCCGGGTACACGGGCTGCTGATACGGTTGCTGCTGAAACTGCTGCTGGTACGGCTGTTGGGGGTTGCCGGCATTTTCAATCTCGCTACGGATTTCGCGGGAGGCATCCTTGAACTCGCGGATGCCTTTGCCCAGGCCGCGTGCCAGCTCCGGAATCTTATTAGCCCCGAAGAAAATCAGAATGAACAGCACGATGACCATCAGCTCACCGCCGCCAATACCTTCCAGAAACAGAAAAATGGGAGTGTGCATGGCTACAAGCAGTTACACGCGGGGGGCGTTCGGGTCGTTGGGGTTGGTGGGCCGGTCCCGGAACTCAGGCTTATCGTCGCGGGAAGCATCCTTGAACTCCCGGATGCCTTGGCCCATGCCCCGGAACAGCTCCGGAATACGCTTGGCACCAAACAGCAGGACAATAGCCAGCACGATAAGCAGAATCTCGGTGCCGCCTAAGCCGCCAATACCAAGTAAAAGAGTGGCAAAATTCATACGAAGGGCAGGCCGTTAGGCCAGTTTGGGGTGGCAAAGCTACTTATACGCAGCTTTATGCGCGTTAGGATTGATAAAGGTACCGCATAATTTCAAAATCAGTTCCCGTTTTGCCGGGTTCTTCCGGCAATCAGCTGGGTGCCGCGGCCCTTTCATGTGGTATTCATCTGCCTGCCCTAACCCTAACCAGAAAAGCCCGGCATTAGGCGGCAAAATGCCCATATTCAGCGGTTGAGCAGCCGGAATACTCTGGCTACTATGCTATTTTGAAAAAAGTTTCCCGCCCGATTTAGTGCACTACTCTACTCCGCTCCCCTTTTTCCAATGCCCACAAAACAGATTTCTTCCCGAAAAATAAAGTCGAAGCCTGCGCAGGCGGAAGAAGTAAGACGGCTGGAGGCGCTGGAAGCGTATCAGATTATGGATACCCCTCCTGAATCGGCCTTCGACGATTTGGTGCGGCTGGCAGCCTTTATCTGTGATACCCCTATTTCCCTGGTATCCTTGCTGGATGGGCAGCGGCAGTGGTTCAAGGCCAAAACCGGCCTGCCGGGAGTGCAAAGTACTGCCCGGGAAATAGCATTTTGCCAGTACACTATTCAGGCCGATACGTTGTATGAAGTGGAAGATGCCTTGGCCGACCCCTTATTTCAGCAGAATGAGCTGGTAACCGGCAACCCGCACATCCGCTTCTATGCGGGTTATCCGCTAATTACGCCCGAAGGCCAGGCCCTGGGCACAATCTGCGCCATCGACCAGGTACCCCGCCGCCTGAATGCGGCCCAGCGCG
Source organism: Hymenobacter metallilatus (assembly GCF_003944705.1). GTDB lineage: Bacteria > Bacteroidota > Bacteroidia > Cytophagales > Hymenobacteraceae > Hymenobacter > Hymenobacter metallilatus. The sequence continues at coordinate 132,790 of NZ_RWIS01000001.1, read as the reverse complement.
AGGCCCTGCGGATTCTGGCGCGGGAAGTAGTGGCTCATCTGGAGCTGCGCCGGATGCAGCGGCAGCTGGAGGAAGAAAAAATCAAACTGGAAGGACTATTGCGTATGGCCAATGATGCCGCCGAATCGTTGTATCTGAACGGAGGCCAGAACGAAATCTTCATCAAGCAGGACCACAAGCTGGTGCGCGTTAAAACCTGTGATATTCGGTATGTGGAGGCTCTGGGCGACTACGTGAACATTTACTCCGGCCGGGAGCGGTACACCGTGTACAGCACCATGAAGGAGCTGGAGGCCAAGCTGCCCAATCGGGAGTTTGCCCGCGTCCACCGGAAGTACATCGTGCGCCTGGACCGTATTATCTCCATTGAGAGCGACGCCCTGATTGTGGAGGCCGGGCGCAATGCCGACCAGGGGAGCACCCTGCTGCCAGTACCCATCGGTAATTCGTTTAAATCAGCGCTATTGGGCCGGCTGAATCTGATTTAATTCTGATGCTGGAGTAGCAGGGTCCTAATTTGGATAATTCATCGAGGGAAAAAACAGTTTCGGCGAATTTGCCCATCCGGCTGTGGCCATCCCCCGTATCTTTCGAATGGTTATCGGGGATTAACCTTGGGAGCAGTGCTGACTCAGCCCGAGTAGCGCTGCACCAGGGGAGGGATTCTGATAGCTAAGTTTGTTTTCATAGCTCAGAAAGACACCGCGCATTGCACGGTGTTTTTTTTTGGCTGCAAACCAGCCGCGGTAAGCTGCCAGCCGACGAGTGAATTGCAGCTTGCAGCCTATTTCCGCCCCAGCCAGTTTTCGGGGTTAAGGTTGGAGCTGTTGTGCCACACCTGAAATTGTACTTCAGAGGTGCCCTCCGCATCAGTGGATACCGTGCCAATAGCCTGCCGGGCCTGTACGGTCTGGCCCTCGCTCACGCTCACGCTCCGCAGCTTGGCATACACTGTGAAGTAGTCGCCATGCTGCACCATTACAATGGTGTTCATGCCGGGCACACTGGCTACGGTTAGCACTTTACCTCCGAACACGGCCCGCACCGGCTCACCCGCGCTGGTCTGAATATCTACGCCCCGGTTTTCAACTACCACGTTTTTCAGCACGGGGTGGTTGTGGCGCCCAAACCGCTGGCTGATAAAGCCCCGACCTACCGGCCAGGGCAGGTTGCCCCGGTTGTCGTGGAAGGAAGCAGCCAGCTCGGCCGTTTCCGGGGTAAGCGTGACGCGGTCGACCCGCTCGGCGGCGCTGGCAGCGGCAGCTTCGGCTTCGGCTGTGGGGCTGGCGCGGGTTGTAGCCGCCGGGCTGCGGCCCGGAGCCGTAGCCGCCGACGCGCGGGCCGCAGAGGCAGCGGCCGCCCGACGGGCCGCCGCCCGGGCAGCGCGGGCAATTTCCTCGCGCACACGCTGGGCAATCAGATTATCGAGGCGGCTTACGGCCTGCTGGCGCGCGGCCAGCTCTTTCCGTAAGCCTTCTTCCTGCTGCGTGAGCTTGGTAACTACCTCCGCCTGCTGGGTTTTGAGCGTTAGCAGGTTTTTCTTCTCCGAAATCTGGTTGTTGAGCAGGCTACCTTTCTCCTGGCGCTTCTCCTTAAGCCCCAGCAGCTGGGTGCTGAGCCGCTGCTGGGTGTGGGTAATCTGTGCGGCCTGGGCCTGGCGAACTTCGGTGTACTGCCGGATGTAGCGCAGGCGCAGCAGAAACTGGTTGAATGACTCCGAGGCAAACAGGAACATCAGCCGGTTGTAACCGTTGGCCGTTTTGGAGCCGGCATAAATCAGGCGGGCGTACTCGGCCTTGAGCTGCTCCAGGCTCTGTTGGGTTTTCTGCACCTGCGTTTCGGTCTGTACTACATCGGTTTCAATGTAGTGCAGCTCGTTGCTGATATTCTTAATAACGCCCTGCTGTACCGTCAGCTTTTCTTTCAGAGCATTCAACTGCCCCACTGAAGCCTGTTTCTGCTTCTGCGTCTGGGCCAGGATGCGGCTGGTTTCCTGGATGCGGCGCAGCGTGGCCCGCCGCTCCCGCTCCAGCTGGGCCTTGGATTTGCGCTGCGCCCAGGCTGACTGAAATGTCAGCAGCACAAGCAGTGCACACAAGCCCACCCACCAGTAGTTACTTTTTACGCGCATAGCCTTTCGGAACCGAGAACGGGAACTGCAGCCGCTCCTTATCCACATCTACTGAGCGGTAGGTAATGGTAACGGTGGTGGGAGGCGTTTGGCCCTGTTGCACCTGCACCAGCGTATTAAAGGCAAACTGCAATGGGTTGCGCTCCAGCGCCCGGAAATCGGAGTAGTCCACCGTGAGCTTGTTCTGGTTGGCCGGAGCCTGTACCTGCAGCTGCTGGATGCGGCCCCGCTCCAGGTTTACGAGCTGCTGTACGAGCAGGCCGGCCTGCTCGTAGCTCACGCGCTGCATAGGGCCTTCGGTAGCAACGGTAGGTTGAACGCCAGCACTCAACGGAGCCAGGTAATTGCCCAGCAGCAGGGCCTGAATGGTTTCAAAGTTCACGGGCACATTCAGCCGCTGGCTCAGATAGGCAAAGTCGCCGGCGTAATACTCCTTGTGCAACTTATCAAGCACCTGTACCGAGTCGCGGGTGATGTAGATGCGGCCGCCCTCAATGCCCACCAGCGAGGCCGAAATCCAGATAACACTATCCTTCCGAATGCGCACGTTGATGTTGCCGCCCTGGTCACCAAACTGCGCTTTGCCCTTGGCTGCCAGAAAGCGAAAATCCACATTGGCCGCTTTGATGGCTTCCGGCATGGGAACCGTGGCAGCTGGTTTGCGGCCGGGCAGCAGTTTGCGGGTACAGCTGCCCAGCAGCATCAGGGCGCTCAGCAGCACCAGCACAAGGCGGTTACTCATATAATTTTTTGTCTTTGATCTTACGGTCGATGAGCGGGGAGGCGCCGCCCAGCTTCCGGGCACGCTGCCATTCGGCCAGGGCCTTATCCGTCTCGCCCAGCTGGAACAGCACGTCACCGTAGTGTTCCACCACGGTAGCGTCGGTGGTGGTTTTCAGGGCTTTTTCAAGCTGTTGCCGGGCCCCGGCGTAGTCTTTCAGGCGGTAGAGCACCCAGCCGTAGGTATCCAGGTAGGTATCGTTGTCGGGGTTCTGTTTCACCAGCTTGCCCGCCATTTCCTTGGCCCGGTCCAGCTTTTCGCCCCGCAAAGAAAGGTAATAGCTGTAATTATTAAGCGCCTGAGCATTATTGGCATCAAAGGTCAGGGCCGCCTCATAAGCCGCATCCGACTTGGCATAGTCCTTCAACTCGTGGTAGGTGTCGCCCAGTTGGGTGTCGAACTGGGCCAGCAGCTCGGGGTTGTCGGTGGCCAGCTTGCGGCCGTATTCCAGAGATTTTACAGCTTTGGCGGGCTGTTTTTTCAGCTGGTAGCCCACGCCGTTATAAAACCAGAGCGGTGCCTGGTTCGGGAACAGCTCCAGGGCTTGGCTGGTGTGCGCCAGCAATGAATCCACTTGGTTAAGCTCGGCATCAATGAGCACCACCTGCTGCCAGATCTGGTAGCGGGAGTTATCGAGGCGGATGGCTTTGGAGTAGTTCGCGCGGGCCTCACGGCGGTTACCGGTTACCGTTTGAATGTCGCCGGCAATAGAAAAGGCCTTGGCTTCCTTGGGATGTACCCGGGTGGTAATGGCCGCCAGCTCCTGGGCGGTCTGGTTCAGGTCGGGATTGGGCAGCTGCTTGATGTAGTCAATCAGAATGCGCACCTTATTGTCAATATCCAGGGCCGGGCTTTCAAATGCCAGCTTCAGCTGCCGCTCCGATTCCGGCGCGTTCTTCTGCTGCCGGTATACGTCGGCCAGAATCATACGGGCCCGGGGGTTGTCGGGGTCCTGCTTCAGGGCCTGTTCCGACACCCGGATGGCATCGGGCAGGCGGTTATTGGTGGCGTAGAGCTGGGCCTGGGCCAGCACGTAGCGCACCTCATCGGGGTTGGCGGTAATCAGCGCTTCCCCCTCCTGCAGGGCCTTATCCAGGTTGTTCTGCTTGAGGTAAATCTGCTGCTTTTTGAAGGATACCTCATCCAGGGGGCCAAATTTCTTCTCGGCTTCCTCAAACGTGGCCAGCGCTTCGTTCAGCTTGCCCTGGGCCAGGTACAGGTCGGCCAGGTTGAACAGGTAGGGCCCCGAGTTGGAAACCGTCTTAATGAGGGTGGTGTAGGTCTGGGCGGCTTCGTCGTACTGCTTCTGGGAGGCGTAAATCTGGGCCAGCAACAGGTAGTAGTAGGCATTTTGCGGGTCGAGCTTCACGGCCGCCAGCGCAAAGTTGGTGGCATCCTTGAGGTTGCCGCTCAGCAGGTTGGTTTCGGCTATTTTGTAGTTAACGGCCGCGTTGGTGGGGTTGAGGGCGTAGGCCTTGAGCAGCCGCTCCAGAGCTTTATTGTAGTCTTCAAGCAGCAGAAACCGCACCCCGTCCACAAAAAAAGCCTCGCTCATCTCCCGGTCTTTCTCCGAGAGGTTCACCCGCTGCCGGGAGGCAGCATCCAGGGCCGCCCGCCGCGCCAGCTCCTTGCGCTCCTTACGGGTCAGCTTGCGGGGCTTTACGGGGTCGGCCTTTTCAGCAGGTGCTGGTGTTTGTTGGGCATACCCCGGCCCGGCCAGCAGCAGGCCCAGCAGCAGCAGCAGGGAAAACGCACCAAATCGACTCATGGAAAGGTAGGTAGCACTGGGTAGTTGGTAGTAGGATAATGATTGGGAATCCAATTACCAACTACCCGTGACCAACTACTAAACGTCAGAAGACGCAAAAATATCACACGCGCAGCGTGTTATAGTCGCCCACGCTCAAATCGTTGGGCTGGCTGGCCACGCTGGCATGGCTGCCTACCATTGAGTTGGTAATATTGGCGTGCAGGATGGAGGCCGACTGTTGCACAATGGAGTTGGAAACGACGGAATGCCGCACATTGGTATGAGCACCCAGCGAAACGTGCGGGCCCACTACCGAGTCGGTAATGACCACTCCTTCGCCCACGTACACGGGCGGGATAAGCACGGAGTTGGTGATTTTGGCAGATTCGGCCACCAGTTGCTCACCGCGCTCCTCCAGGTAAGCCAGGTAGCGTTGGTTGGTGAAAACGGTAGCATCCTTATTGCCGCAGTCGAGCCACTCGGTTACGCGGCCGGGTACAAACTTGGTACCCTTATTCTTCATGTTTTCGAGGGCGTTGGTGAGTTGGTACTCGCCTTTGTCCTTGATGTCATGGTCGAGCAGGTATTGCAGCTCCCGCTTCAGGTACTCGCCATCCTTGAAGTAATAGATGCCGATAATGGCCAGGTCGGAAACGAATTCCTGGGGTTTCTCTACGAAGTCGGTAATCTGGCCCTGCTCGTCAAGCTTTACCACTCCAAACGGCTTGGGGTCGTCTACGCGCTGCACCCAGATGGTGCCCTCGGCCGAGGCATCCAGGATAAAATCGGCTTTGAACAGCGTGTCGGCAAAGGCTACAACCACGGGGCCATCCAGGGCCGACTGAGCGCATAGGATGGCATGGGCCGTACCCAGGGGCTCATCCTGGTAGTGAATGGTGCCCGTGGCGCCCACCGATTCGGCAATCTGCACCAGGCTTTTCTCAACCTCACTACCGAAGCGCCCGATGATGAACGCAACTTCCTCTACCGGCTCCCCGCACACTTTGGCAATATCTTCCACCAAGCGGTGTACAATGGGTTTGCCGGCAATAGGAATGAGCGGCTTGGGAACGGTAAGCGTGTGGGGCCGCATCCGCTTGCCCATGCCAGCCATCGGGACGATAATCTTCATGTGGGGTCAGTTAGGAATTAAAAATTAAAAATGAAGAATTAAAAGTCACGAGTCAGGAAATAAAAAAACCGTTTAACATCATATCTGAGCAGATTTTCAGCTATTACAATGGCCGGTTTTTACTTCCTGATTCTCAATTTTTAATTCAAACGGTGCCTGTGCTGCCATAGCCGCCACTGCCCCGCTGGGTTTCGCTGAGCTCCTGGGCCGGCTGCCATACCACGGTTTCGTGGCGGGCTACTACCAGCTGTGCAACCCGCTCCCCATCCTGTACCACAAACTCCTGGTCCGACAGATTTACTAATAGTACTTTTAGCTCGCCGCGGTAGTCGGCATCAATGGTTCCGGGACTATTAACGATGCCAATGCCGTGTTTGTAGGCCAATCCGCTACGGGGGCGGACCTGCACTTCGTAGCCAACCGGAATTTCCAGAAACAGGCCTGTGGGAATGAGGGCGCGTTGCAGGGGCTTCAACGTAATCGGCTCGGGGAGGTTGGCGCGCACATCCATACCAGCGGCATGGGCCGTTTGGTACTCGGGCAACGCATGCCGCGACTGATTGATGATGGGAATACGCATGGTTTTTTTAAAGCTGTTAGCTAGTGAGGGTTAGCTGTTGGCTTTTCAGGACGGCCAGCTGCTGGCTGCTTACCGCAACGAAAGATAGGAGGAACAAAGCGAATAGCTAGTAGCCATCAGCTGCTAGCTAGATAACCCGCAGGCGCCGGCCTTCCACGGCAGCCACCACGCCTACAAAGCCCAGCGTGAGTAGGGCATGGAAGCCGTAGCGGGGCCAGCCTTCGGCTACCGGCACCCACCAGCTCAGGGCCACTATGCCCACGGCCAGGCCCAGCCACAGCAGCAGGCGCACCACAGGATAAGGAATGGGGTAGTGCCGCTCGCCCAGCCACCAGCACAGTGCTGCCATCATAAAGTAGCAGGCCAGCGTGGCCAGGGCCGAGCCCATGTAGCCCAGCACCGGAATCAGCAGGAAGTTGAGGGCAATGGTGAGCACCGCGCCGGCAAAGCCCAGGTAGGTACCGTAGTAAGTTTTGTCAGTGAGCTTAAACCACACCGAGAGGTTCCAGTACACGCCCAGAAACAGGTTGGCCAACAGCAGCACTGGTACTACGCCCAGCCCCTGCCGGTACTCGGGCCGTCCCAGAAATACCTGCGCCACCACATCCACGTTCACGCTCACGCCCACGAACAGCATGGCGCAGCAGAGCGTAAACCATTTGAGCACCAGCGCAAATGTGCGCGGCGAGTTCTGTTCGGTGCTCTGGGCGAAGAAGAATGGCTCGGCCGCGTATTTGAAGGCCTGAATGACAAGGCTCATCAGAATGCTGAGCTTGTAGCAGGCCCCGTAAACGCCTACCGCCGCCAGATTGCTCTGGCCAGGATAGAAGCCCTCGGGCAGCCAGCGGGGCAGCAGAATCCGGTCCAGCGTTTCGTTTACCATGCCGGCCAGGCCCATGAGCATAATGGGGTAGGCGTAGCGCAGCAGGGGCCGTATCGGCTCCAGGCTCAGGCGGAAGCGGAAATCGAGCAGCTCCTGGCCCAGCAGCAGCAGCGTGAAGGCTGAGGCCGCCAGGTTCGAGAGAAACACGTAGCCCACGCCCACGGTGGGGTCGTATACCGCCGCTACCAGCGGGCGAAGGCCAGCCAAGTACTTGCCCGCCAGCACATCGGGGCAGAGCACGATGAAAAACAGATTCAGCGCAATGTTCAGCCCAATGTTGGCCAGCCGGATACCGGCGAACTTGCGGGCTTTGTTTTCCAGCCGCAGCCGGGCAAACGGAATGGCCGCCACCGCATCAAGCCCCAGAATGGCCGCAATCCAGACGGCGTACCGCTCGTGGCCCGGCGGCAAGCTCAGCAAACTCATCAGGGGCCGGGCCAGCAGCATCAGGCCGGCGGTCAGCACGGCGCTGGAAAGCAGCAGCAGCGTCATTACCCGGTCGTACAACTCGCGCCTGTCGGTGCCGGGGCGGTTGGCAAAGCGGAAGAAGGTGGTTTCCATGCCGTAGGTGAACACCACGTTCAGAAACGACACGTAGGCGTACATGCCCGTCACGATGCCATACTCGGCCGCCGCAAACCGCCCCGTGTACACCCGCACCAGCAGAAACGTTAGTACCCGGCCCAGAATGCTGCTTACGCCATAAATAGCCGTTTGCGAAGCCAGCCGTTTGGCAATACTCATCTACTTTAATTAAAAATTGAGAATTAAAAATTAAAAACCGGATGTTAAGAAATTATCGTGCAGCTGGTTGTGGCTAAAAGCGAGAAAACCTAGTTGCAATTTTTAATTCTTAATTCTCAATTTTTAATTCCCCGTAAATGCTGCCGGACGCTTTTCCAGAAATGCCGTAGTGCCTTCTTTAAAATCTTCGGAGGCGAAACAGCGGGCGAAGGCGTCAGCCTCGGCCTGGTAGCCGTCCCGGCCTTTGTCGAAATAGGCATCCACGGCGTCAATGCACAGGCCCAGGGCAATGGGGGCTTTGGTGAGGATGCGCAGCAGCAACTGGCGCGTGAAGCCCAGCAGCTCAGCCTGGGGCACTACGTGGTTCACCAGGCCCAGGCGCAGCGCCTCGTCGGCTTTTATCATATCGGCCGTCAGCAACAGCTCCAGGGCCTTACCCTTGCCGATGAGCTGGGTGAGACGCTGGGTACCACCGTAGCCGGGCACCAGGCCCAGGTTCACCTCGGGCTGACCAAAACGGGCGTTTTCGGCGGCAATGCGCAGGTGGCAGGCCATGGCCAGCTCGCAGCCGCCGCCCAGTGCAAAGCCATTTACGGCGGCAATTACGGGCTTGGGGCTGCGCTCAATTAGGCGAAACACCTCCTGGCCCTGCACCGCCGCCCGGCGGCCTCCCACGTCGTCCAGCTTGGTCAGCTCGGCAATATCGGCCCCGGCCACAAACGACTTTTCTCCGCTGCCGGTCAGAATCATCCCGCGCACCGCAGCATCGGCGAGGCCCTGCTGTACGGCCGCCCCAATTTCGTCGATAGTGGCTGCATTCAGGGCGTTAAGCTTATCGGGCCGGTTGACGGTGATGGTCAGGATGCCGGTTTCGGGTTCGGGATGATAGAGAAGGTTGGTGAAGATCATGGCTGGAGGTGGGATAGGGGGCAATGCTGGCGGCAAAGATAGAATGAATCCGGGCCCAGTCTCATTCAGCGCAGAAATCAGGGTGTTCAGGTGAGAAAATATCAAATTCAGCGAATACTTCGGGATAGGGGCGCCGGCTCCCGCAATTTTGCTTCCGCTGGCTGACAACTGGCAACAGATGCAGAAAAATATATATTTGCTAGTCTGTCTTTTACTGTCTCACAACCAAACACTTCTACAACATGGGCTTTGTTTCCGAATTCAAGGAGTTTATTTCAAAAGGCAATGTGCTCGACCTGGCCGTCGGGGTTATCATCGGCGGGGCCTTTGGCAAAATCGTCTCCTCGCTCACCGATGACATCCTGATGCCCATTCTGAGCCTGCTCACGGGCGGTGTTGATTTCAAAGAGTGGTATCTGCCGCTGGATGGCAAAAGCTACGCTACGTTGCAGGCGGCCAAGGACGCCCAGGCAGCCACCATTAACTATGGGGTTTTCCTGAATGCAGTTATTACCTTCCTGCTGATGGCGTTTGCCATTTTCTGGATTGTGAAACTGGCCAACCGCTTTAAGAAGCCCGCCGAGCCAGTTGTAGTAGTGGAAGCCGGTCCCACCAAGGACCAGCAGTTGCTCATCGAAATCCGCGACGCTCTCCGTAGCCGCTCGTAAGCGGACTTATGGCACCTACCGCCGGCTTTTGTTCAGTACGCTGAGCAAAAGCCGGCTTTTTTTATCCTTATCATCGGCGCATGAAACCTGGTACCCATTCTATTCTGGCAGCCTGCCTGCTAGCCTTGTCCGCTACGGCGGCCCTGGCTCAAACCGACGACCCCCGGCGCCCACCCACCCCGTTACCAGCCTACAAAATATCAGCGGAAGTAGACACCGCGCGTGGGTGGCAGCGCGGGGGTGCCGGCACGCTTAACTTCAGCCAGGTAAGCCTGCGCAACTGGGCCCCCGGCGGGCAAAGCTCCTTATCCTTGCTGGCCATGGGCAACGTGTATCTGCATTACCGGGGCCCGGAGCACACGTTCGACCTGGCAGGAAACCTGGTGTATGGTCTGCTGAAAGCAGGAAAAGGCCGGGTGCGCAAAAACGACGACCGGCTGGAGCTGAACGGCCGCTACGCCCGGCAGTTTACCCAAACCCTGTCGTATGCGGCGCAAGTGAACGTGAAAACCCAGCTTACTCCCACAAACGCGCTGGGTAAGCCCGACTCTTTGTTGTCCCGGCTGTTTGCGCCCGCCTACGTGCTGGCCTCTCTGGGCGTTGAATACAAGCCCAATACCGATTTTTCCCTGTTTGTGTCACCTGCCACCGGTAAGTTTACCGTAGTAGCCGATCAGGGCCTGGCTGATGCTGGCTCCTTTGGCGTACGTCCTGCTCGGCTGGGAGCCAATGGGGAGCTGGTGCGCGGTTCCGGGCAACGCCTGCGTCAGGAGTTGGGCGCATATCTGAACGCCCGCTACCGGCACGTACTGTTCACCAACATCACCTACAACACCAAACTGGAGTTATTCAGCAACTACTTTCATAATCCCCAGAACCTGGATGTAAACTGGGAGAACCTGCTGGACTTCAAAGTTAACAAGTTTGTCAGCGCCAGCGTTACCACGCTGCTGGTATACGACGACGACATTCGGGTGCCCCTGGACCGCAACGAGGATGGAGTGCCCGACGACCGGGGCCGGCGGATTCAGTTCAAAGAAACATTGGGAATCGGCCTGACTTACAAGTTTTAACCGAAATTGAACTAACTTTACTACCCGCCCGTTGGCCGCAGAAATCAGGGGCTGCTTTTCGTGCTTTCAGTCGGCCACCTCCGCGGTTTCTGCTTTTTTCCTGTCTCCTATGAAGAAGTTTCTCTCTGTTGTGGCCCTTGCCGCTGGTGTGCTGGCTGCTCCTGCGCTGAAGGCGCAAAGTACTGCCACAGCTCGCCCCGCTAACGCCAGCCAGGCGCAGCAGACAACCGAGGAAGGAGCCCGTAAAAAGCGGAAAGCTTCTGCCACCGATATTGCCCGTGTGCAGCGCCGCATGAGCATGAACCCGGATGAAGCCAAGCGCGACCAGCAGATGGAAATCCTGGAGGCCCGTTCAGGCATGGGCACGGCCAATACCAGCTTTGGGCGGGCTTCAGGCCCGGCCCGTCAGTACGAAAAAGGTGCCGGAGGATTTACGGTTCGCAGGTTCAAGGACAACCGCATCGGCACGGCCCGCCAGAAGCGTGGTCAGACCCGGCCCGCGGGGTTTGTTGATCCGAAAGGCAAACCGCTCAGTCACAAAAAGAAAAAGCATTTTCTGTTTTTCTAGGCAGCGTACTACTTACATCGGATATAAAAAAAAGACCCGGCGCAACGCTCCGGGTCTTTTTGCTCTTCAGCGGTACCAGGGCCACCGTTCGCCCCCGGTCCAGCCAAAGAAGATGGATTACGGCAACGGGTGCCGGTAAAAGACTCAATGACGAGGCCGCGTTAGGGAAGGCCAGACAGTGTGCAGGGGTGACTGGGTTCGGGGGGCGCGGCCGGGGAGGGGAGTAGCAAGCGTAACAACCGGCTGCGTGACAACGGGTACCAGGGCAGCAGCCGTTGGGGGCCCACACGGTACCGGTGGTTCGGGGCGAGCAGTGGTAGTATCGGGCAAGTGGGTGCAGGCAACCGTTCCCAGCAGCAATGCTCCCGATGCGTAGCGGTTGACTTTCATGTGCAGCAGCAAAAAACGCGAAGAAATCCGTCCTGATAAGCTGGGGCGAACTACTCAGAAGCGGGCAGTGACCCCCAGCTTCAAGTAGCTCATATCATAGCCAGCTTCCGCAAATGCCCCAATATTGTCCGTCAGGAAATACCGCCCGCCAATAAAAATGCCTCCCTCCACTCTGGCGCCGCCGTAGGAGTTGTCGTAGCGCCCACCCAGGTACTCTGAGTAGTACGTATCCTTATAGCTTTCGATGCGCGCGCCGAGACTTACTCCGGCGTATGTATCCAGCTTGCTGTTCTGCAGCAGGTCGTAGTGGTAGGTGCCTCGCACCAGCACAATAATGTTATTCCAGCGGGCTTTGTAATCAGTACCAGGGTAATCATAGTGGTAGCCCTTGTAGCCGATAAGTCCACCTATGCCGATTACCCCTGGCCCAATACCTTCAATGATGCCCTTTTCCAGGGACAGGCTCACGGCAGGGGTAGCTTTCAGGCCGCTACCGAACCCGTAGCCGTACCCCAACCCCAGCCCGACGCCCAGGTTTACCATTGTGGTGCCTTTCTGAAACAAAGCCCCGGAGGCAGCCGGACTGCTTGGCTTATTGACCGGGGTAGAAGCAGTGGTAGCCGGAGAAGGAGCAGCGGCGGGTGCCGGTGCTGGTTTAGCCGCTGCAGGTGCCGGTTTTGCCGGGGCTTTGCCCGCAGGAGTTGCTTTTACCACTGGTTTTGCTGTTCCCGAAGTTGCTGCCCGGGGTGCAGAGGGTGTGTGGGTAGCAGCCGCTACGGGTTTAGGGGCCGGCTTGGCTCCGGTTTTGGATTGGGCAAGCACCGGGCTAGCGGCCAGTACTGCCAGCGACAGAAGAATAGGTGTCGTTTTCATAGGGTGGAAGTTTGGGGGCGTAACTGCGGAGCTTGGACTCGCACAGTGCAATATTTTCCTGATCTGATACAAAACTAATCTGGCGCTGTCTTTTCGTCAATAGCATAATGATGTGAATGGGCTAAACGCAACCGGGCCCCGACTTGTGCAAGTCGGGGCCCGGTTAATAGGGGAGAATACTATCGGTTGCCTACAGCGTCCGTTTCACTTCCTGTTCTTCGAAGCCTTCAATGTTGTCGCCTTCCCGCAGGTCGTTGAACCCTTTGAGCGAAATGCCGCACTCGTAACCCTGGCGTACTTCCGACACATCGTCTTTGTAGCGCTTGAGGTCCTGAATGTCGCCGGAATGCACCACAATACCGTCGCGCACGAGGCGCACTTTGGTTTTGCGGGTAAACGTGCCATCCGTTACCATACAGCCGGCAATGGTGCCCACTTTGGTAATGTTGAACACCTGACGGATTTCGGCGTTGGCCACCACTACCTCCTTCACCGTCGGGGCCAGCATACCTTCCATGGCATCCTTCACCTCGTTGATGGCGTTGTAGATAATCGAGTACAGGCGGATGTCGATCTGCTCCTGCTCGGCCAGTTTGCGGGCACTCTGCGAAGGCCGCACCTGGAAGCCGATAATAATAGCATCGGAGGCCGAGGCCAGCAATACGTCGGTTTCCGAAATGGCACCCACGCCTTTCGAGAGGATGTTTACGGCTACTTCCGGAGTACTCAGCTTGAGCAGGGAGTCGGCCAGGGCCTCCACCGAGCCGTCCACGTCGCCCTTCACAATTACGTTGAGCTCTTTGAACGAACCAATGGCCAGACGGCGACCAATTTCGTCCAAGGTAATGTGCTTCTTGGTGCGCATGCTCTGCTCCCGGGCCAGCTGCTGCCGCTGCGTAGCCAGTTCACGAGCTTCACGCTCCGTTTCCATTACCTGAATTTTGTCGCCGGCCTGGGGAGCACCCGTAAGGCCGAGTACCTGCACTGGGGTAGCAGGTCCGGCCTGCTTCATCTTTTTGCCCCGGTGGTCAGTCATGGCCTTTACGCGCCCGAAGTGTGGGCCCGCCAGTACAATGTCGCCCACCTGCATCGTGCCGGTTTGTACCAGAATGGTAGTTACGTAGCCCCGGCCTTTGTCCAGCGAGGCTTCGATAACCGTACCCACCGCGTTGCGGTCGGGGTTGGCTTTCAGCTCCAGGATTTCAGCTTCCAACAGTACTTTTTCGAGCAGGTCGTCGATACCAATACCCGTTTTGGCCGAAACCTCCTGGCTTTGGTATTTGCCACCCCATTCCTCCACCAGCACATTGATTACCGACAGTTCTTCCCGCACTTTGTCGGGGTTGGCACCGGGCTTGTCAATCTTGTTGAGGGCAATTACAATGGGCACACCCGCAGCTTGCGCGTGGTTGATGGCCTCTTTCGTCTGCGGCATTACCGAGTCGTCGGCGGCTACCACAATAATGGCAATGTCCGTAATCTTGGCACCCCGGGCACGCATAGCGGTAAATGCTTCGTGACCCGGCGTATCAAGGAAGGTAACCCGCTTGCCCGATTTGGTCATCACGTCGTACGCCCCGATGTGCTGGGTGATACCACCGGCTTCGCCTTTGGCTACGCTGGCATTCCGGATGTAATCGAGCAGGGAGGTTTTGCCGTGGTCAACGTGACCCATGATGGTCACAATAGGAGCACGGGGCTGCAGGTCCTCCTCGTTATCTTCAATTTCGATGGTCGTATCCTCCTCCTCGGCGCTCAGGAACTCAACATCGTAGCCAAACTCATCGGCAATAACCGTAATGGCTTCGGCGTCGAGGCGCTGGTTGATGGATACGAACATGCCCATGTTCAGGCAAACCTTGATGATTTCATTCACCGACACGTCGATGAGCGAGGCTAGGTCGTTGGCTGAAATGAACTCGGTTACCTTCAGGGTTTTGGCGTCCAGCTCGTTTTGAGCACGCAGCGCCTCCCGGTCTTCGGCGGCCATGTTGCGCTTGTCGCGGCGGTATTTGGCCCGGTTTTGCTGCTGACCACCACGGCCACCGCTGAGCTTAGCCAGTGTGGCCTTGATCTGTTCCTGAATCTGCTTGTCGTTCTGTTCGGGCGTGAGGGCCGGTGCCGGCTGGCGGTTGCCACCGCTCCGGTTGTCACGGTTGCCACCCTGCTGGCCGGGGCCACCGGGACGGCCGCCGCCCTGCTGGCCGGGCCCGCCGGGACGGTTGCCACCGCCCTGCTGGCCGGGGCCACGGTTGTCACGATTACCGCCGCCCTGTTGGCCAGGGCCGGTTTGGCCTCCCGGCTGGCCAGGACCAGTCATGGGAATCCGCTGCCGCTTTTTCTTATCGTTGGCGTTAAGGCCGCTCTTGCGCACATCGGAGGAGGCAACAGGACGGGCACCCCGGCCTCCCCCGCCTCCGCGGCGTGAAGAGTCAAGGGGTAGCTCGATTTTGCCCAGTACGGTGAGGCCTTTCAGTTGATCGGCCTTGGCAACGATAGTGCCTTCTTCCGCCGTGCCGGCTTCGGCTGCAGCCGAGGCATCGGTTGAGGCCGAAGCCTCGGCCGAAACCGCAACAGGTGCTTCTGGAGCTACTACCGGCGCTGGTGCGGCGGGAGCAACTACGGGAGCTTCTACTACCGGTGCCGGGCGCGGCGTTTCCGCTACTGGAGCAACCTCCGGCTTGGGAGCAGGTGCTGGAGCAGCGGGAGCCTCCACCTTTGGAGGAGCGGCAGGAGCCTTAGGGGCCTCTACCGCTTTAGGTGCTTCTGGTGCTTTGGGGGCTTCAGCGGAAGGTTGAGGCGCCGGCTTGGGCGGCACGGGGCGGCCTTTAGCATCCAGCTCAATTTTGCCCAGCACTTTCAGGCCCGGCACGCGGGCGGGCTCTTCGGTGGGAGCCGGTGCTGGCGGAGGGGTTTCAGCGGCCGGAGCCGGCTGGGGAGTGGGTTGCGGAGCCGGGGCGGCTGGTTTCGCAACGGGCGCAGCAGCCCGCGCCTGGGCTGCCTGGACAGCCGCAGCTTCCAACTCACTCTGGCGCTTGGCCTGGCTTACTTTGGCGGCGTCCATCTTGTCCTGGGCCGACGACGCGAAGGCCTTCTCCAGCAGAGCCACTTGCTCCGAGGATAGCTTGGTCGTGGGTTTGTTTTCGATGGAATGCCCTTTTCCCGCCAGGAAATCCACAATCGTGGAAAGCCCAACGTTCAGGTCTTTGGCCGCCTGATTCAGCCGTTTGGTTGCTGCTTCCGCCATTCTATGCTCGGGGACGATACTCTTATCTTGGTGCAAAGGTACTAACTTAAATCTTGCCGGGCGGCGCTAAAATCAAACCACCCGGTCTGATGTTAGCGCCCTTGCCGTACCGGCCGCCGCGCACTCATTGCGCGTCGCCGGAATTTGGGGTTTCGTCGTCCTGGTCGTCGCTGTCTTCGAACTCCTGGCGAATCACGCGGAACAATTCTTCCACGGTTTCTTCCTCCAGTTCCGTGCGGCGCACGATGTCCTCCTTGCTCACAGCCAGTACGGCGCGGCCGGTATCGAGGCCGATTTTCTTCAGCTCATCGAGGATCCAGCCTTCAATTTCGTCCTGGAACTCGTCCAGGGCAATGTCTTCCTCGAAGTCGCCGGCATCCCGGAACACGTCGATTTCCATGCCTACCAGGCGCGAGGCCAGCTTGATGTTGGCACCGCCGCGGCCAATGGCCAACGACACCTGGTCGGGCTTCAAGAACACCGAAACCCGCCCAGTTTGTTCGTTGATTTTCATCGACGTGAGCTTGGCCGGCGACAGGGCCCGGGCAATGTACAGCTCCAGGTTGTCGGTGTAGTTGATAATGTCGATGTTCTCATTCTCCAGCTCGCGCACCACGGCGTGGATACGGGAGCCTTTCATGCCCACGCAGGCCCCCACGGGGTCAATCCGGTCGTCGAAGCTTTCCACGGCCACTTTGGCCCGCTCGCCCGGCTCCCGCACGATGTTCTTGATGGTGATAAGGCCATCGAAGATTTCGGGTACTTCCTGTTCCATCAGGCGCTCCAGGAAAGCCGGTGCAGCCCGCGAGAGAATGATTTTGGGCGTACCGTTAAGTACATCTACGCGGTGGACCACAGCCCGGATGCTGTCCCCTTTACGGTAACGGTCCTTCGGAATCTGCTCGCCTTTCGGCAATACCAGCTCGTTCTCGTCTTTGTCGAGAATGAGCGCTTCGCGGCCCCACACCTGGTACACCTCGCCCACTACAATTTCGCCCACCTGGTCCTTGTACTGCTGGTACAGGTTGTCGCGCTCCAGGTCCTTCACCCGCTGAATCAGCGTCTGGCGGGCCATGAGCACGGCGCGGCGGCCGAAATCTTCCAGCTTCACTTCTTCGGCTACCTGCTCGCCGATTTCGAAGTCGGGCTCAATCTTCTGGGCCTCGGTCAGCGGAATCTTGTCGAAGTCCCAGATATCCTCGGAGTTGTCGTCCACGATTTCGCGGTTGCGCCAGATTTCCAGGTCGCCCTTGTCCACGTTCAGAATCACGTCGAAGTTCGAGTCGTCGTCGTACTTCTTGCGGATCATCGTGCGAAATACTTCCTCCAGGATGCTCATCATGGTAGGCCGGTCGATGTTCTTCGACCGGGCGAATTCGGCAAACGATTCAATCAGGACGTTGCTGTTCATTGTTTTTAAAGCTTTTAGCTACTAGCTGTTAGCTGGTGGCATGGTTTCCAACAGACGACAACAGCTAAAAGGTGAGGATTCGAAATCAAGCTAACGGCCAACAGCCATCAGCTACCAGCGTACTGTACTTACTTAAACGAAATAACCACTTTGGCCTCGCTGATATCAGTAAAGGGAATCAGCACGGCGGGTAAAGTCTTTTTCTTGCTTTTTTCCTTCACCACTTCGGCCAGCTGAATGCCGGTGGGCTCAGCAGCTTCCAGGGTGCCGGTTTTCTCGGTGCCGTCGGCCATTTTCAGGCTGAGGGTGCGGCCCACGTGGCGGGTGTACTGGCGGGCGTCGCGCAGGGGCTGGTCGGCGCCGGGCGAGGTTACTTCCAGGGTGTAGCTGGCATCTTCGCCGTACTCCTCGTCCACGCGACGGGCCAGGCGGCGGCTGACCTGAGCGCACTCATCAATGCCCACGCCCTGCTCCCCGTCGAGAGTAACGGTGACTTTGGGCCGGATGGCATCCGACACGGCCAGGCTCACCACGAACAGGCTGCCATCGGTGGGCAGACTATCCTGGAGCAGCTCGGAAAGGCGGGCTTGATCGAGTTTCATGGGCGGGTTACCGGATAAAAGAAAGAGGGGACTATCCGTCCCCTCTGTTCGTGTTCTAGTTTGCTGCTGCAAAGATACAATGCAAAACCACGGAAAGCAAGCTGTCAGCGGCTCAGCGCTGTACCGTCAGCCAGCCCTTGATAGGGGCCCCGTCGGGCAGGCGCAGCATGTAGTAGTACACGCCGTCGGGCAGGCCGTCGGCGCGCCAGTCGTTGCGGTAAGCGGTGGCCTCGAACACCTTGTTGCCCCAGCGCGAAAACACCTGTAGCTGGCCCGGGCAGGCCGTACGAATCACAAAAAACTCGTTTTTATCGTCCCCATTGGGGGTGATGATGTTGGGCGGCAGCTGCTGGGGAATTACCTCCACGGCGGGCAGCGTGGCCGTTTGGGAGCAGCGGCCGGCGTTGAAGAAGGTAGTAACGCGGGGGCGGTAGGTGCCCGCCTGGGCGAAGGTGTGCGTAACGCTGCTGCCCACGGCCGGGGCCGACCCGTCGCCAAACTCCCAGCTGGAAGTGGTGGCGCCGCCGCTAAAGGTGAGCGTCAGCGGGGCCAGGCGGTTTTCGGGGCAGCTGGCCGGGGTCCAGGTTGGGGCGGTGGCCGGGGGCGCGGCCACGGCTACCCGGCGGGTGCCGGTGCTCTGGCAGACATCGGGCAGCGTATAGGTAAGCGTTACGCTACCCGTGAAGCCGGCAGGAGGAGTAAAGCGGCCGTCGGGCGTAACGTTGAGGCCGCTCCAGGTACCCCCGGCCACGGCCGCCCGCAGCCGGAAAGGCTGGGTGCTGCCAGGACACAGCAGCGTATCGGCCCCGGCGCTGACGGCAACAGGGGCGCTGACCTGCACGGTGATGGAGCCGGTGTAGTCGCAGAGGCCGAAACCGGTGCGGTAGGTGAGGGTATGGGTGCCGGCTCCGGCCAGAGCCGGCGTGAAGGTGAAGCCCGGGCCAGCGGCCCCCCGGATGCCGTTGCCGCTCCACGAGGCCGCAGGCGGAAGGGCTACCGGCACGGCGTTGGTGGTGCAGTAGGCCGGCAGAGTTGGCGGGGTAAAAGTGGGCGTGGCCAGCACGGTAACCGGCATGGGAGCCGAGCTGGTGCAGCCGCCGGGGGCCGTAACGGTGTAGGTGAGCAGCCGGTTGCCCAGCAGCGCCGGAGTAGGCGTAAACACGAAGCCCGTTGCCGCCGAGCCCGATACCCCGGGCCCCGACCACACGCCGCCCGCCGGGCTGCCCACCAAGGCCTGGGGGCCGGCTCCGGTGCAGGTAACCAAGCCCGCGCCGACTACTGCCTGGGTTACCGTAACCGTGCGCGTGGTTTGGAGCTGGCAGCCGTTGGTGGTTACCGAGTACACCAGGGTGTGCGTACCCGGGCCGGCTACGGCAGCGTTAAATTGCGCACCGCTCACGCCCGGCCCCGAGAACGTGCCGCCGGCCGGCGTGGCCGCCAGCCCCACTACGGTGGGCACGCCCGGGTTCAGGCAGAAGCTGGTTTGAGCGGGGGCCGTAAACGCAATGGGTGGCGCCGGCACCACGGTCAACTGCAGCGTAGAAACCCCGCCGCAGGGGCCCACACCCGTCACCGTATACGTGAGGGTTTGAGTGCCCAACAGGCTGGCGGTGGGCGTGAAGAAAAAGCCCGCGCCCACCGAGCCCGTTACGCCCGGGCCCGTCCAGACGCCGCCGGCGGGGCTGCCCTGCAAGGGAATGGGGGCTGAAGCCACGCATACGTTCCGGTCGGTGCCGGCCACTACATTCACAGTTTCAAAGTTGTACTTGAAAGCAGCGTTGTTGCAGTTGGTGCTGTTATTGACAGTAGAGTAGTAGCCGGCGCCCGGCGGAACGGGCCAGTCACTGGAGCCCCCGCAGCCCCCGCATACGGCATGATACACGACCCCACGTGGGTCGAAACGGGAAGTGCCGCCGTCTACGTGGTCCTGGCCGCTGCCCCCGAAAAACGTGGCATAATCCAAGGCCCGCGCCCCCGTCGACAGCTGCATCAGGTAAAAATCATTTCCGTCGGTGGAGCGTTGGGTGGCGTTGGTGGTAGTAGGCAGGCCCTGCACGGTGCCATTGCCGTAGCCGGAGTTGTTGCCGCCGCCCCAGCCGCTCACGTAAATCCGCTCACACTGATCCACCAGGAAAGCGGTGGGCGAAAGGTCGATGGTGGGGCGGCCACTGCCGAAGGTGGTGGCAAACTCGGTGGCGGTCAGGTCGGCGTTCAGCTTATGAATGAACTGCCGCCCGCCCGCAACGCCGTAGCGGTTGCCCACGGTGGGGTAGGCGCCCAGCGTCTGGCCCAGCAAGTACACGCCGCCACTCTGGTCGAGCTGCACGAAATAGGCCTGGTCATAAGCCGTAGTACCAACCAGGGCCGACCTTTCGAGGACGGTGCCGGAGGCGCTGATGCGCGTGACAAAGCCATCCACGTCGCCGCGCTGCGCGGGCTGTACGGTACCAGCCGTCAGCGGAAAATCGGGGCTGGTGGTGCCGCCGGCCACGTACAGGCGGCCGGCCGCGTCCAGCTGCAGGGAGTAGGCGGCATCCGGCTGGTTGCCGCCCAGCTGACTGCCCCATACCACTTGGTCGAGGCCGGGTGTGAGCTTGGTAACTACTCCGTTGAGGCCGGCCGTGTAGGGCAGAAAGTTGTTGCGAACCGGAAAATCGGGGGAGGAGGTGTTGGAGGCCAGGTACACGTTGTCCTGTCCATCCACCAGAATGTCGCCCCGGAAAGCGTCGCCGTAGTTGCGCAACAGGTTGAAGCCGATGGTGGAAGGCAGCACCCCTTCGTTGCCGATGCCGCCCAGGTAGGTAGCGGCCAGCAGCCGGCTCCCATCGGCGCTGAATCGCACCACGGCCAGGTCGGAGCCGTTGGGCATGTTGGAGGGCGAGTAGCCGAAGTAGGGGTTGATGGCGTTGCCGCCGTTGAAGCTCCGGTCGAGGGCTCCGGCCGTGGTGGGGAAGTTAGTGGAGCCGGTGGCCGCCAGCACCAGCAACTCGCCCCGGCTGTTCACCACCATGCTCTGCGGGAAATCGGCGCCGAGGCCTCCCAGGTAGGTGGCCCACACCCGGGCCCCCGGGCCCCGGGCCGTGGTATTGTACTTGATGATGGCAATATCGGTGGAGCCGGCAAACTGGGTGCTGTAGGCCCCGGGGCTGGCCGGGTAGCCCGTGCTGAACACAATGCCCCCGGAATAGAGGTTACCCTGGGCATCATAGGTAGCCGTAAAGCCCCAGTTATCAGCTAAAGAACCCGTAAACGTGGAAAAGACCACCGTGGGGTCGATGGTAAGTGCCCGGTGCGGGTCGTAGGCACCCAGGCGGAAACTGACCTCCTGGTTGCGCAGCACGTAGGCGCAACTCACGGGCTGGCGCCGGCCCTGCGCATCGGTTTGCCAGGCCCGGGGCGCCAGCTCCCGCAGCGTACCCACGGAGGTGCTGATTTCCAGCTGGCCTTCCGGGGTCAGCTTCACGGCATCGGCACCGTGGTAGCGCAGCCGGATGCGGGCAGGGTCGGCCAGCGGGGCTAGCTCGAAATCGTATTCCAGCTGCTGGTGGTCGTTTTCATAGAAGTGCGCCCCAATGCCCGCCCACACGGCCGGGTACCGCAGTTGCCGGAAGCTACCTACGCCGGCCGCCCACCGGGCCGGGTCGGACCCTTGTAGGTAGTTGCGCTTGTCGGGGGTGGCCTCCGCGGGCTGCACCCGGGCCGAAGCGGCGGCGCCCACAAACTCCACCCGCACCGCGTGGGCCCCAGCGGGTACCGGCATGGCAGCGGGCCGGGGCGAGGCCGTGTGCGGATGCTCCAGGCCCCGGGTAAGGGCATAGGTGAGGCCCCCGGGCTCCATAAACAGCCGGCCGCCTGGCACGTCGGCGGCGTACAGCACCGGGGTGGGCCACTGGCCTTTGTTCTCAATAAACTCCAGGTGGTGCTCGGGGCCGGTAGGACTGCCTTTTGCTCCGATACTGAGGGCCAGCCACAGGCCCATAAACAGGTACAATTGCTTCATATATGCAACAAGCCGAATAACGCTAATAGCCGCAAAGCTACGGGTTATTCGGCTGGTTGCAGCAGGAAAAATGCCCGTTACTGCTCTACCGTAATCCAGCCTTTGGCCGTGCGGCCATCGGCATCTTTCAGGTGGTAGTAGTATAATCCGTCGGGCAGGTTGTCGGCGCGCCAGTCGTTGCGGTAATTATCAGTTTCAAATACCTTATTGCCCCAGCGCGTGAACACGCGCAACGTAGCCGGCCGGCAGCTGAAACGGGGCATAAAGGTTTCGTTTTTGTCGTCGTGGTTGGGCGTGATGATATTGGGCACGAATACCTCACCTACCAGTACCGGCACGAAGCTGGTTTCCACGGTGCAGTTGGCGTAGCGGGCGGTGAGCTTGGCCGTGTAGGAGCCTGGCTGCTGGTAGACGTGGGTAGGCGCTTCTTCCGTCGAAACGGGGCTTCCGTCGCCGAAGTCCCAGGTGTAGCTGCCGCCCGTCAGCACGGGCACAAACGGACAGCTGAAAGGTGCCAGCCCCGTGTACTGGGGAAAATTGCTGCACTCGGGCACGTTCAGCGGAAAGTTAACGGACGGCGAGGGGGCCAGCAGCACCTGGCGGGTAGCGGAGGCAGTGCACCCGTTTTCGGTAACTGAATACGTAAGGGTGAAAATGCCGCCGCGCAGATTGGTATTGGGCGGCGTGAACAGGCCCGTCGGTGTTACGCCGGGGCCGCTCCAGGTGCCCCCGGCCGGGCTGGCGCCCGTCAGCTGCACCGGCTGGGTTTCGTAGGCGCAAAAGGTAAGGTTGGGCCCGGCCACCGGCTTGGGAAACGGGTTGACCACTACCGTGCGGGTAGCCGTGCCGCAACCCAGCGTGTCGGAGTAGGTGTAGGTGAGGGTATAGGTGCCGGGGCCCGCCTGCTGCGGATTAAACACATTGCCCGACAGGCCTGCCGGCCCGCTCCAGGTACCCCCGGCCGGCGTGGCTTGCAGCGTTACGGCGGTGCCATTGGCGCAGAGAGCCGGCACCGGATTGATGGTGACGGCCAGCTCCGGCGTCACAATCATGGCCAGGGGCCGGATGCTGCGGCAGATGCCAGTGGTTTGCACCGAGTACTGCAGCAGGTTACGCCCTACCAGGGCCGCGCTGGGCTGAAACTGATAGGTGCCGTTGGCCAGCCGCGTAACGCCTGGCCCGCTCCAGATGCCCCCGCTGGGCTGGCCGCCCAGCGTAACCGGGCCGCTGCCTTGGCACACGTAGCGGGTGGGGCCGGGGTCGGCAACGGTGAGGCCAAAGCTGATGGCAAAAGCCGCGTTGTTGCAGTTGCTGCTGGCATTGCGGGTGGTATAATAGTTGGCGCCCTGCGGCACCGGAAACCCCTGGGTGCCCCCGCAGCCCCCGCACACGGCCTGGTATACCACGCCCTTTTTATCGAAGCGGGAAGTGCCTCCATCCACATGCTCGCCCCGGGCACCCCGCTCCCCGTAAAAGGTAGCGTAATCGAGCCCCGTGAGGCCAGCCGCATACTGGGCCAGGTAAAAGTCGCTGCCGTCGGTAGACGTTTGCAGGGCCCCGCTGGTTGTGGGCAGCCCCAGGGTGGAGCCACCACCATACGTGGCATTCACGTTGCCGCCCCAGCCGCACATATACACCCGCTCACAGTCATCCACCAGGAAAGCCGTTGGGGAAATATCAAACCCATCCCGCCCGGAACCCACGGTGGTGCTGTACTGCGTGGTACCCAGGCTGCCGGTCAGCTTCTGAATAAACTGATGCGCCCCCCGGACGCCGTAGCGCCCGGCCGTAATAGGGTAGTTGTTAGAAGTGGTCTGCCCCAGAATGTACACGTCGTTGCTGGCATCCAGCTGCAGAAAGAACGCCAGCTCGTTGGCTGCCGTACCCAGGTAGGTTGCGTAGCGCAGGGCCGTGCCCGCCGGGGTGAAGCAGGCCACGAACCCTTCGCGCCCTCCGGCAGACTGCATCTGCAGCCCACCCGTTATCGTCGGGAAGTCGCGGCTGTCGGTGCCGCCGGCTACGTACAGGTGGCGGTCGGGGGTGAGTTGCAGGGAAAAGGCTGCTTCGGCACCTGTACCCCCCAGATAAGTGCTCCAGGTCAGGCGGTTCAGTGCCCGGGGCAGCCGGCATACCACCGCGTCGGAGAGGCCCTGGCGGGTAGGCTGCACCGGCTGCGCCAGCGGGAAGTTGGTGCTTTGCGTAACGGAGGCCACGTACACGTTATTCTCCCCATCGGTCAGCACATCGCCCCGGAAGGTGTCGCCGTAGTTGTTCACCAGCCCCAGGTTGAGGCCGTCGTTGCTGGAGCCTCCCAGATAGGTGGAGGCCACCAGCCGCGCCCCATCGGCGCTGAGGGTGGCAATGAACAGGTCGGAGCCGACAGGGTAGCCCATTTGCCCATTCAGAGCCCCTCCCAATGGGTTGACGCCGGGGCCGCCCTGAAAAGCGCCCTGCACCGCCCCGGCCGATACCGGGAAGTTAGACGACCCGGTAGTGCCCAGCACCACCAGCTCGCCCAGGCCATTCACCACCAGACTGTGAGGCGCATCGGTATTGTTGCCGCCCAGGTAGGTAGCGTACAGCCGGGCCGCCGGGCCCGAAGTGGTAACGCGGTATTTGATGATGGCTACATCCCCGATGCCGGCAAACGTCTGCTGAAAGGCACCCGTAGAGGTGGGGTAGCCCGTGGCAAAAGCTACCCCACCCGAGTACATATTGCCTTGGGCATCGTAGGTAGCCGTGAAGCCCCAGTTATCGGCCGCTGAGCCCGTAAACGACGAAAACAACACTGTGGGGTCGATGGTAAGCGGGAGCCGGGTATTGTAGCTGCCCAGGCGGAACCGCAGCGTTTGCCCGCTCAGCTCAAAGCGGCAGCTCACCGGCTGCTGCTCCCCCGAGGGCAGCGTCTGCCAGGCCCGGGGGGCCTGCTCCGTTACCTCGCCCACCGAAGTCTGGATGCGCAGGTGGCCCTCCGGGGTCAGCTGCACGGCATCGGCTCCGCCATACTGCAGCCGGATGGCGCCGGGGCGGCCGCCCGGGGCCACCTCCATATCGTATTCCAGTTGCTGCTGGCGGTTTTCGTAGAGGCGTACATCCACGCCGGGGTACACGCCTTTGTAATACACCTGCCGGAAGCCCCGTACCTGTCCTGCCCATTGCGCGGGATTATTGCCCTGGAAGTAATTGCGCGTGCCCGCCGTGGGCTGCGAAGCCTGGGGAACCACGCGCGGGTTGCCACCCACAAACGACACGGTATAGGCATGGCCCCGCACGGTAGCCGGAGCCGGCCGCTGGGGGCCGGTAGTGGCCTCGTGGTGGTGCGAGGCGGTCCGCAGCGCCGCGGGGTCCAGGAAGGAGTAGGTAAAGCCCGTGGCCGTGAGGTAGAGCTGGCCCGCCGGCACATCGGCCCGGAAAAAAACCGGACGGGGCCACTGGCCCTTGTTTTCCACAAATTCCAGGCTCTGGTGGGGTTCAGGAGCCCAGACGGGTTGCGGGGCTGCTGCGGCCAGCAATGTACTTAGGCAGAACAGGATACAAGTAAAAAATCGGAGCATAGAAATGAGTTTACAAACGGCACGAAAGATACGTACTCCGCCGCGCAAAACTCGGGCCGTTTTGCGGGTGCAGCTGGCTCCGCCGGAAGGGCTACCTTTGGTGGCTGATCAATTCTGCCGTTGAAAGCTGTGCGTCGTTCGTTTGCCTTTAAGAGTACCGTGTTGGTGATGGGGTGGGTGCTGGTGGCCATTGCCTGCGCCCAGGTTCCGGCCTACACCTTCTGGCCGGCCATTTTCGGGGCCCTTACCCTGCCGGTGGCCCTGCTGCTGAACCTGTTGCTGGTGGGCTACTGGCTGCTGCGGCGCTGGCCGGTGGCCCTGCTGCCGCTGGCCCTGGCTGTACTTACCTGGCCGCACTTTCAGCGGGGGCTGGCTTTGCACCCCTTCCGCGCGGCCAATGCCCCCGCCCCGGCTGCCGGCCCGGTGGTAACGGTGCTGTCGGCCAACGTGCGCATTTTCAACGTGTACCCTCAGCTGCGCAATGCGGGCTTGCAGTCATCGAAAGCCATGGTGCAGTGGCTGCAGGAAAGCCCGGCCGATATCCTGTGCCTGCAGGAGTTTTACAACGAGCCAGCCGGTACCCGCACCCAGGATGGCGCCGTATTCCGGACGGTAGACAACATCGGGCGGGAGGCGGGCCGGCAGGTGTTTCTGTCCAAAACCCTGACCAACAGCGCCGGGGCCGAGTTTGGTATGGCCATTTTCTCGCGCTTCCCCATTGTGCGCCGGGGTACCATCAGCTTCGGTAAGCTCACCCAGAACCACGCCATGTGGGCCGATGTGCGCCTGCCCTCCCGGGATACGGTGCGCGTGTACAGCTTTCATCTGCAGAGCATGAGCATGGATGAGAAGGACATTGTGGACAGCTACTCCAGCAAGGCCGGCCTTAAGCAAAAAGGCCTGGACCTGCTGCGGCGCTTTAAGCGCGGAGCGGTAGCCCGGCACTGGCAGGTTGATACAATGGTGCAGCGCTTTGCGCGGTGCCGCTACCCCATCCTGCTCTGCGCCGACCTCAACGACGTGCCCTACAGCTACAGCTACGACCAGCTGGCCGACCACTTCCAGAACGCCTGGGCCACCGTGGGCAATGGCGTAGGCAGCACCTATAACGGCCGCCTGCCCTTTGTGCGCATTGATAACCAGTTTGCCGGCCCCCAGTTCACGGTGGCAGACTGCCGGGTGCATTACGAAATTCCTTACTCCGACCATTTCCCTACCACCGCAACGTACCAGCTGCGCAAAAGCACCCATTAGTAAGGAGATTGTACCGATTAGGAAACGTCTTGTACTAGCCTACGAACTTTATAGACTAGCGAATGGGCCTTTTGTACTTTTAGAGCTGACTTTTAAACTAATTTTCAGGAATAACCCAGCTTTATCCAGACTTTTAGCTGGCCGCAGCTGTTATCAGGCCTCGTTGTTGTCCGCAGCCGGAGGCAGTTACAAAATCTGATTTTACCGCCTTTACTGCCAAAACTGCGGTTACTTTTGCACCCATGCAGCACCCACTCTCGCTCTACAACACCCTCACCCGTCGCAAAGCCCCGTTTCAGCCCCTGAATGCTCCTTTTGTGGGGGTATACCTCTGCGGGCCGACGGTGTACAATGAAGCCCACGTGGGCAACGCCCGCGGGCCGGTGGTGTTTGATGTGCTGACGCGCTACCTGCGCTACCTGGGCTACACCGTGCGCTACGTGCGCAACATCACCGATGTAGGCCACCTGGAAGGCGATGCGGACGAAGGGGAAGACAAAATCGGCAAAATTGCCCGCGCCAACAAGCTGGAACCTATGCAGGTAGCTGAGGGCTACACCAACCTCTACCAGCAGCACATGGAGGCCCTTGGTTGCCTACCGCCCGATATTACGCCCCGGGCCAGCGGCCACATTGTGGAGCAGATTGAGATGGTGCAGCAAATCATCGACAATGGCTTCGGCTACGAGTCCAACGGCTCGGTATACTTTGATGTACCCGCTTACAACGCCGCCGGCCGCGAGTACGGCAAGCTCAGTAACCGCGTGGTGGAGGAGCTGCTGGCCGGCTCCCGCGACAACCTGGCTGGCCAGGAGGAAAAGCGCAGCCCCCTGGATTTTGCCCTCTGGAAAAAAGCCGATGAGCGCCACCTCATGCGCTGGCCCTCCCCTTGGAGCGAGGGGTTTCCCGGCTGGCACCTGGAGTGCTCGGCCATGAGCCGCAAATACCTCGGGGCCGAGTTCGACATTCACGGCGGCGGGCTGGACCTTATGTTTCCGCACCATGAGTGCGAAATTGCCCAGAGCCAGGCCTGCAACCACCCCACCAACGAGGCCCAGGTGTGGATGCACAACAACATGCTGACGGTGAATGGCCAGAAGATGAGCAAGTCGCTGGGCAACTTCATCACCATCAGTCAGCTGTTCTCGGGCGAAAATACCACGCTGGCCCAGGCCTACTCGCCCATGACGGCGCGGTTCTTTCTGCTCCAGGCCCACTACCGCAGCCCCGTTGACATTACGGATGAAGGCCTACAGGCCGCCCGCAAAGGCTACCGCAAGCTGATGAACGGCCTGCGCCTGCTGGATAAGCTGCGCGAGCTGAGCCTCTCGCCCGACGTAATCAAGGCCCGCACTGTAGCTCCGGTCACGGAAGGCAAAACCCCCGATACTACCGCCGCCGACGCGGAGCTGCACAAGCTGGTCCAGGACTGCTTTGTGGGCCTCAACGACGACCTGAACACGGCCCGCTGCATTGCCAGCCTGTTTAATCTGCTGCGTAAGCTCAACGGATTTGCCGCCAACCCCGCCACCCTGGCCAGCGTCAGTGCCGCTGCTCTGGAGGAGGCTGCCACGGCCTACCAAGCGCTGGTGCAGGATGTGCTGGGCCTGCACGATGAGCCCCGGGCCAGCGCCGAAGACCTGCTGCGCCTCACCCTGGAGTTCTACCAGGAAGCCAAAGCCACCAAAGCCTACGACAAGGTAGACCAGATCCGGGCCGCCCTCAAGGAGCAGGGCATTGTGGTGAAGGATACCAAGGCCGGCGTAGACTGGGCGTATAGTGAGGAATAAACGGGTACGTTTGAACGTCATGCAAAGGCGCAGCCGAAGCATCTCGCTCATGAGTTGTTAACTTGCCACTGCAACATCAGCACGCGAGATGCTTCGGCTGCGCCTCTGCATGACGTTCTTCATTCACTTTCTATGACGCCTGTACTTTCCCGCATTGCCCCGGCCGCCCTGGCCAGCCTGCTCCTGCTCACGGCCTGCCCCGGCAACAAGGACACGGCCGGAACCTCCACCGATACCGCGGCGGCTGAGGAAGCCGCGCTGCCCAAAGCCCCGGCCTTCAACGCCGATTCGGCTTACGCCTTTACGGCCAAGCAAGTGAGCTTCGGCCCGCGGGTGCCCAACACGGCGGCTCACGTAAAAACTGGCGACTGGATTATTGGCAAGTTCAAGGCAGCGGGCCTCACAGTGAAGGAGCAACCCTTTGAGGCCATGGCTTTCGATGGCAAAATGCTGAAGTCGCGCAACATCATTGCCCAGTACCTGCCCCAGGCCCCGCGGCGGGTGGCCATCTTCGCGCACTGGGATACCCGCCCCTTCGCCGACAAGGACAAAGACAAGAAAAACGCTCCCCTCGATGGCGCTTCCGACGGCGCCAGCGGCGTGGCCGTGGCCCTGGAAATGGCCCGCGTGCTGGGTACCCAGAAAGACAGCCTGGCTCCCGGCGTCGGTGTCGATTTTATTTTGTTCGACTCGGAGGATTATGGCTACGACGGCAGTACCCAGAGCGAGAAGAAAAACCTGTTGGGCAACCAGGAAAGCTGGTGCCTGGGTTCCCAGTACTGGGCCAAAAACCTGCTGCCCGTTGGCTATAAGCCCAACTATGGCATTCTACTGGATATGGTAGGTGCCAAGGGCGGTAAGTTCAGCCGTGAGGAACTCTCTCGGCAGAAAGCTCGCGACGTGGTAGATAAGGTGTGGAACACGGCCTCCCAACTGGGCTTCTCCGACTACTTCCTGTTTGCCGACGGCTATGGCATCACCGACGACCACGTGTTCACCAACAACGCCGGTATCCGCACCATCGACATCATCGACTTTCTGCCCAATGGCGAATTCCAGCCCTACCACCACACCACCCAGGACAATATGAGCATCATCGACCGGCGCACCCTCAAAGCCGTGGGCCAGACACTGCTGACGGTGGTATACGGCGAGTAGGCGGTTTGCTGGTAACAGATGCGGCCCCGGTAGCACAAGCTGCCGGGGCCGTTTGTCATTCGGACATTCCGCGCATCAGGTGGCGTGAGAAATCCGGGCATCGTTAGCGACATACTCTTTGCTCCAGCCAGTAGCGGACATCAGCCGCTCAGAACGAGTAAATGCTACGAATTTCACCGGCGCAAACAGCCTTGCCAGAACGAATCTGCGCTATCAGACCTATCTGCATCATCTGTGATTCAGAGCAGCTTATAATACACCACGGTAGCCTCCAGCGCCCCGCCGGGCACGCGGGCGAAGGCCGGAATAGCGCCGGCGGCGGTATAGCCCAGGCTTTGGTAAAGCAGCTCGGAGCCGGCACCCTGCAGCGTATCCAGCACCAGGGTGGAGCGGTTATGTTGCCGGGCCACCTCCTCCACGGCCAGCATCAGCTGCCGCCCGATACCGCGCCGCTGGGCCCGGGTGGGTACCAGCAGTTTGGATACCTCAGCGCGATGCAGGCCGTTGGGCTTGGTGGCCAGCACCAGCTGCACGGTGCCCACCAGCTGCCCGGCTTCCTCCGCCACAAGCAGGAGAGTAGTGCCGGCCGCTACGCCGGTGCCCACGCCTTCCCAGAACTCCTGCCCTTCGGCCGTAGTCAGGGGCGGCAGAAAGCCCACGGAGGCTTCTGCATCCACAGCGTCGCGGAGCAGTTCTGTCAGGGCGCTTATGTGCTGCGGAAACTCCCGGGCGGTTACGCGGTGAATGGTGACGGGCATACTGGCGGCTGATGAGGGGGGCGTTACACGTACTCCAGGCGTGTTCCTTCGGCGGCCGACACCGTCAGGCGGGCCATCCGGCCGACGATGAGTGCCTGGTTGTGGGGTTCGTGGCCTACCGGGAAGCCGTGGGCCACGGGAAAGCCGTAGCGTACGGCGTACTGGTTAATGATTTCGTTGGGCGTCTGGCCGTAAGGCACGGCATTGTCCTGGGGGTTGGTGAAATGGCCCACCACCAGCCCGGCCAGCCCGGCCAGTTTACCGGTGCGGTCCAGGTGCACCAGCATCCGGTCAATGGCATACAGGTACTCATCAATATCCTCCAGAAACAGGATGCGGCCCGCCGTAGGTACATCCGACTGCGTGCCGGTGAGGGTTTGCAGGATGCTGAGGTTGCCACCCACCAACTCGCCGGTGGCTGTGCCCGGGCGGTTGAGGACGTGGGCCGGGGCCGCGTAGCTGATTTCCTCCCCAAACAACGCCCGGCGCAGACTTTCCAACGAATCCTCTCCGCCTTCCAGATGAAACAGCAGCGGCATAACCCCATGAATGCTCTGGTGCCCGCGCCGCAGCAAATGGCAGTTCAGGGTGGTAATGTCCGAGAAGCCGGCTATCCACTTGGGGTCCTGGGCAAACCGGGAAAAGTCGATGCCATCGATGATGCGGGTGGTACCGTAGCCGCCCCGGGCGCAAAGGATGGCCCGGATTGCGGGGGTGTCGAGCTGCTGCTGAAAATCCTGGCGGCGCACTGCATCCTCGCCCCCAAACTGATGGTGGGCCACGTTGGTGCTGGCTCCCAGTACCACGCGCAGGCCCCAGCTTTCCAGAGTGGCCACTGCGGCGGCTAACTCCTTGTGCGAGGCTTTGCGGGCGGGGCAAACAATGGCAACCTGGTCGCCGGGGCGGAGGGAAGGCGGGGCAGTAGTGGGCATATAGCGTGCTTCTGAGAGGGTAAACCTACTGAATAGGTGCATACCCCACCATTGTGCTTTGGGTGGTTGTTAGAAAAAGAAAAATTTTGATTAAAAGAGTTATATTTTATATTGCATAAGTCATACACTGCTATCCTATGAAAAAACTTGTTTTTGCTCTGTTTTGCGGGTGGTTGGGTTGTGTAGCAACGGTAGCGGCGCAAACCCGCATTGATACTACCGGCGGACGATATTACCGGCCGGTTTTTACTAGCGTTATCCGCACCCAGGACGTCACGTACGGGGCCGCCACCGATTTTATGGGCAACAACCAGAATCTGCGGCTGGATATATACCAACCCCAGGGCGACACCGTGCGCCGTCGGCCCCTGCTGGTATTTGCCCACGGGGGAGGGTTTGTGTCTGGTAATAAAAACGATGCGGAAATAGTAGAGCTGTGCACCCGCTTTGCCCGCATGGGTTATGTTACGGCCAGCATTGATTACCGCCTGCTGTTTCTGCCTTTCGATACTCTGAACATTGGCCGGGCGGCCATCCGGGCTACCCAGGATATGCGGGCCGCCGTGCGCTTTTTCCGGCGGGATGCCGCCACCAGTAAAACCTACCGCATCCACCCCGATTTTATATATGCTGGTGGTTCCTCGGCCGGCGCCTTTATGGCCCTGCAAACCGGATATCTGGACAAGGACAGCGAAGTGCCCGCCTACATTGGTGTGGCGGCGCTGGGAGGACTGGAGGGCAGTAGTGGCAACCCAGGCTACAGCAGCACGGTGCGGGGCGTCATCAACCTGTGCGGGGCCTTGGGGCGCCCCTGGTGGATTGAAGCCGGCAACGTACCCTTGGTAAGCCTGCACGGCACCAATGATGCCGTGGTGCCCTACGGGGCCGGTACTGTAGGCAGCGGCCTGCCGCCCCAGAAAGTCTACGGCAGCGCTATTCTGAAAACCCGGGCCACGGCTGTGGGCGTTCCTAATCAGTTATATTCCTTTCGGCGGGCGGGCCATGTGCCTTACAGCGGCAGCAGTGCCACCGCCCTGGCATACATGGATACCACCATGCGCTTTGTCCGGGATTTTCTGCGGCCTCTGCTTCGGCAGCCAGGTACTGTAACAGCCACCCAGGCCGCCGCCGCCATTACCCCGCACGCCTACCCGGTACCGGCTACAGGAACCGTACAAGTACAGTGGCCGGCGGCGCTGGCGTTTCGGCCGCAACCGGTAGAGGTGCTCGATGCCACTGGCCGCGTAGTGCGCCGCCTGCGCTGGGAGCACCCCACGCTGCTCATTCGCCGGGAAGCTCTGCCCGCGGGTATCTACCTGGTGCGGGCGCCGGGACTGGCTGCCCGCCGCATTGTATTCGAGTAGAAATTTGAGGACACCGGCCGGCAAACTGGCAGTATCTTTGGAAAAGCAACGGCTCCATGGTCGTTGCTTTTTTGCATGAAATACAGTTGGCTGCTTGGAGTATTGTTATTGCTGAGTTTCGGGGTCCGGGCGCAGCCACCTGCACCCATCGATACTACCCACGGCCGCTACCACCGCCCGCTGTTCCGGCAGGTGCAGGTGCGGCGCAACGTGGAGTTTGCCCACGTCACCACCATGCTGGGCCTGCCCCAGACGCTGTACCTGGACGTATATGAGCCCCAGGGCGACACCGTACGCCGCCGCCCCCTGGTGGTGCTGGCCCACGAGGGCGGCTTCCTGACGGGTACCCGCGACGATGCCGTAATGACGGCCCTGTGCACCCGCCTGGCCCGCCTCGGCTACGTGGCCGCTACCATTGATTACCGGCTCTATTTCTTCCCGTTTGACACCGTGGGCATTGGTCGGGCGGCCATCCGGGCCACCCAGGATATGCGTGCCGCCGTGCGCTTTTTCCGCCACGATGCCGCCACAGCCCGCAAGTTTCGGGTGCATCCGCAGTACGTGTTTGTGGGCGGTTCCTCGGCCGGGGGCTTTATGGCCCTGCAAACCGGCTACCTCAACAAAGCCTCCGAAGTGCCCGCTTACCTAAATGTAGCGGCCCTGGGCGGGCTGGAAGGCACGGGGGGCAATGCCAAATTCAGCAGCCGGCCCCGGGGGGTAATCAACCTGTGTGGGGCGCTGGCCCGGGCCAGTTGGCTGGAAGCCGGCGACCCGCCTTTATGCAGCGTGCACGGCACCCGCGACGGGCTGGTACCCTACGCCAAAGGCACCATTGGGGCCCAGCTGCCGGCCCAGCTCGTGTATGG
The DNA here is from genome assembly GCF_003944705.1 of Hymenobacter metallilatus. Lineage (GTDB taxonomy): Bacteria > Bacteroidota > Bacteroidia > Cytophagales > Hymenobacteraceae > Hymenobacter > Hymenobacter metallilatus. The sequence goes on along the minus strand of NZ_RWIS01000001.1, from coordinate 99,372 downwards.
TAGCGGGGCGCTGCGGGTGCGTGCCAACACCGTGGGGGTGCCCAATGTGCTGCGCCGCCTGCGCGGGGCCGGGCACGTCCCGTACTCCTTTGAGCCCACGTATATCGATTCAGCTTTCGTGACCGTGCGCGACTTTCTGCGGCCGCTGCTGGGTGCCGGTGCGCCTGGGCCGTTGCTGGCGGCCGCCCTCAATCCGCGCCGTACTGCCCAGGTTACGGCCATGCTCCTGCCGCGCCGCATCAGTGTGCAGCTACCCTCGCCACCCGAGCTGGTCTGGCAGCCCGATTTGCTGAAAGCTATGCCCGATTCAGTGCGGCGGCCAGCCCTGATAGCCCCGGAGACTAGTGGTGCGGCACCGGCGCAGTAGGGCGAAGCCTTTGCTTCGCGTATTTCCGGCAGTATGGAAACGATGAAGTTGGCAACACGCGAAACAAAGGCTTTGCGTTGTAAACCACCCGCCCTATGTACACCAAAGCCCCTGCTGTCACTCGGACAGCAGGGGCTTTTCGTTTTTCTGAGTTTCTACCTCCGAAAAGGACCGATTGTGCCGCCCTGCTCGCAGCAGCAGCTGGCTCTACGCTTTCGGTTTATTCCGCTGAACCCTCGGCCACCAACACCTCATTGCTGACGGGGCGGAGGCGGCCGGTGCGTACAACGAAGGCGCCGTACTTGCGCAGGGTGTCGCGGTGGCGGATGAGGTTGGCCAGGGCTACGTAGCCCACCACGTACTCGTCCTCGTCGGCTTCCTCTGATATTTCGCTGAAGTCCAGCAGGTCAATCAGGCGGTCCTCGTCGGTGCGCAGGTAAATCTCCACTTCCAGATCGGAGGCGTATTCGGCGGGGGTGGCGGTTTTAGGATACTGGTAGGCGAAACCCTGACGCAGCGCGGCCAAATCGGCAAGTACGGCCGAGCCGGTGGGGTGCCCCCCGGCCCCGCGTCCCCGCAAAAACTGCTCACCCGCAAAATCAGCCTCCAGCACCACGCCGTTAAACTCATGGTCGACGGTGTACAACGGCGACTCGGGGCCAACTAGCTGGGGGGTAACCAGGGCAGTTACGCGGCCATCGGCCAGGCGCTGCAGGCCGGCTACTACTTTAATTTTTTGGCCCTGGCTGGCTGCAAAGGCAATATCCACGGCGCTGATACCTTCAATGCCCAGGTTCAGCACCTGCTCGGGGTTCAGGAAAGAGCCGTAGGCATGTGCGGCCAGCAATACGGCTTTGGAGCGCGGGTCGAAGGCCGCCATGTCCAGGGTGGGGTCGGTTTCGGCGAAGCCCTTCTGTTGGGCTTCCCGCAGGGCCGGCGCGTAGTCGGAGCCATCCTCGCCCATGCGGGTCAGCACGTAGTTGGAAGAGCCGTTCAGAATGCCCGTGAGGCGGCGTAGCGGCTCCTGCCCAAAGTAGGCGTCCAGGGTACGGATGACGGGAATGCTGCCGCATACGGCCGCTTCATATAATAATGTGCCCTGGCCGGCGCGCTGCAGCTGCACCAGTTCCGGCAGGTGGCGGGCCAGCATGGCCTTGTTGGCCGTAACCACGCGCCGGCCCCGGCGCAGGGCCTCGCTTACCAGCCGAAAAGCCGTGTCAGCGTCGTCAATTACTTCCACCAGCACATCCAGGGAGTCATCGGCCACTAGGGCGTCGGCATCAAACTCAAACCGCTCGGCGGGCAACGGCCGCTCTTTGCCCGGCGTTTTTACGGCAATGCGGCTGATGGTAAAAGCCGCTTCTGGGCGCTGCTGCAGAATATCGTACAAGCCCTGGCCTACGCAGCCAAACCCGATCAAGCCAACCCGCCACGCTTGGGCGGGGGCAGATACGGAGGCAACAGGCAGGGAGGCAAGGTTAATGGACATACGTCTGGACGTAGAATCGTTCGAGAAAATGGGTGATTTGGGCGGTTTCAATCAGGAAACCGTCGTGGCCGTACTGGGAGTCCATTTCGGCGTACATGGCCCCTTTGATGTAGCGGGCCAGCATCTGCTGCTCCTGGGGCGGAAACAGCACATCGGAGGTAATACCCAGCACCAGCGTGCGGGCCCGAATGCGGCCCAGTGCCGCCTGTACGCTGCCCCGGCCCCGGCCCACATTGTGGGAGTCCATGGCCTGGCTAAGCGCTACGTAGCTGTAAGCATCGAAGCGGGCCACCAGCTTGTCGCCCTGGTAGCGTTGGTAGGAACTGGCCAGAAAATCGGTGATTTTGGCCTCATCCTGGTCGGTTTGAGTGCTGCCGTAGGCGTGGTGGCTGCGGTAGCTAAGCAGGGCTACGGCCCGGGCCGCCCGTAAACCGGCCGCGCCCCCAGTGGGGGTGCCCTGGTGGTAGGTGGGGTCGGCGAGGATGGCCAGCCGCTGGGCCTCGTTGAAGGCAATGCCCCAGGCGGAGTGCCGGGCACTGGTAGCCAGCAACACCAGGTTTTCAAACACCGCCGGGCGCTGCACGGCCCATTCCACTGCCTGCTGCCCCCCGAGAGAGCCCCCAATCAGGGTATGAATCCGGGCCAGAGCCAGGTGTTCCCGCAGGGCCTCATGCACCGCCACCATGTCGCGGATGGTGACGAGCGGAAACTGCTGGTAAGCGGCCTCCCCGCTGCTGGGGTCGGGCGTGAGCGGACCCGTAGTGCCGTAGCAGGAGCCCAGCACGTTGGCGCACACAATAAACCACTCGCTTGGGTCGAAATGACAGCCGGGGCCCACCAAACCAGGCCACCACTCCAGCACATCGGAGTTGGCAGTGAGGGCATGGCACACCCACAGCACGTTGTCGCGGGTGGGGCTCAACTGCCCGTAGGTGTGGTAGGTTACCTCCACGTGCGGTAGCACAGACCCGGTTTCCAGCCGAAGCGGCCGGGGCAGGCGAAACACATGGGAGTTTTCGGAAGACATGGAATTGAGAGTTGAGTGATAAGAGTTGAATAATGAAAGGATGAGGGAAATCGTGACAGGTGATAGGTGAGTAAACAGCCCGTCATGCAGAGGCACCGTTGAAGTATCCCGCGTGCTGACGGTAGAATGTCATACTGAGTATGGGCCTGTGACCTGATGCGGCCCATGCTCAGCATGACGCTCTTTTCACCTCCTCACTCAACTCTCATTACTTAATAAGTGCGGGCACCACTGGTCTTTCGGGTTTCTCTCTCACAAAATCCCGAAACGGGTGCCCGCGCTGCGTGCTGGAAGCTGTGCAGCCGGAGGCTCTCTCACCTTCCTCCGGCCACCTCAACCCCTCTCAAGCTGTGTTAGACTTCCAGCGGTGCAGCGTGTTCGGTTGCCGGCTCCGGCAGCAGGGTGCTGTCGGTGTCCGGGGTGGCGGCGTTACGGACGGCCTCAAACGCCTGGGCCAGATCGGCCCGGATATCCTCAAAATGCTCGATGCCCACTGATATGCGCAGCAGCGTAGGCGTTACGCCGGCGGCGCGCTGCTCCTCCTCTGAAAGCTGCTGGTGGGTAGTTGCCGAGGGCTGGATGATGAGGGTTTTGGCATCCCCCACGTTGGCCAAATGGCTTACCAGCTTCAGGTTATCAATGAATTGAATGGCAGTTTCCTTGGAGCCTTTAATGGCGAAAGTCAGCACGCCTCCGTAACCCCGCTTCAGATACTTCTGAGCCAGCGTGTGATAGGGGCTGCTTCTCAAACCAGGGTAGTTTACGGCCTCTACCTGCGGATGCTGCTCCAGCCAGGTGGCAATGCGCAAGGCATTTTCCACGGTGCGGTCTACGCGCAGGCTTAACGTTTCCAGGCCTTGCAGCAGCAGGAAAGAGTTAAAGGGGCTTTGCGAGGGGCCAAAGTCGCGCAGGCCTTCTACCCGGGCCCGGATAATAAAGGCAATGTTGCCGAATGGGCCATTTTTGCCAAATACGTCGTTGAATACCAGCCCGTGGTAACCGTCCGAAGGCTCGGTAAACTGCGGAAATTTGCCATTGCCGAAGTCATACTTGCCGCCATCCACTATTACGCCCCCGATGCTGGTGCCGTGGCCGCCAATCCACTTCGTGGCCGACTCCACCACAATGTGCGCGCCGTGCTCCAGGGGCCGGAACAGGTAGCCACCTGCCCCAAACGTGTTGTCCACGATAAGCGGCAAATCGTGCTTCTCAGCAATGGCGGCAATCCGCTCGAAATCGGGCACGTTGAAGCCCGGGTTGCCAATGGTTTCCAAATACAACGCCTTGGTATTCCCGTCAATCAGGGCTTCGAAGCTTTCCGGTTTGTCGCCATCGGCAAAGCGTACTTCAATACCCAGGCGCTTGAAAGCCACCTTAAACTGGTTGTAGGTGCCTCCGTACAGAAAAGAGGTAGAGACAAAGTTGTCGCCGGCCTGCAGAATATTATTGAGGGCAATGAACTGCGCTGCCTGCCCCGACGCTACCGCCAGTGCGGCCACACCACCCTCGAGGGCTGCAATGCGCTGCTCAAACACGTCGGTGGTGGGGTTCATCAGGCGGGTATAAATGTTGCCGAATTCCTTGAGGGCAAACAAGTTAGCGCCGTGCTCGGCACTCTTGAACACGTAGCTGGTCGTCTGATGAATTGGCACAGCACGGGAGCCGGTTACGGGGTCAGGCTGCTGGCCGGCGTGGAGTTGCAGAGTTTCGAAGTGGAGGTTTTGCGTGGACATGGCAAGGCTGAGTTAGAAGGCGTTGGATATGGATGGGGAAAGGCGAAAACCGCCGAAATGCCGCCGTAAGCGGAGCTGAAGCCGCACCAGCATCAGTCAGCCAGACAACTGGCAACGAACCGCGAAAGGTGTGGGCCGGCTTACCGGGTACCGGTTAGCCGATACCATCGGTCTGGGCGAAGCTACTGATAGGGGAGGGGCTGCGGAGCCGGATTCAGGCTAGCAACAGCAACAACACGCGCTGCTACAGCAGCGCATTCGCATCCGGCGGGCTGCTGCAGAAGTAGCAGGAGCAGCGCGAAAACCCCACGGCAAAACAGCAGGCCCAAAGGCGGCTGGAGCGGTGAGGTGCGTGAGAACGAAGGCGGGGTTGTTTTCCATGGTACTCCTGAGTTATATGTCCCGCCGCCGGATGGCTGGTCGGGCAGGAATTGGCACCTTTCGCGCGGTCGAAGGTTGCCAGTGGGTCACGGAGCCTGTTCTCTCGCCACTTCTGTATAAATCCTATGAAAACTACCCCGCCGCGAGCGGGGGAGTACCGGGTTGGTGTTGCAAAGGTATAGACGCAGATTTGATATCTGCAAGGAATAAGTGAAAATAAATAAAAATATTTTTAAGCAGCTCCATAAGCTTGTTGTTTATCTGGTTTAGCTCGCAAACTACTGATAGTCAATTTTGTAAAACTAAGTTAGTGGCTGTATAGTTACGAGTGAAGTCCGTTGGTTAGCCTGGTAGTAACTCCTCAATGGCTGCGTGTGGCAGCACGGTGGGCAATGAGGAGCAGGACAAAATACACGAGCAAACACAGAAAAAGCCACTCCAGTACGGAGTGGCTTTTTGCATATTTTCAAGAATAACGGCTAGCTGGAAATCTTGGGCAGTGTCAGAACCTGGCCTATTTCAATCTTGTTGGGGTCGGAGCCAATAATGTTCTTATTAGCCTCATAAATCTGGTGCCATTTGGTGCCGTCGCCGTAATGGTTGCGGGCAATTTTAGACAGCGAATCGCCACTTACTACGGTGTAGGTTTCGCCTTCGGTAGCGGCAGGCTGGTTGGTGCCGAAGAAGTCGGTAGCACCACCGGCGGCCGGTTTAGCGGGCTCAACGGGTTTTTTTTCGCCGTCGTTCGAGAGAAAATCAAAGAGTCCCATGGGAGCAGAAGCGTTAAAAGTGGGAGGGGAAGCACCGACAACCGACCACGGAGGCGGGCAGTCACAGGCTTCTTACGCCGTGGCAGGCAATAGGTTGTAGCTGCACCGTATTCCGCGCAGGGGTCTGCCTTAGGAGCACTGGCACTGGTTTTCCCAAAGTTGTAGCGGCACTGTATTCTGCGGGGACGGGCAGTTGTCGCCGGGGCGAACATCTTCTTCGGCCCTGCCGTAGTAAGCGCATTGTCGGCCTTGGTGGCCGTTGCGTTTGCTACATCCTTCATCCCATTCATTCTCCCCATGAAAACCCTGACCTCTCCCTTCCGCCTCCTGGCCAGCCTGCTGGTATTGATGGTTCTCTTCACGGCTGCTTCCTGCGGCAGCAAGGAGGGCAAAGTAGAAGGCGTAAATATGTTGTATGGCACCCAGAGCAAAGTCTGGAAAACGGATAAAGAACTGAGCTCCACCGGCGACAAAGTAAAGCAGACCGATGCCCAGGAAGACGAGCGTATCACCTTCTTCGCCAACGGGCAATACAATATGACCTCGCCCACGGGAGCCGTGAATGGTAAATACGACTTCGACCAGGCGGCCAAGAAAATTACCATGACGCCCGAAGGGGCTGCTCAAAGCAATACGTTCGACGTGGTAACCCTTACGGACGACAAGCTGACGCTGAAAGCGCCCACGGGTGCCGAGTTGAAGCTCGAAAAAGAATAACCCTGCTGCTAGGTTTGTATAGTAGTCCAAAAACTCAGAAAGCCTCTCTGCAACAAGCAGAGGGGCTTTTTTGATGCTTATTGCCGGAAGTACGTAGCTTGCCAGCTCACTACATACTAGGGTTACTATGTTTTCTATCCGAGTGCTGGCTCTGGCGGGCTGGCTGAGTGTGCTGGCGGGGCCGCTGCTGGCGCAGAACGCTCCCCTTCCGGTGGCAGCGGCAAGCGCACCTGTTACTACCCATCCGGTCCGCAGCATTAGCCCCACCGATACCAACTTCTCCGACCTGGAATTTCTGCGGCCGGAAATTGGCGGGGCGCGGGTGGTTATGCTGGGCGAGCCGACCCATGGAGAGGGCAACGTGTTCGAGGCTAAAGTTCGGCTGCTGCGCTTCCTGCAGGTGCGCATGGGCTTCACAACGGTAGCCTTTGAGAGTGGCTTTTATGAGCTGGACAAAGCCCAGCGCCAGCTAACGGCCGGCACCCCGGCAGCCGAAGCCATGGATAACAGCGTGTTTGGCGTGTGGACCGGCACCCGCGAGTTTCGGGAGATACTGCCGCTGCTGGGGCCCGGCAAGCTGCGCGTGGCCGGCTTCGACTACCAGCTGAGCGGAGCCTACCAGGAGGAGCTGCTGGAGGAGTTGGAGGCATTTCTGAAGCCCGAAAAAGGAGCCGACGGCATTGCCTACGACTATTTGGAGGAGTGCATCAGCATGATGGGGGAGCATTTTCTATTTCCGCCTTCGCACCAGATTGTGGTGTTTGATATGCAGCTGAACAAGGCCCGCAAGCTGCTGGAAAAGGTGAAAACCGGCCCCGATGCTACGCGGCGCGAGCGGGCCACCTTCTGGCTCCAAAACCTGCGTAGCCTGCAAGCCGCCGCCCACGACTACGCCACCAACGACCCCGGCACGAAAGACTCCACTGAGTTTAAGGCCACCGACAGCAACCCCCGCGACGCCCAGATGGCCGACAACCTGCTGTGGTATCTGCGCCAGCACCCCCAGGAAAAAGTGGTCTGCTGGGGAGCATTGCCCCACCTCGCCAATAAAGTGGAGGTGCTGGCTGATGCCGAAATCAAGACCTACAAACCCATGGGGCGGGCCGTAAAGGCTGCCCTGGGTGAGGATGCCGTGTACGTGCTGGGCACGCTGGCCGGGGGCGGCACGCACGGTTTCGGCTCCTGGGGCAAGTACCTGCCCGTGCCCGCGCCGGCTCCCGGCACGCTGGAAGCCGAGTTGTTGGCCCAGGGGCAGGAGTACAGCTTCGTAAGCCTGAAGCATGATGCCCAAGGCAAGGCCTTGACCACGTACGCCTTCGAGTACCAGCCGCAAACCGGCCCCTGGAGCGAGGTAGTAGATGGGTTTCTATTCCTGAAAACAGTGAACCCACCTCACGGCGCGGTAGCAGCTTCCGCCACGGCGGCAGAAACTCCGGTGGCGGCAACTCTGGTGCCCTCGGCCCCCGGCCACCTGAACCCGGCCGCCCGGCTGGTAGCCCCGGCCAAAAGCGGCGCGGCCCTTACACTCAGCGGCACCATTCTCGACGGAAAAACCAATAAGCCGGTGCCCTTTGCCACGGTGGCCGTGCCCGCCCGCAGCGCTGGCACCGTAACGGACGAGCAGGGCCGCTTCCGGCTGGAAACGCGCCGGGGCGAGCTGGTGCAGGTGAGCAGCATCGGTTACGAGCCGGCTACCGTAGCCGCCCAGAGTACCGCCGCCCTGAGCGTGCGCCTCGCGCCCGCCGCCTTCGCCCTGGACAATGTGCGCGTGAGTGCCCAGTCGCAGGACCCGAGGCGCATCATGAAAAAGGTGATAAAAGCTGCCGAAGCCAACTACGAGCAGCAGGATTACACCCAGCAGGGGTACACGCACCGGCGCATTACGGGGTACGACACCTTGCGTCACGAAATAGAGTACACCAATCAGGAATGGACGCCCGCCGAGTATCGGCACTGGGCCGGGGGCTTTCTGATGCTGGAAAAGATGCCGGTTCACCAGGTGCAGGAAAAGCGGCTAATCACAGGGAAGGATACCTGGGACGTATACAGGGAGGGCGGCTACGGCTTCGCTGGCGGCTTCGACCCAGTGCGGGTTTCGCCGCTGTTCAAAGCCGCTACGCTGGGCAAGTTCCGGCTCCGGCTGGATACCATTGAGCAACACGGTGTTGATACGTGGTACGTGATTCGCTTTGCCGCCAAGCGGGCCAGCCACCGCGCAACGGGCCTGAGCTTCGTGAGGGGTTACTCGGGCAAAGTGTACGTGCGTCAGCAGGACTACGCCGTGGTGCGCTACGAGGGTTTCTGGCAGCACGATACGGCCGAAGTCAACGCTCTTGCGCACAAGTACTACGGCCGCCATAACCTCACCGCCCGGCTGTTTTCCGCCGTATTCCAGGACCACCGCGCCACGCACATCGTCACGTACCAACGCGGCAATTCCGGCCGCTATTATGCCTCCACCAGCGTAGCCCAGGCCCAGGTAGTTGGCCATGTGCTAGGCGGTAGTCCGTTCTACACGCAGAATGCCTGCCAGGTATACTACGCGCCGCCCACGCGGGTGCCGGCGGCCGAGCTACCAGACCCCAAGCAGAAGCCGGAGTTGCGCGGCGGCGGACTCTGGCAACTCTCTAAAGTGCCCTACCGCCCCGAGTTCTGGCAAACCTACCAGCGCCCCGTGCCTGCCGAGCCGGCCCCAACGCTGGAAGCCGGGAAGTAAAACATGTCATTCTGAGCGTAACGAGAAATCTGGGGTATACCAGTGAGGTGGTAAAGCCAGATTTCTCGCTTTGCTCAGAATGACCGTTAAGAGTGCAGGACCTGCTCGGCTTTCCGCTTGCCGTAAATGCGCGTTATCCAGCGGGGCAGGAATACGGCCCCCAGCACCAGATACAGGTAATACGTAACGATACGGTAGAGTAATACCATGAAATTGGTCATGGTGGGGGTGCCGATGAACTTGCCGAAGAAGGTAGGAAACGCGCCCTCGGCAATGCCCGCCCCACCCGGCGTAATGGCAATCAATAAGATAACCTTGTAGGTGAGGTTGCGGCCGAAAATCAGCCAGAACTCTGGCCAGCTCACGTCGATAAACGCCGCAATCAGGCAGCCGATAACCAGGTAGCGGGCCGTCCAGACGAAGGCCGTGCTCAGGGCCGCCCGCAGCCAGTAGCCCCAGCCGTTGCCCCGCAGCTGCTGGGAGGCCAGCACCAGCTCGTTGCCGTGCTGGTAGGCCTTATTGCGCCAGCGCCGCAGTCCGCGCACCGAAAACAGCCGGATAAACAGCCGCCGCACCGCCTGCGGGTTCACGAAAATGGCGTACAGCATCAGCAGAGCGTAGGCCGTCACGAACACGTAGCTCAGCACAAACCCTACCCGCAGCGTGGCCACCAGCCCGCCCTGCAAGGCCTCGTGCGGGTACAGCGCGTCGCCCCCAATGAGCACCACCAGCGGCACCATCAGCACATAATACAGGTTGTCGAGCATGGCCGTAGCCATAATGTAGGCCACCGATTTGCCCAGTGGAATGCCCTCTTTGTGCAGCAGTACCGGAGCCACCGCCGTACCGCCCACCGCCGAGGGGAGAATGCACGACGAGAACTCCCAGAGCATGATGACATCCAGGGCAGCCCGCCAGCTGAGTACTTTCTCGGTCAGGTAGCGGATGCGGTACACGTAGCCGGCGTCGCGGGCTACCAGCACCACCAGCATCAGCAGCAGCCACAGCGGCTTGGCATTGGCCAGGGGGGCTAGGTCGCCGGGCTGGTAGCTGCGCCAGAACATGAAGCCCACCACGCTCAGACCCAGCAACACCGGCAGCACAATCCGCGAGGGACGGAGCTTGTCGAGCAGCTGCTGGTCTTCGGCCTGGGGTTTGATGAGCTGGGGCATTACCGGCGGGTTTGGGTGGGGCGGATAAAGGTACGGATTTGGGCAGGGTAGGGTGTTAAAGTAGGGTTAAGCAGGAAGCGCACCTATACATTCAGAGCATTTCGCGCCTCGAGCAGAGCCCGGAGCCTTATCATGTTTGGGTGACTACCGCTCGGCTCATTCATACGTGATAAGCTCCTGCATTTTGCTTAGGATGACAGATACGGCTGGAATGCCGTTCCGTCCCAACCGCCGGAACGGAAAACCCGTAACTTTGTCCATCGTGTCAGGCTGAGTTGGCGGAACCCATAACCTTCCGTGTAGCTTTGCTGTTGCCTCGCTACTTATTCCCCCTTCTACCTTCTGCACATGATTGTCGAACCTGGTGCCCTGCTGGCGGAAATTAATTCCCCCGACGACCTGAAAAAGCTCAGTCCCGACCAATTGGTGCAGGTGAGCCAGGAGCTGCGGCAATTTATCATTGATACCGTCTCCATTTATGGTGGTCACTTTGGGGCCTCTCTGGGAGTGGTTGAGCTGACGGTGGCGCTGCATTACGTCTTCAACACGCCCCACGACCAGCTGGTGTGGGATGTGGGCCATCAGGCCTATGGCCATAAAATACTCACCGGCCGCCGCGACCAGTTCCCTACGAACCGCCGCTACAAAGGCATGTCGGGGTTTCCCAAGCGCAGCGAAAGTGAGTACGATGCTTTCGGGGTGGGCCACAGCAGCACCAGCATTGGAGCGGCATTGGGCATGGCCGTAGCTTCCGATTATAAGAAGGAATTTGACCGCCAGCACATTGCCGTCATCGGCGACGGGGCCATGACGGCCGGTATGGCCTTCGAGGCCCTCAACCACGCCGGGGTGGAGAAATCCAACCTGCTGGTTATTCTTAACGACAACTGCATGAGCATCGACCCCAACGTGGGCGCGCTCAAGGAATATCTCACCGACATTACTACCTCCCGTACTTACAACAAGGTGCGCGACGAGCTGTGGAATGTGCTGGGCAAGCTCAGCAAGTTCGGTCCCAACCCCCAACAGATTGCCCGCAAGGTGGAGTCGGCCATGAAGGCAACCCTGCTCAAACAAAGCAACCTGTTCGAGGCCCTGAATTTCCGCTACTTCGGCCCGGTAGATGGGCACGATGTGCAACACCTGGCCACCATTTTGCAGGACCTCAAGAGCATTCCGGGCCCCAAGCTGCTGCACTGCGTAACAGTGAAGGGTAAGGGCTATGCGCTGGCCGAAAAGGACCAGACGCTGTGGCACGCTCCCGGCCTGTTTGACAAGGTAACCGGCGAAATCCACACCAAAACCTACGAGAAGCCCCAGCCGCCCAAGTATCAGGATGTGTTTGGGCACACCATTGTGGAGCTGGCCGAGCAGAACTCCGCAATTATGGGCGTGACGCCGGCCATGCCCTCGGGCTGCTCGCTCAACATTATGATGAAGGCCATGCCCGACCGCGCCTTCGACGTGGGCATTGCCGAGCAGCACGCCGTGACCTTCTCGGCCGGCCTCGCCACCCAGGGTCTGGTGCCGTTCTGCAACATCTACAGCTCCTTCATGCAGCGCGCCTACGACCAGGTGCTGCACGACGTAGCCCTGCAGAAGCTGCACGTGGTGTTCTGCCTCGACCGCGCCGGTTTTGCCGGTGCCGACGGCCCCACCCACCACGGCTGCTACGATTTGGCCTACATGCGCTGCATTCCCAACATGGTAGTGTCGGCCCCCATGAACGAGGAAGAGCTGCGTAACCTGATGTACACGGCCACCCTGCCCGAAAACGCCGGCCCGTTCAGTATCCGCTACCCCCGCGGCGAAGGCGTGATGCCGGAATGGCGCAAGCCCCTGAAGAAAATTACCGTGGGCACCGGCCGCGTGGTGCGCGAGGGTGAAGGCGTGGCGGTGCTCAGCATCGGCCACATCGGCAACTACGCCGTGAAAGCCACCCAGCAGCTGGTAGCCGAGGGCCTCAACCCCGGCCACTACGACATGCGCTTTTGTAAGCCGCTGGATGAGGAAATGCTGCATAATATTGCCCGCCGGTACAAGGCTATTGTAACGGTAGAAGACGGCTGCCTGCCCGGCGGCTTCGGCGCGGCCGTGCTGGAGTTCCTTGCCGACCACGGCTACAGCCTCCCCGTGAAGCGCCTCGGCATTCCGGACCGTATCGTGGAGCACGGCACCCAGGATGAGTTGTATAAAGAGTGCGGCTTCGACGCCGCTGGCATTGCCGCCGCCCTGCGCGAAATGAGCGGCAAGGTAGCCGCCGCCGCGCCTCTGGCAACGGTGCTGCTGTAAGCTGGTATTGATGGTAGAGAAAAGCCCCGCTGGATTTATCCGGCGGGGCTTTTTGATTTAACCCTCTGCTGTATTACAAGTAAAAAAATAAAATGATGTACATACATCATTTGTAAAAGAAGTATGTACATTTGTTCCGAGGACGACAGCCGGGTTCCGGGGCCGGACTCGTGTTGTGTTTCCCTTCATCCTTTAAGCGCGTACAACTATGGCAACCACCAAATGGGTTCTGGACCCGATGCACTCCGAAGTACAGTTCAAGATCAAGCACCTCGTTATTTCGACGGTAACCGGCGCGTTCAAGCAGTTCGATGGCTCGGCCGAAACCGAAGGCGACACTTTTGATAACGCCCAGGTGCGCATGAGTCTTGATGTGAACAGCATCGACACGAACCAGGAGCAGCGCGACCAGCACCTGAAGGCCGACGACTTCTTCGCCGTGGCAACTTTCCCTCACATTACCTTTGAATCCACGAGCCTGGCCAAATCAGGTTCTGACTATAAGCTCACCGGCAACCTCACCATCAAGGACGTGACCAAGCCGGTTACGCTGGATGTGGAGTACGGCGGCACCGCCACCGACTTTTACGGCAACACCAAGGCCGGCTTTGAAGTGAGCGGTAAAATCAACCGCAAAGACTTCGGCCTGACCTGGGAAGGCATCACCGAAGCCGGCTCCATTGTGGTGGGTGAAGATGTGAAGCTGCTAGCCAGCGTGCAGTTCGCCAAGCAAGCCTAAGCAGCCGCTTTATTTCCCGCGCCGGGCCGCACACCGAAGGCTCGTTCAGTAGGCGTGTCCGCCGCGGCGAGTATGGTGTAACACGCCCGTTTCCTGGTGCAGGAAGCGGGCGTGTTGGCATTAGAGGCGGGTAGTACCGGGTTGGCTAAATGGGAGAAACTTGTCTAAACAGAGCAAATGCGCGTACCTATACGTATTCTTTACCGAGCAACGCTCCTGTTCATGACCACGGCTCACCCTACCATCCTGTTCCTCCACGGCTTTGCTGAATCCCGCGAAGTCTGGACGGAATTTACCCGCGACTTTCCCGACGGCTACCGGCTGCTCACGCTCAACCTGCCCGGCCACGGCACCAACGTGCACGACATCCGCGACTATTCTATGGAGGCTCAGGCCCGCTACGTAGCCGAGCAGCTACGCCAGCGAGGCGTAGACCGGGCCCTGCTGGTGTGTCATAGCATGGGCGGCTACGTGGCTTTGGCGTTTGCGGAGCGCTACCCTGAAATGGTAGCCGGCCTCGTCCTGTTCCACAGCACTGCCCTGCCTGATACGGCCGAGAAAAAGGCCAACCGGGACAAAAATATGGACTTTGTGCGCCGCCACGGCGTGGAGAAATTTATGGAATCCTTTATCCGGCCGCTGTTTGCGCCGGCCAACCGGGAATGCCTGCTGGAGCAGCGGGAGTTTCTGGAGGAGATTGGCAAAACCACCCCCGAGGCCACCGTGCTGGGCGCGCTGGAGGCCATGAAAAACCGTCCCGACCGCACCAGGGTGCTACAGGAAGCCCGCTTCCCGGTACTGTTTATTGCTGGCAAAGAGGATGTGGCCGTACCCACCGACAGCCTGCTGCCTCAGCTGGCGCTACCTGCTCAAAGCCACGCCCTGCTACTTGGCAACGTAGGCCACTTGGGCTACTTCGAGGAGCCCGAGCTGACCCGCCGCGCCGTTGTGAATTTTGCGGGCAGTGTCTTTCACTAGGGTGCCTGAACAAGTGGCAAGCTGTACTCAAAAGCACGTCATCCCGGGTCCTTAAGGAATTTCGCGTGCTGAGGTTGTAGTACCAAGTCAGATGCAATACCAAGCCAGATGTCAGCACGCTGGGTTCCGCGCGGGGCGCGGACGGATGGTCTTTCGGTGTGACTGTCCACACGGCCTGGCTAAGAATTGAGCTCACCTTGCGGGCATGTCCGCAATGCTGGGGTGCCTGAGCAGGGTGGCATATAGCACAACTGCGGGCCTTGGTAAGAATTATTACCAGATGTAGCCGTAGCTTGGGCCCGCTTTCGGGCTTGCAATGCCCCAGCCTGCACGCACCGCCATACCCATGGCGTAACGATTTACCACTTAATCCCCACTAACACATGGCCAAAATTAAAGTAGCAAACCCGGTAGTAGAGCTGGATGGCGACGAAATGACGCGCATCATCTGGAAGTTCATCAAGGACAAGCTGATTACGCCCTACCTGGAGCTCGATATCAAGTATTACGACCTGGGCATTGAGTACCGCGACCAGACCAACGACCAGGTAACCATCGACGCGGCCAACGCCATCAAGCAGTACGGCGTGGGCATTAAGTGCGCCACCATCACCCCCGACGAGGAGCGGGTGAAGGAGTTCAACCTGAAGCAAATGTGGAAGTCGCCGAACGGCACCATCCGCAACATCTTGGACGGTACCGTATTCCGCGAGCCGATTGTGATGCAGAACGTGCCCCGCCTGGTGCCCAACTGGACGGCCCCCATCTGCATCGGCCGCCACGCCTTCGGCGACCAGTACCGCGCCACCGACTTCGTAACCAAAGGCAAAGGCAAACTCACCATCACCTTCCAGCCCGAGGACGGCGGCGAAACCCAGTCGTTTGAGGTATACAACTTCAAAGGTGACGGCGTGGCCCTGGCCATGTACAACACCGATGAGTCAATTCGCGGCTTTGCCCACGCCTGCTTCAACCAGGCCCTGAGCAAAGGCTGGCCCCTGTACCTGAGCACCAAAAACACCATCCTGAAGAAGTACGACGGCCGTTTCAAGGACCTCTTCCAGGAGATTTATGAGCAGGATTACCTGGCCAAGTTCCAGGCCGCTGGCATCACCTACGAGCACCGGCTAATTGACGACATGGTGGCCTCGGCCCTGAAATGGAACGGTAACTTTGTGTGGGCCTGCAAAAACTACGACGGCGACGTGCAGTCCGACACCGTGGCCCAGGGCTTCGGCTCGCTCGGCCTGATGACCTCGGTGCTGGTAACACCCGATGGGGGCACAATGGAGGCCGAAGCCGCCCATGGCACCGTGACGCGCCACTACCGCGACCATCAGAAAGGCAAGCCCACCAGCACCAACCCCATTGCCAGCATCTTCGCCTGGACGCGCGGCCTGGAGTTCCGCGGCAAGCTCGATGGCAACCAGGAACTGATTGACTTCTGCCACGCGCTGGAAGCCGTGTGCATCGAAACCGTGGAAAGCGGCAAGATGACCAAAGACCTGGCCGTTTGCATCCACGGCAACAAAGTAGAGCACGGCAAGGACTACCTCTACACCGAAGAGTTCCTGGCCGCGCTGGATGAGAACCTGAAAAAGAAGCTGGCCAAGTAGGCCGCTGCTGGTTCTATGAAAAAAGCTCCTTCGGTTAGCCGAAGGAGCTTTTTTCGTTGGGGCTGTTTAGGAAGTGGTGGAACGTCATGCAGAGCGGAGCGAAGCATCTCGCGTGCTGATGCCTGAATAGTTCTGCAACGTCAGCAGGCGAGATGCTTCGCTCCGCTCTGCATGACCGTTCTTTTTCCTGTAACAAACAGCCCCCTAGATCAAAATCAGGTTTTCTAAGCCTCCAGCAAGCCCATTTTCAGCATGGCCTCCGCAATTTGCACGGCGTTGGTGGCGGCACCTTTGCGCAGGTTGTCGGCCACCACCCACAGGTTAAGGGTGCGGGGTTGGGTTTCGTCGCGGCGGAGGCGGCCTACCAGCACGGCGTCGCGGCCGTGGGCGTCTTTGGGCATGGGGTACACGTTGTTCTTCACATCGTCCACCAGCTCCACCCCTTCGGTCTGGCGCAGGATGTCGCGCACTTCGGTCAGGTCAAATTCCTCGGCAAATTCCACATTCACGGCTTCCGAGTGGCCGCCCATTACCGGGATGCGCACGGTGGTGGCCGTTACCCGAATCTGGTCGTCGCCGAAGATTTTCTTCGTCTCGTTCACCATTTTCATTTCCTCCTTGGTGTAGCCGTTGTCCTCGAACACGTCGATATGGGGCAGCACGTTCAGGTCGATGCGGTGGGGGTAGGCGGGGTTGCTGGGTTCCTGACCGGCGCGCTCTTCCAGTAATTGGTCCACGGCTTTTTTGCCGGTGCCCGTTACGCTCTGGTAGGTGCTCACCACAATGCGCTGGGCCTTGTACCGCTCATGCAGCTTGTTGAGAGCCACCACCATCTGAATGGTGGAGCAGTTGGGGTTGGCAATGATTTTATCGGCAGCAGTCAGCTCCCGGGCGTTGATTTCGGGTACCACCAGCTTTTTGCTGGGGTCCATGCGCCAGGCCGAGGAGTTGTCGATTACCACCGTGCCCACCTCGGCGAAGCGGGGGGCCTCCTGCTTGCTGATGGAGCCGCCGGCCGAGAAGATGGCCACGGCGGGCCGGGCGGCAATGGCATCGTCCATGCTTACCACCTTGTATTTCCGGCCCTGAAACTCAATTTCCTGACCTACCGACTTGGCGGAGGCAACGGGCAGCAGTTCGGTAACGGGAAACTGGCGCTCGGCCAGCACTTTCAGCATCTCGGTGCCTACCAGGCCGGTGGCACCTACTACGGCTACTTTCATGGAGTTGCGAGGTTAAGAAGCCGTAAAGGTACGGTGGCGCGGGCATTGATTTCTGGGTATATTTCAGGCAGTGACACGCGGCAATGCTGGGCCCTAGGCGGCTTGTGGCGGCCCCGATAACCTCTATTCGATGTGAAAAGACTACTGTTACCCTTGCTGGCGCTGACTTTCGCGCAGCCTGCTGCTGCCCAGCTCACTGATACCTTCGCCGACGGCAACTTCACCCAAAACCCCACCTGGACCGGCGACGCGGCCTCGTTTCAGGTAAATGCCGCCCTGCAGCTCCAGACCAACGGGCCCGCCGCAACCGGCACCGAGCTGCAGCTGGTAACGCCCTGCGCCGCCAGCACGGGTACTACCTGGGAGTTCTGGGCCAACCTGCGCCTGGCCACCAGCAGCGGCAATTACGCCGACGTGTGGCTGATGGCCGACCAACCCGACCTGAAAGCCAGCGGCACCCGGGGCTACTTCGTGCGCCTGGGCGGCACCCCCGATGAGGTAGCCCTCTTCCGCAAAGACGCTACTGGCAGCCCGGTATACGTGGTTAATGGGCAGGATGGCACGCTGAACTCCACCACCAACAACCTGGTGCGGGTGCGCGTGACGCGCAGCACGGCCGGCCTCTGGACGCTGGAACGTGATTTGGCGGGCACCACTACCTACATAAGTGAGGGCACGGCCACCGATGCTACCCATCAGCGCAGTGCGTATGCTGGGGTGTACTGCACGTATTCATCCACGAATAACCGGGCGTTTTTCTTTGATGATTTCCGGGTGACGGACGCCACCGCGCCCTTGCTGCTGCAGGCCAGCGCCACCTCCGCCCGCCAGCTCAGCCTTACGTTTAATGAGGCCGTGGCTGCTGCCCAACCGGCGGCCAGCTACCGGCTCAGCACCGGCAGCCCGGCCGTAACGGCCGCCACCCGGGATGCCCAGGACCCCGCCGTGGTACACCTGACCCTGGCCGCTGATTTGCCCTTGGGTAGCATTACCGTAGAGGCCCGCAACGTGGCCGATGCGTTTGGCAACGTGGCGCCCGGCCCGCTTACGGCAATTTTCCAGAACAACGGGTTTGCCGTGCCGCCCACTGTTAATCAGTTGCTCATCACCGAAATCATGGCCGATGAAACGCCGGTGGTAGGGCTGCCCGCTTCGGAGTTCATTGAAATTCATAATCCCTCCGCTACGGTCGTGGTGGATTTGGGGGGAGTGCGGCTGCTGAAACCGGGCAATACTGGCAACCCAGCCGTGTTTCCGGTGGGGGCCGTGCTGCTGCCAGGCGAGTATGCCGTGGTGTGTGGCAGTACCCGCACGGCACTGTTTGCCGCGTATGGGAAGGTATTTGGCCTCACCAATTTTCCTAGCCTGAGCAACGCCGTCGACCAGCTGGTGCTGCGCGGTAAAGATGGCCGCACCCTGTTCGAGGTGAGCTACGCCGATACCTGGTATCGGGATACCCGCAAAAAGGACGGGGGCTGGACGCTGGAAATGCTGGACACCGCCAACCCCTGCGCCGGCTCCGACAACTGGCGGGCCAGCGACGACCCCAGCGGCGGCACGCCCGGCCGCGCCAATTCCGTGCGTAGCCCCAACCCCGACCGTACTCCACCCGCCTTGCTGCGTGCCCTGGCCCTGAATCCCACCACCGTGCGGCTGTATTTTGGCGAGAAGCTGGACAGCGTAACGGCTGCCAACGCGGCGCTTTACACCATCACGCCAACCACCGGCATTCTGCGCGCCGCGCCGGTGGGGCCGGATTTTCGGGTGGTGGATTTACTGCTAGCCGCTCCGCTGACTGCCAATCAGCCGCTGACGGTAACTGCCCAGCGGGCCGTGGATTGCGCCGGCAACGCCAGCGGCCCTGCTACCTCGGCCACGTTTGCCCTGCCGGTGCCAGTGGCGGCGGGCGACGTGGTTATCAACGAAATCCTGTTCAATCCGCGCACGGGTGGGGTTGATTTTGTGGAGGTGCTCAACCGCTCCGGTAAGTTTCTGGATATGCAGGGCTGGCAGCTGGGCAACCAGCGCCCCGACAATTCCGTGGATGCCGAGCCCATCAGCAGTGGGCCGGTGCTGCTGCCGCCCGGCGGGCTGCTGGCCCTCACCACCCGCCCCGATATCGTGCAGCAGCACTACCCCACCAGCACCGATGCAGCCCATTTGCTGCAACTCCCGGCCCTGCCTACCTTCCCCGACGATGCCGGTACGGTGGTGCTGTTCGACAGCCGGGGCCAGCTGCTGGACAAGTATGCCTACGCTGCTACCCAACACCTCAAGCTGTTGGACAACGTGGATGGCGTGTCGTTGGAGCGGATCCGGGCCACCGGACCGAGTGAGGCCGGCAATTTCCACTCGGCGGCAGGCAGCGTGGGCTACGCCACGCCCGGCCGCCCTAACTCCCAGCAGCAGCCCGACGTAACGGGCACTGGCGTACTCACCCTGGAGCCGGAAATCTTCACCCCCGACGACGACGGCCAGCAGGATTTCACCACCCTGGCCTACCAGCTCGACCAGCCGGGCTACGCTGGTTCCGTAACCATTTACGATGCCCAGGGCCGCCTCGCCCGCCGCCTCATCCACAACGAAACCCTGGCTACGCAAGGCACCTGGCAGTGGGACGGCCTCACCGACCGGGGCCAGAAAGCCGGCGTAGGCTACTACATTTTGCACGTGGAGCTGTTCCGGCCCAGCGGCGGCCAGAAGCGCGAGTACCGGAAGACAGTAGTGGTGGGAGCGAGGCAATAAGACCGTGTTATTGCGAGCCGAGCGAAGCAATTCGTCCTTTTCTCAGCGCAAAATTTCGACCTGTTCAAAAGCCTTAATGCCTGAACGGTTGGAGAGACGCGACACTTCGCGTCTCAGCGTTGAACGGGAGGGTCGGTCTGACGGGAGACGCGAAGTGTCGCGTCTCTCCAACCGTTCAGCGAAGGGACTGTTGAATCCGGGCGCTTTAGACTTTGAAAAGGACGGATTGCGTCGTCCTTCGTCCTCGCAATGACAGGCGGTTAAACCCTTGCACCGCTCCCGCGTCCAACCGGGCATGACGACGACGCAACAGCAACTGCAACACCTATACTGGCGGGCAGGCTTTGGGCCCCGGCCCGAGGACGTGGCCGCTGGCCTCACGCCTCGCAAGGCGCTGCGGCAGCTGCTTCAGGCTTCGGAGAAGGTGGAGTTGTTGGATAGCCCCGAGATGCGCCACACCGAGCCGCTGGCGCAGTTTCGGCCGGTGATGCCGGGCGGCGGGACCCCGCAAAGCAGCATGGTGACCACGCCCGACCAGACGGCCCCGGAAAGCGGCCGGGTGGTGGCGGTGGCCGCCGTACCGGCCCGTTCGGCCCTACCCAAAGGCCGCACCCAGCCGCCGTTGCTGCGCCGCCAGGAAATGACGGCTGAGCAGCGCAAACTACAGAACCGGAGCATTCGGGAGGCTTTTTATGCCATGAATACCGGTTGGCTGAAGCAAATGGCAACGTCGCCGGCCCAGCTGCGGGAGAAGCTGACGCTGTTCTGGCACGGGCATTTTGCCTGCCAGGTGCGCCGGCCCGATGCGGCTTTGCATCTCAATAACACCATCCGGCAACTGGCTCTGGGCAAATTTGGCGAGTTGCTGCTGGCCGTGAGCAAGGAGCCGGCCATGCTCCAATTCCTCAACAACCAGCAAAACCGCAAGCAGCACCCCAACGAGAACTTCGCCCGCGAGGTAATGGAGCTGTTCACCCTGGGTCGGGGCCACTACTCGGAAACCGATGTGAAGGAGGCAGCCCGGGCCTTTACGGGCTGGGGCTACGATGCGCAGGGAGCCTTCGTGTTTCGGGAGCGGCAGCACGACGACGGCCCCAAAACCTTCCTGGGTCGCACCGGCAACTTCGGGGGCGAGGACGTACTGAAGATTATCCTGGAGCAACCGGCCTGCGCCGAGTTCATTACCACCAAGCTCTACCGGTTTTTCGTGAACGATGTGCCCAACCCGGCGCATATCGGGCCGCTGGCGCGGGCGTTTTTCCAGAGCGGCTACGACGTGCGGTACTTGCTGGAGCGGATGTTTTCGGCCGACTGGTTTTACGAGCCGGCCAATGTGGGTACTCGCATCAAGTCGCCCGTGGAGCTGCTGGCGGGCATCAAGCGCACCCTGGGGCTGCAACTCGTGGACGACCGGCCGCTCATTGTGTTTCAGAAGGCGCTGGGGCAGACGCTGTTTCAGCCGCCCAACGTGGCCGGCTGGCCCGGCGGCCGCAACTGGATTGACTCTTCCAGCCTGCTGTACCGCCTGCAATTGCCCGCGGTGCTGCTCAAAAACGCCGAATTCAGCGTGGCGCTCAAGCAGGACGAAAATGACCTGGCGCCCAACCTCAGCCGGGCCGACCGCACCTTGCAGCAGCCGGTGAAAGCCACCGTGCGCCTGGCCCCGGTGCAGGCTCTGCTGGCTCGCACGCCCCCCGCCCAGCAGGCCGCTCAGCTCGGCCAGTTCCTGCTGCAAACCCCGCTCCGCCCCGACAACCTGGCCCTCATCCAGCAAGCCGCCGCCAAAGTCCCCGCCGAAGCCCGCCTCCGCACGATGGTGACGAGCCTGCTGAGCCTGCCGGAATATCAGTTAATGTAAGAATGGGGGCTGCTAGGAATGAATATAGACCGTCATGCTGAGCGAAGTGCAACGAAGCCGAAGCATCTCTACCGCTTCGTTACAATGCTAATCAGTTAGCCAGAGGTAGAGATGCTTCGGCTTCGTTGCACTTCGCTCAGCATGACCCAACCTAACCCAAATGACTTCCCGCCGCGACTTCCTCAAATCCTCCGTTCTGGCCAGCAGCCTGCTGTTTGTGCCCAAGTTTCTGCACGCGCTGGATAGCCAGGGTCTGCGCGACCTGCGCGACGCGCGGGGCCGCCGGCTGGTGGTGGTGCAGCTGGGCGGCGGCAACGACGGCCTCAATACCGTCATTCCCTACGAAAACGACCTGTACTACAAGGCCCGGCCCACGCTCGGTATCCGGCCCCAGCGCGGGATTCTGACCCTGGATAACGGTCTGGGTTTCAACCCGGCCATGACGCGCCTCAAAGGCCTCTACGACCAGGGCCACGTGGCCGTGTTCAACTCGGTGGGCTACCCCAACCCCGACCGTTCGCACTTCCGCTCCATGGACATCTGGCAGAGCGGCTCGGCTTCGGATCAGTACCTGAGCACCGGCTGGCTCGGCCGCTACCTCGACTCGAACTGCCCCGCCTGCCAGCTGCCTTACAACGGGCTGGAGGTAGACGACACACTGAGTCTGGCCATGAAGGGCGACCTGCGCAAAGGCCTGGCCCTGAAGAACCCCGAGAAGTTTCACCAGCTGACCCAAAGCCGTTTTCTGGCCCAGGTGAGCGGCGAAAAGCCGCTGGGCGCGGTAGCGGAGCTGGATTATCTGTACAAGACGCTGGCCGAAACGGCCTCATCGGCTGACTACCTGTACCAGACCAGCAAGATGTACAAGTCGGCGGTGGCGTACCCGAATACGGAGTTCGGCCGTAACCTCAAAACCACTGCCGAGCTGATTAATTCCGGCGTGGGCTCCCGGGTGTTCTACGTGTCGCTCACTGGTTTCGACACCCACGTCCGCCAGCAGGAGCAGCAGGGCAAGCTCCTCGGCGACTTGTCGGAAGGCCTGGGCTCGTTCGTAGAGGATTTGCAGAAGGCCGGCAACTTCGACGATACGCTGGTGCTGGTGTTTTCGGAATTCGGCCGCCGCGTAACCCAGAACGCCAGCAACGGCACCGACCACGGCACGGCCAACAACGTGCTGCTGCTGGGCGGCGGCCTCCGGCAAAAAGGCATCCTTAACGCCGCCCCCGACCTAGCAAACCTCCTCGACGGCGACCTGCGCCACCAGCTCGACTTCCGCAGCCTCTACGCCACCATCCTCCACGACTGGCTCCAGGCCGACGACACGGCCATTCTGGGGAGCCGGTTCGAGCGGCTGCGCGGGCTGGTGTGAGGTTGGTTTTTGGTTGTTGGTTTTTTGTTTTTCGATGCTGAAATCCAGTTGTGGTCACTCATCAAAAAACGAAAAACCAACAACCAACAACCAAAAACCAACCTTACCGCCGAAACGTGAAGCCCACGAAGAATTCCCGGTCGGTTTCCTTGTTGAGTGCGAGGTGGGCCCCGAAATCGAATTGCAGATTGGGGTTGACGGTGAAAATAGGAGCCACGTTCACCGAAGTGCGCCAGCCGGACTGCTGCGCGTCCCAGCGCGTTACGCCCTCCACCAGAAAGCTGAAGACCTCATTGAATTCGTGGTCGAGGGCAATGGAGGGCATTACCTGCACGTAGAGCCGGCCGGTTTCCCGGTCGTAGTTCAGGTCCGATTCCACCTGCACGTCGAGGTTGAAATTATCGGGTAATTCTATGTTGACGGGCAGAATCAGGCCGCCCTCTACGCCGCCGCTGCCGGCCTGGCCGCCGGTGGGCAGGCGGGTGTAGGCCACCACCGCCACGGCAACGGGCCCTTCTTGGTCGTCGCCGAGAAAGTTATGCTTTACCCGCAACGCCAGGTCGCCGAAGCCTGCGGCCCGTTGCCAGGTGGTTTCGGTGGCCTGCCGCTCCTTGGAAACCTTATAGAGCGGCACTTCCAGCTGCACGTCAGTGCGTCGGCTCAAACCCAACTTGAGCGTGGTGTAGGCCGCCTTCCACTCCCGGCTCCGGATATCGTCGTCGCGCCCGTTGATGAGGCGCAGAGCGTCGGTTTCGGTCTGAAAATGGCCGGCATCCACTGTAAATGGACTTTCCGTAACACCGGGGCGGTCGGGGCGCAGCGGCCGGAGCCGGTTGCGCGGCACTGGCTTGAACAGGTCGAAGTGGGCCGAATCGTAGGGGCAGGAGGCCGGTTTGTCCTGGGCCTGCGCGGTTTCGGCCGCGCCCAGCAGGGCCAGTAAGGCGAGTAAAGAGCGGGAAGTAGTCACGAGTACAACGAGGGGAGAAGAAGCAGAACAGTGCGGCTTGTACGCAAACGGTCCGAAAACCGTCATCAGCCCCGTGCTTACGGCTAGAACGGCACCACCACCTTCACACTGAAGTTGCGGCCCTGGTTGTAAATGCCTCGCCGCCCGTTGGGCGCGGCCGCGTAGTACTCAAAGTATTTCAGCCGGTTGAGGTGGGATTGGTACACCGTGTTGAAGGCGTTATCGAGCTGCACGAACAGCTGAAGCACCTCGCGCTTGTCGGGGCCGCCCAGCAGGCCGGTGCCCGCGCCCAGGCCCAGCAGGGCATAGCCGGCCGTGCGGGTTTCGGTGTCGTCGAGGGCGTAGAAACGGTTTTGCGGAGCGTTATAGTCGAGTACGGCCCGCAGGTAGGCATTGGCAAAGCGGCCCCGGGCACGTTGCTGGGTCAGGCGCAGCTCGGTGCGGGTGCGCAGCGGCGGAATCAGGGGCAGGTAGCGGGCGGCCGTGCCGTGGGTTTCCACCTGGTCGGCGGCCCGGTTCAGGCCCGTTACGTAGGCCAGGCTGTTGCTGAGGGCCCAGGCCGGCGCGGCCTGGGGGTGCAGGTTTACCGTCAGCTCGCCGCCATACAGTTGCGCCCGGCCCTGCTGGTACTGGTAGGTAGCGTTGCCCGGCACAATGACCACCGGCTGCCCGGCCGCATCCGTCAGGCGGGCCTGGTAGATGTAGTTGTTGAGGTGGTTGTTGAACACGCTGGCACTCAGCTCGGCATCGGGCAGGTAGGCGCTCAGGCCAATATCCTGCTGCAAACTGAACTCCGGCCCGAAGCTGCGGTTGCCTAAGTACACAATGTGCGCCCCCGGGTCGAGGCCGTTGGAGCCGACCTCCGTGATGTTGGGAGCCCGATAGCCCCGCGCCACGTTGGCTCGCAGCACCCAACGCTCCGAGAAGCTGTAGGTAGCCCCCAGACTCGCCGAAAGCCCCCCGTACCGCGCCCGAAACGCCGCGAACTGCGGAGCCCGCCCCCCGGCCTCAGCGGCCGACAGCTGCCCCTCGAAGCCCGTAGCAGGATTGGGACCCACGTAGAAATCGGCCCAGCGGAGCAGGCGAGTATCGTAGCGCAGGCCCCCGGACAGGTCGAGCTGGCCGAAGGTTTTTTTCAGGTAGCCGAAGCCTCCTACGTCGGTCAGCTGGTAGTCGGGAATGGGAAAATCGGTGGCGTCTTGATTCTGGTTGCGCTGGTGCATACCGTTCAGGCCCACGGTGGCTTCCAGACCGTGCCAGGCGGGAGCAGCGTAGCGCAGGTCGTAGTTGTAGGTATTCAGGGCCACGGCCAGGCCGGCCTGGTTGGGCGCGGTGGGGTGGTTGTACTCGCGGCGCAGGTTCTGCTGCGCCCCCAACAGCGCGTGCAACTCGCCGGGTCCCAGCCGCAGACGGGTGCGGCTCAGCAGGCGGTAGTGCTGAATGCGCTGATGCAGCGGGTTGATGCGGTAAGTTGCCAGCTCGGCCGTCGGCACCAGCGGCCGGTTTTTGATGTCGTCCTGCTCGCCTTCGCACACCTGGCGGGTAAAGTGCCGGCTCAGGGAGTCGCGGCTGCCGTCGGGAATTTCCTGGAAGTTGTCGTAGAGCGTGGCCGTGAGGTGGGTGCTGCCCCAGGTTTTCTCCACGCCCGCCAGCCCGGTCAGGTTCAGTTCCCGGAACGCGGTGCCGTACACGCGGCCTTCCAGCACGTTGCGGTAGGCCTGGGCCAGCCGGTAGGAGCCCCGCGCCGCGTACTGCCAGCCGCGCTGGTTGTAATGCAGCCCCAGAGAGGTGCCGATGAGGTTATTATTAGTCTGGTACTCCGACAGCGCCTCGCCGTGCAGCCGTCCGGCCGACCCATTAGGCAGCCTCGGCAGCATGTTGATGACGCCCGCCACGGCATCGGAACCGTAAATCAGACTGGCCGGACCTTTCACCACTTCAATCCGGTCAATGTCGTACTGGTCGATTTCGATGCCGTGCTCGTCGCCCCACTGCTGGCCCTCCTGGCGCAGCCCGTTGTACAAGGTAAGCACGCGGTTATAGCCCAGCCCCCGGATAAACGGCTTGCTGATGTTGGAGCCGGTAGTCACGGCACTCAGGCCCGGCACGCCCTTCACGGCCGCGTCAATGAGGTTGCCGTTGCTGTTCAGGTTCACTTCCCGCTTGCTCAACACTGCCACCGGCACCGCGCTTTTCCGCAACTCCGTAGCCCGGCTCACGCCCGTTACCACCACCTCAGCTAAAGCCGCCGGCACCGCGTTTAGTCGCAGGCTCACGGTAATGGTCTGGCCGGCCACGATGGTGAGCGGGCGTTCCTGGGGCTGAAACCCGACGGCACTCACCACCAGCCGATACGGCCCGGCAGCCAGGCCCGGCAGCGCAAAGCGGCCGGCCTCATCGGCCGTTACGCCCTGCCCGCTGCCTTTCAGCCCCACGCTGGCAAACGGCACCGGCTGGCCGGCCGCCTGCACCGTGCCCTGCACTGCTCCGGTGGTTTGCGCCTGGCCTGATAAGGTTATCAACAGAAAAAAGAATAGCAGAAGTGGTTTCATTTTAGGAAGAGCTGGTGAATTTATTTAGACAAGTCTAAATCAAGGCTGGTAAAAAAAGCGTGGGTTAGCACGCTGGTTTACACTAACAGAACGTGTACCCCGGAGCTGTGCTCCGGCTCGGCAAGAGGGCAATTACTCACAAGCGCGGGCCGAAGCACAGCTCCGGGGTACACATTCTACCCAAAAAACGTCTGGTACAGCAGGTAGGCATTGAGGGTGATGATGATGCCCGACACCACCCAGGCCACCGTTTGCAGCCAGGGTTTGTTCACGAAAACGCCCATTTTGGCCTTGCTACCGGTAAATACCACCAGGGGCACCACCGCGAAGCTGAGCTGCAACGACAGGATTACCTGACTGAGCACTAGTAGTTCACCGGTGCCCTTCTCGCCGTACAGCAGCGCCACGATGAAAGCCGGCACCACTGCAATACTGCGCGTGATGAGGCGGCGCAGCCAGGGTTTCAGCCGCAGGTTCAGAAAGCCTTCCATTACAATCTGCCCGGCCAGGGTACCGGTGAGGGTGGAGTTCTGGCCCGAGGCCAGCAAAGCCACCGCAAACACCACCGAGGCCGCGCCCGCGCCCAGTACCGGGGCCAGCAGCTTGTGGGCATCGTGGATATCGGCCACGTCCTGGAGGCCGTTGGTGTGGAAGGCAGCGGCGGCCGTAATCAGGATGGCGGCATTCACGAAGAAGGCCAGAAACAACGCCACCGTGCTGTCGATGGTGGCAAACTTGATGGCCATGCGCTTGCCAGGCTCGTCCTGGTCGAAGGCGCGGGTTTGCACGATGCTGGAGTGCAGGTATAGGTTGTGAGGCATCACAGTGGCCCCCAGAATACCGATGGCAATGTAGAGCATGCGCGGCGTGGTTACGACCTCCGGCTGCGGCACCAGTCCGCCCAGAATCCCGAACCAATCGGGCCGCGACACGATGATTTCGTACAGGAAACACCCGAAAATCACCACAATCAGGCCCGCCACAATGCTTTCCAGCACCCGAAAACCCTTGTTCTGGAACATCAGCACCACCAGCACATCCAGAATGGTGAGTACCACGCCCCAGGTGAGCGGCAGCCCAAACAACAGGTTGAGGGCAATGGCCGAGCCGATGACTTCGGCCAGGTCGCAGGCGGCAATGGCTATTTCGCAGAGCACCCACAGCACCCGCGCCACGGGCTTGCTGTAATGGTCGCGGCAGGCCTGGGCCAGGTCGCGGCCCGTTACGATGCCCAGCTTGGCGGCCAGGTGCTGGAGCAGCATGGCAAACAGGTTGGAAATCAGGATAACCGACAGCAGGGTGTAGCCGAAGCGGGAGCCGCCCTCCAAATCAGTAGCCCAGTTGCCGGGGTCCATGTAGCCCACGGCCACCATCAGGCCCGGCCCCCAAAAGGCCAGCAGCTTGCGCCAGAATGAAGCATTGTGAGCCGGCACCCGCACCGAAGCATATACCTCCTGCAAGGAAGGAGCCGTGCGGGCCTGCCGCCAGCCGGCTTCCGGAGTAGCCGTTTCAGGTAAAGTGGTAGGAGCGGGGGGAGGTAGCACTGCGGGCATATCGTCGGCCGGGGACGTCGGCGTGGAGGCGGAGGTATTGATACTCACAAAGAAACGAAATTTTTAGGCTTGTCTAAATTTAAATTTAAGACAGTCTGCTTACTGCTTTTGTTTTAAAAAGTTGCGTATACCTCCCGAAGCCCGAATTTTCCCCGGAATTTTGGGCCCTTCTCTGCCGTTAGTCGCCTATGTTCACGCTGCCTGTCAAAACCCGTTTCGCCGTTCTGTCTTTGGTAGTCAGCGTGGTGCTCATTGCTATTAAATTCTACGCCTGGCTGCTCACCCGTTCCCAGGCCGTGCTGACCGATGCACTGGAATCCATTATCAATGTGGTAGCCAGCGGCTTTGCCCTGTACAGCATCTACCTGGCCAGCCTGCCTAAAGACGAAAACCACCCCTACGGTCACGGCAAGATTGAGTACCTCTCGGTGGGGTTCGAGGGTGGGCTGATTCTGATGGCGGGCATGTATATCTTCTACTCGGCTCTGCACTCCTTGCTGTACCCGCACGCCATTGCCCGGCCCGACTGGGGTATGCTGCTGTTGTTCGTTACGGCACTGGCCAACCTGGCCACCGGCTTTCTGCTGGTGCGGGCGGGGCGGCAGCACCACTCGCCCACGCTCGTCGGCGACGGGCAGCACTTATACCTGGATGCCGTGAGCACCCTGGTTTCCTGCGGGGCTCTGCTGCTGGTGGTGGTTACTGGCCAAGTGCTCTACGACTCGGCAGCGGCCCTATTGTTGGGTGTATTTATTGTAGTAAACGGCTGGCGCATGGTGCGCCGCTCAGTGTCGGGGCTGATGGATGAGGCCGATACTGCCACCGTGCAGCACGTGGTGGCGGAGCTGCAGGAGCACCGGGAGCCAGCATGGATTGATGTACATAATCTGCGCGTGGTGCGCTACGGGGCCAACATGCACATCGACTGCCACGTGACCATGCCCTACTATTTCAGCCTGGAGCAGACCCACGAGCAGGTGCACCGCATTGAGCAGCTGGTGGACCAGGAGTTCGATGTACAGGTAGAAATGTTCGTACACGCCGACCCCTGCCACTTTTCGGCCTGCTCCCACTGCCACATGCCCGACTGCCCCGTCCGCCAGCACGCCTTCACGCAGGAAATTCCCTGGACCCTGGCCAACGTGGCCAAAAACGAGCGGCACCAGCTTACCCTCCATGATGCTATACCCCAATAGGCAATCCTTTATCAGTAAGAAAGCCCGTTCGCACTCTGCGAACGGGCTTTCTGTTTAGTTGGAAGCGGTTACCGCTTAGCGGGACAACTGCACCCAGCCTTTGGTGGTTTTACCGGCTCTGTCGGTGAGCAGGTAGTAGTACACACCGGCGGGCTGCTCTTCGCCGGTCCAGTCGTTCTGGTAGTTGGCGTACTCCTTAATCAGGCGGCCCCAGCGGTTGAAAATCTGCACCTTGTTGCCTTCCTGGCCGGCCGTCAGCACAAAGGTTTCATTCTTGCCGTCGCCGTTGGGTGTAAACACGTTCGGAATTTCCAGCTTGGGTACCACCACTTCTACCGATTTGGTAGAGGCGGTGCACTGGGTTTTGTTGGGCGCTATGCCGGCCGTATTGTTGATGCTGAGCGTAAACTTATAGGTGCCACCTTCCCGGATGGTCAGCACATCGGCTCCCGGGTCGAACTTACGGGAGAAAACCACCACTGGCGCGCCGGTTACCGGGTTACCGTCCCCATCCTTCACCAGCTGATAAGTCCACCGCACGGAGTCGGTGGTAACACGGGAAATGGATGTGTTGGTGAAGGTGTAGATGCGGGGCGGCACACTGGCACTAGTGCCCCCGTTACGCACAGCTACCGTGAAATTGGCCGTGAGTGCCGGAGCCACACGCACCAGCACCGAGGCCGTATCCACGCAGGTGGGCTTGGGCGTCAGGCGGAAGTTTTTGCCGATGATGCGCACGTAGTACCGGGTGGTTTGCGTGGGCGTTACTTTCAGCGTCTGCTTCACGGTATCGGCCGGGGCCATGCCGTTACCCAGCTTCCAGCGGTAGTCGTACTGGGCCAGCTGCAAACCCACCGAGTCGGGGCGGAAGGGCGTGGCGGTGAGGTCAACCTGGGTGCCGGCGCATACATAAGGGTTGTTGACCGAGGGCACTACTTTCGCAAAGTTGCCTTTGGCAATCTTCAGCACCAGAATCCGGTTCTGCACCCCTTTGATAGGACAGGCATTGTCGGTTATCTGCACCGGAATGCGGAACGTTTTACCCGTAAACAGCACGTCCGGCTGAATTTTCAGAATGCCGTACGGCGTGGTTGTGCCATTGCCTACAATGGTGAAGCGTGCTACGTCAATTGGCAGGATGGTCTGCTTTACCTCTGCGGCGAAAACCGGATCAGTATCTTTGGGGTAGGTTACCGTCAGCAGGTCGCCGGGGTTTGGGTCGCTGAACTTGATGCGGACTTCGGAGTAGTTGCAGGTATATGCCGTAATCAGGGTAGAGTCGGTGTTGATGATTTGCACGCCGGTTTTGGGCGGGCCCGAGGCAATGGGCGGAGCGGGCGTGGTGTTGCCGCCGCAGTCAATTACAATCACCAGGAAGTCGCGGCGCACGGAGCCTACTTTGTAGTAGCGTCCGTTAATGCGGCGGTATTCGGTTACTTTCCCTACCAGCGAGTACTTGTTAAGGTAGTTGTCGGTGTTGCCGGCGGCATTGGGCTGAACGTATACGCCGGGCGTGAACGTCATGCTACCCAGCTGGGCATCGAAGCGGAAATCGGGTACTGCCGTTTTTACCGGGCACACACCGGTGGTGGTAAACGAGGAAATAGGAAATAAGGGACTGTAGCGGCCATTGGAGGGCAGCTGCAGTACGCAGGGCGGGTTGGTTGAGATAACCTGAATACCACCGCTGGCAAACGTGTTGTAGGCAATGGTATCGTTGCAACCAGCCAGGGGGCGGTCCAGGGAGTACACCAGCGAGTCGCCGTCGGCTTCTAGGGCCGAGAAGGTGATGGTGGTGCGCTGCTGCCAGCACACAAACGGAATCGGAATGTCCTGATCCTGATACTGCGGTGAGCTGTTCTGGATGGTGGTGTTCACGCCATTCACCGAGAGCAGGTTGTTCAGGCGGGCTTCGTAGTACATATTCTCCCCGCTGGAGCTTACCAGGTTGCCGATGGCGGGGCGGGAGCTTTCCGATACGCTCAGAATCCACTCAGCAGCCGGAGGCAGCGTGATAGTGGTTTCGTACTTGGCCGTCTGGAAGTTAGTGCGGCCGGTGCTGGTACACTGGGTAGGACCGCCAGGTACGCTGGCGCAGTACGGGGAGCCATTTTCCAAAGCTCCTACCTGGTTGAGGGTATAAGTAGTGGCCGCCGCCGAGCAGCTGCCATTTTTTACGCTCAGCGAAAGAGTAGTAGGCGCCGCAATACCGGAACAGTCACGAAAGAAGCGGCACGAAATACGGTACTGGTTGTTGCCAAGCGCCGTGTACGTAAGCTGCCCACCCTGCGCGTGCGAAGCACGCGCCTGCTGCATACCCACCACGGATATACACCAACTTAGAAAGAGTACTAAAGGTGCGTGTAAGAGTTTCTTCATGCGGAAGGAAATTGATTGAAAAAATGGTAAAGAAGGAAGCAGATGGAGCGGGTAGGTTTGAGCAATGTTAGCGGTAATTTATAAATATTTCAATTGTGTTGAATTGAAAATAAATTTGAAATGGTGCCAATTATTCAAAAGAAAATCCCTAGAATGAGCCGGCGAATACTTTGGGGTTGCTGCGCGGGTACCATACCGGAAGCATGCGGGTCTTTTCTGAGGCTTGTTTTTTCTTTGTTTCAACATACTTTCTGTTCCTTTCCTTCATTCTAAACCGCATTGCATGATGACAAAACCTCTACCCTCAAGTAGTTTTCCTGTTGGGTTGCGTTGGAAAAGTTGGCGTAGGCTGGCCGCTGGGTTGGTGCTGGCACTGGGCTTGGCTGCTCCGGCTGTTGCGCAGGTAGATACGTATACTTTTACGCCTTCCAGCGGTACGTTCACTCCGCTTGCGGGCAGCACCGTTGTGAGCGGTATGGCCGCCGATACGTACCTGTCGCCGGCTATTCCGCTGGGCTTCACGTTCGTTTTCGATGGAACGCCTTACACCAGCGTTAAGGCGGCTTCTGATGGCTACCTCACGTTCAGTACTACGGCCACATCTTCGTCGCTGACGAACAACCTGGCTACGGGCTCTGCCACCAACCGCCCCCTGGTAGCTCCGTTGTGGGATGATTTGGACGGACGCCCTACCGGGGCCACCGGCACTGGCTCTTACCTGGTAACGGGTACGGCTCCCAACCGCGTGTTCACGTTTGAATGGCGGAACTGGGAATGGAATTACGCGGCTTCTTCCGCTGTCATTTCCTTTCAGGCTAAGCTGTACGAAACCAGCAACCGGGTAGAGTTTATTTATCACCCCGAGGCGGGTGGTGTGAACAGCGGGGGCGCTTCTATTGGGCTGGCCGGAATAGGTACCGGAGCCGGCTCCTACCTCTCGCTGAACGGTACCGGCACCGCGCCTACGGCCAGTTCTACTGCCGAAACCACAAATATCAACACCAAGCCAGCCGACGGCCAGATTTATGCCTTCACTCCGGCCCCGCTGGCTGCTTGCCCGGCACCCCGCAACCTCACGGTTGCAAACCTTACCAGCACTACCGCCGACCTGTCGTGGACGGTGGCTGGAGGAAGCGGCCCGTATACTATTGAGTATGGCCCGCAGGGTTTTACGCCCGGCACCGGCACGCTGCTGCCCAACCTTACTACTACCTCCCGCTCCTTAACCGGCCTTACCCCGGCCACAGCCTACGAGTTCTATGTAACGCAGAACTGCGGTGGTACAAACGGTAACAGCACCCGGTCGGGGCCCGTGGCCTTCACTACCCGTGGCCTGCCCCCGGCAAATGACAATTGTGCCAATGCGGTTGTCCTGACGGCTGGAGCCATCAACGCGGCCTGTACCAGCGCTACGAGCGGTACGCTCGAAAACGCTTTGGCAACTCCCGGTCTGGCTGCTCCCGTCGGCAACGCCGACGATGACGTGTGGTACCGGTTTACGGCTACCTCCACGGCGCACACGGTTACCCTCACCGGCACTGGCGACTACGTGCAGCAGTTGTTGAGCGGCTCCTGCAGTGCCCTTACTTCCATTACTTTCTCCGACCCGAATACCAAAACGTACACCGGCCTTACGGCGGGCACCGTTTATTACCTGCGGATATACTCGTATTCAGCCACTGCCCAAACGGGTACGCCGGCCCTGTTCACGGTATGCGTAACAACGCCCACGCCGCCCCCGGCCAACGACGACCCCTGCGGTGCCATTGCGTTGCCACTGGGTGCTACCTGTTCGCCTCTGAGTGCTACCAACGACCTGGCCACTACCACCACCACTAACGGCTACAGTAACCCGGGCACCTCCTGCGGCATTGCTACCTCGCCCAAGGATGTATGGTTCACAGTTACTACTGCCGCCTCGGGCCTGGGCAGCACCAGTATTGCCATGACGGTTACGGGTACGCCGGCCGGTCTGGTACGGTTGTTTTCTTCTCCTAACGGCTGCAGCGGCCCCTTCACACAGGTGGGGTGCTTTGCCGGTACCACCAACAATACGTCGGCGGGGCAGGGCATTCTGACTGGCCTCACGCCTGGTACTACATACTATGTAATGGTGGCTGGCTACGGCTCGGCCGATACGCAGGGGGCTTTCACTATCTGTGCCACGCTGCCTCCCACCTGCCTGGCGCCCACGGCGTTGCGGGCCGATACTCTGACTACCACCTCGGCCGTATTGAAATGGACTTCGCCCTCGGGGGTTGGGCCTTTTACTGTTGAGTATGGCCGCCAGGGCTTCACCCTGGGCACGGGTACCCGGGTACCGAACATCACCACCACCCGCTACAGAGTAACGGGGCTTACTCCTAATGTTCAGTACCAGTTTTACGTAACGCAGAACTGCGGCGGTACCAGCGGCAACAGCAACCCAACCGGCCCAGTTGCCTTCACTACACTGGCACTGCCCCCGGCTAACGACGACTGCGCCAACGCCACGGCAGTGAACGTGGAATACGGAAATTGCACGGCTCCCACGCGGGCCGTGAACAGCGGCGCTACCACATCAACTGGTGCGCCGGCTCCTACCTGCGCCAACTACCAGGGCGGCGACGTGTGGTTCCGGGTAGTGGTGCCCGCCTCAGGAGTGATTACTCTGGAAACCGACTCTGTAGGCACCAGCCCCATCCGCGACACCGGCATGTCGGTGTATTCCGGGGCCTGCGGCTCCCTTACGGAACTGGACTGCGACGACGACAGCAGCACCAACGGCTTGTTCTCGCTGGTTGAGCTGACCGGCCGTACGCCCGGCGAGGTGCTGTACGTGCGGGTGTGGGAGTATGGCAACGATACGTTTGGAGCGTTCAAGCTGTGCGCGCGCTCTACCAGCAACTGCCCGGTGCCGGTTACGCCTTCGGCGGGCTCCCTCACGGGCACGTCGGCGGTACTGAGCTGGAGCGTATCGGCTCCCACCGCCGGGGCTACGTTCCGGGTAGAATATGGCCTGCAGGGCTTCACGCCTGGTACTGGTACCGTGGTCAGCAACATCAGCGGCACCTCTACCACCATCACCGGCCTGACGCCCAACGCTACCTATTGCTTCTATGTGCGCCAGGACTGTGGCACCAGTGGCAGCAGCACCAACGTGGGCCCCACCTGCTTTACCACGCCCAACCCGCCCGCCAGCAACGACGAGCCTTGCAACGCCGTGGTGCTGCCCGTGGGCACAGCCTGCACGCCACTGGCAGCTACCACCGTGGGCGCTACGTCCACCGTTGCCAATGGCTACGTGAACCCTGGCTGCTCTACCTCGCTTAACCCCCGCGACGTGTGGTTCAGCATGACTACTCCCAGCGGTACGGGTGCCCAAACCATCAGCATTACTACCACGGGCTCGGCCGCGGGGCAGGTGCGCCTGTTCACGGCGGCTTCTTGCTCAACGGCTTTCACGGCCGTTTCGTGTAACGCAGTGGCTACCGGCCAGACGGTTGGCACCTTCCAGGTGGGCGGCTTGCAGCCGGCTACCCGCTACATGGTAATGGTGGCTGGCTACGGCTCGGCCGATCCGGTGGGTCCGTTTACCATTTGTGCTTCGCGCGTGATTACCGGTACCCGCAGTGAGTTGCCGGGTGGCGAGGTAAGCGTATTCCCGAACCCCAGCAACACGGGTAGCCTTACGCTGCGCATGAGCGGAGTGACGCAGGCCACCGCAGTGCAGGCCACTCTGGTTAATCTGCTGGGCCAGCAGGTACTTACGCAGAAGCTGGCAGTACGGGGCGGCACTCTGGAGCAGCCGCTGGCTGTTCAGGGCCTGGCCAAGGGTATCTACAACCTGCAGGTGCAGGTTGGTGAGTACACCATTGTACGGAAGGTGGTGCTGGAGTAGTCCATCCGCATCTTCTACGCTAAGAAAAGGGGCCCGACGCAGCTGCGTCGGGCCCCTTTTCGTGGTTTGGAGGGTTCAGTGCCTTATTCCACCACGAAACGCTGCACCACGTTATTGCTACGAATAGAATACAGACCCGGCCGCAGACCTTGCAGGCCAACCTGGGTTGTCCGCTGGCCCGCGTTGAACTGCGCCGTGCGTACTACCCGGCCTACGGCATCGTGAATATCGGCGGGGGTGGTGTTGGTGACTGGCGCGGGTAGTTCCAGAGTCAGGGAAGTCCGTGCCGGGTTGGGCCAGAGGCTGAGCTGGCTCGTGTTGGCCTTGGCGGTGCTGGTGAACAGCCGGTTCTCCAGCACCAGAATCTGGTCGTCGTTGGCACCGGGGGTGGCGCGGCCGTCCCGGTTGCTGGTGCCCACGTACACTTTGCCCTGGGGCGAAATGCAAATGGAACGCAGGCGCCCGAAGCCGGTGAGGGTGAAGGCCCCGGTGCCGGCTGTGCTGCCCGTGGCGTCCAGCGGAATCTGCGTAAGCTTATTTCCTTTCAGGGCCAAGGCCAGCAGGCTGTTACGCCAGCCCGGAATGGCCGGGTGGTCGTAGTAGGTGATGCCCGCGCAACCCACCGTAGGGGCCCAGGTGAAAATAGGTTCCCGCACGTTGTTTTGGGTGCAGAAGGGCTGTTCGGCGGGCAGGTTGCACAGGCCTTCCACGGTGGGCCAGCCATAGTTGCGGTTGGGCTCGATGATGTTCACCTCATCCTCGGCATCCTGGCCGTGCTCCGAGCTGTAGATTTTGCCATTGCCGGCCCGCACCAGGCCCTGGGGGTTACGGTGCCCGTAGGTGTAGCTGGCGTTGCCGGCTACCGGGTTGTCGGCCGGAATGGTGCCATCCAGATTCAGCCGCAGGATTTTACCGTTGAGCGAGGCCCGGTCCTGGGCGGCGGGGCGGTTCTGGGCGTCGCCGGTGGTCATAAGCAGGGTTCGGTCGGGGAGGATGAGCAGGCGGGAGCCGCTGTGCGTGCTCACGGCGCTGATGTTACCCAGCAGCACCAACGGGCTGCTTAGCGTACCGTTGGAGTAAGTGAGGCGCACCAGCTTTTCCCGGTACTGGCCGCCCGCGTCGTTGTAGTTGTACACCACGTACACGTAGGGCGAAGTAGTGAGCAAATCAGGGTGCAGGGCCATGCCCAGCAGGCCACCCTCCGAGGAGGTAACCACATCCGACAAGGTAACCAGCGGCGTAACCTGTCCGGTGGCGGGATTTACGCGGCTGATGCGGCCGCCGCGCTCCGTCATCCAGATGAAATTGTCGGGGCCCCAAACCAGCTCCCAGGGCACTTGCAGGCCAGTGGTCAGGGCCGAAACCGAAACGGTGGTGCTGCCTACCGGAAACGTGGTAAGCACCGGCGCCGTTTGGGCCGACAGTAGCAGCGGGCTGCAATACGCAGCGGCCCCAATCAGCAGCGTGTGAAGGTGTTTCATAGTCAGGTAGTTAAATGGTGGTGGAGTAGAAGAGTAACGTAATAGAAGCATTTTTGGATTAAAAACGGTGCGGGTTTGCACGGGCTTTTCGTTCTTGTTGCTCACCCAACCCCCAGCCCCGCTATGTTCACCGTCAGCACCGACCCGGCCCGCCTCGATGTAGCCCTGATTCACCGCTACCTGGCCGAGGAGTCATACTGGGCCCGTGGTATTCCGTTCGAAACGGTGCAGCGGGCCCTGGCCAACTCCCTCAACTTTGGCGCCTACGCCCCCGATGGCCGCCAAGCTGCCTTTGCCCGGGTAGTTACCGACCGGGCCACGTTTGCCTGGCTCTGCGACGTGTTCGTACTACCCGAGTTCCGGGGGCAGGGCCTCAGCAAGCAGCTGATGCATACGGTGTGGAGCCATCCGGACCTGCAGAACCAGCGGCGGCACCTGCTGGCTACCCTGGACGCGCATGGCCTGTACCAGCAGTTTGGGTTTCAGGAGCTGGCCGCTCCGGAGCGGTATCTGGAGGTCCGGCGGGCCAACCCATACGGAATACCCACGGCCAATTAGCCGCGCCACATTCGTCTATTCTGTATCCTCGCGCTATGCATACCACATTGGCGGCCCGTTGGCAGCACCTTACCACGCCTATTCTCTCCGATGAAGCCCTGCGTACGGCAACGTACCAGCAGCTGGCGGCGGCCTACGGCGGCTCCGACCGGCACTACCACGCTTTGCCGCACATTCGGGCGCTGCTGGAAGCCGTGGACCGGTACCCCGCGCTGGTGCACGACCGGGAGGTAGTGGAGTTGGCCATCTGGTTCCATGATGCCGTGTACCACACCCGTCGCGCCGATAATGAAGCCCGCAGTGCTGCCCTGGCCCTGGAGTTTTTGCAGCACACCACACTTTCCGCAGCCCGGCAGCAGCGCGTAGCCTTCCTCATTGAGCGGACTCAGGATCATACCCAATCTCAGCCTGCCGACCCGGACCTGCACTTCTTCCTGGATGCCGACCTGCAAATACTGGGTGCCCCCGAGGCCGACTACTGGCAGTACGCCCGGCAGGTGCGCCAGGAGTACCGCCTCATCCCCGATTTTCTGTACCGCCGGGGCCGCCGTCAGGTGCTCGAAAAGCTGCTCCACACGCCATTGCTCTACCACACCGCCACCTTCCGGGGGCAGCTGGATGCCGCCGCCCGCCGCAACCTCCAGGCCGAGTTGAAGGCGTGGAAAAACGGGAGTGTGTAGTTCGGAAGCTCTTCAGGGTGCAATTCAAACACTTTAATCGTTCCCGTTCCTTATGCAGTATCAGAGAAAAGCCTGCCTGTTATTGGGTTTTCTGCTAATGCCTGCTTTGGCGTTTGCACACGGCGAGGACGTACTTGTGCCGTTCTTTATTCAATTCGGCTCGGTTGTCTTATTTACAGCAATCCTTCTGCTCAGCCGATTGGCGTATGCTACAAAAGCCTGGATGAGTTTGGCCTATATTTTAACCGTATTGTTGGTATGGACCATGTTTATTAATGTGCCCTTCCGAGAATCTGCTGATGTATTTAACCTGCTCGTTGGTGTTGCGCCCTTTGTGGCCACTCTCGCCGTTTATTGCCTTGTGAATTTCTTCAACAAAAGAATCCGAAAATAAGGTAATAGCATCTTAAGAGAATAGTAAGGAGTGTAGAGGTAAATTCTACTCTCATCCAGTATTATGCATCAGCTACAGCGTCGTAAGTTGCGGTACTGCAACCACCTGCCTGTATGCTCAAACCTGTACACCTATTCTTATCCGCCGGCCTGCTGCTGGCGCTGCCCACCTACGCCC
Organism: Hymenobacter metallilatus; assembly: GCF_003944705.1. Lineage (GTDB taxonomy): Bacteria > Bacteroidota > Bacteroidia > Cytophagales > Hymenobacteraceae > Hymenobacter > Hymenobacter metallilatus. Next base: position 60,363 of record NZ_RWIS01000001.1, on the reverse strand, counting down.
AGAAGCTCAGTCCGCTTACCGTCGAGAAAATCATGCGCGAGCCGGCGCAATGGCTGGGTACTTCGCCCAGCAACGTGCAGTGGGCCGAGGATGGCAAAACCATTTACTTCAGCTGGAACCCCGAAAAAGCCCGCCGCGACTCGCTCTACCGCCTCGCGCCCCAGGGCGGCACCCCGCGCAAGGTGAGTCTGCGGGAACAGCTGAGCCTGCCTGCCACCAGCGGTGAGTACGACCAGCACTACACCCGCAAGGTGTACGAAAAGGACGGGGATATTTACCTGCTCGACCTCAAAACCCAGCGCCGCCGCCGGATAACCAACACGGCCGAGCGGGAAACCGAGCCGCAGTTTGCCTTGCAGGAGGGGGCCATCAGCTACACCCGGGGCGGCAACCTGTTTACCTGGGACCCCGCCACCGGCGAAACCGTGCAGCGCACCGATTTCCGCCGTGGCCCCCGGCCGGCTTCCAATGAGCCCACCGATAAGGAAGAGAAGTTTCTGAAAGCCCAGCAGCTGGCTCTGTTTGAGGTGCTGCGCGGCAAGGAGCAGGATGCCCGGGCCCGGCAGCGCCAGCAGAAAGCCCTGGCCCGGCTACGGCCCAAAGCTATATACCTGGGCCAGCAAACCGTGCGCAACCTGCGCCTCTCGCCCGATGGCCGCTACGTTACCTACACCCTCACGCAGGAGCCCTCCGGCGAAAAGGTGGCCCTGGTGCCCAACTTCGTTACGGCTTCCGGCTTTACTGAGGATATCAGCACCCGCACCAAGGTGGGGGCGCCCCAAACAGCCTACCAGCTGGGCCTGTACGACGTGGGGCGCGATACTACGTTTGTGCTGGGCTATAAAGAGTTGAAGGGCTTGGATGAGCAGCCGGCTTACCGCAAGGAGTACCAGCTGCAAGCCAAAGCCCCTGTGCCGGCCGATACCAGCAAGGCCGCCGCCAAAAAAGAAAAACCCGCTACTGAGCAGCGCCGCGTGGTGCCCTACGGCCCGTTCTGGTCCGACAACGGGCAGCGGGCCTTCCTGGTTATCCGCAGCACCGACAACAAGGACCGGTGGATTGTAGCCCTGGACCCCGCAACCCAGCAAATCAGGCTCTTGGACCGCCAGCACGACGACGCCTGGATCAACGGCCCCGGCATTGGCTATGACGAAGGCAACGTGGGTTGGCTGCCCGACTCGCGCCGCATCTGGTTTCAGAGCGAGGAAACCGGCTACTCCCATCTGTACACGGTGGATGTAAATACGGGCCAGAAAAAGGCCCTCACCAGCGGCCGGTTTGAGGTGCAGCGCGCCCAACTCAGCCGCAGCCGGAAAACCTGGTACCTCACCGCCAACCAAACCCACCCCGGCGAGCAGCACTTCTATTCCATGCCACTGGAAGGCGGGCCGCTCACCCGAATCACTACCCAGCCCGGCGGCTACGAGGTTAGTCTCTCGCCCGACGAGAAAACCCTGGCCTTGCGCTACAGCACCAGTAACCAGCCCTGGGAGCTGTATGTGATGGAAAACAAGCCGGGGGCTAAGATGCGCCGCCTCACCCACAGCACCACGCCGGAGTTTGAAAGTTACCCCTGGCGCGCCCCCGAGGTCATCAGCTACAAAGCCCGCGACGGATCTGACGTGTACGCCCGCCTCTACCGCCCGGCTATTACGCAGCCCCAGGGCCCGGCCGTCATCTTCGTGCACGGAGCCGGCTACCTCCAGAACGCGCACAAGTGGTGGAGCCAGTACTTCCGCGAGTACATGTTCCATAACCTGTTGGCCGACCGGGGCTACACCGTGCTGGACATCGACTACCGCGGCTCCAGCGGCTACGGCCGCGACGTGCGCACCGGCATTTACCGCTACATGGGCGGCAAGGACCTCACCGACCAGGTAGACGGGGCCCGGCTGCTGACCGAGAAATACGGCGTAAGCCCCCAGCGCATTGGTATTTACGGGGGCAGCTACGGCGGCTTCATCACCCTGATGGCCATGTTCACCCAGCCCGAGGTATTTCGGGCCGGTGCCGCCCTGCGCTCCGTTACCGACTGGGCCCACTACAACCACGGCTACACCGATAACATCCTCAACGAGCCCTACAACGACTCCCTGGCCTACGCCCGCTCCTCGCCCATCAACTACGCCGCCGGCCTCAAAGGTGCCTTGCTGATGTGCCACGGCATGGTGGATACCAACGTGCATTTTCAGGACATCGTGCGCCTGTCGCAGCGGCTCATCGAGCTGAAAAAGGAGAACTGGGAGCTGGCCGTGTATCCGGTTGAGGACCACGGGTTCGTGGAGTCCTCCTCCTGGACCGACGAGTACAAGCGTATTCTAAAGCTGTTTGAAACCAACCTGCGCAACCAGCCGCCCGCTGCCAGCGGGGTTGGCAGCAGTGGCCACTAGCACCGCCAAAACGTGTACCCCGGAGCTGTGCTCCGGCCCGCGCAAGCGGTTCAGTATCGTCTCCCGCGAGCCGGAGCACAGCTCCGGGGTACAACTTCAACGCTGACCGGAGCACAGCTTCGGGTGGCACCCGTTCATTAGGCCTCCATGTCTCTTCGCCTAACCTGGCCGCGCCGGATAGCCGCCTACACGCTGCTCATCCTCGGCCTCACGCTCTCATTCTGGTTTTCGCCGGCACCCCGCACCGAGGCAGAATATTGCGGTACCTATCTGCACCTTACGCCCTGGGCCGGCTTCACAGCCAACTGCGACGGGTTTGTATACATGGAAGATGCCCGCCACCCCGCGCGTTTGCTGGAGTCCGGGGAGGTGCGTCAGTCCCGGCCCTTATTCATCCTGCTGGGCAGCGTAGTGGGCTACCCCTGCACCTGGGCCGTACAAGTGGCGCAAGCCAGCGGGCTGCTGCCGGCCCGGGTGGTGCAAAAGCTGCCGGTCAAGTATCAGCCGCTGCTGGGTTTCTATGTGGGCTACGTGCTGTTGAACTACACCGTGCTGCTGGCGGCGCTGCTGCTATTTCGGTACCTCTACTACCGCTTCACGGCCCAACAAGGTAGCTCCGGGATACTGGCGGGGCTCTTCGTATTTCTGGTATCCAATCAGGTAACCAAGGCCTTTTTCTGGACCGTACACCAGCAAATGTTTACGTTTCTGGTGCCGTTGGTGCTGGTGTATGTAGCCGCACAGCTACACACCTCGGCGCAGTGGCGGCAGCAGCTGCCATTACTGGCGGTAGTAGGTGGATTGTTGTCGTTGGTGTATGGCAGCTTTGTGCTGGTGCTGCCGGTGTTGCTGTACGGGCTCTGGCTACAGCGGGCCGAAGGCTCCCGCCTGACTATGCTGGGCTGGGCGCCGCTGCTTATGCTGCTGTTTGCAGTGCCAACACTGGCTTGGATTGGCATTCTGCGGCTGCAAGGTGTGGCCTATTACAACCACGAGGCGGCAGCTTACGGGCAGGTAGTGTGGCTGCAAGCCCTGTGGCAGCAACCATTTCCGGCGTTTTGGCAGCTGCTGAGTGTCAACTTCGGTAAGTTTCTGAGCACCCTGCCCGCTATTGGGCCATTCGCTGCAACGGCGCTGCTTGGGGGCTGGGCGTTTGGGCGTCGGCAACGGCCTCACTTTATGCGCCTGTTATTTGGAGTGACGCTGCTATTGATAATTTTTCTGGTGGGGCTCGGCTACTACAAGGAACGCCTTACCTGGATGCTAGTGCCGGTGCTGCTGCTGATGATAGGGGCATCGGGGGCTGTACAGCAGCGGCCGGTACGCTTCACGGCCGGTTTGTTGGGTGCGGCGGGGGCCTGGCACCTGTGGCAAGTGGTGGCCTACGGCCCGTTCTCCTGAGCAAAACCGTCGGGTTCGATATTGCGTGGCGTGGGCTAAAGTCCTATGTTCAGGCACCTGTAACCTTTCATCTCTTTCCTGTTATGACTGACTTGTATTACCAGCCTTCCGGCCGTTTCACGGTGGGCGGTATTCTGGGCCTCCTGCTGGTGGGGGCACTGGCCGCCGTGCCGCTGGCTTTCCTGTACGTGTATGCGGTGTGGTATATTCCGTTTATCTACATCAATTTCTTCATGACGCTGATGTTCGGCTTTTTGCTGGGCTGGGTGCTGAAGAAAATGGTACGCACCGGCAAAATCCGCAACCCCCGGTTGGCGGGCTGGCTGAGCGTGGCCGTGGGCGTGTGGGCCTGGTACGTGCAGTGGTGCGTATACATGGCCCTGCTGGCCGGCGCCGGCGAAACCGAGAGCCTCGGCAGCCGGGCGTCTTTTGCGCACACCACGTTTCAGGAGGACGTATTCTTAGGGATGATCATCGACCCTGGCACCCTGTTCGGAGTACTACCCGAACTGGCCGAAAACGGCACCTGGAGCATATTTAGCGCAACGCCGAGCGGTATATTCCTCTACCTGATCTGGCTGGCCGAATTTCTGATTATTGTAGTCCTGACCTGGATGCAGCCCCACAGCGAGGCCGGCGTACCCTTCTCGGAACTGGCGCAGGAATGGGCCGAAAAAACCACCCTTCCCCAGCGCGCCATCCACTTCCCCGATGCCGCCGCCGCCAAAGCCGCCCTCGAGGCCGCTGACTGGCATCAGCTACAACCACACGCTCAAGAGGAAATTACGGTCACCTCTCCCTCCAGCCGCCTGCATTTCTACCGTGCCCCCTCCGACCCGCAGTGTTGCTACCTCTCACTGGAAAACATTACGGTGGAAGTAGACAACAAAGGTAAATCGTCCGAAAAAACCGCCGACGTAGTAGAGTACCTCCGCGTGCCGCCCCATATATGCACCGAATTGCACACGCGGTTCAGCACGGACGCCGTTGCATCTGCTTCCGTCCCGGAAGATCCTGCTGCCTATTCGGGTACGTATCAGTAAATCCGCGCCTCGTTGCGTATTCCTCCCATTATACAGTGAGGTCCCGCTGGCAGAACACCAGCGGGACCTCACTGTATAACTGGAAAAAAAAGTACGGTTCTATGGCAGAACCGCACTTTTGTGCATCAGTGAATGGTTGGTTACAGCCGCTTCGTTAATGATAAGCCCGTGTACGAGTAGCCGTTCATGTTGATGCCCTGCAACGGTACAATGCTCAGTGTACGGCCTTTTTTCTTGTGCAGCTGTGGCACCATAATACCGGCCGTAGCGCCTACTACATAGCCCACAAGGTTGTCGGAAAGGAAATGCTTGCCGGCCTTCAGGCGGGTATAGCCTTCAGCCGCCGGTACCAGAGCTGCCGCCGTCCACACGAGCGGCTCCAGGGTTGTGCCAGGGTTAAAATCGTGGTACACTTTGGCGGCGAAGAAGGCCGACGCTGCTGTGTGGGCGGTATGGCCGGCAAAAAAGGAATTAGTGGCAATCTTACTGTTTCGGTCGCCCCCGCCTTGGGTGCCGTACAGAAATGGTCGGTACCGGGTAATACTGCCCACGCTCATGGTGAAGGAAGCATCGGCTGCCAGCATGGTCTGCAGGTACAGCCCCAATACCTGCCCATACCGTCCTCGCACCTCCGAATCCAGGGCCAGCAGTGCCGGCGCAAGCACCAGCGAAGGATATACAATTAAGTCGCCAGCAGTCTGAGCCTTATCACTGTAGTAGCCCGCCGAAAACCGGTCGAACTTGGGAATGTCGTTTTTATTGAGAGTGGCCAGTTGGGCATCCGTGAGACCATCTTTTTGCTGCACCAGCAACAACCCTGTGATACTCAGAGCCCCCAGGCCTACCGAAACCGGAGCATCCACGGCAAAGCGGGTGTGATAGGGCGACGGTGACTTTTGTGCCTGAGTGCTGCCACTGGCTACCAACGACATTCCGAGTGCGAGGAGAAGAGGTTTTTTCATGTACAGGGTTGGAGAAAAGCGGAATAGGAGAGTTGCCCTAAACGCAGGCCGGCCCCGTGGGTTGAACCCAATAGGATATTGCATTGTGCAGAAGCCAGTAGCAACAAGTAACTAACCGCCGGAAAACTTGTAGCTTTGCGGCCCTGCCTGGCTGGTTGCCTGTAGCAGGGCAGGGGCTGCCGGCCTCTTGCGTACTCCTACCTTATAAGCTGATGCCCTACCTGTTCACCTCCGAATCCGTTTCGGAAGGCCACCCCGATAAAGTAGCCGACCAGATTTCTGACGCTATCCTCGACGAGTACCTCCGTCAGGATCCTACTGCCAAGGTGGCCTGCGAAACGTTGGTTACCACCGATTTTGCCCTGGTAGCCGGCGAAATCAAATCAACGGCCCACGTGGAGGCTGAACCGATCATCCGGGAGGTTATTCGTCAGATTGGCTACAACAAGCCCGAATACCTGTTCAATGCCGATACCTGCGAGGTAATGAACCGCCTGCACGAGCAATCGGCTGATATCAACCAGGGCGTGGAGCGAGCCGTAGCTGAGGAGCAGGGCGCCGGCGACCAGGGCATGATGTTCGGGTATGCCACCAAGGAAACCGACAACTACATGCCCCTGGCCCTCGACCTCTCGCACCGCTTGCTGCGCGAGCTGTCGGCCATTCGCAAAGCCGGTCAGGAAATGACCTATCTGCGCCCTGATGCCAAAAGCCAGGTAACCATCCGCTACGCCGACGACAATACGCCCGAGGCCATCGAAACCATTGTGGTAAGCACCCAGCACGACGATTTCGATGCCAGTGAGGAGCAGATGCTGGCCCGCATCAAGGAGGATATTATCAACATCCTCATTCCGCGCGTGAAAGCTCAGCTGAGCCCCGAGGTACAGAAGCTGTTCACCGCCGACATCAAGCACCACATTAACCCCACTGGCAAGTTCGTTATTGGGGGCCCCCACGGCGACTCCGGCCTCACTGGTCGTAAAATTATCGTGGATACTTACGGTGGTAAAGGTGCCCACGGTGGCGGAGCTTTTTCCGGTAAGGATTCTTCGAAAGTGGACCGCTCCGCCGCTTACGCCGCCCGGCACATTGCCAAAAACCTGGTAGCTGCCGGCGTAGCTGATCAGGCGCTGGTGCAGGTGGCCTATGCCATTGGTGTGGCCGAGCCCGTGGGCGTATTCGTGACTACTTACGGTACCACCCAAGCCAGCAACGGCCAGGGCCACAAGCTCACCGACGGCCAGATTGCCGAGAAAGTGCAGAAGCTGTTCGACCTGCGCCCCTACGCCATTGTGCAGCGCCTGGGCCTGCAAAACCCCATCTTCGCCGAATCGGCCGCTTACGGCCATATGGGCCGGCAGCCCGGCACCAAGCAGGTGCAGGACGGCCAGGGCAATACCCGCACCGTGGAAACTTTCACCTGGGAAAAGCTCGACTACGTCGATAAAATCAAAGCCGAGTTTGGCCTGTAGCCGACGTGGCACACGCCTCCGCGGGTGCCGTATCAGCAGTATATTCATGAAAAGCCCCGTCTGAATCTTTCAGAAGGGGCTTTTTCATGAAAAGCTAACAGCTAAAAAAATCAATGGCTTACCAGTTTCTCCTTGTGCTTGGTGATCTGACGTTTCAGACTCTCCGAAGCGGCATCAGCGGCTGCTTCGAATGAGGCGGCATCTTCCTGAGCAAATAAGGTGCTGCCGGGTACGTACAGCTTAATCTCCACCGTTTTATTGTCGATACCATCCTTGTTGTTGAGGCGCATAATTACTTCGCCCTCGGTCACGCGGTCATAGAAGGTTTCGAGTTTGTCGAGGCGCTTCTGGATGAAGTCGAGCAGTTTCTGATCGGCATCAAAATGCACCGATTGCATCTGTACTTTCATCGGTCGTGGGGTTAAATGGGAAGAAAGGGAACAAAAATCAGGCCTTCGGATGGGCCTTTTCAAACACTGATTTTAGCTTGTCGATACTGAGGTGCGTGTACACCTGCGTGGCCGCCAGGCTGGCGTGCCCAAGCAACTCCTTAATAGCATTCAGATCGGCTCCTTTGCCTAGCAGATGCGTGGCAAAGGAGTGGCGTAGCACGTGCGGGTGCTGCTGGCCCGGAGCAGTAGTTATCTGACTCAGATAGTGCTTCACCGTCCGATACACGAACTTTTCATAGAGCGGCTCTCCCTTATCCGTAACGAGCAGGACGCCGTGGGCGTTGCTCAGCGCGCCAAATTCGCGTTGCTGAAACGCTATATAACGCTCCACTACTGCAAGCAGGCTGGGGTTGAGTGGTACGAGGCGCTGCTTGTTGCCTTTGCCGGTTACCCGCACAGTTTGCCCTGGCAAACTCAGGTCAATGTGCTTGATACCAAGTAGTTCAGAAAGCCGGATGCCGGTGCCATATAGCAGTTCCAGAATAAGCTGGTCGCGCAGGCCCGCAAACGTAGCCGGGAAGGCAAATGAGTTCAGCAGGTTATTTAAAGAATCTTCCGGCACAAAGTCGGGCAGCTTCTTGGCTACCTTCGGCGACGTGATGCGCAGCATCGGGTTTTTCTGAATAACCCCAGTCCGTAACAGGTACTTGTAGTAAGAGCGGAGGCAAGCAATTTTACGGTTTACCGTGCGCGGGTCACGGTGCTGCTGCATGAGCTCCACCACCCACGAGCGAATCAGGGGATGGTCGGCCTGCGCGGGGTTCGGGAGTTCATAGGTAGCCTGCAGAAACTCTGAGAACTGGCGCAGATCAGTCTGGTACGACAGCACAGTATGGGGGCTGTAGCGCCGCTCAAACCGCAGGTAGTCAAAAAACAATTCCATACACAAAGGCGCCGGCCGCCGGGGCCGGATACCCAATGTATGGAATTCAGGGGAAGAAAAAAACAGAATTATCTGGACGCGAAAAAACCGGCTGATTCGCACCTGGTGGGCAAATCAGCCGGTTTTTTGTCCGGCAAAAAGCTCGGCAGTAACCTACGCGTTGGTAGCGTCGGGGCCGTACGTGGCCAGCTTGTAAATAGCCTTCTGCTTCTGCTTACGGTTCGTGATGGAAGGCTTCTGGAAAAACGTGCGACGACGCAGTTCTTTCAGAACGCCGGTGCGCTCAAATTTCTTCTTGAAGCGCTTCAGCGCACGGTCAACCGACTCGTTTTCTTTGATTTGGACGATGATCATATCTTCAGTGAACTTGGAAACCCAGGTTGGAGGGGCCGCAAAGATAAGCACAGATTTGACAGATTCTCCGCTGATTACGCAGATTTTTTCAGCCGTGAACTACCAGACCGTTTCTAAGCTGCCTAATCAGCGGAAAATCTGTTAAATCTGTGCCTTACTTGAGCAGGGTGCGGGCAATAACTAACTTCTGAATTTCAGAAGTTCCTTCCCCGATGGTGCATAGCTTGGCGTCGCGGTAGTATTTCTCCGCGGGGTAGTCTTTGGTATAGCCGTAGCCCCCAAAAATCTGCACGGCCTCATTGGCCACCCGCACCGATACTTCCGAGGCGTACAGTTTAGCCATGGCCGACTCTTTATTCACGTTCAGGCCCCGGTCTTTCATATCGGCGGCCCGGTACGTGAGCAGGCTGGCAGCTTCTATTTCGGTAGCCATATCGGCCAGCTTAAAGCTGATGCCCTGGAAGTTGCTGATGGGTTGGTTGAACTGGTACCGCTCTTTGCTGTATTGTACGGCTGCTTCGTAGGCACCCTGGGCAATGCCCAGGCTCAGGGCTGCAATACTGATGCGGCCCCCATCCAGCACTTTCAGGGCCTGTACAAACCCGTCGCCTACCTTACCAATTACGTTTTCCTTGGGCACCCGGCAATCGGTAAAAATCAGCTCGGTGGTTTCGGAAGCCCGCATACCCAGCTTGTTTTCTTTGCGGCCAGCCGCAAAACCCGGCGTACCCCGCTCCACAATAAAGGCCGTCATGGCGTGGGAGTCGCCAATTTCTCCGGTGCGGGCAATAACCACGGCCACGTTGCCGGTTTTGCCGTGGGTAATGAAGTTTTTAGCACCGTTCAGCACGAAATAGTCGCCATCCTCCACGGCCACTGTGCGCATATTGCCGGCATCCGAGCCTGTGTTCGGCTCCGTCAGGCCCCAGGCCCCAATCCATTCGCCGCTGGCCAGCTTGGGCAGGTATTTGTGCTTTTGCTCCTCGGAGGCGTGCTGCAGAATGTGGCCGGTGCAGAGTGAGTTGTGCGCCGCCATGCTCAGGCCAATGCTGCCATCAATTTTGGCCAGTTCCGCAATGGCCGTTACGTATTCGGTGTAGCCAAAGCCGGAGCCGCCGTACTCCTGGGGTACAAGTACCCCCATCAAGCCCAGCTCGCCCAGCTGATGAAAGATGTGCGCGGGGAACTCCTGGGTTTCATCCCATTCCATCATGTGGGGCTTGATGTGCTGGGCGCCAAAGTCGCGCACCATCTGGGCAATCATCGTCTGGTTTTCGGTCGTTACCAGTTCCATAGTAAATAGGGTGGGGGTGGGAAGTTGAACAAAGCAGCGTGTTTACACAACTCACTCCGCTCAGATTTGGGTCCGCGAAAGTATGATTTTACAGGCGACAAGCCAGTATAGGATTAAGGCCTTCGCCTCGTGCAATTTTGATAGGGCCGGCTAATTCGGTTTCTTTGATGGTTTTTAGGCAAAAACTGCCCAATATCCGCGGCCGTTATGCCGTTGCTTCCGAAACCAGACTCCGGTCAAGCCGGTTTTCATGCAAAATTTCCCTTTTCGTCGTTTCCTGAGCCTCTGGCTCGTTTGCCTACCCATTGTGCTGCTGCTGGATTCGTGCTCCGCCAGCCGCATTCAACAGCAAAACATCCTGTTTCGTACCGACGGAGCTGGCCAGATGGACACTGCGCAGCTGCGGAACGTAGTAAACAGAGCTGAGCGCAACTACCTGATTCAGGCCAATGATTACCTGGAGGTGCACGTGTACACCAACAATGGGGAGCGGATATTGGACCCCAACGGGGAATTATTATTTGGAACTCCCAGTGGCGCGATGGGCGGAGCCAGCGGTATTAGCCGGCAAACCACCGGAGGGGGGGGCGGTGGCCGCACTACTGCCGGGGGTGGGGCCCGGGGAGGAAGTGGCCAGGTTGGCAGCACGGAATTTCTGGTGCAGCACGATGGCTTAGTGAAGCTGCCGCTGGTAAACTACCAGAAACTTGCCGGGCTTACGCTTCTGCAGGCCGACAGCCTGCTGCAGATTAAGTACACGGAGTTCTATAAGGATGTATTCGTGACCACGCGGGTTACCAATAACCGGATTATCGTGCTGGGGGCCTCTTCCGGCGGGGCCGGCCAGGTGATTCAGATGAACAACGATAATATGAATCTGCTGGAGATACTGGCTGCCGCCGGCGGTATTGATGGGGCAGCGGCAGGAACTACCGGCCAAAGCCGGGTTGGACGAGCCGATAACATCCGTCTGATCAGGGGTTCCCTCAAGAACCCTCAGGTACAGATCATCGACCTGACTACCATTGACGGGATGCGCCGGGCTAACCTGCAGGTGGAACCTAATGATATTGTATATGTTGAGCCCATTCGGCGCCCATTCTATGAGCGCCTGCAGGAGGTGACCCCACTTTTTACACTTATTGCCAGCGTTGCCTCGTTGGCTAGTGCGGTGTACTTCATTTCCAACATTAGATAGTTGACGCGGCTAAACGCTTCCGTTACTATTCTTGACTTAAACTAGCCTTACATGGCGGCGAAAGAAGATGCTGAACTAGAAGAGCTCATCCGCAGCGCGGGTGGTGAACCAGAGGAGGAAGAAGACGGTGGAGGACTGGATCTGAGTACACTCCTGATGGTGGCCCGGAAGAGTCTGCCCTGGATGCTCCTGTTGATTGCGTTAGGCGTAACGGCATCCTGGCTTTTCCTACGCTACACACCTCCGTTGTACAAGGCCTCCTCTACGCTGAAAATCGACGAAAAATCGGAAGCAGGGCTGTTGCTGGGTGATGTGGGGCAGGCCGCTGAGCAAAAGCAAAACCTGAACAAGCTGTCGGGGGAGGTAGAACTGATTAAGTCCGACATTATCTACCGACGGCTGAAGGATTCGCTGGAACTGGACGTGAACTATTACGTGCAGGGTACCGTGCTGGAGTCGGAGCTCTACAACCTGTCTCCGGTGCGGGTGGAGTACACTGCCAATAAAGGCGCCGCATTCAACCAGAAGATTGGGCTGGAGCTGTTGGATAACGACCAGTTCAAACTGCACTTGCCCGGAAACGGGTCTGAAACCAGCGCCTTGACATTTGGTCAGCCTTTCCAGGCAGCCGGATTTACGCTGCGCGTGTACAAAACAGCACAGTACACCAGCGCCGACCGGGACGCAACGTACTCCTTCGTTATTCAGGACGGAGGCACCGTAAATGCGTACCTGACGCAGAATCTGGCAGTGGATATCGTAAACCCGGATGCCAGTACAATCAGCATCTCGTTTGCTGATCATAACCCCGTGAAGGCGAGTGATATCGTCAATAAAATAGACACGGTATATCTGGTGGAGAAGCTGCTGCGGAAGCAGGAAACCATGGCCCGGGCTACCAGCTATATTGATCAGCAGCTTGGCATCAACGACAATAAGCTGGGCCAGGCTGAGTCCAACATGCAGGACTTCGTGAAGCGTAACCGGGTGTTCGACGTTAAATCGGAGGCCAGCCTGATCAACAACCAACTGACCACCCAGGAAGCCGAGCAGGAAAAGCTGCAGGAAGAGGCCGATATGCTGGCCGACCTGGCCCGTTTAGTCGAGCAGGAGCGCCTGACTGACCGGGAAGATGGGGACGTATTTCAAACTATTCCGGCTCTGAGCACCATCAAGGATGGACAGTTGCTGCAGCGCATTACGGAGCTGAGCAACCTGCAGCTTGATTTAAGCCAGCTGCTGAAATCATATCAGGAAACGACAACGGCCGTGAAGCTGCGGCGGTCCGAAATTGCCAATATTAAAGGCATCATCCGGGAGCTGCTGCGCAAAAATCAGCAGCTGGTGCGGCGGCAGCTGGCCAAAATGTCGGCTAAACGTGCCGAACTGGAAGGAAAGCTGCAAACCTTGCCCGAAAAGCAAACCGAGCAGGCGCGCCTGCAACGGCCGCTGGAATTGTACGAAAAGTACAACATGCTGATGATGGACCGGAAAATCAACTTCGGGATATCTATGGCAGGTACCACGGCCGATTTCCAGATTTTGTCGCCGGCCACGGTGCCGACCGTTCCCATTTCGCCGGTAAAGCTGATGGTGTACGCCATCGGGCTGGCCGCCGGAATTGTGCTGGGACTGGGGCTGATTGCAGTGCGTTATCTGATGCACAATACCATCACCAACATCCGGGAGCTGGAGCGCAACACCAGCGCGGCCGTGCTGGGCGTTATCCCAACCTACGACAAAGAGAAGATGGCCGTTTCGAAGCTGGTGGTGGACCGTAACCCCAAATCGGCCATTTCTGAAGCCATCCGCTCCATCCGGACCAATTTGGAATTCATGGCTTCTTCCAAGAAGAAGCGCCTGATTTCCATCACTTCGACCATCAGCGGCGAGGGCAAAACTTTTGTAACGGTAAACCTGGCCGGTATTATTGCTGCCTCCGACCAACGGGTGGTAATTCTGGACCTGGATATGCGCAAGCCGAAGGTGAATCTGGCTTTCGACGCCGACAACACGAAAGGTGTGAGCACCATCCTGATTGAGAAGCACACGTGGCAGGAGTGCGTACAGCACACCAGTATTCCGACGCTGGACTTTATTTCGGCCGGGCCCACTCCTCCTAACCCCTCGGAGCTCATTCTCAGCTCCCATTTTGATGAGCTGATAACCCAACTGCATCAACACTACGATGTGGTGATGATAGATACCCCGCCGGTTGGGCTGGTTACGGACGGCATCCTGATTATGCGCAAGGCCGACGTGCCGATTTACATCGTGCGGGCCAACTACTCCAAGAAGTCGTTCCTGAAAAACATCAACAAGCTGATGCGGGCAAATGGCTTTACCAAGCTCACCACCATCCTGAACGACGCCAAAACAACCGGTGGGTATGGCTATGGCTACGGCTATGGCTACGGCTATGGCTACGGACAAGGCTACTACGAGGAGCCGTCGGCCCCAACGGGCTTGCTGACCCGCATCCGGAAGCGCTTTTCCTAATTCAGCGGCCCCAGCGCATGTCGTTTTTCCAGAAGCTGTTTGGGCGCGAGGCTGCTGCTCCGGAACTCCCTTCGCTCGGAGTGTTGGAGGTTGACATGCATTCCCACCTGCTGCCCGGTCTGGACGACGGGGCCGAAACCCTGGAGCAGTCAGTGGATATGCTGCGGGAACTGCGCCGCCTGGGCTACCGCAAGCTCATCATGACCCCGCACGTCATGGGTGACTTTTACCGGAACACGCCCGAAGGCATCCGGCAGACCCTACAAGCGCTGCGGCAAGCCGCCGCCGCCGCCGGCCTGGATGATGTAGCGCTGGAATGCGCCGCCGAATACTACCTGGATGAAAGCTTTCTGCCCCGGCTGGAGCGTGGGGAGGAACTGCTGAGCTTTGGCGGGGAGCGGCGCATGGTACTGGTAGAAACCTCCTACATCAACGAGCCCTTCAACCTGCCGGAAATAGTTTTCAACCTGCAGGCGGCGGGCTACCAGCCCGTGCTGGCCCACCCGGAGCGATACACCTATCTGTACGGCCGGTTTGAGGAGCTGCTGAAAATCCGGGACCTGGGGGTGCTGCTGCAGGTGAACCTGAACTCGCTGATTGGATACTACTCGGCCGGGGCCAAGCGGGTAGCCGAAAAGCTGATTGACGCCGGCCTGGTAGACCTGCTGGGCACGGATACGCACAACACCAAACACCTCGACAACATTCGGGAGAAAGTGCTGCTCAGCGCCTACCTGCCCAAAGTGCTGGCCCTGCCGCTGCTGAACAGCACGCTGTAACCCGTTTCCGGACCCGTCATTTTACCTGAGCCCTATGATTTTCGTTACTGGTGGCAGCGGACTGGTAGGCAGCTTTGTACTGGCGGAGCTGGTGGCCCAGGGCCGGCCGGTACGGGCTCTGTACCGGCAGCACGTACCATCGGTGCCGGGAGGTGAGGCCATAGAATGGGTGCAGGGCGACATTCGGGACGCGCTGGCTCTGCGGCAGGCGCTGGAGGGCGTAACCCACGTGCTGCACTGCGCCGGCCTGGTTTCCTACGCCCCCCAGGATGAGGAAGAGCTGCTGCGGGTGAATGTGGAGGGCACTGCCGCGCTGGTAGATGCCTGCCTGGAGCGCCCGGGCATCCGGCTGGGCATGGTGTCGTCGGTGGCGGCGCTGGGGGGCGGGGCCGGCGCGGCAGAGGATGCCCCCGGGCCGGTGGTGCTGGATGAGCACACCAAATGGGACCTGGGCGCCGAGCACAATGCCTACTCCACCTCCAAATACCTCGGCGAGCTGGAAGTGTGGCGCGGCATTTCGGAGGGGTTAGAGGCGGTGATGGTGAACCCCTCAGTGATTCTGGGGCCAGCCAACTGGGAGCGGAGCAGCACCCGCTTGTTCCGCTATGCCTACCAGGAGCACCTGTTTTACACGGCTGGTAGCATTAACCTGGTTGATGTGCGCGACGTGGTGGAAGCCCTGCTGCACCTGACGCTGCATACCAGCCGCAGCGGGGAGCGGTACGTGCTGAACGCCGGCAGTATGCTCCTGCGCGACTTTCTGACGCAGGCGGCCGCTTGTTTTCAGAAGCGCCCGCCTTCGGTGCTGGTGCCGGAATGGGCGGCGGAGGGTATCTGGCGGCTGGAGCACGTCCGGTCGTTGCTGACCGGCGCCCGCCCCCTCATTACCAAGGACACCGCCCGCGCCGGCCGGCAGCCCGTGGTGTACCGCACCGAAAAAATCCGGCAGGAGTTGGGCCGGGAGTTCCGACCTTTGTCGGAAACAATTCAGTGGTGTTGCCAGGGGCTCAGGAGTAGCGGAGTAGCGGAGTAACTGAGTAATTGTTCGGTAGGGTAGTCTGCGCAATTGGCGCATACCGAACGATTACTCCGCTACTCCGCTACTCACAAAGAACCCATCGGCGTCCGGTGTGGTTGTTGTATATTAAGGGCAGGTGGCTTTTCCGGGTTGGAAAAGCGCCGGCTCACCCGCGCAACCTGCCGTTTTGGCGGTTTCGCGCCGATAGTTGCCGCATGAGAATGAACGAAAACTTTGAGGACCGGGACGAAGTGCTGGCCACCGTACGCCGCTTTGAGCAGATGGTAGCCCACAATGAGCCCGTGTTTTTTGACTTGGCCGATTTTGAAAACATCATCGACCACTATACTTCCACCACGCAATACGATAAAGCCCTGCAGGCCTGCGAGGCCGCCATTGCCCAATATCCGTTTAGCACCGAGCTGCTGATTGACCGCTCACAGGTACTGGCCATGAAGGGCGAGTACGTGGCGGCCAGTACGCAGATTGAAGACGTAGCCCAACTTGACCCCGACAACCCTGACGTGGCCGTGACGCGGGGCATCATTGCCACCCAGAAGGGCGAGTTTGCGGAGGCCGTAGCCTTTTTCCATCAGGCGGCGGAGCGGGCCCAGGAGCGGGACGATATTTTCTTCAACCTGGGATTGGCTTACCAGAGCTGGCAGAAATTCAAGAGTGCCGCCAAGTACTACAAGCAGAGTCTACGCCTCAACCCCGACAACGACGTGGCCGTGCAGGAGCTGCTGTACTGCCTGGAGGTGAGCGAGCGGCTGGAAAAGAACCTGGAGTTTTTCCGCCGCTTCACCGATGAGGACCCCTATTCGGCGGTAGCCTGGTACAACCTGGGGCAGGCCTACTACCGCGCCGATAAGCTCGACGACGCCGTCAGTGCTTTCGACTATGCCATCCTCATCGATAGTAAGCTGTACGAGGCCCACGGGTTTCTGGCCAGCACCTACGTAAACATGGAGCGGTACCGGGCGGCCATTGCCGAGTTTGAGCTCAGCTACCCGGAGGGTCAGCCCAGCCCGGAGGCCCTCTGCAACATCGGGGAGTGCCACGAGAAGCTGGCCGAGTGGGACCTGGCCCGCCGCTTCTACCAACGGGCCATCGACCTTGACCCCGAAATGGACGAGGCCTGGTTTGGCATTGGCATTGTGATGAATGCCCAGGAGAAATATTTTGAGGCCATCCACTTCTTCCGCAAGGCCGTGAGCCTGTACCAGGAAAGCGTGGAATACTGGCTGGCGCTGGCGGCCGCCGAATACCAGATTGGCAACATCATATCGGCCGTGGAGGCGTACGAAAAGGCTACCGAAACGGCGCCCGACAACAAAGATGCCTGGTTGAACTGGAGCATTCTGCTGTACGAGCAGGGCAATTTTGACGGCGCCATCGACCTGATGCGCAACGCCGTGGAGATTCAGCCCATGGAAGCCGAGCTGCACTACCGCCTGTGTGCCTATCTGCTGGCCGCGGGCCGTTATCGGGAGGCTTATCAATGCCTGGAAAACGCCCTGGTACTGGATTTCGACAAGCACCGGCTGTTGTTTGAATACTTCCCGGAGCTGGAGTCGCAGAAGGCCCTGGCCCGCCTGATTGACCAATACCGGAAGTAGGTAGTGGGTATTAGGTAGTAGGATGAAGGACTATCGTTCAACGGTGTCCTTCATCCTACTACCCAATACCTACTACCCTCATCCTTAATCCTCACTTACAGAATTCGGGCGTACTTTTACGCCCGTTGTTTTTTGGGCGAAGCGACTGACCGCAGCGTACCTCGGTCCGCAAGCCCCTATCCCCAAGACCTAACTGATGAACTACACCCTCAATCAACTACCCGAACGGACGCAGAAACCGCGCGAGCAAGGCTTTACCATGGTAATGGACAAAGGCCTGAGCGTGCGTGAAGTGGAGGATTTTCTGGAAGTCGGGGCCGAGTACACCGATATTGTGAAGCTGGGCTGGGCCACTTCCTACGTGAACCCCAACCTGAAGCGCAAGCTGGCCGTGTACAAAGAGGCTGGTATTCCGGTGTACTTCGGCGGAACGTTGTTTGAGGCCTTCATCATTCGCAACCAGTTCGATGACTACCGCCGCCTGCTGCACGAGTTTGGCATGGAGTACGCCGAGGTATCGGATGGCTCCCTGGACCTGAACCACGACAAAAAGCTGGACTTCATCCGGACCCTGTCGCAGGACGTGAAGGTGCTGAGCGAAGTAGGCTCCAAGGATGCGGAGAAAATTATTCCGCCCTACAAGTGGATTTCGCAGATGAAAACCGAGTTGGAGGCCGGCGCCGTAAAGGTGATTGGCGAGGCCCGGGAGGCTGGCAACGTGGGACTGTTCCGTAGCACCGGCGAGGTGCGCTCGGGCCTGGTGGAGGAAATCCTGACCCAGATTCCGTTCGAGAAAATCATCTGGGAAGCCCCCCAGAAAGCGCAGCAGGTGTGGTTTATCAAGCTGCTGGGCCCCAACGTGAACCTGGGCAACATTGCCCCCAACGAAATCATCAGCCTGGAAACCATTCGGCTGGGCCTGCGCGGCGACACCTTCCTGGATTTCCTGGACCTGGAAAACGTGGACGAGATGTTCAAGCCCGAGCCCAAAGCCCAGGGCAAGCCCGGCACCTCCATGCCTCGCGGATGAGCCGGTTTCTGACCATTGCCGGAACGGTACTAGCAAGTATGGTTTGCTGCTCCGTGGCTCTTTGGGGCGCACCAGCTCAGGTGGCCCGCAAGCCGGCCTGCCAGACAGTGCACACGGGGCAATTTCGGTTAAGCAGCTCCAAGTCATCTACCGACATCCGCCGTACCGACAGCACCCAGTATGAGGTGAATCAACAGGATGGTATTGAGCTTGTATTCAAGGTGCGCTGGCTCGATGACTGCACCTACGAATTGTATGACAAGCAGTTGCTGAAAGGCCCCGAGAAATACCGGGGACAGCCAACGGACGTGCTGCGAGTACATATAATGGGAGTAACCGCGCGCAAATACAAGGCCGTGGCAACGTCTAACTTTAGCGACCTGCAGCTGCCCGTTGAAATTGATATTGTGCCGTAGAAAAGCTTGCCTGCTGCGCTGCGCAGGCTGGAGGATGCCGGGGATGAGGTCAACTTATCCAAGGCAAAATCAGTACAAGAAAAGGCCGAGCCGTGGTATGGTTCGGCCTTTTTTTGTTGTTAGCATCCTCCTTAATATGAACCGATTCCCTTCCAGTACCACTTCTGCCTGGGCCACTCTGGCGCTACTGGCCGCCTGCGGTGGCCCTAGCAAGCAGGAAAAAGCCGAAGCCGCCACCACCACGCCCGCCGATACGGTGGCCACAGCGGCCAGCCCGGTTAACTTGCCCGAGCCCTACGCAACCAAATCGGTAACCAAGCGCAGCAAGGTAATTGGCTGGCCCGCCGGCAAAATGCCCACCGCCCCAGCTGGCTTCGTTGTGACCAAGTATGCCGATGGGTTGGTGAGTCCGCGCAACACGTACGTGCTGCCCAACGGCGACGTGCTGGTGGCCGAGGCCAACACCGTGCCCACTGACGTGAAGGAAAAAGTAACGGCGCAGCTGGAGCTGGACCCCTCCAAATCGTTGCGGGCCCGCAGTGCCAACCGCATTACCCTGTTGCGCGACACCAATAAAGACGGTACACCCGATACCCGCACCACCTTTCTGGCCGGCCTGAACCAGCCCTTTGGTATGGCGCTGCTGGAAGGCAATTTTTACGTGGCTAATACCGACGGCGTGTGGCGCTACCCCTACAAAAGCGGCGCCACCAGCATCAGCGGGAAGGGGGAGAAAATTCTGACCCTGCCGGCTGGGGGCTACAACAACCACTGGACCCGCAACCTGCTGGCCGGGCCCGGGGGCCGGAAGCTGTACATATCGGTGGGCTCGGCCTCCAACGTGGCCGAGCACGGCATGAAGGAAGAGGAGCGCCGGGCCAACGTGCTCGAAATAAACCCCGATGGCAGCGGGGAGCGGGTGTATGCCGCCGGCCTGCGCAACCCCGTGGGCCTTGACTGGGCCCCTGGCACCCAAACCCTGTGGTCGGCCGTGAACGAGCGGGATGAGCTGGGCGATGAGCTGGTGCCCGACTATCTGACCAGCGTGCAGCCCGGCAAGTTCTACGGCTGGCCCTACGCTTATTTCGGCCAGAAGGAAGACCCCCGCCGCAAGGGGGAGCGGCCCGATTTGGTGCAGCAAACTGTGTTGCCTGAGGTGGCGCTGGGCCCGCATACGGCCTCCCTGGGGCTAGCTTTCTACAAAGCCTCGGCATTCCCGCAGAAGTACCGCAACGGGGCTTTCATTGGACAGCACGGCTCCTGGAACCGCTCGGCGTTTTCGGGATATAAGGTGGTGTTTGTGCCCTTCAGCAACGGCAGGCCCAGCG
This sequence comes from Hymenobacter metallilatus, assembly GCF_003944705.1. GTDB lineage: Bacteria > Bacteroidota > Bacteroidia > Cytophagales > Hymenobacteraceae > Hymenobacter > Hymenobacter metallilatus. The sequence continues at coordinate 40,222 of NZ_RWIS01000001.1, read as the reverse complement.
GGCCGATGGAGGATTTTCTGACCGGCTTTATTGCCAATGAGGCCGACAAGGAGGTATACGGCCGCCCGGTAGGCATTACGGCCCTGCCCGACGGCTCCTTGCTGGTAGCCGACGACGCGGCCGACACCCTGTGGCGGGTGGCCGCCCGGTAAGTATTTCAGGGTCCGGATCAGGCAAACCGGCCTGCCTCCGCTGCGGCGGTTGGTGGGTCGGTTTGCGGCGTTTAGGCGCCGGAGTATCGGGTTGGTGCAATAATCCGGCTAGCTGAATCAGCGCCCTGCATCTTTGGGTACTTCATTCTTCCGACACCCCTTATTTCACTACTGCCATGACGATGTTTCGTACCCTGCTGCTGGCCGGCACCCTGGCCCTGACTTCCCTGAGCGCGCAGGCTCAGAAAACCAAAATCAAAGCCAAAGCGGCGGATAAAACTCCCGTTACGGCGGCTCCGGCCAATTCCCTGTTGTGGGAGGTATCGGGCAAGGGGCTGGCGCAACCATCCTACATATACGGCACCATTCACCTCATCTGCCCCCAGGACTTGCAGGTAACCGAGCCGATGAAGCGGGCTTTTGGCAGCAGCAAGCAGGTGGTAATGGAGCTGGATATGGACAGCCCCACCATGATGCAGGAAATGCAGGCCGGCATGATGATGGCCGACGGCCAGACCCTGGAAAAGCTGCTGCCCGCCGCCGACTACGCCCGCGTGGGTGACTACCTCAAGGCCAAAGCCGGTATGCCCATTGCCCAGCTGGGTATGCTGAAACCGTTTATTGTCAGCTCTATTCTGTACCCGGCCCTGCTGGGCTGCACTCCGGCCAGCTACGAAACTACCTTTGTAAAGCTGGCCCAGGAGCAACACAAGGAAGTAACGGGTCTGGAAACGGTGCAGGAGCAAATGGGCTTTTTCGATAAGATTCCGTACGCGGTGCAGGGCAAGATGCTGGCCGATATGGTAACGAAAGAGGCCGAGGCCCAACGGGAATTTCAGCAGCTGCTTACCCTCTACAAGGCTCAGAACGTGGAGGAGCTGCGCACCGTGAGCAGCAAAAGCAGCTTTGGGTTTCAGGAGTATGAGCAACTGCTGCTGGACGGCCGCAACCAGCAGTGGATTGCCCGCATTGAGAAGCAGGCCGCCGCGCAGCCCACGTTTTTTGCAGTAGGTGCGGCGCACCTGGGGGGCTCCCAGGGGGTGCTTAACCTGCTGCGTCAGCAAGGGTATAGTGTAACGCCGGTACTGCAGTAAACGGCTGGATACCAACTCCTGGCGGCCTCCCGGTGGCGCAGCGAACCGCTGCGCCACCGGGAGGCCGTATGTTTGTCTCTCATGATGAACAAGCTGCTGACCTCCCTGCACAATTGGATAAGCTATGCCCTGCCTTTGGCCCGGCGTGTGCCCTCGCGCTACAGTCCGGGGCTGGTGGTGCGCCAGTACCAGGGCCGTAAGGTGCTCGATACGCGCTTCGCCAACTACAGCTACGGGCCGTTGCAGCAGGTACTGCGCTATGCTCTTCTGCACGTCGGCGCCGGTTCGCCCGCCGCGCCCGTGCTGGTGCTGGGCATGGGCGGTGGGGGCATCATTCAGCTGCTGCGGCAGGAGCGGGGCCATACCGGCCCGATTACGGCCGTGGAGCTGGACCCTGCCGTGGTAGAGGTGGCCGCCACGGAGTTCAACATCCGGCCCGATGCCACGCTGGACATTGTGTGCGCCGATGCCTTTGCCTGGCTGCCCACGGCCCCCACGGCCGCCTACGAGCTGGTGGTGGTGGATGTGTTTCTGGATTTGCTGCTGCCCCCGGCACTCTCGGAGCCCGGCTGCTGGCAGCACCTGCGGCGGGTGCTCCGGCCTGGGGGCACGGTGGTGCTGAACACCCTGCTCCAGGTCCCGCTTTACATCGGCGGGCAGCCCGCCCCGGAGTACCTGCCGGGACTGGGCCTACAGGTGAAAGAGCTGGAGGTGGAGTATAACTTGGTATTGATTGCGCGGGGCTGAAGCCACGCCGGCGCTACACCCCACCGGAGGCCATGAAGCGGGCAACGGATAAAGCGCTTTCTTTGCAGCCTCATTACTGCCCCTATGGAAATCCTGAAGCATCTGCTTGATTTTGTGCTCCACCTCGATAAGCACCTGGCTGAAATTATTCAGCAGTACGGCACCTGGACCTACGCCATTCTGTTTCTGATCATCTTCGTGGAAACGGGGGTGGTGGTGCTGCCCTTCCTGCCCGGCGACTCCCTGCTATTTGCCGCCGGGGCTTTGGCCGCCAACCCAGCCAACGGCCTGAGCGTGTGGATTGTAATTGGGCTGCTGATTCTGGCGGCCGTGCTGGGCGATACGCTCAACTACCACATCGGCGACTACCTGGGGCCGCGGGTGTTTCGGGAAAACTCGCGCTGGCTGAAGCGGGAGCACCTGGACCGCACCCAGGAGTTCTACCACAAGCACGGGGCCAAAACCATCATTATTGCCCGCTTCATTCCCATCATCCGCACGTTTGCCCCTTTTGTGGCAGGTATCGGCACCATGAGCTACTCCAAGTTTCTGTCGTATAACCTGATTGGGGCGGTGCTGTGGGTAGTGCTGCTGACGGGGGCTGGCTACTTCCTGGGTAGCTTCCAGTGGATTCAGAACAATTTCGGCCTGCTCACACTCCTCATTATTTTCGTGTCGGTGCTGCCGGCCGTGTGGGAGTTTTTTAAAGCCCGCCGGGAGAGCAAGCGCCGGGTAGCGTAACCAGAAACGGACACCTCTACCACAGAAACCGTCCCGGCTGCTTTGGCCGGGGCGGTTTTTTTTGTTGCTTACCACCTGAACCCCAGCCCCCGCATTATGCCGGAATTCGGACTCCTTGGCCGCTCCCTGAAGCATTCCTTTTCCCAAACCTACTTCACCCAGAAGTTTCATAACCTGGGACTGGACGACCACCACTACGAACTGTTTGAGCTGACCATAATTCAGGAGTTGCCCGCCCTGCTAACGGCGCATCCGGAGCTGCGGGGGCTTAATGTAACTATTCCGTACAAGGAGCAGGTGTGGCCGTTTTTGAATGCGGTGGCACCCTCCGCCGCGAAAGTAGGAGCCGTAAACGTCATTGAATTTCGGGAAGATGGGCACCTGATTGGGCACAATACCGACTATGCAGGCTTCCGGGACTCCTTGCGCAGCTTCCTGCCTAATGGCAACCTGTCGGCAATTCGGGCATTGGTGCTGGGCAGCGGCGGAGCCTCCAAGGCGGTAGAGGTAGCCTTACGGGAGTTGGGCATCGGTTATTGGGTGGTGTCGCGCAATGCCATGGGGGCGGGCCTTACCTACCAGGAGCTGACGCCCCGGCTGCTACAGGAACATCAGCTCATCATCAATACCACTCCGCTGGGCACTTTCCCGGAGGTGCACGAGTGCCCGCCCATCCCCTACGAAGCCCTCAGTGGCCAGCACTACCTCTACGACCTGATTTACAATCCCCGCGAAACCGAATTCATGCGGCGCGGCCAGGCCGCCGGGGCCTCCACCAAAAACGGCTTCGAGATGCTCTGCCTGCAAGCCGAAGCCGCCTGGAAAATCTGGAATAGGTGAAAGAAGTAGAAAAGGCCTGTCATCCTGAGCTTGCGAAGGACCTTATCTTGTCTGAACGAGTCGTTCGAACGTAATAAGGTCCTTCGCAAGCTCAGGATGACAGGCGTTTATTACCCGCCCTGCTGGCCGCCGCTGCCGCTGCCTTTGCCGTCGTCGTTGCGGATGGAGCGGCGCTGGCGCTGGCCGCCTTCCAGCTTACCGAAGCGGTAGTTGAAGGACAGGCGGAAGCTGCGCTGATAGGAGTAGAAGGAGCCGTAATTGACGAAATCGGGGGTAGTGGTGGTGCTGCGGAACTCGCGGCCGGGGGCCAGGAAGTTGTTGAGGCCGAGGGTGAGGTCGGCTTTTTCGGCCAGCAGCAGCTTTTTCGCGCTCAGGCCGTAGTACACGCCTCCGGAGTAGCGCGTCTGGAGCTGCACGCCCCCGGTCCAGAAGCCGCCGTAGCCCTGAACGGTGTAGGTTTTTCCCAGCTTCAGGGAGGAGTTGATGTTCATGTACAGGCTGGCCCGGCTGTTGGTGCCCTGCAATACCGTGCTGTACAGGCGGGTATAGTCGGCGCTGAGGTTGGAGCTCAGGTCCCAGTGTTTGAGCGGTTTCCAGGAGCCATACAGATTCACGCCGTAGTTGTACACCGTAGCCAGGTTGCCAAAAGTAGTTTCGTTGCGGGCTAAGGCCTGATTGTAGGCGCTGAACTGCTCAATCGAGTTACCGGTGCGCCGCACAAACGCCGAGCCGTTGAAGGAGCCTTTCTCGCTGAACGTACCGTAGCCCAGCTCCAGTAAATCGGCCGTTTCGGGCCGCAGGCGGGGGTTGCCAAAGCTGACCGAGCTGGGCGTTACCTGGTTGACGTAGGGGTTCAGAAAATAAATCTGGGGGCGCTGGATGCGGCGGGAGTAGCTCAGGCGCAGCGTCTGACCGTCCTTCCGGAGGGTGCGGGTGGCGCTGAGGTTGGGCAGCACGTTCAGGTAGTCGTTCTGAAAGCGGCCGGCTTCGTTCTGAAACTCGCCCGCAATACCCGTGCGCTCCAGGCGTGTGCCCAGGCTGAAAGCATACTTCTTGCCCAAGCTAAAATTGTAGGTGCCGTAGGCCGCCAGCACGTTCTGGCGGTAGTCGAAGCGGTTGGAGCGCGGGATGCTGCGCGCGAAGTCGGTTTGCCGGCTCACCAGCAGCGTGTCCAGGGTGTAGTCGCTGCGCACCTGCCGGCCAATATGCTTGGCCCCCAGCTCCAGTGTGTTCTTCTCCCCAAACGGATGGGTATAGTCGGTCTGGAAGGTAGTTTCGAGGTTGCGGGCCAGGTTGCGGCTGGCCTCCCGGTACTCTACGGGGCCGCCGTACAGCTCAGTCGTCGGAAACTGGTCGAGGCGGTACTGGCCCTGGCTGCGGTTGTTGGTATGCTGAGCCAGCACGCTCCACTCGCGGCGGGGCTGCTGCTCCCCGAAAGTGCGGGTGTAGCCCGCGTTCAGGTCGAAGTTGCGGCTTTCATCCTGCCGGAGAATGTCGCGGGTATAGAGCGTATCCAGCCGGGGCTGGCCCTGGTACTGGTTGAATAGCTCCTGGGGCGTGCTGTTGCGGTAGAGGTTGCCGTTGCCGCTCACCGTAAAGCTGTGCAGGGGCGAGGGGTCGTAGGTAAGCTCCAGCTGCCCGTAGCCGCCCCGGCCCTGGTTGCGGGAGGTAGTGCGCTCGGTAAGCTGGCCGGTACCGCCACCGGGCAGGTAGCTGGTGCGCTCCGTAAGGCTTTTGAACGGGTAGAGGTTGCGGAAGCCGCTGAGCTTGGTGTTCAGCCCCACCTTGCCGCGCTTGGTGTTCAGGCTGCCGTTGAGGCCCTGGTTGCGGTTGCCCCCGCTGGCCCCCACGCTGCCGCTGGTGCCCTGCAGGCTGTTCTTTTTGAGTACGATGTTGATGACCCCGCCCGAGCCTTCCCCGTCGTACTTGGCCGAGGGCGCCGTAATCACCTCAATGGCCTTAATCTGGTCGGCCGGAATCTGTTTGAGGGCTTCGGCCAGGTTGCCGGCCAACAGGGCGGAGGGCTTGTTGTTGAGGAGGATGCGCACGTTGCCGGTGCCGCGCAGCTGCACGTTGCCTTCCCCGTCTACGTTCACCAGTGGGGTTTTGCGCAGAATATCGGTGGCCGTGCCCCCGGCATTGCTGGCGTCCTGGTCGGCGTTGTATACCAGGCGGCCGGGCTTGGTTTCCACCACCGGCCGCTCCCCGGTCACGGTTACGCCGGCCAGGTTCTGGGCCGAGGCCGTAAGCGTGAGGTTGCCCAGGTTTTGGGGCTCGGCGGTAATAGTCACCGGTTGCACCAGGCTGCCATAGCCCACAAAGCTGATTTGCAGCCGAAACGCGCCGGTGGGCAGGTCGCGCAGCTCAAAGCGGCCATCCGCATCACAGGTGCCGCCCAGCAGCGGGACCGTGCCGGTAGCGGGCAGCAGGGCCACGGTGGCATATTCCACGGGCTTCTGGGTGGTGGCATCCAGCACGCGCCCACTCAGGCGGCCGGGACCCTTGGTAGCGGAAACGGTGGTGGCAGGAGGGGTCTGGGCGAAGGTAGCCACCGGCACCGTGGCCGCCAGCAAAAGCACCGGGAAGAATTGCTTCATAAAAACGATAAGCGGGATAATAGGGCAGAATCGGGAGCGAAATGATACAAACGTAGCCGTAGTACCGGCAAGGAGCGGAATAATTCAACCAACGTTGCACCCCGGTCAATCAATAGGCAGAATGCGCACACCGCTAACCTGCGGGGGCGGTTTGCTTCGGCGGCCTGCTGCCATATCAGTACTGCTCCCGGTAGCATTTCTCTCTTATTCTCTTCCAACCCGCATTGGTTGAAACCCGGGCCAGGCTGGTTGAAAAACCCGTCTGGTTGCCGGCAGATATGCTACTTTGCCGGCCTGCCGTTTCACCCGTTGCCTTTGCCGTTTCAGAACCCCTCCCGTCCCCTTTCGCGCCGCGTCCGTCCGGCCTGGCCGCTGCCCGCGTGGCTGCGGCGGCTGCCCTGGGTGCACCTGGGCTGGTTCGCGCTGCTGCTGTACTTTGATGCCCAGGGCTGGCTGCTCAACCAGGGCGTGCTCGTACCGCCGCTCAAAAACCACTTCTGGCCCCTGGCTCTTACCACCGATGCCCTGGATTCGGGCCTGTTTTACCTGAACTGGCTGACGATGCCCGCGCTGCTTCGGCGGGGGCGACTGGGGGCGTACGTGCTGGTGCTGGCGCTGGGGCTGGGCGTGTTCTGCGCGGCCCGCATTGGGGTGAGCTACTACTTTGAGGAAGTGAAAATTCGGGGGCAGATGCAGCCGCTGGGCTTCTACGTGCAGGTGCTGCAGAGCTACTACCTGCTGCTGGGCGGACTGATTCTGCTGCTGAGCTTCTTCCTGCGGCTGGCCGGCGACTACCTGCGGGAGCAAGGCCACCGCCGGGAGCTGGAGCAGCAGCACCTGCGTACTGAGCTGGCTTTGCTCAAAAACCAGTTGCACCCACACTTCCTCTTCAACACCCTCAACAATATCTACTCCCTCACCCTGCACGCCTCGCCCCAGGCCCCGGAAGCGGTGCTGCGCCTCTCCGAGCTGCTACGCTACCAGCTCTACGACAGCCAGGACGACCTGGTGCCCCTGGCCCGGGAAATTCACCACCTGCAAAGCTTCCTCACGCTGCAGCACCTGCGCCTGCCCCCCGAAGAGGCCGATGAGGCAATTCAGTTCACGGTGCTGCTGCCGCCCGGTGCCGACCACGCCTGCCAACTGCCGCCCATGCTGCTGCTGCCCCTGGTAGAAAACGCCTTCAAGCACGGCGACCTGACGGTGCGGCCCCACGCCGTGCGCCTCAAGCTGGAGCTCACGCCCGAGGGCCAGCTGCAGTTTCTGGTGCGCAACCGGGTAGCCCCGGAGGCTGCAAGTCCCGGCGGGGTGGGCCTCGTAAACCTGCGCCGCCGCCTGGAGCTGCTGTATCCCGAGCGGCACGCCCTGGTAATTACCGCCAACGCCCAGGAATACGCCGTGCGGCTGTCGGTGCAGGTGAGTAGCCCGGTCTCCTGAGCCCCGCGAAGGACCTTCTGTTCTGGCATCATTTCTCGCAGAGGTTCGCAGAGGGATGCGCAGAGAGGAGAGCAGAGGCTGTTCAGTAGCTTGTCGTTCCAATGTGAGAAGGTCCCTCGCAGGCGGACGACAGATGAAGCATAACGGAACAACAACAATTAACCACCAACTAGCAGCAACCAATCCGCCATGTCCCTTCCCGAAGCCAATACTCGTCGCCCGCTGAGCTGCGTGGTGGTGGATGATGAGCCGCTGGCCCTAAAAGTGCTGGCTGACTACTGCGCGCAGGTACCGTTTCTGGAGCTGCGGGGGCAGTTTCAGGAGGCACTGACGGCGGTGGCGTTTCTGCAGGATAACCCCGTGGATGTAGTATTTCTGGACATTCAGATGCCCCGCCTTACGGGCCTGCAACTGGCCCAGCTGCTGCCCGTGCCCCGCCCGCTCATCATCTTCACCACCGCCCACCCCGATTATGCCGTGCAGAGCTACGAGCTGCCCGCTCTCGATTACCTACTTAAGCCTATTTCCTTCGAGCGGTTTGTGCAGGCGGCCCACCGGGCCCGCGCCGCCCTGCTGCCAGCTCCCGCGGCGGCGGGCCAGCCGGAGCCGGCCGAAACCGCCGAGCCCGGCGAGGCTCTGTTCGTGAAGCAGGACAGCCGCCTGCGCCGCGTACCCATTGATGAGCTCTACTACGCCGAGGGTCAGAAGGAATACCTGATGTACTATACGGCCACCGGCAAAGTGCTAACCCTACAGTCCTTCCGCAAGCTGGAGGAGCTGTTACCGGCCGGCCGCTTTGCCCGCATCCATAAATCCTACCTCATTAACCTGCGCCACCTGGAGTTTGTGGAGCGCCACCGCGTGCAGGTGCACGGCGCCAGCCTGCCCATCGGCGAAACCTACCGGGAGGCATTCCTGGAACTGCTGCGGTATCATGGAAAGCTGTGAAATCAATTAAAAATTAAAAATGAGCCGTTGGACGGTCCGGTTTCGGCTTCGTCCAACGGCTCATTTTTAATTTTTAATTCTCAATTATTAATTGACTCAATTCCCTTGCTGCCCGTCGCCGCCCTGCTTCACGTCGTCGTTCTGAATGCTCTTGCGGCGTTTCTGGGGTTGCTGCGACACTTTACCGAAGCGGTAGTTGAAGGCCAGGCGCACCCCGCGCAGGTAGATGTAATTGTTACTCTCCTGGCGGAACTGGTCGGTGTTGAGGGTGGTGCTCAGGTTGCGGGTTGCCTGCAGGAAGTTGTCGGCGTTCAAGGTCAAATCAGCCTTGTCCTTGAGCAAATTTTTACGCAGGCCCAGGGAGTAGAACGTCCAGGCCGCCTGGCGGCCCTGCAACTGCACCCGGGGCGAGTTTAGACCCCCGAAGAACTGCACGCTCAGGCCCTTCTCAAACTTGTAGCCTGAGTTCAGGTTCAGGTTGTACATCACCCCGCTGTTGTTAAGGCCCAGGGCCGCGCTTTTTAAGGACACGTAGTACACATTCACGTTGCCGCTCACATCCCACTTCGGCACTGGCTTCACCGAGCCAAACAGGCTGATGCCGTAGGTGGCGTTGCGGCCGATGTTGCGGAAGGTCTGGTTGTTCACCCCATTCTCCACGAACCGGTAGCTTTCAATGGCGTTGCCGGTGCGGCGGGTGTAGGCCGACATATTCAGCACCGAGCCTTTGATGAAGGTGGTATAGTTGATTTCGTAGCTATCCGTCAGCTCGGGCTCCAACTGGGGGTTACCGTAGCTCACATTCAGCGTATCGGAGGTGTTGCGGAAGGGGTTCAGGTAGAAAATCTGGGGGCGCTGGATGCGCTTGGAGTAGGCCAGCCGCAGGGTTTGGCCCGGTTTCTTGGGGTTTTGGGGCTGGTAGCTCAGGCTCAGGTTGGGCAGCAGGTTGGTGTAGTTCTGCTGCACGGCCGAGTTTTCGCTCTGCTGCTGCTGGAAGTTGCCGTTAATGCGCGTATTCTCCACCCGGGCCCCCAGTTTAAAGCTCACTTTCTTGCTGGCCGAAAACCCGTAGGTCCCGTAGCCCGACAGCACATCCTGGTTGTAGTCGAACAGGTTGGAGCGACTGGGGTTGTACACCGGGTCGAGGCTGCTGCCCGTAGCCGGGCTGTTGAACACGTCATAGTCGCTGCTCACGCGGCGCAGAATGGCCTTGGCTCCGGTTTCCAGCAACGCCGTTTCCGAAAAAGGGTGGGCGTAGTCGGTCTGGAGGGTGGTTTCCACGTTGCGCGAGAGGTTATCCGACTCCTCCCGGTAGTTTTTGGCCTGGTTCTCGGTGGTATTGCCCGCAAACTGATCGAGGTGGTAGGCCTGCACGTTGCGGTTGCGGGTGTGCTGGGCCAGTACGCTCCACTCCCGGCGCTTTTCGGCAAAGGTGCGGGTGTAGGAGCCGCTCATGTCGTAGCTCTGGGTGCGGAAGCGGCGCTCCGTGTCGCGGGTAAAAGGGCTGCTCACTGGCAGCAGCACGTTGTTGAACTGGTCGTAGTTGCCGCTGTTGCGAAACAGGTTGCCCTGCACGTTCAGCGTGAGGTTGTGGTACTGGGCAGGGTCATAATCCAGGCCCAGGCGCCCAAAACCGCCACCCCCGATGGTATTCCCGTCGCCTTGCTGCTCCAGGGAAAGGCGCTCCTGACCGTTGCCGTCCTTGAGGTAGCGGGTGAGGTCGTTGCGGTTGGGGCTGTAAAACATAAAGCCGCTGACGGAGCTGGTGAGGCCCACTTTGCCCTTGCGGTAGTTGAGTGAGGCGTTGCCGTTGGAGCTACGGGTACCAGCCGCCAGCCCCACCGAGCCGTTCACGCCCTCCAGGTTGTTCTTTTTGAGCGTGATGTTGATGATGCCGCCCGTACCTTCCGCGTCGTACTTGGCCGAGGGCGTGGTAATCACCTCCACGCTCTTAATCTGGTCGGCCGGAATCTGCTTCATGGCATCGGCCACGGAGGAGGCCACAATGCCCGAGGGCTTGTTGTTGATGAGTACCCGCACGTTGCTGGTGCCGCGCAGCTCCACGTTGCCGTCGGGGTCCACGTTTACCAGCGGCACTTTGCGCAGCACGTCGGCCGCCGTGCCGCCGGTGTTGGTCAGGTCCTTCTCAGCATTGTACACAATGCGGTCCGGCTTCGTTTCAATAACATCCCGTTCCCCGGTCACGGTTACTTCCCCCAGCTTCTGGGCCGAGCTTTCCAGGCTGATGGTGGGCACCGTGGTCAGGCCCGCGCCAATAGTTACGTTGCGCGTCTGGGTGGCATACCCGATAAAGCTGATCTGGAGCCGGAACTCGCCGGCGGCCAGGCCCTGCAGCTTAAAGCGGCCCCGCTCGTCGCACACGCCCCCATCCAGGGGCGTAGTGCCGCTTAGCGGTAGCAGCGTAATGGTAGCAAACTCCACGGGCTTCTTGGTAGCGGCATCCAGCACGGTGCCCTCCAGCCGGCCGCTGCCTTTGGCTGCCGTGGGCAGAATTGGCTTGGCCGGAGCCGCGGTGCCGGGCTGGCCCGGGGCCCCGGCGGGGCGCTGGCCCGTGGCCGGGGGCGCGCCGGCCGGGGGCGTAGTCTGGGCCAGCACCGGGGTTGCCAGCAAACCGGTAAGCAGCAGCGGGAGGGTAACAGTCTTCATAGAAATGGGTAGCCAGGAATGAGTAGACAAAGAGAGCCGCCACCAAGGCGGAAGACAAGAAAAATTGGCTGAAGTGTAGCAGGCGGATTCCGAAGTGTGGTGGCCGCAATGACCAGGAGCAGAATCGTGCCGGGGGTGGTTGTGGTAAGGGCCCGTAGCAGGCAGGGCGGATAGGTAGTTCAGTGAGACAAAGCTCTGCCGCTCACGTTTGTCACGCCGGTTTATTCAACAAATCCGATACTGACAACCGGCAACGCCCCCGCACCTCCCGCCAATAAGGCCCCGGCGCGGGCTACCGGGCTTCCCGGAAAAACACGTCCCCACTAATGGATTCCAGGCGCAGCGCCGGGCCTGTACCCCCGCGCAGGCTACCGCGCACCTCGTAGCCCACCGGGGAGCTGTACCGCTGCTGTTGCTGAAACGCCACCGACGGACTAGTATATACCTCGCCCGTAATGGATTTCAGGGCCACTTGGGCACTGCGGTTGGCTGGCCAGCTCACATCCACAAAGCCGCTGATGGACTTGGCATACAGCTCGCCCGTAAGGCCCTGCACCTCCACGTTGCCATTGATAGTGCTGATGCGCATGCTGGTGTTGGCCGGTAGCGTTACCTCGCACACAATATCAGCGCATACGCGGGCAGAATTTTTGCCGCCGTAGTACCAGGAGGCGCTGTCGGGGCAGTTGCCGGACTGAGCCTGGGCTAAACGCTGCGTATCCAGGTTGGAGGTTACCGTCAGCTGCGAGTCGGTGCGGCTCAGGTTCAGCTGAAAGGCATCGTTGAGGGTGTTCTGGTTGATGTTTACGGTAGCTCGCACCCGCAGCTGCCCATCGGTGGCGGGCCGCACCCGGATGGTATTCGCAAACTTCAGGTTCAGCAGCACCATCTGCGAGGGTGCTATGGGGGCGCGTTGCTCGGTAACGGTTTGGGCCCGGGCGGCCTGAGCAGTGAAGAGGGCCAGCAGCCCCAGCAGCAGAAAACGAACCATGACGAGTTGGAAGAGAAAAGGTGAAACGGAGTAGGTGCGGGCCGCCTTATTTGGCTTTGCGCAGAAAAACGTTGCCGCTGATAGTATTCAGCGTCATCTTAAAGCCTCCCCCGTTCAGGGGCACCGTTACGGTTTGGCCACCCACGCGGGCCAGGCCATCGGGGGTAGGTTTGGGGTTCAGGTCGAAATCGGTGTACACCTCTCCCGACATGGAGCGCAGGCTCACCGTGGCTTTGGTAGCAGTAGGCAGGGTCACATCGAGGTTGCCGCTGATCAGCGACACGGCCGTGGGGCCCTGAGCACCCGGGGCAAGCTGCAGGGTCACGTCGCCGCTGGTGCTGTTGGCCACTACCGGCCCTGTAATACCCAGGAGCGTAGCATTACCGTTTTTCATGGCCAGCTCCAGGCTGCCGCTGAGGTTGGTTACGGTAAGGTTGCTGCCCGTCCAGGTGCCTTCCCGAAACGTGAGGCTGGTATTGCGGGGTACGCGCAAGGTATAGATGGCCTCCTTGCGCGCCACCTGCTGCACCCGCAGGGTATTGCCCTCAGCACTCACGGCCAGGCCCTGGCGCGTGTTGTCCTCGGTCGACTGATACACTGGCCGCAGGCCCTCGGCGCGCTTGGGCGGGGCCTCGTACGTACCGCCTTTGATGAGCACTTCGTCGCCGTCGTAGGTTTCTACCACCACGTCGCTGCCGCGCATTTCCATAATCAGGCGGCGGTCCTGGCGGTTAGCGAAGCGGGTTTTGTATTCCTGGGCCCGTAGGGTAGGGGCCACGCCGGCCGTCAGTAAGGCCAGCAGTAGGAGCTGTTTCATACAGAATGAAAAAAGGGAGATGAAGGAAAAACTGTGGGGTAGGCGCCACCCGGCAACGCCCCAGGGCGCGCCCGCAGCACGGTGAGCAAGCAGAGAGTGGAAAGAGTTAGATAAGCAGGCCCAGGCCCCGCTCGGCCTGTTGCCGCACGGGGGGCAGCACTCCGGGCTGCCGGGCCAGCTGCTCCAGCGGGGCCACGGCCCGCTTGTCGCGCAGGCTGATGAGCAGCTCAATCAGCGTAATCTGCACGTTCGGATCGGTTTGGTTGGGCAGGGCCTGCACCAGGGCCGGGCCCACGCGCGGGTCGGTACGGAGCTGAAACAGGGCTTCGGCCGCAGCCAGGCGCACATTGGGGTTGGGGTCGGCGTTGAGCAGGGTAATGAGCACCTGCACGGCCGGGTCGCCGGGCTGCACCTGCGCGGGCACGGCACTCACCAGGCTCAGCCGTCGGCTGGCCGGGGCCGACTGCACTATGGCCGCCGTGAGCCGGGCCGCCACCCCCGAGTCGGGTGCGGGCTGGCTGGCTACTTCCGGCTGGCTGGGCCGCAACAGCAGCCCCAGCACCATGCCCACCGCCAGCAGCGCCACCGAGGCGGCTACCCGCAGCCACGCGCCGGCCGGGCTGGCTTCCCACAGCGGCAGCACCCGGCCCGGCTGGGGGGTGGCGGGCGCTTCAGCAGGGGCTAAGGCGGGAGCGGAGTGGGGCAGGTGCTGCTTTTCGTGGGCAATGGCGGCCAGCAGCGCATCGTGCAGGGCCGGCGGGGGCAGCAGCAGCGGCTCGTCGTCGAGGGCATGGAGGAGGGTGCGGAGCTGCTGTACCTGCTGCTGGCAGGCCGGGCACCGGGGCAGGTGGGCGGCCACGGCGGCACTGTCGCTGGTGGGCAGCTCCTGCTCCACAAAGGCGGGCAGCAACGGCCGCAACGTCGAGCATTCGGGTAGTTCGGTGGCAGTAGCAGGAAAAGTAGCCATACGCATCAGGGGTACGAAGCCCATAAGAGTTAGTGGAAATACACCGCCCGCAAAGCCTCCAGCGCCCGGTGGGCTTTTACCCGGGCTGCTCCCTCCGAGCACCCCAGCATCTCCCCGATTTCGGCGTAGCTGAAGCCCTGGAAGCGGTGCAGCAGCAGCACTTCGCGCTGGGCCGCCGGCAGTAAACTCAGCGCCTCCTGCACCGATTGGGCGCAGTCGGTGGTGGCGTGGTGGTGCTGGGCGGCGTGGTGGTAGCCGGGGGTTTGCTCCAGGTGGTCGAGGTCGGTGGTGGGGCGGTGGCGCTGCCAATGGTCGGCGTGTACGTGCCGGGCCAGCTGGTACACCCAGGTGCGGAAGCTGAGAGTGGGCTGAAAGGTGTGGCGGTACTTGAGTACCCGCAGAAACACGTTTTGGGTCAGATCCCGCCCCACTTCCCGGTTGCCGCCGTTGAGGCGGGTCAGGAAGCCGAACAGGGGGCCGTGGTACCGCTCAAACAGCAGCGTGAGCTGGTCCAGGTCGTCGGCCTGAACCTGAAGCATCAGGTGCTCGTCGCTGAGAGGAGAAGTAGCTGCCACGCGGTGCTGCGAATAGTGGTGTTTGCTTCGATTACCGGGTAAATAACCATTCGTTACACGCCCCCCGAAAAATATTTTTCTCAGCCCCGTCCGTATTTGTACTTCAGTAGCGCAAAAGGCCGTTACGCCGGATGAAACGCAGTTTTTCTTGCTTTTCAGAAAAAAATCAAGGTAGGTAAGAAGTGCGCCCTGCCTGACGGGCAAGTGTCTTCACTCTGAAACACTGCCATATACCAGCACAAAAAAGCCCCTGCCGGATAACCGGCAGGGGCGTATGCGGAAACGCAGGGCGGAACCATTAACTCACGTTGCGGCGCAGCAGCAGCACGTAGCCCAGCACCAGCACCCCGGCAAACCAGCCCAAGGAGTACCACTCGTGCTTGGCCAGCTCATGGGCCACGGTGAGAGTGGCCTTCTCCATTTTCATGGCCATGGCGGTGCCCAGGGGCGCAGCGTAGGGAATTTTATCGGCGTGCTCCCAGCTGAGCAGGGCAATAGTAGCCACTACGGCGCCCATGCCCACGCCCACCGGCACTACAAAGGAGCGCCAGAACAAACTCACCACGTACTGCACCGCCAGCAAACCCAGCGTGGCCACGTAGGTGCGCAGCAGCATCCACACCACGGTTTCGAAAGGAATAGTGGCCAGCACAAACCCCAGCTTGGGCCGGAGCACGCTCAGCAGTAGGCCAGCGCCCAGCACCAGGGCCGCAAACAGCAGCAGGGCCACGGCGTTCAGGGCCAGAATCAACAGGAGCTTGGATACAAATACTGCCCCGCGCCCCACGGGCTGAGCGTACAGATGCTTCCAGGCCGTGGCTTTGGTTTCAATGTGCACTACCAGGCTGGTGAGCAGCACCACAAACAGCGGCAGCAGCAGGGTGCCCGCCGTCTGCCAACTGGTGCTGATAAACCGGGGCCAGGGGCTCCCTCCGGTTTTCATGATGATGTCGCCCTTGAAAAAGAAAATCAGAAACGTAATGAGCACCGGGAAGGCACCGCTGAGCAGGGTAAGCCGCAGGGCAGCCGTGCGCTTCAGCTTCAGTGTATCGGCGGCCAGGCTGCGGCGCAGCTGCGTGAGTGGAGCCGGGGCAGCAGGCAGCAGGGTAAAGTCGGTGGGGGCGGGGAGGAGGGTAGCTTCCATAGGAGAGAGTGGATAGGAGGTAGTCGTCATTGCAAGCGAAGCAAGGAATCTGGTTTTGCCTTCAGGCTATGTGCGGGACGGGGCCCCAGATTTCTTGCCTCGCTCAAAACAACAAGTGAGCTTACACGGCTGCCGTGCGGGATTCGGTGAGGTGCAGGAAGGTATCTTCCAGCGTGGGCTGCTCCAGGCGCAGGCCGTATAGCGGCTGGTTGGCCGCTACCAGCTCGGCGGCCAGGGCTGCCGTGTGCTCCTGGCTCAGCCAGGGCAGCCACAGCGTACCGGGGGCAGCTACGGTGGCCCCGGCCAGCAGGCGGGGCAGCAGGTTGCGGCAGCTTTCCGCGTCCTGGGTTTCTACTACCAAACGGGAGCGGCCGGTTTGCAGACGGCGTAAATCGGGCAGGCTGCCCTGAAACACTAGCCGGCCCTCCTGAATTACGCCCACGTGGGTGGCCATCTTTTCAATTTCGCTGATGAGGTGGCTGCTCACCACAATAGTTTTGCCGTGCTGCCGGCACAGGTGCTGCAGCAGCTCCCGCATTTCTATAATGCCGTTGGGGTCGAGGCCGTTGGTAGGCTCATCCAGCAACAGCAGGTCGGGGTCGGAGAGCAGGGCAATGGCCAGCCCCAGGCGCTGCCGCATTCCCAGGGAATACTCCTTGGCAGGACGGTGAGCATTATCCGTGAGGCCTACCAGCTCCAGTACCTCGGCCGTGCGGCCGGCCGCCACGCCCCGCAAACGACGGGTGGCTTCCACGTTTTCACGGCCCGAGAGGTGGTCGTAGAGGGAAGGGTTTTCGATGAGGGCACCCACCCGGTCCAGCAGGGCCACGCGGTGGCGGGCCAGATCGTGCCCAAACAGGTGCACCGAGCCGCTGGCCGGCCGCAGCAGCCCCAGCAGCAGGCGCATGGTCGTGCTTTTGCCGGCTCCGTTCGGCCCCAGAAAACCGTAGAGGCTGCCCGGTTCCACTTGCAGGTGTACATCGTGCAGGATAGGCCGCTGGCCGAAGCGGAAATGCAGGCTGCGGGTTTCCAGCAGCAGGGGAGTAGTTGACTTCATAGCCCAGAAAGACAGATAGAACGGCAGCAAACCTAAGGGCCTGGGTATTGCTGCCGCCGGCTATTCAACCAACCCACCGGCCCAGCCCCGAAACGACGGTTTTTTTCGCTCAAAATCGATTTTCACCCACCTGCCGGGCTGCTGTTCATGTTTGGCCCACGGCAGTGGGCGTTGGCGGCAGTTACGGGCGGGTTGATTGAAAAAAAGCCGTAAAAAGCCCCACTACGTACTATTTTCGATGATGGAAGTTCTGTCGGCTCCCCTAAGGGCCTCGTCTGGGAAAGATGCCGTTGCTGCCCACCGGGGCTGGCGCAAGCGCCTGCGCGCCTGGCTCCGGCCCGATACGTGGTCGGCGGCCCAGGAAAACCTGCGCGTGCCCCGCTGGATTCATGGGGTGCTGTGGGTGGTGCTGCTGCTGCTGGATGGCCTCAAGCTGGCCAGTGTTATCAACGTGCTGCCGCGCTTTCCGGCCACACTACCCGAGTGGCAGCCGCTGTGGCCCATGGTGGGGCGCCTGGTGACAGAGGACATCTGCGCGGCCACGTTGTTCTACCTCACCTGGCGCTGGCTGATTCCGCGTACCCTGGGCCGGGCCCGGGTGGTACAGTATGCCCTGCTCACGGTACTGCTGGTGTTGCCCTACGCGGTGGCCATCGGCTGGCTCACGGCCCAGACCTCCCGTAAAGGCGTGCAGATTTCGGCCTACCGCGTAACCCGCCCGGTGGGCCCCAACGGCCGGCAGGTAACCACCATTGTGCAGGGCCGCAAACCCGCCGCCGCTACCCCCGAGGTATGGGCGCGCATCTTCAGCTCGGCCATTGTGGGGGTGTTCATCATCGGGAGCAGCTCAGCCCTGCGCATTACCACCGACTATGTGCGGGGTCAGCGCAACCGCCGCGAAATGGAGCGGCAGCAGCTGCTCACGGAGCTGGCCATGCTCAAAACCCAGATCAACCCGCATTTTCTCTTCAATACGCTCAACAACATCTACTCCCTTACCAGCCGCAAGTCCGATAAAGCTCCGGAGGCCGTGCTGCGCCTGGCCGAGATTATGCGCTACCTGCTGTATGAAAGCAGCACCGATACTGTACCCCTGAGCCGGGAAATTGCCCACCTGCGCAGCTTCCTGGACTTGCAGCGGCTGCGGCTGCCGGCCTCGGCCCAGGAGGCTATTCAGTTTGAGGTAGAAGGCACTTCGCCCGATTGCGCCCACCCCATTGCGCCCCTGCTGCTGCTGCCCCTGGTAGAAAATGCCTTCAAGCACGGCGACCTGACGGCCCGGCCCCACGCCGTGCATATTTCCCTGCTGCTGGCCTCCGATGGGCTGCTGCGCTTTACCGTGCTCAACCACGTGGCCCCCGCCGATGCCGAGCGGGAGCTTCCTAAACAGCCCGGCGGGGTAGGCCTGGTAAACCTGCACCGCCGCCTGGAGCTGCTCTATCCCGGCCGCTACGCCCTTGATGTGCAAACTCCCCCCGGCCAGCACGTGGTAACGCTGGTGTTGTTGCAGTAAGATAGGGTAGGAGGGTTTGGGGGTATGAGGGTGGGAGGATGCGGCAGTAGATGCATCTCTGCACCCGCCGGCTACTTATTGCCACCTCCAAGTCAGCACGCGAAATTCCTCTCTCTGCTCGGAATGACGTTCTATCTTACCTTCCCAAATTCGCACCCTTCTACTCTCTTACCTTCATACCCTAAGAAAGATGACCTGCGTTATCCTTGATGATGAACCCCTGGCCCTCGATTTGCTGGCTGACTATTGCGCCCAGGTGCCCGGCCTGGAGCTGAAAGGGCAGTTCGATGATGCGCTCCAGGGCTTGGCCTACCTGCAGGATAACCCCGTGGATGTGGTGTTTCTGGATATTCACATGCCCCGGCTTACAGGCGTGCAGCTGGCGCAGCTGCTGCCCCAGCCCGGCCCCCGCATCGTGTTTACCACCGCCTACGACCAGTACGCCGTGCGCAGCTACGAGCTGAACGCCGCCGATTACCTGCTCAAGCCCATTGCCTTCGAGCGGTTTGTGCAAACGGTGCAGAAGCTACGTCAGCAACTGCAGCCAACAGCACCCGCAACGGGTGCCCCGGCCGTAACTGCTGCGCACTCTGAGGCTACACCCACCGCGCCGGATGCCATGTTCGTGAAAAACGACCACCGCCTCCAGCGCGTCGCCTTCGACGATATTCTCTACATCGAGGGCATGAAGGAGTACCTGATGATTTACACCACCACCGGCAAGGTGCTCACGCTGCAGTCGTTCCGGCGGGTAGAGGAGGTGCTGCCGCCCGAGCGGTTTGCCCGCATTCACAAGTCGTTTCTGGTGGCCTTGAGTCGCATTGAGCATGTGGAGCGCGGCAAAGTGCAGGTAGCCGGCCGCCTCCTGCCCATCGGCGACACCTACCGGGACTCGTTTAACGCCCTCATCAAAGCGTATAATTTGTTGTAGAGAGAAGGAAAGAAGGTAAGAGCCAGGAATAATTCTGTCATCCTGAGCTTGCGAAGGACCTTATCACGTTAGCTCGAGTCGTTGTTACGAGTCTTGTTCCAGCGTAATAAGGTCCTTCGCAAGCTCAGGATGACAGAATTATTCCTGGCTCCTACTTCGCCAGCTTCTGGGCAATTTCGGCGGTGTGACGGCCCTGGAAACGGGCACCTTCCAACTCATTGTCGCTGGGCTGCCGCTCACCCTGGCCACCGGCCACGGTGCTGGCGCCGTAGGGCGTGCCGCCGGTTACGTCTGTATGGCCCATCTGGCCCTGCCAGGCGTAGGGCAAGCCCACAATTACGAGGCCGTGGTGCAGCATTTCGGTGTGCAGGCTGCGTAGCGTTACTTCCTGGCCGCCGTGCTGCGTGGCGGTGCTCACGAAGCCCCCACCTACCTTACCTACCAGTTTCCCTTGGGCCCACAGTGCCCCCGTACCGTCCAGAAATGCCTGAATCTGGCTGCACACGTTGCCATAGCGGGTGGGGGTCCCGATGATAATGGCATCGTACTGGTCCAGCTCTTCCGGCTTCGCTACCGGGATGTGCTCAAATGCTTTCTGTGCCTGGGTGGCTCCAATCTGGTCGAGCAGCTCGGCGGGCAGGGTTTCGGGTACTTTTTTGATAACGACCTCATTGCCCGGAACCTGACGGGCTCCTTCGGCAACGGCTTCGGCCAGTTTGTACACGTGACCATACGTGGAGTAAAACAGCACCAGGGTTTTCATGAAAAAAGCAGTTGAGTGAAAAAATGAATACCACCTGCTTCAGTAAGTGGCTGAAGCAGTGTATGTACCTACCTGGTTACCTGCCTGCGGGTTGCAAAAGCCGAAATTGTGTAGGGGTAGTATGCTGTGAGTGAAAAGCTTACCTTGCTGGTGCCGAAAAACCATGTCTTCCATGCAACCTCTGGCGGGGCTGGCAAGCTCTTGTGGGTGTAATGCTTCTGGTGGCTATGCCGGAAGCAGCTAACCAGTTATCCGACTTTGCAGCATATGCAGCATTCGTACTTGTGCGGGGCCCGCCTCTCCACCGAGAATCCCGCTAGTGTGCACCCTAACGCCAGCCCCTGCCGGGGCCGGAACCGTCGATGAGCGCCCTGTCGGCCACATTGGGTGGAGGTGGGCTGCGCAGCCTGCTGCCCGTCGCCGCCGAGCGTCCGGAGTCCCTATCCTCGTCGTTATCCGCTCCCGTGCGCACCCTTACCCCGCCTTCCCAGCTCTCCGACCTGGAGCTGCTCGACGGTTGCCTGGCGGGCAGCCGCCTGATGCAGAAGTATCTGTACGAACGGTTTGCCGGCCGCATGATGGCTGTATGCCTGCGCTACGCTCAAACCACCTTCGAGGCCGAGGATGTGCTGCAGGAAGGATTTCTGACGGTGTTCAAAAACCTGGGCAGCTTCCGCCGCGAGTGCCCGCTGGAGTTCTGGATTCGCCGTATCATGGTGAATGCCGCCCTGCGCCAGCACCGCCGCAACGCCCCGCTGGTAGCCGTCAGCGACGGGGGCGAGTACCCCGAGGACTTGGCCGGCGAAGAATTTACGCTCTCCAACTATAATTTTGAGGAGCTCCTGAACCTGATCCAGGAACTGGCGCCCCGCTACCGTATGGTGTTCAACCTGTTTGCCATTGAAGGCTACGGGCACAAGGAAATCGGCGACATGCTGGGCATTTCCGAAGGCACCAGCAAATCACAGTACTCCCGGGCCCGGGCCATTTTGAAAAGTAAAGTCGAGCGTTTGGACGCTCACCGCTCCCATGGCAGCTTCCGCTCCTAACGATACCAACCACCAGCCCCCGCACCCCACCGGCGACCTGGAGCACCTGTTCCGGCAAAAGTTTGCCGAGGCCGAGGTAACCCCGCGTGCCGGCTTCTGGGACCAGCTCGACCACGAGCTGGTGGTGCAGCAACATGAGCAGGTAATGCAGGAAAACACGGCCTACCGCCGCCGTTTAGTGCTGCACCGCTGGGTTGCCGCCGCCTGTCTGTTGCTGGCCCTGGGCTTCGGCAGCTGGGCCTACCTGAACATGCAGCCCCTGGGCTCCGGTCAGGATTTCGCCGCGCAGCCGGGGGGCAGCCACCCGGCCGGGCTACGGATTGGAGCCTCCGCCCAGCGCGGCGCCACTACCAATACTCCGGCAATTGAGGGCGAGCAAGCGTATTCCGGGGCCGCCGATATGGCAGCCGCCCTGAGCAACCTGGCCGCCGGGGCCGCCGAAGCCAGCCGAAGCGGAACCATACTGCCTGCCGATGCTGAGCGGTACTACGGCCGCTACGAAGGGGCTGGCAGCTACACCGCCTCCGGTTACAGCAATGTCGCCAGCCAGCGTCAGCCGTATGGCTACACCACCGCGGGCTATTCAAACGGAGGGTACACAACCGGCACCACTGGGGGGCTTTTCTCCGGGAGTGAGGCGGGTGCAGGTACTGCTGAGAGCAGCGCATTCTCTGGCGCAGGCCTGCTGGCACCCCGTACGGCTTACCTGCGGAATCTGCTAGGCCTGGGCCGCCCCGATACATTGAAACCCGCGCTGATGGCCGTACCCCAGCCCTCCGCAGAAGCCTTGGCTGCCGTAGAGCCGGAGCAGAAGGAAACCCCGAGACTATGGAAGCGCCTGCGCCTGGGCGGCAGCTACGCCGTGGGGGCATTCAACCCCAATATCAACTTTTCCCGCACCGATGGCCGCGTAAAATCCGACCCGGTTTCGACGGCTCTGCGCTCCTACTACCAGGAAGAAGCCGAAGATGAGTACCGCCGCAACCTGCGCGCCGGTTTCAGCCAGCGCGTGGCCCTTACGGCCTCCTACGCCCTCAATAAGCACTGGACCCTGACCTCCGGAGTGGAAGCTGCCGACCAGCGGGCTACCTCGGCTACCACCTACGGGTTCATCGATGGGAAGCAGGTGGGCCCTCAGGCGGCTGATATCTTCAACCGGCCGGCGGCGTATAGCTTTGCGCCGGCGCAGCCCCGCACCACAGCTTACCGTTACCGGACGGCCTCCGTACCAGTAGGAGTGCGCTATGGTACTAATAAGGCAGGCCTTTCGCTATACGCTAAAGTTGGTGCTGCCGTGAGCGTACTGCTCAGCAGCCGCTCCGAGCTGGAAGGCTCCCCGGAAGCCGCCCGTAACTACACGGCTTCTTCCCCCGATTCGCCCTACCGGCAGGTACTGGTGGCGGGCCGCGGCGGGGCTGGTATGCGGTATCAACCCGTTGCGGCGGGCTGGAGCCTGGCGGTAGGCCCGGTGGCCGAGGCGTACTTCACCACCCTCAATGCCCACCCCAACCAGCGAGCCGTCAACCAAAGTCGTCCGTATAGCCTGGGTATTGAAGCCAGTGTAGAATTTGGTACGCCCAAACCCATGCCAGGTGTACAGTAGTAGTGGCCAGCTGCCGCAAACCCCATGAACCGCTTTATAAGTTTTTGTTTATTGTGGCTCCTCCTGATGGGGGGAGCCACCGCCTGTTCTTCCACCAACGATGCCGCCGAGCCCTCGTGCGCCGGCAATTTTGCTGATATGCTCATTGAGCAGCTCAAGCAAAAGCCCAAGCAAACTCCGGCGGCCGAAGTAACGCAGTACCTGTACCGCAACCAAACTGTGTACCTGGTAACGGGAGGCAACAGCAGCTACGTATTTGATGCCTGCGGGCAGGTTATCTGTTCGGCTGCCGTGGGACCCAACAGCACCGGCGACGGCCGCTGCCCCGATTTCTCGGCCACGGCTACCAACCCCCAGCTGCTCTGGCGCGACCCCCGATAGGGCAGCAGTTTGGGGGGGCAGGTATTGTGCTCTACATTGTTTCATGCCCAACCCGTATCCATGCGTTACTTCTACTGCTTCGTGTTTACCGTAACAGGGCTGGCCGGCTGCCAGAAACAGACGGATGTGGAACCCGAGCTGCCATTCTGCCCGCCCATGGAGTGCTCCGATGGCAGCTACGTAGCGGGTGATGTGCTGGTAGGCATGAAGGAAACAACCATGCTGCCCCAGGCCCTGCAGCTGTTCAACGGCCACGCTTTCGTCATTAAGTCCCTGACGGGAACGGTCTACATTTCCGCGCTGCCCGCCGACAGCATCGACTACGTTATTCGGGAGCTGAACCGCAAGTCCTACATCAACGCCGGTGGCTGGAAAGCGGTGAAGAACGGCAACGTGTATCTGCACTTCCAGACCCGGGCCCTGACGGTAATTCCGCGCCTGATGGACATGACCGTGGCCAACCAGCAGGACTGGCAGGCAACCGTTGCGCGGCTGCAGCTCCAGCAGCAGAATGCGGGAGCTACCTCCTGCCACCTGGGCGTAAGCGTATGCTCCGAAAAATACTGGGTTGCCCAGATGCAGCAGCACAACCTGGTGAAATGGGCCCAGCTCAACAACATCATCCGAATTCAGCCCGGCGGATAGCGGGGCGGAAGGCGGAGCGGTGCACAAAACCTGTCGGTTGTCCGGACAGGTTTTTTTGTTTCCCGGGAAACCTACACTTTGCTAAAGCAGTTATCAAAGGCTGGTATTTTCCAGCCCGCCGCCCGGCGGTTCGACGTTTCTCTTCCCCTGCATGAAGTATCAACTGACCTCGGAATTCAAACCCACCGGCGACCAGCCCCAGGCCATTAAGCAGCTGGTGGAAGGCGTGAACAACGGCGAGCCGGCCCAGGTGCTGCTCGGGGCCACGGGCACGGGCAAAACCTTCACCATGGCCAACGTCATTGCCGAAACCGGCAAGCCGGCCCTGGTGCTCTGCCACAACAAAACCCTGGCCGCCCAGCTCTACGGCGAGTTCAAGCAGTTCTTCCCCAACAACGCCGTTGAGTACTACATCAGCTACTACGACTACTACCAGCCCGAGGCCTACATTGCCAGCACCGACGTATTCATCGAGAAAGACCTGGCCATCAACCAGGAAATTGAGAAGCTGCGGCTGCACACTACCTCCACGCTGCTCTCGGGCCGCCGCGACGTGATTGTGGTGGCGTCGGTATCGTGCATCTACGGTATCGGCAACCCCGAGGAGTTCGGCAAAAATGTGATTTACCTGGCCCCCGGCCTGAAATACTCGCGCAACAACCTGCTCTATTCGTTCGTGCAGATTTTGTACTCGCGCACCGAGATGGAGTTCACGCGCGGCACATTCCGGGTAAAGGGCGACACTGTAGACGTGTTTCCGGCCTACGCCGACCACGCCTACCGCATCTTTTTTTTCGGCGACGAAATTGAGGCTATCCACAAGATTGACCCCCAGAGCGGCAAGAAGCTGGCCGATGAGAAGTCGGTGACGCTGTACCCGGCCCAGCTGTTCGTGACCGGCAAGGACACGCTCAATCAGGCCATCCGGGAAATCCAGTTTGACTTGGTGCAGCAGCACGCCTACTTCGAGAAGGAAGGCCGCGACCAGGAGGCCAAGCGCATCATGGAGCGCACCGAGTTTGATTTGGAAATGATCCGGGAGCTGGGCTACTGCTCGGGCATCGAGAACTACTCGCGCTACTTTGACGGCCGCCAGCCCGGCAGCCGACCCTTCTGCCTGCTCGACTACTTCCCCGATGATTACCTGTTGGTGGTGGACGAAAGCCACGCCACCATGCCCCAGATCCGGGCCATGTGGGGCGGCGACCGGAGCCGCAAAACCGCCCTGATTGAGTACGGGTTTCGCCTGCCCTCGGCCTTCGATAACCGTCCGCTTACCTTCAACGAGTTTGAAAGCATGTACCGGCAGGCCGTGTACGTGAGTGCCACGCCCGCCGACTACGAGTTGGCGCAGGCCAACGGCATCATCGTGGAGCAGATTATCCGGCCCACCGGTCTGCTCGACCCCGAAATCGACCTGCGGCCCAGCGCCAATCAGATTGACGACTTGCTGGACGAAGTGGACAACCGCGTGAAAATGGGCGACCGGGTGCTGGTAACCACCCTCACCAAGCGCATGGCCGAGGAGCTGCAAAAGTACATGGAGCGCCTGGGCATCAAGTCGCAGTACGTACACTCCGACGTGAAAACCCTGGACCGGGTAGAAATCCTGCGGCAGCTGCGTCTGGGCGAAATTGACGTGCTGATTGGCGTAAACCTGCTCCGCGAGGGTCTGGATTTGCCGGAAGTTTCGCTCGTGGCCATTCTGGATGCCGACAAGGAAGGCTTCCTGCGCGACCAGCGCAGCCTGATCCAGACGATGGGCCGCGCCGCCCGTAACGACCGGGGCAAGGTGATTATGTACGCCGACCGTATCACGGGCTCCATGCAGCGGGCCATTGATGAAACCAACCGCCGCCGCGCCACTCAAATGGCCTACAACGAGGCCCACGGCATCACGCCGCGCACGGTGCGTAAGTCGCGGGAGGCCATCATGGAGCAAACTTCTCTGTCGGATTACCGGATTCAGGAAGGCACCGCTTACGCCGGCCCCGATACCGACACGGCCTTGGCCATTGCCGCCGAGCCGGTGGTGTCGATGATGAACCGAACGGACCTGGAGAAGCTCATCAAGCAGACCGAGAAGCAGATGGAAGCCGCCGCCAAAGACCTGGACTTCCTCACTGCCGCCAAGCTCCGCGACGAGCTGGCCGGCCTCAAGCAAGTACTGAAAACCAAGCGGGAGTAAAGGAATTTGGGTTACGGACTAGAGCTAGAGGCCAGTTCCCCTTCTTGGAAAGGAGGGGCTAGGGGTGGTCGATATTTATTGAACGATGCTAGAGCTAATTCTAAAAACTGTTCTGGCGTCTATCAACCACCTCTAGTCCCTCCTTTCCAAGAAGGGGAACTGGCCTCTAGCTCTAATTCGCAACTTGGATTAAGTAGATTATCGGATTAAAAATACGCAACTGCCCGGCTGCCGCCCGCTACGGAAGCCGGGCAGTTTTTTGTTTTCGGCGGCTGCTTACCAGACTGTTGTTCCCCGCTCTGCCCAACTGTTTGCTTTGGCCCCAATCCTCTTTACTGTATGACCTCCGCTCCAGTAGCTGCCGATGCGGCCGAACTACTGACGCTGCTTACCACCGGCACGCTCTCCGCCGAGGAGTTGACAGCTGCCACGGAGGCCGTGCTGCTGGCCGCCCACGACCCGGACGCCTACTTCGACCAGTACCTGAACGAAGAGGAGCACGGCTGGCTGCGCGACTGTGGCGCGTCGATGGTGGAGGTGGCCCTGACGGAAGCCATTGGGCAGGACCTGTGCCGCTCCGACAAAGCCGATGAGCTGTACGAGCAAGTGAGTGAGCAGTTCAGTGAGCCCCTGCCGGAAGCTCCTTCGCACTACCGCTACCTGCACGAATACCTGCATTTGTTGGATACCGAATTGCAACGACGCGGCCCCCAGCCCGGCGGCTACGAACTGCTGGAGTTCGGCGACTCCTACAGCGACGAGTTACAAGTGCTGCTGGTGTTCCGCAAAGACACTCCCCGCCTGCTGGCCCTGGGCCAGCAGTTCGCCGTGCACCTGGCCCGTACGCAGTCAGCTTGATAAGCTGGGTTGTAAGGCCAATTCGCGAAAATGCTTGTCGTGTGCAGTGCACAGAACTTACGCAATGGGTCGTTAGCGCACTGCGAAACACTGCGCAACACTGCGTAACCCTCTGCGAAACACTGCGAGAAATGAACCAGCACGATGGTTGGTACTTTGGTACAGCAACCTCAGGTATAAACAAAGCGCCCGGCTACTGAAGTAACCGGGCGCTTTGTTTGCGCAGCCAAAAGGCAGCTTACAGCTTCACCAGCCGCTGCACGCCGGGCAGGCCGGCTACGCGCAGCAGATACACGCCGGTGGGCAGGCTGCTGAGTGGCAGCGGGTGCTGCTGCCCGCCGCCAAGCTGCCACTGCCGCAGCTCACGCCCGTGCACATCGAATAGCACCACGGTATAGGTCCGGGCCGGCGTGTTCAGGGTGAGCGTCACCTGGTCGGTGGCGGGGTTGGGCGCTACGTTGAACGAGGCAGCCGCGTCGGAGAAGGCCACAACCTGCACGCCGCTCAGGCTGCTGGTACCGTCGGTGTCTACTTGGCGGAGGCGGTAGTAGAGCTGCTGGCCCAGGCGGGCCACCCCTGCGTCGCGGAAGCTATACTGTTGGCCCTGGCTGGTGGTGCCACGGCCGGCTACGGTGCCCACCCGCTCGAAGCGGCGGCCATCGTTGGAGCGCTCCACCTCAAACCGGTCGTTGCGCAACTCGGCGGCCGTGGCCCAGGTTAGCAGCGCATCCGACGCGGCGACGGTAGCCCGGAAACTCACCAGCGTCACGGGCAGCGGCGTATCGGCAAACGATACGGGCGTGGGCGAAGCCTGGTCGGCGTTGGCCGATGCCGGCAGACTGGCCGAATTGGTCGACTGGTCTACGGCCAGTACCACGGCCGGGGGTACCAGGGCACTGTTTACAATGGTATATCCTTGGTTGCTGCTGCTGCCCACTGTGCTGGCCAACGACTGCGTGTTGATTACCGTGCGGGGTACGGCGCCGGTGTTGGCGTAGGTGAGGCGTAGGGTGTAGGTGATGATGGCACTGGCGCCGCTGGGCAGGGCTACCTGGCCCGTGAGCAGGTTGGAATTGCCATTCTGGCCCGTGAAGCCGGTGTTGGCCACCAGTATCCCGCCCGTTACGCTGGGTGCTACCGCAATGCTGAGCGTGGGGCTGCCCTGCGTAAACACCCGGGCCAGGAAGTCGTTGATTTGAACCACCGGGGCATCTACCGGACTCGTGTTCTGGAGCTGCACCGTAAAGGGCACATCAATGATAACCTGACTGCTGGCGCTGCCGCGTGCTACCACTATTGGCTGGGAAGCCGTGCGCACTACATCAAGGCGCTGGGGCGGGTTGGCGCAGGAGGCTCCGTCGGCCTGGGCCGCCCCATCTACCACGCCAATGTCGGTTACCGAGCCATCGGCGGTGCTGTAGAGTACCAGGGTGCCTTGGTTGGTGGCGGCGTAGAGGGTGCCGGCTGCATCAAAAAACAGTGCCCCCACATCCTGCCCCGTGGTGGTGAGCGTACCGCTGGGGGCCAGCGTGGAAGTAGCGCCGGTGCTGGGGTTGATGCGAATCAGCCCGTTGTTGCCGGCCGAGTTATAGTAGCGGGTAGCATAAATCAGCCCGTCGAGCGGATTCAGAGCCAGGTCGCCCACGCGCACCGAGGCGGGCAGGGTAACGGTTGTAAGGGTGCGGGTGGCTACTACCAGCCGGAAGAGGGTAGTAGAATTGTCGTTGGCCAGGTAAAGCACACCCGCCGCATCGGCGCTGGCCGAGTTAACGGATGATAGGCCCGCTACCGGCCCCAGGTCCTGGTAGCTGTCCAGGCCCAGGCGGTAGAGGCGGTTAGAGCCGATTACCACCGCGTAGAGGTAGCCATCGGCGGCGTTGTACGACAGCGCGTTCAGGGCCACATCCCCGTTGCGGTTGACGGTGTAGATGGGTGTAGCCGAGTAGGTAATGGTAGAGCCCGAGCCGGTGCGGTCCACCCGCTCCAGCACCGAGGCGTTGGAGCCGTTGGGCTGGCGCACCCGGTAAAACGAAGCCGTGCAGCCCAGGTTGGGCCCGATAACGTTCAGGTTTAGCGTGGCCTGGTCGGCCAGTGCGTTGGTGCCCTGACTGGTGCTGGTAGTAGCCAGGCTGCTAAGTGTATAATCGGTTTGCGCGGTGGGCGTAGGGGCTTGCAGGGTAATATCGTAGTTGATACCTGCGGTGCTCACGCCCACCGGGTTGGCCGCCGGGTAGGTGATGGTGCTGCCGACTACCGATGTGCTGCCGGGGGCCGAAACCACCGTGAAGCCCGCCGGCACCGTCACGGTGCGGGTAGGGTCGGCGGCGGAGCTGGGGCCGGCGTTGCGGAAGTTCACCGTCACCACACCCGTACCGCCCGGCAGAAACTGGGTCTGGCCCGTGACAGCCGTTAGGGTCGTCGTCACGTCGGCAATGGGCGTTACGGTTACCGTGGCCGTGGCCGAGTTGGGGCCCACGTCGGCGCCCTGGTCGGCGGTAGTGCTGGTAGTGGTGCTGGCCGTTACGGCGCTCAGGGCGGCCGGCACGGCGGTAATGGTTACCGTCACGTTCAAGTTGGCTCCGCTGGCCAGCGAGGTGGCACTCGGGGTAAAAGTTACCGCGCCGCTGGTATTGTTATAACTGGCGGTGAAGCCGCTGCCCGTAATAGTAACGTTGCTGCCCGTGCCCAGGCCGGGCGTGAGCGTGAGCGTACGGGCGTAGCCGGTAGCCGCATCGGGTCCGGCATTCGTAAACGTCACCGCGAAGCTCAGGCTGGCCCCTGCATTTACCGAGCCGGCGGGCGTGGGCGTTATGCTGGTGGCCACGTCGGCGGCGGCCCGCACCGGCAGGGTGTAGGTGGCCGGACCCGCCGCCAGCGTGCCGCCGGTGCTGTTCTGGGTGCTGGCCGTGCCAAATTGGTCCGTTACGCTGAACTGGAACGTGAACGAGCCCGTAGTACCGGCGGCCGGGGTGTAGCGCAACCCCCCGATGTTGGCCGCCAGGATTACCTGGTTGGCCGCTACCGGCGTGGTCGTGGTGCCGTCGAAATAGCTCAGGGTACCGCCGCTGGGCAGGCTCAGAATGGTGTAGGAAGCCACCGCGTTGCCGGGCCCCGATGCCGTGCCCGATAGGCCCGGGCTCAGGGCCACCGTGCCGCTGATGGTGGAAAGCTGCACGTTGGTGGCGTTATTGGCTACCGGCGGCGCGTTCAGCACTACGTTGCCCCCAAACTCCGAGGTACCGGTGCCCACCACCGTGGCCGTGGCCGTGAGCAGCGAAGAGCCAGCCGCAAGGCCTGCCCCGCCGCCCGGCAAGGATGCCAGCGGCACCGTGAAGGAAAACCGGCTGGCCCCCGTTTCGGTGCCCTGGTTGAAGCCATTGAAAGGAGCCGAGTAGCTGCCGGTGCCCCCGTCGGCGTCGGAGCCGCTGCCCTCGGCGGCCCCGAACAGGAAGGTCTGGCCCTGCCCGAAGTTGCGGGTATCAATACCGGCCGTGGTGCTGGCGTTGGTAGCGCCGGGGCTGGCCAGGTACACCTCCACCGTGGCCCCGGTCGGAGCAAAGCCGCGCACCACCAGGTTCGTGCCCACCACCGTCGCCGATTCCAGCACTGGAAAGTTGAGCAGACTGTTGGCCCCGCTGCTGGTGGTTTTGCCGTCGGCATTCACCGAAACGAAGGGCGTCACGCCCTGGGTCTGGGCCGCGGCCGTAGGGCCACCCGACAAGGTGCTCACCAGATCAATGCCCAGAAAGGCGTTGCCCACGAAGCTGTTCTGGCTGAGGATGGTGTTCTGGGTCTGGGAGCCCGTCACGAAGGTAGCCAGCACGCCCGAGCCGGCGTTGTTGCTGATGAGGTTGCGGCGCAGCTCGTTGCCGGTGCCAAACACCCGCACCCCGCCCTTATCGGCGGTGGTGCCCGTGCTGCCGCCCGAGTTGTTGCTGATGGTGTTGTCGAGGATGCTGGTGCTGCCGGCCGAGCTGAGCATATCAATGCCAAAGCCGGTGCTGGCCCCCGTAATCAGGTTGCCGCTGATGCTGATGGTACTGCCGCGCACCAGCAGGTTATCCTGGTCGTGGCTGGTTACCTCGTTGCCACTGATGGTGAGGCTGCTCACCGCGCTGGCCACCAGCCGGATACCCACCACGCCCCCGAAGCCAATCAGGTTCTGATTGACGACGCTGCCCGTGGTGCTGTTCACGATGAGGTTGCTGCTGGTGGTGCGGGCCGCCGCACCGGGGCTGGCAAAGCTGGTAGCCGTGGCCCCCAGCACGTTCTGGCTGGCCGTAATGTTGCTGCTGCCAGTTAGCCGCAGCGCCCCTTGGGTGTCCGAGTCGCCGCCGGTGAAGCCCACCAGCGCCAGACCAAACACCCCGCTGTTGGCTCCGCTCAGGCTCAGGCCCAGGTTGATGGTAGCCCCGTTGCCGCTCAGGCGCGGGCCGCTCAGCTGTACTTCGGGGCCGTCGAGTTGGGATAGGGTGGTGGCGCTGGTGCCCACCGTGCCGCCCGTGCCCAGCACGGCCGCGTTGGTGTTGCCCACGTTGTAGGACTGCGTACGGCCGTCGAGGTTGGTGCTGGTGCTCAGCAGTGAATACCCGGTGAGGGGTGCCACTACGGCCACGCCGCTGCTTAGCTGCGAAGCTGGCCCCCCGGCCGTGGCGGCCCGCAGACCCGGGTGCGCCAGCCCGTCCGGTATCATGAAAATGCTGGTTTCCTTTCCCGACGGCAAAGCAGTATTCGGCGTCGCGTTGCCTGCTACGGCATCCCGGAAAAAGCCGCTCTGTGCCAGGCTGGCCTCACCCGTAAGGGCGTTGGCGTTGGCTATGAACTGCCGCAACGAGCCCAGGCCAGCGTCGTTGGTATTCACTATTACATCGAAGCTAAAGCCGAAATCAACTCCGCTCACGGTGCCGCTGGTGGCCGTCACAGTTGCCACGTTCTGGGCCAGGGTGCCGATGGTGCCGCCGCTGGTAGCCACGTCGAGGCTGGTGAGGGTGGTGCCGCCGGCGCCGTTGGCGGCGTCGCCCCGGGCCGGGTCCTGGCCGCCCACCCGGTCGGTTTGCCCGTTTACGTAGGTGAGCACCGGCAGCAGGCCGCTGGTGGTGCCCGTGCGCGTCGAGCGAACCGACCCGCTGGTTACCCGCACTGTGTAGGTGGCTCCCGCCGTGAGGCCGGTGCTGAACGAGTAGGTGCCCAACGCCGGGCTGGCCGCCGTGCTGGTGGTAGTAGTAGCCACGAAGTTGCCTGCCCCGTCATAGAGTTCCACCCGCGCTCCGGCCGTAACGGTGGTAGTACCTGCTATGCGCCCCACTGCCACCGCCCCGGCAGTACCGCCCAGCGGCCGGCCGGCCCCACCTCCATAGTTCACATCCTCGAACACGGTGCCGCTGATGGTTTGGGCCCGCAACGGATGCTGCGGCAGGAGCCCAAAAAAAGCGGCCAGGCCGCTTACGTAGCATAAAAGGTTTCTCATTCCGGACTAACTAGATGACTTGCTGTAGTTTGGTACTATATGCAAAGGTAAAATTTCTTATTTCCTTTCATGGGATAATACTAATGCTGGATTGGCTTTTTGCTGGTGGTGGATTGGCCGCGTGTAGTGCAGCCAACTAGAGCTGGGTCCAACACTTGTTCTGCCAGCTTCTCGCCTCGCTCTGACTATACTCCAGAGGGCGCACAATCAGAGAACCTCCTCGGCCCGGCCCATGAGTGTCAGTGGCCGGGCTGTTACCCCAATTGTGCCAGCCAGGCTGGTACCTCGGCCAGGGAAGCCACTTCCTGGAACGACACGCCTGCTACATCGGCCTCCGAAACCCGCTCCATTACCCAAGTGGTGTAGTAAGGCACATACACGGCCCGCCCGCCCAGGCGCGCCACCGGCAGCACGTCCGATTTCAGCGAGTTTCCAATCATAACAAATTCCTCGGCAGCTACGCCGTAGCGGGTCAGCAGACGGCGGTACGTAGCCTCATTTTTCTCACTTACAATTTCTACGTGCTCGAACAGGTCGCCGAGGCCGGAGCGGGCCAGCTTGCTCTCCTGATCAAACAGGTCGCCTTTGGTGAGCAGCATGAGCGGTATTCCCTGGGCCTGCACGGCGGCCAGCACTTCCGGTACGTGGGGCAGCAATTCAATTGGATAGTCCAGCAGACGTTTGCCGTAGTCAAGGATGTGCTGAATTTCCTGGCCGCTTACCTGCCCATTAGTGAGCCGGATAACGGTTTCAATCATGGATAGCATAAACGACTTGGCCCCGTACCCAAATAAGGGCATGTTTTCGCGCTGCACCTCAAAGAACTGCCCGCTAAGCTCGTCGGCGGTGCCATAGTGGCTCAGCAGTTCGTACAGGCGCTCCTCGGCCCGGTCGAAGTGAGGTTGATTGGGCCAGAGAGTATCGTCGGCGTCGAAGGCAATGAGGCGGGGTGCAGGCATGGCGGCAAGGGAAATTGGTAGCGCGAAGTTACCGAACTTGCGGCCCATGAAGCAGTTGATTGACCTAAGTACCTGGAACCGGCGGGAGCATTTTACCTTCTTTTCGGGCTTTGAGGAGCCTTTCTGGGGCGTTGTGACGGACGTGGATGCCACACAGGCTTTGCAACGCGCCCGGGACCTGGGCTGTTCGTTTTTTCAACTGTACCTGCACTGCACCCTTCAAGCCGTCAATCAGGTGGAGAACCTGCGCTACCGTATCGAAGAGGGCCAGGTAGTGTGTTACGACCAGATTCACGCCTCGCCCACCCTGGGCCGGCCCGATCATACCTTTGGTTTTGGTTTTGTGCCCTACCACCCGGAGCTGGCGGCTTTTGGGGAAGGGCTGCGGGCCGAAATAGCCGCCGTACACGCCAGTCAGGGCCTGCGCCTCGGACCCGAGACGGGCCGTACGGATGTCATTCACTTTTCGGCCATGCCTTGGCTGTCCTTCACCGGCCTCACCCACGCCCGCGCCTTCGCCCACCCCGATAGCATCCCCAAAATTTCGGTAGGCCGTATTCGCCCCGAAAATGGCCGTCAACTCATGCCTGTAGCCATTAACGTGCACCACGGCCTGGCCGACGGCTACCATGTGGGGCTGTTTGTGGAGGCGTTGCAGCAGGCGCTAGACCAAGCATAAACCAAACGGCCTGACACAAGGAATGTGTCAGGCCGTTTGCTGAATGAGCGGGAAACGAGATTCGAACTCGCGACCCTCAGCTTGGGAAGCTGATGCTCTACCAACTGAGCTACTCCCGCTTCTGGAGTGAAGCAAAAGTACGGGTGAAAAATCAAAATCCAACCGCTTGCGTATCGGGAAGAGTATCATCTTGCTGCTAAACGGCGCGGTGCAGCTGCGCATTAACTGCTGACATCTCCTTATGGCCTGGCCGCTTCCTCCCGCTACCCGCCGTCTGGTGGGCTTGTTGTTTCTGATTGCGGGCTTCCTGCTGCTGCTTGGGGTTGCGCTGCGCTTGTATGTGATATACGATGCCTACCAGCGCCTGGGGGCCGATGCTGTGGGCTCTACCCAGCTAATTCTATCCCTGATGATGGTGATTGGCGGGGTTATGATGCTGCGCTACGGCTGGCGTGAGCGGCGCGGCAACGATACCGTGGACTAACACTCCTACCTTTGCCGGGCCGTGGGTTTGCGGCTATATCCTCTGTATGTCCTCTCCGCTCCAAATTCAGGTAGCCAAACGAACTGCTGCCGCTGCTGCCCGATTGGCTGAAATCGGCCAGCGCATGTTTCACGATACATATGCTACCCAAAACAGCCCCGAAGATATGGCCGCGTACGAAGCGGCTGCTTTTGGTCCCGATAAACAGCTGGCCGAGCTGCAGGACCCTGACACGATTTTTCTGGTGGCCTACCTGGTGCAGGAAATAGTGGGCTATGCCAAGCTTAGGCTGCACTCCGCCCTGGGCCTCGACCCCACGAAAACCCCGGAAGATCGGCTGGAAATTGAGCGGTTGTACGTGGCCGAAGACTGGATTGGTACCGGTTTAGGCGCCGCGCTAATGCGCCGGGCCATTGAAGAAGCCCGGCAGCAGGGTAGCCGGGCGGTGGTACTAGGCGTATGGGAGAAGAATGAGCGGGCCCGGATGTTCTACCAACGGTTTGGGTTTAAGCAAATCGGGGAGCATACGTTTACCATCGGCTCTGACGTGCAAAACGACCTGATTCTGCGCAAAGGACTTTAGGCAGCTCCTTTATATTAGCGGCCCCACTAGCAACCTCCCTGTGTTTAGTTTCCTCCGCACGCCGCGTATGCATTTCAGCCGAATCATGTATTCCGTTGCCTGGCGCGTTGGAGGCGGAGTAAGCCTGGGGTTGGCAGTGGCCTGCTCCGGCAACACCGGACCTGAAAACAAGACTGCCGCTCCGCCACCAACCGGGCACTACGAGGGACCCATTACTTACCAGGGAAGTGAGTTGCGGGTGGCTCTGGAGCTACGCGAAATCCGCCCCGGACAGCTGCAGGCAGAAGTACGCTTTCCGCAGCTGCCGGAATTAGGGTTTGAGCCCGCCCGGGTTTCCTACCAGGCCCCACAGCTTCGGGTGGCACAGCAGGCTACGGGTTCCGGGGGCATACAGGTACAGGCAGTGCAGGAAGGTGATTTTCTGCGGGGTGTGTTGAGCTGGGACAGTTTGCAGGCTGATTTTGTGTGGGCCCGGCGTGGGGAAGCTGCTCCCCGGGGCTTTCGGGAGCAGGCGCTTCCCGGCTATCAGCAACTGCGGCTTCTGCTCCCCGATGATACCCTTGCCCGGCACGTTACACTGGCCCTGGTAGCCTCGCCGGCCACGGCGGCAGCGGCGGGGCAGCGGGCCATGTATCTGGCCCGCCACGGCATTGCAGCGCTGGTGCTGCCTGCCTCGGCAACTCTTCCGGATTCGGCGGGGGGCGTGGCGCTGGCGGCCGTGCTGGCCGTGCTACGGCAGCAGGCCGGCGTCGACTCCAGCAAAGTAGGGTACTGGGGCCGGGGCCGTACCACCAGCATGGTGGCTGCAGCCGCCAGCCTAAGCCCCCGGCCAGAATTTGTGCTGCTGGAAGGCGCAGCTGCCGATACCCGGGACGAAGCTCAACTCTACAGTGTATTCAACCGGCTTCGGGTTCCGGTGCTGGCCTGCTATGGTGCCTTGGATACTACCGTGCAGGTGCGGGAAAGTGCCCGCCGCCTGCGCACAGCTCTGGGATACCGCCGTGGCACGCAGGTGCGCATCCTGCCCCAGGCTACTCCTGACTTTGTGCAGCCCGGCCGTACCCGCCCCGACGGACAGTGGCAATGGCCCCAACCGGCTGCTGGCTACTGGGCTGGTATGCTGGAGTGGCTGCGGCAGCGGTAAGCGTGCTTCGGTGCGGTATTCTACCTGTTGTTGCCCTAGTACCTTAAAGACCGGCTCGAAGGTGCACGTTCTACAGTACTAACAGGCCCTTTTCGCGTAGCTGCTGCCAAGCCTGGCTCTGCAGGAACTGCTCCCAGGGCTGATTAGCGGCGGCAGGATAGCTGGCGGCAGCATCTTTCAGCAGCACTTTTGCATCGTAGTCGGCACTGAGGCGGGTGAGCAGCTCCTGCAGCCAGGGGCCGAGGACGGCCGGGACGCTTACTTCGAAATCCTCGGCCTGCTCATAAAAGGTAAGTACGGCCCGGTTGCCTTTCTTGCCGGACTCCTGGCGCAGCTCGGGGGCATTGCCCAGCCAGAACAGGCGGTTGTTGGGCCGGCTGGCATCGGGCCGGGCGGGTTCCTGTAAGGCCTGCGCAATCAGGTGGCGGGGCACAGTGGTTTTAGGTACCCGGAAATCAAACCAGAAGCCCAGTGGCTCCTGCAATGCCACGCCGTGGAGGTAATTGTACAGGGCTTTGGTAAGGCCGGCCCCAAACTGCTCGTGGTCGGTGCCGGTTGGGTCGTCGTGCCACAGGTCGTTCCAGGCAAAGGGGCCGGGCTCGGGACCGACGGCAGCCACCTGGTACTTGGCTGGGTTTTTTCCCACTGGCGAATGCGCCGTCATCGAGAACCGGTGCCAGTAACCGCTCTGCACAATGCCCGCCTGAAACAGCTGGCGTACTACTTCCAGGGAGTCAATGGTTTCCTGGGCGGTTTGGGTCGGAAAACCGTACATCAGGTAGGCGTGTACCATAATGCCGGCCTGCGTAAAACCATCCGTCACGCGGGCCACCTGGGCAATGGTGACGCCCTTTTCCATGAGGGCCAGCAGCCGGTCGGATGCTACTTCTAGTCCCCCGCTTACGGCAATGCAGCCGCTGGCGGCCAGCAGGCGGCACAGGTCGGGGGTGAAGGTTTTCTCAAACCGAATATTACCCCACCAGGTAATGCTTACCCGTCGCTTCAGAAGCTCCACGGCCAGGTCGCGCAGGGCCAGGGGAGGGGCTGCTTCATCCACAAAATGAAAACCCGTTTGTCCGGTCTGGGCAATAATCTGCTCGATGCGGTCCACCAGCAAGGTAGCCGGGGCGGTTTCGTAGCGCGCAATGTAGTCCAGCGTCACGTCGCAGAAGGAGCACCGTTTCCAGTAGCACCCGTGGGCAATAGTAAGCTTGTTCCAACGCCCGTCGCTCCAGAGCCGGTGCATGGGGTTCAATACCTCAATCACCGATAAATACTCCGCCAGGGACAAATCCGAATAGTCGGGTGCACCTACCTCAGGGTGCGGAATGTCGGGGTGCGGGTAATTAACGTACTGCACCTCCCCGGCCGCGTTGCGCAGGAAAGTGCGTTGGAGGTTTCTAGTTGTTAGTTGCTGGTTGTCAGTTGTTAGGTTGCAGTTGGGAGTTGTTGGTTGCTGGCTGGCGGTTGCCAGTAAACTCTGGTTATCTGACAACTGACAATCAGCAACTGATAACTCACTGCCTAGTGCTTCCAACAGCCGCAGCCACGGACCTTCGCCGTCGTCCAGGGTCAGGAAATCAATATAATCGAAGAAGCGGGGCTCCCGGATACTGCGCAGCTCGGTGTTGGGGTAGCCGCCGCCCATCATGGTGAAAGTGCCGGGGTGCAGCTGCTTCACGCGGGCCGCCAGTCGCAGCGCCCCGTACAGATTGCCAGGGAACGGCACCGTGAAACCCACAATGTCGGGCTGAGTACGTACCAGCAGCGTGTCCAGCAGCTCCAGCAGCATCTGGTCGAGCAGGTTGGGCGGGGCCTGCAGGGCCTCGTGCAAAGCATCAAAAGTAGTGGCCGACATAGCCAGCTTCTCGGCGTAGCGCGAAAAGCCAAACTGCGGACCAACGGTTTCTTTTATCAGGTCGCCCAGGTCCTCAAGGTAGAGCGTGGCCAGGTGGCGGGCCTGGTCGGTAAGGCCCATGGTTCCAAAAGCCGTTTCCAGGTCGGCCACGTTGTCGAAGCGGCTGGCTTCTGGCAGAAACCGGCTGTGGCAGATGCGCGGGGCCAGCGTATTGTCCTTGTTCTGCAAAAACCGGATAACCGGCTCCACCGTGCTCTGGTAGCTGTTTTTGAGGCGCACCATGCGCCGGGCATTGTCGCTGAGCGCAAAGTGGCCACGTTCAATTGCAGCAAATACCCTCCCCAAGCCTTCCTTCGAAAACAGCTTTAATACCAATTCCAGCCCCAGATCAGCCTGCGTGACCTGGTAGCCGCGCCCACCCAGAAAACCCTTGAGGTAGGCAGTAGCCGGGTAGGGCGTGTTCAGCTGCGTGAGCGGCGGCGTAACGAGCAGGATGCGGGGTTGGGCAGAAGACGACACGGGAACAGCAACCGCCAACTGGCGGTAAAGGTGCCCGCAAAGGTAAAGCCTAAGTTGAAGTCAAAGAGAAAGGCCCGTATGCCAATGCCCCCGTTCCGGATAACCGAATGAGGCGTTGGCATACGGGCCTTTCTCTTTGACTTCCTTCCTATACCAGCTGGTCCAGAGAAAGACGGCGGGGCATCAGGTCACGGCGGAACTCGCTTACCGAGCGGCCGGTAACCTGGCGGAATTGGTTGCTCAGGTGCTGGCCTGAGCTATAGCGCATCTGCTCAGCAATTTCGCTTAGCGTCATTTCATTATAGCTCAGCATTTCCTTTACCCTCTCAATTTTCAGCCGAATCAGGTATTTCTCAATGGTAAGGTTAGCCGTGCGCGAAAACACCTTGCTCAGATGCGAATACGTGGCTGCAAACCGGTCGGTGAGGAAGGCCGAAGTAGTTAGGGGCATACGGGCCGTGCGCAGGTGCTCCAGGTACTCAACCAGCGCCGATTTTATTTGCTCCGTAAGCTGATCAGCGCGGCCCATAATCACGTCGAAACCAGCCTCACGCAACATAGGAGCTACTGAAACTGGATCGGCGGGGGTGCTGGTATCCAGCTGTGCCTGGCCCAGCGTTACATCGGTGGGGCGGTAGCCCGCTTGTTCGAGAAGGTTGCGCACGGCATCAATGCAGCGTGGGCAAACCATGTTCTTAATGTGCAGAAGCGTCGTTTTCACGGATGTTGAGTTGAGTTCAACCGCGTTGCGGTGCGCGTTGGTTTACGAGAAGCAGGTGGGGAAGCGGTAGGCTTTGCCCGCCGGGTACGTTCCGGCGCGGGCTCTGCCCATTGTTTCCCAAACCAGTTGGCTGCCGCCCAATTCACAAAGGGAACCACCCCCAGGAATGTTACAGCCAGTAGCCAGAAAAATACGAAAAAAGCTCCGAAAAGTCGACCAAAGAAATGGTCCTGCGTTCCGAACAGGTAGCCGGTCAGCAACACCGCCAGCAACAGGCTGCTTCCGGCCAAATAGGCAACTTTTCGCAGGAGCAGGTGGTAGGCGAAGGGCGGGGAGGAGGATCGGGCCATGGGGGTACTACAGACAGGCAAAGATAACTGACTGTTGCATACCCGCTGGACACAGGCAGTTAGTGGCTGACTAGGAAGGTGGACGAAGCATAAAACAGCGAATAGAAACGGTGAGTTGGCAGTAGTATCAATGCAGAAATCATCATACGCAAAAACCAGCCCGACGGTCAGCCGTACAGCCCAAAATAGTTCGTCTCTTACTGCTCTTCCAATTTCATACTCCCATGAAAACGCTCAACTTTCTTCGTCCGCTGGCCGTGGCCGTACTGCTGGTCACTACCGTATCGGCCTGTAACACGGGTACTGGCACCGGTGATACCAATGTAGAACGCGGGGCCGAAAAAAGCCTCGACCCGGCTAACAACCAACCCGCTACCGTAGCCGACGATTCGGCCGCTTCCGGCCTCCGCCGCGACACCAGCGCCGGCCCCACCGGCCGCCAGCAGTATGAGCAAGCTGCCGACACCAAGGACCGCAACCACGACGGCATTGCCGACTAAGTGGCACCCGCTATTCAAGCAAAAAGCCCGCAACTACCGTTGCGGGCTTTTTGCTTGAATAGCGGGCAGGGAACAGAGCTAGGTTGTTTTCAAAAGCGGGCGTTGGAGTGCCGGAGTAGCACCGGCTTAAGTGGTCAGCTAAAAGTAACCGTATACTCAGTTCCGACTCTGGGCATGAGGTAGTCGAGCTTGTCGCGTAGGGTTTGCTCGGTGCGATAGTCGTCCGGGGTGAGCCAGTAGTGCTTGCAGCGGT
>NZ_RWIS01000019.1 GCF_003944705.1 Hymenobacter metallilatus | reverse complement strand
CCAACGGTGCGCCGTGCTGGTGCGCAAGACCTGCTCGTTCAGTCGCTGCTTGGCCATGCACCACGTGCGCATTCAACTCGTCATTGACGAGCACAACCGACGATGCACCACAGCTTAGACCACCACCAAATATCTGTCATGATATTAGCCACTTGCTCTACAAAGCTTCTAACAAAAGCCAACTTGATAGGGTCATAAACTGTGTTATTTCTTTCTTCCCGCAATCCAAGTGTGTACAGGATGTTCAATTACTTTATATAAAAAAATAGCAACTATATTCAGTGTAAAAAACTTCCATAGCAATTGTATATTGAAATGATCTAATATAATGCTTGCAAATCCCATATGAACTAAGTAAAAAGCATAAGAGCTTTTTCCAAGTAAATCGAATATTTTACCGGACAAAATATTATACAGCCAAGTTGTTTCGGTTGCCAAGCCAAATAATAAAAAACAAATTCCAAAAGGAAGAATTAGATTATTAATTATTATACCATTGTAACTTTGTTTTTCAATGTTAAAGTAGGCTTCAAGAAAAATTATTGAAGAAATATATAAAACGCCAATTAGTGTAAATTTGGCGCCATGATTAAATTCTTTTATTCTTAATAAAGAAGCTAATTTCATTCCTAAAATGAATTCGAAACATCTTCCAAAAAATGTATAATTAAACAAAAATTCATACGAGCCAAAAAATCCGTACATATATTTGTGTGAAAATATTGAAGTTAATACAATGCCTGTGGTTATTAGCGCGAATACGCTGGTTAACATCCACCATTTTGTTCGCCTTGCAAACAGGATTATAAAAGGGGCTGATATGTAGAAGCATTCCTCAACCGTTAATGACCACGATTGTCCGATGCCTGAAAATTTAAAGCTTTCAGAAAATCCTTTTAGTAAAGTCAGGTTTAAAAAAGTTACAACCCCTTTTTGTACATTAGTATAGGCTGCCCAATCATCTAAGTGCATTACATAGGAGTAAGGATATAGATAGCCTAGTACTATAGTAGGTAATAATAGAAGAAAATATAAAGGGTATATCCTGGCAAATCTATTGCGCATGTAAGTCTTCCACCATTGGATTGATGTATCAATGCGGTTTTGATACCGAGAGGCAATAAGTAAGCCGCTCAAAACGTAGAATACAGATACGCCAATGCTTCCTTGGTCGAATATTTTGAATGATAAATAAGACTTATTATCTATTGGATTGAAATGATGGAAAAATACCATGAAGGCTGCTATTGCTCTTAATCCAGTGAGGGCTGGAAAGTATTTTACGCTTTTTAATGACATTTTGCTCGTAATTCGAAAGAAAGAAAAATTGTAAAAATTACTAAATAGTAGCTTATGGCATGAGTATTAAATATTCAATAAAGCTAATGATGGGAATATGATCAGCAGCTTGCGCCTGCTCTCCGATTCGGTTTTGTACAGGTACTTGCCAATCACGTAATCGGAAGCGGTGGAGGCCATCATCAGCAGGCAGAACACGGGGTTCCACCAGCCATAGAATACGTAGCTCATGAGCGTGAGCCAGGCATTGCGGGCCTTGATGGTTTTCAGCAGCCCATAGTACACGAGCAACAGAATCGGCAGGAAGAAAAAGAGGAAGATGTAGCTGTTAAAAAGCATAAGCCGTGTGTTACAACGCGGGTCAGAACAAAAGACAGAAATAGGGAAGGTACTCACTGACCAGGCGGCCCAAAAAGTCGGCAAAGCTAGGGATTATCGGTTACACCGTGTGCCTTACTGCTAGTTCAATGCTTGTTTTCGGCTGGTTGCACAACTACATATCAAGCGCTGTTATTTGCCAGACCAAGGGTACCTATACTCCATATAACCCTTTACGCTGAGTAGGGTCATGACTACAAATTATCAGCTGTACTGGCTGCATGCTTTAAGCAGAGAGAGTTGGCAGTTAGAACTGGGTACAGCGCAAAAAAGCCACTGCAATTCAGCAGTGGCTTTTTGAGGTATTACAGTAATTCGCTGCGCTAACAAGGTTGCGCCTGAAAATTAGTTTGCAATTCGTGGAAGCTCATGCTTCATCTGGCGTCCGCCTGCCGAAGCATATATTCCGCTTCGTTTAACGGCTCAGACGAAGCAGTGGAGCTGCTTCAACAAGATAACTGTAAGCATTTTGGGTTTGCAGGCTGCACCTGGTTAAAACCGGCTAAGGTAATTGCGCGGTTCAGGCCTACGCTTCTTTTTGCTATCTGATGACGAGGACAGCCACAGCACCACGCCGGCCGTGGCGGCGGCAATAAGCGACATCTTCGTGATAAAGGCTGAGCGGTTGTGCTTCCACTCTACATTGTAGCCTTTCTCGGCCCAGATGTTGGGCACTTTACCGTGGGCCAGGTCACTCACAATGCCTTCCACCACATTCACCCGGTCGGCCACAATGAGCGGCAACCAATGACGGTAACGGTTCTCGCTGTATTTGAACGCCGCCCGTCGGATCAGGCCACTGAGGCCCGTTGG
The DNA here is from genome assembly GCF_003944705.1 of Hymenobacter metallilatus. GTDB lineage: Bacteria > Bacteroidota > Bacteroidia > Cytophagales > Hymenobacteraceae > Hymenobacter > Hymenobacter metallilatus. Next base: position 71,116 of record NZ_RWIS01000019.1, on the reverse strand, counting down.
GGGAGCCGGCGTGCCAAACACCGCCGATACGTTGGGCCGCTCAATGGAGCGCAGCACCTCCGTGTCCACGGGCTGCAGGGAGTCGGGGCGGTGCTTGCTATCCGGGTCCTGGCCTACGTTCATCCGGTCCCGCATGGGATAGGTGGGGTCGTTCTTGGGGTCAGCATCTATGCCCCAGCCTTTAATCTGGGTAGGGTCTAGTGTCTTGTTTTCCATGATGGGGCAGCGTTACTGGTTAGCGGTAGGAGGGAGCAGCACGGTTTTGATGTTGTTGTCCAGCTTGGCTGAGAACATGCGGTAGCCGTCGGCCACTTCCTCCAGCGGGAGGCGGTGCGTAATCAGGCCTTTGGGGTTCAAAACGCCGTTCTGCACGTGGTCAATCAGGCGCGGTAGCAGGCGCTTCACGGAGGCCTGGTTAGCCCGGATGGTCAGACCCTTGTTGAGCACATTACCAATCGGAATCAGGTTATCGGTAGGGCCATATACGCCTACAATAGATACCACTCCGCCCTTTTTCACGGAGTTGATGGCCCAATGCAGGGCCGTGGCCGAGCCCGCCTGCAGCAGTAGTTTGCGGCCCGTAATGGTTTGCATGGCATTGCCGGCGGCCTCGGCCCCTACGGCGTCAATCACGCAGTCGGCTCCCATCCAGTCGGTTATTTTTTTGATGAACACCACCGGGTCGTTCATCTCCCTGAAGTTGTACGCCTCACAGTAGGAGTAGTTGCGGGCAAACTCCAGGCGGTAGTCTTCCTGGTCGATGATGATGACGCGACCGGCCCCAAACAGCCAGGCGCATCGGGCCGCCATAATGCCAATGGGGCCCGCGCCGAACACCACCACCGTGTCGCCGGTCTGGATGCCGGCCATTTCGGCGGCCTGGTAGCCGGTGGGCACCACGTCGGTGAGCAGCACGGCATCATCCAAGTCCATACCTTCGGGGATGATGGTGGGCCCTACGTTGGCATATGGCACGCGGGTGTACTCGGCCTGGCCGCCATCAAAGCCGCCGGCCGTGTGTGAGTACCCGAAAATAGCCCCCACGGCCGTCGCCTCGGTGTTCGATTCGTGGCAGTTGCCGAACATGCCCTGGCGGCAGAAGTGACACTCGCCGCAGGCTATGTTGAAGGGCACAATCACCCGGTCGCCGGTTTTGAGCTTCGTGACTTCGGAGCCGACTTCCACCACCTCGCCCACAAACTCGTGGCCGAAGGTGGAGCCCACGCGGGTATCGGGCACGTTGCCGTTGTACAGGTGCAGGTCGGACCCGCAGATGCAGGTGCGCAGTACCCGCACAATGGCATCCTGCGGATGCTTGATTTCGGGCATCGGTTTCTGAGTGGCGCGGACCCGCTTAGGGCCCCGGTACTCCATTGCTAACATATAGGCTGGTATTAGATGAGTGGATGTGTGCCCACGCAGCAGAAAGCGGCTGAACCACGTTACTGCACCTGGCCACGAGTGGGTACGTAGCAGGGTATACTAGCCGGTAAAAAGTAAAGTTGTTAGCGTTGAGCTTGGCTTTAAGCTCAGCAGGAGCTTTTTTTCACTCGATAAGTGCCGTGGCAAACCAAGCCGGCCGATGCGAGGGTACAGGGGGGTGCGGGGGGCGGAGCAGTACCCATGAGGGCTGCGCCACGACGAGTTTTCCACTCGCCCTGTTCTGCTGTAATGGGTTGGGCTGCCAACACTGGATGGCAAAGCCTGAGGGTACTACTGCTAAGCACACTGGCAGGCAGCAGGAAATGGAGCCAGCCATTTAGCCGAGCCGAACCTCTGCAGCTCTCCGCTATACTTGAAATCCCACCCGCTGGTCTGCAATGCGGGCCAACGGGTGGGATTTCAAGTATAACCGTCAAGAAGTTTGCTAGCCGGCAGGAGCCGGCAGCACCTTGCCGGTTACCTCTCCAAACCCGATACGCAGCCCATCCTTCTCACAGTAGCCGCGCATGGTTACCCGGTCGCCGTCGAGCAGGAACTTGCGCTCCGAGCCGTCGGCCAGGGGCAGGGGGCGGGTGCCGCGCCAGGCCAGCTCCAGCATAGAGCCCAAGGAGTCAGGCGTGGCCCCCGAAATGGTGCCCGAGGCGTACAGGTCGCCCACTTGCAGATTGCAGCCGTTGGAAGCCTGGTGGGTGAGCTGCTGGGCCATACTCCAGTACATGAGCCCGAAATTGGAGCGCGACACGGTGGTTTCCGGCCCCCCTTCGGGCTGAATGGCCACCTCCAGGTGTACGTCGAAATTGTGGTTGTCCAACTGGCGCAGGTACAGCAGCGGCTCAGGCTCCTGCACTGGCCCGGCCACCCGGAAAGGCTCCAGCGCATCAAGCGTAACCACCCAAGGCGATACGCTGCTGCCGAAGCTCTTGCCCAGAAATGGCCCCAGGGGCACATACTCCCAACTCTGAATATCCCGGGCGCTCCAGTCGTTGAACAGCACTAGCCCAAAAATATGCTCCTCGGCGTACTGAATCGGTACTGTCTCGCCCAGGTGCGTACCCTTACCCACGATAAAGCCTACTTCCAGCTCAAAATCCAGCTGCTGCGAGGGGCCGAAGCTGGGCGCGGCGGCATCGGGGGCCTTGCGCTGCCCGTTGGGCCGACGAATATCGGTGCCGCTTACTACAATGCTGCTGGCCCGGCCGTGGTAGCCAATGGGGATGTGGCGCCAGTTGGGCAGCAGGGCATTGGCCGGGTCCCGGAACATGATGCCCACGTTGGTGGCGTGCTCAATGCTGCTGTAAAAATCGGTGTAGTTCTGAGGCTTCACGGGGCGCAACATGCGTACCTCACTCTGGCGCACAAGGCACTCGCGCATAGCTTCCTCCTGGTTCCGCAATGCCGGGTTATCGTGGCGCAGCAGCTCCGAAACGCGCTGGCGCACGGCCCGCCATGCCGGCCGACCCAGGGCAATAAACTGGTTGAGGGAGCGGCGACGAAATACTTTGGGCATTTTTGCGCCCAGCTCCAGATCATCGAAAAAGCCGAACTGGGCTACGGCGTACAGATCCAGCACGTACTCGCCAATGGCCACGCCCAGCCGTGGGCCCCGTTCCGCCGTCTCGAACACGCCGAACGGCAGGTTCTGAATGGGAAAGTCGCTGCCGGGGGCAATATCAATCCAGGAGTGCAGGGCGGGGTCGTTGGGGTTAGCCATTCGGGAAGGGTGGTTGATGGTAGGAGCGGCAAAGGTAGCGGCAGCGGGCGGAATGAGGCCGGCGGAGGGTGATGGATGAACGAATAGAAGGTGCTATCTTTATAAAGCCAGCAGATAACCGCTTTTTGGAGGGTGAAGCCGAACAGTATCTGACGGAGTGCCGTTCAAGTAGTGGCGCAGCATACTAAACGCAATGTCTTCGCACTCATGGAAAAATTAACCCGACATAATAGCTTTAGTGCTCTGAAGGCAGAAAACAAGTCCGGTAATTCTTCTGAGCCGAGTAGGAAAATGATTGAATTTGAGGAATTACTGGCTTCGCTGAGAACAAGCGTTTCAGTAAAGAACAAGCATGTCGTGAGTGGAAAATAATCTTTTAGCGGCTATTTCAAGAGTCTGTGCGGTACTGCAAAAACACTCTGTAGAATACATGCTGGTTGGTGGTACTGCTGTTGCGCTACACGGATACTTCAGATATTCTACCCTTCCATCTGGGGCAATTGCAGAAAAGCCGGACTTAGATTTCTGGTATAACCCATCCTACACCAACTATTTCAATTTATTGGATGCCTTGGAGGCTCTCGGCCAGGATATCTCACGCTTCAGAAATGAGCAGCAGCCTAATCCAAAAAAGTCATTCTTTAGATATGAGTTCGAGGATTTCACCCTTGACTTACTTCCTGAACTAAAATCTTCGATACGGTTTACAGCCGCTTTTGTAAATAGGGAAACAGTGGATCTGGCCGGTATTAAAGTTGCTTTCATCGGTTACAATGACTTGCTAACTGATAAAGTTGAAAATGCTCGCCCCAAAGATTTAACAGATATTGAAGAGTTGGAGAATAGACGGGAAACAGGAATTGGATAATACCAGAATCCGCCTTCACCCAAAACCCGCAACGCCCCGCCCCCGACCGGAAAACCGGCAGGAGCGGGGCGCTGTTGTATGTAACTCCAGAAACTTAGAACTGCGGCGTCGGCACCGGGGCCGGTGATACGGGGTGGCCGGTCTGGCCGGCGGGCTGCGCCGACATGGGCGTGAGGTTGATGGCCTCCACGGCGCGGATTTCGGGCACGGCCTTCTTCACCGATTCCTCCACACCGGCTTTCAGCGTCATCGGCGACATGGGGCAGGTGCCGCAGGCCCCTAGCAGCTCCAGGCGCAGCACCATGTCCGGGGTGATGTCCAGCACGCGCACGTTGCCTCCGTCGGCGGCCAGGTAGGGCCGGATGGTGTCCAGGGCCTGTTCGATGCGGGGCAGGAGCGGATGGGTTTCCACGGCGGGTGATACGGTCATAACGGGAATTTCACTGGGTTTCACGCTGGTTGGGCGGCGAGTTGCCTATCAGCAGCGGCAACGCAAAGGTAGAACATTCAGCCGACGCAACGATAAACCGGCCGGAGTGGAGAGAAGTTCAGGGAAAAACGTGTGGAATAGACCGTCCTGCTGAGCGAAGGCGGAGCCGGAGTCGAAGCATCTCTACCTCTGGCTAATTACTGGCATGGCAACGAAGCGGTAGAGATGCTTCTACTACGCTCCGCTTCGCTCAGCAGGACGGGCTATCTATTCCGTCGTTCCGTCAACTACGACTTCATTTCCACGATATTCGTTTTCGGGGCCATGGCGTTGCGGATGCTCACCTGCCGGGCCAGGTCCTCGGCCAGCTGCTCGAACACGGCGGCGGCCGGCGTGCCTTCCTCCAGGATGGCGGGCGTGCCCTGGTCGCCGTTTTCGCGGATGCTCTGCACCAGCGGAATCTGACCCAGCAGCGGTACTTCATGCTTCTCGGCCAGGGCCACGCCTCCACCTTCGCCGAAGATGAAATACTTGTTAGTGGGCAGCTCAGCGGGCGTAAACCAGGCCATGTTCTCCACGATGCCCAGCACCGGCACGTTGATTTGCGGCAGCCGGAACATCTGCAAACCTTTCTCGGCGTCGGCCAGGGCCACTTTTTGCGGGGTGGTTACAATGAGGGAGCCCGTCACGGGTACCGTCTGCACCATGGTGAGGTGGATGTCGGAGGTGCCGGGGGGCATATCGAGGAGCAGGTAGTCCAGCTCACCCCAGTCCACTTCCGTGATGAACTGCTTGAGGGCCGATGAAGCCATGGGGCCCCGCCACACAATGGCCGACTCAGCCGGGGCCAGGAAACCAATGCTCATTAGCTTCACGCCGTGGGCCACCACGGGCTGAATGAGGTTTTTGCCATCGGGCCCTTGAAAAACGTGGGGCCGGGCATCCATCACCCCGAACATGAGCGGCATACTGGGGCCCGAAATATCGGCGTCTACCAGGCCCACTTTGGCGCCCGACTTGGCCAGGGCAATGGCCAGGTTGGCCGTAACGGTGCTTTTGCCCACGCCGCCCTTGCCTGAGGCAATGGCAATGATGTTCTTCACGCCGGGCAGCAGGTCGCGGTTCTGGCGCATGGTGGTCACGCGCGAGGTCATGACGATAACCACCTCCGCCTCCGCATCCACCATCGTGTGAATCGCCCGCTCGCAGGCGTCGTGAATGAGCTGTTTGAGGGGACAGGCCGGCGTGGTGAGCACCACCGTGAACGAGACGGTGCGGCCGGTAATCTGCACGTCTTCAATCATGTTGAGCGTCACGAGGTCCTTGCCCAGATCGGGCTCCTCCACGTAGCTCAGGGCCTTGAGGACGGCTTCTTTGGTGATGGGTGCCATAGGTTATATGCGTGGGGAGAAAAGCAAAGGTAAAGCGCAAAGATAACCCGGAAACCGGGGCGGCGGTTGCGGAGGTGCGTAACCCTGGCTCCCGTAACAAGCAGCAGCTAAGCAGGGGCCTTCCTGCGGGGTCCGGAGGCAACCCGGCCGGTTATTTCAGCATCTGGCCCCGTTGCTGGCTGCGGGGACCAATGTGCTGCCTGTAGGCCGGCAGTTTGCGGGTGGTACGGACGCCGTTCCGCAATCCTCCGTAACATGGCACCACATTTCCAGAGGCCGGTGCGCTTGCCGGTGCCGCCTTGCTGATCTAGTACTTTCTCAGACTACTATGCCCGAATTCTCCTTACTGCTCCGCCGCCTGGGGCTTGGTGCGGCTACAGCCCTGGCCACCTGCCATTTGCCAGCGCAGGCCCAGATATCCTCTGATACCACTTTTCAGCGCCTGCTACGTACTCATCAGTACACACTCACCCAAACAGGTGCCCGGCTGGCCGGTCCCGGTTGGGACAAGCTGCAGCAGGACATCCGGCAAAGCACGGTGGTGCTGCTGGGGGAAGACCACGGCACCGCCCAGATTCCGCCGTTTGCCCAGGCCGTGGCGGCCGTGCTCAACCCCCGCCTGTATGTGGCAGAAATAGACCGGTATCAGGCCCAGGATGTAAGCCGGCTGGCCGCCCAGCCAGGGTTACCAACCGCTTTCAGTCGGCGGTTTCCTATGGCGCTTTCGTTTTACAGCTGGGTCGAGGAGTTTGAGCTGGCCCGCAGCCTGCAGGCCCGCGGTACGGCACTGCTGGGCATCGAGCAGGCTGGCTTTGCGTCCACGGGCCGCCTGCTGGCGCTGCTGGCCGACCAGACGAGCAGCAAATCAGCCAGGGCCTACGTGCGTCGGCAAGCGGCCGCCATCCAGGCCCACGACCGGGCCGTCCTGGTATCGGGCGCCTACGAGAATATCACCATCAACCACCTGCGGCCTGCCCTGCTGGATAGCCTTCGTCGGCTGATGCGTAGCGAGCCCCCGGCGGCCCAGATGCTGCTGCAGGATCTGGCGGCCAGCGCGGCCATCTTCCGTACCAATGCCGCCGGGCTGCCCGGCGGCCACCAGGCCCGCATCAACCTGATGCGGCGCAACCTATTGCGGGAGTTGCAGCCGTATCAGCTGCCGCAGCAGGCACTGCCACCCATGCTGTTTAAGTTTGGCGCCTACCACATGGGGCGGGGCCGCAGCATCTGGGGCGACGTGTACGACGTGGGCAACCTGATGCTGAACCTGGCCGAAGTTCACGACCAGAAAACCCTGCACATCTTTATCATTGGTAAGCAGGGGACCCAGGTGGGAGGCCAGCACCCGGAGGATTTCAGCAAAAACGTGACCCACTACTCCAACGCCGATGCGGCCATGGTGCGGCCATTCATGGCGGCTACCCCCAACGGAACCGACTGGCAGGTGTTTGACGTGCGGCCGCTGCGCCGGGCCCTGCTGCGCGAGGGTATGGCCGTGGGCGAGCAGGAGCTACAGGCTACTATTCTGGGTTTCGATTACGTGGTTGTCATTCCTGAAACTACCGCCAGCCGCAATTTTTAGCGGCTGCCATCAAGTAGCGCGCAGCTCCGCTTCGCGCACGAGCGAAGCGAGTATCGGGCGTACGGGTGCGGGCGCGTGGGAACTCGCTTCGCTCGTGCGCGAAGCGGAGCTGCGCGCTACTTTCCTGTCAACTTCGCGCTACTTCCTGCCTACCTTTGCCGGCAGTATGGCCCGCATCCCCAAGGAAACCGTAGATCAGATTATCCACCACGCTGATATTGTGGAGGTGGTGGGGGACTTCGTTTCCTTGAAGCGGAAGGGCCAGAATATGTGGGCCTGCTGCCCGTTTCACCACGAAAAGTCGCCGAGCTTCTCGGTGGCCCCGGCCAAGGGCCTGTACAAGTGCTTCGGCTGCGGCAAGGCAGGCGGGGTGGTGCAGTTCATCATGGATATTGAGGGCACCAGCTACGTGGAGGCCCTGAAATACCTGGCCAAAAAGTACGGCATTGATGTTCAGGAGGAGGAAAAGACCCCCGAGCAGCAGTTGGCCCAGAACGAAAAGGACTCCCAGTTCATCGTGAGTAACTGGGCCAAGGACCACTACCACCGCCTGCTGCTGCATACCGACGAGGGCCAGGGCATTGGGCTGAGCTATTTGCGCCAGCGTGGCCTCAACCAGACCACCATCAAGACCTTCGAGCTAGGGTATTCGCTGGACCAGTGGGACGACTTGCTGAAATCGGCCACGGCGGCGGGTTTCGAGCAGAAATACCTGGAAAAAACCGGCCTCGTTATCCGGCGCGAAGACGACCAGGGCCAGGACACCGGCCGCCGCTACGACCGGTTCCGGGGCCGGGTGATGTTTCCGATTCATAACGTGTCGGGCCGGGTAATTGGATTTGGAGCGCGCACGCTCAAGCCCAACGACAAAACAGCCAAGTACCTCAACTCACCGGAGTCGGAAATCTACCACAAGTCGGATGTGCTCTACGGGCTCTACCAAGCCCGGCAGGCCATCCGGACGGAGGAGCTGTGCTATCTGGTGGAGGGCTACTTGGACGTGCTGAGCCTGCACCAGGGCGATATCCGGAACGTGGTGGCCTCGTCGGGTACTTCCCTCACCGACGGGCAAATCCGCCTGATTAAGCGGTACACCGACAACGTGACGGTGCTCTACGACGGCGACGCGGCCGGCATCCGGGCCTCGCTGCGGGGTATTGATATGCTGCTGGAAGGCGGCCTGAACGTGCGCGTGGTACTGTTCCCGGACGGCGACGACCCCGACAGCTACATTCGTAAAGTCGGCGACCAACGCTTTAGGGAACACCTTGAAGGTGCCAGCCAGGACTTTATTCAGTTTAAAACCGACCTGGTTTCGCGCGAAGCTGCCCAGGACCCGGTGAAGAAGGCCGAAGCCATCCGGGAAGTGCTGCAAAGCATCGGCAAAGTGCCCGACCCCATCAAGCGGCAGGTGTTTCTGCAGCAGACCTCCCAGGCGTTCAGTATTGACGAGCAGGTACTTATTACGGAGTACAACAAGCTCGTGCGCACCGCCTCCGGCAAAGCCGCCGGCGGCCAGAGCAGCAGTGGGAGCGGGGCCGCGCCGACAACGGGCAGCGGCTATGGCAGCCAGCCGGCAACTAGAAACCCGCAACCAGTAACCAGAAACTTAACGCCCGAGGAAGAAGCCGAAGCCCTGATGTACGGCGCTTCGCCCGAGGACCTGATGGGCGGGGGCGGCGACCTGCAAACCCTCACCCCGGAAGAGCTGGAGCCCGTGCCCGATGTGCTGGCCCAGTGCGAGCGGGAAGTGGTGCGCCTGCTGCTGCTGTATTCGCCCCAGCCCCTGGCCCCGGAGGTATCGGTGGCTCAGTACCTGCTGGAGCAGCTGGAAGACACCAACTTCAAAACCGGCCTCTACGCCGATATGCTGCACCTGTGCCGGCAGGAGCTGGAGCAGGGCCGCTGGCCCGAGGTGCGCACCCTCATTCAGCACAGCCGCGCCGATATCCGCAGCCTGGTGGCCGAGCTGGCTACCGAGAAATACGAGCTGAGCCCCAACTGGACCACCCACCAGATTTACGTGCCCCGGGAGTTGGACCTCTTGCAAACCGCCTGCGACAATGCCATTCTGCGCCTGAACAAAGTGAACGTGGAGCGGGAGCTGGCCGTGCGCCTGGAAGCCCTGCGCCACCCCGCCGATGAGGCCAGCATGATGGAAAACCTGCAAACCATCCACCTGCTCAAGCAGATGGACAACCAGCTCGCCAACATGCTGGGCACCGTTATTCCGCGGGCGGCTTTATAGGCAAATCTGTCATCCCGACTGAAGAAAGGAATGTCAGGGAGTTGGCTCCCTATCTTTGTGTATGCCTCTTCCGACGTTTCCGCCCGCCGCCCTACGCTACCTGCGCGACATCTGGCACCGGTTCAACCTGAGCCGGTTTGTGGGCGCGCTCAGCCTCACGGCCATCAGCTTCGCGGCGGGAGTGGTGGGCTTTATGTGGCTGGAGAAGTTCACCTTCGTGGACGCCTTTTACATGACGATGATAACCGTCTCGACGGTGGGCTTCGGGGAGTTGCACCCCTTGTCGCCGGCCGGGCGGCTGTTCGTCTCGTTCTATATCTTCTTCAACCTCTTGATGCTGGCCTACCTGCTGTCGGTGCTGACCACCTACATCTTCGACGGGGGCCTGCGCAGTATGTTTGCTATGCTCAGAAACGACCAGGAAATTCGCCGCTACTCCGACCATGTAATTGTGTGTGGCTTTGGCCGCAACGGGCGCAAAGCCTACCACGAGCTGCGGGCCAGCGGGGCCCACGTGGTAGTGGTGGAGCAAAACGAGGTGCTGCTCAAGGAAGCCACCGAAACCACCGGCGAGGCCATACCGGTAGTGTACGGCGACGCCACGCTGGATGAAACCCTGCGCGCCGCCGGTGTCGACCGGGCCCGGGCCCTGATTACGGCCCTGCCCAAGGATGCCGATAACGTGTTCGTGACGCTGACGGCCCGGGAGCTGGCGCCGGGCATTACCATTGTGGCTCGCGCCAGCCTCAAAAGCTCCGAAACCAAGCTCCTGCGCGCCGGCGCCGACTCGGTGGTAATGCCCGACGAAATAGGAGGCTCCCACATGGCCAACCTCATCACCCGGCCCGAGGTAATCCGGTTTCTGGATATGATTTCGGGCCTGGGACCCAACAAGCTGCGGCTGGAGGAGCTGCGCTACGACGAGCTGCGGCCCGAGTGGCGCGGCCTCAGCATCCGGGACCTGAACATCCGGAGTCGCACCGGGGCCACCGTCATCGGCCTCAAGCACCAGCGCGGCGAATTTACGGTGAGTCCCTCAGCTGATATTATTCCCGGCCCCGGCGACATTTTCCTGTTTCTGGGTACGGAAGCCCAGATTATGACCTTGCTGGATCAGTTTCAGCAGCTGAGCTAGGGTGTATGGACAGTCAAGTAAAAATGCATGACGGCCTTTTACCTGACTGTCCACACAGCCTAGGCGGCCCGGGAAAGTAATAGGTTCCCGGCCTTCCCTTCGTAGTTTTGCAGGCCTACCAGCCCGCTCCCTGTCCGTGCATATTCTGCAGCTCTGCCCGCGTGTTCCGTATCCGCCCCACGACGGCGGCGCCATTGCCATGTACGACGTGGCCGCCGGCCTGGCCCGTGCCGGGCACCGCGTGACGGTGCTGGCCCTCAACACGCCTAAGCATCAGCAGCCCAGTACCGCCCTCAGCCACCTGGGCCCCCGGGTGCGCCTTGTTACCGTGGACGTCGACACCAGTCTTTCGCCGGTACGGGCCCTGCGCAACCTGCTGTTGGGCAGGCTGCCCTACAACGTGGAGCGGTTTGTGAGCCCCGCCGTAGAGGCTCGGCTGGCCGAGCTGCTGGCCCAGGAGCAGTTTGATGCCGTGCAGGTAGAGGGCACGTTTGTGGCCTGGTACGTAGATGCCATTGAGCGGCTGGCTCCGGGCCTGCCGGTGGTGCTGCGGGCCCACAACGTGGAGTATACCATCTGGCAGATGCTGGCCGAGCGGGAAAACAACGTGCTCAAGCGGGTGTACCTGCGGCATCTGGCCCGGCGCCTGCAGCAGTTTGAACACCGCATGCTGCCCCGCTTTCAGGCCGTGGCGGCCATTACCGAGCCCGATCAGAAACGCCTGCGCCGTCTGGGCTGCCCGGAGCCTGTAGTATTTGTACCTGCCGGCGTCGACCTGGACCGGTTCCGGCCCGACCCGGCCATCCGGCCCCGGCCCCGCACGCTGTTCATGATTGGCTCCCTGAACTGGCTGCCCAACCTGGAAGGCCTCGATTGGTTTCTGCAGCAGGTATGGCCCCAGGCCAAAGCCCGCTTCCCCGAGCTGGAGCTGCACATTGCGGGCAAAGACACTCCGGAGCGCATCCGCAACCTGCAGCTGCCCGGCGTAACGGTGCACGGCTTCGTGGAGTCGGCCGCGCGGTTTATGCAGGAGTATGAGCTGATGCTGGTACCCTTGCTGAGTGGGGGCGGGATGCGCATCAAAATCATTGAAGGCATGGCCCTGGGCAAGTGCATCATGAGTACCGGGCTGGGCTCGGAAGGCATTCATGTGCGCGACGGGTTTGACATTGTGCTCTGTGATGAGCCCACGGAATGGGTAGAGCGCCTGGGCCGCTACTACCGCGGCGAGCTGGATCAGCAGGCCATCGGCCAGGAAGCGGCCCGCACCATTGCCCGGCTCTACGACAACCGCCGGGTGGTGGAAAGCTTCCTCGACCTGTACACCATTCTTCAGCCCGCGCCCCGTGCCGCCGCTCGTTGAGGCCGGAGCTGCCATAGGCCTCTGGGCCGGGCTGGGACTGGTGGCGCACACCTACGTGGGGTTTCCGCTGCTGCTGGCCCGCCTGGCCCGGGGCCGCCACCCCAATCAGCAGGTCTACGAGCCAGGCGCGCCCGACCTGCCCGCGGTGGATATTCTGCTGGCCGTGTACAACGAGGAGCAGGTAATTGAGGAGAAAATCCGCTCCACCTTCGCCACCACCTACCCGCCCGACAGGCTCACCTTCTACATCGGCTCCGACAACTCCCAGGACCACACCAACGCCCTGGTGGAGCGCTTGGCCCGGCAGCACCCGCAGCTGCGGTTCCGGCCGTTCGGGCAGCGCACCGGCAAGCCCGGCGTGATAGAGGCCCTGGCCCGCGAAGCCACGGCCCCCGTGCTGGTGCTCACCGATGCCAATGTTTTCTTCACCCCCGATACGCTCTACCACTTAGTCAAGCACTTCCGTAACCCGGCCATTGGGCAGGTGGGGGGCAACATCCTCAACACCGACCACCGCAAAGAAGGCATTTCGGGGCAGGAAAAGGCCTATCTGGAGCGCGAAAACCTGATTAAGTACCAGGAGGGCGTGGTATGGGGCAGTATGATTGGGGCCTTTGGGGGCTGCTTTGCCGTGCGCCGCGCCTGCTACCACCCGGCCCCGGTGTCGTTTATCGTCGACGACTTCTTTATTTCGATGGCCGTGCTGCAGGATGGCTACCAGGCCATCAACGAACTGGCGGCCGTATGCCACGAAGACGTGTCGGACAAGCTGCCCGAGGAGTTTCGGCGCAAAGCCCGCATTTCGGCCGGCAACTTCCAGAATCTGGTGGCATTCCGGCGGCTGCTGTGGCCGCCCTGGCGGGGCCTGAGCTTCGCGTACTGGTCGCACAAGGTGCTGCGCTGGCTTACGCCGCTGCTACTGCTGCTCATGCTGCTCTGTAACGTAGTGCTGGTATTGGGTGGGGGCGGCTGGTTCTATCAGTTCATGCTGGTTGGGCAGCTGGCGGCTCCGGCCACTCTGTTGCTCGATGGCGCCCTGCATCGGCTGGGGGTTCATTCGCGCCTGCTGCGCTTCGTCACGCATTTCTATAGCATGAATGCGGCGCTGCTGGTAGGATTCTGGCGGTTTCTGGGGGGCGTGAAAACCACCGTCTGGGAGCCCACGCAACGGTTTCAGCACAAGCGGTGAGCGTGTCATTGCGAGGAGGCACGACGAAGCAATCCGTCCTTCACGAAGAGGCAAGCCCTGAAATGCAAAAAGCCCCTGACGCCAGCACGGACGTCGGGGGCTTTTTGCTTCTCTGAGCTTTTAACTGCGAAAAGGAAGGATTGCTTCGCCTCCAGCTCGCAATGACACATAACACACCTACATTTCCGCCAGCTTTTCCAGGTCCATGCGTTTGGCTACCGACTCTACCAGCGTCAGGTCGGGTTGTTTGTCGGCGGTGATTTTGACCAAAAAACGGCCGCCTACAGCCAGCATCAGCTCGGCCTGCCGGTCCTTTTTGCGGTAGGTTTCCATGCCCGAAGCTCCCTTGATGCCCAGCGTGGTTGATTTGGTCAGCTGGTCGTCATCCTCGCTTTCCAGGCCCAGGCCCAGCATAGCCGATGCCCCCTGGTAGAGCTGGTTGGCGCCGTTGTAGTCAATCAGCTCGGTTTTTACCGTCACGCTGTCCTTGGTAAAGTCGCGGCCGGCAGTAGAAAAGGCAATGCCGCTCATTTTCATGGACTGGCCAGTGGGGTTAGCCGCCGTGAAGCCGCTGACCTCAGCCGGCAGATAGGCCTGTAAGTCTTTGTAGGGCATGGAAAGCGTGTCGCCGCGCTTCACCCGCTCTTCCCGCTGGCTTTTGGCTTCGTTCATAGTGGTTTCCATTTTCTCGCCGGCTTCTTTCAGCTTGGAAATGGCGGAGTACGATTCCTTGGCTTTTTGGGCCTGCTCGCAGGAGGTGGCCAGTAGAGAGGTGCTAAGCAGGAGTGTTACGAGTTTTTTCATAGCGGTGAAGGGAAGAGAATATATGAGCAGCGAAATATAGAGGTTAAACCTGACTAACCCGCCGCGGGCCCGTTTGGGGGGGCAGCTGCCAGGGACCGTACCAACTGACAGGTGCCACCGGTTGCGTGTTTTTCCTCATTCCTGCTTATGTTGAGGACAACACATGGGATGCGTGCTTCCCTTTCCCTGCTTATGACACCCTTACGCATTGCTATTCTGGGCTGCGGCAACATGGGCATGGCCTTTGCCAAATCCTTTCTGCACTACAACCTGGTCGGCCGCTCCGATTTGCTGCTGCTGGGCCGCAACCTTGAGCACTGTCAGCGCCTTACGGCCGCACATCCGGGCTTGCCAGCCGGGGAGCTGGACACCGCGGTTGGGGGCTACGATGTGGTGCTGGTGGCCGTAAAGCCACAGGACTTTGGGAAAGTAGCCCAGAGCTTACAAGCGGTACTGCAGCCAAGCCAGGTGGTGGTATCTATTATGGCCGGTATTCCTATTGCACGGCTGCAGCGCGAGCTGAGCCACCGGCAGGTGCTGCGGGCCATGCCCAATACGCCGGCCCTGCTGGGTATGGGCATCACCGGGTTTTCGGCCTCGCCGGAGGTGGAGCGCAGCCGTCTGCATCAGGTAGAAAATCTGCTGAACGCCACCGGCCGCTCCATTTTTCTGGAAGATGAAGCCCTGCTCGATGCCGTAACGGCCCTGAGCGGCAGTGGCCCGGCCTACTTCTACTACATTGTGCAGGCCATGATGCGGGCGGGGCAGGAACTGGGCTTCTCGGAGTCGGTGGCCGGGCTGCTCGTTAAGCAAACCATGCTGGGCGCCTACCATCTGCTCAACACCTCCGACAAAACCCCCGACGAGCTGATTGCCGCCGTGGCCTCCAAAGGCGGCACCACCGAAGCCGCCCTGCGCGAGTTCAGGGCCGGCGGCCTGGCCGAAACGCTCACTGCCGGCATCAAAGCCGCCCAGCACCGCGCCACCGAGCTGGCGAAAGAGTAAGTAGTGAAGTTGTGAAAGGTGAAGTTGCGAATTTGGCGTTGACCCGAAGGCGGCAGGCATAGTATTACTTACGGCGCATTTCACAATTTCACCCTTCACCATTTCACCGCTTCGTAACTTCGCGGCGTTGTTGCTGGTTGTAGCAGCAGCTTTGCGGGGCTCCTCGGGGCTGCACCTCCTGAATCCGCGAAATCCGAATAATCCGTTTAAATCCGTGATTCCATGCTGGATTCCATTGAAGACGCCATTGCCGACATTCGCGCCGGCAAAGTCGTAGTAGTCGTTGACGACGAGGACCGTGAAAACGAGGGCGACTTCATTTGCGCCGCCCGCTGCGCAACGCCCGAGGTTATCAACTTCATGGCCACCCACGGCCGCGGGCTGGTGTGCGCCCCGCTCATCGAGCAGCGCTGCGAGGAGTTGGGCCTGGAGCTGATGGTAGGCCGCAACACGGCCCTGCACTCCACACCCTTTACCGTGAGCATCGACCTGCTCAAGAACGGCGTAACCACCGGCATTTCGGCCTCCGACCGTTCCAAAACCATCCTGGCCCTCATCGACCCCGACACCAAGCCGGAGGAGCTGGGCAAACCCGGCCACATCTTCCCGCTCAAAGCCCGCAAGGAAGGCGTGCTGCGCCGCGCTGGCCACACCGAAGCCGCCATCGACCTGTCCCGCCTGGCAGGGTTCGAGCCGGCCGGGGTGCTGGTGGAAATTCTCAAGGAAGACGGCGAAATGGCCCGCATGCCCGAGCTGCGCGAAATTGCCAACAAGTGGAACCTCAAGCTGATTTCCGTTCAGGACCTGATTAAGTACCGGCTGGAAAAGGAAAGCCTGATTACCCGCGAAATTTCGGTGAAGCTGCCCACCGATTTCGGCGACTTCGACCTGATTGCCTACACCCAGCGCACCACCAGCGCCCAGCACCTGGCCCTGGTGAAAGGGGATATTTCGGGCCCTGAGCCGGTGCTGGTGCGCGTGCACAGCTCCTGCGTAACGGGCGACATCTTCGGGAGCTGCCGCTGCGACTGTGGACCCCAGCTGCACCGCGCCATGCAGCAGATTGAGCGCGAGGGCCGGGGCGTCATCGTGTATATGAACCAGGAGGGCCGGGGCATTGGGCTGCTCAATAAGCTGCGGGCCTATAAGCTGCAAGAGCAGGGCCGCGACACGGTGGAGGCCAACCTGGAGCTGGGTTTCGGTATGGATGAGCGGGACTACGGCGTGGGCGCGCAGATCCTGCGCGACCTGGGCATCAGCAAGATGCGCCTGCTCTCCAACAACCCCCGCAAGCGCACCGGCCTCATCGGCTACGGGCTGGAAATCGTGGAGTCGGTGGCCATTGAGGTGGAGCCCAACGAGCACAACGAGCGGTACCTCACCACCAAGCGCGATAAGCTGGGCCACACCATCCTGCACAAAGACCGCACCCCGCACCCGGATACGGCGGCGGCTACGGCGGAGTAGTGTAGCGCACGAAGAAGTTTTATAACGGCGGATGGGTGACATAAAAGCCCGTCCGCCGTATTTTTACGGCCAATTTTTTCCTCGCTTGTTTCAAGTGAAACACTGTTATTCTACCGCCTTATTATTTAGCTGCTTGTTGGGTGGCAATTTGCCGAGCCAGGCCCAGATTACGGAAAAATATAGCCCGGAACGCTTCGGCCAGCAGTTCGGCTGGGCGGAGGTCACCCTAAACTCCGGCGAAACGTGGCAAGGTCCGCTTACCCTGCACTGGGCGGAAGATATGGTAATCCTGACGCAGCAGGGCCAGCAAGTGCTGCCGGTTACGCAGGTGAGTCATTTCCGGGTGCGGCAGCAGCAGCTGACCGAAACCTTCGACCGGAAAAAGTACTACGATTTCGGGCCGATGCGCCGAGGCTTCTACCCAGGTAATGCCCGGTTTGAAGGAGTAGTGTCTGAGCCGTTCCGCCTTACGGAGCTGCCGCCCACGGTGAGCCGGGTATTTCATACCTGCTACTGGAGCCAAACGCCTACCGACCAGAACTTTCAGGCGTTGGGATTCTTCGAGCAACTGAGCGCAGGGCCAATTATGCTGCTGTGCCGGCAGGCACTGGTAATGAAAACGCAGACGTATGGAGTAGCAGGCACTTACGCCAGTCAGCGGTGGATTGCTAAGAAGGACGGCCTGTACCTCTCGCACCCTGATGGTAGTGTGGTGCTACTCGAAAAGCCGCAGGATTTCTATAATTGCTTTCCTGCCTACGTTGCTAAAATCCAGGAATTTGCCCGCCAGCATAATTTAGGGTTTACCAAGGCTCATGAAGTGGCCTACCTCGTAAACTACGCCAACTCATTGGCGGCAGAGCAGCAGCCGTAGCTTCTGTGCGCACCCACCGTCCCTGTGGCGGCGGAGCGAGACTGGAAATGCTGAATTCTACCGGTATCTTTCCGTATGAAACAACTCCCTGGCTACCTCCTGCTTCTTCTCCTGCCGCTGGTAGTGCGGGCTCAGCGTGGGGGCGAGGGATTCACCCAACAGTTCAACCGCGCCACCGTGCTGCTGAGCACCGGCGATACGCTGGTTGGGCCGGTGGTGCTGCACCGCACCGAGGAAACCCTCACCATGAGCCTCTCCGACAATACCGTGCGGACCCTGCCCGCCGTGAGCGTGCAGAGCTTTGCCGTGCAGGGGGAGCGGTACGACCAGAGCCGGGAGCGGTTTTATTACGACGATTTTTACGCCATGCGGCAGGGTTACTACTATGGTAACCCGCTGTATACCATGCCCGTGCCCCGCCGTCGGGAGCGGCCCGATACGGCCTTGGTGCGCGTGTTCCGGGTGTACCGCTGGAACCGTGACAACGACTACAGCGACTTCCGGGCCCCGGGCTTTTTTGAGCAGCTCAGCGGCGGGCCGGTTATTCTGCTGCGGCGCGAGGGACTGGTGCAGCGCCCGGTTACGGCCGCCGGGCCCTACGGCTACGGGTATGGCTATGGACCTGGGGGGCTGGCGGGCCGTACCATGGGGTACTACACCGACGTGAAGGATTCGTTTTTTCTGGGCCTGCCCACCGGCAGCGTCCTTAGCTTGCGCAATCCCAAAAAGGACTTACTGGCCTACTTTCGCACTGCCTCCCGGCAAATTGAGCAATATGCCAAAGACAACAAGCTCAGCTACACCGACGCCCGCGAACTGGCCTATCTGGTGAACTACGCCAACTCGTTGGGGGCGGCAGGGAAGTAGTTAGTCCGACCGAAGGAAGGAATATGGGTGAACCGTTGCTTGGTAAACCCGGCTTCCTCCCTTCGGTCGGACTGACAGCTTGCTGCTCAACCAATCCTGCCTTATAACACCCGCAGCACGGGGTAGCGCAGGTGGGAGGTTTCGTAGTGGTCGGATTGCCGGTAGACCCAATCAAGCTGAGCGGCGGGGCTGGCGGCAAAGGCGGGGTCGGCTTTCTTTTTTTCTTCGAGCTGGGCGCGCAGCTCCGGCCGGCGGCGCAGCAGGTCGGCGGCTACGTCCTCAAACACATAATCGGAGAAATACTCCTTCTGCTGCAGGATGCTGTCGAAGAAGCCCCAGGCAAAAAACGAGTCGGTGGCCTGGGGTTCCAGGGTTTCAATGAGGTAGCGGGCGGCGGGCTGGTCAAGCGGAATCAGGTAGTCGCCGCGCAGGAAGGAGCGGGGCTGCCGCACCGGGCTCACCTGCACCTGGGAGTGGAGGTAGTGGCCCTCGTAGGGCCGGGGAGCGGTTTTGTAGTCCCGGATGTAGTAGGTTTCGCCGTTGATTACGGTATCCGCCGACAAGGGCCGCATCTGTACGCCCGACAGGCGCAGGCGCTCCGCTACCTCGCCCCAGGCTTGGGGCAGCACGTAGGCGCGGGGCCGCTGCACGGTGGCAGTGGGGCGGAAGGTGTTGTAGTAAGGAATAGCTTTCGTATAGGGTGCGGCGCGGTCATAGTAGAGGCGGGGCAGGCCACTGACCTCGCTGGGCTTGGTTTTGCCCGCGTAGCCCCGAAACGTAAACCGCTCGGCCTGGGTAGTATCCAGCTTCCAGCCCAAGGCAAACTGCTGCTGCGTCCAGGTTTGCTGGGCCGCATCCGCGCGGGCCTGCGCAATGGTCGCCCCATCCTGGTGGACCTGCCGAATCAGCAGGTCCAGAAAGTCGTAGGTGGCTTTCACCCGCGGGGTGTAGGTTTTCAGCATGTGCGTTTCCGTCACGAAGCCAATGGTGTTGAACAGGGCGGTGTAGCCGGTAGAATAGCGGGGCGTTTCCAGGAAGCCTACCAGCCCGCGGGCGTCGGGCGTGCGGCCCTCAAAATCCACGTAGGGCGTGAGGTACCACTTCTTGCGGTCCATGCCCCCATACAGGGCCGGCAGCAGCCGCTGCTGCATGTATTGGCTCAGGGCCGGGTGCAGCTTGTCCTTTTGGGTGGCAATCAGCGTCATGGTGTACTGGTAGTCGGCCCCGTTGGAGGTGTGGGTGTCCACGTACACCTCGGGCTGCCAGCGCTGAAACAGCTGGGCAAAGGCCCGGGCATTGCGCGAGTCCTGCTTGATGTAGTCCCGGTTCAGGTCGAGGTTGCGGGCGTTGCCCCGGAAGCCGTAACTCTCGGGCCCGTTCTGGTTGGTGCGGGTGGTGGAGTTGCGGTTCAGGGCCCCATCTACGTTGTAGATGGGGATGATGACCAGCACCACGTCGGCCAGTTGCTGGCGCAGCTCCTTTTTCTGCACGTAGTCGCGGGCCAGCATCATGCTGGCGTCGATGCCCTCCGGCTCGCCGGGGTGGATGCCGTTCTGAATAAACACCACCCGCCGCCCCTTGGCCCGCACGGCAGCCGGGTCGAAATTCCCATCCAGCGACACTACCACTTCGTGCAGGGGCCGGCCGCTGTCGGTCTGGCCCACTTCCCGCAGCTGAATTTCGGGGTAGGCCGCATCCAGCTGCTGATAGTAGCCGATGCACTCGGCGTGGGTGGCGGTGGTATTGCCGTTGCCCTTCTCAAACGGGGTGCGCCAGTCGGGGGCGGCAGGAGGAGCAAGCAGGCAGGAGGCGAGGAGAAAAGAAAGCATACGGGTGCAGAATAGTACGAGCCCAAGGACACTGACTGGCCGCAAAGGTGGCCTGAAAAACAAATGTCATCCTGTGCGGGGCACAGAATGACATTGAAGAACCCGGGCAAAAACAGGCGCTAATACAAGCGGCGCCGGGCCGGAAACAACATCTGGTCCAGGCTGTACTTGCCGGGCCCGATGAACAGCAGCCCCAGAAACAGA
Source organism: Hymenobacter metallilatus (assembly GCF_003944705.1). GTDB lineage: Bacteria > Bacteroidota > Bacteroidia > Cytophagales > Hymenobacteraceae > Hymenobacter > Hymenobacter metallilatus. The sequence goes on along the minus strand of NZ_RWIS01000019.1, from coordinate 50,706 downwards.
ATAGCGGATTCCAGTGCGTGGGAGTAGGTATTGAAGTCGTCACTGTTGCTAATGTGCATAAAGGTAGCCATGAGCATGGTGGCCAGCAGAAACACGCAGGCAATGCGGAAAAATAAGCCAATGGCAAGCAGCTGTCCACCCACGGCCTCGGCGGCGGCGGCCAGAAACCCCCAGAAGGCGGGCGCAAACTCAATGCCGAGCAGTTTCATGGCCCCGCCTATCTGTATCCAGGCCTCGGTGCCACCCGTGAGCTTGGGGTAGCCATGAATAGTGAACATGATGCCAATACCAATACGCAGCAGCAGTAAGCCCAAATCGTGCGTTCGGTAGCGGTTTGCAAACAAAGCCATAGGCGGGCAGGAGTTCGGGCCAGGGGCAAATGGATGAAAATTCCTGGTGTACTACTCACCAGCTTCGCCAAAGTACAAGTTTTGCAGCTAAATACAATCCATAGAGTTTGGGTACTACTGGTAAAGTAATACCCCGGTGATGCGGGCCGCCGGCGGAATTTCGGCGGAAGTAAGCTGCACGGCAGGTTTGGCCGGGAGGGAGTTGGGGTCAATTACCCAGGCCATCTGCACCTGCCCCGATACGGCCGCCAGCCCGGCCGGCGTATTGCGGATGCGTGTGAGCCCCAGGTTCTGGCGCGCCGCCCCGAACGGCGACCCAACCCCGATGCCCTCAGCAGTGCGGTAGTGCGGGGAGTAAATCCGGATGCGGCGCAGCCGCCAGCCGCCGGCCGGACCCTCTATCATGTGGAGCACTGAGGCTGGGGCATCCGGGTGCTGCGCATCGAGTAGGGTGTACGCCGGCAAGGTGCGGCCCTGGTCCTGGTAAGAGGTGGCCGTGAGCAGCTGGGCCGGGATAAGGCGTTTCAACCGCTTTTCCGACATGCCCAGGCGCAGGCGGCCGGCCCGGCCCGGACTCAGCAGGTGTAAGGAGTCGGGGAGGGGGGCACCGGTTTCGGCCGGGGCAGTGGCGCCGCTGGCAATGGGCGCCGAGCCGGGGGAGGTGGGCCCAGGATTACCCTCGGCGGTAACAAATGGCGGGGTGCCGGGGTCGGTGGCGGTGCGGGTGGTAGGCGCGGAGTCGCACCCGCCGAGGCTGCCCAGCAAAACGGCCGCTACCGGCAGTAGTCCACTCAAAAAACGAAGCTGCATGTCGGCGTATACGCACCCCCGCCGGCGGTAGTTGACAACCCGTGCCCGCTGCCCGGCGTTAGTGCAGCGGGCAATGGACGGGGTAGCCTACCTTTGTCCTGCTTTCCGTTTCCTTAACCATCCGATACCCGTGTCCGCAGCACCGCACAAACCCCTGATTCTGATTTCCAACGACGACGGCATCACCGCCCCCGGTATTGCCACCCTGGTCCGGGTGATGCGCCGCATTGGTGAGGTGGTGGTGGTAGCGCCCAACTCGCCGCAGTCGGGCATGGGTCACGCCATTACCATCGGCCACCCGCTCCGCCTCGATGCCAGCCGCATTTTTGAAGGCGTGGAGGCCTACGAGTGCAGTGGTACCCCCGCCGACTGTGTGAAGCTGGCCAAGCACCACGTGCTCAAAGACCGGCGCCCCGACCTGGTGGTGTCCGGCATCAACCACGGCTCCAACTCGGCCGTGAACGTGCTGTACTCCGGCACCATGTCGGCGGCCATTGAGGCGGCGGTGGAGGGGTTGCCGGCCATTGGCTTCTCGCTCTGCGACTATGGCCATAACGCCGACTTCTCACACACCGAGGAGTGGGTAGAGCACCTGACCCGCCAAGCCCTGGAGCACGGCATTCCGAAGGGTACTGCCCTCAACATCAACATTCCCAAAAAGTCGGCCGAGCCCATTGCCGGGGCCCGCTTGTGCCGGCAGGCCCGCGCCAAGTGGCAGGAGGAGTTCGACCTGCGCCACGACCCGCACAACCGGCCCTACTACTGGCTGATTGGCTCTTTCGTGAACGAGGACCACGGCCAGGACACCGACGAGTACGCACTGGCCAGCAACTACATTTCCATTGTGCCCTGCCAGTTCGACCTCACGGCTTTGTATGGTCTGCGCGAAATGAATGCCAGCTGGCAGTTGAGCCCCACGCCCGGTGGGCAGCAGGCCCCGGCTCCCGGCCCGGGCAGCGCCGAGCCCACCCCCGGCGAATCGGCCGAGGGACTGGGGTAACTCAAGTTGCAGCCTAGGGCTACAAGCTAGTTCCCCTCCTTTCCAAGGAGGGGAACTAGTCTTCTAGGCCTACTGGCACATCCTGATTTAATGTGCCACTCATTTCGCCGGACGGCTCCATGTTTTCCGGTTAGTGGCTTAGTCGCCACCGGTGCTGGTTGGTGCGAATACCCGCTTCGGGTGAGCCAGAGGGAGGTGGTCCGGCTTGCGTACTACCGGCACCGTGGCCAGATGCCGCGCCGTGGGCAGGGCCGGGGGCAGCAGCCGGCCCGCCAGCCACAGCAGCCCCAGCAGCAGCGCGACCAGGAGCAGGAGCTTTTTCATGGAGGGGGTGGGAAAAGTAGGCGAGTGCCAAATCTACCCCGGCCCGCATGAAGGGCGCGTGAACCTAGCGTTGCGTGGTGGTACGGGTTCGGTTGGCCGTGTTGCGCTTCACCACGGCCGTTTTGCGCGTAGCTGCCGGCGTGGTTACCGTACGGGTTTTGTCGGAGGTATGGTAGTTGCCACTGGGTGTTGCTACGCTATGGGTTTTGGAGGTGGTGCGGACCATGCCGGTTGGAGTGGCAGCTGTACTGGTGGCGGTGGTTTTTTGCTGTACCGCCTGGGCGTGTACGGAGCCGGCCATAACAGCCAGTCCGGCAATAAGCAGAAGCTTTTTCATGGTAGTAGAAGGGTGGGTGAACAACATACAGACCGTGTACGCAGCTCCGCCCATCCGGATGTCCCGGCCGCCGTTGCCAGGCGCCAAGCCTGCTCAGGTAAAGAGCAGGGAGAAAGTGGTGCCCTGGCCCACCGTGGAGTGTACGGTGAGCGGGGCTTTGTGAAACTCGGCAATGGTTTTGGCTATGGGTAGCCCCAGCCCGTAGCCCTCCGGGGCCGAGGCCCCTGCCTGAAACCGCCGGAACCGGTCGAAGAGGTGGGGCAGGTGCTGGGAGTCGATGCCCGGCCCGGTGTCCGTCACCGACAGGCGGTAGCCCCCGGCCTCGGGGCGGCCCAGCACCGTAATGCTGCCGCCCCAGCGGTTGTATTTAATAGCGTTGCTGATCAGGTTGAACAGCAGCGTGAACAGCAGCGTGCGGTTGGCCTGCTGCACTACATAATCGGGCTGCAAATCCTCCAGCAGCTTAACCTCGCGCTGGGCCAGCCGGTCGTCCAGCTCCGTGGTCACGTCGGCCAGCACCGCCGCCACCGATACGGCCTCGTCGCGCAGGTATTGCTCGTTTTCGATGTTGGCAATCAACAGCAGGGTTTTTACGGTGTTGCGCAGGCGGTACAGGGTTTTCTGCGACTCCACAATCTTGAGGGAGTGGGCATGGCCCAGCGCCGGGTCTTGAAGCATGTTCTCAAACCTCGACTGCAAAATGCTCACCGGCGTCAGCAGCTCGTGCGACACGTTGGACATGAACTCCCGCTCCTTCTCGAAGGCCGTCTGCACCCGCCGCATGGTCTCGTTCAGGCTGTCGTCGAGGCGACGGAAGTCGGTGGTAGTGGTTTCCAGGGGCTCGTAGGAGAAGGCCGAGGGGTGGTGTACGCCCTGTAGCTTGCTGGCAATGAGCCGCTGCAAGGGCCGCAGCAGGTAGTGGGCAAAGGCTGCGTCGGTGGCAATGGTCAGCAGTGCCCCAATCACCAGCACCCACAGGGCCATGCGGCGCAGCGTATCGGTGAGCAGCTCCACCGTAGCCAGCGACGAGCCAATTTCGAGCCGGTAGTTGCGGCCGTTGGTGGCAAACTGCTGGCTCAAAATCCGGAAATCCTCAATCTGGTTGTCTACCTGCCGGGGCTCGTCGAAGATACGGGGCGGGTGTGGGGCGTGGCGGCCGCTGGGCGTGGGCGGCAGGGGCGTAAGGGTAATGTATTCCTGCTTGAGAATGTTGTAGTCGGCGTACTCCTCGCCCTGCACAAAGGCCGAAATACCATCTCGCTCAATCAACTGGAGCACTTCTTCCCGCTTTTCGTGCAGGCGCTGGTCGGTGTGGGCCACGGCCACCCGGCTCACGATGGGCGGAATCACCACGGCCCCCAGCAGCACCAGCAACAGCTTGGACAAGGCATTGAACAGGGCCAGCTTGGCTTCAAGGCGCATGGCGTTGAATTAAAAATTAAGAATTAAGAATTAGGAATTCAAAAGCCCGTCATGTTGAGCGAAGGCGCAGCCGCAGTCGAAGCATCTCTACTTCTGACTAATTCAATATGCATCACAACGAAGCGGTAGAGATGCTTCGACTGCGGCTGCGCCTTCGCTCAGCATGACGGGCTGACTTGTTCAGCCAGACCTGCCTGAACAGCTTCTATAGGTAAGGGAATACAGAGCAAAACGCCGCAACTCACGGCCATTTTTAATTTTTAATTCTCAATTTTTAATTGGCATCTGCCACCCGGTAGCCAATGCCGCGCACGGTTTCCAGAAAATCAGTGGGGGCGAACTGGCCCAGCTTCTTGCGGATGTTTTTGATGTGTACGTCGATGTAGTTGGAGTCGGAATCATCTTCCAGCACGTTGCCCCAGAGGTGCTCCCCCAGCTGTAGGCGCGTAAGCACCCGGTTTTTGTGCAGCAGCAGGTAATGCAGCAGGTCGAACTCCTTTTTGGTGAGGGCCACGTCCTGGTCCTGGTAGCGCAGGGTGCGGCCGGTGGCGTCCAGCTGGAACCCGTTGCCGAAGTTCAACTCCTGGCGCTTCAGCCCAAACTTGCGGCGCGTAATGGCCTGCATCCGGCTTTGCAGCTCCAGCAACGAAAACGGCTTGGGCAGGTAGTCGTCGGCGCCCAGGTCCAGGCCCTTCACCCGGTCGTCGATGGCACCGCGGGCCGTCAGAATGATGAATGAAGCCTCCTGCCGGTCGTTGCGGCGGGCTTCGCGCAGCAAATCCAGCCCGTCGCCCCCGGGCAGACCCAGGTCCAGCAGCACGAAGTCGTAGCTGTTGACAAAGATTTTCTCCGACGCCTCGGCGTAGGTATACGCCGAATCGACGAGGTACTGAGACTGGAGCAAAAACTGGCGGACTTCCTGGTGGAGGCTTTTTTCGTCTTCAACAATGAGAACATGCATGGCGGGAGGAGCAACTGGGCGTAAGGATGCTGCAACATACGCAGCCCGGCCGTGAAGGTAGAATGAAGTTCGCCCGCCCGACGGGCCGCGGGGGTGGTAGCGGGCCTCTTTTCGGCGGCCGGCCGTATGTTGCAGCCTCATCCGCCCCCGTCGTGCTACCCGACTTGCCTCAGCTGCCTGCCATCAGTATCATTCTGCCCACCTACAACGAGGCGGAAGGGCTGCCCGCGCTGCTGCGCTACCTGCGCACCGAGGCCGACGCGGCCGTGGAAATACTTGTGGCCGATGCCGCCAGCCCCGATGGTACGGCGGCCGTGGCCCGGGCCGGCGGGGCGCGGGTGGTGGCCTGCCCCCAACGTGGCCGCGCCGCCCAGCTGAATTGCGGGGCCCGGGCCGCCACCGGGCAGGTGCTCTACTTCCTGCACGCCGATACGTACCCGCCCCGGGGCTTCCCGGCCCTGATTCGGGCGGCTCTGGCGGCCGGGGCCGGCAGCGGCTGCTTCCGGCTGCGCTTCAACCACCCGCATTGGTTTCTGCGGCTGAGTGCTTGGTTTACCCGGTTCGATGTGGACGCCATCCGCTTCGGCGACCAGAGCCTGTTTGTGCGGCGGGCGGTGTTCGAGCGGGCGGGCGGGTTCCGGCCGGAGTTGCAGCTGATGGAAGACCAGGAGATTGTGCCCCGGCTGCGGTGGCACGGGCCGTTTCGGGTGCTGCCGCAGTACGTGACCACCTCGGCCCGCAAGTACCTGGTTAACGGCGTGTACCGGCTGCAAGCCAGCTTCACGCTGCTGGCAGTGCTGCACTGGCTGGGCGTTTCGCAGCCCCGGCTGGTCCGGCTGTACCGCCGCCTGATTGCCTGAAACGCAGCGGGCCGCACCTCCCGGTGTACCGCGTTTATCGTAAAAACCGACTCAATTCTGAAATAGAGCCGATACCGAGCTGCTGGGCCTGGCGGCGGCGCATGAGCAGGGCGTAGGTGTTGTTGAACCCCAGCGGCGCCAGCCACTCCAGCTGGTAGCGCCGCCGGTACTGCTGCCGCACATAGCGCAGCACCGTGGCCGGGTCTGAGCCCAGGGAGTCGAGGGTGGCGGCGGAGGGTTGGAGCACCACCAGCAGGCCGGTGCCGGTGTATTCGGGGTACATGTCAATGGCCCCGGTGCGCAGGGCTTCGGCGCAGATGGTGGTGCCGCCCAGGCCGGTTTTGGCTTCCACGCCCAGGTTGGTATAGCCCCGGATAAGGGCCGTGTACAGCTCGGTGAGAATGTACTGCTCGGCAAAAATCTTGGAGCCCAGCCGGATGGTGGCCGGGCCCGGCACCGGCCGCGGGGCCCGCCAGAGCCCCCGCTCCCGCAGAAACCGGCGGGCCACGGCCCGGGGCGACTCATGCAGGTAATCGACGCGGTAGTTCAGCTCGGTCATGGCGGAGTCGGTGAGTTGCCCGGTCAGCCGGTTCAGGGCCGCGGCCAGCTCGGGGTGCTGCGCCAGGGTTTGGTGCCGCACCACCGGCACAGCTTGGTAGGGCGGAAAAGCGTGCCGGTCGTCGCGCAGGGTCAGCAGGTCGTACGCCCGAATCCGGCCGTCGGTGGAGTACCCGTCGATGATATCCACGTTGCCGTGCCGGGCGGCCTCATACACCAGGGCCGGAGCCAGCACCACCGAGGCCGGCCGCAGCCCGTAGCGGTGCTGCAAGCCAGGCAACCCATCGGCGCGGCCTACAAACTCGGGGCTAAACCCCGCCAGCAGCTTGGTGGCAGCCCGAGGCAGCAGGTACAGCCCGGCCAGCACCGGCAGGGCCAGTAGCAGGGCCCGGCCGGCCCACACCAGCCGCCGCCCCGCCAGGCGCTGCACACCGGCCAGGGCCGCATCAAACCCCAGCGCCAGCCCGGCGGCCGGAATGGCCCCGGCCAGTATCATGGCGGGGTTGTTGAGCGCAATGCCCCCGAAAATGAACTCGCCCAGCCCGCCCGCCGCAATGTAGGCGGCCAGCGTAGCCACTCCTACGTTGATAACGGCCGCCGTCCGGATGCCGGCCAGCAGTACCGGGAAAGCCAGGGGCAGCTCCACCTGCCGCAGAATCTGGCCATCGGTCAGGCCCAGGCCGCGGGCCGCATCTACCACGGCCGCGTCCACGCCGCGCACGCCCGCCAGGGTATTGCGCACGATGGGCAGCAGCGAGTACAGGAACAAAGCCAGAATAGCGGGGGCTGGGCCAATACCCATAGCTGGGATGAGGAAGCCGAGTAGGGCAATGCTGGGCACGGTCTGGAACACGCCGGCCAGCCCCAGCACCCAGGGCGCCAGCCGGGGCCGCCGCCGGAGCAGCAGGCCCAGCGGGACGCCCACCAGCACGCCCAGCACCAGGGAGGCCGCCGTCAGGCCGATGTGCTGCAAGGTTTGGTGCCCGATTTTATCTGCCTGTAGTTGCCAGAAGGCCAGCAGCTCCGTTACTATTTTCATGCGGTTTGCAGCTGTTGAGCGGCCCGGGCAAAGGCTCCCATCAGGGCCGGATACGTAAGCGGTGCGGGCTCATCGGGGTGGGCCGGGTTCAGCCCCCGAACCCACACCACCGGTTGCGGTGGCGCGGGCGGAGTGGCCGTGAAAGACGGGTTGAACTGCTGCAACGCATCCTGAATGGTTGCTGTAGGTGAAATGGTCGTACTTTCTGAATTATAAGCGTTTACTGGCGTTTCATTTTCTTCCAGCGGCAGGTATGACAGGATGTCCTGTAGGCGCAGCACCCGCAGCTGCAAGCTGAGGAAGTCGGCCGCAAAAAACTCCCGCACGAAGGCCGTAGCTGGCCGGAACAGCAGCTCGGCCGGGGTGCCCAGCTGCTGCACCCGGCCGTGGTCGAGCAGCAGAATCCGGTCGGCCAGCTCGAAGGCCTCCTGCACATCGTGGGTTACCAGCACCATGGTTTTCTGGCGAAGCTCCGGCAGCTCCCGAAACTCCCGGCGGATGCTGGTGCGGGTAAGCGGGTCCAGGGCGCCGAAGGGCTCATCCAGCAGCACAATGGGCGGGTCGGCGGCCAGGGCCCGGGCCAGTCCCACCCGCTGCTGCTGCCCCCCCGAGAGCTGGTGCGGGTACTGCCCCCCGAAGCGGGCGGGCGGCAGGTGCAGGCGCGTCAGCAGCTCGTCGGTGCGCCGGGCAATCCAGGCATCAGTCTGCCCCAGCAGGCGGGGCACAATGGCCACGTTTTCGGCCACGGTGTAGTGCGGCAGCAAACCCACCTGCTGAATAACGTAGCCGATGCCCCGACGCAGCCGCTCCACCGGCACCTGGCGCACATCCTGTCCGTGCACGAGTACGGTGCCGGCATCGGGCTCCACCAGGCGGTTGAGCATCCGCAGCAGTGTGGTTTTGCCGCAGCCGCTGGGCCCCAGCAGTACCAGCGTTTCGCCGGGCGCTAGCGCAAACGACACATCCTGCACCGCGGGTTGCGTTCCGTAGCGGCGGGTGAGATGGCGGGCTTCGAGGGCGGGCGGATTCTGGGCCATAGGGCCGTCAAGATAACGGCAATCCGCACAACACGGCCTGCGCAGGTAGCGAGGCAGAGAAGCAGTTGCCGCAAAAGAGCCCACCGCCGCCCAGCGCGCCGGAACCGGCGGGCGGGTGGGTAACCGTCGGCTGGGTTCGGGCCCGGCGCTCAGGTATGCCGGAACTATCCGGACTATTCTATCTTGCTTTTCGATACACCCATGCTCTGTTCTATGAATTACCGTAAAAAGCTGTACATCAGTTTGCTGGCATTGCTGGCGCTGTTGATTGGCAGTAACTGCAGCAACAAAGCGCTGCAGGCGCACTATGCCCGGGGCCTCGATACGCATGTCTTCATCGTGCGCCACGCCGAAAAAGAGCTGACTCCCGGTCTGGCCGATCCGCCCCTCACGGCGGCCGGCCAGCAGCGGGCCCTGGCCCTGCGCGATACGCTGTGGCGCAACGCCATGCTCAGCGGTATTTTCAGCACCGCCACCAACCGCACCCGCAGCACGGCCCAGCCCCTGGCTGATAAGCGCAAGCTCGTCGTTGAGACTTACGATGCCCGGAAGCTGCCCGAGCTGGTTGCCCGTATCCGGCGCGAGTACCGGGGCCGCACGGTGCTGGTAGTGGGGCATTCCAACACCATTCTGGAAACCGTGGAAGCCTTCGGTGCTCCGCGCCCGGTGCCTACCATCGGGGATGCGGAATACGATTATCTGCTGGAAGTGCGCCTCCCGCGCGACTCTACCCAGGCGGCCACCGCCACGGCCCGGCGCTACGGGGCTGCCAGCCGCTAAGGCTCTGTCGCCTTCGGGGCGTTTTTCTGCAACTATAGCGGCGTTTCGGCTTCTATTGGTCACTTTTGCGCCTACTCACTCCCTTTCTTACTTCATGCGTTTACCTTCTTTGCGCCTCACGCTGGGGCTGGCCGCCGCGCTGCTGGCCGCCCCCCTCACCTCCACGGCCCAAACCACCGCCGACTCCCTGGCCATCCGGAAGCTGTACGATGAGGCCCTGGCCCACGGGCAGAGCTACGACAACCTGCGCTACCTCACCGGCCAGATTGGGGGGCGCCTCAGCGGCTCGGCCCAGGCTGAGCAGGCCGTGCAGTGGGGCAAGCTGGTGATGGAGAAAATGGGCCTCGACCGGGTGTATCTGCAAGAGGTGATGGTGCCGCATTGGGTGCGCGGCGCCCGGGAAAAAGCCCAGGTGAAAGGCTCTAAAGGCAAAGGCCTGACCTTGAACGTGTGCGCCCTGGGTGGCTCGGTGGGTACCAACGGCAAGCTGAAAGCCCAGGTAATTGAGGTGCACAGCCTCAAGGAGCTGGCCGCCCTGCCCGCCGAGAAGGTGAAGGGCAAGCTAGTATTCTTTAACCGGCCCATGAACCCGCTGTACGTGGAAACCGGTCGGGCTTATGGCGAAGCCGGTGACCAGCGCCGTAGCGGCGCCGCCGAAGCCGCCAAGCGCGGCGCGGTGGGGGCGCTGGTGCGCAGCCTCTCCCTGGCCCACGACGATTTTCCGCACACCGGGGCCATGCGCTACGAGGACAACGTGACCAAAGTACCGGCCGCCGCCCTCAGCACCAACGGCGCCGACGAGCTGAGCCAGCTCCTGAAAGCCGACCCCAATCTGACGGTGGAGCTGGAAATGAGCTGCCAGCAGCTGCCCGAAACCAAGAGCTACAACGTGGTCGGCGAAATCAAAGGCTCGAAATACCCGGAGGAAATCATCAGCGTAGGCGGCCACCTCGACTCCTGGGACCTGGGCCAGGGCGCCCACGACGACGGCACCGGCTGCACCCAGAGCATGGAAGTGCTGCGCCTGCTGAAGGCCACCGGCCTGCGCCCCGAGCGCACGGTGCGGGCTGTGCTGTTCATGAACGAGGAAAACGGCGTGCGGGGCGGTACCAAGTACGCCGAGCTGGCCAAAGCCGCCGGCGAGAAGCACCTAGCGGCTATGGAGTCGGATGGGGGCGGGTTTACGCCGCGGGGCTTCTCTATTGAGGCCGACCCCGCCGTGGTGCGCAAAATCCAGACCTGGCAGCCCCTGTTTCGGCCCTACGGCAGCGGGGAGTTTGTGGCCGGCCACTCCGGCACCGACATCGAGCCGCTAAAGGAGCAGGTAAAGGCCCTTATCGGCTACCAATGCGACTCCCAGCGCTACTTCGATATTCACCACACCGCCGCCGACACCTTCGACAAGGTAAACCGCCGGGAGCTGGAATTGGGGGGCGCCAGCATGGCCGCCCTCATCTACCTCATCAGCAAGTACGGCTTATAAGTCGATAGCAGAAGCTAAGGCCCTGCCCCGGGTACTGGCTCTTCGTGGCAGGAGAGCTGTTGCTAGGGGTGGGGCTTTGTTTACCATCTCACCCGCATGGACCCCTACCTGGTTACGCTGCTAATACCCGAGCCGGCCAACCAGGAGGTGTGGGCGCTGAAACAGGAGGTGCACCGCCTGACGGGCAGCCGCAATGCGCTCCGGCTGCCGCCTCACATCACCCTGATACCGCCGCTCCGGCAGCCGGCCCCATTCGAGCCGGCGGCCCGGCAGCTACTTCACAATTTTGCGGCCCACCAGCCCGGGTGCACTGCCGTACTGCGCAACTTCGCGTGGTTCGGGGGCCGCACGCTGTATCTGCCGGTAACGCAGACCGACGGTGTGCAGGCTTTGTACGCTGCCCTGTACCAGCACTGCCGCCAGCACCTGCCCGCGGTGCCGGTGCCCACCCGGCCTTTCGTGCCACACGTTACGCTGGCCACCCGCGACCTGCCAGCCGCCCAGGTGCCCGCCTTGCAAGCCCTGTTTGCCGAGCGTAGCTACGCGGCGCACCTGGAGCTAACTGAGCTGGCGCTGTTCCGCCACGATGGGCGCGCGTGGCAGTTGCTGCAAAAGTTTGGGTTGGTAGCCAGCTAAGAAGCTTGGGGCCACGAAATAAAAAGGAGTCCGGTTGCCAGCGCAACCGGACTCCTTTTTATAATCAGTTATACCGCCAAAACTATTCGGCGCTGGCGTTTTTCTTTGGACGGCCGGGGCGTTTGCCGGTGGCACTTACGGTGCGGGGCTTACGCTCCTTTTTAGCTACTTTGTAATCAGGTGCGAGCATGGAGTTGAGCTCCGTCATGAGCTCATTAACTTTTGCAACCTGTTTACGAATTTGATTCAGGACCGCGTCATTGTCTTCCGCGTTAGCCAGAATTTGTTGCAGCTTGTTTAGGTCAGCAGTTGCCATGGGGCGAGAAATTTATTTGGAGAGAAATGTAAAGCTCAAAGTTGATTGATTTCTTCGGGAAGACAAACAATTTACCCTGTAATTCGAATATGTGGACTAGGGTTGCCACACCGGATTTATTTTATAGTTACTGCTGATATAGGCTGCAATAAAGGGTTTATTTTTAAATATGCTCCGCATACGCATATCTGCCAAATAAGGTTCCTGAGAATTTAGCAACGGGAAAGAAGCTTCCAGTTGCTCAGTCTGCAGAAAGCAATTTGCATCCGTAACCGGTATGCAGGCAACGTAAAATGCATGAATCAGCACCTGGATGCTCTACCACACAGGCAATGCTAGGATAGAGTTAGTTCTGCTCTAAAATCTGAAACAGCTCGTCCAGTTTTGGAGTCAGAATTATTTCTGTACGGCGGTTGAGGGCTTTGTTGGCTGGGGAATCGTTTACAGCAACGGGTACATATTCAGCTCTTCCCGAGGGCGTAACCTGCGAAGCCGGCAAGCCCGCCAGGGTCAGAATTCGGGTAATTTCAGTGGCTCGCAGTACACTTAGGTCCCAGTTGTCGCGCATACCAGCGGTGCCCTTGGCTACGGGCACATTGTCGGTGTGGCCTTCCACCAGCACGTTTACATCCTGATTACCTTTAAGTGCGGCTGCCAGTTTACTCAAAGCCTCCTGACCTTTAGGGTCAACCTTGGTTGAGCCCGATTTAAACAACAGCTGCTCCGAAAGTGACACATACACTTTCCCGTTTTTTACATTCACTTGCAAATCCTGGGCATTAAATCCTAACAAGGCGTCACCTACTTTCTGGCGCAATGCTTTTACTGCTGCATCTTTCTGGTCCAGAATTCTTTGCATTTCGGCAATCCGTTGCTCCTTACTACGTAAATCGGCCGAAAGCTGGGAATTTTCCTGTTGCGCTCCGCTGAGGCTGGAGTTTAACTGGTTTACCTGCTGATTTTTAGAAAGTAAGCTAGTGCGTAAGGCTTCCTCATTGCGGGCTTTTTCCTGCTCCAATGCATTCTTTTCTGCCTGCAGTTGTTCCCGGGAGCGGGTAGCATCTGTATACTGGCTTTGCAGGGCCGCGTATTTTTTTTGCGAAATACAATTTGCCGTACCAAACAGCAGAGCAATTCCACAAATCGTCTGAAGCATGGGTGTCAAGAGGGAATATTTCATGGGAAAAAATTCAGCGTGAAAAAAACGTGTACTGTATCCTTTTAGTGAGCTACAACGCACCTCTGAATAGACGAGTTACATTCCGGGTATTTCCACTGCCATGAGGGGGCAGTAAATCTACCGTGGACTGATTGACGGCTTTGCTGTACCTTGGAAGACAAAATACCTGTACGCTTATTTTCGATTTTCACTTGCGCTTCCGCCTCACATTATGGGTGTTACTGTTGCTGCCGTGGTCGGTTTCTGCGCAGTCTACGCCTTCCGCAAGCCGGTTTTGGGTTACTTTTTGCAATAAAGCCGGGCAGTCGTTGCGGCCTGAGGTGTATTTCAGCCCGGCGGCGCAGGCCCGGCGGCAGCGGCAGCATCTGCCGGCCGCTGACAGCACCGATTTTCCGGTTCGGCCGGATTTGCTGACGCTGGTAGAACGCACCACCGATACCGTCACGCTGGTTAGCCGCTGGTTGAACGGGGTTGCCTGCCGGGCAACAGCAGCGCAGGCTGCCCGCCTGCGGCAGCTGCCGGGTGTGCAGAGCGTACGCGAGTGGCCGGAGGCGGCGGCGGTACCGGCTGGCCGGGCCATGGCCGCCCGGCCCCTTACGGCGGCCGACCGGTCGTTGGCGCGGCGGCAAACGGCCGCATTGGGTGCGGCCGACTTCCGCCGGGCCAATCTTTCCGGCAAGGGCATGCGCATTGCCATCTTCGATGTGGGCTTCACCGGCACCGATCAGCATCCGGCGTTTGCCCATCTGCGGCGGCGACAGGCCATTGTGGCTACCTACGATTTTTTGCGCCGAACGCCCTATGTGTACCAGGGGGGAAACCATGGTACGGAGGTCCTTTCCTGCATTGCCGGTCAGCTGCCCGACAGTTCGTACCTGGGGCTGGCGCCAAACGCCGAGTTCCTGTTGGCCCGTACCGAGCAGATGTACCGGGAGCGGTACCGGGAGGAAGAAGCCTGGCTGGCCGCCGCCGAATGGGCCGACCGCAACGGGGCCGATATCATTAACTCCTCGCTGGGCTACACCGACCGTCGGTATTTCCCGGAACAGATGAACGGCCGCACCAGTCTGGTAGCCCGGGCTGCCGAACTGGCCGCCCGCAAAGGTATACTGGTGGTAAATGCTGCCGGCAACGACGGCGACGACCCCCGCTGGCGCACGGTGGGCACCCCGGCCGATGGCGACTCGGTGCTGGCCGTTGGAGGGCTCGACCCGGATACGTACCTGCACGTTGAGTTCAGTAGTTACGGCCCGGCTCCTGGCAAGCGCCTGAAGCCGAACGTAGCGGCCTTTGGCATAGCCATTGTGGCCGTGCCGGGTGGCTACACCCGCACCGAAGGCACCTCTTTTGCCAGCCCGCTGGTAGCTGGTTTTGCTGCCTGTGCCTGGCAGCAGCAGCGTAATTTATCGGCCATGGAGCTGTTCCGCCAAATTCAGGCGTCGGGTCGGCTGTACCCGTACTTCGACTACGCCCATGGATACGGATTACCCCAGGCCCGTCATTTCCTACATGCCGGCCCGAGCGGGCCGGCAGCGCCTACATTCGATTTTGTGCGTCAGGATTCTACCGTCCAAGTAATTATCCGGGCTGAGGCAGCGTATACGCCGGCGCGTACTCTCCCGCTTTTTGCCGATTCGGTGCAGGCCACTACCCCCGCCGAAGCGCCGCGGGTAGCCCCCGTAGGGCAGGAGCAGGCCCGGGCTCCCCAGCCACCCCAGGCCGATGAGGTAGCCGCCCCGGTACCACCCAATTATGTGTACTGGCAGCTGCTGGATGCTGCCGGGCACCCGCTACGCTACGAGGTGCTGGAGGTTACCCAACGGGCAATACTGCGGGTGCCGCTGTACCGGTTCAAAAGCGGCAATACCGTGCGTGTCCATTACCGGGGATATACCGAAACCTATTCTGCACGATGAAAACAGGCCTATTTGCCGGGGGAATGGTGCTGGCCTGCATGGCCGCTGCCCAGGTACAGGCGCAACGGGTGCTCTTCCGGGCCGACCCCGCCACCGATTCGATGCAGGTAGACTATGGTCCCAACCGGCAGTTCTATCAGCATGTGTTTCTTGGCTATGCTCCCGTGGTGGGCCGGCCGGCCGGCCCCGGCGCCGACTTACGGTATTTCACCTCCGCTGAGCCCTTTGCGGGTATCCGGTATAAGTTTCGGCTGAGCAAAGCCGTATCCACCGGATTTGATTTCCGCTACGCCCGGCTGGTATACGCGCTGGAACAGAACAGCCGCAAACAGCTGCCTACGGCTACCCTGCACCGAAAGGAGTCGCTGGTTTTTTCGCAGCTTCAGCTGGAGCCCTTTATCCGGCTCGGCTTCGGGCGCCGCGGTAACGTTGTCGGGCGGTATCTGGATGTTAGTGGCTGGGGTGGCTGGGCTATGGCTACTTCCCACCACACCCTGGACCAGCCCGGTTTCGGCGGTAGCGCGCGTACGGTAACAATTGAGCGGGGGCTGAGCTATGTGCGGCGCTGGTCCTACGGAGTAGGAAGCCGCCTGGGGGCTGGCAGATATGCGTTGGTTGGGCGTTACCGCCTCTCCGATACGTTTACCACTTCCGCCAGTCCGGCGTATGCTGAGCTTCCGCGTTGGCTGTTCGGCCTGGAGATGGGCTTGTTTTAAAAACTGCTGAAAAAAGTCTGTTCGGTGCATCCGAATGGGCCGTTAGTCCCGTAAAAAGGCCCAAAGCAGCCAAGGTTTTTGTCAATTGGCAGCGCCACCCTCTTTGCTGCTGCGGCAGTCGTGTTTATTCTGGTCTTCCAGGCATCTACTGAACTTTCGGCTCTTGGTAGTTTTTGTATTTTGCCGAACTGATTTGACGATGGTTTACTCTTCCTTCATGAAAAAGCTTGTACTCTCTGCCGTTGGGGCGCTTTCTATGCTCCAGCTGAGCTCCTGTATCAATACGGAGCGTGAGGTAGGGACTTCCAAAAATGCCGACCGGGTTTTCACCCCCACGCCGGAGGCCAACCGGGGCCGCGTATCGGAGCGCACCGTGCTGCGCACCGTAAATGCTGCCCATAATTTCTCAACCACCAAGTCAAAAGATAATTTTGTGTTGCAACTGCGGGGGCCAAAAATTGCTACCGCTCAAGCGTATTTTATCATCATTAGCCCCACCGGAGACACCCTGCGCAAAGAGGTAATGCCCGCCACCGCACTTATTAATGAGCGAGACCTGGACGACCCGCAGGCTGCCACTGTGCGCGACAAGGAAATTGCCATTCTGCAGGGCATGAACAGCTTTTTCCGCGACGACCGGTTTGTGCAGCCCGCCGTACCCCGCACCGCCACTCAACCCGAAAATGTGGACGCGCAATCCTGGACGTCGGTAAAGGAGGATGCCCGCGCCGTAGGCTTTGACTATCCGGCTGCTGATGGCCGGGAGCGGCGCCTGGCATACTCCAAAAAGCTGGGTCGGGCTGTGGTTATTGCCGAGTAAGGATTCGGCCAAAAATGGAACAAGCCCCGCTTACTTGGTAGTAGGCGGGGCTTGTTCCATTTTTGGCGGGCTATAGGCAGCTATCTGTGGTAGCCGGGAGTGCCCGGAGGATAGAAAAGGTAAACCCTCGGCCGGTTTAGCGGGCCAAGGAAAGTAGAACGACGGAAAATGTATGTGCCCTGAGCATGAATTGTGCATTGATGCTGAAAAAACCAGGCTCGTGAGGAGGCGGTCGGTAGGTAGGGTAAGAAAAACGCGGAACAGCTTCCGGTAAAAAGCTACTCCGCGTTCTTTACTCCAATCACCGGCTCAAACGTATACCCTCATGCATGAAGCTCAGGTGAAGAAATTGGTGTGGCAGAAGAAAATCATTCGCATGATGCCAGGACGAGCATGTGCCAACTGGTAGTGAGTGCCCGCCCTATGCTGGTCGTATTGCTACCCAGCCAGTACGGCCATCGGCCTGGCGCACCAAACGGTAGCCTCCAAATTCGCCCAGTACCGCTACGGCTGTTTGGGCCGGCAGGGAGGCAATGGTCGGGGCTTCGGGCAGGGGAAAGGAGCGCAACTCGGCCACGGCCGCTAGATTCTCGCGGCGCAACGGCGCGGCCGTCAGTACGGCTTTGGTGGGCACGAAGCCCGTGCGGCCGGCAGGCAGCTGCACCCGTAGCCACTCAGCGGAGGCCCCCAGCACCAGCAGCGGAGTGGCGCGGGTAGCAGCCGCAGTTGTAGTGGCCGTGGTAGCCGGCGTGCGGCGCAAACTTAGCCTGGCCTCGCGGGCCCGCACCCATTGGCCCAGGCGGGCCGGCAATACTTTAGGGGCGGGCGTCAGGGCATCGGCGCGGCGCACGAAGGGGAACGGGTCCACGGCACCGTTGCGGTACACCCCGAAGTGCAGGTGGGGCGGGGTGGTTTTGGCGTTGCCGGTATTGCCCACCAGGCCCAGCGTATCGCCGGGCTTCACCTGCTGGCCAGCTTGTACCAGTTGCTTATCGAGGTGGGCGTAGTAGAGGTGCTGGCCGTGGTCGGTGTCGGCCAGCCATACCACCCGGCCCCCACGCGGGGTTTCCTGCACACGGGTGATGTAGCCGTTGGCGGCAGCCACGGCCGGCGTGCCGCGCTGGGCAAAAATGTCGATGCCCTCGTGGCGGCGGGCCCCGCCGTCCCGGTCCACACCCCAGAACGAGCCCACGGCCACGTCCGACTTGCCTTTTACCGGAAAGCTCAGGCTGGGCTCGCGCCGGATGCGCAGGGTATAGCGGCCACCGCGTAACAGCTCGGGCTGCACCCGCAGCACATGTTGGCGGTCGGCCTCAGCCACGTAGCGGAAGCTCAGGTCGGCGGTATCGGCCGAGGCCAGGGGGCGTGGGGCCGAGCGGTCGGGGTTCAGCTCAAAGGCATCCACAAATACCTTGGGAGCCTGGGTGCCGGGAGCCAGCGTGAGGCTGATATGGATGGCCTCGCCCTGCCGCACCTGGTAGCGCAAGCCGGTGGCCACGGCCCGGTCGGCGGGGAAAAAGCCGGCTTCCTGGAACGGTAGCTTCACCACCAGCGAGTCGCGCAGGGCCTGGTCGGCGGCCCGCAGCCAGTCGCGGCCCAGGGCCGTTTCGGCCAGGCCGGCCTGTTTCAGCTTACGGGCATAGGCCTCGTGCGGAGTGCTTTGCTGGAAGATTCCCTGCAGCGTCTGGCTTTGACTGCAGGCGGTAAGAAATAGGACAAACAGAACGGCGGGCAGGGCACGAAGGCGGTGCAGCATCAATGGGAAGTAGGAAGGAGGTAGTTGGTAGTAGGATAAACCCCAGCCGGAGCGGAGTAGTTCTTTGGTAAGTGGTGAAGTTGCGAAAGGTGAAGTTGTGAAGTAAGAGCGTGTTTGGATTTACTAAACTCACCATTGGAACGTCATGCTTCAACAAGCGGACACCAGATCAAGTATGAATCCTTCTACATTTCCGAACACGCTCTGATGGTTCTGGTATCCTTCGTCCGGGGGCTTCCTACGAAAGGCCACCGTCAATCCCGCACCACCCTCCGTCCAGCAGTTCACAGCCACCATCCAGGGAAGTGTGTCGTTCCCAATGGCGCGGGTTCTATCACAATTTCACAACTTCGCAACTTCACCACCCATCCTGCCCATGCTCCACCTCACCGAATGCCCCCGCGACGCCATGCAGGGCTGGCCCACCTTCATTCCAACCACCGATAAAATCAGCTACCTGAACGCTCTGTTACGGGTGGGGTTTGACACGCTCGACTTCGGCTCTTTCGTGTCGCCGAAGGCCATTCCGCAGCTGGCCGATACGGCTGAGGTGCTGGAAGGGCTCGACCTGAGCCAGTCGGGCACGCGGCTGCTGGCCATTGTGGCCAACCTGCGCGGGGCCGAAACCGCCGCCCAGCACCCGCAGATCCGGTTTATCGGCTTTCCACTGTCAGTATCCGAAACCTTCCAGCAGCGCAACACCAACAAAAGCATTGCCCAGGCCCTCGACGACGTAGCCCGCATGCAGGAGCTGTGCGCCCGCACCGGGCAGGAGCAGGTGGTGTACCTGAGCATGGGCTTCGGCAACCCCTATGGCGACGTCTGGAGCCCCGCCGTGCTGGGCGAGTTCACTCAGAAGCTCGACGCGCTGGGCGTGGGCATTGTGGCGTTGTCGGATACCATCGGGGCCAGCACGCCGGCCACCATTGCCCCGGCCTTCCGGGAGCTGACAGCCGCTTACCCGCACATCCGCTTCGGGGCCCACCTGCACACCACGCCTGCCACCTGGCGCGAGAAAGTGCAGGCTGCCTACGAGGCCGGCTGCCGCTACTTTGATGGTGCGCTGGGCGGCTACGGTGGCTGCCCCATGGCCGCCGATGAGCTGACCGGCAACATGCCCACCGAACGGCTCCTGGAGTTCGGCGCAGCAGTGGGCGAGGTGCCGGAGCTGAACCGGGAGGCTTTGGCTGAGGCCTTAGAGTGGAATCAGCGCATATTTGCGGGGCATTAACCGTACTTTGTCACTCAACCCGCCTGTCATCCTGAGGCAGTAGCCGAAGGCCTTTTTTACACTAGAACGCCTCTGCTTTCCTCTGCGCATCACTCCGCGAACCTCTGCGAGAAAACTCGTTCACCTGTCATAAGGTCCTTCGCTCTGCTCAGGATGACAGCTACTCCTTACGCCCCTCCACACCATGCAAGCCCCTCAAGTCGACCTGTTCATTCCCTGCTTTGTTGACCAGCTTTTTCCGCACACGGCCCTGAACATGGTGAAGGTGCTGGAGGGGGTAGGCTGCCAGGTGCACTACAACGCCAACCAGACGTGCTGCGGCCAGCCCGCCTACAACGCCGGCTACAAGGAGCAGAGCTGCGAGGTAGCCCGCAAGTTCCTGGCCGATTTCCCCACCGAGCAGGAGCACTACATCGTGAGCCCCTCGGCCTCCTGCATTGGCATGGTGCGCAACACCTACGCCGATTTATTTGAGGGCACGCCCGACTCGGGCCGCTACCACGGGGTGCAGCGCCGGGCGTTTGAGCTGACCGAGTTTCTGGTGGACGTGCTGGGCGTGAAGTCGATTCCGCAGGCCCGGCTCAGCGGCAAATATACCTACCACGACTCCTGCTCGGCCCTGCGCGAATGTGGCATCCGGGAGGCTCCGCGCCAACTGCTGGATGCTGTGCCCGGCTTAGAGCGGCTGGAAATGGCCGAAAACGAAACCTGCTGCGGCTTCGGCGGCACCTTTGCCGTGAAGTTTGAGGCCATATCCGTAGCAATGGCCGAGCAGAAAGTAGAACATGCCCTGGCCACCGGTGCCGACTACCTCATCAGCACCGACACCAGCTGCCTCATGCACCTCGACGCCTATATCCGCCGCGAAAAAAAGCCCCTCAAAACCCTGCACGTGGCCGATGTGCTGGCCAGTGGCTGGTAAATCACGGATTTAGACGGATTTGTTGGATTTCGCGGATTGCAGCGCGTGGGCTGCGGGGTAATTGGTATGCAGAGGCTGTTGACGGTGGGTTTCAGCTAGCGGTTCAGGTTTTCGGCAAACTCCAGCATGTTGCCGTGCAGGTCCGTGACAAAGCCGCAACGCTTACCAATGGCCGGCACCTCGAATGGCTCCCGCACAACGGACACCCCTTTTTCCCGCAAGTCCGCCAATGTGGCGTCCAGATCATCTACTTCCAGGCAAAGATGATGGAAGCCGGCTGTAACCGGCAGGGTCGGCGGCGGCGTTGAGTTCGTGGCTGAGTCGCATACCACTTCCAGCCAGAAGGCGTCGTCGTTGGCCGGCGCAAGGAAGGCCAGCCGCAGGTTCCCGACGGTCCATTCTTTGAGGATGCGAAAGCCGAGCTTCTCGGTGTACCAGTTGAGCGTGTCGGTGTAATGGGCCGTGCGCAGGCCCACGTGGGCGGCGCGCATGGTACCGTTACTACCTGCTGGGTTTTTTGCCGGTAACGGCAGCTGTGGGTTCTGCATGTGGATTCTTTGTGTCAGATTAAGTCGTCGGCTGCCGAATGTGGGGCGGGTAGGAAAGCTACCGAGGCCGCAGCAGCTGACGAAGCACAAAGGTCCAGGACTTGCAGCGGGTCGTACTGGTGAATATTTCAGTTTTTGCTGGGAATACGGTAGTCACCATTCTGAAAGACCTGAAAATTCAAGGCTGTTGCGCGCAGCTAAGAATCTAAAAACAAGAAAGGGTAGCCTTGGGCCACCCTTTCTTGTTTTTAGATTCTTCTGACTACTCGGCACAGGCGGCAATTCGCGCCTTCAGCCCCTCCGAGCCCTCTACCAGTGGTAGGCGCACGGCATCCGAGCACAAGCCCTGGGCGGCCAGGGCGGCTTTCACGCCCACGGGGTTGCTTTCCTCGTACATCAGCGGATTCAGCTCCACAAAGCCGAACAGCAGCTTGGACGCGGCCGGGAAGTCGCCGGCTAGGGCGGCACGGGTCATGTCGGAGAAGCGGCGGGGGAAGGCGTTGGCCAGCACCGAGATGATGCCCACGGCTCCGAAGCTGATGAGCGAAGTCGTCATCATATCGTCGCCGGAAATCAGCAGAAAGTCGGCGGGTTTGGCGGCGGCAATGGCAATGCACTGCTCCAGGTTGCCGCTGGCTTCCTTGATGCCGATGATGTTGGGGTGCTTAGCCAGTTCCAGGGTGGTAGCAGCCGTGAGGTTGGAGCTGGTGCGGCCGGGCACGTTGTAGAGCAGCACCGGCACCGGCGAGGCATCGGCCACACGCTGGTAGTGCGCAATAATGCCGCGCTGGGTGGGCTTGTTGTAGTAGGGCGAAGCCGAGAGCAGGGCCGCAATGCCCGTGAGGTCGGTGCTGCGGATGGTGCGCTCCACGGCGGCCGTGTCGTTGCCGCCGATGCCGTACACCAGCGGTACGCGGCCGGCTACGTGTTCCTTGGCTACGCGCAGAATTTCGGCCTTTTCCTCGGTGGTGAGGGTCGGCGACTCGGCCGTGGTGCCGTTGATGACGAGGTATTCCACCCCACCATCGATGACGAAATCAATCAATCGACGCAGGGCCGGGTAGTCCACGGCACGGTCGGGGGTGGGAGTGAAGGGGGTAACAAGGGCGACGCCGGTACCACGAAGGTTGTCCATGCGGAAAATTAGCGGTTGATTTGTAGAGGGAAGTCCTGCGGCGAAGATACAATGCCCTTGCCCAAGGTCGGCCCCTCATCTTTAAAAGTACGGCCCGGCGCTGTTCGGGCCGCGTTATCCTTCTTCATGAACTTCCCCAAGTACCCCGTGCTGGCCGCTGCGCTTGCCACCCTGGCCGCGCTGCCGGCCTGCAACGACGCCAAAAACGCCACGGCCTCCGAGGCTTCTGCCGTAGCCAACAAAGCCCAGGATGCGGCCGACTCGGCCAGTACCGCCGCCACGCCCACGGCCGGCAACGCCTCGGCCGCCAGCACCAGTGCCGGCAGCCCTGCTACCATCCCCGCCGGCCAGCGCGCCGATGCCGCCACCGTGCTAGCCCGCCCCCAGGTGCCCATCCTGTGCTACCACCAGATTCGCGACTGGCGCGCCAAGGACTCGCGCGGAGCCAAAGACTACATTGTGCCGGTGGAGCAGTTCAAGGCCCAGATCAAGATGCTGGCCGACTCGGGCTACCATACCATCCTGCCCGACCAGCTGTACGCCTACCTCACCACCGGCGCGGCCCTGCCCAGCAAGCCCATCATGCTGACCTTCGACGACACCGACCTCGACCAGTTCACGGTAGCCCGGCCCACCCTCGATAAGTACGGCTATAAGGCCGTGTACTTCATCATGACGGTGAGCCTGGGCCGGCCCAACTACATGAGCAAGGCGCAGGTAAAGCAGCTTTCGGATGAAGGCAACGTCATCGGCTCGCACACCTGGGACCATCACAACGTGAAGAAGTACGAGGGTAAGGACTGGGTGACGCAGATTGAGGAACCAACTAAAAAGCTCGAGGAAATTACCGGCAAGAAAATCAACTACTTCGCCTACCCCTTCGGCCTGTGGCGCCCCGAGTCCATCCCCGAGCTGAAGAAGCGCGGCATGGATGCCGCCTTCATTCTGGCCGAAAAGCGCGACCAGCAGGACCCGCTCTACACCATCCGCCGCATCATTGCCAGCGGCTACTGGAGCCCCCGCACCCTGCACAATAGCATCGTGCAGAGCTTCTAGGGTAGAAGTAGGAGGCAAGAAGTTAGACGGACATAGGATATCCACTTGGCAGAGTAAAGCTGCGTAGAAAGTAGCAGGGCGTCATGCAGAGCACAGCGAAGCATCTCGCATGCTGAAGTCCGAATAGTATTGCAACGGCAACACGCGAGATGCTTCGCTGTGCTCTGCATGACGTTCCTTTGATTTGTAGACTTTCTAAACGGCTTCAGAGGAAAGCTTCAACCTACGCAAAAGCCCCCTTCGTGTGCACGAAGGGGGCTTTTCTTGTAGAGACGCGACACTTCGCGTCTCAGCATTGAACGATGTCGTTGGAACGCAAGCTGTTCTACTGGAAGACGCGAAGTATAGCGGCTCTACAAGCGAACTGGCGTCAGAGGCTCGGTGTATTCAGAAACCTCTGACCCTGAAAAGAACGGATTGCCTCGGTTCCTCCTCGCACTGACAGGCTGCTTTACTTCTTGACGTCCTGCTTTTTCAGTTCCTCGTAGGCGCCGGCATTTACTACCTGCCGAAACCCTTTTTCCTGCATCAACACGGCGGTTTTGCTGCTGCGGTTGCCGCTGGCGCAGTACAGCACGTAGGTCTGCCTGGGGTCTAGTTGCTGGAGTTGCTGGGCTACGTCGGGGGCCCGGAAGTTAAGGTTTTGGGCCCCGGGTAAGTGGCCGGCGGCATATTCCTCGGGCGTACGCACATCAAGCAGCACGGTGTTGGGCTGAGTCAGGGTTTTCTTCACATCTGCCACAGGCGCTACGGGCACAGCTGGGGCAGTTATGGCGCCGGTGTTACTGGATAGAACTGTGTTTTTAGCCGGTAAATCTGCCTTCACCTCCCGCACTACATTGGTAGCCTGGGCCGCGGCGGCTACGGAAATCAGAGTACAGGCACCGGCAAGCAGAAAACGTTTCATATGCAGTGGATTAGAAGTAAGAAGGATACGCCAAATGGACACGCAACGAACCGAATGAGTTGCAAGGCCCGCCAGAATGGTGTAGAGACGCGACACGTCGCGTTTCGCCGTTGAATGATTGGAGCCGTACCATAAAGGTGGCCTTAACAACGTCAGCAACGACGAGACGCGACGTGTCGCGTCTCTACACCGTGCTAAAACAAGGAACCTTGCTGGCCTGCAACTGGCGGCACCGGTGACGCTGCTTCCTCCGGGGTTTCAGGAGCGTCCGTATCCGTTGGGAGCATAGCCAGCAGGTCGGTTTCGCCGATGATGGGCACGTTCAGGGAGGTGGCTTTTTCACGCTTGGCGGGGCCCATTTTGTCGCCGGCCACCAGGTAGCTGAGCTTCTTACTGATGCTGCCAGTGATTTTACCGCCGTGCTGCTCAATCAGGTGCTGCAGCTCCTCGCGGCTGTGCTGCTCAAACACCCCCGACAGCACAAACGTGAGGCCGGCCAGCCGGTCGCTCTGGGGCTGCGGGGCCTCGCCGGTGAGGGCCAGCTGTAACCCGGCGGCCTGCAACCGCTCCAGCAGCTGCCGGTTGGCGGGCTCCTGGAACCAGGCCGCCGCCGACTCGGCAATGACGCCGCCTACTTCGGGTACGGCGGCCAGCTCGGTGGCCGTGGCGGCAGCCAGGGCCTCAATGGTGCGGTAGTGGTTCACCAGCTTCTCGGCCACGGTCTCGCCCACGTACCGGATGCCCAGCCCGAACAGCACCCGGTCAAACGGCACCTGCTTGCTGGCCTCGAGCCCGGCCATGAGCCTCTGCACCGATTTTTCGCCCATGCGGTCCAGCTGGGCCAGCTCGGCGGCTTTGGCAGGCAAGTCGTAGAGCGAGGCGGCGTCCGTCACCAGCCCCAGGTCGAAGAAGCGGCCCACGGTTTCGGCTCCCAGCCCGTCGATGTTCAGGGCCTTGCGCGACACGAAGTGCTCCAGCTTGGCCTTACGCTGGGGCGGGCAGCCCCGGTCGTTGGGGCAGCGGAAGTGGGCCTCGCCCTCGGGCCGGATGAGCGGGGTGCCGCAGGCCGGGCACTCGGTGGGGTAGATAATGGGCTGGCTGTCAGCAGGGCGGGCGGCCACATCCACCCCGGTAATCTTGGGGATAATCTCGCCGCCTTTCTCCACGAACACCATGTCGCCGAGGCGCAAATCGAGGGCGGCAATCTGGTTGGCGTTGTGCACCGAGGCGCGCTTGACCACGGTGCCAGCCAGCGGCACCGGGTCGAGCAGGGCCACCGGCGTAACGGCCCCGGTGCGGCCCACCTGGTATTGAATGGCCTGCAGGCGGGTGCGGCCGGCTTCGGCGGGGTACTTGTAGGCAATGGCCCAGCGCGGACTCTTGGCCGTGAAGCCCAGCAACTCCTGCTGGCGGAAATCATCTACTTTGATAACGATGCCGTCGGTAGCTACGGGCAGCTCAAACCGCTTTTTGTCCCACTGGTGCACGAAATCCAATACTTCCTCGATAGTGCCGCATAGCCGCCAGGTGTCCGACACCGGCAGGCCCCAGGCGCGCAGGGCTTCCAGCGAGGCGCTGTGGGTGGGAAACTGGTTGCGGCCGGGCATGAGGAAGGAGTAAGCGTAGAAGCGCAGCCGGCGGGCCGCTACCTGGGCCGAATCCTGGAGCTTGAGGGCGCCGGAGGCGGCGTTGCGTGGGTTGGCCAGCAGGGCCTCGCCGTTGGCCTCGCGCTCCTGGTTCAGCTCCGCGAATACGGGCAGGGGCATGAAAATCTCACCCCGCACCTCAAACTCCGGGGGCTGGGGGGCTCCCTCGGGGCGCAGGTGCAGGGGCAGGTTCCGGATGGTACGCACGTTACTGGTCACCACGTCGCCGCGGGTACCGTCGCCGCGCGTGACGCCCTGCGTGAGCTGGCCCTGCTGGTAGGTGAGGCTCATGGCCACGCCGTCGAACTTCAACTCACATACGTAGGCCACGTCGGCCCCTTCCAGGCCCCGGCGCACCCGCTCGTCGAACTCGCGCAGGTCGGCTTCGGAGTAGGTATTGCCCAGGCTGAGCATGGGGTAGCGGTGCTCGGCCGTGGGAAACTGCTTGGTAATGGTGCCGCCCACGCGCTGGGTAGGGGAGTTCCGGTGGGCTAGGTCGGGGTGCTGCTTCTCCAAACCAGCCAATTTGGCCAGTAGCTCATCAAATTCCTGATCCGTCACCTCGCTGATGTCGCGCTGGTAGTACTGGTAGTTGAGGTGATGAAGCCGCTCGGTAAGGGCGGTTATCTGCTGTTGAATATCGGACATATAGGGGAAGGCAGGTTGAGGTTGCAAGCTACAAAGTAGCTGCATTCGGTGCCGGTTTCGTGCCGTGTTTCGCGGTGGCAGCCGCAGTGTTTCACGGTGGCCGTGCACTGCGAGACACTGCGTAAACCCACTGCGAAACGCTGCGCGAAACAAAAAGGCCCCGGCCGGGAGGGGCCAGGGCTCGATAATACAGAAGCTGTTTAAGGAGGAATGACGTTCTTCACAGTCAACAACATCTACTCCGCTACCAGCACCCCGTCGGCCTCAAAGTTGAGCTGCTGCTGGGGCTTGGTTATGGCGGCTACCTCGGCGTCGGACTTGCCGGCGTCTTTGGCATAGTGCTGTAAATCGGAAACGGGCACGGTTTCGCGGTGGGCCCAGCCGTTGATAACCACGGTTTTGCCGCTGATGTCTTTGGGTACGAAGAAGGCGTAATCCTTGAACCGGACGCGCATTTCCTGGCCATCGGGCGTTTTCATTGTCAGCCAGCAACCCTTGGCCTGGCATACGGCATCGGCCTTACCCACCAGCTTCACCTGCGCCGAGTCCTGGTCGCCGAGCACGGTGTTCAGGGCCGAAAGGGGCTGCGCGCCGGCAGCGGTAATGGCGCTGCCGTAAGTTTTGCCGGTAACGGCCGGGGTTTCGGCAGGAGCAGGAGCAGGAGCAGCGGCAGTTTCGGTTTTAGACTGCTGCTGGCAGGCGGCCAGAAGGAGCAGGGCGGCCGGCAAAACGGACAAAGTGCGCATGGCGGAAAGAAAAAAAGTAAGGGAAGAAGGCGTTACGGCCCTGAACTTACGATTTTTTGACCTTGTACTTCTCCTTCATTTTCGGCTGCGTGGCCGACTGGGAAACCTGATTGATGGCCGTAAGCAGCCGTACCTGTTCCAACTTGCCTTTTTTGTCGTACACCTCGGTTTTCACTATTCCAATACCGGGCGAGTAGTAGTCCACTACTTTTACGGTGGTACGCATTACCATATCGGCGCGGGCGGCGGTGGCGCTTTCCCGCTCGGCTTCCACGCGGTAGCACGCAAAAGTGCCGGCCGGCGTCGTTACCGACTCAGTACCCGTAATGCGCCGCTTCTGCACGGTGGTGTACACCCGGGCAATATCCACGGCGGTGCTGCTCACCTGCACCGAAACGCCACCGCCGGGCAGCTCTGAGCCTACAGTGGGCTGGTTAGGCCAGGCCAGCGGCACGGGAGCGTAGGCAAAGCGCCGGTCGCGGAAGGAGCGCAGGCTTTCCGGGTTTAACTCCTCGAGGCCATCAGTAAAGCTGGTATCCTGGCGGCAGCGGAAGATAAGATCCTGCTGGCGCTGCAGGTGATTTTTGGAGTCGTACGTGCCGCTTTTTACCAGTGCAGTAGTGGTGGTAACTGTCTTTTTTTTGTTTTGTTCCGAGCCCAGGCTCACCACCCGCTGGCGGAGGGTACCATTCGCTTTTCCACTGGCGTCTTGGAGCTGATACACTCGCTCCATATTATCGAGCAAACCAAAAGGGTGGGTGCAGTCAACGGATTTAGTGGTTGGTTGAGCTTGGGCAGCCGGCAGGGCCAGCAGCAGGGCGGCCGTAGTAACAAGGAAGCGGGTCATAAGGCAGTGCAAAGGGTGGAAATCCAGCCGATGGGCCTGCATACGCAAGCCGAACAATTTGGATTTGAGAAAGAACATAGGCTTGCCAAAGGAGCAGGCAAAGGTCTTGCCAATGAGCGCGCGTAACTTGCCCGGGCGCAAGTCGTTTGCGGTGAAGTGCCTGGCCGCTCCGGCTCTTCGCTTATTTTGTACAGTCCTCTTCATATTCCCCACATTCATTCTCACAACTCCCGCGTATGCCTGATCAACCAACTTCCTGGGCCGATACGGCCGCTTCCCTGCTTTCCAAACTCTCGGGTGGGGTTGAGCTGGCCCTTAACTTCGAGCAGATGGAGCTGCAAGTACCCAACCCCCAGAACCCGGCTACGCCGACGACCTGGCGGCTGAACGGCTCCCTGCGGATTCGGACCCGGGGCGAGAATCCGCCCAGCAGTGCTCTGCCGCCCGCAACGCCCGCGTCCCTTGGCTAGTGGCCTTGATATAGAAGCTCGGCTGGTTGTCAGCTTCGACGGCGACGATGTTCAGGTGGCGGGCTCCGGGGGCTACCTCATCGTAAACTTTCCCAGTCAGCGCGTGCTCGATAAGCTTACCAGTGGCCCGACCAAAGACCCTAACGCCCCGCCCAAACCCAAAACCGCCGGCCCCGACCCCTTGCAGCAGCTCAACGACCTGGCCCTGCGGCTGGGCTTGGTACTGGATCTGCGGGTGGCCGGCAAAACCCACGTTACCTTCGGTGCCGGCCGCTCGCCCAAGATTACCCTGAATGCGGTGCTGGGTAAAATCGGCTCGTTTTTCAGTAAATCCTGAGCGTACCAAGTGGCTGAACACCCGCCCGGTAAACTCCTGTGTCTGACGTGCGTAACGCCTGAAAATCGTACGCCGGGCACAGGAGTTTTTGCGTACCTTGGTAGGAAGCCCTCCTGGCAAAAACGGTAGACGTGGCCTGAACTAAAGGGTTTGCAAATGGTTTGCTACTACGCACGCACTTTTGTCTTCGCACCGCATGAACTCCGATTCTGAAAGCAGCAACAAGGTTGGCGCTAACCGCCCGGCTTCGCCCCTCAAACGCATGGAGGGGGTGCCCTTGCTGCTGATGATGCTGTACGTGGGCCTGGCCGGCATAACGGTGCTGTTTGTGGTTCTCATTGCCGCATACGCCTATACCCGCTTCCACCAGAATGCCCCTACGGGTATATACCCGCTGCCGCGCTATTTCTCCCTCAGCACCATCGTGCTTCTGATCAGCAGCTACGTAATAGCTCAGGCACAGCGCCTCTACGCCCAGGACGATTTACGGGGCCTGGCCCGTTGCCTCGGTGCCACATTCCTACTTAGCAGCATCTTCGCGGGCTTGCAGGCACTGGGGTGGCGGGAGCTGCTCATGCATGGTATCCTGTTCGAGGGCATGGCCAGTGGCACCTTCGTGTACCTGATTTCGGCGGTGCACGTAGCACATTTGCTGGGCGGTATGCTGTTTCTGATGACCCTGCTGTTACGGACCCACCACGCCTCCCGCGACGCGGTGCGCAGCCTGGTATTTATCCGCAACCCCTACCGCCGCCTGCAGCTGCGCATGATTACGCTGTACTGGCACTTCATCGACGGAGTGTGGCTGGCGCTGTTTGCGGCTTTCTTGTTTCTGTATTGAAATGACAGGAAAGGGGGGAGGACGGACCGGCCGCGGCGCGGCTACAGGTTGGCAGTGAAGCAAGCATCCAGCAGTTCAACGCCGCGTGGCCGCGCAAGTGACGCCAGAAGTTTCAGGCGCCTTACGCGGCGCGACGGTCATGCATTCCGGATATTTGCCAGCCTGTAGCCGCGCCGCGGCCAGCTTGTTCCCCGTTATCTGTTGCCCACTGGTACTTAATTCGCAATGGTCACGGTGCCTTTGTACTTCTTGCCATCCGTGAATTCAATCAGGTAGAAATAAACCCCGGCCGGCAGGCCGCCGCCATTCCAGCGGAACGCCCGGTTAGAGGTAGAGTAAACCCGGTTGCCCCAGCGCGAGAAAATCTGGATATCGGCGAAGCGGGAGTCGCAGAAGTCAAGCGGCAGGTTGGCCTGGGCGTTATCTAGCGTGAAAAAGTCGTTTTTACCATCTACCTGGTACGGGGTAATGATGTTGGGCGGCAGGAAGGGCTGCTCGGCCGGGGCCTCCACCTCAAACCGCACGGTACGGGTGCGGGGCTGGGGGCGGCAGGTGGTTTCCTGAAGCGTAAAGGTCACCTCCAGCCCGTTGCGGCGCACAGCCTCACAGTCGCCCACCCAACGGAACGTGGCGGAGGCAGCACCCGCGCCGTTGCGGGGCACGAACGTCATACCCACCGCCGAGAGGTCGAAGCCGTTGCCAGTGGCCGTCATAGACAGGGCGTCATTGTCGGAGTCTGTGCCGCGCATAGTAGCCTCAAACACGCCCCCCACCGGCCGCCGCACAATCGTCACGGAGTCGGCTGCAATGGGCGCCGCGAAGGAGGTGGTCAGTACCGGCGGCTTGTTGATATAGTCAATCTGCACGGGTATCAGTAAGGTGGTAGCCTGCCGGTCGTTGCAGGGCGATGCCGCCGCCGTAAACTCAAACTCATAGAGTGGCTTATCCACCGCCCGGCAGTCGACGCGCCAGCTAAAGCGGCCGTTCAGTTGGTTGTTGCCCGCCGAGCCCAGGGCCATGGTTGCGCCCAGGCTGGCAGGAGCGAAGCCTTTGCCTGTCATTTCCAGGGTTAGCGGGTCGTTATCAGGGTCAGTGGCCGTCAGGTCGAAGGTTATCAGGTCGCCCACTCTGGCCCGGATGGGCAGCACGGCCGTGGAGCGCAGTACCGGGGCCGTGTTGGGGTCTGGTACGGAGGTGAAGGCCACCCGCACAGTGTCGCGCTTGGGCAGGCTGCAGCCGTTGTCAGCCACAATTACATCCAGCAGAAACACCTTGCCTTTGGTGTTGAAGCAGTCGGGAAAGCACAGGCGGGAGGTAATGGTATCGGGCAGACCGGGGGCATGTACCGTGCCCTGTAGTACGCTCAGGGTGGGCAGGGTGGCGCTGAAGTTTACTGGGCTCAACGACAGGGTGAGGGCCGAGGTGGGGTCGGGGTCGGTGAAGCGCAGGGTTACGCAACGGTTGTTGCCCGGCGTCAGGCGCAGGGTGTCGCGCCCCGGCTGATAGGCGCGGGTAGTGCCGGGTAGCTGCATAAGCACCTTGGGCCGGGTGTTAGTGGGGCAGTTAATAACTTTAAGCTGGAAGTCGCGCCGGGCTTCTCCCAGCCGCACCCCCCTGCGGTACTCCGTGCAGCGGATACCGAACACGAACAGCCCCAGCTGCGTGGGCCGCACCTCCAGCCGGCCCGACTGGCGGCCGATACTCAGGGTGGGGGCGCCCGGAATCTGGTTGGTGGTGCTCAGGCCCGGCAGCCAGTTGATGGTCTGGTACGGAGCCGAGTCGGCAAAGCTGGGGTTGGGGAAGGTAGCCGTGGTATGGCCGTTCAGGGGCGTCACCAAATCATACACCAGGGAGTCGCCATCCACATCCTGCCCGCCAAAGTTGTAGTAAAACAGCTCACCCCGGCAGGCGTAGTCGCTCAGGGGTGGAAAGATGCGGGGCGTGGAGTTGCGCAGGGCCTGGCCGTTGCGCGTAACGGGCGGAAATTCCAGATAAAACGTTTGGGCCGCCCCGCCGGGGTTCACAATGTTGCTGATGCCGTTGTTGCGGCAGCACCGCTCCACGGCGGCGTAGTAGCCGGTTGCGTTGGCAAACTGCTGGGCCGTGAGCGTCAGGTTGCTGCTGTACACAATGCGGCGCGTCACCAGGTCGGGGGTGGAGCAGGCCGGGCTGGTATAGTTAACCAGGGTGTTGCTGAGCTGGGGTAAGGGAAGGTTGAGCATGCGGCGGTTGCTGCCTTTCTCGAAGATGCTGGCCACCATGGAGGGGTCCAGTGCCCCTGGCTGGCCATACACCGCATCAAAGTACAGGTTCAGGGTGAGCCGGTAGGTGTCGCCGCTTATGTGCTGCAGGTCCAGCTCGCCGCCGACAATGTGGGTGGCGCGGGCCTGGGGCAGCGCCCACAGGCCGAACAGGAGGGGCAGCAACACGCCCCGCAGTAGCCGGGTAAGGGTAGAGGAATACATTCGATACAAGGCAGGTAACGGAGAACTAGGGAAAGATACGACGAGTTAGGCCATTGCCGGTTTTCGAAGTCCCGCTTTCTGTGGTTTGTGCCGTACCTTACGCGGGTATTCGTTTCCACCCATTCCCTGCCCAATGCTTGTTCGATTTTACGCCTTCCTGGTAGGTGGCTTATTGCTGAGTACCTCCCTGGCCGCCCAGGTGCCCACCTACCAGCCCCGGCCGGCCGACCTGCACGGAGAGGCTGCCGCTGCCTGCGCCCGCACCCACACCGCCCCCAACCGCCCAGCCTACGCCACCCTGCGCCACCGCCAGAAAATGGCCCGCTACGACGTGAAGTATTATAAACTCGACCTGAACCTGACGAACAACTCCCGGGGCGTGAGCGGGGCGGTTACCATCCGGGCCCAAACGGGCAGCCAGCCGCTGGATTCTCTGGCCTTTGAGTTGTACTCCACGCATACCATCGACTCGGTGGTGGTGAACGGGCGGCGCAGCCTGGGGCTGGTGCGCAAGGGGCAGGGCGACGTGACGGTGGGTCTGAGCCAGCCGGTGGCGGCCAACACCCTGTTCAACGCCCTCATTTACTACCGGGGCACCGCCCCCAACGGCAACTCCGCGGCCATCGGCAACGCCCTCGATACCCGCCCCGACCCCACCTACGGCGTCAGTACTACCTGGAGCCTCTCCGAGCCCTACAATGCCTACGAGTGGTGGCCCTGCAAGCAGGTGCTCACCGATAAAGCCGACTCTTCGGACGTGTGGATTTCTACCGCCGCCACCAATAAAGTGGGCTCCAACGGCATCCTGCGCGCCACCACCCCGCTGCCCAACAACCGGGTCCGCTATGAGTGGAAGTCGCGCAACCCCATCGACTACTACCTGATTTCAGTAGCTGTAGGGCCCTACGTAGAGTATGTGACCTACGCCAACCCGGCGGGGGGGCCGCGCATCCCCATTGTTAACTACGTGTACAGCCAGGCGGCCCTGAACAATTACCGCACGGAAATAGACCGTACGCCGGGCTTTATTGAGAATTTTTCGGAATTGGTGGGGCTCTACCCGTTTGCCAACGAGAAATACGGCCACTGCACATCTCCCATTGGAGGGGGCATGGAGCACCAGACCATGACTACCCAGGACGGCTTTACCTTCACGCTTACGGCCCACGAGCTGTTTCACCAATGGTTTGGCAACAACGTAACCTGCGGCGCCTGGGAGGATATCTGGCTGAATGAGAGCTTTGCTTCCTACGGCGAGTACCTGTCCCTGAACCGCTTTAGCACACCCGCCGCGGCGCTCAGCTGGATGAACCAGGCCCACAGCACCGCCATGAGCCAGCCCGGCGGCAGCGTGTTCGTGCCCGATACCAGCAACGTTGGTCGTATTTTTAGCACCCGCCTCACCTACAAGAAAGGAGCGGCCGTGGTGCACATGCTGCGCTACCTGCTCAACGACGACGTGAAGTTTTTCCGGGCCCTGCGCACGTACCAGAGCACCTACGCCGGCCGCACCGCCCGCACCCGCGACCTGCAACGCATTTTCGAGGCCGAGGCCGGCCGCTCCCTCCAATACTTCTTCGACCAGTGGTTCCGGGGCGAGGGGTACCCGACGTTTGCCGTGCGCTGGAACCAGACC
Organism: Hymenobacter metallilatus; assembly: GCF_003944705.1. Lineage (GTDB taxonomy): Bacteria > Bacteroidota > Bacteroidia > Cytophagales > Hymenobacteraceae > Hymenobacter > Hymenobacter metallilatus. Next base: position 16,970 of record NZ_RWIS01000019.1, on the reverse strand, counting down.
GGCGGGCAGGTGTACATTCAGAACACCGAAACCACCTCCATGCCCACCGTCACGCCCTTCTTTTACACTGAGGTCGACTACCGCCTTACCTTCACCGACGGCAGCACCCGCCTCATCCGACTGCCCCAGTACCAGCCTACGGTGTCGGCGGCCGTGGCCGAGTCCCGCACCATTAGCAGCATCACTGTCGACCCCGACCAGTGGCTGCTCAACGGAGCCGGTACCATCACCCGCGACAATGCTCTGATTACGTCGGCCCAGGTGCCTGCCGGCGGACGGACTATTACGGTGTATCCCAACCCTTGCCGCGACCAGCTGCGTCTGGCCGAGTTTGGGGGCCCGCAGGCCCAGGCCGTGGTAACCGACGTAACCGGCCGCGTAGTGCTACGCCAGGTAGTCACGGCGGCTTTGCCGGTGGTGCATACCGCTGCGCTGGCCCCGGGTATCTACCAAGTGCGCCTGTTGGGCCCGGCGGGGGTACTGGCGCAGGCTCGCTTTGTGCGTGCAGCCGAGTAGGCCCAGGCAAGCCCAGGCACAGAGAAGCCCCACTACCAGCTTTGGCAGTGGGGCTTCTCTGTGCTTAGCGCCGTCCGTATCCTACAGCTTCGCAAACTGCTTAATAAGCTTTTCAGTGTCGGGAGTAGGGGATGGTAGGTTGAAAATGGCATCCACCAGCTCATCGAAGGAGGCTGCCGGTGTAAAAATATCATCGGTGAAGGGGTTGCTTGCCAGCCGCAGGAAGCCGGGTTGCCCGTTAATGCTAACCAAGTCCACCGTTACGTTGCCGAAACGCTGATTGCAGCGGCCGGAGCTGGAGCAGTCGTTGGGTTGGGGCTTAAGGAAATATTTCTGGGTAGTTTCCTGGTAGCTCTCGTGCTGCACCGTGCGCTGGTCGGCGGCTCCCAGGTGGTAACCCAGCGCCAGCACCCGGTCGCGCACAAAATCAAACAAGTGCTGGAAGTTGCCGGGGCCAATACTGGGGTCATAGAGGAATACCGCCCCTCGTGGGTGCTCCTGCCGGGCCAGCTGCACCCGAAACCGGGAGCCCGGCAGCCCGGCCTTCTCGTAATGGTAAGCTTTGAAGTAGGGCGCCATCCAGTTTAGATATACCGCTTGAGCCAGCCACTGCTGCCGCACCCGCTCGTGGGCGGGCTTGCGCTGCAGGGGCTGCCAATCGGCTGACGGAGGAGGGGAGCCGGTAAAAAGCCGTTTAAACAGATTCAACAAAATGGCGGGATATTTCAAGTGTAACACCGGCCACTCCAAATGGTTTTAGGCGCGTTTTTGGCTACTGCGGGTTGCTTACTTCCTGTTGCCGCGGGCATCTGTCTTACCCCTCACGTATTCCTTATGCTGCCGGGACTGTTAGTCAGACACAAAAAAAGGCCTCCGGTACGGAGGCCTTTTGTCACTGCAGCGCCGGGGTATTACCGAACCCGGGTCCAGGTCTGCGACTTACCAATAAGGGAGAAGCCGATGTAGCCTTTCACCTCCATGGTGTTGGCATTCTCCATTTTCATGTAGCAGGAGTAGGTCTTGCCGCTTTCTGGGTCATAGATTTTGCCATCGTCCCACTTGTTGTCACTGTCGTACTCGAAGCCCTGCATAAACACCAGGCCTAGGCGCGGGCGGCTGCGCAGCTTGGGGTCGGGGTTCATGGAATCGGTTTTGGGCTTGCCGGTTTTAGGGTCGTTCGGAACCGTCAGCGTCACAATTTTACCGCACAGCTTGTTGCCGCACTTGTAAATTTCAAACGTGGCCTTTTTCTCCGAGTTCGTCCACACGCCCAGGGGCGAGAGAGACTGAGCGGAGGCAGCCCCAACCAGCCCCAGAAACAGGCTCAGACAGAGGAACAGAATTTTTTTCATGGTGGTGATGAAGTGAATGTGGGTATTTCGGGAAAAAGATAGAAGAAAAAGTCGGGAACTGTAATCATTTCCTATCCGGCTTTCTTCAAAGCAAGAAAGGCAACTTTGGGGCCAGGCTTTAACCCTTTCCGTATGCGTCAAGATGTGGCGAATTAAACCGATTGACCATCAGGTAGATGGCCATTTTGTGCGGTAGAAATGCTAAAAAAAGCCTTTTTTATTTTGAACCATCCCAAGGGCTTTTAACTTTACTAACCGTAGCGAGTGCTACAGCCCCCGCCAAGCAACCCTAAGGTGCTGGGAAGCGCGGCCCGGGTTATGTCGGATCTAAAGAAAGGAGGTACAAAATGTCTAGTAGTCCCAAACAAATCCTGCCAAGCCTGTCGAATGTAGTCCGCCTCACCGCCGGACGCGCGTAACAAGAGCTTTCGCGCGGAACTCGCTTTTTTTAGCATTCCCGCATTCTGGCAAGGTCTTACCTGATACGTAGATGGCGGGCCTGCACCCCAGGCCAGTCGCTTGGTAAGATTTGAAGGATTAGATGCCCGGTCGCCCAGCAGCCTCACAACGGAGGTTCTGCATAGGCAACCGGGCATCGTTGCGTTTATTTCAGATGGTGAAATGGTGAGTTTGACGTTTTATCCGCGCAAGTGGCGCAGGCAGAACGTCAAACTCACCATTTCACTAGTTCACCATCTCACCGCTTATAGCACCCTGCGCACCTGCATAAAACGCCGTTCATAGTCGGTGCCTTCTACCTGGCTGATTTTTACGCCGGACTCGCGGCGGGCTGAGGAAGAATGCACAAAGCGAAGCGGCTCGCCGGGGCGGCTGAGTACGATGCCAGCGTGGCCGGGAGTGGTGGAGGTAGCAGCAGTACCGGTAAACACCACAATATCACCGGGCCGTGCTTGGGCGCGCGGAACGGGCTGGCCAGTACTGATCAGCAGGGCCGTGGAGTGTGGCACCGGAATATGGTAGCGCCCAAATACATAGTTTACGAAGCCCGAACAGTCGAAACCGGTTTCGGGGGTGCTTCCGGCGTAGCAGTAGTTAGTGCCCAACTGCCGCAGGGCAAATGCCACCACGCTGTCGGCCCGGGGCGAAGTGGTTTTACTGAGTACGTAGGCCACCGGATGAACCGGCATTGCAGTGGCAGCAGGCGAGGGCTGCCGCTGCAGGCCTACCCAGGCAAACCGCCCGAGCAGCAGGGCTACTACTACCAAAAAAACCAGCCAGACGTAGCGCATACCGTGGAGTTGAAAAAGCAGACTACTGCGGTAACGGTCCACCCGCCGCTGGGGTTCCGGCCGGCGCGCGTGTAGCAGGGTAGGTAGGCCATTTGTCGGCAGTAGTTGCATCCTTCCGGCGTTTTCTCCGTTCTTTGGCCGCCCGGCTCGCCCGGGTTTCTTCTTACCCACCCGTTACCCCATTCTTTCCCGATGCACCTGACCTGTACCCGTCACCTGGCGGTAGCCGCCCTGGGAGCATTGCTGGGCTATGCCAGCCCGGCTGCCTCCGCTGCCCCTACGCTTCGCTATACCCTGGCCATGCCGGCCCCGCAAACTCACTACTTTGAGGTAGATATGCAGCTGGATGGCTTCAGCAAGGCCTACACTGATGTGAAAATGCCGGTGTGGGCTCCGGGCTCCTACCTGGTGCGCGAATTCGCCAAGAACGTGGAAGGCTTTGAGGCTACTGCCGGATCGGAAAAGCTGCGTACTGAAAAAGTATCGAAAAATACCTGGCGGGTGTATCACCCCAAAGCCAAGGCATTCCGCGTCCACTACCGCGTATATGCATTTGAACTGAGCGTGCGCACCAGCTTTGTGGATGCTGCCCACGGTTACGTAAATGGCACCAGCGTATTTATGTACCCGGCCGAGGGCAAAATGCTGCCCAGCACCCTGGAGGTGAAACCTGCCGCCGGCTGGAGCCAGGTGAGCACCAGCCTCCAGCCGGCGGGTGGCACGTTTACCTTCCGCTCCAGCAGCTACGATGAGCTGGCCGACTCGCCCATTGAAATCGGCAACCAGAAGCTGTATACCTTTACGGCCAATGGCACCCCCCACACGGTGGCCATGTTCGGCGACCCCAAAGTGGACGAGCAGCGCCTCACCCGCGACATGCAGCGCGTGTGCGAAGAGGCCCACAAAGTGGTAGGCCAGAACCCCCTGAACCGCTACGTATTCATTGTGCACAACATCGACCGGGGCACCGGAGGGCTGGAGCATCTGTTCTCCACCACGCTGTCGGTGTCGCGCAATGCGTATTCTTCGGAGGCGGGCTGGAAGGGGTTTCTCGGGCTGGTTGCTCACGAGTACTTTCACCTCTGGAACGTGAAGCGCATCCGGCCGGTGGCCCTTGGGCCCTTCGACTACGACCAGGAAAACTACACCCGTATGCTGTGGGTGAGCGAGGGTGGCACCGAGTACTTTTCCAACCTGATTGTGCAGCGGGCTGGCTTTCTGAGCCCTGATGAGTACCTGGGCGACCTGAGCAACGGTATTACGCGGGTGGAAAATACCCCGGGCAACAAGCAGCAGTCGGCCGCCGAATCGAGTTTCGATGCCTGGATCAAGTACTACCGTCCCAACGAGAACTCGGCCAACACCGGCATCAGCTATTACGACAAGGGCGAGGTGATTGGAGCGGTGCTGGATCTGATGATCATCCAGGAAACCAAGGGGCAGAAACACCTGGATGATGTAATGCGCTACCTCTACGACCAGTACTACACCAAGCTAGGCCGGGGCTTCACCGACCAGGAATACCAGGATGCCGTAGCCAAAGTTGCTGGCCGCCGCTTCGACGACTTTTTCCGCCGCTACGTGTACGGCACCGAAACCCTGCCCTACGAGCAGGCCCTGGGCTACGCCGGCCTGAAACTGACCATCACGCCGGCTCCTGCCACGGATGTAGCATTGGGAGCCAGCATTAGCCCCGCCGGTGGCCGCCAAACGGTGAGCAGCGTGCAGCGCGACGGTAGTGCCTGGCAGGGTGGCCTGAGCGTAGGCGACGAAATCCTGAGCCTTGACGGTGCCCGCCTCACCGACGACCCCAATAAGCTGCTGGCTGGCCGGGCCGTAGGCTCGGAAGTGAAGTTGCTGGTAGCCCGCGACGGGCAGATTCGGGAAATACGCTTCCCGCTGCTGGCGGCTACAACCCGCCGCTACCGTATTGAGCGCGTGGCCAATCCTACGGCTGAGCAGCAAACGGCCCTGGCTAAGTGGCTGCCGGTGAAGGGGAATTAAAAATCGAGCCGTACGCATTAAAGATGAGCCGCTGGATGAATCCTTTACAGGACCGTCCAGCGGCTCATTTTTAATGCGTACGGCTCGATTTTTAATTAACCAACCCGCCCACGGCCGAAGCCAGGTTCACGCGGCCCCAGCCAAAGTTGGGGTCCCGGCTGCTACGGTTGGAGCTGGCCGCCACCAGGCGGGCTTTAATCTGCTCGCGGGTTTCGGTGGGGTACTTTGCCCACACCACCGCCGCCATACCGGCCATGCTGGCCGTAGCCACCGAAGAGCCGCCAATTGTGCTGGGGGCGTCGCCGCTCATGGCCAGGCTTAAGGGGCGCAGATTGTTGCTGGTGCGCTGCATCACTACCGTAAACTCCACGTCGGCGCCCACGTGGCACTCGTCGCAGCGGGAAGTCAGGTTATCCTTTACTCCCGTCACGGCCACGGCTTCGGCCAACGAAGCAGGGTAGATAACCCCCACAAAGCCGGCTGACCAATCAAAGGAAGTGCCGGCCGCGCAGAAAATCAGCTTGCCTCTGGAGTAAGCTAACCGAATGGCGTCCGCCATCTGGGAGGAGGAGGTGAGGCGGCCCATGCTCATGCTGATAATGCGCACATCGGAGCGGCCCGCGGCCAGCAGGTAGGCATCCGTTACGCCCTGTACTTCCCGGCTGGCATCCAGAAATACATCTTCGGCGGCCCGTACTGTAATCAGGTTGGCATTGTAGGCCACACCTACTGAGGCGCCGTCGGTGCCGCGGGGGGCGGCGCAGGCCCCGGCCATGCCGGTGCCGTGGCCGCAGCCATCATTGGGCGTTTCGTAGTCGCCGTAGGGAATGCCAAAAATGCTGTTGCGGGGCAGGGTTACCAGCCGCTCCAGCGTGCGGCCGCTGCTAAGCCCCTGGTTGAAGGCGGAACCCAGGTTCTCTTGCGCACTGGATGCGCCGGTATCAATAATGAGCACTTTGCTGCCGCGCCCGGTGCTCTGGCTCCAGGCCGTCCGGATGCCGTGGTACACATCCGCCTGGTTCCAGGACGATTTGCTGCCGTTGCTGAGAACCGTGTAGTCGGAGCCGGCCACCAGACCGGCAGTGGCGGTGTTGCTGCCGCATCCACTGCTACTGAGGATGGAGGCTGCTTTGCTGGCCTCCTGATGGCGGGGCTCGTAGCCCATCGGCTCGGCGTAGCGCACCAGCCCCGACTCACGCAAGGCCTTAATGGTGGCTAGCTCGCGTACCGTTACGGTGAGTACGGGCAACGTATTCTGTTCAAATACCAGCAGCTTTTCGGGGGTAAGCTCCGGGTGCGCTTTTTGCTCTTCGGCCAAAATCAGGGCAAGTACCTGCTGGCGGGCCTGCTGCCACTCGGGGCTCAGGCGGGCATCGTCGGGCAGCGGAGCCGAAGCCCGTACCGAGGCTGGCCGGTAGCCCACCGACAGCACATGGTCGGACTGTTGCAGGGCACTCCAGACCGTGTGGGCTGAGGCCGCGTTCCAGTCAAACTGCCCCTTCTGGCGCAACGTACTGAAAATCTGCTCGTCCAGCTGCTGGGGGCTCAGAGCGGTAGTGGGGTCCGGCTGGGGAGCTGGCACCTGATCGGCAGCATCGTGCTGGCAGGCAGCCAATGCCAAGGCCAGCAACGCGGCGGGCGCGAGGGGTAGAATTCGCATAGAGTAGTGGGTTTTGGTTGGAAGAAGAACAGTGGATAAAGAAAGCTGAATATTAAATAAGTACAACGTGTAGAATTATGTTCGGCTTGCCGAGTATCCGGACGCAGGCCCCAGCAAAAAGGCCCTACTACGCGGGGTAGCAGGGCCTGGGAAATCAGGTTTGCGGTAGTAGCTACTGCACCCGTTTCAGTGCCACGTCGCGGACGGGCGTAATCACCAGCGGTACTTTCTCTACTTTCACCGAGCTGGTATCGAGGCCGAAGTATTTGTCTTCGGAAGCAATGAACTGCTTGATGTAGAAATAGGCCTGCATAACCAGCTTCTCCACCATCGGGAATTCGTTTTCTACTGACAGGAATTTTTCCAGCACCACAAAGCGGAAGTCGCCGGTTACGTGCTGCTTGCTCAGGCTTTCGTAACGGGAGGTAATGTCTACTTCCTTATTGCGGACAAGATCCTCCACCACCTTGCGGAAGTACAGATTGATGCGCTGCTCTACCCGGAAGCCCAGGCGGAACGTAATGCGGAACACGTCGTCCTTGGCCAGCTCCGTTACCTTGTATTCCATCGTGTAGGGCTCGTCGGTGGTGTCTACGTGCACGAACCAGTAAATGTCGGCCCGCTTAGGCCGCTTCTGAAAAATGGAGTAGATAATTTTCGACTCGATTTCCGACTGCCGCTCCGCCGACGACATGAACACCAGATGGGTAGCATACTTCGACACGGTTTCGTCGTTGCTAAGCTCCTTCATGGCTTCTATGTAGGGCTCAATCTTCACAAACTCGGTGAGGCGGCGCTTGATGTAGAAGGCCCGCAGCCACACGTACATCACGCCCATGAGGGTAATGCCAATAGCCAGGGAAACCCAGCCGCCGTGGGGGAATTTAATGAGGTTGGCAACGAGGAAGGATCCTTCGATGGCTCCGTACACCAGGCCAAACAGTAAGATGGCCGGAAGCGGCACCCGCTTGGAGCGCAACCACATAATCAGCAGCACGGTGGTCATGAGCATGGTGAGCGTAATGGCCAAGCCGTAAGCCGCTTCCATGTTTTCCGATTTCTGGAAGTACAGCACCACGGCAATGCAGCCCAGGAGCAGCAGGCGGTTCATGCTGGGTACGTAGAGCTGGCCTTTTACGTCGGTGGGGTAGTTGAGCTTCACCTTAGGCCACATGTTCAGGCGGATGGCTTCGGCTACCAGCGTGAACGAGCCCGTAATGAGTGCCTGGGAGGCAATAATGGCGGCAATGGTAGCAATACCGATACCAATGAGCAGGAACCACTCCGGCATCAGCTCATAAAAGGGGTTCCGCTTATTCAGCATCTCACCCTGGTGGGCCAGCAGCCAGCCGCCCTGACCCAGGTAATTGAGTACCAGGCAGGTTTTTACGAATACCCAACTAATGCGGATGTTGCCCTTGCCACAGTGGCCCAGGTCGGAATACAGGGCCTCGGCCCCGGTAGTACACAGGAATACCGCGCCCAGCAGCCAGAAGCCGCCGGGGTAATTTACCAGCAGGTCGTAGGCATACACGGGGTTGAGGGCCTTCAGAATTTCAGGGTGCTGCACCACGCCCAGCACGCCCAGCACCGCCAGCATAGAAAACCACACGAACATGATAGGTCCGAAAGCCTTGCCTACAATCTGGGTACCAAAGCTTTGCAGCAGAAACAGCCCGGCAATTATGCCGATTACGATGGGCACCGTAGGAATATCGGGGTACACGGCCTCCAGCCCCTCAATAGCCGAAGAAACGGAGATGGGCGGCGTAATTACACCATCGGCCAGCAGAGCCGAGCCCCCAATGATGGCAATGGCCGACAGCCAGGCCCCGCGCCGGCGCACCAGGGCGTACAGGGAGAAAATGCCCCCCTCCCCGTTGTTATCGGCATTGAGGGTCAGCATCACATATTTGATGGTTGTTTGAAGCGTGAGCGTCCAGAAAACGCAGGAAATTCCCCCGTACACGAGCATCGGGTTGATTTGCTCCGGAACAATGGCCTTCATTACGTACAGCGGCGAGGTGCCAATGTCGCCGTAGATGATGCCGAGGGCAATGAGCAAGCCAGCCGTGGATATGGCGGTGTGCTGGTGTTTGGCGTCCATGTGAGGAGTACTAGTGAGAGAATAGCCGGTTTTTAACAAGCGGGGCCAAAGGTAGCAGATGCGCTGAAATGCCAACGCTTGCCGCGCTTACGTAGCCCCGCCGGAAAGGTGCAGCCCCGCCTCAAAATCAGGCAGCCAGCCAGTCAGGACGATGACTGCTCGCGCGGGCGGGTTTGCCAGTCGTGCAGGGCCAGCCAGTAGGCGGCCGTAGCCGCTGCTTCATCGTGGCGCTGCCGGATACGCCGGTTGGCTTCCTGGGCCAGCTGCTGCCAGCTGCGGGCCCCACCCGAAAACGCAAAATGCCGGGGCTCCCGGCCCGGCCGGTACAGGCGCCAGCGGTTGGTGCCCCGCACTCCCCAGGCCAGCAGCGCCATACCCAGCCCTAGACCCAGGGCCGCTGGCACGGTGCTCAGCCAAAATTGCAGATAGCCCAGTAAAAACACGCAGAGCATACTTACCCCCAGCAACACGCCCAGCAGCCACCGCACGGGCCGCACATCTACCGCCTCCAGCTCCCGCCATCCGTACAGCTCGTTGTTCAGTTCCAGCCCCTCATTCGTAAGGGCCACCCGCCCATCCTCGCTGCGCTGGAGCAGAAACTGCTCGGGTTCAGGGGGGGGCTGAGGTAGTGGCTCGGCGGGGAGGGAGCCCGCCGCCACCCCAGCGGAGTGGTGGGGTTGCGGGCCGGAACCGGGGGATGGGCTGGAGGTGGAGTGGTCCATAGCGCGAAAAGCCCCGCTGCCGGTAGTGGTCTGTACCCAAACGGGTGGTACAAGGCGCACAGCAGGCAGCAGGGCTTTCATGAATAGAGTACGATGGATGGAGCCGTAAGCCCCTGGCTTAAATACCTGAAATGCACATCTGCTTTCCAGACTGCTGAGCCAGCAGGCTTTCGTCTGCCTAGCGGTTTACTTTCAGCAGCTCTACGTCGAAAATCAGGGCTGAGTCGGGGCCAATGTCCCGGCCGGCGCCGCGCTTCCCATAGGCCAGGTCGGAGGGGATGTAAAGGCGCCACTTTGAGCCTTCGGGCATCAGCTGCAGGGCCTCAGTCCAGCCGGCAATTACCTGGTTTACGCCAAAGGTGGCCGGCTGGCCCCGCTGGTAGGAGCTGTCGAACACGTTGCCGTTGATGAGCGTGCCATGGTAATGAGTAGTAACGGAGGAGGAGGGGCCTGGTTTGGGGCCGGTACCTTCCGTCAGAACTTCGTACTGCAGGCCGCTGGGCAGGGTGGTTACGCCGGGCTTGCCCGCGTTTTGCTGCAGAAAGGCTTCGCCTTCGGCTTTGTTGTTGCTCATATCGGTAGTGTCTTGGTTGGAGTCTTCGTGGGCTTCCATTTGCTGCTGGAGCTGCTGCATGGCGCTTTGCATCTGCTCGGGCGTGAGGCGGCTGGGCTCCCCGGTCAGGGCTTCCTTCATGCTCTGGGCAAACACATCCACGTCCAGATCCAGGCCCTGCTGGGCAAAGTTGCGGGCCATGTCGCGCCCGATAATGTAGCTGATTTGCTCTTTCAAGCCGTTCAGGTTCATAAATCACAGGTTGTACTGCTTGCCCGGCTGACGCAGATTTCTTTGGTGAAACCCGGTTCCGGATAGCAGTATATGAGAGAGGAAACGGCCCACCGCGGGCCGCTCGTGCTGTGAAGTACCGAAAACTGCCGCGAATGGATATAGTTTTTTTCGGGCTAGGTTGCTAATGCCCTGATTTTGAACCCCGGTTTGTACCGGCCTAAACGCACCACACCCCGCCCAGGGGGCGGGGTGTGGCCAAAAAACGACTTCAGGTATCGGCTAGCAGAAATGCAGCTCCTCCTCGTCGCGCAGATCAAAAAACAGGTTCAGGTCGCGGACCTGGGCGGCCAGGAAGCTGAGTGACCCTAACCCTCCCAGAACCAGCAGCGAAGAAACGGCGGCAGTGCTCTTTTTCATGAAACTATGTGTATGGTGATGCAAGTCAGTTTGTTGCCTGCAAAGATACTACGCAGTTATCAGGAAATTGTTATGCAAGCATCATTTATTTGTTGCGTCTGCCGCGTCAGATTTCGTTGCGGGCCTGCCTACTCGTCCCGCTGGTAGCCTTCATCCTCAAAAGAATTTTCTTCGTGGATGAGGTAACTCTCCTCGGCGGAAGTGGGAGGCGGGGGAGGAGGCGCGGAACCCAGCCAAATTTCAACGTAAGGCGGCTCGTTGGCTTTTACCTGCACCGGAATTTCGTCGCTTTCCAGCCGGCCATACGCTTTAAGCACATAGCGGCCGGGGCGCAGGTTATCGAACCCAAAACGACCCTCGGCGTCCGTAACGGCCACAATATCGGGGTGGGGTGGCCCGGACACAATAATCATGTTCACGTCCTCGAGGGGCGCATTGGTTGTATCCCGAACAATACCGGTTATATATCCCATGGTGCTTGCTTGGTTAAGGGTACTGCAACGCAACAACAGCCCGAGTAGCCCCGGCAGAAAGCCGGTAAGGGTGAGCAACTGGCCGGAGCAGCGCAGGCTGCTCCGGCCAGATGGGGTTGCGGCACCCGGGACTAGGCACCACCTTCCATTCTCCACTTCTTCAGGTTATCGAACACGGGCTTGGTTATGCGGGTGGCCGAGTTGCCCGAAGAGGCGCCGTTGGTATGAATACCTACCACAATGCGGCTGCCGGCCGCATCCTTAAACCACACGGGCGAACCGCTCTGGCCTCCCGCCGTGTCGATGTCGTAGGTGATGGTGCGGGCGGTTACACTCTTGGCTTTGCGGCCATTGAACCACATTGTACCGGCGGGCTTGTCGCCGGGGTAGCCGGCCGTGTTCAGGCGCTTGTTAAGCAGAAACTGATCCGGGAACTGCCCAAACCCAAACGCCCCAATACTGGGCGACACGCTGGCGTTGCGGGGCAGCTGAATCACGCCGTAGTCGTAATTGCGGGCTTTGTTGTTTACCCAGCCCTGCACCGAGCGGAAGGCCGTAGCCGTGAAGCGCTGGAATGGCTCATTGGCGGCATTGCGGCCGGGCGTAACTACAATTTGCCGGGGCCAGCCGCCGTGTCCGTGGATGTACACGCAGTGCCCGGCCGTAAGAATGGTGCGCGGCCCGATAAAGAAGCCCGTGCCCAGGTAGTTCTTGCCGTCGGCCGCCTGAATTTTGAGGTGGCAGATGCGTTTCCAGGGCACCACGGAGGTGTTGGTAATCTGTACCCGGTCATCTACCCCAATTACTACCTCCAGGGCCTCAATCTGCTGAGCCAGGGCCTCCACGTCGGTTTCATCGAAGCCTCCGGCTTCGTCCTGGCCGGCCTCATCATCGGTGGCTTCGCTGAACTCCAGTTGCTTCAGAATGGCCGGGTTGACGCCCGCCTGCCGGAGCATCTGCAGAATAGCGGGACTGAGCTTTTTAGCTTTGGGTTTCACGACGCTTTGCACCAGCTTGGTGCCTTGTTTTACGGCAGCTCCGGCCAGGGTAGGCAGTACGGCTTTGGCCAGGGGTAATACTAGGGCCGCCAGAGCCCCAAAAAACTCTTGACTGCCCTCCGAGGCTTCCAAATCGGCCATGGAAGCCTCTACTACCGGTTCCGCCTCGGCGCTGGACTCAGTGGGGTCGGTTTCCTGCCAGCCCTCCACACTTTCGTAGAACGATTCCGTATCAGTGGTCTGGGCCTCGGCTGCTTCGTCGGACATACCGCCCTCATTGCCGGCGGTATTCAGGCGGGAAACCGGGCTGCTGATGGAACGGTGGCCGTTGGCAAGGGTGGTATCGGGGGCCGTGGCTTCAGTGCCGTAGCCTTCGGCCTCGCTGCCATCCGTGGCCCAACCACTTCGTTAATGACTTCCTCCAACGTAGTTGCCTCATCGGATGCCTGGTTTTCGGCGGGGTAGCCCATGGGGCCGGAACCGGAAGGCGGCAGGTCGTAGTCGTACTGCCCGTTACGCGGGGTTACTCTGAACTTTGTTTCCATAGTGGTAGTAGGTTAGGTGTTGGAAATGGATGCACCTAAGATACCACGATGGTGTATAGAACTCAATAACATAAATATGTGAAGGTCAATATTTTATACAGGATATATCGTGGTTTGAATAACCTTTTCAAGTAGCCCGGCCGGTACAGGATGCTTCAGAACAAGGCCTTGTTGGGGTGGCAGGGCCTCCGGTGCCCGAAATGATAAAATTCAGGCTCAACAGTAGTAGCAGGCGTTGTTCGCCACGTTGTGGGGTAGGCTGAGCTGCAGGCTCAGGAGCCGGAGTTGGTACAGCAGTTAACTCCGGCCTGCTACGCTGCCTCCCGGCAGTACATGGCCGAGGAAAGCCTGGTTTTTTCCTGACAAGCACACAAGCAAGAAGCTGAACGTCAGGGAGCTTGTCCCGTTAAATAGTTTGGTGAAGTGAGGGTAGTGCGCCGGTTTCCTTTACGCGGGAACCTGCTCAGGTAGCTGTAATGGCTGTTGAGCCGCGCATAAGCCGGCAGACTGCTCCAGCTCCAGCAGGGCCTTTTTGCGCCAGAGGCCGCCGGCATAGCCGGTCAGGTGCCCATCAGCCCCCAGCACCCGGTGGCAGGGAATCAGAATAGCCAGGCGGTTCTGGCCATTGGCAGCGGCTACGGCTCGTACGGCGCTGGGACGGCCTAAAGCAGTGGCCTGCTGCCCGTAGGAGCGGGTATTGCCGTACGGTATGCGGAGTAGCTCCTGCCACACCTGCTGCTGGAAGGCGGTGCCGGGAGCGTGCAGCGGCACCGTAAACTCCTGGCGCGCTCCGGCAAAGTATTCGGTTAACTGCGTATTCAGGACGCCAAAATGCACATTGTGGCTCTGTACTACCGTGGCGTTAAGACGACGGACAAGTTCTTTGAGCTCCGTTTCCAGCCCCCGGCGGTCCGTGAATTCCAACAAGCATATGCCCTGTTCCGAGGCGCAGGCAAGCATAGTGCCCAAGGGTGTTTCGAGGCGGGTAAGATTCAGGAGCTGCTGCTGGCGGCTTAGGGACGGCGCCACCCCAAAAACGGTCTTGAACGAATCCTGAAAGCCACTCAGCGACTCATAGCCGCTTTCAAAGGCCGTGGCCGTTACCGACTCTCCGCTCCGGATCAGCCGGAAGGCCGTGTTGATGCGGTTCAGGCGCTGGTAGGCCTGGAACGTAATGCCGTGCTGCCGCAAGAACCACCGCCGCACAGTGGCTGGCTCCAGGCCCTTCTGGCGCAAGTGCTGGTCGGTTATTTTACTGGCAGGCTGCCGGGCCAGTTCCTCCAGCAGCTCCTGCACGAACGGGGGAGTGTTGGTTCGGGTGGTAAGCGGGGTACACACTTTGCAGGCGCGGTAGCCATGGAGCAGGGCTTCGCGGGTGGAGCCGAAAAATTCCACGTTTTCGGGCTTGGGCTTGCGCGCCGGGCAGGTTGGCCGGCAAAAAATACCGGTAGTTTTCACGGCGGCTATAAACCGGCCTTCATAAGAGGCATCTTTGGCAACTAAGGCCTGGTAGCATTCAGCGGCGGAGGGCAGAAACACGAAGGGTAACATACGATAAGGCTGGGTGAGGGCTTCAGAAGATAAGCAAAGCAACCCTCTGCCCACCCGGCCCGCAACCGAAAAATGAACAGGCAATTTCCGGCTATGCAACCGGGGCCGGGGGCTTGAGTAGAATACCCCGACCCCCAGCCCCCAACTACTGGCAACCTACTGCCAGCTGTCCGGCCGGGCTTTTCAGCGGGACCAGTCCTTCAGATCTTTCTTTTCTCTGGCGCTCAAACCGTCTACGCCCTTATGGCTGATTTTTTCGAGTAGCTCATCCAGATAGGCTTCTTCCCGGCGTTTTTTATCGAGGTACCGGTCGTCCTGCGTCTGATAGTGGTGGGAGGACGCAACCAGCCGCCCCACGGGCCGGCCGGCTGCCCGGCGTAGCAGCAGAAGCAGAAAACCTACCGCCGGCACCAGAATAGCCAGAATGGTGAGGTAGTTGGTTTGGATTAGCTCGGGGCGAATCAGCAACATGGTCACCAGGCCTACCAACGCGCCTCCTAGGTGAGCATCGTGGCCGATGGCGTCGCGGCGGGCCGTAATGCCGTAGGCCGACAGGAGCACGAACAGAATGCCATACAACCAACCCGGCAGGTAAATACCCAGCAGCCCCACTTCTATATCCGGAAAAAGCGCAATGGAGGCAAAAATTAGTCCACTCACGGCCCCGGATGCGCCCACGGCGCTGTAGCGGGCCTCGTGGCGGTGCAGCCACAGGGAGAATAAGTTGCCGCCCAGGAGGCTGGAAAAGTAGAGCGTCAGAAAATTCTGCATGCCCGCCAGATGCTCCAGGGCTCCGCCAAAACACCAGAGGGTAAGCATGTTGAAGCCCAAGTGCCACCAGCTCACGTGCAGAAAGCCCGAGGAAAGTAGCCGCTGGTACTGCTGCCGGTAGCGGATGGGGCCCACCTCAAAGGCGTAGCGGGCCATATAACCGGGCTCATGCAGCCCTTTGTACGTCACGTAACACGTCAGCAGCACCAAGCCCAGGCCCACAATGCCTAAATCGTTCATACGGATACTAAAATGAGGATAAATGAAAAAACCGTCACTAGGCTGTGTGGACAGCGGCAAGTTAGGGCGAGCCGACGCACACTTCCTAGGGGGCATACACAGCCGCCAAAGGCTGTTATTCCGGTACCTCGCTCACCTCCACCCGGCGGTTGCGGGCATCCGGTGAAGGGAACAGCGGGCGGGCGTCGCCGTAGCCCACGGTGCGGATGCGGCGGGCGGGCACCCCGGCCTTCACCAGGTAGGCTTTCACGGCCTCGGCCCGCTGTTCGCTCAGCACCTGGTTTTTCTGAGGCTCGCCGATTTTGTCGGTGTGGCCGGCTACCAGCAGCTGCAGGGTAGGGCGAGCCAGCAGCTCGGCGGCCAGCCTGTTGAGAGCCGGTAGGCCATCGGCCAGCAGCTCGGGAGTGCCTAGCCTGAACAGCACGGTAGGCAGTACTACGGGCGCAGCAGGCAGGGCCGGGGCGGGCGCAGGCACGAGGGCTTCCGGCTGCGGGTTCAGCCGGGCCGGAGGCCGGGCCGCCAGGGGCTCCACAGGACCCGGCCGGGAAGGAGAGGCGGTTTCGCTTACCAGTACGGTAACGGGTGTTACGGCACTTTCGGCGGTAGAGTAGTAGCCCTGGGTGAGGTAGAAAGTGGTGGTTTTGGTGAGGCGGGTGCGGTAGGAATTGCCAGTAGCAACGGGCTGCTTAAGCTCAGCATCGGCGTACCACAGCACGTTGCGGCCCGATACCCGGATGGTGGTTTCGGCCCCGGCCGTTACGGTGGCAGCCGATTTCAGCTTCACCCGGTACAGAATAAACGTGCCTTGGTCACAGTCGCCCACGGGGCGGTAAGTGGCCCGGCCGGTCAGCTTTTCCTGGGCCGCATCATAAGTAAAGGCAATAGACCCGTCGCACCAGTAGCTGAACAAGGAGCGGCCGCTTTCCTGCAGCTTCCGCCCATGGTCCAGGCGCAATCCGGTGGCGGTGCGGGCTGCCTGCACCTGAAATGTAACGGAAACCCGGGCCTGCCCCCCAACTTCCTGGTAGAGTACACCAAAGTAGTCGTTACGCTTGCTGGGCTGGATCCGAAGTACCGTCGGCCAGAACCCGTCCCGCTGACCGGTTTCCGTTTCCACACCCTGCCAGACGCCCGCCAACGACTGGGCATGGCCCGGTCCGGCAGGCAGGAGCAAGGCCATGATGCAGTACCAGATTCTCGTATTCATGCTCCTAAAATAAAGCGAAGTCTGTAGTTGCAACGGAATGCCCGGGCTACAACGACGACCCAATGCGGATAAGCAGGACTTGCGGAAAGCAGCTGGCCCCAGCCATCGGGTGCCCAGCAGAGCTGCCCGGCTCACCCCGGAGCTGAGCCCCAGCCCGGCCGGCCACAAGCCGCGCCACTAAGCGTCCATACTTCTTTCCGGCCCCAAAGCTATCCGGCGGGGCGGGTGGCTCGCGGCGCTCCGCATAAGAGCGTGTTTGGGAATTAGGTAGGGGCTAAAAAGAAACGAGTCAGTAAGTTGCGCGGGGAGTTCCTAGGCTTCCACGGGCATTATGGTTGATGGCTACCAACCCCTTACTGACTCGCAGTGG
>NZ_RWIS01000018.1 GCF_003944705.1 Hymenobacter metallilatus | reverse complement strand
TGCCACTGCGAGTCAGTAAGGGGTTGGTAGCCATCAACCATAATGCCCGTGGAAGCCTAGGAACTCCCCGCGCAACTTACTGACTCGTTTCTTTTTAGCCCCTACCTAATTCCCAAACACGCTCTTAATAGTGATGTCTTGCCACATTTGTCTTTTCCTAATATAAGATAATCATGAGAGTCATTTATTAGATTATTGAAATCAAACGAATGGCTAGCAAAATCAGCTCTTCTGACTTCTTCTGAACTTTTCTTGCTGAGAACAGGAGCTGTCCAAAGATCATTAAATCCTTTGATACCTCTTTCTATTTTTCCGTGGAGGAAAAGATCATTCGCCTCCTCTAGCTCAATATCGAAGCGCTGTCTTAATTTTTTTCTAAAACGATTCTGCTCTTGTTTTGCTTGGCTAATAGGAATAGGTATATTTTTTACACCATTGTCATATAAAAATTCTCTTCTTATATCATAGTATCTACTCAAGCACTGTGCGATAGAATCATCTAGGTTTACATTAATAAAGGTATACCCAATTGTTGAACCGTCAGCTTCAGCTAAGGTTGCTGCCGCTTCTAACTGAAGAATGCCTGAATTATTAGTGTAAAATGCAGAAGCTGAATCTTTGTGTACATGTCCAGAAAAAGATATATTGAAATTATTGTGAATTATATCTTCTAATTCGTATTTGTTAAAGCCTTTAAAATCTGACATCGGATGATGGTGAAGTAGAATTTTAAAATCACATTTATCAATATATTTTAATCCTGTACTTATGAATTTCAATGGCATCAACAGATTTCCTTGGTCATATTTAGTGCCAGTGCTCGTGTCAAGTTTTCCCAATGCTCGCCAAGATGTATTGGCGCACATAATTCCAATATTTAAATTATGGAATTTTCTAATGTGACAAGAAAAACCTTTTTCGTATAAAAAGTCATTGTTGCTATTATTAAAAATAGAGTCTGTGAATTCAAAATAATTTGATAACGGTTCAAGACTATTTTTATAATCAAAACTAGATATAGTTGCAAATGTATCTAGTTTTGAATTATTTTGTATTTTATCTATATATTCAAATGTTGCTAAGCTTATTTTTTCTCGATTAATGTCATGGTTGCCAGGGCATATGAAGAAATTGTCTATAGATAAATTCAGTTTTGATAATAACTTATCTATTAATTCAAATTTTGCTTTGTGAAAATTTTCAATATTATTTCCATTATCAACAAGGTCACCTGTGAAAAATATAATATCAGGTTTATGTCCCCTTTCTACTATATCGTTGATCAAGGCATCAACAATCTTTGATTGCCGATATTGATCAGATTGTTTCGTGCTGAAATGGTAGTCTGTTAGATGTAAAATATTCATACGAGGAAATGAGTTGTCTTTTGAAGATTCAATCGAAAGATAGTACTTATCATACATAAAACTATCTATTCGCATTCTTATCCCGCGCCGCCCGGAACTCTGAGCCTTCACGCCACTGCGGGAAGGTGGTTTCCGAGGCCAGGCGCTGGCCCACGCGGAAGTAGAGCTGGGCGTCCTGGGCAATGCCCGAGAGGTCCCAATTGGGGTCGAACTGGTCGGCGGGCTTGTGGTACATGTCGGCGGTGTAGGCGCGGCGCTTGTCGGCAATCCACTGCTTGCCCTGGGTGCGGCTCTCGAAGCTGCCGCTGGCGTAGAGCGAGGGCACGCCCACGTGGGCAAAGTTGAAGTGGTCGGAGCGGTAGAACATGCCGGTTTCGGGCGTCTGGTCGGGCAGCACGTAGCGGTCCTGCTCCCGGGCCGCCGCGCGGGCGTAGTCCTCCAGCTCCGATTGGCCGTAGCCGATAACCGTCAGGTCCTTCATCGGGCCGTAGGGCCAGAGCATGTCCATGTTTAGGTCGGCCACCGTCTTGTTGAGCGGAAAGGGCGGGTGCTGGGCGTAGTAGGCCGAGCCCAGCAAACCCTGCTCTTCGGCCGTAACGGCCAGGAACACGATGCTGCGCTGGGGCTTCTCCGGGCTTTTCTGGAAGGCTTCGGCAATGCTGAGCAGGGCGGCCAGACCGGTGCCATCATCCACGGCCCCGTTGTAGATGGAGTCGCCCTGAATGGCTTTGCCGATGCCGAAATGGTCCCAGTGGGCCGAGTAGAGAATGTACTCGCTGGCGCGGGTGGTGCCGGGCAGCACGGCCAGCACGTTGCGCGAGGTCTGGCGGCGGAGCTTGTTCTGGATGCTGCCCGAGAGCGTGAGCCCGCCCAATGCGCGCGGCTTAAAGCCCTTGGTGTTGGCAGCGGCGTACAGTTGGTCGTAGTTCTGGCCGGCGGCCTGGAACAGCCGTTTGGCCGCGTCCAGCGTCAGCCAGCCTTCCAGGGCGCACTTGTCGGCACCTTTATTGTCGGTTTGGGGGCGCAGCTTGGGACTCACGGCCCCGCTCAGCACCACGCTCCAGGGGTAGGCGGCCGGTTGGGTATCGTGCACGATGAGCACGGCGGCGGCCCCGTGGCGGGCGGCTTCCTCGTATTTGTAGGTCCAGCGGCCGTAGTACGTCATGGCCCGACCCTTGAACAGGGTAGAATCCTGGCCCGCGTTGCCGGGGTCATTCACCAGCACCACCACGGTTTTGCCCTTCACGTCGAGGCCCGCGTAGTCGTCCCAGCCGTACTCGGGGGCCACCACGCCGTAGCCGGCAAACACCAGCGGCGTGTTCTGCACGCTCACCGTGGGCTGCTCGCGCTGGGTGAAGGTCACAAAATCCGTCTTGTACTCGAGGCTCAGCGGCTGCCCTTTGCCCTTGATGAGCAGGGCCGGGGCGGGTGTGCCGGTAATTTCTACCAGCGGCACCGGCTGGAAATACGTACCGTTGGGGCCCGGCTGCAAACCCAACCGCCGGAACTCATCGGCCAGATACTGGGTGCTGCGCGTCTCGCCCTCGGTAAACGGCTTGCGCCCCAGCATCTCGTCCGAAGAAACCGCCTGAAGGTACTTGCTGATGGTGGCGGCGCTGATGGCGGTTGGAGTATCCGGCGCGACGGGCGGGGTAGTGGTGGCGGCCGTTTCGGTGGCAGCAGGCCTGGGTTGGCAGTTGGTCAGGGTCAGGCCGAGCAGGAGGGTGGCGGAAAGCAGGCGAGCGGGAAATGGCATAGGGCGCGACGAGAAGCTGGCAGAAATCGGTCAGTAACTGAGCCGGATGGCAGTTATTTCCCAATAGTACTAGATATTCGGGTACGAATCCTGTCATTACGGCCCCCTTTTCACTTTCCCGTGCAGCTCCGCATCCAATTCGCCCTCACCCAACTCGAAGCTACCCACGGCATCCGTATCCTCTTCGCCTGCGAGTCGGGCAGCCGGGCCTGGGGCTTCCCCTCGCCCGATTCCGACTACGACGTGCGCTTCATCTACAGCCACCCGGCCGACTGGTACCTGACCCTCGAAGAAGGCCCCGACACGCTCAGCTTCCCCGTGGACGACGAGCTGGACCTGGGCGGCTGGGAGCTGCGCAAGACGCTGAAGCTGCTGCGCGGCTCCAATGCGGCCCTTTTCGAGTGGCTTCAGTCGCCGGTGGTGTACCGGGAGGCGGCCGGGTTTCGGGCGGCGCTGGGGCCGCTGCTGCCCGTCTGCTGGAACCCCCGGGCTGGCTTGCACCACTACCTGGGCCAGCTGCGGCGCGGGGTAGAGGAGGATTTGACCGGCGAGCAGGTGCGCCTCAAGCGGTTGTTCTACGCCCTGCGCGCCACGCTGGCCGCCCGCTGGATTCAGCAACGCCCCACGGAGGTGCCGCCCATGGAGTTCCGGCCGCTGCGGGAGCTGCTGCCGACGGAGCTGACCGGTACCGTAGATGAGCTGCTGGCCCGCAAAGCCACCGCCGACGAGAAAACCACCGTGCCGCGCCCGGCGCTGCTGGTGGCGTATCTGCAGCAGGAATACGCCGCTGGCCAGGTCGCCCGCGCCACCTTGCCCGTCCCGCGCCACCCCGAGCCAACGTTGGCGCTAGATGCTGTATTCCGGGCGTGGCTGCAGCCGCAGCCGTAGCGCGAAGCCGTTGCTTCGCGTATCGTCGGACGGAAACGGTTGGTAATGCGGTTGGTATCGACAACGATACGCGAAGCAACGGTTTCGCGCTACTGGCCGTCGGTCACGTCAGCTGGTAGATAAATTCTTCAATCTCGGCCTGGCGCGCACTGGCAAAGCCGGTATCGGTGCCCACTTTGTGAAAGCCACAGTTGGTGAGGACTTTCTGTGAGCCAAAATTGTCGAAGGCCACCCGGCCAGTGAGGGGGCAGGCCGGCTCCAGCTGCAGGAAGCTACGCAACGCGGCAGTTGCCACGCCCCGGCCCCAAAAGCTGCGGTCCAGCCAATAGGTAATTTCGGCGTTGCCATGCAGTTCAAACTTAGCAATGCTGCCGGCCAGCACGGCATCCACCAGAATGGTGTGCATGTGGATGGTGGGGTCGTGCAAAAACCGGCTGTATTTCTCCCGATATGCTTCCAATTAGCGTAATCTTTGGGCATGAAAGCCGCCAGATGGGCTGCCTCAGCATTCAGCTGAAACCGAAATAACGAATCCAGGTCAGTGGGTTCGGTTGGTCTGAGCGTAACCTGTTGGTTCGGCATTCGGCTGTTGTCTTGTTATGGCCGTAGTCTGGCGCAGAAAGGAGGCCTGACTACCTGCCTAAAAGTAGAAAATACGCCCCAAACCATTCCGCCGGCCATTGGCTCCCGCACCAAAAGAACTATGCTCACAATTTCCGACCTGCGCCAGCGGGGCCTTATCCTGTTTGAGGCCCTGAGCGGCAGCCGCGCCTACGGCACCGACCTGCCCCACTCCGATGTGGACCTGAAAGGCGTGTTCATCCTGCCCGAAACCGAGTTCTTCGGCCTCGATTACGTGCCCCAGGTTGCCAACGCCACCAACGACGAGGTGTATTATGAGCTGCGTCGCTTCGTGGAGCTGCTGCTCAAAAGCAACCCCACGGCCCTGGAACTGCTGGCCTCCCCCCAGGATTGCGTGCGGTACCGGCACCCACTGTTTGAGGCGTTCCGGGTCGAGAATTTTCTCTCCCAGCTCTGCCGGCAAAGCTTCGCCGAGTACGCCGTGGCCCAGATCAAAAAGGCCCGGGGGCTGAACAAGAAAATCAACCACCCCGAGCCGCCCCAGCGCAAATCGGTGCTGGATTTCTGCTACGTGACCGTAGGGGCCGGGGCGCAGCCGGTAGCTACCTGGCTGGCGCGGCGCGGCCTCCAGCCCGGGCAGTGCGGCCTCGCCAACGTAAACCACCTTCACGACCTGTACGCCCTGTTCGTAGACGAAACCCCGGACCGCCGCCACGGCTACCGGGGCCTGCTGCGCGACGCGGAAACCTCCCAGGACGTGCTGCTCTCGGCCGTGCCGAAAGGGGAGATGCCGGTGGCTTACCTGAGCTTCAACCGCAACGGCTACAGCACCTACTGCCGGGTATTTCGGGAGTACCAGGAGTGGGAGCAGAAGCGCAACCCCGAGCGGTACCAGAACACCGTGCAGCACGGCAAAAACTACGACGCCAAGAACATGCTCCACGTGTTCCGGCTGCTGGGCATGGCCGAGGAAATTGCCACCACCGGCCGCCTGCACGTGCGCCGCCCTAACCGGGAGTTCCTGCTGCATATCCGCCGGGGCGAGTTTGAGTACGAGCAGCTGGTAACGGAGGCCGAAGCCTTAGTGGGAAGGGTAGAAGCTGCTTTTGCTACCGCCGCCCTGCCCGAAACGCCGGATAAGGCCGCCGCCGAGCAACTGCTGGTGCAGGTGCGGCGGGCGTGGTACGCGGAGGCGCAAGGCTAATCGTTGAAGCTGTTCAAGAAGTCGAAAGAACGCCATGCTGAGCTTGTCGAAGCATCTCTACCGCATCTTCTGAATCTTTCAACAAAGCGGTAGAGATGCTTCGACAAGCTCAGCATGACGTTCTAAATTGTTCTGTAAGACTTTCTAAACAGATTCGTTAGTAAAAAGCGCGTGTCATGCCGAACGGAGCGAGAAATCTGAGTTAAGCACATGCGGCTAACCCAGATTTCTCGCTCCGTTCGGCATGACACGTTCTTCTTTTGCTTTATGCCTACCGCGTGGAGTGGCGGCCTACTTTGTAAGAGGAGTTGCCGGCACGGGCTTTCTGGTGGAAGAAGCTAAGTCGTTTCTTACTGGCCTTGCGGCCCTTGTACTGCTTGTAAAACGGGCGGTGCGTGTAAGCGCGGCCGCGCATTTTGGCGCGGGCATAACGGGTGGGCCGGCCGGCTTCGGCCGTGGAAACGGGGCCGCCGCTCAACACGAGCAGGGCAAAAACCAGAATCAGGACGCGGGTCATAAGCCAGAATTAGGTGAGCGTGCTCAGATATAACTCCTGTTGTAGAATTAAAATTGCCTTTCGGAGGCAGCAGGGCTCAAAAACCAGGTGTAGAAAACGAAACCCTGGCAGCCGCAAAGCACAAAAAACCGGTCCTCCCTGCCAGCGGGCATAGGGAAGACCGGTTTTTTGCTGTGCTACAATTTATTGTCCGCCGCCAATTGTCTGGTTGCGGGAGCGGGGCGGAGTGGAGTTTTTTGGTTTTTTCCGGCGCCAGAACTGGAACCACTTCTGCCGGTAGCGTATCGTGCGCTTGCGGCGTATTTTGTTGCTGCGGCCTTTGTAGGTGCGGTAGTTAGGGCGGTGTACGTACACTTTGCCGCGCATTTTGGCGCGGGCCGCCGGGCCAGCCTGGCCGAGCGCCGGGCTTACGTCAACCAATGCCATCAGCATCAGCCAGAGAAGTAGAAAAAGTCTGGGCATAAAATGAAAGGTAAGCCGCAATAGGGGGGCGAAGTTAAAGCGCCGACCGGCAAGTATTCGGCCAGAATACGGGCCGTACGCAAAAAAAGTCGGAGCTGGATTGTGGAAACCGGCAAATACTGGCATCAGACTAGTAGAAATTATATTTCAACCAGCCTATGTTGCAATTTCTACGTCCGCTTCTGCTGCTGTTTTTTTTACTATCGGCTGCCTCAGTCAGCCGCGCCCAGCAGCCTCTCGCCTCGGCCCGGCAGCGCAGCTACTTCACCAAAGTATTTCGCCTGAGCGAGGAGCAGACCCACACCCTCTACGAGCGGGGCCTGGCGGCGGCGCGTCCGGAGTTCTTCGTGCAAGCAGTGGATTCATTCCCGACGGATGCCGATAGTCTGGGTCGTCTCCGGCTGGCGGCTCTGCCCCTGGGCTACTACCTGGTGGCCCACACCGAGGGCCCCGAGCTGGTGTTCTGGCTGCAGGCCCGCACCAGCCGGCAGCTCACGCTGCTGGATAACCAGGTAGACCTGACACTGCTGGTGCAGGACTCCGTGGGCCGGCTGCTGCCCGATGCCCGTGTGACCTTGCCCAAAGGCCGGGCCGTACCGTTCGATGCGGCTACGCAAATGTACCGCCTGCCCGGGCGCCGGGCCCGGCCGGGGTTGCTGGCGGTGGAGCAGGGCGGGCGTACCACGTTTCACGCGCTTAACCAACCCTTTCCCTACCAACGGCCTCCCGGCAGCCGCTACCCGCTTAGCTGGCGGCGGGTATATCAGCGGGTGGTATTTGGGTTTCCGCTGGGGCTGCTGGCCCGGCCGGTACGCACGCTGGTGGGCCAGCTGCGCTACGCTTCCACTGTGTACACCGGGCCCATTGGGCTGGTGCGGGCTGCTTTCAGCGCCGACGTGCGGGAGGAGCGGCAGGACCGCCGGGCGGAGAAGCGCGGCCAGCGGTGGCAGACGTATCTGGTGCTGAGCAAACCCCGCTACCGCCCCCAGGCCGACACCCTGCGCCTGAAGGCCCGCATCCTCAGCCGCCACGGCCGGCCCTACCGCCGCCCGCTGGAGCTGCGCCTCCTGCCCGAGCAGGACCACCGGAGCCGGCTGCTGGCCGTGCTGCGGCCGGTGCGGCCAGGCTCCTATGAGTACGCGGCCCCGCTGCTGGATACCCTGAATCTGCGCGCCGACCAGCGCATTGCCCTGGAGCTGGTGCAGCCGGGCCGGAACGGGCAAACGGTGGCGGAAGGCAGCTTTCGGCTGGAAGACTACGAGCTGAAAAATACCCGCTACACGCTGCGCCCGGCCCAGACCACGCACCGGACCGGCACCACGCAGGCCCTGTTTCTGCGGGGCCAGGATGCCAACGAGCTGAACCTGCTGGATGCCCGCGTGCGGCTGAGCGTGACGCCCGCCGGGGTGGGCCGCTTCCCCGGCCGGCAGGTGTTCGTGCCCGATACCCTCTGGACCCGCGCCCAGCCCTTGGATGCCACCGGCGAAACCCGCCTCAACCTGCCCGCTGCTGCCCTGCCCGCCGCCAACCTTACCTACCAGGTGCAGGCCGTATTTCTGAACGGTGACAATGAGCGCCGCACGGAGTCGGCCACGGTGGCCTACCTGGCGGAGGAGGGGGAGCTGCAGCTGGAGCTGCGCCAGGACTCCGTAGTGGCCCGCTACCTGGTCGATGGCCAGTCCCGGCCCGGAGTGGCCACGCTGCGCGTTACCCGGCTCAGCGCTGAGAAAGGGGAGATGACCACTCCGGAAGTGGTGTCGTTGCCGCTGGCCCGGCCGGTTGATGCCCGCGCCACCCGCTACCAGCTGCAGGACGCGCAGCAGCGCACCGCTTCCCTGCTGCTCTCCGCCGATAATGCCGGCCTGCTGGTGCGCTCCGACCGCACCCCAGATTCCGTTTTCCTGGCTTTGGACAACCCGCGCCGGCTGCCGTTCTGGTACTTTCTGTACCGGGGCAATACGCTGGTGCGCCGCGAGTACACCACGGCCCTGGCGCTGCGCCTGCCCGCCCCGGGTACCGAGCCCTGGTACGTGTCGCTGCACTACGTCTGGGGTGGGCAGCTGCGCACGGCCGAGTACAACGTGCCCTTGCCCCAGCACCGGCTAACCATTGAGGCTGAGCAGCCTGAGGTGGTGTACCCCGGCCAGAAAGTGCAGCTGCGCTACATTGTGCGCGACGGGGCCGGCCGCCCCGTGCCCCGCGCCGACCTGACGGCCTACGCCTACACCAGCAAGTTTGATCAGCCGGCCGCGCCCCCGGTGCCCGATTTCGAGCCGGCCGTACAGGGGCGCATTTCGCGGCGGCGGTTCGGGCTGGGTGCGGGCTTCGAAAATAACGCCAGCCAGCCGGCGCGGCAGCCCTTGCCCTGGGGCGCGTGGCGGCAGCAGCTGGGCCTCGACTCCCTGCGGTTCTACCAGTTTCTGTACCCCGAGTTTGGGGCGTTTTACGAGTACCGCCCGGCCCCCGGCGGCCTCACCCAGCTGGCCCCGTTCGTGGTGGATTCGGGCCGGGTGCAGCCCACCGTGGCGGTGTACGTGGATGGGCTGCCGGTGTACGTGGCCGCCGTGAACGGGGAGGAGCCCTTTGCCCTGGTGGCCGACAGCGGCCGGCATGTGGTAGCCATCCGGACGCCTACGCACCGTATTACCCTGCACGATGTGCGCCTGCGCCACCTGCACAAGCTCACGCTCAGCATCGACCCCCACCACCCCTGCCACGAGCTGCAGGTGGAGAAGCTGGGCCCCGTTACTGTGCAGGAGCAGCGCGAGCTAAGCCGGTTTCTGCTGCCTATTGACCGGAGCCAGCCCCATGAGCGGCTGCTGCTGCGCCAGGGCAACCGCCTGCAGGCCGTGGGCGAGGGCCGGCCCCAGCTACTGAACCGGCCGGCCCTGCCGTACCGCTACCAGCCCGAAAATCAGTATACCTGGCTGGCCGGCCCCTTCCGGCCCGATTCGGTGCTGCTGCGCCGCTCCGACGGCCTGCGCCAGCTGTTTCTGCACGAGCCCGGCTTCCGCTACACGTTTGCGGCGGGCCTGCTGAAAATGCGCAGCCTCCCCGATGACCGGCTGGGTCATTTGGATGCGGCGTCCGATTTTACCCGGCTGCCTCTGGCCGATTTCGCTTACACCGAAGCCGACCTGCGGCCCCGCCCGGCTACCAATTTCTACCGTGCCCCGCGCCCCGAGCCGTTGCTGCTTAACCCCACCAGTACGCCGGCGGGGCAGGGGCGGGTGGAAGTGCGCCTGCTCGCCCGCTCCGGGCGGGCGGAGCTGCCGCCGGTACTGTACACGCTGGTCACGCAGCCATCGGTGCCGGCTTTCAGCCGGCTGTTGCGCTACCTGCCGCAGCCCATTCACGGGTTGCCGCCCGGCCGCTACCGCCTGGCCCTGCTGCTGGCCGACAGCTCCGTACTGGCCCCAACCACCGACATCCGGGTGCAGGCCAACGGCACCACCTACGTGCAGCTGGATTCCCTAGACCGCCTCGCCGCTGGCCCGGCCTGGCGCTCGATTAAGCGCCGTATCACCCACGCAGTAGCCCAGCGCCTGCTGGCCGCCCAACCTACCCCCAAAGACGAACTGGAAGCCCACCGCGAAATTCCGGTGGCCATTCCCCTCAGCCCGCAGCCCGGCTGGGTAGTGGTGCGGGGCCGCGTTACCGACCGGTCCACCGGGGAGGGCCTGCCCGGCGTAACGGTGCTGCTCAAAGGCACCACCATCGGCGTCAGCACCCAGGCCGATGGCAGCTTCGTGCTGTCGGCGCCTCCCAGCGGCGGCATTTTGGTCTTCTCCTCAGTTGGCTATGTATCGAAGGAGCGGCGGGTTGACGGACCGGATATTCGGGAGGCGTTGGCAACGGATAGCAAGCAGTTACAAGAGGTAGTGGTAACCGGGTACGGCATTGAGCGGAAACGGCAGGAGCTGGCATATTCGGTAGCCACGGTTAGCATAGAGCAGGGCTTAGCCGGCAAAGTGGCCGGCGTACAGATTGAAAGCGTGCCCGGTGCCGGCCCGGTTATCCGGATTCGCGGAGCCAGCAGCCTGCCGGGCGGCCAGCCCTTGCTCATCGTGGATGGCCTGCCGTACAGTGGCGACCTGAACAGCCTCAACCTCAGCCCCGAGCAGATTGCCAACGTGTGGGTTATGAAATCAGAATCAGCTATGGCGATGTACGGCTCCCGGGCGGCCAACGGGGTCCTCATTATCACCACCAGAAACGGCGTACCCGGCCGCCCGGCCCCCGGCCTGAATGGGGCTCCCTCCGCCCTCGGCCCCGATGGCCTGCCCCTGGCCGCCGGCCGCGACCCGCGCCTGGCCCTGCGCCGGCGCTTCTCGGACGTGGGCTGGTGGCGGCCTACGCTCGTCACCGACCAGCAAGGGCAAGCCCGCACCGAGGTGATTATTCCCGACGATATTACCGGCTGGGATACGTTTGTGCTGGCTTCCGACGACCACGCCCGCACCGGCAGCTTCACCCAGAAGCTCCGCTCCTTTAAGGCCGTGATGGGCGAGCTGGCCGCCCCCCGCTTCCTGGTGCAGGGCGACCGGCCGCAGGTGCTGGGCAAAATCCTCAACTACCTGCCCGACACCGCCCAGGTAACCACCAGCTTCCGGGTGGGCGAGGGGCCGGCCCGCACCCAGGCCCGGCGCGTGGCTACCTCGGCCCTGGATACGCTCACCTTCACGGCCCCCTCCGATGCTGATTCAGTGGCCGTGAGCTTCAGCCTGATGCAGCCCAACGGCTACCAGGATGGGGAGCTACGCCACCTGCCGGTGCTGCCGGCCGGTACCCGGGAGCGGGTGGGCACCTTTGCCGTGGTTACCGCCGCCGACACTACGCTCACGCTGCCCACCCATCCGGAGCTGGGCCCCGTAACGGTGCGGCTGGAAAGCGACCCGCTGCCCGTGCTGCTGGAGGAAATCCGCCACCTGCAGGGGTACGCCTACCTCTGCAACGAGCAGGCGGCCTCCAAGCTGCTGGGCTTACTGCTGGAGCAGCGCATCCGGCAGGGGCTACAACAGCCGTTCAGGGAAGGCCGCAGCGTGGAGCGCCTTATCCGGCACCTGCTGCGCGGCCGTCACCAGCCGGAGGGGCTGTGGGGTACCTGGCCGACTTCGCCCGTAAGTCCCTGGACCACGCTGCATGTGTTGGAAGCCTTATTACAGGCCGAGGAGCAGGGCTACAAAGTGGCCCTGGACAAAGCCCCGTTCCGGCAGTTTCTGCTCCGGCAGCTGGACATGGCCTTTGCCGATGCCGCCGTGCGGCAGGCCCTGGCTGCCACGCCCAACGGGCAGCGCCTTGACGCCCTGTATTTCCGCACCGACGACGACCGGATCCGGCTGCTGCACCTGCTCCACCAGTTCGGGGCCCAGCCCGATTTCCTCACCCTGATCCGGCGCATGGAGCAGGAACAGCGCGGCCGCCAGCCCCTCGACCGGTACCTGGCCCTCACGCAGCTGCGCCAGCAAATCGGCCTGCCGTTCCAGCTGGATACGCTGCGCCGCTACCGCCTGCGCACCGAGCTGGGTGGGGTGTTTTACGCCGATACCCTGCACGGAGGCACGTATTACCGGTATCTGCTGCCCGACCGGGTCGGCAATACGCTGCAGGCGTACCGGCTGCTACGGGGCCAGGGCGGGCAGGAGCGGGAGCTATTGCGCATCCGAACATACTTGCTGCAGCAGCGCCGGCAGCAGGGCCACTGGGCCAGCACCTACGAGGCCGCTCAGATTCTGGCCACCATCGGCCCCGATCTGGTGGTGCCGGCCAGCGGCGGCCTCACGGCCCGGGCCCAGCTCAGCGGCGGGCTTACCCAGGAAATCAGCAAATTCCCGTTCGAAACGACGATACCGGCAGCTGCCGGGCCGCTTACGCTGCATAAGCAGGGCGGCCTGCCGGTGTACGCCACGGCCTATCAATCGTTCTGGAACCCCGCGCCGGCCGCCGTGGCCGCTCCCTTCGTGGTGCGCACCCGCCTGGCCGGGCAGGAGGGTGGTAGCGTGCAGCTCCCGGCCGGGCAGCCCGCCGAGCTGGAAGTAACCGTGGAGGTAAAAGCCGAAGCCCGCTACGTGCTGCTGGAAGTGCCCATTCCGGCCGGCTGCTCCTACGGGGAGCCAGCGCGCGGCAACGCCTTTGAGGTGCACCGGGAGTACCTGCGCCATCAGGTGGGCATCTTCATGGATGTGCTGCCGGTAGGCCGCCACACCTTCCGCATTGCCCTGCAGCCCCGCTACCGGGGCCGCTACACCCTCAACCCCGCCAAAGCCGAACTCATGTATTTCCCCACCCGCTACGGCCGCTCGGCCAGCAAGCAGGCGGTAATCCGATGAGGTGGTGAAAGGTAATTGATAAAAAGAACGTCATTCCGAGCGAAGCCGAGGAATCTCGCGTGCTGACGTCTGGTTTACTATCACAACATCAGCACGCGAGATTCCTCGGCTTCGCTCGGAATGACGTACCAACTTGTTACCTCATCATACCATCACCCATTTCCTATTCGCCCTCGTAATTTGGGCGCGTATTTTTCTTTTATACTGCATGACAGCTATATCCTCCCGCGAATCCCAACTCCGGTCTGCATTACTGGGCCTGGCCGTGGGTGATGCCCTGGGTGTACCCGTGGAGTTCCAGAGTCGCCCCGCCCGCCGCCTCGACCCCGTGGTACACATGCGCGAATACGGCACCCACCACCAGCCCGCCGGCACCTGGTCCGATGATGCTTCCCTCACGTTCTGCCTGGCTCAGGCCATTGCCGATGGCTTCAGCGTGGGCAAAGTGGCCGAATACAGCCGCCGCTGGTACTACGAAAACCTCTGGACGCCCCGCGGCCGGGTGTTCGACATCGGCATCACCACCCGCGAGGCCCTGAGCCGCCTGCAGTCCAACCCCGACCTGATTTTGGCTGGCGGGACCGACGAGTACAGCAACGGCAACGGCTCCCTGATGCGGATTCTGCCGCTGGCGTTCTATAAGGAAGATGCGCCGCTACCGGAGCGGTTTGAGCTGATTCGGCAGATTTCGGCCGTTACGCACGGGCACATCCGCTCGGCCGTGGCGTGCTTTCTGTACCTGGAAATAGCCCGTCACCTGCGCGCCGGTTTCACGCCGGCCGAGGCTTACTTGGCCATGCGGGAACAGGCCCCGGCTCAGCTGCGCGAGCTGAACATTCCGGCCCACGAAGCTGAGAAGTTTGAGCGCATCCTGAGCGGCCGTCTGCCTGATATAGCCGTTACGGCCATCGACAGCGGGGGCTATGTAATGGCCACGCTGGAAGCCAGTCTATGGTGCCTGCTCCGCCATGAAACCTACGCCGAAACCGTGCTGGCCGCCGTCAACCTCGGCGACGATACCGATACCACCGGGGCCGTCACTGGCGGGCTGGCCGGCTTGTACTACGGCGAGGCCGCCATTCCGCCCGAGTGGCTCCAGGTGCTGGCCCGCCGCGCCGATATTGAGGACCTGGCGTACCGGGCTGCCGAAGCAACGGCATAAAGCCGAAAAAGCCCCAGCATCAGATGATGCTGGGGCTTTTTGCGGTCCGGACGGGACTCGAACCCGCGACCTCCGCCGTGACAGGGCGGCATTCTAACCAACTGAACTACCGAACCGTTTATCTGACAGGTCAGGCCGTGTGCCTTTCCGGTTTTGATGCTGCAAATATAGCAGGAGGGCGTTGAGCGTGCAAACAAAAAACTGCCTTGGCAGCGTATAACAGAGGTTTTTGGGGAGGTATTGTTCTGTTAATAAACGGGATAGAAGCCGAAAAAAAGCTGAAAAATATTTTTGATTCGCTCCCGACGGCTTTACTATAGCTCTGCTTACACACCAAAATCCTGCCTCATCCACCTTAAGGAAATTGCGCGAAGGGAGCGTATCCGGGGGCGTAACGTCGCGAAGCAGTGGTGTGTCGCCCGCAACGGCCGGAATTAGGCGAACGGATAAGCCGCGAATTGGTAGACGTGAAAAAAAGCAAAAGACCCCTCAGATTCCTCTGAGGGGTCTTTGCGGTCCGGACGGGAATCCGGCAACAACATGATTATCAGCGCAATTCATGTATTAATGGGACAGAATTGTGCTCAGGTTCGTGGTGCCCAGCCGGGCAAGACGTAGCAACTGGTTGTGCTCAACCAGCAGTTCGTTGTACTTAGAAAGATGCTCATAGGCGAGACGCTGCCATTTGTCCCGTTCTTCCATGCAGCGCAGCATGTCAGCACTGTTCTCGATGCTGCCATATTGCTGCATTGGCTCCTGTGCTGTATTTCTGGGACTAGATTGGGACAGGGGCGTTTCTGGCAGTTGTGCTGATGCAGAACCCTCTTTTTTGGCCAGACGCTTAAAAATTGCTTCTGGTGTGGTACGCAGCACTTTAGCTGCTTCCTCCCGTCGGTCAGTTGGCAATACAGGCATTCCGAACCACCGACGCGGGGTATTGCGTTCGGCGTTCATAGCCTTTGCGAAGCGGCCAATGCTCATGCCAGCTTCGCTCACTGCCCTTTCTAAATCTTCTCCGTCGTGCATGGTAGTGGCAAAAGTGCCGGGTGCCATGCTATATATGCGCTGCATTATTGCAGGGTGTCAAAAATAATTTCTAGCATTTATGCAGCATAATTGCTGCATTATCCCGTATGTTTGGGCCAGTTCTAACCCCAAATGCAACGATTATGCCGGGAGAAACATTTTTTATTAAAAAGTTCCACTCCAACACAATAAAGTTCGTGGTGGATGGGAAGGTGGCTGAGGCCCGGGATGAAGCGAAGAGAGCAGAGCTAGTGGAAAGGCTCTGTCTTGTAATGCAATGCTCTTCTAAAGCATTGTCCTGGGTGCTGAATAACAGTAAGCAGCCTACCATACAGCAGATGGTAGCCGCCGCCCAGGTGCTCGATGTCTCCGTGAACGACCTCATTAAGCTGGAAGATGCGCCGGAAGCCTAACCTGCCCCGCGACCTATTCCAGCGGCAGCCGGCAGAGCAAAGCAGTCGGGGCTTTTGGTTCCTGGTGATAATTGTTTGCCTGCTCCTGGGGCAGTGCAGCAGCCAGTGGTCCAACCCGGAGCCCAGCCACCAACCAGCCCGTCGATACTCTCCTTACCAATGGCAGGAGGTTGAGCCATGAGCACGATGGAAAACGCCATGCGCCTGCTGCGGCAGAGCATCCGGGAGTTGGAGCGCGAAGCCCAACAGGCCCGCGAAAATGCCACCAAACTCTACGTCTCACCGGAACAGGCCGCACAGTACCAGGAGCAGGCCCGCGACGCCGAGAAACTAATTGCCAAGAAAGAGCAGGAGATAGAGGCCCTGCGCAACAGTGTACAACTCGACTTATTCCGCCCCAAGCCGTGAGCACCCCATCGGAGCAACTTGCCCACCTGGGCACCCCACAATTTTACCGCCGTTACGCTGGCTTCCGGGGAGCCTTTTATAAGATTTGGCCGTGCGGGGCGTATGAGCTGATAACCTTCGGGGATACGGTATCCTGGCTTTACCTCTTTGCCACATTTACCGATAACGGGGAGTCGTTGCAGCAGGTAGCCAAACTGGCAAAGCCCATCACTCGCGCCGAGTACGAAACAGCTGTAACCCGGTGCCTTGATAACCCAAACGGCTCAGTGTTGGCGCGGCCGGCAGCAGTGGACTGGAAAGTAAAAGAGTGGAACGATGCTCACCGGAGCCGGTAGCCATGCCCTGCGACTATAAGCAGTATCCGGCCAACTGGAAAACAGAAATAGTACCCCGCATTAAGGCCCGCGACGGGCACTGCTGCAAATTCTGTGGGCTACCAGAAGGCCAATGGGGCTACTACGATTCGGCCGGCCAGTGGCACAAAGTAGAAGGGCCGGAAAGTGACACGGCCATACTTGATGGCTACAAGGTGATTGTCGTGCAGTTGGGGGTTGCCCACCTCGACCACCTACTCATCGACCACGGCGACGATAACCTGGCAGCCCTATGTCGGCGCTGCCATATCCGCTACGACGCGCCGATATCGGCTCCGAAAGCCGCCGCTACTCGCAAATACGGTAGGCCCTCCGACCGGGCCATGAAATCATTATTTGACCAAGAACACAATGGAAATTAAGCAAGGTCACACCGTCAGAATCTGGGACCAGGATTCTGAGCAGTATGTAATAAAGACTTGTCCTGAATGCCAGAATCGGCTTGTATGGGCTATTCTAGATGAGGAAGCCGTAGCCCATAATTGCGTTGATACTCAATGCGGATGGTCCAGCGGGGCTATGCTGATCGATAAAGAGGCTCCTGACGAAGAAGAGGAAGAAGGCGAAATATGCCCCGTCTGCGGCGGCTGGGGCGGTGAGTCGTATGGTAGCGACTCGGGCACATGTGAGGAGTGTGATGGCACCGGTCGTGTAGCAACAGGTTGGGGCGAAGACGATGAGGATGAGGATGAGGATGAGGACCAGCGCATATGCGATGTGTGCGGCGAAGAGCCTGGCGACTGTGAATGCACGGACGAAGAATTAGAACGGGGTATAGCAGACTGATATGCACCAGCCCAAGCCATTTACCCTCGTGGAGCTGATTCCACACTTTTTGGGCCTCCCATTGCCGGAGGGGGAGCCCGCACTAAGTCAGGAGCAGGTAGTAGCCGCCCTGCACGTCGTTGCTGATAAGGTGGAAGCTGATGAGTCGGATAATCCTCACTGGTTTAAGCTACTCCGGGCGGCTGGTTGCATCTGGCCGCAAGCAACACCGGCACAGGTAGTAGCCATTCTTTCCCCTGAGCTGATTGAGCTCTTTAATACCCAGCCCCAATGAGCCAGTTTCTACCCAACTCCCCTGATGCCGGCGGCGGGCCGGTCAGCCTCGACCAGATTCTAACCAAGCTGGCCGAAAGCCACCTCGATACCACGGAGGACTTTATCAACCGCCTGTCCGAATGGCGGGCCCACGGTGCAATCAGTGAGGAAGTCCGCTTTCTGGCGGATAAGCACCTCATGCAGCAGGCCGAAAACCTGCGCGCAGTCATTCAACTACTCGGAGCCTAACCCGCCCCACCTGCTATTCGCTACCGAATGCCGCTCCTTTCCCCCAGTACCGTACAGGCCGTTAAAAACCTGCCGGTGGACGCCGTTATCGGCGCGTATATCGATCTGAAGAAAAAAGGCAGCACGCTGCAAGCGTGCTGCCCCTTTCACCAGGAAAAAACACCCTCATTTCATGTCACTATCGGCCGGGGCACTTTCCGGTGCTATGGCTGCCACGCCGGAGGGGATGGCATTGCCTTCGTGCAGCGGCTGCAAAAGCTGGATTTCGTGCCCGCTATTGAAGAAATAGCCCAAAAGCACGGTATCACGTTGCAATACGACCAGTCCCTGAGCCCGGAGCAGCTGGCGGCCGAGATGCAGCGCCGGCAGGCTAACAAGGACGTCACGGCCGCGTTGGAGTTTGCGGCCGGCTGGTACGCCGCGCAGGAGCTGCCGGCCGAGTTCGTGCAGGAGCGGGGCCTCTCCGATGAGATACTGAAGCTGGCCACGGTCGGCTACGCGCCGATCGGGCCCCGGGCCCTGCTCGATGCGGCCAACGCCGCCGGCATCCTGGGTCCGGTCCTGGTGGCCGCTGACCTGGTACACCTGCACCAGAAGGATGGGCGCAACACCTATTACGACACGTTCCAGAATCGGGCCATGCTGCCGGTGCGGGACTGGCGCGGTACCGTTGTCGGGTTTTCGGGTCGCAACCTGGGCCCGGCCATGCCCAAAGGGGAGGGCCCGCCCAAATACCGCAATACCAATGATAAAGCCTGGACCAAAGGCGACCATCTGCACGGCCTCGACGTGGCCGCGCCGGCCATTGAGCAAGCCAAATTCGCCTACCTGGTGGAAGGCCACCTCGACGTAGTGCAGATGTGGCAGCAGGGCCTGCGGAACACCGTAGGCCAACAGGGCACGGCACTGGCAGAGGGCCAAATCAAACTGCTGAAGCGGTTTACGACCCACGTCGTGCTGACCTACGACCACGACGACGCCGGCCGCAAGGCCACGGAGAAAAACGCGGCTCTGCTACTGGCAGCCGGCTTTCGGGTTAGCTACCTGGTACCGGCAAAAAAGGACGCGAAGGGCAACTATGACTACACTACCCCCAACGATCCGGATGCGTTTTTGCGCGGCCTGGTCGCGGAGGCACAAAAGCCCTCGAAGAAGCGCCGTAAAAAGGGGGAAGAGGTCGTAGAGCTGACCCCGGAGCAGCGCCTGCAGGAGCTGGTGGAAACCTGGACCAAGAGCCGCCGCGACTACGTGACCGACTGGGCTACCCGGGAAGCAATGGCCTCCGAGGGCCTGAACGACATTCACGCCCTGGCCACGGCCATCAACGGGCTGGGGGAGTTGGTGGAGCTGATACCGGACCCGGTTATCCGGACCACTACCTACGATGTGGTGTGCGGCATCTGGCCCAAGTTTAAGAAACGGTACAAGCTGGTGAAGCGGAAGGAGCCGCCGGCCAAAGTCGTATCGGAGGAAGCAATGGCCACGGTGCGCAGCCTCACGGCCGACCAGCTCACGGCCAACCACGAACAGGGATTCTTTGAAAAGAAAGGTGGGTACTGGGTGCTCGATGGGAAGTCGGGCCGGGAGGTGTGCATCTGCGCATTTACCATCGATATCCTGTTTTTCGTGCAGAGCGGCCGGCTGCCGAAGTACGTGGCCCGGCTCAAAACCTACTACGGCCGCGACAAGGTGGCGGCTTTTACTACCAAGGACTTCGTATCGGTGGCCGCGTTTTCGGAGGCCATTGCCCGCCTGCACGGCTTCATCTTCGAGGGCGACCAAAAGCAGTTCAACCGCATTAAAAACAAGCTGTTCGTAGGGGTGCGCGAAGCCATCGAAACCCACTATTTGGGCTGGAATGAGCGGGCCGGCGTGTATGCCTGGAGCAACGGGCTGATTCACGACGGCGAGTTTCAGGCCTGCGACAAGTACGGCGTGGTGACGCTGCGCCACCCGGTGAGCGACGTGGACAGCATTGCCCGGCTCAATGACGAAACCCAGCTGGAAATCGACGGAACCGTGGCCGTGCTCAACCACCCGGCCGAAGTATTTGATAAAGTGGGCGGCGACACCGTGGCCCGCTTAGTACAGGCCGGCAAGGTGCAGGCCCTGACTTACCACTATTTGCCCTCCGGGGGCGACTTTAACATGAACGGTGACGACGCGGACGATTCCGCCAGCAAATTCCGCCACAAGCCCAAGGGCGGCGAACTGAGCCTGCAGGAGTGGGCCAAACTCATCTGCACCGTGTACGGCGACGACAACGGCCGTACCATGGTCGCGTTCTACATTGCCTCGCTGTTTCGCTCGACGATTCACAAGGCCAACAACGGCTACTTCCCCATCCTGTTCAAGTTCGGGATGCCCGGCTCGGGTAAGAGCACGGCCGCACTGAGCCTGATGTATATGTTCGGCGTGCCGCCCCATACGGACGGTATTGCCCTGGAATCGGGCTCCACCACTACGGGTATGCAGCGGTTCCTGTCCAGCATCTGCGACGGGCTGGTGTGGATGAACGAGTACAAAAACACGCTGCCGGCGCGCACTATCGGGATGCTGAAGGACATTGCCGGGGGCTCGGGCAAGCTGATGGGCCAGAACACCAGCGGCAACGAAACCCGGGTGGCCACCGTGCGCGCGGCCGGCATCATATCGGGTCAGGACCTGCCCACCCAGGACGCGGCCCTGTTTTCGCGCTGCATTATCTGCGAGTACGACAAACGGGACCATGAAAAGAGCAAGGACGCCATGCGGGAGTTGGAAGGCCACCAGAACGCGGGCCGCACCACCCTGCCCACGGTGGACCTGCTGCGCCACCGGCCGCTGGTGGTGGCGGGCTACGCCAAGGAGGAACCCAAATGCACCACGGAGTTGCGCAAGGAAGCCAAGCAGTTGCTCGGCACCGAACCCAATAGCCGCACTATCCTGAACAGCGTCTCGCTGCTCACGCCCGTGAAGCTGCTGCTCGATGCCGGTGTGATCCAGTTGCCGTTTACCTATAAGGAGCTGAAGGATTCGCTGCTGGGCAAGATGCGCACCACGTCGGAGGTGCAAAACGTGTCGGATGAGGTAGAAACCTACCTGATGACGGTGGCCACGCTGCCGCCCTTCGTGTGCAAGGAGGATGAGCACTACAAAATCCAGAAAGAAGCGGATGGGCGCGTAAAGCTCTACCTGCGCACCGGAGCAGTGCAGGGCGCGTATCAAACGGCCCTCCGGCAGCAGGGCGGCAACCCGCTGGGTATTTCGGCCATGCGGGCCTACTTGACCAAGCACCGGGCCTACATCGAGGACGTAGCCCGCACCCGGTTCTCGTCCCCCAGTATGCCTAACCCCACGTCAGCTATTGTGCTGGACTACGAAATGCTGCGGCAGCAGGGCATCGAGTTCCGGATGGAACGCAGCCTGCAGGCCATGCAGATAACGGGTAAGGAAGGGGAGCCGGAACCGGCCGCCGCACCGGCACCCGTTAACGGCTCCCAAAACGTGCAGGCCAACCAGGCCGACAAGCAGGACCTCCGAGCCAAGCTGCGGGCGCAGGCAGTGCTGCGTTTTGTTGGGGGCCGCCAGTTGCGCAATGGATCTGCGCAGTACCCGGTGCAGAAGCTGCTGGACGATTTGAACTGGGACCAGGTGCCGGCCTTCACCATCGAAGAGTTCCGCCAGTACGCGAACATGGGCGACGTGCTGCACACCCCCAACGGGCCCCGAATGGTGATGGAGCGAGCCGACGTAATCTATATCGAGGACTTCCAAGGCTCTTTCTAGAATGCAGGCGCTATTATTTACCCCTGCATTGCCGTGGCGCAGAGTACGTGACGGACACCCAGTGGTGAGGATGCTCTACGAACGGCACTACTCGGCCCGGAAGAATCGAAAGAGTAAGCAGATTGTAGGACCGGGATACAGTATCGTATTGCTCACCCACGACGACAAGGCGCTGTTTGTGTGGCAAAAGCAGAAATACAGAAATGATGGGCAGCACGGTATCAACTGCGCCGTATTCCGCAATGAGGGAGCAGGGCTGGCATCGGCGCTAATCCTGGAAGCGGAGCAGATAGTATGGCAGCGTTGGCCAGGTGAACGGCTCTACACTTATGTAGCACCTAAACTCATTGATTCAATCAATCCCGGCTGTTGTTTTAAGAAAGCGGGTTGGCGGGTATGTGGTGAGTCTGGAAGTGGGTTGCTAATCCTTGAGAAGTTGCCTGAAGCATGAATCCCACGTCAAAGCAAATGGCCTTTGCAGCGCGGCTATATAGTATATCCCTATCCGCCGTGGGCTTAGACACAGGGGGAGCGGAGGATGAACTGACCACCCGGCTGCGTGAGTTGGCCATCAAGCGGGCACGTCGCCAAATGGCCCACCTGAACCTTGCCCCAGAGGACATATCCACCGACCGCGCCTGCATTGCTACCGCTATACGGATTTGCCCACCCTAACCCCCTCGTTTCGCATCCTACCGTTTCCCCATTTCCCCACCCCGCCGCAGGCCTCAGCGCCGTTTCGGTCCAACCTATTAACAATGAATAAGATAAAAATCATTAATCAAGCAGATAGAGAGGGAGAAAAGCGGGGAAAAGCCGGGGATTTAGGGGGAAACCGTAGGAAACTGCCCGATGACGGGTAGCCCAGTGCTCACTACCTGGTGCTGCTGGGGATTCTGAGTTTCCCCACTTTCCCCAAGGTTTAATTTTGTAACGTGTTGAAAATCAGGTATGGGGAAATGGGGAAACGGGGAAACACGATTTTGGAGGGGAGGGGTGGGAAATCGAAGGAAAAAACGGCTGTTTTTTGAATAAATGGCTATAGTGAATTGATTGACAAGGTTTTACAAATAGAAAACATGGCGAAATTCCGCAAAAAACCCGTTGTAATTGAGGCAGAACAGTATTTCAGCGGCAAAAAGATTGCCGGTGTTGAGTGGGCGGCTGTGTTTGCTCACGAGCATCCAGAAGGAAAATCCAACACATTCAGGCCCGTCATCCGAACCTTGGAGGGAACAATGGAGGTGAGCGAAGGCGACTGGGTGATTACCGGCGTGAAAGGGGAAAAGTACCCGTGTAAGCCCGACATCTTCGCTGCTACCTACGAACCTGCCGAGTAATGGACGTCTCAATCTTCAAAGTGTCGCGCAACTGGTGCGACTTGTCCTATACCCCCGATGCTTATGGGTGGCTCGAAGGCCACCTGCACACTCCGCATGGTTTGGTCAGTATTACTACACTGGCGAAGCCTGAGCCGGATGGCGGCGGCTACCTGGACCTGATGATGATTTGCTCGGGTGTTGAGTATCGATACAGAGACCACAAGCACCGGACCCGTCGAAGCGTCATTCTCCTGGCTGGGCGTTTTGCTAAGGAAGCAGTCAATCGGTCTGCTTCTGTATCAAAATAAACCTGTCAGGAAAAAGCCGCCGAAACGGCCCGTTATCGGCGGCTTTTTTCTGGCCCTTTCTGTAGCTGTAAAAACAAGTGATTTTTTGCACATGAAATACTACCCCTTCCTCCGCGTCAGTACCAAGCAGCAGGACACCGACCGCCAGCTGGCTGACCTGACCACCTACGCCACCGGTCGGGGGTGGCAGCTCGAAGCGCCGATAGCGGAAACCATCAGCGGCGGTAAAAAGAACATTGCCCGGCCCGGCATTCAGGCCGTGCTCACCGTGGCCCGCCGTGGCGACGTTGTGCTGGCCACCGAAATCAGCCGCATCGGCCGCGACACCGCCCAGGTACTGTTGTTCCTAGAAGAACTTGCCGACCGGGGCGTGTCGGTGTTCGTGCTCAACCTGAACCTCACCACCCTGCGCTCCGACGGCACCCGCGACGCTATGGCGTGGGCTATGCTCAGTGTGGGAGCCGTGTTCGGCCAGCTCGAACGGGCCGGCATCCGGGAGCGGGTAAAGTCGGGCGTAGACCACGCCCGCACCCAGGGCCGCATCGGTGGTCGCCGTGCTGGCGACGTGAAGACTGACGAGAAGTTTCTCACCGACCACGCCGACGTGGTGAAGGCATTGGGCAAGCAGCTCACGGTGCGCGAGGTGATGGCCGTTACCGGCAAAAGCAGCGGCACCGTGCAAAAGGTGCGTAAGTTGCTGGCCACGCCACTAGTAGGATTGTGATGCAGCATTTTTGCTGTATAATTGCGACATGGGACATGCGCAACACGAAGCTGCCAATATGGGACTAGGCCGCTGACGCCGACAACGGGGCCGGTAATGGGCCGGCCCCACTGTGTAATTCAACTTTTTTAACTTCATGTCAACTGTAACCGCCAAATTCGTTGTAACCTCTGTTACCAATAACACCGCTGGCTCAATCGTAAATATGGAGCCAGTACGCAGTGGTAGCCCCGAGAATGAGAAGTTTTACTCTTTCACGCCTACTGGCTCAGTAGTTCTGCAAACAGTCGTTTCGGCTGTTGGTGCTTCCTTCATACCTGGCCAGGAGTTCTATCTTGATTTTCGGCCGGCTACTGGCACTGAGTCTAATACTTGATACAAGAACATCGTCGCGGGCGGCGCAGGCATAAGACCCCGAAGATGATAGCCGGTACCGGCAAAAAGAAAGGCCCCCGAGTTTTCGGGGGCCTTTCGCGTTTCTAGGCCATTTGCAACGACATTTCGTAACTACCCGGCAAGCCATAGTGCTGATAGAACTGCAAGACCTGATGCACGTTAAGTCGGCACCGGCCCATAATTCCTAGAGCCTCACACCATCTGGAAATGGTGCAACTATGGGTTCCATACTCCAACGCTAACTCCTTTTTGGATTTTGGCCGCACTGCTACCACAGTGGTACTTGTCAGTTTTTGCACTTACCGGGAGTAAAAGAGTAGGCGATAGAAACAGGGCTGGCGTAATACCCGGATATAGTACCAATTCCGGTAGTGCAATTTCGCAGCATTTTGCAGCATAATCAAGCTGTTATGCTGCATTTTCGCGCGTTTCGATGAAGTCCGGGTAGCAGTTGGGGGTATGTTTGAATCCTACCGCAGCTCACAATGGCGCAATCAACGGATTCGGCTCTCTCTCAGTTCACGGCATTGGCTACCAATGCCCTCTCTATCCTGCTGGGAGTAAGCTCGGGCGTCGTTACGTCCACTACTCAATCCCCCGTTATCGGCATAGCCGAATCACTCGGCACCATCTACTACGCCGTGCTGGGAGGGGCCGCTTCCTATTGTGTCAAACTGCTACTCGATGCCGGCATTCGGAAACTCCGGAGCCGGTGGGCCACTCGCCGC
The DNA here is from genome assembly GCF_003944705.1 of Hymenobacter metallilatus. Lineage (GTDB taxonomy): Bacteria > Bacteroidota > Bacteroidia > Cytophagales > Hymenobacteraceae > Hymenobacter > Hymenobacter metallilatus. The sequence goes on along the minus strand of NZ_RWIS01000018.1, from coordinate 64,634 downwards.
GCCGCAGCGGTGCCGGCACCCGCGCCGGTACTGGTCTCCTCATCCGAACTCCTGGCCTCATGAACAAAAAACTCCTGGTAGGCGGTGCGCTGGCGCTGGGCTACGTGCTCTTGCGCGAATCCCAGAACCTCAAAAACACCATCAACGGCCTCTCTCTCAACTTTCTGCCGGGTGACTGGCCCCGTATCAATGGCGGCCGGTTGATTTTTTCCATCGACGTGCAGGTGAAAAATCCTGGTACCCGGGATTTGCCCATTGACCAACTGCATGTGCGCTTGAGCCGCATCACCCGCACTGGCTCTTACCTGGTAGCCAGTACCCCCGCTGCCGGCGTTGCCCTACCAGCATTCGCCGCTGGCCAGACCACCAAGTTCACCGTCGAAATCGAGGCGGGCCTCCTGGATGCCATCACCGAAATGGCCACCATCGTGAGAGCTGGCAACACCAACAAGTTTAAGGTGGAAAGCATCGTGCGGGCCGGCGGCCTGCAGGTTACGTTGCCGCCCTTCACCTATACGCTACCCACTGTTCCCAAGAAAACCGCATGAAGTCCACCTTCCTATCTGTTGGCCCGCTGACGTACAGCAGCACAAAAATGAGCCGCAAAGAAGCTCAGGATGCGGCCGAGCGAACGAAGAAGATGCTTTTGTGGGGTGGTATTGGTGTAGCTGGCTGGCTGCTGCTGCGCCCGAAGCCTCCGGTGCTCAATAATCTGGCCGTGGCCGATGATAATCCGCAATGGGCCGAAGGTTACACGGCTTTCCGGGCCTTGGAGCCCTATCTGCCCGGTGCCGGCGAGTACGGTTTTGCCGGCCTGGGTGAAGTGCTCGACATGACCACGGCGGTCCTGCCAGTAACGGACGCGGCTGATGCTCCTATCAAGCTGCGCCGGATTCAGGTGGTGCGGGCAGATTCCTCGGTGAGTACCAACTCGCTGCGGGCCATCACCCAAAACACCCAGCAGAGGGCTAGGCGGGCCAACCGCGACATTCCCTCCATCGTGCAGGGTGTGGTAAAGCGGTACGGTCGTATCATCCAGCAGGCCGCCGCCCTTCACAACGTGCCTGCTCAAATCATTGCTACTAAAATCTGCATTGAAAATCCTGATATGCTCGCTTCGGTAGTTACGGGCGGTGGCGCTACCGGTATCATGCAGATTGCGCCCGGCACGGCTGACACCTGCCTGCGCACTGAGTACCGCAAGGGCCACCTGACGGACATGGAAGCCGAATATTTCCGGCTGAAACTGGGTCCGGCCCGGTGGGCCGCGCTGCTGCGGGGGCAGAACGCCATTCGGATTACCGACCTGCAGAAGCCAGAGTTCAACATTCATATCGGTACGCTGGCTTTTGGGCAGATGCTGCGCAAGTACACCAACCTCGCCACCGGCGAAGTAGAACTATATAAAGCAGCTGCCGAGTACAACCGGGGTATTCGGGCAGAAGGGCCGAACAAAGTGGTCAGCAGCCCCGACCAGTTGATTGCCTACCGCAACGGCAAGCTAAGTACGCCGCCCATCACCCAGCAGTACATCATGCTCTACTGTGGGCCCGGTGGCCCACTCGACTACATCACCCGCAATAATCTGCTGGCCTGATGCAAGCCGCTCATCAACGCACCCTGCGTCCGGGTACGGAATACAACCGGTATTTCAACCTCTCTCAGCTCGAAAACACCAATCCTATCCTGCTCAAAAGCGGCGACACGTTCGACACGCTGAATGAGATGGAGCAGATTATCCGCAAGTACCAGGCAGATACGGCCGGTGTAGCACCGCTACTGGTGGGAAAATCGTTGCGGGAAACGCTCGAAAACGACTGGAATTTCGCTTACCGCCATTTTCAGTACAAACTCGACGCCGCCGGCGTGGAGCAGTTGCGCCGCCCGCTCCGGGCCTGGCAGGACCGGAAATCCGGGATTGACTGTGACTGCTACAGCATCCTGCTTTCTACGATTCTGCTTAATCAGGGCATTCCGCATAAGCTGCGCAAGGCCAAATACAACGGCAACAGCTACTTCCAGCACATCTATATAATCGTGCCGGAGCGCATTGGCAGCCGCCGCTACTACACCATCGACCCGGTGGTGGACCAATTCGACTACGAAACGCCCACCACGGCCACCTTCGACAAAACCATGATGCCCATTCAGTTTCTCAACGGTGTACCCGGTACTGGCTCCGGTACCGGCTCCCTGCCCAACCCCGGTTTCGGTGCGGAGTTTCTCGGCATCGGTCAAGAAACCCTGCGTGGCCTGGGCGATACGGAGGGTCGCCTGACGCAAGCACAGGTTGGTGAGGACTTGCTGCAGCGCATGGAAATGCACCTGCGCAACACCCTGGCCGCAACGCCTGCCGATGATGTGGCGCTGGCACCCTACGCGGCCCGCATCACGGCTCTGCTGGAAGTATGGTCGGAACCAGCCAAACGGGATACCCTGCTGGCACAGTTCATGGCCGAAGAATCGGCCGGTAACGGCTTGTCCGGTACCATTGTTGGTAACTTCTTCAGCACCATCGGCGACGGCATTAAGCAGGCTGCCGGCTGGGTGGCGGGGGGAGTGAGCCAAGCGGCCGGCTGGGTAGTTGATAAGGCGAAAGACGTGGGGCAGGCGGTCATGAAGTACAATCCGCTGAGTATCCTGATTCGCAATGCGCTGCTGCTGGCCTTCAAAATCAACCTGTTCCGATTTGCTGAACGGCTCGGCTACGGTTATGCGACAGAAGCACAGGCCGCACAGGCTGGCCTGGAAGTAGGAGAGTGGCGCAAGGCGCAAAGCCAGTTGAACAAGGTGATTTCCGTGTTCAAAGGACTGGAAGGTGATGAAAATAACCTGCGTAACGCCATCTTGATCGGACACAAACTCGGTACTCGCAACCACAACACAGCTACGGTCCCGGGTCTGAGTGGATTGGGCGAAGTAGCAACGGCAACAGCCGGTACCGCTGCGGCAACGCCGGTACTGGTGAAAATCATGGATTGGTTGAAGGAAGTTGACTGGGGCAAGCTGGTATCCACCGTGAAATCGGCCTTTGCCAAGCCTAAAAACACGGACTACCAGCAGCAAATTCCGCCCAGCTACACGGCACCCACTTCGGAGGAAGAGTACGCCGCCAACAAGGCTAAATATGACAACCCGCCCGCAGAGGGGAGCAGCGGCCTGGCATTGGCACTGGTAGGGGTTGGCATTGCTGCCCTGGCCTTTGGAGGTAATCAGTCCTAATTCCTACGCAACCATCTCACACTCATGTTCGCAGCACAATCTTACGAACCAACAGGCGCCAACGAGGCCCTTTCTTACTACATCACGCCGGAAACGGGCGAAACCTCCCCAACGTCTTACACGCCCCAGGTAGTCCCATCTGGTCCCGAGTACACGCCTACCACGGTGCCCACCCTCCCTACGGAGTTCCCCATCCGTCAGACTATGACAGCAACTGAGGTGGAGGTAAAAGTGGGTAATGACCTATGCGCCGGCTCAACGCTTTGTCAGTCGTTTTCGACTGGGGCGGCAGAAACGCAGCGCGACACGGTGCCCGGTACCGGACCTACGACCAGCGCGGTTGCTACGACCCCAACTCCCAGCGCCAGTAGCGGCTCCGCTGGAGGCTCCGGTAGCGGCTCCAACCTTTGGCTCTGGCTGCTGCTCGGCGGGGTAGCAGTTGTGGTGGCCACCTCGGGCAATAAGAAATCGTCCGGGCTAGCTGGCCCGGAGCCGGAGCCCCTCGGCAAGCCCACTACCAAGCACACGGCCAAAAAACGCCACGTCGCCTCCCTCACCGTCTAGTTTTCCCGGCTTCGGCCATTTCTGTTTCTCTTTTTCCTCAACCAACCCCTTTTCAGTATGAAACTGAATAAAAATCGCGCCAAGCAGTCGGCCATCGACACCGGCGCGGCCGTGGTGGGCGCTGTCGTGGCCCACGCCGGGAGCACCTACCTCTCCGGCATGGCTGACTCCAACGCTACCCTCGGCAAAGTAAAGCAGCACATTCCGGCCATTGTGCTCGGAGCCGTGCTGGCCGTTCAGGCCCTCGACCTGGTGCCCGCCAGTAACGACATGGTAACCTCGGCCCTGCTTGGTGCTGGTGTGGTAAGTGGTATGGCTGCCGTGCGCGAGTACACCGGTGCCAACGACGAAACCAAAAACACCGCTGGTGTGGCCGAAATGGTGAACAAGTACGTTCCCGGCCTCAGCTCCGGCCTGCAGGGCCTCGGCTACGTGGACTACACGGAAGCCCCCAGCATCTCCTCGTCGCTGCTGGCTGCTGGTAACACGCACCGCGCCCTGAACGGTGGCAGCATGGGCTTCCTGCCCGTCCAAGCGGCGGCTTCCGGCCAGGACGTGCGCAAGGCATTTGCCGGCTAACTGAGCGGCAAGTATCCCAAACCCACTACCGGCTACTGAAGGCCAGCCGGTAGTGGCCCGCTTCCGCTTTCAACTTCTCGATTTTCCTCATTTCTCGTTTTTCATTTCACAACTCATGCAGAAATCTGCTCTGTTTTCGGCCGCTCAAATTGTATTGCTGGCCGCTATGGGGGTATCAGCCCCCGGTATCCAGGATATTCCCCGCGTGGCGGATGGTGACCTGTACATCCGCAAAGACATTACCAGCAGCAACAGCGGTATTGTCAACCTGATTGACTCCAACACGTCGCAGGTGGTAGGTGTATCCTCTTTCGACAAAAAGCAGCTGCCAGCCGGCCAGCTGCAGGTAATCGAAAGCATCCGCTTCGCCTACGGCACGGCCGCTTCCAATGACACGGATGGTGTCGTGAAGCAGACCTACAGCAACAAGATGTCGTCGTGCCCGGACGTGCTCATCGGGGCTCACCTCATCATCAACCAGAGCGGCAAGAAGCTCATCGAAATTCCGGTGCAGCGCCTGCTCGTGAATGATGCCGGTAACCAGAACATCGGGGACGATGCCTACTACCTGCAGGCCCTGCGTCTGTTGCAGCCCCAGACGGACATCGAAATCCAACTGAAGTTCCCTGATGGCCTGGCGCTGGCTTCCGGCCCGAAGCACTTCGTGGAGCTGTTCATCAGCGGCCCGCGCACGGCGTAACTCCGCCTCTTTCTGCGTCAAAAAAGCCCCGTCAGTTCGCTGTCGGGGCTTTTCAGGTGCAAGTATTTCGCATTTACATCCTTGACAATCATGGCCGAAACCCGTTCCCAATCCCTGAAAGTGATTCTGCCCGCTGGTACGCCCACAGGCACTTACCAGCCCGTTTCTGAAGCCCTGGATTCCACCTATGCCCGTGCGACTGGGGTGGTGGCCTACGCCAACAATCGGGGAGGCCTGACGCAATTTCAGCTGGGTATCCATGACGATACGGCTACCTACGTGTCGCAGTGCAACAGTCAGCACCTGGAGGCCGGCATCGACTGCCCCAAGCCTTTACGCAATACGCCCGTGGCCATCGTGAACCGCAACCAGCGGATTACGGTGCAGGTGTACGTGCCCGAGCTGCTGACCGATACGCTCGACGTGGACGTGGTATTCACGCTGGAACGCTAGAGCGCCGTGGCCAGCATCAAAATCAACGTCGAAACGCACGTCGGCCCCACGTTTATTTCCGAGCTGGAGGGGTGCTATTCCTTCACCGTGGAAAACCACGGCACGGTGCCGGCCGAAGTGGCCTTCAACAAGCAAAGCCCGGTGTACGTGCCCCTGCCGCCCGGCACGGCCCGCAGCTTTGACTGCCTGGGCAACACGCCCTACGAGGGGACCATTGTCGGCCGCTTCGCGCAGGAGGGCGGCACGCGCCGGGTAAATGTGACCAAATCCGTCCTGAACTGTCAGCAGAAATGAGCGGCATCACCAACTTCCGCCCCTCCGGGGGCGCGGCGTACCAGCCCCTGGAGTATACTGCCACCAAGTCCGCCACGGCCACCTGCCCAACCGGTAAGACGGGGGCTCCGGTTACCCGCACGGCTACCAAAACCAGCTTTCTGAGCCAGGAGGAGGCGGATGGGTTAGCGTATCAGGCCGCGCTGGCGGAGGCTACGGCCGCCCTGGTGTGCACCGTGGTGCCGGCCGCTGCGCCGGTCACCTACTCGGCCACCAAGGACTATACGGCCGTGTGCGGCACCGATAAGCCCGGCGTAGGTGCTTCCGTGACCCGCACGGGCACGGCCTCCAGTACCCAACATCAGGCGGACGCGGATACCAAAGCCTGGCAGAGCGCGAAGGCGCTGGCCGTAGCCGCCCTGGTCTGCACCATCCCGTGGGGCCGCACCCTCACCGGCCCCAGCGACAGTTACGACGGGGTAGAGCTGACCAGCAGCGGGGCACAGATGTTCCGCTACGACCCCCTCAGCTCTGGCGACTCGCTGCCGTGCTCAATGGACATCAGCGTGGGCGGTACCCCGGTGGCCAACGTGGTCTTCCTGGGCCGCTACGTGGGCAAATCTTTCAGCTTCGAGCACGCCGGCCAGACCTACACCAGCACATTCATCAACGGAACCGTGACTTTCTAAGCCCCTATGGCGACGATACCGAAGAAACTTCAGCATATCTTTTTCAACGCGCCCGACCTGCCGCTGGCCTCCGCGCCGTTCCGGTCGAACCTGGTGAAAATCTACCGCATCAACGATGCTGGCAGCGGCTGGCAGGCGTATGCGCCCGGCAGTCCGTTCAACGCCGTGTCGGTACTGAAAGCGGGAAATTTCTACCTCGTTGAATCGTCGTCGGTTGGGTATGACATTCCGGGTGCCGTGTTATCGTTGATTGCCTTACCCCCTCTGGAAGTTCAAGCCTCCTTCCCGAGTATCATTCATGGCTCCATCATTCTTGGTGACAGCATGACGACGGGGCTCAACGTTGATACAACGGGTATTTCTTGGATCCAGCGGCTGTGCTCCACGTTAGGTCTGACCGTAAACAACGCCTACAACAGCCAGAACTTTGTTGTCGCCCCTGGCACAACATTTTATTCCACGCTGCAGGTGAATAACCTGGCGAGTTCTGGCTCCGGGGTGCGCAAGCAAGCCGCCCTGGCAATGACGAACTATCCAGCCAACGTGTTTGCGCCCCTGGAATGTCAGATGGGCTACAATAACCTGCGGATTTCGCAAGAAGACGACCCGACCCGCCGATACGCCATGATTAATGCGGCCCACCGGGCGGTCCTAGCCATTCACTTCTCGAAAAACATTGTCTTTGCCGAACATATTAGTGGGACACCTCTAGCGACCTATTCGCACGGCTACGTTGGGTTTCCGAGTGAGGCTGTGATGAGTGATTGGGGCAGCCGGGCGCTCTGGTATCGGCGCAATGACATGAGCCGGGCCGCTGCCAACTGCTTCTGGAAGCAATCTGTTACCGCCGGCGAAACACTCACCTTTAGCATCAACGGTGACCGGATTGCCATTGGTACCTGGGGTTGTGATGGAAGCGTCGTCAACATGAGTCGCATCGAGGTGCGCGTGGATGGCCAACTCAAGACGACGTATGACCCCACTGGACGAGCCGTCATCAGTTCTATTCCGGTCAGCAATGATCAGTACACGCAAGCGGGCATCATCAACGATGCTATCGTTCTGCACGGTTTGGGCACCGGGTCTCATTCCGTAGAACTTCGCTTTCTGGATGAAGGCAAGATAGGCGCATGGGATTACGCTGTCACGTTGAAGTCGCCTATTGAGGCGGCTGCTATTGCCGCCTTCATACACGATATCCCGCTGGCCAGCAATGCGCCTGGTATCGGGTATAATTATCCGGGCTATCCAACCTACGGGCCCTATCTGACAGCCGGAACAGAAAGCCGCAAAACTGCTTTGCAGGCAGCTTTTCCCGGGTATCCATTGGCTTTTGTTGCCGTGAATGATGCCTTCAAGGCGGAAACGGTTGCCGCCGACACCCAGTCAGATGGTATTCATCCCTCCAATTCCGGGGCCAGTAAAATTGCCGCGAAAGCCAATGGCTACATGGTGCCCAATACGTATCAGAGCTACGCACAGGCGGCCATGTCCTACACGCCCACCGGGGCCCGGATAGCCAGTGTGAGCCCTGGAGTGTATGCCCCTATCGTCAATAACGGCGTGCCAGGTACCTATGGTAATCCCGGGCTGTTCAATCAAAAGCTGCCAGCGGGGACGGATGGCTGGTTTGGCTTCAAAAATCCTGCGGGAGATGCATTTGATGCGGTATTGGGCGTCAAGACGACAAACGTAGAAGGCGGATTTGGTACGTTCCTGCTCGGCGTGTGGAATGCCAGCATTAGCGAGGAAACGCCGAATAAAACCATTGCCAAGCGGGATAACGGCACGAATACGGTTGTCCTGGGTGCCTTGGTGACACTGAATTCATTTCTACGTGTCCGGCGCTATGAGAGCACCACGACGGGTAAGTTCGTACTGGAGCAAAGTGCTGATAATGGGGCAACCTGGCAGAAAGTATATGACTTCGTCACGACGTACACCGGTGACTTGTTCCTGGCAGTAGATATAGATGGAGGTGGTAAGCTGTACCTGCCGCAAGGAGCGGGTTTTGTTCCGGTTATATGATGATGCTCACCCCCGCACCTGGCCACACCGGGCAACTATACTACCTACGCGGCGACGACAAGCGGCCAATTGCCCGCAACCTCGATATGGCCGATGTGGCGGCCGTGCAGCGGGCTGTTGCTCAGGCCCGGCAGCAGTATCCCACGCAAGCCCTGAAATTGGCCGTGTACCGGCGGAACGGCAGTTCTAAAGTGCTGGAAGAAATACTTGACCTCTCTGCCGCGCCTCTGGCCGGCCCTGAACCCCCTACCGACGTGCCAGTACCGACCTTTCAACCTTCTTCGTCGCACTTTGCAGCCCCGGCCTCCGGGTATGCTGGTGCTGACAACTTCACCAGCTACCTGCTCAACGAGAAGGATACCCGGTTGCGTGAAAAGGACGATACTATCCGTGAGCTGCGCGACACAGTGCGGATGAAGGAAGAGGAGAACCGCCGCCTGAAGGACGATAACGACAAACTGGGCCTCGACCTGAAATTCAAGGACCGGGAGCACGCACTGGAACTGCAGGGCGTGGAAGCCAACCAGAAGAAGGGCCTCGCTGGAATTACTGAATCGTTGGGTGGGCTGCCTCCCGAAGTGGTAACCATGCTTTTCGGTAAGATGCTGGGTGTAGCTCCGGCGCCGCAACTCGGGGGTGGGGCAGATGCTTCACTCGCTGGCCTCAGCCCCGGGCACCGGCAGGTGGTGGAGGCGGCCGGCGACGTGCTGAAGTCGGTGGATGAGGGTACAGCCACCAAACTCTACGTAGTGTTCAATCAACTAGCCCACAACCCGGCCGCGCTGGAACAAGTGCTTCAACAGTTTACCCCCCGAATGTAATGTCCGCTAAAAAGACGTTTTCGCCCACCATCACGCTCGAAGCCCAGGATTCGATGGATGCTACTCGCCGGGTTACGGCCCTTTCCACCATCCTGCAGCATATCGAAACGGATAACCTGGAAACCCTGGCCCGCAAAGCCAGCAAGCCCGGTATCAATCAGAAAATCCGGCAGTTTGCCTCGTTTATCTAACCGCTTATGCTCCCTGTACTCGCAACTTCTACGGCCGTTTCTACCCTGGCCAGTTCTCGGGTGATGCGGTACCTGCTGACCGGCGGCTTCTTCCTAGCCGTTGCCGGGGGCGCGTTCCTGCTGTTTCGGAAGATTCTACAAACCATGCAGCGGGACAAGGCTATTAAGGACGTGGGAGCTAATTCGGCCGATGGGCTGGCCCTCGCCTTCGCTTCCCGCTGCTACGCGGCCATGAACAGCGGCCACGAGTGGTGGAACGACTGGTTCGGCGACGGTACCGATGAGGAAGCTCTCTACCAGGTGGCCCGCGACATGCGCAGCAACAACGTGCCGTTTGTCCTGGTGGCCAACAAGTACAAGGCCCTCTATACCCGCGACCTGTACGCCGACCTCACCGCCGAACTTGCTACCGACGAAATGGCCCAGTTTCAGGCCGCCCTGAGCACTGGCCTCGGCAACGTGCTCGACCCCGGACTGCTCGTCACCCAGCAGCTCATTACCACGGCCCCGTCCACTATCCTCGACGACAAGCTGGAACCAGTCAGCCAAACGGGGCCGCGCACACGCCTCGGCCCCCACGATGAGACAATGATGCTCCCCGGTGGGCGGGTGCTCCACGGATTCCTGTACCAGAACCAGCGCCGCTACGTGGCAGCACCCACGGTGCAACTCGTTCCCCTAATCTAACTTGCAATGGCTCAAGACCTGATGTATCCACCCGGCCGCAAACGGCCGAGTGGCTCGAACACTGTTGCCCGGCCCCGGCGCGAAAACACGCCTCGCTCGGCTGCTCAAACGCCTGCTGCGGCTGAAATAGGCGGGTTTTCCACTACCTCGCTGTTACTGGTTGCCCTGGCCGGAGGCGCGGCACTGGCGTGGTTCCGCGCCGGCACCACGTCGGCCTCCCAACTGCCGGCCAGCTTGCCGGCCACGGGTACTAGCACCCCTACGCCTCCAAAGCCTACCACGAGCACGCCCACGGGCACCAAATTGCCGACCCGCTTGCCCACCGTAGGGCCAATGACGCCTGGCCGCCTGGTGTTTGTGCAAAGCCTGAACGGTGAAACCATCTACGAGCGACTCCGGAGCACTGGGGGCTTCCCGGATGGCTACGGCCTGCCCTCTACAGCTATTACCATGATACCTAACGGCACCTGGTTGGGCTACCTGACGGGCAAGGAATTTCAGCCCTCGCCCAACTACCCCCGAATGCTTCAGGTGTACGCCACCAATGGCAGCGACTTCCGGGTAAACTTTTGGGTAGATGCTGAGGAAGTGGTGGTGTTCGGTCAGGCTGACGCGGATGCCTACATGAGGCGTGGTGTGGGCAAGAACATGACTGCCGACGCGGTTAATGCCATTAAGAGCTTCTTTCTCAACAAATACGGCACATGAGCACGGCCTTTTGGTGGGGCGTAGCGGGCCTAACGGTGGTGGCCCTAACCCTCAGCTCCGATACCAGTATTCCCGCCCGCTGGGGCCTGCTCTACCAGCTGCACCCTGCTGCCCGCAAACGGTTTTTGAACCTCTTGCTGCGAATTGAGGCCCGCACCGGCTGGACGGTGGTGCTCACCTCCGCCTGGCGGCCATCTGATACCAGCCTGGGCTACCACTACTTCGGGCTGGGGCTGGACATCAACGCCACCAACGGCAATCAGGCCCTGCGCATGGCTTCGACGAAAGCCGAGTGGGAGGCCAGCGGCATCCCGGACATAATCCGGGCAGCCGGCTTCCGGTGGGGCGGCGACTTCACCAGCCCCCGCAACGGCGGCTTACCCGGCTACGACCCGGTGCATGTTGACGAGGGCCGCCGCATTTCGCTCACCAACCTCCGCCTACTGGCCAAAGCGCAAGCTCCGGCCGGCGACACAACCCGCTTCGATGGCCGGGTACTGCCAGTATGACCGAGCTGCATTTCAAGGGTAACTGCCTGCTGTTCGCCGTGCTCTACCGCCTCGCCAACCCCGGCAGCCGCATTAAGTGGCACCGGGGCCGGTGGTGGCGCTGGGCTCCGCATTTCTGCGTGCTGCACAACGACAACGTGGTGGATTTCAAGAGTGAGCCCCACCGCAATAACACGCCCCTCTGGTTTCGCGGCCGGATGCGGGTGCGCTCTAAAGACGCTTATCAAGCCTACATCTCTCGCTAATGGCTGACTTCTCTACTGCTTACCGCATCGTGCATGGCAACGAAGGTGGATATGCTAAAATTCTAGGCGACAAGGGCGGGGAAACCTATATGGGTATTGCCCGCAACTCGCACCCGAATTGGACGGGCTGGCGCATCATCGACGCCGTGAAAGCCACTCGCCATATGTACTGGAACGAGTACATCGACAACGCCGAACTGAAGCAGATGGTGGTGAACTTCTACCGCGCCACATGGAACCAGATGCTCGGCGACGGTATCAGGTCGCAACCAGTGGCTAACCTATACTACGACTTCTACACGAACTCGGGCGGGGCTACCACGGTGCTGCAACGGGTGCTGGTGTACCAGTTCCGGCAGAAAATAACCGTGGACGGTGCTCCCGGCCCGCAAACGCTGGCAGCTATCAACGCCGTGGATGGTGCTTCGCTGCACAATGCCCTGAAGGCTGCCCGCATTGCCTACGTGCAGGACTTAGTGCGCCGCGACCCGAGCATGGGCCAGTTCCTCGATACCTGGCTGCGCCGCATCCGGCAGTTTCCCGACCAGGAAAAAAAAAGCTCGGTTTCGTCGTCGCCCTCGGTGGCCTCGCGGCTTGGTTCCTCTATCAGCAACATGCTGCGCGGCAAGCTGCGCAACCCCTTCAGCAACTCCCCCGATGAAACGGCTACGGCATAACGTTTTACGCGAACGAATCACCACTGCTATTGGCGTAGTAATTTTTCTGGCTACCCTCACCTCGGTGTTCGTGGTGCAGGGTATCACCTGGGGCGACGCATGGGTGCCGATGGTGGTGAGCCTCGTGCTCATGTTGATGCCGGACCGGGCGCTGGGCATTGTTCGCCGCACCGCTGAACGCAAGGGGCAGGACGTGGCCAACCTGGTGCCGGCGCTCCTACTCGGCGGGCTGCTGGGGCTCTCGGCCTGCGCCAGTCCCGGAACTGCCCGGCAGGTTCAGGAGCTGCTACCCCGGCCCACAACCGTAGTGCAACCCGATTCAGGACCGCACCGCCCGCCTGCGGCCCTCACCGCTTCCCAGCAGCGACGCTACTTACGCACGGCCGCTGCGGTGAATCGACGTGAACGGCGCTTTAATGCCCGGCAGCTACGACGTGAGCAACGACGCTATGACCGGGCAGTACCGCGCAAAATCAAAGCGCGGGGCTCCGTGAGCATCAATACGGCCCCGAACGGAACGGTCACCAATGCCGCCCCCACAGTACTGAAGGTCCGGGGCTCCGGCACCGTCGCCAACGGCCCCAGTAGCGCAGCGACCAACAATGCTGGCCTCGGGCAAGCTGCCCGGGGAGGGGTGAACACGGCCGCAAACGGCACCGCTACCGGCCCTACCGAACCTCCGACGCCGTGGTACCGGCACCTGCTCTACGGGGTGGGCGCACTGTTGCTGGTGGCCGGCATCCTCTACGGCCTCTACCGCTGGATTAGCGCCAGCATGAGTTTCTGATTTTCCCTTTTTCTCACGTTACCCCACTTCCTCCCCATGGAACCTGTTTCGCTCGCCCTCGGTGCAGCCGTTGGCTACCTCGCCCCCTCGCTGCTGGGGGGCAAATCAAAACCGTCCAAAGCGGCTGTGAAAGCCGCCAAGAAGCACGATAAAAAACTGGATAAGAAAGCCGTCGAGAAGTACAAGAAAAAACATGGTCTGCAGGGCTTGGGGGCGACCTACGTCGTGACTGGCCGGGCAGTCAAGATGAACAAATCCAGTAAGGCCAGCACGGTGCGGGCCGCGGCCGGCTTGACGAATCGGGCTAAAAAAGGCAAAAAAGCCCTCAGCGGCCTGGAAGGGGTGAAGGCGAAAGCCCCCCGGAAAACAGCCGCCCCCAAACCGGCTACCGCCCTGCGCGGAGCCGGAGCCCGGTTTAAGACGGTGCGGGAAATCAACCAGTTTCTGCGCACCAGCAAAACCTTCAACGTGTACCACGCCACTCCGGAGGGGAACAAGCGCGTGATGGAGGCCCGCACCAAGGAAGGCAGCCTGCAGGTGCGCCACGCCGGCAGCGCGACGTGGACGAGAGCGACGTTCAGCAAGCTCCATTCGGCCTAATTCATTCCTCTGCTTTTTTCACACGGCCCCACGCCCTGCCCCGGCTGGGGCCGTGTGCCATTATCCAGACTTGTATGCCACGCAGACTATTTTTCTCGGCGTCCCAGCAAGGGGACCTGTTCAACCGGCGCTCCACCAGGCGGAGCGGCCTCGGTATCGTCGCCACCACGGCAGCGCGCCCCCCGGTACCGGCTGTACTGGAGTCGGACCTGACCTTGGTACGAATTCCCGCCAAAGCCGACAAGTTCGACCCGCAGGACGTGCTGGGGACCATTCGGGTGCAACCCATTACGCCGCCCGTTCTCAAAGCCAACACGGTAACGGAGATACTGCGTAAGGTGGTCAGCCGGGACGAGTTGCGGCCCAACCTGCAGTGTATCTACTTTGACGCGGCCCAGAAGCAAGCTGTGGCCACGGATGGGCACCGGCTGCTGGTGCTGCCGGTGAGTGGGCTCCGGAAAAGCGAACTGCTCAACCCCAAAACGGGTAAGCGGCTGAACGAGCGGTTTCCGGATTACCAGGATGTTATTCCGCTCAACAATCCGAATACGGCCGTGCTGCAGGACGTGGAGGCCCTGCGGGCCAAGTTGTATGGCTTGGTAAAAGCGAATCGGTTTATCGATACGGCTCGCATTGGCAGTGGCTACGCCCACATTCGGGCAGAAATCCGCTTTGATACCAGTTACTACTACTTCAACCCGGCCTTTCTACTGGAAGTGCTGGAGGGACTGCTGCAGGACGGAGCCACCCGGTTGCGCGTGGAACTGTCGGCCTCAGCTAACCGGGCAATGGTGGTGCGGGACGTGCAGAAGCCTCAGCGGATGGCAGTGCTCATGCCGGTGACCAACACGGGCTCGTGGACCGGGGGCAGCTTGGAGCAGGCCGATACGTTGCCCCATACACCGGTGCTCACGCTCACCAGTGCACCGGAAGCAAGTGCAAAAAAGAAGGCAGAGGCGGCGCGCAAACAGCAGCTGCAGCAGGAGAAAAATGACCAGGCCATTCGCAAGGAAGAAGCGGAGGTAGCGGAGATGGCCAAACGCATCCCGTTTGCCGTGGGCGACACCGTGTTGGTGCTGGCAAAGCCTTCGCTGCCGGATTATCTGAGCATCCACGCGGGCGAAACGGGAACGGTCGTAGGTTTCTCGAAATACTATTCAAACAGCCGGGCGGTGCTCCATATTCGGGTGCAGCTTCCACCTGAGCAGGGGAAGGAGGTAGTATTTCCATTCCCGCAGGGAGCGTTGAAAAAGCAGCCGAAGCAGGGGGCAAAATCGACACAGCCCGCTACCCAGCTACCGTATTTCAACACGAAAGGTGAGTTGGTAACTGATACAACCGGCAAGATGGATGCGGAGAAACTGTACTACGTGCAGCCGGATGGCACCTATGAGCAGGGTGGTGACCGTCGTAGTCCTGGATGGGTGAAGCCCCCGAAGAAAACCGCCCCGAAAAAGGCTCCCAAACCAGCACAACCCACTGAGCCCATCAAACGCACGACGGTGAAAAAGCACGGCAACCAGAACCTGCGGCAGCCGGTGAGCCATTTTGACGGGGACCTGACCTTGATCCGGCAGTTCCTGGGACTGACCCACGGCGAGGTTACCAGCAAACGTGTGAAGGCATTACACGGCCGTATCGAGAAGGCTATCGTGAGCCGCAAAGTGCGCAAAACCAGCCCCCACGCGGAGTTGCTGACCGACATTGCCGCCTTGGTGAAGAAAACCTATGCCGCCATGGTAAGCCAGGATATCGAGAAAGTAGAGGAACTGAAATTCTCTGATAAGGGGATTGTGAGCCGGGCCCAGGCCGTGGCTGACCATGTAGTCATTCAGTCGGCGGTACCGCTGCTTTCGCGCTTTATCAACCTGCAGGGCACCAAACCCGAAGCGAAGACCGTGGCCACGCTGCTCAAAGCAATGGAAAAGCAGCGCCGCGACGTACCCAACGACGACTACGCCGGCCCGCTGGCCGCTGCCGTGGCCTTGCTCAAGGACTGGAAGCCCGGTACAGCCGTGCGTATCACCCAGCACCAGCTATCCGGCCTGCAGGGCCTGGCTGGCTTGGGCTGCCCGGGCGACACCTGCGGGTGTTCGGCGGGAAAGTAGAGGCGTCAGCTGGCACGTCACCCAAAGCGAGTACAACACCGGCATCCGTGCCGGCAACACGGGCCGGGCTGGGCAGCCTGGATGCATTGTTTACGCCCATCGGGGTAAAGGACACGCGCCGGCCGGCCGGCGAGGCGCTGGCCCTGCCCGGGGACCTGGGCCGGTTCGTGGGCGTCATCGAGCGGCACGAGTACGCCCTGGTGCTGCGCGGCGATAAGGGAGCCGGCAAAACCCGCCTGCTCTACCAGCTGAAGAATCTGTTTGCCAGTGTCGGCCTATCCGTGGCTTCATTCTCACTGGAAATCGACAAAAACAGCACGGTAGTAGCGAAAAATACGGCGGCCTACATCGCGCCGGCCAACCGGGTCCGCATCAAAATAGCGTCGGAAGTACCGCAGGGCCTAGCTACTATCCGGCAGGCAGCGGAACACTTCGACGTGGTGGCCATCGACTCCTGGAGCAAGATACCGGGCACGTCTCCCACCGACTTTGACGCCCTGCGCAAAGCCTACCCGCGCACCGTGTTCCTGGTCATTTTCCAGAGTACCACGGCTGGCACCGCCCGGGGCGGCAGCAGCTCCGAGTACGATGCTTCGGCCGTGTGCCAGGTGGATTTGCCCGGCATTGCGCACTTCGAGAAGAACCGCTACGCCACCGGGCCGGCCGACGAACTGCGCTACGATGTGAACGAGCAGCGCCTCACCACATGAAAACTTCACTTATAAGTTAATTTCTACCCCAACCTCACCATGAATCCTCTTGCCCTTGCCGCCCTCGCCGCCGGTGCGTTTCTGCTGCTGAAAAATAAGCAAAGCAGCCCCACCACGCCCCCGACTACGCCGCCCATCCTACCAACCACTCCGCAGTCCGCGCCTCAGGTAGCGCAGCAGCCGAACTATTTACAACAAGGCACGCAGCTGCTGGATGCAGCCGGCAACGTGCTCACGGCCGGTCAGGAAATCTATGGGCAGATTTTCGGACAGACGCACACCCCGACGTTCCCACCGACATCGGTACCCACTTCGCCTCAGGTAGTGCTGGATAAGTGGAATATTCCTCACCTAACCGATGCAGATGTGTCCCGGGCGAATACGTTCAACACAAACGATGCGGCCCTGTTCCGGCAGTTGTCCGACACGTTCCGGTTGTATTGGGAGGATATTGAGGCACTTATTGGCTTCGACATCAGCCAGTCGGGCAACACCTGGCAGCAGGTAATCAATTGGTACCGTGGCGACATCAACCGGATGCAACCCACCATTGAGAACTACAACCGGGCGAATCCTGCACGTCCCATCGTTGCACGCTAATGGTACTGTTATTCGGGGTGCAGTTGCCGGCCTGGTGCCGGCGGCTGCCGGCGCTGCTCGGCCGCCCGGTACAGATTGATGAGTATGTACTGCTGCCGGATGCGCCACGCAACGAGTGGTTCACAATTGCCGGCCTGCGGTGGGCCACTCACCCGCGCAACGTGTTACGACTGCGCGGAATCCGCACCACCAGTGGGGAAGTGCTACTCAGCCTGAACCGCTACCAGAACGGGGAACGGCACGGTATTACTCTCGGCACCGTGCCGGCCGGCTCCTACCTGCGGGTACGCCTGAACCAGTACCGCGACGGGCATACGTGCCTGAGCGTGTACCGGCAAGGCAGTTTGTTGGCGTGCTTGTGGCATGAGGCCCCACCCAGCCGCCCGGCCGTGCTGCTAGGACTGTAAAACGAAAGAGGTCCCGACTGAAATCCGCCTCCAATAAGCAAAAAGGCCCGCCGAAATTCGGCGGGCCTTTTTGCTTATTGCTCTTTTGCAGGGACAGCATTATACGTGTAGAAATTAGCAACTACAATCGTCTTTGGATTCTTGAACTTCCTCATGCCTCGGTTAGTAATTTGCTGTGTAGTAAGACACTGGCCGTTTACAACACCATCCCACCATACAGTTTTTACTTTTTCAGTTGGAGTCCAAGACGAAGCGGGCTCAGCTAAAAAGAAAACGGCTGTACTACCTATCATCATTGGCCGGCATAGAGCCATACTATCAGATGGAGTATTGTTGCGAAACCGGATAGCCATATCCCTAGTCCCGTTTCCTACAACAATTGCGTCAAATGGTTTTTGAACAGTACCCGCCTCCATCAAAGCGGCTTTCACCATTGCTTCTGAACGCTCAGAACCAATCCCACAAGCAGGCATAGGAGGAGTTGTAAAAGTAAATGCCACATCATAGGCGGCCACGGGCTTCATGTAGTAAAACACGTATTTGCCATCAATATCATCAACTCGCCCAACTTTTAAAGCTTGAGCATATGTTGTGAAGGGATAAGCCAGAAGTAAAGAAAACAACGCTTTTTTCATGGGACTGTGTAGGAAACGCGGAAATGCGGAAACGTGAAATTGAGGGAGGAAGCTACGCCGAAAACATTTTATCTACCAGTACGACCTGCTCTCGTTTCTGCTCCTCGCGGACGTGGACGTAGCGCATGGTGCTGGATATTTTGGCATGACCCATCAATTCTTTCAGCACCGGCAGCTGGCCACCGTTGGCAATGAACTCGGTGCCAAACGTTTCGCGGCCGGAGTGGAAGTGAATTCGCTCGGGTATTTCCAGCTTGTGAGCAATGCGTTTCAGAATGCGGTTGCCGGCCTGCTCTGACTGGTCCCCGAAAATCCGTTCGCGGTGCGGGTGCTCCCGCAGAGCCTCCTGAATGATGGTCAAAGCGGTGGGGGTGAGCGGCAGGCGGTGAATCCGGTTGAATCGGCGGTTTTTATGTTGCACGTACACCAACTCGTCGCCAATCAGGTTATGCCGGCAAGCCCGGTTGAGGTCTGAAATCCGCAGGTTGGCCGCGCAGGCTACCAGGTACTTCTGCAGCGCGCACCGTTCAGGCCCTGATGCGGTAGGGTAGTAGGCGTACAGTTTCTGAATTGACTCCGGGCGCAGGGGTTTCCAGCTGCCATCAGTGCTTTTCTTCTTGAAATAGAGGTACGGATTCACGAACTGTATCTCGTCCAGCTCGGCCAGGTGCAGGTAGGTAGTTACGTCCTTATGCCGAGCCCACCGAGTGTTGAGGCCGTTGCCGTACGTATTCTTCAGCCATGTATCGAATTTCTGGGCCCAGGTTCTATCCAGTGAGAAGAATGCCAGTATGGCCAGCTTGCCGCCCGAAAATTCCCGTACGCGGGCCAGAGCACGCGCCTGTACATCGTAAGTGCTTTGAGTAATCACTTTGAGCCGCAGCCGTTCCTGCAGCTTCTGCTCGAAATACAGTAGGAAGTCGGTTTTGGAAAGCGGGTTCTCAAATTCGTAGAGGAACCGTTCGATGGTCAACGGCTGCTTGCGAAGCCGGTACTCTACAAATACATCGTTGGCCCGTCCCAATTTCTGTCCCAGCAGCAGGTTATTCGCCTCGCACTGCTCGTCTTGGGGACCTTGGGGCAGGCACTTGCCGGCGTGCCCATCGAACAGGGCCACCGGCCAGAATATTTCCAGCGGAATCTTTTTGCGTCCTTCCGGGCCTGGGGATACGCGCACATCAAGGAAGATACTGCTGCGCCCATCGTTCTGTACATAGTCGGTGCGGATTCTGAGTTTGGCGGAATACATAGTTTTAGCTTGGGACAGTTATGGGACAGGGTAAATGCCAAATGGCCCAAAAACAGCCCTCGTAGCAGTGCTACAAAGGCTGTTTTTGGGCCATTTAGGCCGTTTTTGCTCCTAAGAGCGGTCCGGACGGGACTCGAACCCGCGACCTCCGCCGTGACAGGGCGGCATTCTAACCGACTGAACTACCGAACCGTTTACCTCGCTACTCGCTTGCGGCGTTGTGTTGAAGTGGTGCAAAAGTAGAAGGCTTCAACCGACCGTGCAACCTTGAGGGCAAAAAAAGATCAAAAAAGAAGCTACTCATATTGTTTCAGGCTGGCAGTCAGGTAGAAAATTTTTTGAACAAATCCCGGCACACAAGCTACGCGCGGTATCCGGCCCTTCGCTTACCTTTGCTTTCTTCTCAACCCAACTCCTCGCACCTCCAAGACGCACTCTGCCGTGGCAATGCTCCTCGATTTCGAACAACCAATTGCCGCTCTCGAAGGCAAGCTCCGCGAAATGCAACAACTGGCCCTCGATAGCCAGGTTGATGTATCGGACGCGGTAACGGCCCTCGAAGCCAAAATAAAAGCCCTCAAAAAGGAAACTTACCAGAACCTCACGCGCTGGCAGCGGGTGCAACTCTCGCGCCACCCCGACCGGCCGTACACCCTCGATTATATTGAGGGCATGACCGAGAAGTTTATTGAACTGCACGGCGACCGAACCGTGGCCGACGACAAGGCCATGGTGGGCGGTTTTGGCGAAATTGACGGCCGCTCGGTGATGTTTATCGGGCAGCAGAAGGGGCGTAACACCAAGCAGCGGCAGTTCCGCAACTTCGGGATGCCCAACCCCGAGGGGTACCGCAAGGCCCTGCGCCTGATGAAGCTAGCCGAGAAATTCGGCAAGCCCATTGTAACGCTCATCGACACGCCCGGCGCCTTTCCGGGGCTGGAGGCGGAGGAGCGGGGGCAGGGCGAGGCCATTGCCCGCAACCTCAAGGAAATGTTCCTGCTGAAGGTGCCCGTTATCTGCATTATCATTGGCGAAGGGGCCTCGGGTGGAGCCCTGGGCATTGCCATCGGCGACCGGGTGCTGATGCTGGAAAATACCTGGTACTCTGTTATTTCGCCCGAGTCGTGCAGCAGTATCCTGTGGCGCAGCTGGGACTATAAGGAGCAGGCTGCCGAAGCCCTCAAGCTAACGGCTACCGATATGCTGAAGGCAGGCCTCATTGACGGGATTGTGAAAGAGCCCCTGGGCGGTGCCCACTGCGAGTCGGCGGCCATGATCAAAACCCTGAAGAAAACTATCCTTAAAACCCTGGATGAGTTGGAGGCTCTTCCCCACGAGGAGCGCATCAGCCAGCGCATTGACAAGTTCTCAAACATGGGTGTGGTGGTGGAAGGGAATTAAAAATTGAGAATTAAAAAACAAAAATGCCGTTTGCATCGTGCTAACGGCATTTTTGTTTTGCTCAGAGCTCTTACTACTCATTTTTCATTCTCAATTTTTAATTAACAAGACATGACCGTTCATACCCTCGATACTGGCCTGTTTAAGCTGGATGGCGGTGCCATGTTTGGCGTGGTGCCCAAGAGCATGTGGCAAAAGCTGGTGCCTGCCGATGCCAACAACATGTGCACATGGGCGTTGCGCTGTTTGCTGATTGAAGACGCGGGCCGCCTGACGCTGGTGGATACCGGCATCGGCAGCAAGCAGGACGAGAAGTTCCGGGGCCACTTTTACCTGCACGGCGACGATACGCTGGAGAATTCGTTGCGGCAGCACGGCTTCACTTCCGCGGATATAACCGACGTGTTCCTGACCCACCTTCACTTCGACCACGTGGGCGGAGCCGTGGTGCGTACCCCCGACGATAAGCTGCAACTGGCCTTCCCCAACGCTACCTACTGGAGCAACCAGACGCACTGGGACTGGGCCCTGACGCCCAACCCGCGCGAGAAGGCCAGTTTCTTGCAGGAAAACATCCGGCCTATTCAGGAGAGCGGGCAGCTGCAGTTTATTACGGCGGAGGGCAGCGTGCCCGCCGCCCTGCTCGGCTTGCAGGAGATTGTGCTGGTAGATGGGCACACCGAGAAAATGATGCTGCCGGTGCTGCCCTACAAAGGCCGGACGCTGGCTTTTGTGGCCGACCTGATTCCGAGTGCCGCCCACGTTCCCCTGCCGTACGTAATGGGCTATGATATGCGCCCTCTGGTGACGATGCAGGAAAAAGAAGTCCTGCTGCGCCGTGCCGCCGCCGAAAACTGGGTGCTGGTGCTGGAGCACGATGCCCAGACGGAGTGCATTACCGTACAGGACACCGAAAAGGGCATTCGGGTAGCGGAGCGTTTCCGATTGAACGAGCTGTAAATAGTTGCTGGTTTTTGGTTTATTGTCAATTGTAGCCCATCAGTTCCGTGACTCAGCAGCCTGCAATCAGCAATCAGCAACCCGCTGCCAGCAACGCACTCGGGCTGGCCTTATCGGGTGGGGGGGCGCGGGGTATTGCTCATTTGGGGGTGCTGGCGGCACTGGATGAGCTGCAACTGCCCGTAGCCTGCTTGTCAGGGGTATCGTCCGGGGGCATCGTAGGGGCGCTGTATGCGGCCGGTATGCCCCCCCGGGAAGTGCTGCGGCTATTGCTGGAGCTGCGGATTTCCCGCATCACCCATATTGCCCTAAGCCGCCACGGCCTGCTGCACATGGATGCCGTCGGGACCCTGTTGGAGGAATATCTGGGGGTAGGCTGCACCTTTGAGCAGCTGCGTCTGCCTCTTATACTTATTGCCACCGATTTGCTGGCGGGTAGTTCGGTGTCGTTTACCACAGGCCCCCTGCTGCCGCCGCTACTGGCGTCGGCGGCCGTGCCCATCCTGTACCGGCCGGTAGAATACCAGGGGCGGCAGCTGGTAGACGGCGGACTGCTGAACAATTTGCCGGTAGAGTGCCTGCTGCAGGCAGCCCCGCCCGGGCTGCGGGTGGTAGGCGTGCATTGCAACCCCCCCAACCCCGAAGCGCAGGTACCGAACATGCGGGCTTTAATTGAGCGCACATTCAACCTGGCTATTGGGGGCAACACGGTGCTGAGTAAGCGTCTTTGCCACCTGCTGCTGGAACCGCCCGAGCTGTGTCAGTATCGTACTTTAAGCTTCCGGCGGGCCGCGGAATTGTTTGAGGTTGGCTACCACTACACCCTAGGCCGGGCCCCTGAGCTCCGCGCTTTACTGCAGCTGTAGTAGGGGCTTCCGCGGCATTTCTCTAGCTTTGACTTCTGGTAGCCCTTGCACCCACCCGGCTACTGCTTCCGCACACGTATGGCTCGAAAGACTTCTACCTTCTGGTACCTGTTCTCTAAATTCTGGTTCTGGATAACAGGGTGGCGCCTGGGCTCCCAGGTACCACCCGGTATCAAGAAAAGCATGATGATTGCCGCCCCCCACACCAGCAACTGGGACTTTATGTTTGCGCGGGCGGCTTTTTTCCTGATGGACGTGGATGTAAAGCTCACCATCAAAAAGGAGTGGACCACCCTGCCCATCCTGGGCGGCCTGGTGCGCAGCCTGGGCGGGCTGGCCGTGGACCGCAGCAAAAACAACAGCCTCGTTGACGGTATGGTACAGCTGTTCAACGAGCGGGAGGAGCTGGTGATTCTCATCACGCCCGAAGGCACCCGCTCGTACCAGCCTAAATGGCGTAAAGGCTTCTATCATGCGGCGCTCGGGGCAGGGGTACCCATTCTGCTGGGCTACCTGGACTACGAGAAGAAAGAAGCCGGCGTCGGTCCGGCCTTCTGGCCCACCGGCGACTATGAGAAGGACCTGGAGGAAATCAAGGCTTTCTACCGAACTAAGAAAGGGCGCTTTCCCGAAAAAGGCGTACGTTAACCATCGGTTTGGCAGGGTCCGCGCCGGTGGGCCGTGGCTCCGGCTGCGGCACTGTGTTCCTCTGGTCTTCTTTTCTTCTGCACACAATGGCTGAACTGAAAGCACTGGCCTGGATCCTGATTGGTCTGGCCGTATTTATCTGGCGAATGGTGCAGAAAGCCCGAACCACCACTGCCCGCGAGCAGCGGGAGCGGCCCCGTACTACCGGACGGCCCGCGGCCCTACCCGCCGGGAGCTTCGACGAATTGCTCAAGCAATTTCAGACGCAAAACCAGCCCGCGGCCCGGCCAGTGCCGCCAGCCACCACCATGGGCGGGCGGCCGCTGCCGGCCGAAGCCGCTCCCCGGCCTCGCAGCCTGGAGAAAACCGAAGCCCCGGCCCGGTCCCTGGAACGGTCGGCCGCGCCCCACTTGCTGGAAGCGCCGCGCCGGGCCGTACGCCGGGCCGCCACGCTGCCCCGGGCCGCCAACCAGCCCAACCCCGATGACTATTGGAGCCGTCAGCCCGGCGCTACCCCGGAGGCGCGCCCGCCTTTGGGCGAACTGCTAAGAAACCCCGGCACCCTGCGCACCGCTTTCCTGCTGGGAGAAATTCTGCAGCGCCGGTTTTAAGAGGGCAACGAGGTGAAAAGTGGATAGATACTGGCAAAGCGTCTCTGGCGGTATACTGTCCCGCCGGGGAGGGTAAAACAGGCCTTGCCTCTTCCCATTCACCTGTTACCTATTCCTTTCATTACTACTCCTGCGTCAGCGCGTAGCACACTAAATTGGCGCCCATCTTCAACGCAGCCTCATGCGTGGCCGGCTTATCCTCGGGGTAGGTACCCAGGTCCTCCCAGCCGTTGCCCAGGTCGCACTCGTAGCTGTAGAAGCACACCAGCCGGCCCTTATGCAGCAACCCAAAGCCCTGGGGGCGCTTGCCGTCGTGCTCGTGTACCTTGGGCAGGCCTCCGGGAAACTGAAATTTCTGGTGATAGATAGGGTGGGTGAAGGGCAGCTCCACGAAGTCCAGCTCCGGAAACACTTTCTTCATTTCCGGCCGGATAAATTTATCGAGCCCGTAGTTGTCATCAATGTGCAGGAAGCCTCCGCCAATAAGGTAGCGGCGTAGGTTGCGGGCTTCGGCATCCGTAAACGTCACGTTGCCGTGGCCCGTCATGTGCACGAAGGGATAGGTGAGCAGCTCCGGCGAATCCAGCTCCACGGTAGCCTCCTCGAGGTCGATGTTGGTGCGCAGGGTCTGGTTGCAGAACCGGATGAGGTTGGGCAGGCTGGTTTTGTTGGCGTACCAGTCGCCGCCGCCACCGTAATGCAGCTTGGCAATGCGGAAGCTGGGGGCCGGGGCCGCCGCCAGCAGCGGCAGCAGCAACGCAACGAGTAGGAGCAGCTTTTTCATCATCGGAGTAAAAACTAACAACAATAACGGCAGCACAGGGCGAAGTCGTTCACTGGGTTACAACTCCCGCGCCACGTGTACCGTGTGCACAGCCGCCAGAGCGGCGGTTTCGGTGCGCAGGCGGGAGGCTCCCAGCGTAACCGGCCGGATGCCCTGGCCAAAGGCCGCCGCAATTTCCGGGGGAGTGAAGTCCCCTTCGGGCCCGATGAGTACGCAGCAGCCGCTGCCCAGGGCCGCCACCCGCGCCAGCGGGGTCCGCTCACCGTCCTCCAGGTGGGCAATGAAAGTGGTTTCCGGGGTTACGGTGGGCAGGAACCGGCTGAAATCCGTCAGCTCCGTGAGCTGGGGCAGCCACGCCTGCCCCGACTGCTTGAGGGCGCTGATGGCTATTTTTTCCAGGCGGTCCAGCTTCAGTTCCCGCCGCTCGGAGCGGGCACAGCGCAGAAACGTGATGGTATCAACCCCGATTTCGGTGGCTTTTTCTACCAGCCACTCCATCCGGTCGAGGTTTTTGGTGGGGGCCACGGCCAGATGTACAGTGTAGGCGCGGCGCGCAGCCAGTCGGGCCTCCACGATGCGCAGCTGGCAGCGCTTGGGGTTGGGGTCGGCTACTTCGGCGGCGTACACGCCGCCCTGCCCGTTTACCAGCACCACGGCGTCGCCGGCGGCCAGGCGCAGCACCCGCACGGCGTGCTTGCTTTCCTCTTCGGGCAGGGTGTAGCTGAGCGCAGCAGTCAGGTCGGGGGCAAAAAAGGTGTGGGGCATGGGCCAAAGGTAGGGCGAATCGGCAAGCTCAAGAATAACAACCCAACAGTACGCCCGTACTAACAGGGAAGCGCTACACGGCCTGCTTCACTCATTTTTTTACTCACGTGCTATGGCTATTACACTCAAAAAACTCAAAGACCAAGTTATTGTCATCACCGGAGCTTCCTCCGGCATTGGGCTGGTAATGGCCCGGATGGCCGCCGCTAAAGGAGCCAAGCTGGTGCTGGCAGCCCGTAGTGAGGATGCATTGCAACAGCTGGCGGAGGAAATCAACCAGGCCGGTGGCACGGCCACCTACGTGGTAACCGACGTGAGCCGCCCCGAGGAGGTGCAGCGGCTGGCTCAGCAGGCCATCAGCAAGTTCGGGGGCTTCGACACCTGGATTAACAACGCCGGCGTATCCATCTACGGCAAGCTGGAGCAGATTCCGGTGGAAGATATGCGCCAGCTGTTTGAGGTGAACTTCTGGGGGCTGGTCCATGGCTCCCTGGAAGCCAGCAAGCATCTGAAACCGAAGGGTGGGGCCATCATCAACGTAGGCAGCATCCTGTCCGACGTAACGGCCATTCTGCAATCCATCTACTCGGCCAGCAAGCACGCCGTGAAGGGATTTACTGATGGCCTGCGCATGGAGCTGGAAATGGACGGAGCGCCCGTTGCCGTTACGCTCATTCAGCCCTCGGCCATTGACACGCCGTACCCGGTGCACGCCAAAAACTATATGGAGCGGGAGGCCCAGCATGCGCCGCCGGCCTACGCGCCCGAAACCGTGGCCCGGGCCATTCTGCACTGCTGCACTACCCCCGAACGGGCCGTGGTGGTCGGCGGCGGCGGTAAAGCCCTGATTGGCATGGAGCACTGGACGCCTACGCTGCTCGATAAGTTCATGGAAAAGGCCTTTGCCAAGCAGGAAAAAGCCGAGTACGCCCCGCGCCCCCTGCAACACAACGCCCTCGACAAGCCCATGGGCCAGCTGCAGGAAAGGGGCAACTACCCCGGTAGCACCCGCGAAACCAGCTACTATACCGAAGCTGTAACGGCTGGCACCCCAACGCTGCGCACGGCCTTACTGGTAGGGGCCGGGGTGGCCTTGGCGGCCTGGCTAGGCACCAAAGGCAAAACCAGTACCGGCAACGACCAAAAGGAAATCAGTAGCCTTGCCTTCCACGATAATTAAGCCGCGCCTTTACCGCTTCCTTTCCAAGCTAAAATGCCCCGTTGCCAGACCGGCAGCGGGGCATTTTTGTGCGTCAGGAGGCCGTGCAATGTGCCTATAGCACGTCGTTAAGCAGCCCGGCCAGCCGGATGCCGGCCTCCACAATGCGCTGCTTCATCAGCTCAGCGTGAGCGGGGTAGTATGTATAGTCAACGTCGGTGCCCATGGGAGTCTCCTGGTAAAGCTTCTCGCTGGAAGTGTACGACTCCCACAGCCACTCTTCCGGAGCGGTGGTCTGGAGCTTGTGTACCTGGCCGTGCCGGAGCTTCCGGTCGTACTGGCAGGCCATTTCGGTGTAGGAGAGGCCCTGGTACTCAATCAGGCCACTATCCCAGAGGCTGTGCAGGTTGGTGTCTTTGCCACGGTATTTGAGCTTGATGTCGTTGCCGCCTTTGTCTTCGGCATGGCCCGTGTGCATGGGCTGATGAATATCCCCCACCAAGTGCACCACAAACTTGAGAGCCGCCGCACGCTCGGCCTGGGGCTTGCTTTCGTCGCCGAGGATGCGCAGCTGGGTTTCCAGGGCCGAGTAGGCGTTGGCGGTGGTCTGGGTTTTTACCGCTTGCAGGTAGGCATCGTGGCCCAGGCCGGAGGGCGTGTTCACGTAGTGCCAGGGAGCCGTATCCTTGAACTCCGGATAGTAGCGGATTTCATCAGGCCAGGTGCTGACCATGGTCAGCGTCTCGGAGCCCAACAGTTTCTTTACCTCACGGCGGGCGTGACGGGAGAGGTGGTGTTCCGCAATTTTTCCGACGGTACGGTGGCCCTCCACGCCCCAGGCCCAGAGGCTCAGGGGGGACAGCAGGGCCAGCAACAGCGGCAACAGGCGCTTGCGCATACAGGAATGAGAGAAGGAGGTGAAGTGAGACAACAAACTTACTAGTTTTACGGCCACCTCACCGTATCCTTTTCACTGCCATGTACCGGGAGAAATACGCTCAAAAGCAAGCCATTCATCTGTACACAATCGGCCAGAGCTGCCAACAGGTGCAGGAAATGCTGCTGCTGGAAGGTGCGGCCCCGGAGCAGGCTGCGCCACTGGCCCTCAAATACCAGAAGCTGCAGCGGCTGCTGGCTACCGAGGATGCCCGCAAACAGCTAAAAACCGCTGGAATGCTGCGGACCATCGGTAGCGTGTTTGCTGGCGGTGGGATAATGCTTTCCTTGTTGAGCTTGGTGTACCTTACCAACCATGTGGTGCTCTACTATGGCCTTATAGGGCTGGGAGTAGGCCTGATAATTAAGAGTGCGCTCGATAAAAAAGCAGCTGAAAAAATGCTGCAGCAGCTCAAATAATCCACTGCCTTGGAGTGCTATGGCCAATGAGCTATCCGGGTGGGCGTTCCAGCAGCCGCCGTATTTCACGCATATTACTACTTTCTCATTATTGCGGGGGCAGAAGTGGGAGCAGCTACAACAGGCCGCCCAGCGGCTGGCAGTTGAAGGCCGGATGCAACTGCTTACAGCAACTGCCGCCGAACTGCCCGCTCGGCGGGCCTACCTGGAGCGGCTTCGGTGCTACCCTCAGCCTGGCCAGACAACGCTTACCCCTGGTTTGCTGGAAGCTTATCATCTCACCGCCACGCCCGTGGCCACGCTACCTCGCCTCAGCTCTCCGGTGCAACGCCTGGAAACATTGCTGCACCTGCCGCTTAAGCACCCGCCCGGGTGGATGTGCGGGCCAGTTTACCGCGACGCCATTGCTTTTTATCAGGACCTCAAGCTGGTACGAGTACTGAATATCTGTTTCAGCTGCGAGAAGATGCTTCTCGACTCGGGACAAGCACTCCTGGCGGATGTAGCCGTGTACGCGGGCCTACGTCAGTTACTGCTCGAGCTTGGCCATCCTATCGGCAACGAAGAGCAGTAAAAAGGCCCTTCAGCTGCAACTGAAGGGCCTTTACATGCCAAAAATAGAGCAACAGCGCGTTACACGCCGGCAGCCACTGCTACTTTAGGCGCGCCGGCGAGAATATCCTCGTTGGCGAAGTCAGCGTACTTCTGGAAGTTGGCTACGAACTTCTCGGCCAGCTCGGCGGCGGTACGGTCGTAGGCCTCCTTATCAGCCCAGGTGTTGCGCGGGTCCAGAATGTCGGTGGGTACGCCGGGTACGGCGGCGGGCACTTCCACCCCAAACACCGGGTGCTGGTGAAACTCCACCTCATTTAGCTGGCCGTTGAGGGCGGCCGTAATCATGGCCCGGGTGTAGCTCAGCTTCATGCGGGAGCCCACGCCGTAGGAGCCGCCCGTCCAGCCGGTGTTTATCAGCCACACGTTCACCTCATTTTCCTCCATTTTCTTGCCCAGCATTTCGGCATACTTGGTGGGGTGCAGGGGCAGGAACACCGCCCCGAAGCAGGCCGAGAAAGTTGTCTGTGGCTCCGTTACGCCCATTTCCGTGCCGGCCACCTTGGCCGTGTAGCCGCTCATGAAGTGGTACATGGCGTGGCACTTATCCAGCTTGCTGATGGGAGGCAGCACCCCAAATGCATCGGCCGTCAGGAAGAAAATGTTCTTGGGCGCCTCGGCTACCGAGGGCTCAATGGCATTCGGAATGTAAGAAATCGGGTAGGCCGTGCGGGTGTTTTCCGTTACCGATTTGTTGGCGTAGTCCACCGTGTGGGTGCCGGGTACGAAGCGCGTGTTCTCCACGATGGAGCCAAACTTAATGGCATTCCAGATTTCGGGCTCCTTCTCCTGGCTCAGGTCAATCACCTTGGCGTAGCAGCCGCCCTCAAAGTTGAAAATGCCCGCATCGGGGGTCCAGCCGTGCTCATCGTCGCCAATCAGGCCCCGGTTGGGGTCGGCCGAAAGGGTCGTTTTGCCCGTGCCCGAAAGGCCGAAGAAGATGGCCGTGTCGCCGGCCTGGCCCACGTTGGCCGAGCAGTGCATACTCAGCGTATCGTGCTGGTGGGGCAGCAGGTAGTTCAGCACCCCAAAAATGCCTTTTTTCATCTCGCCGGCGTAACCCGTGCCCCCAATCAGAATCATCTTCTTCGAGAAGTTCAGAATGGCAAAATTCTTCTGACGGGTCCCATCCACGGCCGGGTCGGCCTCGAAGCCGGGGGCGCAGATGATGCTGAAATCGGGCGTCCAGCTAGTGTCAACTCCTTCGGCGGGGCGCAGGAACATGTTGTAGCAGAACAGGTTGTGCCAGGCTAGCTCGTTCACCACGCGCAGCTTCAGCTCGTAGCTGGGGTTGGCGCCGGCGTAGGCGTCGCGCACGTACACTTCCTTATCAGCCAGGTACTGTACCATCTTCTGGTGCAGCTGGTCAAACTTGTCAGCGTCGAAGGGAATGTTGATGTCGCCCCACCACACCGAATCGGCAGTATTGGCGTCGCGTACCACAAACCGGTCTTTGGGCGAGCGGCCGGTAAACTGACCGGTATCGGCCATGAGGGCACCAGTATCAGTAAGGGTGCCTTCGCCCCGGCGCAGGGCGTGTTCTACCAGCTCGGCGGGGGTGAGGTTGAGATGCACCTGGGCAGCGTGGGAAATGCCTAAGGGTGCAAGGCGAGCGTTGGCGGCGGAATCCATCATAAAAAGGGCCGAAAACGGGTTGGGGGATGTGGGTGGAAAACGGGAATTCGAGAACAAAAATAGACAAAAACCCGAGCCCTCTACGGTGAAAGTAGAAAAAAGAGCGAATTTTCGCTCTGCTTTTTTCTTTGCCTACAAACGTTTGTCAGTATCCTGGTGTCTGACGGCATGGCTTGCACTTGGGTTAAGAAACTTTTGTAGCTTTACCAACCTACCGTGTAGTTGCAGCTACGGGGTTTTCTTCACTTCACTTTTCCCTCTTTCATGCAAACGACCACTGCCGTTCAGGAGCAGCCCACCATGCAGCAAAGCCACCCCCCCGGGCTTTACCTGTTGTTCTTCACCGAAATGTGGGAGCGGTTCAGCTATTATGGCATGCGGGGCCTGTTGATGCTGTATCTATCCAAAACGGCTATTGAGGGTGGGTTAGGAATTTCGGAGGCCAGCGCGTCGCTGATTTATGGATATTTTACGGGTTTCGTTTATCTGACACCCATTCTGGGCGGCTGGCTGGCTGACAAATTCATTGGCCAGCGCCGGGCTATTCTTATAGGCGGTATCACCATGGCTCTAGGACAACTATCACTGTTCATGCAGCCGGAAATATCTACCACTCCGGCGTTGTTCGGGCTACCTTGGCCCACGGCACTAGGGCTGCTACTGTTGATTGTAGGTAATGGCTTCTTCAAGCCCAACATTTCCACCATCGTGGGTAAGCTCTACAAACAGGGCGACCCACTGCGGGATTCGGCTTTCACCATCTTTTATATGGGCATCAATGCGGGAGCTTTCTTGGCCCCCTTGGTGTGTGGCTACTTGGCTGAAAACCTGTTTGCTACCCGTGCCGTGGTTGACGGTGTTGAAAAGGTAACGAACTATGGCTTCCGCTACGGTTTTCTGGCGGCAGGTATCGGCATGATGCTCGGGCAACTGGTATTTAACCTACTGGGGAAAAAATACCTCGGCGACGTAGGCATGTATCCGGAGGGCCAGAACAGTGATGGCACGTCCTCGGCGGCAGCCAAAGCACCGTTAACCAAGGAAGAAACCGACAGAATGGCGGTAATCTTCATTGTAACATTATTCGTAGTCTTCTTTTGGGCCGGTTTCGAGCAGGCGGGTTCCTCACTTACTCTTTATACTGATAAGTACATCAACCGCGAGGTATTCGGGTTTCTGATACCTACTTCCTGGTTCCAGTCGGTTAATCCGGGCTTTATCGTGCTGCTGGGCGCGCCAGTGGCTGCCGTTTGGATGAGTTTGAGTCGAAAAGGCAAGGACTTGTCAATTCCCGTGAAAATGGGTCTGGGTATGGTGCTGCTGGGTGTAGGCTTCCTGTTCATGGTTGGGGCGGTGCTGGAGCGCGGTGGTGACGTCGCTGACCAGACAGTCAAGGCTAGTATTCTGTGGCTCCTAGCGACGTATTTCTTTCATACTATTGGGGAGTTGTGCCTGTCTCCCATTGGCTTGAGTATGGTGTCGCGCCTGTCGCCGCCTACGCTCACCTCCATGCTGATGGGCGTATGGTTCCTGGCTCCCTTCGTGGCTCAAATTGCCGGGGGCTACATTGCCTCTTACGTGGAAGAACTGGGTGCCTTGAAAGTATTCGGCCTTATTGCTGGCTTCGTAATCCTGGCTGGCCTAATTCTGATTGCCATTGCCCGGAAACTGTTTGCCATGATGCACGGCCGCGGCTAAATCACGGACCTTGACGGATTTTTTCGGATTGCACGGATGCCGTCATCTGTACACAGTAAGCCCCGCCGGACATTGGTCCAGCGGGGCTTACTATTTTGATAAGGCCAGAGTGTGTAGCCGTAGGCCACATCCAGGTAGTTGTACGCCGCTTATAACTCTTCCATATGTTTGATAGAATGCACTCGTGGTTGGTGGTAGCCGTGAGCCTCATGCTATTGTACGCCGGCCTCAAAATCGTGAGCGTACAGGTAAACATGCAGTACGAAACGCACCACGACCCGTGCTTTTCGGTAGTAACAGGCCGGAACCTTTGCACCGACTACCAAGCTGCCAAATGGGCTACTGCCGGTATAGGAGTGCTGCTGCTGGGTGTCATTGGATTCAGCAATCAACTCATTCGCAAAAAATAAAGGGGCGCCCTCTTGCCTTAAACAAAAAGCCCCGCTGGCACCGCCAGCAGGGCTTTTATATTTTGCAGAACGAGTCGGCATAATCAGCGCAAAAATCTGCGCCAATCCGTGCTTTACATCATGCCGCCCATGCCGCCCATGCCGGGGGCACCGCCAGCGTGCGAGTGGCCTTTGTCTTCCTCGGGCTCATCCGAAATTACACACTCGGTGGTCAGGAGCAGGCCGGCAATAGAGGCGGCGTTTTCCAGAGCCAGGCGCGTTACCTTGGTGGGGTCGAGGATACCGGCCGCCATCAGGTTTTCGTACTTGTCCTCACGGGCGTTGTAGCCGTAATCGGTTTTGCCTTCGCGTACCTTCTGTACTACCACCGAGCCTTCGCCACCGGCGTTGGAAACGATGGTGCGCAGGGGAGCTTCGAGGGCCGTGCGAATGATGTTCACGCCGGTACGCTCGTCCGCATTCAGGGTATCAACACCCTCAAGGGCCTCAATAGCGCGCACCAGGGCAACCCCACCGCCGGGTACCACGCCTTCCTCAACGGCGGCGCGGGTGGCGTGCAAAGCATCGTCTACGCGGTCCTTCTTCTCTTTCATCTCCACTTCCGTAGAAGCTCCAATGTAGAGAATGGCTACCCCGCCCGACAGCTTAGCCAGACGCTCCTGCAGTTTCTCCTTATCGTAGTCGGAAGTGGTGGTGCCAATCTGGCCTTTGATTTCGTTTACGCGGGCCGTAATGTTTTCCTTCTCGCCCTTACCGTTGACAATCGTGGTGTTGTCTTTGTCGATAATGACTTTCTCGGCCGTACCCAGGTATTCCAGCGTAGCCGAGTCCAGCTTATAGCCCCGCTCTTCGCTGATAACGGTACCACCCGTCAGCACGGCAATGTCTTCCAGCATAGCCTTCCGACGGTCGCCAAAGCCGGGAGCTTTCACGGCGGCAATTTTCAGGGAGCCGCGCAGCTTGTTTACTACCAAGGTAGCCAGCGCTTCGCCGTCCACGTCTTCCGAAATGATAACCAGTGGCTTACCGGTTTGTACCACCTGCTCCAGCACGGGCAGCAACTCCTTCATGGTGCTCACCTTCTTGTCGTAGATGAGGATGAAGGGGTTGTCGAACTCCGCCTCCATTTTCTCGGGGTTGGTCACGAAGTAGGGCGAGAGGTAGCCGCGGTCAAACTGCATACCTTCCACCGTTTTTACTTCGGTTTCGGTGCCGCGGGCTTCTTCCACGGTAATCACGCCCTCTTTGCCCACTTTGTCCATGGCGTCGGCAATCATTTTGCCGATTTCCATATCGTTGTTGGCCGAAATAGCGCCTACCTGGGCAATTTCCGAGGAGTTTTCGATTTTTTTCGACTGCGCCTTCAGGTTGCCAACTACGGCCTGCACAGCTTTGTCGATACCGCGCTTCAGGTCCATGGGGTTGGCCCCGGCGGCTACGTTTTTGGAACCGGCCGTGTAAATGGCCTGGGCCAGTACGGTGGCAGTAGTAGTACCATCACCCGCTTGGTCGGCGGTTTTAGAGGCTACCTCTTTCACCAGCTGAGCACCCATGTTTTCAACCGGGTCGGCCAGCTCAATTTCCTTAGCTACCGATACCCCGTCCTTGGTAATGGTGGGGGCACCGAACTTCTTGTCGATAACCACATTGCGGCCTTTGGGACCCAGGGTTACCTTCACGGCATTTGCCAGTTTATCAACGCCGCGCTTCAGCTTGTCGCGGCCTTCAGTATCGAATTGGATGTTCTTCGCCATCGGGAGTTCGGGTGTTTGGAATCAGAAAGGGATAGGAGAAAGGAAACCTTACAGTACGGCAAAAATGTCCGACTCCTTCATAATGAGGTAGTCCTGGCCATCAACGGTAATTTCAGTACCGGCGTATTTGCCATACAGTACCTGGTCACCTGCTTTCACCTGGGGCTTAATGGTGGTGCCATTATCGGCCACTTTGCCTTCACCTACGGCTACTACTTCGCCACGCTGGGGCTTTTCTTTGGCCGTGTCGGGGATAATGATGCCCGATTTGGTTTTTTCCTCGGCGGCGGCAGGCGCGATGATTACGCGGTCAGCCAGCGGTTTGATGCTAAGCGACATATTGTACGTTTTGGTTGAAAGGTTACACAAATCTGGGGTGTTGCCGGGCGTGCTGCACTTCCTGTGCCAGCTCTGCAAAACCTGACAGAATGGACGGTAAAAGCCTCCTTCCTGTCAGCCGTGGCAGAAAAAGCGGCAGTTTGGCCCGGCGCTTTACGTAGCCGGGAGGCAGAAGTTGGGGCCGGAACGGCAGAGCCGACCCCAACTTCTGCCAACAAAAAACCGGTGGCTCCGCGAGGAACCACCGGTTTTTGGATGTGCTGAGAGCAGAAGCTTACTGCGCAGGCTGCGGAGCCGGAGTAGTAGCCGGAGCTGCACTAGGGGCCGCTGCACCCGGTACTGCTGGTGCGGGGGTGGCAGGAGCAGGCGCTGGCCGAGACTCCAGGGCCTTTTGCTGGTTGATGCTGCGCACCGGACCAGTAGTAGGTGCCCCTCCAATAACGTGGGTGCCCAGGGTCAGAATCATCAGGCCGATGGCGAAGCCCCAGGTTAGCTTTTCGAGCAGGTCGCCGGTGCGCTTCACGCCCATTAGCTGGGCGGCACCGCCGGCGCCAAACTGGCTGGAAATGCCGCCGCCTTTGGGATTTTGAGCCAGCACCACTACGGCCAGCAGGAAGCACACAAGAAGAATCAGGGCAATAAGAACGTAGTACATCTACTCCGAAGGTTGTTGCAGTTGTTGGATTTGCTCGGCAAAATACGCCTTTTTTTCGGGCTGACGCTCCATCAGGCGCTCATATATTTCAATGGCCTTATCCTTTTTGCCCTGGCGCACCATGATGTTAGCCAGACTTTCGGAGGCTAAGGAGGGGGCCACGCTCGTGCTGCGCACCGATAGATCGGGCTGTTCAGCAGCGGGCAGCGAAATGCCTCCCGGCGTTTTGATACGCGGCTGGGCTTTGAGGAAGCGGTTAATTAAATCGAGAGAAGACGCAGCGGGCTTGGGCTTGTGAGCCCGCAAATGCGCCAGTAATAGGGCGTCGGGCTCAAAGAAGGCCTCCAACGGTAAGTCCAGCGTATAACCATCATGGGCCTGCAGGTCGTAGCCCAGGCGGCTACCGGCGCCCAAGGCATAACCCAGGTCGGGGTCGGCGCGGAAAGGAGCCGTAACCACTGGGGGCGGAGTAACTCCCAGGCTGCCCAAGGCAGGCAGCTCCGCGTCTGGCTGCGCTTCTTCCTCCTCTTCCAGGCCGGGCAGCTGGTAGCCGCTGGGCGGAGCAAGCGCAGGCTGGGCGAGCCCAAACT
This sequence comes from Hymenobacter metallilatus, assembly GCF_003944705.1. Classification (GTDB taxonomy): domain Bacteria; phylum Bacteroidota; class Bacteroidia; order Cytophagales; family Hymenobacteraceae; genus Hymenobacter; species Hymenobacter metallilatus. The sequence goes on along the minus strand of NZ_RWIS01000018.1, from coordinate 28,949 downwards.
CAAAACGGGAAATACCTCCATCGGCGGGGGGGCGAATGGGGGGAGCTACAGCCGGCAATACCTCCTCCTCGCTACTCACGGCGGCAGAGGTAGAACCAGTGGTTTCCTCCAACGCTACCTCTTCGGTAGCAGGTGCTTCGGATGAAAGGGCTGGCTGCTCCGGGTCAAGGGGTGTAAGAGTCTCGCCAGCAGTCGGTTCGGGTGCAACGGCTGCCACTTCCGGCGACGGGAATGCCCCTGATGTCTCCTCGCCAACGGGCTCCTCGGAGGAAGTAGCTACAGGCTGCGGCAGGGCGTCGGCTTCCGTTGCTAATGAGGTGTCGGGAGTTTCCGGGTGAACAGGTGCTGGTAATGCATCCTCCGCGGCCTGGTCTGGGCTAATTCCGGAAGCGAGGGAGCTGGCTGGAAGCGGGGTGGTGGCTGTTTCAGACAGGAAAGGGAGCGGCTCGGTGTGCTCCGGTACGGAGGGCAAAGGCTCCGGTACTGTTACTGGCGCAGAAGCGGCCACAGGCGCTGCCGCCGGCTGCTCCAGTAACTGGCGCAGTAGCTCCCGATTGGCGGCGTAAGTAGCCGCCCGCCGCAGGCGCTGGCCGGCCAGCATACTGCCCCGGTCGTGGGCGGCTTTGGCCAGCAGCACATGCGCCGACTGGCAATAGGGAAATGCGGCCGCCAGTTGTTCCAACTCCCGGATTTCGGCATCCGAAATCCCGTCGACGTGGTCCAGAATGTGCAGTAGCGACGCGCGGGTCATGCGGTAAATAACTAAAAGCCGCCGACCACCCAGGGGCGGGCAACGAGGCTGTGCAGGGAGGGGAGGTGAGCCGTATTGCGGTAGCCCAGATGGGTACGGGGCTGCAAGAATACGTCAATTTAGGCATTAAACCTGGGTATAGCCCGGCTTACCAGTTTGCCACCGACTTATTGAAGGCGTCGGTAATGATGTTCCGGAACAGTTCCCGTAGGGCCGTGGGGTCGTTGTTGATGCTGGTAATGTCGCGGGTAGCCGGAAACGGACGGGTGGTTTGCAGGGTCTGCTCGAAGTCCTGCTTGGGGTCCTTGGTGTTGGTAAACTTCACTCGCACCTGAATGGTGAGCTGGTTGGCCCCGGCCTGGTCCTGCCCGGTGGCCGTTTGCTGAATAGCCGCCGGGGCGAAATCATAGGCAATTATCTGCCCTTCGAATTGCAAATCTCCATCCCGGGGCACCAGCTTGAGGTTGGTATTGCGCTGAAAATAGTCCTTGAAATCCTCCGTAAACCGCGCCGACAGAAACGAAGGACCGTTGTTAGCGTTGTTGGCGAAAGTGGCAATGGAAATCGTCTTGACGGCTGGGTTGATGTTGGTGCCGCTAAAGGAATAGATGCCGCAGCCGCTGAGCAGTACTAAAAAGCTGGTAGCTATTAGCTGTTGGCTGACAGCTTTTCGGCGGAAAGAAGAAAGAAAGCTAACAGCGAACAGCCAACAGCTAGTAGCGAATATATTACGCTTGTTCCAGGTCATATTGCTTGAGCTTGCGGTATAGGGTGCGTTCGGAAATGCCCAAATCGTGCGCGGCGTACTTGCGCTTGTTGTTGTGCTTCTTCAACGCTTTAATTATCATTTCCTTTTCCTTGGCCTCCAGACTCAGCGTTTCTTCCTCGGTTTCGTGGGAAATATCCTCCACGCGCTGCACGTCCTCCTCGTAGTCGGTAGCATCCTCCACGGCCAGGTCGCGCGGATTCAGGATGAAGTCGGAGGCGGCGGCCTCGGGGCGGAGGGGGCGGGCGGCCCCGGCGTCGTAGGGCGACACCTGTACGCTGGTGAACAGGTGGCTGTTCTGGCGCAGCAGCTCCTGCGCCTCGTGGGGGCGCTGGCCGCCGGCCAGGTCCAGCACCAGCTTCTTAAGGTCGGTCATGTCGCGGCGCATATCAAACAGCACCTTGTAGAGCAGGTCCCGCTCGGAGTAGGCGTTGCCGGCCCCGTCGGTGGCGCTGCCGGCGGCGCTGAGCAGCATGGGCAGCTGGGAAGTTTGCTCCTGGGGTAAATACTGGCGCAGGCGGCGGGAGTCGATTTCCCGGTCGGTTTCCAGCACCGATATCTGCTCGGCCACGTTCTTGAGCTGGCGGATGTTACCGGGGAAGCGGAAGCGCTGCAATTCCTGCACCGCATCGGGGGTGAGGCTCACGGGCTTTACCCGGTACCGGTCGGCGAAGTCAGTGGCAAACTTTCTGAACAGTAGATAGATATCATCGCCTCGTTCACGCAACGGTGGAACCGTAATGGGTACCGTGTTGAGGCGGTAGTACAGGTCTTCGCGGAAGCGGCCTTCGCGCACGGCGTCCAGCAGATTGACGTTGGTGGCGGCTACCACGCGCACATCGGTCTTCTGCACTTTGGAGGAGCCGACGCGGATGAACTCGCCATTTTCCAGCACGCGCAGCAGGCGGGCCTGGGTGCCCAGGGGCATCTCGCCAATCTCGTCGAGGAAGATAGTGCCCCCATTGGTTACCTCGAAGTAGCCTTTGCGGGCTTCCTGGGCGCCGGTAAACGAGCCTTTCTCGTGCCCGAACAATTCGGAGTCGATGGTGCCTTCTGGAATGGCGCCGCAGTTGATGGCAATAAACTGCCCGTGCTTGCGCGGCGACAGGGCATGAATGATCTTCGAAAACGACTCCTTCCCGGAGCCACTTTCGCCGGTAATCAGCACCGTCATATCGGTGGGGGCCACCTGCGCCGCTACCTGAATGGCGTAGTTCAGCGTCGGCGCGTTGCCGATAATGCCGAAGCGTTGCTTGATTGATTGTATTTCGGAGGGAGTCAAGGGCTAGTTGTCAGTTGCTGGTTGTCCGTTGTCAGGAAGATAGTCGGGGGCATCTTCAGCAACGTAGGACGAGGTGGTGAGAGTACGATAGTAGCGGATAAAACCCTGAAGCAGCTTTTTGCAGTTGGTAACGGCGGTCAGCAGTTCCTGCAACTCCTGGTCAGGCAGATATAGCAAGTCGTAGGCTAGATAAAGTTGCGTTTCAACTTCGTATAAAGAACCCCGGGCAATGAACAGAAACTGCAGCGTATCCCGCGCGGACTGCCGGCCACAGCCCTCGGCGATGTTAGATGGAATCGAGACGGCAGCCCGACGAAGTTGGTTAGTCAGGCCAAACAATTCTTCTTTGGGAAACTGCCGGGTCAGTTCGTACACCCGTTTAGTCAGATTTCGGCATTGTAGCCACACGTTCAACTCCGTATAGGGCTTGTCCATGACTAAAACCTAACAACTGACAACGAGCAACTAAAAACTAGACGATTTCCCCAATCAGCGCGGCGCCGGTGGTGCTGGTGACCAGCACGTTCACGTAGTCGCCTTTTTGGGCGGTGCCCCGGGGGAAGATGACCACCTGGTTCTGACTGTTGCGGCCGCTGAGCTGCTCCTCCGAGCGTTTGGAGCGGCCTTCTACCAGTACCTGATGCACGCGGCCCACCATGCGGGCGTAACGGGCCCGGGCGTGCAGCTGCTGACGGTCAATAACTTCCTGCAGACGGCGCTTCTTCACGTCCAGCGGAATATCATCGGCCAGTTTGCGGGCGGCCAGGGTGCCGGGGCGCTCCGAGTAGAAAAAGTTGTAGCCCATGTCGTACTGCACAAAGTCGATGAGGCTGAGGGTATCCTGGTGTTCCTCCTCGGTTTCGGAGCAGAATCCCGCAATCATATCGGTGCTAATGGCGCAGTCCTCACCCAGAATGCGACGGATAGCCAGTACCCGCTCCTCGTACCAAGGCCGGTCGTAGGTGCGGTTCATCAGCTTGAGTACGCGCGAGTTACCGCTCTGGGCCGGCAGGTGAATGTACTTGCAGATGTTGTCGTAGCGCGCCATGGTGTGCAGCACCTCATCGGTAATGTCCTTGGGATGGGAGGTGGAGAAGCGCACCCGCAACTCAGGGCTCACCAGGGCCACCCGCTCCAGCAGCTGGGCAAAGTTCACCGATTCAGAGCCGTCCTCGGAGGCCCATTTGTAACTATCCACGTTCTGGCCCAGCAGGGTAACCTCCTTGTAGCCAGCGGCTACCAGGTCACGGGCTTCCTGCACAATGCTGTGGGCGTCGCGGCTCCGTTCCCGGCCCCTGGTGAAGGGTACCACGCAGAAGGAGCACATATTGTCGCAGCCGCGCATGATGCTGATAAAGGCCGTGATGCCGTTGCTGTTGAGGCGTACCGGCGTGATGTCGGCGTAGGTTTCCTCCCGGCTCAGCAGCACGTTTACGGCCTTCTGGCCGCCATCCACCTGCTGAATCAGCTGGGGCAGGTCGCGGTAGGCGTCGGGGCCGACTACCAGGTCCACCAGCTTTTCTTCCTCCAGAAACTTGCTTTTCAGGCGCTCCGCCATGCAGCCCAGCACGCCCACCAGCAGGCCGGGGTTGCGCTTTTTGTGGCTATTAATCTGGGACAGGCGCATACGCACGGTTTGTTCGGCCTTTTCGCGGATGGAGCAGGTATTCAGCAGCACCAGGTCGGCGCCTTCCAGCTGGTCAGTCGTGTCGAAACCCTGCTCAAACAGGATGCTCGACACGATTTCCGAGTCGGAGAAGTTCATCTGGCAGCCGTAGCTCTCAATGTAGAGCTTGCGGCTTTTACCCGTGCGGGTCGCGGCCTGCACGCGCACCTGACCCGAGGGCTCGTGGGCGTGCGTAGCCGCGTCCACGGCGGGCGTGGGCAGGGTAGGTGTATCGAGAAAATCGAGGGTAAGGAGCGGTTGCGACATGGGAAAAGGCCTTCAGCAGGCAGCAGCTTCACAATTCAGAGAACGGCAAAGGTACGTGTTTTAGCCTGAAAATGACAGAATGGCAGGAGCGGTTATGAGTGAATGAGTGAGGAAGTGAATGAGTGAAGTAAGAACGAACTGTCATGCTAGGCTTGCGAAGGACCTTACCAAGGTGAAACGACGTGTTCACGCCTGGTAAGATCCTTCGCAAGCTCAGGATGACAACTATTCACTCACTCACCGCAGCCCCCAGTACGTCCAGCATGGCCTGAGCTTTGAGCAGGCATTCCTCGTATTCCCGCTCCGGCACCGAGTCGTAGGTGATGGCCGAGCCGACCTGGAAGCTGAGGTAGCCGGTATCCGGGCGGTACTGCAGGCTGCGGATCACCACGTTGAACTCGAAGTTGCCATTGGGCCACACGTAGCCGATGCTGCCGCTGTAGAGGCCCCGGCGGGTGCGCTCATAGTGCTCAATCAGCTGCATAGCCCTGATTTTGGGCGCCCCGGTCATGGAGCCCATGGGGAAGGTAGCGCCCAGCACGTCTACTGCATCTACCCCGGGGCGCAGCTCGGCTGTAACCGTCGAAATCATCTGCCAGACGTGGCGGAAGGAATAGAGGCCAAACAGCTCGGGTACCTGCACGGTGCCGGTTTGGGCTACGCGGGCCAGGTCGTTGCGCACCAGGTCCACAATCATGAGGTTTTCGGCCCGCTCCTTCTCGTCGTGCAGCAGCGTGGTGCGTTGCTGCTCATCCTCGGCGGGGGTAGCCCCGCGCCGGATGGTGCCTTTGATGGGCTGGGACACAAGGGCCCGGCCAGAACAGGCCAGGAACCGCTCCGGCGACGCGCACAGCAGAAAGTGGTTGTGGTGGCGCAGAAAGCCGGCAAACGGAGCCGGAGAGGCCTCGTTTAGTCGTAAAAACACATCTACCGGGTCCAGCTGTACTTGCTCGGCGTAGAACTCCTGGCATAAGTTCAGCTCGTACACCTCCCCATTCAGAATATCTTCCCGCACGGCTTCTACGGCCGTCAGATACTCGGCCTTGGGCATGCGGGGCGTGAAGGCCGGGACCAGCGGTGCCGCAAGCCGGGGCACGGCCGTGGCCAGAATGGTGGCCAGTACGCCCTCCGTGTGGCCGTGAATTTCCAGCGTATCAGGTCGCCAATGCAGCCAGGTGTGCGGGGAGAAGAAGTGCAGCTGCGGCCAGCTAAGGCCCGAGGGGTTGCCGCTGTGGAGCTGTTCTACCTCGTTTTTGACCTCGTAGGTAAGGAAGCCGAAGCACGGGCCTGCCACGGCCGGTTGTGGTAGCCAGGAGCGCAGCTCTTTCAGGGAGCGAGGAGCGGCCGGCGCCTCCGTAGCCACACCCAGCAACTGGTCGAAGGGCCCGTGAGGATACGCCAGCCCGTTGGGCTCAAAGTAGGCACAGTGCGGAAAGCCGGCCGCCCAGCGCAGGGCCCGGGCCCGGAAATCGGCAGGTAACTCGGAAAGCGGAATAGACAGCATGGTGGGGGACACGGCGCAAAGGTACGCGGCCCAGGGCCGGAAACGGGTGATACGCCCCTTACTCGTCCAATTCCTTCAGGGCCAGTTTGGCTTTGGTATCGGTGCTGTTCTTGTACTCGTGGCGGGGGTAGCTCAGGGCCTTCTGAAAGTAGGTGCGGGCCGCCTTCTTCTGCCCCTCGGCCTGGTACAGGTAGCCAAGCTGCAAGGCCGACTGGGGGGCAAAATAGTAAGGCGCCGTACCGGCCAGGGCAATGGTGCGGGCATATAACGGCCGGGCCGAATCGGGGCGGCCCAGCAGGTGCAGGGCCCGGGCCCGGCGGTAGGGCTCCTCCAGCCGGTCGCGCAGGGGCGTAGTAGCCGTTGTATGAAAGGTATCGAGCGTAAGTAAAGCTTCCCGGTAATAGCCGCCGTCAATCTGGAGGCGGGCGCGGGTGAGCCGGGCGTTGAGCGGCTGTTTATCCTCCACAAAACGTTGCGCGTACGTGTCTTCTTCCAGCACGGTACGCCCCTCGCTGCCAATGCGGCGGCGGTACTGCTCGGCGGCGGGTGCCGCGCCGCTCAGCCAGGTTGCCAAGTAGAGCTTGAAGTAGGCATCCTTGCGGTAGTGCTGGCCCTGATAGTTTTGCAGAAACCACAGGTTTTCGCGCTGGGAAGCCGCGTACTGACCCTGGTAGAGCAGCAAATCGGCGGCCATGTGGTGCAGGTAGGGCAGCGGCAGGTAGTCGGGGCCGGTGGGGCGGGCCCGGTAGGCGACCAGGGCAGCATCGGTGCGGTGCTGCTTTTTGAGCTGACTGATGAGCAGGTAACTCAGCAGCAGGCTCTGGGGCTGCTGGCGCTGCAGCGTTTGGACCAGGGCAAGGGCCGCTTCGGGCTTTTTGTAGTAGGTTTCCTCCAGCAGGGCCAGAATCAGGCGGGCTTCCAGCTGAAAATCATTGGGCTGGGTGGCGGCCAGGCGCAGGTTGTGCAGGCCGGCTTCTACCGAGCCCGGCAACCCCAGCAGCTTCAGAAACCAGCGGTACGACTCCGGCAGTGAGCCAATAAAAAACTGCAGCATACCCAGCGTTTTGCGGGCCGGCAGAAACTGCGGGTAGCGCCGCACCACCTGCTGCATGGCCAGGTAGCTCTGGCGCAAGCTCCAGGCTCCCTGCACCTCGTGGCCGAACACCACCTGCGCCGCCGCCTGATGCAGGCGGATTTCGGCGGCGGCGTATGCCTGCAGCGGACCGGCCGGCTGCTTTTCCAGCAGCGCCAGGCGCTTATCCTGAGCCTGCACGGCAGCAGCGTACTGGCGGGCATCCTGGCTTACCAGCAGCTCCGTAATGCCAAGGCAATCCTGTACCAGCAAGCTGCCGGCATCAGCGCCTTTAAGCAGGGGCCGGGCCGCGGCCGGCCGCATGTTCAGCACCTCAGCGTAGGCCCGGGCCTGGGTAGAGGTGAGGGTGCTGGCGGGCGGGCTTTCCGGCAGCGGCTCGCGCAGGGATGTGCAAAGGAAGGCAGTGGGAAAAAGCAGCCAGAACAGCCTCTTTTTTCCTCTGCGCATCCCTCTGCGGACCTCTGCGAGAAAACTCATACGAACAAAAAAAGAACGGCCCCGAGACAAGGCCGTTCTTTATCAAAAACGCGAATACACTTAGGCAATGCGGGCTTCCACATCGGCCAGCACGCGGCCGCAGTGCTCACATACAATAATTTTCTTGTGGGCAATGATGTCGGCCTGGCGCTGGGGCGGTACCGTGTTAAAGCAGCCACCGCAGGCGTCGCGCTTCACCGTTACCACGGCCAAGCCGTTGCGCACGTTGCCGCGGATGCGGGTGTAGGCCATCAGTAGGCGCTCCTCAATGGGTTTTACAGCCTCGGCCCGCTCATCCATGAGCTTTTTCTCATCGGCCTCGCTTTCCCCCACAATGGTTTCCAGCTCCGACTTCTTGTTGTCGAGGTCTTTCTTCCGCTCTTCCAGACGCTGCTTGGTGCCGCTGATTTCCTGATTTTTCAGCTCAATCTGGTACTGGGCCTCTTTGGTTTTTTTCTCCGAAATCTGGATTTCCAGCTTCTGCAACTCAATTTCCTTGGCAATGGCCTCGTACTCCCGGTTATTGCGCACGTTGGTTTGCTGATCTTCGTAGCGCTTAATCAGGCCATCGGCATCCTTGGCGTTCTGCTTACGCTGCTTGATCTGGTCGTTGAGGCCAGAAATCTCCTCGTCGAACTTGCTTACACGCACCTCATAGCCCGCAATTTCGTCCTCCAGGTCCTGTACTTCTTCGGGCAGGTCGCCGCGCACGCGCCGGATTTCGTCGAGCTGCGAGTCGATGCGCTGCAGGTTCAGGAGAGCTTCGAGCTTACTGGCAACGGGGGTTTCCGCGGACGGATTAGAAATCATAACGGACAGGGTTGGTGAGGGTCTCTGCAATGAAGAGCGCAAAAGTACTTCCAAAGTTGCCCATAAGCAAATCCCGGAAGATTTCCCCGGTGAACTGCTCACTCTCAAAGTGTCCTACGTCACAGAGCATCAACCGGCCTTCGGGCAGAAAAAACTCGTGGTATTTCAGGTCGCCGGTAACGTAGGCCTGGGCTCCGGCGGCGCGGGCCTTGCCAATCAGGAAGCTGCCGGCGCCCCCGCACAGGGCCACCGTTTTAATGGGTGCATCAAATGCCGTGTGCTTTACGACGGGCACCCCCAGGGCCGCGCGCAGCCGCTGCCGGAACTCCTGGGGGCTGAGGGCCTCAGGTAGCTCGCCCACCATGCCGGAGCCCACTTCCTGGTGCGTGTTTTCCAGCTTCACTACTTCATAGGCTACCTCCTCGTAGGGGTGGGCCTGGCGCAGGGCCCGCAGGGCCGCCTGCTGCAGATGCAGGGGCAGTAGTACCTCCACCCGCTCCTCGCGGGCAGTTTCGGGCGTGCCGGGCTGGCCCAGGAAGGGGGTGGTGCCTGCCCCGGGCGTGAAGGTGCCGGTGCCCGCGGTGCGGAAGCTGCACTCCGCATACGCGCCCACCTGGCCGGCCCCGGCGGCGTACAGCGCCTGTAGCACGGCTTCGGTGTGGGTAGGCGGCACGTAGGTAATAAGCTTGGCCAGCAGGCCCGGCTTGGGGTCGAGGATGCGCAGGTGCTGCAGACCCAGCTTCTCGGCCAGCTTGCGGTTTACGCCGTGCAGCACGTTATCGAGGTTGGTATGGGCGGCGTAGAGAGCCACCTCATGGCGGATGGCCTTCAGCAAGGTCTGCTCGACTTCGTTGGCCCCGGTGAGGCGCTTGAGCGGCTTGAAAATGAGCGGGTGGTGGGCTACTACCACGTTGCAGCCCCGCCGGATGGCCTCATCCACCACGGCCGGGGTACAGTCGAGGGCAATGAGCACGCCGCGCACTTCCATCTGCGGGTCGCCGCACTGCAGGCCGGCGTTATCGTAGCTTTCCTGGTAGGCCAGGGGGGCAGCCTGCTCCAGCACGCGCATCAGGTCAAGTAGCTTGGGCATTCTTTTTAAAATTAAAAATTGAGAATTGGGTCTGTCATCCTTCCTCTTTCGTCCGCCTGCGAAGGACTTTCTCACCTCTGCGTCGTTCTGGTGTTGGTTCCCGCAGAAGACGCAGAGGTTGGCGCAGAGGACGCAGAGCCGTTCTGCTGAAGGCCGCGCCGGAACACCAGTGCAGCCCAGGTCAGCCGGCAAATTTTTACTTTTTAATTCTCAATTTTTAATTGACTCCAGCACATCCACATACCGGGCTACGTTGGCGGCCAGCTCCCGGCGCTTGTACTGCATTAAAAATCTGGGGTGGTCGAGAATATGAAGCTGGTCGAACAGTTGTAGTTCCTCATTCAAGCGCTGTAGGTACTGGCCATTGCGGCGGCCCAGGCACACAGCCGCGTGCCGGGCCAGCCCTATCTCCGTTACCTGCCGCCCCACAGCGTCCCGGATGCTGGGCCACAGGGCGCGGGTTACCGCCGGCGAATCGTAGAAATTATAATTGCGGCCATTCTGCAACAGCACCAGCGGGTAGAGGGAGCCCAGAAAAAACTGCTGGTAAAAGGCCACCGGACCGCCCATAGCCACCACTACAGCCTGCATAAACTCGCTGGAAGGCTCCCGGCGGCGGGGCAGGTTGTTGGGAATACCCCAGGCCGCCAGCGCCGCGGGGTCGGTGAAGGCCACGCCGGTGCGTCCGTTGCCCAGGCGGCCGGGGTTGATGCCCAGGAGTGCCACCCGGGGCTGCTCGCCGGTGTAGTAGCGCCGGGCAAACTGCGTGAGTAGCTCCCGGGGCTCTGGCTCCTGGTAGGGACTAAACGCCGTAACGCCGTCGGGCAAAGGCGGGGGCAGCGGAAACTCGGTGAGAAACCGGAGCAGGCGGTCAGCGAAGGGCATAGACAGAGGAATAGGTTGGTACCGCTACGCAAGCTGCACCCGAAGGATGGCTACATCATCAGTGGGTACCAGTGAAAACTCTTTTTCCAGCTGCCGCACTTTTCGGTTCAGCACTTCCGGCTGCCCGGTACGCCGTTGGTCAAGCAGCAGGTAGGTAGGTACATCCGGCAGGCCTTCGGTTGGCACCAGTGGTTGAAAGCTGTCAATTCCATCAGTGGCCAAAGCCAGGTCCACGCACATGGTATGATGCAGCCGCTGCTGTTGCCGGTTGTACCACGTCTCGAACGGCTGGCCCAGATGATAGGCTAGATAATCAGGCCGGTTATCCTGCTCAAATCGGGTAAGCTGACCATTAATAGCAACAGTGGCGTCGCCCAGCGCCAGTACGGCTACCTCACCCGTGCGGGTGTCGAGTAGGGCGAGAACCAATGTCGCCAGTAGCTCAGCCGTTGAAAGCAGCAGCTGATTTTTCAGCTGTTGAACATCGGTAAACAGGGCCGCGAGGAGTGCCTGTAGCTCGCGTTGCAACGAAAGGTGCTGTAGATCAGGGTCGTAAATTGCCCGGTATGGCCATTCTTTCAGCACCTTTCGAAGAATCTTTGCCAGCAGCGTAGCCGCAAAATGACTTTCCTGGCCCATTGTGCAGCCATCCATTACGGCCAGCACCAACTTGTGCGGTTCCAGCGGCTGCACCAGACTGAAATCCTCGCAAAACGTGGGGTGATACGCGCCCCGCTTCAGAAACTGATCTATCTGCATTTCAGATACTTCCCCCAGCCGCCGGGGCTACTGCCGTAGCAACGTACTCGGGTGGCGGCCCCGGGAGAGCAAAGATAGGCAACTGCCTACAGGCCGGGCAAAAGTCCGACTCTGAAAGGAAAAATGAGCGGTAAGGTTATTACCGCGGGCCGAACCCGCTACTTTTGCGCCTTCCGTTCCGTATTTGCCCGTTATGCCCTCCTGGTATTCCTATCTGCTGCTGCCGCTGAGCTGGCTGTATGCGGCCGTTATGGCCGGGCGCAACTGGCTGTACGCCCAGGGCTGGAAGGGGAGCACCGCTTTTCCGGAAGTGCCAGTGCTGAGCGTGGGCAACCTACGGGTAGGGGGTACCGGCAAAACGCCCCACGTGGCCTGGCTGGTGGAGTGGCTGCTCCGGCAGGGGCAGCAGCCGGCCCTGCTAAGCCGGGGCTACGGCCGCCGCACCCGGGGCTACCGCCTCGCGCAACCCTCCGATACGGCCGCCACTCTCGGCGACGAGCCCTTGCAGCAGTTCCGGCATTTCCGGGGCCTGGTGCCGGTGGCTGTGAGCGAAGACCGGGTAGCCGGAATTCGGCACCTTCTGCAACGGGAGCCGGCCCCTACGGCCGTCGTACTGGATGATGCCTACCAGCACCGGCGGCTGCAGCCGGCCTTTAACATGCTGCTGACGGAGCAGCAGCGCCCGTTTTACTCCGATGAGGTGCTGCCTACCGGCCGCCTGCGCGAAAGCCGGCGCGGAGCCGGCAGAGCCGACGTGGTGATTATCACCAAATGCGACCCGCAACTCAGTGCCACCCAGCAGCGGGACATCCGGCAGCACGTTCTTCGCTATGCTAGGCCGGAGGTACCCGTGTTGTTTTCCTGCTACGACTACGGCCGCCCGGTACCGGTGCCGGGCACCGCTGCCCCGGAGCAACCCGGGCTGGAGGTACTGTTGCTAACGGGCATTGCCCAGCCGGAGCCGCTGCTGCACTACCTGGAGGCAGCCGGCTACCACGTTCGGCATCATGCGCGCTTTCCCGACCACCACGTCTTCCAGCTCAGGGAACTTCGGGCGTTGGCTACGCAATTACGGCCCGGTCAGTGCGTTCTGACCACGCAAAAGGACGCCGCCCGGCTAATGGAGCCCACTCTGGCAGCAAGTATGGCCAATTTGCCCGTATTTTACATTCCCATTGAAGTTCGCTTTCTGGCCGACGGTGCCGCCCGACTGGCGGCCCTGCTCACCCCGTACTTTCCGCCCCACGCTGTTGTCTGACTCCCTGCTGACCCCATTGTCTATTGCTGCCCCGGCTGGTATTGGGGAGCTGTTGCCGGTGCGCTGCCGGGTGCGCCGGACGTTGCCGGCCGTTCTGCTGCTGGGCGCCGGGCTGTTGCCGGCCGCCGTCCGGGCCCAGGTGCTGGATGATTCTACCAAAGTCCGCTACGGGGCCCACACCACTTTTGTGCTGAAGGAGCGGGACCTGCTGCGCGAGGACACGCTGGGCCAGGTAATTGACACCACGCTCACGCGCCTGCCCCAGCAGCGCTACTGGGCCCACGATACCACGTTTCAGCAGGACCTGGGCAACTTCGGGACGGCCTCGCGCCGCCTGCTCTGGGAGCCCAACCTGCAGCTGGGGGCCCGCCTGGGCCGCACGGTGTTTGATAAGTACGCCCGCAACGCCGCCGACGTGCCGTATTACGACACCCGCTCGCCCTACACGTTCTTCCGCTTCCATCAGGGCAACCCCTACGAGCAGATCTTTGAGCTGTCGTACGCCCGCAGCCTCAAAAAGCACTTTAACGCCGGCTTTGCCTATGAGCGGTTCGGGGCCAACAAGGCGGTAGCCGTTACCAACACCAAGACCGGCCAGGTAGAGCACAGCAACTTCCTGTTCTTCGTGCGCTACGACTCGCCCACGGGCCGCTACCACGCCATGACCAACTTCAGCACCGCCCGGCACCGGGTGGCGGAGCAGGGGGGTATCCAGCCCCAGCTGGTCACAAACAACCCCGATGCTCCCAGTGACTTCGAGAATGGTAAGGTGATTCTTTCTCAGCTGTTTGACTATCAGCGGGAAGTAGTGAACCTCACGAAGGCCATCAACCGCGACGACCGGGACGAGGTGCGGCTGGCGCATACGTACCGCCTGCTGGGCCGGGGCCTGACGGTATTTCACCTTTTCGACTACAGCCGCCAACTCAACAAGTACACCGATGAGGCGCTGTCCAGCACGGGTGGTGTGGCCCGGTTCTACCCGCTCATCCGGCGCACGAACACCATTACCGACGACCGGGCCGAATTCCGGCGGCTGGAAAACACGGTGGGTGTGCTGGGGCGCACCAATGCCGTGGAGTACCGCCTGTACGGCCGACAGCGCACATTCCGGCTTATTACCCGCAGCAACATTGGCGAGCCGGCCGTACTCCGGCCCGCTTTGCCCGACTCTACGGGTACCCAGCTGTTTGCCGGGGGCACGGCCGCGTTCCGGTACCGGCAGTTTGCCATCGAAACCGCCGGGGAGCTAAAACTATCGGCCCGGCTCAACAACATCGGCAACACCGAGTACTGGGTACGCGGGGCCGCCCGGCTGGGGCCGTTGCGGGGCGAGGTTCTGCTCAGTAGCTACGCGCCCACGCTCACCGAGCTGCGCTTGGTGGGCAACCACTACGCCTGGGACCATACCGAAAGCAGCGCCGACCCGTTTGAGAACACGCAGGTGCAGCAGCTGCGGGTGCAGGTAGCCCAGCAGCTGGGCAGCCATTACCTGGAAGCGACTGGTACCGTTGCCAACATCCAGAACCTGGTATACTACACGGCCGACGCCCCCGGCGGGCAGTTTGGCGCCCCCCAGCAGCTGGGTACGGCCCGCCAGCTCACCACGCTCCGGGCCCACTACCGTCTTACCTGGGGTAAGTTTGTGGCCGATAACCAGGCCACCTACACCATCGGGGCCGGTGAGGATAACCCCGGCCTGCGTATTCCGGCACTGGTTGGTGAATCAAGGGTGTATTACCAGGGCTACGTGTTCAAGAAGGCCCTGCTGGGCCAGGCCGGGGTGCAGACGTACTTTCAGTCGCGCTGGAAGGCCTATGACTATAGCCCCAGTACCCAGCAATTCTACGTGCAGGACCACTTTACGGTGCGTAATACGCCGGTAGTGGACGTGTTTCTGAGCGGCGACATTCGCACGGTGGGCTTTTTCCTGAAAATGGCCTACGTCAACCAGTTTCTGCCGCAGCCGGGCTACTTTGCCGCGCCCTACTACGCTGCTTTGCCCCGCCGCTTCCAGTTCGGCATCCGTTGGCAGTTCTTTAATTGATATGGGTAGTTGGATGAAGGATAAAGGATAAAGGACTTTCGTTCAACGGTGTCCCTTATCCTTCATCCAACTACCTTCATCCTTTATCCTTCATCCAACTACCTTTATCCTTTATCCTTCATCCTTTATCCTTTATCCTTCATCCTTTATCCTTCATCCAACTACCCATGAAAACCATTCTTAAGCTGAAGCTGAACTCCGACCCGCGGTGGGTGGACATTGCCAGTAAGAACATTGTGGATATTCTGGTGGACCATGCCTACTGCGAGCAGAAGGCGGCCAGCACCGGCATTTCCCTGATTGTGAAATACCCCGAAAAAACCCGCCTAGTAGAAGAGCTGACCGAGCTGGTGGCCGAGGAATGGGAGCATTTTGCCCGGGTGCTCCAGGAGCTTAAAAAGCGCGGCCATAGCCTGGGCCGCCCCCGCCGCGACGAGTATGTGGTGCAGCTTATGGCCCACGTGCGCAAGGGTGGGGCACGGGAGCGGCAGCTAATGGATCAGCTGCTGGTAAGTGCTCTGATAGAGGCCCGTAGCTGCGAGCGGTTCAAGCTGTTGTGGAAGCACATTCCTGACCCCGGGCTTAGTCAGTTTTACTATGAGTTGATGGCTTCAGAGGCTGGTCATTTTGTAAGCTACGTGGACCTGGCCAAGGAGTATTGTGACCCGCAGGAAGTGGATGCGCGCTTGCAGGAGCTGCTCAAAATTGAAGGCGAGATTGTAACCAGCCTACCCGTGCGCGACGACCGGATGCACTAGCTGCTGCAGCACCGCACAAGGAAGATTAATACGGTACTGGCTTGTCCTGTAGATAGATAGTTTTATACATTGAGCTCTAACTGCTCACTCCTGGCTTCTATGAAACAACCTATAAACCTGTTACTTGCTCTTCTGCTGAGTATTCCGTTCGGTTGCTGGGCCCAGGCTCCGGCCGAGGTGGCCCCAGCCACGCTGAATTTCTGCGGAGTGGAACTGCCGGTAGAAACCGGCTGTACACCCAACAACAAATACCAGCTCACCTGCGGAAATTATCAGATGACGTGGATGTATCTGGATTTCAGCATGATGAAAACGTTTCCGGCGCAGTACATCAAACAGGCAGAAAAAAAACACAAAGGCACCGAAAAACAGCCATTCGAGTGTGTGATTCTGGATGGCCCCCCGGCGCAGGGTACCCGCCTGAGCTACCCCACCGAAGCTGGGGGAATGGCCTACGAGCTGATTGCTTACGGCGTGGCCAAAGGGCAGCCCGTTATGCTGGATATCATTCTGCCCACCGACCCCGAGAAAACAACGGATCTGCCGGCACTTGTGCAGAAAATCCTGCGCCTGCAGAAATAAACCGGTTAAGCCGCTGGCTCGCCCGACTGGGTACCAGCAGCTGTAGAAGGTGGCTGCGAAGCCAGCAGCCCGGCCGGCACCGACAGCTCCCCGGTGTGCGGATCGAGCAGGCCGTTGCGCTCATCCTCGATGTTGGTGGCCTGAGTGTACACGTCGCCCGCCATGGGGCGCTTGCGTAGTTCCTGCTTGAACTGCCGGATGCGCTCTGCGCGCTCTTCCGCGTTCTGAGGGCCACCATAATCGGCAAATCCAAAGCCGCCCCATTCGCTGATTACCAGCGGTTTCTGCCGGCCATAAAAAAACGGGTCGCCAATAACCAGCGGCAGCACGGCCACATTATCCAGGTCGCCCTGTATCATGCGGTCCAACAGCTCCGCCCAGCGCTGTACGTCCGGTGTATACACGTGGGCCGTCAGCAGGTCTGATTTCAACCGGCCTTCCTGCGAAATATGTTGCCACCCATCATTATCGACTACCAGAAACTGCGGATGGTTGATGTGCAGGTAGTGGTACATGTCGATGATGTAGCGGCGGGTCTCCGGGTTGGTGGCAATATCCTGCGCCCCCCAGTCCTCATTGTAGAGGCTCCAGATAACCACCGAGGGGTGCGACTCAATCAGGGCCAGCATGCGCAGCAGCTCGGCCCGGTGGTTCTCCCGGCTGCGGGGAGTGGAGGAGTGTGGGCTCGGCACTTCTACCCACAGCAGCAGCCCTAGCTCATCGGCCAGGTTATAGATGCGCGGGTCGACGCCGGCAATGTGTACCCGCACCAGATTGCACCCCAGGGCCTGCATGGCGTGCATATGGCGCTGCATTTCCTCGTAGGTAGCCGTGCCGGGCTGATACAGAATGCCATCCAGGTAGATGGGCTTGTTGTTGAGGTACACATAGGTACCACGCGACTCAATTTTCCGCAGACCGAAATGAGTTTCAATCTGGGCAGCATACCCTTCACTATCAATGAGCTGGGCTACGAGCCGGTACAGGGTGGGAGAGCCAGGTTCCCAGAGGCGGGCCCCGGCCAGCTCCATCACCACCCGCTGCTGGCGCTGGCCCGTTTCCAGGCGCAGGGTAAAATCGGAGGTAGCCAGGGGCTGGGGAGTGGGTGCCACCCGGTCGAACACCTGCAGGCGTAGCGTGTACACGCCCGGGTCGTGAATGCGGGTGGTCAGGTTGAAGCGCACCAGCTGGTCTTCAATCACGCTATCCACGCCCACGCGGGAGCGGAGGCGGTTGCGCTCAACCATTTCCAGCCACACACTGCGCACTGCCCCGGTATACGTTTGGTACCAGATACCGCCGCGCTTGTACACGTGCGACTCCTGCTTGCCCCGGGGCGTTTCGGCATCCATTGTGTCCACAATACGCACTGTCAGGCGGTTTACCGGCCGCAGGTGCTCCTCGCGCAACTCAAACGAAAACGAGGTGTACTCACCGTAGTGCACTTCCTCTCCCTCAATAGTAGACAGCAGAAAGCCATTAAGCCACACTCGGGTTTCGTAGCCGCAGGCGCCGAACGTAAGCTGAAACAAGGAGTTCAGGTCGTCGTCGTCGCGTTCAGGCAGCGGGAATTCCCGCTCGTACCAGACCACTACTTTGTCGCGCCAGCCGGGGGTATCAGGCTGGTTCCGTTGCAGGTGTTCCTCCACCGAGCCCGGCCAGTTGGCGGTGCTGGTATAGGGGTGTGCGAGGTACCATAAGTCGCGCAAACCCGTGTCATCGGTGTCCAGCGCAAACTTCCACTCCCCGTCCAGCAGCAGGTAGTTGTTGGTCCGGAGCACGGCGCGGGGCAGGGGATTGGCCGTGCGGATATTGTGCTGGCTGGTAGAAAAACCGAAGTTGGAATTAGCAGAATCGGACATAGCAGCAAATCGGGTGTGCTGTATACAAACGAATCTGGGGCGTTGCCGGATATCCTAAGCCCGAATTATAACGCAATTTGGGCACCACCCGGAGCCGTGGGGGCTTAGGTCTTCTGCTTCTTTTTCTTGGCGGCCGGAAACAGGATGTTGTTCAGGATCAGTCGGTAGCCCGGAGAATTAGGGTGTAGGGATAAGTCCGTTGGTTCCTCTTCCACCAGGTGCTGATAGTCCTCCGGGTCGTGGCCACCGTAAAACGTCCAGGTGCCTTTGCCCAGCGTACCGTGCATATAGCGCACCTCTCCCGAAGCCTTATTGTCGCCCATTACCACTACGTCTGACTTAATCAGCTGCTTGCGGAAGGCCGTAGTCTGGCCCATAAACCCATGCACCGTACGCTCGTGGTCCTGGGTGAGCATGGTTGGCACGGGGTCATACTTGGCCGAGAAGGTGAACAACTGGAAATAGTCATTATCCTCGTACACGCCCCGCTCGCGCGGGTCCATGTCAATGTTGCTGTACTCGTACTCGTAAGGGTTCATGCGCAGCTGAAAATTCTGGAAGGCCAGCGTGCGGTTGAAGTTGAGCTTGGACTGGGCAGCGGGGTCGGCGGGGTCACCGTCGTACATGGTTTCTACCATGTCCACGCCCAGGCCGGCCAGGGCAATGTCGTAGGAATCGGTGGCCGAGCACATGGCAAACAGGAAGCCCCCGCCGGCAATAAACTCCTGCATTTTCACCGTCACGGCCGCCTTCATCTGGCTGACCTTGGTGAACCCGTTGCGCTTGGCTGCTGCTTCGGCATCACGCTGCTGCTGCTGGTACCAGGGCCGGGAGCGGTAGGTAGCATAAAATTTGCCGTACTGCCCCGTAAAGTCCTCGTGGTGCAGGTGCAGCCAGTCGTACTTGGGCAGGTCGCCGCGCAGCACTTCGTCGTCGTAAATCTGGGTGTAGGGAATTTCGGCGTAGGTAAGCACCATCGTCACGGCATCATCCCAGGGCTGTTTGCCCTTGGGTGTGTACACCGCAATTTTGGGCACCTTCTCCAGCTTCATCACGTCCATGTTGGCGTTGGGGTCGGCTATTTCCGACAGGATACCGGTGTACTGCGCCTCCGAAATTACCTGGTACGTTACGCCCCGCACGGCCAGCTCGTTCTCGGCCCCGGCCACCACGTCGCAGGCAAATGCCCCGCCCCGGTAGTTCAGCAGCCAATCCACCTCTACTTGCTTGCCCAGCAGCCAGTAGGCCACCCCGTATGCTTTCAGGTGTTCCTTCTGGGTGTTATCCATGGGAATGAGCAGGTGGTTGGCCCAGGCCCCAAGCGGCTGCACGAGGCCGGCAGCCAGCAGTACCAGCAAAGCAAAAAGGCGGGAAATAATCATACGCGGGTAAAAAGTCAGGCGGCCAGCCAGTAAGCCGGGCCGGGGGGAAGCCGTATCAGGTGTCAGAATCCGTACAATCCCCAGCATCCGTCAGAATTCGTGATTCAAGGTAAGAAATCCGGGTGGGAGTTTCATGGAAAACCCGTTACCTTGCGGAACCGGCCGTTGGTAGTTGCGCGCCCGATGCAGGGTTTCCAGCATTTCCGGTAAGTCTCATCCGCGTCCGTAGTTGACTGCCCCGTTATGCACTTGCTGGAAAACATCAAAGAGGCGTTTCGTTCCATTCACAGCAACCTGCTGCGCACAATTCTTACGGCTCTTATCGTAAGCATCGGCATTATGTCGCTGGTGGGAATTCTCACGGCCATTGATGCCATGAAAGCCTCGCTGAACTCCACCTTTGCCAGCCTGGGCGCCAATTCCTTCGAAATCAAGGCCAAAGGCTACACCAACCGGATGCGGCGCGGGGGGGTGCAAAACAAAACGTACCCGGCCCTTACCTATCTGCAGGCCCGGCAATATAAGGCCCAGCTGGGCGAGGAGGCCAAGGTAGGCCTTTCGGCCTTCATTGCGGGGGCCGTGGAGGTGAAAGCCAACGGGGTGAAGAGTAACCCCAATATGCAGGTAGTGGCCGGCGACGAAAACTACCTCATGATTCAGAATTACAACCTGAAAGGCGGCCGCTCCTTTTCGCCGGCTGAGCTGGACAATGGTGCCAACGTGGTGATTGTAGGGTCTGAAATCAAGGATAAGCTGTTTCCTACTCAGAGCCCGCTCGATAAATACGTGTACATGCTGGGCCGCCGTTTCCTGGTGGTGGGCGAGCTGGAGAAAAGCGGCAGTAGTATGGGTGGCAGCGGTGCCGACCGGCTGCTGCTGATTCCGCTGGAAACCGGCAACCAGATGCCCCGGCAGCGTGCCCTCACTTATGACGTAAAAACCGCCACCCTCGACCCCGTACAGCTTACTTACCTGACGGGCGAGGCTACCCGCATCATGCGTGCCGTACGCCACGACCAGTTGGGCCAGGAAGACAGCTTTGAGTTGGAGCGCTCCGACTCCCTGGCTGGCAAGCTGGATTCCTTATCGGGTAACCTGAAAATGGGCGGCTTTCTGGTGGGCTTCATTACCCTGCTCGGGGCCAGTATTGCCCTCATGAATATTATGATGGTATCGGTGACGGAGCGGACCCGGGAAATCGGCATCCGGAAAGCTCTTGGGGCCACGGCCCTGCAAATCCGCCAGCAGTTCCTGATTGAGGCCATCGTAATTTGCGTGCTGGGGGGGACCCTGGGCATACTGCTGGGCGTGGCCATGGGTAACGGAGTGTCGTTGTTTGTGGGCAGCGGGGGCTTCATTGTGCCCTGGCTCTGGATGATGATTGGCCTGGCCATCTGCGTAACGGTAGGGTTGGCGTCGGGCTACTATCCGGCCAGCAAAGCCGCCGCCTTGGACCCTATTGAGAGCCTGCGGTTCGAGTAAGGAGGAGAGAGGAAGGTACGCCGCTGGGTTTTCCTACTGCCAAGTTGCCCCTGTCTGGCACCATCATTTGCGGCGCGCGGCTGAGGGGCGTCTTCCGGTGTATGCACTGTTTGCTCCGAAACTGGAATGGCGCTTCCTCCTGATCTGCCCGGCCGCTCAGCGTAGGCAGGTGATGCTGGCAGAGCAGGTGGCCCGACACGCCACCGCGCCACTCGTGTTGCTAAGCGAACTGGGCTACTTCGACAACTAGAGGCTGGCTGGAGCACACAGCCGCATTGGGAGCTACTGGCCTTCTGATGGCAGCAGCCCAGCCGATACGGATATTCCTCTCCGATACGAACAAGGGGCGTGTTGCCTGTCAGGCGGATACTGCTGAACTGCACTAAAGCGTGCGGACAGTCGGCAAAATGGACTGAAGAAGGCCATCATTCCTTAGCAGGCTCAGAAGGATGGTCTTTCTGTATGATGGTCCACACAGCCTGGCAGCCAGTAAAGCAACATGCTGGGGTAGGGTAAGAGGAGAGTGGCTGGGTTTCCGGGCAAATGAGCATAGGGCTCCATACCGGCATGAAAACGAAAAATGGAGAGCAACTGCTACCCATACATAGGCAATGGGTGGGTATGGATAGCGTCGATAAAACTGAACGGAATATTCTGAAAAAACCTCAGTGCTTACTACATCATAATTGATTGAGGAACGATGTGCCGGCGCTGGAGAAGTGCAGTTCAGCGGCCTGATGGTTGAACGGCAGGCGGTGCGAAAAAGGAAACGCCTGACGGCATCCCTGCACCATTTCCGGACTGGGTGAGTATAGTCGGTAAAATAGATTCGATGTTTGTTTGTACATTTGCAAAAATAAGCATTTGGATAGTATGGCAGATTCATTCACCGTAGGTCAGCGCATTGCGCAGCTCATTCAGCACTTGGGCGTCAGCAAGAATGCATTTGCGATTTCGCTCGATAAGACGGCTACCGTAATTCAACATTTGGTTGAAGAGCGAAACAAGCCAGGATTTGACCTTTTGTGTAAGATATTTGAAGTATACCCAAATGTATCAAAAGACTGGTTGATGCAGGGTAACGGCACTATGTTTCAGACCGCCGAGCGGCAACCTGCAAATGCCCCGGAGCAGGAAAGCCGCACCCTGCCAGCTGCCGCGCCGGTTGCCGCAGAAGCTGCCGAAACAATAGCCCCGCCTCCTGCGCCTGCACTGGTTCCCGCTACCCCAGCCGCAGCGCCCGAGCTAGCCCCAGCGCCCACAGTTACCCCAACTATGGCTGCAACCCCGGCGGTTTCCGTAGCTGTGCGGTCAGAGCCGCAGGGAGTTGTGCCCAGCGCGGGCCCCGCCGCGGATACCGCTGCCTGGCAAACGGCCCTGTATACCCAACAGATGGCCCACCAGCTGGCCCTGGCCGAACTCCGCAACCAGCACCTGCAGGAGCAGCAGCGCCTTATGCAGCAAATGATGGATTTAATGCAGCGTAAAACGTTGTAATTATTTTTTATTCAAATGAGAAAGGCGTGGATTGCTAAAATCCACGCCTTTCTCATTTGTAATTACTGCGCACGTTAGTGGTGAAAAACTTCTATTCCTATTTCTTCAGCTTCCATCAGGTTCTGCGGGTTCACAGCCGTAAGGCGTAAGCGCTTCATCTCACCTACCAGCAGTGGGTCGTATTTAGCCGTCACCCGAATGTAGTTGGGGGTAAAGCCTTCCATTTGCCCATTAGTTACGTCGTCTTCAAAGAGCACCTGCGCTTCCTGGCCGGTATGCTGCTCGTAGAAATGGCGCTTCTTCTTCTCCGAAAGGCTACGGAGTTGGGTGGTGCGCTCGTGGCGGTGGCGGTCCTGCACCCGGCCGGGCAGGGTAGGTGCCAGTGTGTTTTCGCGCTCCGAGTACGGGAATACGTGCAGGTAGCTTACGTTCAACTCGTTGAGAAACTGGTAGGTTTCCAGAAAATCGGCCTCCGTCTCGCCGGGAAATCCCACAATAACATCCACCCCAATGCAGGCATGGGGCATGACCTCCTTAATGAGCTGTACCCGTTCCACGTACAGCTCGCGGCGGTAGCGGCGGCGCATCAACCCCAGAATCTTATTGGAACCCGACTGCAACGGAATGTGGAAGTGAGGCATAAACCGCTTCGACTGCGCCACAAACCGGATAATCTCGTCGGACAGCAGGTTCGGCTCGCAGCTGCTGATGCGGAACCGCTCAATGCCCTCCACCTCATCCAGGGCCCGCACCAGGTCGAAGAAGGTTTCCTTCCGCTCCCGCTCGGGGCCCTGCAGGCCAAAGTCGCCGAGGTTCACGCCCGTCAGCACAATCTCCTTCACGCCGGTTGCGGCCAGCTTCTGCACGCGCTCCACCACGCTCTGCACCGAGCCAGAGCGGCTCTTGCCCCGGGCCAGCGGAATGGTACAGAACGAGCAGCTATAGTCGCAGCCGTCCTGTACTTTCAGAAAAGTGCGGGTCCGGTCGCCGTAGCTATGGGCGGCATGAAATTCGGTGGCGGCGGAAATAGGGGAGGCAAAAACCTGGCCTGGCTGCCCGGCCGCCGGCTTTTGAAAGCCGGCCAGCGTTTCAACCAGCTGAAATTTCTCGGCTGCACCCAGCACGGCATGTACCCCCGGAATTCCGGCAATTTCCTGGGGCTTGAGCTGAGCGTAGCAGCCCACAATGGCCACAAAGGCCTCCGGGTTATGCTTAAGGGCCTCCTTCACCACCTTCCGGCACTTGCGGTCAGCGTGGTCCGTCACAGAACACGTATTGATAACGTAGATATCGGCGGCATCCTCGAAGTCCGCCTTTACGAAGCCATGCTCCTCAAACTGCCGGCCAATGGCTGAGGTTTCGGAGAAGTTGAGCTTGCAGCCCAACGTATAAAAGGCGACTTTTCTGGGTTCCATTTCCATAAACAAGGCCGCAAAGATACGGCGGAAGTTGGAGGTTTCCGGTATGCAGCAGGAGCTACAACCCCCTGACCGGCTGGTTGGTTTCCCGCAGCCTAGTCTCTACGGCCTGCATCAGTCCCGGCAAATCGAGTGGCCTGAGCTGAGCCGCTGATATAAATACCTGCCAGGATTCCGTTGGTGCTGCGCGTTGAAACACGGCCGGCAGTGTCGTGTCTTGCAGCGCGGGGTACTGCCGGGCCAGCTCGTCGCGGTGCAGGAACTCCACACGGGCCGGCAGCTGCTCCAGAAACGCCCGCCACTGGGGCCGCATACTGGCTGCCCCGTACGTGACGGCGCACAGGGAGCAGGCATACGTAGCCGGCGCAAAAGTTTTGTGCAACGTATCCAGTACGCCGTTGAGCAGCCCCGCATCGGCGTTGTATACGAACAGCAGTTCGGGGTGGGGAGCACTCATGGTAGCGGGAGTAGGACGCTAAAATGTAAAACAACCATTCACAGCAGGTAGAGCTTAGCGAGTTTTCTCACTTGCGCAAAAAATCGGCAAACGACGCCTGCTCGTACGCCTGTCCGAAGCGGAGCTGCGTATCCGGTACGCCGGCGTCCCGCTCAATTACCTGCCGGGCCACGTTATCATAAGTTACCGCGCCGGCCGGTGTCACTACCCCAAACCCATCCGTGAAGCAGTAGTAGGCCGCGCCCCCGGGCCAGGCAGCCGGGGCGGGGGCCAGCAGGTCGCGGCTCCAGGCAAAGGCGGTGGTGGGCAGCTGCAATTGGTGCAGCAAGGTGGCCGCTACGTCGGTCTGACTACCGAAGGTGCTGATCTGGCGGCCCCGGGCTGCCGGATGCAGGGCACCGCCGGTGAGCAGCAGCGGAATCCGGAATTTGGCGGGGGCGTGGTTGGGCGTGTCGCCGGGTTGGGGGTGGCCGTGGTCAGCCACTAGTACTACCACCGTGTTGGCCCACCAGGGTTGCCGGCGGGCCTCGGCCAGAAACCGGCCCACTACGTGGTCGGTGTAATACACGGAGTTGCGGAACTGGCTGGCCTCATCCGTGCCGGCGAAGCGGGGACGCATAGGCACATCAAAAGGCTCGTGGCTACTAAGGGTGAAGGCCGTGACGAAAAATGGCTGCCGCTGCCGGGGCAACTCCTGCAGCATCCGGTGCAGCAGCACGTGGTCGTGGGCGCCCCACTTCGAGTTCTGGTCCCGGGGAGCAAAGTCGGCGCGCTCCGTCAGTTGCTCGTAGCCGGCCGTTACCAGATAGCTTTTCATGTTGGCAAAGGCCAGCTCCCCACCGTGGTAATAGGCTGTGCTGTAGCCCTGCCCGTGCAGCACCCGGGCCAAGTGGGGCAGCCGCTCAGTTTTGCGCGGATACTTAATAATAGATGTTGCCGGCTGGTTGGGGTAGCCCGAAAGTAAAGCCACCAGGCCCTTCTGGCTTCGGTCGCCGGCCGCATACAGGCTCCGGAACGACACATCGGTGCGGGCCAGGCTATCGAGGGTGGGGGTTACGCCCGCCTCCCCGCCCAGGTGGCCCACTAGCTTGCCCGTAAAGCTCTCCAGAATGAGGAAAAGCACATTGGGGCGGGGGGTGCGCAGCAGGATGGTGGTATCAGGCCGGGTAGTGTAGAGAGGCTGCACCAGTCGCCGGGCAGCCGAGTCGGCCATGAACTGGTAGGGGTTGGGGCCGGCGTTCTGCAGAAAGATGGAGTTTGCCACGTTCCAGGGCACATTTACCGCTGCGTGGTTGGCAAAGGGCACACTGGAAAAATAGACGTCGCTCTGGTTTACCGGAATCTGCTGCAGACCGCCGCGCAACGGCACTACCAGCAGCAGTAAGTATAGCAGACCCGCCAGCGCCGCCCGGCCCCTCCCAAATCCGGCGGGCAGTGCAGGCAGACGGCCCACTACTCCTGTATAGAGGAACCAGCCCAGTCCCAGCAACCCCGCAAACAGCGCCAGCAGCACAGCCACGGGGGCGCTGCCCGCCGAGGCGGCGGCTTCCTGCGGGCTGCTCAGGTATTGCAGGGGCGTCGCATCGAGCCGAAAACCCCAGGCCCGATACAGCTCCAGGTCGGCGGTGGTAAGGGCTGCTACCACCGTGCCGGCCACTGCCGTAAAAAAACGTAGCAGCCGCTCCAGCGGAAACCGGGGGCCTACCAGACTGCCCAGCGTAAACAGCAGAAAAGGAACTATACACAGGTAAGCAGTAGCCGATGCATCCAGACGCAGGCCGTAGCCAATAACCTGGACCACTACTCCGGGGGGGAGCGTGGCCGTAAGGGCGGCGTGGTAAAGCAGAAAGACCGCCTTAGCCGCCACAAAGTACGCCAGCCAAAAAAGGAAGTAGCGGGGCTGAAACGCAAAGCGGTTTTTCACGGCGCAAAGGTAGGCGGCCTACCGCAACGGCAACAGCCGGTAAGGCAGAGGCGGATTGCCAGTGGCTACTCCTGTGCCTGCGTAAATGAAGGGTAGTAGCGGAATTTATGAACCGTGTTAGCGCAAAAGGGTAGGAAAATAGCAGGGTTAGGGATGAAAAAGATACGTTTGTCGAAAAATGAGGTGAAAAAACTAGGGTGTTGTTGCAAAACCATATTTGTTGCGTGTACCTTTGATGTACAAACCCTAAAATATCTCTCAGGCCTACCACTAGCATGGCAATTCTTCGCTTCAAAGCTCTCGAACTAGTTGATCAGCGCCAGCCGCTGGCCGTCACCATTGCCGGTGAGCGTCGTTCCGAAACGTTCGGCAAGAACGTGTTCAACCTCGACGCCATGCGCGCCACCATGCCCGGCGAATACTTCAAGAAGCTCCAAGCTGCCATCAAACAAGGCTCCCCGGTGGAGCGTAGCGTGGCCGACGCCGTAGCTTCGGCCATGAAAACCTGGGCCATGGCCAAGGGAGCCACCCACTACACGCACTGGTTTCAGCCTCTCACCGGGGCTACCGCCGAAAAGCACGATTCCTTCTTTGACCTTAATTCCGATGGTCGGCCCATTGAGAATTTCAAGGGCTCGGCCCTGGTGCAGCAGGAACCCGATGCTTCTTCCTTCCCCAACGGCGGCATCCGCAACACCTTCGAGGCGCGCGGCTATACCGCCTGGGACCCTACTTCGCCCGCCTTTATCATCGAAACGGCCGGGGCCAAAACCTTGTGCATCCCCACCATCTTCGTAGCCTACACCGGCGAAGCCCTTGACTATAAAGCCCCCCTGCTGAAGTCGCTGGCCTCTCTTGAGAAAGCGGCCGTGGATGTGTGCCAATACTTCGATAAAGATGTACAGCGCGTACACACTACCCTGGGCATTGAGCAGGAGTATTTCCTCGTTGACCGGGCCCTGTACGCTGCCCGCCCCGATCTGGTAATGACCGGCCGTACGTTGTTTGGCCACGCCCCGGCCAAAGGCCAGCAGCTGGAAGACCATTATTTTGGCTCCATTCCGGCCCGGGTGCATGCCTACATGTTGGAGTTTGAGGAAGAAGCCAACAAGCTGGGCATTCCGCTGCGTACCCGGCACAACGAAGTAGCACCCCACCAGTTCGAGTGTGCTCCTACCTTTGAAGATGCCAATCTGGCCGTCGACCACAACCAGCTGCTCATGGACATCATGGAGCGCGTGGCCGATAAGCACAATTTCAAAGTGCTGCTGCACGAGAAGCCGTTTGCCGGCGTAAACGGTTCAGGCAAGCATAACAACTGGGCCATGAGCACCGACACCGGCGTAAACCTGCTGGCTCCCGGTCGTCGTCCCAAGGAAAACCTCCAGTTCCTGGCGTTCTTCATCACCACTATTAAGGCCGTGCACCGCTACGCCGACCTGCTGCGTTCCAGCATTGCCTCGGCCAGCAACGACCACCGCCTGGGGGCTAACGAAGCTCCCCCGGCCATCATGTCGGTGTTC
This sequence comes from Hymenobacter metallilatus, assembly GCF_003944705.1. Lineage (GTDB taxonomy): Bacteria > Bacteroidota > Bacteroidia > Cytophagales > Hymenobacteraceae > Hymenobacter > Hymenobacter metallilatus. The sequence continues at coordinate 1,409 of NZ_RWIS01000018.1, read as the reverse complement.
GTGGGGTCCATGCTGGACTCGGTGCTGGATGAGTTGGAGCGCACGGCCAAAGTGCCCTTGGATAAAGGCGACAATATCTACCTCAAGCTTGGTATCGATAAAATACCGGCCATCCTGCTCGATAACACCGACCGGAACCGTACCTCGCCTTTTGCCTTCACCGGCAACAAGTTCGAGTTCCGCGCGGTAGGCTCCTCGGCCAACTCCTCCTCGGCTATGACCACGCTCAACGCCATTGTGGCCGAGCAGCTCATCGACTTCAAAAAGTCGGTGGACAAGCTCATTGAGCAGGGTAAAAAGAAGGAAGTGGCTATTGTTGATGTGCTCCGCGAGTACGTTATCAGCTCCAAGAACATCCGCTTCGAAGGCAATGGCTACTCGGATGAGTGGAAGGAAGAAGCTGCCGCCCGCGGCCTTTCCAACGTGCCAACCACCCCCCAGGCGCTGGATGCCATCATCCAGGCCGATGCCGCTTCCTTGTTTGAGCGGCATGGCATTTTCTCCCACGTGGAGCTGCATGCCCGCCACGAGATATTGCTGGAAGACTACATCAAGAAAATCCAGATTGAAAGCCGCGTGATGGGCGACCTGGCTGTGAACCACATTATTCCCACGGCGGTTGCCTACCAAACCAAGCTTATCACCAACGTGCGTGGCCTGCGGGAGCTAGGCCTCGACGACGAGAATACGGTGGTAACGCTGGATACGATCAAAGCTATTTCCCGGCACATCACTACCATTAAAACGCAGGTAGATGAGATGATCAATGCTCGTAAAGTGGCCAACAAACTAGACGATACGCGCGAGCGGGCTGTTGCCTACTGCGACACCGTTAAATCACATTTCGACACCATCCGCCGCTCCGTGGACAAGCTGGAGCTGATGGTGGCCGATGAGGACTGGCCCTTGGTAAAGTACCGCGAACTGTTGTTCCGGCACTAAGTCCGAGGTCAGAATCGGGCCGGAGTTGGGTGGGAATTTTCTCCGCGCCACGATTTCAGAAAAGCCGTTTCCGGGTGGGGACGGCTTTTTTTTGTCCCTGCTTTCTGCTGACTGCCTCCGAGGCGAGTTTTACCTGCGCCATTTGCGCCTATAAATACAACAGGCCCCGTTGTCTATACTATCGTTGTGTCAGAGTATTCCTCTTGATTATTAAGACGGTTGCTGGAGAGAGAACGATAAAGGAGAATAGGGCGTGGCATGAGAAAAATAGTGTCCTTGCTAGTAGAGGTAGGGCAAATAACTTTTGCTCACTTCAGCAGAGCAAATACCATGGTTGAGTCAGGGCTTACGCATCAAATCTAAGGAGCAGTTGCACGGTCGTTTTGGCGGGCGCGGGTTAGTAGTTGGGTCAGGTAGTTATCGCTCCAGCCCGCATTCCGGCGGCGGGTCCGCAGACTGCCAGGCGG
>NZ_RWIS01000017.1 GCF_003944705.1 Hymenobacter metallilatus | reverse complement strand
GCCACTGCGAGTCAGTAAGGGGTTGGTAGCCATCAACCATAATGCCCGTGGAAGCCTAGGAACTCCCCGCGCAACTTACTGACTCGTTTCTTTTTAGCCCCTACCTAATTCCCAAACACGCTCTAAGCGGTAGAGATGCTTTGACAAACTCAGTACGACGTTCTGACTTATCCTGCCAGACTTTCTAAACAGCTTCTATATATTTCAGTAGGCAGTACAACTTGTCTCTCGAAATAGTATAATACCTTTGAGTACATTATTCCTCGCCTATGCAACCAACTGTTGAGACGAACTATTCACCTCAAAAACCTTATTTTGCTGCGCTAACCGGATTTAGAGCAATTGCTGCCTATCTAGTATTCTTCTATCATTTCAACCCATTCCATGCAGGAGGCCGGGCTCAACTTGCACATGACTTTGTATCGGGGTTTCATATCGGCGTAAGTTTATTTTTTGTTTTAAGTGGCTTTCTGATAACACTTCGATATCACAATAGAGTTGCGTTTACTTGGTCGTGGTGGGGTACATACATGCGCAACCGAGTTGCCCGGATCTATCCGATGTATTTGCTGTTGACGTTACTTACATTTTTTGCCTTTAGTCTTGATAGCCGCTTTGACCCTGTAGGCTGGTGGCACAATTACAGCAAGATTGATAAACTGATTGTAGTTGTAACCAACTTAACCTTTTTGCGCGGCTTTTTCGATGATCTTAAGTTTACTGGGGTAAGCCAAGGCTGGTCACTGACTGTAGAAGAAACCTTCTATATTCTTGCTCCCTTCCTAATCTACGGCGTGGCAAAGCGGCCAAAACGATTGTTGGCTTACTTGCCGCTTCTGCTGGGGTTCGGAGTATTAATGGTTTTGATTTTTAGTCCATGGGCTCCTCTTGGTTTTTTTGGGTCTATCCGCTTTAATTTCAATTTTACCTTCTTCGGCCGGTGCACGGAGTTTTTGGGCGGAATGGCGCTGGCTTTACTAGTGGTTTGTCAAAAAAATCTCCAGCCATCCGCTGCATCGTATTGCACTTGGTTAGGCGTAAGTGGAATTGCGGCTTTTCTCTATATCTCTACCCTATTCACTATTGACTATGAGCACCAGCTTAGCGCCGTTGACTTGTTAATCGTTGTTTCATGCACACTACTACTGCTACTTAGTATCTGTTCACTATATTATGGCTTATTAAGAGAGCGAAGTTGGCTGCGAGTAGCGTTGGAGTCCAAATCAGCCGATATACTTGGTAAGAGTTCTTTTGCTTTTTATCTGATCCACGTTGGAATTTTTAGCACTGCGCTTGATATTTATCTAACGCACAACCTGATATTGAAATTTATCTTACTTAATCTGTTAGCTATTGGCCTGTATAAGTTTGTTGAAAAGCCTATACATCTCCGGCTTGCTAAAGGCAACTAGCCTTTCCCTGATAGGAAATACAAAAGCCTCGCCCTACCCAGCGAGGCTTTTTTAAATATTTCAACACTGTATGCAGACTGGCGTACATAAGAGTATCATATCCCTCCCGCGGCAACTCTAGCAAATCTTGGTGTGAACCCAAATTATAGAGCACAACTCATTCTGTACAAAATTCTCCGCCCTGGGATTAACGTAGCGCATTTTTTCATTCATGTAGAGTGGTTGTTGAACCCACGTCATATTTGAATAAAAAAATCCCGCTGTAAAGGGCTAGTTTACAGCGGGAAGCAATCATCAACAAGAGGTGACGAGCGGATTCGAACCGCTGTAGGAGGTTTTGCAGACCTCTACCTAGCCACTCGGTCACGTCACCAGGGGCTTTGAGGATGCAAACATACGGCTTAATCCCGTTGTGGCAAAGCCGGCAAGCGGTTTTCGTGCCCCCCCAACGGTAAGACGCTGGGAGTGTGCGAAAAAAAATCATTGCCGTTGCCTGTAGCACGCAGCTCCGCTTCGCGCACGAGCCGCCGGCGAGTATCCCGGTGCTACGCCATCCGCGTAGGAACTCGCCTGCGGCTCGTGCGCGAAGCGGAGCTGCGCGCTACAAAAAAGGCCCCGACTTGCGTCGGGGCCTTCTTCAAGTGGCTTACGCCGGGGGCTGATTACTCAGCGCCCTGCTCGTTGCCCAGCATTTTGTCGCGCAGCGCCGACAGAGCGTCCAGGTCGCCGAGGGTCGATTTTTCGGCCTTCTTCAGATCGGCAACTTTGCCTTCACCAGCGGCCGGAGCAGCAGCACCAGCTGCAGGCTTCTTCTTGGTGAATTTCGAAGCGCGGCTGTCTTCTTCAGCCTGCTGGTTGTACACAGCAGAGTGCGACAGAACTACGCGACGGTCATCTTTTGAGAATTCAACCACGCGGAAGTCGAGTGTTTCGCCGTTTTCAGCCTGCGAACCATCTTCTTTGCCCAGCGACTTGGGATACGCGAAGCCTTCAATGCCGTAGGGCAGCTCGAGCACCGCGCCACGGTCGGTTTTCTCGGTGATGGTAGCCTTGTGCACCGAGCCGGGGGTGAATACCGTCTGGAACGTATCCCAGGGGTTTTCTTCCAGCTGCTTGTGGCCCAGGGCCAGACGACGGTTAGCAACGTCCAGTTCAAGAACTACCACGTCCAGACGGTCACCTACCTTCACAACTTCCGAAGGATGCTTGATCTTCTTGGTCCACGACAGGTCGGAAACGTGCACGAGGCCGTCTACACCTTCCTCCAGCTCTACGAACAGGCCGAAGTTGGTCAGGTTGCGCACCAGACCGTTGTGGTTGGTACCAACGGCGTACTTCGTAGCGAAGTCACCACGGGTCCACGGATCCTCGGTCAGTTGCTTGATGCCCAGGCTCATCTTGCGGTCTTCACGGTCGAGGGTCAGGATCTGAGCCTCTACTACGTCGCCCTGCTTGATGAAGTCCTGCGGGTTACGCAGGTGCTGGCTCCAGCTCATTTCCGAAACGTGGATCAGGCCTTCTACGCCGGGGATGATTTCCATGAACGCGCCGTAGTCGGCGACATTCACGATACGGCCTTTTACTTTCGAGCCTACGCCCATATCGGCGGGCAGCGAATCCCATGGGTGGGGGGTCAACTGCTTCAGACCGAGGCTGATACGCTTCTTGGCTTCGTCGAAGTCCAGCACTACGATGTTCAGCTTCTGATCCAGCTGCAGCACTTCGCTCGGGTGAGCAATGCGGCCCCACGAGATGTCGGTGATGTGCAGCAGACCGTCTACGCCGCCGAGGTCGATGAACACACCGAAGTTGGTCATGTTCTTGATAACGCCCTCCAGGATCTGGCCTTTCTCCAGGTTGTTGAGGATGGCTTCGCGCTGCTTCTCGAGGTCTTTCTCGATGAGCACTTTGTGCGAAACTACCACGTTGTCGAAAGCAGCGTTGATTTTCACCACTTTCACTTCCATGCGACGACCCACATAGATGTCGAAGTCACGGATGGGCTTCACGTCGATCTGCGAACCGGGCAGGAAGGCTTCTACGCCGTCCAGGTCCATGATCAGACCGCCTTTGGTGCGACGCTTCACTACGCCTTCCAGAACGGTGTCGTTCTCCAGAGCGTCGTAAATCGACTTCCAGGCCTGCTTGATCTTAGCCTTCTTACGGGACAGGATCAGCTGACCGTTCTGGTCTTCCTGGTCCTCGATGAATACCTCCACCTCGTCGCCTACTTTCAGCTCGGGCAGGTCACGGAATTCGGAGAGGGGCACCAGACCATCGGATTTGAAGCCGATGTTCAGGATTACGTCACGGTCGGTGATACCAACCACGGTGCCTTTAATTACTTCTTCCTCCTGAACAGTGGTCAGCGTGCTGCTGTACATCTGCTCCATTTCGGCGCGCTGCTCAGCGGTGTAGTTACCACCGAAAGCGTTGGCTGAAACGTTGTCCCAGTCGAAGTTGTCTACTACTTCTGCCATGATATTAGCAATGGCCCTCGTGTACACGTCCGGCGCAGGGCCCGCCTCCGGAGCGCGTTTTTGTTTGATACACAGCGCAGTTACGCCGGCCTCGCCACCCTGGCGGGGCGGCAAAGATACGGAGTTTGAGGCAGAGTAAGTACTACTGGTTCTGCAGGATTTAACATCACCGGAACAATTGTTAACTCAAGCCTTAACGATTCGTCGACAGCACTATCTCACTAGGATAATCAGGATGATACTTTAGAGTACAACTATCCCCTTGAGAAAAAGCTGCTCCAGGGTTAGCAACTACCTTATCATAGCTCATCCCTTCAGCTTCATAGGATACATGAACATTACTACTGTTACTACTTGTAATGTAGCCCCTTACTTGCCGGCCATTTCTGGCTATATAGCTACTCCACTGATATTTGACAAATTCCAGACATGCAAAAGACAATCCCGCACACAGCAGTATTCGTATCTCATTCCTATGGCGGTTGACTACTTGCAAATTCCTCATATCGCCTTTCATTTCTGGCGTTCGAACACCGCGCCACTTAGTAGCAAAACGGACTCCTGTCTAGCAGTAGTCTCACTAGGCACAAACGCAAAAGTATTTGGCCCCACATACCTGATTACATACACATCTGGCAACTTAAGTAATTGATTTGCCTTCGTCACTCCAACAGGTACTTTAGACATCACAATCATGCTATCATGTAATAATGGCCGTATCCACTGTTTACCGTGTGGAAGTAACAATTGAAAATTGAGTTGCTTGTTCTTACTCTTCGTGACCTTGACAGAGTAGTATGCTCCAGATTCGATTGTTTTTTTACTGCGCCATTCTCCAGACAGATAAGTTGCGAAGTTATTAGTGGAGTCTTTGTGCTGATCTTGCTTACTAGCAAATAGTCCTGCAGTGATGATCCATACAACGAGCAATGGTTTACCAGTCATTTTTAAGTCATTTATAAGTTCTTATTCCGGACTGTAACAAAACAAAAATTTAGCTAAACACTCAAAGGAAAGAGGGCTGCACATTGCTGCACAGCCCTCTTTCCTTCGACTATCCAAACTTACGCCCGGCCCAACTCGCGCAGGTGTGCAACGTGAGACGCTACGGCGTAGCGCATCTTGGGATACTCGTTGTACTCGATGTTGAACTCCTCGCACATCTGGCGGATGATTTTGTTCAGGGCCGGATAGTGGACGTGGGAGATGGTGGGGAACAGGTGGTGCTCGACCTGGAAGTTGAGGCCGCCCACCAGCCAGCTGATGACTTTATTATCGGTGGCGAAGTTGGCGGTGGTTTTGATCTGGTGAATGGCCCACTCGTCCTCAATCTTGCGGGTGGTTTCGTGGGGTATTACGAAGCTGGTGTGCTCCACGGTATGCGCCAGCTGAAACACGATGCTCAGGGTGAAACCGGCCAGCGCCATGAACACCAGAAAACCAGCCAGCCAGCCCAGAAAGCCAACCGTGTAAATGGGCAGGGCCACAAATAAGCCCAGGTGCAACACCTTAAAGCCCCAGAAAACGCTCTGGTCGGAGGCAGTCATCTTTTTAAGCGGCATCTCCCCGATTTTGCCTTTGAAATACTTCTGGTAATCCATGTAGAAAATCCAGGCAATAAACAGCAGGGCATAGAAAAACCAGAAATACAGATGTTGGAAGCGGTGGAGCTTGCGGCGGGGCTGCTCCGGGCTCAGGCGTAGCCAGGGCTGAGCGTCGAGGTCATCGTCTACGCCTTCCACGTTGGTGTACATGTGGTGAATGAGGTTGTGCTTCATGTTCCACATGAAGGAGTTGCCGCCCATCACATTAAGGGTGAAGGAGGCAAACTGATTGACCCACTTGCTTTTGCTGAAGGAGCCGTGGGCCCCGTCGTGCATGACGTTGAACCCGATGGCCGCCCCTACCAGACCCAATAAGGCGCACTCGGCCAAAGCCAAAGCCGGGGCCGGCGTCCAGAACACGAGGTGCAGATACACGGCCACGAAAGTACCCGTAAGGAGGCAGGCTTTGAACAGCAGGCGCTTGCCCCCGGTAGTGGATTTGCCCGCTTCCTGAAAATAGGCATTGGTGCGACGCTTCAGTTCCTGATGAAAGGAACGGGAAGCCGCGAATTTGGGTGCTTGCATAGGAGGTGATAAAGAGAAACTGATCCAAAGGTACCGCTTCTGCCCCCGAAGCTGCGCCAATGCGGCAAAAGCCCGGGATTTTACACACCGACGGTCCTGGCTACTACTCCAACCCTAATGGTACTCCATAAAGGTCCGGCCCGCCGCAGAATACTTCAGCTACTGAAGGTATTCCGCGGCGGGCCGGACTGTTCATAAACGATGTAAAGACGACGCCTTACGCGCCCTAAGCTACCTCCTACTTACGGGCTACCGCTTGGCCGCTGCCGATGGGTAGACCGGATTTTAGTACAGCTTGCAAGGCCGAATATGGCACGAACACGCTGATTTCGCCCTGAGCGTAAGAGGCTACCTCGTAGGGCAGGTACACGAACACTGCGCCCCCGCTGGTCAGGTACACGTTGCGGGTGACGGGCAGGGAGTTTTTAAATAGCTTGCCGGTCATAGATGCTCCGTCTTTCAGGCCCAGGGCCGGACGGGCGTAGCGGCCCAGGATGCCTTCCAGCTGCGGCCGCGTGCCGGGCTTGAAAATATCATTGAAGCCCAGGGCCCGGCCGGTACGGGTATCGTAGCTGCGCACGTAGGTGCCGTAGATGCCGTGCGCGCCGCCCGAGAAATCATATCCGAAGTAGCCGATGCTCAATAGGTCGCCCTCGTTCCAGAGCACGTAGGTATTGGCCTGCTGCTCGTAGCTGAGCGTGGCCAGAGGCTGGTAGTCGTCGGTGGTGTCGGCCAGCACTTTGCTCACCATAGGAGCCACCTCCTTGCGGTACTCCTTGGTAAAGTAGGCCAGTTGCTCCTCCCACAGGGCATCCAGCGACAATGCCGGCTTTGCTTCCAGGGAGTCGCCGCGCAGGCCCCGGGCCAGGTTGGCAGCCAGCTTCTCCTTGCTCGCTCCCGATTCGGGCACCAGGGCAAACATGGAAAGTTGCCCGAATACGCTGTCCTGGGGGCTTTCGGGACGGGGCAGCACCGCAGCGGCGAAGGTACGGGTGCTAAAGCGCACACCCCCTGGCTGGCGCAGTAGGCGCAGGCGCACCGGCTGCCCGGCCCGCGTACCTACCAAGGTGCTTCCCTCCTGCTTGAGCAGCCACTGCGGGCCTTCGTTCTGGGCATTGAGCAGCTCGTGGCTGGTGTCGCGCAGGCGGAGGCTGTCCTTGGTGCAGCTCACGTCGCCGGTCAACTCAAAGGGGTGGCCGTCGGCGGCAGCATAGAAGCCCACGAGGCGGCCCAGCGTGTTTTCGCCGGGCACGTCGTTTATGCGCTGCAGATGCACTGTAATGCTGTCGGTGGAACCTGGCAGCACCCCCCGGAACTGCTGATACCAGGAGGCACTATCCGTGAGGGCCACCACGGGAGCGGCTGCCGCGGAGGTATCGGCAGTTTCGGCGGCCGGTTTGTCGGAGCCGGAATTACAGGCCGTTAGCAGCAGGCCAAGGGCCAGAGGGGCGGGCAACAGGCGAAGCAGCCAGGCCGGGCGAGAAGGAGAAAGGAAGCTCATTGGCCCAAATAACGCAGAATTTGGCTATGCGTTCAAACTCGTGCAACTTCTTGGCATTCGATTATCCCCGGCCAGGGCCGGGCGTATGTAGATACCTGAATTCATTGACTACTTCTTCCCTCACCTTCTTTACAACTTTCGTATGAGCTACATCAAAGCCGGCCAGGATGCTAACGGCACCGACGTAAAACTGCATTATACCGACCAGGGCACTGGCAACCCCATTGTGTTGATTCATGGCTGGCCCGCCACCTATGAAATGTGGGAGTACCAGCTGGCTGAGCTACCCAAGCACGGCAACCGTGTGGTAGCCTATACTCGCCGGGGCTTCGGTAACTCCAGCAAAACCTGGGATGGTAACGACTACGACACCTTTGCCGACGACCTGAACGCGGTGCTCACGGAGCTGGACCTGCAGAACGTGACGCTGGTGGGATTCTCGATGGGGGGAGGCGAAGTAGCCCGCTACATGAGCAAGTACAAGGGCGCCCGCGTAAGCAAAGTAGCTTTTGTGGCCGCCGTAACCCCCTTCCTGCTCCAAACCGAAGGAAACCCCGATGGAGCGCCCAAGGAGAATTTCGATAACATGGTGGAGGGCATCCGCAAAGACCGATTCGATTTTCTGAAAACGTTTGGTAAGCAGTTCTTTGGCGTAGGCACCATCAGCCACCCGGTCAGCCAGGCTACTCTCGACTGGATGCAGAGCATTTGCCAGCTGGCCTCGCCCCGCGCCACCGAGCAGTGCGTGTACGCCTTTGCTGCTACCGACTTCCGCCAGGATTTGCAGACCATTACCGTGCCTACTCTGGTAATCCATGGCGGTGATGATGCCACGGTACCGGCGAAAGTGAGTGGGGAGCGGATGACGCAGTTTGTACCCCACGCGCAGTACGTGGAGTATAGCGGCGCCCCCCACGGGTTGTTTATCACCGAAAAAGACCGCCTGAACCGTGACTTGCAGGCTTTTGTGAGTGGTAACACAGTAGAGGGCACCGCCGACCGGTATTAACGGACAGAACCCCACCGCACCCCGACAGGACCAATCAAGTTCTACCGGGGCGCGGTGGGGTTCTGGTATTTACTGGTTTAGTTGTCCAGCCTGAGGCTCAGACGGCCACTGGCCAGATCCACTACATCTACTACATAGGTGTAGTTACCGGGTTGCAGCGGCGTTTCGCCCACGTAGTCAATAGGCTGCCACCGCAGCTCCTGCCCGTTTATCGTCACCTTGATGTAGGCGTAGCTGTAGGCCGTTCTGTACGTGGCGTACTCAGATACCTGCCCCGCATTAAGGGAACCGTAGTCATTTTCGCCGCCGTTGGTGTTCACGTACGCCGCATCGAACCGGTAGGCGCTGGTGTTTTTCACCCGGATGCGCACTTCGTCGGCCGTTTCTTTTTTGCAGGATAGGTGCAGCAGGCCAATGCAGCACAGGCACAGCAGAAGTACAACTTGTTTCATAGGGAAGTAGAAGTAGAGGAAATAGCAAGCATGTCTGCTCAAGAGCTTACCCGAGCGAGAAACGTTGCATTCCTCCCCACTACCACCGGGCTTACCCCAACAAAAAACCGGTCAGCCATGGAGGCCACCGGTTTTAGTGGAGGTAGGGATGCCAGTTTTGGTCGAGGGTGCCGGCGCTTAGTTTGAGGAAGCCGGTAAGGGTAGGTTTTTTGGGCTGCTGCCTGATGGTAAGGCCGGCTTCCTGGGGGGTGCGGTGCCCTTTGGCATGGTTGCACCGGGCGCAGGCCGTTAGCAGATTGGCCCAACTGGAGTCGCCGCCCCTACTTCGGGGCAATACGTGGTCGAGGGTAAGATTTTTGGTCGAGCCACAGTACTGGCACTCGAAATGGTCCCGCTTCATAATGTTATGCCGGCTCAGCGCAATACCCTTATAGGGTACCCGCACGTACCGCTGCAGCCGGATGATGCTAGGCTTGGGAAACGCCTTGCTCACCGTACGCAACACCCCGTTTTCTGATTTGGCAATCAATTCGGCCTTTTCCAGAAACAGAAGCACAAAAGCTTTCTGCACACTGCACAGCGTAATGGCTGTGTAGTCACCGTTTAACACAAGCACCTTTTGGTCCATACTACGCTAAGAAAAAAGAATCTGGTCTGCCAGAAAGCTAGATGATTCTTAGCGTATTAACAATAGACAAAGGGTTTAGTTCGGTGGGGAGAAGTACTGGTTGCAGCACGTCTTTCCGAGCGAGGCCGAGGAATCTCGCGCTGATGGTTCGGTAACATCCCTGACGTTAGCACGCGAGATTCCTCGGCCTCGCTCGGAAGGACGTGCTGATGGTAAATTTCAATTTACTCCTCGGGCAAAATCCGTTTGAGCAGCCGCAGCTTATGCGAATATTTTTGCCAGTCGCGGCGGTAAATGCCGTTGTGGTCCAGGGGGTCGACGCGCACCTCTCCGCTGGCGTGCAGAATCTGCTGGTCTTCCAGTAGCAAGCCTACATGAATAATGCGGCCCTCGGCATTATCGAAAAACGCCAGGTCGCCGGGGCGGGTCTGGGCAACGAAGTGTACCGGCTGGCCCACCTGAATCTGCTGGTGCGCATCGCGGGGGAGCTGCACGCCTATCAGGCCGTAGAGCTGCTGCATCAGACCGGAGCAGTCGATACCGAACAAGGTACGCCCGCCCCAGAGGTAGGGGGCTTTCAGGAACGTCTGAGCCATTTTTTGGAGCAGGCGCAGGCGTACCTCGGTGGGTCCCAGGGGGCCGTGGCCGTTTTGGGGGTTGGTGGCTGCTCCATTATAAAACAGCTGCCGTTCTCCTACTCGCAGCGTCATGCCGTCAAAAAAAGGCAGGCGCGTGCCCAGCGTAACGGGGATGCGGGTGCTCTCGTTGCTCACCATCTGTACCACATCCAGGGTGCGGGGGTGGTCCTGCTGCTGCCACTGCTGAAAGTAGGCAGGCGTTACGGGCAGGTGCTGTTTGCTGTCGAACCAGCCCTCGTAGCCATCCGCTGCCAGCCGAATCTGCCGCCACTGGTCCTGGGCCCGCAAAATGGTGTAGCACTCCCCAAACAGGAGCTGCGTAATGATTTCAGCCTTATCGGAGGGTTCGGCCCGTACCGGCACGGCACTCAGCGCGCAGATTCCGTATTCCAAGGTGGTGAACTAGTGAGGTGATGAAATGGTGAGTTTGTGGCTCACCATAGGTAAGCGGATGTCGATTCCTCAAATCCACTACCCAGTAGTTGTGCGAAGCTCCCGCTTAAAACCCAAGCGGCCAAACATCCACGTAAAAACTCGCCATTTCACCACCTCACTAGTTCACCTAATAGTCCCGGGCGCGGTCCATTTCGCGTTTCTGATCTTTAGCCTTGAGGTCGTCGCGCTTGTCGAAGAGCTTTTTGCCTTTGGCCAGGGCAATTTCCAGCTTGGCAAATCCCCGGTCGTTAACAAACATGCGCACCGGAATAATGGTAAGTCCCTGTTCGGTGGCTTTGCCGGCCAGCTGTTTCAACTCCCGCTTGGTTAGTAGCAGCTTGCGGGCCCGGGTGGGCTCGTGGTTGTTGTAGGTGCCTTCGGTGTACTTGGCAATGGTGATGTTGTGGGCCCACAGGCTACCATCTTGGTGGAAGGAGCAGAAGCCATCCTGCAGCTGCACACTGCCCTCCCGAATGCTCTTAATTTCGGTACCCTGCAACATCAGGCCCGCGTCGTAGTTGGCCAGGAAACTATACTCGTGGCGGGCGCGGCGGTTCTGGATATTGATGTTCTTGGGTTTATCGTCTTTCTTCATCACTGATGGGCGCGGATTTTTCGCTGATTACGCAGATTTCCAGCTCGGGCCAGACCTGCGGTAGCGGGTGGGGTTGTACGCAGCCGAATGCATCGGGGCTGTTGCCGGGCTGAAAATAGCTGGTTTCAGAATGGCCGTAGAGACGCAATATCCTGCGTCTTCTACTATGCGGTGTGGACAGTCAAAAAAAAGGCCGTCATGCTGAGCTTGCCGAGGCATCTCTACCGCTTCGTTGCAACAGTAATTGATTAGTCAGCGGTAGAGATGCTTCGGCAAGCTCAGCATGACGGCCTGTTTCCTATTGCGGCTCGACATCGGGTTGGTCGAATTCGGATGCTCTCAACCCTGAAGAAGAAGGATTAGCTGCGCTGTCCTGCGGGTGCTTCGTCCTCCGTCCTCGCAATGACAATGGACTACGTCAGTTTCAGGCGCGGGTCGGAGCTGACGAGCTGGTCGGCAAAGTCGCCGGCCTGGTATTGAAAATGGGCCGTCATGGCCACCATGCCGGCATTATCGGTGCAGAACTGGAAGGCGGGAATGAACACCTCCCAGCCTTGTGCCTGAGCTTCGTCCTGCAAGGCTTGGCGCAGGCCGCTGTTGGCGGCCACGCCCCCGGCCAGGGCAATCTGGCGGAGGCCCTGGTCGTGGGCGGCGCGGCGCAGCTGGCGCAACAGCGTCTGAATGATGGTGTGCTGGATGCTGGCGCAGAGGTCGGGCAGGTTTTCCTGGATGAAGTTGGGGTTCTGGGCTACTTCTTTTTTCAGGAAGTAGAGTACGGCGGTTTTTAGGCCGCTGAATGAGAAGTCGTACCCGGGCATGGTACCCACCGGCAGCGGAAAGCGGGTGGGGTTGCCCTGGCGGGCCAGCTTATCGAGGTGGGGGCCGGCCGGATACGGGAGGCCCAGCAGCTTGCCGGTTTTGTCGAAGGCCTCGCCGGCCGCGTCATCGGTGGTTTGCCCGATGATTTCCATATCCATAGCCGAGCGCACCACTACCAGCTGGGTGTGGCCCCCACTCACGGTGAGGCACAGAAACGGGAACTGCGGCCGGGGCTCCTCGATGAAGTGGGCCAGAATGTGGGCCCGCATGTGGTTTACGGCAATGAGCGGCTTGCCCAGGGCCAGAGCCAGCGTTTTCGCGAACATGCCGCCCACCAGCAAGGAGCCCAGCAAACCCGGCCCCTGAGTGAAGGCCACCGCGTCGAGGTCCTGCTTGCTGACGCCGGCTTTCTGCAGGGCGGCTTCCACCACCGGAATCAGGTGCTGTTGGTGGGCGCGGGAGGCCAGCTCGGGCACCACGCCGCCGTACTGCTCGTGCACCTGCTGGGTGGCTACTACATTGGAGCGGATTTCCCCACCTACCAGTACGGCGGCCGAGGTATCGTCGCAGGAAGACTCAATGGCGAGAATGGTCATTTGGAATGTAGAATGATGAGGTATGAATTATGAATTGAGTAGAATCCACAGGCGCGCTGCAACACCTGTAAGTTATGAAAGCAGCAAACTGGCGTCGTGGCCAATTCATCATTCATAACTCAACATTCATAATTCGTCCGGCAAAGGTCGGAGCAAAACACCAGATTGCCGCTTCGGGCGTTTTCTTTAACCTTGCGCGGCGGGCAAACGTTTTTGCCGGCAGCAGCCCCCCAGGCAACGGTCGGGGGTAAGTGCCTATCTTTGTTGTTGCCCCGTTTCAGTTCCTCTCCTCTGTGCCCCGGTTTCTGTCCGTCATCCTGAAGGTTGTGTTTGCCCTGCTGCTGGTGGGGGTACTGGCCGTGGTGGGGGCACTGGTGGCGTTGCGGATTCCGAGCGTGCAAACCAACGTGGCCCAACGGGCGGCCCGCATCCTCACCGACAAGCTGGGGCAGAAAGTGCTGGTAAACCGGGTGGATATCCGGCCGTTTTCGCGGGTATTGCTGGAAGGCGTGCGGGTGCTCGACCGACGCGGCAACGAGCTGTTCAATATTGGGCGGGCCGATGCCGACATCCGGCTGTTCACCGTCTTCGACCCCAGCCACCTGCACGTGGGCAAGCTTACGCTGGAAGAGCCGCGTTTCACCCTGCTCACCTACCAGGACCAGCCCGATTCCACCACCCTCGACCAGTTCATCCGCTCGGTGAAGCGGCTGCTGGGCCCCTCCGATACCACCAAAGTCAGCAAGCCCTTCGACTTTAAGATTGAGGCCCTGGGCCTGCGCAACGGCCGCTTTGTGCTGGAGCGCCAGAACGTGCCGCGCATTCCGGAGTATGGCCGCACCATGGACTATGCCCACATGTACCTGGACAGCATCTACGCCGATGCCGACCAGCTGTGGTTTCGGGGAGACACCATTCATGCCAACATTACGGGCCTGCGCACCGTGGACCGGCCCTCCGGCACCCGCCTGCGCGAGCTGACCTCGAACATGACCTACGCGGGCAAGTTCTGGGAGTTTGATAAGCTGATGCTGCGCGTGCAGAACAGCCAGCTCAGCAACTATGTGCGGTTTGAGTACGAGCATTTCCTGAATTTCACCGATTTCAACGACTCGGTAAAAGTTATTGCCCGCCTGCAGCCCAGCCGGGTATACTCCGACGATATTGCCAAGTTTGCGCCCCAGCCCTTTATGCGCGAGCTGAAGGAAACCGTATTGATTTCGGGGGAAGCCAAGGGCTACGTGCGCAACTTCACCACCAAAAACCTGGACATCCGCTACGGCCGCAATACCCGGGTGAAGGGTAGTATTAACGTAGAAGGGCTGCCCAATCTCAAGGAAAGCTTTGTGGAAATGCGCCTGCAGCCTTCGGTGGTGGACGGGCGCGACATCCGGCGCTACATTCCGGCCCCGGGCTGGCCCTACGTGCAGCGGCTGGGCACGGTGCGGCTCAAAGGCCAGTTTCTGGGGTTCTACAACGACTTCGTGGCTAATGGCTCCTTTCAGACCGCCCTGGGCTCGGTGGTATCGGATGTGAACCTGAAGTTCAAGAATGACCCGCGCTACAGCAGCTACGAGGGCACCGTGCGCACCACCGGTTTTCAGCTGGGCAAGCTGCTGGGTGATGAAAGCATGGTGCGCGACGTGACGATGAACGGCAAAGTAGCCGGCGTGGGCTTTGATATGCGCACGGCCCGCCTTACGGCCAATGCCACCATCCCCAGCATCTGGCTGAACGGGTACCGCTACCGCAACATCACCACCAACGGTCGGTTCAGCCGCGAATCCTTCACGGGTAAGCTGGCTGCCAACGACCCCAACCTGCAGTTCGACGCCGACGGCTCGGTGGAGCTCAATAAAGCCCGCCAGGCATTTGACCTGCGCGCCCGGGTGCGCAAAGCCGATTTGCGGGCATTGGGCCTAACCCGGCAGAGCGTGGTGGTAGCCACTACGGCAGATATAAAGTTTAAGGGGCTGAAGCTGGATGATTTGCTGGGTTACGTGCGCCTGCGTAACTCCCGCCTCAGCTACGCCGGCCGCACGGTACCCATCGATACGCTCGACATGATAAGTCAGTACGGGCGGGGACAGCGCCAGCTAACGGTGCGCTCCGAAGTACTGAACCTGGCCCTGGCCGGCAATTTTACCCCAACTACTGTTATCCGGGACGTAACCACGCTGGTGGGAGAATACCGCCTCAATTTTGCCAGCAACGACGCGGCCATTGCCGACTACTACCGCCGCAAGCGCCAACGCCCCCTCCCCGACTACCAAGTGGGCCTGAGTATGCTGCTCAAGCGCCCCAACCCGCTGCTGCACCTGTTCATGCCCCAGCTCACCGTGTCGGACTCTACCTTTATTGAAGGCTCTTTCCGCAACGGGCAGACCTCTATTTTCCAGCTGGGCGGGCTGGTGAAGGACCTGCGCTATGACAGCCTGCGCCTGCAAGGCAGCGAGTTCGACCTGACTACCTCCAAGCTGCCCTACCAGCCGGAAGTGCTGGCCCAGGCCAGCGTAACCTCGGAGCGGCAGCGGGTGCCGGGGCTGGGAGCCACCGAGAATTTTTACGTGGAAGGCGTCTGGGACCAGGAAAAAATTAATTTTTCTACTTCCCTGGCCCAAACGGGCACCACCAATAAAGCCCAGATTAACGGGGCCCTGGCTTTCCTGGCCGATGCCGTGAAAATTACTTTCCGGCAGTCAGGGGTAAACGTGCTGGGCAAGGAGTGGACCATTGCCCCCGATAACTCGCTGGTTATTTCGGGCGGGGGCCGGGAGTTCGACTTCCAGAACGTAACACTCAGCAACGGCGGGCAGAGCATCAGCGCCCAAGGTTTTTTGTCGGAAAACCCCAACAAGCCGCTGGCCCTCACCGTGAAGGACTTCGAGCTGACTACGCTCAGCGGCCTGACGGGCGGGCAGAAATTTGCCGGCCGGGTGAATGCCCTGGGCACCATCAGCGGGGTGTACGGGCCGCTGGTTATCAACTCCACTCTCAAGGTAGATTCCTTGCAGATGGACAACGTACTGATTGGGGACGTGCAGGGCCGCGGCGACTGGGACAATGCCCTGCGGCGGCTGGCCGTGAACCTCGACGTGGCCCGGGAGCAGCAGCGGGTAGTGGCCGTAACCGGCTATTACGCCCCCGGCGAGGAGCGGCAGCAGCTCAACCTCACCGGCATCCTTGACAACGCCCCCATCAAGCTGGCCCAGCCTTTTCTTAACACGCTGTTCCGCGACCTGAACGGCACGGCCGTGGGTACGCTGCGCCTTACCGGCCCGCTTTCAGCGCCCGTGCTTACGGGCAACCTCGATGTCAGCAACGGGCAGCTTACGTTCATCTACCTCGGCACCACCTACACATTTTCCGACCGGATCCGTTTCCTGGAAGACCGGATTGCCTTGCAGAACATAACCGTGCGCGACCCCCAGGGCAATACCGGCGTGGTGAATGGCAACATTTACGAGCAGGGCTTCCAGAACATGCGGCTCGACCTGAATGCCACTTACCGTAAGCTTCAGGTACTCAATACCACCCGCAAGGATAACGAGCTGTACTTCGGGCAGGCCTACGCCACTGGCACGGCCGTGGTACGCGGCCCCTCCGATAACCTGTTCATCAACGTGACGGCCCGCTCGGAAGCCGGTACGCGGGTGTCGTTGCCGTTTGATAATGCCGCCAAGGCCGAGCAGGCTAAGTACATCAAGTTTGTGAACCGCAACCTGCCCGACACGGCCCGCACGGCCCCGGTGCAGGTGGCGGGCACGTCTGATTTGTCGGGCATTCGGCTGAATATGAACCTGGATATTACGCCTGATGCGTACGTGGAGCTGCTGCTGGATGAAAGCACCGGCGACATTATCCGGGGCACGGCCACCGGGCAGCTGCGCCTGAACATTGATACGCGCGGCGACTTTAATATGTACGGGCAGGTGGAAATTGTGCGCGGGGCCTACAACTTCACCTTGCAGGGCCTGGTGAACAAGGAATTTGTGGTGCGGCCCGGCGGGGTTATCAGTTGGAACGGCGACCCACTGGCCGGCGAAATGAACGTAACGGCCACCTACACCCAGCGCACCTCCCTGGCGCCGATTATCTACAATACCGGCAGCGGCCCTACCAACACCGCCGTGGTGCCCGTTACGGCCGTAATGAACCTGACGGGCCCCCTGTTGCAGCCCATCATCAAGCTGAACCTGGAGTTCAACGATATTCCCTCGTCGCTGGAGGGAGATTTGGCCCCGTTCCTGTCGGCCATCCGCAACGACGAGCAGGAGCTGAACCGGCAGGTATTCAGTCTGGTGGTATTCCGCCAGCTCACGCCCATCGGCTCCCTGGCCGTGACGCGGCTACAGGGCGAAAACAACGCCATTGGCAATTCCCTGGGCCAGATTATCTCCACGCAGCTGGGCCTGCTCACTTCCCAGATTGACCCCAACCTGGAAATCAGCTTCAACCTCAACGGCCTGACTGCCGAGGATATTCAGGCCCTACAGCTGCGCCTGAGCTACTCCTTTCTCAACGGGCGGCTGCGCATTACGCGGGAGGGCAGCTTCGGCAACAACACGGTTTCGGGCTCCACCTCGGGCACCCAGCCGATTGCCTCGGCCCAAACCTCCGTTATTGGCGACCTGAGCATGGAATACTACCTGCGCCCCGACGGGAAGTTTCGGGCCAAGCTGCGCTACGAAACCACGCCCCGCGACCTGACCAGCTTTACTCAGGGTGTAAACCAGGCCCGGGCGGGCGTATCGTTGCTGCATACCGAGCAGTTTGATACCTTCCGGGAGCTGTTCTCGCGCAAGCGCCTGCGCCGCCGCGACCAGAACGCCCGCAAAGCCCGCGAACTACAAATCGACGACGACCCCCGCACGGTGATGTAAAGGTAAAATTGTGAAGGGTGAAGTTGTGAATCAGCAGCTGTACCCCGCACAACTTCACAACTTCACCCTTCACAATTTCACCTTTGTATGCCCCGCCCAACCCGCAAGAAGAAACTAGGCAGCTATCCGCACCTGATGGTGGTTTTCAGTATTACCCTGGCCCTGCTGGTAATCGGGCTGTTTGGGTTGCTGCTGATTCATGCCCACAAAGTTTCAACGCTGGTGAAGGAGAACCTGGAAATGCAGGTGTACCTGGAGCGCAACCTGCCCGAAACCCAGCTGCTGCGGCTCCAGCAGGATTTGGCCCAAAAGCCCTACCTGGCCCGCAAGGACGGCAAGCCCCAGGTCCATTTCCTCTCCAAAGAAGAAGGCGCCAAGCAGCTCATCGACCAGACCGGCGAGGACTTCCAGCAGTTCCTCGGCGACAACCCCCTGCGCGACGCCTACTTGCTCAAAATCAACGCCGATTACGCTGATGCCCCCCAGCTGGCCCGCATCAAGCAGGAGCTGCAACAGGAACCGGGCGTGTTTGAGGTGGAGTACGTGGAGAGCCTGATTACCTCCGTGAATCAGAACCTGCGCAACGTGAGCCTAGTGCTGCTGGGCTTTGCGGCCGTACTCACGTTTGTGGTGGTGGTGCTCATCAATAACACCATCAAGCTGGCCCTATTCTCGCAGCGCTTCCTCATCCGGAGTATGCAGCTGGTGGGGGCCACGCCGGGTTTCATTCAGTGGCCGTTTATGCGCCGGGCCGTGTGGCAGGGGCTGGCCAGTGGCCTGCTGGCGGGCCTGCTGCTGCTGGCACTGCTACAGTACGCCTACTTGCAGCTGGCCGAGCTGCGCCTGCTGCAGGATGTGCAGCTGTTCGGGGCCTTGGCCGTGGCGCTGGTGCTGCTGGGCATGGGCATCGGCTTCCTCAGTTCCTGGCGAGCCGTGCGCAAATACCTCGGCATGTCGCTGGATGAGTTGTATTGATTGGTAGTTGGTGGTGGTTGATTGCTGGTTGATTGTTCGGTCATCCTGAGCTTGCGAAGGACCTTACCACGCTAGAACGAGTCGTTGTTATGATGGTCGTTCAAACGTAATGAGGTCCTTCGCAAGCTCAGGATGACCGAACAATCAACCAGCAATCAACCACCACCAACCAGCTTCATTCCCCAAATCCTTCTGTTGGTTGAAATTGTGCGGCAGGTTGCCGCGGCCCTTCTACCTTTGCGTTCATGGAACCGACTACTCCCCGCTTTGCCTTCGGGCCGCGTAACTACCGCCTGATGTTTATTGGGCTGGCCATACTGGCCGCTGGCTTCGTCACTATGACGCTTGACACGGAAGATTACGGTGAAGGATTTCTGGGCATTACCCTGGGCCCTGTTCTGCTGGCTATTGGCTTTGTGCTCGAGTTCTGGGCCATTATGGCCCGGCCCGGCACCACGGCACCCGTCGCCCAGGATGCCGCCACGGTTACTACCGTGCCCTCGCAGCCGGCTCCGGCCAAGCCTGTCATCACCACGCCTACTTACAAGCGGTAAGTTTCTGGAGGGCTGGACGAAGCTATTTGCAGTGGGCGCACATGTACTCCGAAGCGGCACTTCGGCTCCCGGCTGGGGGTAATCTCCTTCCTACGCAAGCCAAAGCCCTGCTTCGGGGTGCGCGTTCTACTCCGTCCCCAACCTCCAGGATTCCTTTCTCAACTCCCCTCCTATGTCGTACTGGCACGCCTTGCTGCTGGCAATTGTTGAAGGCCTGACTGAGTTTTTGCCGGTTTCGAGCACGGGCCACATGATTATCGTGGCCAACCTGCTCGGCATCGGCCAGCTCCCCTTCACCGATACTTTCATTACCTCCATTCAGTTCGGGGCCATTTTGGCAGTGGTAGCGCTGTACTGGCGGCGTTTTTTGCAGAGCTTCGACTTCTACCTGAAACTGGCGGCGGCCTTTATTCCCTTTGGTATTCTGGGCTTTTTGCTCAAGGATATCATTGAGGCTCTGCTCAAAAACGTGGCGGTGGTGGCCTGGTCGTTGATGATTGGCGGCGTGGTGCTGCTGTTCATCGACCGGCTTTTCAACACTCCGCGCAAGCAGGTAACCACTCCGAGCTACGCGCAGGCCATCCGAATCGGGCTGTTCCAGTGCATTGCCCTGATTCCGGGCGTATCCCGCTCGGCGGCCACCATCGTGGGCGGCCTGGCCCAGGGCTTCGACCGTCGCTCAGCGGCCGACTTCTCGTTTCTGCTGGCGGTGCCCACCATGTTCGTCATTACGGCCTACCAGCTTTACAAAACCTTTAAGGTGGCCGCGCCCGGCGCGCAGGATATCAAGCTGCTGCTGTTCGGCAACGCGGTGGCCTTCATGGTAGCCCTGCTGGCGGTGAAGTCGTTCGTGGATTTTGTGTCCCGGTTTGGTTTTCGGGCATTTGGCCTGTACCGCATTGTGGTGGGCCTCGTCATTCTGATTATGCTGGCCCTGGGCATTCCCTTGCAGATTATCTAGCAGGGAATTGTCATTTTGAGCAGTGCGCGGAAGCTGGGTCAAGTACTTGAATAATTCACCCAGCTTCCGCGCACTGCTCGGAATGACATCGTTCTACGGTGGGAGTCCGTACTTTTGCCGCCCTACGCTGCCCTGCCACCCCGGTGGGGCATCCCGTTATCTATGGAACACGCTGAAATAACCCCGGCCGCGGCGGCTGGCTTCGATTTTGAGGCCGGTGAGGTACTGCTGGTCGATAAGCCCCTTACCTGGTCGTCGTTCGATGTGGTGCGGAAAGTCAAAAACACGCTGCGCATCAAAAAAATCGGGCATGCCGGCACCCTCGACCCCCTCGCTACCGGCCTGCTGATTCTCTGCACTGGTAAGAAGACCAAGCAAATCGACCAGATTCAGGCCCAGGAAAAAGAGTACACCGGCACGTTCCGCCTGGGCCAGACCACGCCCTCCTTCGACCTGGAAACCCCCGTGGATGCCGAGCTGCCCTGGCAGCATCTTACCGAAGTGGAGGTGCGGGCTGCCCTGGGGCAGTTTATCGGCAGTATTGAGCAGACGCCCCCGCTGTTTTCGGCCGTGAAGGTGAACGGGGAGCGGGCCTACGAGGTAGCCCGCCGGGGCGACGCGGCCGACATTAAGAGCAAACAGGTAACAATTCGGGAGTTTGAGCTTACCCGCGTGGCCCTACCCGAGGTGGATTTCCGCGTTACCTGCTCCAAGGGCACCTACATCCGTAGTCTGGCCCGCGACTTTGGCCAAGCCCTGGGCTGCGGGGCCCACCTTACCAAGCTCGTGCGCACCCGCATTGGCGAGTATCGGCTGGCCGACGCCCTCACGATGGATGCCCTGGAGGCCCTGCGCCCGCCCCGCCCCGCGGGAGACGCTGACCGCCCCGCCCGCCCGCGCCGGGAGCGGCTGCCGGAGCGGCGCGTCGGCCTCGATTACTTTAACGCCACCCACGCCGGTCCGCCCGCCCAACCAGCCGCCGATTCGCCGGTTGCGTAAAAAAAACGTTGCCCGATTGCAGCGCTGAGACGCAACTCTTTGCGCGCTGTAGTTCCGTAAGGGTTTCGTAGCAACCGTATGGAGCTGGCAGCAGACGCGAAAAGCTGCGTTTCTATACCACATCCAGACTAGTACTCATCATAATCCGCCCCCGCACCACCTATGCAGGTAATTCAGGACCCGGCCCAGTTTCCGCACCTTGGTAATGCGGTGGTTACCAGTGGTACGTTTGATGGCGTACACGTCGGGCACCAGCAGATTTTGCGGCGGCTCCAGGAAACCGCCCGTCACAGTGGCGGGGCCAGCGTGGTAATTACCTACTGGCCCCACCCGCGCCTGGTGCTGGGGCCGCCCCTTTCCCACTCCGAGCCGCTGAACCTGCATTTGCTGAATACGCTGGAGGAGCGGAGTGCCCGGCTGACCGAGTTTGGAGTTGATTACCTGCTGGTTATTCCCTTTACCCGGGAGTTTGCGGGCTGGACCTCGGAGGAGTATATCCAGCAAATTCTGCTGCGCACGGTGGGCACCCGCAAGCTGGTGATTGGCTACGACCACCGCTTCGGCAAAAACCGGGAGGGCGGCTTCGACTACCTAAGCCAGCACGCCGACCGGTACGGGATGATGGTAGAGGAAATTCCGCGCGAAGACGTGGACGCCGTGGGCGTGAGCAGCACCCGCATCAGGCGGGCTCTGGAAGCCGGCGACGTAGCTACGGCCAACCGCCACCTGGGCTACCAGTATCCTCTTACGGGCGTGGTGGTGAAGGGCCGGCAGCTGGGCCGCACCATTGGCTGGCCCACGGCCAACATTGAATGTCCGGAGCCGCTGAAGCTGATTCCGGCCCGGGGCGTATACGCCGTTATGGCCACTACCGCCGCCGGCACCCGGCACGCGGCCATGCTCAACATTGGTGTGCGCCCCACTGTGGGTGGCAACCTCGCCCAAACCGTGGAGGCCCACCTGCTCGATTTTGACGGTGACCTGTATGACCAGCCCCTAACGGTACAGTTTGTGGCCCGCCTCCGCGACGAGCAGAAGTTCGACGGCCTGGACGCCCTGAAAGCCCAGCTGGCCCTGGATGCCGAGGCGGCCCGGCTGGCGCTGGTCTAGGAGTTCTTCGTCTCCTGTTTATATTATATAGTGACGTAATTCAAGATATTAGCCCAGTATAAGTGCTTCGCCTGCTGGGCGACAACATCAGTAATGATGTAGTGGTGAAGCAGCGCCAATCCCATCTTTTCATTCAGCACTATTTCTATTGATGCACTCCTGCTTACTACGCGCTACGCTTATCCTGCTGGGGCTGTTGCTTAGTCTGACGACCCGCGCACAGTCAACCTGGCAACGCCTGTATGGTGGCGAGCGGCACGAAACCTGCAACCGCATTGTGCCCGTACCGAGCGGCGGCTTTGTGCTGGCGGGTAGCAGTGAATCCAGCCACACCAACACCACAAACCTGTACCTGATTCGTACGGACGAGCGAGGCCGACAAGTGTGGACGCGGGAGTATTCCTTTGCCAACGCCGAACAGCTGAGTGTGGCAGCAGCTGACGTAAATCCGGCGGGCCAGATGCTGCTGGCTGCGCAAACCCGCAAGACCGACGCCAACGGCTACACGGAAACAACCGGAATATTGATGCTGGTAAATCCGGATGGCCGCGTGGCCTGGCAGCAGCGCACTCAGCCCACACGTACCTGGGTGCCGCCTTTCAGCGGCATTGTAACCGACGCAACCGGAAACTTCTGGGTTGCCACCAACGAACCCAGCGGCTCATGCCTGCGGCTACTCAGCCCCACCAGCGAAGAGTTGCGCAAACTACCTCTGCCCCAGCCCGGCTCAATTCTGGGGCTGTTTTTGCTTCCAGCGGGCCCGTTGGCCTATGTGGTGCGCTCCAATGCGGAGGCCACGCTCGTTCCGGCTTCGGCAGCCGGTAGCTGGGGACCGGCCGTCAGCCTGCCGGCACTGGCCTACAGCAACTCGGTGAATATGGAAGTTAAGAATGTGGTGCCCTTGACCGCCGATGAGGTGCTGGTGGTATCCGGGGGCCAGCTCGATAAAATCCAGTTGAGCACGGGTGCGGTACGCTGGTCAAGAGCTTACTCGAAAGGCAACCTGCTACTGAATGCCACGCACGCGGCACAACTTCCCAACGGCCACCTGGTAGTGATGGGCACCCGCGGCGGTAGTCACGTCGTGAGCCTGGAAATCTGCGAGCTGGCCGCTGATGGCAGTTACTTTACCCGGGAAATTACTTCTCCATATAGTCCGCCTTACTTAGAGCCGGTGGTTTACCAGCTGGGCAAAAGCCTGAGTGCTTCGGCGGGCGGTGTGCTTGTGCATCCCGTCACCGGACAGGTTGTAGTTGGCGGTAGCCTCCGGAGCGACGCCCGGGAAGAGGTATTCCTCAGCGCCGGCAACCTCCTTGGCCTGCAGATTGGCACGTTGCTTCCCCTCACGGCTTGGCCCAACCCGGTTGCGGCCGGGGAAAGCCTCACTGTGCCCGCTGCCTTTGCGCAAAGCGGCCAACTGGAACTGTACTCCTTACAGGGCAACGTGGTGCGCCGCTGGCCGGAACCCGTGGATGGCGAGAAGAACCTGTCCCTGCAAAATATTCCGGCGGGCCTGTACATCCTGAGTGGGGTGCGGGCCAATGGCACTCGCGCCTATTTGCGCGTGGTGGTGCAGTAAGTTGCCGGCTTTTGGCGGGCCGGGGTAGCAACGCATACAGCACTACTGCTTACCTTTCCGCCCCCAAACCCACCCATTCTTCCATGATAAACAAAGTAGTGGCCGGCCCCCAGGCGGCCCTCGACGGCCTCACCGACGGTATGACCCTGATGCTGGGCGGCTTCGGCCTGTGCGGCATCCCGGAAAACTCCATTGAAGAAATTCTGCGCCGGGGCGTGCGGAACCTCACCTGCATCAGCAACAACGCCGGCGTCGATGATTTTGGCATCGGGCGGCTGCTCCAGACCAAGCAGGTGCGCAAGATGATTTCGAGCTACGTGGGCGAAAACGCCGAGTTTGAGCGGCAGCTGCTGAGCGGGGAGCTGGAAGTGGAGCTGATTCCGCAGGGCACCCTGGCCGAGCGGTGCCGGGCCGGCGGCGCGGGCATTCCGGCCTTCTACACGCCCGCCGGCTACGGCACGGAAGTGGGCGAAGGCAAGGAAAGCAGGGAGTTCAACGGTAAGATGTACCTGCTGGAAACCGCCCTGCACGCCGATTTTGCCTTCGTGAAAGCCTGGCGCGGCGACACGGCCGGTAACCTCATCTACAAAGGCACGGCCCGCAACTTTAACCCCATGATGGCCACAGCCGGCAAGATTACGGTGGCCGAAGTGGAGGAGCTGGTGCCCGCCGGCGAGCTGGACCCCAACCAGATTCACACGCCCGGCATCTTCGTGCAGCGCATTTTTGAGGGCAAGAACTACGAAAAGCGCATCGAGCAGCGGACGGTTCTTTCAATTAAAAATTGAGAATTAAAAATTAAAAACGGGCATCCCCTTTCGCGCAGAAATGAGTGGCAGCAGCCCGTTTTTTCCTCAATTTTTTGATTTTTAATTCTTCATTTTTAATTCCCAAGAGCTATGCTCGACAAACACGGCATTGCCCGGCGCATTGCGCAGGAAGTCCAGAATAACTCCTACGTCAACCTCGGCATCGGCATCCCAACGCTGGTAGCCAACTACATCCCGGCAGGCATCAACGTGGAGCTACAAAGCGAAAACGGCCTGCTGGGCATGGGCCCCTTCCCCACCGAAGACCAGGTAGACCCCGACCTCATCAATGCCGGCAAGCAAACGGTAACCACCCTGCCCGGCTCCAGCCTCTTCAGCTCCGCCGACTCCTTCGCCATGATCCGGGGAGAGCACGTGGACTTGACCATTCTGGGGGCCATGGAAGTTTCCGAAACCGGCGACATTGCCAACTGGAAGATTCCGGGCAAGATGGTAAAAGGTATGGGGGGAGCCATGGACCTAGTGGCTTCGGCCAAAAACATCATCGTGGCCATGCAGCACGTGGCCCGCGACGGGAGCAGCAAGCTACTGCCGGCCTGCACCCTGCCCATCACCGGCCTGCGCTGCGTGAAGAAGATTGTGACCGAGCTGGCCGTGCTGGACGTGACGCCCGATGGCTTCGTGCTCCGCGAACGGGCCCCCGGCGTAACCGTGGAACAGATTCAGGCGGCCACCGCCGGCAAGCTCGTCGTGCGCGGCGACATCCCGGAAATGCAGGGCGTTTAGGTGAGCGAGGAGGTCAGTGATTGAAAGAGGTAATAACAGGAACGTCATTCCGACGAGAGGAGGAATCTT
The DNA here is from genome assembly GCF_003944705.1 of Hymenobacter metallilatus. GTDB lineage: Bacteria > Bacteroidota > Bacteroidia > Cytophagales > Hymenobacteraceae > Hymenobacter > Hymenobacter metallilatus. The sequence goes on along the minus strand of NZ_RWIS01000017.1, from coordinate 97,435 downwards.
GCGTGCTGACGTTGCAAGGGTAATTCCGACGTCAGCACGCGAGACTCTTCGGCTGCGCTCGGAATGACGTTCTGCTTTTCTCTTCATCACTCCATCCCTGACAACTACCACTTCAGAAACGCCGTGGCCAGAATGTGCTGGGCGGCCTCACGGGTGAAGTGGGAAAAGCAGCGCTGAAAATGTGCCAGCGCCTCATTGGGTAGCAATGCGCCGTAGCGTACTGCCTCTACCAGGTGCCGCGCCAGTAGCTCGGGGTCGGACGTGAGAGCCGGAAACTCGGCTTCCTGCTTGTAGCGCCGCAGCGTCTCTACCCGCAGCTCGGGCACGGCACCGGGCACCTGCCGCAGCAGCCGCTCCATTAGTAGCTGCACCTCATCCAGAAACAGCGTGCGTACCAGGCCAGGCGGGGCTGGCACGGCCTGGCCGGCCGCGGCCGTCAGCAGCACGGCGGCCGGACTACGCGGCTCCCAGCGCGCCGTTTGGGGCGGGGCGCACAGCCAGGCCGTGGGCGGAAATTGGTCCGGCGCTTGCAGCACAGCGGCCAGGGTTTGCATACGTTGTTCAGGGACAGCCACGCTGCAAGGTACGCAGGAACCCGGGGCAGCCGTTGCCCGAGCGGTAGTACTACCGCTCAGTCGGTAGCTTCACTGGTAGTTTGCGTAGTAGCATCCAACCCTGGCAGCACGTATCTTGCCTCGAACCGGCTTCCGGGTTATCACCGTATTTCCGCCTGCGTATGCGCTACCGTTACTTCCTGTTTGTTTGTGGTTTGATGCTCAGCACCGGAGTGCGGGCCCAGACTTCGCCCAGCATCACGCGCACCGATATGCCGGTGCCCACCGATACGTTACGCCGCAGCACGGCGGCCCTGGTGCTGCCCGCCAGCGCCCCGCCCCTGAGTCGGCGCGGCCCCAACCAGACCTGGAACTACGGCGCACTGGTAGCCACCGCGCAGAATGTGGCCCGGTTCACCACCGTGCCGGCTCAGCCGCTGTACACCTTCACCTTCAACTCCATCCTGAGCGGGGCCAACCGGGCCACGGTAGCCGCGCCGCAGACTGTGCCCCTCCCGCCCGGTTTTACCTTGCCCATCACCGAGCCCTACCAGTTTTTCAATGCCTCCCCGGCCGACTTCCGGTCGGTGGGCTACGGGGGTACTCTGGCGGGCACGGCCGTGCCGGTTACCTACAACTCGCCCGCCGAGCAGGATGTGGTATACCGGTTTCCGGTGAGCTACGCCAGTGCCTCCGATTCCAGCCGCTCCTATTTTGTTATCAACCTGCCGGGCACGGGCTACCTGAGCCAGCGCCGCAAGCGGGTAAACAAGGTGGATGCCTGGGGCACGCTCACCACGCCCTACGGCACATTTCAGACGGTGCGGGTGGTTACGCGCATAGAGGACCACGACAGCCTGGCGGCCGGCGGCGTGGCCCAGGGCTTCGATTTGCCGGTTACCCGCGAGTACAAATGGCTGGCCGTGGGGCAGCACGTCCCGCTACTCACCATCACCACCACCCAGGCCGGCACCCAGGAAGTGATATCGGGCGTGGAGTACCGCGACGTGTACCGCCGCATTGCGGGGCCATTGGCGGCTAGTGCCCAACTGCCGCAGTCGGTAGTGGCTGCGTACCCGAATCCCTTGGGGGCCGGCCGCAGTTTGCAGTTGCGGCTGCCGGGGGCGGCAACCGTTACGGCCACGGACCTAACCGGCCGCCGGCTGTTTGAGCGGCGCGTGGCGGCTGGTAGCGGAACTGCGGAAATTCCGGCCGAAGCGTTTGGCTCGTTCCGGGGGGTACTGCTGCTGCGGGTGCAAACGGCGGCCGGCGTAGCCGTGCGGCGGGTGGTACGGGAGTAAGCTTACTTGAGCCATTTCGCCACCGAAGTTGTTAGACAGCCGTATTACCGGGCGGTAACGGTATCCGAAGCGGTACCTTTACCCGCATTTTCTGACACTCCTGCTTACCTGATATGGCCAGTTCTCACGCAAAAGTAGGCGGCGGCCCCGCCAAAAAGAATAACCTGCCCGGAATGCCGGCAGCTCCCGAGTTGCTGACCCCTACGGCCATTCCGGCCCACAAGCTGGTGCTGCGCACCCTGCGCCGCGGCGACTTCAAGGCCGTGAAGGCCATTATGGACAAGGTGTACTCCAACATGGAAGGCGCCTGGGCCCAGGACGAGTATAATGCCCTGCTGAAGAAATTTCCGGAAGGCCAGATCTGCATCGAAGACAACGGGCAGGTGGTGGCTGCGGCCTTGGCCATCATTGTGCAGTACTCCGACTTCGGCGACAAGCACACTTACGCCAAAATCACCGGCAACGGCAAGTTCAACACCCACAACCCCGACGGCGACACGCTCTACGGCGTAGATGTATTTGTGGACCCCGAGTACCGCAACCTGCGCCTGGGCCGCCGCCTCTACGACGCCCGCAAGGAGCTGTGCGAAAACCTGAACCTACGCGCTATGGTGGCCGGGGGCCGCATCCCCGGCTACAATACCTACGCCAACGAAATGACCCCGGCTAAGTACGTGGAGATGGTGCGCAATAAGGAAATTACCGACCCCATCCTCACCTTTCAGCTGGCCAACGACTTCTACGTGCGCAAGCTGATTCGGGGATATTTGCCCTACGACTCCGAGAGCAAGGCCTACGCCACGCTGCTGGAGTGGATTAACGTGTACTACGACGAGGAAACTGACAAGCTGATTGGCAACCAGAAGTCGAACGTGCGCATTGGCATTGTGCAGTGGCAGATGCGGGCCACCAAGAATCTGGAGGATTTCTTCCAGCAGATGGAGTTCTTCGTGGACACCGTTTCGGGCTACAAGGCCGACTGCGTGCTGTTCCCGGAGTTCTTCAACGCCCCCATGATGGCCCTCACCAATGAGGAGTCGCCCTCGGTAGCCATCCGCTCAATGGCGGCCTTCACCGAGCCCATCAAAACCAAGATGATGGAGCTGGCCGTGAGCTACAACATCAACGTAATAGCCGGCTCCATGCCGCTCTACGACGATGGCAAGCTCTACAACGTGAGCTACCTCTGCCGCCGCGACGGTACCGTGGACGAGCAATACAAGCTGCACGTAACGCCCGATGAGGCCAGCTACTGGGGGATGCGCGGCGGTGATAAGCTGCGCTGCTTCGATACCGACTTTGGTAAAATCGGCATTCTGATTTGTTACGATGTGGAGTTTCCGGAGCTGAGCCGGATGCTGAGCGACGAGGGCATGAAGATTCTGTTCGTGCCCTTCTGGACCGATACAAAGAACGCCTACCAGCGCGTGCGCCTCTGCGCCCAGGCCCGGGCCATTGAAAATGAGTGCTACGTGGCTATTACCGGCTCGGTGGGCAACCTGCCCCGCGTGGAGAACATGGATATCCAGTACTCGCAGTCGGCCGTGTTCAGCCCCTCCGATTTTGCCTTCCCCCACGACGCCATTGTGGCCGAAGCTACGCCTAACACCGAAATGACCCTGATTGCCGACCTGGACCTGGACCTGCTCAAGGACCTGAACACCAGCGGGGCCGTGCGCAACCTCCGCGACCGGCGCAAAGACCTGTACTCATTGAACTGGGTAAAGAAGACAGAGCGCGACGACGAGTTGCTGGCTCAGGGCGAAGAGCGGGCTCCCAAGACCGCCAGCCGCCGCAAAGCGGTAGCGGCGGGGTAGCCGCCCTGCCGCGGGCCAACCCCGGATTTTCTGTTGCCTTGAAAGCGTTCTGCTGGTTTTCCGGCAGGGCGCTTTTGGTTTGCCGGGTTACATCTTTTTGGCGGTTTTTCCGGCAGAAACGGGCACTGTGGCGCATTGGGATTAAAATCAGATTAATTACTGCACCGGTGCAAGCCATCCGCAGTTCTTCTTCGTATTTCCGGTAGCCTATATAGGTACAGTACTACATCCGATACCATTCACCACATCTACGTATTTCATGCACGCACACTTTACTCGCCTGAAGGCTGCCCGTCGGGGTGGTTTTCTCCTGGGGGCGTTGGCCCTTACGTTAACTGCCGGAACGGCCAGCGCCCAAACCATCTACGGGCTGGCCGACAATAACACGCTGGTTTCGTTTGCGGCGGCGGCCCCGGGCGTAACGCTGGGAGCTTCGCCCATAACCGGCATAAGCACCGGGCAGCTGATTGTGGGGCTGGATTTCCGGCCCAATACCGGTGAGCTGTTTGCCCTGGGGTATGATGCCGCCGCGCAAACTGGCCGCCTGTACACCCTCAACCTCAGCACCGGGGCGGCTACGGCCGTAGGCACTGCTGCCGTAGCCATGCCCCTGGGCAATGTTTCCTCCCGCATCGGGTTTGATTTCAACCCCACCGTGGACCGCATTCGGGTGGTAAGCTCCAATGGGGCCAACCTGCGCCTGAATCCCATTTCGGGCGGCATTGCCGCCACCGATACCAACCTGGCCTATGCGGCCACTGACGCCAACGCCGGCGCCACGCCGGGCGTGGGCGCCGCGGCCTACACCAACTCCTACATCGGCAGCACGGCTACCACGCTCTACGATATTGATGAAGCCAACAGCAACCGGCTCCTGACCCAAAACCCGCCCAACAACGGCACGCTCAACACGGTGGCCAACATCAACGTGCCTTCCGGCACCGGCCAGAACCTGGACCTGGACATTTATACCGCCCCCGCAACCGGAACCAGCACGGCCTATCTGTCGTCGGCTATATCCGGGGTGGCAGGCTATACCACCACGCTTTATACGCTCAACCTGACCACGGCAGCCACTACGGCTGTGGGCGTTATCGGGACCAACCTGGATGTGCGCGACATTGCCGTGCAGATTACCCGCCCAACTACCCTGCCCGCTATTACCGGGCAGTTGGCGTATGCTCTGGCAGGCACCAATCTGCTCACCTTCGATACCAATTTGCCCGGCACCATTCGCACGTCGGTAGGAATTACGGGTGTGGCCGCTACCCAGACGCTGGTGGGCATGGATGTGCGCCCCCTCAATAACGCTCTGTACGCACTGGGCTACGATGCCACGGCCCAAACCGGGCAGTTGTACACCATCAACGCCAACACGGGCGTGGCCACGCCGCTGGGTAACGCCCTGGCTCTGCCCCTGGGCACCGGCAGCATTGGCTTCGACTTTAACCCCACCGTGGACCGCATCCGGATTGTGGGCGTGAACCGGGGTAACTTCCGTATCAACCCCAACGACGGTACGGCCGCGCCCATCGTGGATGGCACCATTACCTACGCCACCACCGATGCCAACGCCGCTGCCACGCCGGCCCTGGGCTCGGTAGCCTACACCAACAGCTACGGCGGCCCTGCCGATGCCACCCGCACCACTACGCTCTACGGCTACGATGAGGCCCTGAACCTGCTGGTAACCCAGAACCCACCAAACAACGGCACCCTGAATACGGTGGGGGCTTCGGGCATTACGGCCACGGCTGGCCCCAACCTCGACCTGGATATTTACAGCACGGCGGCCGGTACCAACACCGCCTACCTGGTGGCGGCCACTGGCACCTCGGCCAGCTCCAACCTGTACTCGCTCAACCTTACTACGGGGGCAGCTACTGCCCCCGTGCAGATTGGCAGCGGCATTGCCGTGCGTGATATTGCCATTGCCGGCGCCGCCGGGGTATCAACGGGTACCCGGCAGCCGGCCGTAGCTACGGGTTTCAGTCTGTATCCTAACCCCGTAACTGAATCGGCGCAGGTGAGCTTCCGCCTGCCCCGCACCGGCCAGGCCGAACTGACGCTAACTGATGCCTTGGGCCGGATTGTAGAGCGCCAGACACTGGGTAACCTGGTGGCAGGCCCACATGCCCGCTCCTGGCAGCCGGCCTCGCACAAAGCCGGAGTATACTTCCTGCGGCTGAGTGTAGATGGACAGAATGCTGGCATTCAGCGGCTTGCCATCCAATAACATTTTTTGCTTTTGTACATGATGCCACAAGGCCGCTCCGGGTACTCCGGAGCGGCCTTGCTATTTCCAGTAGTCTGCGGGTACTTATCCAGCTGAAACGGGCCCCTTTCATGTTGGAAAAGGCTGAAATTCTGATGAGCTTAGCCGGTCTGCCGGCATGGGGCTGGCGGCGTATATTCTTTTTCATCCCTCTTTTTATCGAATGGAACACGTTACGCTATCCACAGAATACACAACCGAGCCAACGCTCATCCGGGCCGGGCAAGGGCGGCGGCTGGCCAATCTGCTGATTGACTCCCTGGCCATCTTCGCCATGATTTTCGGGCTGGGCGTGGTGCTGGCGGCCACCGGGCAGGAGGCCCTGCTCGACTCCCTGGACAATGGCCTGTTGGAGCGCCTTCTGTTCATTGTGCTGTCGGTGGCCTACTACCTCATTATGGAGGGCCTGTTTGGGCGCACCCTGGGCAAAATACTGACCCGCACCCGCGTGGTAACCGACGAAGGGCTGCAACCCTCTTTCGGCGACATTCTCAAGCGTACGGCCTGGCGCATTGTACCCTTTGATGGCCTCTCTTTCCTCGGCGACGCCTACGGCTGGCACGACTCTCGCTCTAACACCATGGTCGTGCGCGACTAATCAATTCATGCGTTAGCTATTCAGCACAACGCCCCGGCCAGTACTGGCCGGGGCGTTTGCCGTGTTGGTTGAGCGGAAATTCCGTTAGGAGGCGTGAGGACTTTCCTGGGCGGCCAGGTGGGCATGGTCGCGCAGGACGGTGCGCAGGAAGGCCTCGTCGGGCAAATCGGCCTGAATGCCGGTCAGGCCCTTTACTTTATTGGCCAGCTCGTTCAGCAGCACGTAGTTTTCGGCGGCCGTAGCCTTTTGCAGCAGTTGGCGGATGGTGGCCACGTCGTGGTCGGCGAGGCGGCCAGCTTCGGGGAATACCACCACGTAGCCGGGCTCGGTGAAGGTAGGAGCCAGTACGCCCGCCGCCTGCCGGGGCCGCATACGCACTACGGCCGTACCGGCGGCAATATCCCCAATGCGCTGCCCCCGGCCGTTGGCCTGCACTACAATCAGGGCAATCAGGCCGTTGAAAATACCAGTATCCACAATGCGGAGCAGCCAGCGGATGAGGTAGTCGCCGAAGCGCGGGGGCGTACCATCGAGGCGCACTACCTTAATGTCGCGGGCCTTTTTGCCCACGCTCTGCCCGTTCATCAGCACCTCGCACAGCAGGTGGTAGAACACGTAGGGAATGCCGCCCAGCACGATGAGCAGCACGCCCATGACCGTTTCGCTCAGCCCCAGCCCGGTGCTGATGCCGAACAATACCAGCAGCCAGGCCCAGCCAACCACGCTGTCGATGATGGTGGCCAGCACCCGGTCGCCCACAGTGGCTACTTCGTACTCTAGGCTGACGTTTTGGGTGGTCTGGATGCGGATGGTACTCATGGGGTGGATAACGGGCAATAGAAACCGAAAACATGCGGGTCGAAACCGAAAATTTAACAATCTTCGCACGGCTGGTCCGCCGTGCAAATTACAGGCCCGGCGGGAAAACCCCGAATTGGCCGCGCATCAATTTTATCCGGCTGCTCCAGCCCTCCTATCCGAAGTCCTGATTCCTTATGCGCGAAGCCGTTTTTCTGCGTCAGAATGAAGCCCGCTGGAAACAATACGAGCAGCAGGCCACCGGCCCCGAAGACCTGGCCGCCCGCTTCATTGCCCTCACCGACGACCTGGCTTACGCCCAGACGTTCTACCCCGGCTCCCCCACCACCCGCTACCTCAACGACCTGGCCGCCCGCCAGCACCAGGCCCTGTACAAAAACAAGCCCGAATCGACGAGCCGCTTCCGGGAGTTCTGGCGCCGGGAGCTGCCGTTGCTGGTAGCCCGCCACCACCGCACCCTGGCCGTATCGTTGGTGCTGTTTGCGTTGTTCACAGCCATTGGGGCTTTGTCGGCGGCCTACGACGACACATTTGTGCGGGTGGTGCTGGGCGACGCCTACGTCAACCAGACCATCGAAAACATTGAGCGCGGCGACCCGATGGCCATTTACAAGAGCGGGGGCGAGACGATGATGTTCCTGGGCATTACGGCCAACAACATTTACGTGGCGCTGGCCACCTTTGCTTTGGGCGCCACGCTGGGTCTGGGCACGGTGTACCTGCTGTTCCGCAACGGCCTGATGCTGGGCTCGTTCCAGTATTTCTTCTACCAGAAAGGGGTGCTGCTGCCCTCGGTGCTCACCATCTGGATTCACGGCACCCTCGAAATATCGGCCATTATATTGGCGGGTGGGGCCGGGCTGGTCATGGCCCGGGGCCTGCTGTTTCCGGGCACCTACACCCGCGCCCATGCTTTCCGCGAATCGGCCCGCGACGGGCTGAAGCTGGCTATCGGGCTGGTGCCTATCTTTATCGTGGCGGGGTTTCTGGAAGGCTTCGTGACGCGCCACACCGAAATGCCCCTGTGGCTCAGCCTGCTCATTATTGGTTCGTCGGCGGCGTTCATCATCTGGTACTTCCTGCTGTACCCACGCCGCCTGGCCGCCCGGGCCTAGCTTCACGTTTCGCTTTTTCAGTTTTACGTAGTTATGCAACAGAAATTTACCCAGGAATCCGATTTCCGGCAGGAGCGGGATTTTGGCCAGAAGATTGGCGCCACGTTTGAGTTTCTGGCCGCGCACTGGAAGCCGCTGGGCAAGTGCCTGCTGTATTTCGTGCTGCCCGCCGCCATCCTCACCGGGCTGGGCATGGGCCTGGCTCAAACCCAGCTGTTCGGGGGCAGCACAGCGGCCCGCATTGGCAGCGGCCGGTTCTCGACCTTCTCCTACATGGGACCGGCTTACTGGTTTGGGTTGCTTGCTTCCCTGATTGGCTACATCCTGCTGGGCGCTACCGTGTACGGCTACCTGCGGGCCCGTATAGAAACCCCGGCCGAAGAAACCGTAACGCCCCGGCAGGTGGGCCAGTTCGTAGCCCGCTACTCGCCCCCGCTGCTGCTGAGCAGCATCGTCACCATTATTATTGTAGTATTTGCCAGTATGCTGCTGGTTGTTCCGGGCATTTACCTGGGCGTGGCTTTGAGCCTGGTGTGGGCAGTGCAGGTGCTGGAAGACGGGGACCTGGGCTTCAGCCTGCGCCGCAGCGTGAACCTGATCAACCACAAGTGGTGGTCGACGCTGGGCCTGACCTTTGTAGTTAGCCTGATTATCGGGATGCTGGGCATCGTCTTCCAGATTCCGCAGTACGTGGCCATCTTCGGGAAGGCTATGCACTGGGAGTTTCTGTCGTCGGATGTGCTGCTGGTGGCGGGCGGTATTTTTGCGGCCATGGGCAATTTGCTGCTGTACTCCATTCTGATGGTGGCGTTGGCGTTCCAGTATTTCAACCTGGTGGAGAAAAAGGACGGCTTCGGCCTGCGCCAAATGGTACAGACCCTGGGCAGCAGCCCCGCCCCGGTGGTGCACAACGCCGCCTTCCGACCCGATGATGAGGGTGAATACTAGAATCCGTCTGTCTGCCTTCCGCTACGCTGCTTTGTTGATGACTGCCGTGTGTACTTTTCAGGGACTACTCCGGGGCGGGCGGCTGGTGGTGCTGGCCGTGCTGCTCTGGCTGGCTCCGGGTGCGGCTGCCTCCGGCCAGTCTCTCAACCAGAAGCCCGATACCGTAAGCCGCTCCCTGCCCCCTGATGCCAGCCTGCCCGTGCGGCTGCGCCGCCCCGCTGCGGCCCGCCTCAGTGAGCTACGCGGCCAGCGCGACTTCCGCTACGTGGAGGTAAAAAGTGAGCAAAGCGACTGGAGCGCCTTCTTCGCCCCTTTCTGGCGGTGGCTGGCGGACGTGCTGGATACGCCGGCCGGCAATTTTGCCTGGAAATACGGGTTTTACGCCGTGCTGGTCGCCGCCCTGGTGTTTGCCGTGCTCAAGATTCTGCAGGTTGACATTACCCGGGCCTTTGGCCGGGCGCCCCGCCAGGCTCCGCTCAGCTTCGACACCGAAACCGAAGACCTGCACGGGCTCGACCTGGACGGACTGCTGGCCCAGGCCGAAGCCGAGCACAGCTACCGCCTGGCCGTGCGCCTGGGCTATTTGCAGGTGCTACGCCAGCTTTCCGACAAAGGCCTGATTCGCTGGCAGCCCGACAAAACCAACCACGACTACCTCTACGAGCTGCCCGCCGGTCCGCTGCCGGAAGCCTTCCGCGAGCTTACCCGCCAGTTTGAGTACGTATGGTACGGGGAGCAGGACGACCTCACGGCCGCCGACTACGAGCGGGTACGCACCACCCGCCAGGCCTTCCAGCGCCGCCTCACTCCCACCCGCCAAGCCGCCTAACTGCCTCTCTCTCCCATGACTACTTTCCGCTGGTACATGCTGGGGCTGGCGCTGCTGTTTGGCGCGTATGTGGCCGTGGAGTACTACCGCCCCAAGCCGCTCGACTGGAGCCCGACCCTGCGCAACGACCATAAGATTCCGTATGGCACCTACGTGCTCTACGACCAGCTGCCGGCTGTGCTGGGCACGACCAGCCAGCAAATCCAGACCATCCGGGTACCCATCTACAGCCAAATTGAGGGCGTAGAGGAGGATGCGCCAGCCGAGCAGCGCCCAGAGCCGACGGAGGAAACTTCTGCCGACAGCGTGGACGTATCGGAGTTTGAAACCGACCAGCCGGCGGCCGACAGCACGGCGGCACCGGGCTCGGGGGTACTATTGGCCACCGATTCGGTGGGCGTATTCCGGCAGGAGGCCGGCCCTCCCAGCCTGGCCGCGGCCGACACGGCCGGCCTCGGAGAAGCCGATGAGGATGCGGAGGATGCGGATTATGCGGCGGGGCTGGAAGACGGGGATTTTGCGCCGGCCACCTACCTGTTTGTGGCCCGAACCTTCGAGCTGAGCCGCCTGGATTGCCGCTCCCTGCTGCGCCACGTGGCCCGGGGTAACGACGTGTTTGTGGCGGCCGAGGATTTTAACTCCCATTTTGCCGACACGCTTGGCTTTAGCACCCGGCCAGTGTTTCCGCGCTTTTTCACTGACCAGAACGGCAAGCAAAAGCTCCTGCCGGATTCGGTGGAGCTGCGGCTGAGCAACCCGGCCCTGGCCCGGCAGGCCGGCGCGGGGTTCAGGCTGCCCGCCCAGGCCGTTACGGCCCGGCTGCTGGCCCGCCCCGCCCTGGCCGACGGGGCAGTTGCCCTGGCCACCGACGAGCGGGGCCGCCCCGTGCTGCTGCGGATACCGCACGGCCGGGGCCACGTCTACATCTGCACGGTGCCGCTGGCGTTTGCCAACTACTTTGTGTTACAGCCCCGCACCACCAATTTTGCCTTCGCGGCCCTCTCCTACCTGCCTACTGCCCGCCCCGTGTGGTGGGATGAATACCAGAAGCAGGGCCGCCGGGGCGAACAGTCGCTGATGCGGGTGCTGCTGGAGCACGAGGCGTTGCGCTACGCCACCTACCTGGCCATGGCGGCGGCTTTGCTGTTTGTGGCGTTTAAAGCTCGTCGCCGCCAGCGGGTTATTCCGGTGCTCAAGCCTTTGCCCAATACCACGCTGCTGTTCACGCGCACCGTAGCCGGCCTCTACCGCCAGAACGGCGACCACGCCCTGATTGCCGAGAAAAAAATCGGGCTGTTTCTGGAGCACCTGCGCACCCGCTACCACGAGCCCACTCTCGACCTTAGCGACGAAGCCACCCGGGAACGACTGGCCCAAAAGTCGGGCGTGGCCCGCGCTGAAGTAGACGCTCTGATCCGGCGAATCAACTTTCTGCTAACGGCCCGCCAGATTTCAGATGGCGAGTTGATGGATTTAAATAAGACCATCAATACCTTCCGCCAGACTGCGGCTTAGAATTGCACTGAACCCTCAAATTGCCTTTAACCAATATAGCACTATTCCAAGCTATTGAATTAAAGTGCTCAAAGCTAAAAATTGGTTAAGCATATGATTAATCATATGTAATTATTCAGCACCTCAACCGTACTCATTTCACCGTTTCTTTTTGATGGAATCCACTTTTCCCTCGTCGTCGGAGCTGCCGGAAAACCAGCCCCAGCCGGCCACCGAACCAGCCGCCGTAACGCCACCGGCTCCGGAGGCGGCCCCCGTTACCCCTTTCGCCCCGCGCACCGACCTTAGCCACCTCAGCCGCCACGCCGACGCCATCCGGCAGGAGCTGGGCAAGGTGATTGTGGGGCAGCAGGCCCTGGCCGAGCTGCTGCTGGTGGCCCTGCTGGCCGATGGCCACGTACTGCTGGAGGGCGTGCCCGGCGTGGCCAAAACCCTCACCGCCAAGCTGCTGGCCCGCACTCTGAGCGTCCCGTTCAGCCGCCTCCAGTTCACCCCCGACCTGATGCCCTCCGATGTGCTGGGCACCTCGGTTTTCCGGCCCAACAAAGCCGAATTTGAATTTCGGCCCGGCCCCATCTTCGCCAGCGTGGTACTGATTGACGAAATCAACCGCGCCCCGGCCAAAACGCAGTCGGCGCTGTTTGAGGTGATGGAGGAGCGGCAGGTAACGCAGGATGGCACCCGCTACGCCATGCCTGCGCCGTTCGTGGTACTGGCCACCCAGAACCCCATTGAGCAGGAAGGCACCTACCGCCTGCCCGAGGCCCAGCTCGACCGGTTCCTGTTTAAGCTGACGGTGGGCTACCCTAGCGTGGACGAGGAAGTAGCCATTCTGCAGGGCCACCACGCGGGTTTTGGGGGTACGCCGCTGGAGGCAGTGCGGGCCGTGGTATCGGCCGAGGACTTGCAGCAGCTGCGGGAACAGGTGCGCCGCCAGCACGTTGAGCCCAAGCTGCTGGAATACATTGCCCGGCTGGTAGGCCAGACCCGCGCCCACAAAGGCCTGTACCTGGGCGCTTCGCCCCGGGCTTCCCTGGCCCTGCTCAACGGCGCCAAAGCTCTGGCCGCCCTGCGTGGCCGCGACTTCGTGACGCCCGAAGACGTGCAGTACCTGGCCCCGATGGTGCTGCGCCACCGCATTCAGCTGACACCGGAGCGGGAAATGGAAGGCGGCACGCCGGACGACGTGGTAAAGCAGATTCTACAGCAGATTGAGGTGCCGCGGTAGAGTTAATTAAAAATTGAGAATTAAAAATTAAAAAACAGATAGGCGTATGCCTTACCAGCATAGAGCCAGGCAAACACCCGATTTTGAAGTTTTGGGCACCAGCAGACCAGTTCCGTTACGCCCGTAATTTTTCATTTTTAATTCTCAATTTTTAATTGACTCTCTTCCTCACCCGCCGCTTCTTCCTGCTGCTGACCGCCCTGATTGCCGGGCTGGTGGTGGCGTTTTTCCTGCCGGGCTGGCTGGCGCCGGTGCAGCTGGCGCTGGGCCTGGTGCTGGTGCTGACGGTGGTGGATGTGGTGCTGCTGTACGCGGGCGGCAGCGGCGTGTTTGGCCGGCGGGTGCTCGGCGACAAGCTGGCCAACGGCTCCGACAACGATATTGCCATCTACCTCGAAAACCAGTACCGCTTCCCCGTCCGCACCGAAACCATTGATGAGGTGCCGCACCAGTTTCAGCGGCGCGACGTGCTGTTTCGGGCTGGCATCCGGCCGGGCGAAACCAGCATCATCCGCTACCAGCTGCGGCCCACCAAGCGGGGCGAGTACGAGTTTGGCGCCATGAACGTGTACGTGGCCTCGCCGCTGGGGCTGGCGCGGCGGCGTTTCCGCTTCGATGAGAACCGCGTGGTGCCGGTGTACCCGTCGTTTTTGCAGATGCGCCAGTACGAGCTGCTGGCCATTCATAACCGCCTCACGGAAGTGGGCGTGAAGCGCATCCGGCGGGTGGGCCAGAGCATGGAGTTCGAGCAGATTCGGCCCTACGTGGCCGGCGACGACCCGCGCAACATCAACTGGAAAGCCACCGCCCGCCGCGCTACCACCGCCGATGCCGGCGACTCGCTGGTGGTCAACCACTTCCAGGATGAGCGGGCCCAGCAGGTGTACTGCCTCATCGACAAGGGCCGGGTGATGCGGATGCCGTTTGAGGGGCTGAGCCTGTTGGATTACGCCATCAACGCTACGCTGGTGGTCAGCAACATTGCCCTGCTCAAGCACGATAAGGCGGGGCTGATAACGTTTTCGCACCAGCCGGGCGCCATGGTGGCGGCCGACCGGCGCAGCGGCCACCTGCGCAAGCTGCTGGAGGTGCTGTATCGGCAGAAAACCAAGTACCTCGAAACCGACTACGAGCGGCTCTACATTTCGGTGCGCAGCCACGTCCGCCAGCGCAGCCTGCTCATTCTGTTCACCAATTTCGAAACCTTGCACGGTATGCAGCGGCAGCTGCCCTACCTGCGCCGCCTGGCCAAGGACCATCTGTTGCTGGTGGTGTTCTTCGAGAATACCGAGCTGCGCGCTTACCTTGATGGCCCTACAGCCACCACCCAGGACGTGTATAACCAGACAGTGGCCGAGAAATTTGCCCAGGAAAAACGCCAGATTGTGCGGGAGCTGAACCGCTACGGAATCCACGCCCTGCTCACAGCGCCCCAGCATCTCACAGTCAACACCATCAACAAATACCTGGAGTTCAAAGCCCGCGGCCTGATTTAACACCTGTCATTGCGAGCCGGAGGCGAAGCAATCCGTCCTTTTCTAGGCGCGAAACGCTGACCTACTCAAAAGCCCTTGATGTTCGCACGTCAGGGGCTTTTGCGTGTAGAGACGCGACACTTCGCGTCTCGGCATTGAACGGTGTCTTTTGGGCGTCGTTCAACTCTATATCGTTCTGACGGAAGACGCGAAGTGTCGCGTCTCTACATCATTCCGGCGTCAAAGGCTTTTCAGAATTCCGACGCTTATAACTCTGAAAAGGCCGGATTAGCTGCGCTGTCCTGCAGGTGCTTCGTCCTTCGTCCTCGCAATGATGCGGCCTATCCGTTCTGGCCCGCGGCTTGCTACCTTCGTTGTCCGGACGTCCTACCCTTTCCCGCCTATGCGCCATTTGCTGCTTTTCCTGATTTTACTGCTCAGTGCGCCGGTTTCCGCGCAGCCCACCCCGCCCGATACCCGTATGCTGCTGCCGGTGCCGGTGCAGGCGAACTGGGGCAAGAGCCGTTTTGCGGTAAAGTCGGATTTCACCTGGCAGGTGTTCACGCCCACCCAAACCCCGGAAACCCAGGCCGCCGACTCGGCCGTGACCGAAGCGGTGGAGCGGCTGGTGCTGCCGACCCTGCTGCCGGGCAAAGCGGGCACGCCGTCCCGACGGCGCGCTTCGCCCCTGCCCACGGCGGCGCTGGTGTTGCAGTACGGCCGCCCCGGCAACCTGCTCACCGTCGGCGACGATGAGTCGTACACCCTGCGCGTAACGCCCATGGGGGTGGCCCTGAATGCGAATACTCACCTGGGCATTCTGCGGGGCCTGGCCACGCTGCGGCAATTGGCGCAGCCCACCAAGCAAGGCTTATCGGTGCTGCCCGAAGTGGATGTGGTGGATACGCCGCGCTTTCCGTGGCGGGGGCTGCTGATTGATGCGGCCCGCCACTTCATGCCCGTGGCCGTAGTGAAGCGCAACCTCGACGGCATGTGGGCCACTAAGCTCAACGTACTGCACTGGCACCTCTCTGACGACCAGGGCTTCCGGGTGGAAAGCAAGCTGTTTCCGCGGCTGCACCAAGTAGGCGGGCAGGGCCAGTTCTATACCCAGCGCCAGATTCGGGAGGTGGTGCGCTACGCCGGCCGCCGCGGCATTCGGGTAATTCCGGAGCTGGATATGCCCGGCCACGCCACCGCCTGGCTGGCCGCCTACCCCCGCCTGGCCTCCAATGACTCGGTGTACGGCGTGTCGACGCGCTGGGGCGTGCTCAATATTGCCATGGACCCTACCCGCGAAACCACCTATAGCTTCGTGGATTCGCTGCTGAGTGAGGTGACGCCGCTGTTTCCGGACCCGTATTTTCACATTGGGGGCGACGAAAACGACGGGCGGCAGTGGCGGCGCAACCCGCGCATTGTGGCTTACATGAAGCAGAACGGCTTCGTGACGGACAAAGGCCTGCCCGACAAGCACGCCCTGCAGGCCTACTACAACCAGCGGGTGCTGGCCATGCTGGTACGCTATAAGAAGCAGCTGGTGGGCTGGGACGAAATTCTGGGGCCCGGCCTACCTACCAGTGCCGTAATTCAGAGCTGGCGGGGCAAAAAAGGCCTCTACGATGCCGCTAAGGCCGGGCACCAGGCCCTGCTGTCAAACGGCTACTACATCGACCTGAACCTGTCTGCTGCCTCCCACTACTCCCCAGACCCGCTCCCCCAGGATGCCCCTCTCACGCCCGAGCAGCAAAAGCTGATTTTGGGCGGGGAGGCCACTATGTGGGCCGAGTTTGCCGATTCCGTTATTGTCGATTCGCGCATCTGGCCCCGGGCGGCGGCCGTGGCGGAGCGGCTCTGGAGCGCCGGCACCGTCCGTAACGTACCCGATATGTACCGCCGCCTGGCTCTGTTTAGCCCTCAGCTGGAAACCCTGGGTTTGCAGCACCGCAAGGCGCCGGCGCAGCTGCTGCGGCAGCTGGCCGGCAGCCCGGCAGCCGTGCCTCCCCTGCGTACCCTGGCCGAGGTGCTGGAGCCGGTGAAAGAATACAAGCGGCACTTCCAGGGCTTCAAATACACCACCCAAACGCCCCTGAACCGCCTCGTGGACGCCGCCCCCGCCGAATCGGACGTGGCCCGGACGTTTGGACAGCTGGTGGATAGCGTGCTGGTGCCTGCCAACGGCCGCTCTGCCGCTGCCTTTCAGCGCCACCTGAAAACGCTTCGCGCCCAACTGCAACTGTGGAAGAACAACGACGCGCTGGTGCAGCCGACTCTGCAGCAGAACCCGTTGTTGAAAGAGTACGCCCCGCTTTCGACAAATTTGAAAACTGCCGCTGCCCTGGCTCTGGAGCGCCTCACGCTGCTGGAAAAAGGCCAGGTGCCCCCGCCCGCCACGCCGGCCGCCGCCCTCAAACAGCTCGAAGCCCTGAAAGCCCCTGCCGGCCAGGCCGAACTGGCCGTGCTGCCCCACCTGCGGCGGCTAGTAGAGGCGAAGTAAGTGATAAGTCGTGCGGGTAAACGCGCTGTCATCCTCCTGAGCATTCCGCTTCATGCGCGGAATGGTCAGGAGGATGGCAGCACTTTTTATTTCATCCGCTTATCAACTCTAAAACAGCACGGCCACCTGCATACGGCCGGTGTGCACGGCGCCCAGGCCATTGGCTTTGCGGCCATCATAGGCCAGGGTGATATTGAGGCCGTTGCTGAGGCGCTGCTCCACGTTCAGGTTCCAGGTGAAGTTGCTGCCGGGGCGCAGGGCGTTAAGAATTTCCAGCCCCACCAAACTAGCCTGGTCGCCCGCAAAACCAACCCGTACGTAGCGCGTGGTGGCCGATACGGTACGCTTGCCGACCTGACTGATGCGGGTTTCCAGCCCCAGGTCGTCGAAGGTGCCGCGGGTGTCGCCGTCCGGGCCGGCAGTGTTGGTTTTGGAGGTGCGCAGGTAGCTGCCCGTGAGGCGCAGCACCTGGTTGGGCTGGTAGCTGAGCTCGGGGGCCAGCTCTAGCTGCAGCACCCGGAAGTTGCGGTTATCCAGGTAGTTTGAGCGATTCTCGCGGATGCTGCGCGACACCGTAAAGCGCCCCGTGAACGACTGCGCCAGCGTCCGGCGTAGCAGCAGGCTTTGGGTGGCCAGGTTGCGGGTGTCGGAGCCCTGGGTCAGCAGTACCTTCTGCTGGGTTTGCTGCACCGTGAATTCGGCCCCGAAAATTGGATTGGAGCGGTTGAAGTACAATGTGTTGCGCAACAGCTTGTTCAGGCTCAGCAGTAGGGAATCGGCCGTTTGGAAGGCAAAGGGGTTCAGGCGCGACGACAACGAGTTATCCGTGGAACGCCGGTCCAGGGTGACGGTAGTGAGGGTGGAAAATCGGCTGACCACATTCCGCCAGCCGGATTGTTCCCGCCAGCCACGCGGAGCCGTGGTAGTAAGCCGGTAGCTGAACCGGTTACTGAAGGCCGGCACGTACACATCGGTGGGCAGAAACAGCTTGATATAGGTACGGTACTGGGCGTCGGGCGTCTGGGCCTCGAAAAACTCGTTGCGCTCCTGTTGTCCGTCCCCGTCCAAATCGTCCCAGAAGTGCGTGCCCTGTCCGGCCGGCACGCTCAGAAACGTGTAGTCGCGCTTGGCCTCCCGGCCGGTAGCCACGGCATAGCTCAGCTCCGAGCGAAATACATTCTGCAGAAAGCTGGCGTTCCAGTCGAGTTTGCCCAGCACGGTGCGCTGCCGCGCCGAGTCGCGCACGGCCAGGTCACGGTACGTAGCCAGGATGTTCAGGTCCTGGTTGGGGCTGATGCGGGAAGCAAAGGTGCCCTGCCAGGTTTGGGCCCGGCCCCGCCCGCGCAGGGCAGTCTGATCGGGGTTGGGCGTCTGGTCGCGGCGGTAGCTGTAATCCAGCCGAAAGCGGGTGCGGGCCGAGTCGCGGCTCTGCACGAACACGGCGTGCTCATCGTAGTAATTAGCCGAGCTGATAGAGTCGCCGACGGAGCGGGCCACCCGATTTTTATCGAAGCGGTACACGTAGCCGGGCACCACCGGGCCGGCCACGTAGCGCGCCGCCGCCTCGCCCCTCGCCCACCGCGACTCGCGCCGGCCGGCCTCCGAGTTCAGCAGAAACAAATTACCGCGCAGCTGCACTGGCCCTAGCTGCTGCGCCGCATCCAGCCAGTGCTGGATGCCATTCACCTCCCCGGCCCGGTAGCGCCGGCTCAGGCGGTAGCCCAGGGCGTTGTCGGCGTCCTTTATTAAGCCCACGGCTGCGTTCAGAATATTCTCCTCGCGGGGCCGCTGGTTGTTGGTAAGAAGGGTATTATCGGTGCTCCAGTTGCGGTCGAACTCAATATCCCGGTACCGGTCAATGGGCGCAAAGCGGCGGCTGGTGTACTCATAATCCAAGGCACTACGCAGCTTATAGCCCGTCAGGCCCGGCAGTTGCACCGGCCGGTCCTGCACCGCATAACCCACCCGCATAGCCCGCCCCTGGGCCGACTCGGGCGAAAACCGGTTCAAATCGAGGTCCGAAGCCGCCAGGTCCACGAATACTGTGGCCGTGGAATCGAGCTGGTAGCTGGTTCCCACCGTGGTCAGCTGCTTCTGCAGTGGCGTGGGCAGTAACCGTAGCGGGGCATAGTCGCCGCGGCCCTGGCCCACAAACTCATACACCCGCCCGTTGGCCGAGCCGAACTGGGTGCTGATGCGGTAGCTTCCCTGTCCCGCGCCCACATTGGTAAACCGCACCGTATAAGTCCCCCGCAAGGTGTCGCGCAGCGGAAACACAAATACCGGCACCCGCTGGCCGGTAGTAGGGTCCAGTTGCACTACCCGGCTGTACTGAATCTGAGTCCGGTCGTACTTGGCCGAGTCGGCGCCGGGCAGCTGGGCCAGACTCACGTTGCCGCGCAGCCGCCGCAGCCGGGCCTTGGTGGAGTCGTCGAGGGTGAGGTTGGGCGAGTTGTCGGGGTTGTCGGCTTCGCGGTAGAAGTTGGCGTGCACCTGCAGGCGACCCAGCTGCTGGTAGTGGCTGGCCTGCACCAGAGAGCGGGTGTAGTTGAAGTCGGAATACTCGAAATCGACCTTGATGCGCGTGTTGCTGGTGATGAGGTGGCGGGGCGAAAACGTTAGCTCGGCCTGGTTGTAGTCGATAACGTAGTCAAAATCAAAGCCCCGCACCATTAGCCGCCCGTCCAGGTACACCCGCTCGGAGTTGGCCAGGATAATGATGAACTGCTCCCCGTTGGGCCCGCGCAGCCGGTACGGCCCCTGTACGTTTTCAATGGGGGCAATATCGAGGCTGGCAAATTTCCCCTTGGCCACGCCCGCCGCTACCGAGGTAGTGGCAAACGCCTCCCCCGTTTTCGTGGATAGCAGTGGCCCAGTGCGCCGCCCACTGCGCGTCGTCACCGACTGACTAAGCCCGTTCGGCCCCACGCCGTTGGGCGTGGCGGTGGTGGGCGCGGTGGCCGTGCCGTTCTGTACCTGCCCCGAGCCGGGCGGTACCGGCACCGTGGGCGGGGCCGTAACGAAGGTGCCAGTACTGGTACCGGGCGCGTTGGGGTACTGAAACAGCTGGGGCGTAGTAGCCCCCGGCCCGATTCCGCCCCCAAAGCCGCCCAGCGGCAGCTGCCCAAAGTTGGTTTCCAGCGCTCCGCCCTGAATATTTTTGTAGTAGCGCAGAAAGTAGTCGGGCTTGTTGCGCAGCACCACGTCCCCGGCCGTGAGGTTCCAGCGCGGGTGCGTCAGGGTGATGTAAATCCGGTCGAATTCCTGGAGCTGCTGGGTGTTGCCTTCGGGCTGGAAGGGAACGTTCTGGTCGGAAATGGCCGCCGTCAGCTGAATCTGGTCCGTCAGTCGGCCTTCCAGCTGCAAGTTGAGCGAGGAGTTGACAAACACGTTCTGGGCATTGCCGAACGATACGCCCCTGGACAAGTTGCCGGTTTTGTTGATGCCCGGCGTACTCAGAATCTGCTCCTTCACCGCAAAATCCTCGGCCCCGAACGAAGGCCGCCGCCAGAACTCCAAACTGTCCATGAGCCGACGGGGCCGCAGGTAGCGCGCCGCCGCTAGCTGCACCGGCAGCACCCGGTAGCACACCAGCACCGAATCGGGGCCGCCGGGCAGCCGCAAATCGGGCCGGCCGGGCGCCGGGCTGGGCACCCGCCGCCCCGGCAGCACCAGCCGGTACCTATTCAGGCGGGCATCATAGGCCACTGAGCGGCCCGCCACGCTCACGGAGGCCGGCACAATGGTCAGCGTGTCGCGCAGGGCAAACTCCGTAGTATCCCGCCCCGGGGCCAGGCGCACCCAGGCGCAGCGGCGGGTGCTGGGCGGAGCATCGGGCCGCTGCTGGGCCTGGGCCGCTCCAATGGTCAGCAACAGCCACGCCAGCAGCCCGCACAAGCGCAAAAGAAAAGGCGTAGAGCTGCTGGTCAACGGAATTAAAAATTGAGAATTAAAAATTAAAAATTCCCTGGGTAAAGGTAGCGGCTGATTGCCTGAGCCCATGCGGCCTTTGGTTCGTGTACCAGACAGTACTTATTCTCGGACCACTCCAGCGCCGTTTCTTGAACGCCCCAACCGCCACTTTTAATTTTTAATTCTCAATTTTTAATTCCCTTTCCCCTACCCCGCCAGCGGCAACTCGATAAAAAACTGCGTGCCCTGGCCGGCCTCGGTTTCAAACCAGATGTGGCCCCCGGCGCTTTCGATGCCGCGCCGGGCTACGGCCAACCCGATACCGGAGCCTTTCTCCTTGGTAGTGAAGTTGGGCACGAACACCTTGCTCTGCACGTCCGCGGGAATACCAGTACCATTGTCCCGAATACCGATGCGCACCCGGTCGGTGCCTATTGCTTCCAGGGTGGCGGCTACTTCGGGCATCCGGCCGGCGGGTATAGCCTGGAGGGCGTTGATGAGCAGGTTGTTGAAGGTGCGCACCAGCAAACTTTCATCGGCAAACACCACGTAACGGCCCGCATCGGCATCCGGGGGCAGTTCCAGCCGGATTTCCCCACCCGCCGCGCCGCCCTGGTGCAGCCCCACGCACCGCCGTAAAATCGGGGCCACGTCGAGCCGCTCGGGGCGCATGGCGGGCAGGTTGGTGAAGTTGCTGAACGAAGTGGCAATGTCGGTGAGCACGTCAATCTGGGTGATAAGCGTCTGCGACACCTTGTTCATCAGCTCGTCGAGGTTGGGGCGCTGGTCCTGGATGGCACGCTGCAGGAATTGCAGGCTCAGCTTCATGGGCGTGAGCGGGTTCTTGATTTCGTGGGCCACCTGCCGGGCCATTTCGCGCCAAGCGGCTTCCTTTTCCTGGGTAGCCAGCTCCTGCTTGCTTTCCTCCAGCTTCAGCAGCATCTGGTTGTACTCGCGTACCAGCAGCCCAATCTCATCCTCCGACTCGTAGGCCAGCATTTCGTTCTGGCCCGTCAGGGTGGTTTGCTTGAGCTTTTCGGTGATGAGCTTAAGCGGCTCGGTGAGGATACGGGAAGCAATGAAGGCCAGCAGCAGGAACAGGATGAACATGAGGGTAAACACGTTCAGAATGGTGCTCAGCAGCTCCGTAAGCTTGTTATCCAGGTCTTTCTCGGAGTCGAAAAACGGGATACCCACGTACCCTACCACCGGGCCGCCACCGCCCCGGCGCACAGCGTTAGCCCGCAACGGCAGGTAAAGCGTGTTAAAAAACAGGGAGCCGGCCCGCTCCGTCAGGAGCACCTGCGGCTGCCCATCCTCAGCCAGCGCCGCCACGGCTTGGGGGTTCATCAGGGTGCTGAGCAGGCTGGCCTCAAAGATGAGCGGCTGACTGCTTACCAGCAGCTCCCCTTGAGCGTCGTAGAGGTTGAGGTCGGTTTCGGTGAGGGCGGCTACGTTTTCGGCCAACTCCACCAGTTCGGCACGATTGGCCGACTCGCTGAGCATGGCCCGGTTTTTCAGCAGGTTTTCCTGCACGGCCTGCCCCCGGCGCTGGTACGCCCGGCGCAAATCCCGCTTGTACGAGCTGGTTACCTGACTGGCAATGGCCACGCTCACCACAATCAGGGGCACCAGCACCCCGAAGTTGAGGAACAGCTGAATCTTGGTGCTGAAGTTGGTGCGCAGCAGGGTGCGGTAGCGCCCCTGTACCAGCAGCACCACGCCCATCAGCAGCAGCCAGCAAAAGCTGTAGAGCAGAAACAGGAAGGAGAAATTAGCCAGCCAGTCGGAAAAGGAATACGTGGCCGTCGTCACCACCACCAGCCGCCCCGATTGGTCGGTGCTGCGCACGGCCAGGTGGTGGTAGCCGTTCAGAGCCACGCCGGTAGTATACAGGCGGGAGTCGCGGAACAGACTGGCGGCCAAGCGGTTGATGTAGTCGAAATCTCCCTCGCTGTACACCAGCCGGTCCCGTTCGTAACCGGCGTAGCTAAGCTCGGTGCCCAGGCGGGGCTGGAAGAACTTCTGGTCGATGAGCAGCTCCGGCACCACACTGTTGGTGGTCAGCTTTTTCAGCGTCAGCTCCAGCACAATAGTGCTGGTGCCGTCGGCAGCCTCCGGCGCCGGCACCGCAATGAAATCCACGTAGCGCCGCGAGCTGAAGGCCGTATTGTTGTCGCGCACCAGGTAGAGGTTGGGATGGTCGGTGGCGCGGGCATTCCGCAGCAGGAACTCGCGGGTGGTTTCCAGCGTACCCCCAATAGCCACGCCCCGCCCCTCCGGGTTAAACAGCATTACCCGCACCTCGTACTTATCGAAGTAGTCGCGCAGGTAGAACTTCACCACCTTCTGCCGGATCAGGTCGAGGTTGACGAAGGGGCTGGCCAGCATGGTGCGGAGCACGGGGTCCTTGGCCATTTCCTGGCCGCGCTCCACCAGCAGGTACTCGCCTTGCAAGTCGTTGTCGGTAAGTAAGTTGCCAGCCAGGTTTTGCTTGTTGAGCTGGAGCTGGCGGTTGAAGTGCTCGTACAGGGCCAGGGCCCCCACCGCCGAGCTGATGCCCAGCATCAGAAAGATGAACAGGTATACCTGGTAGGGCAGCACCGCCCCAGCCGATTTTAGCCCCGTCAGGCGCAGAATCAGGAAAAACAATAGGGTAATGCCCAGCAGCGTGCCCTGTACCTGCCCAAAACCCAGCCCCAGCAGCAGAAAGCTCAGAGCGCTCAGGGTCAGCAGCAACACCCCAATCCGACGGGTACCCGGCCGTACAATGGCGCTGAACAGCTGGGCCAGCATGTAAAACCCCACCAGAAAGCTGCCCGTGTGTAGCACAATGGCCAAGCCCAGCACCAGTTTGAAGGGGTTCACCTGAATATCCTGGGTGATGTCCAGAATCAGTTGCGAGTTGCTGAAGCTACTGGTATAAAACTCAAAAAGCACCTCCAGCAACCCGTAGAATACCAGCACTACAACCGCCCCGGCCGCTATTCGGGCCCGCCAGCCCCGCACCCGCTGCATCCGGCGCAGCACCCCATACCAACGGAATAGCAGCAGCCCGTACCAGGCTATTACAGCCAGCAACAGAGCGTTTAGCAGCAAGTCGCCCAGGGAGGGCGACATCCAGGAGGCGGCATACACCCGGGGGTCAAAAAGCTTTACTTCCAGAAAGGAAAAAGGCAGGCCCAGGTACAGAATAAATGCCCGGAAAGCCACCAAAGGCAGAATAACCAATACTACGCCTCGCACTACATGGCCCGCCGCGAACTGTCGGCGGGCCAGTACGGCCCAACCGGCTATGTAGGCCGCCACGCCCAGCAGCAGCAGCAGCAACGGCAGATATTTACCGGTAATAGGATCGGCCTGCAGACTTTGAATGGAAAACAGGTAATTACCCTCGTTGGATACCAGCCGGGGCAGGCCGGTTTCCGGGCCTGGCTTCTCCACCACCAGCCGCACATTCTGCCCCTGAAAGATGCCCTGCCCGTTGCCGTCGCGCAGGTACCGGTTGCTGATGCCGTAGCTGATTTCCAGCGGAATATAGGTAAGCACGGTGTACGGCCCCTCCACGTGGCGCAGCACCAGAAACCGACCAAAGCGGGTTTCCAGCAGCCGCTCGTGGTAGCGTTGCAGGGCCTGCTCCACGTCCGGCCGCACCGTGTGGTCGGACCAGTACACCACCTGCTCACCCCGAAAAATGAACGTGGGGTACGTAGTATGGCTGGTCAGGCTCCGGAAGCTCACCCGGCCCGTCGCCAGCCGCTGCAGCAGGTCCGTCGACTCCCGCTCCCCGGTGAGTTCTGCCTCCATTAGGGCATCCTGCAGTCGGGTGGCGGAGGCGCGCAGCACAAGGTCAGGGTTCTGGCTGTAGTGGTTGCTGAAATATGCTCCCGCAAAGCAGAGCAGGGCCAGTAGCAGCAGCCAAACCGAAGGTAAACGCAGGAATTTCAACAAGACGAACGGCTGGTGAGCCTAGAACACTACAACCTTGATACCAAACAAAAATGCCGCCCTGTGGCGGCATTTCCTAACCCGATCCTGCGGCAGCCGGTTTACTGCCGCACGGAGTAGCGCTTGTCGTAGGTCACTCCACCAAACAGGTACAGCATCAGCGTACGGGAATACCGCAGGCTCAGAGGGGTAAGTACCAGCGCAACAACGGCTACAGCCGTAATATACACCCACGTATCAGGGTCGTGGAGCAGGTGGTACACGGCAAACCCGACTACCAGCATAATAGCCGTGGAAAAGGCAAAGCTGATGTACATGGCTCCCCAGTAAAAACCTGGCTCCGGCTCATACGCCTGCCCGCAGACCGGGCAGGCCGCTGGCATTTCGGTGAAATGTGCCAGACTATGCGCCGGGTGCGTAAACAGAGCGCCCTGGTGGCAGCGGGGACACCGTTGCTGCACAATGCTGAGCAGAGTGGATTCCATACAGAATTGACTACACAGTAGCTTTTTTCTTCTGCTGGCGGCTATGCCGGTACCAGAAGAAGCCCACTGTTCCAATCAATACGTACGGAATAGTCATCAGAAACAGGATTCCTTTGTTCAGCCCCGTAGTATCGTAGCCGTCCTTTTCCTGACGGGATGCCTCGACTTGCGTTTTACACATGGTACACTGAGCCTGCGTTGGCAGAGGCATCACACTGAGTAATAGCACTACTACCAAGGTATAGAAGCTACTACTGGCTATTTTTTTCATCACCTTCATCATGATGTCAGCGTTAGGGTAAGTTAACAGAGTAACTATGCACAAGGCCTCCGGGTTCAGATGCGCCCAATAGATATTCTCGAGGCAGCGCCTAGGTATAGTAAGGCGAAATCATGAAGTACACAATGACGCCCGTAACCGATACGTACAGCCAGATGGGATACGTCCAGCGGGCGATACGGCGGTGCTTGGCGAACTGCTCAGTAAGGGCGAAATACAGCGTAAACAATACCAGCCCTACTGTTACCGCAGCCAGCACAATGTGCGTAACCAGAATGAAGTAATACATGCCTTTGATCAGCCCAGTGCCGCCAAACTTCGTTACAATGCCCTGAGAGTGGTAGGCGACGTAGGAAACCAGGAACAAGGCCCCCAGCAAAAACGCTGTGCCCATCATAGCCCGGTGCTTGGCCACGTCCTTACGCCGGATGAAATAATAGCCCAGCATCAGGCACACAGCCGTCAGGGAGTTGAGGACGGCATTCACGGCGGGCAGCATCTTCACGTTGGCTCCCGGAATGCGGAAGGCACCCGGGAAGAAGTACAGCACCGCCACAGCCAGCGGCACTACAGCGCCCAATACGCCGGCCAGTATTTTGTACTTGGTGAAGCCGGCCGGGTTAACGGTAGAATCAGGGGTGTTCATAGGTGTAGAGCAGAACTCCAATTTCAGTGATAAGGCGGTTCACATCCTTCTCGTCGGTGCCCTCGTAGCGGCCGCGCACTTGCCCGTTGCGGTCCACCAGAAACACCGTTTGGCTGTGTACCAGGGCCGGGCCAGCGCCGGTAGGTGCCGGGAGCCGGAACTCGGTAGTAGCTAACCGGTCCAGGGCCGTTTTGTCGCCGGTCAGGAAAAACCATTTGCCGGCAATGGCCCCATACTCCTCTGCATAGCGGGCCAGCACGGCTACTGAGTCGTGGGCGGGGTCTACGGTAAAAGAAGCCAGGCGCACCCGGGGGTCGTTGCGGAATTTCTCCTGCACCCGCACCAGCTGGCTATTCATGCGCGGGCAGGCACCGGGGCAGGTTGCGAAGAAGAAACTGGCCACATACAGGCCTTTGCTGCGTAGCTCCGTGCCCGTTACTTTCCGCCCCGATTGGGCGGTAAACTGAAATTCACCAATTCGGTGAAAAACAGTATCGCGCTGCCACTTTCCGTCAACCTGCGTGGAGTCCACACGGTCGGGCAGGAAAGTTGGCAGCGCGTAACGGTTGGTTCCAAAGCTTTTCAGAAACAGAAAAGCCAGTACCGGAACGAGCAGAATAAGGCCCAACACCAGAATTTGTTGGGGCCGCATTCGTTAGTACAGGGCGTTATGAATGGCGTTACCTTCCGTAACCAGGGCCACCAGCAGCCAGATCAACAGAGCCATCGGAATCATGATGGACCAGATCAGGCCTTTGGTTTCGTGCTTCAGGTGCATAAACTCAGCCACAATGAAGAACGCCTTGAAGATGGTCAGGATGATAAAGATGGAGTTACGCAGGGTGCCCGCATCCATAAGGAACACGAACACGAACTCCAACGCCGTAATACCTACCAGCACAAAGAAAGTCTTCCAGATCCAGCCCACATTGGGCTTCGGGATTTCGCCAGCGTGGGTTGGCTGGGCAGGAGCGTGATTAGCCATGTCTTAAGAGAGTAACTGCGTGACTGAGTAACTGAGTGGTTTAGCAGAAAGAGGCGAAGCAACCTACGCAGTTGCTCCGCTACTCAGTTACTCTATGGGTTTAAACGAGGTAGAAGAACGTAAACACGAACACCCACACCAAGTCTACAAAGTGCCAGTAGAGGCCGATTTTCTCTACCATCTCATAGTGGCCGCGCTTCTCAAAGGTACCGTTGGTAGTAGCAATGAAGCAGTATACCAGCAAGCAAACTCCCGAGAATACGTGCGTACCGTGGAAACCGGTAATGAAGAAAAACAGGTCAGCAAAAAGTACCGGGCCGTATTGGTTCATGGCCAGGTTCGCCCCGTGAAATACGGTGCCATCATTCATTACGGTACCTTCCTCGGTGCCATGGATAAAGTGGCTCCACTCCCAGGCCTGGGAGCTCAGGAAGGTAGCCCCGAACAAAATCGTCCACAGCAGCCATTTCTGCACGTCCTTTTTGTCCATGCGGTGACCCGCTTCCACGGCCAGCACCATCGTCACGGAGCTGAAGATGAGAATCATCGTCATCAAGGCCACGAACCCCAGCGGTACATCGGAGCCGTGCAGACCGGGAAAGGCATTGAATACCTTATCCGGAATGGGCCACCATTTGGTAGAGAAATGGAACGCCCCGTTCACGGCAGGGTCGTAGGCCGCGTAACGGTGACGGATGAGGCCGTAGGTGGTGAGGAAGGCCGCGAAGGTAAAGGCATCCGACAACAGGAAGAACCACATCATCAGCTTGCCGTAGCTCGCGTTGAAAGGCTCGTTCCCGCCGTCCCAGGTACCGGTGCGCGGCTTATCCAGGGCGGAGTCAGAAATTACCTGCGTCGTGGAAATGGTGGACATAGCGTGCGGGGTTGACGAAAATCTAGTGGTTCAAAAGTAGGAACAAATACAGGTACAACCAAAGCGCGCCCAGGAAGTGCCAGTAAATGGTTACGTTGCCAATGGAGAGCATCTGGCGGGAATGCACCTGATACTGAAAGCTTTTACGTAGCACTTTGAGTAAGAAGATAAGCCCGGTGATAATGTGAAAACCGTGCAGGCCTACCAGTACATACAGAAATGAGCCGGAAGGGTTGGCATCGGTGCCCCCAAAAAATACCCGCTGCTCCACCAGTTGCCCCCACAGCAACCATTGTCCTACTAGGAAAACAATGCCCAACCCGAACGTAACCACCAAAGCTACGCGCACCTGAGCCAGATTATCCTTGCGGGCGGCCAGCCACGCCCACTGCAGCGTGATGGAGCTGACTACAATGAGCAGGGTTGTGTATATAAAACCGGCGGGCAAATCAAATTCCAGCCAGTTGCCCTCGTTGCGGCGTACAATATAGCCGCTGCTCAATCCGGCAAACATCATGAAGATGCTGACAATCATCAGAATAAGCAGAAAGCGAGTGGGATGAATCCCGGTGGCCGGCTGCTTGGTGTTCAATGCTTCGGAAGAATGCATATGGTGAGAAGAAATGAGAAGTAAGACATGAGAAGTGAGCTACTCTGAAAACATGCAAAGGAGAGCTTTTGTCTCATTTTCCATGTCTCATTTCTCACTTCCAACCATTCGTCAGATTTTGTCCAGCACCAAGGCAATCTGCACAATGGGCAGGTACAAAAAGGAGCCGAACATGATGCTCATGGCCGCTTTCTTGCTCACGGTCCGCATCAGGTAGAACGTCTGCATCAGAAACAGCACCCCGCAGATAGCCGCCACCATGGGGTAGGTGGTTCCCGTCATGTGGAAGTAGAAGGGCAGCAGACTTAGCGGAATCAGCACCAGCGTGTAGGTCATAATCTGGAAAGCCGTGCGCAGGTCTTTTTTGCCAGGTGTTGGCAGCATTTTGAAACCAGCCTTTTTGTAGTCGTCATCGAGCACCCAGGCAATAGCCCAGAAGTGCGGAAACTGCCACATAAACTGAATACCGAATAGTATCCAGCCCTGCATACCCAAAAACCCGGTGGCCGCTACCCAGCCAATGAGCGGGGGCAACCCTCCCGGAATTGCCCCCACAGCCACACAAATCGGGGAAATAGTTTTGAGCGGAGTGTATACAAATCCGTACAGAATCAGCGAAACCAACGAAAGCGCTGCCGCCAGCGGATTAAAAAAGTAGGTTAGCAGCCCCAACCCTGCTACACCCAATAGGACTACAAACACCCACGCTTCCTGTGGGCTGATGGTACCCAGCGGCAGCGGCCGGTTGGCCGTGCGCTTCATCTGCCGGTCAAGGTCGATTTCGAAAATCTGGTTGATCGTGTTGGCCGAGCCAGTAACTAGCAGCCCACCCAGCAATACCAGCAGCGCCCGACCCCAGTCCAGCTCACGAGCACCCAGCAGATAGCCAATGGCGCTGGAAAAGGCTACGGTAAGAGCTAGCCGAAATTTGAGTAACTGAAAAAAAGCCCTAGCCTTGCTCATCAACTGCTGAAAACAGATTGCGCGGCGAAAAAGTCCGCCAAACGGGGCCGCAAAGTTACGCAACAACCGCCGGAATAGGCGCCTGCTGCTGCAACTTCGTAGCCTGATGATAGGCCACTACCGCCAGGAACTGGGCCCCGAACAGCAGGGTGGCCAAAGTAAGATGAATCGGTTGTACTGCCGCCGGGAAAGAAAGGTACGCCAATACGACGCCAGCCAGTATTTCTCCCCCAATCAACAGGAGAATGAAGGTTGCCAGCCTATGCAGGCGGCGAATTGGGAGAGCATACAGCCGATATGCTATGTACACGTTCAGCAGCAGCAACACGGCCGAGAAAGTTCGATGAAAACGGAAGGTTCCGCCCAGTTGCGCTACCCAATCGGCCCGGTTAAGGTAATTAGCCGCTGCCGCAATTAAATCAATCTGCTCCCGCACCTGGGTGCCCAGCACAATTTGTCCAAATGTGAGCAGCACTGCCAGGCACAGCCATGTCAGCAGACCCGGTACCGGAGCCACTCGCTCCACCGCCGTAGTGGCATCTCGTTGCGAACGATTTACGGCATAAAGCAGCATGGCCACAATGACCAGAGCCAGCCCCATATGGATAGTTACCATAATGGGCAGCAGGTTAGTAGACACTACCAACGAGCCCAGCCACCCTTGCACGCCAGTCAGCAAAAAAGAGCCAAAGGCCAGCCAGAATACCACTGGGTCGCGCCGCCAGTATGGTAGGGCAAACACCACCGTTCCAAAAACGAACAGCCCAATCAGTGCTCCAACCAACCGGTTGATATACTCTATCCAGGTTTTCACCGGGTTGAAATCGGTTTCAATGTATTGAGTGGGGTGCGCGAAAATTTCGCCGGCTACCTGGTGAAACCCCATTCGCTCTAAGCGCACTGCCAGCTTCTTGTTCTTGGCAACGCGCTCCGCAGTGTAGATTTCCTTGTAGTTGGGTGGCAACTGGCTGATATGGGTGGGTGGCACCCAGGTACCGAAGCATTTCGGCCAGTCAGGACAGCCCATACCGGAACCCGTGCTCCGGACTATCCCACCCACCAGAATCAGAACATACACGGCCGTTACCGTCAGAATACCCACAAAACGAAAACGGCGCACGAATGCAGGAAGTATCATGCCTTACTTGTGTGTGCAGATGAATTATGATATACAAACCGCGCAACTGGCTGTTTGCTTACAAAAAAGAAATCCGGACTGGCCTAACCGGTCCGGATTTCCCTTCAAGGGCGAATGAAAAGCGGGCCGCCGTTGCTACAGCGGCCCGCTTCTAGAAGGCAAATGCCCTAGGGCAGTTATTCCATTTCCTTCTCGTACGGCAGGTTCGACGACTGCGTCTGCGAGTAGGGTACGTTCTGCGGGATGAAATCCTCAGCTGCACCCGGCTTGCTGTAGTCGTAGGGCCAGCGGTGTACGGCCGGAATTTCGCCGGGCCAGTTGCCGTGGCCAAGTACTACCGGCGTGGTCC
This sequence comes from Hymenobacter metallilatus, assembly GCF_003944705.1. GTDB lineage: Bacteria > Bacteroidota > Bacteroidia > Cytophagales > Hymenobacteraceae > Hymenobacter > Hymenobacter metallilatus. The sequence continues at coordinate 66,274 of NZ_RWIS01000017.1, read as the reverse complement.
ATTCCAGCGTCGTCGAGTTCCAAGGATTTTCGGTAGCGCGACGGCCACGGAAAATGCTGTAGAAGAAATTGAAGATGAAGATGAACTGCCCGATAAAGGCCACAATAGCGGCTACCGAGATGAACTTGTTCAGATCAGCAAATTGGCTGAACGTGTCGAAACCAGTCCAGGCGTAGTAACGGCGGGGGAATCCGGCAATACCCACGTAGTGCATCGGCAGGAACACCAAGTATACGCCAATAAAGGTCAACCAGAAGTGGATATAACCCAGCTTCTCATCCATCATGCGGCCAAACATCTTGGGGAACCAGTGGTACACCCCGGCCCACAGCCCGAAGAAGGCCGATGAGCCCATTACCAAGTGGAAGTGAGCTACCACGAAGTAGGTGTTATGCATTTGGATGTCCAAGGCAGCATTACCCAACACTATACCCGTCAGACCACCAGCAATAAACAAGGATACAAACCCAATGGAGAACAGCATGGCAGTGGTCAGGCGAATATTACCGCGCCACAGCGTTGCCAACCAGTTAAACGTCTTCACGGCCGAGGGCACGGCAATGATCAGGGTCAGGAACATAAACACCGAACCCAGGAAGGGATTCATGCCAGTCACGAACATGTGGTGAGCCCACACGATGAACGACAGCAGGGAAATCCCCAGCAGGGAGCCAATCATGGCGCGGTAGCCGAAAATAGGCTTACGGGCGTTGGTGGCCAGAATTTCCGACACCATGCCCATTGCTGGCATGATTACAATGTATACCTCAGGGTGGCCCAGGAACCAGAACAGGTGCTGGAACAGAATGGGCGAACCACCGGTGTTCGACAGCGCCTTACCGGCAATGTAGATATCCGAGAGGAAGAAGGAAGTACCAAACGACCGATCGAAAATCAGCAGCAAGGCAGCTGAAAACAGTACCGGGAATGAGAGCAGACCCAGCACCGCCGTCAGGAAGAAGGCCCAGATGGTCAGAGGCAGCTTGCTCATACTCATGCCCTGGGTACGCAGGTTAATCACCGTCGTGATGTAGTTCACCCCACCCAACAGCTGCGAAACAATGAACAGCGCCATCGACACCAGCCACAGCGTCTGGCCCATGCCCGAGCCCGAAATAGCCTGGGGCAGTGCCGACAGCGGCGGATAGATGGTCCAGCCAGCGGCAGCCGGGCCGGTTTCAATGAACAGGGAAGTGAACATTACTACGCTCGACAGGAAGAAAAACCAGTACGAGAGCATGTTCATGAAACCAGAAGCCATGTCACGGGCTCCAATCTGGAGCGGAATCAGGAAGTTGGAGAACGTACCCGACAAACCCGCCGTCAGTACGAAGAACACCATGATGGTGCCGTGCATCGTTACCAGTGCAAGGTAAAATTCGGGGTTCAGTTTCCCACCTTCAATCCACTTGCCCAGGAAGGGCTGCAGCCACTCCAACGTAGCCTCGGGCCAGCCCAGCTGCAGCCGGAAAAGGCTCGACAGCGTACCGCCAATAATAGCCCACAGAATACCCGTAATCAGGAACTGCTTGGCAATTACTTTGTGGTCGGTGCTGAATACGTACTTCTGGAGGAAGTTTTGGTCGTGGTGCTCGTCGTGGTGCAGGTGCTCGTCGTGCGAAATGCCCGGCTCGGTGGTCCCGATGCCGCCCTGCACTTGCGCGTGAGTAGGAAGGTTAGCAGCCATAAGTGAAGCGTGCGATTAGATTAGTTTAGAGCGAAGCCTTGGCAGCGGTAGGAACTACGGCAGCAGCAGCAGCTTCCTTCTCAACCAGTTTGCTCGGCTTCTGTTTGAAGCTAGCCAAAACATCGGGGTTTTGTTCGGAGAAAGACTTTTGTGCCGCGAACCAGTTCACGTAGTCGTCTGGCTCATCTACTACAATGTTCAGCTTCATGGCGAAGTGGCCACGGCCGCAGATCTGGTTACAAGCCAATTCATAATTGAATTTTGGATTGCCCGTCTGAGCACGCATCTCATCGGTAGTCTTGGTAGGCGTAAACCAGAACTTAGTCGGCATTCCTGGCACGGCATACATCTGCACGCGGAAGTGCGGCATGTATACGGCGTGCAACACGTCGCGGGAGCGAATCTTCAGAAGCACCGGGTGCCCCTTAGGCACGTGAATCTCAGGTGCCACGAAGTCATCAATACCATTCTGGTCACTCAGGTCGAAGCCAAACTCGTTAGTGGCATCAATCAGACGGTAATTCACCACACCCAGTTTCTGGTCGCGGCCGGGGTAACGAACCAGCCAGTTAAACTGCTTGCCCATTACTTCCACCACAATGGCATCCTTCGGGGCAGGTCCCGTAATACGGGTCCACTCTTTCCAGCCAGCGAAAACCAGGCCTGCCATTACAACAGCTGGAATTACGGTCCAGATAACTTCTATTTTGTTGTTATGTGGAAAGAAGAAAGCCCGACGGCCATCCTTATGCTGGTATTTGTAGGAGTATACAAACAGCAGAATCTGGGTCAGGGTAAATACAATACCCAGAATGATCATGGTCGTCCAGAACATCCGTTCGGTAGCATGGCCATGAACAGAAGCAATGGGCGGGTTCATCTTATCATAGTTATCGACGAACGACCACGCGAAGGCCGCACCACCAATTACCAGAAAGAGTATGCACAAAATGGCGTTAACGCGGTTGCTCACCCCTACTTCCCGGGTTGAGCTGCCCGAGAAAATAGAGGTCAGGATCTGGAGGCGAAACAGCAGGCCAAACACGACCAACAGCAACACCAGCACCAGAAGAATACCAAGAGTAGTCATTTGGAAAGAATTTAGAAGCTAGGAGCCAGGAGTCAGGAGCTAGGTAGAGGATATTCCCACTCCCAGCTCCTAACTCCTAGCTTCTTTGATTTTAGGTGGTGTGATGAACGCTTTCATCCAGGAATGGATGATGAACGGGCACCAAGGAAGCCTGCGCCAGGCGGTTGGTCATCAGGGTCAGGAAGGCACCCAGGAAAATGAGGGCTACGCCAATCTCAATTATAAACCCGTTTTCCGCCTTCATCGTTCCGGGCATAATGGCCAAATAGAAGTCTGACCAATGGCCTACCAGAATGGCAATGCTTACGATTTTCATCATAATCATCTGACGCTTGGCATCCCGGGTCATCAACACTAGGAAAGGGAAGACGAAGTTGATAAGCAGATTACCAAAGAACATCCAGGTATACTGCCCATCGAAACCACCAAGGCGCTGGTTGAAGTACACCGATTCTTCGGGCAAGTTGGCGTACCAGATCAGCATAAACTGCGAGAACCAAACGTAGGTCCAGAAGATGCTGAAGCCAAACATGAATTTGCCCAAATCGTGCAGATGGCCCTCTTTCACCCAGTGCAGGTAACCAGCCTGCTTCAGCAGAATAGTGCACAGGGTAATAGCAGCCAGGCCCGACACCCACCAGGAGGCGAAGATGTACCAGCCGAACATGGTGGAAAACCAGTGCGTGTCAATCGACATTACCCAGTCCCAGGCGGCAATGGGTGAAGACACTGCGAAAATTACCAGAAACAGCGCGGATACGTTGATGCTTTTGTGGAAGTACTCAGTTCCACCATTCAGGTCTTCAGCCAGTGACAGGTCGCGCAGGCGCTTGGTGAAAAACGCCCACAGTCCCAGAAAAATGATCATCCGGGCGATGTAGAAGGGCAGGTTCAGAAAGCCTGATTTGCCGGCAATGATTTCATCGTAGTTGGCATTGCCTTCCTCCATGATACCAGGCAGCGTCCAGTGAAAAATATCGTGGGTGAAGTAGCTGATGCCAAATACCACCACCATAATCACCAGACCAGGAACCAGCCAGGCACTAAGAGCTTCTGCAATACGCTTAATCAATACCGACCAACCAGCGTAGGCCACGTACTGAATGGCAACGAACACAGTGCCAATAGCGGCTACACCGGTAAAGAACACGTTGCTATGCCACAAGCTTACAATCAGGCGTTTGAGCCAAGGGGCACTGCCATGATGCTCAGCAGCACCGTGGGCGGCACCATGAGCAGCAGCAGCGCCCTCGTGATGTGCGGCCCCGATGCCCATCATGGACATGATGATGCCGATAGCCAGCAGGATGACCCCTGCCACTATTATCAGCATGAATTTTTTGCGGGTACCCGGCGTAACCTCCAGGTATTCAGCCGTAACGCTTTCTTGATGCGTCAGAGTTGCCATAGAAGTCAGTTAAATAGCCGTTCCGTTGTTTGCTTTATCGCCCTGCCCAAGCGTTTCCGAAGCTTTGTCGGAGCCGGCCTTGGTGGGGTTTTCTTTCATTTGACCCGTGGTAGTAGTCGAATCTGCCGTTGGTACATTCGCATTGGCACCACCAGCCTTCACCATGTCAGCCAACCCATCGGGACCTTTGCCTAGTTGCAGAGCGCGCACATACATGGCAATCTTCCAACGCTCCTCTGGGTTAACCTGTGAGCCATGTGGCATCATCCGGTTACGTCCCCATTGAATCACGTGGTAGATATGACCATCGTTCATGGTTTTGTAAGCCCCGGCTGAATAGTTCGGAACACCTTTGAACTTAGCCCCAACCGGACCGTCACCGGCACCGCCCTCACCGTGGCAATGTTGGCAGTTGCGCGAGTACAGAACCTTTCCCTCCTCCAGATTCTCCTTGGTATAAGGAAATGGATTGCGCAGAGTGGTTTCGGCCGTAGCCACATCCTCTTTGGCAATGTGAGTATAGTAGTTGGCTTTGCCCCGCGGAACGGTGCCTACTGCGGGAGTGCGCTCATTGATGCCCATCGGGTTAACCGTGTTGGCATTCACTTGGCGCAAGGGGTCGTACGGAATGGACTCGTACATTTCAGGAGCGTACTCCAGGCCAGGATCATCGGCGCGGTTGCAGGCGGTGGTGAACACCGATGCCAGCAGAACCGCCGACGCTTGCAGAGTTGTTTTCAGCGCGTGCGTCATTAGAACTTAGACATTTCTTTTTGGTTCACCTCCGAAGCACCGTTGTCGCGCAGCAACTGGGTAAGCTTGGTCATGTCAGTGTTTTCGTTCACCTCAATGGCCACTACAAACTTGTCGTCGGTAGAGCGCACGTCCAATACTGGCGTTTTCCAGCGCGGATAGAGTTTGCTGATGGTATAGAAGGTGATTACCATACCGTGGCAGCAGAAGAGCACCGTTAGCTCGAACGATACCGGAATAAAGGCAGGCAGCGCAATATGTGGCTTACCACCAATAATCATTGGCCAGTCGAAGCCCAACGTGTAGATCTGCAGCCACAGGGCAAAGCACAGACCAGTCAGGCCGAAGAAGAAAGCCGCAATGGGCAGACGGGAACGTTCGATGCCGAGGGCATCATCCATTCCGTGGATCGGAAACGGCGTGAAAACTTCGTAGATCTTGACGCCCGCTTCGCGGACGTTTTCAACGGCGTGCAGCAGCACGTCTTCGTCGTCGAAGATGCCGAGGGCGAAGCGCTTAGTCATGCTTATCGTAGTTTACAGAGGCCGAGGCCGGAACCCCGTGAGTGGTGGCAGGCTGATGAACGTGGTGGTGCGGGTCGTGGCCAGTGTAAGTCGGGCCATTATCAACCGTGTATTTCAGGACTGACTTCACTTCTGCCATGTTGATTACCGGGAAGAATTTGGCAAACAGCAGGAACAACGTGAAGAACAGGCCAATGGTACCCACGTAAATACCGATGTCGATAATAGTAGGCGAGAACATGGCCCAGCTCGACGGCAGATAGTCGCGGTGCAACGAGGTTACGATGATTACGAAACGCTCGAACCACATCCCGATGTTTACGATAATTGACAGGACGAACGTCAGCGGGATGCTGTAGCGCACCCGACGGATCCATACCAGCTGTGGGGTAATTACGTTGCAGGTCATCATCGACCAGTAAGCCCACCAGTACGGACCAGTAGCGCGGTTGATGAAGGCATACTGCTCAAACTCAACACCCGAGTACCAGGCAATAAAGAACTCCGTGATGTAAGCCACCCCTACGATAGAGCCGGTTACCATCATGATTTTGTTCATGAGGGCAATGTGTTCCAAAGTAATGTAGTCCTCCAGCTTGAATACCACACGGGTGATGAGCATCAGCGTCAGCACCATGGCAAAGCCGGAGAAGATAGCACCCGCTACGAAGTAGGGAGGGAAGATGGTGGTGTGCCAGCCCGGTACAACCGAGGTAGCAAAGTCCATGGATACAATGGTATGTACCGAGAGTACAAGGGGGGTAGAAACACCGGCCAGAATCAGCGACACGGTTTCGTAGCGGCTCCAGTGCTTGGCCGAGCCTTTCCAGCCGAAGCTTAGCAGCGAGTAGGCAACTTTGGCAATAGGCCCCTTGGCCCGGTCACGAATAGTAGCGAAGTCGGGCACCAGACCCGTGTACCAGAATACCAGTGACACGGTAAAGTAGGTCGAAATAGCAAACACGTCCCACAGCAGCGGGGAGTTAAAGTTTACCCACAGCGACCCAAACGTATTCTGTAGCGGGAATACCCAGTAGGCTAGCCAAGGGCGACCCATGTGCAGTACCGGAAACATAGCGGCGCAGATTACGGCGAAGATGGTCATGGCCTCGGCCGCGCGGTTGATGGAAGTGCGCCACTTCTGACGGAACAGCAGCAATACTGCTGAAATCAGGGTGCCCGCGTGACCAATACCTACCCACCACACGAAGTTGGTGATATCCCAGGCCCAGCCAACGGTTTTATTCAAACCCCACTCCCCGATTCCGTACCACAGGGTACGGTATACCGAGTAGAAGAAGACGCCAAGGAGGAAGAGGGCGACGCTCAGGGCGGCCATCCACCGGATATTCGGGGCGGCTTCTACCTGGCGACACACGTCCTGGGTGACGTCGTGGTACGTTTTCCCCCCGGTAACGAGCGGCTCCCGTACAGGCGATACGTGCTGCATAGTTTTTTGGACTTAAAGGAGTAGTGAGGGAGGGCAATAGCGCAGCGGGCACTCCTGCCCTCCCCCGTGGCTCAGTTTCTAGGCGTTAAACTCCGACGATTCAGTGTTACGAATCTTGGTCAGATAGGTGATGTTCGGCTGCACGTTGATGGCGTCCAGTACGTGGAAGGCACGCTCCCCATCTTCGCGGCGCAGCAGCTGCGAAATCCGCGACTCCGGGTCGCGCATGTCGCCGAATACGATGGCTTGGGTGGGGCAGGACTGGGCGCAGGCGGATACAATCTCGCCATCCTTCGGACGACGCTTCTGCTTCTTAGCTTCCAGTTTACCGAGCTGAATCCGCTGCACGCAGAGGGAGCATTTCTCCATCACGCCGCGGGCCCGTACGGTTACGTCCGGGTTCAGCACCATGCGGCCCAGGTCGGTGAACATGTGGCCGTTTACGGTTTCAAACTTCTCGTTGGTGTAGTACGAGAACCAGTTGAAGCGACGAACCTTGTAGGGGCAGTTATTAGCGCAGTAGCGCGTGCCCACGCACCGGTTGTAAGTCATCTGGTTCAGGCCTTCCGAGCTGTGGGTGGTAGCCAGTACCGGGCACACCGTTTCGCAGGGCGCGTGGTTGCAGTGCTGGCACATCATCGGCTGGAAGATAACCTGCGGGTTTTCGGAGGGGTCTTCCATGGCCGCATAAGTGGCCAGCTTACCTTTCTCCTCAAAGTCCGACTTGTGGGTCGCAGAGCTGTAGTACCGGTCGATTCGCATCCAGTGCATCTCGCGACGGTTGATTACCTCCTGTTTGCCTACTACGGCCACGTTGTTCTCGGCCTGGCAACCTACCACGCACGAGCCGCAGCCAATGCAGGAGTTCAGGTCAATGGCCATGCCCCAGTGGTGGTTCTTGTACTCGTAGTCCTGCCACAGCGAAACCTTATTAGGTTTCTGGGGGCCATCGGGGGTCGAAATCGTTTCGTACTCCGTTACCTCCTTAGGATCTTTGATGTACTGGGCCAGCGTAGCTTCCTGCACCACCGGCTTGCGGTCCATGATGGTGTGATGGGTCTGCGTCTGGGCAATGGGTTCCGTAGTGCCGGTTGCGGCCAGCGTTACGGAGTTGGTGTACAGGATGGCGTCGTTGCGCATCTGCGCCAAGGGCAGGACGTTGGCCCCCCGGTCATTGCCTACTTTACCCGCTTTGGTGCGGCCGTAGCCCAATGCAATACCAATGGTACCGATGGCCTGACCCGGCTGAATCAGTACGGGCAGCTCAACTGATTTACCGTTGGCCGAAACCTTTACCACGTCGCCCTGCTCCCATTTCTGGGCCATGGCGTACGCACGGGGTACGGTTACATAGTTGCCCCAGGTGGCTTTAGTTACTGGGTCGGGCAACTCCTGCAGCCAGGGGTTGTTGGCATCCGTCCCGCTGCCAAGGCCTACTTTCTCATAAATAGCCAACTCAATACCCGAGGGCTTGGGGGCCGACTTGATGGCCGAAATGGCAGCGTTTACGTCGAGAGCCGGCGCCGCCTGGGCGGGAGCAGCCGGAGCGGCGGAACCAAGGGCCACACCGTCATGCACGGCTTTATCCCAGGCTTTGTTGAAGTCACCACCCAAAACACCCTTCCATTGGGTGCGGAGGTAGTTGTAGTACGTAGTAGGGTTGCCGGCCCAGGTCAGGAGCGAATCCTGCGCTTGGCGCGTGGCAAACAGCGGTGTAATAACCGGCTGCGCCAGGCTCAGGTAGCCACGCTTGGGCTCGTAGTCATTCCACGATTCCAGGAAGTGATGGTCAGGAGCAGCGTAGGTGCACAGCTCACCGGTTTCATCCAGCCGGTCGTTCAGGGAAATGGTCGTGCGAACTTTGCCAGCTTTCAGCGCTGCCGCCAGATCGGCCCCCATCGGGTGGTCGAATACGGGGTTAGCGTTGTAGAAGATAACTGCCCCAACTTGTCCTGCACCGATGGCCTTGAGCAAGCTGCTCATTTTGGCATCATCACCCTGCCGGATCATGGAGGGAGCCGCTACATCAACTGCCGCCGAACCCAGCTTCTGGTTTATGGCAGCCACCAGCGTCTGGATGGCCGGATCATTGGAACCTGAAACCACAAGGCCCCGCGAACCAGCTTTCTGGAGCGCAGCCGCGGCGGCAGCAACTTTCTTCGATTTATCAGTATAGGCCGAAGCGCTGCCACCACCCACTACCGCGTTGTACACGGCTAGCACGGCTTCGCCCAATTCCGAGGGCTTTAGCGGCTCGCGCACGTCGGCGTTGGAGCCGGTCAGCGACAGGTTAGTCTCGAACTGATAGTGACGAGACATGCTGCGCTTCTCGCTCGAAACCTTACGGTTGGTTACGTACTGGCGGGCAAACTCCACCGGCGACAACCAAGTACCCAGGAAGTCGGCGTCGAAGCTAACAATGGTATCGGCTTTGCTGAAGTCGTAGGCGGGCAATACCCCCCCGTTGGCGCGCAGCAGGCCCGAGGCCGAATTCACGTCATACATCACATGCTCGGTACCCGCGAAGCGGCCGGCAAATTCAGCAATTACCTTTTTGGTGGAGGGGCTGATGATGGTGTGCGATACAATGGCAATGCGGCCAGCTCCGGCCAAGGCATTGCGCACTTCCTGATCCAGCTGGTCTTTATCAATCTTAGCGCCCTTCTTAGCGAAGTGCTGCAGTCGGCCACCATCGTACAGGCTCAGTACGGCAGCCTGGGCACGGGCCGACAAACCACCGCGGGTGATAGGCGACTCCGGATTACCTTCCAGCTTGATGGGACGACCCTCGCGGGTTTTTACCAATACGCTGTTGTAATCCTGACCGTTGAAGTAGGTAGAAGCGTAAAAGTTGGCAATGCCTGGATCTACCTCTTCTGGCTTGTTGAGGTAGGGAATAGCCTTCTTAATGGGGGTCTCGCAGCTGGCGAGGGTGGCTGCGGCCAAGCCGAAGCCCATGAGCTTAAGGAAGTCGCGGCGCGGGGCCACCGTGGCATCCGAGGTGCCATGGGATTCCTTCACCGGCAGGAAGTCTGCAAACTCAGTGAGTGCATTCTTCACGAACTCCGGCGAGTTCTCCAGTTCCTCAATTCCCTTCCAGTACTTAGGCGACTCTTGCATCGTGTTTTTGGAACTTAGGGTCTTAGAGACTTAGGGACTTGGATTTTCGGTCCGGTAAGTCGCTAAGCAGGCTGTTTTGTAAAGGTAGGTGGGGCCTTGAGCGCCTTGGTTTCCGGATTGTTTACAGAAACTGAGGCGCCCAAGGCCCTAGCATACTAGTAGTGGCATTTCGAGCACTCCGTGCCGCCGTTCGACGATACGGTGAACGGCACAGCGCCATTCTCCGAGTCGTGCAACTTCACGAGGTTGTCGTAGTAGCCGTTGCCCTTGGTGTTGAGCGGAGTCTCGCGGTGGCAGTTGATGCACCAGCCCATGGTGAGGGGCGAGTACTGATATACAACTTCCATGTTCTGGATGGGGCCGTGGCAGGTCTGGCACTCAATGCCACCCACCTGCGTGTGCTGAGAGTGGTTGAAGTAAGCCAGATCGGGCAAATTGTGGATGCGCACCCACTGAATCGGCTGCTTGCGCTCAATGGCGCGGTAGATTTTCTTGATTTCAGGCGACTCGGTTTTGATCTGCGAGTGGCAGTTCATGCAAATGTTCGGCGAGGGAATATTGGCCGATTTGCTCTTATACACCGAAGTGTGACAGTAAGCACAGTTGATCTGGTGCTCACCCGCGTGCAGCTTGTGCGAAAAGGCAATGGGCTGCGTGGGCTGGTAGCCTTGCTGCAGACCTACCCCCATGGCTCCCTGAATGGTTTCATATAATACGGCCAGCACGAACACCGTTCCCACAATACCGCGTACTGCCGTCGATTTGTAGATTTTCGAGAAGTCGAAGCGCTGATCGATTACCTCCATGTCGCGGCCGTCGAGGTCCTTACGGCCCCGTAGCACGTCTTTCATGATGTTGGCAATGATAACCAGCGTCACCACTAGCACAATCAGCACCACCACCAACACAATCAGCAGGATATTCATCGCCTTGCCACCGTCGGCAGCATCGCCACCTGAAGTAGCAGTAGGATCACCTTCAGCTTTAGGGCTGTTATCGTTGCTAGGCTCTTTACCTTTTACGCCTTCCTGCGAGGTAGTATAGGCAATAATTGACGTAATTTCAGCATCTGACAGCTGGAAGCTGGGCATTTGCTGCTTCTGATACTGATTGAAGATTTTCACGGCGTACTCGTCGCCGCTGGCTACCAGCTTGCTGGAGTTTTTCACCCATGGAATAATCCAGGACATGGGGCGACGCTTGGTGATGCCAGCCAGGGCCGGACCAACTACCACCTCGTTTACAGCGTGGCATTGGGCGCAATTGCCTTTGAAAAGGGCGTCGCCGGCGGCAATAGCGGCAGCGTCACCGGTGGGGGCGCCAGCAGCGGCGGCAGGGGCAGCGGCCGCCGTAGCGCCGGGTGCCACGCCTGCTTTGCTCGGATCAGCTGCCGTGCCTTGCGCGAAGGAAGAACCTACACTGACAATCCACAGTGACAGAACGAGAAAGAGGCGGGAAAGGGGTCGTAGTCGGATGCTATCCATAGCACAATTTGACTGGAAAAAAGAAACGCGGGGGTGCTTCAAGGCCACAAATGTAGGTCGGGAAACCCAGAGAACAAACCAGCCCCGGCTAATTTTCGCCCTATCCCAGAAGCTTAGAACTATTCTAAAAAGCCGTGGTCAACAGGAAAGAATACCAATCGGGACGGTCGGTTTCGCCTGTAAGTTCCCCATCTGCCCGCAACCTATATACTAAGGTTTCGGGCCCAGGCTTACCTCCTCACAGGATACAGACAATCGGCTGACCGATAAGTTTTGGGTTTGATACTCAATTTCTTACCGCAAGGTATTTCCTGGAAAAAGACCGTACGGCCAGTAGCAGGTGCAATAAATTCTGTTATCTTTGCCCCCTCATTTAGTTTTTCACACAATTTTCACCCCGTCGTAATGGCAGTAAGAAATTACGAGACGGTCTTCATTCTGACTCCCGTGCTGAACGAGAGCCAAGTGCAAGAGACGGTCGAGAAGTTCTCGCAGGTGCTTAAGGAAAATAGCGCCGACATCATCAACACTGAAGCTTGGGGCCTCAAGAAGCTGGCGTACCCAATTCAGAAGAAAAACACTGGTTATTACTTCCTTGTGGAGTTCACCGGTGAAGGTAACGTGGTTGACACGCTGGAGCTGGCGTTCCGTCGTGACGAGCGGGTTATCCGTTTCCTCACTACTGTACTGGACAAGCATGCCGTAGCTTACGGTGAGCGTCGTCGTAAAGGCGAAATGAACCAGCAGAAAGTTAAACAATCGGAAGCCGTAGCCCAATAAGTACCATGAGCCTCGCCAACGAAAAGATCCACAAGCAGGATACCCGCAAGAAGTACTGCCGTTTTCAGAAGAACGGTATCAAGTACGTTGATTACAAAGACCCAAACTTCCTGCTGAAGTTTGTGAACGAGCAGGGTCGCATCCTGCCCCGTCGTATTACCGGCACCAGCCTGAAGTTTCAGCGCAAGGTAGCTCAGGCCGTAGCCAAAGCGCGCCACCTGGCCCTGATGCCCTACGTAACCGACTCTCTGAAATAAGTTTCTAGTTGCTGGTTGCTAGTTACTGGTTGATGCCCACGGACATTATGCCGGTAACTAAAAACCAGAAACCAGAAACCAGAAACTAATTTTCGACATGGAAGTAATTCTGAAAGACGACGTTAAAGGCCTGGGCTATAAGAACGACACCGTAACGGTGAAGCCGGGCTACGGTCGCAACTACCTGCTCCCGCAGGGTCTGGCCGTATTGGCCGACAAGACCAACAAGAAAATCGTAGCTGAAAACGTACGCCAGGCAGCTCACAAGGCTGACAAAATTAAGGGCGACGCACAGGCTATTGCCGACAAGATTGGCGACCTGGTGCTGGAAATTCCGGCAAAAGTGGGGGAAAGCGGCAAGATCTTCGGCCGGGTAACCACCCTGCAGCTGGCCGATGCCCTGAAAGCCAAAGGTGTTGAAGTAGACCGCAAGCGTCTGTCGTTCGACTCAGAGCCCGGCTCCGTAGGCGAATACACCGCCACGGCCGACCTGCACCGCGAGGTGAAGCACAAAGTACGTTTCAATGTGGTAGCTGAGTAGGCTGCTGTCGGCGAACAGTACATTCTACAGCGCCCGGTTGCTCCTGCAGCCGGGCGCTTTGCTTACACCCGTTTGCAAAGAAGCTCACGACTATTCCGGACCTTTGCGCGTACACGCTAGCTGCACCTGCAGCCCGCCAGTTGTATCGTCTGATCTTGTATTTTCGGCGGCATCTACTTCGCGTCGTGGGCGCGCGCCCAATGAGCAGCCGTGTTTGGCTGGCTGCGGGATGTTGAGTAGGTTGCCCGTCCGTTGGCCCGTTGCGGGCCGTATTACGTCCAATGTTTCGTACTGAACTACCGCTTACGCCTCATCCCCAACAGCTGCCGCATTCGGCCCGGGTGCTGACGATAGGCTCTTGCTTTTCGGATTCCATCGGCTCCCGCCTGCGGGAGTTCAAGGTGGCCACGCTCGTTAATCCGTTTGGGACAGTTTTTAACCCTATTTCCCTGTGCCGGCTCCTGCGGGCCGCCGCTGGAGAGGACATGGACTGGCAGCAGCACGTGGTGGAGGCCCGGGGCCGCTGGCAGAGCTATGACCTGCACGCTGAAATCGGGGCGGAGTCTCCGGTGGAGCTGCTCCAGCATATCCAAACGCTGACGCGGGAAGTGGGCGTGTTTCTGGCCACGGCTGACGCAGTGGTGCTAACGCTCGGTTCGGCCTTTGCCTACCGGCTGCGTGAAACCGACGAAATTATCAGCAACTGCCATAAAGTACCGGCCGAAAAGTTCGACAAAGAGCTATTGACGGCCGATGATATTATTGCGGCGGTGGCCGAAACCCATGCCTATCTGCGGCGCATCAATCCGCGGCTGCGGTTTATTCTGACGGTAAGCCCGGTTCGGCACCTGAAGGACACGCTGGTACTGAATTCGGCCAGTAAATCCATGTTGCGGGTGGCCTGCCACTACCTCAGCGAGCTGCTGCCCGACGTTACCTACTTCCCGGCTTACGAGCTGCTGCTGGATGATTTGCGGGATTACCGCTTCTATGCGGCCGATATGCTGCACCCCTCCGAAGTAGCCGAAAACTACATTTGGGAACGGTTTACGCGCACCTACTTTGATGCCGCTTTCGGGCGGTTCAAAAAAGAATGGGAAAGCATCCGGCTAGCCCTGGGCCACCGCCCTCTGCACGCTGCGGCCCCAGAGCACCGGCAGTTTCTGGAAAGTACCCTGGAGCGCCTACACCGCCTGGATAAGCAGGCCGATGTGCGCATGGAAGTACTGCACCTGGAGCGGGAAATTGCCGCCCTTCCTCTGTCACCTACCCCGCCCGAGCCGGAACCAGAGGAAGAGGACGACGAGGAGCGTATTGATATTGGTGATGACGCCAATGCATCGTCGGCCCAGGCTACTTTAACCCGCCACGGCCAAGGTGTATTACTGGAAGCCGATAACGACGACGATGAAGAACCGGCTCAGGATTTTGGTACCCCGGAAGCAGCCTACGACCATGCCTACGCGGCCGGGCTGGCTGATGAAGAAGATAACAAAGAAGAGGGGAGCGAAGTAGCCGGAGAAGAAACCGGGGAAGACCCGGTGCGCCGGAAGAAGCGCCGCTCCCGCGGAGGCGCTAAGCGCACCAAACGCAAGCATGCCCGTTTGGCTGCCGAAGCTGCTGCTACTGTTGAACCCGCCGAATCAACGGTTACCGTTGCTGCGCCTGCCCCGGAGTCCGCCCCAGACCTGGAACTAGAGGAACCGGCAGCCACCCCGGCTATTGTGTACATCCGGGAAGAGGACCTGCGCCAGTCAGCTCCCGTACTGGCTCCCGAAGCTCAAACTCCAGACGATACCACCGAATTTACCCCAGAGGAAGCGCCGCGCCGTAACCGTAACAACCGCCGCAACAAGCGGGAACGACCACCCCGCACGGAACCTCGCTCGGGCCGGCCGCCGCTATACAGTCCGCAGACTGATGCGGCTGGCAGTGCGCCTACAGAGCCGAACGGGGTGCCAGCAGCCGTTTCTTCCCAACCCGAGCCCCAGCCCACCGCTGTACCCGAGCCCGTACAGCCCATGCCGCTACCGGAGCCTCAGCCAGCTACCGAGGCTTCAGCCTCTGCTTCTCGCCCCAAGCGTACTTCTGCCAGTCGTAGCCGGGCCGGAAAGAAAGCAACGCCCACGCCGGTTGAAGTAGCGGCGACGCCTTTGCCCGTGGCAGAACCTATAGCTGCGCCGGTAGCTGCGGCCACGCCGCCGGAAGCAGATGCACCGGTTGCGGCTCCCAAGGCCCGTCCGCGCCGCAAGCCGGCCAAAGCAGCCTTACCCGCTCCTGATCCGGCACCACCGGTCGAAGTTGCGCCCTTGCCCGCCGCCCCGGCAGCAAAAGGCCCAACTCGTAAACGGGCTCCTCGCAAACCGGCCGCAACGGAAGCCGTTACCCCGGTACCAGAGGTGCCTGCGGCTACGGAGGAGGCAGTTAGTGCAGCACCCAAACGCAAGCCCCGCCCTCCGCGCCGCAAGCCGGCCACGGATGCTCCAGCCCCCGAAAACAATTAAGCAGAAACCCGGCCCCCTGTAGCCGGGTTTCTTGTTTACTGGGCACATCGTGTGCGCAGGAAGAACAGTGGCCCCGTATCTTTACCGACCGGGTCCGGATGTTTGCCGGGCAGCTGTACGGAAATGAGTTTTCAGCCCCGGGTCTGATTTTTATTGCTTTAAATCGGGAGAAGCGCTGGCTTCTTCTTTTCTGCCTTTGAGCCTGACGTTTGACTTTGTGCAGCCCCAGCCCGAACCGGCCGCTGACCGCGTAACGCTGTTTGCGGACGTGATTCTGCCTCTGCCGCTGCCCAAGCTATATACCTACCGCGTCCCCTTCGAGCTAAACGACCAGGTGGTGATTGGGGGGCGCGTAATTGTGCAGTTCGGGGCCAAGAAAACCCTGAGCTGCATTGTGGCCGCCGTGCACGAGAATCCGCCCAAGGAGTACCAGGCCAAATACATTCTGGAGTTCATTGATGATGCCCCAGTCGTGACCCAGCCCCAGCTGAAGCTGTTTCGCTGGATAGCCGACTACTACCTCTGCACGCTAGGGGAAGTCATTAATGCGGCCTTGCCTTCGGCCCTCAAGCTCAGCTCAGAGAGCCGCGTGCAGCTGCATCCGGCGTTTGAGGCTGACACCAACCCCTACCCGCTAAGCGAGCAGGAGCAGAAAGTGGTGGATGCACTAAGTACCGGTGAAGAAGGCAAGTCCCTGACGTTTACGGAGGTGGGTGAGCTGCTGGGCATTGCCTCCTTTCATAAGTACATCAAGTCCCTGATGCAGAAGGACGTGGTGTTTTTATTCGAGCATCTACAGGACAAATATTCGCCGAAAGTGGTGAAGAAGGTGCGGCTGGCCCACGCCTACATTGCCGAAGCGGCCCTGGAGCAGCTGTTTGGGCAGCTGGCCACCAAAGCCAAGCAGCTGGACGTGCTGATGCGCTACCTGCAGAAGGTGCCGGTGTATCAGAATGAGCACGCCAACCATCGGGGTATTGAAAAGGCCTACCTCACTGCGGCACCCCACCTCTCGCCTTCAGCCGTGAATACCCTTATCAAAAATGGGGTGCTGGAGCAGTTTGATCAGATTGTGTCGCGCTTTCCACTG
The DNA here is from genome assembly GCF_003944705.1 of Hymenobacter metallilatus. Classification (GTDB taxonomy): domain Bacteria; phylum Bacteroidota; class Bacteroidia; order Cytophagales; family Hymenobacteraceae; genus Hymenobacter; species Hymenobacter metallilatus. The sequence goes on along the minus strand of NZ_RWIS01000017.1, from coordinate 49,586 downwards.
GACGAGGACGATGCGGAGGCTAAAATCCATTTTACCCTCAGTGAAACGCAGCAGGAAGCCCGGCAGGACATCATGCGTCAGTTTCAGGACAAGGATATTGTGCTGCTGCATGGCGTGACGGGCGCGGGGAAAACGGAAATCTATATCGACTTGATTAAGCAGGCCCTGGACGGGGGCGGGCAGGTGCTGTATCTGTTACCCGAAATTGCCCTCACGGCCCAGATTGTGACCCGGCTGATGCGCGTATTCGGCTCCCGCCTGGGCGTGTACCACTCCAAGTTTTCTGACAACGAGCGGGTGGAAGTGTGGAACGGGGTGCTGTCGGGGCGGTTTCAGGTGGTAATTGGGGTCCGCTCGGCCGTGTTCCTGCCCTTCGATAATCTGGCGCTGGTTATTGTGGATGAGGAGCACGAATCCAGCTACAAGCAGTACGACCCGGCCCCGCGCTACAATGCCCGCGAAGTAGCCCTGATGATGGCCAACTTTCAGGGGGCTAAAACCCTGCTGGGGTCGGCCACGCCCGCCGTGGAAACCTATTACCAGGCACGCGCCGGCCGCTACGGCCTGGTTTCCCTGACCAAGCGGTTTGGGGAAGCCGGTTTGCCGGAGGTAGAGCTGGTAGACACCCGCAAGAGCCGGGAGCAGAAAACCATGCTCAATCACTTCACGCCGGAGCTGATGCAAGCCATGGAAAGTAAGCTGGCCCAGCAGGAGCAGGTAATTCTGTTTCAGAACCGCCGCGGCTATGCGCCCTTCATCAACTGCCTTGACTGCGGCTGGATACCTAAGTGCCAGAGCTGCGCCGTGAGCCTAAGCTACCACAAGCACAGCCACGAGCTGCGCTGCCACTACTGCGGCTACCACGAGCGGATGTACACGCAGTGCCCGGCCTGTGGCTCGCGCAACGTAAAAACGGTGGGCTTCGGTACCGAGAAGCTGGAGGACGACCTGAAAGTGATGCTGCCCCAGGCCAACGTGCAGCGCATGGACCTGGACACTACCCGGGCCAAAAATGCCTATCAACAAATCATAGCTGATTTCGAGAAGCAGAACACCAACATTCTGGTAGGGACGCAGATGGTGACCAAGGGCCTGGACTTTGCCAACGTGAGCCTAGTGGGCATCATCAACGCCGACAGTATCATTCACTACCCCGATTTCCGGGCGCACGAGCGGGCCTTTCAGATGTTTGTGCAAGTGAGCGGGCGGGCGGGCCGCAAGGGTAAAAAGGGCCGCGTCATCATCCAGACCGGAGACCCGGAACAGGTGATTTTCGACAAGGTAATCCGCAACGACTACCTGGAGTTCTACGAGTACGAGATTCTGCAGCGGCGGGAGCATGGCTATCCACCTTTCGTGCGTATCATCCGCCTCACGGTAAAGCACATGGATGCCGTGGTAGGCGAACGAGCCGCCATTTTACTCACGCAGGAGTTGGTGGACCGGTTAGGACGGGAGGCCGTGCTGGGTCCCGAAGCGCCATACATCTTCCGGATCCGTAACTTCTACCTGCAGGAAATTACCATCAAACTCAGCCGGGAGCACACCGTCTTACGCGCCGCTAAAGCTGATATTCTGGAGGCTATGAACGTAGTGCGCGACCAGAAGGAATTCAAGCAGGTGCGCCTGGCTGCCGACGTGGACCCGATGTAGCACTGCGAAACTCAAGTTGCCGCTACTCCGAGGACCAGACCAATAAGCAGCAATACGAGTCCGGGCAGCCCAAAGAACAAGAGGCCATACGCACCCAGAAGCGCCCCTCCCAGCATCAACAATGCGCCTGCTAACAAAATCCCTATGCCCAGTTTGCGTAGGGGCGGATTACTCAGCTGCTTATCAGAGGGCGTGGCATTAGTTGGCGCGGCAATAGCACTGCCTTTTCGTCTTGCTTCACGCTTTGCCCTCTGACGGCCGTTTGGGCCCTGAAAAAACAGCATTGCCACACCTACTGGTAGAATGGTGAAAGCCATCAGGCTCAGCATAAGCCCTGACCAATCGGTGCCACTTCTTTCCTCTCTGTCTGAAAGCACCGCAAGTGTAACGAGGCTACCAAGTATGGTAGCTCCCCCGGCAACATTTATGGCGGTGGTTGCAGGATCGGGCGGAACGCCGCCCGAAGGCAGCTTACTATTCACAGGGTAACCGACTAACGTATCGGTACCTGATATTACCAGCGTGGGCAGTGGTTTTTTTGGTTTTTTAGCGGCGGTGCGAGACGTATCGGCCAGCAGGTTGGCTGGCTTGCGCGGCGCTGGTACCCGGATAGATTTTGCACGTGAAGACACTGGCTCAGGCTTAGCAGCGGCAGTGTTGGAATGCGGTGGTGCAACAACCTGTAATGCTTGATGTTGCACGGCAGGCAGAAATAGGGGCAGTCGAGCACTCTGGCAGGCACTCAGGCACAGGCTGCATAATAGCACAATCAATAATCGGAGCGTATCCATCAGAGCGAGTAGCGTTGTATAGAATCTAGTTGGACTTATTATTGATCCAGCAATATAGATTTTTAGTCATAAAAAAATGCCCTGATATACACCAGGGCATCTTTTATAGGAAAGAGCAGGTCTCAGATAGCCTATACCTCGTCGAGCAAGCCAAGTACAATGAAGACAATACCGATGATGGCAATAACAGTACCCAGAATCGGAATCAGTAAACCGACCAGGATACCAATCAGCAACAGAATGATGCCCAGCTTGATGTTGCGGCTGATGGCGTTAGCCTCGTCTGCCGAAGCGGCTTCTGATTTCTTGCTAACCTGAGTTTTGGCGGCCAGCTTATTTGCCTTTTTCGTCAGCTTGGCTACCAGCGCCTTCTGAGCAAAATTCATTTTGGGTGCTTTCGCTACCGGCGCAGTCTTCTCGGCTTTGGCAGGAGCGGCAGCAACGGCGGCATTCTCGGTGGTTACAGGAGCGGGAGCAGCGGCAGGTGTGGCGGCCGGGGCAGCAGCTACTGCTTCGGTTGGGGGTGTGGCAGGCGTGGCAACTGCTATTTCATTGGCGGCTGGGGCTACCGTAACAGCACGCTGGGTGCCATGGTAAGCCGACGACGTTTTGGGCAGCATGGCGTATTCGGCACGGTTGCAGCTGGTCAGGGCCACAGCTACGGCAGCAACGGCCGTGAGCTTGTGCAGGATTCCGGACAGGTGTTTCATAGGGAAAAGAGTTTGGTGAAGAGAATGAAAACAGGCCTTGTACGGACGAATGTAGAAGAAAGACAACAAAAAAATGGCTTTTCACTATGTATTACTGACTTTCTGCCACTTACGTAGCGCAAAAAACAAATTCTCTGCTACTACGCACTAGGCCGCACCCCGCCGAACGCTTCTGCCCTGCCGAATGTTGAAGCAGCACCATTACTTTGCATCGTGCATATGCCCTTTTCCAAAAAGTCGTTGCTGCAGATTAGTGCAGCCGGGTTGCTGGTAAGCCCTTTGGCTTGCACGCAACCGCTTACCGAGAGCACCGCAGCTCAGCTTACCGAAGCGCGGCGGCAGGCGCTGCCCGACTCCAGTGGCTATGAGCGCCGGGCCCCGCAGGACCTGAACGGCATTGGCAAGTACTACCTGGGCCGGCAGATTGCGCACGTAATGGGCCACGAAGGCGCCGCCTGGCTGGAGCGCTCTGACCGCCAGCAAGAAGAAGGAACGGACATTCTGCTGCGGGAGTTGAAGCTCAGACCCACCGATGTGGTAGCCGATATTGGGGCAGGCACGGGCTTTTTCACCTTTCGTCTGAGTCCTTTAGTGCCCCAGGGCAAGGTGCTGGCCGTGGATATTCAGCCGGAAATGCTGACGGCCCTGCGCGAAACCAAAGACCGCCTGCAGGCCCACAACGTGGTACCCGTGCGGGGTACCACCAGCAACCCTAACCTGCCCGAAAAGGCGGTAGATGTAGTGCTGATAGTGGACGCCTACCACGAATTCGACCACCCACGGGAAATGATGCGGGCCATCCGCAACTCGCTTACGCCCACCGGTCGGGTTGCCTTGGTGGAGTATCGCGCCGAGGACCCAAAGGTCCCCATCAAGCGCATTCACAAAATGAGTATAGCTCAGGCCCGGCGCGAAATGGCGGCTATTGGCCTGCGCCTCACCGATTCCGTTGAATCGTTGCCGCAGCAGCACCTGCTCATTTTTCGGCGTCAGTAAAGCCGTGTTGCCCTTCCGAAAAGCCGCTCTGTCATTTCAACTAACGGGAGGAATCTGGGTTAGTCATGACTAGAATTCACCCAGATTCCTCGTGCTGCTCGGAATGACAGCTGAGGCCGAAGCATGTACCTTTGCGGGCCTATGTCAGCTTCTGCTCCCGACCCCCGCCAGCTTTCCATTCACGATTTTACTTACCAGCTGCCCCCGGAACGTATTGCCCCGGAGCCCTTGCCAGCCCGCGACCAGTCCAAACTACTCCTGTACCACCAAGGCGTCATCCGGGACCAGTCATTCCGGGAGTTGCCGGCGCTGCTGCCACCGCGCAGTCTGTTGGTATTCAACGATACAAAAGTGGTACGGGCCCGGCTGTTTGCCCGGCGGCCAACGGGAGGTATAGTTGAGCTGTTTTGCCTGGAGCCGGTTGCACCGCAGCGCGCCATTGAGCCTGCTATGCAGCAAACCGGCAATTGCGTGTGGAAGTGCTTGGTTGGTAACGGCAAGCGGTGGAAAGAAGGGCCTGTTACACTGGAATTCAACGCACAGAACCAACCGGCCTTGCTCTCAGCTGAGCGCATAGAGCAAGGTGAAGGGTACGCGCTGATTCGTTTCAGCTGGGAGCCGGCCGAGCTACCTTTTGCCGAAGTACTGCGCGGGGCGGGCCACCTTCCCCTTCCCCCCTACCTGAACCGCACCGATACGGATGTGGATGCCATCCGGTACCAAACGGTGTACGCGGCGCACGAGGGCGCAGTGGCAGCCCCTACGGCGGGTTTGCACTTCTCCGATGCCGTCCTGGCCGACCTGGCCGCCCGTCGGCTGGAGTCGGTGCGGGTAACGCTGCACGTGGGGGCCGGTACGTTTCAGCCCGTAAAAGCTGCCTCCATGCAGGGGCATTCTATGCACGGGGAGGCCATTAGCGTAACGGCGGCCACGCTGCGCCAACTGCTGGCTCATTTGCCGCACCCTGTTATTCCGGTAGGTACTACTAGTCTGCGTACACTGGAAAGCCTGTACTGGCTGGGCGCACGCCTGGTGCAGGAGCCGCATCTGGCCCCAACCTGGCATGTAAGCCAATGGCAACCCTACGAAGACCAGCCCGCAGTACCCGTTGCCGATGCGCTCCGGGCCCTACTGCACCAACTGGAGACTACTGGTGAAGAAAGCCTGACTGCCACTACTCAACTGTTGATTGCGCCGGGCTACCAGTTCCGGCTGGTACAGGGACTCATCACCAATTTTCATCAGCCCGAAAGCACGTTGCTGCTGCTGGTAGCAGCCCTCATTGGGCCCGATTGGCAGCGGGTGTATGACCATGCCTTGCGCCACGACTATCGGTTTCTGAGCTACGGCGACTCTTCCTTGCTTTTGCCACAAGGTAGTTAGCAGAAGCAGTTAGCGGCCCACTGCACAACTATTTTTAGCTGCCCCGTATAAGGACATCAGATTTCAAGTTCAATCTGACTCCCCTTATGAAAAAGATACTGCTTCTGGCTGCCGCCGTAGTTTTCTCGACGGCCGCCTTCGCCCAAGGCGATAAGACAACCGTCCGCGACGAAACCACCGGTGCCAAAACCACCGTTACGGAGCGCGACAACGGTACCGTGAAAGTAGAGTCTCGCTCGGGCCGCACTAAAGCCGGCCAGAAGGCCTACAACACGAAGCAAGATGTAAAGTATGCTGGCAAGAAAACCGGCACTGCTGTTGAGAAAGGCGCCAAAAAGACTGGCCAGGTAGTAAAAAAAGGCGCTAAAGCCGTGAAAAATAAAGCAGAGGACGTAGTCGACTAAGACCACTGCTTCTACGGAATTCACGGATTCTGTGGACGGTTACCAGCTACGGTATACTCAGTCCGATAATCTGCACAAAAAAGGCTTGCTCTGTAGCAAGCCTTTTTTGTGCAAAAACAAAACGGCCACGAAATCCGCGGAAAATCCGTGGAAGCAGTGGTTTTATTGGCCCACCAGGAATACGGCGTTGCCGAACAGCAGCTTGCCACCCTGCCAGAACGCCCGGAACAGGGGGTTGTCGCCGAGGTAGACTACCTGGCCCCGGCCCAGGTCCTGAGTACCCAGTACGAAGCTGTCGGTGAGGGCACGCTGGGCCTTGCGGCCGGCAAAGCCGGCGGCGTAGCTGTCTTTCTTCAACACACCTACGTTCCAGCCACCTTTGGGCAGAAAACGGTAGTTGGGCACGTCGCGCAGCAGGGCGTAGTACGTGTCGCCGTACCCGAAGGCCAATGGGTGGGTGTTATCCAACTGCACCCGGTATACGCTGCCCTGCACCCGCTCTCCTATTTCCTCTCGCTCAGCATCGGCGTAGCGGCGCAGGGCGGTGTAGGGGCTGGCTTTACGGCTAATGGCGGCTGAGTCGGCGGGCTTGGGCTTGAGCAGAAAATCTTTGGAGCCAGCCAGAAAGCGCGCGGCTCCTTCCAGCGCAATCAGGCGGCCCCCGCCCCGCACCCAGGCCTTCACGTTTTCCAGCCCCCGGTCCGTAAGTACTTCATCGTAGCGGCCGTCGGGCAGAATGAGCACATCGAATTTGCTGAGCGGCACGCTGTTGAAGTAATCGGTACCTAGCACGGTAACCGGGTAGCCTACCTGCTGCTCGAAGAAGTGCCAGACCTCGCCGAAGGCAGTGGCATCCACCCCAGTACCCGCCAGAATAGCCACGTTAGGCATTCTCAGGGGCCGTACCGAGCGGGAACCCAGGTCGCCGCCCGTGGTGGAAAGGCCCGACTGCACGGCCTGCACCAGTACGCCGGCCGAGTCGGCCTGAGCGTGTACCAATTGGTCGAAGCGGGTTCCTAGCCGCTCGTTGCCGGTACGCGGAATAATGAGGGTACCCCGCTGGTATTTCTGGCCCTCGGTTTCAAACGGCTCCTCAGCCACCCGAATTTTCACCCCCTGTTGCAGCAGCCGGCTCAGAAAGCGTACATCCTGCAGGTTGTTCCAGCGGGCCAGGTAGGCGTAGGGCGTGTTGGGTTGTTGGTTGTTGGTTGTTGGTTGTTGGCTTGGGAGAGCTGGAGCCAGCTTGCCGCCTTTCTCCACCACCGTAGCCACGGCGGGCCGGGAGCTGGTGGTTTGTACCTGGTTTTTCAGAGCATAGCCTTTCAACCCGAAGGCGTAGGGCAGGGACCAGGCCGTAAGGTCGTAGGTGAGCGAGTCTTCCAATTGGGCCTGGGGCTCAAACAGCACCTTTACCAGCGTCGATTTGGGCTGATACATGCTAATGACCACGTCGCGGGGCTCAACTTGCACGTTTTCCGTTTTGCCGGTAGTGTAGTTATAGCCCGGCTGCCGGCTGCGCTTGGTGGCAAAGCCGTAGCTGATCTGCTGCCGGTCGAGGTACTGGGTAAGGGCGCGCACTTGGCCAGGGTCGGAGGAGCCGGCCAGCACGTAAGCTTTGTACTCGCCCCGGGGCTTGGTGCGGGCATCGGTGTAAAACTTCTGAAACTCCCGCACCAGCTCCTTGTGTCGTTCGGCGGCGGCCTGCATGGTGGCCAGGCTGGTGGCGTGGTGGTGCTCGATGCGCTGGGCCAGGGTGAGCGTGTCGCCGTCGGCTTTCAGGTAGCTGAGGCCAGCCGGGCCGCCCCCACCCTGCTCATAAGTCATGCCAATGGCCCCGTTGAAGCTGGGCCAGGTGTCGCCGTAGAAGGGAGCAAACAGGTCGTAGGTTTCGCGGGTGAAGTAGAGCCAGTTATTCTTATCAAACACGCGGCGGTTATAGTCGCCGATAATGTTCTGAAACTTGCGCTGCCACTCGGTCAGGTCGGCATGAAAGGGCTTGGCGGCCGGCGAGAAGTAGTAGGGGTTGTTGGGCCCCATTTCGTGGAAGTCGGCGTGTACCTGCGGCAGCCATTGGTTATACACTACAATGCGCTGCCGGCTTTCCTGCTGGGTTTGCCAGGCCCAGTCCCGGTTCAGGTCGAAGTAATAATGGTTGTAGCGGCCACCGGGCCAGGGCTCATGGTGCTCCCAGCCCAGGGGCGAAGCATTGGGCCGCTGGTTGGCCACGCGGTTGTACCACTGCGCGTACCGGTCGCGCCCGTCGGGGTTCACGCAGGGGTCCACGATGACGACCAGGTTCTGCAGCCACTGCTGTACCTGCTGGTTTTGCGGGTCGGCCAGGTCGTAGAGCACCTGCATCACGGCCTCCGAGGATACTGCCTCGTTGCCGTGCACATTGTAGCTCAGCCACACCACAGCGGGCTGGTTGGTAGCCGCCGAGCCATCTTCCAGACTAGCCAGGCGCAGGTTGTTGCGGCGGATATCCTCCAGCTTGGCCATGTTTTCGGGGGTGGCCACGTACACCAGCTCCAGCGGCCGGTTTTCGTAGGTGCGGCCATAGCGCTGCTGTTTCAGGCGGCCGGGGCTGTGCTGCACCACGTGCGCTACGTAGCGCAGCAGTTCGGCGTGCGGGGTGAAACGGGTGCCCAACTCGTAGCCCAAAAACTGGCGGGGCGTCAGCAGCGGCCCATCGGCAGGGGTATCAGATTGAGCAGCGGCACACGGCGCCCACAACAACAACAACAAAAACAGCCAGGCAACACTGGTAAAACGAGGAGTAGGTAGCACGAGCGAAAAGCGGGTTGGCCCGACACAGCAGGCGGTGCAGAAACTGGAAACCAAAGAAAGCGGAAAACCCGGCAGTAAGGAACAGCCGGGCCAGTTTGAAATATCCTTTACCACTACCTCACCCAGTCAGGGTCCTTTCCCCATCTGCAGTTACTGCTGCCCAAAAGCGGCTTCGGCTTTCTGAAATGATCCGCAGACTCTCCGCTAACCTCGCTTATGCAGCCCTTGCCAAGCTACAGCCGGGCCACGTTGGCATAATCCAGGTCTTTGGTTTTCTCATATAGATCATACTTCACTTTCTCCACTACCCCGCGACCAAACAGGCTGATACCGGCATTGAAGATGGTGAGGGCGGCTGTACCGGCTGCCACCCATTCGGCAGTCGGGTGGCCGTTGCGTTTTTTGTCGGCAGCCCATTGTATCAGGCAGCTACCTAGTCCAATCACAACCAACCCCGTCGGGGCAAAAACCAACCATTTTTCCTTGTGCGTCATCATTGTGGGGAGAGAGATGAAAAGTAAGGCACAAACCGTCCGACAAGAGAGCTTGTTTAACGGCTTCACCTTACACAATCGTACCTTTGTGCTGTGGGGTTACAGAAGGCCCCAATTATATTTTGCCAACCGCTGTAAAGTTGGCCTTTAGGTGCTCCCTATGCTTGTTCCTCCTTACCAGCGGCTCTTGCAGCTGGCCTTTCCCCAGCCGGCCGATGCCACCCGCTACCTCTCTGCCACAACCCTGGCAGCGTACCGGGCGTTCGAGCAGGCCGACCCCGCCGATATTGCCTTCCGCTTCGAGCGGGTGCGCCTGGGCGTAGCCCTGGCCCTGATGAAGCTTCTCTCCGACCTTGGCGACCTGGAGGAGGCCCGCACTGTGCTGGACGTGCTGCACCGGGCCCTGAAAGCGCCTTCGGTTAGCGCCATCGACAGTACCATTCAGAAAGATGCGGCTACGTTTGAGCGCCTCTACGCCGATTTGTACGTGAATGAGGAAGGGGAACAGCTGCTGCACCTCTTCGAGCGGACCCTGGATGCCGACTCCCAGCCGCTGATGGACGACGTGATTCGGGAGGCGCTACGGCTGGCTCCCACGCTGGATTTCAGCCACCTCACCGAGGAAGACGAATAACCCACCCGGGAGCAAAACCTACTTCTGGCCGCCCGGCTGGTACCTGGCCTCATGGGCTGGCTGGCTGGTTTCAGAAGTACCCGCTTCCTACCTTTACCTCAACTTGCTGCCCTCTTTTCAGCATTTCACTTTTCGACCGCCTGTATTTAATGCCTGATATCCAGTATATCACCGATGCCGCTGCCGTTCTACAGGCCGTACAAGCTCTTCAAGCGCAGCCCCGCGTCGCCATCGACCTGGAGTTTGATGACATGCGCCACCGCTACGGGCGCAATCTGGCCCTGATCCAACTCTTTGATGGTCATTTAGTATACCTCATCGACCCGCTGGCCCTCACCAACCCAGCCCAGGAGTTGGAACCCCTCTGGACCATCCTGCGCGACCCGGCGGTGGCCAAGGTATTCCACAGCTGCAAGTCCGATATTCTGCTGCTGGATGAGCTCTACAACGTGCACGTGCGCAATATTGTAGATACCAGCGTGCAGTATACTCTACTGGCCGAGGCCGACAACAATATCTCCCTGGGCCGCCTGATTCAGCAGGAGCTGGGCCTTGAGGTAGACAAAGGCGAACAAAAATCCAACTGGTTGAAACGCCCCCTCACGGAGGCTCAGATGCAGTACGCCGCCAACGACGTATTGTACCTGTTTGAGCTGACGGACCGGCTGGAGGCTAAGCTGGCTGCCCTGGGCCGCACCGCCTGGGCCGCGCAGGAAAACGAAGCCCTGGAGGAAGTGCGCTACACCCGCGACGAGCGGCCTTACCTGCGTCTGGCCGGCAAATACCGGATTCAGCCCCAGGAGCTGCCGATGTTCCGGGACCTGTTTTTGCTGCGCGATGAAGTAGCCCGCTACATCGACCGGCCAACGTACATGGTAGCCAGCAACGACCGGCTGGCCGAACTTACGCGCCTGCCGGTTACCAGCTCCGGCCACTTGCGCAATGCCCCGGGTCTGCACCCGGAACTCAAGCGCAGCCCCTTTGCCGAGCGCCTGGTGAACCTGGCCACCGAGGACCGGGCCCCGGAACCCGCTACGCCCGCTGAGCAGAGGCGCTTCCCATTCCGGCGCCGCCTGACCGGAGCCAAAGCCGCCCAGGCCGACGCCCGCGAGGCGCTGCTGATGGCCCTGAAAACCCACCTGGCCGAAGACCACAGCCCAATTATGGCCAACCTGGTACTCAGCAACCGGCTTATTGCCGACATCGTGGAGTTGGGTGCCGACCAGTCGTTGCGGCCCTGGCAACGGGCGCTGCTGCTGGAAACGGCCCACAAGCACAACCTGGATTTTCAGCTGATTGCCCAGCCCTTCTGAATCACAGATGAAGGGATAACGCAGATTTTTTTCTGTTGATGCTATTCCTAATACAGCAGGCCGCCCATAATGGGCGGCCTGCTGTATTTACACTCTCTGACCTGCGGCTAAACAGTGCTACCTGACTAAGCTGTGTGATGATCCACACGCTCTAGGACAAGCCGGGCTGTCTGTGCCGAATAAACCTGCGTCATCCACCACATCGGCGGGCATCTGTAGATTCAGTGCAGCTTTTCGTTTTTCTGGTGCCGGGTGGCGTCGCGCTGGGTTTTCTTGGTGAGGTTGCGCTGTAAGGCTTCCGTGAGGTTTACGCCGGTCTGGTTGGCCAGGCAAATCACCACAAATAGCACATCGGCCAGCTCATCAGCCAGCACCTTGTCTTTGTCGGATTCCTTGAAGGATTGCTCCCCGTACTGGCGGGCAATGATGCGGGCCACCTCCCCGACTTCCTCGGTGAGCATGGCCATATTGGTCAGCTCATTGAAATACCGCACCCCGGTGGTCCGGATCCAGTGGTCGACGGTTTGCTGGGCTTCTTCGATGGTCATGGTGGATTGTTGATTTGGGGTTGTTTTGTTGTCCTGAACAGTGCGGAGGGCTTTCTGGATGGTTAAACGCCTCCATTCAAATGGTTCACCGCCGCAGGCGCAGAGGGTTTTGCGGAGGTGGGCAGAAGTCGCGTTGGCGTCAGCTGGTTACTCGTCAACACTTCCTGCGCAAGTCCAGAACAACCAACAACCACCCATCAAACCGAGTCCAGCACAATTGTAACCGGTCCGTCGTTGAGGAGTTCCACCTGCATGTCGGCCCCGAACTCGCCGGTGGCTGCCGGCCGCCCCAGCAGGTGGCCTATCTGCTGCACGAACTGCTGGTAGAGCGGAATGGCAACAGGCGGCGGCGCGGCCCCGGTGTAGCTGGGTCGGTTGCCTTTGCGGGCGTCAGCGAGTAGGGTGAACTGGCTTACCACCAGTATTTCCCCCTCAACATCCTGCACCGAGCGGTTCATTTTACCCTTTTCATCCGAAAAAATCCGCATCTGCACCAGCTTGCGGGCCATCCAGTCGAGGTCAGCGGGGGTATCGGTAGGGGCAAAACCGGCCAGCACCAGCAGCCCCGCCCCAATCTGGCCGGTTACGCGGCCCTCCACGGTTACGCGGGCTTCCCGCACACGCTGCACAACAACACGCATAAACAACAAAAGGGAAAGAGGTATGGGCACTTAGGAGCTTAAACTAGGGTGCAAGTACGCTGGAATTGGTCGGAATCGGCAATATTCGGGGGCTACATACCCCACTGCCGGCTGCTCCGGCTGTTTTCCGCTGCTACTGTTGCCACCGTCTCTCCCCTCCTTTTCGGCGTATTCGCAGCGGCTCTGGCTGCTGGCGGCCCTGGCGTTGCTGGTACCCGTACGTTTGTACGGCCTGGCCGCCGCCGCCCTGCCCGATTACGACTCGGTGCGGAACTGGCAGATTGTGCAGGAAGTAGCCCAGGGGCAGCTCCAGCACCTGTTTCATCACGGCAGCCCGTTGTTTGCGCTGGTGTACGCGCCGGTGGCCTGGCTCACCACCAACTACCGGGTATTTCAGCACCTTAACGCCTTGGTGGCCGTGGTGGCCCTGGGCATGTTGGCCGGCTTTGTGGCCCGTACCTTCCGCCTGCCCGGCTGGCAAACCGGCTTGCTGGTGCTGCTCATGGGTACCAGCGTATTTCTGACTTTCTCGGGCCGGGATTTTACCATGAGTTCCTGGAGCCTGGTGTGCTTTGCCGGGTTGCTGGAGGCCTACTACCGGCGCCTGCAGCAGCCCGCGGCCCGCACTCTGTACCGCGCCGTAGGTTGGCTGGTGCTGGGGCTCTGCTTCAACTATAAATTCCTGCTCACATTGCCCATTCTGGCGGTGCTGGAGTGGTGGCAGGCCGACGGGCTCTGGCGGCGCAGGGGCACGTGGTGGCAGGTGCTGGCGCTGCTGATGCTACCCTACATGGTGCTCGGGGCCGTGGGCGTTGCCGCTGGCTTGCCTTGGTACCTGTGGCCGGCCATCTACTACAAAATTGCTTTCCCCGATGCCGCCAATGCCGCCGGCCGGGCCGCCACGCTCCACCCCGATTTTCTGTACTACCTGCGCTACCTCCAGGATTTTGAATCGGGACTGGTGTGGGTGGGGCTGCTGGGGCCGCTCTGGCAGCTGCGGCGGACCCGGCGCGGAATGGCCCTACCGCCCGAGCTGTATCTGGCCAGCTGGGGTTGGTGCCTGCTGGCCGGCATGTCGTTGCTGGTGAAAGCGCCGCGGGGGCTGCTGTGGGCCTACGGGCTGTGGTACGCGCTGGCCCTGCTGCAACTGCGGCGGCTGCCGGCGCCCCTGCTGGCCGGGCTGCTGCTGGCGGCCATCGGCCTGAATATGCACCGGATTCAGCGCGAAATCTACGCCTACTCGCCCACCAACTACCCGGCGTTGGCGGCTTGGCTGAAAGGCAACGGCGCAAGTCCGGTTGCCAGCACCGTGGGGCTGGGGTTTGCGCCTTTCTGGATGCCCGCTCACACGGTCAGGGCAGTAAACGACGAACAGCAGTTGCAAGACCTAGAGCGCCAGGGCTTCCGCTACGTGCTGCTGGACAGCTACTGGCGGGTAGCCAATGTGCCACGGTTCCAGAAACTCCGGCAGCAACAGCCCGTGGCCGCCTGGCCGGAGCCGATGCTGACTTCCCCCCTGCTGTTCCTGGAGCATTCGGAGTTTACCGGCCTGGGCTACGCCGAAACGCTGCAGCGGCAACAAACCGCCGCCCACGATTCGCTTCAGCTACGCCTGTTGCCGCTGTAGTACGCCGCTTCGGCAACGTTGGGGTTGCCAAAAACGCAACAAGGCCCCACCGAAGCAGGGCCTTGCTACTGTTCGTCGGTTGAGAACCTACTGCGGGCGGGCCGTAGTCGGCAGTGAGTTAGGGTCCACGAACGGGATATTTGCCTGATAATTTGCGTTGATGACCTTGATGAAAGTGTTGGCCAGCAAGGCATTACCGCGGGGAGTGAGAGAGTACAAATCCAGCGAGTAGAAATTACCCCGCACCGGCTCCGAGGAATATTCCACCCCGTTTACTGAAATACGGCGGTTCACCTGGGTAAACAGCTCATCGTCCAGGTTTACGGTGGGCAGCTTGTACACAGTTTTGGCCAGCCGGTCCAGCTCCGTATTCAGCGCAACCAGCGGTGAGTTTACCCGGCTGAACTCAAAGTAATCCAGCACGTCGCGGCGCACCAGGGGGTTGCGTTTGCTCAGGCCATAGCGGGCTGTTACGGTGGTGCCGTTGGGCAGCGTTATCTGCTCGGCCGCCCCCAGGCGGGCCAGACCAGCCGGCAGAATAAAGTCGCCGGCATCAATGGCGCGCACCACGTTGGCCGGGGCCGAGCGCACATAGATGGAATCGGGGCTGGCACCCTGCGTAAGCGTCCTCCGGATGCCGTCTTTGCCGCCCAGGCGCAGTACCGGCAGGTTCTGGAGCGTGGGCAGCAGCGCAATTACGCCCTTACGGCTGTTGCTGGTGAGGCGGTCCAGCACCTTTTTCGCGTTGGCGTTCAGCGTGGTCGTATTCGGAAAGCTCCCACATTCGCCCCCGCTCAGTACGTACGGCAGGGCATCACCCAACCCCATAAAGAAGGTGAAGAACGAAGCCGAAGCGGAGGCATCAGTTACTGCCTGCAGATAAGTGCGGTTGTCGTTGGCAGGCAGCAGCCGCTCGAAGTAGGGGTTGAAGGAGCCCGTACGGCTCTGGTTGGCCGTGTTGCCTAGGCCAGCTACTTCTATCTGGGTGAGGCCCAGGCCCGGCACGCCCAGGTTCTGGCTGAGCGGCGACGAAGCCGCTTGAGCGTACAGAAACGTAGTATCAGGTCCGCCACAGGCCGTAGGGTTGGCAAAGAAGCTGCCGCGCACGGCCCGGCCGCGCGTTACGCGGCTGGTTTGCGGCAGGCCCCGGTCATCAATACCCCGTAGCGTGAGGTAGCCGGTGCCAGTACCCGCCGGCAGCAGCCCCTGTGTGAAGCTGGCCTCCGGGTTGAGGCGGATAATCTGCCGGGCAATCAGGGCTGGGTAGGCGTATTCCTGGCTGGTAGCTGTCAGGCCCCCGTCGCTGAGGCCGGCGGTATAGCCGTCGCCCACGGCCAGGTACTTGGCCACATCCAGAGTACCCGCGTTTGGCGTGGGCTCCGATTGGTCGGGGGTGCAGCCAGCGAGCAAAGTGCCGAAAGCCAGTGGCAGTACGGCGGAACGCAGAGAAAAACGGTGCAGGTGCATGAGAAAAGGCCGGAGCAGTTAGTTCTTGGAGCCAAACGAGTAGGAAACCCCGGCCGACAATGTGTGTACCAGGGTGCGGTAGGTACCCGCAATGTTCGGCGACTGATATTGGGTGCGATTCACGCGGGCGGTGCGCTTGCCGGTTACATCCAGTCCGTAGCCCAGGTCCAGCAGCAGCCGGTTCAGGCGTAGGCTGGCGCCCAGCGAGCCGCCCAGCCGGTTGCCATCGGGCAGCTCCGGCGAAATGTATTCGTCGCGGATGGGCGTTTCGTCGTAGCTCACACCTGCCCGCAGCAGCAAGTCGTTGGAAACTGTATACTCCCCGCCCACCCGAAACGACATGGCATCTTCATAGCGGCGGCCGGTTCGCACGTGCGGGCCGGCCTCGGTGCGGAAGTTGAGTGAGTCGTAGCTGCTCCAGCCGGTAAGCGTAAAATCGAAGGTAACCAGCAGATTTTTCGTCATCTGGTCGGCCAGGCCCACAGCTAGCCCGGAGGGCAGCTTCAGGCGGGTAGCGAAGCTGGAGCTAGCCGGGTAGCGGCTGGCATCCAGAGCCGGAATGTTGGTATACTCGGCCGTGCCGTTGTCCATTTTCAGCGCAACCGGCCCCCGGTAGCTAATGCCAAACGACAGGTCGTCGCCGGTGCGGCCGTACATGCCCACGCTATAGCCAATGCCGCTGCCGCTGGCCTCGTAACGGGCCGTAGCCCCCAGGTCGTCGTACTGGCCCAGGCCCCGCTCCCGCTTCAGTTTCCCGTAGGCGTAGATGAAGCCGGCTCCCAGGCTGAAGTTCTCGTTGACTTTGAAGGCTGCCGTAGGCTGCACGTACACCGTGCGGAGGCTGGCCGAGCGCACCAGGCTACTACCCTCCCACTGATCGGGCCAGCGGGTATCATAGCCGAAGGGAGTGTTGATGCTCAGGCCCACCTTAAACCGGTCGGAAACCGGGTGGGTGGCGTAGAAGTAGCCTCCCGGCTGAATGGTAAAGTCCTGTACCGTCTGCCGGCGCGAATCGGCTCCCAGAAACGAGGTGGTGCGGGCCGTGCCCAGCCCACCAAAGCTCAGGTGCGTAAGCGAATCCAGATGCCCCAGAATGCCGGGATTATAAAAAATGGCCGACGCATCGCGGGCATAGGCAGTAGCGGCACCGCCCAGGCCCACCAGCCGGGCGCTTTGGGGGCCGTTCTGGAACCCGCCCGCCAGGGCTGCACTGGAAAGAAATAAAAAACCAACGGAGAGGAAACGTCGCGTCATGCAGGCAGTTTTTCGGATAATAGGCTGCAAAGGTAGCTGGAATTCAGCTGAATGTTGAGGGAATTGAGGACGAGGTGAGGGGTGATAAAAGTATGAGGGAACAGGCAACAGGTCATGCGGAGCGGAGCCGAGGAATTTCACGTGCTGATGGCGCCAGAGTATTCCAACCTCAGTATGCAAGTTGCTTCAGCTCCTGGCTTGATGCGCTGCCTACTTCTGCCTGACGGTTCACTTGCTACCTGTCACCTAATCCCGCCATCATCTCATCACCGCTTCACTCCCAGGCTGTCGAGCCAGTGCTGGTAGCGGCGGGCGTTTTTCTTGTGCTCCGCGAAGGTTTCGGCGAAGTCAGAAAAGCCGCTGCCGCCGGGGCGGGCGCAGAAAAACACGTAGTTGTGCCGGGCCGGCTTCAGCACCGCGTCGAGACTCTGGCGGTTAGCCGAAGTGATGGGACCGGGCGGCAGCCCCTTGTGCTTGTAGGTGTTGTAGGGCGAATCCACCAGCTTGTCCTTGTTCAACACCCGTTTCACCCCAAAATTGCCGATGGCCCAGAGCAGCGTGGGGTCGGCCTGGAGGCGCATTCCGCGGCGCAGGCGGTTGAGGTAAGCCCCGGCAATGAGCGGCTTATCGGTTTTCTGAGCGGTTTCGCGCTGCACGATGCTGGCCAACACGTGCACCTCAGCAGGGCTCAGGCCCAGCGAATCGGCGCGGCGGCGGCGCTCCGGCGTCCAGAAGCGGCGGTGGGTAGCGGCGGCCGAATCCAGGAACTGCCGGGCCGAGGTGTTCCAGAGCAAACGGTAAGCCCCCGGTAAAAACAGGGTCAGAATAGAGGTTGTATCGAGCTGGTAGCGGCGCTGCAAGTCGGCGTTATCCTGCAACAGCCGGCGCAGGCTTACCGAATCCGTTTCGAGCTGGCGGGCAACTTGCCGGGCCAGCTGCGGCTTGTACTTGAAGGCGTCGAGAGTGAAAGCCACCGTGTCCTGCTCACCCCGGCTCAGCAGTTCCACCAGGGCCCGGTTGCCCAGACCCGGCCGCAGCAAGTAGCGCCCCGGCTGTACCCGCGCCGGGTAATTCTGCCAGCGAGCTACCCTATCAAACGTGGCCTCATCGTGCAGCAACTCATACTTGCGCAAGGAGTCCAGCACGGCCTCGTAGCCGGTGCCCGTGCGGATGTACAGGTAAGCCGGCCCAAACGCTGAGTACCGCACGTTAGGCTTCCAGAGCACGTACCACGCCGCACCCAGCCCCGCCAACACGGTCAGGCTCAGAGTCAGCAGAAAAATCAGCCAGAAGCGACGGGAAGTCGTCAAATTATGAATGATGAGTTATGCATGATGAATTAAGGGCGACACTTTCAGCAGGTGCGGGCCGGTGAAACATACTAGCCACACGGATACTACACCAGCAACTATACCGCCGGATCGGACGGCGAATCCTGACTGGGTTTGCCGTTTTTAGTGGTCAGCAGAATACTGTTCAGTATTTTGATCAACTCCGAGCATTGTGCTTCCAGGGAAGCAAATGCGGATTCCGGCAAATACGCATTGTCGTGCAAAAGACGAAGCCAATAGCGAGTTTCCCGGGCCTCTTTCGCGGCAATAGCCAGCTTATTGGCAAAGTCAGCCCGGGAACTACCGGCCATTGCTTCCTCCACGTTAGCCCCAATAGAAGTCCCGCTTCGCAACAGTTGCTTGGAGAGCACAAATTCCTTTTGCTCAGCCGTCAGATACCGATACGCCTTTACAATACGTGAAGCAAAGTCATACGATTTTACCTGAATAACCCCCTCTCTCATAACTCATAATCCAACATTCATAATTCACATATTACTGATTCACCAGGGCCGCCACGGCGGCTTCCAGCTCCTGCTGGCGCTGGCGGCGCTCAATTTCAATGGGGGCGGCGGCGCGTACTTCGCAGTTCGGGATGGTGCACCGCTCACAGGTCTCGTTCACTTCTTTCAATACAATGGCCGAGTCGTCAAGAAAGCGGATTTTCTGGCGCAGGTTGTCGTCGCAGAGCAGGCCTACGGTTACGCTTACGGCGGGCTCGGTAGCGGAACCCGCCCGGGCCAGCGTCAGGCACAGGTACTCGTCGCCGTTAGGGTACAAGGAGCGTTGGGCCCCCAGCGTATAGTTAGGGGCATGAGTGGCAGGTTGCTGGCGCAGTTCAGCAATCAGGCGCAGGGAAATCCAGCGGCGGCAGTAGTGCTCATGCAGCTCGTTGCCGTGGGGATTGTGCAGGCGCGAAAGGTGTAGCTCCTTGGTAAGCTTGTAGGCCGCCGAGGAATTGGCTTGGTCGAAGCGCAGAAAGAACAGGCTCTGAATGCCGAAGTGGCGCGGCAGCAGGTTGGTAATGCGCTGCATGAACATTTCAGGCGACACGGCATACTTCGTGAGCAGATCCAGCAGCAGCGTGGGCTCCCACTTTTTGGCGTTGAAGAAGCGCGTGAGGTCCCGCACCAGGGCTTCCTCTTCCATTAGCAGGGCCCCGGCAAAATAGCTGGCCTTGAAGTTGTTGAGCACCTCCTCAAATGAGCGCACCGGAAAAGAGGCATTCACGTAGGGCCGCTCTTTCAGGCCCACGTAGTTGAAGGCTACCTCCCGCCCTAGTACAAAGCCTTCCTGGGCACCACTCAGGCCCTGGCGCAGCAGCAGCCGCCGCGACTTTGGCTGGAACACGGAGCGCAGGCGCCCCAGGTGCACGTACTCATCCAGGCCGGTGCGGTCAACGGTGTACCCGTATTTGTGGCCCAGCACCCGCTCTAGTTGCAACCGGTCGAAGGGAGCAGCAGCGTTGAGCTTGTGCTCCACCAGAAACGTGCGCACATCCTGCTCCAACTCCTCGAAATAATTGTCGTGCATCTCCTGGAAGGAGCGGAGCGCGGCCAAGAAGAAGTTTTCCTGACGCATCTCATAGTTGCGGGCTATTTCGAAGAGCGTGCTGATGAAGGCATTCATCTTGGCCGGCGCGTCGGCAATGAGCTCCACAATGCGCAAGGGGTCCAGCCCGAACATATCCAGGGGAAACTCCTTCAGCAAATCCGACTGCAACAGTTCGGAAATGGGCTCGAGGCGGCGGCTGAGGGTGAGTGAGGTTAGCTGGTCGTAGCTAACCCCCAGCACCTTGCTCAAGCTCAGAATTTTATCCGCTTTGGGGTACTTCTTGCCCTTCTCAATCTCATTGAGGTACGACACTGATACGTCGCAGGCACGGGCCAGCTCGGCGGGCGTAAAGCCTCGCTCCTGCCGCAACTCGCGCAGCTTCAACCCAAAAATCAACCGGACCACCTGACCGTGACTCAACATAGCTAGTCTACTACTGACGGAAAGCGGCTGATGCCCTACAGGCTCAGCCACTTCTACTTGGAAAACCTGCAAATCTACGCTTCTGAGCCGGTTCTAAAAAATTAGCGAATTTTCGCTTGTTTGATAAAATTCGCTTCACTATGTTTGGTCTGTTCAGTCTGAACACCTGCTCATCTTCTGTCACTCCTAAATCCGCTTTGCTTATGTCGCTCTTCGCCGAACCGCAAACCATGCTGTCCCCCACTTACCTCACACCCGAGCGGGTGAAAGTGCTTGGCGCATACACAGCAGAGTACGCTGAGATACTGACGCCCTCGGCCCTGGCCTTCGTAGCCGAGCTGCATCGGCGCTTCGATGCTACGCGCCGGGCTCTGCTAAAGCGGCGTGAGGAGCGGCAGCAGGAGTTGGATGCCGGCAAGCTCCCCGATTTTCTGCCCGAAACCCGCCTGATCCGGGAGAAGCCCTGGACGGTGGCTCCGCTGCCTGCCGACTTACTGGACCGGCGGGTGGAAATTACCGGCCCGGTGGAGCGCAAAATGATTATCAATGCCCTCAACTCGGGAGCCAAGGTGTTCATGGCCGATTTTGAGGACTCCAACTCCCCTACCTGGGCCAACGTGGTGGAGGGCCAGCGCAACCTGCGCGACGCCGTACGGGGCACGATTTCCCTGAGCACACCCGCCAAAGAGTACCGCCTGAATGAGAAAACGGCCGTGCTGATGGTGCGGCCCCGGGGCTGGCACTTGGTGGAAAAGCATGTGCTGGTGGACGGGGAGCCCATCAGCGCCGCGTTGTTCGACTTTGGGCTGTACTACTTCCACAATGCCCATGAGCTGTGCGCCCGGGGTAGTGGGCCTTATTTCTACCTCCCCAAACTGGAAAGCCACCTGGAAGCCCGCCTCTGGAACGACGTGTTTGGATTTGCGCAGTGGTCGATGAAGATGCCGAAATGCACCATCAAAGCCACGGTACTTATTGAAACCCTGCCGGCCGCTTTTGAGCTGAACGAAATTCTGTGGGAACTGCGGGAACACTCGGCGGGCCTGAACTGCGGGCGGTGGGACTATATCTTCAGCTACATCAAGCGGCTGGGGCTGCGGCCGGAGTTCCGCCTGCCCAACCGCGCCGACGTAACCATGACGGTGCCGTTTATGGCGGCGTACTCCCAGCTGGTTATCCAGACCTGCCACCGCCGGGGTGTGCACGCCATGGGCGGTATGGCCGCCCAGATTCCCATCAAACACGACCCGGAAGCCAATGAGGCCGCCCTGGAGAAAGTACGCCAGGACAAAATTCGGGAGGCCCGCAACGGCCACGATGGTACCTGGGTAGCCCACCCCGGCCTGGTGCCGGTAGCCCTGGATGTGTTCAATGAGTTGATGCCCCAGCCCAACCAGATTACCAATAAGCGTGAGGACGTGCAGGTAGCGGCGCAGGATTTGGTGCGGGCCCCCGAGGGCCCCATCACCGAGGCCGGCCTGCGGCTGAACATTGATGTGGCAGTGCAGTACCTGGAATCCTGGCTGCGGGGCAACGGCTGCGTGCCGATTTATAACCTGATGGAAGACGCCGCCACCGCCGAAATCAGCCGGGCCCAGGTGTGGCAGTGGCTGCACACGCCCGGCACCACCCTGGCCGATGGCCGCCCCGTGACGGTGGAGCTCTACCGTAGCTTAGTGCCAGAGGTGCTGGCCCACATCAAAGCCCAGGTAGGGCCCGAGCCTTACGAAGCCGGCCGCTACCTGGAAGCGGCCCGCCTCTTCGACCGGATGGTGATGAGTGAGCAGTTCGTTGAGTTTCTGACGGTGCCCGCCTACGAGCAGCTCAATTAGCCCGGCCCCCAGGGCTGAAGCCCTGGGGCCTTAGTCGTATCCCTCTGCTTTTGCCTTTCGCAACCCGCTTTTTGCAGCGGGCAGCTACCTCTTTGCCTTCACTTTTCCCTATTTCCCTAACCCATTTACCGCCATGAACAAGCAGGAACAAATTGCCGCCATACAACAGGATTGGGCCAGCAACCCGCGCTGGAAAGGAATTGAGCGGCCGTATTCGGCAGCGGATGTGCTGAAGCTACGCGGCTCGGTGCAGGTGGAGTACACACTGGCCCGGCGCGGGGCCGAACGGCTCTGGCAGCAGTTGCTTTCCGAGGAATATGTGGCCGGCCTGGGCGCGCTTACGGGTAACCAGGCCATTCAGGAAGTGCAGGCGGGGCTGAAGGCCATCTACCTGAGCGGCTGGCAGGTGGCGGCCGACGCCAACGGGGCCGGCCACATGTACCCCGACCAAAGCCTTTACCCCGCCGACTCGGTGCCCAACGTGGTGCGCCGCATCAACAACGCCCTGCTCCGCGCCGACCAGATCCAGAGCGTGTCGGGCGAGGGGGAGGTACACTGGCTGGTGCCCATTGTGGCCGATGCCGAGGCCGGGTTTGGGGGTAACCTGAACGCCTTTGAGCTGATGAAGATGATGATAGAGGCCGGGGCCGCCGGAGTGCATTTCGAAGACCAACTATCCTCGGCCAAGAAGTGCGGGCACCTGGGCGGCAAGGTGCTGGTGCCTACCCAGGAAGCCATCAACAAGCTGGTAGCCGCCCGCCTAGCCGCCGATGTACTGGGCGTACCCACGCTGGTAGTAGCCCGCACCGACGCCGACGCCGCCGACCTGCTCACCTCCGACGTGGACCCGCGCGACCAGCCCTTCGTGCTGCAGGAAGCCGAGCGAACCTCCGAAGGCTTTTTCCGGGTGCGCTGCGGCGTGGAGGCTGGCATTGCCCGCGGCCTAGCCTACGCTCCCTACGCCGACCTCATCTGGATGGAAACCTCCCACCCCGACCTGGAGCAGGCCCGCCAGTTTGCCGAGGGCATCCACGCGCAGTTTCCCGGCAAGCTGCTGGCCTACAACTGCTCGCCTTCGTTCAACTGGGCTGCCAAGCTGAGCCCGCAGGAAATGAGCACGTTCCGGGAGGAGCTGGCGGCTATGGGCTACAAGTTTCAGTTCATTACCCTGGCCGGCTTCCATGCCCTCAACACCAGCATGTTCGAGCTGGCCACGGCCTACCGGGAGCGGGGCATGGCCGGCTACTCCGAGCTGCAGCAGCGGGAGTTTGCCCTGCAGCAGCAGGGCTTCCGGGCCGTAAAGCACCAGGCCTTTGTAGGTACCGGCTACTTCGACGCCGTGCAGAACGTGGTAACCAGCGGCCAGGCCAGCACTGCCGCCCTAATCGGTAGCACCGAGGAAGCCCAGTTCAACCACTAATCACGGATTTAGCCGGATTTTTCGGATTTCACGGATTTAGTGGCCGATTGTGGCACATGCTTTAGCTTGTGCAGTGTACCACAAAGTAGATCCGAATGATAATAAAAGAGGCTTGCCGTGTGGCAAGTCTCTTTTGTTGATAGCACTATTTCTGAGCAGGATTCGGGGTACGGCACAAGCTAAAGCATGTGCCACAATCGGCCACTAAATCCGTGGAAATCAATGCAAATCCGCGGTAATTCGTGAGCCGTCGAAGATAGGCACCAGCTGGTACTCGTCTTGGCGGATGCAGAACTCCATGTCTTTGTGGGCTTCGAGGCTGTTGAGGCGGCGTACGTGGGAGGACTTCAGCAGGTAGCCGGTCAGGTCGGGTTCGGCGGCGCGCCACAGGTCGAGGGCGGCCAGAGTGGCATCGGAGCCGGTGGTGTCGAAATCGGCTTGCAGACGGGCGGCCAGTGCCCCGCCGAACAAGGTGTCTTCGAGGCAGAACTTGCCTTTCCAGCCGGCGCACACTACTACCACGTCCTTCTGCAGTTGGCGCAGGTGGTCAGCCACGGCCCCGAGGTTCAGAAAGGCCCCCACCACAATTTCATCGGCAGCCGCAGATAGGTGCAGGGCCCGGGTGCCGTTGGTGGTAGTAATGGCCACCGCCCGGTCCCGCACTGGCACCACCCCATCCAGGTAACCAAAAGGCGAGTTCCCCAGGTCCACGCCCTCGGCTTGGCGGCCGTCCCGCTCGGCGGCGGTGAGGTAGCCGGCCGTGGCCTGTGCCCGACACGCCTCCAGCTCACTGAACGGTATCAGATGTGTGACGCCCTGGGCCAGCGCCGTGACGATGCTGCTGGTGGCCCGCAGCACGTCCACCACCACGGCCACCTTACCGCGCAGGTCGTACAGCGGCAGCAGCTCGGGCGAGAAGCACACGTCGAGCGTGGGGAGTTGATTGGTCATATTCAAGCAAAAAGCTGTCATCCTGAGCTTGCGAAGGACCTTATTACGTCAGCACGAGTCGTATAACCGATGGTCGTGCTGACGTGATAAGGTCCTTCGCAAGCTCAGGATGACAGGTGAGTTAAGTATTACGCCTCCTCAGTGCCAGGCACGAAGGGCAGCTTGGTAACGGTGGCGGGCAGGTTTTTGCCGCGTACCTGCACGAAAATCTGACTACCGGGCTTGCTCAGCTCGGTTTGCACGTAGCCCAGGCCCACGCCCTTGCTCAGGCTCGGCGACTGGGTGCCGCTGGTTACCTCCCCAATCACCTCCCCGGCCTCGTTTACCAGCGGGTAATGGCTGCGCGGAATACCCGGGCCGTCCATCAGGAAACCCACCAGCTTGCGCGTTACGCCGGCATCTTTTTGAGCTTTGAGGCCCTCAGAGTTGGTGAAGTCTTTGGTGAACTTGGTAATCCAGCCCAGGCCCGCCTCCAGGGGCGAGGTGGTGTCGGTGATGTCGTTGCCGTAGAGGCAGTAGCCCATTTCCAGACGCAGCGTGTCGCGGGCCCCCAGGCCGATGGGCTTGAGGCCGTAGGGCTGGCCGGCCGTCATTACGGCTTCCCATACCTGCTGGGCGTACTGGTTGGGCACGTACAGCTCAAACCCGCCCGCGCCGGTGTAGCCCGTGGCCGAAATGATGACGTCGGGCGCGCCGGCAAAGGTGCCCTGCACGAAGGAGTAGTAGGGAATGGCGCTCAGGTCGGCGTTGGTGAGGCCCTGCAGGGCGGCCGTGGCTTTGGGGCCCTGCACGGCAAACAGGCTCATCTCCTCCGACACGTTCTGCAGCTCGGCGCCCTCAGTGTTAAACTGCTGAATCCAGGCCCAGTCCTTGTCGATGTTGGAGGCGTTGACCACCAGCAGGTAGTCCTCATCGGCCAGCATGTACACCAGCAAATCATCCACAATACCGCCTTGCTGGTTGGGCAGGCAGCTGTACTGGGCCTTGCCGGGCGTGAGCTTGCTGGCGTCGTTGCTGGTTACGCGCTGAATGAGGGGCAGGGCCTGGGGCCCGCGCACCCGAAACTCACCCATGTGCGATACGTCGAAAATACCCACGGCCCGGCGCACGGTGTGATGCTCTTCCAGGTCGGAGGAGTAGCGCACGGGCATATTGTAGCCGGCAAAGGGTACCATTTTGGCACCGAGCTGCTGGTGCACATCATTGAGCGGAACGGTTTTGAGCGACTCGGACATGGGTGGAGTGAGAATGGGAAGGTTGAACAACCAAGTGCCACCGGTAAAGCAGCGGCAATGGCCGGGCGAAAGTAGCCAATAATGCCCGGCCTATCACCCCAATCCGGGGTTATCTTTGCGGCAACTGTCGAGCTACAGGCTGGCCCCGGCGGACCTTTTTACTGCCATTTTTGCACCAGTGGGCGTATACTTCTTCGTATGACCGATGACCTGAAACAGGAGTTTGACGCCGCGCGCATTAAGCATCTGCATTTTAAATCCAAGCTTCGCTCCTTTCTCTACGGCAGCAATACCGACGAAGCCCCCATCCGCGACCCAACACTCTGCTCATTTGGTCAGTGGATTACCGGCTATGCTCTGGCCCGCTATGGCCATTTGCCCGAGAGCCGGGAGCTGGACGCCGTACATATAAAAATTCATCAGGAAGCTAACCGCCTGATGGACATGGCGCAGCAGGGTCAGCAGGATGCCGCCATTGCTGGTCTCACAGAAATTAACCGCCTGGCCGATCAGATTATGCAGTTGTTGCGTACGATAGAAGCCGCCGCGCGTAGTGGCACCTAACTGCTTCCATTCCGCCGCCGTTTCTGCATGAAGTTTAAGCTCTCTACCAAATTATTCGCGGGCTTCCTGGTGATTTCCGTGCTGTTTGCGGCGGTGGTGGCCATCAACTACCAACTCTCCCGAGCGGTGCTGCGCAACTCCCAGCGGGTGGAACGTTCCCAGCGCATTACGGGCGAGGCAACCACCCTCATGCGCAATATCATTGACATGGAAACCGGCTTCCGGGGCTACCTGCTCATTGGCAACGAGGTGGTGCTGGACCCTTACTACGAGGGGGAGCGGAACCTGCTGGGCCGGTTTGCGCAGTTGCGCAACGAGCTGACACTGGGTACTCCGCAGTATGAGCGTATGGTGCGGGCCCAGTACCTGTTTCAGCAGTGGGCAGCGTACTCCCATTTACTGATTGGCGAGAAGCGGGAGGCCATGCGCCGCAACCCCAACCAAACCGGCCTGGACGGCCTTGAGCACCGCAACCTCACCACCGACCTAACCGGCAAAATCCTCATGGACCAGATTCGGGTGCTGTTTGCCGTGTTTGATCAGGAAGAAGCCGATATCCGCATCAAGCAGCGCACCAAGCTCCAGAGCAGCATCCGGGAAACGCGCATTTTGTCGGTGAGTATTACGCTGGCCACTATTTTTCTGGGGCTGCTGTATGCCGCCTATATGGTACGGCTGTTTTCCCGGCGCATTAGCGGAATGGTGCAGCAAGCCCAGCGCATTGCCGGCGGCGACTACTCCACCCAGGCCCACGATACCGCCGACGATGAGCTGACTACCCTCACCGAGTCGCTGAACGTTATGACGGATACCATCAATACCAACATCCGGCAGCTGGAGCGCCGCAACCAGGAGCTCGACCAGTTTGCCTACGTGGTGTCGCACGATCTGAAAGCACCGCTCCGGGGAATCGAAACCGCTTCGCGCTGGATAGAGGAAGATATGGACCAGAGCCTGCCCGAACACATCCGGGAGTTTCTGCTGCTGATGCGAACCCGCGTGAGTCGCATGGAAAACCTGATTACGGGCATTCTGGACCTGGCCCGCGTGGGGCGTACCCTCCAGGCGGATGAGGCCGTGTTCGTGCGCCAGCTGCTGCGCGAAATCATCGACTCCCTGGAGCTGCCCGCGGGTTTTGAGGTAGAGCTGCCGTTTTATCTGCCTACCATTCATACCAACCGCGTACAGTTGCAGCAGGTGTTTACCAACCTCATCAGCAACGCCGTTAAGTACCACCACCATCCGGAAAGCGGCGTAGTCCGGATTGGCTGCGTGGAGGGCCCTAAGTTTTATACCTTCTCGGTTGCCGATAATGGTCCCGGCATTGCCCCCGAATACCACGAACGAATTTTCGTCATCTTCCAGACGCTCACGGAGCGCGACACCCTGGAAAGCACCGGCGTGGGCCTGGCTATTGTGAAGAAAATTGTGGAGCGTCAGGGTGGGGCCATTCACGTAGAATCTACTGAGGGACAGGGAGCTACTTTTATCTTTACCTGGCCCAAGGAGCCCCACCGACGTACCGATGTGCAAGTAAATAAGGCCCTCAGTTCCGCCGCAACACGGTAATTACCGTATACACTCCTGCCGCTGGCGGCCATTATCCTGTGTACTCACTTATGAACTCTGAAGCGGACCAACCCAGCATTCTACTGGTTGAAGATGACCAGATGGATATTATGAACGTGCAGCGGGAGCTGCGCAAGCACAACGTGACCGTACCTCTGCATGTGGCCCGCAACGGACGTGAGGCGCTCAACATGCTGCGGGGCGAAAGTGGCCAGGAGCGCATTCCGAAGCCCAGCGTGGTGATGCTCGACCTGAATATGCCCCGCATGAACGGCCTGGAACTCCTGGAAATCCTGCGTTCCGACCCCGATTTTGTGGGTCTTAATGTATTCATCACCACTACCTCCGACCTGGAAACCGACCGGCTAAAAGCCCAGGATCTGGCCGTAAGTGGCTACATCATTAAGCCGCTTAGCTTTGAAAGCTTCGGGGAGGGTGGCACTTCCGTCGACGGATTCAGCCTGTTTCTGGACCTGCTGCGGCTGAAGGAGTAACCGAGTAAGAGTAAGACCAGTTGTCATGCTGAGCAGAGCGAAGGACCTTATTGCACTTGAACGACTACCGTAACAACGACTCGTCCAAGTGCAATAAGGTCCTTCGCTCTGCTCAGCATAACAGCCGGTCTTACTCAGTTACTCTATTCTACAACAGCCGGAACCCCAAGCGGTGATGGGTGGTGGGGCCATACTCCCGGATGGCAGCGCGGTGCCGGGCGGTAGGGTAGCCGGCATTCTGCTCCCAGCCGTACTGCGGGTGCTCGGCGGCCAGGGCAGCCATTCGTTCGTCGCGGAACGTTTTGGCCAACACCGAGGCCGCGGCAATACTTCGGTACAACCCATCTCCTCCAATAATGCAGGTATGTGGCAGTGTGGCGTGCGCCCGAAACCGGTTGCCATCTACCAGCAGGTGCGTGGGCGGCACGGCCAGCTGCGCCACTGCCCGGTGCATGGCCAGGTAGCTGGCCTGCGCAATATTGAGGCTGGCAATTTCCTCGGGCGATGCTTCAGCCACGGCCCAGGCCACGGCCTCCCGGCAGATTTCGGCGCGTACCACTTCCCGGCGCCGGGCCGTCATTTGCTTGGAATCGTTCAGGTACTGAGGGGCAAAATCGGGCGGCAGTATAACGGCCGCGGCAAACACCGGTCCGGCCAGGCACCCCCGCCCGGCTTCATCGAGGCCCGCCTCCAGGAGCTCACCCGTATGGGAAACACGTAACATGGGGCAAAAATACTTCTTATAAAGAGTGAGTCAACAAACGAAGACGGGAGACTGTCGTTCCGGCACGTAGCCTTGGAACGACAGTCTCCCCTCTCTGCTTATTTAGTGTTGTCTCGCTTCGTTATCAGTGACGACCAGCCGTGGAGCCGGTTTCGGGCGAGGAGGATTCGCCCCGACGGAAACCCTGCTTGTCGCGGGGACCTTCGTCCAAGTCTTCGTCTTCGTCCGTGGTAATGTATTCGTTTGAGGTAGGGCCCAGCCCCCCGGTATTCTGCACCAGGGCCGATTCAGCTTCGGCGTGTTTCAGGTTGAAGAGCGGGTCGCCGGGTTGAGCGGATGCGTTGTGGTTTTTAGGTTGATTGGCCATACACAAAGAGAGCAGCAGCCGGGATGTGAACGACTGGCAAAGGAATGGTACGCACCCATTTTGCCCAGGGTTGAGTTCGGGCGCCTACAGGATTTGGGCCAGGAGCCGAGCTGCGGGTCAGGCATTGGCCTACCCGCAATAAAAAAGCCGCTGCCCGAGGCAGCGGCCTTTTCCGTCGCATTGGCTGGCAAAATTCCATTCATCCACCCTACTCCTTTTGCCGGGGGCCAACACTACGCGGTAAGAGCCTTCCTTTCCATAAACCCTACACGCGCTGAATAATTAGTAAGTCAAAGGTAGAATATTGCGTAGGCCTTGGTCGTTTTATTTGATAAACGCTATATCATGCCCGGCCAACGGCAGATTCCGCCCGGCGAGGGACTATCTGTTGCCCGTCACATCTGGTCGGGCTGTACCTTTGGCCCCTACCCAAGCATTCTCTACCTTACCCATGGCCGCTTCCTCAGCCCCCGAAATCGACGAGAGCTACAACCCCTGGCAGGTGCACAGCTCCGAGCTAAAGTACCAGAACCCCTGGATCAGGGTGCGCGAAGACCAGATTACCAACCCGGCCGGCAACCCGGGCATCTACGGGGTGGTTTCCATGAAGAACAAAGCCCTGGGTATTATTCCGGTGGATGCCGACGGCAATACCTGGCTGGTGGGCCAGTACCGCTACACGCTTCAGGAGTACAGCTGGGAAATTCCGATGGGCGGCGGCCCCGTGGAACTGGATATTCTGCAGTCGGCCCAACGGGAGCTGAAGGAGGAAACCGGCCTGCTGGCCCACCGCTGGACCAACATCATGCGCCTGCACACCTCCAACTCCGTGACCGATGAGGAAGGCTACGTGTTTCTGGCCCAGGAACTGGAGCAGGGCGAGGTGGAGCCGGAAGAAACCGAGGACCTGCGCCTCTGGAAGCTGCCGCTGCAGCAGGCCGTGCAGCTCGTTATGGAAGGGCGCATCACCGACGCCATCAGCGTGGCGGCCTTGCTGAAAGCGGCTCGCCTGCTCGGTATCTGAACCAGGCGGGCCGACCAGCGGGCGGGTTCATGCGTTGCTCACGTGGCCGGCTGCAGATTAGCGGGCTTTACTGGTTTCCATTCATTACCCTGTACTTTTGTGCCTATGTTGCGCCTGCTTCGCTATATCGGTCACCGGCTGTACACTACCTGGGCTACCTTCTGGTTTGTGATGCCCTTCGTAGTTACGTACCCGCTGCAGTGGTTTCTGAGCCAACGTCCGCAGCGGCACCGCTACCTGCACGCCCTGAACCGCGCCTGGAGCCGGTTTTCGATGCTACTATGGGGCGTGCCCATCGAAACGGTGCGCCACCAGCCGCTGCCCGCGCCGCAGCCCTGCGTGTACGTAGCCAACCACAGCTCCTACATCGATATTCTGCTGCTGTTCCGTACCATTCCCGGCTGGTTGAACATCATCGGCAAAAGCTCCCTGGCAACGGTGCCGCTCTGGGGACCAATTTTCGGCAGCGTGTACATCACCGTCGACCGGGACAGTGCCGTGAGCCGGGGCCGGGCTATGGTGCAGGCCCGCCGTACGCTGGAAGCCGGCCGCTCGGTGGTTATTTTCCCGGAAGGCCGCATTGGCAAGCACCCCGGCCAGCAGCTGGATGAGTTCAAGGAGGGCGCTTTTCAGCTGGCCATTGCCACCGGGGTGCCGGTTGTGCCAATTACGATGCCCCTGAACCACCGCTTCATGCCCGATGTTCCAGGCCTGCGGGTACGCTATTCACCCCTGGCCATTATTGTCCACGCGCCCCTCTTTACCACGGGCCTCACGGTGGCCGATGCGCCGGCGCTCAAACAGCAGGCCTACGATATAATTGCCAGTGCCCTGCGGCCCGAAGCCGGCGGTATTCCGGAAGCCAGCACCTGGCGCCGCGCCCCCGTAACGGCCGCCCCTCCGCCCGTTCGGGAGCGGACGTCGGCCTGAGCCATAACTCCCGCCCCGGACTTTGTACTTTTGCCTTTCTCCCGACTCTATTTTTCTGTATTGTGAGTACCGACCTGAACACCCTCCGGGGCCTGGCCCACTTGGCCCGCCTCGAATTCGACGCCACCAAAGAGCAGCAGATGCTGGGCGACCTGAATAAGATTCTGGACTGGGTTGACCAGCTGCGGCAGCTGAATACGGATGATGTGGAGCCGCTGGTGCACCTCTCCCAGGAGATAAACGTGCTGCGCCCCGACGAGGCCCACAACACGGTGAGCCACCAGGCTGGCCTGAGCAATGCGCCCCGCAAGGACTCCGATTATTTCCGCGTACCCAAAGTACTGGACTAGCTCCTAGTGCCCACTCCCCTGCTCCCCGCTGCCTCCACGCGCCCCCTTCACTGGCGGGCGCCTTTGGTATTTCTGGCCCTGTGCGTTGCCTTGACCGTGGCCCTGGTTGGCTGGCACTACGCCACCGCCGACGATGCCGTTCTGCCCATCCAGCCGGTCACCCAGCTTACGCCCGTTCCTACTACCGTTGCCCGGGTGGCAGTGGGGGTTCAGCAAGTGCCGGTGCAGGCCAACACCTACCTCGTCACCCAGACCTACGACGTAGCGGGCCCGTTTTTGCAGCCCGGCGCCGCTCAAGTGCTGATTGCCCTGCTGGGCGTAGCGCTGGTGTACTTTCTGGCGGCCGTGAGCAGCCTGGTCCGCCCGGCGTTTGTGGCCGGCATGGCCCTGGTGATTTTCCTGCTGATGTCGCTGAATGCGGATCTGCTGGACGTTATCAACGGGCAGCAACAGTATTTCCTGCTGCTGGCCCTGGCTGGCCTGGGGCTGCCGGCCTACTACTTCCACGCTTTCCGGCCCGATACTTCGTTTCCGGTGCGGCTGGGCACTTTCGCGGCGCTGGTGGCGGCTTTGGGGGCCGTGCTGTTTCTGCACAATCCCAACCCAGCCGAAGTAACGGCCCTGCACCTCAGCGCCTTTTTCACGACCAGCGGCGCCGTGGCTTTTGCCTTGCTGGTGCTGTGGGTTGCTTTCGAGAACATCCACGGCCTGCTGTGGCTCAACACCCAGGCTGATACCCCCAGCGGCCGGTACGGGCTGTGGGCTTTTCTGCTGGCCAGCGGCCTGTATCTGGGTATGCTGCTGCTGTACTACCTCAACCAGAGTGAGCTGCTGGTTCTGCCCGGCCTGCACCTCGACCCCTACATTTTGTTGGTACCGGCCGTGCTGACGGGCTGGCTGAGCCTGGACCGCCGCGCCGCTACCTTCCAGGACTGGATTCCGTATCCGGAGGCGGCGCGGGTGCTTTACGGGGTACTGGTGCTGCTGGCCGCGGCGGTACTGGGTTACGCCCTGGCTACTGCCAACGACCCCATGCTGCAAGCCGGCCGCGACTTTACGGTACTGGCGTTTCTGGGGGTAGGCGGGGCTTTCTTGCTGTATGTCCTGCTGAACTTCGCGCCGCTGCTGCGCCGCAAGCTGCCCGTGTACCGCGTGGTGTATGAGCCGCGCCGCTTCCCGTTCTACGCTATGTACATCCTGGGTATTGCGGCTGTGGCAGTTGTTACTATGCGCAACAACTTCTTCCTGCTCGACCAGGTCCAGGCCGCTACCTTCAACAACCTGGGCGACTTGTCCCGACTGGAAAGCGAGTACCGGCCCGACGATATGGCCCAGGCCCTGCTGGCTGAGCGATATTACGCCGAAAGCGACGTGCTCGACCAGCATAACCACAAGGCCAGCCTTGGGCGGGCGGCTTTGTACCGCTTCCGTCAGCAGCGGCAGAATGAAATCAACATCCTGCGCCGCGCCCTGGCCCGGCGGCCTTCCGAGAAAATTTCCTTGCGACTGGCAGCCCTTTACAACGAGCCCACGGACTTTTTTGACCGGCTGGCCGTGTTGCGCGACGCCCTGAAGGCTACTCCCGGCAGCGCCGCCCTCAACGGCGACATGGCCCAGCTTTTCTCCCGCTCCACCCTCTCCGATTCGGCGGCGCTATACCAAAGCCGTGCCACGGCCGCCGCGCCCGACAACCCCATTTTGCTGGCCAACGAGCTAGCCTACTACATCAGGCAACAGCGCTGGGCGGAGGCCGAAACCGTGGCCGCTGCCACCGCCAATAGTCCCGATGATGCCCTCCAGAGCAATGCTTTGCTGCTTGCCCAGCTTACCGGCAAGCCGGCCGGCCTTGGCGCTTCCCCGGATACCACTACGGTTCTTTCGCCCGCCTCTTTCGCTCGACTCTACCACCAGGGTTTGCAGTTGGCGCTGCGGCACGATACCACTCTGCTGGTCCGGCTGCCCCGCCTGCTGGCCCGGCCCGCCAACGCGGCCTACCTGGACCAGCTGACGTTTCTGCGGGCCTTCACCCAGCACTACGGCGGCCGGCCGGTAGCGGCTCAGGCAACGATAACGCCTTTGGCTACCGGCTCCAGCGCGGCTACGGCGTACTATCAGCAGTTGCAGGGGCTGTGGCTGCTGGACCAGCGCCTGCCCGCTCCGGCGGCCACCCGCCTCAACGAAGCCCGCCAGAACGGAGCTACCGCTGCTGCTCTACCCGAAGCCTACGCCCTGGCTTTATCCAGCCAGCCCGATTCGGCCAGACAGGTGGCCCGGCGGGCCCTCATGGGCCCCGAACAGCCGCTACAGCCAGGAGCCCGGCAGTTGCTTACGGTTCTCGACCTCGACTTCCGAACAGAGTTTGCCTCGGCGTCGGATTCTGTAAAAGCCCAGTACTTGGTAGTACGCGGCGACGAGCTGCCCACCACCGAAACGCTGTCGGCAGCAACTACCATTGCTTCCCCCGCGCTACGGAGGGTGGCCTTGCTGGCCCAGCTGCCGCGCGCTCTGCAGCACAATGAGTTGGCGGCGGTGCAGCAAACGCTCCGGCAAACCGCTCCGGCCATCAATGCGCCCGATGCTTCGGCCTGGAACGTGTTGCGGGGTGAAGTATACACCCGGGGCAAACAGTGGCCCGAGTTGCGGCAGCTACTGCGGAACGGGCGCTTCGAGGGTTTCGATACGTTTCAGCGGCTGTACTTCCGGGCAGCTTTGGCGGAAGCGGATAACCAGCCCGCCGAGGCGGCCCGCCTTTACCAGCAGGTGGCCCGCGAGGCACCTTTCGCCGAAAACGGGCTGGTGGCGGCAGCGCGTTTCTATACCCGCCGCAACCAGTTTGAGCAGGCCTACAATGTGCTCCTGCGCGGGGTCGAGTACAACCCCGGCTCGGTGGTGCTGCTGCAAGCCTACGTGCTGGCGTCTGTACCCGTCGGCCTTACCGAATATGCCCAGTCTCCGCTCTACCGCCTGGGCACATTGCTTTCCCCCGCAGATTACGCTACCTTTCGTACAGAGTACGAGGCGCGCCGTGCGGCCCGTGCTGCTGCTGCTGCCCCCTGGAACTAACCCCTGGCCCTCTGGTTATGCTGCCTCCCGTCATCCAAACCACAGATATTTCCAAAGTCTACCGGATGGGGACGGAGGAAATTCATGCGTTGCAATCCGTATCCATTACCATTCAGCGCGGCGAGTATGTGGCCTTTATGGGGCCTTCGGGTTCCGGCAAATCCACGCTCATGAACATCGTGGGCTGCCTCGATACTCCCTCGGGCGGGCAGTATATCCTCAACGGCAAGGACGTCAGCAACATGACGGACAATCAGCTGGCCGATGTGCGCAACAAAGAAATCGGCTTCGTCTTCCAGTCGTTCAACCTTCTGCCCCGGGCCACCGCCCTCGATAATGTAGCTCTGCCCCTGATTTACGCCGGCTATGGTAAAAGTGAGCGGCAGGAAATGGCCCGGGAAGCACTACGTAGCGTAGGGCTGGGCGAGCGGGCCCTGCACAAACCCAACGAGCTGTCGGGGGGCCAGCGCCAACGGGTAGCCATTGCCCGGGCCCTCGTCAACAGCCCCAGCATCATTCTGGCCGACGAGCCCACCGGGGCCCTTGACACGCGCACCAGCCACGAGATTATGGAGCTGTTTGAGGCCCTGTATGTGCGCGGCAACACCATCATCATGGTTACCCACGAAGAGGACATTGCCCGCCATGCGCACCGCATCGTCCGCCTGCGCGACGGCCTCGTTGAGTCCGATGTGGCAAACCAGGGTGTTGCCGCCGCGCAGCTGGCCGGACATTAAGCGGCCCGCACCAACAGTTGCGGAGGTTGCGGGTTACCAGTTTGCCATCCACCGTTTTTTCGCCTATTCGTTTGAAAATCTATACCAAAACTGGTGATAAGGGCCTTACCTCCCTTATCGGCGGTACCCGGGTCCCAAAATCCAGTCTGCGTATCGAGTGCTACGGCACCGTAGATGAGCTGAATTCCTACATCGGCTTAGTGCGCGACCAAGAGGTAAATGCGAGCCGCCGTCCGCTGCTGAAAGAAATCCAGGACCGGCTGTTCACGGTTGGCGCCTCCCTGGCCTCCGATCCTGACAAGTCGAAGATGAAGATTCCGGACCTGCACGCCGAGGATATTGCTTTGTTGGAGCAGGAAATGGACCGCATGAATGAGGTCCTGCCGGAGCTGCGGGTGTTTGTGCTGCCCGGGGGCCACCAGTCCGTATCGTTTGCCCATGTGGCCCGCTGTGTCTGCCGCCGCGCCGAGCGGCTGGTCATCCAGCTCCAGGAAGACTCATTCGTGGCTAATTTGGTGGTAATGTACCTGAACCGCCTCTCCGATTTTCTCTTCGTACTTAGCCGCCAGATGGCCCACGAGCTACAGGCGGAAGAGGTGAAGTGGGAGCCCCGCATGTAGTGATTGGCACCAAGCCAGACTAACAAGTGTTCGGAAGAAATTCCGCACCTTTACTTCTCGTTCACCCCCATTTTCCCACCCACCCCGGCACAGTTAGCGTACACTGCTTGGCTCTGGCAGCGGTACCGTTGGCGTGCTTTCACCTTTACCCTCCCACCCCACTCCTCATGATTGACACGCTGACCATTTCCGCCACCCGCACCGCGGCGTCGCGCCTGCCCGAAGTGGATTTTGATAACTTGGAATTCGGCAAGACGTTCTCCGACCACATGCTGGTAGTCGACTACCACGACGGCGAGTGGCAGGAGCCTCAAATCGTACCCTACGGCGACATGTCCATTAGCCCGGCCAACTCGGCCCTGCACTACGGACAGGCTATTTTCGAGGGAATGAAAGCGTACAAAAACAAGGAAGGCGACATCTACATCTTCCGTCCCGCCGATAACCTGCACCGCCTCAACGCCTCGGCCGAGCGGATGTGTATGCCCAGCATTCCGGAAGAAATCTTCATGCAAGGGCTGCGGCAGCTCATTCAGCTGGACGCGGAGTGGGTACCAAGCTTTACCGGCAGTGCCCTTTATATCCGCCCCTTCATGTTTGCCACCGATGGTCTACTGGGCGTACGTCCCTCCGATTCGTACCGCTTCATGATTATCACCTGCCCCGTTGGCCTGTACTATAACAAGCCGTTGCGCGTCCGCTTCGAGGAGAAGTATGTTCGCTCGGCTGAAGGGGGAGCCGGATTTGCCAAGAATGCCGGCAACTACGGTGCCGCTATGTACCCCACCAAGCTGGCCCAGCAGGAAGGCTACAACCAGCTTATCTGGACCGATGCATCGGAGCATAAATACGTAGAGGAATCCGGCACCATGAACGCCATGTTCGTTATCAACGGCCACCTCGTAACGCCGGCGCTCAGCACTTCTATTCTGGATGGCATCACGCGCCGCAGTGTGCTACAACTAGCTCGCGACTGGGGCATGCCTGTGGAGGAGCGTAAAGTATCGGCGCTGGAAATTCTGGACGCTCATGCTCAAGGTACGCTGCAGGAAGCATTTGGAGTGGGCACTGCCGCCACCATTGCCCCCATTGCCGTTATTGGCTACCAAGGTCAGGATTACACGCTGCCCACTGTGCCCACCGATGCCTTCTCTAACCGGGTGTCAGGTGCCTTGACCGCCATTCGGAGTGGCGAGGCGGCTGATACGCACAATTGGATGGTGCGGGTGTAAGCTACCGAGTTGTTTTGCTTTACCAGTGCGGAGCGTGCCCAGCCGGGATGCGCTCCGCATTTGTTTTCGGCCGCTGGCTAATTTATCCCGAACTTCGGGCCACTTTACCTGCGCAATCAGACAGAAGCCAACCCGCATTTTTTATTCATTCACGCATTTTTTTCCATGACCCAAGATCAGGTGAAGGAGTTGAAGGGCCGCGCTGAGGCCCTGAGGAGGTATCTTTGACTACGATGCCCGCAAAGCCCAGGTACTAGAAACTGAGCAGCAAACCACTACCCCCGGCTTCTGGGATGATTCCAAAAAGGCGGAGGCTGTCATGAAGGAAATCAAAGCTGTAAAAGTCTGGACGGATGATTACGAAGCCGTGGAGAAAAGCCTCGGCGACGTGGAAGTCCTCTATGACTTCTACCGGGAAGGCGACGTAGCCGAGGACGAAATGCAGCGCGAGTTTGCCGCTGCCCAGCAGGCAGTGGAGCGCCTGGAGTTCAAACGAATGCTCTCCGACGAAGAAGACCAGCTTTCGGCTATCCTGGAAATAAACCCCGGGGCCGGCGGCACCGAAAGCCAGGATTGGGCCGAGATGCTCATGCGCATGTACATCATGTGGGGTGAAAAGCAGGGCTTCACGGTCCGGCAGGTCAGCTACCAGCCCGGCGAAGGGGCCGGCATCAAGTCCGCATCCCTGGAAATAGAGGGGCAGTTTGCTTATGGCTACCTCAAAAGTGAAATCGGAGTACACCGGCTAGTACGTATTTCCCCCTTTGACAGCAGCGGCCGACGGCATACGTCGTTTGCTTCGGTCTTTGCTTACCCAGTAGTCGACGATACCATCGACATCCAGATCAACCCCGGCGATATTACCTGGGACACGTATCGGGCCGGTGGTGCCGGCGGACAAAACGTGAACAAGGTAGAAACGGCCGTACGGCTTAAGCACGCTCCCTCCGGCATTGTCATTGAGTGCCAGATTGAGCGGAGCCAACTCATGAACAAGGAGCATGCCCTCCGGATGCTTAAATCCCGCCTCTACCAGTTGGAGTTGGATAAGCGTAACGAAGCCCGGGCGGTGGTAGAAGCCGGCAAAAAGCGCATCGACTTTGGTTCCCAGATCCGCAACTACGTGTTACACCCCTATAAGCTCGTAAAAGACCTTCGTACGGGTATCGAGCGAACCGATGTGCAAAACGTACTGGATGGTGACCTGGAAGAATATATCAAGGGGTTCCTGATGCAGAGCTAGCGGCACAGTACTCTTACAAAAAATTATCTGCGCACCCTGTGTCACAACAAAGGACGCAGATGTTACTCTCTCGCAGCACAGCAACCTGGGTTTGTTGCAAACCCTGAAAACAAAAAGGGCCGCCAAGTTGGCGGCCCTTTTTTTATCACTCCAGCACAAATTAGAATTTGTCCCAGAAGATTCGCGTGTCAACGTTGTCGCCACCAATAGCGGTAGCAGCCGCGCTGTTGTTAGCTGTGTTGAGGTTCTGCTCTACTACTGGGTAGAAGAAACGACGCGGAATGTTAGACAGCGCCTGAGCAGGCTTCACCAGAGCCGGGTAGTCCAGGCGACGGTATTCCCGATAGCCATCAACGGGCTGGTCGTACAGGGCAATCCACGCCTGAGTACCGATTTTCTGCTTGTAGTTGCCCGTAGCCGTGAGGTAGTTAACCGCAGGCTTCAACAGGTACGCAGCGGCATCCGTTGCCGAGCCACCCCACTGCTGGATGGAGGCTGTAACGCCGGCATCGTAGTGCGACTTAGCCGTACCACCCACGTTGAAACCACGCTCCACCGCCTCAGCAAGCAGGAACTCTACTTGGGCATAGGAAAGCAGTACGCCAGGGTGCGTCGGATCTTCCTGGTTAACACCAGGAGCCGAGAAGGAAGCGTAGTTGTTGCTGGCACCATATACACCACCACGGATAGCGCCATTCTTCAACTTGAAGAATTGAGTTGCGCGGGGGTCGCTCAGGTTGTTCAGCACCGTAACGAACGTGTTGGCAGCAACAAAGTCGTTACGACCGCTCTGTACCAACTGCTCGAACAACGGATTGGTGTTGGGGTTCGAGGTCTGGAAAGCCAGATCAGCGTTTTCGCTGTTCGAAGCAATGGTTTTACCACGGGTGGCTTCTGCCTGCGTTTTGGCAGTGGCCGCGTCGTCGTCGGAGATGGTCAGGGCCATCCGCAGCTTCAGCGAGTTGGCAAACTTTGCAAACTCCGCCACGTCACCATCATAAATCAGGTCGGCACTGCCCAGGCCTTCGGCCGTGGGGTCAAACTTAGCAATGGCCGCGTTCAGACGTGCGAACAGATCCGTGTAGATGGTCTTGGCATCGTCATACTTCGGCTGCGGATTGTTGAAGTCCAGCGCTTGCGAGTACGGCACGTTACCGAATACGTCTACCAGCGTCGTCCAGGCATACACCTCCAGCACCTCAATAGAAGCCAGCTGGTTAGCCTTAACGGCCGGATCCAGCGTGCCATCAGCCGTGATAATGGCTTTTGCTTCTTTCAAATCACGCAGCACGTCACGGTAGATGGCAGTCCAGAAGCCACCGTTGATGTTACGGGTTCTGATGTCGTAAATACTTTCATCGTAGTACGTGGTTTCAGCCCAATGCTGAACGTA
This sequence comes from Hymenobacter metallilatus, assembly GCF_003944705.1. Lineage (GTDB taxonomy): Bacteria > Bacteroidota > Bacteroidia > Cytophagales > Hymenobacteraceae > Hymenobacter > Hymenobacter metallilatus. The sequence goes on along the minus strand of NZ_RWIS01000017.1, from coordinate 9,828 downwards.
CAGACGGAAAGGATTCAGGTTTACGCTGGGGCTAACCAGGGTGCGCGTCAGGCTAAGCTCGGCATTCGAAACCAGAGAGGTGGCAGGAACGCTGCTCGGGCGCTTTGGGTCAATGTTATAGTCATCCAGGGTGTCAACGCAGGAAGTAGCAAGTACCAGCGCCGGCAGGATGAGGAGAAGTGATTTTTTCATTTGTAATTTTCCTTAGAAGCTTAAGCGGATGTTACCACCAAACGTGCGAACAGCAGGGAAAGATCCCGAAGAATAACCCTGACCCAAGTTTCCTGAGCTCAGTGCATCTTCAGGGTCAGCATCCGGCAGATTCTTGGAGATAATCCAGAGGTTACGACCTACTACGGAGAAGTCGATACCCTTCACACCACCCAGTTTCGACGTGATGGAGGTTGGCAGCGAGTAAGTCAGGGATACTTCGCGCAGCTTCACGAAGCTGGCATCGTACACGAAGCCGGCAGCAGGGTTGCGCAGGTAGCCATACAGACCGTAGTTGGTGTTGCTTACGCGGCGGGTGTTTGGCGTACCATCAGCCAGCACACCGGGCAGGATAACACCACCACCATTGGCAATTGTGTTACGCGAAGGGTTACCCAGGTCATTCAAACCAGCCGTTTCTGGGGTCATACCGGTTGCCAGACCATAGTAGCGGTCCAGGGAGAAGATATCACCACCCTGGCGGATGTCTACCAGGAAGTACAGCGCCAGACCTTTGTAGTTCAGGGTGTTGGAAACACCACCGGTCCAGTCAGGGTTGGGGTTACCGATTACTTCGTTCGAAGTAGCCGACTGCTGGTAATAACCAGTTGTAGCGCTAACTACTTTCTGCCCGTCTTTGTACACGTAGTTTGAGCCACGGATTGAGCCGAAGGGCTCACCTACGGTAGCGTTGGAGCTAACACCGCCCTGGTAGGTAGCCAGTACAATGTTCTGCACATCCTGATACAGCGAGAGAACCTCGTTGCGGTTGCGCGTCCAGTTGGCGTTCAGCGTCCAGGAGAAATCAGCGGTTTTAACCGGCGTTACAAAAGCCGTCAGCTCGATACCACGGTTACGCACTTCACCCGAGTTTACGAAGCGGTTGCTGTAGCCAGTGGCCGTCGAGAGGGTAACCGGAATGATCTGGTTAACCGTGTTCTGCTGGTATACCGTGAAGTCGAAGCCTACCCGGTTGGAGAGGAAATTCATTTCCAGACCACCTTCGGCGCTCTTCGTGCGCTCAGGCTTCAGGTCGGGGTTGTTCTTGGTGCTTGGAACCGAGAACAGGGGGTTGCCATTGAAAGTCGAAATCTTCGAGTAGATATCGTTTACTGCTAATGCCGAAGCACCCTGGCCAACCTCGGCGTAGTTAGCGCGGATTTTACCGTAGGACAACCACGATACATCCTTCATCAGCTCCGAGAAAACAAAACCAGCTGCTACCGAAGGATACACAAACGTGTTGTTCTTGCTGGGCAGCGTAGTCGATTTGTCACGACGGGCCGTCAGATCCAGGAAGAGCATCTCACGGAAACCAAGCGTAGCGCTGGCGAAAATACCGTCTACAGCAATTTTTTGTTCGTTTTCATTCGGGGGCAGCGGGTCGCTGGCCGAGTTCGACAAGGAGTACAGATCCGGCACAACCAGACCACCGTTGGTACCAGCGGAAATAGTGCTGATGTACTGACGACGCAGGTTAGCGCCAATCAGCCCCTTGATGCTGAAATTGTCGGTAACATTCTTCGAGAAGTTACCGATCAGGTCGTAGTTATACTCCCGCGAGGTCCGGTTGTAGCGGTCATAGCTGGACAAACCTACGCTGCCCACGGCGTTCCGCTCCTCCTGAATCTCATCGTAGGAGTCAGCTGTTACGCGACCCAGGATGTTGAACCAGTCAGTTACTTTATACGTGGCAGCTACGTTGCCGAAGAAGCGGTTACGCTGGTCGGTTTCGTAGTTCTTGTACCGAACCCAGTAGGGGTTGTTCCAGTAGATGGGCGACAGGTCGCTGGGGTCAGAGTAGTTCCAGGTAGCGTTGCGGCCGGTACGCTCGAAAGCGGCTTTCTGCTGCTTCAGATCTACGTTGGTCTGCCACCACTGACGGAAGTTGGTCATGACGTTACCATCACCATAACCTGTACCGTAACGGCCTTTGCCATCTACGCGGGTGTAGTTAATAGCCGCCGTGGTAGTCAGCTTAGGCGTCAGGTTCAGGGATCCAGCGAAGTTGACAATGTTCTTGTTTACTTCGGAGTTCTCCAGCACACCCTTGTCGCGGATGTTGTTGTAGCCCAGCTTGAAGTAGCCATTGTCGTTGCCACCATCAATGGAAATGCTGTTGTTGAGGGTGAAGGCCGTCTTAAAGAAGGACTCCGGACCGTTTTCAGCTGCTACCCAGGGTGTGGCCTGCTTGTAGGTAGGCGAGGTAGGATCAAACGAATCCCACTGGTAGACGCGCAGATTTGGATCGAATCTGGCACCGTAGGAAGCATCTTCCGACAAAGGAGTTACCAGATCATCCACACCGTCGCCGTTGATGTCACGCGACAGGAAGAAACCGGAAGCATCTTCGTAGTAGCGGCCATAACCAGCACCGTACTCATTCTGATACTTAATGAAGGTTTTCTTGTCGATGCGGCCGGCGGTGGCACCCAGGTTAATAGTTACGCCCAGGCCCTTACGGCCTTTCTTGGTCGTAATCAGGATTACGCCGTTGGCTGCACGCTCCCCGTACAGGGCCGTTGCGGCAGCACCCTTCAGGATAGTCGTTGAAGCAATATCATCGGGGTTGATGTCAGCAGCAGCGTTGCCGTAGTCGTATCCACCACGACCCGTCTGCTGATCAGCAGAGTTAGTGTTGGCGTTGCTGATTGGAACGCCGTCTACTACGAACAAAGGCTGGTTGTTCCCGAACAGCGACTTGGTACCCCGGATCAGCACGTTGGTGGAACCACCGAGCGTGTTGCTCTGGCGGATCTGCACACCGGCTACTTTACCCGACAGACCGTTGATAAAGTTAGGGTTACGGGCCTTCGTGATGTTGTCACCCTCTACCTGCGTTGCCGAGTAGGGCAGCGAGTTGCGGGTACGCTCTACGTTCTGAGCCGTTACGATTACTTCGCCCAGTTGCTTGGAGTCAGTAGCCAGCCCAATGTCAATTGTGGAAGCATCACCGATAGTACGCTCAACGGCTACGAAGCCGATAGAGGTGAACGACAGGGTGGTAGCAGTTGCAGGTGCGCTAATGGTATAGGTACCATCGGAATTGGTGGAAACACCAATAGTGGTACCCTTAACGAGTACCGTAACTCCCGGAAGGCCTTGACCAGTCGAACGGTCGGTAACCCGCCCAGAGATTTGCCGGTTCTGCGCGGCCGCCTGCTGCAACAGTACGGGCGCGGCCAGAGCCGCCGTCAATAAAATTTTCCGCATGTGAGTGAAAAAGGTTTGGTGAGTTAAACTGAGCTCCAAGTTAGGATTTGATGTCTAAAACTGAAAAGTTTTAAACCCTGCTCTCATTCTTCGCTAAAAGTAATCAACTGTTCGAACATTTATTGCAACAACTACTACAATAGGGTTGCTGATAAGATATTAGGAATAAATACCAACATTTTAGTACTATTCAATATTGAATTAGTTCATTATCAATTGTAGTAGTTGTTGCCTACACAATCGTATTCCTGCAGTAGCCTCCTTGGCTTCCGCATCCTCATTTCGGGCCATATATAATAGTAGTACAGAACAAATGGCTGTATGTCCCTATCACCAACACATGAGGTCTGCCCCTTACTGATAGGGCAGGTTGTGTTTTCTCAGCCCTGCTACACTAAATAGTAGCCAGCTGTGGTAACCACCTAGCTAAGAGGCTGCCGGTTTGATGATTTGACCAGTGTTTGGCCCTTTATCCCCTACTAATTTCAATAAGAATCTATATATGCCAGTATTCCGTGCAAAAAAACTACTTTAGCTACGCAGGTCTCACGCTCATTTCTTTCCTATTGTCCTAACTCTACTTTTTTTTCATGAAACACCACTACTTGCTGGGGGCTCTGCTCCTGGCCTTGTCCGTTATGGGACATGGGCAGGCGCAGACGCGAACTATTAGCGGCCGAGTACTGGACGCAACTACCAAAGAGGGCTTGCCGGGCGTCAGCGTGATTGTGAAGGGCTCTACTATTGGTACTGCTACTAACGCCGAAGGCCAGTACACGCTCAATATTCCGGCATCGGCCACCACGCTTGTTGTGAAGCAACTGGGGTTTAGTACGCAGGAAGTCAGCATTGGCAGCAATGCCGTGCTGGACGTTACACTGGCCGTGAATACGGAGCAGCTCAGCGAAGTAATTGTTACGGCTGCCGGTATCCAGCGCGAGAAGCGGGCATTGGGCTATGCCGTTAGTGAAATCAAGAATGAGCAGGTGGTGCAGAAGTCGGAGCCGGATGTGCTCCGGACGCTGCAGGGCAAGATTCCGGGCGTGAATATCACCAGCGCCAGCGGGGTACCCGGCTCCTCCACACGAATTACCATCCGGGGCAACTCCTCGTTGCAGCGCAACAACCAGCCGCTGTTTATTGTGGATGGTATTCCCTTCAACAATGACCAGCTGAACTCTGATAACCCCTTGGTGCGGGGAGCCGGCTACTCGAACCGGGCTGCCGATCTGGACCCCAACAACATTGAAAGCATGAACGTGCTGAAAGGGGGCGCGGCGGCGGCATTGTACGGCTCACGCGGGGCAAACGGGGTGATTGTAATTACCACTAAAACCGGCAGTAAGAAACGCGCGCAAAAAGGCGTGAAAGTGGATTACAGCTCGGCGTACTCTTTGGAAAAAATTGCCAACCTGCCCCAGTACCAGAACTCGTACGGGTCGGGAGCCAACTTTGCCTATGGCACCACTAACGGCAGCTGGGGCCCCCGGTTCGGCACTATTGCGCCGGTGCAGCACCCCCTGGCCACCTTACCTGAGCTGCAGACCGCTTTTCCGGAGTATGTAGATCAGACGTACGACTACAAGGCTTATCCCGACAACGTCAAGGACTTTTTCGATACCGGCCGGCTATTCGAAAACTCGATAACGCTGACGGGTGCTACGGACAATGCCACCTTTACCAGCGTGGTGTCGCGGGCCGACCAGCAGGGTATGATTCCGGAATCGAATTTTATCCGCAACAGCATCAGTGCCGGGGGCTCTTCTCAATTCAACAAGCTCCGGATTGGGGGCAGCGTTACCTATACAAACAGTAACCAGCAGGGGCCACAGCTGGGCGCCAATAATGCCATTGGCAATGCTTCGGCCTTCGCCCGCATTCTGTTCCAGCCCCGCAACATGGATTTGATGGGGCTGCCCACGACTAACCCCCTTACGAAAGGCTCGGTGTACGGCTGGCTGACGGGCCAGGCTGACAATCCGCTGTGGTCGGTAGAAAATAACCGCTATACTTCCCAGGTTGACCGGGTTATCAGCAACGTGTCGTTGGGCTACGATATCAACAGCTGGCTGAGCCTGAGTTACGTGGGGGGCGTGAATACGTACACGGAAGCCCGCCGGACGACCATCCGGCCGGGTTCGGTGGGCGCTGGGGGCGTGGGCAACATTCTGGAGGACAACATCCGCAACACCGAGCTGGAGCAGACGCTGCTGCTGACGGCCGACCGAAACCTGAACGAAGATATTTCGCTGCGGGCCGTGCTGGGCCATAACATCAACCAGCGTCAGTACGAAAGCACCTCGTTCAGCGGCAACAAGATTACCGTATTCGGGATTGACAACATTAGTAATACCCAGGAAATATTCACGAACGGTGCTGGCTACAGTAAGCGCCGACTGTTTGGGGTATTGGGCGACGTGACGCTGGGGTATAAGGACTGGGCCTATCTGAACCTGACGGGCCGTAATGACTGGTCTTCTACCCTACCCACCAGCAACCGGAGCTTCTTTTATCCCAGCGCCGGGGTGTCGTTTGTATTTACGGATGCCTTCGACCTAAAATACAACTGGCTAAACCTGGGCAAGGTGCGCGCCAGTATTTCCCGGACTGGTAACGACGCCGACCCGTATTCTCTTTCTACCCAGTACACCATCAACCCCTCTTACGGCAATAACGCCGGCAGCACGGATTTTCCCTTCCGGGCCGATGGCGTATCCTTCCTCACTCCGGGCGCCAGCTTTGCCGGTACTATTGGCAACCCCAACCTGACGCCGGAATTTACCACCAGCACGGAGGTCGGGCTTGACCTGGGTTTCCTGAAGGACCGCGTTGCGTTGGAAGCCACGTACTATAACCGGCATACCACCAATCAGATTTCGCCCATCCAGATTCCGACTTCTACCGGCTTCAGCCAGTATCTCACCAACTTTGGGGAAGTTTCCAATAAAGGTGTGGAGCTGGGCCTGACGCTGGTACCGGTACAGACGGAAAACTTCGGCTGGAATAGTTATACAACCTTTGCTCACAACCTTAACCTGATTGAGGAACTGGCACCGGGTTTGGACCAGCTGCCTCTGAATGCTCCGGCTTTTGCCGGCGGGCCACAGGCCATTCACTTCGCCCCAAAAGATGGCAAGAAGTACCAGTACGGACTGATTTATGGCTCGGTAGCGGCCCGGGATGACAATGGCAACTTGTTAATTAATCCCAAAACCGGGGCCCTTATTGAAGCCACCGAATTTAAGGTAATCGGAAATCCGAACCCTAAATTTCAGATGGGCTTTACCAACTCCTTCCGCTGGAAATGGATTACGCTGAACACCGTGGTGGACTACCGCTACGGCGGCGACCTGTATTCCACCACCATTCAGTCGTTGATTGGGCGGGGCGTAACCAAGGACACGGAGGACCGGGAGCGGCTGGTGCTAATTAAGGGTGTGCTGGCCGACCCCAACAACCTGCAGCAACCCCAGCGTAACTCCGACGGCAGCACCATTCCCAACAACCGGGCTATATCCGTCAACGATTTGTACTTCCAGTCGGCCGGCGGCTCCATTGCCCTCAACAGCCCCGACGAGTACTCCATTTTTGAGGCCACCACGGTGCGCCTGCGGGAAGTAACGCTGGCTTTTGCAGTACCCACCAAGTGGGTAGAGAAGGCTAAAATTGGCGCCCTCACGGTTTCTTTCTCGGGCCGCAACCTATACTGGTACTCCCCCAACCTGCCCAAGTACACCAACTTCGACCCCGAAACCAGCTCGTTCAGCAACTCCAACGCCCAAGGCTTTGAGTATACCAATGCCCCCACGGCCCGCCGCTATGGCATGAACTTGCGCGTTACTTTCTAACCCCGACTTCCTTTCTTGCATATGCTTTTCCGCAAAACTTTGCCCACCTTAAGCCTGCTCGGCTTATTGGCGCTGGGCACCGGTTGTAACGATTTTTTGGACGTCAATACCGACCCGCTGAATCCCACGCAGGTAGAAAGCCCCTTACTGCTGGCCGCCTCTCAGGCTGCCATGAGCACCTACCTGGGCCAGAGCGTGAATGGGCTGAGCCAGCCTACCTCGGCCATCATGCAGCAGTTGGTAAACACCCGTATCGGCTCCTACACCCTCACCGGTCAGTCGTTCGAGAATGAATGGGCCGGCTTATATACCGACGCCCTTTCGAATAACGAGCAAATCATCCGCCAGAGCACGGCCAGCCAGCAGTGGGCCTACGTAGGCATTGCCCAGATCCAGAAAGCCTACATGTTCAGTCAGATGGTGGATATGTGGGGCGACATTCCGTACTCAGAGGCTCTGCAGGGCGCCGCCAACCGCGCCCCGCGCTACGACGACGACGCGCAGATTTACGACGACCTGTTTCGGCTGCTGGATGAAGGTATTGCCAACCTGGCCAAAGCCCCCAATAGTACCATCAGCGGCGACCTGATTTACAATGGCAACCTCACGCGGTGGCGCCAGCTGGCCTCTACGATTAAGCTGAAGCTGTACAACCAGGTGCGGCTGGTGCGCAACGTGCAGCAGCCCGTAGCTGCCCTACTGACAGCCGGCGACCTGCTACCCAGCGGGGGCGACTTCGAGTTCCGGTACGGGGCCAGCACCCAGCCCGACAACCGTAACCTGGGCTTCATTGGCGACTATGCCAACAGCGGCCGGGAAAACAGCATCAATCCGCGGTTTTTTCAGCTGATGAAGTCTCGAACCGATCCGCGCATTCCGTATTACTTCTACAATCAGGTTACCTCTACGGTGGCGCAAACCGTGGATTTTCAGGATGGAAAATTTATTTCCACGCGCTTCGGCAGTGTAGGCCCCAATGCTGCCACCAACAACTCCAGCCTGCGCACCCTGCAGGGCCTGTACCCTATTGGTGGCAAGTACGACAACAATGCGGGCGGCCTGGCCACGCAGTCTTCGGGCAAAGGGGTAGTAGCGCAGCGTTTTCTACCGTTTTTCTCGCGCAAGTTCATTGAGGCGGAGCTACAGCTGATGGTACTGAGCAACCCCACGGCCGCGCGGCAAGCCTACGAAGAGGGCATTCGAGCCGCCTTCGACAAGGTGAATGCCATTGCCACGGCGGATGGCAGCCCCGTTATTTCGGCCACCAGCATCAGTACCTATGTAACGGCGGCCCTCACCCGCTACACCAACGCCGCCACCGATACCGACAAGCTGCGGCAGATTATGACGGAAAAGTACATTGCCAGCTTCGGCTCGGGGTTGGACCTGTACACCGACTACCGCCGCACCAACCTCGCCCCGGTTATCATAAGTGCCGATGACGACAACGATGCCCAGACGGTGGCCACCGGTCCCTTCCCGTTGCGCCTACCCTACCGACAGTCGGACCTGCTGGCCAACCCCAATGCCCCGGCCCAGGTGAACGTAGCCACCGACCGTATCTTCTGGGACCCCAACTAAACCGGGGCACTCTTCATCTGTAGCACTGCCAACACGTTCATCATGAAATACTTCTCTGCTCTGTTGCTTCTCTTCGGGTTCCTTTTCGTGTCGGGTTGCCGGAACGATGACAAGGACCCCTATCCGGAGGTAGAAAGTCTGCCTGTTATTTTTCCTTCTATTGCCGCCAGCAAGTCATTTTACGACTACAACCAAGTCAGGAGTGGCGCTAACCCGGTATTCGAGTTTACTCTGGACCCCGGTAACCAGCGCGACATTCAGTTGGCCTCCATTGAGGTGTACAAAACATTCCGGCGTGGTACCAGCGTGGAACCCCGCATTCTGTACAAAACGGTTTCCTCCTTTCCTGCTACCCTGACCATTCCCTTCTCCGAGGTGCTGCAGAACCTGACGCGCACGGTTACTACGAATGGTCAAACTACCCAAGTGCCGTTTCAGCCCAATTTCTTCGTGCAACGGGACGAAATTGTCTTCACTTTCGAGTACGTACTAACAGATGGCCGCCGGATTGTACTGACTCCCTTGGATGGAGGCAAAATTCAAGGGGCCCTCACCAATGCCCCATACGCGGCCGTAGCCGTCATTCGGGTGCCCTGACTACCTTGTACCTATTTATTGGCCTGAAGCCTTCTGAATGAAGATTTCATCCATTTTTCACTTTATTCTATATCCGGCAAATAGCCCCCTTCATCCGGAAAAAAGATACATTCAGCCAGAAATGACATATTTATTTGCCATTGAGTTGAATAGTTTCAATGATCCGGCCTTAATTTTAGAATTCTCATACTAACGTTTTTTCCTCCCAAATACATACCATCCACCTTTTTGCATCATTTCGATGAAAAAACCCTTAGAGCGTGTTTGGGAATTAGGTAGGGGCTAAAAAGAAACGAGTCAGTAAGTTGCGCGGGGAGTTCCTAGGCTTCCACGGGCATTATGGTTGATGGCTACCAACCCCTTACTGACTCGCAGTGGC
>NZ_RWIS01000016.1 GCF_003944705.1 Hymenobacter metallilatus | reverse complement strand
CCGCCTGGCAGTCTGCGGACCCGCCGCCGGAATGCGGGCTGGAGCGATAACTACCTGACCCAACTACTAACCCGCGCCCGCCAAAACGACCGTGCAACTGCTCCTTAGATTTGATGCGTAAGCCCTGCTAAAGTAAATGGAAGCAGGGCACTTCGGAAGCATGATATTCTGCCCTAATGGCTACTAAGCGGCCATTCCTTGGGGAGGAAAGAGATAAACATGTCAGCCAGATGGTAGCTTTCCATCACAGTATGCTGTACTGGCCATTCATTAAGCCGGCTATAACTTGATTTTAACGGGCGCAAGCTAACGTAGCACTTTAGAATGCGTTACCGTTTCTCGTCATATTTGACCAGCCACTGTTCTCCATCTCGATCTTCTATTGTGAAGCCGTCACGTAGATATACTTGCTGCAGATGTTGCTCGAAAGTATCGGCTTGCTTCTGCCGTTGGGCGTAAGGCCCAGGGTTATCATATATTTTTCGCACCTCACTTAGACGGTAGGTTACTGCAGCGGCAGCGGAAGGCGCTTGAGTCAATGCCTTTTTTTTCGTTCCAGCGGCAGCTTTCGCTTGCTGATAATCCACCAACAGGTATTTCTCTATCAAGGCCTTGTAGATAGCGCCTGCGGGCTTCTTGATCTTGCCCTTACGGAACTGGTTGGTTACGATGCGTATTACGTAGGCAATGTAGTCTACTTCATACTCGCCGGCTTCCAGTTGTCGGTGGACTACTGCCAGGCTTCTTTCCCCGACGCCAATTTCTGCTAAAGTCCGAGCCCAAGCGGGCACTTCGGCCAAGGGCGATTTTGTAGGCATGACTTCTCCGTTATGAGGAGCAGCTAGCAGAAATTTCACCTCCGACACAACTTTGCCTTGTTTCTGCAGCTCGTACGTGAACGGCATATCCGTCTGTTGCATCTCGGTCTGGGCCTTGTCCAAAATGCGGGTGCGTAGATTGTTGAAGCGTGGGTACTCGCCTTCCTGTAGATCTAGTAAGAAACGGAGTTGGGCAATTGTGATGGTACGTTCCTTGAAGGTGGCATACTCTTTCAGCAGCCAGTAAATGCGGTAGGAGTAAAAGCTCTTCAGCTTATTAAGCTGCTCCAGTTGCGCGAGGGTGAAGTTGCCACTCTCCCGCAACTGCAGTAGATAAGGCATAATCAGGGGGTTAAACGAGGCAACCACCCCTCCCCTATCGCTCTCGTAAGCGGCCTTCGCCATTAAGGGGATGAATTCGAAGTCAGGCTTTTTGCTCCGCTTCCGAGTACCCTGCTGCGTGTCGATTAGCTTCTCGATATAAAGCCGTCGGGAGGTAATGTTATTGCACATTTGCTTTACCTCATCATACGCAGATCCCCCCGTGCGCTCGTGGATAATCTCGGCCATCGGTACGAAATGCTCCCGAAACTGCTCATCCCCGGGCTCGATACGCGTGAGTAAAGAGATGAAGAGTCGCATTTCCAGAGGTACAAAACTGAACCTTGCGTTGATGAGTGCATTGTGCTGGGCAACCGTTTTGTCAACAATCGGGATCAAGGGCGATTTTGTAGGCATAAGGAAGGCAGCAAGGCGGTTTTGTAGGCGTCAAAGGGCGATTTTGTAGGCGCTAATCGTCGATTTTGTAGGCATGAAAGGGCGATTTTGTAGGCTTATTCCATTCCATGATACATATAATCAGGCCGTTACGGCTCCTGTAATTACTAATATAGTATAGGTAATCAGCTAGCTTGTTTAGGGCGATTTTGTAGGCATGAAAAGACGGTCGCGGTAAAAGCAAAAAAAAGTAATAAGCGAAAATTTTTGCGGCGCTTTTTATGCTTTTTTATACTGTAACTATTTGAGTTTCTTGCCATTCAGTCGATACTGTTCGTCTTCTGGCAGCGGCCGATCAGCTCCTTCCATCGTGTCTAGAAAAGCACAAAGTGCTGAATCAACTGCTTTCTTCAGCACCAGTCGGTCCCAGTACTCACTTTGCTTTAAGCGAACGTAGGTGCTGCGTCGCAGAAAGCTGCTGAATTTCAACCATTCTTCTTCCGTCGAAGTGGAAGCAGTAGTTTCCGGTTCGGACGAAGCAGCAGGGGTTGGGGCTACCTGCGGTAAGATGCTCCGGTTTACCCCGTATAGGAGCGCGTCATTCGTTAGCGATGGCGCCGAGGCATCCAAGTCATCCCCAAAATTTGGTTTCTTGCTCTGCTTGCTCATACTCGGGCAATGATTTCTTGGGTAAGCGATTCGTAATCAGTGGCGCCATTGCTCTCGGGCGCCCACCGGTAGATGCTCTGCTTCTTTATCTGAGCTTCCGCCAGCGAAACGTTTTCACGAATAGTGGTTTCCATGAGCAGCTTGGCCTCAGAATACTTGGAGTCAATCAGGGCCACAATGTCATGATGAAGCTTTTTACGGTAGCGGCTACTGTACTTGGTAAAGAAAATACCTCCTATAGTCAGATTGGGGTTATAGAGGTCTTTCACCCGCTCGCAGGCTTGCATGAGCTTATTGAGCCCTTCGTACCCAAAGTATTCCGGTTGACACGGAATAAATACCGCGTTACAAGCTACCAGCGCCATGTACGTAAGGGCAGATAATGAAGGCGGGGTATCAATCAGACAGTAGTCATACTGGTCCTGCAGAGGTGCCAACCCCTTCCGCAGGATACTCTCGTAGCCTAATTGCTGGCCAACCATTTTTTCTAGATAGTCCAGATCCGGGGTAGCGGCCACTAAGTGCAAGTGTTCCTCTATCGCCAGGACAACGTCGGTCAACTGAGCTTTTTTCTCTAAAACCAATCCTAGATCCGGATAGCCTGCCGGCAAGCGGAAGGCAAGGGAAAGATTACGCTGGGCGTCGCAATCAATTAAGAGCACGCGGTAGCCGTCACGTGCCAAGGTTTGAGCCACGCTAAGCGTAGACGTAGTCTTTCCGACTCCCCCCTTGTGGTTAGCAAATACAATAATCTTCATGGTGCAGCACACGCTTGATCTGACAGCAATAATAAAGAATTAAAACTTCCTCGACTTCTGTCACCTGCCAAGCTTCCTGAGGAAGTTAAAGAAGTCTGACATGTTTAGCTTCTTAAAGAAGTCTAACATGTTTAGCAAGTCAAAGAAGTTAAAGAATCAAGTGTTCTTAGGCTTCTTAAAATTCCTCAAGAAGTTCAGGAAGTTAATATACTAGACTCAGTCGCTCACCAGATTAAATATTCATCTGTTTTACAGTGGGTTACTAACAGGACCGGGCTGACCTGTTGCTATTGTTGATGAATAACGAAAGAGCCGCTGAACCGTCATAGCAGCATATTTTTTTCCGGCGGCTGTACGAAACATGGCTGCGTTTAAATGCGCTGCGATTTGACGAAACGTCAATCCTTGGGCGCGTAGCAGAACCACGAGGCTGGTTGCCTGTTGATTCTGCGGCGTGCGCTGGCGCTGCTGCCGGCGAGCGGCAGCCCCTTTCAGCCGGGCTTCCTGCGTTAGGTTCTGGGGGCTGCCTAGCTGTTGGCCCCGCGCCTTCTTCGCCTGCAGCGCGTCCTTCGTGCGCTTGCTGATGGTTTCCCGCTCGTGCTGGGCTATCACGGCAAAGATGCCAACCGTGAGCGTATTGGCATCGGGCATGTCGCAGGCAAGAAAGTCGACTCCGGAATCACGCAACGCGAAGATGAAGCCAGCGTTGCGGCTCAGGCGATCCAACTTGGCGATGAGCAACGTGGCGCCTTGCTGCTTGGCAGCCGCCAGTGCGGCCTTGAGCTGGGGCCGGTTGTTCTTCTTGCCGGACTCTACCTCGATGAACTCCTGCAGCAGTCGCCCTCCGGCTGGCACATAGGATTGCACCAGGTACTGCTGTGATTCCAGGCCGAGGCCACTGGCGCCCTGGCGGGCCGTGCTTACCCGGTAGTAGGCAATGTAGGTACGCATGGCTTACTCCGATTCGTCACCATGTAAAGTCTCCATCTCGATCTTATCTAGGCGCTGAATTGGTTCGGGCTTGCCTGCTTCCACGACGCTAGTGGCTTGCTCAGGTCCGTACAGCGTATGTAATTCACGAGTGGCACTGGTAATGCGGTAAGCGGTCTTGTCCTTGCCTCTTCGCTTATACCGTGCCTGCTTTAGCACATGCGCTGCCTCGTACTCGATGCGGAGCTTCCAGCCCAGCAGCGTATAAGTCGTATCTAGCTGCTGGTGGACAACAACATCCTGGTCCTGAGATTCAGGGAGTTTAGAAGGATCTTCTACCACAGCATCGACGTACCCTTTAAACGCCTTGGATACCCGCGTTTTCATCTGCAGGATATAGCTCAGTTCCGCCGCTGTGTCTATGTCGTCGCCTGTGAGCTTGAACCGTCGAAATCGGATGTTGAACCCCTTCTCCACTACCTGAAGGGTCTGCATGTTCCTCTCTAAGCTTTCTCCTTGTTTGATAAAAGGAAGGCCCCGAGGTGTTTCCTCCTTGCTCCAGATACGCTCTCCATCTTCATACAAAGCGATTCCTTCCCCCCTGCCTAATGACTGTAGAATTCTGGCATGTAGCAGGCCACTATCAACTGAATCAGTATAGCGATGCCGACGAGAAACTGTAGCCGAGTACTTAAAGCCTTTCGCGTGAATGTTCTTCTTGGGTACACGGATCTGAACCTTGTGCAGATCCGTGTACACCAAAAAGTCTACCTGCTCAGGGCTGGAGTAGATGCGTAAGGTGGCATCGCGGATGCAGAGCCCTCCGGTAAACTCAATATCAACTGTTTTCTCAATGGTATGGGAGCGTACAAACACCAATGAGCCCATTTCCAAGCCCAGGTTTACGCCCCCTACCCGCCATTCAAAATCAACCAGTTGGGAAGGACCTATATGATACGCCAGGCCCGACAACCCTTGTTGAAATTGAGTAAGCGATGCGCGCCCGTCCTCGCGAACGGTTAGGGTCACTTGCCCCGCTACCTCTCCCTGTACTCCAGTAAGCTGCGAGATATGATACCCGTTCTCGCTAGTCTTAATCGTTGGGTTAAGCCCGAGATTACGCAGGAACTGCGTCGTTGGCCCCAGTTCAATCCCTCCCTTTTTTAAGGCGGGTACCGCAGTATCCTTCAGGTCCTGCAGCAGGTCGGCAATTAACTGTTCCCCGGTAGATTGAATGTAGGTGACGTTGTGGCGCTTGAGCCAGTCGATGCGGAGCTGACTCAAATTGGGGGAAACTAGGTAGGCCCCGCGCATATTGCCTTTTACCGCATCCAGGATGCGCTCAAATAAGACCAGTACATTCGGGTCTTCCAGGCCGTAGCCAACGAAGAGCAGAGTTTTACTCGCCATAAGCGCCTGGATGGCACCCCACAGCAGGTGGTCGGCCTTGGAGTAAAATGCCCGGTAGTCTTCCTCCGTAATCAGCAGACGGTTCAAGTCCTCCAGGCTGCCATGCACCTTATACAGAGTAGGTTTATTTGGTTCCTGATACGGTATCTGCTCACCGTTGGTAACAATGTGAAGTTTATCCTGGCCGTACGCCTGCTCAAAGAGCGAGTCGTAGTTCGTAGTAACGATATGCTCGAAGAAAGGAATGGTAGCCACCTGCTGATGAGTCTTTAGTGACTTGGGCCGCGCAGAATATACGGCCTTTACCTCTTTGCGCAACTCGTGCAGGCGCCCGTTAAACAGGTTGACGAACAGACTGGCAAAAGCAGGTAGCGGCATGTTAGGATAACCGTCTGCATCCAGCGAGGGGGCATACTCCCGGGCCTGCTGCTGCTGGGCTTTGCTGAGCGTATCAAACAGGTGACGTACCAAGCCGCCGCCCATGGGGTAGCCGGCATACTTTGAAAACCCGGCTCCAGCCCACAGGACAACCTCCCGGTTGCGTATAGTCTTAAATAAGGTTTCCTGATCCATACATACTGGGGGTGTTTGGGGATAGGTGTTATTTCTGGTTGTTGTCGTGCACTAGAAGGGCGACCTCGCCGACTACCTGGGCCGGGTGGTTGGGATAAGCGTTCAGTTCAGGATTAAGAATGTAGAGGGCATTTACCCACTGATTAATAGAACCGCTCTCCTTGGCCTGGGTGCGCACCTGCTGGGCAATGTTCTGCTGCATGGCAGCGGAATACTCGCGAAAGTGTTTCATGGGGTAGTTTACGTGCTGGTAGGTGAAGGTAGCGGGTTTGTAACAGATCACAAACGGGCGTTTGTGGTTCGTTACAAGAAGCTTCCGTTGAGTGGACTCGAGTAGACCGAGCCAATTACCAGAGTATTTTTCTAGTGCTGCGCGATGAGCTCATCCACCACTACGGCTTGTTGCGTTGCGTCTCAGTGCACCCGCCCAACTGCTACTCTCGCCGAAGAGAAACGGCTCGTGCTGTACGGCCCCTCTTTGCCGCTGTCAAGTCATCCTCCTCAACGCGCCGTCATCGGCAGGCATAGGAAAATAATCGTGACCGGAAATAGCCTGGTTCTGAAAGGGTACCCCATCCTGCTTTCGCTGCTACTGCTGGGCGCCTGCCAATCAGAGAGTGTCAACAAGTTTGCCATCAAGGCCGAAGTGCTTATAGCGGCTGAGGGAATGACTTTGATAAATGCGGACAGCTTTCCTTACAAGAAAGCCACGCTGATGTTGCGCCAACAAGGTCACACGGCCGGGTACTTAGCCGTCGTGTTAAGTGAACTTGAAGCTCGAACGTGGCCGACTCAAGGAGCTACTTTGCTAGGGAAAAACGTAAGATGAATTACCTATCCCAATAGACAAGGTGCCGTCTGCGTAGCTTACAGAAAATCTAAATGGCCCCTATATGGCGCGCACCCTACCTCTGCTCAACGGGGTCCAGCGCCGCACGCTTGACTCTCCACCTTCCTTCGCAGCTCGTGCTGTCCACACGCTCTAAAAAGGTGGAAACCAATCTCTGTCCTACCGAAAGTCAACGAATAAGCCCCGCCGACTGAGGCCGGCGGGGCTTTTTTAGTCAAACTTCTAACGCAGTACTATACAAACGGTCTATCAGAAAGAATGGGTTCAACCATATCCGTTGCGCACGGCCATCTATACGTACGCTGGGTACATTGAGCACATCACTTCTAGTGTTCAGAAGGCTTCTGCTGGCAGTTTAGTTGAAGAGCCTATGCTTCCGGGTCGGGTGGTAAGTGCGCGAGTTGTTGTTGCAGGGCATGCATGCCTTGCTGAATGGCGTGCCGCCCAGCGGCTGAGAGCGTGGGAACGGCGGCCAGTTGCTCAAGGGTCGTTAGCGACTCCAAGATGCGGGCGCGGGACAGGGGGGCAGCGGGCGGATCGGCTTGGCCGGCTGGAAATTTTGGCGTCGCATATTTTGCTTGCTGGTTGATGTGCGCGTTGGCTTGCAGGAATGCGTCGATGATCCGTTTATCGGGAACGTCGATGTAATGCAGCGTGGTTCGCATCGACTTGTGGTTCATCCATTTCATTATATCCAATACGCTCATTTTACCGCTGTTATACAGGCTTGTAATTAGCGTCGTGCGAGCCCGGTGGCTGGTAATCGGGCCATGCGCATCATGCGTGGGAATGCCCGCCTTGCGGCAGAGTAAGGGAATCAAGCAGTGATTAAGGTACGTGCGCCCGATGGTGCCGCCCCGCCGCGTAAACAAAAAGTCGGTTAGCTCCCCGGTTTTCGGGTCCGGCTGGGCTGGGGTGGCCGGCCGCACATGCTGCCACGCAAGCACCGCGTCGCCCACTGCTTGCGGAACTGGTTTCTCAAAGGCTCGTCCGGACTTGT
The DNA here is from genome assembly GCF_003944705.1 of Hymenobacter metallilatus. Taxonomy (GTDB): domain Bacteria; phylum Bacteroidota; class Bacteroidia; order Cytophagales; family Hymenobacteraceae; genus Hymenobacter; species Hymenobacter metallilatus. Next base: position 122,009 of record NZ_RWIS01000016.1, on the reverse strand, counting down.
GCCTCGGTACGCGCAGGTAACAGGCCCCAAGCACCTCATCCTGGGGTAACCAAGCTGCGTAGCCGGTGACCTTGGGCTGGCGCCGCACGCAGCCCACCGCTAGTCGTCCGAGCTCATCGCTTCGCAGGCCGGTCAGCAGCCAGGTAATAGCGATGGCGCGTACCAGTTCGAACGGGTAATGGGCCCGGCGCTCGCCGGTGCTGCCGTCCGGGCGGGTTAAGGGCGCGTAGGCCAGGTCCTGGGCCGTCAGGGTTGCACTGGCCTCCCGCAATTTCATCCAAACGTGGTGTTCCAGGACGCGGGGCTTGATGTTGCATTGGTCCCGGATGGCGCGCGGCGTGGCCAGCAGGCGTTGCGGGCTGAACTGCACCGGAAGCCAGCCCCACTCCTGACAATCGGCAAAAAAGCGGCGCAGGCAGCTCAGCAGCTGGGCGCGGGAAGCCGGTTTCATTTCCCGGTCAGCGCGGCTATAGCGCCCGGCATGGGCCGGGTGCAACCACTGGCCCATGCGCATAGTTTTCACGGCCGCAACGAATTGCAAGGCAATGGGCGCTGTCCACTGCTCGGGCGTGGGTGCGCCGGGCTGAGAGGCCGACCACCGGGCAGCTTTGGCCGCGGCCGTTAGGACCAGGTTGCGCACGCTTTCGTTGCAGCTCTCCGTCGAGGCCCACCGCTGCAGAAGTGACAGCCAGGCCTCGGGCATGGAATCCTGCTCGCCTCGACGCCCGACTCGGAGGCGAGGACCGGGAGTTAAGGCCTCGGTCAGGATGCCCAGCCCGTGCAAGGCTTTGGAGAGTAGAATACAGGCGCGTCGCAGGTAGGGCAAGTCCGCCGCCAGATCGTGGACACGCTGCAGGACAGGAAGCGTGAGGTCGGTCAAATGGGGACTGCGGGCCAAAAGAAGCGCCTGGCTAAGGCAGGCGGCCAACACGGGGTTGCTACCGCTATTGGTCCAGCCGCCGCGCTGCAGCTCGGTCTGGACGGTGGCCAGCGCAGCCTGTAAGGCACCATGGTCTAACAGCTGGCGGGCGGCAACGGTCACGGGCTGACCGGGAGCAACGAGCGAATAGATGGGTATGCTTTTGAGCAGGTAGGCGCAGCACATCAGGTGTTCCCGGACCCGGGCCGGGGTGGCACCCAGCTGCCGCAGGCCGGGCGCGCGCGCTACCGAGCCCGCTTGTTTGGTTTTACCGATCAGGCTTACCCAAACTGCCTCATCCCAGGCCCATAGCGATGTGCCCCGGTGCTGCATCTGGCTTACCAGTACATCCAGGCAGGCGAGGACACTGGGCTCGCTGGCTTCCTCGTAACCGCAAAAGGCCAGGGCGCAGCGTACCGGCTCCAGTAAACGCGCCAGGTCGGGTCGCGTGCCCTGCCCCGGCGGCAGTGCACTGCCCGGCAGGGGCTGCGCCCGAACGCATTCAAGTAACGCATTCTTTTCGGGGACCAGCAGGGCGGGCTCTTGATTGAATTCCGCTAGGCGGGCGGCCCATAGTTCCAATCGGTGGGGAGTGTTCATACGGGCCTTAGCAAAGGGAGGAGTCCTGTTCATCATCCAGGGAGCGCAGGGCGTCAACTACTTTTTTGGCTATCTCAGGCGGGCGTATATGTAGGTAGCGCATCGTCGTTTGCGGATTCTTGTGGCCGGCAATTTTGGCGATCGCCAAGAGGTCAACCCCTGCCTCCGCCAAATGCGTAAGGCGTAAATGGCGCATGGTATGGGTTCTCAATTGAGGCAAGCCGCTGCGTAGCGCTACGGTGTGCACGATCTTGCTCCAGGACCAAATCGTGATGGGCCGGCCGGTATTGCGCCGGGACTCGGAGACAAAGAGGGGCTCGCGGGGATGGAGCGGGACCGGCCGAATGGCCAGGTAGGCGTCGTACACTAACTGTGTTTCCCGGGAGAAGGGCACGATGCGCTGCAGTTTGTTCTTAGTCGTTTCTCTGCGCACAGTTAGCAACAGGTTTGCGTGATCCAGGTCGCCCACTTGCAGCGAGCAGACTTCTTCCCGGCGTAATGCTCCATCGTAGGCCAGCTTCAGCATCAGCAGGTTGCGCAGGGAAGTTCGTTGCATGCGAGCGGTAATCGCTGCCCACTCCTGTGCATCAGGTATCCAGGCTTCGCATTCCTCCGCCTCATTAGCTCCGGAGCTGTAATAGGGATGAGAGCCGTGGGGGCTGGTGCTTTTGCGAAGCGGGATAGTGGTTCGCTCACCAGAATCCACCAAATATGAATAGTACAGCTTAAGTACCATCAGGTGTTGACGAATGGTGGATTTGGACAGGCCCGTTCGGGTGACATGACCTTTTCGCCAGGTCTTTTTGCCCAGGCTGTTCTGGTACAGCGCGGTGTGCTCCCGCGTTGCAAGCAGGTGGTCCACTGGGTGTTCCTGGCAATGGCGTAAGAAGTCACTTAGTACACGAGCGTATTTGAGTACCGTGTTCTTGACTAATCCTTCATTGGTAACGATTTGCAGCCAACAAGCAACAGTGGGGTGATCTGCGAGCGCAGGAAAGCGAGCATACAACTCTTCCATAAAAAGCGATTTGTGAAGGATTGAACAGACCGCAAAGGTATTAATGCAATATAATCATTTCAAAGTGCAATCATTTCTAATTGCACCGAATTCAGATAGATTACACGGATCAAGTAGTATATGTATATTAATAATACAATTTATAAATTCTGGATAGGGTATTATTTTTTAATAATTTTATTGGATTAGCATAGCTAAAAAGAGTTTTTGAGCTGATTTAGAGCAAAAAAGAACATGCGGTATAATGTAAAGAAGAGTAAGCCTATTTACTCATGAATGCACAATACTTGATAAAGTTACAAATGGTATTTTGCCGCTTTTTGGTCAAATTTTGTCTTGGATGAAAGCCAGGCCAGTTCTAGCTTGTGCTGGAGTTGTAACTACACTGCCTTCTGCTTACTACTCTGTTGACTTAGGTGTAATTCAACTCGCCGCAGCAGCGTGGATGGCTTCTCGTTCAGAGCCTGGGCCAAGTTGAATAGCGTTACTAGAGAAGGAGCCTGCTTACCGTTTTCTAAATGTGAAATATAGGTGCGATTCAAACTGCTGGCATAAGCCAGCTCTTCCTGGGACATACTTAGCTGTTTTCGTGACTGCTGGAGTACTTGGCCGAAAATCTCTGCTATCTCGTCACTCATTTTTTGGTAGCATAAAATAGGGTGAGCTGTACGCCGGACTTGCCAGAAACTGCAACAGGAATGCAAAGCTTAGCGGCAGTAAGCCACCGATCAGGTAGTGGAGGAAAAGTCGAATAACTCCCTCACGTCTATCTGCAAAGTGCGCGCTAAGACGAAGACAGTACTTAAGCTTGTGTTAATGACACCCCGCTCAATCCGACCGATTTGACTGAATTCTATCTCCGCAGCTGCTGCTAAGCTTTCTTGGGTGAACCCCTTAGCCGTCCGCAAGTGGCGCAAGCGAAGCCCAAACTGCTGCAGGCCGTGTTGATCCCGGAGGTATTTCACCCCGCAAAAGAGGCGGCTAAAGCCAGAAAATGTTAGGGCAAATTTGCCCTATTTAAATATTGAGCTACCTTAGTGCCCGGCTTCTACAGGTTGTTTACTTGCTATTGCTTGCATACCTACCTGCTTTCCCTATTACCAGACGTTGCTCTCCACTTTATATAGATCAAGGTTGCTGCCGGTGCTTTCCATACCGAAAATCCACCTTCTTCACTTTGCCACTGCCCCCTTCATGGAAAGCGTACGAAAAATTAGAATCGTTATTGAGGCGGAACTGCGCGAGCGGGTTCCAACCATGCCTTCTTCGTCTGCGACAGATCTTGACCCACTAGAGTATAGCTATGAGCAGGCACTCTTTAGTGCCTTGCGGGCCGATCCTGAGCGCTATGCCGCGTTTATCAAGATACGCGCCATTACTAGCCTGGAAATCCTTGGGTTGCACAACGAGATTTCTAAATTAGCTCAAATCCGGGATAGCTATACGGCCAGTATAAAAACCTTGGAAAGTCTGCTCCCAAGTCTTCCCCAGCCAGCGCAGCAATATCTACAAGAGGCGTTAACGAAGGGGTGGATTATGGATGATGCGGATAGCATATATAACACGATGCAAATTGAGCCGCTAAGTTTGGCAATCGAGTATCCAACCGATCGTTCATAACGAAGTACTACACGCACTATAGGGTTCTACTACCCTACCTAAGTGTTCTGACTGTTCGTACAAGACGCTGCTCTTTACCCTGCTGGTAGGATATGCTGGGTGTAAGCTGGCACCCAAAATTCGTATTGACCCGTTACGTATTCATTGCGTTAGAAGGTAGGTGTGACGGCACCCACTTCTTTAAACCCTGGAGCCCCCAGCCTCCGGGGTTTATTCGTTTATAAGCAACCGAGTTGGCGGGTGGATACCGTGCGTTATCCTTAAGACACATATAACAGCCCCCCTTTTTAGGCCAGAAACGCGTTTTCAGCAGGTAATTTGCCCGGCCAATCGATTCTTTTTTTTGCTCCTGATTTGGAAGTCTAAAGCGAATAGCCGTCTTTTTTCGACACCAACTTTTCCATTCCAGCCATGAGCAACACCTTACTTGAACAAGTCAAAGCCCTGCACCGCCACTACAATCAGGTCGCTGAAACGCAAGTGGGTATGCCCTCCAAACGCCCCCGGACGCACGACAACTACGCGGCCCAGGAACAGCGCGTGATTGATGAGGCTTTTGAAGTGTCACGGGTGGCCCGGAGCCTGCCTACTGCTGGCACCGAATACGAGGCGCAAGTAGAAAACATCATCGACGGCTGCCGGCAGATTCAATCCAACCCGTATTTGCGGCTTGGCGGCATCGTGTAAATTCAGCCTGCTAGGCCACGTCTGGTTGCTGCTGGTCAGGATGGGGACGCAGTGGCCACTGCGTCCCCATCCTGACCAGCAGTTCCAGCAGTTTAGTCCCAGTTCCTGAGCCACGCTACGCTGAAATTGCTCGTGACTCCGGCTGCTGGGCTTCCAGCAAGCGCTTAGCGAGCAGTTGGCGCATACTCATAAGCGGACAGAAAATTCCTTGGATCTGGACACCAGAAAAAAAGTTTGTGATAATTCTGCATATCCACTCCTTGTAGTATAAAGGGAATAAGACGGCTAAAACGCTCTGCGGCTAAAATGCTTGTTTTTAGAGTATTGCAGTCGCTATCTATGCACAACAAAGTTTATTCCACCGGCTTTTAACCATCATCTGACCATGCAACAACCCACGAGCCCTGAACGCCAGGAAGCCTACTACAAATGGCTCGCCCAGCAGGAAAAAGAAGAAAACGAGGAACGATTCCGGCAGATCAATGAAGGGGACGACCTGGGCGAGGAAACAATTGAATCCATTCTCGGTGACCTATACCCCAACCGGGAACCGGATGAGGAAATCGAAATCGACGACTACGAGTAGTCAGCTGGTGCTTGAGCAGCACCGGCACGAAAAACGCCCGAGGCAAATATGGCCTCGGGCGTTTCATTGTCGTCGCGCTCCACTCAGGCCTTCTGGGACAGCAGCTGCAGGGCGTAGGTGCGGTGGGACAGCTCCAGCACGTCCGGATTTATTTTGGCCCCGGCGGCAATGCACACCCCGATGGCCTGCTTGATCATTCCCTCCTCGACGCCACGAAACGAGCGAAAGGGGTTCAAAAAACAACGTGACCGTGGTGGAACCGCGGGTTAACAAAGCGTTCGAAGCCAACAACAGACTGACCACCGCGCGGGATGCTTCCGTGTCGGCCAGCTATCTGAACCTGAAGCTGCAGGAACTCTACGTGGTGCAGGAATTCCAGGAGAAAGTGCAGGGGAAGATTCGGAAGCAGATGCGCGAGAAGGAACTCGCGTAGCGGGAACAGGACGAAGCCCGCCTGAATGCCGTGAAAGAGGAGCGCCACTATGTGGAGGCCCTTCGCAAAGCCCAAAAAGTGTGAAGCTCTACCAGAAACCCTAAACAGCTTTCAAACTAGGCGCTCTTGCAGCCGTGGGGCTGCTGGTCTACCTAAGTAAGAAGGACGATAAGCAAGCCGGAGAGCCAGCGTCCGTGCGTGCACTTTCGCGTCAAACTGGGTAGTTGGATAGCTTATAGCCTGCCAGCAGGTGCAGGTAGCCTAGGCGTGTATCTGGGTAAGTGAACACGACAGAGCGGCCAGCACGGTGCTGGAGAGGCGCTATGCAAACGAAAGCCCCTCGCGTCACTTCCTGAGGATAGCGGGCGAGGGGCTTTACCATGGTGCATACTGTGAGGTGGTCTAGAGAAGGCGGACAGAAGAAGGACGTATCTTTCTTCTGTTATGGCAGCAAAAACCAGCGGGGTGTCGCCCGACAAACGGCGTAAATACGACGAGGCGTTCAAGGTCGAGGCCCTGCGCTTGGCGTCCGAGAGCCGCAGTACGCAAGCCGCAGCCCGCGAGTTGGGCATCAGTCCCAAGCTGCTCTACCGCTGGCAGCAGGCCCAAGTGGTGGCCGAGGTCGGCAGCGTCGAAGTGGCCCGTGACCCGGAGGTGCGTGCTCTGCGCGCCGCCAACAAGCGGCTGGCGCAGGAGCTGGATATTTTAAAAAAAGCCCTGATCAGTTGCCTGCTGTAGGCGCAGGCTCGGCCAGCCGACCCCGTGAGTACGTACCGATACATCGCCCAGTGCCAGGTGCGGGTGCCCGTGCGCCAGCTCTGCCGCGTGTTGCACATCGCGCCCAGCGCCTACTACGCCTGGCACCGGCAGCAGGGCCAACCTGTACCCGAGCCGGCCTGGCAAGTAGCCGTACGTCAAGCGTTTGTACGCCACAGCCAGCGCTACGGCACGCGCCGGCTGCGGGCCGAGGTGCAGGCCGAAGGCCACGGCGTGGGTCGTTGGCGCATTCGGCGTGTGCTTAAAGTCCACGGCTTGCGCGCCCAGCAGCCTCGCTCGTTCGTGCCGCGCACCACCGATTCCGACCCGGCCGTGCGCGCCGCCCCCAACCGCTTACTCGGCCAACCGGCCCCCACCGCCCCGAACCAAGTGTGGGTGGGCGACATCACCTACCTGCCCCGCCAGGGCGGCGGCTGGCTCTACCTGGCCGTATGGCTCGACCGCTGCTCGCGCAAAATCGTGGGCTGGGACGTGCGCGATACCATGCCCGAAGACCTCGTGAGCGAGGCCCTGCGCCGGGCCCTGGTCGTGCGCCGCCCGCCGGCCGGGCTCGTCGTGCACTCCGACCAGGGCAGTCAGTACACGGCTACCCGCTTCAAAGCCCTGGTCGCCCAACACGGGGCCTTGCAAAGCATGAGCCGGCGCGGCAACTGCTACGACAACGCCCACGCCGAATCGTTTTGGAGCCGCTTCAAAGCCGAACTGCTCGACGGCGGCAGCTTCCCCGGCCTGGCCGAAGCCAAGCTCGAAATCAGCCACCATATTGCCTATTACAACGCCGAACGCCGACATTCTGCTCTCGGCTATCACTCGCCCAACCACTTCGAAACCCATCTTCAAACAACGTCCCAATTGTGTCCGGCTTAGCTAGACCACCTCACTAGACCACCTCACTGTTATGGGGCGTTGAGACCTCGACAAGGCGACTTACTGTAAGTCGCAGGTAGGCCTACTAGTCGCCTTTCTTATGCTTATGCGGTTTCAGATCGGGGTGTTTCGGTCTGTTTTCTTCCGTGACCCGTCTTCTTCTGTCCGGAGTACCATCTTCTTTATTAGGCTTAGGGCCGGGTTTGATAGCCATGGTAATAGGTAGTGGTTAAGGGTAAGACATGTATCTACGTGTTGAAATATACACGCTTATCGGATAAGAGGAACGATCGTCCAGCCTTTTAACAGCCTTTATTTCCTGCCGGACAGCAAACTGAGTAATTACAGCGACTGCCCAGTTGCCCGGAGCGCGGAAACGTGTGCTATTAGTAAAACTATCACGCCGCAATAGCATTGTATTCAGCTCGTATAGGTACGTTAGCCCGGTGTAAGATCACTGAGAGTGATCAAAGAAGGCTGATAAGCCTCTGACACACGTGGTAGTTTAACTTTCTCTTTTACTTACCCTACATGAAAGTATCTGAAGTGTCGTCCGAATCACTTGTAACCATGGGATTGTTCGCCCTCTACGCGGCCGGTTACCTGATTGTGAATATGTACCTAGCGACTCACAATCTGACAGAAGCAAGTTGGTTGAGCTTTAACTATATCAAAGCGGGCATCAGTTTCTTAGGCTTTACGCTACCTCCCGTACTAATAGCCTACTATACCACGCACGATCAAGAGCAGGTACCCATACCTATAGTGGATGCTGCGTTTGCTGTACTGGGAGCTCTTGGGTATGGATGCGTTGCGTTCACCATAACGGGGAGCTTCTCGGCAACGGCTGAATCGGTTACGCCCATGAAAGTAGTGATCATAGCCGTCGCATTTGTTGCAGCCAGTATATTCTTATTTGCGGCGCTTAAACCGGCTGCAGGCACTCCTAATTGGGGCAAAAAGCATGGACTGCCGTGGTTCTACTTACTAGTGGCTGTTGTAATAATATGGGTAGGCGTATATGGCATGAGCTTACTCATCCTGTACTTCATCTCCAGTGGAGTGGTCTGCCAAGTAATAGTTCGGCAGATGCGCCGGATTAGGGAAAAACCTTCGCTCCAGCGAGCAGTGTGGGCTGCTATAGCAGGCATTACTTTTCTCCTAGTAGCGTGCGTGTTATACGGAGTGCTCTTCTATCGCTGGATGCCGTTGCAGTTGGGCGGTGGGCGGCCCTACTTCACCCGCTTTTACCTGCAGGCAGAAGCGCTTGACAAGCTGGTAAAAAGTGGGGCTATTACATCCCCAGCTGTGCTGCAGGCACCTGTCGAGGTGGTGTACATCTCGGAAAAAAATTACTACGTGCTGCTTAATGGCAATGCGGTTGCCTTACCCATCGAGAGCATAACTGGATACGCAGGATCCGACACCCAAAATCTCTGACCAAATTGCTTGATGTCGCAAAAGCAAGGTTAAGGCCGTGGTTCAGAAAATTAAATGTTACGGCACCTACCTGGTGCGCATTGAATCCTTCCCATTAAGCCTTGCATTTGTCCTTACGGGCAACTCAACAATTACACTTACATCGCGGTCTGGCAAGCTTGCACAGTGACGCGCACTCCGGCCTCAACCGGTATTGACGAGTTGGTCAATATCAGTTAGAGCAGAGCTTTTCGTGAGTTTGGTCTGCCTGCGTCGGCTTTGTTCTGACGCTCTGCATATTGTTTTAAAAGACCGAGCCACTACTGGTTCGCTTCTCCGGTTTTGTGACCGACGCCTTCTTACCAAGCAGTGCATGCAGAGCAAGGTGGCGTAATGGGTATAAGGTGCTCCAATTTTCCTCCAGAATTGTGTGTGTGTTTTGCTGCCTCACTCAATTCCTGTGCTTTTGCCTACCCGCTCACCTCATTGCCCGCTTTTCTGCTGCCTGTGTATACTGGTGGCGGTGCTGCTATCTGCAGGAGCCAGCCGGGCGTAGCGTTCCAGTGCAAGCAGGCCCGCGCTTACCTCGCTACTCGCTGCCCCACATAATTTACCCACCAGTCCGCGCCGACTAGCTGATTTCGTGGCTGTGGCCCATCAGAACAGCCCCCAACTGATTGAGCTGGCCAACCAAGTCAGCCAGAACCGCCTCGACAGCCTGCGCCGCAAGGCCTAGAATGGCATTCTGGTAAACGGTACCGGGGCCGCGGTGCTGTACCCCAGCATCCTCAACCGCCAGGGCGAGGCCGTCGTGGGCTACGACCAGGCCATCACCAACGGCGGCAACTATGCCACCGTAGCCCAGGCCAGCAAACCGGTCTTCAACCGGGCATTGCTAGCCAACGATTACCGTATTCTGGGCAACCAGGGACAGGTGCTGCGCAACAACCGGCAACTAAGCGCGCTGGATTTGCGCCGCACGGTTACGGACCAGTTTCTGACGGCCTACGCCGCCCAATTGCAGCTAGATTTTGCCCGTGGCCTGCTCACCCAGTTGCGCCAGCAGGACCGCCAGTTGCGCCAACTGGTGGAAGCCGGTATTTTCAAGCAAACCCAGTACCTGAGCTTTTACCTATCAGTGCGCACGCAGGAAGTGACCGTTGACCAGAATCGCCTGGCCTACCGCCGCGAGCTGGGCACATTGCGGGCATTGGCCGGAGTAGCCGACACGGCCCTGGTGACGCTGGAATTCCTTATCCCACCCACGCGGCGGCCTCTAGCCGGGCTGCTAGCTCCCGCCCAGCGCTGGTACACGCTGGATAGCCAGCGGAATCTGTTTGACCGCCGGGCCGTGGATACCTACTACTTGCCGCGGGTGAGCGTGGTGGCTGATGCCGGTATCACTAGCTAACATAGAAAACCAATTCGTTGACAAGCGAGTATGCAGACAAGACTAAAAATATTTTTAGTCTTGTCTAAAACATCCGTATGTCCTTCTTCTACTGCGTGGTATTCTGTTTACTGCCCGTGGCCTTATTGGCGCAGGGCCAAGGGATGGCGCCGGACTCATTGATTCACAGCTCCCCCGCTACTCGCTTTTTCAGCCGGTGCCCCGGGCCCGGCTGCGGCCAATGAGCACGGACCGGCCCGACGCGACGGAAAGTGCCTGTTCGGTGGACGCGGGGCATTTTCAGGTGGAAACCGACGTGCTGCGGCTGGGGCGGCAGCGGTTTGGCAGGCAGGACACACACCAGGAGTTGGGGCTGAACCATGCCAACCTGAAACTAGGTCTGACGCGCACGATAGATGTGCAACTGGTGGTGGAATCGTATACAGCGCAGACGGAGCGGGGCGAGCATCCGGGGGCACGGGCCGGCTTCGGGGACCTGACGCTACGAGTCAAGCGCAACTTGTGGGGCAACGACGGGGGCCGCACGGCGCTGGCGCTGATGCCCTTCGTGAAGCTGCCGACGGGTCAGCGCACCGGCAACCACTACTGGGAAGGCGGCGTGGTGGTACCGTTTGCCTGCCAATTACCCCACGATTGGAGCCTGGGCAGCCAGTTGCAAGCTACCTGGGTGCGCGACGAAGCCACGACGCGTCACTGCCTGGAACTGGCCCCCACCCTGACCGTGGGCCACGACCTGTACAAAACGCTGGGTGGGTTTGTGGAAGTGGCTGGGGCCTGGGACTGGCGGGAAAGAGGCTGGGCTGCGACGCTCAACGGCGGGCCTATCTGGCGGGTGACGGATAATATGCAGCTGGACTTGGGCCTGAACTACCCGCTGACTAAGGACACAGAAACAACGTACTTTCTGGGTGTAAGTTTTCGGCGTTAGGACGCGGGAATAATGCGTGATTTTGCGTGGACAGCTGCTGGGGTCAGAGAAATTAACACTGAATGCATTCTGTTTGCTGCCGCTGCCCCTGACGTTAGTTCGCTCAGCGAACTCAACACCTGTATACTGCCGGTTACGAAGATTTTAGCCCGGTGGTGTGCCCGTCGAAAAACTGGTTGCTTCAGCTTATTTTATAACCAGCGATTAGGGTCGAAGCCAGCCTCATGCCGTGTTTTTCAGGTCTATTTCCCCAACCTAAACCCATCATGCTGATCTGCTACGCCTGTTAATTACCCGGTAGAGGAATCTATTTGGCGACGAGTACGTATGTTTGCAGCGTTTGCCCCTTTCTGCTATGCGATTTGTCGCGGTCTTTTTTGCGCTCTACCTGCTGGTGCTGGCCTGTCTGCCCTGTGCTGACGGGACGGTGAACCCATCGGAGCCGGCGCGCGCCCGCGTTACGGCGCAGACTGATGCTGCCGCGCATCACCAGCAGGATTGGTGTACTCCCCTGTGCCAGTGCCACTGCTGCGCTGGTACCTCCTTGCCCGCCGCTACGGCCGTGGTTCTTCCGGCCACCCACCCGGTAGGCGATGCTGCCCGGCCGTTTGCAACGTTGACGAGCCCGGCCCCGCAGCAGCGGGCATTTGCCGTCTGGCAGCCCCCCCAAGCCTAGTTTCCTGTTTTTTCGGTTCCGTCCGCGGGACCGGGCACGCTGCCGTGCCCGGTCCCGTCGGCGCATACGCACCTTTCTGTGCGCTGTCGAACCCTGCCGTCGTCGAGCCCCGCGGGCTCCGACCGCCCTTTTCTCAGGATTTCTAGTCTTACCCCTTAGCCAGTATGTTCGACCGGCTCATTCACTTTTCCATTCACAACAAGCTCATTATTGGGCTGCTGACCTTGGCTTTGATTGCCTGGGGCAGCTACTCGCTGAGTCGGCTGCCCATTGACGCGGTGCCCGACATTACCAACAACCAGGTCGTGGTCTACACCGTGGCGCCCTCGCTGTCGGCCGGCGACATCGAGCGGCTGGTGTCCTTTCCCATTGAGCAGAGCGTGGCCACGATTCCGGGGCGCGAGGAAGTACGCTCCTTTTCCCGCTTCGGCCTCTCAGTCGTGACCATCGTCCTGGAAGACGGCATCGACATTTATTGGGCCCGCCAGCAGGTGGCCGAGCGCCTGCGCGAGGCCGAAAGCCAGATTCCGGCCGGCGTGGGCCGGCCGGAACTAGCCCCGGTCAGTACCGGCCTGGGTGAAATCTACCAGTACCTGGTGCGCGCCAAGCCCGGCTACGAGAAGAAATACACGGCGCGGGAGCTGCGCACGATTCAGGACTGGATTGTGCGCCGTCAGCTGCTGGGCACGCCCGGCGTGGCCGACGTCAGCTCTTTCGGAGGCCAGCTCAAGCAGTACGAGGTGGCCTTGGACCCGGAGCGGCTCCGTTCCCTGAACGTAACCGTGGACCAGGTGTACCAGGCCGTCAGCCGCAACAACCAAAACACGGGCGGAGCCTACCTGGATCAAAACCCGACGGCGTACTTCATCCGCACCGAGGGCCTGGCCCAGAATGCTCAGGACATCGGCAACATCGTGGTGCGCTCCACCAGCAGCGGCCTGCCGGTGCTCGTGCGCGACGTAGCCGAGGTACGCCTGGGCTCGGCCGTGCGCTACGGGGCCATGACCCGTAACGCGGAGGGCGAAGTCACCGGCGGCATCGTGCTCATGCTCAAAGGCGCCAATGCCAACGAGGTTATCAAGGCCGTCAAGGAGCGCATGGAGACCGTGCGCAAGTCCCTGCCCGAAGGCGTGACCGTGGACGTGTACCTGGACCGCTCGGAACTGGTGGGCCGGGCCATTCATACGGTAACCAAAAACCTGATTGAGGGAGCGCTCATCGTGATTTTTGTGCTGGTGCTCTTCCTGGGCAACCTGCGCGCGGGGCTGGTGGTGGCCTCGGTGATTCCGCTGGCCATGCTCTTTGCCATCAGCCTGATGCGCGTGTTCGGCGTGTCGGGTAACCTGCTCTCGCTCGGGGCTATTGATTTCGGACTGGTAGTGGATGGGGCGGTGATTATCGTGGAGGCCATCGTGCACCGCCTGCACACCCACTCGGGAATTGCCGCCCACCCCGACGGGGCCCACGGCAAGCTAACCCAGGACCAGATGAACGAGGCCACCTACGAGGCAGCCTCCAAAATCCGCGCCTCAGCCGCGTTCGGGGAAATCATCATCCTCATCGTGTACCTGCCCCTGCTGGCCCTGGCCGGCATTGAGGGCAAGATGTTTAAGCCCATGGCCGAGACGGTGGCCTTCGCCATTATCGGCGCTTTCATTCTCTCGCTCACCTACGTGCCCATGATGGCGGCACTGGGGTTGAGCCGCAACACGGAGCACAAGCGCAACTTCTCGGACCGCATGATGAGCTGGCTGGAGGCCCGCTACCGGCCCCTGCTGGAATGGGGTCTGCGCCGCAAAGCCCTGGTGCTGGCTTCGGCCGTGGGGCTGTTCGTCGGGGCCCTGCTCGTGTTCCGCACTCTGGGCGGGGAGTTTATCCCCCAGCTTTCGGAAGGCGACTTCGCCATCGAGATGCGCGTGCTCACGGGCTCGTCGCTAAGCTACACCATCGAAAAAAGCCAGCAGGCCGGGGCCATCCTCAAACAGCAGTTTCCGGAGGTCAAGGAAGTGGTAGCCAAGATTGGCGCGGCCGAAATTCCCACCGACCCCATGCCGGTGGAAGCTGGGGACGTGATGGTAATTCTGGAAAAGGACCAGAGCAAGTGGACTTCGGCCAAGTCCCGCGAGGAGCTGGCCGAGAAAATGGCCCACGCCCTGAGCGTAATTCCGGGCGTCACCTTCGGGTTCCAGCAGCCCATTCAGATGCGCTTCAACGAGCTCATCAGCGGGGCCAAGCAGGACGTGGTGATGAAAATCTACGGCGAAGACCTGCAGCAGCTGGCCGACTACGCCCAGCGGGCCGCGGCCCAGGTGCGGCAGGTGCAGGGAGCCGAAGACGTGTACGTGGAGCAGGTGACGGGCCTGCCCCAGATTGTGGTCCAGCTGGACCGCAACAAGCTGGCCCAATTCGGTCTGAACGTCGAGGACGTGAACCGCACGGTGCAGACTGCCTTTGCCGGCCAGGCCGCCGGGCAGATATTTGAGCAGGAGCGCCGCTTTGATTTGGTGCTGCGCCTGCGCCCGGACCTGCGCCAGGACATCAACGCCGTGCGCCAGCTCTTCATTGCCACCCCGCGGGGCGAGCAGGTGCCGCTGGAGCAGGTGGCCACCGTGGCCCTGCAGGAGGGCCCGAACCAGGTGCAGCGCGACGACGCCAAGCGCCGCATCACGGTGGCCTTCAACGTGCGGGGCCGCGACGTGGAAAGTGTAGTGGAAGAGCTGCAGGGCAAAGTGGACCAGCGCCTGAAGTTCGCCCCCGGCTACTACGCCACCTACGGCGGGCAGTTCGAGAACCTGCGCGAGGCCTCGCAGCGCCTGAGCGTGGCCGTGCCGGTGGCCCTGACCCTGATTTTTGTGCTGCTCTTCTTCACCTTCGGCTCCCTGAAGCAGTCCGTGCTGATTTTCACGGCCATCCCCTTATCGGCCATTGGCGGGGTGGCGGCTCTGTGGCTGCGGGGCATGCCGTTCAGCATCTCAGCGGGCGTGGGCTTTATTGCCCTGTTCGGCGTGGCCGTGCTCAACGGCATCGTGCTCATCGGCTATTTCAACCAGCTCAAGGACGAGGGCTGGGCCAACCTGCACGAGCGAATTCTGGAAGGCACGCAGGTACGCCTGCGGCCGGTGCTGATGACGGCTACGGTGGCCTCGCTGGGCTTTTTGCCGATGGCCCTGAGCACCTCGGCCGGGGCCGAGGTGCAGCGCCCGCTGGCTACGGTCGTCATCGGCGGGCTGGTCACGGCCACGCTGCTGACGCTGCTGGTGCTGCCGGTGCTCTACGCCCTGTCGGAACGCACCCCGGCAGCCGGGCCGGACCAGCAGCCCGAGGATCCAACCCACCACGGCACCCGGTCGGCACCCCTGCTGGCCGGCGGCGCAGCCGTGCTGTTGCTGACACTGCTGGTGCCCGGCACCGGCCGGGCCCAGCAAGTGCAGCTGACGGCCGGTGGCACGCCCTTCACGGCCCAGCAGGCCGTGACCCAGGCCTTGCAGGCCAACACCACGGTAACGGCTGCCCAGCGCAGTTTGGAGGCCCAGCAGGCCCTGCGGCGCACCGCTACCGACGTGGGCCGCACCACCGTGGGCGTTACCTACGGGCAGTACAATTCCTACCGCAAGGACAACCAATTCAACGTCAGCCAGAGCTTTTCGCTGCCGCGGGTGTACCGCAGCCAGCGCCAATTGCTGGAGGCGCAGGTCGGCGGGCAGCAGCTCACGCTGGCCCAGGTGCAGGCCGAGCTGCGGCGGCAGGTGCGCCTGAATTATGAGCAGGCCGTGTACGCCCGCCACCGGGTGCAGGTGCTGCGCGGGCAGGACAGCCTCTACAGCGAGTTTTTGCGGGCCGCCCAGCTGCGCTTTAAAACCGGGGAAGTAGCCCGCCTGGAGCCGGCCACCGCCCTGGTGCAGCAAGGCGAAACCCGCGCCCTGATTGCCCAGGCCCGCACCGGCTACCAGGTGGCCCAGCGCCAGCTGCAAGCCCTGCTGCAACAAAGCCAGGCGGTGGGCGTGGCCGACAGCCTGCTTCGCCCGCTGGAACCCGTGGTGCTGCCCGCCACCGGTGACACGGCGCGCCTGACCCAGAACCCGGAGCTGCAAGTGCAGCGCCAACTCATCGCCCAGCGCCAGGCGGCCACCCGCACCGAGCAGGCCCTGGGACTACCCAACGTGACGCTGGGCTACTTCAACCAGTCGCTGATTGGCCCCCAGACCATGGGCGGCGTGGGCGGCGCGGAGCGGTACTACGCCGGGTCGGACCGCTTCCAGGGCGTGCAGGCTTCGGTGGGCATTCCCCTCCTGCGCGGGCCGCAGAAGGGTCGGGTCCAGGCCGCCCGTCTGCAGGAGCAGGTGGCCGACGCCGGCTACCAACGCCTGCGGGCCGAGCTCTCGGGCCGGCTGGACGAACTGGTGGCCCGGCACGCCGAGCAGCAGCAGCGTCTGGCTTTCTACCAGCAGACGGCCCTGCCCCAGGCCGACGTCATCGTGCGCCTGAGCACGCGGGCCTTCAAGGCCGGTGAAACCGGCTACGCCGAATACCTGCTCAACCTGGAGCGGGCCCTGACCCTGCGCACCGCCTACCTGGACGTGCTGCTGGAACACAACCAGACCGTCATCGAGCTGGACTACCTGCTGGGCAGCACCCCCCAGTAATCATCCCTGACTTTTCTTGCCTCCCCTTTCATGACAAAATACGCATTGCTGGCCCTGCTGGGCCTGACGCTGGCCGGTTGCGGTCAGGAGAAAACGGATACGGCGGCACCGGAAGCGGCCGGGGCCACCACGGAAACAGCGGCTGGCGGCGCCAAGGCCGCGGGCAACGAAGCCGCCGCCGAAGAAAACGCCACCGAAACCACCCTGTCGGCTGCCGAGCAGCGGGCGGCCGGCATCCGGCTGGGCCGGGTGGAAGACCGGGTGCTCAGCGGCACGCTCAAAGTCAACGGCACGCTCGACGCGCCCCCGGAAAACGCGGTGGCCGTCAGCGCCCTGCTTGGGGGCATCGTGGAGCGGACGACCCTGCTGCAGGGCAGTCGCGTGCAGGCCGGGCAGGTGCTGGCGACGGTGCGCAACCCCGAGTTTGTGCAGCTCCAGCAGGATTACCTGGAAACCAGCAGCCAGCTGGAGTTTGCCCGCGCCGAGTACGAGCGCCAGCAGGAACTGTACCGCCAGGAAGTAGCCCCGCAGAAAAATTTCCAAAGGGCCCGCGCCGAATACCGGGCTATGCAGACCCAGGTGGCGGCGCAAGCCGCCCGCCTGCGCCTGGCGGGCCTGCCGGTGGGCGGTAAGATTACCACGACGGCCCCGGTGCGGGCCCCGCGCGGCGGCTTCCTAAAAACCGTGAATGCCAGCGCCGGGCAAAGCGTGACCTCGACCGACGTGCTGTTTGAAATCGTGGACCCGGCCCACCTGGACGTGGTGCTCACTGTGTTCGAGAAGGACGTGCCGCAGGTGCGCGTGGGCCAGACCGTGCGCTACACCCTGGCCAATGATTCGGCCGGGGCCGAGCACCGGGCGAAGGTGTATGTGATTGGCCGCGCCGTAAGCGAGGACCGCACGGTGCGCGTGTACGCCCACCTGAGCCGGGAAGACGCCAGCCGCCTGCCCGGCACCTACGTGCGGGCCACTATCGAAACCAACTCGGCCACGTTGCCCTCCCTGCCCGACAAGGCCCTGGTGCAGTTTGGGGGAAAGAGCTACGTGTTCGTGGCCGAAGGTCCGGCAGGAAAAAACCAGGAAACGCACTACCGCATGGTGCCCGTGACGGCGGGGGTAAGCGAAAACGGCTACACCGAAGTCCGCCTGCCGCAAGGCACTGCGGCGGCGCAGGTCGTGGTGGAGGGCGCGTACTCGCTGCTGGCCAAGCTCAAAAACGCGGAAGAAGAAGAATAGCCGCGCATTTTCTCCCCTAGTTCGGCCGCGTTCCTGTCGCGGCTTTTCGCCCTGCCCATGTTCCATCTGCTCACCGGTTGCCTGCTGTTAAGCCTGCTGCACGCCGCGATTCCCAACCACTGGGCGCCGGTGCTGGCCGTGGCGCGCGCCGAGCGCTGGCCCCTGCGCCGGGCCGTGGGCGTGACGCTGGTAGCCGGCCTGGCCCACGTGCTGAGCACGGTGCTGCTGGGCCTGGGGCTGGGGCTGCTGGGCTGGCGCTTGTCGGCGCAGTTCTCCCACTTGGCCCACGGGGCGGCCCCGGCCCTGCTCGTGCTCATTGGCGTGCTGTACGCCTTGTCGGGGCCGGGGCACGCCCACCCGGACCCGGCCCCGACCCGGTCCCGCGGCCGGGTGGTGCTGGGGCTGGCGGCAACCATGTTTCTGGCGCCCTGCCTGGAAATTCAAACCTTTTTTCTGGCCGCCGGCACCCACGGCCCGGCGGCGCTGGCCCTGCTCATGGGGGTGTACCTGCTGGCTTCGGTCTCGGCCATGTGCGCGCTGGTCGCGCTGGCTCACCGGGGGCTGGGCCGCCTGAACCTGGACGGGCTGGCGCACCACGAGCGACGCCTGACCGGGGCCGTGCTCGTGCTGGTGGGCCTGGCCGGCTTTTTCGTGGACTGGTAGCGGCCGGCCGGCTGCTGTCTTCATTTTTCACCCGATGCATCTTTCCTATGCCTGATCCAACCTCTTCCAATACCGACGAAGAGCTCAACACCGCCAAGCAGGTGCAGCTCGACAACGTGGGCGCCCTGAGCCGGGACCAGCTCACGCCTGAGGCCGCCGCCGCGCCCGAGGGCCACGACGTGCCCGGCCACGACCACGCCACCCACGACCACACGGGCCACCACCATCCCCCCGGCAAACAGGTCGTGGACCTGGCCGGCCAACCGGCCGACGAGCACGCCGGCCACTCCCACGGGGACGGCGACGACCACGACCACGGTCCGGCCGGGGACAACCCCTACCTATGGCCCGGGGTGAGCTTGACCCTGCTGCTGGCCGGCATTGCGCTCGACTACTATACGGTGGGCTTTTTTACCGGCTACGTGCGCCTGCTCTGGTACGGGGTGGCCTTCCTGCTGGTGGGCTGGAAAGTCATCCGCTCCGCCGTGCAAAGCATTCCCTCGGGCAACGTGTTCAACGAGTTTCTGCTTATGAGCATCGCCACGTTGGGAGCGTTTGCCATTGGCGAGTACCCGGAAGGGGTGGCCGTGATGCTGTTCTACACAGTCGGCGAATTATTCCAGGACGCGGCCGTGAACCGGGCCAAGCGCAGCATCAAGGCCCTGCTGGAAATCCAGGCCACGGAAGTCACAGTGCTGCGTGCCGGTCAGTCCCTGGTGCTGGATCCCAAACAGGTACAGGTAGGCGATACCATTGAAGTGAAGCCCGGCGAGAAGGTAGCTCTGGATGGGACGCTGACCAAAGGGCCGGCTTCCTTTAATACGGCGGCCCTGACGGGGGAATCCGTGCCCCAGACCAAACAAACGGGGGAGCCAGTGCTGGCCGGTATGGTCAACCTGGAAAGCCTGATTCAGGTGGCCGTGACGGCCACCTACCAGGATACGAAGCTGGCCAAGATTCTGGCTATGGTGCAGGACGCGGTGGGCCGCAAGGCCAAAACCCAGCAGTTCATCACCAAGTTCGCCAAAATCTATACGCCCATTGTAGTGGCGCTGGCCGTGCTGCTGGTCGTGGTGCCCTCCTTCGTGGTAGAGGACTATGTCTTCCGGGACTGGCTGTACCGGGCCCTGGTGTTCCTGGTCATTTCCTGCCCCTGCGCGCTGGTCATCAGCATTCCGCTGGGTTACTTCGGCGGCATCGGCGCGGCCTCCAAAGCGGGCATCCTGTTCAAGGGCTCTAACTTCCTGGATGCCATGCGCGAATTGGATACGGTGGTGATGGACAAAACCGGCACCCTCACGGAGGGGGTGTTTGCTGTACAGCAGGTGCAGGCGGTGGGACTGGAGAAGGCCCAGCTGCTGCGGCTGCTCGGGGCGCTGGAAACCAAATCGACGCACCCGATTGCCAAAGCCGTCGTGGCCCACGTCGGCGCGGCTACCGCCGGCGTGGCAGTAGAGAACGTGGAGGAAATAGCCGGCCACGGCTTACGGGGCCGGGTGGATGGGCGCGACGTGCTGGCCGGCAACACCAAGCTGCTGCGCAAGTTTAACGTGGCCTACCCGGCCGAAGTAGACCAGGTGGTGGACAGCATCGTGGTGGGGGCCGTGGACGGGCAGTACGCGGGCTACCTGACAGTGGCCGACGCCCCGAAAGAGGACGCGGCCCGCGCCGTGCAGGAGCTGCGCGCCGACGGCATCAGCAAGCTGGTCATGCTCTCGGGCGACAAGGACAGCATCGTGCAGCGCGTCGCCCGGGAGCTGGGCATCGACGAGGCCCACGGCGGCCTGCTGCCCGAGGACAAGGCCCGCTACGTGCAGCAGTACAAAACCGAAGGGCGGAAGCTGGCCTTCGTGGGCGACGGGGTAAACGATGCCCCGGTGGTGGCCCTGGCCGACGTGGGCATTGCCATGGGCGGGCTGGGCTCGGATGCGACCATTGAAACGGCCGACGTCGTCATTCAGACCGACCACCCCAGCAAGATTGCCACCGCCCGGCGCATTGCCCGCGCCACCCACCGCGTGGTGTGGCAGAATATCTGGCTGGCCTTCGTGGTAAAAGGCATCGTGCTGGTGCTGGGCGCGGGCGGCCTGGCTACCATGTGGGAGGCCGTGTTTGCCGACGTGGGCGTGGCCCTGCTGGCTATTTTGAATGCCGTGCGCATTCAGCGCATGGATTATTCCACGCCGAATATCAGTGGCCCGTCGCCTGCTGCTCCCGCTGCCCCGTCCGTTACAGAAAACCTGTCAGTGGTTGAGTCCATGCCCCGCGAACTGCGTGAAGGCCCGCACCACTCTAACGACCAAACGAAATGAGCGGGTCCCACGGCATGAGCGGCAGTGCCGCTTCGCGCAATAAGCGCGCGTTAACCATCGTCTTCTTCACGACGCTGACCTATTTGGTGGCTGAAGTCATCGGCGGGTTCTGGACCGGCAGCCTGGCCTTGCTGGCCGATGCGGGCCACATGCTCACCGACGTGGCCGGCGTCGGGCTGGCGCTGCTGGCCATCCGCTTCGGCGAGAAACCGGCTACGCCGGCGCGTACCTACGGCTACTACCGCTTCGAGATTCTGGCTGCCCTCACCAATGCGGTGGTGCTGATTCTGATTTCGATGTATATTCTCTACGAGGCCTATCTGCGGTTTTTGAACCCGCCCAAGGTGGAAAGCACGACCATGATGTGGGTGGCCGGCGTGGGCCTGCTGGTCAACCTCTACGGAGTGTACCTGCTGCGCAAAAGTTCGGGCGAGAGCCTGAACATGAAGGGCGCCTATTTCGAGGTGCTGTCGGATATGCTCACCTCCGTGGGCGTCATGGCCGCGGGGGCTATCATGATTACCACCAAGTGGTACTACGCCGACCCGCTGCTCTCGGCCGGTATTGGCCTGTTCATCCTGCCCCGCACCTGGTCCCTGCTCAAGGAGTCGGTGAACGTGCTGCTGGAAGGTACCCCGGCCGATGTGAACCTGGAGGAGCTGCGCCAGGGCCTGCTGCAAGTGCCGGGCGTGGCGGCCGTGCACGACCTGCACGCCTGGGTGCTGACCTCCGGCGTCAATGCCCTGAGTGCGCACGTTGTGCTGGCCGGGGCCGCCGGGCACGAGGAAGTACTGACCCGCGCCCAGGCGTACGTCACCGGCAAGCACCCCATTCAGCACGCGACCATTCAAGTGGAGCGCGGCGATGTTGCCCGGCATGAAACCCATCTGTAGGCCGGCCGCTGTTCGTTCGACTTATTCAATGCAATTCCCTCGGACATGAAAACGCCTGTTCTTTCCACCCTGGGCACAGCAGGCTTGTGGCTTACCGCCCTGGCTTCGCCCTGCTGCTTTCCAGTCTTTGCCGCGCTGGCGTCTGCTTTCGGGCTGGGTTCTTTTGAGCTCTTCGGCGGCTGGACCATGTACGTGTTTCAAGGCCTAGTGCTCCTCTCAGTGCTCGGCACGGCAGTTTCGTACCGGCAGCACCGCCGGGCCGGGCCGCTGGCCGTGGCGCTGGGGGGCGCGGTGCTCATCTTTTCCGCCTACTACCTCGTGTTTTCGCAGCCGCTTGTCTACGCGGGCATGATGGGCCTGCTCCTGGCAGCGGGCCTCAACCACTGGACTTATACCCACATGAAACCGCTTCAACCCCTTATCCTGGAATCCCGGCTTACGTGCCCCGCCTGCGGCCATGAGCAAGTGGAAACGATGGCGCAGAATGCCTGCCAGTATTTCTACGAGTGCCCCCATTGCCGCACCGTGCTTAAGCCCACGCCTGGCGATTGCTGCGTGTTCTGCTCCTACGGCACGGTGAAATGCCCACCCATTCAGCAGGGCTTGGCCTGCTGTTGAGATTCGCCGCGCTGACCAACTCGCCCGCTCCGCACTGTTTACTTCCCCCTGCTCATGACTACCTACGACGTTCTCATTATCGGCTCCGGCCCCGGCGGTTATATTGCCGCCGTGCGCTGTGGCCAACTGGGCCTGAAAACGGCCATTATCGAAAAGTACCCCACCCTGGGCGGCACCTGCCTCAACGTAGGCTGCATTCCCAGCAAGGCCGTGCTTGAATCTACCGAGTTGTATCAGAAAGCCACCCACCAGTTCACGGAGCACGGTATTGATGCCGACAACCTGCGGGCCGATTTGCCCCGCATGATGGCGCGCAAGGACCGGGTGGTGAAAAAGGTCTGCGACGGGGTGGTCTTCCTCATGAAGAAAAACAAGGTGGACGTACTCCACGGCGTAGCCTCGTTCGTGGATGCCACCACCGTGCAGGTCGAGCCCAGCGACGGGGGCAGTGGGGAAAAACAGCTGCTCACGGCCAAAAACATAATCATTGCCACCGGCTCCAAGCCCAGCACCCTGCCCTTCATCACGCTGGACAAGGAACGTATTATCACCAGCACCGAGGCGCTGGCCCTGCGTGAGCTGCCCCAGCACCTGATTATCGTGGGCGGCGGAGTTATCGGCCTGGAGCTGGGCTCAGTGTATGCGCGGCTGGGCAGCAAGGTGTCGGTGGTGGAATATACCGACGCTATTATTCCCACCATGGACCGTACCCTGGGCAAGGAGCTGCTGCGCTCCCTCAAGAAGCAGGGTCTGGAGTTCTACCTCTCGCACAAGGTGACGGCCGTGGAGCGGACCGGCGACACGGTGAAGCTCACGGCCCAGGGCGGGCCATCGGCCGAGCTGCAGCTGGAAGGCGACTACTGCCTGGTATCAGTGGGCCGCCGGCCCTACACCGACGGGCTGAACCTGGCCGCGGCCGGTGTGGAGCTGGATGAGAAGGGCCGCGTGAAAGTCAACGAGGACCTGCAGACGACGGTGCCGGGCATCTGGGCCATCGGCGACGTGGTGCGCGGGGCCATGCTGGCCCATAAGGCTTCCGATGAAGGCGTGTACGTGGCTGAGCTCATTGCCGGCCAGGCCCCGGAGGTGAACTACCTGCTTATCCCGGGTGTGGTCTATACCTGGCCCGAAGTAGCCGGTGTGGGCTACACCGAGGAGCAGCTCAAGGAGCAGGGCAAAACCTATAAGGTGGGTTCCTTTCCGTATTCCGCCTCCGGCCGGGCGCTGGCCGGGGCTGACACCGAAGGGTTGGTGAAGGTGCTCACCGACGCGCAGACCGACGAGATTCTGGGCGTGCACATGATCGGGGCTCGCATTGCCGACATCATTGCTGAGGCCGTGGGCATCATGCACTTCCGGGGCGCGGCCGAAGACGTGGGCCTGATATCGCATGCCCACCCCACCTACGCCGAAGCCTTCAAGGAAGCCTGCCTGAACGCGGCCGGCATCGGGGCCCTCAATATGTAACCCCGTATGCTACTCGCCTTTCTGCTGGCTGTTACGCCGGACGCGCCCCCTTCCTGGAGTCAGGTGCTGCTGTATTCCCTGGTGCCCGCCGCCATCATGGTCGTGGGGGCCGTTGTGGCCGTGCTGCGCCCGCCGGGCGCGGCCATTCGCAGCGCCATTTTGCACTTCGCCGCCGGGGTGGTGTTTTCCGTAGTGGCCGTCGAGCTGCTGCCCGACATCGTGGCCCGCCACCGTCCCTTGGAAGTTGGCCTGGGCTTCGCCATCGGGGTCGGGGTCATGCTGGTTCTGCGCTCGCTCACGCGCAAGGCGGCCGAAAAGGAAAAAGCCGTACCTACGCCGGCCTTGCCGCCCGGGGTGCTGTGGGCTTCCCAGACCGCGCCGGACGAGGCCGCCAGGCCCGGCGCGCTGCCCATGGGCCTGCTCACCGGGGTCGGCATCGACATCCTCATCGACGGGCTGCTGCTGGGCATCGGCTTTGCCGCCGGGGCGGAGGAAGGCCTGCTGCTGGCCATTGCCCTGACCATCGAAGTGCTGTCGCTGGGGCTGGCCACGGCCGTGGAGCTGCGCCAGGAAGGCCAGGGCAAGGCCCGCACCGTGGGCATCGTGGCCGCTCTTTCGGCCCTGCTGGTCGTGGGGGCCGGCGTAGGCATTACCGTGCTCAAGGGCGCTTCCGACAACGTCATGGAGCTGGTGCTCTCCTTCGGCCTGGCCGCGCTGCTGTTCCTGGTCACGGAAGAACTGCTGACCGAGGCCCACGAGGAGCCGGAGTCGCCCTGGCTAACCTCCGCATTTTTCCTGGGTTTTCTGGTCTTTCTACTTCTGGGCATGCTCGTGTGATGCATGAGGAGAGCTTACACGTCAGTTATCAGCCTTTGCGAAGCCATGAAAACTCTTTTTTTGCTTTTGCTCGCCGGCATCGTCAGGCTGGGCATTGCGCCCGCCAATGCTCAATGCCGCAGCCACATCGGCTACGCGAATTACCATCGTCGGGCGGCGGCCCGTCAAGATTCGGGTGTAGTTAAAAAGCCGTTTGAACCGGGGCGGGTAGGGGCCTTTGGGGGGGTACTGGGGTTGCGGGACCGTAGCGGCACTAGCTACGTTGGCGGCGACCTGGAAGGAAGCTACTTCCTGTCTCCGCGCTGGAGCACCGGCCTGCGGGGCACGTTCACAAGGCCGGCACGCATCCCGGCCTTGGCCTCGGGCGGCTACGAAGGCACGGGTCGGCCACAGGCGCAAATTTTCAGCCTGACGTGGCGTAACGCGCTGCTGCTAGTGGACCGGCCCCGCTGGCGCGTGGGTGCCTTGGCCGGTGTCGGTATCGGCTGGCTAAACCTACGCGACAAGGATCAGCAGGTAATAGTGCGGGGACAAGGCCGGTGCGGCTGCCAGAGTGCCACCCGCTCCAAGCTCCTCGACACTACCTGGAATCCGGTTTCCGAAATCGGGCTGACGGCTACCTACAAACCCCGGAAGGCTGATGCGCCGTGGCTAACCCTGCGGGGCCAATACCGCGCCTGGCAGGGCGACGTGCCGTTCGGCGGCCCCGGTCAGTTTTCACACTACTTGCTGAGTGCAGGTCTGAGCCTGCCCGACGCGCCCCGCCAGGTCCACTAGCCGCAGACTTTTTTCACGCTGACTGCTATTTCCACTCCTTCTATTCCAACAGGCTTCCCGCTCATGCACACCATTAAGATTGAACTCACCCTGACCCCAGCCGGCGGGCGGCACATTGCTTTTTCCAAGCAGATGCTGGAGAAAGCGCACGTGTACCGCCGCTTGCTCAGCGAAGGGGACGGCTGGGAGCAAATCGCCACCAACGCCCGCTCGCCCTATGTGGACACGGAAGCCTTTCCGGCTGGCACCACCTTGGAATACCACGTACAGCACTTCGATCAGCAGGATGTATACGAGGGGCATAGCAACATCGTGCGCACGACTGTGTAGCCCTTAGCTCCCGCTTTTTTCACGTTTTGTCTCCACTTGGCTTATGCCCTGACGGGGATATGCTAATTCGCTCGCTGCATGATATCTCGTTTCCTTGTAGGTGTGCTCACGTTGCTGCTGCTGGGCGCGTGCCGGGAGGCGCCGCGCGAAACACCAGCGCACGTGGCTGAGACACCCCAGCGCCAACTTGCCCCGGCCCAAGCAGAAGCAAACTCTGCCCCGGCCGTAGCCACCCGGGCGCAGCAGCGCCTGCGCACGGTGGCCCGCTCGGGCAACATCGACCACGACGTGGCCTCACTGCTGCTGGAGCACTACCGTGGGACCCAAGAGCTGGCCGCCGTAGAATTAACCACCGGGCGGGACCTAGAGTTGCGGGCGCTGGCCGATACGCTACGCCGGGAGTGGCAACAGGAAAGCCAGACGTTGGGCCGGCTTTTGGCGCGTACGCACGATACGGCCTCCGAAGAATCTACTCTCCTCTACCAGGAATTTTTCCACGGCGTGCAGGCTGCCTACGATTCGGTGACCCGGTACGCCAGCCCGCCGACGGGCGACCCCGACGCCGATTTTGCCGCCGCTCTCTCCGCTCATTTACGCACCGGCCTGCTGCTGGTACAGGAGGGCATCGCTCACGGCAGCGACCCGCCCCTGATTGCCCTGGCCCACCGCTTTCACCACGACCAGCTCCACCACCTGCGGCAGGTGCAGGCCTGGATGTCCACTCACCCCAACCCCACTAAACGCTAACCTGATGCGCTTTACCGATAAAATATGCCTCGTCACCGGGGGCGGCTCCGGCATCGGCCGGGCGGCCTGCCTGCAGTTGGCGGCCGAAGGCGGAACCGTCGTGGTCCTGGACCGCGATGAAACCACGGCCCAGGACACCACGGCCCTGATTACAAAAGGCGGCGGTCAGGCCCGGGCTATCCGGGTGGATTTGGGCCTAGCAGCCGAGATAGAAGCGGCCATGAGCACCGTAGCAGCCACCTACGGCCGGGTGGACGTGCTGGTCAACAACGCGGCCATGATGACTTTCAAGCCGATTTCAGAATTGAGTGTTGATGAGTGGGACCTGGTCATGGCCGTGAACCTGCGGGCCGTGTTTCACCTCAGCAAACTCTGCCTGCCCCACATGCGGGGCGGGGCCATCGTCAACATCAGCTCGGTGCACGCGCAGGAAACCACGGCCAACGTGATTCCCTACGCGGCCAGCAAAGGGGCCCTGGAGGCTTTCACGCGAGGCATGAGCCAGGAGTACCCAGCCGCTCACGTGCGCACGAACTGCGTGGCCCCGGGGGCCGTGGACACACCCATGCTCTGGAATAACCCCAACGTGAAAAGCGGCAAGGAGAAGATTGAGGGGGAGGTAGGCCACCCCGAAGACATTGCCGGCGCCATCTGCTACCTGGCCTCGGCTGAGGCCCACTACATCAACGGCACCACCCTGGTCGTGGACGGCGGCCGGCTCAGCATTCTGTAACCGCTTTGCCGCACTCACCTTTT
The DNA here is from genome assembly GCF_003944705.1 of Hymenobacter metallilatus. Lineage (GTDB taxonomy): Bacteria > Bacteroidota > Bacteroidia > Cytophagales > Hymenobacteraceae > Hymenobacter > Hymenobacter metallilatus. The sequence continues at coordinate 94,789 of NZ_RWIS01000016.1, read as the reverse complement.
CATTTCCATTTCACCTTAACGCCTAGCCCATGAGTGCCTTCATGTTTGCCACCGGCATCGAAAACAGCTACCCCACCATCCGGCTGCCGGACGGCACGATGCACCGGGTAGATGAGCTGGAAAAAACCGGCCATTACGAGCGCTGGCGCGAGGACTTTGCCTTGGTTAAGGAGATGGGCATCGAGTTCTTGCGCTACGGCCCGCCCTACTACCGGGTGCACACCGGGCCGGGTCAGTTTGACTGGGCCTTCACCGACGAGACCTTCGGGGCCCTGCGCGAGCTGGGCATCACGCCCCTGGTGGACCTGCTGCATTTCGGGCTGCCCGACTGGCTGGGCAACTTCCAGAATCCGGCCTTCCCCGAGCACTTCGCCGCCTACGCCGGGGCCTTTGCCGCCCGGTTCCCCGACCTGCAGTTCTACACACCCATCAACGAAATCTTCGTCACCACCATGTTCTCGGCCCAGTACGGCTGGTGGAACGAGTGCCTGGCCAGCGACCAGGCCTTCGTCACGGCCCTCAAGCACGTGTGCCGGGCTAATGTATTGGCCATGCAGGCCATCCTGGCCGTGCAGCCGGGGGCTACTTTTATTCAAAGCGAGTCGGCCGAGTACTTCCACCCCGAAACGCCGGCCGCCCGGCCCCTGGCCAACTTCCTCAACCAAAAGCGCTTCCTGAGCCTGGATTTAACCTACGGCTACCCCGTGAGCGTGGCCATGTACGAGTTCCTGCTCAAAAACGGCATGACCGATGCCGAGTACCACTGGTTTGACGACCATAACATTAAGGCCAAGTGCATCATGGGCACGGACTACTACCGCACCAACGAGCGCATGGTGCGCGAAGACGGCAGCACCTACCCGGCCGGCGACGTGTTCGGCTACTACGTCATTGCCAAGCAGTACTTTGACCGCTACCGCATGCCCTTGATGCACACCGAAACCAACCTCTGGGAACCCGACGCCGTGAACTGGCTGTGGCGGCAGTGGGCCAACGCCTACCGCCTCAAGCAGGACGGCATTCCTCTGGTGGGCTTTACTTGGTATTCGCTGCTCGACCAGGTGGACTGGGACACGGCCCTGCGCGAAAACAACGGGCGCGTCAACCCGCTGGGCCTCTACGACCTGGGCCGCAATATGCGGCCCGTGGGCCGGGCCTACCAGCGCCTGATTGCCCAGTGGAAAGACGTGCTCCGGGACGAGAGCTACGGCGTGCACATCAACTATTAGCCCCCTCTTGCCATGCCTGCTTTCTTAGCACCTCTGCGCCGGGTACGCATCCTGTTGCTGGGGGCCGGGGCCCTGCTGCTGGGTTTTTGCGGTCACCCCCGCAACGAGCAGCACGCGGAACCCGCGCGTCCGGCCGCGGCCCCGGCCGATTCGGGCCACGTAGACGCACCCGTGGAGCACGCCACCGCCACCGGCATTCTGCAGCGGTTGCAGGAGAGCCTGGACGGCCTCTCGCTGAACGGCCGGGCCGACCATGACTTCGCCCACCTGGCGCTGGAGTACACCCACGCCGGCCTGGATCTGGCCAACCTGACGGCAGAGCGGAGCACATCCGATTCCCTGCGGGCTCTGGCCCGGCGGGTGCGCCCCGGCCAGGAGCGGCTGTTGCCCGAGTTGGAAGCCCTCACGTCCCGCCAGCACCGTCTGCATGCCAACCACCGCCTGGACCCGACCACGCCGTTTGCCCGGGCGACGGCCACTATGCGCCGCGATCTACGCACTCGCCGCGCCGCGCTCCCGGCCTCCCCGGACCCGGCAGGGGATCTGGCCGCCGCCTGGCAAATCTACGCCGCCAGCGCGGCCCGGCTGGGGCAACTGGAGCTGCGCTACGGTCAGGACCCGCGCCTGCGGGAGATAGCTCGCCTGCTCCGCCCGGTCGGGACCTCCCGGTGACCCCGTCCTGCTTTCCCGCTACCCCGCTTCTACTCCCTCCGGTTATGTGCCCTATCCGATTCCTTCGCCCCCGGCACCTACTGGCGCATCTGCGCCACCTCTCGGCCCGGCAGCGCCTGCTGCTGGCCGCCGGCCTGGGTGGCCTGAGCTGGCTGCTGCTGCTGCCACTTTCCTTGCAGGCGGCCACCCGCCTGGTAGCCGCCTGGGACGTGTTTTGCGCGGGGATTCTGAGTTTGTTGTGGGCTGCCATGTACCGGGCCGACGCGGGTCATATCCGGCGCGTCGCCACCCGGCAGGACCCCGGCCGGAACTGGACCTTTGTGGCCGTGCTGGCCAGCAGCAGTGCCGCGCTGCTGGCCGTGGTGGTGCTGCTTTCGGGGCTGGCTTCCATGCGCGGGCCCGAAGTGAGCTACCATGTGGGGTTGTCCGCCGGGGCAGTGGTCGGGGCCTGGCTGCTGGTGCACACCGTGTTTGCCCTGCGCTACGCCCACGCCTACTTCAGCGAAAATCCGGCCACCGACCCGCCGGATACGCTGGGGGGACTGGAGTTTCCCGGGGAGCCGCCCACCTCGTACTGGGACTTTGCCTACTTCGCCTGCATCGTGGGTATGACCGCTCAGACCGCCGACGTGGCCGTATCCTCGGCCCGCCTGCGGCGGCTGGTGATGCTGCACGGCCTATTGGCCTTTGCCTTTAATACCAGCATCGTGGCGCTGGCCATTAACCTGCTAGCCGGGCTGCTGTGAGAAAAGTTTACTTCGTTCTTACCCTGATGCTCTTCGCTTGACACCCATTTGCCTATGTCCATTGTGTTAGTTACCGGCTGCGCCGGCTTTATTGGCTCGCACCTGACTGAGCGGCTGCTAGCCGAAGGGCAAGCCGTAGTCGGGCTCGACAACTTTGACGACTTCTACGCCCGCGCTGCCAAAGAAGCCAACTTGGCCATACTACGGGCTCACCCGAAGTTTCAATTCTTCGAACTGGACCTGCGCCACAGCGCGGCGCTGACAGCCTTGCCAGCAGCCCCCTACGAGGCCGTGGTGCACTTGGCGGCCAAAGCAGGTGTGGGCCCGTCGGTGCGTGCGCCGGCTGACTACGTCGAGAACAACGTGCTCGGCACCACGCATCTATTGGAATGGATGCGCCAGCGAGCTGTCCCCAGCTTACTGTTCGCTTCGTCTTCCTCGGTGTATGGCAATACGCCGCAACGTCCTTTCCGGGAAGACGAGCCACTGCTAGCACGCGGCATCTCGCCCTACGCTGCCACTAAATTGGCCGGCGAGGCGCTGACCTACACCTACCATCACCTTTACGGCCTAGCGGTGCTTAACGCCCGCTTCTTCACGGTGTACGGGCCCCGACAACGGCCCGATCTGGCCATTCATAAATTTGCGCGGCGGCTGCAAGCCGGCCAACCCCTACCCATCTACGGCGACGGCCGCACAGCTCGCGACTACACGTTCGTGACCGACACCGTGGACGGCATTGTGCGGGGCTTGGCATACTTGCGCGCCACACCTGACGCCTACGATACGGTGAACCTGGGCAACAGCCGCCCCATAGCCCTGCTCGACTTGGTGGCGGCTCTGGAACGCGCTACCGGCACAACGGCCCGTCTCGACTTCCGGCCCACTCAGGCTGGCGACGTTAACCTGACGTATGCGGACATCGGGAAAGCGCACCGCCTGCTTGCCTACTCTCCACGCACGACCCTGATGGACGGACTGGGACAGTTTGTTGAGTGGTTACAGGCTAGCCGTGATGGTTACTATGCGTAACCCGTCTGCGGCCATGGCCCAAAACTCGACTTCCTGCTGGCCGGGGAACTTGCTTCTCGGCTTGGCTACGGCGTTTAGGCAAGGGGTAAGCGAGCCATGGCCCACTGCAAAGCACCAAGTCCCGCCACACGCAAGTCAGCCGCAGATGCTATCTTCTACCCACTGACTGCACCCGCCGCTTATTTTTTGGTTCGCCGCCGCACGTCTAGTCCTTACGGGTGCCAGGACGGCGGACGCCCGCGTGCTGTCCTCGTAGGCGTTTGTGCTGAATCAAGTGTCTTTTTGGCTCTGCGTTGTGCGTCGTGAATCGCAGTTTACGCCTGATACGCTGTGGAGCGCCATGAGGCTCGACGCGTACAACCCTAGTTCGCCGGACCTGTTAACGGTTGTTGCGCCCGCGAGTAGTGCGGGGCTTATCCAGCGCGACGATCCAGCAGCAGAGTGACTACCTCTTTTTGCTCGGGCTATCCGCAGCATCACACACCTGCTGAAACAGCAACTTCTGAAACAGCAATTGCTCCTTTGATCATCTCCTCTTTACATGCTTATGTACATTCGTAAACACATTCACTGGCGGGTTATCTGGGCCTATTCCTGGAAAGACGTGCTGATTTTTCTTGGCTACGATACCCTGCTGGCCGTATTGCACGGGCCGCTGCAGGTGCGCTGGCTGGACGTGCCCTGGCAGCTAGTCAGCATCCTTGGCGTGGCCGTCTCCTTTTACGTGGGCTTCAAAAACAGCAGCTCCTACAATCGGTTTTCCGAGGCCCGGCAGTTGTGGGGCGGTATCGTGAACCGCAGCCGCAATTGGGCCATGCTGGTGCTGGGCAATACCGACCCATTGGGGCCGGTCCTGATGCCGGCGCAGGTGGCCGCACAGCAGCGGCTGATTTACCGGCACCTGGCCTGGGTCAATGCCCTGCGCCTGCACCTGCGCCGTCAGCCTGAGCGCTGGGAGGCGGAGGTGGCCCCTTTCCTGGACCCGGATGAGTCTGCCCACCTGCAGGCGGTGGCCAACCCGCCCGCCCAGCTGCTGCTGCGGCAGACCCATGACTTGCGCCAAGCAGCCGGCCTCTACACCGAGTTACAGCATCGCACCCTCACCGAAGACCTGCGGGAGCTCACCAACCTGCAGGGCGGCTGTGAGCGCATCAAGAACACCCCGTTTCCCCGGCAGTATGCTTTTTCCAGCCTGGTGTTCGTCTGGCTCTTTATTGCCCTATTGCCCCTGGGCTTGCTGGCCGAATTCGAGAAGCTGGGCCACGGGCAGTACTGGATGACAATTCCGTTTTCGGTGCTGGTGTCCTGGGTGTTTGTGACCATGGAACTGGTTGGCCACATCAGCGAGGACCCGTTTGAGAACCGCATGAACGACGTGCCCATGACGGCGCTCTGCCGCACCATCGAGATTGACCTGCGCCAGATGCTGGGCGAATCCGAAGTGCCCGCGCCCGTACAGCCCGTGGAGGATGTACTGCTGTAACCTGACTGGCCGCCTACCCCGCGGGGCGGGGTGGCGGCGGGCCGCAGGTGGGCCTTTGTTGAGTGTGGCCTGGCTAAGCGTGGCCCTGCTGCGGCCCACCCCCGCCGCCGCCCAAGTGCCCCGACTAAAGAACGAGTACGTCCCCAGTCTGGCCGACTCCAGTCGTCACGCCGCTCGGTTGCCGGTGCTGGCCGGCAGCGTGGCGGTGGTTTATCCCACGGGGCTGTACCTGCTGGGGCGAAGCTGGTACACCGGGCAGCGGGTTCCGCTGCATTGGTTTAACGACTGGCCCGAATGGAAGCAGCTGGACAAAGCCGGCCACTTCTGGACCGCGTTTCATGAAAGTCGCGCCGCGGTTGACCTGCTGAGCTGGGCCGGGGTGACCGAGCGCCGCGCTATGTGGTACGGGGGCTTCGTGGGATTCCTGCTGCAAAGCCCGATTGAGCTGCTGGACGGCCGCTCTCCTGCCTACGGCGCCTCGCCCGGCGACCTGGCGGCCAACCTGGCCGGGTCGGTGGGCCTGCTGACCCAGCAGCTGGCCTGGGGCGAGGTGCGGCTGATGCCCAAGGTATCGTTTCACCGCAGTCCCTACGCCGCGCTGCGCCCCGACGTATTAGGCCGTAACCTGCCCGAGCGATTGCTCAAGGACTACAACGGCCAGACCTATTGGGTGTGTGCCGACGTGGGTGCGTGGCTGCCGGCCGACAGCCGCTGGCCGCGCTGGCTCCAGCCGGCAGTCGGCTACGGGGCCGACCAGCTGCTCTACAACGACCCGGCCCGCAACCAGGCGGCCGGACTGCGCGCCTACCGCCAGTATTACCTCTCGGTGGACGTGGACCTGCGCCGGGTGCCCACGCGCTCCCAGGTGCTACGGCGCGTGTTCAACGTGGCCAGCCTCGTGCACCTGCCCGCCCCGGCGTTGGAATGGAACGTCCGGCGGGGCTGGCATGGCCATGGCTTCTACTACTAACGCTACCCGGGCGGATTCGCGCCCCTTCCCGGGTGTTCTCCTACCGCCAGTTCCCCCTTCGTCTACTGACCGGGGCACTGCTCATTTTCAACTCGTACGGCATGAAGAAGTATCTGCCCTTTGATCGGTTCATTGGTCTGGCAGCTTGTATGGCAGCCGCGCTGCTGCTGCCCGGCTGTGGCAATCTGGGATCGCATAGCCTGGCCCTCCGCTTGCAGGTTGCGTTCGACAGCACGGCCATCCGGATCCATAATCCCACCCGGGCGACGTACTATCACACGCAAGTGGAAGTAAATGATGCCTTTGCGGCCGCGTTGGGCACCATTGCCCCGGGTGGCCACCGGCAACTTTCCTTGGACAGCCTGCGCAACGACCGGGGCCAGGGGTTGTCAAGGCGGGCACAGCTGGAGCGGCTTACGCTCTACGCCCAGGACAGCGTCGGCAATTATGATGCGCTTATTCTGGATCCTGTTCCTGCCGGCCGATGAAGTCCGGCGTAAGAGTCAGCGTTTCATACCAGTGCAGCACGCCAGAAACTTGTAGCGGTCCAGCAGTACCGCGCGGCAGGGCAGCCACGAGCACGCGGCCCGGCACGGCTACACGGCCCGTGGCTTTACGGGGCCCAAGCGCAACCCCAGCGGCGGCAGCTCGTTGTGGAGGGCGTGTTGCGTGCTGCGGTGCGCCAGGGGAACTACATCCGCTCCCTTTCTGGTTAGGCGGGTATGTGTGCACATCATACTCCGACCCGAAAACTGCTCCGACTGGGCCTTTACGCGGCGGTCGGCGCCTGGATCCTCTACACCCAGGCCGGCGGTTTCTAAGCCGAAATACGCCGGGCGGTTTTTGGGGATGCGCTACGCAGGGACCGGATGCACAACGTAACTTGCCTTGGCCAACAGTGCCACTACTTTGTGTATCTTCCGGTGTTGCCCCCCCCCACTGTATGCTCCCTGTTCGTCTTTGCTGGCTCGCTGTCGGCGTGGCCGTCTGCCTGCTGACGCCGGTGCCCGGCGCGGGGCAGGTGTTGCATTCCCCTGCTGCGCCTGATTCCGTGGGCCGGCGCCTGGAGGCAGAGGCCTGGCCGTCGCCGCTCCGGCGCGTGCTGGTGCCAGGGCTGTTGGTGGGAGCCGGGGCCCTCACGACCCACCACACGCTGGAGTCCAGGACCGATTGGGCGGTGCGCGAGGAGTTGGGTGAGCATATGCCGGCCGTGCGCACCACCCTGGACGACCAGCTGCGCCATGTGCCGGCCGTCGCGGCCCTGGGACTCAGCCTGGCCGGCGTGCGGGGCGAGCACAGCACGGTGAACCAAGCGTTGCTGTTTGCCCTGACCTACACCATCAACAACACGCTCACCAGCAACCTCAAGCGCCTGACGCGGGTGGAGCGTCCCTACGGCGGCGGTGACTACAGCTCGTTCCCGAGCCAGCACGCCAGCGCGGCGTTTTCGGCCGCCCGGCTGTTGGACCGCGAGTACGGGGCGCGCAGCGGCTGGTACCGGGTGAGTGGCTACACCGTGGCCACCAGCGTCGCGGCCCTGCGCCTAATCAACGGCAAGCACTGGCTGTCGGACGTCGTCGCGGGGGCGGGGGTAGGCCTGGCGTCTACAGAGCTGGCGTACTGGGTGTATCCAACGGTCCAACGCCTGCTGCTGCGGGGCTTGCAGGACCGGGCGGGGTGGTGCCTTTCTACCAGGGTGGGGTCACCGGGCTGCTTGCCGTGGTGCGGCTGTAGAATGAAAGGCAGGTACTGTACGCTTAGCGGGAATTTTTGTTCTTGTGCTAGTGCTTCCTAATACACCTTCGGATTAAGTAAACGTAGACTTCGTCCTGTCCGTTTTAGCTAGACCATCTCGCTTTTACTGACATTCTCATTGCCTTATTGTTAAATGGCGGCCTGTCTACCTGAAAGTTATCAGGTGCCAAGCGTTCAAAGTATTGTAGAATACAGGAACACTCCAGCCGCGTTTGTGGCGAAAGTCTCGAGCAAAGTCATAGTGTTTAACATATACCTCAATGCCTGAGTCAGTCACTTTCAGCACTACGAAGCCTGCTTGATTGTTCGTGATTCTAACTTTAGGATAGCTCGTATACGCTAGGTGCTTGCTGCTGGCATTACCCAAAAGCGTAAGTCTGGGCTTTAATGTTTTTAGAAAATCATAGTTCCGCCCAGAATCTCGGCCGTGATGCGGGGCAAAGAGGACATCCACGTTGCTTACTTCAGTCTGATAAGTGGTAAGAATGTAGTCCCAAGCTGCATCGTGCGTGTCGCCAGCGAACAGAATTTTCCAATGCCCTCCCCCTGCTTTAGGAGGGGTGAATAGCAGCACGTAAGAAGACTCATTATAATCCTTCTTGTCGTTCGCTTCTTTAACCAACGCTGCGGTTGGACACAGTATTTTAACGTTATCCTGGTTCCAAAAATCGGCTTGGTGATTGGCTAGCAGGGATAAGCGACGTGTGGCCGAATATCGGCCATGACGTACTTCTTGATAAAATTTCCAGTCTTCCTTGTTGTAGCCTCCGCCAAAGCCGTTCTCGTCACAATATTTATCATTGTCTGTGTCCCACGTATTAGGAATTGAGAACTCCTGGTACAAATCCCGGATACCATCCAAATGGTCCATATCTGGGTGAGTCACGATGAAGCGCCAAATCTGCTTAACACCTAACCCTTTTATATAATCAACGGGGTTATCGGGGCTCAGCTTCTGATAGTAGTTGGTTTTTCCGGATGGGACAGAAGTTCGAGTACGCCGTTCCTCTCTTTCTTTCGAGGCTTTTACTGCTTTTTCTTCTGGTGTATCCACCAGATTATAAGCATTGCTGACATCAATTACTGTAGTTCGACCTGAGTTGTGCTGTATTATATTACAATCGCCCTCAAGCACGTTAAGAAAATGGATAATCTCCATGAAAGGAAAGGGAAGTGAGCTTTGTTTTAAGAAAAAGGTTATTTCAAGTTTTACTAAAGTAGTCTTTTGCTTAGGATGGTAACATTGCACGCTAAGCCCCCCATTCTCTATACAAATACAGTGTATTGCTTGGCTAGCGTTTGACCATCCTTGGTGATGACTCTATACCGGGCTTCGCCAAGGGTTGTCAAATCATATTGCGCGGAGGGGCGCGGAATGATTTCAATTTCGTCCATAATAATACATTTACCCTGGCTGCGTTCCATCAAGTCTCGAAGCAAGCGGTAATTAGGCATCGTAGTTCGCCAACGGGATGAGATACGTCGTAGATCCAGGGGGACCATGACCGCCAAATCCGGGTTGTTCAGTAACTGAATGCCTTTGTCCAATGGAGTGCCGTTGAAGCTTAGATGGTGTGAGACCTTGTAAAAAACGGTACGGCTCAGTAAGTCCGTCACGAAATGTTTAGGATTGGGGCCTGTGCCATTCCATTTCTCAATCAGGTGCCAGCTCTCCCAGTTGGCGTACTCAGCATCACCGGGCAACAGCAGTACGGGGCCACCTGTTCCGATCTCAATGGCCAAGGCCAAACTGGTGTTGTTGATGTGAGAGTCCAGTCGAATGGCCAATGAACCAGCCGTGTATAGCCATTCCTGCTCAATATCCCGCCACTTATTGTCGAAGGCCGCGTAACGGTCAAACAAGTCTCGGGCCTGGCTCAAGTACACTGCGCTCTCGGCGGGTGAGTGATCGAGTTCCGATTGGACGAGTCCCTGAGCCCCCACAGCATACTTATCCGAGAATGGTAGGTCGCCTGGAGAGATATCTCCATCAATAGTAAGAAAGCTGTTCATCGCCAGAATACCTTCCCCTGGAGTGGTGTGGCGAGGGTGCGTATCGCGGCCCTCTTTGCCATCGGCAAAAATATGCGCCTTGTCTAGTGGCGGGCCCAATACATGAAACCGGACGCCAGGCACCTGGGGCATGGGAAGCGAAGCTCCGGGCAGTAGGTAGCGGGTACGCACTTGCTTGTTTTTCAGCAGTTGCTTGATTTTTCGCATCCCGGCCAGGCCCCCCGCAGCAGGCAGCGCTTCGTCTAAATTCACGGCTCCGAGCGTGTCCATCCCATCAAGAAAAGCATCTAGAGCCAACAGTGCCTGCTCATTGGCTTTCAGATTGGTTTGCTCGGCGTGAATGGCACCTCTGTTCGTATGCAGCTGGGTGATGGCATTTCGGAGACCCAGGCGCATTTTTTGTCTTTTCTGGAGCAGGTCTTGGGCCCGTCCTTGTGGGTCATCAGGATCCTCAGTCCACGCAAACCAAGCCTCCCCAATTTCAAGTTGCTCAAACTCCTCTAGGCACTTGTCAAACCCATTGACATGGTCTTGGTGTTCGTGAGTAATGACCAGCAAGTCCAGCTTGCCTTCGACGTAGTCAACTAGGTTTTCGATGTAGGGTAAAAAGTCGGCCCGCGTGCCCATACAACTTCCGCAGTCAATCAGCATGGTGAATTGCAATTCCTCCTGCGCAAAGAATTTGAGCACGAAGCAATCGCCTGTACCCAGACAGTACATGCGCACGTCAACCCGGGTAGTGGGCACGGCTGGCGACATGGATGCCCCTTCTAGAGCAGTAGTGTTTCTATTATGTTCCATGCCGACGGCTAGTGTTGGTGCAAGAAGGCAAACGGCTCGCTCAGGTGCTGCACTTGCTGGCCGAAGTACTGGGTATAGGCATTGTGGTGGTGGTGCTGCCCTTGGCGCGTATAGCGGTACTGCCGCTCAGCCCGGGTTGTGTCGAGCACGGCTATTTCACCTCCCGATTGCTCCCACACCTGCATGTTGAGCAAAGGCCGGTTCACCACGTACTTTAGACTGAGCGTGTCCAGATCCAGAATAAGCGTGCAGCCCCCGCGGAACTCCATCCGCTGCTCCGTGTCGCCCGGATTGGTGCGGATGCCTTCTTTCAAATTGTAATGTCCTACCACTTTACCCTCTCTAAATACAACGCCGCTACGCTGCACCAGGCAAAAAACAACATGGTTAATTTGTAAACCATCTGGTCCGGATCGGCTGACTAGCCGCAGGTTTTGAACTTGAAAAGAGGGGCGTGACGAATAGGTAGTTTGGTGGACGACAGCTGCGTGAAGCGAGTCAGCCAACACAAAGGCTATTCCGGTAAAGCTGGTAAACTCCTTAGAAGTGGCAAATTGCTCACTGATATACTGGTGAATCCCCTCCGTTTCTCCCGTCTCTTCCTTCCGCAGCTTACCAATAAAATTTCGGGTGAAGGCATCTATCTTAGCCCGGTCGTTTTCGTACTTGATTCCTATCGCGTATTCCCGCAGTCGTCCGATGAGTTTCGTCAACACCTTCTGAGAAGCTGAATCTGAATTGTACTCCGCAATAGTTCCTATTCCGGGTAAACGCAGGCTTTCCACGCTCAGCGTCTTGATGCCCTGCGGATAAATGCCCCGTCGACGGAAAGCATCAATAAAAGCCAGCCTGTATTCATACCGGTCGTCCCGTACGGAGTCAACGTCAGCCGTGATGATGGCTCGCAGGTAATCACCGAAAGTGATGTCTACGGGCGGACAATAATCAAGTGCCCGGATGCACATGCCCAGCACATGATTCGCAGCCTTAGCCGCTTCATCCGCTAGGCGGTTGACCAAATCCGGATGCAGTTCGCCCTGGGCTAAGATGCCGCTGCCGCCCGAGGCGATGCGCAACAGGTCCGCGATCCGCACCTTATAAATCGAGGTAAAGGCTTCAAAAACTGCTGCTACCAGGATGCTGCCGCGGGCATGCGGCTCGGTTTGCTGCCGATATTCGTCACTGTTAGGCTCCAAAGGCCGCCACTGCTGGGTATTGGGGTCCTGGCGTCCAATGGCGTCGCGCAAGCTGCCGTAGCCGCCGATAGCCGTACCAAACTGTTGTGCCAATTCACCCAGTAAGTTCTGCGCGGATAAATCACCCCTCGTGCGAGCAATCTGGTGTTTGAGCACCTCCGGAAAAGTAAAGTGCTGAAACAGGGCTACGATGTCCGCGAAAGCTTCGTGAAAAGCTAGCACATCGGGGTTGGTTGGCTCGTTGTAATGCGTGTAGATGCCGTCGAGAATGGCGTGCGTCACCTCGTGGGCGATGATGTCATGGCTCAGACAGGTAAAAACCAGTGAATCGGGCATTTGCTGGGTATCATCCGCAGGGGTGGAGGAAAAGTACCCGAAAAGAATAGCCTTCTTTAAAGGACTGTAGTACGCATTGGCATCTCGCATCGCGTGCGGGTAAATGCGCAGTTGCGCCACATACTCTTCGTACCCGGGGCCATCAAGCGTGCGCCGCGGGGACCACTGAATTTTACGGCCAAGAGCCTTTTCAAAATTTTTAATTGTTGTCATGGCCACCGCGTACACCATTTGCTGGTGAAACTGCGGATTGCTTTCGCTGGGCTCTAACCCGTGTTGAGCGAGCAAGTTCCGGTCGTTTAGATCGACCGGTAAATAGAACCGTCGCACGGTAGGATCGTAGTCCAATACCTCCAGGTACTCACCCACCGGTCCCGGTGTCACAGATTCCCAATCCACCTGATAGGTAAGTCGGTTTATGGCCACTGTGTCCAAGCGCAGAGACAACGAAGGATCGAAGCTGTACGCCCGTAAACTTCGGTGCCCAGGTTCCGCGATGCGCGGGCGATGTTGGATTGGTAAAGACATTGATTAAAAGCTGTTTATATGGCCATTGCCAAGCGCTATTCGAAGTGATTGGAGTGTGCTGGCAGTAATATTCTCAGGGCGCCAAGCGCCAAAGTGGCCAACTGGCACCCAGCTGCAATGAAAAGGTAATATGCAGCTTTGCACAATAATTTTAACTAATCTTCACTTGCAGCTTGCTACACGCCTTTTCCAAGTTTGCTGGCTCCAATCTTACATCTCATGTCAAAACGCCTAATTGTCCTTTGTGACGGCACCTGGAATCGGGCCGAAAACATGGATAACCGCAAGCGCAAACCTACCAACGTGATGAAGATGGTGCGGTCAATCAAACCGCTAACCGCTGATAACACCGTGCAAGTAACCTATTACGACGAGGGCGTGGGCAATCATTGGGGACTGGACCGGTTTCTTGGGGGCGGCTTAGGGCTGGGATTATCTAAAAACGTCGTTGAAGCGTACCGGTTTTTGCTCTACAACTATGAGCCCGGGGATGCGATATTTCTGTTCGGCTTTAGCCGGGGGGCTTACACGGTCCGTAGCTTGGCCGGATTGATTCAGCACATTGGTTTGCTACCCAAGCAGGAGGACTTCTATGTGCCGGAAGCGTACGGTCTGTATCGGCAGCGGCCCACCAAAGGGGACCCACAGGAAGCGTGGCAACACCAAATTGCTGCGTTTAGAACAAGGCACCATGCCCAACCCATTCCTATCCATTTTGTTGGCGTGTGGGATACTGTAGGAGCCCTGGGCCTGCCGTTGAACCTGTTCAATCTTTTCAATCGTCGGCGTTATATGTTCCACGATTCCAGCCTCAGCCCCTGCATCCAGCACGCCTACCAAGCGTTGGCAGTGGATGAGCAGCGAAAAACGTTTCGACCAACGCTGTGGGAACATGTAACAACCTCACAGGTATTGGAGCAACGCTGGTTCGCTGGCGTACATACCAACGTAGGAGGTGGCTATGAGAAAGATGGGTTAGCTAATATTCCTTTGCATTGGCTTAAAGAAAAAGCTACCGCTTTGGGCCTAGAGGTCGACGAAGCTTTTTTGGCGTATTACAAGCCGTGGTATGGTGACCAACTGCGCAATTCCATGACGTGGCTCTACCGGCTGCTGGGCACGCACGTGCGTGAAATCGGTGTCGGTCAGGGCAGCAATGAAACAATTGATGAGAGTGTACTGCAGCGAATAAGAGCCCTACCCGATTACAAGCCCGTCAACGTAGCAGCTGCCTTGGAAAGGCTAACGGTTAGTGCTTCATAACCTGCGCCAGTGTAGGGAATACCTCTCAATCCAGCATTCCATTTTGCTCACAACATCCGGCTAGTGGGCCCACGCTTTTTAGGAACGATATGTTTCAGTTCGATAATCTAGACCAGAAAACCAGAGACTACATGCTGCTCGAAGTAGAGGCTGCCATCAAAACCAGCCAACTCTACATTAGCATGCGGTTCACCGAAGAGGGAAAGGCTCTTTACCCAAAACTTCTGCGCCAAGCAGTGATAGATGGGAATGAAGAAACACTGGCCACAGCACTGCAACAGCATAATTGCTTTCAGACGCACGAGAAGCATGGAATCGTATTACGGAAAGTACCGGCGAATGCACCGCTGATTTTTGCGGAAGGAGAATTCAACGCCTTTTATATGCGTGGCATTTGCCACCGGGCCATTGGGGAAGGAAACGCAGTAGAAGTATATCGAGCCAAATCCTCTATGGTACCACGAAGGTCCTCCAAGTTGATCGAAGGAAATCTGGAAGATCCTCGAAGACTGCTCCTCTACCTGAAAAATAGCATAGATGGCAGCCAAAGGGGCAGCCAACTGCCGGCGGGCTCTAATTCTGGCCTAACGCTTCGCCTAACAAACAAGCCACTAATGAAGTAATCGTGCCTTGACCGGGTCAAGCGGGTAGTCCATAACCTGTGAGGAGTTTCCGCTACGCGTTTCAGTAGACAAAAGGCAGGATGGCAGAGGGCGTGGCAATAAGCAAGAAAACTGGTAAGGGGCTTGTAAGGTCAGCAAACTCTTGCTGGAAGCGTTGCACCGTGGCCGCATCGGTTGGGCTCATGCACTCAGGCCCAACTGGATGAGTATGCCACTCGCCAATGTAGCCGAGTTGCCCGCCACTGGCCTGGTTGATCTTGTTTACCGTTTCCGGCAGATTCTGTACGCCGCGAAAGAAGCACACGGAGTTGGCTCGGCTGTCGGGTGGCGCTGGCACCACCCCTACTACGTGGATGGTTTTGGTTTTAAAATTAGCCCTTCCAATAAATACGCCGCCCGTTTCGTGAGGGGCTGCAAGCGCCAACTCTTGTTTAATAGTTTGCAGCACCGCTGCCGTCATGCGCACCTGCCAACTCGCGTCGTTCACCGCGTTGAACACATGCATGGGCTCTACTACCAAGCGCTCGGTGGAAATACTGGGGTAGCCGTCTTCGATGGCGACGCGGCTAAGAAACACTTGGCCGTGAACGGGCCGCTCCCTAACTACCGCGTCTTGCTTGAGCACTTCGGCGAAATAGGCTGCGTGGGTCGAGATGGTTTCATCGGCTAGGACTGTGGTTTCGGAGTTACAGCCTATCCCTACGCTTAACAGCGGACCGTCGGTTTGAGCTAAAGCCACTTCCCGCGCCAGCCATGCGGCCACTGCGGGACGGTGGGCATATTCGGCGTAAAGCATAGTTTGCAAGTCATCCAATCGCGGATTGCGGTTGGCCCCCTCCAAGGATAGAATGCCGAGCTGCCCCTGGTCCGAAATAAGCCCTCGGCTTATTACTGTCTGAGCAAGTATTGGACTAGCCAAAAGGGTATGGAAAAAGGCTTCCGATGCAGTGAAGTCAAATACTCGTTGGATAGTAACAGGCACATTCCCCACGACGGGCGCTAACACGAAATCAGCTGAACGGGCAAGGGCAATCAGACCCAAACCGGTTTCATATCTATACATTTCCCGAATGACTTGCTCTAAAGCAAGTGCTTTGTTCAGGCCCTCATGCTGGGCAAATAAAGTGTGGCGAACTAGGTTATGAGGGGAGAGCTTGTCGGGATCCAGTAGCACAAAATCGGTAATGCCACCACGAGCAAAATGCATCACCACTTTCGAACCTAAGGCCCCGCAACCTGCCACCCAGATCGAGCCAACAGGTACGACCGCCGCCCCAGAGACCACCTGGGCCTTCTGCAGGGTTAAGGGCTCATTGTGCACCTGAAAGCTTACAGGCAGATCGTTTATAATGCGACCTGTAGTTGGATCCTTGTCGGTGTCTTGCAGCGTGAGGTAAAAGTTGACAAACTCCAGATTTGCTGTAAATCCAATGAGTGGTTTGGGCCTTTTCAGGGCACATAGCACGGGTACTTCTGGGAAGAAATTGATGTCGTGCACGGCTAAGTGCCGTTCCAAGGGACCAAAGTCAATGCCAAATGATTGACCAAAGGCCAGTAATTTTTGCCAACTGCGGGGCAAATCCACGCAGTAATCGGAATAGGTGGTGTCTGCAGGTGACCACACCACGTAACCGGCGTGGTAGCGGCGGGCCTGTAAGGAATTGGCGGCCACTGCCCGCATGCCGCGCAGAAACTCTTCTACGATTTCCTCTATATTTTCAGGCGTGACCAACCTGTCAAGCCTAAAAGCGGGAGAAGTCCCGACTGGGGCTGTATTCTCAAACAGAGCTACGGAAAAATTGGCCACTCCAGACGCTGGCCTAGTTAACACAACCTGGGCCAGATGGTCGTAGGGATAAATAACGGAGCCCTGGTACCCTTCCAACCGAAGCGGATCAAACTGCTGCCCGTCAACAGCCAGCTCGCCAGTAACCGCGTCGCGTAGCCAGTTTTGGGTGCGGGTTACGACGTCGGGGAGCCGGCGGTTAGCATACCATTCCGTGAAGTCGCCACGCACCAGACAAAATGCTGGCGGTTTACCCGGCACTGCCACGTACAAATGAGCAAGTTGGTCTTTAGGGAAATCAAGTCGGTCAGCATATACCACCGGCGTCGCAGTGGGGTAACCGGTGCGGCTAAGCACTAGCAGCACCGGTTCCTGGGCCCGAATGTCAATCCCTGCGTAGTTGCCCCGGGGAGGTAATTCAACCGCTACGGTTAAGGCCAGGCCAATATGGTCGTTATCCCAAGCCAGCGGTTTCAGTACAGCCACGCCTAAGTGACTTGCCAACTCACGCAACGAGGCTTCCAGCCGGGGATTCGTGATGGGACGCTTGTCACGGCGCAAGAAATGGCTAAATAGCTTCCGCGCCATAGCCTGATGGTTTATGCAACGCCCCCAGCGCCCCCGTACCTGCTACCGTAGCGGTGCTTTCTACCAGTTTAGCGGGCACCGGCCCTTGGGAAGTTACCTCAAACACAATGGGCTGGGGAGTATTGCCCTTTTTCTTGTGTGTATCCGTGTTGAGGAAATTGGCTTTGCCCACTTTCTTGATGTATTCCAGCTTGGCCTCGTAGTGCGGTGGGTTGCTAGAATCATCCAGCACTTCTTTGCTGGACGCGATTACGCGTGCCCCAGTTCGGGCATAATCTAGTACGGCTAAAGGTTCGGCCTTTGGGGTAGGATTGTCGGCTTGAGGCCGGTCATTGAAGTAAGACCACGAGCAATGGTGAGGCGCAAGAAATAGATCCCAATCCAGGGCCTTATGCGTTACATCATTTTTGTGTCGGGTAGTTTTGTCCAGGATAACGCACCAAGCCCAGTGGTCGGAATCGCCGCCGAATAGTGCTAAGCAAGCAAAATCAGTGTCCGTTGCGCGCTGTTTAAACCGAGCCTGGAACACAATGCTGGCAAAGTTTTTATCCTTTTCTTCGTCGTATAACTGCTCTTTAAAGGGTGCATGCAAAAATACTGAGAATAGAGTTTGTTCCTTCTGGTTAAACCGGGTAACTATATTACCTGGCGTTTGGCGCAAGTGGTTCAGGTCCTTGAAGCTGCCGCGCCCATCGTAGCCTATGATGACCACGCGATTGCCGGGCTCGTCCCGGTTCGCAGCTTTGTCGCGGTGGAGCTTGACGCGCCGCATGGCCTCGGCTTCGAATACGTCCTCGTCTGGGTTGGTGCTTACTTCCTCAACCATTGGCGAAAACCAAATTTCATCGATAAGAATGCGACCAGCTTCACGATCGTCGGCGCTATAGGTAGCTGGGTCACCTTGGAAGAAGTTCTTTGCGAAACCCCGGCAGTGATCTTGGTCACCGTGGGTGAGCACGAACACATCGACAAAAGGATTGTTCGCTGTATTACGCTTGAGCGAGGCCAGCAAGTCCTGTTTTACATCAAACTTGGTATCGTCCGTGTCACCCGAAGCTGATTCACGGATGTTGCAGTCGACGAGCATCGTGGTACCGTCAACAAGAGTAACCAGCGAACAATCGCCGTTGCCGACGGGGTAGTATTTTATGGTAGCGTTTGCCATAACTAGAAAAAATATGAACAGTGAAAAAAATCCTATGCCTCCACATGAGTTGGTGGATTAGCCAGGGCATTTAAGTAATGCAGGTATTGACTTGGCTTATTCGGGGGCTGGCTCGGGAGCCGAACCGCCACTGGTGTTGCGTAAGTTCAAACTGACCTCGTTGCGCAGCTGTATGTTGTTATGCTGGAAGTTGTTAAGCGTTAGGCTGCGGGTGACGGAACTATACACGTCGTGGCGCTGCAGGGGATCGCGGATGGTCACAATGAGGCAGAACTCCTGGGAGAGCACCTCGCCGTCGGCCGCGGCCGCCGCTTCCGCCGCGTGCGAAAACAGGCCCTTGAGCTCGAGGTACCACTTCTTGGGCGCCGTCAGCCCGCGTACCCGGTGCGCCTCGGTCATTTCCTGCAGGTTGATGGCGTATTTCTTAATCGGGTGGTACTTGCCCAAGTCGTCGCGCAGTTGCCGCTCGGCCGTGAACGGGTGGTCGATGTAGCGCTGGAACTTGGCGGCGTAGTTGCTGGAGAGCAGCAGATTGTAGGGATTAAGCTTGCCGATGGGGTTGGAGACGGTACGCTTGGTCGTGTCGCGCAGGCGAATCCGGTCGTAGGTGCCGAAAGACACGTCAATGTTGGACTGGCAGTACTCGGCGCCCTGGTTGCCGTCCAGGCGCGGGTCGGTGACCAAGGTGACCGTAACCTCCCCGTAGAACTGGCCCTCGTCGTTGAGTAAGACGTCGGGAAATGGAAAGTCGAGGATCTCAATGTAGCCCCCGCGCACGATGTTGTCCTGCAGGATCAGCGTGCTTTCGTGGGGCGAATTGAAGATGATGTCGTCCACGGAGCCCGGCAAGCCGAAGCCCAATTCGCGCAGTCGGTCGCTCGGACTCAGGCTCAGGCCCGGGTGGTATTTAGCCGAGTGAATGGCCAGGGCTTTCAGCAGCAGGGGGTTGAAGTCGCCGGCCACGCGGTGCGAGAGGCCGGCCATCAGCGCTGACACCCGGGGGGTGGAAAAACTCGTGCCGGCTTGCTGCACCACGCCCCCGGTGAGGGAAAAGGAGTTGACGCCGGTCAGTTTCATGCGCCCGCCGGCCGTGACGCCACCATTCCCCCCGTAGTGCACCAGTTCGGGCTTGATGAGCTTGTTGGGACCAAATCCCGAGCGCGAGAAGGGCGAGGCGTGGCCTTCGGGCACTAGGTCGTCCGGCCCCTGGCTGTGTGCTACACTGCCCACCACTAAGGAGCGCACGGAATCGGCCGAAACAGGAATGCGTCGCTTGGGGGCAGCTGAAACGAAGTTGGTGCAGTTGCCCGCCGATTTGCAGATCAGGGCGCCCGTGCGCTGCTGCAGCTCGTCGAGCGACTTGCCGAAGTCCGAGAAGTCCCGGGCGCTGCATTCCATCGTGCCCCCGCCCGACAAGTTCCACAGCAGCACGTCGGGGTGGGCCAGCACCGCGTTCTGAATGTTTTCCAGCAACTCATCCTCGTCAATTTCCAGCCCCGGCCGCGGAAACACGGTAGCGTCGAGCAGCTTGAATTCTCCCACCCCCACCCAGCTGCGCTGCTCCAGCTCGTCGCCGTAGAGCAGCACACCAGCCACGAAGGTGCCGTGGGAACGGTCCACTTCCGGTTCGTTGTAGGCCGAGTAACGCCGCGTATCCAGCCACGGGGCCAGGTGCGGAATGGGGGCGATGCCAGAATCCAGCACGCCTACCGTCAGGTAATCCTGTCCCGGCACCGGGGTTTTTACCGGCAGTTCCAGGCCGCTGCTCAGCTCGTCGAGCGTGATGCGGTAAGCCGGCATGGGGTCGATCGAATACAGCGCCTCAAATTCCTGCACCGTCACGAGGGAATCGGGCCGAACATGCTCCAGCTTGAAAACGGTCAACCCGGAAGTGTAGCGGGTTTTACGGTAGGCAATCTGGCCCTCACGCAGGGTCTGCTCAAAGGCACTTTCCACCTGGGCATTCATTTGCCGGTCTTGGTAGTTCACCAACTTGACCTTCAGTGGGGTGGCGATGTCCTGGGGCAAATCGATGCGCGGTTGGAAAGGTCGAATCTCGTCAATGGCGGATAAGCCAATAGAGAAAGCCAGCGGGCGCTCCAGGTTATGTTCTATAAAGGCCACGTGCTCCGGCGAGTCCACTTTAACCAGAAAGTCGAGGTCTTCGGACAGCCCGATAAAGTTGTATTCTTCCTTGCGGTTGAAGAGTTTACCTACCTCGCCCCGGTGTGACTTGGCCATGGCATCTTCCCGCACTGTTACCTGTACCACGGCCGGAATAAAGCTGCGCTCCGGCCGCCGCGCAGCAATAGATTGGGCCGTAGCGCCCAATGATTGCCGAAACTCGGTGGCCCGGGCTTCCAGCATGTCTTCGGGCAATAGCCAGCTGGGCTGGGGGCCGCCGCCCCCAGCTTCGGTTTTGCGCTCGTCCTGGGTGCCGCGCTTGCTGAACAGCTTAATGGGAAGATTCTTGGGTTCCATACCTAGCCTTTCGGATTAAAGTAGTTGCGCACCTGGCGTAGAGAAATGTCGAGTAACTCCGCAATAGCGGCCTGTGATACCCCATGGGCACTCAAAAAGCCGAGCAGGGCTTCCTGAGAGGCTGCTTCATGGTGCTTGTAGTAGTAGAATTGCAGCAGCAGGTGTTCGTACTCCAGCTTTGGCTTTTTGGCCAGCACGTTCTGAGCAATGGCATTCTGACAGATGGACTTGATGTCGGCCGGGCTGTTGCCCTGTAGCAGTTCGGCCAGGGCCTCCCCTTTTTTGCTGTCCAGGTCAAATCCCAACTCCACGGACTTCAGAAATAGCTGTAGCAGACGCTGA
This sequence comes from Hymenobacter metallilatus, assembly GCF_003944705.1. GTDB lineage: Bacteria > Bacteroidota > Bacteroidia > Cytophagales > Hymenobacteraceae > Hymenobacter > Hymenobacter metallilatus. The sequence goes on along the minus strand of NZ_RWIS01000016.1, from coordinate 73,780 downwards.
ATGTCGGTCGGCTGGGGCAGGGACACGTCGATGATGCTGTTAAACCGGCGCCAAATGGCCTTATCCAGCAATTCCTGATGGTTGGTGGCCGCGATCAGGATGTTGGATTCCACAAACTCATCAATGTTTTGCAGCAAGCTGTTGACCACCCGCTTCAGTTCCCCGAGTTCGTGCTGGTCGTCCCGGGCCTTGGCGATGGCATCAAACTCATCCAAAAACAGGATGCAGGGCTGGCGACTGGCGAATTCGAAAATTTTGCGGATGTTTTTGGCCGTATTACCCAGCAGCGAGGAAACCAGCGAGTCGAGCCGAGCCACCACCAGCGGGAGCTGCATTTGCTGAGCGATGTAATGGGCGATGGTAGTCTTGCCGCCGCCGGGGGGGCCGTACAGCAAAAGAGAAGCCTGCGGAGCTATGCCTGCGGCCTGGAGTTCAGAACGATGCTGCAATCGATTCACAAAGCCGTCGAGCTTATGGCGCAGGTTATCAGAAAGAATAACTGGAAGATCCAACCCTGGCTGGGGCATCACCAGGTCAGCAATGTTCATGCGGGTCTCTTGATCAACCGGAGCAGTCAAAAGCTGGTCGAGGTACACAGGCTGGGCCTGCTTGCTGTGCAAGGCGCGCAGGATGCGGTCAGCCGCTTTCGTGTCACCGGCTTTGCGGAGGTTTTCGGCTAGTAGCGTGGCGTAACTAAGCACCTTCTGCGGGTCCTTGGTGAGGCCACCCTCAATGATTTTTATGATTTCTGTGAACATGAGTGCTTTATACGTACTCAAATATACTAAAATCGTTTCTAAAATATTAAAAATCGTTTCTAAAAATATAAAATATGTTTCTGGCAACACTTCATGCTATGAGTGGAGGCCCATGGTAGCCTGCTCCTAGTGTTGCCCGTATTGCTCGGGGTATTGCCACCTGCGACAACCCGTTGCCTGACCGGCTGGCAGACGAAGAGCACTGTTTGCAGGCCTATCTATCGAGCAACGGTGAATTAAACTCCATCCGTGAGAGGAGTGCAGTGCTTAATCACCGCCTTTCCTGTTCGTGTATACTTCTCAGTTTGGCCGAATATTTTTTTTAAACCGCCACGCTGCCTCGAGGCAGTTCAGGACCTGGAAATTATGCAAGTAAATCGGCCACACGATGCACGGGCGAAGTGCGTAAGCTCACCTGGTCGTTCCCACCGAATAGCCGACTCTGTGTTGCCGTTCCTGCCCGGAGGGGATAGCAGCAATCTATTCACAACCTGGGTATTTTAAACCCGGTAAGGACATTTTGAAGCACAAGAGTTTCCATATAGGCATCGTAGCAAGCAGGGTAACAACATTGGATGCCCCGCTCAAAACGGATGATTCCATCTTCAACTATGCTGCTTCGATGGTGCCGAGCCACGAGGCCGCCCGCAGGATGGTTGCTCGGGATAAGCCTGCTTACTCGTCCCCAACACGCTTCCTTGCTTCTCTTGCCTGTTTTCAGCTTTATTCGCTATAGCGCCGCCGGCCTGATGTTGGCACTTGCTGGTTGCCGGTCATCCGCTCTGCCCCCTAAGTTTGCGGCTACGGCCGGGTACCACTCCCCGCGGCCGGTACAGCACTGCGACACGGCGAACTCCCTCCTAGCTCCTGAACTCCCCTCTGCGCCGCAGAAGCGGGTACAGCCTGAAGTCCAACCTGCGACCACAAACACTTCGGCCCACCCCCCTCCGAAAAAAAGGGGGCAGCCGAATCGGCTGGGTAGCTTTCAGCCCAAGCCAACGATTAGGGACACGGTAAGTGGCACCACTCAGCCCTTGGTTTCGCGCAGGCCCCGGCAGTACGCCTCCCCCAATTTCTTCAGCGTCCAAACGTTGGTGCATTATGGGCTGCACTTTCTTTTTCCGGCTGTGTTGGCGCTTGTTTTCTTTCCCGCGGTGTGGCAAACCGCCTACCTGATCATGCTTGCCACCATGATCATGGACCTAGATCACCTGCTGGCCAAGCCTATCTTCGACCCCTTGCGCTGCAGCATCGGGTATCACCCGCTCCACTCTTTTTATGCCATCCCGGTGTATGCGCTGCTGCTACTGCTACCAGTCACGCGGATTGCCGCTGTAGGCCTGCTGTTCCACCTATTCACGGATACGGTGGATTGCTTGTGGAACTTCAGCCACTGTCACGCGTGCTACCTCAACTCCCGTATTTACTCGTTGCGCAAGGGAATGCGAAAGCTACTGGGCCGTAAGGTGGACGACTAAACAGGATACCAATTCCCGCTCTCATCGGGTCGGCCCGCAGGCGCAGCAGCATTTCCGGGCGCCGCGAAAATCCGCCGGCGCGCTCAAGCCGGGTTTAAGGCCGCATTCAGCAACGCCGTCCAGCGGGGTTCGATACCACAGCGGGCCGCGTACTGCAGCAGCAGCGGCTGGTTGAGGCCCTGATGGGGGAGTAGCGTGGCCAGCGACGCCGTAAGTGCCATATCCGAAGTAGCCGCGGCCAGCTCCGGCAGCAGGGCTGCGTCGACGAGCATTTTTTCCAGGCGGGCCGTGGGAATGCCCCGCACCTGCCGCACGGGTGAAAACCGCTGCCAGGCCCGTGCTACCACGGGGTCTGGCAGCGGGAAAGTAGTCAGCAGGCGTTCAGCCCAGCGGAGTTCGGCCCAGCGCACTTCCACCACGAGAAGGGCAGGCATATTGGGGAGAAACGGCTGCAGCCAGCGGGTAGACCACAGGCAACCCGCTGGCAAGGACAGCCTAGCTTGCAGCTGCTGCCACAACGCCAGCCATTCGGGCGCCAGCATCGGTTTCAGGGCATTGGCAATGGGGGTTGGTTCAAACGAGAGCAGGCCCGGTGCTGCTTCGTGCAATAGCTGGCTGCGTATGAGTCTCTGCCGGACCGCTGGCCAAACGGCGGCCGTGACCTCGGGCACCGCCCCTTGGAAAAAGGCTAGCAGCTCCATTTCCGAAATCTGCGGACGGTCGCGAAAGTGGCCGCGCAGCTGGGGCCACGCCCGCAGCACCCGGTCTATCGGTATAGTTGCTGGTTTCATGTGCGTAAGGCCTGGCTATCCGTTACCACTTTACGGCTACCGTCAGAAACAAGCTGCGGCCGTCGGAAGGCAGGATACCGGGGCCGGGGTAGCCGGTGGCGCGGCGGGTGAAATAGACGGCGTTGGCCAGGTTGTTCACGCTGCCTTCCAGCTTGAGCCAGCGCCGCTCCCAGGAAACCGAGGCATCGAGCACCGTGTAAGCCGGAATGCGGCCCACGACCGCCGATACGCCCCCTAGTTCGGCTTTCGTCGCGTCGGTATACTGCTTCGACAAGTAGGTGGCCTGCAATGAACCCTTGAACGGCCCAACCCCCACCCGGGCACCGGCCTTGAGGTTGATAGCGGGCACAAATTCGACCGGATTGCCCTTCACCCCTGCTATGTCGCTTTGCGTGTAGCGGCCCCGAATCAGGGCCAGGTTGCCGAAGGTGGCCAGCGACCACCAGCCCGGCTCGGCCGTGGGGCGCAGGGCCCGCAGCAGGTCCACTTCGGCGTAGGACTCCACCCCCAGAATCAGGGCGCGGCCCACGTTGCTGCGGCGGCGCAGCACCCGGTCGGCGGCGTCGTAGGTCTGCACTTCGCCGATGCGGTTGCCGTACTGCAGGGCAAACAAGCTCACGTCGTAGGTCAGCCACTGGCCCTGCTCCCCGCGCAGGCCCAGGTCGGCTGAGTAGCCGCGCTCGTCCTGCAGGTTGGGGTCGATGACGGCCGAGGGGTTGGCGATGCGCATGTCCGAGAACGTGATGGAACGGTAGTTCTGCGAGATGTTGCCGTAGAGCTCCCGCGTTTCCACGGGCTTGTAGCTCACGCCGATGCCGCCCAGCACGAAGCCGCGCGGGCTCAGGCGCTGCTCGTTGTTCTGGGTGATGGCGTCGATGTTGTCGGCGTTGTCGCGAATCACGGTGCCGTAAGTGCCCTTGGAGGTAGTGCGGATGTACTCGTAGCGCACCCCGGGCGTCACCGAAACCTTATCGCTCAGGTAGAAGATGTTTTCGGCAAAGACGGCCACGTTCTGGTTGGGAAACTCGAAGTCCGAGAAGCCGTTGGCGAACGTCACCCCCTCGGGACCCACGAAGCGGAAGTCCGCGCCGCGGCCCGTGGGACCAAACCCTTGCACGCTATGGTTATAGCCGTGGTAGTAGCGGCTGCCCAGCAGCAGCACGCCACTTTTGCTGCCGGTGCCCAGGGCGTAGCGGTTCAGGTAGCGGGCTTCCACGCCGTAGTTCTGAAACTCTCCGGTAATCAGGTCACGCAGGTAGGTGTTGTTGTCGGGCAGCGCCACCTGGTTGGGCCGAAAGCCCAGGGACTTGCGCGTGGCCCGCAGCCCAAAAGCCAGCACGTTGATATTCGATTGCGGCGTCAGCTTCCAGTCGGCCGAGGCGTTGAACAGGTTCCAGTCCACGGCAAACCAGTTCCGCTCGCGGTTGGACTGCCGGGCGTTCTGGGCGTACTGCGCGTCGCTCAGCCCACCCGGCTGCTGGGCCAGGTAGTCCATGTGGGTGACCTGAGCGCCGACTTTGAAGTTCTCGGCGAACTGGTACCGCACGTCGGCGTAGGCCGTTTTGGAGTCGAAGTGCGAGTTGGGGCGCCAGCCGTCGCCGCCCTTGTACTGGGCGAAGGCGTAGTAGCTGAGCTTCTTCACCGTGCCGCTCACGCTGTTGAACGAGTTGAAAAACCCGTAGGAGCCCACCGTCTGCCGCGACACCACGCTGACGGTCTTATCCGGCTCCGGCGCGCGCAGCTCGAAGTTGAGCAGGCCGCCGAACTGGGTGCCGTACTGCAGGGAGGCGGCTCCGCGTACCAGCTGAATGCGTTTGATGGCCTCCACGGGCGGCGTGTAGTAGCTCTCGGGGTAGCCCAGCGCGTCGGCCGAGATGTCGTAGTTGTTTTGCCGCACGTTGAAGTTGCTGGTGCGGTTGGGGTCAAGGCCCCGGCCCCCGATGCTGAGCTGCAGGCCGCCCTGGTCGCTTTCCCAGATGTTGAGCCCCGCTACCCGGGCATACACCTGCCGGGCGTTGTTGGTAGCCAGGTTGGCCACTAAGTTGTCGGGCACGATGACGTCCGACTTCTTGGCCGCGAAAATGGCCGTGCCCTCCACCTCACGCAGGCGCTGCGGCCCAAATCGTGTTTGCGGTGCCGCCACTACCACTTCCTTGAGTTGCCGCTCGCGGCGCTGAAGCGTAAAGTCTACAAGGCTGCCGTCGGCCGGCACGTCCACCTCCGTTTTCAACGGCTCGTGGCCGATGGAGGAAAACTGCAGCTGCTGGCGGCCGGCCGGGAGCTTCGCAATGGTGAACAGACCGGCCGAGTCGGTGCGGGCAATCTGGCGGGAGCCGCGCACGTACACCTCGCAGCCCACCACGGGCCGGCCGGTATCGGTTTCGCGCACCCGGCCCTGCAGGCTGGCTTGCTGGGCCACGGCCGTCAGGGTGGACAACACGCTCGCGGCCAGGGCCACGCTATAAACCGGAAATCTCATCGTCAAAGGGTAAAATCCAGGGCTTGGGCCGTAAATCGTCGGTGACGCGGGCCAAATCTACGGTGGGGTCAATAAAGCTTTTGCCCAGACGCCCGTTCAGGCTCACGTAAGCATCGGCGTAAACTTTTGGGTTGTGCACGCCGCGCCGGGCGTAGTAGTCGCGCAGGTAGTGGGCAAACTGCACCAGCATGTCGGGCTGCGTGCTCATCATCTTTTCCTGCAGCACACTCAGGTGCTCGTAGTTATTCACCAGTCGGGCCCGGCCGGTAGCGGAGTCCACGACCTTGAACTGCACCTGCCCCATCTTTTCCATCAGCATCACCCGCCAGGAAAAGCGGTAGCCCTCTTCGGTCCAGAACAGTTCGTGCGGATAAAGCAGGTAACGAAAGGGCAGCAGCAGCTGCACCACAAAGAACACGCCCAGTACCAGTAGCAGGGCCTGCCGGGTCCGCGGGGCATACACCAGGGACATCGAAGGTCGGGCCGCCGGGGTCGTATTCCACCAGCCGCGCAGCCGGGCAAGAAACCGTTCATGAGCCTCTGCCGGAAAGAAAACCAGCGCCGCCACCATCATCACATACGGAAACATGCCGATGGGAAACAGCACGGCCGTGAGCACGTGAAAGACCACCACCGTGACGTAGGCCCAGAGCCGGGTGCGGCGGTTCAGCAGGAAAAACGGCACCGTCAGGTCATAGAAGGCCCCAAACCAGCTGAAGGCGTAGGCCACCCACACCCGGTCCAGCAACGGGCCGATAATGGGCAAGTCGTTTTTGGCCGGCAGCCAGATGCGCAGCGGCATGGCATGCACCAGCCAGTCGGAGTTGAGCTTGGCCAGGCCGGCGTAGCAGTACACAATGCCCATGAGCAGGCGTAGCGCGTCCACCGTCCAGCGGGGCACCTCACTGCGCCAGCGGGCCGGATTCAGGTGGGCATTCAGGGAAAAGTAGCGGCCGGCCGGCAGCACCAGCAGCAGCAGGGCCACCACACTCACGAAGTAGTAGTGGTTGAGGTAGGTGCTTTTGTCCATGAGCTCGATGTAGGTGAAGCTCACAAACAAGCCCGCCGCGGCCGTGCGGTACCAGTAGCCCAGGGTTACGAGTAGCGCGCACACCCCGCAGAAAACGAACAGCCCGTACGTGTAGGGACCTAGGGGCCGCACCCACTCGAAGCCGTAGTAGGCGAAGAAAAACTTAGGCTTCAGGTAGAGTTCCGCAATCCACCCCTTGGCCCAGAAACGCACCACGCTGGCCAGTACCAAAAGGCCAAAGGCCATCCGGAACGTAGCCAGCGGGGCAGCTGGGGTATAGCGGTGGAGGTAGCGCTGCAGCGGACTGCTCTGCATTAGTCGCCGTCGTTGTCGACGTAGGTCACCGTGATGCCCAGGGCCGAGGTCATGTCCACCTTAATCAGGCGCACGGCCTTTTGCATCTCGTTGTAGGAAGCCACCGCATCGGCATTGCGGGCCGTGATGGTGGTGAACAAGTCGGGGCCCAGGGAGCTGAGCTGCTGGGCCGAAACGCCAAACTGCGTGTTGACGATGCTCGTCAGGCTCTGGCCCGAGCGGCTGTCCTTGGCGCCGAGCGCATCGAGGTAGCTTTTCAGCGAGGGCCGGCCCGCACGGCCGTTGAAGAAGCTTTGCACGGTGGCGTGGGCCGTGGTGGCCAGCTGCAGCGGCAGCGTACCCTTGAGGTAGTAGGCCTCAATCTTTTCGGGGCGGGGCGTGCCGGTCATGGTGCCGGCCGGAATGCCCACCTTGCCGGCGCGCAGGTAGCGCTCGAAGTAGAGCGAATAGGCATTGATTACGCGCGAGAGCGATGAGCTGGCGTCGGTGCCGGCGTTGTTGATAAAGGTGTCCCGGTAGGAACTGTTCCATTGGGAGTAGACCGTGCCAAACGTCTGGTCCATCTTGGCCACCACGTCGGTGAGGTAGCGGCGGTGGCCGGCGGAGGCCACGTACTGCTGCACGATGGCCGCGTCGCCCATGGCCACACCGTTGAGCAGGTAGTCCAGCGCGGGAAAGCCCTGCTGGGGAATAGCCGTGGCCACCTCAAAGTCGTAGGTGCCGGTGATGATGTTGCGGTTGATGCCCGCCGCGTCGGCCGGGTAGATGTTGAAGTGGTTACGCAGGCTCACCGACTCGGCCGGGCCAAACTCAAACAGCTCCACCTTCTGCCACTCCAGGTAAGCCGTCTGCCAGGCCTGGCGCGCGTCCAGCAGCGTAGCCGGGGTGGGCGCCGCCGTGAAGGCCGTCGTCTTGGTTTTGAGCACCGCCATCTTGTCGTTAAAGCGCTGGTAGCCGGGTTTTACCAGGCTGTCGGCCCACTGCGTGAGCAGCGCTTTGCGGTCCACCGTCGCGTCGGATCCGGCCGGGTCCACGCCGGAGTCTTTCTGGCAGCTGAAGATGCCCACGGCTGTAAATAGGAGCAGCAGCGCAAACAAAGCGGTCTTTTTCATCGGGGCAATTTTTCGTGGCGAAGGCCAACGGACCACGCAGCCGGGGCTGCCTGATTCGTTGGCCTTGGGTCCGCTTGCGGCAAGCGGGCCAAAAAATGTTAAATGCTAAACTTGGTTTTGATGGCGTTGATGGCCACGTCGGCCTGGGCGTTGGTAAGGCTCCAGGTGCCGTTGGTGCCCGAGGTCAGGTCCGTGAGCAGGTTGTCGGAAAACGCCGCGTCGGCGCCGTACTTGGTGCAGAAGCGCAGCGAGTAGATGAAGCCGAGACCTTCGCCCAGGGCGTGGGCTTTCACGTCGAGCGTGGAAGCCGACTTCCAGTTGCTCAGGTAAGACACCGCCGCCAGTGCAATGGTTTTCTCCAGCTCCGTGCGGATAAGGTCGGCCTGGGTTTTCACGCCGGCCGCGTCGTTGTTGACGATGGCCGCACGGCCCTTTAGGAAAGCCATGTACACCGCGGGCGAGGCCGTGGGGTTTTTCTCGTTGAGGTAGCCGGCCAGGAACCGCTCGCGGGGCGTCAGGCTGATGTCAGTGGTCATGATGGCGTTGGCCGTCAGGTAGCCGTAGGCTAGGTCCCAGTTGTGTTCCAGCTCGGAGTAGGACTTGCCGTCTACTACTTTGCTGTTGTTTGCCTTCAGGGCGTTGTCGGTCAGCAGCACGTTGTCAATCTGGTCGAGCAGCAACGCGCCAATCAGCGCCTTCTGAATGACCTGGTTCACCTCGATGCCGTTGCCGTCTACCAGGTAGCGGCCCAGGCGCCCGGCTGAGCCGGGCGTGGCCACGTTATTCACCGACTGGCTGGCCGTGGCCAGCTGAGTCAGCTTGGTGTCCACGTAGGTGCGCACCGTTTCGGCGTTCGTGGCGGGGAAGGAGGCCGCCGTGGTGGTTCGCAACGACAGGCCCGAGGCATTCAGGCCGGTGCCGGTGAAGTAGCCGCCGGTGTTGGCGTAGTAACCGCGCAGCTTGGTCACGTCCAGCGTGGAAGGGGTGGCAGGAGCGGCCACAGCCACCAGCGCCATGTACGAATTCAGCTCCGAAAACATATCCAGGCGCTGGTTCGAGCTTGTCAACTCCACCGTCGACTGCCCGCTGGCATCCTTGAATGATTCCGTGTACTTGGAAGAGGCCGTCAGCGTGCCGGCGTCCATTTTGGCGCGCAGTACTGGAGCCGACTCGGTGTCATTCTTGTCGCAGGAACTCAGAGCTACGGTCAGGGCCAGCAGCGTAGCAGGAACGTACTTAAACGTCATGGGAACGGGATTAGCGAAGGAGGTCAAATGGTACCCAAAGGTAAATAGCTTATTTGTTATTATTCCAAATAAGGGCAAAGTTTTTTTGTAAAGGATCTAAATAAATAGGGAAGCTACATGCTGTTGTTTTTATTAAAAGCTGCTGGCTGGCTGTGTGGATTTGGTAGCGGTGATCAAGGCTTTATCTTTACCCTGCGTAATTCTATTTGCTATCCATCCTCCGGTTTTCTATGGCCAAACGCTGCGCTCTGTACGTCCTTCTTCTGCTTCTATCGCTGACTTCCGCACTGGCGCAGCGGCCCAAGCCGGCAGCTGTCAGCTTACCACCGGCCGACACCGTGTATTTTGACCGTGACTGGGAGCGCACCGAGACCCTGGAAGAGATTTCCTATGCTCGGATTGCCCGCCATGATGCTGCCGGCAAAACGGTGGGCACCGTGCGCGACTACTTCTATCCTTCCTGGAAAAAGCAGTGGGAAGGAAAAATGGCCAGTGAAGCCCCGGACAAGCCCACCGGGCTGTGCTGCGGCTGGCACGAAAACGGCCAGATGAGTTTTCGCGGAACGTACATAAATGGCCTACAACAAGCTGATTTTCGCAGCTGGCATGAGGACGGCCGCGAAATCAAGTGTACATCCGTGCTGCAGGACGCGCTGCCCCTGAGCACAGCTTCCATCCACTGCAGCAACTGCATGCACACCAGCCGGAAAGTATTCACGGTAGACCTGCCGGTCGGCACAGTCGGTATTATCTATAAGCTGGACGTACGCGACGAAGGCCAGCCTCCTATTTCCTGGTCAACGGCACTGGCGGTGGCAGCGGTAGCCGGCAGTGGAGGAACCGCGGCTCCCGCCCTGTTGAGCACCGCAGCCACGGCCCTGACCAAGCAAGGCAACAATGCTCCACCCACGGTTAGCACCAAGTGCCACTGGTATATTACCCCCGACGAGCGCGCGGCCCAGCAGTTTCTCGCTACCAAGGGCACCATTACCCAGGACAAAGTGTGCTTTCGGGCAGCAGATAATACCCCCCAGGAAACCCGCCCCCTTGCGTTGCCGGCCGGTACCCGTCGCCTCTACGTGTGCGTGAACAATGACAACTATACGACCGATGCAACCGCTACGCTCAGCGTAACGGCACTGCTACAGTCCTGTCAATAAAGGTTTCCACCCCTTGCCTGCATTCAGTGGGTAAGGGGTACCAGCACCGGTTTTTTCCTTACTCGACAGACTGCCGTGCGGCCCTGGGCGGTCCACGTAGTGTTGAGTTACCTGCTCACCATTCTGAGTAGATAGTTGCAGTGCATCGAGGCGGGGTTCTAACTGCTGCCAACCATTGGTTATCTCTGCCCTTGATACGTTGGCCTCCCGTGCAGCCAGACTATACAATACATTTTCAAGCTGTTTGATCTTCATACAGGGAAGGGTCAATAGTAAGGAGAGTACGCGGAAAAGGAAGCCTGCTATAGAGCTACTCGCATTACGCTCCCTTCCCGGTTGCCTAACGATAAACTATGCAACAAATTCCGGGGATGGTGTATCCGATACCAGGCCTGCCTGCGCTAATTGCCACCGCAGGTAGACCGGCTTACAAGCCCTGGCCTCAACAGCCGACGTACCCGAAGCCGGACCGGTGAACCGGCTTGCTTTGGCAAGCGTCCCTCTGTGGTTAATCTTCGGACTTTAAACAGCTTTTAGCAGGTGGAGTAGCTACAGTCCGTAGGGATATGGGCCTTACTGTCAGGCGCAAGGAGAAAGCAGGGTGTAGTACGGGCGGCTAGTAAAGTATGCCGTGTTCAGCTTGCACGGGCGCGGGCACCTGCTGTTCGCCCAGCATCTGGCGCAAATCAATCTCGATGCTGCGGCAGAGCGCCGTCATGGGCACGTCGTTCATGCGGTTCTCAAACGGGTCCTCGCTGATGTGGCCCACCAGCTCAATGGTGATGAACACCCAGGATACCAGCACGGAGAACGGCACGGTCAGCCAGTAGTGGCCATGACCCAGCTTCTCGAATTCGGCCAGCAAGCCCAGGGGCAGTAGGGCAATAAAGAGCCACACGAACACCAGACTGGAAAAAGCATACTGCCGGGGAAACGGCGTATTCTTGATGCGCTCACAGCCGCCCTGCAGGTTGGTCATCTCGCGTAGCTCTTCACACAGAGTACGCAGCTGCAACTCACTGAACAGCCCTTCGGCCTCGCGCAGGGCCTGCGTTTGCCGCAGCAGCAGCTGAGCGGGTGGATTGGCCAGCTGTTGCAGCTGCGTGGCCTCGGCCGGGTCGAGCAGGGGTGCCACCTCCGCCTGCCAGCGCTCAGGCTGACGACGCAGGTGCAGGCGTAGCGCATTGACCCAGGCCAGCTGCCGGTACACCAGTTGTCGCTGAAACGCCAGCTGCGCTAGGGTGGTCGTCACCAGGTTGGCCGGCTGGGTATGGCCCAGCACCAGCATCGTCCAGCTGCGACTGCGGTTGACAATCCCGCCCCACAGCTGGCGGGCTTCGGAAAAGCGACTATATGAGCTGCTGTTCTTGAAGCCCACGTAGAACGACACGGCCACGCCCACGATGCTGACCAGCTGCCAGGGCACGTCCAGCCAATGCCAGTGCAGCGGTCCGTAGAGTACGGCCAAGAGCAGATCGTAAGTCAGGAAAAGGAGCACGTCCTTCCAGGAATGGCGCCAGATAACGCGCCAATGAATGTGCTTGCGAATATACATAATGGGGTAAATCAGCCGCGCCAGGATAGACCACTCAAGTAGCGGCTCAGGAGGCAGCGGGCAAAGCAACGCTCTTGAGGGGCGCTTTGCTAGTAATGAAAGGTCAGACCGGCGCCCCAGCCATACTGGTTATCGTAGTTGGTGCTCAGCGAGGCGTACTTGCTGACCATGTAGCGGAAGCCGAGCGTAAACTCCCGGTCCGTGTTGCCCCGGATGTCCATGAACACATTATTACTCAGGGGCAAATCCCGGCGCTCGAGTTGCAGACGCACCTGACCAGTCAGATCAGAGCGTAACTCTGCGCGCACAAGTAGGGGGAGCAGATAGTACACGCCGAGTTCGGTTTGCCGGCGGAAATTGATGTTGTTGTCTCGAGGACGGCCTTTTTCCAGGGGCGACCCACGTAACGTCTTGTTGTCCCGAAAATCATAGCCCACGAAGGCCGCCCAGAATTGCCGCTTATCGAGGTAGCGCAGCAAGTGGGTTTCGGTTTCGTAGTTCCCCAGGTAGTTGACCCGGCCCTCGAATTCCAGCGCGTTGCGGTTATTGGAAAGATTGCCTTCCAGGAAGGCCCCCTGAGAGTGGACCGATAAATCGAGCCAGGGGTAGACCGCATTGTCCTCGCGCTTAAGCATCTTGTAATTTCCCTTCGCGTACTCGTTCTGGGGGCTGGCGTCGTAGCTGATGATGCGGGCCATGCCGGCCATCATGTGGTAGAGGATGTGGCAGTGGAAAAACCAGTCCTGGTACTCGTTGGCCTCAAATTCGATAGTCACCGTGCCCATGGCCGGGATGTCGAAGGTGTGCTTCATGGGCGAGTAAGCGCCCTGGGCGTTGACCAGGCGGAAGAAGTGCCCGTGCAGGTGCAGCGGGTGGCGCATCATGGTCAGGTTGGTGAAGGTCATGCGCACGTTCTCACCCCGGCGGATGGGAATTTTGTCGGCTTCCGACAAGGTTTTGTTGTCAAACGACCAGATGTAGCGCAGCATGTTGCCGGTGAGCGTAAGCTTGATGTCGCGCCACTGCCGGGTAGAATCCAGGGTGGTCGGATTCAGGGCCCGCAACTGGTTGTAGTTAAAGTCGCCGCCCGCGCCCCCCATGCTCATGCCGGCCATTCCACCGCCCATGTCCATGCCGGCCATACTACCCATGTCCTGCGTATTGCCCATGCTCTTACCGCTCTTTTCCTGCATGTTCATGGGCCGGTTTTGGGGAGAGGGGGCCGTGCTGGCGGGCATGGTTCCGTTTTTCATATCCATCCCTTTCATAGAGGGGTCCGCGGGCTGCGTAGACTGCCGGCCGGCCGGCATGTTCATGCCTTTCATCTCCCCACTGCCCCCTTTCATATCCATGCCCTTCATGCCGCCGTTAGGGTCCATCTGGCCGTTGCCGCCCATGTCCATACCGGTCATATTACCCATGCTGCCCATTTCCCGCATCATCTGGAAGTAGTTAATGCGCGGCAAATCGGGCGCTTTCATCGGCTCGCCGGCTCCAAAGAAGCTGGACGAGTAGCCCGTGATGTCGTTGGCGGTGGCTCGCAGTTCGGCCGCGCCCGCGGGTGGAATGGTCACCAGCAGGTCGTAGGTTTCGGCCGTGGCAATTTCAAGCTTGCTGACGGGAAAGGGCTCCACGTTGATGCCATCGGCGGCGATGACCTGCATGGGGCCGCCGGCATACTGCAGGTAGAAGTAGGAGGAGGCGCTGCCGTTGATGACGCGCAGGCGCACCACTTCCCCGGGCTTGGCGTCAGGGTAGTAGCTCTGCTCGCGGCCGTTGGTGAGGAACTTGTTGTAATAGATGTCGGTGAGGTCCATGGCCGGCATGCGGCCCCACTCCTGCCGGACTTTGTCCTTGAAATAGCCGGCCGCAATAGCCTCCCCGTAGCTCTGCGTCGCGCCTTTCTGCACGGCAAACCACTCGCCGGCCCGCTTGAGGTAGCGCAGCACTTCCTTGGGTGGGTGGTCGGTCCAGTCGGAGAGCAGGAGCACGTACTCCTTGAGCTCGTACTTCACCTGCTTGGGCTGAATGACGATGGAGCCGTACAGCCCGTTCTGCTCCTGCAGCATGGTATGGGAGTGGTACCAATAGGTGCCGCTCTGGATCAGCGGAAACGTGAAGGTGTGCATGCCGCCCGGCTCAATGGGGGCCGTGTTAAGGTAGGGCACCCCGTCCTGGTCGTTAGGCAGCAGCAGCCCATGCCAGTGAATGCTGGTTTCCACGCTCATCTGGTTGTGTACCCGGATGATAGCCGTGTCGCCCTCAGTGAAGCGCAGCGTGGGGGCCGGAATCTGCCCGTTGATGGCAATAGCCAGGCGGGTTTTGCCGGTGTAGCTTACCTCCCGCTCATCCACGTACAGGTCATATTCGACCCGGTGGCCGGCGTGGCCCGTGCGGGGCGCCACCACGTGGCCCCGCAGGTCCTGATCCGGGGGCGGGGTGGCCGGGCCATTGGCGGCCTTGCTTTTGGGCATGGCCTGGTGCTGGGGCGTTTGGGCGGCCAGGGAAAGCGAACCAAGCAGAAAGAGTAGAAGGGCAAATAATCTCATCGGGTCGCTACTGGTTAGCATGCTTGGGTTTGTTACGGGCGGGGTTGTTGTCCTCGAAGCGGAACTTGTCCAGGGGGTTGGTGGGCATGCGCATGCCCGGCATCGGGCCCATGGCGGGCATGGGCTGGCCTTTTTCCATACCGGGCATATCGCTCATGTTGTCCATTGGCGGCGTGGCTTGCTTGGGCTGCTTTGAACCCGGCGCCTTCATGCCCGGCATATCGGCCATAGTGCCCATGCCCGCCATGCCGGATGGGGCTTTGGCTGGCTTTTTGGCACCTGATTTCGGCGGGCTCATGCCGGGCATATTCTCCATCCCGGGCATATCGTTCATGGGTTTCTGCCGGGCCGGGCGGCTCCTATCCATGCCCGCGGGCATGGGCTGAGTCATCTTTTCAGCGGGCATGCGCATGCCCGGCATGTCCGGCATGGTGCTGTTAGCGGGGGCTGGCGGACCAGCCGGCTGGCGGCCGGGCATAGCCCTGTTGTCCATCGCGCCCGGGGCCGGGCGGCTGTCCTTGCTGGTGGAGGCGGGCCCGTTCATATCCATGCCGGGCATATCAGCTGAAGCCGGGGCCGCGAGTGGGTTGGGCGAAGCGGGAGTCTGGTTCGCGTTGTGGTCGTTGCCCCCTGCCGCCTCGTTGTGCGTATCGGCCTTCATCTCCATAGTGGGCATGGCTTCCCCGCCCCCATGGCCGTGGCTTTTATCAAGCAGGCGGCCCTGTGGCCCCACGCCCTCAACGTACACCAGCTGCGCCCCACGGTGCCCAGCCACCGACAATACCCCGGCCGTGGCTATGGCCAACACCAGCACCAGGATTTCGTAGGCCCGCCGCTGAATCTTGAAAAACGTGCCGACACCGGTCAGCAGCAAGGTAATGCCGGAAAGCCACAGGGTGTAGCCCGCGAACTTTTCGTGGGCTTCAAAAACGGCGGCGGCCCGGGGTGCCAGACCCATGGGCATGGCATGAAACACGGTGCTGGCGGCCAGAGCTCCCAGAAAGCCGCCGGCCATCACGGCCATGGTAATCCACTTCACCGGTGGCCAGTCCTTGTACACGTTCAGCGCCTGCAGGCCCGCGCTGAGCAGCAGCAGGACAATAGGTAGATGCACCACCAGGGGGTGCAGGTTGGGAAAATCTGAGAACATAGAGGCAGGCAAAGAATTGAACAGCAGAAAACCGCCGAAAGAGCGGAGCCCTTTCCGGATTCCCGGCGCCGCAACATTTTCCGGTAGTGCAGCGCCGCTTTTTCCCGGCCACGACGAAGCAAATCAGAGAAGTCGTGTTGCTGTGCCAGCAGGCTAGCAGGACGTGACCGGCGGTTCGCTTTACGCAGAGTGGGTGGGGGCGTGTTTGCTGCTATTGCGCGCGCAGCCTACATAATTTCCATGCTTTCCAGTGCTAGGCACCCTGAAAACCAAAAACGCCCGGCAGAACCGGGCGTTTTACGTGCAGACAACGAAGGCGCTTAAGCAGCCGCAATGTTAAAGCCGGCTTTCTCAACGGCCTGAACCACTTGCTCCGCCGTGAGCTGGTCGGAGGTGACGGTGAGAATCTTGTCGGGGCTAGTCGTGTCCACTTGCCAGTTACCCACGCCAGCTTCTTGGTTCAGGGTCGGCGTAACGGCTTTAATGCAGCCGCCGCAGTTAATGTTGGTCTTGAATTGCAGAGTTTTCATGGGAAGAAGAAGTAAGGTCGCCGAGCTAGTCGGTACTGGGTGTACAACGCACAAAAATAGACCCCAGTGCGGCGCCAGGGGTACAGAATTGCGCTTCGGGCTTATATGATTTGCAGGAGAGTTCATACCATGAACTATTTCGTTAGGATCAAGTAGTTGGAGTCTTTTCAGCCCCGTGAGTCTAGTTTAATCCCCTACGAACAGTGCCACCAAATTGTGATGGTCATTCCATAAGGTAGTAGAAAAGCCTGTTTGTTAGGGTTGGATCAAAAGTCGCGTAGTGGCCGTAAGGTTACCGCTTACCACGTTAACTAAGTATACTCCAGCCGACAAACTATCGAGTTTCAGCGGTATTTCCACGACCGTGCCGGCAGGACGCGGGGACAACTGTACCCGGTGTACTTCACCGCCGAGCAGGTTACGTACGCTCACCGTCACCGGGGCCGTAACAGGCGTAGTCAGTCGCACGGTGGCCCGAGTACCGGCCGGGTTCGGGGCGACGCTCAAGTTCAGCGCGGTGCCTTGTTGCGCCCCCCTGGTGCTGAGCACTATACCGGCACGCCGCACCCGCTGCGTGGTGTACACGCGGTACTCCCCGGGCTGCAGGTTTAGTTGGGCATTCACGTTGGTCACGGTAATACTGTCGCCGCTGAGGTAGTTGTACCACTTGCCGGGCCGTTGAAAGGCTGGGTCAATGGTGATACTGGTCACGTCGAAGTTGCCCAGAACGGTCACTTGCTGCGTGGCATCGCCCAGGTGGATGGATTTGCCCGCGCCGGCCAGCTGTTGGGTATAGCTGGTGGGGTTGTCGAACACGGCCTGACTCTTCTTCAGGGCTATCAGCGCCCGGTAGGTGTCGTAGAGCTTACGGCGGGCGGGTTCCTGGTAGTAGTTCCAGCGGATAGGCTTATTGCCGGTGCGCCCGTTGAAGTCGATGCTCACCTCGTAGCCCAGCTCGCCAAACTGCCACAGCATCTTGGGGCCTGGTACGGTGAAGAAAAACGCGGCCGCGGCCTCGTTGCGGGCCAGAGCAGTGGTGAGGTCGCGCACGTTGTGGGCGGGGTTGGATTGGTTGCCAAAGGTGAGGTTGCGGTACATCAGCCGCTCCTCGTCGTGGCTTTCCATGTAGGTCACCAGGCCCGGCTGCGCCCAGCCGCGGCCACCCTGGGCGGTGCTGCCGTAGTAGCCCCCGCTGAAGTTGGAGTTGGGCAGAAAGCCCATGGTAGCCTCGTTGTAGTTGTAGTTAAGGTTGCCCCACAGCAGCATGCCCGCGTTGGCCAGCACCCGTTCTTCGGTATTATCGGCAAAGTGCTCCAGAATAACGAACGCATTCGGGTCCACTGTTTTAATGAAATTGTTGTACTCCATCCAGATGTTCACCCGGGACTGGTCGTACTGGCTCCACTGACCCACGTTGGTGCCGGAAACGGTCTGGGTGAAGCCTTTGGACAGATCGAAGCGGTATCCATCCAGGTGATATTCCTGCAGCCAGAATTCCATCACCCGTTTGGCGTACGTTTTGGTGAAAGCGCTTTCATGGTTGAAGTCGTACCCCACGTTGAAGGGGTGCGTGGCGTCAGCATTAAACCAGGGTGAGTTCGCGGCCGGCTTGCCGGCTGTCCCGTCGAAGTACAGTTGCACCATCGGGTTCTGGCCAAAGGCGTGGTTGAGCACCATATCCAGCGTCACGGCGATGCCGCGGGCGTGGGCGGAATCGATGAAGCGCTTGAGTTCGTTCTTGGGGCCGTAGTACTTGTCGGGGGCCAGGTGAAAGGAGGGGTTGTAGCCCCACGACTCGTTGCCCTCGAACTCGCCCACCGGCAACAACTCGATGACGTTGACCCCGAGGCGCTGCAGGTAGCCTAACGTGTCCACCAGGGTCTGGTAGTCGTGGCGGGCCATGAAGTCGCGTACCAGCAGCTTATAGATGACCAGCTTGCTTTTTGCCGGCTTCTGAAAGGTAGGCACCTGCCAGGTGTACGCCGGCTGATTGGTTTGCAGCACCGACACGATGCCCGAGGTCTGGCCCGTGGGGTAAGCCTTTAGGTTGGGGAAGGTTACGGCCGGAATGAAGCGG
This sequence comes from Hymenobacter metallilatus, assembly GCF_003944705.1. Taxonomy (GTDB): domain Bacteria; phylum Bacteroidota; class Bacteroidia; order Cytophagales; family Hymenobacteraceae; genus Hymenobacter; species Hymenobacter metallilatus. Next base: position 55,549 of record NZ_RWIS01000016.1, on the reverse strand, counting down.
TCGTTATTGGGGTCGAGCACTTTCTCAGCGTACGGGTCGGCCACGCGCAGGCTGCCATCCACCAGGTACTGGTAGGCGTATTCGCGCCCCGGCGTCAGGCCGTTGAGCTGCACCCACCACTGGTTGCCGTCGGGCGTCTGGTTCATGTAGGCCGGCTGGTCGGGCTGCCAGTTGTTGAACTCGCCGAGGGCGTACACGAACTGTTTGCCCGGGGCCGTGAGCACCAGCACGGCGGAAGCTCCCCCAGCCAAGTAGTTGATGCCGTCGCGTACGCCGGCGGGCAGGGCGGCAGTGGTTACAACCGGGCGCACGTACACAATGGCCGAGTCCGACACGGACGTGGTGCCCAGGGTAGCTGTGAGGCGGATGACGTTGCGGCCCGCCCGGGTGGGCGTCACGCTGCCGGTAAAGCTCGTGGCATTGGATTGCTGGCCGACCTGGGTGCCATTAAGACGCAGCGTTAGAGTCGCGGCCTGAGAGGCGACACCCGCCACGTTCACCGGTGCCCCCGAGCTGATAAAGATGGGGTTCTGACCCGTTGCTGGGGCAGTAAGGCGCACGGCCAGGGCGCTGCTCTGGCTTACGTCCACGAAGATATCAGCCCCACCGGTGGCCCGGCCGACCTGGGTGCCGGCGGCGTTGCGAAACACCATGGCCAACTTCAGAACCTGCTCGGCGGCCGGCACGTTGAACCAGGCCCGCACGCTGGGCGTGATGCTTAACGCGTAGGTATTAGGGCCGGTGCGGGTAAGCAGCACCGAGGGGTCAGGAGCGGTAAAATTGGTAAATTTCACATACCTCCAATCCGAAGGTGAAGCGCTAAGGTTAGTGATAACCCCGATGTGAGCGTACACGTCACCGGTAAAGTTGTTCAGGCCCTGGTTGCCTTGCGTGGCATCAAAGGACAGAGTAACTGGGTCAGTCGCCGCAAAGAAAGCCGGAGCGGTTGAGACCACCTGGGCCCGCACAACACCAGTCAGCACCAACAGCCAAGCTAAGAGCAGGAAATTTTTCATGTATCGTGGAGAAAGAGTCGGGGAAACCGCTACACTACTTTTTGTAGAATACCCACACGATTGTCGTGATAAGGGTAAGAGGTAAAAGGCAGTCATCGAAAATCAGTAAGCTTTCAGCCAAGCGTGCGCGCCCCGACATTACCACCTATCGGGCAGTGGCAGGTAAGAGAAGGATAATGCACGGGTCACTACTGCCAGGCATGCCACACCCAAACTCCGAATTATGAGCACAAACCATGGGAGAAGTGGCGTTTACATCTGTAGACCATGCTCTAAGTGGCAAAGCGAGCAGATGAAAAGCGAGCAGATGAAAAGCGAGCAGATGAAAAGCGAGCAGATGAAAAGCGAGCAGATGAAAAGCGAGCAGATGAAAAGCGAGCAGATAAGAAGCTGAGCCAGTTGCTGATTCTTGGGAGATCGTCCCATTCAAGTCACCGCACTGGTCTCCGTAAAGAGCTAACAGCGGGGCTGCGCAGTATCGGGCAAGTCTGGGAAGGGGGTGAGCCGCTACAGGTATTAGGGCACCGCGTGATTAGTTCAAAGGTAAAATCCCGTCAAATAGTAAGAAATGTACTATCGGGTTTATTGCTTGCAACATTACACTCATACAAATGCAAAAAGCCAGCTCAATTCACATGAGCTGGCTTTTTTGGTGTCAGGTAGTCTAGGCGTTCAAACCTTGACGGCAGGCCTGCTCGCAGCGGCGGCAGGCTTCCGCGCACTCCCGGCAGTGCTGCATATGCGCGCCGTGCTTTTCGCATTCGTCACCACAGGCCTTGCAGATTTCGGCGCACTCGCGCAGCAGGTGCTGGGCGTGCTCAGAGCCGCGGGCCAGCAGACGAGCGGTGAGGGCGCAGATGTCGGCACAGTCCCGGTCCAGGCTAATACAGCGGACCATCATGCGCACATCCTGCTCTTGCAGGCAGGCGGTAGCGCAGTGTTCGCACGAGGCGATGCAGGCATTGAGGGCGTCGAGCAGGTTCTGGTTTTGAGTGTGCATGATACTGGAAGGTTAAGGATGAATAATTTCCAGTATATACTTGCCGTGCAGCCAGTAGTTGTGCACGATTAAAGCCGATTACCTGCATAATTTACTCGGCTCCACTTTTGCAAGCCGCTTTCTCGGCTTACCCCGTCAAGGTGCTATTTTAGCAAGAACCCGAACCCTACAAGGCCTTAGCCGCTTGCACCCGAATCAGAAAGTGTAGCGACGGAAGCCTGCAGAAGGCACTGGCGGCGGTACTCGCTGGGAGAAAGCCCCGTTGCGCGCTGAAACTGCCTGGAGAGGTGGCCCAGATTGCTAAATCCCAGTACTGTAGCAATGCGCCCCACGGGCAGCGTACCATCCCGCAGCAGGCACCGGGCCTCTTCCACGCGCTGCCGGATGACGTACTGTTCCAGGCTCAGTCCTTCGGTGGCCGAAAACACGTCGCTCAGGTAAGCAAAGCGTCGCTGCAGGCGCTCGCTCAGCAGTCGGGAGAAGTGTCCGCTACGTAGCGCGGCGGGCTCCTTACGCAGCAGCTCGGCAATTACTTCCTTGATTTGCACTACGAGGCGCTGCTGGGGGGAGAGCCGGTCGAGCAAGGCAAAGCCTTCCGCTTCCAGACGCTGCTGCAGTCGGGCCCAGTCAATGACCTGCTGGGTGCCCAGCAGTTCCACTTCCCCCAGTTCCACGCGTAACGGCACCAGGCCCAACTCCACGAGGAGTTCGCGCACTACCAGGATGCACTTTGAGCAGACCATATGCCGGACATACAGGAGCGTGGAGGCCATGGGACAAGGGCTACAGGGCCGGGGACAAATCGGTCTGATCGCCCGGGGGCGTGAGCGGCTGCGCATCCAGTTCCTGCGGGTGCTCATCCAGGCCTACTTCCCGATGGGCGGCGAAATACTGGGTCAAGGCCTTCTCCCCTACCAGCCAGAACACCACGGGCGTGACGATGATGTCGAGAAAGGTGGACGAGAGCAGCCCTCCGAGGATGACGGTGGCCACCGGGTAGAGGATTTCCTTGCCCGGGGCGTCCTTGGCCAGCGTGAGCGGCACCAGGGCCAGGGCCGCTACCAGCGCCGTCATCAGCACGGGCACCAGGCGCTCCAGCGAGCCGCGGACGATCATCTTTTTGCCGAAGGTCTCGCCCTCATGCTCCACGAGGTGGATGTAGTGGGAAATCATCATGATGCCGTTGCGCGAGGCAATGCCGGTGAGCGTGATAAAGCCCACGAGCGAGGCAATGCTGAACGTGCTGCCCGTGAGCAGCACCGCCACCACCGAGCCAATCAGGGCCAGGGGGATGTTAAGCATAATCTGGCCCACCATGTAGGTGGACTTGAAGTGCGAGTAGAGCACCAGGAAGATGCCGGCCAGCGAAAACAAGCTCAGCCACAGAATCTTTTGCGAGGCCGACTGCTGGCTCTCGAACTGCCCGCCGTAGGTGAGGTAGTAGCCCGCCGGCAGCTTCACCTGCTGGCTGACTTTGGCTTGAATCTCCTTCACCGTGGAGCCCAGGTCGCGCTCGGCTACGTTAAGCGAGATGGTAATGCGGCGCTGGGTATTTTCGTGGTTGACGGTGTTGGGCCCCGGCTCGTAGATGACATCCGCCACCTGGCTCACGGGAATCATGGCGCCCGTGGGCGTCTCAATGCGGGTCTGGCCAATGGCCGCGATGTCGTTGCGCTGCGCTTCGGGCAGCTTCACCACCAGGTCGAAGCGCTTCTGCCCGTCGAGCATCTGCGAGACCACGGCGCCCTGAAACAGGGTTTCCAGGTCACGCACCACTTCGCCCCGGGCCATGCCGTAGGCTCGTAGGGCGTCGTCCTTGGGCCGGATGAGCAGCTGCGGTATCTGCACCTGCTTCTCGACCTGTAGGTCCACCACGCCCGGCACCGTGCCGGCCGCCGTGCGGATTTCATTGGCGTAGCGGCGCAGCTCCAGCAAATCATTGCCGAACACCTTGATGGCCACCTGGGCACGCACGCCCGACAAGAGGTGGTCGAGGCGGTGGGAGATGGGCTGGCCGATGTTCACGTTCACGCCCGTGATCAGGCTGAGCTTCTGGCGCATATCGGCCAGAATCTCGTCCCGGCTGCGCATGGTTTTGCCCTCCTTTTCCAGTTCTTCCTCCGTTTTGAAGGCCACCTCAATTTCCGAGTTATTCACCGACTCGGCGTGCTCGTCGAGCTCGGCGCGGCCGGTGCGGCGGGCCGTGTAGGCCACTTCCGGAATCTTGAGCATTTGCTCCTCACCCAGCGTGCCCAACCGGTTGCTTTCCGTTAGCGACGTGCCGGCGGGGGCCGAGAAGTTGACCGTCAGCGAGCCTTCGTTGAAAGGCGGCAGAAACTCCGTGCCGAAGAAAGGCACCATGGCCGCGGCCATGACAAAGAGCAAGGCCGTGGAGGTCAGGATGAGTTTAGGGTGGGTCAGGCCCCAAGTAAGCAGGCGAGTATCCTTCTTCTTCAGCCAGCGCACCAGTGGACCATCCGTTTCGGGGTGGTCCATCTGCTTCATCTTCGGCAGTAGGTAGTAACATAGCACCGGCGTGACGGTGAGCGACACGAACAGCGAAGCCACGATGCTGGTGATGTAGGCAATGCCCAAGGGCGCAAAGATTCGTCCTTCCATGCCTTCCAGCGCAAACAGCGGCAGGAACACCAGCACCACGATGATGGTGGCGTACACGATGGAGTTGCGTACCTCCGATGAGGCCGCATAGATAACCTTGAGTACCGGCTGGGGAGTGGCCCGTTGCCGGTTTTCGCGCAGGCGGCGGTATACGTTCTCCACGTCCACGATGGCATCGTCCACGAGCTCGCCGATGGCGATGGCCAGCCCGCCCAACGTCATGGTGTTGATGGAGATGCCCGCCAGGCGAAACACCAGCGCCGTCACGAGCAGCGATAACGGAATAGCCACCAACGAAATAAAGGTGGTGCGCACATTCAGCAGAAAGGCAAACAAGACGATGACCACGAGAATGGCCCCATCGCGCAAGGCCTCCTCCACGTTGGTAATGGAGGAATCAATGAACTCCGACTGCTTGAACAGGCGCGTATTTACCTGCACATCCTTGGGCAAAGAGGGCTTGAGCTCGACCAGGGCCTTCTCCACGGCCTGCGTGAGACCCACGGTGGCGGCCCCCGGCTGCTTCTCAATGCTCAGGATGACGGCGGGCTTACCGTTCACGCTGCCGTCGCCGCGCTTGAAGCGGGCCCCGAATTCCACGTTAGCCACGTCCGCCACGCGGACCGGGGACTGGTCGCGGTAGCCGACGATAATGTTTTCGATGTCCTTGACCGAGCGCAGCCGGCCCAGGTTGCGGATGAGCACCTCCGAGCCATTACGGTCGAAGAAGTTGCCCGTGGTGTTCAGGTTGGACTGGCGCAAGGCTTCCTCCACCTGGTTTACCGTCAGGCCGGTGGCATTTAGCCGGGGCATGTCCAGCAGCACCTGGTACTGCAGGTTGTCGCCGCCGATGGGAATGACCTGGGCCACGCCGGGTATGGAGAGCAGGCGTTGGCGCACGGTGTAGTTGGCCAGCGTGCGCAAATCAGCCGCATTGGTCTGCTTGCCTCCTGTCAGGCCCACGAGCATAATCTGGCCCATAACCGAGGAAATGGGCCCCAGCACGGGCGTTACGCCCTGGGGCAGCTGCTCGCCGGTGGTCTGGAGCTTTTCACTCACGATCTGGCGGGCCGTGAAAATATCGGTGCCGTAGTCGAACTCCACGAACACCATGCCCAGGCCGATGGCCGAGTTGGAGCGCACCGCCGACACGCCGGTGGCTCCGTTCAGGGCCGTTTCCACGGGTAGCGTCACCAGGGCCTCCACTTCCTCGGGCGCCATGCCCGGGGCTTCTAAGAATACCGTCACGCGAGGACGGTCCAGGTCGGGCAGCACGTCCACGGGCAGCTGGCCCGCGGTGTAGGTGCCGGCAATGAGCAGGCCCAGGGCGAAGGCCAGCATCAGCAGGCGGTTCTGCAGGGCAAAGCGAATTATCTGATCGAGCATCGGTTGTTAGCGCAAAAAAGGAAGAAGCGAGGGGGCCGGAAGGCCCCTCCCCTCCCGGAATCGGCAGCGTCCCGGACAAGTAGCCCAGGCCCACCGGACTGCTTATTTTTTAGGACGTGGGGTGCGAGCCGAGGAGTGGGTGCTCATAATCTGCCACTGGCCGGCGGCGTTTTTGCGCAGCACCGACGTGGCCACCCCGCGGCGGACAACAGGCGCCTTGGCCTGCTTATCCTGGGGGCCGTTCTTGAGATTGATCGTGTAGGTGTAAGTCTCCGTCGCGAAGGCGTAGGGACCGTCGACCTGCACGGCGGCCTTGTAGTCGCTAAAGGTGAAGGCGCTGAACTCTTTCAACTCCGGCCCCAGATGGTGCTCGGCATAGTGGCGGTAAGTGCCTTCCACCCCGCCCGACTCAAACACCTGGGAGTTAGGTGCGAACAGGCGGTGGGTACCCGTCGTATCGAGTTTTTGCACGGCCTGCTGGTACTTGGTCAGCACCATTTTCACGGCGGCCTCATCGGCAGCGGAGCCGGCGGCGGGGGCCGTCTGGGCCTGTGCCGTGGCGGCGGTAAGGGTCAGCAGGGCAAGCAAAGCGGCAAAGGCAAAGCGATTTTTCATGGCAAGCGGACGGAGCGTGAGGCCACCGGGCAGGGGGCACTATTGGTTGAGGTAAATGGACTTGAGCTGGTAAGTGCCGGCGGTCACTACCCGGTCATTTTCGTTGACCTGGCCTTGCAGCAGTACCGTTTGCTGCCCGTTGACCGCTCCCGGCTGCACAAAGCGAATCTTAAAGTGCTCGGGCTCGGTGTGCACGAACACGACGGGTTTGCCATTGAGGTCGGTGATAGCGGAAGTGGGTACTACCAGCTGGGACCGGCCCCCACCCGTCTGACCTACGACCTGCACGTTCACCGCCTGGCCCGCGCGGTAGGCACTACTCTCGGTAGCGTCCAGCTCCAGCACCAATTGGCGGGCCTGGTTCACGGGGTTCACCACGTTGGAGAACACCACGAGCCGGGCCGGTACACCGGCCTGCCCCTGCAGGCCTTCCACGCGGAACTGCGCGCCGGGCGTGATCTTAGCCAGGTCCTGGGCAAACACCTGAGCTTCCACCCGCAGCTTACCCGGGTTCAATACCCGCAGCAGCTCGTCGCCCTGGTTTACCTGCTGGCCCACGGCCAGGTTGAATACATCCACCGTGCCGCTCACCGGCGAGGTAATGGATATTCGGCGCTGCTGACCCTGCCCGTTGTAAATGCTGGCGTTCTGCCGGGCCTGGCGCAGGCGAAGCTCGGCCGCCACCACGTCCTTGCGGGCCGCGATGTCGGCGATGCTCTGCAGCCGGGCATAGTCTTGTTGGGCGGCGCGCAATTCGGCCTGGGCATTAGCCCGCTCGGTGCTGAGTCCAATCTGCTGGGTAGCATCCAGGGTTTGCTCGATAACGGCCAGCGTCTGCCCGGCCCGCACGGATTGGCCCACTTGCGCCGAGAGGCTCACGATGCGCCCCCCCTGGGGCACGACGACTCGCCCTTCGCCCCCGGCTGCCGCCGATACCGTGCCGTAGAGCGTGGCCCGGCTATAGGTGGTGGAGTACTCGGCCAGGTTGGTCCGTACCTGAAACAGAAACTGACTTTCTTTGGGCAGCAATACCTCATCGGTCAAGGCCACGCCGGTGCTGGCTTTGGCTTCGCCACCGTGGTCTTCACCCCCGTGCGCCTGTACCGTACCCGGCGGAGGCAACAGCACGGTCAATCCGAAGCCAGCTGCGGCTGTGGCCGCCAGGAATTTATAGTGGGTCTTCATATCCTGAATGATTAAGAAATGGGCGTGCGGTGGCGGGCAGTCAAAGCCGGCTCCGAAGTGTGCAGCACTGAATCCGGGGATTGGCGCCGGCGGCGCAGCAGCAACGCTGTCAGGGCGATGCCGAGCACGAAGGCGCCCACCACGGCCAGGATGGTTTTCCAGGAGGAAAAAAGCGATGGGGTCGCAGTGGGAGTGGCAGCCGCCACCGGCAGCTTCTCCCCTACCTTGATACCTTCCAGCAGCAGTAAGTCCGCTTTGTCGCCAACCACAATGTTGGCCGCAAAGCTGTAGGTCTTGTTGGCGGGGAACTGGCCTTCCACCAGGTACACCCCCGGCTCCTGTTCGGTCACCGCCCACTTCAGGTTGGCATCTTCCGGGTTGGTAAGCGTGAGCTTGGCGCCTTGGAGAGGGACGTTGGTGGCGTAGTCGGAGAGGAACAGGCGCAGATCGGCCGGCTTACCCCCTTCCAGCGGCTCGTAGCGCAGCAGCGCCTCAAACTGTTCCGAGAGCGCGGCGACGGAAAACGACGTGGCCCCGGCTGGCGTCGATGCTTTGGCGCCGTCGCCGTGGTCTTCGCCCCCGTGAGCGGAGGCAGAGGCGCTTAGCAGCAGGCCCAGCAGCAGAATCAGGAGTTGTTTCATGAGGATTGACGGTTATTCGCCCCGCAGGTAGTTAAGCTCGACCAAAGCCTGGCGGTAGTCGCGGATGGTGGTCAGGTAGGTATTCTGAATGGCGAACGCCTGGTTCAGGCTCAAAATCAGCTGTAGGTAGCTGACTTCCCCGGCGCGGAACAGGCGCTGGGATTGGCTGATAATGGCCTGTGACTGGGGCAGACCGGTTTGTTCGTAGTAGCCCAGCGAGGCCGCAAACTTGCGCGAGTCAGCTAGGGCCTGCTGGTACTGTCCACTCAACTCCAGCCGCTGGGCCTGGAGCTGATAGTTGGCGGCCTGGGAGCGAGCCGTAGCCGCCTGCAGCTGCGAGCGGTAGGTCCAGAACCAGATGGGAACCGATACCCCAAACTGGAAGCGGTAGCGAGTAGGCGAATAATCGTACCCCTGATTCTGATAGCCCACCGTCAGAGCCGGTGTGCGCCGGGCTCGAACTAAGCTGATGCCCGACTGGCTCAAGGCCACGTTCTGGGTGGCAGCCGCCAGCGTAGGGCTGCGTACCAGGGCGGTGCTGTCTTCGGTGGGCAGACTGCTGAGCAGCGCCCCACCCACCTGCCCCAGTTCGGGGCCGGTGCGGCGCAGGTCGGTGGTGGTGGTCAGGGCCGCAGTGGGTTGGCCCAACAGCAAGCCCAGGCGGCGCTGGGCGGCGCGCTGGTCGGCAGTCGCCTGCTGCAGCTGCACGGTCACCTGCCGCGCCTCGGCGTCGGTGCTGATGCGCTGCAGGGAGGTGACTTCGCCGGCGGCGAACAGGCGCTCGGTGGCCACGCGCAGGGCGCGAAACAGGCTGTCCTGATAGGTAAGCTGTCGCACCTGCGCCTCGGCAAACTGCAGGCTGAGGTAGGCCAGGCGGGTATCGCGCAGCACGCTGGCCCGGCTCACCTCGCGGTTGCGTTCGGCCAGGGTAACACCTGCCTGGGCCACCTGGCGCTGGCGCCGGTAGACGTTAGGCAAGTCGATGGTTTGTACTACGCCGGGGGCCCACATTTCCCCCGTGGGCGCCGAGAACAGAAAGTCCGGGTTGGCGGGTGCGAAGGAGCCCCGTTTGAGCGCGCGCTGCTCCTCGATTTCGCGATCAGACTGCCGCAGCCGTGGGTGCCGCCGCAACGTGAGGGCTTCGGCGCTGTCGAGGCTGATGGCGGTTTGGGCCCGCGCGTCTTCTAGGAGCAACCCAATCAGCGCCAGCACCAGCAGCCCTTGCGCTGCCCATTTCAGGTTTAGAAACTTCATATTGTCAGGTTAGAGCCCGTCATGGGGCCGCCCACCGTTGCAGCGGCGAGCGGCCCGAGACGGAGAGGGTTCGGACGCCGGGCGTCCGAGAAGCAGGCTCCGCCTAGGCCTTTTTCACGAGGGCCATGCCGCACTTTGGGCAGGTGCCAGGCTTCGAGCTGGCGCTGCCTTCGCACTTCATGGGGCACTCGTAAGCGGCGCCAACCGCCTTGCTACCCTGAGCCCCCGCGTCGAGCTTGTCGAAGCGGGTGTTAATGGCTTTGCCATCGGCTTTCAGGCTGACGATGGCCGTGCGCACTTTCGTCCCGGCGGGCAGTTTGGCCACCAGGTGGTCGGTACCACCAGCTACCAGCGTCACGGTCATAGTTTTGTTGTCGGTGGTTTGCACCATCACCGTGCCCGAGAGCGACTTACTGGGCACGGAGGCATTTTTATCGGCCAACAGGTAGATGTGCAACTCACCAGTGTGCTGCACCAGCTCCATGTGGTAGGGGTTGGCCGAGCGTACTACGCCGCCGTGCGGGGCTACGTGGGCGTGGGTTTCGCCAGGTGCGGTGTGGGCATCCGGCTTGCCACCGGCGTGCGAGTGCTGGGCCTGCGAGGCCAGGGGAGCCAGGGCAAACAGAGCGGCGGTCGTCAGGGAAATGCTGAAAAGCTTCATGGAGGAGAAGAATATCGAATGGGCAGTGGGGAGGAGTGAGGTGGTCGGCAATAGGCTTCTTTCGCCAGTGCCGCCGGCCACCCGGATTACATTTTGTCGGCGTTTTTGCCGTGCCAGGCCTTGAATTCGGCGATTTCCTTCTGTTGGGCGTCAATCATCATCTGGGCCATCTCCTTGAGCTTGGTGTCCTTGCCGTGAGCCAGTTCGGCTTTGGCCATGTCCACGGCGCTTTGGTGGTGCACCGTCATCATCATGTTGAAGTTCATGTCCGGGTCGGCCACCATGCTGGGCAGGTTCTGCATCATGCCGTCCATGGAGGCCTTCATCTTGCTGGTGAAGGGGTCGATCGGATCCATTGGCTTATAGTTATTGGGGGCGGAGTCTAGCCGCTCAGCAATGGGCTCCAGCTCACTGATTTCCTTTTGCTGATCGGCCTTGATCTTCTCGGCCATTTGCCGCATGGTGGCGTCCTTGCCGTCGCGCAGCTCGAGGTCGGCCATGGCTAGGGCACCTTTGTGGTGCTCCAGCATCATGTGGGCAAAATCGTGGTCGGTGTTGCCCTTCATCTTCATGGCGTCCATTTTGGCCATCATATCGTTCATGGCCATCAGCATGGGAGATTCACTGGTGGAGGTCTCACTGCGCATCTTGGAATGATCCATGCCTGCCATCGAACCGGAACCCGCCGCGGCATCAGTGGTGGCGGTTTCCATGGTGCTTTCCGTGGCAGTGGTGGCATCAGCTTTCTCATTGTTGCAGCTGCTCAACAGCAACGCGGAACAGAGGGTGGCGAGAAAAAAAGTGGTTTTTTTCATGGGGTTGGATGGTTTGTAAAAAGGGAACTAAACAGGGATGCCTCAGCTAGCGGCCGTGCCCTTCACGTTGATAGTGAAGTCGCCGGTATGGATCTTACCGCCGTGGTTGAACTGTAGGAAGACGCGGTAGAGGCCGGGGGCTTCGAAGTTGGTGTTGAAGCCGATCCGCGGGCCTTTGTCGGCTTGGTCATTGGGATGCACGTGCAGGTAGCGCTCCGTGTCCTGGCTAATGACCACCACGTGGCCCAGGGCACCGAGGTAGTTGTCCAGGTCAGTGACCGGCTGGCCGTCCTTTTGGATGGTGATGCTCATGCCCAGCAGCTGACCCGTGGTGAGCGGCTTGTCAAAGGAGAGCGTGGCCTGGTAGCCGTCCTGCTCCCACTGCATGTCATCATTTTTGAACGTTACCGGGGCGTACTTCGGGCCCTGCACCGTGATGGGCTGGCGGCCCAGCTGGTGGCCGGCTCCCGTGGGCGTGTAGTCCTGAAACAGCACGTAGTCGCCGCCCTTGGGGAAAGTGTAGGTGACCTTATAGTTGCCCTGGGCAGTATAGTCGGGGTGTTCGTGGTAGAACTGGCCCAGGTCCTTGCTGACGATGATCAGGTGAATTTTCTTTTCGTGCACCAGGGCCAGGGGCACGGGCGCGGCCTCGTTGCCGACTTCCTGGGGGGTGAAGACGAGCTGCGAGGGCTGCCCGGCCGTGAGTTGCATGGGCTGCGGCTCAAACTTCATGGCGTAGGCTTTGCCGTTGCCGGCCGCCTGATCGTTGTGTTCGAGCTTCATGCCGCACTTGGGGCAGGTCTCCCCGGCCTTGGTGCTGGTCACCTCGGGGTGCATGGGGCAGGCATAGGTGTGGCCGGCGCCGTGATCCGCCCCGGCGCCGGCTGGCGCATCCGTGGGTGTGGTTACGGTGTTAGTGGCGCTACTCGACTCGGTTTCGGAAGAGCAGCCGGCCACGGTCAGGACGCTGGCCAGGGCCAGCAGCGAAAGGGGTACGCGATGCATGGGGGAGGAAATGAGTGATGAAAATGGGGGGCGCTTCTCAGGGCGGCCCAGGGCTCCAGCCAGTGCTTAGGCCTGCCACTGCTGCCAGAGCACAAAGCCCAGCGTGGCGGCCAGCACGGCGTAGAGCAAGTAGGAGAGCAGGCGACGGCCCGGCCCTCGGCGGGGCGGCGTACCAGCTTCTTCGCAACAACTCTTCATTGCCGGGAGGAAAAAACCAGGAAGAAAAAGGGGAAGGGGCGCGGCCGGACCACGCGCGACGGGCAAACGAAAAGGCCCGCCCCGGACATAGCACAGCTATGCCGGCGCGAGCCTTAGCGCGTCGGAAAAATCAGACAGTCAGCGACTGGATGAAAATGCGGATATCGGGTATTTTGGGCTTTAATTGCCGCCGCGCCACCAGCAGCACGGGACGCGAACGGTCCCACTGCTGAAAGCGGAACACGACGGTCAGGGGTGCTGGCGGAAGAGCCACCGGCATGAACGCCATTTTCTCAATTCCCGCCTTGGGCGGATGCGCCAGCGAGGCCCACACGGTTGCGGCATCATCCTGGCAGCAGGCACCCTTAGGGCCGTGCTGGTGCGAGGTCCCGGAAGCGGGGGCTTTGCGCTCGTCGTGGTGGTGAGCCTCTGTCGCGTTGAGGCCAGCCCCATGGGAATGGGGCGCTTGGTGCTTGGACGACGCTGGCTGCGGGTGCTCATGCGCCGACGTGCCGGCCGGGTGCTTGTGCGACGCCATGGCTTGAGCCGGGGCCGCAGGCATTACCAACGCACAGAAGACTTGCCCAAAAAACACGTTGAGGAAGACCACCAGGAAGGAGGTCGCCATCGCGCGTCGGGAATGGGTCTGGAGTCGGAACATTGGTACAGGTCAACTGCAAAATTATGGGAAAGGTTTACATAGTATTCTACTGCGACTCTGGCCTCCCTAGCTCGGCGGCTAAGCCCCTTTCCTCCCCTACCGCTCCAGAAATGGCCTTTTCAGCGTCTGCGGGCCCGCTCAGGCCCCGTTCTGGTTTTGACCCGCTGGGAGTACACCCGGGCTATGCTGGAAATCTTATAAGCTCAGCGACTGAATTGTGTACGTGCCGGCACACTGGACGACGGGGTATGCAAATGTTGTAAGCGCAAAGCTCAATTCTGCACATCTATTGGGTACCGAAGCCAGTTTACTTCGTGTTGACCACAACGAGCAACTTACCGCTCCCCACCAACGCTACTACTCGTGGAAACCATACCCCATCATCACCCCACCCCGGCGGCACCCGCCCAGCCGGCGGCGCCCGCTGGCGGCACCGAGACCGTCACGCTTAACATTGAGGGCATGACCTGCGCGTCCTGCTCCAACTTTGTGGAGAAGGCGCTCAGCCGCACGCCCGGCGTGCAGCGCGCCACCGTAAACCTGGCCAGCGAAAAGGCCACCATCGAGTACCTGCCGGGCCAGATTGACCGCGCCGGCCTGAAGGCGGCCGTGGAGCAGGCCGGCTACGGTGTGCACGAGCCGGTCGCGCCGGCTTCGCCCAACGTGCTGGCTTCCGACCAGGAGCTGGACCAGCGCAAGGCCGAGGCTTACCAGAAGCTCAAACGCCGCTTCCAGGTAGCGGTGGGGCTGGCCGTGGTCATCATGCCGTTGAGTATGCTCATGCTCTGGCCCCGGATGATGAACCTGATCCCGACGCCGGTACTCAACTACGTGCTGCTGGCCCTGACATTGCCCGTGCTGCTTTACAGTGGCCGCGAGTTTTACGTCTCGGCCTGGAACGGCTTCCGGCACCGCACCGCCAGCATGGACACGCTCATCGCCGTGGGCACCGGCGCGGCCTTTCTCTACAGCTTGGCCGCCACGGTGATTCCCCACTGGTTTATGCAGCGCGGCATCATGCCCGAGGTGTACTACGACACCACGGCCACCATTATTGCCTTGATTCTGCTGGGCAAGGTGCTCGAAAGCCGGGCCAAGTCCAAGACCTCGGCCGCCATCAAGGCCCTGATGGGGCTGCAGGCCAAAACCGCCCGCGTAGTGCGGGGCGGGCAGGAAGTAGACGTGCCCATCGAGCAGGTCGTGCCCGGCGACGAAGTAGTGGTGCGCCCCGGGGAGAAAGTAGCTACCGACGGCGTGCTGCTCAGCGGCCACTCAGCCGTCGATGAGAGCATGCTCACCGGCGAGAGCCTGCCGGTGGAAAAGAAGCAGGGCGACAACGTGTTCGGGGCCACCCTCAACAAGACCGGCTCGTTCCGCTTTCGCGTCAGCAAAGTGGGCGCCGAAACCATGCTGGCCCAGATTGTGAAGCTGGTGGAGCAAGCCCAGGGCAGCCGCGCCCCCATCCAGCAGCTGGCCGACAAAGTCAGCGCGGTGTTCGTGCCGGTGGTGGTTATGATTGCCATCGTCACCTTTGTGCTCTGGTTTGACTTTGCCCCCGAAGCCACGCGCCTGCCGCTGGCGCTGGTCAACTTTGTGGCCGTGCTCATCATCGCCTGTCCCTGCGCCCTGGGCCTGGCCACGCCTACGGCCATTATGGTCGGCACCGGCAAGGGGGCCGAGCACGGCGTGCTGATTCGCAATGCCGAGGCCCTGGAGAAAGCGGAGAAGGTAACCACCGTGCTGCTCGACAAAACCGGTACTATCACCCGCGGGGAGCCCAGCGTGACGGACTTCGTGCCCGTCACCGGGGAAGCTACTGACCGCCTGCTGCCCCTGCTGGCCGCCGTGGAGCGGCAGAGCGAGCATCCCCTGGCCGAGGCCGTAGTGCGCTACGCCGATGCCCAGGGCGCCGCAGCGCTGTCGGCCACCGCGTTTCAGGCTTTGGAAGGCCGTGGGGCCAGTGCCACGGTGGACGGGCAGGCTATTTTGCTGGGCAACCGCCGCTTGCTCGTCGAGCACCAGGTGCCGATGACGGCCGCGGCCGAGCAGGCCGCCGCGCAGCTGCTGGATCAAGCCAAGACCGTGCTCTACGCCGCGATGGGCGGGCAGGTGGTGGCCCTGATTGGGGTAGCCGATACCGTACGCGACACGTCGGTGGCCGCGATTCGCCATTTGCAGCAAAAAGGCATTGAGGTGGTGATGATGACCGGCGACAACCCGCAAACCGCCGCCAAGGTAGCCGAACAGGTAGGCATCAAGCGCTACTTTGCCGAGGTGCTGCCCGCCGATAAGGCCGGTAAGGTGAAAGAGTTGCAAGCCGAAGGCCGCGTGGTGGCCATGGTCGGGGACGGTATCAACGACGCGCCCGCCCTGGCCCAGGCCGACATCGGCCTGGCCATGGGCGGCGGCACCGACGTGGCCATGGAAGCGGCCGGCATCACGCTCATGCGCTCGGATTTGCAGGGCGTGGTCACGGCCATTGACCTCTCGCGCCAAACCATGCGCACAATTAAGCAGAACCTCTTTTTCGCCTTCATTTACAACACGCTGGGCATTCCTATTGCGGCCGGCCTGCTCTTCCCGCTCACCGGCTGGCTGCTCTCGCCCATGCTGGCCGCCGGGGCCATGGCCCTGAGCTCGGTATCGGTGCTGACCAACTCGCTGCGCCTGCGCGCTTATAAGCGGACCGCATAAGGCGGCCTTTTCTTTCCTTTTTGTACGTTCCCCTATGGATACTACTCAGCTAATCGTCACCCTGGCAGGCGTGGGCCTGCTGGCCTTTGTCGGCTGGTTTTTCTTTCTGGCCCCGCACCGGGTGGCGGCGGCCGTTTCCTCGTCGGCGGGCATCCAGCAGGTCGACATCATGGTGAAGGGCGGCTACTCGCCCGACGTCATTGAGGTGGAGCGCGGCAAGCCCGTGCAGCTTAACTTTTACCGCGATGAGGAAAACAGCTGCTCCGAGGAGCTGCTGCTGCCCGACTTCAACATCCGGCGCGACCTGGCTCCGTTTAAAACTACGGCCATTGAGTTTTTGCCCCAGCAAGCCGGTACCTTTGCTTTCACCTGCGGCATGCACATGCTGCGGGGAAGCCTGGTCGTAAAATGAACATCATGACGCAGTCCGCCACTTCCACCCTACCGCCCCCCGCGGCCGGGGCGGTTCGCCTTTCCATCCGCAACATGGTGTGCCCCCGCTGCCTGCGGGTGGTGCAGCGCGAGCTGGAGAAGGCCGGGCTGGTGGTGGACGACGTGGCCCTGGGGGCAGCTAATGTGCGCATGGCGGATGGCAGTCCCCTACAGGAGCCCGTGGTGCAGCAAGCCCTGCAGGCCTACGGCTTTGCCCTGGTGGAGGACCCACGCGATCAGCTGGTGGAGCAGGTGAAGGCCCTGGTGGTAGAGCTGATTCACTACACCCCGGTTGAGCTGCAGCCATTTCACACCTATTCTCACTTCATCAGCGAGCGGGTCGGCCGGGCCTACGCGTACTTGTCACACCAGTTCTCGGTGCGCGAGGGCCTGACGCTGGAGAAGTACATCATCCGCCAGAAGGTGGAGCGCGCCAAGGAACTGCTCAGCTACCAGGACGCGAACGTGAGCAGCGTCGCGAAACAATTGGGTTATAGCAGCGCGGCCCACCTGACCAACCAGTTCCGCCAGGTCACGGGTATGTCCCCCTCCGATTTTCAGGCCCTCGGGCCCGGCAGCGCGGGTCGTCTCGGCCTGGAAACTCTCTCTTAGAGGCGCAGAACTGGAAACTTTACAAGGTTTTCGGCCGAATTGTGGGCAAACAGGGAGGCTGTTGCATCGTTTAGCTAGGGTAACAACCTCTGTTGCCTTTGCCTACCATTCAACCCTGTAGTATGCCACGTTCGCTCCGCTTTACCCTGTTTGCTTCAGTACTTGCCTTCGGTGCCCTGACTTCGTGTAACAAAGATGAAGCCGATGGCCTGAAGGTGCAGGCTCATGACAAAAACGCCTTCATGTCCATCATGCACGATATGAGCAAGGAGATGGATATGATGACGGCCACCATGGACCCCGACAATGACTACGCCAAGATGATGGTCATGCACCACACGGGCGCCATCAAAATGGCCCAGAAGGAACTCAGTGACGGGGACAACGCAGCCATGAAAGCCATTGCTCAGCGCGTAATTACCGCCCAGCAGGCCGAAATCACGCAGTTCAATGCCTTCCTGGCCGGCCATCCGGCCCATGCTCCCATGGTGATGGAATTCATGGACCGCGCCATGATGGTCATGGAGATGATGGATAAAAACAATGACCTGCGCGTGCTCACCGGCGACGCGGACCAGGACTTTGCCCAGCTCATGATTGACCACCACACCAGCGCGCTGGAAATGAGCGAGGATGAGATTGAGCTGGGTCGGGAAGCCACCCCTAAGGCTATGGCCCGGAAGATCATCACGGACCAGCAAATGGAAATTAAGGAGTTGCAGGATTGGCTGCTGGCCAACAAATCCTACTAACTGGTAGCGTAGCTGCCATTCTCAGAGCGGCTCCTACGGGGTCGCTCTTTTTCCTTGCCGTTGGCTGCGTATGGTGCACGCACTTCTCCACCTGCTGGTGCCTGGTATTGTGGCCCTGCTGTTCTACCGGCCGCGCTGGCGCCGGGCCTGGCTTATCCTGGCCACAGCCCTGTTGCTGGACATAGACCATGTGCTGGCCACGCCTATGTTTGACCCTACCCGGTGCAGCATCAATTACCACCCCCTACATACGTACTGGGCGATGGGCATCTATGGGTTCGTGCTGCTTCCTCCAA
The DNA here is from genome assembly GCF_003944705.1 of Hymenobacter metallilatus. GTDB lineage: Bacteria > Bacteroidota > Bacteroidia > Cytophagales > Hymenobacteraceae > Hymenobacter > Hymenobacter metallilatus. Next base: position 37,707 of record NZ_RWIS01000016.1, on the reverse strand, counting down.
TAACCCGCCCGTGGGCCGTGGGCTTTTTATTGCATATGGCGCTGGATTATGCCGAATGCTGGCAGCTGGGTATCCGCTGGCCACAGTAAGCCACGTGCTCCTGCTGGACGTACGTTTTCCTTCCTTACCCTTATGGAACCTTCCGACACGCTCTCTTCCGCCCTGCAGCAGCTGCGCAGCCGCGGCTACACCGAAGACTTTAACCTGCGGCCCGACTGCCTGTACTGCGCGGCCCACGACCTGCAGCTCCGGCCCGAGCAGTTTCAGGTCGACGCGGTGTTTCGCTTTGAAGGGCCCTCCGACCCAGCTGACCAATCCATCCTTTACGCCATCAGGGCCATCGGACTGGACCTGCGGGGCGTGCTGGTAAATGCCTACGGCGTGTATGCTGACCCACTGACAGCCGCCATGGAGGCTAGGCTGCGCCAGCCGCTCCGCTGAAGATTCTTCTTTTTGGTCTTTTACTTCCTTTCCGTTTTACTTACTCCCCTCCCCTGATGCACCCAATGTCGGAGCCACTGTTTCCGCAGTACCTGCTGTGGATTTGGTTTACTTTAACCGCCCTTTCCGTAGCCTACGTGGCCTTGGACATGTTTACCCGCACCCCGGAAATGAAGGTGATGAAATGGGGCTGGGTGCTGGTGACGCTCTACACCGGGCCGGTGGGCCTGCTCATCTACTGGTTTTCCTGCCGCGAGCCGGCCCCCGGCACCCACGAGCAGTTTGTAGCCCCGCTGTGGAAGCAAACCGTCGGCTCCACTATCCACTGCTTAGCCGGCGACGCCACCGGCATCATTGCGGCAGCCATCATTACCAGCTGGCTGCGCTTGCCCATGGGCATTGACATCTGGGTGGAGTACGCCGCCGGCTTCTTGTTTGGCTTACTTATTTTCCAGGCCTTGTTTATGAAAGACATGCTGGGGGGGAGCTATAGTAAGGCCATACAGGCCTCTTTTTACCCCGAATGGGTGTCCATGAATGCGGTCATGGCTGGCATGATTCCAACTATGGTTATCCTGATGACCCGCGACATGACGGCTATGGAGCCTGCCTCCGTACGCTTCTGGGGGATTATGTCACTGGCCACCCTGGTAGGAGCCCTCACGGCTTACCCCATTAACTGGTGGCTCGTGAAAAAACAGCTTAAGCACGGCATGGGCACCGAGCGTGCTCTTGGCAAAGGTGGCCCGCCACCCGAGCGCGCCACCGACCCCGCCATCACAGCTTACACCGCAGCCTCTGCCGCGCACATGCGCGTAGCCGCTGATGCTTCAGCGCCGGGCGGTCAGCACGCTACTGGCCACCACAACATGGGCGGTCAGCATATATCGGCATCCCGCAAGGCTGCGGTAGCCTTGCTCTCCCTGCTTCTGCTGGCCGTGGGATATTACCTGGCAGCGCAGTACGGGGACCTATCGATGCGGCCGGGTATGCCAATGGATGCAATGCCCGGGATGGACATGCCCGGCCACCAGATGTAGCCGCCATTTCGCGAAATGCCGGGACCCGCGCCGGAAGCATGATGATTGGGCCCGGACTTCTGTGCAACTTAGCTACTGTATTGGTCCTACTCCCTTTTTATGTCTGCCGCCCTACCGCCCCTTATCCAATCGTACAAAGCCGATTCTGAATCCGTTTACAACACCTGGTTTATCAACAACGAGGAACGGTTAAAGGCTTTTCGCTCCATCCGGCGCGGGGTACAGCAGGTGGTCAAGGACATCAAGGCCGGTAGCTTCGGCAACGATTTCAAGGGCACGTCGCTTGAATTTGTGCTCAGCGTCATCAGCGAGCAAAAGCAGGTGTTTCAGGGCGCGGCCCACCCCTTCTACTGGAAGCCCAAGCTGCGCATTCCCGACATCTACGAGCACGAGGACAATAAGCGTGCCTTCGGGCAATTTCTGGAAAGCTGTCTGGCCGCCACCACCGAGCAGCAGCTGCTGCGCGAAATAGACTTGCTGGACCGCCGCAAAATCAAGGGGCTGGGCCCGGCCGTAGCCAGCATCCTGTATTTCCTGCACCCCACCTTGATGCCGCCCTGCAACACGGCCATCGTCAACGGCTTCAACGCCCTGTTCGGGGAGAAAATCAAGCTGGGCTCCTGGGCGGAGTACCTGCGCATGCGCGAGCGGCTACGCGACCTGAACCAGGAGCACCGTCAGCACCTGAGCCTGGACTACGGGGCGCTGGCGGGCTTGCTCTTCGACGTGGGCGTGAAGAAGATGATTGCCGGCGACCAGCAGTTTGCCAGCGACGAGGACCGCGATAAGTACCAGCAGCAAGCCCGCAAGCGCCACCAGGAGGTGCAGACCGAGGCCCAGGAGCAAAACCAGCACACCCAGATGCAGCACCACCTGCTGCGCATCGGCAAGGCCCTGGGCTGCGACGTGACCACGGCCATCAACGACCGTAACCGCTTGTGTCACGGCCAGAAGCTGTCATTTCTCTGCCTCGACCAGCACCCCGAGCTGCCGGTACCGGCCGACGTGGCCACCACTATTCGCCTCATTGATGTGGTGTGGTTTGCACCCGGTACCAATCGGGTGGTAGCCGCCTTTGAGGTCGAGAAAAGCACCAGCATCTACAGCGGCATTCTGCGGCTGACGGATTTGGCGTTTTCCATGCCCGAACACGAAACAGCCTTGTATTTAGTGGTGCCCGACGCCCGCGAGAAGGAGGTACAGGCCCAACTCTCGCGCCCGGCTATTCGGGCCGCTGGCGCAACCATCCACTACATTCTGTTCTCCGAACTCAGCCAGCACTGTGAGGCCCTGTGCAAGTTTGGCGACACGCCGTCGGCCATGCGCAAGATTGCGCGCAACGTCCTGTAATGGGAGCCAATCTTCCCGCCGCCTTGTTTAGGAAGCACCGGTAAAGCCACTACATGCAAGACCTTCAGAATTACCTGAATTACCTCGATACTGCCAGCGAAGATGTCAAGGACCATCACGCGATTACCTCGCGACTGGGCGAAATGGCTGTGCAGCTTACGGAGGCTGGGGACCATGAAAACGCCCGGTTGGCCCGAATAGAGCAGGAAGTAGTAGCCGCCAGTAAACAACTTGACAAAGGGGTAGGTTACCAAATCAGTGGTACCCGAAAAGACGAGCAGGGCGTGGAGCACGAGTTCGGCTGGCCGGATACGAGTGGGTATGGCGCGGCCGAGTATGCGTATGTGCAGCAGCGGTATCGGGCTTCCCCCAACCTTTATCTGAAGAGCGAATACGGTTTGTTTCTGTATTTGCGCAAGCAACTCCGCACCAATGAGGAAGTTCGGGACTTGGCGGCTACGCTCTTTCGATTAGGAAGCAGTTATATCGACAAACACCGCGTGGCCGGGGAGCGGGCCCATTATGCCCTGCATGCGATTGAGGTGTTGCGGAAAGCCTTTCAACTGGCCAACACGCGAAAAAACGACGCGGGCGTTGCAGAGCTGCTGCGCGCAATCGTCGACTACTTGGTGGGCCTGCACACTTCCTGGCCGTTAGAAAGCCGTTCTACCTTGCTGGTCTTGGCCTCCATCACCCGGTTGTTTACCGAGTATTACCGCTCGCTGAACAGTCCGGCGCAGGCCGATGCCTTGCTCGAACAAGATTGGCATGGGGTGCATCAACTGGCGCAAACTTACCGGCATGGCGCCATTGAGCTGGCGGCCGAGGCGGCGGAACTGGCCGTCAAAGCCCGCCGCGAACGGGAGCGGTGGTTGACGTTTCAGGCGCAGCAGCTGGAAGCGCTGGCCCAGGAAGCGGAGGCACAGCACAACATGACAGCCGTCACCTTTACGGAACGAGCCCTGCGCATCTACCGGCAAGTGAAAGACCAGCCTAATAGCCAGCGCCTGGAGCAGGAATATCAGCGCCTGCGTACGCGCTTTGCCTTGACGCAGACCCGCACCCAAATGCCGGACGAGGCCACCCGGGCGTTAATGGAGTACATCGATGAAGTTGTGCGTACCAAGGATGCCGAGGGCATTCTGACGGAATTGTGCCTGACGCCCATGTTCCATAGTTTGGATAAGGTGAGTGAGGCCGCCCAGGCCCAGCGTGACTCTTTCATGGACATGCTGCCCAAGAGCTTAGAAGACAAGCACGGCAACACGGTTCAGACGTTTTACACGGAAGAAGAGAAGGAGCAGTTTCAGTTTTTGAATACCTACAGCCTGCTGGCCCAGCTCTCTACCCAGACGTTGGTTAAACTGATGCTGGAAGCGTTTAAAGCTGGAAAGCTGACGGATGCCGCCATTGAAGCGTTCTTGCAGCGCAGTTGGCTGGGTGAGCCCCGTATGGTGGAATCGAGTGGGCAGCAAACCCAGACTTCCCCTTTGCGCCTGATCATGTCGGGCATTCGCCTGCTCTTCCAAGAACTGGAAGCGTGGCGGCAGGACCCTGACTATGAACCCGACTTCATTGCCAGCACGGATTCACTGACGTTGAAAGTCGAGTACCTGCTGCGCTACATCTGCGTACGGTTGAATATGCCGACTTTTAAGATGCGCGAGGGCTCGGAGGTGACCATGGAAAAGCTGTTGGACGAATTGCTGGCCGACTTGAAAGGGAAGCTTGAAGAAGAGGATCGGTTCTTTATCAAGTTTTTCCTCAGTGAGAAAGCCGGCTATAACTTGCGTAACCGCGTGGCCCATGGCTTGATGGACGACGACGAGTACGGCGTAGAAAACGTCTTTCTCGTCCTAACGATGATATTGAAATTAGCCTCGTACGAATTTCGTGCAGTAGTAGTATAAGAAGCGCCATGGAACCACAAGTAATGACGATTCGCAAGTCAATTGCCCGCTCTGACCGCCGGTCGGTGAAAGGCATTGACATGTGGTCGATGGACGCGGACGAATTTGTTCGCAACGAGCAGGCCAGCCGAAAAAATGCACGGGGTATCAGCAACAAATTCTCCCTGTTCGAGACCCTTGAGTTACTGGCCATCAAGACCAAGCGAAACCCAGTAACCGGCTTGGGCCTGGTTATCCCGAAGCTCTTGGCGCAGCTGGAGACGTTCCGCAACCTGTCGCCTAATTGGGATTCGTACGGGGCCTTGCCCACCGAGGAGCGCGCCCTGGCCCGTGCCCGCCAGCTCTTAAATTCCCTCTCGCTGCAGTTGGTCTACGCGCCGGCCGTAAGCGTGCATGTATTTCCTATGCGCGATGGTGGCATACAGGTGGAACTGGACCGAGACAATGCCTCGATGGAAATCGAGGTACACCCCGATGGAACCGAGGACTACCTGCTTTTCACGGCGCAAGGCGCTCTCATTGGCACTTACACTAGCCTCTTTGCTGCCTTGCGGCATTTTATTGATCCTCCGCGCCCAGCAAGCAATACATGAGTGTGCATCAGATAACCTCCGAGGATGAATTACTCCGAAGAATCATCTTACAGCCCCAGTTTTTTAAAGTAATGCCGGACGGTGTCCGCCGGCCTACCAGCGCCGCTTTCAAGATGCGCAGCGGAGAAGACGGCCTATCTGTCGATATCATGGCCCTGACCACATTGGAACAAGCCATTGCCACCCGTAGTACGCACACGGGTGCCTTGCTGGCGGCAAAGGTTCCGCTTGACAATCAGTGTCCTTGCGTCCACGACCCGGTAGCAGGAAATCCTGCCCACGCCCTCATCCGGAATGTAACACCGGCCTTGGCAAAGCTATTCGCCGTCAATGCCCGCCTCCTGTAGCGAACCGGGGCCTAGTTCTCCGTTTCCGTAGGGCCGAAGCCAAACACGCCAGGTATAAAACCAGTGGCAGTCAAGGAACCTATGTGATTTTGTAGTGGCCGCGGTACTAAGCAATTGGGAAGGGCCGGTAAATAAACTACGGATAATTCCGTGCCGCAGGCGATTCTTATATGTTGTACAAACGCAACAAACATGGTATATTTGGCCCTGTTTGTTGCGTCTGTACAACATGAATTGGTACTCTCTTTCCGACTTGGCCATCCTGCGCGAACTGGGCAGCAGCCTGCGCCAGATTCGGCTTAACCGCAACCAGTCCCAACAAGCGGTGGCCGAGGCCGCGGGCATCGACCGGGCCACCCTGAGCCAGATTGAGCACGGCCGGCCCACCTCGCTGCTCACCTTTGTGCAGCTGCTACGCACGCTGGAGCAGTTAGACTTGCTGGATACGCTGGTGACCAAAGCGGAAATCAACCCCCTGGCGCTGGCCCGCCTCGCCAAAAAGCAGCGCCGCAACGCCTCGCCGGCTTCATCCACGCCGCCCCCGCCCCCACCCGCTGAATGGTAGAGCTCGCTTTTGTTCGCTTGTGGGGCCAGCTGGTCGGCGCCGTGCGCTGGGATGCGGCCCGGTCGCTGGCCACGTTTGCCTATGACCCCGGCTTTGTGAAGTCCGGTCTGAACGTGGCGCCGCTGCAGATGCCGCTGACGGCCCGCGCCGGCCAGGTGTATTCCTTTCCCCGCCTCAACCCCGACACCTACCACGGCCTGCCCGGGCTACTGGCCGATGCGCTGCCGGACCGGTTCGGCAACCAGCTCATCGACGCCTGGCTGGCCACGCAGGGCCGCGCCGCCGCGGACTTCTCGCCGGTGGAGCGCTTGTGCTACATCGCCAACCGCGGCATGGGTGCCCTGGAATTCGAGCCCCAGGTGGGCAACGTGGCCGGGGCGGGGGCCGAGCCTGTGGAAGTGGCCGCCCTGGTCGAGCTGGCGCAGCAGGTCGTGGGCCAGCGCGAGGCCTTCCACGTCAACCTGCGCGACGAGGCGGCTGACGGACTGGCGGCCCTGCTGGCCGTGGGCACCTCGGCCGGTGGCGCCCGGCCCAAGGCCATCATTGCCTTCAACGAAGACAGTGGCGAGGTGCGCTCGGGCCAGGTAAAGGCCCCGCCCGGCTTTGGCTACTGGCTGCTCAAGCTGGACGGCGTGCGCGACCAGGCCCTGGCCGACCCCCAGGATTTCGGGCGGCTGGAGTACGCCTACTACCTCATGGCCACTGCCAGCGGCCTGCAGATGAGCGAGTGCCGCCTCTACGAGGAAGGGCCGCGGGCCCACTTCATGACCCGGCGCTTCGACCGCACGGCCGCGGGCGAAAAACTCCACGCGCAGACCTTGTGCGCGCTGGCCCACTACGACTACAACCAGCCCGCCGCCTACTCCTACGAGCAGGCCTTTCAGGTCATGCGCGACCTGCGCCTGCCCTACACGGCGGCCGAGCAGTTCTACCGGCGGATGGTGTTCAACGTGGTGGCCCGCAACCAGGACGACCACACCAAGAACATCTCGTTTTTGATGGACGCCGCCGGGCAGTGGCAGCTAGCCCCGGCCTACGACGTGGCCTATGCCTACCAGCCCGGTAACCGCTGGACCAGCCAGCACCAGATGGCCCTGAACGGCAAGCGGGACGGCTTCACCCGCGCCGACCTGCGGGCCGTGGCCCGGGAGATGAACATCCGCGGGGCCGACGAGCTGATAGACGACGTGCTGCAACAGGTGGCACGGTGGCCAGAGTTTGCCGCCACGGCCGGCATGAGCGAGGACCGTACTGCCGCAATTGCCAGTGCGCACCGGCAAGTAAAGTAGTTGGGAGCCGGTCCCTTGTTGGATAAACCAAGGAAGAATTCTGACCCGTAAGGGTAGTCCGGTTTTTCAATGCGGCCGGTTGTGGAAGTAGTCTTGAGTCTTCCTTGCACGCTGAAGCAGCTATTCAATAACGGACAGTCAACTACTCACTATACCTCATCTTTGTCTTACGCTAATTATTTAAGCGTTTGCTTAAATAAGAAAACAATAACTTTGTATAAACTCAAAGTTATGGCTGCTTCCTGCATCCGCGTCTTTGCTGACGCCGCCCACATTGAACACAGCAAGCAGCGTCTGGCTGCAGCTGCGCCGGGCATCGAAGCCATGGCGGCCGTGCTCGCGCTGGCCGGCAACGAGGTGCGGTTGAAGATGCTGTTTCTGCTGCTCGACCAGCAGCTGTGCGTGTGCGACCTGGCCGATGTGCTGCAGATGAATGTGTCGGCCATCTCCCAGCACCTGCGCAAGCTCAAGGACGGCGGGGTGATTCAGGCCCGCAAAGTGGGCCAGACCGTGTTTTACTCGCTGACCCCCGCGCATCAGCCATTGGTGCAGTCGCTGCTATCATCCGTTTCACCCGCCTTGACTGCCGCTGCCGTATGAACCAGCCCGCTTTCACTTCCTCCAAGTCCCTGGCCAGCACGGGCGTGCTGGCGGCGCTGGCCGCCTCGCTGTGCTGCATCACCCCGCTTCTGGCCATCCTTGGTGGGCTGGGCGGCGTCGCCTCCACTTTCTCGTGGCTGGAGCCCCTGCGTCCTTACCTGGTGGCCCTGACGGTGGGCGTGCTCAGTTTTGCTTGGTACCAACAACTCAAGCCCGCGCCCGTGGCAGACGATGACTGTGGCTGCCCCGTGCCGGCTAAACCTTCCTTGATGCAGTCACGCGGCTTTCTGGCCAGCGTGACGGTGCTGGCCGGCCTGCTGTTGACCTTTCCCTACTACAGTGCGCGGTTCTACCCGTCGGCGGCACTCAAACCGGTGACAGCCACCAATACGGCGCCGGTGTGGCAAACGAGCTCCTACCGCATCGGGGGAATGACCTGCGAGGCCTGCGCCCGCCACGTGGAGCACGACGTGCAGCAGCTGCCGGGCGTGCAGAGCGTGCGCGTGTCCTATGACCAGGGCACGGCCCAGGTGCGCTATAATGCCGCCGTGACGCCCGTGGCCCAGATTGAAAAGGCCATCAACGGCACCGGCTATTCGGTGCTGAATCCTTCCCGCTAAATGCTCCCGGCTATGATTTCCCTCACGCCTTCTGCCCCTACCCCCTTGGTCACGCTGACGTCGGTGCTTACCTGTCCGGTTTGCCAGCATGCCCAAGCTGAGCAGATGCCCACCGACGCCTGCCAGTGGTTTTACGAATGCACCAGCTGCCACACCGTGCTCAAGCCCCTGGCCGGCGACTGCTGCGTGTTCTGCTCCTACGGCACGGTGCCTTGCCCGCCCATTCAGGAGCAGGGCACAGGGGCCTGCGGCTGCTGCTAGATGCCTTTCCTTCGCCTACTCACTCCTTTACCTTTCCATCTCATGAAAAATCTCCTGCTTGCCCTGACCCTGTTTGCCACCATCAGCAGCGCCGCGGCCCATGACGGCAAACCCGGCAAAAAGAACAAAAAAGCGGTTAAAGAAGCCACCATGCAGTGCTCGAAGGACGAGAAGCCCGGGGCCAGCTGCTGCGCCAAAAAGCCAACCACGGCCGCCGTGGTGACCCCGGCTGCTGCGGAAGCCGTTAAAAAGTAGGCTTCTTAGGCAGCGGTTACCATGCGGCCGCATGGACGCAAAAAAGCGCCTGACTCGTGAGGTAAGGCGCTTTATTGTTTGGATAGTCTGCCCCCATTACGCCTGCGCAGCCACGCTGTTCCCGTCGTACCAGCGGCGCCGAAACCAGAAGGCCAGGTTGACCAGTGCAATTAGTGCCGGCACTTCAATCAGCGGCCCGATTACGCCCGCAAACGCCTGCCCCGAGTTGAGCCCGAACACGCCAATGGCCACCGCAATGGCCAACTCAAAGTTGTTGCCCGTCGCCGTAAAGGCAATGCTGGCATTCTCGGCGTAATCGGCCCCCAGGTACTTGCCCGCCGCGAAGCTGAGCACGAACATGATGCCGAAGTACAGGGCCAGCGGCAACGCAATGCGCAGCACGTCCAGCGGCACCTGCACGATGGCCTCCCCCTTTAGGCTGAACATGACCACGATGGTCAGCAGCAGTGCCACCAGCGTAATCGGGCTAATCGCGGGAATAAAAACCGTTTCGTACCACTCGTTGCCTTTCAGCCGGCGCAGAACCAAGCGCGAGAGAAAACCCGCCGCGAACGGAATGCCCAGGTACACCAGCACGCTCTGCGCAATGTCCCAAATACCGATGTTCACCGCGTAGCCTTTCAGCCCGAAGTAGGGCGGCAACACCGTGATAAACAGCCAGGCCAGCACCGAGTAAAACAGCACCTGAAAAATGGAGTTCAGCGCCACCAGCCCGGCCGCGTATTCACGTGAGCCGTCGGCCAGGTCGTTCCATACCAGCACCATGGCAATGCAGCGGGCAATGCCAATGAGAATCAGGCCCATCATGTACTCGGGCTTGTCGGGCAGCAGCCAGATAGCCAGAAAGAACATCAGCAGCGGGCCGAGTATCCAGTTCAGGAACAGCGAGAGGCCAATGATGCGCGTGTTCTTGAACACCGTCGGCAGCTGCTCATACTTCACCTTGGCCAGTGGCGGGTACATCATCAGAATCAGGCCGATGGCCAGCGGTACGTTCACCGTGCCCACCGAGAAGTAGTTGACTGCATCGTTGACGCCGGGCACGAGGTAGCCCAGGGCCACGCCCAGCGCCATGGCCAGGAATATCCACAGGGTCAGGCCCCGGTCGAGACCGGAGAGCTTCTTTTCCGCCAGCGCGGCCGGCGCCGGGGGGGCGGGTGGGGGTTGATTTAGGATGGTCATCAATAGGGGTTGAATTACCCGACGCCGACAGTCAGACTACGACGTTCCATCTGCACCGTGTTGCGCCATACGCCGTGATGCTGGCCAATCCGTTCGCGGTAGCCAATCACCCGGAATCCCGCCTGCGTGTGCAGACCAATGCTGGCCTTGTTCTCTTCAAACGTGCCGGCCTGCAGCGTCCAGATGCCGTGGGCTTCCGACTCGGCAATCAGGGCCTGCAGCAGCTGCCGGCCCACGCCTTGCCCGCGGGCTTCCGACGCGATGTAGATGCTGATTTCGGCCACCCCGCCATACACGCAGCGCCCCGATACCGGGGAGAGGGCGGCCCAGCCCAGCACCGTGCCGGCCTCGTCCACCGCCACGAGCCGGCTATGGCCCAGGTGGGCTTTATCCCAGGCTTCCCAGGCGGGGGCCTGCGTTTCAAACGTAGCGTTGCCGGTGGCCATGCCGGCTTCGTAAATGGCCTTCACCGCCGGCCAGTGGACTTGGGTGAGCGGAACAATAGTCATGGCAGCAAGTGGGTTAGTAGGCCTTGCACAGCATGTCGGCGTATTCGTTGGGCAGCGGCGAGGCCTCCACGGCCCGGGCTGCTTTCTCCACATCGTACTCCACGCGAATCAACTCCGAGCGCACGCTGTTGGGGTCCGTCAGTTGGGTGTTCTCGTCCAAGTGTACCAGCTGGTAGGCTGCGCGCGGGTCGCCATCCTTGGGCTTGCCCACCGAGCCGATGTTGAGCGCGTGGCGGTAGCGGGTTTCACCCTCGTGCTCGTAGGCAAACGTGCGGTGATAGGGCTTGTGGGTGTGCCCAAATAGCAGGATGTCGGCGTTGGCATCGGCCAGCACCCGCAGGAAGCTGGCCTCGGGCCGGTCCTCGAACAGGTACTCGTTAATTTTGCGTGGGGAGCCGTGCACCATCAGCAGGCTCAGCGTGTAGGGCTCCTCCTGAAAGTCCAGCCGCATGTGCTTGGGCAGGTAGCGTAGGTAGCGCCGCTCGTCCGGGCCGACGATGTGATTCGTGTACGCAATGCTCTGCGCACCCAGTCCCTTTTCCACATCGGTTTTGTAGGCGCAGCCGCAGTTCTCGCTGGCCAGCCCGATGCCCTGGTCGTAGTTGCCGGCCAGCGTCGGGATGCCGCGCCGCCTCACCTCGTTCACCACCTCGTTGGGCCAGGGGGCGTAGCCCACCAAGTCGCCCAAACAAAAAATCATGTCGGGGCGGCGCTGCTCCATATCGGCCAGCACCGCTTCCAGCGCCGGCAGGTTGCCGTGCACGTCGGAGAAAAAGGCAATTGTCATCAGAAACGAAGAAGAAATGCGGGGATTTAAGCAAAACGGCGCTGCCCTGTAGGGTAGCGCCGTTAAGAGCGGTTAGCAGCACCCGCCGCCTGGGGTGCAGCAGGCGGTTTGCAGTTGCGGGAGCGCAATCTGGTGTTCCGCAATGCCGCAGGCATCCTGTGCCAGGCAGGCCGTCTGTTTGGGCGTCAGCACGAAGTCCGTGCCGTCGAACGCAAGGCCGAATTTGCCAATGGTGTCCTGCTGGTATTCTACCTCGATGTCCAGGTCCTCGCTGCCGAGAATCTTCTCCGAGAGCTTCAGAATGTGCAGGAATTTCTGTGGGGCCAGTCGGTGGTCGTAGTCGCCGGCTTCCCACAGCTGAAAGTTGGCCACGGTTTCCCGACGTTCTACGCCGCCGCAGTCGATGAAATGCTTGCTCACTAAGCCTACTTCCGTCACGTGGAAGTGGGATGGCAGGTAATCGCCGGTGGGCAGGCGGAAGTTAACGGCGTCGAGTCCGGCCAGGGACTGCTTCATTTCGGAGATTTTCATGGGTTGGAGCGGTTTGGTGAAGGATATGGTTAGCAGCCACAGGCGTCGGCCGGCCCGCAGGCCGCGCTCGTCGTGGCCTCGATGAAAAAGGCCGTGAATTGCTGGTGCACCTGGCGCAGCAGTTCGGTATTCAAACAGTAACAGACGGTGAGGCCATCAATTTCCCCGCGAATCAGGTCCAGGGCTTTCAGCTCCTGCAGGTGCTGAAAGACGGTGGTGCGCGAGAGCGGCAACTCCGCCGCAATGTCCCCGGAAATGCAGGTTTGCTTACTGGCCAGCAACTGAATGATGGCCACCCGGGCGGGGTGAGCCAGGGCTTTGGCCACGCGGGCCAGCTGCTGTTGCTCAGTCGTAAAGGCCGTGGTTTTCGCGGTTGTCATAAAGAGGTCAGTAACTATGTCGTAAATATACGACATAGTATGTCGCAAGTTTACGACATAAGGAAAATATTTTTCACAAGGCCAAAAAAAAGCCTGAGCCGGCGCCGCGCAACTGCATGGACGACACGGCTCAAGCCTATTTCAAGCGAATGACTAGCTACCTATTTTTTGGTGCAGCAAGCGGGCACACCTGCCAACGTGCAGGCCGTGCCCTTGTCCGGGCAGTTTTTCACCAAGGGGCACTCGGGGGTGCCTTTCAGGGGGCAGTCGGCAGCGGTCGGGCTGGTAAAGCCGAACAGGACACCGCCAGAGAGCAGCACCGCAGCACTGAACATCAACGCTTTGCCTTTCCTGGCTGGGTGGTTAAAACGCAACAGCCCGGCCCAGCGGATGATGTTAGCGGGAGAACGGACCGGGCGCCGTTAAGTAAAAGCGTTGCGTCGGTTAGGCTTTCTCGGCCTGGAACCCGGCGTCGGCCACAAGCGCCAGGACCTGCGCCTCGCTTAGGTCGGTGGTCACGGTTAGCACCTTGCTAGGGTTCTCCGTGTCCACTTGCCAGGAGGCAATGGCAGGCTCCCCGTTCAGAGTGGGTGTTACCGCGCGGACGCAGTTGGCGCAGTTGATGTTGGTGGTAAAGCGAAGCGTATTCATGGGAGAAAGGAAGGTGGGGCCAGCAGTGGCCGCTTCAAATAGATAACAGCACGCATGATGGGGGAGTGCGCGCAAATAGTGCAGAATTGAGCGATGGAGTTGCAGGATTTCGCTTCCCCACCGCCCCTGCATAGTAGGGCAGTGTCTTAGCCGTCGAGCAGATTGATGAACACCCGCACGTAGTAGCCGCTCACAAACAGCAGGGCGATGCCGCTCACCAGCTGAATGCCCCGCCGCCAGCGGGTCGACTGCGCCAGCGCCGTCAGCGACTTGGCAAACACGCCGGCCAGCAGGAACGGCAGGCCCCGCCCGATGCCAAAGGCCAGGGCTAGCAGCAGCCCCCGCCCCACGCTGGCCTGCCCCGCCGCCACGGCCAGCAGCAGCAGCAGCGGCGCGGCCGAGGTGCCCAGGCTGAAGATGAAGCCGTACACGAACGTGCCGCTCAGCCCCGGCTTGCGCAGGGTTTGCAGCTGGTGGGGCTTCAGGTAGGGCCCGTAAAACGCCACGACCGCGGCCAGCAGCGAAATGCCCGCCATGGCCAGGGCCCAGTACCGCCCGAAGGACTCGGTCAGGATGACCCCCAGCCGGCCGGCCACGGCCCCGAGCACCGTCAAACTCATCACGATGCCCAGGAAGAAAGCCACCGCCACGGGCAGCCCACTGCGCTTGCTGGCCGTTTCGGAGTTCGTGCTCACCAGGCCCGCCAGCCCCAGGCCCACGGGCAGCGAGCACGGGCACACGCTGCAGGCCACCACGCCGGCCATTACGGCCAGCAGCGCGGAGACACCCGGGCCCCCGGCCAACGAAGCGGCCGATTGGTGCAGGAAATCTTCTAAGCTCATTTGCCGGTGACGGTGGTCAGCGCGCCGGCCTTGTAGCCCTTGGCGTTGACAGCGGCCTGAATCTGCTCCGGCTTCACCTTTTGGGGGTCGTAGGCCACCGTGGCCGTGCGCTGCTCCAGGCTCACGGCGACCGTTGAGATGCCATCGAGGCCCTTGAGGGTTTGCTTGACGTTGGATACGCACGAGCCGCAGGACATGCCTTCGATGGGCAGCGTGGCGGTGGTGTAGCCCACGAGCTGGGCGGGTGTTTTAGCCGCCGGCGCTGCCTGCGAAGGCGTTTGCTGCCCGCAGGCCGTCGTGGCCAGGCTCAGGGTAAACAGGGCGCCCAGCAGGACGGATTTGGAAGCATTGAATGCGAACATGGGGAGGGAATGTTGAAGTAGTGAAACGGAGAAGACTGGTTGGCGCTCCGGTTAAGCCGGAGCCCGGGTTTCGGATTTAAACAAGTGGGTAGCAGCCAGAGCCAGCCCCGCTTCAAACACGGTGAAAGCGAGCAGTGCGGCGGGCAAGCCAGCTCGCAAGGCTTCGCCGAACAGCCAGCTGCCAAGCCCAAAGCCCACAAACAGGGCGAACACGTTCAGGCCCATGGCTTGCCCGGGCCGCTCCTTGCCCACGTCGGTAACAATGGCGGCCAGCAGCGGCTGCGTCAAATCGTAGCCCAGGGAAAGCACCGTCACGGCCAGCACGGCAACTGCCAGTGGCAGGTCAGCCCGCAGCAGCAACGTGGCCAGGGCACTGAGGGCCAGGCCGGCCGGAATTAGCCAGCGCCGGCCCCAGCGGTCGGCTAGTCGCCCGATGAACGGCCCCAGCAGAAAGCCCGGCAGGCCGTAGCCCACCAGCGCCAGCCCGATGCCGATTTCACCCAGCCCAAAGCGTTGCTGGAAATACAGCGCTAACCAGGTAAACACGCCGCCGTGGAAAATGCTGTTCAACAGTACGTAGACGTAGGTACGTGCCCCGCGCCCGCTGCCCAGCAGCTGCCCGTAGCCCGCCACCACGGCCCGCCAGGGGGACGGCGCGGCGGGCGGCGGAGCCGGGGTGGTCGGAGGCACCAGGCTCCGCCGAACAACGAACCAGACGAGCAGGCCCGCGGCGGCCACGCCCAGAAACAGGGCCCGCCAGCCCACGTAGGGTTCCAGCAGCACGCCCAGCGTAGAACCAAACGCGCTGCCGCCAGCCATGGCCCCGAACAGCCAGCCCAGCGCCCGGCCGCGCTCGCCGTAGGCAAAGCGCTTGCTCACGAGCACCAGCGCCATGGGCACCACGCCGCTTGCGCCCAGGCCGGTGACCAGCCGCCAGCCCACTAGGGCGCTGGCCGAGGACGCCGTGGCCGTCAACGCCGTCAGTGCTACGAAAGCCAGCAAACTGCCGAGCAGGATGCGCGGCGGCCCCAGCCGGTCGGCCAGCAGGCCGTAAAACAGCGTAGCCACGCCGTAAGGAATTAGGTAGGCGGGCACCGCCAGCCCCACCGCCTGTGCCTCCACCCCGAAGAGCGTGGCCAGGCGCGGAATCAGAGGCGCCACCATGTAGGCCTGGAAAAAGACCACGAACGTGGCCGCTGCCAGGGCCCACAGCAACCGCGGCGACGAAGCCACCGCGGCGGCCGTTGTGGGAAGGGGTGTCGCTGCTACGGGCTTCATACTTCCACGGCGGTAAAGCCGGATTCGGCCAGCGCTTCCACTAGCTGCTGCTGCTTGACTTGCCCTGGCTGGTACTGCACGTACACCTGCTTCTGCGCCACCTTCGGTTTCACTTCCTGCACACCGGGCAGCTTGGTGAGCTTGGCACTGATGGCCCCCGCGCAGCCCTCGCAGACCATGTTGGGCACGCTGAATTCCACTTGGGCCAGCGTGCTGGCCTCGGGGGGAGTTTCCTGGCCTCGGTCCAGCTTAATGGTGCGGATGCGCAGCGTGTTGAGCAGGATAGTGAAGATGCTGACTATCATCACCGCAATGGCCAGCACGGGGGTAATGTAGCCCAGCGCCGCCAGGCTCATGCCCACCACGTTGAAGAGCACGGCCACGAGCACGTTGCCGGTCATGGTCCGGTAACTGGCCTTGCCCAGCACGAGGGCGTTGACCACGTCGTCCAGCCGGTCGCCGATGAGGATGACGCCGGCCGACTCGATGGCCACGTCGGTGCCCGCCCCGATGGCAATGCCCACCTCGGCCTGCGCCAGGGCGGGGGCGTCGTTGATGCCGTCGCCCACCATGGCCACTTTGCGGCCCTGCCCCTGCAGCTTTTCGATGATGGCCACTTTATCAGCCGGCAGCAATTGGGCGTGAATCTCGTCGATGCCCAGCGCCCGGCCGATGGCCTGCGCCGCGCCGGTGGCGTCGCCGGTGAGCATGACGGTGCGGATGTTCTTCTGGGCCAGGCGGGCCATGACGTGCTCGGCGCCCCGGCGGGGCGTGTCCTGCAGCGCCACCAGGGCCAGCACTTCGCCGGCCCGGGCCAGCACCACCACCGTTTTGCCCGCCGCGTCCAGCGCCGCGATGCGGCTTTGCACGGCGGCGCTAAACATTACGCCGCGCTCCTGAATAAAGCCGGGCTTGCCGGCCAGTACTTCCGTGCCGCTGACCAGCGCCGAAACGCCTTTGCCCGGCGTGGCGCGGAACTGCTCGGTGGCCAGCTCCGGCGCCCCTTCCTTTTTGGCAAAGAAGCCGATGGCCTGCCCCAACGGGTGCTCGCTCTGCCGTTCCACGGCGGCTAGCAGCGCCAGCGCGTCCAGGCGCTCGCCCTTAATCACTTCCACGTCGGTGACCGTGGGCCGGCCGTAGGTGAGCGTGCCGGTTTTGTCGAACACCAGCGTATCGACAATGGAAAGGCCGTAGAACACCTCGCTGGCTTTCACCAGCAGGCCGATGGAAATGCCCTTGCCGCCGGCAATGGCCGCGAGCATGGGCGTGGTGATGCCCAGGGCGCAGGGGTAGCCCATGATGATGGTCGTGACCAGGGCCAGCGTCGCCTTGTTGTAGTCGCCGGTTAGCAGCGCCCAGGCCGCGAAGGCCAGGCCCGCCACGATAAAGACCACCGGACCGTAGTAGTTCATGAGCTTGTCGGCCAGCAGCTCCACCGGGGGTTTGCGCTCGGCAATCTGGCTCATGAGCCGCACGACCTGGTTGAGGAAGGAATCCAGCCCCACCTTGGTCACGCGCACCTGCAGCGCCCCATCCAGGTTCAGGGTGCCGCCGATGACTTTGGACCCCGCTTCCTTGGTGGCCGGCACCGACTCACCGGTAAAGCTTGACTCGTCCACGCTGGCCTGGCCCGACACGACTTCGCCGTCCAACGGCAGCCGCTCGCCGGGGCGCACCTCCACGATTTCGCCCACGGCCACGTCGCTGGTGAGCACTTCCACGGCCTGGTCGCCGCGCAGCACCCGGGCCCGCGGCGGCTGTAGGCTCAGCAGCTTGCGCACGGCCTCGGAGGCCTTTTTGCGGGTGTCGAGCTTGAAATAGGCGAAGAACAGGTGCAGCGACATCAGCCAGGCGGCCACGGGCAGGAAGTTGGGCCAGCGCGCATCCGTCAGCGAGAGGCTGCCGATGATGAACGAGCCCCAGGCCCCAGCCGAGAGCAGCACGTTGGCGTTGATGACCCGCTGGCTCAGGGCCATCAGGGTTTTGCGCAGGATGGGGTAGCCCACCCAGAACAGCACCACCAGGGCCACGGTCAGGCTGAAATAGCCCCGGGTCTGCGCCGGCAGGCCGAACAGGTTGAGCGGGTCCACCAGCAGGTCGATGGCGGAGAGCACCATGCCGATGGTGCCGCGCTGCTTGATGACCTCGAACAGGTCCTCGTCGTTTTTGTACTGCTGCGTTTCAGTCGCCGAGACGGTGTAGCCCAGCTTTTCCACGGCCACGGCCAGTTCCTCCCGGCTCATCTGCGCCGTGTCAGCCTCGACCAGCACGATGCCGTGCACGAGGTTCACCATGACGCTGTTCACGCCGGGGTTGCGCTTCAGGGCCGACTCGACGCTCATCGTGCAGAACGAGCACATGAGCCCCGAGACTTTCATTTGCACCATTTCAGTGGCCATAATTCAAAAGCTTAGGGGCGCCCACCCCGTACAGGGGCCGGCGTCCGGGATGGACCGGGTGCCGACGCGGAAACCGCGCGGACAGACCGGGGGTAGGCAGCAATGGGGAATGATTAAGCGGGCTCGGTGGCGGGCATGGCCTTGCCGATGCCGGCGGCTTCCAGGGCTTCTTTGGTGATGCCGTCGCCCTGGCAACAGGGCAGCAGGGCACCGTTCACGGCCACGGCGGGCAGGGTTTGCACGCCCAGCAGGCGGGCCCGGCGCAGGGCGGGGTTGCCCGCTTCGGTGCCGGCCAGGTTGTGGGTGATGATGTCGCAGCTGCTGCAGGCGGTGCTTTTGACCAGTTCCACCACAGGGTTACACAAGGGGCAGCCGGCGGTGAAAACTTCGATGATGCGTTTCATGGGCAAGGGGTTAGCGAAAACAGTAAGACAAAGCTCCCCTCACCCCCCGGGTGTCCGTCAAGACTTATTTTCATCTTTTTTCCCCTGAGCGGCATTGTGCTGCTCCAGCCGCCCACCAATCTCGCGCAGCTCCTGCATCTTTTGCGTCAGCTCGCTTTCGCTTAGGTTCGGAAACTGCTGGCGCAGCTCCTCGATGCGCCCCGCGTCTTGGCAGTCGCCGGGGCAGGCCCCCACCACGTCCACGATTTGCAGGGCCAAGCCTTTGCGAAACACTTCGTCCAGCAGCAGGTGCTCGGCGCTGCTCAGCCCGTTGGTCACGGCTTTGAACTGCACGAGCACATGGTCGGGCTCCATGTTCTCCGCGTCCAGCATCTTGCCGATGCCCTGCAGCTGACCGGCGAGCATGTTCAGGCGGCTTTTCAGGTCGCGGGTGAGGTCTTTGGGGAGCATAAAAGCTTATTTTTAGCAATTACAAAGGCGTTGGGGGTGTCCGTCAAGAAAAAAGAATACGATTTGGCCTTCCTCCTGATTACGCCGAAGGGTTATGACCGTCGAGTACCGGTTACTGCCTTGGTTATCGACACGCGTTAGCTACATGTTGTCACGGCTACAGTTCTAAACAAAAATGCCCGGCTCTGAGAACCGGGCATTGAAACTGATTGCGGCGAAACACTGCCCTTACTTGCAGGGCTGCGGGCAGCTCGGGGTTGGGGGGCAGCCGGGCTTGCAGGTCGCGGTGGGCTTGCACGTGGCCGTCGGGGCGCAGGTGGCCGTCGTTTTGGCTTTGGCTTTGGTCGCCTTTTTCTCTTTGGGGGTGCCCACGGTCGCGAACGACAGGGACGAGATGGTCAGCAGGCCAGCCAGCAGAAGCTTGGTCATGGGGAGTGAGGTTAGGAGGTTAAAAAAAAGCAGAAGTGAACGTTCAAGGGGTTAGAGCCCAACCAGAGAAAAAACCAGCGACCTCGCTGTTTAATTTTTGGCTACTGGCTCAGCGGCATCAGGCACTCGGCATTGGCACCGGGGGCCGCGCACCCGTCGCCGGGCGCTTGGCTGACCAAACGCTGCAGCAAAATACGCTGCGCCGGCGTGCACAGGGCCGCGACCTGCTGCAAGTGCCGCACCGTGAGCACGTCCACGGTCACTTTGCTGTCCAGGGCCGCGCGGGAGCGCTGGGCCAGCTGGGCATCGGTGAGGGTGGAGTCGACTAGGGAAAAGTACTGCTGGCAGGACTGGCGGCACTGCTGCGCCAACGGCGTTACCTGCCGGAAGTAGCGAACGCGCAAGGAGTCGTAGCGCACGCGCTGGGACGCGGAGAATTGCAGCGTATCGGCCAAAAAAGCGGCCCCGCTGGCTGGAGAAGCGGGCTGCGGCCGGGCGGCCAGGGCTGGCGCCAGCCACAACCAGCCCACGAGGGCCAGGTTGAGCACCAGCAGCCCGCCCACCAGCCGCCCCAGCAGGCGGTTGGGACGGTTGGCAAGCAAGAGGTCCGGGCTAGTCATGGGGGTGTTGAAAAGGGTCCAATTGGTAATCGGCGGCAAACGCGGCGTAGCCGTCCGGGGCAGGGGGGCGCGGCTTTTCGTGTCGGGCGTAATACACCGCGGCCCCGGCGTTTAGGGCCAGCACCAGGGTCCCGAGCGTGGCCGCATACGCCGGTCGGCGTAACCACCAGGGCAGGGCCACCGGCGGTGGCTGTTCGGCCGCCATCCGGGCTTCCAGCCGGGCGTAGAAATACGGCCGGGGCTCCGGCAGCTCCGGTTCGCGCAAGGGCCGCAGCAGGTCGGTCCAAGCGTCGTCGGGGGGAGGTAAATTATCGAAAGGTGCCATGGGCTAGCGGTTAAGGCGGGGATGAAAAAACGTGCGCAGGGTTTGCCGGGCCCGGTAGAGCAGCGATTCGACCGCCGGCACGCTGGTGTCGAGCACGGCCGCGATTTCCTCGTAGCTCAGCTCCTGCTCGTGGCGCAGGGTAAAGGCCACTTGCTGCGCATCGGGCAAGCGCGCAATGGCCGCGAGTAGTTCATGCAGTTGCTGCTGGCCCTCCAGCAAGGCCAGCGGGTGGCGGTAGTCGGGTGGGTGGTGCAGCACCTCGTTGGTGTCGCTCAGCAGACTGGTCAGGAAAGCGAACCGTTTTTTGGTACGGGCCTGCCGGCGGTGCTTTAACGCCCGCTCCGTGGCGAGGCGGTAGAGCCAGGTGCTGAGGGCGGCATCCCCCCGAAATCGACCGATGGACTGATGTACTGCCATAAATACTTCCTGCGTAACGTCTTCGGCTTCTTCGCGGGAACGGAGCAAACTCAGCGCCGTGCGGTAGACCCGCCCCTGGTAGCGCTCGACCAGCGTGCGAAAGGCTGCCGCCTGGCCGCCCTGCAACTGCGCGACCAATTCGGCATCGGACGGGGAAGAACTCAAGCGGCGGCAAGTTTGAAGGTCATGGAGCAGGACGCGTGGAACAACGTAAGGTACCCTTACTGCCTTAGAACCCAACACGAGTGAAAACCAGCGCCGCCCGTAAAATTTTAGGTAGCGTAACCCCTCAAGCGCAAATCTGAAGCAGCTTTAGGGTTCCCGAGGTCAAGCGTTGGTTTACCTGCCCAGTCCCCACTTCAGGATGGGATAGTCAGGTAGGTTGTTTTGTAGGTTGCGTCGGGGGCCTTGCAACTGGGCGGCTACTCCGTTTCCGGGTGCTTGTTTGGCGCCTCTGCCTCAAGCGGAGGGACCTTAATTAAACTTTCCAGTGCTCCCCCAAGGCTCACGTGGTACTGCTCAAACCAGGTGCCGGCCGTATGCGCGGCCACCAGCGCCCGGGCGTGGGCCACGGCTTCCACGCTCAGCTGCTGCAGCAACACTTCTGCCACGTCCACCACGGGCCGGCCGGTTTCCGGATGTTTCAGCCGGGTCATGCCCATCATCTTGTACACGGTCCGGCAAGTGGCGCTCAGCAAGAAGTTGGCGCTGTCCGGCTCCAGGTAGCGAATGCCCACGGTGATTTCCAACGTTTCCCCATCCTCGGGCACCCGGTTGAGCGCCTGCAGTTGGTAAGTAATAGGAACCTCTTCGGTGGGCACGTAGTCCGGGTTATAGTTGAAGTCGGTCAGGCGGATGGATTGTACTTGCGCGTGCATCATGGCTGGAAGCGGGAGAACTAAACCGTTAGGGCCTGGCCACCACGATGTGGCCCCAGGCGTTGAGGTAGCCCGACGGGCCAGGGAAAGCAGTAAAGTCCACGTGCGCAAAACCAGCTTCTTGAAAGGCCGTGCGCAACTCACTTTTGCTGTAAAGGTTGGCCTTCCACCATTTCTGGATGAAGGGAACCATAACCGGGTTTTGACGGGAAATGAAGACGACGAGTCTGCCCTGCCAGTGCAGACGAACCCACAGGCCCCGTAGCGCGAGGGGTAAATCGGGCTTGGGCACATACTCCAGCATAGCCGAGGACACAATCAGGTCGTAGTTGCGCCAGGTCGTCGGCAAAGTCCGCGTTATCAGCACGTCGGCGACCACGAGTTGTATGCCGGCCACCGGGTGCTTGTCCAGCGCTTTCCAGAAACGACTCAGCATCATTGGCGTCAAATCAAAGGCATTGAAGCGAGCCGGCAGCAGGTTTCGCCTGTTCAAAGCGGCGTGCAGCGCGAGGGTGGCCGCTCCGCTACCACAACCCGCGTCCAGCACATTCATCCCCGGTTGTAAAAAATCGGCTTCCTCGAAAAAGCGGGTAAGTCCCTGCGGATAGCCCAGCAGCCGAATCATCAAATCGTAAAGGTTGGTACGGCTGGAGTACAGCTTGCGCGCCAGCGGCGCCGGTGCAGGAAGGGATAAGGCAGTCATGAAAGTTGCAGAAGAGAGAGTGAGGGAATACGCCGGAGGATTACTACATCTTCATGTTGGGGTCCATGGCCGGGGCTTTCTTATCCGCTGCTGGCTTTTTTATGTCCATGCCCGGCATGTTGGGGTCCATGCCGCCCATCGGGTCGGCAC
The DNA here is from genome assembly GCF_003944705.1 of Hymenobacter metallilatus. Classification (GTDB taxonomy): domain Bacteria; phylum Bacteroidota; class Bacteroidia; order Cytophagales; family Hymenobacteraceae; genus Hymenobacter; species Hymenobacter metallilatus. The sequence continues at coordinate 15,118 of NZ_RWIS01000016.1, read as the reverse complement.
CCTGATAGAGCGCGTATTCGCTTTCCAGCAGGTAGGCGCCACTCACGACCACCTTCACTCCGGCGTCCAGGCCGCTGGTGATGGCCACGGTCTGGTCGGTTTCGGGGCCGGTGGTGACTTTGAGGCGGCGAAAATTGTTCGCGTTCAGCTGCTGCCACACGTAGCTGCCCTGGCTGTCGCGCAGGACCGCGCCTTGGGGCAAGGCCAGGGCCGTGCTGCGGGGCCCGGCCAGGTTCACGTTGGCTTGCATGCCGGGCTGTAGCCGCCCGTCGGGATTGGACAGCTGCACCCGCAGCAGGGTCACCTTGCTGTTGGCCTGCAGTTCGGGACTCAAGAAAATCACCTTCCCGGTGTAGGAATTGGCAAAGCCCGCCACCTGCACCTGCACGGACTGCCCCACCCGGATACCGGCCACCTCCTCGGGGTAGAGTTGGGCTTCCACCCACAGCGACGAGAGGTTGGTGAGCGAAACGAGTAGGGTGCCTTCGCCCACGTACTGGCCTTCGGTTACCCCCACTTCCTGGACCAGGCCGGCCTGTGGGCTGTAGAAGGTGAGCGCCGGCGTGGGCCGGCCAGTAGCCGCCAGCGCGCGCAGCTGTCCGGCCGACATACCCAACAGGCGCAGCTTCTGACGCGCCGCCTCTACCAAGCGCCCGTACTGGTTCACGTTTTCCCCCACTGCCCGCTGCTGCGCTAGGCTGAGGAGGTACTCCTGCTGCAAGGCTTGCAGCTGCTCGCTGTAAATGGACACGAGCGGCGCCCCCCGGCGGATGGGCTCGCCCGTTTGCCGCACAAACAAGTGCTCGACGCGCCCGCTCACGCGGCTGCTGACCGTGCTGGTCTGCGTGGCGTCGGCGGCCAGGGCACCCGTGAGCACGGTGCGCGACTGTTCCGTACCCGTCCCCAGGGCTTCCACCCGGATGTTGGCCAGCTGAATCTGCTGGTTGGTGAGCATGACTTCGGGGGCCGGGGCCGGCCCGCCGGTACGCTGGCTAGCCGCCACCGCCGGCGCGGCGTGCTTGGTGGCTTTGACCAGGTCCATGCTGCAGATAGGACATTTACCAGGGCCGTCTTCGTGCACCTGCGGGTGCATGGGACAGGTGTAGTAGCTGCTGACCGCGGCGTTGTCTCCGGTTTTCGCACCGGGCTTGGCTTTCTGGCAGGCCGTCGCCACGAGGCCAAGCAGCCCCACGAGCATCAACAGCAAATACCGGCGACCCCGCGCCCGGCGCAGGGAAAGAAAATTAATCATGATAGTCGGTTTTTGACGTTTGGACGAAGCCTTCGCTGTCCACTAAGAATTGGGCATTGGCGGCCACCTGGTCCTGAGCCGTTACGCCCTGCAGCACCTGCACCCGGTCACCGCTGCGCAGGCCGGTTTGCACGACCACGGAGCGAAAGGCTCCGCCCGAGCGCACGAAGGCCACCTGCCGGTTGCCCAGGTCCACCACCGCGGTGCGGGGCAGCCACAGGCCCCCGGCCGGTGCTACCTGCACAGAGCCGGTCAGGAGAATGCCGCTCCGCAGGCGCCCGCCGGGGTTGGGCAGGTGCACCCGTATGGCCCCGGTGCTCTGCCCTTCGCGAAAGAAGGGCTCCACCAGGTCGATGCGCGCAGTAATGGGTTTGCCCGCGCTTCCTTCGGGAACCACGCGAATGGCTTGGCCTACGCGCAGCCCGGCCAGCTCGTCCGGCCGGGGCTCGAACACGCCCCACACCTGGTCGGTGTTCACCACCCGGAACAGGGATTGGCCTGCCGTGACGTAGCTGCCTTCCTTCAACTCCAGCGCCGAGGCGGGCACGGCAGCGTTCTGAGCGGGCGCGGCGGCCGAGGTTCCGCCTCCCATCTCACTGCCTCCCCCCATGCCGCCATCGGCGGGCGCGGGAGGTGGGGTCAGGGCTCTCATGCCGGCCGCAGCCAGGGCCGGCTGCTCCACTACGTAGCCGGTGTAAGGGCTGTAGATGGCCACCTGGTACTGCGGCTTGTGGGTACGGATGACCTGGCTGATTTGGCCGTTGGTCAACCCCAGCAGGCGCAGCTTCTGCCGGGCTCCCTGCAGCAGGGTGCGGTTTTCGGCGTCGTTGGTCAGGATGAACAGCAGCTCCTGTTGGGCCGTGACCAGCTCGGGGCTGTAGACCTCCAGCAGCTTCTGGCCCTTGGTCACGGGCTGGTAGTTGTAGCGGATGTAGAGCTTGTCCACCCGGCCGCCGAATCGGGCGGCGATGGATTCGTTGCGGCGCACGTCGTACTCGACCCGGCCCGGCAGGGTCAGCGACAGCTGCGGGGCGTTGGCTTCCGGCTGTACCGTGGCCTGATTGGCGACCACTGTGGCGTCGGGCGATTGCAGCAGGTTTTGCAGCGGCTCGCCCGCCGGAGCCTGCGCCGCCGTGTTGGCTTTGGGCTTCTTCACCAGGTCCATGCCGCAGATGGGGCACTTGCCGGGCTTGTCGCGGATAATCTGCGGGTGCATGGGGCAGGTGTACAGGTCCCCCGCAGTTTCCGCGGCTGGAGTGGTCGAGCCGGTAGTATCCGCCGTCTTTTCTGCCTTTTGGCAGGCGCCCACGAGTAGCAACAAGGGCAGGGCCACGAGCACGAGCCGGGCCCGCCAGGGGCTATTGTTCCAGCTCTTTTTCATATGCGATTTGCTGAGTGAGTTGTTGTTGGAGGCTGTCCAGGTATTCCAGCCGGGTCTTTTTTAGGGTGGTCCAGGCTTCGAGCACCTGAAACAGCTGCCCAGTATTCTGCTCGTAAGCCAGCAGCGTGGCCTGGTAGCTGCGGCGCAGGGCCGGCAGCAGGCTGCGGTTGTAGGCCTGCAGCTGCTCGCGGCGCAGGTCCAGGTCCCGGCGCAGGCCTGCCAGGCGGCCAGCGGCTTCGTTGAGCACTTCTTCCCGCTGCTTGGTCAGCGCCTGGCTTTCCAGGCTCAGGGCGGCCACGTTGGCTTTGTATTCGCGCGAGGCCCAGGGCACCAGCGGCAGGCCGATGGAACCCATCAGGGTGAACTGCGCGGCACCCGTACCCAGAAACGGCATGTGGTCGAACTGCACCCCAAAGTCGGGCAGGCGCCGGCTCTGTTCCAGGCGCTGGCTCAGCCGCACCGACGTCAGCGAGCGGTCCAGGCTGCGCACGTCGCTGCGCCGGGTAGCGAGCGACGCCGTGTCCACCACGGCCAAGGCCTGAAAGGGTGCCGACAGCACCGCGGTGTCCACCTGAAAGGCTTCGTTGCGGGGCCGGTTCATCAGGGTGTTGAGGGCAATGGTGTTCTGGTCGGCCTGCGCCACGGCTTGCCGGTGCTCGTTCAGGTGCATCTCCAGCCGGGCCTTGGCGTCATAGATGCTTGGCAGGGTACTCTGATTGTAGGGGTAGCGCGCTTCCGAAAGCTTGATGAGAAAGCGCAGCAGCTCCTCGTTTTCGTCCAACACCCGCAGCTTTTTGGTGAGGATGGCCTGCTCGTAATACAGGGTTTTGGCTTGGGCGCGCAGCTGCACTACTCTCACCTGGCGGTCGGCCAGCACGATGACCCCCTGACTGCTCAGGTACTGGCGCTTGGCCCGCTGCTTGGCGGGGTTGGGAATGGCCTGCTGCACCGACACGATGGCTTGACCCTGCGCGCGGGCACCGGGGCCCACCAGCTCTTTGGCCTTGCCCTGGTTATAGGGCGTCATCCACAGGCCGGCGGCCACGCGGGGCGCTTCCCAGCTGTTGTAGCCGGCCACGGCGGCCTCTTTGGCCTGCGCGCGGTAGGTGTACTGCGGCAAGGCCGGGTTGCGGCGCTCCACGATTTGCAGCACCGAGTCCAGCGGCAGCAGGGGTGCCTTGCTGCCCCGCGGAGCCATGGACATGGATTGGGCCCGGGCCGCGAAGGAACCAGCGGAGAGCGTTGCCAGCAGCTGCAGGAAGACAAGCCAGCTTTTCATGGGCCGGGGGGAGCGGGGCGCTGGCCCCGTCCGACGATTAGTGTTTGACGGCGAGGACATCGATTTTTCCAAATTTGCGCAGCTCGTACTCCTTGGTGTACAAGAAGATGAGCGGCGTGACGAGTAGGATGTGAGTGGCCGAGGTAAATACCCCGCCAATCATGGGCAGCACGATGGGCAGCATCACGTCCGAGCCCGTGCCCGTGGCCCAGAGCACCGGCACCAGGCCGAAGAGTGACACCGACACGGTCATCAGCTTGGGGCGCAAGCGCTTGGCCGCGCCGTGAAACACGGCCTCCTGCAAATCCTCGCGGGTAATGGTCTCGGCCGAGTTGCCCTTTTCGGCCACCAGCTTCTGCATGGCGTCGTTGAGGTAGATGACCATGATGACACCCGTTTCCACGGCCAGCCCAAACAGGGCGATGAAGCCCACGGCCACCGCTACGGAGAGGTTCACGCCGTAGAAGTAAATCATGTAGGCCCCGCCAATCAGCGCAAACGGAATGGTGATGAGGCTCATAAACGCTTCCCGGATGGAGTGGAAGGCGAAGTAGAGGGCGCCGAAAATGACGAGGAGCACCAAGGGCAGGATGAGCTTGAGCGTACGCTGTGAGCTAATCAGGTTCTCGTACTGGCCGCTCCACTCCAGGTAGTAGCCCTGCGGGAGCTTCTTTTCCAGGCTCTGCAGCTTCTGCATGGCCGCGTCCACGGTGCTACCCAAATCGCGGCCCCGCACGTTGAAAAGGACGGCCCCGCGCAGCTGCGCGTTTTCCGAGTTTATCATCGGCGGGCCTTCGGTGTAGCGGATGGTGGTGACGGCCGAGAGCGGCACCGGGCCGTAGCTGGCCGTTTGAATGGGGATGCGCTTGAGGTCGGCCAGGCTGTTGCGGTAGTCCTGCGCTAAGCGCACGTTGATGGCAAAGCGGCGCCGGCCTTCCACGGTGTTGGCCACGGGCGCGCCGCCAATGGCCGATTCCACCACCTGGTTGATTTGGTCGACCGTCAGGCCGTAGCGGGCCAGTTCGGGGCGGTTCACGTCAATCTCCAGGTACTTGCCGCCCGTCACGGGCTCCACGTAGAGGTCGGCCACGCCGGGCACGCCTTTGAGGGCCGCGTTCACCTGGTTGCCGATGTCGTTGATGACGTTCAGGTTCTGCCCGTACACCTTTACGCCCACGTCGGTGCGGATGCCCGTCGAGAGCATGTTGATGCGGTTGATGATGGGCTGCGTCCAGCCATTGACCACGCCGGGAATCTGCAGCTTGCCGTTCATCTCCTCAATCAGCTTGGCCTTGGTCATGCCGTCGCGCCACTGGTCGCGGGGCTTGAGCAGGATGATGGTCTCAATCATGTTAATGGGCGAGTTGTCGGTGGCCGTGCTGGCCCGCCCGGCCTTGCCCAGCACGCTGAGCACCTCGGGCACCTGCTTGATGATTTTGTCCTGCACCTGCAGGATGCGCTTCATCTCCGTGTTCGACACGTCGGGCCGGGCCACCGGCATAAACAGGATGGAGCCCTCGTTGAGCGGGGGCATGAACTCAGTGCCCAGACTCATGACCAGCGGGATGCTGATGAGCAGCAAGCCCAGGTTGATGGCGATGGTGGTTTTGCGCCAGCGCATCACCCAGTGCAGCATGGGCGAGTACACCCGCTCCAGAAACCGATTCAGCGGGTTTTGCTCCTCGGTTTTGAACTTGCCCTTCATGAAGAAGGATATCAGCACGGGGGCCAGCGTAACGGCCAGGATGGCGTCAATAATGAGGATGAAGCTCTTGGTGTAGGCCAGCGGGTGGAAGAGCTTGCCTTCCTGACCGGTGAGCAGAAACACCGGAAAGAAGGAAGTAACGATGATGATGGTCGAGAAGAAGATACCCCGCGACACCTGCTTGCTGGAGGACTCGATGATTTCGAGCCGTTTCGTATTATTCATGGTAGGCGGGAGTTAGGGTAGTGGTGGGAGTGCTGCCCGATGCGCCCGTGGTGCCCGCGGGCGGGGGCGAACCAGCGCCCGGAGGGCCGCCCGCTTCTTCCTCGGCCTGGTGCAGGGCCAGGTTGCGGTAGGCGTTTTCGGTCATCACGATGCCGTTGTCGACGATGACGCCGATGGCCAGGGCAATGCCCGTGAGCGACATGATGTTGGAAGAGATGCCGAAGGCGTTGAGCAGAATGAAGCTCGTGGCGATGGTGATAGGAATCTGCAGCAGGATGCTCAGCGCGCTGCGCCAGTGAAACAGGAACAGCAGCACCACGAGGGACACGGTAATCATCTCCTCAATCAGCGTGTGCTTGATGGAGCCCACGGCGTCCTCAATCAGGCCGCTGCGGTCGTAGACCAGCTGAAACGACACGCCCTTGGGCAAGCCGGTGCGAATTTGCTCCATCTTGGCCTTCACCCGCTTAATCATGGCGTCGGCATTCTCGCCGTAGCGCATCACCACGATGCCGCCCACAGCCTCGCCCTCGCCGTTCAGGTCCATGATGCCCAGGCGGCTTTCGCCCGTCATCTGCACCGTGCCGATGTCCTTGATGCGGATGGGTACCGAGCCTTTCGACAGCAGCGGCACGTTCTCCAACGTGGCCATGTCCTTGATGTAACCCGACGTTTTGATGATGTAGCCGATGCCCGTCTGCTCGAACTTGCGCCCGCCGGCCTCGTTGTTGTTGCTGCGCACGGCGGCGAGCACCTGCGGCAGCGTGATGCCGTAGTAGGTCATCTTGGTGGGGTCCACCGTCACCTGGTACTCTTTCTGGAAGCCGCCAAAGCTGGCCACCTCGCTCACGCCAGGCACGTTTTGCAGCCCGAACTTCACATACCAGTCCTGCAGGGCGCGCTGCTCGCCCAGGTCCAGACCGGGCGCTTTTAAGGTGTACCAGAGCACGTGGCCCACGCCGGTGCCGTCGGGGCCCAGCGTGGGGGTGACGCCGGTGGGCAGCAGGCGCTGCGCGTAGTTGAGGCGCTCCAGCACCCGCTCCCGGGCCCAGTAGATGTCGGCGTCGTCCTCAAAAATCATGAACACGAAGCTCATGCCGAACATAGAGGCGCCGCGCACGGACTTGACCTTGGGCAGGCCCTGCATGTTGGTCACCAGCGGATACGTGACCTGGTCCTCCATGATTTGGGGGCTTCGGCCCATCCACTCGGTGAACACGATGACCTGGTTTTCGGACAGGTCGGGGATGGCGTCGACTTTGCTCGACCGCACCGAGTAGGCGCCCCAGGCAAACAAGCCGAAGGCCACCATCAGCACCAGGTAGCGGTTGCGAAGGGAAAAGGAAATGAGTTGCTCAATCATAGGTGATTAGCACTTGAATTAGCAGGAAGTGAAAAGGAAAGGGGAACCGCGGTTCCCGGGCGGTCGGCGTTGCTTGTGCATACGCAGGGCCGGCCTTAAAGGCGCCCAAATGGGGCCGCCCGGCCTTAGGGGTCGGGGACGGGGCGCCTCTCACCTTGCCTTTACAGGCGGAACGCGTGGCCGCGCACATAGGCGGGCCAGGGCGGCGAAGCCGCCGCCCGCACCTCGACCGGCGGGCGCTTCCGCTCCGGCTCCGTGGGCCAGGGCTTCGGCCGCGCGGCGGCAGCCCAAGCCAGGGGGGCCGGCACCAGCGCGGGCACGAGCGCGGCCAGCGAAGCCGCGGCCAGCAGGGTGGCGTCGTCGGCCGGGCTGCTTACGTGCTTGTCGTGGCAGCTGCCGCAGGGCGCCCGCTGGGGCGGGCAGCAGGTCTTGGGGGATTCCGCCAACACGGAAACGCCCGTTAGCACGCGGCCACAGAAGTGCATGCTGTACCCCAGCCCGGGGCTGGAGAGCAGGTACACAAGCAGCAGCAAAAAGCTAAGGGGGCGTCTCACGAAATGGGTTGGGTCTGCTTGGTGCAAGACCGTCAGAACTTTAGATAACAAAGGTACCGGGCGCTACACCCGGCTTTCTCACACAATTCAGCCGCGGGCTTGTAAGATTTGCGGGCCCGGGCAGCTACGCGCCCGCCACCAGGGGCGGCCCGGGCCGGTCCAGCAGCCAGTGCTCGGCTTGGGCCCGGGACAGGGGTTCCGGCTTGGTTAGCAACGCCAGGCGCGGCAGCAAGAGCTGCCAGCCCCGCGCGGCATCGGCCGGCTGCGGGCACTGGCTGAGCGCCCGGAGCAGGAAAGCGTCGAACTCGTGGTCAGGGGTTGAGTCAGCGGAAAACAGCATAGCAGACGGGTCGTAAGGAGCTCGAAAGTGAAACCGCTACATGCCGCTCTTCATCGGGCAACTGCTGGAGGTGTAGGCGGTGGCCGCCGCAGTAGCCGTTTGTCCCTCGCTGGTAGTAAGCGTCCGGGTCGGACGCGGGTCTTCGCTTTTGCAATGGCCGCAGGAGGCGAGAAGCAGCCCGGCGAAGAGCACAGGGAAAATGAAAGCAAGCTTTTTCATGACGGATGAGGCAAATGGTTTAGGAAAAACAGAGGTGAGATGATTGGTTCTGAGCATCAAGACGCCCGGGCTGAAGCAAGCCAATCGGTTAGGGGAAGCCAGGTGCACAGGCCGCTGCTTTGCCAGGGGCAAGCAGTTGCGGCCGGCACACGGCCAGCGGGGAGCTTACATTTTCATGTTGCCCATGCTGCCCGACTTCATTTTGCTGCCTTTTTTCATCTCGCCCATGGTGGTCATCTTGCCATCCATCATCATGCACTGACCTTCCTTCATGGTCATCTTGCTGCCGTCCTTTTTCATGCAGGTGCCGTCCGTCATGCACATCGAGCCGTCGCTCATGGTCATGTTTTCGGTCATGGGCATCATTTTGCCGCCCTTCATCACCATCATCTTGCCGTCCTTCATCATGCAACAGTCCTTAGACATCTTGCCCATGGACTTGGCAGACTTCGCTTTGGGCGCGGTTTGAGCGGTGGCGGCAGTGGTGGAGAGCCCGGTGACGAGCAGCACGGCGAGGAGATATGCGAAATTTTTCATGGTTGGAAATTGAAAAGGGTAAAAGAGAATGAGTTAAGGGAAACAGTTTCCCACTCTGGTTACTCGTTGGGCAACTGGTGGGGTTCGTACAATTCCGGCGGTAAGCCTGTAAGATTCGGAGCCGGGGAAGCGGATAGCTGCCGGCGGTAGTCGGTTGGGGAGATGCCCTTGACGAGCCGGAATTGCCGGGATAAGTGTCCCAGGCTGCTGTAGCCCAGCGACAGCGCAATGCGCCCTACTCCGAGGGTCGAGTTGCGCAACAGCCTTTCGGCCGCGGCAATGCGCTGGCCGATGATGTAGCGCTCCAGACTCTGTCCCTCCGTCGTGGAAAAGGCATTGCTCAGATAGGAAAACTTGCGGCCCAGGCGCTGGCTGAGCAGGGGCGCACTCCGGCCGCAGCGCAACTCCTGCGGGCTGGTGGCCAGCACCTCAGCCACGGTCTGCTTGATGGCCTGCACCAGCCGCTGCTGCGGCAGCTGCCGTTCCAGCAGCTCGAACCCTTCGGCCTCCAAAGCCGTCCGCAGGGCCATCCAGTTGATGGCCGGCCCCGTTTCGATGACTTCCACCTCCCCAAGCTCCACGCGCCGGGGCGTCAGCCCCAGCCTGAGCAGGAGTTCGCGCATCAGCAGCAGGCCACGAGGGCATACCATGTGCTTGACGTAAAAGACGGTGGAACCAGTTTCCGCCATGGGAAAGCCAGATTAGAGTAAAGAGAGCGGCAGCCCCGGCCCGGTTGGGCCCGGCTGCCGGGGCTTAGCTGCGCTTTTTCAGGGCCATGTGGCACTTGGGGCAGGAGCCCGGAGCAGCACTGGTTTCCGAAGGGTGCATGGGGCAGGCATAGGCAGCGGGAGCGGCCGGAGCCGGGCTGAGGGCGAGCGACTCGAAGCGCGCCGCGAAGGGCTGGCCGTTGCGGCTTAACTGCACCGTTACCCCGGCCGGGGCACCGCCCGTGGGCAGCTGCGCCTGCAGCCGGTCGTTGCCGGCCGGCGTCAGTGTCAGAGAGGCCGGGCCGCCCTGCTGCTCCACGAGCACCGCGCCGCTCACCTGCTTCGTAGGCAGGGGCTGCATTTTATTGTCATACAGGTACAGGGTCAGCAGTCGGTTTTGCTGCACGGCCTCCACGTGATAGGCGCCGGCAGAGTGCACCACGCCCCCGTGGGGCGAGGGGTGGGCATGGGTTTCCCCGGCGGCCTGATACTTGGGGGCCGGAGAGTTACCTTGAAGGACCTGAGCGTTGGAAAAGAGTGGGAAGCCGGCGAGGAGGGCCAGCAGGGCAAGGGTCTTATTCATAATGGGAGATGGAGAGGAGGGCATACCCCAGGGTCATGCCCAGGGCTTTGCCCGATTGCCCGGGAGGGCGGAAAATAAGTTCAGGTAAGGGAGCCTGTCGCGCCGCATTCCTGGTAGCCTCAGGCCGGCTCGCTCCAGTTGGAGAGGCCAGAGCGGAGGCAGTAGCCAGGCGCATGCGGCCACCCCGGCAGGGGATGGCTTGAAAAACACGAACAGGAATTGGGGGAGCCACCAACGGTGGCAGTGCTTGAGCCGGCCCCGGCCAAGCAGATGCCCTGAAAGGGACAAAGACCGACCGGAGGCGTTGGGGCCATTTATTCGGACGTCTTAAAAGGCGTCCAGGTACGCGCATACGCATACCTAGCCCATTGCTGAAAGCCCCGGAGCCTGTGCAGCGCCGGGGTCGGAATGGGGACTTTACCCTAAATTAAAAAGGCATGCCCGCGCACGTAGGCGGGGCATTCGGGCGGGGGTGCCGCGTGCGCGGCGAGCTTCGATTCCGGCTCGTCGAGCGGGAAAGCGGCGGTGCTCAAATGCCATACCAGCGGCAGCAGGGCGGGCGTGGCCACCGTAGCGGGCGCGGCCACCAGCACTTGCGTGGTGGTAAGCTTTACATCCTTAACCGAGCTGGTTAGCAGCTGGTCGTGGCAGCACCCGCAGCCGGGGCTGCGCATGGTCTCGCAGCAGCAGTTGCGCTTGCCGCCGGCCTGCAGGGAAACCGCCGTTAGACTCTGGCCGCAGAAATGCATGCTGTACACCAGCCCGGGGCTGGAGAGCAGGTACGCAAAGAGCAGAAAGAAACTGACGAGTCGTTTCACACCAGAGGCCCAGGGGCCGGACAATTAGACGCACAAAAATACGAGAACCAGGCGGGTAAGGTGTGATAAAATTCCCACGCCAACCTTGTAAGATTAGGCGGTGGTCCCAGCCCCCAGCCTGCCGCCCGGGAACCCGGACACCAGCTTCATGCCAGCATCCGGGCTCAACGAGAATGAGCAGCTAACTTTTTTTAACCAGCGTCATGCCGCACTTGGGGCACTTGCCCGGCTGGTCGGATACCACCTCCGGGTGCATCGGGCAGGTGTACTGGCCGACTTTTGCTTCGGTAGCCGACCCCGCCGCTGAAGCAGCCGTTGTGTCTGAATTGGCAGCAGGAGCGGTGGTGGTCGTGGTAGCGTCCGTCGTGCCGCCTTTGTTGGCGTTGTCGGAGCAGCCAGAAGCCAGAATTGATACGCTAGCCAGGACTGCTGCGAAAGAAAGAATGCTTTTCATAGGGGAAACACTAAGCGGTGAATGCCGGCACTACGTCCGCCCGTTGGCCGGCTGGTTGAAGAATGCCCGGGCGCGAAGGCCAGGACTGTACGCCCTCCCCAACGCGGTTACCAGCCTGGATGTTGAATGGTGAGGCGACCAAACAACCGGCTTGAAACCAGAGGTATATTGTTTTTTTTCTCCTTTTTGTTTGCCAATAGCCTGTTTTAACGCTGGTTAAGTCTATTGCGGGCATGTCAACTTCGCCGCTCCCATAGCTACTGCCGCCTAAATCTTACAAGCGGGCCGTGGGAATTATGCACGCTTTGTCGGGCACCGACCCGGAGCTCGCTAACTCGCTGCGCCTGCACGGCTTCACGGCGGGCCCACGCTAGGCCGACCCTTTTTTTGAACTCTGCTCATGGATAGTATTCAAATCGTGGTTACCATTGTCGTCGCGAGCCTGATTGGCCTGGTCGTCTGGTGTTTTTCTTTACGCCCCGCCGGGTGGCTAGCGCGGTTTCTTCCAGCACTGTCGTGCAGCTGGTGGACATCACCGTGAAGGTCGGGCAGCAGCTGCTCGGAAGAGCTGCTGCCCGACCTTCAGATTCGGCGCGACTTGCTGGCTTTCCGCACGACGGCCATGGAGCTGCAGGCCCAGCAGGCCGGCCAGTTTAAGTTTACCTGCGGCATGCACGTGTTGCGCGCTCGCCTCGTTATTAAGTAATCATTTCTTTATGCCATGACCCTCTCCGCCGGCCTCCCTCCTTCTGCTCCCGACACGTCCCGCCTCTTCATTGGCAACATGGTGTGCCCGCAGTGTAGCCGCGTGGTACAGCGCCGGCTGGAAGAGCTTGGCCTGCAGGTGCAGCTGGTGACCCTTGGCACGGCCGATGTCCTCACGCCGCCGGGTGGGGAACTGCCGCTGGCAGCGGTGCGCGCGGCGCTGGAGGAGGCGGGCTTTGCTTTGGTGGAGGACCCGGCCCGCCAGCTGGTGGAGCAAACCAAGACCCTGGTGCTGGAACTGGTGCGCTACACGGCCCCTACAGAGCTGACCCATAACTTTTCCTACTACCTCAGCCAGCGCCTGCAGCGGGACTATCACTACCTGTCGCAGCTGTTTTCTGCTCACGAAGGGCTCACGCTGGAGAAGTACATCATCCGCCAGAAAGTAGAGTGCGCCAAAGAACTGCTCAGCTACCAGGACGCCACGGTGGCCGCCGTGGCTCAGCAGTTGGGTTACAGCAGCGCCGCCTACCTGACCAACCAGTTCAAGCAGGTGACGGGCCTGTCCCCCACAGAATTTCAGCGCTTAGGTCCGGGCAGCGCCGGCCGCCGCAGCCTCGATGACTTGATTTAAGTCCCGGAATCTTGTAAGCCCGGCAGGGAAATTAGGCAAAACACTGGCCCCGCAGATAAGTACATGCTGGCGGAATCAGGCCCGGCGCAGTGTTGGCGCAGTGCTCACACACCTTGCTAGGACTTACGCTACCTCATGAAAACCTTTTTAATCATCCTGCTCGGGTGCCTGCTGCAGGTTGGCGCTGCCCACGCGCAAACCTCACAGGGCAACAGCGGCCTCTACCGAACGGCCGCAGACTTCCGCCAGCGTCGCCTCACCTTGCCTGGAAATTGCAAAACCGATGGTCACCGGCTGCGCCTGCACGAGTTTCTTTCCCGTCCTTACCTTACGGTGGTGCACCACGGGCAGGAGTACCGGGTGGCCAAAGACACCCTGTTCGGCTTTCGGGACTGCGACGGCCGCGAGTTTCGCTTCACCGCGGGTAAGCAGTACTACCCCATCCTGAACCCGCAGGAGGAAATCCTGCTCTACAAGGTTGAGCAAGCGGCCGTGGGCAAAAATCCCGGCTACGTGCGCCGCTATTTCAGCGCCTCCGCCGAAGCGCCCGTTCTGCCGCTCACCCTGCAGAACGTAAAAAATGCCTTCCCCGGCAACCGAAAGTTTCAGGAGCTGCTCGACGCGCAGTGCAAGCAGGAATCCGACATGACGGCTTTTGATGCCAGCCACGGCATGACCATGGTGAACTGGTTGCTCAAGCGCAGCCGCGAGCCCGGCACCGGCCGCTAGCTAGGGGTGTCCGGTTTGAGCCGGAAACATAAATGCCGTCAGTAGGGCCGCCGACCCAAGGGGAGGCTCCTGCTGACGGCAGTTGTGTTCAGGCGGCGGGTAAATTAGCCCTGGAGGCCGGCGCGGCAAGCTTCTTCGCAGCGGCGGCAGGCATCGGCACACTCCTGACAGTGCTGCGAATGGGCCCCGTGCTTGGCGCATTCGTCGCCGCAGGCCTTGCAGATTTCGGCGCACTCGCGCAGCAGGTGCTGGGCGTGCTCGGAGCCGCGGGCCAGCAGGCGGGCGGTCAGGGCACAGATGTCGGCGCAGTCTCGGTCTAAGCTGATACAGCGGGCCATCATTTTTACATCGTCTTCTTGTAGGCAAGCGGAGGCGCAATGCTCGCAGGAGGCGATGCAGGCGTTGAGGGCGTCGAGGAGGCTTTGGTTTTGAGCGTGCATGGGGTTTGGATTAATGGTTAAAGGTTTTGTCTCGTCCTAAAATAGGTTGACCATTACTCTCAGTCAGATGGAACACTTGTTTTTGTTTCGCAAGCAGGCGCATGAGCTGAAAATGCGCCAGATGGTCGAGGAAATCACCTGCGGCCGCCACACGATTGAGTCAGCGATGAGCAAGTACCAAGTGTTCACCCGCTCGACCGTGACCAAGTGGCTGGAACGTGTCCGCCAGGAAGAGCAGGCCCGTATCCACGCCATGGAAGACAACCGAAAAAAGCCACCCACCACGCTCGTCGAGCACGTCGTGCAGCATGCCGATGCGCTCACCGGGCAGGTTAAGCAATTACAGAAGCAGCTCGAGCAAGCCGAGTTGCAGGTACTCTATTATAAAAACGTGATCCGGGTGGCCGAGCAGGAGCTGGGCCTGAGCATCGAAAAAAAGTCCGTTACCAAGTAGTCCAACTCTTGCGAGTAAGCTGTCCGCACTTTTGCCTGCGGCGGATCAGTGGCGTACTTGGGTTTAGCCGGCAGGCGTATTACCAGCACCACACGCGGCAGTGGAGCAGCGAAGAGCGCGAGCACTATGTGTTGGAGCAGGTCGCGCAGCTGCGCCAGGAGCACGGCCGTATGGGGGGCCGTAAGCTCTACCATCTGCTGGAGCAGAACTTACGCCAGCAAGGGATTAAAATGGGCCGGGATGCGCTGTTCTCGCTGCTGGCAGCGCATAACTTGCTGATTAGAAAGCGCCGCCGTAAGGCGTTGACAACCTTTTCCCGCCATCGCTTCCGCAAGTACCCAAACCTGATCCGGGAGCTGACCCCGCTGCGGCCTAATCAAGTCTGGGTAGCCGATATCACCTATTGGTTCACCCAGGCCGGCTGCCTGTACATCTCGCTGCTGACCGATGCCTATTCGCGCCGCATCATGGGCTTTGCTGTGGCCGAGACGCTGGCCACGGTACATGCGTGTCGCGCCTTGCAGATGGCCCTACGGCAGATCAGCAAACGGGTAGGACGGAATTTGATTCACCACAGTGACCGCGGCATCCAGTACTGTAGTCAGGAATACCTCAGGGCTTACGCATCAAAATCAAGACGCTGTAGTGAGGGCTGCCCTTTGTCTCGTTAGACATCGTTAAGTTCTTCATGCTCAATCAACTTCTTGCTTCCTTTGCCACGCTTCCAGACCCGCGTTGC
>NZ_RWIS01000015.1 GCF_003944705.1 Hymenobacter metallilatus | reverse complement strand
GTTAGCCTGCTTTCGCCGCGTGGTCGTTGATTACGAATTCACTCCCGCTAGCCATGTTGCTTGGCTATTACTAGCTAACATCACTATGTCGCTCAATCGGGTCTGAATTCCCAAACACGCTCTAAGTTTAATGGTACGCTTCCCTGCCTGCTTACTACATTGCGCGAATACATTTTATATTTCAGGGAATTGTACACTCATTTCTCCACTTTCAACCCCCCTCACTGCGTATGTCTGCTTCTACCCGCAACATTATTGCCTGGATTCTGCAGGGACTACTGGGCCTGGCCTTTATTGCTTCCGGTGGGCGCAAGCTCCTGAATCTGCCCGAAACCGTGGGCATGTTTGGCCAGCTGGGCCTGCCCGGGGCACTGGCCTACGTGGTGGCAATTGGCGAGGTGCTGGGCGGTATTGGCCTGCTCATCCCGCGCCTGGTGCGCCCGGCAGCCCTGGGCCTGATGCTGATTATGGCCGGGGCGGTGGTGATGCACATCACCAAAATTCCGGGCGGAATAGCCAATGGAATTCCGGCACTGGTGCTGCTGGTGCTGCTGGGCGTGGTATTCTGGCTGCGCCGTCCGACATCAGCAGTGGCCTGAGCCGAAAAAACCCAGCAATAAGGGCCGGGAAGCAACTTGCTTCCCGGCCCTTATTGCTGACAGGACTTACGCACTAAACTTGTAAAACACTGCGAGACCCTGCGTATTCCTATGCGAAACACCGCGAGAAATGAAGTAGGGCAGCGGTTTGCCTAAGTCCTCGTTGAGTTAGAGCGTGTGGTGCCCTTCGGCGGCCAGCTCCCGCAGCAGCTGCCGGAGGCCCGCTGGCTCCCGCACCAGTTGCGTAACGTGCAGCAGGTAGTCGGCCTCGGCGCGCAGATGGCGCTTTATCGTCCGGATTTCCTGTTCCCGCTTTTTGCCGGTGCTGCCGCTAAAGCCATTCTCGCCGTATTTCAGCTCGTTGAGCTGTTGCTTCAGCTCGGTTTGCTGCTGGTGCAGTGCCTGGGTGTAGCGGGTCAGCACGGTGTCGTCGGCGGCCGAGGCGGGGGTTGTGTCCGAAAGCAGCTGTAGCAGCGTGTACAAGTCGTTGGTTTCGTAGGCCTCCGTGATGCGCTGCATCAGCTGGGTGCGCTGCTGTTGGGTGGCTTCGTCCTGCACCAAATCGGGGTGGTGGGTGCGGGCCAGCTGGCGGTAGAGGTCTTTGGTATTGCGCAGCAACTGCTGCTCGGCGGCGCGGGCGGCGTGGGCAGCGGCCTGCTCGGCGCGCTGCTGCTTGGTTTTGCGCCGGGCCTGGGCCGCCGCAGCCGCCTGCTCGTGGGGCGGCAGGGTGGGCTCGGCGGGCCCGGTGGCAGCAGGTTCGGGGGCCTGCACTGGCGGCTCGTCGTCGTCAGCATCGGCCCGGCGGCGGGGTGCATATTTGCGCAGCATCTCGGCCGCATCTTCCCCAAACCGCTCTTGCAGCGCCCGGGCATTGCCCACGATGAGGGCCGTGAGCTGCTGCTCCTCCAGCCGGCTGAAAATCCCCAGCAACAAGGCGTTTTCCAGGAGTGGAAACAGCGCCTGACGGGCCTGCACCACGGTTGCGGCGGCGGGGCCCACCTGCTGCCAGTAGCGGCGGCGCGCCTCGGCCTGCTCCTGCGTCAGGTCCCGCAGCCGCTGGCGTAGTCCTTCCACCTGCGCCACGGCTTCCCGGAACGCTCGTTGCGCCGGGGTGCCCGGCGCTTCGGCTGGCACCGTTGTAGGCAGTTGGTTGGCAGCAGGTAAGTCGGTCAGCGGGTTGTGCAGATTCATGCTGGCAAAGGTAGATGGCTGGATGGTCGGATGGATGGAGGGTTGGATGGATGAAGAATTGAGCTGTCATCCAGAGTGCAGCGAAGGGCCTTTTGATAATAGAACGCCTCTTGTAACAACCATCTGTTTAGACGTGATGAGGTCCTTCGCTCTGCTCAGGATGACAAACTTACTACCTACCCATTCGCCCATTCAGCCAAACACCCATTCACCCAAACACCTCATAAGCCACCCGAAACGTGTTGCAGTGGGCGTCTACGATGTCGCGGAGCTGCTCGGAGTAGCCGCCGCCCATGCTCACGGCTACCGGTATGCCCGCCACCCGACACTGGCGGAGCACGAATTCGTCGCGCTGGCGGCAGCCGGCCTGGGTGAGGGCCAGCTTGCCGAGCTTGTCCGTCGCCAGCACATCAACCCCGGCCTGGTAAAAGATGAAGTCGGGTTGCACTTCGGTCAGCAGGCGGGGCAGGGTTTCGGCCAGAATGCCCAGATAGGCAGCGTCCTGGGTGCCCAGTTCCAGGGCCACGTCCAGATCCGACTGCTCCTTGCGCAGCGGATAGTTGGCCCCGGCGTGCATACTGAAGGTGAATACGCGGGGCTCGTCGCGGAAAATGCTGGCCGTCCCGTCGCCCTGGTGCACGTCCAGGTCCACTACCAGCACCTGCCGGGCCCGGCCGTGGTGGAGCAGGTGGGCGGCGGCCACGGCTATGTCGTTGAGCACGCAAAACCCCTCGCCCCGGTCCCGAAAGGCGTGGTGGGTGCCGCCGGCCAGACTCAGCCCGATGCCATCCTGCAACGCCCGCCGGGCCGATTCCACGGTGCCGGCCACGCTGCTCAGGGAGCGGCGCACCAACTCGGGGCTCTGCGGCAGGCCCAGGCGGCGCACCTCGGCGGCCGAGAGCCGCAGCTCACGCACCCGCTGCCAGTAGTTGGGGGAATGCACGCGCAAAATGTCTTCTTCCGAGGCTAGGCCGGGGTCGTAAAAATCCTGGGGCGGGGCAATGCCCTGCCAGAGCAGCTGCTCCCGGATAAGGGCGTACTTGGCAATGGGGAAGCGGTGGCCGCTGGGCAGACTGATGCTGTAACGCTCGGAAGTGGCAAGGCAGGGCATAGGACAGAGCCAGAACGCGGAGCCAGCACCGGAAGTTTTTCATTTTTTTTCGGCCTCCTGGCAAAAAAAATACGCGGCCGGACTGCCGATGAAAAGCCGGAGGTGGTCTGTGGTATCGGGCCGTTGGTAGAAAGTAGGGCTGCGGCGGAAGTCGTAAAAACAGTGGTTGCATGACCCAGGGGCCATTTCCGGGTGCAACCGTTTGGCGTGGCCCCCGGCTCTCCCTGCCAACACCAACCTATTCTTTCCCCATCATGAAACACGCCCGTGTACTACTCTGGCTGCTGCTGCTGGCCTGCATCACACCCCTGCTTTCCTGCTCCGACGACGATACCGACGCCGACACCGAAATTGTGGGCGACTGGACTTCCCGCTCCCAGTTCGAGGGGCTGGCCCGCAACTCAGCCGTCAGCTTCACCCTCAACGGCAAGGGCTACGTGGGCCTGGGTACCGATGGCGTCGACCGGTTCAAGGATTTCTGGGAATACACGCCCGGCACCAACACCTGGCGGCAGGTTGCCGATTTCCCCGGCGCGGCCCGCATTCAGGCGGTGGCCTTCACGGCCGGCGGCAAAGGCTATGTGGGCACCGGCTACGACGGTACCAACAAGCTCAAAGACTTCTACGCCTACGACCCCGCCGCCAACAAGTGGACCAAAGTGGCCGATTTTGCCGGTACGGCCCGCTACGGGGCGGTGGCGCTGGGCATTGAGGATAAGGGCTACGTGGGCACCGGCTACGACGGTAACTTCAAAAAGGACTTCTGGCAGTATGACCCCAGCACCGACCAATGGACGCAGAAGCCCAGCTTCGGGGGCAACAAGCGGGTGGGGGCTGCTGCTTTCACCCTGCACGAAACCGGCTACGTGCTGGCCGGCTCCGACAACGACCTCATCCTGAGCGATATGTGGGCCTACAACCCCGCCACCGAGCAGTGGACCGAGCGCCACAGCCTTACCAATAATACCGACGAGGACTACGACTATAGCAGCGTACCGCGCACCAGCGCCAGCACCTTCGTGGTGAACAACCGGGGCTTTATTGCCCTGGGCACCAACGGCGGCTACCTCACCTCCTGCTGGGAGTACAACCCCGACGACGATACTTGGGTGGCCAAAACAACCTTTGAAGGGGCGGCTCGCATTCAAGCCGTTGGGTTTGGGCTCGGCGACTATGGCTACCTGGGCCTGGGCACCACTGGCAGCACCCGCCTCGACGACTTCTGGCAACTCTCTCCCGATGCGGAAAGTGAGTAGCCGGCTGAACCAGGGTGGGCGGTGGCTGCAACGGGCCGCCCACCTGCTGCCGGCCCTGGGGCTGGCGGCCCTGCTGGCGGCCTGCGAGGTAACCGGCGAGCTAACCCCCGACGAAACCGACCAGGTACAGTCGGGCACGGTGTACGTAGATACGCTCACGGTGCGCATGTCCACGGTGCTGGTCGATTCGGTGCCAACGTCTACCAGCGACTATTTGCTGGTGGGCCAGGTGCAGGATGCGCGGTTGGGCACTGTTACGGCCCGCAGCTACCTGCGGCTGGGGCTGAGCGGGGCTTTCCGGCCGGACGCGGACGCGCAGCTGGATTCCCTGGTGCTGCATCTGCCCCCCGACACCTACCGCTACGGCGACACCACCCAGCTGCAACACCTGCAGGTGCACCGCCTCACCGAGGCATTGCGGCCTGGCACTACGTACTACGCCTTCAACTCCCGCGCCTACGAGGCCGCCCCGCTGGGCACCCGGGCCTTCCGGGCCCGGGGCAAGCTGGCTACCATCCGGGTGCGCCTGACCGATGCCTTGGGTCAGGAGCTGCTACGGGCGGGCAGCGGCCGGCAGCTGACTTCCAACGACGAGCTGAATGCCCGCCTGCCCGGCCTGGCCCTAACGCCCGGCACCGCCGACAATGCCGCCCTGCTGCGGCTGCTGGCCACTTCCACCAGCCTGCAGTTGCAACTGTACTACCATAGCCCCGCCACGCCCGATGTGAGTACCCTCTACGCCTTCACGGCCGCGGCCGTGAACCAGCACTTCTACCAGCTGCACGCCGACCGGCGGGGTTCCCTGCTGACTGCCCTGACCACCACGCGCCAGAGCCTGCCCAGCGCCCGCACCGCCGCCGAAACCTACCTGCAAGGCGGTCTGGGCCTGCAAACCAAAGTGGAAATTCCCTACCTGCTGCGCCTCAATGAGCTGGGCGGCACCTGGGTAATCAACTCGGCCCAGCTGCTGGTGGAAACGGTGGCCGGTACCGAGTCGAGGAACCTGGCGGCTCCCGGGCAGCTCACGGTGCAGCTCACCGACCGGGGCAACCACTCGGGCCGCTTCCTGACCAACAGCAGCGGCACGGTCCTCACCGTCAGCTACCAGACGGGCGTTTCCCGCAGCACCAATCTGGAGCAAGGGCGCTACGTGTTTTCGGTGCAGGCATATTGCGAGGCCGCCCTCAACCACACCCTTGCTAACAACGGCCTCCTGCTAGCCCCCGCCACCCCCGACACGCCCGAGCGGGCCGTGCTGGGCGCCCCCGGCAACACCAACCCACCCCGCCTGGCTGTGTACCTGACGAAGGTGAAATAATAAACTGGAACTGTCATCCTGAGCAAAGCGAAGGACCTTATGGCGTTAGAACGACTACTGCACGAGTCGTTCCAGTGTGACAAGGTCCTTCGCTTTGCTCAGGATGACAGTTCCAGTTCACCACTCAGTGCATGTTCCGGTCTTCAATCAGCTTAAAGAAGGCTTCGGCGTAGGATTCGCCAATGGGAATGATGGCCTCGCCCATGTAAATGCGGTTTTTACGGATGGAGTCGATGTGAGCCAGGGACACGATATAGGAGCGGTGTACGCGCACGAAATCGGGGCTGGGCAGCCGGTCCTCGAAAGCTTTCAGGGAGTTGAGCGTGAGAATGGGTCGGGCTCCGGCGTAAATCTTGATGTAGTCTTTCAGGCCCTCCAGGTAGCGGATGTCGCGCAGGTTCAGGCGCTGAGTGTGGTAGTCGGCCTTCACAAAAATGTATTCCTCGGTGGAGCTGGCCGGGGCCGGCGCGGGGGGCAGCACTACCGGGACCGGCTCCTGGGGGCGCGGGTGCAGGCGGTCCTGGGCCTTCTGGGCGGCCTGCACAAACCGCTCGAAGGCAATGGGCTTCACCAGGTAATCCACGGCATTCAGGTTGAAGCCCTCCAGGGCATAGGCCTCGTAGGCAGTAGTGAAGATAACCAGGGCCTGAGGCTGCATACTGCGCACAAACTCCACGCCCGTGAGGTCAGGCATCTGAATATCCAGAAACAGCACGTCTACGGCCTCGGTTTGCAGCACCGTGAGGGCCTCCAGGGCGCTGCGGCAGGTACCCACCAGCTCCAGAAATGGCACCCGCTCCACGTACGAAGTCAGCAGGCGCAGGGCCAGGGGTTCATCATCCACGAGCAGGCAGCGAAGCATGGGCAAGAGTTAAGGTGAGTTCCACAATAAATTCGTCGGTGGTTTCTTCCAGGTGCAGCTGGTGGCGGCCCGCGGGATAAAGCAGGCTGAGGCGCTGGCGCACGTTGGGCAGCCCGATGCCTGAGTTGGGGTCGTGGCCGCCTATGGCCGGAAAGCGGGAGTTCTGCACCGTAAACAGCAGTTGGTGGTGGCGCACAATCAGGTCTACGGCAATGCGTGAAAACTGGCGGCTGCTCACGCCGTGCTTAAACGCATTTTCCACGAACGGAATCAGCAGCATGGGCTCAATCAGGGCCCCGTCCAGCGGCCCGTCCACCGTAAACCGAATGTCCACCTGCTCGGGGTCGAGGCGCAGGCGCTGCAGGTCCATGTAATTGCGTAGGTACTCTACCTCCCGGGCCAGCGGCACCCGTGCCGCCTCCGACTCGTACAGCATGTAGCGCATGAGCTGGGAGAGTTTCAGAATAGCCTCCGGGGTATCGTCGGATTTGAGGTGGGCCAGGGAATAGATGTTGTTAAGCGTATTGAACAGAAAGTGGGGGCTCACCTGCGACTTGAGAAAGGCCAGCTCGGCCGAGAGCTGCTTATTGGCCAGCTCCTGCCGGGCCCGCTCCGTGGTAAACCACTCGCCGGTAATGCGCATACCGCTGCTCACAATCCAGGCCAGTACTCCCATCAGCCACAGGCCCTGCGGGGGGCGGGAGTAATGCACCGCCCCCACCGGATGATGCGGGTGGTGCGCCAGCAGGCCCGCCATGCGCAGCAGCATGGGCAGATACACCAGGGCCAGCAGCCCGGCTGCCAGCAGAAAGTACAGGGCAAACTTTTTGCGGGCGTACAGCCGCGGAATCAGGATGTAGTAGTTCAGGTAGAAGTAGCCCGCCAGCGTGAGCGGGAGCAGTACGCTTTTGAGCCTGAACGGGGGGGGATTTTCGGAGAGCAGGCGCGGAATTGCCGCCACGGCCACCCACGCGGCCACGTGCACAATCACGCGCAATACCTGCTGGCGGGTCGGGCGGGGCAGTTGAAACCTCATGCGGGAAGAAAAAACACAGGCCGGCAAAATAGGGTAGCGCGGGAAAAATAGCATACGCCGCAACGCGAGAAGCCCCGGCCGGCCGCTGCCCGGACTCCTCGCGTTACGGCGGCCGTCGGCCGTTGCGCCGTTAACGGCCCCCGCCGGGAGGTGGGCTCATGCGCTGCATCCGCTCCTGCTTTTTGGCCTGGTACTGCTGAAATTGCTCGGGCGTGAGCACCTCCTTTAGCTTGGCATCGGTGCCTTCGTCGAGGGTGCGCATCTGCTGCATCCGGGCAGCACGGTCTTCCGAGCCGCCGCTGCCGCGCAGGGCCTGCATCTGCTGCCGCTGCTCCTGCTGAATGGCGGCCACCTTGGTTTGCTGGTCGGCCGTCAGGTTCAGCTCCTTGGTCATGTCGGCCAGGCGGTTGCTAGGGCCCCGGCCACCGCGGCCCTCCCCGGGCTGCCCGTTGCCGTCGGGGGTGGCTTGGGCTTTTACTTTGTCTTTTTTGGCCTTGACCTTGGTGGGGGTAGTCTGGGCATGGGCGGCCGGGGCGGCGGCCAGCAAACCCAGCAGGAGGGAGGCTGCCAGTAGCTTTTTCATAGGAAGTTGATAGGAGAGGAATCACACTGCTGCTTCGCTCAAGGTTAGCAGCTCATCAAACCTAGCGGGTAGGGCGCCGGCGCCCAAAAAACATCTGCCAACCTCTGGTTTCCCTCGACGCTCCCGCCCATTCCTGGCCCTGTGGGCTTTTCCAGTGATGGTAGCAGGCAGTACGCCGGCTGCCGCCCATAGCTTTCACGCATCCATTGGGGTAACGGGCGGCACCACCAGCTATATACTACACACGACGGTGCTGTAATTATTGTTTGTATTTATCTTCAACAATTGAGAGTTCATAATTTCAGTAAAACACAATTCGTGAACAGATAAAAAATAATTAAAAAAATATTGTGCGGGTATTGACATAAAGAAAATAACTTTTCTACCTTTGTCACGTTCAAGCGCACTACTGCTGCTTGCCCCACTACTTCATCTGCCATGCGTCGCCACTTTTTCTACAATCAGCCAATGCTCAGTGGCCTGGATCGGAAGATTCAGCCGGGGTTCGGCGCGCTAGCTCGTAGATGAGGTTCATTACCTGACACCATCTTATGCAAACGCCCGAATCCTGCCAGATTCGGGCGTTTTTGTTTCATTCTCAGCCGCTATTCAATACCCATTCCCATGCTACGCTTTATGAGTTACCCGCCAATTGGGCCGTGGCCTCTTGCCCTGCCCGGGCGGAAACCCGCCTGCCCTGCGCCTCGTTCTGCGCCCCAAACCGGCCGGAGTTCTTCTTTGCTCAGCTAGCCCCAGCGTATAGCAGGGTCGCTGAAAAAAGTAAACAGTCAATTATTTTCTGCCTACTGCTTACGCTGCAAAATATGCAGTGGCAGAAAAATATTGCCCATTGATTTAGCTGGTTGTTTACGTGCGTTTCCATAATTCCTGATGCTTGCATCAGGCCGAACGAGTGTGCCTTTTTCTTTTCAGATACCATGATTTCAATTGGCAGCCGCTACCCACGTAGCGTCCCGTTTTACCTGGCCGCTTCCTTCCGAAGTAGCACCTTCCGATGTCAAACCGAACGAAACCTCTATCGGCTCAGGCCCAAGCCACCGAACGAGCCCTTACAGTTCTAGCCAACCGGCCCAGCTCCCGCAAGTGGTCAGTTTTGCGCCAGATTCAGGCCATCTGCGTCGGCCGTTCCGTTGCCGCAGTACACGCCCTGCTGGAGCCCGATTCGGTTGGGGCGCTGGTATACTGCCACTGCCTGCAAGGCCGCCCCAACGCCGAGCAGGCCCGGGCCCGCACCGCCCTACTGGCATTGGCCGCCCATACGCCCCACCTGTTTACGGAGCCCCGGCTGGTGCCGGCCCTGGCCGCGCTGGTGCGCTGGTATCATTGCCGGCGGCGCGAGCTGGTGGAGTGGCAACCCCGGCGCCGCAACGTGTACCGGCAGCTGTATAGCCTGGTGCGGCACTTATTCGATGAGTTCGGCGACGTGCCGGGTTGGGTGATTGAGGCC
The DNA here is from genome assembly GCF_003944705.1 of Hymenobacter metallilatus. Taxonomy (GTDB): domain Bacteria; phylum Bacteroidota; class Bacteroidia; order Cytophagales; family Hymenobacteraceae; genus Hymenobacter; species Hymenobacter metallilatus. The sequence continues at coordinate 134,099 of NZ_RWIS01000015.1, read as the reverse complement.
TGGGCAACAGGCCAGCTGGAGCAAAGCGGCGCCGATATGGCCCGCCTGACGCTGCACCTGGGCCGCGGCCAAGCCCTCCGGACCTTCGCGGAGCTGCCCGAAACGCTTAGCCGCCGCCTGGAGCACGAAATGCGCCAGGCCCCGTACGAGTATACCCTGGTGCAGGCCCTGCGCTACGCCCAGCTGGCCACCCGCCAGGCCCTGCCGTTGCTGGAAGCCGTGCTGGCTACCCGCTTCGGCCGGGAAACCAGCCCCGACGATGCCTTCTGGCTCCGCGTGGTGGAGTTTTTTCGGGATGCGCCCATGGTAGATGCCAGCCAGTTTGGGCCGGTGTGCGAGTGGCTGCACGTGAAGCGCACGGTGGGCACCGACGGGGAGCCGCCCCAGCCGGGATTGTCGCTGAAGGGCCGCAGCATGGCCGCTGTGCTGGCCCAATCGGGGCACTGGCACCGCCGCACCCACCGGGCGCGCCGCTACTGGGGCTACGATGTGGCTTTGCATACCGCCTGGAGCGGCTTGCCGGTACCGGACTACGCGCCCACCGCAACCGGCCGAATCCGGATTGTGCAGCTGCGGAGCTACGCGGAGCTGCTGGAGGAAGGCAGCGCCCAGAAGCATTGCGTGTCGTCGTACGTGTACTCGTGCCTGCGGGGGCAGTGCGGAATTTTCTCCCTGCGCATCAACGGGGTGCGGGCGCTTACCCTGGAGGTGCGCGCCAACCGTCAGCTGGTGCAGGTTCGGGGCCGGGAAAACCGCCGGGCAACTGAGGCGGAACGTCAATGGCTCGAACAATGGGCGGCAGTAGCCGGCCTGAGCCTAAGCGCCACCGCCTGATGCCGCCCGCGCCTCCAACTGCCGCCCCGGCCCCGGTTCGCCGGCCCGTGCCGCCAGCTGATATCAGGGCCTTTATTGAGTTCCTGTTTGTGCTTTCCACTTCATCCGCGGCCGGCGGCAAGTAGCCCCAGGCTGGCCCCGGACTTTGCCCGAATTATTCGATGTGCCTCATTATGTGCGCAATTCTTACCCGTCCTATTCACTTTCCTATTCGCGGCCCCGGGAGTAGCGTTACCCGCTACTCTATCCGCTGTGCTACTCCCGGGTTGCGTCTTGATTTACCTGATTGCTTTTCTTTCTCTTTTCCCCATGAACCGTGAAATCCGTCAACAAATTGCCCACTCCACGCTGGCCGCCTTGCAGGCCGGTGGCTACCAGCCGGCTGGAGGGGCAACCGTGTCCCTGGCCGCCGGGCAGCGGGCCGCCGAAACCGGCAGCCGCCTCTACCATCCGGCCGATGCCGAGCTGCTGCTGCGCGAGCTGCACGCTGGCCCCGGCCGCCCGGCGGAGGTGCGCGTGTACCCGGCCAGCACGCTGGAAGCGGCCGCCCCGCTGGTCGGCGAGTTCGGGAAAGTGGGCTGCCTCAACTTTGCCTCGGCCCGCAACCCGGGCGGTGGGTTTCTGGGAGGCAGTCAGGCGCAGGAGGAGAGCCTGGCCCGCTCGTCGGGGCTGTATCCCTGCCTGAAGCAGTTCCGGCAGATGTATGCCCACAACAACCGCCCGGGTAGTACTGGCCTCTACAGCGACTATCTGGTGTATTCGCCGGGGGTGCCGGTGTTTCGGGGGGAAGCCGGGGAATGGCTGGCCGCGCCGTTTCACCTCGACATCATCACGGCTCCGGCCGTGAATGCCGGGGCCCTGCGGCGCAACTTGCTGCCCCAGCTGGAGCCGGTGCTGCGCCACCGCCTGCGGCTGGTGCTGGCCACGGCCATTCGCCACGGGGTAGAGGCGCTGGTACTCGGGGCCTGGGGCTGCGGCGTATTCGGCAATGACCCGGCCCAGGTGGCTCGTTTGTTTGCCGATGCGCTAGCCGACCCGGCCGTTCGCACCCGCTTCCGCCGCCTCGACTTTGCCATCCTCGACCCCAAGCCGCCCCACGCGGTACTCCGCGCCTTCGAGCAGGCGCTGGGCGCCGGGGCCTGATTCGGGCCGGCCGCCTCACTTTGGCTCCTGCCGGGCCAGGCGTTTTTTCTCTTCATTTATCTGTCTGCTATTCAGACATACCGTTTGGGAAGGCGGCTGACCCTTCAGGGCTGCCGCCCGCCGGAGCAGCCCGGTCGCCCGGCTGGGCGGCCAGCTGCTCCCTTCCGACGGGTTTTTTTTCGTATTCCACCCCACGGGCGGGCCCCAAAAATGGCTTCGCCTCGTGTACTACCCCTTCGTATGGCCTCACAACTACGCGGCAACGACCTTCGCCAACTGGGTTTCCCGGAAGGTCGGGCCATTGGACTGGCGCTGGCTCAGCTCCAGCGCAAACACCTCAAAAAACTCTCTCAAACCGACCAGCTGACTTTATTGAAGGAACTGCTGGCTAATCCCACGGCCTTCCTCACTCACCTCGACTGGAGCCACACGGCGGCGGCTTTGTTGCCGGCCCCCAGCCGCCACATTGCCCTCACCGAGCGCAAGGACTACACCGTATTCGGGGCCGAGCACATCGAGGCGGGGGCTATTCACCAGATGGAAACGGCCATGAAGCTGCCCGTGACGGTGGCCGGAGCCCTCATGCCCGACGCCCACTACGGCTACGGCCTGCCCATTGGCGGGGTGCTGGCCACCGACAACGCCGTTATTCCCTACGCCGTGGGCGTGGATATTGGCTGCCGCATGGCCCTGTCGGTGTTTGCGCTGCCGCCCAAGCACCTGGAGCAGCGGGTGCCGGAGCTGCGCAAGCTGCTGCTGGAGCACACCCGCTTCGGGGGCCGGGACGTATTCCGCCACGGCCAGCGCCAGGACCACGCGGTGCTCAGCCGCCCCGAGTTTCAGGACGTGCCGTTTCTGCGCAACAAGCTCGATACGGCCGCCGCGCAAATTGGCTCCTCGGGCGGCGGCAACCACTTCGTGGAATGGGGCGTGGTGGACATCCTCGACCCGGCCAACGAGCTGGGCGTGCCGGTGGGGCAGTACCTGGGCCTCCTCTCGCACTCCGGCTCCCGGGGGCTGGGGGCCAGCGTGGCCAACCACTACACCAAGCTCGCCCAGGACACCTGCCAGCTTCCCGCCGAAGCCCGCCACCTGGCCTGGCTGAACCTCGACACCGAAGCCGGGCAGGAGTATTGGGCCGCCATGAACCTGGCCGGTGACTATGCCTCGGCCTGCCACTACCAGATTCATCAGCGCCTGGCCAAAGCCCTGGGTGAGCGGCCCTTAGCCAAAGTGGAAAATCACCACAACTTTGCCTGGAAGGAGCAGCTGGCCACGGGCCAGCAGGTGGTAGTGCACCGCAAAGGAGCCACCCCGGCCGGGGTGGGCGTGCTGGGCATCATTCCCGGCTCCATGACGGCCCCCGGCTTTATTGTGCGGGGGCGGGGCGAGGCCAGCTCCCTCAGCTCGGCCTCCCACGGGGCCGGCCGGCTGATGTCGCGCACCCGGGCCAAGCAGGAGCTGGGTGAGGCTGAGGTGCGCCGCTACCTCCAGCAGCACGCGGTAGACCTCATCGGGGGCGGCCTCGACGAAGCGCCCCAGGCCTATAAGGACATCCGCCAGGTAATGCAAAGCCAGACTGCGCTGGTAGATGTGTTGGGCTCCTTTACCCCACGCATTGTACGCATGGAAGGAGGAATGTGAGAATGACCCAAAAAAGCCCGTTCTACCAGAGGTAGAACGGGCTTTTGTTTAAAGATGAAAGTACAATCAGGGCCGGTGCCGACGGTGTCGACAAGGGGCCGCAGCCTGAGCAACGCCGTGCCGGTGCGTAAGAGCACACTGGGGGCCGGTTGGAGCGGGCAGCAAATCAGCCAGCAGCAACAAAGCAACTGCTGTAGCGGCCAGGTTTGGGGTGGAAACGTGCGTATCCATGCTGAACAGAATGCGTCATACAATAAAAACTGGTCGACGGCCCGCTACCGGTGTGAAGGCGCTGGGCAATAAGATAAGGCAAGGGCAGGGGCCAGCAGAGCCGAAAGTCTCAGTGGCCTAAGTGGAAGTATATACGTGTGCAAAAGTAAAACGGATTGGACCAGTACGTGCTTTAAGCCGGCTGAGCGGCAAAATACCGCCGCCCAATATAGGATTGGACTCGACAAAAACTACAAGCCGCTAGTTGGTTAAAATTATAGCGTTAGCCATGGTCAACTCCGCATGGCTGGTTTCCCCATTACCCCACAATTGGGTTATCGGGCCATTATTCATCTGTTGCAATTACCCGCACCACGTCGCCTACGGTAAGCGTGCCACCCGTGAGAATACGGGCCGTGAGGCCGCCATGGCCCCGCATGGCGTTATAGCCACCCGGCCCCAGCTCTTCCTCCATGCGCGAGCAAGGGTGACACTCCCCGGTAATTTCCAGCACCACCTGCTCCCCGATGCGTATCCGCCGGTTTTTCAGCGCCAGCAGGTTCAACCCGCTTACTACTAAGTTGCGGCGCAAGCGGGCAGGAGCTACCGGTTCCGAAAGCCCTAGATAACCCGCCACGGCCCCTAGGTGCTCCTGCTGAATGAGCGTTACCTGACGCTTGCCACCGGGTTTGGGGCGGGCATGGTCGCCTTGCAAATGACGGTCGGTTTCGGCCTCCGCAGTCAGTACCGCCTGGAGGGGCTCCCGCCGGCCTGGCCGCAGGCCAATCCACTCGAGGCGCCCCTGTTGAGGCAGTGTGCCCAGCAGCCGGGCAATGGTTGATTTGTCGTCGCCGAAGAAAGGGAAGGGCATGGGGGCTGGTTAGTTGAGAAGGAGCAGTGAAAGCAAGGAAGACCAGTTGCACTACCGGATTTCAGAATGACGAATCTGCCCGCCCAGGTTGCCAGCGCGGGCCAGCAGGCCCACACTAAGAATTGCTCCCAGTAGGGCCGCCAGGGCCAGCGGCCGGGTGCGGTGGCGGGCCATTAGCCCCAGCAGCGCCGCTGCGCCCGTTAGCTCCAGTGCCCAGAACCCCAGCTCGGCGGCTTGCTCGTGGGCTTTAATCAGCTGGAGCCTGACACCGGGAATACCCTTGGCTACCTGCTCCGCGCCCTCGCCGCTGAGCTGAGTAGGCAGACACAGCACTGCCGCCGCCAGCAGTGTAACAAGCCCGGTGCGCACGAGGGTGGAGTTGGCTTTGTACAGGCCGGCGGCCAGCACCAGCAGCCCAAACAGGCTACCTAGGATAGGCGTGTGGTTGAGCAGGAGGTGAAGGTGGGCTTCGTTCATGGCGGCTGCGAGGAAAATTCAACGCTGACAGAGGCTCAAGGTAGTAAACGACCGTTAGGGTGCCTCAAATTGGCGGGCTACCAGAAATGCTGCTCCCGCCGCCAGGGCTCCGGTGCCGGCCATTTTCAAGGCTCCCCATACGGGCGGCTGGCCTGTCATCCGGCTTTTCAGGTAGCCAAATACGCACAGGCACACCAGCGTGATTACCGCCGACCACAGCAGTCCTTCGGTAGGAGTGGCAGTCAGGAAATAGGCGCTCAGAGGAATCAGGCCCCCCACAGCATAGGCTGCGCTGATGGTAACGGCACTTTTGGGAGCCTGGCGGGGGTCGGGTTTCTCCAGCCCTAGTTCGTACTTCATCATGAAGCGTACCCATTGGTCCCGGTCGGCGGTAAGCTCCTGCAGCGCCAGGGCCCTGGTGTGCTCCGATAGGCCCATTTCAGCCAGTAACTCGTCTACTTCGGCCTGCTCTACCTGCGGTACCTCGGCTACTTCCTGATACTCGCGCTGCAGTTCGGCGGCATAGTGCTCTACCTCAGTGCGCCCAGCCAGGTAGCCGCCCAGGCCCATGGCAATTGAGCCAGCCACAATTTCTGCCAGACCGGCCGTAATAACCAGCCCCGACGACTGTACTGCCCCACTCAATCCGGCGGCCAGCGCAAAAGGCACCGTTAGGCCATCCGACAGACCAATGACGATATCCTGGAGCATGGCCGAGCTGGTCAGGTGCTCTTCCGGGTGGGGGTGCGTGTGGTTCATGTGGCTGAAATTAGGGCGCTGAGGCTAACCTGAAGCCCACTCTGCGCGTATGGTGAACAGAGCGTACGGCATATCGGGCCGCACGTTTACCCCCTCGAATTTATTCTTCTGACTGAATCATGGCTAAAACACCCGCCACCAAAGCGGCCGCCCCGGCCGCTGCCTCGAAAGCCGTTGCTCCCAAAAAAACGTCCGGGGCTGCTGCACCCAGAGCCGCATCCAACGGCCAGGCCAGACCCAGCGTGCAGCCCATCATGAACCAGCAGTTCAATGCCCCGGCTCCCTTGCAGAAATATGGTACCGTGTCGCAGCGCCTGCCCATCGGCCTGGACGCCGATACCCGCCAGAAGAGCGTGGAAATGCTGAACCAGCTGCTGGCCGATACCTGCTCCATCCGCGACATGTATAAAAAGCACCACTGGCAGGTAGTAGGGCCCACGTTTTATCAGTTGCACCTGCTTTACGATAAACACTATGAGGAGCAGGATGCTTTGGTGGATATGATTGCCGAGCGCATCCAGATTCTGGGCGGAGTGGCCTTGGCTATGGCCGCCGATATTGCGGAGGCCACCAGCATTCCGCGCCCCCCCAAAGACCGGGAGGAAGCTCCGGTGCAGGTATCCCGCTTGCTGGAAGCTCATCAGATTATCCTCAAAAACGCCCACGACTACGCCAAAAAAGCCGACGATGCCGGCGACGATGGCACCAACGACCTGGTGGTCAGCAACGTGATGCGCACCAACGAGCTGCAAGTATGGTTTGTGTCGGAGCATGTGGTAGATACCCCACTAGCCCGCGCCGAATAGGTTACTTCCTGATAAGTATTAAAAGCGGCTTCTGCTGGTGCAGGAGCCGCTTTTTTGCGTACGGCCAGAACGGCAACGTGAGAACTGTCCTCCGCAACCGGTTCGCTTACCTGTGGGCCCGTTTCTTCTCCTGATGGTTTTCCTCGGCCTCTTCCACGGAGTGTGTGCGGCCCAGGTCGTGGTCCTGGCGGGCCTTTTCGGCCAGCAGGCAGAAGTAGCCATGTAGCAGATTGATTTCTTCTTCCGTAAAATCCTGAGCGTTGATCAGCCGGTTACTGGCGCCTTTATGGGCAGCAATCAGCTCGTTCAGCTTCAGGTGCAGCACCAACGAATCTTTGTTCTGGGCCCGCTGAATCAGGAATACCATCAGAAAAGTGATGATGGTGGTGCCCGTGTTGATGACCAATTGCCAGGTTTCTGAGTACTGAAACAGCGGCCCCGTTACAGCCCATACCAGCACGGTGCCCAAGGCCAGGCTGAACGCCAGGGTGGAGCCCGACCAGGCCGTAACGGTTCCAGCTAAGCGGGCAAAAAAAGCGGAGCCGGTTGGAGCGGCTGGAAGTGGGGCAGGAGGCATATGCAAAAGCTACAGGACGGTGAATAGTCCCTAATAAGCGGTAAATACGTGAGGGAGAAATGAATTTTTTACGGCTGACAATGAGCAGGAAAGCCGCTGGAGTGGTTGGCCGCCGGGAAAAAAAGCCAGGTATGTTTGTTCGCTTGGCCCCAACCCTCTACTTTTGTCCTCGATTCGCCGCCTCAGTGAGTCCGGAAGCTCCGGCTTTTGTTTGTTACAGGAGTGCTTGCCGTTATCTGCGCACGTGGTGAAACTGGTAGACACGCCATCTTGAGGGGGTGGTGCCTTCGGGTGTGGGAGTTCGAATCTCCCCGCGCGCACTCTGAACCTGAAAACCGCTTCGGCCCGCCGAAGCGGTTTTTTTGTGCCCGGCCGGCTGTTGCTGGTTGGCTGTGGGCCCGGAGTAGGGCAGGTGGCGCACTTTTCGTTTCTTGAAGGCCCTATTCTGGTGTCTTCATGAAACTACCTTCCTTGCAGCATCTGGCTGCTGAAGCCGCCCGCGTGGTGCGGCGCTTCCCACTGACCCTGCTGTGTGCTTTTGTGCTGTGCGGAGTAGGCATGAACCTTGTGCAGCTTTCCTATCAGGAACAAAAGCAGCTGACTTGGCTATTCCCGGTGCTTTCGGCGGCCATGCTGGGCCTTTCCTCCACGCTGGCAGTGGCTCTCACGGCCGAGCGGTACCGGTGGCCGCTGCCGGCACGTTGGGGGGCATTGGCCCTGTTGGCGGGTTTGCTGGCAGGCTGGTACGCGGTGGCCCCACCCGAGCCGACTCCAGTGTGGGGAAGCCGATTGGCGCTGCTGCTGCTGGGGGCGCACTTGGCGGTGGCCGCCGGGCCCTACCTCTCTGAGCTGCGCCGCTCGGCCGATACGCCCGGCTTCTGGCGCTACAATGAAACCTTGTTTCTGCGCATCCTCACGGCCGGGCTGTATTCGGGTGTGCTGTTTGTGGGGTGCGCCCTGGCCCTTACGGCCGTGAAGCAACTCTTCGACGCTGACATCAACGAGCGGTGGTTCGGCTACCTGTTCGTGGGGCTATCCACAGTATTCAATACCTGGTTTTTTCTGGCTGGTGTACCGTATAATTTCGAGGCGCTGGAAGAAGAGGCTCCATACCCTAAGCCCCTGAAGCTGTTCACGCAGTTTGTGCTGCTGCCGCTGGTGGTCTTGTACCTAGGCATTCTGTACGCTTACCTAGGCCGCATTATACTGCTCTGGACCTTGCCCAAGGGTTGGGTATCGTTGCTGGTGCTGGCCCTGGCCGTGGCCGGCATCTTCGCCCTGCTCCTGATTCACCCCATCCGTCAAGCGGCCGAAAATACCTGGATTCGTACGTTCGGGCGTTGGTTCTACTTGGCCCTGTTCCCGCTGCTGGGGCTGCTGGCCGTGGCCATTGGCACCCGCATCCGGGCCTACGGTATTACCGAGGAGCGGTATTTTGTATTGGTGCTGGCGGCTTGGCTATTGGGTATGGCCGTGTATTTTCTGGTGCGGCGCGGACAGGGCATCATCTGGATTCCAGCCTCCCTGGCCGTGGTAGCTTTTCTGGCAGCTGGCGGGCCCTGGGGTGCCTATGCCGTGGCCGAGCGGAGCCAGTTGAATCAGCTGCGCGAAATCAGCGCCCGGTATGGATTACTGCAAGCGGGTAAGCTGGACGGGGCCGGGGAGCGGATGCCCAATCTGCCAGATTCGGTCCGGAAGCGCATCAGCTCGGTGTTTGAGTTTTTTGCCGACCGGGAAGCGTTGGAGCGGCTGCAACCGTTGTTTGCCGCCAGCCTTACCTTACCCGATTCTTTGCTGCACGAGCATTCCTGGAGCCGGGAAATGTGGCTTCGCAACCGGCTTACTGATGCCAGTGGCATTGTGCCTACGGGACGGTACGAAAAATTCAATGTCATTGAAGATCAGGCACGTTTCACAAATGGCGACGACATGTACGAGTTAGGCTCGGGCCGGTACTGGCTGCGCGACATCGACCTCTCCGAATTTCGGGATACTGCCGCTGACAGCGTCTTACAGCAGTTAACTACTCCCACCGGTGTCTTTCGCTTACGGGCCCAGGGCCGGGGGCGGCAACTGGTTCTGGAGCGGCAACAGGCTACCGGCAACTGGCAGCAGCAACTAATGCTGACACCAGGTACCCTGGCCGATTCGCTGGCCCGGGTATATGGCCGCCACCCCGAACGCAACATCAACATGACCCGTGGGCTTGGGTTACGGGCTGAATCCAAAAGGATAAAGCTGCGGCTATTTCTGCAAGACCTTGCGCGCCAGGAAACGCATGATACGGTGTTGTACTATTATTCTGGCCATGCACTCCTGGAGGTAACCAATTAAAACATAAAGGGGCCGCTGGCACAATGCCAGCGGCCCCTTTACTCAGTTACTCCGTTACTCAGCTACTCTCTATTCCCACTCAATGGTTGCGGGTGGCTTGGAGCTGATATCATAGACCACGCGGTTGATGCCGCGCACCTGATTGATGATGCGGTTGCTCACGTCGGCCAGGAACTCGTAGGGCAGGTGGGCCCAGTCGGCCGTCATGCCGTCCACGCTGGTTACGGCGCGCAGGGCCACTACTCGCTCGTAAGTCCGCTCGTCGCCCATTACGCCCACGCTCTGTACGGGCAGCAGCATCACGCCAGCCTGCCACACCTTCTCATACAAGCCGTGCTCTTTCAGGCCGTTGATGAAGATGGCGTCGGCGCGCTGGAGCAGGTCCACTTTCTCGGGCGTAATGTCGCCGAGGATGCGGATGCCCAGGCCGGGGCCGGGGAAGGGGTGGCGGTGCAGAATATGCGCGGGCAGCTCCAGGGTGTGGCCTACTTCGCGCACCTCATCCTTAAACAACGCCCGTAGCGGCTCCACAATGCGCAGGTTCATCTTCTCGGGCAGGCCGCCCACGTTGTGGTGGCTTTTGATAGTCACGGCCGGACCTTTCACCGACACCGACTCAATTACGTCGGGGTAGATGGTGCCCTGCGCCAGCCACCGGGCCCCCTCTACCTTCTGCGCCTCCCGGTCGAACACCTCAATAAAGGTGCGGCCAATGGCCTTGCGCTTCAGCTCCGGGTCGGTCAGGCCCGCCAGCGCATCATAAAATTCCTGGGAGGCATCCACGCCCTGCACGTTCAGGCCCAGGCCCTGGTAGGAGTGAAGTACCTGCTCGTACTCGTCCTTGCGCAGCAGCCCGTTGTTCACGAAGATGCCGTGCAGGCGCTTGCCAATGGCCTTGTGCAGCAGCAGCGCCGCCACTGAGGAATCAACCCCGCCCGAGAGGCCCAGAATGACCTGATCCTCTTCGCCAATGGTACGCTGCAGAGTTTCTACCATCGAATCCACGAAGTGCTCCGGCGTCCAGCTCTGGTCCAGTCCGCAAATGTTCACCACAAAGTTTTGGAGCAGGGTTTTGCCATCCGTTGAGTGCGTCACCTCGGGGTGAAACTGGATGCCATAGGTTTCCTGGCCCTCAATTTTGAAGGCTGCCACGGCCACCTCCGGAGTGCTGGCAATGGTGTTGAAGCCCTGGGGCAAGGTCTTGATGGTGTCGCCGTGCGACATCCATACCTGCGACTCGGTGGGTACGCCGTGCAGCAGGGGCGAGTCGTGCAGGACGCGGCTGAGGCGGGCCCGGCCGTACTCCCGGATGGTAGCCGGCAGCACTTCACCGCCTTGCTGGTGGGCCAGCAGCTGTGCCCCGTAACATACGCCTAGTACCGGTACCCGGCCCAGGTAGCGGCTCAGGTCGGGGTTAGGCGAGTCGGCGTCGCGCACGGAGCAGGGGGAACCCGAAAGCACAACGCCCCGGATGTCCTCAGTGAGGTCCGGGGCGTGGGTATACGGATGAATTTCGCAGTAAACATTCAATTCCCGGATGCGCCGGGCAATGAGCTGGGTGTACTGCGACCCAAAATCAAGAATCAGGATTTGTTGAGGCATGGGCAAAATTAGCGCACAGATTTCAGACCAGACCTACTCCGGCCGCTTTTTCTGCGCGCTATGGTAGCAGGCAGTGCCAGCCGGCCAGCCCAGAGAGAAACCACATGACTCAGATGAAACAGATGTCACATTGGTAGCTGGTGGATAGGCTACACCCGTATCAATGGGTAGCCTCTGGTGCCAACAGGAGCCAGATTATGGGTTCGGTGCAATGCTTTTCTGCGGTTAATGCTAGTCACAAACAGGGCCATGATTGCCTTTCCGAACGCCGGATATGAGGGCATATTTGTACACGCTTCAGTACTTACCCCTCACCTGCCCGGTTGCTATGCACTCTACTCTACCCCTCTTGGCCTTGTCGTTGCTGGGTGCCCTGGCGCTACCTGGTATTGCCTTAGCGCAGCAGCCTGCCGAAGTAGCTGCCCCCGAACCCGCCGCAACTCCGGCTCGCCCCGATCTGCTGGCCGAAGCCCTGCCCGCCCCCGCAGCCCGGGAAGCTGGTGCGCCTGCCAAACGGATACTGGCAGGAAATGTAGTAGATGAATGGGGCAACCCGTTGATGGGGGCTACGGTTATGGTAACCGGCGACCAGCTCCATTCCGTGAGCACCAACTCTTCTGGCGACTATCTGCTGCCAGTCACCGGCCCGGCGCCGGTAGTCCGGGTGAGCTTTGCGGGCTATCAGGATGCCGAGCGTATTGCCCGCGGCCCAGCTGATCTGCTCTTTAAGCTTGAACCCATTACCGGCTACAAGCGCGACCTGAAAAAGCGCAGCAAAGCAGCCGTGAAAGCCTGGAAACGCTAGAACAGCGGGGTGTAGCATCAATCAGATGCAAAAAAAGGCGCTGATTCTCTTACTGATATCCGCACGGCGGAAAAAAGATTGGCGCTAATACGTTACATCCGCTGAATAGGTCCCTATCTTTGCACTGGCGAGTCAGAACGACCAGCTCCTGTTGAACTCCCCCAGGACCGGAAGGTAGCAAGGGTAAACGGTTGAGCGGTGCGATTTTGGCTCGCTTTTTTTTGACTATTTCTTACGCGGACTCCCCGGATTTTGTGGGCGGTTTGTTTCCGGTAATAACCATAGAAAAGCGGCCTCTCAGGCCGCTTTTTGTATTTAATTCAGCCCTATAACTGCCGGGTCAGAAGTGCGCTGTCCACAAAATCCGGGTAATCCGCAAGAAATCCGCGTAATCAGTGATTAGCTTTGTACGCATTGTTGTTTTCCCAACCTACCCGCATGAAATTTTTCATTGATACCGCCAACCTGAAGGAAATTCAGGAAGCCGTGGAGCTCGGTGTGCTCGATGGTGTTACCACCAACCCTTCGCTCATGGCCAAGGAAGGCATCAAAGGCACGGATGCCGTGATGTCGCACTACCGCCAGATCTGCGAGCTAGTGGATGGCGACGTGTCGGCCGAAGTAATTGCTACCGACTTTGAGGGCATTATCCGGGAAGGGGAGGCCTTGGCTGAGCTGCATCCCAACATTGTGGTGAAAGTGCCCATGATTCGGGAAGGTGTGAAGGCAATCCGGTATTTCTCGGAGAAAGGCATCAAAACCAATTGCACGCTGATTTTTTCGGCCGGGCAGGCCCTGCTGGCCGCTAAAGCCGGAGCCACGTACGTGTCGCCCTTCGTGGGCCGCCTCGACGATATTGGCGCCGATGGGCTGCTGCTGATTCAGCAAATCGTGGATATTTTCAGCAACTACGGCTACCCCACCCAGGTGCTGGCGGCCTCGGTGCGCCACGTGCCTCACCTGATTCAGTGCGCCGAGCTGGGGGCCGACGTAGTAACCTGCCCCTTGAATGTCATTACCGGCCTGCTCAACCATCCGCTTACCGACAAGGGCTTGGCCACCTTCCTGGCTGACCACAAGCGCGTAAATGCGTAATTTATGAATTGAGAGTTATGAATTATGAATTATGAAGCTGGCCTCCCCATTTACTCATAATTCGTAATTCATAACTCATAATTCCCCCTCCCGCCATGTACATCATCAAAGTAAAAGGCAAAGCCAAAATTCCGGACTATATCCAGCTGCGGGATGAAGAGTTTGTGCTGGTGGCCTACTTCCGGGCCGACCGTCCGTTGAAAGACCTGCACCGGTATGGCCTGGAGGGCAAAGAGGAGGCGTTGTCTGGCGTAATTACCGGCCTGGAATTTGGCAAGCTGCAGAAGCTAGAGCTCTGAGCCCAACGCCTGACTCCCCGTATGCATAACGCCTTAAGTTCACTACTATGACCATTCTGGAGCTGCACGACGCCTACATCATGCAGGATGTGAATACGGTACTGCAGAAAGTAACGTTTGCGCTGGAAAAAGGAGAGTTTGCGTACTTGGTGGGTCGAACGGGTTCGGGTAAAAGCTCCCTGCTCAAGACCCTTTACGCCGATTTGCCCCTGCCCGCCGGCACTGGAGCGGTGGCTGGGTTTGCCCTGCCGAAAAAAGGCAGTACCGATAAAATTCCCTACCTGCGGCGTAAGCTGGGCATCATCTTTCAGGATTTTCAGCTGTTGTTCGATCGGACCGTGGCCGAAAACCTGTTATTTGTGCTCAATGCTACCGGCTGGAAAGGCAAAGCCCGCAAGCAGCAGCGGATTTCGGAAGTGCTGATGCGAGTAGGCTTGGCCAACTCGGCCGCCAAAATGCCCCACCAGCTTTCGGGAGGGGAGCAGCAACGGGTGGTAATTGCCCGGGCCCTGCTCAATGAGCCTGTGTTGCTGCTGGCCGATGAGCCCACCGGCAACCTCGACCCCGATGTGGCCGACAGCATCATGCGTCTGTTCCAGGAAATTAATAACTCCGGTACGGCCGTGCTGATGGCTACGCACAACTACCAGCTCATTCAGCAGTATCCGCACCGGGTGCTTAAGTGCGAACAAGGCCACCTGATTGACTCCGCCGTTACACCCTTTGAGTTAACCTAGCGGAGGTACTTCGTAGGTGCCTGTTCGAGCTTCGGGCGCTACGAGCCAGCGGAACGCGCAAAAAAATGCGGGTTGCTGACAACCTCCCCGGTAATTTGCGGCTCCTGCTCCCGGAGCCGGGCCGCGAAGCGGCCGGCCCCTTGCTATTTTCTTCTTTCTGCTTTCTTTGCTGAGCATGACAGGGCTTTCGGTACTGATTCCGGTGTTCAACTACGATGTGCGGCCGTTGGTCCGTGCCTTGCTGGCTCAGGCACCGGATTGGGGTGGTCCGGTTGAAATTCATTGCCTTGATGATGGTTCGCAGGAGGAGTTTCGGCAGCAAAACCGGGAGCTGGGGCAATTGCCAGGCGTTGTGTACCGGGAGCTTACCCAAAACGTAGGCCGGGCCGCCATTCGCAATCAGCTGGCCGCATCGGCCCGCTTTGCGTGGCTGCTGCTGCTCGATAATGACAGCCGACTACCAGATGCCCAGTTTCTGGCGCGGTACGCCGCCGCCCGAAAGCGGGCTCCGGTATTGTCGGGAGGAACGGCCTACGAAATGGCTCCGCCGCCCGAAATGGCATTGCGGCTGCGCTGGCTCTATGGTCGGCAGCGGGAGGCCCGACCGGCTGCTGTGCGCCAGCAAGCACCGCACGGCCAACTCACCCTCAATAACCTCTTAATTGAGGCCGCCGTGTTCCGGCGGTTGGGGCTGGACGAAAACCTGACCCGCTACGGGCATGAGGACACTAAATTTGGCTGGTATCTGCGGCGGGCGGGCGTAACCGTGCTGCACCTGGATAACCCCGTACTGCATGATGGTCTGGAGCCCGCGCCGGTGTTTCTGCAGAAAACCCACGATGCGGTGCGCAATCTGGTGCAGCTGTATCGGGCTGAGGGCCTGGGAGCCGATACTAAACTGCTGCAGGCTGCTCTGCGCCTCAAGCGGTGGGGGCTTAGCGAAGCGGTGCGTACTGCCTTTGGCTTACGACGGGAGCAGGTACGGCGCAACCTGCTTTCCAACCGGCCCAGTCTGCGCCAGTTGGATGCCCTGAAACTATACTGGTTGCTGAACGAGCTACAGTAGCCCGTTCTAATAACGCAAAAAGCGGGTGCCGGTAGGCACCCGCTTTTTGCGTGTAAAGGCAGCAGAATTAGTCGTTGTCGGTATTTTTTACTTCCGACTTTACTTCCTTGAACGCGCCTTTTACGGCTCCTCCTACTTTTTTGCCCGCGTCTTTCACATCGGTAGCAGTATTGCTGGCGGCCCGGCCCACGGCAGAGCGCTCATCCTGAGTTTCGGCGGCTACGTTGTTGGCACCACGTGCTGTAGCATCGGCTCCCTGAGCTGCCCGGGCTTCGGCCTTATCGTATGACTTGAAAGCGGCGTATTTCAGCTTCTCTTTCTGAATTTCGGCCAGGTCACCGGCCGGAATATCCTTCTTTACTTTATCGTACGCCTCATCCAAAGCGCGCCATTCAGCATTGATGTTGCGCCAATCGTCGATGTCGTACCGGTTTTCGTTTTGCTTAATGTCATTCACGAAGGCCTCATACGTCTGGCGGGCATTGGCGGCCGTGAGGCGGCTGGCCGGAGAGCTGGGCTTGTAGTACTGGCCCATTTTCATGGTTTCTGTACCCGTCATGGCCGCTGTGGCACCGGGGCGGTTGCGCCAAGCCATTTCGCGCTTATCGTAGGCCGTGGTGTAGCGGGTGCGGAGCTGCTCAATCTCCTGGCGGCGGGCATCGTCGTACTGGTCGGCGTAGCGGTCCACGGCGGCTACTTTAGCATCAAAATCAGACTTCAGCTCGGCGGTTTCCCGGTCGTAGTCGGCCTGAGCCTCCGAGGCTACTGCTTCGGTTTTGGCTTCCGTGCTGGCTACGAAGGCTTTAAAATCGTTGTAGGCCTGGTCGCTTTCGGCCGATACTTCCTGTTTTTGGGCCTGGTTACAGCTGGAAAGGGTAACGGAGCCGAGCAGCAGCGTGGCGGCAAGCGCCTGCAGAGTGATGGTTTTACGGAGCATGGTAGCTAAAATAGGTGGGAGAGAAACGCACCAGCACATTAAAGGGGCGCGGGGCTTTTCTTAACGAAAGTGCTACGGCTGTGGTTGCGAACAACGGCGGCAGTGCCTGCAAGGCGAAAGGGCATCCTATCTTTGGTCTCGTTCGTGCTTCGTTTACTCCTTGTATGGCATCTGCTCCTGTCCCTGCTATTCACCTCCTGGACCTGGCGGCCCAGCACGCCCCCATTCAGGCCGAGCTGGAAGCTGCGGCGCGCGGCGCGCTGGCCGCCGGGCAATTCATTCAGGGGCCGGAGGTGGCCTTATTTGCCCAGGAGCTGAGCCAGTATTTGGGCGGACCGCACGTGGTGCCCTGCGCCAACGGCACCGATGCGTTGCAGCTGGCCCTGATGAGCCTGAACCTGCCGGCCGGCACCGAGGTGCTGGTGCCGGCCTTCACCTACGTGGCTACTTTGGAGGCGGCGGCGGTGCTGGGCCTGGTGCCGGTGCCGGTGGAGGTACTACCCGATACCTTCACCCTCGACCCCGCCGCCGCCGCCGCCGCCATAACGGCGCGTACCGGGGCCCTGGTGGCCGTGCACCTGTTCGGGCAATGCGCCGACCTGGAAGCCCTGCGCCGGCTGGCCGACGAGCGGGGCGTGGCCCTGATTGAGGATAACGCCCAGGCCATTGGGGCTACTTTCCAAACCAGCCGGGGCGAAACCTGGGTGGCTGGCACAGTAGGAGAGGTGGGCACCACCTCGTTTTTTCCAAGCAAAAACCTCGGTGGCTTCGGGGACGGGGGGGCACTATTCACCCAGGATGCCGGGCGGGCGGCCTACCTGCAACAGCTGGCTAACCACGGCCAGACGCGCAAATACCACCACCAGCACGTGGGCCTCAACTCCCGCCTTGATACTCTGCAAGCTGCCCTCCTGCGGGTAAAGCTGCCTCACCTGCCCGCCTGGACGGCCGCCCGCCAGCGCGTAGCGGCCCGCTACGACGAGCTACTGTCGGGTATATCGGGCCTGCAAACGCCGCACTGCGACCCGCGCAGTACCCACGTATTTCATCAGTATACCGTAACCGTAGCCGATGAGCCCGGCCGCCGCAACGCACTGCAGCAGCAGTTGGCGGCTCAAGGGGTACCTAGTCAGGTGTATTATCCGTTGCCCAACCATTTACAGCCGGCCTACGAGCACCTGGGCTACCGGCTGGGGCAGTTTCCGGTGGCCGAGCGGCTGAGCCGGACGGTGTTGTCACTACCCCTCCACCCGATGCTCACGGCGGCGCAGGTGGAGTACGTAGCCGATGCAGTGCGCAAATTTGTGGATGCCTAAAAATTAGGGCCATAGCTGGTGGTACGGGTTGCCCGGCAACGCAGATCGAGGATTAAACCCAACGGGAGGCGTGTGCGGCAGGAAAATGGTTTCCGGAATAGGACGGTGACCAGAATCCTATTTACTTCCGGCTGCTTATTCCCACCACTAGTCCTTCCCTTCATATGACGAAACCGTTTACTCCTTCGGCGGCGCGTACTCCGCTGCTGCGCATGCTCCAACAGGTATTTCGGGCGGTTTCCATTGCTACCGAGCCGGGTGCCCCTTCGGCCGATGAACTGGCTGAGCAGCTGGTGACGCAAAGCCGCCGCCGGTTTCTGGCCCGTTCGGCCCAGGCCGGAGTGGTGCTCGGCGCGGGCTCTTTGCTGAGCGCCTGCGCCGAGCTGGCCGAGCCGGTAGCGCCCCGTGGCAGCATCAGCGCCGCACAGGCGGCTAAAAGCGGGCAGCCCCGCATTGTGGTGGTGGGCGGCGGTATGGCTGGCCTCAACTGCGCCTATCAGCTTCAGAAGGCCGGGCTGGTGGCGCAGGTGTATGAGGGCAGCAACCGCCTGGGGGGGCGCATCTACACAGCCCGTAACCTCATGGGCCAGGGATTGACCACCGAGCTGGGAGGCGAGTTTATCGACTCCGGCCACCGCGACATGCTGACGCTGGCCAGTGAGTTTGGCCTCCCGCTCTACGATGTAGAATCGGCCAGCGAAACGGCGCTGATTAAGGATGCCTACTTTTTCAACGGCCGCCACTACAGCCTCAGCGAAATTATCAGCGCCTTCCAGCCCTACGCCCAGCAAATCGGGGCCGACTGTCGCTCGTTGCCTAACGTAATTACGTACGATAACCTGACACCGGCCGCCGCCCGCTTCGATGCCATGTCCATTGCCGGCTATTTCGATTCGGTGGGGCTCACGGGCGTAATCCGGGAACTGCTGGACGTGGCCTACGAAACGGAGTACGGCCAGCCTATCGGCCAGCAAACGGCCATCAATTTTCTCTGGCTGTTTTCGGCTGATACGCACAAAGGATCCTTCGATATTTTTGGCAGCAGCGACGAGCGGTACAAGGTGCAGGGCGGCAACAGCCGGCTGATTGAAGAATTGGCTCAGCGCCTGTCGGGGCACTATACCCTGAGCCACCGCCTGGTAGCCGCCCGCAAAACCGCCGCTGGCCCCTACGTTCTCACCTTCGAACAGCCCTCTGGCACCCGCGTGGAAGTAACCGCCGACTACGCCGTGCTGACGCTGCCCTTTACGCTACTGCGCACCCTGGACCTGACGGGCCTGAGCCTGCCCGCCTGGAAAGCCCAGGCCATTCAGCAACTCGGCTACGGCAACAATGCCAAGCTGATGCTGGGCTTCAATGGCCGGCCTTGGCGCGAGCGGGGCTACACCGGCTACTTTTTCTCCGACACGGCGACGCAGGGCGGCTGGGACAGCAGCCAACTGCAGCCCACAACCCAGGGCACGTTTACGGTGTACCTGGGCGGACAGGCAGCCGTAAATTTGGGCAGCGGCTCGCCCCAGTCGCACGTGAGTACCCATTTAGCGGTACTAGAAGCGGCCTGGCCCGGCACCCAGGGCCGCTACAACGGCCGCGTAGAGCGGTTTCACTGGCCCACTCACCCCTTCACCCGCGCATCCTATGCCTGCTACCGGGTGGGCCAGTACAGCACCATTGCCGGAGCCGAAGGCCGGCCGGTGGGCCGCCTGTATTTTGCGGGAGAGCATTGCAGCGCCTGGTACCAGGGCTTCATGAACGGGGCCGCCGAAACCGGACGAGAGGCCGCCGAGGGTATTGTCGCCGCCATCCGCACGGGCAACACGGCTGCGGTGCTCCGCCAGCGGCTTCGGCACCGCGCCCAACACTTGGCCTAAAATTCGGGTAATTACCGGCCAAAACGCCCCTTCTGGTTTCGCCGGGAGGGGCGTTTTAGCCGGTGCCTTGCTGGCAGCGGGTTGCCTGGCCGCGTGATTTGGCACCGTTTTTTCTTTTTGCCGTATCAATACCTCATTTCCTGACCTAAGCCTCCCTTTTATGCGCCGTTCTGTTCTGACTGTACTACTGCCCCTGGCCGGCGTAGCTGCTCTTACCACCGCTGCCATTACCAAGCCCGCTCAGGGCTTTAGTCTGTTTTCCATCGACCAGGATATTGCCCTGGGCAACCAGGTAGCACGCCAAACCGACTCCTTATACCAGGCCAAAGGCCAGCTGATGTCGCGTGCTGGCAATGCCCGCGCGTATCAGCTGCTGGATGGGGTGGTAAAGCGCGTGCTGGATAATGGCAACGTGAAGTACCGCACCCAGTTCCCGTGGGATGTGAAGCTCATCAAGGATGACGCCGTGCAAAATGCTTTTGCTACGCCCGGCGGCCACATTTACGTGTTTACGGGCCTGGTAAAATTCCTGGATAACGAAAGCCAGCTGGCCGGTATTCTGGGCCACGAAATTGCCCACGCCGACCGCCGCCACAGCACCCAGATGCTGCAGAAGCAGTACGGTACCAGCCTGTTGCTGGGGCTGCTGCTAGGCAACCGCTCATCGGGCCAGCTCGTGCAGATTGCGGCTGGCCTTGGCCAGCTCAAGTTCAGCCGTGCCTACGAGGTGGAGGCCGATAAGTATTCCACCATTTACCTCAACGGAACCCGCTACTACGCCTGCGACGGGGCGGCGGGCTTCTTCATTAAGGCTGAAAAGCAGGGTGGGGGCGGTACGCCGGAGTTTCTGAGCACCCACCCCAACCCCGGCTCCCGCATCAGCAGCATTCAGAAAAGCGCCCAGCAGCTGGGCTGCACCAACCGTAGCGTCAATAATACCAACTTCACCGAGCTGAAGCGGATACTGTAGTTTCAGGTAGGCAAATAACCACGGTGCCGCAGATGATGCATGGCCTTCATCTGAGGCACCGTGGTTATTTGCACCATCAGGGAGTTAGTCGGCGTCGGGATGAGACGAGGGACCCAGCAACACCTGGTTCAGTTCGTTTTTGTGGGTGCGCCAGTCGGGCATAAACTGATCCAGGAGGCCCCAGAACCGGGCATTGTGCAGCCGCTCGTGCAAGTGCGTCAGCTCGTGAACCACCACGTACTCCAGGCAAGGCAGGGGGCGCTTGATGAGCTCCAGATTCAGCCAGATGCGCCGGGCACCAATGTTGCAGGTGCCCCAGCGGGTACGCATCTGCTTCACGCCCCAGCTGGCTGCCTGCCGGCCCACCACCGGCTCCCAGTGCTGAAGCAGGCCTGGAATGCGCTGCTTCAGCTGCTGCCGGTACCAGGCGGCTAGCACGGCGGCGCGCTGGGCACTGGTGCTTTCAGAGGGAACGTGCAGGTGCAGTTGGGCAGTGGCCTCATCAAGCCAGGCGCGTGGCCGGCCGGGGGCGGTGGTTACCTGCAGTTCGTGGAGCCGGCCCAGAAAGGGGTGTTGCTCGCCCGATACGTACTGCAGGCTGGGCCGAGGTGCCCGGGTGGCAAACTGCTGCTGGTGCTTCTGAATCCAGGCGTGGCGGGCCTGCACGAACTCCTCCACGGCTGCGGCCGGGGTGTGCAGCGGCACTGCCACCCGAATCCGGCCGCCGGCGTACACCGTCAGCCGCAGGCTGCGCATGCGTTTGCGCACCAAGTCAATTTCCAGACCGGCAATAGTAGTAAGGGGCATAGGAACCCCAAAGATAATACTGCCCGGCCAGCCCGCCACGCGGCCGAAGCGGGAGAACCGGCCGTTTTTTCGCAGTTTGCGGGCCCTTTCCTTCAACGTTCCCGCAGTGCCCGGTTCCGCTCCGTTATTCCCTATTCAATTTGCTATCTGTGGCGTGGGTCACATCGGCCGCCGCCACGCCGCCCTGGTGGCCCGCCACCCCGAAGCCCAGCTGGCCGCTTTGGTGGATGTGCGCCCCGAACTGGCCACCGACCTGGCCCGGGAGTTTCCGGGTGTGCCGTTTTTTACGTCCCTGGAGGACTACTTGGCCCACGGCCCCGCCGCCGAGGTGCTGACGGTAGCTACCCCCAACGGCCTGCATGCTGCCCAGGCGCAGCAGGGCCTGCGGGCGGGCCGGCACGTGGTCATCGAAAAGCCCATGGCCCTGCGCACCACCGATGCCCAGGCGGTGATTGAAACCGCGCAGCAGAGTGGGCGGCTCGTGTTTGGCGTGATGCAGAACCGTTATTCGCCCCCGGCAGCCTGGCTGAAGCAGGTGGTGGAGGAAGGGCGGCTGGGGCAGGTGCATCTGGTGCAGCTCAACTGCTTCTGGAACCGCGACGAGCGGTACTACACGCCCGGTAGCTGGCACGGCACCCAGGCACTGGATGGCGGCACGCTGTTCACCCAGTTCAGCCACTTCGTGGATCTGCTCTACTGGGTGTTTGGCGATGTAGAAAACCTGCAGGCCCGCTTCCGTACTTTCAACCATAAGCACCTGACGGAGTTTGAAGACAGTGGCCTAATCAGCTTCGATTTGGTACGCGGCGGGAGCGGCACGCTGCAGTACAGCACTGCCGTGTGGGACCGGAATCTGGAAAGCTCCCTGACGGTGGTGGCCGAGCACGGCAGCCTCCGCCTGGGCGGCCAGTACATGGATAAGGTAGAGTACTGCCACCTGCGCGACTACCAACTGCCCGAACTCGCGCCTACTAACCCCGCCAATCAGTACGGCGCTTACCAGGGCTCGGCCGCCAACCACGTCCACGTCATCGATAACGTAGTGGATACCCTGCGCCAGCGCGGCCAGGCCACCACCAACGCCCTGGAAGGCCTGAAAGTAGTGGAAATGATTGAGCGGATGTATGCGTTGAAAGCAAAGCTATGAACTACCCTCAGCAAGCCCTAACCGACCTGCGCGACTGGCAGCGGCGGATGCAGCAGAAACCTACGTTGCTGAACCGCGTGACGCGCCGGGTGCAGGCCCGTCTGAATGCCCTGCTGCCCGAAAAGGTACACGTGGCTATTACCGTGGCCATTCAGAAAATGGTGCAGGGCGTGCTGTTTGGCTCCACGCACACTACCCAAAAGCCGGTGGTGGAGGGCACGTTGCAGGAGCGGGAGGAGCGGGTGCGGGCTCGCATTCGGGCGTACCGCAACACGGCGGCGGTGGAAGGCGGCGTGACCGGGGCCGGTGGCTTCCTGCTGGGTCTGGCCGATTTTCCGCTGCTGCTGGGCATCAAGCTCAAGCTGCTCTTCGACATTGCCGCCCTCTACAGCCACGATGTGCGCCAGTTCCCGGAGCGGCTCTACCTGCTGCACATCTTCCAATTGGCCTTCAGCAGCCAGCACACCCGCCGCGAAACCTACCGCCAGCTCGCCGACTGGCCCACCACGCAGCAACACGTTACGGCCGAGTCGTTCGACTGGCGCACCTTCCAGCAGGAGTACCGCGACTATATCGACCTGGCCAAGCTGGCCCAACTGGTGCCCGTCATCGGGGCGGCGGTGGGAGCCGTGGCCAACTACCGCCTACTGGAGCAGCTCGGCGAAACGGCCATTATGTGCTACCGCCTGCGGTGGTTTGCCGAACATCCGCCCCTGCCAGAGCCGCAGTAATATGTCGTAGTCATAGTGTTATCCTGAGTGCAGCGAAGGACCTTTTAACGTTAGAATGGTTGCCGTAGCAATGACTCGTTCTATCGTTTGAAGGTCCTTCGTCTCCGCTTAATTCGCGGAATGCTCAGGATGACAGTTCTGGTACTAAATCAATACACAAAAAAGCCCCGACGAACCTCGTCGGGGCTTTTCGGTAAGTGGGAAAGAGGCTTAGCTTTTGCCTTGTTTCATGCCCTGACGGTGGGCTTTGTGCTTGGCCATTTTGTCGGCCTGGCGCTGGGTGTACTTGGCGTACTGGTCGGCGCTCAGGATTTGCTTCAGCTTGGCATCGTACTGAGCTTTTTCGGCCTGCATGGCGGCGCGGTGCTGTTTTTTATCGGCGGGAGAGGCAGTGCCGGCCTGGGCTTTGTGGGCGTCCATCTGCCGGGCACGGTCGAGGGCCAGCTGGCGTACCTGGGCAGTTTGGGCGGCCGAGAGGCCGAGCTGTTTGGTGAGGGCCTGGGCGGTGTGGTCGGCGCGCTGCTCGGGCGTTTTAGCGGCCTTGTCGCCTTTCATGTGCCGGCCGTGGGCGGCTTTCACGGGCGTAGTTTGGGCCGAAGCGGCAGCGGCGGACAGGGAGAAGGCGGCGAAGAGAACCAGGAGCTTTTTCATGAGGCTATGTGAGTTGAGGTTGAATGCGAGTGAAGCCGCGGCGTACCCGCCGGCGGCTATTCCGACGGTTGCAACTCCGGTGCCAGTTTCGCCTAAAACCGGCCGGGAAAAAATATAAATTTCGCCGTTAAACCTTCGATTCCGGCGCGCGTCGCGGGTTTTTCGGCTTAGCGGCAGGCGTAGCAGGCCGCCTGTTCAGAGGCGAGCAGGCGGGCGTTATACCGCTGGGTCGGCGCCAGGGAAGTGGACAATGAGTAAAGCTGTTTGGAAAGTAGTTGACAGCCTCAGGGAGAGAACCGTCAGGCTTTACGGGGCCTAGCCTGACGACCCAGAGGCGGCAGAGTGCCGGCTTTCGTTACGGTTTACAGACGCTAAAACAGGTGGGTTTGCGGGGGCAGCAATCCAGCTTTACCTTTGCCGCATCAATTCTTTCTAGCCCAAAGGATTGTTTTTATACAGAGGCGCTGAGAGACAGGCTCGAAGAAGCGTCGGCAACCATCCGCAACTCCGGAACGGTGCCAATTCCTGACCATATAAAAACAACTTGCCGTGGACTTTTCGCCCCGCTTACTTGCCCGTTCCGTTGTATCCGCTGCCGTGCTGTGCCCGTTAGGCGCGCCCACGGGGTGTTGTTGCGCGGGTTGTTGTAGCTAGTTTGGCTGCCGGGCCGGTCTCCCGCTAAGGAGGCAGCGGCCCTATTCTCCTGGTTCCGGCCCGCCGTGGCCCGAACGGCTGCGCGCCCGCTGAGGCGGGGCAGGAAGCTTTATCTGCTTTTCTCTTTCTCTTTTTTACGACCTGTCGGGCCGCGGCCCGATGCACCTCTGTATGCTCAGAAAATCATTGGAACTGCTACGGCAGGAGGCCGCCGAAACCGGCGCCGGAACGCTGAAACGAAGTCTGAACGGCTTCAACCTCATTGCCATCGGCATTGGGGTGATTATTGGGGCGGGTTTGTTCTCGCTCACCGGCATTGCCGCCGCCAACAACGCCGGCCCGGCCGTGACGCTCTCGTTTGTGGTAGCGGCCGTGGGCTGCGCCTTCTCGGCGCTGTGCTACGCCGAGTTTGCCTCCATGGTGCCGGTGGCCGGCTCGGCCTATACCTACGCCTACGCTACCATGGGCGAGCTTTTCGCCTGGATTATCGGCTGGGATTTGGTGCTGGAGTACTCGGTGGGCGCGGCCACGGTGGCCATCAGTTGGTCGCAGTACCTGCTCAAATTCCTGAGCAAATATGGCATCAACCTGCCCCCGCAGCTGGTGATGTCGCCCTTTGAGACGGCCAAGCTGGCCAACGGGGCTGAGGTGCACGGCTTCGTGAATATTCCGGCCATGCTCATTGTGCTGGCTATTACCATGATTATTATCCGCGGCACGTCGGGCTCGGCGTGGTTTAATGCGCTGGTGGTCACGCTGAAAGTGGCCGTAGTGCTGGTGTTCATTGCCCTGGGCTGGCAGTACATCGACCCCACTAACTACCAACCCTACATCCCGGAGAATATCGGCGTGTTTGGGGAGTTTGGCTGGAGCGGCATCCTGCGCGGGGCGGGCGTGGTGTTCTTTGTGTTCATCGGGTTTGATATTGTGGCCACCATGGCCCAGGAAACCAAGAACCCCCAGCGCAACATGCCCATCGGTATCATCGGCTCGTTGCTGATTTGCACCGTGCTGTTCGTGCTGTTCGGGCACGTGATGACGGGCCTGGCCAACTACACCGAGTTCAAGAACAGCGCCGCGCCGGTGGCCATTGCCATCGAGAAAACGCCCTACGCCTGGTTGTCGTCGGCCGTGATTCTGGCCATCATCATCGGCTACACCTCCGTAATTCTGGTGGATTTGCTGGGGCAGAGCCGGGTGTTTTTCAGCATGGCCAAAGACGGCCTGCTGCCCCCGGTTTTCGCCCGGATTCACGAGCGGTTCCGCACGCCGCTGCAGTCGAACCTGCTGCTGGGGCTGTTCATTGCGCTGTTTGCGGGCTTCGTGCCCATTTCGGTGGTGGGCGAGATGACGAGCATCGGCACGCTGCTGGCCTTCGTGATGGTGTGCGTGGGCATCCTCATCATGCGCAAGCGGGAGCCCGATGCCCCGCGCGGGTTCCGCACGCCCTGGGTGCCAGTGGTGCCCATCCTGGGCATTCTCACCTGCGTGGTGATGATGGTGTCGCTGCCCTGGGAAACCTGGCTGCGGCTGGCCGTGTGGCTGGCTATTGGCCTGGCCATCTACTACGGCTACGGCCGCAAGCACAGCAAGCTGGGGCAGGCTGGGGAATTAACTATAGAGAAGTAAAAATTGGCGAGATATGCCAGCTGTGACAGCCGGGGCCGCAAGGCCCCGGTTGTTTGCGTTTAGGAGCAGTTTGGACGTAGCTTTAGGCGTCGTTTTATCCTGCTTTTTCGTGGAATCTATTATTATCGAAGCGCCCGTGGTGGCAACCAACCCGCCGGCTACAGTGTACCCGACTATCAAGGAAAGCTGGGCGTTTCTGGGGTGGTACCTCTTGCTGTCGTTACTGATTGGCTTACCCATTCTTCTGGTTGGGGAGAAAATGCTGGAAATGCCCCGGCCGGTGGTGTTATTTCTCGGTGTAAGTGCCGCTAACTGTAGCGTGCTGGGTTTTTTGCGGTGGAGAAATAAGACGCGCTGGCCCGGTATCAATCTGCACGGCCAGGTACCCGGCTGGCTGCTGCTCGCCTTGCCGGTGCTGGTGTTGTCGGCCGATATGGTCCTGACGCTGGTTCATCTGCTACATCTGCCCACATTCTCCTCCGGCGAAACCTATCGGGAACTGATGAAAGTACCGGTCGTTGGGTTTCTCATGTTGTGCATAGTGGCCCCGGTAATGGAAGAACTGTTGCTGCGCGGGGTGGTGCTCCAGGGCCTGTTGCGCAATTTCCCCGACCGTCCCTGGATTGCCATCGGCCAGTCGGCCCTGATTTTCGGGATTATGCACCTGAATCCGCCCCAAAGCCTGGCGACGTTTGGGCTGGGGCTGCTGATGGGCTGGTTGTACTTCCGTACCCGCTCCCTGTGGCTGTGCATGGGTGTCCACTTCCTCAACAATTTCTTTGCATTCAATGCCATGCTGCACCAAAAAGAAGGTACAGCCACCGACGATGTGGTGGCTGCTTTCGGCTCGCCCTGGGCCTACGCGGCAGTAGTGGTGCTGAGTGCGCTGGTATTGTTCTGCTTGCTGTGGATGGTGCAGCGCACTACTTCCTCATCACCGGGCCAGGCATCAACCCAACCAGACGCGCTGCTGCCAGAAGGTATATAAACGGCTACTGCAAAACCCTGCGCCTACCAACGCGAACCACTGCGCGAAAACCAAAACCGCCCCACCGGCATGTTCCGGTGGGGCGGTTTTGCGTCAAAACACCAGCTGAAGCGTGTGCTACATAAACAGCTTACGCAGCGCCCACAGGCTCCACACAATTACCATCAGGCCTACGCCCACGAACATCCAGCGCACGGGCAGGCGGCCGGCCAGGCGGGCGGCCAGGGGCGCGGCGGCCACGCCCCCGATGATCAGGCCCAGGATAATCTGCCAGTGCGAGATGCCCAGGGTGGCGAAGAACGTAACGGCGCTGGCAAACGTGACGAAGAACTCCGTGACGCTCACCGAGCCGATAACGTACTGCGGGGTGCGGCCCCCGGCAATGAGCGTGCTGGTGACCAGCGGCCCCCAGCCGCCACCCCCAAACGAATCGAGGAAGCCGCCGGCCGCGGCTAGCAGCCCTAGTTTCCGGTGCTTTTTGCGTTGCTGCGTCTGGGCAAAGGCCTTGGTGATGATGCGCACGCCCAGCAGCAGCAGGTACACGGCCAGCAGCGGCTTCACATAACTGCCGTATTTCTCGCCGAAGTGCGACAACAGGTACGCGCCCGTAATAGCCCCCAACACGCCCGGAATCAGCAGCACTTTGAACAGGCGCTTGTTCACGTTGCCGAAGCGGTAGTGGTGGTAGCCCGAGGCTCCGCTAGCAAACATTTCGGCGGTGTGGATGCTGGCACTCACGGCGGCTGGGCTGATATTCAGGCTCATCAGGCTGATGGCCGTGACCACGCCGTAGCCCATGCCCAGCAGCCCATCAATGAGCTGGGCGCCGAAGCCGATGGCCACAAAAATCCAGAAGGTTTCGGCGTGAGTAGCCGCGCCCCACACCTGCTGCCAGGTGAAGTAGTAGCTCAGGATGTTGAATACCAGCATAGCCGCAAAGGCCAGCAGGGCCCCGGTGGCAATCTTGCGCCACCGCGCCGCCGCCGGCGACTCGTAGGCCGGGCCGCCGGTTAGCTCGGCCGTTACGGCGTTCAGGGATTTTACCTTGTGAGCGAAGTCGCCGCCCACCTTCTCCCGAATCTGGGCCATGCGCTGGAGCACTTCGTGCAGCTCGTCGGGGAGGGTGTGGGTGAGCATTTCGCGCAGGCGCTTGGCAATGGTGGGCGACTTGCCGTTGGTGCTGATGGCAATTTTCAGGTCGCCCTTCTGCACAATGGAGCCCAGGTAAAAGTCGCAGGCGGCGGGCGTATCGGCCACGTTGCAGAGCAGGCGCTGGCGGGTGGCGTCGGCCTTGATCTGCAGGTTCAGGGCTTTGTCGTTGGTAGCCACAATCACCAAGTCGTGGCCGACGAGGTGGGTGGGGTCGTAGGGCTGCTCGCGCAGCTGCACGGCGGGGTGCTGGCCGGCCAGCACCCGCAGCTCGGGCCCAAACCAGGTAGCCACCACCGTAATGGCCGCGTTGGGGCTGTTGGCCAGCATGGCCGAGAGCTTCTCAAAGCCCACGGCCCCGCCGCCCACCAGCAGCACGTGCAGCTGTTCCAGCTTCAGAAACACCGGAAACAGCCGGTTGCCATCGGGCACCGCGGGCGGCGGCTCGGGCTGGGGCAGGGCGTTGTTGGAGGAAAGAGGCATGGTGGTTGGTGATGGTTGGGGTCGGATGCAGGAAGGAAGTTGGCCGTCATGCTGAGCTTGCCGAAGCATCTCTACCGCTGGCTAACTCAATCGTGAGAACGAAGCGGTAGAGATGCTTCGGCAAGCTCAGCATGACGTTCTATCGGTTACTCGTGAAACGTGAGGCCGCTTGCGGTGGGCTGCACGTAACCCTGGCGGATGACGAAATCACCAAACCGCTCCTGGGGCTGGCGGTTCTGGGCGTAGTCGGCGAGCAGGGGCGTGAGCTCCCGCACGATGCCGTCTTCGTCCAGCATTTCCTTGTAGAGCTTGTTCATCCGCTCCCCGTTGAAAGCGGCACCGAGGTAGAGGTTGTAGCGGCCCACGGCCCGGCCCACCAGCCCGATTTCGCCGAGGTAGGGGCGGGCACAGCCGTTGGGGCAGCCCGTCATCCGCAGCAGAATATCGTCCTGAGCCAGACCCTGTTGGCGAATCACCCGGTCCAATCTATCCAATAATTCCGGAAGATACCGCTCGGCTTCCGCGAAGGCCAGCGTGCAGGTCGGCAGGGCCACGCAGGCCAGCGCCCCGCGCCGCAGCCCGGTGAGTTCTTTGCCGGCCTCCACAGCCACACCGTGCCGCTGCAGTACCGCCTGCACACTCAGCCGGTGCTCGGGGGCAATGTTGGCGATGATAAGGTTCTGGTTGCCGGTGAGGCGGAAGTCGCCGGTGTGGAAGCCCGCAATTTCGCGCAGGGCAGTTTTGAGGGCATAGCCGTCCCGGTCGAGGATGCGGCCGCCTTCCACGAACAGCGTGAGGTGGGCCCGGCCATCGGCCTGGATGGACCAGCCGTAGGCGTCGCCGGAGCTGCGGAACTGGTAGGGGCGGGCGGGCTCCACCGTGAAGCCCAGGCGCTGGTCCAGCTCGGCTTTGAACACGTCGAGGCCTACGCGGTCCACGGTGTACTTGAGGCGGGAGAACTTGCGGTTTTCCCGGTTGCCCCAGTCGCGCTGAATCGTCACGATTTTCTCGCAGGCGTCCACCACCTTCTCAGTGGGTACGAAGCCGATGATGTCGGCCAGGCGGGGGTAAGTGTCAGGCATGCCAAAGGTCATGCCCATGCCGCCGCCCACGGCCACGTTGAAGCCCACCAGCCGGCCCCGTTCCTCAATGGCAATCAGGCCTAGGTCGTTGGCGAAGATGTCGGTATCGTTGTAGGGCGGGATGGCCAGGGCAATCTTGAACTTGCGGGGCAGGTAGGTTTTGCCGTAGATGGGCTCGGCGTCCTCCTCGCCCTCGTTGGGCGCGCTGGTGAACTGCGGCTCCCCGTTCAGCCACAAGTCCCAGTAGGCCGAGGTTCGGGGCGTGAGGTGGGCGCTGATCTGCTTCGACACCTCGTACACGGCCGCGTGCAGGGGGCTCTCGTGCGGGTTGGGGTTGCACATCACGTTGCGGTTCACGTCGCCGCAGCCCGCAATGCTGTCCAGCAGGGCCTCGTTGAAGCCCTGGATGGTTTTTTTTAGGTCGCGCTTGAGCACGCCGTGCAGCTGGAAGGCCTGGCGGGTGGTGAGCTTGAGCGTGTGGTTGCCGTACTCGTCGGCCAGCTCATCCATGCGCAGCCACTGCGCCGGCGAGGCAATGCCGCCCGGCACCCGCACCCGAATCATGAGCGAATACAGCGGTTCCAGCTTCTGGCGCTTGCGCTCCGAGTCTAGGTCCCGGTCCGTCTGCTGGTAGGAGCCGTGGAACTTGATCAGGTGGGTATCGTCGGGATAGAGGGCGCCGGTGAGCGGGTTCACGAGGCTTTCGGCCAGGGTGCCACGCAGGTAGTTGCTGGCTGCCTTGACGTGCTCGACTTCGGAAAGTTTGGGAGTATCAGCCATGAGAATCAGGGAGCTGGGGAGGATGCCGGAGCAGCCGGAGCCGCAGGGCGTAAATCGAAGTTGTGGAAGTAGAAAACCCGGATGGTGTGCTGGTTGCGGTAGGTGCTACCGGCCGGCAGCTGCTGAAACAGGTGCATGTAGCCGGCCTGCAACTGGGCATGTTTGCTGAAGGGGTACACCACGCCGGCAAACAGCCGATTCTGGTCGAAGTAATTCAGCCGAATTTCCTTGCCGAAATTCATCATCACTTCGTTGTTGAGCAGAAACTGCCAGCCGCCGGGCTCAAAACCCCGCTTGGTAAGCGGCAGAAACAGCGCCGCGTTGTAGCGGGTGCGGTAGTTGAAATCGAAGTCATCGGTGCGCTCATTCTGCCGGATGGTGCGCCGGAATCGTTCTTCCAGCCGTACCCACTGCATCAGGCGGGCCTTCGGAAACTTGCTGAACCACTGCACCTGCTGCCAGGGGCGGTGCTCCGGCTGGCCCACGGTACGGGCTCCGTCGGGGTAGTGGTGTATGTAGGCATAGCCCCCGGTCAGGCGCACGTCATCGGTGAGGTAGTACGTCAGGCCCACGCGGGTTACCGTCTGGAATTTGGCCTGCACGAAATGGTCGTGCAGGCGCAGGTGCAGGTCGGTCCAGCTGCCCCAGCGTTGCGAAAACCGGGTTTGGTTGAACACGCCCAGCCACGTCTGCTGCTCGCGCACATATTGCTTCTGCGCCAGCAAAGGCCGGGTCAGAAGCAGCAAGCCACAAAAGAGAAGGAGTCGTTTCATCACACTTACCGCAACACGGTATTATCAAACGTCAAAGCCACGTAGTACAGGCCCCCGATGGTGGGGCCGGCGGCGTACTGGTAGTAGCGGTTGTTGAAGAGGTTGGCGCCGCCGGCTTTGATGGTGGTTTTGAGGGCAGGCACGCGCACGTTCACCTGGGCATCCACGGTTTGGTAGGCGGGCACGCGGCCGTTGGCCAGGGGGCTTTCCCAGTAGAAGGTGCTCTGGTGACGCCACACCAGGTTGAAGCCCACGTTGCGCACAATTTCGCGGTTGCCGAAGCTCACGTTGGTGACCCAGTGCGGGGTGTTGAAGCCCGTCACGAAGATGTCGGGGGCGTTGTTGGCCGACAGGGCGTTGTAGTTCACGTTACCGCCCAAGGTGTACTTCTGGTAGAAGTTGTAGGTGACCCCCAGCGTGGAGCCGTAGCTGCGGTAGTTGTTGCGGGCGTTGGTGTACACCCGGTACCGGTCCTGGCGGGCGGCGCGGTTGCTGTTGAGAGCCGCCAGCACGGCATCATCGGAGCCTACCGGCACCTGCTGGCCGGCGGCGTTTTTGGGCACGCTTACTTCCACTTGGCCCAGAAAGCCGGAGTAGATGTTCACGTAGGCGTCGGCGTCGATGGAGAGTCGGTTATCCAGCAGCACGCTGCGGTAGCCCACCTCGTAGGCGTTAATCTGCTCGGGCTGCTCGGTGGGCAGGTTGCCCACCTGCAGCACGCCCCGGATTTCGGGACGCAGGGCGGCTTGGCTGGCGGTGGTGCCGGCGTTGGCGGCCACGTAGGCATTCACGGCGGCGTTGAACTGCGAAATAGAAGCCAGCGTGTAGGAGTTGTCGAGGTAGTTCAGCCCCTCGTTCACGCGGGCCAAACCGCCTACCCGGCGCACGTTGCCGTTGTTCACAAACGACAGCGCCTCAAAAAGTGACGGGAAGCGCCAGCCGTTCTGGTACGAGGCCCGGAAGTTGTGCAGGCCGCCGGCCGTGTACACCGCTGCCACCCGCGGGTTCAGCTTGGGGTTGAACTCCGGGTTGTAGTCGAGGCGCAGCGAGGCGGTGAGCTTCAGGCGGTCCTGCAGCAGGCGCTTGGTGGCCTGCCCGAAGCCCCCGATTTTCTTGTAGTACTGGTTCTGGCCGCCGGGCTGGGTGCGCTCGGTGAGCGGGCGACTGAAATCCACGAAGTTGTTGCCGTCCGGAATTACCTCGTAGAGGCGGGCATCGGCCCCCAGCAGCACATCGGCAAACTTCACCTGCGGGCCCAGGTTCCAGATGGCGTCGGTGTGGTAAGTGCGGCTGCGCTGGGTGAGGGCGGCCCCACCCGGGATGGGCGCGCCGGGCACGTTCACGCCGCTGTCCCAGTTGTTGGTTTTCACAATCTGGGCTTTCAGCGCGTCGAAGGCAGGCGTACCGGGCACGGCGCGGCCGGCGTCGGCCACGGTGCGGGCCTGCTGCATGGCCTGGGCCAACGTGGCTCCGCCACTCAGCTGGCTTTGCAGCTCCGTCCGGAACTTCGTGCCCCAGGCGGCGTTGGAGCCGTTCTGCAGGTCCAGGTTCAGGGCCAGCGGGTTGAGGTTGTAGGAGTTGCCAGTGTTTTCGACCAGCATGTAGGCGCGGGCCGTGAAGTTCTCGCCCTTCAGCTCCACCTTGTGGTTCTGCACCGTCACGCCATCCAGCTGAATCTTGTTGCCGCGCTGGAACACGCCGTCCATCAGCCCGAACCGGTAGCCGTAGCTCAGCTCCAGCTTATCGGTGAGCTTGTAGTGCAGGCTGGCGTCGGCCTTGATGTTGCGCACGATAGGGTTGGTGAGGTCCCGCTCGTAGTAGCCCGTGCGGCGCACGTTGAAGGTTTCGTTGCGGCCCTGGTAAGGAATGGTGATGCTCACGTTGCCGGCGTTGTCGTCGCCGTAGCGGTTCCAGAGGTCGGCGGCGGGGTTGTTGGCCCCGCTCAGCTCCGGGAAGCGCGGGTTAGCCGACGCTAGGTTCTGCGGGTTCTGGTCGTTCTGGGTGTTGGCGAGCCAGTCGGTGCCGCGCAGGAAGCTGCCGTTCACCTTATAGGCCCAGCGGCCCGAAGCGCCCAGGCTCTGGGCCCAGCGCACGGCCGTTTCCGTCAGCACGCTCGGGTCCCGGTCTTTGCCGTCCACGTGGTTTACGCCCACCTTCTGGTACACGCTCAGGCCCTGGTAGTTGAAGGGGCTTTTGGTGGTGAGGTTGGCCATGCCGTTGATGGCGTTCATGCCGTAGAGGGCCGAGGCCGCGCCGGGCGTAATTTCCACCGAAGCCACATCCAGCTCGGTGGGCCCGATGGCGTTGCCCAGCGGCACGCCCAGGGTGGCCGCCTGCATGTCCACCCCGTCCACCAGCTGCATAAAGCGGAAGTTGTTGGGGATGTTGAAGCCGCGGGTATTGGGTACTTTGAACGTGAGCGAACTGGTGGTCATCTGCACGCCCTTCACGTTTTCCAGCGCGTCGTAAAAGCTGGGGGCCGGGGTTTCCTTGATGGCCCGGATGTCGAGCTTCTCAATGGCCACCGGCGAGGTCAGCCGGCTTTCCTCCACCCGCGACGCCGACACCACCACCTCGTTCATCGACACGGCCTTCGACTCCAACTGCACGCTGATGGGCTGGCTGCCGCTGGCAATTTCCAGCTCCCGCGACTCGTAGCCCAGCGTGTTGAACACCAGCGTGAACGGAAACCGCAGCTTGGCTTTCAGGGCAAACTGGCCGTTACCGTCGCTGAGCGTGCCGGTGGTGCCGCCCTTCACAATAACGCTCACGCCCGGCAGCGGCTCGCTGGTAGTTTTTTCGCGCACGGTGCCGCTCACCGAAATCAGGGCCTCCTGGGCGTGCAGGCCGGTGGCGCTGGCTGCAACCAGCGCCGGTACTAGGAAGGAAGAGGAAAGAAGATGTTTCATCAATGTTTTTACAAGGGGAGAAAGGACCCGGGACGGGGCAGACGGCAGGCCGGCGCAGCCCCCGCGCCCGGGGCGCAACGGCCGTTACCGGCTACAACATCGTCTTGGAAAAACAGCAGGCATGGAACGGAAGAAGGGTTTTAGGGCTAGATCCCCTCCTTGGAAAGGAGGGGTTGGGGGTGGTTGAGTTTTAGAGTTAAGAACTAGAAGTAGATATCGTCCTGACGAGGATCAACCACCCCCAACCCCTCCTTTCCAAGGAGGGGAGCTAGTTTTCTAGCTCTAGTTTTTAGTACACATCCTCCAAGAACCGGCGCGACTTCTTGAGCTGGCGCAGGTACTCGGCGGCGTAGTCGGCGTCGTGGCCACTTTCCTGCTGGATGATCTGACGCAGGGCCTGCTGCACGTCGTGGGCCATGCGGGATTTGTCGCCGCACACGTAGAAGTAGGCGCCGTTTTCGAGCTGGTCGTAGAGGCGGCGGCTTTGTTCCAGCAGGCGGTGCTGCACGTAGAGCTTCTGGGTTTGGTCGCGGGAGAAGGCCACGTCGAGGCGGTCGAGGGTGCCGCGCTTGAGGTGTTGCTGCCACTCGGTCTGGTACAGGAAGTCGGTGGTGAAGTGGGGGTTGCCGAACAGCAGCCAGTTGCGGCCGGTAGCGCCGGTTTCGGCCCGCTCCTCCACGAAGGCCCGGAAGGGTGCTACCCCGGTGCCGGGGCCCACCATGATAATGTCGGTGGCGGCATCCTGCGGCAGCTTGAAGTACTCGTTGCGGTCCACCCACACCCGGGCCGTGTCGCCGAGGTGGAGGTGGTCGGCCTGGTAGCCGGAGCAGGCCCCGTGCTTGGCGCGGCCGTGGGTTTCGTAGCGCACGGCTCCCACCGTCAGGTGCACTTCCTCGGGGTGGGCCAGCAGCGAGGATGCAATGGAATACGCCCGGGCCGGCAACGGCCGCAGCACCGCCGCCAGCTGCTGCCCCGACAGCTCCACCGGAAACTCGGTGAGCAAGTCGGCCACGTCGCGGCCGTAGAGGTAGGTGCCCAGCCCGGCCGTATCGGCCAGGATTTCGCGGAGGCGCGGGTGCTGCGGGGCCACGGCGGCGTAGCGCTCCAGCACGTCGCGGGTGATGACCGACAATTCCAGCCGCTCGGTGAGGGCGGTGGTCAGGTCCAGCTCCTCGGCTTCGAGGCGCACCGGGGCAGCTTCGGACAGGCGGGCAGCCTGCAATACCTCCTGCACCAGCGCTGGGCGGTTGCGGGGCTGCACCATCAGGGCGTCGCCGGGCTCGTAGGTCAGGCCCGAGTCAGCCAGGGAAAACTCCAAGTGGTAGGTTTCTTTGGTGGAGCCCCGGCCGTTGAGCTGGATCTTCTCCAGCAGCTCCGCCCCGAAGGGGTTGCGGGCGTTGTACTCCACGGCGGCAGGCAGCGGAGCCACTTCCGGCGCGTAGCCCGCGCCCACGGCCGCTACTACCGGCGCGGCTACGGCTGCGCCAGCCGTTACAGGGGCCGGGGCGGGCTGCAGCTCGGCAATATGGCTAAGCACCTGTTCGGCCCACTGGCGGGTTTCGTCCTCGAAGGTCACGTCGCAATCCAGCCGTTCGGCCAGGCGGCGGCCACCCAGCTCAGCCAGGCGCTGGTCGAACTCGAAACCGGTCTGGCAGAACTGCAGGTAGCTTTTGTCGCCCAGGGCCAGCACGGCGTATTGCAGGTCGGGCAGCTTGGGGGCGCGGTTGCTGAGCAGGAACTGGTGCAGCTCCTCGGCCGCAATGGGCGGGTCGCCTTCCCCCTGGGTGCTCACCACCACCAGCAGCAACTGCTCGGTTTTGAGGTCCTTGGTGGGGTAGTCGTTCATGTCGCGCACCTGCGGCTGCAGGCCCCGGCGGCGGGCCGCCTCGGCCACTAGGCCGGCGGCTTTCTTGCTGTTGCCGGTCTGGGAGCCGAACAGGATGGTAAGCCGACTAGCCGCGGCGGCTTCCGCCACCGCCGGAGCCGGGGCCACGGCCGCAACGGGGGCCGCCGCGCCGGCGCGGCCGTAGAGGTAGCCGCTCAGCCACACCAGCTGCTGGGAGGTGAGGCCCGCCGCCAACTGCTGCAGCGCCTGGTCGTCGAGGCCAATGGGAAGCGTGGGGGAAGCTGAAAGAAGTGACATAGGACGTGGTGGTTGGGGCAGTGGGTTGGGCGGGTCAGAGAAGGAAGAAGTCATGCTCTATCTGGCGTCCGCTTGCCGAAGCATCTCTACCGCTTCGTTTGGGCGTTTCAGTAGCCCAGGGTTTAAACCCTGGGCTATGGAGCGGTTATCGGTGCTGTTACCTGATTAGCCAGCAGTAGAAATGCTTCGGCTTCGCTCAGCATGACGTGCTGCTTGTGACGTTCTGATCAGGCTACCGCCGCGTACAGTTCCGGCAGCAGCGCCAGCTTCTCTGGGGTGGCCAGGCGGGTTACTTCTCCAATAATGATGATGGCCGGCGCACCGATTTCAGCGGCGGCGGCGCGGGCGGGCAGTTCGGCAACCGGGCCGGTTACCAGCTGGGCGTGGGGCAGGGTGCCATTCTGGATGATGGCGGCTGGGGTGTCGGCGTGGCCCTGCTCGCAGAAGGCCTGTACAATGCGCGGCAGCTCACCCAGGCCCATGAGAATGACGGTGGTGCCGCGGGCGTCGCGGGCGGCTTCCCGGATGCTGCCGGCCAGCTCACCGGTGGCGGTGGTGGCCGTAATCACCCGGAACCCTTCGCTCAGGCCCCGGTGCGTAACGGGAATACCCGCCGCTCCGGCCGCGGCCACCGCGCTGCTGATGCCGGGCACATAGTCCGTCAGCAGGCCGTGGGCTTCGGCATAAAGCATTTCCTCCCGGCCCCGCCCGAACACGAACGGGTCGCCACCCTTGAGGCGCACCACGTGGCCGTAGCGGCGGGCGTAGTCCACAATCAGGGCGTTGATGTCGTCCTGCGAGTGGCTGCGCATGCCGCGCCGCTTGCCCACGGGCACCAGCACGGCCTCTGGGCGGGCGTGCCCGAGCAGGATGCGGTTAGCCAGCGCGTCGTACAAAATCACATCGGCTTCCGACAGCACCCGCGCCCCTTTGAGCGTGAGCAGCTCCGGGTCGCCGGGGCCGGCACCCAGTACCGTAAGGCGGGGCGTTTGCATCGGTGAATGAGTGAGTTGGTGATTGAGTGAATTGTCGGTCATGCTGAGCTTGCCGAAGCATCTCTACCGCTTTGCTTGGGCGGTTCAGGTTTAAACCCTGGGCTATGGAGCGGTTATCGGTGCTGCCATCTAATTAGCCAGCGGTAGAGATGCTTCGGCAAGCTCAGCATGACGTTCATCAGCCTAAATCGAGAAGGCCACGGGGGGCTGCATGGGCGGGGTGAAGTACTCGGAGTTGGCGGCTTCTACTAGGCCGGCGGCCAGGGTGTCGCCGGTTAGCTCGTCTACCAAGATGAAGGAGCCGGTGGTGCGGTTGTCGGCGTAGTTATCCACGGCCAGGGGCAGGGCGGTTTTGAGGCGCACCCGCACGATGTCGTTGAGCTGGGCCTGCTCGGTGTGCACCCGGGCGAAGGTCTGCACGTTCACCTTGTAGAGAATGGCCGACACAGCCGCTTTCGAGAGGGCCGAGTGGTGCTGCACCAGCAGCTTACGGCCGGGCCACAAAGGCTGCTCGCTCATCCAGCACAGGGTGGCTTCCAGCTCGCGGGTGAGGATGGGCTCCTCGGGGCCGGCCGGCACCAAGGCGTCGCCGCGGCTCACGTCCACGTCGTCGCGCAGGCGGATTACCACGGCCTGTGGGGCGGAGGCAGTTTCCACTTCCTGCTGGTTTACCTCAATGGCTTCAATTTCCGATTCCAGGCCCGAGGGCAGCACCCGCACGCGCTGGCCGCGGCGGTACTGGCCGCTCAGAATCTGGCCGGCGTAGCCGCGGTAGTCGGGCAGCTCGGGTGTCTGGGGCCGGATGACGTACTGTACCTGGAAGCGGGGCGCGGCCTCGGTTTCCTGGGCGCCGGGCACGCTTTCCAGGTGCTGGAGCAGGCTGGGACCGGTGTACCAGGGCAGGTGCTGGGAGGGCTTCACCACGTTGTCGCCCTGCAAGGCGCTCAGCGGAATGGCCGTGGCGGCGGGTAGGTGGAAGTGGTTGGTGAGCTCGGCGTAATCGGTGGCAATCTGGGCGAAAACGGCCTCGTCGTAGTTCACCAGATCCATCTTGTTCACGGCCAGCACAAAGTGCCGGATGCCCAGCAGCGCGGCAATGAGGGTGTGGCGGCGGGTCTGCTCAATCACGCCCTGGCGCGCATCTACCAGCACAATGGCCAGGTCGGCGTTGCTGGCGCCCGTCACCATATTGCGGGTGTACTGCACGTGGCCGGGCGCATCGGTGATAATGAACTTGCGGCGCGGGGTGGTGAAGTACTTGTAAGCCACGTCGATGGTGATGCCCTGTTCCCGCTCGGCCCGCAGGCCGTCGGTCAGCAAGGCCAAATCCACCACGCCGCCCGACGCCTGCCGCTTCTCCAGCGCCGCCAGCACATCCAGCGACACGGATTCCGAATCGTACAGCAGCCGCCCGATCAGGGTGCTCTTGCCGTCGTCCACGCTGCCGCAGGTAATAAATCGAAGTAAGTCCATGAGGTGAAATTGTGAGGTTGTGAAATTGTGAATTGCTGTGCTGGTGGGGTGAAGCGTGAGGATTTTCACAACTTCACCTTTCACAACTTCACCACTTAAAAGTATCCGTTCCGCTTGCGGTCTTCCATGCCGGCTTCGGAGATGTTGTCGTCGAGGCGGGTGGCGCCCCGCTCGCTTACTTTGGCCAGCAGCAGGTCCTGGATGATGTCTTCCACGGTGCGGGCGTCGCTTTCCACGGCGGCGGTGCAGGTGGAGTCGCCCACGGTGCGGAAGCGCACCTGCCGGGTCACGATTTCGTCTTCGTCATCGAGCTGCAGGTGCTCGGAGAGGCCCAATAGCTGGCCCGAGGGCAGCACCACGCAGGTGCGCTCGTGGCCGAAGTAGATGTCGGGCAGCGGAATGCTTTCGCGCTGGATGTAGCGCCACACGTCCAGCTCCGTCCAGTTGGAAATAGGGAACACGCGCACGTTTTCGCCCTTCTGGATGCGGCCGTTGTAGATGTTCCAGAGCTCGGGGCGCTGGCGCTTGGGGTCCCACTGGCCAAACTCGTCGCGCACCGAGAAGATGCGCTCCTTGGCCCGGGCCTTCTCCTCGTCGCGGCGGGCCCCGCCGATGCAGGCGTCAAACTCAAACTCCTCGATTACCTCCAGCAGGGTGTAGGTCTGCAGCGGGTTGCGGCTGGGGTACTTGCCGCCCGGCTCGCGCAGGCTCTGCCGCTTGATGGTATCCTCCACCTTGCGCACGATCAGCTTTTCGCCAAGTTGAGCGGCCAACTCGTCGCGGTACTGCAGCACCTCGGGGAAGTTGTGGCCGGTATCCACGTGCACCAGCGGGAAGGGGAAGCGGCCGGGGCGGAAGGCCTTTTCGGCCAGGCGCGTGAGCACAATGGAATCCTTGCCGCCCGAGAACAGCAGGGCCGGCCGCTCAAACTGCCCCGCCACCTCCCGCAGGATGTGGATGGCTTCGGCTTCCAGCCGGTCGAGGTAATCGAATGTGGTACTCATATCCAGTCTTGTTTTGTGTTCTTATCTGTCATCCTGAGCTTGCGAAGGAGCTTATCCCGTTTGCACGATGGTCGTTCAGGGTTTTTAGCCCGCGGAGGACGCAGAGGGTTTCGCAGAGGGCGCAGAGCTGTTCTGGTGTTATAAGGTCCTTCGTCGCCGCTTGATTCGCGGAATGCTCAGGATGACAGGTGGTTTGGTACCGGCTCCACCACTGGGTCGGGGCCGTCGTGGGGGGCGGTGGCGTGGAGGCCGCATTCTTTGGCCGAGAGGTCTTCCCACCACCAGCGGCCGGCCCGGAAATCCTCACCGAGGCGGATGGCGCGGGTGCAGGGCGCGCAGCCGATGCTCACAAAACCCTGCTGGTGCAGCGGGTTTACCGGAATGCCCTCTTGCTGCACAAAGGCCAGCGCCTGCTCCCAGGTCCAGTCGAAGAGCGGGTGAATTTTGACGAGCTGGTGCGCCGCGTCCCACTCCACCGGGTCCATCGTCTGCCGGTTCTGCGACTGTTCGGCCCGGATGCCGGTTACCCAGGCCCCACGGCCGGCCAGGGCCCGGTTCAGGGGCTCCACCTTGCGGATGTGGCAGCACTCCTTGCGGTTGTCCACGCTCTCGTAGAAGGAGTTCGGGCCTTTCTGCAAGAGCAGGTTTTCCAGGTCCTCGCGCTGGGGGGCGTACACTGCAATGGGCTGCTGGTACCGAATCAGCGTCTTGTTCCAGGTAGAATAGGTTTCCTGGAAGTTGCGGCCGGTATCGATGGTGAACACCTCAATGGGCAGGTCGTGGGCGAAAATCAGGTGGCTGATAATCTGGTCTTCCAGCCCGAACGAGGTAGAAAAAACGGCCTGACCGGGGAAGGTGTCGGCTACCAGACGCAGCCGCTCCGGAGCGGAGGCGGCCACTACAAGAGGGCGCAGGCGGTCCAGCAAGGCATGAACGGCCGGCGCAGCATCAGCTACAGGCATAGCAGGAAGGGGAGGAGGAAGCAGGCCACCGATGTAGGGCAGCGCGTTTCGGCCAAAGGATAGCTTCACGGAGAAACAGCCTTGGCAACGGCCCAGCGCGGTTTTCGGCGAAACAGAAATGGTCGTGCGCCTTTGGGCTTAGCTTACGCCATAAGGCATATCAGCTCAGTAGCAGGCGGCGCACAAATCAGCAAAAAGGAAGTTGTGCCTTAGCCCCGACAACAACACATGCCCATCAACCCACAACATCCATGCTGTACAGCAGAGAAGGTAGCAGAAGCGGCGGCGGTGTTGAACAAGGATTTCACGGCTTGTTGTTTTTATATGGTCAGGACTTGGCACCGTTTCGGTTGTTCCGCTGGTTGCCGGCGTTTCGTCGAGCCTGTCTCTCCACGCCTCTGTATAAAAACAATCCTTCAGTGGGGTAAAGAATTGATGTCCCAAAGGTAAGGGACAGAATTTTACACTTGCAAATTTTATTTTGGATTACCTCACTTCTGTATCTTCTTCCAGCTGGGGCAAATACCTCATATTGGATACGAAAACAAGTTTTTATAAGGTGTTCATAGCCAATTGAAAACAATAATGTAGGGCCTTTCTATACCGACATAACCCTTCTGGCTGGAAGCAGGTTAACCCCGCGCACCCATTGATAAACTGCCATATACAAAGAATTTCACCCCTGCCTTCTATGAGCTGGCAGGCCGCTGTAGGGGCGACGCTGGCGCTGGCCAACTGCGAACAACCATCCACCGCCCGGCCTGATCCGGCGCAGGAGCTGAATGCCGGCGGCACCACCGGCGACACGGTGCGCGGCCCCGTAGCGCCGCCCCCGCCTCCCGGTCCGCCCCGCGACTCCACCATTGCGCCGCCTACCGATACCACCCGCACGGACTCGACGCGCCATTCCGGCCGACAGTTTTAGGACTTTTTCAGGCGCTGTTGCAGGCTCTGTAGCAGCGCCTGTGCCTCCGGGGCCACGCCCGACACCAGCACCAGCCCACCGTACACGGCCGTGAGCACCCCGGAACGCAGGAGCATGGTGACGAAGGGCGAGCCGAGCGCCGGAACCAGCCAGCCGGCCACGCCCGCGGCGGCCGTAATGGCCAGCAGCAGCGGAATCTGTCGGGTGAAGGGCTGCATACCAAAGCTGCGCCACACAAACCAGGTGCGGGCCAGATTGATGCTGATTTGGGCCGCTACCGCTGCCACCGCCGCACCCACCATGCCCAGCTTTGGAATCAGGAGCAGGTTGAGCAGAATGGTAAGCACCGACAGGGACACGTTGAATAGCAGGTCGAAGCGGTAGCGGGGGGAGGTGACGAGAATTAGGCCATTAACGCCGGTGATGCCGTCGAAGAGGCGGCTGCCGAGCAGCAGGAGTACCACCACGGTACCCTGGGCGTAGTCGGCCCGCATAAGGGAGTAGATGAACTCCAGATTCAGGCCGATGCCCAGGGTCAGAAAGCAGCCGATGAGCGTATTGAGGCGGGTGGTGCGGCGGTAGAAGTCGGCCATGCCCGCTATGTTCTGCTCTTTCCAGTAATCGGCCAGGAGCGGAAAGGCAATCTTGTTGAGCGAGCGGGCCGGAATAGCCAGCGCCGTGCTGATGTTGAAGGCAATGCCGTAGATGCCCGCCGCCGCCAGGCTCACCTGCGCCCCCACCATAATTGTGTCGAGGTACATGATGACCGAGCCGGCCAAAGAGCCCAGCAGCGTGAAAGCACCCACGCCCAGCAGCTCCCGGACCGGCCGCACTGCCAGCACCGCCCGCTGGGGCCGCCAGTGCAGCTCC
The DNA here is from genome assembly GCF_003944705.1 of Hymenobacter metallilatus. Taxonomy (GTDB): domain Bacteria; phylum Bacteroidota; class Bacteroidia; order Cytophagales; family Hymenobacteraceae; genus Hymenobacter; species Hymenobacter metallilatus. The sequence continues at coordinate 91,591 of NZ_RWIS01000015.1, read as the reverse complement.
CCAATCCGCAGCAGATAGCCCGTGAGCAGCAGCACCAGCAGCCCGTTCACGCCCACGTACCAAAGCACGTAGCCGTGAAACGTGAGCCAGCCACCGGCAAAGGCCAGCGCCCCGGCCAAAATCAGTAGCCGCAGCAGAATATCCTGCAAAAACGAGGAAAATGCCGTGTGGTACAGGGCCTTGAGGTAGGCATCGAGCAGGGAGTACAGCAGCACGAACAGGGCAAACACGGCTCCCCAGAGGTAATAGGTTTTCAGCAGCGTGGCGTCGTGCTCGTACACTCCCAGCAACACCGGCCGCCCCAGTAGGTACAGGGCTAGCACCACCGCAAACCCCAGCAGCGGCACGCCCAGCAAAAATGGCAGAAACCCGTGGTGGCCATTTTCCCGGTTGCGGAAATAGGGAAAAAACCGGATGGCCACGCTGGCAAACCCCACTGCCGCCACTTGGGCAAACAGCGTGGCTACGCTATTCAGCGTGGTGGTCAGCCCCAGTTGCTGGGGCTCCAGAAACCGGGGTAGTACCAGCGTGGTGCTCACAAACCCCAGCGCCAGCCCTAGGTAGGAAATGATGGTATTACGCAGCCCCTGTCGCTGAACGATGCCCAAAAGGTGAAATGGTGAGGTGGTGAAATGGTGATTTACCGTTCTGTCATCCTGAATTTACGAAGGACTCTATTGTATGCAGGCGTCGGTTCCCGCAGAGGTTCGCGGAGGGATGCGCAGAGGTTCGCAGAGTCGTTCTGGCGTGAGAAGCTCCTTCGCGCTGCTTAGGATGATAGGGCGCTCATAGACGTGCAAATATCCTGGCCGTTGACGAAGGCTGCGTTGCGGCTGCGAAGGTACTCCATGAGGGCGCGGAATTCGCGCGGGCCGTTGCGGGTGTTGGCCGGGTCGAAGTTCTCGTTGTGCCAGAGCACCGTACACACGCCTCCGAACCGCTCGATTTCATGGAACATGGGCGTGAGGGCCGGCAGGATTTCGTCGGGGGCCAGTTGCAGGTAGCGCGGGTGGTGTAGCGTGGCATCCATCACGTTGAGCGGGATTTCCAGGAAATCAACTGCTTCACCTCGTTGAAAATTAAACGGACGGAAAGGCAAACAGTAGCTGTTGCGGAAGCCGTAATGCTCAGCAAAGCCTAGTGTGGAATCGTAGGCGAATTGCAGTTCATCCACGAGCATTGGGGTAATGCGAGGTTCCCAACTCAGGTAATGAAAGCGAAGTCCAAGGCCTGTCGGACCAAGATGGCAAATCTGCTCCGCATCCTGGTGCAATTTATTGGCATTGACGCAGGAACCCAGACTACCGTGCAGTTCAATACCAGACCGTGTTTTTAGTAGTGGTCTGAGTGCAGCAGTAATGCGGCGATATTGATAATCGGCGTTAGGTGTGCCGTTGGCTGCTTTGCGGTGCTCGGGCAGAAAGAAGAACGTGCTGCTCGCCCCGTACTCAGCTACGGTCTGCTGCACTTCGGCTAGATTGTCCCAGGCGTCCTTTTGGGTGAGGTGCTGCCAATAGCAGCGGGCAAAATCCAGCCAGTCGCGGCGCCGGAGGGCGGCTTTGGCGGGGGCTTTCCAGGCGCTGCAGAGGTTGTCGATGTCATGGGTGATGAAAGCGGCCCAGGCGCGGCCGTCGGCCCAGCGGCGGGGGCGCAGGGGCTGGCCGCCAGTGTGCTCCACGGCAGCGCGCAGCACCTCGAAGTAGTAATTCACCACCGGCACCGTTACAAAGTCGTAGCGTTGCTGCACGCTGGCTGCGTAGGGAAAGCGCCCGTGCTGGTCCCGCTCATCGGAGTGGAATTCCTGCCAGCCGCTGAGCAGGTAGAACGCCGCCGATACCACATCGGCATGAATGCGGGCCTGGCCACCGGGCAGTAGCTCCAGCAGCGGCTGGGTGGGCTGGTCGTCGAAGAAAAACGGCAGCGTCCGGTCCTGCCACTCCCGCCACACCGGCGGAGCTGGGTAGGGAGCCGTGTCCGCAAAGAAGTTGTGGTTCACGGCCGCTACCTCCACCTGCGGCTGCGTATCGGCATACCCGATGCTGACCGTGGGCACAGCATCATACGCCTGCCAGAAGTGTTGCAGCACATAAGCCAACCGAGTTTCGGCAGTAGTAGCAGGAACGGGCGGTAGCGGTGGTAGCATGGCGCAAGGTAATGGTAGAACGACTCTGCGCCTTCTGCGCGCGCGCAGCGCCCTTTGCGGGAATCGACGCTTGAAGCACTATTACCGGGGCAGCGGCAGCCACTCCGCCAGCAGCCGCAAAGCCCGCTGCTGACTGTGGCCCTCGTCGGGCGTGCCTAACGTGGCATTGTAGTAAGCGGCGCGACGGTAAAGATCCAGGGGCTTGTGTTGCTGCTGGCGCCGTAACCAAGTACCCAACTCCGGCAGGGTATTGGCCCGCGTAATGAGGCCGTGGGCCACGAACCCGTAGTAGTCATCGGCGACGCCGTGAGCTCCGAAACGCACGTACACGCTGGCCAGGTTGAGCAGAGTGGCCTCGAGGTGGGTGCTGGTATCGGCGGCTACCAAGGCGTCGTGGGCTTCCAGAAACGCAAATACATGCTGCTGGCGCGCATCCGAAAACTGCAGCCGGGGATGGCGCTGCTGCAGAAACGTGAAGTCGCGCGGGTCGCCGGGGTGGGGGCGTAGCGTGAAGGTCAGGTCGGGAAACTCCCGTAGTAGGTAGTCCAGCGTGTGGGTAATGGCCGTGAGGTCGTCGAGGGCATTGCAGGCCAGGGCCACCCGGCGCACCCGCGGGGCCTGGTTGCGGCGAGCTAGAAACTCGTCAGCTTTGGGCATGCCCACTAGCTCCGTGCGCCCGCGCACCGGGCCGCACTTCCGGTATTTGTCGAGGGCATCCTGGCCTTCCAACAGGCTCAGATCAAAGCCCAGGGGAGGAAAGTGGGTGCTCACGCTGGCGTGCTGCACATAGGCCGTGGGCACGCCTTCGGCCTGGCAAGCCAGCAGCAGGGCCCGGGCGTCGTCGTTGTGGTCGTTGGCGAATACCACGGCCCGGGGCCGGTAGTGGCGCAGGGCCCGGCGGTACACCTCGTAGTAGCCGATGGCGTTGAAAATCAAATCGAAAAACCGCCAGGCCCGCTCGCCCTCGGTGCGGCGCAGGGTCCGATACACCCTTGGCAGTTGCCCATAGTACAGTAGCTTCCGTCGCAAGGAAAGCCGGTTTACCTGCTGGTTGTAGCGGCCAATCTGCTTGCTCTGCCCCGCCACCAGCACCGCGTCGGGCCGGGCTTCACGGATAAAGTGTAGGGAGTCGTAGTTGTTCTGGCTCACCACGTAAAGCCACACTTTGCCGTGCAGGTTCTCGGGGTTTTTTACGGGCCGAAACACGTTGCCCACCAGCCGCAGGGCCGCATAGCCTGCTACTTTCAGCAGCCGTTTCCAGGGGCTGGCTGGGGAAATGGGCTCCAACATGTGCGCCGATAAAGCGGCAAACAGGTCGGTGAAGCGCAACTGCAGGATGTCGCGCAGGCGGCCGGCCGGAGTGGGCGGAACAGCAGATTCGAACATGGCAGCGGCTACAGCGCGTCCCAGGTGAGGGGGGTGCCGGCCTTCAGGGGCTGGCGGGCGGGCTTGCCCAATAGCTGGTCGTAATAGCGGGGGGGCAGGCCGTCGCCGGGGCGCACTACGCGTAGGTTCTCCTTGGTGAAGATTTCACCAGCTTGCATGTTCTGGGCCACGTAGAGGCTACGTTTGTAAAGGCGGCTTTTCTCCTCGGCCCGCTGCACGCCGTACTGCACCTGACCCAGCGCCTGCCAAGCCCGCTCAGTTTCGGTTACCAGCTGGGCCACTTCCTCAGGCTCCAGCGAGAAGGCCGAATCCACGCCGCCGTCGGCCCGGCGCAGGGTTACGTGCTTTTCCACTACGCAGGCCCCCAGGGCCACGGCGGCCACGGCCGCGCCCACGCCCATGGTGTGGTCGGAGAGGCCCACCAAGGCATCGGGAAACAGTTGCTGAAAGTGCGGCAGAGTGCGCAGGTTGGTGTTTTGCGGCGTGGCGGGGTAAGTGCTGGTGCATTTCAGCAGCACCAGTTCCCGGCAGCCCGCCTCGCGCAGCACTTGCACAGCCTCGGCCACCTCAGCCAGCTGACTGGCCCCGGTGCTCATAATCACGGGCTTGCCGGTGGCGGCCACCCGGCGCAGCAGCGGCCAGTCGGTATTCTCGAAGGATGCAATCTTGTAGGCCGGCACGTCGAGGGTTTCGAGGAAATCCACGGCGGTTTCATCGAAGGGCGAGCTGAAGGCCAGCATACCGTGCTGCCGGGCCCGGTCGAACAACGGCTTATGCCACTCCCAGGGCGTATGGGCCTCCTGGTATAACTCGTGCAGCTCCCGCCCAAACCACAAAGAATTGGGGTCGTCGATGCGGTAGGCCCCGGGCAGGGTCATGGTATCGGCGGTGTAGGTCTGGAGCTTGATGGCGTGGGCCCCAGCAGCCGCCATGGCATCCACAATGGCCAGGCCCCGGCTGAGGTCCTGGTTGTGGTTGCCGCTGAGCTCGGCAATGATAAACGGGGGCTGGTCGGGGCCGACGAGGCGGGAGCCAAAGGAAATAGTCATAGCAACGGAAGGCAAGAAGCCGGACAAGCGGCCGGGCCGACAACGCCCCGGTCTACGCCAGCCACACAAAAGTAACGGATTCGGGCGCGGCCGGAGCTACTTCGCTTACTTGGTACCCCGCCCGCTCAAATGCCTTCACCGAGGCCACATTCACTTGCTGCACCTGGCCCAGCACCCGCCGCACCCGCGGGAAATGCTCCAGCACCCGGCGCGTGCCAGCCAGCAGCAGCAGCGGCGCCAGTCCCCGCCCCCGATACCCGGCATCCAGCAGGTAGCTCAGGGTGGCTTCTTCGCCATCGACGGCAAACCGGATAAGGCCGGCGGGGCGTCCAGTGGCGGCGTCCTGGGCCAGCAGCAGCAGGGCATTGGGGTCGAGGAGGCGGGCAGCCAGCCATTGCTCGTGCGCGGGGCGGGGTACAGGAGTGGGGTTGAAGGAAAACTGCCGCACGGCGGGCTCGTTGGTCCAGGCCAAGAGTTGGTCGGAGTCGGTGGCGGTTACGGGCCGGAGGTAGAATGGCGGCGGTGGCAGCAGCAGCGCCCGGAACTCCTGGCGCAGCCGCGTGGGAGCCTGCCCATCGAACACCAGGCGTTGGGCGGCCCGCATGGCAAGAGCTACGCGCCGGGCTTCCGGCGAAGTCAGGATATTGGCGGCGGCGGCAAACGGACGGGCCAGGCCGTGGCCACGCAAATACTGGTCGATGTCGTGCTGGTTGTCGGCCGTGGGCAGCAGCAGCAGCAGCCCCCCGCCGGCCGCGCAGTACTCATAGCTCACGGTACTGGCCGAGCAAACCGCCGCTCCGCACTGGCGCATCAGTTGGGTTAGTCCCGAAGCTGATACGCTGCGGTGCAGCGTCAGGCGCGGGTGCTCCAGGGCCCAGCTTTGCAGACTTTCCCAGCCCAGGTAGGCGCTGCCCACCACTACATGCACGCGCTGCACAGCCGGCAGCTCCAGTAGCCCGGCGGCCACGCGCTGGGTCTGGTGAGTAGGGTCGGCTCCGCCCAGGCATACCAGCACGGTAGTCGGGTCAGGCTCCGCGAGAGAAGCGGCGGGGACGCGGAAAGCCTCCCGCAGCGGGACGTAGGCAGGCCCGCTGAGCAGCCGTGCCCCGGGCTGGCGCAACTCGTACTGGCTGGTTGTGAGGCCCCCGGCCGGATTCAGCACGAGGTCGGCGGCCAAGGGAAAGGCGTGCAAATCGTCGAGGCAGGCCAGGCGGGCCACGGCTCCGCTCACCGTGTTCTGGTAGTCGTAGCGGAAATCGTACCCGTCCAGCACCAGCACATCGGTAGCGCGAAGCACCTGCCGGACCAGATAGGCGGCTTCTTCGGCCAGGGGCTGGGCCGGCAGGGCCACTACCGCGAGGCCGGCGGTGCGCAGCAGCTGCTCCAAGACAGCGTCTGGCTCCCGAATCAGGAACAGTTGCTCGGGAAAGTCGGGCCGCAGAATTTCGGCCAGAGCCAGCAGACGCATCACATGGCCCAACCCGATGCGGGAGTTACCATCGGCCCGGAATAGCAGGCGGGGAGCAGCAGTATTCATTGCTCGAAGGTAATCCAACCCCGGTTGCTGAATAAAGTCAAAAATCTAACCTTTTCGCTAGCCAAGAGGAGAACTGGCCTTATAGCCTAAATTATGAGAGTTGATACCTCGGGTCAGCCTACAGTTTTTTCTGCTCGATGTGGGCGTTGAGGGTCAGCAGATCTGGGTGCACATCCAGCAGGGCAATCAGCTCGTCACCGGTCAGGGTATCGGCCCGGAAATCCTCCACCAGCTGCCGGATCAGCTCAAAATCTTCAATGGTGTCCACGGTCAGGCGGTAGTTGCTCCGGTCTGGGGTGCGGCGGATGTGGGCAAGTTCCACCCGGCCCGAGCGGTTCTGATGAATGTAGGGCGTCACATGCTCCCGGTCGGAGGCGGCGGTGGCGTGGCGGTGCGCCTCTTCCAGCAGTTCGCGGGAAAACACCTCGAAATCGAAGCCCCGGGGAAACGTGCGTTCCAGCACATTCGACAAGTACAGCCGAGGATTTCGGGCCGCCACATACTGTTGCACCGCCTCTGCCACTAGGGCCCCGTCCAGCAGCGGGCAATCAGACGTAACCCGCACAATTACGTCGAGGTGGTGGGCGGCGGCGCACTGCTGGTAGCGGGCCAGCACGTCGTCCTCGGGGCCCCGGGTGCAGGGGAGGGCGTGGTGGGTGGCGTAGTCGGCCAGCGGGTCGTCGGCGGGTTGGTCGGTAATGGCCAGGTGCAGGGCCAGGCCGGTTTGCCGCAGCCGCTGCACATGGTAATCCAGCAACGGCCGCCCCGCCACCGCTCGCAGCACTTTTCCCGGCAGCCGGGTACTGGTCATGCGGGCCTGAGAAATAATACCGACGTTGGGCAAGGGTAGGAGGGTAAGAGGGTAGGAGGGCAGTGTTAGAACAACTCAGCGAACCTCAGCGCATCCCTCCGCGAACCTCTGCGGGAAATGACGCCTGCACGAAGGGTTTTTCGCAAGCTCAGAATGACGAATTGCTAGCCAACCAATTCCCGGATGCAGTCAATGACGTACTTCTGCTCTTCGTCGGTGAGGCTGGGGAAGAGCGGAATACTGAGGCAGTGGGCGTAATAGGCTTCGGCCAGCGGAAAGTCACCGGAATGCCAGCCCAGGCTTTGGTAGTAGGGCATAGTATGCACTGGAATGTAGTGTACCTGAGCGAAAATCTGCCGCTCACGCAATGCATCATACAGGGCTTTCCGGTCGGGTACCTGAATCACGTAGAGGTGGTAGGCGTGGCCCGGAGCCCCGGCCAGAGGACGCACGGCGGGCATGTCGGCAAAGGCCGCATCGTAGCGGGCGGCCAGCTCCCGGCGGCGCAGCAGGCCCTCGTCGGCTCGGGTCAATTGACTGATACCCAAGGCGCAGAGCATGTCGGGCATCCGGTAGTTGTAGCCTAGCTCCTGCATTTCCATGTACCAGCCGCCGTCGTTGCGCTGCAGGTGGGCGGGGTCTTTGCTGATGCCATGGGTACGCAGGCGCAGCAGGTGCTCGTACAGGTCACGGCGGTTGGTAGTAATCATGCCACCTTCGCCGGTGGCAATGTGCTTAACGGGATGGAAGCTGAAAATAGCCAAGTCGGCAAATTGCCCGTTGCCGCAGCGCTGCTCCCGGCCCCGCGAATCGGTGAAAAAGCCGCCCGGCGCGTGGCAACTGTCCTCAATCATCCAGAGGCCAAACTCGTTGCAGAGCTGGCGAGCAGCTTCCAGATTCACCGGCAGGCCAGCAAAATCCACTGGAATCAACCCCTGGAAGTGGCCTTTAGGGTGACTTTCCAGCAACTGGCGCACGGCTACCAGATCAATCAGGGCCGTGGCCGGGTCGATATCCACAAAGTGTACTTCGCCGCCGCAGTACCGTACGCAGTTGGCCGAGGCGGCGAAGGTGATGGGAGTGGTGATGACGCGCTGCCCCGGCTGCACGCCCAGCGCCAAAGCGCACAAATGAAGGGCCGCTGTACCGTTAGCTACTGCCACGGCGTAATCAGCCCCCACGTAAGCCGCAAACTTCTGCTCGAACTCAGCCACCTTCGGCCCCTGCGTCAGATAATCAGAGTACAGGGTTTCCGTCACGGCCTGCACGTCCTCGGGCGTGATGTGCTGGCGGCCGTAGGCAATGGGGCGGGTAGGCTGAAATGAAGGCGTCGTGCTCATACAGGTTCAAAAGTAAACTGCGCCCTTCACACTACCGGCAAAAACTGTCCGGTTGAGCAGCGCGAAGGACCTTATTACAACAGAACAATGTCGTTTTCACGAGGATTGTTCTGTTGTAATAAGGTCCTTCGCGCTGCTCAGGATGACAAACAAAACCTAGCCTTACGCCTCAAACCCCGCGTCCACGTGCAGGCGGATTTCCTCGCGGATTTGCTCGGCTGAAAGCCACTCGGTGTTATTGGAGGAATCATAGTGAAAACCCGGCTCCACGCGGCGGCCGCCGAAGTGGCGGATGAAGTCGTCCACATCCCAGCGTGGAGTGAAGGGCAGGATGACATAATACTTGTCCAGCTCCACAGTGCTTAGGGCGTCGGTTTCGGTTATCATTTCCTCGTGCAGTTTCTCGCCGGGCCGGATGCCTACAATTTCCTGGTGGCAATCAGGGCCAATGGCTTTGGCCACTTCCGTGATTTTGTAGCTCGGAATTTTAGGTACGAAGATTTCCCCTCCCCAACTGTGCTCCAGCGCGTACAGCACCAGGTCCACGCCTTCCTCCAGAGAGATGTTGAAGCGTGTCATGTCGGGGTGGGTAATGGGTAGTACGCCTGAAGCCCGCCGTTGGAGGAAAAATGGCACCACCGAGCCCCGGGAGCCAATTACGTTGCCGTAGCGCACCACCGAAAAGCGTAAATCCCGGCTGCCCTTCATGTTGTTGGCGGCCACAAACAGCTTGTCAGAGCAGAGCTTGGTAGCACCGTAAAGGTTAATAGGAGCTGCGGCCTTATCGGTGCTCAGAGCCACCACATCCTTCACTCCGCAGTCGAGGGCGGCGTTAATCACATTTTCAGCCCCGAAGATGTTGGTTTTGATGCACTCCATCGGGTTGTACTCGGCGGCGGGTACCTGCTTGAGGGCGGCGGCATGCACTAGTATATCAATGCCCTCACAGGCCCGCTTCAGCCGGTCGGCGTCGCGCACGTCGCCGATGAAGTAGCGGATGGCTGGGTACTTGGCGTGCGGAAACTGCTGCGACATTTCGTACTGCTTCAGCTCGTCGCGGGAGTAGACCACCAGCCGTTTTACCTGCGGGAACTGCTCGAAAACTGCCTGAACAAACTTTTTGCCGAACGAACCGGTGCCGCCGGTAACCAGAATGGATTTGTGATTGAGGTCGAGGGCCATATCAAGGGAACAGGGCCGGGCGTAGTGCCGGCCAGGACTAAGGAGGGCAAAAGTAGGCATTCCGTCCGGAGCTTGCGTAGTTTTGCCGGCGTTCCATTTTTTGCTTGTCATCCTGAGCTTGCGAAGGACCTTCTCCCGTCTGGACTACTACTGAACAGCTCGTTCTGGCGTGAGAAGGTCCTTCGCGCTGCTCAGAATGATAATGGTCTTTCCCGCCCTCATCATGTCCGATTTCGCCTTTCCTCACCCCATCAAAGTCATCATCTGGGACCTGGATGATACCTTCTGGCGCGGTACGCTCTCGGAGGGCGTGGTGGAAGCCCTGGAAGAAAACGTGCAACTGGTGCGCGACACTGCCGCCCGGGGCATCGTGCACACCATCGTCAGTAAAAACGACTTTGCTCCGGCCGAGGCCAAGCTCATGGAGATGGGTATCCGGGAGTTGTTCGTATTTCCGCAGATCAGCTGGCAGCCCAAGGGCCCTATTATCCGGCAGCTGCTGGAACAGATGCAGCTGCGCGCCCCCAATGCCTTGTTCCTCGACGACAACCCCATTAACCGGGCTGAGGCCGAGTTTTACAACTCCGGGCTGCAAACCGCCGACCCCCAGGATCTGTCCCGCCTGGCCCCGCTGCTGCGGGCCAGCGGCAAGCCCGACCCCACCTTCTCGCGCCTGGAGCAATACCGGCTGCTGGAGCGGCAGCAGCAGGCCCGCACTCAGTACAATGATAACCTGGCCTTTCTGCGCGACGCCCAGGTGCGGGTGGAACTTCGGGAGGGCGAGGCCGTGCTACCGGACCTTAACCGGCTGGAAGAGCTGATTAACCGTTCCAATCAGCTCAATTTCACCAAACAGCGTGTTACCAAAGCCGAGCTGGAGGTCAGCCTCCAGGACCCCAGCCGCCGCTGGGGCACCGTGCGCGTGCAGGACCGGTTCGGCGACTATGGGCTGGTGGGCATTTACTGCCTGCACCGGCCCGATAACCGCCTGGAGCAGCTGGTTTTCTCCTGCCGCATCCTGCATTTGGGCGTGGAGCAGTGGATCTATGCCCACTTGGGCTTCCCGCAGCTGAAAGTGCAAGGTGATGTTGCTACCGAGCTGAACCAGACGGAAACGCCCGACTGGATTACGCTGCAGGAACCCGCCGCCACCCCGCTGCAACCTGCCGCCGCTCAGGCCGCCAACCGGCTACGGGTGCTGTTGAAAGGGGGCTGCGACCTGGGCCAGCTTACGCCCTTCCTGCAGGCGTTTGCGCTGGACGTAACGGAGGAGTTCAATTTCAATAATGAATACCAGATTCCGGTGCACCTGGAGCACACTTTGCTGCTGCGGGCCAGCCAGGAGTGGCCCGCCGCCGAGCAGCAGCGCTTGGCGGCCGCCCTGCCGTTTCTGGGCCAGGAAGCTTTTGATACCAAACTCTGGGCCGGTGACTACGACGTGCTGGTGTACAGCCCCCTCATGGACTACACCCAGGACGTGTACCGGGAGCGGACCACCGGCCGCCGCATACCCTTCGGAGCCTACCAGAACCTTACTGCCCAGGACCCTGCTGCCCAGGCCGCCCGTTATGCCCAGCGTCGTTTTCAGGGGCTGAATGAGGCGTTTCTGCGGCGGTTTGCCCAGGAGTTTGAGCACGAGGGCCAGATTTCAGCCGATGAGTTTCAAGAAAACCTACGGTGGCTGCGGGCCCAGGTGTCGGCTGCGGTGCCCATTTTCCTCCTCAACGGGGCCGAAATTGAGGTGCCGGGTTCCGGCGAAATCGGTGCCCGGCAGCGCCATCAGCTGCTGAACCAGGCTTTGGCCGACTTCGTGGCTACGGCGGCCAACTGCTTCGTGGTGGACGTGCGCGACTTCGTACAAACCCCCGCCGACGTTACCAACAACCTGCGCCACTACCACCGCCAGCACTACCGCACCCTGGCCCAGCGGCTGGCCCAGGGCATTAGTCAGTGGCACGGCCGAACCTTAAGCCATTCTGCCTGGACCGACCTGAAAGCCCGCGCCGCCAGCCTGGTGCCAGGCAAGCTGCGCGGGTTGCTGGGGCGGTAAGAACGTGTACCCCGAAGCACAGCTTCGGGGTACACGTTCTGGTATGGCTCCTGCCTCAACTACTTCCGCACCAGCTCTGCCAACTCTCCCGTCAAATGTCGGCGTGAGTATCGTTCGGGGTGGCCGCCGGGCAGATCCAGGTTGGGGTTGATGCGCCACTGAGCGGCCAGGGTTTCCAGGGTTTCCAGCATCTGGGCGTAGGCGTCGTAGGGGAGGGCGCGGCCGGCCCCGCAGGCTTGCAGTAGCTCGTCGGCGTCGGAGCCGGCGGGGCCTACGCACAGGATGGGCTTGCTGGTAGCCAGGTACTCGAACACCTTGCCCGGCAGAATGCCCCGGTTGTTGGCCACGTCCGGTATAGCCATCAGCAGCACCGTACTCCGCAGCAGGTACTGCACCGACTCGTCGTGGGGCACGAACGGGATGAACTCCGCCGCCTCCTGCAAACCCGCCTCCCGGGCCTGGCGCTGAATACCCTCGGACGCCTTGCCCACGAAGCGCAGCCGCAGCGGCACGTCGGGGTGGCGGCGGCGGCACTCGGCGCAGGCGCTCAGCAGCAGCTCGATGTGGTAAGTTTCGGAGATGGTGCCGGTGTGGGTGATGAGCAGTTCGTGCTGAGGCGGCTGGCTGGGCTCCTGGAAGTCGTCTTCGTCATAGCCGTTGGGCAGGACGTGGATTTTCGCCGGGTCAATCTTAGCGGACTTGCCCAGAAACAGCCGCTTGGTGTGGGGGCTGGTGACCAGCACGGCATCGGCCTGCTCCAGCACCTGCCGCTCGTAGCGGGCATCCAGCCAGCGGGCCAGGGGCAGGTGATTTAGCTCCTTATAGTAGTAGATATCCGTCCACGGGTCGCGCATATCGGCTAGCCAGCGCAGGCCGAAGCGGCGCTTCAGTTCCAGCCCGATGAGCTGGGTGGAATGGGGCGGGGAGGAGGTCAGCACGGCGTCGAACTGCTCGCCGGCGGCCAGCAGCCCGGCCACGGCGTCCAGCACGAAGCGGTTCCAGCCCCGGCGGGCATCGGGAATGAACAGGTTGCCGCGCACAAATTTGAACAGCTGCTGCACCCGGCTCGTCTTGCTTTCCCCCACAAAGCCGCCGTACGGTACCTGCTTGCCCGTGAGCCGCTTGTAGCTGTCGAAGGGCTCGAAGGTGCCGGTCCGAATCACCCGTACCCCGGCGGGTACATCGGCGGCCAGCGAATCGTCGAGGACCGGGTAGGCGGCCTGGGCGGGGTCCACGGTAACTACGGTGGGCTCGACGCCGAGCTGCGGCAGGTGCTTTACGAATTTGAGGCTGCGCTGCACCCCGGCCCCGCCCGAGGGCGGCCAGTAGTAGGTAATCACCAGCAAACGCAAAGGGCGGGCAACAGACTCGGGCACGGGCAGAAAAAGCATCAGTGAAGCCGCGAAGGTACGCACCCGTGGCCTTTCGGGGTTTTCTGGTTACTTTTGGAGGCTGAACCCGGTTACTCTCCCGTATACTCCGCTATGGCTGCCGATTACACCGACCTACTGTCCCTGATGGGCGACGTCCTCCGCGCCGTGGACCGGCAGACCGAGGAGAATAAAAAGGACCTTGCCCGGCTAACTACCGTTGTAGAGCAAATGGGCGAGAGAATGGAGCAGCGCATGGAGCAGTCCGACGCCCGCTTTGAAGCCATCTTTAACCGCTTTGCCGAAGCTGTAGCCGACGGATTCATCCGCGTGGAGAAAAAGATAGACGGCGTAAAGGAAGAAGTGAGTGAGTTGCGCACCGACGTGCAGCACATCGACCAGCGGCTGGAGCGCTTGGAAGCCCGCCCTAGCACCGACCCCGACGTACTCCGCCGTTTGTCGGTGCTCGAGGACATTGTGCTCCGCAAAGCCTCCTAAGACCTTCCTAACCGAAATCAGCGAAATCAAAAAATCAGCGCAAACGAAGTTCTGCGTAGCAAAATCAGTGATTCATGTTCGATAACCTCAGTACCAAGCTCGACCGCGCCTTCAAAACCCTCAAAGGCCAGGGCTCCATCACCGAAATCAACGTAGCGGCTACCGTGAAGGAAATCCGCCGGGCCCTGGTGGATGCCGACGTGAACTACAAGGTGGCCAAGGAAGTAACCGACAAGATTAAGGAGGAGGCCATGGGCCGCGACGTGCTCATCAGCGTGTCGCCGGGCCAGCTGATGACCAAAATCGTGTATGATGAGCTGACCCAGCTCATGGGCGGCGAAAAGCAGGACATTCAAATCAAAGGCGACCCGGCCGTGGTGCTGCTGTCGGGTTTGCAGGGGTCGGGCAAAACCACCTTCGCCGGCAAGCTGGCTGCCTACCTCAAAAAGCAGGGCCGGAATGTGCTGCTGGTGGCCTGCGACGTATACCGCCCCGCCGCCATCGACCAGCTGAAGGTGCTGGGTGAGCAGGTAGGCGTGGAGGTGTACTCGGAACCGGATAACAAAAACCCGGTGCAGATTTCGCAGAACGCCATTGAGTTTGCGCGGAAGAACAACAAGAAAGTCGTCATCATCGACACCGCCGGCCGCCTGGCCGTGGATGAGCAGATGATGGCCGAAATCGAGCAGGTGAAGCGGGCCATTAACCCCGCCGAAACCCTGTTTGTGGTGGACTCCATGACCGGCCAGGACGCCGTGAATACCGCCAAGACCTTCAACGACCGGCTGAACTTTGACGGTGTGGTGCTCACCAAGCTCGACGGCGACTCCCGCGGTGGGGCGGCGCTGAGCATCCGGGCCGTGGTGGAAAAACCCATCAAGTTTATCTCCACGGGCGAGAAGATGGAGGCCCTGGACATGTTCTACCCCGACCGGATGGCCCAGCGCATCCTGGGCATGGGCGACGTCATCAGTCTGGTAGAGCGGGCCCAGCAGCAGTTCGACGAGGAAGAGGCCAAGCGCATCAACCAGAAGATTCGCAAAAACCAGTTCAACTTCGATGACTTCCTCTCCCAGCTGGAGCAGATCAAGAAGATGGGCAACCTTAAGGACCTGGTGGGTATGATTCCGGGCATGGGTAAGGCCATGAAGGACGTAGAAATTGACGACGACGCCTTCAAGCCCATTGAGGCCATCATCAAGAGCATGACGCCCAAGGAGCGGGCCCAGCCCGAGCTGCTGAACGGTAGCCGCCGCCGCCGCCTCGCCAAGGGCTCCGGCACTGATATTCAGCAGGTAAACAATTTGATGAAGCAGTTTGAGGATATGCGCAAAGTAATGCGCACCATGAACAAGATGAGCCAGACCAAAGGCGGAATGCAGCAGATGGCCCGCATGATGGGTATGAAAGGCCCCCTGCGCTAAACTACGGACATAAACGGCCGGATTTGAACGGGGCCGTTGGTGCAACGCGCCCGGTAGCTGTAGCTGCCGGGCGCGTTGGCGTTTGGGGGAAAACGGCCAAGGCCCGAATATTACACGAAACCTATACGGGCTAATGTGGTAGGTATAAGGAAAGTAACATTGAAATTTTTTCTTTTTCATTCCTTATATCCTTCATTCTACCACCATGAAACAGCTGTTTACGCGAGTACTGGTTTGCCTGCTCTGGATGTGGAGCTCCGCCGTGTATGCCGACCATTTGCGGCCTCATCTGCTGCTGGGGGCCTCGTTGGGGGGCGACCAGGAGGTACCGGCCGTAACGACTACTGCCAGGGGCGCGGTAAGCTTCACGCTCAATGCCGGCAAGGATACGCTCTTTATTTCCGGCTCCTTCAGCGGCCTGAGTGGACCCGTAACCATGGCCCACGTGCACAATGGCTTTCGTGGAGTGGCTGGGCCGGTTGTTACTGACCTGATGCCTTTTGTGCGGGGTAACCGGATTCAGGGCTTTCTGACGGGTGCCAACCTGGACCGGGCCAAGCTGGACCGCTACCTGCGCGGTGGCTACTACATTAATGTGCACACGGCCGCTAACCCCGGCGGCGAAATCCGGGGGCAGATTGAGCTGGAAAAAGATGAAGAATTCGTGGCGGCGCTGTCGGGCACGCAGGAAGTGCCACCGGTAACCACCAATGGAACGGGCATAGGCACGTTTAATCTGTCCCAGAACCAGGGGCGGCTGGCGTTCCGGGTGGTAGTGAGCGGGCTGAGCGGCCCCATTACCATGGCGCATTTTCACCAGGGAGCCACGGGCGTGGCGGGCCCGGTGGTGCTGGACCTGATGCCTTATATAAGTGGCAACGTGATTGAAGGCGAAGTGACCCCAACTCCAGCCATTGTAACGGCTATGTTAGCCGGTCAGATCTACATCAACGTGCATACGGCCGCCAACCCCGGCGGCGAAATCCGGGGGCAGCTAATCCGTGAGGCCCGCTACCTCAGCCACGATGCCCGCCTCGACGGGGCCCAGATGGTGCCCGCCGTAACGACTACCGCCCGGGCCGTATCCTTTCTGCGCCTGAACACCACCCTCGATACACTCCAGATATTTGTGAGCCACACCGGCCTGAGCGGAGATGCCACGGCCTTTTCCCTGTTTCAGGCCGATGCCGGCCAGGCCAACCCCGCTACCCCGCTGGTAACGGTGACGTTGCCGGCCGGTACACCCAGCGCCTTTTCGGTTCGGCTAACCAATCTTTCAACCGCAGCCGTTAATCTGTTTCTGCAAGGCGGCGTGAACATGGTGCTGGCCACGGCCGCCCGGCCAAGCGGCGAGGTGCGGGGGCAGGTGTATCGGTTGGCGCGGGAAGGCTACGTGCTGGCCCTGAGCGGCAACCAGGAGCGGCCCACGCCCGTGGTAACCACCGGCTACGGTGCCGGTTTCGTAAGCATGGACCGCAACCAAAGCAATGTACACTTCACTATTTCCTGGGGCGGGCTGAGCGGTCCGGCCACCATGGGGCACTTCCACACCGGGTTGCGCACCCAGGCCGGACCAGTGGTGTTTGATTTGATGCCGTTCTTCAATTCGGCCTCCAACGCGGCGGAAGGCTACTGGCTGGCTACAAATGCTGCCCCCAACGATACCCGCCCTTTCACGGCCCGCCGGGCCCTGCAGTTCCGCCGCGACAGTGTGTACGTGAACCTGCACACGGCCGCCAACCCCGGTGGCGAAATTCGGGGACAGGTGCTGCGCGGTGCCCGCGACCTGAACCTGGTGCTGGCAACTCAGCCCGCAGTACTGGCCGCTACCGGTTTCTCGGTGGTGCCCAACCCAGCCCAGGAGGCTGCTACCGTTTCGTTTGAAGCCCGCAGCACGGGACCCGGCACCCTGTTCCTGACCGATATGCTGGGCCGCCGAGTACTGACCCGTGCGGTGCTGATACGAACCGGTGTGAATCAGGCGGTAGTACCGCTGGCGGACGTAGCGCCGGGCGTGTACATGCTGTCAGTAGAGCTGGCCGGAAGCCGCCTGACTACCCGTCTCATAGCCCAGTAGCCGCCACGAGAAGCCCGTACGGGTTACTTTCATTCTTACCGTACAGCCTCAACCGCAAAGAGCCCCGCCGGACAACCCGGCGGGGCTCTTGGTTAACAGGAATATGAAACAAACACCGGCAAATCAAGGCCCGTTGTGGACAATGAACGGCTGGAGTGGCCTAGTTTTTTACCATGGGAAGCGTAAGGATAGTTGTCTGCCCACTCACTCGTACAACGTAGGAGCCCATAGGCAGGCCGGGAGCCAGGGGATGCTCCTGGCCACCGCTAAGCTGCGCCTGGTACACACGGCGGCCGGCCAGGTCAAGTACCTCCACCTGGTAGATGCCGGTGGGCAGGGCTTGCAGATCAAGGGTGAAGCGGCCCTGGTGGGGGTTGGGGTAAAGCGAGGCGGTACCCTTCACCCGCTCGAAGCGCACAGCACGAACCATAGTGTACATGCCAGGCCCATCCAGATCTACCTGATGCAGGCGGTAGTACAGGATTTTAGAGCTTAGGCGGGCCGCCCCGGCATCGGCAAAGCGGTAGGCGGTAGCCACCGACGTGGTGCCCTGCCCCTTCACGGTACCTATCTTCTCAAAGTCGACGCCATTGAGGCTTCTTTCAACTTCAAACCGGTCGTTGTTAAGTTCCTGGGCCGTGCTCCAGGTAAGCAAGGCATCCTGGCCGGCGGCCCTGGCCTCAAAGCTGGTAAGCGTAACGGGCAGTGGCCGGGTAATCGTCACGTCCTCGTTGGTAGAGCTGGAGGCCGAATAGTTGCTGCCCCCGGCCGCACCCAGGCTGCCATCCGTGGTGGCCGCATAGTTACCGCCTGGCGTTACGGTAGCCGCCGCTGTTGTGCGGAAGGGGTCGGTGTAAGTGACGGTGGCGTTGGCCTGATAGGCTACGTTGTCCTGTGCCGATGCTACTAGCGTAGTCCGGAACGTGATGGTGAGCGTGGCTCCGCCTGGAATAGTCAGGTTGCCAAATTCGGCCTGGCTCACATTGTTGTTGGGCAGGGTAGCCCCGCTTACCGGAGTAGTTGTCCCGCTGGCGTCGCGCACCGTAATAACGGGAGTGAAGCCGGCATCATACCGAACAATGTTGTTAGCCAGAGCTGCCAGAACCTTTACTCCGGTAGCCTGACCACCCGTGTTGGATACGGTGATGGTGAAGGTAGCAGGTTGTACGCTACTGCCCGCCCCGCCCGTACGCTGCACATTTGGGGTAGAGGTAGCCATAGCCACCGACAGAGCCGGCAGGCAGGGGCCCGCTCCCCCGATAATGGTAGAGCCGACATCCGTCACGTTCAGCACCGGTGTCCCGGCCCCCCCGTTGGCTGCCCCAAAGGCGGTAGTACCAGTATTGGCGCCGGTGCTGCCGCGGGCACCACCGGTATTTACCTCGGTGCCCAGGTCGCTGTTGCTGAATATGAAGCCGCCGCCGCCGCCGCCGCCGGGGCCATACGTGGTAGCTGAGCCAGTGAAAGCATTGCCGCCGATGCCGCCCGTTGCCGTGAGGGTGATGTTGGCTACGCCGCCCGTATTGGTGGCCAACAGTACCACGGTGCCACCGGCACCCCCGCCGCCTCCGCCGTTGGTGTACGTAGTGGTTTGGCCGGCAGTAGGTGCGTTACCACCGCTGGCGCGCAGTTCGCCGGTTCCGCTGAGGTAGCCGGTGCGCAGCACCACAATGCCCCCGCCAGCACCGCCGCTGCTTTGAGTGCCAGCTTCTTCCGAAGAACCGGCCCCGCCGCCACCGCCCAGAAACCAACGGCCCAGCGACCCGCCAAAAGCGGCGCCACCAGCGGCCCGAACCGTACCATCAGTCGAGCCATTATTACGACCTCCCAGGCCGCCAGCGGCATCGTTGCCGCCGCCGCCGCCCCCGCCGCCACCGGCGTTGGTGGTAGTAGCCAGGAGGTCCGTGGCTCCGCCTCCCGCATTGCCGGGGCCTCCTCGGCCCACACTGCCGTTTCGGTAGCCCTCTACTCCCGTGTCCACCACGGCAGTGCCGTTGAATACATAGCGGGGGGTACCAGCCCGGCCTTCTCCCTTAGAGCCGTGTGCGCCAGCGGTGGTAGTGCTGGCCAGGTTACGGAAATCAGCGTCTGTGTAGGCGGAACTGCCCGTGTACTGACGGGCTGCTCCGCCCCGGAATCCTTTACCGCTCATATCCAGCCGGCTGCCAGTGCCGGCAAAAGTGGTTTGCCCGGCTACATCCAGCACCAACAAACCTCCCGCCTCACCGTTCCAGGCGGTGCCCGTTACAGTGCCCGTTACGGTGAGGGCCGAATACTGGGGCACCCGTATTACCTGAAAGCGCCGCTGCCCGGTGGGGGCGGAGGCATCGGTATAATCGACCCGCTGGTATACACGGCCCAGGGCTTTGGCCAGGGTAAGGGTGCCGCCGGAAAGCGGAACGGAGTTGGTTGCAATGGCATATTCATAGTAGCCTGCCGTAAAGGTGCTACCCCCAATGTTGCCGCTTCCACTGCCCCCTGATGTGCCATTTCCGTAAGTGTCGGCGTTATCAGTATTGAGGTCGGCCCCCTGGGTTTGCAGAATCAGCACCAGGTCGCCGGCACTGATGGGAGTTGAGCCACCCACAGCCGCCCCCAGCGTCAGGCTGGTGGCGTTGGCCGCGGTGGTAGCGCTGCCCGGGAAATAGGTATTGGGCACTGAGCTGCTGGTCAGAGCGCCGGGGCCATCCTTGCCGGGAGTGGCGCAGGCGGTAGCAGCATTGCTAACGCCCTCCACCAGCGTTGTAATAGTAGCCGTATTGTTTGCCGCTACCGGATCAGGGGTAGCGGTACTTACACCCGTGGTGGCTGTTACCGAGCCCGAGGCCGGGGCCGTGAAGCGTACAGTGTTTACCACCGTTGGGGCCCCGCTGGCCAGGCTGGCCGTAGTTGCAAACGTAACCAACCCACTGCTGCTGTTGTAGGAGCCACTGGATACCACTACCCCCGCAAGCCCGGTCGGTAGCTGCACCGTGGGCACTACGTTGGTGGCCGTTTCGGTGCCCAGGTTGCTGGTGTTCACTGTATAGGTAACCTGCGCACCCGGACTGGCCGAAGTTGGCCCACTGATGCTGGAAGCCAGGTCGGCCCCCTTCACAATAATGGTAATATTAGCCGGACTGGACCGGTCGCCCAGCACGGAGGCTACCGTGTAAGGAACCGTTACAACACCTGCAAAAGTAGCCACCGGCGTAAACGTTACAACGCCGTTGGAGCCCAGAGTAAACGTGCCCTGACCAGCTACAGTGTAGGTATTATCCAGGGTGGTGGTGCTGGGGTCGAGGTCTACTGAGGCCGGATTGAGGTTGCTGCCCTGGGCTACATCATTGCTCAGAATATTGAGCGAAACGGGCACATTGAACACGGTGCCGGCCACATCGTCGTTGGCGAAAGGAGATTTTACAATGGCCAGGTTTCGGATTTCATGGAAATTATTGCTTCCGCCGGTAGAGCCCGAAAAACCAATGCGCAGGTTAGCCGGGGGAGTAGAAATGGTAACCCGGTTAACCGCCGTAGTTACGGCATTGCCGTGCTGAATGCGCACCGTAATCTGGTAGGTACCGTTCGACTGCGGAATCACATCAATATAAGCCCGTCGGAAGTCGGCACTGCCCTGCTGGGCCCGAGCCGTGGCCACATCCAGGCTGAAGGGTAGGGTACCGCTGCCTGCCAGGTAAGGATAGTCCGTGGAGCTCTGGCCGTTTCCGGCACCCCGCAGCGTTACAGCATCGGGCTGGGGGCCCGGCCCCCCCACGCGGCCTTCCGTCGGGTTGGAGAAGTTGCCGAATTCATCAATGCCAATGCCCACGTAGCCATTAGGTACGCCGTTGCTGACCGGATTCACCGTTTTCTGGGCATATCCCAACGACCCACCCGATGCTCCACTGGTAAATGCCGCCGCCGAAGTTTTGTCGGCATCAATCAGAAAGACCGAAAATCCATCGGCGCCGTTGCCGCCGTAGGAGAAGAATTCAAACGAAATACTGAACCCAGACGGAGCCGGAAAGGAAGCGTTGTCGATGGCGTAGCCCGATTGGTTACCACCGTTGTCGGTCAGGCGCAGGTAGCCCGAGCCATTTGCATCGGTGCCGCTGGCCGCCGTTAGCACAGCGGTATTGGGGTTGCCGCCCAGGGTGAAGCCCGAGCCAGAAGTAGTGCTGTTTTTGAAGGACTCAACCCGGGGGAATTGAGCCAGCGCAGTGGTGGCGCAAGCCAGCCCAATACCTAGGGCCGCTGTTAACCGTCGGATACAGATAACCGATGCCCGACGCCATACGGTGGAGGGAAGAGGTATACTCATACAATACAGGAAAAGAAGGTGAAACTGTTACGAGCCCAACTCAGCTGAAAATCAACAACTGACACTATCCACTATAGTACCTTATTCGCTGCAATGATATAGAACATTTTCAGTGTCGCAATAAATTGTGCTGTATGTTATAAATTGTATTTGAATAATTAAAATACTGCTATACTGAGTTTGTTAATGCGCTTTGTAAAAGCGCGTAACTTCATAATATGTTGAAAGAGAATAGGTATTGCAGCCAAGGTCTATTGTCTTGGTTGTGGTGAGTACCGTTGAGCTTATGGTTATTCTTATACTTGTATTTTGTAAAGCAAGAATATTGTAATTATGGTTATGTTACTATTCCAATAGTAGTACTATGTGGCAAACCCATGTTAGTACATAAACCGGTACCACGCTGGCTATCAGCCAACATGAAAAACCAATCATATATGTGAAAACATATAAAGGAGGACGCTCGGGGTAGTAGCGGTAGTTTATACCTGGCTACTCCCGCTCAAATGGGTTGGCTGGCACAACTAACAGCACTTGCTCCCGCTCCACTACTACCTGGCCCGGCTGCGCGCCCTTGGGTTTGCGAACAAATTTTTTGGGCGTATAAGTAACCGGACACAGTGAGTCGCTTTTGCGGCGGGAATACCACGCCGCCAGCTGGGCCGCCCGCTCCAGTACGGGTTGCGGAATGGCCTGCCCGGCTTTGTGACGAATAACCACGTGCGAGCCAGTTACATCCTTGGCATGCAGCCACAGGTCGTCCTTGTGGGCGTAGCGCTGGGTCAGCAGGTCGTTGTTGGGCGCGCTGCGGCCTACCAGAATGGTAAAGCCACTATCCTCGAACACCTTAAATGGTAGTTCCTGGGGGGCTTTGCTGGCAGCGGCCGGGTCGAGGCCGTATTGCTTCCGCCACTGCCGGAGGGTACGCAACTCCCCGGCGGGTAGGGCCGCCAGCTCCTCCAGCCGCTCCAGGGCGGCCAGGGCCTCTGTCTCCCGCCGCTCGGCCCGGGCACTCAGCTCCTGGGTTTCGCGCTGCTGGTTTTTAGCTTTCCGATACAGATGTTGGGCGGTGCGCTGCGGCGTTTCGGTGGGCTTAAGCTTGATAACGCGCGGCTGATTATCCTGATAGAAATCAACTACTTCTACCTGGGTAGCTCCGGCCGGAATCTGGCTGAGGTGGGCCATAATCAAATCGGCAGTTTGGCGGTAGCCCACGGTATGTTCCAGAGCGTGCAGACGCTTACGGGCGTGCTGGGCGGCGGTAGCAGCTTCGTCGGCACGTTTTTCCAGCAGCTGCCGCACCTGGGCGTACTCTGCTTCATAGGCGCGGCGGTTCAGCAGCAGGGGTACAAACCGCCGGACGGCCCCAATGGGGTCCAGGACTGGCAGAGTGAGTTCAACGTCGCCCACCGGCAGTAGACTCAGGCGGGTACGGTCGGTCAGGCGTGTGATGTAGAAAGCAGCCGGGTGCTCCAGCGTTGCCGCTACCTGTCGCACCAACTGCCACTTGGTATCCAGGGGAGCCGGGTCGTAGCCCTGGGTGCGCAGGTACGCCAGCGCCACGTCGCCGAGGCTGGGGTAGGCTTTCAGCGGGTTTGGCTCCTGCGGGTCCGGGGCAACGGCGGCCGTGGGCTGCAACTCGGCATCGGGGAGGTAGCGCTGATGAAACAGCTGGGCCGCCGCATCGGGCCGGGTCCGGAAAATAGCGTTGGGCCGGGTGCTGTAGAGCTTCAACACCAGCGTAGCCCCGCTCCGGAAAGTAGCTTGCAGCACCCGGTCCTGGGGCCACGCTTCCACCGTAGCTACTTCCTGCCCCAGCAGCTCCGGCAGCAAATCCACGGAGTTCTGCCGGGCCCGGTGGAACGACTCGGGCAGGGCCAGCAGGATGCTTGCGGCTGCCAGCGTACATTTCAACCAGAATTCGGCGGTGCCATCGGTCAGGCCAATCACCAGCTCATCTTTTTCCTGCGAAAAGCACGTAACCACGCGGTAGCCTTGCAGCTGCCGCGTGAGGGCCGGAGCCAGCTGGCGCAGGAAGTAGTAGTTGGTGTGCATGTTTTTAAACTAACCTTTGGCAACCTGTTGCAAAAAAAGAAGGCGGGTTAGGATATGTCGGTTCTCTGCAACTGCCAGTCTGAAGGGAACCAGAGTGAATACCAGCACAAACAAAGGCAGTATAAACGGAACCAGCAGATAGCCGGGGTGCCCGTTGGCTTCCAACATGGGCGCCCACAACAACGCTGCCATACAAGCGGCGAGTACGGAAGAGAGAATGAGTCCACTCCAGAATGCGCCCATACTGGCTTGCTGCTGAAGTATAAGCTTGGCACCAGGGCCTTGTGGATTTGGTTCTATCCAGCCAGTAATCTGTGGTCTGGTAGCCCAGTTGGTAAGTAGGGAAAGCCGATAAAGGGTAAACGGGCTGCCCTCAATAACACCGCGGAACGCGGCATCTTGATGACCCCAACTATGCGTCCCAGTTGTATTGGCACGTATTACATGCAGGACTTCATCTGGGGTAAAGTCCGTTACAAATACTTCTTCAAGAGAGGGGACCCACTGCATATCTACTTACACCTCCACCCGCAGCCCATCATACGCCAGCCGGATAAAGTCCGGCAATTCGGCTTCCACTTCCCGGTGGCGGCCCAGCTGGTGGCTGATGTGGGTGAGGTAGGCCCGGCGCGGGGCCAGGTCCTCCAGAATGGCCACAGCCTCCTGCAGCGTAAAGTGCGAAATATGTTTTTCGTGGCGCAGAGCATTGAGCACAATCACCTCCGAGCCGCGCATTCGCTCCAAGGCTTCGGGCGCAAGGTGGTTGGCGTCCGTCACGTAGGTGAAGCCGCCCACCCGGAAGCCCAGCACCGGCAGCTTGTAGTGTAGCGCCCGAATGGGCTGGAATTCAATTCCTTCCACCCAAAAACTGTCGGTGTCGCTCAGGATGGGGTGGAGTTGTACCTGCGGGATGCCGGGGTACTTGTGCTCGGAGAAAATGTAGGCATACTCGCGCCGTAACTGATCCAGCACGCGGGGCTCGGCATGTATGGGCATATCCCGCTGCTGCCGGAAATTGTAGGCCCGAATATCGTCGAGGCCGCCGGTGTGGTCCTTGTGCTCGTGGGTGAATACCAGCGCATCGAGGTGGTTGAGGTGCTCCCGCAGCGCCTGCTGCCGGAAGTCGGGACCTGAGTCGATAACAATACTCTTGCCCTGCACCTGCAAATGCACCGATACCCGCAGCCGCTTGTCGCGGTAGTCGACGGAGCGGCACACGGCGCAGGAGCAGCCAATAATAGGTACCCCCTGCGACGTGCCTGTACCGAGGAAAGTTACTTCCACTTCGTTTGAATGATGAGTGCTGAATTATAAAGTATGAATTAACCGTTGGCAGTCAGTATTACCGACTCGCCAATTCATAATTCAGCACTCATAACTCATAATTCCCTCTACCCCACATACTGTTTCACCACCCGCACCAGGGCGTCAAAATCCAGGGGCTTGGGCAGATAGTCGGTTACGCCCGCCTCCCGGAACTGTTCCATGGAGTAGTTGTTGGCGTTGCCCGTAATGGCAATTACCGGAATTTTGGCAATGCGTGGATCCGGGTTACGACGGATTTCCCGAGTGCATTCCATGCCATCCTTCACCGGAATATTGATGTCCATCAGTACACAGTCGATGGGCTGGGTTTCTATCTGTTTGATGACTTCGCCGCCGTTCTTGGCCGATACAATACGGTACCGCTGGAGTTCCAGGATTTTTTTAGTCAGGTTCAGAATAACGGAGCTGTCCTCAGCAATCAGAATCGTTTTGGAGTCGGCCATGGGGAGGGAGATGTAGAGAAGTTCGTGAGGGTTGAGGGAGAGAGGTGAGCAGTAAAAGCCTGAAGCAGAGGAAAAGAGCAGCTAGGGTGCCTGGGTAAGCGTGGGGTAAGCTGCCTTAAATTGTGCAAAAAAACCAAGCAATTGTTGAAATTCTTCGACGGTATTCTCCGTACGGCCATTTTTCAACTCATGTTCCAGTTGTTTCGCACTTTCCGCCATATCCTGGATACCCAGCGTGAATCCAGTGCCTTTCAGCTGGTGCAAATGTGGTAAAATCTGCTCGTACTGCCCAGCGGCTACCAATTCGGCAGCTTCGGCCAGTACCTGCCCGGCCTCCTGCTCAAAGTCGGCGTAGAGCTGAGCTGCAAACTCGCCGCCACCTAGTTGGCGCAGCTGCTCCACCACATCCAGGTCGATGCAGTCGGCCGGGGCCGGGGCGACTTCCGGCTCGGGGAGCGGGACGTTAGCCGTGGCTTTCAGGGAGTCGGCCAGGGGGGGGCCGTCGGTCCAGCGGCGCAGCACGGTGTACAGGTCCTGGCTTTTCACGGGCTTGGAAACGTAGTCGTCCATGCCCTGCTGCACAAACCGCTCCGCATCCTCCTTCATGGAGTAGGCCGTCATGGCCACAATAGGCGGGCAGGCGGTGCCCAGGCGCTGGCGGATTTCCTTCATGGCCGTCACCCCGTCCATTTCCGGCATCTGGATGTCCATGAAAATCAGGTTGTACTGGGCGCCCGGGGCCGTGGCCCGGCTAATGGCCTCAAACCCATCCGAGGCCACCACAATGTCGCAGCCCAGCTTGTCGAGCAGGCGGGTAGCCACCTTCTGGTTGATGGGATTATCATCCACGAGCAGCACTTTGGGAGCCGTTTCGAAGCGAACCACCTCCTGGGGCCGCTCCCGGGCCAGCAGCCGTTCCTGCACAATCTCCTCCTCGTTCAGGGCCACCCGGCAGCGCATCGTGAACCAGAACGTCGAGCCTTCGCCCACGTTGGAGTACACCCCGATTTCGCCCCCCAGCAACTCGGCCAGCTGCTTACTGATGGCCAAGCCCAGGCCGGTACCACCAAAGGCTTTGGTAGGCGTAGTGTCGAGCTGGGTGAAGTTGGTAAACAGTAGTTTCTCGTTGTCCTCGGAGATGCCAATGCCAGAATCTTGTACGGCAAACCGCAATACGTGCTCCTCTCCATCGGTAACGGTGGAGGATACCACGATGCTCACGGTACCCTGAGCCGTGAACTTGATGGCGTTGGAGGTGAGGTTGCTCAGGATCTGGAGCAGGCGGGTTTCGTCCGTAATGATGAAGCGTGGTGTGTGGGGGGCAATGTGGTAGGTAAAGGTGAGGTGCTTTTGATTGGCTCGGTTGGCAAACAGGGAGTGAATCTTGTCCAGGGTGTAATGCAGGTCGATGCCCGACTCGTTGAGCTGCAGCTTGCCCGCCTGAATCTTGGACAGGTCCAGGATATCGTTCAGAATGGCCATTAGGGCATCCGACGACTTGCGCAGCGTATCCACGTATTCTTCCTGCTCCTCGGAGGCCACCGTCTGGTGCAGCAGGTCAATCATGCCGATGATGCCATTCATGGGCGTGCGAAGCTCGTGGCTCATATTGGCCAGAAACAGCGTTTTCGCTTCCAGAGCCAGCTCGGCCGCTTCCTTCGCCCGGCGCAAATCATCCTGCATCTGCTTCAGGCCCGTAATGTCGCGGGCAATGCCCTCGGTGCCACTGCCGGCCTCATCGGTTACGCGGCGGGCGTTTACCAGCACGCTCACCGAGTGTCCATCCTTGTGCCGCATGGCAATTTCAAAGTTGCGCGCCTCTCCGTGTAGCCGCACCTCTTCCAGCAGGGTGGCCCGCTGCAGGGGGTACATATAATAGTTGCCGATGTAGTTACCCAGTGCCTCCTCAGGGGTATAGCCCAGCATATCGTACACCGAAGGACTGAGCAGGGTAATCATGCCGTGCCCATCGGTGCGGTAGTACACATCCTGAAACGACTCAAAAATGGCCCGGAACTTCTCTTCCTGGGCGGCCAGTTCCAGCTGGCTCCGTTTTTTGTCGGTGATGTCGTGGGCAATGCCCGAAATTTCCTCGAAGGAGCCGTCGTCCAGGTAAATGGGGTTGAGGTAAATTTCCCGCCAGCTGTCCAGGCCCCGGGCGTCGCGCAGGCGCACCTCGAACCGCTGCGGATGGCCCTGAAAGGCCTTGCGGTAATTGTCGATGAAGGCCTCGCGGGCATCTTCCTCCATCAGGGCCACATCGGCTTGCCAGAGGTTCACGTTCAGGGCCGGGTACACCCCGTTGCGGCGCAGGAAGTAGGCGGCGTAGTTGCGGTTGAATGACGAGAGACGGGAGTGGGTATCCACCGACCACATCAGGTGGGAGCCACTCTCGAAAATGGCGTTAAGGCGGGCGTTCTGCTTCTGAATCTGTACCTCGTTGCGCTTGCGCTCAATGGCCAGGGCCACTTGGTTGGAAATGAAGTGCAGAATCTCAATATCAGTGGGCGCGTAGGCATCGGCCTTCTGGTAGTCCTGCACCGCAATTACCCCAATTATCCGCTCCCCGATACTGAGCGGGGAGCAGAGCATCACCTCCGGCATCAGCCCATAGGCCGTAATGGTGCCGTTGGCAATCAGCTCCTGCAGCTCCTCGCGCAGCAGGTACTGCGGCCGCCCCGTCCGGATGATGTACTCCGATACCCCCGAGGAAAACGGCCGCGCCATCATGCTCTGGTCGCCCTGGGCGTTCTGATCAACGAAGTAGGCAAACTGCAGCTGGGTGCGGGCCTCGTCGCAGAGGGCAATGTAGAAGTTGTTGGTTTCGATGATCTTGCTCAGCTCCCGGTGAATGGCCCCGTACAGGGAGTGCAAATCCTTGGAGCTGATGGCCAGGTTGGCAATGCTGTAGTATACCTTTTGCAACCGCTCGGCCTTGATACGGTCCGTAATGTCGTGCAGAATGGCGCGGGTGCTTACCGGCTCGTTGTCCTGCCAGGAGCAGCTGATGGACCCAATGAGGTGCACCGGCTTGCCCGATTTGGTCAGGAATACCGTTTCCAGCTTGTTCACCTTCTCGCCCTTGTACAGGTTGCGCAGCTGATACAGCAGCTTGGCCTTGTAGTAGGGGTGCACAATATCGGAGAGGGTGAGGTGGGGCAGGTCGGCATCTTCGTAGCCCAGCTTCTCCTTCCAGGCCTTATTCACGAACAGGAAGCGGTTATCGATGCTCAGGTTCTGAATCAGGTCGTGGGCGTTGTCGAGGAAGTCCTGCAGGCGGTTGCGGTTGTCGGTGAGGGCGCGCACGGCCACCTGCTTGTCGGTAATGTCGCGCCCCACGAACAGAATGCCGTTGATGGTGCCCTGGTCGTCGCGCTCAAACTCGGAGTGCCAGAAAAACGTGCGTCCCTGCCCGGATATCGTGAGCAACGAGCGTTCAAAAAAGTCCTGGAGCTGCTCCTGCTCAATGGCCCGCTGAAACGCAAAGCGGCGCGGGGCCTGCTCGGCCTGGGGAGCAAACAGCGTAAAATACTCGCGCCCGATAAGAGTGGCTGCCGGCCGGCCCGTCACCTCGCAGAAATACTCATTTACATCCTGAATGCGGGCCTCTTTATCCAGCAGCAGGTAGCACATGCCCGCCCGGCTGAGCACGTCGCGAAATTGTCCCCGCGAAAAATGGCTGAGAGGAGCATCCAGGGTACTGGGTTTGTCGGCTTCCGCGGGCAGGGGGGAGTGTACGTACTGCACAATGTCGCGCAGGCTCACCAGCACCAGGGTAGTGTCGCCGGTGCCAATACGGTTAAGCGTGGCCCAGGCTTCCAGGCCCAACCCATCGGAGCGGTGCCCGCTCCACCGGAACGAGGCAGCTTCTCCGGTGCGGCTGCAGGCCAGAATCTGCTCGCGCAGGTGCAGCTCCGATGTTAGCTGAATAGGGGAGGAGGGTTCCGGAATCAGGGCAAATGCCATCAGGCCGGTACCCAGTAGCATGGGCCGGGTAGTGCCCAGGTAGGCCACGGCCCGCTGGTTGCAGTCGAGTAAGGTACCGGTGGCATCGTACAGCAGCAGGCCGTCGAAGGACTCCTCAAACAAGGCCCGGTATACCTCGGGGGCCAGGCTGGAGCCGTGCGAGGGAGCGGCGGCCGGCATATTCGACAGGATGGACATGGACAGGAGGGATGCGCGGGAGAAGATGGGCCTGGAAGGGCGGGCCCCGGATGAAGTTCTTAAATTTGCGACAATTCCTGAAACTACCGCTTTTCCCGCCGCGGGAACCTGTTTTGCTTCTGTGCCTGCATCCCTGGTTTTTACCGTTACCACCGACCTGAACTACGACCAGCGGATGCAGCGCATCTGCGGCTCACTGGCCCATGCGGGCTACGCAGTGCTGCTGGTGGGGCGGCAGTGGCCCGCCTCTCGCCCGCTCACTCCCCAGCCGTACCGGCAGCACCGGCTGCGCTGCTGGTTTGGGCGGGGCAAGCTGTTTTACGTGGAGTACAACCTGCGCCTGCTGCTGTACCTGCTGGGCCAGCGCGCCACCGCCTGGTGCGCCATCGACCTGGATACGGCCCTGCCCGTGTGGCTGCGGGCCCGGCTGGGTGGCCAGCCGTTTATATATGATGCCCACGAGCTGTTTACGGAGGTGCCGGAGGTGGTGGCCCGGCCCCGGGTGCAGCGCCTCTGGCGGGCCATCGAAAACTTTATCGTGCCCCGGGCCACCCTGGCTTATACCGTGGGGCCGGCGCTGGCGCAGCTGTTCGAGCGGCGCCACGGCCGGCCGTTTGCCGTCGTCCGCAACATCAGCCGGCTGGTAGAGCCGGCGGCCGGGGCTCCAGCGTCACCGACTTCCGCTCCCGTCATTCTGTACCAGGGCGCCCTCAATGCCGGTCGGGGGCTGGAGCCGCTGCTGGAGGCTATGCCCCAGGTGCGGGGCCGGCTGGTTATCTGCGGGGAGGGCGACTTGTCGGCGGAGCTGCGCGCCCAGGCCCGGCGGCTGGGGCTGCTGGACAGCGGGCAGGTGGAGTTTCGGGGGTACGTGTTGCCGGCCGAGCTGCGGGAGCTCACGCGGCAAGCCACGGTGGGCGTGCTGCTGCTCGAAAACCAGGGCCTGAGCTACTATTACTCCCTGGCCAACAAATTCTTCGACTACCTGCACGCCGGCGTGCCCCAGGTGGTTATCGACTTCCCGGAGTACCGGGCTCTGAATGCACAGTACCAAGTAGCTGACCTGATTCCGGACCTGGAGCCGACCACGCTGGCCGCCGCTCTCAACCACCTGCTGCCGGAGGTCGGGGATGCCGCGCACTACCAACGGCTGGCCGAAAACTGCCGCCGCGCCCGGCAGACGCTGAACTGGCAGCACGAGGAGCAGCACCTGTTGGCCCTGTATGCGCGGCTTCTTTCTCACTCCCTACCTTCTGCCTCAT
The DNA here is from genome assembly GCF_003944705.1 of Hymenobacter metallilatus. Classification (GTDB taxonomy): domain Bacteria; phylum Bacteroidota; class Bacteroidia; order Cytophagales; family Hymenobacteraceae; genus Hymenobacter; species Hymenobacter metallilatus. Next base: position 61,177 of record NZ_RWIS01000015.1, on the reverse strand, counting down.
GAATCTGCTGACTGAACTGGCCGCGGCCACCGGGCCCACCCTGCTGGTCATCAGTGGGCCAACGGCCGTGGGCAAAACGGCCCTGTGCGTGCAGCTGGCCCGGCAACTGGGCACCGAAATCGTATCGGCCGACTCCCGGCAGTTCTTCCGGGAGCTGACCATTGGCACGGCCAAGCCTACCTCCGAGGAAATGCAAGGCGTGCCCCACCACTTCATCAACTCGCACAGCATAACGGAGGAGTACAACGCCGGCCGCTTCGAGCAGGACGCCCTGGCGCTGCTACACGAGCTGTTTCAGCAGCACCGGGTGGTCATTCTTACCGGCGGCTCGGGGCTGTATTTGCAGGCCGTTACCGAAGGTTTCGATGCCCTGCCCGCCGTAGACCCCGCCGTGCGTCAGCAAATTAAGGCTGAATTGGAAGCTACCGGTCTGGAGCCGTTGGTGCAGGAGCTGGCCCGCCTCGACCCGGTCACTTACCAGCGCATCGATAGGCAAAACCACCAGCGCGTGGTGCGGGCCCTGGAAATAAGCCGGGGTACGGGCCAGCCGTTCAGCTCGTTTCACGGCCGCGCGGCCCCCGACCGGCCATTCCGGACCGTCAAAATTGCCCTCAACCGGGAGCGGGAGGAGCTGTACCAGCGCATCGACCAGCGCATGGACCAGATGCTGGCCGAAGGCTTGGAGGCAGAGGCCCGCGCCCTGTACCTCTACCGCCACCACAATGCCCTCCAGACCGTGGGGTACAAGGAACTGTTCGATTACTTCGAGGGCCATTACGACTATGCCGAGGCGGTGCGCCTGCTCAAGCGCAACTCCCGGCACTACGCCAAGCGCCAGCTCACCTGGCTCCGCCGCGACGCGGAGTACCAGTGGCTGCACCCCAAAGAGCTTACCATACCCGGCTAAGCTGCACCTGCGCCCCCGGCAGAATAGTGGCCCGCGTATCGTTCTGCAAGGCCAGGCGGCCCCCTAGCCGCCAGGTGCGGGCCGGGTTCAGGGCCGCGTCGGCGTATATAGATATGATGTACCCTACGTGCAGCCCTCGCTCCCGGTGGGGTTCGTACTCAAACTGCTGCTGGCTATTGAAGCCCGCCGACAACCACCCGTGCTGGGCTGCATACCCCACAAAGCCTCCGCCACCCACGCCAAACTCCACCGTACGGTTGGCCCCAAACGGCAGCCAGTGCAGCTCCTGCTCCAGATTTACGGCCCGGTACGACTGCGGAATTGTGTAGCCGGCCCCGAAGTCATAGGGCTGAGAGCCGGTGATAAGGGCCACCCGGGAACTCAGGCGGGCGTGGCGCCCCAGCTGGCTGGGGAGCGTATTCAAGGTGGGCTTTGGTAATCCAATAGTCTCCTGAGCCATTAAGGCTTCTGCCAATGCCAACCCGCACCACGTGTTGCCGTGCCGCTACCGGCGGGGCAGGTTGCTGGGCCTTGGCTGAATGCGCAACCAGTGCGCTGGCTACGAGTAGAGGATACGTGTACTGCATACTGCTGAAAAAATAAGTAGTGAACAAGGAACTAATTCGGATAATCTTAAACACAAATTCCCTACCAGAAACCAAATTCTGATAGGGAATTTTGCAAAATAGTTGTTGTTGCTGCTGCTAGTAAGAAAAAGCCGCTACACGCTCAGGATTTCTACCATTCGCATAAAGCTCTGGTTGATGAGCTTTTTCTTGTGAATGGTATCGGTGAAGGGCGTGTACACCAGCTTGCGGTCCACAATGCCCGCCATTACGTTGCGCATCCCGTTGAGCAGGCCTTCCACGGCGGCAATGCCAATCTGCGAGGCCAGCATCCGGTCGGCGGCGGAAGGGGAGCCCCCGCGCTGAATGTGGCCGATGATGGTCACGCGGGTGTCCAGTTCCGGAATGGCTTCCTTTACGCGCTGGGCTACGTGGTGGGCATTGCCCTCCTCTTCACCCTCGGCTACCACTACCAGAAACGAGGTTTTGGAGCGTTGCCAGCTGGTTTTCAGGTTTTCCACCACTGCTTCCGTCGACATCTGGGTTTCCGGAATCATCACAATTTCGGCCCCGCCCCCAATGGCGCAGGGAATAGCAATGTAGCCCGAGTCGCGGCCCATTACCTCCACGAAGAAGCACCGGTCGTGGGAGTCGGCCGTATCCCGGATTTTATCAATGGCTTCCAGGGCGGTATTCACGGCCGTATCGTAGCCGATGGTGTAGTCGGTGCCGTACAGGTCGTTGTCGATGGTGCCGGGGGCACCTACCGTTGGAATGCCAAACTCCTGCTCAAACAGCATGGCCCCGGTAAAGGTACCGTTGCCGCCAATGGCCACCAGCCCATCAATACCGTGGTTTACGAGTTGGTCGAAAGCCTGCTGCCGGCCTTCCTTGGTCATGAACTTCTGGGAGCGGGCCGACTTGAGGATGGTACCGCCTTTCTGAATGGTGTTGGCCACCGAGGCCGAATCCAGCTTCACAAACTCGCCTTTGATCATGCCGCTGTAGCCGCGCATGATACCGTACACTTCGATGCCGTGGTACACGGCCGTGCGAACCACCGCTCGGATGGCCGCATTCATGCCGGGCGCGTCGCCCCCACTGGTGAAAACTGCAATGCGTTTCATCTATTCTAAACTACTCTTCCGTACTCAAACAAAAGCCTGGCCGGAGCCAGGCCGGGCAAAGGTGGCAAATCCCGCGGGAAAGGTAAGCGCCAACGCCGTGAAATATAAATTAACCCCGATAAATGACTGTTTTCAGGCTGAATACGTATGCAGCGTATTGGAGAAATGCCCGGCTCTGAGTATCTTCCCTGTGTAGTGCCGCGGCCCCGCCAGGGGCCGTACTTTTTTGTTCCTGCCCGCCCCCACTTCCCACCATCCTCAACCTAGCTGCCCGTATGTTTGGTTTCTTTGAAAACGAGCAAACCCGTAAAGTGAAAAGCCACCTGATGAACCTGGTGGCCCTGGCCAAAGCCGACGGCCACATTGATGAGCGGGAAATGAGCTTTATTGCGGCCGTGGGCAAAAAGGGCGGCCTCCGGGCCGATGAAGTCCGCTCCATCGTGGGCAACAGCAGCAACATCCACCTCATCATCCCCGACAACGATTCGGAGCGGTTCGACCAGATTTTCGACCTGGTAGACATGATGCTGGCCGACGGCATCGTGGATGACACTGAAATCAGCTTCTGCATGGACATGGCCGAAAAGCTCGGCTTCCGCCAGGAGGTGGTCAGCCGCCTAGTCCGTCATATTTCGCAGTGCGTGAAGGACGGTATGGAGCGGGAGCAGATAAAAGATGACGCGCTGGCTTTGTTGAATAGCAATTAAAAATTGAGAATGAAAAATTAAAAATGGGCCGTTCAAGCATCCCGAAAGAGATATTTGAACGGCCCATTTTTAATTTTTCATTCTCAATTTTTCATTGCCGAAACCGCCCGCAGCAGCCCTGCGCAGGCTTCGTCAATCTGCTCAGAGGTAATGGTGAGGGGTGGGGCAATGCGTAGGGAGTTGTCGCAGAACAGAAACCAGTCGGTGAGGATGTGCTCCTGCCAGAGGGCTTGGTCGATGATGGGCTTGAGCACCTCGAACGAGTCGAACTCCACGGCCATCAGCAGGCCGCAGTTGCGCACTTCCCGAATGGCGGGGTGCCGGAGCTGCTGCCGGAAACGGGCCGCTTTGTCGGCCACGTCCGCCAGCAGGTTCTCCTCCTGAATAACCAGCAACGTAGCCAGCGCCGCCGCGGACGACACCGGGTGGCCGCCAAACGTGGTGCAATGGCCCAGAATCGGGTCGGTTTTGAAGCCGGCCATGATATGCTGGGGAGCAATGAAGGCCCCGATAGGCATCCCGCCGCCCATGCCCTTGGCCGTGAGCAGAATATCGGGCTCGATGCCGAACTGCTGGAAGGCCCAGAACGTGCCCGTCCGCCCGAACCCCGACTGAATTTCGTCCAGAATCAGCAAAGCTCCCACCTCAGTGCAGCGCTGGCGCAGGGCGGGCAGGTAGCCGGGCGCGGGCAGCCGCACGCCAGCCTCGCCCTGCACCGTTTCGATAACCACGGCCGCTGTGTGCTCGTCAATAAGAGCCAGGTCCGGGAAGTGGTTGTGGCGCAGGTGCTGCACGTCGGGCAGCAGGGGCCGAAAGGCATTCTTAAAGCCTTCGGACCCCGTGATGCTGAGGGCCCCGTGGGTGGAGCCGTGGTAGGCGTTGTAGCAACTGAGCAGCTTGCGGCGGCCGGTGTGGCGCTTGGCCAGCTTGAGGGCGCCCTCCACGGCCTCGGTGCCCGAGTTGGTGAAATACACATTGTCGAGGTGGGCGGGTAGGGTGGCCGTGAGGGCCTGGGCCAGGCGGGCGGGCGGGGCCTGCACCACTTCCCCGTACACCATCAGGTGCAGGTATTTATCCAGCTGGTCCTGAATAGCTTGCAGCACGCGAGGGTGGCGGTGGCCCACGTTGCTCACGCCGATGCCCGAAATCAGATCGAGGTAGCGCTGGCCTTTGGGGCCGTACATATACACGCCCTCGGCCCGCTCAATTTCCAGCAGCAGCGGAAAATCGGAGGTTTGGGCCTGGTGACGCAGGAAAAGCTGACGGGGGGTAAGCATCCGGCAAAGGTACGCCTCAAAACGGCGCAGTGCCACGGTTTGGGAGCCGTGGCACTGCGCCGCTTGTCATTCCAACATTCCGCGCATCAAGCGGCGAGAGGAATCTGGGTGAATCGTTGCTACGAAGCTGTTTAGTAGAACCAATCAGAACGTCATGCTGAGCTTGTCGAAGCATCTCTACCGCTTCGTTAGGGTCGTTCAACGAAGCGGTAGAGATGCTTCGACAAGCTCAGCATGACGGCCTTTCGACAAAACAATACACCCAAATTCCTCGCTCCGCTCGGGGTGACAGTTGATTATCTAATCATCTAAACCATCGGCCGCGGCGGGCATACCGGGGCGGCCGGCTACGCGCTTGAGCACTTCTTTGGTAAACTGTCGCTCGGCTAAAGCCAGCCGGCCCACCTGCCGCACACTGATAACGCGCTGGAACCGCTCGAAATACTCTTTTTCCAAGGTTATTTCCTGCTGCCGCAGCGCAAACGACTGGGCCAGCCCGTCCCGTATCTGCTGGTCGCTGAGGCCATCGGTGTTGACAGGGCGCAGCTGGCGGAGGCGGCGGTTCAGCTCCCGGCGCTTGGCCGTGAATTCGTTGTAGAGCGGCCAAAACTTTTGGGCCTGCTCGGGGGTGAGGGCTACTTGCTCGGTGAGGTAGGCAATGCGGGCATTTTCGAGCTGACTCAGGCGCTCCTGTCGACGCAGGCCACCCTGGGCCGCCGCCTCGGAGGCCGGCAGCGCCGCCAGCAGCCACAGCAGCAGCGCACTACGAAGGAGGTATTTCATGGGGAGAGTAAACAAAACGGATGGTAGAAGGATGGCTTACAAGTAGGTTTCTTCGGTGGGTTGGGTGTCCAGCAGGTCCTGCAGCTCATCGGGCGAGGCTTGCAGCGTACCGGCCGGTACGCTCTGGGCAGCGCCGGGCAGCTCGGCCAGGTCAGTGAGGGTTACGCGCTGGTCGCTGGCCAGCAGGTACTGCACCATTTCCTCCCGCGACACCTGGGCCAGCGAGGCCGTGGCCACGGGCTGGATGGTGGCCGGGGGGCTAAGCAGAAACGAGGCCGCAAACCCGCCCAGCACCACCCCCGAGGCCAGGGCCGTGCGCACCGGCGCCGATAGGGCCGACAGCCAGCCCCAGGCCGCCGGACTCGGGGCCGAGGTCTGCACGCGCTGCATCAGGCGCGTGGGCAACTGCTCGAAGTAGCGGTCCGGGGGCGGGGCCAGCGGCGGCTGGGGCCGGCGGCGGTGTTCATCCAGACGAAAAGGCTTGTTCATATAGGTTAGAGGCGGCCGGGGCCGCTGGGTTTAATGCATCATGTATTGACGCGGATTTTTGCGCGGGTTTCGCAGATTCCTGATTGGGATGTGCTTATGCAGTTGGAAAAAAAGCGAGTTCATAGTCTGTGAAATCCGCGCAAAAATCCACGTTAATCTGTGATGCTGTTGATGTATTGCTCAATCTTCTTGGCGGCGTGGTGGTAGGAGGCTTTCAGGGCACCTACGCTGGTGCCGGTTACTTCGGCCATCTGCTCGTAGGGCATCTCGTCGTAGTAGCGCAGGTTGAACACCAGGCGTTGCTTGTCGGGGAGGCGCAGGATGGCTTTTTGCAGCTTGAACTCCACTTCGTCGCCAGCCAGGCTTTCGTCGGCTTCGATTTTGGCCGTCAGCTCCGCGCCCACGTCGTTGAGAGGCAGAAAGAACTTGCGCCGCTTGCTGCCCAGAAAGCTCAGGCACTCGTTGGTAGCAATGCGGTAAATCCAGGTGAACAAGGACGCATCCTGGCGGAAATTCTCCAGGTGGTTCCACACCTTAATGAATACGTCCTGGGTCAGGTCGTCGGCGTCGTCGTGGTCCACCACCATCTTGCGCACATGCCAGTACACCTTGCTTTGGTACTTGCGCACCAGCTGGTTGAAGGCCACGTTGCGGGCGGCGGGGTCACGAAACTTAGCGAGTATCTCCTGGTCTTCCAAGGCGCAGGCAGGGCGGGGTTAGGGCGGCGGTTGTAGGAGGTTAGAGCAGCCGGGTGGGGCAGGGTTTAAAACCTGCGGCGTTAAATTATTCATCTTTATACTAGCGCGTTGATTTCCACTTATTTCTTGCCTTGCTTTTAATTATGATACTCAGCTCAGTATCCAGAATTATTAGTGGAACGCTTATCAGTGGCGCACTGATGTTGCCGGCGGAAAGCGAGCAGTACCGCCGCCATATCCTGACCAGCCCCGACTTGATGCCAACAGAGCAGGTGGCACGCTATGCATCCCGGTCGTTTGCCGGCGTCTGGCTGCATTCGGAGCCTGAAACGACGTTTGGCTTTATTGGCAGCGACTATCAGCGGTTGCGGGTGAAGCTACTCACGATACATCCTGATGCGCAGAAACCCGGCCGCTACGTGGTAACCGGAAAATCACAAGTGCGCGCTACAGTTGCGCCGTTTCAGGGAAGCTTTACAGTGGTACATGTCCGGGAGAACAAGCGGCTCCCCCGCACCCTCGATGATGTTCCATCGGATGCCGTGAAAGCCGGTATTGTGCTGGCTGAATATGAGTTGTGGGAGCCGGAAAGCCAGGCCACTAATGGTGTGTTTCGGGGGATTGTGTACACGCAGTGGTACCAGGACAAAGCCGGTAAGCTATGGTACAATGACCTGGAAAATTTCTCGGATGGCTACGCTAATAACCAGTTTGTGGGTACTTGGCAGTCCTATAAAACCGGCCGGACCAAACGCTGCAACTGGGGCAACAACCGTGTTCCGAACAGCGGACCGTTAGACCAAGGAGTGGGAGAGTTTAGTCCAACTGATGCTTACCTGCAAAACGGTTGGCAATCCTACCGCAAGGCTTGGGATCAGAACGACAAAGCCGCCCAACTGCAGGAGCGGGCGGCTTGGTGGAAATAAACTTGGGTCAACATAATATTCAAGAAACCCTACTTTTACCCCGTTCCACTACTCCCGCAACCACCAGCCGCAGCTATGAGCAACATGATTCAGTTCGTCGCCAACCACGACGACCTCAGCACCGACAAAGGCTTCCAGTTCAAATTCTACTGCGACAAATGTCGCAATGGGCACATGTCGCGCTTCTTGCCCAACAAAATCGGAATTGCCGGGGAGCTGATGCGGGCGGCCGGGAGCCTGTTTGGTGGGCATTTTTATGATGCTGGCACGGCGGCCTACCACGTGCAGCGTGCCATTGGGGGCAAGGCCCACGACGATGCCCTGGAAACGGCCGTGCAGGAAGGCAAAACCTACTTCAAGCAGTGTACCCGCTGCGGCCACTGGGTGTGCCCCGATGTATGCTGGAACCACCGCGCCGGCCTCTGCGAAGATTGTGCCCCCGATGAGCACGAGGAGCTGGCTGCCCAGCAGCGCCAGGCTGCTCGGGAGCAAATCCATACCAAAACCCGGGAGCAGGATTACACCCAAAACCTCGATTTTCTGGGTACGGCCTCTCTGGCGCAGTGCCCCAACTGCCAGAGCAAGCTGGCGGCCGGCCAGAAGTTCTGCCCCAGCTGCGGCACACCCAGCGCCGCCGCTCAGCCCCGGGGCAAGTTCTGCGGCGACTGTGGCGCCGAGGTAAAGCCCGGCCAGAAATTCTGCGCCGAGTGCGGTAGTAAACAGTAAGCGGGACCTCACCCCCAGCCCCTCTCCTCAGGGAGAGGGGTGCGTTCAACAGTTTTCCGTCTGATACCTCCCTTCCTGAAATGAGGAGTTGCGGGTAAAGTGCTGCACCGAAGGCGGCCGGCTTCTTGATAGACGTCACCCGCAGCCCGTTCATCTCGTCCATTCTGGTCATTAAAATTCATCTTCCGCCTGATCCTCACGGCACTATTGGTCAACCTGATTTTCAACCTCGTCACCCGCTACACCTTTTACGACCAGCTCAAGGTGCGGTACATCCAGGAACTCCACCGCACGGAGGATCAGGCGGGGACATCTGCTATTGAATAGGCAGCGGGTCGTTCTGAAATAATTGCGGGTAGGTATCGGTATATTCATGTCCGATTAGCGTACTATCATGCCCATTTTTAAGGATAAATCAGCGAGACAAGCATGAAGCTAAATGAAGTTATTGCCGCTATTGACGAGCAGCATGAAGCAGCAATTATATTCGTCAAAAAGGTGAATGGTAAGGTGTTGCCTAATTCAGAGGCAGTGCTGGTAGTGATAGGTGAGGAGGAGGGAGACTGGAAAACGGATCAAATAGCAAGTAAATACTGTCCTGGGTTTGAATACTTTTTAGAGGTGTTTATCATACAGGATATGATAGATGATTTAAAAGGTATGGCTAACTATAACACATTAGATCAGCAGGTAAATCGAATTATTCATTACGCTGAATTTGATGCATAAAATAATGCTATTCCTGCTGTTTACTGCAGTTGCAGCAGTAGCTAACGGCCAAACGGTGCTTCAGGGTGACTCGCTGTACCGAGGATTGCAAATAGGTAGGTCAACTTTCAAGGATATCAGGCGAGTAATGGGTAATGGATATAAGAGAGGGAAAATGATCCGGCAATTTCACGTCAAGTGGCGCGTGGGTAGTGCGGGTTCGTATCAAGTCGTTTATGGGTATACTCTTGAGTACCAAAAGGCAGGCGTTCAATTTGCCATAGAAACTACAGAAAAGCCCGAGGATCAGCAGACAATAACTGGAATACAGTTTAGATCTAAGGCATCCATAATTACTTCCAAAGGTATTTCGCCAACAAACACCTTTGCGGATGTCATAAGCCAATATGGCCCATTAGATACAACACAGACCAGAAGAACTATACCGTACGTTTATGGCTGGAGTGTTGATAGAGGAGAGAAGACAGAAAAGCGGTATACCATTCTCCGGTATGGCAATGGCATTCGCTTTGTGAGTTATGGTCCAATGAACAAAGCCGAAAATCTGAATATGCGTAGAGTAGATGAAATTTGGCTCGATTGAATGAGTAAACACAACGCCCCGACTGCAACAAGTGTAGTCGGGGCGTTGTACTTAGGAGAAGTCGTTAAAACCTACTTGCGGCGTTTCATCACCTTCTCCACGGCGGCCACAATGGCGTGCTCGTTGAGGCCGTATTTCTCCATCAGCTGGTCGGGGGTGCCGGACTCGCCGAAGGAGTCGTTGACGGCTACCATTTCCAGGGGCAGGGGTTCCTCGCGGGCCAGCAGCTGGGCGATGGAGTCGCCGAGGCCGCCGTGCATCTGGTGCTCCTCAGCCGTTACCACGCAGCGCGTTTTGCGGGCCGATTCCAGAATCAGCTGCGCATCCAGGGGCTTGATGGTGTGGATGTTGATAATTTCGGCGTTGATGCCCTTCTCCGCCAGTAGCTTGCCGGCCAGGATGGCCTTCCATACCAGGTGGCCTGTGGCGAAGATGCTCACGTCGGCCCCTTCGTTCAGCACGATGCCTTTGCCTACCTCAAACGGCTGGTCGGCGGGGGTGAAGTTGGGCACTACCGGGCGACCGAAGCGCAGGTACACGGGGCCTTCGTAGTCGGCAATGGCAATGGTGGCGGCTTTGGTCTGGTTGTAGTCGCAGGGGTTGATAACCGTCATGTGGGGCAGCATCTTCATCATGCCGATGTCCTCCAGAATCTGGTGAGTAGCGCCGTCTTCGCCCAGCGTGAGGCCGGCATGCGAGGCGCAGATCTTCACGTTCTTGCCCGAGTAGGCAATGCTCTGCCGAATCTGGTCGTACACGCGGCCGGTGCTGAAGTTGGCGAAAGTGCCCGTGAAAGGAATCTTACCACCAATGGTGAGGCCGGCGGCCAGGCCCATCATGTTGGCCTCGGCAATACCCACCTGGAAAAACCGCTCAGGGTTATCCTTGATGAAGGCATCCATCTTGAGCGAGCCGATGAGGTCGGCGCAGAGGGCTACCACGTTGGGGTTGGTGCGGCCCAACTCCTGCAAGCCAGCGCCAAAGCCGCTGCGGGTATCCTTCGATTCGGTGTAGGGAAAGTCTTTCATGAAGTATGGTAGGGAAATGGGTTGCGTTGGGTGAAATACCTCTGTCATCCTGAGCAGCGCGAAGGACCTTCCTCCGTTCTACTCACAAGCCGAGACAAAGCTCAAAGTTCCGCATAGTTAAGCGTCAACCATTGCGGATTATGGGTGGCAATCAGTGTGTTCTTCTTAGCCCGCGTCCAGCCTTTGATTTCCTTCTCGCGGGCAATGGCATCGTCCACGTGCTCGAAGAATTCATAGTAGACGAGGTTATAGCAAAAGTAGCGCCCGGCGAATGTGCTGGGGTTACCCCGGTTTTCAAAGTGTTCCTGAATTCTGCGCCGAACGTCATTGGTCACGCCCGTGTACACCGTTGATTTAGCCGGGTTAGTGACGATGTAGACGTAGTAGCAGTGGGTTGCCATGGATGGGATTAGCGCATTGACTTAGGGCTTCGAGTGTGTAAGAGAAAGGTCCTTCATTCCGCTGCGCTGCATTCAGGATGACAAATTACCTCCCGCCGCTCCTGCCACTGCAGGCCCGCTGGCAGCTCGGCGGCGCTGAACTCCAGGTGAATTACGCGGCGGGACCGGGTGCTGGTGCTGCGCTGGGAAGCGTGCAGGGTAAGGGGCTGCATCAGCATGAGTCCGCCGGCCGGCACCGCGCAGGTAACGGCCTGGGGCGTGAAGTCGGGGTGCTGCTCGTTCGGAATGACGCCGTGACGGTGGGAGCCGGGCACTACGCGCAGCGCCCCGTTGGTGGCGTCACAGTCGTCGAGGTGCAGGCGCAGGGTCACGATACTTTCCAGGATTCCGCGGGGAGGCAGCACGGCGGTTTCACCGTTCTTCCCCGACCAGGGGCCGTAGCCGGGCAGGTCGAGGCGCCGGTCCACGGCCACCATCACATCCTGGTGCCAGGCCACCAGCCAGTTGGAGCCGGCCGGCTTGTCGAAGTAAATGGCCTTCACCAGATGCGGCATTTGCTCCGGAAACAGCTCCGTCAGTACCGCCCGCAGCCGCGGCGTAAGCAACTGGGCCCACAGCTGCGGCACTTCGCTTAGCAAATTCCGAATGGCAAACACATCCTGACTGCGTCGGAAATTAGGCGAGCTAGCCTCGGCCGACTCGATGGTGCGCAGCAGACCGGCCGTTTCCTCCGGGGAGAAAACGTTAGGCAGAATAGCATAGCCGTCGGTGCGGAGGTGGGCGGCGGTAGCGGTTTCAGTTGAAAATGATACTGTTGATATAGTCATCGTTTAAAACCGAATGTTGTCGCGTTGGCAGTGTGCTCTTGCTCCGCCACTGATGCAGCCTTCATACAGTTTCCGGCCAATGATACTAGAGTAGGTAGTATCAGTTCCGGTGATAGTTCTACGAACCAGAGGAGCTTCGGAATTGACAATAGTCACCGTTTTATCCGACTTATGGCATTTGGGGCAGACGTAATGCCCAAGCAGGTTTTTGCGGAGCACCAGCGGAAGCCGCAGCTGCACCGCCGTATCCTGCGCCGCAACGGAGCCCACGTACAGTGTATCACTGCCGGGGCCTTGATAAAAGAACAGATCAGCCGGAACCGCATCAGCCGAAAGGTGATAAACGCCTGACTTCTGCCAGCCACCGGAGGAAAGCAGACCCATTTGGCGGGCCGTCAGCAGCTCCCCGATAATGTGTTGCTTTGAGGGTGGAAACGTTATCCGCACCGTAACTGGCGGCTTGTTCCCACTGGCAGCGCTTAGCAGGGCAGAAAGCAGCAGTAAGCCTGGTATTTTCATCGTCCAAAAATGCTGACTGAGGTGGTTTGGCCGGGGCGGATGGTGAACGTGCGCACATCGGTGAACTGGCTGCCGGTGGCGGTTTTGGTGCGGAACACGAGGCGGTAGGCCCCGGGCTGCATCGGCAGGTTTACTTTGCTGCTGGTTTCGGGCAGGTTGTACACCCACGTCTGCTGCTCGTCCTGGCCGAGGCGGTAGATGCTGCCGTAGCCTTTCAGGTCCGATATGATATTGAGGATGCCGGGCGCTTCGTAAGTTACGGTCGTTTCCTGGCTCTGCTTCACCGTGATGCGCCGCAGCTGCCGGGGCAGCGTGAGCAGCTCCACCTCGTAATTGCCGGCCAGCAGCTTCTGTCGCGCCCCGAAGGGCAGGGCCACCACCGTGGCCGGGTTGCCCTGGGCCCGCACTACCGCCTGCACCGTGCCGTAGGGGTTGGGCGAGGCGGCGGGGTTCTGTAGCCACAGCGTACCCTGAGGCGTTTTGTAGCTGAGCACGTTGGCCCGGCCTGGCCGGATAGGCAGGTTGGGCTGCCGCACCGGTGGTACCGTGTTAATCACCAGGTCGTAGCTCTGCAGCGCATCGATGTCGAGCACATCGGGCTTGCCCTGGGCGTCGCGCCAGTGCACGTAGTTGTACTCGGGCAGCTCCGTCACGCTGTTCATGAACGTCAGGTTCACGTTTGATTCCACGGGGCGGCCGGCGTCATCGGTGAGATTTACGCTCACGGTGGTTTTGGCCAGCGTCTGGGCCACTACATCGTTGAGGATGGTGCGAAAGGTCTTCACATCGGCTGCGTTGTAGTACTGGCCCAGGCATTCCAGTTGCTTGCCAAACTCCCGCTCGGCCCCGATGCCAATCACAAATGGCTTCAGGAACACCCGCTTGCGCTGCAGCGCCAGGGCCGTAGCGCACGGGTCGCCCTTGCACGATTCCAGCCCGTCGGTAATCAGAATGAGCACGTTGCGGGCCGCCTTATCGGCCGGAAAATCTCCGGCCGACTGCAGCAAAGAGTACGTAATCGGCGTGTTGCCCTTGGGCTCAATTGTTTTGAGCCGGGCTTTGATGGCCGCCGCGTTCTTGGGCGCAAAAGCCACTTCCAGCCGCGAATCCTCACAGTTGTTCTCCTTGTTCTCGTGCTGATGCCCGTAGGCCCGCAGCGCCAGCTCCAAGTGGGGGTAGGCGTTAAGCGAGTCCACCATTTTCGACAGCAGCCGCTTGGCTACGTCCCAGCGCTGCTCACCCTCCCAGGGTGCCCGCATCGAGCCGGAAGCATCCAGCACGAACAGAATGCGCGTGGTTTTAGGCTGAGTGGGCGCTGCGTTCTGGGCACGCGCAGGCCCGGGGGCCAGCAGCCCCGCAAACAAACACATAACCAGAACCAGATGGCGCATTTTGGATATAGCCGCAGGAAACGAACGTCATGCTGAGCTTGCCGAAGCATCTCTACCGCTTCATTGCAGTAGTAATCCAACGAAGCGGTAGAGATGCTTCGGCAGGCTCAGCATGACGGTTTTAGGAGCTTAGTAGTCGCCGGCTTTTTCAACGGCCAACTGCTGCAGGGCTTTTTCCAACTGCTCGTCGTTGGGAGCTACGCCGTGCCACTTGTGGGAGCCCATCATGAAGTCCACGCCGAAGCCCATCTGGGTGTCCATCAGCACCATGATGGGCTGACCCTGGCCGAGCAGGCGCTGGGCTTCCTCGATGGTAGGAAGCAGGGTTTCGAACTGGTTGCCGTCGGTTTCCAGTACGTGCCAGTTGAAGGCTTCGAACTTGGCGCGCAGGTCGCCGAGGCCCCCAATTTTCTCCGTGGGGCCGTCAATCTGCTGACCGTTGCGGTCCACGAAGGCAATCAGATTGTCTACTTTGTGGTGGGGGGCGTACATGGCCGCTTCCCACACCTGGCCTTCCTCCAGCTCACCGTCGCCCATCAGCACGAATACGGTTTGGGGGTCGTTGTTGATCTTTTTGGCTTGAGCAGCGCCCACGGCCACACTCAGGCCCTGGCCCAGGGAGCCCGAGGCCACCCGGATGCCGGGCAGGTGCTCATGGGTGGCGGGGTGGCCCTGCAGGCGCGAGTTCAGCTTCCGGAACGTAGTCAGCTCACTTACCGGAAAGTAGCCCGAGCGGGCCAGTACCGAGTAAAACACCGGCGAAATGTGACCGTTGGAGAGGAAAAATAGGTCCTGCCCGATGCCGTCCATATCGAAGGGCTGAGGCGTGTGCTTCATCACCTTGAAGTACAGGGCCACCAGCAGATCGGTGCAGCCCAGTGAGCCACCGGGGTGACCCGAATTTACGGCGTGTACCATGCGCACGATGTCGCGCCGCACCTGGGCGGCAATCTGTTTCAGCTCAGCTACCGATTTGGTGGCTTCGGGCGTGTGGGTTTCGGAAGAAGCGGCGAATGACGTGTCCTGCGACATGGGTTCGGGTTGAGAATGGAGTTAGTAAGGCAAAGGTAGGAAGTTGGCAGAGTAACCATTGTGGCACTCTCTGTCATCCTGAGCGCAGCGAAGGACCTTATCACACTGTAACGGTTTGTCTAAAAGTGATGCAGACATAATAAGGTCCTTCGCAAGCTCAGGATGACAGAAAAAGCCCTAAGTAAAAAGCCCCGCCGGAGGGGCGAGGCTTTCAGTGGGAAAACTACAGCAGCTGAGCCGCGTGGTTCTTGGTGTCGACTTTAGTAATGACTTTCTCAATCAGGCCCTTTTCATCAATGAGAAAGGTATAGCGCATGGTACCCATGTATTTGCGGCCGTACATCGACTTCTCCTGCCAAACGCCATAGTCCTGCACCAGCTTTTTATCCTCGTCTACCAGCAGCGGGAAGGGCAGCTCGTGCTTGGTGGCAAACTTCTGGTGCGACTTCTCCGAGTCGATGCTCACGCCCAGTACCTGCACGCCGGCGGCCTGAAGCTGCGCGTAATTGTCGCGGAGGTTGCAGGCCTGGGCCGTGCAGCCCGAGGTGTCGTCTTTGGGGTAGAAGTAGAGGGCCACTTTGCGGCCCGCGTAATCCTGGAGGCGGTGGAGGGTGCCGTTCTGGTCTTTGGCTTCGAAGGCCGGGGCCTGTTCGCCAGCGTGGGGTACTGCCATGCCGCGAAGATAAAAGGGATTTTTGGGGATTACAGGGGTAACATATCGATTTGTCTGTCATCCTGAGCGCAGCGAAGAACCTTGTCACGTTTGGGTGCTATGTGCAAACGTGACAAGGTCCTTCACTGCGCTCAGGATGATAATCAGTTCACTCTATCACACCTACGGCTTGCCGGCAATGGGTTGCGGGGTGAAAATCAGGTTTTCGACGGGGAAGCCCAGCTCCCGGCCTTTGGCCACCAGCCGGTCGCGGAGGTTACGCTCCAGGTGGGGCTGGCGGCTCAGAATCCAGAGGTTTTTGCGCTCCGGTTCGCCCACCAAGGCATACTGGTAGTCGGCGTGGTCGAGGTCCAGAATCCAGTAGTCGCCCTCAAAAGGCCAGAAGAACTGCACTTTGAGGCGGGCGTTGGTGGCATCCACGGCGCGGGCTACGGCGGTGGCGGTTTCGGCGGGGCCGTTGAGGCCTTCCTTATGACAGGTGTTACGCACGTTTACCTTGCCATCGGGCCGCAACTTGTACTCAGCCGTTACGTGCTGGCAGCCCTTCTCGAAGCGGGTGGGCAGGCGGGCCACCTCGTACCAGAGGCCGGCATACTTGTGCAGATCCACATGGGCCACGGTGGGCAGGTCAGGATGAGCTTTGCGGCGGGTGTAGGCATACGCGGCCACGCCGGTGGCAATAACGGCCGCCGCGGCTCCCAGCAGTACGGGCTGGCGGCGTTTGAGCAGGTTCTTGGGCATAGGGTTGAGGTTGGAAGTAGCCGCTGTTTACGCAGAATCACTGTTGGCGGCTTGGAGAATTGCAGAGGTTCAAACAGAACGGGAAATCTGAAAATAAGCGAATTACCGAACTCCTGAGTTCTACTCAGCCTCATCTTTCTCAGACCAGCGCAATACTACTTCAGGGAGATTGGGGTTTCCGATGTCAGCTACCCAATAATAACGCCAGTCATCTGCCGAGTGTACATATTGGGCGAGTGTACCGTCTTTCACCAGTTCCTGCAGGATCTGCGTCACTTTTGTGTCATTGGTCAGCGACGGGTATTTAGCCTGTATGGCTGGGTTGTTTTGGAGAAAATTTATCAGGAACCAAGGGTCAATGCCGGTACAACCACCTTCCTTCGCATAATCGAAATCCACCTCTACCCCGAACATGTTAACCAAACAGCCCGCGCCGTGGAACGCATACCGTACACGCTGTTGCGCATCCAGATAACCTGCCCGATAACCAGGGCTTTCTTCGCGCTGCTGAAAGCCGCAGTCTTGTTCTGACTTGGCATTCAGCAAGGCTACGGCTTTGTAAACAGCTGTTTGGTAGTCTTGGATAAGTTCTGTGACTTGCTGCTTGGCTGAAAACATGACAGAAGTAATGAGTGTACAGAAGCGGCCAGATTTTATAACAGACTTCACTTTCCGCATCTCGAAAAGCATCCTTGTCGAAACACAATAGTTGAAGGCATTTCAAAGATCTGGTGTTGCTCAGCCTCAGCACGTCTGCAAAGGCTACCAAAACGAGAACCCCGGAACTGGGCTCCGGACCGCGCAACAGGGGAATTACCTTCTCACGCAAGCCGGAGTTCAGCTCCGGGGTACTCGTTCTTACAGCACCAGATTAATCACCTTCTCATTACCGGCCTGGTCCATCAGGCGCAGGGTGGCGGGGCCGCGTAGGGGTGGGCCTAGCGTGTCGTCGCGCTCCGAGTAGATGGTGGCGTTCTTGTGCTCGAAGCGCAGCAGGCGGAACTGCCCGTTCACTTCCAGCTTGTAGCTGGCCAGGCCCGAAAGGTCGTCGCCCACCTTGAATACCACGCCGCTGGGGCCGCGGCTGATGAGGCGGGCCGAAGGCGGAATGGTATCGGTGAGGAGCTTGAATTGCCCAAAGGCCTTGATGGGAGCCGTAATGGCCGTGGCATCAGCGTTCCACTTGCCGCCCACGTAGGCCCGGCCGCCCTTGGCCGTTACGCTGTAAATGGCCGTGCGGCGCGGGTCGGTGGCCGGGGTTTCGGGCTTGAGGGTGAGGGCCAGGGTTTCGTAGAGCGGGGTGCGGGGGTGGTGCACCGTCCAGATGCCCTGCTTGTAGCTGGTTTGCACAAATAAGGTGTCGAACAGTGTTTTCGGCCCGAAACCCAGGGCCAGGTTAGCCGTGCTGAACCCAAACTCCCGGCCCGCCGGAATCAGGGCCTGCCGGTCGAACCGCTTGGTAACGCGGCCGAACTGCAGCGAATCGGGGCGGCCGGCGCGCAGGTCGTAGAGGTATACGTTCTGGCTGTTCTCGGTGTAGCTGGGCCGCAGCGTAAGGCGGCGGGCTCCCCGGTACAGCGTGAGGGGGCCACCCACCGCGGCCGTGTCGGGGTCCTGGGCCACGGCTACCAGCAGGTTACGGCTGATATCGAAGCGCAGGGCCGGGGTTTTCACGGCTGCCGAGCGGGTTTTGCGGTAGCTGTCGGCCACGCCCCGCAGCGTAAAGCGCAGGGGCGTGAGGTTGCCGTAGGAGTCGCTCAGGCGCACTTCCACGGCGTATACCTTGCCCGGCTCCACGCGCAGCTTGCCCTTGCCGGGGCCGGCGGTGTACATGCGCAGGTCGTTGCCGTCGTCCACGAACAGCTTTTCCAGCTGCCGGCCCTGGGTGGCGCGCCACTCGTAATCCAGGTGATTGTTGATCTGGCGGGAGCCTTCCGGAAACGGAATGGCATCCACCACGTGCTGGTAGTGGGGCTGGCCGTTCACGAGCACCTCCACCTTCTGAATGCCGTTCTTGTTCCACACCTGGTCGAACCGGTCGAAGCCCTGCATGAGCAGGCCCACGGTGCCGTTGGCGGCAATGGTATCGGCCCATACGTAGCCGCCACCGTTAGGCAGGGGCGGGGCCTTGGGCACGAAAACCGACTTGCCGAACCGGCCCTGTACCCGCGCATCGATGCTCAGGGCTTCCACCCCGAAGGCCAGCAGCACGGGGGCCACATGATCCTGAATTTCGGGAAAACCGTCCCACTGCAAGGGGTTCAGCTGCTCATCCTGGGCGGTGCGCACTTCCCAGTGCAGGTGCGGCCCGGCCGATCCGCCGGTATTGCCCGACAGCGCCACTACCTCACCGCGCTTCACCGGAAACTGCTCGGGCTTGAAAAACAGCTCCAGGTCGTAGGTCTGCTTTTCGTACTGGCGGCGGCGCAGCTCTTCGGCCACGGGGCCTTTGAAGCGGTTGAGGTGACCGTACACCGTGGTGAGGCCGTTGGGGTGGGTGATGTACAGTACATTGCCGTAGCCGTAGCTGCTTTGCTTCAGACGCGAAATGTAGCCGTCGGCCGAGGCGTGCACTGGCAAATCCACCCGGCCGTCGGTCTTAATATCGAGGCCGCCGTGGAAGTGGTTGGGGCGTAGCTCGCCCATGCTGCCGGCCAGGAAGTTCTGCTGACCCGGCTTGATGGGAAACAGAAAGTAGCCCTCGGGCACTTCAGGGCGGGACGGGGCCGCAGCCAGGGTGGGCTTGGGCTTCTCCGCCGAATCGGGTTCCTGCCCCCCGCAGGCAGTGGGCTGGAACCCCAGCAACAGCAAAAACGGCACCGCCACGCTCAGCAGGCGGCGGGGCCGGGTATTAAGGAAATCGGGCATTCAGGAAAGGAAATCAGCAGCAGGAAGGAAAAGCAGACGGATGCCGCAGCAACGCCAAGGACCGGCACCCTCGTGCCTCCCCGGACGGAAAAAAGAGTGTGAAGGTTGTTGAAAGCCGGAACGTCAGGCAACTAGCACGTTATTCTAAGCAGAACGTCATTCCGAGTGCAGCGGAGCGGAGCCGAGGAATCTCGCGTGCTGACGTTGCCAAAGTAGCTGTCATTCCGAGCCTGCGAAGAATCTAGCCTGCCTAACATTGCTTCACTAGCCCAGGGTTTGAACCCTGGGCTACGGAGCGGTTACCATTGAATTAGTCCAGCAAGCTCAATACGGGGGGATGCTTCGACAAGCGGCCGACCAATGAGGCATGACGTTCTGGGGTTTAGTTACCACTACAACGTCAGCACGCGAGATTTCTCGGCTCCGCCTTCGCTGCACTCGGAATGAGGGGCTGATTGCCCTACTTCACCGCCAGGTCAAACATCTTCTCCTCCCCGATGAAACCAGCCAGCTGGTCGCCGATGCGGACGGGGCCGACGCCACTGGGGGTGCCGGTGAAGATCAGGTCGCCCATTTTCAGGGTAATGAACCGGGAGATATAGCTGATGATTTTCGAGAAATCGTGCAGCATCAGCCCGGAGTTGCCCCGCTGGCGCACTTCGCCGTTTACCTCCAGCCGGAAGTCGATGTTGCGGAGGTCGGTAAATGCCGAAACCGGTTTAAACTCTTGGGAAATAGGGGCCGAGCCGTCGAAGCCCTTGGCCAGCTCCCAGGGCAGGCCCTTACTTTTGAGCTGGCTCTGCAGGTCGCGGGCCGTGAAGTCAATGCCCAGCCCGATGGCGTCGAAGTAAGTAGGCGCGAATTTCTCCTCAATGTTCTTGCCGTTTTTGCAGATGCGCAGCACCAGCTCCACCTCGTGGTGAATATCCTGGGAGAAATCAGGCAGAAAAAACGGCTGGTTGCGCTGAAGCAGGGCCGTATCGGGTTTGGCGAAGATGACGGGCGCGTCAGGTGTTTCGTTCTGGAGTTCAGCAATATGCTCGGCGTAGTTGCGGCCGATACAGAGAATTTTCATGCTCAGGAAGTTGAGAGATTGGGAGCGGATATAACCGCCAGGAGGCAGCAGGTGTAGAAAAACACGCGGCAGACGGTCAAAAATAGCGTTTAATTCGCGGGGCCAAAACCCAAAGTGCCGGCCAAGTCGGCTCCCAGCAGATGGGCCAAACATTTTGCCTACTGCTGCACGTATAGCACGCAAGTGAGGGACAGCTACGCCGTACCGCCCTCCGTAATTCCCGTATCCTACCCTGTTCTCTCTTCTCAACCGCTTTCCATCCATGTTCAGGAAAATAGCTCTGGCCAGCTGCTTGTTCGTAGCTGTGGCCTGCTCCACGGTGCCCATCACGGGCCGTCGGCAGCTCAGCCTCGTGTCCGATACCGAAATGAATACCATGGCCGCGCAGGAATACCAGAAAGTACTGGCCAGCAGCCGCGTTGTCAGCAGCGGCGAGCAGGCCGCCATGGTGAAGCGGGTGGGCCAGCGCATTCAGCAGGCCGTGGAGCAGTACTTCCGCCAGCAAAACCAGCAGGCCCAGCTGGAGGGCTACCAGTGGGAGTTCAACCTGCTGGACGACAAGCAGGAAAATGCCTGGTGTATGCCGGGCGGCAAAGTAGCCGTGTACAGCGGTATCCTGCCCATTACGCAGGACGAAAACGGCCTGGCCGTGGTTATGGGCCACGAAATTGCCCATGCCGTGGCCCGCCACAGCTCGGAGCGCATGAGCCAGCAAATGGCGGCTCAGGGCCTGGGCGGGGTAGTTTCGGCGGCGGTGGGCCAGAACCCCACGGCTACTCAGAGCGTGTTTTTGCAGGCAGTAGGCGTGGGTTCCTCGTTGGGACTGCTGAAGTACGGCCGCAGCCAGGAGTCGGAAGCCGACCACCTGGGGCTTATCTTTATGGCCATGGCTGGCTATAACCCCGATGGGGCTGTGCAGTTCTGGCAGCGGATGGATGCTCGCGAGAATACGGCCTCTCCACCCGAGTTTCTCTCTACTCACCCCTCCAACGGCACCCGCATTGCCAACATTCAGAAGGAGCTACCGGAGGCCCGAACGTATTACAAGCCCCGCTAGCCCTGCGCTGACTTACCTCGTTGCTAACTAGAATGAACTATATCCTGCGCCCTGCGCTGTTTTTGCTGAGTTCCGGCCTGCTTTTGCTGGGCGGGCTGACTGCCTGCGAAACTACTAAGCGAGGTTTCCCGGAAATGAGCACCCCCACCACCGACACGGAAGAGCTACGGCGGAAGCGGGAAGTGGTCAGTAAGCAGATAGCCGAAGTATCGGAGGGTAAAATCCGTTATGTAATTCCTCGGGAACAGCTTTCGGCAGCCTTCACCCGCGAGTTCGGGGATGGTACGGCCATCGACAAAACCATTATCCGCAAGGTGCAGGAAACGCCCAAGGATAAGGCCGTATACTACATTGTAGGCATGGGCCTGCGCAACGGCATGTACCGGGCCATGGCCCTGCCCCTACAAACTTCCACCGACAATAGCCTGTACCTGCCTTCCAACTCGGCCCGCTACATTATTACGGGGGTGGGCTGCACGTTCTGCTTCTTCAATTTTGAGAAAAACGAAATTGTGGGTACCACCTGCGAGGAGAATACCGGGGGCAGCCGCTGCGACCTGCGCGTGGAATCCAACAACACCTTTTTTGTACGCCGGTAGCCATGCTGAGTCGTAAGTGGATCCTGCGCCTTTCCCTCACAGCCCTGGCTTTGCTGGTCACCACCGACAGGCGCCGTAAGGGCAGCGGGGAAAAGTAAAAGGGAGAACGTCAAAGGGAAAAGCCCGGCGCTTACTATAAGCGCCGGGCTTTTCCCTTTGACGTTCTCCCTACACCATACCTTCCTCCACCGTTTCCACAAACCGGGCAATGCGATTCACGAGCACATCGGGGTTTACTTTTTCCAGTGGGTGGGGAGTATTCATGATAATTTCGAAGGAAGCACGAGGCATGTGGTCGGCGTACGCGCGGGAAGCATCTACGCCGGCCGTTTTATCCAGTTCCCCTACCAGCACCTGCACCGGCACCTCCAGAGTAGCCAGGTTGTGTGCGTGTAGCAGGGGGGCGTCGCCAAGACCGCGCAACAGAGCGGCCGTGGCAGCCAGGAACTGTGGCAGGGGCGTGGGCGCATGTAGCTGTTCCAACTGGCTGGCAAACTGCGGCACTTTCTCACGCATGATGGCCGCGTCCAGAAAGCCAGTAGCCTGAGCTGCCGTGGCCGGGGTCCAGTCGAACTTGGTGCCCAGGGTGGTGATGCTGCTGAACAGTTCCGGCCACTGTACGGCAGCCGTGAGGGCCGCGTAGCCACCCATGCTGTAGCCAAATACATGCACCGGGGGCAGGCCGTGGTCCAGAATAAACTGCCGAACTTCCTGGGCCATAGCCTTCATCGAAAACGCCGGGCCTGCCAGGGGCTGCCCCCCGTGCCCCCCGAAGGAAAAAGCGTGTACCGTGTAGAATGGTGGCAGCTCCCGCTTCAGGAACTTCAACTCAGCAGCTGAGCCCAAGGCTCCGTGCAGGAGCAGAATGGTATGCTTCATGACTTGGTCCGGCCCTATGCCGCCCGCATGAGCGCAAGGCTCATGCGGGCGGCATAAGCCAGCAAATTAAGTGGTTACCACGGTTGCCAGCTGGTGCAGGTCCAGCCCATCAAACGTGCCCGACGACATCATCAGCAGATTGGCATTATGCCAAGGTTGGGCGTGCAGAAAGGCTGCCAGTTCCTGGCTGTCGGTAAACACCCGCAGGTCGGGGCGTTGGAAGGCCTGCTGCACGGCTTCGGGGGGCAGCGGCGGCAGGCGCTTATGCTCCAGCACGTGGGGATTAAAATACACTACCGCCACATCAGGAGCATCGAAGGTATGGGCGTACTGGGGCAGAAAGGCCGGGTTGAGGGAGCTGAAGGTATGCAGTTCCAGGCAGGCCACCAGCCGGCGCTCCGGGTACTGGTTTTTGAAGGCCGTAGCTGTGGCTTTCAGCTTGCTGGGGGCGTGGGCAAAATCCTTGTACACCACCGAGTCGGCCCCCTCTTTCACCAACTCCAGGCGGCGGGCGGCTCCTTTAAAAGTGGATAGTGCTTCATAAAACTCTTTGCCCTTGATGCCCAACTGCTTGCACACCTCTTTGGCCGCCGAAATATTGCGCAGGTTGTGGGCCCCGAACACCTGTACGGGCACTTCCTCGTCCTTTTTAGTCAGCAGGAAAGTTTTGCCGTTCCGGATAATGTGCTCGTGGGGGCCGTACCCAATGTACTTCACGTCGGGCGAGCTGGGCACCGTTACCAGCTGCACCTGTTCGTCGTCTTGGTCGTAGATGAGCACCCCGGCCTTAGGCGTCATCTCCGCAAAAATTTTGAACTGCTCCCGGTACACCTCCTCCGTGGGAAACACGTTGATATGGTCCCAGCTGATGCCGGAAATTACGCCAATATGGTGCTGGTAGAGGTGGAACTTGGGCCGCCGGTCGATGGGAGAGGACAGATACTCGTCGCCCTCAATTATAATGATAGGCGCCTCATCCGTCAGCTGCACCATCAGGTCGAAGCCTTCCAGCTGGGCCCCCACGGCGTAATCGAACTGGCGGCCATGGTAGCGCAGCACATGCAGAATGAGGGAGGTAATGCTGGTTTTGCCGTGCGAGCCACCTATTACAATGCGCTGCTTGTCGCGGGAGGCTTCGTAGATAAACTCCGGAAACGAGTACACCCGCAGGCCTAGCTCCTGCGCCCGGAGCAGCTCCGGATTATCGGGGCGGGCATGCATACCCACAATTACAGCATCCAGGTCCTGAGTAATCTTCTCCGGAAACCAGCCTTCCTGGGCTGGCAGCAGGCCCGCCTTGGCCAAGCGGCTTTTGGCCGGCTCAAATATCTCGTCATCGGAACCCGTAACCTGCGCGCCGCGCCGGTGCAGGGCCAAAGCCAGGTTGTGCATAATACTGCCCCCGGTGGCAATCAGGTGCAGGCGTTGGAGAGAAGAAGGAGTAGCGGCCATTCAGCAAATAAGTAAACAGGCCGCAAAGGTACACTGCCCGGCCGAGGTGTGCATGGGCAATGCCGGGCACCGCAAAGCCGACCCTGGCCACGCGGCAGGTGGCGGGCCTGGCAATAAATGTACTCTTCTCACTCTTAGAGTGTCAGCTCGCTGCGGAGCCGTTGCACCTGCTCTCAGCATACAAAAAAGAAACCTTTTGCACTAGTCCCGGATTGTAAAGCCCAGCCGTTAGCTTTGTACCCCTTTCGCTGAAAAGTTGAAGAGCCCGGGAAGAAACTCTGCCCAAAACCGGCCCAACCTGCTTACCTTGTAGTGCTCAGTTAGTAATGAACGACCGGATGGATGACCGCCTGAAACTTTCGGCCTCACGGGCCAAAGCTGCCTGGAACAGCCGCCCGGCGCAGCTGCCCATGGGCGGAGCCGCCGGCAAACTGCCGCCGCAGGCCCTGGAGCTGGAAGCCGCCGTGCTAGGTGCCCTCATGCTGGAAAAGGACGCCCTAACTACGGTAATCGACATCCTGAAGCCCCAGAGCTTCTACAAGGAAGGTCACATCCGCATCTTCAAGGCCATCCTGAACCTGTTCGATAAGTCGGAGCCAATTGATATTCTGACGGTTACCCACGAGTTGCGGGAAATGGGTGAGCTGGAGGCCGCCGGCGGTGCTCATTACGTGGCCAACCTGACGTTCAAGGTAAACTCGGCCGCTAACATTGAGTACCACGCCCGCATCATCACCGAAAACGCCATCAAGCGGGAGCTAATCCGCATTGCTTCCGATATTCAGCGGGAGGCGTTTGAGGATACGACGGATGTGTTCAACCTGCTGGATAGTACTGAGCAGTCCTTATTCGAAGTGTCGGAATCCAACATCCGCAAGAACTTTGATGACATGCGCAGCCTCATGGGCAAGGCCATCAAGGAGCTGGAAGAAAAGAAGGATCAGAAGGACGGCCTCACCGGTGTGCCCTCCGGTTTCTCGGCTTTGGACCGCGTAACCTCCGGCTGGCAACCATCTGATCTGGTGATTATTGCGGCGCGGCCAGGCATGGGAAAATGTCTCGGCAAAGGCACCAAAGTGCTGATGTTCGATGGCACCCTGCGCAACGTGGAAGACGTGCGGGCGGGTGAGCTGCTGATGGGCGACGACTCCACCCCGCGCCGGGTGCTGAGCATTGCCCGGGGCCGCGAGAACATGTACTGGGTGCGCCAGAACAAGGGTGAGGCCTACCGCGTGAACGAGAGCCATATCCTCTCCCTGAAGCGCAGCCGCACCGAAGGCCCGCACCGTCACGGCGACGTGCTCAACATCACGGTAAAGGACTGGCTCGGCAAGTCGGCCAAGTTCCGCTCCAGCTACAAAGGCTACAAAGTGCCCGTGGAGTTTGCCGCGCAGGAAGTGCCAATTGATCCGTATTTTCTGGGCGTGTGGCTCGGCGACGGGGCTTCGGGTAACTGTCGTATCACGGGACAGGATGCCGAAATTATTGCCTATCTGCACGAATATGCCGCTGAGCTCGACATGCAGGTGACAGTAGGCACGGCGGAAGACCGATGCAACAGCTACGGCATCACCCGGGGCCGGCAGGGCGGCAACCTCACGCAATACTCGGTGCAGGATGAGCTACGGCAACTGGGCGTGCTCGGCAACAAGCACATTCCGCAGCAGTACCTGAGCAACAGCACCAAAAACCGCCTGCGCCTGCTGGCCGGGCTGATTGATTCCGACGGCCACCTCGACCCGGTATCCAACGGCTACGAAATCACCCAGAAGAACCACCGCCTGGCCCGGCAAATCAAGTTCCTGGCCGACTCGTTGGGTTTCCGCACTTCGCTGAAGAAGAAACGGGCAGCCATCAGCACTATCGGCTACGAGAGCGAGGTGTACCGGGTGCGCATCTACGGCGACATCAACCGGGTGCCAGTGCGCGTATCTCGCAAGCAGGCCCAGCCCTGGCCCAGCCCCGTAGACTGGCGCATGACCGGTATTTCGGTAGAGTTTGACGGCGAGGACGACTATTATGGCTTCAGCATCGACGGTAACCGGCTGTTTCTGCTTCAGGACATGACCGTGACGCACAACACCGCCTTCGTAGTATCGGCCATGCGCAATGCGGCGGTGGAGTTCAAGAAGCCGGTGGCTATTTTCTCGTTGGAAATGTCCTCGCTGCAGCTCGTGAACCGTCTGATTTCGGCCGAGGCGGAGCTGGATTCGGAGAAAATCAAGAAGGGCAACCTGGCCGACTACGAGTGGGCGCAGCTGAACCACAAGATTTCTGCCCTGTCGTCGGCTCCCATTTACATTGACGATACGCCGGGCCTGAGCATCCGGGAGCTGCGCACCAAGTGCCGCCGTCTCAAAGCCCACCACGACATCCAGATGATCATCATCGACTACCTGCAGCTAATGACGGGTAACACGGATGGCAAGGGCGGGGGCAACCGGGAACAGGAAATTGCCTCGATTTCGCGGGCCCTGAAAGGTATTGCCAAAGAGCTGAACGTGCCGGTGCTGGCCCTGTCGCAGCTGAGCCGCTCGGTGGAAACCCGCGGCGGCGACAAGAAGCCTCAGCTCAGTGACCTTCGGGAATCGGGCTCCATCGAGCAGGACGCCGACATGGTGGTGTTCCTGTACCGCCCCGAGTACTATAAGATTACGGAGGACGAAATGGGTAACCCCACCCAGGGTACCGGCGAGGTGATTATTGCCAAGCACCGGAACGGCTCCCTGGAAACCGTGCAGCTGAAGTTCATCGGCAAGTTCACCAAGTTTGCCGACCTCGACGGGGCCGGCGGTGGCTTCGGCGACGCGGGCTTCAACCCCGGCGCTTTCCCCACCAGCACCTTCGACGATGATGCCTCTGGTTTTGCCCCCAACACCATCCGCCTGGGCTCCCGCATCAACAACGACGGCCCGCCACCCGCGCAGCCCTTCCCCCGTAGCAACTTCGACGACGGCCCGCCGCCGTTTTAATATTTAAAGAAACACAAACCGCCCGCTGCTACCAGCGGGCGGTTTGTGTTTCCAGTACGTCATGCTGAGCTTGCCGAAGCATCACTACCGCTTCGTTGCAATGGTAATCCAACGAAGCGGTAGTGATGCTTCGGCAAGCTCAGCATGACGTTCTGTTCGGTTCCAAACGGCCTACCCAAACATGCCCACCGCGTCCTTGCTGGGCAGGGCGGTTTTGCCGGTCAGCAGCAAGTCTACCTGCCGGGCAGCTTCGCGGCCTTCGGATATGGCCCAGACCACCAGCGACTGGCCCCGGCGCATGTCACCGGCCACGAATACGTTGGGCTGAGAGGTGAGGAAGGCGGCGTCGGAGGTGGTGCGCACGTTGCCCCGGTCGTCGAGGGCTACGCCGAGCTGCTCCAGGAGGCCTTCGTAGCGGGGGGAGGCGAAGCCCAAGGCCAGCAGGGCCAGCTGGCAGGGAATTTCGCGCTCCGAGCCTTCGATTTCGGCGAAGGCGAGGCGGCGGCCTAGTACGTCGGTTTCCCAGGTAACGTCGGTGACCAGCAGGGCGCGGAGGCGGCCGTTTTCGTCGCCTAGGAAGGCTTTGGTGTTGATGCCCCAGTAGCGCTGGCAGCCTTCCTCGTGGGAGGTGCTGGTGCGGAACATAGCCGTGGGGTAGTGAGGCCAGGGCTCGAAGTGGGGGCGCTCGGGGGCAGGCTGGTGCATGAGGGCAAACTGCGTGACGGAGCGGGCCTGCTGGCGGTTGGCCGTGCCTACGCAGTCGGAGCCGGTGTCGCCGCTGCCAATGACTACCACGTCAAGTCCGGTAGCTTGGATTTCAGCCTCCAACAGCGGCAGCCCGCTTACGCGGCGGTTGTGCTGGGTGAGGTAGTCCATGGCGAAGTGGATGCCGGGCAGCTCGCGGCCGGGCAGGGGGAGGTCTTTGGGTACCAAGGCCCCACCGGCCAGCACCACGGCATCAAACTGCTGTTGTAACTCGGCCGCGGCTATATCCCGGCCAACCTCCGTGTTGCAGCGGAATACCACGCCATCTTCTTCCAGTACCCGCAGGCGGCGGTCAACTACCCATTTGTCCAGCTTGAAATCGGGGATGCCATAGCGCAGCAGGCCGCCGGGTCGGTCGTCACGCTCGAATACGGTTACGGTGTGGCCAGCCCGCACCAGTTGGGCGGAGGCCGCCAGCCCGGCCGGGCCAGAGCCCACTACGGCCACGGTTTTGCCCGTTTTCAGGATGGGTGCCGTAGGCTGTACGTAACCTTTCTCGAAGGCAATTTCAATGATGTGCTTCTCGATTTCCTCGATGGCCACGGGCGCGGCATGAATGCCCAGCACGCAGGCCGACTCGCAGGGGGCGGGGCAGATGCGGCCGGTAAACTCCGGAAAGTTGTTGGTGGAGCTCAAAATCTGGTAGGCCTGCTCCCAGTCCTGGCGGTATACCGCGTCGTTGAACTCCGGAATGATGTTGCCCAATGGGCAGCCCGCGTGGCAGAACGGAATGCCGCACTCCATGCACCGCCCCGACTGTTGCCGGAGTTGCGTGTCGGCGTACTGGCCCACAAACTCGCGGTTGTGCGCTATCCGCTCCTGCGGGGTGGCCTTGGCGGGCAACTCCCGCTGAAATTCCTTGAAACCAGTGCTATTGCCCATATGCGTGGTGCCTCACCCCCCGGCCCCCTCTCTGGGAGAGAGGGGGAGCGAGACGATTCGGACGGTTGTAGAGACGCGACACTTCGCGTCTCATCGTTGCTGATGTTGTTTTTGCTGCGCGGTGCTGACGGCTCGTGCCGGCTGCTATGCGTTCTGGCGGCTCGTTCTGGCGGGAGACGCGAAGTGTCGCGTCTCTACATCCTGCTGTCAGGCTCTCCGTCTCCCTCTGGAGAGGAGGCCGGGGGGGGTGAGGCGTCACCCCACCGCCACCCGGGTCTTTTGCAGCACCTTTTTGTATTCGCTGGGGAACACCTTCACAAACTTGCCGGCTTCCTCGGGCCAGTTGGTGAGCAGGAAGGCGGCCAGTTGGCTGCCGGTAAGCTCGTGGTGCTGATGGAGCAGGTGCCGGATATGGGTTTCGTCGTCGGCGTCGAGCGGATCGAGCTCTACCATTTCGGGGTTGCAGTTGTGGGGAAAGGAGCCGTCGGCATCGTACACCCAGGCAATGCCCCCGCTCATGCCGGCGGCGAAGTTGCGGCCGGTGCGGCCCAGGATGAGGGCCCGGCCGCCGGTCATGTACTCGCAGCCATGGTCGCCCACGCCCTCCACAACGGCCGTAGCCCCGGAGTTGCGCACGGCAAACCGCTCCCCAGCCTGCCCGCGCACGAACAGCTCGCCGGAGGTAGCCCCGTACAGCGCCACGTTGCCGATGATGATGTTCTGCTCGGGCTCGAAGTGGGCATCGGGGGCCGGGTAGATAATGAGGCGGGCCCCCGACAGCCCTTTCCCAACGTAATCGTTGGCTTCGCCCTGCAGCCGGAACGACAGACCCCGGACGCTGAAAGCCCCAAAGCTTTGCCCGGCCGAACCCCGGAACGTGTAGTTAATGGTATGCTCCGGCAGCCCACTGGGGTGGCGTTTGGTTATTTCGTTGGAAAGCAGTGTGCCCAGCGTCCGGTCGGTGTTGCGGACGTAAAACTCGGCCTGCACGGGCTGCTGATGGTCCAGGGCCTGGTAGGCGTGTTCAAGCAGATGCCAGTCGAGGATGCCGGTAAGGCCGTGGTCCTGCTGCTCGCTGTGGTGCAGGGTGCTGCCGGGCTCGGGTGAGGTCAGATACAGCAGGTCGCGCAGGTCGAGGTGGCGCGCTTTCCAGTGCTGGATATTCGGGCGCGGCTTCAGAAACTGGGCCCGGCCCACCATATCGTTAATGGTCCGGAAGCCCAGCTCCGCCATAATTTCCCGCAGCTCCTCGGCCAGAAAGCGGAACAGGTTTACAATGTGCTCGGGCTGCCCGCTGAACAACCGACGCAGCTCGGGGTCTTGAGTGGCCACGCCCACGGGACAGGTATTGAGGTGGCATTTGCGCATCATTACGCAGCCGCCCGCTACCAGCGCCGCCGTGGCTACGCCCCACTCTTCCGCCCCCAGCAGGGTTGCAACGGCCAGGTCGCGGCCGGTTTTCAGCTGCCCATCCGTCTGGAGCACCACGCGGCTGCGCAGCTGGTTGCGCACCAGAGTCTGGTGAGCTTCCGCCAAGCCCAGCTCCCAGGGCAGGCCGGCGTGGCGGATACTGCTCATGGGTGAGGCCCCGGTGCCGCCGTCGTAGCCGGCCACCAGAATGACGTCGGCGTGGGCCTTGGCTACGCCGGCCGCAATGGTGCCCACGCCCGCCTTGCTCACCAGCTTCACGTTGATGCGGGCCTGGCGGTTGGCATTCTTGAGGTCAAAAATCAGTTGGGCGAGGTCTTCAATGGAGTAGATATCATGGTGGGGCGGGGGCGAGATAAGGCCGACGCCGGGCGTAGCGTGGCGCACCCGGGCAATCCACTCATCCACCTTATGGCCAGGCAGCTGGCCCCCTTCCCCGGGCTTAGCGCCCTGGGCCATTTTAATCTGCAGCTCGTCGGCGTTAGTGAGGTAGTGGGCCGTCACGCCAAAGCGGGCCGAGGCCACTTGCTTGATGGCGGAGCGCATGGAATCACCATTTTCCATGATATCGTAGCGCATGGGGTCCTCGCCGCCTTCGCCGGTGTTGCTTTTACCCCCGATGCGGTTCATGGCAATGGCCAGGGTGCTGTGCGCCTCGTGCGATATGGAACCGAACGACATGGCCCCGGTAGCAAAGCGGCGCATGATATTCTCGGCCGGTTCCACTTCGCTGAGTGGTACAGCTGGCCGGTGATGGGCAAAATCGAGCAGGCCGCGCAGCGTGAAGGTGCCTTTCCCGGGGGCATTAATCAGCTGGGCGTAGCGGCGGTACGTGTCGTAATTGCCGGTGCGGGTGGCCTGCTGCAGCAGGTGAACCGTTTCGGGGTTGAACTGGTGGGCCTCGCCCCGGCGCCGCCACTGGTACACGCCGCCTTCAGGCAGCAGGAGCTGTTCTTCCAGGGTACTGCTCCGGAAGCCCTGGAAATGCTTGAACAGGGTTTCGCGGGCAATTTCATCCAGCCCCAGCCCGCCAATGCGCGTTACAGCCCCGGTAAAGTAATCATCAACAACCTGCTTGTTAATACCCAGAATTTCAAATACCTGTGCTCCGTGATACGACTGCAGAGTGCTGATGCCCATTTTGGAAAAAATTTTCAGCAGCCCGTCGCATACGGCTTTCAAGTAGTTGGCTTCCAGCTTATCCAGGCTCAGATTGGAGTGGCTGAGGCGCCCTTCGTAGTGCAATACCCGGATGGTGCTGAGGGCCAGATAGGGGTTGATGGCCGTGGCCCCAAAGGCCAGCAGGCAGGCAACATGATGCACCTCCCAGACGTCGCCGGCCTCCACCACCAGCCCCACCGAGCCCCGGTAGCCTTTCCGGATAAGGTGGTGATGCACCGCCGATACCGCCAGCAGTGACGGAATGGTGGCATGTTCCGAATCAAGGTACCGGTCGGAGAGAATCAGTACTTCAAATCCATCATCCACGGCGTCTTCGGCGTAGCGGCACAGGCGGTCCAGACCGGCCCGCAGCGCACCCGGCTTGCCATCGGCCCGGAAGTAGGTGTTGATGGTTTTGGCGTTGAACAGCCCCGTATCAATGCTGCGCAGCTTTTCCAGCTCCCGGTTGGTGAGAATGGGCTGGTGCAGCGCCACGCAGTGGCAGTGCATCT
The DNA here is from genome assembly GCF_003944705.1 of Hymenobacter metallilatus. Lineage (GTDB taxonomy): Bacteria > Bacteroidota > Bacteroidia > Cytophagales > Hymenobacteraceae > Hymenobacter > Hymenobacter metallilatus. Next base: position 29,397 of record NZ_RWIS01000015.1, on the reverse strand, counting down.
TGTCCTCGTCCAGGATGTTGCCGTTGTTGCCGATAAAAGTAGCCAGGCTCATCACCAGCCGCTCCCGAATGGGGTCGATGGGTGGGTTGGTAACCTGGGCGAAGAACTGCTTGAAGTAGCTGCTCAGGTGCTGGGGCTGGTCGGAAAGGACGGCCAGCGGCGTATCCACCCCCATTGAGCCGATGGGCTCCTTGCCCTCCACGGCCATGGGTGTCAGAATGGTGTCAATATCCTCGCGGGTGTACCCGAACACCTGATGGTACTTGAACACCGATTCCGCCGACAGGTCCGTAAACACCAGCCGGGGCTCGGGCAGCTCCTCCAGCCGGATCTGGTAGTCGCTGAGCCACTGGCCGTAGGGCTGGCGGGTGGCGGCCTGGGTTTTCAGCTCTTCATCAGTGATAATCTGGCCGGCCTGGGTATCAATGAGCAGCATTTTGCCGGGTTGCAGGCGGCCCTTGCGCACCACGCTGGCTTCGGGCAGGCCCAGGCCCAGTACGCCGGCCTCGGAGGCCACCAGCACCAGGCCGTCGTTGGTAACGGCGTAGCGCAGGGGGCGCAGGCCGTTGCGGTCCAGCATGGCGCCCACCATGGTGCCATCGGTGAAGAGCAGGGCCGCCGGCCCGTCCCAGGGGGCCATAAAGGTGGCGTGAAACTCGTAAAACGCCTTCTTGAGCGGGTCCATCTGCTCGTTGCCGTCCCAGGCTTCGGGCACCAGCATCATCATTACGTGGGGCAGGCTCCGGCCGCAGTGCAGCAACAGCTCCACCACGTTATCCAGGCAGGCCGAGTCCGACTGGGTGGGGTCGATAACGGGCAGCAGAATCTGCATTTCCTCCGCCGTGAAATAGGGCGAGAGGTAGGAGGGGAGGCCGGCGTAAAACCAGTTGAGGTTGCCACGCAGCGTGTTGATTTCGCCGTTGTGCGCCAGCAGCCGGAAGGGCTGGGCCAGCCGCCAGCTAGGGAAGGTATTGGTGGAGAAACGTGAGTGCACCATGCCAATGCCCGAGGTGACCCGCTCATCCGACAGATCGGGGAAGTAGCCGCGCACCTGGTAGGTAGTCAGCTGGCCTTTGTAGATGATTACCCGGCACGAAAGGGACGTGAAGTACACTTCGGCGGCGGGCAGCTGCGCTGCCACCTCACTGCTGATCAGGCGGCGCAGCACGTACAGCTTGCGCTCAAAGTCCTCGGGAGTAGCCACGCCGGCCGGGCGGCCCACAAACAACTGCTCAATGGCCGGCTCGGCGGCCAGGGCCGTGGGGCCGATGCCGGCTGGGTTAGTAGGCACCGGGCGGTAGCCCAGCAGCGGCAGGCCCAACCGTGCCGCTGCCGCGTTAATGATGGTCCGGCAGGCTTCGCGTAGGTTGCCCTTCCGGGGCAGAAACACCATGCCCACGCCGTACTCACCGGGCTCCGGCAGCCGGATGCCCAGGGTGGTGCACTCCTCCAGAAAAAACCAGTGTGGCAGCTGCAGCAGAATGCCGGCCCCGTCGCCGGAGTCGGCGTCGCAGCCACAGGCTCCACGGTGTTCCATGTTCTCCAGAATGGTGAGGGCATCTGCAACAATCTGGTGCGAGCGGCGGCCGTCTACGTAAGTAATAAATCCCGTGCCGCAGGCATCATGCTCAAACTCGGGACGGTACAGGCCTTGGGACGCTACAGGCTCCATAAGGGAAAGGTCGGTTGGTCAGGACAGCTGAAATGACCCCGGCGGCAGGTCAAAAATCCAGTATACCATTCCCCGGAGGGCTATCATGCCGGCAGCTGCCAGGGTTTCCGGTTTCTAACTTTGGATGTTTGCCGTGCTGAACCCCAACCAACCGCTCCGAAAACTGCGTTGCAGCTGGTAGTACAGCCTTTTTTTCCTGCCGGGCCTGCCTGGTGTCTACGATTTCCAACCCCGATATTTACCAGCATGAAACATTTGCTCCGCGCTGATCTGAACTTCCGCTTGAGTGGCCGCTTATGGGTGGAAACGGCCGACGACCGGTACATGGGCATTGGCCGACTGGAGCTGCTCACGCTGATTCAGGAGCACGGTTCCATCTCGAAAGCGGCGCAGGAAATGGGTATGTCATATAAGCGCGCCTGGGATTTGGTCAGCTCCCTGAATACGCAAAGTGCCAAGCCGCTGGTGCACACCCAGACTGGTGGTAAGCGCGGTGGCGGAGCCGAGGTGACCCCGGAAGGCCAGCATCTGATTCAGGAATTTCGGGAGCTACAGGAGCGTTTTCAGGCGTTTCTGGCGGCGGAGGCAGTACGGCTGCTGTAAGGCAAAACCGATAAAATCAAATTATGTAATAAATAATGTAAGCGCTTACGTAAATACTGCTAGGTTTGCGTTATGGACTTTTTTGATGAAATAGGCCCGGCGGCATTAGGAAGCCGGTTGCGCCGGTTGAGTGAGTTGATGACGGGGCAGGCGGCCGAGGTGTATGCCCTGTATCATGTGGCATTTGAGCCGCGCTGGTTCCCGGTGTTTTATGTAGTGGCCACGGAGCCGGGGCGGCACGTAGGGGACATTGCCGGGCGTATTGGGCAAACCCACGCGGCCGTCAGCCAGACGGTAAAGGACTTGGTAAAGCACGGGTTGGTGCAGGTGCAACGCGGCGAAACTGACCAGCGGCGCAGCGTTATTTCTCTTACCGAACAAGGCGCAGCGCTGTGGCCCGCCCTGCAACAGCAAACGGCCGACGTGCAGCAGGCCTCGGAAGCATTGCTGGCCGAAACCCGCTATAACCTTTGGCTGGCCATTGAAGAAATGGAATACGCTTTGTCGCGGCAGAGTATGGCCGGGCGGGTAAAGGCTGTCCGGGACCAAAGGGTAGCCGGCGCGGTGCGTATCCGGGAATATGAGCCGCAGTTTCAACCCGAGTTCAGGCGCCTGAACATCGAATGGATTCAGCAGTATTTCCGGGTTGAAGAGCCTGACCTGAAAGCACTGGACCACCCCGAAGAGTACATTCTGGCACAAGGAGGGCAGATTCTGCTGGCTGAATATAATGGACAGATAGTGGGAGCCTGCGCCCTGTTGCACATGGATGCCCACACCTATGAGCTGGCCAAAATGGCCGTTTCACCGGAAGCCCAGGGCCTGGGCATTGGGTTTCGGCTGGGAGAGGCCGCCATTGCCCGGGCACGGGCCCTGGGTGCAACCCGGCTGTATCTGGAAAGCAATACCAAGCTGGTACCGGCAATTCAGCTCTACCACAAGCTGGGCTTTCGCAAAACCGTGGCCGGGCACCCTTCGCCCTACGAGCGGTGCAATATTCAGATGGAGTTGCTGCTTCAGTAAACCATACTAAGAAACGGTTCGGTCAGAAATTCCGGTGTGCAAGTGAGTAGGGGGCGCAAACCATTCGCCTTTTCCTGCGTTATGTTTGTGAAAATATAACGACGGATGCCTCTGCTCTATGGTGAAATATACTCCTGGCCTTCGGTGGGCTTTATTAATGACCCTGAGCGTAATGGGGCAATCTGCGTGGGCACAGAACCGCCTGAAGCAACCGGTGCCGCCTCTAGCCTTGGCCGATACCACCCGGCTGAGCGAGGTGGTAGTGGCCGCTTCCAGGGTGGAGGAGAGCATTCTACAGTCGCCGGTGACGGTGGAAAAGCTGAACGCCCGGCAGCTGCGCCTTACGCCGGCTCCCTCGTTTTTTGATGCTATTGAGCACATCAAAGGCATTCAGGTGATTACGCCCAGCCTGGGTTTCAAGGTGATAAACGCCCGGGGCTTCACCAATACCACCAACGTGCGGTTTGCTCAGCTCGTGGACGGCATCGATAACCAAGCCCCGCATATTGGCGGGCCTATCGGCAACGTGCTGGGGCCGAGTGACCTGGATATCCGGACGGTGGAAATAGTGCCGGGTACGGCGGCGGCACTGTACGGGCTGAATGCCATCAACGGGCTGGCCAACTTCAGCACCCGCAACCCGTTTCTGAGCCAGGGCCTGAGTGTGCAGCAGAAAACCGGCGTCAATCACCTCCACGACCCGAACACCAGCGCGCATGTTTTCTCGGAAACCAGTGTGCGCTACGCCCGGGTGCTGGGGCCGAAGTGGGCTTATAAGGTAAACGGCACCTACCTGCGCGGCTACGACTGGATTGCCCGCGACATGACCGACATCAACCCCAACGGCAACGCCACCACCAACCTGTTCGGGCCCGATAACCCCGCCCGCGACCCGGTGAGCAGCTACGGCAATGAGTCATCGGACCGCTCCAGCCTGACGCTGGGCGGCAAAACCTATCAGGTGGCGCGCACCGGCTACCGGGAGCAGGATGTGGTGGACTATCACCTGCAAACCCTCCGCTACGACGCCGCCCTGCACTACAAGCTTACGCCCAGCGCCGAGCTGGCCTACACGTACCGGGGCAGCAACTTTGACAATGTGTACCAGCGCAGCAACCGGTTTCAGCTGGATAACTACCACCTGCAGCAGCACGCCCTGCAGCTAAGCGGCCCGGTAGTACAGGCGCGCGTGTATCTCACCCGGGAAAACACCGGCCGCAGCTACAACCTGCGCTCCGCCGCCGAGAATATGGAGCGGAGCTTCAAGCCCGATGCCCGCTGGAATCAGGAGTACACCACTGCCTGGAACGCCGCTACCCAGGCGGGCCAGACGGTAGCGCAGGCTCACGCCACGGCCCGCACGGCCGCCGATGCCGGCCGCTTTCAGCCCGGCACCACGGAGTTCCGGCAGCGCCTGCGGGAGCTGGCCGATATCAACAACTGGGATGAAGGTGCCGCGCTGCGGGTACACGCGCAGCTGCTGCACGCCGAAGGGCAGGTGAACATTGGGGAAGCCATCCGGAGAAGTGGGGGCAAGGGGCTGCCGGCCTGGGCCGATGTGCTAGTGGGGGCCGACCACCGCACGTACTTCATCGAGCCTGATGGCAACTATTTCATCAACCCGGAGAAAGGGGAGGACCCGTACAGCACGCTTACCTACGGCAAAACCGGAGGCTTTGTGCAGGCCGGGGCGCGGCTGCTGCGGGAGAGGCTGCGGCTGACGGCCACGCTGCGGGCCGATAAGAACGACTACTTCAGTGCCCGCTTCAATCCGCGCTTCACGGCAGTGTACTCACCCACCCAGCGGCACAACTTTCGGGTAAGCTACCAGAGCGGGTACCGGTTTCCGAGTCTGTTTGAAGGGTTTTCCAACGTAAACAGCGGACAGGTGAAGCGCATCGGGGGGCTGCGGGTAATGTCGGATGGGGTGTTTGAGAACAGCTACCTGCGCAGCTCCATTGATGCCTTTAACGCCGCCGTAACGCGCGACGTGAACACCGGCGGCCTGACCACTGCCCAGGCTATTGCCAAATACCAGGGCACCCTGGTGAAAACCCCCTACACCTACCTCCGGCCCGAGCACATCAGGTCCGTGGAACTGGGCTACAAAGCCGCCCTGCTGCCCGGTGGCCGCCTGCTGGCCGATGTGGATTTCTACTACAACACCTACCGCAGCTTTATTGCACAGGTAGAAGCCTACGTACCCCTGAATGCCAGCGGCCAGCCCCTCAGCACCGGCACCGACCTGAATACCATTGCCACGGCCCTTAATAAGCGCAGCGGGCAGGCGCGCTACCGCCTCTGGACCAACTCTCAGAGCCAGGTGTACAACTACGGCGGCTCCCTGGGCCTGCGCTATGATGTGGCCAGGGGCTACCTGGCCGGTGCCAGTGCTACCTACACCCGCCTCGACCGTACCGTATCCGGCGACGGCCTGGAAGATGGTTTTAACACGCCGCGCTGGACTTACAACCTCAACGTGGGCAACGAAAACGTGGTGAAGAATTTCGGGTTTGGTCTCAACTACCGGTGGCAGGACCGGTACTACTCCCAAACCTTCCTGGTGAACGGCTACGTGCCTGCCTACAGTACGCTGGATGCCCAGCTGAGCTACCGTTTGCCCGAGCCCAATCTGCGCTTTAAGCTGGGGGCCAGCAACGTGCTTAACCACTACTACGTGAGCTACCTCGGTGGCCCCAGCATTGGCGGGCTATATTACCTGCAGCTCACGTATGGTTTGTAACTGCCCGCCGTCGTCCCAAGCCTGCCAAAAACCTTGGCATGGCAGAGCCATTTGGCGTCCTCTGCAAAACCTCTGCGCGCTGCAAGTGCCTAAACAAGCATCTTGCAGGTAGAACACCCCCATTCTTCACTATGCCCGACGCCCTCCGGACGTATTTCCACGATAAGCTGTTGCTCACCGAAACCCAGTTCACTGAACTGGCGGGTTTGCTTACGCCCCGGCATCTGGCAAAAGGGGAGGAGTTGGTACGACAGGGAGAAGTAGCCCGCTTTGGGGCGTTTGTAGTGCAGGGTTGCCTGCGCAGCTACGTTACCGACACCCGGCAAAAGGAGCACGCTCTGCAGTTTGCCCCCGAACAGTGGTGGATTGCTGACCAGCACAGCCTGCTGCGCCATGTACCGGCGCTGTTTTCCATTGATGCCCTGGAAGATTCCGAGGTATTGGTGTTTGGGGCCGACTTTTATACCCGCTTTCAGGCATTCGGGCCCGGGTTTCAGGCATTTTTCTATCAGCTGCTGCAGAATAGCCTGGTAGCTATGCAGCGCCGCCTGATTGGCGTACTGAGTGCCCCGGCCGAAGTACGGTACCAGGAGTTTTTGCAGCTGTACCCTACGCTGGCCCGCCGCCTGCCCCAGCGGCACATTGCAGCCTACCTGGGCATTACCCCTGAGTCGTTGAGCCGGATCCGCAGTGAGTGGGCCCGGCAGTAAACTCCGGGGGCTGGCCTCAACGCTTCACTGGTGCCTACCGCTTTATCGGGGTGTGCATAGAAACATACCCGTAGCTTGGCGCTGCTATACTGTTGAGCTTCTGGCTGCTCTTCGGAAATTTAGAATGAATCTGCTTACCCGGTAAACCGGCTGATATCTGCTAGTTCACGCGGGGCAGCCGCTGTATATAGGATTATAGAGTGGAGAAATGCGCGCCTGAGCATAACGTACGCAACTGGAAAAGCGTACGTCAGTCAGACAACCTCACTGGCAGGGCCTCAACACCCTTTCACTCCTCACCATAGCTATTCTTTTATGATTCAGCACCCGACTACTTCATCAGCCGGTGGCCTGGCCGCGCCTCCACCGGCCGGTACGGTCCGCCTCACCATCAATGGCCAGCTGCATACACTCGAAATTGCCCCCTGGACTACGTTGCTGGATGCTCTGCGCGAATACCTTCACCTGACGGGTACTAAAAAAGGCTGCGACCATGGGCAGTGCGGGGCTTGTACGGTGCTGGTGGAAGGCAAGCGCATCAACAGCTGCCTGACGCTGGCCGTCATGCACGAGGGCGAGGAAATTACCACCATTGAGGGCCTGGGCACCCAGGAAAATCTGCATCCGTTGCAGCAAGCCTTCGTCGACCACGACGCATTTCAGTGTGGCTATTGCACTCCCGGCCAGATCTGCTCGGCCCAGGGACTCATTAACGAAGGCAAGGCCCACACCGAGGCCGAAATCCGGGAGCTGATGAGCGGCAACCTTTGCCGTTGCGGAGCCTACGTAGGCATTCTGAACGCCGTGAAGGAAGTGGTGGATAAAGGAATTAAAAATTATGAATTAAAAATTAAGAATTAAAAATGGCCGGTTTTGCACCGCGTAACAGCCAGTAGCTCAGGCCACAATTCTTAATTTTTAATTCATAATTTTTAATTGACTCACATGAACTCATTTACCTACCACCGCGCAACGGCCATTGGGGATGCCGTGCAGGAGAAGGCCGAACATCCTGGTTCTGCCTACATCGGGGGCGGCACCAATCTGCTGGATCTGATGAAGGAAAACGTGGAGCGCCCTACACACCTGGTAAGCGTGGGTAAGCTGCCGCTGGCTGCCATTGAATCCCTGCCCGATGGGGGCCTGCGCCTGGGTGCTATGGCCACCAACGCCGATACAGCCTGGCACGAGGACGTGAAGCAACGCTATCCGCTGCTGAACCAAGCTATCCTGGCCGGGGCCTCGCCCCAGCTGCGCAACATGGCTACCAACGGCGGCAACCTCATGCAGCGCACCCGCTGCTACTACTTTTATGATCTGGCCACGCCCTGCAACAAGCGGGAGCCGGGCTCGGGCTGCTCGGCCATTGGCGGCTACAACCGCATCCATGCTATTCTGGGTACCAGTGAGGCCTGCATTGCCACGCACCCCAGCGACATGTGCGTGGCCCTGGCTGCGCTGGCTCCTTCTGTGCGCGTAAGCGGCCCCAACGGGGAGCGGAGTATTCCGTTCGAGGACTTTCACCGCCTGCCTGGCAATGAGCCCGAAAAAGACAATACCCTGGAACCCGGGGAACTGATACTCAGCCTCGACCTGCCGGCCCAGGGCTTTAGCAAGAATTTCAGCTACCTCAAGCTGCGTGACCGGAGCAGTTACGCCTTTGCCCTGATTTCGGTGGCAGCGGCGCTGGAACTGGATGGCCATATCATTACCGATGCCCGGCTGGCTCTGGGGGGCGTGGCCCACAAGCCCTGGCGCGACCAGGCGGCCGAAAATCTGCTGAAAGGTCAGCCAGCCACCGCAGAAACCTTCGCCCGCGTGGCCGCCAGGGTGGTAGAAAACGCCCAGGGTCAGGGGTCCAACGACTTCAAAATTGAGTTGGCCCGGCGCGCCATTGTGCGGGCTCTCAAGCAAGCCGCCGAAGGCACGCAAAAAGCATCCGACGTTTTTCTAAACTCGAATCCATGAGCACTACCAACTATATCGGGAAAGCCCCCAGCCGTGTTGATGGACCGGCCAAGGTAACGGGCGCGGCTACCTACGCGGCCGAGTACAATGTGCCCGGTCTTACCTACGGTTGGGTGGTCAGTAGCCCTATTGCCAAAGGGAAAATTACCAAAATCCACGCCGATGAAGTGCTGGTACTGCCGGGAGTGCTCCAGGTGTTCTCGCACGAGAATGTGCCTTCCCTGGCCTGGTTCGATAGGAGCTACAAGGACCAGGTAGCTCCGGGCGGCTCGCCCTTCCGGCCCCTGCACGACAACGAAATCAAGTTCAGCCAGCAGCCGGTAGCCCTTATTGTGGCCGAAAACTTCGAGCTGGCCCGCTACGCCGCTTCGGTATTGCGCATTGAGTACGAGGCGGCTCCGCACGAAACCAATCTGGAAACCAAGCGTCAGGAGGGGTTTGAGCCGGGCCGGGGCAAAACCGGTTACATGCCGCCGCCACCGCCCCGCGGCAACCCCGACAAAGCCTGGGAAGAGGCAGCTCACCGCATGGAGGCCGAGTATGTGCACGGCACTCAGCACCACAACCCCATGGAGCTGTTCGCCACCACGGTTGAGTATCACGCAAACGGCAAAATAACGGCCTACGACAAAACCCAGGGCGTGTACAATGTGCAGGCCTACCTCACCAAAATCTTCGGCCTGAGCAAGGACAACTGTCGGGTGGTAAATGAGTACATGGGTGGCGGGTTTGGCTCCGGGCTGCGGCCCCAGTATCAGGTGTTTTTGGCCGTACTGGCGGCTCTGGAGCTGAAACGCTCGGTGCGCGTCACGCTCACGCGCCAGCAGATGTTCAGCTTCGGCCACCGGCCCCACACGTTGCAGTACCTCAAGCTGGCCACTAACCCCGATGGCACCCTGGCCGCCGTGCAGCACCATGCCCTCCACGAAACCTCGCAGTTTGAGGATTACACCGAAAATGTGGTGAACTGGAGCGGTATGCTCTACCAGTGCGACAACGTGAAGCTAGGCTACCAACTGGCCAAGCTAGACGTGTACACTCCCCTGGATATGCGCGCCCCGGGCGCTGCCACTGGCTCCATCGGGTTGGAAGTGGCCATGGATGAAATGGCCTACGCCGCCGGCCTCGACCCTCTGGAGTTTCGCCTGCGCAACTACGCCGAGAAGGACCAGAACATGAACAAGCCGTTCAGCAGTAAAAAGCTGCGCGACTGTTACCACCAGGGAGCCGCCAAGTTTGGCTGGGATAAGCGCACCCAGGAGCCCCGCTCCATGCGCGACGCCGATGGCAAACTAGTAGGCTGGGGCATTGGCGGCGGCGCATGGGATGCTTCCCAGATGAAGTCGGCGGCCAAAGCCACCATTACGGCCGATGGGAAACTGCTGGTCCTGAGTGCCTCCGGCGAGAATGGCACTGGCACCTATACCATCATGACGCAAATTGCCGCCGAAACGCTGGGTCTGCCCCTTGAGGCCGTAACCTTCCGTCTCGGCGACACCGACCAGCCCGAAGCACCGCTGCAGGGCGGTTCCTGGACGGCTGCCTCGGTGGGTACTGCCGTGAAGAACACCTGTGAGGCCCTGGGCGAAAAGCTGCTGAAGCTGGCTCAGAAGATGGAAGGCTCCCCGCTCAAGAATGCCAATTTTGAGGATGTGGAGTTTGTGAACGGCCAGATCCGCCTGCGTACCGACGCCAACCAGGCCGTTGTGCTCCGCGACGTGCTGCAGGCCAGCGGGGAGGCCAAAATTGAGGTAGATGGCTCCGCCATGCCCAATATGGTGAAACAGATGCCGTACTCCATGCACTCCCACAACATGGTGTTTGCGGAAGTGAAGGTAGATGAAGACCTGGGCACCGTGCATGTTACCCGCGTGCTGAATGCCGTGGCGGCCGGCCGCATCCTTAACCAGAAAACCGCCCGCTCACAGGTACTGGGCTCCGTGGTGTGGGGCATCAGTATGGCTCTGATGGAAGAAACCGTCATGGACCACAAGTTCGGGCGGTACATGAACCACAACTACGCCGAGTACCACGTGCCCGTCAACGCCGACATCCATGACATTGACGTTATTTTTGTGGAGGAGGAAGACGATATTGTGAACCCGCTGGGGGTAAAAGGCATCGGCGAGGTAGGTATGCTGGGTGTAGCGGCGGCCATTGCCAACGCCGTGTTTCACGCCACCGGTAAGCGCGTCCGTGACCTGCCCATTATGATTGACAAGCTGCTGTAACCGTAACAGCTTTGTGTAACACACAACCGCCCCGTAACCGTGAGGTTGCGGGGCGGTTGTGTGTGGTAGCAAAACCGTAATTAAATGATTTTATAAGTAAACTGAGTCAGCCCTCACTGTTTACGATGAAGTAAGTATAATTTTTTCTGGTAAGATTAACTGTTAAGTTGAAATAGCAGCTTCCTCCATCCACCATGTTAACTATTTTTCTGCGCCAATTGGAATGACCACTTCCACAAAAACAATTAATCCAGACTATTTTTTCATTGTTAACTTGATAAGGCACATACTGACGCCTATAGGATTGAAGTTCCCTGTTAAGAGTAGGATGTCCGGCTTTGTCTGCTGCAAATTTACCCCTAGTATCCTTGGTATAGGTTTCTAATAGTGAGTCGAGTAGTAGTAATTCTCCTTGTGAAAGGGTTGTAGCTTGATGATTAGTTGATTTATGAGCTAAACTATCAATTGGAATTATGGTAATAAACGATGGACTGTCGTGCATATATATATTAGCTTTATCTGACAATCTACTTCTATTCTCGCAAGCTGATATGATAATACATAATAATATAAATGTTGTATTTATCAATTTAATTTGAGCTGTGTGATTATGTGTTTGTATCATTATGTGTTTGTGTTATAGTGAAATATGCACAATATATACAGTTGGCGCTATTTTGCAAAACTTTATATAGAATTACTAAGGGCATTACAGTTAATCAACTCATTTCTTATCATACATCAAGGCGCCGCTGCCCAGTGTCGGATACTTTTGTTATCGTTAACTCAATGTCCCCATGCAGCGCCGCCAGCTTGGTACGCTGCCCGTTGCTACTGCTATGAACTCACTGCGAGACCTCCATACAACCGCCAGCAGCTTTCAGAAAACAGCCAAGATGCCCGTGCTCTTCGTGGGGCACGGCTCACCCATGAATGCCCTGGCGGACAACCCGTTCACCCAAACCCTGCACCAGCTGGGCCATGATATTCGTAACCTGCAGCCGCCCCGGGCCGTGCTGGTGGTATCGGCGCACTGGCTCACGCGCGGCACTTTTGTGGCCATAAACGAGCGGCCCGAAACCATCCACGACTTCGGGGGCTTCCCGCAGGAGCTGTTTGCTATGCAATACCCTGCGCCCGGTGCGCCCGAGGTGGCCCGGGAGGTGCTCGAAGCTCTGCCCGACGCCCACCCCACCGACGAGTGGGGCCTCGACCACGGCACCTGGACGGTGCTGCACCACATCTTCCCGGAGGCCGATATACCGGTATTCCAGCTCAGTATTGACTATTACAAGCCCATTACCTACCACGCCGGGCTGGCCCGGCAGCTGCAGTTTCTGCGGCGGCGGGGAGTACTTATCCTGGGCAGCGGCAACATTGTGCACAACCTGCGCCAGAGTATGCCCAAACTCATGCAAGGTGATGCCACGCCCTATGCCTGGGCTGCGGAGTTCGACGAGTGGGCCAAAGCCAAGATTGACCAGCGCGACCTGCTGGCGCTGGCCCAGTATCAGCAGGCGGGCGCCAGCGGGCCCCTCGCCGTACCCACCCCCGACCACTACATTCCCATGCTCTACAGCCTGGCCCTGGCCGAGCCAGACGATGCCATTCGCCACGCCTACGAGGAGGTGAGCTACGGCGGCATGAGTATGCGCACGTTTATGGTAGGGTAGAGGCCTGCCGGCACTCAGCTCCGGGGCGTGCAAGCCGCCTCACTTTTACGCGGCCTGTTAGCAGGCAGCTTGTGGCGTATCAGAACGCATGGCCAGCCAGCCGGTTGATACGCGGCTGGATAAACCAGATGCCCACCGGATAAAACCAGAGCAGAAAAAACTCGCCTACGAACTCAGCGAACTGCGCCGGGCGCTGCAGCTCGACGCTACGCAACGCCCGGGCCACATAATACAGGCTGTAAAATATGCAGCCCATGGACAGCAGATGCAGCGGCACAATAGCCAGTGCCCACGCCGGCTTAAAAGAAGGCATGGAAGTAGAAAACACGCGCGCTAGTGCGGACAGAAACAGTAAAATATATCCACTGGGAATAGCCAGGGCCGCGTGGAGCCACCGCGCGGAGGGTATTGTAGCCTCGGGTAGTTGCCGGACCAGGTAGGTGCCCAATGCCCACAGCCAGCCAAACACGCTGCCAAGTAGTAGCAGCATACTGCAGGAGTAGAGGATGAGAAAAACAGCTGGCCGCTGGTGTCCGAAAAACAGCGCCACACTGCCAGTCATCATCAGGCCAAAGGGCAGAATACATGTGAGCAGGAACAAAGTCCAGGGTTTCAGAAGCAGGAAAAACCGCATTGGCTGAGCATATGGATAAAACCGGGTAAAGATAGCGCCGTACCGAAACCGAATAGTCTGGGGTCGTGAAGCATAGGACCTGCGCGCTGCCTGTCGGCGTGTGCCGGTATATTCGTCAGTATTGACCGGTAATGGTGCTGGATGGCCTGAAACTGTGCAAATCGACAACCAGTCGCGCCTGCACCCGTACCTTTGCGCTTGGAGCATTCCCTCAGATGCCATGATGCAAGAACAACTACGCCTACAGGAACACCGTACCGGGGCAGCTCCCTGGAAGAAGTTCGGCCCCTACCTGACGGAGCGCCAGTGGGGTACAGTGCGCGAAGATTACAGCCCTGACGGTAACGCCTGGAATTTCCTGCCCCACGACCTGGCCCGCAGCATAGCCTACCGCTGGGGCGAGGAAGGCCTGGGTGGTATTTCCGATGACCGGCAACACCTGTGCCTGAGCGTGGCCCTCTGGAACGAGCAGGATGAGATGCTGAAGGAGCGGCTGTTCGGCCTCACCAACGGCCAGGGCAACCACGGCGAGGACGTGAAGGAGCTGTATTATTACCTCGACAGCACGCCTTCCCACAGCTACATGAAGATGCTGTATAAGTACCCGCAGCGGGAGTTTCCGTACGAGGAGCTGCGCCAGGAAAACGGCCGCCGCACCCGCCTGGAGCCTGAGTATGAGCTGCTGGACACGGGCATCTTCGCCGAGAACCGCTACTTCGATGTGTTCATTGAGTATGCCAAGGCCGGCCCCGATGATGTGCTGCTGCAAATAACTGCCCACAACCGGGGCCCCGAGGCCGCGCCCCTGCACGTATTGCCTACCATCTGGTTTCGCAACACCTGGGCCTGGGGCTATGAGGCCCCGGTACCAGCCCTGCAGGCCACCGGCCCCCAGGGTGCCCTGGCCGACCACCCCGCCCTGGGCCGCTACCACGTGTACTGCGACGAGCCCGCCGCCCTGCTTTTTTGCGACAACGACACGAACTACCTGCGTACCGGTGACCCATTCGGGCCCACCAGCAGTGGACGTTACTTCAAGGATGGTATCAACGACTATCTGGTGGAAGGGGATGTTACGGCCGTCAACCCCCAGCAGTGCGGCACCAAGCTGGCCGTGCATCATTCGCTCCTCCTCGGGCCCGGCGAGGCCCGGGTGGTGCGCCTGCGCCTGAGTCAAGATCAGCTAACGGCCCCCTTCTCGGATTTCGGGCAGGTGGTGGCGGCCCGCCAACAGGAGGCCGACGACTTTTACAGGTGTATGCAGGAGGAGCTGCCTCCCTCGGCCGACATGCGCAACATTCAGCGGCAGGCATTTGCGGGGATGCTCTGGAGCAAGCAGTTCTACTATTACGACGTGACGCAGTGGCTGGATGGGGACCCCGCCCTGCCCCGCCTGCCCGCCCGCCGCCGCAAGGGCCGCAACAGCAACTGGCGCCACCTGCACAACCAGGATATCATCTCAATGCCGGACAAGTGGGAGTATCCGTGGTATGCGGCCTGGGACCTGGCGTTTCACTGTATCCCGCTGGCGATGGTAGATGCCGACTTTGCCAAAAACCAGCTTCGGCTGCTGTGCCGCGACTGGTACCTGCACCCCAGCGGCCAGCTGCCCGCCTACGAGTGGAACCTGAACGACGTGAACCCGCCGGTACACGCCTGGGCTACCTGGCGGGTATATCAGATGGATAAAAAGCTCCACGGCGGCGAAGGAGATATAGCCTTTCTGGAAGCGGTTTTTCATAAGCTGACGCTGAACTTCACCTGGTGGGTGAATCGGAAGGATAAAAGCGAGCAGAACATTTTTGAAGGCGGCTTCCTGGGGCTGGATAACATTGGGGTGTTCGATAGGAGCGCCCCGCTGCCCACCGGTGGCTACATTGAGCAGAGCGACGGTACCAGCTGGATGGCCATGTTTGCCCTGAACATGATGCGCATGGCCATGGAGCTGGCCGGCCGCAACCCGGTATACCAGGAAATGGCCGGCAAATTCTTCGAGCACTTCCTCTACATTGCCGACGCCATGACCCGGGGCGGCGACGGGCAGTTCAACCTCTGGGACGATGAGGACCAGTTTTACTACGATGTGCTGCACACCCCCGACGATGCCCGAACCAAGTTGCGCGTGCGCTCCATTGTGGGCCTGATTCCGCTGTTTGCCGTGGAGGTGATTGACGAGGAATTGCTCAACTCGCTGCCCGAGTTTACGGAGCGGGCCCGCTGGCTGCTGGAAAACCGGCCCCACCTGGCCCAGCTGGTGGCCCGTTGGCAGGAGCAGGGCAAGGGTGCCCGGCACTTGCTGAGCCTGCTGCGCCGCAGCCGCCTGCGCCACTTACTCAAGCGTATGCTCGATGAGCAGGAGTTCCTCTCCGATTTCGGCATCCGGGCCATGTCGCGCTACCACCTCGACAACCCCTACGTGTACAGCACCCCCGATACCGACTTTACGGTGCAGTACGTGCCCGGCGAAGCCGAAAGCAGCATGTTTGGGGGCAACAGCAACTGGCGCGGCCCCATTTGGTTTCCCATCAACTACCTCATCATCGAGTCGCTGCAACGGTTCCACGCCTATTACGGCGACTCATTCCGGGTAGAGTATCCTACCGGCTCCGGGCAGCGCCTTACCCTACAGGAAATTGCCGAGGCCTTATCGGGGCGGCTGGCCCGGCTGTTTCTGCAGGACGAGCACGGCCGCCGTCCGGCCTTTGCCCATGACGAGCTGCTCCAGACGGATCCTCATTTCCGTGACTACCTGCTTTTCCACGAATACTTTCATGGTGACACGGGTAGGGGGCTGGGTGCCAGCCACCAGACCGGCTGGACCGGCTTGATTGTGCGGTTGCTGCGCTACCAGAAGCCGCACAGCCAAGCGGCTAATTGGACAGCGGGAGCAGCCACGGCAGGCGTAGCGCCTGCTCCATAGGCCCCCGAAATACCAGGCGGCTGTTGCGTAAGGGCCCTGCATACACCGCTACCTCTGAGCTGCCAGCCGGAATAAAAATACGGACGGTTTCCAGCGCCCGGGGCCGTACGTAAGTGGTACCAGGTTGGTGGGGCTCAACTGTGTCGGATATTTCAAAAAATCCGGCCTTAGTCAGTTGGGTATCAAGCATATAGTTGGTGTAAGATTGTTTCGGCTGCTAAAGCCAATACGGATAGGTATAGTTCCGTTGATATAAAATTTGTAGCAAGAAATACTGTCTTTGTACAAAACATTTCTGCGGATTGCTGCCGCGCCCATGTACTCTCTCAGCCGGATCAATGGGTGGGGTCCGGGCCGGTGGATACTGCCACAATACAAAAGGCCGGAAAGCTGGTTCCGGCCTTTTGTATTGCTTAAGTGCAAAAACTACAGCTTACTCTGAATGAGCTTTACCACATCGGCGTTTCCGCCTTCCTTGGCCGTGGCCAGCACATCCTTGCCATCCTTGTCTTTGGCTTTGGGGTTTGCTCCGCTAGCCAGTAGAAACTGTACCACATCGAGGCTGCCCTGAGCTGCTGCTGCCATCAGGGGGGTTACATCGAAGGAGTCGGGCTTATCTACCTGGGCTTTGTTTTTTAGCAGGGCTTTCACCACCTCCAAATGGCCATTGCCAGCGGCTAGTACCAGAAAAGTAGTCGGAAAGCCAGGCACCATCTCCACCGGAGCATTGGCATCGGCCCCGGCCGAGAGCAGGGCATCTACCGCCGTCGGCTGATTCTTGACGACGGCCGCGTACACTTTCTGCGTGGCAGTTTGGGCCTGTGCAAACGATAGGGTAGCTATAAATAGAGTTAAACCGAGAAGAAGTTTTTTCATGCCGGGAAATACGGGCGAGTGAGGAACATACGTTCAAATATACACGCGCATAGCCAGTATATCCCAATTTTGAGGAATCCGGATAGCCAGGAAAAGTGCCAACCTGCTCGTCGGTTTATTCCCCTGTGGTGCGGACCGAATGAGATACCCATAACTCGTACGAGGAGTAGCGTTGCGCTATGCTTCGGCCACCTGGCCCATGCGTTGAGCCATCATGCTGGCCAGAATAATCTGTAGGGCATGGTAAAGCATGAGGGGCAGCAGCAGCAATCCGGTGGCGGCCATCCCCGGAAACAGCAGGCTGGCCATTACGCTGCCATGAACCAACGACTTTTTGGACCCACAAAACAGGGCGGTAATCCGGTCTTGGCGGGAGAAGCCTAGGAGCTGGCTCAATGCCCAAACCGCTCCAAATACCGCCAGGTACAGCCCCACCATACCCACCGCCAGCAGGGCCACATCGGTGGGCGCATAGCTGCGGAAAATGCCTTCGGCAAACGATTCGCAGAAAGCCGTAAACACAATCAACAGAATCACAAGCTGGTCGGAGATGCGCAGGCGGCCCTTGTGCCGCTCGGCAAGCGCCCCCCACCGCCGGTTAAGCAATACCCCCGCCACTACCGGCAGTATAACCTGCCAGGTAAGGCTCAGGGCCAGCCCCCACAAATGCCCGCCGTCGGTGGTGGTATGCAGCAGCAGGCCGGTCCAGAGCGGGGTAAGCACAATGCCGAGCAGGCTACTGATGCTGGCATTGAAAATGGCGGCCGGCAGGTTGCCCCGGGCAATACTTACCATCACTACCGAGGTGGAAACCGTGCTGGGTAGCGTACACAGGAAAAAGATGCTTTGCCAGAGCTGCACGCCCTTCACGCCCTCAAATAATGGCCGGAACAGTAGCGCCAGTACCGGAAATACTACAAACGTAATCAGCTGCACCACCACATGCAGCCGCCAGTTGCGCAGACCGGCCCGCAGCTTTTCCATGCTCAGCCGCAGGCCATAAAAAAAGAAAATAAGCGCTACCCCGGCCATGGTAATTGCTTTCCAGGGAACCGGACTGCTTTTGCTGCCAAGGTCCGGCATCATGTAAGCCAGGGCCACCACGCTTATCAGCCCCAGTAAAAACCAGTCGAGTAAGCCAGCCCGGCGCAACATGGCTACCAGGCGGTTTTGGGTGGGCGGAAGGGGAGCAGGTGCGAGAGACGTAGGCTGGTTCATGGGCAGGTAGCAAGCACAAGCGCCAGGCAACAGCAGCCCGGCGCTTGTGGCAGTACGGATGAGGAGTAAGAAAGCTGCCTGCCAGCAGGCGGCCCGGGTCAGGCCACCGCTACCCGCCGAAGCTTCTTCCGCTCTTTCTTCAGGCGGTTCAGCCACAGAATAACACCCGTAACAGGAAAGGTAACGCCCAGCAGGCACACAAGGGCGCTGATAAGCTTGGAAGGCCACCCAAATATGGAGCCGGTATGCACCGGCTTGAACATGCCCCGCACCCGCTGGCCCAGGCTGCGCTGCTCATAGGTTTGCTGACGCAACACCTGGCCCGAGTACTGATCCAGGTATACTTCATCGGTGGCATTTTCGTAGCTGGCACCGGGCCGGAGCGTGGCTACCCGAATGCTGCCAGTGGCGTCCTTGGGCAGTTGCAGGGCGTACGAAACGGCCACCGGAGCCAACTCCCGGGCGCGGACCAGGGCCGCTTCGGCAGTGAGCGTGCCGGCTGGGGCAGCCGCTACGGTCGGGGCAGCCGAAACCGGTGGCTCGGGGCGCTCCATGGACGAGTTGGTGAGAGCATAAATGCCCTTGTTGAACCACTCAAACGACCAGGCCAACCCCGTGAAAGCAAACACAAACAAGAACAAGGCCGAGTAAAAGCCCAGCACAATGTGCAGGTCGTGGTTGAGGCGCTTCCAGCCCCCGCTCCACTTTAGCTGCAGCCGCTGCTTCACGGCGTTGCGGCTGGCCGGCCACCACAGCACCAATCCGGTGCCAATGATAAACAGGAACAGCAGGGTGCTTACGCCCACTACGAGCTTGCCAATGGGGCCACCCACCATGCCGCGGTGTAGGGCCATTACTGTGAAGAAAAACGACTCGCGGTAGTTTAGCTCCCCGGTAACGGCCGCCGTGTACGGATTGACAAACACAGTAGGTCCCCGGCCGCCTTCACCGCCTTTTCCCCCCTTGCCCTCGGGGCCCTTGCCTCCCCGGCCAGCTTGCCGGAGGCCGCGCTTTTCCTCTGCCCCAGCAGCGGGCTGTTTGCCACCCTCCGGGCCACCAGCCAGACTGAACTCCACGGTGCGGGTTGGGTCGGCGTACACTTTTATACCCGCAAGTGTGGCATCGGGCTTGTAGGCGCGCACGGCCGCTTGCAGGCGAGCTAGCGGCAGGGCCGGGGTGGAGGCGGGCTGTACGAAATACCGCTCTGGGTGCCAGGCCTGCTCAAGGTCTTTCTCAAAAACCAGGATACCCCCCGTCAGGCACACAACCGCAATTACAAGCCCCGAAACCAGGCTGAGGTAGAGGTGAATGTTGCGAAAAAAAATCTTCATAACTCAAAAAAACACGGGTCAAAAACCTGAATGAAAACCCGGAAGCAACCGGTTGCAGCCAGCTACTTCCGGGTTTGTCTCACTCACTCACTGACTCACTCACTCACTTAAAGGCGGTAGCCCAATGTAGCTGAGAATTGCCGGGGGGCAATGGGATTCACGCTGTTGTCGTCGTGCACATTGTAGCTAAGCTTGTTAAGCACATTGGATAGTTTCAGCCGCAGACTCAGCCGGTCGTAGGTGTAGCCCACGGAGGCATCGAGCTGGGTGTAGGCGGGCAGCGGAATCAGGCGGTAGTTGTCACCCTGTACGGTTACACGGGTGCTGCGGCCGGCCTGCCGCTCTCCAATGTAAAGCGTGGTCAGGCCCAGGTTCAGGCCACTTAGCAGGCTGTTATCAAAGGTGTAGAACACGCTGGCGTTGGCCGTGTGGTTGGGGTTGTAGCGCAGCAGGCTACCCACAACGTACATGCTGCTCTTGGTATAGGCCGTGCGGTTGTAGCTGTAGCCCCCAATCACCGACCACCCTTGCATGGGCTTGCTCTGCACGTCCAGCTCAACGCCCTTGCTGGTTACCTCCCCGGCCAGCTCCTGAGCCGTGGGTATGTTGGCGTTGTAATTGGAGGCTCTGGCGTCAATAGTTTGAGCCAGGTTGCTGTTCACAATGCGGTAGGCCGTTACGTTGGCCGAAAGCAGCCCGTTGAACAGCTCGTTTTTCACGCCCACCTCGTACTGGTCGATGAGGGAGGGCGGCAACGCCGCACCGGTGTTATCTACGCCAGCGTTGGTGTTGAAGGAGTTGGCGTAGGAGGCGAAAACTGACAAAGTTTTCAGCGGCTGGTACACCAGGCCCAACCGGGGCGAGAAGGCGTCGTCGTAGCGTTTGGTGCGGGTGTTGGTTTGCTTGGCGTAGGCGTACTGGAAGCTGCCGGTTTCCTGGTAGCTGTAGCGCACGCCGGCCAGCAGCTTCAGCTTCTCCGTAATTTCGATGAGGTCCTGCACGTATACCCCCACGCGCCGAATGGGCGAGTAGGTGCGGGTGTTGCGGGTGAAGGTGGGCACGGTGCTGTTTTCGGTGTAGCGCTCCGGCTCGAAAATGTTAATGGAATCGTAGCGGGCAATGGCATTGTAGGCAATAGCGCGGGTGTTGTACTTATCGGCGTCCAAGCCCACCAGCACGGTGTGCTTAAGGAAACCAGTCCGCACTTTGCCGGTTACGTCCAGCTGGCCCAGGAAGTAGTCTTCCCTGGTTTCACTGGCTTGCAGACTGCGTACCTGGTTGCCGTAGAGGGCCGGGCTGCCGGTGAGGACTTTCACGGGCTTGCCATTCTTGTCGACTCCCGCAAACACATCTACCCGGTCGCGCACGTTGCTGGGCCGGGAGGCCGAGCGCAGCGCATTGCTGAAACCCTGGTAAGCGGCCACCCCACGCACCTGCCAAATGTCGTTGAGATGATGCGTAAGGGTAGCCGTAGCCGATTTCTGCTCCGTGCCGATATTCGCCCAGCTGGTGTTCAGGAAGCGGCCGCGGGACACCTCGGGAATCCGGTAGTTGATAGCCCCAATGCCGAAGTCGGGCGTGCGGTTATCCTTCAGGTAATCACCTTCCAGTAGAAAATCCGTTTTGCCCCCGATTTTGATAAGCAGGGACGGGTTCACGTAGAACCGCTCCCCCTTCACCTCGCTGCGGAAGCTACGGCTGTTTTCGTAGGTGGTATTCACCCGGAAGGCTACCTGTTCGCTGCCATTTACGGCCCCGTACACATCCAGCGTGGGCTTGTAAAAGTCGTAGCTGCCTACGCGCAAGCCAATGGAGCCGCCCTGCTCGAAGCGAGGCTTCTTGGTAACCAGGTTCAGCACACCGCCGGCGGCCACGTTGCCGTAGAGGATGGCATTGCTGCCCTTCAGCACCTCAAACCGCTCTAGGGAGCTGGTTTCGGGTAGGATACTGTTGTTGTAGCGCACCCCATTCTTGAACGTGTTGCTGCTCCCGAAAGCAAAGCCGCGGCCCGAAATTTCCTCCTGGTAGCCGCCCGTATTACCGCTCACGTACACGCCGCTCACGTTGGCCAGTACGTCACTCAGGCGCAGCACTTGCTGCTGCTCCAGCGTCTGGCGCTCCACCGTGAAAGTGCTCTGGGGCAAATCGAGGGGGGCAATGGGCAGCTTGCCAATGGCCACGGGCCGCTCATTGAGGCTGCGGTTGCCGGTAATGGTTACCTCGTTCAGTTGTTGCTGGCTCCGGCTAACGGTAAAGGCAGGAAGGGTAGCCGTTTCACCACCCACAATGGTTGCCGTAATTTCCTGGGAGCGGTAGCCCAGGCTGCTCACCACCAGCTGGTACGTGCCGGCCGGAGCCGAGAGCCGAAACGACCCATCCGTGCCCGTAGTAGTTCCGAAGGACGTACCCTTCAGCGCCACGGTTACCCCTTCAACTGGCTCCCCTTTCTCATCCACAACCCGGCCGGCCAGGCGGCCCCGCTGTGCGGTGTCGTCGCCGTGATGCGCATTATCGTGTGGGATTGGCTCGGCGGCTAGTGCTGGTGCAGCGGAGGAAAGAGAGAGGAGCAGGAGGAGGGGTAGAGAACGGGACATCTAAGCTGGTTGCTTGTTTAGACTGATTTAAAACAATGCAAAACTCAGCTCTATTTAGATAGATTCAAAATAGTTCTTTAGAAAAATTCCATATTCATATTTAATGCGTTGATAAGCAGTGGTATAATATAAAGTGGTTCCAAATTGTACAGGACAGCATCCCACGTATTTATGCCAGCCTGACTTACTTTTTAGCAAAAGCAAAAGGCCTGGCTAGCAGCCAGGCCTTGCGTAATACGGTATGATAACTCTTTTTCTATTCTGCGCTGGCAAGGGGCCGAGGGGCAGGAACGTGTAAGGCAAAAGCATCGGCCAGTAGCTCGTAGGAGCGAAGCCGGTCGTTGTAGTCGTGGGTAATGGTAACGGCCACTACTTCGTCCACGCCGTATGCGGCGGCTAGCTGCTCCAACTCAGCCTTTACCTTATCAGGGGTGCCGCTCACTATGCGCGTATGATGGTAGGCCAAGCGCGCCTGCAAATCAGCCGACAGGGTGCGTACGTTCACCGTTTCCACGGCTTCGATGGGAGTAAACTGACCGGTTTCCAGCTTCAGCATCTGCAGGGCCAGGTTATCAGCCAGGGCCTGGGCGTGGCCGGCCGTATCGGCGCACACCACAAAGGTGGCCACGTTGGCCTGGGGAGCCAGCAACTCGGGTGAGGGCCGGAACCGTTCCCGGTACGTCTGCACCATGCGGGGGCCACCGTTGGGATTGATGAAATGGGCAAAGCTGAAGGCGGCTCCAACGTGGGCGGCAAACAGCCCACTCTGGCCACTGGAACTTAACAGCCACATTTCCGGTACGGTATCAACAAACGGGGCAGCCTTCACCCTGGCATGGATGGTGTCTTCCACCACCTCGTCGCGCAGGAAGGCGCGCAGATCCATCAACTGCTCGGCAAAATCCTCGTCGCGGAAGGCATTGTGGGGGTTGAGGGCGTGGGCCGTTATCCGGTCGGTGCCGGGGGCCCGGCCAATGCCCAGGTCGATGCGCCCCGGGTAGAGTGCCTCGAGCAGGCGGAAGTTCTCGGCCACTTTCAGGGCTGCGTAATGGGGCAGCATCACCCCACCTGAGCCCAGTCGAATGCGCGAGGTTTCGGCTCCGAGGCGGGCCAGCAGCACCTCCGGGGCCGAGCCGGCCAGTGTGCGGGTGTTATGATGCTCCGACACCCAGAAGCGGGTAAAGCCCAGGCGGTCGGCAAGGCGCGCCAGCTCCACGGTGTGCTGCAAGGCCTCGTGCGGGGTGCGGCCCAGCGGTACCGGCGACTGGTCGAGTACGCTGAGCTGTATAGGAGAAGGAGTTATTTCAGATTTCATAGCAGCTACAACACCCGGCCGGGCCAGGAAGTTTGCGCCGTCCAAAGCTAAGCCCCGGAGCCCGGCTTCAATCTGTGGGAGAGGCTGCTTAGTTTAAGTTGCAGATTACTCCAACCCGCACCAGGCTGAATAGACAGTTACACAAAAGAACCGTCATTCCGAGCGGAGCCGAAGAATGACGGGCTTCGGAATGACGGGCTTTGGTATTCACTGCCATGTCCCAGGCAGGGCAGGTAGCACTTGTCCGCAACCTGGGCTCCTGATTTCCTCGCGTGAGCCGAGCACAGCTCCAGGGTGCACGTTCTGGCAGGCCGCAGTACGGCTCCGGGGTACACGTTCTACTCGGCCTGTTCCAGGGCGTCCACATCAGCCGCCAGAAGTAAGGTCAGATGGCGCGTAATTTTTTCGGCTGGCCAGAACCACCAGGCCAGCTGCTGCAGACGGACAATGGTATCCGCATCAAACCGGGAGCGTACTACCTGGGCAGGGTTGCCAGCCACTACAGCGTAAGCCGGCACGTTGCGCGTTACGACGGCCTTGGTAGCCACAATGGCCCCATTGCCAATATGAACGCCCGGCATAATGGTGGCCTCATGCCCGATCCAGACGTCGTGGCCCACCACGGTGTCGCCTTTCGAGGGATATTTTTCTGCCACCGTCTGCCCCTGCATGGCCGCTTCCCAACCACCCCCGAAAATGGCAAACGGATAGGTGGTAACCGGCGCAGTTTCGTGGTTGCCGCCGTTCATAATGAACTTTACCCCGGATGCCAGCGCACAGAAATTGCCGATTATCAACCGGTCCCCCAGGAAGTCAAAATGATAGAGGACGTTCCGCTCGAAGTTGGCCGGGTCTTCCAGGTCATCATAGTAGGTATAGTCGCCTACCAGAATGGTGGGGCGGGTAACCAGGTTTTTCAGAAACACCAGCTTGCGGTGGTGGGGCAGCGGGTGGAGGGTGGCAGGATCAGGACCGTGCATGGAGCGTATAGGAAAGCAGAAAGTAAGGTGGGCAAGTTGCAGAGGAAAGGCTGAAACGGAGCGTACTTTCTTGAAAAGTAGAAGCCTGAGTGGGGCAGCTCAGGCAGTGCGGCGCCAGTTCCTGCGTAGCTGGCCGGGTGGAACCGGGTGCCGGGGGAGGGCCGCTGGCTGTTGGGCCGTGAGCGTATGCCAATGGCCGGGCCGCGGAGAGTATATACCGGGAGCAGGCAAATGAAGCTGTCCGGCGCTGTACCTTCGCCGCCTATGATTTCATTTTTTACGCTGGCACTGCTGTGCGGGGCCGCTTTTCTGGCAGGCCTGGTTGATGCCATTGTGGGTGGCGGCGGCCTCATTCAACTGCCCGCCATGCTGTTGCTGCTACAAGGCACCCCGGTTCCTACCATTTTAGGAACAGGCAAAGTATCCTCGCTGCTGGGCACGGCGGCGGCCCTGCGGCGCTATGCCGGGCAGGTGCCGCTACGGTGGCGAGCCGTGGGAACGGCAGCGGCAGTGGCGGGGGTATTTTCGTTTCTGGGCGCGCGGGTGGTTAGCCTGCTACCCCAGGAGCTGTTGCCGGCACTAGTGCTGGGCCTGCTCGTGCTGATTGCCATGTACACCTTCTGGCGCAAAGATTTTGGCTCTCTGCACGCCCCCAAACTGCCCCCACAACTGGAGCCGCTGTACGGGGCGCTGGTAGGGATGGGCATTGGGTTCTACGATGGTTTTTTTGGTCCGGGCACCGGCTCCTTTCTGCTCTTTGCCTTTGTGGGCCTGTTTGGCTACGACTTCATTACTGCCTCAGCCTCGGCCAAGCTGGTAAACGTGGCTACCAACCTGGCCGCCCTGGCCTATTTCGCCTATACCGGCCAGATTCTGTGGGCCGTAGCCCTGCCAATGGCCCTGAGTAATGTGGTAGGCTCCACACTGGGGGCGCACTTGGCCCTGCGCCACGGCACCGGCTTTGTGCGCGGGCTGTTTCTGGTGGTAGTCAGCGTATTTATTCTGAAGCTGGGCTGGCAGATAGTGAGTAAGTGAGCGAAGTGGTGAGCCTGTGCTGGGGAGGAGGCCCGACGATGCAGGCCTTCCCTTACGAAGGAAGCTCCCGGCACCAACGCGCGCAAAAGCCCCTGAGGCCCGCATGGCCGTCAGGGGCTTTCTGTTTCCCAAAAGCCGCGCCCCGAAAAAAAGGAATGAGTCGTCGGGCTTGGTCAGAATGCTGCTGCCTTATTCCCCCCCCGGCAGGCCGGGAGCCGGATTGCCCTGGGCTCCTTGCGAGCTAGGGATTCCCATCTTTTCCTCCCGCTTGCGCTGATATTTATCAAACTGAGCAGGTGTTAGCACCTCCTTGAGCATTTCCAGCCTCGACTGGCCAATATCGTCGACCACGCCGGCCATTTTGCGCATGTCCTGGCGGTAGGTCTGGCGGGCAGTTTCCACTCCCCGCACGCTGATGAGGTTGATTTGGCGCACTTTTTCAAGTTGCTGCGGATTCAGGGCTAGGGCCTTCTGCATATTATCCGTGAGGGCCGTGGCCCGGGCCGTAACCTGCTGCTCGTTAACGGGCGGGCGGGCCGGAGTGGGGGCAGCAGGTTTGGCGGGCGCTTTTGGCCGCGCTGGAGCAGTTTGGGCCAGCGCGGCCGGCATTGCCGCCAGAAAAAGCACGGCGGCTACCGAAGTAATTTTCATGGGTACAAGCTAAAGAGACGAAGCCAGCAGGCAGTGCCGGTTCGGGTTTGCAGCAGTAAAGATGATGCCAGTTTTGCGAACTGACTGCCAGAACGCCGCCGCTGCCGGTTGTATTCCACCAGAAGATAAAAAATATACGGTACCCGGTATAAACGCCGCAACCTTTCCGCCCCAATCTGCTTACAACCCCCTGTTCTCCCATTCCATTTGTTTCTGCGTATGAAACCCGATACCCGTAACTCCCTGCTGGTGGCTGCGGCCAGTGCCGTTGGCTTGCTGGCTGCCACACTCTACGCCAACCGCCGGGGCTCCTATAGCCTGGCCGGCCGGGTGGTACTGATTACGGGCGGCTCCCGCGGCCTGGGCCTGATTCTGGCCCGGCAGGCGGTGGCCGATGGGGCCAAAGTGGCCATTTGTGCCCGCGACGCCGAGGAGCTGGAGCGGGCCCGCCAGGAACTGGCCCAGGACGGAGCCCAGGTCCTGGCCCTGCCCTGCGACCTGACCGCCGCCGCCGATGTGAAGGCGCTGGTGGAGCAGGTACAGCAGCAGCTGGGCTTTATCGATGTGCTGATAAACAATGCCGGCATCATCACGGCGGGCCCTTTGGATAATATCGAGCTGCGTGACTATCAGGATTCAATGGATACGCACTTCTGGGCCCCTCTGCACGCCATGCAGGCCGTACTGCCTGCCATGCGCCGCCGGGGCGAGGGACGCATCGTTAATATTGCCTCCGTGGGCGGTAAGGTGGCCGTTCCCCATCTGGCCCCGTACTGCGCCAGCAAATTTGCCCTGGTGGGTCTGTCGGAAAGCTACCGGGCCGAGCTGCTGCAATACGGGGTACAGGTTACCACCGTATGCCCCGGCCTGATGCGTACCGGCAGCCCCCGCAATGCAATAGTAAAGGGCCAGCACGAGAAGGAATATGCCTGGTTCAGCATTGCTGATTCCTTGCCCGCCATTTCAATGGATGCCGACCGGGCCGGGCGCGAAATCTGGAACGCCTGCCGCCGCGGCGACGCCGAAGTGATACTGGGGCTACCGGCCAAACTGCTGGCTGCCTTCCACGGGTTACTGCCCGGCACCACCGCCGACCTGCTCAGCTGGGCTAACCGCGTCCTGCCCGGACCCGCCGAGCGGCACCTGGGCAACGAGCGGCGCTTTGGCCGGGAGTCAGAATCCGCCCTGACTCGCTCACCCCTTACTACCCTCACCCGCGAAGCCGAAGCCGAAAACAACGAGCGGTAATTGAGTTGCTGGTTGTCAGTTGTCGGTTATAGGTTGCTCGCAGCTGAATTAGCTTTACCATAACTCGTCATTCCGAGCGGAGCCGAGGAATCTCGCCTGCTGATGTTGCAATTGTATGCAGGCATCAGCACGCGAGATTCCTCGGCTCCGCTCGGAATGACGTGCTTTAGGGAATGACGTTCTTCGTATCATTGCCACCGACAACAGATAACCAGCAACGGACAACAAACGGCCAGCCCATTTGACTTACCCCGTCCATCTTTCCCTGGGCCCAGTCACGCTGCCGGTGCATTTGCTGCTGGAGGTGCTGGCGTATTCGGTGGGCTTTCGGGTGTATCAACACCTGCGCCGCCGCACCCACGACCCTATTTCGGAGGAACACCGCCTCTGGATATTCGTGGGCTGCGCGGCCGGGGCATTGCTGGGCTCCAGGGTGCTGGGGCTGCTGGAGCACCCGGAACTGCTGCTGCACCCGGAACTGCTGCTGCACCCGCCCGGCGGCTGGCTGTACTACTTCACCAACAAAACCATCGTGGGCGGCCTGCTGGGCGGTTTGATAGGAGTGGAGCTCACCAAGAAACGCCTCGGCGTCACCACGTCCAGCGGTGATTTGATGATGTTTCCGGTGCTGCTGGGTATGGCCATCGGGCGGCTGGGCTGCCACCTCTCCGGCCTCGAAGACGGCACCTTCGGCACGGCTACCACGCTGCCCTGGGCCATCAACTTCGGCGACGGGGTGCTGCGCCACCCCACCAACCTCTACGAAATCCTGTGGCTACTGCTGCTGGGCGTGTTGCTCTGGCTGCGGGAGCGGCGCGGGCCGCTGCCCAATGGCTGGCGGTTCCGGTTTTTTATGGTAGGTTACTTGCTGTTCCGTCTGCTGGTGGAGTTCCTCAAACCCACGCCCGCCCCGGCTGGCTGGGGCCTCACCGCCATCCAGTGGGCCTGCGTGGCTGGACTGGGGTATTACGGGTGGTTGTTTGGACGGGAGGGACAATATTTTAAGAAAAGGAATAGAAATAAATTTAAGGTTATATGAAGTCGGTTATTGCTATTCTTATAATTGCAATTCTTGTGATTTTATCAACAAGTGCAGCAGGTCAGTCATTTGCTCAGAAGGACAGTATTGGTATAGATGATTTTTGGTATAAGTATTATAGTGAACTAAGAAAAAGAGTCGGCGCAGAAGATATTGAGAAAAGTGTGAAAAGTGAATTTTTTAGGGCGTGGTTGAATGAAGTAGTATTAGAAGTTTGGCGCAACGAAAGCAAATTAGGTGGTAGTCTCATTCATTGGGTAGAAGAATATATTCCTGATGGAGAAGAGGCCACAGATAGATATTTTGTTGTCAAAGATGATTTAGATTCTCTGACCTGTGTCAAAATACTTCATGTTATAGATAAATTCAGAATTAGAAAAATGCCTAGCAGTCAGTATATCAATGGTTGGGAAAATGGCTTTGATGGTATCGAGTATATTATTGAAGATAAAATAAAGAATAACTACAAGTTCAAAAATTACTGGACTCCCTCAGTGCAAGTCAATGTCCCTGAGGCTGATATTTTAGAGAAGTTCATAAAGGAACTAATGATTGTTGTAAACGAAAAAGAAAGGAGTAAATATTTTTATGCAAGTATTCCGTTTCATTCATGGATGAATGGTGGTGCAACTATTGCTTCGAGAGTAGTGACCCATGGGGAGGCAATGAGAATGAAGCAAGAACGAAATAGATACCGAAGGCTGAAAAAGAAACACTTGCTAGTTAAATAAGGTATCCGTATGGTGCTCTTAGCTATAGGTAAATCAGTAGTTTTCTACACGTATAAATTACATTGCGTAGTATTCTAAGAGCGTGTTTGGGAATTAGGTAGGGGCTAAAAAGAAACGAGTCAGTAAGTTGCGCGGGGAGTTCCTAGGCTTCCACGGGCATTATGGTTGATGGCTACCAACCCCTTACTGACTCGCAGTGGCA
>NZ_RWIS01000014.1 GCF_003944705.1 Hymenobacter metallilatus | reverse complement strand
GTGCGGTCCGTGCTGACTGCACGCTTCCAAACACGTCACTTCTTCCGAACTCAACTCGGTGGCAGGTCGTCGCATGCCGCAAGCTACCAATTGCGCACTATACGCTTACTTCTGTATGGCTACTTAACCAATGCGATAAGTAATGAATACAGAGCCTTGGCCCTGTTTTGATTAGGACCTGATAACTGAATCTTATCAGGTCTTTACTGGTCAAAGTAGCGACGTTGTTTACTCATTGCAACCTATTTGGGGTGAGTTAATACAGAATCTCATTGACTGTTTGAGTTCGATTTTTAATAATTATTTATGACTATATAATATCTTAAAATACCATACCTACTCCGACTCGTTTGCAACGCCCAAGCTTTAGCTTTTTGCACCTTCATTGACACGGCGGTAGTTCTGTGGTGCATGGCTTATAGTGTGGCAAACTCATGGCTTTCACTACCTCCAGCGCCTGGATTCTCCGGCTGATTATCACTTTCTGCGGGCACACTTGCAGGCTCACATGCCGCTTACCGATGAGTGCTTTGCGAATTTCCAGCCTTACCAGCACTTTTTGCGCAAGTACCTCGGTATCGCGCAGCAAGTGCCGCAGCATTTTATTGCCTCTTACCTGGGTAGCACGCCCGAATGGCTGAGCCGTGTGGGGCGGCAGCTATAAGCATTGCCAAGCGGCTGAGCTTCGCCCTGGCAGCGCCGCCTGCTCGGCTGCCCTTACGCGTGGCCCTGGCTAATTGCCCGGTATTCAGTGGGCGTCATGTGCTCCAACCGTCGAAACATGCGGGTGAAGTAGGCCAGGTTGCTAAAGCCTGCCTTGAAGCAAATCTCGGTAATGCTGATGGCAGGGTTTTGCAGGCAGCGCTTGGCCAGCCGCATCCGGGCCTTGATGATGTAGTCGATGGGCGAGAGGCCGAACTCCTGCTTGAAGGCGCGGAAGAAATTGGCTTGGCTCATGCAGGCCTGCGTGCTCAGCTCCTCGACACTGATTTTCTGGGCCAGGTTCTCCTTGATGTACTGCAGGGTGTGGGCAAAGCGGTTGGAGGAGGCCAGCACGGCCGTGTTGTGCTCGGTCAGGTGCAGGCGCTGCAGCTGCATGAGGCGCAGCAGCAGCTCCTTCACCGCAAAGTCAGCCAGCATGTCCTTGTTCTGGGAACCATCGAAGCCAATGCGTACTAGCTTGATGATGAGGGCTGTAATCTCTTCGTTGTTATAAAAAGCGTGCTGGCTGAGGCTGAGGTGCCACGGCTCGCCGTCGGTGCGCGGGTAAAACGCGTTGAGGTAATTGACCGTGTCGATGACTTGCAGCCGGTCGATGGCCAGGGCTACGCACTGAGTTGGCGTTTCGTCAGAGGCCTCGGGGAAGTCAATCAGCATTTTTAGGTTTGGGGGCACGACCATGGTATGGCCGGGCAGGTAGGCAAAGGCCTGCTGGTCGCGCAGGTGCATTACTTTTTTGCCGCGCAGCATGTTGGTCAGCACCAGGTCGCTGTACGACTGCGCTACCTGGTCACCGGGGGCCAGCGTTTCGAGGATGCTCAGCTCGTACTTCTCCAGCGTCTGCACCCGGCGGTGGTCGATGAGCGTGGTGAACTCGTGGGGGGCAGTGAGCGGGATGGAAGGCAGCAAGGGACCAGGGGCGAAAAGCAGGTGGAAAAGAAGGCGGATGGCAGCGACCAATGCGAAGCTTACGCAACGGCGGGCGCCCTAATAACCTGTCGGCAGGCCAAAAATGTTCTTGGCGAGGAGACTGCCACCGATTGCGCGCCTTGTGCAAGCCCCTGCTTTTTGGGCCGGCCGGGGGCGGCCATTGGCAAACGCCTCCCCCATCCGCGCCAGCCAAAAAACGTCCTTTGCCTTACCAAAACAGCCGGACCACCCCTAGAGACAGTCCGGCTGAGAGCTGAGCAGGTGAGCTACCTAGGCAGCGGCCGTTTCGGTTTTGACTTTTGGTTTGGTGCTCGGAATCAGGTTGTGGGGGTTAATCACAAACTTGCGCGCCACGCCTTTATCAAATTCCGCGTAGCCTTTCGGCGCGTCGTCAAGGCTGATAATTTCCACATTCACGGCCTTGGCAATCTGGATTTTATCGTAGAGAATGGCCTGCATGAGCTGGCGGTTATAGCTCATCACGGGCGTTTGGCCAGTGTGGAAGGAGTGGCTCTTGGCCCAGCCTAGGCCGAAGCGAATGCTCAGGTTGCCGGTTTTGGCAGCGGCTTCCTTGGCGCCGGGGTCGTCAGTGACGTACAGGCCGGGGATGCCGATGGCACCGCCCGCGCGGGTGATTTCCATGAGCGAGTTGAGCACGGCAGCCGGCACCTCTACCTTGGCCTGCGCGCCGTGGCCGCTGGCCTCAAAGCCCACGCAGTCGATAGAGCAGTCGATTTCGGGCACGCCCAAAATCTGGGTGATTTGCTCGGCCAGACTGGCGTCTTCGTTCAGGTCTACCGTTTCGCAGCCAAACGAGCGGGCGTGCGCTAGGCGCGCTTTGTTCATGTCGCCTACTATCACCACTGCGGCCCCTAGCAGCTGCGCCGACGCGGCGGCAGCCAGGCCCACCGGGCCCGCGCCGGCCACGTACACCGTGCGGCCAGGGCCCACGCCCGCCTTTACGGCGCCGTGGAAGCCGGTGGGAAAAATGTCGCTTAGCATGGTCAGGTCGCGGATTTTTTCCATCGCCTGGTCCTTATTGGGAAACTTGAGCAGGTTGAAATCGGCGTAAGGCACCATGACGTATTCGGCCTGGCCGCCTACCCAGCCGCCCATGTCCACGTAGCCGTAGGCACCACCAGCGCGGCCCTCGTTCACGGTCAGGCAGATACCGGTTTGCTGCTCTTTGCAGGTGCGGCAACGGCCGCAAGCCACGTTGAAGGGTACCGATACGAGGTCGCCCACCTGGAGGAATTCCACGTCGGCCCCTACCTCAATGACTTCGCCCGTGATTTCGTGACCCAGCACCAGGCCGGCGGGGGCCGTGGTCCGCCCGCGCACCATGTGCTGGTCGGAGCCGCAGATGTTGGTGGATACGACCTTCAGAATCACGCCGTGGACTATCTTCTTGCCCTTGGGGTTTTTCAGCTCAGGAAAATCAATGCTTTGCACCTCGACTTTGCCGGGGCCCAGGTAAACAACGCCTCTGTTGCTAGCCATATTGAGTTGGGTGGTTTTAGAGAATAAAAGGAAAAAGCGGCGGGCCCAGCCAGCCAGGCCCGCCGCTTTTTCCTGAACATGGAGAACGCTGCCTTACTGGCCGGCCACGGCGTTTGAGCCCGCTTCGGCTACGGTATGGTCGTTCTCGACCGTGTCGCCCGAGACGCCAATGGCGCCGATGATTTTGCCGCTGCCGTCCTTGATGGGCAGGCCACCGGGGAAGGTGATGAGGCCGCCGTTCGAGACCTCAATATTGAAGAGCGGGCCGCCGGGCTGGCTGGCCTGGCCAAGGTCACCGGTGGGCATATCGAAGAAGCGGGCCGTCTTAGCCTTCTTAATCGAAATGTCGAGTGAGCCGAGCCAGGCGTCGTCCATGCGGGCAAACGCCACGAGGTTGGCGCCGGCATCGACGATGGCAATGTTCATCTTGACGCCTATTTCGAGCGATTTTTGGTAGGCTGCCTGCACGGCAGCCTGCGCCTGTTCGAGGGAAATACCCATGGGTGTGGAGGGGAATAAGGTGGGAATGTAGCAAGGCCAGCCGGGGTAGCAGGCTGCCGTATGAACCAGGCTCCCTACTGGACGGTTGCGCCAAATCATAAGATTGCTAGGATTATGCAGTACTTTGCGAGGATAGTGCTAGTCCCCTCCGCCTAGTCTGGGGCTGGTTGTTACCGGGCGCTGAGGCCGACGGGTGCGGCGGCAGCCGTGGCGTACCCTGGCCCGGCATTCGCAGGCACCTCGCCGAGTTGTTTAGGGGCGGCCTCCTCATTTCATTTGGCTGGCTATAAAGCGCTAGCCCCTGGGGCAACACCTTGTTTTCAGGCCTCACCGCCCGCACTTCTTCCCCTATGATAATGCACGGGGGTAGGCCGCCGAGGGACCTTTGTCATGTTCTCTCGCTAGTAGAGAATCCTGAGGATATGGTCTTTTTGTCCAGCCACTAGTTGCGTTCGTCCATGTTAATCCTTTCGGAGAGGCAGCACCTTTGTTATGTCAATTCACCCAACCCCCACTTCCATGAAGAATGTAGGATTGCTGGTCCGGCTCGAAGCGAAGCCCGGTAAAGAGCAGGCAGTACTCGATTTTTTGACGGGCGGTCTGCCCCTGGCTCAGCAAGAGCCGGCTACCATAACCTGGTATGCCATTCAGCTGGGTCCGGCCACCTTCGGTATCTTTGATACCTTTCCGGATGAAGCGGGCCGGCAGGCGCA
This sequence comes from Hymenobacter metallilatus, assembly GCF_003944705.1. Taxonomy (GTDB): domain Bacteria; phylum Bacteroidota; class Bacteroidia; order Cytophagales; family Hymenobacteraceae; genus Hymenobacter; species Hymenobacter metallilatus. The sequence continues at coordinate 149,553 of NZ_RWIS01000014.1, read as the reverse complement.
TCTTAACGGTCCTATTGCCGCTGCGTTGATGGCCCAGGCGGCCGACCTGCTGGCCGTGCCACCCGTCATTGAACAAGTAGCTATCTTGGCTGCCAAATAATTGCCAGCCCCTAAAGCGACCTATGCCCAGGCATGGGTCGCTTTAGGGGCCGGTGGGCAGGCAGTCCAGTTGGCTAGCTAGTATTCTCCTCACGCGATGGCGATTGACTGTCTCCTGCTAACGCATCCGCACACGGGTGAATTAGCGTTTCGAAGCTACTCCTTTAGCGACGATACCCCGTTTAATTACTTGCAACGCAATAATTATTACTCCCTCGTTCTGCTTACGCAGGGTAGCGGCGAGCTACGCGCCAACTTTGCCACCTACCTGTTTGCTGGCAGTACGCTGTGTTGTTTTGGCCCGTACCAACCCTACACTATCCAAGCCAGCACCGCTGTAGCGGGCCTGGTCCTAGATTTTCATGCCGACTTTTTCTGCATCTACCGGCATCAGCAGGAGGTAGCTAGCAATGGCATCTTGTTCAACACCATTTTTGAGCCGCCCTTTTTCCCGGTTACAGCAGAGGCGGTGCGTGAATTTGCCGCCCTGGCAGCGCTGATGCAAGCGGAAGTACGGCGCCCGGAGGTGGCACAACAAGAGTCCATCGTATTATATCTGAAGCTCTTTTTGCTGAAAGCTATCCGTATCCGCACCGCACAGCCCGCCTTAGGCACCGAGCAGAACCCGTCTGGCCGGGAGCCCTGGCTGCTGCAGCAACTGCAAGAGGCCATTAATACGCACTACCGCCACCTGCACACGGCCGGGGAGTATGCCGACCTGTTACGAGTTCCCGCCCGAAGCCTAACGCGCCTAGTCAAGTCCCATTATCAGAAGACGCTCAGCCAACTCATCACGGAGCGAATCATTATGGAGGCCAAACGCGAACTGTACCTAACCAGTCAATCCGTCAAGGCTATCGCCTTCGCGCTGGGCTTCGGGGATGAACACTATTTCAGCCGCTTCTTCAAGAAAAATACGGCCGTATCGCCGCAGTTTTTTCGTGAATCAGTTGGGTTCGCAAAAGCAGAAGAAAGCTAGCGCTGTTGAGCTGCCAGCGGTTGGCTGGAGAAATCGTTTTTCCCAACCAGACCGCGGGCTTCCTTCTGTAGGCTGCTGGCTCCCAAAGAGTGCCCATACGGCGCATAGTAGATAAAAAAATTATAATTATATAGGTAATTTAGGTGTTTTTGAACAAATAGGGTAAAACCTCCGAGTCGTCCGGTTAGGGGGCGGCATTTCGGCTCGGTTGCCGCTGCAGTTTGGCCAGGTAGTTTTTCAGGGAGAGGTACTTGCCGTACTTCAGGTGCACGTCCACGATGGTGGTGAGCGGTACGCCCAGCGCATGCAGGTGCAGAATCCGCTCGCGGTCGGCGTCGTACATGGAGGGCTGCACCACACCCTTGGGCTTGCCCAGCACGATGCCCTGCTCGCGCCGCGCCCGCAAGCCTTCCTTCGTGCGCTCGGACACGAAGTCCCGCTCCAGCTCGGCCAGCATGGCGAAAATGGTGAGCAGGATTTTGTGGGTCATGTCGCGGTGATTCTGCGGGTCCAGGTCCAGGCCCTGCTTGACCAGGATCAGCCGGCACCGCTTCTGGTGAATCAGCTCCTCAATCAGGCCCAGCACTTCGCGCAGCGAGCGGCCCAGCCGGGAGAGCTCGGAGACGATGACCGTATCGCCGGCAGCAACCTTGGCCAGCAGCTCGGGCAGGCGGCGCTGCCCGGCGGTGCGGCGGGAAGACATTTCTACTTCAATCCACTCGTCGAGGGTCCAGCGGTGCTCGACCAGATAGCGGGCGATGAGGCTCTTCTGGCTCTCGGCCGATTGGGCGCTCGTGGAGACGCGGACGTAGCCAACTAGCATGGGCAAAACGGGCAGGGTAGCGATAAGGTAAATGCGCTTCGTAAAGGTACCGGTTTTCGATACCTTTACATGGACGTTAACGCTATCATTGGTGGGTAGAAATAACGGTCGTTAAGCCCATCGGTTTTCGCCCCCACTATGGCCACGCACCTGCGGATTCACCTGGGCAAGGAGCGTGAGCTCTACGAGCAGCCGCCCGTGGTGCCGGCGGCCGAGCAGGCGCGGGTCTTTGCCGTCCCCGCGTGGGCCGAGCCGCACCTGGCCCGGATGCTGACCCCGGCCAACCGCGTCGGGTTCATGCTGCAACTGGGCTACTTCCAGATCAGCCAGCGCTTCTACGTGGCCACGCGCTACCACGCGGCCGATGTGGCCTTCGTGGCGCGGCAGTTGGGCGTGGCCCCGGCCGAGTTCGCGCCCGCCCGCTACGCCGACGCCCGCTACTACGCCCACCAGCAGCTCATCTGCGACCAACTGGGTATCGGGCGCTTCGACGCGGCCGCCGCGGAACGGCTCTACCAGGAAGCGCTCCGCCTGAGCAGCCAGCACCTGAAGCCGGCGGCGGTCTTTGATTACCTGGTGCTGTTCCTGCACGAGCACCGCCTGGAGCTGCCCACCTACTTCGCCCTGGCCAACCTGATCACGCGGGCGCTGCTGGCCTTCGAGAAACGGCTGCTGCGCCGCGTGCAGCAGCACCTGCGGCCCGGTGAGCAGCGCTTGCTGGACCGGCTGCTGGCCGCCGACGACGCCGACGCGGAGGACCCGCGTGAGACGGCGGCCGACCGGCGCTACCCGCTTACCTTCCTCAAACGCATCCGCCAGGGGCTGCGCGCAGGCGAACTCCGCGAACGGGTCACGCATTTTGCCGCCCTGCGCCAGCTCTTCGCGCAGCTGCAGCCGCTCTGGCAGCGCCTGCGCCTGTCGGACCAGGCCATCACCTACTACGCCGAGTACGTGCTGCGGGCCCAGGCCGCGCAGCTCTACCGCCGTGACGAGCGGCGCTACCTCTACCTGCTCAGCTTCATGGTGCACCAGTACTACGAACTGGGCGATGCGCTGGTCGACACGCTGCTGCAGACCGTAACCAGTGTGGTGAACCAATGCCGCGAGCAGGTGAAGGAAACGCTCTACCAGCAGCGCACGGCCACCCAGCAGCTGACCAGCCAGGTCACCGGCCGCGGCTACCGGCACCTGCAAGCCCTGACCCAGATTCGTGCCCTGGTCGACGCCCCCGACGTGCCGGCCGAGCAGAAGCTGGCGCGCATCGACGCGCTGCTGCAGCGCCACCAGGTTACGGCCACGCAGCTCCGCGAAGACCACCAGCAGCTGGAGCAGTTGCGCGCGGCCACCGAGCAGCAGGCCGGCGAGGCCCTGTTCTACGAAGCGCTGGCCGCCGCCTCGCTGCGCCTGCAGACCAAGCTCGGGACGCTGGTGCGGGAGCTGGTCGTGGACGAAGCCACCACCCACGCTGAGCTGGGGCGGGCCGTGCGCCACTACCAGCAGCACGACGGGGCACTAGGCGCCCACGTGCCGATGGCCTTTCTTTCCCTGGCCCAGCGCGCCCACGTGCTCGACGACCAGGGCCGGTTGCGTACGTCCCTCTACAAAGCCCTATTGCTGGTGGAGATGGCCGCCGCGGTCAAGTCCGGCCAGCTCAACTTCACCTGCTGCTACCAGTACCGCGCCTTCGAGCACTACCTGCTGCCGGCCGCGCAGTGGGCCAGGCAGCGCGAGGCGCTGCTGGAACAGGCCGGCCTGGGGGCCTGGCGCGACTTTGCCACGGTCCAGGCGACGCTGCAGGAGCAGCTGCGGGCGCAGTTCGCCGCCACGAATGCCCACTTGGCCGAGGCAGCCAACCCGCACGCGCACCGCACCCCGACCGGGCGCTACCGGCTGACCACGCCCCGGCTGCCGGCCGAGCAGCCGCGCCTGCCGGCGCACTTGTTTCCCCGCCACCGGGTGGTGCCCCTGCGCGAAGTGCTCACCAGCGTGGCACGGCTCACGGGCTTCGACACAGCCTTCAGCTCGCTGCCCAGCAAACACGCCCGCACCCCGCCGCCGCTGTCGCAACTGCTGGCCGCGCTGGTAGGGCTCGGCTGTAACCTGGGATTACGCCGCCTGGCCCAGGTTGCCCCGCAGGTGGACGAAGCCGCCTTGCAACGGCTGGCCAGCACCCACTTCACGCTCGACAACCTGCGCCAGGCCAACGAACTGATTCTGGACTTCACCCGACAGCTGCGCCTGCGCGAGGCGTTCCGCTTCTCGCCCAACGTGTTGCACAGCAGCAGTGACGGGCAGAAGGTCGACCTGGCCGTGGATTCGCTGGCCGGCAGCGCCTCGTTCAAGTACTTCGGCAACCGGCGCGGCCTGACGGCCTACTCCTACGTGGACGAGACGTTGCTGGTCTTCGACTCGACCGTGTTCAGCGCCGCCGACCGCGAGGCCACGCATTTGCTGGAGGGACTGCTGCGCCACGCCCAGCGCCCCACCGACGTGCACAGCACCGACACGCACGGCTACACCGAAGTCATCTTCGCCGTGACCCGCCTGCTGGGCATTGCCTACGAGCCGCGCATTCGCCAGCTCACCAACCAGCAGCTCTACAGCTGGGAACCCGTGTCCACCCACCGCCAGCTCGGCCAGACGCTGCTGCCCGACGCGCGCCTGGACCCCGAGCGCATCGCCCGGCACTGGGATGAGGTGCTACGCCTGGTCGTCACCCTGAAGCTGCGCCACAGCGAGGCCTCGCGCCTCTTCGGCCGGCTCAACTCCTACGCCCGCCAGCACCCGCTCTACCGGGCCCTGAAAGAGCTGGGCCGGCTGGTCAAAACCGAGTTCCTGCTGCGCTACGTCGACCAGGTGGAGCTTCGCCAGCGCATCCAGAAACAGCTCAACAAGGGCGAAAGCGCTCATCGACTCGCCCACGCCGTCTGGCACGGGCGCAACCAAGAGTTTCACGCCGCCACCCGCTCCGAGCAGTTGGTGGCCGACACCTGCAAGCGCCTGCTGATGAACGCCATCATCTGCTGGAACTACCTGCACCTCTCCCAGCACCTGGCCGGGCTACCGCCCGACCAGCAGGCCGCCGCACTGGCCACGCTCTCGCCCTCGGCGGTGCTCTCCTACCGCCACCTGAACCTGCACGGCGAGTACGACTTCTCCGACCAGCCCCTGCCGGCCGACGCCCCGTTCGACATGGACTTGATCAGCACCTGGCAGCCACCGAGCAAACCGGCGTAGCGCCGAGTCGGAGGTTTTCCCCTATTTGTTTAACAACACCCTACTTTGCGCCCATGTCCGATTTTCGTCTGCGCGTATTTGCCGCCGTGGCCCGGCACCTGAGCTTCACGAAGGCCGGTCAGGAGCTGTTTGTGAGCCAGCCGGCCGTCACCAAGCACATCCGCGAGCTGGAAGCCCAGTACGGCCAGCGCCTGCTGGAGCGGCGCGGCAACCGCGTGAGCCTCACCGAGGCCGGCCGCCTGCTCCACGCCCATGCCGAGGCCGCCGCCGCCGCCCAGCAGCAGCTCGAAGACCAGCTCCTGGCCCTGCGCGACCCCGAAGAGGCCGCCGGCCGCCTGCGCCTGGGGGCCAGCACCACCCTGGCCCAGTACGTGCTGCCGGGGCTGCTGCCCGCCTTCCAGGCCCGCTACCCGCAGGTGCAGCTCTCGTTCCTGAACGCCAATTCCGAGCGCATTGCCGACGCCCTGCTGCGCGGCGAGCTGGACCTGGGCTTTGTCGAAGGCCGCACCAAAAGCCACGACCTGCACTACGAGCTGTTGCTGCCCGACGAGCTGGTGGCGGTGCGCCGCGCCACGCCCGGCGGCCCGCCCGCCGCACCACTGTCCCTGGCCGAAGCCCTGGCGCACCCGCTGGTGTTGCGCGAGCGGGGCTCGGGCACGCTGGAAATCCTCGAATTTGCCCTGCGGGCCCAGCACATCAAGCTGAGCAGCCTTCCCGTAGCCCTTTACCTGGACAATACGGAAGCCATCAAGCGCTACCTCGAAGCGGCACCGGCGGCCCTGGGCTTCGTCTCGCGCCGGGCCCTGGACCGCGAGGTGGCAGCCGGGCTGCTCGAAATCGTGCCCATCGAAGGGCTGCACCTGGCCCGGCAGTTCGAGGCGCTCTGGGTGCAGGGACAGGTGCTGGCCCGGCCGGCCCAGCGGTTTCTGAGCTTCGTGCAGGGGCAATTCAAGGGAGCTAAATAAAGGTTGGTGATGCCGGATAACCATTCGGTATCCGCTGGTAATACCACTTTAGCAGCCGCTCACGTACCATTGCAGCGTAGCGCGGACCGGGTGGTTCGCATCTCTTCATCCTACTTGCTTACCCTCATGGAAAACACCCCGCAGCCCACCCCCACCAATGAGCAGCCCGCCGACGAGCAGGCCGCCCACGACGGCACCCCGCACTACGGCGACTTTGGCCACCCGGCCGACCCCCACGCGCCCCGCCACTACCAGGCCCCGACCAACGACGGCTCGAACGATAACCCCGACGAGTTCAGCGAGTTTCGGGGCCAGCACGCCGCTGCTACCGAGCACTACTGCATGCCCGAAGCCATTGCCGACCCCAGCCAGCAGCGCGGGCACGTGGAGCAGAACCAAGCGACGGAGGCGGTGCAGGCGGCCGAAGACGGCACGCCCGGCGAGCAGAAAGCCGCCTATGCGCTTGATGACCCGCGCATGGCCGGCGGCGACGTCTATGATTTGAACGACGAGCAAACCGGCTTGTAAGCCCAATACCGCCCGCTACTGATGGCCACCGGCCGGCTCGTGCGCTACGGGCCGGCCGTTGGCGTTTTAGCCGGTGGGATGGCTATGCTGGCTCCTAAAGTCAGTACGCGGCCGATGGGCTGCTGAGGGCACAAATAACTTTTGGTTATGCGGGATAACACTATTGGATAATCCTTTGCGTAGGGGTCGCCGTATATTTGCCTCAGAAACAACCCCCTCCCGCTCATGGCACTCCCGGTTCATCCCGCTACTCCGCAAGCCCCCGATTCGCCGCTTGCTCCCGCTCCGGCGCAGGAGCCGGCCGCTCCCGAATTCAACGAAACCACGGGCGTCTTCCGCCACCTGCACACGCCCCGCGTGCTGTTCGGGCAGGACTTTACGCTGAAGCAGGTGGTGTTCGTGCTGTTCTTCGTGTTCTGCCTTACGCCCTGGGCCTCGCCACCCATTGCCCTGGCCCTGGGCTTGGTGCTGGCCCAGACCATCGGCAACCCCTTCACGACCCAAACCAAAAAGGCCACGGCCAAGCTGCTGCAGTTCTCGGTTATCGGGCTGGGCTTTGGGATGAACGCCCACGCGGCGGTGCAGGCCGGCAAGGAGGGCATCATTTTCACGGTCGTCTCCATCTTCGGCACGCTGCTGCTGGGCCTGGTGGTGGGCCGCTGGCTGGGGCTGGGCAAGCACGTGGTGCACCTGATTTCGTGCGGCACCGCCATTTGCGGGGGCTCGGCCATCGCGGCCATCGGGCCGGTGCTGCGGGCCAAGGACGAAGAAATGTCGGTGGCCCTAGGCACGGTGTTCGTGCTCAATGCCGTGGCCCTGTTTGCCTTCCCGCCCATCGGCCACGCGCTGGCCATGACGCAGAACCAATTCGGGCTCTGGTGCGCCATTGCCATCCACGACACCAGCTCGGTGGTGGGCGCGGCGGCGGCCTACGGCAACCAGGCCCTGGAAGTGGCCACCACCGTGAAGCTGGCCCGGGCCCTGTGGATTATCCCGGTGGCCATCGGCACGGCCATGATTTTCAAGCAGAAAGGCGTCAAAATCACCATTCCCTACTTCATCTTCGGCTTCATCGCCGCCATGCTCGTCAATACCTTCGTGCCCGCCGCCAAGCCGCTGGGGCCGGTGATGGTGAACCTGGCCAAAATCGGCCTCACGGTGACGCTGTTCTTTATCGGCGCGGGCCTGTCGGCCAAGGTGGTGCGCTCGGTGGGCATTAAGCCCTACGTGCTGGGCATCCTGCTCTGGGTGGTGATTTCGACCGGCTCGCTCTACGTGATTCTACACACGGTATAGCTGCCTAACCGGGGCAGAGCGGCCGAATGGTAGCGCCTGCTTTGTCCGATTTAACTCATTGACTGTCTGCATTCCGTAAAACAATATGTTTTGCGCGCTGGCTGGCCTTTGCCGCCTGTTTCACCTCTCTCCCTGGCCTCATGGAAACCACTCCCGACCCCTCGCCTCGCCTGCAGCCGGAAGACAAGCAGGCCTTCATCAAAATCGCCGGCCTGCTGACCTGGGTGATTGCCCTGATGGTGCTGGTGGTAGCCGTGACGGCCTACGTCGTCATCTTCAACCCCAAAACACCCGACCTGCTGGCTGATGCCCCAGCCACGACGACGGCCGCCGCCGCGGGCGAACCGGCCGTCGCCAGCGGGGCCGAAGCGGGCAAAACCGATTTCTTCCTGCCCGCCCGCTTTCTGCTGGATAGCGTGAAGCCCGACCCGGAGGGCCAGCTCATCCGCTACGGCTACGAGCTGATTGCCCACACCGCCCACTACCTCGGCCCGCAGGTGGCCAACCCGGCCCTGCGGCTGGCCGGCAGCAACCTGGCCTGTCAGAACTGCCACCTGCAGGCCGGCCAGAAGGCGTTTTCGGCCCCCTACGTGGGCATCTGGGGCATTTACCCCACCTACAAAGGGCGCGAGGATGCCATCAGCACCCTGGAGGACCGCATCAACGGCTGCATGACGCGCAGCCTCAACGGCCGGCCCCTGCCGCTGGATGGGAAGGAAATGAAGGCCATGGTGACGTACATGAAATGGCTGGGCCGCCAGGTGCCGGTGGGGGAGAAGGTGAAGGGCCAGGGCTTTGTGAAAATGACCATGCCCAACCGCGAGGCGAATTTGGGGCAGGGCAAAATCGTCTTCGCCCAGCAGTGCGCCAGCTGCCACGGGGCCAATGGCCAGGGCCACCTGAATGGGACGCTGGCCGCCGATGGCTACCAGTACCCGCCGCTGTGGGGGCCAGACAGCTACAACGACGGGGCCGGCATGCACCGCCTGCAAACGGCGGCCCGCTTTATCAAGGCCAACATGCCCTTCGGGGCCACGGCCGAGCACACCATCCTCACCGATGATGCCGCCTACGACGTGGCGGCCTACATCAACTCGCTGCCCCGGCCGCGCATGGCCCACCTGGAAAAGGATTACCCCAACCTGAAAAAGAAGCCCGCCGACTGCCCCTACCCGCCCTACACCGACCAGTTCACGCAGCACCAACACCAGTTTGGTCCCTACGCGGCGATGGAAGTGGGCAGGAAGGGCGGCGAGTAGCCTTGCTCAAGTCCATCATCGCCTCTCGTTTTCACGCAACCCGCACCCCGTTCGGCCGGTGCTCTTACCCCAATTCCCATGAAACACCTGCTGCTGACCGCCGCGCTGCTCGCCGGCCTCACCCTTTCGGCCCGAGCCCAGACAACCGCCACCACGAATGCCACCGCCATGAATGACCGCGAAGCCTTTCAGAAAGGCACCTTCCAGGGGGCTACGGCCGACCAGGCCCAGTACCACGTCATCTACCAGCTCGACAGCGACGACCCCAAGCTCATCCAGCAGACGCTGCGCAACATCGGCAACGCGCTGGAGGATACGCGGCTGAAAGGCAAGCTCACCGTGGAGCTGATTGCCTTCGGCGGGGGCACCGCGCTCTACCGCAAGGACCAGCCCTACGAAGCCCAGCTCACGGCCCTCAAGCAGAAAGGCGTGATTCTGGCCCAGTGCCTAAACACGCTGAAGGAAAGGAAAATCAGCAAGGACGAGCTGCTGCCCCTGATTTCCTACGTGCCCAGCGGCAACGGTGAGCTGATTATCCGCCAGGCCCAGGGCTGGTCGCTGGTGCACCCGTAAGCGCCGGGCTCCCCGCGGCTTTCGTGCTTTTCTCCGCTTTCCTTACCCCAACCCCATGAAACTCCTTCCGCACCTGCTGCTGGCGCTGGCACTGGCCGCCCCGGCTGCCCTTTCCGCCCAGACCATGCCCACCCAAAAGCCCACGCCGCCCGAGCCGGCCCACCGCTTCGACCCGCCCTGGAATGCGCCGTTTCAGGCCGGGGTGCCCTTCACGGTGCCGGGCATCGACAATGCGCCCGACCTCTACGGCGACGTGGTGGACCCGCAGCTGGTGGTGTTTTTCGGGGGCAACCAGTTCATGGTGCTCGATGACCTGCTGAAGGAATTTCGCAAGGCCCACCCCGAGTACGTGCGGATTTTCGTGGAGACGCTGCCGCCCGGCATCCTGGCCCAGCAGATTGCGCAGGGTAGCCTGGTGCTGGGCAATATGCGCATCGAGCTGAAGCCCGACGTGTACGCGGCCGGCAAAAACCGCATGGACATGACGCCGGAGTGGTTTGCCCGCACCACCAGCTACGCCCAGAACCGGCTGGCCATCCTGGTGCGCCAGGGCAACCCCAAGAAGGTGACCAGCCTGCGCGACCTGGGCCGGCCCGAGGTGCGGGTGAGCATGCCCAACCCCGAATGGGAAGGCATCGGCAAGCGCATCGAGGAATCGTACGAGAAGGCCGGCGGCGCGGCCCTGAAAACGGCCGTGATGACCACCAAAGTGAAAGCCGGCAGCACCTACCTGACCCAGATTCACCACCGCCAGTCGCCCCTGCGGGTGCTGTATGACCAGTCCGACGCGGCCCCGGTGTGGTACACGGAGGCCTTTTATCAGAAAATGCTGGGCCACCCGGTGGAAACCGTGGCCATCCCGGCCAAGGAAAACATCCTGGCCAACTACGTGGCCGGGGTGATGAAAGCCGCGCCCCACGCCAAGGCAGCCGAGGACTTCGTGGCCTTCCTGAACAGCCCCGCCGGGCAGGCCGTGTACCAGAAATACGGCTTTTTGCCGCCCGTTAAGTAACGCCTTGCTACCCATGAAAACGTCCCTGCTCACCCTGCTCCGCCGCTTCGCGCTATTGCTCATGTCTCCTGCTCTGCTCGCGGCCGCGCCGGCCGCCGCCCAAACCCTGCACGTGTACGGCCCCGGCGGCCCGGCCACGGCCATGAAGGAGTGCGCTGCCGCCTTCACCAAGCAAACCGGCCTGGCGGTAGAGGTCACGGCCGGCCCCGAGCCCAAGTGGTTCGAACAGGCCCAGCAGGATGCCGACGTGGTGTACGGCGGGGCCGAGTACATGCTCACCCAAACGGCGCTGGCTCACCCCGGCTTCCTCGACGAAGCCAGCCGCACCAGCCTCTACGCCCGCGAGTCGGCGGTGCTGGTGCGCGCCGGCAACCCGCTGCACATCAAGCGGCTCGAAGACCTGGCCCGGCCCGGCGTGCGCCTGCTCGACGTGAACGGGGCCGGCCAGATGGGCATGACCGAGGACATGGCCCGCAGCAGCGCCCTCATCGCCAACCTGCAGCACAACACCAAAACGTCGGTGAAAACCAGCGCCGAGGCCGTGGACCTCTGGCAGCAAAAGCCCCAGGACTACGACGCCTGGATTACCTACGCCTCCTGGCAGCCGCGCCTGCCTGGCTCGGCCCTGGTGCGCCTGCCCCGCGGCCAGCGCGTGTACCGGGGCACGCCCATCGCCCTGACCCAGCGCACCACCCAGGCGGCCACGGCCCGGCAGTTCGTGGCCTTTCTGCAGTCGACCGAGGGGCACGGCATTTTCCGCCGCCACGGCTGGGAATAGGGCTGCTCACGGCCGGGCACCGGGCGGGCCGGGTTACCAGTCTCTTTGTGTTTCACGCTTTTATCGCCGTACGCCATGGCTGACTTCCCCCTTATGCCCCTGCCGGACCCCGCTGCGGGCTCCCTAGCGGTTCCCGTGCCCGTCGCAGCCGATGCTGCGACGGCCCATGAGGCCCCCGAAACGCCGTCGTGGCTGTTTCGCTACGTGTTTAGCCAGGACCACAAGACCATTGCCAAGCAGTACCTGCTCACGGGCATGGCCTGGGCGCTGGTGGCGGGCACGCTCTCCACGCTGTTTCGCCTGCAGCTGGGCTGGCCGGAAGGCTCGATGGCGTGGCTGCGGCCGGTGCTGGGCCACTGGATTGTGGAGGGCAAGCTCAACCCCGAGTTTTACCTGGCCCTGGTGACGATGCACGGCACCATCATGCTGTTTTTCGTGCTCACGGCGGGCCTCAGCGGCACGTTTTCCAACCTGCTCATTCCCCTGCAGATTGGGGCGCGGGACATGGCCTCGGGCTTCATGAACATGCTCTCGTACTGGTTTTTCTTCCTGTCGAGCGCCGTCATGTTTGCCTCGCTCTTCGTGGAAACCGGCCCGGCGGCCGGCGGCTGGACGGTGTACCCGCCGCTTTCGGCCCTGCCGCAGGCCATTGCCGGCTCGGGCCTGGGCCAGACGCTCTGGCTCGTGAGCATGGTGCTCTTCGTGGTGAGCACGCTGCTGGGCGGCGTGAACTACATCACCACCATTCTCAACCTGCGCACCCGGGGCATGAGCCTGACCAAGCTGCCGCTCACCATCTGGGCGTTTCTGATGACGGCCATTCTGGGGGTGCTCACGTTTCCGGTGCTGCTGGCCGCGCTGCTGCTGCTCGTGTTCGACCGCTCGTTTGGCACCTCGTTCTTCCTCTCCGACATCTACATCGCCGGGCAGGCGCTCAGCAACCAGGGCGGCTCGCCGGTGCTCTACCAGCACCTGTTCTGGTTTCTGGGGCACCCCGAGGTGTACATCGTGATTATGCCGGGCATGGGCATCGTGTCGGAAATCCTGGCCACCAACGCCCGCAAGCCCATTTTCGGCTACCGGGCCATGATTGGCTCGCTGGCGGGCATCCTGCTGCTCTCGTTCGTGGTGTGGGGCCACCACATGTTCGTGACGGGCATGAACCCCTTCCTGGGCTCGGTGTTCATGTTCCTGACCCTGATTATCGCCGTGCCCTCGGCGGTGAAGACGTTTAACTGGCTGGCCACGCTCTGGCGGGGCAACATCCGCTTCACCACGGCCATGCTCTTCAGCATCGGCTTCGTGAGCTTGTTCGTGGCCGGCGGCCTCACGGGCATCGTGCTGGGCAACGCCACGCTCGACATCCAGCTGCACAACACCTACTTCGTGGTGGCCCACTTTCACCTGGTGATGGGCTCGGCGGCCTTCTTCGGCATGTTTGCGGGCGTGTACCACTGGTTCCCGAAGCTGTTCGGGCGCATGCTGAACGAGAAGCTGGGCAACCTGCATTTCTGGCTCACCTTCGTGGGCGTGTACCTGGTGTTCATGCCCATGCACTACCTGGGCATTGCCGGCTTCCCGCGCCGCTACTACTCCTGGACGGGCTTCGACATGTTCTCGCAGTTTGCCGACCTGAACCGACTGATTTCGCTGGCGGCCATCGTGGTATTCCTGGCGCAGTTCGTGTTCCTGTTCAACTTCTTCTACAGCATGTGGCGGGGCCGCCGCGCCACCCAGAACCCGTGGAACTCGACCACGCTGGAGTGGACCACGCCCGTGGACACGCCCCACGGCAACTGGCCGGGCGAAATTCCGGCCGTGTACCGCTGGCCCTATGACTACAGCAAGCCCGGCGCAGCGGCCGACTTCATCCCCCAAACCGTGCCCTTCTCCCAAACCCCGGAGTCGAACCTGCCGCAGGAGCAGGCCCTGCCAAGCCAGGCCCGCGGAGAATAATTTCCCCCGAAACCACCTGGTTTTCCCGCTACTAAAAGGGCCAGGCCCTACATTTAACCCCGTACTTTTTCGCTGCTCCGATGTCCCCAACCCGCCGTTTTTCCTTCGCCGCCGCGCTCGCCCTGTTGGGCCTTAGCCTGACCACGCACGCCCAGCAGGGCGATAAGATGCTCAAAAAAGAGGGCAAAGTCGACGCCAAAATGGTGCGCGAAAACCGGCGCGCCCGGCACGACGGCCACGTCACGCACGGCGAAAGCCTGAGCAAAGAGCCCAAGCTGGTCAAAAAAGACGACAAGCGGGACCACCGCCGGACGGCTTCGCCCCGTTAGCCCGTGGCCGCGCCGCACGCCCCGCCCGTAGCCTACACCGCCGTGGCGGCCCAAAACCTGCGCCGCATCGAGTCGCTCAGCGACGGCGTGTTTTCCATCGCCATGACCCTGCTCGTGCTCAACCTGCGGGTGCCGGCCGCCGCCCTCGTGCGCACCGAGGCCGACGTGGGGCCGGCCTTGCTGGAGCTACTGCCCAGCATCGGGGGCTACGTGCTGGGGTTCCTGTCGCTGGGCATCTTTTGGGTGTGCCAGAGTACGCAGTTCACCTACCTGGAGCACAGCGACCGGCGGCTGGCCTGGTGGCACATTGCCTTTCTGCTGGTGGTGGGGCTGCTGACGTTTTCCACGGCGTTTCTCACCACCCATTTCCCCCTGCGCGGGGCGGTGCTGGTGTACTGGGCCAACCTGCTGCTGGTGGGAGCGGCCCTGCTGGGCAGCTACCGCTACGCCGAGCGGCACAGCCTCTTGCGGGCCGTGGATGCGGCCGTGAGTCGGGCGTTGGTGCGCCGCATCGGGCTGATGCAGGTGCTCTACGCGGCGGCGGCCGGGCTGTGCTTCGTGAGCGTGTATGCCGGGGCTATCCTGCTGCTGCTCGTGCAGCTCAACTACGCCCTGGGCCTAGTGGCCGACCGCTGGCTGGGCGACTGAACCAATTGGGAACGTGCCGGCCAGCGGCGCGTACTTGTCTAACAGCCTGCCTTTCCCAACGCCATGCGCATCACCAAATACATCCACTCCTGCCTGTTGTTCGAGCTGGACGGCCAGCAAATCCTCTTCGACCCCGGCAAGTTTTCTTTCAACGAAGGCCTGGTCAAGCCCGAGGTTTTCAAGGACGTTTCCGTCGTCCTCATCACCCACGACCACCCCGACCACCTCGACGTGGAAGCGCTGCAGAAAATCGTGGCCCTGCGCCAGGCCGTCATCGTTTCCAACCGCGAAGTGGCCGCCAAACTGAAAGCGCACGGTCTGACGGTGCAAATTCACGAGGAAGGTCCGCTGGATTTAGGCGCGTTTCAGCTGCTGGCCATCCCGGTGCAGCACGAGGCCATTCTCGATAGCCCGCTGCCCCAAATGACGGCTTGGCTGGTGAATGGCAAGGTGTTGAACCCCGCCGATTCCTTCGCTGGGAACCTTCTCCAGTTTGCGGGGATAGAGTTGCTAGTGCTGCCCGTCACCGCGCCCTTCCTCACGGAACTGGTAGTGGCCGACTTTGCCCTGAAGATGCGGCCCAGGCAGATTCTGCCGGTGCACGATGGCTACCTCAAGCCCTTCTTCGTGCAGCAGCGCTACGAGAATTACGGGCCCTATTTCGAAAAGCAAGGTATCGTATTTCATCGCCTGGGCGAGCCGGGCGATGCCATTACCCTTGCGTAGTCTCTCCCTCTGTTCTGATGTCTGCGACAACTCCCATCCCTTCACTTCCTCTTTCGGACCAACTGGCCTTGCAGCGCACCCGCCTGGCCAACGAGCGTACTTTGCTGACCTACGTGCGCACCAGTCTGGCACTGGTGGGCTTTGGGCTGGCCTTGCTGCAATTTCACCCCGAGCGGGGCGGGCGGCTGGGCTACTCGGCGCTGGCCGTGGCGGCCCTGGTGCTGGCAGTCGGCCTGTGGCGCTTTCGGGTACATCGCCGGCAACTGGCCACCTGCCAGCTGGGCGAGAACTGAGGCCGCTTAGCTGAGCGTCAAGTCCCAACCTGCTCGGGGTTGAAATGACCATCGCGGCCCTGTCACCACCGGCTGCTCCGGCGCCGTGGGTGCCGGGCAGGAACGGGGCACCCCTGAGGCATTGGCCTTGGGCGCGCACGACATTCGCCGCTGAATAACCACCGCCGAAACCACCGTGAGGCCCCCGATGGCCGCCAGCGCCGCTGGGAGCCCGAACGCATCGGCCAGCCCGCCCGTCAGCAGCGCCCCGATGGCATAGCCCATGTCGCGCCAGAAGCGGAAGATGCCCACGCTGCGCGCCCGCTGCGGGGCCGGGGCGTATTCGGCCACCGCCGCCAGAAACGTGGGGTACACCAGGGCCGTGCCCGCGCCGAGCAGCGCCGCCAGCAGCACAAAGGCGGGGTAGGTGTCGGTAAACAGCATGGCCAGCAGCACGACTCCTTGCAGCAGCATACCCCAGAAGAGCAGGTCTTTCTTGCAGAGCCGGTCGGCCAGCGGGCCCGTCAGCAGCTGGCCCAGGCCCCACACGGCCGGGTACACGGCCGCCACCGTACCAATCTGCGTCAGTGTGAAGCCCTTGCTGGCCAGCAGCAGCGGCAGCAGGCCCCACACCAAGCCGTCGTTGAGGTTGTTGATTAAGCCCGCCTGCGTCACGGAGCCCAGGTTGGGGTGCCGCCAGCTTACGTCCCAGAACGACAGGCGGGGGCCGGTCGGCGTGGCGGGGGCCTGCGCCGCTTCCAGGGCCACGTGAACTCGGGTGTCGCGCACCAGCAGGCTGCCCAGCAGCCCCAGCACCGCCAAGGAAATGCCCAGATAAAACGGATAAGGGCGCAGACCGTACTCCGTGGCCAGCCACCCGGAGGCAAAGGCGGTAGCCCCCACGGCCAGGTAGCCAGCCGACTCGTTTAGGCCCATGGCCAGGCCGCGCTGTTTCGGCCCTACCAGGTCCATTTTCATGACCACCGTGCTCGACCAGGCCAGGCCCTGGTTCAGGCCCAGCAGCACGTTGGCGAAAATCACCCAGCCCCAGCTCGGGGCCCAGAGCAACAACAATGGCACGGGCAGCCCGAAGGCCCAGCCCAGCACCAGCAGGTTTTTGCGTCCCATCCGCCCGGCCCAGGCGCCGGCGTAGTAGTTAGCCACGGCCTTAGTCAAGCCGAACACCACGATGAAGGACAGAATGGCCGAGCGCGCCACCAGGTGAAACTCCTGCTCAGCCAGCCGGGGCAGAATGGTGCGTTCCAGCCCCACCATGCCGCCCACGAAGGCGTTGACGAGCACCAGCAGCGCGAACTGCCGCCAGTTGGCGCGCAAACCGAGTTGAGTGGGCATCTTGTAGCTCTGCTTGATTACAACGAACATCTTATACCCCCGCCAGCGGTCGGGTTTTCCTCCGCTAGCCGGCCAGCTGCACCGAAAGTGGCACCGCCGCCATGAGCGTTTTGTGGATGGGGCACTGGTGGGCCACGCGCAGCAGGCGCTGGAGCTGCTCGTCACTGAGCTCGCCCTGCAGGCGCAGCACCACGTCCAGCCGGGTAATCACCTGCCGCTCGTCCCGCTCAAATGTCACCACGGCTTCGATGTCCCGCAAGGGCCACTGGTTGCGGTCGGCGTACATCCGCAGCGTGATGCAGGTGCAGGCGCTGAGCGAGGCGGCAAGCAGCTCGCCCGGGGAGGGACCCAGGTCTTGGCCGCCGCGGTCGGCGGGCTCATCGGCGAGCAGCGTGCGGCCCCGTTCCAGGGAAATGGCGGTGCGGTAAGGGGCAGCATCAAGGCGGCCGGTGAGGGTGGTCATAGAAGGGCAGGGGTTAGAACGGCAACGTAGGCAACGCCTTTAACGGCAGGAAGCATTGGGCCGGCTGGGCGAAGGCGAGCGGTCGTGACGAGTGGTCGGTAACAGTTCAGTTAGGCAGCTTTTCGCGCAGCGCGCTGTACGTCCAGGTGCCCGCCAGCGCCGCCAGAATCATGACTGCGGCCGCCGGCACGCCGCTGCCCAGCTGCGCGAACAACGGGCCGGGGCAGGCCCCGGTAATGGCCCAGCCCAACCCGAATAGGAGGCCGCCAATCCAGACGCCGTGGCTGAATTTCTTGTCGGCAATCACGATGGGTTTGCCACCGAGGGTTTTCAGGTGATTGCGCTTGATGAGCTGAATCGAAATCAGCCCCACTACCACGGCCGAGCCGATGACGCCGTACATGTGGAAAGCCTGGAAGCGGAACATCTCCTGAATCCGAAACCAGCTGATGACTTCGCTTTTGGTGAGAATGATGCCGAACAGTGTGCCCAGCACCAGGTACTTGAGGTATTTCATGGGGCGTATTAAAACAGCAGCGGGTAAATCAGCCAGGTCATCAGCAAACCGCCGGCAAAAAAGCCGATAACGGCCACCAGCGACACCCATTGCAGGTTCGACAGGCCCGAGATGGCGTGGCCCGAGGTGCAGCCGCCCGCGTAGCGCGTGCCGAAGCCCACCAGAAAGCCGCCCAGCACCAAAAAGAACCAGCCCTTCCAGTTCGCCAGGTTATCGAGCGCAAACAGCTCGCGCGGCAGCAGCCCGGAGAAGTCCGTCAGGTGCAGCTGCGCCTTCAGGTCGCGCACGGTTTCGGCCGAGATGCCCACCACGTCCGGGTGGCCCATGAGCCGGTAGCCGATGAAGCCGCCCAGCGCAATGCCGAGCACGAACATCAGGTTCCAGCTTTCGGCCCGCCAGTTGTACTGCAGGAACGGAATGCCGGCCGGCACGCAGGCGGCGCAGATATGGCGCAGCGAGGAGCTGATGCCCAGCGCCTTGTTGCCCACGAGCAGCAGGGCCGGTACCGTGAGGCCGATGAGGGGCCCGGCCACGTACCAGGGCCAGGGCTGTTGCAGAAGTTCAAGCATAAATCAAGCGCTAATAAGTGCCCCGGTCGCTCGACGGAGCGGGGCACACGAGAGAAATTGTGAGCGGCCTATGCGTTAGCGCGTGGTCAGCGGCTCGGGCCAGTCGAGCACGCCGCCGAGCAGGTTGGCAACGTGTGTGAAACCGGCCTTTGCCAGTTGGTCGGCCGCTTTGGCCGAGCGCGCCCCGCTGCGGCAGTACACGTAGGTGGGGGCCTGCTGGTCGAGGCTGGCCACGCGCTGGGCAAAATCGGGCGCAGTCACTTCGATGTTCACCGCGCCGGGCAGGTGGCCTTGGGCAAACT
This sequence comes from Hymenobacter metallilatus, assembly GCF_003944705.1. Classification (GTDB taxonomy): domain Bacteria; phylum Bacteroidota; class Bacteroidia; order Cytophagales; family Hymenobacteraceae; genus Hymenobacter; species Hymenobacter metallilatus. Next base: position 130,869 of record NZ_RWIS01000014.1, on the reverse strand, counting down.
CGTCGGGCCGGCGCACGTCCAGCAGCACCGCGCCGGGCTGCCGGATTTCGGTGGAAAACTGGGCCGGGGGCAGGTTGTGATAAGCCGGGGCGGAGGATTTCAGGAAATTGAACATGGGAAAGAATAAAATAGATTAAACGGGGGTGTCAGGCCTTAGGCGTGAACGGCCCCGGCCAGCACGGGAAAAGACTTTACGGCCTCGCCCAAATCGAAGACCGACGTGCCCGGCAGGGCCGGGGCCACGATGCTGCTGCCCGCCGCCGAGCGGTAGCCGCCGGCGCAGTGCACCACCACCGGCTTACCGGTCGGAATTTCCCCGGCCCGCTCGCGCAGTTCCGGCAGCGGAATGCTCAGCGAGCCGGCAAACAGCGGCTCGTGGGCGTGCTCCGACGGGTTGCGGATGTCCACGACGGTGTAGCGGTCGGGGTGGGCGCGAAACGCTTCCACGTCCAGCGCCGGCATCGTTTCCTCGTGGCCCGGCGAGCCCACCCGCGCGCCCAGAATCAGGGGCTCGTAGCCAATTTTGGCCGTTTTGCGAATCACATCATCCAGCACCGCCCCGTCGGCGGCCAGGAGGTAAAACCGTTCCGTCGGCCCTACGAGGGAGCCCAGCCAGGTTTCAAATTTGCCCCCCTGCTGAATGTTAATCGCCTGGGGCAGGTGGCCGCGCTTGAACTCCGCTTCGGGGCGCGTGTCGACGATGACCACGCCGGCCGCCAGGGCCTCGCCTACGGCCAGGCGCGGCACCCGGGCCACGCCGGGCGCGAAGTCGGGCGCGCCGGCCTTGTTCAGGTCCACGTCGTAGCCGAAGTACTTGGGAATGAAGGGCTGGTCGGCCAGCAGCTCCTGCACGAAGGCCTCCTCGGATTGGGGTCGCAGGGCGTAGTTGCCGTTTTTCTCGGCCCCGATGGTGCTGCTGCTGGCCGTGCTGGTGGCCTTGCTGCAGAGCGAGCCCGCACCGTGGGCAGGGTACACCAGCACGTCGTCGGCCAGCGTCATCAGCTTCTCGCGGGTGCTGTGGTACAGCTGCTTGGCCAGCTCTTCGCGCTTGGCGGTCAGGTTGCCGGCCTTTTCGCGCAGGTCGGGCCGCCCCACGTCGCCGATGAGCAGCGTGTCGCCCGTGAACACGGCCACGTCCCGGCCCTCCCGGATGAGCACGGTGCTCACCGAATCGGGCGAGTGGCCGGGCGTGTTCAGGGCCCGGAAGGTGAGCTTGCCCACCGTGAACGAGTCGCCGTCGTCAAACGCTTCGTGCGCGTACTCGGCCCCCAGCAGCTTGCTCACGCGGATAACCGCGCCGGTATGTTGCGCAACTTCGCGGTGCGAGGAGACGAAATCGGCGTGGGGGTGGGTTTCGAGCACGGCCACGATTTGTGCGTCGTGCTGCCGGGCGAAGTCGTAGTAGGGCTGCGGGTCGCGGGCGGGGTCCACCAGCACGATTTCCCGGGCGCACTCGCTCAGGATGGCGTAGGAGAAGTGGGCCAGGCCCTTGTCTTCAAACTGTTCGATTTTCATGGGAAGCAACGAAAAAACGGGTGAGAGAATCGGGAGGTGAGAAGGCGGAAAAGGAAGCGTTATGCGTGGTGAAACAGCAGCTCCTTGGTGAGAATAAACGTGCCCATGGCCAGCGTAAACCAGCCAAAAGCGGGCTTGAGCTTGGCCCCCGGAATGAAGCGGGCCAGGTAGGTGCCCAGCACGATGCCGCCGAGGGCAAAGGCCAGGAAGCCCAGCAAAAACGGCCAGGCGATGGGCGTGCCCGCGCTCAGGTCCCCTGTGAAGCCAATGAGCGAGTTCAGAGCAATAATGGCCAGCGATGTGCCCACGGCCAGCTTCATTGGCAGGCGCGCCCCCAGCACCAAGGCCGGGATGATGAGAAAGCCGCCGCCCGCCCCCACAAAGCCCGTGAGCGTGCCCACCACCAGGCCAATGGTGAGAATGAGCGGGTAGTTAAAGGTGTGCTTGTGGTGTAGTTCCTCCCCCAGCACTTCAACGGCCTGCTTGCTGCGAATCATGGAGGTGGCCGCCACCACCATCAGCACGGCGAAGGCCACCAGCACCAGCAGGTCTTTGGTAAAGACGATGCTACCCATCGTGAACAGCACGTGCGGAATGGCCGGCATGAGCACCTTGCGCACCAGAAACACCGCCGCCAGCGAAGGCAGCAAGAACACAATGGCCGTGCGCAGCGACACCAGCCTCTTGCGGAAGTAGCCCGAAGCCCCCACCACCGAGGTAGAGCCCACCACGAACAGCGAATAGGCCGTGCTCAGCACCGGGCTCACCCCCATCAAATACACCAGCACCGGCACTGTGAGAATGGAGCCACCCCCACCCATGATGCCCAGCGAAAGGCCAATGAAAATGGCGGCGAAGTAGCCGAAGTAATGGAGCATGAGCGGGGGATGTATGAATTTATGAAAGGGTGTTCATGTATTGCGGCAAAAAAAGCCGCGATTCCTATAGGAAAGTGCACGCGGCCAGGCACTGAATCACGTCGATGACTTCGCGCATTTTCAGGGCGTAGTAGATGTTTTTGCCCTCGCGGGAGCTGCTCAGGATGCCTTTGAGCTTCATGCCCGTGAGGTGGTGGGAGAGCAGGCTTTGCTCCACGTTCAGCTTTTCGCTGATGTCCGACACCGACAGGCTGTCGGTGGCCGCCAGCAGCTGCACGATGGCAATGCGGGTGGGGTGGGCCGTGGTCTTGAGAATAAAGGCCACCTTCTCCATCTTCTCGATGTCGAGGCCAAGCTCAATGGGGGCGGGGGAAGCGGCGGTCGTCATAGGTTGAACAAATGTATGAACATTTGTTCATGCTTACAAGTATTGTCCGTATCTTTGTTCCAGCAAGTTCATTTTTTCTCGCTGGCCTGCTCCCGGGTCAAGCGCCCCAAGGGCCGCGCGGCGGCCCCGGCCAATTCCTTAAGCCCCCGTTATGAACCGTAAGAACTTATTGCAGTGGCTTCCCTGGGTCCTGTTCGCGCTGGTCCTGTTCACGCCCCTGCGGCCTATCGTACTCGGCGGCGTGCAGCGCGGCCTGCTGGCCACCGGCCTCTGGAAAGCCGAAGTGCCCGCCGCTCCAGCCGCGGTGCCGGTGGTGCTCACCAGCGGCACCGCCTATCCCCACAACCTGCCGATGGTCACCCTCGACGGCCAGCCAGTTAACCTGAGCGAGCTGAAAGGCAAAGTCGTGTTCGTGAACCTGTGGGCCAGCTGGTGCCCGCCCTGCCGCGCCGAGATGCCCGGCATCGAAGCCCTGTATAAAAAAATGGACCCCGCGAAGGTGGCCTTCGTAATGCTCTCGCTCGACGATGATGCGGCCAAGGCCCGGAAGTTCGTTAAAAGCCAGAGCTACACCTTTCCGGTGTACCTGCGCACCGGCAACCTGCCCGCGCCGTTCGATTCCAACTCCATTCCCTCCACCGTCATCCTCGGCCCCGATGGGCAGGTGGCCGCCCGCCACGATGGCATGGCCGAGTACGACACGTCCGAGTTTAAAGCGGCGCTGGAGAAACTTTCCCGCTGAGCCGCTTCTGCTGCAAAGTCCCCACCATGTCATTCGGGGCAGAACGGCTTAGCGTAGCGTCAGGCACACGGCGGCTCCCAGCGCGCCGTTGTTGTAAAGGGGCACCACCATGGCCCGGTCCTGCAGGCCGCGCAGCAGCACCCGGTGCACCAGCGGGTAGGCCCAGTAGGCCAGCTCCGTAGACAGGATGCCCACGCCGGCGCCGGCCAGCACGTCGGAGAGCCAGTGCTTGTTGCCCAGCACCCGGATGGTCGCCGTGGCCGTGGCCACCGAGTACCCGCCCACGCTGTACCAGATGCTCCGGCCGCCGTACTCGCGGTGCAGGAAGGTGGCGGCGGCAAACGCGGCGCTGGTGTGCTGGCTGGGAAAGGAGCTGTAGTCCTGGTTGCCGTAGGGCCGCTCGACGTGGGCCAGATTTTTTAGGTTGCTGGTCAGGGTGTTGTTGATGGTGTAGGCCAGGAAGAAAATCACGCCCTGATTAACGGTGCTGTGCACGCCCTTCACACCGGCCAGGCTCAGGCCCAGCGTGGCCACGGCCGGCATATGGCGCAGCTGGTCGTCGAGAGAGGTTTCAAAACGAGGAAAGTGCCTTTTGACGGAAGCTTGAATGGCCTCGTCCGTTTCCAGTGCGTCCACGCCCTCGGTACCCAGGGTGGCCACTCCCAACAGTAGCGCCGGCACAGCTAACTGCCGCAACGTGGGGCGGAAAGGATTGCGGGGGCCTACGGTGGTTGGTATGGTCGCCGTCCTGCTCAAAGAGGAGTCTTTCGGTAGTAGTACCTGCGCCAAACAAATAGCCTTGGTACTGAAACACAGCAGGCCAACCATCCAGGCACGAGTCAGAACGTTGGCAAACAAAGAGGACGGCACCATTGGCATAACGGGAAGAGTTGACCGAAGCGTAACCCGCTCAATGATGCTGGCTACAGCCACGCGAGACTCAGCGTTGAGCAATAGGCGAAAATTAGCGTCGCATTCTGAGCGAAAGTTGAGTGCCGTGTCGTCTCAGCCCTCGTGCTACCGTGGACGGTTAGGCAGGCAGCGGCCTAGACAGCGAAGCGTGCAGGCTACCCCAAGGTGCTGCCGGGGGCTACCGGCGGAAATGTTGTGGCTGATTAACTCAATCGGGCTTATAGCAGCGGATGGCGGCGGCATGGCCGGCGGACTGGGGAGTAGCCAGAAAGAGGCGGTCGAGCACCGGAGAATACAAGCTAGTGCCGGCTCCTTTAACCGTAGGCAGCGACTGGCTCAGCTGGTAGCGGTCAGGCGTTTGCTGTTTGACAATTTCCAGCGTCCCGGCCCCACAGGAGATGTAGAGCTGCGCCCGGCGGCCGTCGTAATAAATACCGTCGGCACCGGGACTGATGGGCAAGCTGGCCACCTGGCGACCGCCCGGGGTGGCGAACACCACCAGCCGACCCGGCGCACAGGCCACAAAAAGCCGGTGGTGCGCACCATCCAGCGCCATCGGGATATTCTGGCCTCCCCCCGTGACCGGCCAGGTCGCGATGCTTTTCCGGGTTTGCCGGTCAATCACCTCGACCTGATTAAGGGCCGGCTCGTTGACGTATACCCGCCGGCCGTCCAGCTCGAACTGCTTGGCGTAGCCCGCCAAGGGGATTTCGCCGGTCTTGACGTGGTGAGCCACATCCAGCAGCCCAAGGGCCCCAAAGCTTTTGCCCACACCCACAACTAACTGGTGCGCCGCGCTGTCGAAGCGCAGGTTGTTGCAGGCCTCGCGGAAGGCATAGGTACGTACCCGCTGATACGTGGCACCGTCCAGCTCGGTGACGCGCCCGTCGCCGCCCGTTGAGACGAACAGGCAATTTCCTTCGGGCCGGTACACCACCCACTTGGGCTCCGCAAAGCCGGGCAGACTGGCCAGGGCGCGGCCAGTGCCCACGTTCACTGCTTCGACGCTGTGATTGTCTTCGGCGGCTACGAATAGCCGCTGACCGGCGGCATCCAGGGCCATCAGGTCGAACCCACCTTTTACCTGGGGCAGTGCTATCGTCCGCTCCAGGTAAAGCAGTGCTTTCACGGGCCGTGCAACAGCCGTCGGCTGGTCGGCTCGGCTATTCGATTGACAGCCACTTGCCACCAGGCCCAGCAGCATGCTGAGTGCTCCCCAGCCTATTGAATTTTGCATAAAAAGTGCTGGAGAAAGGGCTCAGGTCCAACTCACCGTGAAGCGGTGCCAGTTGGGCACCTCGAAGTCGTAGGCTAATTGCAGGCCGCACGTGTCGCAGATTTGACGCGAAATGGCCAGCCCCAGCCCGACGCCACCGGGGGCGCTCAAGGCATCCTTGCGGAAGCGGGCAAATTCCCGGCCGGCGGGCAGGGCCGCGGCCCGTCCGGTATTTGCCACCGTCAGGCGTTGCGGCGTGAGCGTCACCGCAATTGCCCCCCCGGTTTGGTTGTGCCGGATGGCGTTCACGACCAGGTTGCTCACCAAAATCTCCAGCAGCGTCGAGTTGCCCCGCAGCCACACGGGATGGTCGGCCGCGAGCTGCACGTTCAACTGCGCGGCTTCGATTTCTTCCTGTAATTGCTTGACAATGGTGGTCAGCACCCGCCGCAGGTCCACTTCCTCGTCGGCGGTAAATTGCTGGTTTTCGAGACGAGCCAGCAGCAGCAGGCTGCGATTCAGTCGGGCCAGCCGCTGCGTGACGTCCAGCAAGGCTCCGATGTGCTGGGCTTGCGCTTCGCCCAAATTGGGCTGCTGGGCCAACAGCTCCAGCTTGGTGTGCTGCACGGCCAGGGGCGTCTGCATCTCGTGCGCCGCGTTCTCGGTGAATTCTTTCTGGCTGTGGTACAGCCGGCGATGCTGGGTAAGCAAGTCGGTCAGGGCGGCGTTGAGCTCCTGGAATTCCAGTGTGGGCGACGGCGTCAGCTCCACCGGCACGCGCTGGTCGAGGCGGAAGCGACGCAGTTGGGCCAGCGTTTCGTAGAACGGCCGCCACAGGCGGCGGGCCACGCGCTGCTGCACCAGCACCAGCCCGCCGAGCAGCACCACCAGCAGCCCCGCCTGCGCCACCCCAATGGCCGCCAACAGGTCCTCGCTTTCCACGAGCGAGCTGCGCAGCACCAGCCGGTAGGGGTGGCCGTGGTAGCGCACCGTAGTCGTAAGCGTCCGGTAAGGCTCCATCTCTTTGGCCAGCGAGTCGTAGCGCAATTCCCCTGCTATGCGTTCCGGCCCGGCAGGCTCCCGGCCCAATGGCCGGATGACCAGGTCGCGGTCAAGCTTCATCCACAGGGCAAGGTCCTGCGCGCGCGGCACCAACGGCAGCTTTCGGACTACTTCCTCGCGGCGTAGCAGCAGCGCCTCGTCCACGTCGGCGTAGTAAAGGGGGTAGCACTAGAGTAAGAACAGAAATTCCCGCTAAGAGCATATGACATTTCAGATGTTCTGAAAAAAGATCTTAAGAGCAGTCGGGAGCATCTCGAAAATCACCCTGAGTCGGGCTCGGAAAAAGCGTTCGAAAAACCCTCCCGAAAACAATCCGCTAAAACGCCCCTCTCGGGGCGGAGAAGGCGGGTGGCAAACTCATTCGAGAAACAGTAGTTTTGCGAATGAGTATTCAACGCCTATACACTACCGAGCGTGTCGTGCGAGGTATCTATAAATTTCATCCTGATGCCATCTATCCTAAGGGAGGTAAAAGGATTATGAACTGTGAAGACAAGCTCAGAGAGCATTGTCATCGTTTCGCCGTGATTGCCATTGAGGGAGAATATTGTGTTGGCGTCATGCTCACGACTTCAGCAGGCTACGGTAATATTGAAATGGCCCCTACGCATTTCGAAGCAGGGTTTTCGTTTGGTTTCCACGAAAAAAAGGGGTCGTACTTTGTCAATCAGCCACTGCAAAAGGTGTATGAGCTGGCAGAACTTGTTGGCATGCTGAGTGCCGATGGATTTAGGAAGGTGTCCGATCGTATGCATGGGCCGCCCGTAACATGGCGTGAACACGTACAGAACACCTGCAAAGACCGATGAGGGCCGCGATTTACGCCCGTGTCAGTACTAAGGACAAAGGGCAGACTAACGAAAACCAGCTACGGGAACTGCGGGACTTCGCGCAGCGGCTGGGCTACGCTATTTATAAGGAGTACACGGATCAGGAAAGCGGCGGCAACGCAGAACGTCCCCAGTTCCAACAATTGTTCGTGGATGCGCACCAGCGCCGTTTTGATGTAGTGCTATTCTGGGCGCTGGACCGCTTTAGCCGCGAGGGCGTAACCGAGACGCTCAATCACCTGCAGCGGCTCACCGCCGTCGGGGTGCAGTTCAAGTCTTTCACCGAGCAGTACCTGGACAGCACGGGTTTATTCCGGGATGCCATCATTGGCTTTCTGGCCGCCATTGCCAAGCAGGAACGGGTACGTTTTTCGGAGCGCATTAAAACCGGGCAGGCGCGGAGCAGCAAAAAACCGGGCCGCCCCGCCCTGGCTCCGGAGATGATTGCCGAATTACGCCGGCTGCGCAGCACGGGCCTAAGCTTTAAAAAGATTCAAGTGGCGACCGGCGTCCCCGTGGCGACGATGCACAAATACCTGGTGTAGTGACTCCGGTCGGTCTGCTATCCGCTCCGTTATTCTACAGGAACAAACCGCTCCTGCCAGTTTTCGGGGTTGCGCAACGGGCGCAACTGCCCCGCCGCAATGCTTTCGGGCAGCGTAAAATCGTAGCGGCCCAACATATTGACGTGCTCGTGCAACAGGGGCGACAGGCGCGCCACATCGTCCGGTAGTAGGGCCGCTTCCGTTGCTGGCCACTCTTGTAGGGCTTGCTGCAAATACCGCGTGTTCCATAGCACCAACGCATTCACCACCAGGCCCAAGGCTCCCAACTGGTCCTCCATGCCCTCCCGGTAGCGTTGGCGCAGCTCGCCCTTCTTGCCGTGAAAGACGGCCCGGGCCAGCGCGTGCCGACCTTCACCCCGGTTGAGTTGCACCAGAATACGCCGCCGGTACGCCTCATCGTGCACATAGGCCAGCAGGTAGAGGGTTTTCTCCACCCGCCCCAGCTCGGCCACCGCCCGCCCCAGACCCGAGAGGGAGCCGGCCCGTTGCAGGGTGCGCATGACGGCCGTAGCCTTGACCTTACCCAATTTGAGCGAACCAGCCAGCCGGAGCATATCGTCCCAGTGCTCCGAAATGAGCCGGGCATTGATGACGTGACGACTCAACTCGTTGAGCGGACCATAGTCATCCTCTTTATGGAGACGCCAGAACCGCTGGTCCGGCAGATCGGCCAGCCGGGGGCTGAAGCGGAAGCCCAGCAGCGAAAAGAGCCCGAATACTACTTCGCTGAAACCGTGCGTATCGGCCATAATTTCGCGGGGGTCCAGGCTGGTTTGTTGTTCCAGCAGCCCAGCCAGAATAAACAAGGAGTCGCGCAGCGTGCCGGGAATGACAATGCCGTGGATGCCCGAGAACTGGTTGCTGGTGAAATTATAATAGGTAACCCCCCGCTGGGAGGCGAAGTACTTGCTGTTCCAGCCCGCGTAGATGGTGCGCACGGGCACGACGAAGCGCATCCCATCGGCGGAGGCCACCTCCCCGCCGCCCCAGGCCTGGGCCAGGGGCAACTGGGCTTGGCCGTCCACCAGCCGGGCATTGGCCGCCGTCAGGGTTTCGGCGCGCAGGTAGTTTTGCTGTACCCACGAGAGGCGGGGCAGCGTCAGGGCGGGCACATCGGCCCGCGCCACCGTTTTCAGCCCGATGTTGCAGGCCTGGGCCAGCAGTACGGCGCAGATGCTCAAGGGCAGGTCGGTCGCAGCGGTTTGCCCGTCGGCCACGTGCGTAAAGGCGCTGGCAAAGCCGGTGAAGGCCTCCACTTCCAGCAGAAGAGCGGCCAACTCGACCGGGGGCAACTTCTCCGCCAGCTGTTCGCGTAGGCGCGTCAGGCTGGCCAGCTCCTGCTGGGCCGCCAGCGGAGTCAAGGTAATGGACGGTTGACCGTCGATCTGCAGCAGTTGCAGGGCCGTATTCCGGGCCAGGTTAGCGCTTACTTCGGTATAGGCGGCATGCAGTTGCTGTTGCAGGCGGGCCAATTCTACGGCGGGGTCGATGGAGCGGTCCAGGGCACGGGCCACCGAATCCCGCGCCTCCGCCCAGGCCTCGCCCCGGAGCAATTCGGCGCGTGGGTCGCCAAACCGTTCGCTGCGCGGCACGAAGACTTCTCGGCGGCGCAGGGCCTGGTGCAGCCGGTCCAGCACGCACAGCGTGTACGCATGCGGGTTGACGTCCCCTTTGCCGGGAAAGACGCGCAGGGCCCAGCTTTTCGGAATAACCGCCACGGGGGCGGTGGCCCATTTAGGCCGGCCCCGACCGGGCTGCTCTTGCTGCTGTAAAAAGTGCCAGGCATCAAGCAAGGACTTGGCCGACGGAGAGCCCTCGAAGACCAGGCCGCCGAGCAGTGCGGGCAAAAAGCGGCGAACCGTGGCGTAGCTGCCGGCCAGCACCTGGAGCATCGGGTCGTCCTCGCTGCTGGCCAGGTCCTGCACGGCATCGGCCGCCTCCCGGAGCGCGGTTTCGCCCAGGGTGCTGAGTACCCGCTGCCGCAGGGCCGCATCAGGTACCGTCTCGTCCAGCAGGATGCGCACGGCCTGTTGTAATAGCAGCGCGGCCTCGTCCAGGTCTTTGAGGGAGCGCAGCCGCTCGCGCCGCCGTTTCGCCTCCCCGCGCAGGGCCAATGCACTCATCAGCCCGTCAAACAATTCCAGAATGTCATCGGTAGCGGTGCGTTCCAGCGCCTGCACGAAAGCCAGCAATGTGGCGACCCGGCGTTCCGTCCCCATGCGCAAAAGCGGCTGGGCCCAGGCCAGCTGCGCGTGCCGGGCCATGCGCGCCAGGCGGGCTTCCGGCAGGTCGCTCAGGGGCACGTCGCCGACACCGAGGGCGCGAATCTGGTCCAGCCGTTGTAGCGCGGCGACCAGCGCGGGGGCGGAAACGCGGGTAGGGGACGTGCGCAATACTTCCAAGAGGGTGAGCCGCCCGCCGGGCAATACCACGAGCAAGGTCTCCAGGGCGTTCTGTTGCGTCGCATTCAACCGTGCAACCACCTGGCGGTAGATATGACGACCAGTGCGCTCACGCACCCGCGCAATGAGGCGGGCCAGCACCGTGACGCCGGGCAGTACCACGCGTAGGGCGACCAGGTGGGCGGTGGCCAGGTCAAACAACACGCTGGGGCGTACGGTGCTGGTGGTGACCTGTGCGTAGAGCCAGCGTGTAAGTCGAAACGCCTGTGCGGCTTCGAAGGGGACATAGTGCAGGTAGGCCAGCACCGCCGTCTGGTGTTCGTACCATGTGCTGACGCGCTTACCGTACGCTGTCCACTCGGTGGGGTCGACCTGTAACTGTGCGGCCAGCGTCTCCACGACAACGGCCGGCACCTGGGTAGGTTCAGGCAGGAAGGTCCCCAAATAGCGTAGGGTGCCAAGTTGCACGGCACAGCCGAGCTGGTTGGGCCGGCGTCGTCGCCGGGCCACGAATGCCCGATCATCCGGGCTCAGGTAAAAGAAACGGGCCAACTGCTCGGGGCTGGGGTCGGCAAAGAAGCGTCCGTAGCGAGCGGCTTGCTCGTCACTCAGAAATTCTACCGGCATACGAAGAAGAAAGTAGGTGCGACGTAAACATACGTCATGCAATGTCGTATATTTGCGACATACTTCCTGCTTGGCTACCTGCTGCTATGTCTTCCTCCCCTGATACGCCGGTTCATCCGTTGCTGCGCGTCGTGCTCGAACGGGTACTGCGCACCGAATGCCTGGTGCTGGAAAGCCTGCGCCTGCAAACACAAGGCGGCTACAACGGCCTGCCGGGCGGGGGCGACGAGCAGCGGCTCAAAGCAGCTGAGCAGCGCGCATACCAACGTGCCGAAACCCTGCTTACCCAACTGCTGACGGCGACGGCAGTGCCTTCTACTTCCCCCGAACCACTTCCGGCTTCCTCCCATGACCTACGCTAAAACCGCCGCCTTTACCGAAGAGCAGCAGCACTTGTCCCGCGTGGCCAAGGCCCTGGCCCACCCGGCGCGAGTGGCCATCATTCAGCTGCTGGCCAGCAAGCAGACCTGCATATCGGGTGATATCGCCGCTGAGTTGCCGCTCTCCCGCACCGCCGTTTCCCAGCACCTGCAGGAGCTGAAAGCCCTGGATCTGATACGCGGTGAAATCGACGGCCTCACCGTCTGCTACTGCCTCAACACCGAGCTGCTGCAACGGGTCCACCAGCAGTTCACGGCCTTTTTCCTAGAAGCCACCAGCGGCGCGGCCTGCGGCCCCGACGATGCCTGCGCCTGCTAGGCCCCATCCCTTTTTCATCCTCTTATCAACACGTAACGCCATGAAAATCTCTGAAATCAAGCAGGCTTTGGCCGAAGTGGAAGCCGTCAATTTCCGTTTGCCCACGGGCGAGTACCTGCCCGCGCACTTCCACGTTACGGAAGTGGGCTTGGTGAGCAAGCACTTCATCGACTGCGGCGGCGTGGAGCGCCAGGAGCAGGTCGCCAACTTCCAGCTCTGGGAGGCCGGCGACTACGACCACCGGTTGGCTCCCCAGAAATTCCTGCACATCCTCAACCTGTCGGAGAAAATCCTGGGCACCGAAGACCTGGGCATTGAGGTGGAGTACCAGCAGGCCACCATCGGCAAGTTCGGTTTGACCTTCGACGGCACCGATTTCGTGCTCACGGCCAAGCAAACGGCTTGCCTGGCTCAGGATGCCTGCGGCATTCCGGCGGCTCAGCAAATTGTCCTGCCTCAGGTGCAAACGGCTGGCGGCTGCACGCCGGGCGGCGGGTGCTGCTAGACTGACAAACGGCGCAGCCCTCCCGGGTTGCGCCGTTTTGCTTTTTCCTTCCTCCACTCTGTTTTACTTCTGATGACGATTGCCTTTTTCTCCGACGTGCACGGCAACCTGCCGGCCCTCGAAGCAGCGCTGGCCGATATGGAGCAGCGCCGCCCGGACATGATTTTCTGCTTGGGTGACTTGGTGGGCTACGCGCCCTGGCCCAACGAAGTGGTGAACGAGGTACGCCGCCGGGGCATCCCCACGCTGGCCGGCAATTACGACCAGGGCATCGGGCTGGCCAGCAGCAACTGCGGCTGCGCCTACAAAACCGACACGGAAAAAGACCTGGGCGCGCAAAGCATCGCCTACACCAACCACGTCGTGGGCGACGACGAGCGGCGCTACCTGCGCCTGCTGCCCAAGCACATGCGCCTGGAGTTTCAGGAGGAGCCCTGCACGCTCAGCCTGCTGATGGTGCACGGCTCACCGCGCAAAATCAACGAGTACCTGTTTGAGGACCGGCCCGAAGCCAGCTTCCTGCGGGTGTTGCAGGATGCTAACGCCGACATCATGCTGTTCGGCCACACCCACAAGCCCTACCACCGCACCTTCGCCTACGAGGTGGAGGGCGAAACCCGCTACCGGCACGCCCTCAACATCGGCTCGGTGGGCAAGCCCAAGGACGGCGACCCCCGCGCCGCCTACCAGCTGCTGCACCTGGACGAGAACACCACGCTTACCGACCCCAACAGCGTACGCTCGGAACTGATTCGGGTGGAATACGACGTGGAGAAAGCGGCGCAGGCAGTAGAAGCCTCGCCGCTGCCCAACGAGTACGCCGACATGCTGCGCAAGGCCTACTAGGGCCGCGCACTCGCTGCCCGGTCGTTTCCACCATGAAATATCTCCCTTTCCTCGTGCTGGTGCTGGCCGGGTCCGCCCTCACCACGCAGTCGGCCGTGAACAGCCAACTGCGCGGGGGCCTTCATAGCGTGATGTGGGCCGTGCTCGCCTCCTACCTGGTGGGCACGCTGGCCGCCGCGCTGGTGCTGGTCAGCACGCAGGCCTCGCTCCCGACGCTGGCGGCGGTGCAGGGCGTGCGCTGGTACCAGTGGACGGGCGGGGCACTGGGCATGGTCTACATCGCGGCCATCACCTTCTCGCTGCAGCGCGTAGGCGCGGCCTCCCTCTTCGCCCTGGTCGTGACCGGCCAGCTGCTCACCGCCTTGCTCTTCGACCAGTTGGGGTTGCTGGGCCTCAACCGCAGCCCCCTCACGCTGAGCCGGCTGGCCGGGGCGCTGCTGCTCGTCGCCGGGGCCTACCTGCTCAACCGCCGCTAACTGCCGCCCATCTCCGTTCCGCTCCGACACATTCTCTTTTATGCAACTGCTTTCCATGACCGCCGCGCACTGGCCCGCTGTGCGCCGTATTTACGAGCAAGGCGTGGCCACGGGCCAAGCCACGTTCCAGACCGAAGCCCCCACCTGGGCCGAGTGGGACTATGCCCACCTGCCCCACAGCCGTCTGGTGGCCGTGGATGCTGGCTACGGCGGCAGCGGCGGGGTATTGGGCTGGGCGGCCCTCTCGCCCGTGTCGAGCCGCTGCGTGTACGGCGGCGTGGCCGAGGTGAGCGTGTACGTGGCCGCTGATGCCCGGGGGCGGGGCGTGGGCCGGGAGCTGCTGGCGGCACTCAGCACCGAATCCGAGGCCTATGGCATCTGGACGCTGCAGGCCAGCATCTTCCCCGAAAACACCACCAGCATCAGCATTCACTTGGGGGCCGGCTTCCGCGAAGTCGGCCGCCGCGAGCGGATTGGCCAGCAGCACGGCCTCTGGCGCTCCACGGTGCTGCTCGAACGCCGCAGCGCCGTGGTCGGGGTTGAAGCTAGTCCCGTTCCTGACGCCCCTTCCTATCTTCTTTCCTCCCCCGTTCATGCCACCGCTTAGCCTCCCCACCCCCCCGGCCCCCGCCGTGCTGGCCGAAAAGAAACTCTCCGGCCTCGACCGGGGCCTGACGCTCTGGATATTCCTGGCCATGGCGCTGGGTGTGGGCCTGGGCTATTTCGTGCCCGGCATCAACGGGGCCATCAACTACTTCTCGGTGGGCACGGTGAACGTACCGCTGGCTATCGGCCTGATCCTGATGATGTACCCGCCGCTGGCCAAGGTGAAGTACGAGGAGTTGCCCAAGGTCTTCAACAACACGCGCATCATCGGCCTCTCGCTGGTGCTGAACTGGCTAGTGGGGCCGCTGCTCATGTTCCTGCTAGCTATCTGGCTGCTGCCCGACAAGCCCGAGTACATGATGGGCCTGATTCTCATCGGCATTGCCCGCTGCATTGCCATGGTGCTGGTGTGGAACGACCTGGCCGACGGCTCCCGCGAGTACGCGGCCGGCCTCGTGGCCCTGAATTCCATCTTTCAGGTGCTGTTCTACTCGGTGCTGGCTTGGCTGTTCATCACGGTGCTGCCGCCCTACTTCGGGCTGAAAGGCTACGCCGTGAACATTGGCATCTGGGACATCGCCCAGAGCGTGCTCATCTACCTGGGCATTCCCTTTGCCGCCGGCTTTCTCTCGCGCACCATCCTGCGCCGCCTGAAAGGCAATGCGTGGTATGACACGGTATTCATTCCGGCCATCAGCCCCATTACCCTCATTGCCCTGTTGCTCACCATTGTGGTCATGTTCAGTCTGAAGGGTGAAACCATCGTGCAGGTGCCGCTGGACGTGCTGCGCGTCGCCCTGCCGCTGGCCCTCTACTTCGGGGTGATGTTCGTGCTCAGCTTTGCCGCCGGCAAGTGGCTGGGGGCCGACTACGCCGAGAATGCCAGCATTGCCTTCACGGCCACCGGCAACAACTTCGAGCTGGCCATTGCCGTGGCCATCGGCGTGTTCGGCCTGAACTCGGGCCAGGCCTTCGCCGGCGTGATTGGGCCGCTGATTGAGGTGCCGGCGCTCATTGCGCTGGTCAACCTGGCCTTCTGGTTCCGCCGCCGCTGGTACGGTGGTAAAACGGTCGTTGCTTCCTCTTCCACTTCCACCCCGGCCGTATGAACCAGCTGCTCGTTCTGACCGACTTTTCCGCCGCCGCCGATAATGCGCTGGCCTACGCCGCGCAGCTGGCCCAGCCCCTGCGGGCCGGTCTGCTGCTGCTGCATGTGCGCCGCACCTCGCTGTTGGACCCCGAAGCCCTGACGGGCAAGTACCCGGCCCGCACCGAAGCCGAAGCCCGCGCCTTGCTGCAGCAGCAGGCCGCGCACTGGCAGCAGCAGGGCATTGCCTGTACCGGGCAGGTAGCCGCCGGCGACGTGACCGAAGAATTTGTAGCCGCGGCCCGGGCGCACGGCGTCCTGTTGGCCGTAGCCAGCAAGTGCGACACCGAGGAATTGCCCGATGAGCTGGTCAACAGCACGGTGCTGAGTTTGCTGCGCCACACGCCCTGCCCGCTGCTGGTCGTGCCCGAAGCCTACCGGCAGCACGCGCTGCCGCTGCACTGGCTGGTAGCCCTCGACGAGCAGCCCGCCCAACTGGGGACGCTGGCCACGGCCGTACAACCCTTGCTTGAAGCGGGCCACCCCCTCGTGCAGGGCGTGCAGGTCATCGGGGAGGGCCAGGCAATGAGTCCGGCGCATCCGGCAAACCTGGCCACGGCGCTCGGGGCCGAAGCTCCGGTGCAGGTGCTGCCCGGCTCCGATGTGGCGCTGGTACTCACCAAGCGGGCCCGGCAGCAGCTGGGCAGTTGGCTGGTGCTCTGGGCGCGCTCCCGCAGCCGGCTGAGCAACCTGTTTCACCGCAGCCGCACGGCGGCCGTCGTGCTGCACAGCCCGGTGCCGGTGCTGGTGCTGCCCGAAGCGGCAGCGTAACGCTTTCTTCCTCCTTAACTTCTTCTCCGATGAAACCCAACATCCTGGTGCTCTGCACCGGCAACTCCTGCCGCAGCCAGCTGCTGCACGGCTATCTAGAACAAGCGCTAGGCGACCGGGCCACGGTGTACAGCGCCGGCGTGGAAGTGCATGGCCTCAACCCCCGAGCCGTGCGCGTAATGGCGGAAGATGGCGTGGACATCTCCCACCACACCAGCAACCACGTCGATGAGTACGCCCACGTGCCGTTCGACTACGTGCTGACCGTGTGCGACCACGCCAACGAGGTCTGCCCCGTGTTTCCGTCCACGGCCCAAAAGTGGCACCACAACTTCCCCGATCCGGCCAAAGCCACGGGCAGCGAGCAAGAAATCATGCAGCAGTTCCGCTCGGTGCGCGACCAGGTAAAATCCTACGCCCACACGTTCGTGCAGCAGATGGCTACGCCCTGACGACAGGGACGGAAGCGCTGTGCGGGCGCTGCTACTAGCCTGCCATGTGCGTGGATAGGCAACCGGACTATGCGTGCGCATTCTTAGGGCTGGCATGACCGCTAAAACCATTCCCCGCGCCCCGCGTTAAAGTCCCCAACAGTATTCGGTGATGGATTTCCACCGCGAACCGCTAACTCTTCGGAGTTGAGCTGATGATTCCTACCAAACGCGCTGCCCGTCCGGGCTGCGGGGTAGTCGTCTTGTTCGCTTGTTGCCGTGGTCATCGCCCCCTTCTTTTCTTGGTTGTTGCACGCCACTCCCCGCGCTGCCGGGCGGTGGCTTTGGCGTGGGCCCTGCCCGTCGCGTTTGGTTTCTCTGGCAGAATCGAAGGCGACGGGCTGGGCTTTTTCGTGGTGGCCCGGCCCGTTTTCGGCGCTGGGTTTTGTGTACCAATCTGGTTTACCGCACCCGTTGCACGATGGATACTTCGCCCCGCCCCGCCGTTTTTTCGCCGCGCCTGGCCTACCAGCTACGGCTGGTCGCCGCCTCCGTGCTCTGGTACGCTGCCCTGGCCATCGGGCTGCTCCGGCACGCGCCCTTTCCCCTGCCTCCGGTGTCGCTGCTGGGCCTGACGCTGGCTCCGGCCGCCCTGGGCTGGGCGGCGCTGGTGCTGGCGGCCCTGCTCTTTCCCGAATACGACGACAAAGCCGTGCAACGGGCCTGGCTTATCAGCCTGCCGCTGCTGCTGGCACTGCTGGTCAGCTGAATAGATGCTCCCTATTGACTTTCTTTTTCACCTAGTAGTTTCCTGATGACCAAACCCCTTTTTTGCGCCCTGTTGCTATCTTTTGGCTGCGATGGTCCGGCAGCCCAAACCCCGGCGGCAGCCCGCTTTGCCAGTAGCGCGGAGGCCAGTAGCGCGGCCCCGGCAGCCAGTCCCACGCGTTCCAGCCCCTATGCCTTTAACCGGGCGGCAGCCACTTACAACCTGCCGCCTGAGCTGGCCGAAATCTCGGGCATTGCCCTGGCCGGCCCCGACCGCCTGGCCGGTGTGGAGGATGAGTCGGGCACTCTCTACTTCTACAACCTGCGCACCCAGCGGATTGACAGCACGGTGAAGTTTGGCCCCAAGGGCGACTACGAGGACGTGGCCCGCCAGGGCGACGCCTGGCTGATACTGCGCAGCGACGGCACCCTTTTCCGGCGCACGGCCACCGAAACCACTACCCACGCCACGGGCCTGACGGCCGCCAACGAGCCCGAAGGCCTAACCTACGACGCGGCCAGCGGCCAGTTGCTGGTGGCCTGCAAAAGCGAAGCCGGCGCGGGCCTCGATGACACGAAGCGGGCCGTGTACCGCCTCAACCCCCAGACCTACCAGATAGAGCCGAAACCGGCCTATGTGCTGGACGTGCCCGCTATCCTGGCCGCCGACCTTGGCCAGCAGAAGGGCAAGAAGGGACCGAAGGTGAGCCAGTTCGCGCCCTCAGCCGTGGCCATTCAGCCGGGCACGGGCCATGTGTTCGTGCTCTCGGCGCGGGGCAACGGCCTGGTGGAGCTGGATAAGCAGGGGAAAGTAGTGGCCGTGCAGACGCTGCCGCCCAAGCTGTTTCCGCAGCCCGAGGGCCTGACCTTCGCGCGCAACGGCGACCTGTTCATCTCCTCCGAAGCCGGCAAGAAAGACGGACAGGGCCTGGTGTACCGCTTCACGGCCACGGCCGCGCTCAACTAACCCTGCTCCGGTGTTGACGACTCTTTTCGATATTCTCCGGCAGGCCGACCACGGGCTGCTGCTCGCCCTCAACGGGCGGCATACATCCTGGCTGGACCCCATTATGGTTTTTGCCTCGCAGGCCAAGGCCTGGCTCAGCGGCTACCTGCTGCTCATCGTGGTGCTGGCCTACCTGTTCCGGCGGCGGGCCTGGGCGCTGCTGCCCATCATCGGGGCCTCGGTGGGGCTGGCCGATTTGATTTCGGCCCGGCTCTTCAAGCCCTTTTTTCACCGCCTGCGGCCTTCACATACCCTGGACCTGGGGCCGCTGCTGCATCTGCCCGACGGGCCGGGTGGCCAGCTGGGCTTCCTTTCTTCGCACGCGGCCAACGTGGCGGCGCTGGCCACGCTGCTGTGCCTGCTGCTGCCCCCGCGCTACCGGGCGGCTAAGGGATGCGCCGTAGCCTGGGCCACGCTCGTGTGTGTGAGCCGCGTGTACCTGGGCGTGCACTACCCCAGCGACGTGCTGGGCGGGGCGCTGCTGGGCGTGGCCCTGGGCTTCGGCGGCGCGGCGGTGTACGGGCGGGTGGTGCGCCGCCTGGCCGGGCCGGTTTCCATCCCAACGCCGGAGCTGCAGCAAGCCTAGTTTTTTCTCGACCGGGCCGCGTAGGTCCGGCCGCTTTTTCTAACTCCCCGCCGGCCCGGCCGCGGGCTAACCAAGCTTTTCAGTATGTGGTGGATTTATGCGCTTCTCTCGGCCCTGTTCGCGGCCCTTACGGCCGTGCTGGCCAAAATCGGCATCAAGGGCGTTGATTCCAACCTGGCCACGGCCATCCGCACGGTGGTGATTCTGGTGCTGGCCTGGGGCATCGTGTACTTCCGGGGCGGGCTGGAGCACATCGGCGACCTCACGCGCACCAACTGGATTTTTATCGGTCTTTCGGGGCTGGCCACGGGGCTCTCGTGGGTGTTCTACTTCCGGGCTTTGCAGCTGGGCAAGGTGTCGCAGGTGGCCCCGGTTGATAAGCTCAGCGTGGCCATTGCCATCGTGCTGTCGGTGGTATTTCTGGGCGAAAAGCTCACCTGGCACACCGGCCTGGGCGCGGCCATGATTATCGGCGGCACGCTGGTGCTCATTTTCTAACGCGCGGCTTTTTATCTGCGCCCCGTCCGGGGCGCGGTGCGTTGCTTCAATTCATTTTTTGCCTTCACCCCCTCCAAACATGGAAATTACTCACGTTCACGCCCGCGAAGTCCTTGACTCGCGCGGTAACCCCACGGTGGAAGCCGATATTACCCTAGCCGGCCAGCACCACGGCCGCGCCATTGCGCCCTCCGGGGCCAGCACCGGCGAAAAGGAAGCCACCGAGCTGCGCGACGCCGACCCCAAGCGCTACCAGGGCAAGGGCGTGCAGAAGGCCGTCGGCAACGTCAATAATCAGATGCGGCAGCGGCTGGTGGGCCAGTCGTTCGCCACGCAGGCGCAGTTGGATGAGGCGCTGATTGCCCTGGATGGCACGCCCAACAAGTCGGCGCTGGGAGCCAACGGCATCCTAGCCGTTTCCATCGCCTTCGCCAAGGCCCAGGCCGCCGCCCGCCAGATTCCGCTCTACCGCCAGCTGGCCGACCGCGCGAACTACACGCTGCCGGTGCCCTGCATGAACGTCATCAACGGCGGGCGGCACGCCGACAACACCGTGGACTTTCAGGAATTCATGATTGCCCCGCACAACGCCGACTCCTTCGCCAACGCCATCCGGATGGGCGAGGAAGTGTTTCACACCCTTAAAAGCCTGCTTAAGGGCAAGGGCTACGTCACGGCCGTGGGCGACGAGGGCGGCTTTGCCCCCGACCTGAAGGCCAATGACGAGGCCGTGGAACTGATTCTCGAAGCCATCACGCGGGCCGGCTACCGCCCCGGCACCGACATCTCGCTTTGCCTCGACCCGGCCACCAGCGAGATGTACGAAGCCGGCCCGAACGGCGCGTCGGGCCTGTACCGCTTCTTCAAATCGACCCAGAAAACGATGAGCTCCCAGGAGCTGAACGGTCTCTGGGAAAGCTGGGTAGGGCAGTACCCCATCGTGCTGCTCGAAGACGGCATGGGCGAAAACGACTGGGCTGGCTGGCAGCAGCACACCGCCGCGCTGGGCAGCAAAGTGGAACTGGTGGGAGACGACATTTTCTGCACCAACCCGCTGATTTTGCAGCAAGGCATCGACCAGCACATTGCCAACTCGGTGCTCATTAAGCTCAATCAGATTGGCACCGTGACCGAGACGCTGCGCACCATGGAGCTGGCTTATGCGAATAACTACGGCTGCTTCGTGTCGCACCGCTCGGGCGAAACCGAGGACACGACCATTGCCGACCTGACCGTGGCCCTGAACGCGGGCCACCTCAAAACCGGCAGCGGCTGCCGCTCCGAGCGGGTGAGCAAGTTCAACCAGCTGCTGCGCATCGAGGAGGAGCTGGGCAGCGCCGGCACGTTCGCCGGCCTTAAGGCTTTCAAAAACCAGTAATCAACCTATGACCGTCATGAAAAACACCCTCGTAACCACCGCCCTACGCGCCGCGCTGCTCCTTGGCCTGACTGCCCCGCTCACCCTGACGGCGCAGGCCCAGCAGGCCAAGCTCACTACTACGAGCCAGGTGGAGATTCCGGCCAGCCAACTACCCACGGCCGTGCGCCAAGCCATTGCCAAACAGTACGCGGGCTACCACGTCGATGATGCCAAGAAAATCAGCGGCGGCAAAGCCGGCACCACCTACCGGGTGGAGCTGGAAGGCACCGGCAAAAAGGAAATGCACGTTGTGTTCAACGCCGCCGGCAAGGTGCTGCGTAGCACCACCGAAACCGAGCGCGACGACGACTAGCCCCGGCGCGACAACCGAACGGCCCGCTGATCCGGTCAGCCCCAACGTGGGGCTGCCGGCCCGGCGGGCCGTTTTTGCGTTCAGGAAAATGTCTGCTTATTCTACCTCCGCCACTTCGCGGGCCAGCTGCTGTACGTCGCTTTTCATCAGGTTGACGGTGGATTCGAGCTGGTCGAACAAATTGGCGCGGATGCGTAGGGCGTCGGCCTTGTAGGTGCCACCTTCGCCGAAGAGCAGGTCTTCAAGCTGTTTTTTCTCTTCCGCGTCCTTGGCCCCCAGCTCGCCGGCCGTGAGCCAGCGGTTGAGCAGGCGCTTGCGCAGCGGGGGCTGCGTGGCCCCCCGGATGCCGGGGCGGGAAAGGAAATTCCAGACGGCGGCCGGAAACACGGTGGACTCGGCGGGGCCGTGCCAGACGTCACCCAGCGCGTTGCGGCGGTGCGAAAACGGGATGTCGGCCGCCGCCGAGGTCCGCAGGCTGCTGTAGCCCAGCGCCGCCCCAATGAGGCCGATGGCAATGCCCACAGGGCGGTAGATGGTCTTGCGCACGTCAAAGAGGGACATCAGGCCCGTGGCCACGGTGCCCAGGGCCCCCAGCAGAATGGCCAGGATGGTCAGGTTCTTGACCCGCGAGCCGGCCTCATCGAGCAGGAAATCGGCAATTTGGTCGGCGCGCTCTTCCTCGCAGTCCAGCTCGCCGGCCGTGCTGGATATTTCCAGGGCCACGTCGGTGAGGCGGCTGCTCACCTGCTGGCGGGCCACCACCCGCGCCAGCGTACCGGGTTCGGTGGCCAGCATGGCGCGCAGCTGGGGCACCAGTCCGCACACATTGGCCGTGCGCAGGGCATCGGCCGAGAAGGTACGAGCCAGCAGCGAATCGGTGGCCAGGGTGGCCTCGGGCAGCACGGCGTAGCCCTTGGGGGCCACTACGGGCGTGAGCGGGGCGCACTCGCTTTCGTCGGGCACATCCTTGGCTGCCAGCGAGCGGGGCGCAGTATTGCAGCTGCCCAGCAGCAGCAGACCACTCAGCCCGAGGGCTTGCCACCACGGCGCGGGCCGGTGCCCGGCGGGGTATGTTTTCACCATAATAACAAACAGAGGAGCTAAGGTAGACTAACGCGCAGCCCGGCCCGGGGGTTGGCTGATAGTACTGGCCCTACTCCGCCGCCAGGGTGGCAGCCAGCGCCCCCAGCTGCGTTTCCAGCGGCTGCACCTGTGCGGCCAGCTCGCCCAGCAGCTGCGCCCGCACCCGCAGCTCGGCGGGGCGGTAGAGGCCGCCCTGCTCGTAGAGCAGTTGGGAGAGGTGCGAGCCGGGCAGGCGGCGGCCCACGGTGCGCCACCGCTCCCGCAGCCGCGCCTGCCGGGAAGGGGCGGCCGGGGCCTGGCTGGCCGGCTGCGTGAGGTAGGCCCACACAGTGGGCGGCAGCGCGGACGCCACGGCCGGCCCGTGCCGGACATCACCCAGCGCGTTGCGCGGGTGGGCAAAGCTGGCTTCGGGCACCGGGGCCAGCAGGGCGCTGCCGGCGGCCCCGGCGGCTACCAGCAGGCAGATGACGCCGGGCGCCTGGGCGAAAAACGCCCGCGTGGTGCGCGCCTTCAGCACCGGAAACGAGAGCAGGCCGGTCAGGCTCAGGCCGAGGGCGAGCAGCAGCAGGTGGCGGCGGTGGGCCTCGGCGGCCGTTTGCAGTTCGGTGGCCAGCGCGACGGCGCGGTCCTGCTCGCAGCGCAGCTCGGCGCGGGCTTGCTGCTCCACGGCGCGCAGGCGGGCTACTTGCTGGCGCAGCTGGTGGGCCAGCACCTGGTGGGCCGCCGAGCCGGGGACCGTGCGCCGCAGCGCGCGCAGGCGCGGCACCAACCCGGCGGCGTTGGCGGCATCAAGTAGCAGTGGGGGCATTTGATGCGTCAGGGCGGTATCGGCGGCTAACTCAACGACGGACAGGCGGCGCAGGCCGGGGGGCTCGGCCAGCAGGGTAGCCGGGGCGCAGCCGCTTTCGTGGGGCGGAGGTGGGGGCAGCTGCCGGGCCACGGTGCAGGCCGTGAGGCCAGCCAGGGCCAGCCACCGGCCCGGCCAGCGGCGCAGCGCGGACGGCAAACGAAGAAACGGCATCGGCACAAAGACAGGGCGTTGGCGGCGGCGGCAACCCCGCGAGGCGCGCCCAATTGTGGGTTTATGCCCATCTTACGCAGGGGTTGGGCCGATGGCCCGCCCGCGTCGCTACTATTCGCTTTGCTATGTCCGCTACTGCGCCCCTGCTGCCGGGCGGCCTGCCGCTTTTCACTGTGTTGCTGGTGTGGGGCACCTGCCTGGGGCTGGGGTTCTTGCTGGGCCTGTATGACCGGCAGCTGCGCCCACTGGGGCCGCAGCTGCCCTTTTATTTGATGGTCATCGTGAGCTTCACGGCCTTCCTGCACGTTATGTTCGAGGGATTTTCGCGCCCGCTGCCCCTGGGCATTATGCTGCTCTACGCCGGGGGCAGCCTGCTCACGGGCCTCGTCTTCGGGTGGCTGGGGCTGCGGCTGGCCCGTTTTTTCTAGCAGTGGCCCACCGGGGCATCGGCCGGGCGGCCGGGTGCGTATGCCTACCAGGCGCTTTGCACACGCTGTTACTTTACCTGCTCTTATGAACCGTTCGGTGTTGTTTATTGGCCTGGGAGGCTTTATCGGGTCGGTGAGCCGCTACTGGGTGCAGCAGTATTTTCTGCGCTTCGTACCGGTGGGCTTTCCATTGGGCACGTTCCTGGTCAACATCGTGGGCTGCCTGCTCATCGGGCTGTTTCTGGGCTTCTTTGAGCGGCACACCGAGGTGTCGCTCTCATGGCGGCTGTTCCTGACCACGGGCTTCTGCGGGGGCTTCACCACCTTCTCCACGTTCGCCTACGAGAGCGTGACGCTGGCCCGCACCAGCGAGCTGGTGTTGCTGGCCATGTATGCCGCCGGCAGCCTGCTGGTGGGCATGCTGGCCGCCTTCCTGGGCTTCTGGGCGGCCCGGTTTATTTAGCTCCATCCATTCTAATTCCCACCCGGCCATGTCGTTCCAGAAAATCCTGATTTACGTCGATGAGAGCCCCCAGTGCTACCACGCCACGCAGGCCGGCCTGGACCTGGCCGCCGACCTGGGGGCCGAAGCCGGGCTGGTGTGCGTGCTCAACGAGGCGCGGGCCATCGGCAACATCGACGCCGGCCAGACCCACGCCGAAGCCGAAGCCGTGCTGCTGGCCCGCGCCGAGGAGCTGCTCGCCCAGCTCGCCGCTTTGGCCGCGCCCGGCCTGCGTCTCAGCCGCTTCCTGCCCCGGGGCGAGCCCGCCGAGCAGGTGCTGGCCGTCATCGAAGCCTGGGCCGCCGACCTGCTGGTGGTGGGCACTACCGGTCGCCACGGCGTGCTGAGCCTGCTGCTGGGCGGCGCGGCCGAGCACCTGCTGGAGCGCGCCCACTGCCCCGTGCTGGTAGTGCCCCTCAAAGGAGCCTAGCCAAAAAACCGCGCGCCGGCCCGAAAGCTCAATTTCTGCTCAGAATGCCGGGGTAATCTTGGGCTGCCGCGCCGCTGTGGACGCGGCCTGGCCCTAGCCTCTCCCACATGCCGCGTTTCACCCGCTTCTCCGCCTTTGCCCGCCACCTGCTCGCCCGGCACCGCCGCCTGCTGGGGGTAGCCCTGTTCGGGGTGCTGCTGCCCTGGGGCATCTTCCTGAAAGTGAGCTCCGAAATCCGGGAGCGGGAGGGCTTTGCCGGCGACACGGCCGCCCTGCGCCTGGTGCACGCCCACGCCACCCCCACCCGCGATGCCGTGAACCTGGCCCTGACCCGCGCCGGCGGCCCGCCCATCATGGCCGTGGTGAGCGGGCTCATCGCGGCCGGACTGTGGGCGCGGCGGCAGCGCCGCCGGGCGACCTTCTTCGCGGTGGCCGTGGGCGGCGCGGCGGCCCTCAACCTGCTGGCCAAGGCCCTGCTGGGGCGGCCCCGGCCCGCGCTGTGGTCCTCGCTGGCGCCCGAATCCTCGTCGGGCTTTCCCAGCGGGCACGCCATGGGCACGGCCGCGCTGGCCCTGACGCTGGGGTTGCTGCTGGCGGGCTGGCGCGGGCGCTGGCTGGCCTGGGCACTGGGCGCGCTGTTCGTGCTGGGCGTGGGCTTTTCCCGGGTGTACCTGGGCGTGCATTACCCCAGCGACGTGCTCTCGGGCTGGATTGCCTCGGTGGGCTGGGTAAGCAGCGTGTACGTGCTGTTTTCGCCGGCCCTGCGCGAATGGTGGGGCACCGCCCGGCTACGGCAGCAGGCGCACCGCCATCAGCATCACCCCCAGGCCTGACCCTTTCACTTTAATGCCCTTCGCCATGCTTTGCTCCCGTGCTCCGCACCCCCTGCTTCTTGGTCTGCTGCTGGTATTGGGCTGGCCCAATACCAGCTGGGCGCAGGCAATAATGCAGACCCCAACCCCGGCCGATTCGGTCATCACACCCGCCAACCTACTGCCCCGCAACCCCTACCGGCCCACGCTGCGGCAGCTGGCCCTGCCGGCGCTGCTGCTGGGCGTGGCCGCGCTGGGCACCGAGAAAGTAGACGTGTTCGAAACCGACGAGGCCCTGCAGGAAGAGGTGCGCGAGCATTTCCCCCGGTTTCAGACCTCGCTCGATGACCAGCTCCGCCACGTGCCGGCGGTGGCCACGCTGGGCCTGAGCCTGGCCGGCGTGAAGGGCGTGCACAGCACCCTTAACCAGGGCGTGATTTTCTTTCTGGCCTACACCATCAACAACACCCTGACCAGCAACCTCAAAAACCTGACGCAGGCGGAGCGGCCTTACGGCAACCAGGATTTCAGCTCCTTTCCCAGCCAGCACACCAGCGCGGCGTTTGCGGCGGCCACGTTCATGCACCGCGAGTATGGCGGGCGCAGCGTGTGGTACAGCGTCGGCGGCTACTCGGTGGCCACGGCCACGGCGGCCATTCGGGTGCTGGGCAACAAGCACTGGGCCTCCGACGTGCTGGCCGGAGCCGGCGTGGGCATCCTCTCCACCGAGCTGGCCTACTGGGCCTACCCGCTGGTGCACCGGGTGCTGGTGCGCGGCCTCAAGGAACGGGCGATGGTGGCCCCGTTCTACAGCGGCGGGGCCGTGGGGCTGGTGCTCGGCGTGCCCCTGCGCTGAAGGCCCCGGCCCAGAACCGCGCCGAATCTGTTTTCTTGCCGCTTGCCCGGCCCCATCCGCTAACCGCTACCTCTATGAAAGTTCTGATTGTGGAAGACGAAGCCGAGCTGGCGGCCAGCCTCGTGAGCTACCTGCAAGGCGAGCAGTACCGCTGCGAGGTGGCCGCCACCTTCGCCGCGGCCGAGGAGAAGATGCTGCTGGGCGACTACGACTGCATCCTGCTGGATTTGACGCTGCCCGGCGGCGACGGCCTGGAGCTGCTGCGCCAGCTGCAGGCCCGGCACAAGGCCGATGGGGTCATCATCACCTCCTCGCGCAACGCCCTCGATGACCGCATCACCGGCCTGCAGCTCGGGGCCGATGACTACCTGCCCAAGCCCTTCCACCTCTCCGAGCTGAGCGCCCGCATCGCGGCCCTGGTGCGGCGGCGGCACTTCAACGGCTCGAACGTGGTGCTGGCCGGCCCGCTGGCCGTGGACCTGCTGGCCCGCACCGTGCGCGTGGCCGGCCAGCCCCTGCCGCTCACCCGCAGCGAGTTCGACCTGCTGGTGCTGCTGCTGGCCAACCAGCGCCGGGTGGTAATGAAATCCACCATTGCCGAGCACCTTTCGGGCGACCTCGCCGAGCACTTCGACTCCTTTGAGCCGGTGTACACCCACGTCAAAAACCTGAAGCGCAAGCTCGCCGAGGCCGGCGCGGGCGACTGCATCCGCACGGTGTACGGGCTGGGCTACCGCTTCGAGCTGCCCGCCGCATGAGCAGCACGCCCCGCCCCCGCAAGCTGCTGCTGCGCACCCTGCGCGCCCAGCTGGCCTACGCCGGCCTCGTGCTGGTGGCCGGCACCTTCCTGTTTTACTACGTGCTGCGCCAGCTCTACTTCACCGATGTGGACGATGCCCTGGTGCTGCGCCGCGAGGAGGTGATGAAAAAGCTGCCCCTGGTGCCCGCCCCGGCCGATTTGGCCTTGTGGATGCAGCTGGACCGCGACCTGGAAATCCGCCCGCTGGGAGCAGAAGCGCCCGCGCCGGAGCGCATCATCGGCGAGCTGCGCTACGACTCGCTGGCCCACGAGCTGGAGCCCTACCGCACGCTCATCACCACCGTGCCCTACCAGGGGCGGCCCTACCGGTTGGTGCTGCGCAGCTCACTGGTGGAAGACGAGGATTTGCTGGCCGCCATCGGGCTGGCCCAGGCCGGGCTGCTGGTGGTGCTGCTCGGCGGGCTGGTGCTGGTGCAGCAGCGCGTGGCCCGGCGCTTGTGGCGGCCGTTTTATGACACGCTGGCTCAATTGCGCCGCTTCCGACTCGACCAGCGCACGCCCGTGGCCCTGGCGGCCAGTTCCGTGCAGGAGTTCGGGGAGCTGAACGAGGCCCTGACCGAGCTGCTGAGCAAGCACCGGCGCATCTTCCTCAGCCAAAAGGAGTTCACCGAAAACGCGGCCCACGAGATGCAAACCCCGCTGGCCGTGCAGCACACCAAGCTGGAGCTGCTGGCCCAGAGCCCCGACCTGACCGAAGCCCAGGCCCGCCACCTCGACGCGCTGGTGGCCGTGACCCAGCGCCTGGCCCGCCTCAACCGCAGCCTGCTGCTGCTGGCACGCCTGGAAAACCAGCAATTCGCCACCGACGACACCGTGACCCTGCGCCCGGTGGTGGAAAGCATCGCCGCCCAGCTGGCCGAGCAGGCCGAGGCCGCCGGCCTGACCATCGAACTCGCCCTGACCGCGCCCGCGCCGGTGCGTGCCAACCAGACGCTCATGGAAATCCTGGTCAGCAACCTGCTCAGCAACGCCATCCGCCACAACGTGGCCGGCGGCACCATTCGGGTGCAGCTCACGGCCACAGAACTGGTGGTCGAAAACACCGGCCGGCCCGTGGCCCTGCCGGTGGGCCAGGAGTTTGCCCGCTTCCGGAAGGATGCGCTCAGCGCGCCCGGTGGGGTGGGCCTGGGGCTGGCCATCGAGCAGCAGGTGTGCGATTCCTGCGGGCTGGAACTGGCCTACACCTTCGAAGCCCCCAACCGGCACCGGTTCATGGTCCGCTTTTCCTGACGGCGCGCCCATACTCCGAACCTGCTCAGAATTGGTCAATTGCTTGCCGGCTCAACCGCCCGGCAGCGCCCCGTCGCACCCCGGCAATTCTGACCAGCATGGCCCGCACCCAACCTTTTTTCCGGCACGTCGCCCACGTAACCGGGCTCATGGCCCCGGCTCCGGAACCCGAGCGCTACCCCTACCACGACAATGACGCCTGCCCCGTTGGGCAGGAAATCAAGGCCAGTGGGGAGTGGCAATACTACGAGCCCAAGCTAAAGGAAGAAACCCGGCCCCGCTGCCCGCAATGCCGGGCGCTGGACGAGTAGCCAGCCATGCTTTTGACCGTACCCATGAAACGATTTCTGCGCTTCCTGACCCGCCCGGCCGGGCTGCTGGCCCTGCTGTGGGGCCTGGCCCCGCGGCCGGCGCACGCCCAGGCGCCGCCCGTGCGCGACCTGCCCTTTTACCAGGCGCAGGCCCAGCAAAATAGCCCCCTGGCCGTGGATGCCCGCAACCAGACCCAGGCCGCCCAGCTCGAAGCCCAGCGCCTGCTGGCCTTCTACACCAAGGCCCAGCTCACGGTGAGCGGCAACTATCTGGTGGCCCCGGTGCTGGTACACGACGGCGGCCGCACCGAGCTGCGCTACTCCGGCGCGGGGGCCGACCGCTACTCCGGCTACGACGTGAACCTGACCAACGGCAGCCTCTACCAGGGTGTGGCCACGCTCACCAAGCCACTCTTCAACACGGCCCGCGCCACCGTGGCCGGCCAGCAGGCCCTGGCCTCGGCGCAGGTGCTCACCAACACGGCCCGCCTGAGCCTGCACGACCTGGACAAGCTGGTGGGCGACCAGTACATCCTCTGCCGGCAGGACGTGCAGCAGCTCGACTACGTGCGCGAGCTGCTCGGCATCCTGGACCGGCAACGCCTGCTGGTGCGCAAGCTCGTGGAGGCCAGCCTGCTCAAGCAGTCCGACTACACCCTGCTCACGCTCGAATACCAGACCCAGCAGTTGGCCCTGAACACTTACCAGACCGCCTACCGCCGCGATTTGCTCGATTTGAACGTGCTCTGCGGGCTGGCCGACACCGCGCAGGTGCTGCTGCCGGCCCCGGCGCTGGCCCTGCAGCGGCCAGCACCGGTCCGGTCGGGGTTTGCCGAGCGGTTCCGGCTCGACAGCCTGAACGTGGCCGTGACCCAGCAGTTCTACGAGCTGCGCTACCGGCCCCAGCTCAACGCCTTCGCCACGGGCGGCTTCAACGCCGTGACGCTGGCCGACCTGCCCAACCGCTTCGGCACCAGCGCGGGGCTGAGCTTTTCGTGGGTGGTGTTTGACGGGCACCAGCGCCAGCTGAGCCGCGACCGGACGCGGGTGCTGCTGGGCACGTCGCAGTACGCCCGCCAGAACTTTCAGGCCGTGAACCAGGTGCGCCTCACCCGCCTGCTCGATGAGCTGCGTGCCCTGGACGCCCGCCAAGACCTGGCCCGGCAGCAGGTGGCTACCTACCGCAGCCTGCTCGATTCCTACAAGCGGGAAGTAATAGCCGGCCAGCTTTCGGTCATCAACTACGTGCAGGTGCTCAAGAATTTCGCCCTCACCAGCCGCGACCTGGTGCTGCTGGAAAACAACCGCCTGCTGCTCATCAACGCCTACAACTACTGGAACTGGTAGGCCCCCGCTGGTCCGGCTCACCACTTACCCTTGACTATGCCCTGTTTCCGCTTTTCGGCTGCCTTTGGCGGCTTGCTGCTCTTGCTACTTTCGGCCTGTAAGCCGGAGGCCCCGGCCGACGAAACCGGCCCGCCGCCCCGCGCCCAGGTGAAAACCGTGACGGCCGTGACCCGGCCGCTGGAGGAGTTCGTGAGCTTCCCGGCCACGAGCATCTACCCCCGCAAAAGCGCCGTGACGGCCCCGATTGCGGCCTACGTCACCGGCGTGCGGGTGCGCATCGGCGACAGGGTCAGCGCCGGGCAGGTGCTCTTCACCCTCGAAACCAAGGAGCGCCGCGCCCTGGGCGGCAGCATCAACCGCATCGACCCCAGCCTGCGCGACTTCGGCCTGCAGGCCGTGAAGGCCCCGGCTGCCGGCGTGGT
Organism: Hymenobacter metallilatus; assembly: GCF_003944705.1. Classification (GTDB taxonomy): domain Bacteria; phylum Bacteroidota; class Bacteroidia; order Cytophagales; family Hymenobacteraceae; genus Hymenobacter; species Hymenobacter metallilatus. Next base: position 100,397 of record NZ_RWIS01000014.1, on the reverse strand, counting down.
GAGCCTGCTCGACCAGCCCCAGCCCGGGGCCTATGTGCTCGAAGGCGCGCCGCTGTGCACCGTGGCCGAAAGCAGCCAGCTCGTGTTTCAGCTCAGCCTGCCCTACGAGTACCACCAGCTGGCCGCCGGCCGGCCCACCGTCACCATCCTGCTGCCCGACAGCACCCGCCTGACGGGCACCGTGGACGCGCCGCTGGCCAGCGTGAGCCCCGGCCAGGCCGAAGTGTACCTGGTGCGCCCGCAGAACGTGACGGCCGTGATTCCCGAAAACCTGGTGGTGCAGGTGCGCCTCACCAAGGCCCGCCACGCGGCGGCCCAGCTGCTGCCGGCCTCGGCCGTGCTCTCGGATGAGACGCTGGACCACTACTGGGTGATGAAGCTCGTGAACGACTCCACGGCCGTGAAAGTCCCGGTGACGCTGGGCACCCAAACGCCCGAGCAAATGGAAATCCTGCGTCCCGTGTTCGGCCCGCAGGACCGGATTCTGAGCGCGGGCAACTACGGCCTGGCCGACACCGCTAAAGTGAAAGTGGTACGATGAAGCCCGACCAGCCCAGCAACCCCCAGTCCGTGCCCGAAGTGGTGCCCCATCCCGTGGCCCGCGACGGGCAGCCCGCCGTTGACTCCGGCCCGGCCGGCTCCCCGTCGACTCCGCCGCTAGCTGATGTGAACGATTCGACTTACTTCCAGACCTACCGCAAGCCCATTCTGCTGGTGGCCCTGCTGCTGCTGGCAGCCGGCCTGTTTGCCTACCAGCGCATGCAGACGGCGCTGTTTCCCGAAGTCACCTTTCCCAAAATCACCCTCATCGCCGACGCCGGGCAGCAGCCCATCGACCGGATGATGATAACCGTGACCAAGCCCCTGGAGTCGGCCGTGAAGCGGGTGAAGGGCGTGACCATCGTCAAGAGCAGCACCAGCCGCGGCTCCTGCGTGATTGAGGTGTACCTGACCTGGGACGTGGACGTGTACGCCACCAAAACCCAGCTCGAAAGCCGCATCAACGAGATAAAAGGACTGCTGCCGGCGGGCGTCACCATCTCCACCGAGGCCATGAACCAGTCGCTGTTTCCGGTGCTGGGCTACACGCTGGAAAGCAATTCCCGCTCGCCCATTGCCCTGCGCGACGCGGCCAACCTGGTGGCCCGGCCCCTGTTTTCGCAGGTGGCCGGGGCATCCAACGTGGTGGTGCGCGGCGGCAAGGCCAAGGAGTACGTCGTGATTCCCGACCCGGTGAAGCTCACGTCGCTGGGCATTCCGCCGGCCACGCTGCTGGCAGCTTTCGCCAACAGCAACTTCGTGCTCAGCAACGGCAACGTGGCCAATTTCCGCCGGCTCTACCTCACCCTGACCGACACCCGCCTCGGGGACGTACGCGACCTGGAAAACGTGGTGGTGCGCGCCGATGCCGGCCGGGTGGTGCGCCTGCGCGACGTGGCCCGCGTGGACGTGCAGGAGCAGCAGGAGTTCGTCATCATCAACGCCAACGGCCACGACGCGGTGCTGCTCGACCTGGTGAAGCAGCAGGGCGTGAACCTGGTGAACTTCGCCCGCGACGCCAACGCCAAGGCCGAGGAAGTGCGCCGCCAGCTGCCGCCGGGCATGACACTAAAGCCCTATTACGACCAGTCGGCCTTCGTGGGCGACAGCATCGACAGCGTGGTGCACAGCATCGTGGAGGGCCTGGCCCTGGCCATCGTGGTCATGATTCTGTTCCTGCGCTCCTGGCGGGCCAGTCTGGTGGTGCTGCTCACCATTCCGGTCACGGTGGGCTTCACGCTGCTGGTGCTCTACCTGTTCGGCATCAGCATCAACATCATGTCGCTGGGGGCCATTGCGGCCTCCGTGGGCCTGATTATCGACGATGCCATCGTCATCATCGAACAGATATACCGGGTGCACGAGGAGCACCCCGAGGAAAGCAAGTTCCGGGTGGTGCGCGAGGCCATCCGCGACCTGTTTCCGGCCATGGTGGCTTCCTCGCTGAGCACCATCGTCATCCACTTTCCCTTCCGCCTGATGAGCGGGCTGGCCGGCTCCTTCTTCAAGGAGCTGTCCGACACGATGCAGATTACCATGGTCTGCTCGTTTCTGGTGACGTGGCTCCTGCTGCCGGTGCTGCACCTGGTCATCGGCTACCGGCCGGGCAAGCAGGCCCACGCCCACAACGCCGCCGAGGAGCAGGCCGAAAAGCTGGGCTGGCTCACGCGGCTCTTTGCCCGGCCGGTGCTGGCCATCGTGTTCGTGCTCGTGCTGGGCGGCGGGGCTTATCTGGTGTCGGGCAAGCTCGAAACCGGCTTTTTGCCCGACCTCGACGAGGGCACCATCGTGCTCGACTACTACTCGCCGCCGGGCACCTCGCTCGAAGAAACCGACCGGATGCTGCGCCAGGCCGAACAACTCATCATCGCCCACCCCGAGGTGGAAAGCTACTCGCGCCGCACCGGCATCCGCATGGCCTTCCGCACGGTGCCGGCCAACTACGGCGACTACTCCATTCAGCTGCGTAAGGACCACAAGCTCAGCACCCCGCAGGTCATCGACCAGCTGCGCCAGCGCATCAACGCCACCCAGCCGGCCCTCACCATCGACTTCGGCCAGCGCATCGCCGATTTGCTCGGCGACCTGATGAGCACGCCCAGCCCCATCGAAATCAAGATTTTCGGCGACAACCAGGCCACCCTCGAAAAACTGGCCCACCAGGCGGGCCAGGTGCTGGCCCGCACGCCCGGCGTAGCCGACGTGGAGGACGGCTTGGTGGTGGCCGGCCCCAGCATCGTGTTCCGGCCCGATTTGGCCAAGCTGGGGGTGTACAAAATCACGCCCACCGACTTTCAGGCCCAACTCAGCGTGCTCACGGGCGGGGTGCCACTGGTGGGCACCGGGGCCAGCCAGGCCAGCTTCTCGCCCGCCCAGAGCGCCATGCTCGGCGGCGTGCAGGTGGGCCAGGTGCAGGACGGCGAGCAGATGCGCCAGGTGCTGCTGCGCTTCGTGGACTTCCAGCAGAACTCGCTGGAGCAGCTTAAAAAGCAGCTCATCTTCCTGCCCGACGGCACGGCCAAGCCCTTGCCCTTCTTCACGGCCATTGCCGTGGAGCCCGGCGACGTGGACCTGCGCCGCGAGGACCTGAAATCGGCCGTGGTGCTCACCGCCCGCCTCAACGGGCGCGATTTGGGCAGCGCCATCAAGGAATTGCAGCAGCAGCTGGGCCGGCAGCTCAACCTGCCCCCCGGCTACACCGTGGTGTACGGCGGGGCCTACGCCGAGCAGCAGGCCTCGTTCCGGGAGCTGGAGCTGATTCTGCTCACGGCCTCGCTACTGGTGTTCACCGTGCTGCTGTTCCTGTTCCGGGAGTGGCTGATTTCGCTGCTCATCCTCTTCATCTCGGTCATGGGCATTGCGGGCTGCCTGCTGGGGCTGTATTTCACGGGCATTCCGCTGAATGTGAGCTCCTACACGGGCATCATCATGATGGTGGGCATCATTGCCGAAAACGCCATTTTCACCGTCAACCAGTTCTACGCCAGCCTGGCCGAGAGCGGCGACGTGGACACGGCCATCCGCTTCGCCATCGGCCTGCGCATCCGCCCCAAGCTGATGACGGCCATCGGGGCCATCCTGGCGCTCATGCCGCTGGCGCTGGGCATCGGCCTTGGCGCGCAGATGCAGCAGCCGCTGGCGGTAGCCGTTATCGGCGGCTTTCTGGTGGCGCTGCCGCTGCTGCTGTTCGTGCTGCCCAGCGGCATGCGCCTGATTTACCACCGCCGCAACGCCGCCCAGGAACTGGCGGACCGGGGGTAGGAAGATTTTACGTTTGCTTGCCTTTCTTTACGACTGGCGGACCCATTCGTACAATTCAACCATCATTCCCATTTCACCTACACCCGATGAACGAGCAGCAAACTGCGGCAATACTTTTCGCTTTGCATGGCGTACCTGGTAGCCAAAAAGACAGTACGCTTAATGAACAGCTACGCTATTTTGGCTTGACGGATGAAGAGCAGCATGCTGCAAAATCACGCCTCCTGGACCAATTTCAGAATGGCATCGGCCGGCTCAACAAAAACCAGTTGGCCAATCTCATGGAATTATCTGCTGCAGGCGCTACGGCGGCGGCAAGCATCAGAAATAAATTAAACTTCTACGAGGTAGCACCTCACTTCCAAGAGAATATCAACGAGTTTTTACGGCAATACGCCGCTGGAAGCGTGGCAGTAGAATCTGATGAGCTGGACGCGGAGTTTAGAGGTGTTCAGGTGGCATCCCGTGATAATTTCAACACGATTATCAACCAGGGCTGGACTGGCGACTGGGACCTCAACCCGGATAATATTCATGTGAGGCGCGTTCAGGTGGCTTCAATGAACGAGGAAGGGCTGTTTCCGCGGGGATACTACCTGAACGCGGACATTCGGGACATTCAGCCCATACCCTACGAGGGCAAAACCAGGTACCGGATATTCATTGCCAACCCGGTGATTATCAATACCGGCAACCGAAACGTCAAGTTTATTGCGCAGCCAGTGCGGTATAAGTAAGTCTGTCAACGCTTTACCAGAGATGCGTAGCCACTAGCAGCATGCAATAGAAGGCTAATCGGCGGGGTAAAAGAGGAAGAAATCTAACGTAAGAGGCGGGTTAATCGAAAAGAATATTTCGATTAACCCGCCTCTTATGCTTCGTCAGACACCTAATGCTTTTCTTATCTACTCTGACTGAGTTGTGGCCGACACCGTGGTGAGGCTTTCAGCCGCAAGCAATTGTTGAGCTTTCGCCCGTTCGGCAGTGCTGTACTCATCCAAAACCAGTTGCAGCGATTTTAGTGTAGCTAGGAAGGCTTCGATATTTAGCTCACCGGCTTCGTTAACGAGGAAAGCATTAGACAGGACGGCCAGCGTAGAAGTAGCTCCTGCCCGGTATTTCTGCGGCTTGCGCAGGGTGAGGCCCTGCGCCTGCGCGTAGGGCTGAAGTCCTTCTAAGACAGCATACAGCGTTTCCACACTGGGCGTCCAGTCACCGATTTTGATGACTACTTTAATTCCATTGGCAAAACCGTTTTCGATTTGGATGTACAAATCAAATTCCTCGGTCCCGCGCCAATGGTACCAGAAGCCCAGGAATCCCCCGGTCTGGTTGGGCACGTAGCGCCAATCACTCCATTCGCCAACAAGCTCCTGAAGACGAACAAAAAATCCCTCTGCCGCTTTCCAGTCGTCGGTGATATTGCTGAAGATCAGATAGGAATTGGATTGTAGCTCGATATCTGACAGGTATTCTTTGAAGTCGTTAAAAATATCGTTCTCGACCTGATGGGCTACCAGCACGTCAACAACCAGCTTACGACTGACAATAGCATACCCTTTGGCCCCGATTTCATTCAGCGTCGTGATACTTTCGTTGCCGGTTTTCAGGTAGATGAATACCAGCTTGAAGCCCGTATTCTGGTAATGCTCGGTGGCAATTTTATGGTAGCGCTCCAATTGTTCGGAATGCTCGCCGGTATTGGTCTTATCCTCAATGGCAATGAAATACTCGCCATTGACTTCGGCCCATACGTCAATGCCCTGCCACTGCCGGCCGGCCTCTACCTGTTTGATTTCGTAGTCGGCTGGGCATTGCAGCAGCAGCCGAATGAACGCCTGGGCGGCCTCGTGTAGCGGGCCGTTGTACTGCCGACAATCTGCGTTGCCCCATTGCAACAGCCAAGCAAAAAAGCTATCCTGTGACAACTCTTTTGTAGCCAGCGAAAAGATATTAGGCTTCATGGCACCTACAACTTCGTCCACTGGTGATGATTGCCGGCCGGACAGTTAAACGCCGCAGGCGTGCTCTTGGATTTAACCAGCGTCGCACACTTCTTACACTGGTAGTTGGTAGGGCCTACTTCGCCGAGGTCCGTCCATTGGTGGTGCCCGCCACCGGGGCAATTGAAAACAGCAGGGGTCGTGTTATTGGTGAGATGCGTCTTGCACTTTTTGCACTGGTAGTTTTTCATCATCAAGCGTTCAATAATTGTTGAGGTTTTAGTGTAGAAGCAAAGCTAAGCTGGATATTCATACCAGCAGTAATACCCGTCATGCCGCCACTTAAGCTGCTCAAAGCATCCTCAGAATCAGGGCAGAATATTGGGCCATTCGCACCTCAGCCCACTGTTTATGCCCCTCAAAACTGCCTGGCCCCTGGGGGCCGCCCTGCTCCTGCTGCTGGCCGGCGGCTGCCACCCGGGCAATCGGGAAGAAAAGCCTGAAGCGGCCAGCCCGCCAGCCGCCCGGCCGCTGCTCACGCTGGAGCGCACGGTGCCGCTGCCCAATGTGCAGGGCGGCTTCGACCTGATGGCGCTGGACGCGGCCGGCCAGCGGCTGTTTGTAGCCGCCGAAGACAACCACACCGTGGAAGTCATCGACGTGCGGGCGGGCCGCGCCCTGGCCAGCCTGCCCGGCTTCAACGAGCCGAAATGGGTGGTATACCGCCCCGAGGGCAACCGCCTGTTCGTGTCCACCGGCGGCGACGGGCGCGTGACCGAGCTGGACGGCCGCACCTACCGGCCGGTGCGCCACTACGCCTTCCGCGAAGCCTGCAACAACCTGCGCTACGACAGTCTGGTCCACCAACTGGTGGTGGGTGTGGGTAAAACCTTCGGGGCGCTGGGCCTCATCGATGTGGCCCGTAATGCCCAGGCCGGCGAGATTCCACTGGCCGGCTACGCCAAGCAGTTCGAGCTGGACGGCGGGCGCATTTACGTGAACGAGCCCGCCCTGAACCAGGTGGAGGTGCTGGACCGGGCCACGCGCAAAGCAGTGGCGGCGTGGCCGGTGACGGGGGCTAGCCAGAACATTCCCATGGGTCTGGACCGGGCGCACCAGCGCCTGTTCGTGGCCTGCGCGCCGGGTCGGCTCGTAGTGCTTTCCACCGTCGACGGCCGGCAGGTAGCCAGCCTGCCCATCCCGGCCGATGCCGATGGGCTGTACTACGACGCGCGGCGGGCGCGGCTCTACGTGTCGTGCGGGGCGGGCAACGTCGCGGTGGTGCAGCAGCAAACGCCCGACCGCTACGCCGTGCTGCAATTGCTGCCCACGGTACCGGGGGCGGGCACCTCGCTGTATTCGCCGGCGCTGGACCGCTACTTTGTAGCCCTGCCGCAACGGCCGGGGCAGCCCGCCGCCCTGCGCATCTACCGGCCCACGCCGTAACGACCTGCTATGCCCAAGTACCTGACCCGCGCCGTGTGGCTGCTTTCGCTCATCAGCCTGTTTACGGACCTGGCCAGTGAGATGCTCTACCCCGTGATGCCGCTGTATTTGCAGTCCATCGGCTTTTCGGTGTTTTTCATCGGTCTGCTTGAAGGCGTGGCCGAAGCCGTGGCGGGCCTGAGCAAGGGCTACTTCGGGCAGTGGAGCGACCGGCTGGGCCGGCGGGTGCCCTTCGTGCAGTGGGGCTACGGGCTGAGCGCGCTCAGCAAGCCGCTGCTGGCGGTGCTGGCCACCCCGGCCTGGGTGCTGCTGGCCCGCACCCTCGACCGGCTGGGCAAGGGCCTACGCACCGGGGCGCGGGACGCCCTGCTCAGCGACGAAACCACGCCCGCCGACCGGGGCAAAGTCTTTGGTTTCCACCGCTCGATGGACACGTTGGGCGCGGTGCTGGGGCCGCTGGCGGCCCTGGGCTGGCTGGCCGCGCATCCGGGTCAGTACCGGCCGCTATTCCTGTGGGCCTTCGTGCCGGGGGTGGTCGCGGTGGGCATCACGCTGGTGCTGCGCGAGCGGCGGGCCATGCCCTCGGGCCGGCCGGTGGTGCCGTTCTGGGCCTCGTTCGGCTACTGGCGGCAGGCCCCGCCGGCCTACCGGCGGGTAGTGGGCGGGCTACTGGTGTTTGCGCTGTTCAACTCGTCCGATGCGTTTCTGCTGCTGCTGGCCCGGCAGCGTGGGCTGTCGGCCCCCACGGTTATCGGCTTCTATATCCTCTACAACCTGACCTACGTGTTCAGCGCCTGGCCCCTGGGCCACCTGGCCGACCGGCTGGGGCCGCGCCGCCTGCTGGTGGGCGGCTTGCTGGTGTTTGCCGGTGTGTACGGCGGCGTGGCCCTGGCCCACGACCTGTGGGCGTTCGGGGCGCTGTTTGCGCTCTACGGCCTCTACGCGGCAGCTACGGAAGGCGTGGGCAAAGCCTGGGTAAGCACGCTTTGCGCCAAGGCCGATACCGGGGCGGCGCTGGGCACCTTTGCCGGCCTCAGCAGCCTGGCGGCGCTGGTGGCCAGCACCGGGGCGGGCCTGCTCTGGCAGTGGTACGGGCCGCTGCCCACGTTCGGGCTGGCGGCGGCCGTGGCGCTGGGCGTGGCAGCGTACCTGGCCCGCGTGCGGGTGGGGATGGTCAGAGCATGAGTAAACCGCCGGCCGCAGCTGGCTTCCGTACTTCCTACCTTATGGTTCAACCTCCTCCCCTCTCCGACACTCACCGCCGCATACTGGGCGTGCTCGTGCGCCTGGTGGAAACCCAACTGCTGGAAGCCGAGCAGCTGCTGGCCCTGGCCGCCCCCGGCCCTGCTGCCAGCCAGCCCGTGGTGGACGACCTGAGCCCCGCCGAGCGCGCCCGCCTGCACGAAATCATTGCCGCAGTGCGAGCCGAAATCGGGGCATTCCACGCCCGCTACGGGCTGCCCAGCCAGCCCGTGAGTTTGCGCCACCTGCTCAGCACCAAGGCCTCGGTGCTCTGGGAGCAGCTCGAAGACAGCCGCAGCGGCAAGCTGCGCGGCTACGGGCTGCTGGACGCGGCCACCGCCCAGGACCTCGACGCCACGCTCACGCGGCTCGTGGACCTGACCAACCAGCTTGCGCCCGGCGCGTAAAGCCGGCGGAGTTGTGAGACCAAAGTCTTATCTTTGCCCCACAAGTTCGGTGATGGATTTCCACCGTGAACCGCCAACGCTTCGGGGTTGAGCTGATGATTCCTACGCACCCTACGGGCCTCCTGCCTGTGGCGCGTAGGTTTTTTTTGGCTTTTTATTCCCTGTTGCCCGTGGCCTTTCGTTCCCCGTTTCCCCGCTTTCTTCGGCCCTCACTGGCTATTGAGCAAACGCCCCACCTACTGTTTCTGCTGCGCTGGCTGCTGATTTGCACCGCCGTGGGCGTGCTCGTGGGCTCGGCCTCGGCCGGCTTTCTGGTCGCCCTCGACTGGGTCACGGTCTGGCGCGAAGCCCACCCCTGGGTACTCTGGCTGCTGCCGGCCGGCGGCCTGCTTATCGGGGCCAGCTACCACTACCTCGGCCAGGGCGTGGTGCGCGGCAACAACCTGCTGCTGGACGAGATTCACCGCCCGCAGGCCACCATTCCGCTGCGCATGGCCCCGCTGGTGCTGTTTGGTACGCTGGCCACGCACCTGTTTGGCGGCTCGGCGGGCCGCGAGGGCACGGCCGTACAGATGGGTGGCACCCTGGCCGACCAGCTCACCCGCCTATTTGGCCTACGGCCCCGCGACCGGAAAATTCTGCTCATTGCGGGCATCAGCGCGGGCTTTGCCTCCGTGTTCGGCACGCCGCTGGCCGGGGCCGTGTTCGGGCTGGAAGTGTTTTTGATTGGCACGATTCGCTATGATGCCATTGTGCCCAGCTTTCTGGCCGCCGTCTGCGCCGACCTCGTCACCAAGGCCTGGGGCGTGGGCCACTCGCACTACCCGCAGCTGGAGGCCCTGCCGATTACGCCGCTCGGGCTGGTGCTCACGCTGGGTTGCGGCATTGCGTTCGGGCTCACGGCGCGGGGCTTCGCCACGCTTACCCACCAGATTACGCACTGGTTTAAGCGCATTAGCTACCCGCCGCTGCGGCCCGTGGTGGGTGGGGTGCTGGTAGCACTGGCCGTTTTTGCCCTGGGCACTACCAAGTACATCGGGCTGGGCGTACCCACCATTCTGGCCTCGTTTCAGACGGCGGCGCTGCCGCAGGATTTCCTGCTCAAGCTCGTACTCACGGCCCTCACGCTGGGCTGCGGCTTCAAGGGCGGGGAGGTGACGCCGCTGTTTTTCATCGGGGCCACGCTGGGCTCGGCGCTGGCGCTGGTGCTGCCTCTGCCGGTGGCGCTGCTGGCGGCCATGGGCTTCGTGGGCGTGTTTGCGGGCGCGGCCAACACGCCGCTGGCCTGCACCTTGATGGGGCTGGAGCTGTTCGGCGCGCACACCGGGGTGTACCTGGCGCTGGCCTGCGTGACGGCCTACCTGTTTTCGGGCCACACGGGCATCTATTCGGCGCAGGTCATTGGCCACGCCAAGCACCTGCGCTTCGGCCGCGAGCAGGGCCAGCAGTTGGGCAACATTCCCACCCACCGTGAGAATGGCCGCGCCACGGCCGCCAACCATAAAGCCCAGTCATGAAGCGCCCCACGCCCCCACCCCACACGCCCTACACCGTGCTGCGGCTCTACTTCGAGCACGGCACCCACGTAGCCGGCCGGCAGGGCTGGCGCCGGCTGCTGGGGCAGCCCCTGGCCCACGAGCTGCTGAAAGCCGCCAAAGCGCTGGGCATCGAGCAGGCCCTGTCCTTTAACGTAACGGCCGGCTACCTGCGCGGCGACGCCCTGCACCACGGCCACCACGAGCACCTGCCCGTGAAGCACCCGCAGTGCGTGGAGCTGATTGACTCGCCCGACCAGATTGCCCGGTTTCTGGAGCAGAATCAGCCGTTGCTGGCCCAGGTGCGGGTGCTGCTGCGCGAGAGCGGCAGCGTGGAGCACTGAGCGGCGCGGCGTGCCCCGACTTTTTACCTAGTATGCCATGTGCGACCCGCTCCGGTGGCCGCCGCTTTACATCCCTCCTGTTGATACCTTCCCTCGTCCGTCCTTTGGTTCGCCCGCTCATCCGACCCTTCACCGAGTTTTTTCGGCGTGAAGCGGCCAGTGGTATTGTGCTCATGCTAAGTGCTGTGCTGGCGCTGCTGCTGGCCAATACCAGCTGGGGGCCAGCCCGCTACTTCCCCGCCGTCTGGGACCAGCACCTGCGCCTGAGCGCCAACGGCCTGGTGCTCGACCACACGCTGGGGGAGTGGATCAACGACGGGCTGATGACCATCTTCTTCCTCATCGTGGGCCTGGAAATCAAGCGCGAAGTCCTCGATGGCGAGCTGTCCTCGCCGCAGCAGGCTGCCCTGCCCATAGCGGGTGCCGTGGGCGGGATGCTGGTGCCGGCCCTGCTGTTCGCCGTCTTCAACCACGCCGCGCCCACGGCCGGCGGCTGGGGCATCCCGATGGCCACTGACATTGCCTTTGCCCTGGCCGTACTGCAGCTGCTGGGCCCGCGCGTGCCGCTGGGCCTGAAGGTCTTCCTCACGGCCCTGGCCATCGTCGATGATCTGGGAGCTGTGCTCGTCATTGCCGGCTTCTACACCAAGGAACTGCATCTGAATTACTTATACCTGGCCTTAGGCACCTGGGGGCTGCTGCTGGCGTTCAACTACCTGCGCGTGCGCAGCCTCTGGGCCTACCTGCCGCTGGGCGCGGTGCTGTGGTTTTTTATGCTCGAATCGGGCATCCATGCCACGCTGGCCGGGGTACTGCTGGCGGTGGCCATTCCCTTCCGCATCGCCCTCACGCGCCCCGAGCTGCTGCGCCGGGTAGAGGAGCGCCTGGCCCTGGTACGCAGCGACCCACCCGGTCCCGACGTGGACGCTCGGGTACTCAGCGAAGAGCTGGAGGCGCTGTACCTGCAGAGCAGCTCGCCCGCCCAGCGCCTGGAACAGCAGCTGCACTCGGCGGTGAGCTTCGGCATCATCCCGCTGTTTGCCTTCGCCAACACCAGCCTGGTGATTGCGCCGGCGGCCGTGCGCGGGCTGCTCTCGCCGCTGGGGCTGGGCATCCTGGTGGGCCTGGTGGTGGGCAAGCCGCTGGGCATCGGGGCGCTGAGCTGGCTCACGGTGCGCCTGAGCTGGGCGTCGCTGCCGCCCGGCGTCTCGTGGCGGCACCTGTGGGGCGCGGGCGTGCTGGGGGGTATCGGCTTTACCATGTCCATTTTCGTGACCCTGCTGGCGCTGGGGGAGCACTCGGCGGATACCGACGTGGCCAAGCTGGCCATTCTACTGGCCTCGCTCACGGCCGGTGGGCTGGGGTTTGCCTTGCTGCGCACGGCGCCCACCCCGCCTGACCAGACAGCGTAACCCCCGCACCCAGTCACTGCATTTCCTCTGTTCCGCGCGTTAGGTCAGCGGCATTCTGCACATCTCCCCGCTCTCAATGGGCCGACACCTGGTCTATACCGACATCCTCCAGACAGTCGCTCACGGGTTTCACCGGGTAGGCGGAGCGGGCTGGCCCAAGGTAGCAGTTGGCCGGCAACGCCCGCTCCCCCGTTTTTGGACGCCGACGTCTTTGCGCCGGGCACCGGGCTGGAATAGTACGTGCAGCTTGAAAATTGCCCGTCCATTGCCCTTCCTTATCGAGCTTAACACGCGGGAAAGCCGCTTGCACAATGGGCACCGCATTCCTTGCGCCCACGCGGCCGACCTGCACTGCTATGCAACGCCAAACGAGCAGCCGGGTATGGTGGCCCTGACCACCATACCCGGCTGCTCATTCATTCCCTAGCAGGAGGCCTACCTGGCCAGCTTTTCCAAAGCGGCCTTGAACTCGGGCGTGTCGTATTCAGCCATGCCGTCGTGACGGGCCGCTACCTGCCCGTCCGGGCCCAGAATCACCGTGGACGGAATGGAGTTGGAATCAAACGGCGGCGCGAGCGGGCCGGCGGGGAAATACACCGGGAAGGTGTAGCCCTGGCGCTTGAGCATCGCTTGGGCCTTGGCCGGATTCTCATCCAGGGAAATCATTACGAAAGCCACCTTTTTCGAGTCCATTTTCTTGTACAGGGCGTGAATGCCGGGCATTTCGGCCACGCAGGGCGGGCACCAGCTGGCCCACAGGTTCACAAACACCACCTTGCCCTTCAAATCACTCAGGTTGACGTGCTTGCCTTCGAGGGTAAGCAGGGGCAGGTCGTGGGGATACGCCGCCCCACCCGTGGCCACGATGGGCGCGGCGGCCGGAGCCGGAGTCGCTACTGGCACATCCGGTTTCCACAGGCCCGTGGCCAGCAGGCCGCGCTGCAGGGCGCCCAGTACCGGCGTGCGCAGCGGCGTGAACAGAACGAGGGCAAACAAAGCCAGCGGAAGCCACTGTAGCAGATTTTTACGATTCATGGTCAGAGGATTTAAACGCGCAACAACAAACAAATGAAAAATCGTTCATATATCAGCCTCCGGCGGGCTTGCCCTTGGCCACCGTAAGGGGCTGTCCATCGGTCACCTGTTCGGAAGCCTCCCGAAGTAACTCGTCGCCGGGCTGCAGCGGGCCGAACACCACCACCGTGTCGCGGCTCAGCAGCTGGCCCTTGCGCACGGGTACCCACTGGGCCCGCCCCTGCTGCACCCGCACGACCTGCGCCTGCTTCGGGGCATCGGGCGTGGCGAATACGGCCGACGTCGGCACGGCCACGGCATTGGCCGCGGTGGGCAGGGCCACCAGCACCTGGGCGTACATCCCCGCTTTCAAGCGGCCGTCCGCGTTGGCCACGTCCATTTCCACCAGCTCCGAGCGCACGGCCTGGCTCAGGCGGCTGGCGTTGCGGCGGTACACCCCCGTGAAGGTCTGGCCGGGAAAGGCCGGCACCGTGAACGGCACCGCAGCGCCGGGCTGCAGCCACTGGCCGGCCGCGGCCTCTGGCACTGCCACTTCCAGGCGCAGGGTGCGGCTGTTTTCCAGCGAGAACATGGGTGCCGACGGCTGCCCTCCCCCCGGCCCCACCAGGACCCCGGCCGACACGTTGCGGGCCGTGATGGTGCCGCTAAAGGGGGCGCGCACCACCAAGTAGTTGCTCAGCTCCCGGCTGGCCTGCAGCTCAGACTGCGCGGCCTGCACATTGGCCTGGTCGGCCTGCATCTCGGCGCGGGCGCGCTCCAGGTCATTCGGGGAGATGGTGCCCGGCTCCTGGCTGGTGCGGAGTAGGCGCTCGTAACTGGCCCGGGTACCGGAGAGCTTGGCCTGGGCCGCCTGCCAGCGCGAGCGGGCGCGGGAGAGTTGGGCGGCCAACTCGGGGGCTTCCAGCACGGCCAGCGTCTGGCCCTTGGTCACGCGGGAGCCGCGGTCCACGAGTACCTGCTGGACAAAGGCGCCCACGCGGGGAAACAGGTCTACCTGCTCGAAGGGCTTGAGCTCGGCGGGTAACCGCAGCCGGCGCACGGCCGGCGCATCGGTCAGCCGAAAGGTAGTTACGGTGGCCGGCGTGGCCGGCGTGGGCTTTTCGGCCGCAGGCTCCAAAGCGCCGGACGAGCAACTGCCCAGTAAGCCGCTCAGCATCAGAGCCGTCGCCAGCGGAGAAAAATTCCGGGGTGAGCGGATACGTATGTTCAGGAAGGCATTCATAGTTAGTCGAAAAAGAGAGAAGGTTAAGCGGCCTGCCGGGTGCGGGCAGGCAACAGGGAGCCGGATTCGTAGCCCACGCGGCGCATGGCCCAGCCGAACACGTGGGGCAGCACCAGCAGCGAAGCCAGCGTGGAGGCGATGAGCCCGCCGATGACGGCCTGGCCCAGCGGGGCAATCTGGTCGCCGCCCTCGCCCAGACCCGAGGCCATGGGCAGCATGCCAGCAATCATGGCGATGCTGGTCATCAGGATGGGCCGGATGCGGGTGTCGGCGGCCAGGCGCGCGGCCAGGGGCACGTTGCGGTGCTCGTGGCGCAAGTGGTCGGCGCTGGTGATGAGCAGAATGGCGTTGGCCACCGACACGCCCACGCTCATAATCATGCCCATGTAGGACTGCAGGTTGAGCGTAGCGCCACAAGCCAGCAGCATGAGCAGAGAACCCGCCACTACGGCCGGCACCACCGAGAGCACCACCAGCGAGAGGCGGAACGACTGGAAGTTGGCGGCCAGCAGCAGGAAAATCACCACGATGGCCATACCGAGGCCCGTCTGCAGGCTGCTCATCGTGTCTTCCAGCAGCTGGGGCTGGCCCACCAGGTTGGCTACTACTCCGCGCGGGGGCTCGCCGACTTGCTTGAGCGCCTTACGCACAGCCTGCGCGGCGGTGCCCAGGTCGCGGCCCTGCACGTTGGCGGTGATGCTCACCAGGCGGTAGGGCCCCTGGCGGTCAATCTGGCCGGGCATCATGCGCGCCGACACCGTGGCCACCTCCCCGATGGTGGGGCGGGCCTGCCCGGCCTTGACGGGCAGCGCCTCCAGATCCTGGAGCTGGGTGAGCTGGTCTTCGGGCAGCTGCACCTGCACCTGGTAGCCCAGGCCGGACTTGGGGTCGAGCCAGAGGTTTTTGCTGGTGAAGCGCGAGGAGGACGTGGCCGCTACTACCGACTGGGTGATTTCCTGACTGGTAAGCCCGAACTGGGCGGCTCGCTCCCTGTCCACGTCGATGCGCAGGGCCGGGTATTGCAGGGGCTGAGCAATCTGCACGTCGCGCAGGTAAGGAATCTGCTTGAGCTTGGCCAGCACCTTACGGGCGTGGCCGGCGGCCTCCTTGAGATTTTTGCCCCCCACGTTTACCTGAATGGGCGTGGGCGCCCCGTCGCTCATTACCTTTTCCACCAACTCAATGGGCTCGAAGCTTAACTGTAGCCCCGGCTGCGCTTCGTGGATGCGCCTGCGCAGCCGCTCCTTGAGCTGGCTCAGGTTCACGTGCACGCCCTCTTTCAGGGCCACCTGCATCAAGGCCTCGTGGGGGCCGGTGGTGAAGACGAATACCGAGTTGACGGCGAAGCTGGCTGGCTGGGTGCCCACGAAGGTGGAGCTGATTTCCACGTTGTCGGGGCCGACTTCCTTATTGATGATGGCCTGCACCGCCGCCACCGTCTGCTCGGTTTTCTCCAGGCGGGTGCCCACCTTCTCGCGCAGCCGCAGCTGGAACTGTCCGCTGTTAGCCTGCGGAAAGATGTCGGTGCCTATGACGGCAAATCCCGCTCCCACTATTATCAGCGACAATGCCAAGTAGCTCAGCACCACGCCCCGCTGCCGGCCCTGGGCCCGCGTGAGCAGGCGCTGGTAGCCAGCCTGGAAGCGGGCGAAGAACCCGGTTTGTTCAGCTGGTTCGTCGTGACCGTGACCGGCAGCCAGCGCGTGGTCTTTCATGAGCCAGTTGGCCATCACCGGCACCAAGGTCTGCGAGAGCAGGAACGAGGCCACCATGGCAAAGCCCACGGCCAGCGACAAGGGCAGGAACATGGCCCGCGGCACGCCTTCCATAATCAGGGCCGGGGCGAACACAGCCAGGATACAGAGCAGAATCAGCAGCTTGGGCAGGGCTATTTCGCGGGCCGCGTCCCAGATGGCCTGGGCCTTGGGCTTGCCCCGCTCCAGGTGCTGGTGAATGTTCTCGATAGTCACCGTCGCTTCGTCCACCAGCACGCCGATGGCTAGGGCCAGCCCCGATAGGGTCATGATGTTAAGCGTCTGCCCGAAGAGCTTAAGCAGAATCACGGCCGACAAGACCGACAGCGGAATGGTCGTCACCACAATCACCACGCTGCGCCAGTCGCGCAGAAACAAGAGCACCATCAGACCCGTGAGCACCGCGCCCAGGACGCCCTCCGTGACGAGACTTTTGAGCGAGTTGGCCACGTAGGTCGATTGGTCAAAGGCGTAGCTGAGCTTTACGTCCTCGGGCAGCAGAGCCCGCAGGGTGGGCAGCTTGGCCTTGACCTGCTGCACCACCTTCAGGGTAGAGGCGTCGGCCTTCTTGATGACCGGCATGTAAATAGCCCGCTTGCCGTTGATGACGGCGTAGCCAGTCGTCACGTCGGCCGCGTCCTCCACCGTGGCCACGTCGCGCAAATACACGCCGGGGCCGGCGCCGGTGCGCAAGGGCACGTCCAGGAAGTCGGCGGGGTTTTCAATCAGCGAGTTCACCGGGGCCATGTAGGCCACGTCGCCCATCTTCACGTTGCCAGCCGCCGAGGGCTGGTTGCTGCTGACGATGGCCTTGACCACGTCGTCGGGCGTGAGCTGGTAGCCGCGTAATTTGGCCGGGTCGGCCTTCACCACGATGGTGCGGATGTTGCCGCCGAACGGGGCCGTGGAGGTGACGCCCGGAATGGTGGTAAACATGGGCCGGATGCGGCTGGCGGCCAGATCCTGGAGCTGGGTCAGGGAGCTTTTCTCGCTTTCCAGCACCAGTTGGCCCACGGGCAGGGAGCTGGCATCGAAGCGCACCACCTGCGGGGGCAGCGTGCCCAGCGGCATAAAGGCCGTGGCCCGCGACACCTGGGTGGCCACCTCGGCGGCGGCCTGGGCCATGTCGGTGCCGGGGTAAAAGGAGAGCTTGATGAGCGTCAGGCCCTGAATGCTCTTGGTTTCAATCTTCTTGACCCCGGAGACGAACAGGAAGTTGTTCTGAAACTGGTTGGCCATGAAACCGTCGAGCTGTTCGGGCGAGAGCCCGCCGTAGGGCTCGGCCACGTAGATGGCCGGCACGTCCATGCTGGGGAAGATGTCCACGGCAATGTCGCGCACAGCGGCGAAGGCGAAAAAGAGGATGGCCAGCATGGCCACCACCACGGTGAGGGGCCGCTGCAGGGCCGACCGGATGAGTTCGTACATGCGGCTAGGGCGTTACGTGAGTGAAAAAGAAGGAAAAGTCGCCGGCGGCAGCAGTTTGCAGCAGCACGGCCTGCCAGGCGGCGTTGGCCGTGAGCACCTGGTCCTGCTCGGCCTGCTGCAGCCCGTACAGAGCCTGGGTCACGTCGACCACGGTGGCCAGGCCGGAGTTGTACAGGGCCAGCTTCTGGCGGTAGGCCTGCTGGGCCGCCGCGAGCTGCAGCGGGGCCTGGCGGGCGCGCTCGGCGGCCAGCTGCAGACGCTGGTTAGCTAAAGTGGCCTGGTTGCTGAGTTCCAGCTGCTGCTGGCGATATTCCGCTTGAAGACCTTGCGTGCGCAGGTTTTCGGCTTTGGCCTGGGCCTGCACGCGGGGCCAGTCCAGCAGGTCGAACACCACGCCCACGCCCACGGCGTAGTTGAAGCGGGTGGGTGCGGCCCCGCCCAGCCCGTAGTCGGTGGTGCCGTTGTAGCTTAGCCCGGAGCCCCGGCCCCAGGTGGCCCCCAGCAGGGAAAGCCGGGGGCGGTACTGACGGCGAATGACCGTTTCGCGGGCTTGGCCCAGGTCCACGGCCCGCTGCTGCAGGCCCAGCGTGGGGTGCGTGGCCGTGGGCGGCACCAGCGCGGGCGGCAGGGTTCGGTTGTAGAGCGTATCGGGCTGCCAGGTAGCACCGGGCTGGCCCAGCAGCGTGGAAAGACGGGCCTGGCGGTCGGCTTCCTGTTCCTGGGCACTTACCAGCGCCAGCTTCGACTGGGCCTCGGCCGCGCGGGCCAGGGTGCTGTCCACGCCGGGGCGCAGACCATGCAGCGCCAGCCGGGTAATGGTCTTTTTGAGTATGAATACCCGGCGCACATCCTGCTCGCGCACCTGGCGCAGGCTTTGCGTAGCCAGCAAATCAAGGTAGGTCTGAGCCACGCGCAGCTGCTGGGTGAACAGCTCGTTGTCGGCGTCGGCCTGGGCGTAGTCGCGGGCGGCTTCGGCGCGGGCCCGCTGGGCCGGGTACTGCCCAAAGGTAACCGGACTCCACTCCGCCAGCGCGGTGCCCAGGCTGCCGAATACGGCGTTGTAGGAGTTTACGCCGCTCAGCGAGCCGCTGCTGGGAATGATGGTGCCGACGGGCAGCATGGTGCCGGCCACGGCGTTGGTGGAGCCGTAGCTCACCTGTCCGCTGAGCCGCACAGAGGGCAGGCGCTGGGTTTTGGTTTGGGTGATGTCAGCCTCGGCGGCCTGCACCTGGTAGGCTTTGGCCTGCAGATGCGGGGCCTGGGTGCGGGCCAGCTCCAGGGCTTCTTTTAAGGATAAGGGCCGGCCGGCCGCCGTATCCTGGGCGTGGCTGGCCGTTGTCACCAGTAGCAGGGTGGCAGCCAGCAGCCAGCGGCCCGGCGGCAGTAGCCCCCGGGTCAGGTAGTAACAAGAAAACATGGGCTGAGAGAAGTCAGGACAGAAATCCGGGCCGGGCGCACAGGAGCGCAGTCGGCCAGTTGACAGGCAGATTTGCTGGGGCTCTCAGGAAAAGGCGGGGCTGCCCGGTGGCCGGAGCCGGGGCAACGGAAGGGTGCCGCGTAAAGCGGCAGGCCGGCTAGGGCATAAAAAAACCGGTTATCGCCCCCATAGCATGGAGCAATTAACCGGGTACGCACCCGGCTCCACTGCGCATTTTCCTAAGAAAAGCGAACGGGCGGAGCTTTGTTGGGGTGGTTGGCAAACGACTGCTCGGGGCCGGCATTCGGGCCGCGGGCAGGGTTGAGCGTGGGCTCGTCGGCCGGAAACAGGAGGCCGAAATACACGGCCGGAAAGTCATCGCCCAGAACCAGGTCCAGGGGCAGCAGCTTGGCTTTGACCACCGGCGCGTGCTTGGTCTGCGGATCGGCCTGCACCGTCTGCAGCTTCTTTTTGCAGAGGCCGGTTCGGGATGATTCCTGCTGGTTGCTGTAGTCCGGGGTCGATGCCAGAACCCGGACAGGCAGCGGCTGGCAATGCAGGTAAATACCCGCATAGAGCAGCAACAGCAGATGGGCTAGGAAACGAGACATAGACAATGATAGCAAGTGCAAAGGTGCACCCTTTTGACGAAAAGCACCGAAGTCAAAGGCGTGTCAGCCTGCCATGCGGTTGCAGGTCGGGACTGAATTTGTCCCAAACTTTACGTTCACTGCCACCAGCGAAAACAGCCTTGCCGGCCCCAACGGGCCAGAAGAGCCGGTGTTATGGAGCCCTGCTACTAGTTCGAGTTGCTCTTAGGGGGTCACGTTGAAAAAAGTACCCACTACGGCCGACAACGCCATAGCGAGCACTCCCCAGAAGGTCACCCGGGCCGCCGCTTTCAGCACACTGGAGCCGCCCACGTAGGCGGCCAAACCACCCAGCGCGGCCAGAAACAACAGGGAGGTAATCGAAACCGTCCAGCTCAGATACGTCGCCGGGGCCACCAGAATCACCAGTAGCGGCAGCGCCGCGCCCACGGTGAACGTAGCGGCCGATGCCAGCGCCGCCTGAATGGGGTTGGCACTCATGGTTTCGGAAATGCCCAGCTCCTCCCGCGCGTGAGTACCCAGCGCATCCCGGGCCATCAGCTGCTCGGCCACCTTCGCGGCCAGGTCCGGCTCCACCCCGCGTTGCACGTAGATGGCGGTAAGCTCCTGGTGCTCAAACAGGGCATCGGTATTTAACTCTTCCTGTTCCCGGGCCAGGTCCGCCGCTTCCGTATCGGCCTGCGAGCTGACGGAAACGTATTCGCCCGTCGCCATCGACATGGCTCCCGCCACCAGCCCAGCCACGCCGGCCACCAGCACACTTTCCCGCGTGGCACTGGCGGCGGCCACGCCCACCACCAGGCTGGCCGTGGAAATAATGCCGTCGTTGGCGCCGAGCACGGCGGCCCGTAACCAACCAATCCGATGCGTGCGGTGCTGCTCCAGGTGTCTCATAGGGAAAGATAAAATGGGGTAAAGCATTCTGTACGAAGCACCACGATTGGAAGGCATCATGACGTGCCCCGTGAGCGGATTAAACGGGTAGCAGAGTCAAGGATCGGGGCGACATGTACGATTGTGTGAAATATTTTGGAACCAAAGGGGAGAGCAAATTTGTATACATGAACAAATGATCATACATTTGCAGCACCTTATGACACCGACCACCACCTCCGCCGATCTGAACCTAACCACCGAGAAGATGGAGAAGGTGGCCTTTATCCTCAAGACCACCGCCCACCCGACCCGCATTGCCATCGTGCAGCTGCTGTCTAACCACGAGAGCCTGTCGGTGACGGACATCAGCGAGAAGCTGGGGGTAGAGCAGTCCTTGCTGTCGCACCACCTGACGGGCATGAAGCTGAAGGGTATCCTTAACTCCTCGCGCGACGGCAAGAACATCTTCTACTCGCTGAAAATGCGCGAAGTGGTCGATGTGATTCAGTGCCTGGCCGGCTGTACGTTCCTGTAAGGGGACCGGCCTTTTTTTTTGCCTAAATACATGAACAACCTTTCATAAATACATACGTTCACTCATTCCGGCATGTCTCACGTTCTCGGCTATTTCGCGGCAATATTCATCGGCCTTTCCCTCGGCATCATGGGCGGGGGCGGCTCTATCCTCACCGTGCCCGTGCTGGTGTACCTGATGGGCGTGAGCCCAGTGCTAAGTACCGCCTACTCGCTGTTCGTAGTGGGCTCTACCTCCGTAGTGGGGGCCTCCGGCTACTTCCGCAAGGGCTTGGTGTCGCTGAAGACGGCCATCGTGTTCCTCATTCCCTCGCTGCTGGCCGTGTTTGCGGTGCGCAAGCTGCTCATGCCCGCCATTCCGCACGAGCTGTTCACCCTCGGCCGCATCGTCTTTACCAAGGATCTGCTGGTGCTGGTGGCCTTCGCCGTGCTGATGGTCGTGGCCGCCACGTCCATGATCCGCAGCAAGCAGGCCGAGGAAGTGCTCGACGAAGAGCTGCACCAGAAGCACGCCTTTAACTACCCGCTGATTCTGGGCATTGGCTTGGTGGTAGGCACGCTCACGGGCTTCGTGGGCGCCGGCGGCGGCTTTCTGATTATTCCGGCCCTGGTATTGGGCGCCCGCCTGCCCATGAAGCTAGCCGTGGGCACCTCCCTGGCCATCATTGCCCTGAATTCCCTGATTGGCTTCACGGGGGATTTGAGCGCCGGCACCCCCATTGCCTGGACGTTCCTGCTCGGCTTCCTGGCCTTTGCCCTGGCGGGCATCGTGCTGGGCACCTACCTGGCCCGCTTCATTCCCGGGGCCAAGCTCAAGCCGGCCTTCGGCTGGTTCACCCTAGCCATGGGCACCTTCATTCTGCTGCGCGAGCTGGTATTCACCCACTAAGCAGCTGGCTCTTATCCCGGTAGTTCTCGTTTCCCGGTTTACCTCTCTTTTAGTTTTTCCGCTTCCACTCACCTCCCAACCACGTTTGGTCATGAAAATCGAACAGTTTGAAGACAAGGGCTTGGCCCACTTTTCCTACGCTATTCTCAGCGAGTGCGCCCGCGAAATCGTGCTCATCGACCCCGCCCGCGATCCGCAGCCCTACTATGACTACGCCAAGGCGAACGACGCGAAAATCGTCAGCGTTATCGAAACCCACCCCCACGCTGACTTTGTGAGCAGCCACCTGGAAATAGCCCAGACCACCGGAGCCACCATCCGCGTGAGCAAGCTGCTGGGAGCTGATTATATCCACGAAGCTTTCGATGAAGGCCATTCCTTCACGGTGGGCAAACTGACCTTCCGCGCCCTGAACACGCCGGGCCACTCGCCCGACTCCATCAGCATCGTAGTGAGCCGCGAGGGCAAAGACGAAGCCGTGTTTACCGGCGACACGCTGTTTATCGGCGACGTGGGCCGGCCCGACCTGCGCGAAAAAGCCGGCAACATGACGGCCAAGCGCGAGGAGCTGGCCCGGCAGATGTATCACTCCCTGCGCGACAAGCTGATGCCGCTGGCCGGCACGGTGCTGGTCTATCCCGCCCATGGCG
Organism: Hymenobacter metallilatus; assembly: GCF_003944705.1. Taxonomy (GTDB): domain Bacteria; phylum Bacteroidota; class Bacteroidia; order Cytophagales; family Hymenobacteraceae; genus Hymenobacter; species Hymenobacter metallilatus. The sequence continues at coordinate 77,851 of NZ_RWIS01000014.1, read as the reverse complement.
CGGGCAGCCTCTGCGGCAAGGCCCTCAGCGGCGCTAACAGCAGCACCATCGCCGACGAGAAATTCGGCAACCCCATGCTGCGGGAAATGAGTGAAGAGGAGTTCGTGAAAGAGCTGCTCGCTGACCAGCCCTTCATCCCGAAATACTTCGGCTACGACGTGGCCCTGAACAAAGCCGGTGCGCCCGATTACAAGCCGAGCGTGCAGAAAGTGAACCGCCTGGCTGCCGGCACGGCCCTGGAAGCCGGTACCATCCTAGTTGATACCCGACCCGAAGCAGAGTTCAAGCAGGGCCACATGGACGGCGCCATTAATATCCAGCAGGGCGGCAAGTTCGAAACCTGGCTGGGTTCCATCGTGGGGCCGGAAGAGCCGTTCTACCTGGTGGCAGCCGACGAGGCGACCCTGGAAGACCTGATCCGGAAAACGGCCAAAATCGGCTATGAGGCCCTGATCAAGGGGGCATTGGTCGGCTCGCCATCTTCTGAGGCGAAGCTACCGAAGCTGGATGTGGAGCAGTTCCGCCAGCATCCCGAGCAGTACACCATTGTGGACATCCGCAACGCCACCGAGCACCGCGACGAGCCCATTTTTGCGGACGCGCTCAACATTCCGCTGCCCGAGCTGCGGGAGCGGGCCCAGGAAATCCCCACCGATAAGCCCGTGGTAGTGCACTGCGCCGGCGGCTACCGCTCGGCCGCGGGCTCCAGCATCGTGGCCGATGCCCTGCCCGGTACGGAAGTGCTCGACCTGAGCGAGGCCGTCAAGTCTTTCCAGTCCGCCTCCGCCCAGCACTAATTCCCAACGGCCGACCGGGGAGCCGCCCTGCAGGCGGGCTCTCCGGTTGCCTGACGGCCTTATCCTATGCCTTCGCTCACGTTGCTTCTTCCCCTCTTGGCCATGCTGAATTTCTTTCAAGGCGCTACGCCCGCCTATAAAAACCTCACCCCTGCTCAATTCTCCGCGGCCCTGCGCCAGCCCGGCGCGGTGCTGCTGGACGTGCGCCGCCCCGACGAGTTTGCCGGTGGCCACCTGCCCGGGGCCGTGAACATCGACGTCACCGCGCCCGACTTCGCCCAGCGCGTGGCGGCGCTGGATAAAACCAAGCCCACCTACGTGTACTGCCGCAGCGGCGCCCGCTCGGCTAACGCCGCCGGGCAGCTGACCAAAAGCGGCTTTGCGCACGTGTCGAACCTGCTGGGTGGCGTGCTGGACTGGCCCGAAAAGCTGGTTCGCTAACCCGCATCCATTTTCCCTTCTTGTTTAGCAAGAATTCCGGCCGGCCGCTGCGGCGGGCGGGCCGGATGTCTATACTCCTGACCTTCTGACTTCATGCTTGAATTACTTCGCCAGCCCTGGCCCTGGTACGTGGCCGGCCCCCTCATTGGGCTGACCGTGCCCGCGCTGCTGCTCATCGGCAACAAGGCCCTGGGCATCAGCTCCTCGCTGCGCCACGTGTGCGCCGCCTGCGTGCCCGCCGGTATTCCTTTCCTGACCTACAACTGGCGGGCCGAACTCTGGAACCTGTTTTTTGTGCTGGGCATCGGCATCGGCGGCTTTATCGGCTACCAGCTCATGGGCCACGCCGATACGATTGCCATTTCCCCGGAAACCGTGCGCGACCTGAAAGCGCAGATGCACCTGACCGACTTCTCGGGGCTATTACCCAAAGAACTGTTTGCTCTGGAGAACCTCTCGAACTGGAAAGGCTGGGTGTTCCTGGTGCTCGGCGGTTTCCTGGTCGGCTTCGGCACCCGCTACGCCGGGGGCTGCACCTCGGGCCATGCCATTTCGGGTCTGTCCAACCTGCAGTGGGTGTCGCTGGTGGCCGTCATTGGCTTCTTCGTGGGCGGTCTGCTCATGACGTGGGTGTTTTACCCAATGATGTTTTAGCCCAGTACTGCTACCCCACCCGCCATGAACACTGCTTTCCAATCCGCGGCCGCCGAGTTCTGGGACGCCCGCTACGAAAGCGAGGCGTATGCCTACGGCACCGAGCCCAACACGTACCTCCGCCAGCAACTGGATAAGCTGCCGCCTGGCCGCCTGCTGCTGCTGGCCGAGGGCGAAGGGCGCAACGCGGTGTACGCCGCCCGGCGCGGGTGGCAGGTAACGGCGGTGGACTTCAGCGACGAGGCCCGCGCCAAGGCCCAACGCCTGGCCGTATCCCAGGGCGTGCACCTGGACTACCAGGTGGACGATGTGACCAGCCTGCGCTGGCAGCAGCCCGGCGGCTACGATGCCATCGGCCTGATCTATGCCCATCTACCGCCCGTGGCCCGCTGGGCCGTGCACGCGGCGGCGGCCCAAAGCCTGGCATCCGGGGGGCACTTGATTCTGGAAGCCTTCAGTCCCCGCCAGTTGGGCTTGCCCTCCGGCGGCCCCCAATCGGCCGAACTGCTCTACGACCCCGACACCCTGGCCGCCGATTTCGCTGGGCTCACGGTACGGGAAAACCACGAGCTGGGTGTCGTTCTGCACGAGGGCAGCTTCCACTCCGGGCCGGCCAATATTGTGCGCCTGCTGGCCACGCGTTCCTAATTCCCTCTTCTTGTACCTGACATGAAAAACCTGAAATACCTGGTGCTGGGCGTACTGTTCGGCATTGTCCTCACGAAAAGCGAAGTGGTGAGCTGGTGGCGCATCCAGGAGATGTTCCGCTTCCAGTCGTTCCACATGTACGGCATTATTGGCTCAGCCATTGTAGTCGGCCTGATTTCCATTCAGCTCATCAAGCGCAACCGCCTCAAGACCATCAACGGCGAGGAAATCACCCTGGCCGATAAGAAGTACAACCACGGCACCTGGATCGGGGGCACCATTTTCGGCCTGGGCTGGGCCCTAACCGGCGCCTGCCCGGGCCCCATGTTTGCCCAGCTGGGCAGCGGCGTGGCCGGCGCGGCGGTGCTGATTCTGGCGGCCCTGGCCGGCACCTGGACCTACAGCGCCCTGCGCGAAAAGCTGCCCATGTAGGGCTGGCTACCTGACTATTGTTCTCTCCTGAATCTTCTAGCCTACGTCTGTCATGGAGCCTTCTGAGGAACCCATCGTCGCGCGCCTCTCGGGGCTGGTGCGGGTGCTGTTGCTGCTGACGGCCGCGCTGGTGCTGGTCGTGACCATTGTGCTGACCCAGCTCTACTGGCCCGCCGCTGCCGCCCCGGCAGCGGCGGTGCCGGATGAAGCCAGCCAGGGGCCGCCCCCGCCCGGCAGCTACCACCGGCCGGCCACAGCCGCCCCCGACACGGCCACGATTCCGCGCACCGCCGCCGGCCGCCAGATCCGCTACGGCCGGGACCTAATTGCCCACACCGCCCGCTACCTGGGGCCGCAGGGCTTGGTAGCTCAGCAGACCAACGGCATGAACTGCCAGAACTGCCACCTGGATGCCGGCACCAAGGGCTTTGCCAACAACTACCTGGCCGTGGCCGCCACCTACCCCAAGCTGCGGGCCCGCTCGGGCACGATGGTCACGACGCAGATGCGGGTGAATGACTGCCTGGAGCGCAGCCTCAACGGCCGCCCGCTGGCCGACAGCAGCCGGGAGATGCGCGCCATCGTGGCCTACATCAACTGGCTGGGCCACGACATTCCTAAAGGAAAAAAAGTGTATGGTACCGGGTTCACAAAGCTGGCTTACCTGCCACGCGCCGCCGACCCGGTAATAGGAAAGGCCGTGTTTGCCGCCAAGTGCCAGAGCTGCCACGGCCCCCACGGGGAAGGCAAGCAGCTGGCCGACGGGCGCGAGTACCAGTACCCGCCGCTTTGGGGCAAGCACAGCTACAACGATGGCGCGGGCCTGTACCGCGTCACCAACCTAGCCCGGTACGTGAAGGCCGCCATGCCCTTTGGCGCGGCCTTCGACCACCCCCAACTCACCGATGCGCAGGCCTGGGACGTGGCCGCCTTCGTCAACTCCCAGCCCCGGCCGCACCTGAATACGCCCCGGGACTGGCCCGATATCAGCAAAAAGCCCGTCGATCATCCCTTCGGGCCCTATACGGACTCCTTCTCGGAGCGCCAGCACAAATACGGGCCCTACCAGCCCATCGAAGATGCCCACCCGCAACTGGCCAAGGCCAAATAAGTCGTTCGCGCTGCCGCGCACCCTCCGCCTGCTGGTGGCCAGCCTGCTGCTGCCGGCGGTGGCCTGGGCGCAACACGCCGAGCCGGCCCTGACCCGGCCGGTAACGGGGCGCACGCAGCTGCCACCCTACCCGGCGCCGACGGCGCCCGATACGGTGCAGGCCCGCTCCCTGCCGGAGGCCTTTGGCCGGGGACGCTGGCACGGGCGGGTGCGTAGCTACTCGATGGCCACCCTGAACCAAGGCCACTACCCCGACTACTACGCCCAGGGACTGGGAGCCGGGGCCCGCTTTGAAACGGCCTCTTTCCACGGACTGCAGGTGGGCGTGGGCGGCTTTTTCTGGGCCAATCTGGCCTCCAATGACCTGGCGACGCCGGATTCGCTGACCGGCGCCGTGAGCCGCTACGAGGTGGGGTTGTTTGATGTGACGAACCCCGGCCGGCGCCGGCTCACCGGGCGGGCAGAGGAGCTATTTCTGCGCTACCGCTGGCGGCAGTCCACCCTCACGCTGGGCCGGCAGTTGCTCACTACCCCGCTGCTCAACCCCCAGGACGGCCGCCTGAGCCCCAACTACGCCGAAGGGCTGTGGCTGGAGCTGCGGGAGCTGCCCCGCACCACCCTCTCCGCGGGCTGGTTAACCGGCTTGGCCGTGCGCTCCACCACCGACTGGACCTCAGTAGGCGGCTCCGTGGGCCTGTACCCGGCGGGTGTAACGGAAGCCGGTCAGCGGGCCCTGTACGCGGGCAACCTGCACAGCCGGGGGCTAGGGATTGTGGGCGTCAACCGGCAGGTAGGTGCGCGTACCACAGCCCAAGTTTGGAACTACTACGCTGACAACCTGTTCAACGCCAGCTTTGCGGAGCTGACCACCGGCCGGGTCCTGGGTATGGGCCAGCTCACGTTGGGCACCCAGTACCATTACCAGCGCACGGTGGGTACCGGCGGCAACGCGAATCCGCAGCTGGCCTACAGCGCCCCCGGCCGCCGGGCCCATGCCTTGAGCACGCGCCTGGGCTACCAGCGCGGGGCCTGGAGCGTGAGCGGCAACTACACCCGCATCACCCGCACTGGGCGCTTTCTGTTTCCACGGGAGTGGGGCCGCGAGCCGTTCTACACGTTTCTGCCCCGGGAGCGAGAAGAAGGCTTCGGGGGCGTGGACGCGGCGGCCCTGCTCGGGGGCTACACCTTCGCCCAAGTGCCGGGCCTGAAAGCCGAAGCCGGCTATGGCCACTATTACCTGCCGGACGTAAAAAACACCCGCCTCAACAAGTACGGTATGCCCTCGTATCGCCAGCTGAACGCTTCCCTGACCTATGCTTTCCCGGGCTGGGCCAAGGGACTGCGCGGGCAGCTGCTCTACGTGTACAAGGGCCGCCTGGGCAACACCTACGGCGAGGCCCGCTACGAAGTCAACAAAGTAGACCTGCACCTGGTGAATCTGATTCTTAACTACGATTTTTAACCCTTTCCCCTTCGCCATGAACGCTCCTCTCCGCTTTCTTGCGGCCTCTGCCCTGCTGCTGGCCAGCCTTACCACCACCCAAGCCCAGACCCCGACCGCCGGTAAACCAGCCGCCGAATTCACAGGTGCTGTGGCGGACAAAGCGGAGTACAAAGTGGTGTACCAGCTGGACAGTGACGACCCCAAGCTCATCAAGCAGACCCTGCGCAACATGAAAAACGCGCTGGAAGACCCGCGCCTCAAGGGCAAGCTGCAGATGGAGCTGGTGGCCTACGGCGGCGGCACGGATGTATTCCGCAAAGCCCAGCCCTATGAGGCGGATCTAAAAGCCCTCCAACAGCAGGGCGTGCTGCTGGCCCAGTGCCTGAACACCATGAAGGAGCGCAAGATCAGCAAGGACGAGCTGTTTCCCTTTATCAGCTACGTACCCACCGGCAACGGCGAGCTGATCATCCGCCAGGCCCAGGGCTGGGCTATCGTGCACCCCTAAACAACTACGTTTCCTATACTTCCTCCCCCCATTAGCTACTAGCCATGACTACTCCGCGTCTGGGTCTGCGTGAAAACTGGCACCAGTTCAGCCTGCTGGTCCTGGTGAATGCCTTTGTGGGGGGCATGGTGGGGCTGGAGCGCACGATTCTGCCCCGGCTGGCGGAGCAGGAATTTCATCTAGTAGCCCGCTCGGCCATTCTCTCCTTCATCGTGGTGTTTGGGCTTACGAAAGCCGTGGCCAACTACTACGCGGGGGCTTGGGCCAATACGGTGGGGCGCCGAAACCTGTTGGTTATCGGTTGGCTCATTGGCCTGCCCGTGCCGCTGCTGCTACTCTGGGCCCCTTCCTGGGGCTGGGTGATTTTCGCCAACGTGCTGCTGGGCCTGAATCAGGGCCTGGCCTGGTCGAGCACCGTGGTGATGAAGATTGACCTAGTGGGCCCCAAGCAGCGCGGGCTGGCCATGGGCCTGAACGAGTCGGCGGGCTATCTGGCCGTGGCCGCTACGGCGTTTGCCTCGGGCTGGCTGGCCACCGAGTACGGCCTGCGGCCCTACCCGTTCTACTTGGGCATCGTGCTGGCCGTGCTGGGCCTGCTGAGCAGCCTGCTGGTGCGTGACACGCGTCACCACGTGGCGCTGGAAGCGGCGCAGGCTCCGGCCGGCAGCTCAGCTGGGCCGCCGCTTTCCTTCTGGGACGTGACCTGGCGCCACCCCAACCTGGGCTCGGTCACGCAGGCCGGCCTAGTCAACAACCTCAACGACGGGATGGTCTGGGGGTTGCTGCCGTTGCTGCTGGCTTCCAAGGGATTCACCCTTACCCAGATTGGTACCGTGGCCGCCGTGTACCCGGCCGTGTGGGGCCTGGGCCAGCTGGTGACCGGCCCGTTGGCCGACCGCCTCTGCAAGAAAGACCTGCTCTTCTGGGGTATGCTGCTGCAGGGGGCGGTGCTGTTGACCATGCTCTTCACGTCTTCCTACCCAGTGTTTGTGCTGCTGGCGGGTTTGCTGGGAGCCGGCACGGCCCTGGTATATCCCACCTTTCTGGCAGCTATTGCCGAGTATGCCCCCTTGGCCCAGCGGGCTCACAGCGTGGGCATCTTCCGCCTCTGGCGGGACGTGGGCTACGCCATCGGCGCCTTGCTTACGGGCATACTGGCCGATACGCTGGGCCTGGGGGCCGCCCTGGCTGCCATCGGAGGGCTAACAGTACTTTCCTCTCTCGTCATTCGCCGCCGCATGTACTGCCTGCCCGCGCCGGATAGCGTAGACGCCTCCACCGGCAGTTGCGCCCGGCCCGCTCCAACATTCCGCCTGGGCAGTCAGGTGCTGGTTCGCCCGCTAAGCTCCTATCTGTTCCAGCTCTTACTACGCTGCGCGTGAAAACGACCCCGGTGCCCGTCTACTGCATCGACTCCCCGGAGGGCCACGGGCACGATGCGTAGGCCCAAGAGCGCTATTCCATGTGGCTGCTCAAGCGCTACGCCTTGCCGTAGCTCTACTGGAACAAAATTCTGGCCGCCAAAGCCTAATCGTTTTACGTGAGCCAGCATAAGCGCGAGTTGGGCCTGACGCTCCAAATTACCTACCCAACCCTTCCCACCTGATGGCTACCACCCTCTCCTTCTTCCAGCTTAACGACGTGCACGGCTACCTGAATCTGCACCAGGAGCTGTTTTACGGCCCTACCGGCCCCGAGTACCGCCCTTGCGGAGGCTACGCCCGCATTGCCACCCTGCTGCAGCAGTGGCGCCAGCAATACCCGGCGAGCCTGCTCTTCGACGGGGGCGACACGTTTCACGGCACCCGGCCGGTGGTGGATACCCAGGGCGAGATTCTGGTGCCTATCCTCAACGAGTTGGGCGTGGCCGGTATGACGGCTCACTGGGATTTTGCCTATGGACCAGACCGGCTGCGCCAGTTGGTTAAGCAGCTGAATTACCCCCTGCTGGCCGCCAATGTGTATGAGAAAGCCTCGGGCGAGTTGGTGTATCCGCCGTATCAGGTCTACGAAACGGCTGGCCTGCGCGTGGGCGTCATCGGCCTGGCCTGCCCCATCGTCGACAAGACCATGCCGGCCCATTTCGGTGAGGGCCTGCGCTTCACCGATGGCACGGCGGAGCTGCCCCGCTACGTGGCCGAACTGCGCGGCACGGAGCGCGCCGACTTGGTAGTATTGCTTTCCCACTGCGGCTTCCCGCAGGACGTGGCCCTGCTGCAGGCGCACCCCGGCGTGGACGTGTGCCTGAGCAGCCACACCCACAACCGCCTCTACGAACCCTACCGCGCGGGCGACTGTCTGGTTATTCAGTCCGGGGCCCACGGCTCCTTTGTCGGCCGCCTCACGCTCACCGTGGAAAACGGCCGCGTCACCGCCCACGACCATGAGTTGCGGGAAGTCAGCGCGGACCTGACGCCCGATCCGGCTCTGCAGGCGCGCATCGACGCGGCCCTGCTGCCCTATGCCAGCCTGCGCGAGGTCGTGGGCGTCACCGCCACCGGGCTGCACCGGGGCACGTCGGTGGAATGCCCGGCCGACGATTTTCTGCTCGCTAGCATCCGGGCGCTGGTGCCCGCCGACCTGTACTTCTCCAACGGCTGGCGCTACGGGGCGCCCATCCCCCCCGGCCCGGTGCAGCTCAACGACCTCTACGACCTGGTGCCGATGGACCCGGAGATTGAAACGGTCGAGCTCACCGGCGCGGAGCTGCGCCAGATGCTGGAGAAGAACCTGGAAGGCACCTACAGCCAGAACCCGCTGCACCAGATGGGCGGCTACGTGAAGCGGGCCCTGGGCCTGAAAGCGTACTTCAAAGCCGAGAATCCCAAAGGCAGCCGCTTGCAAACCGTGTTTATCAAAGACCAGCCCTTGGACCCGGGACGAACCTATACGGCCGCGTATATCACCGCGCAAGGCGTACCGCCTCAATTTGGCCGCAACCGCCGCAAAACCGGGCAGCACGTGGTGGCCGTTATGCGGGCCTATCTAACCCAGCACCGGCCCATGGTCGTTCATCCGCACGCGACGTTCGTAGTGGTATAATGCCCGGGGTAGCCCGGGCTTTCGATATACTGCTTCCGCATGCCTGCATTTCCTTCATTACCGCCCAACTATGACCAGCAGGGCCTGGCCGCGGCCCGCACCCGCATGGCCAATGAGCGTACGTTTCTCACCTACGTGCGCACCAGTCTGGCTATGCTGGGCTTCGGTCTGGCCCTGATTCAGCTTCATCCGGTGCGCGCCGGGTCGTTGGGCTACTGGGCGGTTGGTGCTGCCGGCGTTGTGCTGCTCACCGGGTGGCTACGCTTCCGGATGCGGCAGCGGGAAATTGAAGAGTGTCGGATAGCAGTCAATGCTTCTGCAACTAGCCTGCCTCGTTAGCTAGTGAACTTCTCGACGCCCGGCACCTGGCAACCCCTACCACCGGGGGCTGGTCCGGGGACGGTTTTCCGGAACTGGGGGCTTGGGCGCATGTAGCAGCTGCGCCGCTTGGCGCAACTGCAGTACGGCGGGGCTGGCTTTCAGCGTGTCCAGCGTATCCACCACCGCCAGAACCCTTGCGACATTCTCTTGGTTGATACCCGTCAGCGCCGGCCGGGTCAGCAGCTGCTTGCTGACTTCCTGCAGCCGGGCGGCCTCCAAGCCGGCGGCGCACACGCGCAGCTCGCGGACTACCTGCCGCGCCGCCTCGATGAAGTCCTGACGGGCCTGATCACGGGCGGGGGAGTCACTGGGCCGCAATGGCGGGCCAGCTTGGCGCTCCTGCTCCCGGGCGGCGGCCAGCTGCCGGCGCTCCACCGCGTCCTGCCCGGATTCTACCACCGTGACCCGGGGATTCTGCCGGAGCGCATCCACTGCGTCGCTGATGGCCGGCAACTGGGGTGATTGAACGGGGTAGCGCAGGGTCAGTTCCGTTAGTATTTCGCGGGCTACACCGGGCGGCTGCCGGGTGGCGTGGTCGATGTGCAGGCCGATGCGCTCCAGATTTTCGCGCAGGGTGGGCAGCAGCGCCGTTTCGTCCCGGCTTTCGCGCAACTCTACCACTAGCAGCCGCTCCCCTTGGGTCCGGGCCTCGGCCTGGGCTTGGTGCAGCTGGGCAATCTTCCCGCTGCCACTTATTTCCGGATTGTCCCAGTGCTGCTGGCCGAAGCCGTATTGGTCCTCGTCCACGTCACCCAGCTCGCGCCGCACCACCTGCTGCAGCTGGTCCTGCTTTAGATCCTGGTTCCAGTCCTTGCCCTGGCTTTTCACGAGTTCCACCCGGTGCTCGAAGGCCAGCGTCTGGCTGGCCGCCTGATTGAAGGCGTGCAGCGCCCCCGGGCTCATGGGCAGGTGAAACTGGTAGGTGTGGGCGCCCAGCTTCTGAGAGTGTATTAGCTCATCGCGCAGGGTCGGGCTCGTGGCCGGCGTACCGGGGGCTCCATTAGCCTGACTGAACTGCTGACTCGTCTGCTCGTTGTAAGCCTGCAGCCGCCGGCTCAATGCCTGCACGCCGGCCGGCTGGGGCGCCACGATTTCGACGGTCAGTTGGTGCTCATGCTCGCGCACCACTTTCATCGGATTCTGGTCGCTGGCCAGGCCTGCCAAGAGCCGCGTGTCGAAATGGTGCCCCTGGGTGTCATTGTCAAAGGCAGCCCGGATGGCCGGAATCTGCTCCTCGCGCAGCAGCCGTTTCAACTCGAAAATCTTATTCTGGGTGAGCGTGCCGGCGGTGGAAGCGTAGAGGGCGCTTTCCTGGGGGTGCAGCTGCGCATAGGAAAGCGTATCGAGGGCTGACTCGCTGACTACGAGCACCGCCGCCGGCCGGCCCTCGGGCAGCCGGCTCAGCCACAAGGAGCGGGAAAACTGGCTTTCCGGCGCCTGCCCCTTGAAGCCTGCGCCTTTCAGTTCCAGTCCCACTACCCGCCCCTCGTGGTAGGCCGGGAAGGCCGTGTTGACGTAGGTTTTGGGCGGCAGCCCGGCCCGCTGCACGGTGTGCCGGTGGTTGAGTATGCGCCCGACGAACTGCGGGTGCCGCAGCGTAGCTAGGCTGATGCCCCGCCCTTCGAGGTAGGTGGTGTCTTCCAGCGGCCGGCAGTCCTTAGTGAAGATGCTGTGGAACTTCTCGCCGGGCGCGGTTTCGGCAATAGGTGGCAAATCGAGCCGGGGCCGCTGCGGCTCGGGCAGGCTCAGGTAGGCGCGGAAGTGGTCGTTGACTGCCTGCCACAGAGTACGACCCGGCAGCTGGGCAATGCCAGCAATTCGTCCCGAGCTTACCCGGTTCTTCATCCAGTCGATGACGCTGCCCTTGTCGCGGTCATCCTGGGCGTTGAAATACATCCAGTCACCGCCCCGGCCCTTAAACACGACCAGGGTATCGTCGCCCTCGAATACATGCCACTTGCCTCGGCCCAACTGCTCGCCTTTTTTCAGGGTGTAGCCGAAATGGCTCAGCAGCTCGGGCAACTCCACCCGCTCCTTGATTTTTTGAAAAGTCAGCTCGTGTTCCATGGCTTGGGGATGGGTTAGACCGGGGGCAGCCCAGAAAAAAGAAGCCCGGAAAAGAGCTTCCGGGCTTGGGGTGAATAGATGATGGCGTGGAAGCAGTTGGCCCGCTTAGTGGCGCGGCCCCCGGGTTTTCACCTGCGTCGTTTGCTCCTTGGCCGGCGTGGCCACCACCGTCTTGGTAGCACCCGGTACCGCTTGCTGCACCTGCGGCGCCTGGCGCTGGATTAGCTCATGCGCGGCGGGGCGCACCTCGATGCAGGCCTTAGCAGCATTTACCTGCACGGTGCCGTCGAATTGCCGGCCACCGTCGCCGCTGGCCATGCCGGCCAGGGCCACGACTTTGCCCTCGCGCAGGTCGTGGCTCTGCTCGGGCGTGAGCTTGACGCCGGCAATAGTATCGTGCAGCGTCACCTTGTCTTCGGGCAGAATCACTACTTTGTTCATGGTCTTATCCACGGCCACGTAGCCGTTGTAGGTGCGGCCCTGCTCATCCTTTAGGCCGCGCAGCAGGCCGGCGTTGCCCTCGGCTTCCAGCCGCTGCCGCTGCTCGGGCGTGAATGGCAGCCCTCCAATCTCATTGGGAATCACCAACCGGGCCTGGGGCAACTCCATTTTCAGGGTGGCCGTGCCGTCAGCTTCGCGGCGCAGCACCATCTTCCCCGCAAACCGAACGGGGTCCTGATCCGGCCGGCCCGTCACCTGCATGGCCAGCAGGTCGGTTTGCCGCCCGCTCAGCAGCTTTTCCAGCTGCCCGCTCTGCTCCAGCATCTGCAGGGTCAGGCCCAGCGAAGCCAGCACCTGCTGCGGCACGTCGCTGGCCTGGAATGGCGGGGCACTGGGGGCCGGCGGGGCTACCACCTCGGCCGGAGCCGGCTTGCCGGCGTCGGCGACGGCCACTGCGTGGGCACCTAGGGCAGCTGGCGCCTGGTCGGGCAGAACTTCCGCCTGGGCAGTACCTGCCTTGCGAAGCAGGCGCGCCTGCAAATCCTGGCGGGTTTGCTCGTAGTCCACTTCCAGGTGCTGCCGGGTCTTTGGGCCGCCGTTCAGATGGGCGTAGAAGTTCTTCAGAAAGGCTGACGCCGGGTTGCCGCTGGTGTCAATGTCAAAAATGCTTTTCCCGTCGCGCAGCACCTGCTCGGTGGTCTTGCCCTGCTGCTGGGCCAGCTGCTGCACGCGCTGCTCGGCTGCGGCCTGCTGCCCCTGCTCCGGGACGGTTAGCGCGTGCTTGGGCACGGCCGCGAGCTGGGCGCTCAGCGCGTCCCACTGCCCGGCGCCGAATGCCTGCCGCACCTGCTTGCTGCGCGGGGGCTCATAGCTGTCATCGTAGCCCGCCTCCTGCCGGCGGGCGGCCGCCTGCTCCGGGTTTTCCATCACGCCCACGCCATTCCCTATCTGCCGGAAGCCCTGTAATGTCGCCTCCAGCTGACCCAGTTTGTTGGATTCGGGGTCGTAGCTGACCGCAAAGCCCCCCGTGAGTTTGCCCGCCGGGTTACGCTCGAACTGCAGTGCGCCCACGGCCACGCCGGCTTCCCGGAGTTGGTCGAGGTAAGCGCGCATTTCCAGCAGCGGGGCTACCTCATCGCCCTTCTGCTGCCAGGTGATGCGCAATTCGCCCACGGGCGCTGTAGCCATTGCATCGGTAGCAGGGTCGGCAGTGGGGGCCTCCTGCCCCTCCCTTACCGCTGTGGTCTGCGCCTGCGGGCCCTTGCTCGGCTGCTCATCGGGTGTCAACGCCGCAGGAGCTTTATCCCCAGCCGGCGCAACGCCTGGAGATAGAGCCACCTCGTCGGCCAGGGGTACGGGTTGTGGTGGGGTTTGGGCCTGCCCGTTAGTCAAGGATTCTTCTGCTTCGCTGGCCTGCATCTGGTGCACCGGCGCTGGGGTCATCTCGTCATCTTGCTCAGCCATTGGAAAGTGGAATAGAGGAAGGAAAAAGCCACCCTGACCGCTTAGCACGGGGATGGGCAGCCCGGAATTCGACTTGTGCAAACCTATCGGCCACCAGTAGGCGCGGAGCAAAAACTTGACGAGTGGTCGGAATTAGGGGTTGAGGTACCGAAACCCTACATGAATGGCACAGTTATATTCAGTCCAGCCTTACCTGACACCGGCACTTCCACTTGGCTTCTGATACTGTGAGCGACACCCGAATGCAACTGCTACTGCTGCTGGACTATCAGCAGTTTTACGGCACCGAAAAAACGCTGGAAGATGCCCGTCAACTGCTGACGGAAATTCCCTCGGCTACGCTTCTGACCTACACCGCCGGTTTCAACGTGCATTTGTATTTGAGTGAAAACTCCGATGACGCTGACAAGGTGCAGGCTTGGTTAGCCAGCAATTTGCTGAACAAGTGCGTGCCAGCTACTACTGCTCGCTGGGAGGCCGTTATTAAGCAGGCTTTTGCAGCTGGCAATAAGCCCATAATGTTCTGGCGCTACTCTAATCTGCTTTTCTACGGGTTAGTTTTTTCAACATACAATACCCTACCTAGCCGCGACTTGCATCCGAACGAAGCCCAACGGGTATTCGACGCCTATCTTATCGTCAACCTGCATGCGAACAATAAACTACAGATTCCTGCCGGAGCAATCCAGCAAGCGGCGGAGGCTGACCGCTTGGAGGACGTCATGTTGCCGCATTTCCTGTATCAAAAGGATTACGCCTCAACCACGGATTTCAGCAACCAAGTAGTAAGAGGGGTTAAATTCTATGAGTACCTAGAGGGCCACCCAGTATATAGACCACTCATGGCAGAATTTTATGCCCAGCAGCACGTGTCAGGTTATTTGCGAATGTTCAAAAACCTGTCGGTACTATTTCAGGCCGTAGGTATTGGCACAAATCATTTGCAGCAACATTTACTGCTTGAAGATTACTTAGCGAATGGTGAAGCAGATGAGGCTTTCATCCGCTCGCTGTGCGTTAACAACTGTGCGACAGCCTATCGAGAGGACGATAGCTTCACTCAGCTCCGAAACAGATTTCTGGTTGAGGTGCGCCCAGGCCACTACCTGCTGCTCGACATCAATTTTCTAATCGACCAGTTTTATAAAGCTCAAGTATTCGCTTTTTCAGCTTTCCTGAAGATGAAAAAGGTGAAAGTGGATTTCCTCTCAGACAAGGGCAAGAACTTTACTGAAGGCATTTACTTACCCATAGTGTTGCGGGAGGCATTTCCGACAGCCGTCCTGTTTTTCGGTGATGATTGCCGCAACTCTACCGGACAAGAACTGTGCGATGCCTATATCCGACAAGGCAACAAGGTTTGCTTGATTGAATTCAAGGACGTACTGCTAAACGCTGCCGTAAAAAACAGTGCTGACCAGAAGACACTCTACACCGAGCTTGACAAGAAGTTTGTGTCGAACCAACATAATAGTCCGAAGGGTATCACGCAGCTTTGGAACGCCCTATTGGACATCAAGACTCACGGTGTGTCCTTCGATAATGCGCATCCCAACGACTTAGAAATTTATCCAGTCGTCGTGTATACAGACAACTCCTTTGGAGCAGAAGGAGTGAACAAAATATATAAGGCGCAGTTCGCTGCTCTCAATACCGGCGTACCGGCTGCTGCAACAGTCCAAGAAGTAACATTCATCAGCTTGAGCTTTTTTGAGCTCCGTGAGTACTACCTAGCTCAGGGCCTACTGAACCTGTTCACCATGCTGGATGAATACCATCTACATACACAACTTCCAGAATATCGCCTTACGCCGTTTGAGGTTTTTGCTCGCTTTTATACAAAGCAACACGTGCCTCAGTCGGCACCTAACTCCAACCTTTTCAAGATGATATTGCCCACTATAATCTGCGCATAATGACCTCTTGTGTTGGCACCTGAAAATACTACTGCTCGGCCTTTTCCTTAATCAGATGGCGCAACGCTGGGTCCTGCTTGATGCGGGTCAGCTCGCGGGCGCACAGCTCTTTCACGTCCGTTTTCACCCGGTTGAAGTTGGCCTTAATCATCTCCTCGGCCTCGTCCTTGCCCGTCGCCGGATTGATAAAGCTGGTAATATCAGGGATGGGCTGGTAGGCGCTGGCTTCCGCCGCTACGGCCTTCACGTCTACCTGGATGCGGGCGTGAAACACCTTCTGGTCGATTTCCTCGCCGAAGTTGTCGGCCACTGCTCCCACGAAGTTACCCTGGGTGAGGTTGGCAATGGTACTAGCCGGAATCATGCTGTCCATCTGCGTGGAAAGGCTGGTGCTCGTCTCGCGCATGTTGATGCTCAGGCTCTGGCGCCGCTGCAGAATCTTGCCGAATCGCTCGCTCAGCCATTTGCCGCTATTGCCCGATACCTGCCCGCTGAACACGTTACCCACGGTGTTCTTGATGACCTCGGCCTCCTTCTGCCCGTAGTCGCGTTCCAGCTGCGAGAAGTCCTGAAAGCCCAGGCAAGTACTCACCTTGTTGCTGCGGGCCGTGGCAATGAGGTTATCGAGGCCCTTGAAGTAAATGGTGGGCAACTCGTCAATGATCAGCGACGACTTGCGCTTGCCCTTCTGGTTGACCAGCTTCACCAGGCGAGCGTTGTAGAGGCCTAGCGCGGCCCCGTAGATGGCCTGGCGCTCGGGGTTGTTGCCCACGCACAACACCTTGGGCTCCTCGTTGCTGTTGATGTCGAGCGTAAAGTCGTTGCCCGACATCACCCAGTAGAGCTGGGGCGAAGCCAGCCGGCTCAGCGGAATCCGGGCGCTGGCAATCTGCCCTTCCAGCTGCTCAATGGCGTCCTTCTGAAAGGCCGACACGAAAGGCTTCACCAGATTCTCAATTTCCGGGTACGAGGCCAGCACCGGGAAAATCTCTTCGTAGTCGCGGCTCAGAAACTCGATGACGTGGGGAAAGGTGCAGTACTTGCCCTTCTCGAATAGCTTCAGAAACCAGATGATGGCCGCCACGAAGTTGATGGGCGATTCCACGAAAAAGTCCCCCTGCTTCTGAATCCAGCTCTTGTTCAGGTTCAGCATGATGGTCGACGCGCTTTCGTAGGCGTCCACGATGTCGGTCATCAGCTCGGGCAGCAGCGGGTTGCAGCGGTGGCTTTTGCGCGGGTTGTCGAAGTTGATGACGTAGAAGCCCACCGGCCTATCGAACTTGTTCTGGTGACGCAGCAGCGTGTTGTAGCAGATGCGGCTCAGGTCGTCAAACTTGTAGTCGTAGATGTACATGCAGAAGCCCTTGGCCAGGTGCTGCCGGATAAACTCGTTGATGATGGCAAAGCTCTTGCCCGAGCCGGGCGTGCCCAGCACCATCGTGGCCCGGAACGGATTCACCACGTTCAGCCAGCCGCAGTGCTTCTTGCCGCGCACCTGGTACTCGGTGCGCAGGTTTACGGAGTACTCGTTTTCCATTAGCCGCTCCTCCTGCGGGAAGCTCTCGTTCTCCTTGTTGAAAATATCCTTCAGCAAGTCGTTGTTGAACAGCCGGCTCAGCCACGCGCCGGCACTCAGTAACAGCAGAAAACCGGCCGTCAGCAGTCCGGTGTAAAGCACCGTCGTCAGCCCGGCTCCCAGCGTCAGCCCGCGCACTGCATCCGCCCCGAAGAGCAGCAGCAGCCCCAGCGCGGCGGAGCCCGCCACCGTCCGGCCTCTGAGCTCCTGGTTAGCCCGCCCCCGCGTGCCCAGGCAGCTGAGCAGTAAGAATACCACGGCCAGGCTCTTGCTAACCCAGCTGGCTTTGAACAGAAAGGTATTTCGCGTGAAGCTCTCCAGCAGGTGCTCCACCACTCCCGTCGTCCAGCCCAGAGAGCGGAAGTATCCGAAGCAGTAGTAGTAGATGTTTACAGCCAGCAGCCCGATGGCAAACAGGCGCATAAACTCCATGATTTTCCGTAACCCCTTTTCGTCGTCCATTGCTTGAACCGCTTGGTGAATCAAGCAACTTACCGCCCTGCCTTACCTCTGGCACGGATTACTTGACGAGCGGTTCAAAGTCAGCGGTGAGGTGCACGCTCAGCACACGAAGGGTGACACCCCCTGCCCTGCCCCTACTGTCTACGCCCCTTCCGGCGGGCTTGCTTCGGCCGTTCAGGCGGCGCCGGCTGAGGCAGCGTGGTTGATACCTCGGGACGAGCCTTCCGCTCAGCTTCCGGCTTCATAACCGGCTTCACGGATGCCGCCAGGGCCTCCCGCAGCTGCGCCCCTTTGCAGCCTACTTCCTGGCCCCGCAGGGCCACTCCTTCCGTTTCAAAGCTGACGCCGCGCAATACCCCGCCCTTGTCGTGGGTGTAGCGAATCTCGATGGCTAGTTTTTGCAATTGCAAAGCCAGCCACTGCTCCCCTTCCCTATCCGACTGCTGCAGCAGCTGCGCCAGCGCCTGACTTACCCGCTGCCGCGCCACCTCCTTGGTGGGGTCTAGTGTCTTCAAACTACGCCGCCTTTCGGGTAGCGGGTCCATGCCCAGCTCCTGGCTTATCTGCCGCGTGACGGCTGGCTGCCGGTAAAAATTATTATCCGTTCGCAACGCCGGGCCGCCGTCAATCGGCACCCGGTTCAGGTAGATGTGCACGTGGGCGTGCTGCTTGTCCCGGTGCTCATACACGACCACCTGGTGCCGATCAATCGGTGCTCCCATCAACTCACAATAGCGCTTGGCCGCCGCCACCTTTTGCGCCTGACTCACGGCTTCCCCGGCTTTCCACGAAAGGACCGTATGCCACACGGGTTTCCGCACGCGCTTGCTCCGGGCCGCCACGGCCTGCATATCCTGCGCCATCTCTTTCGGGCTTCCTGGAATTACGTTGGAGACCACTAAAAGTGGTGCCTCCCCTGGCTCCTTACCCCTCCCCTGCCGCTGCCCAGCCCCGTAAGTCAGCGCGCCTTCAAAGTCGCTACCCGTGGTTGTTTTCGCAATCATATCAGGTAGCCTCTAATAATGGTCAGCGCCTCTAACAGCTGCGCCTCATGGTTGCTAAACGACTTACCAGCCTGTGCCAGACGCGCAATCTGATTAAGGTTAGTACCAATGCCAACCAGCTGCCGTCGCAACTCTGCCGGGACGCTTTCTTTTATCTCTACCCCCCGTCCAACGTCCCGCAAATAGGCTGACACCTTCTTATAACCAGCTGCCGCCGCTTTCTCCTGCAGCTCCTTTTTCTCATCAGGACTTACGCGCACATCAATGCGTGAAGTGCGCGTAGACTCGGCAGTTGTTTCATCTTGATTCTCTGATTCCATAAGCTATTTACGGCGGTTGGTGAAGAATGGCTACTGAATAGTAATGTTCACCATTCAAGCAAATCTAAGCAGCTAGACCTAGCAAGCCAAGCCATGTGAGCCTGCGAACTTGGCGGTGTCATTGACTCTGGCAAACGAAGTTTGTCCGGACAATGACATGGCTTGCTGGTCGATGAACGAGCAGATTGAACGAGGACGTTGAATGGGGCTAGGACTATAACTAGCGCGCTTCTTTGCATCATTGCTTCCTTGCTTCAATGAAGCACTTAAAACACGAATTAAACTTGATGATGAAGGACCAGAACATTTGAATACACATTGCTGCTATCTACTGCAATTTCTGCTTCAAAGAATCGGTGCTTCATTGCTTCATTGCGTCACACGCAGCGTTTATACTACTTGCAAAAGTACCACATTACTGTTGCTTCGGCGCTTCATTGCTTCAATACAGGTTTATCAAATTTTTTTATGCTTCAGTGCTTCATTACTTCGGCGCTTCAGATTGCTCATACTTCAATGCTTCAATGAAGCATTGAAGTATTGCCGCGCTGATAGCCTGCTTCGATACTTCGATAATTCAACGAGGCTATGTATCTTTGATGACTTGCTTCTTTGATTCAGCAACTCGCGGACATTTAGAAGCCCTGAAGCACAGAAGCAAAGAATCAATGCTTCATTGACACATTGCAACTTTGAAGCATTGACGCATTATGAACCGACAACCACTTTTTTAAAACCACTCACCTAATGAAAAACACTCGGGTAATTGCCTTTGCCACTCAGAAGGGTGGGGCTGGCAAATCCACCATCGGCACGCACGTCGCCTCAGCGCTCTGCTATCTCTACGGCTACAAAGTGGCGATGCTTGACTGCGACTATCCGCAGAACACCTTGCACGCCTACCGCAACCACGAGCAGCAGCTTCTGCAATCCGACGTGGCTTTTCAGGAGCGGCTCATCAAGCAAGGGGTAACACCTTACCCGATTGCTATTTCGAGCGTTGAAAAGGCCGTTGAGGCGATTGACACCCTAGCCGAGAAAGAGTTCGATTTTATCCTGGTGGATACGCCTGGTACGGTCAACGTTGTGGGGTTGAGCGAACTGCTAGAGCGAGTAGACTACATCTTTCTGCCCATGGAGCCGGATATGGGAACCATTGCCTCCACGATGTCCTACATGCACATTCTGGGCAACTTCACCCATAAGCAGCGGCCGGAATCCAACCTGGCAGGCTTTTACGCCTTCTGGAACAAGTTTCTCAAGGCGGAGAAGCGGACGGTTTACACGAAGACCGCCGAGCTGTTTCGTGAAAAGGGCTATCCGCTGCTCAACAGCCGGGTGGAGTCCCTGGTCAGCATCAAGGACAAGCGCTCCACGATGTTTCCTATGCCGGAAAAGGAGCTGGGCAAACTCGGCCTGGGCAGCCTGATTACGGAGATTCTGGAATTGGTGCTCGGCAAGGGCACGGTTACCCCCTCGGGCAAGACCATTGACTTCACGCCCACGGAATTCGAGCAGCCGGCCCCCGCTGCCCTTGAAACCCTCGACGACAACGCTAAATAACGCCCGCTCCCATGGCCAAGAAAACCACTGAATCCAAAGAAGCCGCGGCCGAGCGGCGCCAGCGTGAACTTGCTGCCCTCACCTCGGGCGTTGCTGCTTTCAGCCTGATGGGCGACGCCCCCCGGCCAGTGGCGCCGGCACCGGCGCCCGCTGAAGCATCCGCAGCTGCCGTTGCGGAGACTCCTGCCGCGCCGTCGATGCCCCCCGCGGCTGAAGTCGCTCCCCCCGCTGCTGCAAAGGAACCAGCGGGAAAAAAGGCGACGCCTGCGCCAGAGGTGGCGGCCGTACCCGCGGCACCCGTTCAGGCGGTAGAACCCGCAGCAGCGGCGCCGGCACCAGTAGGGGAGGAGCCCCGCGCGGCCGCCCCCGCACCACTGCCTTCGCCAGCTCCGGCCAGCGCGCCGGAAGAAGAAGACGGGGAGGAAGCCGAGGAGTTGCCCGTTGCCACACCGGTCACGGCAGGTGGGGAGCTTGACTTGGCGCAGCTGTTCGTGCCTTCGGCGGAGAAGAAAACGACCACCCTCCGCATCACGGCCGACCACCAGCAGTATTTCACCCAGCTCGGCTTTATCCTGGGCGGGGGCGCGTCGGCCCCGGATATCATTCATAACATTCTGAATCGCTTTCGGCAGGAGCACGAAGCGCAGCTGCAGAAGGCGATGAAAAAGCAGATCCGCCAGATGATGGCACCCAAAAAATAGGGCAGCACTGGTATCCCAGGGCTATTCCATACGTATAGCGGCCGGCTCACCTTCCGTGGTTGAGCTGGCCGTTCCGTTTCCCGCTCTGGCCTTTTCCCAATGCTCCACTTAATGGTGGGGGAGGGGAGAGGCTCTACTACCACCCCGCTATGTCTACACAAACCTTATATCCGTCATTACCTTACTCACAATCCGTTACCGCGTGAAGGGCGGTGCTATCTGGGCCGTGCTCGGCCTGCTACTCGTCAGCTCCGGCGCCCTGGCCAATACCCGGACGCCATCTTCCAGTAGGACGCCTAAGACGCCGCAGACCATCGACTCGCTGCGGGCCTTGGTGCGCCACGCCCCGCTGCCAGATTCCGCTCGCTTTCAGGCGCTGTTGGCATTAAGCGATAAGCTATTTGCCCAGGATGTGGCCGAAGGTCGCCGGGTAGGGAAGCAGGCAGTAACGTTTGCCCGGCGCCGGCTTGACTGGTCAGGGGCAGCCGACGCCTTGTACCAGCTGGTGGTGAACTGTGAGCGGGCTGCCGACTACGTGGCCGCCATGCACTACAGCCAGCAGGGCGTGGAACTCACTCGTGCGCACCGACCCCGCGACCAGTGGCGCTTCACCCAATGCCTGGGCCTGGTGGCCGTGGATACCAAGGATGCGGCCGGTGGCCTGCGCTACCTGCGCCAGGCTTACCGGCAGCAGGCCGCTACCCTCTCGGTAGGGCCCCGCGAGCGGGGTGGCCTGCTGCTGAACCTGGCCAATACCTTCCTGGTGCTGCAGCGCTACGATTCGGTGCTTCACTACGCCACGCGGGCTTTGCCTTACATGCAGCGCGCGGCCGACGCCCGGGGCCTGGGTTACGTGTACCAGTTTCGGGGCGAAGTGTATGCCAAGCTGATGCCCCGCTCGCGGGCCAGCCTGGCGGCCGCGGCCACGAACATGCAGCGGGCCCTGCGCATCATGCAGCACTACCGCTACCAGCCGCAGGCAGCCAGCTCGGCGCTTTCGCTGGCGCGCGTGTACCGCCTGCAGGGTCGGCCCCGGGCCGCCCAGCGGACGGCGGAGCTGGCCTTGGCCCTGGCCCGCGCGGAGAAAATGCCCGAGTACGAAGCGGATGCCCTCTCCAGCCTGGCCTGGGCCTATGCCGACCAGAAGCGTCCCGCTCGTGCGGATGAGCTCGACGCCCGGGCTGAGGATCTGCGCGATTCGCTCTTCAACGGCAATAAGGCGCAGGCCCTGGCCCAGCTGCAGGTGCGCTACGACGTGCAGCTGCTCACCGAGCAGAAAAAGGCGGCTGAGTTTGAACAGCGCAGCCAGCGGGCCCAGCTGCACTCACTCTGGCTGCTGCTGGGCGGCCTTGCCACGACCGTGGGCGTGGGTGGGGGCCTGTACTGGCGGCTGCGGCGGCAGAAAGCCCTGTTGGCCCTGGCCAACCAGGCCAACTGCCGGGCCGTGGCCGAGAAGGAAGTGTTGCTGCAGGAAATTCACCACCGAGTCAAAAACAACCTGCAGCTGGTCAGCAGCCTGCTGGCCTGGCAGCGCAGCACCCTGCCCGACCCCGTACTGCAGCAGGCCCTGGCCAGTTCGCAAGCCCGCATCCAGAGCATGGCCCTGGTGCACGAGTTTCTGTACCGGGCCGACAACCTCTCGCAGGTGCGCATGAACGAGTATCTGGGCGAGTTGCTGGAATCCCTGCACCGCTCGCTTACCACGCCCCAGCAGCGCATTCAGCTGAGCAGCAGCCTGACGCCCCTGGTCATGGACCCCAAAGAAGCCAGCGCCCTGGGCCTGGTGGTGAATGAGTTGGTGACCAACGCCTACAAGCACGCGTTCCAGGACCGGGACCGTGGTCATCTGCACGTGGCGCTGGCACAGACTGCTGCCGGCTTCCAGCTTACGGTGCAGGATGACGGGGCGGGCTTACCAGCGGCGGGAACTGTGCCCGAAACTCATTCGCTGGGCTTGCAGTTGGTGAATACCCTAGCTCGACAGCTAAAAGCCAGCGTGTCGACCGCTCCCATTCTTCCCACGGGCACCCAGGTTACCGTGGCCAGCGTTTGATGCCGGCCCCTCGCCTCGTCCCTTATTCCACTCTATGGCTACCATCCTCATTGTTGAAGACGAACTGCTGATTGCCGCCGAGATTGAACGCGCCCTGGTCCGGCTGGGCCACACGCCCCTGCCGCCCGTGGACAACAGCGACGAAGCGCTGAGTGTACTGGCCGCCCAGCCCGTGGAGCTGGTACTGATGGACATCAACATTGCCGGCGACTGCGACGGCATTGCGGCCGCGCTGCTTGTGCGGCGGCAGTTTGCCGTGCCGGTGGTGTTTCTGACGGCCCGCTCCGACTCGGCCACCCTGAACCGGGCCAAGCTGGCCCAGCCCTACGGCTTTCTGGTCAAACCCTTCACCGATGATTCGCTGCGGGTACAGATTGAGCTGGCCCTGTTCAACGCCTACGAGGCCGGGCCGGTGGGGCCAGTGCTGGACACGGCCGACGCCGGCACGGAGGTGCTGGGTCCCGCCGAGCGCTGCCCCAAGTTCAAGGACTACCTGTTCGTGCGCAAAGGTTCGGGCCACGTCAAAGTGCTGCTCAGCGACATCCTCTACTTCGAGGCCCTGCAGAACTACGTGCGCCTGCACACGGTGCGGGAGCGGTTTGTGTTTGACTCCACCCTTAAGGAGCTGGAGCAAAAGCTGCCCGACCAGTTTTTCAAGACCCACCGCTCCCACATCGTGAACCTGGACCACGTGCAGGCCTATGAGGAAAGCAGTGTGCTGCTGGGTACCGAATACGTGCCGGTGAGCCGCTCCTGCAAGGATGAGCTCAAGAGCCGCATTCACTTAGTCGGTTAAGCCGAGATAAGTCTGTATTTCGGAAACCGTACTCTTGGCCGAGCGTCCCACGCCAATGAGAGTCGCGGAAGCAAAGCCCGTCCAACTGCCGTAGCCGACCAGCCACAGGCCGGGTAGGCTGGTAGCGCGGGTACCCTCAGTTGGTACGCGGCCCTCAGGCTGCACCACGCCGAGCGGGCGTAGATGACTCAGAGCGGGGCGGAAGCCGGTACACCAGATTACGGCATCTACCGGCTGCTCATGCCCATCAGGCCACCGCACGCCGGTCGAGGTGAAGCGCCCAAAAGGGCGGACACTGCGCAATACCCCGCGCTGGCGGGCATCTTTCACGGTGTCCACCATGACGATGTCGCCCAGCGAAGCGGCGGGCGCAGTGTGGCCAGCGTGGTAGAGTTGAGTAGCCTGGGTAAAGAGCACCCGGCCGTCCACGTCATCGGGCAGGAAGCGAGGCTCCTGCTCCGTGACCCACGTCGTGTGGGCTACGCGCGACACATCGGCCAGAATCTGCGCTCCGGAGTTGCCGCCGCCCACAATCAACACCTGCTGCCCGGCAAAGGGAGCGGCGTTGCGGTACTCGGCCGAGTGCAGTTGGATGCCCTGGAAGTCCGCTTGCCCCGGATAAGCAGGCAGGTAGGGCTGGCTCCAAGTACCCGTTGCGCTAACCACGGCGCGGGCTTGCCATTCACCTTGGTCGGTACGGACTAGGAAGCCGCTGTCGGCCTGTTGCACGCTTGCTACCCGCACCGGGCGCTCCACGGGTAACTGGTAGCGCTGCTCGTAGTGACGCAGGTACTCAACCACGGCGTCGCGCGTGGGGTACGGGTCGCCAGTGGGCCGCGGCATCAGCCAACCAGGCAGCGAGCTGGCGTCGGCCGGGGAGAAGAGGCGGAGAGAGTCCCAGCCGTGCTGCCACGCCCCGCCCGGTGCCGGTTGCGCATCGAGCAAGACGAAGGACAAGCCCGAGCGACGCAGGAAATAGCCGACTGCCAAGCCACTCTGACCGGCCCCAATCACCAACACGTCTACCAAAGCAGGCTGCATGCGAAAGAGGTGGTTAGGCCGAAACGAACTCCCGCTCTACAAATTCCTGCGCGTAGGCCTTCACCTGGTCGCGTACAGCGCGAAATTGCTGCAGCACCTCTTCTTCGGTGCCCGTGGCTTTGGCCGGGTCAGGGAAGTTATGGTGCAGCTTCTTGGCCGTTGAGGGAAACACCGGGCAGACCTCATTGGCGTGGTCGCAGACGGTCAGGACGTAGTCGAAGGGCACGTGGGCGTACTCATCGACGTGGTTGCTGGTGTGGTGCGAAATGTCCACGCCGTCTTCGCGCATGACTTGCACCGCCCGCGGGTTCAGCCCGTGGGTTTCGACCCCAGCGCTGTACACCGTCACCGCATCGCCGAGCAGCTGGTGGAGGTAGCCGTGTAGCAGCTGGCTGCGGCAGGAGTTGCCGGTGCACAGCACCAGCACATTTTTCTTGTCAGACATGGACAGCATAAGTGATTAGCGAGGGGAAGGTGCCGAGTCGCTGTAGTAACGGCGGCGAAACCAGAAGGCCAGATTAACCAGCGCAATGAGCGCGGGCACCTCAATGAGGGGCCCGATAACGCCGGCAAAGGCTTGGCCGGAGTTCAAGCCGAACACCCCGATAGCCACGGCAATGGCCAGCTCGAAGTTGTTGCCGGTCGCGGTGAAGGCAATGCTCGTGTTTTCGGCGTAGCTCGCTCCCAGGTACTTGCCGGCCACGAAGCTGAGCACGAACATAACGCCGAAATACAGGGCTAGCGGCAGGGCAATCCGCAACACGTCGAAGGGAATGCGCACAATCAGCTCGCCCTTTAGGCTGAACATGACCACGATGGTCAACAGCAGGGCAATCAGCGTAATGGGGCTGATTGCCGGCAGGAATACCTGCTCGTACCATTCGTCGCCCTTTAGCCGCCGCAGCACCAGGCGGGAGAGAAAGCCGGCCGCGAACGGGATGCCCAGGTACACAAGCACGCTCTGGGCAATGTCACCAATACCAATGTGGACGGTGTACCCCCGCAGCCCGAAGTAGGGCGGCAGCACGGTGATGAACAGCCACGCCAGCACCGAGTAAAACAGTACCTGGAAAATCGAGTTCAGCGCCACCAGTCCGGCGGCGTATTCCCGGCTGCCGTCCGCCAGGTCGTTCCACACCAGCACCATGGCAATGCAGCGGGCAATGCCGATCAGGATCAGCCCCATCATGTACTCCGGTTTGTCGGGCAGCAGCCAGATAGCCAGCAGAAACATCAGCACCGGGCCGACCACCCAGTTCAGCAGGAGCGAGAGGCCGATGATGCGCGTGTTGCGGAAAACCTTGGGCAGCTGCTCGTACTTGACCTTGGCCAGCGGCGGGTACATCATCAGGATGAGCCCCACGGCCAGCGGCACGTTCACGGTACCCACCGAGAAGTAGTTGACTGCCTGCTCCATGCCGGGCACGAAGTAGCCCAGCGCCACACCGGCACCCATAGCCAGGAAGATCCACAAGGTCAAGCCCCGGTCGAGGCCGGAGAGCTTCTTGCGGACAACGGCCGGGGCCGTAGGAGTGAGATTCGTCATAGTGGTTAAGTCAGCCCCACCTCGGGGCTCCGACGCTCCAGCAGGAGCGTATCGCGCCATTGGTCACCCATCTTGCCGATTCGTTCGCGGCGGCCGACCAGCCGGAAGCCAGCAGCTTCGTGCAGGCGCAAGCTGGCCTCGTTTTCGGGGAAGATGCCAGCCTGCAGCGTCCACATGTCGTGCTGCTCAGACTCTCGCACCAGCGCGGCCAGCAGCTGCCGGCCTACGCCACGGCCACGGGCCGAGTCGGCCACATATACGCTTACTTCTCCCACGCCGCCGTACACGCAGCGGCTCGACACGGGGGAGAGGGCGGCCCAGCCGAGCATCTGCCCGTCGTCATCGAGGGCGACAAGACGGCTGTGCGGCAGGTGCCCCCGGTCCCATTCCTCCCAGCTGGGAGCTGCCGTGGCAAACGTGGCGTTGCCGGTCGCAATGCCGGCCTCGTAAATGGCTTTGGCGGCCGGCCAGTGCGCCGGCGCAAAGGACTGCAGGGTCATGTTCGGTTGATGAGAAGGAGGAAGAAGCGCGGAAGGAGAGCAGGCGCGGCTAGCAGCACCCACCGCCGGGCGTGCAGGCGTTGGCCGTCGGGGTAGCCGGCGTCGCATCGACCAGCGTGAAGGCCATCGGCGCCGTCGTCAGGACTTCATCGGCAGCCAGCACCGGCTGGGCCGCCGGGGCGATGCAGCATTGGCTGTTGCCGCTGGCCTGCTCGTACTCGGCCTGGTAGCGCGGGTCGTTGAACTCGGCGTCTTCGTGGAAGTAGTACACTTCCCACTCCACGCCGTCCGGGTCATTTACCCAGAACTTGTCTTGCTTGGCGTAGCAGCAGCTCGTGCCCATTTCTTCGCGCGCTACCAGGCCAGCGCTACGCGCTACTTCCAGGCGCTGCTCCATTTCCTGCACCGTCTCGACCTGGAAGCCCAAGTGGCCGAAGTTGCTGGCCACGCGCTCGGGGTTCTGCACGAAGGAGATAATCAGCGAGGGCTTGTCGAGCACGTACTTGGCGTAGCCCGGCTTGATCTTGGCGGCCGGCTGTCCGAAGAAGGCCGAGTAGAAGTTGACCGTGGAAGTCAGGTCGGAGACGTATAGCGAGACGTGCATCCGGGGAAATACCGAGGTTTCCATGCGAAAGGCGGGTTAAAGTGATGGAATGGATTAGCAGCAGGAGCCACCGGGGGCGCAGACCTCGTTGGCCGTCGATTCGACGAAGAAGGCCGTGAACTGCTGGTGCACTTGGCGCAGCAGCTCCGTGTTCAGGCAGTAGCAGACGGTCAGCCCGTCAATCTCCCCCCGAATCAGATCCAGCGCCTTCAGCTCCTGCAGGTGCTGCGAGACGGTTGTGCGGGAAAGCGGCAGCTCGGCGGCGATGTCGCCGGAAATGCAAGTCTTCTTGGACGCCAGTAGCTGAATAATGGCCACCCGGGCCGGATGGGCCAACGCTTTGGCTATGCGGGCGAGTTGCTGTTGCTCCTCGGTAAAGGCGGCGGTCTTGGCGTACGTCATGGCAACTATGTAGTATGTCGCAATTATACGACATTAAATGACGTATGTATACGTCTTAGGCATTATTTTCTTTTCAATTCTCCGCTTGCAGCGTTCTGCGTACCTACTGAACAGCAATTAACCACCCGCTGTTGACAAGACTTAATCGTGGACACAAAGCCCATTTTCAGGTTTAGGAGCCGCTTTATGCGTTCTATTTAACTGCTATTCGTGTAGAGCCGGTGCACCTCACCACCCGATTTTAACCGTTCGTCAACTTTCTACTAATCGGGTTTCGGGGACGGATAGGTTTGCACAAGTCAAACCTGAGAGTTTGGCACGTTCACGCTCAGGTCGGCCGACCCGAGGTGCCACGCTTGATTCCTGCCGATGCTCAGTGCTTATTCCTGGAGCCAGTTTGGCCTGTTTATGCTGGTCGTGGTTCTGCTCTACTACCTGGTAGTCGGGTTACTCTACTACCGCGCCGAACTCGCCCCGCTGCTCGCACTCGGTAAGCGCGGCGCGGGCAGCACTCCGTCCCCCACCACGGCTCCGCCCACCCTAGTACGCCCGACCTCAGCCTTTGCGGCGCCGCAACCCGCTGCCACGGAGGCAGCACCGGAAGCTAGAGTAGAAGAGGAGGGAGCCGCTGAGAACCTGCCCTCTACCACTGAATCAATTGTGGAAGTCCAGTTGCCGGCCTCCACCGCCACGGCCACCGGCCAGGACCAGAGTGCCGACGACAGCACGCCGATGGACGCCGCTTCGACCTCGGCCGAGGAGCAGGCCGCAGCCCAGGACCAGACCCGCACCGAAGCCCCCGACCAGGCCGATGAACGCTTGGCCGAACTGGTGCGGCGCGAAGCCCATACGGGGGCTGACCCGCCAGCCGCCGCTGACCAACCCGCTGAACTACTCGACGCCGAGCCCGCGCTTCAGCAGCGGCTGCCGGAGGGCTACGAGCCGCTGGCTTCATTCGAGGAGCCGGTGGCCTCCCCGCTGGACATTATCACCGCCGGGCCCGCGCCGCGGCTGGTGGCCGCCGAGTCGGTCAGCGAATACATCGCCCTGCTGCAGGCGGGCCAGAACCCGCCCGCCCCGGCCGGCCTGCAGGGCAGCTGCCTGGCCGAGCAAATGGCCCAGCACCTGGAAGAATACCAGGCCGAGCTGGCCGCCCTGTTCGGGGCCGACGAGCTGTAGCGCCCGGCCCACCCATACCCACACGTCTCATTCTTTCCCATTCGTATGAACCAGAAGCGTTTTAGTACCTCGCTGGCTATCCTGGCCCTGCTCCTTAGTTCGCACTTGCTCTACGCCCAGACCGGGGCCGGCAACGGCACGGCCGGCATTCAGGATGCCACTACGCAGGTCACCAGCTACTTCGACCCGCTCACCAAGCTCATGTACGCCATCGGGGCGGTACTGGGCCTGGTGGGCGCCATCAAAGTATACAGCAAGTGGAACTCCGGTGACCAGGACACCCAGAAAACGGCCGTGTCGTGGTTTGGCTCGATGATTTTCCTGGTTATCGTGGCCACGGTGGTGCGCTCGTTCTTCCTGTAAGCCGGCCGACCATGCCCGTCTACGACCTGAACCGGGGCATCAACAAGCCCGTCGAATTCAAGGGGCTGGTGGGCAGCAACATCTACTTTCTGGTGGCCGGCATCGGGCTGGTGTTTGCCCTGTTCGTGACCTGCTACCTGGCGGGCGTGCCCCTGGTACTCACCGTGCTGCTCACCTTCCTGGCCGGGGGCGGCATGTGGGCCGGGGTCTTCGCCCTGAACCGCCGCTTCGGCGAGCATGGGTTGATGAAAGCCGCCGCCCGCCGCTCCTCGCCCCGCTACATCACCAACCGGCACAGCCGCCTTTTCCAACGCCTCAACCAGGACCCGCCCGGCCGCGCGTAGCGGCTGGGGCGGGTACTTTCCCTGCCTATGAGCAACAAGGTTCTGCCCTCCGTTTCCCTGGAATCCAAGCAGCCCATCTACAAGGTGGAAAAGGACTGCCTCGTCTCGAAGAACGCGGACGTGACGGTGGCCTTCCGCTTGGAGCTGCCGGAAATCTTCACCCTCTCGCGCGAGGACTACGCCCAGCTGCAGGCCGCCTTCGTGAAGGCCGTGCGCCTGCTGCCCGACCACTGCGTGGTGCACAAGCAGGACTGGTACGTGGAGGACAAGTACGCCCCGGGCTTCGAGGCCGAGCGTACGTTGCTCTCCGCCGCCTACGAGCGGCACTTCAACGAGCGGCCGTTCCTCAACCACTTCTGCTACCTCTTCATCACCAAAACCTCGTCGGAGCGGCCCAACTGGGGCAGCACCTCGGGGCTGCTGGCCCGCCGCCACATCGTGCCCAAGGACCTGCTCGACACGAAGGTGCTGGAAAGCTTCTTCGACAGCGTGGGCCAGTTCGTGCGCACGCTGGAAGGGGTGGGGCCGACCAACGCGCCGTTCATCCGCTCGCATCGGCTTACGTCGGATGAGCTGGCCGGTACCCAGCAGAAGGCCGGGCTGCTGGAAAAGTACCTCTCGCTGGACTTGTCCGACCAGGCCCTGCAGGTGGACCTGGACCTGACGGGCGGGCTGAAAGTAGGCCAGGAATTCTGCCAGATGTTCTCGGTGGCCAACCTCGATGACCTGCCCACCTCGGTGGAAACCGACATCCGCTACGAGGCCTACAGCACCGAGTACTCCGACTTCCCTATCTCGTTTGCCGCCCCGCTGGGGCTGCTGCTGGGCACCAGCCACATCCTGAACCAGTACGTGTTTCTGGATAACACTCAGAAAACGGTGAAAACCTTCGAGCAGAAGAAGGACCGGCTCACCTCCCTCTCGCTCTACTCCCGGCAGAACGCCATCAACGTGGAGTACTACCACGCCTTTCTCAACGAGCTGCTAACTCATAAGCGCCGCCCGGTGCGGGTGCACTGCAACGTGCTGGCCTGGGGCCGCAGCGAGCAGGAGATGACGGAGGTGCGCAAGCTGGTCAATGCCGCCTTTAACCAGATGAACTGCAAGCCCCGGCAGAACACGGTGGACATTGCCGCGCTCTACTGGGGCGGCATTCCGGGCAACGCCGGCGACTTTCCCAGCGAGGAAACCTTCTACACCTTCATCGAGCAGGCCGTCTGCTTTTGGGCCTCGGAAACCAACTACCGCAGCACCGGCGCCACCAAAGGCATCAAGCTCTCCGACCGCCTAACCGGCAAGCCCGTGCTGGTGGACATCTCCGACGAGCCCATGAAGCGGCAGGTCATCTTCAACCGCAACAAGTTCGTGCTCGGCCCCTCGGGCTCGGGTAAGTCGTTTTTCACCAACCACATGGTGCGCCAGTACTACGAGCAGGGCGCCCACGTGCTGCTGGTGGACACGGGCAACTCCTACAAAGGCCTGTGTGAGCTGGTAGGCGGGGTGTACTTCACCTACGAGGAGGATGCGCCTATCGCCTTCAACCCCTTCCTGATTTCGGGCAAGCTCGACGTGGAGAAGAAGGAAAGCATCAAAACGCTGCTGCAGGCGCTCTGGAAAAAGGACGATGAAGCGGTCAGCCAGTCTGAGTACGTGTCGCTTTCCACGGCCGTAAGCCTGTATTACGTGATGCTCGAAGCCAACCCGGCTATTCAGCCCAGTTTCAACACGTTCTACGAGTTTGTGAAGGGCACCTACCGCAAGGTGCTGGAAGAGGAGAAGGTGCGCGAAAAGGACTTCGACATCGACAATTTTCTCTACGTGCTGGGGCCCTACTACCGGGGCGGCGAGTACGATTATCTGCTCAACTCCGATAAGGAGCTGGACCTGGTGCAGGCCCCGTTCATCGTCTTCGAGCTGGACAACATCAAGGACCATCCCATCCTGTTTCCGGTGGTCACACTCATCATCATGGAAACCTTCATCTCCAAGATGCGCAAGCTCAAGGGGGTGCGGAAGATGATTCTGATTGAGGAGGCCTGGAAGGCGCTGACCACGCCCGGCATGGCCGCCTACATCAAGTACCTGTTCAAGACGGTGCGCAAGTTTTTCGGCGAGGCCATCGTGGTGACGCAGGAAATCGACGACATCATCGGCAACGAGATTGTCAAGGACGCCATCATCAACAACTCCGACTGCAAGATTCTGCTCGACCAGCGCAAGTTCATCAACCGCTTCGAGGAGATTCAGGCCCTGCTCTCGCTCACGCCCAAGGAAAAGGACCTGGTACTGAGCATCAACCGCGACAACCAGCCCGCGCGCGGCCGCTACACCGAGGTATTCATCTCGCTGGGCGGGGTGGTGTCGAAGGTGTACGCCATCGAGGTGTCGAAGGAAGAATATGTGACCTACACCACCGAGGAAACCGAGAAAGTGCGGCTGTTCGAAAAGCTGCGCCAGACCGGCGACATGCCCACGGCCATCAAGCTCTTCGCCGCCGAGCTGCGCGAAGGGTAGGGGAGCTAACCATCATCAACAAAAGGGAAAAAACGATGCGCAATTTATTGCTTCACCTGGCCCTGCCGCTGGCGCTGCTCAGCAGCTGCGGCGCTGATAACTCCCCGGCCGACTCACCGGTTGCGGCAGCCCCGGCAGCTGGTGCACCTGCTCCCGCCTCGGCTGAAGTAGCCGCCGCGCAGGCCCTGGCCGACAGCCTGGTGGCTTTGTCCACCGCCGAGCAAGCCGACAAGGCTGCGGCCCGCAACTACGCTCAGTTCGTGGCAGCCTGGCAGGGCAGCGACCTGGACGCCTCGGTGAAGGAGCACCCGGTGGTACGCAGCGGCTGGGCCCGCTACCGCTACGTGCTGCGCACAGTGGCCCGCTCGCGGGGCCTGCCCCGGGTGCAGCCCGAAGACGTGGCCACCTGGAACGGCCTGGCCGGCCGCTGTGAGACGGTGGCCATGATGCTGCTGGCCCTGACCAAGGAGCCCAACGTGACGGCAACGCAGGCCTTGCCCACGCTGCTGGGCTTTGAGGGCGGTACCGGCCAGGCCCGCTTCGCGGCCGAGCGGCATATGAAGTACCTCCTGCACCCGCAAACCCGGAATCAATAAGCTTTCCACCACCCAAACGTGCCGCCCATGCAGAAGAAAATCATCCTCCTCAGCCTGGCCTTGCTGGGACTGAGTGCTACCCGGGCCTCGGCTCAGCTGGTGGTATCGGCCCCGCTGCTGGAAGGGCAAAGCGCGGTGCAGACCGGCCTGCAAAAGACCATGAAGGGCCTGGAAGCCGCGGCCAATAAGCTGGTGGCCTTCGGGGTGAAGGAGCAGGAACTGACCAAAACCTTTGCCCGCAAGAACCTGGAGCAGCACAAAGAATGGTACGACGGTTTGCTCAAAGTCAGCGCCGCCGTGCGCGACTACCGCCGGGTGCGCTCCATCTACGCCAAGCAAACCCAGATTATCCAGCAGTACTCAGATGCCATCAACGTGCTGCGCGCCTCGCCCTACATCAGCCCCCAGCAGCTCACGCAGATGACCAGCGTGTACGCTCAGCTACTGACGGAAGGAGCCAACACCGTGGCCGACCTGCGCACGGTGGTCAGCCCGGCCATGCTCAAGATGACCGATGCCGAGCGCATGGAATTCATTGACCAGCTGGACGCCAAAATCACCGACCAGCTGGGCCTGGTCAGCTACTTCACCCGGCGCAACATGCTGCAGTTGCGGGCGGCCCAGCAAATCGAACAGGACCGCCAGACCCTGCTATCCTTCATGGGCGCCACTGCCCGCTAACCCCACCCGCTGCCGATGAAAACTGCCTCCACATTCGTGCTGCTGGCGCTGCTGGGCCTAGTGGCCCGGCCGGCGCGGGCCCAAACGGTGATATCGGCGCCCATCTCCGAGCAAATCTCGCGCAAGCAGATTCTCCACCAGGGTGTATCGACCACGCTGAAAGGCCGGGCCAAGGTGCTGGCCGGCGACATCAAACAGCTCAGCACGGCCATCAAAGGCATCACCGACCAAACCCAGGTCCTGCACGCGCAGTGGTTTAGCTCGCTGCTGCAAATCAGCGCCGGCGTGCGCAACTACCGCCGGGTGCGGGAAATCTACGACGCCCAGGCGGCCATGATTACCCAGTTTTCCAGCGGCGTGACCGAGCTGCGCACCCGGGGCCTCACGCCCGCGCAGGTCAGCGAGGCCTCCACCATGTACCAGGTGTTGCTGCAGGAAAACGTGTCGCTCATCACCGAGCTGGCCACCATCATGACCACCAACCGGGCCCAGATGACGGACGCCCAGCGCCTCAAGTTCATCAACCGCATTGCCGACCGGATGCAGCAGCAGCAGCACCTGATGACTTACTACACCAACAAGTGCCGGGCTGTGGCCTACCAGCAGCAGCAGGCCCGGCAGGACCGGGCCTCGGTACTGGCCCTGATTGGGGCCGAAGACGCCGCCCGCTAGCGCGCCGCCGCTTTTCTCCCACCGTATTTCCCGCCGCTATGGACATGAACTCAATTACCATGCAGATGCTCCAGATGGAGCAGATGCTGGGCCGGCTCTACGATTCGATGCTGCCGCTGGTCGCGCAGTTCGTGACCCTGGGCCGCGCCGTGGGCGGTATCGCCGCCCTGGTTTTCATCAGCTCCCGGGTATGGGGCCACATCGCCCGGGCCGAGCCCATTGACCTGTACCCGCTGCTGCGCCCCTTTCTGATTGGTCTGGCTATCCTGCTGTTTCCGCAGCTGCTCGGCGGCCTGCGCGGCATCACGGGCGCGCTGGCTACCAGCACTGATTCGGTGCGCACCGATCAGACCGCCCGCATCGACCAGCTGCAGCAGCAGAAAAAGGCGTTGCTGGCCCGTCAGCCGGGCAACGAGTACTTCGCCACGGATGAGGCCTACGAGAAGCGCCTGGAGGAGCTGGGCGGGGCCACGGGCATGAGCAATATGGGCCAGCAGGCGGCGCTGGGCTTTGATAAGCTCAAGTACGAAGTCAAGCAGGACTTCCGGGAATGGATGAAAAACACCCTGGAGATCTTCCACATCGCCGCCCGCCTGCTTGTCAACGTGCTGGCCACCTTTCTGCTCATCGTGCTGTCGGTGCTGGGGCCGCTGACCTTCGGCATTGCCATTTTTCCCGGCTTCACCGGCTCCATTGCCAAGTGGCTGGGGCAGTTTGTCACCATCAGCCTGTGGGTGCCGGTGGCCAACATATTCGGGGCCATCATGGGCCAGTTTCAGGTGATGATGCTGGAAGCCGACATCGGCCGCCTCAACACCGGCGCTGGCGTCGACTCCGCCGATTTTGGCTACTTGGTCTTTCTCTGCATTGCCATTGCCGGCTACCTGGTCATTCCCTTCATCACGGATATGATGCTGGCGGCCTCGGGCGTGAGTGGCGTGGCCCGCGCCATGCAGGGGGCGCTGGTGGGCACTGCGGCCACGGCGGGCGCCGCGGCTGGCGCGGCTACGCGTCTGGGTGCGGCCCCGGCCGCTGTGGCAGCCGCCACGGGGCAATCGGCCACCGACAACCGGTCCTGGGGCGAGCAGTTGGGCCACCGCGCCGGCACGGCCCTCCGGGAGCGAGTCTTCGGCCGCCGCTCCGCCTAAGCCCGGGCTCACTTATTCCTCACTAGCCCTCCCTAGCCATGTTCGCATCCCTGAAAACTATTGATTCCGCCTTCCAGCAGGTCAAGACTCTGGCCCTGCTCTTTATCGTGGCGGTGCTGGTGCTGGCCGGCGCCATTGCCTACTTCGCATTCCAGACCACCACGGCGGCCGCCAACCGCATCTACGTGCTGGAAGGCGGGCAGCTGCTCACGGCCGGCGCCCGGGATGCGCGGGCCAACCGGCCGGTGGAGGCCCGCGCCCACGTTACGCGCTTCCACGAGCTGTTTTTCACCCTGGACCCCGATCAGAAAGCCATCGACAGCAACGTGAATAAGGCGCTGTACCTGGCCGATAACTCCGCGAAGCGGCAGTACGAGAACTTCAAGGAGAAGGGCTTCTACAACGACCTGATTGCCGCCAACATCAGCCTGGAAATGAGTGTGGACAGCGTGGTGATAACCAACGCGCGCCCACTGGTGGCGCGGTGCTACGGGCACCAGCGGGTGATTCGGGCCACCTCGGTGACCACCCGCAACTTCCTCTCGGAATGCTCCCTGCGCGACGTGACGCGCTCGGAGAACAACCCGCACGGCTTCCTGATGGAGAACTGGCGGGTTCTGCGCAACGAAGACCTCAGCACCCAGCCCCGCTAAGCCCCACCCGATGGAAACCAAACCGCACGACGCGCAATTTCTGCGCACCCGCAAAATGGCCACCTTCCTGCCGGTGGTGGGCGTCCCCTTCCTGGCCGTCATGTTTTATCTGGGCGGCGGCGGGCAGGGCGCGCCCGCCGAGGCCCAGAACGTACCGTCCGGCTTTAACACCACCCTGCCCACGGCCGAGAAGGGCTCCATCACCGCCAGCAAGCTCGAAGCCTACGCCAGCCCGGTAGATACCCTACGCAACCGGGGGCTGGTCGATGCCCGTCTCGATACGGCGGCCGGCTCGGGTCTGTCGTACTCCATCGGCGCCGATGGCAAGCCCGGGCCCAATGGGTCGGTTGACAAATCCGTGGTGGAAGCCCAGCAGCAGCTCATTGCCGCCCAGCAGGCGCAGCTGAACGGTGGGGCCGCGCCCGGCGCTGCAGCCACTCCAACTGCAGCAGCACCCGGCACCCTCACGCCCCAGGAGCAGCTGGAGCTGATGCGCAGCCAGCATGAGCGGGAGCTGGCCGAGAAAGACGCTCAGCTACAGATGGCCCAGCTGCTGGCGCAGAGCAACAGCGGCGGGGGAGGGGTAGCCCGCCCGGCCGCGCCGGCGGTGGCCAAGCCGAAGAAAAAAGCCAGCACCCGCGCCAAAGTAGTCGATGACGACGCCGTCGTTTCTCGTCTGGGCTCTAGCGGCGCGGGCACACGGCGCACGGCCTCGTTCACTGGTCTGGATGACGGACGGGCGGCGAATGAGGATGCCAACACCCTGCCGGCCGTCATTCACGAATCGCAGGAAGTCGTCAGCGGCTCGCTGGTGAAAATGCGCCTGACGGAATCGGCCGTGGTCAACGGCCGCGCCCTGCCGGCCAACACCTTCATCTATGGCAAGTGCAGCTTAGCCGGGGAGCGGCTGAACATCAGCATCGAAACGCTGAAAACCGGTAATCGGGTCTTCCCGGTGGCCCTGGAAGTCTACGACGTGGACGGGCTGGAAGGCCTGCACATCCCGGGCGCCATTACCCGGGACGCGGCCAAGCAGGCCGGCGCCGACGGCCTGAATGCCGCCGATGCCATGACCATGAGCGCCGACCCCACCCTGGCCGCGGCCGGCGTCGCGGTTACTGCCGTCAAGGGGCTCGGCCAGAAGAAAATCCGCCTGGTCAAGGTGCGCCTGAAAGCCGGCTACCAGGTCATGTTGAAGATTGATAAATAAGCTACGCTATGAGAATCGCCCTTGCCCTCTGCACCCTGCCCCTCAGCCTGGCCGCTGCGCCCGCCCTGGCCCAATCCACGACGCTGGCCAGCACCCGACCCGTGGCCCCAGCCGCCGCAAAGCTGGCGACGTATCCGCTGTTCGTGTCGGAGCAAAAAACCACCCACCTGGTTTTCCCGTCCCCGGTCACGTATGTTGATTTGGGCAGCGCCGGGCTGATTGCGGCCAAGGCTACGGGCTCCGAGAACATCGTGCGGGTCAAGGCGGCCGGCAGCGGCTTCAGCGAAACCAACATGACCGTGCTCACGGCCAGCGGCAAGCTCTACTCCTTCGTGGTGGGCTACCAGCGCAACCCGCGCCAACTGGGCCTGGACCTGGGCGCAGCCAGCGCGGGCTCCGCCAAGCTGCCCGTCCTCCCGCTCTACGTCTCAGACCAGAAAACCACGCACCTCGTGTTTCCCTACCCGGTCACCTACGTCGACCTGGGTAACTCCGGCATTCTGGCCGCCAAAGCCACGGGCGCCGACAACATCGTGCGCGTGAAGGCGGCCAGCAACCGCCTGACCGAAACCAACATGACCGTGCTTACCTCCGGGGGCAAGCTGTATATGTTCGTCGTGAACTACCAGCACGACCCCAAGGTGCTGAGCCTGGACCTGAGCACGATGACCGGTTCCACCGCCCAGGCCGGCAGTGGCAGCGAGGCCATCCTGTCGAACACGCCCATTCCCCAGGGCAACCTGGATGCCTATTCTAAGCAGGCCCTGGCGCGCGGCGGCTCGGCGGCCAGCGACACGAAAAATCAGCTTAGCGTACGCGCGGGCAGCGTGGGCTACCAGCAGGAAACCTTGTTTTTCCCACTGCACCTGCGTAACCGCTCCAACGTGACGTATGACGTGGATTTCGTCAAGTTTTACATCCAGGACAAGAAGCTGGTCAAGCGCACGGCCGAACAGGCCATTGAACTCACGCCTACCTACGTCTACAACGGCAACCTGAAAAAGATTGAAGCCGCCGGCAAGCTCCAGCAGGTATTTGTATTCAAAAAGTTCACCATCCCCGACCAGAAAAACCTGGTTATCGAGGTGTATGAGAAGGGGGGCGGGCGTAATATCAAGCTTAAGCTTTCCAACAGCGACCTACTCCGGGCCCGCGGCTTCCGCTAGCCCCTATCAATACCCTGCACCTTGCTACGTAGCAACTGAAATGCACCAAATCAGCGTCAGGTTGTTTACCCGGTAGAAGAAGGCAGGGCAAGCGACCAGCTTACCACTCATTCCAACCCCTATTGCTATGCGTATTCCGCTGCTTATCGCGCTGGTTATCTTTCTCTACTCATCCTGGGCTCCGAGTTGGGGGGCGCAGGTGGCCACCTGGGGCCTGCTCCTCTATTTCGGCTTCAAGTTCTTTCGCCTTTCCAGCTCCGTCATGCACCGGGCTTCCCGCAGCCCCCAGGACCGCTACGACCCGTACAACCACTAGCAGCACTACACCGCGTGGCACTTCGCAAACACCCTCCTGTTGCCTGTAACAAGGTAGCAGGAGGGTGTTTATGTTTCCCGCCTGGTATTATCTGAATCCGCTACTCACCGGAACACAACGTGTACTTTGTAATGTTTTGCAGTAAAAAAACTTTACAATTAGCGTATCTTTACTGGCCGAAGCAGATGGAAAAAGCGACTAAAACCACGACCGCCCGCCAGAAAATCCTCAACCGCCTGCAAAAGCTGGAGCCGGGCGCCCTCGTGCGCTACCAGGACTTTGCCAACCTGGACATCGCGCCGGGCACGGTGGCCGTGAACCTGAGCCGGCTGCGCCAGGAAGGCGTGGTGCAGCAGGTCACCAAAGGCACCTACCGCCTCCCCATGCAGAGTCGGTTCGGCCCGGTACCGGTCTCCGAGCAGCAGGTGCTGCAGGTGCTGCTGCAAACGCCCAGCAAAAAACTGCTGGGCTACCCCACCGGCGTAGCGGCCTTCAACCGGCTGGGCCTGACCACGCAGGTACCGCAGGAAATTCAGATTGCCACGTCCCGGCCGGGACGGCCCAAGAAAGTCGGCAACGTGCGCGTGCGCTTCGTGCGCAGCCGGGCCGATGTCAAGCCGGAGCAGGTAAAGCTCTGCCAGCTGCTGGATGCCCTGCGGCAGATTAAGCGCCTGCCCGACACTTCGCCAGCCGCGGCTCTGCTGCGCCTGCGCGAGCAGGTAAAGCAGCTACCACCGGCTGAGCAGGCCGCTCTGGTTCGCTTGGCGCAGGACTACAATCCGGCCACGCGCGCCCTGCTGGGGGCCCTGCTGGAAGGGCTGGGTGAAGTCAAGTTAGCCACTACGCTGAAAGCCAGCCTGAATCCCTTATCCACTTATAAGCTTGGTTTGTCCGAGCAGGCCTTACCCAACCGCGCGCAGTGGCAAATCCGATGACCCTGCACACCCACGAGCAGGACTTTCGCAACCTGATTACCATCACTGCGACGGCCCGGGGGATGCGGCAAAGCTTTATCGAGAAAGACTACTGGGTAACCTGGGTGCTGCGCAACCTGGCCGACTCGGCTGTGGCCGACCACGTCGTGTTCAAGGGAGGCACCTCGCTCTCCAAGGGCTACGGGCTTATTGAGCGGTTTTCGGAGGATGTGGACCTGGCCGTTATCCTGCAGGAGCAGCAAAGCGACGGCGCGCTGAAACGGCTCATCCGCGACATCCATAAAATCGCCGCTGGCGACTTGCCCGAAGTAGACGTGCCGGGCTCCACCAGCAAGCGCGGCCACAACCGGCTAGTGCACCACCAGTACCCCCACCTGTTCACCGACCCGGTGCCGACGGCTACTGAGCACATTCTGCTGGAAATAACGGCCTTTGGAGAACCCGAGCCGCACAGTAAGCGTCCCTTGATTTCCTACCTTGGCCAGTACCTACTCGACCATGGGCAGCCGGACGCCGTGCAGGAATACGGCCTGGAAGCTTTCGATTTCAACGTACTGAGCCTTTCACGCACGTTTGCCGAGAAAATCATGGCCCTGGTGCGCGCGTCATACGAAGAAGACCCGCTCGCGGCAACGGGCCGCAAAGTGCGCCACCTCTACGACTTGCACCAGCTGGCCAGCCAGCCCGAGGTGGCCGCCCTGCTAGCCGGTCACGGCCTGGCCCAGCAGCTCGCAGCCGTGC
Source organism: Hymenobacter metallilatus (assembly GCF_003944705.1). Lineage (GTDB taxonomy): Bacteria > Bacteroidota > Bacteroidia > Cytophagales > Hymenobacteraceae > Hymenobacter > Hymenobacter metallilatus. Next base: position 37,419 of record NZ_RWIS01000014.1, on the reverse strand, counting down.
AGCGCGATGATGCGCGTGCGGGCGTCATTGGCCCGACCCTGGAGTGGAAAACCAGGCCTCTGACGGCCTGTTGGGCCTACACCGAGGAAACGGTGAACTTACGCCAGCTTCAGCAGTCATACGAGCAAGAGTTGCCAAGCCTGCTGCACAGCCCGCTACCCGCGTTTGACCAAGTGCTACAGGTTATGCAGCGCATTGCACAGCAGTTGCGGGTCTACGATGGGCTGTAACCCGGCTAACAGCCCACCATTCGATTCCTGCTAGAATCCCCAACTTAGCTTAAAACATACTATTGGAGATCTAACGCATCGTCTACTTTCGTGCCGTTCGATACCCTTGAAGAGCCCTGATACCTAGCAGATGATAAAGCGAGAAGAAGAACTAAAGAAAATCGTGCGCGAGTTGACCCGCTGGGAAGTAGAGCTATCAAACCGAAATGCCCTCAACCTGTATGATGCCAACCTCTTTTCGGAGCATACCATCTGCCGCCTGCTCAACAGCGTGTATGGCTACAATCTGCACAACATCAATCTGGTGCAGAACAACTTCCCTGCCATTGACCTGGCCGACAATTTTAACCGGGTAGCGGTGCAGGTGACGACCACCAAGGCCACCAAGAAAATTCAGTATACCATCGATAGTTTCCTGGCCAATGGCCTTTATCAGGCCTACGACCAGCTTTTTGTGCTGATATTGGGCAAAAAGCAGAAGAGCTACCCAGACTTCGATACCCAGCAGCACTTTGCCTTCACCAGCGACCAGAATATCATTGATTTTCACGGGCTGCTAAATAAAATCAATTCGCTGCCCACACCCAAAATCGAGGAAATAGCCAAGATTCTACTCTACGAAAACCAAAGCGGCACCAAGTCAGCTCCGAGGCAAAGTAGTGCGGCCAAGCTTAAGAAGAACCTGGCCCTGCGGGATAGGATGAAGAAGGCCCTGTTGAAAAACCTCGACCACGAGTATTGGGAGCACGCCTACTACGAGCCGTGGGTCAAGTTTCGGTACGACAGTGTCATCGTGCGCTCGGTGGATGACCGCTCCTATCCTGAAGTTCGCCCTACCCCCGCCGGCCAAATCAGTTCTTGGTTCAAAATGCAGTTCTGGGACTTTTACGACAACGGCATTGAGTTCATCGGCATGGGCGGCAAGGCCATTTTCGATAAGAGCGGAAAATGGGACCTGCTGAACTGGGACGATGAAACCAGAAAAAACAACCCAGCCTACACCGTCATCACTTACCATCCGTTCTACCGAATCCCTTACGACTACATTGTCAAACTGGACATGGAAACAGACCCGTATTCGGGCTACCCATCGCTCTATGTAGAGTACGCGAAGGATGGCATGCCTTACGAAGATATCCTGTACGGGCGAGCCGGAGTTTACGACACCAAGAAGCCAACCTATCTCTTCGACAACACAATGCGCGAGAAGCTGAAATAACTGCCGCGCCGGTCATTGCTACGTGCTGGCATATTAAAAGGGGCCTCACCTAATTGGTGAGGCCCCTTTTCTATCACATGGCTATCCACCTTTTCCGCGTGGGCCTGAGTAGCTAATAGCAGCCCCAGCTAGGCTGGAGCCGATTCATCGGTTGGAGCAGCGGCCGGCGGGTCTAAAGGCTCAAAGCGAAAGTTGGCAATGCGCAGCAGGCCACACAACAGCAGAATGATTTTGTCGAATGAATACTGGTCCTGATAGCGGTAATAGCAGTGGGCGACGTTATTACGCAGGTTCATCCCGGGCGCGAGCAGCAGGTAGCGCAGGAAGTAGCGCGTGCTTTCATCGAACAATTCCTGCGCCACGGCGTGGTTCAGTAAGGATTCGATGAATACTTCCCGCAGGTCTTGGTGCTTGTCGTTGGCGGTGGTGTTCGCGCCGGAACGCTGCAGCAGGTCGCGCAGCAGGCCTTCCAGCTTCACGGTTAGCGAATCAATTGACAAGACAAAGTTTTCGCGGCCACCGTCTATGCCGACGGCCAGCTGCTGAAAAAAGTCACGTAGAATGGGGTAAATCAAGTCTTTCCAGGTGTACACTACCTCCTGACCGTTGACCGCAGTTTCGCCCAGTGGCTGGGCAATCCAACTGGATTTCTCCAGAAAGGCGCAGAAGGAATCGTAGCTGAAATTGCCCGCCCGGTAGCACGCTGCCAGAAGGGGTACCAAAGAGGCAAGCCGGAATTGAAGCATCCACTCGTAAAAATCAGCAGTCAGTTTGTCTACTTCCTCGTCGGACTGCACCCGACGGGTGTTCTTGTTTTCATCGAGTTGGGAAGTCGGCACCGAGGCAAAGAAGAACGAGCCTTTGTGCTGCTCCGCAAATGCGCGCACGCTGGCATAGTCAGGGAGCACTTCCGGGTGAACGGTGAGATATTCGAGCAGGTCGTGGGGGCTGTACTGCGTCAGGCGCTGGATGCGGTCGTCGATGTCGGCTTGCATGGCCTGAGCATCTTCCGGCTTGAGTTGGAAGCTGGTGGCTCCCAGCCGAATCTTAGATTTCAGTTCGTTCAGGCGCTGGAATGCTTGGTCATAAGCGGCTGTATTGCCAGCAGCACGATAATCCTCGGTTGCCCGGCGGTAAAACTCGTAAGGAGCCAGCCCGCTGGGGTCCGAAAGGCGTCTTTCAGCCATGGCTTCGTGGGTCCGCCCCAAGCGGTCAGACCATTCCGCCACGGCCCGTCCCCGGCGCTGCGCCACAGTGCGGGCCAGCGGGCACAGGGCCTCGCACGCATCGTACTCGCCGGCCGCAAAAAAGTCATCAAACAGTGCTTCACACGCCAAACTCACTTCATCTGTCAGCACGTCCGGCTTAAACAACTTGCCCGTGTCCGCTATCAGCCGCAGCAGCGGAATACGACCCTCAGCCTCGAAGGGCACCGCACCGGTGAAGCGGTCCAGCACGGCCTCGACGGTATCGGGCTGGCGGTGCCGCAGCAGCAACGCCAAGTCGCAGCAGGCACCCAGCATCTGAATGCAGTCCCTACGTTTATCGCGGCCCGTACAATCGGCTGTAGCCAGCGCCTCCAGCAGATGGGTATGCGCCAAATTGCCCATACGGCCGTAGGCATTGGGTTTGGGCGCATTCCAAAGCACCAGTGCGTAGCGGGCCTTCAGGTACACATTGGTGGACTGCTCATAGCGCTGCAGATAGTATGCAAATGCAGCGGACGGCAATTCTTCCACCCGTATCGAGCCCACTTTTTCGTCAGCGTCAGTAGTAAACTCCTGTTCACGCTGCGCTTTGCCTTCTTTAAACCAGAAGCCCAGCGCAATGCGCTCCCACCGACGCTGGTCGAGTAACGAATCCGGTACGGTGGCTTCTTCAAGCAGTGGCAGTAGTTCACTTCGGTGAGTGTGCGTCCAACTTTGAGAGTGATGCTCAAGCAGCGCGGCTAATTCTTCGAGGGTAGCAATGTTCATAAGAGTGTCGGGGAGAAATGAGTGTAACCCGAGACACAACATTCAAAATAGACTGGACAATTCCCTTAAAGAACAAAGCGGGTGGTACAGCCGCTATTGCTTTCTTTTTTTTGGTCACCTGCTTTAGTAGAGGCAAATGTGAATGCGGCAGTGTTGTCGACGCAAGGGTTCACAAAGGCTATCGAAACTTAGGCATCATAACTGTTAATTATGATACCTAAAGTATTTCCAATTACTTTTGCCCGCATGAGCACCGAACTCGCCCGAATCCCCGACCAGCCACAAGCTCTCGGCTCGCAACTCGCCACCGCGGCCGACAACGTTGCCCGCTACCTCAAGCTCGGCCTGGAAGGCGCCGACAACACGGTGCTCGCGTACTCGGCCGACCTGAAAAGCTTCGGGGAGTACTGCGCGCTCCACGGCCTATGCCCGCTGCCGGCCGACGTGGCCACTGTGGCCCGTTACGCTGCGGACCTGGCCGACATCCCACGCAAGCTCTCGACCATCAAGCGCCACCTGGCGGCCATCCACAAGCACCACCAGCTGCGCGGCTACCCGTCGCCGGTGCACGCCGATGAGCTGGCCATCGTATTGGACGGCATTACCCGCGCGCTGGGCAAGCGCCAGAAGCAGGCGCCGGCATTCACCGTCGCCGAGCTTAAGGAAAGCATCCGCCGCTTGGACGTCACCACCACGGCCGGCCTGCGCGACCGGGCGCTGCTGCTGCTGGGCTTTGCCGGGGCCTTCCGCCGCTCGGAGTTGGTGGCCCTGAATGTGGAGCACCTAGAGTTTACCGAACGAGCCCTGATTGTGCACCTGCCCAAAAGCAAAACCAACCAGGCCGGCGAGGCCGAGGACAAGGCGGTGTTCTACGCGTCGACGGCGAGCTTCTGCCCGGTGCGCAGTACCCGGGCCTGGGTGCAGCAGCTGGGCCGCAGCACGGGGCCACTGTTCGTTTCGCTCAAGCGCGGTAAGGTGAAGGGCGAGGCGCTACCCACACAAAAGCGCCTGTCTGCCCTGCGCGTCAACGGACTGGTGCAGCTGCACTTGAACCACGACGAGGAAGGCTATAAGATCCCGGAGAAGAACTACTCGGCCCACTCCTTGCGCGTTTCCTTTATAACAGTGTCAGTGTTGAGGGGCCAGTCAAATCGCTTTATTAAAAACCAGACCAAGCAGAAAACCGATGCCATGATTGACCGCTACTCCCGCTTGGATGATGTCGTTACCTTTAACGCCGCCCAGAACCTGGGCCTCTGATGACATATTGTCTATCGGACGCATCTGCTGCAACGTCAAGCTGTTCAGTTTGCCTAAACCAACTTAGAATGATGACACGACACACCTCGGCTGACCAACCGGCACTGATCAACTCAGCTCTGTCCGAGTATGTAAAACGAATAGCTAAACTTTATCCCGAGGCAGAATTTTACAAAGAAGAGATGCGTGATACCGGCAGAGGAGAAGGCTCTTCACTATTGCTGACCGTCTGCCAGAATAATAGCATCCTTGAGGAGGAGAATTTCTATTACACTCATAATTCAGACATTACACTGGATCTGGATTTGCTGGAATACTATCTTGATTTCAGTTGATGTATTCCGGTCACTTATCAGTTGTACATCGATCCTGTAGCTTCAGCAAAGTGAGCTCCAGCCGTTGAGTCAGTGCAGGCTGATTCAGCCTTATGCAGACACAAGGCAGATAGCATTAATACAGGTTCCAAGCTCATCTGCCGGACAAACCGGCTGCTATGATTTGTTGCCATTCCTGACGTACTTGCAGGGATTGAAACTGCTTCCTGCAGAAAAGAACACATTAAATCAATGAAGTATATTGACCTTTTCGCGGGTGCCGGCGGGTTGTCGGAGGGCTTTTCCCGCGCTGGGTTTGAAGCGGTTGCACACGTTGAAATAGATTACCACGCCTGTAACACACTAAAGACACGGCAGGCATGGTATTATTTGAAAAATAAAGGGTTACGCCATCTATACGATGAGTACCTGCGGAGCGGAAAATCCCCGGAGGAACTGTATGCACTGGTTCCTCCTGAAATTACCAATTCAGTTATTCACGCGGAAATCAGTGAGAAGACCACACCCGGAATTTTCCAACTGATTGATCAGAAGCTTGGCCCTGATGAGAGAGTCGACCTGATAGTAGGTGGACCTCCCTGCCAGACCTTTTCTGTCGCAGGTCGCGCACGACTGGGCCGCCAAGCAATGGAAGATGATCCACGCAGCAGGCTGTACATTCAATACGCCGGGTTCTTGGCCCACTACCAACCCCGGATGTTTGTATTCGAAAACGTCCTGGGCCTTCAGAGCTTCCGTCAAAGAAACCAGCTTGACCATATCCGTGATACTTTCCGCGAGGCCGGCTATGACATGGCCGTGCACAAATGGAACGCCCGGGATTTTGGGGTGCTGCAAAGCCGGGAAAGGCTTATCATCATAGGCTGGCGCCATGACCAGCACCAAGAGCTTGGCTACCCGGATCTGCAACCCGACTACAAGCATAATTTCCGGGTCTGGGACCTGCTGCGGGACCTGCCCCCGCTTCGTCCGGGCGAGAAAGATAACCGCCGGTACAAGTCCGCCCCAACGCCCTACCTGCAACGCTTTGGCCTCCGGGACGAAAATCAGATCCTGACCTGGCACGAGTCAAGGGCCCATCGTCCTGTTGACCTTGAGATCTATGCCAAAGCCATTCAAGTGTGGGACAGAGAGGCGCGCCAGCTTCGCTACCCCGATGATCTGGACGCTCATCAGATCAGCCACAAGAATGTAACCGGTTTTAAAGACCGCTTTAAGGTTGTAGCCGGCGAGAAACCATTTTCCCAGACAGTAGTGGCCCACATCCACAAGGACGGACACTACTACATCCATCCGGACGCCGGCCAATGCCGCTCGCTTAGTGTAAGGGAGGCAGCACGGCTGCAGTCGTTCCCGGACAACTATTATTTTGAAGGGCCCAGGGGTTCAGCATATAAGCAGATAGGCAATGCTGTTCCGCCGCTGATGGCGGAGCGAATTGCCCGACGGGTAAAAGCTGCCTTGCAGGGCAAACTGAAAGGACAGTTTCTTCCCTCTGAACCAGCTGCAAGCAAACAACTGCAACTGGACTACTCCCTTGCAGATTAACACCGGAAGGCATACATTGCTGCACCTTTTTCTACTGAGCGTACTCCCTTAAACGGCTACTGCATAGGTATATTTTTACTACTTTATTTTTATGCTTACGCGCCACGCTGCAGATTTCATCCGCGGCCAACATGCCGTTCTGAGCAGCGCTTTCGCTGATTCTGAGCAGTTTCTGAATTCAGCTGTCGTGTACCCCGCTGGTCAGCAGGGCGGGCGTGTATTGTTCATTCCTTTGAAATCAGAGGAAGAGTTTGAACAGGTTGTGTACAGCGCCGCCACTGCCTGCCTGAACAGATCCTACGAGGTCACGAATAACAAAAGCGATGCCTTTGAAGAGGAGCGGGCGGGGTTCTCGTCCGAGATTCTCCGGTTGTGTGCACGTTTTCCGGCTCCGATAGTTGAAGGAGGGCGTCGGTATGAAATAACTGCGGTGAGCACCGGGGCCAAGGTGCCGGTTATCAAACTCAGAGACCTTGATGCTGTACCAGAAAGGGGCATACGGTATGAGCTGCTGACCCAGGGCCGGTCGTTCCTTGTAAACAAATTCCGACAGAACGACGAACTTCTCAGGGAGCACCTAGCCACCCTGAAGCAAATCGGGGAGAAGTGGCAGGAGTTTAAGGTGAGATTCAGGGATATTGAACTGCTGCAGAAAACAGCAGGAAACCAGGCTCAACGACCAGCGCCCTCAATTTCGGCAATCGCGGAGCTGAAGGAGGCCGGCCTGAATAACGGGGTACTGGTATTCACCGGCAAAACGCTTTTCAAAGCCTGTTTCCGGCCCCTGCTTACACAGAGAAATGCCTCGTCCCTAATCGGGGTAGCGGAGATAGTCCATCCCAGACACGGGCATCCTGTACTCACCAAGGTTCAGGGAGACTACACCAGCCATCCGCTCATCGTTCTGCACGAACCGAACGGATATTTTGCGTCCTGGGTGCGGGAGCTACGCGGTGTTACTGCCAGTGGCGGACAGGTTAACAACAGCCTCAACTATCTGGACACGGTAGTGCTGGATATTTGTGACATCACTTTCGAATCCGAGGAAGAAGCTAACGTTCAGATCTCCGCCATCAAGGATCAGCTTGCATTGGGCGAAATCCGGAATGTGATATGCTTGGTCAGGCCATCAGCGCTGGGGACCCTGCCGGCCCTGCTCAATAAGTGGGAGCGTACAGGCAGAGCAGACGTGCCCGTTCAGGTATGGCACATAAGCCGACAGCAGGCAGCCGTCCTTGCCAGCGCGCCGGCTCCGGGAAATTTTGACCATAGTATACACCGTGTCACGGCGGGAGTGTTCGAGGAATACCAACAGCAGTTCCGGGCGCTTCTTAACCGGTTGACATCCATCATCCGGGAGCTGCACGGATCCAACCAGTTAGCTCAGCTCTCGTCATTACGGGAGCTGTATTTCCGGTTTATATCTTTTTGTGACCCGACCAGATTTCAAAGGGATGCCGCCGCCTACCTGACCCGTATGGAATCGCTGGAAAGACACGTGGGCGGGGGGATATACCACTCGTTCCGGACAGAGACAATTACGCTTCTGGAACGAACGTCCGCATTTCTGAATGCAGGGCGCCACCCGCTTGTTGCTGCCGCGGGAAAATTCCTGGCCGAAGCCGGATCCAGTCATAAGAAGTCATTCCGGCTTGGCATCCTGTCCTATAATTCCAGCAGCACTGATCATGAATACCTCGTCAATACGCTGAGCAGGTTCGTAGCCCAGGGAACTGCTAGGCCCGTCAAAGCAGAGTTCTTCGACCCCTGGAATCTTCCAGCGCCTTTGGATCTGCAGGCTGCGCCCCTGAAGCTGCTGTTGTGCTTCAATCTTCCCAAAACGTTTGTAACATCACTGTTTTTCAACCGCTTTGCACGCAACTGCATCGTACTATGCGATCAGGAAAATGAAAAGACCTATTTCCGCTCTTACCAGACCGTAAAGAAGATCTTTGATCAGTATGTATCGGATGCTGGCCTGCTGAGGTCCCTCAATCTGACCGAACCTCATGAGAATCCCTTAAGCGACGGTGTACCCAGCTTCGACTACAGCATCCCGTTGCCGGTAAATGAGACGTCAGCTGCAGCCATTGCATCCGATGATGCGGTGGAATTCAGTGATGATATCGAGTCCATCATCAGCCGTCTGGTACAGGAGCGCCATGACCCGACCCAGGAAGGAAACCGGATACGCCGGGAACCCGGTCGTGCTGCTGCCTTTATACTGCTTTTAGATCACGACGGCATTCTGGAGGCAGCAGCCTCCCGGAAGTTTTACCGCATCGAAGAAGACAGCCCGGAGGACAGTGAGGCCACAACTGTTCCGGCATCAGAGCTCAAACCGGGCGACTACATAGTCCTGTTCAGAAGGAAGAGCCGGGAAAACCTGAATGCTCTGATTGACGAGTCGCTTGCCCAGGTTGAACGCTACAGCAACGCACTGAACACAAGCAATCTGTGGCGGGATGCGATCCGGCAAATCAATACCGTAAAACGACAACACCTCCACCTAGCTGAGGTATTCCAGCGCGTGGGGTTCGAACGTGCTCCCCAGACCTTCGATAATTATCTGGATGGCAGCACCACTAAACCCCTGCATTTAAATGAACTTCTACTGGCCATCAATGCCATCAGCAGGATGATGCCCGGCAAAGGCATTCCGCAGTTTACGGCAGCTGAGTCAGCCGGGATCATCGAAGCCGTGGACCAGCTGAGCCGGGTCAGACGCATGCTCCCGAAAGCCCTGCGGTCGGCCGTCATCAACCGCCGGTCGGGCCGACTGAACCTGCTTACTGATGCCTATGGCGAACTCAGCCCGGAACTGCTCGAAGCAATACTACAGGAGGTTGACATCAGACGCGTGAGGGAAATTATCCCGGTGCATCCCTACTAATTATCGCATTATGGCGCTGATTCCGGCCCAACCGCAGTTCGGAAGTGACACTCCGAAAGGGGAACGTGACCTCTACTACATGGCTGCGGCCAGTCCCTATTTTCAGGGGGACGGCTGTTTCCTGTTTCACTCCCTGTCTCTCAGCGAGGTGGGCCGGCAGGTAAGGGGCGAAACAGACTTCGTCTATCTGGATGATGAGTTTCTGCTATTTCTGGAAGTCAAAGGCGGCGTCGTTTACTTCCGGGCTGACACGCGGGAATGGGGGGTGATGGGAGGAACCAAGCTGCAGGACCCTTTCAAACAGGTAACAGGTAACCTCTTCTTTATCCGCGACCGGGTACTGCCGGAGCGGGTTGGCCGCAACGTGGTGAACAGCCTGATCATAGGCTATGGCGTAATGTTTCCCGAATCCGGGTTACCCCGGGGTTTCAGCGCTTACGAAACGGGCTCGATTTCTTACGATACCCGCCTGATTTACACCGCCGAAGACCGAGATGTGCCTGACAGCTTCGCCTCCTACATACGCCGGTTGAAGGCGTACTGGCGGAACCACAGCAAGTACCGGCAGCATGAGGGCCGGCTGAGCCGGGAGGACAAACTGCGGATAAAGGATTTCTTTGCCCGCGATCTGATGTTCCGCCCGCCACTTGCCGGCCTTATCCGCCAAGATGCGGCGGAAACGCTCCTGTACACGCGGGAACAGAAATGGGTCATCATGGCCTCGCAGGCGGTAGGAAACCGGGCGGGCGTCATGATATCCGGAAGCGCAGGTACCGGAAAGACGGTGCTGGCATTATGGCTGGCAGCGGAATGCGTGGCCAAAGGAGAAAAGACCCTGCTGCTCTGCTACAACAAAAATCTTGCTGCCTGGCTGAGGCAGACAGTCAAGCGTGAACACCCGGAACTGAGCAGGCTGCTTACTGTCCGGAATATTCACGCCCTCTACGCTGAGTTTGTCCGTCCTTCCGGCAAAGGGTCGCAGTACTTCAACGAGGAGTACCCGAAGCAGTTCAGCCTGGAGTATCCCACACTCAATCAGGTCCCGTACGACAGAATCATAATCGACGAAGCACAGGACATCTTCAGGGAAAGTCACTTTCGCAACATTGACCTGCTGCTGAAAGGCGGACTGGATTCAAACAACTGGTATATATTCCTAGACCGGGAAAATCAGGATATTTTCCGCGGTTTCGATTCCGGGTTCTATGCTGATTTTATCACCCTGTACAACCCGGTTGTGCTCGAGCTGCGCAAGAACTGCCGCAATACCCCACGGGTCATTCGCAGCACGGGCCTCTATACAGGCATTCAGTGTCAGGAGGCTGCAAAAACGGGGGACGGACTTATAGAGGAGCATTTCTACGCCTCGGAAACGGATCTGATAAACCAGTTGATCCGACGCGTTCAGGCGCTGGTCGCTGACCATGTGGACCCGGCAGACGTCATTGTTCTGGTTCCCTCCCGTGACCTGGCCGACCGCCTGCCTCTGAGGAGCCCGGCGCTCTTCGTGTCCCTGAACGATACCAACGTAACTCATCCGGATCCCAAACGGGTCAGGGTCACAACCCCGGGCGCATACAAAGGACTTGAAAGCGCCATTGTCATACTTGCCGGCATTGACTCGTTTCCGGAAGACGATGTGTACCGGAAAACAGAACTCTATCTGGCTGCTACCCGGGCTACCTACGGCTTTGTCACCTTTTTCCACGCTGACCTGAAGGAAACGGTGGCCGCCAGAAAGAAACAACACTTCATGGATAACCCCGTCCTGTAATGCCTGACAATACCAAACTACAGCTGCGCAACGAAGCAGCGGAACTTGTAAAGCGATACATGTGCGGACCGTTCGGTGGGGACAATGAGACCCTGGCCGAGCCCCCTCAGCGATTCTATGTGACCGGGGTACTGTATCCTGAGCAGTTCCGCCCACGGGAGAGCGTGCTTCCATCAGAGGCAGTAGTAGATGAAGAAGAAGGACTGCAGGCTCCCGAAGAAGCACAGGCCGACACGGGGGCCACTGCGACTCAGCCAGCCGGTACCGGGCTCCGGTACGCAGACGCAACCGTGGATGAAGGTGAAGCCGACAGGGAGCTTAACCTGAGTACGGATTTCAAACCCGCCTCTTTCGGGTTATCCGTAATCACTGAGAGCCGCGAAACCGCTTTCAGCATCCGTATAAGCTATGGTCGTTACAACCGGGTAACCCCGGGCAAAGACATGCCGGCTTCTTCGCCTGAAGAGCCGGCTCCAACTGTCGACAACGCTTCTCCCGGCGCTGCATCACTTGGCGGAGCGGCTACTGCGGCCCCTGGTGCAGCAGGAAACGGCAGAAATCCGTCACTGTACCGCCGCACCCCCGTAGTCCGTGAATTCACCCTGACAGCCACCGCTGCCGGCTTCACCCTGACTGACAAGGAAGGAAAGCCCGTGGAGACACCGGAGACACCGGGCGCAGCCAGTCATACCTTTTCGCTGGAAGATAGCCGTCTGACACTACGCATCACCCGTCGCAGCACCCACGGTTCGCACGGGTCAATTTTCACCCTTTCGCTGATTAACTCCTGTCGCTCGGAAATCAATGGCCGCGAAGCTGAAAAGCAGTTTATCAGCGACTGCCGGAATTACTTTTTCCAGCCTGAAATCGAAGTCCATTCCGACGAATTCGTCTTTACTCCCGGTCCCGAAGACTCCCTCTCACCGGATGGCCAGTCCGAGGAAGATGCTGTCAGGAAGCTCCTCTTCAGAAATTACCGCAACTACGGGGCCGGCCACGGGGCGGCCGCCTGGTGGGATGAGAAAGATGTAAATCTGGCCGAAGGGAGGGCCCGGCGGGTCAAGGCAGTAGTCATTCCGCAGTACGACGTAAAGCCGGTTGATTTTAATCTCAGCACGAAGCACGATCCGGCCGACATCATCCTGACGCCGGCTGACCAGACTATCTTGGCAATGAAACGGCTCGCCGGCATGACCGGCGAAAATGCCGGTGAGCTGGAAACCAGGTTACGGGCGTTTGCCGGCCGCTACGGAGATTGGATCGGCCAGCATCAGAAGCGCATAGCGGCTTTGCCGGCGGAGCATCACGATGCCGCGCAAAGCAACCTGCAGAAGTGCGCTGACCTGCTCGCCCGTATGGAGCGCGGTATAGTCCTGCTGTTCGAGCAGGGGCCTGACACTGCTTCCAATATCGCCCTGCAGGCGTTTCAGGATGCAAACAGAGCGATGTTCATGCAACGTGTCATGAAAGGCTTTGCCGACAAGCGGGTAAAAAAGGACGTGCTTCCCGGTGCAGACGATCAGCCTATTCCGGACTTCAGCACTGCCCCTGAGGAAGCGGGTCGCTGGCGCCCCTTCCAGCTGGCTTTCCTGCTGGCTCAGGTGGAAGGTATTCTGGACCCTTCCTCGGAAGATCGCGAAACGGTCGACCTCATATGGTTCTCAACCGGTGGCGGCAAGACAGAAGCTTACCTGGGGCTTACCGCGTTTACCATCTTCTACCGCCGCCTGCGGGCCGGTCGCGATATGCAGGATCCTGACCGAGGCGCTGGTGTATCTGTATTGATGCGCTACACGCTTCGTCTGCTCAATATCCAGCAGTTCAACAGAGCCGGCATTCTTATCTGTGCATGCGAGCTCATGCGCCGCGAGATGCCCGACCGCTACGGCAAACAGGAAATCAGCACCGGCATCTGGGTCGGGAGCAGTCTGACACCCAACAAAACAGGCACCGCAAGCGACGACCGAAGCGCGGCCGGTGCAATTGCGAAGTACAACGCCTGGCTCGATAGCGGTACCGAAAAACCGGCTCTCTCTCCGCCCATCAGCCATTGCCCCTGCTGCGGCACCCGGATAATTCCCGACAGGCGCAATAATGCAGTGGTTGGTTCCTGGGGTTATTTTCAGAAGCAGCAGCTGCGCCGCGGTGGCGGTGCCCCGCCCGGCGGCCGGCGGGTGCCGGTAGCTGATTCACCGGTCTTTCTGAGCTGCCGCAATACTGAGTGCAGGTTTTTCATCAGCCCTGATGATTATCTGGACGCAGAACTGGTAGAGTCCCGTAAGCTGCCTGTCTACTATGTGGATGAGGTAATCTATGCCCGGCGCCCGTCGCTGCTTTTCGCCACAGTCGACAAATTTGCGCAGCTGGCGTGGAAGTCGGAGACTGCGCGTCTTTTCAATCTCTCCTGGGGGCCCGATGGACGGATAACCCGTGACTTCTCCAGCCCGGATCTTGTAATCCAGGACGAGCTGCACCTCATCAGCTCCGCTCTCGGCACCATGTACGGCGTGTATGAGTTTGCTATCGACGAGCTCTGCCAGTGGGGCGGTTCTGCCAGACCCAAGGTAGTAGGCGCTTCCGCAACCGTGCGTAATGCGGAAGCACAATGCCGCCGGCTTTATGGCCGTAAGCACTTTGCTCAGTTCCCTCCACAGGGAATAGACGTGGACGACTCCTTTTTCAGCAGACTTGACAGATCCGCGCCGGGCCGGCGCTACCTCGGGGTCATGCCGGCCGGCCGTACGGCCACGATCAATATCATCTACCTGACGGGTCGTGCCATGCAGCTGCTCCCGCGGCTGCCGTATGGCAACGCGACGCTGGACTGGTATTATACGATGCTGGTCTACTTCAACAGCATTAAAGAACTGGGGAAATTCCGGACACTGCTGACAGATGACATCGCCGCGCACCGCTATGGCATGAATGCTACATTCCAGACCCTCGGTGCGCCCGGGCTGTACATACCGTTCAAGGATGACCGGGTAGCTGAACTGTCAAGCGCCATGACCGCTGACCAGATATATCAGTACCTCAACCGACTGGAAAACAGCAAACTTCCGCAGCCCGCACCTGCATCTCCCACGGAAGAGGCCCGGCTGACACAGCTTCGTGCGATGGGCGTACGTTCGGCCCGGGACCTGGACGGAAACAGGACCTGGAGACAGGTCTTCACGGACCCTGTACTCGAAGCATTGGGGATAGCAGTTGCGGGCAAGGACAATACAGCGCTTTTTCAGGCGCTGAAAGGCCTTCTTGTGCAGCTTTTCGGCGACAACCGGGAGGAACCTATCCATGTCGTTTCAGCCACCAACATGATTTCAGTAGGCGTTGACATCGCCCGGCTGAACATCATGCAGGTGGTCGGACAGCCAAAGTCGACGGCAGAGTACATTCAGGCAAGCTCCCGGGCTGGCAGGGAATTCCCCGGTCTTGTGGTTGCCAGCTACAACAACGCCAAGAGTCGTGACCGGTCTCACTACGAAAGTTTTACGGACTACCACCAAGCATTTTACAAGCATGTAGAGGCCAATTCGGTCACTCCTTACTCACTCCCTGCGCTGGAAAAAGCCCTTCCCTCTGTCCTGATAGCGCTGATGAGGCTGCTTCATTTCCGGGAAGATGGCAACGCTTGGTGGCCAACCGGCGCTGAGGGCCGGGCGACAGATGAGTTTTACACCGCCCTGGTTGAGAAACTCAAGGAACGGGTGACTCTGCTCGACGAAGACGTCTCTGATTTTCTGGTCAACATCGACCAGGTCGCCCAACAGCTTAAAAAGGTCTGGAACGGAAGATCAGACGCAACTCCTCCGGGTCCGGGCCTCCGATTTGCTAAGAACAGCCATTTCTTCCCCTCGCCCAAGGATGTGGAAATTGACCTTGATCTGTTTGTCAACCACGAATACGACGAGCAAAAGCGGCGGGAACGGCCCGCAGTCCTTGGTTCGCTCCGCAATGTTGAATCTTCTTCCGCACTGATCATTACTTACTGATATGATTCGCAAAAACCAGGTCCGGGAGTCGCAGGCGATTACCACCTATGGCACGGGCAGCATCATCGATGTGCCGGGTATCTCCCTGATGGCGTTATCCCCGGACTATCTTGACCAGAGTGCGGATCCCGGCGCGCAGTCTCCGGACGTTTGGGGCGGGCTGGCAAACGAGCATCATCGGGTCTATGACCGCCGCCTGAGCCGGTACTTTTATAACACCGAATATTTTGTCCGCCCCCCGGCAGGCCAGGGGCCGGGCATCGGCATTCCTGTGAATCGCTTTCCGGGTTCGATGTTCTGCCCGGTTTGCAGAGCCATTCACGTCGAAAACCGGGCGTTTCATGGCCAGGCTGTGTTTACGAATGCGCACGGCCGGCATGTGAATGACCGGGACGAGGCTTTTTTCTGCACGGACTGCCACCGCCGGAATCCTGCTGCCAGAAAAAACCACCTCATACCTTCCCGTTTCATTATCGCCACATCAGCAGGCCATATAGACGACTTTCCCTGGCTGTGGTTCGTTACCCGTAACCGGCCCGACCGGGATACGCTTCGGCAAAGAACCGGGCTTGTCCTTCGTCTGGATGCTGCCGGTCGTTCGGCCTCTATTGCGGACCTGAGCGTATCGCTTCACGAGTTCGGCGACAATGGAGCCTTGATCTGCCGGGAGTCACTGGCGGAAATATTCAGCACGGATGACGACGGCCGCTCCACTGTGTTCAACAATCCGAATGACAGGTATCTGGATTTTGTCGACAATCTGATGCCCAAGCCCTGGCAGGGCAGAAATGCTCAGGGAGGCTTCCTGCGCAGCAATGTTGCAATGGGGGTGACTCCGCGGGCCCTGCAGCGCGGTGCAGGAAATGTGTACTTCCCCATTATCTGGAGCAGCATCAGGTTACCTGAACAGGCAGCGGGCGGGGGCTACTCGGAACTGGCCAACGAACTTTTTAACCGCGTTGCGGATATCAAGACCATACTGGACGGAATTACTTCTATGGTAGGGCTGGCCATGAGTGCAGATCAGAGCATAAATTTTTTCCATAACATCATAAATGGTCCTGAGCATGGAGCCGGTACACTTAAGCAATCCTTATTAGACCGGCTACATCTGGGATACAAATACACTGGCAGTCAGCTTTCAAATGAACTTGCTAGGGAAATAATAACCCTTGCCTATTCGCCCGAGCCTTCCGGCAACGAAGCAGAGGAAACGGAAACCGACAAGGCAATCCAGCTGCGCAGGGAGGAATTCGACTTCTTCCTGAAGCCATACCCCTTCACCGGTGATTTCTGGTATAAATCTATGATTATCCCGGGTGAAAAGTATTCGGGTGCCATTGCGGATAATATTGAGACGGTGGTTCTGCTGGAAAAGCTCAACGAGCTGCGTGTTTTCCGCGGATTTACCAGGGTGATGCCTCTGCTGACCCAGGACCTGATCTTCAGCAGCCCCGCAAACCTGCGGGGAGCCCTGTTACAGGAATACGGCCGCATTAATGATCCACGTCGTGATCCGGATACCTGTGACTTCCTGCCAGCTTCGGAAGTGCGGGGCGAAGGAATCTTCATTCGTTTCCGCTCTGACGTGCTGGCGGAATGGGAAGCCGAACCGGAGATACGGGAGCGCTACCAGATGATCTACGAGAATCACCGCACCGCCTACATGAAGCGGCAACGACTTAACGGCGCGCCGGAAGAGGAATGGCTGGAAGGGTTCACCCCGAAATCAGCCCGGTACATACTTCTGCACACTATTTCGCATCAGCTGATCCGCGAATTGGCAATGGATTCAGGCTACAACTCTGCTTCCCTGCGCGAGATCATCTACTGTGGGAATCCCGGAGACCAGATGGATGGCATTCTGATCTATACAGCAGCATCCGATGCCGAAGGAACCATGGGAGGACTTGTGGCCCTGGGCCGGCCCGGTAGTCTAGAGCTTATTATACGCAAGGCGCTGAGAAATTCAGAGTGGTGTTCCTCCGACCCATTGTGTCTGGATTCGCGCGGTCAGGGGTTCCAGTCGCTGAACTTGGCGGCGTGCCACGCCTGCTCCCTGCTGCCGGAAACCAGCTGCGAGGCCATGAACGGATTCCTCGACCGGGGTATGCTGCACGGCTCACTGACTAATCCGTCGTTTGGATTTGCCGGCAGATTCGCGCCCAGCACAGCTGAAGCCTGAATCAGAACGGGCAATTATTGCTAAATACTTTTGTCCTACTGATGGATCTTCAGGAATTTGCGGGTGAGCTCACCCAGAACATTGTACTGACGGCAGCGGAAGAAGAACGTCCTGCCGAAGACATTTTTACCGAGGAAGCGCTGGATTACCTGCGCCTGTCGGGCGAGGTAGTGGAGCCGGTAACCGGTACCTACCGGGCCCGGGGCGCCAGGGTAGATGCCTTTGACTTTGATGATGAATCGCTGACGCTTGATCTGTTCACCTCAGAATTCAGTCCGGAGCCGGGTCTGAACAAGATCACAAACACCGAAGTACAGGAAGCCATCAAGCGAACGTATGGGTTCTGGGTAGCGGCCTCAGGGGGCAAGATAACAGCCACCGAGAGCGGGCCGGTGCAGGAGCTCATCAACCTGATCCGCCAAGATGGCCAGCAGATTCAGCACGTCCGCCTGTTTCTGCTGACCAATCGCATCAGCGCCGCAGAGTCGCTGCCAAGCTATCACATCCCCGACGGCCCCGTCCTGACGTGCGAGTTGTGGGATATTGAGCGGTTGTATCAGCAGTACCGCATCAATGCAGGAAAACAGACTGTTGTCGTCGACCTGCTGCGCGACTATAATTTTCGTCTGGAATGCCTTCGTTCAACAGACGTGAGTGGTAAATACAACGCCTACCTGGCAATCCTGCCGGCCGGCGTTCTGGCCCGCATTTACAAGCGGCACAAGCAGGGCCTGCTGGAACGGAACGTGCGGACTTTCCTGCAATTCAAGGTCGATACGAACCGTGGAATCCGAGATACGGCCAGCAAGTCGCCGGACATGTTTTTTGCCTACAACAACGGTATTTCCACGACGGCTGCAAAGGTTGAAACGCAGGAGGAAGACGGGCGGGTTTTCATCGCCAGAATAGAGGACTGGCAAATCGTGAACGGAGGACAAACGACGGCCTCCCTGTATTCTGCTTCGTCCGACCGCAGCATTGACCTGTCCAGAGCTTTTGTCCAGCTAAAGATCTGTGAAATACTCGCCACAGAAGAAGCAGAGGCGATTATTCCTAAAATATCGCAGTTTGCCAACAAGCAGACGGCTATCAAATCTTCGGATTTCAGCTCTAACAGCGCCTATCATGTCAACCTGGAGAAAATCTCCAGGTCGGAAGCCGTACCATCCACCACCGGCCTTAAGTCGGATATGAAATGGTACTACGAGCGTACGCGGGGGCAGTATCTTGACGAGGAAGCCAGGCAGGAAGGGCTGGCTGCCCGCCGTAAGTTCAACAAGTCGTACCCTAAAAGCCAGAAGTTCACCAAAGTGGACGTGGCCAAGTACGAGATGAGCTGGCTTCAGAAGCCAAACGAGGTGAGCACCGGCGCGGAGAAGAACTACCTGCTGTTTGAAAAGCAGGTGGCAGCTTCGGCGGATACGCTTACACCGGAGGCTTACCACCAGCTCATAGCCCGGGCGCTGTTGTTCAAGCAGATCGACCGGGATGTTCACGCCAGAAAGCTGGGGGGTTACAAGGCCAACATGGTCACCTACATTCTTGCCTGGCTTTCTTATAAAACGGAAGGCCACTTAGACCTGAACCGCATCTGGTCGGAGCAGGCAGTCCCGGGGCAGGTCCGGGAGCTGATTGCTCAGATGACTCCCATTGTGTGGGACCACCTGACAAACCCGCCCTCCTCGGTTCGTAATATCGGCGAATGGTGTAAGAAGCAGGAATGCTGGAAATCCCTCAAGGATAAACCGCTGGACCTTTCCGGCATACAGGCCGAGATTGACGAAGTACGCCAGCGCATCTCGGTAGACGGCCCTTCAGGGCCGGTTAACCTGTCGCCGGCTGAGTCGGACCTGCTTGATGAAATAACAGCAACCTCTCCCGAAACTTTCTTGGCGATTTCCTCATGGGCTGCCCGCAATAATGAACTCACTCCGTTCGACCGCCGCCTGATTTACAATGTCGGCTCATTGCTCCGACGGTCGGCCGGCATCAGCATCAAGCAGGCCCGTAATGCCAAACGGATCCTCGAAAACGCAAAACAGCGGGGCTTCTCTGCCTAGCCGGCTGCCACAATAAGCCGATCATGGCACCACAGGATTATAGTCCAGTTCATCCGGCTCGGGGGCTGTCAGGGAGTAATAAAGCCTCTCCAGCGTCCGCTCCCGTAACGCCGGCTTAAGCTCGCACTCCCATACCGTCAGCACGCGCCACCCCGCTGAGCGTAACTCGTTCTGTTGTCTTTCATCATTGGCTACGTTGCGGCCGATCTTGGTCAACCAGAATTCGGTTCGTGTCTTCGGAACCACGAAATAGCGGCAGCCTTCATGGCGGTGCCAGAAGCAGCCGTGCACAAAAATGATGGTTCTGAGTCCGGGAAAAACGATATCCGGCTTGCCGGGCAGATGCTTCGCATGCAACCGGTAACGCAGCCCCCGGCCGTGCAGGTACTGCCGCACCAGCAGCTCCGGCTTGGTATCCCTGCCGCGGATGCGGGACATGTTAAAACTTCTGGTAGCGGTGCTGTGAACGTCACTCATACCCCACTAAACGCTCAGAAAGCTGATTAGGTGCTGTGTTATACTCACCTGCCTCCATAGGCCACAAACAGGAATCGTGGATTACCTGAGCACCTATCTTTGCTGAACACAAATCTGTTAGCCGATGAAGAAGCGATCCGGGTCCTTGGCAGTTACCGGCACTGGGTTTCGTGCAGGCACTTTCGTTCAGCTCTATTGCATCCATGACCAAGCAATCACTCCTCATTCAGCCGGGCGGGTGGTAGACCAGGCGGGTGGTATGATTGAAATAGCGGTCCGTTGCCGAAAATGCGGCACTCAGGCTATTTATGCCACAGACCAGCTGCCTGAGGGTTATCAGATTTATCACATCCGTATTACCGGCGAAGATGGTCCCCACTTGCCTGATGAGCTTCGCCCGGTCCCATTTGTTGAGGAAGAATTTGATGTTCCCGGAACGTCATTGCAGAATGCTCACGAGCGGGCTGATTTCGCACACCAGCTGAAGTTATCGGGGCACCTGACCAGAATTTACATCAATGGGGAACTACATTTGGATGAAAGGTTCTGATATAGAGATAACCAGCCACCTTCAACAGCATCATCCATCAAAAAACGGACAGTCAAGCCTCCCTCGCTGGCTGCTTATACTAAACTTATGAGCAGGCGCGCTAGCTTAGTTGAAGGGTTTTACGTTACTTTTGGCACTATCCCACATATTTTCCTTACATCAGATTGGTTTGGTAACCGCAGCATCTTACGCTAACTCCTCATCCTCTACCCTGCCCCCCGTGATGCAGCGTGGCCCGGAAGCTACTGACCAAGCGTTAATTCAGGCCATCGAAGCTATAACACAGCAGGAAAAGAATTTTTGGAGCCAACCGCTCGAATACGACCGGCGTGGGGCTGGCCACCGGTTCTTTCAGTATCCGGCGATGATGCTCCCAGTAGTACAGCGCAAGATAATCCAACTGATAAAGTCGGCTGCTCCTAGAACTCAGACATTGTTAGACCCCTTTATGGGCTCAGGAACGGCCTTGGCAGCAGGTATGCTGAATGGGTTAGACTGCTACGGGCAAGACATAAACCCGATGTCAGTTCTACTGGCGAAAGTGAAAGCCGAAGCCTTCAATCAGCCTGCTTACCTGCGCGCAGCGGAGCGGCTGCGAAAGCGCGTGAAAGCCGATACGTCCACCGAGGTTACAGCCAATTTCCCTAACCTCGATAAGTGGTTTGAGAAAAAAGTAGCGCAAGAATTGTCCAAGTTGGTACGGGCTATTCGGCAGGAGCGGCGGTTGAGCACTCGGCGTCTGTTTTGGGTAACACTGGCTGAAACCGTCCGTCTTACGTCCAACGACCGCACCAGTACCTTCAAGCTCCACGCAAGGTCTGCCGAGGATATAGCCAAACGCGACCCTTCTCCACTCAAGACTTTTGAGCAGCTGTTTGCTCAGAACACTGAGGACATTGCCCTTTACGCCGAACAGCTTTCCAGCCAAGGGTATTTGCGTGAGGAGGCCTACACTGGCCGCGTAAACATAAGCGTACTGGACTCATCGAAACGCATCAAGTTGCCGGTAGCACGAACGCCTCTTTCCGCTGCCTCGGCTGATGCTGTAGCAGGGTTCGACCTCGTCGTTTCGTCGCCACCGTACGGTGATAACCGGACGACGGTACCCTATGGGCAGCATGCTTATTTGCCGCTGCAGTGGATTGATTTTGTCGACATTGACTCGGCAGTATCGCCGGATTGCCTGTCGACTACCCACGAAATCGATAACCGAAGCCTAGGCGGCCAGCGCAACACTGTTACCACGCGGGACCAGAAGCGGTTCTGCCGCCTTTCCCCGGCTTTTGCTGCCAACATCCAAGAGCTGGTGAAAACCAAGCCCAAGGAGGTAAAGAAGGTAGTCTGTTTCGTTCGCGACCTTAACGAAGTATTGAAGCGTTGTGCCCAAGCGGTAAAGCCGAATGGCTACTTGGTGTGGACCATCGGCAATCGCAAGGTAGGTGGGCTTGAAATACACAACAATTTGATTTTAGCAGACTTGTTAGCACACTACAACATAGTGCAGGTGTACAAAATCGAGCGTTCGATTCAGAGCAAGCGGATGGCCGCTCGGAATAGGAGCACGACGACCATGACGAAGGAAGAAATACTCATTTTCCGCAAGAAATAAGCGGCCCCAACGGTGGACGAACCTCTAGAACTCCCACACTTTGACATTGACGCCACGGTCGTGAAGCGCCTAGGCGAAGAGTTGATTTCCGACGAGGTGAGTGCCATCATGGAGTTGGTAAAAAACGCCTATGATGCGGATGCCGACTGGGTGAAAATCACCATCAGTACCGAGGGGCAGGTGCCAGAGGGAATGGTATACGCCGGTACGGCGGGCTACATCACCCTGGAGGACAACGGCTCTGGGATGACCTACCAAGATATCCTCACGAAATGGCTGGTTATCTCCCTGTCAAGCAAGCGGGACATGAAGGCCCGCAACGAAACAACGCCTAAGGGACGGGTGCCGCTGGGCGATAAAGGCGTTGGCCGGCTGAGTACGCAACGCTTGGGGCGGCAGTTGGAACTAATAAGTGGAGTGGCGGACCGTGAGGAATGGAACCACTTAGCATTCGACTGGGCTGATTTCGAATCGCATGTCCCCCTGACAAAAGTGCGGCTTCAGCAACGGATTACGCCCAAAAAAGCCAAGCAGAAAGGAACCCAGCTCGTCATCACCCGGCTGGCCAATCAAGACATTTGGAAGAAGGAAGCTGCCGACAGGTTCCGCGGACAACTATCACAACTCATATTTCCCTACAAGCAGCACCGCCCCTTCTCCGTTTACCTGACCATCAACGGTCAAAAGCACGACCTGGATGAAATCAGCGAGGACCTACAGACACAGGCCATTGGCCGCTACCAGTTCCGCTTTGTTGGTGGCCAACTACTCGTGGACGGGCAGATAAGCTTAGGCAAGCTCCGCGGGCAATCAAGCAAGGAAGAATTTGAAAAATTTGTCTTGCTGGACCAAGGACAGGACTTTTTCAGCTTTCTAACTGATTCGACCGCCAACCGCCGTTACTTTCTCACTGGTATTAAGCCGCAAAAAAAGTCTTTCTTCTCTTTTCACCGGCAGCTTTCCTTCGACAAAGATTTCCCAGGGAAGAGCCTTGCATCGGATGCTGCGGGAGAACTAGTAGTTGCCAACCCGGGCGAGTTCTTTGGAGAAATTGACGAATATGACTTGCGTGGGACCGAATCAACCGAGGAGGTTTTTACGGGTTTAAAGCAATACCAGAGCTTGGTGAAGAATCAGGTGGGTATTCGCGTTTTTCGCGACGGATTTGGCATCAAACCCTATGGGTTCGACGGTCAGGATTGGCTGAACCTGGGCGGTGGCCAGACCTCGGGCGGGTCCTTCTATGGACTGCGGCCCAACAACGTCATTGGCTTTGTGTCCATTTCAATGGCGGGCAACGCCCAACTCAAGGAATTGACCAGCCGTGAAGGCTTTACCGACTCGCCCTACTCACGCAATTTTATGCTGGTGATGCAGCGGGTGGTAAAAGAAGTGAGCGAAGTCTTGGAACGTACCCGGCGCAGTTACCTGGATTATAAAAAGACCGTTGCTGAGCGGGTAACTGGCTTTAAATCTATTGCTGAGCCGGTAGCACTGCTGAAACAGACCTCTCAGCAGGCCACGGCAGTAGACGCGCGTAGCCGCCAGGCTGAGCGCAAGTTCAACGATTTGTCGCTTACGGTTAAGAAACAGGTAGACCGCCTGCAGAACGAACCCTTATTTGCGGCGGCTGGGGAAACGGCCTCGCTGCCGCTGCTCCGGGAAGTAGAAGGCATGGTTAGCGAAGGCGCCAAACTATTCGCCGAAATAAACGTCATTCTGGACAAGGCCAAGAAGTGGGAGGAGTCGGCCACGTATGTCAGCACGCAGGTCGCGAACCTGGAAAGCCAACTGGTACAGTTTACTGAGTTGGCTGGCCTGGGCTTAACGGCGGAGGCCCTGACCCACGATATCTACTTCTTGCTCGACCGCATCAACACATATACTGACAACTTCAACAAGCAGTTGGGCCGTGCT
The DNA here is from genome assembly GCF_003944705.1 of Hymenobacter metallilatus. Taxonomy (GTDB): domain Bacteria; phylum Bacteroidota; class Bacteroidia; order Cytophagales; family Hymenobacteraceae; genus Hymenobacter; species Hymenobacter metallilatus. The sequence continues at coordinate 13,394 of NZ_RWIS01000014.1, read as the reverse complement.
TCCGTGCCGGCCTCGGTTTACGAGTTCATGGAATACGTGCGCTCCTTTTCACGCGACTTGCGAAAGCAGCTTACTCACTTGGCTCCTTCGCTGCGCTTCAATCGGGAGAAACGCGAAACTCTTTCCATGAATGAGTTTGTAGAGACCGTGCGCGACTACTACACCGCCCGGTTTTCTACTGCGGGCATCAAACTCATCATTGAAACCCGGAAAGACTTCACGGTGGTGGCAAACAAGGGAAAGCTGACGCAGATATTCGACAATCTTTTCCTGAATGCAGAGTACTGGCTACGGGAACGTCAAAAGAGCGAGCCCAATTTCTCGCCCGAAATCAAAGTTGAAATCAACGAACCGGTCGTGCGCGTGAGCGACAATGGCTACGGGGTAGCGGAAAACCTAGAAGACACCCTTTTTCAGCCATTCATTACGGCGAAGCCTGCTGAGGTTGGTCGCGGGCTGGGATTGTTCATTGTTCAGCAGCTTCTGGAGTCCATGGGCGGTGATATTTTCTTGTTGCAAACGCGCAACGCACTGCACCGGCGTTACATTTTTCAACTTAATCTGGACGCCGCTATTCAATCGTAGGCCGCCTCAACTTGCCGTATTCAATATCATTGCATTAAGATTAAGTAGTTCGGATGAAAGAACAGCTACACCAGTTGTTAGAGCTGGCAAACGTGTCCAGCGTTTACATAGTGGATGACGCAATTGGTGATGGCAGTGTGACCTATGAGCACTTCATTGGCCTTATTCGAAAGGTAGAAGTCACCTCCGGTCTTGAAGTACTGAACAGCTTAGACGAAGGCTTGGATTTTGAAGATAATGCCCCGGCTCTTGACGAGTACAGCGCCGGGTTATGGGAGGCGGCAGCGCCGGACAAGCAGTTGCATTATGTGCGCAAGCTCTGTGAGCTAACTCCAAGTGGCGAAGACGAGGACTTGGCCACCAACTTGGACATAGCCCGCGTGCTGCAGCAGTTGCGCGAGGATGAACACCTAAAAAAGCCTGAGTTGGTCAGCTTATCCCCTGTGGAGTGGGATGCCCAACGGGATGAGATTGCAAGCAAAGTTCCTACGGGCAAAAGAGCATTGGTGCTCTTTGACCAGCGTCTTGAACGCTCAGGTGAGCGTTTTGCTGTGACCAGAGGTATTGACTTGGTAAAGGAAATTGTATCCTCACCCCACAAGCTCGTCTTTCTGACAGGTATTCTCACCTATACGGTTACCGAAGAGGGCCAAGAGTTAGACGAAAGAGCCACCCTGATAGCCGACAAAGACCTTGATGCAAGTAACCTGTTCGTGCTCACCAAAAAGCGGCTGGAGGAATTGCCGCACTTTGTAGATGGCATTAAAAAACTGCTGCTGAACGAGCCTTGCGAACAAATAAAGGTGCAGGCGATTTCGCTGGGAGAGTCGGCTTTGCAGTCGACAAAAGCCAAGCTGCTATCCCTTGATACCTACGACTTTAATCGTACGGTATTACAGTCATCATCAACTGAAGGAATCTGGGCGCCTGAAACGCTCTTTCGCATCATTGACATTATTTACAAGGATGAGATAAAGGAGTTACTGCTCCAACGAAATCTAATCCCTGAATTAAATAAGCTGCTCGTACAAGCCACCGAGTTGTCGCAAATTCCTGTTCCTGTTACAGCAGTAGAAGCGTACACGAAACGGTATAGCTTGCGACGACAGGAAATCTATGCTTCTGCTAATCTCGTGAACGGCTTATTCAAGCCTATTGAGAACGGCGACATTTTCGAGGTCACGGATGGGACTGGGAAAGGATTATACGTGCTGCTGGCTCAACCCTGCGACTTGATGATACGCAGCAACGGCAGCCGGTCAGCAGAAGTAGGGCATCTACTTAAAATTAGAACGACCTCTAAGCAGGACTTGGAAGCGCTGTTGACTGAGCAACTTCAGAAAGCTAGCATTAAAAAGCTGCACGATTTTAACTTCTGGAAAACACGGGGAGTCATCGAATACATTGCGGATGACCCTCAAACCATAGGGTTAGTAAGCCTCACCAAAGCCCATGTCACGAATCTGGATGTGCTGGACTTAGCCATGTTTAGCTCCACAGGGGAGGTGGCCCTTGATGTTTCAGCGGCGCTGCCAGCTGCCTTGCACGTTGGCCTAGCTAAGCGATTTGATAAGCTAAAGGGTCTTCATGAAAAGATACACCAACATGTGGGAGAGTGTCAGCTGGCCCTGCGGGCGGTCCCAGGCACCTTACCAAAAGAGTTAATTCAAGGTCTATTGCCTAAACTCTCGCTAAACGACAAATTGGGCAAAACAATGCTTACAGGAAGTCTTTTCTCATTTGGCCTTCGCCGCGTTAAAGCACTGCGTGAGCCTTATGCTAAAAACCTGCTTGACAAATACACCCGCCATCTATCGCGCACCGGAGACTTACACGATTTTGCTGACTGAGAAGGTAAAGCAACCTCCCAAGTTGGTTATAATCATGGTTGATACGTAAGATGTGTTCCGAGCTATTTTTTTATCCGGCTAGGGTAGTGTAGTAACAACTTTTGCTGCATGTCATAAGGTTTTTCTTCCAAAAGGATATGACCCTTTCTGGCAATCGGGCTTAACATATCATCTACCCAGTCGGATAAAGAACCCCATTACAGCTTCGGTGACCGGCGTTTTGGCGCTACCTTAGCAGACTGTTGTTGCGTATTTTTCTGGGTAAGCTGCTCAAGCTTCACCAACTGCTGCACGCTTTGAGCTAAGGCTACGGCCTGTTGCATGAGGGGCGCCTCCTGCCGCAACACCGGGTGCTTGGAAACCTCCAAGGCGGCCTGCTGCAAGCTTGCACTCTGCTCCCCGGCCCGGGCAGGGTCGTGCAGCACCAGCGTCATTTGCTGCAACAGCTGATTGCCTCGGGTGGTGTCGCCCCGGTCAATGTCGCGCAAGGCCGCCCCGATGACGTAGGCACTGGCCTGCAGTACCCGCTGCGCTTCCATGCGCTGCATATCGGATGTGGGCTCGGCCAACGGCCGAGCTTGGCTGGGGTCGCGCCAGTGAGCAGCTTCCGGGCCCGGCAGTGGGGTAATACCCGAGCGTAGGAGTAAAGTCAGCGGTTCCAGATTTTTCGCCGGCTGCCCGGGCCCATGGGGACGGATAATAGCCAAATCGCGCGCGTTGTTGAGTTGAGCGGCTGCGGCCGGCTTCAATTCAACCTGGTACCCGGCCTGCCGGCCCAGCACGGCCAGTACCCCCTGAATCGTGCGCCCGTTGCCCTCCCGGAAGGCGTGCGCATGGTTGTATTGGTCAAAGTAGTACGCCACCCGTTCCGCGAACTGCGCCGGGTTCAGGCCCCGTAGGGTATTTTCCTGCTGGAGCTGGGCGCCAATAGCATCCAGCCGCTGATCGAGCTGCGCGTAGGGCGCATACCGCATCATGTCGCCTTGCGGATTAAGCACATAGGCCGGCTTCTGCCCCTGAAAAGGCCCCTGTGGTCCATGGGCACGGGTTTGGCCACCCCAGTCATACACGTCCTGAAACAGGGTCCGGTGGATCTGCTTCAGGTGCGCGGCGTTGAACTGGCCGGCTATCTCCAACGTGCCCACCAGCAATTGGGCCATGATCGGAATGGAGTAGTCAGCTTCTACCTGGCGCAGCTGCTCAGCGTTGGTAATACCCAGCCGATTGTAGATAACCTGGTCGCGGGCGTTGAAGAATCCGTCCTGAATAGCCACAAGCTGCTGGTGAGTTGGTAAAAAATAACCCGTCCGGGTTCAGCCCGGACGGGTTTCGATGTTCTTGGCGGGCCTTAGGTCAGAAAGTCCTGCTCCGGCTGCATTTCCGCGCGGCGCGGGATGGTAGTCGGAGTGCCACTCGCCCCGGAAGCAGCCTGGGCGGCTGCCGCTGCCACGCGGGGAGCATCCTGGCGTCGCAGTTCCTCGGTGACGCCTTGCAAGGTCAGCTCCCCCGCCACGTAGCGGGCATACAGCTCTTCCGCACGGGCACTGGGCACGGCTCCCTGCGCCACACTCCAGGCCCGGGCATTGTCGATGAGTTCCTGCCGCTGGGCCGGGGTTTTCTCTCGCTCAGAATAGGTGATGGGCTCTTGCATAGTGGGTTAAGCGCGTGAGTACACTGTAAGTAACGTTTTTACTGACCGAAAGGCTCCCCAAAGAGGCCTATTCGGCGTTTGTCAGAAAATGGAGCTGCTCGCGGAACTTGGCCAGGGCTTCGGCATCCGGCAGCAGGAAGCACGGTGTCTTGCTGGCCAGCGGATAGTGCAGCAGCTCGGTGGGTACCGCCAAGCAACCCAGCAGCCGTTGAAGCAGGCGCGGTTCCTCGCGTTTGAGCTTGCCGTTTTTCAGGTTGATGATGTTGGGGTACGTAAGCTGATGCGCCGCGCAAAAGGGCTTCAAGCCCCCGTTGCCCAGCATTTTCAGCCGCCCCTGCGCGTAGCAAAGCGCCTCAGCGTAGGTCACGGTCAGCTGTAAGTCGGGGAAGGGCAGCGGGGCTACTACCGGGCATTCAACTTCCATGCGGGTTCAGGATTAGGCGGGTCAGGGTAGGCACTGCGGCAGCTCGTGCAGCACCCAAACCCGACCGACGGTCTACAATTTCTGGTGCCTTCGCGACCAGGTGGACACTGCGAAGCTACCAGCTGCGGGCAGGCCCGGGGCGAAAAAAGGACGAATGGTAAAAAGTTAGCCGCGAAATGCACCACGACTACGCGAACGGTTCCGCGGACACCCGCCGCAAGTGCCTCTATGGGCCAGGCCGCAACCTAATGCTGCTGCTTGGGGCGCCCCAGTTGCGGCGCCGGCACGGCCACGGGGTGCTGCATTTGGTAGTAGGCCAGCTCAAATACCGTGGGCAGGTCGAGGCGGGCGAGCACGGCCAGGCGTTGCAGCTCCTCCAGGGTAGCGGTTTCGGGCTTTTGCATCCGCAGGGCCAGGGTGCGAGGCACCACTTTCCAGGCTTCGGCTACTTCTTTGCGGGTACCCAGCGAGTGAATCAGCTCGGCCAGTGAGCTACAGGCAACGGGGGCAACGGGCAGCTGCTCGCGCTCCAACGGCTGCACGTGCACGCTGGGCGGGGTTGACTTCGGAGTTTTCATGCCGTAAAAAAAGGTTGCTAAATTGGCATTATTACGGCCCGGCGTAATTCACGACCAATTCGGTAGCAGCATACCAGTTCTACGGCTGGTCCCGCTACAACAACAGCAAGGCGAATTGTCCGCCCTGTTCCTCCCGGGTGCAGCGCAGAGCATCCTCGGCGATGGGGCGAACGGCCCGCACCAGCTTTTCGAGCACGGCAAAATCGTCCGGCGTATCAACCTCAAGCCCAAGTCGCGGGGCTACCTCGCAGGTCAGACCCTCGTAGTTCAGACTCTTGCCCAGCTGCTGCATCTGTGCTTCCACGTCGGTCACGGCGGCAATTACCCGGCTGCGGAACCTGTTCCAGTCCGGATGGCACATGGTGGGGGCTTCTGTGGCTTTCATTGGCTTGGCCATTACAGGTGGGTATCATAGCCGGTCACCGACGTGAACAGGCCCGGCAGGTCCTCCCCATACACCAAGTCGAAGGTTTGCTTGCGAGTAATAACTGCCTCACAGTCGACCAACTGCTGGTGGTAGAACTCGACCGTGTAGGTATCGGTGGGCATCAGCGTAATCTTCAGCCGATTCACGCCGGCCTCATTGCGGCGCAGATTCATGCGCAGCCAGGGGTTGGGGTTGGTGGCCGTGCGACCGGCAGCCAGTAGTTGGTTGGCCCCGGTCATAGCCAGAAACCGACGTCCTCCTAACTGCAACAGGATGATGTAGCCTTCCTCAACGATTTCAGGGTTATTAGGAGCAGGTTTATCCATGACTGACAGGTATTTATGAACGGATTGGGGTGTTATTAATAAACAGCAGCGCAGGCAATAAAGTTGCTTTTTTAGCTTATTTATAAGCGCTTTTACTGCATCTTAAAAGTAACAGTCTCCCGGATTTCCTTCCCCTCGTTATTCACTTATTAAAAGTGGTTTTTCCAGTGGCTCAGCTCTGATCTATGATTTGGCCAGTGCTTGCTGGAGTGGCCATCGAAGGGAGTCACTCAGTACCGGGTGAATGGGCCTCGTGGGCACGGCTAGCGCCAGTGGAAGTAGCGGCCAGATAGTTCCGGGTTAGTGAAAAGGATAGAAATGGTAAGTTATCCAATAGCTCTCTCTGGTGGCTGCTGAGCAAGGCCAAAATCTTTTTAGCAGCTATCCGCTGGGTGAGTTGTAAAGGGTAACTCCTTAGCCTTGGACCGCTTATGACTAACGGTTTAGGAAATCGGGCCGGGGTGATATGGCCAGCCAAGGAAAGGATAGGTTTTGTAAGTCAACTCTGCAGGGACGGGCTGCGTAGGTCACCCTCCGAAAAGGTAAAAACAGCCTCCAAGCGCTGTAAATGCTTACCATTTCTATCCTTTAGCCATCAATCAATACCCGCTGACTTACCATTTCTATCCTTTCGGCCGCGTCGGTCACGTCCGCTCATCATTTCTATCCTTTCGGGTGTAGGGTACTTCTGATGATTTAGCAGTGGTGCGGGTAGCTGCCTATAAACTTGGCAAAGCTCCGCTCGACACAGCAGGTTTTTAGAGGTAAATTGAGCTTAAGAAAAAAGGGCGTCGTAATCTTGTAAGTCGCATTAACCTGCCTGGAAAGGCCAATAAGGTAAATAAAAGTATAAAAATTCTTGAAATAGTACAAAACTTTTATGCTAGCTTATACTCCACCCCTTTGTTGTCTTCTTGTCCCGTTCCAGCGTTTTGTACCCTTTAAAAGCCTTTCGTTCGGACGTCATCAACAAATTTGTGAGTTTTTTTATTTGTCAAGTATTTACTCTATTTGCAGGGCTCGTAAGTCACTGACTTTGCGAGTTTTATACCACTTAAAGGATAGGAATGGTAAGCGAAAGGATAGGGATGGTAAGTACAACGGATAGGTTTTGTAAGCGAAAGGATAGGAACGGTAAGCGAAAGGATAGGGATGGTAAGCCCAATGGATAGATTTTGTAAGCGAAAGGATAGAGCTTGAAGGAAGGCTTACCTTAATGTCTGTAACTCTCTTATCTTTGATCATACGCTCTACCTATTCCCACTAGCATGAGTACCCCCGTAACCGCCAGCACTCCCTCCACGGGGGTAGAAATCCGGCAGCACAACGCCATTACCACCGCGCGCTATGAGATGAGCGCCGTTGAGATGGATATTGTCTTCTCCTTGCTTTCGGTGCTGCGCAAGGAGGACAAGCCAGGTACCATCTACCGCATCCGGGTGAAGGAGCTGGAGCAAATGACGGGGCGCTCCTGGAACTACCAGCGCCTGTTGGAGGCCACCTCCAATCTGCGCAGCCGCGAGTACGTAATTGAGGATAACAAGCACGTGCTGCAGGTAGGTTTGCTGGCCTCGGCGCTGTACGTGAAGGGGGAAGGCATCATCGAGCTGGAAATCTCGGAGCGCATGCGGCGCTACCTGATTGACCTGAAAAACAACTTCACCTCCTACCGCCTGCAGTCGGTTTTCAGCTTGTCGAGCAAGTACGCCAAGCGCATCTACCAGATTGCCTCGCAGTGGAAGGACATCGGGGAAACGAAAACCTTCACGCTGGACGAGTTCAAAATCATGCTCTCGCTCAAGGACCCAAAGGGCCACGAGCCGGAGCAGTACGAGAAGATTTCGGCCCTGCAGAAGTACGTGCTCGACGTGGCCACCACCCAAATCAACGAGCACACCGACTTGCGCATCAACTACGAGTTGATCAAGAAGGGCCGCTCCTTCCACAGCATCCGCTTCTTCGTCAACGGCCAGGTGCCCCAGCAGCTGCCGATTCCCTTCGAGGATGGCGCTGAAGAAGAAAAGCAGCGCCGGGCCCTGCTGAACCTGGAGGAGCTGGAAATCCGGGACCCCAAGCTGGTGAGCCAGATTCTGGGGGATGCCAAGAAGCTAAATGCCCTTTTTTCCTTCTGCTACAAGCACAAAACCGGCAAAGTGAAGGCCGATAAGAACCCGGGCGGGCTGTTTCTCAAGATGGTGGGCCTACGTTAAGTAGCTTGGGCCACGCGCTGGCTCGTCGCAATGGCAACAAAAGGGAAAAAGCCATACCCCTGGCCCGGAGCGTCTGGTCAGTGCCGCCCGAGGGCGGCACTTAGCCCCAGCCTACTCTTCATCCTGCGGCGGATAGTCGGGTATCCAGTCATCGGGGCCGCCAACCACCGGCGCCGGCGAGGGCTGGTAGGGCTCCAGTTCCCGGCCGAAGCAGTGGCCCAGCGTGACGCCGGGGCACTGCCGCTGAAACCAGGCGGGTAGTACCTCGGGGGCGCACACCACGCCCAGAAAGCCCTCGGCATGAAAGTAGGCTTTCACCTCGGCCGGCCCGAAGCTATTCAGGTAGATGGGTGTTGTTAAACAAATAGGGTAAAACCTCCGAGTCCATGGCTAACAGGGGTTCTTCTTCCCAAAGGGCGGATTTACACGCTAAGCACTTTTTAGCTTCTGGGCGTAATTGTAGACGGTGCCATAGGCCAGGTCTAACTGCTTGATGACTTGATTCATAGATAAGCCTTCGCGCAGAAGCTGCGCAATGGCCTCCTGCCTAACCTGCGCCAGCGGGGGGCGGGCCACGTGTTTGCCCTGGGCTTTGGCCCGGGCCATGCCGGCGCGCACGCGCTGGCTGATGAGCGTGCTCTCAAGCAGGGCCAGCGAGGCCATGACGTGGAACCCCAACTCGCCCGTGGGCGTGGTGGTGTCGATATTTTCCTGGTAGGAGACGAAGTCCACCCCTAGGCTCTGGAATTCCTTCGGCGCGTTGACCAGCGCCTGGGTCGAGCGGGCAAAGCGGTCGTAGCGCCGGACCAGCACCGCGTCGAGCTACCGGTTCTTGGCCGCCACCATCATCCGTTTGTACTGAGTTCATTCCTCGCTGGTACCCGAGGCCTAGTCCACGTATTCATCGACAACGGCAAAGCCGCGGCGCTGGGCGTACTCGCGCAGGGGGCGCAGCTGCGTCTCCCGGGCCTGCCCTTTGTCGAGGGGGGAGACGCGGGCATAGAGCGCCACGCGGGTGGGCTGGTCGGTCGGGTTGGCGGGCATCGGAGGTTATCAAAAAGGAGTTCCTTGTTGATAGGCAGCACGCACCCGCTCTACAGCGTAGAATCAGTCTTTCTCAGGCAGTACTATAACCCTTTTTGCTAACCGGGCTTAGCGTGTAAATCCGCCCTTTTGGCAAAAGAACCCCATTAAGAGGTGAAAAGCGTAGGAGGGATTATGGTTTACACGCAACATCTATGTGCCCAATGTGGCAGCGAACCTATTCGGCGCAATGGTCCGAGCCAAGGGCATGCCGAATATCAGTGTAAAGCCTGTGGCTACCAAGCGCGTTTTACGCCCGCTGCTGTCGCCAAAGCCGCCCAATATGCCCAGGTGGAAAAACTGTTACGTAGAACGCAACTCCCAACGTAGCATTGTGCACGCCACGGGCGTGGCGCGCGTGACGGTGGCTAAGCTGCTAAAAAAAGCGCGGGCAGCTTCGCCCCCGCTGCCCCGACTGCGGCGGAAGAAGTTTTAGAAAAAACGCTGTAAAGCGCATAAGGTCTGGCTCTGGCTTGCGGTCGAACGCGCCAGTCGGCGCATCGTGGCGTGGGTTTTGGGCAACCGCAGTGCTCAAACGGCGCAGCGGCTGTGGCAAGCCTTGCCGCGTCGCTACCGCCGCCACTGCTGGTATTTTACCGACCGCTGGAATGCCTATACAAACGTGCTGCCCCGCTGGCGACACCGCCCGTATCTGAAAGGCGAAGGGCAAACCAGTATTGTCGAAGCTAGTAATTGCTCCTTACGGCAGCGGTGCGGTATGCTGGTGCGCAAATCCTGCTCCTTTAGCAAAAGTTTGGCAATCCATACTGCCCGCATTAAAATCGTTATCGATAACTACACTCCCACCTTAAATTAGACCACCACCCAAGAAACAACTGCTGTAGCTACCGGTTCTCCCCTACATCGCCTTAAGTAAAGCGAGGCCAAACGAGGAACATCATGGAGAATATCGAAAATAAAGTAGTCGTCATCACGGGCGCTAGCAGCGGGCTGGGCGAAACTACGGCTCGCCATTTGGCCAGCAAAGGTGCCGCCGTAGTGCTAGGCGCGCGCCGCCTCGAAAACCTGGAAAAAATTGCTGCCGATATTCGCGCCGCAGGCGGAAAGGTAGAGATTCTGCAAACCGACGTAACCAAAGCCGAAGAAGTAAAAGCCTTGGTTGATAAGGCTGTAGAAGCGTTTGGTCGCCTCGACGTTATCATCAACAACGCCGGCCTGATGGCCATTGCGCCCATGAGTGCCACCAAGGTGGACGAGTGGAACAGCATGATTGACATCAACATCAAAGGCGTGCTCTACGGTATCGCGGCCGCCTTGCCCGTGTTCGAGCAGCAAAAGTCCGGGCACTTTATCAATATCTCGTCGGTGGCGGGCATCAAAGTGTTCAGCCCCGGCGGCACCGTGTACAGCGGCACCAAATACGCCGTGCGGGCCATATCCGACGGGCTGCGCCACGAAGTAGGCGGCAGCATTCGCGTCACCAGCATCGAGCCCGGCGCGGTAGAGTCGGAGCTACAGCACGGCAGCTCGCACGAGGAAAGTGCCAAGGGCGTGGTAGAGTTCTACAAACAGGCTATTCCAGCGTCGTCAGTGGCCCGGGCCATTGCGTTCGCCATCGAGCAGCCCGCCGAGGTAGATATCAACGAAATTGTGCTACGCCCCACGGTGCAGGAGTTTTAAGCACGTCGTCCATATCTGGTAGCTCAAAGCGCCTGTCAGGTTGAGCTGGCGCAGCATCTTCCGTTAGAAATATGATTTCTCACGCGAAAAAATGCTGCGCCAGCTCAGCCTGACAGGCGCTTTAATATAGTAGGTAGGCTGGCTATTTTAGCAGCTCGTGCAGCGAGGTCTGCATCGAGAACGTCCGGTTGCCCGCTTCCTGAATGATAAGTGAGCCCGGCGCATCGAGCACCGCGTCCGAAACTTGGCCTTGGGTAAAAGGTTGGCACAAAAGCTAAACGGGCTGGCCAGTTCGTGCTGAGCATCACCGGCGTGACAAGGCCCGGTCCATACATGTCAGTCATGAGGAGCATTCTCGAGCGCATTCCAGTTCGCGGGTGGCGACGCAGTCTGTTGCGTATCGCTTCGGCAACTGACCTGCTCCCATTTACTGGGCCGGTTGAAAGTGGAGCATCAGGCATTCTTGACCTCCTCCCAATTGCTGGACCGGCCAGAAGTAGGCAATCAGGCGTTCTGAAGCTCGACAGTAGTGGCAGCAGCCATCACTTGGTCGGGCGTTAAATTCTGCAGCGAGCTGTGCGGTCGGAAGCCATTATACTCCTGGCGCCACTGCTCGATTTTTTCCTGCGCATCGGTCAGCGACAAGAACCAGTGCACGTTCAGACACTCGTCCCGGAAGCTGCCGTTGAACGATTCAATATATGGGTTATCAGTCGGTTTGCCGGGCCGCGAGAAGTCCAGCGTGACCTGCTGCTCATAGGCCCACTTGTCCAATGCCTTGCTGATAAACTCGCTGCCGTTGTCGACCTGGATGCGTTCGGGCACGATGGCCAACGTCTGCTGCAATTGGCTTATCACGGCCACCACGTCGTCTCCCTTCAGCGACTGCCCCACGTGAATGGCCAAGCACTGACGGCTAAAGTTATCGACTATCGTTAAGGCGCGAATCTTACGCCCGTCGAAGAGCTGATCGGCCACGAAATCCATACTCCAACTCTGGTGCGGCCGCTGCAGGTCGACCCGCTCCAGCCGGTGAGCTGCGGCCCGGTTGCGCTTGGGCCGCTTGCTGCGCAAATGCAGCCCTTCCAGGCAGTAGAGCCGATGAACGCGCTTGTGATTGTCGGGCCAGCCCTCTCGTCTTAACAGCGTGAATAGGCGTTGGCAACCGTAGCGCACCCGCACCTGGGCCAGCTCCCGCAGGCGTTGGCGCAGCACCGTGTCGTCCCGCCCGTGCGGTCGGTAGTACCAGCTTGAGCGCTGCAGCGACACGACCTGGCAAGCCCGGCGGGTCGAGATGCGGTAGGCGTCGATCAGGTGGTGAGCCGCGTGTCGACGCTGCACGGGCTTCAGAACTTTTTTTTGAGCACGTCCTGCAGCATCTGCTTGTCCAGGCTCAGGTCGGCCACGAGCTGCTTTAGGTGCAGGTTTTCCTCCTCCAGCTGCTTCAGGCGGCGCAACTCGGGCACGCCCAGCCCGCCATACTTCTTCTTCCAGTTGTAATACGTGGCCTCGCTGATGCCCATCTTCCGGCAGACCTCCGCGACGGCCACGCCCGTGTCGGCCTGGCGCAGCGCAAACACGATCTGGGCTTCGGTAAACTTCGTCTTTTTCATGGCACATGTCTCTTGGTTTAAGATACGACAAGGGCCTGATTTCTCTACTTTAGCATGGTCTAGTTTATTGGGAGGAGGTCATTCTGAAGCTCGACAGTAGTAGCCGCAGCCACTACCTCATCGGGCGTTAAATTCTGTAGCGAGCTGTGCGGTCGGAAGCCATTGTATTCTTGGCGCCACTGCTCAATTTTATCTTGCGCATCGGTCAGCGATAGAAACCAATGCACGTTCAGGCATTCATCGCGGAAGCTGCCGTTAAACGACTCAATGTACGGATTATCGGTCGGTTTGCCCGGCCGAGAGAAGTCCAGCGTCACGTGCTGGTCGTAGGCCCAGCGGTCGAGGGCCTTGCTGATAAACTCGCTGCCATTGTCGACTTGGATGCGCTCAGGTACTACGCCTAACTGCTGCTGTAAGCGCTGCATCACGGCCACGACATCTTCACCTTTCAGCGACTGCCCCACGTGAATGGCCAGGCACTGGCGACTAAAATTATCGACTATCGTTAAGGCGCGGATTTTGCGGCCATCGAAGAGGTTATCGGCCACAAAATCCATGCTCCAGCTCTGATGCAGGCGGCCCAGTGGGAGACGTTCTAGCCGGTGGGCCGCGGCCCGATTGCGCCGTGGGCGCTTGCTACGCAAGTTCAAGCCTTCCAAGCAGTAAAGACGATGCACGCGCTTATGATTGTCTAGCCAGCCTTCCCGGCGTAGCAGGATATAGAGGCGCTGACTGCCGTAGCGCACTCGCACTTGCGCCAACTCCCGCAAGCGCTGGCGCAAAACGGTATCATCGCGTCCACGTGCTTGATAGGCGAAGCTCGCGCGCTGCAAACCAATGACTCGGCAGGCGCGCCGAGCGGAAATGCGGTAAGCGTCGATTAAGTGGTCAGCTAAAAGTAACCGTATACTCAGTTCCGACTCTGGGCATGAGGTAGTCGAGCTTGTCGCGTAGGGTTTGCTCGGTGCGATAGTCGTCCGGGGTGAGCCAGTAGTGCTTGCAGCGG
>NZ_RWIS01000013.1 GCF_003944705.1 Hymenobacter metallilatus | reverse complement strand
GGTTAGCCTGCTTTCGCCGCGTGGTCGTTGATTACGAATTCACTCCCGCTAGCCATGTTGCTTGGCTATTACTAGCTAACATCACTATGTCGCTCAATCGGGTCTGAATTCCCAAACACGCTCTAAGCCAGCGCAAAGCCGGCTTGGCTCAAATGCGCGAAATGAGTCCTAGATCAACCGGGCTGGGGTATCAATATATGATTTGGAGCATTAGCTAACAGGTGCTTTGCGTGCTTTGGCCTACTGCTCCGCTACTCTGGCGGTCAGCTTGCCTTCATCGTTTTTCTGCTCACACCCTTACCCATACGTTATGCTTCGTGTTTTGCGCCCTGTTTTTCAACCCTTCGTTTTGCCCCACTGGTGGCAGGATGCCCTACTGCTGCTGCCCCGGCTGGTGTGCGGTTACCTGTTGGCCTTCGAGTTTGGGGCCGTGAAGTTCGGGCTGCCCTGGTCGCCGCCCGACCACAACCTGGGCCTGTTTGAGGTGTCCTTCTGGTTTCCCAACGACGTGGCCGCTTTCGGGGGCATCTTTGCGCTGTTTCCGGCTTTCTTCGCCTGGATGGGTGCCGCCAGCGAAGCGGTAGGCGGCCTGCTGCTGCTGCTGGGGCTGGGTACCCGGGTATCAGCCTTCCTGATTATCTGCACCATGCTGGTGGCCATTTTCATGCAGCAGCTGCAGCAGGGCATGTGGAACATGCTGCCGGCCGCCGGTTTCCTCTGGGCCGCGCTGCCTCCGCTGGTGCTGGGCTCCGGCCGTTTCGGACTTGATTATCTGCTTGCCAAACCCCGCCGTCATGAAACCATCTAGCCTGTTGCTACTCACCCTCGGCAGCCTGCTGCTGCCCGGCTGCGTGCAGCCCGCCCACGACAAAACCGTAGTATACCTGCTCGATGTACGCGGCCTGCCCAATGTGCAGCAAGTAGGTCTGCGTGGCCGCGACAAGCCCCTAAGCTGGGACCAGGACCTGCCCCTCACACCCACGGGCCCCGACAGCACCCTCTACCGTGCCGTCGTTACCACCCACACCGGCTACCTCATCACGGAAGTGAAGTTCACCGTCAACGGGGAGCTTGAGCTTCAGCAGGCCGATAACCGCCGCATCGAGTTCGGGTCCGGTGATACCACCGTGTACCGCGCCCGGTTCAACGTGCGGCCGTGAGCCCTATAGTGACGTGACACGTCGCGTCTCCTCGTTGCTGATGGTGTTTGGACAGGCGGTAAACGTACCACTGTAGACCTGCTGCTTTGCGTCGAAACTTTCCTACCTGCACAACGGCAGCAACGACGAGATACAACATATTGCGTTTTTACCGCCGCGCCCGGCTCATAATGCGCCGCTCCCAATGCTTGCGTTTGGGAGCTACGTAGCCGCGCAGGTATTTCTCCATTACCATCACAGCGCAGGGGGCGGCGGCGGTGGCCCCGAAACCGCCGTTTTCCAGGTACACGGCCACGGCAATTTTGGGGTTATTGGCCGGGGCAAAGCCCACGAAGGCGGCATGGTCGTCGCCCTCGTCGTTCTGCACGGTGCCGGTTTTGCCCGCTACCGTAATGCCCACGTCGGCCAGGCTGGAGGCGTCGGCGGTGCCGCCGCGTTCCATCACGGCCACCATGCCGGGCACCAGGGCCGCAAAGTGGGCGCTATCAATGAGGGTGTGGCGTTTCTGGCGGAAGCGGGGCAGCGGGCCGCCCGCGCCCACGCCGCGCACCAGGTGCGGGGGGTAGTACCAGCCCCGATTGGCTACAATGGCCGCCATATTGGCCATCTGCAAACCAGTCAGGTTGATTTCGCCCTGCCCAATGCTGAGTGAGTAGATAGAGCGGTAGGTCCAGTTGCGGGTGCGGCGGGCTTTGTCGTAATAGGCCGGGGTGGGCAGAAAGCCGGGCGCCTCCCGGGGCAGATCCACGCCCAATACCGAGTCGAGGCCGAAGGAGCGCACGTAGCGCCGCCACTGCGCTAGGTTGGCGTGGCGGGCCGCTACGGTGTCCTGGGCCAGGGAGTCAGGCACACAGTCAATAAGGTTGCGCATCACCTGATAAAAGTAGGGGTTGCAGCTGTACTTGAGGCCCAGCGTAAGGCTGCTGGCCGGCCGGTGGTGGTGCACGCAGCTTACCAGCGACTGGTCGCAGCGGAAAGCGGTGCCGGGGCTGATGGCGTGCATCTGCAGGGCCACGGCCGCATTCACCAGCTTGAACACTGAGCCGGGCGGGTTAGCCAGCATAGCAGGGCGGTTGAGCAGGGGCATATCCTCGTGGTTCAGCAGCTCGGCCCGCACCCCGGCCTGGTCGGGGGCGGTGAGGGTGCTGGCCGGATACACCGGCCCCGAGACGTAGGCCAGGATTTCACCGGTGCGCGGATCGAGGGCCACCAGGTAGCCCTTGCGGCCGCCCAACAGCTTCTCGGCGTAGGTCTGGAGCTTCACATCCAGCGTGAGGTGCAAATCCTGGCCCTGCTGGAAGGCAGTATCCCGGGCCCAGCTGCCGTGCTGACGGCCCTGCTTATCGAGCAGCGGGTGCAGGTAGCCGCGGTGGCCACGTAACAGGCCGTTGTAGTAGCTTTCCACTCCGCCGTTGCGCAGGCGGTAGAAGCGGCCCCGCCCGGTGCGGCGGGCCTGGCGGTAGAAGCTCTGGGCCTCGGCGCTAAGGTAGCCCAGGGCATGGGCCGCGGCCGGGGAGGTGTACACCCGGCGGCGCTGCTCCACCAGCTTCAGCTGGGGCCAGGCGGCGCTGTCCTGGCGCACACGCGCCACTTCGGCGGCGGTCAGGCGCAGCAGGCCGGGGTAGCTGGCGGGGCCGGTGCCCGGGTAGGGCAAGGCGTCCTGCATACGCCGCCGCACGGTGGTGGAATCCCAGCCCAGCAGCAGGCCCAGAGCCAGGGTGTCGAGCGGGTAGCGGCGCGGCAGCTGCAGCAGAAACTGCGGGCGGGTATCCACCAACACTGAATCGTGGCGGTCGAGGATGCGGCCGCGCTCCGGCACCTGGGGCAGCACCACGCGCCGGGCCGTGTAGCGCACGCGCACATCCTGGGCCTGAGGCGGCTGGTTTTGCTGATCGGGCGAGGAGCAAGCAGCCAGCAGCCCTAGCAGGGCGAATAAGCAATTTCCCCAGCAGGTATGAGCAGTGCGCATGGGGTAAAGCTAGAAAATTGCCAGGCACGGACCCGGGGCTTTCGGCGAACGGGCCATCCTGGCGGCCTGAGTCCGGCCGGGGTACGGTGTAAAGACGGGTATGAGCGTCTTGGCGCGGACGGTGGTTGCCTGGTACGGTACCGGCCGTGCGTCTCTGCCGGCGGGGGCCGCTCAGCAAAACGCCACCCAGGTTGCTCCAGGTGGCGTAGTGCACAGACACGTCAGGTTGGGAAATGTGTTACTGAGCCGCCGGATACCAGTTGCGCAGCCGAACGTCGATTTTCTTGTTGGCCTGGTTCACGGTTTTCCTGAAGCCATCCACGTCGCTCAGGCCGTTCTGGCCCCGGTAGTGATACGGATACACAATGCCGGGCTTGAAGGCCAGCACGCCCTGCGCGGCCTGCTGCACATCCATGGTGTAGGGCAGGTTCATGCACACAAAGGCCACGTCGATGTTCTTGAGGGCGCGCATTTCGGCAATGTCTTCCGTGTCGCCGGAGAGGTACACGTTCTTGCCGCCCAGGTTCAGCACGTAGCCGTTGCCCCGGCCTTTGGTGTGCGGCGCGTCGGGGGCTTCGGGCAGGTTATACATCGGAATGGCCGAAACCGTCATGCCCAGCGTATCGAGCTTCTGGCCGTTGCGCAGGATGCGGACCTGGGCCTTGTACTCGGCGGGTAGCTTATCGGCCACGGCCTGGGGCACTATCATCAAGGCCTTGCCCACGAAAAGCCCCGCCAGCGTTTTCGGGTCCAGGTGGTCACCATGAATGTCGGTGATGAGGATGACATCAGGGGCGGCCAGGCCGGCGTAGGCCGCGGCTCCGCCGTAGGGGTCCACGTAAATCGTCTTGCCGTTCCAGCTGAATACCACGCTGCCGTGGGTGATGGGCTGCACCGTGAACGGGCCGTTCTTGGTGGCAATCTGGTCGGCGGCGGCGCGCGGGGCGGGGGCGGTTTGGGCCTGCGCCCGGGTGGTAAACGCCAGGGCCGCCGCGAGGATAAGAGGGAATTTCATCGGGTTTCTTGTTAATGGGTAGAAGGGAGTACGTTGCTAACCCAGGGCGGGGGTGAAAGTTCTGGATGAGCGTTGGAGACGGTAGCTAGCGGTGGCGCAGTCGCTCGGCACAGCCGAGCGACTGCCCGGGGGGGCAGGACAAAGTTCGCATTGTGCGAACTTGTTATTTATATTTGGCGTATCCCATATGAAAGTTCATCTAATCAAACGCCAGACGGTAGAGGATTTCGTTGCGGGCCACGCCCGGAGTCGTACGGGCTTCGCCACCTGGCTCACGGCTGTGAAATACGCCGACTGGAACACCCCCGCCGATATACTGCACACCTTTGGCTCTGCCGACTTACTCGGAAACGGTAGCAACCGGGTAGTATTTGATATCGGCGGCAATCATTACCGGCTGATTGCCAGCTACGGGTTTGGGCTGCGGCAGGTGCATTTGTTCGTCTGCTGGATCGGTACACATGCCGAATACGATAAGCTCTGCGCCAGGCAGCAGCAGTACACCGTCAACCTCTACTAACCTCGCCTCATGGAAACGCTGAAATACACCGTTATCAAATCGGAAGAGCAATACCGGGCCTATTGCCACACGCTGGAAGCCTTGGCAATGGCCGACGTCACTACGCCAGGGCAGCAGGAGGAAGTCGATTTATTAACGCTGCTTATCGAAACCTGGGACCGGGAGCATGCCACGGTTCCCGAAGCCGACCCCATTGCCCTGTTGCGGGCGTTGATGGCCGAGCGGCAGATGCAGGCCAAAGACCTGGTCAGCCTGCTGGGCGTGGGCAAGGGAACGGTGTCTGACATCCTGCGTCGCCGCCGGGGACTGTCGAAAGAAGTTATTCGCCGGCTGGCCAGCTATTTCAAGGTTTCGCAGGAGGCGTTCAACCGCCCGTACGAACTAGCCGTGCCCCAAACACCTCTGCCCCGCAATGCCCGCGTGGTCCACTCTGGTTCGGTGCCCGTAGCGGCCTAGCGTTGTAACCGGTTAACCCAAAACCGCGCCGCCTAGACGACTCCAAACGGCGCGATACCACCGCCGACGAAACCCAGCAAACCACCCGTTACTTCGGCCGCATCAGCTTCGCGGAGTTTCAGGGAGTGGAATCAGTAGAGTAAGTAAAAAACCGCGCCGCCCGGATGATTCCAGGTGGCGCGGTTTTGGTTTGGCGAGTTGTGGCGGCAAGGGAGGGGATATAGCCTATTAGGGCTGGCAACGAGTTACGGCTGCTCCTAAATTCGCGCCAGATGAGATGGTAGTTGCATTTGGTAATCTTGTGCTAAGCACAACCTATTTTAAAGGCAGATAGCCTAGAATCCAAGCACTCAAAACCATATACAGGTTTACCCCTTTGATAGGCAGCCTCTTCAACAAAATCCTTATTGTCAGTTGATGCTGCTCGCCATTTTGAATGATCTGTCCAAACACCCAAAATTGTTTCAGGGATTTGATGGTATTCACATTCATTGATGAAGAGTATGCCTATTCGGTAATTGTCTTCTACTTCCACAACGCAATATTGCTCAAACCCTTCTTCTGAGAATGTTTGTACTACATTAGCAGCTATATAAACAGCTGCGTCATAAGGAATGTATTTGCTCTCGAAAACAACGGATAATTTTTTGAGTTTAAAAAATTCTCTGGCAAACTGACTTGCAAAAATATAATTATCTTTCTCAATAATTATATTTTCTTTTTGGTATTTACTAGCACTTAAAGACCAATTAAAAGAGCCGTTTATTGTTGTATTTAGATCGATTACACAAAATTTGTTATGCATAATAGATTGGCCTTTATTCTCGTAGAGAAATAATTTTCCTCCATGTAGTAGAAATTCATTAAATCTTGATTTTACTTTAGCGAACTGATAGTCACAGTTTACGATTATTTCAACTTGAACGCCAGATTTGAGCTTTTTTATGAGTAGATATATTAAATCATAATCCGTTATCCATGCTACAGCAACATACAGAATGAACTCCGCTCTTTCAATTTCTTGAATGAGCACTTCTTTGATTCCCTCGAAGTAGGTTTTCATAGTATTACTATTAAAACGGGCGCTACCTCGGCAAGGTAGCGCCCTTTCTAGCTCAGCTCAAAAGCGAATTACATATTCCGGCGGTACTGCCCGCCCACTTCAAACAGCGCATTCGTCACCTGCCCGAGCGAGCAGAACTTCACCGTTTCCATCAGCTCCTCGAAGAGGTTGCCATTCGCGACGGCCACCTGCTGCAGCTGCTTCAGGCGCTGCTCGGTGGTGGCGTGGTTGCGGGCCTGCAGGGCTCGTAGCATCGTAATCTGGTACTGCTTTTCCTCCTCCGTGGCCCGGATTACCTCGGCGGGCACCACCGTGGGCGAGCCGGCCGACGAAAGGAAGGTGTTCACCCCGATGATGGGGTACTCGCCGGTGTGCTTGAGCGTCTCGTAGTACAGGCTTTCTTCCTGAATCTTGCCGCGCTGGTACATGGTTTCCATGGCCCCCAGCACGCCGCCGCGCTCCGTAATCCGGTCGAATTCGGTGAGTACGGCTTCTTCCACCAGGTCAGTCAGCTCCTCGATGATAAAGGAGCCCTGCAGCGGGTTTTCGTTCTTGGCCAGGCCCAGCTCCCGGTTGATGATGAGCTGGATGGCCATGGCCCGGCGCACCGAGGCTTCGGTGGGCGTGGTAATGGCCTCGTCGTAGGCGTTGGTGTGCAGGGAGTTGCAGTTGTCGTAGATGGCGTAGAGGGCCTGCAGAGTGGTGCGGATATCGTTGAAGTCGATTTCCTGGGCGTGCAGGCTCCGGCCGCTGGTCTGGATGTGGTACTTCAGCATCTGCGAGCGGGCGTCTGCGCCGTACTTCAGCTTCATGGCCTTGGCCCAGATACGGCGCGCCACGCGGCCAATTACGGCGTACTCGGGGTCGATGCCGTTGGAGAAGAAGAACGACAGGTTAGGGGCGAAGTCGTTCACGTTCATGCCCCGGCTCACGTAGTACTCCACAAACGTGAAGCCGTTGCTGAGCGTGAGGGCCAGCTGGGTAATGGGGTTGGCCCCGGCCTCGGCAATGTGGTAGCCCGAAATGGAGACGGAGTAGAAGTTCCGCACCTTGTTGGTGATGAAGTACTGCTGCACGTCGCCCATCAGGCGCAGGCTGAACTCGGTGGAGAAGATGCAGGTGTTCTGGGCCTGGTCTTCCTTCAGAATATCGGCCTGTACGGTGCCGCGCACCTGCGCCAGGGTGCGGGTTTTGATGGCGTGGTACACCTCCTGGGGCAGCACCTGGTCGCCGGTTACGCCCAGCAGCATCAGGCCAAGGCCGTCGTTGCCCTGGGGCAACTCGCCCTGGTAGCGGGGGCGGGGCTGGCCCAGCTCCCGGTAAATGGCGTCAATCTTCTGGTTGACCTCGTCTTCCAGCCCGTTTTCCTTGATGTACAGCTCGCACTGTTGGTCAATGGCCGCGTTCATGAAGAAGGCGGCAATGGTGGCGGCCGGGCCGTTGATGGTCATCGACACCGAGGTCATCGGGTCGGCCAGGTTGAAGCCGGAGTAGAGCTTCTTGGCGTCGTCGAGGCAGCACACGCTCACGCCCGAGTTGCCAATTTTGCCGTAGATGTCGGGCCGGTGGTCGGGGTCCTCGCCGTAGAGGGTCACCGAGTCGAAGGCCGTGCTCAGGCGCTTGGCGGGCAGGCCCATGCTCACGTAGTGGAAGCGGCGGTTGGTACGCTCGGGGCCACCTTCGCCGGCAAACATGCGGGTGGGGTCTTCGCCCTCGCGCTTGAAGGGGAACACGCCGGCCGTGTAGGGAAACTCGCCGGGCACGTTTTCCTGAAGCTGCCACTTCAGCAGGTCGCCCCAGGCCGTGTAGCGCGGCAGGCTCACCTTCGGAATCTGCAGGTGGGAGAGGCTCTCAGTGTGGGTTTTCAGGCGCAGCTCCTTGTCGCGCACCTTAAAGATGAACTCGGGGGCTTTGTAGGCGGCTACCTTCTGCGGCCAGGTCTCCAGGAGCTTCCAATTTTGCCCGTCCAGACGGAGCTTGATTTCCTCGAAGGTGCTCTCCAGGCCGGCCACGAGGCTTCCTGCTCCGGGTGCGTGGCTGCCGTGCCCGCTGCCAGGTCCGCCAGCGGTGTTTCCGAGACTTTCGACGGCTCCGATGGCTTGTCGGATTCCATAGAGCTGCTGAGCAACGTCAGCTTGTTTTTGAACCCACTGGTCATACTGGCGGTTGGTTTCGGCAATTTCAGACAAATACCGCGTGCGGTGCGGCGGAATGATGTAAATCTTCTCCGAATCCTGCTGGGAGGTTTCGAGCTGGGAGGCGAAGGCCGCCCCGGTTTTGGCTTCTACGGTGGCCAGCACGGCGCGGTAGAGGCGGTTCATGCCGGGGTCGTTGAACTGGGAGGCAATGGTGCCGAACACGGGCATCTCGTCCAGGGGCTTGTCCCAGAGCTGGTGGTTGCGCTGGTACTGCTTGCGCACGTCGCGCAGCGCGTCCAGGGCCCCCCGCTTGTCGAACTTGTTGAGGGCAATGACGTCGGCGAAATCGAGCATGTCGATTTTTTCCAGCTGGGTGGCCGCGCCGTACTCGGGCGTCATCACGTAGAGGCTGGCGTCGGAGTGCTCGATGATTTCGGTGTCGCTCTGCCCGATGCCGGAGGTTTCGAGGATGATCAGGTCGAAGCCGGCGGCGCGCACCACGTCCACGGCGTCCTGCACGTACTTGCTCAGGGCCAGGTTGCTCTGGCGCGTCGCCAGGCTGCGCATGTACACCCGCGGCGAGTTGATGGCGTTCATCCGGATACGGTCCCCCAACAGGGCCCCGCCGGTTTTGCGCTTGCTGGGGTCTACGGAAATGATGGCAATGGTCTTCTCCGGGAAATCCAGCAAAAACCGCCGCACCAGCTCATCCACCAGGGAGGATTTACCCGCGCCACCGGTGCCGGTAATACCTAAAATAGGAGTTGCTAGTTTCTGGTTTCTGGTTTCTGGTTGAGCAGTATCGCCGGCCTTATCCGAACTAGAAACCAGCAACGAGAAACCAGAAACTGCCTTTTTATATTCTTCCGGGAAGTTTTCGGCGGCGGAAATCAGGCGGCCGATGCTGCGGGCATCTTTGGCCTTAATGTGCTTGGCCTCGCCGTTGAGGTGCTGGCCGGTGGGGAAGTCCGACTGCTGGAGCAGGTCGTTGATCATGCCCTGGAGGCCGAGGGCGCGGCCGTCGTCGGGGGAGTAGATGCGGGTGATGCCGTAGCCCTGCAGCTCGGCAATTTCGGTGGGCAGAATCACGCCGCCGCCGCCGCCGAAGATTTTGATGTGACCCGCGCCGCGCTCCTTCAGCAGGTCATACATGTACTTGAAGTACTCGTTGTGGCCGCCCTGGTAGCTGGTAATGGCAATGGCCTGGGCGTCTTCCTGGATGGCGCAGTCCACGATTTCCTGCACCGAGCGGTTGTGGCCGAGGTGAATAACTTCGGCCCCGCTGGCCTGGATGATGCGGCGCATGATGTTGATGGCCGCGTCGTGCCCGTCAAACAGGGCCGCTGCCGTCACAATCCGGACGTGGTTCTGGGGCTTATAGGGAGCTACGGGAGCTGGGTGCATACGCGCAGTACAAAGTGGGTGGAATTGGAGGGGTGAAGGTACAAAAAAAGCCCCGGCGGGGGAGGTGCGGGGCTATTTGATGATTACGCATGTCAGAACGGCTGGATAAGGGGCCGCAGAAAATTATAGCTTTCAGGAGGTAGATTGATTTCACGGGCTACGGCCTCTGCCTGCTGAAAAAAACTTTCGGTAATCCTGATATCAAATTCGTAAAGCTGCACTACGATAATATCAAACCCGACCTCCCACTCGGCTTGCTCGAACATCTCCTTTGCGTTTGCACTATCTCGCGGCGGTAATCCCAAAGCTATGGCAGTGGATAATAGTAACCAGTATTTCTCCTGCTGCTTTCTCACGACGGTTTCTTGTGCTAGCTGAGTCAGCCCTCAGCGGGGCGGCATATCGGTAGTAATGATAGGGGAATGTAGGGAAAGCCTTAGCGGGTCGACACTGGTTCCGGGTGTCGACCCGCTGGGGCTTGAATAATTCTATTGGCCGGCTTTTCTACCGATATATCGCCCCGCCGGGGTTGGCTGCGGAGGTGTCATCGGCGGCTGTCGAACCAATGAGGGCTGCTTGCACAACTACGGCCGGTCAGGAAGCGTTTGGTTACTTCTTGGCCAGTACACTGGGATTGAGGACTTGCTCAAGCGGGCCTACTCTTAATAAGTCAGTAATAGTGGCTTCTATACATTGCCGGGTCAGTTCTCGCACGAATAAATCGGGCGGGCGTTGGTAAAGGCCATTTAGGTTTTCGCCCTGTGCTGTATCCAATTGAATGGCGGTCTGTAGAAACTGGTAAGTCCAGACGGTAATACCATAATGCCGGCCATCAGGAAAGGTTACATGAATGTTACAAGCCTCATTTGCTTTGTCCCAATCACCACCCGTTACAAACGTTTCTGTATCCGGGTCCCACTTGGTGGAATAATCAACATGCTCAAATTCCAGCCAAAGCGTAAATTTCTGCATATCTGAACTTCTCAAAAGATGCGCAAAACGGCTACCGCTTGTCTACCTCCATCAGCACCGTAAAGTAGAGGCTGGGCTGCATGGCATGAATACTCCAAACAGCCTGGCTGTTCTCCCGTTCCACCATGGTTTGTTTGGATTGGCGTAGCACCGGAATGGAAAAGTACTTGTCCCAGGGCTCGGTTTTCTCACTCTGTAGCCACTGAATAGTAGCCACTACCGGCTGGGCCTCCAGCCGGATGTCATAGCTGCTCAGGTCCAGTTGAATCCAACCCCGCTGCCGGTTGGTAGTCGTAAGCTGAATATCCTGGCTTAGCAAGGTGCGACCGGGGCGGCCGTTTTCCAGCGTATATAGGTTCAGGCGAAACCGTAACTGCTCATAGGTGTTCGTAGCCAGGTACACGTGCAGTGCATCCAGATAAGCCGGATGCTTGGGCATCAGCACTGTGCCCAGCTCCCAGCCCCATTCGTCGTCCACGGTTTCTTTACCGCTGGAGCCAGCCGTCCACAGCACGTCGCCTTTCTCCTTATTGCGGCCCAGCAGCGCCGGATGCACCGGTTTCCGCTCCACCACCACGTCGGGGAGGGCCTGCTCCAGCGGCAACAGGGCAAATTCCCGCTGCCCGTTCAGCAAAGCCTGCGGTGATACGGCGGCCCGGAAAAAGCCCACGCTGGTGATAACCAGTGAATCGGTAGGAGCGGCCGGAAACCGCAGAATATACCGGCCCTCCTCATCGGCCACCGTACCAATGTTACGGCCAATGATACCCAG
Source organism: Hymenobacter metallilatus (assembly GCF_003944705.1). GTDB lineage: Bacteria > Bacteroidota > Bacteroidia > Cytophagales > Hymenobacteraceae > Hymenobacter > Hymenobacter metallilatus. Next base: position 145,327 of record NZ_RWIS01000013.1, on the reverse strand, counting down.
CGTAGCGAACGGAACCGGCTGGTTGGTGCGGGCATTGCGCACCTGGCCTTCCAGGGTAAAGGCCTGCGCCAGCAGGGGAGACGAAAGGATGCAAAGCACCCAAGACAGCAGTAGCCGACGAACGAACACCAACTCAAATCAATAAATAGTAGGACGCGAAATAACGAGAGTTTGCGCTGCCGGTTGCTTTCAGCGGGCGGCTTTCTTTTTCCGGACCCCCGGCCGCAACCCGGCCGGCTACGGTATACCCACATCAGTGCGCGCATAGTCCGGAATTGGGCTGCTAGCGTTTTCGGGCCCTTTTGCGTACCTTCGCCCTCGGAAAAAACCGCCTCTAGTGAAGAACATTCGCAATTTCTGCATCATCGCCCACATCGACCACGGCAAAAGCACCCTGGCCGACCGTCTGTTGGAATTTACCAGCACTGTGGCCAAGCGCGACATGCAAGCCCAGCTGCTCGACAACATGGACCTGGAGCGGGAGCGGGGCATCACCATCAAGAGCCACGCCATCCAGATGCAGTATCAGTACCAGGGCGAGCAGTACACGCTCAACCTGATTGATACGCCCGGCCACGTCGATTTCAGCTACGAGGTATCCCGTTCCATTGCGGCCTGCGAAGGCGCGCTGCTGATTGTGGATTCCTCGCAGGGCATTGAAGCCCAGACAATTTCCAACCTGTATCTGGCCATCGGTTCCGACCTGACCATCATTCCGGTCCTCAACAAAATCGACCTGCCCCACTCCATGCCGGAGGAGGTGTCGGACGAAATTGTGGACCTCATCGGCTGTGACCGGGACGAAATCATCCATGCTTCGGGTAAGGCCGGTATCGGCATCGAGAACATTTTGAACGCCATCTGTGAGCGGATCCCGGCCCCCCAGGGTGACCCGGCGGCTCCGCTGCAGGCCCTCATCTTCGACTCGGTGTTCAACTCTTACCGCGGCATTGAGGTATTGTTCCGTATCAAAAACGGCACCATGCGCAAGGGCGACAAGCTCCGGTTCATGGCGACCGGCAAGGAATACGGCGCCGACGAAATTGGTATCCTGGGCCTCAACCAGGAGCCCCGGCAGGAGGTATCGGCCGGCAACGTGGGCTACCTCATTTCAGGCATCAAGGAAGCCCGCGAAGTAAAAGTAGGCGACACCATCACTCACGTAGCTCGCCCCACGGCCGAAGCCATCCAGGGGTTTGAGGACGTGAAGCCCATGGTATTTGCTGGTATTTATCCGGTAGATACTACTGAATATGAGGAGCTTAGGTCTTGCATGGAGAAGCTTCAGTTGAATGATGCTTCCTTGGTGTGGGAACCTGAGACTTCGGTAGCGCTGGGCTTCGGCTTCCGCTGCGGCTTCCTCGGAATGCTGCACATGGAAATCGTGCAGGAGCGCCTGGAGCGGGAGTTCAACATGACGGTAATTACCACTGTGCCCTCGGTACAGTTCCACGCCACCGGTACCAAGGATCAGCTGCTGACCATCAACGCCCCGAGCGAAATGCCCGAGCCGAACCTGATCAAGCACATCGAGGAGCCCTACATCAAAGCCCAGATTATTACGGCCGCCGATTATGTAGGACCCATCATCACGCTGTGCATGGAGAAGCGGGGTATTATCAAAGGGCAGTCCTACCTCACTTCCGAGCGGGTGGAGCTGAGCTTCGAGTTGCCGCTGTCGGAAATTGTATTCGACTTCTTCGACAAGCTCAAAACTATTAGCCGGGGCTATGCTTCCCTGGACTATGAGCTGATTGGCTTCCGCGAATCGGATATGGTGAAGCTGGACGTAATGCTGAACGGGGAGAAGGTGGACGCGCTGTCGGCCATTGTACACCGCTCCAAGAGCTATGATTGGGGCCGCCGCCTCTGCGAAAAGCTCCGGGAGCTACTCCCGCGCCAGCAGTTCGAAATAGCCATCCAGGCCAGCATCGGACAGAAAATTATTGCCCGTGAAACCGTGAAAGCCCTGCGCAAAAACGTAATTGCCAAGTGCTACGGCGGCGACATCAGCCGGAAGCGCAAACTGCTCGAAAAGCAGAAAGAAGGCAAGAAGCGGATGCGCCAGGTCGGCTCCGTGGAAATTCCGCAAGAGGCCTTCCTGGCCGTCCTCAAAATCGATTAGCAAAGTGGAACGCGCCCCATCGGGGCGCGTTTTTTTTGTGCTGCCAGTACGTCAATAAGATCAGAAAGAACGTCATGCTGAGCATGTGGCGCATCAAGCCAGTGTCGGAGCGGAGTCGAAGCATCTCTCCCGCTTCATTGGGATAGTAATTGATTAATCAGAGGTAGAGATGCTTCGACTCCGCCTCCGGCTTCGCTCAGCATGACATTCTTCTGATTTGCTAACAACCAGCAACTGACAACCAGTAACAACAACTCATTTCTCACCTCATACACTTCTTGACACGGCGTGTACTGATTTACCTTCTCCAGAACATGTCCTATACCCTTCTCAAGAACTGCACGAGCCAGGAGCAGCTGGAAAAAATCATCAAAGGGCAGGAGCGTAAGTTCCGGTGGCGCGACGACTGGCCGGCCATGGAAGCAGCCCTGCAAGCCGCCGGCACGGCTGCCATTGCCGCCCACGAAAACAAGCGTACCTCCGAAAAACCTCAGGACTTAGATTAACCCCGTACCCATGACCACTGCCCCCGACGCCACCACCTACCGCCTCATCGACGGCAAGCAAACCGCCGAGGCCATCAAAGAAGAAATTACCGCTGAGGTGATTCAGCGTAAAGCCGCCGGCCAGAAGACGCCCCATCTGGCGGCTATTTTGGTAGGCCACGATGGGGGCTCGGAAACCTACGTGCGCAACAAAGTGCTGGCCTGCGAGCGGGTGGGTTTCGGCAGTACGCTGCTCCGTTTCGAAGACACCATCACCGAGGCCGAGCTGCTGGCTCAGGTGCAGCAACTGAACGAAGACCCCGAAATTGATGGCTTCATTGTGCAACTGCCCTTGCCCCGCCACATTGATACCAATAAGGTGATTGAAGCGGTGCGTCCGGAGAAGGATGTGGATGGTTTCCACCCCATGAACATCGGCCGGATGGTGGCCGGACTGCCAGCCCTACTGCCCGCAACGCCCTCGGGTATTGTGGAACTGCTACGCCGCTACGAGCTGCCTACGGATGGGAAGCACTGCGTAGTAATTGGCCGCAGTAACATTGTGGGTACGCCAGTTAGTATACTGTTGGCTAAGAACTTAGAGCCAGGTAACTGCACGGTTACTTTATGTCACTCTCGCACCCAGAACTTAGCCAATATTACCCGCACCGCCGATATACTGGTAGCGGCCCTGGGCCGGCCGGAGTTTGTAACGGCCGACATGGTAAAGCCGGGGGCCGTGGTAATTGATGTGGGTACGACTCGGGTGGAAGACTCCGCCAAAAAATCGGGTTGGGCCTTAAAGGGTGACGTTAATTTTGCTGAGGTTGCGCCCCTGGCTTCCTACATTACACCGGTTCCGGGTGGCGTGGGCCCCATGACCATTGCCATGCTGCTGCTCAATACCTTACGCGCCGCCAAAGGGGAGGTGTACCCTAAGTAATTAGTGGCTGGTTGTTCGCATAGCGCCCAAAAAACCAACAGTCAGCAACAAACAATCAGCAACTCTGGTGAGCCGCTAAAATCCAATTAAAACCGCCTCAGGCTTTTAGATTTCAAGGGAGTGTACTACTTTTAATGTCGGGCCGTTAGGGAAGGAGGTACCTGCATCGGCGGGAGGCCCTCCCCAGCGGCCCGGCTTTTTTGTTTTTTGACCACATCTGTTTTGCTGCACGAACTACCTGTTACGTCGGCGGCCCCGGCCCAGGGGACGGCGGCTCCCGAACTGCCCGTAATGGAGCAGTTTTATACCATTCAGGGCGAAGGCTACAACACCGGCCGCGCTGCCTACTTTATCCGGCTAGGCGGCTGCGACGTGGGCTGCGTATGGTGCGATGTGAAAGAATCCTGGCCCCTGGACGCTCACCCGCGCCAGACCCTAACGGCCTTGGTAGACGCGGTTACTGAGCATCCCGGTCGCAACGTGGTTATTACCGGCGGTGAGCCCCTGATGCATGACCTGGGGCCGCTTACTGCCGCCCTGCGCGCTGCTGGCTGCCGCACCTGGATTGAAACCAGCGGCGCGTACCCGCTCAGCGGCAGCTGGGACTGGATTTGCGTATCGCCCAAGAAATTCAAGGCTCCGCTACCGGCCGTATTGGCTGCTGCCCACGAGCTGAAAATCATCGTCTTCAACAAAAGCGACTTTGCCTGGGCTGAGCAGCATGCGGCCCTTGTCGGGCCTGACTGCCGCCTCTACCTGCAACCCGAGTGGAGCAAAGCCGCTGATATGATGCCCCTGCTGGTAGACTACGTGAAAAGTAACCCGCAGTGGCAGGTTTCGTTGCAGACGCATAAATTTCTCGACATTCCGTAGCGCCCTACCTTCCCACCTATGCGCCGTTCGTTATTCGTCCCGGTTGTACTGCTGCTTGCGGCGGGTGGGTTGTTGCCTATCCGGGTAACAGCCCAGGCCAAACTCAGTACCACCAACACCAAAGCCCGTAACCTCTGGGAAAAAGCCCAGGAGCAGGCCAAAGCCCGGGATTTTAACAAAGCCATAGAAACTCTTACGCAGCTTACCCAAAAGTTTCCGTCGTTGGGGGAGCCCTATGTGCTGAAGGGTTCCCTGCTGAAAGCCATGGGCGAAAACCAGTTGGCTTTCGAGTCGTACCGTGACGGGCTGGGCAAGCTGCCCCTGGACCCTGCACGGGCCACCGATTACTTCACGCTGGGGGAGCTGGCCATGACTTTCGGCGAGTACCAGACCGCCGCCGACAGCTATAAGAAATACCTGAAAACTGCGGCCAAAAACCAGCGTAATACCCCCCGGGCCCAGCGCCAGCTCCTGAACTGCGAGTTTGCCCAGAAGGCCATGGCTGCGCCCACCGGCATTCAGCCCGAGCCGCTGGCACAGCCCCTTAACACGTTCCGGTTCCAGTATTTCCCGGTGCTGACTGCTGATAGCCGCTTCCTGCTGTTTACGGGCCGCCCCACGGCCGAAAGCGGCGAAGACCTGTTTGTAAGCCGGCAAAACAAGGACGGAAGTATGGGGGAGCCGCTGTCCATTTCGGCGGCTATTAACACACCCTACAACGAAGGAGCGGGGGCCATTTCCGGCGACGGCAAAACCCTGGTGTTTGCCTCCTGCGACCGGCCCAGCTCCGTGGGCAACTGCGACCTGTACATATCGCGCCGCACCGGCAACGTGTGGAGCAAGCCCCAGAACCTGGGCCGCAACGTAAACTCCCCGGAGTGGGACTCGCAACCCACACTGTCGGCCGACGGGCGCACCTTATATTTCACCAGTACCCGGCGCGGCGGCAGGGGCCAGGAAGATATTTACGTGACCAACCTGGATGCCCAGGGCAACTGGACTCCGGCCCGTAACCTGGGCAGCCCTGTAAATACCTTCGGCAAGGATATGGCCCCGTTTATTCATGCTAGTGGTACTACGCTCTACTATGTTACCGATGGGCTGGTAGGTATGGGTGGGCTGGATGTGTACCGTTGCGAGCAGCTGGGCGCCGACAAATGGAGTATTCCCCAAAACCTGGGCTTCCCGCTCAATACCTACGAGAACGAGGCATCCCTGTTTATTACCTCTGATAACCGCCGGGGCTTCTGCTCCCGCTCCAAGGCCACGGTGCCCGGAGTAAAGCAGGAGCGGGACCGGCCAGTGGAGCTGTTCGGCTTCGAGGTGCCCAAGGAAGTGCGGGCCCGCGAAACCAGCACTTACACCCAAGGCCGGGTGTTCGATGCCTTCACAAAAAAGCCCATCAAGGCCGACGTGCAGCTCTACGACCTCAACACCGACGAGCTGGTGCAGTACGTGGGCTCCGATGCGGAGAACGGCGAATACACGGTAGTGCTCAACGAAGGCCGGCAGTACGCCATGTACGCCGCCGCCGACAAGTACCTGATGCGCAGCCTGAGCTTCGACTACTCTGATAAGCGGAGCTTCGACCCGCTGACGCTGGATATTTACCTGGAGCCCGTGCGTTCCGGCCGGAGCATCGTACTCAATAATCTGTTTTTCGATAGCAAAGAGTATGCGCTAAAGCCCAAGTCGCGCACTGAGCTGAACCGGCTGGTTGCCTTCATGAAGCAGTACCCCGATGTGCTGGTGGAAATATCCGGCCACACCGACGACGTAGGCTCCGACGACGACAATCAGGTGCTGTCACAGAACCGGGCTAAATCTGTATACACTTACCTGATCAGCCAGGGAGTAAAGGCGCAACGACTCCGGTTCAGAGGGTATGGAGAAACCAAGCCCCTGAATCCCAACGACTCCGACGAGCACCGGCAACAGAACCGGCGCATCGAACTTCGAATTCTATAAGTTCACTACCTACAATCTGAAGCCCGGCCGCTACTTGCGGCCGGGCTTTTTTTGTTTGCACTTTCTCTTGTTCGTATAACTATTAACTGACTGTGTTAGAAGGGCATATTTAGGCATATTCAACTAATTAATTAGAAAATTAATAAAAAATCTTTGTATTATTAAATTAATGTGCTTATGTTTGGCTACCCTCACCTCCCCTACCGGAGAGAGAGGCCGCTTAGGTAGACGCAAACTCACCTGCTGACCCGAGGCTAAACTGGCTTTCACTTTTCATTTACCTTTTCATTTTCACGCTTTCTTGTTATGAAAAAGACTACGCTTTTTGTCTGTCTGCTGCTAAGCGTACAGAGTGTGGTGCTGGCTGCTGGTACCCTCGATGGTGGTACTGGAGTACAGGCCCGGGCAACTGCCCTGACTCGTTCCATCTCCGAAAAGGTTCGCCTCGATGAGGGACAGTACCTGCGGGTTAAGCAGCTCAACATGCGCATGCTGCTGGAAATTGAAGACCTCAAAACCCGGTTCGCCGCCGACCAGGCTATCCTGGATCAACGCTTGGCTGATGCCCAGATTCGGTACGAGAATGACCTGACGGCTTTGCTTCGTCCGGCTCAGTTGGCGCTGTTCCAGGAAAGCCGCGCGAATATGACTGCGCTGGGCCAGCACTAAGCTCGGGCAGCTCACTGGTAGTACCTCCCCACAACCCTATTCCTACCTCCCATGAAAAAGCTGACAATCCCCCTGGTAATGGCAGTGCTGGCCCTGGCCTCGCACCGACTACTGGCGGCTCCTGGCAATGGCAACCGCGACCTACAAGCCCGGGCAACTGCCATGACGCGCTCCTTGTCTCAGCAGGTCCACCTCAATGAAGGCCAGTACGTGCAGGTTAAGGCCCTGAACCTGCGGTTGCTGCAGGAAATGCTGGCAGCCCGGGCTCTGTTTGTTCATGATGCCGACCTGCACAGCCGGGCCGTATCCGACGCCCAGTTGCAGTATGAGATGGAGCTGTCGTCGTTGCTACAGCCTAATCAGCTGGCACTGTACCAGCAGAACCGGGCCAGCATGACGGCTCTGAGCGACGTACCTCGTTAAACCTGAACGGGAGCCTGAATGCTCAGGCTCCCGTTTAGATTATTTTTGATTCCTTTAGTTTAACTTAATATTGACATAGTTATAAATATAGTGTATACTTACTCACTCATATCCGCATACTGCTAGTGCCTGTTTTCTTGTTTCTTTCCCACCAACTCACCACCGCTTGTTATGAAAAAAGTATTCGCATGTCTCGTTTTTGTAGCCATGGTAGTGGCCAGCTCCGGCGCGCAGGCCAGCCCCGGCGACGGTAGCAAACTCTCGGCCCGGGCCACCGATATGACCCGCCGCATTGCTGAGCGAACCAGGCTTACCGAAGGACAGTACGTAAAAGTGCGCGCCCTCAACGTACGCCTGCTCACTGAAATGGCTGATTTGCGGAAGCAGTTTGCCAATGATGCTGCTGAGCTGGATAAGGCCATGGCCGACGTGCAGATGCGCTATGAGTGGGACCTGGCTGCGGTGCTCGGACCCAAGCGCATGACGGCTTATGAGGAAATGAAAACCAATTTCACGGCTACCAATCTACGCTGATTCACAAAACGTTATAGCCGGTTGCCTGATGCAATGGTTTAAACGCAAAAAAGCCCGCTTATGCGGGCTTTTTTGTTATTGATGAGGTAGGCTGACTAGGAGCGGGCATCAATGCTTACATAGTCCCGTTCGGTTTCGCCGGTGTAGATTTGGCGGGGGCGGCCGATGGGCTCCTTGTTCTCGCGCATTTCTTTCCACTGGGCAATCCAGCCGGGCAGGCGACCCAGGGCAAACATCACCGTGAACATTTCGGTGGGAATGCCAATGGCTTTGTAAATAATGCCGGAGTAGAAGTCGACGTTGGGGTAGAGCTTGCGCTTGATGAAGTACTCATCGGTGAGGGCCGCCTGCTCCAACTCCTTGGCAATTTTCAGTAGGGGGCTATCTTCCAGGCCAAGGGCCGTGAGCACATCGTCGGCAGCCTTCTTAATGATGGTAGCGCGCGGATCAAAGTTCTTGTATACCCGGTGCCCGAAGCCCATCAGGCGGAAGGAGTCGTTGGGGTCTTTGGCTTTATCCACCCACTTCTGGGTGTTGCCGCCGTCCTTCTGGATGGCCTCCAGCATCTCAATTACCTCCTGGTTGGCACCGCCGTGCAGCGGACCCCACAGGGCGTTGATTCCAGCCGAAACCGAGCCGTAGAGCGAAGCATTGGCTGAGCCTACCAAACGCACCGTGGAGGTGGAGCAGTTCTGCTCGTGGTCGGCGTGCAGGATCAGCAGCTTGTTCAGGGCGCTGACGATGCGTGAATCCAGCTCGTACTTCTCGGTGGGGAAGCTGAACATCATGTACAGGAAGTTCGAGCAGTAGTCGAGGTCATTGCGCGGATAGTTCAACGGGTGACCCATGTTGTTCTTGTACGTCCAGGCCGCAATGGTCGAAATCTTGGCCATCAGACGAATCACATTCAGGTCGATTTCCTCGGCGGAGAGGTTGGGCGACAGGCTTTCGGGGTAGAAGCCGGTCAGTGCGCAAATCAGGCTGCTCAGGATGGCCATGGGGTGGGTAGCCGAAGGGAAGCCGTCGAAAATCTTCCGTACATCCTCGTGTACCAGCGTGTGTTTGGTGATCTGCTCCGAGAAGTTGTCCAGCTCGGCTTTGGTGGGCAGCTTGCCGTAAATCAGCAGGTAGGCCACCTCAATGAAGGACGATTTCTCGGCCAACTGCTCGATGGGGTAACCCCGGTAGCGCAGAATACCCTCTTCGCCATCGAGGAAGGTAATGGCACTTTTGGTGGCGCCGGTGTTCTTGTAACCCGAGTCGAGGGTTACGTAGCCGGTTTGGTCCCGCAGCTTGCCAATATCAAAGGCTTTTTCTTGCTCGGTGCCTTCAATGACAGGGAGAGAATAGGATTTCCCGTCGAGGATCAGTTCAGCAGATTCTGCCATAAAAGTGGGGTGAAGGATGGGTTGCAGGGCGAAACTAAAAAATTACCGGCAAGCCGGAAAGCTAGGAGAGTTTGTCGCCTGTACTACAACCGCGTCCGGGTTCTTGTTTTTGAGATGGGGAAAACGCAAAGAAAAGCCCGGGCGCTGACAAGTTCGGCATGCCAACCTATGTTTTTACAGGGTTTTTACGGAAGCCAGTAGCCCAGGCCAGACTTTAGTCCGTCGGAACGTGTACCCCGGGGCTGTGCTTTGGCTCGCGTTAGAGGCTAATCAACCTCAATTGGGTAGTTACTCATACTCACAGGCGCGAGCTTGAGCACAGCTTCGGGGTACACGTTCTAGCGGGGCGATGCCTGGCCCGAGGTACCCGTTCTGGCTACTTCCCGATGCAGAACTGGGTGAAAATGCTGGTGAGCAGGTCGTCGTTGCTGATTTCGCCGGTAATCTGCCCCAGAGCGGCCAAGGCGTGGCGCAGGTCGGCGGCCAGCAACTCGGTGCCGGCTCCGGTGTTCAAACCGCTCAGTACGGCATCCAGGTAGTGGGTGGCCTGCTCCAGGCTCTGGGCATGGCGCAGGTTGGTGACAATGGTGCTGGAGCCGGCGCGGTCCAGGCCTTCACCGTGCACTTTGGCCAGCAGCAGTTCCTGCAACTCGTCCAGGCCGTCGCCGCGGGAGGCGGCTATCAGCACGGTATCGGGGCGGTGGAGGAAGGCTTCCTGTTCGGCATCGGAGGCCACATCGAGCTTGTTGCCCACTGCCAGCACCGATACTCCGGATGGCAGGGGAAGGGCTTCAATCTCAGCTTGCAGATCAGATAGGGAAGTAGTGGTAATATCAAATAGATATATCACCAATGCAGCCTGCTGCACTCGTTTAAGCGTGCGCTCAACCCCAATGGATTCTACCACGTCAGACGTGTCGCGTAGGCCGGCCGTATCCACGAAACGGAACCGGATACCGGCCAGGCTAACCTCGTCTTCAATCAGGTCGCGGGTGGTGCCGGCTACGTCCGAGACAATGGCGCGCTCTTCGTTCAGGAGGGCATTAAGCAAAGTGCTTTTGCCGGCGTTGGGCCGGCCGGCAATAACGGTGGTAACGCCGTTCTTGATAACGTTGCCCAACTCGAACGACCGGAGCAGGCGGCGCACTAGCTGCTGCACGTCCTGGAGCAGCAGCACCAGGCCGGTGCGGTCGGCAAACTCCACGTCTTCTTCCCCAAAGTCCAACTCCAGTTCCAGCAGGGCCGCAAACTGCACCAGCCGGCCGCGCAGGTCCTTCAACTCCTGCGAGAAGCCGCCGCGCATCTGCTGCATGGCCACCTGGTGTGAAAGAGCGGAGTCGGAGGCAATCAGGTCAGCCACGGCTTCGGCCTGGGCCAGGTCGAACGCGCCGTGCAGGAAGGCGCGTTTGGTAAACTCGCCGGCTTCGGCCAGGCGAGCCCCCCGGCGCAGCAGCAGCCCCAGCACCTCCTGCACAATGTAGTCGGAGCCGTGGGTACTGATTTCCACCACATCTTCGCGGGTATAAGAGTGCGGCCCCCGAAACAGAGACACCACTACCTCGTCCAGAATCCGGTCGGCGTCGCGCACGGTGCCCACGTGCAGGGTGTGGCTGGGCTGGTCGCGCAGGCGCTTGCCAGCAAACACCTCGTCGGTCAGGCGGATGGCATCGGGGCCCGACAGCCGGATCAGGGCAATGGCCCCGGAACCCGGCGGGGTAGAAAGGGCAACAATGGTATCGGTAAGGGAAACGGGAAGAGCTACAGCCACGACGCAAGAAAATGGTTCTGGGCGCAAAGGTACGGCTATCCGGCCAGGGCCGTAAAAACGTTGTGCCCCGGAGCTGTGCTCCGGCCCGCCAGAACGTGTACCCCGAAGCTCCGCTTCGGCTCGCGTAAGAGGACAATTTACTTTCTTGCCAGATTGATTACTCCCAGGCGCGAGCCGGAGCACAGCTCCGGGGTACACGTTCTGGCAGGCCTCAATCCGCTACCAACAGGTTGCGGCTGACCTCGGCGGATACCAGGTATTTATTTTGGTTGTTTATTCTGATTTCAAGTGAGTTATCAAAGAGTATCTTATCTACCACTTCAATGTGCGTGCCCAGGTTGACGCCGACTTTATCAAGGTATTGCAGAAAGGGGGCAGAGGTGTTTTTTACGGCAACTACCCGGCCCTGGTCGCCGGGGCGCAGGTCGGAGAGCAGGCGGTGCTGGGGACGGTGTAGCACGCCGTCGGCCGTCGGAATTGGGTCGCCGTGGGGGTCGAGCTGGGGGAAACCCAGGTACTCGTCGAGGCGGCGCACCAGCAGGTCGGAGTCAATGTGCTCCATCTGCTCGGCCACGTCATGCACCTCATCCCAATTGAAGCCTAATTGTTGCACCAGAAACACCTCCCAGAGCCGGTGCTTACGGATGGTGAGCAGGGCCAGCCGCCGGCCCTCCAACGTAAGGGATACGCCCCGGTAGCGGGTGTAGTGCAACAGCCCTTTCTCGCCCAGGCGGCGGAGCATGTCGGTTACCGAAGCGGGGCGAGTCTGCAACTCCTCGGCCACGCTGTTGGTGCTTACCTCCGTGCCCGGTTGCGCTTCGCTAAGCTTGTAAATGGCTTTCAGGTAGTTTTCTTCGGTATAGCTGGGCATTCGATTGAATTAAAAATTAAAAATGAAGAATTAAAAATTGAGAAATGGCCGCTCCTGGCCCCATATAAGGGTCGAAGAACGGCCATTTTTAATTCTTAATTCTCAATTTTTAATTGACCAAAAGCTACCACTTAATCAAGGCAGAAGCCCAGGTGAACCCGGAGCCGAAAGCGGCCAGGCACACCAGGTCGCCGCGCCGGATGCGGCCTTCCTGCACGGCTTCGCTCAGCGCAATGGGCACGGAAGCGGCCGTGGTGTTGCCGTAGCGCTGGATGTTGCTGAAGATTTTATCGTCGGTGAGGCCCATTTTCTGCTGCACGTACTGGGTAATGCGCAGGTTGGCCTGGTGCGGGATCAGCATATCGATGTCCTTGGACTCGTAGCCGTTCTGGTCGAGGGCTTCCTTGATAACCTGCGGGAAACGGACCACAGCGTGCTTAAACACGTTCTGCCCGTTCATGTAGGGGTACATATCCAGCTCATTGGCCATTACATATTCCACCCGGTTATTGCGGTTAGAGCCCGGCTCTTTCACAATCAGCTCTTCGGCGTGCTCGCCCTGAGCGTGCAGGTGGGTGCTCAGGATGCCGTAGCCTTCGCGGGTGCTGGGCCGTAGTACCACGGCCCCGGCTCCGTCGCCGAAAATAACCGACACGCCCCGGCCCCGGGTGCTGATGTCGAGGCCCGAGGAATGAATTTCGGAGCCTACCACCAGCACCGTATCGTACATGCCGGTCTTTACAAACTGATCAGCCATGCTCAGGGCATACACGAAGCCTGAGCACTGGTTGCGCACATCGAAAGCCGGAATAGGGTCTTTGATGCCCAACTCCCGCTGGAGCAGCACGCCGGAACCCGGAAAGAAGTAGTCAGGCGACAAAGTGGCAAACACAATCATCTGCACATCGTCGGGGGTGAGGCCGGCCATTTCCAGGGCCTTACGGGCGGCATTGGCTCCCATGTTGGCTGTGGTGTCCTTGCCTTCCTCAAACCAGCGCCGCTCCCGGATACCGGTGCGCTCCTGAATCCACTCATCGGTGGTATCCATGAGGGTAGTCAAATCGGCATTGGTAACCACGCGCTCAGGCACGTAGTGGCCAACGCCGGCAATTTCGGAGTGTCGGAGGGTGTTGTTCATCAGTAGGGGAATTTGCGGGGCAGAGCGGTCAGAGAAATGGAGCCGAAGGTAGAAAAAATCGGTAGCCTGCTCCGTAAACGGGCCGCAAAGGTCGGTAGTTACCGGATAGAATCCAGCAGCTGGTGCAACTTTCCTGCCTCGGTGGCCCAAAGAGCGTCGGCGGGCGGCCCAGCGGGGTAAAATTCGGCGCTCCGCAGCTGCCGGAGCAGGCCTGCCGCATCCGTGTAGGAGTCCCGTTGAAACTCCACCACCAGGCCCGCCCGCGCGGCGGCCACCGGGGCCATCCACAGCGGGTTGGGCGGCACAATAACCGGCAGGGCGTTGGCCAGGTACTCGAACAGCTTGGTGGGTACGCAGCGGGCCGTGCTGGTATGCGGCCGGTAAGGCAGCAGGCCCAGGTGGCTCCGTCGGATTTCGGCCACTACCTGCTGGTGGGCCACCAGAGTAGCGCCGCCCACCAGCCGCACCGCCCCCCCCGAGGCCGCCACGGTGGCCTCCAGCTGCCGCAGCAACCCCGGCTGCTGGCAAAACCCGCAGATGGTGAGCTGGGCCCGGGGCCACACTGTCTGGAGCAGCTCCAGAAACCGCACGGCCTCCCAGATGCCGTTCAACTCGGAAATGGTGCCGGAGTACAGCACCCGCAACGGCTCCGACACTGGGGGCAGCCGCCGGGGCCAGGCCACCGGGGCGTTGTCGTAGGGCTGGTATTTGTTTTCGATAATCAGCGGTTCCGAAGTCGGGCCTCCAGCGGCAAACGGCAACTCTGCGGCATAGCTTTGCTCGGCCAGCAGCACGGCGGCGGCGCGGCGGGCCGCCAGGGTTTCGAGCCGGCGCACCAAGCCGGCCAGCAGCCCCCGGACCCAGACCGGGTACACGGCCTGGGTCCGGATGTTCAGGGCGTAATTCTCCCTCACATCGTAGATAAAGCGGCGGCCCGGGCCCAGCAACTGCCAGGCCACCGTCAGGGGCAGCAGCTCCGGGGCGTGTACCACCACCACCTGGGGGTGGAGCGTGCGCAGAAGCTGCCAGTAGCGCCATTGGGCCGCCAGCCGGGCCAGGCTCAGGCGAGTACCCTGCAGCAAGGAGTGGGTGTGCAGGTTGGGCGGGAGGGAAACCGGGGCGGGAGCGAAGCGCCCGGCCACGTGCACCTGCGTTGCAGGCCGCTCCGCCAGCGTCCGGCCAAACTTGCCCAGCATGCGGGTATCGTTGAGCGGCTTGAGCACAGAAGCCAGCAAAATAATGGTAGGAGGCGGCATATTGAACACGAAGATGGTACTTTTGGCCCGCTTGATTTATAGGTGTTCGTTGGCAGTTGCTGGCTGTCAGACTGCCAAGCTGATAACGGACACCTAGCACCTGACCCTTTTACATAGTATGTCTGAACTGCAACATCTGATTGAGGCCGCCTGGAACGACCGGAGCCTTCTGCAACTATCGGCCACCACGGAGGCCATCCAGCACGTGATTGAGGAGCTTGATAAGGGCCGCCTGCGGGTAGCCCAGCCCGGTGCCACCGAGGGAGCCGACTGGCAGGTAAACGACTGGGTGAAAAAGGCCGTCATTCTGTATTTCCCCATCCGCCAGATGGAAACCCTGGAGGTGGGTCCTTTTGAGTTCCGCGACAAAATGCGGCTTAAAACCAACTATGAGCAGCAGGGCGTGCGCGTGGTGCCGCCGGCCGTAGCGCGCTATGGGGCTTACCTGGCACCCGGCGTTATCATGATGCCGAGCTACGTGAACATCGGGGCCTGGGTGGGCGAAGGCACTATGGTTGATACCTGGGCCACCGTGGGCTCCTGCGCCCAGATTGGGGCCGGCGTCCACCTGAGCGGGGGCGTGGGTATTGGCGGGGTGCTGGAACCAGTGCAGGCCGCCCCGGTAATTGTGGAAGATGGCGCCTTTGTGGGTTCCCGCAGCATTCTGGTAGAAGGCTGCTTCGTGGGGAAAGAGGCCGTTATTGGGGCGGGCGTCACCATCACCGGCAGCACCCGCATTATCGACGTGACCGGGCCTGAGCCCAAGGAGTACCGGGGCTACGTGCCGGCCCGCTCAGTGGTCATTCCGGGCAGCTTGCCCAAGCAGTTTCCGGCCGGCGAGTACCAGGTGCCCTGCGCCCTCATTATTGGCCAGCGCAAACCCAGCACCGACCTCAAAACCTCTCTCAACGATGCTCTACGGGAGCATAACGTGGCCGTCTAACCCCCGGCCTGGTCGGCTTCATTGCTGAGTGGGTGCGGGTCATGCAGGGCCGTCATGCAGCTGCGTCGGCCGCTGCGGGCTAAAAACGCCTGAACGGGCAGCCGCTTACACTGAAACGAAGCCGATTAATCCGTAACATTGTAGGCCGCGCCTATTCTACTTCTAACCGGCCGGTTTTGCTTTTTCTATTCGCTTGATGAGTACCCTCAAATCAGTTGTATCGGCCGCCCAGGCCCGCGACGAAGTGCGCGACTACGTAGCCCAGGAGCTGGGCGTCGAACCGGATACCATTCAAACCCGCGTGGCTTTCAACCGGGAGCTGCCTTGGGTAGATGGCCGTAGCCGCCCGTGCTTTCTGGTGGAGTGGGCCGAGCCCAACGGCCGCGACGGGGTAGCCATTGCCGGCCCCTATACCCACAATTTCTTTGAGTTTACCCGGGCCGATGCCTATCATCTCGGTGCTCAGAATGCGTGGCGCCAGCAGCTGCTCAACCTGTACGCCGGCTGCGAGCTGGTGGCCCAGGCCCGGCTTACCCAGCCCCTCACCGATACCCCTGACCCCACCCGGCTGGCTATTATCAAGCAAACCCTGGAAGAGCGTACCAACTGGCGGGTGGGCGTGAACGTGTCGCTCCGGGACTTCCTGCGGCTGGGCACCGATGAATACTACATTTTCAACGGCAGCTGGGTCTGGAACCCACATTACCGGTATTCCCACCTGAAAGGCTTCATTCCGTACGGAGAAAAAACGCTGATGGAGTTGCCCAAAAGCGAGTTCATTCCAGTCAAGAACTTTTCGCCCTTTGAGGCAATTCCCCCTCTAGGTGAAGATGGAGCCTACCCGGGCGAGCTGGTAAGCTTCATCATCGTGAAGAATAACCAGATCCTGGAAACCCGGGCGCTGGATCTGTACGCCCGGACCCTCATGAATCAGGTAGCCATGTTCTATGCCCTGGGGCGGGAGCATGGGCCCTTCCAGATTGATTTGATGGAGCAGTCCTAGCACTCAGCCAACTGCCACCCAGGCCTGTCAACGCGCAAAAGCCGCCCCGAATAGCTCGGGGCGGCTTTTGCGCGTTGACAGGCCTGGGTAACGGTCAGCTTACCGTACGCTGGCTTTGTCCGTTTTCAGCTTGTCGGCAAACACCTGCCGCACTTTATCCACCTTGGGCTTTACCACAAACTGGCAGTAAGGCTGCTGGCCGTTCTGGTTGTAGTAATTCTGGTGATAGTCCTCGGCGGGGTAGAAGGTTACTGCCGGTACAATTTCCGTTACGATGGGGTTCGGGAAAGCATGAGCGGCGTTCAGCTTCTGCTTGTATTGCTCGGCCAGCTGGTGCTGCTCCTCGTTGTGGAAAAAAACGGCCGAGCGGTACTGGGTGCCGGTATCAGCACCCTGGCGGTTAAGAGTAGTGGGGTCGTGGGTTTTCCAGAATACTTCCAGCAGCTCCTCGAAGCTGATAACTGCGGGGTCGTAGGTAATCTGGGCTACCTCAGCGTGGCCCGTGAGGCCGCTGCACACTTCTTTGTAAGTAGGGTTGGCAATGCGCCCGCCCATGTAGCCGGATACAACTTTCGTCACGCCTTTGAGGTCCTGAAAAACGGCCTCTACGCACCAGAAGCAGCCGGCACCAAATGTTGCCTGTTCCATTCGTTGGGATTTCGTAGTTGATGAGGGAGAAACGGGTGATTGAGCCCGGGCGGCAGTCAGCAGCCCCAAGCCGAGCCCAACCGTCAGAATAGCTCGTAGCATACGGATAAAAGCCATTTTCGGTAGAAAAAGTTTACGTGGGGCGTTACTGCTCGCGTATTCCTGCGCGCAGGCGCCTTGCCCACTGCCAACCATGTAGTTAGCAGTGGGCAAGGCGCCTGTACGTGTTGCTCCCAACGGTAGAGTAAGGTTATTCTGGTCAGGGTCCGTGCTTTGCGCCAACCCCCATTGCCACTTACTTCCGGAACCGCTCGGCCACAATCAACTCCTTGCTGCCATGCGCCCAGGAGTAGAAGCCTTCGCCTGATTTAACCCCGAGCCGGCCGGCCGTTACCATGTTCACCAGCAGGGGGCAGGGGGCATATTTGGGGTTGCCCAGGCCAGAGTGCAGTACCCGCAGAATAGCCAGACACACATCCAGCCCAATAAAATCGGCCAGCTGCAGCGGCCCCATCGGGTGCGCCATGCCCAGCTTCATTACCGTGTCAATTTCCTCCACCCCGGCCACGCCTTCAAACAGGCTGATGATGGCCTCGTTAATCATGGGCATGAGGATACGGTTGGCCACGAAGCCGGGGTAGTCGTTTACCTCCGTGGGGGTTTTGCCCAGCTGCCGCGACAACTCCATGATCTGCTCGGTTACCTCCGCGGAGGTAGCGTAGCCGCGAATTACCTCTACCAGCTTCATTACCGGCACCGGATTCATAAAATGCATACCAATTACCTGCGCCGGGCGCTGGGTAACGGCGGCAATCTGGGTGATGGAAATGGACGAGGTGTTGGAGGCCAGTATGGCGTTGGCGGGAGCGTGCATATCCAGCTCCCGGAAAATTTTCAGCTTCAGCTCCAGATTTTCAGTGGCAGCTTCTACTACCAGCTCAGCTTCCTGCACGCCTTCGGCAATGGTTGGGTACAGCGCCAGGCGGCCCAGCGTGGCGTCCTTGTCGGCTGCCGATAAGGTGCCTTTGGCTACCTGGCGGTCAAGGTTTTTGGCAATGGTTGCCAGGCCTTTGTCCAGCGCGGCCTGGTTTACATCGATAAGAGCAACGGAAAAGCCGTGCTGCGCGAAAACGTGGGCAATGCCATTGCCCATGGTGCCCGAGCCAATAACAGCTATGTGGCGCATATGCAAAAAAGAGAAGGGTGGGAAATAACCCGTTGTCCGGGTTTGGGTGCCACAAAGCTACGCGGAAACTAATGGCACTCAAGGTAGGGGCAGGGGTATATTATGAGGCTGATGTATAGTTTTTTTCCACTGCAAAAAGTGTGTTTTTAGTACCCAATGCCGCTTTTCGGCCGGCTTATCCATGTCCGGTACCAAAAAATGCCCTGGAGTTCAAAACCTTTTGCAAGAAGTCCCGCGTACAAAACCGCAGAACGGCTCCCGAGGCTCTATCACCCAGTTTGCTTTCGGGGCCTCCACAACCCACTCTCCCTTTTTTCCACTTACTCTCTCCTCTTTCACCATGGGAAATTTGCTGTATATCATTGCCGTAATTCTGGTCATCATCTGGGCCCTGGGTTACTTTGGCGTACTTGGCGCCGGCATTGCCGGTAATGGCCTGATTCACGTTCTGCTGGTTATTGCCATTATTGCCATTCTGCTGCGTGTAATTCGCGGCGGCCGGGTAGTATAGCTCCAGCTCTTCCTCTTCCACTCTAGTAGGTGGAATGCTTAAGTCCAAAAACACACAACGCCCCACTCACTTCTGAGTGGGGCGTTGTGTGTTTTAGTGCTCCGGTGAATGCCAAACTGCTGCTCTACTTCAGATCAAACAGGAAGCTGAAGCGAATGACTGGCTGGCCGTAAATATCATCGAAGCCGTCGTTGAAATTGTACAGTACCACAATATCGGCGGCAGCCCGGTCGCTGAAACGGGTGCGGTAGCCGGCCCCGGCCAGCGGCGTGCGTACGGTATGCTTAAAAGTATACACCGTGTTGGTGGTGTAATCAATGCCCAAGGTTTCGGCGTTGGTTACTTCGTACTCTGCGTGCAAAAAGAACTCTTTGTAGGCAATAAACTGTGCAAAAGCCTTCAGCCCGATACTGTTGGTTTTAATAGTAGGCAGGCCGCTGAAGGAGTAGCTGTTAAAGGCATAGGAGATGCCGGGGCCGGCCGCAAAGCGCTCCGAGAACCGGTATCCAATGGCGGGTGCCAGGCTGCCGCTGAACTGGCTGTACCCATTGTAGCTATTAAAACCCAGCCCAAAGTTGGTGTACAGAAAGTAGCGGCGCAGGGGGGGCGCAGGCGCGGCCACGCCGGGGCGCTGAGGTAAATCCATACCGGAGGGCCGGTTAGGATCGTAGGGGTCGTTGGCGGCCGGTACGTTACGGTCCGGTGCAGGAGTGGGTGTAGCCGGCGCCGGCTGGTACACGGGCGGAGCGGTGGGAGGAGGCGGGGCCGAACCCGGAGGGGCCGTGTTCAGCTGGGGCTTCACCGTGCGGGTGGTATCGGTGGTTTGGGCCGAAACGGTAGGGGCCAGCCCAACCAGGCCGGCCCCACCAATCAGCATCAGGAACAGAAGTCGTTTCATAATGCTTGCAGTAACGTAATTACGACACCAACTGATACATGCGCTGGCGCTGGGTTTTGATGTTCTCGTCGGCCAGGTATTCCTCGTAACTCATGCGCCGGTCGATGATACCGTCCGGGGTGAGCTCAATGATGCGGTTAGCCACTGACTGAATCACCTGCAAATCGTGGGAGGCAAACAGCAGCGTGCCGTTGAAGTCGCGCAGGGAGTTATCCAGGGCCGTAATGCTTTCCAGGTCGAGGTGGTTGGTCGGGTCGTCGAGCACCAGCACGTTGCCGGCTTCCATCATCATCTTGCTGAGCATACAGCGCACCTTCTCGCCCCCGCTCAGTACGTTCGACTTCTTCTGCGACTCCTCGCCCGAAAACAGCATCCGACCCAGGAAGCCCCGGATAAACGACTCATCCTTTTCGGTGCTGTACTGGCGCAGCCAGTCCACCAGGTTCAGGTCGGTGTCGAAGAACTCGGTATTTTCCTTGGGGAAGTAGCTGGGCGTGATGGTGGTGCCCCACTTGTAGTTGCCGCTGTCGGCCTTGATCTGCTCGAACAGGATGTCGAACAGGAGGGAGGCCGCCCGGTCGTCGCGGCTGATAACGGCCACTTTATCCTTCTTATCCAGAGAGAAGGATACGTTGCGGAAAATTACCTGCCCATCCACCGATTTGCTCAGGTTTTCCACCGACAGCAACTGGTTGCCGGCCTCCCGCTCAGGCTTGAATGCAATGTAAGGATACTTGCGCGAGCTGGGCTTGATTTCTTCCAATGTAAGTTTCTGGAGCAGCTTCTGGCGCGAAGTAGCCTGCTTGGATTTGGAAGCATTGGCCGAGAACCGCCGCACAAACTCTTCCAGTTCCTTGCGCTTATCCTCGGTTTTCTTGTTCACCTCCTGGCGCTGGCGCAAAGCCAGCTGGCTGCTCTCGTACCAGAACGAGTAGTTGCCGGGGTACATGGTAATTTTCGAGAAGTCGAGGTCGGCCATGTAGTTACACACCGCGTCGAGGAAGTGCCGGTCGTGGCTTACCACAATTACCGTGTTCTGGAAGGAGTCCAGAAAGTTCTCCAGCCACAGCACGGTTTCGGCGTCGAGGCCGTTGGTGGGTTCGTCGAGCAGCAGCACGTCGGGGTTGCCGAACAGGGCCTGGGCCAGCAGCACCCGCACCTTATCGGAGGTGCCCAGGTCCGCCATCAGGGTATGGTGCTTGTCTTCGCCGATGCCGAGGCCGGAGAGCAGTTCGGCGGCTTCGTACTCCGCGTTCCAGCCTTCCAGGTCAGCAAACTCGCCTTCGAGCTCAGCCGCCCGCTCGCCGTCGGCATCCGAGAAGTCCGCTTTGGCATAGAGGGCATCCTTCTCTTCCATCACCTTCCAGAGGCGGGTGTGGCCCATAATAACTGTTTGCAGCACCGGATAAGCATCGTACTCAAACTGGTTCTGCTTCAAAACCGAAAGCCGGGCACCCTTTGGCATATCCACCGAGCCGGTATTCGGCTCAATTTCGCCCGATAGTATTTTTAAAAAGGTAGATTTTCCGGCTCCGTTGGCTCCAATCAGACCATACACGTTGCCGGGCATGAACTTGATGGTAACGTCTTCGAACAAGATGCGCTTGCCGTAGCGCAGGCTTACGTTGGAGGTGCTGATCATAAAAAAGTAGTACGGAAAAACCCGAATGGGCCGATGGTTGGCCAGCCGGCCCGCAAAAGTACGCAAAATGGCCCGGCCACACGGATATTCGCCACTAACCCGGCCTGGAGCAAAAAAAAACCGTGAATTGTACAACCAGCTACCCCTCAGGGCGGTATAGAAGGAAAGCAGGCACTATGCCGGACACGCGGCGCAGAATCAGTGGGTAAACACACTGATTTGCTCAGGTAGTTCCGGGTGTACGCCGCTACACGGTTTCCCTTCCACCACTTAATCAACCCATTGTATGGCCACTACGCACCTCACTCCCGAAACCAACGGAGTCCGTTACGGTCTGTTTACGGCCGGAGGCATGATGCTATATTTTCTGCTGGCTTCCCTGTTCGGCCTGTCCGAGCAAATTGAGCTTAGCTTTCTGAATGGCGTTATCATGATTATCGGCATTTGCATGGCTATTTCGCACTATAAGCGCAGCCGACACGGCCGCATGCCCTACCTGCATGGTTTCGGCACCGGTATTATTACGGCTGGTGTTGCCTCCGTTGCATTCGGCTTTTTCTTTATCCTGTACGCTGGTGTGCTCAATCGGCACATTATGGATGGTATCCGGGCGCAGGATCTGTTCGGCTTCGATTTGTCGGTAACCATAGCCTTTTTGGCCATTATTCTGCAGGGAGCTATGACCGGGGTTATTATCTCCCTCATTGCCATGCAGTACTACAAGAGCCCGGACCATAAGCCTATGACGGGCCTAGAATAAACCCGCCCACCCCAACGTTGTATGAAAGCCGGGCAGATTGCCTGGCTTTCTTTGCTATATCAGGCAGTGAGTATAATTGATAATTATTTCTATAAAAAATTGTGTTATAAATTTATATCATCTTGCATTTATGACTTAAAAAATATATTTTTGTATTGAAGAACGGTGGGGTTGATGGAATTTTCCTTAGGAAAATTTGGTTTACACCCTCAGTACTGTTCTTATATTACTTACCTGCCTGCTTTCCACCGTTTCTCATGAAAGCTCTTTTTTTTCTCTTTTTTCTGGTTGGCTTTGGCCCAGCCGCCCACGCTCAACTGAAAGACCGGTACGCCGAGCGGCCGGGGTCGACTGAGACTTCCGCTACTCAGGTTGAAAGACTCACCCGCGCTATGAGTGAGCAGCTGCACCTGAATGAAGCACAGATTATTCAGCTTCGCGCCGTGAACAAGATCAAACTGGCCCGGATTGAAGACATTCAGTGGCAGTACCATGACTCTCCCCTGGAGCGCAACGCCAAACTAGCGGAGCTAGAGTCTCAGTACGAGACAGAGTGTAGCCGCATCCTGACACCATCTCAACTAAGCTTGTTCCATGACGACCGGCAGCGCGACGCGGTGCCAGCGCAACCGGCTAACCCTACTGATGGGGGGCTGGGCTAGCCAGTTCCGGCACACGCCCCTAACAAAAAATGGCCATCTGCTCCCGGGAGCAGATGGCCGTTTTTTGTTAGGGGATGCTGATTAGGAGGTACACGCAAGGACAGTTGCGACCCAATCAGACAAGTAGGTGAAAGGTAGTGCCTGGAAGGCAAGCGCAATTTTAGCCACACTGGTTTCCAACTAACCACTAACGGCCAACCTGCACACTACACCTCAGTAGTTAGAGGAAGAATATTCTTGCCCCAGAGTTGGAGGACAAAAGTGAGGAGTTGTAATTATATAAATAGTTATATTTAATCTTTTTTGAGCACTGGTAGGATTAATTCGGTGACGGTGCCAGTGGCACCACTCCTGATGAGCAGCCGGTTGCGGGAGGAGCGAGGATGACCAGGAGCACACTGCATGCCCGCTGACACGTAGTAGATGTATATTTTGTCGCTTTGCTCACCAAGCTCTTCCTCATCAGGATGACCAAGTAGAGTGGTAATATCGTTGATTCGGGCGCCATACAAATCATTCCGGTGTTTTTCCAGCACAGGTACTTGGGCTGCCCGCTGGTTGCGGCAACCATACTGGTCGGTTCGCCAACTGGCCGAATCGAAGTCGGGCAGGGGAGGCAATGCATGACCGCAGCCTGCCAGAGCCAGCAGGGTGCAGAGAAAAAAAATTGGCCTAATCAAGGAAGTAGGAACGGTTTTCATGGGTAAGTAGTTGACCGTGGCAAGGTTGCTTAAAGTAAAAGTGCTATTTTTGGCTAGCCCATAGCAGTGCCGCTGCGCAAGCTACCTCAATTTCCTTCGCCCCGACTAGTTTAGCCGATGACGAATTTGCCGACTGTTGCCACCGGTTTGTTTCTGACGTGTTTCTCCTGGTTTGCCCCGGCAGCTGCCATTACAGCGGCTGGTACGGCAGTTCCTCTGGTAGATGAAGCTCCCGCCCCAACTGGGCTGAGTGCCCCGGTGCGCACCATGTACATGGCTGCTTTCGAGCAGCATATAGCCGCTACTTACACCCACGCGGGGCTGCTGGCGGCCGGCTTGCCTCTTACCACATACCGCAAGGCATTGGTAGGCTTCTATAACCTGCAGCAGCGCGGTACCATCAGCAACCGGTGCCATACCATTACCATCATCGACTTTAGCCAGTCCAGTACGCGGGAGCGGCTGTGGGTGGTTGACCTGGCCCAGGGGCGGCTGGTGCATCATACGCTGGTGGCGCACGGCAAAAACACCGGCGAGGAGTTTGCACAGTCATTTTCCAACCGGGAAGGTTCCGAGATGAGCAGCCTGGGCTTCTATATTACGGGCAACACCTATCAAGGGAAGCACGGCCTGTCGCTGAAGCTACACGGGGTAGACACCGGCTATAATACCAATGCGCTTTCCCGCTCAGTGGTGGTACACGGGGCCGACTACGTGAGCCAGGCATTTGTACGTCAGCACGGCCGCCTGGGCCGCAGCCAGGGTTGCCCGGCCCTACCGGTGGCCCAAACGCCTGGTATCATTCGTACCATCAAGGGAGGCTCAGTGGTATTTGCCAACGGCCCTACAGCTACTGCCTATCAGTCGCAGTGGCTGCAGCTGGACGGCGCCCTGCTGGCATTTGCCCAGTACAAAGGCTTGCTCCAGCACCCCGGCTAGCAGCCTGGGTACCTTCGTTACTGAACAACACGCGGCCCCGCTTCTGCTTCAGGCAGAGGCGGGGCCGCGTGGTAGTAGGAGTGGACTAAGCCCGGTCGCCGGTGGTGCGGACCAGGTTGATGCCGGCAAAAAAGAAGATCAGGCCTACCACAAAGGGGACCAGCGAGTTCATTTTACTGAGGCCCAGGCCGCCAATGCCCAGGAAGCCCAAGGCTCCCAGAATAATGCCGATGATACCGAGCACAGTAAGAATGCTGCCGAAAGTGCGTTTCTGATTCATAATAAAGGGGAGGTTACAATGAAGGCGGGAGGCTACCGACTGAAGGCAGCGGAATACGGGCTGATACGTGCATCCCGGGAATTTGGGTTTCAAGCGCCCGGGCAACCCTAAGGAAAACGGCGCGTTACAAGGCGTGCCGGCCGTTTTGTCCGGGTTTCGCACTTCTCCACTCCCTTCCCTACACCCCATCATGAGAGGCAATCTTCGCTACATAATAGCCCTGGTAATGGCCGCCTTTGCGTTCATTCCCTACTACTGCAATACCCAGAAAAATGAGGTAACCGGCGAAGTTCAGCACGTGAACATGTCGGCGGAGCAGGAAATAGCCCTGGGCCTGCAGGCAGCCCCCGAAATGGCCCAGCAGTACGGCGGCATCCATCCGGACCGGCAGGCTGGAGCCGCCGTGGAGCGCATAGGTCAGCAGATAGTGCGCAGCACCAAAGCCAGCCAGACGCCCTACAAATTTCAGTTCCATCTGCTGGCCGATGAGAATACCATCAACGCCTTTGCGCTGCCGGGCGGGCAGGTGTTTATCACGGCCGGCCTGTTGAAAAACCTGAAAACCGAAGGCCAGGTGGCCGGCGTGCTAGCCCATGAAATCGGGCATGTGGTGGCCCGGCACTCCGCTGAGCAGGTGGCCAAGTCGCAGCTGACCAACGGCCTGACCGGTGCCGCTGCCATTGGCCTCTACGACCCGGACCGTCCTGGCACCGCCGCCAGTGCTGCCGCCGCCGCCATGGTAGGCAAGCTCCTGACGCTGCGCTACGGCCGCGAAGACGAGTTGGAAGCGGATAAGCTGGCCGTTGACTTTACCCCCTCCGCCGGCTACGACCCCCGGTCCATGATTCAGGTGATGCAGGTTCTAGAACAGGCAAACAGTGGCAGTAATCCACCCGAATTCCTGAGCACTCACCCCAACCCCGGCAACCGTATTCAGGAGCTACAGCGCGATATTGCAGCTGACTACCCGCAGGGGCTGCCGGCCAACCTGAAGCCCTAGCGGCCATCTATACCATTCTACCTAGCCAGCGTATTGCTGGCTATGTTTTTATAGGTGTAGCGGTTCGTTTTTCACTTATTACTCGTATGCCTGCGCAACTTCGCCACCTCTTGTTTGTGCTTAACCCCATTTCCGGCGACGTCGACAAAACGGACTTGGAAGCAACCATAGCGGCGTATTGTACCGAGCGGGGCCGTACGGCATCATTTTTTCATACCACCGGCCAGCAGGACCTGGCCCAATTGCAGCAGCACCTTGGCCGGCACCCCTACGATGCCGTATTTGCGGCTGGTGGTGATGGTACCGTGAGTCTGGTGGCCGAGGCCGTAAGTGGCAGTAGTCTGCCCCTGGGGATTATCCCGCTGGGTTCGGGCAATGGGCTGTCGAAGGACGTAGGCATTCCACAGGAGGTAACAGCCGCCCTGCGCCTAACCTGGGACTACACCATCCGCACCCTGGATACGCTGCGGGTTGGGGGGCTGTTTGCCGCCCATCTGGCCGATATTGGCTTTAATGCCCTGATTGTACAGAAATTTGACCAGGGCAATGCCCGCGGCCCCGGAGCCTACGTGCGCATTGCTACCCAGGAGTACGCCGCCTACCAGCCGGCCGCCTACCACATCGAAACCGACCGGGAAACCTGGACTGGCGAGGCCTTTATGCTGACCATAGCCAATGCTACTACGTTCGGGAGCAACGTGGTTATCAACCCCCATAGCCAGCTCGATGACGGACAGTTTGAGCTGTGCCTGATTGCCCCGTTTCCGAATACCGCCGCGCCCGGCCTGCTCTACCGCCTATATACTAGTGACTTTGACGATTCGGACTACACCCGGCGGCTGCCCTGCCGCTGGGCCCGCATTACGGTGCCGGGGGCCACGGAGGTGCTGGTGCAGGTGGATGGGGAGCCGCATCAGCTGCCTACGCCGGTGGAGGTCCACATTCAGCCCGGCAGCCTGCGGGTGCTGGTGCCGCCGCCCGCTGCGGCTTAGCGGCTGAGCAGCTGCTCCACCTGCCGGGGCAGCGGCACTACCGGCGGGGCGGCCGCTGGTGCCGGGTACAGTTGCAACCGGAATACCTCGGTGGCGTTGCCGGGCTCCAGAGTACGCAGCCAGGTGTGCTGGGGGTAGAAGTCCAGACTGAAAAACCCGGTGTGCTCGTGCACGAAGGTGGCCCGGCCGCCCTTCTGCACGAAGGCCGTTTTGCTGCCCGCCCCGCTTACCAGGTAGTGCCCGCCCTGGCGCTGGAAATACTGCAGGTTATGGTCGTGGCCGGCGGCATACACCACATCCGGAAAGTCGTGGAGTACGCGCAGCAGGCGGCGGCGCATTTTGCGGTAGCGGGGGTGGGCCATGTCTTCGGCGGCTCCCAGCAGCTTGCGGTACAAAGGCAGCAGAGAACCCACCAACGGCAGGGGCACGTAGGCCTGCTTGTGCACGGTAGTCAGCGGAAAGATGTGCTGCTTGGCCGTAAACTTGCCGCCGTGCAGGGCGTTGGAATACAGCGGATGATGCCCGGCCACCAGCACCCGCTGGTGGCGGTTGGCTTCCAGCAGTTGCCGGAGCTGGCGGAAAGGCTCCTTGGTGTCGGCGGTGGGGCGGGGGCCGCGCTGCACCCACCATTGCGTATTCAGTACCACCAGTAGTACACCGGGAGCCAACTGCAAGGATACGGGGCCCGGCGCGCCATCCAGTGGCAGGTAGTGGGCCGTGGGCAGCTTTGCCCGTACGTAGGCTTCCTGCCGGCGCAGGTACTGCCAGCCGTCGGAGCGGCCTTTGTTCCAGTCGTGGTTGCCGCTGAGCAGCACCACTTGGCCCGGAAAGCGGCCTAGCGAAGTAAGAAGCGCATCGAAGCGGGCTTCGGCCAGGGCCCGCTTTGGGTGGTCGGGCGCGGGCATTCCCACGGGGTAGATATTGTCGCCGAGCAGAATGATGGTGCCGGCCGGACCGGTTTCCTGCTGCCAGCTTTCCAGCAGCTGCAAAACGGGGTCGGGGCCGGTGGTGGCCACGGCGCCCGGGTCGCCGAGCAAGGCCACCCGATGAACCGGGGCTTCCGCCGGCAGCGGCTGCCGGGCCCAGTCGTTGCAGGCCGGGGCCACGTAGGGCCGGCGGCGGTAGCGGCGCTCCTGCACGTACCGGCGCAGGAGCCAGAGCAAGAGAAGTCCCGCCAGAAAAATCAGAGCGTACGGCGCAAATGAGAATACCGGCACAGCAAACGTATAGCGTGAGTAGTTAGTACTGTACGCAAACCCCTGGTAGTTGGTGCCATAGGGGCCATAATCCGCCGCCTACCGCCGGAAAAGCCTCAGAATGCGGGCGGAGTCAGGTTTTTGAAATGCCCGTTGAGGCGCACCCGCTCCTTGAGCCGCTCGGTTTCCTGCAGTACCGGCAGCACGTGGTCGAGGTGGGCCAGCACCAGCTGCTGGCGTTCTACCTCGGTGGCCG
Source organism: Hymenobacter metallilatus (assembly GCF_003944705.1). Taxonomy (GTDB): domain Bacteria; phylum Bacteroidota; class Bacteroidia; order Cytophagales; family Hymenobacteraceae; genus Hymenobacter; species Hymenobacter metallilatus. The sequence continues at coordinate 117,269 of NZ_RWIS01000013.1, read as the reverse complement.
CTTCCAGCAGCTGGTATTCCTGCTCAGTGCTCATGCCCAGGTGGTGAGCTACTTCGTAGGAGCGGAAGTTGTCGGGTAGCTCCAGCAGCAGCCGCCGCAACCCCAGAATCTCGTACAGCTGCTGAATCAGCGTCCGGGTCTGGTGGTGCATTACCACATCGGCCGCCGTATCGTCGGGCAGCGGCTCCACGTTGGCGCCGGCGTAGAGCTTGCCGGGCAGCTCATGGAAAAACTCCCGCACCTGGAATAGCCCAATGGCTTTGGTGCGAATATCCATTTCCCCGGATGGGTAGGTTTTCTCGATGCTGACCAGCCGCATTTCCGTGCCCAGGGTGCTCACTCCCCCGTTGATGTAGGGCGGAATGCCAAAGGTGATGTTGTCCTGGAGGCAGTCATGCACCAGCTGGCGGTAGCGGGGTTCGAAAATGTGCAGGTTGAGTTTCTCGCCGGGGAACACAACCAGGTTAAGTGGAAACAGGGCCAGCTGACGCATTGCAGTGGGTGGGTAGAGTGAGAAGAGGGCAGAGGCAGAAATACCGGTTGCGGCCGGCGCACCGGGGCGCGGAGCCAATATGCGGAAATAATCCTGACGTGACCCAGGGCATCGGTCAGCCAGCGTGCTGCTCCTATAACAGCTTTGCAAGCAGATTGGCTCGCGAGCAGTAGCAGAAATCCGGCCCCCGTAGTCTATTGTCCGCCCCCGGGCGCTATTTTTACGGCTGGCTTTCCGCTGGGAAGCCGGCACACCTCAGGCAAAAATGCTCGTGACGGATTACAGGCAAACCGCTCGCCGGGTCGGCAGGATAGCACTTCAGGTAGTGGCCGCGTTGTTTCTGACCTCGGTGGCCTGGGTACTGATTTACCGCTGGGTAAGCCCGCCGGCCACCTGGCTGATGCTGGACCGCCGCGCCCACGCGCCGGTGGGCAAAGGCTACTACGGCATTCAGGAAGCCGATCGGTGTATTCGTTACCAGTTTCTGAGCCTGGAGGAGGTGTCGCCGCAGCTGCCGCTGGCCCTGGTAGCAGCCGAAGACCAGCGCTTCCTGCTGCACCACGGCTTCGACGGCGACGCCCTGATGAAGGCAGCTAAATCGAACATGAGCGGCAAGAAGCAACTGCGCGGGGGCAGCACTATCTCGCAGCAGGTTGCCAAAAACGTGTTTCTGTGGCACGGGCGCAGCTACGTGCGCAAAGCAGCCGAAGCCTACTTTACCCTGCTCATTGAGCTGCTCTGGAACAAGCGCCGCATCATGGAAATGTACCTGAACGTAGCCGAAATGGGCGACTGTATTTTCGGGGCCGAGGCGGCTTCCCAGCGGTATTTTCATAAGTCGGCCCGCGAGTTGAACCCCCAGGAGGCTGCCCTGCTGGCGGGAGTGTTGCCCAACCCCTTGCGGTTTCGGGCCAGCAACCCGGGGCCCCAGGCCCGGGCCAAGCAGCGGCGCGTACTCCGCCGGATGCGGCAGCTGCGCGGCTCAGTGTACGTGCGGGAGTTAATGGAGAAATAACCGTTGGCAAAACTGCGTAGGCAAGCCGCAGCGCGGGCTTCTGCCCGCAGCTGGTTACGGCTTCAAGGCCCGATGCGCAACTCATTGGAAAGAGCCACGGGCGGAAGCCCGCGCTACGTCGTTATTTTGCACACTGTCCAGCCGCTTCCGCTTATGAAATCTATGTACTTCCCGCTCGGCGCTTTGCTGCTTAGCAGCGCCTGCACTACCACCCGGCCGCCTTCCACCGCCGATACGGCTGCCGCCCGCCGGGCTATCCTGGAGGTGCTTACTACCCAAACGGCCGCCTGGAACCGGGGCGATGTAGCGGGCTTCATGCAGGGCTACTGGCAGAACGATTCGTTGGTGTTCATTGGCAAAAGCGGTCTGACCTACGGCTGGCAGCGCACCCTCGACAACTACCGCCGCAGCTACCCCACGCCGGCTGCCATGGGCCAGCTTGATTTCAGCAACCTGCGCGTGCAACCCCTCAGCCCCGATGCCGCGCAGGTGATTGGCCGCTGGCATCTGGCCCGTCCCTCAGCCGGCGACTTACAGGGCCATTTCCTGCTGGTGTTCCGCCGCATCAACGGCCAGTGGGTAGTAGTAGCCGACCATTCGAGCTGAGCGGGTAGCTGAGTAGCTGAGTAGCGGAGTAATTGTTCAGCTGGTCTCGGTCATCCTGAGCATAGCGAAGGACCTTATCCCGCTGGAACGAGTAGTGGCTACGGTTGTCGTTCCAACGGGATAAGGTCCTTCGCTGCGCTCAGAATGACTGAGTCTTCCTACTCAGGTCCTCCGCTACTCTGTCACTCAGCTACTCCGTCACTCTACTGCATTACTGGTTCACCGGAGCCTTCGCCGTCCAGGTCGGCGGCTTCGGGGGCGGCTTCATCCTTTTGCTTTTCCTGCTCCACGGCGGGTACGGCGGCCTGAAATACCAGCCCCGTGTTAGCGGCGTGCTGGGCAGCCTGCACGGTATCTTTCACCAGCAGCATTTCCACTTTATCGTTGTGCAGCTCCTCAGATACTTTCTGCACCATGGCCGCCCGGTCCGGCAGGTTCACGTCGCGGATGTAGATGGCCAGCACACGGCCGGGGTGACGGCGCACAACTTCCCGGTAAATATTGGCATCCTCCTGGCCTGAGTCGCCAATGAGCACAAAGGGCAGCTTGGGGTAGGTGAGGAGCAGGTTGTCAATTTCCTTGAGCTTGTGGCCATGGTGCTCCGACTCGGCCCCAGCCTGCTTGCGCTTAAGGGCCATGTCCCGGAGCAGCAGCGGCCCGGGCGGAATTTCGTTCAGGTGCAGGAAATCCTCCAGCAAGTCATACAGATTCCAGGGTGAGGAGGATACGTAGAAGAAAGGGTTGTTGCGCTTGCCGTTACGGCCCAATTGTAACTGCCGGTAGAACTCGGCCACGCCTTTGAAGGGCAGCCGGGAGCGGGCATTGCGCAGTAGTACCGTACGGGCCATGCGCAGCAAATCGGTGGCCGAGGTCTGAATTACTGTGTCGTCGAGGTCGGAAATGATGCCGTATTCCGCGTCGGGAGGGGGAATGAGCACCATGGCCCGGGTGGTGAGGGCCGGGGGCGTCGGGAACGGGGCCGGTGCCCGGCGCAGTAGTACCTCTACCGGATACCACAGGTAGTCAACGGGCTCGGGCAGCGCCTTAGGAGCCAGATTCAAGGTGAAATAGCCCTCCTCATCCGATACCACAGTGTGGTCGGAGCCATCGGCGGGCAGCACGCTGAGCTGGGCCCCGCTGATTTCGTTGCTGTCGAAGCGCCGGTACATATTCAGCAGGTTGTGCCAGCGCGAATCAGCTGGGTCAGCCTCACTAATGCCCTTATCAGTAAGCAGGCGGCCTTTCACGTACAGGCGCTCCGGGGTGCCGTAGCTGCGGTAGGGTACCAGTTGCAACGGATGCAGCAGGCCCAGGCGGGCGCGGGTGCGGGTCAGGGCATCGTCGGCCCGTTCGGCCCAGTCGTTGAGTTTGCTTAGAAGTGGAGCCATCAGGCGTAGTATAAAGCGGTTTACCAGTGGTTTGCCTACGCAAAACCACTAGGGCTGTGTTGTGCCAGGGTGCGAAACTGTAGAAAACAGATAAAAAAAGCTCCCGAAGAATTCTCCGGGAGCCTGATTTACTGAACTAGCAGGTGTTTTACAGCGCGCTACGCAACGCGGCAAAATCGGAGTTGCCGGCCGAGCGGTTGCGGCAGCTCAGCTGGTCGGCTTTGGTTTGGATATTCTGAATGCGGGAGCCGGGGTCGGGGTGGGTGCTCAAAAATTCCGGGGGGTTCTGCTGCCCTTCATTCTGAGCCTTGATAAAGAAGCCGGCCGCTCCGTCGCAGGCATAGTAGTTCGTTCCGTTCAGGTATTCCACGGAGTAAGCATCAGCCTCGGTTTCGTAGTCGCGGCTGAATTTGAGCTGGCCCAGGCTGGCGGCCACATTTACCAGCGTATTCTCATTCTCACCCAGCAGCAGGCTTAGCAGCACACTAATGCCATACTGGCTCTGCAGCTGGCGGGAGGTGTGGCGCCGGTCGGCGTGAGCAATTTCGTGACCCAGCACCCCGGCCAGCTGGGTTTCGTTATCCAGAAACTTAATCAGGCCCGAGTACACGTAAATATGGCCGCCGGGCGTGGCAAAGGCATTCTGAGTGGCATCGTCGCGGATGATTTTTACATCCCAGGGAAACTCGTTGCGGTATTGGAGCTTGCCGTTATCCAACACCCGCGTTACAATACGGCCCAGGGCGGCGTAAGCCTGAGGGTTGCTGCCGGGTTCCAGCAGCTGGCCCTTGGCCCGGAAGGTGGAATCGGTTTGGGCGGCTACTTTTTCACCCAGGGCTTTGTCGTCTTCCACGGAAAACAACAGTACTCCGTCGCCGTCTTTGGAGCAGGAGGCAGCACCTGCCAGCGTAAGGGCAAGGCCCGCAAGCAGGCCGGTTTTTTGCAACATATTTCGCATGACTTCGCGAGAAATTGAAATGGGAAGGAAAAGGAACAGAATGCAGGCTTCTTAGAGAAAACAATGCCAGAGCTGCAGCCTCCTAACGGCCGGCCGGCAGCAGGTGTTACATGGGGCAGCCGCCAGCCAGGGCTACAGCCCGCAGAATCAGCCTGAAAAAAAGCAGCCGGCCCCGGTACCGACTGTCCGGCGAGTGGCCCGCTGGCAGGTGGCTGGCACCCTGTGCGGCATTCCTGCGTAGAGAGAGGCTCCGTTACTATCAACGGATTTTTACGTTTCTACCGCTCTATGGCAACGGCCACTTCCACCCCCCGCCCTAAAATCAAAAAAAAGCGCCTCACCCCCCTGGAGGAGGCGCATGTGCTCTACAAGGATCCGGCCCGGCAGGCCGAGCTGGCCGGCCTGCGCTACCTCCCCGATACTAAACCCGGCCTTACCCGCGTACCCACCAGCAACGGCAGCTTTGCGTATCAGACAGCTAAGGGAGAGCCGGTGAAGGATGAAAAAACGTTGACCCGGATTCGGGGCTTCGTGATTCCGCCGGCCTGGACGGAGGTATGGATTTCGCCTTCCGCCACCACCCACCTGCAGGTAACCGGCCGCGACGCGAAAGGCCGGAAGCAGTACCTCTACCATCCGGCCTGGGACCAGGCTCGCTCCCTTACCAAATTCAGCCGGCTGCGGGCTTTTGGCGAGAAGCTGGCCGAGCTGCGCGCCCGTATGCACCAGGATTTGCAGCGGCCTCAGCTGGACAAACAGAAGGTGGTGGCCCTGGTGCTTACCCTGATGGACCAGTCGTTTATGCGGGTGGGCAATAAGGAGTACGCCAAGAAAAACAAAACGTACGGCCTTACCACCCTGCGCGACAAGCACGTGCAGGTGAGTGGGGCCGATGTGCGCTTCAGCTTTGTGGGGAAGAAGGGCGTGCCGCACGACCTCACCATTCATGACCGGAAGCTGGCCCGGCTGGTACAGAAATGCAAGGAAATACCGGGGCAGCACCTGTTTCAGTACTACACTCCCGACGGCCACCGGCAGGAGCTGGAATCGGGCGACGTAAACGACTACCTGCACGAGGTAACAGGCCTGAGCCTTTCCGCCAAGGATTTCCGGACCTGGGGTGGTACCGTGAAGATGGTGGAGTGCCTGGAACGGATACTGGACGAAGAGCCGGATTTTCCCAAGCCCAAAACGCTGAAGCGTGCGGTGAAGGATGTAGCCGAAAACCTGGGCAACACGCCCACCGTGTGCTCCAAATACTACATCCACCCGCAGGTCATCGAGCTGTTTAACTCCGACAAACTCATCGACTACCTACGCCGCCACGATGCGGACCCTTCGGAAAACGACCTGCTAACCCCCACCGAACATATGGTGCTGGACATGCTGGCGGAGTTGGAAAAGGATAAGGGATGAAGGATAAGGGATGAAGGATAAGGGATGAAGGATAAGGGATGAAGGATAAGGGATAAAGGATAAGGGATAAAGGACACCGTTAGATTATTGTCCCTTGTCCTTTATCCCTTATCCTTCATCCTTCATCCTTCATCCTTCATCCCTCACCTTCCCGAGCCGTCCCGGTCGAAGGCATGGGACCGGACGCTGTGGTCGGTGCGGTCTTTGGTTTCGGGGCCGGGTTGCAGGCTGTTGTTGCGTTTGGTATCGAAAAAACGGGTACGCTTGCGCAGACCGGCCACGCGGGAGGAGTCCTGAAGCAGGTCGGCATCGGGGCCGCCGTACACAGCCAGTACCGGTGAGCGGTGCACCGTGCCCGATACCAGAAACTCATCCTTGCCTTGTAAGCCGTGCAAAACCACTGTGCGGGTATAGGCCGGGTTGAAGCTGCGCCGGTACTGCAACGAGGCCGCCGGATTCTGGCGGTTCAGCGGCAGCGTGTACACCGATACCACCGTGGCCGTATCGTGCAGGCGCTCCACCACAAACCGCTCGTCTTCATCGGTGCCTGCTACCATTACCGTGCGGGCTTTCAGCCGGTAAAAGTCGGCGGCAGCCTGAGGCAGGGCGGTCCGGCGGGCCTGCAGGGCAGTTATTATATTCCGGCCTTCCAGGCGGTACACTTCGGGTGGTAGACCCTGCCGCACTGCCTGTTCCAGCACGGCGTCGGTGAGGCGGAGCTGCAAGTCCCGGGCCGCCTGCAGGTAACTGCTGCGGGGTACCGCCGCCAGGGCCCGCTCATCTATGAAAACCGCATTACGGGTGTAGCCTTCTATGCTCTCATAGCGGGGCTTAAATGTCCGGAACTTGGCCGCCAGCCGGCTTATTAGCCACGGTATCACCCCATCATCAAAGCGAAAAAAAACCTGGTCCCGGTCTTGGGGAACGGGTTTCCAGAGTGTATAGCCAGTGGCCTGCCGGTAGCCGGCCCAGCTCCATTGGCCCTCGTGCCGGTCCCAGTCGCCCAGCCACAGGTCCAGCAGGCGGGCGCGCACGTAGGTTTCCCCATCCAGCCGATGCTGGGGCGAGGCGTACCGGGCCTCCAGCACGTCTTCCGATTCTTCCAAGTCCTGGGCCCCGGCCACTGGTCCGGCTATATTCTGCTTGCCTTCGAATTTCTCTTCCAGCAGCACCACTTTGCCCCGGAACCGCTCGGAGGCTTCACCCAGCCCATCCTCATCGGGGCGAACATAAAATGCCCGGGGTGATGTATGCGGCAGGCCAGCCGCAGCGGCCAACGGGGGCACTACAAAGGCACCGTAGGGCATACCCGCCGAGGTGGCGTCGCGCACGGTGGTGAGTATAAACCCCTGGCGCAGTGCCTTGGGCAGGGTGCGGTAGGGGTCTTTGTCGATGCTGCGCAGGGCGTAGCCGCGGCCGTCGGGGCCCAGCAGCGTCATGCTGGTGGTTTGAAAGCCGCCCCCAACTTTGCCGAAGCGCAAGCCGCCCGGCACGGCAGTTTGGGGGTTGAATACCGGTAACAGCACTGGCTGGGCCCAGGCCCGCCGGTAGTGGCTGCCCAGAAAAAAGCGGCCCACCGGCCCCCGCCGGTAATGGCGGCCCGCCGTTACCCGGGCACTATCGGTACCGGGGGGCAGCGGCGAGGCATAGTCAACCCGGGCATCGGGCTGGAAGTAGGTGTCGCGGCTGCAGGAGGCAGCGGCCAGCAGCAGAAAAAGGGAGGAGAAACGTGCAGTCATGCAGGGCAGAAAAGCGCAGCTTGGGTTCCTTCAACGCAACTTTCACAGAAAAGTCAATGCGCCCCTGGATAACCGCCGGGGGGTGGTTTGCGCTATAAGCCTTGCCGCTCTTGTTGGAGTGGCTCCCAAACCTGATCCAAACGTACCAGTTCGTGCCGTTACCTTCTCCTGCCTCCTGGCTGGCCACTTGCCTGAGCGGCGGCTTATTACTGGCCTCCTGCCAGGCCCCGGCCCAGCCCCGGCCCACGGCCGCCCCACCCATTCGGCCCGATTCTACGGTGCAGGTAGCGGCTGGGCCTCAGTACACGCGCGGGGCGCTGCACCGGTTTTTTTGGGGTACTCACTACCGGGCACTCTGGGCCCTGCCCGTAACCGCGCCCGTGTTCAACCTGCGCACGGCCGTACCCGGCGGCCTCACCCCGGTGCGGGAAGGTGGCTCTTTCCAAACCAAAAACCTGCGCCTGGTTGACCGTAACGGAGTGCAGTATGTGTTGCGCTCCGTGGATAAAGACGCCACGAAGGCACTGCCCGAAGGCCTGCAAAATGGGCCCATCGGCCGCCTGATGAAGGACCAGACCAGCGTTATTCATCCGTATGGGGCCTACATTGTGGCCCCGCTGGCCGAGGCGGCCGGCCTCTATCACACCAATCCACGCCTGATCTACGTGGCCGACGACCCGGCCCTTGGGGAGTACCGGCAAAGTTTTGCTAATGCATTATACCTCTTTGAGGAGCGGCCCGAGGGCGACCAGCGCACCGTGCGCAGCTTTGGCAACTCTGGCGCCGTGGAAAGCTCCCGCAAAGTGTTTACCAACTTAGTAGCCAGCTCCCGGTTTCGGGTAGATGCCCGCCAGTACTTGCGCAGCCGGCTGTTTGATATGTGGCTGGGCGACTGGAGCCGGCGCGAAGACCAGTGGCGCTGGGCCAGCTTCGCGGCGAAGGGCGGCGGCACCGTGTACCGGGCAATTCCGCGCGACCGGGACCATGCGTTCTTTAAGTTCGATGATGGCCTGCTGACCCACATGATTGGCTGGGTGAAATCCAACTATCAGAGCTTTCACGAGAAAATCCGGCTGGCCGACGTGGAAGGTCTTAACCAGGCGGCCCGCCCCATGGACAAGTCGTTGCTGGCTTATCTGAGCCGGGAGGATTTCCGGCAGGTGGCCGATTCGCTCCGGGGCTCCCTCACCGATGCTGCCATTGCCCGGGCCCTGGCCGTGTGGCCCCAGGAGGTGCAGCACATGAGCAGCCCCGATTTCAGCCGCAAGCTGCGCAGCCGCCGGGAGCAGCTGCCCGCCGTGGCTGAGCGGTTCTACGAGCTGCTGGCCCGCGACGTGGAGCTGCCCGGCACCGACGAAGCCGAGCGGTTTGTGCTGGAGCCGGCCGGGGCCGGCAACGTTCGGGTGCAGGTGTTCCACCTCACGCCCCACGGCGCTACTCTGCTTTGGCAACGCACCTTCCTACACCCCGAAACCCGCTCCCTCAAGCTGTTTGGGCTGGGCGGCAATGATGAGTTTGAATTGCGAGGGGAGCCGGATGCTCACCTGGAAATTGGCGTGTACGATGGGGCCGGCCAGGATTTGATAGAGGCCACCCCCGTACCGACCCGCCGCCTGCGCAGCCGCCTCACCGTGTACGACAGCGGCGACGGTAATACCCTGCGGACCGGTATACTTAAAGTAGAAAAATACCAGCCCCGAGCTGAGGAGTTTGACGCGGCCGGCTGGCTGTTGCGCCACCGGCTGTATTAGGCTATGCTTACGGTCATTCTGAAAAGCCCATCCTTCCGAGTGTGCCAACGTCTGAATTAATTTACAACCTCAGCCCGCGAAATTCCTTGGCACGCTCGGAAGCACGGTTTCTGCCGCACGTTTAAGGGCAGTTTGCCAACGGTACACACGCTCTGGCTGGTGGCCAGCCAGAACTTTCGCATGGGCGTACCGTGCAGGCCGTTGTTCGTACATATAGCCGTTGTTCGTACATATATTGGGGCTCTATTTAGCCCTCATGCGCGCGTTTGCAGCCCCGGATTTTCTTCACCTGACCTACCGCGACGACCTTGATTTTCTGGTTGTCCGTTGGTTACGACCCGTTTCGGGGCCGGAAACCCGGCTGGGGTACCAGCTTATTCTGGAAGCCGCCCGGCAGTGCGGGTGCCCATACTGGCTGCTGGATGGGCGCCGCCGCCTGCCCGCCGATGAGGAGACTACACGCTGGGGATTGGAGGAATTTTTCCCCCACCTGGCCGAACTGCTGGGTAAGCCAGTATATATGAGTCAGCTGTTGTCGCCCAGCTATCAGCAGCTTACCGACAGCCTTTCGGCGTTCCAGGCCGCCGAGCAGGACCAGCAGCGCACCTACCAGATGCGCCGCTTCAACGACGAGACAACGGCCGTGCAATGGCTGCAGCTGTTACAGCGGCAGAAGTAGCGCCGTGGTAAATGAGAGCAGGGGATGGAAGACCTCGTTTCACGATTCCACCCATTTCACAGTCTCATCTTTTACCGGCTCACTTAAATACTTTCACCTTGTCCTTGTGCTCGGTGCGCAGGTACTGGCGGATTATCTGCTGCACGTCCTTATTGTCGTGGTAGCGCGTCACGGCGTCCCGGAAATCGGTGAAGCGGCGGGCCGAAAAGGCTTCATCCACGTAGCCAAAGCCAATGTAACGGCCATTTTCCACCACCACCAGGCTTTTCTCGTCGGGCCGGCGGCCCTGTCCAATCACCACAAATGAGCCGTGCTCATAGGTGAAGGACTCAATGGCGGCCTCTACGCGCTGGTTGTACTCCTCGGCAGGCTCCAGGCCCAGACAGGCGCCCTTACAGCGGTGCACCTGGTAGTCGAAACAGGAGCCCTGCGTCTTATACAGGTCACAGAGTTTCTGGCAGAGGTTGAACTTGGCTACCTTATGAAATAGAAACCCCTTGGCTTTGTACTGGTTGCCCAGAGCAATAAGCGGGTGCGACTCGGCATGGTCGTCGGCGCGGCCGTAGTACAGGCGCTTGTAACCGTTTTCGTCGGTGCGCAGGAAAATACCGGCCGGGAACACGGAGCGGCGCTGGGCCCGGTTGTACAGCGGCTTCAGGCGCTTTATTTCGTGCGACTCGTAGAGCAGGGCAACCAGTTCGGAGCCCGTCAGCTCCCAGGTAATATCGGAAATGGAATTCTTGAACTCGATGCTCTTGCGTGACTTGTAATCAACGGCGAAGTGCTGCTGGATTCGCTTGTAAATGTTAATGCTCTTGCCCACATAAATTACTTCCCCGGCCTCATCATGGAAATAATACACGCCCGCTTCCTGCGGTAAGGAGGCTACTTTCTCAGGGGTGATGTTGGGCGGGAGCAAGGCTGTTTTAATGGCCTCCTGTACGGCCTTTATTTTACGGGCCGAGGGCTGCCTGGCTTGGGCGCCAGCGGGGCGTTGCCCAGCCGGGGCATTAGCATCTACGGCGGCCAGTACTTCCGCGGGGTGCAGGCTTGCAGCGGCATCCTGCTGCTGACTGATGGCTAGCAGGCGGCCAAACAGAATGGCAGTGGCGGCAGCGTCGCCGGTAGCCCGGTGCCGGTCCTGCAAGGGAATGCCAATATTCTGGCACAGCTTACCCAGGCTGTAGCTGGGCTGGCCGGGCATCAGGGAGCGGCTCAGGCGTACGGTACACAGGGTTTTGCGGGAGTAGTTGTAGCCTAAATCAGCAAATTCCTTCTTCAGAAAGGAGTAATCGAAGCGCACATTATGGGCCACGAACACACAACCCTCGGTTATTTCCACAATCCGCCGGGCCACTTCATGAAATTTCGGGGCATCACGCACCATATCATCGGTAATACCGGTGAGCTGGGTGATAAAGAAGGGAATAGCCCGGCCCGGGTTAAGCAGCGTGCTGAACTCATCCACCACCTTTTCGCCATCATGAATGTAAATGGCAATTTCGGTGATGCGGTCCTGGGCGGGTTGGCCCCCGGTAGTTTCAAGGTCGATGATGGCGTACAAAGGAATAGGCTAGGAGGTGCGTCGTACAGAGCTAAACAAATTGCTAACAAAGATACCCGGTTAGATGGTTGCAGCAGCTAAATAGCTTAGCCGGGAAGTGCAGCCAGTCCCAGAGCAAGCGGTACTAACCAACTGTATGGTGCCCGGTCGGGAAAAAGCAGCCGTTGCTCCAACGCAAAACAGCCCGCCAAATGGCGGGCTGTTAGTTCTTGCGGGATTCAGGCGAGGCTAGTGGGTACCTTTCTGCTGCGTAACCCAGTTTTTCGCCGACAGAATTTCGCCGTGCTGCTTCTGGATGATGTTACGGGCCTCTACGGGCAATTCGCTGGAACGAAGTGCCGTTTCGTAGGTTTGCAGCGCCGTAGCGTCGCCGGTTTCACACTCGCCCAGGATGGCCGAGTCGTCCTGGCCCGTAATGGCCGATTTGATGTTGATCCAGCCCCGGTGTACGGCGGCAGCGGCATCGGCTACCACGCCCTCAATGGTCGATTCATTTTCGGGGTTGATGCCGTACTGGCTGGCCTGCCGGCTAAGGTCGGAGGCAAACTGGGCCCGCTGCTGGCTCAGCTCGCTGAGTTTCGATTTCAGATCGGGGCTGCTGACACCTTCAGCGGCTTCCTGATAGCCTTTGGCAGCCGTTTTGTTGATTTCTACGAGGTCGTTGTATGCGCGGGCAGTTTCGCCGGTGATAGTAGCCATGATGGAAAGAAAATTAGGGTGGTATGGAACGTATGATATGCCCAGCCAATGCTGGCACTCTGGGAGTATACCGTGGCTTAGCAAAAGGAGGTTACGTACAAAATTTAGGGTTAGCTGCTCCAAACCATGCATCTGCTACAACGCAAGCCCTCCAGGCGGCCGGCAGCCTGAGGGGGGCCATAGTCCCTAACCAGCGGCCTACGCCGCCTTGCCCATCATCCGCTGCCAGAGCTTCTGTAAACCTCCCGGCTGCTTGGTTTCCGGTTTCACCGAGTCTTCGCCCTCGGCAGTATCGCCCAGCAGGAAGCCCCAGGGCTCGGTAGTTTTGTTGGCATCCAGCACTACTTTGGCTACGGCCATCAGCGGAATACTCAGAATCATACCCGGCGTGCCCCACATCTCCCCGCCCAATATCAGGGCAAGAATAGCCGCCAGCGGGTTGATGCTCACCTGGGAGCCGGTAATCATGGGCGTAATAAAGTTGCCCTCGAGAAACTGCACCACCACAAACACCCCAATTACCAGCGCCGCCTGCAACGGCGAGCCGGTTTCTACCAGCGTAATAATGGCCGGTACCGTGGCCCCAATCATAATGCCGATATAGGGAATAACGGCCAGTACCGAGGCAAAAATGGCGAAGAAGATGGCAAACTTGACCCCCAGCGCCAGCAGCCCGATGCCGTTGAGGATGGAGACAATAACAATTACCTTAAACAGCCCCGAAATATAGGCCTGCACTACCGTCTGGATGTTATCGACGGTGTGCAGCACGCCGGTACGCTTGTCGGGCGCCACAAACCGGAACATAAACTGCCGCAGATGGTCGCGGTAGTACAGAAAGCAGAAAATATAAATCAGCACCTGAGCCAGGTTGCTGAGCACGGCCGTGGTGGTATTGAGGGTGGTACCCAGGTACGTGCCGCCCGATTTCTTCAGGGCCTTGATGGACGTTTCCTTCAGGTCGTTGATGCTCATGGGCTGGTAGCCGAATTTTTGATGGGCCCATTCCTGCGCATCAGTGAAAAACTCCATCAGCTTGGCCTGCAGCTTGGGTATCTCATTCTTGAACTGCGCCAGTTGGGAGCCAAACCCCAGAATAACACCCGTAAAGACGGCCAGTACCAGGAGCAGGCACAGCACAATGGCCAGTACCCGCGGCAGCCCCCGCAGCTCCAGCCACCGGCAAATAGGCAGCAGCAGGAGCGTAAATACCGCCGAGAATAACAAAGGCAGCAGAATATCATCCAGTACTTTCAGGGAATATACCAGTAGCACCAGGGCCAGCATAAAGAAGGCAAACTGGATGAGGGGCGTCTGCTTGACTACCTGATTGGGTTTGTGACCCGAGGGGGGCAGGTTGTGCTGTGCGTTAGGGTGTAGCATGTGCTAATGAAATTGGGAGACGGGGTAGGGGAGTGGAGGGAAGTGTAGGCGGTTTAGGGGCCGAATTAGGGTAAAAATCACCTCGGTCAGGCGCGGAAAGCCAGGGAATTTGCTAACTTTACTAGCGAAACTAAAGCGCGGAAGCGGACAATTTTCTGCGTTATTTTACCTCAAATTTGATTTCTGGTTTTCCAATGGCTGAACAGCAAGCATCTCCCGCTCCACACGCATACACCGAAGACAGCATCCGCTCCCTCGATTGGCGGGAGCACATCCGCCTGCGCCCGGGTATGTACATTGGGAAGCTCGGCGACGGCTCCAGCTACGATGATGGCATTTATGTGCTGGTAAAGGAGGTAATTGACAACTCCATTGATGAGCACGTGATGGGCTATGGCCGTACCATCGACATCAAGATATCCGATAGCCGGGTGCAGGTGCGCGACTATGGCCGGGGCATTCCGCTGGGCAAAGTGGTGGAGGTAGTCAGCAAGATTAACACGGGCGGCAAGTATGACAGCAAAGTCTTTCAGAAGTCTGTGGGCTTGAACGGCGTCGGCACCAAGGCGGTTAATGCCCTCAGCAATTATTTCCTGGTGCAGAGTGTGCGGGATGGGCAAATGAAGGCTGCCGAGTTTGAGCAGGGCCTGCTCAAAACCGACGCCCAGCCTCAGCCCACCAGCCAGCGCAACGGCACGCTGATGGTGTTCCAACCCGACGACAGCATCTTCCGCAACTACCGCTTCATTCCTGAGTTCCTGGAAAGCCAGATCTGGAACTACTGCTACCTCAACGCGGGCCTCACCATCAACTTCAACGGCCAGCGCTACCACTCCGAAAACGGCCTCAAGGACCTGCTGGCCCGCAAGGCCGACCCCGAGGCCATGCGCTACGATATCATTCACCTGAAAGGGGAGGATATCGAGCTGGCCATTACCCACGGCAACGACTACGGCGAGGAGTACTACAGCTTCGTGAACGGGCAGTACACCACCCAGGGCGGTACCCATTTGGCCGCCTTCCGCGAAGCCGTGGTGAAAACCGTGCGTGAGTTCTATAAAAAGGAGTACGACGCGGCCGACGTCCGGGGCTCCATTGTGGCGGCCATTTCGGTGCGGGTGCAGGAGCCTGTGTTCGAAAGCCAGACCAAAACCAAGCTGGGCAGCCTCAACATGGGCCCCGATGGCCCCACCGTGCGGGGCTTCATTCTGGACTACGTGAAGGAGCACCTGGATAACTACCTGCACAAAAATCCGGCTGCCGCCGAAGCCCTGAAGAAACGCATTGAGCAGAGTGAGCGGGAGCGGAAGGACATGGCCGGGGTGAAAAAGCTGGCCAACCAACGAGCCAAAAAAGCCAACCTGCACAACCGTAAGCTGCGCGACTGTCGCCTGCACCTGGGCGAATCCAAGGTTGAGGAGAAAGCGCTGCTCACCACCTTATTTATCACCGAGGGCGACTCGGCCTCGGGCTCCATCACCAAAAGCAGGAATGTAGAAACGGAGGCCGTGTTCAGCCTGCGCGGCAAACCCCTGAACTGCTTCGGGCTGAAGAAGAAAATTGTATATGAAAATGAGGAGCTGAACCTGCTCCAGCACGCCCTCAACATTGAGGAAGGTATTGAGGGGCTGCGCTACAACCGCGTGGTTATTGCCACCGACGCCGACGTGGATGGGATGCACATCCGGCTGCTGCTGCTTACTTTCTTCCTGCAGTTTTTCCCCGATCTGGTGCGTAATGGCCATGTGTTCATCCTGGAAACCCCGCTCTTCCGGGTGCGCAACAAAAAAACCACCATCTACTGCTACAACGAGCAGGAAAAGCAGGCTGCCATGCGGCAGCTGGGCCGCAACCCCGAAGTAACGCGCTTTAAGGGGTTGGGCGAAATCAGCCCCGACGAGTTTGGGAAGTTTATTGGTGACAACATCAAGCTGGAGCCCGTCATTCTGCAGTCGGACCGCAGCATTCAGCAGGTGCTTACCTATTACATGGGCAAAAATACGCCCGCCCGCCAGGAATTCATCATTGATAACCTGCGCCAGGAGAAGGACCTGATAACCTCGGATGTGCTGCCAATGGCGGAGGTAGCCGAAGCCGACCTGGCCTGATAGCTCCTGAACTTTAGAGCCAGCTCCTACCCAAACTGCCCCCTCCGGCCGCGCGCCAGAGGGGGCAGTTTGGGTAGGAGCTGGCCTGGCTGCGCCCTGCCTATATGGGCAGGCTGAGCCCGGGGCTGTACAGAAGCAGTATCCGAAATGCCGTATATTGTACCACCTTTTTCCCCAGGCTCAGCTACTTACCTGCATGACCCGATTTCTTCTTGGTGGACTCATGCTGCTACTGCTGTTAACCGGGCAGTTGAGAGGAGCGGCCCCGGCCGCTCCGGCACCACTACGGGCGGCCAAGGCAGCGGCAAGCGGAGTTCCGCCGGAACTATCGGCCCTGAGTGTACAGCGCACCAGTCAGCGCCGCATTGATAGTTTGCGCGCCCTGGTAGCGGCCCACCACACGCTGGATACTATCAAGATTGACTACATGACCCGCTTGGCCTGGGAAATCCAGCAGCGCGATGTACGGGCGGGACTGCCCGTGCTGAAAGAGGCCCTCCGCCTGGCCCAGCAGCTGAATTACCGCGACTATAAGGCGGAAACAATGCTGGATGTGGCCGACGGCTACATTCTGGTGGGTGACTACGAGGAAGCCAAACACTGGCTGCAGCGTTCCGAAGCCGAGTTTACCCGCATCCACAATATTGGTGGTCAGATTCGCTGCGTAGGCCGGTTCGCCAAAATTGCCGCTCAGCAGGGCCAGTACGCCACTGCCCTGTCATATTATTTCCGGGTGTCGCCAAGGTACGACTATGGGGACACCCGCCGCTTTTATACAAGTCTTCAGATTCAGATTGGCAACGTGTACCGGCAGATTGGGGAGCTGGCCATTGCCGAGGAATATCTGCAGCACGCCCTGGAGGTATCGTTACGCTACGATTATCCCGACCGACTGAACCTGATATACGGGGAGTTGGGTGAGGTGCGGCGGCAGCAGCGGCGCTGGGAGGAGGCCCGGCAGTTTTACCGGCAGAGTATGGTAATCAGCAAAAAGCTGAACCTGGCTCCCGAAATCCTGCGCATGGAAATCAACCTGGCGGAGATGGATGAGCAGCAGGGTGGCTACGAAGCAGCCCTGGCCCGTGCCCGTCCCGCACTGCCTCAGGCTATGCGGGTGCTACCGCTGGCTGTGCCCCGGGTGCTGGTGTTGCTGGCCCGTAGCAGCCTACGGCTGTCCCGCCCCGATAGCGCCGTACAGTTTGCCCGCCAAGGCTTGCAGGTAGCCAGAGCAATTCGGGTACCGGAGGGCATCCGCGACGCCCATGAGGTATTGGCTCGTGCCTACGCTGCTCAGGGCCGGTACGCACAAGCCTACCAGGCGCAGCAACTCTTCATGGCCACGCGCGACAGTTTGAGTGGGGCCGAAGTAAGCCGCCGTACCATTGCGCTGCAGTACCGCAACAAGCTGCGGCAACAGAAAGCTAAGATTCAGCTCCTGACCCAGCGCACGAAGCTGCAGGAACAGGAACGGCAACTGGCCCGGCTCCGCCAGCAGTGGCAGGTGGCGGTTTTGGTTGGGGTGGGCTTGCTTCTGGCTCTGCTGGCCGTGGGTGGGGTGTGGCAGTATCGGCGGCGGCAGACGGCTCGGGAGGCTGCCTTACGCACCAGCCTGGCCGCCGACCTGCACGATGATGTGGGCTCCCTGCTCACCCAGATTTCTCTGCAGAGTACAATGCTACGCGAAGGCCTGTACCCGCCCGAGCAGCAGCGCGGCCACCTCGACCATATGGCCGAAACCAGCCGCATGGCCGCCCGGCAGATGAGCGACGTAGTGTGGGGCATTGATGCCCGCAATGATTCGTTTATCAGCGTACTAGACCGCATGCGCGACCATGCCCACCAGGTATTGCCCCCGGCCGGGTTGGAGCTGGATTTTTTCGCCGACCCGGCCTTGCTTACGGTAGCTGTGCCGCTCAGCACCCGTCAGGCTCTGTATCTGATTTATAAGGAAGCATTGCACAACGCGGTAAAGCACGCCCAGGCCACCCTGGTCACGGTGCGCTTGCAGCTACTTGGCCGCCAGCTGCAGCTGGAAGTGCTCGACGATGGCCGGGGCGGGCCACTGCCAGTACGCCCTGCCGGACAGGGCCTACGCAATATGCAGGCCCGGGCCGCCGCCGCCGCCGGCACCGTCAGCTACGATTCATTGGAGCAGGGCTTCCGGGTGCTGGCCCGCCTGCCGCTGGGATAGGAGAGTGGGTAAGTTGGCAGAACGTCCTTCCGAGCAAAGCCGAGGCATCTCGCGTGCTGACGTTAGAAGGTAACTGTCCTTCCGACCAAGGAGGAATCTCGCGTGCTGACGTTGTAGTGGTAACTGTCCTTCCGAGCGAAGCCGAGGCATCTCGCGTGCTGAGGTTGTCAAAGTAACCCCCAACGTCAGTACGCGAGATTCCTCGGCTTCGCTCGGAAGGACGTTCTATTTGCGCAGAATGCCCTTCTCAAGCCTGAGCCGTGCCCGGCAATTTCACATGTCCATGCTATGGCCTGGCACTGCCGAAAACCTAACCTTTGTAGCGTGATTACCCTCGGCATCATCGAAGACCAGCCTACTATTCGGGAGGCGCTAACCGGCTACCTGTGCGCGCAACCTGAGTTTACGTGCGTACTCAGCACTGCCTCCGTCGAGGATTTCCTGGCGGGGGTAGAGGTTCTGGCCGTGCCGCCCACACTCGTCCTCTCCGATATCGGTCTGCCGGGTATGTCGGGCATTGAGGGGCTGGCCCATTTGCGGCAGCGCCTGCCCGGCGTTGAAGTGGTGATGCTAAGCGTGTACACCGATGCCGAGCGGGTATTTGAGGCCTTACGCGCCGGGGCCGTGGGCTACCTGGAGAAGGACACGCCCCTGACGCTGCTCAAGGAGCACTTGTTGCAGGTGGCGGCCGGCGGTTCGCCCATGTCGCCCAGCATTGCCCGCCACGTGATCCGCCACTTCCAGCCAGTTCCGCGTCCGGCGCTGGAGCCCCTCACGGCCCGGGAGCAGGACATCGTGCGCGGCATTGAGGATGGTCTGAGCTACCAGCGCATTGCCGACCGGCTCTTTCTGAGCATCGACACCGTGCGCAGCCACATCCGGCAGGTGTACCGCAAGCTGCAGGTCAACTCCAAGGCCGAGCTGCTGGCCCGCGGCTACCGTCGCTAACCTCCGGCCCGGCAGCCCCATCCGGAGCGCCTGCCGGGCTTTCCCTTGTTCGTACCCTTTTCTCTACTCTATGCACCGAACACCTCTACTCATTCGTGGGGTTTACCCCACTACGCAGCTAACCACCACTCCCTCTCGCCACCCGGCCTGGCGGAGCGCCTGGCTGCTGCTGTTACTGCTGCTGACCAGCTCTGCATCCGCTTGGGCCGCCAATCCTGTCCTCCTGATTCAGGGTACGGGCAACACCAGCGCCGACGTGACGGCCTTCGTTGATCTGGTAGAAATTGTGCGGGTGTCGGATGGCATTGTGATAAGCGGGGCCGTGACCAACCCCAGTTTTGAAAGCTACGGCGCATTAGGCAACGGCAGCTATGGTTACGCGCCCGCCGGAGCATCATGGGCGTTCAATTCCCGCTCGGGTATTGCCCTGAATGGAGGAGGCTTTGGCGCACCCATTACGCCCAACGGCTCTGCCGTGGCGTTTGTGCAGAGCACGGCGGGTACGGCCAACGGGCAGATTCAGCAAACCCTTACTCTCGGCACGGGGCAGTACCGGGTCCGCTTTCAGGTAGCGCAACGCAACTGCTGCTCCAGCAACAACCAGAACCTGAATGTATATATCGACGGCGTACTGGTTGGCAGCATTCAGCCGGCCAACGACGGTACCTACGCCACCTTCACCTCCACTGCATTTACCGTCGACCCACCGGCTGTAACCAGCCTGGCGCCCGTGCGCAATGCCAAAACGGCCGCTGCGGGCAGCAACGTGCAGGTTGGTTTTTCCCAGAATATCAACTCGGCTACGGCCAGCACTATCCGGGTGTTCTCGGCCCAGGCCGGGGGGCGGAAAGCCGGCACCTACAGCACCAGCGGCAGCACCGTCACCTTCGACCCCAGCGTGAGCTTTGAACCCGGTGAAACGGTGTTTACCAGCATTCCGGCCACTGTAACCAGCACTGGGGGCGCCGCTACCACCAACAAGCAGGTGTATCAGTTTACAACGGCTGCCGGTGGTTCGGGCCGGGGAAACTTTCCTGCCAGTACCACAATTAACGGGGGATTCTCGCCCCGCTCCCTGAGTGTAGGCGACGTGAACGGCGACGGTAACCTTGACCTGCTCACGGCGGGTAGCGGCAATACGGTAAACGTACTGCTCGGCAATGGTGCCGGTGGCTTTACGGCTGGCACGGCCGCTTCGGTACCCATCAGCCCCAACACGCTGGCGCTGGGCGACCTGGACGCCGATGGTGACCTGGATATCATGACCGGAAATTTCTCCGGCGGACAGGTAAGCGTCCGGCTGAACAACGGCAGCGGCACCTTTTCTGGCGGCCAGGATCTGAGCATCGGCACACCGTATGCGCTGACCCTGGGCGATGTGGATGCCGATGGCGACCTGGATGCGCTGGTAGTGAACTTCGTGGCCAACAATAGCTCCATCACCGTACTGATAAACTCCGGTAGCGGCTCCTTCAGTAGTGCTCAGGTTATCGGAGTGAGCTCCAGCTGCTTTGGGTTGACCCTGGGTGATGTGGATGCCGACGGCGACCTGGACCTGCTGGCTCCATGTTACAACTCCAACTCGGTGGCCGTGCGCCTGAACGACGGCAGCGGCTCATTCAGTGGCTCCTATAACCCGGGCGTAGGTACTAACCCCGGCCGCATTTCCCTGGGCGACCTGGACGGCGACGGAGACCTGGATATGGCGGTATCCAACCTGGGAAGCGGTACAGTGAGTATCCGCCTGAACAGCGGTACTGGCCTTTTTGCTGCGAATCAGGAAATTACCGTGAGTCCCTCACCCCAGGGCATTACTCTGGGTGATTTGGACAGTGACGGTGACCTGGACCTGGCTACGGCGAATTTTAATAGCTCGCCTAATGGCACCGCCAGTATTCGCTTTAATAACGGCAGCGGCACCTTCAGCGGCACTACCAATCTGGCCCTGGGCGGCGACCGGTACAGCCCGGTACTGGCCGACATCGACAACGACGGTGACCTGGACCTGTTTGTGGGCAACAACGGCAGCACGGCAGTAGAGCTGCGCCTCAACCAGCCGCCGGCTCCCACTATTACCAGCTTCAGCCCCAATCCGGCGGGGGCCGGCCTGCCCGCTACACTCACCGGTACCAACCTGGCCGGAGCTACGGCCCTGACTATCAACGGTGCGGCGGCTACAATTCTTACCAATACGGCCACCAGCATTACCTTTCGGGTACCGGCTGGCGCTACGGCTACCGGCACGAGTCTGGTAACTACGCCGGGGGGTACGGTAACCAGTACGGCCTTCGTTTTCCTGCCACCGCCTGGCAATGCCCTGGCCTTCGATGGAACCGATGACTACGTGCGCATGGCTAGCACTTTGCCTGCCACGGCGGAGCTTACCCTGGAAGCCTGGGTGAATCCAGCGGCCTTTAGTGGCTCCCTGGATGCGCTAATAATGGCTGATAATTTCCCGGGCCAAGCCATGCATTGCCAGTTCTATGGTAACAACCTGGGCTTCAGTGTGAATGGTAACAGTCCGGTAGATGTGGTTTCAACTACAGCCCTGCCTACCGGCCGTTGGTCGCACGTAGCTGTTGTGTACTCGGCCAGCGCCAGAACGGTAAGATTTTACGTGAACGGGGTACTGAACCATACGGGAACGTACACAACGGCCGTAGCGGTAGCGGCAACTCCCTACAGCATTGGTAGCTGGCTCAGTGGTAGTCCGCAACGCTTCTTTAATGGCAAGCTCGATGAGGTGCGCATGTATACTGCTGCCCTCACGCAGGCCCAGGTGCAGGCCGATATGCTCAGCACCACTGCCAGCGTGCCGGCCAGCCTGAGCCTGTACCTGAGCTTCGACCAGGGCGCCGCCGGCGGTAACAACGCGGGCCTGACTACGCTCTATGACCAGAGCAACAACGCCTTTACGGGCACGCTCACCAATTTTGCGCTGACTGGCACCACCACCTCAAATTACCTGGAAAGCTACGCTCTGGTAGTGCCCACGGCCACGGCTGCTACCACTATTGGTAGCACCGGCTTTACGGCCACCTGGACGGCTCCGGCAGTGGGTACGGTTACCAGTTATGTACTCGATTACTCCACTTCGGCCACGTTTGCATCGGGCGTAAGCACGCTCACCCCGGCAGCTGGCGCTACCAGCCAACCCATTACCGGTCTGACCGCCAGTACTACGTATTACTACCGCTTGCGGGCCGATAAAACTTCCGTTAGCGGCCAGGGGGCATATTCCGGCACTATCAGTGCTGCTACCTGCGCGGCCCCGGTGGCCGTAGCCCAGAACGTGACGGTGACACTCAATGCCAGTGGTGCGGCTTCGGTGGCAGCTACAGCCGTGAACAACGGCAGCACTGCCAACTGTGGTCCGGCTACGCCCGCTGCCTTGAGCCTGTCGACTACTGCGTTCAGCTGCGCCGATGCGGTGCCTGCGGGAACCAATGCGGCCTTGAGCTTCAACGGCACGACCCAGTATGTGCAGGGAACCAATGCTAACCTGCCCCTGGGCAACGCGGCCCGTACGTTGGAAGCCTGGGTATATCCCACGGCGGCCGGGGCCAACGGCGTTATCTTTAATTATGGTACGCCCACCATTAACCAACGCTCGGGCCTGCTGATTAATGGCGGCAGACTCTACTACGTGGGCGAAAACAACGACCTGCGTGGTAATGTGGTCCTGACGGTGAATGCCTGGAACCATGTGGCTGCTACCTACGATGGTGTTACCCTCAAGCTCTACGTAAACGGTGCGCTCGACGTGCAGTTGAACCCCTCGGCTTTCAATACTACGGGTACCACCTGGCGCATGGCCCAACGCTCATTCCCGCAAGCCAACGAGTTCCTTACCGGTCGCCTGGATGAGGTTCGGGTATGGAATGTGGCCCGTACGGCTGCGCAAATCAGCACCGCCCGCGCGGCCAGCCTGCCCGGCAGCACCAGCGGCCTGGTGGCATATTACCGCCTCAATGAAGGATCCGGTGCTACCGTAACTGATGCCTCGGCGTCTAACAGCCCCGGTACGCTCTTCAGCAGCCCCAACTGGCTCACACCGGGTGCTCCGGTTACGCCTGGCTTGCCGGTTACCCTGACCGTAACGGATGCCAGCGGGGCTACCAGCACGGCCCAGGCCCTTGTAGCAGTAACTGATAATACAGCGCCGGCCGCCGCCGGCAGTGGCCCATTGCCCGCCGCCCCGGCGCTGGCCACCAGCAATGTACCCGAGGCCGGCAACTATGGCGTACTCTACCAGCTTAATATTCCCAACGCGGCCAGCTTTAATGGCTTATCGTCCATTCCCTACGCTGTAAACAACTCGGGCGTAAGCATTGCCCGGCCCGCCCGCGTGGCCTATTTTATGGAGCTGCAGAGCGGAGGTGTTACGAAGTGGGTGTGGGCCTCTATGGACAACTTCGCTTCCACACTGGCGCAGCTGGGTATGCCTAACCCGACGGCCAATAACGTGGCCTGGAACCAGAACGTGAGCAACCTGAACGTGTTTGCCAGCAGCAACGCGGGCGTTACCACGGGCACTAGCCTGGGCACCGGCCGTCTGGAAATGTGGACCACCGATTACCAGCCCACCAATGCCAGCAATGTGCCCGGAGCCAGCGGTAGCCTCTATGATTTCGGCGACCTGCCGGCTGCCAACCGCAACTACGGCTCCTTCCAGGTGCATAACGTAACCAACGCTCAAACCCTGCTGGCCTACAACAACTGGGGCAGCAACGGCGACGGGGGCGGAATCGGTGACCTGGGCATTGGTAGCCAGGTGGGAGGCAGCGGCCACCCCGACTGGACTTTTGCCTACAATGCCAGCACCTACACCGTGAAGCGCCTCTACATTCTGGTGCCCAACAACAGTGCCTTTACCCAGCCGGCCTCGCTTACTCTGAGTGCCTCCGGCACGGCTACGCTCAGCCAGAGCCAGGTGTACACCGGGGCTACCGACAACTGCGCCGTTAGCTCAGTGGTGATTACGCCCGCTACGTTTACCTGCGCCCAGGTAGGTACGCCGCAAACCGTAACAGTAGCCGTATCTGATGCCTCGGGCAACACCACCACGCAGTCGGCCTTTGTAACGGTAAGCGTACCCGCCACGCCTACTACCACCTGGAATGGCAGCGCCAGCTCTGCCTGGACCGACTGCGCCAACTGGAGCTACGGTAAAGTGCCCGATGCTGCTACCAGCGTCGTTATTCCGGCCGGCCTGGGCCGCTACCCCAGCCTGCCCGCCGGCACCTATACTGCCCAGAACCTCACAATTGCCAGCGGGGCCACTCTGGCCACGGCTGGGGGCGCTACCCTGCAGATTCACGGCGACTGGATCAACAACGGTACCGCTACCCTGGCCGGACCAGTGGTATTTACCGGATCGGCAGCTACTCAAACCCTGGGCGGCACCACGGCTACCGGCTTCACCACCGTTTCTGTAAACAAAGCCAGTGGTCTGGTGCAACTGGCCCAGAACATGCCCGTAGGCGTGGCTCTGACGCTCAGCAGCGGCAGCCTCCTGACCGACTCCTACCAGGTGGCTCTGGGCAGCACGGCCACCCTCAGCGAAACGGCTACCAGCTACGTGACCGGCATCGTTGCTACTACCCGCGCCCTCGCGCCGGGCGCCACGCAGTCCTTTGGTGGGCTGGGACTGAGGCTGACACCAGCCGCTGGCTCCGTTAGTCCCGGCTCGACGGTGGTACTGCGCACTACGGGCACGGCTCTCAGTGGTCAGGGAACCAGCAAAAGCATCAGCCGCTACTATGATATTCAGCCCACTACCAACGCCGGGCTGGAGGTAACCGTGGAGCTGGGCTATCTGGATGCAGAGTTGAACGGCATCACCGAAACGGACCTGGGTATTTTCCGCTCCAGCACCGGTACCTCGGGACCCTGGGACCGGATCAATGTAGCCAGTGCCAGTCCCGCGGCCAACACGGTTACGGCCACCGGAGTCGAGCATTTCTCCATCTGGACGCTGGGCGCCCGCTCCAACCCCTTACCCGTTAAGCTTACGGATTTCACGGCCGAGCGGCAAGGCGCTGACGCCCTGCTGCGCTGGGCAACGGCCCAGGAACTGAACAATGCCTATTTCGAGGTCGAGTCATCCGCCGATGGCCGCACGTTCCGGTCCCTGGGACGGGTAGCCGGGCAGGGTAGCTCAACCCAGGCCCACGCCTATTCCTTCCGGGATGCCGGCCTGAGCCGCTACCATACTCCGCTCGTGTACTACCGGCTCCGCCAGGTAGATGCCAATGGCACGGCTTCCTTCTCGCAGGTGCGCACCCTGGCCGTTGGTGAAGTGCCGGAAGCCCAATTTGCGGTATACCCCACGCTGGCCGAAGATGGCGCCGTTAGCTACCAATACACCGGTCCGGCCACAGCAGCCACTGTGGAAGTACTAAACGCAGTAGGGCAGGTGGTTCGGGCGCAACCGGCCGTAGCACCCGGTACTCCCGGCCGCCTCTCCCTGACGGGCCTGCCCCGGGGCCTTTACCACGTCCGCTACCGTACGGCCGCCGGGCAGCAGCAGGCCCGCTGCATCGTGCCCTAAACCCCATCTTTTCTGCTTGCATCAACAGGCCTGCCCCGCTGGGGTGGGCCTGTTGCGTTATGGGCTTTTGTGGGTGAATCATCTGTCCCTTTGAGTGGTCTTTGAATAGGAACATGGGCCTCAGCATGGCCGCCGCTGACTAACGCCGGAAGCCGCCTGAACCGATACACCCAACCGACGGACAACTTGGGCCCCGCTACGCGGTAGGTAGTCCCTGGCGACACACGGTCTGCCCCCAACCGGTGGCTGCGCTACAGCACGTCTATTCACTTGTTAAGGCTGTGTCTAAAAACTCCAGAACGGTCATGCTGAGCTTGCCGAAGCATCTCTGCCGCTTTGTTGAATGGTACCTGTCGAAATGGTAGAGATGCTTCGGCAAGCTCAGCATGACGACCATGAGGCTTAAAACGACTTTCCAGACACATCCTAGCACGGCTTCCACTCTCCGCAACGGATGCCCAGCCAACCAATTCAGGGAGATGCTGTGCCTTCCACTCTCTAAACATTGCCTGGAGCCACTCTGAACGATTTGCGAAGGAAGCATTTGCTAATTATGTTAGTATAATAATTGCTCGGTCAACCAGGGTTCATTCGTTTCAGAGCGTGAAATAGGATTTCCCATGCTTGTACTTGCTTTTGGCTAATGAAATTAGGAACTTTGAAAGGGCGGTTGGTCGTTGCGAATATTGCATTCTGCGCGGCCAACGGTACTTTTGAGCTTGGGGCCGGTCATTAGCATGGTCCGGAAGCTGCTGATTTTATTTGTAGCTTTTCCCCCGATTTCGTGCGCCAACGCCCCGGTGCACGACCGTCCGGCTCTAAACCGCAGTGCAGCATAGCCTTCCGCCTGAATGGCCGGAAGAGAGGTACAAGAACAATAACGGTGGCAAGCGCCACACCCTACCGTGTCAGAAGACAATATTCCCCAGGATCCAAATTCTACCGAGCAGCCCCACCTCTTTGGCGCCGGCGACTCCCTGGATTTTGGTGCGGCCTCCGCTGCACCAACCGCCGACCACGATGGTACCACCCAACTCAGCGTGAGTGAAACCGGGGAGCTGCTGCTGGAAATGGCTGCCGCCGAAACCACCGCCGCCGGGCCTGCCGAAGAGGAAGCTGCCCCCGAGGAGGAGCCCAAATTCGCGCCCGGCGAGACGATTCACGACGTGGCCACCGTGAATGGCATGTACCAGAACTGGTTTCTGGACTACGCCAGCTACGTGATTCTGGAGCGGGCCGTGCCGGCCATCGAAGACGGCCTCAAGCCCGTGCAGCGCCGCATTCTGCACGCCATGAAGGAAATGGACGACGGCCGCTTTAACAAAGTAGCCAACGTCATCGGGCAAACCATGCAGTACCACCCCCACGGCGACGCCAGCATCGGCGACGCCATGGTGAACCTGGGCCAGAAGGACCTGCTGATTGAAACCCAGGGCAACTGGGGCGACATCCGCACTGGCGACGGGGCCGCCGCACCCCGCTACATCGAGGCCCGCCTCAGCAAGTTTGCGCTGGATGTGGTGTTCAACCCCGACATTACGGAGTGGCAGATGAGCTACGACGGCCGCAAGCGGGAGCCTACCACGCTGCCTGTGAAGTTCCCGCTGCTGCTGGCTCAGGGCGTGGAAGGTATTGCCGTGGGTCTGAGCACCAAGATCATGCCCCACAACTTCCGCGAGCTGTGCAAAGCCAGCATCGACGTGCTGCGGGGCCGCGACATCCAGCTGTTCCCGGACTTCCCGACCGGCGGCCTCTGCGACGTGACCAACTACAACGGCGGCCTGCGCGGGGCCAAAATACGGTTGCGGGCTACCATCGAGAAGGCCGACAAGACCATGCTCGTCATCCGCGACATTCCCTACGGCACCACCACCACGGCGCTGATGGAGAGTATCGTGAAGGCCTCGGAAGCCAACAAAATCAAGATTAAGAAGGTGGTCGACAACACGGCCGCCGAGGTGGAAATTCAGGTGCACCTGCCCACCGGCGTGAGTCCTGACCTCACCATGGATGCCCTCTACGCCTTCACCGACTGCGAAATCAGCATCTCGCCCAACACCTGCGTTATCATCGAGGATAAGCCGCGCTTCGTAGGGGTGGAGGACATGCTGCGGCTGAGCACCCAGAAAACGGTGCGGCTGCTGGAGCGGGAGCTGGAAATCCGCCAGGAGGAGTTGCAGGAAAAGTGGCATTCGGCTTCTCTGGAGAAGATTTTCATCGAAAACCGCATCTACCGCAAAATCGAGGAGTGCGAAACTTGGGAAGATATTCTGCAAACCATTGATGCCGGCCTGCGCAAGTTTGTGCGCATTGAAGGGGAGAAGGAGAAGGCCAACGACACGCGCATCGTGCTGCGCCGCGCCATCACCGAGGATGACCTCACGCGCCTGACCGAAATCCGCATCAAGCGCATCAGCAAGTACGATGGGTTCAAGGCTGAGGAATACATTCATCGCCTGAAAACCGAGCTAACCGAAGTGGCCGACCAATTGGCCCACCTCACCCGCTACGCCATCAACTACTTCGAGGGCCTGCTGAAAAAGTACGGCGCGGGCCGGGAGCGGAAAACCCAGCTGCGCACCTTTGACGTGGTAACGGCCCAGAAAGTGGCCGTGGCCAACCAGAAGCTCTACGTGAACTACCAGGACGGTTTTGTAGGCTACGGCCTCAAAAAAGACGAAAAAGCCGTGGAAGTCACCAACTGCTCCGACCTCGACGACATCATTGCCATCCGCCGCGACGGCACGTTTACGGTGTCCAGAATTGCGGAGAAGACCTTCGTGGGCAAGGACATTCTGCACGTAGGCGTGTACAACAAGAACGACGACCGGCTGGTATACAACATGGTGTACCTCGACGGGGCCTCGGGCATCAGCTTCGCCAAGCGGTTCCTGGTCACGGGCATCACCCGCGACAAAGTGTACGACCTCACCAAAGGCACCAAGGGCACCAAAACGCTCTACCTCACGGCTAACCCCAACTCCGAGTCGGAGGTGGTGAGCGTGCAGCTGTCCGATAAGGCCCCAGCCCGCGTCAAGCAGTTCGATTTCGACTTTGCCGAGCTGGCCATCAAGGGCAAGGGCTCCATGGGCAACATCGTCACCAAGCAGCCCATCAAGAAAATCACCCAGAAAAGCCTCGGCGACTCCACGCTGGGCGGGCGGGAGCTGTTCTTTGACAGCGTGGTGGGCCGCCTTAACCACGCCGGCCACGGCCGCTACCTGGGAGCCTTCGACACCGAGGATACGCTGTTGCGGGTGTACAAGGATGGCAGCTACGAGGTGGTGCCGCCCGAGCTGTCTTTGCAGTTCGATATGACCAATATGGTGCTGCTGCGCAAGCTGGAACCCGATACGGTACTGAGTGCCGTGTACTACGAGGGCGAGTCGAAGACGCACTACGTGAAGCGGTTCAACATTGAAACGGCTACCCTGAAAAAGCGCTTCACCTTCATCAGCGAAACGCCCGGCTCCAAGCTGCTGGCCGTCACGGCCTTTGCCGAGCCGCAGGTGGAAATCAAGCTCCAGCGCGACAAAAAGGCCGACAAGGAAACCGAGAAGCTGCGGCTCCACGAGTTCATTGACGTGAAAGGCTGGAAGGCCATGGGCAACAAGCTCAACTACTTTAAAATCCACGCCCTCACGCTGCTCACCGACGAAGGGCCCGAGCCCGAGCGCAAGGCTGCCAAGAAAAAAGCGGGTCCGGCTACTATTCCGCGTGCTGCCGCCGCTACTGCCCCGGCTGACGCGGAGCCCCTGTCGGAACCCCTCGGCGACGTGGATATTTCGGCCGCCGACGTAGCCCAGGCCCAGGCCGTACTGAAAACGCCTAAGTCGCAGTTGAAGCTGTTCTAGAATTGCAGAAGTTTTCTTGCCGCGCCAGCATAACGGCCGCTCATTTCCGGATGAGCGGCCGTTATGCTGCCAATTACCCAACTTTACGGTTGCTACCAGGGCAATACCCTGCCGGCGTTTTTCCCCTTTACCACCTCCGTGCATATGCCACACGTGTTTTGCTGCCTAGCCCGCTGGGTGCTGCTGAGCTGGTGGTTAGTACTGGCCCCCAACCTGCTGGCCCAGCCGCCCGCTAAATCCGGTAAATCTGCCCGGCCTGCCGGAGGAACGGCTGCTCCCGATCCGGCCATTGTCCAGCTCCTGAGCGAAGCGGGCCGCCTGCAGGCCGAGTATCATGAATCGGAGGCGCTGAGCAAGTATGAGCAGATTTTGAGCAAAGCTCCGGCTACGTATGAGGCATTGTGGCAGGCCGCCGTGCTGAGCGTGCGCATCGGGTCCCGCTATACCGACGAAACCCGCAAATCGGCGTACTTCGCCGCCGCCCGCCTGTATGCCAACCGGGCCCTGGTGGTGCAGCCCGATGGGGCGGAGGGTCACTATGCCGAAGCCCTTACCTTGGCCAACCAAGCCACCTTGCTCTCGGCCCGCGGCCGGCTGCTGGCCTACCGCGAGATGCGCAGCCACGTGTTCCGGGCCACGGAGCTGCGGCCCGACTGGGCCGATGCCTGGCAGCTGCTGGGCCGCTGGCACTACCGCGTGGATCATTACAACATTCCGGAGCGGATATTCAGCCGGATTTTTTTGGGTGGAGTGCCCGCCAGTGCCAGTACCTTTATGGCCGTCGATGCCCTGCGGAAAGCCCACGAGTTGGAGCCCAAGCGGATTCAGTTTGCCTATGATCTGGCCCGGGTATATCTGAACCGGAGCCAGCAAACCCGGGCCACTGCCGTGCTGCAGGAAGCCGTGGCCCTCACGCCGGTTACGGCCGATGAGCTGGAAATCAGCCGGCGCTGCCGCCGAATGCTGGAACAGCTGAACCGTCGGCTGCGGCGGCAGGTGCATCACCGCCTGAAACGGCTCTGACGCCCGTTGCCAATTTTGCCCTGTATCTTTACGAGGGTTATTTAGTACAGTACCTATCGTGCCTGGTTCTCGCTTTTTCCGGTTTTCTCTCGTGCTGGCTGCTGGAATGCTGGCCGCCTGCACCGATACGCCCACGGAGCGGCCTGAGCGCATGGTAAATCTGAAAACCGTGCAGAGCGGGCCCCATATTCAGGCGGCGGAGTTGGACGGTGCCATTATCCGCCAGCCTCGTAATGCGTCGCTCTACGCGCGCCGGGCCGCATTTCGGCTGGATGCCGGGCAGGTGGAGCCCGCGCTGAGCGACATCAACCAAGCCCTGGAGCTGGACGATGCCCCCGGCGAGTTTTACTTTACCAAAGCCCGCGCCCTGCGGGCTCAGGGCCGCATCAAGTCGGCGCTGGCCGCTACTGATGAGGCAGCTCGCCGGGGCTTTGCTTCGCCGGAGCTGAACCTGCTGGTAGGGGAGATGCACCTGGCCGCCCGCCGCTACCAGGATGCCCTCGACCAGCTTGACCGGGCCCTGCAGCAGGAGCCCGATCAGCCCGCCGCCTTGTTCTATAAAGGTGTGGCGTATATCGGCCTTCAGGATACGGTGCAGGCCCTCGACTACCTCCGCGCCAGCCTTGCCCGCGACCCGCGCCAACCCGAAACCCTGCACCAGCTGGCCTTTCTGCTCAACGCATTTCGTCAGCCCGCTCAGGCCGCTCAGTATGCCGCCCGCGGACTCAAGCTGGCGCCCGCCTACGGCCCGCTGCTCTACGACTACGGCCGCCAGTTTGAGCTCCAGAACCAGCCCGACAGCGCCGCCCGCATCTACGCCCGCACCGTGCAGATGGATACCACGTTCTACCGCGCCGATTACCGCCTGGGCCTGGCAGCTTTCAAAACCCGCCGCTATGCGCAGGCCGTGCCCCATCTGCAGCGGGCTTTGCGCCGCTCTCCCCGTCTCGAAAATGCCCGCCAGATGCTGGCCGAGAGCTTCGAAAGCCTGGGACGCTACGCCGAGGCTGCTGATCAGTACCGGGTGCTGGTTGCTGAGAATCCTGGTAACCGCCACTGGACCTATAAGGCCTGGAAAGTGGGCAACCGCGCCCGGGGAATTGTGGTGGAAGAGCGGCCCGTTCGCCGCGCCGCCGTGGAGGCCGTCGAGCCTATCAGCACCCTACGCCCAACCTCGGGATTTTAGGTGAAATGGTGAGCTAGTGCAGTGGGAAGTTTAAGTTCCAACTGCGCGAGCGGCTCCAACCGACTATTAAACTCACAATTTCACCTTTCACAACTTCACCCTTTCCGTACCTTGCGGCTTCACGGCTGTTTGTATAGCCATTACGCATCTTTTTTATGCTCAATATCACCCTCCCCGACGGCTCGGTGCGCCAGTTTGTAGATGGCGCCACGGGCTACGACGTTGCCGCTGGCATCAGTGAAGGCCTCGCCCGTAATGCCCTTGGCGTGCGCGTCAACGGCGAAGTGCGCGACCTGCACCGCCCCATCACCCAGGATGCTCAGGTAGCCATCCTTACCTGGAATGACCCCGAAGGCAAGTCCACCTTCTGGCACTCCTCGGCTCACCTCATGGCCGAAGCCCTCGAAGCCCTGTACCCCGGTGTGAAACTGGGGATTGGACCCAGCATTGAAAACGGTTTTTACTACGACATTGACCTGGGCGAGGGCCGCACCATCTCCACCGACGACCTACCGGAGGTCGAGAAGAAAATGCTGGAGCTGGCCAAGAAAAAAAGCCAGTTTGAGCGCAAGGAGGTAAGTAAGGCCGACGCCATTGCCTATTTCACCGAGAAGCAGGACCCCTATAAGCTGGATCTGCTGGAGCGCCTCGACGATGGTTCCATCACCTTTTACACCCAAGGTGAGTTCACCGACCTCTGCCGCGGCCCCCATATCCCTGATACCTCGCCCATTAAGGCCGTGAAGCTGCTCAACGTGGCTGGAGCTTACTGGCGCGGCGACGAGAAGAACAAGCAGCTCACGCGCATCTACGGCATCACCTTCCCCAAGGCCAAGGAGCTAACGGAATACCTGGAGAAACTGGAAGAAGCCAAGCGCCGTGACCACCGCAAGCTGGGCAAGGAGCTGGAGCTGTTTGCGTTCAGCGAGAAGGTAGGAGCGGGGCTACCCCTGTGGCTGCCCAAGGGCACTGCCCTGCGCGAGCGGTTGGAGCAATTCCTGCGTCGGGCCCAGATAAAGGCTGGCTACTCGCCGGTAGTCACGCCCCATATTGGCTCCAAGGAACTGTACGTGACCAGCGGCCACTACGAAAAATATGGCGCCGACTCCTTCCAGCCCATCAAAACGCCGAATCCGGGCGAGGAATTCTTCCTCAAGCCCATGAACTGCCCCCACCACTGCGAAATCTACAAAACCAAGCCCCGCTCGTACCGCGACCTGCCGGTGCGCCTGGCTGAGTTTGGCACCGTATACCGCTACGAGCAGAGTGGGGAGCTGCACGGCCTCACGCGGGTGCGGGGCTTCACCCAGGATGACGCCCACATCTTCTGCCGGCCCGATCAGGTGAAAGAGGAGTTCATGAAGGTCATCGACATCGTCCTGTACGTGCTGCGGGCCCTTGACTTTCCCGACTTCACCGCCCAGATTTCCCTGCGCGACCCGGAAAACAAAACCAAGTACATCGGTAACGATGAGAACTGGGCCAAGGCCGAGCAGGCTATCATTGAGGCAGCTACGGAGAAGGGCCTGAACACCGTAACCGAATTGGGCGAAGCGGCTTTCTACGGTCCCAAGCTCGACTTTATGGTGCGGGATGCGCTGGGCCGCAAGTGGCAGCTGGGTACTATTCAGGTAGACTATAACCTGCCCGAGCGGTTCGACCTGGAATACGTGGCGCCCGATAACTCCCGCCAGCGCCCCGTCATGATTCACCGCGCGCCGTTCGGCTCCCTGGAGCGTTTCGTGGCCGTACTCATTGAGCACTGCGCCGGCAACTTCCCGCTTTGGCTCTCGCCCGAGCAGTTTGCCGTACTGCCCATTTCCGAAAAGTACCACGACTACGCCCAGCAGGTGTACGACCAGTTGGTGCAGGCCGAGTTGCGCGGTACGGTGGACCACCGCGACGAGAAAATCGGCCGGAAAATTCGCGACGCGGAAGTAGGTAAAATTCCCTACATGCTGATTGTGGGCGAAAAGGAACAGGCCGACGGGGTAGTATCCGTGCGGCGCCACGGCCAGGGTGATGTTGGTAGTATGCCAATTGCAGAATTCATCAGTAGCTTCCAGCAACAGGTGCAGGACATGATGGACGGCAAAACCGTAATTGCCGAAGCCACGCACTAACTACCTTTGCTGAAACTAGGGGCGAAGCAATCCGTCCTCTGCAAAGCATAACTCCTAACGTCTAAAAAGCCCCTGCCGGTTACGCGGCAGGGGCTTTTTAGACGTTAGGAGTTATGCTTTGTGATTCTCGCTCAAACGGCGTTGCCTCAGCTGTATCGTTCGGGCAGCAGGTGCAGCATGTTGTCTGCTTACAAGTGTTCAGTATAGCTTAGCTGAATTCAGATGCTTATAGTAGGGGAAAAGGATGACTGGCCGGGCCTTTCTACCTCGGGAAACCCTGTGATTTGCTGTTGCTGCTCCGGCAATTTTGTATAGCGTTTTTTGAGCATTCGGAAAAAATGCCGGATATTCGCACGCTGATTGAACCCATCAGGACCTCTGTGCGTCCTGTCAGTCACGCCTCAAACCCGATTTTCACCCTAAGGAGAAACCGCCATAGCTACCCCCAACCGCCGCTAT
Source organism: Hymenobacter metallilatus (assembly GCF_003944705.1). GTDB lineage: Bacteria > Bacteroidota > Bacteroidia > Cytophagales > Hymenobacteraceae > Hymenobacter > Hymenobacter metallilatus. Next base: position 83,133 of record NZ_RWIS01000013.1, on the reverse strand, counting down.
ATCCCTCGTGCTCAGGTCGAGGAGCCGTTCAAAATCAACCAGAAGATTACGGCCCGTGAAGTCCGCCTCGTTGGCGACAACGTGGAGCAGGGCATTTACCCCATTGAGCAGGCCCGTCGCTTTGCCCAGGAGCAAAACCTGGACCTCGTCGAAATTTCGCCCACGGCTGTGCCGCCGGTATGCCGCGTCATCGACTACTCGAAATTTAAGTACGAGCAGAAGAAGAAAACCCGCGAGCTGAAGGCCAAGCAGACCAAAGTTGTCATCAAGGAAATCCGTTTCGGACCCAACACCGATGACCACGACTTTGCATTCAAGCTAAAGCACGCCCAGGAGTTCCTGCGGGAAGGAGCCAAAATTAAGGCCTATGTTCATTTCGTAGGCCGAAGCATTGTCTTTAAAGAGCGAGGCGAAATTCTGCTGCTTAAGTTTGCTCAGGCCCTCGAGGACCTTGGCAAAGTAGAGCAGTTGCCCAAGCTGGAAGGCAAACGCATGTTCCTGTACCTGGCGCCTAAAGCTGTGGCTCCGGCCAAGCCAGCTAAGCCCGCTGCTCCAAAAGAGGGTGGCGCACCAGCCCCGAAAGAGGCAAAACCTGCTGCCGAAAAGGCTGCTGAATAAGCTTTACCCGGGACTTCGGTTCCATTTGTACGCTGGCGCACCGGCCCTAGGCAGCCGACCGCCGCAGTTTTTCACCCTTTATCACCACCACAATGCCGAAAATGAAGACCAAGTCCGGCGCCAAGAAGCGTTTCTCGCTGACCGGCACCGGCAAAATCAAGCGTAAGCACGCCTTCAAAAGCCACATCCTGACCAAGAAAACCACTAAGCAGAAGCGTGCCCTCACGCATGTAGGCCTGGTTTCCTCGGCTGATATGAACCGCGTAAAGGATATGCTTACTCTTTAATTAAAAATGCAGAATTAAAAATTCGAAATGGCTCAGGCCGTTTGTGCCGCTCCATTGTCTGATTTTTAATTCACAGTTTTTAATTTTTAATTCTTTTTCACCAGGCGTCCGGTAGGAACCTCAAGCTGCGGCATTCATCCGCCGCCGGCCGCCAAAAACAACTCTGGTTATGCCAAGAAGTGTAAACCACGCGGCCTCGCGCCACCGTCGGAAAAAAGTAATGCGTTTGGCGAAAGGCTATTATGGCCGCCGCAAAAACGTATGGACCGTTGCCAAAAACGCCGTAGAGAAAGGCCTGCTCTACGCTTACCGTGACCGTAAAGTTAAGAAGCGTGAGTTCCGTGCCCTCTGGATTCAGCGTATCAATGCTGGTGCCCGTGAGCACGGCCTGTCGTACTCCCAGTTCATGGGTGGTTTGAAAAAGGCTGGCATCGAGCTGAACCGCAAGGTACTGGCTGACCTGGCCCTGAATCACCCCGAGGCCTTCAAAGGGATTGTGGAGAAAATCAAATAAGCATGTTCTATGCTTTATTACAAAGGCCGGCTCTGGGAAGAGCCGGCCTTTGTGTTATAACTCAGGCGGAGTGAATAAAGTGGTTAGGTTGCCGGTTGATTTTGGTGCTGCATATCGCGCAGCCATTCCTGAGCCTCTTCCAGCGTTTCAAAAATTCGCATTTCAAAGGTAGTACCCACCCGTAGGTGCAGATCCTCGGCAGAGGCTTGCCCAAACACCCCGGGTGCCGCTACGTGTGCGTAGTAGCGCAGTCCGGCCTCCACCACCTGCGGCACGAGTGTGGTAGCCAGCCAATCGTTGGCGTGCTTCCACGACCCCTGTAGCCGGGTGTTGTCGTTGAGCATATAGGGGCAGTGGGTGTGACGCAGAATATTCAGCATCCCGGCGCAGCCCTCCACAATACCCTCCATCGACAACAGGCCTTGCCAGTCGTTATAAATCCAGTTATTGCCCGGATCGAATTTGGTTAGGAGAAACGTATTGCCAAATGAGTTCTTAAATTCATACTGCATCCGGGTAAGAAGATAAAGTCCGGTTTAAGGCACAACTATTTTAGGCTAACAGATAAAGACAGCCGACAAACAGTTGGTTTACCGGCGTGATATTTTACGCTTGGTCCAGGTAGGAGTATTAATAAAAGGCGTCCGTATTACCATAAAGGATGGATAGGGTAGGGAGGAGAATAGTAAATCGGATGGCAGACTTTCAGCGTTTTGTTTCGCGCACTACCCTGTGCCCTACAGGTTAATACTCATTTTTTGGCCTGCCTCCAGGCTGGAGGCGGGAAATACAGGAGGTGAGTGTTAACGAAAAAGGAGCATGATATAACCCGTACTCAGGAGTCAATTTCTGTAATTCTCCCTTGCCCCGAAATTGAGCCTAGTAAGGCAGGAGCAGCGCAGGAAAAACTGAATTGGTAATCATATGTGGTACCATCAGTATTGGCCGTCAGGCAGATGCTGAGGCTATTGCAGGACATAAATTGATAGAATATAAAAACGCCTCTGCTTGGTAGCAGAGGCGTTTTTATGTGTAGCGGGGACGAGAGTTGAACTCGTGACCTCAGGGTTATGAATCCTGTGCTCTAACCAACTGAGCTACCCCGCCCTGTTTGGTGGTGCAAATGTAGGAACAAGATTTAAAGCAATGCAAGTGTTGTGCAAAAAAAAACCCGCGTATATTGGCTGCCGGGCCGCTTTTTTCAATCAGGGCGGACCCCTAAATTCTTACCGCTGTTCTGCTTATGCCGCTTTCTGCCACTCGCCTTAAACACCGTTTTACGGTTGAATACCCCATTAATGCCTCCCCCAAAATTCTGTATCCGTATCTGGCTTCAGCTTCTGGGCTCTCGCACTGGTTTTGCCAGGATGTGCGCATCGAGGGTGGCCACTTGTATAATTTCATTTGGGACAACCAGCCGCACCATGCCGAAATGGCGTCTCACCGCACCAACCGCTCCGTACGGTTCGTGTTCCTGGATGAAAACAAACGTCATACGGCCGATGCCAACTACCTGGATTTTCTGATTGAGGAGTCGCAACTGACGCAGGAGGTGTATTTACGGGTGGTGGATTACTCGGAGGAAACCGACACCATTGAGTTGCAGGAAATGTGGGATAGTCTGATTCAGAAACTTCGGGAACAGGTAGGCGGCTAAACGGCGTTTACCAGCAGGCGGGGAGCAGACACGAAACGAGCCGTATCTTCGTTTCCTGTTTGCTCCCTCTTTGTTTGTAGCGCCCTTTCGCCAGCGGAAAATACTGGCCGGGCCTGCCTGGTATGAAAAAACTCGATAAACTTATTCTGCAGGCGTTTGCCGGGCCGTTTGTGCTCACCTTCGCCGTAGTTCAGTTCATCTTCCTCATGCAGTTCATGATGAAGTACATGGACGACCTCGTGGGAAAGGACCTGGGCTTTGGCGTCATTGCTCAGCTGCTGTTCTACTTCAGCGTGCTGATTGTGCCCATTTCGTTGCCGCTAGCCGTGCTGCTCTCCTCGCTAATGACGTATGGTAGCCTGGGAGAACACCATGAACTGACAGCTATTAAAACGGCGGGCATTTCACTCACGCGAATTCTGCGGCCGGTGATGGTGTTCAGTGTTCTGCTGGCAGGTGGAGCCTTCTGGTTCAATAATACGATTGTGCCCATGGCTAACCTGGAAGCGTATAGTCTGCTTTGGGACGTACGCCAGCAGAAACTGGCCCTGGACATTCGGGAAGGGGTTTTTTACAACGGTATACCAGGCTACACGATTAAAGTGAACAAAAAGCTGGGTGAGAATGGCGACCTACTCAAGGGGGTCATGATTTATGACCATACCCAGAGCCGGGGCGGTAACGCCGTAATTCTGGCCGATTCGGGCCGGATGTTCACCCGCTTTGGCGGCCAGTACCTGGGGCTGGAGTTGTACCACGGCCGCACGTACGTGGAGCAGCCCAACGCGCAGAATGCGTCGGGGGCCAGCTTTATCCGTCAGAATTTCGACCGGAATCTGATTACGTTTTCCCTGGCCTCGTTTGGAATGGACCGCACCAAAAAGGAGCTGTTCAACACCAATAAGATGATGCTGAACCTGGCGCAACTATCGCATTATACCGATTCGCTGCACAACCGCCTGTTTACGGAACGGCGTCATCTCATCCCCCAACTCAACCCCTACTACACGTATCTGCGCCTTGATACCACCGGCCGGGTGGCCCTGCAACGGGTTGAGAACTGGCAGGTGCCAGCCGTAGAGTTGCGGCCCGTAAACCAGAATATTGCGCAACAGGCTGCAAACCGGGCCCGCAATGTGCGTTCTTTTTTGGGTACCTCGGCTGAGCGGCTTAATAATCTAACCAAGGAAACGGCTAATTACCGCATCGAGAGCTACCGTAAATACACCCAGTCCGCCGCTATTCTGCTGATGTTTTTGATTGGGGCGCCGCTGGGTGCTATCATCAAAAAAGGCGGAATTGGAGTACCCATTCTGGTATCCATCGTCTTCTTTATTATTTATTACGTGGTTTCAATAATGGGCGAAAAATACGGCCGCGAGGTAGTAATGCCGGTGGGAGTAGGCATGTGGCTGTCGGCGGCGGTGCTACTGCCCATCGGGCTGTTCTTCCTCTACCAGGCCCGTCACGACTCCGGCCTGCTGGAAGTCGATTGGAACCGCTTCGTACCAAGCTGGCTCCGCTGGCCGTTGCGCGGCTACAAGAAGTCCCTTTAAGCAAGCACCGGCATGAGATTGTAAAAAGTCAGCGCAGAAAGCGGTTTTACTATCTGAAATCCCTACCTTTGCGGCCACCCCGAAATGCGGGGTGGCTTTTCTTTTTCTCAATTTTTAATCCAAGACGGGGAAACCTATCTGCCGATGCAACTCACTACTGAAGCAAAACAGGCTATTTTCGAAAAGAACAGCCTGCAGAAGTCCGCTAACGACACCGGTTCGGCCGAGTCGCAGATTGCGCTGTTCACGCACCGCATTTCGCACCTGACCGAGCACCTGAAGGTGAACAAGAAGGACTACTCGACCCGTCTGGGTCTGCTGAAGCTCGTTGGTAAGCGCCGTCGGATGCTGGACTACCTCCAGCACCGCGACATCAACCGCTACCGCGCCATCATCAAGGAGCTGGGCATTCGTAAGTAAGCCCACGGTCCGGAGCAGGGAGCTTTCCGACACGGGAAGTTCCCTGCTCTTTTTTTGTCCGAAGCCGGCCGCATTATTCTGCCGGTTTCGTTGTTTACTCCCCCGTACAACTCCACTTATCAGAGCAAACCGAAGTCACTGCCGGCCTCGGTTTTACGGCTGCTCGCCCGCTGCACGCTTTCTAAAAGCAACCCTCTCAGATGCCCAATTACACCGCGGTTACCAAACACATTACGCTGCCCGATGGGCGGCAGATTTCCATTGAAACCGGCAAGCTGGCCAAATTCGCGGATGGTGCCGTAGTGGTGCGCCTCGGCGACGCCATGCTGCTGGCTACCGTCGTGTCGCAGCCCAGCGCCCGCGGCGACGTGGATTTTCTGCCCCTGTCGGTTGACTACCAGGAGAAATTCGGGGGTGCCGGCAACATTCCCGGCTCGTTCCAGCGCCGGGAAGGCCGCCTCTCGGATTACGAAATCCTGGTGTGCCGCCTCGTAGACCGCATCCTCCGCCCGATGTTCCCCAAGGACTATCATTACGAGGTGCAGGTGATGATTACCCTGATTTCGGCCGACAAAACGGTGCAGCCCGACGCGCTGGCCGCGCTGGCGGCTTCGGCAGCCCTCTCGATTTCGGACATTCCCTTCGCCGGGCCTATCTCGGAGGTGCGCGTGGCCCGCATCGACGGCAAACTGCAGATCAATCCCCTCACTGCCGACATTGCCCGCGCCGACATCGACCTGATTGTGGGTGCCACGGCCGACTCGGTAGCCATGGTGGAAGGCGAGATGAACGAAGTGAGCGAGGAAGAAATGGTGGAAGCCATTGCCTATGCCCACGAAGCTATTAAGGAGCAGGTGCGCGTACAGCAGGAACTGGCCGCTGAAGTGGAAAAATCCCACGTGAAGCGCGAGTACCCCAAGTATGAGGAAAACGACGACCTCAAAAAGCGTATTCACGAAGGCGTATACCAGCAGGCTTACGAAATTGCCAAATCGGGCAATACCAGCAAATCCGGCCGGAAAGAAGCATTCAGTGCCGTAAAAAAATCCCTGACTGAGAAGCTGCTGGAAGAGCAGCCCGAGCTGGACATGAAGATGTTCGGCCGCTATTACTCTTCGGCCGAGAAAAAAGCTATCCGGGACATGATGATCAAGGAGCGCACCCGCCTCGACGGCCGCGCCCTGACGCAGATCCGTCCGATCTGGAGCGAAGTGAACTACCTGCCCGGTGCCCACGGCTCGGCCCTGTTCACCCGCGGTGAAACTCAGTCGCTGACCACGGTGGCCCTGGGTACCAAGCTCGATGAGCAGATCATCGACACGGCCATGACCTCGGGCTACAGCAAGTTCATGCTACACTACAACTTCCCGGCCTTCTCAACCGGTGAGGTAAAGCCTAACCGCGGCCCCGGCCGCCGCGAAATCGGCCACGGCAACTTGGCCCAGCGCTCCTTGAAAAAGGTGATGCCTTCCGACGACGAGAACCCCTACACCGTACGCATCGTGTCGGACATCCTGGAGTCGAACGGCTCCAGCTCAATGGCTACGGTGTGCGCTGGCTCAATGGCCCTGATGGACGCCGGTATTCCGGTGCGTGCTGCCGTTTCGGGCATTGCCATGGGCCTCGTGCAGGACAAGGAAACGGGTGAGTACGCCGTGCTTTCCGACATTCTGGGCGATGAGGACCACCTCGGCGACATGGACTTCAAGGTAACCGGCACCGAGAAAGGTATCGTGGCTTGCCAGATGGACATCAAAATCCAGGGGCTGAGCGCCGAAATCATGACGGCGGCGTTGCACCAGGCCCGCGAAGGCCGCCTGCACATCCTGCGCGAAATGGCCAAGACCATCAGCCAGCCCGCTGCCGAGCTGAAGCCGCATACTCCTCGTTCGCACAAAATGCTGATCGACAAGGAGTTCATTGGGGCCGTAATCGGGCCAGGCGGTAAAGTAATTCAGCAGATCCAGAAGGATACCAACGCTACGGTTATCATCGAGGAGAAAGACGAGAAAGGCCACGTAAGCATCTACGCCTCCAACCAGGAGGATATGCAGGCGGCTATCAGCCGTATCCAGGCCATTGCGGCCGTGCCGGAAGTAGGAGCAACCTACAAAGGCAAAGTGCGCAGCATTCAGCCCTACGGTGCCTTCGTGGAAATTATGCCCGGCAAAGATGGTTTGTTGCACATTTCGGAGGTGTCGCATGAACGCTTGGCAGCCTTGGAAGGGGTACTGGAAGTAGGACAGGAAATTGACGTGAAGCTGCTCGATATCGACAAGAAAACGGGCAAATACCGCTTGTCGCGCAAGGTGCTGCTGCCCAAGCCCGAACGGGCTGCCGACTCCAACGGCGCTGCGTAAGCAGGCCTTCCCGAACTTTCGCGGGTACCGGCGTGTTGCACACAATCGAGCCGGTACCCGCGTTTGGGTATCCTCCGTATATCGGAGCAAACACGACGTTAGTAGCCTCAACACTTCATTTCTCTCGCGCCCGCAATGAGACAGTTAAAAATCAGCAAGCAGATCACCAACCGCGAAAGTCAGTCGCTGGATAAATACCTCCAGGAGATTGGCAAGGTGGATCTGCTAACCCCCGATGAGGAGGTGACGCTGGCGCAACGCATCAAAGAAGGTGACCAGCAAGCGCTGGAAAAACTCACCAAAGCCAACCTGCGCTTCGTGGTGTCGGTGGCCAAGCAGTACCAGAACCAGGGCCTGAGCCTAGGCGATTTGATTAACGAGGGCAACCTTGGCTTGATTAAAGCCGCCAAGCGTTTTGACGAAACCCGGGGGTTTAAATTCATTTCCTACGCCGTATGGTGGATTCGCCAGTCGATTCTGCAGGCGTTGGCCGAGCAGTCGCGCATTGTGCGCCTGCCCTTGAACCGGGTTGGTTCGCTGAACAAAATCAGCAAGTCGTTCTCGGAACTGGAGCAAAAATTTGAGCGGGAGCCCTCGCCCGAAGAAATTGCCGAAGTACTGGAACTGACCACTTCGGAAGTAGTGGATACTCTGAAGATTTCGGGTCGCCACGTATCCGTGGACGCGCCGTTCGTGCAGGGCGAAGAAAACCGCCTGCTCGACGTGCTCGAAAATGAGGACGAAGAATCGCCCGACACCGGCCTGATGAATGACTCGCTCCGCAAGGAGGTGCAGCGCGCCTTGAGCACGCTCACCAAGCGGGAGGCCGACGTGATTACCCTCTATTTCGGCCTGAACGGGGAACACTCCCTCACGCTGGAAGAAATTGGGGAGAAGTTCAACCTGACCCGGGAGCGGGTGCGACAGATCAAGGAAAAAGCCATCCGTCGTTTGCGCCATACCTCGCGCAGCAAGGCCCTGAAACCCTATCTGGGGTAAGCAACTTTACCCCGCCGCAGAAAACCCTGACCATTGGTTGGGGTTTTTTGTTGTAGCGTGGGCTTCCTGTACCGCCCTGTCATCCCGAGCATGTCGCGTATCAAGCGAGGACGAAAGATCTTGTCATGTAAGAACAGACCGTTCGATAGCAATCCTGATGTGCTAAGGTCCTTCGTCCTCGCTTGATACGCGACATGCTCAGGATGACAGATGACAATAGGTAGCACGACGGTGCAGCAAACTCCGTTTTGTGCGCCTGCTTACCTTTGCATCCCTTCTTCATTCTCTTTACAGCGCAAGCGGAAGCTTCCGCCACATTCTCTGTATGACAACTCCCTCTCCAGAACACATTAAGTGTCTGATTATCGGGTCCGGCCCCGCGGGGTACACGGCGGCCATTTATGCGGCCCGTGCCAACCTCAAGCCGGTGATGTACCAGGGTTTGCAGCCCGGGGGGCAACTCACCATCACCAATGATGTAGAAAATTTTCCGGGCTACCCCGACGGGATTATGGGGCCGGAAATGATGGAGGACCTGAAGAAACAGGCCGCCCGCTTCGGCACCGACATTCGCTATGGTATTGCCACGGCGGTAGACTTTTCGGGCCACCCACACCGGGTCACGATTGATGAACACCTGGAGCTGACGGCCGACACCATTATTATTGCCACCGGCGCCTCGGCCAAGTGGCTGGGCCTGCCCTCGGAACAGCGCCTGAACGGCTCGGGCGTTTCGGCCTGCGCCGTGTGCGACGGATTCTTTTACCGGGGTAAGGATGTAGCCATTGTAGGCGCCGGCGACACGGCCGCCGAGGAGGCTACCTATCTGGCGAACCTTTGCAACAAGGTGTACATGATTGTGCGCAAAGGCGAGATGCGCGCCTCGAAAATCATGCAGAAGCGGGTGCTGGACAACCCCAAGATTGAAGTGTTGTGGAACACGGTGACGGACGAAATTCTGGGTGAGCACGCCGTGGACGGTGCCCGCGTGAAAAACGTGCTGGATGGTACTACGCGCGACTTGGCCATTGAAGGATTCTTTGTGGCCATTGGGCACGAGCCCAACTCCAAAATATTCCAGCCTTATCTGCACCACGATGAGCAGGGCTACCTGAAAACCATTCCCGGCACGGCTAAAACCAACGTGGATGGGGTGTTTGCCTGCGGGGATGTACAGGACTACACTTACCGCCAGGCCGTGACGGCGGCCGGTTCCGGCTGCATGGCTGCCCTGGATGCTGAGCGGTACCTGGCCGCGTTGGGGGACCATTAGGGGAGGTGGTGAGTGGTGAAATAATGAGTTTTTCGCTGGCCCTGCGCGAAACAGGCCCGCCGGACGTTACTGCACTATTTCATTACTCACCCACTCACCATTTCACCATTTCACCATTTTCGCTCTTGCTGCATTTAGTTAAACATTGGCTGCTGCCGCTGCTACTGATCGGGCTGTTTCTGAGCTTGCCCGGCCAGCTGCTGGCCCAGCGGCGTAAGGCACCGGAGCCGAAGGCAAAAGCCGGATCGGCTGGCAAGCGGAAGGATTTTTTCCGCATCAAAACTCCCACCATCCGCTACGTGCGGCCCGATACTACTATTCTGATTGAAACGGAGGAGCTGCCCGAGGAAAATTCTGATGCGGCCAAATCCATCTTCTTTAATCCAGCTAAAAAGCTGTCTATCGTAAGCGAGGATACCACTACCCTTGATGAGGGCGGCCAGGAAATTGTGGAGGTATCGGAGCAGGTAAAAATTGACTCTTCCTGGATTAAGGTGGCGGGCTACTACGCCATCTGGGATACGCACAACATCAACCCCTACCGCGTAGATGGACGCCGTATTAAGGATACGCTGAACCTGAAGCTGACGGAGCCGGAGCGGCAGCGCTACGCCAGAATGCCCCTAGCCAAAACGCCCCTGACTTCCGACTTCGGCTTCCGAGGGTACCGCTGGCACTACGGCGTGGACCTGGACCTGGAAACCGGAGACTCTGTGAAAGCGGCCTTTGATGGGGTAGTACGCATTGTGAAGTGGGACGGCTCGGGCTACGGTAACTACATCATGGTGCGCCACTACAACGGCATTGAAACCCTGTACGGCCACTTGCAGAAGTCTCTGGTGACGCCGGGCACGTTTGTAAAGGCCGGGGAGCTGATTGGGCGGGGCGGCAGCACGGGCCGCAGCAGCGGCTCCCATCTGCACTTTGAGGTGCGTTACGAAGGCAACCCCATCGACCCGGAGCAGATGTACGACTTTCCTGACTACCGGCTGATCAAGGATAATTTCCAGATAACCTCGGGCCTGTTTGCTTACTACAGCAAGTCGTTGAAGTACCGGGGCGGCAGCGTGCCGGGGGCAGGTAGTAGCAGTGGCAGTAGCAGCCGAAGTAGTGCTGCCAAGCCTACGCAGGCCCGGCGCATTGTGTCGCACAAGATCCGGAGCGGCGATACGCTGTCGGAAATTGCTGATAAGTACGGCGTGTCGCAGGCTCAGATTCGTCGGCTGAACGGCGGCACCGCCGTGCTGCGGGTAGGCCGGACGCTGCGCATCAAGTAAACACGCTTCTTCCCTGCATTTTTTGCAAAAGCCCTGCTGCGGTAGTATCCCGGCAGGGCTTTTTGGTGTCTTATCCTTAAGGTGTGGGGGCCACCGCGTGGCGAAGAATGTCTATCTTTTGGCGGCCGGTGTGCGCCGTGGTGTTGACAACCCGCGCCGGCCGCTGCCGAGTACTTGCCCGCTGCCCATGTTCGTCCATCTTGACCTGGCCGTTGTGTTTCACCTGTTCTGCATTGTGCAGGGGCTGAGCACGGCTGCGTATCTGCTGGCAGGGCCGCGCCGGCCGGGCAACCGGTGGCTGGGGCTGCTGCTGCTGGCCCTCACACTGCAAGTGGTCGATTATTTTCTGAGCCGCTCGGGCGTGTATTACCGCAGCCGGTGGTTGTACTTCACGCCGCTGTTTTTCTCCTGGGGTTTCGGGCCGCTACTGCTGAGCTACGTGCGGGCGCTGTACGGGGCCCGCCCGCTGCGGTGGCCGCACTTCGGGCCGGTGGCCGGGCAGGCGCTGTTTTATGCGGTGCTGGCGGTGCAGTCGTTCGATACCAAAACCTGGTTTTGGCTGAATGTGCACAAGCCCTGCACGCGCTACCTGGAGCACTACGGGGCAGTGCTGTCGGTGCTGGTGTACGCGGGGCTGGCGCTGCGCTTCCTGGGCCGGCAGCCCCGGTCGGCCCGCTGGCTGCGGCCGGGGCTGCTGGGCGTGGCGCTGTTTTACGTGGCTGCTGCCCTCGACCCGGTGGTGAATAGCGCCTACCTGCCCGCCGGAGCGCCCAAGTTCTACCTCACCAGCCTGGTGCTGCCCGTGCTGGCGTATGCGCTGGCGCTGGTAGGCTGGCTGAAAAATTCCGGTACGCCCGATCTGCATCTGACTGATGCGGCCCCGACTGAAGCAGAAGCCGCCCGGCTGGAAGTGGAGCCGGCCGCCCCGAGCCCGGCCGCTCCCGGCAAAGAACCGCTGCCAGTCAACCCCGAGCAGCTGGCGCGGGTGGTGGCGGCTTTCGAGCAGGAGCACGTCTTCCGCAACCCCGACCTGACCCTGGACAGCCTGGCCGGGCTGCTGGACCTGACGCCCAACGCCGTGTCGCAGCTGCTGAATGCCGGGCTGGGGCAGTCATTTTACGAACTGGTGAACGGCTACCGGCTGGAGGAGGTGAAGCGCCGGCTGCTGACGGCCGACGCCCGCCGGCTGACGGTGCTGGCCCTGGCCCTGGAAGCGGGCTTCAATTCCAAGACTACCTTCAACCGGGTGTTCAAGGAAAAGACCGGCCTGACGCCCAAAGAGTACCAAAAGAAGTACCAAGCTACCCATCGGGACGATTCGGTGGCGGCCACCGGCTAGGTTTGCTGCCGTCATCAACCCCTGTCTGCTATGCGCCTGCTTGTACTGCTGCCGCTCCTGCTGAGCACCCTGGGCTCCGCTCCAGGTTTCGCCCAAGCCCCCGCCGCCACGCCCTTGCCCGCCTCGGTGCCTGCCCGCATCCGGGCCGTGGAAAACAGCCTGATGCCCTACGTGCCGGTGGCCGGCCTGCCGGGTTGGAACCTGCTGGAACGCATGAAGCACCACCGCGTGCCCGGACTGAGCATTGCCGTTATCCATAACTACCGAGTGGAGTGGGTGAAGGCCTACGGCTGGGCCGATACCACAAAGCGCATTCCGGTGACGCCGGCCACGCTGTTTTCGGCGGGCTCCATTTCCAAGCTCGTAGCGGCCGGGGCGGCGTTGCAGCTGGTGCAGGCCGGCAAGCTGACGCTGGACGCGCCCATCAACACCCACCTAAAGTCGTGGTGGCTCGCCGAAAACGACTTCACCCGCCAGCAGCCCGTAACGCTGCGGCGGCTGCTGAGCCACCAGGGCGGCACCAGTCAGTCGGCGTACTTCGGGTTTGTACCCGGGAAAGGGCCGCTGCCGTCGGTGGTGGACATCCTCAGCGGGCAGCCCCAGGCCGAAAGCCGGGCGGTGGTGGTGAACAAGGTGCCGGGCACGGGCTTTCAGTACTCGGGCGGGGGCTACCTGGTGGCCCAGCTGGCCATGATGGACGCCACCGGCCAGGACTTCGCTACCCTCACCGATGAGGCCCTGTTTCGACCCTTAAAGATGCGCAGCGCCACGTTTGCCCAGCCCTTGCCGCCGGCCCTGGCCGCCCGCGCCGCCTGGGCGTATTCCGAAAACAGCTGGTTTAAGGGCGTGCCCTACGTGTACCCGCAGCAGGCCCCGGCCGGCCTCTACGCCACGCCCACCGACGTTGCCCGGTTTGTGCTGGAAGTGCAGGAAGCCTACCGGGGCCGGGGGCGGGTACTCACCCAGGCCTCGGCCCAAGCCATGCTCACGCCAGCGGCCGACGTCTCGCAGGGCACCTACCGGGAGCAGATGGGGCTGGGGGCCTTCCTGCTGCAACGCGCCGACCGCACCGACACCGGCAGCCGCTACTTCGAGCACACGGGCGTGAATGCCGGCTTTCTGGCCTACGCCCTCGGCAGCGTGACGGGCGGCAACGGGGTGGTAATCATGATGAACAACAACAACGGGGCTTCGGAGCTGGGCAAGGAGCTGCGCCGGGCCGTGGCCGCCGTATACGGCTGGCCGGCCTTCCTGCCCGAGCCCATCCGCCCCCTGGCCGTGGCCCCCGCCGCCCTGGACGCCTACGCCGGCCGCTACCAGCGCGGCCCCGATGAAGTTGTGACGTTCCGGCGGGAGGCCGGACATTTGGTGGAAAACATCAACGACGGGGCCGAAATCCTGGCCTACCCCGTAGCCTCTGACACGGTGGCGTTTACCGACTACGCCATGCGCGGCGTGTTCACGCGCAACGCGGCCGGGCAGGTAGCCAGCCTGCGGATTCTGGAAACCAACCAGCTGCTGCCCCGCCTCGCCCCCGAAAACCTGCTGCCCGGCGAGCTGCTGCGCCGGGGCCGCATTGCGGAGGCGGTGGCCGGCTACCGGCTGCTCCGCCTCAACGAGTACCAGCTCACCTACATGGCCTACGACCTGCTCAACGCCCGCCCCGCCAACCTATCCGCCGCCGAGGGCCTGCTTACGCTGGCTCGGGAGCAGTTTCCGCAGTCGGCCGTGGTGTTTGCCCGCTGGGGCGACCTGTACGCCCGCCTGGGCAACAAGACGCAAGCCATTGAAGCCTATCAGCAGGCGTTGCGGCTGTATCCCGAGGACAAGGACGTGCGGGAAAAGCTGCTGGCATTGCAGCCGTAGCCGGGCTGGGGGAGAGGGTGCGGACAGTTGGTACAAACGCTAAACAGAACGTCATTCCGAGCGCAGCGCAGCGGAGCCGAGGAATCTCGCGTGCTGACATTGCAAGGCTAACCAACCCTTAGAACGTCATTTCGACGGCAGGAGGAATCTCACGTGCTGACATTGCAATGCTACTCAGACGTCAGCCCGCGAGATGCTTAACTTCACCTCCGGCTACGTTCTGCGTGATAGTTACCACTGCAACGTCAGCACGTGAGATTCCTCGGCTGCGGCTTCGCACCCTGGCTTGATACGCCACATGCTCGGAATGACGTGCTGGTTGGGCGGCTATCTATACCGCCCAGGGAAAAGACTACCGTGTACCTGCTACTTTTGCGGCTGACTGTAGCCCGAGCCTGGCTCTTCAGGCGGGCTTGGTCCGGCGTGAGGGCCCTGGCTGAACTACAGGTTTTCCATTGAGGCTTTCTTTTACTACCTGAATGAAACTTGATATTCTGGCCCTGGGGGCGCACCCCGATGATGTAGAAATGTCGGCGGCCGGTACGCTACTGGCGGCGGCGGCGGCCGGCAAGAAAATCGGCATCGTCGATTTTACCCGGGGCGAGCTGGGCACGCGCGGTACGCCCGCCACCCGCGCCCAGGAGGCCGAGGCGGCCAGCCGCATTCTGGGCCTGAGCGCCCGCGAAAACCTGGGCCTGCCCGACGGCTTCTTCCGCAACGACCGGGAGCACCAGCTGCCCGTTATTGCCGCCATCCGCCGCTACCAGCCCGATATCATCCTCTGCAACGCCATCCACGACCGGCACCCCGACCACGGCCGGGGCGCGCAGCTGGCCTCCGAATCGTGCTTTCTGAGCGGGCTGCGCATGATTGAAACCCTCGGCGACGATGGCCAGCCCCAGCAGCCCTGGCGGCCCCGCCTGGTGTTTCACTACATTCAGGACCGCCAGATTCCGGCCGACTTTGTAGTGGACATTTCGGCTCACTGGCCCAAGAAGTGGGAGAGCATCCAGGCCTACCAGTCGCAGTTTTTCAACCCGAACAGTTCCGAGCCCCAGACCTATTTATCCAGCCAGATGTTCAGCAATTTCATGGAAGCCCGCGCCCGGGAGTTCGGCCACCTGATCGGGGTGGAGTTCGGGGAAGGCTTCACCCGCGAGCGGCCTCTGGGCGTACGGGAAATTACGGAGCTGATATAAGCGCCAAGCGGAAATAGCCCGTCATGCTGAGCGTAGCTGGAGGCGAAGTCGAAGCATCTTTACCGCTGGCTAATTAGATGACAGCACCGTTATCTGCTCCATAACCCAAGGTGTAAACCCTGGGCCGATGATGGCTTAACGAAGCGGTAGAGATGCTTCGACTACGCTCAGCATGACGGCCTAACATCACCACGAACCCCAGCCCGAAGGCTGGGCTTTTTGCATGGAATTCAGCCAATTTACGACCGTTTTCAGGGCGCTATGGGAGCTATTGAAAGTCTGATTATGAAACGGTAAAACTTCTTTAAATCCTTGCCTAATGCCGTTTTGCGTACATGCTAAAAGTCTGATGAAGCAACGGATTGAAATGGCGTTCCGGTTGCTAATCCGCTACTTCAGGCATCCCTTCTGAGTTAGCCGCCGGCTGGCAGGAGGGAAGTTGCCTCACTTCATTTCCCCGCCTCCATGATACCCACGCCTGCCCGCTTGCCGCTTTGGTTGAAACTGGCCTTCACTGCCTTCTTGCTGGTGATGGTGCCGGTGTACTGGGTGAATTACGGCCCCACCAACTTCCTGTACTTCTGCGACGTGTCGCTGCTGCTGTGTCTGGTGAGCGTGTGGACGGAGCGCCGCCTGCCAGCCTCCATGGCCGCCGTGGGCATCCTGCTGCCCCAGGTACTCTGGTGCGCCGATTTTCTGGGCGAACTGTTCGGGCATCACCTTATCGGCATGACCTCTTACATGTTCGACCCTAACCGCTCGTTGTTTCTGCGCGGACTCTCGTTCTTCCACGGCTGGCTGCCTTTCCTCATCCTGTTTCTGGTGAAGCGCCTGGGCTACGACCGGCGCGCCCTGCCCGCCTGGACGCTCCTGGCCTGGGGCCTGTGCCTGGTGGCCTACTTCTGGCTGCCGCCCGCCGGGGCCACCGTGCCCGACCCCAAAATTCCCGTCAATATCAACTACGTGTTTGGTTTTGACGATGCCCATCCGCAAACCTGGCTGCCCGCCCCGCTCTACCTGGTAGGCTGGATGCTGACGCTGCTGGTGGTCATCTACCTGCCCACGCACTGGGCCCTGCGCCGCTGGCGGGCCCCTAAGTCGGCTATGAAGGAAGCAGAGGTAGCGCCCTCGGCCCGGCTGATGTGGAAGCAGGCGTAGGTTTCGGTAATTTCTATCCGCTGAGCTATCTTGTTATGAAAATAACACGCCTCACCCGCCCCGTTACTCGCTTCCTCCTGATGTCTATCCTTAGTCCTGAACAGCGCTCCGATACTGTTGCCTCGCCCATCACTGGCCCCGGCCGCCGCCAGCGCCTGGCCGGGGCGGCCGCTACCACCGCCACCCAGCTGCTCCCATTATTCAAGCTGCTCGATACCATCCAGCCCCAGGTGTGCAGCGACTCGGTGTTTCACCTGCGGCGGCTGAAAATTCAGGCCCATTTTGCCGAGGTGCGCCAGGAGCTGCGGGCGGAGCGGCCCCGGCGACAGGCCCTGCAATTCGCCCTCCACGCCCTCACCGAGCTGGTCCGCGAAGAAGCCCGCGACATCAGCCGCAACGAGTTGCAGCAAGCCGCTAAAGAAGTCGTGCTGGCTACATTGAAGAATGCGCCGGCTTTGATTAATGTAGCGAATCAGGCGCGGCTGCTGGCATGAGCAAAGTGTAGACTTGTGGTTTTGGCTATTCTACCATTAATGATGGACTGCTGTACTTACCTTATGAAATACTTGACTCTTGATAGTCGGTAGCGCATGTGCACTGACTCCTGAGTACCTTTATTACCCGAAAGCGCAATCTACTCTGAAGAATATCTACTGATGTTTACCTCACTTCTCAACAAGCATACGGCTTGTGCTTGGCTGTTACCGTTCCTCATTATTCTCGCATCCTGCGGCTCACAGGACGACAAACCAGAGCCTACACCTCAGTATGTAGTCAAGGTCAAAATAATTAGCACAGATGCTGGTGGGTTAGGTGCTGGCGGATTAGTTTCTATTACACGACTAGATAAGCCTAGGGCAGTATTGTTGGATGCTAGCTTACCCGATAACGGGATTGAAGAAGCGGAAACGATTACAAGTCTAAAAACAGGCGAAACAGTTGCCGTTGGTTTAGGCTTTGATAAAGCCACAACAGGGTCTGGCATTGTACCACGTACAACCAGTCAGCTACGCGGAGAGATTTGGGTAAATGGCCAATTAAAAGCTTCGGCTGAGCTGGACCGCAACACTCCCTCGCAAAATCCGGACTACCCTACTAATAGTGCGAGGTACACAATGGGTGACTAGCATCATTAATAGAATATAAAAAAGGCCGCCCGGTTACGTAACCGGGCAGCCTTTTTGTGTCAAACTACATTCTACCGCACCCCTAACCGGTTCCGCTTCCAGGCTGAGCCGGTTGCGGCCGTCGCATCGGCCGAGGCGGCGGTGGCGGGCTTTTTCTCCGTCAGGAGCATGGCGGTGAGCACGGCGGCCAGCTTGGCGGTGGCTTCGTCCGGGGCAGCGGGTTTCAGGGACTCGGGGGTGAAGTGGTCCTTGATGAAGTTGGTGTCGAAGTTGCCGCTCACGAAGGCCGGGTGCTGCAGCACGTAGCGGCCGAAGCCCAGCGTGGTTTCGATGCCGGTAATCTGGTACTCCTCAATGGCGCGCAGCATCCGGGCAATGGCCTCCTCGCGGGTGGCCCCGAAGGTGACGAGCTTGGCAATCATGGGGTCGTAGTAAATCGGAATGTCCATGCCCTGCTCAAAGCCGTCATCGACCCGCACACCGGGGCCCTGGGGACGCACGTAGGTGGTCAGTGTCCCGATGTCGGGCAGGAAGTTGTTCTGCGGGTCTTCGGCGTACACGCGCAGCTCCAGGGCGTGGCCGGTGATGGTGAGGTCTTCCTGGCGGAAGGCGAGGGGCTGGCCCTGGGCTACTTTAATCTGCTCCTTCACCAGGTCCAGGCCCGTAATCTGCTCCGTTACGGGGTGCTCCACCTGCAGGCGGGTATTCATTTCCAGGAAGTAGAAGTTGCGCTGGTCGTCGAGCAGGAACTCCACGGTGCCGGCCCCGGTGTAGTTGCAGGCGCGGGCTACATCTACGGCGCAGCGGCCCATTTCGGCGCGCAGCTCGGGCGTGAGCACCGAGGAAGGCGCTTCCTCAATCACCTTCTGGTGGCGGCGCTGAATCGAGCATTCCCGCTCAAACAGATGCACAATGTTGCCGTGCTCGTCGCCCAGTACCTGAATTTCGATGTGACGCGGCCCGGTCACGAACTTTTCAATAAACACGGCCCCGTCGCCGAAGGCCGACACGGCCTCATTCACGGCCAGCTGCATCTGCTCCTCAAACTCCTCGGGCTGGTACACCAGGCGCATGCCTTTGCCGCCGCCGCCGGCCGAAGCCTTAATGAGCACCGGGAAACCCACCTGCTCGGCCACGCGCTTGGCCTCCTGCACGTCGCTGATGGCTTCATCCAGGCCCGGCACCAACGGAATGTTGTAGGCTTTCACGGCCTGCTTGGCTGAAAGCTTGTCGCCCATCACATCCATGGCTTCCGGCGAAGGACCCACGAAAATCAGGCCCGCTTCCTTCACCATGCGGGCGAATTCGGCGTTTTCACTCAGGAAGCCGTAGCCGGGGTGAATGGCATCGACGCCCAGCTGGCGGCATACTTCCAGGATTTTGTCGCCGCGCAGGTAGCTGTCTTTGCTGGCGGGCGGGCCCACGCACACGGCCTCGTCGGCGTAGCGCACGTGCAATGCGTTGCGGTCGGCTTCGGAGTAAATGGCCACGGTTTGCAGGCCCATTTCCCGGGCGGAGCGCAGCACGCGCAGGGCAATTTCGCCGCGGTTGGCGACCAGCAGCTTGGTGATTTTCTTCATGCTATAGTTGTCGGTTGTCAGTTGCTGGTTGTTAGTACTGCCAGTATCTAGGGTGGGTATCGACCTGACAACTGACAACGAAAAACTAACAACTACGAGCAAAGAAACGCCATTCCGGCCGCACCAGAAAACGCGCCGGGTCAATTCCTATAAGGTTGGATGCCTGCCCGCGGCGGGCTACCTTTGCGGATTGCCATAACTTTGTACATTCCCCGAGCGTTATGCCCCCCAAGCATAACCGCTTGTTTTCGTTTCACATTCAACCTGTTCCCTCGTGGATCTATTTGAGAAGATTGCCGCCAACCGCGGCCCGCTGGGTAGCCATTCACACTACGCGCACGGCTATTTCACCTTCCCTAAGCTGGAAGGCGAGATTAAGCCCCGCATGATTTTCCGCGGCAAAGAGGTTCTCACCTGGAGCCTGAACAATTACCTGGGCCTGGCCAACCACCCCGAGGTGCGCAAGGCCGACGCCGACGCCGCGGCCGAGTACGGCATGGCCCTGCCCATGGGTGCCCGCATGATGAGCGGCAACTCCAACCTGCACGAGCAGCTGGAAAACGAGCTGGCCGAGTTTGTGATGAAGCCCGACTGCATGCTGCTCAACTTCGGCTACCAGGGCGTAGTAAGCATTATCGACGCCATGGTGGGCCGCCACGATGTGATTGTGTACGACGCCGAGT
The DNA here is from genome assembly GCF_003944705.1 of Hymenobacter metallilatus. Classification (GTDB taxonomy): domain Bacteria; phylum Bacteroidota; class Bacteroidia; order Cytophagales; family Hymenobacteraceae; genus Hymenobacter; species Hymenobacter metallilatus. Next base: position 63,220 of record NZ_RWIS01000013.1, on the reverse strand, counting down.
CGCACGCCTGCATTATTGATGGCGTACGTCTGCACGCGGGCAAGCGCTTTGTGTACGTGCACAACGACATGCAGAGCCTGGAGAAGCAACTGGAGCGCGCCCAGCGCATCATCGACGAAACCGGCGGCGGCATCCTGGTCATTACCGAGGGCGTGTTCGGCATGTCGGGTAACCAGGGCGACCTGCGCGGGGTGGTAGCGTTGAAGGAGAAATACCAGTTCCGTTTGTTCGTGGATGATGCCCACGGCTTCGGTACCATGGGCACTACGGGTGCCGGAACGGGCGAAGAACAGGGCGTACAGGACGGTATTGACCTTTATTTTTCGACGTTTGCGAAGAGCATGGCCAGCATTGGTGCCTTCGTGGCCGGCCCCGAGAACGTAATTGAATATTTGCGCTACAACATGCGCAGCCAGATTTTCGCCAAAAGCCTGCCCATGCCGCTCGTAGTGGGCGCTTTGAAGCGGTTGGAGCTGCTGCGCACCCGCCCTGAGCTTAAGGAAAATCTGTGGACGGTGGTACGTGCCCTGCAAAGCGGCCTGCGCGAAAAAGGCTTCAATATCGGCACCACTACTTCGCCCGTAACGCCGGTGCTGCTGGAAGGCCAAATCCCGGATGCCACGCAGGTAACCTTCGATCTACGTGAGAATCACGGCATTTTCTGCTCTATTGTGGTATATCCGGTGGTACCCAAGGGAGTGATTATGCTGCGTATCATTCCAACGGCCGTGCATACCCTCGACGATGTGGCCATTACCATCAAGGCCTTTGAAGCAGTACAGGAGAAGCTGGCCAAAGGACTTTATTCCAAGGCTGAAGTGCCCGAGGGCCTGCAACGCTAGTCTTAGCTTCGCTAAGTGCAAAAGCCAGCTTCTTTCCGGAAGCTGGCTTTTTGTTTTAGGACTATTTCAATATATGTCTCGCGTGAGGGAGGGCTTTGGAGAAGATGTTTTGAGGTAAAATAGGCCCTTAGTGGCTGGAAAAGGCCATTAAGAAAAAAACTTGTCAACTTGCTTGTATTTGAAATCCCTGTATATTAGGGCCGGTTAAACACTTTTTCCACACCAACTAACCCCTCCCAACAATGAGCAATTTTGGCCAACTGAAGGACCTCGTGATGTCGCTGGAAGCTGACTTCGAGAAATTCTACGACAAAGGCAACTCGGCCGCTGGTACCCGTGTGCGTAAAGGCATGCAGGAGCTGAAGAACATGGCCCAGACCATCCGGACTGAGGTACAGAACAAGAAAAACGACGGTGGTGCTGCTGCTGCTCCCGCTGCCAAGGCTGCTCCGGCTAAGAAAGCCGCTGCTCCTGCTGCGAAGAAAGCGGCTCCCGCTAAAAAGAAGTAAGTGGGCGCTACGCCCGGCGTAGCGAACCTGTTTACACCTAAAAGGCCCTGCTGATCATCAGCAGGGCCTTTTTTGTTATGAGCCAGATAAGCCGGACTTACACCAGCTTGATGAGGAAGTAGCTCTTGCCCTTCTGGGCTACCAGGTACTTATCCAGCAGCGCGGCTACGGCCGTGGCGCTCTGGTCGAGGGTTACTTTCTGGCGGTTGAGCTTCACGCCGTTGTTCTGCACCATTTTGCGGGCCTCGCCTTTGCTGGAGAAGATGACGTTGCCAGCAGCGGTGCTCAGTAGGGTGAGGGCATCCTGGCCTTCCAACTCGGCGCGGGAAACCTCCACGTGCGGTACGCCGGCAAACACGTCCAGCAGCGTGGCCTCATCGAGGCTGCTTAGCTCGCCGCCGCCAAACAGCACCTGCGAGGCGGCCAGGGCAGCTTCGAAGGCTGGTTCGCCGTGCACGCGGATGGTGACGTCTTTGGCCAGGGCTTTCTGCAGCACCCGCAGGTGGGGGGCGGCGGCGTGCTCGGCTTCCAGGGCTTCGATTTCCGGCTGGCTCAGCAGCGTAAACACGCGGATGAGGCGGGGCACGTCGGCGTCGGCGGCGTTAAGGAAGAACTGGTAGAACTGGTACGGGCTCGTCATGGAGCTATCCAGCCATACGGTGCCGGTTTCGCTCTTGCCGTACTTGGTACCGTCGGACTTGGTGATGAGCTGGCCGGTGAGGGCGTAGGCCTTGCCCTCGCCGCCCGACATGCGCCGGATCAGCTCGGTGCCGGTGGTGATGTTACCCCACTGGTCACTGGCGCCCATTTGCAGGGTGCAGCCCAACTCCTTATAGAGGTGGAAGAAGTCGTAGCCCTGCAGCAACTGGTAGCTGAACTCGGTATAGCTGATGCCCTCAGCCCCGCCAGAATCGACACTGTTCTCGTTGCCGCCAATGCGGCGCTTCACCGAGTCCTTGGCCATCATGTAGTTGACGGTGAGGTGTTTGCCCACTTCGCGCAGAAACTGCAGGAAGCCAAACTCCTTGAACCAGTCGTAGTTGTTCACCACGCGGGCCCCGGTGGGTGAGTCGTCGAACACCAGGAACTTCTCCAACTGGGCCTGAATGCCGGCCTGGTTGCGGCGCAGGGCGTCCTCATCGAGCAGGTTCCGCTCCGCCGATTTGCCCGAAGGGTCGCCAATCATGCCGGTGGCGCCGCCCACCAGGGCCAGGGGCCGGTGGCCGGCGCGCTGCAAATGCACCAGCAACATAATAGTGGCCAGGTTGCCGATGTGCAGGGAAGGCGCGGTAGGGTCGAAGCCGATGTAGCCGGTGATGGGCGTGTTCTTCAGCAGGTGCTCCTCGGTGCCGGGCATCATGTCGTGAAACATGCCCCGCCAGCGCAGTTCGTCGATTAGGTTCAAGGGTGAAGTTGTGAAGTTGTGAAGTTGTGAATCAGGCAGTGGTTAAAACACGACTAACCCACGCACATAAGAGGCACAAAGGTAAAAAGGCCTGTGGTACATTTGCAGTCCAAGTGAAAGCCGCAGCGGAATAGCGCCGCAAGACCTTCACAACCTCACAATTTCACAACTTCACCCTTGACCGCCTCGCCCGACGAAATCCTGAAGCAGCTCCAGCAGCGGCAGTTTGCGCCCGTGTACTTTCTGCAGGGGGAGGAGCCGTATTACATTGACCTTGTGGCCGATTTGCTGGAAAAGCACGTGCTGCCTGAGCACGAGAAGGGTTTCAACCAAGTGGTGATGTACGGCAAGGACACCGACGTGGCCGGCATTCTGGGCCAGGCCAAGCGCTTCCCTATGATGGCGGAACGCTCGGTGGTTATTGTGAAGGAGGCCCAGGCCGTGGCCGATCTGGAAAACGAAAAGACGTGGCCCTTTCTGGAGGCCTACCTGCGCAATCCGCTGCAAAGCACGGTGCTGGTGTTCTGCTACAAGCACAAAACCCTGGACGCGCGCAAAAAGCTGGGCAAGCTGCTGGCCGGCGACAAAAAGGAGCCCGCCCCGGCCGGCACCGTGCTCATGACCAGCAAAAAGCTCTACGATAACCAGGTGGCCCCTTGGCTGAGCAACTATGTGCGCTCCAAAAACCAGCAGATTACGCCCCAGGCCACGGCTATGCTGGCCGAATACATCGGGGGGGAGCTGGGCCGCCTCACCAACGAGGTGGATAAGATGCTCATCAACCTGCTGCCCGGCCACAGCATCGATGAGGACCTGGTGCAGCGCATGGTGGGCATCAGCAAGGAGTACAACATCTTCGAGCTGCAGAGCGCCCTGGTGCGCCGCGACGTACTCAAGGCCAACCGCATCCTGCTCTACTTCGAGGCCAACCCCAAGAACAACCCGCTCATCCCCAACCTGACGCTGCTGTTCAACTACTTCTCCCGCCTGCTGGTGCTGCATCAGCTGCCCGGGAACCCCGCGGAGGCCGACTGGCTGAAAATGGGCCTGCGCTTTCCCATTCAGCGCCAGGACTATCAGGTGGGCCTGAAAGTATTCGACTTCCACCGCACCCGCGACATCGTGCACCTCATCCGCCGCGCCGACGCCCAGAGCAAAGGCATCGACTCGGGCTCCATGACCGACGGCGAAATTCTGCGGGAGCTGATCTGGCTCATCATCCACCCGGTGCCGCTGCATGCGGTGGTGGGGCAGTAGCGCTGAGGTTGCATCCTCTCAGGATTCGGAGGAAGGCGAACTGCTTTAAGCGAATATTTTGGATGCTACGAAGTGTAGTTTTGCTTACCTGAAGTGGTATTGGCTGCTGACGACACTACTAGCAATGGCGGGACTGTGGACAGCCTATCCGTACGGGCACAGCCTGCTACCGACTGTAGTGGGTGGTGGATTCGCCTCCTTTTTTCTATATGCCATCATCTGGCTGCTGCGCCCTATCCGCAAACCCCGCCCCAAACGAAATGTGCCCTGACTGCTTCCCGAACGGAATATCCGGCTTTCCCTCGTGGTGGGCCTACGAGGCCTTTGAGCAGCAACTGCTATGTAAGCCGCTGAAGCTGCTGCCCGGTGAGGTGACCCGATACACCTGCCCGGCGTGCCGGGAGGTGTGAGTGCTGTCGGAGCCGGGCAATGCGTGGTGGGGCTATTTTCTGCCGCAAGCCGCTGCCGACGCTTATGGGCGGCGGCGGGCCCTGCGCGCGAAGATGCGCCAGCTCGGCTGCTTGGGGCTGTTGCTGGCGGCAGGGTTGTATTGCGGGTGGCGGTGCTGGTAAGTACGCTGCAGGTGCCGTTGTCGGGAACAGACTGGCTTGCGGGAAACACTCAACGGTACAAAAAGAATGGAAATGTGAAACAATGTCTATACATTTGATGTATAGACATCAAATGCCTTCTCCGCAGACTGCCCAGCTGGCCGTAACCTTTTACTCCTAGGGTGGGGCCGACATGATTTCGCAGTTCGGCGGGAAGACGCCTACTTTTCTCTAACACGGTAGTATGAACATTCTGAACGTCATTTCCAGCCCCCGTGGCGGCGCTTCCTTCAGCATCAAGCTGGCCAACGGCATCATCGAGAAGCTGCAGGCTGCGTATCCCGGCAGCACCGTAATTACCCGCGACCTGGCCACACATCCGTTTCCGCAGCTGGAAGAAGCCAAGCTGCAGTCCTTCTTCACGCCGCCTGCCAACCGCACGCCCGAGCAGCAGGAAGCCGCCCGTCACTCCGACGACGCCATTGCCGAGTTGCAGGCCGCTGACGTCATCGTTATTGGTGCACCGCTTTACAACTTTGGCATTCCGTCCACGCTCAAAGCCTGGATTGACCACATTGCTCGCGCCGGCATTACGTTCAAGTATGTCGATAATGCTCCCCAGGGCCTGGTAACCGGCAAGAAAGTGTACGTGGCCATGTCTAGCGGCGGCATTTACTCCGAGGGCCCGGCTGCCGGCTTCGATTTTGTGGCCCCGTACCTGCAGGCCGTGCTGGGTTTCCTGGGCATGACCGATGTAACGGTGGTGCGGGTGGAAGGCGTGTCCATTCCCGGCGTACAGGACACAGCCTTGGAAAAAGCCCTGAACAGCGTGGTTATCTCGCAATCGGCTGAACTTGCTGTATAGCTGTTCTCTTGGTACAGCAACGCTGCGTGATTAGCAACGACGAGGCTACAGCTAATCTGGTTCTGTAGCTTCTGTATGGCGGCTTGAATAGCCGTTTTGCCTCCGTAGCCGGTTTTCTGGTTGCAAATAAAGCCTGGTCAGTTTTCCAATGGAAAATCGGCCAGGCTTTGTTATTGGGTGGTGCCTCAACTGGTGCCGGGCTGACGTAGTTGGAGAACTTAGAGAAATTTTTCCTCGTTAAATGGAAAAATTTCTCTAAGTTCGTTCTGTCAAACACACACCGATGGCTACTGCTGCACACCACCCGAAAATAACGGCCGTTATGCCGGCGGCTTTGCGCAAGAAATGGGCGGCCTGGGGCCGGACCGGGCAGGATGCCTACGCCTTGGTGATGGAAGCCCGCAAGGGCGTACCGGCCGCCACGGCGTTTGAGGTGGCTGAGGCCTACCAGCTGCAGGCCCAGGAGCTGGAAGCCATTTACGAGCTATCCACCAAAACCCTGCGCACCTACTCCCAGGAAAAGAAAAACCTGAGCGCCGCCAGCAGCGAGAAAACCCTGAAAATCATCAGCCTCTACAACCTGGGGGTGGAAGTATTCGGGGAGGCCGCCGCGTTTCTGCGCTGGCTGGATAAACCCGCTCATGGCCTCGACGGGGAGATTCCACTGCGGCTGCTGGAAACCAGTGGGGGCATAGATCTGGTGGCCGAGGAGCTCACGCGCATTGCCTACGGCGACTTATCCTAGAGGTCCAGAGTATGCTGGTGTACCGCATCTGCCTGGCCAAATACGCCGACGACCTGTTTGCCTCCGGCTACCGGGCGCGCTGGAATTATAAGGATCAGTTTGTGATTTACACCGCCGCCAGCCGGGCCCTGGCCTGCCTGGAAAACGTGGTGCACCGCAGTGGAGAAGGCCTCACCGGCCAATTTCGGGTGCTGGTGATTGACGTGCCCGATGACCTGTTGGTGGAAGAGGTACCACTGAGCCAGCTGCCCCGGGACTGGGAGCAGGCCAGCCGCTACGCCGTGTGCCAGCCTCTCGGGGCCGAGTGGTACGCGCGCCGCAGCTCGGCCGTGTTGCGGGTGCCCTCGTCCATTGTGCCCCAGGAATTCAACTACGTGCTGCACAGCCGCCACCCCGATTTCAAGCGCATCCGGATTGTGAGCCGGGAGGAGTTTCGGTTTGATGCACGGATTAAGGCGGATGAAGTAGGGTGAATATGATTCAAAAACTGGGTATAATACTGTTGCTGATAGGCTTAACTTCTGCAAATGGTGTAGCACAATCACCACGGAAAGTAACCCGCTTGCGAATAGTCAAAACGGAGTTTTTGGGCTATCGGGAATATGTTATTACGGATAGCACTATCCGGGTTGAAATACATGATGTAGCAACCACAGATTCGTTGCTGGTAAGAGAAATTACTTCGGTTGAGCGAAATCAATTGTTGGCCCCGCTAGACCAAGTTTACCTATCTGGCCTTAAGAATAGTTACCAAGGGAAAAGCACAGACACAGATATGCCTGGTTATACTTTTATGGTAGTGAAAGGAAGCTTTGCCAAGCAAATCAATTTATACGAGTATCGGCTACGTTGCTTATATGACGTTTCTGTAAGACTGGATGCTTTGCTTCCTGAGGCTTTCCGTCTGAACTACGCAACCTACACAGCTAAGTAGTTCTGTGCCGCATACCGTTCATCTCTCCCAGCAACTCCCGGACCTGACGCTGCCTCAGCTGCTGCAACTGGCCCCCCGCGGCTTTGTGCCGGATACGCGCCAGTACCGGGCCGTGACGCCGCTGGAGCTGACTGTGGATACCGGGCAGTTTTCAGCCGGAACAGTAGTAGGAGGAATGACCGGGCCGGAAGTGGAAGTGAGTCAAACCAAAACCGGCCTGACGCTGAGCTGCACCTGCACGGCCGGCACGAACGACGAGCTGTGCGAAAACCAGGCCCTGACGCTGCTGGCCCTGCTGCACCGGCCGGAGCTGCGGGCGTTTTTCGACGGGGAGCTGCGCGGGCAGAAGCTGCGCGCTGTGGCCCGGGAATACGGCCTGGAACAGGCTCCCGACCTGGACGCGCACTTTCAACTGACATTTGCCAACGGGGCCACGGTCGTAATGCCGCGCCGGGCGGATCTGCTGCCCGTGACGCCGGCTTCCAAGCAGGAGCTGATGCGGCAGCTGCTGCCCGCGAAGCCGGAGCCGGTGGTGCCGGGAGCAAATGGGCAACGGCTGCTGGTGCTGGCCCGGCACCGCTACTACAGCCACCTTACGCTGCACCTGGTGGAGGCCAGCCTTACGGCGGCGGGCAAACCCAAGAACCCGCTGACGCTGCTGAACCCCCTGGACGGTATCTGGCAGCTGACCAACCCGGCGGAGCTGAAGTTCTACACCGGCCTGGCCCGCTTCCAGCACAACTACGACGAGGACCGCACTCCGGCGGCCGTGGAGGCCCTGCGTGCCGTGGTGCAGAACCCGTTTCGGCTGCCCGTTTTTTCGTACCGCGGCTCCCAGGGCGACAAGCTCACGGCCGCGGCACTGGTGCCGGTGCGCCTGCACAGCGCCCGCCTGCAGCTGCGTCTGCAGGTAACTCAGGAAGACGAATTCTACCAGATAACCGGCCAGCTGCTGCTCCACGACCAGGCCCTGGATCTGGAGCAGCTTACCCTGCACTACGACTACTTCGTAGCCCTGCACGATGATCTGTACCTGCTGGATGATCTGGACCTGTGGCGGGTGGTGGAGTTTTTCCGGCAGCGCAACAACGCCTTGCTGATTCACCAGTCGCAGTTTGCGGAGTTCCGGGAGGATGTGCTGACCAACCTGGAAAACCGCTTGCAGATTCACTACGCCTACCTGCGCCCGGCCACCCGGCAACAGCTAGCGGCTGCGGGCTTCGACGAGGCACCCGAGCCGGTGCTCTACCTCTCCGATGCCGGCCCCCACGTGGAGCTGCTGCCGGTGATGCGCTACGGGGAGCGGGAGGTGTCGGTGCTGAGCAAGCAGCAGCTCCAGGCCACCGACGCCCTAGGCCGGGCCTTCACCGTAAGTCGTAATGCCCTGGCTGAAGACCGGTTGGTGGCGGCCGTGCTGCGCCCCTGGCCGGAACTGGCCGGGCAGCAAACCCCCGATTCCTTTTACCTGGCCCGGCACGAGTTGCTGGACGCCGACCGAGTGCTGCCCGCCCTGGAACACTGGCGGCAGGAGGGCATCCGGGTGCTGGGCTTCCGGCAGCTCAAGGACAACCGGCTTAACCCGCACCCGGCCCGGGTGTCGGTGCAGGTGAGCAGTGAAACCAACTGGTTTGATACCCGGCTGGCGGTGCGGTTTGGCAAGCAGCACGCTACACTACCGCAACTCAGCCAGGCCCTGCGCAACCGCCGCCGCTACGTAGTGCTGGATGATGGTAGCCACGGCGTGCTGCCCCAGCAGTGGCTGGAGAAGTTTGCCCGCTACTTTGCCGCCGCCGAGCTCATCGACGGCCAGCTGCGCACCCCACATAGCCAGTTTGCGACGGTAGAGGAGCTGTACGCCGAGGATGAGCTGCTGCCCTCGGCCCGGCAGCGGCTAACCGAAACCCGCGCCGCCCTGGCCGATTTCACTGGTATTGCGCCCGTGGCGGTACCTGCCGGCCTGCAGGTCACCCTGCGCGACTACCAGCGGGAGGGCCTCAACTGGCTGAATTTCCTGGATACGTTCGGCTTCGGGGGCTGCCTGGCCGACGACATGGGCCTGGGCAAGACGCTGCAGGTGCTGGCCTTCGTGCTGCACCTGCGCGCGGGCGGCCGCACCGGACCCAGCCTGGTGGTGGTGCCCACGTCCCTGGTGTTCAACTGGCAGGCCGAAGCCGCCCGCTTCGCGCCGGGCCTGCGGGTGCTGACCTGGCACGGCGCGGGCCGCCAGCGCACCCAGCCGGATTTCGCCGACTACGATTTGGTGCTGACTACCTACGGCACGCTGGTGTCGGATTTGCGCCGACTGAAGGTCCAGGAGTTCGAGTACGTGTTTCTGGATGAGGCTCAGGCCATCAAGAACCCGGCTTCGTTGCGCTACCGGGCCGCTTGCCAGCTGCGGAGCCGGGGGCGGGTGGTGCTCACGGGCACGCCGCTGGAGAATAATACCTACGATATTTTCGCTCTGCTCTCGTTTGCCTGCCCGGGGCTGCTGGGCACGCTGCGGCAGTTTCGGGCGCAGTATGCCACGCGCATTGATAAGTTTGGGGATGAGCAGAAGGCCCGGGAGCTGCAGCAGAAAATCCGGCCCTTCGTGCTGCGCCGCACCAAGGCCCAGGTAGCCACCGAGTTGCCGGAAAAGACGGAAATGGTGCTCTACTGCGAGATGCCGCCCGAGCAGCGCCGCGTGTATGAGGCCTGCCGCCAGGATTTCCGGAATCTGCTGCTGGGCCAGCGCGAAGATGTAATGGCCCGCAACCACGCCTCGGTGCTGCGGGGCCTTACGCGCCTGCGCCAAATCTGCGACTCGCCCGCTTTGCTGCCCGATCTGGAGGATTACGGTTCCACCTCGGCCAAGCTGGCCGTGCTGCTGGAGGAAATTCAGAACCACGCCCCGGAGCACAAAATCCTGGTGTTTTCGCAGTTTGTGGGCATGTTGAACCTGGTGCGGCCCATGCTGGATGCCCACGATATTCCCTACGAGTACCTCACCGGCCAAACCCGGCAGCGCGGGGCCGCCGTGCAGGCATTCCAGGAGCGGCCCGAGGTGCGTGTGTTCCTTATCAGCCTGAAAGCCGGCGGTACCGGCCTCAACCTCACCGGCGCCGACTACGTGTACCTGCTGGACCCCTGGTGGAACCCCGCCGTAGAAAACCAGGCCATCGACCGGGCCTACCGCATCGGCCAGACCAAGCCCGTAGTGGCCGTGCGCCTCATCTGCCCCGATACGGTAGAGGAGAAAATCCAGCACTTGCAGCAGTCCAAGCGGGAGCTGGCCCAGGGTCTGATCCGCACCGACGCGGCCCTGCTCAAATCCCTCACGCCCCAGGAATTGCTGGCGCTGGTGGGTGAGGAGGTGGGAGGATGAGAACAACAGCCCGTCATTCCGAGCGAAGTCGGGGAATCTCGCGTGCTGAGGTTGGATTAGCACCACAACTTCAGCACGCGAGATTCCTCGGCTTCGCTCGGAATGACGTTCAAAAGGTCATTTCCCCGCAAAAATCCGCAGCTTTATACACTCATAACCTGCCCGCCATGTTCCAGACCTCGCCCGATATGCAAGTCGTTGATATTATCCAGATGTCGCCCAAGGAGGTGTTCATCGTTGGGTATCTGGCCGGGGAGGTGAAACCGGGGGCCTGGGAGCTGCGGCGCAACGGTGAGGCCGTGGCTACGGTGCAAGCCACCGGTGAGGTGCAGGTGGAGGCTGGCCGCAAGGGCAAGTTGGCCCCGCCCCGGGTAATCAGCTGCCAGGGCCAGGTAGATAAAAAGCAGTTCGATTTCACCCAGGATGAGGTGACGCTGGCGCCGCTTCCTCATAGGGATAATACGACCTCTCAGGCTGGCTCCTAACGGACAGTACCCTACCAGATACCGCCTTGTTCCGTCCTGTTCCGTTTCTCGCCGTATTTAGCAGGGGAAGGCGTAGTGTTTCGTGGTGTTCGACAGAAGCAGCGAAAGCCAGGCGAATAGTGAGGTTTGGGCTCACCGCAGCAGCTTGTAGTGAATAGGGGTGGGCCGGGCACCAGTGAGCTGCACGTAGTAAAGGCCGGTGCTCAGGGGGAGCTTGGTAAGATCCAGCTCGGCCTGGGTGGCGCCCACGGGTACGGGTAGCAGCCCCCGGCTCAGTACCCGGCCCAGCGGCGACACCAGCGCGTACGTGAGCGTGGCGCGTAGGGCCGGCGGAAACGTGAGGGTGTAACGGCCATTAGGCGAGGGGTTGGGGTAGATGGCAGAAGCCGGAGCTAGCAGGCTAGCCGTGGATGCCGCCAGCGGCCGGGCCGCCGGCGTACCGGAGGCCTGCCAGACTTCCAGGCCGGAGAGGTTGCAGGTGCCGCCCGAGGTGGTGAGCTGCAGCTGGCCGGTGGAAACTGTAACATCAAAGGGCCCGAGCTTGCGCCAGGTGCCGGCCGGGCCGCTGTTGTAATTGGTCTGCACGGTCTGCCCGTTCAGGGCCAGGCTGAAGATTTCCGCATTGTTGTCCTCCCACACGTAGGCCCACACCCGGTACGAACCAGCTGGTACACTGCTCATGGTGGCGGACAAGCTGGTCAGGCTGTAGGCCGAGCTACGGATCATGCTGGTGCGGGCCGCATCGGTGGCCGGCAGCAGGGGCACGTTGCTGTTGGAAAAGAACGTGCCGTTGGTGGTGAAGTTCGGGGCCGGTGTGCCGCTCCAGGCGTTGCCGTCCAGCGTCAGGGCCCCGCCGCCCAGATTCACGGCCCGGTAGAAGGCGTAGGTGCCAGTCGGGGGGGGGGGGCCTTGAGGATTCACCGTGATGCTCACCAAGTCAGCAGTGCTGCTGGCCCCAGCGTTGTCTTTCACGACGAGGCTGAACACATAGGAGCCGGCCACCAGCCCGCTCACCGTCGGGCCCGCAACGGTGGTGGAGCTGAATGCCGCCGTAGTGGGCCCGCTGGTCTGGCTCCAGGTGTAGCTGCTGATGGTACCATCAGGGTCGGTACCGGAGCCGGCCAGCGTGGCGGAACTGGTCGGTAGCGTGATGGTCTGGTCGGGGCCGGCGTTGGCCGTGGGCAGCTGGTTGGTGGGCGGCGGTGGGGGCGTACCGGAGGCCTGCCAGACTTCCAGGCCGGAGAGGTTGCAGGTGCCGCCCGAGGTGGTGAGCTGCAGCTGGCCGGTGGAAACTGTAACATCAAAGGGCCCGAGCTTGCGCCAGGTGCCGGCCGGGCCGCTGTTGTAGGTGGTCTGCACGGTCTGCCCGTTCAGGGCCAGGCTGAAGATTTCCGCGTTGTTGTCCTCCCACACGTAGGCCCACACCCGGTACTGGCCGTTGGGTACACTGCTCATGGTGGCGGACAAGCTGGTCAGGCTGTAGGCCGAGCTACGGATCATGCTGGTGCGCGTAGCATCGGTGGCCGGCAGCAGGGGCACGTTATTGTTGGAGAAGAACGTGCCGTTGGTGGTGAAGTTAGCCGCCGGCGTGCCGCTCCAGGCGTTGCCGTCCAGCGTCAGCGCCCCGCCGCCCAGATTCACGGCCCGGTAGAAGGTGTAAGCGGGGGCGGTGCTGCAATCCGGGTTCAGGCGGATTTCCTGGGTAGTAGCTAGGCCGGCGGCGTCCGTCACGGTCAATACCACGCGGTAGTAATACGTTTCGGCTCCGCAGCCCAGTGGGGAAGTTGTCAGGCTCCCGGTGGCCGTAGATTGTGTCGGCTCGGGGTGTTCGTGGTCGGCGTGGTGCAGGTAGCACTGCCACAGGTAGCTAAGCTGGCTGGAGGTGTGCTCCTGGTCGGTTACGGAGGCTGTGAGGGCAAACGTGGTGGCAGTCACAATAGAGTACAGCGCGTTGTTGGCGGGGCTGGTAATGGTAACCTGGGGCGGGGTGTTATTGGCCGAGATGAGCAAGGTAGCCTGACTACTGAGGCCCTGGTTGTCGGTTACCGTCAGCCGCACCGAGTAGGCCGCCGGAGCCGGGCCGGGGGCCGTGAAGGTGTGCGTGGGGTTAGCCGCAGTGCTGCTGGTACCGTCGCCGAAGTCCCAGGCGTAGCTTAGCGGTTGGCCCTCGGGGTCGGTGGAGGCACTGCCCGTAAACTGTACCGCCAGCGGACTGGCCCCGTATTTCTTATCTGACGACGCTACGGCGACGGGCGGCTGATTGGCCGCGTTGTAAGTGATTTTGCGAATCTCGTTGGGGAAGTTTGCATAATAAAGCCCCGGCTGCGAGGGATGGACTGCCAGCCCCACGGCAATGGCTCCGCTGGGAACAAAGTCGCGCACCACCGAGGGCACATTGCCGGCATCCACCGTCAGGCTACGCAGCCAGCCCCCCGAGTAGTCGCCGAAAAAGTAGGTGTTGCGGTAGGAAGCCGGAAAATCGGCGTGCGGATAAAACACCCCGCCCACGCTGGCACTGCCCCCAAACTGTGGCCCCGCTACCGGCGAGCCGGCCGCCCCCAGGTTGGCTACCGTGGCCGTACTCCCGCTAAAGGTGCCCGTGCGCGACGGCCCGGTGCCGTGCTTCCAGTCAATGAGCGGACGGGTGTGCACGAAGGTGGGTACCGAAGCCGCAATGGCCTGTCCCCCGCAGGGGTTCAGGAAGGTAGCCATGCCGCTAGGCGTGGCCTGGGCAATCAAATCCTGAAAATAGTAGTACTGCTGGGTGCAGCCATTTACGCCGTACTGCGGGTTGGGCTGGTAAAAATTGTAGCGCTTCTGGGCCACGAAGGCACTATTGGCTTCCAGACCCTCAAACAACGGCCACCCCATATTCTGGCCCGGCCGGCTCACCACGTCCACTTCCTCCCAGGTAAAAAAGCCCACGTCGCCGATATAGAGCGTGCCGGGGTTGCCGGCCGCCGCCGAGGTGCTGCCGGTGCCGGGGCGCAGCGTCATCCGGAAAGGGTTGCGGAAGCCCAGGGCCCATACCTTGGAGCGCGGGGCCTGCGGGTCGGCAGCGTTGTAGAAGGGGTTACTGGGCACGCCCGCGCCGGTTTCGGGGTCCAGGCGCAGAATCTTACCGTTGAGGCAGTCCACCATCTGCGCCCGGAACGCCCCCACGTTTTCCTTGCTGGTGATGATGCCATCGGCCAGGGCCTGGGTATAGTAGGTGCCGGGGTTGCTGCCGAAGTCGGCATCAGCCCCGTTGGCCCCGTCGCCGGTAGCCACCAGCAGCGTTCCGTCCGTCCCGAACACGAGGCTGCCCGTTACGTGGCTGCGCTCCAGTGAAGGTACCCCAGTGGCTTTGGTGGCCCCCAGCAGTACCCGGCGGCTGGCCGGGTTCACCGAGTACACGCCCCCGCTCAGGGTGGCCGTGTAGCGCGTGAGCCGGCCAATGGTGGCGCTGAAATAGTCGTTGGTGGCGGGGTTGTAGGCTGCCGTACCGTAGTTGAGCAGGTGGTGGCGGTCCACCAGGTAAAAGAGGTAGAAGTAGCCGTTGGTTTCAAACTGCGGGTGCAGCGCCAGCCCCAGCAGGCCGTGGTCGTGCCAGGCTCCTACTTCCTCGCTGATATCGAGCAGCAGGCGGCGCTGCCCGTTCTGCACCGTCCAGACCTTGCCGGGCCGCTCCCACACAAACATGTGCGAGCCGGAGGCCGTGAACGTCAGGCCCACGGCCTCATTCCACTGGTCCGAAACCAGGGTAGAGGTAAACCCGGTGGGGGGAGTCTGGGCTGGCAGTGCCAGCGGGCAGAGTAGTGTAAACAGTAGCCAGGTGAGGATACGGTAACGCATAGCCGAAAAGGGTTAAAATGAAACATGCCGCCTCCCGGCCAACTGCCGGGCAGGCAGCGGAACACAAATACCAGGAAACGAAGTGGAGTAGCAGGAAACGGCCCGTAGTCCGGGCGCAGCGGCCAGCCATGCAAAGCCCGCCGGCCGCCAGGGCCAATAGTTAAAAAAGAAATGACCGGACGCGGGACTATTCGCCGCCCGATGTACCCAATGCCCCCGGCATTGCACCGCAACCTGCCCAGCGGGCAGCATCATCTCTATACATCAGCCTGGCATCCGGCCAGGCCATCCAACGAGCCTACATCAGAACAGAACGGCGGTAGTAGCTGTGTAATTTACGGTAATTTTTAAATAAAATATATACTTTATTTAATACATAAAGATGTGATGCTTGCATTATTCAGTATGGGTTGTGTCTGAAAAGTTGTTGATAACCCGCAGAACGTCATGCTGAACCCATCGAAAGTATTTCTTCCGCTTCGCCTGAGCCATTCAACGAAGCGGGAGAGATGCTTCGACGAGCTCCGTACGACCATTGCGGAGTCTTCAGACACAGCTTAACCTACATAATCAGTTGCCGGAAAACACGCCATTCCTTGCTTGTAAGGATTCTTGCGTGCTGCTGTCAAGTTCGGCAGAGTATTACCAGCACACGGGAAACTTCGCGTTGCAACTGTAAGCCGCCTCACCCGGCACTGCCGCTTTTGAGGCTAGGGTTGATTCAGACAGAATGGCTAATACCGTTCCTCGTCTTTAACCGAACTCAAATCAATCAAATACTCGCAGGCTCGGCGGAATCCATCCTGTTCCTCTGGGCTTCGGCGCGCTACCTGATGGTAGCCGCTGGCCGAATGAGTTTCCAGCAGCCAATACGCACCATCAAGCTTCCCGGGACGCGGCTGGCAAGGACACATTTTGGGAAACTCAGTTTGAGCCAGCAGTTCCTGCAGATGCTCCCACTGCTCTGGTGTCACCGGTACAGTTGTTTCTTCCGCCTTTACCTGCGCTGCCCGGCGCTTGCCTTCCGCTACTTCGCGTTGAAACTGCGGGTCAGCCATTGTTTCCTTGTAATACTTCCAAGCCTGAGCCCGTCTCCGAGCCGAAGCAGTTGCAGGTAAGCTGTTGGGATGTAAAACGGTCAGGGTATGAAAACCAGGATGCTTGTCTAAAAGCTGCGTGTGAAGAGTTGAGCCAGCAGCATCATGACGCAACGTAAGCAGCACAGGCCGGTGGAAAGAACGTTCCCAGAGAAAACGCACAATATCAGCCCCCAGGTAATAGTTGGAGAGAACAGGTGCCTCAAAATAGGTGAGCGTGTAGGAGGCACCTTCTAAAGCACCCGCGCAGTTGGCAAAACGGATGTCCGTATTCCAAACAACAGAAGGCCGTTTGCTCTTCGGAAGGTAAGCAGGGTGCAGCGAATCTGCCGCCGGGAAGTAAAACGTGCTGGAATCCCGCGGCTGGCCCCTGGCATCCGAAATGGCCGGGTTTTGCGGGTAAGAATGAGCTGAATCGTAGGGCGAGGAGCAGGCACCCAATAGCAGCGGGAGTAGTACAAGGATACGGCGCATAGATGGAAGGATAGGTGATAAACCAGTCAGCCGCAAGGTAGCCAACGGCCCTACTCCACACCAAACCCACCTTACTGCGCGTTAAAACCCGCAGAAAGGCCCATTCCGGGGCAACCCCGCCCGAACTTTTCGCTACTTTTGGCTACCCCCGTTGCGGCTTCCCGCCGCGGCTCCTCTTCCGCGTAACGCTTTCTGATGAAACTATTCCCCCGCCTGGCGCTGGCCGCCTCCCTTTCCGCTGCCGCCCCTCTGGCAGCTTCGGCCCAGCAAACGCAGGTGTTCACCTCCGATGAACGCCACTTCCAGGAAGGCCTCGAACTCTTTGACCGTGGCAAGTACGGCGCGGCCCAGCAGGCCTTCCAACGCTACCTCGACCTCACCCAGCGCCGCACCGGCGAGCTGGCCCCCGGCCGCACCCAGGATGCCGAGTACTACTACGCCGTAGCCGGCCTCTACCTGTTCCACCCGGACGCCGAGGACCGCATCCTGGCCTTCGCCACCCAGAACCCGGCCCACCCCAAAGCCGCCCAGGCCTATTTCGAGCTGGGCAAGTTCTACTTCGATAAGAAGGACTACGTGCGGGCCATCGACTACCTGCAGAAGGTAGGCCCCGATAACCTTACCGACGACCAGCGGGCTGAATCCGAATTCAAGCTCGGTTACGCCTACTTCGCCCAAAAGGAGTTCGACAAGGCCAAGCTGCAGTTCGACCGCAACAAAGCCGGCAACCACCAGTACCGCTTCGCCAGCTCCTACTACGCCGGTTACCTGGCCTACCGCGCCGGCGACTACGCCGGGGCCCGCAAGGACCTGGCCGTGGCCGAGCAGAACGACGCCTACAAGCCCGTGGTGCCGGCCGTTATGAGCCAAATCTACTACAAGGAAGGCGACTACGACGGGCTGATTGCCTACGCCACGCCGGCCCTGCAGCAAACCCCGCCGCCCCAGAGCGCCGACGAAATTCAGCTGCTGGTGGGCGACGCCTACTACCAGAAGGAGGACTTCAAACAGGCCGCCGAGTACTTCGACAAGTACGCCGCCGGCCGCAAGAAAATTGAGCCCGAGGTGCAGTACAAAATCGGGTACGCCAACTTCAAGCAGGGCGACTTCAAAGGGGCCATCGGCAACCTGAAGGGCGTGGCCGCCCGCCGCGACTCGCTGGGCCAGAACGCGGCTTACCACTTGGGGCTGAGCTATCTGAAAACCAACCAGAAGCCGCTGGCCCTGAACTCGTTTGACGCGGCCCGTAAGCTCGCCTTCGATAAGGTGATTACCGAAAACGCCACGCTGAAGTACGCCCAGGTGAGCTACGAGCTGGGCAACACCCAGGAAGTCATCAACGCCCTGCGCGACTTTGGCAAGCGCTACCCCCGCTCCAAGAACCGCGCCGCCGCCGACGACATCCTGAGCCAGAGCTTCCTCAACTCCTCCGACTACGCCCAGGCCCTCAACTACCTCGACAACCTCGACGACCGGAGCCAGAAGCTCAACGCCACCTATCAGCGCGTGGCCTACCTGCAGGCGGCCACCCTCTACAACGACAACCGCTACCAGGACGCCCTGCCGGTGCTGGATAAGAGCCTGAAATACCCCGAAGACGAGGCCCTGCGCGCCGCCGCCCAGGTGCTGAAGGGCGAAATCTACAGCATCGGGCAGCAGTACCAGCCCGCCATTACGGCCTACACCGCCGCCGCCCGCACGGCCCGCAGCGGCTCGGCCTCCGAAACCGACTTCGACCAGAAGGCCCGCTACGGCCTGGGCTACGCCTACTACAACACCAAGCAGTACGACCGGGCCCGGCAGCAGTTCCAGGCCTGGCTGCAGGACCCCGTGGCCAAGCCCGCCGACGCGAACTACTACGACGTGACCCTGCGCCTGGGCGACACCTACTACATCGGCAAGCAATACCAACAGGCCCTGGAGCAGTACAACAAAGTCATTCAGGCCAACGCCGCCGACAAGGACTACGCCTACTACCAGAAAAGCGTGGTATTGGGCTTATTGGGCAAGCGGGAGGAAGCCGGCGCCACGCTGAGCACCCTGCTCAAAACCTCGCCCAACTCGCGCTACGCCGACGACGCGGTGTACCAGCAGGCCCAGCTCGATTACGAGGCCGGCTCCTTCCAGCCCGCCGTGGACGGCTTCACCAAGCTCATCAACAACCGCCCCAACTCGGCCCTGATTCCGCAGGCGTTGCAGAAGCGCGGCGTGGCCTACCAGAACCTGGACCAGCACGACAAGGCCGCCGAGGACTTCAAGCGGGTGCTCACCCAGTTTCCCCGCACCAAGGCCGCCAGCAGCGCCATCTACAGCCTGCAGGAAAGCCTGAGCGCCCAGGGCAAGACGGAGGAATTTGACCAGTACCTGGCCCAGTTCAAGCAGCAGAACCCCGACAGCAAGGCCACCGAAAGCGTGGAGTTTGAGGCTGCCAAGTCGCTGTACCTGGCCGAGAAATACGCCCAGGCCATTCCGCGCCTGGAAGGCTACCTGCAACAGTACCCCAGCACCACCCTGGCCGCCGACGGCCGCTACTTCCTGGCCGACTCCTACCTGCGCACCGGCCGCAAAACCGACGCGCTGCCCCGCCTGAAAGCGGTGGTGGAGGAAGGCAAAAGCGAGTTCGTGAACCGGGCCGTGGGCCGGGTGGCCGACCTGGAGTTTGAAAACAAGAACTACACCGAGGCCGCCAAGTACTACGGCCGCCTGCGCGAAGTGTCGCAGAACAAGCGCGAGGTGGCCAACGCCGGCATCGGGCTGATGAAGAGCTACTACGAGGCCGGCGACCTGGAAGGTACCCGCCGGGTCGCCCAGGAGCTACAGGCTCAGGGCGGCGCTTCGCTGAACGCCACCAACCTGGCGCTGCTGTACCTGGGCAAGGCCAGCTACAAAGCCGGCAGCCTGGAGCAGGCCATCGGGGAGCTGACCACGGCCGCCGCCACTGCCAAGGATGAAAGCGGGGCCGAGGCGCAGTACCTCATTGCCAGCGCCCTTTACCAGCAGAAGAAGTACCCCGAAGCCCTGGACGCGGCCTACAAAAGCAATTCCGACTTCGCCAACTACGACCTGTGGCTGGGCCGCGCCTTCCTGCTGATTTCCGACATCTACGTAGCCCAGAACGAAATCTTCCAGGCCCGGGCTACGCTCAATTCCATCATCGACAACAAATTTCCGGTAGCCGAAATTGTGGCCGGAGCCAAAGAGCGCCTCGCCGCCCTGCCCGCCGACCCCGCCGCGCCGGCCCCGGCCCCGCCCAAAACCACGCCCAAGTCGGCCCCGACCACCCCACCCAAATCAACCACCAAACCCGGTACTACCACCAAGCCCACCGGCAAAACGACTCCGGGCAAAACGCCGGTGCGCAACTCCCTGGCCCCCTCGGAGGTGCAACCCGCCGACACGACAACCAACCCCGGGCCCACGCCAGTTGAGAACTAACGGCGCAACATCAAGCAGCTGTAAGCACTGCTTGATGTTGCACGTAGTAATTGGTTGATAATAAGAAATAAATCCTGAGTAGTAGGGGAGAAGTGACAAGCTTCTAACGGGCCTGAATCCTGACTTTCCTACTCACTTGAGTTTCCCAGATAGAATGACACATTCGTCGAAACTGCTGGCCGCTGCGGCCCTGCTGACTGCCACCGCCCACGGTACCGATGCCTGGGCGCAGAAGACGCGCGGCAAGATTGAGGATGCCGAAATTGAGATTGTGAAGGAGCGGGTGAACGAGCTGCCCGAGGCCACCCGCAATTTTGAGAAGGTAAAAATTGAGGCTCCTGCCAAATCCACGGAGCCCGTCAATTATTCCTTTTCCGATTTCCGCCTCCCTGCTGATAAGCTCAACCCCTCGGTGCGGGTGCTTACCATCCGGCAGGAGGAGTTGGCCCCGCTTACCGGCAACTACCTCAAGGCGGCCCTGGGCAACTACGGTACCGCCTACGGTCGGGCCTACCTGCACAACACCCGCTCCGAAGCTGGCAGCTACGGCCTCGATTTCAAACACCTCTCGTCCTCGCGCGGGGCTGTTGACAAGCAGAACTCCCGCCAGAGCCAGACCAGCCTGGGCCTGAACGGCGAAACCTACCAGGGCCCGCTGGTGCTGGGTGCTAAAATTGATGTGGGACGGGAGCGGTACAACTTCTACGGCTACAACCGTAATGTGCCTCAACTACCCAAGGAAGACAGCATCAAGCAGGTATTCAAGCGCGCCGCCATCAAGGTGTACGCCCGCAACCGGGCCAAAGACGCCGCTTTTCAGTACGACTTCGGCCTGGGCTTTAACTATTGGTCAGACTTCTACAACGCCCGGGAAAGCAACGTGTACGCTACCCTGCGCTCGGGCTACACGCTGGGCGAAACCAGCCGGGTGAGCGTCAACGGCGACGTGTCGTTTATCTCCCACAAGGACTCGCTCACTGTGAGCCGGCCCTTCGTGCAGGTTACGCCCGCTTACGAGCTGACCCTGGACCGGCTGGCCCTGTCGGTAGGAGCCACGCTGGGCTACACCGGCGACACCATCGGCAACGCCCGGCAGTTCAACGCCTACCCGGCCATCCGGGCGGCTTACACTGTAACGGAGGATAAATTCGTGGCCTACGCGGGCCTGGGCGGCGCCATCCAGCGCGTGACGCTCTACGACCTGACCACCGAAAACCCCTGGCTGGCCCCCAACGTGCGCGTGGCCGACACCCGCCGCGGGCCCACGCTCTACTTCGGCTTCCAAGCCACGCCGGCCCGGGCCCTGGAAGTAAATGCCCGCGTGACGCTCAGCAACGACCGGAACCTGTACTTCTACAACAACTCCCGCCGCGACTCCAGCAAGTTTGATCTGGTGTACGATAAGAAAGCCACCCAGCTGGTAAACGTGCACGGCGAAATCATTTACAACGCCGCCGAGCAGTTCCGCCTGGGCTTTAAGGCCGACTACAACGGCTACAACGTGAAGACGCTGGCCGAAGCTTTCCACCGCCCGGCCTTCCAGTCGGTGCTTTTTGGGTCGTATAATTTCTACGACAAGCTGCTGGTGGGCGGCGAGCTGTACACCTACAGCTCCAGCTACGGCACGGGCCTGCTGCGCCCCACCGGCGCGGGCCTGCCGTACCGCGAATCCGTGCGCCCCACCGACAGTGTAATCGACCTGAATCTGCGGGCTGATTACCGCATTATGGAAAATCTGTCCATCTTTGCTTTGGGCAACAACCTCATTGGCCGCAAGTACGAGCGGTTCCTGAACTACCCGGTGAAGGGAATTAACGTGCTGGCCGGTGTCACCTATGACTTTTAATCTGGCGCTGATGTAATGCGGCACTACCTGACTAACCTTCTGTCATCCTGAGCGAAGCGCAGGACATTACCCCGGTAGAACAGCTGTAGCAATGCGGCTTTCCCACTGGGCAAGGTCCTGCGCTTCGCTCAGCATGACTGGGGGTTGCTTTCGTTTCCGTCCGGCGTTTTCTTCTTACCAGTACCCGCAACCGAATGCTTTCTGACCATATCCGCACCTTGCTCCGGAACCATGACTGCGTCATTATTCCTGATTTTGGGGGCCTGATTGCTGACTATGCGCCCGCCCAGATTCATCCGGTGCGGCATACGCTGGCACCTCCGGCCAAGCGTGTGGCGTTTAACCAGTCGCTTACCCGCAACGATGGGCTACTGGTAGATGCCTTGAGCGCCCAGCTCAACATCAGCACGGCCCAGGCCCGGCAGCTGGTGCGCGAGGCCGTGCTGCGGATGGAGCAGGAACTGGAAAGCGGCCTCCGGACCGAGCTAAGTGGGGTGGGCGTATTCCGCCGTGCCCCCGGCCGGGGGCTGGAATTTGAATATACCGGCGCGCAAAATCTGTTGAATGCCAGCTTCGGCCTGCCCGAGCTGGTGTCGCGGCCGGTACGCGCCACCGATGCCCTGCTGGCCCGGGAGCGGCCCTCCGCAGCACCTATGCTGGCCGCCTCCCGCTCCAAAAAAGTGGCGCGTGCTTTTCGCGCAGTAAGCACAGTGGCAATTGCCGGGCTGGTGCTGTCGGCCAATTACTTTTTTGCCGACATGTTCGGCTATCTGCCCGAGCAGCTGCGCCTGCCGATTACGTCCGGGGCAGCTGCCGCCGCGGCCACTGCGCCGGTTGCTGCGCCGGTGCTAAGCCAGCAGGCGGCACTGGGCAATCCTGCTTCGGAACTGGCTGCCACGCCTACGCCCCGTGTTGCAACGCCAGCCAAGGCGGTGGCGGAAGTGACCAAAACGCCCGCTACCCAGCCCGTGGTGGTAGCCCGTCCGGCAGTAGTGGCCACCGTGGTAGCCAAACCGGCTGCTAAGCCCGCAGTGCAAACCGTGAAAAGCAAAGCTGCTGCCAAGCCGGCCCCTAAAGCGCCGGGCTGGGAAAAAGCAGCGGCCACCAATGCAACCAACGGGGCCGCTTCCTCGACAATTAAAAGCCGTACGGGTCGTTACTTCATCGTGGCAGGCTCCTACACCAGCCTCGCCAACGCCGAAAAAGGCCGCCAGGCGCTGGTGCGGCTGGGCCATCCGGCCCGCGTGATTCTGCCCGCGCCCGGCAGCCGCCAGTATATGCTCTCGGTAGCTGACTACCCGGACCGGGCTTCGGCTGACCGGCAGGCCAGTATCCTGCGCAAGCGCATGGGCGACCTGTGGATCAAAAATTACTAGTCTCCCACTTGACTTACTTGTACGCATTGGTGAAAAGCTAGAACGCTCAGGGTTACCTACTTAGGGCCTTGGTGTTTTAGCTTTTCTTTTGCTTTATCCTTTCTCTCCCGCATGACGCACCTGCTTTCCTTGCTGCTGCAACTTCAGGTTGGCGACGCGGCACCCGCCGCTACGCCTGCCGCCGCTGCCGACTCCGCGGCTACGGCCGCCAACGCCGCTGCCGCCGCCGCCCCCGGCCTCTCGCTCATCGACCTGATTCTGGCCGGAGGCTGGATTATGGTGCCGCTGTTTCTGCTCTCCTTCGTTTCTATTTACATCATCCTGGAGCGCTACATCACCATCCGTAAGGCGGGGGCCGTGCCCGAGTCGTTTATGCCCGGCATCCGGAACCTGATGGTGAAAGGGGACCTGCAGGGGGCCAAAATGCTCTGCGCCCAAAACTCCACGCCCCTGGCCCGCATGATTGAGAAAGGTATCCGCCGGATTGGCCTGCCGCTTAAGGAAATCGAAACCAGCGTGGAAAACGTGGGCAAAATTGAAATTGCCCGCCTCGAGAAGAATATCAACGTGCTGGGCATTATTGCGGGCGTGGCCCCCATGCTCGGCTTCGTGGGTACCATCATCGGGGTTATCAAAATCTTCTACGCCATCAGCTCCACCGGCGACTTTGGCATTGCCCAGATTTCGGGTGGTCTGTACACGAAGATGGTGACCTCCGCGGCCGGCCTCATCGTGGGTATCATTGCCCACGTAGGCTACCACTGGCTCAGCATCATGGTGGAGCGCATGGTTTTTCGCATGGAAAACTCGGCCATCGAATTCATGGACATTCTTCAGGACAACTAGAGGTGAAATGGTGAAAGGTGAAGTTGTGAATTGACTACTAACTCATTTTACGCTTTTCTCTTTCACAACTTCACCTTTCACAATTTCACCGCATGGACCTCAGCCGGCGTCGTAAGCTTTCCTCCCACGTCGAGACGGGCTCGATGAACGACATCATGTTCTTTTTGATGCTGTTCTTCCTGATTGTGTCGACGATGGTGAACCCCAACATCATCAAGCTCATGCTGCCCAGCGCCAAAAGCAGCAAGCAGATGATGAAGCAGCCCATTACCGTGTCGGTGGATGCCAGCGGGGCGTATTTTATTGACCGCCAGCCCACCAGCGCCCAGCAGCTGGAGGGGGAATTGCAGCGCCGCATTCAGGGCCTGGAGAGCCCTACGGCCGTGCTGCGCGTAGATGCTTCCCTGAACGTGCAGAAGCTGGTGGACATCCTCGAAATCGGCAACCGCCTCAAGATTAAGATGGTGATGGCCACGCAGGCTCAGCAGGGGAAGTAGCGCAGTCATTGGACGTAAATGATAGCCCGTCATTCCGAGCGAAGGCGGAGCCGGAGCCGAGGAATCTCGCTCGTTAGTAATCTGATTACTTTGGCAACGTCAGCACGCGAGATTCCTCGGCTCCGGCTCCGCCTTCGCTCGGAATGACGTTCAGCAACCAACGAAAATCAACCATGGAATACCGGGAAGAACATCGGCGGGAGGCCCTGATTGGCACCGTGGTCCTGCACGCGGCCCTGGCGGCGCTGTTCATCTTCACCGTCTTCAAAGGCCCCGATCCGCCGCTGGAAGCCCTGGGTGGCGACGGGGTGGAACTAAACTACGGCGTGGACGAAGTCGGCTCGGGCGACATCCAGAGCCAGGCCCCGGCCAACGAGTCGCAGAACCGGGAGGACAGCCGCCCGCCCGCTGCCCAGCCCGACCCCACGCCCCCGCAGCCCACCGCCCAGCCCGACCCGACCCCACCCAGCGAGGCCCGGGTGGTGACCAGTGAGGCCGAGGAAAGCCCCGTAACGGCCCCTCCCGTTGAAAAACCCGCTCCGCCGCGCGAGGAAGTGAAGCCCGAACCACCCCGTCCCAAAGTGGACCAGCGGGCCGTGTTCACGCCCCGCGCTAACCGCGCCGAGGGCGGGGGCAACGGCGTGAACGGCACCAGCAACGCGCCCACCGGCAACAACAACGGCGACAACCCCGGTACCTTGGGCGACAAGGGCGACCCGCGCGGCACCTACGGCGGCACGGCCTACTCCGGCGAGCCGGGCAGCGGCGGCCGCGGCACCAGCCCCGGCAGCGGGGGGCTGGAAATGGCCGGCTGGGCCATCGTCAGCAAGCCCAGTGTGGCCGCGCTGGACAACAACTCGGGCTCCGTCCGCTTCAAAATCAAGATCAACGCTGATGGGGAAGTCGAGTCCGTGACGAAGGTATCCGGCACGGTATCGGCGGCCCAGGAACGGGCTTGCCGGGACGAGTTGCTGAAGCTGGAATTCCGCCGGACCAGCTCGGCGGAGGGTGGGGCTACCGGCTTCTACACCTTCCGCTTCACGGTGCGCTAGGGCGCGGCCAGGCCCATAGTGTGAAGCGCCGCTCCGGCAACGGGGTGGCGCTTTTGCGTTGCCAGGACTGCCGGGGAGTGGTGGAGTCGGCTACCTTTGCAGTCCACCCGCGTGTTTTCCCCGATGACTTACCAGCAAACCCTCGACTTTCTGTATCAGCAGCTGCCCATGTTCCAGCGGGTGGGCGAGGCGGGGTACAAGCCGGGGCTGGAACGCACCGAGGCGCTGGCCGCGGCCATGGGCAACCCCGAGCGGCGGCTGCGCTGCGTGCACGTGGCCGGCACTAACGGCAAAGGCAGCTCCAGTAACCTGCTGGCCGCCATTCTGCAGGCTGCCGGCTACAAGGTAGGCCTCTACACTTCGCCCCACCTCAAGGAATTCACGGAACGCATTAAAGTAAACGGCCAGGACCTGAACCCCGACTACTTGGTGCAGTGGGTAGCGCGCTGGCGGGGGCTGTTTGATGAGGTGCAGCCCTCGTTTTTTGAAATGTGCGTGGCCTTGTGTTTTGCCTATTTTGCCGAGCAGCAGGTGGACGTGGCTGTGGTGGAAGTGGGCCTGGGCGGGCGGCTTGACTCCACCAACATCATCCGGCCGCTGGTGTCGCTCATCACCAACATCAGCCTCGACCACCAGAACCTGCTGGGCGAAACGCTGCCGCTCATTGCGGCCGAAAAAGCCGGCATCATCAAGCCTGGCGTGCCCGCCATCATCAGCCAGACCCAGCTCGAGGTAGCCGACGTGTTCCGCCAAAAAGCCGCCGCCGAAGCAGCCCAGCTGCAGTTTGCCGACGAGCAGTTCCGGGTAGAGCTGACCCAGGAACCGGCCCCCGACGAGCCTACCCAGCGCCTTCAGGTGCTGCGCAACGAAGCGCCGTACCTTACTGACCTAGAGCTGGCCCTCGTGGGCGACTACCAGCGCCTGAACCTGCCTGGCGTACTGGCCGTGGTGGAGGAGTTGCGCGAACAGGGCTTTGCCATTCCGGAAGCGGCCGTGCGGGAGGGCCTGCGGGAAGTGCGGCAGTTAACTGGTTTTAAGGGCCGCTGGACCATTTTGGGGCGGCAGCCGCTGGTCGTGTGTGATACGGGCCACAACGAGGCGGGTATCCGCTTCATTACCGGGCAGCTGGCCCGGCTGCCGTACCGGCGCCTGCACATGGTGCTGGGCATGGTGAACGACAAGGACGTGAGCAAGATGCTGGCCCTGCTGCCCCGGGAGGCCACCTACTACTTCTGCCAGGCCAGCATTCCGCGGGCGTTGCCGGCCGACGAGCTGGCAGGGCGGGCCGCCGCATTGGGCCTGCGGGGCCGCGCGTATGGCCCGGTGCCGGCCGCCGTGGCCGCCGCCCGCGCCGCTGCCGCCCCGGATGATGTGGTCTTCATCGGGGGCAGTACCTTTGTGGTAGCGGAAATCGAGGAGCTGTAAAGTCGTTTTTCGTTTTTGGTTATTCGTTTTTCGTGGGCTGCAAGGCGCATCCACGGTTTACAACTACCAAAATCGAATGACGACCAACGAAAAACAAACAACCAAAAACGAATAGAGTGAGTCGAGTAAAACTGAAGCGCTTTGCCGATAATGCCGAACGGCCCGATGTAGTGGAACCCGGCAAGGCCACCTACCAGCAGTTGGGCGGCTGCTGGCAGCAGGCGTTCTTTCACAACCCGCATCCCATTACCCTGGAAGTGGGCTGTGGCAAGGGCGAGTACACTGTGGGCCTGGCCGAGCGGTACCCGGAGCGCAACTTCCTGGGGCTCGATATTAAGGGGGAAAGAATCTGGCGGGGCAGCACCCGGGCCGCGGCCCTGGGCCTGACAAACGTGGGCTTTATCCGCACCCGCGCCCACGACCTGCTCACGCATTTTGCCCCCGGCGAGCTGCATGAAATCTGGATTACCTTTCCTGACCCGCGCCCCCGCGACCGGGACATCAAACGTCGCCTCACCGCCCCGCGCTTCCTGGACTTGTACCAGCAGATTCTGCGCCCCGGCGGCCTGATTCACCTCAAAACCGACAACGAGGACCTGTTCGACTACTCCCTGGAAACCGTGCAGCAGCGCCCCGGTACTACCGTGGTAGCCCACACCAAGGACCTGTACGCCACGCCCGAGCTGCTCCCGCACGCCGAGGATATCCAAACTACCTTCGAGCGCAAATACCGCTCGGTAGGAGTGCCCATCAAGTATCTGCAGTTCCGGGTAAGCTAGGCTGTGCTTCGGCTCGCGTGCAAAGGGTACTGCTCTTTGGTTGCGGCTTGATTACCCGCTGGCGCGAGCCGAAGCACCGCTTCTGGGTACACGTTCTGGCGGTGGCCCGCCCCGCAGTGCGTGGCCTTTCCGTTTTTTACCAGCTGACTATTTATGCGCCCAGTTTCTATCCCCGATACCCTGCCGCTGTTCCCGGAGCTGGACCGCCTGCTGCTGGAGGTGCTGCGCAGCCTTGCCCCCGCTGATTGGCAGCGGCCCACGCTGGCCCCCGGTTGGACGGTGCAGGACGTGGCGCTGCACCTGCTGGATGGTAGCCTGCGCAGCCTCTCTTTGCTGCGGGATGGACACTTTGCCGGACCCGGTCCGGCCAGTGGAGCCTATGCCGATGTGGTGAGCTACCTGAACCACCTCAACCACTCCTGGGTGCAGGCGGGGCAGCGGCTGAGTCCGGTCGTGCTGCTGGGGTTGCTGGAATATAGCGGGCCCCAGTACACGGCCTTCCTGCAGCAGCTGAATCCCACTGCGCCGGCGGCGTTTTCAGTGGCCTGGGCAGGAGAGGAGCACTCCACCAATCATTTCCATATTGCCCGCGAGTACACCGAAAAGTGGCACCACCAGCAGCAGATCCGGCAGGCAGTGGGGCAGGAGGAGGCCTTGCTGCAGCCCAAGCTCTACCGGCCCTTTCTGGAAACCTGCCTGCAGGCCCTGCCGCACCATTACCGGGCGGTGGCGGCCCCCGCGGGTACTGTGGTGCAGGTGCAGCTGACGGGTACCGTGCCCATTACCTGGTTTTTGCACCGCACTTCCGCCGATTGGGAGCTGGGGCAGGGGTATACCGGTCCGGTAACGGGCCGCATTGAGCTGGCTGGGGCCGTGGCCTGGCGGCTGTTTACCAAAAGTCTGCCCCCGGCCGAGGCCGTACAATACCTGCAGCTGTATGGCCCGCCTGCTCTCACGCAGCCCATCTACTCGCTGCTCACGGTTATGGCCTAGCCCAAGCCCGACTGAAAAAAGTTGTACCCCGAACCAGGGCCCCAGCCCGCGTAAGCAGGGTATTGCCCTCCAGCGCAGGCCGAAGTCCAGCTTCAGGGTGCAGGCTCTTGCGGCTTGTGCTACTCCGTCTCTAACTGCTCAAATACGGCCTCCATTTCGTCGAAGTCGCGCAGGCCGGGCTTGATTTCGTCGCCGCCCTGCAGTACGATGCCCGCGGGCCGGACGGTATCGGCCAGCGTCCGCAGGGTATCGGGCGCAAAGCCGGCCCCAAGCCAGATGGTATACGTGCGGGCCTGCTCGGTGAGGCGCAGCATGGCGGCCGCATTGGGCAGGGGGAAGGGCGGGGTGGCCAGCACAAAGCCCTGGTAGTGCGGGGCCTGCTCCCGGAAGCGCAGGTCCACGTCTTCGGGCATCATATCGGGAATCCAGGAGGTCAGCTTGAGGGCCGGAACGGTCAGCTGGGCCAACTCGTCGGCGGGGCGGCGGCGGTGTAGCAGCACCGCCTGCAAGCCACATTGCTGAACCAGGGCGTTGATTTCAGCCACAGGCAGGGTGTCGAACTCGCCAATGAGCTGCACACCGGCCACCCAGCCGCTGAGCTCCTGCATGGCCTCGGGAGTCAGGTAGTCAGCAAAAGCCGGGTCGAGCCGAAACGTAAGCGAATCGGCCCCCATGCCGGCACAGTACCGGGCATCCGACAGGTTATTGATGCCGCGCACCATCACGGGAACTAGCAAAGCCATAAGCAAAACAAATAAGAAGGGTCTGAGGAAAGCAAGCCGGCCTGCCGGCATTGCGCCTGCAATATTCGGGGAAATGAGTTGATAGTTGTCGTCCGCGCAACTCTCTGCGAACCTATACCGGAACAGCCTAACGCAAACCGGCTCTTTGCGAGCAGACGACAGCTGAAGGATGACCGCACCTCCAGCCCAACAACCAGCAACTAACAACTACCAACCGAGTATCTTTGCATATTCGGCCGGAACCTTTCACGCTTCGGGCGCAATTTGATTCACGTATGAATACAACGAAAGGACGGGTGCTCGTCGCCATGAGCGGCGGCATCGACAGCTCCGTGGCAGCCGTAATGCTGCACGAGCAAGGGTATGAGGTGGTCGGGATGACCATGAAAACCTGGGATTACGCCTCGGCGGGCGGCAGCAAGAAGGAAACCGGCTGCTGCTCCCTCGACAGCATCAACGATGCCCGGCAGATTGCCGTGGAACTGGGCTTCCCACACTACATCATCGACATCCGCGACGAATTCGGCGACTTTGTTATCAGCAACTTCACCGAGGAATACCTGGCCGGGCGCACGCCCAACCCCTGCGTGCTTTGTAACACTCACATCAAGTGGGATGCCCTGCTGCGCCGCGCTGACCAGCTGGGCTGCGAGTTCATTGCCACCGGCCACTACGCCCAGGTGCGCCACGAAAATGGCCGCTACGTCATCAGCAAGGGCCTCGATGATAATAAGGACCAAAGCTACGCTCTCTGGGGCGTAACCCAGGAGAGCCTGGCCCGCACGTTGTTCCCGCTGGGCCAGCTGCGCAAAACGGCCATCTACGACTTCGCCCGGGAACGGGGCTTTACCGAGCTGGTGAACAAGCCCGAGAGCTACGAAATCTGCTTTATTCCGGATAACGACTACCGCGGCTTTCTGCGCCGCCGGGTGCCGGGCCTGGAGGAGCGCGTGGCCGGGGGCGAGTTTGTGCTGCGCGACGGCACAGTGGTAGGCAAGCACGAGGGCTACCCGTTTTACACTATCGGGCAGCGCAAGGGGCTGGGTGTGGCGCTGGGCTTTCCGGCCTACGTAACGGCCATTGACCCCGAAACCAACCGGGTGGTGCTCGGCAACTTCGATGATCTGGCCAGCACCCGCACGGTGGTGGGCAAGCTCAATATGGGCAAATACGCTTCCCTGGAAGGCCGCGGCCTGGTGCCCAGCACCACCAAAATCCGCTACAACCACGACGGCTCCCCGGCCTTCCTGGAACAGAAGGGAGACAAAATCTTCGTGTACTTCGAGGAGGCTGTGCACGCCGTGACGCCCGGCCAGGCCGCCGTGTTCTACGACGGGCAGGATGTACTGGGCGGCGGCTGGATTGAGCGCCACACCATCGGCGAAATTCCTGAGCCCTCCGTGGCGGTGGTGGCCGGCTAACTCAGCTTGCCGTGTGTATTTACACAATACAAGGTGGCCCCGACGTTAACCGGGGCCGCCTTGTATTAGCGGAGTAACCCTGCAGATAGGTGGAACGGAGGAGGGTGAGCGTCCGTTTAAAATCTATCAGTTAACGTTCCGCAAACCGTTGCTACTTTCAGACTATTAATTGACCCCGATGAAAAAGAAATATACTGGTTATACCCGACGGGCTGCCCGTTGGCTGCTTTCAGGCACTTTGCTGGCCGCCATGCTGGTTGGCTGTCAGAATGAGACAGAGATACTACCTAATCCGGGCCCCGAATATTACCCCTTGGAGGTGGGTACCTACCGTATTTACGAGGTAGCGGACACCAGTTGGAACAATAATGTGCCGAAGGCGAGTCGCTTTCAATTCCGGGAGCAGGTAGCCGCCGAGCTTAGTCCTGATGCCACGGGACGGCCGGTGTATCAGGTTGTACGCTCCCGCCGGGCCACAGCCACGGATGCCTGGGCAGTTGACTCAATTCTGACCGTAACGGTTGCCCCCCAATACATTGCGGAGCAGCGTAACAACCGAGGCTCGGTAGAGCTGGTGTTTCCGGTGGCGGAGGGCAAGGCGTGGAATACCAATGCTTTCTACTCTCCTGATACTTCCCGGACGGTCAACCGGGAGCCTAATCGTTTTTACACGCAGGTAGATCAGCCATTCAGCATCACGCGGGCTGGCAAAACGTACGCCTACGAATCAACCATTACGACGCTCAACGACGTTAAATTTGATGTTAACATCTTTTACTATACAGTTAAGCGCACCACGTTTGCCAAAAATGTCGGGCCGGTTTATCGGGTTCGGCGGCGACTAATCTATTGCGGAAGCGGCAACTGCACGCCTAATCCTGCTTTCATCTACCAAGGCCAGTCGCGCAGTGAGGTATTGATTGAAAGCGGCAGGTAGGCGCTACCGCCCTTAGCCTCAGCCCGAAGCCCCGCTGGATATAGTAATTTCAGCGGGGCTTCGGGTTTTGTTACCCACCCCGCCACCTGGCAAAACGTGCCGGAGCCTGTGAATTCCCCGGATTCGTTTGTATCTTCCGGCACGTCAATTCGTGCTCCGAATGGTTCTATCCCGTTTTCTGCTTGCTGCTGGTCTGAGCGTACCAGCTTTTGTTGCGCTGGCCGCTGGCCCTGGTCCTCAGCTACCGGCGGGCACTCCCGCCAAAACGGCTGGTACCGTGCGCAAACACTTAGTCTACTTCAAGGACAAAGCCGGTACTCCCTACACGGTTTCTCAGCCCCAGGCGTTTCTCTCGGCCCGGGCCATTCAGCGGCGCCAACGCCAGAACATTGCCGTGCTACCGCGCGACTTGCCGGTGTCGCCGGCGTATGTACAGCAGGTGAAGGCGGTGGCCGGGGCACAGCTCTGGTACACGTCGCGCTGGTTTAACGCCGCCATTGTGGCCTGCGACTCGGCCACGCTCCAGCAGGTGCAGGCCCTGCCCTGCGTACGCTCGGCCCAAACCCTCAACCGCGGGGTAGCGGGTACCCGCAAGCCGAAAGGCGACGATGCCGATGAGCCCTTAGCCCTGGAGCGCGGCACCCGCAGCCAATATGGCAAAGCTTTCACCCAGGCCCAGATGCTGGGCGCAGTGCAAATGCACGATGCCGGTTTCCGGGGCGAAGGCATGCAGATTGCCGTATTCGATGCCGGTTTTCCGGGGGTGAACACGGCGTCCCAGTTTGCTGGTATTTTCCAGGACCAGCGGCTGGCCAGTACCTTTAATGTAGTGGAGAAAACCACGCAGGTATTCCAGCGCGACAGTCATGGTACGCACTGTTTATCCACGATAGGGGGTAACCAGTCGGGCCTGTATATCGGTACGGCCCCCAAAGCTACTTTCCGCCTGTTTATTACGGAGGATATTTTCTCGGAGCATCCGGTAGAGGAAGCAAACTGGCTGATTGCCGCCGAAAAAGCCGACTCGGCCGGAGTAGATATCATCAGCTCCTCACTGGGCTACAGCACCTTTGATTATCCTTCCGTTGACTACACTTACGCCAACATGAACGGCCGTACGGCGCTATCTACGCGGGCGGCCACTGTGGCCGCGCGGGTGGGCATGGTAGTGGTGAGCTCAGCAGGCAACGAAGGCAACAACAACTGGCGCTACATCACCGCCCCGGCCGATGCTGATTCTATTCTGACGGTAGGGGCTACCGATTCTCTATCCGTGGTGGCCGGGTTCAGCTCCCGGGGGCCTACCGCCGATGGCCGCATCAAGCCGAACCTGGCGGCAATGGGTGTGCAAACGGCCATAGTTACGCCTAGCGGGGTGGTGGCCCGGGGCAACGGTACCTCGTATTCCTGCCCGGTGCTGGCCGGAATGGTTGCCGGCTTCTGGCAGGCTAACCCTACGCTCACGGCCCAGCAGGTAATTGGCTTCCTGCAGCGTTCCGGCACCCGTGCCCTCACCCCCAACGACGACATTGGCTACGGCATTCCCAACTTTGTGCGGGCCTATAACCTGGCCAACCCCGGGGCCCCGCTGGCCGCCGCTCCGCCCGCACCCCGCCAGGATTTGCTTATCTACCCCAATCCCAGCAAAGACGATGAGCTGTACTTGCAGCTCGCCGTTGATTTTCAGTCGACGCCCCTGCAGGTGCGCATCTTTGATGCCCGCGGCGCTCTGGTAGCGGAGCAGCGAATTGCTCCCACCTCGGCCGCCGCCGTGCGCCTGCAGCCTGGCGTGCTGACGAAGGGCGTATATACCTGCCGCGTCAGCAATGGCCGCGAGCAACGCACGGTACGATTCGTAAAGCTGTAACGGCCTAGCTCACATCTTTTCACCCAAAAAAAGCAGGCTGCGTCGGCCTGCTTTTTTTGGGTGAAAAGATATTTTACTAAATTATTTAGCTTGGTTTATGAAGGCAAATATTTTTAGTAAATTGGCAATGATTTACCAGTTGCCTATGTTGTCAGGCAGTACCTCACTCTCCCAATTTCATTTCTAACTTTCTCTCCCATGCTTCAAATGATGGTCACCAAGCGCTTGGGTAAGCGCCAGTTTCATTTTACCGTACAAGGTGCCAACTTTCATGAAGTAGTAGCCGAGTACGACCGGCTGAGCTTCCCGGACGTGGCCAAATGCGGCCTCTGCGGCTCCGATAATCTGGATTTGACTGCCCGCGTGGCCCAGGATAAGTTTAAGTACACCTCCCTTAAATGCTTAGACTGCCGCGGCGACGTCACGTTTGGGAAGCGGCAGGACGACGACCAGACGGTATTTCTGCGCAAAACCGAAGACGGCAAGCTCGACTGGCGCGTGTGGGACAAAGAGCCGGCTACCAAGTAGGCAGCGGGTCCCGGCCCGGCCTTGTGTCGGATCAGATAATTTTTTGGAGCCTCTGTACGGGTTCAGGCAGTGCATACGTTCAGGAGCAGGGGCTCCGCAGCGTAGCCAGGGGCCTCCGTACGGAGGCTCCGGCTTTGGTAGGCGGCTGCCCTGCTCGTACTCATCATTTCCAGGCCGGTTTCAGTTATGCGCGGTTATTCAGTTACTTTCGCGCTATGAACTCAACCCGTCGTATGGCGCCGTTGCTGGCGCCCTCGCTTCTTGCCGCCGACTTTGGTAATCTGCAATTTGAAACAGAGCGCCTGGCCGCCTCCGCCGCCGACTGGTTGCACTTCGATGTAATGGACGGCCGGTTTGTACCAAACATCTCGTTCGGGATTCCGGTGCTACAGGCCGTACATCGCCATGCCAAGCAACCCATCGATGTGCACCTGATGATTGAGGAGCCTCAGCACTATCTCAGTGCCTTCCGCGACGCCGGGGCTGCCAACATTACGGTCCATTACGAAGCCTGCCCCCACCTGCACCGGGTTGTGCAGCAAATCAGGCAGCTGGGCTGCCGCGCCGGGGTAGCCCTCAATCCACACACGCCGGTGAGCGTGCTGGAAGACATTGCCCCCGACCTGGATCTGGTACTGATTATGTCGGTGAATCCCGGTTTTGGCGGGCAGGCCTTTATTCCGAACACACTCCGGAAGGTAGCGGCGCTGAAAGAGCTGCTGGTCGATTGTGGCTCGGAGGCGTTAATTGAAATTGACGGGGGCGTAACCCTGGACAATGCCCAGGCCCTGGTGGATGCCGGCGCCGATGCGCTGGTGGCTGGCTCGTTCGTGTTCAGCTCACCCGACCCCGTGGCCACCCTGGCCCAGATGCGGCAGCAGCTGACCGCCTCTGCCGAACAGCAGGATTTTCGTTAACCCACTGCGGATGCCACAATTTTTCCGCGCTCAATCGGCCCTCTGGCTCCGGTTGCTGTTCTCGCCCCGGCCGGTTGCCCTGGCCGTTGTGCTGACTGCTGGCCTCAGCTCGGCCACCGTACGGGCCCAGCAAACTGCCCGGGTGCTGGTAACAGGTACCGTGCGCGACGCGGCTGGGCAGCCGCTGGAGCAGGTAGCCGTGGGGGTGGAGGGTATGCCCGGCGGGAGCAGCACCGACGACCGGGGCCGCTTTGCCCTGAATGTAGTGCGGCCGCTCGGCGGCAAAGCCCCCGTCCTGGTGATCCGGCGGCTGGGCTACCGTACCGAGCGGGTGGTGCTGGACCTGGGTAGCCAGCGGGAATTGGCCCTGACCATGCAGGAAGACAGCCGGGCCCTGGGCAACGTGACGGTTCGGGGGCGCTCCGATGCAACGGATACCCGCGAGCAGGTAAGCATTCTGCAGCTGGAGCCACGAACGGCCAAGGAAATTCCCTCTCCGTTCGGCGACTTTTCGGCCGTACTGAAAACCCTGCCGGGTGTAGCCAGCACCAACGAGCTGACCAGTACCTATTCGGTGCGGGGCGGTAACTACGAAGAAAACCTGGTGTACGTAAATGGGTTTGAGGTGTACCGCCCGTTTCTGGTAACGGCGGCAGCGCAGGAAGGCCTCAGCTTCATCAACCCCGACCTGGTGAGCAGGGTAGAGTTTTCCACTGGGGGCTGGCAGCCGAAATATGGGGACAAGCTTTCCTCGGTGCTCAATATCGAGTACAAGCAGCCCCTGCAATTTGAGGGTTCGGCTACGGCCAGCCTGGTAGGCGGAACGGTGCACGCCGGGGCGGCTTCGGCCAATAAGCGGGTAAGCTACCTGGCCGGGGTGCGCTACAAAAATGCCACCTACGTGTTCAACTCTCTGCAGCAGCAGCAAGGGCGCTACAACCCCACATTCTACGATGGGCAAAGCCTGATTACCGTGAATCTGGGTCCTAAGGATAACCTGGAGCGTACCTCGCTGGGCGTGTTCACGACCCTATCCCATAACGACTTTCGCTTTAATCCGGAAAGTGGTCAGAGCACATTCAGTACGGCCACCAATCAGCTTTCCCGCCTCTACATTGGCTACGCTGGCCAGGAGCGGATGCAGTATGATATGTATCAGGGCGGGCTCAACCTGCGCCACAACGTGGGGCGCAACCTGCGGCTGGAGTTGCTGGCGGGGCTGCTGTACTCGCGCGAGTTTGAGTACCGCGACGTAGAGGCCGCCTACAGCATTGCCGAAATCAACCGGGACCAGAATTCCCCCGATTTTGGCTCCGATATCAACCGCCGGGGCATTGGCTCCCGGTTCCAGCACTCGCGCAACAACCTCACGGCGCGGATTGGCACCCTAGAAACCCGCGGCACCTGGACGCCCGGGGAGCGAAGCACCGTGCGCTGGGGTGCGAAAGTAGGCCGGGAGCGAATTCAGGATGCGCTGAACGAGTACAGCTTCACGGATTCTGCCGATTTTGTGCCCGACTCCCGCCGGACCCGGCTACTCTCGGAGTTGAACCTGGAAAGTACCCGCACCCAGGGCTACCTGCAGCATACCCTCCGCTTCGACTCGCTGCGTACCCTCACGTACGGGGCTCGCATGAGTTACTGGACCGTAAACGGACAAGTTACCTGGAGTCCGCGGGTGCAATATGCTTTCACCAGCGCCCGCAACCCCCGCATATCGTGGAAGGCTGCCGCGGGCGTGTACCATCAGCCGCCCTTCTACCGGGAGCTGCGTTACCAGACCGGGGCTCCACAAAGCCAGGAGGGCGCCCTGAACCTGAACCTGCGGGCCCAACGCTCCCTGCACGTAATTGTGGGCAATGAGCTGCGCTTTACCCAGTGGGGGCGCCCGTTTCGTTTTACCAGCGAGGCCTACTACAAATACCTCACCGATGTGGTACCCTATGACATCGACAACGTGCGGCTGCGCTATTCCGCCAAAAACGAAGCCCGGGCCTATGCCGCCGGCCTCGATGCCCGGGTAAGCGGGGAATTTATTCCCGGTACCGAGTCGTGGTTTAGTCTGGGGGTACTGACTACCCGCGAAAACCTCGCTGCTGACTCGCTCAACATCTTCGATGAAAACGGCAATGTTACCGGCCGTACGCCCAAAGGCTACATCCGCCGGCCCTCCGACCAACGGCTGAATCTGGGAGTGTTCCTGCAGGATAATCTGCCCGGCAATCCTTCGGTGAAGGGCTACGTGAATCTGGTATTTGGCACAGGCCTGCCATTCAGCCCGCCCGATGCACCCGATCTGCGTGGTACCAGCAAGCTCACCCGCTCCTACAAGCGCGCCGATTTGGGTTTCACTAAGGTACTCAGCCTGCGTACTGCGGTGGAGCAGGCCAACGGACCGGCGGTACAGCTACAATCCCTCTGGATGAGCCTGGAAGTGCTGAATGTACTGGGGGCTGATAACCTGGCTGGCTATAACTACATCCAGGATCTGAACGGTCGCCTGTATTCGGTGCCAAACTTCCTGTCGCGCCGCCTGGTGAACCTGCGCGTTATTGCCCGTTTCTAAGCCGCAGCAGATGACTTCGTTTTGCTGCTGGTAATGCGGCGGAATGTAGTTTCCAGTCGAATCATCAATAGGCCTTAGCCTGCCACTCGGTAAGGGCAATGCGCATGTTGGGCAGCTGCGACTTAAAGGCGGCATCTTCTTTGTCTCCCAATTTAATAGCCTTGCGAGCATACACAATAGCCGTCCCGAAATCCTGCTGCTGAGCCAGCAAACGGGCTTTAATCCAGTTGTTGGAAGCGGTATCCTGTAGCTTCAGCGACTCGTTGATCCAGGTGAGGGCGCGCTCTGGCTGAATGTTGTTTTGGACCAGATAATCGGCCGCCTGGGCCAGCAGCTGCCAGTCGTTGGGCTGTTGCTCCAGCACCTGCTCGATGCCGGCCAGCACCTGTTTATGCACCTCCGTTTCAATGGGCAGGGTGAGGGTGCGCTTTTCCCAGGTCAGGTTTAAGTGAGCTCCCGTAGGTTTCACATCCGAAAACCAGTACAGCAGATTCTCGTGAAACGCGGTCGTTTCGGGCATTACCGGCACCCGAATTATATCGTCGCGCTGGTCGTACCCTTCGGCACCCCAGTGCGTGGTAACGCGGTTCAGAATCAACTCCCAATCCCGATCCTGGTGGGGCACTACGTAGAAGGAATACTGCCCGGCCGGAACTAGCTGTTCGCGTAGGAGCACGGGCGTTGAGAAGCGGATGAGTGTGTTTTCGTTGGCTCCGGCCCGCCATACCTGTTCGTAGGGGACCAGTGTGCCCCACACGTTGCGGCCCCGTACGGCCGGGGCATGGTATTCAACCGTAGCCTCAGTCAGGCCAAATGTTTGGGAAACCACAGCCCGTGGGCTTGCCTGGGGCAAGGGCAACTGTAGTGTGGGGGCCAGAGTGCCAGCAGCCGGAGCAACCGGTTGAACAGGAACCGAAGTGGTAGCAGGCAAGTTACCCGGCGCGGCTGGGGAAGAGGTAGCCGGAACAGGTGGGTTGGATGGGGCGGGAGTAACCGGAGCCGCAGAGCTGGGTGCCCCGGTCTGGGCTTGCGCCAGGATGGCCCAACCGCTGAGGCATAACCCAATACCCAAGCGGGCAGCCAGCAAGCGGATAGAATACATAGGCAATGGCAATAGGAATGAGCAAAACAACGGCCGGCACTACTCCGGAAGTCAGGTCATCCGTAACAATAGTGCCAGAAAATCGGTAACAGGAAGCAGAAACCACAAAGGTCCGGCTTTCAGGTAAAATTTTGATGAAAAAGTTTTCATCCTGCCAGTCTCCCCGTACATTTGCCTCGCTACTCTCCAGCCCCGTATGGATTTCTCCGCGCTGATATTCACCTCTACGAGCCTCCCGGCCGCTTTTGCGGGCCGCCAGGCTGAGGTACGCGCGTCTGAGACCCAGCATCATCACCATCACGGGCATCATTCCTCTTTCTAGAGGAATGTACGCATCATATTGACCCCGTTGGGCGAGCTGCAACCAGCTCCCCGGTCCCCAAAACATGGTGACCCAGCCGCAATATGGCCTTTTCCAACGCCAGGGTCCACTTCCCCGTTTCCCCAAGACTTAGTTTTGAATTACGATTACGTTCTGGCTAAAATGGCCAATTCATAACTCCTAATTCATAATTCCTAATTCAAAGAATATGCTCCGTCTGGCCATCCAGAAATCGGGCCGCTTAAGCGAAGATTCCCTGAACCTGATTCGGGAATGCGGCATTAGCTTCCTCTCGGCTTCCTACAAGCTCAAAACCGAAGCCACCAACTTTCCCCTCGAAATCCTCTACCTGCGCGACGACGACATTCCCGGCTACGTGCAGGATGGCGTGGCCGACCTGGGCATTGTGGGACAGAACGTGCTGGTAGAAGCCGGCTTTCCCACCCTGGAAGTAGAAGGCCTGGGCTTCAGCAAGTGCCGCCTGAGCCTGGCCGTGCCCCGCGCCGCAACTTACAATTCCATTGAGGATTTGCAGGGCGTGAACATTGCCACCTCGTACCCCCAGATTCTGGGCCAGTACCTCACGGAGCGCGGGGTGAAAGCCAATCTGCACACCATCAGCGGCTCGGTGGAAATTGCCCCCAGCATCGGGCTGGCCGAAGCCATCTGCGACATTGTGAGCAGCGGCTCCACGCTGCTCGGCAACGGCCTGCGCGAGGTGGAAACCGTGTTCCGCTCGGAAGCTGTGCTCATTGCCAACCAGAGCCTGAGCGCCGAAAAGCGGGAGCTGTTGGAGCAGCTGCAGTTCCGGATGCAGGCCGTGCGCCGCGCCCGCCGCAACAAGTACATCCTGCTCAACGCCCCCGTGGCCTCGCTGGATGCGGTAAAGTCCCTGCTGCCCGGCATCAAGTCGCCCACCGTGACGCCCCTGGCCGAGGAAGGCTGGGTGTCGGTGCAGTCGGTGGTGAACGAGGACGATTTCTGGCACATCACCAGCCAGCTCAAAGCCGTCGGCGCCGAAGGCATCCTGGTACTCCCAATTGAGAAAATGATTTCCTGATTAGTGCTCAGTTGTTAGTGCTTAGTGCCTAGTAAATGGGTTTTGAAATACTAAGCACTAACAACTAAGCACCAAGCACTATTCCAGATGAACATCTTCCAATATCCATCCCAGCCGGAGTGGGCGGCGCTGCAGCAGCGGGCGGCCCAGCAGCAGGCCCAGAACGTGGAGCAGCGCGTGCAGCAGATTTTCGAGGACGTGCGCCAGCGCGGCGACGCGGCCCTGCTCGACTACGCCCGGCAGTTCGACGGGGCCGACCTCGCGGGCGGTTTGCGCGTGGGGCACGAGGAGCTGGCTGCCGCCGCGGCCCAGGTGCCTTCGGAGCTGCAAACGGCCATCCGGCAGGCGCACGCCAATATTCTGCGCTTCCACAAAGCGCAAATCCCGCAGGAGGAGCGGGTAGAAACCATGCCGGGCGTGACGTGCTGGCGGCGGGCGGTGCCCGTGCAGCGCGTGGGCCTCTACATTCCGGGCGGCACCGCGCCGCTGTTCAGCACCCTACTGATGCTAGGCGTACCGGCCCGCCTGGCCGGCTGCCCCGAAATCGTGCTGTGCACCCCGCCCCAGAAGGACGGCTCGGTGAACCCCATCATCCTGTTCACGGCGCAGCTGCTGGGCATTACTACCATCGTGAAAGCCGGTGGGGCCCAGGCCGTGGCCGCCCTGAGCGGCGGTACCGACTCGGTGCCGGCCGTGGACAAGATTTTCGGGCCCGGTAACCGCTACGTGACGGCCGCCAAGCAGTTGGCCACCCGTTACGGCGTGGCCATTGATATGCCGGCCGGCCCCTCGGAAGTATTGGTTATTGCCGACGAATCGGCCACGCCGGCCTTCGTGGCCGCCGACCTGCTCAGCCAGGCCGAGCACGGCCCCGACTCGCAGGTTATCCTGCTGTCCGACTCCCTATCGATGCTGGAGCAAACCAAAACCGAGGTGGAGCGCCAGCTACGGGAGCTGCCCCGGGCTGAGGTGGCCGCCCAAGCCCTCACCGAAAGCCGCGCCATTCTGCTGCGCACGCCGGAGGAAATGCTGTACTTCTCGAACCAATACGCGCCCGAGCACCTGATTCTGGCCGTAAAAAATCCAGAGCAGCTTGCCGAAGGCGTGACCAACGCCGGCTCCGTGTTCCTGGGCCACCTCACCCCGGAAGCCGTGGGCGACTATGCCTCGGGCACTAACCACACGCTGCCCACCAACGGCTACGCCCGCAACTACAGCGGCGTGTCGCTGGATTCGTTCCTGAAGAAAATCACCTTCCAGCGCCTCACGCCTGAAGGCCTGCTAAACGTGGGTCCCGTAGTAGAAACCATGGCCGAAGCCGAAGGCCTCCGTGCCCACGCCCGCGCCGTAACCCTCCGCCTGGAAGCACTGGCCGGCGGGGAGGAATAAGTATAGGATAACAGTAGAACGTCATGCTAAGCTTGTCGAAGCATCTCTACCGGAGGTACTCCTATTGCATTGCAACGAAGCGGTAGAGATGCTTCGACAAGCTCAGCATGACACTTTACAAAATCCGTGAAATCCGAATAATCCGTTTAAATCCGTGATTCATGTTCAACCTCGATAGCCTCGTACGCCCCAACCTGCGGGATATGAAGCCCTACTCGTCGGCCCGCGACGAATTTCAGGGCGAGGCCCAGGTCATGCTCGACGCCAACGAGAACAGCCTCGGCAGCGCCGGCCCCGACCAGTTCAACCGCTACCCCGACCCGCTGCAGCGCGCTGTGAAGCAGGAGCTGGCCCAACTTAAAGGCGTGCGCCCCGAGCAGATTTTCCTCGGCAACGGCTCCGATGAAGCCATCGACCTGCTGGTGCGCCTCACCTGCGTGCCTGGCCAGGATAGCCTGCTGATCCTGCCCCCCACCTACGGCATGTACGAGGTGGCCGCCAACCTGAATGATGTGCGCGTAGAGCGCCTGCAACTGACGCCCAATTTCCAGCTCTCGCCCGAAATCGTGGCCGGCGTGCTGGCTTCGGATGCCAAAATCGTGTGGCTCTGCTCGCCCAACAACCCCACCGGCAACTTACTCCACGCGGAATACATGGAGGAAATTCTGCGCGGTTTCCGCGGGCTGGTAGTGGTAGATGAGGCCTACGCCGATTTCGCTGCCGCCCCCAGCTGGACCACCCGCCTGGCCGAATTCCCTAACTTGGTGGTGTTGCAAACCTTCTCTAAAGCCTGGGGCTTGGCCGGTCTGCGCCTGGGTATGGCTTTTGCCTCGCCGGAAATCATCGGCTACCTCAACAAAATCAAGCCGCCTTACAACGTGTCGGAAGCCACGCAGCGTTTCGCCCTGCAGGCCCTGCGCGACGCTGACCGGTTTGAGGCGCTGCGTGAGCAGTTGCTCCAGGGCCGCGACTGGCTGCAGGAGCGCCTGCCCGCGCTGCCCATCGTGACAGAGGTGTTTCCCTCGGATGCCAACTTCCTGCTGGTTCGTTTCCACCCCGATGCCACGGCTGTGTATGATTTCCTTGTAGCCCGGGGCATCATTGTGCGCAACCGCACCACCCAGCCCGGCTGCGCCGGCACGCTCCGCCTCACCGTGGGCACCCCCGCCGAGAACGAGCTGCTGCTCCAGGCCTTACGGGAGTTTGTGTAACACCAAGCTCCAGCTTGGTGACGGTAAGAACATTCACCAGTTGGAACTTGCCACTGTAATTGTTCAACGACCTGCCAAGCTGGAGCTTGGCATTACAACCCATGAAAAAAGTACTCTTCATTGACCGCGACGGGACCATCCTCATCGAGCCGCCGACGGATTTCCAGGTGGACGCGCTGACGCGGGAAAAATTTCAGTTTGTGCCCGGGGCCATCACCGGCCTCTCGCGCATTGCCCGCGAGCTTGATTACGAGCTGGTACTGGTGAGCAACCAGGATGGCCTCGGCACCGAGAGCTTCCCAGAAGATACCTTCTGGCCGGCCCACACGATGATGCTCGACGTGCTGCGCTCGGAAGGAGTGGAGTTCGTGCGTGAGCACATCGACCGGAG
The DNA here is from genome assembly GCF_003944705.1 of Hymenobacter metallilatus. GTDB lineage: Bacteria > Bacteroidota > Bacteroidia > Cytophagales > Hymenobacteraceae > Hymenobacter > Hymenobacter metallilatus. The sequence continues at coordinate 20,155 of NZ_RWIS01000013.1, read as the reverse complement.
CTTTCCTCACGAGAACCTGCCCACCCGCAAGCCCGGCACCGGCATGCTCACTCAGTACCTGGGCGAGGGCAGCGGCTATGACCTCAAAAATTCCTTTGTCATCGGCGACCGGCTGACCGACGTGGAGCTGGCTCAGAACCTGGGCTGCCAGTCCATCCTGCTGAAGCCGGAAGGGGAGGCAGACGAGCGCGCCGCGCTGACCACCATGAGCTGGGAAAAAATATACCAGTTTCTGCGGCTGCCTGCCCGCACCGCCGTGGTACAACGCGACACGAACGAAACCAAAATCAGCATCGAGCTGAACCTCGACGGCAACGGCCGCCCCGAGATGCACACCGGTCTGGGCTTCTTCGACCACATGCTCGACCAGCTCAGCAAGCACTCGGGCGTGGACATGAAAATCACCGTGCAGGGCGACCTGCACATCGACGAGCACCACACCATCGAGGACACGGCTATTGCCCTGGGTGAAGCTTTCACCCAGGCCCTGGGCGACAAGCGCGGCCTGGCCCGCTACGGTTTCCTGCTGCCCATGGACGACGTGCTGGCTCAGGCCGCCATCGACTTCTCGGGACGCCCCTGGATTGTGTGGGATGCCGAGTTTAAGCGCGAAAAAGTAGGGGATATGCCCTGTGAAATGTTTTACCATTTCTTCAAGAGCTTCTCCGACGCCGCCCGCTGCAACCTCAACATCAAAGCCGAGGGCCAGAACGAGCATCACAAGATTGAAGCCATTTTCAAGGCTGTAGCCAAGTCCATCAAAATGGCTCTGGTGCGCGACGCCGGCCGCATGGAAATCCCCAGCACGAAAGGCATTTTGTAGCTTATCCATTTGTTTAAACAAATGGATAAAGAGTTGGTTTTGCGTGATTTGTACGCATAACTGTCATCCTGGCTGAAGCGAAGATCCTTACACCTTGCACCGATTCGTGCTACCGTAACAAGGCTCTGGGTTCCAGCCAGGATGACGATTTATAAGCAGAACTCATTTAAACATCTGTTTAAACAAAAGGGTAAACGACGTCCTTCACTCTATATGTTCAAATGAAAATAGCCATCATTGATTACAAAGGCGGCAACGTGCAGTCGGTGCTGTTTGCGCTGGAACGGCTGGGTGTGCAGGCCACGCTCACGGCCGACCACGACGTGATTCGCCGTGCTGATAAGGTGCTGTTCCCGGGCGAGGGCGAGGCTGCCTCCGCCATGCGGGAGCTGCGGGCCCAGGGCTTGCACGAACTGCTGCCCACGCTCACGCAGCCGTTCCTGGGCATCTGCCTGGGCATGCAGCTGCTGGGCCGCCACACTCAGGAGGGCGGCGGCACCGAGCTGCTCGGGATTCTCCCGTTCGACGTGGTGCGGTTCCCAGCCACGCCGGAGTATAAAGTGCCGCACATGGGCTGGAACAACCTGCAGGCGTTGCGCGGTCCGCTGTTCGAAGGCTTGAGCGCCGAAGACTACGTGTACTTCGTGCACAGCTACTATGCCCCGGTGGGTGAGTACACCATTGCCGAGGCCGCGTATCCCGCGCCGTTCAGCGCCGCCGTGCAGCACGAGAACTTCTACGCCGTGCAGTTCCACACCGAAAAGAGCGGCCCCGTTGGCACCCGCATCCTGGAAAACTTTCTCAAGCTGTAAGCCCTGTCTGTCATCCTGAGCGGAGCGAAGGACCTTATTACGTTGTAACGATTAGTTCTGGTGTGATAGGGCCCTTCGCTCCGCTCAGGATGACAGGTGACTGTCCTTAAACCTAACATGGAAATCATTCCCGCTATTGACCTCATCAACGGCCAGTGCGTGCGCCTGACGGAGGGCGATTTTGCCCAGCAGACCACCTACGATGCCGACCCGCTGGCCGTGGCCCAACGCTTCGAGGCCGCCGGCGTGAAGCGCCTGCACCTGGTGGACCTCGACGGCGCCCGCGCCAAGCGCCCCGTGAACCTGCCTGTACTGGAGCGTATTGCCCGCCACACCAGCCTGCACATCGACTTCGGGGGTGGGCTGCAGAGCGAGGACGCCGTGCGCCAGGCCTTCGACGCCGGTGCCCGGCAGATTACCGCCGGCAGCATTGCCGTGCGCGAGCCTGAAACCGTGAACGGCTGGCTTCATACGTTCGGGGCCGACCGTATCATCATTGGGGCTGATTACCGCGACAACCACATTTCCATCAACGCCTGGGCCGAGCAGAGCGAGCGGACCCTGCGCGAGTTTGTGGAAGGCTACCTGGCCAGCGGAGCCACCACCTTCATCTGCACCGACGTGAGCAAGGACGGCAAGCTCCAGGGCCCGTCGCTAGCTACGTACACTGAGCTGCGCGAGCAACTGCCCGCCGCCCGCCTCATTGCCAGCGGCGGCGTAACCACCCTAGCCGACGTGGAGGCCCTGGCCGCCGTGGGCATGCACGGGGCTATCATCGGCAAAGCCATCTACGAAGGTACCATCACGCTGGAGCAGCTGCAGCCCTGGCTATGATTTCGTTTATAGTTGTCAGTTGTTTGTTGCTTGTCCACTCTCGATGTAGTCAGCCGGCAATCAACCATACAATCACTGACAACTGATAACGAACAACTGACAACTAAAAACCAAGCATGCTAACCAAACGAATCATACCCTGCCTCGACGTGAAGGACGGGCGCACCGTGAAAGGGGTGCGCTTCGAGGGCCTGCGCGACGCGGGCGACCCGGTGGCCCTGGCCGCCCGCTACGCCCGCGAGGGGGCCGACGAACTGGTGTTCCTCGATATCACCGCCACCAACCAGAAGCGCGCCACGCTGGTAGCTCTGGTGCGCGACGTGGCCCGGGAGCTGGACATTCCGTTCACCGTGGGCGGCGGCATCGGCACCGTATCCGATGTGGAAGCCCTGCTGATGAACGGAGCCGACAAAGTGAGCATCAACTCGGCCGCTCTGGCGCGCCCCGAGCTGATTGACGAGCTGGCCGCCCGCTTCGGCTCCCAGTGCATTGTGGTGGCCGCCGATGCCCGTTACCACGACGCCGACGGCTGGCAGATCTATACCCGGGCCGGCACCCACAACACCGGCCGCGACGCGGTGCAGTGGTGCCGGGAAGCCGCCGAGCGGGGCGCAGGCGAAATCCTGCTGACTTCCATGAGCAACGACGGCACCAAGGACGGCTTCGCGCTGGACATCACCGGGGCCGTGAGCCGGGCTGTATCGGTGCCGGTGGTGGCCAGTGGGGGGGCGGGTTCCAAACAGGACTTCACGAACGTGTTCCAGCAGGCCCACGCCGACGCCGGCCTTGCCGCCAGCATCTTCCACTTCGGCGAAATCGGCATCCGCGAGCTGAAAGAACATCTGCGCCAGGACGGCATTGCCGTACGGCTGTAATTTTAGTTGTCAGTTGGTAGTTGTCCGTTGTCAGTGTATTGACTGCTTGAACCTGTACTAACAACTGACAACTACCAACTAACAACCAGAACCAATGGATTTTGCCAAAATGCCCGATGGGCTGATTCCGGTGATTGTGCAGGATGCCCACACGGGGCAGGTGCTGATGCTGGGCTACCAGAATGAGGAAGCGCAGCGTGTCACCCGCCAGACGGGCCGCGTGACGTTCTTCTCCCGCTCCAAGCAGCGCCTCTGGACCAAGGGCGAAACGTCCGGTAACTACCTCACTGTGGTGAGTGAGCACGAGGACTGCGACCAGGACGCCCTGCTCATCCTGGCCCGCCCCGACGGCCCCACCTGCCACCGGGGTACCACCAGCTGCTTCGAGCAGCCCCAACAGACGCGCTACCCGGCCCCGGCCGTTAGCTTCGTGGCGGAACTGGAGCGCCTGGTGCAGCGCCGCCACCAGCACCCCGACGAAGACCCCAAGTCATACACCGCCTCCTTGTTCCGCAAGGGTATGCCCATAATCGCCCAGAAAGTGGGAGAGGAGGCCGTGGAAACCGTCATCGACGCGGTGGGCGGTAACCTGGAAGGCCTCAAAGGCGAGGCCGCTGACCTGCTCTATCATTTGTTGGTACTGCTGACAGCTTCTGGTTTGTCCCTGGAGGACGTGGTGGGTGTGCTCAAGCAGCGCCACACTACCATTTCCGGCGGGGTGCGGCGGGAGTAGCGGCTGTTACTTTCCTTGTAGATACACGCAAAACGCTGCCAGTGCCTTATCAGGTGCGGGCAGCGTTCTTCCATTTCTTCAACCGAGGGAATGCTTGCCTATGCATTTGGGTTTAAGGCTGCTTGTCATCCAAAAAAGCAGGTAGGCGAATGCCATCAATGAACCTTGAAATCCTAGAAGCCATAACAAGGCAATAAGCATAAGTATAGCAAGCAGCCACACTATTATACGTTCCATATTTCCAGCGGCCTGCGGGCCATATCCCTGATCAATAATCTTACCCCTCCTGACTTTGACTTTAAAGATCTATAACCTGATAGAGTAGCTGTTGAACCCATCTGTTCGGCCGCTTTTGCGTATGGGCTGATACCGTGCCCAAAACCTTGCGTACCTTGCGCCCCGTTTTACCCCTCTGTTTCTATGCCTGCTGCTCCCGACCGCGCCGCTTATCTCGCCTCCCAAAGTCTGACGGTACTGGTACCCGTGTATAATGAAGAAGAAAGTCTGGGGCAGTTTGTGGTGGAGATGGATAAGTTCCTGGCCCAAACGCCCGTGCCGACCACCGTACTGTTCGTGAACGACGGCTCCACCGACGGTTCCCTGGCCATTCTGCGTGAGGTGTGCCGCCTGAAGCCTCAGTACGAGTTCATCAGCCTGAGCCAGAACCGGGGCCTGAGCACCGCCGTGAAAGCCGGCATCGACCACGCCCGCACCACGCTCATTGGCTACATCGACTCCGACATCCAGACGACCCCGCTTGATTTCCTGACCTTCTTCGAGTTCTTTCCGGAGTTCGACATGGTGAACGGCATCCGGGCCAAGCGTCAGGATACGTTTGTCAAGAAGATGTCGTCGCTGGTAGCCAACACCGTGCGTCGCACACTCATCAACGACGGAATTCAGGACACGGGCTGCCCGCTCAAAATTATCAAAACTGAGTACGCCCGCCGGATTCCGCTGTTCCACGGAATGCACCGCTTTTTGGGGGCGCTGGTGCAGCTGCAGGGTGGTAAGGTAAAGCAGCTGCCGGTGCGTCACTTCCCGCGGTTTGCGGGCACGGCCAAGTACAACCTCTGGAACCGGGCCTGGAAGCCGCTGGTAGATACCTTCGGGTTCCGCTGGATCCGGAGCCGCTGGAAGAACTACGAAATCGGGGAGGCCCACCGCCAGGACGCCGGTGTGGCTGCCGCCCAGTAACCCCGAGGCGCTATGACGACGCAAACCGTTGCCCTGGGCATTGGGCTGGTGTCGCAGCTGCTGTTTTCCAGCCGCATTGTGCTGCAGTGGATTCAGAGCGAGCGGGCCAAGCGGGTACTGGTACCCACCTTGTTCTGGCAAATCAGCCTGGTGTCTTCGTTTCTGATGATTGTGTACGGCATCCTGCGCCACGACCCCGTCATCCTGGGGGCGCAGCTCATCAGCTACGCCATCTACATCCGCAACCTACAGCTGCTTAAGGAGTGGGGCAAGCTGAATCCCTGGTTCCGGGCCGGGGCCTACGTGTTTCCGGTAGCTATGCTGGCGTGGTTTGTAACTGGCAACCAGCACTTCAGTCTGCGGGCTATGCTGGGCAGCCGGATTCCGGCGGGTTTGCTGGCGCTGGGGGCCGTAGGACAGGTGATTTTCCTGCTCCGCTTCGTGTATCAGTGGATTTATTCCGAGCGAAAAGGGGAATCCTCTCTGCCTCTGAGTTTCTGGGTGATTAGCTTCGTGGGCTCGGTGTTGATTCTGGTGTATGCATTTCTGCGCTGGGATGCGGTACTCATTATCGGCAATGTGTTCGGGACGGTAGTGTACGCCCGCAACATTGTGCTGCTGCGCCGGGAGCAGCGGGGTGGGGCAGCCGCTGAGTCAGCTGCCGGAGCAAATCAATAGGGTAGGATAACCCTGATCAGCTGCCCGCGTGTGGAGGGGCTTAACGTGCAGTGCCTTGCTGTGTGGCCTGTGGCGGGCAGATAAACGTTTACTCTCCGGATCAGCTGTCACACCGGCCGGCTACGTAGCTGGCGTATACGCAACTTTGTTTAACCACTCAACAAATTCGGCCAGCCCCTCGGCCAGACTGGTCTGGGGGGCGTAGCCGAGTAGGCGCCGGGCCTTGCTGATGTCAGCGTAGGTTATGTCTACGTCGCCGGCCTGCATGGGCTGAAATGCCAGCTCTGGCTCCACGCCCACGGCCGTCCCTACGGCCGCAATCAGGTCCAGCAGGGATATGGGTTGGCTGTTACCCAGGTTAAGCGTTTCGTATACTCCCGAGTGCTCCAGCAGGTACTGTACGCCCCGGGCAATGCCATCCACCGTATCCGAAACAAAGGTATAGTCACGGGCCGTGGTGCCGTTGCCGAAAACGGGGATGGGCTGCCCGTCCTGCAACAAGCGCACGAACTTATGGATGGCCAGATCGGGGCGCTGCCGGGGGCCGTATACGGTAAAAAACCGGGCATTCAGCACATCCAGCCCGTACAGGTGATGATAGGTGTAGGTGAGTTGCTCGCCGCTCAGTTTGGAAGCCGCGTACGGGGAGATGCACGTGGCCAGCAAGTTCATGTCTTCCCGAAAGGGGTGCGCCGGGGTGTTGCCGTATACCGAGGAGGAAGAAGCGAAGAACAGCTTCTGAATATCCCGGTGGCGCATCCATTCCAGCAGCGTTGTGGTACCCAGCACGTTATTTTCCAGGTAGCCCATGGGGTCTTTCACTGAGGGACCTACCCCGGCCTTGGCGGCCAGGTGTACTACCACCTCAACCGGATCGGCGGGGAGAGCATCAACCACCGCATCCAGGCCGTGGCGTAGGTCAGCTTCGTGGAAGCTGAACCGGGGGTGGGCCAGGCACAGGGCCAGGTTTTGCTGCTTGTAGGCCCGGTCGTAGAACGGGTCAAAATTATCGAGGCCCACTACGCGGTGCCCGTCGTGAAGCAGCCGCTCAGCCAGATGCGAGCCAATAAAGCCCGCGCAGCCCGTTACCAGAATGGATGCCATGCGTAAGATGCAGGGAGGGGAGAAAAGTGAAATGCCCCCCGAAGGGAGGCCGCAAAGGTAAACGGAATTACCCGGCGCCGGTTATCCTGCGTATAGCCTGCCTACCGGGCCTGCAGGTGTGTTCTTAGCCGGGCTACTTCTTTCGGTCTTATCTGGTTTCGTCAGCTGCCTCGTATATGCATCCGCTGCTCTCTACCCGACTTTGGTCTTGTCTCCTGCTCCTGGGCGGGCTGATGGGGGGAATCGTTCCTTTGGCGTATGCGGCCAGGCCTGCGGGGGCGGAACCCGCCCCCCGTAGCCGCTCCCCCCTGGTTATCGGTCACGCAGGCTCGGGCTTTTTCCGGCCACTGTTCAACCCGCTTCCGCCCAGCAGCCTACGCAGTATTGCCCGGGCCTTGCACCGTGGAGCCGATGGGGTGGAAGTGGATATCCGCCTCAGCCAGGATAGCATTCCGGTGCTTTACCACGATAATACCCTGGAATCCATGACCACAGGGCAGGGGTGTGTGAGCCAGACGCCGGCAGCCTCCCTTCGTCAGCTCCGGTACCGTGGCGGCTGGCCCTACGACTGGTTTCAGCACGAAAAGCTGGTGACCTTTGAAACCCTGCTCCGGTATTTAAGCCAGCAGCCCCGGTTTCCTTACCTCCACCTGGATTTGCACGAAGATGATGCCTGTAACGGGGGGGATGTGGCTCGTAGCCGGGCGCTGGCCCGGCGTCTGCAGGAATTGCTGGTCCGCTACCGGGTGCCTGCCGGGCGGGTGCTGATTCTGACCAACCGGGCCAGTACCCTAACATATCTGGGGCAACTGTTGCCTGCCGTCTCGCTGGGATTTGAAATGAACAACGAGTTTGCCACCGACCTGGCCACGCTGCGTGAGCTGCCCGGAGTGGGGGTAGCCGTCATGCACAAAGACAAAATTACGCCTGAGCGCTCCGCTCAGCTGCACGCTATGGGTCGGGAGGTGGTGGTATTCGGCGGCCGTTCGCTCCGGGCCGTTAGCCGCGTTGTGGCCACTCAGCCCGATGCCTATCAGGTGGATAACATCCGTCACCTGCAGGCCGCGTTGCGGCGCTAGGTGCTGTATGGTGCTGTATTGGGTACGCCGCGTGTAGTTTAGCCCATCATATCCCCAACACAGCCCAAACAGACGAGACCCGGGCCCATGCCAGGTTGTTTGTTAGACTCTTACCTTCTTGTATGTTACTACCACAACTGGTGGCGTCCCGGTGGGGGCGTTTAGCCGTCGTGCTGCTGGTGTGTGCCAGCAGCTTCTTTGTTCATGCTGATGCGCCGGCGGTCAGTCTGATGGAGGCCCGGAACTTTGTGGCCGCCCGGGAGATGGTGGCCGGGGGCTCCTGGCTGATTCCAACCATGAACGGAGAGCTGCGCTTGGCTAAGCCCCCGCTGCCCACCTGGGCCGTGGCCACTCTGCAACAACTTACTGGTCCTACCACCCAGCTAGGTCTTCTGCGTCTGCCGGCGGCGTTGGCTGCCACCCTGTTGGTCCTTTTTTTCTGGGGGCTGGCCCTGGAGCTTACCCGCACCCAGGCCGCCGAAGTCTCTGCGCCGGGCCGAACAGCCTGGTTGGCGGCGTTGGTGCTGGCCAGTAGCCTGCTGGTCATTACCACCGGACGGGAAGGACAGTGGGATATTTTTGCCAACAGCCTGATGGTAGGAGGGGTATGGCTGCTGGTACGGGGCTGGCAGCGCCCACAAGGCTTTGGCTCATGTATAGGAGCTGGCGTGCTCATGGGGCTAGCCATCCTGAGTAAGGGGCCTGTGCCCGTGTACGGGGTCTTGCTGCCGTTTCTGGGGGCTTATCTGATCAGGCAGCCCCATAACCGCCAACTGGTGGCCCGGCGCGCCAAGGCTACGGCGGCTGCCGCACTGCTGGCGCTAGGCATCGGCGGCAGTTGGCCGGTCTACATCTGGATGCACGTAGCCCCCGTAGCCCGGCAGGTAGCACATACCGAAATGTCGTCCTGGGCCGACCGCCATGTCCAACCCTTCTGGTACTACTGGTCCTTCTTTGCCTTTACCGGACTGTGGGCTTTGGTCGCCTTAGCATCGTTGGTTGTGCCGTATGCCCGTCCTCGCCTACGCGCCTTCATCCCGTATCTACTGATCTTTGCCTGGGTAATGGGGGGGCTGCTGCTGCTGAGTATCGTGCCCGAAAAGAAAGAGCGTTATATGCTGCCGTTGATGCCGCCGCTGGCTTTGCTGGTAGCCGGACTTCTGCGCTATTGGGAAGCGAAGCCAACCACCTCTCTCTCATCACCCGACGGGTGGTTGCTGCGGGGGTGGGGGTGGCTATTGGCCACTCTGTGCGTTGCCCTGCCCGTAGCAGTACTCCTGGTACACCTACCGGGGTTTGAGCCCAGCGGACTACGCTTTTTGAGCGTAAGCATCGTATTTGTGGCCCTGGCGGTGGGGGTAGTACTGCAACTGTTGCGGGGGGTACGGCCGGGGGGACTTATCGTAGCAACGTTGCTGATAACGAGTGCTGTGCTAGTGCTGTTAATGCCTGTTTACCCGGCCTGGGAATCCCGCCACGCCACAGCTGGGCTGCGTCATATGGAAGAGGTAGCAGACCGTCCGGCGTTTGCTCAGGTCCGGCAATGGCGCAGCCTGGATACCTTACACGTAAAGCAGGTCTGGCTGGCTGGTAGGGCAGTGCCGGTTTGGCATCCTACCAGTGCTGCGCTGCAGCAGCTAAAAGCTCCGGTAGTCGTTGTGGCGGGCTCTGCAATACACAAGAAGTTGCCGCCAGAATGGGCCCGTTGGGTCCGCATCAGCCAGCAAGATAGTTTTTGGCTTGGCCGAGATACAAAATCCGGCTACTGGTTGATAAGTCGATTAGATCCAATTTGATAATTAGCAGCATAGCTGATAATGATTTGTATTTCAAGTAATTAACTAAAACCCAGCTTAACATAATATATCAATGACATAGGATAGATTAAGATAACAAAAAGAGTCCGTCATTACCACGGCAGGAGAGTACCGTGGTAATGACGGACTCTTTTTGTTGGTAAGGCATCAATCAGATGGTTAAGCGTCGCCGTATCTGCCTTAACAGAACTTCTACTACGTCCAGGTCTTCCGCTTCCTGAATAGTAAGGTGGGTATCAATTCCTGGCCCTTGGATGCGGATTGAGAAAGGAACCTCTGTTTCCGGTGCTGCTTCCCGGTTTCCACCGTTAGCGCTACTTGGTATAGGAGCAACCGAGGGACGTAGTGAATTCACTGGTGCTGAATTGGTAGCAGAGCCTGCAATGTGGTTGGAATTGCTGCCCGCGGTTGTGCCCTGCGGTATAAAGACAGCCTCAGGACCCTGATGATAGGAAAGTTCCTCTGCTCCAAGCGAAGAATCATCTTCCTCCAGATCATCGGTATCTAAACCAAACAGGTTAGAAATAGCATCCTGAGTACGCGGGGGGGCTGGTACGGTTGGTATATAAGTACCCTGTGAAGATATACTTGACGCGGTTGGCGGTGGAACAGAAGCAGGTGTTGATGCTGCGGGTGTCACTGCTGGGCTAGATATTATCGAATTGCCCCGGAACAAATTTGGTGGCATCTCTCCAGGGCTCAGCTCCTTTCTGGGAGTCTGTTGGGCTGCCAGCTGGTCAATGTCGGCAATGAAATTGTTTTCATCCAGAATCCCGGCCATACGTGCTCCGTCAATAAATGCTTTGGCTACTCCCTGGGCATTGATTTCTTCTACGCCAAATTCACGGATTAGCATTACATCAAACATATGGACCGGCAGTTCACGGTTCCGGAACTTACGGCATATCTGATTGAACATAGGAGGGTGCAGAAAGGCCTCACGATGGTAAATCCGCTCTTCCTGTTTGTCGTAGGCATGCTTAATGCGGCGGAACAGGTTTGTAGTTGTCAGGAACTCTCGTTTACTGGTGAGCAGACCGAACTTGACGGCCGACCCAATAATTGCTTTAAAAGAGCCACTTACTTTTCGGTTGAGCTTGCGAGCAGCTGTTTCAATGGCGCATTTACCTCCGGTATCATCAACTACTTCAGCTACTTCCCAAGCACCTTGGTAAGAGGTCCGAGGGTAGTCTATGGTCTTCGGCATAAACGGGTTGTTAGGTGTAGATGGCTAGTGTAAATATACGATATAGGTAAGCATGAAAACAAGTATAAGAGCATATAATAGTAGTACAAAGTATTAAAAAGTTCAACTATTATATACCTTTTGTACTTAAATATACTTTTTAAGACATTAATATGCTATGACTTTAAATATTATATAATAATACCCTCTATCGTAGGGGGCCTGGGGTGATAGGGGGGTGGTTGACCCGTCGATTAGTCTATTTTAATTAGCTACAGGCTTATATCCTCTTGTATTTGATTGCTAGCTCCTCATTTAACCTGCGTCTGATAGACCCACTGCTATGACTGTTATTTCGTCAATCATTCAATCCTAGTATTCTTAATCAATGGGATTTATCATAATCCATCGATTAAGTAAACCAGCGCACCGATATTCACTGTAGATGAGAAGGGTAGGAGCTTCCTTCAACCTTGTCATTACCAAACAACATATTCCCAACCTATGACCCTGACGCATCTCAATTAACAACTACGCTGTTATCAGTTAGCTTTCTGATGCAATCCAAACCGACTGTTTCATTCCCGTTCAAGCTCACTATCTACTATGCTCGGTTACTTGCTTCTCATAATGCAACCTGAGGCAAAAACTGATGCTACCTAAGCTACTTCTGAAATCTCAGGTGTGGACTAGTTGACGTTGACGAAATCAAACAAGGAATTGTCTGTGACAGCTTAAACTGTACTTGGCAAAGTTTGTGCACCGGCAAGATTTCGGAATTATATTTCGCTTACTTTTTATAAGTTATTGTCAGGCCAAGCTTCCGGATTCCATATATCCTATTAGCAACTGATGGCTTAACATATAAGTATTAGAGTTACTAAACCTTGAATACAACGTCAAATTCTTCAGATTTGCCTGGAACAAATGCCGCCGTACAAATCATTAGTACCCTCCATCAGTAGTTATTTTGGTTGGCACAACACGACCTATCAGCCAAATAGTAGATACACTGACAAACGCCAGAAAAACATATCCTCTGATTAATCTGCTCGTATATATTTATGTCTTATAATTTATATTATGTTAAGTAATGTATTCAAAAAACAGCCAGATCATATGACCCGGCTGCTTTTACTAACTCCCCCACTATATGGGAAGCATTGTTGCTTTCTATTTTTTTAGTCCTTCAAGCTTGGCATTCATTCGCTCTGAATCAGCAGTGCGACCTACGCGCAGATACGCTTTTTGCAAAGACGATATCGTTGACCGATCATCGGGTTGAATCTGCAGTGCTTTTTCAAAGTACGGAATCGATTCTTGGAAGAATTTCTTTCCGTCCGCCTCATACTTCTTGCCACTCTTCTGATACTCCGCCAGGCTCATTTTACTGGCCTTAGTGAATAGATCAGCACCTTTATTATAATTATACACGCCCAGGTTGAAGTTAGCGTCGAAGTTGCTCGGATCTACTTCTACTGCTTTCCGGTACGCTTCCAGTGCTTTAGCAGGCTGCTTGTCCTGGTCCAGAATCGACCCTTTTACTGCGTATAGATTGGAATTGGTGGGGTCAGCGGCAATGGCGCGGTCAATTTTATCGAGAGCTTCTTTACCGCGGCCGGCACTGATGTACATGTTCAGCTCCTCCAGCATAAAGCCCTTGTTGGTTGGGTAGGCAGCCAGCGCATCCTGTACCGCTTTCATAGCGGCATCATTGTCTTTTTCCTGGCGGGCAATCTGAAGCAGACGGCCGTACATCTGGGGCGACTTATAGCCGATACCCTGAAGCTTGCTGTACATCTCTTTGGCACCCGCAAAGTCCTGGTTAGCCTCAGAAGCATAGGCCGCATACAGATACGCTGTGGAGTCCTGCGGACGAATCTGCTGGGCCATCTTATACGATTCAATTGCCTTAGCGAAGTCTTTGCCATTGTAGCTTTCTACGCCGGCGTTCAGGGCTAGCCCATACAGGCCGTCCAGCTTGGCCGTGGCCATTTTGCCGTACTCACTGTCTTTCCCTTCCAGGCTAACTGCCTTGGAATAAGATTCAAAAGCGGTTTTAGTTCCCTCACCGGCAGGCAACGCCTTCCCGTAAATGGGACTAGCCACCATGCCTTCGTAGATTTCACCGCGCGTATACCAGGTTTTGGCTTTACCCTGAGTTTTCTCATTCGTAATAGCCTTATCTATTTCGGTACGAGCCTTATCCAGCGTGCCCTGGCGCTGGTAAAGAATAGCATTGGTAACAGCCGAGTTCTGGGCGGATGCCGTGTGGAGTGCGGCAGCGGCCACGAGAGTCAACAGAGTCTTCTTCATGGGAGTTTTACTGAAGAATGTACAGGTAAAGTGAAAGGAATTGCAAGACAAACGGCAGAACCCGTTTCCGAGTTCTGCCGTCGCAAGTTAATTAGCGCTGATTAAATCCGGGTCCGTAAGGTCGGTCAGGTCTGTATCCGGGGAAGCCGCCGGACCTTCGCCTTGCGGGGACCCGTTCGGGTCCGACGCCGTAAACAGGTCCGTATCCGCGTCTGCTTCCTTCTCTTCCGCCGCCACCTTAGCCACCGAAGATATTTCGTCGCCGGAACTGATTTTCAGCAGCCGCACGCCCTGGGTAGCCCGGCCGATGCTACGCAACTCACTCATGCGCAGGCGGATGGTGATGCCGGACTTGTTGATAATCATCAGGTCGTCGGCGTCGCTGACGGATTTGATGGTTACCAACTGGCCGGTTTTGTCGGTGAGCTTCATGGCCCGCACGCCTTTACCGCCGCGGTTGGTGATGCGGTACTCCTCCAGCGGGCTGCGCTTGCCGTAGCCGTTTTCGGAAACTACCAGCAACTCATCCTGACTGTCTTTATCAATGCACACCATACCCACTACCCGGTCGTCGGCCATTTCCTCAGACAAGGTGATACCACGCACCCCGGCGGCCGTGCGGCCCATGGAGCGCACTTTCTCCTCGGGGAAGCGCACGGCCCGACCGGAACGCAAAGCCAACACCACCTCCGAGTTGCCGTTGAGCAGCTGCACGTCGAGCAGCCGGTCGCCCTCGTTGATGGTAATGGCGTTGATGCCGGCGGTACGGGGGCGCGAGTAGGCCTCCAGCGGCGTTTTCTTCACGGTGCCCTGCTCGGTGCAGAACATCAGGAAGGTGTTGTCGAGGTAGTCCGGGTCGCGGAGGCCGCGTACGTTCAGCACCGAGCGCACGTTGTCTTCGCGTGGAATTTCGATGAGGTTCTGAATGGGCCGGCCCTTGGTGTTCTTCCCTCCTTCCGGCACTTCGTACACTTTCAGCCAGAACACACGGCCGGCCTCGGTGAAGAACAGCAGGTACTCGTGGGTGGTGGCCACAAACAGGTGCTCCGTAAAGTCATCCTGCTTGGAAGCCGCCCCGCGGGCCCCTACTCCTCCCCGACCCTGTGCCCGGTACTCATCCAGCGCGGTGCGCTTGATGTAGCCCTCACGGGAGATGGTAATCACCATGCTCTCGTCGGCAATCATGTCCTCCATGGAGAAGTCGCCGCCGGCGTACTCGATGCTGGTGCGGCGGGCGTCGCCGTAGCGGTCCTTGATGTCGATGAGCTCCTGGCGGATGATGTCGCGCTGCATCTCATCGGAGGCCAGCACGGCTTTCAGGTGGTCAATGAGCTGCATCAGCTCGTTATACTCCTGCATCAGCTTGTCGCGCTCCAGGCCGGTGAGGCGCTGGAGGCGCATATCCAGAATGGCGCGAGCCTGCACCTCACTCAGCGAGAACCGCTCGATGAGCTGGGCGCGGGCCACGTCCCCGTCGCGGGAGGCGCGGATCAGGGCAATTACCTCATCCAGGTGGTCCAGGGCAATGAGCAGGCCTTCCAGGATGTGGGCGCGCTTCTGGGCTTCGGCCAGCTCGTAGCGGGTGCGGCGCACCACCACGTCGGCCCGGTGGTCCACGAAGTGGTGGATCAGATCCTTGAGGTTGAGCGTCATGGGCCGGCCTTTCACCAGGGCCACGTTGTTCACGCCGAAGGACGACTGCAGTTGGGTGTACTTGAACAGGTTGTTCAGCACCACCGTGGGCATGGCGTCGCGCTTCAGGTCATACACGATGCGCATCCCGTCCCGGTCTGACTCGTCGCGCAGGTCGGCAATGCCCTCGATTTTTTTCTCGTTGATGAGGCCGGCCGTCTTCTCAATCATCGAGGCCTTGTTCACCATGTAGGGAATTTCGGTCACGACAATCTGCTCCTTGCCGGAAGCGGTGGTTTCGAAGTGGGCTTTGGCTCGCATTACCACCCGGCCCCGGCCGGTTTCGAAGGCCTGCTTTACGCCCTCGTACCCGTAGATGATACCGCCGGTGGGGAAATCAGGAGCCGTTACGTGCTCCATCAGCTCGGCAATGGTGATGTCGGGGTTGGCCAGGTAGGCTACGATGCCGTCCACCACTTCGGTGAGGTTATGGGGAGCCATGTTGGTGGCCATACCCACGGCAATACCGGTAGTGCCGTTTACCAGCAGGTTCGGGAATTTAGCCGGCATCACCGACGGCTCCTCCAGGGAGTCGTCGAAGTTGGGTTGGAAATCCACGGTTTCCTTGTCCAGGTCACCCAGCATTTCGTCGGCCAGGCGCTTGAGGCGGGCTTCGGTATAGCGCATAGCGGCCGGCGAGTCGCCGTCGATGCTGCCGAAGTTCCCCTGCCCGTCCACCAGCGGGTAGCGCAGGCTCCAGTCCTGGGCCATGCGCACCATGGTGTCGTACACCGAGGAGTCGCCGTGGGGGTGGTACTTACCGAGCACCTCCCCCACGATACGGGCACTCTTCTTATAGGATTTGTTGTAGGATACGCCCAGCTCGGACATACCGTAGAGTACGCGCCGGTGCACGGGTTTGAGGCCGTCGCGCACATCGGGCAGAGCCCGGGAGATGATAACCGACATCGAATAATCGATGTAGGCCCCACGCATCTCATCTTCAATGTTTATCGGAATGATCTTTTCGCCTTCCGCCATAGGGAGCATGTAGTCGGCTGTAGCGCCCCATAAAGAGGAGCTTCACAGCCCGTGAGAGTGAACTTTATGAAGTCTGCAAGATAGGCAAAAAAACCCGCTTTACCTAGGTAAAAACCCAATTTAGGGGCTACTTCAGGGTCTTGCTCCGGTCGTTGTTATGCTTGCCGGTTTCCTGCTTGTGCACCTTGATTTTCTCGCCGATGGCCGGGTTCTGCTTCTTGAACCAGGGCTGACCCCGAAACTTATTGCCGCCGTGCAAATGCACCTTGCGGGTGTGGCAGGATTCGATGGGACAGGTGCGGCAGGAAGCGGCCAGCGCGAGGACCAGCACGGGCAGCCAAAACCGGGAGAACGGGAAAGAAAAACGCATGGGGTAAAGATAGGAATTAGGATCGGGCCACATCCTGCCCCTCCCACTCGCGCAGAAACTGCTGCAGGAACTGCTCCATAAAGGCGTGCCGCTCCTCTGCCACCCGACGGGCGGCGGGCGTGTTGAGCCGCTCGCGCAGGTGCAGCAGCTTCTCGTAGAAATGGTTAATGGTGGGGGCCGTGTTCTGCTTGTAGCTCTCGAAGGTAGCGTGCTCCACCGGCGGCACGGCAGGGTCGTGTAGGGGGCGACCTTTGTGCCCTCCGTAGGCGAAGGCCCGGGCTACGCCAATAGCCCCAATGGCATCGAGGCGGTCGGCGTCCTGCACCAGCTCGCCTTCGATAGAGCTCATGGGCGTAGCTACCCCGAGGCCCTTGAAGCTGATTTCGCGGATGATGGCCTCCACGCGGGCAATAACCGCCTCGGGGGCCTGCTGGCTTTCCAGCCACTGCCGGGCTGCCCGGGGGCCCGCTTCCTCGTCGCCGTCGTGGAATTTCCAGTCGGCCACGTCATGGAGCAGAGCGCCCAGCTCCGTAACCAGCGCATCGGCCCCGGGCGTGTTGTGGGCCAGGGCCCGCGCCACCTGCCACACCCGCCGGATGTGGGCCCAGTCGTGGCCGGAACCTTCGTGCAGGAATTTCTCGCGGATGAACTCGGCAGTACGAGTAATAAGAGGTTGTTCGGAAACAGAAGACATGCGGGCAGAATTGTTTCAGGCAAAGATATTGTCTTCCGGGCCTTGGCACCCACTTGCCGAAAGCGCAAGCAGGGCGGGAATTATTACAGCCGGTTTCGTCGTTGCTGCGTATATTGCCGTCAAATGACGAGCAAAAGTTATTCAAATGACAGTTCTTCGTAAAACAGCAGTGGCCAGCATGGTGGACCTGATGGGTGGTCCGGCCGTTATTCCGCAGCTGGTGCGCAACGAGATGGACCTGCTGGGCGTGGCCATTGAGGGCCTCTCGGTGCGGGCCATACGGGTACTGCAGCAGCATCTGGGGTTTTCCAACAAAGAAATGAGCGTGGTACTGGGCGTATCGGAAAGCACCCTGGCCCGGCGCGAACAAAGCCGTAAACCTCTCACCCTGGACGAAGGCGAAAAAGCCATTCAGCTTTCGGCCGTGCTGGCCAAGGGCATGGAGGTGTTTGAGGATGAGGAAGACCTGCACTTCTGGCTGAACTCCCCGGTGCCGGCCCTGGGCGGCCGCAAGCCCAAACACCTGCTCCATTCCGTTATCGGCCGCAACCAGGTGCAGGATGTGCTCGGCCGGATTGAGCACGGGCATTTTTCGTAGGCATTTTCTTAGGCTATTAGCTGGTAGCTGTTGGCTGTTGGCTTTTCCATCAGGCACGATGCTATCAGCTAATAGCTACCAGCCAATAGCTAACAGCTCACTAAAAACATGCTGCTATACCGGCTGGGCAAGGCGCCTTACATTTCGGATACCTCCGGGCAGGGAGGCTTATACTACGGAGGGCGCTGGCACAAGATAGGCCACCAGATTCTGTACACGGCCGAGCATCTGTCGTTGGCGAAGCTGGAGGTATTGGCCAACTCGCCGGTACTGCCGCGCAATTACTTCGCCCTTACCCTGGAAATTCCCGACGGCCTGCCACTATTGCAAATTGATGCTGCCGACCTGCCCGCCAACTGGCAGCAGGTACCCTACCCGGCTGAGCTGGCCGAAATCGGGCAGGCCTGGCTGGAAGAGGGCCGGTACTGGCTGATGCGGGTGCCCTCGGCCCACGCGCCGTCGGAGTGGAATTACCTGTTCAACCCACTGCATCCCGACCACATCCGGCTGCTACGCACCATCAGCCTGGAGCCCCACCCCTTCGATACCCGCCTGAAATAAGCTCCCGGCAAGTCCAGCCATCCGGAGCCCAGGGCTTGACAACGCAATTGGATATACCCGGTTTTTTTCCGAAATTATCCGGGCAAGCCCTACCCGGGCTGCCTTGCCCCGTATTCCTTTCAGTGCCTATGCCCTAAACCTGTACTGCCAGCTTTTTCCGTCACTTCTTACCACTGCCTCATATGAACTGGTTAAGAAGCATGGTGCGGTCTGCCGTCTGTATTCTCCTGCTCACTGGCTGCGCGTTGTCCGTGGAAGCTCATCCCGGAAAACATAGTGAGGAGGCTGTTTCGGCCGCTGTGTTAACGGCCCGGGCCTCGCTGCGGAGTTTATTGGATACCCGCAAGCTGGGCCCGGCGGCCACGTACCAGGCGCTGGGCCTGACGGGTGGGGCCGTAGCGCACACATTTTACGCGCGGCACGATTTTACCACCCACTGGGTGGAAGACGCCGGCTGGAACTCACAGGCCCGGCAGGCACTGGCAGTGCTGGGCCGGGCCGCCGAAGTGGGCCTGGACCGAAATTGCTACGCCTGGGCCGATTTACAAAGTTTGCCGGATTCTCTGCGGTTAAATGAAGCTAGCGGCCGCGGACAACAGCTGGCCCTTTCTGAGCTGCGCCTTACGGATGCACTGCTGCAATATCTGCTGCACCTGCAACGAGGCCGTCTGCAGCCAAACACCCTTATGCAGGCGCCCACCGATAGTGTTACGGCCGTGCGGGTGGCTGAGCAGCTCTATGAAGCCTTGCAAGCGCCCGACCTATCCGCCGCCCTGCTGCGCCATCAGCCCCTGGGGCGGGGGTACCGACTGCTGCAGAAAGCCTGGGCCAGCGCGTTGCACGCCTCGGCTGCTGACTCCTTGCGCCTGATGCAGGACACCACCGCCGGATTCCGCCGGGTAGCCTTAAACCTGGAGCGCCTGCGCTGGGAACCCGCCGCCGACTCGGAGTATGCTATTGTCAATATCCCGGCCTACCGTCTGCAGCTGATCCGCAACGGACAGGTGCTGCGCACCCATAAGGTGATTGTGGGCAAGCCCGACATGCCTACTCCGGTGCTCAGCAGCCGCATTGCAGTGTTTGTGGTGGCCCCGGAGTGGCGGGTTCCCTACAGCATTGCAGTACGGGAGTTTCTGCCGGAACTACAGCGCGACCCGAGCTACCTCTACGACAACCACTACCGCCTCTACGATGGCCGGGGCAAGCTCATCAACCCCTGGCGCGTGAATTGGCAGAAGATGACTCCGGAGAAATTCGCCTATGCTATCCGGCAACGGGCCGGCACGTTCAATGCCCTGGGCAACGTGGTATTTTACTTTCCCAATCAGCAAACCGTATTTCTGCACGATACGCCCGCCCGCAGCGCTTTTACCCGCCCCGACCGGGCCCTGAGCCACGGCTGCGTGCGGGTAGAAAAACCGCTGGCCCTGGCCGAGTATCTGCTCCGGCGTGAGAGCCGGGCCCCGGAGCTGACAAGTATGTTCCAGGGCGTACGAACCCACGAAAAGCAGCGCTTCGATCTGCAACGCAGTCTTCCAATTTATCTGCGGTACTATACCTGCGAAACCGATAAGGGCAAGCTGGTTTTTCTGCCGGACATTTACCACCAGGACGCGGCCCTGGCCCTGGCATTATTTGCGCAATAACCTGGGGGGGGGAGCAGCTATATTATTAACTGGGTGGTGGTCTAAGCTGTGGTGCATCGTCGGTTGTGCTCGTCAATGACGAGTTGAATGCGCACGTGGTGCATGGCCAAGCAGCGACTGAACGAGCAGGTCTTGCGCACCAGCACGGCGCACCGTTGG
>NZ_RWIS01000012.1 GCF_003944705.1 Hymenobacter metallilatus | reverse complement strand
TGCCACTGCGAGTCAGTAAGGGGTTGGTAGCCATCAACCATAATGCCCGTGGAAGCCTAGGAACTCCCCGCGCAACTTACTGACTCGTTTCTTTTTAGCCCCTACCTAATTCCCAAACACGCTCTTATGTTGTTGGGCCGGTGTCACTGCGCCGAAGCGCAGGGGGCAAAATGAGATGCTCCCAGGGTATGTGGACAGTTGGCAAAACGGTTTCGAAGAGAGCATCATCCCGAGCGAAGCCGAGGAATCTCGCGTGCTAAGGCTGGATTACCATTTAGACATCAGCACGCATGAATTCCTGATTACAGGTTTGATGCGTTATGAGCTTATAATGACGGTCTTTTTGTGTGCCAGCCCATACAAGCTAGCTTGCCCCCAGAAAATCCACAATCTGCCGCAGCACCTGCGGGTCGCGCATGATGCGGTTATGGCCCAGCCCGACGGTGGCCCGAAAATCGAGGCCCGGCCAGCTGTCGGCAACTTCCTGGGCCTCAGCAAAGGGAATACTCTCGTCCTGCCGGTCGTGGAGCAACAGGGCTTTTTCCGTCGGAAACCGGTGGCCTACCTGCACCAGGCTAAAGCTTTCGGCGTCGCGGCCATGCTGTTGCCGGATATGACGCCCCATGCGCTGGACCACGGCGGCGGGCAGCTGTAGCAGCGCGGTAAAGCGTTGGGCCACGGCCGTCGTGCTGCCCGGCACCGCCAGCAGTACCAGACGCGGCAGCCGCCCCCCCTGTAGTTGGTTGAATTGCACCGGTACGCCCACCGTGGCGGCCCCGCCAAAGGAGTGCGCCACCACCCCGTACACCGGCCCGGCGGCATCGGCCACGGCCTGAACGGCGCGGGCGAAAGCCGGCAGGGTGGTGCGGGTGCCCCCCGAGGCCCCGTGCGCCGGGCCATCGAGGGCTACCACCCGGTACCCAGCCGCCACTAATGCCTGCACCAGTATACCCCAAAAACTAGCCCGATGCTCCCAGCCATGCACCAGCAGCACCATGTGCTTGCCCGCCGGGTTCCACTCGTAGGCTACGATGTCAGTATTGGACGAGGTAACCGTAAACTGCCGCGCCGAAGCCAGCACGGCTGCCTCCCAGCCCTTCTGGGGCAATTGCCGGGGAGTTGTGAAGAGCTTCCATGCTTCGGCAAAGGCCCATTCCGTTGATATGGCACTGAGCAGCCGAAACTTCAGGCGAAGCAGCCTGATACCCGGCGGCAGACTGAACGCAGGAGGCGGAGCAGGCGTAGGCATAACGCAAATATGCGGTTCTGGCCGGTAACAACGGCTGCGGCCGTGAGGCCAACATTTTTTTTGGCTGAAGCAAACCAGTCTGCCGCCCGCTTCGTAGGTGTACCCCCGCTGCTGCCCGATGCACCGCGGCAGTGCCCCATGCTTCTGACCTTTTGCGACATCCGGGCACAATTTGCGCCGGAGCTAGGCCTGTTTCGTTTTCAATGGAACGCCACTCTGGTGGGGCGCCCCCGTTTCCAGCGCAGCATGAACTGCGTGGCGCAGCTAGTGGAGCAGGGTGATATTTCGGCCGTGATGCTGGATTTACATGATCTGCCCAGTTTGGGGCTCGATGAGCAGCTCTGGCTGGCAGCGAACTGGCTGGGACGGGTGTCGGTGCGAGCCATTGAGCAGGTGGCCCTTATCATTCCCGACAATAACTCCTACAACCAGATGGTGGTTGAAAGCCTGATTCGGGCCGGCCGTCATTTCATGCACTACGAAATCCAGTTCTTTGCCAATGCCGCCGGTGCCCTCGACTGGCTGGTGGGTGAGCAAAACCCGGCGGCCCAGCAGGCCCTGGAGCAGCAGTGGCTGCTTTGGTCGGAAACCCTGGCCAGCTAGGCCACTCAAGTTGCAGTGTAGCAGCCGGAGTTAAGTGTTGAAGCTGTTTAGAAAGTCGAAAGCCAGCGCGGGTTGCTCCACCGCAACGTAACCACGCAGTGCGCTGCCACTCCGGCAGGGCGACTACCGGCCCCATTGCCAATGAACGGCGCGCCCTATGCGGCACGTATGTGGCGACTTCTCTACCTTTGCCCGGCCGCCCGGCCCGTGCCGGCTTAGGCGCAACGCGGCTTTTAGCGGAACGCTCCTGCGGGCTGTTCCCTTAGAAGCCGCTTTTTCAACCGCCATTTCGTGACTTCCAAGTATAGTATGGACACTTCTTCTTATTCCGTGCCCACCATGTCGGTGCAATTGGGCCAGTACCAGGCAGCCGTTGAGGCAACGCTTCAGGAGTTTAACGCCCGCCACTTCACCGCCGGTTTCTGGCAGAAACAAGCCGATCTGTGGGTGCAGGATGCCGAGGCCCAGCAGAGCGTACGTAGCTTTATGGGCTGGCTACGGGTAGCCGAAACCATGCTGCCCCGGGTGGGAGAAATTGAGGAGTTTGCCCAGGAAATCCGGGCCGCTGGTTTCAAGCATGTGGTGGTAATGGGCATGGGCGGCAGCACCATGACGCCCATCGTATTCAAGCAGGCCTTCGAGAAAAGCGCCAATGGCCTGCCCCTGCTCGTGCTTGATACCACCAACCCCGGCTCGGTGCGGGAAATTGAGGAGGCTGTATCGTTACCGGAAACTCTGTTTGTGGTAGCCAGCAAATCGGGCACCACGGCCGAGCCCCTGGCGTTCGGCGACTATTTCTACGCCCGCCTAAAAGAGCTGAAAGGTGAGCGGGCTGGCGAGAATTTCGTGGCCATTACCGACCCCGGCTCCAAATTCGTGACCCAGGCTACGGCCGAGGGGTACCGCCGCATCTTCCTGAACTTCGCGGAAGTAGGCGGCCGGTTCTCGGCCCTCTCCTACTTCGGGCTAGTACCCGCCGCCCTCTACGGCATTGATATTTATGCCTTGCTGGAGCGGGCCATTGCCATGATGCGGGCCTGCGGCTCGGAGGGGGCGGTGGCCGATAACCCCGGCCTGATGCTGGGCGTGGCCCTGGGCGTGCTGGCCCAGCAGGGCCGCGACAAGCTCACGCTGGTGGTGCCCGCCGGCCTCACCGACCTGGGCTTGTGGCTGGAGCAACTGGTGGCCGAAAGCACCGGCAAGGAAGGTAAAGGCATTCTGCCGGTGGCCGGCGACCCGCTGGGCAGCCCCGAAGTGTACGGCCCCGACCGGGTGTTCGTGTACGTGGGCTACGAAAGCCAGCCCGACGAAGATAACCGCCGCAAAGTGGCCGCTCTACAGGCCGCCGGTCATCCGGTTATTGCCATTTTGCTGCGCGACGCCCTGGATTTGGGAGCCGAGTTTTTCCGCTGGGAAGTAGCCACGGCCGTAGCCAGCGCCGTGCTCCAGATCAACCCCTTCGACCAGCCCAACGTGCAGGCCGCCAAAACCGCCACCGACCAGCTGATGAAGGTTGTGGTGGAGCGGGGCTCCTTGCCCCAAACCAGCGCCCCGGTGCTCACGGAAAACGGCCTGAGCTACTACGCCAGCGTGGCCGGCTCCAGCGCCGCAGATGTCCTGAGAGCCTTTTTCCAGCAGGCTGGTTCCGATAACTTTCTGTGCATTCAGGCCTACCTGATGGAGACGCCCGCCTTGAATGCCGAGCTGGATGCGTTGCGCCAATTGGTGCAGCAGCGCCTGCACATTGCCACGGCTTCGGGCTACGGCCCCCGCTTCCTGCACTCCACTGGCCAGTACCACAAGGGTGGCCCCAACACTGGCCTGTTCCTGCAGCTCACCACCGACCACGCCCAGGACCTGCCCCTGCCCGGCCGCCCCTACACCTTCGGCACCTTCCAGAATGCCCAGGCTGCCGGCGACCTGGAAGCCCTGCTTAGCACCGGCCGCCGCACTCTGCGTGTGCACCTGGGCTCAGTAGGCGAGGAAAAAGGTGTGGCCCAACTGCTGCGCGTTGTACAAGACGCCCTGTAAACCACAGATGCTGCAGATGGCCTGATGCCGCCGATTTGTTCAGAAAGTAAACAGCCCCCTCTTGCGAGGGGGCTGTTTGCTTTCTGGCAGTACAGGAATTCAGGTATTGAAGGCTGAATTCAGGGTGTGTCGAAAAATTCCAAAACGGGTGTACTGAACTTACCGAAGCATTTCTCCCGTTTCAGCAGACGGTTCAACGGAAGCGGGTGAGATGCTTCGACAGGCTCAGCAGGGCATTTAGCGAGTTGCAAACGACTGTTCAGACACAACCCGGCTAAGAATGAATCTGCGGCAGCCGGGCCTTTTGCAGCATCTGTGATATTAGCGCCCGAAATCGTCCTGTACCCGCACGATGTCGTCTTCGTCGGAGGGTTGGGCAGCGTCGGTATGCTGCCAGATTTCGGCAATCTGGCCCCAGTCGTCGAGGCCGATGAGGCGGTGCCGCTCGCCCTGTTGCAGGGTAATTTGCTCGCCGGGGCCATAGGTTTTCAGGGGGCCTTCCTCGTTGGTGGGGCTAGTTACAACGCCCACTGTGCCGCTCACCACGCGCCAGATTTCGGCACGGCGGTGATGATACTGCCAGCTCAGGCGCTGATGCGGGGCTACCAGCAGAATTTTAGGACTCAACTTGCCCGAAATCCGCAGGTTATCTACTTCCAGGCCATTAAAATACATATCCGCAAACTGCTGCGCCTGGGTTTCGTCGAGCACGAAAAAACCGCCCCAGGGCCTTTCCTCATCTTTGCGCTCAATGCGAAAGCCCTGTTGCTGCAGGTGCTGCTCGGTATAGAAAAACAGAGCTGATTTGGTGAGTTCGGCAGGCATATTAGCGTGAGTTCGGGACGGAGTTGGTGTTGTACAATGCCCTACCTCAGCCTGGGCAAACCGGGGCCGGTAAGGCATGGCAAAGTAACAATTCATTGGGTTGTGGCAGCACTCCGGCCCCAAATTGTGCCCGGCCTCGATATCTAAGTGCTGATGGTTCGCGTACTGCCCTTATCCGTTCATCTACCTCCGAACTCATGAAAAAAGTAGCCGCTGGAGTTCACCAGCTCACCATTCAGCGTTTCGTGAATGTATATTTTGTGGAAACCGGTACGCCCGGCGAGTGGGTACTGGTCGATACGGGCCTACCTGGCTCCGAGAAAACCATACTGGCCGCCGCCGACACGCTATTTTACCCTGGTACGCATCCTGAAGCTATTATTCTAACCCACGGCCATATGGACCATTCGGGCTCGGCCCAGGCTCTGGCCGAGCACTGGAAGGTGCCCGTGCTGGCCCATCCGCTGGAGCTACCGTTCCTTACGGCCCGGGCCGTGTATCCGCCCGCCGACCCTACCGTGGCTGGCGGAGGCTCACTGGCATTCATGTCGCGTTTTTTTCCACCCCAATCGTTCCAGCTCAGCAACTATGTGCAGCAGTTGCCCGCCAACGACCAGGACCCGCCTTTCCTGCCCGATTGGCGCTGGCTGCCCGTACCTGGCCATGCTCCCGGCCAGATTGCCTTGTTCCGGGAAAAGGACCGCACCCTGCTGGCCGGCGACGCCTTTGCCACGGCCAACCATGAGTCGGTGCCGGAGCTGCTGCTGCAGCGGCCAGAAATCAACATTGCCGGGGCTCCCTTCAACTACAACTGGCAGCAAGTCGGCGAATCCATCCGGACATTGGCGGCCCTGCAGCCGGCGGCCATCGGCTGCGGCCACGGGCCGGCTGTTTCTGGGGAAAAATACACTGCCCAGCTACAAAAACTAGCTGATGAGTTCCGGGTGCCGGCTTACGGGCGCTACGTACATACGCCCGCGCGCACCGATGAGAATGGGGTTGCTTACCTCCCACCCGCTCCCCACGACCCTATACGGGTAAAGTTTACCCTCGCCGCCGCAGGCCTGGGGGCACTGGTTGGCGCGGCCCTGCTGGTAAAACGGTATCAGAAACACAAACAGAATGAATACCCCCGCCCGGTTGCCGCAGAGCCTAAGCGCCAGCGCACCGAAGAGGTGGCGCGGTAGCTGCTGTTTTCTCGTTCTTTTGCTGGTAGCACACCGGCCCTGGCTACTGCAGTCAGGGCCGGTGTGCTGTCTGGCAAGCCCCGGATTTTACTCGACGGGGTCGGGCTGAACGGGTGCTGTTTCAGCGGGCTGTTTCACCGATATACTGCCGTGTACAGTACTTACCTTGAGTTGAGCGCCCCCTTTTCCTAGAGTAGCTGCCAGGTTGTGCGGCAGCACGCTTTTGCGCTTGGTATTCAGCTCGGCGCTAACTTTGCCGTGCGTGGTGCGGGCCAGAATGGTGGCTGCATATACAGCGGGCAGCTGCCAGTCAACGGCTCCGTTTACCGTACTTACCTCCAGGCCCGGCCCCGCCCAGGCCGGCCCGGACAAGCGTAGCGTAAGGCTGCCATTGGTGGTTTGGCCCCGCACGTCGCCGCTTACATCCAGCAGTACCAGCGGGCCGTTCGTGGTGTTCAGGCGAAGCTTTCCGGCCACATTTTCCGCTTTAATGGCACCGTTTACGGCTTTCAGGTCCAGGTCGGTGCGGGCTGGCACCAGCACTTCGTACTCCACGGCCCAGCCGTCCAGGGATTCGTTGGCGCGACTGGCACGGAGAGTACTATTCTGCGCCGTAATCCGCACGGCAGCTACCAGGGCGCGGGCATCGGCGGCAGTGGCAGCCCGGCCGGTTACCAGGGCCCGCACTTTCACGGTGGTGCCATTCCAGCCCCGCACCGTAATACCGCCGTTGGCGCGGGCATCAATGGTGAGCGTGTTGCCGGCCGCTGGAGCAGGTAGGGTCAGGTCGCGAGTTTCGCAGTGTAGCTTTTGTAGGGCCTGGCTGGCAGCCGGAGCAGGACAAGTAAGGCTCAGGGCCGGTATCTGCTGGGCGGCTGCCGGAATTGCACCGGCCAGCAGGCCCAACTGCAGAAAAAAGAGCTTCATGAATACAAAGAGTAAAAATCAGAGCCGCGGAAGAAATTTTCAGGCGGTACACAGATGCCCCGGTTCTGCTCAGACATCCAGCCCGGCCGCTACGCCCGTGAGATAGGCGGTCAGGATGGTTGCAGCCAGCCGGGCAGTTTGGTTGTCACGGTCGAAAGCCGGATTGAACTCGACCACTTCAAATAGCAGCACATCGGGCTCCTTGCCCGCCAGGAAAGCTGCCTCTACAGCCTGGCGGGGCGTAAACCCATCGGCGCTTGGGGCGCTTACGGCAGGAGCATAGGCTTCGGCGCAGCTGTCCATGTCAAAGCTCACAAACGCGGGGCCCTCGGCGGTGGCGTGGCGCAGGGCCCGGCCCATGTACTCGGGCATACCATCCTGCTGCACATGGGCCAGAGGTACCAAGCGGGCCTGCTGCTGGTGCAAAAAATCGATATCCTCCCAGGCGTTGAGGTTGGAATGCAACCCGATTTCGGTGAACCGGGCCCCAGCCAGCACTTCTTCCCGCAGCAGCTTCCCAAATGGGGTGCCGCTGCTGAGCTGGCCGGGCTTGTCTTTCACGTCGGCGTGGGCATCCAGGTTGATGCCGCCCACCGAGGTGCTGCCGGTGGCGTCGCGCAGGCCCCGCACGGTACTATAGGTACCATCGTGGGAACCGCCCAGCACCACCACCCGCGGGTACTGATTGAGCAGGCGGGCCAGCTCACTCCGGATGGTTTGGTGGTTGGTAGCATGGTCCGGGTGGCGCAGGTCGAGGTTGCCGGCATCGGCAATGCGCAACCCATCGAGGCGTATATTGTGCTCCAGGTTATAGGTTTTGTGGTAGCGGCGCAGCTCCCGCCGAATGGCCTCGGGGGCCTGGGCGGCACCGGCCCGGCCGCCTTCCAGCACCGTACCAAAATCGAGGGGTATTCCAACCAGGCACACGTCGGCCTCGGGTAGCTCGGCCGCCGGCCGGATCAGGTCACGTAGAAAGGTGGGCATAGCCCAAATGTAGGGGGAAAATGCCCGACCAACGCACCTCGTACAACGAGGCTTAGCCTGCCAACAAGCTCAACAGTATCAGGAATTGCGTATGTTGTGTTTTCGCCCGTAGTTCTACTCCCTGGAACTTGCTATGCTCCTAGATACCCCATCCCTCACCATTCGCTTCGAACCGCAGGAAAACTGGCTGTGGGTACACTGGAGAGGGGCGCACGACGCAGCATCCGTTTTTCAGGACTGTAACCGTTTGCTGGAGTGTGCGCAACAATGTGGCTGCACAAAAATCCTGAATGACAGCAGTGAGGCATATGGGGAGTGGTGGCAGGCAGCCGAGTGGATTGGCCAGGAGTTTCTGCCGCAACTGGCCAGTGCGGGAGTGCAGGCCGTTGCCTGGGTAAACGCTATGGACTGGCCCTCCCGGCACGCGGTGGCCTCTACCATGCAATACGCCCGGGGCCTCACCATCCGTACGTTCGATTTCGATGAGTTGGAGGCGGCGCAGCAGTGGCTCTACACAGTGCCCGTTTGAGAAGCCCCGTTTCCTGGTCTATCTTTCAGAATGAAATGGTTTCTATTCCTGTGGTTTCTGGGAGCTACGCCGCTGCTGCCCAGCGCCCGGCCCCCTCAATCCATTCCCCGCAAAAGCCCGTCGTTTTTTGCTACCTATACCTACCTCACTTACGCTATTCTCGATAAAGGCACCAGCCCTACCCCGCTGGCGGCCAAGGGCGTTGGGGGTACCCTGCAGCTGCGGGCCGACGGCACCTACCAGAAACGGCTGACGCTGGCCGGCAACGGCACCACCCTGCGCTTCGACCAGGATGGCCGCTTCGTATTTGCCGCCGACAGCATCCGGTTTCTGTACACCCGCAACGGCCAGCCCCACACCGACCGGGGCGTTTTCCGACTGCGGAACGGGCTACTCACCATCACGCTGGCCGGCTTTCCGGTTGGCAATCAGAGCATCTACACGCTGCGGATGCAGTAAGGCGGTACAACGGGCCGGGCGCAGTGGTCAGGCTGGGCCTGCATTGCGCCCGGCCGGGGTTTCTGCTAACTTGCGGCCCCTTTCGGCCCCACCCCGCCGAACGGCAACTCACTATTTCACCATTTCACCAACTCACCATAGATGGGACGCGCGTTTGAATTCCGCAAAGGCCGCAAAATGAAGCGCTGGGACCGGATGTCCAAAGACTTTACCCGCATCGGCCGGGAAATTGTAATGGCGGTGAAGGAATCGGGCCCCAACCCCGACACCAACTCCCGTCTGCGCACGGCCATGCAGAACGCCAAGGGCGTAAACATGCCCAAAGACCGGGTAGAAGCGGCCATCAAGCGCGCCAGCAGCAAGGAGGAAAAGGACTACCAGGAAGTAGTATACGAGGGCTACGCCCCCCACGGTGTAGCCGTAGTTATTGAAACGGCCACCGACAACCCCACCCGCACCGTGGCCAACGTGCGCATGTACTTCAACCGGGGCAATGGAGCCCTGGGTACCGCCGGCTCCTCCGACTATACCTTCACCCGCAAGGGCGTATTCAAGCTGGCCGCCGAAGGCCTGGACCTGGAAGAGTTGGAGCTGGAGCTGATTGACGCTGGCGCCGAAGACGTGTACGCCGACCAGGAGGAAGATGAGCACGGCAACGAGAAGCACTACATTGTAGTAGAAACGGCCTTCACCGACTTCGGCCAGATGCAGAAGGCCCTGGAAGAGAAGGGCCTGAACGTAGTATCGGCCCAGCTCCAGCGCGTGCCTAACACCACCGTCCACCTGGAAGGCGAGCAGCTGGAAGAGGTAATGAACCTGATTGAGAAGTTTGAGGACGACGACGACGTGCAGGCCGTGTACCACACGCTCGGCTAACCACTGGTTGCGCGGATTTTACGGATTTTGTGAAAGACTGGCAGCGGGCCGCTCCTTACAGGGGCGGCCCGCCTTTATTTTTGCGCTACCTGAAGCAGGTGTTTAACTACCGGGTTTGCTTGCTACTGCCCGCTGGGCAGCCCCCGCCGGGTAACCCACCAGGCAGCCCGGCCAAAGAGGCGAACTGTACGCCAGAGAGTAGGACCAAACAATAGCCCAAAACCGACCAATACGAGGCCTTCGGCCGGCCGCTGCCACCAGGCCGCCAGTAGTAGAGCTAGGGGTAGGAAGGCTTCATAATACTCGTTCAGCAGCACGTGCGAATGGGGCTGGGGCTGCACTATTGTAAGTTTCATTCGCCAGCGGTAATGCCGGATCAGCACCAAGCCTGCGTAAAGAAGCATAGCCAACCCCGCAGCCACCCGGCTACTCAGGCTCAATAGTACCAGCAGTGCTATACACTCGATTGGAAACACAATGAACTCAACTATGCGACGGGCATTTGTAGCTCCCAAACGGGTTACGAAAGTGCGCATACCAGCTTCTGCGTCGTTGGTAGCGTCGCTGAGCTGATGCCAGATAATATTGCGCATCCCGCAAGCCAACGACCAGATACCCACCGCCCCCACCCAGAGCGGCGGCAGCGTCTGGTGCAGGCTGGCACTCATCAGCATAATACCCGTCATTTGCGGAAAAAAATGGGCACCGGCAGCATCGGCCAGTACGCCGGCCAGAGCCCGGCCTTTCAGGCGCACGGGCGGAAGCGAATACGCAGAGAATACAACCCAAGTACCCAGGTAAAGCCCCGCTATCAGCGGACTGGTGCGCCAGAAATACCAACCAAATCCTACTCCGGCTACCACACATGTACCTAACAGCCATGCAACACGCCGGGCAGATGTATACGCCAACCGGTTAGACTTACCTGCCTGCGCATCATCGGTCCGGTCAGTCCAGTCGTTGAGCAGGCTTACGTAGGTGGCTGCCACGGTAAGGGCTAGCAGTAGTAGTAGTAATTGACCACCAAGCATCCAGATCGGGCTGTTCAGCAGCAGAATGGAGGCGAAACAAATAGCCATAATTGGTGCAAATTTGTATCCCCACCACTCAGAAATACGAGCAACAGTAGCTAATC
Source organism: Hymenobacter metallilatus (assembly GCF_003944705.1). Lineage (GTDB taxonomy): Bacteria > Bacteroidota > Bacteroidia > Cytophagales > Hymenobacteraceae > Hymenobacter > Hymenobacter metallilatus. The sequence continues at coordinate 179,168 of NZ_RWIS01000012.1, read as the reverse complement.
GACGGATAAATAGAGACGCTGTCATGTGGGGGTAGGACCGCCGAGGTGTACCCCAAGTCGATGTGGCCTAGGAAACAGCCTCGACTGTGAAGGAAGACTTGTATTTTGCGAACAAAAATGAGGGAAATAATCTATAATTCATCGTCCCCCCTGGCTGATTTGCGGGCTTTCGGGCAAACTGTTGGGCACGATATACGGGCAGTGCTGCGGGTTGGCCGCCAATTGTTTGTGCGCAATCTTCGGGTGCAGTATCGGCAGAGCGTGCTTGGCTACCTTTGGTTGCTGGCTCCTCCACTTTTCCTGGCCCTCACCTGGACGCTGCTGAGCAAAGCCAATTTGCTGCAAGGCCGGCAGCCCACAGTACCCTTACCTTTGTTTGTGCTGACGGGTATCTTCCTTTGGCAAGGGTTTGTGGAGATGCTGAACAGCCCTCTGCAACAACTTACCGCGGTTCGGGCTACGCTGGCAAAGGTACGGGTGCCACACGAGGCATTTGTGGTGGCGGCCGTGGGTGTGGTTGTGTTTAACCTGCTGGTGCGGCTGCTGGTGCTTGGGGGCGTAATGTGGTGGTACGATGTGGGCTGGCACGTAACACTACTCTGGGTGCCAGTGGGTTTGGCAGCTTTGCTGGGCCTGGGCCTGGGCTTGGGCTGGGTTATTGCCCTGTTCGGGCTCCTGTACAGCGACGTAGCCAATGCCCTCACCCTGCTGATTAATATGTGGTTTCTGATAACGCCGGTTGTGTATGTAGTGCCCTCACGCTATGCATCTGTACTTAGCCTGAATCCGGTAACGCCCCTGCTTACAACTACCCGCAACTGGCTACTGACTGGCGTGGCTCACCCTACGCCTGGTTTCTGGCCGGTAGTAGGCCTGGCCGGGGCCAGCGTCGCCTTGGGCTGGCTGGCTTACCGTTTGGCCCAGCCTCATCTTATAGCCCGCTTTTAAGCCGGGGCATTCACTATCATTTGTACCTCCTGCCCGTTGCAAACCAGTAACCCACTCTCCGCTTCCCCCCTGTTGCAGGTCCACAACCTTTCCAAAAAGTTCTGTACCCGACTCCGGCTCTCTATGTGGTACGCCCTGCGCGACATCCTGGCCGAAGCCTGGCCCCGATATCGGGCCCGCACCGCACGGTTGCGGCCCCACGAGTTCTGGGGGGTACAGGATATATCATTTGAATTGCGCCGGGGGGAGGCCCTGGCTATTGTAGGGGCTAATGGAGCCGGCAAAAGCACCCTGCTCAAGCTGCTCAACGGTCTGATTAAGCCCGATGGCGGCAGTATTCATATCCGCGGACAGGTAGGAGCACTGATTGAGTTGGGCGTAGGGCTGGACCCGGTACTCAGCGGCCGTGAAAACGTGTTTATTCGAGCCGCCTTGCTGGGCTTTTCCAGGGAACAGGTACTGCCTTTATTTGCCCAGATTGAGGAGTTTGCAGGCCTGGGCTCCGCTCTTGATATGCCTATTCAGTTCTACAGCTCGGGTATGGTAGCACGGCTGGCCTATGCCGTTGCCGTCCATCTGCGGCCCGATATTCTGCTGGTAGATGAGGTATTGGCTGTTGGAGATATGGACTTCCAGCGCAAATGCATCAACCATATGTTGGCTTATCTGGCCAGCGGTGGCTCGGTGGTGCTTGTTTCGCACAATCCTTACCACGTGCAGGCGGTGTGTCAGCAGGGGGTATTGCTGGAAAGAGGGCGGCTAACGTTTGCAGGCACCGGCCTGGAAACGCTCGATAAGTACTATGACCAGCAGCAGCAGTTGCTGGCAGCACGTAATGCTCAGGCAGGAGGCAGCGTGCCGTTGGTGATTGAGGAGCTTACGTTTGAGAGCCTGACTACTTCCACCATCGTCACCGATGATACGGTACAGATGCACCTTACGTACCGGGCTCAAGCACCGCAGGCCAATATCGGTTGGGCTTTTTATATCTGGACCAACGACGGACTCACCTGCGTTACCGGTGGCGTAAACCTTGCACCTTCCCATCTGGCCCCAGGCCGGCATCAGTTGAGTTGTACGGTGGAGCGGCTGCCCCTTACAGCAGGCCAATACCTGGTAAAAGCTGCCATTTTTGAGCTACAGTCGCAGCAGCCCCTGGCCTTACTGGGCTGGGAGGATGCCCCCGTGCCACTGGTTGTGCAAGGGGAACTCACCCTTGAAAAAAGCTTTCAATCCATGATTCAGCAACTAGTAACGCTGCCAATTAGCTGGCACAACTGATGCTGGATGGCTGCCATAGACGGGCTGCTCAGCGGTGTAGCCGATGACGCACAGCCCGCCATAGGTGTCCCGGACGCAGGCGGCTTACTACTTCCTTCAATAGCACTGTCAGTGGCAGTGTGGCCGCAGCTGGCACCACGGGCTTTGGTGTGGGCCATATTACAGTAGCAGGCCGGGTTGCGTCAATACCCGTACGCCGGGCCGTTGCCAGCACCGCCCGACGGGCAGGCCCGCCCGGCACCACTGCCGGGTGACTCACTACTTCTACTTGCTTAAAATGCGGGGCCAGCAACCGGATAAAGTGCTCAATATGAGGAGCAATAAGATGGTGATGGGTTTTACCCGTTTCACTTTCTGCCCAGGACCACGTAACGCCGGTTATCCAGAAATCCCCGGGAAAAATACCGGCCGAGTCGGTGTGGTAGAGTACGGAAGTACCGCGCATCTCCTCTAAGTCAAGTACCGGAATAAAAATGGCTCCGCCGGGCCGCGTCCATTCCACCATATTGGCTACCACCTGCTCCACCTCCTTTACCGTTTCGCAGTACGAGTAAGCCGACCACATGCACGTAACCAGCGACCATTGCGCCTCCCACTCTGGAACCGGGTCCCGGAAGTCGCCTTCCCGAAAGAAAAGCGCATCGGGGCTGCCCCTCCGGGCCTGGGCCAGCATGGCAGCCGATAAATCGTAGCCCGCGCGGGCTACACCGGGAAACTTGCTCAGGAAATACCCTGTACCACAGCCGATATCCAGCCACCGGGCATCTGGCCCCAATAGCCCCCGAAGCAGGGTAAGGTCGGCTTCGGTATTGCTTCGGATATCAGGCAGCAACAGAAATCGATTATCGTAATCAGCTGCATAATGCGCATCGTATACCTGTAGTACATCGGTAGTCTTCATAGCTGCAAGTTGAGGAAAAACTACCATCCCCTGCTGCTTTCCGGCTCTGGTGGTGCCCATGAGTGAGGAGCTGGCACACAGATTAGACCCTGCTTGCATCATCAAAACCTCCTCATGAAGGCTATTTGGGAAATCAAAAGCTCATCCTGCTCTAGGTGGCGCCTGCTCATCAAAGCATCTTTCCCGCTTCGCTGAACGGGTCAGAGAAAGTAGCAGACACGCTCCGACTTCGCTGAGCATGATGTTTTGAGTTGCGCTAACAAATTTTCTCAACAGCTTCAACAGCAGTTAACCCAGGTGGGGCGGCAGGATGATATGTGCTGCACAGAAGGAGGTTCATAGAAAGAGTGGTTAGCAGTCTGTTTTTACCTGAGCGTTGAGGTTCTCATTACTTGAGCCATTCCTTTCCGGGGTGGCCTCTGCATTTTGGGATACCTTGGATATTGGGTAGGTTTAGCCAATTACAATTTGCCACCTGCTTTCTCATGAAAAAACTGCTACATGCCTGTACTGTTGGCCTCCTAAGCATGGCACTCGGCGCCTGCTCCCAGCAAGGCCCCACCGCCCCCGACGCCCCTACTCTCGCCAGCTACTTCCCCGCCCCCGATACCACCCAGCTGCAAACCGGCGGGGTGCAGATAGTGCCCATCAGCACGCCCAAGGGCAAATTCAACGTCTGGACCAAGCGCATTGGTAGCAACCCGCGCCTGAAGCTGCTGCTGCTCAATGGCGGGCCGGGAGCCACGCACGAGTACTTTGAGTGCATGGAAAGTTTCCTGCCCCGGGAAGGTGTGGAAATCATCTACTACGACCAGCTGGGCTGCGGCAACTCCGACAACCCCAAAGATACTGCCATGTGGAGCCTGCCGCGCTACGTGGAGGAAGTGGAGCAGGTGCGCCAGGCCCTGCACCTGGATAGCAGCAACTTCGTGGTGCTGGGCCACAGTTGGGGCGGTATTCTGGCCGCTGAGTATGCCCTCAAGTATCAGCAGCACCTGAAAGGCCTCGTCATCAGCAATATGATGATGAGCGTGCCCGACTATGGCCGGTACGCGGAAGAGGTACTGGCCCCGCAGTTCAAACCCGAGGTGCTCCGGGAAATCCGGGCCATTGAGGCGCGCCAGGACTTCCAGAATCCGCGCTACATGGAGCTGCTACTCCCTAATTTTTACGCCGAGCACATTCTGCGCCGCCCCCCCGCCGAGTGGCCCGAGCCTGTAACCCGCTCCTTCGCCAAAATGAATCAGTCGCTCTACGTGACCATGCAGGGCCCCAGCGAGTTTGGCGTTTCGGGTAAGCTGCTGCGCTGGAACCGCGTGCCCGACCTGCCGAAGCTGCGGGTGCCGGTGCTCAGCATTGGTGGCAAGTACGACACCATGGACCCCGCGCACATGCGCATGGTGGCCGAAAAGGTGCAGCACGGCACCGCCCTCATCTGCCCCAATGGCTCGCACATGAGCTTCTACGACGACCAACCTACCTACATGCGCGGCCTCACTAAATGGCTCCACGCCGTGGACCGGGGCGAGAAGACGGTGAAGCTGTAATTCAGCATGGATTCATTCACAGCCTCAATACCTATATAAGCAGCTTGTTGCGCACTTATCTTATATCCGCCTATCTCCAGAACGCACGCTTGTTCGTGTTGCTCACCAGCTTGTTTCAACTGGTGTCATCGGTGGCGCAGGCGCAGGAATTCGACGTACGGGACGAACATTTCCCTGGGGCCAAACGAGTGAAAGTAGAGGCTTTTGGCCGGGGACCAAGCGGTTTTTGGGCCGAATACACGCTCGATGAACAAGGCTGGGCCATTGAGAGCCGGACTTATCATCATCGAAAGCTCAATTTACTTGAGCAATACTCTTTTACCAGTCGCCATAAGTTAGGCCAGGAAAGAACTGTAACTACTGATGATAAGCGGGTTCAGATTTTCCAATACAGTTACCAGTACAGCCCCGATTCTGCCCGTATTATTCGTGAAATTGGATTATCCGACTCAGATACGATGTACGTGTCCCATAATCTGGAATTCGACTCCGCTAACCGCCCAGTCAAGTTCACCAAATCGAAAGGGTTAAGGCGTGAGGTAAACGAGCTAACCGAACTCACCTACGCCAACGACCTGATAACCAACTACCGCCGCACCGAATACGGTGAGAAAGACACCACGGTATTCACCACCACCTACCAGTACAACGCCCAAGGCAACCTGACCAAAGAATACCGTTCCGTAGTTCCTAAATCACCCGGCAACTGGTGGCTGGATAATTCCGGCGACCAGCCGGAATACAGCTATGATTACTCGAAACGGGGCCCTTGGACTCACCGCTACCTGCTCCGCCAGGGCCGCAAGGTGCTCATTGCCAAACGAACTTTTACCTATTAGGCAAGATTTCCAACTGATAGCACCTTTTAGGATGCATCCACTAGGCACGTAACCGTACTTTGTGGCCAAGCTTGCCTATTTGCAAGTCAACTGCGCACTTTTACTCCCATGACCTTCCCTTACCGCCCCCTTTTTTTGCTCGAAGCCGAGTCGGCCACCATTTTTGAAATCAAGCGCCTAGATGTGCAGAGCCAGAACCCCAGCAACGTGTACTTCTGGCTGTATTTCGATAAGGCCAGCGGCCAGCTCAGCCAGTTGGGCTTTGTTTCGATGAGCACCGAGGGCGAGGTGCACCGCCGCGAATTCACCCAGGGTCGGCTGCGGTTCGATGCCACGGAAGGCACTTTCGAGCCCGCCGGGGGTAGCCAGGCGCAGGCGCTGCGCACCGTTACGCCCCCGGTGTTGCCGGCAGCGCTGGAAACGGCGCTGTTTGCGTTTTTTACCTGAACCTTGGGCCGGTGCACCGCCGGGCGCCGCGTATGCCGTATCTTTGCAGGCTGCCGACCCTTCAGGGGGCCGGCAGCCTGTTTTTTACCCGCCTGCCCAAGTATCTAAGCACCAACCTCATGGCAACCCGACTCAATAAATACATCAGCGAAAGTGGCGTCTGCTCCCGCCGGGAAGCCGACCGCCACATCGAGCAGGGCAACGTGTTCGTGAACGGCAAGCGGGCCAGCATCGGCGACCAGGTGACCAGCAAGGACCGCGTGGTGGTAAACGGCAACCTCATTGAGCCCCGGGCCGAGGAAGATGCCGTGTACATTGCCTACAACAAGCCCCCCGGAATCATTGCCACCACCGATACCGGCATCAAGGACAACATCATCCGGGCCATTAAGCACTCGGTGCGCATCTTCCCCATCGGCCGCCTGGATAAGGAGTCGCAGGGCCTGATCCTGCTGACCAGCAACGGCGACATCGTGAACAAAATCCTGCGGGCCGGCAACCAGCACGAGAAGGAATACATTGTGATGGTGGATAAGCCTATCAACGAGCTGTTCATTGAAGGCATGGCCAGCGGCGTGCCGCTGGGTGGGGTAATGACCAAGCCCTGCAAGGTGTCGAAGGAGACACCTTATATTTTTCGCATTACGCTGGTGCAAGGCCTCAACCGCCAGATCCGGCGCATGTGCGAGTACTTCGGCTACGAGGTGGTGCAGCTGGAGCGCATTCGGGTGATGAACATCAACGTGAAGGGCCTGGGTGTGGGCGAGTGGCGGGAGCTGCGCGAGAAGGAGTTGAAGGTGCTGTTTGAGATGATCAAGGATTCCAGCGGTACCGACGACGGCAGCAGCCCGCGCCGCCGCAAGCGCCCCTCCACCGCCGAGTTCTGGGCCGACCGCCCCGCCCGCCAGGGTGCCCCCAAAGCCCCCTCAGCCCGCCCCGACCAGGAGCGGCCGGCCGGTGCCTGGGTAGAAAAACCCACCCGCAAGAAAGTAGCTGCGGCCCGCGCCGCCAAGCCCGCCGCCAAAACCACCAACCCGGCCGAAACGCCGGCCTGGCCTACGGGCCCGGGCCGGCCGGCCGGGGGCGGCATTGTGCGGCCCGATGGAGCTGGCCCCAAAAAACCCGGCCGCCCGGCCAGCGCCCGGCCCCGCAGCGCCGGCCCCGGCAAAGGACCGGCGGCTTCCCCCAAAGGCAAAACCACCACGCGCGGTTCCCGCGGAGCCAGCCGCCCCGGCAAGCGGTAAGGCCGGGCGCATTGCGGCCGTAATGCGTAGCGCTTGCTGTATCCTACCGCCGCAACGCGCATTCCAAGCGACCCAAGAGCTGATTGATTACGTGAAAGCCCCGGGCTGCCTCAGTTGAGGTGGCCCGGGGCTTTTTATTGCGGTGCTCAGTGACTGATTAGGCTTGCTGAAATATCTGATGACACGCGAAGCTGCTGGTTGTCATTTCTTGCGCAGCTCAATAAAAACATGCCTTAACGTATTTCAAATGCTATTATAACAACTTACAAGTAAAAATTTGACTGAGTTACGATCCGCCATCATGGCTGCTTCAAAAGTCTGAACCGCGAAAATGGTGGTATGCGTAGCGGTATAGTTTCCCTGCTATGTTTGAAGGGTCGGACGGAGGAAACGTCCGGGCTGTTTTTCACTGCTCTACCTTACTTCACCATGAACACTGCCAAACCTTCTAATGCCTTTATTGCTGCTTCCTGGTTTGCTTTGCTGGCCGGCATGGCTGCCTTTATCATCGGGCTCTGGAATGCCCAAATGGCCCTGAATGAGAAAGGGTACTATTTCACCGTGCTTATGTACGGACTGTTTTCGGGAATTTCTTTGCAAAAGTCGGTGCGCGACCAGCTAGAGGGCATTCCCGTAACGGGCATCTACTACGGGTTGAGCTGGTTTTCCACCATTCTGGCCATTGCCCTGCTCACGGTGGGCCTGTGGAACGCTACATTGTTGCTCAGCGAAAAAGGCTTCTACGCCATGGCTTTCCTGCTGAGTTTGTTTGGGGCCATTGCGGTGCAGAAAAATACCCGCGACGCTAAAACAACGGCCTCTCCGGAGCCCGAGACGCCGTTTCGGGCGTAATCAGCAGAAACGGTAAGTAGCGTGAACAGTGTAGTTTGCGTATCCCCGAGTATGTTGCACTGGCTCTGGCATACGCAAACTATACCACACGCATTTAACAACCCAATCCTGAATTTGGCTATGAGCCTGACGCCGAAACAACAGATGCTGGCCGGTGAGCTCTACCTTGCCAACGACCCGGAGCTGGTAGCCGAGCGCCTGCACGCCAAACAGCTCTGCCACCGCTACAACCAGGAGCCCGTGGCCCTGAACCGGCAGGTACTGGCCGAGCTGCTGGGCTACGAAACCGACGCCCACATTGAAGCGCCTTTCCGCTGCGACTATGGCTACAACATCCGGCTGGGGCGGAATTTCTACGCTAACTATAATTTCACCGTGCTCGACTGCGCCCCGGTAACCATCGGCGACAACGTGTTTGTGGCCCCCAACGTGGTGCTGAGCACGGCCGGGCACCCGGTAGAGGTAGTGCCGCGCATTGCAGGCTGGGAGTTTGCCCAGCCCATCAGCATCGGGGACAATGTGTGGCTGGGCGCGGGCGTGCTGGTGCTGCCCGGCGTAACGATTGGGGCAGGCACTACCATTGGCGCGGGCAGTGTAGTCACGCGCAACATTCCGGCCGGTGTGGTGGCCGTGGGCAACCCTTGTCGGGTAATTCGGACGCTGTGAATAGAGCAGCCGACTCTGAAATGCCAGCTTTAGCTGAAGTAATTACTGCCCTGTATGCCTGGTTTTCTACTCATCGGCTTCGTCAGCCGCCGGATGCCTGCCCCTGCTGCATCAGTAGCGAAGAAAACCGGGTGCTGTTCACCGTGCCGCTGGCATACCTCAGCGAAAAACAGCTGCGGCGCTATGCTTTCAAGGCAATAACGACCTGGGGAAATGCGGCCGACTTCCGGTATTTCTTACCCCGGCTGCTGGAATTGCTGCTATGCCCAGACTCAGAGCTGGAGAAGGATGCTTTTTTCGACAAGATGCTGTATGCCGGCTGGGATGGTTGGCCCGAGGCGGAAAAAGGCGCCGTTCGGCAAGTACTGCGGGCCTGGTGGGCGCAGCATATTCAGCACGAATGCTTTTTCGAGGAGGAACTAATAGGCTGGCTAGTTCGACTGACCGGCTCACTAGAACCCTTGTTGCAAGCGTGGCAGCCGGCCGAAACCGATTGGGCTTTTGAAAACCTCGTGCGTATTATTCCACATCTTCCCGACTTGGAAAAGCACATTCAGGTGCTCACTCCCGATACCGCAGCGCACAGTATGCTCACGCTCCGTCGGTGGCTGAGCCAACAGGCTTCGGTGCTGGAAGCCGGCTTCTTTCAGCAAGAACCGTGCAATGAGGAATTTACCCAGGCAATTTCTCAGGCTCACACGCTGGTCACGGGCCTCCTGGCGGATGGAACTACGCACTGACTCATCTACAAATCCGCTTCTCGTGTATCTTGCGGCCCGCTGGCAGCTTCGGCTCCGGCGGGCCGCCCCGTTTTGCTTTCTGGCACAACGACCATCAACCACCGAAACCCTTCCCGCCCCTATGACACTCCGCACTGACTGGACCCTCGACGAAGTACACGCCATTTACAACCAGCCCGTTCTGGAACTGGTAACGCAGGCTGCTGCCATACATGCCCAAACTCAGGCTACCGGCGAGGTGCAGGTGTGCACCCTGCTGAGCGTGAAAACCGGCGGCTGCCCCGAAGACTGCGCCTACTGCCCCCAGGCGGCCCGCTACCACACCGGCGTGCAGGCCCATAAGCTGCTGCCCGATGCCGAGGTACTGGCCGCCGCCCAACGCGCCAAAGACGGCGGCTCCACCCGTTTCTGCATGGGCGCCGCCTGGCGCGAAATCCGTGACAACCGGGACTTCGACCGGGTGCTGGGGATGGTGGAGCAGGTAAACGGCATGGGCCTGGAGGTGTGCTGCACCCTGGGAATGCTCAACGAGTACCAGGCCGAGCGCCTCAAGCAGGCCGGCCTGTACGCTTACAACCACAACCTCGACACCAGCCGCGAGAAGTACGACGATATCATCACGACCCGCACCTACGACGACCGGCTGAACACCCTGGAGCACGTGCGTAAGGCGGGCATTTCGGTGTGCTCGGGTGGCATCATTGGCCTCGGTGAAACCGACGAGGACCGCATTGCCATGCTGCACACGCTGGCTACCCTGCCCGCCCACCCCGAGAGTGTGCCCGTAAATGCCCTGGTGCCTGTGGAAGGCACGCCCCTGGCCGACCAGCCCCGCGTGAGCGTGTGGGAAATGCTGCGCATGATTGCCACGGCCCGCATTCTGATGCCCCACACCATGGTGCGTCTCTCGGCCGGCCGCCAGGAAATGCCCGTTACGGAGCAGGCCCTGTGCTTCCTGGCCGGTGCCAACTCCATCTTCTCGGGCGAGAAGCTGCTGACCACACCCAACCCCGATTTCGACGCTGACAAGCAGATGTTTGCTCTGCTCGGCCTCAAGCCCCGTAAGTCGTTCAAGGACGTGCCCGAGGGCGCCACTGTGCTGGGCAAGGAAGTATTGGCGTAGACCTCATCCCCTAGCCCCCTCTCCTTGGGGAGAGGGGGAAATAGTAACTAGGTTTTTAGCGCTAGTTGCTATTGGGAAGAAGAAAAATTAGAGTTAAAAACTAAAGGTTAGTCCCCCCTCTCCCCAAGGAGAGGGGGCTAGGGGGTGAGGTTTCCCGTATGAACGACCAACTCCACCAACGCCTCCACGATGAACTGGCCCGCCGTGAAGCTGCCGGCACCCGCCGCCGCCTCACGCTGTCGGCAGCTGGGCTAGTGGATTTCAGCTCCAACGACTACCTGGGCCTAAGCCAGCACCCGCAGGTGCGGGCGGCCGTGCAGGCTGCGGCCCAACTACCTGCCGGCAGCACCGGCTCGCGCCTGCTCACCGGCAACTCCGCCGCCGCCGAGGCCCTGGAAACCACGCTGGCCCGTTTCCACCGCGCCGAGGCGGCGCTGCTGTTCAACTCCGGTTACGCGGCCAACTTGGGGTTCTTTGCCGCCGTGCCCAAGCGCGGCGACACGATTCTGTACGACGACGCCAGCCACGCCTCCGTGAAAGACGGCATCCGCGGCTCCTTCGCCACCGCCTGGAGCTTCCGCCACAACGACGTGGCTGATTTGCGGCGCAAGCTGGCCCGCTCCACCGGGGCAGTTTTCGTGGCCGTGGAGGCGCTGTACTCCATGGACGGCGACATGGCTCCGTTGCCGGAGCTGGCGGCGCTGTGCCGAGAGCAGGGCGCTTATCTGGTGGTGGATGAGGCCCATACCAACGGCCTCTACGGTCCGGCCGGGGAAGGATTAGTGATGGAGTTGAAACTGGAAGACGCCGTGTTTGCCCGCATCCTCACCTTTGGCAAAGCGTTGGGTAGTCAGGGCGCGGCTGTGGCCGGTCCGGCCGTGCTACGCGACTACCTGCTGAGCTTCAGCCGGCCATTCATCTACACCACCGCTCTGCCCCCGCTTACGGTGGCCGCCTTGGCGGCGGCCTACGCAGTGCTGCCCGCGCTGCAACCGGAACGGGCACGGCTGTTTGCGTTGTCTGACTACCTGAAAGCCCGGCTGAACGCGGTGCCAGGCCTGCGGGTGCCGCCGGAAAGTCACGTTATTCACCCGGTGTTTTTCCAGGTTAGTTCCGGTCCGGCCCGGGTGCGGGCCGTGGCCGCCGCTGCCCAGGCCGCCGGCTTCGATGTGCGCGCCATTGTTTCGCCCACGGTGCCGGTGGGTACGGAGCGGCTGCGGCTCATTGTGCATTCGTATAATTCGGAAGCGGATATTGACACGCTGGCGACTGTACTGGCCGGCGCAACGGCGTAGAGACGCATATTTGCGTCTCGTCGTTGAACAACTGGGGCGAACATTTGGAACAGCACGTCATGCTGAGCGAAGGCGCAGCCGCAGTCGGAGCATCTCTACCGCTTCGTTTGCCCGTCAGGATTTAGCTAGAGGTAGAGATGCTGCGACTGCGCTCAGCATGACGTTCAACAACGACATACACGTCACAGCCACCAATCCTTTCACCCCCAACCACCCCACCCATGAACGACCAGGAAGTTGGTGAATACTGGAACCGTAACGCCCCGGCCTGGACCACCCTGGCCCGCGCCGGCTACGACGTGTACCGCAACTACCTGAACACGCCCGCCTTCTTCGCCTGGCTTCCCCCGGTGGCCGGCCTAGCGGGCCTCGACATCGGCTGCGGCGAAGGTTACAACACGCGCCTGCTGGCCCGGCAGGGCGCCCACGTCACGGCCCTGGATATTGCCCCCGCCTTTGTGGAGGCGGCGCAACAGGCCGAGGCCACCGAGCCGCTGGGTATCCGCTATTTGGTGGGTAGTGCCGCCGCGCTGCCGTTTGCCGACGCATCGTTCGACTTTGCCGTTTCCTTTATGTGCCTGATGGACGTGCCCGATCCGCCTCTGGCCCTGCGGGAGGCGTTCCGGGTGCTAAAACCGGGCGGGTTTCTACAATTTTCCATCAGCCACCCCTGCTTCACCACGCCCCACCGCCGCAACCTGCGCGACGCCCAGGGCCAGCCCTACGCGGTGGAGGTGGGCGGCTATTTTGAGTACCAGCACGGCCAGCCCGAGGAGTGGATATTTCACGCCGCCCCAGCCCAAGAGCAGGCCCGTCACGCGCCGTTTCGGGTGCCGGTATTCAACCTGATAATGAGCCAATGGGTAAACGCCATTGTAGCGGCCGGTTTTCAGCTGGAAGCCATGCAGGAGCCCTGCCCCACCGAGGAGCAGATGACGCAGCATCCGTTTCTGCGCAAAGCCCGGGTGGTACCGTATTTTCTGCACCTGCGCTGCCGCAAGCCGTCGGCTTAGGTGGTTGTGTCATTCCGAGCAGCGCGAGGAAGCTGGATTAAATTGTTGGAGGATCAACTCAGATTCATCGCGCTGCTCGGAATGATAACTCAGTAAACTTCATCTATTCTCCCTCCTTTGGAACGACTTTTTATCAGCGGCATCGGCACCGACGTAGGCAAAACCTTCGTCTCGGCCATTCTCACCGAAGCTTTGCAGGCCGATTACTGGAAGCCCGTGCAGGCCGGCCTTACCCCCACCACCGACGCGGCCACCGTGCGCAAGCTGGTGCAGAATCCCGTCAGCCGCTTCTGGCCCGAGCGGCATCGGTTGCAGCTGCCGGCCTCGCCCCACGCTGCCGCCGCCGCCGAGGGCATTGCGCTGCGTCCCAAGGATTTCCAGCTGCCCGAAACTACCAACCATCTGCTGGTAGAAGGCGCGGGCGGCCTGCTGGTGCCGCTGGCCCCCGGCTTCCTTATCGTGGATTTAATTCAGCAGCTGAACCTGGACGTGGTGGTGGTGTCGCGCAATTACCTGGGCAGTATCAACCACACCTTGCTCACGCTGGAAGCCCTGAAGGCCCGCGGCTTGCGGGTGCGCGGCCTCGTGTTCAACGGCGAGCCAACGCCCGCCACCGAAAGCTTCATTGCCGAGCACACCGGTGTACCGGTTATGCCCCGCGTGCGGCTGGAGCCGGAAATAACCCCCGCCGTGGTGAGCCGCTACGCGGCGGAGTTTCGGGCGTGGTTTGGGCGCAGGTAGTTTTCTCGCAGAGGTCCGCAGAGGGATGCGCAGAGGTAAAGGGAGGTCGTTCCTCTGCTATCCTCCGCGCATCCCTCTGCGGACCTCTGCGAGAAACTCTCTCCCTACCTTTGCCCCATGCCTACCCTGTCCGAACGGGACCACGCCGTATTGTGGCACCCCTACACCCAAATGCAGACCGCCCCGCTGCCCATTCCCATCATCCGGGGCGAAGGCAGCTGGCTGGTGGCCGAAGACGGCACCCGCTACCTCGACGCCATTTCCTCGTGGTGGGTGAACCTGCACGGCCACGGCCATCCGCACATTGCGGAGCGCGTGAGCGAGCAGCTGCGCACTCTGGAGCACGTGCTGTTTGCCGGCTTCACCCACCCCGCCGCCGTGGAGCTGGCCGAGCAGCTGCTGACCTTGCTGCCCGCCAATCAGGCCCGCGTGTTCTACTCCGACAACGGCTCGACGGCCGTGGAAGTGGCCCTGAAAATGGTGCTGCAATACTTTCACAACCAGGGCCAGCCGGAGCGCCGCACGTTTATCTGCTTCCAGAACTCCTACCACGGCGACACGTTCGGGGCTATGGCCGTGAGTGCCCGCGGAGCTTTTACCGAACCGTTCTGGCCCCTGCTGTTCGACGTAGAATTTCTGGACGTGCCGGTGCCGGGCCACGAGGCCGAAACCCTGGCCCAGCTCGATACGCTGCTGCTCCGCCCCGACGTGGCCGGCTTCATTTTCGAGCCGTTGGTGCTGGGCACGGCCGGTATGGTGATGTACGAGCCCGAAGTACTCAGTGAACTACTGCGCCGCTGCCACCAGGCCGGCGTGCTGTGCATTTCGGATGAGGTGATGACCGGCTTCGGCCGCACCGGGCCACTGTTTGCCTCCGAGCTGCTCACGGAGCAGCCTGATATCATGTGCTTTTCCAAGGGCCTTACCGGCGGCACATTGGCTATGGGCCTGACCACCTGCGCCGCGCCCATCTACGAGGCCTTCCTCAGTCACGACAAGATGCGGGCCCTGTTTCACGGCCATTCCTACACGGCCAACCCCGTGGCCTGTGCCGCTGCGCTAGCTAGTCTGGAACTGACGCGGGCCGACGAGTGCACCCAGCAGCGTCGGCGCATCGAGGCGGCCCACACTGTGTTCCGGCAGGAGCTTGCAGGTAAGCCGGGGGTGCGGGCGGTGCGGCACCGGGGCACTATTTTGGCCGTGGAGTACGACCCCGGCGAGGGTACCAGCTACTTCAGCCGCCTGCGCGACGCCTTCTACCAGCTCGCCCTCGACCACCACGTGGTGCTGCGCCCTCTGGGCAACGTGGTGTACCTGCTGCCACCCTATTGCACTACCAACGAGGAGCTAGACTTACTCTACGCCGTGCTACGCCGCATGCGCGAGCTGGTGCTTGACTTCACCCCCGCTCCCAACCTGCCCGAAATTCTGCATGACTAACCCCTCCGATTCGCTGGTGGTTATCCGGGGCCGGGGCCGGGTGTCGGCGCTGGGCCGGGTGCTGCCGGCTTCGGCCGAAGCCGCCGTTTCTCCCTTCACCCACCACCCCAGCGGCGTGCCCGTAGCCGCTCTGCCGCCGGCCGCCGAAACCGCCGTAGCCGAGTTGCGCCGCCACCCCAGTTACCGCCAGCTCGACCGCACCGTGCTCCTGGCCCTGCTGGCCGCCCGCCAGGCCACCGCCCAGGCCGGGTGGTCGGTTAGTGGTGAGTTGTCAGTTGATAGTTGTCAGTTGTCAGTAGTTAATGGCCAAGATGGCTCTATCAGCATTGAGCAGGCGGCTACTGCCACCGATGATTCGGGGGCAATGTTGAATTCGGAGGGAGCCAGCAACTACGATGGCGCCACCCCCCCAACCTCCCTTCTGACAGCCACCAACCACCAACCAATAACTAACAACCAGCAACCAGCAACCAACCTGGCCGTGAGTATTGGCAGCAGCCGGGGGGCTACGGGGCGGCTGGAGCAGTTTCACCAAGAGTTCCTAGCCGAAGGCTCGGTGTCTGCTGCCGCCTCGCCCTTGACCACCCTGGGCAACGTGGCCAGCTGGGTGGCTTTTGATGCGGGCCAGCACGGCGGCGCGGCCCTGAGCCATTCCAGCACGTGCAGCAGCGCGTTCCAGGCGCTGGGCAATGCGCTGGCTTGGCTGAAAGCCGGCATGGCCACCCGGTTTCTGGCCGGCGGCACCGAGGCCCCGCTCACCGATTTTACCCTGGCTCAGATGCGGGCCATCGGCATCTACTCGCCTCTGGCCGCCACCGACTGGCCCTGTCGGCCGGGGGCGGGGCGGCCTTCTACGTTCGTGCTGGGTGAGGGCGCGGCAGTGTTTGCCCTGGAGCAGCTTTCGGCGGCCCAGGTGGCGGCCGAAGTTCGGCCCCTGCTGGTGCTGGCTGGCGTGGGGTTCGGGTTCGAGGCCATTGGCAGCAAGACCGGCCTTTCGCCCGAGGGCCGGCACTTCCAGCAGGCCATCCGCCAGGCCCTGGCCCAGGCCGGCCTCGCTCCCACCGACATCGACGCGGTGGTACTGCACAGCCCCGGCACCCCCGCCGGCGACGCGGCCGAGCGGTCGGCGTTGCGGGCCATATTTGGGTTGGAGTTGCCTCCCCTGCTCTCTAACAAATGGTTGTTGGGCCACACGCTGGGAGCTTCGGCTGCGCTAAGTCTGGATTTTGCCTGTCAGGTGCTGGAAACCCAGCAGTGGCCGGCGGCCCCATTTGCCACCGACCTGGCGACTTCAACCAACAAGCCCATTCGACGGATGCTGGTAAATGCGGCCGGCTTCGGCGGCAACGCGGCCAGCGTGGTGGTGGAGTTGAGAGTATGAAACACAAGAACGTCCTTCCGAACGCAGCTGAGGAATCTCGCGTGCTGACGTTGCCAAGCTAATTCAACAAAAAAACCGCTCCGTAGCCCAGGGTTTAAACCCTGGGCTAATGAAGCAACGTCAGCTAAGCGAGAATCCTCGCTCCGCTCGGAATGACAGTTACCAGCACAGCGTCAGCACGCGAGATTCCACGGCTGCGCTCGGAAGGACGTTCTGTTTGCCCCGCAACACTGGCGGAAATCCTGCGTCTATAGCCATCCATACCACAACCACCGTCTATGCGTCGTTTTTCCCCTTTGCTGCTCGCTCTTGGCCTTGCCGCCCCGGCCTTGGCCCAAACTCAGCCCGCTACCACGCCCAATCCGCTCATCAGCCGCATGGTGGAGGAGATTTCTGAACAGAACCTGCGCGAGGATATTGACAAGCTCGTGAGCTTCGGTACACGGCACACCCTGAGCGACACCAAAAGCAAGAAGCGCGGCATCGGGGCCGCCCGCAACTGGGTGGAAAGTGAGTTCAAAAAGTACAGTAAGGCCAGCGGCGGACGGCTGAAAGTGGAGCAGGATACGTTCACCATCAAGCCCGACGGCCGCCGTATCGACCGGCCGGTGCTCATGGCCAACGTTATGGCTACCCTACCCGGCACCGACCCCACCGACAAGCGCGTGTTCATCGTGAGCGGCCATATTGATTCGCGGGTGAGCGACGTGATGAACGCCACTGCCGACGCGCCGGGGGCCAACGACGACGGCTCGGGCACGGTGGCCGTACTGGAGCTGGCCCGCGTGATGAGCAAGCAGCAGTTCCCGGCTACCATCATCTTCGTGGCCGTACAGGGCGAGGAACAGGGCCTTTACGGCTCCACGCACCTGGCCAAGCGCGCAAAAAAAGAAGGCTGGAACCTGGTAGCCATGCTCAACAACGACATTATGGGCAACTCCGTGGGCCACGACCCGGAAATCAAGAACACCACCCAGCTGCGCGTGTTCAGTGAAGGCGTGCCCGCCACCGAAACGCCCGACGAGGCCAAAGTGCGCCGCACGCTGAGCAGTGAAAACGACTCGCCCAGCCGGCAGTTGGCCCGCTACGCCCGCACCGCCACCAAGCAGTACGTGCCTGGCCACGAGGTGGTACTGGAATACCGACCCGACCGTTTCCTGCGCGGCGGCGACCACACGCCCTTTAATCAGCAGGGTTTCACGGCCGTGCGCTTCTCGGAGATGAACGAGGATTTCCGCCACCAGCACCAGGACCTGCGCACCGAAAACGGGACGGAATACGGCGACTACGCCAAGTTCATGGACTTTGCCTACCTGCGCAAAAACACCGGCGTAAACCTGGCTACTCTGGCCGCCCTGGCCCTGGCCCCGGCTGCCCCCGAGAATGTGGGCGTGCTCACGGCCAACCTTACCAACCGTACTGAATTGAAGTGGGAAGCCCCCAAAACCGGCGAGAAGCCAGCTGGCTATTATGTGCTCATGCGCGAAACCAGCGCCCCCGAGTGGCAGCAGAAATTCTTCGTAACCGACACCAAAGCCGACCTGCCCCACAGTAAGGACAACTTCATTTTTGGGGTAGTAAGCGTGGACGCTGAGGGCCACGAGAGCTTGCCGGTACTGCCTAAGCCGGTGCGGTAAGGCATTTTCTTAATCTTTTTCTAAAAGGCCATCCTACTGCGGCAGGATGGCCTTTTTTCTATTTCTGAAGCTACTCATGTGGGTGAGCAAGCGTATTGCGGCATGGTCGTTTTGGTGGTTCGCCTTACTTCCCGGCACCCGGCACCGCCTGATGCGTGGAGGGCAAAGAATAAAGGGAGGCGGATAATCAGGATAGTTGTACGTGTGCTTAACCACTTTACGGCTGCTGCACTAGGTATGCACACTGTAAGCCCTGCGTAACCGCTTGCTTCTATCTGAAAGGCTTTTTGAGTTGTAGCCTGTATCAGGTTCGGACGCTGCCCTGCGCGGCACCTCGTTGGTATCATTTTAACACTGTCCAACGGGCAGATGCAAAGTGTTGCAACTGTGCCTTGTTTATGGAACTGCTACACTCCGCGTTGCTTGATCAAGCTCCTGAATGCACGCCGACATTGCTATATTTCGTCAATATCTCATCCTGGCCATTCTACTTGTATGTATGTGTTTCATTCGTTGCGGGCGCTTGTGTGGGGCCTGACTGCCGCATTGTTTTGCGCGGCCTACGATGGGTTAGCCCAGTCTGCTGCAGCCGCCCTGCCCAACCGACTACCGTTGCTTGGCGGCCGGGCCTATCTGAACTTCCCCGCCAGCGCGGTCAGCTCGGCCCGACCGGTAGATATAATGTCGGCCAAGCCCGATGAGCAACTGGAAACCCGCATTGTTCTTGATTTTGACAAGAGCCGGGTAGTGTTCTTTGCGCGGGAGCTATTCCGCCTGGCCGATAGTCATTTTACGGAGGAAGCCGCCCGTTTCGAGTCTGGACCGTTTACCTCAATGCCCCGTGTCATCCGAACCACCGATTCGGTAACGGCGGTAGTGAGCCTGGCGGCTCACCCGGACACCAGTGAATCGGCCATTCTGCTACAGCGGCTGCTGGTGCGTACCCTCGACAATACGGTATTTGAGGTGGATGCCTACGTGAACCCGGCGGGCTTCCAGCGCCGCACCGAATTCGATGCCCTGGCCACGGCCGTGTTCAACACCATCCAGCCGGGCCGGCGGCTGCTTAACCTGCAGGCCCGCACGGAAACTCACGACGAGCTGGTTTTTCAGCTTCCGAACAACTATTACGTAAGCCGCCGCCACAGCTATGACTTCTACGTGTACAACATCTGGCCGCTTACGCCCCTGCTTTCGACTACCGAAAACCGCATTCTAGTGTACTTGGGTAACCACCCCAGCCCTAGGTACCGGGACGAGCGCCTGACCCCCACCGACGCCATGCTTACTGACGGCCGCTTTTTGGGCAAAACTATTCGTTGGATGAATTTCAGCCACCCCCAGCAGCAGCTGTACTGGCGCGAGCAGCTAGTGCCAGATGCCTTGAGCAAGCAGCGTTTGGGCGCCCACGTAATTATCAGCAGCAACTCTCCCGATCAGCTCAGTGGGCTTACCCGAGTGGCCGAAGCTATTACCCGTAAGAAGTAGCGCCGCGAAGTCTGCCCCCCCTTCCATTCCGACCACCCCACCCTACCAAAATGATAGGGGGCGCAACAGCCGCCGGCTGAGCACCCGCTAAAAAAATGCCTGCGAATGATTGCACGGGCATTCTATAGTATTGGCCATTGGATTGGCACGGCCTGTGTGCTCCCGAGTATCAACTGTATCACATTTCGCGGCCTGAGGCCACTGTTTCCATGACGACGTTATTTGTCTTGCTGGGTATTGGATTGATTTTACTGTTTATGGGCCTGTGCATTGCTCAGGAATATGAGCGGGCCATTGTGTTCCGGCTGGGGCGCTACGCCGGGCGGCGCGGGCCGGGGTTGTACTGGATTATCCCGTTTATTGAGCGCCGCACTACCGTGGACATCCGCACCAAAACCGTGGACCTGGAGCAGCAGGAAACCATTACCAAGGACTCCGTAACCATTAAGGTAAACGCGGTGCTGTGGTTCCGGGTGGTGAACCCTGAGGATGCCATCATCAAAGTGGCCAACTTCAACCAGGCCGTATACCAGCTCTCCGTTACGGCGCTGCGCAACATCATCGGCCAGCACCAGCTGGATGAGGTGCTGAAGGAGCGCCAGCAAATCAACGCTACCCTGCAGCAGCTGGTGGATGCCGCCACCGAAACCTGGGGCGTGAAAATTGAGATGGTGGAAATCAAAGACGTGGAAATCCCCGAATCCATGCAGCGTGCCATGGCCCGGGAGGCCGAGGCCATTCGGGAGAAACGGGCCCGCATCATCAAGGCGGAAGCTGAATTGGAAGCTTCGTTGAAGCTCACTCAGGGTGCCAAGCAGATGGAAAGCAGCCCGATGGCCCTGGAGCTGCGTCGTATGCAGATGCTCTCCGAAATTGGCATCGACAACAATACCACTACGGTCGTACTCATTCCCTCGGAGTTCACCAACCTGGCCCGCGGCTTTGCCCAGGCTCAAGGGGCTGCCTCAGGCTCCTAAGCACTCCTTTAGGGTTAATTCTACCCCACCTTTCCACCGGTCTGCCCCCAGGGCCCGACCGGTGGTTTTTTGTTTTGTTTTATGCAGCTCCGCGTTAACAAGCAGCCCGAATTTTTGGTAGTTTGGTCTGCATTTTCACCTACTCTATCCTACTGATTCTCATGAACAAACTTCGACTATTAGCCTCTATTCTGCTGTCGTTGCTGCTGACAGCTTCGGCGGCCCGGGCCCAGACCAGCTACAAGGTGCCTACCGGATATTCTTTCCAAACCGCCGACGACTATGCCGAATATGAGCCCCAGGTTATTGCAGCAGTAAACTGGCTGGAAAAAACGCCCCTGAACCAAGAGCCCGCACTGCGTAAGGAAACCGACCAGTTTCTGTTTCAATGGATCAGCGGCAGTTCCTCGGTGTCGGTGCAGCTGCAGAAGTACGTGGCCGACTTAGCCGGCCAGGATTCGGAGCTGCTCATGCTCTTTATGGGTGGGTGGGCGCGCTACCAGCTGCAGCATCCTGAAACTAAAGATGCTGTACAGCTCAACACCGAGGGCATCCGGACGATGCTGCGCGCCTACCAGGCCGGGGGCTTCCGCCGAAACAAGCAGTTGGATGAGCTGAAAAAACTGGAGGCGGCTGGCACTCTACCAGCCTGGGTGAAAAAGCAGTTAGCGGGGTAGTAGTGCGAAGCCTTGCCTTGCGTCTCATCGAACCGAGCACTACCCCACGGCGAAACGCGAAGAAGGCTTCGCGCTACCGCTCTGCCGGCAGTACAACTACTTTTTAAGGAACTGATTTGGAAAATACCGCCCCCGCAGCCGTACTTGCAGCCGCAAAACGGCGCGGGGCCTTACGTCCGCTCTTGTCTTTGCCACCTTTCGTCATGCCCATTTCTGTTGTTTGCTGTGCTTCCGCTGCCTCACCGGCTTTCGCTGGTGCGGTGTGCCTAGCGCTCAAGAACGGCAAGTGCGCCGGCCTGCCCGTGGGCCTGCAGCTGATGAAGAAATCGAAGAAACGCAACCCGACCTGACCGTCGCAACCGTTCGTCGTACCCCAACCACTGAACTTCCAAGCGTCGGTCCTCCCCAGGGTCGGCGCTTCTTTTTTTGACCTGATGTTTCACTTTGCCCGCAACCTGGCGGGCGCATTTCCCGACTCTCCGATTCGGTTTCCTGCACTATGAAAGTTCTCAAGTTTGGCGGTACGTCCGTCGGGTCGGCGCAGCGTATGCGCGAAGTAGCCGAGCTCATTCACGCCCCCCACTTGCAGCGGCGCATTGTAGTGTTATCGGCCATGAGCGGCACCACCAACGCCCTGGTCGAAATCGGGCAGCTGCTTTACGGCGGTGATGCCACCACCGCTTCCACCCGCATCGAGGCATTGCGCCAGCGCTACCATGAGGTGGCCCGCGAGCTGCTGCCCGAGGCCGCCGTGGCGGAACAGGCCATTCAGGACCTCAACCAGAACTTCCAGACCTTGCTGGACCTCACGCAGGCCCCGCTTTCCGGCGATGGGGAACGGGTCATTCTGGCTCAGGGTGAATTGCTGAGTACTCTGCTGGTGCACCGCTACGTAACGCAGGTGCTCGGCCGTCCGGCCGTTTTGCTGCCCGCACTTGACTTTATGCGCCTAGATGTGGATGAGGAGCCCGATGCGGCCTACATTCAGGAGCACTTGGCCAGTACTCTGGCCCCTTACGCCCAGCAGCAGCTGTTTATTACGCAGGGTTACATTTGCCGCAGCGCTCAGGGCTCCATCGACAACCTCAAGCGCGGCGGCTCCGACTACTCCGCTTCCCTGATTGGGGCGGCCGTCCGGGCCGAGGAAATTCAGATCTGGACTGATATTGATGGGCTGCACAACAACGACCCGCGGGTGGTACAGGGCACCTACCCCATCCGGGAGTTGTCGTTTGACGAGGCAGCTGAGTTGGCGTATTTCGGGGCGAAGATTCTGCATCCCAGCTCCATTCTGCCGGCGGCCAAGCACGGAATCCCGGTGCGCCTGCTCAACACCATGCAGCCCGAGGCGCCTGGCACGCTGATTTCGACCCGTACCGGGGCCGAAGCCATCAAAGCCGTGGCCGCTAAGGATGGCATTACGGCCATCAACGTGAAGTCGAGCCGGATGCTGCTGGCCCACGGCTTCCTGCGCAGCCTGTTTGAGATTTTCGAGCGGTACCGCACGTCCATCGATATGATTACTACCTCGGAGGTGGCCGTGTCGCTGACCATTGACGATGCCACCCGCCTGCCCCAGATTCTGGAGGAACTAGGCCGATTTGGCTCGGTGGCAGTGGATGAGAATCAGAGCATTATCTGTTTGGTCGGTAACCTGGAGCATGATTCACATGGAGCAGCCCACCGGGCCTTCGCGGCCCTCAAGGATATTCCGGTACGCATGATCAGCTACGGAGGCTCGCCCAACAACATCAGTATTCTGGTAAGCACCACTGATAAAACCCGGGCCTTGCAGGCGCTAAATGCCGGGCTGTTTCAGCTGCGGTTACGATAAAAAGTAGAATGTCATGCGGAGCCGTAGTCGAAGCACGACGAGTATATTACCCAGTCCCTCAGACTCTCAGCTAACCATTTCATGCCTTTTCAACTTCCGCCGGAGCTTGCCCAGCAGCCCACACCATTCTACTACTACGACCTGCTGCTACTGGACCATACCCTGGCAGCCCTAACAGCGGCGGCCCGGCCCGGCAATTTTCAGGTGCACTACGCCCTTAAGGCCAACTCCAACCTGCCCATACTGCAGCGCATCCGGCAGGCGGGGCTGGGTGCCGACTGCGTGAGCGGCGGCGAGGTGCAGCGGGCCCTAGAAGCCGGTTTCGCCCCCGACCATGTGGTGTTTGCCGGTGTGGGTAAGTCGGATGCGGAAATTAACCGCGCCCTGGCGGCCGATATTTTCTGCTTCAATGCCGAGTCGGTACCGGAGCTACGGGTGCTCAACGAACTGGCCGCCGCCCAAGGTCGCACGGCCCGGGTGGCCTTGCGCATCAATCCCAACGTGGATGCCCACACCCACGCTTACATCACCACCGGCCTGGAAGCCAACAAGTTCGGCATCAGCCTGCAGGATTTGGCGGGCGTTATCGACAGCCTCGATAGTCTGGCCCACGTGGAGCTGATTGGCCTGCACGCTCACATTGGCTCCCAGATTACTAACCTGACGGTGTTTGCTGAGCTCAGCCGTAAACTCAATGAGCTCCAGATCTGGCTGGAAGGTCGGGGCCACCGACTGCCTCACCTCAACGTGGGTGGTGGTCTGGGTATCGACTACCACGCGCCCGATGAGCACCCAGTTCCGGATTTTGCGGCCTATTTTGGCACGTTTGAGCAGCATCTGCACCGGCGGCCGGGCCAGCAGGTACACGTAGAGCTGGGCCGGGCCGTAGTGGCGCAGTGCGGCACGCTGGTGAGCCGGGTATTATACGTGAAAGAGAGCCAGCAGGTCCGCTTCGCCATTCTGGATGCGGGCATGACGGAACTGATCCGGCCGGCCCTATACGGTAGCCACCACCACATCCAGAACCTAAGCAGTCAGGGCAAACTACTACCCTACGACGTGGTAGGCCCCATCTGCGAATCGTCGGATACGTTTGCCAAGGGTGTACTACTACCCGAAACCCGACGCGGCGACCTGGTAGCCCTCCGTTCGGCGGGGGCCTACGGCGAGGTTATGGCCTCGGGTTATAACCTCCGTGAAAAGGCCGAAGCCGTGTACCGGTAGTGCGCTGGCGGCGCTATTAACCGGGCTTCACCGCCTGAGATTAGCTATTGGCTTGGCAGAAGTCGGGGTTGATCCAAAGTTTCAACATCCTGGCCAGTGGCTATTCTATCTTTGATGCAATAACACACGGCGCTGGAGAAGTGCATTGGAAAGGAACACTTCTCGCAGTGAAGCGTTGCGGCTGACGCAGGAATAGGGTGGATATAAAAATTGCTCGCCGCAACCCCGTTGAGAAAAAGCCGCTGCCTTTGGCAGCGGCTTTTCTATTTGGCAGCAACCGGCATGGGTTTCTACCCACTACATCATGAGGTTTGCCGGAATAAAAACCACACCCAGTCAGCACGTTACGCACACTACCAGCGCACCGTCCACTTGCCCAGCTGTTGGGAGTGAGTGAAGTAGCGCAGCATCCACTGGCGCTCGGGGCGCAGCTCGCCTTTAGTAAGCAACACCGGCCGCTGGAGTAGTAAGGCGCCCAGGGCCGGCTCCTGCTGTGGGTCCTGGAGGTTGAGCAGCTGCCGCCGCCAGGCGTCGTTGGTCTGGAACTGGGTTTCGCGCTGGAGGCTGGCATTGCCATCGAACAGAGAAACCGGAATCTGGCCCAGCTCGAAGGCGAGAGAGGGCAGTAACTCGTTGTACACCAGAAGCGGACGATTGGTAAGCCCCTGTTTCCGGATAAATCCGGCCAGTGGCCGGCTCCCATTAAAGAGTAGCTCATTCTGCTGCATAATGGGCTTGGCTGCCAGTAGCAGAAACCCGGTGAACAGGGTGGTTGCTACCAATATGCGGGGCGCAATACGTACTTGGTTCCAGAGCGTGAGCGTAAGCACCAGCGCCACCACGCCCGCCGCCGGCCATGCGGCCGCAAGCGGCTGCACCTCCAGGTTCAGCGGCAGCACCGTGCTCAGAATGGGCAGCAGGCACAGCAGCCCCAGCAGCAACCCGAAGAACGCCACAATGCCTACGTACCAGCGCAGCAGCACCGCTTCGGTGCAGCGGCCCAGGTAATATACCGTGAGTAGCACCACGCCCGGGAAGATGGGCAACACGTAGAGCAGCAGCTTGGATTTGGACAGGGAGAAGAACATCAGCGGCAGCAGCACCCAGAAAATGAGCACATTGCGCCACTGCCGGGGCACCGTGCTCCAGGGTGTGCGCACGGCCCGCGCCACCAGGGCTACCGCCCAGGGCAGGCTGGTAGCGGGGGCCAGCACCAGGTAAAACCACCACGGCTTGCTGCGGTTGAAAGTGGCCGCGTTGGCAAACCGCTCCACGGTGTGCTCCACCAGAAAATAGCGCACAAAAGCCGGATTCTCGACCATCAGATACAGGTACCAGCTCAGGCCCACCAGTACAAATAGCCCGAACCCCAGGGCGTGGTGCATCGTGAACGGCCGCCGGGCCTGTCCCTGCCGGAAGTAGTGCCCCATTACCACCATCAGGGGCAGAATAAAGCCTACCGGGCCTTTAGTAAGGAAGGCCAGCCCCAGCCCCAGCCAGAACAGGTACAGCCACCGCGCCCCGCCCTGGTGGTAATAGCGCAGAATGCCGTAAGCCGCCGCCAGCTCCAGCGTGGCCAGGTAGGCATCGGTAGTTACGTTGAGGGCGGAGATGAGCACCACAGGCAAGGTGCCGTAGATGACAGCCGCCGCCAACGCCCGGGCCCGATCCTGGCGGAACAGCAGCAGCCCCAGGCCGTACACCAGCACCACCTGCAGCAGCACGGCCAGCACCGGCAGCAGGCGCACGCCCAGCATGTTCTGGCCAAACAGGCCTAAGCCGGCCGCCGTGAGCCAGTACGTAAGCGGAGGCTTGTGAAAGTGGTAGATGCCTAGCAGCTGCGGGTGCAGCCAGTCCTGACCCGTGAGCATCTCCCGCCCGATTTCCGAGTAGCGGGCCTCGCTGCTTTCCAGCGGCCCCCAGCTGCCCAGCTGCCACAGAAACGCGGCGCCCAGCACCAGTACAAAAATCCAGAGCCAGCGGCGCGACGTCATCGGGAAGGGCATAGGAGCAAAAATCAGCGGCAGAGAGAAAACCGCCGCGAAGGTAGCCACAAAGCCCCGCTAGTCCGTTTCGGCGGCGCCCTCAGGGTCATCGGATGGCTTTGCCTCCGGTAAGGGAGGGTCTATCCGCTTCAGGCCTATCACCATAAACAACAGCCCGAGGATGAGAAAGGTAGTCTGGTGCTTACCGAATAATCCGACTCCCACCCACACGAGGCCGGCGTAGAAAATTGGGTTCAGCTGGTAACGGCCGATTTTGGTGCTCATGTTCGAATGTACTAGGCTGCGCGGACAGTCACATAAAAAACGTCCTTCCTCGGCTTTGCTCGAAAGGGTGTTCTCTGATAGTGCATTGTGTTAACTGTTCGCACGCCCTAAACCGAGGGTGTTATTCCCCGGGTTCTACCGAACTTTGCCGGGGCTTCCTCTACCCTCCATGAACGACCCCGACATCCGCGCCCTGCTGTATCCGCTGCTGCTGGGCGGCGTGTACGTGGACGAGCTGCCCACCGGCACCACCCGCGCCGATGTGGTGCATATTACGGAGCAGTTCATGCACGGCTACGAGCTCAAGGGCGACCAGGACACGTTGCAGCGGGTGACCCGGCAGCTGCCCTGCTACGGCCGCGCCTACGACTTCGTAACTTTTGTGGTGACGGAGAAGCACCTGCCCAAGCTGCTGCCACTGCTACCCGAGTGGGTGGGCGTGCTGGTGGCCTCCGAGACCGGCCTCACGCTGCACCGGCCAGCCCTCTACAATGCCACGGTGGAGCGGCCCGCTGTGGCCGGCCTGCTGCGGGTAGAGGAAATCAAGCAGTACCTGCTGGCCCGGGGCCTGCCCGGCGTGAGCACTCTGCGCCGCCGCGACATTCTGAGTTTCCTGCGCACTACCCGCCTGGTATCCCTTGCCGACTTGGCTCACTTCGTGCGCCGTCAGCTGATGGGCCGCATGGAGGAACGCCTGCTGATGCGGGCTGAGCGCAAGGCCGAGCGGGAACGTCTGGCCCGGGTGCGCCGCAAACGCCCGAAACGGTAGGCTGGTTAGCAGCGCCGAAAGCCCCGGTACAGGGAACGTCATGCTGAGCGTAACCGAAGCATATCTGCCTCTGCTGTATGAATGATATTGTAACGACGACCACTCCATGGCCCAGGGTTTAACCCTTGGCCAGGCAGTGAAGCACCATCAGCACGCGAGATGCTTCGACTACGCCTCCGGCTTTGCTAAGCCTGACGGGCTGGTGTATGTCGCAGCTTAAGCACCACCCGGCAACTTCCCTTCCGCAAAGCAGTTAACACTGGTACACCCTCTCAACGCTGCTACCATGAATATTCTGCTCACCGGGGCCAATGGGTATATTGGGCAACGCCTGCTGCCTTTGCTGGTAGAGGCCGGCCATCAGGTAACCTGCCTTGTGCGCGACGCCCGCCGCTTTGAGCTGCCACCGGGCCTGCGCAACCGGATTGTAGTGGCCGAGGCCGACCTGCTCAAGCCCGACTCGCTCTCCAACCTGCCCCTGGATATTGACGCAGCCTACTACCTGGTGCACTCCATGAGCGGACACGACACCGACTTTTTCCGGCTGGAGCAGGAGTCGGCCCGGCACTTCACCCAGTACCTGAACCGCAGCCGCTGCCGGCAGGTCATCTACCTTTCCGGCATTGCCAACGACCGGGCCCTGAGCGTGCATCTTCGCTCCCGTAAGGCCGTGGAGAAAACGCTGCGCAAGGCCACTACCGCCCAACTCACGGTGCTGCGCGCCAGCATTATCATCGGCTCGGGCTCGGCCTCGTTTGAGATTATCCGGGATTTGGTGGAGAAGCTCCCCGTGATGGTCACCCCGCGCTGGCTAAACTCCCGCTGCCAGCCCATTGGCATCCGCGACGTGATGCACTACCTCACCACCGTGCTCGACAACCCGGCCTGCCTGGGACAGTCGTTTGATATTGGTGGGCCCGATGTGCTGACGTACCGGGAAATGCTGCTGGAGCTGGCCGCCGCGCGAGGCCTCAAGCGCTACATTATTACGGTGCCGGTACTCACGCCCCGGCTGTCGTCGTGGTGGCTGTACCTGGTTACCAGCACCACGTTTTCCCTGGCCCAGAGCCTGGTAGAGAGCCTGCGCAATGATACCGTGGCCGACCCCGGCCGCAGTATTGATAAAGCCGTGCCCCACACCTGCATGCGCTACCGGGCGGCCGTGGAGCTGGCCTTCCAGCGCATTGAGCAGAACGAGGTAGTGAGCAGCTGGAGTGATGCCCTGAGTAGCGGGGTGATGCCGCGCAACTACATGGACCACATTCAGATTCCGCAGTACGGCCTGCTTACTGACCGGCAGACGCTACGCTTTACCCGCCCACCCCGGGAAGTGCTCCAGAACGTGTGGAGCATTGGGGGGGAGCGGGGTTGGTACAAGGTAGATTGGCTCTGGCGTATCCGGGGGCTGCTGGATAAGCTGGTGGGCGGCGTGGGCCTGCGCCGGGGCCGCCGCTCCCCCACCGACCTGCGCGCCGGCGACCCGCTCGACTTCTGGCGGGTGCTGGTAGCCGACCGCGCCGGCCGCCGCCTGCTCCTATACGCCGAAATGAAACTCCCCGGCGAGGCCTGGCTACAGTTCCGCATCCTGCCCCACGACGACGGCTCGCACACCCTGGAGCAGCTGGCGGCCTTCCGGCCCCGCGGCCTGGCCGGGCGGCTGTATTGGTACTCGTTGGTACCCTTCCACTTCATCATTTTCAAGGGCATGATTGAGAATATCGTGCAGTATGGAGCTGGGCCCTCCCAGCCCCGCTCCCTCCCCGATGCGGCCCCTGCTCCCACCACTACTTCGGCAATGCCCTAACGGCCAATTTGCGCCGCCTCCTCCCAGCCGCCGTTCTGCCCGGGCTCCGCTCCGCAGGATGGCGGCTGGTTTTTGGGCCAATTCCAACTTATTCTTCTTTCCATACAAAATCCCATAAACACCCTCTCATCTAATTGACTATCATCTTATTAATACACAATATAAGTCAACAGAAAGTCTGATGCGCGTGGAGGTTGGTTGGCAAGGAAACGCAGCAGCCAAATATCTTTCATTTGTTATTCATCCACCTATTCTTCTGTGTTGGGCTGCACCGCCCCCCCCTTAGCCGACTGGTTATTACTGTAACATCCGGCCGCCTTCTGTTACCAGTTTATGGGAAGCAGAGGCGGCCTTTGTACTGCCTTGACCGACGGAACAACCCAGGCTAGCCTTTGCCGCATTCCTATGGCTACTTTTTTACCTTCCCTTCACTGGGCCGTACCCGCTGCCCACGCCGATTATTACACCCCGTTTTATGTGTTGGCATCGGGCCTGAACTTAGTGCTCCTGCTGCGGGAGGGCTGGCGGCGGGGCTACCCCATGCGCTCCTGGCTGGTAGTGCTGGCCTGCTCCTCCCTGGCCTTCATTCTGGGCACCAAGCTGCTGGCGTTGTCGGGCCCCGAGTGGCAACAGCTGCTGACTACCGGCCGCTGGCCCGCGGCCGGGGCCCGCTCGGTGCTGGGCGGGGCCCTGAGCGGTACGCTGTTGCTGCTGCTGCTGCGCCGCCCGCTGGGCTTCAGCTGGCAGATGTTCGATGCCTTTGCCCTACCCATGTGCCTAGCTCTGACTGTACAGTGCGTGGGCTGCGTGCTGACGGGGTGTTGCTTCGGGGAGGCTACGGCCGGGGGCTGGGGCCTCACGTATGCGCCTGGCACCTGGCCTTATGTGGCTCAGGTAGCCCAGGGTGCTATTTCGGCCAGCGCAGCCCACTCTCTGCCCGTGCACCCCACTCAACTGTATACCTTGCTGCTGTGCGCGGGCGTGGGGGCCCTGCTGCTGGGCACGCGCCACAAACCCTGGCCGGGGGGCAGCCGCAACCTGCTGCACCTGGGGCTGCTGCTGGCTGGCCGCTGGCTGATTGAGTTCTGGCGGGATGCGGCGGGGGAGCCAGTAGGCGCAACCGTGCATGAACACAGTGGCCTAGTGATGAACGAGCTGCAGTGGGTGCTGCTGGTACTGGCGCCCGGGCTACTAGGCCTGTGGATATGGCAGCTGCGTCGGCAGCCGGCTACCGCTTATCCGCAGTACGAGAAGCTCCCGACGGTCCGGCCGCGGTTGAACCTGCTGGCCGTGGCGCTGCTGCTGCTGGTTACGGGTTGGCTGGGTACTTCAGCCCTTAGTTTACCCGAAATTCTGGTGATGAAGGCCCTGCTGCTCACGGTACTCGTGCTGGAGGCCGGGGCTGCTCTTCGGGGCTCGGCCAAACAGCTTCGGCCGACGCGGGTGGCTCTGCCGTTGGGCCTGGCATGGGTAGTATTCGTGCTAACCAGCCAGGTACCCGCCGATTCAACCACTACTACGCTGGAAATAACGGCGGGAGCTGGTAACGGAGCCTACTTCGAGGACGTGCAGGATGGGGGCGGATGCTCGGGTCCTCTCACCCGTACTACTTACGACCACCGCTACGCCGTGCAGGGTGCCACCGTGGAGTTGCACAAGGACAATGCCCGGCACACCACTTTTGGCGTGGGCGTGTGGCGGGGCCGGGACAAGATTGCCTATCAGATTCTGGACCCTCCTACCGGCACCGTGCTGGCCGTGGCGGACAGCAGCCTGGCGCTGTTCAGCGTGAATCCTTACGTGGAGTTTACCTCGGCACTGCGGCCGGGCAAGCTGGGCTTTGGCTACCGCACTGGCCTGCAACTGGGCCGCCTGCACCACCAAGGCCGAACGAATTCGCTTACCGAGGATCCTGAATTCCAGAAAGTCAGTCTGGATCTGGGAGTGTGGGCCGGGGTACGGGAAAAACTATACGTGCAGGCCGATGTCAACCAGGGCGGTTTGGGAGTCGGCAACCCGACTGCTCGCTTAAGCCTTGGCTCGGGGCTGGGCCAGCTGGATGGCCGCCATCTACTGCTGGGAATGGCCTTTGCAGAAAACAAAGGAAGCTCAAAGATGGGGTTTGTCAGCGGCAGCTTACGGCTGGGGCAAACTGGCATTACCTTCTACCCCTACGCGGCCACCAACTTCGCCCGCCTGCACCAGCTGCACCTGCGGGTAGGCTACCGCATTCCGCTGCCGAAACCCGTCCGGGTACGCCGCTAGCTACCGGGCAGGCACTAACTGCCGCAGCTCCGGCAAATCGTAGTGCAGCAGTACGCCGGGCAGCAACCAGGAATACGCATCCTTTTGCGTGGGATTTTCCAGTACGCTCAGCCAGGAAACGGGGCTACTACGCAGCACTACTTTCCGGATGACTGGTGCCAGCACTGCAGCGTGCAGGGCCACAGGACCAGCGCTACCCGTTGCCAGCACCTGCACGGCGACCATCTGCAGGTGGGCATCCGTGCTTATAAAGCGCAGCAGCGTATTCACGTCCGAAACGCGCTGACTAAGCAGCGGGCGGCCCAAATGCAGGCTCAGCAAAGCCGGGCGGTACTCCTGATTATAGTATTTGGGGTCGTTGAACTGGCTGGGGTCGGCGGTTTCACCCAGGCCACGCAGGTCGGCCATCAGCACGGCCGTGCCCGGGGGCTGCTGCCGGAACAGCGCGGTACTATCGGCCAGGGAGGCTTTTCCTTCGGCGGGTAATACTAGCACCACTTCTCTCACCGGGCCCCGGGGGCGCCAGAGCAAGGCGGGCAAGGGCGGCTCCCCGGCTTGCCGCAGAATGAGCGGATGCAGCCACAACCCGCCGGCCTGCAGCACCGAATCCTTCTGCTCTACGGCTACCGGGCCGGCCGGCACAGGCAAAGCCAGCTGCCGGGCCACCAAGGGCCGCAGTTGCTCCAGGGTACGAACCGGGCGGTTTTTTACCAAGTGCCGGCCGGCTGCCAGGTACTCAGCCGCCAACGTTTGTTCGGCAGCGTAGGTGGTATTTACCTGCCCGGTGGGAGTTACGCGCAATGCGGTTTCAGGCCACACCGGCAGGTTATCCTCGGGTACCGGTGTGGCTGTTGGCAGCAGGTGCTGGCAAAACCAGCGCACGGCCGCTTCGCGCTTGGGGCGGGAAATACCATGGCCATCATCATAGGTGAACAACCGGATGTTTTCGGCCTGGCCCAGCCGGGCGTAGGCCTGCCGCAATTCGGCGCAGGTAGCTTCCATGCTGGGGTAGTCCACGAAGTCGTAGCGGCCGGCGAGCAGCAGCAGCGGCCTGGGCGCGAAGGGCAACGGGTAATCGGCCAGGTCGAGGCAGGCGGTGCCGGCGCCGGGCAGCATCACGCAGCCATCGGCCGGACCAGTCAGTTCCAGGTTTCGCTCCCCGGCCGCAACGTAGCTGCACAGCGCCGCTACTTTTACCCGCTCATCGTGGGCCAGGAAATAGGCTGTTTGGGTGGCCCCACCTGAGTTGCCGAGGCAGCCCACGCGGGCTGCATCTACTTCTTTACGGGTCAGGAGGTAATCCAGGCCGCGCACGTTGTCCCAAAGCTCTGCGGCCGGTGCGGTGCGGCCCAGCACGGTAGCAGCGGCATTCAGCAGGGTGTGCTCGGTAGTTCCGCCCCGGGTGAGGGGCTTTCCGGCTGCATCCGTCAGCTGCATTCTTTCACCTTGGGAGACAGGGTCGATAACCAGCACTACAAAGCCGTTGCGGGCGAAAAGAGCGGCCGTTTTCTGGTAGGATTCCGTGGCTTTCGATTCGGACTCGTGCCCGCAGAACAGCAGTACAGCGGGCCGTTTGCCCTTGCCATCCGGCAGGTACAGGCTGGCTGTAACGTGGTGGTTGGGGGTGCTTTCGTACACCAGCCGCTCAATGCCAAACCCCGGGCTCCGTAGCTGACCGGTTATCCTGGCCCGCAAGGGAGTACGCGCCGGCAGCGGCCCCAGTGCCCGCCGAAACCGTTGCCGCACGCTGTCCTGGTAGGTCTGCAATGCCTCTCTTGACTGTATGGCCTGCTGCCAGGCTGCCTGCCGCGCTTGGTACTGCCCGTGCATTTGCTGGAACAGGTAGGTGCTGAGCGTAGCCGGGGCTTTCCAATCGAGGACGTTGTATTGCTTCTGCGCTGCCGCCGACCAGCTCAATACCAGCAGCAGCGCCAGGAACCCACCACATTTCATAGCATTCAAACCAAAAGCTACGCCCTTTCCACGAATCAGTGAAAAGGGCGTAACAATTTGCATGTATTTCGTAGCCAGCGGCTTAAATTTTCTCGGGTAGCAGGGTGGCCTCCTCGAAGTTGCCCAAAATGGGCTTCTCGCCCTCGGTTACGGCCTCTACCAGCAGAGCTCCGCCTACGAAAGCACCTTTCCACGACTCGCCCAGGCCCCCGAATACTTCTTCCCGGTCGCCACGGGAGCGGAGCTTGTTGATACCCATTTTGAAGGCGCGCACTTCTTTGGCGGTGCGGGCGGCCCATTTCTCATCATCCGAGGCTAGAGCCCCCACTAGGGCACCGTTGCTGATGTTCATTTCGCCTACCAGCTCCTCCACGCGGTCTACCAGCACAATGCTGTCGATGGGGCCGAAGGGCTCCTTGAAGTACAGCTCGCTCTGGCGCGGCAGGTTGACCAGAGCCCGGGGGGCGCGGTAAGCGGAGCGGTCCTGGCCGGGCAGAAACAGGCTTTCGTCCAGCTTGCCCTCGTAAATGGGCGTGGCGCCGGTTTTCAGCGCGTCGGCGTAGAGGCGGTCCAGGTCTTCGGCCTGGGCGCGGTTGATAACGGGACCGAATGCCAGATCGGGCAGCTTATCCTCAGCAGAATCCACCAGCGTGGGGTTGCCCACTTTCAGGCTGCGGATGGTATTCCAGTAAGTTTCCACGAACTGCGGAAACAGGCGACGCTCCACTACGAAGCGTACGTAGGCCGTGCAGCGCTGCTTGCCGTAGTCATAGCCTTTTTTGAGCTGATCCGAGAGGCCGTCCCAGTCCGAGAAGTTCCAGATGCCGTAGGTGTTCACGCCTTCCATTTCCAGCATGTAGCGCTTGTGCTCCTGGCTGAGGGCATCGGCAATGTTGCGGCCGTTGTAGCGCCCCCCCACAAAGCTGAGGCAGTCCACGGCCTCATTCTTCACCAGCACGTCGCTCAGCTCCCCGCCCGAGCCGCTTACCAGCGTAACGGGCAGGCCGCAGCGGCGGGCAATGGCGAAGGTCAGGCTCAGGGAAATGAAGCCCCCATCGGTGGGCGTTTTGGCAATAACGGCGTTGCCACACAGCGCCTGAACCAGCACCGCGTGCAGCAGCACCGACATGGGGTAGTTCCAGGAGGCAATGTTGCTGACCAGCCCCAGGGGCTTGCGCGTGCCCAGCATGCTTTCGATGTTGTCCACGTACCACTGCACACCCTCAATGGCGCGGTCAATGTCGGTGAAGCCCAGCTTATAGGTTTTGCCGATTTCCCACATCAGCAGCTTGCCTACCAGGTCCACGTTGTCGCGCAGCTGATTCAGGCAGTCCTGCACCCGGCGCCTACGCTCATCCAGGTCCACGCGGGCCCAGTCGGCGGCTTCCTTTTTGGCAGCCTGCACGGCCCGCAGGGCAGTGGCGTGGTCGAGCATGGGCAGCCAACCGAGCTGGGTACCGTCAATGGGGGAAATAAACTCGCGGGGCTTGCCCGGCTCCTGCCAGCGGCCTTCCAGCAGGTTGAGAAACCCATGACCATCGGGGGCGAAGATTTCGGGCGCTACGCTTTTGGTTTGTTGCAGCAGGAAGCCAAACTCAACCTGCGGGGAAACAATTTTTGCCATGAGGGAGAAGGTATAGGGTTGCGACGCGAACCAGGGACAACGGCGCACACGGGAAGAACAGCCGGCCTTGGGCCAGTAAGGTACACGGTTCCGGCATTATGCCGCCGGCTGGGCTGTAGAAGCCGGTTGAGGAGCAGTTTGTTTGAGAAGGTCCCGTGCCGGAGCTCCCTGCAGGGGCGCAAGCAGGCGGCCAACCAGTTCCGGCGAGCCCACAAACAGCGGAGTACGCTGGTGAAAATCAGTGGGTACAATGTCCAGCACCGCCCCGGTACCCGTTTCGGCGCGGCCTCCGGCCTGCTCAATCAAATAAGCTAACGGAAAGCCCTCGTACAGCACCCGCAGCTTGCCATTGGGGTTTTTGCCGGTGGGCGGGTACAGGTAGATGCCGCCCGTAAGCAGGTTGCGGTGGTAATCGGCTACGAGGGAGCCCACGTAGCGCCCACTCTGGCCCTGGCGCTTGCACTCCGTCAGGTACTGGCGCACGTACTCGGGGTAGTCGAACCAATAGCCTTCATTGCAGCTGAACACGGTGCCGCTGGCCGGAATGGTGATGCTGGGGTGGGAGAGAAAAAACTCGCCCAAGGACTGCTCATAGGTGAAGCCTGCCACGCCGTGGCCGGTGGTATACACCAGCATGGTGCTGGAGCCGTACAGGATATAGCCCGCCGCCACCTGCTGCCGGCCACCCTGCAAAAAATCGGCCGCCGTGGCTGCCTCTCCTACCGGCGACACCCGGCGGTAAATGCTGAAGATGGTACCGATGCTGATGTTCACGTCGATGTTGCTGGAGCCATCCAGAGGGTCGATGGCCACTACGTACTTGCCCTGGCGGTTGCCGGTTTGGATGATGTCGTCCTCCTCCTCGCTGAGCACGGCGCAGGCCTCGCCCCCATTGGTAAGGGCCCGGATGAAGCGGATGTTGGCTTCCACGTCCAGCTTTTGCTGGGCCTCGCCCTGCACGTTCTGCTGGCCCATGCTCCCGATAATGCTGGTGAGGCCGGCGCGGTTTACCTCCCGGTTCACGATTTTACCAGCCAGGGCAATGTCGCGCAGCAGCTGGCTTAGCTCCCCGGTGGCAAACTGAAACTCGGCCTGCTTGCGCATAATGTAGCGCTCCAGGGTAGTGCCCACCGGCTGGGCAATGGTATTTTCAACAGACAGGTTCATAGCACTGAATAGGAGCCGAATAGCGCATCAGCGCATTCTGATGGGAAAGCGGAATGAGGTTACAGCGTGAAGCCTTTGCTTCGCGTACCTGTGGGTGTCTTGGCGGCGGGGCAGCTGGTCCGCCCGAACCATGCGCGAAGCAAAGGCTTCGAGCTACATGCCTTTGTCGGGCTGTTTCTGGCTTTGCCAGAGCACCACCTGCCAGCCTTTTTGGGGGTCTTTGATCTGCACCACCACGTATTTCAGGTGGGCCAGGTTGGGCGTGCCGTCAGGCTTGGGGGGCAGCGTGATGGTAATAGTGCCGTTGACGACGGCCGTGCGGCCGTGGTGGTAGGCCCGCACGTTCAGGGCTTCCACCTCAATCTGGTCGTACTGGCTTCTGCCGTCCCGGATGCTCTGGATGTACTCCTGCTTGTTGTTCTGCTTGCCGTTGGAGTGGGTATATACCAGATCCTCAGCAAACACCTTTTCCAGCACGGCGTAGTCCTTTTTCACCTGGGCCTCGAAGCGTTGGCGTTCCAGTAGCGCCACCTCTTTGGCGGCGGCCTGGTCTTTTTTGGAGGCTTGGGCAAGGGCACGCAGCGGCCCGGCCAGTCCCAGCAGGACCAGCAACAGCATCAGCTTTTTCATAACTCAGCAAGAGAAGAGGATTAGGACGTCCGGGCCGCGTCGAGGTCGATACGGCGCATCCGCGGGGCCAGGAAGTGCATCAGCACCCAGGCCAGCAGGTAGGCCCCGCCGCAAATCCAGAACATGATAAAATAGGCCTTATCCAGCTGCCCAAGGCCTTCGTAATACACAAACATGCGCTTCTGCACCAGGGCCGAGAGCAGAATACCTCCCAGCCCGCCGGCCATGCCTCCAATGCCCGTCACCGAGGCCACGGCCCGCTTCGGGAACATATCCGACACGGTGGTGAAGATGTTGGCGCTCCAGGCCTGGTGAGCCGCCGCCGCAATGCCAATTACCAGCACTGCCAGCCACATATTCACCTGCCCCAGCTGCTGGGCAAACACAATCGGGAACACGCACAGGGCAATGAGCAGCATGCTGGTTTTGCGGGCCCGGAAGGGAGCCCAGCCCTGCTTGATGAAGCTGAGCGGAATCCAGCCCCCGCCCACGCTGCCCACGCTGGAAAGCAGGTACACCAGGGCCACGGGCAAAGCAATATCGGTGCCCTTGAGGCCATACTGCTTGCTGAGAAAATCGGGGAGCCAGAACAGGTAAAACCACCACACCGGGTCGGTGAGGAACTTGCCCAGCACAAAGGCCCAGGTCTGGCGGAAGGTGAGCAGCTTAAACCACGATACTTTGGGCTCGGTGGTAATGGCGGCCGCGGCCTGGTCGTCCACGTCGCTGTGGATGTAGTCGAACTCTGCTTTGGTGAGGCGAGCCTGGTGGGCGGGCACCTCGTACAGCCAGAACCACAAGGCCAGCCACACAAACCCCAACGCCCCGGTAATCACAAAAGCCCACTTCCAGCCAATAGTTTCGGCAATGAGCGGCACCGTGAGCGGGGCAATAATGGCTCCTACATTGGAGCCCGAGTTGAAAATACCGGTGGCCAAGGCCCGTTCCCGCTGCGGAAACCACTCGGCCGTGGTTTTGATGGCCGCCGGGAAGTTGCCGGCCTCTGTAACCCCCAGAAACGCCCGCGCCACCGAAAAGCCGATAGTACTGCTCACAAATGCGTGCCCAATGGCGGCCAGGCTCCACAGAAAAGTTGACAGGGCGTACCCGATTTTGGTCCCGAGCCTGTCAATGACCCGCCCCACGCCCAGCATTCCCAGAGAGTATGCCAGCTTAAAGGCAATTTCAATATTGGCATAGTCCCCCGCGTTCCACCGGAACTCGGTTTCGAGGTAGGGCTTGAGCAGGGAAATAACGGCCCGGTCGAGGTAGTTGACGGTAGTGGCGAAAAACACCAGCCCGCAGATGGTCCAGCGGTATTTGCCGAGGCCGGGAGCCGCAGGCGCGGCGGGCGGCGCGGCGGTAGATGTCTGTATCATGGCGCTCATGGGAATTCGGGGGCTGATACTGAAAAGTGGGAAATAGGCAGCCGGCCGTTGGGGCAACCGGTTGGCGCTGTCATCCTGCGCTTGCGAAGGATTTTATCACCTCAGAAATGCTGGTTGCGCCGTGATAAAATCCTTCGACACGGGCCTGATGCGCTACATGCTCAGGATGACAGCGGTGATGTGGCGGTTTGGGCAACGGCCAGCAGCGCGGCAACCTGCCGGCTCAGGGCCTCGGTGTCGTTGGGGTTTTTGAAGAGTTGGGAGCCCATGCCCACCACGTTTACGCCCGCGCCGAACCACTCACGCAGGCTGGTTTCGGTGGGCTCCACGCCGCCGGTTACCATCAGCGGCACGGTGGGCATGGGCCCGCGCAGGCTCTTGACAAAGCCGGGCCCGAGCACGTTGCCGGGGAATATTTTCACGATGGCCGCGCCCAAGCGAGTAGCCTGGTACACTTCCGAAACCGTCATGGTGCCGGGCAGCCAGGGCGTACCGCTGCGGCGGCAGGCCTCGGCTACCTCGGCCGTGAGGCAGGGCTGCACCACAAAGTCGGCCCCGGCCCGGATGAAGCGCTGGGCATCCTCTGCCGTATAAATGGTGCCAATACCCAGCACTAGCTCGGGGCAGTTGGCCTGCACATGCGCTGCCAGCTCCGAGAAGACCTCAAAGGCATTGGCTCCCCGGTTGGTGAACTCGAATACCCGCAACCCACCGGCATAGCACGCATCCAGAATTCGCTTGGCAAACGCGGCATCGGCGTGAAAGAACACTGGCACCACCGGGTAGCGCAGCACGGTTTCGAGAAGTTGATCGGAGGAGAAGCGGGGCATTTCTTGTTGAGTTTCTGGTTTCTGGTTTCTGGTTTCTGGTTCAGCTGACAACTAGCAACCAGAAACCAACAACTAGAAACTATCTGAGTAAGCGGCCGGTGGTGTTACCGGCAACAATGTGCTCCACCTCGGCGGCGGTTACCAGGTTAATGTCGCCGGGAATGGTATGCTTGAGGGCCGAGGCTGCCGTGGCAAACGTGAGGGCCTGCTGCACCGTGGGATAGGTTAGCTGCCCATAGATGAAGCCGGAGATAAAAGAGTCACCGCCCCCGATGCGGTCCACCACGGGGTTGATGTCGAAGTCCTCGGTTTCGTAGTAGTGGCCGCCGCTGTAGGCAATACCCCGGATTCGCTCGTGGGAGGCGCTTTGGGTGTTGCGGCGGGTAGCTAGTACCTGCTTGATCTGCGGGAAACGCGCCAGCAGTTGCCGGCTCATGGATACGAAGGTATTTTCGGCACCCGCTTGGGGCTTGATGCCGAACAGGTCCTCCGCGTCGCCCTCGGTGCATACTACCAGGTCGCAGCCGGCTACCAGCTCGGGCATCACGTCCTGGGCGCGCTGCCCATACTGCCACAGGTTGCGGCGGTAGTTCACGTCGGCCGATACGGTGAGGCCCAGGCGGCGGGCAGCGGCAATGGCTTCCCGGGTTGCCTGGGCGGCCGTTGCCGAAATGGCCGGCGTGATGCCCGTCCAGTGCAGCCACTGCGCATTCCGGAACACGGCGTCCCAATCAAACCACTCCGGCTGCAGGTTGGCGAAGGCCGAGTCGTACCGGTCGTACACGATGCGGCTGGCGCGCAGGGAAGCGCCTACTTCCAGAAAGTATAACCCCAGCCGCTGCCCCCGAAATACGCAATGACGCATATCTACCCCGTGGTGCTGAAAGTGCTGCGCGGCGGCCTGGCCCACGGCCGTATCCGGGAAGCAGCCGACATGCGCCGCTGGCACGCCCAGGTAAGCCAGCCCGGCCGCCACGTTGGCATCTCCCCCACCATAGGTAATATCCAGGGAGGCTGCCTGCGACAACCGCTGGTACTGCGGGGGCGACAACCGCATCATGATTTCACCAAAGGTGACGACTTGCTTCATGGGTGGGATTTGGGGACTTGGGGACTTGGAAACTTGGGGACGTCATTCCGAGCGGAGCCGAGGAACCTTGCGTGCTGACGGTGCAGTAGTATTCAACCCTTAGCACGCGAGATTCCTCGGCTCCGCTTGGAATGACGTTCATCTTGCACTTACACGGCGGCTGCTTCGGCGGCTACTTTCTCGAAACCGAAATAGGCTTTGGCATTACCGTGGCAGATGTTCTGCACGATGCCACCGAGTAGCTCCAGATCGGCGGGCAGTTCGCCATTCTCCACATCGGTGCCGAAGAGGTTGCAGAGCACCCGGCGGAAATACTCGTGGCGGGGATAGGAAAGGAAGCTGCGTGAATCGGTGAGCATACCCACAAAACGGCTCAGCAGGCCCATGTTGCTCAGGGCGTTGAGCTGCTTTTCCATGCCGTCCTTTTGGTCAAGAAACCACCAGCCGGAGCCAAACTGCACCTTGCCTGCCACCGAGCCATCGTTGAAGTTACCAATCATGGTGGCCATCAGCTCGTTGTCTGCAGGATTGAGGTTGTAGAGGATGGTTTTGGCCAGCTTGTCCTGGGAATCCAGGCGGTTCAGGAACTGCGAGAGGGCCCGGCCCTGGGAAAAGTCGCCGATGGAGTCCCAGCCGGTATCGGGGCCGAGCTGGCGCAGCATACGGGCGTTGTTGTTGCGCAGGGCACCCAAATGAAACTGCTGGGTCCAGCCCTTCTCCCAGTCCATTTCTGCCAGCAGCACCAGCATCGCCGATTTAAACTG
The DNA here is from genome assembly GCF_003944705.1 of Hymenobacter metallilatus. Taxonomy (GTDB): domain Bacteria; phylum Bacteroidota; class Bacteroidia; order Cytophagales; family Hymenobacteraceae; genus Hymenobacter; species Hymenobacter metallilatus. The sequence continues at coordinate 138,319 of NZ_RWIS01000012.1, read as the reverse complement.
CAGCACCTCCCCTTCCGTCAGCTCCGCCCCACCTCTCACCTTGCGAAAGATGTCGTTGATTTCCGAGTCAGTATAGGGCGCGGCATAAATCTGCTCTAGGCCGTGGTCGGAGAGCCGGCAGCCCAGGGCCGCAAAGTAATCGTGGCGCAGGCCCAGGGCCGTTTGCAGGTCGTGGTAGGTTTGAATATCCACGGCCGCCGACTCTCCCAGCTTACCGAGGTAGGCGTTGTAGCTGGCCGCATCTTCCGCCGCCATGGCCTTATCGGGACGGAATGTGGGCAGCACCTGAATTTCGAAGCCGCTGGCCTGCAGGGCGCGGTGGTGCTCCAGGGAGTCGGAGGGGTCGTCGGTGGTACACAGGGCCTCCACGTTCATCTTGCGCAGCAGGTTGCGCACCGAGTACTCGGGGGTTTGCAGCAGAGCATTGCACTGGTCGAAGATGCGGCGGGCGCTGCCGGGGTTCAGCAGCTCCGTGATGCCGAAATAGCGCTGCAACTCCAGGTGCGTCCAGTGATAGAGCGGGTTGCGCAGGGTTTGGGGCACGGTTTCGGCCCATTTCTCAAACTTCTCCCAGTCCGAGGCGTCGCCGGTGATGTAGCGCTCCGGGATGCCGTTGGTACGCATGGCCCGCCACTTGTAATGGTCGCCGTAAAGCCACACCTGGGTGATATTCTCAAACTGCTTGTCCTCGGCAATCTGCTCGGGCAGCAGGTGGTTATGATAGTCGATGATGGGCATCTGCTTGGCATACTCGTGGTAGAGCACGCGGGCCGTTTCGGTTTGCAGCAGAAAATCGTCGTTGAGGAAGGGCTTCATAATCAACTCGAATGAAGTGGGCGGTACCCGCAGAGCGGTGGGTGGCGGGAATAGTAAAGGTATTCGGACTGCACCCAGAACAGGCCGTTTTCGGCGGCGCTGGGCAAGTTTTTCTACGCAAACGATGCCGGTAGTCGGAGGTGAGTGGTTGCTAGTTGCTAGTTGCTAGTTGCTGGTTGCTTCTGCTGCTAGACGCAACCAGCAACCTGAAACTATAAACTCACCCCGCGTTTCCACGGAATAAAGTCGGTTTGACCGTGGCGCACGGCGGCTACTTCCTCCCCGCTGGCCACGCGCACCACGTAGTCGAGAATGCGGGCGCCGGCCTGCTCAATGGTTTCCTCCCCGTCGATGACAGTGCCGGTGTTCAGGTCGATGATATCGGGCATGCGCTGAGCCAGGGCTGTGTTGCTGCTGATTTTGACCACTGGGGCAATGGGGTTGCCGGTGGGCGTGCCCAGGCCGGTAGTAAACAGCACCACCGTAGCGCCCGACCCCACTTCCGCCGTCGTCGATTCCACGTCGTTGCCGGGGGTGCAGAGCAGGTTGAGGCCGGGCTGGGTTACAGGCTCGGGATAATCGAGTACGGCCACCACGGGCGAGAAACCGCCCTTGCGAGCCGCCCCGGCCGATTTCATGGCATCAGTAATCAGCCCATCCCGGATGTTGCCCGGCGAAGGGTTCATATCAAAGCCCGAGCCCACGGCCACGGCCGAGTCGCCGTAGGCTTTCATGAGGGAGCTAAACCGCTCCGCCGTGGCCGTATCCACCGAGCGGTCCACCAGTTCCTGCTCCACCCCGCAGAGCTCGGGGAACTCAGCCAGGATAACGGAACCGCCCAGGGCCACCAGCAAATCGGAGACGTGGCCCACGGCGGGGTTGGCCGAAATGCCCGAGAAACCGTCGGAGCCGCCGCACTCCAGCCCGATGCAGAGCTTGCTGAGCGGGGCCGGCTGGCGGGTTTGCTGGTTGGCCAGCATCAGGCCGGCAAACGTCTGACGCAGGGCCGTGCTTATCAGGGCTTCCTCGGTGCCAACTTTCTGCTGCTCCAGAATGTAGAGCGGCTTCTGGAAACCGTGGGGGCTGCGCTTATTGATTTCGTCCTGCAGCATGCTCACCTGCGCGTTCTGGCACCCCAGGCTCAGCACCGTAGCGCCGGCCACGTTGGGGTGGGTGATGTAACCGGCCAGTAGCCCACAGAGCGTTTGGGCATCCTGGCGGATACCGCCGCAGCCGCCTTCGTGGGTGAGGAACCGGATACCATCCACATTCGGGAACAGGCGGGGCCGGTGCTCACCATTCTCGGCGGAATGCAGGTCGGTAGCCAGAATTTCCTCCACCGATTTACCGGCCTGCATCAGCGAAATCAGCTCCTGGGTTTGGGGCTGGTAGCTTTTGCGGCGGGCGTAGCCCAGGTCATTCACCAGGGCTTCTTCCAGCACCTGAATGTTGCGGTTTTCGCAGAATACCAGCGGAATCACCAGCCAGTAGTTGGCCGTGCCCACGCGGCCGTCGGCGCGGTGAAACCCCCGGAAGGTGCGCTCCTGCCACTGGCTCACGTCGGGCATGGGCCACTCCTGGCGGCGCTGCTGGTACTCGTTGTAGCTGTCGGTAGCGTGGCGGATGTTGGCGGTGGTGAGCAGGCCGCCGGTTTCAATGGCGGAGGCGGCTTTGCCCACCAGCACCCCGTACATGTGCACCGGGTCGCCGGGGGCCAGAAACTGCAGGGCCAGCTTGTGCTTGGCGGGTATGCGGGCGGTAGTGGTAACGGTGGTGCCTTCCCAGGTTACGGGCGTGCCGATGGGCAGGTCCTGGAGGGCAACCAGCACATTATCGTCGGGGTGAATTTTGGCTACCAAGTGCTTCATTTTCGGGGAGCTGTCAGCTCTTGACTTTAAGGAAAACCGCGTCATGCTGAGCGCAGCCGAAGCATCTCTACCTCTAATCTAACTCAGTCGTGAGAACGAAGCGGTAGAGATGCCTCGGCTGCACTCAGCATGACGTTCTTTTAAGGACGGCGTTATGACATTCTTTTTAGTTTACCGTCTCTATACTGCCACTTTACGGTTGAGGGCCTGGGCTACGGTGGCGCGGGCGCCCTGCTCCAGCAGCTGTTCCAGGTAACGGATTACACAGTCGGCAAAACCGGGCAAGGCCAGCAAATCGTGGCCCCAGAGGGCTTGGTTGTGCAGCACGGTGCGGGTCAGCTCGGCCGGTTCCAGGCGCTGCCAGAGGCCAGCGTAGTAACTGGCTTTTTCGTCCTGAATGGGATATTCCTGGCCATTCGCTTCGCCGTACCACACGCCCTGCTCCTCCCGTTCGGCGCGCATGAAACGCAGGTAAGCGGCAAACCCCAGGGCCATGTAGTGCGGCACGGCGCGCAGCTTACGGTGGTAATGCAGCAGCACAGGTACGCAGCGCATCTGCAGCTTGGCCGTGTAGTTCATAGAAATCGACAGCCAGCGGTGCTCAATGGCCGGGTTGCGGAACCGGTCCAGCACCTGCATTCCGAAGCGCTGGCCCACTTTTTCGTCGACGGCGTAGGGAATACCGGGCAGCAAATCGCCCAGCAGCAGGTTGTGCATAAAGCTGGCCACATCTGCATCGTCCATGGCCTCGCGTACGGTGGGCAAGCCGGCCAGGAAGGCCAGCCCGCAGCTGAGCGTGTGCGTGCCGTTGAGCAAACGGAGCTTCAGTTCCCGGAACAGGTTAATATCGGGCTGCACGATTACGCCGGCGTCGGCCTGCTCGAAGCTCAGCACGCTTTTCACGCGCGCATCGCCCTCAATAGCCCACAGCGTGTACACCTCCGACATGGTCAGCAGCTCATCCTCGTAGCCCAGCTCAGCTTCCAGGGCGGCTTGCGTAGCGGCATCGGGGCGGCCGGGCACAATGCGGTCTACCAGGGAGTTGCACACCTGGTTGGCGGTTTCCAGCCAGTCGATGAACTCCGCATCGAGGCCGTTGCGGTGGGCCTGCTCCAGCAGGATACTTTCCAGCTTGGTGCCGTTGTCCGGAATCAGCTCGGTGGGCACAATCACCAGCCCCTTGGATTTGTCGCCCGAAAACGCGCGGTAGCGGGCCAGCAGAAACGCCAGCAGCTTGCCGGGAAACGACTGGGGCGGGCTCTGAGTAATGTCGTCGGAAACGAGCTGAATGCCGACTTCCGTGGTGTTGGAAATCACCACCGTCAGCTCGGGGTTGGCGGCGCAGGCCAGGATATCGGCCCACTGGCTTTTGGCCGACAGCACTCGACTGATGGCCGAACACACCACATTTTCGGAAATCTCCTGGCCATCTGCAATGCCCCGGATGCCTAGCGTATATAAGCCGTCCTGCCGACGGAAAGCGTCAATATCACCGCCATCGGTGCTCTTCACTACCACAATGCGGCCGTTGAAGATACCCTGGCGGTTGGCTTTGTCGATGAGGTAATCGGGCAGGCCGCGCAGCAGCACGCCGGTGCCAAATTGCAGCACCTTTTCAGGCAAGGCCGACAGCTCGGCCGAGGGGAATGACACGGTCCCGGTGGGTGCCGGGGAAAGTAGCTGGCTGGATAGGTGCGGCATGAGAAAAACCGTTATTGCTTGGGTGCAGCCGGAGCCGCAGAATTCCATTTTTGTTGCCAGCGCGGATAGTCGCGGCTGAGCAATTTCACGGGCCACACGCCGGCGTAGGCATACCCGGTGCGACGCTCATACTCAATGTCCGAAAGCGCGGCGCGGGGCTTGGAGTCGCGCCCCACGTAGATGGGCTGGTTGGTAGTGAGGTCGTAGAAGCGGGCCCAGATGGTGGAGCCGGCTTCGGGCACTATCACCCGGTCAAAGCCCTTGGGCTGGTTGGGGTCGGGCTGGTCTTTCACGGCGTAGCCCGTGAGCTTCACCGCCTGCAGCCAGGCCACCGCCGCCTCAATTGATTTTTTGATGGCCGGCGTGGGATTTTCCGTGTCCATCAGAAACCGCACGATGTTCACGGTTTCCATGCCGCTGAGCGAGGCCAGCTCGAAGGCGCGGGCCTTGGCTGGCAGCAGGGTTTTCTCGTCGTGCTGGGCGCACCAGGCCGTGAGCCTGCCGTTCTGCACGTACTGGGTTTTCATCATACAGTCGATGCCCCGGGCCACGGCCTGTTTGGCGGGCTCGGTGAGGCTGGCATCCAGCACTGAGAAGCCGTTGGCACCCCGGGCCACGTCGCGCAGCACCAGCAGGGCCCGCACCATGGCGTCGTCGTTGTAGGTAATCAGGTGGCGGTAGCTGCCCAAATCGGGGTAGTACTGAGGGAAGCCGCCGTTGGGGTACTGCATCTGCAGCAGGTAACGGATGCCTTTCTCGGCGGCCGCTTTGTAGGCCGGGTTCTGGGTACTGCGGAAAGTGGCTACCAGGTGGCGGATTTCGCGGGTCGTGGCTTCGTTGTCGATGGTAGCATCCGACTTCGGGGTGGCGGCCCGGGCAGCAGCCCGTTCGGCGGCCGTCAGCGGGTGGTCGTATTTTACCTTGATGTCGTTCACCATTTTGGGCCAGCCGCCTATGGCGCGCTGGTACAGCAGCATCCGCTCAGCCACCGAGTCCCGCAGCGGCGTGGCAGGTGCCACGGCCCCGGCCGCTACCATCGGCAGCGGAGCCGCCGTGCTGGTTTCCGCCGATACAATGGTTTGGCGGGGCAGGGCCGTAAACAGGTCTTTGTTCAGGTTAGAAGGCTTCAGAGCCACCGTGGCCGGCTTCTTCGACTTCGGGTACCAGCGGCCCCCGAAGGTCCAGTCGGCGGTAATCTGCCGGGCGTTGGGGCTACCTTTGGCCGTGCTCAGGTTGTCCTTGAACCAGGCGTAGTCGCCGCCTTCCCGGTGGCAGTTGGAGTAATATACCCGGCGGCCCCACTGCTTGGCTCCGGGCCCTGACTGAGCCCAGTAGATGTCGGCATCGGCCATTTCCTTGGAAAAGCGGCAGTTAAGCAGGTAGAACTGGGATTCGCGGTGGAAGCGGCCCAGCTTGAAGTTGGGGTCACCCTCGAAGCGGCAGTTTTTGAGCACCGTTTTCTGGTCCTCCTCTCCGGTGCCATCGTGCCAGATGGCGGCATTGGGATTGTGGCAGATGAAGCGGCAGTTTTCGGCGTATGCCCAGCCCCGGGGGCAGTAGAAATCCACCCCGCCTTCCATGGTACAATCCTCAAACAAATACAGGCCGGCATCCACATCCCAGGGGCTCACGGTGTCGCCGCCCAGGGCCCGGAAGGTGCAGTGCTTCACGGTGAGGCGGGTGGTGCCAGGCATGGTGCGCAGGGCAAACTGGTGGCCGGTTTTACTCACTTTGCGCTGCCCACTGGCTTCCTGGGGGCAGGGAATCAGCACGTCGCCGGCGGCCTCAAACCCGTAGGGGTTCAGCACCGTCAGGTTTTCCAGCGTGATGTCGGGCGAGTTGCGCAGGTTCAGGGTGGCCGCGCCCCAGTCGTCGGTGCTGCCGGCGGGGTCACAGCGCCAGGCGTCGCGGGCCTGGCTGTAGGTCAGCACCACGCCCTTTTCGCTTTGGCCTTTGAGGTTGAGGTTCTGCTTGTTGTCCAGAAACACCTTCTCGTGGTAGGTGCCGTTTTTGATGTAGATGGTACGGGGCTTGCCGGCCTCGTCGGGGAGGCTGTTAATGGCGGCCTGGATGGTCCGGAACTGGCCCGAACCATCCGCCGCCACCGTCACCTGCTGGGCTTGGGCCGATAAGATTCCCATTTCCCCAATCCCCACCAGCAGGAACAGCAAAGTCAGTACTTGTTTCATACTCAAGTGCGCCAGGCGCCGCGTTTACACAAAGTCTTCCCGCATTGGGCTAAAGGAATCCAGCAGCACGCCGGTCTCCAGGCACTCTACCCCGTGCCACACGGTAGGAGCGGCGTAAAACGTGTCACCGGCCCGCAGCACCGTTTCCTCCTCCCCCACCGTGCACCGGAATACCCCGCTTTCCACGTAGGTAATCTGGCTGTGCACGTGCTGGTGCAACGCCCCGATGCCGCCCGTTGCAAAACGCACCTTTACCAGCATCAGGTCGGGCCCGTAAGTCAGCACCTGGCGCTGCACGCCCTCCCCCACAGTTAGCCAGGGTTCATTGCTCATGGTAGTTGGGGTAATGACGGGATGAGGTAATGAGGAGGGACTGTCATGCTTCGGCAAGCTCCATCTGGCGTCCGCTTAAGGCGGAGAGCCTAACAGTTAATACCCGAAATTCTGCTTCAGGGCCGGATCGGCGGCCAGGGTGCTTTGCGGAATGGGCAGCAACTCCTTGCCCTGGCCGGGCACGTACTCGGCGGCGAGGCCGGTGCCGGTGCTGGCGGCCGTAACGGTACCCACCGTAGCCGAGGAGCCAGTGGGCCGGGTATTGGCAATGTAGGCCGCGTCAATGGCCTGACGCCAGTTTACGCGAGTGGTGCCGGCGGGTGTGGCCGAGGGAGAAGGCCGGTAGAAGGAACGAGCCCACTGAATAGTGCCAATGGCGGTAGGCGTGCGGAAGTACATATACTGGGGCACATTCTGGTAAGGCGCTTGGTTCAGGGCCAGCTTCAGCAGGTTGGCTTTGGCCTCAGCCAGCTTGGCTTCAAACAGGTTCCAGCGCAGCAAATCATACTTGCGGATACCTTCACTGCCAAACTCCAGGTAACGCTCATTCACCAAGGCGTTGAAGAAGCTGGCTTTCGAGCTCAGGTCCAGGCCGGCCAGGGCGCGGGTGCGGTTGCCCCCGAAGCCGCGGGTGCGCACTTCCAGCAGGGCATTCTGGGCGGCCGTCGTGGGGCCGCTCAGCTCGTTTTCGGCTTCGGCAAACATCAGCAGCACATCAGCGAAGCGGATGATGGGCCAGTTGTAGCCCAGGTAGTTGCCGGTGCCCGGAATGGCAGGATTATGCCAGTCGCGGCGGAATTTGCCGTCGGTAATAGCCCCCAGGGCCACACCGGTCTGAAAGTTGGTGGCCGGAATGCTGTACGTGGTGATGGTTACGTCGCGGCGGGCATCCAGGGAGTCGAAGGCGTAGAAGTAGGTGGGCACCACCGTTACGGCACCTTGGGTGGAGCCATAAATGGGCGAGGCGTTGAGGCGGGGGCCATTGTAGTAGCCCAGCTTACTATCCGACACGGCCGTGGAGCCGCCCATGCCCACCTGGAACATGATTTCGTTGGCGGCTTCCGGGCGCTGCTCATTTATGCTCTTGAACAGTTCCAGGAAGCTGGCATTCAGCGTGTGCTCCCCGCGGTTAGCCAGCAGGCCGGCGCACTCGTCGCGGGCAATACGGTAGTAGTCCAGGTAGTCGGCGGGGCGCGTCATCTGGTTGCCCTGCAGGGCATAGCCGCCCCGGTACAAAGCCAGCCGGGCCCGCAAGGCTTTCACCGCGCCCTTCGTGATTCGCTCACTGGCCATACCAGCCCTCGTGCGCCAGGGCACCAGCTTTTCAGCCTGCAGCAAATCGGCAATGAGTTTGGTAAGCGTGGCGTTGCGGTCAGCGTTGGGCAGGTTGAAATCCTGGCCCGATACCGAGGGCGTAAACTGCGCGGGCACATCCCCCCAGTTCCGGATCAGCTCCAGGTAATACTGGGCCCGCAGCGTGAGGGCCTCGCCGTGCAGGCGGTGCAGGGCGGCCGTATCGGCGGCCGGGCCGCTGTTGTAGCTGGCCATCTGCGGAATCTGCTGAATGCAGATATTAGTACGCTCCACGCCCTGGTAAAGCGTGTTCCAGGGGTTGGTTATTTCCGTGTTGGTAGGCAACGACTTGTAGCGGGCAATGCTGCGCCGGGCCCCATCGGAGGCCCCCGAGGAGCCAATCATTTCATCCGAGTCGTAGGGGAAGTACATGCTCACGCGGGTGCCGTAGCTCTGGTCACCCGACAGCGGATCGTAGGCCCCGATAACGGCGGCCGTGGCCCCGGCCACGGTGCTGAACGTGTAGGCGGTGGTGTTGAGGGCCACGGGCTCCACGTTTAGGTAATCCTGGCAGGAAACCAGGGCCCCGGTGCAGCCTGCTAAAGCCAGCCCGGCCAGTGCAGTCCGGAAAGTAAGTGCGGATTTCATATCAACTGGGGGTGGGAATTAGAGGGAAAGGTTCAGGCCAAACAGGAAGGCACGGCTGCGCGGGTAGGCCGCGTAATCAACGCCCGGGGTCAGCGGCGACGAGCGGCGGGTGTTCACCTCGGGGTCGTAGCCCGTATATTTGGTGAAGGTGTACAGGTTGTTGAGCGTCACGTAGAAGCGCAGCTGCTGCACATGGGCGCGGGTAGTGAGCGTTTTGGGCAGGGTGTAACCCAGCGTCACGTTGTTGATGCGCAGGAAGGAGCCATCCTCCACGGCCCAGGAGTGCAGGAAGTAGTTGCGGGTGGGCGTCCAGATGCTGGCGTTCTGGTTTACCTGGCGCAGGGTGTTCAGGTCCGTAATCAGCGCCCCATCTGAGCCAATTACCTTGTAGCGGTCCTCCATTACATCCAGCAGGTTGCTGAACACGGTGTTGGCCGTGTTGGAGGTAAACTCAATCTTGTTGGCGTTGTAGATATCGTTGCCCAGCACGAAGTTCACGAACACGCTGGCATCGAAGTTCTTGAACGTAAACTGCTGGTTCAGGCCGCCCGAAATCTTGGGGTTGGCATTGCCGATAACCGTCTGGTCCTGGTCGTTGATAACGCCGTCGTTGTTCAGGTCTTTGAGCTTGATAAGGCCGGGCCGGGCGGCGGTTTCGCCAATCAGGCCCAGGTTATTGGCAAACACGTTGGCCCCCTGCGCATTCTTCTTCGGCGTCCAGGTTTGGGTGGTGGCGTTGTAGCTCTCGAAGTCGTCGGCCGTCAGGAAGCCGTCGGTTACGTAGCCGTACATCTCCCCCACCGGCCGGCCCACGCGGGCCACATAGTCGCGGTTGAGGGCGGTACCGGCCCAGCCCGAGGCAATACCCGGAATTTCCTGCAGGCCCGAGCCCAGGCTTTCAATTTTGCCCCGGTTGAGGGAGGCGTTGGCCGTGGCCGTCCAGGTGAAGTTGGGCTTGTTGAAAATGGTGCCAGTCAGCTGCAGCTCGATACCCTTGTTGGAAGTTTCACCGATGTTGCGCAGCTGGGACGTGTAGCCCAGAAACGGCGGAATGGGCTGGTTGATGAGCAGATCGGAGGTGGTGTTGTAATACACGTCGCCGGTGAACTGCACGCGGTTTTCCCAGAGGGCCAGGTCCACCCCAAAGTCGCGGGAGGTAGTTACTTCCCACTTCAAATCGGGGTTAGGCAGGGTGGTGGCCGCCGCGCCCAGCACCTGAATATGGTTGAGGAAATAAGGCGCGCTACCGGCCGAGTACAGCTGATCGTAGAGGAAGTCGTTGATGCGGTTGTTACCGGCCTGGCCGTAGCTCAGGCGCAGCTTCAGGTCCGATACGGCCGTCAGCGACTTGAAGAAATCCTCCTTGGAAATGCGCCAGGCTACCGAAGCGCCAGGAAAGTAGCCCCAGCGGTTGCCCTCCCGGAACTTGGAAGACCCGTCGGCCCGGAACGTGCCGGTAAACAGGTATTTGTCATCGAAGGAGTACGTAATCCGGCCGAAGCCCGAGAGCAGGCGGTAATCAGTGGGGATGCTGGTACCGGGCAGCACGGGCTGGGAAGTTACGCCCGCCGGCAACACACCCTGGTTAATGTTGGCCAGGGCCCGCTCAGCGGTAATATCCAGGGGCAGGAAGTTGGTTTGGATGAACTGCTGCTTTGTTTGCTGCTGGTAGATTTCCTGCCCCAGCAGCACGCCCACCTGGTGCTTGCCGGTAGTAAAGGCGTAATCCAGCACGTTGGAGTTGTTGAGCGTGCTCTGGGTACCCGTGGTAATGGTGGCGAAGGGCAGGTTGAGGTAGCCCCCGGCCGCCTGCCGGATGGTGGGCGAGTAGCGGCCGTTGAAGGTACCCAGCTCGGTGTTCGTAATATCAAAACCCGCCGTAGAGCGCAACGTGAGGCCCTTCAGCAGCTCCAGCGCCGCGTTGGCCCCAATGTTGAAAGTGCGGCGCTTGTCGCGGCGGTACTCATTGTCGATGGTGAGCACCGGGTTTACCAGGCTGGAGTTGGTGAAGAACTCGTCATCAAAGGTGCTGGGGTCCAGCACCTGGCCCGTGGCGTTGGGCACCATCAGGGGCATGTATTGCACCGTGTTGCGCAGGCGGGAGGTTACGCTGGAGCCGGAGGAAGACGTGCCCGCCCCGTTCACCGTCTGGTCGTTGAAGCGCATGTTCATGCCCACTTTCAGGCGGTCCATGGGCTTGGTATCAAAGCGGAAGTTGACCAGGTTGCGGGTAAAGTCGGAGCCGCGCTGGATGCCGTCCTCGTCGTTGCGCGTCAGGCTCAGGGAGTACGTAGTACCTTTCACCCCACCCGATACCGAGAGGTTGTGGGTTTGCTGGAAGGCGTCGCGCCCGAATACCTCTTCCTGCCAATCCACGAAGGGCGCCTGGCGGGCGCGGCCGAGCGTGTCGCTGAGGTAATTGCGGGAGCCAAACAGCTTGCCAAACGCCGATAGGCCGCCCTGCCCGGTAGCGCCGGCCAGCTGGGCCCGCTCGTACTGGTAATTCAGGTAGTCATCAGGACTGAGCACGCCCAGCTTCTTGCTGATGCGGCGGAAACCGGCGAAGCCATTGTAGCTGATAACCGTTTTGCCCTCGATGCCTTTCTTGGTGGTAATAATCACCACGCCGTTGGCGCCGCGGGCCCCGTAAATGGCCGTGGCCGAGGCATCTTTGAGCACATCCACGGAGGCAATATCTTGAGGCGCAATTACGGCCAGGGCGTTTTCAATCTGGATACCGTCCACCACGTACAGCGGGGAGTTGTCCTGGGTTACCGAGCCACCGCCCCGCACCCGCACCCGCACATCCAGGTTACCGGGCGTACCCTCTGAGGAAGTCAGCTGCACCCCGGCCAGGCGGCCCGTGAGGGCCTCGGCGGCGGAGTTTACCGGAATGTCCTTGATCTGCTGGGCACTCACCGACGATACCGAGCCCGTCACGTCGCGGCGCTGCACGGCCTGGTAGCCAATTACTACCACGTCGTCCAGTGTCTTGCTATCTTCCTGCAGAGCCACCGTAAAGTCGGTTTTGGTGCCTACGGCCACCTCATACGGCAGAAAGCCGATGTAGCTGAAGCGCAGCGTAGCATTATCGGGCACGGCCAGGCTGAAGCGCCCTTCCCCGTCGGTAGTGGCCCCGGTGCTGGTGCCCTTAACGACCACCGTTACGCCGGGCAGGGCGTCTCCCTTGTCCGACTTAACAACCCCCTGTACGCGGCGTTGCTGCGCCCAAGCGGGTGCCACCGTTGCCACCAGAAGCGGCGCCAGTAACAGTAGATTTTTTTTCATGACGTGACGTGATGGTGTGGGAATTGAAGTGGGAAGGTGGGTAAGCAGCCGGTTGGGCACTTGGGTAAGCAGCAGCGAAACAGCCGGGCGCCGACGGGGCTTCGGGTCGGCCGGGTTGCTATTCGTAGCGGGCCGCTGGCGTCTTTATCAGCAGCGTTGTATACTTTTTGAAGAAGCTGGCTGCGTTGGGTTTACAGCCGGCCAGCAGTTGGCTTGATTAAGGTTACTGGAAGCCTCCGCGAAAAGGAAGAAATTGACCTGATTAATTTGTGCAAACGATGTCGGGAACGTGACCAATCAGTCACTGCCGTAGTTTTTCAGGGTCAGTATTCCGGTTATTCACTGGCTATGCCTATTTTTCGGACAGTTGGGCACCTTTCCGGCATCAGGTACATTCTTGTACTTTAGTAAGTACCCACTCTCCGCTTACCTTTTCTTTCACCTAGCGCCGCACCATCTCGTGGAAACGTACACCATCAAGGACATTGCCCGGGAGCTGGGAATCTCAACCTCCACCGTGTCGCGGGCGCTGCGGGGCAGCTACGAAATCAACGCGGAAACCAAGCGCCGGGTGATGGAGTGTGCTGAGCGGCTCAACTACCGCCCCAACCCCATTGCGCTCAGCCTGAAAGGCAGCGCCAGCCGGGCCATTGGCGTGATTCTGCCCCAAATTGCCAACTACTTTTTCTCCCAGGCCATCAACGGTATCGAGGCTATTGCTTACAACCGGGGCTACCACGTTATTATCTTTCAGAGCCAGGAAAGCTACGAGCGGGAAATGGCCAACGTGCAGCAGGCCATGTCGCGCAAAGTAGATGGCCTGCTGATGTCTCTGTCCAGCGAAACCTCCGATGTGGAGCACCTGCAGGAAGTGCTCGACAAAAACGTGCCGCTGGTGCTGTTTGACCGGGTTTCCAGTGAGCTGAACGTGACCAAAGTAGTGGCCGATAATTTCGGTGGGGCCTTTGCCGCCACCGAGCATCTGATTCAGGAGGGCCGGCGGCGCATTGCTCACCTCACCATTCAGCCCTGGCTCAGCATTACGCAGGAGCGCCTGGCTGGCTACCGCGCCGCCCTGGAGCAGAATGGGCTGGAATTCGATGAGAACCTAGTACGTTACGGCACTTTCGGGCCCGATGAGGTAGGCCCGATGGTAGATGAGCTAATGCACCTGGACTCACCCCCCGATGCCTTTTTCACAGCCTCCGACCGCCTGGCCGTGGGTTGCCTGCAGGCCCTGCGCCAGCGCGACCTGCACATCCCCGAAGATGTCTCGCTTATCGGCTTCACCAACCTCAACGTGGCACACCTACTGAATCCGGCCCTAAGTACCGTGGTGCAGCCCGCCCAGGAAATTGGTCAGATAGCCGCCGAGCGCCTCATCGACCAGATTGAGCGCAAGCACCGCGCCCTGCCCATTGAAACCGTGCGCATTCCCACCGAGCTGGTAGTGCGCAGCTCCACGCGCCTGGAAGCAGTGAAGCTGTAAACCGGACTGTCATCCTGAGCAGCGCGAAGGACCTAATCACGCCAGAACGGGCCGTTGTTACGACTTGCTGACGGGATAAGGTCCTTCGCGCTGCTCAGGATGACAGTTCTCTGACAGTTTTCAGAATCACTGTACTGGCTCTACCCGAAACCAATCCACGTCGGCGGTACCGGCGTCGTTGGTTTGGCCGGAGCGAGTGTAGAACAGACCCATTTTCGCGCCAATCCACTTGCCTTCCCGAGCATGAAACTCGGCGCCTAGTGGTGTAAACTGTTTACCGTCGAGGCTGTAGCTGAAGCGGCATTTGGCGCCGGACAGCACCGTTACGCGCAGATACACGGGCTGGCGCGGAGGCACAGTAACGGGCGCACTGGCAGCGGTTTCGGGAGTAAGCTTGTCGGCCTCTTTACACACCGTCTGACTGAGCAGCAGCTGGCCGCCGGAGTTACTGAGCGTGATGGTGGCATAATCAAGACCCATCATCACTAACCCTACCTTTTCGCCCTCGAAGCGGGGCGTGACGGCGAGCTTGACGGTGGCCATAAACTGCTCGGCGGGCAGCTTCTGCAGCAGCAAATTGGGCACCTGCCACAGGTTCTTGGCGCCAGCGGGCAGCGGCACCGAGTATAGGCGCAGCATACCCGCACTCTGATTCAGAAACGCCCAGCCTGGCTGCGGATTGGCGTGCCACTGCCACTGTAGCCCCAGCGCCGCACTGCTGAACTCGTCGGACGTAGCGGGCGTGGCCGGGGGCTGTGGGCCGCGCACGGCGGGTTTGCGGTACGTAAGCACGGGCTGGCCAACGCCGTCACCGTCCGGGTCTTCGCCGATGATGGGCCAGTCGTTACGCCAGGTCATCGGTTGCAGATGTACTACGCGGCCGTAGGGGCCTTGGTCCTGGAAGTGCAGAAACCAGTCCTGCCTGCCATCGGGCGTATCCACCCAGGCGCCCTGGTGCGGGCCGTTGATGGGCGTAGTGCCCTGGTTCATCACAATCCGGTCTTCGTAGGGGCCGAACACGTTTTTGGCGCGCAATACCACCTGCCAGCCGGTGCTCACGCCCCCGCCGGGCGCGAAGATGTAGTAGTAGCCGTGGCGCTTGTAGAACTTGGGACCTTCGATGGTGGGGTGCTTCTCGTGGCCGTCGAACACTAGTACTTCGTCGCCAACCAAGCTCAACCCATCGGAGCTCATACGGCTCACGGCCAGCACACTTTTGAAGCCCGCCCGCGAGCCGGCAAAACCGTGTACCAGGTAGGCCTGCCCATCCTCGTCCCAGAGCGGGCAGGGGTCAATCCAGCCCCGGGCCTCCCTGATGCAGACCGGCGCGCTCCAGGGCCCGGCGGGGTTCTTGGCCTTGGTTACGAACAGGCCCAGGTCGGGGTCGGGATAATAGATGTAGAACTCCTTTTTGTGGTAGCGAATGGCCGGAGCCCAGACACCGTTGCCGTGTTGGGGCTGGTTGTAGCGCGCCACAGGTAGCTGCTGACTGAATGCGGCCCCAATGATGGTCCAGTTCACTAGGTCGCGGGAGTGCAGAATCTGCAGGCCGGGGGCGCTGTTGAAGCTGGACGAC
Organism: Hymenobacter metallilatus; assembly: GCF_003944705.1. Classification (GTDB taxonomy): domain Bacteria; phylum Bacteroidota; class Bacteroidia; order Cytophagales; family Hymenobacteraceae; genus Hymenobacter; species Hymenobacter metallilatus. The sequence continues at coordinate 123,118 of NZ_RWIS01000012.1, read as the reverse complement.
GTGAGATAATAATCGGAGCCCACACGCACCACATCGGGGTCGGAATAATCAGCGTACAGAACCGGGTTTTTGTAGCTCCCGTTGCCTAGATCCGGCACCCACACCTGCGAGAGGGCCGACTGAGCACGGGTGGCCAGCGGCAGCAACAGAGCCAGCAGAAACAGGCGAAACTTCATTATAAGGCGAGTTGAAAACATTGTCATCCTGAGCTTGCGAAGGACATTATCGCATTGCATCCTATTCGGGAAGCCCATAGAACGTCATGCTGAGCGTAGTCGAAGCATCTCTACCGCTTCGTTGCAATATTTAATGATTAGTCAGAGGCAGAGATGCTTCGACAGGCTCAGCATGACGTTCCATCTAGTTTCAGGTACTCGCTGAACGGCTGCGTTGAACGACAATCGTATAAAAGCCTCGTTCTTCCGTGGTAAGATCCTTCGTCCTCGCTTGATGCGCGACATGCTCAGGATGACAGATGGGTTTGGGTTATTGCAGGTAAGACCAAAAACCATCATTCCGACCAACCGGCGGCCTCTGCGGCAATCGGCGTGGCCGAACCTCAGATTTCTCCCGTTGGTCGGAATGACGGGCGGCAGCACTTAGGCCAGCGGCTCACTCACCAAACGGCCGGCCTGGGTGCTTGCCGCTATTTGCGGCCGGGCTGTTGTAGCAGCCAGGTCGCCAGGTCGCGGGCGGCATTGTAGTTCTCGAACGAGGCCGGAATCTTGCGGCCGTCCACGTACTCATTATACAGCCAGGGGTCACCCACAGCCAGTACGGTGCCCTTGCCCACTTTTGCGGTGGCTATGACGGTGTGCCCGCCCATCTTCACCAGCGGCGTGGCCGGGGCCTGCACTTTCAGCGGGGCCAGCTCCTTGATATAGGCTGATTTTGAGGTTTTGAACACAGCGTTGTCGGCCGGAATATTCACCCGGCCCTGCTCGAATTCACTGCCTTTCACCATGTTCAGATTCAGGGGCAGGAACTCCATTCCGAAGGCCCGGGCCAGGGTATTGAAGCGCGGGATTTCGCAGTTGCTGGTGTCGTTGGCCATTAGTACCAAGGTGCCACCGTCCTTCACCCATTTAGTGAGAGCCTGCACGTCGGCGGAGCGCACGAAATTGGGCTGCGGGGTTTCCTTTTCAGTGTCGGGGTCCACGATGATGAACACGTCTACACCCTTCAGCGCGGTGGCCGTGGGGGCGGTGCTGATGGTGGCGGTTTTCGCGCCCAGGTCGCGGAACTGCTGGCCCCAGAAGTAGAAGCCGCCGTGCGTGCGGTCGTCCCAGGTGTAGTGCCAGGTTTCGGGCTGGCCGCTCAGGGCGTTTTTGCGCAGCTCGTGGTTGAAGTAGTTGTCTACGGCCACGGTTTTGCCGGTTCCCACAGTGCTGGCGGCGGTTTCCATTTCCACGCTGGCCAGAATGAACGGGCCCACGCCTTTCAGGTCGTTCTTGCGCAGGGGCTCGGTGAGGTAGTATTCGAAGCTCCCGTCGCGGTAGGGCTTGCCGCCGAGGCCGCCCACGCTCACGGTGCCGTTGAAGACCAGCGCACCGTTTTCCTCAGCCACGAACTGCTTCAGCAGACCGTCGTAGCCCTTGCGGGCGGCGGCGGCGTACTTCTTATCGAGGTAGCCCATGCGCACGCCTTTCTGCAGGAAATACACGAACATGCTACTGCCCGAGGCCTCCTGGTAATTGCCCTTGCGTGCGGCCTGGTCCATCACCAGCGCCCAGGTGCCGGCATTGGCATCCTGGTACTTCACCAGCACCGGCGCAAGGCGCTGCACGTTTTGGATGAGCTGCGGGCGTTGCGGGTGGTTTGGGGGGAAATAATCGAGCACATCCACCAGCGCCATGGCGTACCATCCCAGACCCCGGTCCCAGAAATTGGGCGACTGGCCGGTGGTTTTGTTGGCCCACTGCTGCTCCCGGCTTTCGTCGTAGCCGTGGTATTTCAGGCCGGTTTTGGGGTCGGTGAGGTGCTGCTCAATGAGGGCAAACTGCCGGGCCACGTCGTCGAAGCCGGCGGGCTGATTGAAAACCTGGCTGTACTCGGCGTAGAACGGCTCGGCCATGTACAGGCCATCGAGCCACATCTGGTTGGGGTACACTTTCTTGTGCCAGAAGCCGCCGGCCTTGGTGCGCGGCTGCCCCTCCAGCTGCTGGCGTAGCTGTCGGGCCGCCAGCCGGTACTTCTCGGCCTGGGGCACCGACATCTGGCCCAGCGTGAGCAAGGCGTGGCCAGTGGTCAGGTTGTCGAGGTTGTAGTCGTCCAGTTTGTAGGTGCGGATGGTGCCGTCGGGGCGCACGAACTGGTCGAGGTCTTTCTGGATGTAGGTGAAGTAGCGGGCGTCGCCGGTACGCTGCCATACCCGCTCCAGCGCCTTCAGCATCAGCCCCTGCTCGTAGTCCCAGCGGGCGGTTTTGCGGCTGCCGATAAGGATAGAATCGGGGTGCCAGCCGATAAACGCATCGGCCATGCGCTGCGACATCGGCCGCGCCGTGGGTGTGGTCTGGGCCTGGGTGGAAAGCGAGGCCGTGAGCAGGCCGGCCAGCAGAAAAGGACGGAAGGACATGGATGGAAAGCTAGAGCTAGAAACTAGTTCCCCTCCTTGGAAAGGAGGGGCTAGGGGTGGTTGATTCGTTGAACGACTCGGGGTCAGGTCGTTCGGATAAACAACATCAGCACGCGGGTCAACCACCCCAGCGTCGGCTGCGCCGCCGCGTCCCCTCCTTTCCAAGGAGGAGAGTTTCGTTCATTACAGCTTGCTTACCGTCACCGTTTTCCTGGCCACCTTCTCCCCCACTTCCACGTCTTTTTTGGCAGGTTTGGTGTCGGTGTTGCGCAGGGTTACGGCTTTGCTACGGGCGCCGGTTACGCGCAGCAGCAGCTCGGCGCCGGGCGTGTAGCGGAGGTTGTCGAAGCTGATGTTGCGGCTGTTCTGGACTTCCAGCACCGGTTTGGTTGCCTCGGAAAGCAGAGTCACGTTTTTGAGGCGGATACCGTCGGCTTCCTGGCAGACCATGCCCTTATTGCACTCCAGCACCGTGTTTTCAATTTCCACGTTCTGCACCGCCATTTCAGGCAGGCCGCGCACCAGAATGCCGGTGTTGGCACCCTTGCAGGTGACGTTGGTGATGCGGAAGTTGCGGAACTGCGGGGTGCCCTCGTTCAGCGGCTCGGCCTTGATTTCGGGGATGCCGTAGGCCTCGCCGTTCACCTGCACCGGGTCTTTGGCGGCGTAGTACATATCGAACAGGATGGCCTCGCCGGCAATGTCGGTCATGTCCACGCCGTCCACGAAGATGTTTTCCACCACCCCGCCCCGGCCCCGGGCCGTCTTGAAACGCAGGCCCACATCGGTGCCCATGAAGGTGCAGTTGCTCACGTACAGGTTGCGCGCCCCGCCCGACATTTCCGAGCCAATCACGAAGCCGCCGTGGGCGTGGTACACTTTCGTGTCGCGAATGATGAAGTTCTCGGTGGGCACGCCGCGCCGGCGGCCTTCCGCGTCACGACCCGATTTGATGCAGATGCCATCGTCGCCTACGTCGAAGGTGCAGCCTTCCACCAGCCCGTTGCGGCAGGATTCCAGGTCCAGGGCGTCGGTGTTTTGGCCGTACCAGGGGTTGCGGGCCGTCACGTTGCGCAGGGTGAGGTTGTCGCAGAGCAGCGGGTGAATCGTCCAGGCCGGGGAGTTCTGAATGGTGAAGTCTTCGAGCAGGATCTGCTTGCAACGCTGCAGGCTGAGCATGTTGGGCCGCAGGAAATCCTTGAACTCCGCAAACTTGCTGAAGTCGGGCTCCTGGCCGGCGGCATAGGTCCAGGGTTTGCTGAGCGTGGAGCCTTTGAGTGAGCCCGCCGAGGGGTACCAGGTCGTGCCCTTCTCATCCACCACCCCACCCGATTTCACAAGACGCTGCCACTGGCCGGGGTTGAGCTTTTCCTTTTTCACCATGCGCCAAGCGTCGCCGGCTCCGTCGAAGGTGCCCGGGCCGGTAATGGCAATGTTTTCGAGGTCGTAGCCGGAAATGGGCGACTGGTTGCGCACGGCGTCCTCCCCTTCCCAGTTGGTTTTGATAAGTTGGTAGTCGGAGAGTTTGTTGCTGAACTGCACCAGTGCGCCTTTAGCCACGTGCAGGTTCACGTTGTTTTTCAGCTGAATGGGGCCGGTGAGCCAGAGGCCGCGCGGCACCAGCACCACGCCACCCTGCTGGCTGCAGGCGTCAATGGCCTTGCGAAACGCCTCGGTGTTGAGCGTCTGCCCATCGGCTACCGCGCCGTACTTGGTGATATTGAAGGTGTCCTTGCGGAAGGTGGGCTGCAGCACGATGGGCAGCTCATAGGCGTACTTGCCGGCGAAGGCCAGCGGCTTAAGATGCGCGGCAATACCGAGGTTCTGCTTGCGTACTTCCTGGGCCACCAGCTGGGCCACCCGCTCGGCGCCGTAGGCCGAGAAGTGGGTGTTATCGAGTTTGGTGTTGTTGGCCCCGTTCTGGTAGCTCCAGAACAGCGGCTTGGTGCCGGCGTCGCCGAGTTGGGTGTACATGACCCAACTGGTTTCGTGCAGGTCAATCAGGGGTACTTTCTGGGCTTTGGCTACCTCGCGCACCACGCCGGGGTACTCGCCGTGGTCATCTTTGCGCTTGCCGGCCTCATCAAAATAGCGCCGACCCACGGGCGTGAGCAGCACCGGGTTGGCGCCTTTGGCGCGGGCTTCCTGCACGTAGCGGGTCAGGTTCTGGCGGTAGGCGGTTTGGGGGGCGGCGTAACGGGCGGTGTCTTCCTGCTTGCTGTCGTTGTGGCCAAACTGGATGAATACCCAGTCGCCGGGCTTCACTTGCTCCAGCACCTTGGCCCAGCGGCCCTCGTGGCGGAAGTTGCGGGTGCTGCGCCCGTTCATGGCGTGGTTCTGCAGGGCCACATTGGCATCGAAATACTGCCGGAAGTACATGCCCCAGCCTCGCTCGGCCTTGTCCAGCGGCTTATCCGACATGGTAGAATCCCCCACGAGGAAGATGGTGGGCTTACGGTCGTCGGCGGGCGGGCGGAAAGCCAGCAGCAGCACGGCCAGCAGTACAGCACAGAGTTGCTTCATTTCGGGCGGGAGTGGGAAGGCGCGTGGAACGAAATTCAGACCCGGAACTGCAGTTTTCCGGAAAACCGGACGGGTAGTTTTGGCCTGAATAGTTGTTAAGGTTAGCGGAATAGTTGGCCCCGCCTGCTCCTCACCTGGCTATTTTTTGCGCAAACGTTATCGGGCACGTTGCCGGAAGTGCCTTTCTGTCTCCGCAACTCTACCAAAAGTGGTTTCACCTCCGGAATATTGCTCTTCCTACCTACTCTCTACCCCTGCTTCAATTGGATTTCCGCCTGCTTACCCGCCCAGCTTCCGCACCAGCCACAGCAGCGCGCTCAGTCCCGCACTCACCAGCAGCATCGACACCCAGGGCACGTACAGCCGGAAGCCCGGCCGCTCCACCCGCACGTCGCCCGGCAGCCGCCCGAACCAGCCCAGCAGGTTGCCCCCGCCCAGCCACAGCAGCGCCCCTAGTACCATCAGGCCCAGGCCGAGCAGAAACAGCGTTTTACCGAGGTGGGGAGGCATAGGAAGGATTATTTTTTAGTTGGCATCCAAGTCTGCGTTTTGCGTAGCGACTCCAACAGCGTATAGAGCCGAGTCAATCCAAATGAGCCTATGCCACCCCTATCGCCTACCTGCAACCGGCGGCCATCAGCATACACTATACGCAGCGCAATGTATGGCACATGGTTATAACCAATCCGGTATGCACGCTTCAGCTTGTCCGGTTGCAAGTAATTCACTAACTCGCTAAGCTGTTGTTGTGCAGAGGTATTGAGCGTAGTGGTTAGGTCCTCACTCTTCTTTTCAGCCTCATTCAATACCGGATACTCACAGGAGTGATAGGTGACACTATCCTGAGGTCCAATGCCAATTGTTATTTCCTCGACCTCGTGATAGGCAAAGTGAGACGTATACAGCAGACTATCTATTTTGGTGCTCGTGGGAGTAGAATTATACTCAACTAATCCTCCAAAACGATAGGTCAGCAGGAATTGCTGACGGCCATCTTCCTCTAACTGTTCTGTTGTCAGAAAGGGCTTATGGTAATCGGCGTAAGCAATCAGCGGCTGGGCACCTTGGTAAACGATGCGCGCTACCGGACAATACTGGTAAAACTGCCGGCCAAAATCTTCCAATACCAGACTGTCACCCATATCCAACACACAGATGACTTTGCTTTCGTCATCGTAATGGGTGCCGGTTATCAGCAGATCAATCAGGCCATTTCCATCAACATCTGCTTTTTCCCACGCTTTGATTTTCTCTCGTTGATATATTTTTTGTACCCGCTTGTCCTCGAACCGAAGGCGGGAATCTACCTTGAAATTCTTGTAGTAATCATCCAGCGACCTTACTACTTGCTGCACTGCAGCATCGGAGTTCAATTTGGCTAATTTCCCTTGGGACTGAGCTAAGACAGTCACAGTAGAAACCAGCAGTAGTAAAAATACGCAGCACGTTTTCAGCATAGAATAAAGCTTACCCCTTGTTGTCAAACACCGGCTCAATGCGCCCGTCGGCCCCTACCTGCAATGCGGCTTCGTAGCGGTTACCGGTTTTGCTGGAGATGAAGCCGCGGATGACGCCGGTTTTGCCTTTGCGCAGGAGCTGGTTCATCTGGGCGTCGGTGAGGGTTTTGCCGCCCCACTCGAATGGGGCCCGGAACTGGCAGTCCTCGCGGAAGCGGGAGCAGCCCCAGGCACTTTTGCCCTTCAGCATCTGGCCCAGACGGCACACCGGGCAGGGTATCTGGCCGGGGTCCTGGGCGGTGGTGGGCTTGCTTTCGGCGGCGCGCACCAACTCCAGCGTCCGGTCGGGCGTGAGCCGGATGGCGGCCCCGAACTTGTTGCCGGCCTCGTCCAGGAAGCCCTGCATTACCTGAGTGCGCCCTTTCTTGAGCAGGTCACCCACCTGCTTATCGGTAAACTTCTTGCCCTCGAACTCCACCGGCAGCCGGAATTGGCACCCCTCCTTCCAGCGGGAGCAGCCCATAGCCGATTTTCCGCGCAGCACGTGGCCGCTGCCGCAGGCCGGGCACGGCCCCAGACCTTGGTTAGTTGCTGGTTGTTGGTTGTTGGTTGTTGGGCGAGTGGGGATGGGTTTGCCAGCGGCAGGCGCAACTTGCGTGGCGTTGGCTACCGTTACGGCGCGGCCGGAGCCGTCGTGCTTTACTTCCAGCACCATTTCGCGCACCAGCTGCTTCAGCTCGCCCAGAAACTGCTCCTGGTCGAGCTGGCCGCCTTCAATCTGGCGCAGCTTCCGCTCCCACTGCCCCGTCAGCTCCGCCGATTTTAGCGTGGGGTTGCGGATGAGGCCGATGAGCTCGACGCCGGTGGGCGTGGGTACAATCTTCTTCCGGTCGCGGCGGATGTAGCCGCGCTTGAACAGGGTTTCGATGATGGCGGCGCGGGTGGAGGGGCGGCCGATGCCATTTTCCTTCATGGCCTGGCGCAGTTCCTCGTCGTCCACGTTGCGGCCGGCGGTTTCCATACCGCGCAGCAGCATAGCCTCCGAGTACTCGCGTGGAGGCTGAGTCTGCTTGGCGTCGAGGCGGGGCTTGTGGGGGCCGGTTTCGTCTTTCTGGAAGCTGGGCAGCACGGTACTCACCACATCGTCGTCGCCCTCACCGGCGGCTTTAGGGGCCGAGGGGGCTTGCTGCTTCTCCGGGTCGCCGTACACTTCGCGCCAGCCGGGGCTCAGAATCTGGCGGCCCCGCACCCGGAAGGTGCGCCCGGCCACATCGGCCGTTACGGTAGTGTTTGAGACTTCACAATCGGGGTAAAACGCGGCCAGAAAGCGGCGCGTGATGATGTCGTACACCTGCTGCTCGGTGCCGTGCAGGCTATTGGCACTAGCTCCGGTCGGGATGATGGCGTGGTGGTCCGTCACCTTCTGGTTGTTGAACACCTTGGTGCTCTTGCGGATTTTGCCGCCCGCCAGCAGCGGGGCCGCCAGGGCCGCGTGCACTCCGCCCAGCCCACGCAGGATGCCGGGAATTTTGGGGTACTGGTCGTCGGGCAGGAAGGTGGTGTCCACGCGGGGGTAGCTCACCACTTTCTTCTCGTAAAGGCCCTGCACGGTTTTGAGCGTGTCCTCGGCCGAGAGGCCCAACTGGTTGTTGCACTGCACCTGCAGGGAGGTCAGGTCGAACAGCGCGGGCGGACTCTCCAGCGCCTTCTTGATTTCCACGTTCGTCACCGTGAGGGGCTGGCCGGTTACCTGGACCAGGGCCGCGTCGGCTTCCTCCTGGGTCACGAAGTAGCCGCGGGCCTTCAGGCGGGCTTTTTCGTCGGGCTCGTCGTCGTCCTTGCCTTTTTTCACCACGGCCACGTGGCTGAACATGGTGCCGCGGTACTCGGTGCGCAGCACCCAGTAGGGCTCGGGCCGGAAGTTCTGGATTTCGTGGTGCCGGTCTACCAGCAGGGCCAGCGTGGGCGTCTGCACCCGCCCGATGCTGAGCACCTGCCGCTGCCCGGGTGCGTACTTGAGCGTGAACAAGCGGGTGGCGTTCAGGCCCAGCAGCCAGTCGCCCACGGCGCGGCTTTTGCCGGCCTGGTAGAGTGAGTCGAACTCCGAGCCCTCGCGCAGGTTCTGGAAGCCCTGGCGGATGGCTTCTTCGGTGAGGGAGGAAATCCAGAGGCGCTTGGTGGGCTTGCGGTACTTGGCTTCCAGCAGCACCCAGCGCTGAATCACCTCCCCCTCCTGCCCGGCGTCGCCGCAGTTAATAACTTCCTCGGCCGAGGCCAGCAGGTTTTTAATCACGTTGAACTGCCGCACTACGCCGTCGTCGCGGCGCATGAGCTTGATGCCGAACGTATCGGGCAACATGGGCAAATCGTGAATGCTCCAGCGCTTCCACTCGGGGCGGTAGTCCTCAGGCTCGCGCAGCTGGCAGAAGTGGCCGAACGTCCAGGTTACCTGGTAGCCGTTGCCCTCGAAGTAGCCGTCCATTTTGCGGTTGGCACCCAGCACCTGGGCAATTTCGCGGGCCACGCTGGGCTTTTCGGCAATGCAAACTTTCACTCGTTGTTTCTCTCAAGTGGATGATACTACTGGAATAAAGCCAGTGGAGAATCAACAAAGATACAGCGCAGAAAGGTCGGAATGCAGCGAGGATATGCCCTACCGTGCAGCAGTTTTGGGCACCATCCGCACCGTAGCTACGCACCGAAACCCTAGCCAGGATTGCGGACCTTGATACAACTGCCGGGAACGCACCGTAATCTGCCGCACCGACGACCGAAACGAGCCACCTTTTGCTACTCCTTTGACTGCCGTTAGCTCAGCCACGTTGCCAATAATGTTGTACAGTTTGTTTGCAGTTGGCGGATGATTGTAGATGTATTCCGTGAAAAACTGCCGATACGCGGCACAGAAGAATGGCTGGCCATTCTTCTCTGAAATGAAGTTTTCCAGCAACGTGTAGGGAAGCCGAAATACAGCCTTACCCTTGGGTAAAACCAGAGCAGTCAGGCAGGAATCCAAGGCCTTTTCCTTGCGCAGTTGCAGAGGTTTGAAGCTGGATTTGGAAGACGGTGGCACCAGCTGTAACGGTTCAGTACCGATTGGCAAGCCACCAGCCGCAGCCTGCTCCCATTCGGCTTCCGTGGGCAGGCGATATTCGGCCAATACAGTGAAATTGCGCAGCTCCGGGTACTTCCGCTGGAACTCCGCTGACTGGAAATAGCCAGCGTTGACCATGTTGCTCCGCCAACGGCAATACGCTACAGCCTGCTCGTAACTCACGCCTACTAATGGGTAGTACCGAAAGCCTGGGTACCTGAAATAGTAAGCCGTGAATGGGCCTGATGCGTGGCCATCAATTTCTCTGTCATTTGTATCCCACACGGTAGAATCAGGAATTTGACTTCTATAGAAAGCATCCGAGGAATCTTGCCGAATATGATGCAAATATTCCAGCCTGTGAATATTGGCTAGCTCTGCCTCATCCATATAGAGGTTATCGGATACCGGTACACATCCTGGAGGCTCAGGCAATATCCTTGATTTACGCTGGGCCTCCGCCCAAATTGAAGACAGCAAGCATAATAGTACTACTGACAAACTACGCATTAACATACTTCGAATAAGAATAAACACGCAATCCATAACCGCCTACGGAATCAACAAAGATAACGGGGAGAAAAGTCCGGTGCACTGGACCCTTCTCCCCGTTAATTGGCGCCAGGGCCCGTTGTAGCCGCGCTACTGCTTCACCGTTTCAGGAGCAATGCGAGTGGGCGTTTGCTGGCCGCTGACGATACCGGCGGCGGCCCGGGCAATGCCGGTAATAACGGCCGTCATGTTGGGCAGGTCCAGGGTTTCCACCTCATCATCCACGGAGTGATACTTCTTATCAGTCGGAATCTGGTCGGTGCTGATGGTGTGGGCCGGTACGCCCAGACGGGCCAGAGTGGCGTTATCGGAGCGATAGAACAGGTTTTGCTCGGGATAAGGGTCGGGCTCAAAGCGGAACACCGTGCCCTTGGCATTGTCCTGGAGCATTTTGCCGAAGTCGGAGCGGTCAAAACCGGTGATAAAGGCCGTGTTGGGACCAAACTTGGCCTGCTTGCCAATCATTTCAATATTGAACATGGCCACCACGTTTTTGGGGTCAAGCTGCTTGGAAAAATGACGCGCCCCAAAGCCCCCGATTTCCTCAGCCGTGAAGGCCACGAACACCAGCGGGCGGGCGTTGTCATTCTTTTTCTTGAAATGCTCAGCCAGGGCTACCACGGCGGTAGTACCGCTGGCGTCGTCGTCGGCACCGTTGGCAATGGAGTCGCCGGCCACGGCGGGCAGGAAGCCCAGGTGGTCGTAGTGCCCACTGAACACTACCTGCTCGGCGGTGCGGGCGGCATCCTTACCGGGCAGTACGCCCACCACGTTGCGCAGCTCCACGGTGCGGATGGTGGTAGTGGCGGCCACCTGAAACTTGAGAGGCATAGCTGCTGGCGGAGCCAGAATGAGCAGGGTGGTAAACGGCGCCGGCTTTTCGGCCCGCAACCCGCCGCGCTTTACATAGCCTGCCACCCGGTTGAAAGCGGCCGCCTGCACGGGGTCAATCAATACGATGGTATTTTCCTTAGGATCTAGCAGCGGGCGGATTTCCTTCATCAGGTTGTCCTGGGGGCCGATGGTTACCACCCGGGCCGCCGGCTCGTCGGCCTCCGTCCAGTTCAGATGGGGCTGGCCGGAAATCAGCAGCAGCTTATCGGGGGCTACCTTGGTGCCGTTAATGGACACGAAGGCAGCCGCGGTGCGGGCCTCGTAGGCCGGAAATGGCTGCATAAAGCTTGATAGGCCCGGCAGTGGCTCCAGGCCAATACGCTGGAACTCGGCGGCCAGAAACTCAGCGGCTTTAACGCTACCGGGCTTGCCAGTGGCACGGCCCTGCATATCGTCAGCAGCCAGGGCGCGCACAACCCGCTCTACCGTAGCCGCCGATACGCCGGAAGCAGCGGATGAAACAGTAGCCGGTTTTTTCTGAGCGTAAGCGTAAGCACTAAATAGAGCGAGGAACAGAACGAAGGGGGGGAATTTTCGCATACCGCAAAATAACCATTTTGTTCTGTACGCGGTACAATTTGCGTGCCCATTCGGCACCTGTTTTCGCAGGTGCTTCTGTTTATTACTTTTCGCACGTCCTATGCGCTCCATATTTGCCGTACTCCTGGGTTTGGCCGCCTGCCAAACCACCGCTCCTACTACCGAAAATTCCGGAACAGCAGCAGCGCCTGCTACTCCAGCCGCCGAGCTCCGGGCAACCAAATGGGTGCTCCACTCGCTCAACAGTCAGCCAGTTGCGCCCTCTGCTACTCAGCAGCCCTACCTACAGCTTTCTGCCACGGAGGCCCAGGCAGAGGGACTGGGTGGTTGCAACCGGTTTCGGGGGCCCGCTGAAGTAGCGGCTCCTAATCAGCTGCGCTTTGGACCACTATTAAGCACCAAAATGGCCTGCCCCGATCTGGCCACCGAATCCGGTTTTATGGGTGCGTTGCAGGCTACCCGGACCTACCGCATCAGCGGCGACACGCTACGCTTGTATTCGGAAACGGGCACTACTCCTGCTGCCGAGCTGCACCGCAGCCGCTAGCTTGCCAGAAAAAGATCAGGGGCCGCTTCCCTCAAAGAGAAACGGCCCCTGGCTTGTGCAAGGGAGTTGTCTATTTCGCGTCGACGGTGGCCAATACAGCCACCCATTCTTCTTCTGCCTTAGCTGAGCTTGCACCCGGAGCCGCTTTCAATGCCTGAGCCAGCTCGGGGGCGGCTGCCTGCATAGCTTTCAGCGTCAGCTTCACCGGCACCAGTCGTGCATCCGGACGCAGCAGGAAATAGTTGCTCTTGTCATCAATCTGGTCATATTGCTCGCCACTGCTATACGGGCCCTGGTAATTGGCCTTGCGCAGCTGCTTGATGTGGCGCTTAAGCAAGGTGTACTTGCCACTGTGCAGCACCTCCACATATTCTGAGCGGAGGGCGGCCTCCGGTGCTTCCAGAAACCGCCGAAACGTGCGCAACCGTATTCCGGTAGCGTTTATGGCAGGTTCCTCCAGCTGGAAGCTGGCCAGTTTCCGGTCGTCCAGCAGCAGCGAGTCCCGACGGTTCAGCGGCAGCATCATTAGCCGATGGTTCAGCACATCGTATTTAAGCGGCACCGGCGCCATAGGTACTCCGTTGGTCATTTGCAGGCGGCCCGGCAGCCAGCGTTTATCCAGGTAGGGCGAACCAATGGTGCCGTAGGCCCCACTCCGTGGCACCACGGTGGCGGCGCCAGTGGTAAGCGCATCCAGATTTGCCTGCGCAGCGGCCCCCACCTGTCCGATAGGTGCCTGCTGAGCTTGGGCTGTAGCGGCCAGCAGGATAGCTAGCCCACTCAACGAAATACGAATAGTCATCACAAGAAAAAGTAGTTTCTGATCTAAACTATCACTTTCCGGTCAGAATTCAGTAGTGTCAGCTCAGGGTGAGCACCAGATCATCGGCGTTTACCAAGCTGCCTTCGCCCAGACTTACGGCCTGCACGGTGGTATCGTCGGGGGCGGTGATGGTGGTTTCCATCTTCATGGCCTCAATGATGAACAGCGGCTCGTTTTTGCGCACCTGCTGGCCGCTTTCTACCAGCACTTTCGAGAGCATACCCTGGAGCGGAGCGCCCAGTTGGCGGGGGTTGCTTTTGTCGGCTTTGGGGTTGAGCACCCGCTTCACTTCTACCGACGTGTCGCGGATTTCCAGGTTGCGGGTCTGTCCGTTGAGAGTGAAGAAGATGGTGCGGCAGCCATCTTCGTTTACCGGCCCGATGCTCTGCAGGCCCACAATGATGCTCTTGCCCCGGGCAATGTCGATGATGGTTTCCTCGCCAGGCTGCAGGCCGTAGTAGAACACCCGCGTAGGCACCACCGCTACGTCGCCGTACTCTTCGCGGTGCTGCCAGTACTGCTCGAACACCTTGGGGTACAGCAGCCACGACAGCACGTCGGTGAACTTGCCGCGGCGCCCGAATTTCTGCTCGAATTTCCCTTCTTCGGCCTCGAAATCAACGGGAGCCAAGTGCTCGTTGGGCCGGTCGGTAAAGGGCTGCTCGTCCTTGAGAATCACCTGCTGTACCTCCCGGGGCCAGCCGCCTTCGGGCTGCCCGATGTCGCCGCGGAACAGCTCCCGCACCGACTCGGGGAAGTTGAGCGTGTGGCCCTTCTCCAGCACGTCGCGGGTGGTGAGGTTGTTGCTGACCAGGAACAGGGCCATGTCCCCCACCACTTTCGACGAGGGCGTCACCTTCACAATATCTCCGAACAGCTGGTTGACCTCGGCAAAGGTGGTTTTCACAGTTTCAAACTTATCCAGCAGGCCCAGCGAAGCCGCCTGGGGCCGCAGGTTGGAGTACTGCCCGCCCGGAATTTCGTGCTGGAACACCTCCGAGGTGCCCGCCTTCAGCCCCGACTCGAAGGGGTAGTAATACTCGCGCACGGTTTCCCAGTAGTTGCTGAACTCGTTAAGCGACTCCTGGTTGAACTCCCGGTGGCGCTCCTGCCCGCGCAGCATCTCTACCACGGCGTTGAAGTTGGGCTGGGATGTAAGGCCCGACAGGGCACCCAGGGCCACGTCAATTACGTCCACGCCGGCTTCCACGGCCTTCAGGTAGGTAGCGGGCTGCAGGGAGCTGGTGTCGTGGGTGTGCAGGTGAATGGGCAGCTTGATGGTGTCGCGCAGGGCGGTTATCAGCTCAGTGGCGGCGTAGGGCTTGAGCAGCCCGGCCATGTCCTTGATGCACAGAATGTGGGCCCCGGCATCCTCAATCTGCCGGGCCAGGCGCAGGTAGTAGTTGAGGTTGTACTTCTGGTTGCGCCTGGGGTCCAGGATGTCGCCGGTGTAGCAGATGCAGGCCTCGGCCAGCCGGTCGGTGCGGTTACGCACGAACCCGATGCAGGCCTCCATGCCCTTCATCCAATTCAGCGAGTCGAAGATGCGGAACACGTCGATGCCGGTTTCGGCGGCCTGCTCCACAAACCGCTCCGTCAGGTTGTCGGGGTAGGCTTTGTAGCCCACGCCGTTGGCCCCCCGAATCAGCATCTGCAGCAAAATATTGGGCACGGCGGCCCGCAGCTTGGCCAGCCGCTCCCAAGGGTCTTCGTGCAGGAAACGCAAAGCCACATCAAACGTAGCTCCACCCCAGCATTCCAACGAGAAAGTTTGGGGGTGCTGATGAGCGTACCGCTCGGCCACCTTCAACATATCAAAAGTGCGCATGCGGGTAGCCAGCAGGCTCTGGTGGGCATCGCGCAGCGTCGTGTCGGTGTAATGAATCTGCGGGTCGGCGCGCAGCCACTTGGCAAATTCGTCGGGGCCCAGCTCGGTAAGTTTGTCCTTGGTGCCGGGCGGCGGGGGCGTGCTGGGGTCGAAGTGCGGGAGGCGGGGCTTGCGCAGCTCCCGCTTGGGGTCCAGGAGGCCGCGCACGTCGGGGTTGCCGTTCACAATCACGTCGCCCAGGAAGCTGAGCACCTTGGTGGCCCGGTCCTGGCGGGGCTTGAACTTGAACAGCTCCTGGTGGTCTTTGATGAAGTCCACGTTGGCCTCGCCGGCCATGAACACCGGGTGGGCAATGATGTTCTGCAAAAACTGAATGTTGGTGCTCACCCCGCGCACCCGGAACTCGTCGAGGGTGCGGGCCATCTTCTGGGCTGCGCCTTCCAGCGTGGGCGCGTGGGCCGACACTTTCACCAGAAGGGAGTCAAAGAATGGCGACACCTTCACCCCGGTATACACCGAGCCCTGGTCGAGCCGGATGCCGAAGCCGCCCGCCGAGCGGTAGGCCGTAATAGTGCCATAGTCGGGCTTGAAATCCTGCTCAGGGTCCTCGGTGGTAATGCGGCACTGGATGGCGTAGCCCATCTTTAGCGGCGTACTATCCGGCCCCAGCCCGATTTCGGCGTCTTGGAGGCGGCGGCCGTCGGCAATATGCAGCTGGGTTTTGATGAGGTCCACGCCGGTTATCATCTCCGTCACGGTGTGCTCCACCTGAATGCGCGGGTTCACCTCAATAAAGTAGATGCGGTCCTGCTCGGGGTTCACCAGGAATTCCACGGTGCCCACGTTGTTGTAGTTCACGGCCCGGCCCAGGCGCAGGGCGTACTCGTACAGCAGGTGGCGCAGGTGGTCAGGCAGGTGCAGCGACGGGGCTACTTCCACCACTTTCTGGTAACGGCGCTGCACCGAGCAGTCCCGCTCATACAGGTGGGTGAGGCCGCCGTGGTTGTCGGCCACCAGTTGCACCTCAATGTGCTTGGGCCGCTCCACAAACTTCTCCAGAAACACGGTATCATCTCCGAAGGCTTTGAGGGCCTCATTGCGGGCCTCAAAAAAGCCGCGCTCCAGCTGCTCATCGTCCCGAATTACGCGCATACCGCGCCCCCCGCCCCCACTGGCCGCCTTCAGCATCACGGGGTAGCCGATGCGGTGGGCTTCCTCCAGGGCCACGTTGAGGTCGGTCAGGTCCTGTTCACTGCTCTCGATGATGGGCACCTGGCACTCCACAGCCACCCGCTTGGCGGCCACCTTGTCGCCGAGGGCTTCCATCACCTCGGGGCGCGGCCCCACGAAAATGAGGCCTTCCTCGCGGCAGCGCCGGGCCAGGGTGGCGTTTTCGCTCAGGAAGCCGTAACCGGGGTGAATGGCGTCGGCCCCGTTCTCCTTGGCCGTACGGATGATGCTTTCAATATCGAGGTAGGGCTTGAGCGGCTCATCGTCGCGGCCCACTTGGTAGGCTTCGTCGGCTTTGTAGCGGTGCAGCGAATACCGGTCTTCGTAGGTGTAGATGGCAACCGTTTGAATGCCCAACTCGGTGGCGGCACGCAGCACGCGAATGGCAATTTCGCCCCGGTTGGCGACCAGCAGTTTGCGGATGTTCATCAGTTTCAGGAGAAGAGGAAAAGTGGAACAGAGAGGCGGTGCAAGCTACGCAACGGGGCGGGATTCGTTAGCGAATTTTTGCTGAAAGATATTTTTTCGCAGAAAACAAGGTTTGTAAAAAGTTGATGATAGGGCGGTTGTAGAGACGCGACACTTCGCGTCTTATCGTTGCTGAGGTTGTTTATGCAGAGCGGATTAGGCTTTTTCTGGAGGGTGGCAGGAGTAGCGGCGTCGCACGAAGGGAAGTCCAGGCAAGGCTGTTCAACGGGAAGACGCGAAGTGTCGCGTCTCTACACTCAGTTTTCCTGGTTGATGAGGTTGACGACCAGCTTCACCATCACGTCCTTATCCTCAGGCTTGCTCTCGGCAATAAGGAGGGTGAGAGCTACCAGGGCGTTGTCGGCAAGGCGGCGGGAGCCGTCGGGTTTGTAGAGGCAGTGATTTTTGTCCATGAACCACACAAACAGGAAGGCTGCAATGCGCTTGTTCCCATCCGAGAAGGAGTGGTTCTTTACCACGAAATAGAGCAGGTTGGCTGCCTTTTCTTCCGCGCTGGGGTACAGTTCTACGCCGTCAAAGCTCTGGTAAATGGTGCGTACCGAGCTTTGAAACGACTCATCTTTTTCTCGCCCAAACAGCACGCTGCCGCCGAATTGTCGGCGCAGGCCGTCCACGGCTTGCAGGGCGGCTTCGTAGGTTAGCTCGAAGGGCGTATCGGGCGTGGTACCGGTAATGCGCAGGCGCTGATGGTCGTACTGGTCGAGCACGTCGAGGGCGCGGGCGTAGTCGCTGAGCACGCGCAACAGGGCGGTGGTCTGGTCGGGTGTTAGCTCCTGGTTTTCGAGTAGCTCGCCTTGCAGCCGCAATAGGCGTTTTAACTCTGTGAAGTGGCGGGCGTCTTCGCGCAGGCGCTTCTCATTCAGCGCGTAGCCCTGCACCAGATACTGCCGCAGCACCCCAGTGGCCCACTGCCGGAACTGCGTGCCCTGCCGGGAGTTCACGCGGTAGCCCACGGAGATGATAACGTCGAGGTTGTAGTAGTCGGCCGGGCGGCCGTCCTTCTTTTTCTTACCTCCCGGACTTCTATGCATTTTTTGCATAGAAGTCGTTTCCAGCTTCTCAGCCGCGAAAACAGGAAAGTCAACAGCACTTCGCACGCAGTCGGATTCGACCAACTCACCTGTTTGAAAAATTGTGCGCAAGTGGCGGCTGATTACACTTTGGTCACGACCAAACAGCGCCACCATCTGGGCCTGGGTGAGCCAGAGGGTTTCGTTTTGCAGCTGCACTTCCAGCTGCGCATGGCCGTTGGCGGACTGATAAAGCAAAATATCCTGGGTAGGCTCCATAAAGGAAATAACGGGGTAAAACGAGCAGCAACTCAGCAATATGCAGAATCAGCCCCGGGAAGCCAAGCCGACTTCGGAACTGGCTACGAAACCCAATGCCCAAAACTTTCCCGGCAAAGTTCAGTTGTGATGCCACCTGCTCACCTCTCAACCTCATGCATGGAATTCGCCGATAAGAACATCCTTATTGTGGGCGCTTCTTCGGGCATTGGTCTGGCCACGGCCCGGCTGCTGCACACGCTCAATGCCCACCTCTTCACCGCCTCCCGCCACCACTCGCCCGAGCTGGCCGAATTGGGCACCACCTTCGTGGAGCTGGACGTAACCCAGCCCGTAGGCACGGTCCTCGACGGCCTGCCGGAGGTGCTGCACGGCGTGGTGTACTGCCCCGGCTCCATCAAGCTGCGGCCTTTTGAGCGGATTCCGGCGGAGGACTTTCGGGCTGATTTGGAGCTGAATGTGCTGGGCGCGGTGCAGGTGCTGCAAGCCTGCATGAAGCGGCTGAAGAAAGCTAACGGCGCGTCGGTGGTGCTGTTCAGCACCGTGGCGGCCGATACGGGCATGGCCTTTCACGCCAGTATTGCCACCGCCAAAGCCGCCGTGGAGGGCCTCACCCGCGCCCTGGCTGCCGAGTACGCCGCCAGCGGTGTTCGGGTAAACTGCGTGGCCCCATCCCTCACCAACACGCCCCTGGCCGCCGCCCTGCTCAATACCCCCGAAAAAGCCGAAGCCAGTGCCAAGCGCCACCCACTCCAGCGCATCGGCGAGCCGCAGGACTTGGCCTACATGACCTCTTTCCTCCTCTCCGACCATGGCTCCTTCGTCACGGGCCAGGTACTGCCCGTAGATGGGGGTATGGGGCGGTTGAAATGAGTTCTTAGACCGTAAGAAGTGATAAGTGAGACTATCTGCTGGCGACGAAAAGTCTAGCAGAACGTAGTCTCACTTCTCATGTCCCCCCTTCTCACTTCTATACCATGAAAATCACGCTCTTCTGGCACCGGCGCGACCTGCGCCTGCACGATAACGCCGGCCTAGCGGCGGCTTTGCAAAGCGGCTACCCGGTGGTGCCACTGTTTATTTATGACCGGGAAATTCTGGATTTGCTACCCAGCCGCCGTGACGCCCGCGTTACGTTTATCTACGACCAGGTAGAGCGGCTGGGGCAGGAAACAGCGCAGGCCGGCGGCAATTTTCTGGCGTTCTACGGCCGGCCGCTGGGAGTTTTCGAGCAACTCCTGACGCAGTATGAAGTAGCCGCCATCTACACCAACGAGGACTACGAGCCCTACGCCGCGGAGCGCGACACAGCCGTGGCGGCACTGGCCCAGCGGCACAGCGCCACCTTTCAGGCCCTGAAAGACCAGGTAATTTTTGCCAAAAACGAGCTACTGGGTAAAAGCGGCAAGCCGGCGCGTACGTTCGGTTCCTACCGCAAAGCCTGGCTGGAGAAGCTGCAAGACTCGGATTTGCAGCCGCATCCGTCGAAGGAGCTGTTCACTGCCGAGCGGCTGGCACGGCTGCCGGAGGCCCCAGCCCGCCCCACGTTGGCCGCAATGGGCTTCGAGGAGTTTCGCCAGGAGGTGCCCGCCAACGAACTGCCGGCCGAGGCGCTGGTGCGCAACTACCATCTCACCCGCAATACTCCCGGCCGCGTGGACAGCAGCACGCGCCGCTCGGTACACCTGCGCTTCGGCACCCTGAGCGTGCGGGAGCTCATGCGCCAGGCCCAGGCCCTCAACCCCAAGCTGCTGGCCGAGCTCATCTGGCGCGACTATTTCATGATGCTGCTCTGGCACTACCCTATCACGGCCACCGAAAGCTTCGAGCCCCGTCTGCGCCAGGTACCTTACCGCAACAATGAGGCAGAATTTACCGCTTGGTGCGAGGGCCGCACCGGCTACCCACTGGTAGATGCCGGCATGCGCGAGTTAAATGCCACCGGCTACCTGCCCAACCGGGCCCGCATTGCGGCGGCTGGTTTTCTGGTAAAGCACCTGCTCATCGACTGGCGCTGGGGCGACCGGTACTTTGCCGACAAGCTCCTCGACTACGATATGAGCCAGAACGTGGGCAACTGGCAGTGGATGGCCGGCATCGGCGTAGTAGCCGCGCCCTGGTTCCGTGTGTACAGCCCTCAAAGCCAGCTGGAGAGCTACGACCCCGACTACACCTATGTGAAGCGCTGGGTGCCCGAGTTTGGTACCGCTACTTACCCTGCCCCTATCGTAGACCATAAGTTTGCCCGCCAGCGGGCCATTGACACGTTGCGGGCCGCCTACCGGGCCGCGGCGGAGTAGGTTTCACGCAGGGTCTCGCAGTGGGTGGCGCAGGGTCTCGCAGTGGACCGTTGAACGACACTGCGAGACCCTACGCCACCCACTGCGAAACCCTGCGTGAAATACCATTGTTATACCTGCACTATGGAACAGCAACCACCCGTGGCCCCCGAAACGGCCGCCTCGCCGAAAGCCCGCATCAAGCAAGCCTACCTCGACTACGTGCTGCGCAAAGGCCATCCGCCGATATCGGTGTTCAAGCTCACGCAGAAGCTGGGCCTGGCCGAGAAGGAATTCTATGCCAGCTACGCCAATTTTGAGGCCATCGACCGGGAAATCTGGGCCGACTTTGGCCGCGAGGCCCGCGCTACAGCAGCCTGTGAGCCAGTGTGGGAAGAGTACGGTAGCCGCGAAAAGTTGCTGGGTTACTACTATACCTTACTCGAAATCCTGAAGCGCAACCGTAGCTACGCCCTGCAGAGTCTGCGCCGTTCCTTGCACCGTATGCCCGGCCTTTCACCCCGCGTCCTCGACGATTTCCGCCAGGAGTTTGAGGTATTTGTGGCTGAGCTATTGCGCGAAGGCCGGCGCACGGAGGAGGTAGCCAGCCGCCATTTCCTGCAGGATGGCTATCCGCGTTTTTTCTGGCAGCAGCAGCTGTTCCTGCTCGGCTTCTTCGCCAAAGATGATACCGTGGATTTTGAGCGCACCGACGCCGCCGTTGAAAAAGCCGTCACCCTGAGCTTCGATCTGGTAGGCCGCAACACGCTGGATTCGGCCGTGGATTTTGTGCGGTTTCTGGTGCGGTGGTAAGTAGGATAAAGGATGAGGGATAAAGGATTGATTAAAAAACACAAGCTTCTATTCTCAGACTACAGAAGGCCGACGGGCTGCGTGCAAATGGGCACAAAGCTGGCAAGTTGTTAATGGTTTGCCAATTACTGGGTCTCCCTCAGCCTTTTATCCCTAATCCTTCTTCCCTTCCATGTCCGATTCCACTCCCAAGCCACTTTCCTCCCTGCCCACCACCAAAGTGGCCCGCGCCGCGCGTTTCGCCAAAACCAGCCTTAACGTGGGAGCTAACTACGTGAAGCACTACGCCAAGCGGGCCGTGGGCGCCGAAAGCTCTGCCGCCGACCTGCACGCCGCCAATGCTGCGGAACTCTACGGTACGCTCAGTGAAATGAAAGGCTCGGTGCTGAAAGTGGCTCAGATGCTGGCCATGGAAAAGAACATCCTGCCCACGGCCTACGCCGACCAGTTTGCCCAGGCCCAGTACCAGACGCCGCCGCTGTCGGGCCCGCTGGTGGTGAAGACGTTTCGAGAGGCGTTTGGCAAGTCGCCGTTTGAAGTATTCGATGCGTTTGACATTGAAGCCCGGCAAGCGGCCAGCATTGGGCAAGTGCATTTCGCTCGAAAAGGCGGTAAAGAGCTGGCCGTGAAGGTGCAATACCCCGGCGTGGCCGACAGCATCCGCTCCGATATCCGGCTGGTGAAGCCTATTGCCCTGCGCGTGCTGGGCCTTGATGAAGCCACCGTGCGGCCCTACCTGCTGGAAGTGGAAACGCGCCTGCTCGAAGAAACCGACTACGCCCTGGAGCTGCGCCGCGGCCAGCAGATTGCCCAAGCCTGCGCCGGACTGGCCCATTTGCAGTTTCCGCAATACTACCCCGCGCTGTCGGCGGCCCGCATCCTTACCATGGACTGGCTACCCGGCCAGCACCTCAAGGAATTTCTGGCTACCAACCCGCCGCAGGCCGTGCGCAACCAGCTGGGTCAGGCTCTCTGGGACTTCTACATGTTTCAGCTCAACGAGCTGCGGCAAGTACACGCCGATCCGCATCCCGGCAACTTCCTGCTCTCCGCTGCCGATGGTGGCACCGTGGGCGTGCTGGATTTTGGCTGCGTGAAGGAAATTCCGGCCGATGTGCACCGCCTGTTCACGGCCCTACTCGCGCCCGAAACCCTCGCCAACCCTGCCCAGCTGGCCGCCTTGCTGGAAGAAGGCGGCGTCCTGCGCCCCGAGGATACCTCAGCCCGCCGTGAGTTTTACGTCAGCACCATGCGCGCTTCGCTGGAGCTGGTGGGCCGCCCCTTCCGCCAGTCCACCTTCGACTTCGGCGACCCGGCCTACATGCAAAGCCTCTACGCCCTCGGCGACGACCTGATGCAGCAACCCGAGTTACGGCAGCAACGAGAGCCCCGCGGCTCCGAGCATTTTATCTACCTCAACCGCACGTACGTGGGCCTATACGCACTACTTACGGAATTGCGAGCCGACATTCGGACCAGCTAAGGGGCTGTTAACATTAAGAATCAGACTGCTGTACTCAGCGGTGTAGAAGCATTTCTACCACTGACCAGCTCAACCGGAAAACATCCGAGTGTTAGCACAGTTTAAAGCATTCCAGCAGTATGTGTGTAGGTACACGACTACTACTGGAATGCTTCATTTTTTTCCCCTCTCTACCTCCATGAAAAAACTCTGGACTTTGTGTGCCGCGCTGCTGAGCGTACTTTCCGTGGCTTCGGCCCAGACTTCGATGAGCTGCTGCACCAAGCCCGCTGCTGGTCAGAACGCTACTGAAGTATTCGCCATGCTGGCTTCCAACGAAGATTTTTCGGGTGGCCACGATGCCCCGTTGCCTTTTACGTATGCTGGTGAAGGCAGCATGATTGAATTCAAGACCACCGACGGGCAGACCGGTAAAGCTTTCGAAATCAAAAGCAACACCAAATCGGATAAGTATCTCCTGGTTATTCATGAGTGGTGGGGCCTGAATGATTACATCAAACAGGAAGCGGCCCGCTTCGCCAAAGAGTTACCCGGCGTCAATGTCATTGCCCTCGACCTCTACGATGGACAGGTAGCCACCGACGCCGACCAGGCCGGCAAGCTGATGCAGGGCGTGAAAACCGAGCGGGCTCAGGCCATCATCAAAGGAGCCCTGCAATACGCCGGTCCCAACGCCCAGATTGCCAGCATCGGCTGGTGCTTCGGCGGCGGCTGGAGCATTCAGACGGCCCTGCTGGCTGGCTCCAAGGCCAAAGCCTGCGTGGCTTACTATGGAATGCCCGAGAAAGACGTAGCCAAGCTCAAGACCTTGAACACCAGCGTGCTGTTCGTATTCGCCAAGCAGGATAAATGGATTAATCAGGAAGTTGTTGACCAGTTCCGCAAGGACATGGCCGCGGCTAAAAAAGACCTGACGGTAAAAACCTACGACGCCGACCACGCCTTCGCCAACCCCTCTAATCCCAAGTACAACAAGCCTTTCGCCGACGATGCCCACGCCGCCTCGGTAGCCTACATCAAGAAAAACCTGAAACTGAAATAAAGCACGGACGCAACCCGATTTTACGGGGTGCACGGATTCACTTGGGCATCCTTCGGCCCAGATACAAAAAAGGCTGCCCACTGCATGGGCAGCCTTTTTTTCGTGTCGGTACCAACGGTTACAGAAACGCGGCGCTTTGCGCCTCTACACCCCTTTCTGACTTTTCAGACTGCCGGGAATCTATTACCTTATTGGCTCCCACTAACGCTGCTGCCATGTCCACCGCTCTTGTTTCCCCGGTTCAGCGGCTGCTGAACGAGTATGCCGAAAGTCACCAGAACCCCACCAATAAGCTGGTACACTGGGTGTGCGTGCCGCTGATTATGTTTTCGATTTTGGGGCTGCTGTGGTCGGTTCCGGTACCGGCGGCGGTGCGGGCCGTTAGCCCATGGCTGAACTGGGCCACGCTGGTAATGGTACTGGCTGTGGTGTATTACGTGCGCTTGTCGGGGCGGCTGGCGGTGGGCATGGTGCTGGTGTGGCTGGCCATGGCCCTGGCTCTGCGGGTAGTACAGGCGCAGGCGGCGCTGCCGCTATGGGCCGTGTGCGTCATTGTGTTTGTGCTGGCCTGGGTGGGACAGTTCTGGGGCCATCAGGTAGAAGGCAAAAAACCGTCGTTTCTGAAAGACCTGCAGTTTTTGCTGATCGGGCCGCTGTGGCTGCTGCATTTCGTGTACCGCCGCCTCGGCTGGCGGTATTGATAGTTTATTGGATGAACTAGAACGTCATGCAGAGCCTGCGAGGAATCTCGCGTGCTACTGTTGTTAAATCGTTGAACGATAACCGCTTCGTAGCCCAGGGTTTAAACGCTGGGCCATATGAAGCAAAGTCAGCACGCGAGATGCTTCGGCTACGCCTCTGCATGACGTTCAAGCTTGTCCATCACCTCATCCCCTAAAACCTACTCCAGCAGCCGGGCCTGTAGCTGCGCCAGGCTTTCCGGGAGTTGCTGCATATCATGCAGCACGAAGTAGAGGTCCTGAAATTTGTCTTTCTCAAAAGGCGTACCCAGCACGCCATCGAGGCTGAAAGGCAGGCGGGTAGGCGCTTCGCTGAGGCTGAATTTCACCTCACCGTGCGAGGACAGCAAGCCGGCCCCGTAGATGCGCAGGCCATCGGGCTGCTGCACCAGCCCAAACTCGGCCGTGAACCAGTACAGGCGCGTAAACTGCTCCAGGGTGCCGGGCCAGCGCTGGCCGTGGTGCACTGCTGCCGCGCCCAGCGCCTGCAGAAAGCCGGCAAACCTGGCATCCGTCAGCAACGGCACGTGACCGAATACGTCATGGAACATGTCGGGCTCCTCCAGGTAATCGAGCTGCTCCAGGGTGCGCAGCCAAGTAGTAGCGGGGAATTTGCGGTCGGCTAGTAGCTGGAAAAACACAGCGTCGTCCACGATGCCCGGCACTACCACCAACTCCCAACCCGTTAGCTCCCGCAGGCGCGGGTTCACCTCCCGAAAGTCAGGAATAGCGTCGCGAGTGAAACCGACGCGGCGCACACCTTCCAGAAAGGCATCGGCGGCGCGACCGGGTAGCAGGGTCATCTGCCGGTCGAAGAGTAGTTGCCACACGTGCTGGTCGGCGGGGGTGTAATCGGCATATACCTGCGTGAGCAGCGGCAGAGCAACGGGAGCAACGGGAGCAGGAACAGACTGCATATCAAAATCAGAAAAAAGTGGAAAAAGAAAAAGCCTGCCTCCGCAGGAAGCGGAAGCAGGCTTGAAAAGACGCTGGGGAGGGTGAAGTGCTAAGCTCAGTTCCTCGCGTACGCCACGGCCGCTCCACTCCGGAGGGGAGCGTAATAGGTAGCAGCGTAATAATAGCGGGACGTGAGCAGCATGTAGGGCAAAGGTAAACGAGTTTTTGGATTTCGGAATAATGAAAGAACGTCATTCCTAGCGGAGCGAGGAATGACGGTTTACTCAACCGGCTCCAACTCCCAGCCGCTCGACAGCAGCGCCGCCAGTTCGGCTACGCTTTCGGTGAGCTGCTCCCAGCTGTTGAGCACAAAGTACTGTTCCTGCAGGTGCGCCTCACTATAGGGCGTGTGCAGCACAGTGGCCAGATCAAAGGGAAAGCGCCGCGAGACGTCGCCGATGCAGTGGTGAATTTCGCCCGATGAGGAGAGCAGGCCGGCTCCGTACATGCGCGTCTGGCCGTGCTCCTCTACCAGCCCAAACTGCACCGTAAAGCCATACAGGCGCTCCAGCCGGGCCAGGGCCACGGCATCATCAAGGTGCTGGGCGGCCACCTGCCCCAGGAAATGCAGGAAGTCCGCAAAGGCGCTGTCCATCAGCAACGGAGCATGGCCGAATACGCCGTGAAACAAATCGGGCTCCTCAATGAAGTCGAACTGTGCCATGGAACGAATCCAGACGGTAGCCGGGAACTTGCGCTGCGCCAGTAAACCAAAGAAATCGGCATCGTTAAGCATACCCCGTACCGGCTCCAGCTGCCAGCCGGTAGCCTTATACAGGCGTTGGCTTACTTCTTCAAAATTAGGAATAGCGTTCCGGTGAAACCCTACAGCGCCCAGCCCTTTCCCGAAGGCCGTGCAGGCACGTTTATGCAGCAAAGCCGTTTGGCGGTCGAACAATACCTTCCAAACCAGCTGATCCTGGGTAGTGTACCGGTCGTAGTGTTGCTGTTCCATATAATCAGGCAGAAAAAAAGCCCGTTTCCTTGTCGGAAGCGGGCTCTTGTGTGGTTTCAGAGGAGAAGCATCTGCGTAACAACTAGCTTCCATGACCGCAAAAGAGCCCTACCCCGTCCTGGACGGGACGATTAATCAGGTAGAAGCATTTCGCGGAGTTGCTAAGCATGATGATACAAATATAGAACACTTACGGAATATTCAACTATTCATCATACCTTAATTTTTTAAGGCCAATTTTAACTATACCATTCAATATTTAACAATACCCCCTCTTAATCATGGGGGCATTATCACATAAAATATGTTTTAAATCAACCTAGGCCCCTCTAAAAAACATACACGATATAAATACACTAGTTAAGCAAACACATTGTTATATAGCTGCATCAGGAAGCAAGTGTCTCTAGATTGTGCAGCCTGTTACCTGAGTTAAAAAGGTGTTTCAGGCAGAACCGCTAATGACTTACCACCAGCAGGTTACAGCTTTCCGTTGGGTTCATACGTCATACTCAGGTTTGTGTCGCCGGTGACTTTGAGGTACACATTAGCTTGCTGGGCAGAAGGATTAAGCAGCAAGGCAGTAGAGCCCGCCATAAACCGTATAGTACCCCGGGCTCCAGGTGCCAGGGTAGCTTTGCCGAAAATACCGCCTCCCCGGGGACGCTCTTTGATTTCGATGGGTACTTTGCCAACGTTACGGGCTTCCACCCGGAAGCCTCCTAACTGCCCGCCGCCCAGCGCAAACTGTTTGCCCGGCTCAATGAACAGATTGGAAGTGATTCCCGCCCAGCAGGCGGTAGCAACAAGCAGACAGGTGAGGCAAGTGACAGCCGCAGCCGGACGATGAAACAGGAAAGCAAACATGGTATGGGGGCTTGAAGTGAATGATGCTTCAAAGAAACAGCCCCCTATAATTCGAAACGCCTCAATTTACGGGCTGGCACGCCTCAACTTATCGTTTGGCACTCCCCCAATGCCACCGACGAGGCAAGCGCAATTCTGGCACCGGGCGGCACTATTCCTGGCGGGCAGCCTCGCTGGGCGTCTGACCCCGTAGCTTCTTGAATACGCGGTTAAAGGTAGATTTAGAGTTAAATCCCGCCTCCAACGCTACTGCCAGCAGTGTGTAATGACGAAACTGCGGGTCACGTAGACGACGCTCGGCCTCCCGCACCCGGTATTCGTTAATAAAGTCGTTGAAATTCTGGCCGCAACCCGTATTAATGACCTTCGACAGCCAGGAGGTGTTGGTACGCAGTTGAGCCGCCAGTTCGCCCAGCGTTAGTTCGGGTTCCAGATACGGACGGGCTGTGTGCATGTGTGCGAGCAGGCGGGTAGTCCAGCGAACCACTTCTCCGTCGGGTTCCAGTACAGGATCAGCCAATGTTTCCACAGGCAGGGCGTCGGTGTGGAGGTCGGTGGCTACCGGGGGAGGCACTGGCGCATCTGCCGTTCCAGCCTCGAGGGCTGTTGCCTGCCCAACCACTACCTGAAGCGGGTGGGCAGTAATATCGGGGGCGAAAGTAGCCGGGCCAAAAGTGGCCGGCGCTGGGGCGGGCTGGAAGCGCAAGGCGGCAAGGCGGTAGCCTGTCAGCAGCCCCGAGATACTGAGGTAATAGATCAAAAGGCCGGTGAACAGGTAGTCATACCAGTTCTGCACGTAGTTGAGGGGCGCAACGAAGATGTTAATCAGGCCGAATACCAGCGTGACGCTGGTGCCCACCACCACGGCCACCAGCACATTGCGCAGCCATCGAAACCGGAGCTGCTCGGTATCGGAGAAATTGTCGTTGAGGTAGCGGGCGTAGGCGCGGTAGGCCCGCAGGGTGTGCACCGCGTAAACCAGCACCGAGAGGTAGCCCAACGTATCGGCCAGCAGCCCGATGGGTTGATAATCGGCCCAGGCGGCCAAGGGGCCCTTCGTGCCGAAGTGAGCAGGCAGCGGCCGTCCTTGCAGCCCATGCCACCAGCCAATGTCGTAGGCAAATACCACTCCGTGCCACGCCACCACAGCCAGCGCCGGCGCAAAGTGCCTCCAGTCCCGCGGCTCCAACCGAAACTCATGGTTGGTAATGCTGCGAAAATAAAAGTACAGCACCGGCCCAACTGCCAGCCAGTTGCTGAATGGCCAATAGAACATGAACGTGCTACGGGCGTCGTGGGAGTCGTACCAGCCGGCAAAGCCCAGCATCCATTGCGCCAGCCGCGAGGCAAACAGCAAGAGCAGCAACGCCAGCCAGCCATCGGCCGCCGCGTCTTCGCGCCGCCGCCGCGCCCATAGCACGGCCGCCACGATAATGCCTTGCAGGAAAAACGGCAGCAGCAGGCCGCTATAGATGTTGAAGCCGAAGAACATATTGGCAAGGTAATAGTGGATCGGACTTTTACTATGTTCAAAAAGCTAGTTCCCCTCCTTGGAAAGGAGGGGCTAGGGGTAGTTGACCTTGCGTTAGAACGGTTTTTAGAACTAGCTCTAGCATCGTTCCAGCGTTCATCAACCACCCCTAACCCCTCCTTTCCAAGGAGGGGAACTAGCTTTTAGTTTACCTTCTACTCCAGCTCCTGGCGCAGCTTGTACACCCGGCGCAGGTTGCGGATCAGGCGCTCTGACTCCTGGAAGTTCAAGGTCTGGGCGCCGTCGGAGGCAGCTTCTTCGGGCTTCTCGTGGGCTTCATAGATGATGCCATCGGCCCCGGCCATGACGCCGGCCAGGGCCATGGTGGGCACGTACTCCCGAATGCCGATGCCATGCGAGGGGTCCACGATGACGGGCAGGTGGGTCTTCTCCTTCAAGATGGGTACGGCATTCAAATCCAGGGTATTGCGTGAGGCCGTCTCAAAGGTGCGGATGCCCCGCTCGCAAAGAATCAGCTTCTCGTTGCCGCCCGAAAACACGTACTCCGCCGACGACAGCAGCTCCTCAATGGTACCGGAAATGCCGCGCTTGATCATCACGGGCTTGTCTACACCGCCCAGGGCATCGAGCAGGTTGAAGTTCTGGGTGTTGCGCGCGCCCACCTGAAACACGTCCACGTAGTCGTGCATCTCCTCCACCTGCGACACCTGCATGACCTCCGTCACAATCTTGATGCCCCGCTGCCGGGCCATGCGGTGGAAATCCTTCAGGCCTTCCATGCCCAGCCCGCGGAAGGCATAAGGCGACGAGCGGGGCTTGAACACGCCCCCGCGCATGATGCGCACGTCGTTGTCCACGAGGTGCTGCATAATCAGCTCCATCTGCTTTTCGCTCTCAATGCTGCACGGGCCGGCGGCCAGCGTAAGGCTACCCTCCCCAATGCGCACCCCGTCACCAAGGTCGAGCACCGTGGGGCGCACGCGCCACTTGCGGCTCACCAGCTTGTAGTCGTCGGAAACGCGGTGGATATCGAGGATACCGGGCAGCTGACCTATACTGCGCAGGTCTACCTCGGTTTTGCCAATGGCCACCAGGTAGTGGGCGCGTTGGGTTTTCACCTCCGTGGCCTTGTATTTCAGCTCCTGAATCCGGGCTTCAATGGTTTGCTTGGCGGCTTCGGTGATGTGGGGGTCGAGTTGGATAATCATGTTCTGGCGTTGGTTCCCGCAGAGGACGCAGAGGTTTCCGCAGAGGGCGCAGAAGAACGACCTCCGCGTCCTCTGCGGAAACCTCTGCGTCCTCTGCGGGAAACTTTATTTGAGTACAGAAGAAACAAACTGCGAAGCCGCCGCCGGAGCGTCGTCCACACCATCCAGGGCGCGTATCAGCGCGGAGCCGATGATGGCACCTTCGGCATACTGACAGGCGCGTTGGAAGGAGGCCCGGTCGGAAATGCCGAAGCCGATGAGGCGGGGGTTGCGCAGGTGCATGGCCTCAATGCGCTGGAAATAGGCTTCCTGTACGCCCTCAGCCTGGGTATTGGCCCCGCCCGTAGTGCCGGGCCCCGAAACCAGGTACAGGAACGAATCCGTCAGCTCATCGATGCGGCGGATACGCTCCGGGGCAGTTTGCGGGGTAATGAGGAACACCGGCCGCAGGTTGTGGCGGCGGAAGATGTCCTGGTACTGCTCCACGTAGTCATCCAGGGGCAAATCGGGCAGGATGATGCCATCAGCACCGGCCGCGGCGGCCTCCCGGCAGAAGTTATCTACCCCGAACTGCATCACCGGGTTGAGGTAGCCCATCAGCAGAATCGGCGTCTCGGGCACATCCTGGCGGATGCCGCGTAGCTGCTCGAACAGCACCCGCAGGTTCATGCCGTTGGCCAGGGCCACGGTACTGCTCTGCTGAATCACCGGCCCGTCGGCCAGCGGGTCCGAAAACGGCATCCCGATTTCGATAAGGTCGGCCCCAGCAGCGGATAATGCCTTGAGGATGGGTACCGTATCGTGCAGGCGCGGGTAGCCGGCGGTGAAGTAGATGTTCAGCAGGTTTTTCTGCTTTTTATCGAAGGCGTCTTTGATTCGGTTGGTCATGTCACGTGATATTGTCTGTCATGCTGAGCGAAGGCGGAGCCGCAGTCGAAGCATCTCTACCGCTTTGTCTACAAGTAGAAATTAGCCAGAGGTAGAGATGCTTCGACAAGCGGACGCCAGATCAAGCATGACAATGCCATTGCCTTACATAATAGCGTCAGCGTACTTGATGTAGGTTTCCAGGTCCTTGTCGCCGCGGCCGGAAAGGTTGATGACCACCACATCGTCGGGGCCGGCACCGAGCTGGTCGAGGGCAGCCAGGGCGTGGGCGGTTTCCAGGGCCGGAATGATGCCTTCGAGGCGGCTGCATTCGGCCACGGCTTTCAGGGCCGCTTCGTCTTCAATGCTGATAAAGCGGGCCCGCTTGGAATCGGCCAGGAAAGCGTGTAGCGGCCCGATACCGGGGTAGTCGAGGCCGGCGGAAATAGAATACGGCTCGGTAATCTGCCCGTCCTCATCCTGCATGAGCAGCGTGCGGCTGCCGTGGATGATGCCCGGCGTACCCAGCACCGACGTGGCGGCCGAGTGGCCCGAATGCACACCATGTCCGGCCGCTTCCACGGCCACTAGCTGTACGGAAGGCTCTTCCAGGAAGTGGTAGAACGCGCCGGCTGCATTGGAGCCGCCGCCCACGCAGGCCACCACGTACTGGGGCAGCTCGGAGCCGGTTTTCGCCAGCAGCTGCTTGCGCATCTCCTCACTGATAACGGCCTGCAGGCGCGCCACCAAATCGGGGTACGGGTGCGGCCCTACCACCGAGCCGATGATGTAATGCGTATCGACGGGGTTGCTGATCCAGTCACGGATGGCCTCGTTGGTAGCGTCTTTGAGGGTGCGGCTGCCGCTCATGGCCGCCCGCACCTCAGCTCCCAGCAGGCGCATACGGTATACATTGGGCTTTTGGCGCTCCATATCCACCTCACCCATATAAACAATGCACTGCATACCCATGAGGGCGCACACCGTGGCCGTGGCCACGCCATGCTGCCCGGCGCCGGTTTCGGCAATGATGCGCGTTTTGCCCAGGCGCTTGGCCAGCAAAATCTGCCCCACGGTATTGTTCACCTTGTGGGCCCCGGTGTGGCAGAGGTCCTCGCGCTTGAGGTAAATACGGGTGTTATATTTGGCCGACAGGCGTTTGGCCTCAAACAGCGGCGTGGGTCGGCCCACGTAGTCGCGCAGCAGTTGCTGGTATTCCTGCTGAAATCCGGGGTCGGCCAGAATGTCCAGGTACTGCTGCCGCAGCTCCTCCACATTGGGATACAGCATTTCGGGAATAAACGCGCCCCCGAACTGGCCGTAGTAGCCGCGCTCTGTGGGCTGTTGGTAGGTTGGTATCATCTGGGTTTTTCGCTGAGGTTCGGTGAAGGTTGCGCTGAGATTCACACAGCAGATGCTGTGCGGACCTCAGCGAAAATGTATCCTTATAACAAGCTGTTCGTCATAACGTCTGACAGTGGCAGCTTGCGGGATTCCAGCCCGGTTTCGGCCAGCCAGTCCAGATACCGCTGCACCTTGGCGGGGCTCATGTGGCCCCAGCTGGCGGCGCTGCCGTAATAGCCGGCCGTAACCTTCTGGCTTTCGAGCAGAAAGGCTGCGTTCCGGTCGGCGGCTGGTACTACCTTTTGCAGCAGTGCCGCGGCCTCTTCCGGGTTGTCTTTGGCGTACATAAACCCCTGCCCGGATACCCGCAGAAACTTCCGGTACGTGTCTGCGTGGGCCAGCATCCGCTTTTGCGAGGCCATGATGACGGGCGAATAGCCGTAGGGAATCCCATAGTCAGCCAGGCGGAAGCGGGTCAGAGCCAGGCCCTGCTGCCTGGCCTGCACGCCTTCCCAGTTGTCGAAAATCCAGGTGGCATCGGCCTGTTGCTGCAGCAGCGTGTTCCAGATACCCAGCTTTTCCGGGTAAGTGATAGTCAGCCGGCCGGCAGCGCCGTCATTCTCCAGCATTTTCTCCACTATCCGGTCCTCGTAGCGGGCCTGATAAGAGGCGTATATTTTCCCTGCCAGGTCCTTGGGCGACTGAATATCCGGGCGCATGAGCGTT
Organism: Hymenobacter metallilatus; assembly: GCF_003944705.1. Taxonomy (GTDB): domain Bacteria; phylum Bacteroidota; class Bacteroidia; order Cytophagales; family Hymenobacteraceae; genus Hymenobacter; species Hymenobacter metallilatus. Next base: position 90,504 of record NZ_RWIS01000012.1, on the reverse strand, counting down.
ACAATGCTGCTCAGATCTTCCGTCAGCAGAGCGGCCACGGCAATGGCATCGAACGGCTGGTGCTTGGTACGGTAGCTGATGATACTTTCAAGCGGGCAAAGGGCAAAGTCAGCCTGCCCCAGCTCCACCTTTTTGGCCGGGGTTACGGCGTAGTTGTCGGCCTCCGGCGTCAGGAGCTCCACCTTAAGGCCATGCTGCGTATACCAGCCCAGCTGCTGGGCCACTACAAACCCCGTGTGGTTGGTGTTTATCGTCCAGTCCAGCGCAATTTTTATGTCGCTCATAGCTTCCGGGTGACTGTCATGGCTACAATCCATCTGTATATGATTCTTGGTTCTTGGGGTTTAGCGCCCTGAAAAACCGGCCGAGCTGCCCGGCGTCTTTTACACCGGGCGCCGTTTCGAAACGGCTGTTCAGGTCCAGGGCAAACAGGCCGGGCAAAGACAGGCCGGGCAGGGCCACAGCGTGTTCGGGCCCGATACCACCGGCCAGAAAGTAGGGCACCGGCAGGGTGTACCCCTGCAACAGCTCCCAACGGAAAGCCGTGCCATTGCCCCCGGGCTGAGCCCCGGCCGCGTCGAACAGGAAGTAGTCTACGCAGCCCACGTACGGCTCAAGCCGGGTGAAATCAAACTCTTCGCCTACGGCAAAGGCTTTTATTACAGCCACCCCGGTCATGCGCAAGGCCAGGCAAACATCCGCCGACTCCTGGCCGTGCAGCTGTACCACATCCAGGCCGTATTCCTGCACGTTGTCCAGCACAGCAGCGGGCTGCTCATCTACAAACACGCCTACCCGCCGGATGGCCGCCGGCAGAGCCCGTACGGCAGCAGCCGGTAGCCGGCCCCCCACGTACCGTTTCGACTGCGGATAGAAGATAAATCCCAGAAAATCGGGCTGCAGGGCCGCCACCGCTTGCAGGCTGTCGGCATCGGCCATTCCGCAGACTTTAAGATAAGGCGTGTGGTGGGGTTTGATGGACATGGTGGGCTAGTGCTAGCTTTCCTTCTTGGAAGGGAGGGGGTAGTTGATTTTTAGAGTGAGATACCAGAGCTAGCAGTTGTTCTAACGGCGGCCAGCCACCCCCACCCTTTTCTTTCAAAAGAGAGGCTGGGAATGGTTTTTCGGCCCTTACAACAACGTTACCGCCTCAGTGGCGCGGAGCTGCTGCACCAGCGCGGCGCAGGCTTTTTCGGGCCGGGAGTGGCGCATGAAGGTTTCACCCATCAGGAAGCCACGGTAGCCTACGGCGCGCAGGGCTTCGATGTCGGCGGCAGTGCTCAGGCCACTTTCGGTCACCTTCACGTACTCATCAGGAATGCGCTGGGCCAGCTCCCCGGAAGTGTCCAAGCTCACGGAAAAGTCGTGAAGGTTGCGGTTGTTCACGCCCACCAGGCTCACGGCGTCGGGGTGCAGGGTCTTATCCAACTCCTCGGCATTGTGTATTTCCAGCAGCACCTCCAGGCCCAGGCTTTTGGCCAGGCGGCCCAGGCGCAACACTTCTTCCCCGCTGAGCACGGCCGCAATCAGCAGCACGGCATCGGCCCCCAGACTCTTGGCCTCGATAACCTGGTACTCATCCACCACGAAATCCTTGCGCAGAATAGGGCAGAAATTAAAGCGCCGGGCCGTGGTCAGGTCCTCATTTTTACCGCCGAAAAACTCGGTATCCGTTAGTACCGACAGGGCCGAGGCTCCGGCTTGCATGTAGCCCAGCGTGGTGCGCTCCACCGGCGCGTGGGCGTTAATGATGCCCTTGCTGGGGGATTTGCGCTTGAATTCGGCAATGATGCCGCTGAGGTCGTCGCGTAGCAGGTAGCGGCGCAGGCTCAACGGCTGAGCCGGCATATAGAGGCTTTTTTCCAGCAGCTTCACCGGCACTAGGCTCTGGCGCGTGGCTACTTCCTGGCGCTTGTGGGCAATGATGGTATCGAGAATGGTCATTTTTTTGAGCTGTTAGCTACTGGTTATTGGCTAGTAGCTGTTTTGAAAATCGTATGTCATCCTGAGCGGAGCGAAGGACCAGATGCAGTCCGCACGAAGCGTAGCAACAAGGGTCGTTCTGATTGTTATAAAGCCCTTTGTCGCCGCTTGATTCGCGGAATGCTCAGGACGACAGGACTCGTTGTTTACTGACTTCAGATGGCGGCCACCAGTTCCTGTAGCGCCCGCCGGGCCCGGCCGGAATCGAGCGACTCGCGGGCGGCAGCCAGACTGTCGGCAAAAGTGAAGGTGGGTTCCAGGCAGTTGATGGCCAGGGCGGCATTGGCCGTTACCACGTCGCGCTGGGCCCGGGTGGCGTGGCCTTCCAGTACTGCCACAAACAGCTGCGCCGACTCCTGGGGGGTACGGCCCCCGGCCAACTCTTCGGGGCGGGTGGCGGTCAGGCCCAAATCGGAGGCTGCTACCACCCGCTCTCCGGCCTGGTTGGCCAGCTTGGCAGCGGCCGTCAGCGACAACTCGTCGTACCCATCCAGGGCGTGTACCACGGTGTAGCGCATGGTAGTCTGCTGGAGCAGATAGTGGTAAAGGCGCAGCAGCTCCAGACTGAAAGTGCCCGCTACCTGAAAGTTGGGGCGGGCCGGGTTGACAAGCGGCCCCAAAATGTTGAAGAAAGTACGCACGCCCAACTCCCGACGCACCGGTCCGGCGTGGCGCATAGCCGGGTGGAAGGCCGGCGCGTGCAAAAAGCAGATACCGGCTCGCTCCAGCTGCCGCTGCAGCACATCGTTGCCCACTCCAAACTCCACGCCCAACTGCGCCAGCACATCCGAGGAGCCGCACACCGACGACACGCCGATATTGCCGTGCTTGGTTACTTTATACCCGGCCCCAGCCACCACAAAGCACGCCAGCGTACTGATATTGAGCGTGTCTTTGCCGTCGCCGCCGGTACCCACAATATCTACGGTGTCGTGCGTGCCCAGCCCGGGGTTGCGGCTCAGGCTCAGCAGCGCCTCGCGGAAGCCGGCCAGTTCCGGCACCGATATCGGCCGCATCCGGTACACACTCATGAAAGCGGCCATTTCGGCGGCATTGGCTTCACCTTGCCCGATGCGCAGCATGGCTTCCCGGGCCTCGGCGTGGGTTAACAGCTGCTGCTCAAACAATTGATTTAAAATCTGTTTCACGATTACAGACGATTGACCCCACCCCCACCCCAACCCAAAAGATGCCGCGCATCAAGCGGGGTGGGCTTAAGTTACTTTCACAACGAATCAGGTTGTAGAGAGCCGGTGAGGTCAAGCAGGTAAATGAGGAATGTGTGTCGTTGTGGTGCTATCCTAAGCCCCTCTCTTTTGGATTCCGCGCATCAAGCGGTGCGGGTTGGGGTGGGGTCGCTCAGCCAGTTCTGCAGCATCCGGTGGCCGTGTTCCGTCAGAATAGATTCCGGATGAAACTGCACTCCCCGCACATCGTATTCCCGATGCCGGAAGGCCAGTACCTGTCCGTTATCATCTACGGCAGTTACTTCTACCGCGGCCGGTACCGACTCGGGCCGTACACTCCAGGAGTGGTAGCGTCCTACCCGAAACGTATCCGGCAACCCCTCAAACAGCTTATCGGCAGCTACTACGTGGGCTTCCGTGGCCAGCCCGTGCAGCACATCGGGCAGGTTGTACAGCTCCCCCCCGAAACTCTCGGCCAGCCCCTGGTGACCCAGACATACGCCCAGTATACGCTTACTGGATGCAAAATGCCGGATAATTTCTGGCATCAGGCCTGCTTCGGCAGGCAGTCCAGGGCCGGGGGAAAGTAGCACCGCGTCATAGGCCGCTACCTCTTCCAGCGCCAGCTTATCGTTCCGGATTACAGTAACATTGTCGGTGTGCCCCAGCTCCCGCAGCACCTGCACGAGGTTGTAAGTAAAGGAGTCGTAATTGTCAAGAACCAGAATATTCATTGGATGGCAATTGTTGGTTGCTGGTTGGTAGTTGTTGGTTGGTAGTTGTTGGTTGCTAGTTGCTGGTTGTTGGTTGTTCGTTGCTGGTTGTCAGGACGACACTATCAACCAGCAACTAACAACTACCAACCAGTACCTTCTCTACACTTGTTCCGCTTCCTGCAGGGCTTTGCGCAGGGCCGCCAGCTTGTGGTGTACTTCGTTGAGTTCGGAGTGGATATCGGAGGCGGCTACTACGCCGGCCCCGGCCTGGAAGTACAGCTGCCCGGCCGTGCTCAGGAACGAGCGAATCATGATGGCGTGGTTAAAGTCGCCGTTGAAGCCCAGGTAGCCAATGGCGCCGCCGTAGTAGCCCCGGGCCGTAGGTTCCAGCTCATCAATCAGCTGCATGGCGCGGTGCTTGGGCGCCCCCGAAAGCGTTCCGGCCGGGAAGGTATCGGCCACCACCTGCAAGGGACTGGCCGTGGGCGTGAGGCGGGCCGTCACCTCGCTCACCAGATGAATGACATGGGAGTAGTACTGGATTTCGCGGAATACCTTCACCTCCACCTGGTCGCCGTGCCGGGCCAGGTCGTTGCGGGCCAGATCTACCAGCATTACGTGCTCGGCGTTTTCCTTGGGGTCGTCGGCCAGCTTCTGGGCCAGGGCGGCATCCTCGGCATCGTGGCCGGTGCGCCGGAACGTGCCGGCAATGGGGTACAGGCTGGCCTGACGGTTTTTGATGAGCAGCTGCGTTTCGGGCGAGGAGCCGAAAATCTTGAATGAGCCGTAATCGAAGTAGAACAGATACGGCGAGGGGTTGATGGAGCGCAGGGCGCGGTACACATTAAACTCGTCGCCCGAAAACCCCTGCTGGAAGCGGCGGGAAAGCACAATCTGAAATACGTTGCCGCGCCGGCAGTGCTCCTGCCCCTGGGCCAGCACCCGCAGAAACTCCTCGTCGGTTTGGTTGGTGCGCTCCTCCCCCACCGTCCGGAACTTAAAATCAGGCAGCGAGGGGTTACGGATCAGGTTTACCAGCCGCGTCAGGCCGCTTTCATCCACTGCCTCGCCGGCCAGCGTGTGCTCAAATACGTACAGCTCGTTACGGAAATGGTTGATGGCAATAACGTAGCGGTAGGTGCAGTACAGCATATCCGGCACCTCCCCCACCGGCTGTTTGGCCGGGTTCAGCGTGAGGTCCTCAAAAGCCTGCACGGCCTCATAGCCCAGGTACCCGAACAAACCGCCCGTGATAAACTCGTGGCCGGTGTCCTCGGTCTGGAAGCTGGCGGCAAACTCCTGCAGCCGCTCCAGGGCCTGCCGGGGGCTGTCCAGCTGCTCCTCGTGAGTGGTATCGTCGGGTAGCGTAAGGGTCAGGTCCCGCCCGCGCAGCTCGAAGCGGGCCAGCGGATCAAACGCCAGGTAGCTGAAAGCATTCTGCTGCCCGTGGTAGTCGGAGCTTTCCAGCAGCAGACAGTTGGGGTACCGGTCGCGCAGGCGCAGGTAGAGGCCCACGGGCGTCACGGTATCGGCCAGAACGCGCAGATGGCGGGTAGAAAGCTGAAAGGTTTGCATAAGGCAGCTGGTTGTGGAGGTGAAAGCCAGCGCCGGGCCATAAAAAAAGCCCGGCGGGCGGCCGGGCTTTTGCGTCGTTGCGAAGAAAGGTTAATCAGATGACCTTACTGCACGCACAGGCTGTCCCGTCCGGAGTTTCCGTAGGGCCACCACCACGCTTGCAGGTTCATCGAAACAGTCATTGCCAGAAAAGAAATTGGGCGTTGAACGGTGCAAATGTACACCGGGTTCGGTAGGGCGCAAGAAAAGCCCCAAATTTTTTATCAGCCGCTTGGCCTGGCTATTCCTTGATGAAGGCCTGCGTACCCTGCTGCTTGCCGGTAGTCACCCGCAGCTGGTACAGGCCCTTGGCTAAGCCCCCTACGTTCAGGAAACCGCCGGCTTTCAGCTTTTCCTTTAGTACTACCCGGCCACTCTGGTCCAGCACTTCCACGCGGGCGTCGCGGGCATCGGAGGGCAGCTGCAGGGTCAGCCGGTCTTTGGCCGGGTTGGGGTAGGCGCTGAACGCCAGCTCTACGGCTTTGCGGGTGCCGGTGGGTACGGCCGGCCGGCTCAGCCACTGGTACGCGGCCGAAAATTCCCGCTTCCAGAACCACTCGGCGTGCTGCCCGTCGGTGGGGGTGCTCAGGCTCAGGTTGGCCGCCGGTACCCCGCCCCGGGCCAGCGAGTCGCGCATGGCCTGCATGAGGGGCACCATGGATTGGCTTTCCTGGGTGCCGCTCACGAAGTAAAACCGGGTGGCCGGGTTGGCCGGGTGCTGCCGCACGTACTGAAACAGCGGCTGCTGGGCAAACCAGTAGGCTGGTGAAAATACCCCCACTTTGCTGTATACCTGCGGATATTTCAGGGCTGCGTAGGTTGAAATGAGCCCGCCCATGCTGCTGCCCGCAATACCAGTAAACTCCCGCCCGGTGAGGGTGCGGTAAGTCTGGTCGATGTAGGGCTTGAGCGTCTGCACCATAAAGTCCACGTACTGGTCGCCCTGCCCACCCCCGTACTGGGGATTGTTCCAGGGCGAGAGTTCATTCAGCCGCTCACTGCCGCCGTTGTCCACGGCCACCACAATGGAGCCGGTGGCATCCAGCCCCTGCTGTTGCAGCTGGCTCAGGGTTTCATCCACGCCCCACTCGCCCGAAAAGCTGGTGCAGGCGTCAAACACGTTCTGCCCATCGTGCATATACAGTACCGGGTAGCGCTTGGCCGGAGCCGTAGCGTAGTCGTTGGGCAAATACACCCAGATGCGGCGCGTACGCCCCAGCTGCGGCATCTGAAAGGCCGTGCTCATAATACTCACGTTGGGCTGTAGAGCCGTGCTCTGGCAGGTATTTCCACCCCCACCTAGGTCTTTCCAGTTCAGCACCTGCAGGTTTACTGTGGCCGGACCGCTGCCAATAGTATAGCTCCGGTTGCTGATGTCGTTATTCTGAGCGTCCGACTCTACTGTTGCCCAGGAGCCCCGGGTAAACTTAAATTCTACCGTACCAGTCACGGAAGCCGGCAACGTGAGCTGGTAGCTGCCATCGGCTGCTTTGGTAAGCGCATGTGGGGCATTGCCGGGGTTCCAGTTGTTGAACGAGCCGGCCATATACAAGGTGGCCACGGCCGGGGTAGCAGCCGGCACAGCTGTCAGACGGAAGGTGGTTTGTGCCTGCACGTTGGCACACATCAGGGCCGCCATGCAGCCGAGCAATACGCATTTCATAAAGAACACCAGGAGGAAAGAATACAGCAAGCTACCAACATTTTGGGTAGTGTACTGCCGTCGGTTGGCATTTGCCCGCGCTCTGGAGCCGCGGGTCCGATTATCGGATAAAGTCAACCTGTATTTTTCCGGGAAAATTCAGAAAAAAGGAAGAGCGGTTTTGCCTACGAGGAGGTAAGTAAGCCCTCACAGAATGCAGCCAGCAGGAACTTTTTTACCCCACCTCCCAGCACGTTGCCGAGCCGCTCAACGATGGTAACTTATCCCTAAAATATATACAAAAAGACACACACCCCATTGACCATTTGCTTCCACTATTCCCGATACTTTATTGATGCCAGCTGTTGTTGTATTTGCATGGCTCCTTAATCCTTATCCTACTGTCAACTGATTCTAACCCCTCCAAAAACAGCCTGATTTACTTCATTTCGGCTCCTACCACATCAACACACTATCAATTGCATCAGCTTTACCGGAAACTGCAGATTTACCGAAATACATATAACAACCGAGGGAAGCACGCCCTAACCTATCAATATAGCATTACCAATTATCAATTCAGGCGCCCCTTTTTGCAACCACCCGGAAGTGCCCGTTTACAACCTCAGGTACTAATATACCCCTCTACCTGTACTCTCTGGCAGCGCATTTCGAGGTGGTCAGGGGGCGCAAAACGAACCTTACTTCGTCCTGCTTCCACCCTTCCGTCGCAAAGTCCAATTATAACGAAACCGACTTCGGGGTTTCTATCCATTGTATTTGTACAACCGAACCCTTTAACTTGCGGTGTTTCTTCATGATTTGGTGATGTTGAACTCGGCTGAGGCTGGTAGTGTAGAATGGGTTACTCACCCAGCACGTTGCTTGTTTCCCGTTGCTTAGGACCACTGAATTCCCACTCCGGTTTGTCCGGAAAAATCCATTTCAACCCCCTAACTCTTTTTCAATGAAACACCCCTATCTAGCGAAACTGGCGCTGCCCCTTCTCTGCGCAGGTGTAAGCGTGAGCAGCGCATACGCGCAGGGAATTGGAACGGTAAGCGGCCGCGTGCTGGACGAGAAAGGCGAAGGCATGCCTGGCGTAACCGTTATTATTGAGGGCACCAACCTGGGTGGCTCCACTAATTCCGATGGTTCCTTCTCTATTCAGAATGTTCCTTCCGGACCGCACACCCTGGTTATGTCGTTTGTGGGCTACACCACGCAGCGCCAGAGCATTTCGGTAACGGCCGGCCAGAACACGGCCGTAAGTAACCTCACCCTGTCGGAAAACACCACGCTGCTGAACGAGGCCGTGGTTATCGGCTACGGTACCCAGCGCAAGCAGGATGTAACCGGCGCCGTGGAGCAGGTATCAACCAAGCAATTCGTACAGGGCCAGATTACCAACCCCGAGCAGCTGGTGCAGGGCAAGGTGGCGGGCCTGCAGATTACCACCAATAGTGGTGCTCCTGGCGCTGGCTCCAATATCCGTATCCGGGGTGGTGCTTCGCTGAACGCCTCTAACGACCCGCTGGTGGTTATCGACGGGGTGCCGGTAGATAACCGGGGCCTGTCGGGTACCTCCAACCCGCTCTCGTTGATTAACCCCAACGATATTGAGAGTGTAACCGTGCTGAAAGACGCCTCGTCGACGGCAATTTACGGCTCGCGTGCCTCGAACGGTGTTATTCTGGTAACTACCAAAAAGGGCCTGCAGGGCGACAAGTTCAGCGTAAACGTAAGCTCGCAGAATTCGGTGTCGGAAGCCCGTGACTACGTGGACGTGCTGAACGGCTCTGAGTTCCGTGCCGTGGTAAATGGTATCGGTAATGCCAGCCAGAAAGCCCTGCTAGGCAACTCCAGCACCGACTGGCAGCGCGAGATTTACCGCACTGCCCAAACGACTGATAACAACGTGAGCTTAACCGGCTCTATTGGCGCTGTTCCGTACCGCCTGTCGGGTGGGTACTTGGATCAGGAAGGTCTGCTGCTTAAAAACGACCTGAAGCGCTACACCTCTTCGCTGAGCCTGACCCCGGTACTGCTGAACGGCAACCTGAAGGTGGATGTGAACGTGAAGGGCTCCTGGGTTGATAACAACTTCTCGGGGCAGGGTGCCATTGGCTCCGCGGCCAACGCCAACCCTACGCTGCCGGTATTTAATAACAGCCCGTTCGGTGGCTACACCGAAGTGCTGGCTACCGACGGCTCGGGTCAGCTAAATACCCTGGGTGTTCGGAACCCGCTGGGCCTCATCAACCAGCGCCGCGACCGGAGCACCGTGAAGCGGGGTTTGGGTAACATCCAGCTGGATTACAAGCTGCCCTTCCTGGAAGGTCTGCGGGCTAACCTGAACTTGGGTGCCGACCTGCAGCAAGGCCGTGGTACGGTATTCGTGCCCGACTACGCCGCTTCTGACTATTTCCGGCAGGTGCAGGTGAATGGCGTTACCTATCGGGGTGGCCTCAACAACCAGTACGCTCAGGACAAAGTCAACAAGCTGATGGAGGCTTATCTTGCCTACGACCGTCAGCTGGGCATTGGCCGCTTTAACCTGATAGCAGGTCATTCTTACCAGAGCTTCCGCGACAAGAACTACGTTTTCTCGGATAATCTGGCCGATGGCACTATCCTGACGGCCGCGTCGTCGCTGCTGAATAATGAGAACTACCGGGACCCGCGTTACGTGCTGGTTTCGTTCTTCGGCCGGGCCAACTATAACATCAACGACAAGTACCTGCTGACGGCTACATTCCGGGCCGACGGCTCTTCCCGCTTCTCCGAGGATAACCGCTGGGGTTACTTCCCTTCGGCTTCGGCAGCCTGGCGGATCAAGGGTGAGGATTTCCTGAAAAACAGCACCGCCATTTCCGAGTTGAAACTGCGTCTGGGCTACGGACAGACTGGTCAGCAGGATATCGGGGACCTATACCCCTACCTGGCTCGCTACACTTACTCCGAAAACACGGCCCAGTACCAGATTGGTGGCAACTTCTCCAATACGCTACGTGCTGCAGCCTACGACGAGAACATTAAGTGGGAAACGACGGAAACCTTTAACGCCGGTTTGGACTACGGTTTCCTCGATGGCCGCCTCTACGGTGCCGTGGATGTGTACCAGCGGAAAACCACTGACCTGCTGAATACCGTACCTCTGCCAGCGCTGTCCAACTTGTCCAACGTACTGACCACCAACGTCGGCTCACTGGAGAACAAGGGGGTAGAAGCTTCGCTGAACGTAGACGTGGCCCGCTCGGAGAAATTTAATTGGACGCTGAACGCCAACATGACGGCGTACCGCATCAAAATTACCCAGCTCAGCAACTCTTCTAACCCCGAGTACGTGGGTGACTTGACTGGGGATGCTATTGCCGGCGGGGTCGGCAACCGGGTTCAGATCAACACGGTAGGCTATACGCCCTTCAGCTACTACGTGTACCAGCAGGTATATGGCACTGATGGTAAGCCGCTTGAAGGAGTATATGTTGACCGTAACGGCGACGGAACTGTTGACTCAAAAGACTTGTATCGGTATAAGTCCCGGACTCCTACGGCAAGCTTTGGTTTCGGTTCTAATCTGTCCTACGGCAAGGCTAGCTTAGCCTTCACTTTGCGCTCCAACATCGGCAACTACGTGTATAACAACGTTCGTTCGCAGGCCTTTTTCCCGGCCGGTGGCTCCAACGGGGTTATCAGCAACCTGAACCGTGACTTCCTCACGACGGGCTTCACGACCGCACAGTACTTCTCGGATTACTATGTGGAAAACGCTTCGTTCTTGCGCATGGAAAACCTGACGCTGGGCTACAACTTCGGTAACATCTACAACGACAAGGCTAATCTGCGTTTGTCACTGGCAGCTCAAAACCTGTTTGTGATTACCAAATACAAAGGCCTTGATCCGGAAGTGTTCAGTGGCCTTGATAACAACATTTATCCGCGCCCGCGCACCATTACGCTCGGTCTGAACATCGGCTTCTAACATCCCACCCCATGAAAAACAAATTCACTCGCACCCTGGCTACTGCCCTGTTTGCGGTTAGCCTGCTCCCGTTCAGCTCGTGCATTAAGGACCTGGATCAAACGCCTTCCTACGAGTTGACAACAGACAACGTGTACAAGGATCCGGCCCGCGTGAAAGAAGTGCTGGCCCGTTTGTACGCCACCCTGGCCGTTAGCGGCCAGACGGGTCCGGCTGGCCAGCCGGATATTTCCGGTATCGACGAGGGTTTCTCCAACTACATCCGTCAGTACTGGATGGCGCAGGAGATTACCACCGACGAAGCTATTCTGGGCTGGGCCGATGGTAACCTGCCCGACTATAACAAGCTGACCTGGAACGCCAACAACGAGTTTGTGCGGGCCATGTACGACCGGATCTTTTACCAGATTTCGCTCTGCAACGAGTTTGTGCGTCAGACTACGGATGCCAAACTAGGCGACTATGGCTACAGCAGCGCCGAGCAAACCAATGTAAAGCAGTACCGTGCTGAAGCTCGGTTCCTGCGCGCCCTGAGCTATTACCACGCGCTGGACATGTTCGGCAACGTACCTTTTGCCACGGAAACATTCACGGTGGGCAAAGACAAACCGCAGCGTATTGAGCGTGCCGCCCTGTTCAACTACATCGAGAGCGAGCTGAAAGCCATTGAAGGAGACCTGGCCGCGCCCCGCACCAATGAGTTTGGCCGGGCCGACCAGGCTGCTGCCTGGACCCTGCTCACCAAGCTCTACCTGAACTCCAACGTATACAATGGTTCGAACCACAACACCGACGCCATTACCTACGCCAACAAAGTTCTGAACGCCGGCTACACGCTCACGCCGAACTACGCCAACCTGTTCAAAGCGGATAACAGCTCCGTAGCTGCTTCGGAAATCATTTTCCCGGTGCGTTTTGATGGTGTGCATACCAAATCTTATGGGGGCATGACGTTCATCATCCACGCGGCAGTAGGCGGCTCTATGTCGGCTACCGATTTCGGTATCGACGGCGGCTGGGGTGGTACCCGTACCAAGAAAAACCTGGTGAACCTATTCCCCAACGCTGCTACGGGCACCAGCCCCGACAAGCGTGCCATGTTCTACACGGCTGGTCAGACGTTGGAAATCAACGACCTGCCCACCTTTACTGACGGTTACGCTATTACCAAGTTCAAGAACGTGTCCTCTACGAACGCGCCGGGTTCCAACCCTACGTTCCCGGACACCGACTTCCCCATGTTCCGCCTGGCCGACGTGCAGCTGATGTACGCTGAAGCAGTAGTACGCGGGGGCACTGGTGGTAGCACTACCACGGCCCTGGGCTACATTAATGCGCTGCGTCAGCGGGCCTACGGCAACACCTCAGGCAACATTACTGCCGCCGACCTGAATCTGAACCTGATTCTGGACGAGCGGGGCCGTGAGCTGTACTGGGAAGGCCACCGCCGGACCGACCTGATCCGCTTTGGTAAATACACCACGGGCTACAACTGGCCTTTCAAAGGCGGGGTGCGTGTAGGTGCCGATGTACCGGCTACGCGGGCTCTCTTCCCCATTCCGACTACGGATTTGACGGCTAATCCCAACCTGCAGCAAAACGCTGGTTATTAATCTGCTGAAAACTGAACCGGAACCCAGCATCCTTGGTTTCCGGTTCAGTTTCGCAGAATCCCATCAACCCCACCTCATTACATTCCCAATATGTCACACTGGCTTACTCGCGTTTCCGGGCTTTGCCTGACTACTGCCGTACTGCTCACTTCCTGCGAAAAGGAGGGTGACCAGGTTACGCTGCAGCAAAGCGGTACCACTACGGTTGCTACTACGGCCAGCACACTGATGCTGAACGATGCCAACGCCGCTTCCAACGTTACCACCATTAGCTGGGCACCTGCTTCCTACGGGTACGCATCTGCTCCCTCCTACGTACTGCAGTTCGATACAAAAGCTGGCAATTTTACCAGTTCGAAAATGCAGGAAGTAAACGTAGGAACTGCTACCAGCAAAACCTTTACCGGCGCTGAGCTCAACGCACTGCTGCTGCAACTGGGTCTGCCTACTACCGGCACCAGCAGCGACGTGGTTGTGCGCGTGAAAACGGTGCTGAGCTCGAAGGTGAATGCTCCTTTCTCGGCTCCAATCAACATGAAGGTTACGCCGTACAAGGTTGTCATCAACTATCCTTCGCTCTACGTGCCGGGTAACCATCAGGGCTGGAACCCTGCTACTGCTCCCACGGTAGGCGCTTTCAACAGCAACAACAACCAACTGTACGAAGGGTACGTGAACTTCGGAGCAGCCTCGCCCGAATTCAAATTCACTTCTGTACCAGCCTGGAGTGGCACTAACTACGGCAATGGCAACGGTGGCAAGCTTTCCACCGATGGAGGCGCCGGCAACCTTACGGTGCCAACTACTGGCTATTACCTGCTCAAGGCGGATGTAGGTGCCCTCACCTGGTCAGCTACGAAAACTACCTGGGGTGTTATTGGCTCGGCTACGCCCAATGGCTGGAATTCGGATACTCCGCTTACCTACGATGCTACTACCGGCGTATGGAGCGCCCGGGTAGCCCTGACGGTTGGTGAAATTAAATTCCGTGCTAACAGTGACTGGACCATCAACTTCGGTGATGGTTTCAATGGCGCTACTCCCAAAGTAGCTCCGGACGGTGTTCTGGATTACGGTGGAGACAACTTGCCCATCACAACGGCTGGCACCTATACTGTAACGCTTGATTTGAGCAAGCCCGGTAACTACGCTTACTCGGTGAAGTAACAGCACCTAGCTTCATAAAAAAGGGTCCGGCACAAGTGCCGGACCCTTTTTTATGCCCCAGATATGGGCGCTAGTATACAGCAAGCTGTCCGGCCGTAACCTGGTCGCCTACCTGTAGCTTCACGAAGTAGGAACCGGCTTTCAGGGTAGGCAGAGGCTGTACTTGTGCTCCGCTCCGGCGGCCGAGTGCCAGGCTCTGCACGCGCTGCCCCAGCGAGTTGAATACTTCCAGCGACACGTTTTGCTGGCCCGAAGGTACCAGATACGTTACCTGGGCATTGCCTGCGCTGGGGTTGGGATATACAGCAAACCGCAGCGCCTCTGCTACCTCCCGGTTGGCCAGCACACCAGTTCCTACCACGTAAGCCAAGGCCTGCGTACCAGCAATGTTGCGGAAGTTGGGGTCGGCACCCAAAGCAGTGGTTTGGCCACTGATGGGAGGAATTACGTCGGAGGTAAATACCCCGTCACCGTCGGTATAGGCCGCAAACAAATCGACGCGGGAGCCTACCGTAACCGGGGAAGTAAGCGTACCAAGCACCGACAGCGGAATCTCCACTTCCCAGCCGGTATTGGTAGTGTTGGCCGCCAGGCTGGGGGTGTTGTTGTAGGCGAGCTTGGCTCCCGAGAAATCAGTGGAAGCAGCGGCCGTAACTACGCCACCCGTCTTACTGCCCTGCCCCAGGTACGTATCGTTGGGGGCAGTGCCTACGTAGCTGGCCCGGCTGAAATATACGTCGCCGGCACCAGGCCCGATGGATACGCGCAGGCCAAAGTCCACTTCCATATCCATGGTAGGCTTGTGCTTGAGAGGCGAGAAACCGTCGCCACTGCCAGGTAGCTGGGTGCCGGCGGCTACGCCCGTCCGGCCCGGCACGTTCAGGTACATTACAAACGCTTTGTAAGGCCCGGAGGTAGCCGCTTCGCCGGAGCCTACCAGCATCAGATTGAGCGTGGTGGCTGTGTAGCCCACGTACAGTGCCTTAATGCCCCGGTCCGCATCGGAATGGGTGCCAGTGTAGGAAGATGCCAACTGGTATTTCCCGATACCGGTACCGATTTCCGTGGCCGATGCGGTACCGTCGACGGTAAATTGTGCCTGGGCAGGCAGGCTGGCCGCAGCGGCCAAAGCAAATGCGGCGAGAGTAAGCTGTTTCTTCATACGGTAAAAAAGTTAAGATGAATAATGGCCGGTGAGGTTGCGGGCCACTTATCAGGTGGCTGTCATCCTTCACCAAGCTGTTGCTGAATGTACGCAGGGAAGTGGTTTATGGCCAATAGCTTATTAAGTACTTACTCACAACTGTTCAGCGGATGATTCTATTTTAGCGAATATCCGCTTGAATTCACCGGGAATTTGTTGGTTGAGGCATGTTTTCAGCGGTGTTCTGATGAGCAGCCGCATTTTTTTGTGCCAAAATCTTTTCCGTGTTTCGCTCTTCATAAGTGCGAACTTGCACATCGACTGGCTCTAGGGGCGGGTGGTAGCAGTTTTTTTCCTTCATCTTTTTCTGTTTGATATGATTTTGATTGCCGACGGCGGCTCCACCAAAACCAACTGGTGCCAACTGACCGATACCGGGCAGCGCGTGTATTTCAATACCGAAGGCTACAACCCGTATTTCATTGATACGCCCGGTATTGTGGCATCGATGGACAAAAACCTCCCCGACGACCTGCCACGGGCTGATGTGCAGGGCGTATACTTCTACGGGGCCGGGGTTTCGGGACCAGAAAAGGCGGAGGTAATTGCTGCCGCCATGCGGGAGGTATTTCCCAATGCAACACGGGTAGAAATTACGGAGGATTTGCTGGCCGCCGCCCGCGCCCTGCTAGGACACTCAGCTGGCTTTGCGGCTATACTGGGTACGGGTACCAACTCCTGCCTCTACGATGGTGAGAAAATCATTCATAACGTAGATTCTCTGGCCTATTTTCTGGGCGACGAGGGTAGCGGCGCGTATCTGGGCAAAATGCTCCTGCGTGACTACCTGCGCGGGCAGATGCCCGCCGAACTACTGGAGGCCATGCGCGACGATTATAAAGCCGGTACCCGGGAGGACGTGCTGGACCGCCTCTACAACCAGCCCCTGCCCAACCGGTACCTGGCCAGTTTTGCCAAGTTTGCCTACGACCACAACAACAGCAGCTACTGCCGCCAGCTGGTGGTAGAGAGCTTCCAGGCCTTCTTCCGCAACCTGGTAACCCACTACCCCAACTACCAGAACTACACGTTCAACTGCATTGGGTCGGTGGGCTATAATTTTCGGGATGCTCTCACGCAGGTGGCGCACGAAAATGGCATGGAAGTCGGCAAAATCATCCGCTCCCCCATCGACGACCTTGTTTCCTACCACGAAGGGTCCTAGTACCCGCAAGGGATACAACAAAAAACCCCGCAACAGCTGTTGCGGGGTTTTTTGTTGTATCCCTTGCGGGTACTAGGCCGGAAAGCTTTCGGCTAGTGTTGAACCACTAACCGGATAGTTTGCTGCTGCTGGCCGGTGTTCAGGCGTACCATGTACACTCCATTGCTCAGATTATCGAGCGGCAACTCCAGCGCTTTGGCACCGGCTGCCTGCCGCACGGCGGGCAGGGTTTTCACAGTAGCTCCCAGCAGATTCAGAATGGATACCTGTACGGTAGCCGCCTGGGGCAGCTGGTAGCTAAGCTGGGCCGTGGTACCGGCAGGATTAGGCCAGGCAGCCAGCTGCAATACGGCCGCGGCAGCCTGCTGCTGACGGGTCCCTAATACCAGCTGGTCCTTTTTCAGGCGGGTAGTGGTGTATACCGCGTATTCGCCCGGCTGCAGCGTGAGCGGAGCCGTGGTGCTGGTTACCGTAATGGAGTCGCCGGTGAGGTAGTTGTACCATTTGCCGGTGCGCTGAAACTCGGGGTTTACACTGGTGCTCGTCACGTCGAAGTTACCTACTACGGTTACGTTCTGAGTAGCATTGCTCAGGTGAATGGTTTTACCAGCTCCGGTCAGGCTCTGGGTATACGTAGTGGGATTTTCAAACACCGGATCCACTTTCTTAAGCGCAATCAGGTAGCGGTAGGTGTTGTAGAGCTTGGCGCGGCCAGGCACTGTCTGGTAGTTCCACAAAATAGGCTTGTTGCCTACACGGCCGTTCTGGTCGATGCTGATGTCGTAGCCCAGCTCCCCAAACTGCCATACCATTTTAGGGCCGGGCACGGTGAAGAAGAAGGCAGCGGTTAGCTCCTGCCGGGCCAGTGCCGTGTTCAGATTTTTCACCGAGTACGAACCCGACATATTGCCGTACTGCAGGTTTTTGAACATCAGGCGCTCCTCATCGTGGCTTTCCATGTAAGTAACCAGGTTGGGCTGCTGCCAGCCCCGGGCGCCATAATAGCCACCGCTGAAGTTGGAATTGGCCAGATAGCCCATGGTGGCCTCGTTGTAGCTGTGGTTCATGTTGCCCCACAACATCATGCCCATATTCGACAGCGCAATTTCCTCCGAGTTATCGGCAAAGTGCTCCAGAATGGGATACATGGTGGGGTCAACGGCAATCATGGTATTGTAGTAGTCCTGCCAGATGTTGATGCGCGACTGGTCAAACTGCCCCCAGGCACCTACGTCGGTAGGCGTGTTGCGCTGAGTGAAGCCTTTGCTCAGGTCGAAGCGGTAGCCATCTACGTGATACTCGCGCAGCCAGTGCTCCATAACGCGCTTGGAATAATAGCGCGTGAAGGGGCTTTCGTGGTTGAAGTCGTAGCCCACATTGAAGGGGTGGGTGGCATCGGCATTAAACCAGGGCGAGTTGGCCGTAGGCTTGCCGGTAGCTGCATCGAAGTACATCTGCACCATGGGGTTCTGACCAAAGGCATGGTTGAGCACCACGTCCAGTACCACGGCCATACCACGGCGGTGCGCGGCATCAATAAAACGCTTGAACTCGTCTTTGGGTCCGTAGTACTTGTCGGGAGCAAAGTGGAAGGACGGGTTGTAGCCCCAGCTTTCATTGCCCTCAAACTCATTCACGGGCATCAGCTCAATGCAGTTCACACCCAGGCGCTGGAGGTAGCCCAGCGTATCGCGCAGGGTCTGGTAGTCGTGACGGGCAATAAAGTCGCGCAGGTGCAGCTCGTAGATAACCAGGTCGGTGCGCTTGGGCTTCTGGAAGTTGGTTACCTGCCAGGCGTAAGTGCTCTGGTTGGTTTGCAGCACCGATACAATACCGGTGGTTTTGCCGGTCGGGTAGGCCTTCAGGTTGGGGTACGTAACGGCCGGAATGAAAGAGTCGTTGTTGGGGTCCAGCACCTTTTCCGCGTACGGATCAGCTACGCGCAGGCTGCCATCCACCAGGTACTGGTAGGCGTATTCGCGGCCGGGGGTGAGGCCGTTAATCTGCACCCACCAGTTATTGCCGTCGGGGGTTTTATTCAGATAGGCGGCATTGTCGGGCTGCCAGTTGTTGAACTCGCCAATGGCATACACGAACTGCTTGCCGGGGGCCGTGAGGTTCAGAAGTACCGAGGTACCGCCGTTCAGGTAAGTTACGCCATCCTTGGCACCAGCCGGCAGAGCAGCTACCGTTACTGCGGGCCGCACTACGTATACAATGGAATCGGTGGCGGTAACACCAGCGTTGGTAGCCGAAAAGCGCACCACGTTGCGGCCCGTCTGCGAAATGGTAGCCGTTGTGCTGAGCGAAGTGCCCGTCTGCTGGGCCAGAGTGGTACCGTTAAGGGCAAATTTCAGGTCAGCCGAAGCCGAGGCTTCCCCCGTAAGGCTTACTTGCGTACCAGTGGCTACAAACTGCGCCCCGGTTACGGAAGGCGAGGTGATACGGGCGGTGAGAGCACCCTGAGCTACATCAATAAAGATGTCGCCGCCGGCGGCCGTGCGGCCTACAATAGTACCAGCCCCGTTGCGGAACAGGATGGCAATCCGCTGAATAGTTTCGCCGGCGGGTACATTGTACCACTGCCGTACACTGGGCGTAATGGCCAGTGTATACACGTTGGGATTAGTGGCGCTACGAGTGAGCTTCACCGAGGGGTCGGGGGCGTTGAAGTTGGTGAACTTCACGTGCTTCCAATCGGAGGGGCTGGTGCTCAGATTGGTGATGACGCCGGTGTGGGCATATACGTCGCCGCTGAAGTTGGCTAGTGCTGCATTGCCCTGGGTGGCGTCAAAGGTAATGGTTACCGCGTCGGTGTCGCGGAAGAAGGTGGGCTGCGTGGTCACCACCTGCGCCCGCAAAACCGGCGTTGCGGCCAGCATTGCCACCAGACTCAATAAAAGTCGAAGTGCTTTCATGAAAAAAAGGAGTTGGGAATTTGAAAAATGGATGAGCAACTTTGGTTCCCTATTGATCATATCGAGAATAAAACTCGCACTATAGATGCAAGGGGGCATTAAAGATACGGTAAGTACTCACGTACCGGCAAGTCAACAGCGGCTTTTCTTGTAGATTTAAGCCCTTTTTAATTCCAGTTAGTTTCTCTTGTCATGCAGTCGTCGGGCTTCTCTTTATTCGCGTGGCGGCTTCCCATCTGGCTGGGGTTGCTGCTAGCCTGCTGGTTGCCGCCCCGGCCAGGGCAGGGACAACCGCCAACAGTGGCCCGAGCAGCCGCTAATACAGCCCCTGCCGGCATTGGCTTCCCTTCCGATACTGTCCGCTCCGGATCCAACTCCCTCTCCCACCGACTGCCGGTGCTGGCCGGTGGACTGGCGGTATCGTACTCGGCCACAATGTATTTACTCAGCCAGGGCTGGTACACGGGGGAGCGGAGCCGGTTTCACTGGTTCGATGACTCGCATGAGTGGAAGCAGATGGATAAAGCGGGCCACTTCTGGGGCGCGTTTCACGAAAGCCGGGGTGCCGTGGACATGCTGCGCTGGGCCGGTGTGCCCGACCGTCGCGCTATCTGGTACGGAGGCTTCGTGGGCTTTCTGCTGCAAAGCCCCATTGAATTGCTCGACGGCCGCGACCCGCAGTACGGAGCCTCGGCCACCGATCTGGCCGCGAACTTCCTGGGCTCGGCCGGTTTAATCGGGCAGCAGCTGGCCTGGGGCGAGGTCCGCCTCATGCCCAAATACTCCTTTCATACTACCCGCTATTCGGACCTGCGCCCCAACGTGCTGGGCCGCAGCCTGGCCGAAAAGCACCTGAAGGATTATAATGGGCAGACCTACTGGCTCTGCGCCGACGTGGGGGCCTGGCTGCCGGCTACTTCGCGCTGGCCCCGCTGGCTGCAGCCAGCCGTCGGTTACGGCGCTCAGCAGATGGTGTATAATGATGTCGACGCCAACGCGGCCCTGGGCCTGCGCCCCTACCGGCAGTACTACCTCAGCTTCGATGTGGACCTGCGCCGCATCCCGACCCGCAGCAAGCTGCTGAAACGGGTGTTTTACGTGGCGAGCATCTTTCACCTGCCCGCCCCCGCCCTGGAATGGAATCCGCGGCGTGGTTTTGTAGCGCACGGGTTGTACTACTAACCTAATCCGGTCATCGGCAAACCCCGTACAGCCTGTTTCAGCGCGGGCCCGTTTTGCCCGCTACCTTTGTTTTCCTTTCCACCCGCATTTTTTAGTTAGTTGATATGAACGTTGGAGACCGTGTACGCCTGCTCACCGGGCGCGAAGAAGGCATTGTTACCCGCCTGCTCAGCGACGAGCTGGTGGAAGTAGCCATTGATAATGATTTCACCATTCCGGTGCTGCGCCGCGAAGTGGTAGTGGTAGCGGCCGAGGAAACCAAAGCCTTTGGGCAGAGCGCCGCTGCCGTGGCCTCCGAGAAGAAAGCTGCCGCTACCGGCGCGGCCCACGCGGCCCGGGCCGCCAAAGCCTCGGGCAAGCTGGCCCCCACTCCTGCCCCCGTCAAAACCGAAGGCCCCACCCCGGTGAAAGCCGATAAAACCGTGGCTCCGCCGGTGCAGAAAGGCCTCTACTTGGCCCTCACGCACCAGTCGCCGGAGCTGCTGGCTTTGCACCTGGTCAACCACACCGACCGGGACGTGCTCTATACCTTCGGGGAGGAGCGCCAGGGTAAATACCGGGGGTTGAAGGGCGAGAAGCTGGCCGCCAAAACCGTTAGCGCCCCGCTGGGCCACTGGCACCTCAAGGATTTCGACCAGTGGCCAGCGGCCGTGGTGCAGCTGCTGCCCTTCCAGCTGAACGGCGCCGAAGCCTACGAGTTGCTCACCAAGCGGCTGCAATTCAAGGCCGCTAGCTTCTACACCAGCCGCCAGCCCAACGTGCCGGTGCTGCAGCGCGAGGCCTACCTGTTCCAGCTGGATGAGAAGCCCGCTGCCCCGGCAGTTATTGCCCCCGAAAAGCTGGCCGAAACGCTCAAAGCCCAGCTCAGCGGTAACGCCCCCGCCAAGCCTGCCGCCGTGGCCCCGGCCCCCGAGCCCGCCAAAGCCCTGGTAGCCCCGCCCCACGAGGTGGACCTGCACCTGGAAACCCTGATGCCCGAAGGTGCCGAGGGCCTGAGCAATACGGCCATCCTCAAGCTCCAGCTCGAAGCTTTTGAGGACACCCTGAGCCGCGCCCTGGCCACCAACATGCACGAAATCGTGTTCATCCACGGCTCCGGCAACGGTACCCTGCGCAAGGAGCTGCACAAGCTGCTCAGCCGCAACCGGGACATCAAGTTCTTCGAGGACTCCCGCAAGGAGAAGTTTGGCTACGGCGCCACGCTGGTGCGGTTGAAGTAAAGTAACTGAACTACCATGCCGAGCGAAGCGAGGAATCTGGATTATCCAATTAGGATAACCTCCGATTCCTCGCTTCGCTCGGCATGACAGCTTATTAGTTTATTTGGTACTCGACTTACACACTTTTTGTCTTATGTTCAGAACAACCTATTTTCTACTCATTTGTGTATCAATAGTGGGTTGCAACAAAGAATTGCAGTTGGCCAAGGAGAAGAAAAGAGTACTTATTCCAACATTCAGCAGATATTTCCGAAATGCCTTACGGCCAGAATACGTTTTCGTGAAAAATCTGTGTGTGTGCCGTCCGAAGTCATTCAAACAGTTCTCTACACAATACTCCCAGCTTTACATACAGCCACTGAAACGCCCGCTCGTTACTGTACTTGAAATTGAGCCATTATCTGTTACTTCTCGTTGTTCAGGTTTATACTATTTCTTCCACACTACTATGTACTTACCAAAATGGAAGGGAAACCCCGTTTTTAGGTTCAATGCTTTTGTCATTTCCAGGGAAGGGAACCTCACCATTCTGTCATCGGATAGTTTGAAAAACCAACGGTTAGTTGACTCTTTTCGGGGTACTACCCTATATGATAGTTTACTACGCCATCCAGAAGTTATAAGAACTGGTGAAGTAGCTATTGAGTGGCAGTAAGACCGAACTCAGCGCAACCCTGCGTTTCAACCCGCTACTTTAGCGGCTGAAACCAGTTCCGTTCCATGAAATTTCCCGCGCTTCTCGCCGCTACACTTCTCCCCCTCGCCCTGGCGGCTCAGCAGCTGCCCGTGCCGCGTAATCTGCAGGCCACCTACGCCAAAGGCACCCGCTCGGTAACCGGCCAGCCCGGCCCCAACTACTGGCAGAACTCGGCTGATTATAAGCTGAAGGTAAGTTTTGACCCGACTACCCGACTGGTGAAGGGCACGGCCGATATTGCCTACCACAACCAGAGCCCCGACTCGCTGCGGCAGCTGTGGTTCAAGCTCTACCCGAACCTCTACAAGAAAGGCGCCCCCCGCGCCAGCGGCATGAGCCCCGAGGACGTGGGCGAGGGCATGAAGCTGGAGAAGCTGACCATCAACGGTCAGCCCCTGGACGTGGCCAAGCTCAAGGCCGATTTCACCAACCTGACGGTGCCCCTGCGCCGAGCCATTGGGGCGAAGCAGACGGCCCAGATTTCCGTCAGCTACTCCTACACGCTCAACAAAGGCTCCCACATGCGCACCGGCGAGGTGGAGCCGGGGGCCGATTTTGTGGCCTACTTCTTCCCCCGCGTGGCCGTGTACGACGATATCGACGGCTGGAACCGCCACCCCTACATCGGCAGCCAGGAGTTCTACAACGACTTCGCCAACTTTTCGGTGGACGTAACCGTGCCCCGCCACTTTGTGGTGTGGGCCACCGGCGACCTGACCAACGCCGACAAAGTGCTGGGTAAGAAGTACGCCCAGCGCCTGCGCGAAGCCGAAACCAAGGACGGCATCATCTCTATCATCACCACCACCGACCTCAAAGCCAAGGACCTAACGGCCCCCGCCGCCCAGAATACCTGGCACTTCGAGGCCAAAAACGTGACGGACTTCGCCTTTGCCACCACCGACCATTACGTGTGGCAGGCCAGCAGCCTGGTAGTGGACCCCGTCACCAAGCGCCGCACCCGCGTGGATGCCGTGTACAACCCCGAGCACAAGGACTACGAGGAAGTGGTACACTTCGCCCGTAAAACGGTGGAGGCCATGAGCTACACCTTCCCTAAGTGGCCCTTCCCCTACCCGCACGAAACCATCTTCGACGGGCTGGACCAGATGGAGTACCCGATGATGGTGAACGACAACCCCACCAGCACCCGCGAGGACGCCATTACGCTCACCGACCACGAGATTTTCCACACGATGTTCCCGTTCTACATGGGCATCAACGAAACCAAGTACGGCTGGATGGATGAGGGCTGGGCCACCATTGGCGAGTGGCTGATTTCGGGCATCATCGACCCCAAGCTGGACGACGACTACGGCATTGCCCCCTACGCCGCCGCTGCCGATACCGAGGTGGACCTGCCCATCGTCACGCTCAGCACCCAGCAGACGGGTACGCCGTTCTTCCTCAACTCCTACCCCAAACCGGGCCTGGGCTACCTCTACGTGAAGGATTTGCTGGGCGACGAGCTGTTCACGAAGGCCCTGCACACCTACATCCGCCAGTGGAACGGTAAGCATCCTATGCCCTACGACTTCTTCAACTCGATGAACGCCGGGGCCGGCCGCAACCTCAACTGGTTCTGGCAGCGCTGGTTTTTCGACGGCGGCTACCCCGACCTGGCCATCCAGCAGGTCACCAAAACGTCGGCTGGTTACGATGTAGTAGTAGAAGCCAAAGGTACCAAACCCGTCCCCGTGGACCTCACCGTAACCTACCAGGACAACTCTACCGAGAAGCTGCACCGCACCATAGCCGTGTGGGAACAGGGCGCGAAAACCGTAACCGTGCCCCTAGCCACCACCAAAGCCGTGAAGCAGCTGAAGCTAGGTGCCACCCTCGTGCCCGACAGCTACCCCAAGGATAATGTGTGGGAGGGGAAGTAGAGTTTGCTCAAAAGAGTAATTGACACTACGTGCACCATATTCATTATTAAGAATTGTCTAGCATTCATATTACTGCTTTTGCTGGTTGGCTGCACAGGTATGATGCCTCGCAACAGTCAGTATCATGTGATGAGCACTGCTGATTGTGGACAAATCCCAAAGCTTCCTTCTACAAACACACTAGGCAAACCTCACCTCGTTTCAGGATTCATCCATCATAAAACAGAGCGTATTGCGGATGCTCAAATTCAACTCACAGGAAGCGACATAATAGTGCATAGTGACTTATATGGACGCTACCAAATCAATGCTCCATCAAACGGGATACTCGTGGTAACCACGCTCAGCTACAACTGCAAACAAGTGCTAGTGCCTGAGCATGACACCCTGAATATTGAGTTGATGGAAAGTATGTAAACAGTATTCCCCTACCTTTGCCCGTAGTGATGGGTCGCCCCACCGCGGCGCTTCAAGGCGACGAGGAAAGTCCGGGCAACGCAGAGCACCCTGCTTCCTAACGGGAAGGACTGGGCGGCGTAAAGCTTCTCAGGACAGCCAGTGCCACAGAAAAGTACCGCCAGGCGGTGAAGTTGTGAAAGGTGAAGTTGTGAATTTCACAATCTCACCACTTCACAATTTCACCTTTGGTAAGGGTGAAAAGGTGCGGTAAGAGCGCACCAGCGGCTGGGTGACCAGTCCGGCTGGGTAAACCTCAGGGGTTGAAAGACCAAATAAGCCAGTACGCGGTCCTTCGGGGGCGCACCGGGCGGCTCGTCCGGCGCTGGCGGGTAGGTTGATGGAGCCCGCGCGCGAGTTCGGGCCTAGATAAATGGTGGGGCCGCGTGCTTTCGGGCGGGCGGACAAAACCCGGCTTACAGACTCATCACGCCACTTCAAATGGCCGCCGCATCTTCGGGTGCGGCGGCCGTTTCGGTTGCTGCCGGTTTCCGATTGTAGAATAAAGCCAGGTTTAATTCCCCTCCTTGGAAAGGAGGGGCCAGGGGTGGTTGATGAGTGTCAGAAAGATTCTAGAGCTAGCCTTAAACGCTGTTCTAACGCAAGATCGACCACCCCGGCCCCTCCTTTCCGAGGAGGGGAATTAAACCTAGCTCTAATTTATAGTATCCCGAAAATCGGGTTAAATAGTGTTATTTCGCATACACAAACGTTTGCATAATGTCTGATCTGATACGAGTGGTACCCAGCGCCCCCCGCCGCTGGCCGCTGGCACTGGCTAGCTTCGGCTGGCTGCTGGCGCTGCTGATTTCCCTGCCCGCCATTGCCCAGAAAGCCCCGCCCAAAACCGCCGACGTGTACGTGGATGGGGCCGGGGTACTGCGCTGGCAGGGCTCGAAGGAGGAAGTGGCCCTGTTCGGTGTCAACTATACCACGCCCTTCGCTCACTCCTACCGGGCCCACCGCCGCCTGGGCGTGTCGCCCGAGCAGGGCATCGACCAGGATGTGTACCACCTCTCCCGGCTGGGTATTGATGCGTTCCGGGTGCACGTCTGGGACGTGGAAATCAGTGATACGCTGGGCAACGTGCTGGAGAATGAGCACCTGCGCCTGCTCGATTACCTCTTGCAGCGGCTCAAGCAGCGCGGCATCAAAACCGTGCTGACGCCCATTGCCTACTGGGGCAACGGCTACCCCGAGCCCGATACGGCCCAGACCGGCTTCTCGGCCATCTACCCCAAGGCCCGGGCCTACAACAACCCGCGCGCCATCCGGGCTCAGGAAAACTACCTCCGGCAGTTCCTCAACCACCGCAACCAGTACACCGGCCTGCTCCTGCGCGACGACCCTGACATCATTGCCTACGAGGTGTGCAACGAGCCCCACTACCGCCAGCCCGAGGCCGAAGTGAGCGAGTTCGTGCAACGCATGGTGGCGGCCATGCGCGCCACGGGCTATAAGAAACCTATCTTTTACAACCTCGCCGAAAGCCCGGCCGTAGCCAACGCCATTCTGGGCAGCCCGGTACAGGGCTTCACGTTTCAGTGGTACCCGTCGGCGCTGGTGAATGGGCACACGCTGCGCGGCAACCTGCTGCCACTGGTGCAGCAGTACCCGATTCCGTACGCCCAAGACCCACGCTTTGCCGGCAAGCCCCGGCTGGTGTACGAGTTTGAGTCGGCTGATATTCTGCAGCCGGTGATGTACCCGCTGATGGCCCGTAGCTTCCGCAGCGCCGGCTTCCAGTGGGCCACCCAGTTTGCCTACGACCCGCTGACCCTGGCCTATGCCAACACCGAATACCAGACGCACTACCTGAATTTGACCTACACGCCCGCCAAGGCCATCAGCCTGCTGATTGCGGGCAAGGTGTTCCGGCGGGTAAAGCGCAATCAGCCCTTCGCCACGTACCCCCAGGATTCCACGTTTGAGGACTTCCGGGTGAGCTACCGCAACGGCCTGAGCGAGCTGAATACGCCCGAGGAGTTCTACTATACCAGCACCACCACTACCGCCCCGCGCAAGCCCGCCGCTTTGCGCCGCGTAGCCGGCACGGGCTCCTCCCCGCTGGTGCAGTACCAGGGCACGGGGGCTTATTTCCTCGACCGGCTGGCCCCCGGCGTGTGGCGGCTGGAGGTGATGCCCGATGCCATTCCGGTGCGCGACCCGTTCGCCAAAACCTCCCTGCGGCAGCCCGTCACCCGCATCAGCTGGAACACCCAGCCCTTGCGCCTTGAATTGCCGGGCTTAGGCACTGATTTCACAGTCCGCGGATTGAATGAGGGCAACACGTTTCAGGACCAAGCCAGCGGCGGCACGGTGGCGCTGCGGCCGGGCGCGTACGTGGTAGCAGCCCGGGGCAAAAGCACGGCGGCGTACACCGCACAAACTCAGCTGGGCGCTATCAAGCTGGGCGAATTCGTGGCCCCGGCCGCTACGAATTTACCTACTCAGGTGATGCACACGCCGCCCGCGCAACTGCCTGCCGGGCAACCGGCCTTGCTGCGGGCCACCGTGGCCGGCGCGGAACCTACCGATTCGGTGCTGCTGATTGCCCAGCATTTTTACGGCCCGACGCGCACCATACCCATGCGCCGCCCCACGCTCACCACCGCCGAAGCCACCGTACCCGCCGAGCTGCTCTACCCCGGGCTGCTGCGCTACTGGGTGGTGGTGAAGCATAGCCAACAAACCACCACCTTCCCCGGCGGCTTTGCCGGCAGCCCCCGCGACTGGGACTACGCCCCGCAGGACCATTGGGAAACCCCTATTGTAACCACCGGAGCCCCATTGCCCTTGTTTGAGGCGGCCCAGGACCAGCAGCGGGTAGAAACTGGCGGCGTCAATGGTTCTGGCTGGTCTGATTACGTGACCACCGGCAGCGGCCGGCTGGCCCTGCGCCTGCTCCAGGCGCCTACGCCCGCCAGCCCCCCGGCCTTCTTCGATCCGCAGGCCCCGGTGGCTTTTCTACGGGCCTACTTCGGCGACCGGCTGGCGGCGCGGGCCACTGAGGCCGGCAACTTCCGGGAGCTGGTACTACGCGCCCGCCGCGGCGGCGGGGCCGGCCCGGTCCGCCTCGTTCTCACTACCCGCGACGCGGCGGCCTACGCCACGGAAGTGACCGTAGGACCGGAGCTGCAGGAAATCCGGGTGCCGCTAACGGCGTTCCGGCCAGCGCAGCAGGTGCTGCTGCCGCGCCCCTACCCCAGCTTTCTGCCGATGACGTTCCGCGCCGACGGCCCCCCCATCCTACCACTGGCCCAGGCGGAGGTATTGCAGATTCTGCTGGCTCCCGCCGCCGCGTCAGCCACCTCGGAGCGGCCGTATCTGGATGTTGAATCGGTGGAGCTGCGGTAGGCTTGATGAGGACCTATGTAGAAAGCACGTCCTGCTGAGCTTGCCGAAGCATCTCTGCCGCTTCGTTGAATAAATCAGACGAAACGGCAGAGATGCTTCGGCAAGCTCAGCAGGACGTTCATCAGGGTATCGTTAGCCGGAACGCTCGGCTCACTCAACCCTGCAATTCGACGGCACGTTTTGTACCTTTCGCATTCTACACCTCCCTCTTTTCTATGCCCCGCATTCTCATTATCGACGACGAAAAGGCCATTCGGCACACGCTGAAAGAAATTCTGGAATACGAGAGCTACCAGGTAGACCAGGCCGAGGACGGCCCCAGCGGCCTGGATATGCTCATCAGGGACAAGTACGACGTGGTGCTCTGCGACGTAAAAATGCCCAAGATGGACGGCATTGAGGTGCTGGAGCGGGCCCGCATTCTGGCCCCCGGGGCCACGTTTATCATGGTATCGGCCCACGGCAACGTGGAAATGGCCGTGGACGCCACCAAGAAGGGAGCCTACGATTTCCTGCAAAAGCCCCCAGACCTGAACCGCCTGCTGGTAACCGTGCGCAACGCCCTCGACCATAGCAAGCTTGCCACCGAAACCACCAAGCTCAGCACCGAGAACAAGACGCTCAAGAAAAAGCTGGCCAAGAACTCGGAAATGATTGGCGACTCCGAGGCGCTGTCGGCCGTGCGCAAGGCCATTGAGAAGGTAGCCCCCACCGATGCCCGCGTGCTCATCACCGGTCCCAACGGGGCGGGCAAGGAGATGGTGGCCCGGCAGCTGCACGAGCTCAGCAACCGCGCCAGTGGCCCGTTGGTGGAAGTGAACTGCGCCGCCATTCCCTCGGAACTGATTGAGTCGGAGCTGTTCGGGCACGAGAAAGGCTCCTTTACCTCGGCCGTGAAGCAGCGCATCGGCAAGTTCGAGCAGGCCGACGGCGGCACGCTGTTTCTGGACGAAATCGGCGACATGAGCCTTTCGGCCCAGGCCAAGGTGCTGCGGGCCCTGCAGGAAAACAAGATTACCCGCGTGGGCGGCGAAAAGGAAATTTCGGTGAACGTGCGCGTGCTGGCCGCCACCAACAAGAATCTGCTCCAGGAAATTGCCGACAAAAACTTCCGCGAGGACCTCTACCACCGCCTGTCCGTCATCCTGATTCAGGTGCCCGCTCTCAACGACCGGCGCGACGACATCCCGGCCCTCATCGAGAAGTTCCTCAAAGACATTGCCCAGGACTACGGCAACAAACCCAAGAAAGTGGATGCCGCGGCCCTGAAGTATCTGCAAAGCCTCGACTGGCGCGGCAATATCCGGGAGTTGCGCAACGTGGTGGAGCGCCTCGTGATTATGAGCGACGACACCATTACGGAGTCCGACGCCCGGGCCTTTGCCGGTAAGTAGCCGCCATAGGTTGTACCCCGAAGTTGTTCTACAGGCTAAAAGAAGCTATACCCCGGAGCTGTGCTCCGGGGTATAGCTTCTTTTAGCCTGTAGAACAACTATCCGCCAAGCTCATTCGGTTTTCTGCACGCGCAGGGCCTCGGTGTGGTTGTCGTAGTGCAGGTGCAGCAGGTAGAGGCCGGCGGGGAGGTGAGCGGTGGAAAGCTGCCACTCGTTGGGGCCGGTGCGGGCCGGGCGGGCGTAGGTGGCTACCTGCCGGCCCAAGCCGTCGAAAAGCGTAAGTGTGGCCATTTGGGAGCGGGCAGCCTGGCAGCGCACCGTGAGCTGCTGCTGAAATGGCACCGGGAAAGCCGCCGTAGTAGCCGCCGCGGCCTGGGGCCGGCTGCTGAGTAGCTGAGCAAACGTGCGCAACGAGCCCCAGTCTTCGGCGGGGCCGCCGGGCGTAGTGGGCGCTTTGTGGTAGCCGAGCAGTTGGGTTTGGTAACAGCCGTATACACTGCCACTTTCCCGACTGGTTTCTCCCAGACCTGCAGCTAACTGTCTTCTACCACCTGCATCTACTATTGTACTTAACCACAGGCTATCGGGATGAGCGGTTTCCCGGTATGGTTGCAGAAACTCATGCTTCTGCCCCAGCCGGCCGTTGTAGCTGGTGCGGTAGGCGGGGCCAGTGTAGTATCCGAAAGTTACAGGAGAATATTGCAGATAGCCGTTTGTCAGCTCGTTGCCTACGCCGTTGCCATAGGCGCCAACGGCGTAGGATGCGCTGACTATCAGTGTCAAGGTGCGGGGCGGTTCTAGGGTGGTACCGGCTTGCTGATTGCAGAACTGAATGGGCGCCGAGGCCATGCCGTAGGCCCGCCGTAGGGTGCGCGTCCGGATAGTGTACGTTACCGAATCCTGGGTGCGGCTGAGGGTGCGCGTGAGCACACTGTCCCGCTGCCAGGATTCGGTGCAGAGGCTACCAAAATTTGTCGACTCCTGGGAGTGGCGCAGAAAAACGTCGCCGGGCTGGTAGTTATGAATGGCCCGCATTCCGAAAACAGTTTCCGGGAAGTTGCGGACGGGGGCCGCGCTGAGGGTGAGGCGGCGGGCCCGGCCCCGGCCCAGGTAGGCGGCGGGAGCCGGCCCCGCGAGCCAGCCGTACCGCTTGCTGCACTGCACGGTCTGCCCGTCCGACAGCTGAATTGTCACCACCGAATCGGGCTGCCCGAGCACCGGTACCACACCGCGGGCCGTAACGCGAGCCATAAGGCCGGTGGGCGTGGCCGGCCAGTCCTGGCCCAGCGGGTGCCGCAGCCGCAGGGTGAGCGTGCGGCCCGCCGCGCCTTCCAGCACGTACACGCCCGCCCGCGCGGCGGCCTGGGGCACCCGCACCCGGTCGCCGAACAAAAAGTTGGGCCGGCGGCTGCACTCACTCGTGGTTGCGGTGCGCCACTGCGCAAACTGCCAGTTGAGGGCGTACACCGAGTCGGGGCCGGCGGTGGGCTGGGCGCTGAGCCGAACGGTGTGGGTGGTGTCGGCGGGGGTAGCGGCCTCCGCCAGCTGGTAGGTGAGGCCGGGCCGAAACAGCGGCCAGTACGGCGCATTCTGGGCCCGCAAACCTAGCGGCGCCAGCAGCAGCGCCCACATGTACACGTATTTCATACTAAGTAGTTTGGATAAGTGACTAACCTCCCACCGCACCACCCGGCGCGCCGCGGAATACCTCTTGCGTGAGGTGCAGGAAGGTAAACAACTAACGGCAAGTTGCCAGCACCCAGCGGGAAATAGTGTCTGCCGACGGGCTGTTTTGGAGCACTTTGCGTAGAGAAGTTCCCGCACTGGTTACTCGCCTCACTTCCACCGCTCCCCACAGACAGCGGCTAGGCGCACTACCGGCCACTACCCACTCGGTAGCACTCCGAACTACCGATTTTTCGCTCACTACAGCTGCGCACATGAATTCTTTTTTCAACGACTTACTTGGCCTGGATGCCACTACCCAAACCCTCACCATTGGTCAGGGCTGCGCGCGGGCGGTGCTGGTGTTTTTTGTAGCAATACTTCTGTTACGGCTGGCGGGCCGGCGCACGGTGGCCGGCAACAGCGCAATGGAATTGGTTGTGAAATTTATGTTCGGGGCCTTGCTGAGCCGGGTCATTCTGGCCGATGCGCCGATGGGCCTGACGTTTGCCGCCGCCGCCGCCCTGGTGCTGGTGCAGCGGGTGGTAGCCTACGCCGTGTACTTCTCGCCGTCCCTGCGCAAGCTCATCAAAGGCACCGATTCGCTGCTGGTCCAGAATGGCGTGGTCAATAAGCGGGAGCTAACCCGGGCCAGCATCAGCGAAGAAGACATGCAAGCCGGCGTACGAGCCGCCGCCAACCTCGACGATTTGCAGCAGGTTCAGGCCGTGCGCCTGGAACACGACGGCAATATTACCGTGGTGAAGAAAGAAGAGGAATAAGAGTTAGTTGAAACCTCTTTTGTTTCACTGAAGCTGTTTAGAAAATCAATCAGACCGTCATGCTGAGCTTGTCGAAGCATCTCTACCGCTTCGTTGTAATGATAATTGATTAGCCAGAGGTAGAGATGCTTCGACAAGCTCAGCATGACGGTCTTTTGACTTTCTAAACAGCTTCACTGCTTATAAGCTTTTCTGACTAATAATATCCCTACTATCAGACCAACTAATCCCCTGCCATAGCCCAAAATATATCGGCAAAAAGAGAAGTACCATTATTAGACCAATAGCTGATATAGGTAAAAGATAATGCCCCAACAAATGCCCCTGCTAACCCACCAAGACATTGCATAACTACTAATACAAACTTTCTGTCTTTTTCAGCGTCGTACATAGTATTGAAATTTGGCGCGTATGAAGCTGCTTCGAAGACGGTTTACCGCTCCCAAAATTGTTATGGAACGAAATTACAGCATCTGCGGCATCCTCTCATCTCTATCATCTGTAGTTCATGCCATCTGATTACAGCCGCGCACGTCGGAGTTGTCGAGGCGGCCCAGCACTTCAAAGGAGCCATCGGGGTGCAGGCGGGCCAAGTCTTTGGTTTCGATGAAGGCGCAGCTGTCCACGTTGGCCAAGTCGATGACGTTGAGGGCTCCGGCGGCGCGGGTTTCACTTGCTGAAAATGGGTCGGATGGGTCGCGCAGCAGAATGCGTAGCTGGGGCGGAGCGTGGAAACGCCCGTCGCCGAAGCTGTAGGCCTGGCCCAGCAGCTCCGTCATGCCGTACTCGGAGTGGATGCCGGCCGGCCCGAAGGCTTGCTGCAGCTCAGCGTGCAGCTCCTCCCGAATCATCTCGCGGCGGCGACCCTTCATGCCGCCGGTTTCCAGCACCGTGAGGCCGTGCAGCTCGGGCCGACCGGCGTAGGCGGCGGCAAAGTCCAGCAGAGCGTAGCTCACCCCCAGCAGCAGCACCCGGCGGCCGGGCGTCAGTTTTGCCTGCGCCAGTGCCGCCAGCAAAGCGTCATGGTCGCGCAGAAAAAACGCCGGCTGCTTCTGTCCCGACTGTTGGGAAAAGTACTCCACCATTGCCACCAGGGAAGAGTTGCCTTGTTCCAGATACGAAGGCAGCAGCGCCAGAAACGTCCAGCCGGTGAGCGGGCCATAGAACTGCTCGAAGATGCGGGCCGCGTGCTGCCGGTACAGCTGCGGGTCGCGCACCTGATGCTGGCTGCGGCTCTGGCGGGTGGTGCCACTGCTCAGGAAGGTTTCCTGGGGGCTCCACTCGGCGGCATCGGTGCGCACGTCCTGGGTTTTGAAGAACTCAATGGGCAGAAACGGAATATCCTCCAGCCGCTGCACCTGCTCCGGCCGCTGGCCCAGGGCCGCCAGGTAGGCCGCATAGGGCGCGCAGTACCGGGCCTGGTAACGAAACAATTCCAAAGCAGCGGCGGGGGCAGTATCAGCCGTTAACGCAGGTAACTGACGCAGATAGTCGTCGCGGAAACTCATTCGGGGAGGTTAGGGTTAGCGGAATATAGAACAATGTGGGCGGCGCTTCGTTCGTTCAGATGTTGTACCTTCCCACCCCGGCAGGAGCAGGCTTCCCAACCGTTTTTTTAGCTTTTGTATGATCTTACCTCGTACGCTTCGCACTACTCTGCTGCTGGCGGCCACCGGATTGGCGGTCGGCTCCTGCATCAGTCCTCCAGAGTATCCCGACACGCCGGAAATTGAGTTTAAGCGCATCACTCAGGAGCGGATTACGGATGCCACAGGCACCTATGATAAGGTGGTAATTATCGTTGCCTACAAGGACGGGGACGGTGACCTGGGCCTGCGCTCCACCGATACCAGTCCGCCCTTCAACGTTACCAAGCCCGACAACACGCTTAACCCCGACGGGTACAATTACATCTGCCGGCTGCAGGTACGGGATGCTGGCGGCAACTTTCAGGATATCGTCTTCTCACCCAACGACCCAGGGTATGATGGCCGCTACCCCCGCCTTACGCCCGATGATCAGGGCGACCGGAAAGCTCCCCTGAAAGGCGACATCGACTATACGCTGCAGCTGTTCAAGAACTCGGTGCTTAGAACAGGCACTGTACTTCGTTTCAAGATCAAAATCAAGGACCGGGCCCTGCACGTCAGCAATGAGGTTGTTACCGACGCCCTCACGCTTCAGCCCTAACGGTACCGGAAACTTTCAGCAAAAGAGGTGGTCTGCTCATCCTACGATGAGTAGACCACCTCTTTTAGTGTACAAGCAACGGCTAGTAGATGGCCGGGAACCGCTTGGGGTCGGCCTCCTGCATTATTTCGTACACGGCATCAAACACATCCTCGGCGTTGGGCTTCGAGAAATAGTCGCCGTCGGAACCATAGGGTGGGCGGTGGGCCTGGGCTGAGAGGCAACGAGGCTGGGAGTCGAGGAAGCGGTAAGCCTGCTGCTCGTCGAGCACTTGCTGCAGCATGTAGGCGGTGGCTCCCCCGGGCACGTCCTCATCGGCAAACAGTACGCGGTTGGTGCGCTGCAACGAATCGGCAATGACGTGGTCCACGTCGAAGGGCAGCAGCGTCTGCACGTCGATTACCTCCACCGAAATGCCGGCGTCGGCCAGCTGCCGGGCAGCGTCCAGTACAATGCGGCACATTGAGCCGTAGGTTACAATGGTCAGGTCGTCGCCTTTTTTCAGGGTTTCGGGCTGGCCCAGAGGCAGCGTGAACTCCCCGATGTTCTGCGGAATCCGCTCCTTGAGGCGGTAGCCGTTAAGGCACTCAATTACAATGGCCGGCTCATCGGAGCGTAGCAGCGTGTTGTAGAAGCCCGCGGCCTGGGTCATGTTGCGCGGCACGCACAGGTGCATCCCGCGGATGGCCCCGAGAATCATCTGGATGGGCGAGCCGGAGTGCCAGATGCCTTCGAGGCGGTGGCCCCGGGTGCGCACAATCAGCGGAGCCTTCTGGCCGCCCTTGGTGCGGTACTGCAGGCAGGCCACGTCGTCAGAGAGAATCTGGATGGCGTAGAGCAGGTAGTCGAGGTACTGAATTTCGGTGATGGGGCGCAGGCCGCGCATGGCCGCCCCTATGCCCTGCCCCACAATAGTGCACTCCCGGATGCCGGTATCCGTCACGCGCAGCTCCCCGAACTTCTCCTGCAGGCCGGCAAAGGCCTGGTTCACGTCGCCGATGCGGCCCACGTCTTCCCCAATGGCGAAAATGCGCGGGTCGCGCTGGAAGTTGGCGTCGAAGCAGGCCTGCAGCACCTCACGGCCGTCCACCTGAGGGGCGTCGGCGGCGAAGGTGGCTTTCACTTCTTCGATGTTGCCAATGGCCTCTTCGCTCTGGCTGAACAGGTAGGAGTTGTAACGGTCGGCGTTTTCGGCCAGGGCCTGCTCCAGCCAGTTCTGCAGGTCGCGGCGGGCGGCGCTGCGGGTGCCGCGCACGGCCCGCAAGGCGCGGCGCACGGTGCGCACCAAATCGGCCCGGATGGGAGCCGGGTTGTGCTCCAGGGGCTCTACCAGTTCGTGCAGCTGGTTTTCGGTGCCGGTTTCCTTCACCAGGCGGTTCAGCAGGGCCACTACCTCGGCGGCTTCCTGCTTGATGGGGTTGAAAAACTCGTTCCAGGCGGCCGTGCGGGCCACTTTCACGGTTTCCTTGGCCTCATTCTCAATCTGCGTCAGCTCCTGCTCCGTGGCATGGCCTTCCAGCAGCAGCCACTCGCGCATTTTGCGCAGGCAGTCGTGCTCCTCTTCCCAGCTCAGGCGGTCCTTGCTCTTGTACCGCTCGTGGGAGCCTGAGGTGCTGTGGCCCTGGGGCTGGGTTACTTCCTGCACGTGAATAAGCACGGGCACGTGCTGGGCGCGACACACCTCGGCGGCCCGCTGATAGGTGTCGATGAGGGCGGCATAGTCCCAGCCGCGCACCCGGAAAATCTCAAAGCCGTCTTGGCCCTCGCCTTCGCGCTGGAAGCCTTTCAGAATCTCCGAAATGTTCTGCTTGGTGGTCTGGTACTCGGCGGGCACCGAAATGCCATAGTGGTCGTCCCAGACGCTGATGAGCATCGGAATCTGGAGCACACCGGCAGCGTTGATGGCCTCGAAGAACATGCCCTCGGAAGTGCTGGCGTTGCCGATGGTGCCAAACGCCACCTCGTTGCCGTTCACCGAAAACTGACTGTACTGGTGCAGCTCGGGGTTTTGGCGGTAAAGCTTGGAAGCGTAGGCCAGGCCTACGAGGCGGGGCATCTGGCCGCCGGTGGGCGAAATATCAGCGGAGGAATTTTTGCTTTGGGCCAGGTTTTTAAAGTTGCCGTCCTCATCGAGGTGGCGGGTACCGAAGTGGCCGTTCATGGCGCGGCCGGCGGTGCTGGGCTCGGCCTCCACATCGGGGTGGGCGTAGAGTTGGGCAAAATACTGCTGCAGCGTCAGCTCCCCAATGGCGAGCATAAACGTCTGGTCACGGTAGTAGCCCGCACGCCAGTCGCCGGCCCGGAAGGCGCGGGCCATGGCCAGCTGGGGCACTTCTTTGCCGTCGCCGAAGATGCCGAACTTGGCCTTGCCCATGAATACTTCCTTACGGCCGGCCAGGGACGCATGACGGCTTTCCCAGCCCAGGCGGTAGTCGCGGAGCAGGTCTTCTTTGCTGAGAGAGGCGACGCTGTATTGCACGTCGGCGGCAGTTTCGGCAGTGGACATAAAAACTGGAGTAGTAGCGGGCGGGTGGATGAGAAACCGGAATGCGTGAAGGGGGTGGGAATGTACCCGTCCGGTTAACAGGCCCCCAAAAGTACGGATTTGCGGCTGATGCGGTAGTAGCTGGTTTGTGGCTATCTTTGGGATGGTCATGCTGTCATCCTGAGGCGGTAGCCGAAGGACCCTATCCCTGTTGAACGGCTACCGTTAGGGCAACTCGTTCTGACGTGAGAAGGTGCTTCGGCTACCGCCTCAGGATGACAAACTGCCTGTTTTCAGCTTCAGACTTGTAACTCCTTCCAGCCATGAAATACATCTTCACTTTCCTCCTCACCCTGCTGACCGCCGCGGCTACTCAGGCCCAGGGCGTACTCACCTTCGAAAAAGAGCTGCACGATTTCGGCAGCGTGCCCGAAGGCACTATGGCCACGCACGAGTTCCGCTTCAAGAATACCGGCAACCAGCCCATCATTATTGCCAACGTACAGGCCAGCTGCGGCTGTACTACCCCCGACTGGACCAAAACGCCCGTGCTGCCGGGTAAAACCGGTATTGTAAAGGCCGTATACAGCAGCGCCGGCCGGCCCGGCATCTTCAATAAAACCGTAACGGTAACCAGCAACGCCACTACGCCCAGCACGGTGCTCACCATTAAGGGCAACGTGCTGAATAAGGAGCAGATGAAATCCTCGCTCACCCCCGCCCAGATTGCCCAGTCGCCGCGCCTGAGCCTGGACCGTACGGTACATAATTTTGGCAAGATGGAAGCCGGCCAGACGCCCTCGGCCCGTTTTACGGTGAAGAACACGGGCAAGCAGGACCTGGTACTGGGTGCCATTACCTCCCAGTGCTACTGCGTGGGCTACAAAAACGTGCCCTCCCCTATTAAGCCCGGGCAGTCGGCCACCATTGATCTGGTGTACGGGCAGCGCAAGCTGGGTGCCCAGACCGAGCCTGTGGTAATTACCAGCAACGACATTACCGGCGACGCCAAGCTGACGCTGAAAGCCATTGTAGTACAGGATCTGAACGCCGGCAGCATGGTGAAGGAAAGCGGCGCCAGTGTACCGTTTAAGTGATTTGGGCAACAGGTGACAGGCAATAAAAAGCTGCTGTCATCCGAAGTAAACCGAAGGGCCTGTTTTCAGCTGAACGAGACGTTGTAATACGCTTCGTTCAGCTGAAAACAGGCCCTTCGCTTTGCTCCGGATGAGCATGACTTTTCCTGCTCCGCGTTTGTCGGTGTTACAACTTCCCCCCCACCCGTCACCTGTTACCTCTTTCGCCTTATCTTTGCCCCGCCTTACCCGGGCAATCCTCATCCACCCCATTTTCACACCCGCTTCGAGCCATGCTAATCGGCGTACCGAAAGAAATTAAGAACAACGAAAACCGCGTGGGCCTGACGCCCGCCGGCGTAGCTGAATTCCGTAAGCACGGCCACGAAGTGTACGTGCAGGCCACGGCCGGCAACGGCAGCGGCTTCTCGGACGCCGAGTATGAGCAGGCGGGTGCTACGGTGCTGCCTACCATCGAGGACGTGTACGCCAAGGCGGAAATGATTGTGAAGGTGAAGGAGCCGATTGCCTCGGAGTATCCGCTTATCAAGGAAAACCAGCTGTTGTTCACGTACTTCCACTTTGCCTCGGGCGAGGAGCTGACCCACGCCATGATTGAGCGCAAAGCCGTGTGCCTAGCCTACGAAACCGTAGAGCTGCCCACCCGCGCCCTGCCTCTGCTCATTCCGATGAGCGAAGTAGCCGGCCGTATGGCTCCGCAGGAAGGTGCCAAGTACCTGGAGAAACCTCTGAAAGGCCGCGGCATTCTGCTGGGTGGCGTACCCGGCGTGAAGCCCGCCGAAGTGCTGGTACTGGGTGCCGGCATCGTGGGCACGCAGGCGGCCAAAATTGCCGCTGGTCTGGGTGCCAAAGTAACCGTAATGGACATCAGCCTGAACCGCCTGCGCGAGCTGGACGACTTCATGCCCAAGAACGTGGTGACGCAGTACTCCAACGAGTACAACATCCGCGAAGCCATCAAAACCGCCGACCTCATCATTGGCGCGGTGCTGATTCCGGGTGCCAAGGCTCCCCACCTCATCACCCGCGACATGCTCAAGACCATGCGTCCCGGCACCGTGCTGGTGGACGTGGCCGTGGACCAGGGTGGCTGCATTGAAACCTGCAAGCCCACCACCCACGAAAACCCCACCTTCATCATCGACGACATTGTGCACTACTGCGTGGCCAACATGCCGGGTGCCGTACCGTACACCTCTACTCTGGCCCTGACCAACGCCACGCTGCCCTACGCCGTGAAGCTGGCCAACCTGGGCTGGCAGGAAGCCTGCCGCCGCGACGAGGCCCTGCGCCTCGGCCTGAACGTAGTGCACGGCAAAGTGGTGTACAAAGGCGTAGCCGACGCCTGGGGCCTACCCCTGGAATCGGTTGAGTCAGTAATGGAAGAGGCTGCCGTCAATTAAATATTAAAAATTGCGAATTAAGAATTGAGCATTCCGGCGGCCTTTGGGCGTTGGAATGCTCAATTCTTATTTTTTAAGACAGCCTACCTTGTATTGCACGAGGGCAGCAACGAGCAGCAGATGCTTAAAGAAGCTGCCACTATCCTGAATGGATTGGGTAGAACGTTTTCCGATTCTTAATTTTTAATTCTCAATTTTTAATTGAAATGAAAGGCATCCTTTACACCGGCGGCGAGCTGACCGATTTGGTGACATTTGCCAAGCTGCCGGGCTACCTGCAGGCGTTTCTGCGTGAGCAGAACGGCGTGGTGGCGTACTTCGGCGGACTGCACATCCGGGGCTGCGTATCGGCTCCCGGCTGGCACTCCCTGGCCACTGTATGGCAGGGCGAGCGGGCGTTGTGGCGCACCTACGCTGAAGTCCAAAAGGCCGACATTCCCTTCGCCCAGGACTGCGCGGGTAACCAGTTTTTGCTGCGCGGGGATGCCGTGCTGTGGCTGGACACCGAAACCGGCGAGCTGGCCGACCTGGAAGTGGATTTTAAGCACTTCCTGTTTGGGGTGGAAAAATTTCCGCTGGATGCCTTAGGCATGGAGCCGCTGCGGGCGTTTCAGCAGGCGGGCGGCGTGCTGCAGCCGGGGCAGCTGCTGAGTCTGTATCCGCCGCTGTGCATTGCCACCCAGGGCCAATCCAAACCCAACGCCAAGGCCGTATCGGTAACGGAGCGGCTGGCGTGGCTGGCCGAGTTTCACCGCCAAATCAAGGACCTGCCCGACGGGCAGCAGGTGCGGCTGCAACCTTTGTAGCCGGCTGGGTCTTTCCGCCGCTTTCTTCTCCCGCTCTGAATCTGTTGGGGGGCTCGGCCTCCCGTATCTGACGTATGCCCTCCGAGTTTCTGCGCCTGCTGGTTCGTCGGTTTTCTTTGCTGCTGGGCGTGTACCTCTTGCTGCGCCTAGGTTTCTACTTATTCAACCAAGCGGCTTTCCAGGCCACGCCCGGCGAGGTTGCTCTAGCCTTCTGGCACGGCTTCCGGTTTGATATTGCGGGCCTGCTGCTGCTGAATCTGCCGTGGCTGGTGCTGAGCCTGGTGCCCAGCCGCCACCAGCTGTGGCAGCGTATGCTGCGGGTGGTGTGGCTGCTGCTCAACAGCCTGGGTGTGGCCCTCAACCTGATTGACGTGGAGTATTTCCGCTTCATCGGACGGCGCACCAGCAACGAGCTGCTCACTATCGGCGACGATGTACGCCGGCAGGCGGGGCAGTTGCTGTTGCAATACTGGTTTTTGCTGGTACCGTTCGGGGTGCTGCTGGCGGCGCTGTGGTACCTGTACCCGATGCCCCGGCCAGCCAACCCAACTCCCACGCCGGTTCACCGTGCTACGGCAGGTCTGCGCTACCTGGGGCAGGTGCTGGTACTGGGCGGGCTGGTGGTACTGGGCATTCGGGGCGGGGTGCAGCTTAAGCCCCTGCGCACCGGACACGCCTTCATGCAGACGCCCCCAGTGCTGGGCCACGTGGCCCTGAACAGCACGTTTACTTTCCTCAAAAGCCTGGGAGCCCAAACCCTGGAGCGGCGGGAGTTTTTTACTTCCCCTGACTCGCTGCGGCGGGCGTTGGCCCCACTGCCGCCCCGCCCCCGCCCCGGTGCCCCCCGCGACAACGTGGTGGTACTGCTGCTGGAGAGCTTCGCCTCCGAGTACATTGGCTTTGAAAACAGCGGGCAGGGCTACACTCCGTTTTTCGATTCGCTGGCAACCAAGGGGCTGTTTTTCCGGGACCATTATGCCAACGGCCGCCGCTCCATTGAGGCCTTACCGGCCGTGCTGGCGGGGTTGCCTTCCCTGAACGAGCATCCATTCATTACCTCCACTTTTCAGACGGATGAGCTGCACGGCCTGGGCGAATTGCTGGGCCGCCAGGGCTACACTACCTCCGTGTTTCATGGGGCCCAGAACGGTACAATGGGGTTTAACACCTTCAGCGGCATTGCCGGGGTGCAGCGCTATTACGGGCTGAATGAATATCCTGGTGCCAGCCAGAGTCCGGATTTTGACGGGCACTGGGGCATTGCCGATGAGCCTTACCTGCAGTACTTCGCCCGGCAGCTAAGTCAGCAGCAGCAGCCTTTTTTTTCCACGGTGTTCACGCTCAGCTCCCACGAGCCGTTTGAGGTACCCCGGCAGTACGCGGGCCGCTTTCCGGCGGGCACGCTTCCCATCCACGGCGTAATCGGGTACACCGATTTTGCGCTGCGCCAGTTTTTCAAAACGGCCAGCCGGCAGCCCTGGTACCGCAATACCTTGTTCATTCTGCTGGCCGACCACACCTCCCAGTCGGAGCGGGCCGACTACCAGAACACGCTGGGCAACTACAAAACCCCCCTGCTGCTGTTTCACCCGGGCCGCGCACTGCCCCCCGCCGATGTGCACCGCATCACCCAGCAGGCCGACGTGCCAGCCACGGTGCTGGATTTGCTGAACATTCCGGCCGGCCACCAGCTGCTGCCCTTTGGCTACTCGGTATTTGACACCCGGAACTCGGGGCGGGCGTTTTTCCTGAGTGGGGGGTCCCTGTTTCTGGTGCATCACGATGCCGTAACCGAGCTTACCGCCAACAATACCGTTCACCTCTACCCCTACCGTACCCACCAGCTGCCCGACGCGCCCTGGCCCCACCCCGACCCGCAAAAAGCACAGCAGTATGGCAAGGAGCTGAAAGCAGCCACCCAGTTTTTCACCGACGGCCTGCTCGATAATACACTGTACCGCTAGCCCGGCCCGGCGGAGGGCTCCTGCGTATTCAACTGCGACTGGATGGCGCGGATTTCCTCGGTATCAATCGGCTTGTGAATGAGGCCGGAGACCAGGTCGTATTCTTTGGATTTCTCCAGGTCGGACAGGGCGAGGGAGGAAGTGAGAATGTAGATGTGGCAGCGGCCCAGCAGCTTGTCCTCATAGGGAGCCAGCGCATCCAGAAACTGCCAGCCATTCATCACCGGCATGTTCAGATCCAGAAACACAACCTGTGGCGGCGGCTCTTTCTCCTGCACCAGCCGCTGCAGCGCCTGGCTGGCCGATTGAAACGTATGAATGACGGTGGAAAACTCTTCGGCCCGCAACAGCTGCTCGGTCAGGTAGATGCTAAGGGAATCATCGTCGATGAGGTAGGTTTTCAGCTGCATATAACTAGAACCGGAGCGTAAACTGCGTACCTACCCCCACCACACTCTGCACGGCAATCTGCCCGTGCATCGACTCTACGTGGGCCTTCACCAGAAACAAGCCAATGCCTCGCCCCGGCTTATCCGAGTGAAAACGCCGGTACAGCTGAAACACGTCACCCTGGTGCTGGTCGAAACCGGAGCCATTGTCGCGTATAGTAATTTCGGTGTGCTGGTCGGATGTAGATGTAGTCTGTATCTCTATCAGCAGGGAGCGGGCGTCGGAGCGGTATTTGATGGCGTTGGACACAAGGTTGTGAAAGATACTGTGAAAGTAGGCGCGGTTTCCCAGTATCCGCAACCCTTCCGGAATTTCACAACGCAACTCTCCGCCACACTCCTCCAGTTGTTGCTGCAGCCCCACCAGCGCCTGCCGGCACACCTGGCTCACGGTAACCGGCTCAGTGCGGCCGCTGTCTTGCTGGTCCCGGATGGAGAGGATGCTGTTCACATCGGTCAGCACCGCATCCAGCAACTGGATGCTGGTGCTCAGATGGCGCAGCGACTCCTCGAACACCGCTGAGTTCCGGTCAATGCGAGACAGCAAATCAGCATACCCGAGAGCGTTGGCCAACGGGGCCCGCAGGTTGTGCGAGATGATATAGGTGAATTGCTGTAGATCGGCGTTCTGCTTAATCAGCCTGTCCGTTAGCCGGCGCTGCTGTTCTTCTGCTTCTTTTCGGTCCGAAATATCCTGCATGGCCCCAATCATGCGAATGGGCTGCCCCTGCGCATCCCGCAGAAAATAACCCCGGTCGAATACCACTGCCCAGGAGCCATCGGCCCGGCGGAAGTGGTACTCCTGCTGCCAGAACTCGTTGGCGGTCCGGAAAGCGGTATGGCGCAGGCCTTCCACTACACGGTGGTGCTCAGCGGGCTCCACGTAGTCGGCCCACTTACTGAACGGGGTGGGATTCGTTTCCAGCCTATGACCAAACAATTGCTCAAATCCCTCTCCCCAATACAGCGTATCGGCCGCAATATTCCAGTCATAAATGGCATCCGTAGTGGCCTTAATGGCATACTGAAACCGCTCATTGCTGAGTTGCAGCCGAGCCTCAGTTTCCTTTTGCCGGGTAAGGTCGTGTACAATACCCACCAGCTGGCAACTCCGGACCGGGCCCTCAATAAACAGGGGAGTAATGTGGACTTCCCCAATTTTGCGGCCATTGGGATATTCCGAAACTTCCTGCCACATCACTGGCTGTCGGCTACGTAAGGCCCGCTGATAGTACTGCTGTACCTGAGTAAGGGCGGGCTCCGGAATTACATCGGTAACCAGCCGCCCTATTACCTGCGTGGCTGGCAGGCCGGTCGTTTTTTCGAAGGCTTGGTTGACAAAAACAAACCGGAATCGGCGTCCTTCTTCCTCGGCAGCCAACACAAAGGCAACATCGGTCATTGTGTTGAAGATGATGGACAGGTGCCGCTCCTGCTCTAGCAGTTCCTGGGCGGGCGTGGTAGGTGTTAGTACTCTGGCCACCGCATAAAGCAGGCAGGGCTGTGCCACCGCTCGGGGCAGGGCCAGCAAGCTGAAACT
Organism: Hymenobacter metallilatus; assembly: GCF_003944705.1. Classification (GTDB taxonomy): domain Bacteria; phylum Bacteroidota; class Bacteroidia; order Cytophagales; family Hymenobacteraceae; genus Hymenobacter; species Hymenobacter metallilatus. The sequence goes on along the minus strand of NZ_RWIS01000012.1, from coordinate 46,737 downwards.
GACCAGCAACGCCTCCCCAGGCACCTCTAGCCAAGCTTCGTATTCCGTGGGTGTACCGGTGGCGGCCTGGGCTACTGCCATTGGAGCGGTAAGCGCCTTGTACGGGGTTGCCAGGTCAGCCAGGGCGCGACCCAGCAGCTCGCCAGCGGGCTGGCGCACCAACTGAGCCAGCCCGGCCGTAACAAGCCGAATGGTGCCGGCTGCATCCAGCAACAAGGCCGGTTCTGGACTCTGCGCAAACTCCACATTTCCCAGCAGCATATCCGAGTTATTCATAAGCAGGGGCCGGAGCAGGCTTGAAGGGAAAAAAAGGCCGCCCCGCCTACACAGCTACCAGCGGGCGGAACACCTGAGGGACATCCTTCTAAAGAACACAATTTGCCGCAATTCTCCCACCACCCGAGCGGGCAGCCTGCCTTACCCTTTCAGCCCTGGGTTATAAACCGGTACTTCGGCTAACTGCTCGTTGGTACGCTGCTCGAAGTTGACGCGCCAGCAGAAATGCTGCAGCCCGTTGGTGAGCAGCAGCAGCGGGGCCCCGATGGTTTGGTTATAGGTGGCAGCCTGCATGGCTACGGCCGCCGTAATGGGCACCGTGGGCCGCTTGCATTCTACCAGCAGCAGGGGCCGGCCGTTGCTATCCAGGGCCACCAGATCGGTACGTTTTTGCCGCTGGTTGTACTGGTGGGCCCGTTCCAGGCTGAGCAGGCCCTTGGGGTAGCGGCGGTGGTTGATGAGGTAGTGCACCACGTGCTGACGCACCCACTCCTCGGGCGTCAGCACCACGTTCCGGCGGCGCAGCACGTCCCAGATTAGCAAATTTTCGCCGGATTGTATAACTTTGCAGTCGAAAGGCGGCAGGTTCAACTCTTGCATCACCTCCAAAGGTACGGCCCTGGGCAGTCAACTCCCGCTTTTCGCCCCGTACCGTCGCACCCTGTTCGCTGGGTTCCGACGGTTTTTTTGTACCCGGCAAACTGGTGAATTGTCAGAGGCCTGAAGTGTTAGCCGGCTTGTCGAAGCCGAGTCCTTCAACCAACCAATCATCCACCAGCTCAGCCCTCTACTCCACTCAACAATCTAACCATCCAGTCATATGAAAACCAAAGCCGACATCGTTGAGAACTGGTTACCCCGCTACACCGGTGTGCCCCTGGACGAATTCGGGCAGTACATTCTGCTCACCAACTTTGTCAACTACGTGCACATGTTCGCCGAGCAGTTTGGGGTGGAAACCCGCGGCCTCGACAAGCCCATGCAAACAGCTACGGCCAATGGCATTACCATCATCAACTTCGGGATGGGTTCCCCCATGGCCGCAACCGTAATGGATCTGCTTTCAGCCATCAAGCCCAAAGCTGCCTTGTTCCTGGGAAAATGCGGGGGCCTGAAAAATAAAACCAAGCTCGGCGACCTGATCCTGCCCATTGCGGCCATCCGGGGCGAGGGTACTTCCGACGACTATCTGCCGGCCGAAATACCAGCCCTGCCTTCTTTCCGTTTGCAGCGGGCCGTGAGCAGCATGATTAAGAAGCACGAGAAAGATTACTGGACCGGCACCGTGTACACCACCAACCGCCGTGTGTGGGAGCACGACGAAAATTTCAAGGAATATCTGCGGCAGATCCGGGCCATGGCGGTAGATATGGAAACAGCTACTATTTTCACCGTGGGCTTTGTGAATGAGATTCCACACGGTGCCCTGCTGCTGGTGAGCGACAACCCCATGACGCCGGAAGGCGTGAAAACATCAGAAAGCGACAAGAAGGTAACGGCTGACTTTGTCAACTCTCACCTGCAGATTGGAATTGAATCGTTGCTGGAGCTGAAAAACTCCGGAGAATCGGTGAAGCACATGCGCTTCGAATAAGGCATTCTCTGCCGCGTGCAGGGTCTGGGTTTCCTAGTATATAGTGAAGCTCAGGCCCTTTGTATTTCCAACCCAGCCCTGCGTATGCCCGAAGTCCCCTCCCCGCCTTACCTGCGCATCCGCTACGAAGGCCGCCGGCGCACCCTGCTGGGTGAGTGGCAACGCTCCGTAATGCCCTTTGAGCTGCACCAGGGCTATGCCCAGCTGCTGACAACCGCCACCGAGTACCAGTGCTGCTATTGGCTCATTGACATTACCCGGCGGCTGTCGCCGCTTGGGGCCGCCGATGTATCGTGGCTGACTGAGGAGTACTTCCCGCAGCTGCAGCCCTGCCTGGGTAACCCCGTATACCTGGCCTATGTAATGGCTCCCTACCAGCTGGCTGGTATGCTGGCTATGCCATATACGCCCCAGCAGCCCGAAAGCCCGGGCCTGCCCTATTATTTCCAGCGCTTCACCGATGAGGAAAGTGCCCGCCACTGGCTGAAAAAGTGCGCCCGCAAAGCCCGCGCCAGTCAGATGCGGTGAATGCGGGCGGGCTGTGTACTTTCGCAGCATGACTTCTTCGCTCTTGCGCAGCTGGCGGCCCGTTGTGGCCCTGGCAGCGGCAGTATTTGCTCTGGCCGGCTGCCACTCTACCTCCCGCCAACCCGCCGATTTGCTGGTGTATAACGCCACGGTGTATACCGTAGACTCGGCTTTTAGCACGGCCCAGGCCTTTGCCGTGAAAGACGGCCGATTTGTGGCAGTTGGCACTGCCGAAGAAATCCGGGCTGCCTACCAGGCCCGGCGGGAGGTAGATGCCCAGGGACAGTTCGTGTATCCGGGGTTTTACGATGCGCACTGCCACTTCTACCGCTACGCCCTGGGCCTGCGCGATGCCGATCTGGTAGGCACCAGCTCGTGGGCAGAGGTGATTGAGAAGCTGCAGCAGCATCGTCGGCAGTACCCGCAGGCAGCCTGGCTCACGGGCCGGGGCTGGGACCAGAACGACTGGCCCGGCAAGCAGTTCCCGACCAAAGACACCCTGGATGCTCTGTTTCCCAACACACCCGTCTTCCTCATCCGGGTTGACGGTCACGCGGCCCTCGTCAACCAGAAGGCCCTGGACCTGGCCGGCGTTACGGCCCGCACTCCTATCAGCGGGGGCACCATTACCAAGGATGTGCGTGGCCGGCTCACGGGGCTACTGGTTGATAATGCCGTGCGGCTGGTGGCAGGCAACATTCCGGAACCCAGTGCAGCCGAGGCCGAAGCGGCCCTCCTGGAGGCCCAGAAGCGTTGCGTGGCCGTAGGACTCACCAGCCTCGCCGATGCCGGGCTCGACAAAGCCAACATCGACCGAATGGCTGCTCTGCAAGCGCAGGGCAAGCTCAAGCTCCGGCTTTACGCCATGCTGGCCCCCACCCAGGAAAACAAGGATTACTACCTGAAAAACGGGCCGGTATTCCAGGACCGGCTTACCGTGTGCTCTTTCAAAGTGTACGCCGATGGAGCCCTGGGCTCCCGGGGGGCCTGCCTGATGCACCCCTACGCTGACCGCCCCCGGGAAACCGGTTTTTTGCTTTCCTCCGTAGCCGATTTCCGCAACCTGGCCAAGCAGCTGGCAGCCAGCAAGTTTCAAATGAACACACATGCCATCGGCGACTCGTCCAACCGTCTGCTGCTGGATATTTACGGGGAGGCGCTGCAGGGCCAAATGGACCGGCGCTGGCGTATTGAGCACGCCCAGGTAGTGAGCCGGACCGATGTACCGAAGTTTGGGCAATATGGTATTGTGCCTTCGGTGCAGCCCACACATGCTACGTCCGATATGTACTGGGCCGGGGAGCGGCTTGGGGCAGAGCGCCTACGAACCGCATATGCCTACAACGACCTGCGTAAGCAGTATGGGCAGGTGGCGCTGGGCTCCGATTTTCCGGTGGAAGACATCAATCCGCTGTTCGGCTTTCATGCGGCGGTAGCCCGGCAGGATGCCAAGAACTACCCCGCGGGCGGTTTCCAGATGGAAAACGCCCTAAGCCGGGAAGATGCGTTGCGGGGCATGACGGTTTGGGCAGCCCACGCCGCTTTCGAGGACAAGCAGAAAGGCAGCATCCGCCCTGGTATGGTGGCCGACTTTGTGGTGCTGACCACTGATCTGCTGAAAGCCCCTAAGGAAACCTTGCGTACCGCCCGGGTGCAACAAACCTGGATTGCCGGAGAGCAACTCTTTTCGCGGGGGAAATAAGTAAAGCCTACTCCAGCACAAGACGCCGCATTACCCGGTCTGCTCCGGCATATTCTACCTGCAGGCAGTAAAGGCCAGCCGGCAAACCGGCCAAGGGGAGTTGAAGCGAGGTAGCCGGTTGCTCCAGCGTGCGCACTGTCCGACCCAGCGCATCCAGCAGCTGTACCCGCCGGGGCCGGCTGCTGGCATCCAGCTCCAGCCAGAGCACCTCATGCGCCGGCACCGGCCAGGCAGCCGTGCGGGCTTCCGCTACCGAGGGTTGCACCCGCAGCACATTAGCATCGAGCAGGCGTACCAACCCAACGGCACTTGGTGCTGTGGTACCCGTAAGGGCAGCGCCAGCCACCAGAATAGCCCCATCCGGCTGTACCAAAAACCGCTGGATTGTTCCTCCGATAGTTGCAGTAAAGCTGGTATCGAAGCTGCCGTTGGGCAGTAGCCGCTCTGCCCCGTTGGCCTGGGCAACCAGCAAGCGTCCGTTTGGCTGCAGCGCCAGCGCCCTGACGGTACCTGCGTTCTGCACGGTAAATGTTCGGGGATAAAGAAAGGCCGGATCAAGAGCCCCGCTGGGTAAGTAGCGACGCAGGAAGGGGTTGCCATTGCCATTTTGGAACATGCCGCCCGCATAGATCCGGCCACTCGCATCCAGCTCCAAAGCATTCAGCTCCGAGGTAAAGGTGCTTTCCAGAGCACTGAAGCTACCATCCAGGGTGCCATCGGGCCGCAGCCGACCCAACAGCAGTGCCTGGCGGTAAGAGGGGCCGTTGCCTCCCAGCACCATATGCCCGTCGGGCTGTAGTCGAATGGTGCGCGGAGACGTATCGGGAGTAGGCAGGGCGAATCGAAAGCCAGGGTCATCCTGACCGGTACTGCCACTTAGCCGCACCAGATATTGCTCGGGCTGGCCCGCACCACGCAGGTTGAACCGGCCCAGCACCAGTACGTTGCCATCGGGCTGTAGGAGTACTTTGCTCACGCCGCCTGCGGCGTAAGCAGGCGGCGTGTATGGCACAAACGAGGCGTCGAGTACTCCGGAAGGCTCCAGGCGCCCCAGGTAAGTTCTGGCGGAGCCCGCCAGCGTAGTGAAGCTCCCTCCCACCACCAGACGACCATCGGGTTGCAAAGCCAGTGAAGTAACCGGACCATCTGTCCGGACGGTATTCGTAAACGCCACATCAACGGTACCATCGGCCTCTAGCCGAGCCAGCCCGGAAGCGGCTACCCCATTAATGGCCGTAAAATTTCCGCCGATAACGTACCTCCCATCCGCCTGCCGCACCACATCCTGGATGGTTGCAGGTACTGGTACTCCGTTTTGGAGCATCGTGGCCTGCACAGGCCGAAAAGCTGGGTCGAGCTGAGTGGTCTGGGCACGGGCGGGCAAACATACCAGCAGCATGGCGGCACCCACGGCCGCGTAACCAACGAACAACGTATGGACTGGGAGCATAAGAAAATAGATATCAGAGCTTGTATTATCCTGAAATATACACGTTTATCTAACTACAATACATTCCCTGTTTTTTTACATCCAGCCCTGCTCATCGGCGCTGGGGCCGTACATGGCGGGCAGCGGAATATCCAGCAGGCGCAGGTACACCGACAGCTGCCCGCGGTGATGTATGCTGTGGTTGAGGCCCATAATGCGGATGGCGGTGGCCTTAGGGCGTTCCAGCAGTGTCTGCTCGCCGCGGTGCAGGCGGAAGCTGCCGGTTAGCTGCTCGTCGTCAGAATCCTGCAGGGCCTGGCGCAGGCTCGCGCTGTACTGGTCGAAGCGCTGCAGCAGTTCCTCCAGGCTGGTGGGTGTGGGGCCCGGTTTGGGGCCGTTGGGGTCAAGGAAGTCGCGGGAGGCGTGCTGCACGAACAGCTGCTTGAACGCCAGCAGATTCACAATATGCGTGGCCAGCTGCCAGAGCTTCATGCTTTTGGGGTGGGGCTGGAAGTCGGCCTTCTCGTAGGGCACCCGCTCCAGGAGCTTGCGGGTGGTAGCCAGCTCGTGGTCGAGCTCAGCGAGAATGTTTTGCTGAAGGGAGGAAGTGTGCATGCGCAACTGAAATTGAATAGAAAAACCCACGAGCACCGGGGCAGCCGGTGCTCGTGGGCAAGTACTGAAATTTATGGCTAGCTGCCAGCGGCACCTGGCAGCCGTTAATTCCCGCTAAGTCCTTCGGCCAGCTTTGGATCGGCTCCGTGCACCTCGTCGCGCAGCTTTTTCCCGCGTAGCGTAAGCAGAAAAATTAACCCTAGCACGAAAAAGACAATCAGCGACAAAATGCTGTTACGCATAGAACCCGTTATCTGAGCAATAACGCCAAACACCGCTGTTCCAATTACGATACTCAACTTCTCGGTTACATCGAAAAAGCTGAAAAAAGCGGCCGTATTGGGCGTATTTTCCGGGATAATCTTGGAATACGTGCTGCGGGAAAGGCTCTGGATAGCCCCCATGGTGAGGCCGATAACTGAGGCCAGGGCATAGAAGCTCCAGCCCGCCTGCACGTAGTAGCCCGCCACGCAAATCAGCATCCAGATAAATACCGACCAGCTTAGGGCGCGGGTATTACCGATGCGCTCCGAGAGTTTGGCAAAGAGGTAGGCACCCAGAATACCAACCAGCTGCAATAGCAAAATCGTCAGGATCAGGGCCGAGCTTTCCAGCTTCAGCTCCTCGTCGCCGAAGATGGTAGCCACGTACATCACCGTTTGTACGCCCATATTGTAGGTGAAGTAGGCCAACAGGAACCGTTTGAGGTTGGGCAGATGCTTAAGTTGGTCCCAAACCTTACCCAGTTCCCGAAAGCCGTTCAGCAGCCACCCCGAGTCGTCGGCGGCACCAGCGGGGCGGCCGGGGTCGGGAGGTAGCGTGAAAAAGGGAATCTGCGCAAAACCAGCCCACCACAGGCCCGTAAGCAGGAACGCCAACCGGGTGGCGAACCCCTCTTCCAGCCCGATTTTATCGTGCCCCATAATCAGCCCCAGGCAAATAACCAGCAGCAGCACCGAGCCAACATAGCCCATCGAGAAGCCCCGCGCCGACAATGAATCGTACTTTTCCTCGGACGCAATGAGCGGCAAATAGGAGTTGTAGAACACGATGGAGCCGGAGAAGCCTACCGTGGCGGAAATGAAGATAAAGGTGCTGGCCGTGAAGGTATCGGGAGTGAAGAAAAACAGCGCAGCGCAGGAGGCCGCCCCGAGGTAGCAGAAAATCTGCATGAACAGTTTCTTGCGACCCGAGAAATCAGCCAACGACGTGAGGAAAGGGCTAATCAGGGCAATGAGCAGGAAGGCAACCGATATGGCGTAGGTCAGCAGTGAGGAGCCCGGCACCTGGAAGCCCAGGAAATCCACTGGACTTTTGCCACTGTCCGTGCCCGTTACCTGCTTCACCATGGCGCCCCAGTAAATGGGAAAGATGGAGCTGGTAATCACCAAGGGATACACCGAGTTGGCCCAGTCGTAAAAGGTCCAGCCGCGCGTAATGCGCTTGTCATCCTTGGGAATATTTTCGAAGCCCACTTCGGGCGGGGTTACGGCGGCGGTGGCGTCGCTCATACAAGGAGGGGATTGAGGTAGAGTGCGAGCAAGATAACGCAAATCCGGCGCGGCCGTTGCCGGGTTTCCAGACTGTGGCGGGGTAAGCTAGTGCGTGGCTGCCTGGGAAGTTGCCAGCAGGGCCGCGTACTGCTCGGGCGTATCCACATCCACGGCACCCAGCGGAAACGGCACGGATGCTACCAGGGCGGCGTGCCGGCGCAGCAGCTGCCCCGCTCCGGCTTCGGCCGGCAGCGCCTGCAGCAGCGGCAGCGCCCCGGCGGCGAAGTACACCGGCACCCCCTGGGTATTGGCGTAGGCCGAAGCCACAATGGGCTGGCCGGTGCGGTGGTGCGTAGCGCGCAGCTCCGCTAGCAGCCCGGACGTTACGAAAGGCTGGTCGCAGAGTAGTATCGTTACGGCCGTGGGAGGTTGCGGCCGGGTTTCAAGAAAGTTGAGGCCGGTTTGGATGGATGCTCCCATACCAGCGGTCCAGTTGGGGTTGTGGACCGCCTGCACCGGCAGGCCCGCCAGCTCCGGCAAGAGCTCGGTGTGCAGCGCGCCCGTTACTACCACTACCGCCCCCCCGGACGCCGCCGCTGCGGCCGTTTCGGCGGCGCGGCGCAGCAGCGTCCGGCCCTGGTAGGGCAGCAACTGCTTAGGCTGGCCGAGGCGGGTAGAGGAACCAGCGGCAAGCAGGATAATGGCGTCGGACATGACGAGGACTTATGGCGTGAAGTGTTTGCTTCACGTGCTGCAGGCAGTACTACAGAGTAAGGCAGCCAACCTGATGCCGGCCGGGCCGCACGTGTTGCTACGCAGAGCAGGTGCCTCGCGCTATAGGCCGCACACGGCATCTACCCTGCCCTCCGGTACCAGCGGTGCGGTGGCGCGCAGAGGTGGGTGAATCGGGTGGGGCGAGTCGCGCAGGAAGCCAGCCGGGCGGCCCGTCAGCACCGCCTGAATTTCAGCAATGATAGATAGGGCAATTTCCTCCGGTGTTTCGCCTCCCAGGTTCAGTCCCACCGGGCTGTAGATGCGGCCCTGCAGCTGCGCGGCGGCGTCGGGAGTTTCTTGGTGAAGGTCTTCCAGCAGCCGCTCGTACTTTTTGCGGGGACCTAACAGCCCGATGTAGCGCGTAGAAGCGTCCGGCAGCAAATGGCGGAGCACTTCCAGGTCGTAGTAGTAGTTGTGGGTCATGAGCAGCGTCAGGCTTCCGTCGTACGGCTGCTCCTTCACTTGCGCCAGCGTCAGGACTTCTACGGTTGTGGCCTCGGGGAAGCGGGCAGGCTGGGCCTGGGCGGGGCGGCCATCGGCCACCCGCACCTGCCAGCCGAGGCCGGCCGCCAGGCGTACCAGCGGCTGCACGTCGTTGCCGGCGCCATACACCGTAAGGCGTACCGGAGGGCGCAGTATTTCCAGACTCACCCGAACGGCATCGTAATGGTGCGTAGCCGGTTGGCCGGCCGCCAACGTATCCTGGCACGCCGCCAGCAACTGCGGATACAATCCCGCCTGTGAGGATACGGTTCCGTTGAAGGTACCGTCGGGCAGTAAGGCCAAGCGCTGGCCCACCACTACTCCGGAGGCCGGCCCGGCGGTGGCAAACACGGTGGCAATTACGGCTGGTGAGGTTGCCTGCGCCGCCCAGCGGCGCAACAGCTCCATGGGGTTGTTGGGGTCCTGAAAGTCCAGGGGTTCCAGCAATATCTGCACGATGCCCTGGCAGCCCAGGGCGGCCCCGAATTGCAGGTCGTCGTCGGGGTCAGTAGAGTCGTAGGTAACTACCGTGGGGCGGCCCTGCTGAATGGTGCGGCGGGCCCGCTGGCGGGCGTCGCCTTCTAGGCACCCCCCGCTGATGGCCCCGGTCAGCTGGCCTTCATCCGTCACGAGCATCCGGGCCCCGGGCCGGCGGTAGGCCGAGCCGGCCACATCCACCACCGAGGCCAGGGCACAGGCCCGGCCCGCGGCGCGGTGCGCATCATAGGCAGTCAGCAGGCGTTGAAGTTCAGTCATGGTGCAAAGAGATACGGCAGCAAATTGGTAGCGTTGGCAAAAAGCTGTTATGCCGAGCGAAGCGGAGAATCTGGATTTAGCACTTACCGGCTGACCCAGGTTTTCCGCTTCACCCGGCATGACAGGTTTGCTACACCTGCATGGGTTTCGTGGCCAGCACTTTATCCGGCGTAATGGGCAGGCTGCGGATACGCTTGCCGGTGGCGTGGAACACGGCATTGGCCACGGCGGCGGCCACACCCACCATCGAAATTTCCCCGATACCCTTCACGCCCATGGCGTTGATGTAGGGGTCTTTTTCGTCGATGAACTCCACCGTCATGTCCGGAATATCCGCGTTGACGGGGATGTGGTAATCGGCCAGGGAGGCGTTGGTGTAGCGGGCGTAGTTCGGGTCGCGCACGGTGGTTTCCATCAGGGCCGAGCCGATGCCGAAGATGCTGCCCCCGATAATCTGGGAGCGGGCAGTTTTGGCGTTGAGGATGCGGCCGGCCCCATGCACGCTCACCCAGCGCGTTACGCGCACGGTACCCAGGTCAGGGTCCACCTTCACCTCGCAGAAGTGGGCCCCGAAGGAGTGCATGGAGTGGTTGCCGGCCTCGTCCTTTTTGGTGGGGTCGGCGTTGGCGGCGGCCTGGGCGTCTTCGTAGCCGCTGCCGTAGCGGCCCTGCCCGTTACCCTCCACGTCCGACATTTCGGCCCGCTTCATCAGGTCGGCGTAGCTCTCACCTTTCTGCGGGTTCGATTTCAGCTGCAAGCGACCCTGCTTCACTTCCACGTCGGCGGCCTTGGCCCGGTACAGCGGCGACTTTTTATCCAGCACCGCTACTTTAATCAGCTTCTGCCACACATCCTGCGCCGCCATGTAGATGGACGAGGACACCGTGCCCGCCGCCACTGAGCCGCCCGAGTTGGGAGCCGTGGGCAGCTTGGTGTCGCCCAGCTCGAAGCGCACCTTGTCGGGCGCAATCCAGAGCGAGTCGGCGGCTACCTGGGTCATTACGGTGTACGTGCCGGTGCCCAGGTCGGTAGCCCCGGTTTGCACCAGGGCGTGGCCGTCGGCGTAAAGGCGCACCCGGGCCGTACCCTGGTTGTTGTGCACCGGATAGCTGGCCGTTGCCATGCCCCAGCCCACCAGCAGGCGGCCGTCGCGGGTCTGGCCGGCTTTGGGGTTGCGCTTGCTCCAGCCAAACAGCTCAGCGCCGCGCTGGTAGCACTGCTTCAGGCTTTTGCTGCTCCAGGCCTGGCCAGTGCTGGGGTCCTTCTCGGCGTAGTTGCGCAGCCGGATTTCCAGCGGATCGAGGCCCAGCTGGTAGGCCAGGTCGTCCATTGAGCACTCGAGGGCGAACGAGCCCGGGGCTTCGCCGGGGGCCCGCGTAAACGTGGAGGTCATCACGTTAGCCCGGGCCAGCTGGTAGGTCGCCTCGAAGTTAGGGCACTCGTAAAGGATGTTGATGATCTTGCTGTTGGGCTCCGCGTAGTTGTCCCAGGGCGAGGTGGTGGAGGTTTTTTCGTGAATGAGGGCCGTGAGCTTCCCGTCCCGGGTGGCCCCGAGTTTCAGGGTCTGGGTCTGGTCTTCGCGGTGGCCCATGCTGGTAAACATCTGGGGGCGCGTGAGGGCCAGCTTCACCGGCCGGCCTACCGCCCGGGCGGCCTGCACCGTGAGTACGGTGTGGGGCCAGCTGGAGCCCTTGCAACCGAAGCCACCTCCGAGGTACTTGGTCACGACCCGCACCTGCTCGGCCGACAGCCCCAGCATCGTACTGAGGGCCTTCTGAGTGCGCGTTACACCCTGGGTGGCATCGTACACGGTGAGGCGGTCGGGGGCTTCCCAGTGGGCGGTGGTGGCCCCGGGCTCCATGGGGTTGTGGTGGTTGATGGCGTGGTCGTAGGTGTGCGTGAGTTGCACCGGCGCGGCGGCAAAGGCCTGCTGGGGGTTGCCGCGCACGGTACGGGCCTTGGTTTTGCCGTCCTGTACCTTTTCGGGGTCGAACAGCTGGGCCTTCTTATCCTCGTAGGAAGCAATGGGAGCCTCGGCCGTCACCTGAATTTTCAGCAGCGCCGCCGCGTGCTGGGCGCGCTCCAGCGTATCGGCCACCACCAGGGCCACTGGCTGGCCAGCGTAGTGAACTACATCCGAGGTGAGCGGCATAAAGCCCATGGGGGCCCCAATGGCTTTTTTACCCTCGGGGTCGTTGGGGGTTTTGGCCAGCTTGGGCAGGTTCTGGTGCGTGAGCACGGCCAGCACGCCCGGCTGCTTCAGGGCCATGCTGGCGTCGATGCTCTGGATGCGGCCCTTGGCCACGTCGCTGGTGCGCAGTACGGCGTGGCAGAGCCCGGGCAGGTTGTTGAATTCGGCAGAATAGCGGGCTTGGCCGGTTACTTTGGCCCGGCCATCTACCCGGTCCAGGGGTTGCCCTACCGACCCGGCCTGGGGGTTGGTTTCGAAGAAGCTTTGTTCTGTAAAATCCATGGTTGCAAGACGTCAGTGGTTAGGCTACTTTCAGCAGGGCCTGCACCAGGGTGTTCTGGGCCAGCTCCACCTTGAAGCCGTTATGCTCGCGGGGCTGGGCACCACGTAATGCGGCCGCGGCGGCGGCCCGGAAAGTGGCTTCCGTGGCCGGCTGCCCTACCAGGGCTTTTTCCGCCTCCGGACTGCGCCAGGGCGTGGTTCCTACCCCGCCCAGGGCCACCCGGGCCGAGCGGATGGTGCCGCCCTGCACCTCCAGCCCCACGGCGGCCGAAGCCAGGGCGTATGCGTAGCTGGCCCGCTCCCGCACCTTCAGGTAGGTGGAGCGGCGGGCGTGGGCAGTAGCCGGAATCAGCACCGAGACAATCAGTTCCCCGGGCTCCAGCACCGTTTCCTTCTGGGGGGTGTTGCCTGGCAGCAGGTAGAACTCCGTAACGGGTACCCGGCGCTGCTTGCCCTTGGCGTTTTCCAGCGTCAGCACGGCATCCAGGGCCGCCAGGGCCACCGACAAGTCGCCGGGATAGGCCGTGGCAATGCAGGACTCGGAGGTTCCCAGGATAGCCAGGTTGTGGTTGTCGCCCTGCAGGGCGGGGCAGCCTGAGCCGGGCACGCGCTTGTTGCAGGGAAACGCCGCGTCGCGGAAGTAGCCGCAACGGGTGCGCTGCAGAATATTGCCCCCGATGCTGGCCATGTTGCGCAGCTGGGGCGAGGCCGCCAGCAAGAGCGACTCCGACACGGCCGGAAACTGCTCCTTCACCAGCGGGTGTTCACCCACGTCGCTCATGCGTTCCATGGCCCCAATGCGCAGTCCGTCCTTGGTCTGCTCAATGCCCTTGAAGGGCAGCATATTGATGTCTACCAGCTGCGGATGCTCCTCTAAGTTGGCTTTCATCAGGTCCAGCAGCGTGGTGCCGCCGGCAATGTAGGCAGCAGCCGGCTGGTCCTTGCGGATGCCGGTGGCTTCCTTGGCCGTACTGGCCTGGGTATAGCTGAAGTTGTTCACTTTGTTGAGTGTTGAGAGTTGAATGATGAGTTATGAATTGCGTTTGGCTGAGTGCAGAATTGCCCATGGGCAATTCTGCACTCAGCACGCATCATTCAACTTTTGCCAGCTACTTCCCGCACGGCGGCCACAATGTTGGGGTAGGCCCCGCAGCGGCAGAGGTTGCCGCTCATCCACTCCCGGCACTGCTCGTCGGTGGTGGCGTGGCCCTCCTGCACGCAGGCTACCCCGCTTAGTATCTGGCCGGGGGTGCAGTAGCCGCACTGGAAGCCGTCGTGCTTGAGAAAGGCTTCCTGCATAGGGTGGAGCTTATCACCCTGAGCCAGGCCCTCAATGGTGGTAATTTGCTTGCCCTGGTGCATCACGGCCAGCGTGAGGCAGCTGTTGATGCGCTTGCCATCTACCAGCACGGTGCAGGCCCCGCACTGGCCATGGTCGCAGCCTTTCTTGGTGCCGGTCAGGTCCAGGTACTCGCGCAGCGCGTCCAGCAGCGTCACCCGGGGCTCGGCCTGCACGGTGCGGACGGCCCCGTTCACGTTCAGCCGCAGCGTGCTGACGCCCTCTACCGTTTTGGAATACGCCGCCAGCCGCTCGGCCTGCGATACGATGGGTGGAGCCAGGGCCAGGCCCAAAATGCCACCCGCCTGTTTCATAAACGAGCGACGGGTACCGTCCTCGGGGCGGGGCGTGGGCTGCGGCCCATCCAAAGATTCAGGAGAAGATGCTGTTGCCATAACCGGGAGTTGAAGTAAAAGTCTGCACCACATATCCGCCTCTACTCCAAATAACTATTCGCGGGCAGACCAACGGGTTTGGCCGGAACACACCATCCTGGTTTAGTAGCTGACAGCAGCGTTATACCTTCGTGTACGGCGGTGTGTCAGCATTGTTGAGGTAGGTACACGCTTTTGCGCCGCGCATGGCTATATAGCCATGCTCAACCAGCCAAAGCAACGCTGATGCCTATTCTCAGCCCTGTTACAACAGGTTCCTGCCCGGTGAAGGAATGCACCACTTTGTGTTTTCCCTACGGGCCGCTTCACAAATGCCATTCACGGCATAGACGTGACACGTTGCGGCTCTGCGGCGCATGTACGCCTGGGAGGGCGCGGTTGGGTCAACTCTGCTGGGCTGATCTGCGGCAACTACTAACAAACATTAGTTTGCAGGTAATTTCTGCTTACATTAGCACCTGCTAATTGATCATCCTGCTATGCTGACCACTCGCAAAACCAACCGTCGGCAACTCATCCTCGACGAAGCCGCCAAGCTATTCAAGCAGAAGGGGTTTGGCGGCACTTCCATGCGCGACCTGGCCCGGGAAGTGGGTATGGAAGCGGCCAGCATGTACAACCACATCAAGAGCAAGGACGAAATCCTGGACTTGATCTGTACCCGCATTGCCCACACCTACATTTCCCAGCTGGCCGAAATTGAGCAGACTGACGCCAGCTACGCCGACAAGGTAAAGGCTCTGATCCGGCTGCACATCCGGCTGATGATTGAGGACGGCGCGGCCGTATCCGTGGCCAACCACGACTGGAAATATCTGCCCGAGCCCCAGCTCACAGAGTTCAAGCAGGCCCGCAAAGACTACGAAAAAGGCTTCGCGCAGCTGATTGAGAAAGGCATTGCGGCCGGCGAGTTTCAGCCCGTGAACGTGTCGGTGGCCCTGTTTACCATCCTCTCGGCGGTACGTTGGGTGGAGCTCTGGTACCGCCCCGGCCGGGAGCTGTCGGCCGAGGAACTCGAAGACCACATCATCACCATGCTGCTCACCGGCCTGGCTAAATGAGTTATTAGTTGCTCGTTGTTAGTTGTCAGTTCGTGCTGGCCCTGCTCTAACAACCAGCAACTAACAACAGACAACTAGAATTACATGAGTCGTTTTCACACAGTACGAGTTAAGAGCATTACCCGCGAAACGCCGGACTGCGTGAGCGTGGCCCTGGACGTGCCCGCTGAGTTGCGGGAGACGTTCCGGTTCACGCAGGGGCAGTACCTCACCTTCCGCCGCCACCTGAACGGGGAGGAAGTGCGCCGCTCCTACTCCATCTGCAGCAGCCCCCTGGACAATGAGTGGCGCGTGGCCATCAAGCAGGTACCGGAGGGCCGGTTTTCTACCCACGCCGTGCAGCAGCTGCGCGTGGGTGAGGAGCTGGAGGTGATGCCACCGATGGGCCACTTCACCACCGAGCTGCACCCCGAAAACCAGAAGCTGTACGTAGCGTTTGCCGCCGGCTCAGGCATTACGCCGGTAATGTCCATTGTGAAAACGATTCTGCTCACGGAGCCCGGCAGCCAGGTGTACTTGGTGTACGGCAACCGGGGCCGCAACTCCATCATTTTCAAGGAGCAGATTGAGGCACTGAAAAATCGGTTTGTGGACCGCCTCAGCGTGTATCACATCCTAAGCCGGGAGCACGGGGAGGCCGATTTGTTTTTCGGCCGCATCGATAAGCAGAAGGCCCAGCAGTTTCTGCAGAAAATCATTCCGCCCCAGGAAATCGACGAGGCCTTCATCTGCGGACCCGAGGAAATGATTCTGGGCGTGAAGGAAGCCCTAACGGAAGCCGGCGTGGCCCCGGAGAAGGTGCACTTCGAAATGTTCACCTCCGCCGAAGGTGCCAAACGCAAAGCCGAGCGCCAGGCCCAGCGCCCCAGCGGTGAGGACGACAAACAAAGCGTAGTGACCGTACAGCTGGAAGGCACCAAGTACCCGCTGCCCATGTCCTACTACGGCGACACCATTCTGGATGCCCTGCTGGAGCGCGGCGTGGATGCCCCCTATTCCTGCAAAAACGGCATGTGCAGCACCTGCCGCTGCCGCGTAACGGAAGGCACCGTGGAAATGGACGTGAACTACTCCCTCTCCGAAACGGAAGTAGCCAAAGGCTACGTGCTCAGCTGCCAGGCCCGCCCTACTTCCGAGAAGGTGAGCGTGGATTTCGACCAGTAAAGTATTAAAAGAACGTCATTCCGAGCGCAGCCGAGGAATCTCGCGTGCTGATGTTGTAGTGGTAATCTGATTACACCTAGCGAGATTCCTCGGCTGCGCTCGGAATGACGTTCTATGAGTGCGAGCTAATGCTTGCTCTTAAATATTTTCTCTACATTTAACTAACGATTGTTAGTTACTCTTTGTTGAAGAAGCATGGAAACGCTAGAACTCACCCAGGAAGAACAGTTTCAGGCCCGTATTGACGAGGACATCCGCATTGAGCCCAAGGATTGGATGCCCGAAGCCTACCGCAAAACCCTGATCCGACAGATTTCCCAGCACGCGCACTCCGAGCTGGTTGGGATGCTGCCCGAGGGCAACTGGATTACCCGTGCCCCTTCGCTCAAGCGCAAATCTATTCTGCTGGCCAAGGTGCAGGACGAAGCCGGCCACGGCCTCTACCTCTACTCGGCCGCCGAAACCCTGGGAGCCTCGCGCGACCAAATGCTGGCCGACCTGCACTCGGGCAAAGCCAAGTACAGCAGCATCTTCAACTACCCCACCCTGAGCTGGGCCGACATGGGCACCATCGGCTGGCTGGTAGATGGCGCGGCCATTCTGAACCAGGTGCCACTGTGCCGTACCAGCTACGGCCCCTATGCCCGCGCCATGGTGCGCGTGTGCAAGGAGGAAAGCTTCCACCAGCGCCAGGGCTTCGAAATCATGCAGACGCTGTGCGAAGGCGCGACCGAGCAGAAAGCCATGGCCCAGGAAGCCCTCAACCGCTGGTGGTGGCCCACGCTGATGATGTTCGGCCCCGCCGACGCCGACTCGCCCAACACCGAGCAGAGCATGAAGTGGCGCATCAAGCGCTTCACCAACGACGAGCTGCGCCAGAAATTCGTGGATATGATGGTGCCCCAGGCCGAGTTCCTGGGCCTCACCGTACCCGACGACAAGCTACAGTGGAACGAAGCCAAACAGGGCTACGACTTCGGCGACGTGGACTGGGCCGAGTTCTGGGACGTGGTAAAAGGCAACGGCCCCTGCTCCCGGGAACGGCTGCAGGCCCGCGTGGATGCCTGGGACCAAGGTGCCTGGGTACGCGAAGCCGCCCTGGCCCACGCCGAGAAGCGCAAGCAGCGCGCCGCATAAGGACCTCACCCCCTAGCCCCCTCTCCTTGGGGAGCGGGGGGACTAATTCTAGCTTTAGCTTCTTCTCCAAAACCTTAACACCTTTTCTTCCTAGCTAAGACGGTTTCTAGTTGCTAAAAAGCTAGAGCTAGTTCCCCCTCTCCCCAAGGAGAGGGGGCCAGGAGGTGAGGTTTGTACCTCGTATGTCTCAGAAAGAATGGCCGCTGTGGGAAGTTTTCATCCGCAGCAAGCAGGGCCTCGACCATAAGCACGTGGGCAGCCTGCACGCCGCCGACGCCGAAATGGCCATCCAGAACGCCCGCGACGTGTACACCCGCCGCCTCGAAGGCGTGAGCATCTGGGTGGTGGAAAGCAAGCACGTGCACGCCTCCAACCCCGACGACTCGGCCGCTTTCTACGAGCCGGCCAATGACAAAATCTACCGCCACCCCACGTTCTACACGGTGCCGGACTCCATCAAGCACATGTAACCGGCGGGCCACTATGCAAGATTCCCACACCATTGTAGTGCCCGACGTGACGCCCGAGCTGCGGCAGCAGCTATTCGAGTATGTGCTGCAGCTGGCCGACACCAGCCTCATTCTGGCCCACCGCCTGAGCGAGTGGTGCGGGCACGGTCCCATTCTGGAGCAGGATTTGGCCATGGCCAACATTTCCCTCGACCTGTTGGGCGAGGCGCGCAGCTACTACCAGTACGCGGCCGAGCTGGAAGGCCGGGGCCGCACCGAGGACGACTTGGCCTATCTGCGCAATGCGGTGGAGTACCGCAACGTGCTGCTGGCCGAGCAGCCCAACGGCGACTTCGCCCACACCATTGTGCGGCAGTTTATCTATGATGCGTTCCACTACCACCTGCTGCTGCACCTGCAAACCGGCCCTGATAAGCAGCTGGCCGCCATTGCCGAAAAATCGGTAAAGGAAGCGGCCTACCACGTGAAGTGGAGCGCCGAATGGATTATCCGCCTAGGTGATGGGACCGAGGAGAGCCGCCACCGCGTGGAAGCCGCCATCAACGCCCTCTGGCGTTATTCGGGCGAACTGACTACGCCTTCGGCCACCGAGCAGGTCTTGCAGGCCGCCGGTTTCCTGCCCGATTATGCGGCCATTCAGCAGCAGATTGACCAGCACGTGGAGCGGGTATTTGTCGAGGCTACGTTGCCTGTTCCGCAGGGCGTATTTATGCAGAAAGGCGGCAAAATCGGCCGCCACTCCGAGCACCTGGGCTACCTGCTGGCGGAGCTGCAGTACCTGCAACGTACTTACCCCGGCTTGCAATGGTAGAGCATGCAACGGCACCCACCGAGGAGCGCATCTGGCAGCTGCTGGAGGAGGTTTCTGACCCCGAGGTGCCAGTGCTCAGCATTCTGGACTTGGGCATTGTGCGCGGGGTAGAGCTGCGTGGCGACGAGGTGCACGTGACCATCACGCCCACCTACTCCGGCTGCCCGGCCATGAACACCATTGCCACCGATATCCGGTTGCGGCTGCTGGCCGAGGGTATTACCAAACTCCACATCCACAACCAGCTCAGCCCAGCCTGGACGACGGCGTGGATGTCGGAGGCCGGCAAACAGAAGCTGGAAGCCTACGGCATTGCTCCGCCCCAGGACGCCACCGGCCACGTGTTTAACCTCTTCGGGCAGGAGCCCGTGCTGCGCTGCCCGCACTGCAAATCCACTAACACCCGGCTTGTTAGCCAGTTCGGCTCCACCGCCTGCAAAGCGCATTACCAGTGCAACGACTGCCTGGAGCCCTTTGACTACTTCAAATGCCATTGACCTCACCCCCTAGCCCCCTCTCCTCGGGGAGAGGGGGAATTAGTTTCTAGTGATTCTCAACCCTAATCCACTCGCCCCCAAGCTAGCTCTACTTTCTAGAAATATAAAAGCTAGAGCTGGTTCCCCCTCTCCCCGAGGAGAGGGGGCTAGGGGGTGAGGTCCCACCCACATGACCGACTCTCTTCATTTCTCCCTTGACGGAGGCGTAGCAACCATCCGCTTCAACCGGCCGCAGGTATTCAACAGCGTAAATAAGGACGTGGCCCTAGCCCTGCAGCAGCACCTGCGCGAGTGCCAGCAGGACCCAGCGGTGCGTGCCGTGCTGCTCACCGGCACCGGCAAAGCCTTCTGTGCCGGCCAGGACCTGGCCGAAATTACCGGCCCCAACGCCCCCGAGGTGGCCGACATCGTGGAGAAGCACTACAACCCCATCGTGGAGCTGATCCGGGCCTTGGACAAGCCGGTGGTAGCGGCCGTGAATGGCGTGGCCGCCGGCGCGGGGGCCAACCTGGCCCTGGCCTGTGATGTGGTGGTGGCGAAGGAGTCGGCCTCGTTTATTCAGGCGTTCAGCAAAATCGGGCTGATTCCGGATAGCGCCGGCACCTACTTCCTGCCCCGCCTCATTGGCATGCAGCGGGCTTCGGCCCTGATGATGACCGGCGACAAGGTATCGGCCCAGGAAGCGGTGCAGATGGGCATGATCTACAAAACCTTCCCCGACGACACCTTCGAGAAGGAAGCCGACACCCTGGCCCGCAAGCTGGCCGCCATGCCCACCAAGGGTCTGGCCTACACCAAGCAGCTGCTCAACCAGAGCTTCGGCAACGACCTCACCCGCCAGCTGCGCGCCGAGGGCGACTACCAGCTCCGCGCCGGCAGCACCGCCGACTACAAAGAAGGCGTAGCCGCTTTTCTGGAAAAACGCCAGCCCACGTTCACCGGCAATTAGTTGTCAGTTGCTGGTTGTCAGTTGTCAGGTGCATACTGCCTCTCACGATTGAAAGCCACGAACAACTGACAACCAACAACTGACAACTACATGATAACCATCGGAATAATTGGCAGCGGGGCCATGGGGGCGGGTATTGCGCAGGTGGTGGCCCAGGCCGGGCACACGGTGCGCCTGCTCGACCAGAACACGGCCGCCCTGGACCGGGCCGTGGCCAGCATCCGCGGCGGCTTGCAGAAGCTGGCGGAGAAACGCAAGCTCACCCCGGAAGCGGCCGAAGCCGCCGCCGCCCGCGTGCAGCCCACCACCGAGCTCGGCCAGTTTGCCGACTGCGGACTGGTGCTGGAAGCCATTGTGGAAGACCTGGGCGTGAAGCAGCAGCTGTTTCGGGAAGTGGAGCTGGTGGTTTCGGCCGACTGCGTGCTGGCGTCCAACACGTCGTCGTTGTCCATTGCCAGCATTGCGGCGGCCTGCCAGCAGCCCGAGCGGTTTATTGGCATCCACTTCTTCAACCCCGCCCCGCTAATGCAGTTGGTGGAGGTAATTCCGGCCGTGCAGACGCGCGCCGGGCTGGCCGAGGAAATCCGCCAGCTGGTGCAGCGCTGGGGCAAGCTGCCGGTGCTGTGCAAGGACACGCCGGGCTTCATTGTGAACCGCATTGCCCGGCCCTTCTACGGCGAGGCCATCCGGCTGCTGGAAGAAGGCGTGGCCGACGCCGCCACCATCGACTGGGCCCTCACTGAGCTGGGCGGCTTCCGCATGGGGCCGTTTCAGTTGATGGATTTCATCGGCCACGACGTGAACTACCGCGTCACGGAATCGGTGTTTACTTCCTTCTTCTTCGACCCGCGCTACAAGCCCAGCTTCACCCAGAAGCGCCTGTTTGAGGCCGGCTACTACGGCCGCAAATCGGGCCGCGGCTTTTATGACTACCGGGACGGAGCCACGCTGCCCGAGCCCACCCGCGACGAGGCGCTGGGCCGCCGCATTGTGCAGCGCGTGCTGGCCATGCTCATCAACGAAGCCGCCGACGCCCTGCACCTGCGCGTCGCCTCGGCCCCCGACCTGGAGCTGGCCATGACCAAGGGCGTAAACTACCCCAAGGGCCTGCTACAGTGGGCCGACGAGCTGGGCCCCGCCACCGTGCTGACCACTCTCGACGCGCTGTACGAGGAATACCACGAAGACCGGTACCGCGCCAGCCCGCTGCTGCGCCGACTGGTGAAAGCCCATCAACCCTTCCTGCAGCATGAGCCAGCCGACGCCCGCTGAGCTGGTGGCCCGCGCCGAGGCTGTGAAAGACCGGATGCTGGAGCACGATGCCTTTAGCCACTGGCTGGGGCTGGCGGTAACGGACATGGCCCCCGGCTACTGCCGCCTGCAGTTTCGGGTGCGCCCCGAAATGCTCAACGGCTTCGGCATTCTGCACGGGGGCGTGGCCTTCGCTGCTGCCGATTCAGCTTTTGCCTTCGCCTGCAACAGCCACGGCCGCCAAAGCGTGGCCCTGAGCGTCACCATCGACTACCTGGAGCCCGGCCGCTCCGATGACCTGATTACGGTGGAAGCCCGCGAGGAAAGCCTCCGCCACAAAGTGGGCGTGTACCAGCTGCGCCTCACCAACCAGCACGGCACCCTCCTGGCCCTGTTCAAAGGCACCGCTTACCGCACCAGTACGGAGCACCTTACCCCCTACCCTCTCCTTGGGGAGAGGGGGGACTAGCTTCTTAGATTCTAATTCTAACATTGCCCTCTCCCACTCTTAACCGCCTCATTCACCACCGCTAGAAAATCTAGATTCTAAAAACTAGAAGCTAGTCCCCCCTCTCCCCGAGGAGAGGGGGCTAGGGGGTGAGGTCCCTCCCAACCACATGACCACTCTCGAAAACTACACCCTCGGCCGCTGGCACGCCGGCTCGGGCGACCAACAGGAACTCTACGACGCCTCCACCGGCGAAGTCATTGCGCTGGCCCACCCCGAGGGCTACGATTTTGCCTCCATCCTCGACTACGGCCGCCGCGTGGGCAACCCCGCGCTGCGCAAGCTCACCTTTCACGAGCGGGGCCGCATGCTCAAGGCCCTGGCATTTTACCTGCAGGAGCGCAAGGAGCAGTTCTACGAGCTGAGCTACCGCAGCGGCGCCACCCGCGCTGATTCCTGGATTGACATTGAGGGCGGCATCGGCAACCTGTTTGCCAACGCCTCGCTGCGCCGCAAATTTCCCGACAAGCCGTTCTACGTGGAGGGCGAGCCGGTGGGCCTGAGCAAGGGCGGCACCTTCATGGCCCAGCACCTGCTGGTGCCCCGCGAGGGCGTGGCCGTGCATATCAACGCCTACAACTTCCCCATTTGGGGGATGCTGGAGAAAATTGCGGTGAACCTGCTGGCCGGTATGCCCGCCGTGGTGAAGCCCGCCGTGCCCACCGCCTACCTCACCGAGGCCGTGGTGCGCGAAATCATCAAATCCGGCATTCTGCCCGAGGGCGCGCTGCAGCTGGTAGTGGGCTCGGGCCAGGGTATTCTCGACCACGTGACCTACCAGGACGTGGTAACCTTCACCGGTTCGGCCGCCACCGGCCGCAAGCTGCGCGCCCACCCGCGCATCGTGGAGGAGGCTGTGCCCTTCACCATGGAGGCCGACTCGCTGAACGCCGCCGTGCTGGGCCTGGATGCCAAGCCGGGCACCCCGGAGTTCGACCTGTTTGTGAAGGAAGTGCGCAAGGAAATGACGGCCAAGTGCGGGCAGAAGTGCACCGCCATCCGCCGCATCATCGTGCCCTCAACCCTGCTGGAAGACGTACAGATTGCCTTAGGCAAGGCCCTGAGCCAAACCACCGTGGGGCACCCGCTAGCCGAGGGCGTGCGCATGGGCGCGCTGGCCGGCCGGGAGCAGGCCGCCATCCTGCGCGACAAAGTGCGCCGCCTGGCCGAGCGCACCCCCATCGTATACGGCGACCTGGACACGGTGAACATCCTGGGCCAGGAGCGCGGGGCCGATGCCGCCAAGGGCGCGTTCATCTCCCCCATTCTGCTGCTCAACGAGCGGCCCTTCGAGCACCTCGACTCACACGAGGTGGAAGCCTTCGGGCCCGTAGCCACGCTGATGCCCTACAAGGATACCGCCGAAGCCGTGCGCCTGACTAACCTGGGCCGGGGCTCATTGGTAACCAGCATTGCCACCAACAGCGCCGAGGTAGCCCAGGAGTTTGTGCTGGGCGCGGCTACGCACCACGGCCGCATTCTGGTGCTCAACGAGGAAATGGCCAAGGAAAGTACCGGCCACGGCTCCCCCCTGCCCATGCTCATCCACGGCGGCCCCGGCCGCGCGGGCGGCGGGCAGGAAATGGGCGGCATCCGCGGGGTGGAGCACTTCATGCAGCGTGTGGCTTTGCAAGGCTCGCCCAGCATGATTACGGCCATTACGCAGGTGTACCAGCCCAAGGCCAAGCAAATCGAGAAGGACAAACACCCTTTCCAGCACTACTTCGAGGAGCTGGAAATCGGGCAGGCCTACGTGACGCACAAGCACACCGTCACGGAGGCGGACATCACCAACTTCGCGCAGGTTTCGGGCGACAATTTCTACGCCCACGTGGATGAAACCTCGCTGGAGGGCACGCTCTTCACCGGCCGCGTGGCCCACGGCTACTACATCCTGAGCAAGGCCGCCGGCATGTTCGTGGACCCGCGCAAGGGCCCGGTACTGCTCAACTACGGCCTCGATGAATGCCGCTTCACCAAACCCGTGTACCCCGGCACCACCATCGGCGTCACGCTCACGGTGAAGGAGAAAATCGGCCAGGAGAAGCGCGACGAAACTGACGTAGCCAAGGGCATCGTGCGCTGGCTGGTGGAAGTAACCGACCAAACCTGCGAAACCGTAGCCGTAGCCACCATTCTCACCATGGTGAAAAAGAAAAACCAGGAATAGATTTCTCGCAGAGGGACGCACAGAGGCTGGCAGAGGAACACCTTTCCTTTACCTGCGCGCATCCCTCTGCGGACCTCTGCGAGAAAACTCAATCAGCTCATATGACAACAGGAACCGTTACCACCCACACCACCCCGGAAGGCATCAGCACCATCAGCTTCTTCCACCCTTCGCACAACTCCCTGCCCGGTGCCCTGCTCACCCAGTTGGCCGCCACCATCACCCAAACCAGCCAGGACCCGGCCACCAAAGTCATCATTTTGCAAAGTGAGGGTGAAAAAACTTTCTGCGCCGGAGCCAGCTTCGATGAGCTGATTGCCATTGAGGATGAGGCGCGGGGGCTGGAGTTTTTTTCGGGTTTTGCCAAAGTGATTAATGCCTGCCGCACCTCGCCCAAAATCATCATCGGGCGGGTGCAGGGCAAGGCCATTGGCGGCGGCGTGGGCGTGGCAGCGGCCACCGACTACTGCTTTGCTACCTCCCAGGCCTCAGTGAAACTAAGCGAGCTGGTGGTGGGTATCGGGCCGTTTGTGGTGGGGCCAGTGGTGGAGCGCAAGATTGGCCGGGCCGCCTACGGGCAGCTGGCCCTGGACGCCGGCGAGTTCCGCAGCGCCACCTGGGCTCAGGAGAAAGGCCTGTACGCCACCGTTGTTGATTCCATTGGCGCCCTGGATGCAGCCGTAGCAGCTTTTGCCGCTAAACTGGCCGCCTACAACCCTGAGGCCCTCACGGAATTGAAGCAGGTGCTCTGGGCCGGCACCGAGCACTGGGATACCCTGCTCACGGAGCGCGCCGCCATCAGTGGCCGCCTGGTATTATCCGACTTCACCCGCCAGGCCATTCAGAAGTTCAAAGCTAGCTAGCCCCGGCAGTAGCTGCGTACCCCTACCTGATACCGGCCTCTCCTGTTCTGGGGAGGCCGGCTTTTTTTATATCCGTATAGCCGCCGCCCGGCACGCGCGGCCTGCTTAGCCGAGGCCGGAGGCTGGAGCCAGGGAGCAACAGATTTGGGCCGGAAGCAACCCGGAAGCCGGCAAGCCCGTCGTAGTACTGGAACCACGTATTGCTGCCTCGGGCAAGTGAGCTCACCCAGAGTTGGCTCACCCATCTGGTAGTTCTGAAGCCGGGGCCGGAAACCCGGAAAGCAGCCGGACCCTCTTGTTTTTTTGCTACTCTACTTCCTTTCCCGATTATGGCCACCAACCACGAGCCGGATGTGCCGGCCAACCACAACGAAGACCGCCGCACCTTTCTCAAACAATCGTCCTTGCTTACGGCCCTGGCTCTGGTGCCCGGTCCGGTGGTATCGGCCGCGGAAGCCAAGCTGGACGAGCGGGTGGCCGAGGCCATTGAGCAAGTGCCCCTGAGCCTGAAAGTCAACGGCAAAAAGCTGAAGCTGAAAGTGGAGCCCCGCACCACCCTGCTGGACCTGCTGCGCGAAAACCTGCACCTCACCGGCACCAAAAAAGGCTGCGACTACGGCCAGTGCGGCGCCTGCACCGTGCACGTGGATGGCCAGCGCGTGAACAGTTGCCTGAGTTTTGCCGTGATGCACGACGGCCAGGAAATTACCACCATTGAGGGCCTGGCCGATGGCGACAAGCTCCACCCCATGCAGGAGGCCTTCGTGAAGCACGACGGCTTCCAGTGTGGCTACTGCACCCCCGGCCAGATTATGTCGGCCGTGGCCTGCGTGCGTGAGGGCCACGCCGGCTCGGAAGAAGAAATCCGGGAGTACATGAGCGGTAATATCTGCCGGTGCGGGGCCTATCCCAACATTGTGGCCGCTATTCAGGACGTGAAGCAAGGAGGACAAAAGGTATAGGCAATTCTGAATGATGAGTGCTGAATGCTGAGTTTGGGCACGCTCTTTCCGCCTTTATGCTCATTCAGTCTGTCAATTCAGCATTCCTAATTCCTAATTCAGCATTCAAGCAGATGAACCAGTTCCAGTACGTGCGCGCTACCAAGCCGCAAGCCGCCATTGAGGCGGTAGCCAAGGACCCCAACGCCCGCTTTATTGCCGGCGGCACCAACCTCGTGGACCTGATGAAGCGCGGCGTGATGACCCCGCAGAAACTAGTGGACATCAACCGCCTGGATCTGCGCAAAATTGAGCGCCAGAACAACGCCCTGCGCATTGGAGCACTAGCCCTCAACTCCACCGTAGCCGACGACAGGCAGGTGCGGGAGCGGCACCCGCTGCTGGCGCTGGCCCTCAACGCCGGGGCCTCGCCGCAGCTTCGCAACATGGCTACGGTAGGCGGTAACATGCTGCAGCGCACCCGCTGCCCCTATTTTTACGATACGGCCCTGCCCTGCAACAAGCGCCAGCCCGGCTCCGGCTGCGGGGCTTTGGAGGGCATCAACCGCATGCACGCCATCTTCGGCTTCTCTGATAAGTGCATTGCCGTGCACCCTTCTGATATGAGTGTGGCCCTGGTAGCCCTGGATGCCACCGTGCAGGTGAGCGGCCCCAAAGGCAACCGCAGCATCCCCTTCGCCGACTTTCACCGCCTGCCCGGCGACACCCCCGAAAAGGACACCAACCTGGAGCCCGGCGAATTGATTACGGCCGTGGATATTCCGGATGGTCCGTTTACCAAGCATGTACACTACCAGAAAGTGCGGGAGCGGGCCAGCTACGCTTTTGCCCTGCTTTCAGTAGCGGCGGCCCTGGATATTGACAATGGCACCATTAAAGCGGCGCGGCTGGCCATGGGCGGGGTGGCCCACAAGCCCTGGCGCCTCACGGCGGCCGAGCAGGCGCTGATAGGCAAGCCCGCCACCGAGGCAATCTTCCGGCAGGCCGCCACCGTGGCCATGCAGGGCGCCAAAGCCTTCAAACACAATGAATACAAGCTGCGCCTGGGCCCGAACATCATTGTGCAGGCCCTGAAAACGGCCGCGGCCGCCTAACCCCCACCAAGTATGAACGCCCCAGAAAAGAAAATCGGCGCGCCCATGAACCGGGTGGACGGCCGCCAGAAGGTAACCGGCGCGGCCAAATACGCAGCTGAGTATGATCTGCCTAACATGGCCTACGCCGTGCTGGTGGGTAGCACTATTGCTAAGGGCCGCCTCAGCAGCATCGACACGAAAGCCGCTGAGCGGGCTCCCGGTGTGCTGGCCGTTATTACCCACCTCAATGCGCCCAAAGCCCCCGGCGCCAAGCCTGCGGGCAAAGACCCCTCCCAGCCGCAAACGGTGGGTAGCGCCCTGCAGGTGTTCCTAGACGACAACATCCGCTTCAACGACCAGCCCATTGCCGTGGTGGTGGCCGATACGCTGGAGCGGGCCCGCTTTGCGGCGCGGCTGGTAAAGGCCCAGTACGCCCCGGAAAAGCACCAGACCAACCTGGAGGCCAACAAAGCCAATGCCTTCCTGCCCACCCAGGCCAAGAAAAACCCGAAGTCGGGGGCAGCGGACTACCAGCGCGGGCAGGTAGATGCCTACAAAACCGGCGCCCTGAAGCTGGAAGCCGAGTACGTGATACCCACCGAGGTGCACCACCCCATGGAGCTGCAAGCCATTACGGCCCACTGGGAAGCCCCCGACCGGCTCACGCTCTACGACAAAACCCAGGGTACCATGGCCACCCGCCGCGACTTTGCCCGGCAGTGGGGTCTGCCCGAGGCGAACGTGAAAGTTATTGCCACCTACGTAGGTGGCGCCTTCGGCAACGCCCTGCACAGCTGGCCCCACGAGTCGGCGGCTATCATTGCCGCCAAGGTGGTGAACCGCCCCGTGAAGTTAATGCTGACCCGGGAGCAGATGTTT
The DNA here is from genome assembly GCF_003944705.1 of Hymenobacter metallilatus. Lineage (GTDB taxonomy): Bacteria > Bacteroidota > Bacteroidia > Cytophagales > Hymenobacteraceae > Hymenobacter > Hymenobacter metallilatus. The sequence continues at coordinate 19,082 of NZ_RWIS01000012.1, read as the reverse complement.
ACGATGGTAGGGTACCGCCCCTACACCTGGCAGAAAATTGGGATGAGCGCCACGGCCGACGGCAAAATTACGGCCATTACCCATGAAAGCATCGGCCAGACGTCCACCTATGAGGAGTTCGTGGAAGCCACCCTGGGCCAGACTAAGATGATGTACGAGTCGCCGAACCTGACGACGCGCTACCGGCTGGCGGCCCTGGATGTGGGCTCCCCCATCTGGATGCGCGGCCCTGGCGAGGCCACCGGGGCCTTTGCCCTGGAGTCGGCCATGGATGAAATGGCTTTCCTGCTGAATCTGGACCCCCTGGAGTTTCGTCTGCGCAACTATACCAATCAGGACCCCGAGAAAAACCGCCCCTGGAGCAGCAAATTCCTGAAGGAGTGCTACCAGGCAGGGGCCGAGCGGGTAGGCTGGAATAAGCGCCAGCTCAAGCCCGGCGCCCTGCGCGACGGAGAGTGGCTGATTGGGTACGGCATGGGCGTGGGCACCTTCGGGGCACACCGGGGCTCCTCTAAAGCCAGCGCCCAGCTGTTGCCCAACGGCACCGTGCTGCTGCAAAGCGCCGTTACGGACATTGGCCCCGGCACTGGCACGGCCATGACCCAGATTGCGGCCGACACCCTGGGCCTGGCCCCCGGTAGAATTCGCTTTGAGTGGGGCAACTCCGACTTTGCCCAAGCGCCCACCCAGGGCGGCTCGGCCATTGTAAACACCGTGGGCCCGGCCGTGCAGGAGGCCTGCCTGGCCCTGAAAGACAAGCTGCGTGAACTGGCGGCTGGCGGCAACAGTGCCTTTGCCTCTGCCAAAAAGGAGGACGTGGTGCTTGCCGATACCCACCTCACCCTGACTGGCAACCCCACCGCCCGCGCCCCCTACACCGACCTGGTAAAGCAGGCCGGCGGCACGGCCGTCACCGTGGAGTCTAAACCCAGCGGTGAAGGCCAGAAGGTTTCGATGTACTCGTTTTCGGTGCATTTTGCCGAGGTACGGGTGCACGAGCTAACCGGCGAGGTGCGGGTAAGCAAGTTGATTTCCTGCGCCGACGCCGGCACCATCATCAACGAGAAAACCGCCGGCAACCAGATGAAAGGCGGGGCTGTGGGAGGCATCGGCATGGCCCTGATGGAGCACGCCATTATCGACGACCGGTTTGGCCGCTACGTCACCAAGGACCTGGCCGATTACCACGTACCCGTGCACGCCGACTCCCCGGCCGTGGAGGTGTTTTTCGTGAACAAGCCCGACCCCTACGTTAATCAGCTGGGCACCAAAGGCATCGGCGAAATTGCCACCATCGGCGTAGCCCCGGCCATTGCCAATGCCGTATTCAACGCCACCGGCAAGCGGGTGCGGGAGCTGCCCATCACCCCGGATAAGCTGGTGTAAGGCAAGCTGCGTGAACAGCAAATAAACCAGCCCGTCATTCCTCGGCTCCGCTCGGAATGACGGGCTTTGTAGCAGCAAAACCATTCCTGTACACAAGCCCTAAGCCGTCATGCTCAGCATGACGGCTTTTGTATGCACCTGACATGCGCTCCAGGTGGCCCGGACTTTCTAACTTGCCGCTCCACCCAACTATCCCGCTGTGCCTGCTGCCGATAACCGCCCCCAATCTTCCATCCTTATCGTTTACACTGGCGGCACCGTTGGGATGAGCTACAACAAGCGCGGTGAGCTGGTACCAATGAACTTCGAGCAGATTCGGAAGAAGATGCCCGAGCTGCGCCAGCTGAACATGCAGGTGGACGTGACTAACCTCGGCGACCCCATCGACTCCAGCAACGTAACGGCCCAGGACTGGCTACGGCTGGCCGCACTTATCGGGGAGAACTACGCGCAGTATGACGGGTTTGTGGTGCTGCACGGGACTGATACCATGGCTTACTCGGCGGCGGCCCTGAGCTTCCTGCTGGAAAACCTGGGCAAAGCGGTAGTATTCACCGGGGCCCAGGTGCCCGTGGGCCGCATCCGCACCGATGCCCGCCGCAACCTGGTAACGGCCCTGGAAATGGCCGCCGCCCGCCATTCCGTAGCCGGTACCGTGCGCGTACCCGAGGTGTGCCTGTTCTTCAACGACCAGCTCATCCGGGGCAACCGGGCCAAAAAAGTGGAAAGCCAGCAGTACAACGCCTTCCGCAGCGAGAACTACCCGCCCCTGGCCGAAGCGGGCATCGAGCTGGAATTCAATGAGGAGCACATCCGGTTGTTGCCGGCCGCGCCGCTCAAGGTGCATCAGCAGCTGGAGGAAAACGTAGCCATTGTGCACTTGTTTCCGGGCCTTACGGAGCGGATGCTGCGCGCTCAGCTGGAGGCCCCCGGCCTGCGCGGAGCCGTGCTGCTCACCTACGGGGCCGGCAACGCCCCCACGGCCCCCTGGTTTTTGCAGGCCCTGCGCGCTGCCACCGAGCGGGGCGTGCTGCTGCTAAACGTGAGCCAGTGTGAGGAAGGCCGCGTGATGCAGGGCCGTTACGAAACCAGCGCCTACCTCACCGAAATGGGCATTGTGGGCGGGGCCGATATTACGGTGGAAGCCGCTATTACCAAGCTTATGTTTGTGCTGGCCCTCAACGAGAAACCTGCCCTCACGCGCCACCTGCTCACTCAGGACCTGCGCGGCGAAATCACAATAAACTGAGCAAAGGGCCACCGTCGGCTTGCGTATCCCGAAAATCGGGTGTTATTTTGCGCCACCTAACCGCATCCTTGATGCACACCCAGAGAGGTGTCCGAGTGGTTGAAGGAGCACGCCTGGAAAGTGTGTATGGGTCTAAAGCTCATCGTGGGTTCGAATCCCATCCTCTCTGCTAAGAGCCCGTTTGCAAGCCGCAAACGGGCTTTTTGTTTACCTCCCGGGCCGTAGCCGGGCCACATGGGCCGCTGCTTTCGGGTGTGGCCGGGCCTTTTCCGGCGCACCAAAATGGCGGGCGGCAGGCCTGCTACTGGGCCGCGGTGGCAGAATTGCCGTTTAAAGGGCCTATGAAACGACCCCACGTAATCTGCCACATGATGTCCTCCGTGGACGGAAGGATTCTGTCGGCCAACTGGCAGGATGAAAACCTGACCGAAACCTACGCCGGCTACTTCGAGAAATACCACGACACTTTTACCAGCCAGGCCTGGATGTGCGGGCGCATCACCATGGAGCGCGACTTCTCGGGCGGTGTGCAGCCTGACTTGCAGCCCGCCCCCCACCCCATTGCCCGGGAGCCTTTCGTTGGGGATGCCTCTGCCACTTCCTTCGCCGTGGCCGTGGATGCCCACGGGAAATTGGGCTGGAACAGCAACGCCACCGGCGGCGACCATATCGTGGAGGTGCTCACGGAGCAGGTCAGCGACGAATACCTATACTACTTACAGCGCCAGCGTATTTCCTACTTGTTCGCGGGCGGGAAGGAAATAGATTTTGCTTCGGCGCTGGAGCAGCTGGCCCGGCTGTTTCCCATTGAAACGCTGATGCTGGAAGGCGGCGGCCACCTGAACGGCTCCCTACTCAACGCCGGCCTGATTGACGAGCTGAGTCTGCTGGTGCTGCCCATTGCTGATGGCACGCCTCACTCGCCCACCACGTTTGAGGTGAGCGACTACCTGCAAAAAGGCCCGGCCACGCGCCTTCATCTAAAAGAGGTGCAACAGCTGGATAACGACGTCGTCTGGCTGAAATACCGCTTTTCGGGGGCGTAGTTGCCAGTCTCCTGAAACTGTCATTCCGAGCAACGCGAGAAATCTGGATTTCCCATTCAAGGGTTGACCCAGATTCCTCGCGTTGCTCGGAATGACAATGAAGCTGCTGGTGCGAATGAAGTTCAGCGAAGCCGGGTGCGCCATATCTACTCTGCCGGATTAGTTTTTGAGCCGCGCCGCTTCCCCAAACAGCTCCAGGGTGTTGCGAGTGGTGGCCTGGGCTACTTCGGCGGCGGTTACGCCCAGTATTTCGGCTACGCGGTAGGCTACCAGCGGAATATAGGCGGGCTCGTTGCGCTTGCCCCGGTGGGGCACGGGTGCCAGGTAGGGCGCATCGGTTTCCAGCAGCAGATGCTCCAGGCCCAGGCCGGGCAGCACTTTATCGAGGCCGCCGTTTTTGAACGTGGCTACCCCGCCAATGCCCAGCTTGAAACCCAGGCGGATAACTTCCTCGGCTTCCTCGCGGGTGCCCGAGAAGCAGTGGAACACCCCGCGCAGGGAGCCGTCCTGAGCGGCCGTGATAATGTCGGCGGCTTCGCGGAAGGCTTCGCGGGTGTGCAGCACCAGGGGCAGGTGGTGTTTTTTGGCCAGGGCCACCTGAATGCGCAGGGCTTCTTGCTGTTCCGCCAGCATGGTTTTGTCCCAGTAAAGGTCAATGCCACACTCCCCTACTGCCGCAAAGGGCCGCTGGCTGAGCCAGGTTTCCACCTCGTACAACTCCTTCTCAAACTGACGGGTAACGTGGCAGGGGTGCAGGCCCATCTGGGCGAAGCACTGGTTGGGGTAGCGGGCCTCCACTTCCAGCATGGCATCAATACTGGTGTGGTCGATGTTGGGCATGAAGATGGTTTCCACCCCGGCCTCGAAGGCCCGGAGCAGCAGCTCATCCTGGTCGGGCTTGAGCTGCTCGGAGTACACGTGCGCGTGCGAGTCAGAAAATTGCATGCTACAAAAGTGGTGAATTGTTAGATGGGCGAAGAGTGAAAACGCCGTCGTCCTTCATGTACCCATTGCAGGCCTGCAGCCAGCGCAACAGGGCTTCCGGGAAGGCTGCCGGTTGTCACCTGCTGTCAGTGCTGGCCGTATGGGGCAACTGGCTAATCGTGCAAGTGCTGATGTAGGGGAATAACCCGTGCTGCTATGACACGGCTTACCGCACCGCTCAGGAGGGCACTTTCACTTGCTCAGCGGTACTGCCGGCCCTTCCACTCAAACCCCAGCGGCAGCAAGCGGAACAGGCCCAGCCCCACCGTGAGCATCATCGTGTACAACTCAAAGAGAGGCAGCAGCTCCAGGGGCGGGCGGCGGCCTACCTGCCGAAAGCACTTGGTAGCCAGCCAGCCCTGCACTGCCAGCTTAGCCGCCCATACTCCCAGCACAGCCGGCCAGCCCGCCACCACGCCCAGTGCCAGCAGTAAGGGGTAAAATGAGCCGTATAAGGCCAGGCATACCTGCAGCCACCAGGGCAGCTGCTCTACCCCGTGCAGCCAGCGCCGCCGCTGGTGCAGCAGCTCGCCCCAGGTGTACATCGGCAGCGACTCGGCCAGTACCTCCGGGCGGAACAGGTTGCGGTAGCCAAAGCCCCGGTGCAAAATGGCTTTGAACAACTCAAAATCCTCGGTTACGGAAAACGGCAGAGCTTCATAGCCGCCGGTAGCCTCGTAGGCGGCGCGGGTAACCAGCATATTGTTGCCCATGGCCGTTACGGGACGGCCCAGGTCGGTTACCACCTGCACCAGGCCCAAGGAGAGCAGCCAATCCAGGCCCTGAAGCCGGTGAAACAGGCGGGGGCCGGTTACCAGCGTGAGGCCGGTTACGCTGCCAATACCCGACTGGGCCTCGGCCAGCAAGGCCCTGAGCCAGGTGGGCGGTACGGCAATATCAGCATCGGTAATACAGAAATACCCGGTAGTGGCAGCCCGGGCCAGATGGGCCAGCACGTTGGCTTTGCCCCGGGCCCGGCCCAGCGGCTGCGTAATGGGCACCACGCGGAACACACCACCGTAGCCCTGCATGGCAGCGGCGGCCACAGCAGCTGTATTATCGGTGGAGCCGTCGTCGCCGAGCAGTACTTCTACCAACTCCGGCGGGTACTGCACCCTTCGAATAGCAGCCAGGCACCGCCCGATGGCTGCTTCCTCATTGCGGGCCGCAATGAGAATACTCACCCGGGGCAATGGGTTCGGCAGCGACGACGCAGGCCGTTCCCGGCGCCCAAACAGCACGGTAGCCGTAAGCAACAGCCCAAACCAGCCCAGAAAACACAGCGCGAGAAAAATTAGCATGAGGTTCTACAGCTTGGCAAACCGGTACCCCAGCCCGGCGAAGTGGGCCAGGTAGCGGGGTAGCACGTACCGTAGGTTGCGGCTGGCCTTGAGGCTGTCGTGAAACACGATAATGGAGCCCGGCCGCGTAAGCCGGACGGCAGTAGCCAGGCACTGCTCGGGGGCGAAATCCGGGTCATAGTCGCAAGTCAGCACATCCCACATAATAATCTGGTGGGTGGTATTCAGCTGCCGGGCCAGGGCGCGGGTAATGCGGCCGTAGGGCGGGCGCAGCAGTGGCCGGGCTTCGGGCTGCAGCTGCTGCAGCAGGTGCTGGCAGCGGGCCACGTCGGCCAGGTACTCGGCTTCAGATCGGCTCCAGCCGCTGAGGTGGTGGTAGGTATGATTGGCCAGGCGGTGGCCGGCAGCCAGCACCTGCCGGGCCACCGCCGGGTGTTTGCGCACATTATCCCCCACGCAGAAGAACGTAGCCTGCGCCCCGAACCGCGCCAGCTGCTCCAGCACAAAAGGGGTTTCCTCCGGAATAGGCCCATCATCGAAGGTCAGGTACAGGGTAGGCGGCGTGGCAGGCGGCATAGTCCAGAGACACTCCGGAAACAGGCGCTGCACCAGGCCGGGCATGCGGTGTAGGTGCATGTCTCGTTGTTAGTTGCTGGTTGGTAGTTGTTAGTTGGCAGTTGGCAGTTGGTAGTTGGTAGTTGGTAGTTGACAGTTGTTAGTTGGCAGTTGTTAGTTGGTAGTTGGTAGTTGGTAGTTGGCAGTTGGCAGTTGGTAGTTGGTAGTTGGCAGTTGGTAGTTGTTAGCCGATAGGTTTTGTGTTTTCGCTAACAACCGCCAACCAACAACTAACAACCAGCAACTAACAACTAACAAAGCTCAGCGGCCCGCTCTACTTCGGCCCAGAGGCGACGGGCGCTTTCCGGCCAGGAAAACCGCTGCACGTTGCGTCGGCCCTGCTCAATGAGCTGCTGCCGGTACTCCGCCGATGCGTATATCCGGTGCAGGCCCTCGGTGATGGAGGAAACGGCAAACGGATCCACCAGGCAGGCCGCGCCGCCGGCTACTTCGGGCAGGGAGCTGCAGTTGGAAGTAAGTACCGGAGAGTCGCAGGCCTGGGCCTCGATGACGGGAATACCGAAGCCCTCGAAGTACGGCACGTAGCAGGTGGCCAGAGCGGCGGCGTACAGCTCTACCAGCTCCGCATCAGTGGCGCGGCCGGTGAGATGAACATCGTGGCGGTAGCGCAGCTGCTGGTACACCTCGAAGATGGGGCCGGCTTTCCAAGCCGTGCGGCCCACTATCAGCAGCTTGGTAGTGGCCCCGGTAGCCGTTTTGAACGCATCAAAAGCCCGCAGCAGATTCACCAGATTTTTGCGGGGCTGCAGGGCTCCAACAAACAGGAAGTAGTCTTTACCGGCGGCAAACCGCTCCCGGGTGGCCCGCTGCACCGTCGCCGGCTGGGGCCGAAAATGCGTATCGGCGGCGTTGTACACCACGCTGATGTTCCCCTCCGCAATGCCGTAGGTGCGCACAATATCCTGGCGGGTAGCTTCTGATACAGCCACCAACCGCTTAGAGGCGCGGGCAAACCGGGGGGTGAAATACTGATAGTAGCGCAGCACCAGCTTGCTTACGTCCTGGGGAAAGTGCTCGAAAGCCAGGTCGTGAAGCACGGTTACGCGGGGTACCCGGGTGCGCAGGGTGGTAAAGCCGTCGGGGCTGAGGAATACGGCCGGGCGGTGGCGGCGCAGCCACTGGGCCACGGCTCCCTCAAACCAGACCACCCACAGCAGCGGGTGCCGGGCTGGGGGCCGCAACACGTGCGGCACCACGTTCGGCCCCAGCAGATACCGCGCATCAAAGGCTCTGTCGAAGAGAAAATGAAACGTGTGCTCCGGTTGTTGCTGCACCATATGGCGCAGGGTTTCCAGCGTAAACCGCCCAATTCCCTCCAGCTTATCGCCAGGCAGCAGAAAGCGGACGTTGACGGCTATGTGCATGGAGTTGGGGTAGGAAGGGGTGAGAGGGTGTGAGGGGCTGACGTTGCCAAGGTAATCTAACGCCACCACGTGAGGTTCCTCGGCCAGCCTGGATTGACGCGCAGACGTGGCGTATTTCCTTTGCTCAGCTTAATGGGCTTTTGCGCGTACCATTGGCGCGTTTTACTGCTGCCCGGGTAGCTGTTTGTTGGTTCGCAGCGCCTGTAGCTCGGCCACCGACACTATACCCAGCGCGAATATCAGCACCAACAGCCAAACGCCCGCAATACTGGTTTCCAGCCACCACGGCAGGCCCGAGTAGGTGCGCAGCAGCTGCCAGCCTCCGCACAGCCCCAGAAACGCCAGTGCCAGCCGGCCCATTACCCCCCAGGGCAGCTGCACGCCGGTTCGGCGGGGCACCAGCCACACGTACCCCACCGATACAACTACGGCACATAGCAGCGTATTAAACGCTCCGGCCAAGGCCCCGTAGCGCGGCATCAGCAGAAAGTTGAGGCCCGTGTTGAGCACGATGCTACCCGTTACCAGCCAGGAAACCGGTTTTTCGTGGTCGGTGCTGGTGAGCAGCGTGCTATAGATGGCGAAAAAGGCATGGACCAGCACGTTCAGGAACAGCACCTGCAGGCACTGAGTCATGCGGAGCAGCTCGGCGGGGCTGCTGTGTTTAAACTGAAAGAACAGCAGCTCGCCCCTGAACAAGCCGAAACCCACTACCAGCAGCAGGGGCACCGTTACCACCCGCTGCCCGAACCACAGCAGCTCCTGCTGCTCACGGGTGCGGCCGGTGGCAAAAGCGAAACGGGCAAAAAACAGCGGCAGCACCGTCCAGAGGTACATCATCACGGCATCCACCCAGCGGTAGGCGGCGGCGTAGTAGCTGGCTTCCCGGGCCGACACGATCCGCTCCAGCATAAGCATGTCTATCCGCTCGTTGAGCCCATACACCAGCGTGATAAAGGCCAGCGGCAGGCTTTCCAGCAGCAGCTGCCGGGCCTGCTGCCAACGGGGCCGCAGGGCCACCCGGCCGTACAGCCGCCGGATAAGCGCCAGCAGCAGCAGAAAAGCAACCAGCACCGCCGCGGTGCGCGCACCTACGTACCGGTCCAGGGTGAGCCCCAGCGGCAGCAGCACCAGCACCAGGCCCAGCAGCAGCAGCCGCTCCAGCACCGACAGTACGGCATCGGTATTGAAACGCTGGTGGGCCTGCAGCACCCCGCGCAAAAACAGCGTGTACTGCGTAAGCAGCAGCCCCGCCGCCGTAATGGCCAGCAGCAGCAGCCAGTGCCCCCGGTAGCCCAGCAACCAGCCGGCTCCCATCGTCAGGAACAGGAAACCAAGGCCCAACCCCGCCCGGAGCGGCAGCAGCGTGGGGAAGAAATCGGTAAAATAGCCAGGGGAAGCAGCCAGACGCTTAGTAGTGAGTTGGGTAGTACCCAGATCGGAAACCGCCGCCACAATGGTGGCCAGCGTCAGGAGGGCAGTAAAGGTGCCAAACTGCTCATGCCCGATGCGGTCCTGCACCACATTTTCCAACACCACCCAGCCAGGTTTTACCAGCAGGTTGAGCAGGACTACAAAGCTGATGTTTCCGAGGAAGCGTTTGATAGGCTAGAATAGTAAGGAGCCTGAAGAAAGAACCCAACGGCAAGGTACCCAAGGCGCATTACCCGGCCACAGAAGCGTAAAACTACGGAAAAGACCGTGGGCGCAGCGGGGTAAAAGGGGCTAGGTGCGGGGGTTTTTCCTCTATATTTGCCTGCCGTCGACGTCTGACCTTTCCACTTTCTGGTCGCACGGTCTTATTTGCAGCATGTCGGAGCCGTCCTATTCCCTCCTGGGCCTGTGGCCTATCATAAACCGTTGGAAAAAACTAGTAGGCCTGGCCCTCGTGCTGGCTCTGGTAGCAAGCATAGTTGTAGCACTGTTGCTGCCCAACGTGTACAAATCAACGGCCGTATTCTTCCCGACCAACCCTCAAACCACCGACCCCGACCGCATTGCCACGGAAGGCAGCAAGCTGGAGCTGGGCGGCCGCACCGAGGACCTGGACCGCGTAATCACCATTGGCGAGTCGCAACCAGTGGCCGAACTGATTATCAAGCGCTTCCGCCTGCACCAGCACTACGCTACCGGCCCGGTCGGCGACGATGCCGCCGATGATGCCGCCCTGCGCAAGTTCAGCTCCAACCTGGATATTGTGCACAACGAGCGGGACGCCATTGAGCTGACGTTTTTTGACGAGGACAAGCAGCTGGCCGCCCGTATTGCCAATGCCCTGGTACAGGTTATTGACTCGGTGAATCAGCAGCTGACCCTGGAAAACCGCCGCAATGTGTTGGGCATCTACCAGCAACGGTATCAGTTTCTGAATAAAGAGTTTGAAACGTCGCGGCAGAAGCTGATTCAGGCCCGGCGGCACTACGGCATTTACGGGCTGGAGCAACAGTCGCGCTACCTGGCCCGGGAGATTATCAAAGTAGAGTCGGAGCTACGGCAGGCCGAGGGCGAAGGGGAAGGAGGCAAAGCGGCTGGCTTGCGCCGGGCTCTGCGGGGCCTCACCCGCTCGGAGGAAGGCAACGTCATCAACCTGGAAGACTATACCCGGGGCGTAGATTCGCTGAACCTGTTTACGGCCCGCATGACCGACCTGCAGGCTCGCCTGGTAAAGGCCCGGGGCGACTTTGAAACCGCCGATGTTGCCCTGAAAGGCAAACTTTCTTCGCTCTACCTCGTGCAGAAAGCCTATCCGGCCACCAAAAAGAGCAAGCCCATCCGCTGGCTGATTGTAGCCGGCTCAGTGTTCCTGACGCTGGCCCTCTCCATTGTGGTGATTACGCTGCTGGAACTCTGGCGGCGCACAACCCGCCGGCCGGCCGGCCCCGCCGCGCTGTGAACCAGCGGCTAGCTTCCTTGCTGCCCCAGGACCCGGCCCAGCGCACTTTTTTGGGCTTCGTGGGGTTATTGCTGCTCAGCGGAGCCACCGCCCTGCTGCTGGACACGCCCCTGGCATTGCTACCCGTAGCACTGGTGGTAGGCTTGCTGGTGGTGCTCACGGAATGGCGGCTGCTCTATTACCTGCTGTTCCTGACGCTGGCTTTCTCGCGGGAGTTGCCGCTGCCCGGCGGGTTCAGCATGGACGTGCCCTCCGAGCCCCTGCTGCTGGTGCTTACGGGCTGCCTGCTCGCTACCCTGCTCCTGCGGCAGGGGCATATAGCAGGACGGGAGTTGCGGCATCCGCTGGTAATTATTCTGCTGCTGATGCTGCTGTGGTCGGTGGTATCCGCCACGTTTTCCGTGGACACCACCAAGTCCGTCAAGTATCTGCTGGCTAAAACCTGGTACCTGGTACCGTTCGGGCTAGGGACGCTGCTGCTGGTACGCCGCCCCGCCGATGTGTGGCGACTGGCGGGCCTGTACGCCATCAGTGCGTCGCTTACAGTGCTTATTACGGCGGCCAAGCACGCAGCCCACGGCTTCAGCTTTGAGTCGGTGAATGAGGCGGTGCAGCCCTGGTACCGCAACCATGTTATTTACGCCACGGTGCTGGCCTTGCTCCTTCCCTTCGCTCTCTACAGCATCCGCAGTACGCGGGGCAAGGAGAAAACGGCCTGGTGGATAGCTGCGTGCATTCTGCTGTTTGGCCTGATTACGTCCTACACCCGGGCCTCGGTGCTGTCGTTGCCGGTGGCGGGGCTGTTTTACTACGTGGTGCGGCTTCGCCAGACGCGCCTGCTATTGCTGGCCGTGCTGGTAGCCGTGCTGACCGGGGCATCGTATTTTCTGAGCCAGAACAACTACATGCTGTACGCCCCTAACTTTGAGAAAACCGTGTTTAACGGGGAAAACTTCGAGAAGCATCTGGAGGCTACCTACAAGCTGCAGGACGTGTCGGGGATGGAGCGGGTGTACCGCTGGGTAGCGGCCGCCCGCATGGCCGCCGACAAGCCGCTGGTGGGCAGCGGGCCCAGCACATTCTACCCCGAATACAAGCGCTACACGGTGCGCAGCTTCCGCACCTACGTGAGCGAAAACCCGGAGAAATCAACCACGCACAACTACTTTCTGCTGGTGCTGGCAGAACAGGGCTTTCCGGGAGTTCTGCTGTTTATCACGCTGCTCTGCGCGGCCCTTATTACCATCGAAACGCTGTACCACCGCACCCGGCCCGGCACCCAGCCGCGCTACGTATTGCTGGCCTGCGGGATGAGCTTCGTCGTCATCGTATTTCACCTGCTGCTGAACGAGTTGGTGGAAGTCGACAAAATCGGCTCCTTCTTCTTTATCAACCTCTTCCTCCTTATCCGGGTCAGCAGTTGGACGAGAGGTGAAGTGGTGAAGTTGTGAAGTGGTGAAATTGTGAAATTGTGAAGTGGTGAAGTGGTGAGTGTGACGTCCCGCTTGCACTATCTGCGCGGGTTGAACGTCACACTCACCATTTCACCATTTCACAATTTCACCTTTACTTAAACCGGCAGCTGAGGATAGTCACGTCGTCGGCGAAGCGGGTGCCGTTGGTGTTGAAGGCCTCGATTTCGCGGAGCAGTTCCCGGTGTACGGTAGCCAGGGGGGCGTAGCGGTTGTGGTGCAGCACCCGGAGCACCCCTTCCTCCCCAAACTCCTCATGGTTGGCGTCAAATACTTCCGTCAGGCCGTCGGTGTAGGAAAGCAGCAGGGCCCGGGGCGGTACGGTTATACGCCCTACCTTCAGCATGGGCAGTTCGTCCATAACGCCCAGCATAATGGAGCCTTCCTTGAGTAGCTGTACCGGGCCGGCATCCGGAATCAGCAGCGGGTCGTTGTGGCCGGCATTCACGTACTCCAGCACGCGGGTGCGCCGGTCGTAGAGGCCGAAAAACACGGTAATGAATTTGTCGCCGCCGGCATTGCGGAAAATCAGGTTATTCAGCTCCTGGGCTACCGTGGCCAGATCAGCCTGCTGGCGCAGCAGGGTGCGTAGCCCGGCCTGGAAGTTCGACATCAGCAGCGAAGCCGCCACGCCCTTGCCCGATACATCGGCCACGCAGAACAGGAACCGATTGGCATCCAGGTCCACCACATCATAGTAGTCGCCACCCACGGCGGTATGGGGCACGTAGCTGGCCTGCACAGCCACGTGCGCATCATTGGGCAGCTTGCGCGGGAACAGCATCGTCTGCACTTCCTGGGCAATTTCTATTTCCTTGCGCATAGCCGCATCGGCAACGCGCTGCCGGGCCAGGCGACGGTTCTGAATGGCCCCAATGAGAATGTTGCTCAGGGTTTGCAGAAACTTGGTGGCCTCTTCGCTCACGTAATCATCGTGTACGTTGCCGCTGAACACGTACGCCAGCACTTCGCCATTCTGCACCACCGGAATGCTGGTTTCCAACGGTTCCCACTCCTTGCCCAGGCCCTGGAAGCTCCGGAGTGAGCAGGGCTGGCCGGTACAGTTATCCAGAATGGCCGCGGGCAGCGGCACTTTGCGAAAATCCGTGAGCCCTGCCCCGAAGGAAACCACGCATAGCCACTGCTGCTCCTCCTTCACGAACAGCACCAGCCGCCGGATGTTGAGCTGGCCGAGCAGGGTAAACTGAAAGATTTTATACAGCGAAGCCTCAGTGGGGTCGTGGTTAATGGCTTGGGTAATTTCCAGCAAGGCACCCAATTCCCGCTCTTTCAGAAACAAACGCTTTTCGGGGGTAGTATTTGGCATAGCGGGTGGAGTCATGAATGTTGAATTATGAGTGCTGAGTTACATAGGATGAAGTTGCAGACAGAAACCGACTAGCCGCAATTTCATAACTCATCATTCATAACTCAACACTCTATACAAGTGGGGTTTTAGGGTCGTAGGCGTCGCGGAGGCCATTGCCGAGCAGGTTAAAGCTTAGCACCAGCAAGCTGATGGCCAGCCCTGGCAGCAAGGTAAGCCAAAGGCCGGCTTCGGTGCCCAGCAGCTGAAAGCCTTCGTTTACCATGAGCCCCCAGGAAGGGGCAGGCGGCTGTACACCCAGCCCCAGGAAACTCAGACCGGCTTCCAAAAGAATAGCCGCCGCAAAATTACTGGTTGCCAGCACAATCAGCGGACCGGTCATATTGGGCAGCAGGTGCCGCCAGATCAGGCGGCTCTGGGACAGCCCCAGCACCCGGCCAGCTTCCACAAAGGTTTTCTCGCGCAGACTCAGCATCTGGCCGCGCACCACGCGGGCCACATCTACCCACATGGTGAGGCCCACGGCCACAAACGACGTCCAGACGCCTTTGCTATCCAGGGCCAGAGAAATGGCAATAACCAGCATAATGCCGGGAATGCTCCACACCACCGTCATCAGGCCCAGCAGCAGGCTATCTACCCAGCCGCCCACGTAGCCAGCCACCGCCCCAATGAGCATACCCAGCAGCACCGAAATGAGCACCGCCACCAGCCCAATGCCCAGGCTCACGCGGGTGCCCAGCAGCAGCCGGCTCAGCTCGTCGCGGCCGGCTTTGTCGGTGCCCAGCCAGTAGGTACGGTGCACAATGTTGTCCTGGGGTACGGTTGCGGCCAACTCGGCCGCCGTGCCGGTACGGCCCGCTACGGCCGTTAGCGGGTACGTTTGGGGGTGGTCGGCCAGGGCCGAGTGGTTCTGGTAGGGCTGGGTGTAGAGCGAATCGCCTTGCACCTGGTAGCTGGCAATGGGTATTTCCTGATACCGGGGCGCTTTACCCGCCCACCAGGTGCGCAGCGGATTACCGGCAACCCGTCCTGAATCAAGGAGGGGCAGGCGCAGGATGGTGGCGCTGAAGCCAGGCGCTTCCTTCTGGAGCTGCACCAGGCCGTTGTTGGCGCTGGGGGAATTATCGGGCAGTATCCAGTAGCCCAGCAGCGCCACCAGCGTACACAGCACAATAAAGCCCAGCCCCAGCATAGCCGGGGTATTGCGCAACAGCCGCTGCCGCACATAATAGCCGGGCGGGCGGGCCTGCGAGGATGCCACCGGTGCAACAGCAGTAGCCACGCTTCCTACCGGGAGTTATGTTGCAGCAGCCCTTCCTTGGAAGCCAGGAAGTAAGAGTCGCGCACAATGGCGCCAAACGAGCTTTCCTCGTAGGCCAGCTCCGTATCGGGGTCGGGCCAGAAGCTGCGCACCAGCCCCTGCTCCAGCAACAGGCGCAGGTGGCGCTCCAGCTGAGCGGGGGCAAAGCCGGTTTTCTGGCTCAGGTCGGGAAAGGAGGTGACGAAGTAGAGCTCGTCGAGAATATCAAATTCGGCGTCGGTCACGGAGGGCAGGGTTTTGGGCAAAGGTAGTACTCCGGGCGGGTTGTTCAGAGGCCAGAGCTGCTTACGGCACCAAGTTGTACGCAACTGCATCGGTGCTGGCAGGCGCTACTCCTTCCATCGAGCTGACGTAAAAGATAATCTGCTGAATTTCCTTGTCTGACAGCTGGAAGCTGGGCATTTGCTGCTGCTGGTACTGATTGAAAATCTTCACGGCGTACTCGTCGCCGCTGGCTACCAGCTTGCTGGAGTTTTTCACCCACGGAATAAGCCAGGCCATGGGGCGGCGCTTGGTGATGCCGGCCAGTGCCGGACCCACCACCACCTCGTTTATAGCGTGGCATTGGGCACAATTGCCTTTAAACAGCGCGTCGCCGGCGGCAACGGCGGCAGCATCGGCGCCAGGAGGCAACGAGGCTGCCTGTTTAACGGGCATATCGGTAAACTCGGTCTGGAGCGAGTCGACGGCCGCAACCGGTGGGGCTTCGGCCGGGGTTGGGTTGCTCAGGGTATCCCCCAGGATAACCAGACAAAAACAAATGGCCAGGGCTACCACAGCCAGTCCGGCCGGCATCAGAATTTCCAGCAGCTTCTTATGCATAGGTCTTTCAGGATAGAAAGTGAATTACCTATTGAAATACGGCCCGGAAGCTCACAATAGCAAGTGAAATCGGGGGTGATTTCAGCCTGTTTCGGGCCCGCGACTTCTGCTCCAGAAGCGCATTATGACTTCACCTGCCGGCCCTTCCACTCATACCTGCCGCGCAGGCCGGCCAACCCGGTAAGCAGGGCGTACGGAGCATAGGCCAGCTGCAGCACCGGCACCCACCACAGCCAGCGGCTTCGGCCCAGAAACCGGAGCACTGGCCGTAGCAGCAGGGCGTCGCCGAGCAGCTTACCCGCCCACACCCCTACTGCCACCCCAGCCGGTACGCCAGCAGTCAGCCAGAGCACTGCCCCCACTGGAAACGTGAGGTTGGCCAGCAGCACCAGCACCGCCAGCCGTTGCGGGGCGGAGGTCTGGTAGTGCCGCCACTTGCTGGCCCACCGCACCCGCTGCCGCAGCAGCCGGCCGAGTGTGGGTTGGGCTTCGGTCCGGACGATAGCCTGCTCCGCGCCCAGAAACCGGATGCTGCCGGGAAAGGCCGCATGAAGCTTGTGCAGCAGAAACTCATCGTCGCCGCTGGCTACGGCCTCGTTTCCCTGGAAGCCCTGCACGGCAAAGAAATCGGCACGACGGTAGGCCAGGTTGGCACCGTTGCACATGGTGGGTGCTCCCCGGCCGATGGAAGCCGCCCCCACCCCTACCAAACCAGCCAGCTCCAGCCCCTGCAGTGTAGCCAGCCACCCGTGCCCGGTCAGCAGCACGGGGCCGCTGATGAAGCGGGCCGCCGGGTGCCGGGCAATGCAGTGGGCGTAAGCCTGCACCCAGCCGGCGGGCAAACGGCAGTCGGCATCGGTGAGCAGCAGCCAGGGCGCTCGGGCAGCCTGTACGGCCGCCTGCACAGCCGCCTTTTTGCCGGTTGGGCTACCAGAAACTTCCGCCAATGGCAGTAGCCGCAGCGGGAAAGGGCTGGTGGCGGCTGCCCGCGTTACCACCTGCGCCGTGCTGTCGGTGGAGTGGTCATCCACGAGTAGCACCTCGAAACCACCCGAAACCGGCAGCTGAGCCGCCAGGTCGTGGAGCAGCAGGGGCAGGTTGGCGGCTTCATTGCGGGCGGCAATGATGATGGTAATAGCCGGGGCTTCCGCATGGGTTGCAGATGCCGGCTGAGGTAGCGCAACGTGAGCAGACGGCTGGTTGCCGGCCGCTACCTGTTGCTGCCAGGCCCGCCGGAACTGCAGCATCC
The DNA here is from genome assembly GCF_003944705.1 of Hymenobacter metallilatus. GTDB lineage: Bacteria > Bacteroidota > Bacteroidia > Cytophagales > Hymenobacteraceae > Hymenobacter > Hymenobacter metallilatus. Next base: position 2,029 of record NZ_RWIS01000012.1, on the reverse strand, counting down.
TCCCCAGGTAGGCCCCCGCCACCCCCAGCAGCCCCACCGACGCTATCCAGCCCATTCCGCTCATACGGCCTCGGCTGCTTCCGGCCGGCTCTGCTTGCGTTTGCGCAACACCTTGAGCCGCAGTACAAACACCAACCCAATGGCACTGGGCACCGCAATATTCAGCACCCATAAACTCAAACTGGCACTAAGCACCGGCAGCACCGGCTCACCCAGCAGTCCAAATAAATGGGTGGCCGACAGCTCCCGCACGCCCACATCGGCCAGGGCATTAAGCGAGGGTACCAGGGACTTCAGCAGAAACGTACCCGCAATGGCCGCCGTAGCCGGCCCGGCCGAGGCCTGCACCCCGTAGGCCAGCAGCAGCAACCCAAACTGCGCGCAGAAAACCGCGTACCGCAGCCCCGAAATCAGCAGCGCGTCGGTCAGAATCCGGGCCGGGTAGGTGGGCATGATGGTGAGGAAGCGGCTGAACCGGCGCAACGGCTTCACGGCCTGAACGGCCGCCACCAGCAGCTCCGAGTGATACAGCGGCAGCAGCACGGCGGCATTCAGCACCACAGTAAGGGCCACCACGCCCAGCTGCGCCGCCGGGTAGCCCGGCAGATAAAACCGCAGCAGAAAATACAGCAGCCCCACCGTACCGGCCGCCACCGTGGCCACCAGCTGGCAGTAGCGCCCCAGAAACACGGCCCCCAGCGCATCCAGCCGCCGACTTTTCAGTTCCATGATGCGGCCGGCATAGTCGCCTACGCGGTTGGGAGTTACGAACCCCAGCGTGAGGCCTACCAGCACCGCCCGGAAGCTCCGCCGAAACGACACCGGCTCCAGGTGCCGGGCCAGCCGCCACCATTTCCAGGCTTCCAGCCCCCAGTTGAGCGGCATCAGCAGTAAGGCGGCCAGCACCGGCCCCCGCCCCTGCCCGCTCAGCGTGCGGGTGAGCAGGCCGCGCCAGGCCGCTGCCGTGGCGGCATCGGCCACCACGGAGTGCCACAGCAGCCCCAGCGTGAGCAGTGTAATAGCTAGCTTACCCGCCACAATCCAGCCTTTGTACCGGGCCGGGGCCGATGGTTCGGCGGTTTGGGCGTAGCTTTGAGGCTTCAACTGAGGCAAAGTGGCGGATGGTTGCGTAACTTCGGCAAGTTAGCCTTTATGGCTGGTAGCTATTCGTTGCTGACTTTCTGCGAATACAGAAAGTACTCTTCTTTTTCATAGCTATCAGCCAATAGCCATTAGCTAACAGCTACCAATATGATTCTGCCCCTCGCCTCTTCCTCTGAGCTACTGCCCAAAGTAATTATGGGCGTGGACCCCGGCACCAACCTGATGGGGTACGCCGTAATTGAGGTGCAGGGCCAGCACGCGCGCCTGTTGGAATATGATGTGATTGATATGCGCAAGCTGGGTACCAACCACGCCCTCAAGCTCAAGCGCATTTTTGAGCGCATGACGGAGCTGATTGATGAGCACCTGCCCGATGAGTTGGCCATTGAAGCCCCGTTTTTTGGGGTGAACGTGCAGAGTATGCTCAAGCTGGGCCGGGCCCAGGGTGTAGCCATTGCCGCCTGCCTGGCCCGCCAGATTCCGTACGTGGAGTACGCCCCCACCAAGGTAAAGCAGAGCGTAACCGGCTCCGGCAACGCCAGCAAGGAACAGGTGGCCCACATGCTGCGCCAGACGCTGAAGCTCCCGCCCATCGAAGAAGCTCCCAAGTTCCTCGATGCCACCGATGCCTTGGCCGTGGCCATGTGCCACCACTACCAGAAGGGCAACAACGTGAAGGCCGGCGGCAAAAGCTGGGGCAAGTTCCTGGCCGATAACCCCGGCAAGCTCGCCGCCCCCGTAGCCGGCAAAAAGGCTCCGGCGGTAAGGAAGAAGCCGGCGGCGTAGGGCTTTTTTAAGGGGCGGTGGTCTAAATCGTGGTTTTGCTATCTTGTGTGATGCTACAGACTACCCTTACCTGTGCTAAATGTGGGAGCACAGCCTTGCGCAAAAATGGGCATAGCCACGGCCACGCCAAGTATTTGTG
>NZ_RWIS01000011.1 GCF_003944705.1 Hymenobacter metallilatus | reverse complement strand
CTTGCCACTGCGAGTCAGTAAGGGGTTGGTAGCCATCAACCATAATGCCCGTGGAAGCCTAGGAACTCCCCGCGCAACTTACTGACTCGTTTCTTTTTAGCCCCTACCTAATTCCCAAACACGCTCTAAGATTAGGCTTCCCTTCTTTTTTCTTGATGATGACCATTATTGCATCCCCAAGAAGACTGTCCTTTTGGTGGTAGGGACCCATAAAGACGTACGGTTCCTCTGCACTCTCTGAATTTGGTTCATAGTCTTTCTTCTGCCAAGACGAGGGAATCAGGATTGTGGCTAGCTCAATAGTATAGGGAATAAACGACTCCTCTCTATGTTCAGGAGCACGTTGTCGGTCCTGAGTGCAATTGCTACACAAAAAAAGCAAGAGCAAAAATCCGACGTAAGCTTTTTTGACTGAAACATTCATTGGGCAATGATATGGTTTCCGACCATATCATTGCCCAATGAACAATGACTTATCCAGCCCCATCTGAGCAAAATGAAAGCCTAACTGAACAAATAGCTTTTTCATTTTATCCGGGTAGTTGCTGCTGGCTTGCCCGTCCCGGCTAGTCGTTGTAGCTTTACGGGCCGGACTTGCGCCGGCTTTTTGTTTCTGAGTTGACTTTTTGACTTTCCTCTGTGATTATGCGGACCATCCAATTCCGGGAAGCCCTGCGTGAAGCCATGTCTGAAGAGATGCGCCGCGACCCGCGCGTGTTTCTGATGGGCGAAGAAGTAGCCGAGTACAACGGCGCCTACAAAGTAAGCCAGGGCATGCTCGACGAATTCGGCCCGGAGCGCGTGATTGATACTCCCATTGCCGAGCTGGGCTTTGCCGGCATTGGCGTGGGCGCGGCCGCCAACGGCCTGCTGCCCATCATCGAGTTTATGACCTTCAACTTCTCGTTGGTGGCCATTGACCAGGTGATTAACTCGGCCGCCAAAATCTACTCCATGTCAGGCGGGCAGTACAGCTGCCCCATTGTGTTCCGGGGCCCTACCGGCAACGCCGGTATGCTGTCCTCGCAGCACTCCCAGAACTTTGAGAACTGGTACGCCAACACCCCCGGCCTGAAAGTAGTAGTGCCCTCTACGCCCTATGACGCCAAAGGTCTGCTGAAATCCGCCATCCGCGACGCCGACCCAGTGATTTTCATGGAGTCGGAGCTGATGTACGGCGACAAGGGCGAGGTGCCCGAGGAGGAATACCTTATTCCGATTGGCAAAGCCAACGTGGTGCGCCCCGGCGAAAACGTAACCATCGTGAGCTTCGGCAAGATGATGAAAGTGGCCCTGGCTGCCGCCGATGAGTTGGCCAAGGAAGGCATCAACGCGGAGGTAATTGACCTGCGCTCCGTGCGCCCCATCGACTACAACACACTCATCGAGTCGGTGAAGAAAACCAACCGCATGGTGGTGGTAGAAGAAGCCTGGCCCCTGGCCAGCATCAGCTCGGAGCTGGCCTACATGGTGCAGCGCCGCGCCTTCGACTTCCTGGATGCCCCCGTGTTGCGCATCACCTGCCAGGATGTGCCCCTGCCCTACGCTCCTACCCTGATTGAGGCTTCTCTGCCCAACGTGGAGCGCACCGTGAAAGCAGTGAAAGAAGTGCTGTACGTGAAAGGCTAATCACAGATTGGCGTAGATTTTTCGCTGGTTTGCGCAGCTTAGTAGCCGGGCCGCTCTTGTCAGAGCGGCCCGGTTTTTTGTTGCCCGCGTCCGGCGGCACACACACGGGCGTCATCCGCCCGGAGCCTGTCGGCTATACCCGTTGGAAATCTGCGAATTTAGCGCCAAAATCAGCGAAAATCCGGGATTCAGTACCAGGCACTTATATCTTCCAGGGACTTACGGTGGATGTCGGGTACCTGTGCATCGGGGGCGGGGTAGCCAATGGGAATGAGCAGGTAGGGACGCTCGTTTTTGGGGCGGTTCAGCAGGCGCGTCAGGAAGTTCATGGGGCTGGGGGTGTGGGTGAGAAAAGCCAGGCCTGCTTCATGGGCTGCTGCCAGCAGAAACCCAGTTGCTAACCCCACCGACTCGTTTACATAATAGTTGTTGCGCTGGCTCCCATCGTGCTGGGGCTCGTAAATCCGCCGGAACACTACCAGCAACCAGGGGGCGGTTTCCAGAAACTCCTTATGCGAATCGGTACCGAGCGGCGCCAGGTCTTCCAGCCACTCCGGTGGCATGCGGTGCGCATATGCCTCGGTTTCTTCCTGCTCAGCCGCCACCCGGATCTGCTTCTTGAGGGCGGGGCTCTGCACGGCGCAAAAGGTCCAGGGTTGCTTGTTGGCCCCGCTGGGCGCCGTGCCCGCCACCCTGATCAGGTTTTCGATAACCGCCCGTGGCACTGGCTCAGGGGAAAAGTCGCGTACGGACCGCCGCTGGCTGAAATTTTCGTATCGGAGCTGGCTGCGCCGCTCCATTTCAGAAACAGGCACCCGCAGGGGCTGATATGGCCGGAAAGGATACGCGGAGGGTACGGGCATAGGCGGGTAGCAAGGTCGTAGAGGCATATTTTACGTACCTTATCCCAAAACTACGCTCCTACTTCCATTCCCGTATGAATCACCGGTTGCATCTTCGCTTTGAGCAGCTTGAACTGGCCACCACCCATCTGCTGGCAACGGTAGCAGCGCTGGAAGAAAAAGCCACTCAGTCGCCGGGGCCGGGGCAGTGGTCGGCGGCCCAGGTAGTACAGCATCTGGTTGTTTCCGAAACCGGTATCGGCCAGTACATGGAGAAAAAGGTGCTACAGGCAGAGGCGTTGGAAAAGTCCGGCATCGGAGCTTTTGTAAAATCCCGGCTGCTACGGGTGCTGCTGCGGCTGCCTTTCACCCGGTTCAAAGCCCCTTCTTACCTGGCTAAGCTTACTCCCACGGAGCTGCCTCCGCTACCCGAGCTCCAGGCCGAATGGGCTGCCGTACGGCGCCGCCTGGAGCGGCTGCTCAACGAGTTTCCGGGTAATCTGCTCAACCGCTCCATTTTCAAGCACCCCCGCTCCGGTATGCTCACCATCTACCAGACGCTGGATTTCATGCTCGACCACGTCCTGCACCATCAGAAACAGGTAGAGCGCATTGCCGCAAAGGTCAAATAGACTCGGCTACAGGTACTGTGGTGTTATGGCTCAACGGCCGGCCTACCCCAGCCCCTGCTCCTCAACCGGAGCAGGAGCCGGGGCGTGAGCAAGACCTCTGCACCCTCCTCTCACCACTTGGTTTCTCCCCTCCTACCGCAGAATATCCTGGTAGGAAGCGTGGCGGGGCAGGTTTCGCATGAGCTCCGTAATTTCGGGGGGCGGTACCGTTAGCTTGCGGGCGCGCAAGTCCAGCCACGCGCCTTCTACGGCCACAGTGGCGGCTGGGCGGCCATCGGGTTTGTAGAGAGTATGCACAATATTCCAGCGCGCCCCATCCTCGCTTAGCCCCGACAGCTCCCCCGTTACGCGCAGCTGCTCATTGATGTGTAACTCTTTCAGGAAGCGGGTATCCTCCCGAAACAGAATGGGTCCCAGGCCGGTTTTCGCAAAGAATGGCAGCGTAAACCCGTGTTCCGAGAGGTATTCAATCCGGTGTTGGGCGGCGTAATCGGCGTAGGCCGAGTGACGCATGTGGCCGTTGGGGTCCATATCAGCCCAGCGCACGGTGTAGGTTCTTTCGAAAGCAGACATATAGGCAAGGAAAAGTAACCTGCATTTGATAAGCCGCAAGCTGTGTGCGTTTATGCAGCCTGCGGCGCATTGAATGCAGTCCTAAAACGTGAGGCGCACCAGGTACTGTTGCTGGTCGTCTTCCTCCAGAAATTCTACGGTATAGCCCGCGGCCTCAGCGTAGTCCTGGAGCAGGGTGGGGTCGGCGAAAATCCAGTGGAAGGTGGAGCCGGTTTGCTGGGCGTACTGCATGGTGTATTCAACTTCGCCGTAGTAGGGCCCGTTCAGGTCGAATACCAACGCACCCTCTTCGTCTTCGTAGAGGTAGCTGATGTCGGAGGAGGTAGCCAGAATCTGACCGCCGGGGGCCAACAGGGTTTTGGCGTGTTCCAGAAAGCGCTCCAGGCCCGCCAGGGTACCCGTCAGACCGATGCCGTTCATCAGCATCAGCAGCGTATCGAACTTCTCGCCTTGGGTTAGCGCCGCGTCGAAAATATCGTGGCAGGCTACTTCCCGTACGCCCCGCGCCTGCATCACCTCCACGGCTCCCGGCGAAATATCCACGGCTTTCACGCTGAAGCCGCGCTGCTGCAGTTCCAGGGCGTGGCAGCCGGCCCCAGCCCCCAGGTCAAGCACCCGGCCCCGGCATTCTTCCAGGGCAGTGCGTTCCATCTCGGGCATTTCCCAGAGGGAGCGAAAAAAATAGGACGCCGGCAGCACTTCTTCATCGGCCACGGAGCTGTGCACGGCCAGGGTGGCGCTCAGGTGGCCGCGGTGGTAGGCCAACAAGGCCTGGCCCAAGGCATCGGGCGCGTTAGGAACGGAGTTCGACATGCTGCAAAGATACTGGCCCAGCACTAGCCCGCGTACCGGCTAACAATCCGGCTGGATTAGCGTACGTAAGTCACAATACCAGCCCATGAGCACACCTTCCCGCCTTGTTAAGGGCAACCTGCCCACCAAAATCTGTCTGACCTGCGGGCGGCCTTTTGAATACCGCAAGAAATGGCGCAACTGCTGGGAGGAGGTAAAATACTGCGGCGAGAAATGCCAGCGTAACAAGCCCAAGCCTCCGGCTGCTTCCTAATGGTGCATCCTTCTGCTCACCTTTTGCGTTCTGCGCAGCATCCACCCTTTCATTCCTAGCCGAATTTCCATGGCCAGCAACCTTGACTATCTCGCCCCTGATCTGCAACCGCTCGAGGAAATTCTGCAGGCATATCTGAAGGTTGAAAAGGAGTTGGCGCAGGCCGAAATTGCCGCGGTTTCCGCTCTCCATTCCTCTGCGGAAACCACGCGGGCCTTCGACCAGCGCCCGGCAACCGGCAACTACCCCCAGCACACCGAAGAAGCGGTGCTGAACCTGCAGAACCTGCGCGACGATTTGACCCGCCTACGCCAGCAGGTGCTGAAACTGCTACCCGTCCGCGACGAGTGGGTAAAGGTAAATCTGGGCTACGGCCCCAGCCGGGTTGGCGCTTTCCGCCCAGATACCTCCCAACCAGGCACCGATGCCGCTTACGAGCTGCGGGTAGTAATCTGAGCCCCTGTAGGCCACGTCAGCTACTGGGTATACAGTAGAATGGGCCGCCGGCTTTTGCGAATGTATCCGTCAAGGGTGCGCAGAAACTGTGGATTTACCGTAGGGCAGCCCTGACTACGGCAAATGGGCAACGCCTGCGGAGTGGCCGGTACGCAGCTGTGCGCATGCAACACAATAAACCGACTGAAGATGTTGCTATTGCTTGGGTGCAGGCCTACCAGCTTATACGCCCGCCCAAACGTACCCGTGTACGCATACGACACCTTGGCCAGCCCCCGGGAGCTGCAATGAGAATCGGGCGTATTGGAATATACTACCTTCCCGAGGGCAGTAGTGCGGCCACTGCAACACAAGCCGGCCGCCAATACTTTTCGCCGGCGCAGGTCGAGCACAAAAAACCGGTTCTGGCCGGAAGGCCGGCTTAGGTCAAGGTAGAATCCGATGCGCGAGTTATACGCGGGTCCAGTATACGAGACGAGCTTTGCAACGTACCGCTGCACTGGCACCGTATCCTCGGTTTTTGGTGGAGGCTCACAGCCGGACAGCGTTAGTATTCCTGCACCGAGCAAGCCGGCAAGCCCCCCTTTCAGATTCATGAGGCCAATTACCAATCTGGCAGGCAATAAAAAAAGGCGGACCACTGGCCCGCCCCTTTTCCACAACCAAAACACCTAAAAAACTATTCTTTCGAAAATTGTATTTACAACTATCGAGCCAAAAAATGACTGATTTAGAAATACTTCTCGCAAGACAGCCTCTATAGTGTCTACACAATATAGAGTCGGCTTGGGGGCGGAAGGGTTGCATTGGGTTGCAAAAAAAGATGCCGGGGCTGTGGGGCACCCGGCTTCAGATACGCGCGCTGGCCGGGAAAGTGCCCGGTATGGTGTATTTTGCGCAGTTAATTCGTGCGTATCGCATTTTCTCAGCACCTCTGAAAATCACCTTTTCTTCTTGCCCTTTTCCCATGGATGCTCCCAACTCGGAATTTATGCGTGAGGCCATTCGGCTTTCTATTGAAAAAATGCAGGCTGGTCATGGTGGCCCGTTTGGGGCGGTGGTGGTGAAAAACGGGCAGATTATTGCCCGCGGCTTCAACCAAGTAACCAGCACCAACGACCCCACCTGCCACGCCGAGGTGGACGCCATCCGGAAAGCCTGCGCCACGCTGGGCACGTTTCAGCTCGACGACTGTGACCTGTATACCAGCTGCGAGCCGTGCCCGATGTGCCTGGGGGCTATTTACTGGGCCCGGCCGCGCCGCGTGTTCTATGGCAATACCAAGCAGGATGCCGCCGCCGTCGGGTTCGACGACCAGTTCATTTACGAGGAGTTAGACAAGCCCCTGGCCGAGCGTCACATCCCCATGGTGGAGTTACTACGGGATGAGGCAGCGGCGGGGTTTCGGGCCTGGCAGCAGCAAGCCGGACGGACGGAATACTAACTTTCGGGCAGTAGCCTGATTTGAATACCAGTGCCCAGCCTGCCTACTTTGCCGTAGGCAGGCTGCGTTGTTTTACCCAAAACAGCCGTATTTTCTGCCCCACCCGACCCTTACTGCAGCAACTGCTCAACTTCCAGCAGCAAGGCAGTATTTTCCAGGATGTCGCGTAGCTGCGTAAGCTCCGCCAAGGAGAAAACCAGTGCCAGCCTGGGGGCCGGGGTCCGCAGGGCAATGCACCGGGCCTCGGGGTCGGGGGTGCGTAGGCAATGGTGCTGCCAGGTTTCCTGCACGGAACTGCGTAACTCCTGAAACTCCTGGGCGGTAGCCGCCAGAGCCACGTTGCCAAAACAGATGTGTAAATGCTGCGTACGGGGACAACGGGCGCAGTATCCCAGGTCGTTATGATGAAAGAACTGAGCCATATCGGACTACTTAGCTGAGGTGAGCAAGGAAGTGCAAGTATAATTATTTAGAATTAGTATAAATAAATTTTATTCTCCTTGGTTTGCTCTTCCCTAAGCAGCAAACCGATAAGTTTCTGCGTAGAATTCTCCAGCTTCCGCTTCTCCCGACTGCGCCCGTATGAAAATGTCCTCTATCTGCCGGATGCTGGCCCTTGTGGTACTGGGGCTGCTGCTGGCAGGAGGCGGTGGAGCATGGCTGCTCGGCACCCAGTGGGGGCGGCAGCAGCTGGAGCGCCTTATCCGGCAGCGGCTGGCCCGGCAGTCGGATCTGGTGCTGGGCCCGATGACCATTGACTTTTCGCTGTTCCGGGATTTTCCCCACCTCACGGCTTCGGTACAGCACCTTTCGCTTACCGATACCTCTTACCAGCGCCGGGTGGAAGTATTGCGCGTGGGGCGGGCCGACCTGCGGGTGGAATTGAGTCAGATCTGGAAGGGTAACTTTCGGATCCGGCACCTGACCCTGCACGATGCGCAGTTCCGGCAGCTAACCGACACGGCGGGTCACGACTGGGGGTTGCGCGGCAAGGGACCCCGCCGTCGGCAACCGGGTGCTCCGCCCAATTTCGACCTCGACTCCCTGGTACTGCTGAACGTGCGGGTAACTGACCGCAACGAACTGCATAACAGCGGATTTTCGGCTACTGTGCGGCAGGGCCGGCTTATTGTGCATAACCGCCGGGGCCTGGCGCAGGTGCGTGGCCGCCTGCTGGGGCAGCTGGAGTATTTGCGCAGTAGCCGGGGCAACTTGTTTGAGCAAGAGCCCGTGGTGGCTCGGATTCGCTACCAATACAACTTCCGGCAGCGCAAAGGCACCTTTTTCCGTACCCGCGCTACCCTCAACGGCGACACCATTGTGGTGAACGGTACGCACCGGGGGAGCCGCCCATCGGAGCCCCGGGGCACTCACCTGAATCTTACATTTGAGGGGAACCAGCCGCTGCTGGAAATTCTGCACACCGCCTTCCCACCAGCCCTGGAGCGGTTCCTGCGGGGAGCCCGTAGTCCGAGCCACGCGCACATCCGGTATTCCATCCGGGGGCTGAGTGGCCCTACTACCCGCCCGCGCACTATTCTGCGCTTCGCCATGCAGAATGCCCAGGTGCAGTGGGCCGATTCGGCCCGGCGCATCAGGCGCTGGGATGCCCAGGGCGTATTTGATAACGGGCCGGCACACACCTCCCGCACAACTTCCCTGCAATTCAGCCAGTGTCGTCTGTACTCCCAGGCCGGCCAGCTGGATGCCGCCATTACGGTGCGCGACTTCACCAAGCCGCACCTGCTGGGTCATATCAAGGGCCGTACTGAGCTTCAGACCCTGGCTTCCGTGGTGGTTCCGCATCTGTGGAAGGCCCGCCGGGGCCAGGCCGCCCTGGACCTGCAGCTGAATGGCACCATCCCTGATATTCCGGACCGGGCCACTCGCCGCACCCTCCGGGCTGATACCCTGCTGCCGCCAATTGCGGCCCGGGGCACCGTGCAGTTGGAGCAGGCCGCTTTTGACATTCCGAGCCGACGTGCCCGCATGACCAATCTAAACGTGCTGGTCCGGCTTCAGGACAGTGTGTGGCGGCTGGAAAACCTGACCGGGCGGCTCAATACCATGCAGGTACAGGCCAATGCCACTACTACTCATTTGCTGGCTTATTTCAGCGGGCAGCATGGTATTACCACTGTCGAAGGCACGTTTAAAGTAGATGAGCTGCGGCTGCAGGAGTTACGCCGCCTGCTGGCCGCCCCGGGAACTTCCCGGAAAAAGGGCACCCGGCGGCCCCGGGCCGGCTATACTCGCAATCAGGCCCTGGCCGTAAAGGCCCTGAATATTCTGCCGCCGGGGCTGCGGCTACGGATACAGCTGCACTGCGGCCGGCTGGTGGTAGGTACCGATACGCTCACGGCCCTGGCCGCTACGGTGCTCCATGATGGCCGCCAGGTGCAGCTGCGCGACCTACAGATGCGGGCCTGGGGCGGCAGCTTCAGCGGTAACGTTGGCTGGCCCACCGATACGCTGAACCTGCAGCCCGTAACAGCAGAGCTGACGGCTCATTTCCCAACCCTGGGCTATCAGCAGCTGCTGGGGCGCCTTTCCCGCCCTGCCCGGCGCCCAACCCGCCTCGCCCCCGACTTTACCTTCCGGGATGTGCTCCTGGCGGCCAACGGCCATGCTACGGCTACCATCGACCGGCTGCTACTGCCTGGCAACGACGACTTAACCCAGCTACAGATTAGCCTGGACAAATCGGGGCCCGACTTCCGGATTCCGGCGTTTACGTTCCGGACGGGTATGGGAGGCACCGGACGGATCAGTGCAACGGCCCGCCTGCGGCAGGCTCAGCTTACCCGGGCCCGCGCCTCGCTTGACCTGCATTATAACTCCCTGGATGTGCAACGCCTGTTACAGTTGTTGGCCACCTTGAGCAGCGTGCCGGAAACCACCCGAAACACCGCACGCCGCCAGGCCCGCCGTGCCACTGGCCGCTCCTCCCCCTTCCTCGATGGTACGATTACGGGGCAGGTGCGCGTAGCTGCCGACCGGATGCAGTACGGTATACTGCAGGGCCAGCAGTTTTACCTGCTCAGCTCTCTGGCAGCAGGCAGGGCCCGGGTGGAGCAGTGCTCCGTGCAGGTTTTCGGGGGGCACCTGCAACTGCGCGGCGTGCTCCAGACCGATTCCGGAGCACTGCAGCACCCCTTGCACGCGCAGGTGCAGGCCCAGCAGGTACGCCTGCCTGAGCTGTTTGCCCTGGCCCAGGCGCTAGGGTTTGATGTGCTCGGCCCCGACAACATCCGGGGCACCATGCAGGCGGAAGCCGATGTACGTACCAGCCTCGACCAAACGTTTCTGCCCCAGTTGGCGCACACCCAGGCCTACGTGCGTACGGATTTGCGCAACCTGGAGCTGCTGCAGGTGGATGCCCTGATGCAGGCCCTACGCCTGCTCAGCCCACGTCGCACCGGACACCTGTACTTCGAGCCGTTACAGCCCCGTTTTGTGCTGGATGGCGGCCGGCTGCTGATTCCCAGCCTGAATCTGAGCAGCAACCTCACCGACATGCAGGTTACGGGAGAATACAGCTTGGATGGGCACGCCAACCTTTACGTAGGGCTAAGCCCCTTCCAGGCTTTGCTGGGCAACAACCGCAAGCGCATTGCACGCATACAGAGCGGAGAAGCCACCACCCGCCCCAGCCGGGGACTCGTGTATATGAACCTGCGCCGCACTCCTGGCAGCCCCTATAAAGTGCGGCTGTTCAAGAAACAGGAGCAACAGCAGCAGCGGGAAAAACTCCAGGAGCAGTATCGGCAGATACTGCAGCGCCAGCCCCTGGATACTACCCTGCACCTGCTATAGCGGATGCTGTCTATAGCTGGGTGGGCACGTCAACACCCCGAATGGTCCGGAACAGGCTGAGCGCATTCTGGTCGGTGAGCCCCCCAATGTAGTCCGTGAGCAGGATAATCTGGTGGTAGGCCGAAGCGTCCTGTTGCGGCCCCACGGCCCGGAACTGCTCCGGCAGCAGCTGCAGCAGCTTACGGGAGCGGGGACTGCTCTGGGGGTCGAAGGTGGCGTGCAGAAAAGCATCCAGCAGGCCGGCCAGCACCTCAAAGCCAGCCGCCTCAATTTCCAGCACGGGCCGGCTCTGGTACAGATGCTCCACTGTGAGGCGGTGTACTTCCTGCAGCTGCGGCCAGCAGTCCAGGAGCTGCACCAGGGGCTCGTCCTGCCGGCCCCGCAACAGCTCCGGGGCCCGGCTGGCAAACAGGCGGGCGGTCTGCTGCACCAGCCGGTTTATCAGGCGGGCCCGCAGGTAGCCCAGTTCCTCGCGCCAGTCGCGCCATTGCACGGAACCCTGGCGACCGGGCGCGTCGCTGAGCATGTCGCGCAGCAGGGCCAGGCTTGGCTGGCACGGAATCAGGCCCAGCTTCAACCCATCTTCAAAGTCAATGATCCGGTAGCAGATATCATCGGCCGCTTCCACCAGAAACGCCAGTGGGTGGCGGTAGTAGAAGCCGGCTTCTTCGTTCTCAGCCGCTGATTTAGGCAGCAGGCCTAGTTCCCGGGCCATATCCTGAAACCGGGGGGCCTCCGTTTGAAAGAAACCGTATTTTCTCTCACTGCTTCCTTGGAAAGCACGGCCCTCCACGCCCATCGAAGGGCGCGGATACTTTGTAAATGCTCCCAGGGTAGCGTACGTGAGCCCCAGGCCCGCCGAACCGCTGCTGTGCGCGGCGTAGGTATGGGTAAGAATGCGAAACCCCGCCGCGTTGCCTTCAAACTGCTGCAGATCGGCGCGCTGAGCCGGCGTGAGCATCCGTACGAAGGGCTCGGCGGCCGGGGAGCGGAAGTAGGCCGAAATGGCGTCTTCGCCGGAGTGGCCAAAGGGTGGGTTGCCGATATCATGGGCCAGGCAGGCGGCCGCGACAATGTCGCCGAAGTCGGCATCCAGGTGCGGCAGCTCCTGGCCGAGGCCCTCGGTTTCTTCGAGCAGCAGCCGCCCACCCAGCCGGCCCAGGGAGCGACCCACGCAGGCGGTTTCGAGCGAATGGGTGAGGCGGGTATGCACAAAATCGGTTTCGGGCAGCGGCATTACCTGGGTTTTGCGCTGCAGCCGCCGAAACGCCGAGCTGAACACAACCCGGTCGTAGTCCTGCACAAAGGCCCCGCGCACGGGCGGCGCATCGGTAACCACGTGCAATTGAGGTTGCTCGGGGTAGCGGCGGCGGCTGAGCAGACGCGGCCAGCTCATGGCCGGAGCGTGATGGTCGGGGGTGAGGTGGAGCATGGGAGGCGAAAGGTAGCAGAGGGGCCGGAAAGTTGCGGGATTCCTCCGGTGGCTACGCTTCCTCCGGGGTTGCATCCAGGCGGCCCAGCAGACGCACAGTGGCGTAGCCCAGGAGTAGAAACACGCCGTAGAGCAGCGTAACGCCCCAGGTGCCACGGTGGCTGGCCGGGTGCAGTAGCCGGCTAATGATATCGTACAACAGGCTAACCGGGTTGGTAACAACATCCCAGCTGTTGAAGCGCAGGTAGCGGCCCAGGTACACCCCAAAGCTGCTGAGCAGCAGGGCCAGGGTGGCAAAGCCCCAGCCAGCGGCCCAGCCCAGGCGGCGCGTTACCAGCTGCTGCATATCCGTGAGCGAGGCATAGCCCAGCATCAGCCCGTTCCAGGCACAGCTCAGTATCAGGGCCAAATCATACCAGTAAGGCACCCCGGCCCGGGGCTCCAGATGAAACAGGTCGGTGAGAATGTAGGGGGCGTTGGGAAAGAACAGCAGCCAGACTGCCCCTACCGGCAGCAGCACCCGCGCCTTCAGCCGGCCGGCTGAAAGCCCCAGCATGGTACTCAGCCCGAACGGGATAAGCGCCAGAAACAGGTTCCAGAGCAAGAATACAAAGGTGATTTTATGCACCAGAAATACCCGAAACACAATCAGCACAACGCTCAGGGCCAGGGATGCGCCGAGCAGCAGCAGCAGGTGCAGGCGCTGCCGCAGTTGCGGCACGGATAGCGTAGCAATGGACATGGACATAGATACAAGTTCGGATTTTTTAACCGTCCGTGGTAACGTACGGTTGCGGTTGGTAGTGTACGCTGCCCACGCTGTTTCATTGCCGGGTTGCAGCGCCACTACCACTCCCCCAAGCACCCGCCACGCCGTATGGGTTGTGCGGGTTGGGTTGCTCCGCCGGGTTTTGCCACTCGTGCGTGGCTGCGGCCTTGCCAAGCCCGGAGGCGCTACGCGGGCACTACCAAACGTATCCCAACGCGCCAGAGCTCCGGCTGCTTCATCCCCGACGCAACTGCTACCTTTGTGGCATATACTGCGCCGGATGCAGTTACCTGGTTTCTCCCGCCTATTCCCCGGTTCCTCGGTTTTATGAGGCTATCTTCTCTCCTGACTGCTGTATGTGTGTGCCTTGGTGCTGGTATTGCAACGCCGGGCCATGCCCAAACGCCTGCCAAGAAACCGGCTACCGCCGTTCCTCTCCCCGGCAAGCCAACGGCCCCGGCTAAAGCAACTCCCGGCACGGCGGCTTCGAGGCCAGCCTCAGCTACGGCCAAGCCGACGACTCCAGCGGCCAAGCCGGCTCCTAAACCGGTTCCCACGGCCGCTACCACTGCTCCGCGGCCCGCTACGCCTAAACCCACTGGCCCACCCCTGCCCGCCAACCTGGGCTCCCCGGACCCCAACGTGCGCTACCGCAACGGCAAAACCCTCCTCGACCAGACCCGCTACGAGTTGGCCATGCAGGAGCTGGAGCCGCTAACGGCCCCTACCGGCAAGTTTGCCAAGGCTCCGGAGGCCGCATACCTCTACGCCGTAGCTGCCAGCCGGGCCAAAAAGTGGGCCGAGGCCGAGCAGATGCTAAACCTGCTGCGCAATGAATATCCGCAGTGGCCCAACCTGGCTGAGGCGTTCTTCCTGCAGGGGCAGCTGTCGTTTGAGCAGGGAGATTTTGACAACGCCCTGCGCGTACTGACCCAGCTCCCGGCCGACCGCCTGGTGACCGAGCGGGAAAACATGAAGGCCCTCTACCTGCCGCGCATCAAGGACCGGGCTACCTTTCAGAGCCTGCTGAAAACCTACCCGCAGGAAGCCGCTCTGGGCCGGGCCTACGCCGATAAGCTCGCCAACGGCGGCTGGTACACTGAGGCCGACAAGCCCCAGCTGGAACAGCTGATCAGTCAGTTCCGGCTGGAAGCGGCCCGCTACACGCCCCGCCCCCGCCCTGCCCGCAAAAGCACCTATAACATTGGCGTGCTCCTGCCCTTTGAGTTTGACGACACCAGCTGGGAGAAGCGCCGCAAAAACCAATTTGTAACCGACCTGTACGCCGGCTTGCGCCTGGCTCAGGATTCCTTGCAGCGGGAGGGCCACCCGGTGCAGCTTTTCGCCTATGACACCGGCGCCGATACCCTGCAGCTAAAGCAGGTGCTGGCCCTACCAGAGCTGGCTACCATGGATTTAATTGTGGGCCCGGTATACAAATCGGGCTCCAAAATACTGGCCCGCTACGCCCAGCAGCACCAGATTGCGGTAGTCAACCCCCTCTCCCAGGATGGGGACCTGGTGCTGGATAATCCCTGGCACTACCTCTTTGAGCCCAGCACGGCTACCCAGGCCCGGCAGGCGGCCCAGTTTGCCGCTTCCCGCCTGGGCGGTCCGCGCACAGCCGTGGTGCTCTACGAGGACACCAAGGATGAAGCCGCTTTCGGGCAGGCCTATAAGCAGGCCTACGAAGCCCTGGGCGGCAAAGTCCTGCAGCTGCGTCGCATCAACTCCGACGTGCAGGAAAGCCTTGCGGCGGCCTTAAGCGACGTGGATCTGAAGTCGGTAGGACACCTGGTAGTGGCCTCCGATGGCAAGGGTGCCGGCCCCTACGTGCTGAGTGCCCTCAAGCTGCAGGCGGCCCGCACGCCGCTCATCACCTACGCCTCCTGGCTGGAGAACAACCGTATCAGCCTGGGCCAGCTCGACGCCCGCGACATTTACTTTGTGCATCCCAAATTTCTGGACAAAACCAACCCCGGGGTCCGCCGCTTCCGGCAGTTGTACCTACAGCGCCAGAATCTGCCGCCCTCCGTGTTTGCCTTCACCGGCTTCGAGCTCCTGTACTACTTTGGCAATGTGCTGCATCAGAATGGCGCGGCCTTTCAGCAGCAGCTGGCCAACGGCGGCCCCGTATCGGGGGCCGTGTTCCAGGGCATTGGCTACCCCGGTGGCACTCACGATAATCAATATGTGCCCCTCACCAAGCTGGAACGGCTGGAAGTAGAGGTACTGAACCCGGTGGGCTTCCGGTAGGTTGCTACGGTAGTGGGTACTGAGTAATGAGATGCCCGCCTCTTGTTTGTTTTTTGTTGCACTACACACTTTCCCCTTCCCCTTAGCTTCTCGGAATGTCCAACTACGCACTACCTACTACCAACTACTCCTTAGCCACTTCCGACGCCCTGTTTACCCGGGCCAAGCACCACATTCCGGGCGGGGTGAACTCTCCGGTACGGGCATTCCGGGCCGTGGGCGGGCATCCGGTGTTCATGCAGTCGGCCAAAGGCGCCTGGCTGACCGACGTGGACGGCAACCGGTACCTGGATTTCATCAACTCCTGGGGACCCATGATTCTGGGTCACGCCCCGGAGGTAGTGCTGCAAGCCGTGCAGGCCGCCATTCAAAACTCCCTGTCGTTTGGGGCGCCTACGCAGCGGGAGGTGGAAATGGCCGAGCTGATTAAGCAAATGGTGCCCAGCATCGAGAAAGTGCGGCTGGTAAACTCCGGCACCGAGGCCACCATGTCGGCTATTCGGGTGGCGCGGGGCTACACGGGCCGCAGCAAGATTCTGAAATTTGAGGGCTGCTACCACGGCCACGGCGACTCTTTTCTGATTGCCGCCGGCTCCGGGGCCCTCACCCTCGGCACCCCCGACTCGCCGGGCGTAACGGCCGGCGTGGCCCAGGATACGCTTACCGTTCCGTACAACAACCTCCCGGCGCTGGAGCAGGCCCTGGCCGCCAACGAAGGCCAGGTAGCCGCCCTGATTCTGGAGCCCGTAGTAGGCAACATGGGACTGGTAGCGCCCCAGGAAGGCTACCTGCCTGCCCTGCGCGACCTGTGCACCCGCTACGGCATCGTGCTTATTTTTGATGAGGTGATGACCGGCTTCCGGCTGGCCCGGGGCGGCGCCCAGGAGCTGTACGGTATCCGGCCTGATATGACGACGCTGGGCAAAATCATCGGGGGCGGAATGCCGGTGGGGGCCTACGGGGGCCGCCAGGACATTATGGACAACGTGGCCCCGGCCGGCAAGGTGTACCAGGCGGGCACGCTCTCGGGCAACCCCATTGCCACGGCCGCCGGCATTGCCCAGCTTACCTACCTGCAGCAGCACCCCGAGCTGTACGACGAGCTGAACCGCATCACCACCCGCATTGCCGACGGTACCCGCCAGATTTGCCAGGAGCTGGGCCTGAACTACACCGTCAATCAGGTGGGCTCCATGTTCAGCGTGTTCTTCACCAGCCAGCCCGTTACGGACCTGGAATCGGCCAAAACCTCCGATACGGAAGCCTTCGGGCGCTACTTCCGGGCCATGCTGCACCGGGGCATCTACCTGGCCCCGGCTCAGTACGAAGCCCTGTTCGTAAGCACCGCCATGACCGACGACCTCGTGGACCTCTACCTCACCGCCTGCCGCGAATCCATGCGCGAGGCGCATGGGTAATTATAAGAGCTGAATTATGAGAGTTGAGTTGATACATAAGATGGCAGAAACATCAGCATATTCACTTCACCTCTCATACTTCATAACTCAACTCTCAAGAGCTACCTTTGCCGCAACCATCCGCTGCCCGTATGTTTCGATTCCGCCGGCTACTCCCGCTTTTTCTGCTGCTGTGGCTCGCCGTGCCCGGCACCCTCCTGGCCCAGACCGAAACGCCCGCCGCGGCTAATAAGCGCCTGTTCGACCGTACCATCGACGAGCTGAATTTCCGGACGATGGAAACGGTGTACGACAAGTCGTTTGCCCGCGGCAAGTACCCGGCCTCCCTACGCACGGCCAAGGCCCGCCGCGAGTTTGACAACTTCCCCGGCCGCGACGACCTCCGGAAGCTGTTCATGAATTACAATGGCATTGCCGAACGATATAAAAGCCATTTTGGCAAAGGCCGCACGGATTTGGTGGAGTTTGAGAAGCAGCTCAACGCCGTACTAGTAGACCGCAACTTCGAGTTTTTTATCCGGGTGCTACCCCGCGACGAGCGGGTAGCCCTTATTCACGGCCTACAGCGCGTTATCAAGCAGGGCGCAGCCCAGTTTAACGCCTCCGAGGACCCCGCTCCCGAAGACCTGGCCACGGCTGAAACGGCCGTACCACCGGCCGATGGAGCATCGGCCGCTTCTACTACTCCTGCCGTGGAGGATCCGCAGCCCCAGCCCGAAGCAGC
Organism: Hymenobacter metallilatus; assembly: GCF_003944705.1. Classification (GTDB taxonomy): domain Bacteria; phylum Bacteroidota; class Bacteroidia; order Cytophagales; family Hymenobacteraceae; genus Hymenobacter; species Hymenobacter metallilatus. The sequence continues at coordinate 193,670 of NZ_RWIS01000011.1, read as the reverse complement.
CGTGGCCTCTGCCCCCACCCCGGACTATACGGGTCCCCGCTCCCTGGATGTAGCCCCCCGCCACGACTGGATGGACTACCTGAGCCTGATGCTGTCGGGAGGCTCGTTTCTGCTGCTGCTCTACCTCATTACCAGCGTATTGCCCGACCTGCGTCAGCGCCTGGATGCCCTGTACGACACCTACGACCAGCCCGCGCCCCGCCCCCGCAAACGCGCCGCCCTGCCCGAGGATAGTTACGAAGACAACGAAGACAATTAAAAATTGAGAATTAAAAATTAAAAGTTGCTGGGCCTGTCAGAAGAGGTATCAGGGCAACTTCTGGTTTATCAATTCTTCATTTTTAATTTTTCATTTTTACTTGAACCCATGATTCTCACCGACCAGCAGATTCTCGCCGAAATGGAGCGGGGCACCATTGTCATCGAGCCATACGACCGAACCTGCCTTGGCACCAACTCCTACGACGTGCACCTGGGCCGCTACTTGGCCACCTACCACGACGCGGTGCTCGATGCCCGCAAGCACAACAAAATCGACGTATTTGAGATACCCGAGGAGGGTTTTGTACTGCAACCCGGCACCCTGTACCTGGGCGTAACCGAGGAATACACCGAAACCCACGCCCACGTACCCTTTCTGGAAGGCAAAAGCAGCGTCGGCCGCTTGGGTATTGATATTCACGCCACGGCCGGTAAAGGCGACATCGGCTTCTGCAATACCTGGACGCTGGAAATCAGCGTATCCATGCCCGTGCGTGTGTACCACAACATGCCCGTAGGCCAGCTTATCTACTTTACTGTGCAGGGCGACGTGGAGAATTTCTACAACCGCAAGCCCAACGCCAAGTACAACGAGCGGACGGTAAAGCCGGTGGAATCCATGATGTGGAAAAATCAGTTCTAGCACCCTGAACAACCCGTTTTACGGTACCAACAGCGCCGCCGTGCCTTATGGGTGCGGCGGCGCTGTTGGTTACCTACATACCCTTACTTCCAGGGTTTTTAGGGCTGCAGTAAACTAGCTGGCACAGTTTTTCGTTAGAAAGTAACAGCCAGCGGTTTTCTGATGCGTTGAAAAGCTGCCGGTCCTTTCCTGAACCGAACTGCCTGATATCATGACCAAGAAACTTGCCGCTGCGGCTGCTATGCTCGTTGCTTCGCTTGGGGCCTACGCCCAGCAGAAGCCCGCGCTGGCCCCGCAGGATAAAACTCAACCTTCGCCCCGCCTCAACCCTTTCCAGGAGCACGCCCGCCAGCTCTCCGACCAGATGGCCCGCGACCTGCGCCTAAACGGCTACCAGAAAACCCGTCTGCAGGCCATCAATGAGGACAAGCAGGCCAAAATAGTGGCTATCAACCAGAAAAATGCTGGTAACGCCAAGCTCATCAAGGAGCAATGCGACGTGGTGTGTAAGGAGCGTGACCGGGAGCTACAGGCCGTGCTCAGCACCGACCAGTACAGCAATTATTACGACTCGCGCCGTACTTATAATACGTTTAGCATGGATTACGGCTCCAAAGCCGCCAATGCCATCTTCGTAAACTCGGTGCAGAACCCGCTGCCGGCCAGCAGCAACGGGGCTACCATCGGGCCGGCTCGCTCCACGGCAGCCCCGGCCACCCGCACCCGCCAGTAACAACGGCTAAAACCCACAAAAAAGCCCCGTCAGCAGTTACTGACGGGGCTTTTTTCATTCCGACCATTCTGCGCATCAAGCAGAGGGAAGGAATCTGAGCTACTTATCTAACGACTCACCTGGAATTCCTGGCGCTGCTCGCAATGACAAGGGCGCGAAAAACTAGCGTTGCTTACGCTCCTCTTCTTCGATGTGGTCCATCAATTCCCGGCAGAGGTTGCGCATTTTGGTGGCCATTACCGAGTCGTTGGTGGCCGTAATAATGCTTTCGGCCATGGCACCCATGGTATCCACGTAAAAGCGCTTCATTTCATCAACGGGCATTTCCTTGGTCCAAAGGTCAATTTTCATGGTACCACGCTCGTCCCGGTCCCAGAGGGCAATGTTGATGGCCTTGGCAAAATGAATATCGGGGCCCGCATCGGTGGCACTCCAGCTAATGGCCTCGGGCACCTTCTGGTCATCAAGGGCAATGCTGAAGCGGATTTCAGACTTCTTCATAATCACGGATTAAGACGGATTTATCGGATTGCGCGGATTCGTTCTGCCGTCCGTCGAGCGGAACGCCGCATATTTTCCACCAGAGGCGGAAGCTGCCGGCCCGAAGCCAGCATCACGGTTCCTGGCCCAGCGGGCCAAAAAGAAACGACTGACTTACCGAATAGCAGAACGAATCCGTGCAATCCGATAAATCCGTCTTAATCCGTGATTAAACGTAGTTGTTGAGCATCACCGGCATCACCAGCATCAGGATGCTTTCGTTGTCGTCGGCGAGGGTGGGCATGAGCAGGCCGGCGCGATTGGGCGTGCTCAGCTCCAGGGTAATTTCCTCGGAATCAATGTTGCTGAGCATTTCCTGCAGGAACTTGGCGTTGAAGCCGATTTCCATGTCCTCACCGTCGTACTGGCAGGCCAGCTTCTCGTTGGCTTCGTTGCTGAAGTCGAGGTCTTCGGCCGAAACCGTCAGCTCCGAGCCCGCCAGACGCAGGCGCACCTGGTGGGTGGTTTTGTTGGAGTAGATGCTGATGCGCTTCACCGAGTTCAGGATTTCCTGGCGGCTGATGATGAGCTTGTTGGGGTTGCTCACCGGAATTACGTTTTCGTAATCGGGGTAGCGCTCATCAATCAGGCGGCACACGAGGCGCATCTGGTTGAAGCTGAAGAAAGCGTTGGAGTTGTTGAACTCTACCCGCACGGTGGTGGCCTCGGAGGGCAGCGCCCCTTTCAGCAGGTTGAAGGCTTTGCGCGGGATGATGATGTTGGCCGTCTGGCCCGCACCTACGTCGGAGCGGCGGTAGCGCAGCAGGCGGTGACCGTCGGTGGCCACGAAGGTTACTTGATTATCGGCCAGCTGCACCAGAATACCGGTCATAGCAGGGCGCAGCTCGTCGGTGCTTACCGCGAAGATGGTTTTGTTGATGGCCCGGGCCAGGGAAGTAGAAGGAATTTCGACCGGAGCCGAGCCTTTTACCACCGGCACGCGGGGGAAGTCGGTGGCGTTTTCGCCGGCCAGCTTGTAGCGGCCGTTGCTGCTGGCAATTTCGATGGTGTAGGTTTCCTCGTCCAGGGTGAAGGTCACGGGCTGGTCGGGCAGGTTTTTCAGGGTATCGAGCAGGATGCGGGCAGGCGCGGCAATACGGCCGGTTTCGCGGGCCTCCACGGGCAGCTCCGTCATCATGCTGGTCTCCAGGTCGGAGGCGGTAATCGTCAGCTTGCCGTCCTCAATTTCGAAGAGGAAGTTCTCCAGAATGGGCACCACGGGGTTGTTCGTAACCACGCCGTTGATGCTCTGGAGCTGCTTGAGCAGGGCGGAAGACGAGACGATAAATTTCATACGGAAGAGTCGTTTCGGGCTTGGTTGGGTAGAGGGCAAAGATACACAACGGCCATGGGGTTTTCTAGCGTTACCAAGCCCCACCGTCACACGTTTCTCATATTCTCTCCAGCAATATCCCAGCCTGTTGCGACTTCCGGACGTTACTGTTGAAAGTAAGATGGTTTCAATCGGCGTTGCAGTTTAACCGGTAAAGCACCAACCTGCAATGCCTGCACTGCCCGCTCTTCGTGCCGGTGGTTGTATTGCCGGAAGAACAACCAGCTAATGACAGGAAATGTGGCACCTATCGGCACCTCAATCAAGTAACCCAACCCACGCCCTAGTGGATCGGTTTCGTTACTGGCAGCTACCCCAGCGGCTACCGGCACAGCTAACAGGCCCACGGTTGCACAAGCACCAACCCGCCGCTTATGTTGAAAGTAACGCCGTAACGCCGCCACTGAATCAGCCTGAGTATGGGAAGTAAGAGTTGGGTTGGCAGATGAAGTTGGTTGCTGGGCCAACGTGGCAGAGGTAAGTAGCAACAGGGTTAGCACAAGGTAACAGGTACGCATAGGAATAAGAAGTTAGGTATGCCGAGCCGGCGGCGTGAATGACTGGGGTAAAAGTCAATCCTTCTCTACACTTCTACAACTTGTGACTTTCACATAAAATATCTAATCACAACACCATTAAACTACTGTATATCAATGTTTAATACATTGATAAAATCACCCTCAAAAGTCCTCTAGGCTTTGTTTATTTTCTAAGCAACAGCATTGGCTTCGGCACTACTAGGAGCATCCGACAGTACGCACTAAACCTGCCGCCACACGCATATCGGTACCATTAACAACATGCCCAGCACCACCACAATCAGCACTGCTGCCACTGTATTCATCACCATTACGTGGCCCACATTGGCGTATTCATTTTCATACTCCTGCGCCAGCACCTGCTGCCGCTTGGCGCTGCCGCGGTAGCGGATGAGCAGGTACAGTGCGCCAATGGGTGTGAATAGCAGCCAAGCCAATAACTCACCTAGTAAATCACTTATCATTCGTTTTAATATTTATTAAATATTGGTATTTCAGGCAGAGCACTATCAGCCTCACATTCAAAAAAAAATTCAGTTTTACCAAGTCTGCTCTTAATAAAAAATCTATTGGATCCTATATCTTTTAAAAATGTGTCTCCAACTGCAACATGACCTTTCACAAACACAAACCATTTGGTATTTGAATCAAAGACGTATGGTTCGTGAGTATTTAAGTCAATACCATAGAACTTGATTTCCGCAGTCGATGAGTCTATTTTAGTTATTTTCATATTAGCATACATTTGAGAAATATAGACATAGTCAAGACCACAAGATTTATTATCCGCACTAGGAAAGTCCCACAATAGCCAGAATAATGTCAAGAAGAGCATCAGCATTATTTTAAAAAAATCTTTCTTCTGCATGTGTTGAGTAATTCATAGCATTTTACATAAACAATACACCACGCTATAGAGACGCATATTCTCGTCTAACTATTGAACGAAGATGTAACAACGGCGCAAACGATGAGCCGCAAACATGCCTCTCCACAACAACTGGGTTACACCGGATCAGTTGTCATACGGTTGTCAGCACGCAGCTAACCGGTCTGATGCACTACGTCTGTCAGGCCAAGACACCGTTCCAGAATCTGCTTTATATCTCTTTAAAACCGTGCGTACCGCCGCTTCCGCCGCCAGGCGCGCACGGCTCCGAACAAGGCCAGCAGCACCAGCGGCGCGCCCAGGTTCAGCAGCTGCCAGCGGCGGCGCTCCTCCACTACCCGCAGCTTGTCGAGGGGGCGCAGGGTGATTTGCTTGCCGCGCACGGCAATCAGGCCCGATTCGTCGAGCATGTAGTCCACGGCGTTGAGCAGCAGCTCCCGGTTGGCAAACTCGGTGCTGGCGAGGCGGTCGAAGCCCAGGCGGAAGGGCCGGCCGGTTTTGGGGTCCACCTCGTTGCGCACGAAGTCGCCATCCGACACCACCAGAATTTTGGCGGGCTTGGCTCCGGCGGGCGTGGCGGGCTGAAAGTTGGTGGTGCCGGGCTCAGCGCGGTTGGCGTAGAGAGAGCCGAACTGGCCTTCGAGCAGGTAGCCTACGGGCTTAAATTGCGAAGTGTAGAGCTTGGGGTTGGGCTCCAGGCGGGCGTCGTTCAGGTTCACAGGCACCGGCGAGGGCAGCACCCGGGTGTAGCGCGAGGTGAACAGCAGCGGCGTTTTGCGGATGCCGGTGGCCTTCACCGTGTCCATGCTGCTTACAAATTTGGTGTACACCGCATCGAGGTTGCGGGTGATGGGGTGCGGGCTGAACTTGTTGATGAGCGGGTAGAACTGCCAGGGCATGGGCTCCACCTTGGGCTTGTTGCCGGTCATGCCCGTTACCAGCGGAATTACGCCGGAGTTGAGGTCGAGCAGCAGATCGGGGTTCACGCGCACGCCGTACTTGAACAGCAGATCATCCAGGTTGTGCGACTGGGGGAAGGCCAGCATGCCGCCCCGGCTGGCGCTGTCGAGGTTCACGCGCATGGCATCCACGAAAAACAGCGCGTTGCCGCCCCGGGTGATGAACTGGTCGAGCTTGAACTTCTCGGGCTCGGTGTACGCCCCGGCCGGCTTGGCCACGATGATGGCGCTGAGCGTCTGCAGCGCTTCGGGCCTTGACTGAGCCAGGTTCACCCGGAACACGTCGTAGTACTGACTCAGGGAGCCAATCAGGTCGCCGGCTTCCACGTTGGTCAGCTCGCCGTGGCCTTCCACTACCCCAATGCGCTTGCGCTGGCCGGGGTTGAGCTTGCGGATGGCCGAGGCCAGCTCGTATTCCAGCCCTTCGATGCTCTGGTTGAGGCGCACGTCGGAGGGGGCAGCCTGGTTGCCGCGCAGCAGCAGCACGTTCTGCTCCTTGCCGCCGGCCGATACCACGGCCCAGGGGAAGATGATTTTCTCCACGCGCTTGCCGTTCTCGTTGGCCCCCAGATTGGTGGGGCTCAGGCCTTTCTTGAACAGCGTCTGGTAGTAGTCGTTGCGGGCCTTCTCGGTGCCAGCCGCCGAGGGGTCCACGAACACGTAGTGCAGGTTGGAGCCGCTGTGCACCTGCATTTCGTTCAGGGTTTCGCGCACCGACTGCTGCAGGCGGCGGAAGGCCGGCGGAAAGTCGCCATCCAGGTACACCGTTACGGTAACCGGCTGCTTAAGGCCCGAAAGCAGCGTCTGGGTAGCGGCCGACATGGTGTAGCGCTTTTCCTCCGTGAGGTCGAGGCGGAAGAAGTACAGCCCCCCGAGGAAGTTGAGTAGCAGCAGCCCCAGCAGCACTGCCCCGAAGCGCGTCAGGTCGCGGCGTTTGCGGGGAGTGGCGGCTGCGGTTACAATTGGTTGTTCAGTAGATGCCATAGCGTGGCGAGTTACAAGAAATCAGCTGTCATCCTGAGGGAAGCGAAGGACCTTACCGCGTGAGAATAATTCGTTCCAGCGTGAAAAGGTCCTTCGACGCCGCTCGATGCGCGGAATGCTCAGGATGACGGTATAGTGTTACCAGTTGCGGCTTTGCAGCACCAGGCGCGTGGCCAGCAGGCAGCCGGCAATCAGGCTCAGGAAGTACAGCAGGTCGCGGGAGTCGATGAGGCCCTTGGCCAGGTCGCGGTAGTGGGCGGCAATGCCCAGCTGCCCGATGTAATAGGCCAGACCGCCATCAAACACCGAGGCCAGCGAATCGAAGCCGGAGTACACCAGAAAGCAACCCACCACGGCCACCAAAAAGGCCACAATCTGGTCGCGCGTCAGGGCCGAGGCCAGCACCCCGATGGCCGCAAACACGGCTGCCAGCAGCGCCAACCCCAGGTAGGAGCCCACCGTCGCGGCCGAGTCGATGTTGCCGGCGGGGTTGCCCAGCTGGTACACCGAGTAGTAGTAGAGCAGCGTAGGCACCAACGCCAGCAACGCCAGTAGCAGGCAGGCCAGGTACTTGCCCCCGATGATCTGGCCGTCGGTGAGCGGGCGGGTGAGTAGCAGCTCCATGGTGCCGGCTTTCTTTTCCTCGGCAAATGTGCGCATGGTGAGGGCCGGAATCAGGAACAGGAAAATCCAGGGGGCAATGTTGAATAGCGTCTGCAAATCGGCAAACCCGTAGTCGAGCACCGAGCTGTCGGGGAACACCCACACGAACAGGCCGGTAGCCACCAGAAACACCCCCAGCACCACGTAGGCTACGGGCGAGTTCAGGAAGCTGTTAAATTCTTTGCGAAGGATGGCGAGCATCTAGGCTGGTGATGTGATGATGGGGTAATGGGATAATCAAAAGCAAGCACAATGTCATGCTGAGCGGAGCCGGAGGCGTAGTTGAAGCATCTCTACCTCTGACTACTTACTTACCATTACAACGAAGCGGTAGAGATGCTTCGGCTTCGCTCAGCATGACGTTCTTCTTCATCTGGTCAGCTCCTGAAACACCTGCTCCAGGCTCTGTTCTTCCTGACGGAGGCCCAGCAGCACCCAGCCCTGGGCGGCGGCGAGGCGCGAAATGGCCCCGCGCTGGTCGGCGCCGGGGCGGGCCCGGATGCGGTAGGTGTGGCCAGTTTCGGCCTCCACGGCCAGCACGCCCGGCAACGCCCGCAGCGGGGCAACGTCGATGGCCTGCTCGAACTCGGCGCGGATGATGGTTTCGCCGGCGGCGCGGGCTCCCAGCTCCGATACGGGTGAGTCGGCCACGAGGCGGCCCCGGTTGATGATGACCGCGCGGCTGCACAACGCTTCCACCTCGGGCAGAATGTGGGTGCTGAAAATGACCGTTTTGTCCTGGCCCAGCTCCCGAATCAGGCTGCGGATTTCGCCAATCTGGTTGGGGTCGAGGCCGGTGGTGGGCTCGTCGAGGATGAGCACGCCGGGGTCGTGGATGAGGGCCTGGGCCAAGCCCACGCGCTGGCGGTAGCCTTTCGAGAGGGCTCCGATCTGCTTGTTCTGCTCGCGTCCCAGCCCCACCCGATCCACCAGCTGCCGCACCCGCTGGCGCAGCGCGCTGCCGCCCAGCCCGTGCACCGAGCCAATGAATTCGAGGTACTCGTGCACGTACATATCCAGGTACAGCGGATTATGCTCAGGCAGGTAGCCCACCCGGCGGCGTACTTCCAGCGGATCGGTCTGCACATCGAAACCATCCACTACTACCGTGCCGGCCGAGGGCGGCAGGTAGCCGGTGGCAATTTTCATGGTGGTGGACTTACCGGCCCCGTTCGGCCCCAGAAACCCCAGGATTTCGCCCTTCCCGACCGAGAAGCTGACGTTGTCCACGGCCGTTTGCGGGCCGAAGATTTTGGTGAGGTTGGTTATTTCTACCATGTGAGTACTTTGGTCTAGTTCTATCAGAACGTCATTCCGAGCGGAGCCGAGGAATCTCGCGTGCTGAGGTTGCAATAGTAATTTCAACGTCAGCACGCGAGATTCCTCGGCTCCGTCACACTACGCTCGGAATGACGTTCTACTGGTTGTCATCAATCGGCAACTCACTTCACCTGCGTCGGGCGCATTTGGATTTCCGAGAGCAATACGGTCTGCGGGGCTTCCAGCGCGTGCACGATGGTGGCGGCCACATCTTCGGGCTGCATTTTATGCGGGTCGGGCTGCTGGCCGGGCTCATTGCCGTTGAAGTTGGTTTCCACCGAGCCGGGCATCAGGCAGGTCACGCGCACGCCCTGGGGGCGCACTTCCTTGAACAGGGCATCGGAGAAGCCGCGCACGGCGTACTTGGTGGCGCAGTAGCCAGCCAGGTTGGCGGTGCCCGCCGTACCGGCCAACGACGCCACGTTGATGATGTGACCCAGCTGCTGCTTTTTCATGGCGGGCAACACGGCGCGGGTGCAGTAAAACAGCCCGTGCACGTTGGTATCGAACATCTGGTGCCACTGCTCCGATGAAAACCCGTCAACTGGTCCAAAATTACCGAGGCCGGCGTTGTTCACCAGTACGTGGATTTCCGGCCCCGCAGCCTTCACGGTGGCGTCGTAGGCCTTCTGCACGTCGGCTTCCTTGCGAATGTCGCACCGGATAAAGTGGAAGCGCGGATGCTTGAACTCATTGGGGGCGGTGCGGCCCCAGCCGGCTACTACCATGCCTTTGGCCAGCAACAGCTCGGCCGTGGCCCGCCCAATACCTTTGCTGACGCCTGTGATAATGGCTACCTTGCCGCTGAGGTCCATAGGCCTGGGTTATATGGTGTGGTCAGATTTAAAGATGCAAGTTAGTGGGCTCAGCCGGGTTTTGCGCGGCCTTGCGTATGCTGGCGCGGCCACACTCCTGCTGTCCGGCTGCAGCAAGGAAAACGAAGCCGGCTGCTTTACCAGTACCGGCAACATTGTGACGGAGCGCCGCAGCCTCCCGCCCTTTCGCGTGCTGACCACCTACGACAACGTGCAGGTGACACTGGTGCAAGACCAGGAAACCTACGCCGAGGTGCGGGCCGGCAAAAACCTGCAGGACGATATACGCCTGGAAGTTAAAGGCGAGGAGCTGGTTATCCGCAATACCAGCCGTTGCAACTGGGTGCGCCGCTACAACACGCCCCGGGAGGTACGGCTGCATACGCCCCACATTACCAGCACCTTCCTGCGCGGCCAGGCCGATATCCGCACCGAAGGTCCGTTCAGCCAGGATACCATCTTCTTTCACCTCATCGGCTCCGGCGACTACCACCTGCACCTGCGCAGCACCTACGTGGGCATGAGCCAGTACGAGCTGGGCGACATCTACCTATCGGGTTCAGCCCAAGAGCTGCACCATACACTGGGCGGCAACGGCAGCCTGTATGCAGCCGATTTTCCGGTACAGAACCTGTACCTGCAAACCAACTTCGACAGCAACGGCAACCTGCACACCCGCGCCTCGGAGCTTCTGGCGGGTTTCCACGCGGGCATCGGCACTATCTATTTCAGGCCACCAGCACCAGCCCGAATTGAGCTCAGCACCACTGGCAAGGGCAAAGTACAGGCCGAATAAGCGCCCTAAATATCTCCCAGCTGTGGCCGAATCAGCAATTCCTCCACCACCGCCTGCGGCGACAGGGAAAACGCCCCAAAAATAGCCTCTGCTATGTCTTCGGCCCGGATGAACCGCTCGGCGGGTAGGTCCACGCCCTCCCAACTGGCCGTGAGGGTAGCCCCCGGCAGTACAGCCGTTACCCGAATGCCCGCGTCTTTCAGCTCCTCGCGCAGGTTGCGGGTGAAGCCCAGCAGCGCGTGCTTGGCAATACCGTAGGAGCCGCCATTGGGGTAGGCCGTAATGCTGGCCGTGGAACAGATGTTGAAGATATAGCCGCTCCGCTGGGCCAAAAGCCCCGGCAGCAGGGCCTGCGTTACATCGTAGGCGCTGAGCAGGTTCACGTCCAGCATCCGGCGCAGCTGCGAGCCATCTAGGGGCTCCTCCTGCAACCGCCCCGGCACAAAAGCGCCCGTGTTGTTGATCAGTACCTCTACCGGCCCCAGGCTGTTTACCAGTTCCGTGAACCGCACGGTATCGGGGCGCTGGCTCAAGTCGGCGGCGTGGGTGTGCAGCACGGCACCCGGCACCAGCTCAGCAGCGGCCGTTTGCAGCGCCTCCAGGTCGGGGGCGGAGCGGGCACAGGTGACTACCGGATAACCGGCCCGCAGAAACCGGAATACCAGCGCCCGCCCAATTCCTTTGGTACCTCCCGTGACAACGATATTTTTTTGCATTCCTTTGATTGCTGAAGCAGTTTTTACGTAAGCACAACGGCTACCTTCACCGGGCAAATTGCCGGCTGGCATTTACGAGGCTGCAAGTTTCGCTTTTCCTTTTGTTTTTCGATTGTATGGTCAAAGCCTTCGGTGAATTCCTGCTCTTCCTTCAGAGCATGCTTACGCGAAAAGAACGCCTGACGGTGCTCTGGCAGCGCACCTTGGATGAGTGCATCGTTATTGGCATCAACTCCATCTTCATTGTCGCCATTGTATCGGCATTTATTGGCGCCGTTACCTGCGTGCAGATTGCCTATAACCTCACCAACCCGCTCATTCCCAAAAGTACCATTGGCTATATGGTGCGCGAAATGACCATTCTGGAGTTGGCCCCTACCATTACCAGCATTGTGCTGGCAGGCAAGGTGGGCTCCAGCATTGCGGGCGGCCTGGGCACCATGCGCATTACCGAGCAGGTTTCGGCACTGGAGGTAATGGGCATCAACTCGGCATCTTACCTGGTATTTCCGCGCATTCTGGCCTCCATGCTCATGTTCCCGCTGCTCGTGATTCTGGCCATGGCGCTGTCCATCATTGGGGGGTATCTGGCGGGCTCCCTCACCGGGGCCCTGTCGGCCCAGGAATATGTGGAAGGCATCCGCACCGACTTTATTCCTTACAACATCGTTTTTGCCCTGATTAAATCGGTGGTATTTGCGTTTTTGGTATCGGCTATATCCTCCTTCAAAGGGTTTTATACCCAGGGGGGAGCTTTGGAAGTGGGCAATGCCAGCACCACGGCCGTAAACAACTCCATTATTGCCATTCTCATTGCCGATTTCGTCCTGGCGGCGTTGTTGTTGTAGGATAAAGGATTAGGGTAGTAGGATGAAGGACTGTCGTTCAATGGTGTCTCTCATCCTGCATCCATTATCCTGCATCCATTATCCTTTTACCCCATGATTGAAGTCCATAACGTTCAGAAATCCTTCGACGGCAACCAGATACTCAAGGGCATCACCTGCACCTTCGAAACGGGCAAGTGTAATCTGCTGTTGGGGGGCTCCGGTACGGGCAAATCGGTCCTGTTGCAGTGTATTGTAGGCCTTATGAAGCCTGATTTAGGCAGCATTACCTTCGATGGCACGGTGTTCACCAACAACAAAGTGCAGATTCGCCAGGAAATCAGGCGCAAGATTGGGATGCTGTTCCAGGGCTCGGCCCTGTTCGACTCCATGACAGTGTATGAAAATGTAGAGTTTCCTTTGAAGATGCTGACGCCGGAAATGAGCCGGGAAGAGCGGCGCGACCGGGTGGAGTTTTGCCTGAAGCGGGTAGGGCTGGAAAATGCCGGCACTAAAATGCCTTCTGAAATATCGGGCGGCATGAAGAAGCGGGTGGGTATTGCCCGCGCCATTGCACCCAACTGCACTTACCTGTTCTGCGACGAGCCCAACTCGGGCCTCGACCCGCTCACCAGCATCAAAATCGACGAGCTAATCCACGAAATCACCCACGAATACGGCATTACCACCGTAGTAGTAACCCACGATATGAACTCCGTTATCGAAATCGGGGACCATATCATTTTTCTTTATAAGGGCCAGAAGCTTTGGGACGGTAACAAAGACGAAATTCTCAACGCCCAGGTACCCGAGCTCAAAGAATTTATCTTTAGCAGCAGCCTCGTGCGCGCCGCCAAGAAGGTAGATGACGAAACCGAAGGCGGCCTCGCCGCCGCTACCACCGACGAAGCTATTAATATTTAGAGACATGAGACGGTGAGACATGAGAAGTGAGACTTCTGTTCATTGGCCCCTACGCAAGAACGGAAGTCTCACTTCTCATGTCTCACCGTCTCATGTCTAAAAATCTACTGCCGCCATCCTTCGCGCTGCACCAGGCTGCCGATGTGGGCCAGGTGGTGCCGGCCGTGCCAGGAGTACAGTACCAGTGCCTGATCGAGCGTGTAGGTGCGTTTGGATTCGGGGTGCAGGAACGTGCGCTGCCACTGCGCATCAGTAAGGCCCCGCAGCAGCCGCACCCAGCGGATGTGCAGCGCCTCCAGCAGCGCCAGCGACACGGCCGGCGGGGTAGTGGCCACATCGGGCAACTCGGCCCAGGCGGCCTCGTTGTAGGGCCTGATGGTGGGGTTTTCCTCGGTGAGAGCCAGCCGGAAGCGGGTATAAGCGTTCAGGTGAGAATCGGGCAGATGATGGATTACCTGGCGTACTGTCCAGCCCTCAGGCCGATAGGGGGTATCCAGCTGCTCGGGCGTGAGGCCAGCCACGGCCGCCCGTACCTGGTCGGGCAACGTAGCCAGGTGGGCCAGGTAGGCCGTCCGGGCACCCCGGTCAAGGGCCTCGTCGGGTAGTACGGGGTGGCCGATGGGGTAGCGCAGGTCGGGAGTGACGGGAGTTTCCATGCAGAAGTTGGGAGGTTGATGCGGGCAGAAAGGTACGGCGGGTTCAGCTTCTGTCATTGCGTACCGGCGGCGCCGCTAATTTGTCCTTCTCAGCGCTGTAATCAACCGAATATGAGAATCTCCTGGTACCAGAACAGTTGCAGAGACGCGACACCGCGCGTCTCGTGTTTGACCAGTGTCACCTCAACAACACCAGCACGCGCCGAGGCCGAGACGTGAAGTGGTGTGGCCCTACACTCAAAAGCCCCTACCGCTTTACACGGTAGGGGCTTTTGCATAGATTAAGGCTTGGCGCTTGGGAAAGGACGGACTGATACCGCCTGCCCGGCGGAATGCCTGGCGTCCTCGCAGGAACAGCTCGTTAGCCGTTGCGCTTGTTGAGTTCGTCCCGGATTTTGGCAGCTTTTTCGTAATCCTCACGCTCCAGGGCCTGGGCCAGCATTTTGGTTAGCTCATCCAACGACACCTGGCCGCTGGGCTCCTTGGGCTCGGCGGGCGACGGCACCGGCCGGTCGCCGGAGTCATCATCCTCATCGTCGTCGTCATCCTCATCAGAGTCCTCAGCGTTTTCGTCGAGGTCCGACAGGATAATGCCGGCTTCGCTCAGCACGCTTTCCACCGTAAAAATGGGTACCCCGAAGCGTAAACCAATGGCAATGGCATCAGAAGGGCGTGAATCCAACTCGAAAGTGGTGGCTCCATCGGAGCACACAATTTTGGAGTAAAAAACGCCTTCCTTCAAATCGGAAATCAGTACTTCAAGCACCGCCACGTGCACCTGCTCGGCAAACGACTTGAACAGGTCGTGGGTGAGGGGCCGGTTCGGGTTGATTTTCTCTATCTGGATGGCAATACTCTGCGCCTCAAACATGCCGATAATGATCGGCAGACGCCGGTTGCCGGTTTTTTCACCCAGGATGAGGGCGAAAGAACCCGACTGCGACTGGCTGGACGAGAGGCCCAGGATTTCGAGCGGTATTTTTTTCACAAGTAGGGTCGTGGTGAATATGCTAGTGTGAAGAATGTGAAAATGTGCAACATACGGGAATGGCCGCAGCACATTTCCCGCATGTCGCACATTTCATCACATTAATTCAACTCTTTTACCGCTTGCGTGAGTTTGGGCAGCACATCGAACACGTCGCCCACGATACCATAGTCGGCAGCTTTGAAGAACGGCGCCTCGGGGTCCTTGTTAATCACCACAATTACCTTGCTTGAGTTTACGCCGGCCAGGTGCTGGATAGCACCCGAAATACCGCAGGCAATGTAGAGGTTCGGCGACACGGTGATACCCGTCTGGCCCACGTGCTCGTGGTGAGGGCGCCAATCCACGTCCGAAACGGGCTTAGAGCAGGCCGTAGCCGCGCCCAGGGCCTTCGCCAGATCCTCAATGAGGTTCCAGTTCTCGGGGCCTTTCATGCCGCGGCCACCCGATACTACTTTGTCGGCCTCGGGCAGCAGAATGCCGCCGGCCTGGTCCTGCATCACCACCTGCTTGGGAGCATCGGCGAAGTCGGCATCCGTCAGCTGAGCCGAGAAGGCCTCTACCTGAGCGGTTTTGCCAGCCTCGTGCAGGGCTTCGATGGAGTTTTTCTTAACGGCAATGATTTTCCGGTCGCCGTCCAGCTTCACATCAGCAAAGGCTTTGCCCGAGAAGGCACCGCGCTTCACCGTGAACGAGCCGCCGTCGGTTTTGGGCAGCTCCACCACGTTGGTGGCAATGCTGGCCTGCAGGCGCACCGACAACCGCGAGCCTACCGAGGCCCCGATGTTGGAGTTAGCCAGTACAATGACTTTGGCATCTTCCTTCTGGGCGGCGGCGGCAATCAGCTTGGTGTAGGCCCCGTTCACGAAATCCTTGAGGCGGGGCTCGGCGTCATGCAGCACCTTGGTGATGCCCTGCTCGCCCAGCTTGGCCAGGTTGGCTTCGGTGGCTTCACCCACGGCTACGGCCGTAGCCGTGGTGCCCAGCATCTGGGCTACCTGGCTGCCGTAGGAAGCTACTTCCAGCGAGGATTTCTTTACCTCGCCGCCGTCACATTCAACAACTACTAGTACAGACATTTTTCAGAGAGTTATGAGTGCTGAATGTTGAATTAGGAATTTGCGAATAATGCATCCCGCCCGCGTGAGCAAGGACAGACCAATTCATCACTCATAATTCAACACTCATCATTCTACTTTTTAGATAACCTTGGCTTCGTTGCGGAGCAGTTTGATCAGCTCACCGGCGTTTTCGGCGGGGATGAGCTTCACGCCTTGCTTGGCCGGGGGCAGCGCGTACGACGATACTTCCGTACGGGCGGCGTCGGCGGTGGGCTCCACCACTTTCAGGGGCTTGGTGCGGGCCGTCATGATGCCGCGCATGTTGGGAATGCGGGGCTCGCACATGGGCTGCTGGCAGGAAGCCACGAAGGGCGTGTTTACTTCCACGATTTCCTTGCCGCCTTCAATTTCGCGCTCCAGCGTGGCGGTGTTGCCGCTCATATCCAGCTTCATGGCCGGGGCCACCGTCGGGATGTTGAGCAGTTCGCCTACCATGCCGTGCACCTGGAAGCCGTTGTAGTCGATGCTTTCCTTGCCCATCAGAATCACGTCGTAGCCACCGTCTTTGGCGATGCTGGCAATCTGCTGGGCTACAAAGAAGGCATCTTTGGGGTGGGCATTCACGCGGATAGCGTCGTCGGCCCCAATGGCCAGCGCCTTGCGGATGTTGGGCTCGGTATCGGCCTCCCCTACGTTGAGTACCGTTACGGTGCCGCCACCCTGGGCTTCTTTCAGCTCAATGGCGCGAGTGAGTGCATACTCATCCCAGGGATTGATTACGAACTGTACACCAGCCTTGTTAAACTCCTTATTATCAGGAGTGAACGTGATTTTGGTGGTCGTGTCGGGTACGTTGCTGATGCAAACGAGAAACTTCATCTACGGCTGCTTATATGGAAGATACTAGGAGAAAGTGTCAAATTTGGGGCGAAGATACTCAAAACTACCGCCCCATGGAAACTGCGCCGAGCCGCCTGCAACAACTCCTGGTCTTCTACCAGGATGATCCTACCGACGCATTCACCATCTACGCGCTGGCCACCGAATACCGGGCCACGGAGCCGGAACGGGCCATGATGTACTACCAGAAACTACTCGACGAGCATCCGGACTACGTGGGTACGTACTACCACGCCGGCAAGATGCTGCAACAGCTGGAAAAGCCCGAAGAAGCCGAAAAAGTTTACCGCAGAGGCCTCAGCGTGGCCCGCAAAGCCGGGCAGCTGCACGCCGCCAGTGAAATCCAGCAAGCCCTGAACCAGCTGCTGGGTCTGGATTACGAGGACGAGGACTAGGGTGGGTGGCTAGGTAGGTGGATGGTTGGGTGGTTGAACGGATGGATAGCTGATTTAAGAAAATCTGTCATCCTGAGCATGTCGCGCATCAAGCGAGGACGAAGGACCTGACCACGTTTGCCTAGTTCAGCATACCTTCCGTTCCGCCACCAGCCGTTCTGCCGTTATAAGTTCCTTCGTCCTCGCTTGATGCGCGACATGCTCAGGATGACAGTTCACCCATTCAACAATCCACCCATTCAACCATTTCCCCATGAAAATTCTGCTGGTTGAAGATGAGCCCAAAGTATCGGCGTTTATAAAGCGGGGGCTGGAAGAAGAAGGATTTGAGGTGGAGGTGGCTTACGATGGGCGCTTTGGGCGGCAGCTGGCCCTCTCCCACTCCTACGAGCTGATTATTCTGGACGTGATTCTGCCCTATTTCAGCGGGCTGGAGGTACTGGAAGCCATCCGGGCGCAGGACCAGCAGACGCCGGTGCTCCTGCTCACGGCCCTGGGCACCACCCAGGACAAGCTGCACGGCTTTGGCGGCGGGGCCGACGATTATCTGGTAAAGCCTTTCGATTTTCCGGAGCTGGTGGCCCGGGTGCGGGCCCTTACGCGGCGGCGCGGTCAGCAGGCTAAGGGCTCGGCCCTCAGCTTTGAGGACCTGACACTGGACTCGGCCGCCAAAACCGTGACGCGGGCCGGGCAGCCGCTCAAGCTCACCGCCCGCGAATTTGGGCTGCTGGAGCTGCTGCTGCGCCACCCCGGCCGCGTGCTCAGCCGCGCCGAGCTGGCCGCCGACGTGTGGGAGGACTCCTTCGACGCCGGCTCCAACGTGGTGGATGTGTATGTGAACTACCTGCGCAACAAAGTGGACAAGCCCTTCTCCCGCAAGCTCATTCACACGGTGGTGGGCATGGGCTACGTGTTGCGGGCCCAGGAGTGAGAAGTGAGAAGTGAGAAGTGAGAAGTGAGAAGTGAGAAAAGGAACGTCATTCTGAGCGAAGCCGGAGGCGAAGTCGAAGAATCTCTACCGCTTCGTTGCCTCACGACCAGGATTACTAGTGCGGTAGAGATTCTTCGACTTCGCCTCCGGCTTCGCTCAGAATGACGTTCTTTTAGGTCCTTTGCTTGCCCTTCACAACTTCACCTTTCACAACTTCACCACTCCTCCATGACCATCCGGAACCGATTGACGTGGCTGTTTGTGGGCGTGGTGGCAGTGATTTTGCTGGCGGTGATGACCACCATCTACCTGCTGCAGGCCGATTACACCCACGAGGAATTTCACCAGCGCCTGCGCGACCGGGCTGAGGTGACGGGTTACGTGTTTCTGGAGCAGGACGAGCTGCGGGCCGAGGCATTCCGGGAGTTTCAGCGCCGCTATCTGCGTACGCTCACCGGCGAGGTACTACAGATTTACGACGATAAGCTGCAGCCCCGCTTCATTGAGCAGGATACGCGCGTGGCCATTTCCGACCGGATGCTGACGCGGATTATCACTGAGAAAGAAGTGTATTTTACGCTGGGCAACCGGCAGGCTATCGGGCTATTTTACACCGATAATCAGGGCCAGTTCGTTATTGTGGCTGCCGCGGAAAACCACTCCGGCGCAGCCCGGCTGGAGCATTTGGTGCTGATTCTGGCCAGCATCTTCGTGGCAAGCCTGGTGGTGATATACGTGGCCGGCCGGGTGTTTGCCGGGAAGGCCCTGGCTCCGATTGCCCGTGTCAACGACCAGGTGGACCGCATCACCACCCAGGATCTGCACTTGCGCGTGAGTGAAGGCATCAGCCACGAGCAGGACGAAATAACCCGTTTGGCCCGCACCTTCAACCGCATGCTGGAGCGCCTGGAGGAAGGCTTCGAAACGCAGCGCACCTTCGTCAGCAATGCCTCGCACGAGCTGCGCACGCCCCTCACGGCCACCATTGGTGAGCTGCAGGTGCTGCTGAACCGGGAGCGGGAGCCGGCCGCGTACCGGGAAGGCGTGGCCTCGGTGCTGCACGAGCTGCAACAGCTGAAACTGCTCATCAACAACCTGCTCGACCTTACCCAAACCAATACCGGGGCCCGCGACGAAATCCGGCTGGATGAGCTGCTGGCCGAAGCCCGGGAAGCGGTGCTGCCGGAGCAGCGCCGCCGGGTGCAGCTCACGTTCGGGCAGCTGCCGGAGGATGCCGAGGCTCTCGAAATCCAGGGCAACCGCCAGCTGCTGAGCCGGGCCCTCACCAACCTGCTGGACAACGCCCTGAAATACTCCTCCGCCGACCAGCCGGTGGAAGTGCAGCTGGAATACCGGGCTGGCCGCCGTTACATCCGGGTGCAGGACCACGGCATCGGCATCAGCGAAAAAGCCCTGCCGCAGGTATTTCAGCCGTTTTTCCGGGCCGATAACGCCCGGCAGGTGGTGGGGCACGGCGTGGGGCTGCCGCTGGCCCGCAAAATCATTCAGCTGCACGGCGGCGAGGTGCACATCAGCTCCCGGCCGGGCCAGGGCACGGTGGTAGAGGTGGAATTGTAGCAGAAAGGTTGAGTTATTGCACGATGTAGAGACGCAATATTTTGCGTCTCGTCGTTGCTGACGTTGTTTGGATTGTGCGTTACCACGTCGCTGCTAACGTTATTCAAACGCTACATTACCGTGTCGTTCAACGACGAGACGCAAAGTGTTGCGTCTCTACACCGTTCTGCCCATCCTACGAACCAACAACATCAGCACGCGGGATGCTTCGGCTGTGCCTCTGCATGACGTTCTATCCTTCCCTATTCCGACCTCTATTCTCAGAATTCGGAAGAAAATTCATCAAAAACTCACGCTCTAATCCGTTTCTAATGCGGCTCTAACCGGGTCCTAATATCGGCGGCGTAAGCTTGCACCTCACTTGTGTTGCTTACCCCATGACCCGATTATTTCACTTCGCCAGCCTGCTGCTGTTACCCTCCGGCCTGGGCCTGGCCAGCTGCTCCGAAGAAGCCGCCGAGACCGTAACGCCCGCCGCTGCTCCCCGACTCACTAACCTCACCACCGATACCGTGCGCCTGGCCCCGGTGCAAACCCACCTAAAGCTCAGTGGACAGGTAGTTACCAATGCCGACCGCACGGCTCCCGTGTACCCGGTGGCCGGGGGCGTAGTGGAGTCGGTGCCCGTGACGCTGGGCGACGAGGTGAGCAAGGGCCAGGTGCTGGCCGTGGTACGTAGCACGCGGGTGGCGGGGCTGGCCCAGGAAGCCCAGGTGGCCGCCATCAACCTGGTTACTGCCCGCCGGGAGCTGGCGGCTACGGAATTAATGCACGCCGATGGCATGGCCTCGGAGCGGGAGCTGGCCCAGACCCGGGCAGCGTGGCGCACGGCCCAGGCCGAAACCCACCGGGTGCAGCAGCAGCAGGCGGTGCTGGGGGCCTCGCAGGAGCGGTACGTGGTGCGGGCCCCGCTGGCGGGCACCATCACCGCCAAGCATGTCAGCGCCGGGATGCAGTTTGAGCCGGGGCAGGTGGATGCCCTGTTCACCCTGGCCAACCTGGATGAAGTGTGGGTGCTGGCCGACGTGTACCAGGCCGATATTGCCGGCATGCGGGTGGGCGTACCGGCCGAAATCCGGACGCTGGCTTACCCAGATAAGGTATTCACCGGGCAGGTTGACAAGGTGTTCAACCTGCTGCACGCCACCAGCAAGAGCCTGCAGGTGCGGGTGCGGCTTCCCAACCCCGGCCACTTGCTGAAGCCCAGCATGTACACCCAGGTGCAGCTCACCCGCACTCTGCCCGAGCAGCTGCCCACCGTGCCAGCCGGCAGCTTGGTATTTGCCAACGGCCGCCGCTACGCGCTGGTGCTGCAGGAATCGGGGCAGGTGGAAACCCGAGCGGTGGAAACCGGCCCCACGGTGGGCGGCGTGAGCTTCGTGCGCAGCGGCATAATACCGGGCGAGCAGGTCGTCACCGGCAACCCGCTGCTTATTTACAAGGAGCTCAATGATTAGGCCCGCTATTCCGGTCAGTGCACCGGCAGGGCGCAGTAGCGCGAACTGTGTAGTTGGCGTCCCGGAACGACAATCGTTCGGACGGCTCGGGGACGCGAACTACAAAGTTCGCGCTACTATGGGCTACGGTTTACACCCCGATGAACTGTCTGAGTCCGGGCTGTGGGTGGCGCGGGCCATGTGGACCTCGGAGCGGGAGTTGGCGCAGCGGCCGGTTTTTTCCGTTGCGCCAACTACCAAAACCTGCGTTTATCAGCCGAAAACGACCTTTCTGAGAAAATTTTTCAGCTCTAATCCGTTTCTAATCTACCTCTAATTCAGCCCTAATACGGGGGGCGTACTCTTGCATAACCAACCACCGAATCCGGTTATGCAACGCTCTGTTTTCGTGCTGATGGCGGCCCTGCTGCTCAGCCTTCTTACCCGCCCCGCCACGGCCGCTCCCCTAGCCGGCGACACGGTGCGGCTTACCCTTTCCGACGCCGAACAGCGCTTCATCCAGAACAACCTGAATCTGCTGGCCCAGCGCTACAACGTATCGGCGGCCGAGGCCCAGATTCTGCAAGCCTGGCTCTGGGACAACCCCACGGTTTCCATCGAACAGAACGCCTACAACCAGTTCACCCACAAGGTGCTGGATGTGACCAAAACCGGCAACTCCATTGTGCAGGTGCAGCAGCTGTTTGCCATAGCCGGCCGCCGCAAAGCCGCCGCCAGCGTGGCCCAGCAGAATGCGCTGGTGGAGCAGTTTACCTTTCAGGATTTGCTGCGCACCCTGCGCTACCAGCTCCGCAGCACCTTCTACGACCTGTATTTCAAGCAGCAGAGCGTGGGCGTGTACGACAAGGAAGTAGCCAGCTTCCAGCGCACCGTGAGCCTGTACCAGGGCCAATACGACAAGGGCAACATTGCCCTGAAAGAGGTCATCCGACTAAAAGCCTTCCTGTTTCAGCTCCGCAACGAGCGCCAGGCCCTGCTCAACGACATTGCCTCGGAGCAGGCCGACCTGCGCACCCTGATGCGCGACACCACCGGGGCCTACTACCTGCCCCAGGCCGACCAGAACCGCCTGAAAGCCCTGAGCCTGACCAACCGCACCGAGGCGCAGCTCATCGATTCGGCCCAGGTGAACCGCGCCGACCTGAAGGCCCGCCAGGCCGCCGTGCAGCAGCAAACCCAGAACCTGCGCCTGCAGCGCGCCCTGGCTACCCCCGACCTGGCCGTGGGCTACGTGTATGACCGGGCCGGCAACTACATCCAGAACTACAACGCCCTCACGCTGGGCGTGGCCGTGCCCCTGTTCAACCGCAACCAGGGCAATATCCGCACGGCCCAGAACCAGATTGAGGTGAGCAAGGCCCAGCTGGGCCAGCAGCAGCTGCAGGTGCAGAACGACGTGCAGGAAGCCTGGCGCCTGGCCCGCCAGAACGACCAGCTCTACCAGGGCACCGACCGGGAAACCTCCGACTTCGACCGCCTGATGAAGGGCATTGACGAGAGCTATGCCAAGCGCAACCTCACCGTCGTGGAGTTCCTGGATTTCTACGAGAGCTACAAGAACAACCTGGTGCAGCTCAACAACCTGCGCGCCAACCGGGTGCGCGCCTTCGAACAACTCAACTACGCCGTGGGCCGCCCGGTGTTTCAGTAGGATAAAGGATGAAGGATATAGGATAAGGGATGAAGGACTAAGGGCCTTTGCACTTCCCTATCAAGAAGTTGCCATACGAGTAGAGGGACTGCGCCACTTGGTTTTTTCAACTCCTACATCCTTTATCCATCATCCTTCAATCCTTTATCCCTCATCCTTTAATCCTTCATCCTCAACCAATATGAACCGCCTCCTCCCCTTATTCCCCCTCGCCCTCCCGCTCGCCCTGGGATTGGCGGGCTGCTCGAAATCCGAAGAAACTGACGCCCCGCAGAAGGCCGAAGCCGGCTTCTCGATGTCGGACCAGATGCTGCGGGAGCTGAAGATTGACACGGTGCGCCGGGAACCCGTGCGCGACGAGTTGAACCTCTCGGGCCAGATTGCCACCGACGGCGACAAAACCGTGAAGGTGTACCCGCTGGTGGGCGGCGTGGTGGAGCAGCTGAGCGTGGAGCTGGGCGACCATGTGACGAAAGGCCAAGTCCTGGCCGTCATCAAAAGCGGCGAAATTGCCGACTTGCAGAACCAGAATAGCACCGCCGGCACCGACCTGGATATTGCCCGCAAAAACCTCTCGGTGCTGGAAGACCAGTACAAATCGGGGCTGGCCTCGGAGCGCGACGTGACGCTGGCCCGCCAGGAGCTGCGCAAGGCCCAGAGCAACGTGGGCAAAACCAACAAGCAGCTGGGCGTGTACGGCGTATCGGCCGACGGCACCTACACGCTGCGGGCCCCCATTTCGGGCTTCATCACGGAGAAGAACGTGACCGACCACATGCAGTTCAACGCCGACAACGTGGGCAACCTGTTCACGGTGAGCAACCTCGACGACGTGTGGATCATGGCCAACGTGTTTGAGTCGGATATCAGCAAGGTGCAGGAGGGCTACCAGGCCGACGTGACCACCCTCTCCTACCCCGACAAGCATTTCCAGGGCCGCATCGACAAGGTGTTCAACGTGCTCGACCCGGAAAGCAAGGTGATGAAGGTGCGCGTGAAGCTCAACAACCCCGGCTACCAGCTCAAGCCCGAGATGTACGCCCAGATTAAGGTCCTCAACACCGAAAACCAGCAGATGCTGGCCGTGCCCGCCAAGTGCGTGGTCTTCGACAAGGACCGCAACTTTGTGATGGTGTTCAAGGACAAAAACCACGTGGAAACCCGGGAGGTTCACCTTTTCAAAACCGTGGGCGACGTGAGCTACGTGCAGTCGGGCCTGAAAGACGGGGAGCACATCATCGCCCAAAACCAGCTGCTGGTCTACGACGAGTTGAACGACTAGAGCTAGAAAGCTAGCTCCCCTCCTTGGAAAGGAGGGGTTGGGGGTGGTTGACCGGAGCGTCAGCCCGTCATCTAGTGCTAGTGCTAGTGCTAAAAACTATCCAACCGATTATCAACCACCCCCAGCCCCTCCTTTCTAAGGAGGGGAGCTAGGCTAGCACTGCCTTTTTTCTAGCTCTAGTTACCGCCTTCTAGCTTCTCCAAAAGCCATGAACAAATTCATCCAGGGCATTATTGCCTTTTCGCTCAAAAACCGGGGCTTCGTGTTCCTGATGACTTTTGTGGTCATTGTGGCCGGGGTGATGAGCTACCGGAATACGCCCATCGAGGCCTTC
Source organism: Hymenobacter metallilatus (assembly GCF_003944705.1). Taxonomy (GTDB): domain Bacteria; phylum Bacteroidota; class Bacteroidia; order Cytophagales; family Hymenobacteraceae; genus Hymenobacter; species Hymenobacter metallilatus. Next base: position 169,495 of record NZ_RWIS01000011.1, on the reverse strand, counting down.
CCCGACGTTACCAACACCGAAATTACCATCATCACGCAGTGGCCGGGCCGCTCGGCCGAGGAGATTGAGAAGTTCGTGACGGCCCCCATCGAAATTGCGCTGAACCCGGTGCAGAAGAAAACCAGCATCCGCAGCACCACCCTGTTTGGGCTGTCGGTAGTGAAGGTGATTTTTGATGATGGCGTGGACGATGCCTTTGCCCGGGTGCAGGTGAACAACCTGCTCAGCCAGGCCGACCTGCCCGAAGGCGCCGACCCCGACGTGCAGCCGCCCTACGGCCCCACCGGCGAGATTTTCCGCTACACCCTCAAGAGCAAGGACAAAACCACCCGCGAGCTGAAAACCCTGCAGGACTGGGTGGTGGAGCGCAACCTGAAAGCCGTGCCCGGCGTGGCCGACGTGAACAGCTTCGGCGGCGAGGTGAAGGACTACGAAATCAGCGTGAACCCCGGCAAGCTCCAGGACCTGGGCCTCACCCCACTCGACCTCTACAACGCCATCCAGCGCAGCAACATCAACGTGGGAGGCGACGTGATAAACGAGGGCCAGCAGAACTACGTGGTGCGCGGCATTGGCCTGCTCAACAACAGCAACGACATCAACAACACCGTCATCAAGAACGTGAACGGGGCGCCCATCCTGGTGAAGGACGTGGCCATCGTGCACGAATCGGCCTTGCCGCGGTTTGGCAAAGTGGGCCGGGGCCTGAACGACGACGTGCTGGAAGGCATTGTGGTGATGCGCAAGGGCGAAAACCCCTCCGAAGTTATTGCCCGCCTCAAGGATAAAGTAGCCGACCTGAACGAGAAGATTCTGCCCTCCGACGTGAAGATTCAAACCTTCTACGACCGGCAGCAGCTCATCGACTTCTCGACCGAAACGGTCATCCACAACCTACTGGAAGGCATTATTCTGGTGACGGTTATCGTGTTCGTATTCATGGCCGACTGGCGCACCACCATCATCGTGTCGGTGATTATTCCGCTGGCCTTGCTGTTTGCGTTCATCTGTCTGCGGCTGAAGGGCATGTCGGCCAACCTGCTCAGCATGGGCGCCATCGACTTCGGCATTATCATCGACGGGGCCGTGGTGATGGTGGAAGGGCTCTTCGTGGCCCTCGACCACCGGGCCCACAAGATGGGCATGGAGCGCTTCAACAAGCTGGCCAAGCTGGGCCTCATCAAGAAAACCGGCCGCGACATGGGCAAGGCCATTTTCTTCTCTAAGGCCATCATTATCACCGCGTTGCTGCCCATCTTTTCGTTCGAGAAAGTGGAAGGCAAGGTGTTCAGCCCCCTGGCCTGGACGCTGGGTTTTGCCCTGCTCGGCGCGCTCATCTTCACGCTCACGCTGGTACCGGTACTTACCTCCATCCTGCTGAAAAAGAACGTGGTGGAGAAGGACAACTTCTTTGTGCGCGGCATCAACAAGGGCGCCCAGCGGTTCTTCTCGTTCACCTACGCCCGCAAAACCGCCAGTTTGCTGGTAGCCACCGTGGCCGTAGTGCTGGGCATGGGCGCCTTCCATTTCCTGGGCTCTGAGTTTCTGCCTGAGCTGAACGAAGGCTCCATCTACGTGCGGGCCCAGCTGCCGCTGAGCATCAGCCTCGATGAGTCGAACAAGCTCTGCAACGAGATGCGCCGGGTGTTCCTGTCGTTCCCTGAGGTAGGCGACGTGGTGAGCCAGACCGGCCGCCCCAACGACGGCACCGACCCCACCGGCTTCTACAACAACGAGTTTCTGGTGCAGCTCAAGCACACCCCCGCGGTGGAGGCCGAAATGAAGCACAAGGATAAGCGCGAAGCCCTGATTGAGCACATGAAGGAAAAGCTCAACCGCTTCCCCGGCGTGGATTTTAACTTCTCCCAGCCCATCACCGACAACGTGGAGGAAGCCGCCTCGGGCGTGAAAGGCTCCATTGCCGTGAAGATTTACGGCACCGACCTGAAGCTGATGGAGGAAAAAGCCCGCCAGGTGTACGGCATCCTCAAAAAGGTAAAAGGCATCGACGACCTGGGCGTGCTCCGCAACATCGGTCAGCCCGAACTGCACGTGGATTTGGATGAGCAGCGCATGGCCCAGTACGGCGTGAGCAAAGCCGACGCCAACGCGGTGCTGGAAATGGCCGTGGGCGGCAAGCAGGCCTCGCAGATGTACGAGGGCGAGCGGAAATTCCCCATCCGGGTACGCTACCAGGAGCAGTTCCGTCAGACGCCCGAGGAAATTGCCGCCCTCATGGTGCCCACCCAGAACGGCACCACCATTCCCCTCTCCGAAATTGCCACCATCGGCGACGTCAACGGCCCCTCGCTCATTTACCGCGACGACAACCAGCGCTTCGCCGCCGTGAAGTTCAGCATCCGGGGCCGCGACATGGGCAGCACTATCGAGGAAGCCCAGAAGAAGGTGAATGCCGTGGTAAGCCTGCCCAAAGGCTACAGCATGAAATGGACCGGCGACTTCGAGAACCAGCGCCGCGCCACCCAGCGCCTCACGCAGGTGGTGCCGGTGTCGTTGGCCCTCATCTTCTTCATCCTGTTTATCCTGTTCGGCAACCTGAAAGATGCCGGGCTGGTGCTCCTGAACGTGCCGTTTGCCATCATCGGCGGCATTGCGGCCCTGCTCATCACGCACACCAACTTCAGCATCTCGGCCGGTATCGGGTTTATCGCCCTGTTCGGTATCTGCATCCAGAACGGGGTGATTCTGATATCGGTGTTCAAGCAGAACATGGTGCGTAAACTCAGCCTGGACCGCAGCATCCACGAGGGCGTCACCAGCCGCGTCCGCCCCGTGGTCATGACGGCCCTGATGGCCACCATCGGCCTCATGCCCGCTGCTATTAGCACCGGCATCGGTAGTGAAACCTCCAAGCCCCTGGCCATTGTGGTTATCGGCGGCCTCATCACCGGCACCGTCCTCACCCTGTTCATCTTCCCCCTGATTTTCGAGCGCGCCTACCGCGCCCAGCACACCCACTACGGCGACGACCCGCAACTGCACCCCCAGCGGCAGCAAGCCGTGCTGGCGCATTAGGAAAACTTTCAGGCTGGACTTTTACGGACGAATACAGACGCTTCGCAAACTGTGCCGTCGCATTTGCGTACACACCGCGTCCGTATTCGTCTGTATTTGTTTACATTTGCATACGCACTTTCTGAAACGCAGAAAGCAAAATAGCAGGAGCCGGCCCGAAGGCCCACCCCTGCTACCGTTCTAGTGCCGGTGCAGCCATTCGGCTACCACGGCGCGAACTACGCCGCTCAGAACTGTTTTACCCAGTTCGAGCAGCACGCGAAACAGCCCGACTTTGTCCGGCTCTTCCGCTTTAACACGCTTCCTCTTCATGCGAGTAGAAGTAAGGTGTTTTGCCCACCTGCTTCTTAAAACCCCGGCTGGTACCAACAGTCCGGGGTTTTTGCTTTTCTGGAGCAACCCGTAGTTCGGTGAGGTGGGGTAACCACCACGCGTTAATGCGGTGAAGATACGGAACCCGTTGGGTGACCCGCACGATGTAGAGACGCGACACTTCGCGTCTCGGCGCGTGCTGAGGTTGTTTATTAGGCGCGGTTCCGGTCGTTCAACGAGGAGACGCGAAGTGTCGCGTCTCTACACCGTTCTGAAACTGCTCTTGCGCCTACCAAATCCGCAACGGCGAGCCGTAACCTATTGCGTCTCTATTTCACCATCACTCCGTTTGCGTCCAGCACTTGCTGGAAGAACTGCACGTGGTAGGGCAGCGCGTTTTGCCAGTATTCCCAGGTGTGGGCGCCGGGCCGCTCGGTGTAATCGTGGGGGGTGTGGTTGTACACGAGGCGGCGGTGCACTTCGCGGTTGATGTCGATGAGGAAATCGTCCACGCCGCAGTCGATGATGAGGGGCAGGCCGTTGGTGTAGAGCTTGTCGGCCATGTTCACCACCGAGTTGGTGCTGTACAGGCTGGGCGCGGGCGTTTCGGGGCCGAGGATGGGGTTGAACAGGCTCTGCCGCTGCTGGGCTTCCTGGGGGTTGAGCTTGCGGTTGGTGATGCTCAAATCCAGGGCCCCGCTCATGCTGCCGGCCGCGGCAAACAGCTCCGGATGCCGCCCCGAGAGGTACAGCGCCCCGTGCCCGCCCATCGACAGGCCCGAAATAACCCGGCCTTCCTTGCGCGCCACGGTGCGGTACCGCTGGTCGATGGCCCCGATGACTTCCTTGGTAATGTAGGTTTCGAACTGGCTGCCGGGGTTCACCGGCGAATCGAGGTAGAAGCTGAACGTCTCGCCCTCGGGCATCACGATGATGAGGTTATGCTGGTCGGCGAGGCGGTGGATGAGGGTTTTGTCGGGCGTTTTGCTGCTCCAGTCCGAGAAGTGCCCGTAGGCTCCGTGCAGCAGGTAGAGCACCGGGTAGCGGGCTTTCTTGTTTTTGGCGTAGGAGGCCGGCACGGCCACGGCGGCCTTGTAGGTGCGCTGCATGGCGGCGCTGGCAATGGCCACGGTATCAACGGTGGCGGCGTGGGCGGCGGGGCCCAGCAACAGCAGGAGCAGCAGCAGGCGTAGGACGTTTTTCATAGAAAGGGAGTAGATACGGGGTACAGACGCGGATTTTTGGCAGCCCGTTGCGGAGGCTGGCGGGCCCGAAGCAAACGGCCCCGAAATACCAGCGGCCTTTTCCCAACGCGCCGGGCCTAAGTTGCGTCTTTATCAGCACGTTTCACCTGCTACCCCGCCTGCCATGCCTACCGCCTCCGCCACATCCTGGCCCGCCCTGCCCCTGGCCGCCTGGGCCGATACCCTCGCTACCCTGCACCTGTACACGCAGGTCGTGGGCAAAATCCGGCTGGCTACTACCCCACTCGTCAACCACTTCTGGAACGTGCCGCTCTACGTTTCGGCCCGAGGCCTCACCACCTCGGCCATGCCCTACGAAGGCCGCAGCTTCCAGATGGACTTCGACTTCCTCGACCATCAGCTCATCATCCGGTGCAGCGACGGGGCCGAGCAGCGCCTGGCCCTGCAGCCCCGCTCCGTGGCCGCCTTCTACCACGAGGTGCAACGAATGCTGGCCGAGCTGGGCATTAAGGTGCGCATCTGGCCGGTGCCGGTGGAAATCGAACACCCGATTCCCTTTGCCGAAGACGAGCAGCACGCCAGCTACGACCCCGCGGCGGCCCAGCGGTTCTGGCGGGTCCTCACGCTCATTACGCCGGTGCTGGAGCAGTTCCGGTCCGGGTTTATCGGCAAGTGCAGCCCGGTGCATTTCTTCTGGGGCTCGTTTGATTTGGCCGTGACGCGCTTTTCCGGCCGCCTGGCCCCAACCCGCCCCGGAGCCGACGGCATCACCCGTGAGGCCTACTCCCACGAGGTCATCAGCCACGGTTTCTGGCCCGGCGGCAACGGGCAGGAGGCCGCCTTCTACGCCTACACTGCCCCCGCCCCAGCCGGCTTCGCCGACGCCCCGGTGCGGCCGGCCGCCGCCTTCTACAGTGCGGAGCTGGGCGAATTCCTGCTGCCCTACGAAGCCGTGCGCACCGCCCCCGACCCCGCGGCCGCTCTGCGCGAATTTCTCGACAGCACCTACGCCGCCGGAGCCACCCTGGCCGGCTGGGACCGGGCGGCGCTGGAACGGTAACGCGCCGACCGGAAATCAGGCGCGCAAAAGCAACTCTGCCGCAGCCGGCCGCATCTGTGCTGAAAAGTTTGCAACTAGCAGCCTGATTTCACTCTCCCCTTTTCCACTATGACAAAAGCTTTCCTGCTGAGCCTGGGCCTGCTGGCCGCCGCACCGGCCCTGGCCCAGCAAGCCGCCCCCGCCGACACGGCTGCCCTTAAGATGTACCGCGAATCGGCCCGCAAAATCAACGCCCTGGTACACACCAAGCTCGATGTGCGCTTCGACTACGCCAAGCGCCAGCTGCTGGGCAAGGAATGGGTGACGCTGCAGCCCGTGGGCTACGCCACCGACTCCCTGCGCCTCGACGCCAAGGGCATGGATATTAAATCGGTGACGCTGGTGGATGGCTCCAGCACCAAGACGCTGAAGTACCGCTACAACAACGAGCAGTTGGATATTGACCTGGATAGGCTTTACCTGCCCGGCCAGCAGTATACCGTGTACTTGGAGTACGTGGCCAAGCCCGAGGAGCTGAAAGCAAAAGGTAGCGCAGCCATTTCCGATGCCAAAGGCCTGTACTTCATCAACCCCGACAGCACCGAGGCCGGCAAGCCCCGCCAGATCTGGACGCAGGGCGAGACGGAGGCTTCTTCGGCCTGGTTTCCCACTATCGACAAGCCCAACCAGAAAACCACCGCCGAAATCAGCATGACGGTGCCCGCCCGCTACGTGACGCTAAGCAACGGGGCCCTCACCAGCCAGAAAAACAACGCCGACGGTACCCGCACCGACACCTGGAAGCAGGAGCTGCCCCACTCGCCCTACCTGTTTATGATGGCCGTGGGTGACTTCAAAATCACGAAGGACACGTGGCGCGGCAAAGAAGTGAGCTACTACCTGGAGCCCAAATACGCGCCCTACGCCAAGCAGATTTTCGGTAACACACCCGAGATGCTGGAGTTTTTCTCGCGCCGTTTGGGCGTGGACTACGCCTGGAATAAGTACGCCCAGGTGGTGGTGCGCGACTACGTGAGCGGGGCCATGGAAAATACCTCGGCTACCCTGCACGGCGAGTTCCTCCAGAAAGATGCCCGCGAAGCCTTGGATGCGGAATATGCCAACGGCGAGTCGGTTATTGCCCACGAGCTGTTCCACCAGTGGTTCGGCGACCTGGTAACGGCCGAGAGCTGGAGCAACCTGACGGTAAACGAGTCGTTTGCCGACTTTTCGGAGGCGCTGTGGGCCGAGTACAAGTACGGCCAGGACGCCGGCGACGCCCACGCCTACCAGAACATGCGCAACTACCTGCGCAGCCCCCGCGACGCCCAGAAGCAGCTCGTGCGCTTCCACTACGCCGACAAGGAGGACATGTTTGACCTGGTGAGCTACCAGAAAGGCGGCCAGGTGCTGAACATGCTGCGCAGCTACCTCACCGACGACGTATTCTTCGCCGGCCTGAAAAAATACCTCACCGATAACAAGTTCGGCAACGGCGAGGCCCACCAGCTGCGCCTGGCCATGGAGGCCGTATCGGGGCAGGACCTGAACTGGTTTTTCAACCAGTGGTACTTCGGCGCGGGCCATCCTGTGGTCACCATCGACTACGGCTACGACGCCGCCGCCAGGCAGCAAACCGTTACCATCAAGCAAACCCAGCCCGGCACCGTGTTCCAGCTGCCCATTGCGGTGGATGTGTACGTGAACGGCAAGCCGGAGCGCCACCAGGTGTGGATGCGCGAGCGTGCCGAAACCTTTCGCTTTGCGGCCGCCAGCAAGCCCAGCCTAGTGAACGTGGACGCCGAAAAGGTGCTGCTGTGGCAGAAAACCGACAACAAGCCATTTGCCGATTTCGCCTACCAGTTCAAGAACGCCCCCCGCTACGTGGACCGGCGCGAGGCCGTGGCCGCTGCCGCGGCCCTGCCCCCCACCGATGCCGCTGCCCGCCAACTGCTCATTTCGGCGCTCAGCGACAAGTATCCCAGCATTCGGCTGGCGTCGGTGGCAAGCCTGAAACTGGATGACAAAGCCGTGCAGAAAGCGGCGGCGCCGGTGCTTCGTAAACAGCTGGCTCAGGAGAAAAACACCAACGTACAGGCTGCTCTACTGGGTGGTCTTGCCAGCCTGAAGGATAAAAAGGACGAAAAGACCTTTACGCAACTGCTCAACAGCCAGTCGTATGCGGTGCAGGGAGCGGCGCTGGAAGCCCTGGCGGCCGTGCAACCCAAAGCAGCCCTGGCCCGCGCCAAAGCATTGGAGCCCACAGCAAAAGGCACCGTTGCGGCGGCTATTGCTACCGTATACGCCGAGCAGGGGGATGCCAGCAACTGGGCCTTCGTCCGCAACCAGTTTGATGCGGCTCCGGTGCAAGGGAAATTTCAGATGCTAGAAAGTCTGGTTAGCTTCATGACGCGCCTGCCCGATGCCGCCGTGCTGAACGAGGGAACGGAGCGCCTGCAGAAGCTGGCTGTGCAGTACAAGCGCTACGGCGTAGATGAGCCGGTACTGGCTATGCTGGAGAAAGTGAAGCAAGGCAAACCTGCCGAGCAGCAAGCCACGGTTCAGGCAGCCATGGACGCCATTAAAAAAGCTGAGTAGACCCGTTGATTCCTGGTTTTAGTAAAAAAGGCCGGCGCAAGCGTCGGCCTTTTTTTGTTTCCGAAAGTGCAGGATTTCTGTACGGCGTGTGGGCGGCTGGCAGAATTTACGAAAGAATATGCCCTACTAGGTACGTGCCCACAGCCTAGGTAGAAGGCTGATTTCTGCAGAAAAACGTCCAACGTAAAATTCATGGCAAGGTTACAACTTCTTTGAAAAATCGAACTTTTACCACCTTTCGGGCGTCGGGAGGGTATGCGAACGACCACTCTGCTGACCGCCGGGGCCTTGCTGCTCGCCGGCCCGGCCCGCACCCTGGCCCAAACCACCGACCCCAATTCCACCAACGCCGAGTCGCCGTTTGTGCGCCTGATTCGCCCTGATCGGCCGGGGCAAACCATTACTACCAACATGCTGTATCCCGGGCAGTTTCAATTGGAAACCGGCCTCACCCGCTACGATACGGGCAGCAGTGTGGGCTACGCCGGCCGCTCGGCTTGGGGCAGTACGTTGCGGGTAGGCTTCTTCAACCACATTGAGCTACGGGCTACTCAGAACTACCTGCTGGCCCCGTCGGCCACCCGTTTTACCGAAGGAGTTCCAGTGCCCTATTCCGGCCCCACAGGCTTTGCGCCCCTGAATGTAGGAGCCAAGTTTCTGGCCTCCACCGTGCAGAACGCCCGCTCTCAGGTAGTAGTGCTCTTCGATATGAACCTACGTAATGGTGACGCCAGCTACCCCGACAAGCAGTTTGAGCCCGGCGCCCGCCTATTGGTGTCGCAGCAGCTGGGGCAGCGGTTCGGGCTGGAAGGTAACTTCGGTTTTCGGCAGCGTGGTTTCAAGGCCGAGGGCACCAAACAGGGTCAGTACCTTACCACCCTGGCCCTAAATGGCCCCATAGGAGCGGGTACGCACCTGGGCTTCCTGGCCGAAACCTACGCCACCTGGCAGCGGCAGCAGGGCTGGCGGCCGGGCCTCACCTCTGGTTTGTACTACCGCCCCGCCCCCGGCCTACGCCTGGATATAACGGCCGGGCACGGCCTGACGGCGGCAGCTGGCGGCTTCACTGTAGGCGCCGGCCTGGCTTTCCGGCTCGGAAAGTGAGGCTGGCTACATTCCCACGGTACCGAGCATCCCGTTGCTCATAGGCAAACTTACGGGGCGGAGCAAAAGGCTCAGGTACGAGCCGGCCGCGGGGAGTTCTTCGGTTGAGGGAAGAGGACCGGGGGTGAGGCCAACCGTTGAACCATGACGCCGCACTACTTCCGCCCCACCAGCTAATGGGCCGATGGTAACTGAGAAGCATTCAGTTCCCATCGGCCCGCAGTATTCTTATCCTGCTTTACCGCTTCACCATGCGCACAGTAGCTAGGCACCGAAAGCCCAGCCAGTTCTCGGGACCGGTGTATGCTTGCCGTCCACCCAGCGTAAGCCCCTGAATAGAAGTTTTGAAGGACCCGCCCTTGGCAACGCCCTTGGTAGCCGTCATTTCGGCCACGTTGCCAATCACATTCTGCAGGCCGAAGCCGTTAGGCGGGCCGATAGTAATAGGCTGTAGAGGAAATTTCTCCTTGACCGGCGCACAGGCAAACACCTGGTTGCTACTCGCCAGGTAGTAGTTTTCCCGCAGGTTGTACGGAAGCTCATAGGCCGTTTCAGTGGCCGGATGGGCCAGATGCAGGGCATCCAGGCACGCTACCAAATCGTCTGATTCGTTGAGCTTCTGGGGCTTTGGCTTACGGACGGAGCGGGTTTGTACCAACTCAAACGGCCGCGGACCAGCGGCCAGCCCCCCGGCAGCCGCCTGCTCCCACTCCGCTTCCGTGGGCAGCCGGTATTCCACCGTCACGGTGTAGTCGCGCAGCTCGGGGTGCTGCTTCCGGAACTCAGGCCCCTGGAAGTAGCTGCGGTTTACTACTGCACTACGCCAGCGGCAGTAAGCCCGGGCCTGCTCATAGCGAATACCAGTAGCGGGATAATAGCGGTAGCCGGGGGCCCGAAAATATGCCTGAGCCGGGCCGGTCTGCTCCGGGTCGGGCACGGGCTGCCAGCCAGTAGAATCGGGGAGCTGCGTGCGGTAGTAGGCCAGAGATGAGTCGCGCCGAGTAAAGTGCAGGTACTCCAGCCAATGAATATTGGCTACTTCCGTTTCGTCCATGAACAGGTTTTCGCCCACCCGCACCGTGCCGGGAGGCTCTGGCAGCGCGGGTACCGCGCTACCGCGCCCCTGCTGCCCCCACCCGCTAAGCGGTAGCAGAACAGCTATACCCATCAACCTAAACAACGGTGTGCGAACGTGCATCTGCATAAAGCCAGTTATCTGAGAGGTAAGCGAAGAAGTAGGCAAGATACCGATCTGCCGGTCAGGGTAAGCGAGGCGCGCAGATTCAGTTGCGGCACATTTCAGCTACGGGGAGTCGAGCTACGTACTGGGTAGCAGGTATCTTCTGATGAACCGAGTATGTGGATAGTTTTTTCTCTGCTGGCAGCTCTGTCAGCTGCCATTGTTGTAACCCTCTCCAAGGTTGGAGTGAAGAATATTGAAGCCAGCGTTGCATTTGCTATTCAATCCGTCCTGATTGTGAGTGTAGCCTGGGGAGTAGTGGCCTGGCAGGGGCATCTGGGGCAGGTAGCCGAAATAGACCGACGCACCTGGCTGTTCCTGGTGGCGGCCGGCGTACTCACCTGTCTTTCCTCCCTGTTCTCGTTTCAGGCCCTGAAGCTGGGGCAGGCTTCCCGCACTTCCTCATTCGATAAAATTTCGCTGGTGTTTTCTATCCTGCTGGCAGTATTCTTTCTAAAGGAAAAAGTAACCTGGCAGGTAATTATGGGAGCCGCCCTGATGGCGGGAGGAGCTTTACTCATTGCTTTCACCCGGGAAAGCAACTGAGAGGCCTGCCAATTGCACAAAAACTACTTCCTGCCAATCGGGCTCCAGGTTACAGCCCCAGCAGCTCATGATTAACGAAGGCACCAGCTTTGGTGCCAGCTGCCACTGCATTGGCCACGGAGCGCATGGGTGTAGTAGCATCCCCGGCTGCGTACACGCCCGGCACTGAGGTTCTCTGCCAATCATCAACCTGCACGTGCCCGGCTGAGGTGAAGGCACATCCCAGCCGGGCCGGCAGGGCAGTGTGCTGCTCAAATGGAACGTGCGTGAACACAGCCGCCAGCGGCACCGCTACTTCGTTTTGCAGCAGAAGATGGTGCAACCGGCCCTGGCTATGCTCCACTGCCTGAATCGGGGTTTCTACCAAAGCAATATTCTGCTCGTACAACTGCCGGGTTTGCGTAGCATCCAGGGTGGAGGGGCCATTGGTAAACAGGGTGAGGTGGGGCGTCCAGTTACGAATCAGGCGGGCCTGCAAATAGCCCGGTTCACCATTACTCAGCACTCCCAAAGCCTGGCCACGTACCTCGTAGCCGTGGCAGTACGGGCAGTGTAGCACCGATATGCCCCAGCACTCCGCAAAGCCCGGCAAGGTTGGCAGCATATCCCTGATGCCCGAGGCAAAAATCAGTTTGCGGGCAGCTATCCGTTGGCCGCTTTCCGTTGTTACCACAAACTCCGGCCCGTCTTTTTGGATATGTAACGCCATATCCTGCCTAAAACTCACGGTCGGATACTGCTGTACCTGGGCCAGGCCCTGAGCCCTGATAACGGCTGGGTGCTCACCGTCCTGAGTCAGGAAGTTGTGGGCGCGGGGCGTTTGGCGGTTGCAGGGCTGCCCACTATCCAGCACCAGCACCGAGCGTAGTGCCCGCCCCAACGATAGTGCCGCTGCCAATCCGGCATAGCTACCACCAACAATTAATACTTCAACGCGCGAGAGTACCTGCATACCTGGTTTAGAATCGTGTTTTTACCTGACAACCACCAAAACCGGTGGGCCCGAAACCACACAAAGCTACACAAATGCAACTAAGTTGCATTTGTGTAGCCCTACATTAGTCCCTTAATTTTCTGATTTACCAGGTTGTGTCTGAACGCCCTGCTAAGCCCACCGAAGCGGTAAAGATGCTTCGGTGGGCTCAGCAGGACCGTTTTGGAGTTTTCAGACACATCTTAGTCTACGGTTAGCACAATTTTGCCGGCGGCGCTTCCAGTTTCGCTGTAGCGGTGGGCCTGTGCTGTTTCGGCCAGGGGAAACGTTTTGTCGATTACGACCCGAATAGTGCCGGCCTGCAGCCAAGCCGATATCAGTGCCAGGTCGGTGCCTCGTTCTTTGGCCAGGAAAAGGTGGGCCGATTTGGTGGATAAGGCCGCCGCCAGCTTATCGGTAATAACAGCCGCCGGCTCCGGCACAGTAGTCACGTAGCGGCCATTGCGACGTAATGCCAACTGGCTGGCCGTGAAACTGCTTTTACCCACTGCATCAAATATCAGGTCGTAAAGGCTACGGTCTTTGGTAAAATCATGCTCCTCATGGTTAATTACCCGGTCGGCACCCAAGCTACGAACCAGCTCCAGGTTGTTAGGTCCGCACACGGCGGTTACCTCCCCGGCCCCCAGGGCTTTGGCAATCTGCACAGCAAAGGTGCCCACCCCACCCGAAGCACCATTCACCAGCACTCTGTCGCCGGAAAGCAGCTGGCCATAGTCGTGCAGGCCTTGCAGGGCCGTTAAGGCTGCCAGAGGTACGCCCCCGGCTTCTTCGAACGAAAGCGTAGCGGGGATAAAAGCGGCCACCGATTCGGCCAGTAGCGCGTACTCGGCATTGGCTCCGCCGGTACCATCGTTGGGCAGGCCGTACACCCGGTCGCCTATTGTAAAGCGGGTAACATGGCTACCTACGGCGGCCACTTCCCCGGCTACGTCGCGCCCCGGTATCCTGGGGAAGCGGGGGCCCGTCAGCATCTTCAGGTCGCCGCTGCGCACTTTCCAATCGATGGGGTTGATGCTGCTGGCCCGTACACGCACCAATATCTGGTCCGATTTGGGGGAGGGAGTGGGTTGCTCGCCGTAGCGTAGCACGTCGGCCGGGCCGTACTCGGTAAAATAAATAGCATTCATGGGCTGAACTGTCGGCTTATTACAGGAGGTGTTGACTACGCAGAAACGGGTGGCTTGGCCGGGCGCCGGGAGTGGTTTAGTGGCTGGCCGGTGGGAGAAAATTATTCTGGCAGTTGCAAGAAGCAAAAAACCGCCCTACCCAATGGATAGGACGGTTCCACACATCGAAAGCGCACTCCCCTCAGACTACGGGACAATCCGCACATATTTTTATGCATCAACTACTTATATAGTAGCACCAGAAGTATGGGCATACTTTTGGGCAGAAAACCGACACTTAATGCGTCCGAACCGGCCGGCCACGCTCTCGCTTAGGGGCCTGGGTAGGCTCTGGGCGGCCGGTGTAAGCCTGCCCATACAGCACCCAATCCACATCGGCAGTGGGAAAGTGGGCCCGCAACTGGTACAGCATCTTAACGCTGCAGTGGTAGCGGCCAATTTCGACCTGCCGAAAGATGACAGGCTGCTGTTGCAGCTTCTCAGCCAGTTCGCGGTAAGAATGCACCGCTCCCTCTTCCAGCAAGCGTGCTGCCTCTGTCAGGAAGCGCATGTCCAACTGTCGTTCGTCGTAGGCCGGCAGGTGCATCAGTTTGGCTGGTTAAGCAGGCGCTGGCGCTGCTGGTGAAATTCCTCTTCGCTCAGGCTGCCGTTGTCGCGCAACGCTTGTAGATTGGCCAGCTCATTCGCGACGGAAGCTGAGCCGACGATGCGCACCGGCATGGGTTGCGCTTTGTCGCTGGATAAGGCCCAGATCAGGGCGCCGATCCACCCGATACCGGTCCAGCCGGCCAGCAGGTTCAGCAGGAATATCTGCGTGGACTTGCTTTTTTTGCGGGCCAGGACGGTAGGCAGGAAGTATAGGATGCCGACTAGGATAAAGCCCAGAAACCGCCCGAGTAAATAGCCGACGTCGTAGGCGGTCAGAAGCAGGCTGGCAGTATAGAAAGCAAGGGATGACATTGTATCTAGTGGTTATGCTTGACCGGTATAGTTTTTCCAGAGGATTTCGAGGCGGTTGCGCATTTCTTCCAATTCGAAGCTGTAGAGTTGTTTCGTCGGGTTTTTGCGGGGGGCAGGCATCTGAAAATTCAAAGAGGCCACGACGCACCAGAGCTGCTGCCACTCTCCTTTTTTAATCGTGTAAGGGGGAAACTCCTCGTTATCGGAGCGCACCTCCAACCCGCCCACCGAATCCATGCCGGTGTATACCCGCTTTACTACAATGCCGTCGTAGGTTACGACCACATGGACGTAGCTGTCTTTGATGGTTTCCAGGTCGGTGTCCACGAAGCGGCACAGCACCAGGGAGCCGTCATGCAGTGTCGGGTACATGCTGCGACCTTTCACGCGAAACGCACGGAACGTGCCGTTTTTAAACTCTGGCAGCGGCAAAGCCAGCATCGGCAGGTTGCGCAGGAATTCCGGCTCCATATGCTGGGCCAGGTAGCCGGCGGTAGCCTCTGATTCCACGATAGGAATTGTTTCCTCCCCCTTCATATCGACTGTCACAGTCAGTGGGGGCAGGTGCTGCACTACGGGTGGCGGCACCAAGCTATCAAGTTCGGCCATGAGAGAACTGGGCGCCGCCGGAAGCATGGCCCCCTCCCCAAACAGCAGCCATTCCAGACTGATGCCAAGTTTTCTTGCAATGGCTGCGACACTATCCGCTTTGGGCGTATGCCGGCCTTCCTCAATGTTGCCAATGGAGGTACCAGACACCCCGGCAATGACGCCGAGGGCCTCTTTGCTGTGTCCGAAATGCGCCCGGAGTTGCCGGTACCGGTCGCCTATGCCGGCCGTGAAGTCCTGACTTTCCAAGAAAACTTAAAGTTTATTCGAAGTTTACTTGGAAATCCCAAGTAAACTTTCGATGTTTGTGAAGAAGAACAAGAAGAAGAACAGCCGCAATATACGAAGCGGCAACAACTGCCTATGGAGACGCCCACCACACCGACCATGCGCGAGCTGATGCCAGCCGGCTTCATTAAAGAGCTGGCCCGTCGCACCGGCTGCAAGTCTGCTTCCCAGCTCAGCGGGGTTATCTCGCTGGAAAACACCGGTTCCCGCCTCTGGCCCGAAGTTGAAAAGCTCGCCGAGGAAACCGACCCCGCCGGATTTGCCGCCTGGCAATCTGCCCACGCCCAAGCTGCTTAATCAGTGCTCTCGGCAGGGCGCCAAACCTGCCGGGGGCTTTTCCCAAGAAAACTCCCTTTTCTAATCCATCAACCTCTATGAAAGTCGTTACCAGTGAACCCCTCTACACGCTGCGCACGCCCGAGGGCCCGCGCAGCATTTCCCAGCCGGTAGCCGGCGACTCCCTCGCTGTGCTGGAAGCCACCGGCCTTTACACGTTGCCGCAGCCGATACTTGGTTGGGCCCGTGGCCTGGATGGTGAATTGTCGGTGTACACCGCCGGCCCCGACAGCTCCCTGTTCCGCCTCGCGCTGGAAGACGGCTGTGATCAGGAGCAGTTTTTCGATGGCCGAGTGCCCGATACCCTGCGCGAATATCGCCTTGATGAGTACGCCGCTGGTGCGCTGCTGTACTTCCCGGTGCCCATGGCCCAGCCCGCGCTGATGAGTGTGTCCTACCCGATGGCTATTGCTGCTTAGACCGCTATGGATGAGACGCTATTCTTCAACCAGCGCTTACGCAAGCGCCGTGCTGCTGCCAGGCTCACGCAGGCGCAAACAGCCGACGCGCTGTGCATTACGCGCCAATGCTATGCCTCTTACGAGGAAGCGCGGGCAGAGCCGCCTCTTCGGGTACTGCTGCTGATGGCTGCCCTGTTTGCCTGCACACTGGATGAGTTGGTAGGCTTCGATGCTGCTAAAACATCCCGGCCCCTGGTGCAGCCAACGGCCGCCCGTAAGCCCGGTTCCGGCCGCAAGCCGAAAACACCCCGCCGGCCCTCGCCCAGTATTTCCTCCCTGCCTTCCAACCGTCCGTTTGCCCCGTGGCCTTGATACTTCGCAAGCCCAAACGCCCCCTTGGTTTACCCATCACAGTTCAACCAACCGATTTATGAAAACCCTTTCGCCCCGCAAAGCCCTGGACAAACTGCTGCATCTGGCCAGCGGTGAAGCCCCCAACTGCGTGAATCAGCACACGATTCAGACCATCGTCGATCAGGTGCGCCCGAAGCGGATCAAGCCGGCTTCGGCCTAAAACAGAGGGGCCCGCAACGCGCCAACGCTGCAGGCCCTATCTAATCCATCAACCCCTTGCGAAGGCCGATTGCAGGCCAAAGATATGCACAAAATAATTCAGCCTGATTTAGACCCACCATTCAAAGTGGGCTACGCTCTCTACTACCCACCTAAGAGAGTACAGAACTTTTGGGATTCAGTCAAAAAAGAAGATAGATGCTGGGTCTGGCAGCGCGGATTGAATAGGACTGGTTATGGTCAGTTCTGCGTGTTTGGCAGCAACATCTACGCGCATCGCTTTTCCTATTCCCTTCACTTTGGCCCAATACCAGACGGGATGGTAATCTGCCATAAATGTGACAATCCTTCCTGTGTGCGGCCTGAGCACCTGTTTCTAGGCACTTATTCTGATAACACTCAGGATGCTGTACAGAAAGGGCGTTGGATTCAATCCAGAAACTTCCTGAAAGAGAATTTCCACCGTCCTGTTCTGATAGCTGCTTAGAGCCATGAAAGAAAATCAAGTCATTTATCCGCTTCCAGACCAGGTACGCTGCCTTCGGCGCGAGGTCACGATGCGCTATGCGGTGTACCCCGGACGGGTAGCGGCGCAGAAAATGAGCCAGGCCGAGATGGACCGGGAAATCGGAACCATGCAGGCGGCGGCCGACAGCATTGAGAAGATGGCCAAAAACGGCTTGTTCCGGGAAGCCTGGAATACGCTGGCCGAAGCCCGCACGTACGCACATGCCGAGCTGATGCAGGAAATTACCCGGGTGCAGCAACGCGCAAATCAGTTCACCACCGACGGCAATCTGGCTTCTGCACAGGCTGAATGCCGGAAGCTGGCCGGCCTGACGCTGCGCTTATCGGAGCTAATCGGCGAGCTGCTGGCAAAGCCACAGTCCGACGCACCCGTGGTCAGCGCGCCGAATTTGCTACTCACGGCCACCCCCGCTACTGCCGCCGCAAATAGTGCCTACGCAACAGTTGAGCAGAAGCAGGCCATCATCGGACTGCTGAACCACCCGGCCATTGAGCGCAAGGAAAAAACCAAGGTACTGCTCAACATCAACCGCATCAGTCCGGACAAAGCCACTGAAACGATTGAGCACCTCAACGTGCTGATTGACGCCTACGATGGCCCGACCAGCTACGCTAAAGCCAGCTGATATGGAGCTGATTGATTTCAACCAAGAGGGCATCAAAGCCTTACTGCTCCAGGCATTCAACGAGCAGGCCCGCGAGTATTACCACTCGCTGCCGGCCCCTGATCCGCAGTACACGCCCGATGAAGTAGCGAAGTTCCTGAATATCGACGTGTCTACTGTGCGCTCTTATATGAAGCTGCCGGTTACGCACCCCCGGTACCTGCCCTATGTGCGCACTACGGATACGGCGTGGGGCAACCGAATCCTGGGTTCCGATCTGCGAGAGTGGCAGCAACGCCACCGCCAACAGCCGCAGCAAGTGCAGATACCGGTTCCGGAAACGCAGATGCGCGTCGCACACCGGGGCCGTGGGCATGACCGACGCAAACGTGGCCACGGCCGCACAACGCAGGAAGCCGCATGAGCCTGGTCGCCCAACTCCATAAGCAGCGCGAACTGAACGCCCGTCTGGTGCGGGCCCGCCGTCGGCTGCTACACTCTCCGTGCCCCTTCTACGTGCGGCGCTTCTTTATCTGCCTGATAGAAGCCAACCTGTACACGGATTCCCTTTTGACACTTGAAGTGCCAGCAGCCCACGATAAGTGCGTGCATAAGCTGCTGGCTACCCTGCACATTTCTGTTGCCCACTGATATGAACGCTTCAGCTCTCGCTACATCGGCCGTTTCCTTAGTTATCAATTCGGCCAACCTGCTTAAAGCAGCTCAATACGCCTCTCTGCTGGTTACCCGCAATCCGGTTGTTCCTGTCCTGGAAAACCTGCTGCTGGAAGTTGAACCGACTAAAACCAAGTACAGCACTGCGCGCAGCTTACGCCTGATCAGTTCCGACCTGGAGCACCGGTTTACTTCCCGCTCTATTCCGATTGAGGCCACCGTTTATCCGGAAGGCGCCAGTATCTGTGTACCAGGCCGGCAACTAACGGACTTACTACGCAACATTAGTGAGCAGCCGGTAACACTGGAAATAGAAGAAGACGGTGGCCACCCGTATCTGCTGCTCAAGGCCGAACTCGCGCTGTCATTGCTTCCCTCTGGCAAGGGGGCAGCCACCTACGAATTGGCCGGTGAGGCGGGCGGCGAGTTTCCCCGAAACACCGTCCTAGCACTTCCTACTACAACACTGCACATTCCCGGCCACCTGTTGCTGGAAGGCTTGGCGCTTACATTGCCCGTAACCGGCACCGATGAATTACGGCCGGCAATGACAGGGATTTTACTGGAAGTATCTGCTCAGCAATTCCAGTTGGTAGCCACCGACGGACACCGACTGGTGCGCTTCACGAAGCAGGATCAGCACAGCCTACAGGGCATTGAGCGACGCTGCATTATACCCCGCAAGGCGGCTGAACTGCTCCATAAACTCGTAGATCGGCGCGAGCGGCTGGAAATGCAGTTGCTGAATGACAATATCCGGGTGGTGATGGAGAAAGGAGAATTACTGATCCGTCTGATTGACGAGCGGTACCCGGATTATGAGAATGTGATTCCTGAGTTCCAGCCGAATGTGCTGACGGCCCACCGCCTGGAGTTGCTGGCAGGGGTAAAACGGGCCGCCCTGTTTGCCAATAAAACGACGCATCAGATAGCTCTGCATCTGCGGGGTGATGGCTGCGAACTGGTAGCTGAAGACCTCGATTTTGATAATCGGGCGCGTGAGTCGGTATCTGGGTCTTACCAAGGGGAGAGCATGGCCATCGGCTTTAGCTACCGATTCCTGCAAGGGTTTCTGCAGCTGCTGCCTTGCCAGAACGTGAAGATGAGCATGAGCACGCCCAGCCGGGCTATTGTGCTTCAATCTGCAGACGCAAACGATGGTGTGCTCTGCCTGCTGATGCCGGTCATGTTAAACAACTACATCTAAATCAACTCCACATGCCCGCTATTTCCATTAATTCCAGCGCTCTGCTCGCAGCCGTCAAGCTGCTGATGCCCTTGGTACCCAACAACCCGGTGGTACCCATTCTGAAAAACCTGCGCCTGCTGGCCGTAGGCAACACGCTCCAGTTGGCCGCCTCCAACCTCGAAGCTGACCTCGCCACTGAAACCGACCTGAGCGACGCCACCGCCGACTTTGACATCTGCCTACCGGCGAAGCTGCTGCTGACGACACTGCAGAACCTGCCCTCCCAGGCCATTACCCTGCATTTGGACAGTGATACCTATGCGGTAACGCTGCGGGCCGGCAAAGGCCGCTACCGCCTGCCTGGTGAAAACTCGGTTAGTTGGCCTAACCCGACTGCGGATAAGCCACTGGTTCATCTGCATGTGGCTGGGGCAACGCTCTCCCATGTGCTGAAGAATACGGCCCCCTTTGCCGTAAACGATGCAACCCGGCAGTCGATGATGTCGGTGCTGCTGGACATTCGCAATCAGGATATTCGGGCGGTGGCCACCGATTCTCACCGTCTCAGCTTTATTGAGCTAAATCGAAATCTGGTGCAGGTAGAAGGTCCGGAACGGCAATTCATCCTGCCAGTGGCCCCGGCCCGGCTGCTGGCTACGCTTACCGAGAAAACCGGTCCTGTGACGTTGCAACTGGGCGAATGGCTCCAGGTGCGGGGAGTAGGCTGGCAGCTTCGGTGCCGCCTCGTGGATGAGCGGTATCCAGCCTACGAGAACGTCATCCCCCTTAATCAGCCCTACACGCTGCAGGTAGACAAACAGCAGTTGATGGGCTGTATTCGGCGGGTACTGGCCTATGCAGCCGAGAAAACCCAGCAGATAGGTCTGCGAATGAGTGACAACGGCACGCTGCGTATCTGGTCTGAATCTATTGAGGTAGGTACCGAAGCAGTCGA
The DNA here is from genome assembly GCF_003944705.1 of Hymenobacter metallilatus. Lineage (GTDB taxonomy): Bacteria > Bacteroidota > Bacteroidia > Cytophagales > Hymenobacteraceae > Hymenobacter > Hymenobacter metallilatus. The sequence goes on along the minus strand of NZ_RWIS01000011.1, from coordinate 149,172 downwards.
AGAGATGGAATCCAGCTATAACGGCGAGGATTTCGAGATGGGATTCAATGGCAAATACCTGCTGGAAGCCTTGCAGGTAATGCCTGAAGGATCAGTTGACTTCCAATTGTCCACACCCAACCGGGCCGCTATTATGGTGCCGTCTGCCCCTGAGCCCGAGCAGCCCCGCCAAAGCATGTTGCTCATGCCCGTCCTGCTGTCGAGCATGGCCCCGGCCGCGTAATGTTTCACCTTCTTTTTGCCTTCCATCATGAGTACTATACCTGCTGAATTACTGCTGAACATCCGGGGTGCTGCCCAAGCAGCGCAAAAACAGTCAGCCCCCTTTACCATCAACCCCACGCACCTACTGGCTATTCTGGACCGGTTGAAGGATGCGGAAGATGAGGACGAAAAAGAAGAAACCTTCGATGAGTTGTCGGAAATCGACAAGCTGGAAACGGTAATGGGCTGGCTGAAAACAGCCCACACTTCTACCAAAGCAATCATTGCTGATGAGGTTGTACCTGGTGGTGTTATCCAGCTGGAAATAAAGTCACTGGGCCACGCCTCCGATGAAATTGCCGCCGAAAAGCTGGAAGAGTGGCTGAATACCATGGGCCTGGATTCGGCCGCCCAGCAACTGGGACTGGTCAGCTGCACCAGCGGCGCTGGTACCAACCAGCTTTACCTCTACTCCAACGCAGCCTAAATCCTGAGCCGGCCGCCCACGCCGGGCGGCCGGACGCTTTTTATATGGAGACTTATTTTGATTTCCTCGCCTCCAAAACACAGCTCACGCCCGCCGTGGGCATGCCGACCACGGAGCTGTCGTTCAACCCCGGCCTGAAAGGCTTCCAGCAGTTTATTGTGGAAACCGCCCTGCAGAAAGGGTGCTACGCCCTGTTTGAGGATTGCGGCCTGGGTAAGACGTTCCAGCAGCTGGAGTGGGCGCGTCACGTTGTGGCCTACACCCAGAAGCCCGTGCTGGTGCTGACTCCGCTGGCTGTCGCAGCGCAGACCATCGACGAGGGCTTGAAGTTTGGCATCTGCGTTATGCGCCTGAACCCGGCCGAATCAGTTGCTGGTACGCTCTCACCCGGTATCTACGTCACCAACTACGAGCAGGTAGAGAACCTAGATCCCACCGTTTTCGGTGGTGTAGTGCTCGACGAAAGCAGCATCCTGAAGAACTTCACCGGCCACACCAAGCGGCTGTTGCTGGAGTACTTCAGCCAGACGCCCTTCCGCCTGGCCTGCACCGCGACGCCCTCCCCTAACGACCCAATGGAGCTCGGCAACCATGCCGAGTTTCTGGGCGTGATGACGCGGCAGACGATGCTGGCCACCTACTTCACCCACGATGGCGGCGACACCAGCAAATGGCGCCTGAAAGGTCATGCAGAGGCCACGTTCTGGCAGTGGGTGGCAACATGGGCCGCCTGCCTGAGCAGCCCAGCTAACCTGGGATTTGATGCCACCGGCTACGTGCTGCCCGAGTTGCGGCTCGACGAGCGGCAGGTTACCGTTCCGGTCAATGAAGATTCCGGCCTGTTATTCGGGACCAACAGCATCAACGCTACCGGATTCAACGCTGAACTACGCGACACGCTGGAGCCCCGCATGCAGGCGGCCGCGGCCATTGTAGCCGAGTTGCCCGCTGATGAGCCCGCTATTATCTGGATCAACCAGGATGTCGAGGGCGACCGGCTGCGGCAGCTGCTGCCCGACGCGGTGGAAGTGCGCGGTTCTGATAAGCCATCGGTGAAAGAGGCCCGGCTGATGGGCTTTGCCCGGGGCGAGTTTCGCCTGCTCATTACCAAGAAGAAGATTGCCCAGTTCGGCCTGAACTACCAACACTGCGCCCACCAAGTATTTGCGGCGCTTGATTTCAGCTTCGAAGGCTTCTACCAAGCTCTGCGCCGCTCCTACCGTTTCGGCCAGACCCGACCGGTAACTGCCTACCTCATTACCACGCCCAGTATGGGCAACGTGCGGGCTGCCATTCGTCAGAAGCAGGATGCTCACGATAAGATGCACCAACAGCTGGCTGCCGCCATCTCCCACATCCAAGACCCTATTCAGCGCACCATGTCCCATACCCCCACCCCTGTTGTTGAGCGCGGCTCCAACTTTGATTTTTATCTGGGTGACTGCTGCGAGCAGATGCGCCACATAGCCGACGAAAGCATCCATTTCAGCATCTTCTCGCCACCCTTTGCCGAGCTGTATGTGTACTCCGGCCTGACCGCCGATATGGGCAACAGCGCCAATTACGAGCAGTTTCGCGAGCATTTCCGCTTCCTGGTGCCAGAGCTGCATCGCACCCTGCTGCCGGGCCGGTTGGTGGCCGTGCACTGCATGGATCTGCCGATCCAAAAGGGGAAAGAGGGCTTTATCGGTCTGCGCGACTTCTCCGGAGCCATTCGGGAAGAGTTTGAGGCCGCCGGCTTCATCTACCATGACCGCATTACTATCTGGAAAGATCCGGTGGTGGAAATGCAGCGCACCAAGTCGCTGGGCCTGCTGCACAAGCAGCTGAAGAAGGATTCGGCTATGTCGCGCACCGGCATTCCTGATTACCTACTGGTGTTCCGCAAGCGCGGCGATAATCCGCTACCTATTCGGCAGACAGTAGCCGTGGATACATGGCAGAAATGGGCGTCGCCGGTGTGGTTCGACATCAACTACTCCAAGACGCTCCAGCGCGAGCCGGCCCGTGAGCAACAGGATGAAAAGCACATCTGCCCCTTGCAGCTGGAAACCATTGAGCGGGCCATTGCGCTGTGGAGCAACCCAGGCGAAACCGTGCTGACGCCGTTCGGTGGTATCGGCTCAGAAGGCTACCAGGCCCTGAAAATGAACCGCCGGGCCGTGCTGATTGAGCTGAAGGAAAGCTACTGGCGGGTAGGCGTGCGCAACTGCCAAGCGGCCGAAGATGATAAGCGGCAGATGACCATCTGGGATTTGATGGAAGGGGCTGATGAGGCCAGAAAGCAGGCTGCGTAATGGTAAAGGAACTAGCTGTTGCCACCGGGCTGCTGCTGAGCAGCCTGGGGCTGAATACCACCTGGCGCTTAGGCGACGCCTTTTGCGGCGGTGGTGGCACTTCTACCGGCGTGGTGGAAATTCCCGGCTGCGAGGTGGTGTGGGCTATCAATCATGATGATGTAGCCATTGCCTCTCATAAGGCCAACCACCCTAACACCAAACATTTTATTGAGGACATCCTGAAGATTGATCTGGGTGTACTTGATCCAATCGATATTCTGTGGGCGTCGCTGGAGTGTACCCATTTCAGCAATGCCAAGGGTGGCCAGAGCCGGGATGCTGACAGCCGTATGCTGGCCTGGGGCCTGATGCGGTATGTGGAGCACTTCCGGCCCAAATACATCTTCATCGAAAACGTGCGCGAGTTCCTCAGCTGGGGCCCATTGGTGGAGCGTAACGGCCGGATGGTACCCGACACCGACAAGGATAAACTGGGCAGCGAGTATAAAAAGTGGGTGAAGGCTATTCAGGCCATGGGCTACAACTACCGCTACAAGCTGCTGAACTCGGCAGACTACGGCGCCCATACCTCGCGCCTGCGCTACTTCGCCGTATTTGCCCTGGAAGGCTACCCGATCCGGTTCCCGGCCGCTACCCACCACAAAACCGGTGCTGCTGGTCTACCGAAATGGAAGGCCGTGCGTGAGGTACTGGACTTCACCGACCGGGGCGAGTCGATGTTCACCCGCAAGAAGCCGCACAGCGACAACACGCTGCGCCGCACCTTGGCTGGTGTCCGGAAACAGATCCTGCCCGGCCGGGACACGGCTTTCGTCACAAAGTGGCTGGGCAACAACGCCACCACCGGCATCAACGCCGGCTGCTCAGTCAATGCCCCGGCCATTACGGTTACCACCCAGAACCGCCTGGGACTGGTGCAGGCCGAATTTATGCAGGGCGAGTACGGCACCATGCACAATACCAGTGTAGAAGCCCCTTGCCCTGCTCTGGTAACCAATCCCAAGCAGCGGCTGGTGCAGGCAGAGTTCCTGTTCAACCCCGCCTGGGGTGGGCATAGCAGTTCCGTGGAAAATCCGGCTCCGACGGTGGTGGCTCGGCAGGACAAGGCCCCGGTAGGTTTGGTACAGGCTGATTTCCTGATGCAGAGTAACGGCGGTTCTCCGGAGTCGAAGGTAACAGGCACCGACCGCCCATCCCGCACCGTGCTGGCCTCGCCCAACCAGTCGTTGGTGCAAGCCGAATTCCTGACCCACTTCTATAATGGAGGCGGAAACAATAGTAGCACGAATGAGCCTTGCCCAACCGTCACCACGAAACCGAAAGCGGGATTGGTGCAGGCCGATTTTATGCTGCATAACTACGGCGGTGACCGATTTGACCGCAACCGCAGCCTCGACGAGCCCGCTGGCACCATCACCACTACCGGCGGCCAGCAGTACCTGGTACAGGGGGAGTTGATGTTTCAGAACAACTTCCATAACCTGCCCGCCTCGCTGGATGATCCGGCCCGCACCCTCACTACCAACGGTGGCAATCAGTTTCTGATGACCTACTACGGCCAGGGCGGCACTACTGGTATGGATCAGGCCTGCCCGACCCTCACCACGAAGGACCGGGTAGCCAAGGTGGAAGCTGAAGATGGGTTCCTTTTCTCCCATCAGTTCAGCAATGAGCCCAGCAGTTTGGACGGTCCATCCCGGACGTTGGTGGCCAGCCGCCGACATCAGTACCTGACGCTGCTGGAGCTCGGTACCTGCCCATCCCACCTGTTGCCCCAACCCGGCGACTCGCTGATGATGCGTCTGCTGAAGTACGTGTGCCGCAAGTATGGTATTGCCGACATCCGGATGCGGATGCTCAAGGTGAGCGAGCTGCTGCAAATCCAGGGCTTTCCCGTGGATTACGTGCTGATGGGCAACCAAACCCAGCAAAAGAAATTCATCGGCAACGCCGTGGTACCGCACGTTGCGCGGGCCCTGGTAGGTGCCAACATCGAAGCAAATAACGAACGGCTGCAAGCCGCTGCATAATGAAATCGGAGCAACAGAACATATTCGAGGGCACCCGCCGGCTGCAGATGGATGAGAGCATTGAGCTGACCATCCGGAGTATGCAGGCCTATGGCCCCACCCACAAGCACTGGGCCATTGCCTGGAGCGGGGGCAAAGATTCCACCGCTACGCTTACGCTCATTGTCTGGCTGATTGAGTCGGGCAAGATTCAGCGCCCGGAAACGTTGACCGTCCTGTTTGCCGATACCCGCCTGGAGCTGGTACCGTTGATGGCCGCCGCCCATGATATCATGGATGATCTGCGCGAGCTAGGTATTGATGTGCGCATCGTGATGGCCCCGCTGGACCGCCGGTTCTTCGTGTATATGTTCGGCCGGGGTGTGCCTCCTTCCGGAGCTGGGTTCCGGTGGTGTACCGGCCTGATTAAAATTGAGCCGATGGCCGCCGAACTGCGGCAACTGGTTGGAACGCTTGGAGAAAAGGTTCTGATGATTACCGGTGTTCGGCAGGGCGAATCAGCTATGCGCGACCAGCGCATCGTGATGAGCTGCGGAAAAGACGGTGCTGAGTGTGGCCAGGGCTGGTATCAGGAGACATTACCAGCTGAACTCTGTGATACGTTGGCCCCGCTGCTGCATTGGCGGGTGTGCCACATCTGGGAATGGCTGCGCAACTGGGCCCCACGCGCCGAGTATGGCGACTGGAGCACAAAGCTGGTTGCTGAAGCCTACGGTGGCGACGAAGCCGAGGAAAAGAATGCCCGCACCGGCTGCATGGGTTGCCCAGTGGCCAGCAAGGATGTAGCGTTAGAAACCATTGTAGAACGCCCTTCATGGGCTTATTTGCGCCCGTTGTTGGGCCTGCGGGCTGTGTTTGAACGGTTGCGCAGTGACCCCAATTTCCGCAAGCGAATGCCGGCGGGTGAGCGGGACGCCAAAGGAAAGCTGGTTAAAAAGCAGCAACGCTTGGGTCCGCTCACGATGGAAGCCCGCCAGTGGGGTATGCAGCAGGTATTGACTATGCAGGCAGCCTGTAATGAATTGGCCGTTGCCCAAGGCCGGCGGAAAGTAGATATCCTCAATCCAGAAGAGGTAGCCAGAATTGAAGAGCTGATGGCAGCGAATACCTGGCCCGACAAATGGACCGGGGAAGAGCCTACGGCCGCCGTGGTACAGGACCAGATGTACCCGGATGGGTCGGTATGGCCTGTGTTTGACTTTTTGAAATCAGCAGCATGAAATCCCCCGCATTCCAATTCTATACTGGTGATTTCCTCAGCTCGCCCGACGTGCAGATGATGGATGCCCGCGAAGTGGGGGCCTATTGCTTGCTGCTGTTCAATGCCTGGCAGGGCGAGCAACCTGGGCACCTGCCCAATAGTGAGGATAAGATGAGGCGGCTCGCCCGTCTCAGTGTGGAAGAGTGGCAGACCAGCCGGGAAATCATCCTCGGCAAGTTCCCAATAGCAGCTGACGGCGCTACTCGCTATAATCCGCGCATGGTAGCTGAAGCCGAAAAGCAGTGGGTTTTCAGAAATAAGCAGGCGGGCAATGGGGCTAAGGGTGGCAGGCCAAAAAAGAACCCAACTGAAAGCCAAAAAAACCCAAGCCTTTCCACTGAAAACCCAAGCCTTTCAAATCAAAACCCAGAGCATAACCCAAAAAAAGCTCTTCAGTTTTCATCTTCTATTTCATCTTCATTACATACACCCCCTACCCCCGCAACCGAGGGGGGTGTGTTGGCTGAAGGCTCAAAAAAAAATGAGGGCCCGGCCGCAAGCGAAGAATACCCCGCTGAAGGCTCGCCCGCGTCGGCTTCGCACACTAAGGGCCCGGCGGCCGATGTAGCTACACCGGTTGAATTCCGGCCCGATCCGGAGTGGGCGGCCCCGATGCGGCTGGTAGCGGACCAACTGGCCACCTATTTCGGCTTGTCGAATGCCCAGCAAGATGCCCGCATGCGCCTGACGCGCTTCTGCCGCATTCAGTTCGAACAGGGCCAGGGTCAGCTGCTCACCGACCAGTTCGCCGCCTACCGTGCCTACAAAAAGCTGCGCGACGAGCGCCTGCACGGTTGGAAATCCTACATCGGCACCGAGGCGCAGCGTTTTGCCGACGGGGCCTGGAATGAAAAAGACTGGGCTGCCGCACTTACCGAGGCCCGCAAAACCACTTCGACACATGGAAACAGCCGCTTCACTGATGCCGCGGGCAATGGGTCAGCTTCCGACTCCAGCCGCCGCCATCATATCCCATCCCGCATCAACTACCAGAACGATGCGGCCTAATCAGGTTCCGGCCGGGCAATTGCCCAGTGCCTTTTTTGATCTGCCCCAGCCCGCCGACTTCCGGGAAAACGAGACCCGCCGGTTACCGCTTACTGCCGACGAGCAGCAGCGGGTGCTGGACAAAGCCAGCCAGGACAAATACACCCATGCGCACAATCACTGGTACCGCTGGAAAACGATTGAAGCCATGAAGCCCCAGAAAGTAACTGCCCAGCAGATGCGGGCCTGGTTTGAGCGGGAAGCCCAGCGCCGGCTGGGTCAGCCCTACCAGGTAGACGATACGAACCGGGAAATTGTCGAAGCCCTCTGCCTCTACTTTGCTGAAGATCCAGAGTTCGAAGCCCGCGGCTTTGGCAGCCTGAACAAGGGTATTCTGCTACGCGGGCCCGTTGGCTGTGGCAAAACCACGCTGCTGACCATCTTCTCGCACAACCCGCGCCTGCCCTACGCGGTGCACCCGTGCCGGCAGCTCTCGGATGAGTATTCAGTGAAGGAAACCGGCGGGGCCCCGGCTCTCTACGACTACAAGCACCTGATTAAGATTCCGGTAGGGAAAGAGGCCCAGTTCAACTACCGCACCCACGCCGGCATCTGCTTCGACGATTTAGGCACGGAAGACTGGCAAGCCAAGCATATGGGCAAAACGCTCAATGTGATGGAAGATGTGCTGTGCTCGCGGGATGATGAGGTGGTAGCGGGCGACTTGCCCCGCTATGCTACCCACATGACAACCAACCTGCCTTTCAACGATATGGAAATCGAGGATGAGGCTACTGGTAAACCTGTCATCGTGAAGGGTATCGAGAGCATCTACGGCACGCGCTGCCGCTCCCGTATCCGGGGGCTATTCAACGTGCTCACCTTCCCCGAAGTCGCCTACGACCGGCGGGGCTAAGACTATGACCTCCCTGGAACGGGCCCTGCTCGACGCACTGGTGGCCGCCGAGTTCTGGCAGCAGGTGGGTGAGCCGCACCGCACCGACTGGGCGACCATTCACCACCTGAGCTACCGTCTGCATTACCGTGCCCGGACCGGCCGGGCACGCACCATCCGCAAACCGTCAAAACTCAACCCATGAACGCCGCCGCCGCCCTGGCCAGCTTGGGCATTACCCCCGACCACACGGGCCCCTTCACTTACGACGAGCTGCTGCAAGCCGCCGAAGCCGCCCTAGCCCTGCCAGTCGAGCCCTATTCCGACGAATTCATTGCCCGCGAGCAACTCAAAGGCCATGCCTTCCTGATGGCCCCGGCTTACACAACGCCCATCCAGATGGAGGATGAGCCCGCAACTCCCTGGCCCTTATTCATCAACCGCAGCTCCAGTGAGGGGCACCCACCGTTTTAATCCTTTTACCCATGAAACCCTACCAGTACCAGCGCGCCGACGGCCGCACCTCCACCCAGCAATTCAGCAACGATGCCACCGCCCTACGCTTCCTACAGGAACTAGGCGACAACTGGCAGCTGCTCACCCCTATCTGCGACGCGCAGCCGTTACCGGCCCCACTCGCCCATGTCGAGCCTACTGAGCAAATGCGCGAGGCGGCACTCTGGGTGCAGGGCGGCCTGGAGCTGATGGCCGCCGGCTCCCTCTTCGCAGCAAAGGAAGCGTTCCGCACCGCCTACGGCCGTCTGACGGGCACTGAGCCGGCCCGTGACCATAGCCCGGTCGGTATCATTGCCATTGCCCAGGCCTGCACCGGTTGCACCAACGGCAACTGCAGCACTCCGCCGCCTGCCTATGGCCAGCCCGATGCGCAGGGTCACAACCAGGCCGCAGCTGACCACGGGTTTGCCTCATGAATGCCGAGCAGAAATTCGCCGCTATTGTAGTTGAGCAGCTGCGGTTGGCCGGCTGGCTGGTGTACCAGGAAGTCGAAATTCCCGGTGGCCGGGTAGATATCGTCGGTGTGCGGGGCCCTATCCGCTGGGCTATTGAGGTGAAAACGTCGATGAACTTGGCTGTGATGGAACAGGCCCGCCGCAACCAGATGTGGTTTCACTTCAGCAGCGTAGCCGTTCCCAGACCGGCCCGGGGCCAGTTCGGCCCGTCGTGGCAGTTTGCCGCTGAGTGCGGCAAAATCTTCGGTTTCGGGGTGCTCTGCATCCATGAGCAGGGCCGCCGGATGGATGCCGGATTTACTCGTTACGCGGAAGGCCGGCTAAACCGCAAGCCGGGGCCGGTGAAGCTGTGGCAAGAGCAGCAAACCGAATGTGCCGCCGGCTCCAGCACCGGCGGGCATTGGACCGATTTTAAGAATACGGTTCGGCAGTTGGAGCACACTGTTCGACTTCGCCCTGGTGTCAAGCTGCGGGAAGCAGTGAAGTCGATTCGACATCACTACAGCAACGAGCCTTCTGCCGTCGGCTGCATTTCCCGCTACATCCGATCCGGCATTATCCCTTCGCTGCGCCTCGATAGTGGCCAGCTCTACCTGAAAGAAGCTGCCTGATGGCCAAGTTCACCCTACCCCCGCACCTGGAAAAGCGCATCATTCAGGATACCCGCCCTGCCACTCGCGCCCCTCCCAATAGCCAACCACCCGCGCCGGATGCTGATAAGCTCCCCAAGCCCCGGAAAACGCGCAACACGGCGGCCACCAACAACCTCACCACGGCCATTCGCGACCTGCTGGGCATGCTCGGCTGCTATATCTGGCGCCACAACAATGCCGCCGTGTACGACCCACATATCGGGGCCTACCGGGCTGGCAGCAGCAAGCGCGGCTTGTCTGATACGCTCGGCTTCTACAAGCCTACCGGCCACATCGTCGCCGTGGAAGTGAAGTATGGCAAGGATACGCTCAGTGATGAGCAGCGCGAGTTCCTGGAAGAGGTCAGGGCCGCCGGCGGCTTCGCCTGCGAGGGCCGCTCACTGGAGCAGGTGCAGCGCGAGTTCACCCAGTGGAAACAATCGATTCAATTCAATCAAGCAGCATAACCCATGAGTTACGCAGAACCAACAACCCACGACCTCAAATGCTGGCCAGAATATTTCGAGGCCGTAGCCGACGGCCGTAAGTCGTTTGAACTCCGCGAAGATGACCGCGGCTACTTGGAAGGAGATACGCTGCTGTTGCGAGAATACAACCCGAACACCAATACCTATACCGGACGGGAGATCAGACGTTTGGTCACCTATATTCTTCGCTCCACACATTTCAACCCCATTGGTTTTGGTCTACGGCGGCAGTATGTAGTAATGGGGCTTGCTCCGGTTTGGGTATCGGTAGAGGAACAGTTACCTGAAGTACAGGGCTACGGCATCTCAGCTGCTGTGTTGGCAGTAGAGAATACCGGAGCACAGGTAATTGTGAGTTATGACCACCGATGGAAACGATGGATAGGGTTAGACTACGAACCACATATTACCTACTGGCAACACCTGGGTCCTTTACCCGGTACTAATCCAGTGCAAGAGAACAGGGAGTTATGAAAAAGATGCGCCACATAGCCTGCTCCATCGACCCCGAAACCGGCGACGTCGAATACTTCAAAGCCGGCCACACGTCTCGCTACAACCAGTCTGGCAACTTCAATACGCCCAGCAAGCCTACCAAGGAATACAAGGCTCGCAAACGTCGGGAGAAGAAACAGAAGTACGCCGGCTGCCACCCGCGCCCCCTGTTCCACACGCCTGCGGAGGAAATCGGCGGTGCCCAACGCTACCGGATCAAAGCCGGGGTGCTACGGGAGGCTGGCTACCAGTGTGAGCAGTGCGGTAGTCGGTTCAACCTCACGCTGGACCACATTATCCCACGCAGCAAAGGCGGCGGCTGGCACCGTTCCAACCTGCAATGCCTGTGCAAATCCTGCAATGAGGCCAAGGCGGATTTGATGCCTTACGACATTGCCGCCTGATGTGAATGGTTTATTTGGTGTAATTGTATGTACTTTACATACAATTACACCATTACCTTTTATTACCGCTTTCGTTTTTCGATATGGCCATGGGACAGCCTGACGAAACCACCCCTACCCCTGCCAAGCCGCTTACCAAGCTGCAGGAGGGCTTCGCGCATCATTTCGCCAGGCTGTGGAAGGCCGCGCCCGCTTACCGCCTCGCTGGTGGTGCTGAGAATGGGGCCAAGCAGAACGGGCAGAACCTGCTGAAGGATGAACGCATCCTGGCCGCTATCAAAGCCGAGGCCGCCGCGCTGGGTATGAGCGTGGAAGAGGCCACTGTCCGCATGTCAGAGTGGGGCCGTACCTCGCTGGATGATGTCCTGACTGAGGAAGAGGAAGAGTACACCACCTACATCGAAAAACCACTACGTGAGGTTGTAGCAGAGAATTATGAGGTTATTCTGTTCGAACAGGAGTTGGCCATTCGTGTAGAGGCGCTGTTCACGGACAAAAAGGACCAGAAGAAGTACCGCAATCAACAGCAGGCGCTGCACCTGAAGCGGTTGATTGAGCACGAACGACTGTTGCTGGAGCTGGAAAAGAAACCAGATACCGTTCGCATCGTGCCCGGTCCCAAGGCCAAGCGCAAAGTGGTTCGCATCGACATGGTGAAAGTGCACGAGTTAAAGGCCAGCCACCTGATCAAGAAGATTACGCCCACTAAGTACGGTCAGGCCTACGAGCTGCATGACGCGAAAGACGCGGTAAACACCATGCTCAAGGTGCTCGGGGCTTTTGCCCCCGTCAAGGTGGACCACACCACCAACGGCAACGATATGCCCGGCTCCAACATCATGATGCCCGACAATGGCCGCGACTAATGACATCAACCGCATCGTGCTGCTGCATATTCGCCGGCAGCGTTTTCTGCTCGCGACAGTAGACCGCATGCAGGCACATCGTCACAAGGTTAAAAAAGAGCCTGGGACCACAGCTGCACGGATTACGATGGCTGATTGGTTCAGAACCATCCGAGAGGCCACCAAGACATTTGCTGTAGAGCTATGAGCTACGACCTCACCGATATCTACTACGTCGGCACCCATCGGTACAGCTTCCGGCCGGGCAAGCCTGCCCGCATCGTCGGTGCCCGCCGTGCCCACGGCCACTGGTGCTACGTGGTGCGCTACTCGGATGGACAGCGCGACCTGAAGCTACTGCGAGGTGCCGCGCATTACCGGCTGGTGAGCGGGGCCGATATAGCCGCTGGTAGACTACCGAAAGTAAGCGAATGAGTGCCCAGCCCTACGAAATCGAACTGGTAGCCAGCGAAACCGATACGGACTACCACGAGGCGCTGCTGGCCACCATCACCGGCCTGCCCAAAGCCGAGATACGGGAGAAGCTGCCAGAGCCGTTGCGGCAAGCCAAAGGATGGCGCGGTAGTAGTTTCGGCGAGGTAGCCCGGCTACTGGGCTATAACACTACGCCCCGCTTCGTGAAGTGGGACCCGGCTACCCCATGGCCCTGCATCCTGCGGGTGAAGGTGCCGGAGCATTGGGGCTGGAAAGGCTGCTGGTGGGCGTTGGTGTACAACCAGAGCGAAGTCTACGATGTGGCCCGCAATCAATCGTACTCGCTGGAGCACTGGCAGCGCATCTATCCTGCCTGCCGTGTCACCAGTATGCTGCAAATCTGGATTTCCGATTTATGAAACACCCTAATATAATTGTAGTTGGCTCAGGATTGGTTGCTCTTAATGCCGCCGGGGCCCGCTTGTGTGTGGCCATTAATGCCTGTGTCAGTAGCCTAGAAGCAGCCGCTGCACAGGCCGAAACAGATATAGAAAGGCTCAACGCGGAAAGCGTTACGGTTCCACTTCGGGAAGCCCTGTCATTTCCTGAATACCAGCCCTATGTAGTAGTAGAGCGCCCGGCTTACCGTGGCTACATGGGTAACCGCCGCCGCTACAAATGACAGCAGTAGCCACCGAAGCGCGCATCATCACGCCGCAGCCGGGTTTCCAGATGGCGGCCCTGAGCACGCCCGCCGACATTGCCATCATCGGCGGTGGGGCCGGCGGTGGTAAAACCTATGCCCTGCTGATTGAGGCCACCCGCCACCGCTTCAACCCTGGCTGGGGCCCTGTCGTGTTTCGTCGTACCTATGCCCAGATTACCAACGAAGGCGGCCTATGGGACACCAGTAAGGAGATATACCCGCTTGTTGGCGCTAAGCAGGGCGACCTGGAATGGAAGTTTCCCAGCGGGGCACGCATCAGCTTTGCCCACCTGCAACACGAAAAAAACGCCTACGACTGGCAGGGTACTCAGATTCCACTCATCATCTTCGACGAGCTCACGCACTTCTCTAAGAAGACGTTCTGGTATATGCTTACCCGTAACCGCAGCCTGTGCGGGGTGCGGCCGTACGTACGGGCCAGTTGCAATCCTGACCCCGACAGCTGGGTAGCGGAGTTGATTGATTGGTGGATTGGGGAGGATGGGTTTCCCATTCCTGAGCGGGCCGGTGTACTGCGTTATCTCACCCGAGACGGGGAAGTATACATCTGGGGTGATACGCCCGAAGAGGTGATGCAAAAGGCCCCGCATCTGTTCGAAGGGCCACTGGCTGGCACCCGACCGAAAAGCGTCACCTTCATTCCCGGCAGCATTTACGAGAATAAGAAGCTGCTTGCGGTCAACCCCGAATACCTGGGCAACCTGATGGCCCAGGATGAAGAAACCAAAGCCCAGCTGCTGGAAGGCAACTGGAAGGTGAAAGTAGACGGCCTGGCCTTGTTTGAGCATACCCGACTCAACGACCTCTGGACCAACTACCCGGTAGTAGAAGCTCAGCCCCGCCGCTGCATTACGTGCGACGCCGCCGGCTTTGGGGCCGACAAGTGCGTGATTAAGGTGTGGGTTGGTTGGACGGTGGTCGCCATTACCGTCATCAGTAAAACCGGCTCGCGTGACATCGTGGAAGCCATCGAGCCGCTGCGCCGCCGCTACAACGTGGCCCAGTCTGATACGCTCATCGACCAGGATGGCGTAGGCGGCGGGGCTGTGGCGCTGGGCGGCTACGCCGGTTTCAGCGGCGGCACTCCCGCCCTGACCGACCCCGAAACCGAAGTGAAGGAAGCCTACAAAGACCTCAAAACGCAGTGCTACTACCGCATGGCCGGCCGCGTCAACCGGGGCGAGGTCCGCATCGAAGTCACCAGGGACAGTTGCGTTATTGATGGTCGTCGGGAAACAAAGATGAAGGTGGCTGGAGTAGAAATGGATATCCGCGACGTCATCAAACAGGACCTCAAAGCCATCAAGCGCGGCAAAGACACGGCCGAGGGCAAGAAAACCATCAACACCAAAGACGAACAGAAGATCCTGCTCGGTGGCCGCTCCCCCGACTTCGCCGACACGTTCAGCTTCCGCGAGTGGTTCGAGCTGCGGCCGGTGTTTCGGAAAGGGTTTATGACGCGGAAAAATTAAGCCTGTTGCAGTTCTGGAAATATTGTATGTATTTTACATACAATAAATCACTTCTTTCTCTTCGCTGCTATGGACTGCGTACGCCCTGACTCTCTTACTGCTCCCGCCAAAGTGGACTGCGCTGTTCATTTCGGCCAAACCGTTCGGATGGCCATCGGCCGCCGGGGTGCTTTTGCCGCTGCCTTCGCCACGATAGCGGCCATGAAGACGCTGGCCGCCTGGAACGCGGCCTTCGCCGCCGTGAATGATGACAAGATCATCCTCACCCCGCTCTATGTGAACCCGCAGCTGCCGCAGTCGGAGGCGCAGTTCGCCGAGGAAAACACGAACGGCAGCATCAACGGCAAAGGCTTCCTGACCGGCTACAACGCGGTAAAATACACTGCTGAGTACGTCGGCCTGCCCGCTTCCATCAAAGCCCAGCTGGAAAAGATGGAAAATGAAAGCCGCGCCGAACTCGGCGTTGATCCGGTGGAAATGGCCCTTATCACGCCCGACAACCGCATTATCTCGCGGGGCGTGAACGGCATTCCGTTCTCCAACTTCTACCTGCAATCGGTGGGCAGTGAGGGCTTCAAGGCCCTGAACAAAAACGGCTTCGGCATTTCGCTTGATGGCAAGTGGGATGTAGGCACCACCATCACGCAGGCCGATTTCGATCTGGTAAGCCTCAACCCGGTATAACGCCTGATGGCCGGTAAGCCCACAGGAGCGCAGCCCGACACGGTTCGGCTGCGCTCCACGGCCCTGGGCATCGAGCGGGATTTCTCCGCTGCCCACGCCGCCGCCCTTCACGCCCTGGAAGAAAAGCAGGGCCACCACGACTGGCACGAAGTGCCGGCACCCACCGAAACACCCGCGCCCACCACGGCCGATGATCCTCCAGCCTCAAGACGTCCGCGCACTACTCGAAAATCCCGCTAACGGCGGGGTGATTGCCGAGTGCCTGCGCCACGAGCAGCGGCTGCGGCTGCATGCGGTGCCCCACGTCGATACCAGCCGCCGGCCCGCCGGCTGGCTGTATCTGCGCGACTGGGCCAAAGGCATGCTGCCGACTGACCGCTTCACGAAGTGGGAACAGTGTGTACCGGCTCCGCTGCCGACGACGGACATTGTAGAGGATATTTTCACCGGGCTGAAGCGCGTGTTCGAAGCGCAGGACGGATTGCTGAGCTGCGAGCTGGCGACGCCCGAGCTGGAAACGGATTTCGAGCAGTTCCGCACCGCGCAACGTGAGGCGGACTTCTGGGAAAACACCGCGTTCCAGGCCCTGGCCGCCCGCCCGCACTCGCTGCTGGTGGTGGACATGCCCGCCGAGCAGCGCACCCGCTACCCCGAGCCCTACACGCTGCTGCTGCACCTGGAAGATATCTTTGATGTGCGGCTCAAAGCCGACGGCACCTGCGAGTACGTCCTATTCACCCAGCCGTCTTACAAGGATGCCGCCGGCCGCACCATCGAACGCCTGCACGTCTACGATGATGCGGCCTACGCTATCTGGGAGAAGCCGGAAGGCGAGCAGCAGTGGAGCGAGGTACTACGCAACGCGCACCAGCTGGGCACCTGCCCGGCCCGGCTGTTGTGGTCGGAGCCGCTGGACCAGGCCACCAACTTGCCCCGCCGGGCGCCGCTAACGGCCGTACTCGGCTCGCTGGACCGCTTCGTATGGTGGGACGGCGCTATCGAGTATTACCGGCAATACGGCACGTTCCCCATCATCTGGGGTTTCGAGTCGGGCTGCGACTATCAGACGCCTGATGGCCAGCGCTGCGAAGGCGGCGTTATCAACAAGATAACGGCCTATGATACCATCGGTGATGGTGAGCAGGTGCCACGCTATCAGACACTAAAGTGCCCGGCCTGCACCGCTAAAGACCTGCTGGGACCGGGCGTGTACGTGGAGGTACCCGCGCCTTCCAAGGACATGCCCGATACCCGCGACCCTATTGGCATGGTGTCGCCGAACGTGACCGTATTGGAGCATATCGAGCAGTTGCAGCAGCGTCGCCGGGAAGCCCTGCTCCGGTCGGTTCTCGGCGGTGGTGGTGAGCCCAGTAACGAGCAGGCAAAGAATACCAAGCAAGTACAGTCCGGCTTCGAAATCAAGCAGGATGTACTGGTGGAGTTCAAAAAGCCACTGGAGCAGGCCCGCGCCTGGGAACTGACGACCAAAGGTCGCCTGCGCTACGGTCCGCTGTACCGTAGCACGTTCGTTTCCATGGGTGAGCGGTTCTACCTCAAAACGCCGGAGCAGCTTGCCCAGGAAGAGGTCGAAGCCCGCAAAGCCGGCCGGCCGGTGTATGAGCTGAGCCAGGCCCGCGACTTCCGCTACCAGACTGAATACCGGCACAACCCTGCCCAGTTGGACCGCATGCGCATCCTGTCCGACCTGGAGCCTTACCCGGAATACTCGGTTGATCAGATCCTGACCATGCTGGCCAGCGCCGGCACCTCGCCCATGGCCACGGGCTTATTCGACGAGCAGCTGATGCGGCTCAAAGTCGATTTCGGCCGCTACCTCACCCGTTTCGAGTCGGAGCAACTGCCTGTTACCCGCTTCGCCTCGCTTCAACCCTACCACATTAAGCTCGCCCTCATCACTAAAATCCTTTTGTCTTATGTGCCGGCGATGGGAGTTCCGTCAGGACAAGCATTTGCAGTAGGCGACACCGTAATGGTAAAAGCAGGCAAAGCGCACATGCCAGAGCATGAAGGCCTAACCATGACTATTGCCCAGATTCAGGGGAATACCTACGCGGTTCGGTTGCCGGATGGCAGCGTGCATAAATGGTACACCGCAGAGGAGTTGATGAGCATGAGTAAAAATCCGGCCCCTATGTCAATGTAAGGTATGAAAAAAATGTCCAAAGGCATGAAAATGCCTAAGCGAAAACCGGCAAAAAAGGCGGCCGCTAAACGCCGTAAATCGTCCACTTCCCGCAAACGCGGCTAATCCTTTTGTCTTATGTCAACGACAACCAAACCCAAGGTGGCGGCCAAAGCCAAAACCCCGAAACTCGACCTGAAAACGCTCCAGTCCCAGCAGCTTAACGGCGAGGACATCGAGCAGGCCAAAGGCAATCAGGATGACTCGTATGAGTTTCCTGCTCACGAAGCCGACCGGGTACACGTCAAGCTCACCAGCAAGGTCAATGACCCGGTGAAGAAAGAGTACACGGTGGTAGACAAGGTAGTGAAGCTGGTACCGGCCCAGTACGAGCGTATGGAGCGCAACAACGCCTTTGCCGAGTACGACTCCCAGACCATCCTGCACGACCCGCGTCCGCAGGCTGCCAAGAAAGAGGCAGAAACCGATGACACCGGTACTAAGCAACCGATGCAGCCCAATGCTACCCAGCCTTCCCTGCAGGATGCACAGATGCGCTTCCAGGAGCTGTATCCGGAAGATAAAGAACTGACGGCTTCCAAAAACTATGATGAGCTGGTAGAGCTGATCCGAGCCAAGGATGCCGATTTCGGGAAGGTTACTGAATAAGTGACCGGGGCCGGTTCCACGCGGGTGGGACTTCCGGAGCCGGCCCTTCCGTCCCACCCGCATAGTAAAGTCAGAGTACCTGTTTCACAGCCATTTCCCCATTCGCATGGCAACTCCTATCAACTTCCCCGAAGCCAACGCAGTGCTCCAGAAGCCGGCCAACATGACCGACGAAGAGTGCTGCTCCCTCCCGATTCTTCGCACCGATGACGGCCAGTGCATCAGCCAGTGGCAGTTAGGGCCCGAAGAATTGATCAGCATCAATCAGACGCACTGTGTTACCGTTGGTCTGCTGTCCGGCCACACCCAGCCTCCGATGTGGGTGCAGGGTAGCGCACCGGCACTGGAGCAGCAGAACGAAAGCAATCTGGTGCTGCACGCCCGTGCCGAACTCAAAGCAGCTGGCCTTTGGGATGAGACTGCTGATTACGGTGGGGAGGTTGCCAATTCGGTAATGCAGTTGGTGCAGGTACTCTCCTATCAAGGTCATTCCGGCGGCTCCCATGCCCAGACGCTGGACCTGTTTGAGAAGCTGGCCCGTTTTCAGCCCCTGGGGCCGCTCACTAACAATCCAGAAGAATGGATGGACGTGAGCTACGAATCGGGTAAACCGATGTGGCAGAGCAGACGCCAATCGGATGCGTTCAGCACGGATGGCGGTAAAACATTTTACACCCTGGACGGCCCCGAAGGCCGCGACTTCATTCATACAGCAGCCGATTTCAAAGCGGCTGCTTAATTATCCCACCCTCACCACTTCTACGAGACTGAAGTATGGCCATCACCGACAACACCTTTACCCCCGAGGAATTGGACGCCGCTATTGCCGCGAATCCGGCCCTGAAAGACCACGTCGTAGGCGGCGTAAAAAAGCTGGGCTACGTAGCCCGCACAGCCGACGAAGAAACCAGCTTTATCGGCACCAAAACCAAGGAAATCTATGATGGCCTCGACAAGGACATCTTCGATACCTCTGGCATTGCCCGCAACCCTACGGAACGCACTTACGACTACGCGAAGCGCGTCATCGGCAAGTTCAAGGAGGATACTACCCCGCTGCAGCAGAAGATTCTCGACCTGGAAAAAACCATTGCCGATGGCAACGGCAACGAAACGATGAAGGCCCAGCTGGAAGCTCTGCAAAAAAAAGAAGAGCAGTACCAGAAGGACCTGACCGACAAGGATACCAAGCTGTTCCAGAAAGACGTCATGCTGGATATCCGCGACGGTGTGCGTGGTATCAAGTTCGACCCGTCGGTGAAAGAGTCGGTGGTGAAGGTGCTGGTAGATAATGCTACCCAGTCCATCATCAGCATGGCCAAAGAGCAGAAGAATGTAGATGGCTCTACAACCGTGGTGTATGTCAAGGACGGCAAAACGGTGCTGAACGATAAAAGCCTCCCAGCCACTGCCGCCGACATCCTGGCCGACATCCTGAAGGACGTGGTAGATGCCGGCCACCAAGGTCAGGGCGGCGGGGCCGGTGGACAAGGTGGCGCTGGTGGCCAGGGCGGCCGCAAGCCGTCTGCTTTACCCGCTACGTTGCCGGCTACCGTGAAAAACCAGGGCCAGCTAATGGACTGGCTGAAAGAATTCGGCCTGGCCGAAGGCTCGAAAGAATACGACGAAGCCTACGACAAATTCGGCGCGGGCCTGCCCCTGCGCTAACAGATACTGTCGGCGGCGCACATGAGACGTGCGCCGCCGGCCAATACGCATACGCTTACCTGCCACTGGTTACGGGACGACCTGGCACCCCTGTTTTCATCTTTTCACCTTACCCCTTCTACGACGATGCCCTCCATCGCTCAAACCCTCAAACAGGCCGTCCGTACCCGCTACCGTCGGCGTCCGAACGGCGGCCTCGACAGCCTGGAGCTGCGCGGCTCCAACTACGGCGCGCTGCAGCTGTACCGCAAGCAGACCGCCTCGCCCACCGGCATTATGACGCCCGAGCTGCGCGAGGCCCTGCAAAACTCGTTCGGCAACACTGTGCAGGCTCCGGTTATCGACTATGAAAACCCCACCCTGTCTAACGTGCGCACCTGCGCCGTGCAGGTAGGCGGCCTGAACTCAAAGCTGGTGACGTTCACCTTCGCCACGGTGGCTTTCGGTTTCCCAATGATTCCCTCGCAGCATATCAACAACGATATCAGCTATGAGGACACGTTCTATCGCCAGTTTGAGGCCCGTCGCCTTAAAACGATGGAGTTCCTCGACACGCAGTGCGTGGATCAGTTGGAGCTGGCTAAAAACCAGTACTACCCTGCTGCCATCACCGCCTACTACCCCGAGGTGGCCGATGCGCTGCAGGTGCCCGATGCCGAGCGGAAAGAGTTCTACAACTACATCGAATCCATCCTGGAAACGATGGATTTGGGTGGTACTCCCGACGTGCTGACCAACCCGATGGCCATGGCTGATGTGCGGGCCATTGAAGGGGCTGGCCAGACCAGCGACGGCGACCTGAGCTACGTGCTGGATGGTGTAGGCCAGTTCTTCCGCTCCAACCGCATCCTGCCTGGCACCGGCAACCGTGCCACCATGTACCTGGTAGCGGATGGTGCTGTGGGCCTGGAAACCCGCGTAGACCCCGACTGCGCCCGTGGTGTAGTGCACGGCGGTGCTGACAACCCTGTGCGCGAGTGGACTACCCAGGACGTGCCCGGTCTGGGCACCATGGGCCTGTTTTACCGGGCCGATTGCTCGGATCAGTCGGCTCCCCTGGCAGGCCAGAACCTGCAGGCCCTCACCCGTACCGCCGTCGAGTCGTACGAGTGGAGCTTCGATGTATGCTTCGTGAAAGCCTACAACTCGGATGCGGCCGGCCGCTACTTCCCCATCGTGAAGGTGGAGCAGAAAGCTGCCGCTTAGGGCCAGCTTGAGAGTGCTATTTGTGATAAATGCCCGTCCCGGATGCGGGACGGGCATTTTACCTTTTCATCCTTCCCGCCATGTTTAATACCCTCACCCTCGCCGCCCTGCTTGCTACTACCATCGGCTACCGGCCCGTTGCTGGTGCGCCGGATGAGCCGACCAGCCTGCCTAATGATCTGTTGGCCCCTGAAGGGGAGCTGGCCGTGCAGGATGTGCATCCGCTGCTGACGCTACGCAACATTCAGCAAGCGGCCCCGCAGATGCCGGCCGCCGCGTTTCCCGACTTCCTGAAAACCGCCCGTATAACCGCTGCTACCAAGGTGCTGCAGTCGTTTCGCGAGCAGAAGCAGCTGACGAGCACCGGTAAGCGCCTGCTCCAGGACTTGCCGCTGACAGAGGCCAGCGGCGCGTATCGGGACAAGATTATCCGGCAGGGCCGCTTCGTTGGCTTGGCGCTCCGGATGCGGCCGGGCATGCAGGATATCGGCGTGCGGGTAACGGCAGTCGGCACCCAGTTCACCGAGCGGGAGCCGAACTTCAAGCTGGTGGTGCTGCACAGCTCCGATATGGCCGCCCCCGTGGCTGAACTGGACCTGCCCCGCACCGACCGGGTGTATTTCGAGTGGAGCCCGCTCACCACGCCCATCGATCTGGCCAGCAAGAACGGCGGCACCTGGTATTTTGGGTACTATGAGGATGAGTTGAGCGGGCAGGCTATCCGCCTGGAGCAGAACCTGCAGCAGCGCCCCGGCCAGTGCTGCGGTAACGCTTATGTGCAGTATGATAAATGGAGCCCGTACGTGCAGGTGCTGCCGTTTTTGCAGGCTCCGTTGTCGGATGACATTACCTATCAGAGCAACACCAACTGGGGCCTGAACCTGCGGCTGGAAGCTACCTGCGACCTGACCCAGCGGCTGGCTGGCCAGTTGCCCAGCTTCGCGGCGGCCGTACGCGAGCAGCTCGCCGTGAACCTGCTGAGCCTAATGGCCTACTCCACCCGCGACAACGGTTTGGCTGATAAAACGAAGGCGTTGGCGTTGATGGAACTCAACAACCGCACTGATGGCCAACCAGGCCTGCTTACCCAGCTGAGCCGCACGCTGAAAGCGCTGGACGTGGATATTTCAGGGGTGTCTGCTACCTGCCTACCCTGCGCACCGAAACCTGGGGCTGTGAAGTTTAAAAGCATCGGATGAGTGCCCGGCTCGACTTCCTTGCCCGGGCATTTGAGCGGCTGCCACGGATGCTGGATCAGCAGGTAGAAGATACGGTGCGCGACAACACGGCCTTCCTGGAAGATGCTAACACCGCGCAACTGGCCAGCGGCAAAGATGCTACCGGTGCCGACATTACCCCCGAATACGCCGACCTCACTATTGCCCTAAAGCAGATCAAAGGCCAGCCCACTTACCGCAAAGAAAATACGAACCGGCACAACGCCGCTGCTGGTAAGGCCCCGACCACCCACCACCACGGCAGCCTCAGTACGGCTACTAGCACAACGAGTAGGGGCCAACTCACATGAAATCCTGCGCAGAAGTCACAACGAGGAAACCAGCGGGGCCCAAACACCTCCCAGGCTCGCAACCAGCCCCACTTCTCAAAGCACATCAACAAGCAGGCCGATGTGAGGGCCACCAGCACCACCAACGAAAACAACTCGCTCAGCATAGTACATTGGGGGTATGCAGTTCCAGCTGAATGCGGAAGCCGGCGTATGGGTGCTGCAGTACTGGCGCTGCTACCAAGTCGGTAGTGAAGCCGCGAAATACCTCATCGAACGAGGTGTACACCCGCTGCACTAGAGTACCAGCACCCGTGAATACACGTAAAACTTCTTGAAGAATTATACCATCGTATTGATGCTCTTCTGGAGAAAAAATACGCTGCAGATTCCCCCAAAATATCCATTCGATACCCTGGGTTAGCGGTAAGGTGCCCGGCGTCGGCTCGCGCAGGTCGGTCACCGCTGGGTCGCGGGGGAGAAAGAAGCCTTGGGCCTGCACGTTGTCGTTGGGCAACACGTCACGGTACTCGCCGGCCCCGGCGTATACCTTGGGTAGGTACACCGTTTTGCCGTCGCGCTTCTCGCTATGCCGGAAGGCCTTGCCATAGCTCACCTGCAACCAGGTAAGCCGCTGGGCCAGCAGCAGTTGCAGACGCTGAATTTCGGCGTCCAGACCGACCGGGTTGGGCAGCGTGGGCGCGGTGGGGGTAGAGTAAGAAACCATCAGGCTAGTTGGCTAAAAGACGAATGTACTGGCCACCATAGCGCTGTTTGTAGCGCAGATAAGCAGTGAGCACCTGTTTGAAATCGGCCCGGATATGCAGATGCTGGCCACCCCAGAGCACCGAGCAGACCGGGTATTGAGCATCCGGAAAGATGCGCGGCTCAGTAGGCCCCAGCACGGCAGATGCCTGGGCCCATTCCCATACCCCAATACCACCCGCAACCAGCCCCTTATCATCAATCCAGATCTGCTGGGCCATGAACTCGGTGCCGTTGTTGAACTCCTTAAATTCTGGGGTAGCGTTGCTCATAAGCCGAGGGTGTCGCGGGTTTTCTGCTGTAAATCGGGCTTGATGTATGAAGTTTTAAATTCATCTAATGCCTCCTCGCTTAACCCTAAAATATCATCGCCATACTTTGATTCAAGAGCCCTGGCCTTGGAATCGGTAGCTATCATTTCGAAGCCCTTATCGCCTGTGAGTTGAGCTTTTACAGAGCTATAAAAATCACCCTCATCGTAAAGAGTAACATGCGTTGACCTGCCTTGTAATTGTTTAATTGCCAGTGTTAAAGGGCTATACTCTGGCAGTATCTCGCTTCCATCAGCTCTTTTCCCTTGCGCCAGCTGAGCAGTATTGGCATCCTCTAAAAAAGCGGCGTTTTCGTGTATAGTCTGCTCAACCTGCTCTGCTAAGACAGCGGGGAGTCTAGCGAGGCTAGTGGCGATATATTCAAGCCTAGTCACACTGTAAATGTATGTAAAATACACACACAAAAGACCATACGTACTAGCTGTTGAACCGGCCATTCAAAAGCATGATGATTGGCGACACATCAAAAAAGCACTCTGTATGACCAGAAAATAGTTTTGCAGGACGATAGCGTAAATGCTTGAATTTATTTAAAACCTCATCTTCTAAATCATAAATAAGGCCGGAATCTAATGACGCATATTTAAACATTACAGACACCTTGTAGGACTTTTCTCCTGACTCAAATCTCTTTTTTATATTATATGTGATACCCGTCTTATAAAACTTTTCGCCTTCACCTTCCAACTCAACAATGTAAAATATAGCTTGCCTGCCTCGCTGTTTAGCCATCCAGCTATTTTTGACACATCTGCGAACATCTCGCATACACATTGGGCATCCTGCCTTAGCTGTATGGTGGCCTGGAAGCTGCTCAAAAGGTCCATGATTTGGGCAAACTATCACTATTTTAGTACGCGCGTTAACGTATTGAACTTGGCTGTAGTCATAAAAATCGCCATGTCGCTTCCTAGCATGTTCGATGAATGACCCTGTGTTTTTCGCTGATAATGAAGTCAATCTACTATTGCCGCATTTTCCGCAACCATGACCCCGTAAATGCTTAGCCGGTTTTTGTTTGAATAATCCATGAACAGCACATCTTATTTCTACTAAAGTAGTCGCATCTATGTATATTGTATTTTTGTAATCATAAATATTACCGTGCACTTTAATGGCCCTTTCGATAAAACTTGTGGCACATACAGTATTATTTATTTTATAGGTATTGATACTACAGCTTGGGCAATTTTGTCCAGACAGATGGCAATTCGGGCTCTGATAAAATACCCCGTGTGCCAGGCAGGTAATAGCAACCTTACTCTTACTGTCATGATACACAACTTGCGAGTAGTCATACAAAGGCCCATGCACTGCACGGGCCTTTTCAATAAACTGTGCGGTTGTGAGTTTGGCAGGCATACTACTCAAGCAGCTAATTGACGTTGTACTCGCATTACCTGCGCAAGAATGTCTTGGTGGTAGTTATTCACATGCCCATAGCGACTATCATGCACCTTTGTTACCGCGTAGCCGTGGGCCCGACTAAGGGCAGCTGCTTGCCGGCCATATGTATTGGCTTGGTCAGGGGTCATGCGTAGACGGTGAAGAGAGGCGTACCCAGCTACCGTATAATAGTCCACGTTGGTGGTGGTAACCTTGGCTACTACTTCTTGCACCTTCTCTTCCAGCGCTACCATCCGTCGTTCCGTCTCGACGTTCTGCTGGGCTAGCATCAGAATTAACTCAGCCTGGGACTGCACAGCGGGCACAGTAGGTTGTGCTGGCATTAGTTCGACCTGCCCAGTGCGCAACAACTCAGCCACCCATTCGTCGCATTGAATTTCAAAGTCCACATTCAACCACTGGGCCAGTTTCAAGATCAGCCGCTCATGTATCCAGGTGCCATAATTAGTGCCGCCGTTTCGCACCTCAACCAAAGTGCGAAATTCAGACTTTGAGGTCGGTGTCGGGAATCCCGACACCGACTCATTGGTCGGTGTCGGGATTCCCGACCTTGCGTCTAATGCCTTGATATATCGCTTCGTGCCTTCTAAGTCGAGCCAGTGAGCAGGCCGTTTTCCGAAGATAGCGCACATAGCTGTGGCGTTGGCCATCAGCTGGCCATTGATCATTTCGAACTCAATCGGAAAGCCGTTGTAATTTTTTACTACCAGTTCACGCATGGCATTGGGTGGGTTTATGCTTGTTGACAAACAAAGTGGTGCAGCATTGAAGCCACTATCAAGACCCTTGATAGTGGCTTCCTTAAAAAGGACAGCGCAACCTGTTGGAAAGTGCATTGCCATTTTTCTTGGCACTTGCTCATGGTCAATCAGCAGAGGACACTTTCTTAAGCAAAAACACGGTACTGTTATCTTCGAACCACATCGGCACGAATATTTTCCGACGTTGTGACTCCATCGTTTCCAACTGATCAATCCACTTGCGAAGTTGGGATTGATTGGTACACGATTCTGCATTAAATCGGACTGTACTCTTTTCCTCTTGCGTAAAATAGCGCGAATTGGCACTGGCAATGAGGTTCTGACGCAGCGCGTGCAGGTTGGCCCAGAAGGCAGGATCATAAACCTGGCTTCCGCCGGTCGTTACGGTAGTTTCCATAACTTTAGGGTGTGTTTTGATGAATAGCCCTTGCCGGGGCTGTTTGGAAAATCGGAGGTCAGTCCTTGCCGGGACTGGCCTCTTTCTTATTTACTTCAAATATACTAGTAAATTATTTGTAAACAAGTATTATCAATATGAATTACTAGTATATTATTAAGTTTGCACTACATTTACATTACATCCTGACGAGCTACACGCCCATGAAACAAGATGACAAATCAAGGAAGCCACAGATAGGCATTCAGGTAGAGCCTGATGAAAAAGAACTGTTTGAAGCTGTTGCTAAAGCCAGAGGCACTAAAGTGGCCACTCTTATGAAGCTGTTGATGCATGACGAGGCTCGCCGTCTGGGTATTCAAAAGTCTACCCCTTGATACTTCCTACTAAGTTGCTGTAGCGCCTTTTTTTTACCCATATTGTATTTAAAATACATACAATACTGAAGCCTACCCTATCCCTTTTCTGGTCGAAAATCGATGTAGACAAGCCCAATACCGTCTATATCCAGGCCCGCTACGCCGGCGGCCCATGCGTCGCGCAGCTGTGTCTGGATGTAGAAGATTCGGCCGGGTGGATACGGGCGGTGTACGTGCAGGAAGCTTACCAGGGCCGAGGGCTGGGCTCCCTACTGCTGGGCCGGGCTTTCGCCGTATGCCGGGCCCTGCGCTTTGAAACCGTGGGCCTCACGGTGCACCACGAAAACGAGAAAGCCCGCACTCTTTACCAGCGACTGGGCTTTGTGCGCTTTCTGGATGGCCACGAAAACTATCAACAGTACATCAAACCTCTCTAAATGCGTACCCTCTCCCTTGGTAATAACCACCAACTGCAGTATTACCAATCTATTCTGGAACTACCCGCCGCTCGGCACTTGGAATATCAGTGTTATGCTGCTTTGCAAGCAGGTGTGGGCGCAACGGAAGCTGACGCCCAACGCCACGAGCAGTTAGCAGCTTACTTTGGCAGTCGGCCGGGTAAAGAGCAGCAGCAGTTCCTGGCACTCAGCAATGCTCACTATGCCCGTCATTTCGCCGAGACACACTATTCGCCTACGCGCTTGGCTTTCGCCGTGCTAGTGGCCAGCGTAGATGGTGAACCTGCCATGGATATTACAGAAGATGGCTTACACGCATTGCTAAGCCACTTGGATACACTTGGCCTGACAGATGCACATACTATGGAGGCGTTGAAGGCTGCGCGAAATGCGTTCAGAGAGGAATTAGCCGTGCATTTTCCTGCTCGCTTTGCTGACGATGCAGATGAGTTGCTGCGTGCCTCGCATTTGAAGCGGCGCGCCTTGGCTCTCTGCGACCTTATTTTAGGCTCAGATCAGGCTGCGTTACAAACCATCGAAGACATGGACAATGCACTACTGGATATGATGGAGCCAGATATATTTGAGACTGGAGACCCACAGAACACCCTAGTATTGCAACGCCGGGCTTTTGGACAGCTTTGCGCCGTGTTAGCACAGAATGGTACACCTGAGCCGGAAAAGCTTACACTATTTCAGTTTCACTCACGGGTAGAACATGTTACTGAACAGATTAAGCGAGAGAACAGGAAGTAAAAAAGCCCCGGCCAACAGGTCGGGGCTTTTTTGTAGTTTGTGGGCGATGAAATACACTGTACTAATTCTTTTCTTATTTAGCAGTTGTGCTCCTTCTCCTGAAAAGCAGGCAGTAACAGCAGCCGAACAGGCAGCTGCTCGGCTGCTACGGGCGCCATCCTACACACCGCTAGCGAGTAGGGCAAAGCCGATAAAAGGAGGGTACTCTGTCGTGCATACTTTCACCGGAGGTAGAGCCGAAGGCCCTGCCGATAAGCGTGACTCTATCGAGTTTATTGTCGAGTCGACGAAGGAAGTGTTTTTCATATCAGGCAGTGACACGGTTGTAGCCCTATAAATTAGTTCTCCTGCTACCCATTCCGTCGATACAGCTTATTAATGTACCGCGTGGTGTTTTCTCCCCGCTTGGTAAACAGCTCCCAGCCCCGATCCGTGAGCCGCTGCTCTGGTCGTTCGTGCAGGGCGCGGATGAGTTGCTCGGTTTGCAGGGCTAGGGCATCCCGCAATTCCCCGGCCGTATCCTGTTGCAGTGGTTGCGCTTGCGCTATCTGTTGGGCACCTCCTATCAGCATGCGGGCGTATTGCTGAGAATACTGCTGGGCTACAGCCGCGGGCTCCCGTAGTCGGGGTACAGAGGCCAGCAACTGCCGAGTTTTGTCGGCCGTGTGTACGTCGGCCCCTGCCGGTAGATACGTTACGGTGGGCTGACTGAACAGCTGAGCTTGGCCGCTGGGCATGGTCACCAATTCCGGACCCTTTTCACCTACCCAGGCCCATTCAGCCGGGCCACCGTCGCGGCCTACGAAGTACTGCGGCAACGGCTGAGCCAATACGGTAGCCACCTGCAATGCACCAGCCGCCAAGGCAAACGCACTAAAGGGTAGGCCAAAGGTGGCCGGACTTTCCGCAAACGACTTCGCCACGGCCACGGCGGTAGAAAGCCCAATTTCAAATAGCGCGGCTTGCCGCTTATCCTGGGCATCCTTCCGCTTGGCAGCCCGGATTCGTGCATCAAACTGCGTTTCAATCTGTGCTCGCAACTCCGCATTTTCCCCGGCTATTGCCAGTTCCGCCTGTTTCTGTTGCTCCAAATTATCTAGGATAGTTGCATTGCGTCCGGCCTGTATCTGTGCATAGGCCTCTAAGCCTTGGAACGCCAAATTGATACTGGCTTGCTCGATTTGCCGCTTCCGCTCTTCTGCCGCCTGTTTATTGGCCGCGTCCTGGTCGTATAAGCGTTTGCGCTCGTCCACATCATCCTGCATGCGTTTCAGGGCCCGCTCGCTGCTCAGGTCTAGTTCGCGCTCTACCTTGGCTAAGTCATCGGGGTTAATGCCGTTGACCTTGAACTCCAGCACAGGCACCGTTACGCGCTCCTGCAAGCTGTCTAGCTCTTTCTGCACGGCTATGCGCGTTTCCCGCACCACTACCAGCCGTTTTGCCGAGGCGGCTTTCTCGGCATCCAGCACCTCCGCATTGGAGACGTTGCGCTTGTTTTTAATCCCGGTCAGCTCGTTACTGATTTCCGCGTTTTTAGCGGTGGCCTCTTCGCCAATGATGCGGATGCGGAGGCCCGACGCTTTGCGCTCAGCGGAGACGATTTGATCCTGCAGACCCCGGATCTGGGATGTGTAGGCTTCCCCGTTCAGGTTTTTAGCCTCAAACAGTCGCCCAGCTTCTTCCTGGGCTTTTTTAGCCTGAGCAATCAAGCGTTCCTGCTGCTGCACCTGCTCTTGTAAACGGGCTTTGCGGGCTTCTGCTTGGGCTTTGGCGTTGCGGTCTAGTACGGCCGCATTTTCTTCGGCGGCTTGGGTGTTGTCCTTTGTGGCCTTGGCGGTGGCGTCGGTGGCCCCAGCGAGAGTTTTCTGGATAAAGGCCGCGTCAAAACCAAGCCGCTTTAACTCGGCCATGTAGCGGTTGTACTCGGCTTGGGCTTCGCTGAGGCGGCGGGTGGAGGCGGTTAGGTCGTTTTGGGTGAAAGTATAATTTGTAATAGCTGTGTTCTCAGCTACCGAGATCTTGCTTCTCGGATTGAACACAGGCGCTTTACCATCAGATATGCGCGTGAATACCTTTTTACTACTGCCTAACAGGCCCTGCGCTTCTCGCTGGGCATACTTGATACCTGCCGCTTCCAACTGCTGCTGCCGGGTTTGCAGTTGAATTTTCAACGTTCTGGTCAACTCCTTTTCCTTGGCAATTCGGTCGTTTTTCACCGCTTCTGCTTTGAGCACCAAACTGCTGGCCTCCTGATTCGCAAGTAGGAGCCGCTGCTTAATGGCTTCGCGCACGGCCTCTTTATTCAACTGAAGTGCCCCTGTCTCTTTCGAAATAGCAACAACGCTTTCCCCAAGCGTATCCTTTAGCTTCAGTGTAATGCTATCCAACTCCTTTTTCTCGGCGGTGGTGGGCTTCACGCCGTTCGCCGTTAGCTCCTCATAGCGAGTCAACAGCTGCTGGGCAGAGGCGGCCTGCTGCTGGTTGGCCTGAATTAACCGACTCGATACCTGCACCTGCTCTTCCACCGTCTTTTTCAGCCCCGTCAGCCGCGCTACGAAGTCAGCCAGCCCGTTGGCCGCATCCTTGAACAGGGGCGAAAAGCCACGCAGGAACGAAGAACCCGCACTGAGCAGCACCGTTTTCAGGCGAGTACCCGCTGCCGCTGCGTTATCCATCTGTTTGCTGGCCTGCTCGGTGGCCGTCTGCGTGCCGGTCAGGGCCGTGGTAAGGCTACGCACCTTCTCGCGCCCCTCAACCAATATCTTGGCCGCGTTGGCGTTTTCCAGCCCAAACAGCTTGGTGTACTGGGCCGTGCTCAGGTTGCGCTTGCCCAGCGTGTCCAACGCCTTTTCCAAGCCGACGACTTCGGGGTTGGTCTCCCGCGCCCCACTCGCGAGCTTGGCCAGTACGTTGCGCAGGTTCACACCCGCCTGCTCGCCCTTGATGCTGCGTTCAGCGAGCGTTTGTACCAAGGCCACGGTCTGCTCAATACTCAGGTTTGCTGAGGCCGCATTCACCCCGGCGTATTTGAGACTCGCAGCCGTTTGGGCAATCGTCGCTGCGCCCTCCTTGGCCCCTGCAGCCAACGTGTTGACGTAGCGGCCGGCCTGCTGGGCCGTGGCCCCGAACTGGTTCATCACAGAGGTGAGGGAATCAGCTGCATCCGGCAACGCCTCACCGGAAGCAGACGCCAAGAGCAGCGCCTGTTCGGTCACGGCCACCAACCCCTCTTTGCTCTTAAGCAGGTCCGGCTGGGCGCTACCAATCAACTCAAAGGCTTTGAGTGTGTCAGCGCCCGACTTGCCCATTGCCGGGCCAATGCGCAGGGCGGCATCGGCAAAGAACTCCAAGTCCTTGCCCGTCGCGCCGGTAATGGCAGCCAGACTGCTCTGCGCTGCTTCAAACGCAAGGTAGTCATCATAGGCCGCGCCCACCGCCTGGCTCAGGGCCTGCAAGCCGGCATAGGCGGATACAGTAGAACCCAGGAAACCCAACAGCCCCGCCTCTGCTTTCTGCGTGGTGGTGGCAAAGCCGCTGGTATGCTGCTGACTCTGCTGCACGCCCACGCCGTAGCTGCGCAACTCGCCGTTGACCTTCTCTAACTCTGTATCGGTGTTGCGCAATTCCTGCTGCAGCTTTTCCTGTTGCTCAACGGAAAGCCCTGTTGCCCGCGCCTGCGTGCGCAACGCTTGGCTATCCGCTTCCAGGCTGCGCTGCTGCTGCATTAAGGCGGAAATACTCTCGCGTAGGCTCTCGGCATACCGGCCTACGTTGGCTCGGCCATTGTTGACACCTTGCCCAAAATCAATGAGTGCTTTATTGATTTCGCCCAACCGTTTTTTCAACTGTTGCGCTTCTTCGCTGTTGCCCTCTATGCCACCCTCTAAGGATTTGAGTTGCTCGTCCAACCGACGTGCCTCGGCTTCTAATGCCCGATAACTGCCCTGCGTAGCGGTGAATACGCTACTGGTACCACGTAGGGCCCGGCTTAGCTCTTGAGTTTCGGTTTTAAGCTCCAAGATGCGTTGAGCTGCTAGGCGCGCTCCTTCTACGTCCTTGGCTGCAAACGCGGCCTTTAGGGCGACCTGCTGCTCACGTAAACTCCTGGTCAGTTCGTCGGTGCCTTCTTTGGCGTTGCGGCGTACCGTTTGCAAGCCAGCTAACGCAGCTTTGTATCGCTCCTGCTCCTGAGCCAATCTAGTCAGAGCAGCATTCATCTCATCCAACCCCGCCCGGCTTTGCTTATTGGTAATATTGACTTGTTGAGTTTGCGTCTGAAGCCCTTGGGTTGACGTTAGAATAGCCGCCATTCCGGCTGCAATACGTTGCGCATCGGAATCCAAATTTTTGGCAAACGCCCGGTAGTTGCGGTTGAGCCCCTGTACTGATTTGCTAAAATCCAAGAGCTCCTGAGCACCCGGGCCTAGTCCATCAAATAAGTCGGAGTAATTAATTGCATTGCTCATGTATGTAAAATACATACAATATTATTCAGCAATCAACCCCTTTGCTTTCGTGAAAATATTGTATGTATTTTACATACAATAATGTTAGACCAAAACCAGACCCTTCTGCGCTTTACCCTGCTGAGCGAACTACTAGGCCCGCAACGGCAGAGCACCGACCCGATCGGCTGGGAAGAAATGGGCGTTACGCTGCACCGCGACCCGAAATACCACGGGCTTTCCACTGAGTATATGGTGGAATTAGGCTTCGTGAAAGAGGGCCGCGCCTACCTGACCCAGGTGCTGGATATAGCTGGCCCCGAGGCGGAAATAGATCTACTGGTAGAAGTGTACGACCCCAACACGTTCTGCTGGGAAACCTACTACCAGGGCCGTATCAATATGAGCGGTGCTACGCAGACCGCCACCGAGTTTCGGTGCCTTGTTGAGAAGCCAGGCTTCACGCAGAAGTTCCTGAACCGGGAAGATACCACCGTGGACCTATTGGGCCGCGAGTCGGTAAGCGGTAAAGCTCTACCTGCGTTTGCACCCACTACAATAGAACTGCACAGCAAAGCTATTCGGCAGCGGTATGAGGTTATCACACCCGACTCCCCTGTTCCTCCATTCCCCGACTACGTGACCGACGGTAACAGCCGCTTTAAGGTGATGTACTTTGGGTTTGGCTCAGCCGTGGTAGATGAGTTCGGCGTACAGGAAACCTACGCTGGTACCGTCACCATGCCAGATACAAATCCAGAAGTGCCGGTGTACACCACCCAGGAACGGGGGCTGTTCAGCATCGATTTCAATATTCAGTGTTTGCTGCGGATTCAGCGGCAGAACGGCAAAGGGGACTTTGACAAAGCCGAGGGCAAGGTGTATTTCCGCCTGAACGACGAGCCGCCAATCGAGTTGTTTTCCTTTCAGGACGCTGGCATTGCCGGCGAGTACCGCAAGCAGCTGACAGCCGCCTACCGTATCACCCGTCCGCTGAACATCGGCGACCGGATTTACCTGTACGGCCGCCTGCACGTCTACGACATCAGCGGCCCCGCCATTGGTCCGTACCAGTTTACGGTGCTGCTGGAGATGCAGCCCGGCTCCTATTTCCGCATGCAGGCTGATACGCAGACCGACCCGACCCCGGCGGCCGGGCTGTTGGTGTATGAGGCGCTGGACCGGCTTGCCCAGGCCTTGACCGACCAGCCGGTGGCGTTGCGCAGCACTTTCTACGGCCGCACCGATACGGTGCCTGCCTACCCCGCCGACGGCCCGGGCAGCCTGCTGCTGGTAACCAGCGGCTTCCAGGTGCGCGGGTTCCCGCTCCTGCTTAAATCATTGTACGCTACCTGGAAAGACCTGTTCGACTCGCTCTATGCCGCGCACTGGCTGGGCTACGGCACCGAACGGCTACCGGATGGCGCGGAAGTGCTGCGGGTAGAGCAGGCCAGCTACTTCTATGCCGAACAGGTCGTGCTGACGCTGGCCGCCCCGGTGCAGGACTACCTGCCGGATACGGCTGGCACACTCATCAGCAATCTGCTGCTGAAAGAACTACCGGACCGCACCTACATTACGGCCAAAGCCGGCTGGCAGAAGTGGCAAACCCAGCGCCTGAACGGGCTGGACGAGTTCAACGCCACCCGCGAATGGGCACTCCCCCTGGTGCAGCCGCAGGCCACCTACGATGCCGTGGGCAACTACATTACGGCTGGCTTTTACCTGGAAAGCACCCGCCGGCAGCGCTACGATGCCACCGCTACCACTGATACCGGCAGCGACAACGAGAACTTCCTGATCTGCCTGCTGCGGGCCCCGCTGGGTACGTTTCAGACCGAGCGCAACCAACTGTTTGCCGAGGTGTCGGGGCTGTATTCTCCGGATACCGCCTACAACCTACGCCTCTCCCCCGCCCGCATGTTGCGCCGCCACGGCCCTGCTCTGGCCGCCGGACTGCGCTACCAGCAGGGCCGCCGGCTGCGCTTCAGCTTCGGGGAAGGCAACAACACGCTCAGCACCCGCTTGCCGGGCGAAACAGCAGTAGCCGAACACGCTGACATCCCGGTAGCCGCCCTCGGCGAGCCGTTGTGGCGGGCGCAGTCCTGGGAGTTTACCGCGCCCTGTACACGGGCCCAGGCCGCCGCTGTGCTGGCTAATCCACGGGGCCGGGTGCGGTTCCAGGATGAGCGCGGGCAGTGGCAGGAAGGCTGGCTGCTGGATTTCAAACACACGCTGAGCCGCGAGCAGGCTGATTTTACCCTGCTGCGCTGCCATACCCCTTCCGCGTAATGGCTTACAAACGCTACCGCACCGCCTACACCTTTGATCAGGTCGTGCAGGACCCGGACCCGCAGATTTCCTCCGAACTCTACTTCGTCGAGACGTGGGACTTCGATACGGTTACGCGCACCATACTGTACCGCGACGGCAGCCAGAACCCGCGGTTTTCCCGCTATACCGGGCAAGGTAGTACCGACCCGATTCCGGAAGATGTTGAGGTGCTGGGCGAGGTACATGCGGAATGCTTCGGCACCACCCGCCGGGCCTATATCCACGTAGGCGGCGGCCTCATCACCCCGCAGGATACCCCGAACGCCACCGAGTGCGGCTTCGGCGCGCTGGCCTGGGAACGGGTAACGCCGTTTTCGCCGGCTCCAGGCCAGACCACCGGCCGGGTGCAGCTGGACACCACCGGCGGCACGGCCCCGCTGAATTACGAAATCATTGGCCCCGGCCCGGCCCGCACCGGGCAGCTCAACAACGACGGGTGGGTAGAAGTAACCGGCCTGACCGCGCCGGCCACCTACCTGGCCCGCGTAACCGACAGCTCTGCCCCGGCCCAGATCCTGGAACAGGAATTTCGGCTGGTAGCCGCCGTTGTCGGTGGCTGCACCGACCGGGCCGCCAACAACTTCAACCCAAACGCCCGCTACGAGGATGGGAGCTGCACCTACGCCCCGCCGGTACGCAAACCGGTCTTCAGGGTGCCGCGCCTGAACCCGCTCCGGTTCGTGCTGGAGCAGGCTACCGATACCTGCGCAGTGTTTGAGACGCTGGATAATACGCTGTTCTGCCACCAGACCCGTCCTGGCCAGCAGCTGCGGCCGTTGTTCCGGCAGAAAGTACAGTTCTGCGACCTGCTTGCCCTGCAGGTGCACACCGATTTTACGGCGGTTCAGGCCGAAATCTACCGGCCCCAAACCGGCCAACTGGTGCGTACCCAGCCGCTGGTACTGGTACAGCGCCTGACTGGGCTGTCTGATCCATTGGCTGTATCGCTGCGCGAGTATAGCGGTGGGCTCACCGCATTGATAGCCGAAGCCGGGGCGCTGCCGCCGTCGTTGCGCCGAGCCGGGCGGCTTACGCTCAACGGTGGTGCATCGGGCACCTACCGCGTGCGGGAAGTAGCTTGGCTGGATGGCGAGCAGGTGTTGGTGCTGACTCGCCCATGGGCACCGGCCGCCGGCGACATCAGTGCCCGCTGGCAGCTGGACATTGTGGACTTCAACGTCTGGGAAGCGGTGCTGAACCTATCCGGGCTGGCCGCCGGCGACTACCAGGTAAAGCTGCGGGGCACCGATGCGACCGAAGC
The DNA here is from genome assembly GCF_003944705.1 of Hymenobacter metallilatus. Taxonomy (GTDB): domain Bacteria; phylum Bacteroidota; class Bacteroidia; order Cytophagales; family Hymenobacteraceae; genus Hymenobacter; species Hymenobacter metallilatus. Next base: position 113,387 of record NZ_RWIS01000011.1, on the reverse strand, counting down.
CGACGTAGTAGCCGTCTCCGAACCGCTGCACCTGGCTGCTGAGCACCACAACACGGTGGTAGTAGAGTACCGCAACCGCGACAACGCCTTCGGTATGGTGTGGACAACCGGCATGCAGGGCCGGTTGCGGCTGCCGGGGACCTTTTTCCGCCGCAAGCCGGCCAGCGACGCCACCGTGCACCGCTCCAGCAGCGGGGTACCGACGATGCTTTCTTCCGCGGTGCGACGGCAGCTGGTGCTGGAAACGGCCGGGCTGCCAGACTGGCTACATGAGCAGCTTACGCTGGTATTCCGCCTGGATGAGGTGCGGGTGCAGGGTCGGGCCGTGCTGGCGCCCGATGCCTATGAGGCCACCGAACTGCGCAACTACCCGCTGTCGGCGGGGCAGGTCACACTGGAACTGCTCGACGGCTTCGGCACGGGCAACAGCACCGATAACGGGGCGCTGCCAACCACAGATGATTCCTTACTGGAGCTGCGCCAAGGCGGGTTCCTTAAACTCCATTAAGAACCATGGCCAATCAGTATCTGGATTCTCTTGCTCCGTGGCCTCTCAGCACGCCCTTGCCGGACGATGCTGTTTTTATGATGGGCGTGCCATCGGAGGCAAAAGAATACCGTATCGACAAGTCGCAGTTGCTGGCCGGCGCCGCTACCGCGGGTACGCAGGCGGCTCCGCTGTATGTACAGGCCAGTCGCACCGATTTGCTGGAAGCCGTTGATGCAGGCAAGCTTACGCGGGGCACCACCTACCAGGTAACCGGCCGGGGCGTGGGCAAGCTGCCGGTGGTGCTGCAGGCCGTCAGCCGCACCCAGCTGGCCGCCATTGGCACCCGGCTGGAATCCAATGGCTCGGTAACAGCTATTGCCTATAACCTGGTTACGGATACTGATACCGCCATTGGAGCGGGCGGGGCGGAACTGACGGCACAGCTGCTTAATGCGGTAGTGGAGGCTGGGTCGGGTATCACCATTTCGGTAGTCAATAATAAGCTGCGGATTTCGGCTGCCACAGTAGCACAGCCGGAAGCTCCGCGCAATCCGCAGACGGACGATGTGAGCAACATCTTCTCGCACTCGCTGGTCGCTGGTTTCCCGTCAGCATCTGAGTATGAGCTGGAAAAATCAACGGAAGCAGCTGGCTATTCGGTTCGCATCGATGCCTACGTGCAGAACGGCCGGGTGTATTTCCCCGGCATTACCGGCCCGCATGGGGTTGGCACGGTGCGCAGCCGGGTGGTGGCCAGCGGCAGCCGGCCAGCTGGCTTCAGTGTGAGCAATGCAGTGGCTTTTACCGGTCCGGCGGAACCCGCCGCTACCGCCCCAAGCGCGGTGACGCAGCTCGACACCGCAGCTGGCAACGGGCAGGTAGTGGTGACCGTAGAGGCCCCGGCCAACGGCGGTTCCCCCATTCTGAGCTACCGCTACGAGTACCGCCCAACTGGCGCGACCAGCTGGAGCGTGGCCGGTACCACGGCGAACCTCAGCTTCCCGATTACGGGCTTGACCAACGGTATGCCGTACCAATTCCGGGCGTTTGCCACGAACAGCATCGGCACCAGCCTGGGCGGTACGGTGGTAAGTGCCACGCCACAGGCAGCGGTAAAAGATCTGCAGTTTATCGTCGATGGCAACAGCATCAGCACGGAAGACTACGCAACCGGGTGGCATGCTGATTTCGAAGCGAAGGTTGCTAGTGCCCTGGCTGCCAAAACCCCGCAGCAACTAGCCGCCGCCGGCCTGAGCGGCGGCCTGTCGTTTGACTGGAACGGGATTAGCGGCCAGACCAGCGACGAGATGAACAGCGTCGCGCAGGACATCGATACGCAGTTTGATGCGACCAAACGCAACGTGGTGCTGACCATCGGTGAGCCGTTCAATATCTTCCGCCCGCCGTACGCAACGACCACCGCGCAGCAGGGCGCGGATTCATTCAATGCCTACTGCCTGAACCGCAAAGCCGCGCATCCCTCCCTGGGCATTGTAGCCCTGCTGGGCTTTCCGGACAACTTCCGCGACTCCACCAACGCCACGTACTACCCGCCCCGGGCCGATTTTCCGCAGGTCATGGCCGAATGCGTGAACATTTTGCAGGCCAAGAAAACTGCGGGCACGGCGGGGTTTGACGTGCTGACGCTGGTTGATCCGGCGTATGATGCCACCAACCCTGAGCTGTCCGGCGACGGGGTACACCCCACCGTCGCCGGCTACGGCGCGGGCGGAAATCTGATCAACCGGCTGGTAGCCGGCATTATGCAGTACCTGTTCGGTACCGCCCAGCCGTCCCCGGTGCAGCCGCCTGCTCAGGCCGGCAACTATGCGGCTGGTGCCCAGGCGGTCACCTACCCCACCCAGGTAAACCAGGTGATTCAGGCCGGCGTGATTACCTCGGCGGCTACGGCGGCGGGCTACGGGGCGACGGGCCTGTCAGGCTACAAACTGCCCGCTGGTGGCACCGGCTGGGTAGGTAGCAAGATTACCGCCGGCGCACAGGATGCCATTGTGGGCGTAAACACGGATAACAGCCGCGTGGGCTATGCCGCTATGGAGGCGGCGGTATGGCGCAGCAGTGACGGCAAGATATACGTAGTCGATAATGGCGGTGCCGCGACTGATACCGGCTTTACTGTTGCAGTCGGAAATTTTCTTCGCCTGTATCGAAACGGCACGGTGCTGAAAGCCCAGAAATCCACCGATGGTAGTAGCTGGACGGATGTTTACACCTACACCTATGCCAGTGCTGCCGACCTGTACCTGGTATCCGATATTGAGAAAAGCGGCAAGCTCACCTATCCGCAGGGCGCGGGCCTGGTGCTGGCCACCTCAGACACTAACGTAACGTTGATACCGGGTGCTACGGCGTTATCGGCATCGAGCACCTTCGTACAGCAAACGGATGCCAAAATCGTCGCCACCACCGGCAAACCGTTCGGCTTCTACGGCGGGGCAGGCCTGACCAATATGAAGATGGTAGGCGACGGCTGGGTAGCAATGAAATTGAGCCAGCCGGATGCCTTCGACGCTGTATTAGGTTTGAAAACCACCAACACCATTGAGTTTGACAGCAACGGAAACTTTTACACCAACTTCCAGGCAGGTATCTGGAATGCCAGTTACGACGCGGGCGGCGGGGATGGGAAGTTCCTGTACGCCTTCGATGGCGGCAATGGTGTTGCGCTAAACCAGTCGGGTTCTCTGGGCCTGTTCGCGCGCCTACGGCGAGCCGGCTCGGTTATTTACTCAGAAATCTCAGTGGACGGGGGTAGCTCGTGGGTGCTGAAGCGCACCCATACCAGCAACAGCTCCAACATACTGTATGTAGCAGTGGATATAAGCGGCCCCGGGGCCATGTATCACCTCCAGGGAGTAGGCCTCACACCAGCGTAATACACAACTGCCTCGCCCATCTAACAGGGCTTTTGCTTTCCTCAACTTATTGTATGTATTTTACATACAATATTATCAGCTTGATACGCCGCCGATCCTCCATGCCCGCTGAACAAAAACCCTCTTTTCCGCCGTGGATCATGCCGCTATTGAGTCTGCTGGCAGGTGTCATCGGCTCACTGGCCACTTTCTCCTACAAGTACGGAGCCCTGGAAGGCAAAGTAGCGGCCAACGCCGACAAGATTGAAACGCTCCGCACCGACCTGAACGCGCTCCGCACCGATTACCAGGCCGATAAAGCCAAGCGCGAAGCCGAAGCTGCTGCCAGGCTCGCCTCCTACGAGCAGGCCCGCGCCGCCAAACTGGCCGAAATGGAAGCCCAGATCGACCGCCTGCAAAAGATTCCTGCGCCCCGCTAACCAACACCTGCCATGCAACGACTCCTCCTCTTCTTCGCCTTCCTGCTGCTGCTTGGCAGCTGCTCACCTGAAACGCGCCGGCTTCGGCAGTGGAACAAGTATTTGAAGGACCTCAAACAACAGCCAGTGGTGCCCCCGGATACCAGCACCGGCCGCTACGCGCCTGGGGTGGAGCTGGACGTACTGGATCAGCTGCTGCGCAAGTACCCCGGCCGGGCACTTACCCGCACCATCACCCGCACTGAAACCAAAGAGATACCTGGTAAAACGGTGTATGTCGAGGTGCCAGTGCAGGCAGATACCGCCCGTAACCGTATCGAACGGGATTCGCTGCTCCAGGCCCTGCAGCTGCTGGTGCAGTCGGAAAAAGCGGATAGCGAGCTACGGGCGGAAGTTGCCCGGCTCCGGGCCAAAGTGCTCCAGGCCTTCAATGCCCGGGCCTGCCTGCCGGATACCCTGGTGAAGTTCCCCGCCTACGGCATCACTTTCAAGATTGAGCGGGGCGCCACCGGCAAATATGGCTTCTCTATCGTCGAAGCCCCGCAGAAAGTGGAATACCCCTCGCATGTCACCGAGAATGTACACGAGCGGCTGGTCTACCTCGATAGCAAATTCTGGCAGTTCTGGCAGTTCTGGCTGGCCGTGGTAGTGGCCGGCCGGGGGCTGCTGTGGAAAGCAATTCTTCTCCTTAAATCCTTGGTATTTCCATGAGCATCAACCTGCCTACCCTACCCGATTCCTTCTTTCTCTATGCGGTGCGGCTGCTGGTTGTCCTGCTGCTCTGGCTATGGCTGCGCAAGGAGCTGACACCTAAGAAATTTCTCAGCATCTGGGAGACCAACAGTGTACTGAGCGCCCGGCAAATTCTGGCTTGGGTGGTCGCGCTGTTCGGCCTGTTTATGCGGGCCGCCGACCGCATCGATAACGATGCCCTCTCCCACTGCTTTGAGTGCAGCTTTATCCTGTTCGGTATCGGGGGCGCGGTGCAGCTGGCCAGCAAGATCAAGCCGGCTACGACCGTGAATGCCAAGGTAGATGCGGAAAACCTGAACGTCGGAACTACTCCGGAGGCTGAACAACCAGCACCTAAAGTCTACTGATATGGCTGATTTCAAGATTGCCCACGCTATTACCGCCAAGAATGAAGGTGGCTACGCCAACAACCCCGCCGACCGGGGTGGCGAAACTCACCTTGGCATTGCCCGCCGATTCCATCCGAATTGGCCTGGCTGGCAGATTGTAGACACGCTGAAAAAGCAGGTAGGCTTCCCCGGCACAGCCAACAACAGCGCACAACTTAAAGCCTTAGCGGCCAACTTCTACAAGGTCCAGTTCTGGGATATATTGAAACTGGATAGCGTAGCAGATCAGCTGCTGGCCAACGCCGTGTATGACTTCGGCGTGAATGCCGGGCCCGGTCGGTCGGCTACGCTGCTGCAACAGGCAGCGAATGTGACCAACCGTAACTCTGGTACCAACCTAGTAGTGGACGGAAAGATTGGCCCGGCTACCGTGGCCGTATTGAATGCCCACCCTACTCCGGCCCTGCTCCGCAAAGCCTTTGCCATCAAACGCGGCAGCTTCTATCTGACCCTGGCCGAAAATAGCCCTACGCAGGAAGTATTTGTGGCCTCTTGGCTTTCCCGCATTACACTTTAACCACTTACTACTTACCGCTATGAAAGACTGGTTTGCCCGTATTTCTCTGTTTTTGCTACTCGTTGCCGTTGGTGCGTGGTGGCACCATGCTGCCCAGAGCGAATACTACGGCTCGATAGAGCAGACGTGGTACCTCGTCGGTTTCCTGTTCGTACTGGCTATCAACGTGGTCAATGCGGTACTCGACTACCGGAAACGCCCGAAAACGCTGAATGACAAAGCTGGACAGAACCGTACTTACTCTGTCATATTGCTGCTGATGGCAGCGAGCCTGGCCGCTGTAGCGTGCCGGAATACGCCAAGTACGGCCGTCAGTCCCGACCCCGAATACCTATTCCCTACCCCGCGTATGGTTACTGACTCCAACGGCTGGGAAGTAGTCGATACCGCACTGGTTGCCCGCCGCTGATGCTCTGGCTGCTACTTACTCACCCGCTGGCTTGGCTGCTGACGTATCTGCACCCGCGCATCTGGGTAACACTCGATGTGCGCCGATTCATCAAAGCCGGGGCCGTCGATACGCTGCTGCGCACTTTCCACCGGCAACGCGCTACCTGGCGTGGTATCGTCATGGTGCTGATTGCGGTGCTGGCCAGCTTGCCCGCCTGGGGCTATTGGCTGCCGTTCGGCCTGAGCGTTGCCGGCCTACTTATTCTGCAAGTAGCCTACTGGCTCTACGACTTCAACCCGCGTCTGAATAAGGCCCGCAACCTTCCCTGGGTGGGCAAGTACCACGTCAGCTGGAATCCCAACGCCGCCTACTTTCCGGACCGCTACGTATGGCGACGGGCCTGGGAACAGGTTCGCGCCCCGGATGAAACCGCGCCGCCGGCCTACGAAGACCGGCAGGTGGTGGAAGCAGCCGGTCCGCTGCTGAAGCAACTACTACAGAACCTATTGGTGAATGGCTGTGTGACCTATCTGCTCACCCTGATCGGCATTGGTGTATGGGCGTGGTTAAGTTAAAGCGACGGGCCCGCCCCGGCTGGTACCGGATTCGCACCTAAAGAAAAATCCCCGACCTGTCAGCAGGCCGGGGATTTTTATACCAGATCAGTATCGTAAAACTCGCCCAGCACCTTTTGCCAGGCCTGCAGCAGCAGCGGGGCAATGCGGCGGGCCTTGTCCTTTGCGTAGATACCCGTAGTTGTACCCTGCACGTGCCCCAACACGTAGGCGGCCAGCGACTCATCCCCACCGGATACTTCCAACAGCAACGAGCCGGCGGTGTGGCGGGCGGTGTGGGTGCCGATGATTTCCCAGGCTGGCCGGTAGTTATCGGTCACCTTGCCCCCACTGATTTTCGCATCGTTGAACAGGCGGGTGATGCCAGCGGCTTTGGCTACCTGCTTGAGCAGTACGTTGCGCTGCCGGTTGCCCATGGCCGGCAGTTGCCAGTTCCACCGCTCCCCAATCCGGATAGCCAGCGGAGGGAGTGGTAGCAGTACTTCCGTAGTTACTTTCTGCTGATGGTGGCGCAGCGCCGGTACCCGGCTGCCGTCTTCTATGGTCAACTCCGTAAGCTGCTCCGGACGTAGTACGGTCAGGTCAGAATAGCGGCGACCGGTGAGCAGCTGCATCATCCACCGGTCGCGCTCCTGCTGCAGCCGTTCGTCGGCTCCCAGGTCTGCCCGCAACAGCGCGTGCAGCTCATCCCGGGTCAGGTCCAGTTGCGCCGCGTTTACCTCCTTGTATTTGAGCCACGGCAGTTTGGGATTCACCCCGATACGCCCGGCCAGAGTGCGCAGCCATTTGAAGGAATTGGCAATGGAGCCGTCGGCGGCTTCCTCGCGTACCAAATGCTGCTGCCAGGCCCGGACCATCTTTTCTGTCAGCAGCTCCCCTACCGGCAGCTTCGGCTTCCAGTCGTGCAGTTGCCCGCTCAGGTATTTGGCCTGCTTCAGATACGACGTCGATAAAATACCCTCGTTTTCAGCCGCCCACTGTGCGTAGTGTTCTAGCACCGTCAGTTGCACCGGCTCTACTACGACAACAGGCGCGGCGTCTTTTGCCAGCATCTTCTTCCACATCGCATCACTGGTTACCTGCTGCTTGCCCAGCGGCCCGGCCAGTGCGTGAAACGCTTCTGTAATATCCGTCTCGCACTTCAGCAGCTCCGCATTGATAGCGGCGGCGTTCGGATGCGCATCGGTTACGCGCCGGGTTTTCGGCTCCCACAGCTGGACCAGCTTCCGGCCCACTTTCTGTTTAGGCAGAATCAGGATACCAGGTGAGATGGAAAATTCATCTCCATGAAACCGGGCAATCAACCGGACATGGTAATACCCGTCGGCATTGGGCCGGCGCAGATACGCCCGGATCGTTAGTTTATTATGGAAGGTAGAGCTAACAGGCATAAGCAGGCTGGGAATATACTGTGAGGTTTTTGGACATGGTTTTGGGCATAGTTTTACCTGAATTCTTTCCAAAAGCGTTAAAATTCGGATGCGTATACACGCAAAAAACCGCCCTACCCAATGGATAGGACGGTTCCACACATCGAAAGCGCACTCCCCTCAGACTACGCCCGATGATATTGCGCTACAGCAGGTTAAAGAACCTACGGCAGCACTGGTTTCTGCTTATAAGCCGTGACTGCCTTTCCTGGTAGCCATACAGCGTTGGGTATGTATGTAGTGGTTAGCTCCCTTATGCAGAGCGCTGCCTCATATCAGGAAGGCACCCCGGCAGGCTGGGTTAATGTCCCAGCACCTGCACCTGCGGAATATCCCGTAGCTCCAGCCGAATGCCTCGCTCGGGGGCAGCCAGCCGGAAGTTTTCAATAGCCTCCAGCACGTCATAGTCAATGAACGAAGAGTTGGTACCATCAATGAGCACCTGCGTATCGTCGGGCAGTTCGTCGAGCACTTTCACAATGCTGGCTTTATTGAGAAAGGTGACCTGCTCCGAGAGCTTGAGGTGAATAGGCCCGGCCTGCATGGCCGCGGGCTTGCTCAGGTAGTAGGCCGACTCGTAGTTGGCCTTGAGAATGTAGAAAATTCCAATGGCCAGCCCTACGGATACGCCCTTCAGCAAATCAGTGAACAGAATGGCCAGGATGGTAATGATAAAAGGCAGAAACTGTTGCCAGCCCAAACGCCATTGGGTAACATACAGCGCCGGTTTGGTGAGTTTATAGCCCACCACCAGCAACACAGCCGCCAGCGCCGAATATGGTACTTGGTTGAGCACCGACTCCAGAAACAACAGGCTCACCAGCAACAATATACCGTGAAAAAAAGCCGACATGCGCGTTTGACCGCCGGAGTTGATATTGGCTGAACTGCGCACAATAACGGCCGTAATGGGCAGGCCACCCAACAAGCCACTAACAATGTTGCCAACCCCCTGAGCAATCAATTCCCGGTTGGTGGGCGTTACGCGCTTATGCGGGTCGAGCTTATCCACTGCTTTTACGCTCAGCAACGACTCCAGGGAGGCTACAATGGCAATAGTAAACGCCACCGATACAAAGCCTGGTCGTTGCAACGCGCTCCAATCGGGCCGGGAAAAAGCCCCGATAAAATCCTGCCAGGAGGTAATATCGGGCAGATTGACCAAGTGCTGCGGCCGGATACGCAATACCGGGGCGGCGTTGTCCAGCAGATTATTGAGGCCAATTGAGAGCAACACCACCACCAGTGCGCCGGGAACCAGCCGCAGAAAACGGATGCGCTTGGTCACGGTCTGGTCCCAGAAGAGCAGAACCCCCAGTGACACCAGCCCTACCAGGGCCGAACCGGCCCCGATACCTCCTAGTGCTTTCTCGATGGCCGAAAATGTGTTTTGTCCATCGAATTGCAGGAAGGTCATATCCTCAAAATAGTCGGCATCAGCCCCAACCAGGTGCGGAATCTGCTTGAGGATAAGCGTGAGGCCAATAGCGGCCAGCATACCCCGAATAACAGAGGTGGGAAAGTACATGCCCACAATACCCGCTTTCAGCACGCCCATTAGCACCTGAATGGCCCCAGCCACCACCACCGCCGCCAGTACTGCCTGAAACGATTGAAGTGTTGCCAATGAAGCCAGCACAATGCTGGTAAGGCCAGCGGCCGGACCGCTTACACTCAGGGGAGAATTGCTGACCCAGGATACCAGCAGGCCGCCCACAATACCAGCAATAACGCCAGCAAGCAGCGGAGCGCCGGAGGCCAAGGAGATGCCCAGGCACAGCGGTAGTGCCACCAGGAACACCACCAGACCAGCAGGCAGATCTTTACTGAGGTATTTCCAGGGCGAGGAAGGCACCCCTACCGGGGTGCGGGCCGTGGAGGTTGCGGCAGACTCGGCAACTTCTAACATACAACGAGGGGAGGTAGGGAAGGACAGGCACCCGCCGTAGTGCACATGCACCCGCCGGATTATCTGCAATGCTACACTCGCCTCGTTAAGACCTAATTAAAAGAAAATTAAAAACTAATTAAAAACACAATTATCTGATAATCAATTTACTACTTAATCACAAATTTCACTTTGCAAAGGCAACGCCTTAAACCGTAGCCGTGGGCAGGCTCAGGGTTACGGCCGTGCCCTGGGCCAGTTCACTCTCAATGGTGATTTCGCCCTCGTGGAGCTCCATAATTTTGGCCGTGAGGGGCAACCCAATGCCGTGGCCGGGCACCGTGCGCACGGAGTCGGCCCGGAAAAATGGCACGAACACCTGCTGCCGGTCGGCCTCGCTCATTCCCAGCCCCCGGTCGCGCACGGTAAGGCGGACCCGGGTGCGGGAGGTAGTGAGAGTGGCCACCACAGGAGCGGGCGAGCCGGCCGAAAACTTGCAGGCATTTTCCAGAATATTCAGAAACGCCGAGAGCAGCAGGGCTTCGTTGCCAAGCACCCCATAGGGTACGCGGCGCGGCGCATCCGGCGCCTCACCAAAATCCAGGTCGATGCGGCAGGTGGGGTGGCGGCGGTGCACTTCCTCATGGGCCAGCAGCAGCAGCTCGTCGAGGCGCACCAAGGTGCGCGGCACCTGGGAGGGGTCGTCGGAGGCACGGGCAATCTGCAGCAGGCCATTGGTAAGATCTTTAAGCAGCCGGGCTGCATCGAGGGTGCTCTGCAGTACCCGGCGGTATTCCTGGGGGCTGCGCTCCTGTTGGAGCAGGGCCACTTCCAGCTGCCCGATAATGGCCGCCAGCGGGGTCCGGAGCTCGTGGGAGGCGTCGCGCACGAACGTCCGCTGGCCGGCAAAGGCCGTCTCGAGGCGGTTAAGCAGGCTGTTGAAGCGCTGGGCCAGCAGCGACACCTCATCCTGCCCATCAGCCTGGGAAAGACGGCGGTGCAAATCGGAAGCCGTGATGCTGTCTACTTCCTGAATAATGCGCTTCATGGGCTTGAGGGCCTGCCCGGCGAAAAACCAGCCCCCAATACCCACTATCACAAACGAAGCCAGCAGCCCAAAGGAAAGCACCGTAAGCAAATCCTGCAGCTTCTGGTGGCTATCGGCATCCACGGAGGAGGCAACTACCACAAAGTCGCCCCGCACGGCGTCGCGGTAGCGCATACCAATGGTCTGGCGGTAGTTGTCTTCCAGCACTACCTCCCGGCCGTCGGTGCGCACGGCCCGGAGCAGGCTCAGGGGCACAGCCTCGCGGCCGGCCAGTCCTTCCTCAAATACTACTTGGTTGCGGGCGTCAAACACCCGTACCTCTTCTTCGGGGAGCGTACGATAAAACTGTCGCAGGTAGCGGCGGTACGTAGCCCGGCTTGCTTCGTCGCTGCGACGGGTGCCATCCAGGTACACGTGAGCCACAATGCGGGCCCGCGCAAACAGACTTTCACTGAACGCCTCCCGCCGCGACTGGTAGGTAAAAAAGTAAATCACGGCCGCAAACAGCAGCAGCGTCACAACCAGAATAGCCACGAACTGCAGCGTCAGGCGGGTGCGGATGGACATTGTTTAGTTGCTAGTTGCTCGTTGCTAGTTGTCAGTTGCTGGCTGTCAGTTGTCAGTATAGTTCTGACAACTGACAGCCAGCAACTGACAACTCATTCCCTATTCTTCCTTCATCACGTAGCCCATGCCTACCAGGGTATGAATGAGCTTGGGAGTAAAGTCTTTGTCGAGCTTTTTGCGCAGGAAGTTGATGTACACGTCGATGACGTTGGAGCCGGTATCGAAGGATGTTTCCCAGACGTGCTCCAGGATATCCACCCGCGACACCACCCGGTTCTGGTTGCGCAGCAGGTACTCCAGCAGGGCAAACTCGCGGGCCGTGAGCTGAACGGTTTGGCCGGCGCGCTGCACCACTTTCCGAATGGGGTCGAGGGTGAGGTCGGCCAGGCGCAGCACGGCATCGGCGGAGGGCGACTCGTGGCGGCGGCGCGTGAGGGCTCGGATGCGGGCCAGCAGCTCCTGAAACGCAAAGGGCTTCACCAGGTAGTCGTCGGCGCCGGCATCCAGACCCCGGATTTTATCGTCGGTTTCACCCAGGGCCGTGAGCATCAGAATAGGTACGCTGGTATCCTGGGTGCGCACCTGCCGACATACTTCCAGCCCACTCAGCCCCGGCAGCAGGGTATCCAGAATAATCAGGTCGTAGGTATTGGATTGCGCCAGCCGCAGCCCCAGCAGCCCATCGGCGGCTAAATCGACGGTGTGGTGCTGCTCGGTGAGGCCCTGATGCAGAAAGGAGGCCACTTTCGGTTCGTCTTCAACCAACAGAATCTTCATGGGTGGGCAATACACTGGTTCAACGCTGCCAAGGTAGTGCGCCCCGCCTGATGTAACAGGGTTTCGGCAGAAAACCTTGCTGACTGCCAGAAAACCGGCATCCTTCTATCAATGCAAATAAATATCCGAATAATTTAAAAATAACTTGACTTTGCGGCTTCAATCCAATACGTTTATGGAAATATTCAATACAAGTGCGTAGGTAGCGACATGCCGTGCTACCCACTTTCTGGACTTCTTCCACTGAGTTCATCAGTTGCTCTGCTCCGCCCTATGGTCCTGTCTCGCTTTTTCCGTTGTGTGCTGTTGTGGTTGCCCGCGCTGCTTGCCCTGGGCAGTTGTGTGTCGCAGAGAAACCTGCCCTACCTGCAAGGCCAGAGCTATAACACCCGCACAGCGGTACTGGTCGACAACGCCCGCCAGCAGTACCGCATTCAGCCCGGCGACGTGCTCAGCATTCGGGTGCAGAGCGTACAGACCCAGCTCAACGACATGTTTAATACCGTGGATGCGCGGGCCGTATTCAACGGCGACCCGGGTAACCTGTTCCTGACGGGGTACTCCGTGGACGAAACGGGATTCATTAACCTGCCCACGGCGGGGCGCCTGAAGCTGCAGGGCCTGACCGTGGAGGAAGCCCAGGTGGCGGTGCAGCAGCAGGTGAGCAAGTTTGTGCGCGACGCGAATGTGCTGGTAAAGCTGCTCTCCTTTAAGGTAACAGTGCTGGGTGAGGTACGCAGTCCGGGCCGCTACTTTGTGTACAACGCGCAGTGTACGGTGCTGGAAGGGCTGGGCCTGGCCGGCGACCTGACCGAGTTTGGCAACCGCCAGAACGTGAAGCTGATTCGCCAGACGGCCAAGGGCTCGGAAGTAGTGCTGCTGGACCTCACTGACCCCGGTCTGCTTACTTCTCCCTACTTCTACCTACTACCCAACGATGCCCTGTACGTGGAGCCCATGCAGGCCCGCACAGCCCGGGGCAATGCCACCAACCTGGCCCTGGTGTTCTCCGGCATATCGGCCGTGGTGCTGGTGCTCAACTACCTGAAAGTACTCTAGCCTGCTTATCCGCCGCCGTTGCTTTTGCCCTCATCCTATTCAAACGCCTATCGGAATGGAACAACGCCCTCACCACTCTCCCGACGAACTTGACCTCCATGAGCTGTTCTTCCGGTTGCGGCACCGCTGGCCGCTGTTCCTGATTTCGTTGCTGGTAGCCGGGGCCGCCGCCTTCTTTTACCTGCGCGTGAAGCAGCCGGAGTATGCTTTCCGCTCCACTATGCTGCTGGGCGACCAGGGCACCGGCTCAAAACAAGCCCAGGAGCTGCTCAAGATTTTGGAGGTGAAGGACAAAGGCACGAAGATGGAGGATGAAATTGGCCTGATTACCTCCGCCGACATGGTGCAGCAGGCCCTGCGGCGGCTGCCCTTTGCCACCGCTTACTATGCAGCCCCAACCACCTGGCTAAACTCCCTGAAAGATATTCAGGTGGAGGAGCGGCCAGTGGGGGCCGTACCCTTCCGGCTGCTACCGGACCTGAACTCGCCCCAGCTCACCGGCGTGCGTATTTATGTAGAGCCCTTACCCGATGGGCGCTACCATGTGCAGGCCGATGCCGACAAAGGCAAGCTCTATAACCTGACCAGTGGTGAGCTGGTCCGGGAAGTGCGCAACCCCCACATTAACGAAACGGTACGACCCGGCGACACCCTGCGCACTCCCCTGCTCACGGCGGTGGTGCAGCAGGAGCCCGGCTACCCGGCTCAGAATGCGCTGGAGCGGTATTTTGTAACCCTACACGACCAGAATAGCCTGATTGGCGAGTACCAGCAGCACCTGGCTGTGCGCCCCATCGACCGGGAGTCGCGCATTATTGAGCTGACCAGCAAAGGCAAGGTACCCCAGAAGGAAATTCAGTTTCTGGATACGCTGATGCGGGCATACGTGGAGAATGACCTGCACGATAAAAATGTAACGGGTCAGAAAACAGTGGCTTTTCTGGACAAGGAAATCGGGCATATGTCGGACTCACTGCGGCGCTCTACGGCGGCCCTGAGCTCGTTCCGGGCGGCGCGCGGGGTGGTGGATGTGGGGGCCCAGTCGGCCAGCGGCATTCAGCAGCAGGGCGAGCTGGAAATGCTGCGGGCCAAGGTGAGCACCAACCGCAAGTACTACCAGAACATGCTGGCCTACCTCCGCTCCCACCAGGGCGCGGGCCAGCTGGCCGCTCCCAGCAGCATTGGTATCGAGGACCCCGTGGTGAACAACCTGATCCTGCAGCTTACCGACCTCAACAGCCAGCGGGCCGCCCTGGGCGTGAATGCCAGCCTGGAAAATCCCATGGTCACTATTCTGGACGAGCGGATTCGGGTGGCCAAGGAAAGCCTGACCCAGACCCTGACCAACATGACCCGGGCCGCCGACATTGCCCTGCGCGACCTGGACGGCCAGCTGGGCAAAGTGCGCGGCACCATGAGCCAGCTGCCCGAAAACGAGCGGCAATTGGCCACCCTGAAAAGTAAAACCGATTTCAACGACAAGAATTATCAGTTTCTGATTGAAAAGCGCGCCGAAGCCGCCATTGCCCTGGCCACCAACGCCACCGATAAGAAAGTGGTGGACGTAGCCGCCATGAACGGCGACGGTCCCACGGCCCCCAAGCCAGGCGTGGTGGTACTGATTGCGCTGGTAGCCGGCCTCACGCTGCCGCTGGGCATTTCCCTGCTCATGGACAAAGCCAACCGCCGCATCCAGAGCAAGGAGGACCTTTCGCGCATTACTACTATTCCGATGCTGGGTGTGGTGGCCCACGGCAGCAAGCACGATAAGGAAACCATGCTCACGGACCCTAAAGGCCCCATTGCCGAGTCGTTCCGCTCTATTCGGGTTAACCTGCAGTACCTCTCGGCCGGCCTCGACAAGAAGGTAATTGGCGTAACCTCCTCTATACCGGGCGAAGGGAAATCATTCTGCGCGGTGAACCTGGCAGCTGAAATGGCTCAGAGCGGCCGCAAGGTGCTGCTGCTGGAGTGCGACCTGCGCCGCCCTACGGTGGCCAGCTACTTTGGCCTGCAGGCGGCCTGCGCCGAGCATGGCCTGAGCAGCTACCTGATGGGCCTGAGCACCTTTGAGGAGTGTCGCCACCCTTCGCTGGTGCGCAACCTGGATGTACTCTGCTGCGGCCCCATTCCGCAGAATCCCACTGAGCTGCTGGAAGGCTCCCGCATGGAAGAGCTCATGCAGCGCCTGCGCGGGGAGTATGACTACGTGCTGGTGGATACCCCGCCCACCGGCTACGTAGCCGAGTTCTTCATGCTGCTGCGCCACCTGGATGCCAACGTGTACGTGGTACGCCAGAACTATACCGATAAGGGCCTGATCAGCCAGATCAATGAGCTGCACCAGCAGCAGAAGGTGAAGCAAATCTACATGATCATCAACGATATGCACTTCACCAAAACCTACGAATACCGCTACAAGGAAAAGGCCTACACCTATGGGTATTAGGTAGTTGGATAAAGGATAAGGGATGAGGGATAAGGGATAAAGGATGAGGGACGGTCTGCCGGAGCTTGTTCGGAACTCCCTTCAAAACAGCCTCTGCTATCCTCTGCGCATCCCTCCGCGAACCTCTGCGAGAAAGCTCGTCGCACTGGCAGCGGGCCCTTCGCCAGCCCAGCATAACCGTCCCTCATCCTTTATCCTTCATCCTACTACCTACTACCCAAAAATTCCCCGCTCTACTTCTTCTGCCTTTGCACCTTTTTACCCGGATGGCTTCATGGCATCTTCTGCTCCTAACCTGACAACTGCCGCCGTGCACGGCGTAAAGTGGACCACGGCGGCCACCCTCATCACGGCCGTGCTGCAAATGGGCTACACTGCCACTATGGCCCGCCTGCTGAGCCCGGCGGCGTTTGGCCTGGTAGCCCTGGCCGGGGTAATTCTGCGGTTTGGCTCCTACTTCGCCCAAATGGGTATGGAGCAGGCCATTATTCAGAAGCCGGAGCTGACCCGCGCCGATATTCGGGCGGCCTTCACCTCGTCGGTGGCCCTGGGGGTGCTGTTTGCGGGTTTGCTGGTGCTGGCGGCGCCGCTGGCGGCCGGCATAGTGCGCCAGCCCGAGGTGGTGCCGGTGGTGCGGGTGCTGGCCGTGGGCCTTTGTCTTACCGGCCTCAATGCCACGGCTCTGAGCC
Organism: Hymenobacter metallilatus; assembly: GCF_003944705.1. Lineage (GTDB taxonomy): Bacteria > Bacteroidota > Bacteroidia > Cytophagales > Hymenobacteraceae > Hymenobacter > Hymenobacter metallilatus. Next base: position 97,049 of record NZ_RWIS01000011.1, on the reverse strand, counting down.
TGCTGCGTCGGCACATGCGCTTCCGTACTTTAGCCATTATTGAGCTGGTTTCTTACATTCTGAGCTACGGCGGGCTGGGCATTGTACTGGCCTTTCAGGGCTGGGGGGTATGGAGCCTGGTGGCCGCCACCATTGGCCAGGGGTTGCTGACTACCTTACTGAGCTACCTGGCCGAGCGGCACGCGGTGCAGCCTCTGTTTCATTGGGAAACGTACCGGCCTCTGGTTGCCTACGGCAGCCGCATGTCGGCCATCAGCTTTCTGGAATTTGTAACGGGCTCCCTGGATACCCTGCTGATCGGGCGGCTGCTGGGGGCGGCGGCGCTGGGCATTTACAGCCGGGGCTGGATGCTGATTGGCCTGCCGGTGTACCTGCTCACGACCAGCGTATCCAAGGTGGTATTCCCCTCTTTCAGCCAGGTACAGGCCGACCGGCCCCGGCTGCGGGCCGTGTACCTGAGCAGCATTACGCTGATTGCGGCGCTGGTTATTCCGATTTGTGCGGGGGCCGCCGTGGCTGCACCCGAAATTGTGCGCGTAATGCTGGGCCCCGACTGGGGAGCGGCGGTACCCATTCTGCGGGTGGTGTGCGCGGCTTTTGGCATGAGCATGGTAACCATGTTTGCGGGCGTGGTGTGTGATGCCACGGCCACCCTTACGCCCAAGCTCTGGCTGAACCTGTTTTACGCGGTGCTGCTTACCGGCCTGTTTTACGGCTTGAGCCGCTACGGCCTGCTGGGTGTGGCCGCCGCCGTGGTGGCCGGCGAAGTAATCCGCACGGTGTTGTACCTGCTGCTGATGCGCCGGGTGCTGGCCGTAGCTACGGCCGAAGTAATGGGGGCCTATGTGCCGGGCCTGCTGGCCGGGGCACTGGTGGCAGCGGGCATTGCGGGCACCCGCCTGCTGCTGCCGCCGGGCACCGTACCCGCCGCGGCCCTACTGGTAACTGAAATGCTGGCCGGTGGTCTGCTGCTGGCAGGCTTTACGGTGGTAGCGCCACCAACCCGCCTCCGGCAGGTGCTGTTGCGCCTGCTGGGCCGCCTCCACGAAGGCAACGCCGCGGCCGGCCCGCTGGCTACCCTGCTCACGGCCTTTTCTGCCCGGCTGGCTTACCTGAACCGTGACGCTGCTCCCGCCTTCCCCGCTCCTGCAATCCGCCGTTCCCACCCTGCCCTGCTGCCCGATCCTGAAACTGAACTGGTATAGTCATGCGCGTGCTGTACGACCATCAGGCCTTTACTCTCCAGGACTTTGGAGGAGTATCCCGCTACCATCATGAGCTGCTCTGTCACGCCAATTGGCAGTCGGAGCTGGCGGTGGCCTTGAGCAACAACCTCTACCTGCGGGACCGGCAACACTCCCGGCACCACACCTTCCTGCCCGATTCGTCGTTGCCGGCCCGCTGGCGCGTGATTCGGTACTTCAACCAGCGCGCCTCCCGCCGGGCGCTGCAGCGCGACAACTTCGACGTGTTTCACCCCACCCTGGCCGACGACGACTACTTTCTGGAGCTGCTGCCGGCCGGCCGCCCCCTGGTAGTCACCATCCACGATATGATTCCGGCCTTGTTTCCGGAACATTACCCAGACCGGAATGGGGCCGTGCTCAACCGTATCGTGCAGCGGGCTACCCGCATCATTGCCGTTTCTGAGCATACCCGGGCCGATTTACTACGACTGTTGCCGGTGGCTCCTGAAAAAGTGCGGGTAGTGCACCACGGCTACACCGAGCGGGAGTTTACCGCGGCGGGTCCGGCCCTGCCAATGCCCGAGCGGTACGTGCTGTTTACGGGCAGCCGGGCACTGTACAAAAACTTTGGGGTGCTGGCGGAAGCCCTGGCCCTGCTGCCGCCCGCCCTCGGGCAGGACCTGCACCTGGTATGCGCGGGTGGGGGGCCATTTACTGCCGCCGAGCGGGAGCTGCTGGCCGCTACCGGCTGGGCGGCACGGGCTCACCAGTTCGGGCCGGTATCCGATGCCCAACTCAACCAGCTCTACCGGCACGCGCAGGCTTTCGTCTTCCCTTCTGAATACGAGGGTTTTGGCTTACCCATTCTGGAAGCCTACGGCCAGCAGTGCCCGGTGCTGCTGAGCGAAGCTTCCTGCTTTCCGGAAATAGCCCGCGAGGCGGCGCTGTACTTCCCGGCCACCCAGCCGGGAGCCCTGGCCGAGCAGCTGGCCCGCGTGCTCACCGACGCGGCTCTGCGCCGCAACCTGATCCGGCTGGGCCAGCTGCGGCTGCTCGACTTTACCTGGCAGCACACTGCCCGCCGCACCCGCGCCGTGTACGAGGAGGCCTGCCACACCACTCGTATGCACCCGCTGCCGACTCAGCCCGGCCCGTATATACCCGCCCTGGAGCTATGAAAATAAGTTTCCGCTTCCGCCATGTGCTGCCGCTGCTGCTGGTTCTGCTCACCGACCGGGCTTTTACCGAGTTTGTTATCAAAGATGACGACGACCCGGCCCTGGGCCTCTACAACTACGCCATTACCGGCCTGGCCTTGCTGCTGATAACTTGTTACTTCCGCTACCTGAGCCCTACCATGCGCAAGTGGCTGCTGGTGGTAGTGAGCGTAACCGGGGCGCTGGCGCTGGAGTCGTACAACGGGTGGGGCACGGCCTTCGTGTACCCCCACGTATTCGCGAAGCTGCTGGCCATTCTGCCCGTGTTTGCCATGTACGCCTACTACCGCCGCCACCCACTGCCCATGGGCCTGCTGATGGTTCTGGTGCTGACGGGGCTGGCCCTGAGCATGGCTCTGTACCACCCCGATGCGCTAAGCCTCACGGCCTTTCTGGAAACGGAGCGGGGCTTCAACGTCACGTCGGCGTATATGCTGATGCTGCCGGCCTTATACTACTTCAACCAGTACATGACGCGGGGTGGCCTGCTGCGGCTGGCGCTGTTTTTCGTAATTCTGGCCCTGATAGTATTCCTGCAGCACCGTACCGTATGGCTCACCATGGCGCTGGCACTGGTGGTTAACGGCCTGTTTATAGGCCTGGGCCGGGTAGAGGGCACCCGGGTGCATTTCAACCGGTTGCTGCCGGTTCTGCTGATGCCTCTGCTGGCCGGGCTGCTGGGGGGCACGGCCCTGGTGCTGGACAACCCCCAGGTGCTGCGTAAGCTGGAAACCAACGTGGAGGACATCACCCACGCCGACAAGCAGGGTACTGGCAGCTGGCGCCTGAAGCAGTGGGAAGCTTACGAGTCGTTTGTGCAGGAGTATCCGGTGGCGGGTATGCGGCTGGAAGGCTTCGAGCTGCCCATGCAGTTTTACGGGGATGGTGACCACCCGGTGTGGGCCGACCGCACCGGCCACCACTTCCACAGCTTCTACCTCGACCGGCTGTTCTACTTCGGTATTTTGGGGGTGCTGCTGGTAGTGCTGGTACCGCTTTGGCAGCTGCTGAAGCGGGCATTCCAGCCGGTGCCATTTAGTGCCGCCACTGCTGTGCTGGTCAGCTTCACCAGCACGGCCCTGCTCTACGGCATTTCCTACGACTGGCCTCCGTACCTGTATGGTATCGTTGGCATTACACTGGCCGTAGCGGCACCCCTACCCGTGGCCGCTGCTCCCCCACGGGCACCTACCCCGGCCGCCCCGCCACCCCTGCCGCTGGTGCCCACTACGCTGGGCATATCCGCCTGATGTTCCTGTCTTCTCCCGGCCCTTCCATTTCGCCATAGTATGCTGTCCTCTTCTGCTCCTGCCAGTACGCCTCCCTTACGTACGGCAGTTCTGCTGCTCATCTTCAACCGCCCCGATACGACCCGGCGCGTGTTTGAGGCCGTGCGCCGGGCCCGCCCGCCCCGGCTTTACATTGCCGCCGATGGCCCCCGCTCCTCCCACCCCGACGACCAGGCCCGCTGCACCGCCGCCCGTGCCATTGTGGCCGACATTGACTGGCCCTGCGAAGTATTCACCCTGTTCCGGACCACCAATCTGAACTGCGGTGTGGGCCCGGCCTCGGCCATTGACTGGTTTTTCCGGCAGGAAGAAGAGGGTATTATCCTGGAGGATGACTGCGTGCCGGCCCCTTCCTTCTTTCGCTTCTGCGAGGAGCTGCTGGCCCGCTACCGCACCGATACCCGCGTGATGCACATCGGAGGCAACAACTTCAGCCGGGAGGCGCAGCGGCCTCGCCCCGTGGCCGCCGAGTCGTACTACTTTTCCACGCAGGTGAATAGCTGGGGCTGGGCTACCTGGCGCCGGGCCTGGCAGCTCTACGATTTTCAGCTGAGCCAGTATCAGGAGCTGCGCGCCCAGGGCAAGCTGGCTGGCCTCTACAGCAGCTGGCTGGAAACCCGCTACCGCCTTGGCAAAATCGAGAGTGTGCTCGACCTGCCCCAGCCGCCCGATGTGTGGGACTACCAGTGGCACTTTACCATTGTGGCCAACTCGGGGCTGTGTATTGTGCCGGCCACTAACCTGGTAGGTAACATCGGGTTTGGCGAACAGGGCACCCACACGCTCAATGCCACCGACGAGTTTGCCAACGTGCCAACTACCAACCTGGCGTTTCCGCTCTGTCACCCTGCCACGGTGCTGGCCGACCGCCGCCGCGACCAGCGCCGCTTCCGCGAGTTTCTGTGGGGGCGGGTGGTGGCCAAAATCCGGCAAGTACTCCGGCGGGCCCACCCGGCACCCCGTACTGCCCGGACCGCTGCCCCGTTTACCGCCCCGGTACCGGCATTTTCACCGGCCACGCACGCCTGAAGGTGCCCTCTTGCCTCAGTACCCGCTCCTGATTATCCGCTAATCTTTTTTTCACCTCGAGCCCAGCTGCTCCCGCCCGCCGGCGCTTCCCTTCTTTTCTGCTCATGAACGTTCTGCTATCAGCCTACGCCTGCAACCCGGCGCACGGCGGCGAAGATGGTTTCGGCTTCAACTGGACCTGGCAAACCGCCCGGCAAGGTCACCGCGTGTGGTGCATTACCAACCCCGACGGCCGCAACGGCATTGCAGCCTTCCTGGCCGAACATGGTCAGGAGCTCAGCCCCGACCAGCTGCAGTTTGTATTTGTGGCAGTGCCGGCCTGGGTACAGTTTCTGCACCGCTGGCAGTTTGGCGTGTACCTGCACTACATGGTGTGGCAATACCTGGCCTGGAAAGAAGCGGCCCGCATCAGCCGGACCGTAGACTTTGACTACGTGCATCATGCCACCTACGGCAGCCTGCAGATGGGCTCTTGGATGTGGCGTCTGGGAAAGCCCCTCATTTTTGGGCCCGTTGGCGGTGCCCAGCGCGCACCCCGCGCCTTCCGGGCCTTCATTCCCGACTGGTTTAAGTCGGAAACCATGCGCAACGTTGTGGGCTGGCTACTGCTCACGTTTGACCCCAACGTGCGCCAGACGCTGCGCCACGCGGCCCTGGTGCTGGCCACCAACTCCGAAACCGCCGCGCTGGCCCGCCGCCTGGGCGCCCGCCGCGTAGAGCTGTTCCTGGATTCAGGCCTGCCGGATTCGTTTTTCCCTCCCTCCTTCCCGCAGCGGGAGCCCGCGCCCACTTTTCGCCTGCTCTGGCTGGGCCGCCTGTTTCCGCGCAAAGCACTATTGCTGGCCCTCGATGCCCTGGCCCGGGTGGACCAGCAGATTCCTTTTCATTTAACCATTGTGGGCGACGGGCCACTGGGGCCGCAGCTGCCGGCCATTATTGCCCGCCACGGCCTCCAGGATCGGGTTACCTGGCGCGGGGCCGTATCCTGGCAGGAGGTGCGGGCCGCCTTCCTCTCCCACGATGCCTTCCTGTTTGGCAGCCTGCGCGACTCCTTTGCCTCCCAGTTTCTGGAAGCTATGGCCACTGGCCTGCCCATCATCACCCTCGACCACCAGGGCGCCCACGATTTTGTTCCGGACACCGCTGGCTGTAAGGTGCCGGTAACCACCCCGGAAGCTACGGCTACGGCTTTGGCTAGGGCCGTGGAATATTTCTACCATCAGCCGGATGCCCGCCTGGCTGCCGGGCAGGCAGGCTACCACTTTGCCTGCACTCAAACCTGGGCCAGGCGTACCCGTCGCCTGCTGCAGTTGGTACAGCCCCTGCTGCCGCCGCCGCTTACCCGCCCCCTGCGGGTTCCGGGCCGGGAGCCCGCCGTTGCTACTCTGGCTCAGGTGTAGTTTCTCCTCATAATTCACACTGCTTGGCTATGCTCTACATTGTTATTCCTGTTTTCAACCGCAAGGAATTCACCCGCGCCTGCCTCCAGTCGCTGCAGCAGCAAACCGTCCAGGGGTTTCGGGTGGTGGTAGTGGATGATGGCTCCACGGATGGCACCGGCCGTATGCTGCGGGAGGAGTTCCCGGAAGTGCGCATTGAGGAAGGCGACGGAAACCTGTTCTGGACGGCCGGGGTGAACCTGGGCATCCGCCGGGCCCTGGCCGAAGGAGCAACCCATGTGATGACGCTCAACAACGACGTGCTGGCTGCCCCCGATTTTGTGGCCCGGATGCTGGCCAGCGCCGAACAGCACCCCACGGCCGTACTGGGCGCGCTGGAGCTGGATGCAGAAACCAGCCTGCCCGTGTACGGAGGCGAAACCCTGGACTGGCGCACCAATACCCGCCGCGACCTGCTGGAAATCCTCCCCCCCGAGCGGCAGCAGGGACTGCACGCCGTTACGTACCTGCCCGGCCGGGGTCTGCTCATTCCGCGGCAGGTGCTGGAAACCATCGGCCTCTTCGATGAAAAGCGCCTCCCCCACTACCTGGCCGACTTCGACTACACCAGCGTGGCCCGCCGCCACGGGTTTCCGGTGTACTGCAATTACGACGCCCGCCTGAGTACCTACCCTGAGGAGAGTGGTCAGGAAATAACCCGCCGCCAGCGCAGTCTGCGGGGCTACTATCAGCATTTGTTCGGCATTCGGGGAGGCGGTAATCTGCGCAACTTCACCTGGTTTGGCCTTAAAAACTGCCCCCGTCCTTACCTGCCTTACTTCCTGCTGAATGGGTATGCCCGGCGCCTGGTTGGCTACTTCCTGCACTAACTGTAAGGGGGTAGCCTCGGAATAGCTCCTTAATTTTAACCTCCGCCCGACTATGGCCAACTTTACGCTGCTGCACGCCCTGCTGGGGGGTGCCACTCTGCTGATTAGCGCCACCTGTGCACTGCGCCCGGCCCAGGAGGCTGTGCTGGTTATCCGGGAGGGCGGCACGTATTCCGGCCGCTACGAAAGCGTCAGCTCCGACCAGGCCTGCATCCGGGTAGAAACCACCGAGCCGGTTATTCTGGATGGCTGCGAGCTGAGAGGGCCGGGGCCGCTGATAGATGCTACCACCGGCGGAAGCCAGCTTATTGTGCGGAACTGCCGGGCCTATGGCGCTTCCCCAACTGCCGACAACCGGGCCCAGGGCCGGTTTTTAGAAGTGAATGATGGCGTGAGCCTGCTGGCCGAAAACAATTACCTGGAGCACACGGCCGGAATACTGGTGTACCGCTGGCAGGGCGATGGATCAGCGGGCCAGAGCATTACGGTACGGCTCAACCAGGCCCGCAACATAGATGGCCGCTTCCGCAACGGCGGGGGCGCGAAGGTGAGCTTTCTGCAGCTTAACGAGATTCATGGTTTGGGCAACATTGATATCAGCTGGAATGAAGTCATCAACGAGCCCGACCAGAGTTTGGTAGAGGACAACATCAACCTGCATAACTCCTCCGGTACCCCCAGCAGCCCGTTGCGCGTCCACCACAACTATATCCAGGGCGCGTACCCGGTACCGGCCACGGCCCCCACTTTCACCGGTTCCGGCATTACAACCGATGGTGATGCCACATCGGCCCAGCTAACGACTGCCTACGTGGAGGCATTTGCCAACACGGTGGTAAGCACCGGCAACGCTGGTATGAACATTGCCGCCGGCCACCACAACCATTTCCATCATAACCGCATCGTTACCAGTGGGTTGCTGCCCGACGGCAGACGCCTACCCTCCAGCTACGCCGGCACGGCCATATTCAATGGGTACCGTAAGCCGGCCACCGTATTTTTTGCGAACCGCATGACGGGCAATACTATTGGTTTCGTCAGCTGGGGCCGCCGCAGCCCGTTTCCGGACCGCCACGACCTAAGCACCGATGCCTGCAGTACCTGTACGGGTACCATCCATCTGCCCCCGCCCGTTACACGCCAGACCGAAACCCGGGAGTACGCTGCCTGGCAGCAGCAGGCGCGTGCTGCCACCCGGCGGCCAGGTCCCGAAAAGATGCTCCGCGCTACTACCACCGTGAGGCTAACTAATTGACCAGTAAAGCGTACATTATTTTGCCATTTGCTTCAAGCAGCAAAACTGCCCGTCAGGTTCTGACGGGCAGTTTTGCTTTTGGCCATTCCTAACAGTTAGAAGAATAATACTATTTCAAATTTTTTCACCTGACTTTGCATATTCAACTCTTTTTATACATTTGCAATGAACCTCAGGCATCAATCTAGTACTTTTCTTAGTTATAGATTGATCAGGTCACCCACTTATCTTTCCATACGCCTCAGTTTACAGGATTTGGATAGGATGGAAAAGGGAACCGATAGTTCAGTGGGTTGTGTACAACCCCTGGTGGCTGCAGATGGAACAGTGCGGAGCGATAAACAGGTTTGCCACAAGCTTTTAGGCCAGTTCTTACTATCCAACATCTTCGTTGGCGGTGGAGCATACAACCGGAAACAGCCAGATGCAAGGTGCCATGCACTTGGCTCGGACGGCCTACAAGCACTTCCTCAGGAAGACAGAACAGCAACTTTCATCAATAGCATAAATTTTATCCAGCCATCTGGAACAAATTGACTTAGGGATGTGGTTAGCGTCATATTCCTATATAGTTTTTTTCTTTTAAAGGCTCACAGAATGCAAAAAGCCCTCAGCACTACGTTTCACCTGATGACTAAAAGCACCCGCTCTGGCGCCCGCCTGCTGTCGTTGTCGGCAGCCATGATTTCCTTTTTCGGTCTGCTACCTGCCACTTCCCAGGCCCAGGGCCAGTACCCCACCAACATCACGTACTCTGCCCCCATTACCATCACGCAGGGGGGAACGTATACCGGAAACTTCCGCAGCACCGATTCGAACACGCCCTGCATCCGGATCCAGACCACGCAACCGGTTACAATTACGGGTTGCACGCTGGTAGGAGCCGGCGACCTGATAGACGCCAAAAATGGCGGTTCCACGCTGGTGATTACCAATAATAAAGGATATGGTACCCAGCAAAGCATTGATAACCGCCGCCACGGCCGGTTTCTGGAGGTAAACTCCGGCCGCTCGGTGCGCGTGGAGAATAACTACTTTGAGCACACCTCGGGCATTGCTGCTTACCAGTGGAGCGGGGATGGCTCGGCCGCCCAGACGCTCACAGTCCGCTACAACCAGGCCAAAAACATCGACGGCCGCTTCCGCAACGGTGGGGGCGAGTACGTGCAGTTCTGCGGCCTGAACCAGGTGCGCAACGTGGGCAACATCGAAATTGCCTGGAATCAGGTGATCAACGAGCCCAATAATAGCCTGGTAGAAGATAACATCAACTTCTACAACTCGGGAGGAGTGCAGCAGAGCCCCGCCCGCGTGCACGATAACTACGTGCAGGGTGCCTACCCCTACCCGGCCAACGGAAATAAGTTTACCGGCACGGGTATGACCACGGACGGCGACGGTTCGTCGGCTTCCACCACGGCTGCCTTCATTGAGGCATATAACAACCAGTTCATCAGCACGTGTAACGCAGCCATGAACATTGCTGCCGGCCACGACATCTACTACCACGACAACCGGGAAGTTACCAGTGCCCTGCTGCCCGATGGCTCGGCTCTGAACGCTACGTACGCCGCTACGGCTGTGTTCAATGCCTACCAGCAGCCTGGCTCGGTGTTCTATAACAACCGGATTGCCAACAACACCATTGGGTTTGTGAAGAATGGCTACAACGTTCCGTACGCCAACCGCCACGACCTGAGCACCGGAGCCTGCTCCTCCTGCACCGGCACTAACCACCTGCCCAACCCGATTACGCTCCAGACCGAGCAGAACGAGTTTACCCTTTGGGGGCAGAAACGCCAGCAGAACAACATCACCATTGGTGCCGGGGGCACCAACACGGGTGGCACTACCACTACGCCTACCACGCCCACTACCCCCACGCAGCCGGTAACTACCAGCCCGTTGCCAACGCCGGCCAATGCTACGTTTGTGCGGGCTATCAACCTCAACGGGGGCGCAGCTACTATTGATGGCAAGAGTTGGGAGGCCAGCAGCGGTGCTAGCGGCTTCCAGATCAATGGTACGCCATTTGCCAACCAGGGTATTGCCCTGAACCCTGCTACCGATGCCGCCCGGGCTGACCTGATTCGCTCCTCGGTGTATGGCAACGCGCTGACGGCTACTGTAACCGTAGCCAACGGCACCTATCTGGTGTACACCTACGTGTGGGAAGACAACAACCCCGAAACCTACAGCCTGGCGCTGGAAGGCCAGACGGTGCAGAACAACTTTAACAGCGGCTCGGCCGGCAGCTGGAGCCGCCTCGGCCCCTTCACGGCCAACGTAACCGACGGTAACCTCACGCTGGTTTCCTCGGGTGGTACTATCAACCTGTCGGGCATCGAAATCTGGAAGTCGAATACGGCTGCCCAGAACCAGGCCCCGACGGTGAGCCTGTCGGCAGCCAGCTCCTCGGTCACGGTGAATACGGCCCTGGCCCTGACGGCCACCGCCGCCGACGGCGACGGCTCGGTGAGCAAGGTGGAGTTCTTCAACGGCTCGACCAAGCTGGGCGAGGACACCTCGGCTCCCTTCCAGCTGAGCTGGACGCCCACGGCCACCGGCCCGGCCTCGCTCACGGCCAAAGCCACTGACAATGCCGGCGCCGCCACTACCTCCGCCCCCGTTACCGTTACTGTGAATCCGGCTACTACCACCACGCCTTCGCCTACCTTCACTGGTCCGGCCAACGCTACGTTCTTCCGGGCTATTGACCTGGGTGGGCCGGCTTCTACCCTGGATGGCCACAGCTGGGAGGCTTCGGCCGGCGCGGCTAACCTACAGGTGACCGGTATGGCCTTCAGCAACACCTCCACCACGCTGCAGCCCAGCACCGATGCGGCCCGCGCTGCCATGCTCACCACGGCCCTGGGCGGCACCAATGTGGGCGCTACGCTTAGCAACGTGGCCAACGGTACGTACAGCGTGTACGCTTACATCTGGGAAGATAATGGCCCGGAAACGACCAACATTGTACTGGAAGGCCAGACGGTGCGTGCCAACTACAACACAGGCGCGGCCGGCCATTGGGAGCGACTGGGGCCGTACCAGGTTAACGTAACCGATGGCAACATTGTACTGGCTACGTCGGGTGGTCATCCGAACCTCTCGGGTATTGAAGTGTGGAAACACAATAGCACCACTCAGAACCAGGCCCCGACGGTGAGCCTGTCGGCAGCCAGCTCCTCGGTCACGGTGAATACGGCCCTGGCCCTGACGGCCACCGCCGCCGACGGCGACGGCTCGGTGAGCAAGGTGGAGTTCTTCAACGGCTCGACCAAGCTGGGCGAGGACACCTCGGCTCCCTTCCAGCTGAGCTGGACGCCCACGGCCACCGGCCCGGCCTCGCTCACGGCCAAAGCCACTGACAATGCCGGCGCCGCCACTACCTCCGCCCCCGTTACCGTTACTGTGAATCCGGCTTCGGCTGCTACCGCCACGTTCTATCGGGCCATCAACCTCAATGGGGCTGCCACCTCCCTGGATGGCAACGCCTGGCAGGCTAGCACGGCGGCCAACTACAGCACCAACGGCACGCCCTTCGCTAACCAGGGCGTTACTCTGAACCCGGCCACCACAACGGCCCGTGCGCAGATGATTCGCTCCTCGGTGTATAGCCGTAACCTGACCTTCACGATGACCAGCGTACCCAACGGAACATACGAGGTGTACGCATATATCTGGGAAGACAATGCGGCCCAGACGGTGAGCATTGCCCTGAACGGCCAGACCGTACTGAGCAATTACAACACCGGTTCGGCCGGCAGCTGGAAAAAGATTGGCCCGTACGCTGTTACGGTTACCAATGGCTCCATTCAGCTAACCAGCAGCGGCGGCGACCTGAACCTCTCCGGAGTGGAAGTATGGAGCAAATCGGGGGGTACGGCTTTCCAGCCCTTCACGCCCTTCCAGCCAGCCGCTTCGGCCATGGCCGCGGTACTGAACCCAGCAACGGGCGCTACTTCGGCTCCGGTGGCCCTGCGCCCCACTCTGGTTGCTGCTCCGGTTTCAGTTGCGCGTCAGCGCGTGGCTACCCGCCTGATTTAAGCAGTAGAATAACCAACTCGCAGCGTCTGGCTGCAGTAGGGTAGAAAAGCCCGGTTTCTTCGGAAGCCGGGCTTTTTTGCGTTTTTGCTTGTTTTTACTTATTCAATATTAAAAATAAATATTTTTATAGATAGGGTTGGAATTATAGTTTATAATACAATAATTTGTCGTAAAAGTTCTACACGCGGCTACCGCGTGCTCTCTGCTGTATCACTCCTCACTTCACTTCTTATGAAGCGCGCACTTATTACAGGCATCACGGGCCAGGACGGCTCTTATCTGGCCGAGCTTCTTTTGAGCAAGGGCTACGAAGTACACGGTATCAAGCGCCGCTCTTCTATGTTCAATACCGAGCGGATTGACCACCTCTACCAGGACCCCCACGAGGAGCACGTGCGCTTCAAGCTGCACTACGGCGACCTAACCGACTCCACCAACCTGATCCGGATTATGCAGGAAGTGCAGCCCGATGAGGTGTACAACCTGGGGGCCATGTCGCACGTGAAGGTGAGCTTCGACACGCCCGAGTACACGGCCGACGTGGACGGGGTGGGCACGCTGCGGCTGCTGGAAGCGGTGCGCATTCTGGGCCTCACGCACAAGACGCGCATCTACCAGGCCAGCACCTCGGAGCTCTACGGGCTGGTGCAGGAAGTGCCCCAGCGCGAAACCACGCCCTTCTACCCCCGCTCGCCCTACGCCGTGGCCAAGCTCTACGGCTTCTGGATTACGGTCAACTACCGCGAGGCCTACGGCATGTACGCCTGCAACGGCATCCTGTTCAACCACGAGAGCCCGCAGCGGGGTGAAACCTTCGTGACGCGCAAGATTACCCGCGCCGCTGCCCGCATTGCCCTGGGCCTGCAGGACAAGCTGTATCTGGGCAACCTGGACGCCCAGCGCGACTGGGGCCACGCCAAAGACTACGTGGAAGCTATGTGGCGTATGCTCCAGCAGCAACACCCCCGCGACTACGTGGTGGCCACCGGCGTAACCACCACCGTGCGCGAGTTTGTGCGCCTGGCTTTTGCCGAGTTAGGTATTGAGGTGGGCTTTAGCGGCAAGGGCGTACAGGAAACCGGCGTTGTGGTAGCCTGCCACCATCCTGATTTTCAGCTGCCCCTGGGGCAGGAAGTAGTAGCCGTGGACCCCGCGTATTTCCGGCCAACCGAAGTAGAGCTGCTTATCGGCGACCCTACCCGCGCCAAGACCGAGTTGGGCTGGGAGCCTCAGTACGACCTGCCCGCCCTGGTACAGGATATGGTGCAGGCCGATTTACGCCTGTTCCGCCGGGACGCCGTCTTGCTGGAAGCCGGCCACCAGATTATGTACCACGATGAGTAAGCGGTAACAGGGTGAGGTGGTGAGTTTAACGGGCTGTTTGCGCCACTTGCGCCACTTGCCCTGATATGACCACCAGAACATCAAACTCACCACTTCACCACCTCACTATTTCACCTATTCTCTCCCTCATGGAACACAATGCCAAAATATACGTGGCCGGCCACCGGGGCATGGTGGGCTCGGCCCTGCTGCGCCGGCTGAAGCGGGCCGGCTACCACAACCTGGTAACGCGCACCTCCCAGGAGCTGGACCTGCGCGACCAGGCTGCCGTGGAGGACTTCTTCGCCCTGGAAAACCCGGAGTATGTCCTGCTGGCCGCCGCCAAAGTAGGCGGCATTGTGGCCAACAACACCTACCGGGCCGATTTCCTCTACGACAACCTGATGATACAGAACAACATCATCAGCCAGAGCCAGCAGCATGGGGTGCGCAAACTGCTGTTTCTGGGTTCCTCCTGCATCTACCCCAAGCTGGCCCCGCAGCCCATCCGGGAGGAGTACCTGCTCACCGGGCCGCTGGAGCCCACCAATGAGCCCTACGCCATTGCCAAAATAGCCGGCCTCAAGCTCTGTGAGGCTTACCGCAGCCAGTACGGGTGCAACTTTATTTCGGCCATGCCAACTAACCTCTACGGCCCCGGCGACAACTACGACCTGCAAAACTCGCACGTGCTGCCGGCCTTGCTGCGCAAGTTTTCCGAGGGCGTGGACCGGGGGCTGCCTCGGGTGCAGGTGTGGGGCACGGGCACACCGCGCCGCGAGTTTCTGCACGTGGATGACCTGGCCGATGCCTGCCTGCATCTGCTGCTGCACTACAATGGGGCCGAGCCCGTGAACATTGGTACCGGCCGCGACATCAGCATTCAGGAGCTGGCCGACCTGGTAGCCGAGCTAACGGGGTATGCCGGTGAAATTCTGTTCGATTTCTCCAAGCCCGACGGCACCCCACGCAAGCTACTGGACGTGACCAAGCTACGCAGCCTGGGCTGGCAGCACGCCATTGGCCTGCGCGAAGGTATTATGAGCGTGCTCCAGTCGGCGGAGTGGCAGCAGGCCACCCGGCTGCCGGAGCCGCAGCTGGTTTGAGCAGGGTACGGCCAGCCAAACTGCTTGCTGAGGTAGTATTACTTAAACCGACTGGGGGTTATGCATGATGCCTTACTCAGAGCCCGCCGCAAGGCAGGTCGCCTGCTCCGCGAATGGGTGCCTTTCAATAGCCAGTACCGGCCCACCGGCGTGCATACTAGCAGCTGGGTGCTGGCTACCCTGCCGGGCAGCACGGCCGCTTACTACGGGGTAGTACCGCCTTACATTTCGCGTTTGGTGGTGCCCAACGATTTTTACGAGCAGGCCTCCGTGTACGAGGGCCTGCACGATAAGCCTCACCGGGAAGAGTCGGTGCCGGAGGCATTTGTGGTAGCCCTGCGGGATGGACGGGTGTATGCCGATAACTTCAACAGTGTTGCCATTATTGCGGCCGATAATAAGCTGGTGGGGGATGCATCCTTCCAGTACAGCAAGCAGCATTGGGACCTTACAGCCCCCCAGGACAACAACATTTTTCAGCAGCGGTATTTTGTGCCCCCGCTGGATGTACCGGGCACGGTGTGCAGCCTGCTTTCGGGGGGAGGCGCGGCCAGCGGCAACTATTACCACTGGCTTATCGACTCCCTGCCCAAGCTGTACCTGGTGCGGGAGGCCGGCCTCCTGGACACGGTCGATTATTTTCTGGTCTACGACAAATCGAAGCGGTTTGTCGTGGACTCGCTGGCGGCGCTGGGCATCGGGCCCGAGCGGATCCTGGATATCAGCACCACACCCCATATTCGGGCACGCAGGGTATTGGCTACCTCAGGAGTACGAGGGCGGCTTACGCACACGCCCACATGGGCCTGTGATTTTCTGCGCAGCATTCTGCTCCCACCCCCGCCCGTGCAACGCTCCTTCGGGCCCCTGCTCTATATCAGCCGCCGCGATGCACCGGGCCGGCATGTTCTCAACGAGCCTGAAGTGGAAGCACTGCTGCAGGAATACGGATTCGAGACGCATGTTCTCACGCCGTACACCCAGGACGAGAAAACTGCCCTGTTTGCCCAGGCCCGCATTATTGTTTCGCCGGTGGGAGCCGGTCTGGCCAATATTGTGGTGAGCCCACCCGGAGCCGAGCTGATTGAGCTGTTTCCAACCAGCTTCGTGGTGGCCGATTACCTTGAGTTCACGTCCCGCCTGAGCATTCAGCACCAGTATCTGGTATGTGAAACACCCCACGCCAGCACCACGCGCACCAATGCCCAGCGCGACGACCTGCGGGTGGATACGGCGGCGCTCCGCCATTTGGTTGAGAAAGCCCTCAGCCGGCAGGGGGCGGCAGTGGTAACCTCTGCTTCCTGACTCACTCGTCTTCTGATTTGATTTGCCATGCCTACTGCTTTACTTTCCCTGGTAACCTGGAATAGTGCCGAGAGCATTGAAGCCTGCCTGGCATCTGTGCTGGCCCAATCATACACCGATTTTGAGGTGTGGGTGGTAGATAATGATTCGTACGATGATACGTGCAGCCGGGTGGCTGCCCTGGCCGCCACCGATGCCCGCCTGAGTCTGCACCAACTGCCCCGTAATACGGGTTTCTGCGGAGGCCATAACTACTCCCTCGACCGCACCACCCATGAGTTGGTATTGCTGGTAAACCCCGATGTAGAAATGGCCCCCGATTATCTGGAGCGGGCGGTAGCTGCCATCCGGCAGCATGAGCAAATTGGCACTGTGTGCGGTCTGCTGCTGCAAAGCTCCGAGGAAGACCCCCGCATTGATAGCGCTGGTATGCAGGCGCTGGCAGATGGCCGCTTCGGCCTGCGCCTGCACGGCCGGCGCCTGAGCGAGGTGGGGGCCCTTGCGCAAGCGCACGTGGATGGCGCCGACGGTGCCCTACCGTTGTTTCGGCGCGAATTTATTGATGACTTGCGGGTTCAGGGCGAGTTTTTTGATGCGCGCTTTTTTGCGCACAAGGAAGACTGGGATATTGCCTGGCGTGGCCGCCTGTACGGGTGGAAAACCTTGTTTGAGCCCGCTTGCCGGGCCCTGCACCCCCGCCAGTTCCTGCCGGCCAACCTGCGCCTGCGCCGCCGCCTGAGCGGGGCCATTCGCACCGATGCCGTAAAAAACCAATGGCTGCTGCTGCTGAAGAATACCACCTCTCGGCAAGCGCCTGGTTTGCTGCTCAGAGCCCTTCCCCGGCAGCTGGCTATTTTGGGCTATGCGGCCCTGGCCGAGCGGGAATCGTTGCAGGCAGTACGCTACCTCTGGCAACACTGGCGCGATGTACAGGCTACCCGCCAGCTGGTGCAGCTTCGGGCCCGGCAGCCCTGGCTTCCGCCAGCCCAACCAGCGGGGGTTACTCCGCTGCTGAGCATCTGCGTCCCTACCTACCACCGGCCGGAACTGCTGGCCCGCGCCCTGCGCTCTATTGGTCCGCTCCCGGCCGAGGTGGAGGTTATCATTTCTGATAACTCCACCCACAACGACTTCAGCGAAAAGGTTAGCGCCCATGTGCTCCACAACCAGCCCGGGGGGCGCTGGCGCTATTACCGTAACCCCGCCGGCGGCAGTGCCGCCACCAATTGGGTAGCCTGCGTGGAAAGAGCCCGGGGGCATTACATTCTGATGCTCCACGATGATGATTATCTGCTGCCCGGCGGCCTGTTAACCATGCTGCACACGCTACGCCGGGTACGCCAGCAGCAACATGCGGTATTGTTTGGGGTAAGCGTAGTAGATGGCAACCGCCAGGAGTTGCAGCGCCAGGTGCCCCGGCACACCACGTACTTACCCCCCACCCAGGCCGTAGAGGCCCTGCTGACCGACTCAGCCCTGGTGCGGATACCGGCGCTGGTGGTGAGCCGGGAGGCTTACCTGCGCACAGGCGGCCCCGACCCCACCCAGCGCGACACCGACGACACGGACCTGTGGCTGCGGGTATTTGCCTACGGGGGCGTGCTCCAGGTACCAGCCGTAACGGCCGCGTACTCCGTGCACGACGGGGCCCTGACTACCGGCATGTTTCAGGAGCAGAACATTCAGCTGCTGCTACGCATTTTCCAGAAGGCCCGTACTCATAATCTGCTGCCTGAGTCGCGCCTGCGGCAGGCCGAGTCCCACTTCTTCCATCAGTTTGTGCTGGCTGGTGCCTACCGGGCCCTGCGCCAGCATGATGCCGCCGGGGCGCGCAAGGTGCTGCAGCTGCTGCAGTTGCCCGCCCTGCGCCACTTGCCGGTTTCCCTACGCTGGCTTCCCGTGCGCTGGGGCCTGCACCTGCTAACCCTAGTCAGATGGAGCCCTCCTACCCCACCCAGGCTTGTTTCCTGGCTTCGGCCCAGCCTGTAAGCCCGTGTACAAGCCCATGAGCAGGTGCTCTGCTTAGCAGTAGCACCGGCCTGTTGGCCACCCCGGAAGCAACCGTAGCCCGGCCGTCCCTCCTCCCTGGCATTGCCAACAGGAAGGGGCGGCCGGGCTACCCGTTACGGCACCCGTTGCCGGTTTCCGCTTCAGTACCAGAGCTGGCACCATGCCCTCTGCTTGCCGGTGATTCCCTGGCAAGCGACGCTAGTTGTAGCGCCGGTACACAATTTTGAGCGGGCGGCCGGTCAGGTAGTTCTCCACTCCTTCATCCAGGGCCCGGCGGTAAATGGCCAGCACCTCGAACAGGCTGTCGATGGTCTGGTCGATGATGTCGTTGGTCATGGAATAGTTGGTCACGAAGGACGGGCACAGGATACCGCGGCGGGTGGTTTCCTGCAGAAACAGGGCCCGCATGGCCTGAGAAGGAATTCCATCCTGGTCGCGGGTGGCGTAGGTGAGGCAGCAGGGCTTGCCCAGCAGTTCCACGTAGGGCTGCAGCTCGTACTGCGCTACGGCCTGCCGGAAACCAACCGCCAGCCGCTCCCCCAGCGCGTGTAGCTTTTCTACCACCGGCTCCTCCTGATAAATCTGCATGACGGCGCGGGCGGCAGCCAGGGCGTGGGTTTCGGCCCCGTACGTGGTAGAGAGCAGAAATACCCGCTCGTGCGGGTGGTAGATGCCGCCCCGCTCCATCAGCTCGCGGCGCCCCGTGAGGGCCGCCAGGCTGAATCCGTTAGCAATGGCCTTGCCGAAGGTAGATAAGTCGGGCTGAATGCCGTGCCGGTACTGGGCTCCGCGGTTGTCCCACCGGAAACCGGTAATTACTTCGTCAAAAATCAGGATGACCCCTTCCCGGCGGCACAGCGCCTGTACACCGGCCAGGTAGCCGGGGGCCGGTTCCTGGTCTTTTTCTACTTCCATAATCACGCAGGCCACCTTACCCGCGTGGGCAGCCAGCAGGGCTTCCAGCCCTGGCAGGTCGTTGTAGCGGAATTTCAGGCTCAGGGCCTTGGTAGCTTCCGGAATGCCGCCCTGCACGGGCGTGGTGCCCATAAACCAGTCGTCGACGGAGAAAAACGGATGATCCTGGCACAGCGCTACCAGGTCGCGGCCGGTGTAGGCCCGGGCCAGCTTGATGGCGGCACTGGTTACATCGGAGCCGTTTTTGGCAAATTTCACCATTTCGCCGGCCTGGGTGCAGGCCAGAAACTCCTCGGCCACCTCCAGCTCCAGCAGGGCCGGCCGGCCGAAGTTGGTGCCCAGCTCCATTTGCCGCTGGGCAGCCTCCACCACCGGGGCATAGGCGTGGCCCAGCGTAACGGAACGCAACCCGGCGTTAAACTCCACAAACTGGTTGCCATCCACGTCCCAGACGTGGCTACCCTTACCCCGCACGATGTAAGGGGCCATAAACTCCGGAAACTGGTCGTCGCCTTTGGCATACGTGTGGCCCCCACCCGGAATTACCTCGTTAAACCGGCGCTTCAGCAGATTGGAGCGGGTAAAATTGCGGGGCTGATGCGCAAATGAGGTGGCCGGGGCAAGAGGGGCAAGAGGAGCAACAGTGGAGTCGTGCAGCATATCAGAGGGGCTCCGACTGGAGCGTTTGGGGTGCGTAGGTAACTGATTCGAGCGGCGTGCCGGCCTCATATTCCGCAATCAGCTCCGGCGGGAGCCGGCGGAGGTCGGCGAGGCGGTAATAGTCGGCCAGGGTGGTGCCGGTACAGGCGGAGTCGTAGTTGGGAGCGCCACGGTGGGCCAGCAGGTCGTCCAGGTTCACGGTTCGGAAATCAATGCTGAACCGGGTTTTTCCGGTGTGGTTGGGCACGGTGGAGTGCATCTGGGCGGCCGAAAAGACCGTAATACCGCCCACCGGGGAAATTACCCGCAGCTGCGGATCGAGGCGCAGGGCCTGCACCGGCTGGGGCCGCTGCCGCCGGTCGGGTACGCCGGGGTTCTGCGCCAAGCGGGCGCCTTCGGTGTACCACTCGTGGCAGTTGTAGCCCTCGGAGCCGTTGGGCACGGGTTGCGCCCAGTACTCGGGGTGAAAGGCCATGGTATTGCCCGATTCGTGCTCATAAATCGGGAACCACCAGTTCACTTGGCACAGGGGTCCGGAAAACCAGGTGTCGCGGTGCGCCTCGAACGAATAGGCAATACCCCGGCTCAGAAACTGGTTGCTGGTAGCCGTGCGCATGCGGGGCACATCGAAATAGGTTTTCTCCGGGTCACACCCCATTTCCAGCAAAATGGCCTGCACCAGCTGCTTGGAGCGTGCATGGTTGATGAACGCCGGCTTGAAGCTGTTGAGCAGGGCCTCATACTCGGGGGCCGTGAGCTGATGCTGGGCCGTTACGGGGTCCAACTCGCCGAAGGCTTCCTCAATCATAAAGCGGGCAAACTCTACCAGCGCCAGCGCAGCGGGCCCCGGAGGGTAGACGCAGATCTGGCCATCAAACAGCCGTTTCCGGCGTTCATCATCGGAAAGAGCAGGATCAACATAGAGCGTATTCATACAGCATAAAATTGAGGGGAGAAGCAGATGATATTCGGATCACGAAGCGTGCAGCAGCCCTACGCCTTCCAGTGCCACGGCGGCCCGGTGCAGCAGCGGTACGGGCAGGGCTGCCTGCTCGGCAATGGCAAGCAGGCTGTGCTGCCCATCAGAGAGGTTGAGCACCCAGAGCAAAGCCAGCTGCCAGTCGGCCCCTTCCTGCCCCCCGCCCACACCCTTGTACAATCCCCGGCGGCCCAGTTGCGGCTCCCCGTAGGGTTGCAGGTTGCGGTAGGTGCGGTTGCTTTCCAGGGTCAGGCACAGGGCTTCCAGTACACTCAGGCTTTCGGCCAACTGCTCTGGCGCTACAAAATCCAGGTTATCAGCGGAGGTATGGTACTCGGCAAACTCCCCGAAAGGGGTACGCGAGAAGCAGCCCACCGGCAGGTTAAAGCCCGGAGAGCAGTACTGCCGCTCATCGTAGCCATAAGGCAGCCAGGGGCGCAGGGCGTGGGGCACTTGGGCATCACGCAGCACCAGGGCCATGGCGCGGTCCACCTCGGCAGTGGCGCGGCGGCTTTGCTTGTAGGTAAAGTGCCCGGCCCCACCCAGCAGCGTGAGCACCAGCCCGTGCCGGATCAGGCCCACCGTGTCCTGGTGGCGGCTCAGCCATACAATGGACCCGATGGTGCCGGGCACAAACACAAACCGGTAAGTGTAGCGCCGGGGCGTGCGGGCCAGCTCGCGGGCCAGGAAAGTGGCCACTACCAGCCCCGACAAGTTGTCGTTGGCCAAGGACGGATGGCAGCAGTGGCAGGACAGCAGCACCTCCTCCTCGGAGGTACCTGCCAGCACCAGCTCCCCGTAGGTGAGGGTGCCGTGCTCGTCCAGGGTGCTGTCGATGCAGACCTCGTAGTACTCATCCTGGAGTTGCTGGCGCTGCTGGTGGCTGAGGCAGAAGCCCCAGTTAGGCTGGTAGTAGCTGGTGCGGTACGGAATGAGGTGAGGCTGCTCGGGCAGGGAAAACAGATGATCCTCCAACTCCTGGCGCGAAAACCACCCGTGCACCGGGGTGCTGTACTGTAGTATATGCAGGTTGTGCTGGCGGAAATCAATGACCCGCTCCCCGGCCGCATTTTTCACCCAGGCGTCGCGGATGTTCCATTCGGCCGGCACCGTCCAGTCGAGGGCTGGGGTGCCGCTGGGCACCTCGTGCACCCGCAAAGCCGGCAGATACTCGCGCAGGATGGCCAGCGTCTGGCGTACTCCGTTGCCCGTGAGGCTGCGGCAGATGGGGTAAAGCCGCTCCATCAGCGCGTGCATGGCCGCCCCCGGCGTGGGAGCCGCCAGCGGAGCGGACGTAACGGGCAAAGTAGCAGCAGGCATAAGCGAAAGGCAGGAGCACAGGAAGGGTTACTAGCCAGCGAGGATGGTGGGCAGGCACTACTCGTACACCTGCACTTCCGGAATGGGTACCACAAAGCGGCCGCCCCACTCCCGGATATCCTGCATCTGCTCCATAATTTCCTCCCGCAGGTTCCAGGGCAGAATCAGCACGTAATCGGGGCGGGTCTGCCGGATCCGGTCGGGGTGACAGATGGGAATGCGCGTACCCGGCAGGAAGTTGCCCTGCTTATGGGGACTGACATCCACGGTATAGTCCAGAAAATCGGTACGGATGCCGCAGTAGTTGAGCAGGGTGTTGCCCTTGCCGGGGGCCCCGTAGCCCACCACCGTTTTGCCGGCCCGCTTGGCCTCCACCAGGAATTCCAGCAGCTTACGCTTGGTTTCCTTGGCATTCTCCTCAAAATCGGCGTAGTACGCCAGGTCGGTTACGCCGGCGGCCAACTCCCGTTCCCGCAGCTCCCGCACCCGGCTGGTTACGGGGTGGGTAGCATCGGCGGCGTGGCGGGCAAAGATGCGCAGGGAGCCGCCGTGGGTCGGCAGTTCATCCACATCAAAGAGGGTAAGCCCGTGGTGGGCAAAAATGCGCTCCACCGTGTAAAACGACAGGTAGCTGAAATGCTCGTGGTAGATGGTGTCGAACTGGTTGCCCTCCATCAGGCGCAGCAAGTGCGGAAATTCCATCGTAATCACGCCGTCAGGCTTGAGCAGGATGCGCATCCCGGCCACGAAGTCGTTGATATCGGGTACGTGGGCCAGCACGTTGTTGCCCAGCAGCAGGTCGGCCTGCCCGCTCAGCTCGGCCACGTAGCGGGCCGTATCGCGCCCGAAAAACCGCACCAGCGTGTTAATGCCTTTGGCCTGGGCGTAGCCGGCCACGTTGGCAGCCGGCTCAATGCCCAATACCGGAATTTCCTTTTCCAGAAAATACTGCAACAGGTATCCATCATTGGAGGCCACCTCTACCACTAAGCTATCCTTGTGCAGGCCAAACCGCTCGGTGGCCATGTCGGTGTAGCGGCGGGCGTGGCGCAGCCAGGAGGCCGAGTAGGAAGAGAAGTAGGCGTAATCGTTCTGAAAAATTTCCGCCGAGGTAACAAACTCATCCAGCTGCACTAGAAAACACTCCCGGCATACCCGGGCGTGCAGGGGGTAAAAGGCCTCGGCCCGGTTGAACTGGTGCGGGCGCACATGGTCCTGGCACAGGGGCGAGGTCCCCAGGTTTACAAACGTGAAATCGAGGGGAGTGCCACAAAACCGGCAAGGGCTGGCAGGCGGCTCCACCGGGTGGCGCTGCAGCTCCGTAACGCCAGCTGCTAAATCGGGTTGCACACTGATTTCAGCCAGTGAAGAGGTGGGCGAGAACGAGGACAGCTGTTCCATAGCCATATTAGGGAGAAGTAGATAGAAGGTCGGATCAGGCGGAATGCGCTCAAACCACGGCCTGGGTGGCGGTATGTGCCCCAGCGGGGTACGCTACGCGGAAATACTCTTCCTGCTCGCGGCGCAGCCGGTCAATCAGCCGGCCTTCGGGCAGCAACACGTCGTCGTAGGTAAGCACCTGGTCCTGGGGCACATCGTGGCGCAGGATGCAGCCCTCGGCTACCCCAATGGGCAGCAGGTTGTCGAGGCGGGTGGTATCGGCGTTTTCGGCCAACCCATACGTATGGTAGTGCCCGATGCCATCCAGTACCTGGCCGGCATGCAGGGGCACTTTGGCGGCCGTTACTACCTCCACGCACATAGGCCCGGCCGGGGCTAGGGCCGCATCCTGAAACAGCACGGCCCGCGCCACAGTAGTGGGCGTTTCGAAGTGACAGAGGTGGTAGGGAGTGTAGAAGCAGTACAGCGGCCCGGGGCCCAGCTTATACAGCTTGAGGTAGTGCTGCTGCACCGGGTCGTCGATGGTACCCAGTACGAACACGCCCGGCCCGGGCTCGGCGCCTACCACGTAATCCACGATACCGGGGCCACCGTTGAGCAGCAGTTCCTGGGGGTACCACTCGGCCGCTTTGGTAACGGGCGTGCCCGGCGCCACGGTGGGGCCCAGCATCCCGCGCCGGGCTACCTGCATACCCAGGGCATTGGCAATTACAGCCTGCTCGAAGCTGATTTTGCTGCCGTCGGCGAAGCTGGTAACCATGCTGGGATTCTGGCCCCACTGCCGGGCAAACCCTTCCTGAGTGGTAGGGTTGCGGTAGGGGTCGTGCAGGCCTTTGATGTTGCCACAAAGCACCGGCTTTACGCCCAGCCCCTTCACGAAGCGGGCCAGGTTGAGTGTCACGCCCGGCTGGTCGCCATCGGCCACGGTGTATACCACCCCGGCGCGGTCGGCGTACACCTTCAGAATGGGACCCACCGTACCGTCCAGCTCGGCATTGAGCAGAATGATGTGCTTGCCGTGCCGGATGGCCTCCAGTACTACCTGGGCCCCGTGCTCCACGGCCCCGGTTACCTCAATTATTGCCTCAATACCAGCGGCCCGGCTCAGTAGCAGAGCATCGTCGGTAATGGCCGGGCGCCCTTGCTCCAGGCAGGCCTCCAGCTGGGCCACGGTACCTACTTCCACCACATCGGCCACGCCGGCTTCGGCATAAATAGCCCGGGCCTTTTCGGGGGTACGGTTGGCAATGGCTACCAGCTCCATGCCGGGCACATAGCGGCAAATCTGGCGGGCTACGCCCCGGGCCATAAAGCCGGCCCCCACCATGGCTACCCGGATAGGCCGCCCCTCGCGCTGGCGTTTCTGTAAGGCAGTATCAATAATCAGCATGAGCTTCAGGGTTACAGAGTGAGTTGGCAGCGCCGCGGGGTAGTGGTGGGTGAAAGGGAGGAGTTTTTGCCTCCCCGACTACTCCCCGGTACTGGCCGGGCTGGGCTAGCCGCCTACTTCCATGGGCACCTTCAGGAAGAAATCCGGGTGCTGCTGGTCTTTGTCTGAGATGAGCGTGGGCGCAATAGGCCATTGAATCCCAATGGCGGGGTCGTTCCAGCGCAGGCCCCGCTCGTGGCCGGGCGCGTACTTGGCCGATACCTGGTAGCAGACGTCGGTATGGTCCTGCAGGGTAAGAAAGCCGTGGGCAAAGCGGCCGGGCACAAACAGCATCCGGAACGAGTCGGCCGTTAACTCCACGCCCAGCCACTGTCCATACGTGGGCGACTCCTCCCGCAAATCCACAATTACATCGTAAATGGCACCCCGGGTGCAGCGTACCAGCTTGGTTTCCTCGTAAGGAGGGAGCTGAAAATGCATACCGCGCAGGGTGCCGCGACGGGGATTGGAGGACACGTTGGCTTGCAGAGGTGGCATCAGAATGCCGTGCGCCGCAAACTCATCTTCGCACCAGGAGCGGGCAAAGAAACCTCGCTCATCGGCCATGCGGTCAACATCGATAATGAAGGCGCCGGCCAGTTCGGTTTCGGTAAAAATCATAGTGGTAGCGGTTGGAGTGGTCGAACGGTGGATACAGGGCAGGCAATAGGCTAGTGCAGCGCCGGCACGGGCACCGCGGCGGCTCGCAGGCCGGCGGCCCGCGTCCAGCCCAGGTCGTCGCCCAATTCGTGGGAGTCGCGCAGGGCCGTTAGCACCCGCAGGCGCATCAGCTCCGAGGAGCGGAAGGCCGCATCCCGGAAGTTCATGTTCAGCAGCCCGTCGCGCAGCTCCACAATGGCATCGGCCAGGGTCCGGCGGGGCTGGTGGGCAGGTGCCAGCTCCTGATACAGGCTAAAATCGACGCGGTAGGAGCGTTTGTCCGGAGGTGCCTCCGTGTTCAGCGTCACGCGGGTGCCGGGTAGCGCTTCGGCCACGGCGTAGGCCAGGTCGCGCACCTGGTAGTTCCATTGGTCGGAGCCCGTATTCACGGCCAGGAAGTTGCCACCTACCTCCGTCGGGCGGCCAATGGCCCACTCAATGGCCCGGGCCATATCCTGCACATGAATAAGCGGCCGCCAGGGCGTACCGTCGCTCAGAATACTGATTTCGCCGGCTGCTACAGCACCGGCCACAAAATCATTCACTACCAGGTCCAGCCGCAGCCGGTCGCTCCAGCCGCAGGCCGTGGCAAAGCGCAGGCAGGTTACTATAAAGCTGTCATCGGCCAGGGGGCGCAGGTCCAGCTCGCTCAGCACTTTGGAGCGGGCATAGGCCGTGAGGGGATTAAGCTGGGAGCTTTCGGTTTTAGCTCCTTCGCCCCCAGCCCCATACATACTGCAGGAGGAGGCAAACACGAAGCTGCTCACGCCGGCCGCTTTGGCCTGACGGGCCAGCTCGAGGTTGGCCCGGTAGTTCACGTCCAGCGTCGCTTCCTCATAGGTCTGACCCATGGGGTCGTTGCTGATGGCGGCCAGGCTCACCACGGCATCAATACCATCGAGTAAACCAGTGGGCAGGTGGCGCACGTCGCCAAAAATCTGGCGGTCCAGGCGCGACTCGGGCAGGCGCCGAGCCCCGGTGAGGCAGTGCGCAAAGTAGCCCATATCATAGCCAATCAGCTCGGCCTGTGGAAACTGCTGCCGCAGGTGGCGCACGACGCCGGGCCCCACGTAGCCCATATTACCCGTGATAAGAATGCGTTGCATACGGCGAAAGGTGAATTTGTGAAGTGGTGAAATGGTGAGTTTGCTGTTCGGTGGTGGATCGGGCATAGTCTAGGGTTGGAACGACGTACATGGGGTAGCCTGCGCGGCAAACTCACCATTTCACCACTTCACAAATTCACCGCTTAGTCGGCGGGCATGATGGTGGGGGCGGCCACCCGCTCGGTGGGTGGGGCTACCAGCGGGGAGGCCAGAATTTCGGCCAGCACGGGGTCGGGCTCCACGGGCTCCGGGGCGTTGTCCCACACCTTCCATTTGGCGCGGCCCTGCTGCCACATTTCCTCCAGCATATTTTTGTCGCGCAGCGTGTCCATGGGTTGCCAGAAGCCGGTGTGGCGGAAGGCAGCCAGGCGGCCCTCGGCGGCCAGGCGCTCCAGCGGGGCCTTTTCCCACACGGTATCGTCGTCGGTGATGTAGTTGAGCACTTCGGGCTCCAGCACAAAGAAGCCCCCGTTAATCCAGGGCGTTTCGCCACCCTCGGGTTTCTCCGTGAAGCTGCTCACGCGGCTGCTGGCCTCGGAGAGGTTAAACACCCCGAAGCGGCCGGGCTGGCGCACCGCCGTGAGAGTTGCCAACGCGCTCTGCTGGCGGTGGTAACGCACGGCCGCCCGAATGTCCACGTCCCCTACCCCGTCGCCGTAGGTCAGGCAGAACGGCTCACCCGGCGTCAGGTAGTCGCGCACCCGGCGCAGGCGGCCGCCGGTCATGGTTTCCTGGCCGGTATCCACCAGTGTCACGGTCCAGGGCTCGGCGTGGTTGCGATGAATCTGCATCTCGTTGCGGTCCATGCGGAACGTCACGTCGGAATTGTGCAGAAAGTAATCGGAGAAGTACTGCTTAATCATGTGCCCCTTATAGCCGCAGCACACCACAAAGTCGCGGATGCCGTGGTGGGCATAAATTTTCATGATGTGCCACAGTATGGGCTTACCTCCTATTTCCACCATGGGCTTAGGCCGGACGCCGCTTTCCTCACTGATGCGGGTGCCATAGCCGCCCGCCAGAATTACTGCTTTCATAGGGGTCAGAAGTTGAGAGTTATGCTACCAGGAGAAAAGATTGACAGAGAAGCTCAATTCACGTTTCTGGGGCACATGCACGTTGAGCTAAGGTTTCTGAAATGTAGCAATTATTATAATCTTGTCAATATTTTTTATTACTATTTTTTACAATAAGTAAAATTTAGATTCTTATTATCCTGTAATTTCAACACGCGCACCTGACCGGCCATAAAATGGTTGCTTAACGAGGTACAGAAGGAACGGTGGGAGGCAGACGGGGCCTAAACGGCCGTGCGGGGAGCGGGCCGGCCGGCTAGTTGGGCTAGCACGCGGCGGCCCAGCAGGTACACAAACCGGGTATTGGTAACAAGGTAGCGGCGCCACAGCCGGCGGGGCTCCAGCCAGAGCCGGTAGGCCCACTCCAGCCAGAGTCGGCGGGCCCAGGCCGGTAGCCGGCTTTCCAGGCCAGCGTACACTGGGAATGCCTGCCCTACGCCCAGCATA
Organism: Hymenobacter metallilatus; assembly: GCF_003944705.1. Classification (GTDB taxonomy): domain Bacteria; phylum Bacteroidota; class Bacteroidia; order Cytophagales; family Hymenobacteraceae; genus Hymenobacter; species Hymenobacter metallilatus. Next base: position 69,016 of record NZ_RWIS01000011.1, on the reverse strand, counting down.
CAGGCCCGGATGCGGCTCCGGTGGGCAGCCATCCACCGCTCCTGGCGTGGACAGCCCAGGGCCACAAACAGCAAATCAGGGTCGGCAGCGTTGATGGCAGCTACTTCGGCAGCATCTTCCTCGGGAGTAAGCGGGCGGAACGGTGGGGAGCAGGTGCCGACAATGCGCAAAGCCGGTAGCTCGCGCCGGGCCCGGGCCACCATAGCCGCCAGCACCTCGGAAGTGGTACCATAGAAGTACACCGACTGCCCACTGGCCGCCGCGCCTTCCAGCACAGCCGGCAGCAAATCCATGCCGGCTACCCGGGGCTGGGGAGTGGGAGCCTGGTTCAGCCACTGCACGGCAGCCGCTACGGGGCTGCCATCGGGGGCTACCAGGGCCGCCTCGTCCAGAATGCGGCGGAAGCTGGCATCCTGCTGGGCCTCCACCACCATGTGCACATTCGCAAAACACACGTACGCCGAGGTGCGCAAGGCACCAAGCTCCAGAATAGCGGCCACAAACTCCGCCACAGTGCCAGTCGAAATCCAGGAATCCAGAACGGGTAGCTTGGGGAGCATAGAGCAGCTGAGTAAGGGAGTACCTGAGTAAGGCGAGTAACTGAATAAGGGAGTAGCTGAGTAAGGGAGTAACCGTTCGGGCGGTACAAGCGGCACCAGCAGCCCAGAACAATTACTCAGCTACTCAGGCTCTCAGCTACTCTTTAGTAGGCGTTTTTCTCGCCGCGCACCATGTTCCATACGGTCAGCCCGATAATTTTCATATCGAGTCCAAACGACCAGTTCTCCACGTACTTCAGGTCATACTCCACGCGCTTCTCCATGGTCCCGGCCTCGCGGGTTTCACCCCGGTAGCCATTCACCTGGGCGTAGCCCGTAATACCGGGCGTTACGGCGTGGCGCATCTGGTAGGTACGAATGTGCTTGCTGTACTCCTCCAGCTGGGAAATCATATTGGGGCGCGGCCCCACCACCGACATGTGCCCCAGCAGCACGTTAAAAAACTGGGGCAGCTCATCTAGGTTGTACTTGCGTAAGTACTGGCCCACCCGGGTAATGCGCGCATCGCCTTTGGTGGCCTGCAGCTCCGTTTGGCCGTGGTTGGTGCGCATGGTACGCAGCTTATAGCACGGAAACAGCTGGTTGCGCTTGCCCGGCCGCATCTGCTTGAAGAAGACGGGACCCGGCGAATCAAGCTTAATCAAGATAGCCAGCAGCGTCATCACCACCGGAAAAACCAGCAGAATTACGGCCAGCGAGAATATAATATCGAACACCCGCTTCACGGCCAGGTTGGCCCGGATACCCAGGGGCTCGTGCCGGATAGTAAGAATGGGCAGGTGGTCGTAGAAGTACACGTTCACATCTTTGCGGACCGTGCCGCGAAAATCAGGTACTATTCGGAAGGACAGAAAATGGTCGTCGGCAAAGCGCGAGAGGTCTTCAATCAGCTGGCGCCGGTCCAGGGGCATGGCAAAGTAGATTTCGTCGATCTGGTTGTGTAGGCAATACGTTTTCAGGTCGGCCAGGCGGCCGTGTACCAGGGGTCGTAGCTCCAGGGGCAGGGTGGCTGGCGTATCGGTAAAAAAGCCCCTGAACTGGTTGGCAATGGGGTCGTGCGACTCCAGGAAGCGGTACAGCTCCTGGCCGCTGGGGCCGGCACCTACTATCACGAAGCGGCTGTGCGGCCGGGCCAAATGCTGGTGGTAGGTGCGGTACAGGAACGTTATTAGGAAGCGCCCCGCTACCACTGCAGTTACGGCAAAGCTATACACCGCAAACAGGTACTCGGCGGGGGGCCAGTACAACTGTAGCACCGGAATAGCCAGCAACACTACCCCGGCGTGCAACACAAATGTGCGGATAAGGTAGAGCAGCTTTTCCGGGTAGGTAATCAGCCGGTCGGTGCGGTATAGGTTGGCAAACTGCCCGGACAGGATCCACCAGAGCAGGGCAAAAATGGCGTAGAAGAACGGGTAGTAGCCCCCAAACTCCCAGTTGCCCAGCTGCTGGTATCCTGCCAGCCGGAAGGCGCCAAAAATAAGCAGCACATCTACCAGAGGCAGAATGATGCGGGAGGTGTCAGTGTAATGCCGGTAACGTTCCATGTGGCAGGATGTGAGGTGTGCGCAGGAAACTCAGACAAGGCAGGTGGGAACAGATCAGAGCGTGGCAACTTTCGTTTCTACAAAGGAAGCATAATCTATGTTTTAAACAATAATTTATATGACTATTTTAAATAAAAATTCTAAAATTCATCAAAATGATACATTAAACAAGGTTTAGCTACCGCAGCGGAAGCAGAAACCCATCATTCTAACTAGGGTGCGTACCCAACCCGGAATGCAACCTTCCTACTACTTGCTACAAAGGGGCTGTTTATCCATTAAGTAGGTTTTGGCTGGTGATGCTCCTGGACTCTGGCAAATTGGGCTGCTTACCGCACAGAGAATTACCCACCCCGATGCCCAGGACACCCAAATTTGGCCTTATCAAGCCGCTCAACTCCCTGAATCAGGTAGATAAGATGTTGGCTACCTATCAGGCCATTCTAAGAATCGATGAGCAGAATACCCAGGCAAACTACTGAATGGGTGTCATCTACCTCAACCGAAAGGCCTACACTCAGGCTGCCCGCTATTTTGAAAAGTGGTGAATCTGTATCCGTTCGATTACGATGCGAATGTCTCCCTGGCTTGAACGTATCTGAACCTGGGCAGGAAAAATGAAGCTCGGGTGCTGTATAGCAAGGCCCTGTTGATTCGGCCAAACGATGTTACCGCCACGGCCGGCCTAAAACGAGCCCAGTAAGGCGCGGTATTCACGTTAAACATTCACTACTCCGTACACGTCTGACAATCAGATTATAATAAATTTCTTTAATGTATTTTATCCGGATAATACAACGTTCTGACGAGGTTTTACGTAGCTTCGTCTTGCCAGGCAGTTACAGGTGTGTGTCTGCCGGCAAGAGCTTCCTATTGCAACACAAAGCCCCGGCTGACGAGTCGGGGCTTTTCTGTGGCCACCCGGCCCAGGAATCGGCGTAGTGTGTAGGCGGCCGGCAACCCCGTATCTTTGCCCTCTATGGCTAGCCCCGACCGTATTTCACAAACGCTTACCCGGCACAAGCTGCGCCACACGCCCGTACGCCGGGCAGTGCTGCAGGTATTGTCGGCCTCTCCCTTTGCGCTATCAGGCCACGAGGTTGAGCAGCAGTTAAGCGGCGACCTGGACCGGATTACGCTGTATCGTACCCTGAAAACCTTCGAAGAAAGCGGCCTTATCCACCGCGTAATCGATACAACCGACACGGTGCGTTACGCGGCCTGCACCATGGAGTGCACTGCCCATGGTCACTTCGACGACCATGTGCATTTCAAATGCACTACCTGTCAGCACATTTACTGCCTCAATCAGGTAGCTATTCCGGCCGTTACGCTGCCCGCCAACTTTCAGGCCCAAACCCGCGACTATCTGCTGGCGGGCGTTTGTGAGGACTGCCAGCGGTAATTCCTGCGGCCTGCATTGGCGGGCGCTAGAAAATGCCTGGCCGCTCCGGCTGTACTGATGCGGGGTGTGGCCGGAATGCTACAGTGCTTCGCGCTGCATCGTTCAGCAAGTACGTTGCCTGGGTGGCTACTAAATACTGCCGATAATCCACGACCTGCAAACCCACATAAAAACGCCCCGCAACTTATGCTGCGGGGCGTTTTGTACAGTAGCCTTAAATAATTGGCGCGGGCCTGCCTTACGACATATGCTGCCCGCCGTTGATGGCCAGGTTGGAACCCGTAATGAAGCCACTGGTATCGGAAATAAGGTAGGCAACGGCCTCGGCAATTTCCGTAGGACCACCTAACCGGCCTACCGGAATCTGGGCAATAATCCGCTCCCGAATGTTTTCCGGCACGGCCATTACCATTTCCGTTTCAATGTAGCCGGGCGAAATGGTATTTACCGTAATGCCATATTTAGCCACCTCCAGGGCCAATGACTTGGTAAAGCCGTGCATACCTGCTTTAGCCGTGGAGTAGTTGGTTTGACCGTACTGGCCCTTCTGCGCATTAATGGATGAGATATTGATAATCCGGCCAAACCGCCGTTCTACCATACCCTGAATTACGTGGCGCGTGCAGTTGAATACGCTGTTGAGGTTGGTATTGAGCACTTCATCCCAATCAGCTTTGCTCATCTTCACGAAGGATGTGTCGCGGGTGATGCCCGCGTTGTTGATGAGGATATCGATGGGGCCGATAGTTGATTCTACCGTTTGCACCATCTCGCCCACGGAGTCGAAGTTGCTTACATCGCCATGTACCAGCTCAATATGGTGGCCGTCTTTGTCCAGCTCCTGTTGCAACAAAGCCGCTTTTTCCTCATTACGGAAGTTGCCAACCACCCGGTAGCCGGCCTCACTTAGCTTGCGACACAAGGCGGTACCTATGCCGCCGGTGCTTCCCGTAATCAGGGCAATACGCTGGTTTTTCTGGTTCATTTGCTGAAATAAGTTGAGAAAAGACTGGTTCTCGCCCCACCCAAACCGGGGCGAATAACCTTATACAGGAGGTAACACCGGCCGTACTGGACTGCCGCCGCTTTTGCCGCCCAAAGAACGAACAGATACTGCAGCTTTCATACTATAGTTCCGGGCTTCCGGCTAATTTCCGGCTTGGCCGCGCCTTTGCCCGTATCTTGCACCCCGTATTTTTCTACCCCACCCGCATGGTTCATTTTCTGTTGATTGACTGCCCCGATGAGCCGGGGCTGGTGTACCGTATTACGGAGGTGCTGTACCGCCACGGCCTGAACGTGCTGCGCAATGGCGAGTTTGTGGAGCGGGAGGACAGCCACTTTTTCATGCGCACCGAGTTTGAGGGTCCCTGTGAGCCCGAGGCCTTGCTGCACGACCTGCGGGCGGCCCTGCCCATAGCGGCCCGCATCCGCCTGCGCGACAGCCGGGCCCGGCGCATAGTAGTATTGGCCACCAAGGAGCACCACTGCCTGTCGGAGTTGCTGGTGCGGCATTTCTTCGGGCAGCTGCAGGCCGATATTCTGGCCGTAATCAGCAACCACGACAACCTGCGCGAGCTGACCGAGCGCTTGAATGTGCCCTACCATCACATCGGCGCCGAGAGTATTTCCCGGGAAGCGCACGAGGCGGCGGTGCTTCGGCAAATTGCGCTCTATGACCCCGAGTTTGTAGTATTGGCCCGCTACATGCGGATTTTGTCGCCGGAGTTTGTAGCTCATTTCCCGGAGCGACTCATCAACATTCACCACAGCTTTCTGCCGGCTTTCATTGGGGCCAGCCCCTACGCCCAGGCCTATGCCCGGGGCGTGAAAAGCATCGGAGCCACGGCCCATTTTGTCACGGATCAGCTCGACCAGGGCCCCATTATTGCCCAGAGCGTCATTCCCACGGACCATACTCAAAATGCCCACGACATGGCCCAGGCCGGCCGCGACGTGGAAAAGCTGACCCTGGCCCGCGCCCTTACCCTGGTATTTCGGGAGCAGGTGGCAGTACACCGCAATAAAACAATCGTGTTTGAGTAGGCAACCGCAGGCGCACTCGTCAGCTGCAAAGAAGCCCACTTGGTACCGGTAAACTACTGGTGCCGGGTGGGCTTTTTTTTTGCGGCTAGCCAACCTGGTTTACTGGTATCTTTACAATCTTTCATTTTTTGCTATTCCCCGCATGAAACACCTTTTACTCTTTGCCCTATTGCTCAGTAGCCTGGGGTCCCGGGCCGTGCAGCTTACCTTCCGGGTGGATATGCGCCAGCAGACGGTGGCCGCTGGCGGGGTGCACGTAGCCGGCAACTTCCAGGCCGCCGCCGGCTACGCGGCCGACTGGAACCCGGCCACCACCCTGCTCACGGACCCCGACAACGACCGGGTGTATGAGGTGACGGTGAACGTGCCGGCGGGTACTTACCTCTACAAATTTGTGAACGGCAACGCCTGGGGTGGAGCCGAGTTACCCCCCGCCAGCTGCGGCGTTACCGATGGCAGCGGCAACGTGAACCGGCAGGTAGTAGTGGGCGGCAGCACCCTGCGCCTGCCCAGCCTGCTGTTTGGCGGTTGCAATACGCAGGTGCGCTTTGCCGTGAACATGCGCGGCCAGACCGTGGCCCGGACCGGAGTACACGTTGTCGGTAATTTTCAGCCCCTGGCCGGCTACGGCCTGGAGGGCGACGCCACCGCCCTGCCCCTCTCCGACGACAACGGCGACGGGGTGTACGAGGTGCAGATTGCCCTGCCGGCTCCCGTCCGGTTTCAGTACCGCTTCGTAAATGGCAACGCGCTGAGCGGCGTGGAAACCGTGCCGGCTACCTGCGGCACCCCCGATGCCAGCGGTGCGTTGGCCCGCGTATATGAGGCCACGGCCGCCACCAACACCATGCCGGCCGTGTGCTTCGGCAGCTGCCAGACCTGCACGCCTGGTCTCACCGACTACACCACTCACTGGTGGAATGATGCCGTATTCTACGAGGTGTTTGTGCGCAGTTTTTATGACAGCAATGGGGATGGCAAGGGCGACTTTGCAGGCCTCACGCAGAAGCTCGATTACCTCAACGACGGCAACCCCACCACTACCACCGACCTGGGCATCACCGGTATCTGGCTGATGCCCATGATGGAAAGCCCCAGCTACCACGGCTACGACGTGACCAATTACAAAGCCACCGAGCCCGATTATGGCACCATGGCTGAGTTCGAAGCTTTTCTGACGGCAGCACACGCCCGGGGTATCCGGGTGATTATTGATCTGGTGCTAAACCATTCCTCCGACCAGCACCCCTGGTTTCAGCAGGCGGCCAGCGGGCCCGGCAATACCTACCGTGACTGGTTTCGGTGGTCGAATACGGTGCCGGGTACGGGGCCGGGCGGCAGTACGGTGTGGCATCCCCGCAATGGCAGCTACTTCTACGGCGTGTTCTGGAGCGGCATGCCCGATGTGAACTGGCGCAACCCCCAGTTGAAAGCCGCCATGTGGGATGCCTCCCGATTCTGGCTGCGCAAGGGCGTGGATGGCTACCGGCTGGACGCGGTGAAATACCTGGTGGAAAACGGCAACACCCTGGAAAACACGCCCGAAACATTGGGCATTCTGGAAGAATTTCACGACTCGGTGCGGGCTGTAAACCCCAGCGCCTTTACCATTGGGGAAGCCTGGACGAATACGGCGGCCGTGGTGCCCTACGTGCTGAACCAGCGCCTCGATGCCTGCTTTGAGTTCGATCAGGCCGCGGCCATCATCAGCAGCCTGAATGCCGGCAACCCCGCCGCCCTGCGCACGCAGCTGGCCACCGTGGACCGCTCTTACCCCAAACTGCAGTACGGCACCTTCCTCACCAACCACGACCAGGACCGGGTGCTCGATCAGCTGGGCGGCAACCTGGCCCGCATGAAGCAGGCCGCGGCCCTCTACCTCACGTTACCTGGGGTACCCTTCCTGTACTACGGCGAGGAAATAGGTATGCTAGGCGCGGGGGTAGATGAGAACAAGCGCAAACCCATGCAGTGGACGGCCGGCTCCCAGGCTGGCTTTACTACCGGTTTGCCCTGGCGCGCCGTTAATAGCAACTACGGCCAGTACAACGTGGCTACCCAGCAGGCCGACCCGGCCTCCCTACTTAATCACTACAAGCAGCTTATCCGCCTGCGCAACACCCACGAAGCCCTGCGCAAAGGCTACCTGCTGCCTGTTTCTGCCGCTGGCAGTGTGCTTGGCTATGCCCGCGTACACCAGCAGCAGGCGGTGCTAACGGTAGCCAACCTGGGCACCTCACTCAGCCCGGCGCTTTCCTTACCCCTCTCCACCCTGCCCGCCGGCGTATACCAGGCCACGGAGCTCCTCACCGGCCAGCCAGCCGGCACCGTCACCCTCGATGCCCAGGGCGGTTTCAGCAGCTGGACGCCGGGCCTGGGGGCACTGGGCACCAACCAGACCTGGCTGCTCCAGCTCGTCCCCACTCAGATAACGGCTACCGCTACTGCCACCGCCGAGGCCACGCTCCGGCTCTATCCTAACCCCACCACCGGGCAGGTTACGCTGGCACTTTCAACAGCCGAGCCGGCCCAGATACTGGTATACACGATGCAGGGCCAGCTGGTGCACAGCGTGTCGGTAAGTGGCCGCCGCCCCACCCTCGATACCAGCACCTGGACCACTGGTACCTACCTGGTACGCATTCAGGTTGGAACTACCGTAACGGTGCAGCGGCTGGTGGTAGCCCACTAACTCCTGATGCAACTTTGCCGGAACGCGCACTACCCCAGTTGTATTCGCAACTGGGGTAGTGCGCGTTCCGGCAAAGTTGCATCAGGAGTTAGTGGGTGGGTACAAATGAGTCCGGTTACCGATGCGAGCTGCGCCTCTTCCGGAAGAGTCGGCAGGGCTGGCTGAAGCCAGTCCTGCCGACTCGATCAGGGCCGGATAGAAATGTAATGTTCGTCAATAGCCCTATCCAACTCCTGGCGAAAGGTCAGCAGCAAGCGGCTACGCTCCTGCTCAGGCATGCTTTGCAAAGCCAGCTCGAACGTGAGGCGGTACACGTGGGCCATGAAAGCAGCCCCATAGGTAGTAAAAAACCCATCGTGCACCTTAGCAAAGGCCTCTTTTTCAGCGGAGGAAATTGACAGGGAAAGCGCTAGCCACTCCTTGGCATTATTGGCCAAGCTTACTTGTAAATCGGTATCCATGAATGAATTAGAAAAGACAGTGAAGGTAGATGCAGATGGCTTCGCGTTACAGCTTGCGCCGAAAGGGGCGGAATACATTGGGAACAGCACGAGGGGCGGCCACCCCTACCCCACCGTGCGCCGTGAAAAACGCCTGAATAGCCGCTTCCAGCCCCGGCCGGTCGTGCAGGTTCACGGTGGCGGCGATATCTTGGGTTGCTAATGGTGCCGCCAGCAGGCTGAGCCGGCAAGCATCAATACCCAACGGATGCTCAATAAACAGGCGGCTACCATCGTTGGCCAGGCTGTCGTGCTGGTAGCGCCAGGCCTGAGCAAAGGCCGGACGCTGAGCGCCCTGGCTGTCGTCGGTGGTCGTAAAGCCGAGGCTTCGCAAGTAAGAATCGGTCATGAGTGAGAAAAAGGCAGAAAAGGATGAAGGGGAATATTCAGGCGCGCTGTACTTCAGCGGGCCAGTTCACTTGCCGCAGCAGCACACGCAGCTCCGCCTCCGAGGCTAGCCGCCCCTGAAAGCAGTATAGCAGCTGGCCATTCACGGCTTCGAGCAGCGTAAGCTCTCCGTCGGTGTAGAGCACTATAGTTTCCTGGCCGCACTCACTGGGGCGGCTGTAGCGCACCTGCCCCGCCGGAGAGGCAAACTGCGTGAAGCCAAACGCCTGTAACAGCGGGGCTTCGGGCTGATAAAACGAGGACATGGAAGAAACCCGTGAGTGGGACGCCGGACCGGAAGGCGGGGCGGAGTGCGCAGCAGCTGTCAGCCGAATAATTGAACGGCGCAAGGCCGCCTTGGCAAAGCTGGAGCCCTGGCAGAAGCAGGGCTTTTCTCCAAGGTACGATTTATTATGCCGACAATAGCCAGCCTACCCCGGCCCACCAGCCCCCATCAGCCCTGGAACCAATACGGGCACATTTTTCACCACCAGTTCACGGTTCGTTGTGATGATGGCCCGATGTCGTTGCAGCCGGCACGGGGTGTACCGCCTGCCAAGCAGGCGCTCCTACCCCGCCAAAAACCGCCGCAGAAACGGAGCAGTTTTGCTGTTCTGGTTGGCCGCTACCTTGGCGGGCGGGCCCTGCACTACTACCTGGCCACCTTCGTCGCCGGCGCCGGGGCCCATGTCCAGCACCCAGTCGGAGGCGGCTACCACGCGCATATCGTGCTCTACCACGATGACGGTGTTGCCGGCGTCGGTGAGGCGCTGCAGCTGCAGCAGCAGGCGCTCCACGTCGGCGGGGTGCAGGCCGGTGGTAGGCTCATCGAGCACGTAGAGGGAATTGCCCCGGCCGGGGCGTTGCAGCTCGGTGGCCAGCTTGATGCGCTGGGCCTCGCCCCCGCTCAGTTCGGTGGCCGGCTGGCCCAGGCGCAGGTAGCCCAGGCCCACTTCGCGCAGCACCGTGAGGGCCCGGTGCACGGCGGCATCGTCCTGGAAAAACTCCCAGGCCGCGTCCACGGTCAAGTGCAGCACCTCGGCAATATTCTTCTCCTGATATTGGATTTCCAGGGTTTTGGCGTTGTAGCGGGCCCCGTGGCACACCGGGCAGGGCGCGTACACGCTGGGCAGAAACAGCAGCTCCACCATCACAAACCCTTCGCCCTGGCAGTTCTCGCAGCGGCCCTTGGCCACGTTGAAGCTGAAACGCCCGGCGTCGTAGCGCCGCTTGCGGGCCTCGGGCGTGGCCGCGAACAGCTTGCGCACGTGGTCGAAGAGGCCGGTGTAGGTAGCCATATTGGAGCGCGGCGTGCGGCCAATGGGCTTCTGGTCCACCCGAACCAGCCGCCGGATGCTCTCCAGCCCCGCCACAATCCGGCCCTCTGTGGAATGAGCAGGGAGCAATGAGGAATTAAAAATGTCTTCGTCAGAGTCATCCACCTCAATTTTTAATTCATCATTCTTCATGTTTAATTCCTTTCCCACCAGCTCCACCAGCACCTGACTCACTAGGCTGGATTTGCCGGAGCCCGACACGCCCGTGACGGTAGTGAGCACGCCCAGCGGAAACTGCACGTCGAGGCCGGCGAGGCTGTTGCGGCTGATGCCTTCCAGCCGCAGCCAGCCCGCCGGCTCCCGCACGGCGCGGGCAGCGGCCGGCCCGGTGGCGGCCGGGTACAAAAAGCGGCGGGTCTGCGAGTTTTCCACGCTGGCTAGCCCCGCCGGCTCCCCGCTGTACAGAATCTGCCCGCCCAGTTCCCCGGCCGCCGGGCCCACATCCACCAGCCAGTCGGCCTGGCGGATAACGTCGAGGTTGTGCTCCACCACGAACAAAGAGTTGCCGGCCTGGCGCAGTCCGGCCAAAGCTTTTAGCAGCGCCTGAGTATCGGAAGGGTGCAGGCCAGCCGAGGGCTCATCGAGCACGTACACCACCCCGAACAAATTGGAATACAGCTGGGTAGCCAGCCGCAGCCGTTGCAGCTCCCCCGGCGACAACGTGGGCGTGCTCCGCTCCAACGACAGATACCCCAACCCCAGATCCAGCAGCACGGCCAAGCGGGCGCACAAGTCCTGGGTGATGCGGCGGGCTACCTCGGCTTGCTCAGGGTGGTCCTGGTCGTGGGCCTGGGGTTGGGCGTGGCCCTCGGCAAAGGGCCGGATGAGGGCCTCGACCCGCTTGAGCGGCAGCCCCGAGAAATCAGCAATGTCCAGCCCGGCAAACGTCACGCTCAGCGACTCACGGCGCAGGCGCTTGCCCTGGCAGGTGGGGCACTGCTGGCTGAGCATGTACTGCAAGGCCCGCTTTTTCATGAGCGGACTTTGGGTGGTGGCGAAGGTGTGCAACACGTGCCGCCGGGCGCTGGTGAAGGTGCCCATGTAGTTCGGCGGCTCCTTGCGCTTGAGGGCGCGTTGGGTTTCCTGGGGCGAGTAGCCGGGGTACACGGGCACCACGGGCTGCTCCTCGGTGAACAGAATCCAGTCGCGCTGCTGTTGGGGCAGCTCGCGCCAGGGTACGTCCACGTCGTAGCCCAGGGTCACGAGGATGTCGCGCTGGTTCTGGCCGCCCCAGGCTTGCGGCCAGGCGGCAATGGCCCGCTCCCGGATGGTGAGCGAGGGGTCGGGCACCATGCTGTCTTCCGTCACTTCGTACACCCGGCCCAGGCCGTGGCAGGTCGGGCAGGCCCCTTCGGGCGTGTTCGGGGAAAAAGCTTCGGCGTAGATGATGCCCTGCCCCGCCGGGTAGTCGCCGGCCCGGGAGTACAGCATCCGCACCAGGTTGGAAAGCGTGGTGACGGAGCCTACTGAGGAGCGCGTGGTGGGCGTGCCGCGCTGCTGCTGCAAGGCCACGGCCGGCGGCAGCCCGTCAATGGACTGTACCTGGGGCACGGCCATCTGGTGAAACAGCCGCCGCGCGTACGGCGACACTGACTCCAGGTAGCGCCGCTGGGCCTCGGCGTACAAGGTCCCAAACGCCAGGCTCGACTTCCCCGACCCCGACACGCCCGTAAACACCACCAGCGCATCCCGGGGAATGTCTACGTCCACGTTCTGGAGGTTGTGTTCCCGCGCCCCGCGCACCCGCACGAAGCCGTTGAAGTTGGGGGTTGGTTGAGTGGAATCGGGCATAGGAAAGCGGGGAAAATTGGCTAAGTATACGGAGCCGGCGGGCAATCCGACGACGCGACGTGAGGCATTCCGGTTATCTTCGCTCATGCCCAACCTCTCTCCCCGGCCCCGCCGCTCTTCGCCCATGTGAAGGCCCTTATCGATGCCTCCCGCCAGCGTCTGGCCATATCCGTCAACGCCGAGCTGACGATGCTGTACTGGCAGATTGGCTGGGCCATCAATACCGATGTACTGCAACAGAGCCGGGCCGACTACGGCAAGCAAACCGTGCTGGCTTTGGCCAGGCAGCTGAGTGCCGAGTACGGCGGCAGTTTCAGTGAAAAGAATCTTCGTCGGATGATGCAATTCGCCGATGTTTTTCCAGAAAAGGAAATTGTCGTATCACTGATGCGACAATTGAGCTGGACTCATTTGCTGGCGTTAATCCCCATCAAAGACCCGCTGAAACGCGCATTCTACGCCGAAATGTGTCGGCTCGACCGGTGGAGCGTGCGGGCGTTGCGGCAGCATATTGATGCCATGCTTTACGAGCGCACGGCCGTAAGCCGCAAGCCCGAAGCGGCTATTGCCCAGGATCTGACTACCCTGCGTGAAACTGACCAACTCACCCCCGATTTGGTTTTCCGCGACACCTACGTGCTGGATTTTCTGGGGCTGCCGGCCGCGCATTCCGAAGCCACCCTGGAAAAAGCCGTTGTGGGGCGGTTGCAGGAATTTATTCTGGAAATGGGCCAGGGCTTTTCGTTTCTGGAGCGGCAGAAGCGCATTTCCGTGGATGATACCGACTACTACCTCGACCTGCTGTTCTACCACCGCAAGCTGCGCCGCCTCGTGGCCATCGACCTGAAACTGGGCAAGTTCCGGCCCGAGCACAAAGGCCAGATGGAGCTGTACCTGCGCTGGCTCGACCGGTACGACCGGCAGGAAGGCGAACTGCCGCCCATCGGCCTGCTGCTGTGTTCCGAAGGCAACACCGAGCACGTAGAGCTCCTCCTACTCGACCAATCCGACATCCGCGTGGCCCACTACCTTACCGAGCTGCCCCCGAAAGAGTGGTTTGAGCAGAAGCTCCACAAAGCCATTGAGCTGGCCCGGCAGCAGCTTGACCAGCACAGCCTCTAGCCTGACGGTTAGAATCCGTCACACATCCTCATTTCAATACACCCGCATGAAGCCGGTGTGTGTTGGGGGAGGGTGAGAGGCTTCAGACAAATCGGGCGCATGCTTTCTTTGTAGCGGGCTTATACTTCCCATGACTATGCGCTTCGTGTTTCTCCTTGCTATCAACATATTAAACGGCTGCTTACCTGTTCGGCGGCTGACTTCCACGCTTACCCATACAAACGCAACCCGTTCAGAGCCAATCAGTGGCTACGTGCTTGATTCGCTCACGCGGCAACCGGTGCCGGGGGTGCTGGTATGGCCCAGGGCGCTTACCGACCAGCAGGGGCATTTTTCAATACTTGGCAAAAGCCTATACCCAGCAGGGCCGTACCACCTATCTGTGTCAACGCTGGCTTATCGGGGCCACACCCTCGTTACGGATGATATAGCCCAAAATGTAACGCTACTGGTAAGCCGGCGGCAGCAACCGTATCAGGCTCGCCCCGACAGCTGCCGGTCGGCAGCTGATGTGCGGCGCACTAATCCATATGCCACTCCCACGCTGGCCGATGGAATGCCGGGCACGATGTACGCCATTTTTATGCAGAATGGCCACCGCTCCGCCGCGGCCACCATCCGGGCAATAACCATTCGCCCGGCAGAATTGCGGCAATACATGTCTGATCCTGGCTTTCCCTTCCGATTACGGGTTTTCTCCGTGGATAGCCTTACGCAGCAGCCTGCGCAGGACTTGCTGGAGGAAGCGGTGATACTGTGTCTTTACAGGAAAAATCAGACCAGCACCATCGACCTGAGCCAGTATGCCATATCAGTGCCCCGTCAAGGGTTTTACGTGGCAGTTGAAATGCTCGTACAAGGTGACCCTTTCTACACTTGCCCGGATGAAATACCCGATTACCGCCCGGTTGGTCCCCTCCTACGTGGCCCTTGTGCCTTTTCCAATTCTCACAGTTGGCAATATGTATATCCGGAGTACAAATGGATACCTACGCCGCCCGCCGAAAACTGCTGGCCGCTGTACGAGGGCCTGTTTGAAGTGGAAGTAACGCCATGAATCTGCGGCCACTCTTCCGCCGGTGGTGGCTGTTGCTGCTGCCCCTCGTGCTGCCGCTGGCAACGGGTCAGGCCCAACAGCGAACCACGGCGGCCACCCAGGTGCCAGCCTATACTGCGCCAGACTGGCAGTTTGCCTTCTGGGTAGAAAATCCCGCGCCGGGAGTTACGCGGCAACTGCGGGCGGTTCGGCTGCGCGTGGGGGCGAAGGGCCTCCCCAACTGTCCCCTACGGCTGCGGCTCTATGAGGCGGCCGGGCCCCGGCAGGCACCAGGGGAGGATATTCTGACTGAAAACGTATTCATCTGTCCGGCACGCTGGAACGGGTGGTACTGGTTTGATGTGCAGCCCTACCAGCTGAGGGTTCCGGCCCAGGGCTTTTTTGTGGCGCTGGAGCCCGTTCTGGGCAGTGACAACTTCCATTGCTTCCCCAGCTCGCCCGCCTACCAGCCCACCGGCCCGCTGCTGAGCCCGGAGCAGCCGGGCGCTGCCTGCTGGGCCAGAACCACCCGCACCGCCTGGCAGTACCTACCCGATTCGACCAGTCGCCCCCGGTACGAGCAGTTCGTGCAGCTGGAAGTAGCCGGTCAGTAAGCAGTGGAGCCTTTATTTCAGTGTCACGTCGAAATACAGCCGCTTGGGGGCGGGCACTTTACCGTCGGCCAGAACGTCCTGCAACCTGGCAATTTCCAGTCGCACTGTTTTGGGAGCAATCCAACCGCCGCTTACCACGAAGTAGTTCTTCAACCGTGCCTCTTTAATGAGCTGGAGCACCCCTTTATTGATGCGCCACAGCTGGAAGCCGGGGTAGCAGTCTTCAAACATCATGTAACACTCATTTTGCTGGGCAAAGAGCAGGGTGCTGGTTAGGTTAAGCTGGGGCTCGTTAGCTATTTCAACTTCTTTGCCGGTAGCCTCGCTGATCAACAGCGTCTTGGTTTCCTCGTACAGCTGCCGGGTTACCCAAATCAGCTGGTTACGCCAGTCCGTGCCCCGGTAGCGGTAGGTAGACACACCCGTTTCTTCCTGCTCGGCACGGTCGTTCCGCAGCACCAGCAGCCGCTTGTCATCCAGGCTGATGTGGACGCCCGCGGCGGTTTGCTTTACTCCGGGGTTGAGCTGGCTGAAAGCAGCCTGCTGAAACGCCGCCGCGCCTTTCGCCGGTACCGCCGTAGCCGTTGTGCCCAGGGCCTGCCGCAGCTCGGTTAACGCGCCAGCCGCGGAAACTGCGGCTTTTTGGTGACTACCGGCGGCAACAGGCTCCTGGCCCACTGCCAGCGTGATGGTGAGAATAGCCAGGAAAAACGTGGACGTAAAACGGAGTATCGGCATACGGGTGAATGAGCCGGGAAACTACAGCTTCTCCGGCTCATTCACTTGCTTATTTACCAGCTCAGCGCACAACCTCCGGCAACATTCTCCCACTCACCGCCCGCCGCATGAGCAGCACGTAGAGCCCGCCCGCGAGGAAGAAGCCCACGAACCAGGCGTAGCTGTAAAGGCCGGCCAGCCAGGGCCACACCGCGCCGGCCGGCACTGCCCCCACGGCCTGCAAAAACCCTGGAATATTGGGTAGAATCCCGATGACCAGGGCCAGCACGGCCCGGCGGTTCACGCCGTTCTGGTAGGTGTAGCGGCCTTCGGTGCGGTAGAGGTCGGGCACATCGAGCTGCTGCTGGCGGAGCAGGTAGTAGTCGGCTATGAGGATGCCGCCGATGGGACCCAACAGGGCCGAGTAGCCCACCAGCCAGGTGAAAATGTAGCCCGAGGGGTCGGCAATAAGCTTCCAGGGGAAAATGAGCAGGCCGAGTACGCCGGTAATGTAGCCGCCGGTTTTGAAGCTGATGCGCTGCGGATTCAAATTGGCGAAGTCGTTGGCGGGACTGACGATGTTGGCGGCAATGTTAGTAGCCAGGGTGCTCAGGGCCACGGCCAGCATGGCCACGCTCACCAGGCCCCGGCTCTCGAACCGGGCCGCCAGCACCACCGGGTCCCAGATAGTTTGCCCGTAAATCACCAGCGTAGCCGACGTAACTACTACACCCACAAACGAAAACAGCGTCATGGACGAGGGCAGGGCCAGGGCCTGTCCCAGCACCTGGGCCCGCTGGCTCACGGCGTAGCGGGTAAAATCGGGGATGTTCAACGACAGCGTGGCCCAGAAGCCTACCATGCCGGTGAGGGCCGGGAAGAAGTAGGCCCAGAACTCTGCCGACGAGGCAAACCGGGCCGGCTGGCTCAGGATCGGGCCCAGGCCATGCCCCGCAGCAACGGCCCACCACAGCAATGCCACAGCCGCTACCGGCAGGAAAAACGCCTTAAATACCAGCAGCTTCCGGATGCTCTCCACGCCCAGGTACACCACCACCATATTCAGGACCCAGAACAGCAGGAATACCAGCGCTGGCCCGGTAGCCAGGCCCCAGCTTTGCGGAAACACCGGTGGTAGCTGCCCCAGGCCCGGCACCCACAGCACTGCCATCTGGTACAAAGCATAGCCGCCAATCCAGGTCTGGATGCCAAACCAGCCGCAGGCAATAACGGCCCGCAGCAAGGCTGGCACGTTGGCCCCGCGCACCCCAAACGAGGCCCGCGCAAACACCGGAAACGGAATACCATACTTGGCTCCGGCGTGCCCATTGAGCAGCATGGGCACCAGCACCACCGTATTACCCAGAAAGATGGTCAGCAAAGCCTGCCACCAACTCATACCGCCCCCAATCAGCGAGCTAGCCAGCATATACGTCGGGATGCAGAGGCTCATACTGATCCAGAGGGCGGCGTAGTTGGCCGTAGTCCAAGTGCGGGCCCTGGGCGGCACGGGGGCCAGGTCCTCGCTAATCAGGCCGGCACTGGGCGGCCCGGCGGACTGCACGGTGGTAGTAGTCTGGCTCATAGGCAATCAACGCAAACAGGTTCTTGCCTAAAGTACTGGTATTCTATGGTTGAATAGATAGGATGTTGAATTGTTGGATACTATAGATGAGCGGACTGCTGAAACGGTGAAAAGGCGGGCTATTCTGCCCGCAGTTCCAGACTTGCCGAATTGATACAGTAGCGCAGACCGGCCGGGGCCGGACCATCGGGAAAAACGTGGCCGAGGTGGCCGCCGCACACGTTGCACAAGGCCTCCATGCGCTGCATGTGGTGGCTGTCGTCGAAGGCGTAGCGGATGCAGTTTTTGGCAACTGGCTGGGTGAAGCTGGGCCAGCCGGATATGGCGTGGTACTTAGTGGCGGCTTCAAACAGGGCAGTGCCGCAACCGGCGCAGTGGTAGCGGCCGGGCGCGTAGGAGCGGCAGTAGGCGTTGCGGTAGGGCGGCTCAGTGGCTTTGCCCCGCAGCACGGCAAACTGCTCCGCCGTGAGCAAGTGCTGCCAGCGCGCCTCCGGGTACCGGATCTGCTGCGGAGGCTCCGGGTTGCCATATCGGGCAAATAACAGTACGTCGATCCAACGGAGCATCTGATTTCGTAGGTGTATTGCTTTTCGCTTATCTTCCGGTACTACACACCTGCCCTGGCCAACTGGCTTCTTCTCTCTCGCCGCCCCATTATGGAGCAACTATACGATACCTCCTCCCTATCCATTGCGTACGACCCAACCCATGCCTGGCTGTACGTAGAATGGAAAGGCGCACACAATGCGCACTCAGCGCGGGCGGGGGGCGAGTTGGTACTGGACTACCTCCAACAGCGGCCCTGCCACAAAATGCTCAACGACAACAGCCAGGTTACCAGTGACTGGGAGCAAGGAGCGCGTTGGGTAGGCACCGAGTATTACCAGCGGCTGGCCCAGCAGGGCATGCATACGGTTGCCTGGGTATGCCCGGCCTACTGGCCGGCGCGCAAGTCCATGGAAACGGCCATGCGCTTCATTACCCGGCCGGTAGTAGTTTTGTTCGACGACGTGGCATCGGCCTATACCTGGCTTCTGCGGCAGGCGTGAGGATGTGGATTGCTGCTTGCTGACTGTTCCGCCATTCTGAGCAGCGCAAAGGACCTTATTACGGTTGAACGACTACCATAGCGACGACTCGTTCCAGCGTGGCAAGGTCCTTCGCGCTGCTCAGGATGACGGAACAACTACCAATCAGGAGCTGCACGAGAGGGTGGCACTGCCGGGCTTGGTGCGGGCCCAGTCGGGGCGCTTGGCGGCCAGGTCCTCGTAGGCGGGATGCTCGTCGAAGGGAGTTTTGAGCACGTGGTAGAGCCGCTCCAGATCCGTCAGGTCGCCGGCTTCGGCGGCTTCGATGGCCAGCTGCGCCAGGTAGTTGCGCAGCACGTACTTGGGGTTGGCGGCCAGCATACCGGCCCGGATAGCTTCGGGCGCGGCGGATTCCTGGCCCAAGCGCTGCGCGTACTGCTCCAGCCACTCCTGCAACGGCCCGTGCACGGCTCCCGCCGGGTTGTAGCTCACTTCTTCAATCAGCTGCTGTACGGCTGGCCCGCTTCCAGTTGCCTCCGTCAGCAGCACCGGCACCAGGTGCGACAACCGCCGGAAGAACAGCGTCATGTCGGCTTCGGCGGTTTCCAGGGCCGCGTGCAGGGCTTCCGTCAGGGCGTAATCGGGCTGGCCATCGGGTTGCGGGGTGAGGCCCAGCTTACGCAGGAGCATGGCCTGGCGCGCTTGGTTAAAGGTGGTTACGTAGGTATCCAGCGCGGGGCGCAGGTCCGCATTCGGCTCCGACACCAGCGGCGTGAGGGCCTGGGCCAGCTGCATCAGGTTCCAGAGGGCCACCCGGGGCTGCTGCCCGAAGGCGTAGCGGTAGGTACTGAAATCGGTGGTGTTGGGCGTCCAGCCGGGCTCGTAGGGCTCCAGCCAGCCGTAGGGCCCATAGTCGATGGTGAGGCCCAGGATGCTCATGTTGTCGGTATTCATCACCCCGTGCACGAAGCCCACCGTCATCCAGTGCGCCACCATAATGGCCGTACGCCGGCACACCTCCGCAAACCACTGCGCGTACACTGCCGGGGAGGGCACACCCAGCTCCGGAAAGTGGTGGCGAATCACGTAGTCGGCCAGCTGGCGCAGGTTGTCCAGCTCCTGGTGGGCCAGCAAAATCTGGAAATTGCCGAACCGCACGAACGAGGGAGCCACGCGGCACACAATGGCCCCCGGCTCGGGGCGGGCATTGCCGTTATAAAACATGTCGCGCACCACCTCGTCGCCGGTGCCCACCAGGCTCAGGGCCCGGGTGGTAGGTACGCCCAGGTGGTGCATGGCCTCGGAGCACAGAAACTCCCGGATGGAGGAGCGCAGCACGGCCCGCCCATCGGCCCGGCGCGAATACGGCGTGGGGCCGGCCCCTTTTAGCTGCAACTCCCAGCGCGAGCCGTCCACGGCCCCCAGCTCACCCAGGGAAATTGCCCGCCCGTCGCCGAGCTGCCCGGCCCAGTTGCCAAACTGGTGGCCGCCGTAGCGGGCGGCGTAGGGCTGCATGGTAGTTGCCACGCGGTTGCCGGCCAGCAATTCCACGGCCGGGCCCCGCTCCGGGGGCCGCACCAGGCCCAGAAAAGCCGCCAGCTCATCCGACCAAGCCAGCAAATGCGGGTCCGGCACCGGGGTGGGCTGCACCGGCGAGTAGTGGTAACCGGGCACCTGCCGGGGCACATTCTCCTGGGAAGGGTCGCCGAGCAGCTCCTCCACAAAAGAGTTGGTGAATATGGTCTGCTCGAGGGGTTGGGGAAATATCTGCATAGCAAGGAAACACCGGTTAGCGGTAAAAAGATGCCGACTCGGTGCTGCCGGCCAGGGCGCAAGTTAGCAGCCCGTACTCGCTCCGGCCGGGCCACTCCCCCGCTTGATTGTAAGCTGATCAGTAAAATTTGGATTTCAACAATAAAACCAGTATATTATCCGATGTAGCACACTACCGCCCAATCAGTTACCTGAAGGCAGTAGCCGTCCGCCCGTTTTCAGCCCTACGCTCATGAAAAATCTGCTTGTTCCCACCGATTTTTCCCCGGAGGCGCACTATGCCTTCGAGGCTGCCCTACAGCTGGCCCACCGCAGCGCCGGCCACGTTACGCTGCTGCACGTAGTAGATGCGCCTCCGGCCGCTGGTATTGCCACCTCCGGGGGCCGGGTCGGTACCGATGGACTCAACAATGTGTATATGCTCAAGCTGCTACAGGCCACCAAGCGCCGGATGCACGAGTGGATGGCCGAGGCCCACAGCCTGGTACCCGACGTGCCGGTGCGCGACCTGGTGCTCACGGCCGAGTTTGAGCCCGCCGTGCTGGAAACCATTCAGGAACACCAGATTGATTTGGTAGTAATGGGGGCCCACGAGCATACTTCCTGGACGCGGTTTTTCCTGGACTCGCACACCGAGCGGGTGATGCGCACGGCTCCTTGCCCGGTGCTCACCATCAAGCACCCGGCCCCCGATTTTGAGGTGCAGCACCTGGTGTTTGCCTCCGATTTTACGGCCGAGGCCGACCGGGCCGTGCCGGGGCTGCGGCAGTTGCAGGCCCTGTTCCCGGAAGCTACCCTGCACCTGCTCGACGTGGTGCCCTCCGCCGACCGGCACGGCGCGGCCCTGCACTCCATTGAGGAGTTTGCCCGCCGCCATCAGCTCACGCACTACGAAGCCGATGTATTTGACGCGCCCCGCGTCAGCACCGGCATTCCGCGCTTTGCCGAGCGGGCCCACGCCGATTTGGTGGTTATGCTCACCCACGGCCGCTCGGCCCTCAGTCACCTGTTCCAGAGCAGCACCTCCGAGGCGGTAGCCCTGCACGCCCCCCAGCCCGTCATGACGGTACACGCCTGACGACTCGGCAGTATTTGCACAAAAAAGCCTTCATACACTGCGTATGAAGGCTTTTTTTGTGCGTAACACCCAGGTTTCGCCCGTGGTTATCCGGCCATGTGTAGTCGCGCGAACTTTGTAGTGCGCGTATCCTTAACGTGCCGCGCAACAACTCGGGAACACGCGAACTGCAAAGTTCGCGCTACTGCGTGCTACCGCAGGGCCGCCGGTAGCTACAGGTTCTTCAGCCACACCGCGCGCAGAGTCAGCTGGTCGGGCGTGGCGGTGGGGTTTTGGGTGAATACGTAGCGTTTCACCTCCTCGGTGCTGCCCAGCTTTACGCGCACCGTTTGCTCCTGGCCGTTGCGCACAATGGTGAGGGGCAGCTCGGAGCCAGGGGCCCGGCTGCCGGCCCGGCGCAGGCCCGTGAAGTCGTTGCGTACCCCATCCACGGCCACCAGCTGGTCGCCGACCTGCACGCCGGCAGCGGCCACCGGCCCAGCTACCCGGGTAAAGTACACGTTGGTTTCCCGCGGGGCCAGCCCCACGGCGCCCACGGTGGCTACCTGCTTGCCGGTGTGCACAATGGGCTGATAGGTGATGCCTAGCTTAGCGTAGTATTCGGCCAGGGGCAGCGGCTCGGCGCCCTGCACATAGCGCCGGAAAAAGTCCCTAATTTCCGGATACGTCAGCTTAGTGAAATCCTCGAAAAAGGTTTTTTCGCTGAAAGGCTTGTTGGGGCCGTACTGCTTGGCCAGCTGCAACAGCACGTCGCGGAGGCCCCGCTTGCCCCCGCTCAGTTCCAGCAGGCGAATATCGAGCAGGCCGGCTGTGAGGGCCCCGCGCTGGTAGATGTTGCCGTACTGGCGCTGCCCTTCATCCGAAAACGAATTCAGGCCCAGGCGGCTAAGGCTGTAGGTGGTATCGGTACGGGTCCGGTCGTACTGCACTTTGTCGTGCAGGGTGCTCAGATACTCCTCCAGCGGCACCAGGCCTCCGCGCAGCTGCATCATGTGCGAGGCCCATTCGGTGGTGCCCTCGTACAGCCACAGGTGC
Source organism: Hymenobacter metallilatus (assembly GCF_003944705.1). Lineage (GTDB taxonomy): Bacteria > Bacteroidota > Bacteroidia > Cytophagales > Hymenobacteraceae > Hymenobacter > Hymenobacter metallilatus. The sequence goes on along the minus strand of NZ_RWIS01000011.1, from coordinate 46,763 downwards.
TCGGAGCCAGTAGGCTGCACGAAGTTGAAGTGCTCAATCACCTCGGAATGGATGTTGAGCGGGGTCATCACGTGGAAAAACTCGTGGGCGGCAATATCCACCACGCCCTGCGCCGACTCGGGCGTGAGCGGCTGCTCGGGCAGCACGTACTCCGAGCTGTAGGAATGCTCCCAGGCCCCGGCCGAGCGGTCGGCGAAGTGGTAGAGGAAGGCGTAGCGCTGCACCGGCAGCTGCCCCCCAAAAAAGCTCTGGGCGGCGGTCAGCATCTTCTGCATGTAGCCCAGCAAAGGCTCAGCCTGCACCTTATCGGTGGCCGAGTAGCAATATAGAGCCACATCGGCCGCGCCCAGCTTGGTGCTGGCCTCGGTGAGGCGGCCCAGCAAAATGGGTGAATCCACGGCGTGGTCGTAGTCCTGGAGGTGGAAGTAGCCGTCCTTGTCGGCTTGCAGCACCGTGCCCACTTTCCAGCCGCTGGGATACTCCAGCTTCAGGCGTAGCGGGGCCGCCTGCAGGCCCTGGGGGAAGCCCAGCAGCGTCTGCCCGTTGAGCAGGGCATGGTCCGCTTCCAGTGACGAGCCGCACATGCGGTAAATGCTGTGCTCCTTCACCGGCGTGTCCCAGGTTTCGGCAATGGTGTAGCGGATTTCGCGGGTTTTGTCGGGCTGGCTGAGCTGCCACTGATTGATGGTGAGCTGCTTCACTGCCAGCGGCTGCCCCTTGGCATCAAAGGCCTGGAAATTGCTCACGAAGCGGCCCATATCCATCACCTGGTAAGTGCCGGGAGCCGTGGCCGCAAACTGGTAGATGGCCTGGTCTTTTTTGAGCTTGGTGGATTTGGGCAGCTCCAGCTTCACCTGGAAAGCGTTGCTGTTGGTGGCCGGGTCCATGCTCACGGTGTAGGTCAGCTCCTTGGGAGCTTTGGCCAGCGCCGGGGCGGCCAGGCCCAGCAGCGCCGCCAGGGCGGCCGAACGGAAAATCGGATGCATAAGGGGAATATCGGGTGAAAAGTGCGCTAACAGACACGGCCCGTCCGGGCCGGTTGCGCTGTGGCAGAGTGGGAGCCGCAGCGGAATGGGTGGATTTGGTTTGGTAGGGCAGCGGAAACATCATGCTCCCAACCGGGCCAGCAATTCCTCTACCTGCCGCTCCAGCCGCGTTACGCGGTCCTCGATGCGGGAAGGTGGGCGCAGGTGGGTGGTGAATACGGCCTTCACTTCCCAGATTTCCAGGGCCTGGTCGAGGGCAAACTCCTGGGCGCCATAGTCGGGGTTGTCGGCCCGGAGTTTGAGCACCGTATCCGACAGGCGCTCAGCCAGGCGGCGCACCAACAGGCTGTTTTGCGTTACGAAGGCGTAGATACGGCCCGTACGCAAGCTGGCGGCGGTTTTATCTGCGCGGCAGCACAGCACCACATCCTGGTGGCGCAGGCCCTGCTGCTGGTGCTGCATTTCGGCCCCCACTATCTCAAAAGCCCGGGTAGCGCCCCCTAGCTGGTGCGGAAACGTGAGCGAAGGAAGCGCCGCCACAAAATCGGTGCTGTGGTGCTGCACGATGTACTCGAGCAAGCGGGCAGCCGGCACGAAGGGCGTCAGGGCCGCCTGCTTAGCGGCTTCGTTGGTAGTGTCAGCCGCCGGAGCAGGCGTGCTTTCCTGTTTGAAAATATCGAAGTGATACAGCTCATTTACCGTCAGCTCTTTCGTAAGTAGCAAGTCTACAGACAAGCCAAAATGTTGAGCAATCTGAATGAGCGTCTCCATTTTTGGTTCCGACCGGCCTTCTTCGTAGGCGCCCACGCTGGGTCGGGCCAGGCCAAATAACTCGGCAAAAGCCGCCTGGCTCAGCTTCTTAACGGTTCTGATTTTGCGAATGTTTTTTCCTACGTAGGACATGCGGTAAAAAAATTTTCGCTCAAAGCTTGAGCACATCTAAAACTTTGAGTACACCTGTATCGTAAAGCTAGTACAATAGTATCCACCGCTTGCTAGTCTCCGCTATTTTTTTGAGCTACCTACGTTTACCTACCTGGGCTTGCTGCCGGTCTTTGCTTACCTTTTGGCCTCTTCCCGTTCTAGCTACTCTCGTATGGCCAATTCTTACTATCTGAAGATTCAGACTTATCTGCTGGAGCTGGGCTTCGACGTGCAGCACCAGGACCCGGCCAACAACCTGCTGGTGGTGAGCAAGCCGGAGCTGGGCATCGACCACCTGGTGCTGGGCTGCGGAGAGCCACTCCTGATTCTGGAGCAGTACCTGCTGGATTTGCCCGTTCCCAACGGCGCCATCTACCAGCGCCTGCTCCAGAAAAACCGGGACATTATTCACGGGGCTTTCGTACTGGACGAGTCGGGCCGCAAGGTAATTTTCCGCGACACCCTGCAGCTCGAACACCTCGACCGGCCCGAGCTGGAAGCCGTGTTCAACTCCCTGGCCCTGCTGCTGAGCGAATTCAGCGACGAGCTGATTGCGTTTTCAAAATCGGGTTACGAAGACGCCTGAACGTCATGCTGAGGGCAGCCGAAGCATCTCTACCGCTTCGTTGCAATAATGAGTAGTTAGCCAGCGGTAGACATGCTTCGACAAGCGGACGCCAGATAGAGCATGACGTTCTGATATTCCTCAATACCTTCCAAACCAAGTTCCCAACAGCCATGAACCTCTTCAACCGCATCTTTAAAATCGGGCAGGCGGAAGCGCACTCGGCCGTTAATCAGCTCGAAGATCCCATCAAAATGACCGAGCAGGGCCTGCGCGACCTGCGCCAGGACCTGGACAAGGCCTTACACGCGCTGGCCGAGGTGAAGGCGCTGGCCATCCGGAGCCGCAACGAGGCCGAAGCCGAGCGGGGCCGGGCGCTGGAATACGAAAACAAAGCCGTGCTCCTGCTCCAGAAAGCCCACCGCCAGGAACTGGAAACCGCTGAGGCCGACCGCCTGGCCACGGAAGCCTTGCTCAAAAAAGCCCAGCACGAAGCCCAGGCCGACCGCGCCACCCAGGAGCAACAGAAGTTTGAAGCCTCAGCCCAGCAGCTCGACCAGAACGTGCAGCAGCTGAAAAGCACCATCTCGCAGTGGGATAATGAGCTGCGCACCCTGAAAGCCCGCGTAACGGTGAGCACGGCCACCAAAACCATCAACCAGCAGCTGGCCCAGCTGGATTCGTCGGGCACGGTGGCACTGCTGGAGCGCATGAAGGAGAAAGTAGCCACCGAGGAAGCCCTGGCCGAATCGTACGGGCAGATTGCTCAGGAAAGCAAGACCGTCGACCAGGAAATCGACCAGGCGCTGGGTAAGGACGGCACCGGCCAGGCCGCCGCCGACTTGCAGGCGCTAAAGGCTAAATTGGGGCTGGGATAAGCTCCCTGTCTTCCCCTACTGTTCGGCGCTGGCACCCCAATCTCCCGCTTCATATTCCTGCCCTTCTCCGCCCATGACCGAACTTCTCCGCGCGGCCGTTTCGACTCCTAACCTAGTGCCTACTACCCTGCTGGTATTCGTGCTGCTGTACTGGCTTACTGTTATTCTGGGTTTGCTCGATTTCAAGACGGTAGACCTGGATACGGACCATCAGTACGAGCTGGGGCACGACACGCACGCCGCCCCCGATACCGCCAGCATGGGCGTGAGCTGGCTCAACCACGCGCTGGCCTTTTTCAACCTGGGGCGGGTGCCGCTGATGGTATTCGTGAGCTTTGTGGCCCTGCCGCTCTGGATTGGCAGCATTCTGCTGAACTACTACCTGGGCAACACGTCGTGGCTGCTGGGGCTGGGGTTGCTGGCCCCGCTGGGTATCGGGAGCCTGCTGGTTGCCAAAGTACTGACGCTGCCCTTCGTGCGCCTGTTTGCAGCCATGCAGCAGGACCACGACACGGGGGCCAGGCCGCTGGGGAAAATCTGTACTGTGCTGCTGCCCACCACGGCCTACCGCCTGGGCCAGGCCAGCGTGCCGGTGCTGCACGGGGCGCCGCTGGTACTCAACGTGCACGCCGCTTCTCCTACCGCCGAGCTGCGCAAAGGCGACACCGCCCTGATTATTGATTACGATGCGGCCCGGCGCTGCTACCTTGTGGAGCCCTACGACGCGCCCTGAACGCTGCTCAGGACAATGCATGGTGTAGAGGCGCGACTCTTTTGCGTCTCATCGTTGAACGACCGGACTAGTGCCAGCTCAACAACATCAGCAACGACACGACGCGAAGTGTCGCGTCTCTACATCACCCGATATCGGCTCAACTGTCCTGCTTTTGCTAACGCGGCAGCTACCAGTATTTTTCTCTTCTTCTCTCCCAATTTGCCATTACTTCTACTTTCTACGTCCATGTTAGAACAACTTTCCCTGGCGGTAATCGTCATCGTCGCCGTCCTATTGCTGGGTTTTATTGCCATTGTGGCGCGCATGTACCAGAAGGCCGTGCAGGGTGAGGCCCTGGTGCGCACCGGTATGGGCGATACGCAGGTGTCGTTCAGCGGCATTTTTGTGGTACCGGTGCTCCACAAGCTGGAGGTGATGGACATCAAGCTGAAAACCATTGTTATAGCCCGCGCCGGCTCCGAGGGGCTGGTGTGCAAGGACAACATGCGGGCCGACGTGAAGGTGAACTTCTTCGTGCGCGTCAACAAAACCCACGACGACGTGCTGAACGTAGCCCAAAGCATTGGGGCCCACCGCGCCTCCGACCCGGCGGCTCTGGAAAACCTCTTCGATGCCAAGTTTTCGGAAGCCCTGAAAACCGTGGGCAAGCACTTCGATTTCATTGAGCTGTACAACTCCCGTGAGCAGTTCAAACAGGAAATCCTGCGCATCATCGGCACCGACCTCAACGGTTACGTGCTCGACGATTGCGCCATCGACTACCTGGAGCAAACCCCGCTCACGGCGCTCAACCAGGACAATATCCTCGACGCCGAGGGCATCAAGAAGATTATTGCTCTGACTTCGGAGCAGAAAATTCAGGCCAACTCCATTCAGCGGGAGCAGCAGAAAACCATCAAGAAGCAGGACGTAGAGGCCCAGGAAACTATTCTACAGCTGGAAAAGCAGCTGATTGAAAACCAGGAAAAGCAGAAGCGCGAAATTGCCAACATTAAGTCGCGGGAGCTGGCCGAGACGGAGAAGGTGATGCAGGAAGAGCGCCTTAAAGGGGAAAAAGCTCGCATTGCCACCGAGGAGGAAGTGCGCATTGCCGAGCAGAACCGGGACCGGCAGGTGCTGGTGGCCGAGCGTAATAAGCAGCGCACCGACGCCGTGGAAACTGAGCGCGTAGCCCAGGCCAAAGCCCTGGAAGCCAACGAGCGGGAGCGGATTGTAGCCCTGGCCCAGATTGAGAAGGAAAAAGCCCTGGAAGAAGAGAAAAAGAACATCCAGACGATTATCCGCGAAAGAATTACGGTGGAGAAAGCCACGGTGCAGGAAGAGGAAAAAATCAAAGACACCCGCGCCCAGGCCCAAGCCGACCGGGAAAAGCTGGTAGCCCTGACGGCTGCTAAGCAGCAGGCCGAAGCCGCCACGGTGGCCCTGGTCGGTAACGCCGACATGGAAAAGCAGGCGGCCGAGTTCCGGGCCAAGCAGGTGCTCATTGATGCCGAAGCTGAAAAGGCCGCGTCGGAGTTCCGGGCCCAAGCCATCCGGACCCTGGCCGAAGCCGAGGCGTCGAAAGCTGCCGCCGTGGGCCTGGCCGAGGCCCAGGTGATGCAGGCCAAAGCCACCGCCCGCCAGAAGGAAGGCGAAACCCAGGCCACTGTGCTCCAACTCACCGCCACCGCCGAGGCCCAGGCCATTCAGGCCAAAGCCGGCGCCCAGGCCGAAGCCGACGAGAAGCTGGGAATGGTAGCGGCCAGAATCAACCGCGAAAAAGGCCTGGCCGACGCCGACATCATTCAGGCCAAAGCCGACGCCGACCAGAAGAAAGGCTTGGCCGAAGCCGCCGTATCGGAGCAGAAATTCGCGGTGGAAGCCAAGGGCATTGAAGCCAAGGCCGACGCCATGAAAAAGCTCGACGGCGTGGGCAAAGACCACGAGGAGTTCAAGCTGCGCCTGGACAAGGACAAGTCGGTGGAACTGGCCCAGATCAACATTCAGAAGGACATTGCCGCCAGCCAGGCCGAGGTGATTGGCGAGGCTCTCAAAGCCGCCAAAATCGACATAGTGGGCGGGGAAACCATGTTCTTCGACCAGATCATCGGCTCCATCACCAAGGGCAAGATGGTGGACCGCACGGTGCACAACTCCGAGGTGCTGGGCACCGTGAAGGACGCCTTTTTCTCAACCGACGGGGGCGGCGACTTCAAAACCAACCTCCGCCGCTTCGTAGACCAGTTCGGCCTGAGCGCGGAGGAAGTCAAAAACCTGAGCATATCGGCTCTGCTGCTCAAAATGCTCAACAAAGCCGGCGACGATGCCACCCGCGCCACTATCACGCAGCTGGCGGGCACGGCGCAGGTGCTGGGGATTGGGGAGAAGAAGGTGGGGACGTTGTAACCTCACCCCCCGGCCCCCTCTCCTCCGGGAGAGGGGTAGCCACGGTGGCGCGGTAGTGGACCTCACCCCCCGGCCCCCTCTCCTCGGGGAGAGGGGGAGCCTGACAATTTTTATGTGAGAGTGGATTTGGTTGGAGTCATTTACGCTATCTGTATTTCAGCTATGAGCACGCCTGATACCGATGCCATTTTGGATTCAAACACCGAGAATAACGCAGACGACAAAAATCGTCAGGCTCCCCCTCTCCCCGAGGAGAGGGGGCCGGGGGGTGAGGTCCACTACCGCATGTATACTACTGATGCCGTCCGCTGGAAAAAACACCTGAAAGACTACGCCCGAGCCAACCGCCAGCAGCCTACCGAAGCCGAAAGCCACCTCTGGCAAGTGCTGCGCAACCACAAGTTTGGCATCCGGTTTCGCCGTCAGCACGCTATTCAACAGTTCATCGTTGATTTCGTGTGTCTGGAGGCTTGGCTGATTATTGAGGTTGATGGCAGCATCCACGCCGACGCCAGCCAGGTCGAATACGACGGAGGCCGTACGCATGATTTGCAGGAAGCCGGATTTTTAGTGCTGCGCTTCACCAACGAGCAAGTACTGCGCAACACGCCCCAGGTACTCCAAACCATTCGGGAGCACCTACAACTACTGCTCCCAGCTTCCCAAGGCTAACCCAGCAGCTTGCCCAACAACAACCTAAATCATCCGCGCCGCCGTGGCTCCCCCTCTCCCGGAGGGGAGGGGGCCGGGGGGCGGCCCCCCCCCATGAACCAACTCGAAACCGGCACCTACGAAATCCTGCGCAACCGCCTGCTCAAAAGCAGCACCGACCTGCGCCAGCGCCTCGATAAGCTGAATACCGAGCGTAAGCAGGTGTTCGGGGCCGTGGATACCCGCCTAATTGGCACGGGCCGCATTACCACCGAAAACAACTGCGTGCCCTGGGATATGGTGCCGGTGGGGCAGCGGTTCATCTTTGGGTATAATGTGGTGCTGGGGCTGAAGGCCGAGCCGGACCTGGCCGACGTGTTTGGGGTGTACGAGTACCAGGAGCACGACTTCCGGCCGCTGGGCCTGGAGCTGCTGCAGCACCCGCAGTTTCTGGAGGAGTTCCGTAACCTGTACCGCTACTACAAGAACACCCAGTTCGTGAAGTTCGCCGTCATTGGCGTGCACCTGTTCATGGTGTTTCGGGTGGGTAAGAGTGCTTCGGATGTAAAGACGTTTAAGTGGCTGCTGCAGGGCGACACGCTCACCTACCTGGACAACCGCTCCGACCACGAGTACACCTTCCCGCCCCAGCATGAGTTTCAGTGGAAGCGCGCCACCCGCGACATGCAGCGTGGCGGCAAACACCCCCACATCAGCATCGAGGAAAAGGTGTTTGTGGAAACCGTGGGCGGCGACCTGACCATCAAAGTAGAGGATAATACCAGCACCGGCCAGGGCATTCTGGCCGAGCCGGTAGACGACAAGGACCAGACCCTCGACGACTCGGAAATCTACTTTGCGGTGGTGGGCAACCTGATTCTGCTGAAGATCCGCCCCTACCAGGAGCAGCAGTACCGCTACTTTATCTTCAACCACAAGCTCAAAACCGCCCAGCGCCTCGATGCCCTGGCCGATGCCTGCGTGCTGCTGCCCGACGGTCAGGGCCTGATTTTTCCGCACGGCTTCTACCTGCAAACCGGCGACAATAAGCTGTTCGACAACGGCCTGCGCGACATGCTGTTTGAGAAGCGCGTAGTGTCGCCGAACGGGGAGGATTTCCTGTACGTGTTCTTCAACAAGGACCACGGCACCTACCTGCTGCTGAGCTACAACCGCATTGCTCAGCGCGTGGACAACCCCATTGTGTGCCACGGCTACGCGCTGTTTGAGAACGGGGAGCTGTGCTACTTCCGGGCCGACGACGAGCCTAAGAAGCACCACGCCGTGCAGATCTGGCAGACGCCCTACACCGCCCCCGATTTCCAGCTGCCCGTCACCTCCGACTCCTACCTCTACAAGCTGGGTAACAAGGAGATAGTGCGGGCTATGAGCGAGGTGCAGGAGGTGCTGACCCTCGCCGGCAAAGACGACAGCTACGCCGGCCTCTACCTCGACCTGATCCGCCAGACCACCGCCCTCACCGACGCCTACCACTGGCTGCGCGAGCCCGCCGCCCAGGCCCTGGCCGAGCCGCTGGCCGAAATCCGGCAGACGGCCACGGCGGCGGTGGAGGAGTTTGAGAAGGTGCAGAGCCTCCGCAAGAACACCGCCCAGCAAACGGCCACCGTGTTCCAGAAAGCCGAGGAGCTGACCGGCCGCATCCGCCGCTCGGCGCCCGATTCCGTCACGGAGTTCGTGCAGTTGCTGGGCGAATTGCGCGGAGTGCGGGGCGAGGTGATTTCGCTCAAGGAGCTGCGCTACGTAGAGCTGCCGGCCGTGGAAAAGCACGCCGCTGACCTCGAAGCCCTGAGCAAGGAAGTGGCGCTGCAAACCGTGGATTTCCTGCTTCGGCCCGATGCCCTCCTGCCCTACTCTCAGCGCGTGCAGGCTATTGCCGACGGCGTGGAGCAGGTGCAGAAAACCGTGGAAGCCGACCAGCGCGAGCAGGAAACCGCCGCCGTGGCCCAGGAGCTGGAGCTGCTGATTGAGGTAGTCAGCAACCTGCCCATCCCCGACCCCACCCAGACCACGGCCATCATCGACAACATCTCGACGGTGTACGCCCGCTTCAACCAGATTCGGGCGGCGCTGAAGCGGCGGCGGCAGGCCCTGGCCGGCACCGAGGCCCAGGCCGAATTTACGGCCCAGCTGAAGCTGCTGGAACAGGCCCTCACCAACTACCTCGACCTCTCGGACACTCCCGCCAAGTGCGACGAGTACCTGACCAAGCTGATGGTGCAGCTGGAGGAGCTGGAAGGCAAGTTCCCCGACTTCGACCAGTTCATTGAGCAGCTCACCACCCGCCGCGAGCAGGTAATAGAGGCGTTTGAATCAAAGAAAACCGCCCTGGTGGCGGCCCGCAACCAGCGCGCCACGGCCTTGCTGCAAAGCGCCGAGCGGCTGCTGAAAGCGGTGCAGAGCCGCGTCAGCCGCCTCGAATCGGTGGCCGACATCAACGGCTACTTTGCCGCCGACGTAATGGTGGAGAAGGTACGCCAGACCGCTCAGGAGTTGCTCAACCTCGGCGACTCGGTGAAATCGGACGACGTGCAGAGCCGGCTGAAAACCCTGCGCGAAGACGCCGTGCGCCAGCTCCGCGACCGGGCTGACCTCTTCGCCGACGGCGGCCAGACCCTGCGCTTCGGCTCCCACGCCTTCACGGTGAACACCCAACCGCTGGAGCTAACCGTGGTACTGCGTGACGGTGACCTGCACTACCACCTCACCGGCACCAACTTCTTCCAGAAGATAACCGACTCCGCCCTGCTGGCTTCCCGGCCCGTGTGGGAGCAAACTGTGGTGTCGGAAAACCAGGACGTGTACCGGGCCGAGTTTCTGGCCTGGCGCATTCTGAAGGCCGCCCACCACCCTGCGCCCGCCAACCCCGAGGCCGGCCGCCCCGCCGTGCTGTCGGTGCCCGAGCTAACCCACCTCGGCCCCGCCGAGCTGCTAACCTACGTGCAGCAGTTTATGGCCGCCCGCTACCAGGAAGGCTACCTCAAAGGCGTCCACGACCATGACGCTACCCTGCTGCTCACGGCCCTGGTGCGCCTCACCCGCACAGCAGACTTACTCCGCTACCCCGCAGATACCCGCGCCGCCGCGGCGCTCTACTGGCTGCGCTTCGCCGACCCCGACCAACGCGCCCACTGGGAGCGGCAGCTACAGGGCATCGGAGTGCTGCTGCAGGTCTTCCCCGATTCTCAGGAGTTCGACCAGCTGAAAGCTGAGCTGCAAGCCGCCGTCGAGACCTTCGCCGCCCAAACCGGCCTCTTCACCCCCGATCAGGTGCAGGAAGCTGGCGACTACCTCTTCCACGAGCTGACCCACACCGGCACCTTCATCATCTCCCAGGAAGCCGCCGACCTCTACCACCAATTCGAAAAACAGCTCCAGGAGCGCCGCGCCACCGACCTGTTCCAGCAGTCCATCCAGCAGCTCCAGGAGCAGCCCGTAGCGCAGTTCCAGCTGGTGCGGCAGTGGGTGCAGAGTTGCCTCACCCCCCGGCCCCCTCTCCAGGGGGAGAGGGGGAGCCAGTCGATAAATAACGGTGCTGGCCTAACTCAAACCCAACTACAAGAGTCATCCAACGATGTCAATCGTCAGGCTCCCCCCTCTCCCCCTGGAGAGGGGGGCCGGGGGGGTGGGGTCCTCGAAGCCGCCGTCCTCCTACTCACCCAAACCTACGACTCCGCCCGCGTGGTGCACACCCCCACCACCGAAACCCTCGCAGGCTTCCAGGGCACCCACCCGCGCATCATCAACGACCGGACCTACCAGCTCAACTTCCCCGAGTTCCGCCGTCGGCTGTTGCACTACGACCGCGCCACGGTGGCGCAGTACGAACAGTTTCAGGAGGTGAAGAAGCAGCTGCTGGCGCGGGCGGCCGAGGAGTTGCGGCTGGAGGATCTCCGGCCCCGGGTGCTCACGTCGTTCGTGCGCAACCAGCTGATTGACAAGGTATATTTGCCGTTGATTGGAGCCAACCTGGCCAAGCAGATCGGCACGGCCGGCGAGGGCAAGCGCACCGACCTGATGGGGTTGCTGCTGCTCATTTCGCCGCCCGGCTACGGCAAAACCACCCTCATGGAGTATGTGGCGAATCGGCTGGGGCTCATCTTCATGAAGATCAACGGGCCGGCCATCGGGCACGCCGTGACCAGCGTAGACCCCGCCCAGGCCCCCAACGCCGGGGCGCGGCAGGAGCTGGAGAAGCTAAACCTGGCCTTCGAGATGGGCGACAACGTGATGATTTACGTGGACGACATCCAGCACTGCAACCCCGAGTTTCTGCAGAAGTTCATCTCGCTCTGCGACGCCCAGCGCAAGATTGAGGGCGTGTACCAGGGCCGCCCCCGCACCTATGACTTCCGGGGCCGCAAGGTGGCCGTGGTGATGGCCGGCAACCCCTACACCGAAAGCGGCGACGTATTCCAGCTGCCCGACATGCTGGCCAACCGCGCCGACATCTACAACCTCGGCGACATCCTCACGGCCGGCTCCGAAGACGCTTTCCGCCTCTCCTACCTCGAAAACGCCCTCACCAGCAACGCCAGTCTGGCCCGCCTCGCCACCCAAAGCCCCCAGGACGTGCCCGCCCTCATCCGCCTCGCTGAAACCGGCCAGCAGGACGGCCTCAGCTTCGAGGGCAACCACTCGCCCGAGGAGCTCAGCGAGTACGTGGCCGTGCTGCAAAAGCTGCTGCGCCTGCGCGACGTAGTGGCCCGGGTAAATGCCGCCTACATTGCCTCTGCTGCCCAGGCCGACGCCTACCGTACTGAGCCGCCGTTCAAGCTGCAGGGCTCCTACCGCAACATGAATAAGCTGGCCGAGAAAGTCCGCCCCGTGATGAACGACCAGGAAATAACCGACCTGCTGGCGGCCCACTACGAAAGCGAAGCCCAAACCCTGACCAGCGCCACCGAAGCCAACCTGCTCAAGCTGCGCGAGCTGCTCGGCTGGCTCACGCCCGAGCAAGCCGCCCGCTGGCAGCAAATCAAGCAAACCTACCTCGACAACCTCCACCACTCCGGCAACGGCCAGCTCCTGCAGATGCTGGAGAAACTGGAAAGCATTGCCGGCGGGTTGAGTGGGATTCGGGAGGCGCTGAAGCGGGAGTAATCTATGTTTGATATGAGCCTTGAACTTCAAGTATTCATGTGGTTTGCTCTAGGAGCCGCATGCTTACTGTCCGGTAACACGTTGCGCAATAAATATCAGCGTCTAACTCGAAACGGCAAACTAGCTACAGGCATTGTTAACGGTGTTATCGACGATTCTTGGCTAAAGATTTTTGGTGATAATGGCATCTATCATCACTCTATTCGATTTATTACCGCTGACAAACGCTGGATTTCGAAAAGCTACATCAGCTTACTTGATGATCTAGAGAAACGTTATTCTGAAGGAGAGTCAATTGACGTAATTTATAATCCTGCTGATCCGGAGGAGTTTATCGTCGGCTCATCACCCAATAGTTTAGGACCTATAGTATTCATGCTTATTGGCTTGGGACTTATCATGTACTCTATATGGATACTTTTGAGTGGCTATATATAAAGGATATGATTATTTATTCGCTCGCGCTTAGCGCATACTATCTACTATAGATGCTGGACAGGGTCTTAGTAGTATAGAGTTACAATAGGAATACGCCCACCTCTTTCAGGTATGTTCGACACAGTATTCATCTTATTCTCTACTATAGTAGTCAGCATCATTGTAGTACTTATTTTCTTGAATAGGGGGCAATACAGCAGAATAGAGATTCTGAGGCGAGGCGTACGCACGCAGGGAGAGGTGATAGATCTGGACTTCTATGGATTAGACCTACTCTACCGCTTACCTACTGTGCGCTTTAAAATTCAGAACGGGCAAGTTGTAACCTTTACCTCGTCCGCAAAAACCCTGTGAATGAACTCAGAAAAGGCCAGAAAGTGGAAGTATGTTATCTTCCGATAGCACCAGAGCAGTTTGTAATTGTTTCGGGACTGGATGTCTTAATTAGACCAAAGACTCAAGCGACCAAAAGACCCTATCGACTTACCAAAGGGGAAGAACCCAGTTCAAGAAGACATGGGTAGTAGCTTGATAACAGCAAATATGTTGAGTGGTAATTGTTGTAGCGCCGATTCGAACTTACTTGTACCAGCTACTCATTCCTGACCGCCTAGCATCATACATAAGGCGTTAGAACTAGAGTAAGCGTAATCTAAATATTGACATAAATGCCTACCAATTATTTAGCAGTGGCCGGTGTATCAGTGGTCCTTCTAGGTATCAGCGTTTACAAGGTACGTGAAGCTTTGCAGCAACTAATCCTCCGGCGGCATGGAGTTACAACTATTGCTGTTGTGCTTACAGTTCAGCGGGTTGAACAGAAGAATTCGCCTATGTTTCATCTAACAGTTACTTACCTCGATGCTGAAAAGAACCGGCACCAAATCCGACTTACTGCACCGAATTCAGAGGACCGTTTTTATGATTATAAAACGGGCGACGAAGTATTAGTTTGCTATCATCCACAGCATCCAGACCAATGTGAGCTAGCAGAAGTATTGGATATACCCTGGTGGAGCGGGCCATTAGTACCAGCCATTTTTCTAGGTGCCACTGGTTCATATTTCCTACTAAAAGCTCTTCCTTGTATCTAACAGGCCATAATTCGTGCAAACCCATAGCATTATAGTCTTGCTCACTCGCTAAACCCTTCTACCGCATGGGCAAGCACTACCCTGCTATCAGCGCCGACACTCAGGCCTTTATCGAGCGGCAGCACGTGTTTTTCGTAGGCACGGCTGCTGCGGATGGGTGCGTCAACATCTCGCCCAAGGGCCAGGATACTCTGCGCGTGCTTGGTGCCAACCGCGTAGCCCATTATAATTGCCTCACCCCAGCCGCAGCAACAACATTCCGAACTCCATCTGCGCCCCCAGAAACTCGCGCAGCTGAGGAAGCCGCGCCAGCAGAAACTCAGCTAGTTTTGCTACCGGCACCTGCGCGTTCTGCACGGCCACGACGCGGGGCGGAAATCCTTCGGCCAGTACCAGCCGCAGAAAATCTTCATCCTTAGTTAGCACATCGTAGCCCTGCTGCCGGGCATAGCGCCAGATGGTCGTATCCGAACTGTTGTCCAGGCCAATATCCCGGACGTGTATTACCTCCGCGCAATAGGGGCGCAAGTAGGCTACAAGCCGCCACGATATATTCTCGTCGAGCAGTAGGCGCATGTCAACTTAGGCTACCGACAGCAGCACTACACTTTCCTTATAGGCCGCATACAGCAGACAGGCCCGCACCTGCTCCGGCCCAATAGCCGGAAAATCTTCTGCTATATCGGCCGTGTTCATGCCGTTAGCCAGCATTTCCAGCACCTCTGCCACCGTCGTGCGGGTTCCTTTCACAATGGGCTTCCCGAAGCGTACCTGCGGGTTCAGCTCGATATAGGCTGTAATAGCGGCGGTATCCATGGCAACGGAACGGAGAAAAAAGGTATACGTCAAAAGTAACGAAAACACCTAACTGAAGCACAACACTCCTACCTTGCTTGCCCGCTAACCCCCACTTCCTCATGGGTAAGCACTACCCCGCTATCAGCGCCGACACTCAGGCCTTTATTGAGCAGCAACACGTGTTCTTCGTGGGCACGGCTGCTGCGGATGGGCGCGTCAATATTTCGCCCAAGGGCCAGGATACCCTGCGCGTGCTTGGTGCCAACCGCGTGGCCTGGCTGAACCTAACCGGCAGCGGCAACGAAACCGCCGCCCATTTGCGGGAGGTAAACCGCATCACGCTGATGTGGTGCGCCTTCGAGGGCCGGCCGAACATTCTGCGCCTCTACGGCACCGCCACCGTGTACCACCCGCGTGATGCGGAGTGGGCCGAGCTGCTGCCGCTGTTTCCGCCGTTGCCCGGGGCCCGGCAGGTAGTGGTGGTTGAGGTGGACCTGGTGCAAACGTCCTGCGGCATGGCGGTGCCCTTCTTCGAGTACCAGGCGGAGCGCAACGAGCTAAACCGTTCCATGGAAAAGCGCGGCCCCGAGCAGGTAGAGCAGTATTGGCACGACCGGAACACCCGTAGCCTCGACGGCAAGCCTACCGGTATCTGAGCCGACCCGCCAGCAGGCCCTGGGTTTGCCAGTTGCCCCGCAAACGGAACGCATAGGCAATTAACCTGGTTGAAGAGAGAAACGTGGCTCGTGCGCCTGCGGGCTGCCGCCCCTTACTGCCGCTCCCTGGCAAAAAGCCGTAGGTTTACGTTTTCATACATTCATAGCCGAAGCGGTCCGGACTGCTCTAGCGCAGCCAACCACTTCCTTATGCGTGCCACCCTCAAGTTTACCAACGTCGCCCGTTCGACGTTCTTCGCCACCGTGCGGCAGCGGGCCGATGCCTACTTCGCCAGCCGGCAGCTCTCCCGCCACGCCAACGCGACCATGTGGGCCAAGGCGCTGTTTTTCCTGGGCAGCTTCGGGCTGCTGTACTGCCTGATACTGTTTGGCTCGTTTGGCCCCCTGGCCCTGCTGGGGTTGGCCGGGCTGCTGGGTGCCTGCTGCGCGTTCATCGGCTTCAACATCTGCCACGACGCCTTGCACCACGCCTTTTCGGCCAACAAGCGGGTGAACCGTTTTTTTAGCCTGCTCTTCAACCTGATTGGGGCCAACCCCTACGTGTGGACCATCACGCACAACGTGGTGCACCACACCTACACTAACATTCCCGGCCACGACGAAGACATTGAGGTAGCGCCGGGGTTGGTGCGGCTGTCAGCCGAAGAGCCGCTCCGGCCGTGGCAGCGCTACCAGCAGCTGTACGCTTTTCCGCTGTACGGGCTGGCCTCCCTCTCCTGGGTGCTGCGGAAAGACTACGTGAAGTTCTTCCGCCGCAAAATCGGCGAGCATCCCACGCCCTCCCACCCGCGCCGCGAGTACATCAATCTGTTTGCTTACAAGGCCCTGTACTACCTGCTCTTTATTGTGGTGCCTTTGCTGGTGCTGGATATTACCTGGTGGCAGTTTGTAGTGGGGTTTCTGGTCCTGCACTTCGTGGAGGGGCTGGTGCTGGGGCTGGTGTTCCAGCTGGCGCACGTGGTGGAAGGCACGGCCTTTCCCCAGCCCGATGCCAGTGGCGACATGCAGGAGGCCTGGGCCGTGCACCAGCTGCGTACCACAGCCAACTTTGCCCCGCGTAGCGCCCTGGCCAGCTTTCTGTGCGGGGGCCTGAACCGGCAGATTGAGCACCACCTGTTTCCCAACGTCTGCCACGTGCACTACCCGGCGCTTTCCCACATTGTGCGGGAAACGGCCCGGGAGTTTGGATTGCCCTACCTGGAAAATCCTTCATTTGCCGCGGCCCTTCGCTCCCACTACCGTATTCTGCACAAGCTGGGCCGGCCGGCGGCGTAACCGGCAGCGCCGGCGGGGTGCGCCAGCGCTGCCAACGGCTACTTTTTCAGCGGGTCGTGGCCCCAGTTCATGAGGGAATAGCGCCAGCGGGAGGTTTCTACGTCTTTTTTATCGTGGGGGCCCTGGGCCAGGTGGCGGCTGATGTAGCTGTGCACCTTGTGCATGTGCTCCTCGTCGGCGGCAGTGAGGTCGGCTTTTTTCTTGTGCAGAATCCGGATGATTTTCTCGCCCGAATGGTGGCCGATGCTGCTTCCGTCGCCGCTGTCCTGGCCCACCGACTTCGACTCCTCGGTTTTCAGCCATTTCTCCAGCTCGGTGGCCGTCATGTTCACCTCCTGCTTGAAAGAGGTATAAATATCATCGGGGGTTGATTTGGAAGTAGCCATTGGTAGAGGTGGTTAGGTAGTAGGTGGATGCTACCGGCAAACGTATGCCCGGCCCGATGGGTTATCGGGTGGCGGCGTACTTTGCATTCGGGGTGGATGAGGCCCACTCTCCGCCCCGCCGTGTTGCCGGCCTGTTTTTCCCCCTATTCCTCTCTTGTGTTTACTTCTGATATTCTGATTCTGGGAGCCGGCGCGGCCGGTTTGCTGGCGGCCCGCACGCTGGCCCAGGCCGGCCGGCGCGTTACGGTGCTGGAAGCTCGCTCCCGCCCGGGCGGCCGCATCCTCACCTTGGGCACCGAGGCTGGTTTTAGCGCCCCCACCGAAGCCGGGGCCGAGTTTCTGCACGGCGACGTGCCGCTCACGCGCCAGCTGCTGCAAGCCTACGGCATCGGCTGGCACGATACGGCCGGCACCACCTACGAGGTAGCCAACGGCCAGGCCCGCCCCGCCGAAATGTTTCTGGAGGACCTGCCTCTGCTGCTGGAAAAGCTCGGGCAATTGCCCCAGGATATACCGCTGGCCGACTTTCTGGAGCAGTATTTTCCGGGTCCGGAATATGCGGACCTGCGCCGGCAAGCCACCAGCTTCGCGGAGGGCTACGATGCGGCCGATGCCCGCCGGGTCAGCTCCTTCGCCCTGCGCGAGGAATGGAGCGGCAACGGGGCCCAGGACTCGCCCCGGCCCGAGGGCGGCTACGCGGGCCTGGTAGCCGGTTTGGTAGGCGAGCTGCGGGCGGCGGGGGGTGAGCTGGTACTGGATGCGGTGGCGGCGCGCCTGGTCTGGCAACCCGGCCAGGCGCAGGTGTGGTGCCAGGATGGGCGGGTATTCGAGGCCCCTCAGGTACTCCTGACGGTACCGCTGGGCGTGTGGCAGGCCGCCGAAGGCCAGCCCGGCCACTTCTCCCTGGAACCCGAGCTGCCCGGGCACCGCGCCGCCGCCCAACAGCTGGGATTCGGCCCGGTTATCAAGTACCTGCTGGAGTTCCATGCGCCCATCTGGGAGCAGCTTTCTGCTGAGATAGGCCAAGCCCTGCCCGAGGTAGGCTTTCTGTTCTCGGATGCCCCCGTGCCTACCTGGTGGAGCCAGCAACCCAGCCCCCGGACCCTGCTGACGGGTTGGGTTGCTGGTCCGGCCGCTGCCCAACGCCAGCACCTCTCCCCCGCCGAGCTGCTGACCGAGGCGCTGAACTCGGTGGCCTACCTGCTGCACGCCAGCCCGGAGTACGTGCGGCAGCAGCTACGGGCGCACCAGGTAGTCAACTGGGGTACCGACCCGCTGGCGCTGGGAGCCTACTCCTATGCCGTAGTGGATGCCGCCGCCCACCGCGCCACGCTTTCCGCGCCGGTGCAGCATACGCTGTTTGTGGCCGGCGAGGGAGTGTACACCGGTCCGTACACGGGCACGGTAGAGGCGGCTTTGGTGACGGGTGCCGCCGCGGCCCGGCGTATGCTGCACGCTCCTCTGCCAGCGGGGTAAACAACGCATCAACAGCCCCATCCCCGGCAAATAAGGACGAGTCTATTCTCTTTGGATGCCGGGCAGCCTCAGCGCGGTGGCTGGGTAAGGGGCGGTGTTTTCGGTTGGGTTATTTGGTCGGGCGTTTCGGCCGGGAGCCAGTATGCGGTGCGCGCCCGGGCCACGTGAGCAACCCGCCGGGTGGCAGCTGCGGCCCGATGCCGTACCCGCGCAACCCGAAAAAGGCGGGGAAGCTACGGCCGCCAAACCTGCTTCCCCGCCCTGCCGCACTACGCAGCATTTCCGGCCGGCCTTACAGCAGCCCTACTCCGGCCTCCGCCAGCTCCTTCCGCACCGTTTCCGGCCAGATGCTTACCTGCACTTCCCCAATGTGGCCTTTGCGCAGCATGAACATGCACACCCGGCTCTGCCCAATGCCCCCCCCGATGCTCTGGGGCAGCTCATCCTGTAGCAGGCGGGAGTGAAACGACAGTTCCTGCCGGTCCTGGCAGCCTCGCAGGGCCAGCTGCCGCACCAGGGCATGCTTATCCACCCGGATGCCCATCGACGATACCTCGAAGGCAGTTTGCAGCACCGGATGCCACAGCAGAATGTCGCCGTTGAGGCCGCGGTAGCCGCTTTCGGTTTCCGTGCTCCAGTCGTCGTAATCGGGGGCGCGACCATCGTGGGGCTCCCCGTGGCTTAGCTCCCCGCCAATGCCCATCAGAAACACCGCCCCGTACTGCTTCACGGCCTCGTGCTCCCGCTCCTTGGGCGTGAGGGTGGGGTACCGCTGCAACAGGTCTTCGGCGTGCAGGAAGGTAATGTGCTTCGGCAGCACCGGCGTAACGTCGGGGTACTCGGCCGATACTTGGGCCTCAGTGGCGAGCAGGGCCGCGTAAATCTGCTCCACGGTAGCCCGCAGAAATTCGGGGGTGCGCTGCTCCGGGCCGATATGCTTTTCCCAATCCCACTGGTCCACGTAAATAGAGTGGATGGGCGAGTAGTCCTCATCAGGGCGCAGGGCGCGCATATCCGTCAGCAGGCCCCGGCCCGCCGCAATGCCCAGCTCCTGCAGGCGCACCCGCTTCCACTTGGCCAGGGAGTGCACCACCACGGCCCGGCGCTCAGCCAGCGCCTTTACCGGAAAGCCAACCGGCCGCTCGATACCGTTCAGGTCGTCGTTGATGCCGGTACCATCCAGCACCGCAATAGGCGACGACACTTTACTTAGTTGCAGCCGTGAGCTGAGTTCTTTTGCGAAAATTTCTTTTACAAAACCAATGGCCTCTTCGGTTTTTAATAATTCCTGCGCAGTCATGATGAGTGTTTATTTTACGTGTTTATGAAAAAATGTATTTCAAAAAAGGCACACGAATTCCCCTCTCCCCCGCGGGAGTTTTTTCAGGAAATTCATAAATTATTTGTGCGCTAAAAACGGGTGGCTGCCGGTTTCGTTATGGGCTTACCCGGCCCGTGGGCACAAAAAAAGCCTTCCGGGTTGCGGAAGGCTTTACAAGAAAATCAATGCTTGATTTTTCAGTTCTCCAATGGAGCAATAGCCTTCCAGTCCCGAATAAGATTATTCGAGTTATTATTCTGGAAATTATTGCGGAAATGACGCATGGTCGAGGTCAGTTGTTCGTCAGATGTATGCAAGTATAGAAATCCTGATTTACAATTACAAGAAATACGACAATTTATTTTCACTGTAATTGATTCAATAATTCCATTTTCCGGCATTACGCCACCGCAGGCAGGATTTATTCGGTTTCGCCGGTCAGGGCGTCGCGCACCTCACGCACGGCCTGTACCACCGATAAGGGCACGGGAGCATCGGCCTTGAGCAGGCGCAGCAGGCGCAGGTACTTGGCCCGGCCCTCGTTGCGCAGCAGCGGGGGCACCTCATACACAAACACTTTAAAAGGCTCCACCTTCTGCACCCCAACCAGCAGGAAACGGTCGGCCTGTAAAGCATCGGCGTAAAAAGCAGCCTGCCGGTCGTAGTCGTACTGCGAGCATTGCTCCACGAAGTGGTTATGGTCGCGGGCCATGGTGGTTTTAAAGTCGATGATGGTGTAAGGCTGACCGGGCTGGTCCACCACCAGGTCGGCGCGGAGCTTACAGAGCGTATCCGTGACGGGCTCGGTAAAAATGCAGCTAGGCTCGGGCGTACCGGTTTCCAGCAGGGCATTCACCTCGGGGTTCAGCTTCACGCCTTCCACCATCCACCACACCAGCGTATCGTTGATGCCCGGCTCACCGGGCTGGTACAGCTCGGGCTCCAGCAGGGCCGTATGAAACGCCGTACCCAGGCCCAGGGCCCCGCCCACGCTGGTGTGCGGGCGCGGAGGCCGGCCATTCAAGGCGTCGCGGAGGCGGGAAAGGTCGGAGTTGGCAATGGCCGGCAGGGCGCGGTAATCATCGTAGGGGATGCGCAGCAGATCGGGACGGGCGGGGGTAGCAGTTGATTCAGTCACGTAAAAAGAACAACGAAGCCCGGCAAAAGGCTCCGAAAAAGGACAGGTTGGGCATTTGAGTACGGAGTATACGACTTTTTGCCGGATAGGACGCCGTCAGAACGTGTACCCCGGAGCTGTGCTCCGGCCCGCGCCTGGGGGTAATTAACTCAAATTGCAGCCTATTCTAACTAGGGCTAGCAGCTAGTTCCCTTCCTTGGAAAGGAGGGGTTAGGGGTGGTTGACGTAGTTGAACGAGAGTTAGAAATTGGCTCTAAAATTCGTTCTAGCGTCAGTCCACCACCCCTAACCCCTCCTTTCCAAGGAGGGGAACTAGCTCTCTAGTTCTAACCTTCAGTACTCCGCAACTTAGGTTAATTACCTTCTCACGCGGGCCGGAGCCCAGCTCCGGGGTACACGTTCTGGCGGCGTCCGGGGTGCCCTGCTCCTACTCTTTCTCGGCCCGCTCACCGGTTTCGGGGGGCATTTCGTACTCGCCCACTCGGCCGTACTGCCGCTCCCGCTGAATGCCCTTGTCTTCGCCGTAGGGGTGGCCGCCGAAGCCGTGGCGCATCATGGCAATGGCCTTGGCCCAGGTGGGGTCCTGGTCGCGGGAGGTAAAGAGCTGCATGACGGACTGGGTAATGACCGGAATGGGCACCTCCATGTGCAGGGCGTCGGCCACCAGCCAGTTTACCTCCCCAGTATCCTCAATATAGCTGGGCACGTTGAAGCCGGCTTCCTCGTCGTACATTTTCTTCATCAGCTCCACCAGCCAGCTGCGCACCACCGAGCCGTTGTTCCAGAGGCCCAGAATGGCGCTGATATCGAGCTTCTCGCGGAAGTGGGTGAGCATACCCATACCCTCGCCGATGGCCTGGAGCATCCCGAACTCGATGCCGTTGTGCACCAGCTTCACGTAGTGGCCGGTGCCGGCCGCGCCGGTGTGCAGGAAGCCGTTGGGTACGGCGGTTTCCACGAAAAAGTCTTTGAGCTGACTAACCGCCGCTTCCTCGCCGCCCACCATGTAGCAAGCCCCGGTGCGGGCCCCGCCGGGGCCGCCGCTGGTACCGCAGTCAATAAAATACAGGCCGTTTTCCTTGAGCCGGGCCGCCCGCCGGATGGAGTCGCCCCAGTAGGAGTTGCCGCCATCCACGATGATGTCGCCTTCTTCCAGGTGGGGCTGCAGCTGCTCGATGAGGCCATCCACGGCCACGCCGGCCGGAATGTAGAGGAACACCTTGCGCGGGCGATGCAGCCGCTGCGCCAGTTCCTCAATGCTGCTGACAACGTGCAGATTTTCGGTTTCCAGGTCGGGGCGCGGGTGCAGGTCCATGCCCACTACGGGGTAGCCTTTTTCGGCGGCCTGCCGGGCCAGGCCGGCGCCCATCTTGCCGAGGCCGATGACGCCGATTTGGGTTTTGCTCATGGGGTTGGTTGTTGAAGTGACGAGGAAATGAGGTGATGAGGTGATGAAGGGATAAGTGATAAGGGAAAAAAGAACGGTCATGCTGAGCGAAGGCGGAGCCGTAGTCGAAGCATCTCTACTGAGGGTAATCCAAAGAATTAGCTAGAGGTAGAGATGCTTCGACTTCGCCTGCGGCTGCGCTCAGCATGACGGGCTACCTCATTCCTTCATCACCTCATCACTTGTCACCAATAAACCGGGCAATAACGCGGGCGGGGGCTCCGTCGGCGCCTGCAATTTTCAGGGGCAGGCATAGCAGCTCGTACTCGCCGGGCTCGGCGTGTTGTAGGGCCAGGCCTTCGATGATGCTGATGCCGGCTTCGAGCAGGATGTGGTGGGTATCGGCGGGGCCCACCGACAGGTAATCGACCCCTACGCACACCACGCCCTGGTCGCGGAGCCACTCGGCCGCATCAGCGCGCACCCGCACAAAATCGGGGTCGAAGGGCCGGGTGGACCACTCACGCCGGGAGTTGCGGGTTTTGAACAGCACCCGGCTACCGGGCCGCAGGGGCAGGTGCTCAATTTCGGGCTTCGTGATGAAGTGCTCATCCTGAATATCCACCACCAGAGCCGGGCCCATCAGGGTTTCCAGGGGGAGGCGCGTAACATCGGCGCCGTCCCGAAGGAAGTGCAGCGGGGCATCCACGTGGGTGCCGGTATGCACACTCAGGCTCATTTCCGTGACGTTGGCAGCGGCACCGTGGGCCATACTCAGCGTTTTACGGATGCGCACCGGGGCATTGTCGGGCCAGTAGGCCATCCCGTCGGATATCGTGGTGGTGAAGTCGAGCCAGATCATTTTTTGGGATGAAGGACAGGGGATTAGGGATGATGGATAAAGGATGATGGATGATGGATAAAGGATGATGGATAAAGGATGATGGATAAAGGATGGAGGAAGCAAATGTTGATAGTCGAGTACACGCTGGTATTGCCTAATCCTTTATCCTTTATCCTTTATCCTTCATCCTTCATCCTTCATCCTTCATCCTTTATCCTTTATCCATCATCCCTAATCCTGCTGGCGGGGCTGAAGGAGCTTGGCAATGAGGCCGGTCCAGCCGGTTTGGTGGCTGGCGCCGAGGCCGCAGCCGGTGTCGCCGTGGAAGTACTCGTGGAAGAGCAGGTAGTCGCGGAAGTGCGGGTCGGTTTGCAGCTGTCTGTCCTGGCCGAAGCAGGGCCGCTGGCCATCGGCATTCCGCAGAAACAGGTTGGTGAGCCGCTGCGTGAGGGCCTGCGAAATTTCCAGCAGCGTGCAGTAGCGGCCCGAGCCGGTCGGGTATTCCACCTTAAAATCGGGGCCGTAATAGTGGTAAAACCGTTGCAGCGACTCAATCAGCAGGAAGTTCATGGGCAGCCAGATGGGGCCGCGCCAGTTACTGTTGCCCCCGAACAGGGAAGTGGTCGATTCCCCGGGCTCATAGTCCACCACGGCATTTACGCCCTCCTCCCGCTGGAATACAAACGGGTGCTCCAGGTGGTAGCGCGACAACGCCCGGATGCCGTATTCCGACAGGAACTCGGCCTCATCCAGCATCCGGCGCAGCAGCAGCTTCATGCGGTGGCCGCGCAGCAGGCTCAGCAGGTGGCTCTGCCCCTTACCCGGCTCCTGCCAGCGGCTTACCAGGGCCGCCAGCTCGGGCCGGTGGTCCAGAAACCAGTTGAGCCGGTGCACAAAGCGGGGCACATCCTGCAGCGTATCCATATCCAGCACCTCCACCGCGCACAACGGAATCAGGCCTACCATGGAGCGGATGCGCAGTGGAAAGCGGCCGGTTGCGGGTGCGTTCAGCACATCGTAATAGAAACCGTCCTCATCATCCCACATGTCAATCCGCTGGTCGGCCATGTTGGTCATGGCGTGGGCAATGTAGAGGAAGTGCTCAAAAAACTTACTGGCCAGGTCCTGGTACACCGGGTTGGTGCGGGCCAGTTCCAGGGCAATGCGCATCATGTTGAGGGCAAACATGGCCACCCAGGCGGTACCATCGGCCTGCTCAATGTGGCCACCGGTAGGCAGCGGGGCGCTTCTATCGAACACCCCTATGTTATCGAGCCCCAAAAAGCCACCTTCGAACACGTTGCGGTTGTCCCGGTCTTTGCGGTTTACCCACCAGGTAAAATTGAGCAGCAGCCGGTGGAAAATACCTTCCAGAAAGGCCGTATCGGCCTGTCCCCGCTGCTTTTTCTCCATTTTGTACACCCGCCAGGTGGCCCAGGCGTGTACCGGCGGGTTCACATCCTCCAGCTTCCACTCATAGGCCGGCAGCTGGCCGTTGGGGTGCATGTACCAGTCGCGGCACAGCAGCTGCAGCTGGTTTTTGGCGAAGTCCACGTCAACCTGGGCCAGCGGAATGCAGTGAAATGCCAGGTCCCAGGCCGCGTACCACGGGTACTCCCACTTATCCGGCATGGAAATAATGTCGGCATTGTTGAGGTGGGGCCAGGTGTGGTTGCGGCTTTGCCAGCGGCTCGCGGGCGGGGGCGGCAGGGCCGGGTCGCCGCGCAGCCACTCAGCCACATCGTAGTAGTAAAACTGCTTGCTCCAGAGCATCCCGGCCAGGGCCTGCCGCTGCACGTTGCGCGCATCCGGACTATCAATACCGGTTTGCAGGGCCAGATAATAGGCGTCGGCCTCGGCCTTGCGTTGGTTGAGAATGGCCGCAAAATCGGCAAACGGCTCCGCAAGGCCCGCGGCGGCCAGCCGTACCCGCACCACTCTACTCTCGCCGGGCGGTACCGTAAGCTGGTAATGTACCGCCGCTTTGGTGCCCTGCCGGGCCGGGTTGATGGCTGCCGCCTGCCCATGCAGCAGGTAGTCGTTGATGCCGTCCTTGCAGAAGGCGGTGGAGTTGGTGGCCCCGTACAGGCGGCGGGCGTTGGTTTCGTTGTCGCAGAAGAGCAGCTCCGCCTCCAGCCCTTCGGGCTGCTCGTAGTACAGCTGCAAACCCGGCAAACTGCTGTGCTCCACCACAATGCTGCCCTTCGCGGGGGCGCTCAGCCGGGGCTGGTACGCAGCAGTACCCCAGGCCCAGGTATTGCGGAACCACAGCTGGGACAGTACGTGCAGCGGCGCTTCCTGGGCGCCGTGGTTGTGTACCGTTATCTGGAGCAGCAAGTCGTCGGGGCCGGCTTTGGCGTACTCCAGAAAGATGTCGAAGTACCGGTCTTCCCGGAAGATGCAGGTATCAGAAAGCTCAAACTCGGGCTTGTACCGGCCCCGGCGGGCGTTTTCCTGCACCAGCCAGTCGTAGGGAAAAGCGTGCTGCGGGTACTTGTAGAGCATCCGCATGTAGCTGTGGGTGGGCGTGTTGTCGAGGTAGTAGTACAGCTCCTTCACGTCCTCGCCGTGGTTGCCCTCGGGGCCGCTCAGCCCAAACAGCCGCTCTTTCAGAATAGCATCCTGTCCGTTCCAGAAGGCCGGGGCCAGGCACAGCAGCTGCTGATTGTCGCAGATGCCGCCAATGGCCTCCTCGCCCCAGCGGTAAGCGTAGCTGCGGGCCATGTCGTGGGTGGTATAGGTCCAGGGCTGAGAGTCGGCTGAGTAGTCCTCGCGGACGGTGCCCCACTGCCTATCCGATACGTAAGGTCCAAACCGGTGCCAGTCGGCCTTTCCCTCCCGCGCCGCCTGCTGCCGCTGCTGTTCTTCGGTCATATCTGTTTTTATAGAGTTGCTGGTTTCTGGTTGCTGGTTTCTAGTTGTTGGTACAGACTACCGCTGATAACCAGAAACCAGCAACCAGAAACCAGTAACTACCACCCATCATCCATTATCCGCGAAACCGGGGTACAGCGTCATGCCCCCATCGGCAAACAGAGTGGTGCCCGTCACGTAGTCCGACTCGTCGGAGGCCAGCCACACGGCTACTTTGCCAATATCGGCGGGCTCCCCGATGCGGCCGTAGGGAATGAGCGTGAGCAGGCTTTTCTCCTCCTCGGGCGTGTCGCGGGCCGTCAGGTTGATGGGCGTGGCAATGGCCCCCGGCCCGATGCTGTTCACGCGAATCCGCTGCGGAGCCAGCTCCTGGGCCATGCTTTTCATCAGCTGCATAATGCCGCCCTTGCTGGTAGCATAGTTGACGTGGCCGGCCCAGGGAATCACCTCGTGCACCGAGCTCATGCAGATAATTTTGCCGGTGGCCCGGGAAATTTCCGGCTGTGGCCCCCGGCGCACAAACTCCCGGGCGGCCTCCCGGGCACACAAAAACTGCCCCGTTAGGTTCACATTGATGACGTGCTGCCATTTTTCCAGCGACATATCCAGAAACGGCGAGTCGTCCTGAATGCCGCTGTTATTGATAAGAATGTGCAGCGTACCGCACTGCCGCCGAATCTCGTCGAACATGGCCAGCACCTCATCCTCCTTGCTCACGTCGGCGTGCACGGCAAAGGCTTTGCCCCCGGCGGCTTCTATCTTCTTTACTACTTCGGCGGCCCCATCGGGGCTGTGTGAGTAGTTTACAAACACCGTGGCTCCCTCAGCGGCCAGGGCTTCTGCCACGCCGGCCCCAATGCCGGAACTGCCGCCCGTTACCAGGGCAATCTGGTGGTGTAGTCGCTTTACAGATGCAGGAGTGGCCATACTGATGGAGAATGTGGTTTCTCTATCTAGACTGCCAACCCCAGGCTTTAGTTACATGAATTTATGATGAAGCATTGATAATCAAGTAGTAACAATAAAAAATAATTGAAATTACATGTATAGATAACAAAAAAGCCTCACCGGGAAGGCGAGGCTTTAAAGTGATTCCGCTGGGATTCGAACCCAGGACCCATACATTAAAAGTGTATTGCTCTACCAGCTGAGCTACAGAATCAGTTTCTTTGTACCAGTGGGCATTTCCCGCTGATTGTGGCACAAAAGTAGAGGCCCCAACCTAACCGTGCAACTGTTTTGCTGAAAAAAGCACTCCTTTTTTTTCTATTCCTACCGGTATTTTCCCAATCCGTTCAGGCCCAAAAAGTTAGTCCGGCCCTCCAAAAAGCCGATTCTTTGTTTCAGGCAGGCCAAGTAGAGCAGGCGTATCCGCTGTACCGGCAGGCTCGGGAGCAGGACCAGCAGCAGTCGGCCCGGCAGCTGCTGCGCATGGCCTACGTGCAGGAAGGCTTGGGGCATTATCCGGCGGCGCTGTACTACCTGAGCGTAGCGCAGGCCTGGCAGCCGCGCCAGGCTACCTGGCGCAAAATGGTGAGTCTGGCTCAGGAGCACCGCCTGACCGGCTACCCCGATACGTGGCGGCAGAACCTGCTGATTACGGTGCAGCGCTACTACTACCCGCTGCTACAGGGCCTGCTGATTCTGGCCGTGGTAGGCGGCACATTGCTGCTGATCCGGCGGCGCACCGCCGACCGGGCCTGGTGGGCCACTTACGCGGTATATCTGGTACTGACGGGGCTGTTTCTGAATGTACTGGCCCCCGGCCGGGTGGGACTGGTGGCCCGCCCCCGTGCCCCCCTGATGTCCGGCCCCAGCGCCGGCGCAGCCTGGCTGACTACCGCCGCCGCCGGGGACCGGTTTGAGGTGCGCGGGCAGCAGGATATCTGGTTTCGGGTGCAGTGGCAGGGTCGCGACGCCTACATTCGCCGGCCCGATCTGCTGGTGGTCGAGTAGCGCGGGCGGGTAGTTGCATTGGTTCGTTAGGGCAAATACGCCCACGTGTTACCGACCAGCCAGTGCTACCTTTTTATGCCTCGCTCCCCGCTTGCCACTGTTACTGCCCTGCCACCGCCCCCGAAACCCAGCTCCTTCCGGCAAAGTAAGCGGGTGTTAGTACTGTAACGCTACTATTTCCGCCACCAGTTCGGCCTCGGCACGGCCGCGCAGGCGCTGGTAGTTCCGCTCTAGCAGCCAGGTGGCGTGGGCCGCGTCGGCGGTAGTGCCTACCGAAAACTCCGTCCAACCCCGGTATGCGGCCCCGCCCCAGCGCAGCGGACGAGCCAGGCCACCCGCCACCAGTGCCTGACCCAAGGCGGCACTGGTGGCCAGATGCACCTCGCCGTTCAGATGAATGTGCCCCAGTTCTTCCTCGCCCACGTAAAAATCGATGCCGTCCACCACTTCGCCCACTCGGAACAAGTCCCAGTGAGCCGCGGCAATAACGCCTGCCCAGCCCTGAACGGCCTGGGAAACCGGTTCGAGTAGCGTACTTAGCGCCTGAGCAACAGCCAGGGGGCCTTTTTCGGAGAGTTTCATAATGGGCAGCTGTTAAGTGGATGAGTACGATATCCGAGGTGCGGACAACAGCCAGATGCTGGTTCCCCTGCTCTGATGATTCCGCAACGTGGATTAAGTAGTTATCGAACTGGTATTAGTGGGGTACTGTTTTCGTGAGGCCACTCGGTTTGCGGGGCCATGTGGCAAGCCGTACCGGACAATGTGGGGGGTAAGGCAACAAAACTCTGGTTGCAGTAAGCCTGCTGTTTAGTGCGAGTGAGTGTGTGTACGGTTGCTACACGTCAGGGCCAGCCACCACTCCATCATGCAGCACTCGTTGGACTGAAAACTGGGGTAGCGCAACCCCCCATCACTCAGCCCGCCAACTCTCCTTCAGGTAAAGGAAGCCCGGAATTCCAGGGGCGAGAGGCTGGTTTTGGTTTTGAACAGCTTACTGAACGATTGGAGGTGCTCGAACCCCAGCTCGTAGGCAATTTCGCTTACGGTGAGGGTGGTGGTGGAGAGCTTTTCCTTGGCCTTGGCAATCAGCCAGGCATGGATGTGCTGCTGGGTGGTTTGGCCGGTAGCCACGCGCAGCAGGCTGCTCAGGTACTTGGGCGAGAGGTGGAGTTGGTCGGCCACGTACTGCACGGTGGGCAGGCCTCTTTCGACTAGGGTAGCCTGGTTGAAATACGTTTCCAACAGGGTCTCCAGCCGGGCCAGCACCTCATGGTTGGCTTTTTCGCGGGTCAGGAACTGGCGGTGGTAGAATCGGTCGGCGTACTGCAACAGCCCATCAAGCTGCGCCACGATAATCTGCTTGCTGAACCGGTCGAGGTTGGCGCTGCACTCCTGGGCAATGGCGGCCACGATGCCCAGGATAGTATCTTCTTCCCGGGCCGAGAGAAACAGGCTTTCGGTGAGGGCATAGTCCCAGAAATCGTGCTGCTTGATGGTGGCCGCCAGGGGCGTGTTCCACAGGAAATCCGGGTGGATGTACACCACCCACCCGGATTTTTCTACGGCGGCGGCCGGGTCGGCGGCCGCCACGCTAAATACCTGGTTCGGTGCCATAAACGAGAGCACGCCTTCGTTGAAGTCGAACGAGTGCTGCCCGTACTGCGCCCGCACGTTGCGCATCCGCTTCACGGCAATAGAGTAAAATTCCAGCACCAGGCTGGTAGGCGGCTCGTCGTCGGCGCGGTGGGGCACGGTGCCCACGTCCACCACGCTCAACAGCGGGTGCGGGGGCGGGGGCATTTGCACGTACTCATGAAACGCGCTTATCGTGGCGAAGCGCTTCATGCCGGCTCGTCGTCTTTTCTTATTTCCAGCACCAGCTTACCACGCACGTGCCAGGTCTGGCTTTCGCGGTGGGCCTCAGCTACTTCGGCCAGCGGATACACTTTGCTGATGAACACCCGTACCTGACCGCCATCAATGAGCTGGGCCATTTCGGCCAGCCACTCCTGTCGGGGCTGGTTGGCGGCCAGCTCGCCGGTGGCTTTTTTGTGGGCCAGGGCCGCCTCCACGGCCTCGTCGAAGGGAAAATCGGTGTTGACGCTGACGAAAATGCCGCCTTCCTTCAGGAAAGCCACGGACTGCACCCGCACGGCATTGTCGCGCACTGGCGAGCATTCCAGCACCACGTCTACGTCGCGTACCAGCTGGGCCAGGTTTTCGCTCCGGTAGTCCAGGGCCTCATCAGCCCCCAGCTGGCGTACGTGCTCCAGGTTGCCGGCCGAGGCCAGCCCGATAACGTAGGCTCCTTTGGCTTTGGCAAACTGCACGGCCAGGCTGCCCACGCCGCCAGAGGCCCCCTGCACCAGTACGCGCTGCCCGGCCTGCACCTGGCCGTAGGCAAACAGGCCCGTCCAGGCCGTGAGGCCGGCCAGGGGCACGCCGGCCGCTTCGGTAAAGCCAAGGCTGGCGGGTTTGCGGGCAAACTGGCTGGCCTTGGCCACGCAGTATTCGGCGTAGCTGCCGTCGCCGGGGAAGTTGGGCACGCCGTATACGGCGTCGCTTTTTTGTAGCCCTGTCACGTGCTGGCCTACTTCCTCTACCACGCCGGCCGCGTCCCAACCCAGGGTCAGGGGCAACGTCAGGTAGTTTCGTAGCACGTTGCTGCCCTCCCGGATTACCCAATCGACAGGGTTGACGCCGCTGGCGTAGAGCTTGACCAGGATTTCGTCGGCTGCCGGCACCGGCCGGGCCACGTCTTCGAGCTGCATTACTTCGGGTCCGCCAAAGGCGTGGATTCTGACTGCTTTCATCTGCAATACGGGTTAGTTGCTGAACGCAACAAAGGTCAGCGGGGCCCGGCGGGCGGGCTTAGCCAAAACACGTTTTGGTGTAGGCAAAAGGAAGACGCTCCCGACCGATCCGTTCTATAAGTAAAAAAGCAGCTGCCCCGAAGTCAGCCGGCATTTCGGCTGAGCCAAACCGTGTTCAGGCTACACTGCCCGTTTGCGGCCGGCCGACCTTTGCCCCCATCCTTAACACCCCCAACCCATGCCAGCACTGAAAGTTTACCCGGCCGGTCACTTCCCCACCGTCCAGGCCCCCGAAAGCTCTTTTACGGGCGAGGTCGTTATCAGCAACTATTTCGAGCGCCCCGCTCCGAGCCGCCTGGTTAGCGCCACGGTTGATTTCGCGCCGGGAGCCCGCACGCCCTGGAAGGTGAACCCGCGGGGGCAAACGCTGCTGGTGCTCAGCGGCACCGGCTGGGCCCAGGCCGAGGGCGAAGACATCGTGGAAATACGGGCCGGCGACATGGTGTGGTGCCCGCCCGGGCAGCGGCACTGGGAAGGGGCCACGCCCACGCAGCCCATGACCTACCTGGCCATGCAGGAGTTCGAGAACGGACGCTCGGTGGAGTTCCAGGGAGCCGTCACGGACGAGGAGTACCTGCGGGGGCCGGCCGGAGCCGCACCCCGGCCCTGAAACCGGAAACGCTCCGCCCGGCCCCGACGCTTCACGCAGCGGACGACGGGGGCCGGGCGGGGCTATTTGCCAATGCTTACCAGGGAATCTCGCCGGTTTCGGGGTTATTCTCCTCGCTGAAGAACTTGCCGTTCGGGCCGTCCTCGCCGATGAGGGCGTACTTTACCAGGCGGGCTCCTGCCTCTTCCACCGTGCCGGTGCCGCAGTGGTTATTGAAGTTGGTGGCCGTAAAGCCCGGGTCCACGGCGTTGACTTTCACCTCCGTGTCGCGCAACTCGTAGGCCAGGATGATGGTGTACATATTCAGGGCCGCCTTCGAAGTGTAGTAGACGGCTCCTTTATTAGGATAGTACTTCCAGGTGGGGTCGGTGGGCAGGCTGAGCGAGGCCATACCCGAGCTGACGTTGACGATGCGCGGCTGCTCCGACTTTTGCAGTAAATCCAGGAAGGCCTGCGTGAGGGCGTGGATGATGACTTGCTTGAAGCCGGCCGAAGTATAGGAGTTGAGCAGCGTGGCCGCAGGCGAATTAACCTTGGACGAATGCACCCCAGGTATTTCATGCACGCAAGGTAAGCAGCACTACCTCACCGCTTCACCACCCGCCGCCGGAGCCAAGCCATAAGCAGGGGCACGGCAAATATGGCAACCGTCAGGATGGTGAGGCCAGCCTCGGCCGTCTCACTGCCCAGAAACTGGCTTACTGGGTGCCTGGGCAGAAAATGCTCCAGCAAGGAGAGTAGCAGCTTCAGGCCCAGAATACCGATGACGATGAAAGCCGCCGTTTCCAGAAACGGGTAGCGCCCCATCAGCAGCACGAAGGCCTGAGCCACCAGCCGCATGGCCAGGATACCGATAAACACCCCGGTACAAATCAGGATGAGATTATCCGTGAAGGCCACCACGGCAAACACGTTGTCGATGGAGAAGGCCAGGTCCATGAGCTCGATGAGGGCCACCGTAGCCCAAAACTGCCCAAAAGCGCCCAGCGTACGGCGGTAGAGCCAGTTTTGCTGTTTGTCCACATCCTCGCCTTCTCCCCTGGCCTTCGGACGGAAGTAATCGAAGGCCAGGTAGAGCAGATACAGCCCCCCCAGCGGCTTCAGAAACCAGATTTCGACCAGATAGGAAGCAAACAGAATGCAGATGCCCCGGAATACATACGCCCCGATAATGCCGTAGCGCAGGGCCTTCTGGCGCTGCTCCTTGGGCAGGTCACCGACCATGGTAGCCAGCACGGCTGCATTGTCCACCGAGAGCAGGCTTTCGATGATAATCAGGTTGCCGACGATGGCCAGGGCGGCCAGGGGATTATCGAGAATTTGCTGCAGGTGGCTATTCATGCACGCTGGGTAAGGGTGGAATACCGGCTGTTACGCAGTGCTCGGTAGGGTTGGACAGGCATAATGCGCCCCCGCAGAGCGGCTCCTACAACACAAAATCCGGCTCTTCCTTGCGGAAATGATTGAGTACGAGGGTATCGGCCAGGCCGGGCAGCCATTTGTTCAGAAAGACGGTGAGCTTGCCCTGGCGGGTAAGCACCAGGTCGCGGCGGCGCTGGCGCACGGCCTCCAGCAGG
Organism: Hymenobacter metallilatus; assembly: GCF_003944705.1. Classification (GTDB taxonomy): domain Bacteria; phylum Bacteroidota; class Bacteroidia; order Cytophagales; family Hymenobacteraceae; genus Hymenobacter; species Hymenobacter metallilatus. The sequence goes on along the minus strand of NZ_RWIS01000011.1, from coordinate 13,790 downwards.
TGCTGGGCCACGGCCTCGCTGCTCATCATCTGCTGCTCGTTGCGCGGCGACTCGCCCTGCTGGGAGCCATCGGCGGCCAGGGCCACGTTGCGGATGTTGGATGCCGTAAAGCCCGGGCAAGCCAGCAATACGTGCACGCCCTGGGGCAGCAACTCCGTGCGCAACGCTTCCAGGAAGCCGTGCATGGCAAACTTGGAGGCCGAGTAGCCCGTGCGGCCCGGCAGCCCCCGGTAGCCAGCAATGCTGCTGATGCCCACGATGGAGCCCTTGCTCTGGGTGAGGTAGGGCAGGGCAAACTTAGTAGTGTATACCGTGCCGAAGAAGTTGGTTTGCATCAGCTGCCGGATGACATCGAGGCTGGCGTCGCGGAACAAGGCCCGCATACTGATGCCGGCGTTGTTGATGAGCACATCCAAGCGGCCAAACGCGGCAATGGTTTCGCGCACGGCACGCTCCGAATCGGCCTCCACGCCCACATCGGCGCGTACAGTGCGGTGCTGCACGCCCAGGCGGGCCAACTCGTGGGCCGTTTCCTGCAGCCGGGCCTCGTCGCGGCCGGTAATAACGACGCGGGCACCGGCCCGGCCAAACTCCAGGGCGGTAGCCCGGCCAATGCCGGAAGTACCACCCGTAATGAGAACTACTTTATCTTTCATACGCCGAAAAAAGCCTGAAGAATACCCCAAGGGCAAGAAGCAAAACTACGGGTATTTTCGGCAGACCATCGGCGGGAATTCCGGAATTGCCGATTTCCGGGGAGCTGATATTTTCCGCTGCTTTATATTGAATCCGCAGCCGAGAAAATTGTATTTTGCCTCGGCATACCGGTATCTTCGGCGCTTTCCTACCCTGGCCATTTATCTTGTTTTTGTATGAGTAAACCCTTACGTAGTGTGATGGGTGAGAAAGTGAGGATAGCAACCGGTTTGCTGGCGTTGGCCCTGCCGCTGTTTTCACTGACAACAACCGCCCAAACCTGCCCGCCTGCTCCCAGCGCCTGCACCCCAGGCGGAGCTCCGGCGGCTAACTATCCCTACGCCATGGGGATTTTCAACGTAACGCTGGGCACCATCAACAATACCACTGCCGGCGTGCAGGATGGCTACCGTGACTATGCCTGCCTGGTAAATCCGGCTACCCTGACCATTGGCGTGGACGCTCCTATCAGCATTCGGACCAATGCCAACGCCGACGAGAACGTGCGCGTGTGGGCCGATCTGAACAATGATGGCACGTTTAGTCCGAGTACAGAACTCATATTCAGCTCCAATGCCAAACGCCAGCACACGGGCACCGTACGGCTGCCTATTGGCACCGTTACGGGTGTGCGCCTGCGCCTGCGCGTGGCCGCCGATTACGTAAACGCCTCCGTGCCGGCCCCGTGCTCCACGCCGCAATACTCCCAAACCGAGGACTACGCCGTTGTGGCCGCGGCCAGCGTGCAGGCCCCAGTAGCTGATTTTGGGGCCGACCAGACGCGCACCTGCTCGGGCACGGTACAATTCACCGATCAGAGCCAGAACGGGCCCACCAGCTGGTTATGGAATTTTGGGGACGGTACTACCAGCATTCTGCAGAACCCCAGCCACCGCTACACCACCGCCGGCACGTTTACCGTGTCATTGACGGCGGCCAACAGCGTGGGCAGCAACACCAAAACTCGCACCTCCTACATTACCTACGACAACGTGGTGCCGGTGGCCGCTACCTGCACGCCCGCCACGGCGGCCTACTGCTGCGGCTACGGCATCACGCAGTTTGCCCTGGGATCTTTCACGCAAACCTCCGCTAACGGGCAGGCGGGCTACGAGGACTTTACCTGCACGGGCAAACTGGAGGTGATGGCCGGCGGGCGGTATTCGCTGAGCCTGCTCACCGGCCCCAGCAACCCCCAGGATACCCGTATCTGGCTGGATGTGAACAACGACGGTACGTTTGCGGCTACCGAGCAGGTGTTTCAGGCTCTGAACACGACCAACCCCAGCGGCACGTTTGTGGTGCCGGCTGCTGCCCCACTCAACCAGCCGCTGCGCCTGCGCGTGGCTTCTGATTACGTGGGCTCGGCGTTTACCGCCTGCGGGGGCATTCAGTACGGACAGGCCGAAGACTATACCGTGACGGTGCGGCCTAACACCCTGCCCCCGGTGGCCAACTTCACCTCCGACTACGTGGCGGGTACCTGCCAGACCCGCATTCAGTTCACGGATGCCAGCCAGAACGTGCCCACCAGCTGGCTGTGGAATTTCGGGGATGGGGCCACCAGCACCCAGCAGAATCCCAGCCATACCTACGCCGCCACGGGCTCCTACACCGTTACCCTCACGGCCACCAACGCCTTCGGCTCCAACACTGTCACCCGCTCCAATGCCATCGTCGTGACGGTGCCCTGCCTGCGCTACTGCGCCGTTACCGGCGACAATGCGGCCTTCTGGATTACCAACGTTAGCCTAACCACCCCGCAGACTACCACGTTTACCAATGCCTCCGGGGCCGATGCCAATGGCTACGGCAATTACGCCGGCCGCGTGATGACTATGCGCCAGGGCCTGACTTCCGGCCTCACCGTGACAACTAATGCCACCTTTCAGCGGGTTACTACCGTGTGGGTCGACTGGAACCGGGACGGCGTTTTTGGCACCACTGAGCTGGTTTCTAACCAGATTACCTTCAACCCGGCTGGTATTGTCATTGCTGTGCCCTCGGCCCAGAGTGTCGTGGGCTTCACCCGTATGCGCATCATTGTTCGCCTGAACAACAATGCGCCCTATTCCTGCTCCACCACGGCCCAGCCCAGCACCGAAATTGAGGACTACAGCGTGCAGGTAGTGCCGGCCACGGCAACGCTGGAGGCGAAGTCTCTGCCAGCTCTCACGGTATTTCCCAACCCGACGGCCGATGGGCAGCTGCACCTGCGCCTGGCCGATGCCAGCGCTGCCGACACGTACCAGGTGGAAGTGGAAAATACCCTGGGAGCCTGCCTGTACCGGGGCCAGCTGCGCCTGGGAGCCACCGCCGACGCCAGCCTGGACCTGAGCCAGCTGCCGCGCGGCCTCTACGTGCTCCGCCTGCAGGGTAGCCGGGGCCAAAGCGCCGTGCGGCGGATTCTGCGCGACTAAGTTCTACCTGTACAAAATCATGTACCGACGGTGGGCCTAGCCCACTGCCACTCCCCTTTTTTACCTCATTCTATGCGCACACCCCTACTGCGTACGTGTTTGTTGCTACTCATCATTCTGCTGGCCGGAGCCCGTCCGGCGGCAGCTACCCACCTGCTGGGCGGCGAGATGAACTATAAATACCTGGATGCCAATGGCCCGAGTAGCGCCCCGTTCCGCTACCAGGTAACGGTGCTGGTGTACCTGAATAAAGAAGCCGGCTCGGCGGCCCCCGACGGCCGCCCCACGGTCGACATTGTGTTCTACAATAAGTCGCAGGGTGGGACGCGCATTCTGAACGTCACGGTGCCCCGTACCAGCTTCGCCGAAATTACGCCCCCCTCGCCCGGGGGCTGTACGCTCCCGAACAGCCAGCCCCCGCGCGTGACGCTGGCCAAGTACGTTACCATCGTGAACCTGCCGCTGTCGTTTGACGGCTACTACGCCGTGTACACCGACACGGCCCGCAACGTGGACGTTACCAACCTCTCCAACCCCGGCGGCACCAACATGACGCTGTACACGGATATGGCCCCGCCCCTGCTGCCAAATACGTCCCCGGTTTTCTCGGACACGGCCGTGGCTGTTATCTGCCAGGGCGACACCAGCATCATCATCAACAACGCTTATGATGCCGACGGGGACCGGCTGATTTATTCCTTCGGCACGCCGTATCAGGGGCAGGCACCGTTTGGTGCCTTTACTCCCCCGCCCCCACTGGTAAACTACGCCAGCGGCTACAGCGTAACCCGACCGTTTGGGCAGGGTACGGGCAGCTACGCGGCCCTGAACGCCAGCACCGGCCTGAGCTACTACGCGGCCCCCATTCAGGGCAAGTTTGTGGTGGCCGTGGATGTGAAGGAATACCGCACCATTAACGGCCGCGAGGTGCTGGTGGGCACCACCCGCCGGGATATTCAGCTGGTATCGAGGCCCTGCCAGCCCAACCAGGCTCCGGTATTCACGCCGCCTTCGGTGGTGGTGAAGGACTACACGGTGGAAGAAGGTCGCTCCATCAATTTCAGCGTAACCTCTACTGACCCCGAGGGCCAGTCGTTGACGATGAAGGTGAATAGTGCGCTGCTGGATGGGACCGGCCCGTTTGATTTCAGCATCAATGGCAACCAAGGCACCGTGCCTGCAGGCAGCCCCACGGGTAGCGCCAACGTAACGGCTACGGGCAGCGTCACGGGCAACTTCGTATTCAATACCCGCTGCGGCAACGCCCGCGCTACGCCCTACGACGTGGTGGTGACGGTAAGCGACAATACCTGCGGCAGCAAGAGCATTTCGGAGGTATTCCGTATTACGGTAACCCGGGCAGCCGGCCCCAACCGGATTCTGGGCGACACTATCGTGTGCGACCGGACCCAGGCTCTCACGTACACCGCCGCCGGCCCCACGGCCAGCTCCTACCAGTGGAAAGTACAGGGCGGCACCATTCAGGGCTCGGCCACGACCAGCACGGTACGGGTAGTGTGGGGCGCGGCGGGCACGGGCCGCCTGTCGTTGCGCGGGGTTTCCAGCCTGGGCTGCCCCACCGACTCAGTAGCCCGCACTGTGGATGTGCGCAACGCGGCCGTGCTGACTGTCAGCCCCAACGTGAGCATCTGCCCGGGAGCCAGCACCACGCTCACGGCCGGCGGGGGCCAGAACTATGCCTGGACCAGCAGCAGCGGCCAGACCTTTACCGGCGCCAGTATTACGGTTGCCCCGGCCCAGACCACTACCTACACCGTGCTGACCACGGACGGCACCTGCACCTCCAGCAAACAGGTAACAGTGACTGTTAATCCGGCGGCTGTGGCCAACGCCGGCCCGGCCCAGACCACCTGCTCCGGCGTGCCGGTTACGCTAGGCTCGGCCGCCCTGACGGGCTACACCTACCAGTGGGCCCCGGCTACCGGCCTGAGTAGCGCGGCCACGGCTCAGCCCGTATTCACCCTTACCAACACTACCACCGCCGCCCAAACCTACTCCTACACCCTCACGGCCACCACGGCCCAGGGCTGCGTGGCCACCAGCACAGTAACGGTAACTGTTAATCCCGCCGCCATAGCCAATGCCGGCACCGACCGGGCGGTTTGCTCGAACACAGCCCTTACGCTGGGTACCTCGGCTCTGACGGGGTATACTTATCAGTGGAGCCCGGCTACCGGCCTGAGCAGCAGCACGGCCGCCCAGCCGGTCCTCACGCTCAGCAACACCGGCTCCGGCCCGCAGATTTTTAACTACGTAGTAACGGCCACCACGGCCCAGGGCTGTGTGAGCCGGGATACGGTGCGCGTTACCATCAACCCGACGGCCGTGGCCAACGCGGGCAGCAACCGGGCCGTGTGCTCTGCGGAAAGCACCGTACTGGGCGCGGCTGCCCTGACGGGCTACACCTACCAGTGGGCGCCGGCTACCGGCCTGAGCAGCAGCACGGCCGCTCAGCCCACTTTCAGCCAAGTAAATACCGGCACCACGCCCCAAACCTACACCTACACCCTCACGGCTACCACGGCCCAGGGCTGTACCAGCACCAGCACCGTTACGATTACCGTAAACCCGGCCTCCGTGGCCAATGCCGGTCCCGATGCCGCCCTGTGTGACAAGAAACAGGTAACCATAGGCACTACGGCGCTGGCGGGCTACACTTACCAGTGGAGCCCAGCCACCAACCTGAGCAGCGCCACCACTGCCCGCCCGGTGTTTACGGCCCGCAACGCAACCCAGTCGCCCATTACGCTGACCTATGTGGTAACGGCTACTACCGGCCTGGGCTGCGCCTCCCGCGACACGGTACGCCTCACCGTGAATCCTCGGCCCCTGCCCGACAGCATTCAGGGTTCGGTATCGGTGTGCCCCACGGTGCAGGGCGTGACCTACAGCATCCGCAACCCGCGTAATACGGCCTACCAGTGGCAGGTAGCGGGCGGCACTATTACCAGCGGCCAGGGTACACCCAGCATCACCGTGAACTGGGGCGGGGCCACGGCTGCGGCCTCCGTAAAAGCCTTCCAGCTGAACTCCTTCGGCTGCTCCTCGGATACGGTAACGCTGCCGGTTCGCGTGAATCAGCTGCTCTCGACGCCCCGCCCGACGGGGCCGCTACAGGTGTGCCAGAACGCCGGCCCCTTCACCTACCAGACTCAGTACACCAACGGCTCAGTGTATGCCTGGCAGATTATCGGCGGTACCCAGGTGAGCACCAACCAGGCCTCGGTGCAGGTGAACTGGACGCGCACCGGGCTGGTGAAGCTCGTCGTGACGGAATCCAGCAACCCGGCCGGCGGCATCTGCCGGGGCACCAGTGACACGCTGTACGTGAACGTACTACCGGCCCCGGCGGCCAACCTGGCCATCAGTGGTCCCGCCCGGGTATGCGCCGGCTCCGGTAATGTGGTCTTCTCGCTGCCGGGTGCGGCCGGCTCCAGCTACGCCTTCACCCTGAACGGCGCTACCGTGGCCGGCACCGGCAACACCCTGACGGTGCCCGTACCGGCGGCCAGTGCAACGCCCTACACCGTTACCATCCGGGAAACCAACGCCAGCGGCTGCGTAGGCCAGCCTTACACCAAAACCTTCCTGGTGGTGCCGCCCCTGGCCGTTACCGGCCCGCCCAGCTACTGCCCCGAAGCCCGTACCGGCCTCTCCTACTCGGCTTCGGCCTTGGCCGGGGGGCAGTACCAGTGGACAATTACCGGCGGCACCATTACGGCAGGTCAGGGCACCGGCACGGTAACGGTTGATATACCGGCCGGCTCCGCCACCGCTACCCTCAGCGTAACGGAAACCACCAGCCAGAGCTGCGCGGCCACCTTCACCATCCGCCCTGATAACGCTGCCGTGCAGCTGAACACGGCCTCAGTGGAGGCCGCCGCCCAGGACCGCAGCATCACGCTGGCCCTGCAGGTGCCCGGCAACAGCGGCAACGGCAACCGGGTACAGATTCTGCGCCGCGACGCCGGCAGCACCGGCGCCTACACCACCGTGGGCACCGTGGCCAACTCGGCTACCGCCTTCACCGATACGGGCGTGGAGGCCGACCGCAAGGCCTATCAGTACCAACTCAACCTGACCAACGCCTGCGGCACCGTGCTCAGCAGCCAAACCCACACCACCATCCTCACCACCGCCACGGCCACCCAGAGCACCGGGGGCCGCAACGTGGGCCAGGTGCAGGTGAGCTGGAGTGCCTACCAGGGCTTCGCGGTGAAGGAATACCGCGTGAGCCGGGTGGCCGACAATGGCGCGGCCGAGCTGGTGGGTACCGTGGCCGGCTCGGTGCTGCGCCTGGAGCTGCCCACCAGCACGGCCGGCTTTGCCCAGTGCTTCCGGGTGCAGGCCGTCAGCACCGACGCCACGCCCCGCACCTCGGCCTCCAACGACGCCTGCGTGACCTTCGAGAACAAGCTGGACTTCTACAACATCATCACCCCCAACGGCGACGGTAAAAACGACGTGCTAGTTATCGACAACGTGGCCCTCTACCCGCGCAACACGCTCACCATCTTCTCCCGCTGGGGCAAGCAGGTGTACCAGACCCGCAACTACCGCAACGACTACGGCGGCCAGGAGCAGGCCCAGGGCATGTACTACTACCTCTTCCAGCTCGAAGACGGTACCAGCTACAAGGGCTGGTTTGAAATTGTGCGCTGAGTAATACTACCCAGTAGCAAAAGGCCGTTCGGACTATCCGGACGGCCTTTTATTTTCCTTTCTGCCATACTCTATGCGCTGCCTATACCTTCTCTTGTTCCTTATCTTAGGCCCGGCCATCGGATGTGCCCAGGCCCGGCTCAACCTCAGTTTTGAACCCGAATCCAACCAGCTTCAGCCCTTGCTGTTGTGGAATACCCGGGTTCCGGCCTTATCGGCGCGCGGGCTGCGGCTGGATACCCTCACCAAAGCCGCCAGCGGCCGGGGCAGCCTACTGCTGGATTTGAGTGCGGCCGAGGAGCCCGTGGGCGGGGCTATATATACCAGTATTCTACCCGTAGACTCTATGCGCGGGCAAACGGTTACCATCAGCGGGCAGCTTCGCACGCAGAATTTCACCGGCAAGGCCTTTCTGTACGCCCATGCCCAATCGGCCACAGCCGGCGAAAACCTGGCCAGCCACGACGACTTCACGACCCCAGCACTGCCGCCCAACTCGGAGTGGCGGCGCGTACAGATTCAGCTGCCGGTGCCGGCCGGGGCCACCGGTTTGCTGCTGGGCATGCGGTTTCTGGGCCAGGGGCGCGTGTGGCTGGATGATGTTCGAGTAGAATGGGGTCCCGGTCAACGCTACCATGACCAACTGCTGCCCGGCACCGAGCCGCTGCTGCTCAGCCCCACCGTCCGACGCCCTAACTGGGACTTCGAGCGACCCTCTGCCGCTCTGCCCGACCCGCGCTACCGTGCCCAACCTGACTCCATAGGGCCCGCCCACGGCCGGTACAGTCGGCGGCTGGAAGCCGGCCGCGCAGGTGCCCCCATCTATGCCTATCTAGGCCAGGCCCCGCTGGACTCGAGCCTGCGCGGCAAAACGCTGGTAGTACAGGGCCAGCTGCGGTACGCGGCGGCGCCGGTCCCCGCGCTGTACTACACCCTGCTGGCCGAAAGCAATGGTCCGGCAGGCCGGCGCGGCGGCCGGGGCCCCCTGCAGGAGCTGCCCCTGAACATCACCCCAGCCCAGGCTGGCGCCGGCTGGCAGCCGTTTCGGGTAGAAGTGCCGACCACTTGGAATGCCTACTACACGCAACTGGTGCTGGGGTTGCGCCTGGGGGGCACGGAGCCGGTTTGGGTGGATAATGTGCAGCTGCTGGTAGACGGCAAGCCCTATGCCTTTCCCCCCGACCCCGCCGCCCCACCCCTGCCCACGGCGGCGGAGCTGGCCTGGCTCCGGCAGGCTGCCGTGCCATTGCGCACCGCTCAGCCCGATGCCGGCGACACCAAAGATCTGACTGCACTGGGCACCCTGGTTGGCAAAGCGCAGGTTATCGGGCTGGGCGAAATGACCTACGGCTCCCGGGAAATTGCCCAGCTTCGTCACCGTTTGCTCCGCTACCTTATTGAGCAGAAAGGCCTGCGCACTGTGGCGTTGGAGGCCGATGCCGCCGCCTGCCTTGCCCTGAACAGCTACCTGCAGACCGGCCAAGGTACTCCACGCCAGCTGGTGCAGGCCCTGGGCACCTATAGCTCCCCCGAAACCCTGGCCTTGATACAGTGGCTGCGCGCTTATAATGAGCGCGCCACTATTAAGGTGCAGGTGTGGGGGCTGGAGTGCCAACAACCAGCTGCCCTTACTGCCTTTCTGCGCGAAATGCTGCCCGAACGTGCTACCACTTTACGGAATTGGTTAGATGAACTGGGCCGCCAGCTGCAACAACTGCCCGCTGCTGACATCCGCCTGAATCCCTACACCGAACCCGGCAAAACTGATACGCGGCTCACAACAGTGCGGGCTACACTGCAGCGGGTCCGTATGGCTTTGAATGAGCAAAACCGCCTGAGCGGCAGCCTGCTTCTGCCCGAGGTCGACCTGCAACGTCAGTTGCTATTGTTGCTGGAGCAGTTTGTCGGCCAGCATACTCTCGACCCCGATCTAAGCGGCACCTACCGCGCCAACGCCCTGGCCGAAAATATCCATTGGCTGCACCAGCAGGCTGGCGGGAGGCAACTGGCGGTACTGGCCCACAATTCGGTGCTGGCCGCTACCGATGGCAGCGGTCAGCGGCTGCGAGCCACCTACGGCTCCGGCTACGTGGCGCTGGGCATGGTCTTCAACACCGGGACTTTCCGCACAATGGATGGTAACGCAGGATTCCGCACAGCCGTAGCAGCGGCTGCCGGGCCGGGCAGCTACGAGCACTATTTCCAGGCGGCGCGGCTGCCCCTCTCCTACCTTAACCTACGCTCCGCCGACCTTTCAGCCGGCACCCAGTGGCTATACCAAAATCTGCTGCTACGTGATGTGGGCCACGCACTGCCCTTAACCCAATTTCTGCGCCACGACTTGCGCCGGGAGTTTGACGCCGTTTTGTTCCTGCCATCTACCACAGCCCTCCCGCCGCTACCGTAGCCCTTTACAAAAATTGTCCGGGCGTTCCGAATGGCCTGAACAATCGTCCACAAAATCCGGAGAGTCCACGGAAAATCCGTGAAATCAGTGGTTACCTTTGCTGCCGTGAGGAAATCAGTAAAAAACATTCCGGCGGAACTGCTCCGCGAAGTCGAAATTACCGACATGGTGGCCGAGGGCAAGTGCCTGGTGCGCCGCGAAAACCTAGTCATCTTTGTCACGCAGGTGGCCCCCGGCGACGTGGTGGATCTGCGCGTGACCAAGGCCAAAAAGAACTTCCTGGAGGCCGTACCCACGAAGTTTCATAAGTATTCGGAGCTGCGCGTGACGCCGTTTTGTGAGCATTTTGGCACCTGCGGGGGCTGCAAGTGGCAGCACCTGGGCTACGAAACCCAGCTCCGGTTCAAGCACCAGCAGGTGGCCGACACCTTGCAGCGCATCGGCAAGGTAGCCCTGCCCGAAATCCTGCCGATTCAGCCCAGCCCCGACCAGACCTACTACCGCAACAAGCTCGAATACACGTTCAGCCACAACGGCTGGCTCACCAACGAGCAGATTGCCAGCGGCCACAACTACGAGCGGCGCGTGCTGGGCTTCCACACTCCCGCCCGCTTCGATAAGATCCTTGATATCAACCACTGCTGGCTGCAGCCCGACCCCAGCAACCAGATTCGGCTGGCCGTGCGCGACTACGCCCTGGCGCACGACCTACCCTTCAACAACTTAGTCACGCAGGAGGGCTTTCTGCGCAACCTCATCATCCGGACAGCCAACACCGGCGACCTGATGGTGATTCTGCAGTGCTACTACGCCCACGACGCGCTGCTGCCGCTGCTGGATTTCCTGGCCGAGCGGTTCCCGCAAATCACCTCCCTCAACTACGTGCTCAACGACAAGGGCAACGAAACCTTCCACGACTTGGAGGTGGTGTGCTACCGGGGCGAGCCGCACATTCACGAGGAAATGGAAGGCCTACGCTTCCGCGTCGGCCCGAAATCCTTCTACCAGACCAACTCCGAGGGCGCCCACAACCTCTACAAAATCACCCGCGACTTCGCCCAGCTCACCGGCTCGGAGCTGGTGTATGACCTCTACACCGGGGCCGGCACCATCGCCAACTTCGTAGCCCGGCAGGCTAAGCACGTCGTGGGCGTGGAGTATGTAGAATCGGCCGTGAAGGACGCCTACATCAACTCCGAAATCAACGGCACCACCAACACCGAGTTCTACGCCGGCGACATGAAGGACGTGCTCAACGCCGAGTTCATTGCCAGGCACGGCCGCCCCGATGTCGTCATCACCGACCCGCCCCGCGCCGGCATGCACCCCGACGTAGTGGCCCGCCTGCTCGAAATGCGCGCCCCCCGCATCGTGTACGTCAGCTGCAACCCCGGCACCCAGGCCCGGGATTTGGAGCTGCTGGATGAGGCGTATAAAGTGGTAAAAGTGCAGCCGGTGGATATGTTCCCGCACACCCATCACGTGGAGAATGTGGTGCTGCTGGAGCTGCGGTAGAAACTTATATGGCTGCCAAAGAACAAATACATATTATCTGGCAGAATCAGGAAATCGGAACCCTTCTACATCCGGTGCCAGATATGTGGTATCTGGAAGGTTCCTGGGTTAGCAATAACAGTGTAGTTGCTGATTCCTTTGAGTCAGCAGCTAGAGCGCTGAATGAAAGAGCAGCCTTCAACAATTTAAAGGAGGGGATTGAGGTTTTATTACAGGATCATAAAGGCAGTCAGACACTCGCCATTGTTATTTCCTTAACTGACCCACATACGCTATTCCTACGAAGAATAAACAGCAGCTTACATGACGTATCGGCTAAGTCAACTGGAAATATTTTCAGTTTAATTCTTCGAAAAATCACTGCCTTGTTAACCTAAATGCAGTAATACGCTGAATATGGAATACACCAACAACCCCGAACTGAACGCTTCCGCCACGTACCAGTTCTGGTGTTGGAAGCATAAGCTTCAGGGAGTGATGCAGTTGCTTTCACTGCTTTCTGGTTATGTCTATTCCGAAGCAGATGCGGATACCGTGGCTTATGGGTTACACCCTACAAATGCCGATAAACATCAATCTTTCGAGTATGACCTCACTTCTACCCACGGCCAGTGTAGGGTGATACTTGCCTTAGATGAGAATAACCGGGACATTGTCTTTGTCGCAACCATTGCTTCAACTGCTTTACAGGAGCGAATACAGTTTCTTGCGCGTCTGCAGGAGTTACTGAAAACAATCGAGGTTGACTTTACCTAAGATGGACTACACCAACGCCCCCGAACTGAACGGCAAAACCTATCCATCGTGAACCGTAAGCACACTACGTTTCAGGAGCGAATTGATAAGCTTACCCGATCCATCGAAAACGCACAAACTGGCGAGTCTTTCCCGACACAGGTGCGGCCACTCAGTGCGCCAGAGGCACGCAAGCTGATGGGGAAAGGCTGGGCGTTTGATTGGGCGCAGGAAGTGCGACAAAGCAGCCGTCGAGTATATCAGTTGAATACAGTTGCCAATCCGCGTATCATTCACGGTCTTATTAGCCTCGAAGCTAAGCCCGGCCACGTATTTATGCATTTAGTCGAAAGTGCGACTTTCAACAAAGGCAAAAACAAAGTATATCTAGGCGTGCTTGGCAATTTGGTAGCTTACGCCTGCAGGTGGTCGTTTGAGTTGGGCTGTGACGGCTTTGTTAGCTTCGACAGCAAAAGCACGCTCAAAGCACACTACGTGCAAGTGCTGGGTGCCAGTGAATTGGGCGGCCTGCGGATGTATGTGGGAACCCCGGCTGCGGCAGCCCTCGTTACACAGTATTACCCCGACTTTTTCACAACTTAGCCACATGGTTACTACTGCAAAGCGTCGTCGGAAACTGGGCATCGAGCCACCGGCCATTGACCTGACACCTATTGCTTCGCACCCTTACACGGAAGTGGAAGCCCAGGAAATAACGGCTTTTTTTCAGCAGAAAAAGATCGAAAACGACAAGCTGCCGCAGATACTTGCGTTGCGTGAGGCAGTAAGCCGTCGGCAGAAAAATAAATAATACCTCCTTTGGACTACACCAACGACCCTGAACTGAACGGCAAATACCTCGGCACCATCACCAAGGACTTTGCCACCGTTGCCGATACGCTGAGCGAGGCTTCCTCCCAGATACGTAAGCGGGATATTTCCAAGTACCCGATTTTTGTGTTTGCCCGCCAGGAGGTGCCGCTGGGCGGCCTGCTCATCAACGCCGACGAGCTGAACCTGGAGTGGCACGTGTTTGCCAGCTACCTGGAGCTGTTCGTGCAGCAGGGCATTATCAGCCCCGATGGCATCGAAGCCTTCCAAAGTACCTACCGCGACGCCGACGAATACTGCTGCCTGTTCGTGCTCGACGAGGAGTTTACCAACTTCGTCTACATCCCCTACCCGGAGGACTAGCGTCAATTAAAAATTTGGCGGTGGTCTAAATCGTGGTTTTGCTATCTTGTGTGATGCTACAGACTACCCTTACCTGTGCTAAATGTGGGAGCACAGCCTTGCGCAAAAATGGGCATAGCCACGGCCACGCCAAGTATTTG
>NZ_RWIS01000010.1 GCF_003944705.1 Hymenobacter metallilatus | reverse complement strand
ACCGCTGCAAGCACTACTGGCTCACCCCGGACGACTATCGCACCGAGCAAACCCTACGCGACAAGCTCGACTACCTCATGCCCAGAGTCGGAACTGAGTATACGGTTACTTTTAGCTGACCACTTAATAGCTTGCAGAAATACTATCAAAAAAGCCCTTCTACCGCGGTAGAAGGGCTTTTTTGATGTGGTTTTGTATGATCATCAGGAGAGCTGCACGGGTTGAAGCACCTCCGGCAGCTGCGGGGCCGCCTCGCCGGCCAGGCGGGCGGCAATCAGCTGGGCATGGTAGCGGCCGTTTTCAATAAACCAGCGGCTGGTATTCAGGCCTCCGCACACGGTACCGGCCAGGTAGAGGCCGGGGCGGTTGGTTTCCAGGGTCTCGGCGTGGTGGGTGGGCGTTTGAGCGGCATCGGCCTCGCAGGTGATGCCCAGGGTAGCCAGGAACGTGAAGTCGGGGTGGTAGCCGGTGAGGGCGTAGACGTGCTGGGCGGGCAGGGTGTGCGGGCCGTCGGGCGTGTTCAGCTCCACGGTGGTTTCGGTGATGCGGGCCACAGTGCTGTTGAAGTGGCACCCGATGCGGCCTTCCTTGATGCGGTTTATTAGGTCGGGCCGAATCCAGTATTTCACCGACTGACTGATTTCATCGCCGCGCACGACCATGGTGGGCCGGGCCCCGGCCCGCAGCAGTTGCAGGGCTGCTTTGGCCGCCGAGTTCTTGCCCCCGATTATCACCACGTCCTGGTCGGCGTGGGCGTAGGGCTCTTTGTAGTAGTGCGTCACGTGGGGCTGGTTTTCGCCGGGTACGCGCAGGTAGTTGGGCACATCGTAGAAGCCGGTGGCCACAATAACATAGCGGGTCCGGATGCGGCCCTTGTCGGTGAGAAGTGTGTAGTTTTCCTGTTCACCTTCCAGCCCGGTTACCCGCTCAAACAGGCGAAGCGGCAGCTTTTCGGTAAAGGCCACGCGGCGGTAGTAGTCGAGGGCATCTTCACGCAGAGGCTTGTAGTGCAGGGTGGTCATGGGATACCCTCCGATTTCGAGCAGCTCGGGAGTGGAGAAGAATTCCATGTTGGTGGGGTAGCCAATGATGGAGTTTACCAGAGCGCCCTTATCTACCACACACACCGAGAGGCCCCGCCGCTGCACTTCCAGTCCGCAGGCCAGCCCCACCGGCCCGGCTCCTACCACTACTACATCAAAAGAAACGTCGGTTGTCATATGCTGTAATACCAACTCAGCGGGCCGGGAGTTTACAACTGGCCTGATTAGACCAGGGCCGGCAGCCATGCTACTTGCGTTTCAATGTAGCCAGCGCGCCCGTGCTCCACAGGGCCCAGCCCATGAGTACGGGCTGGAAAAACAGCCGTCCGAACCGTTTGGCATCGGTATTGAGGCCAAACGCGGAAATATGATGAGTGTACTGGTGAACGTTGCCGGGAAAAACGGCCGCGTAAAATACTGCCAGCCCAATACCTATCCGTACCCGGTTACTTCCTTTCAACGCCAATAGCGCCAGTCCCAGCCCGATTTCAACTACCCCCGAAGCTAGTACAGTAGTGTCTTTGCTGAACGGCACAAAATCGGGTACCTGAGCCTGAAACTCCTGGCGCTGAAACGTGAGGTGGCCGGTGCCGGCCGCCACCATAAAGGTGCCCAGCAGGCCGCGGGCTACGTTTTGCAGGGTGGTGGTATGCACGTTCTGTTGCATAAAGGGTATGCCAGGATTAGCCTGGCTGCTCCTGCTATACGCGCCCCAGCCTCCTGGGGTGTTCTATTGCCGCCACCTGCTCAGGCAATACGCCAGCCCGGAGAGCCCGCCCCTTGCTCACCAGCCCCATGCGCTACTTCCAGGCCCGCAGTAGCCGCCGAAGAAGCACGATTTCGCCAGTGTGGTAAGCATTATGGTCTGCAATGAGCATGGCCTCGCGCAACATGGTTTGGCCGTCGCCGTGCGGAATAGGAGCCAGCAGGTCGGTAGCGGGGTGATGCAGCAGGCCGATGAACCGTTGGCGGTCGGCCTGAATCTGGTGGTGCGTGTGCTGCCAGGTTGCTTCGTTGGCGGTGGCGGTAGTAGCAGGCCAGTAGCCGGAGGGCCAATCCGGGGAAACGTGCCCGACACCACGGGAAAACTCCAGAATATCCCACTGCGCAATACGCAGGTGTTCTACCACCTGCCAGATGGTGTGAGACGCTTCTGGTACGGGCTGGTTCCACTGTGCCGGCGTAAGGCCCGCGCAGGCTTCCTCAAACGTGACGTGGGCATTGCCCTGAGTAAGTAGGCTAATTAGCTCATTAATAACGCCTTGCTTGGTGGTTTGGTCCATGCGGAATATCGGGAAAGTAGAAGAGGGTAGTGTAAACTTTGTAGCTCGCGTAGGCCAGAATTCGTTGGGCCGGATCGGGAAGACGGGAACCACAAAGTTTGCGCTACAGCGTGCTGTTTAATGGGCCTGCAGCCAGTTGCGGCCGGTGCCGACTTCCACCTCCAGCGGCACGCCGTGGGGCAGCAGCAGGGCCGTGGCCATCAGCTCCTTGATTTTGGGGGTGATGTACTCAACCTCTTCCTGCACGGCATCGAACACCAGCTCGTCGTGCACCTGCAGAATCATCTTGGTGCCGAGCTTTTCCTGAATCAGCCACTCATGGATGTTGATCATGGCCTTTTTGATGATGTCGGCGGCGGTGCCCTGGATGGGGGCATTAATGGCGTTGCGCTCCGTGTAGCCGCGCAGGGTGGCGTTGCGGGAGTTGATGTCGCGCAGGTAGCGGCGGCGGCCTAGCAGGGTAGTGGCGTACTCCAGCTCCCGGGCCCGGTTGATGCTTTCGTCCATGAACTGCTTCACCGAGGCAAACTCTTCAAAGTAAGTCTCAATGATTTCGGTGGCTTCTTTGCGGCTTATGCCAATGCGCTGGGCCAGCCCGAAGGCCGAAATGCCGTAGATGATACCAAAATTGACGGTTTTGGCCTTGCGGCGCATTTCCCCATCCACTTGGTCGAGGGGCACATGGAACACCTTGCTGGCGGTGCTGGTATGAATATCCAGTCCCTGGCGGAAGGCTTCAATCATGGTTTTGTCGCCCGAGAAGTCAGCCATGATGCGCAGCTCCACCTGAGAGTAGTCGGCGGCCAGCAGCAGGTGGTCGGCGTCGCGGGGCACGAAGGCCTTGCGGATTTCGCGGCCTTTCTCAGTGCGGATGGGAATGTTCTGGAGGTTGGGGTTGGTACTGCTGAGGCGGCCGGTAGCCGTTACGGCCTGGTTGAAGGAAGTGTGTACGCGGCCGTCCAGCTCGCACACCAGCTGGGGCAGGGCCTCTACGTAGGTACTGCGCAGCTTGGTAAGCTGGCGGTGCTCCAGAATGAGGCCGGCAATGGGGGCATCGGCGGCCAGCTGGCTGAGCACTTCCTCGCCGGTAGCGTACTGGCCGGTTTTGGTTTTCTTGATTTTGCCCCGGCCCAGGTCCATCTTGTCGAACAGCACTTCGCCCAGCTGCTTGGGCGAGCCAATGTTGAATTCCTGGCCGGCCTCCGAGAAAATCTGCTTCTCAATATCCACAATGTAGCCCTGCAGCTCGGCCGAGTACTCGCCCATGGCGGAGGAGTCGATTTTTACACCTTCGTACTCAATATCAGCCAGCACCGGCACCAGCGGGTTTTCCACCTCGTTCAGCAAATCCAGCAGGCCCACCTCCTTCAGCATGGGCTCGAATACGTGCTTGAGCTGCAGGGTCACGTCGGCGTCCTCACAGGCGTAGTCCTTTACCTCGGCCGGGGGCAAGTCGGCCATGGTTTTCTGGTTTTTGCCCTTGGGGCCGATGAGGTCAGTGATGGGCACCGGGGTATAGTGCAGGTAGGTTTCGGCCAGCACGTCCATATTGTGGCGCATGTCGGGTTCCAGCAGGTAGTGAGCCAGCATGGTATCAAATAGCGGCCCGCTTACCTGCACCTTGTAATGCTTGAGAATGGTGAGGTCGTACTTGATGTTCTGGCCTACTTTGGTGATGTGCGCAGCTGCAAAAAACGGTTGGAACTCGTCGATGAGCGCCTGGGCAGCAGCGTGGTCATCAGAGGGGACGGGTACATAGTAGGCCTCGCCGGGTAGCCAGCAGAACGAAAGGCCCACCAGCCGGGCCGTCATGGTATCCAGGCCGGTAGTTTCGGTGTCGAAGCTGACCTCGGTTTGCTGCAGAAGGAACTCCAGCAGGCTCCGGCGCAGCTCTGGCGTGTCTATCAGGTGGTAGCGCACATCCATATCCGGTAGGGTGCGACGGGGGCCGGCCGGGGACCCAAAGGAGCCGGTTTCACCTTCCTCGGCCGCAATACCCACGGCCGCATCGGCGGAGGAGCCAAACAGGCTGCCCTGGCCCTCAGCCACTTTAGGGCGGCGGGCCCCGCGCGGGGTGGGGGCCGTACTGCTGGCCCCCGCCGCACTGCCGCCGCCCAGCAGGCGGGTAGCCAACTTGCGGAACTCCAGCTCCTCGAACAGCTGCTGCAGGGCTTCCGCGTTGGGCGCTTCCATGCGCAGGCCTTCCTCGTGGAACTCAATGGGCACATCCAGATGAATGGTGGCCAGCTCCTTACTCATCAGCCCCTGCTCGGCGAAGTTGCGCACGTTTTCCTGCTGCTTGCCCTTGAGCTCGTCCACGTTGGCAATCAGGTTTTCTACCGAGCCGTACTTCTGAATTAGGGTTTTGGCGGTTTTCTCTCCAATGCCCGGAATGCCCGGAATGTTATCGGAGGCGTCGCCCTGCAACCCCAGGATATCAATTACCTGCTCGGGTCGCTCAATTTCGAAGCGCTGCAGTACGTGGGCCACATCCAGCACCTCGGCGGCGTTGCCCATAAAGGCGGGACGGTAAATCTTGATGCAGTCGGTTACCAGCTGGCAGTAGTCCTTGTCGGGCGTCATCATGAACACCTCCCCGAAGCCCTGGGCCTCGGCTCGGCGGGCCAGGGTGCCAATCACGTCGTCGGCCTCGTAGCCATCCACCAGCAGAATGGGAATGTTGAAGGCCTGGATGATTTTCTTGATGTAGGGAATAGCCAGGCCGATATCCTCGGGCATGGCCTGGCGCTGGGCTTTGTACTCGGCGTACTGCTCGTGACGGAAGGTTTTCTTGGCCGCATCAAACGCCACCCCAATGTGAGTGGGCTTCTCTTTCTGCAGCACCTCTACCAGGGTGTTGGTAAAGCCCAGAATAGCCCCGGTATTAAGGCCCTTGGAGTTCACGCGCGGGTTTTTGCTGAAAGCAAAATGGGCCCGATAAATCAGGGCGAAGGCGTCGAGCAGGAAAAGCTTGTGGGGCTGGGGGGCGGCAGTGTCGGGAGTCATAGGGGGCGAAGGTACGGAAGGCATTGGGGCTGCCTGCTGGCAGCCTACACTGCTTACGTGCAACAGGTATGGCAAGGTAACGGCCCGGTCAGTAACTTAACGCTCATGTATCGTTTTTACATTGCCCTTGTGGCCGCAGCGGCGTTAACCGGCAGCACTGCCCAGGCCCAGGCCACCCTGCCCCGTCCTGTGCCTACGGCCCATGCGCAGGCCGTCACTGCTTTTCAGCAGGAGCTGAACGCGGAGTATCGGGACTCAACCCGTACGCCGCTGCCCAGGGCCACGCGCCGCAGGTTTGCCGGTTTGCCATTTTACCCCATTAATTATGCGGCCTGCGTGGTGGCGCGCTTCGTACCCGACTCCCTGGGCGCCCCTTTTCAGATGCAGACCAGCACCGCCCGGCGGCCCCTGTACCGCAAGTACGGGGAGCTACACTTTACCCTGGAAGGCAAGCCGCAGAGGCTCCATGTATACCAGAGTCTGGAACTGCTGCAGACCAAAGAGTACCGCGACTATTTGTTTGTGCCCTTCACCGACCGTACCAATGGCCACGGAAGTTATGGTGGTGGACGCTACCTGGACCTGCGCCGGGGGCAAATCCAAAACCAGCAGGTGGTGCTCGACTTCAACCGGGCCTACAACCCTTACTGCGCCTATGCTACCGGCTACGCCTGCCCGGTTCCGCCCCCCGAAAACCGACTGGCGGTAGAAGTGAAGGCGGGCGTGCAGAGCGACCATTAAGCGGCCCACCGTAGCGGAGCGCTCCTGCCAGCTGGCCCAAGGCAAAAAGCAGGCAGGAGCCGGACCACTGTAGATCCATTACTGAGCCGGAGTGATGTCGAAGCGGATGCTGGTGCTGCCGGCTGCGCCCGTAGTGGCCAGGCCCTGTACTACCACGCGGTACTGACCCGGCTGATCGGGGGTGAAGAACTCCAGCGAAGTTGCCCGCCCGGAAACGGTATTTACCTGCGGGTTCCAGTACACCAGGTTGCGCAAATCGGGCAGGGGGCTTTGCTGCTGCTCCGGGGTATCATAGCGGGGGGCATAAAATTCGCGCTGCCGCTGCAATCCATCGTACTCCTGCACCAGGGCGCGGGCATCCAACGGAAACCCTTCCAGATTACCCTTGTACGTGCTAAAGCTGATGATGCCGTTGTACAACGCCCGTCCCTGAAAGTAACGGCTATCCAGCACCTCCAGCTTCCTGATTTTGGCCGGGTCGAAGGCCATCAGCTTATTGGTGTTGAATACGGGCATTCCATCCAGCAATACCAACGGCTCATCCGTGAACATGGTCCGGTTGGGGTTGTCGAGCACATTGAAGTGGTAGCCATCCTTGCGAAGACGCACCTTCACGCCCGGTACATATTCCCGCAGCACTTCTTCCAGCGTTTTAAACCGGGTGTAGTCATCGAGCCAGTATTTCTCGTCGGGCTTGCCGAAGAAGGCCAGGGTGTCGGTGGAAGGCTGGGCGAAGATGCTGTTGTACTTGCGGGAATACGTGGTTTGAACCTGATTTTGCAGGTGGCGCAACGTAAACTCGTCACGGAAGCGAGGGTAGGGCGTGAATGGCCGCGTGAACACGCTGCTGGCAAAGGTTTGGGAATAGGGCGAGTCCAGCTCTATCCGGTAGGTACTGTCGCGCTGAGTGTTGGTTTGTACCACTAGGTCGCGGGGCCCGTAAAAGTCGGCCGTTTCAAACAACACCGTGCCATCAGCGGTGCTGGTCGCATTGCTCAGCCGCGCCGGGCGGCCGGGAGACGTGAGGTAGGCCGTTATATCGGGGGCGGGCTGGTTGTTCTGGCGCTGTGTCAGGTGCCCCCGAATCAGATGCCCATTCAGCTCAGGCAGGTAGCGGAAGGAGGGCAGTGAAGTGCGCAACACATCTTCCCACCGAAACCGGCTCCAGCCATGGGTAAGCATCAGGTTGTCGGTAGCGGCGGCGGCCTCGGGTCCGGCACTGTCGAAGTAGTACGCCGGATCCTCAATAGCACCTACCAGGTCCGACGTTAGCCAGAGGTAGCTGCGGATGTCAGCCCCGGTTTCTGCCACCAGCGAGTCGGTGCGGTACACGGCCACCGAAAGGTTGGCGGGCAGGGCCTGGCCGGTGGCCGTGGCGGTAGTCAGTTGCAGGCTCACCTTGCTGCGGGCCGCATACTGGCGTTTGTCGGGGCGGGCCTGCAGGGCCAGCTGCGTGGTGGGGCGCCGGAAATATAGCCGCTCACACACGGGCTGGCGGCGGCCATTGAACAGCGTAAAATGCGAAATGCCCTCGGCCAGAGCCTGTTTATCTACCACAAACTCGGCTTGTCCGTTGCGCAGAGGGGCAGTGGTAGCCAGGGCCAGCCGCTGCCGGGCGTGGCCCAGCAGGTACACCGTTTCGGCGTTGTGGCCCGGCGCCTGCACCGTAAGGCGTAGGTGCTGCGCATCGGCCTCCGTTAGGCGGAGCACATACCCATCGGCAAAGGCGGCGGGCAGCTGGCGCGTGAGCAGACGGCCGTTGGGCAGTTTTAGCACGGCCGTATAGGGAGCAGTGGTAGCGGGAGTGAGGTTAAACGAACCCATGCCGAACTTCAGCGTCCGGAAGCTGGCCTGCGTCTGGCCCTGACCATCAAGCACCGTGCCCTCTACTGCAACGCTCTGGCCGGTACGGCTGCTCACCTTGAAGGCCACTTTGCTGGGCACGCCCCGCACCAGGTTGCCGCCTTCCGGGAAAAACTGCACGTCGTAGGCCGTGGTATCCAGCGTCGAAACGACCCCGGAAGCCTGGAGGGTATTCACAAAGGTAACCGGCGCATGGAAGTAAAATTCCGGGCTGAAATTCTTCATCCAGTTGGTGTAGGCCCGCACCGTATAACTGCCCGAGCTTAGGGCCGCCGGTAGCTGAAAGGAGCCTTGTCCGGTGGCATTCCGCAGCGGCACCTTGGCCTGCAGTACTGGCTGCCGGTTTCTGTCCAGTACTTCCACGTACACTATTTTGCTCATGGCCAGCGGCTTGCCGGAGGTGCCATCGGTCACGTAGGCCTTAAACCACAGCACCTCCCCACTCAGGTACAGCGGGCGGTCCAGGTGCAGGTACACCTTTTCCTGCAGAGCCTGCTGCTGGTAAGTAGTAAAGCGCTGAGTAAGCGTGCGGAGCGAATCGGACTGCGCCTGGGCCGGAATGGCTGCTGCCAGGCAGAGCAGCAGAGCCCAACCGCGGGTACCAGGTGAGCCGGTAGCAAATGAAACTGATAGCATACGGACGAAAGAAAGGAAGAGTAGACCAGGTGAGGCCACAAAGCAGCTAAGGCCAGAAGCTGGGCTTGGTAGGAGTACCCCGCAGCCGGCAGTCCACGCACTCGGGACTCTGGGAGGTATAGAAGTTGCCGTTTTTACTCACCGGAATCCGTTCAGTAGGGTTGCTGAAGTACTCCTGCAGGGTAAGTCCCTTCCACCGGTCACTGGGGAAGGAGTCCAGCCCCACGCAGGTTTCGTAGCCATCCAGGTTGGTGGGCCACTCGTTGGGCAGGTCGGTGCGTTTGATAAAAATGCGTTTCTCAACCACCGTGGCCGCGCCCACAAAGCCGAGCACAGGCTCCTGGGCATCGGTGAGCGAGTGTACATTGCCCTGAATCTGGCTGGGCAGCGGGTCGAAGAGGGTGCCGATATTTTCCGTGTTCTTCTTCACGGCCTCCCAGTAGTCGAACTCCGCCTGCGACAGGGCGTACTGCCGCACCAGTACGCTGTAAGTGTAGTGCAGGCGGCCCGAGGTAGCCGGAATAAACAGCAGACGGTAGTCGCGCACGGCATCCTGACTCAGGCGCACGGTGCTGGTGGTGTTCAGCGAAGTCGACTTTTCGGTGCGCCAGCAGTTATAGATGTTCTCAGTGCGGGGTACCACCTGGTTGTTCACGTAGTTGATGGTGCTGCGGAAGGCCGAGGTGAACTCCCAGGTTTCCTCGTACTGCCAGCGGTAGTACTGGGTCAGGTTCCGGTCGTCGTGGGCGCTGATGTAGAGCTGCAGGCCGCCCGCCTGGGGGCGGCCACCCAGGGCATCAATGGCCGGGGTAGTTTTCAGCAAAGTAAAATCGGAGGCGTACTCACGCCCCGTGGCCGTGCGGATGTACAGGCGGTAGTTCTGGTTGGCGGGCAGCTGCTGCGCGGGCGAGGCGTATACGCCGGGCGTAGCTTCCATCAGGGCGTAGCGCTGGCCGCCGGCACTCTCAACAAACACCGTGGCCCGGGTTTCGGGCGGGTACGGGCCCTTGGCGGAAAGCTGCAAGGAGCGGGTCAGCGAAATGCTGGTTATTCCGTTACCGTTGATGAAGCCATCTACCACCAGGTAGTTTTTTTCCTCGCTGATAACTGTGGGCAGGTATTCCTGCACGCAGCTGCTTAGCCCCAGGGCCAGCCATAGACTCAGCAGAGAAATGCGTAAAAAAGAAGGCATGAGCGTAGAAGAAAGTACGGCTGCACCCATTCCGGTGCAGGGCGTGGTTTAGGGCCAGTAACTTGGTTTGTGGTTGGTGCCCCGCAGTCGGCAATCCACGCAAGCCATCGTTTGCATGGTATACACTGTACCCTGCCGGGCTACGGGCGTCCGGTACACCGAGTCGCCGAACATATCATCCATGGTGTAGTCTTTGTACTTAATACTGTTGGGCCAGTAGTCAAGTCCGGTGCACAGCTCGTAGCCTTCATGCTGCGGTATCCAGTCGCGGGGCAAATCGGCCCGGGTAATGAAGATACGTTTTCCAACCACCGTGGCTGCGCCCACAAAGCCGAGTACGGGCTCCTGGGCATCGGTGAGCGAGTGTACATTGCCCTGGATCTGGCTGGGCAGCGGGTCGAAGAGGGTGCCGATATTTTCCGTGTTCTTCTTCACGGCCTCCCAGTAGTCGAACTCCGCCTGCGACAGGGCGTACTGCCGCACCAGTACGCTGTAGCGGGAAAGCAGGCGCTCCGAAGCCAGGGGAATAAACAGCAGGCGGTAGTCGCGCACGGCATCCTGCGCCAGGCGCACGGTGCTGGTGGTAACAATGGTGGTGGAAGGAATAAAACGCCAGCAGTGGTAAATATCTTCTTTACGCTGCACCATGCGGTTGTTGCCTGCATACCGGTACAGGCTCTCATAGGCCGAGGTGAATTCCCAGGTTTCCTCGTACTCCCAGCGGTAGTACTGGGTCAGGTTCTGGTCGTCGTGAGTGGAGAGGTACAGCTGCACGCCGTTGGATTGCACCCGGCCCTGCAGCTGGTCGATGGCGGGCGTAAGCTTCAGCGGGGCATAATCGGAGGCATACTCCCGGCCCGATGTAGTGCGGATGTACAGGCGGTAGCTCTGGTTGGCGGGTAGCGTAAGCTGCTTGGAGGTATATAGCCCCGCCGTATCGGTTTCGGTGAGTGGGTAGCGCTGGCCGCTCAAACTCTGAATGGCTACGCTAGCCCGCCGCTCGGCCGGAAACACGGATGGTGAGGAAATCTGCACACTCCGGGACAGGCGGATGCGGGTAGTGCCGTTACCGTTGATGAAGCCATTAACTACCAGGTAATTACTGGGTGCTGTAACTGCCTCAGGAGTATAAGGCTCCACGCAGCCGGAGAGCACCAGCAGCCAACACCCCATCAGCAGGCGGGTAAGGGCCGACATACACAGCGTACTATGAGGTAACCGCATCTATATCAATACATAAAGTTAGGAAATTGACCAGACGTCGGCGGCCGGCTCAACCCGGCAGCAGGTAGCTGTGCTCCTGCTGCACCAGGGGCCACGACTAAAACTTGAAATTGTAGGTAATGGTAGGAATAGGCTGCCCGAAGATGGACAGCTGGTACCCCCGAATCTGCCCGCCCACCGACTTGAAGTATACGGAGTAGGGATTTTTGCGGCCCGTGAGGTTGTACACCCCAAACGTCCAGGAGCTGTGGAAGGGCTTCTTCACCTTGTGGTTACCTTCCAGGTTCAGGGCCAGGTCGGCGCGGTAGTAGTCGGGCACCCGGTAGGCATTGCGCTCCGAGTAGTACACCCGCGTGGCGTTGCTGATGTAATACTTGGCCAGGGGTAGCGTAATGGGTCGGCCGGTGCTGTAGGTGTAGTTGAGCGAGGCGCTGATGCGGCGGCTGAACCGGTAGTTGCCAATCAGGGTAAAATCGTGGGGCTTGTCGAAGTTGCTGGGGTAGTAGCGGCCCCCGTTAATCATTTCTGAGGTAGTGCCCTGATTTACCTGTACCAGGGAGCGGGAATAGGTGTAGCTCACCCAGCCGTTGATTTTGCCCGTCAGCTTACGTAGCATCACCTCCACCCCGTAGGCCTTGCCCACGGCATTTACAATATCCGTTTCGATGTGATGGTTGAGAATGAGAGTGGCCCCGCCCTTGTAATCCACAAAATCCTTGGTGGATTTGTAGTACGTTTCCACCGAGGCCTCAATGGTATTTGCCCGGAAGTTGCGGTAGTAGCCCAGGGAATACTGGTCGCCCACCTGGGGACGGATGTTGGAGTCGCTCAGCTTCCAGATGTCCGTTGGCGACATGGCCGTGGTGTTGGACAGCATGTGAATGTACTGGCGGGTGCGGTTGAAGCTCAGCTTCACCGAGGAGTTGTGGGTGAGCGAGTAGCGGGCCGACAACCGGTACTCTGGTCCGTGGTAGGTGGCCAGCACCTTGCCCGCCGCGAAGTACGAGGTATCGACGATGGTATTGAGCGTTTTGGCCAGGCCCGGCGCGTAATTGTACACCTCCCGCGGCCCCAGGGCATTGTAGAGCGAGTAGCGCAGCCCAACGGATACCGAGAGGCGGGGGGAAACGTCGATGCGGTCCGAAAAGTAAAGGGCGCTTTCCAGGCCCTGCTCCCGGGCCAGCACGTCGGGCGTTATCAACGACTCCGACCCTGAAGGCCGCAGCCCGCCCGGCGACACGTGGTAGAGCACCGAGCTGCCCCCAAAATCGATGGTATGCTTGGAGTTGGGGGCGTAGGTAAAGTCCAGCTGGGCCTGGTACTGCTTGATGTTGTACGTCAGCTGCGAAGCCGTAGCCGCGTCCCGCTGACTGGTAATGTCATACTCGTAGTGGCTGGTGGCCCCCGTCAGCACTCCATACAGCTTGTTGTTGATGGTATGCCGCCATTTCACGCTGGCATTGCGGTTCAGGTAGCGGTAGGTGGTGTCGCTGGCCAGCCGGAACCTGTCGGTGCTCAGGTAACCGGTGGCGTACACCGTGTTCTTGTCGTTGAACTCGTGGCTGAGGTGGGCGCTGATGTCGTTAAAGGAGGCCGAGCTTTGCTTAAAGCTCTCATTGGGCAGCAGGTGCAGAATCCAGTCGGAGTAGCTGGAGCGCGCCCCGATAATAAAAGAGCTTTTATCCTTCAGGATGGGGCCTTCCAGCGTGAGGCGGCTGGTAAGCGGCCCGATGCCGCCCGCGCCGGACAGCTTCTTCTTATTGCCTTCCCGGGTAGTAATATCCAGCACCGACGAAAGCCTCCCCCCGTACTTGGCCGGAATAGCGCTTTTGTACAGCTCCACTGACTTGATAACATCGGGATTGAAGGCCGAGAAAAAGCCGAACAAGTGGGACGGGTTGTAAATGGTGGCGTCGTTGAACAGAATCAGGTTCTGGTCGGTGGCGCCGCCGCGCACGTTCAGGCCAGTGTTGCCTTCCCCTACTGATTTTACCCCGGGCAGCGTCAGCACAACCCGCAGAATGTCGGTTTCGCCGAAGGCCGTGGGTACCTGCCGCATCGTTTTGATATCGAGCTTTTCTACGCCCATTTGCAGGCTGGCCACGTTCCGGTCCTTCTCGGCCTCAATTACCACCTCCCGTAGGGTCGTCACGTCATCTTCCGTTTCCAGGTCCAGCCGCCCGTCGCCGCGCAGCTGCACTAGGCGGTGGGTGTTCTTGATACCAATACCCCGGATTTTCACGTCGTGCCGACCCACGGGCAGCGTGAGGGTGTAGGAGCCAAACTGGTCGGTGCTGGTGCCAATGCTCGGCGACTCAATGTATACGGTGGCTCCCACCACCGGCTCGCCCGTTTTGGCCTCCCGGATGCGCCCACTCAGCGTGGCCTTGCCCGTGGCCGAACTCGTGCCAATCTCATACAGCTTGCTGGCCGCCGCACTCACCGACCGGATGCGGGTGCTGCCGGGGTCCTGGTCGTTGGGGTCTGGCTGGGGCAGCAGGGCATTGCGTTGTTCCGGCTGAAAAAAGCTGTCAGCCAGCTCCGGCGTAATCGTAACTCCCCGGGTCACGAACACCCGGTTATGAGCGTCCACTGCAAAGCGCAGTGGCGTGTTCCGCAGAGCTTGCTCCAGTACCGCGCGTAACGGCTTCTGCTCCGCCTGTACCGTAATGGTCACGCTATCCACGGCCGCCGGGTTAAAGTAAAACCGGAAGCGCGTCTGCGCCTCAACGGCCCGGGCAAACTCCTCAAACGGTACCTGTTGCACCTGCAGGGTAATGGGCTGTTGCGCGGCCTCCTGGGCGTGTGCTGGGCCACCGGCACCAAGTAGCAACAGCAGCAGAACGACAGTAAAAAGGTGTTTCATAGAGTCCGTGCTGCTTAGTAGCTGCCCCCGCCGGCCTGAGATGCTTCGGGTAAGCTGGTATAAAAATCGGCTAGCCTGATAATGTCCTGCTCCCGCGTTTCCTTGCTGAAGGTCAGGTGGTTGTCGTGGGCGTAGCGCTGCAACTCCTTGCGCCGCGCCGGAAACAGCGAAACAACCGAGCCCTTGCCCTTCACCGCGTGCAGGGAGTGGTTGGTCTGGATATAATACTGAGTGAAAGCATAAAACTCAGCCTTCGTCACGTTTTGGCTGGGCTGGGTTTGCATTTGCTTGGTACGGCGGGCAAATACCTTCACCTGCTTATCCAGCAGCACATCATAAAAGCCCGGACGCACGCTTTGAGTGCTACTGTCGCCTTCCAGCCGCACAAACCGGTGCCCATGCACCGTAAACTGCTTTACCCGCTCCGGCACCAGCTGCACGTAGAACGAGCTGGTCGGCTGTTTGATAATGACCTGATCCAGGCGCAAATCGTAGCGCAGTGGCACGTTCTGGTACCAGTTGCCATCATACTCCACCGCCCCCAGGGCTTCCTGCTCCGACACAAAGAACTGGTTGCCTACGCTGGCCTGGTAATAGCGGGCATAATTGACGTATTCCGTACCATTGTACAGCCTCGACTGGTCCTGAATAGCCTGGGCGTAGCGCTGCTCGGTAAGGGCACGGGACTGGCTTAGAAAAGCGGAGTCCGGGGTGGCGGTTTGGGCAGCTGCGGCATGCACCAGCAATACGCTCAGTACTGCTGAGCAGGAGATAGGAGGGGACCAGAACATAATGGAAAGGATAGAGCGCGGCAACAGACTGACAGCCATTCTGGATAGAAGGCTGCATGCATCCCAAAATAAGCCTACTAAGCAGGGTGGGCTACCAGCGCAAGTACAGCACAACCAGTCCGAAAAAAAAGCCTGAGCTCCCCAAAACCGGAAATACCGCCCCGGCTGTGGCCCAAACCTCCCCGCTCATGGCGCGTAGATGCTGCTCTATGCGCTATGTTTCCCTCGACCTCGAAACCACCGGTGGCAACCCCCGCCGTCACCAGATTCTGGAGCTGGCTGCCGTGGTGGAGGATACCCGGCACCCGCTGCCTTTACCAGAACTGCCTGCGTTCCGGCGCGTAGTGCGCCATTCTGAGCTGGTAGGCACCGCCGGGGCGCTGGCTCTGAATGCAGGCCTACTGCAGGAGCTGGCTCGTAAAGAGCCCAACCCCCAACTCTGCAGCCCCGAGGACCTGCTGCCCCAGCTCCGGGAGTTTCTGCTGGCCCAGGGCTTCAAAACCGATAAAAACGACTGTGTAACCGTGACGATGGCCGGCAAGAACATTGCCGTCTTCGACCTGGGGTTTCTGCGCGAGCTACCGGGCTACGGCACCCTGGTGCGCGCCGAGCCCGCCATGCTCGACCCGGCCGCCTTCTATCTGAACTGGCGCAAGGATACCCGCCTGCCCACCATGCAAATCTGTAAAGCCCGCGCCGGCTTCGAGGACGATACCGTGGCCCACCAGGCCTTAGCCGACGCCCTGGACGTGGTGCAGCTGCTGCGCCCGTTTTATGAGCGCCCGAGCTATAAAATGCATGAATGAGGTGCTGTTTCGAGCGGGAAGCGCGCCTCCAAAATACAGCGTAGCAATTCCTGCTCTTTCGCAGGTAATACCCTAGAGACATGAAAAGCCCCTGACGTCCGAGCTGGCGTCAGGGGCTTTTGCTTGGGTTGAAAATTAGGTGACTCGTGAAGGGTAGATTAGCGGTGCTGTCTTGCTGGTACACGCGCCTTCTGCTCGTAATGGCACCTCACTTCCTCACCATCTACCAATCCCCGGAAGCGCCGCCGCCGCCGGAGCTGCCACCGCCGAAGCCCCCGAAACCACCCGAGTCGCCGCCGCCGCCCCAGCTGCCCCCGCCGCCACCGAACACGCCGCGGCCGCCGCTAAAGTCGCCGAAGATGATGGGCGGAATCATGGCGCCGCCAAAGCCCCGGTTGCGCCGGCCGCCCCCACCGCCGCCCCGATTCCGGAACAGGATGAAGAGAATAAGCACGGCAATAATCAGCCAGAAGCTGATGCCGGAGCCACTGGAATCTTCGCGGCTGCGTGGGGCCCGGGGTTGCGTGGCGGGGTCGGCCTTGTACTCGCCCTTGGCCAGAGCAATCAGCTGGTCGGTGGCCCGGTCCAGGCCTTCGTAGTACTTTTCCTCCTTAAAGGCCGGCACTATTGTGTTGGAGATGATGCGCTTGGCCAGGGCGTCCGGAATGGCACCCTCCAGCCCGTAGCCGGTATGAATGCGGGCCTTGTGCTCCTGCTGGGCAATGAGTACCAGCACGCCATTGTTGTTGTTCTTCTGCCCGATTCCCCAGGTCTGGTACAGCTGCTGCGCATACCCCACTATGTCGTAGTCGCCGAGAGTGGGCACTGTTACCACGGCAATCTGCGAGGAGGTGGAATCGTTGTAGGCTACTAGCTTGCGCTCCAACTGCTGCACCTGCTGGGGCTGCAGCATTCCGGCCAGGTCGTTCACGAGGCGGGGTGGGGAGGGACGGGGCGGCACGTTCTGGGCTCCCGCGGCCAGTTGCAGCAGCAGGAGTACCAGCGCCAGCCACCAGCCGCCCGGCAGCCGCCTAAATAAAGGGAGCTGCCTCATGAGCGGATGGGCGTGTCGCCGAAGGAGATAGAGTCATCCAGCTCGTTCTGGTCGGTGGCGGCATCGTAGGGGAAGTAGCGCCGCAGCTGTTCGCCCACCAGCCGGATACCTTGTTCCAGCCCGTTCACGTACTTCTCAGCCCGAAAATGCTCCAGTACATTTTCCTTGGCCATTTCCCAGAAGTCGTCGGGTACTACGGAGTTGATACCCGCGTCGCCGATAACGGCGAACTGCCGGCTCTGCCAGGCCAGGTAAAACAGTACACCATTGCGCTGAGCAGTACGGTGCATACCCAGCTCCGCAAATACCTGCGCGGCGCGGTCCAGGGGCTCGGGCGTCGGACAGGTGTCTTCCAGGTGTACCCGGATTTCGCCGGAGGTGCGCAGCTCCGCCTGCCGGATGGCCGCCACCAGGGCTGCTTCCTGCTCAGGAGTAAGAGGGTTGGTCATAAGTTAGGTGCTAGTAAGCAGTTGTCAGTTGTCAGCAACCAGAACCGTTCTGACAACTGACAACTGACAACCAACAACCCAAGATTAGAACTGTACAGTAGGCGCTTTCTGCGCGGCGGCGTCGGCCTCGAAATAAGGCTTCTCCTTAAAGCCGAACATGCCGGCAAACAGGTTGTTGGGGAAGCTCTTAATGTAGCCGTTGTAGTCGTTGGTTACCACATTCAGCTTATTACGCTCCACATTGATGCGGTTTTCGGTGCCTTCAATCTGCGCCTGCAGCTCCTGGAAGTTAGCGTTGGCCTTCAGCTCGGGGTAGTTTTCCGATACGGCCAGCAGGCGGCCCAGGCCCGCGCTTACCTGCGACTGAGCTTCCTGAAACTGCTTCAGGTTTTCGGGGGTCAGGTCGTTGGCATTCAGCTGCACGCTGGTAGCCTTGGCGCGGGCATTGATAACGTCCGTCAGGGTCGACTTCTCAAAGTTGGCGGCCCCTTTCACCGTGTTTACCAGATTCGGAATCAGGTCGGAGCGGCGCTGGTAGGCGCTCTGCACGTTGCCCACTTGGGCTTTCACGGCCTGGTCTTTGGTTACCATGGAGTTGTAGCCGCACGAGGACTGGGTAAGCAGCAGCACGAGGCCGGCGAAATAGAGCAAAAAGCGTTTCATAGGGTTGGGGAGAGTGAAAAAATGGAAGAGAGAATCGGAAACATGCCGGGCCAAACAAGCGGCCCCTGTCGTTGTTGAGGTCGGGCCCTGCGCCTTGGCTCAGGAGCCGGCTCCCGGACCACAGTGCTGCAAAGTACGAATTCAGACCCGAGCGGTTGTGTGTACGGTTGCTCCGGCGGCTTTGTGTATTTTGCGCTTCGGTGCTCCCCGATTTTTCCCCTCGCATGAAAGCTGTAATTCCCGTAGCCGGTATCGGCTCCCGCTTGCGCCCGCACACGCATACCCAGCCCAAAACGTTGGTTCCCGTAGCGGGCAATACTATCCTGGGCCATATCATCGACCGGCTGGTGGATGCTGGGGTGCAGGAGTTCGTCTTTATTATCGGCTACCTGGGCGAAAAGGTGGAAAGCTACGTGCGCAAGCAATACCCCCAGCTGCAAAGCTCATTTGTGGTGCAGGAGCCCCGCGAAGGCATTGCCCACGCCCTCTGGCTGGCCCGGGAGCATTTTCGCCACGAGCAGGACGGTATTTTGATTTTGCTCGGGGATACCATCGTGGATGTGGACCTGTCGGCCATGATGGCCACGCCCGGTAATGTGTTGGCCGTGAAGGAAGTAAAAACGCCTTCGTTGTTTGGGCTGGTAGAAACCGGGGCCGGCGGCCGCGTGACCAAAGTGGTGGAGAAGCCTCGCATTCCGAAGTCGAACTATGCCTTGGTGGGCCTATATAAGCTGGCCAACCCCGATTGGCTGGCTTCGGCCCTGGAGCGCATCGTGGAGCAAAACCAGCGCACCCACGGCGAGTTTCAGCTCACCGATGCCCTCATGCTCATGATTCAGGACGGGGCCGATATGGTGACGACGCCCGTAGATAACTGGTTTGACTGCGGCCGGAAAGAGAGCCTGCTGGAAGCCAACGCCCGCCTGCTCAACCGCCCCGAGTTTCTGAAGCGCCGCGAGTACCCTGAGTTCCCCGATACCATCATCATCCCGCCCGTCAGCATCGGCCACGACTGCCAGATTTCCGGCTCCATTATCGGCCCTAACGTGGCCATCGGCGACCGGACCATCGTCAGGAACACCATCCTGAGCGAATCCATCATCGGCTCGTACTCCGAACTGCGCTCCGCCGTGATGCACGACTGCATCGTGGGCTCCGACGCCCTGTTCAAAGGCACCCGCCACAGCCTCAACATTGGTGACAACACGGAAATTGATTACAGCTAAGGGATGGTGAAGTTGTGAAATGGTGAAGTTGTGAAATGTTCTGACCACACCAGTAGACAGAACATTTCACAACTTCACCATTTCACAACTTCACCGTTTATGTATCCGCTGCGGGCAGATTGTCGTTACTTTAGCCCGATGCGCTACCTGACCTCTTTTCCCCGCCTGCTGCCCGCCCTGGGCTTGTCATTGTTCCTGTCCGGCTGCTACTCCCGCTCCGATATGAAATCGGAGGAAGGAGCTGCTGCTGCTGAAAAACCCTGGGCCGAAATGCCCGATAACGTGCGTCCGGCGGAAGCGCCCGGTGTGGAGGCCCCGGAGGAAGCGTCGGACGTGGTGAGTGGTGCCGCGGCCCAGCCGTTGCAGGCCGTGAATGTGTTTCTGGAAGTATCAGGCTCCATGGAAGGCTTCATGCCCAAAACCGGCACCAGCGGCGAAAATACCAAGTTTCAGCAGCACGTGGCGCAGTTGCTTTCGGATATCAACCGAACCACCGCCGCGAAGCAGAAGTCGTTTTTCCGCATCAAGGAGAAGCCCTATGCCGACACGTACCCAGGCATTTCTGCCACGGTACGGAGTGGCATTCAGCAGCCGGCCAAGAGCACCGAGCTGCCCGCCGTGCTCGATACGCTGATGACGCGCTACTACCAGCCCGGCACCGTGAGCGTGCTGATTTCGGATTTTATCTACTCGCCCAAGAACGCCGGGGCCATTCCCTACATCAAAACCGATATTACCGACGCCCTGCAGCGCAACGGCGCGCAGCCGGATCTGGCCGTGTCGGTGTACGGCTACCTGTCGGATTTCCGGGGCACGTACTACCCCGCGTTGAAAGCCGCCGGCAAGAAAACCAACTGCTGCAACACCGAAATACCCTATTACATCTGGGTGCTGGGCCCCGCCGATGCCGTGCGCCGCTTCGATGCCGCCCTGCTGGAGCAGCAGCCGGCCAAGCAGGCCCACTTCGGCGTCACGTATCCGCGTCCGGCTTACTCGGTGCTCGATAAATTTCAGAACAAAGGGGCCTGGTACTACGGCGACGCCGGAGCCAGCAAGCGCATGGCCGGCACCTACCGCGTGGTAGCCGTATCGGAGGCCTCGGCCCAGCAGCCGGTGGAGTTTGTGGTAGGCCTGAACCTGGTCCAGCTGCCAGGCCAGTACAAGGATGTGGCCTACCTGAAGCAAAACCTGAAGCTGGAAGGCGTAGACACCGATGCCAAGCTGCTGGACGTAACGCCTGCCACCGACCAGACCAAGGCCAGCAGCGGCCCCCAGAGCAAGTACACGCATTTTGTCAAGGTGCGCCTCACGCAGCAGCCCAAGGCCGCGCGCCCGCTGGTGCTGCGCCTCCAGGACCAGCGCCCGGCCTGGGTAGCCCAGTGGACCACCCGCAACGACGGCACCCCCGCGCCCAAAACTTTTGCGCTCAGCTCCTTGCTGGATGGGCTGGCACCCACTGACGCCACGCGCCCGATTTTTGAGCTGCCACTCACCTTACAGCCAGCCGAATAGCCCGCCTGCTGCCCCCGCTTCTGCCTGTGGCATAGCCTTGGCCAGACGGTTTGGAACGGTTTTCGTTCCTTAGGTCAGTCTGGCAGCAATGACCCCGGCCTCACAATTTCGTTTCCCTCTCATCGTTCCACGGGTTGCCGGCCCGGAGCCCGGCCTCACCTCTTTCCATGAAAGCATTCTTCCGCTTCCTCTACGAACTCATCGGCAACCCCCAGCCCCCGGCGGATACGCCCGTGTACCGCGACGTTATCTTCCCCAACCTGGGGCTGCTGAATCTGGGCATTTCTGCCGGGCTGGCGCTGGTTTTCTATTTGCTCATTAACCGGGCCATGGGCGTGGCTACCTTCAACAAGGGTCGGCACTGGAGTATTTTTCTGGTGCTGAATGCGCTGATTGCCTTCTTTGTCACCATCTGGCAAACCAACGCCCAGCAGGTCACCGACCACAGCTATATCTACTGGCTGGCTACCTGGAACGCTATTCTGGGTCTGGCATGGTTCTTCATCTTTTCGTTGCTGTTCAAGCGCGCTTCTACCAACGCCAGCACGACGCCTTTCTAGAGCTAGTGCTAGAAAGCTAGTTCCCCTCCTTGGAAAGGAGGGGCTAGGGGTGGTTGATAATCGTTGGACGATACAGAGCGAAATCGTTCCGCTAAACAACATCAGCAACGAGCCAACCACCCCAGTTCAGCCGCAAGGCTGAACATCCCCTCCTCAGCTGAGGAGGGGAGTTTCGTTCAACATCAGCAACTCATGGCTAAACTCTTTTTATTCGGTATTGGCGGCACGGGCTCCCGTGTCATTCGCTCGCTCACGATGCTGCTGGCGGCGGGCGTGGACCTGCCCAACTGCGACCGGGTGGTGCCCATCATCATCGACCCCGACGCGCACAACGGCGACATGAACCGCACGGTGCAGCTGCTGCAGAGCTACCAGCAGATCTACAAGCGCCTCGGTCCCCGCGAGGAAGGCTTCTTCAAGACTGATATCAGCACGCTGAGCGGCATTTCGCAGGACGTGAACGGCTCGGTAAAGGACACCTTCATCTTCGATTTCGGCGGCATCAACCAGAGCTTCCGGCAATACCTGAGCTACGACGGTCTGTCGGTGGACTCGAAGGGGCTGGTGGATTTGCTGTTCACGCAGGACAACCTGGAAAGCCCGCTGACCATTGGTTTCCGCGGCTCGCCCAACGTGGGCAGCATTGTGCTCAACAAGCTGGTGGAAAGCCCCGAAATGCGGTTTTTTGCCGACAACTTCCAGGACGGCGACCGGGTGTTCTTTGTGTCGAGCATCTTCGGCGGCACGGGCGCGGCGGGCTTCCCGCTGATGCTCAAGAACCTGAAGGACTCGAACACCCGCCTCAGCAACGCCCGCTACCTGCGCGACGCGCCCACCGGCGCCGTGACGGTGATGCCCTACTTCGCCCTGCAGAGCGAAGACAATGCCGTCATCGACTCCAACAATTTCCTGACCAAGACCAAGGCGGCGCTCAGCTACTACGAGCACAACCTGCAGGGCCTCGACGCGCTGTACTACCTCGCCGACACGCCCGACACGCCCTACGAAAACCAGCCCGGCGGCACCCAGCAGAAGAACAAGGCCCACGTAATTGAACTGCTGGCGGCTTTAAGCATCGTGGATTTCATGCGCTACTCGCCCGCCGAGCTACGCACCGGCGGCCCGCACTTCCACGAGTACGGCCTGGGCCAAGACGCGCCAGAGCTGCAGTTCAGCCACCTGCCCGATGAGTCGCGCGAAATAATGGCCAAGCAGCTCACGCAGTTCCTGTACTTCACGCGCTACCACAAGCAGCACCTGCCCACCGACAAAGCGCCCTACGCCGACAACCTGAAGCTGGACTACGCCATGCGCAATGAGCCCATCTTCCGGGAGCTGAACACCTTCCTGCACGGCCAGGACCTGGGCGCCGACCAGTGGCTGCAGGAGCTGGCCCAGAACCGCCGTTCCTTTCGCCCCTTCGACCTGCAGACCGACGACTTCAACGCCATGATCCTGGGCAAGCCGGTGGAAAAGAAGTGGAACGACTTCTTCAACAAAGGCCTCAGCCACAACTACCTCCTCGATAACCTCAACAAAACCGAGAAGTCCCTCCAGGAACCCGACAACTTCCGCAAGCTGCTGGAGCTGTTCTATGACGTGACGGACAAGGCGTTTGAGGAGAAGGTGAAGGTGGTGTAGAACGAAAACTCCCCTCCTTGGAAAGGAGGGGACGCCGTGCCGCAGGCGCGGCTGGGGTGGTTGCCCCGCGTACTGATGTTGTTTACCTGAACGACCCAAGCCGCACCGTTCAACGATTGTCAACCACCCCTAGCCCCTCCTTTCCAAGGAGGGGAACTAGCTTTCTAGTTGTAGTTTCTAGCAGTAAAAAATCACCCCGAGCAACCTTCGTCAGGCTCCCCCTCTCCCGGAGGGGAGGGGGCCGGGGGGGGGGTCCCGATATGGCCAAAGTCCTTCGCTTACATAACAACGGCTCCCAGCAAGTGCAGGGCTGGCAGAAAACCGCCCCCGTCACCAGCACCGAAATCAACACCGTAACGGACCCCGCGGGGGGCAAATCGCGCAACCTGGCCGTGAGCATCCCGACGCCGTTTGCGCGGATGCACCTGTTTGAAACGGCTTTTGATTTCCTGGCCCGGGAGGGGCAGCGCAACCCCGGCTCGGTGTACCACGAGCTGACTACCCACTTCTGGGATTTGCTGGAGCTGCTCTACAACTACCACCTCTACACCCAGGCCGGCCGCAAAATCACGCTACGCCGCTGGAATGCCGAGGCCGAAATCCGCCGGATGCGGCAGGACGAGGGCACGCGCCTACTGGGCGAAACCCTGCAGCTGTACATGCAGGACGAGCGGTTCCGCGACTTCTCCGACATGTATCTGGTGTACTATGAGTCGCCGGAGTTGGCGGGGGGCACGCGCCTGCTGGGCGGCACCTCGCCGCTGACAATCCTGTTCACTGGCCCCGCCGTGAAGCCCCTGGACCTGGAGCGGCCCCAGGCCCGCGGCCACTACTTCGACCAGCAGACTGTGCTGCTCGAAGACCGCGACCCGCAGTTCCGGGAGTTTGTGTACGAGCTGTTTTTGGCGTATCCGCAGCTGCAGCGCCGCGAGTTTGCCGGTAGCGTGTACGCCGGCCTCGACCGCTCGAAAATCAACCAGCTCCAGATGCAGGGCGACCGGAGCGCCCAGCAGTTTGCCGCCCGCTACCCGGCCCTGGCCGATGTGCAGGGCAACCTGGTGAGCGTGAAAGGCGTGCCCTTGCCCGGCCGCGCCGACCAGTCGGCCGTGACCAGCTCCGACCTGTTCATCCAGCCCACCCGCGAATCGACGACGGGCCGGCCGCGCCCGTTGGTGTTGCGCCCGAACCTGACGATGCCCGGCGCCAACTACCTCAACGGTCAGCCCTGGGACGACCGCACGCCGGTTCCGTATTACGATGAAGTAGCGCTGGAAAGCCGCGTGCTGCCCGGCAAAGGCTTCAAGTACCCCTACCTCACGGTGGGCGACCTGCTGGAAGACTCCCTGGTAGAGCTGCCCTACGAGCTGAACACCCAGCGCTTCCACACCGGCAAAGTTACGTTCCAGTACGGGGCCGATGGCCAGGGCCGGGCGCGCTTCCCCTACCTGCTGCCGCTGAAACAGGCGTTTTTCGAGTATTTCACCGAAAACGAGCTGGCCGAGCTGCTCACCTTCACCATCGACCTGAGCCACGTGCGCGTGCAACTGCGGGTGCCGGTGCAGGCGGGCCGCTTTATCACCTTCGAGCGTAACTACTACCACAATCCGCAGAACCCCAAGGATGCCCAGGGGCGCGAGATTCTGGAGAAGGGCCGCATTGTGAAGGCCGCCGTGGGCGTGGGCGTGTTCCCGTTCTACAAGGTGCGCTACCAGCCCGAGTTCAACGACCTCTACAAGGTGATGCTGGTGGATGCCGACAACGCGCCCACTATGCTCAACCGCCGCTACGACCTCACGTTCTTCGTGAACGGGGAGCGAATCACGGAGCAGGGCGCCGCCCGCCGCGCCACCCGCTACGAGCGCACCCAAAAGAGCATGGCCACCGCCGGCAGCACCTACTACGAAGTCACCGGCACCCACTTCGACCTTGCGGAACTGACCTGCCCGCCCGCCACCATCGGGGCGGAGCCGGCCCGGGGCCTGTTCGTGCCGCGCTGGCGCGAGCTGGACCGCGGCACCCGCCGCTTCACCTTCGCCGTGGACTTCGGCACCACCAACACCCACATTGCCTACGCCGACTCGCCCACCGCGCACCCGCGCCCGCTCACCATTGGGGAAGCCGACGTGCAGGTGGAGTGGCTGCACGCGCCCGTGGCCGATGCCGGCCTCTCGGCGGCCCAGCGCTACCGTACCGGCGCCGGCCAGATCTGGACGTACATTGCTACCCTGCAAAACCGGGAGTTCGTGCCCTCGTTTGTGGGTGAAGGCGGCTCGGTGTATGAGTTTCCGATCCGGACGGCGGTGTGCGAAACCACTTCGTTTGCCAACGAGCCCGCCAAGGTGCTCAGCAACATCAACATTGGTTTCAGCATCAACACTGAAAACGCCTCGGAGCTGCCCCAGAACCGCTTCATCACCAACCTGAAATGGTCGGCGGAGCTGGACCCGCAGGGCGTGTCTCGCATTGAGGCGTTCTTCCGGGAAATTCTGCTGCTGCTGCGCCATAAGGCGGCGTTGCACGGCGGTATTCTGGAAGACACCCGCGTGGTGTGGTTTGCCCCGCTGAGCTTTGATGGGTTCCTGCGCAACCAGTTCCAGCAGGTGTGGGACGAGTCGTTCCAGCAGGTGTTCAAGGCCCGCCGTCCCACCATCTGCCTCACCGAATCGGTAGCGCCGTACTACTACCTCACCGCCACCAACCAGGTAGTGCCCAACCGCGACGAAAACGTGGTGAACATCGACATCGGTGGCGGCACCACCGATTTGCTGCTGTTCGCTGACCAGAAACCGGCCTACAGTACCTCTTTCCGCTTCGCCGGCGACGACCTGTGGGGCGACGGCTACGCCCGCGTACAGGGCGCACCCAAGCAGAATGGCCTGCTGCGCCTCGGCGTAGGCCACGTGGAAAGCCTGCCCGACTCCGAGCAAAACCAGGAGTACAAAGGCTACCTGCGCGCCGCCCTCAGCAATACCGATTTCGGCTCCGCCGACGTGACCAGCCTGCTATTTAAGTACGATGATGCGTTGCGGTTCACCCAAGCTCTGGGCTTGGGCAAGGGCCGGCAGCTGCGGGTGCTGTTCTATCTGCACTACACCAGCATCATCTACCACACGGCGCAGCTCACCAAGCACCTCGGCCTGAAAACGCCGCGCTACCTCTGCTTCTCCGGCAAAGGCAGCCTCTACCTGCGCCTGCTGGCCGGGGGCAGCTCCCTGGTGGCTATCGAGAAGATTACGAAGGCCATCTTCCACGCCGTCACGGGCGTAGAGCCGCCCCACAACTTCCGCGTCATCCTGGCCGACAACCCCAAGGAAGCCACCACCAACGGCGGCGTACTGTTTGAGGAAAAAACGAACACTTCAGACTACGACAACATCAAGCCCGTGAAGTACAGCGGCGCGGTAGACGGCACCGAGCTCAATCAGCAGCGCCTGAAACTGAACCAGGTGGATGCCGAGCTGAAAAACACGGTGCTCGACAACGTGCGCAACTACCTCACCCTAGTGCTGGAAGGCGACGACGTAGCCCCCTACCTGCGCGAAGTAGGCGTGGACGTGGACCGTCAGCGCGTAAAAGACATCCTGCTCCGCGAAATCGAAGACAGCCTGAGCCTGGGTCTGCACCAGTTCCAGCGCCAGCTTTCTAGCGACGAAACTCTGCCCGAAACTCTGTTCTTCCTGCCGCTGAAGCAGGCTCTGTACAACCTGAGCCGCGAGCTGCAGGCGTAGCTAAATGGGTAAAAGATCAGTAAAGCAACTAGTATTCTTTACAGCCTTCGGGGTGTTTGTATACTTCCTGCAATACGTTGGCAAAGAAGGTGATATAGAAGCATGTGTAAAAAATATAAGAGGTGAATACAAGGGGGTAATAATTGAAAAGTACCGTCGAAAAATAGACTACATTAAAATTCGTACGGAGGATTCAATTATCGATATTCCTCTGCTGAGTATTGCACTAAAAGATAATGCGCAAGTAGGAGATTCAATAAAAAAGATTGCCTTAAAGAATGAATGTATACTCACGAAAAATGGGCAAGTTATGCACATGGAGTATGTCTTCATTTCAGAATCAATAAGGAATGATAGTCGTTGGCCCAGAGACTTGTCACATATAGTTGCCTCTGACGAATAGTACATTCATTGATTCCAATAAAAAAGCCCGCTTCCTACCCCAAACACCCTATGACCCTTTCCCGCCGCGTTGCTTCTTTGCTTACCGGCCTGCTGCTGCTCGCGGCGGGCGGCCATGCCCAAACGCCCCTCGGCCAGCCCACGCTGGAGGAGCGCAAAGTGCAGATTTGGTGCGCTACGGCCAAGTTCGTGTTTGAAGACACGGGCCACCCGGAGCTAAAAAGCCAACTGAAGTGCGGTGGTCCGCTGAAGGACTTTGCCGGCAGCATCAAGGCCGATGAACAGCGCGTATAC
This sequence comes from Hymenobacter metallilatus, assembly GCF_003944705.1. Lineage (GTDB taxonomy): Bacteria > Bacteroidota > Bacteroidia > Cytophagales > Hymenobacteraceae > Hymenobacter > Hymenobacter metallilatus. The sequence continues at coordinate 194,586 of NZ_RWIS01000010.1, read as the reverse complement.
TCGGCGCTGTACCAGCCGCTGGAAGTGCAGGGCGTGATGTACAAGGGCCTGGGCTCCGACAACTCCCGCCTGCAGACGCTGGTGCGCGAAATCATCAACCGGCTGCGCACCTCGCCCGCCCGCAAGGGCAACGCTGCCCGGCTGGCCGGCGTGACGAAGCTGGAAACGGCCCTGAAAAACTACCTCGACCAAGGCACGCCCATCGGCGACCTGCCCGCCGCCGAAGCCGCCGCCGAAACCGAAACCGTGGATACTACCGCCACCACCGACGAGGCCACGGCTGCCGCCCCCGTCGACGCTGGCCTGGATGAGGCGGGCGTGGCTACCCCCACGCCAGTTGCCGCATCCGGAGCCGGGGAAAGCCTGATGAACAAGTTTTTTGGCCCCCTGGCCCTGATTCTGGCGCTGCTGAGCCTGGTGCTGTACGCGCTGCTGAAGCGCAGCATCGGGGCTTCCTGGAAGGAAATCAACGCCCGCATCGACAAGCGCCGCGACGATATTGCGGCGCTGCAAACCAATCCTGGTAGCGGCAGCGGGAAGTCCGCCGAGCGTTTCTCTCCGGCCCAGTTGCGCGAACTGGAGCAGCTAATTCAGCAACGGGTAGAGCAGGAGCTGCAGAAGCGCCAGGCCACGCCGAAAGCCAATGTAGCTGCTGCCACTCCCGCTCCGGCTCCGCAACCCGTAGCGCCTACTCCGGCTCCGGTAGTACCACCCGTGCCAGCCGAAGCACCCGCGCCGGCTCCGATGCCGCCAGCGGCCGCCCCGGTAACCAGCTCCACCGCCCCGCATGAGGAGTTCGACAACTTGATATCGCCCGTGCAGCTGCCAACCGCGTCCGCCGCTACAACGGCCGCATCCGCCACCGACCAGCCCCGCACCCGCTACGTGAAGGTGCCCGTAAACGGCGTGTTCAACGAGTACGATTTCTCCGATGAGCCCCAGCACGACAGCATCTACGAGATTCACCTGGACCCGCAGTGGCCCGAGCTTGCCACGTTCAGCGTGACGCAGAACCCCGCCGTGCACGCCTACGCCATCCAGAGCGCCCAGTACTCCCTGCGGGAGGCCTGCAAGTACCAGCAGCCCACCGGCCCGGTTACGCGCATCGTGACGGAGGAAGAAGGCGTGCTGCGCAAAGCCGCCGGCGCCTGGCAGATCGAGCAGAAAGCCGCCATCCGGTTTGAGTAACTAAACAGCTAAAAGCTAGTTCCCCTCCTTGGAAAGGAGGGGTTAGGGGTGGTTGATCTTGCGTATGAACGTCGGCTAGAAGTTAGCCCTAAATACCGTTCTGACGTAAAGTCAACCACCCCTAACCCCTCCTTTCCAAGGAGGGGAACTAGCTTTTAGCGCGTAGCTTCGTAGCCTTATGCTTGAAATCATTCTCGAACTTTTGGTGGTGGCTGTTGTGGTGGGGCTGCAGATTCGCACGTTCCTGCGGACGCGGGCTAATGCGCACCGGCTGGCCGTGTTGTATCCGCCCAAGGAAAGCCTGCGCGTGGAGCACCGCATTGTGCTGCCCGACGGCCGCGACCTGCCCGACTATGCTGCCGACGCCCCGCCCGAATTCTTCGCCTCCAACCTCATTAAGGCCGAAAACGCTTCCCCGGAGTTTCAGGCCATCCTGCTCGATACCAACGACTACCTGCGCCACAACAAAGGCGCGGCGGCCGATTTTGGCATTCTGAAGGACATATCGGAGCGCCAGAGCGAGGTGCTCGACAATGAGGTGCAGGCCAACGTGGCCACTCCCCTTTATCTGGGCTTACTGGGCACGTTTCTGGGCGTGATTCTGGGCCTGGTGGGCATTGCCCGCAATGGCGTGTCGGATGAAAACGCCTTGACGCCCTTCCTCACCGGCGTGCTCATTGCCATGACGGGCTCCTTCGTGGGGCTGCTGCTCACGCTGCTCGGCAACGGCGTACTGCGTCAGGCCCGCCACCAGCTCGACCGGCTCCAGAACCAGTACTATACTTTCCTGCAGGCCCGCTTGCTGCCAGTGCTGCACGCCGACATGGCCAGCTCGCTCACCAACCTCAAGTCGGTGCTCGATGCGTTCAACCAGCAGTTTGTGGGCCAGATTGAGCTATTCAACCCGCTGCTGGAGAAGGTGACGCAGAACATCCGGGTGCAGAGCGACTTCCTGGAGCGCCTCGATACCATCGGTTACGACAAGATGGCGGCGGCCAATATTCTGGTGTTCGAGAAGGTGCGCGAATCGGCGGAACTATTCAGCGCCTTCACCGGCTACCAGCAAAAGCTGAACGAGATGCTGCAGAACGGCTACCATTCGGCTGAGGCTGTGAACAGCATTCTGGACCGGCTGCGGGGCTTCGAGAAGGGCATCAACGACCTGGGCCAGTACATCGGCGGCAACAACAACTCGGTGCAGCTGATGCTGGATTTCTTCCAGAAGCACCAGGTGGAGCTACGCAACCTCAAGGACCGCGCCGAGCAGCACATCGACCAAGCCGGCGTGGGCCTAGCCGATGTGATGAACAAGCGCCTGGCCTACAACGAGCGGCAGGCCCAGCTGGCCTACGAGAAGTGGCAGCAGTATTTCGAGCAGCTCAACGCCGACAACGTCTTCGAGAAGCTGCTGAAACAGCTGGAACCCTTTCAGAACCTCAACACCCAGCAAGCCGACCTCAGCCGCGACGTAACCGCCACCCAGCGCGAGCTGCTGCGCAAAGTGGAAGTCGACTCCCAGATTCAGGCCAAGCTGCTCGCAGAGCTGTCCAACCTGAACACGGTACTGGTGAAAGCCACATCCAAGAACCGTTTCCAGCGGTTTATGGACAAGCTGTTTGGCGGGGTGAAGCCGCAGTAGCTTTTGAAACGCTGAATGCCCGAGTATATGGTCGAGTCAGAAGTTTTGTTCTACACTGCAGCCACGCTGCTGTATGCTATTGTATTAGGTCTCGGCTTCTTTTTCCTCGTTCAGAAACCAAGACCGGAGCACTCGCTGAAACTGTTTCTAAGAATAATAGTCTCAATCTTCTGGCTAGGATTTATCATCATCTGGCCATTCTTGATTGTAGCGGCGCCAACTCTTTCGGCAGACTGAGGATACATCTGATTTTCAGATTCAGTATACTATGAACAACACCACCCCGAACAAACGCCAAAGCAACGACTTCTTCTGGCCCAGCTACGTGGACCTGATGACGTCCTTGTTCGTGGTGATGCTGGTGCTGTTCGTGTACAGCTTCAAGCTGTTCAAGGACCGGGAGGGGGAACTGAAGCAAGCCAACGGCGAGCTGAAAGCCAAGGCCATCGAGCTGGAGCAGATTACCCGCATCCGGGAGTCGCTGCGGCGGCTGGAGGGGCGCTACTTCCGCTACGACCCCCAGAACGAGCGGTACGAACTGAAGCTGAACGTGCAGTTCAAAGCCGGCCGCGACGAAATTCAGGACAGCTATAAACCGGCGCTGCTGCAGGCCGGCCAGCTGCTGCGGGAGCGGCTGCGCAGCCTCAGCGCCACCAACCAGGGCCAGAACGTGCGCTATCTGGTGATTGTGGAGGGCATGGCCGCCCGCTACCCCCAGGGCGACCCGCGCAACCAGCGCGAGGAGCAGGCCACCTACCAGCTCAGCTACCGCCGGGCCCTCAACCTGCTCAACCTCTGGAAGCAGAACAACCTCAACTTCAGCCAGGACCGCAGCCTGGAGCTCATCATCGGCGGCAGCGGCTTCTACGGTACCGGCCGCTACACCGGCCGCCGCGAAGGCGACAACAAACGCTTCCTGATTCAGGTGATTCCGAAAGTGGGGCGGATGTAGGAGAGAGTAAAGGAAAGGCCAAAAGGCCGTCATGCTGAGCTTGTCGAAGCATCTCTACCGCTTCGTTGTAACGAGTGAGTTACTACCGGTAGAGATGCTTCGACAAGCTCAGCATGACGGCCTGATGTATACCTGACAAGTCCGGCTGAATCAAAATCACACCGCCTGCAGCTTCGGCTTTTTCTTCTTGGTTTTATTGCGCCGGCCCCACCAGATGATGGTACCGGTGACGGGCAGGCTGGCGCAAATCAGGCTGGTCAGGAACGCCACCAGCTTGCCGCCGAAACCCAGAATCTGGCCCACGTGCAGGTCGTAGTTCATATCCGAGAACTTGGTGCCGGCACTTTTGGTGGCGTGGAAGCGGGAGTCCAGCACCTGGCCCGACACGGGATGGAAGGCGTACTCGTCGCGGCGGTAGTAGTGCAGCGCCTTTTTGTAGGTCCAGCAGAAGACCGGAGCCTTGCCCGCGCCGGTGGGGCCAATGAGTACCATTTCGTTGGCCGGCGAGAGGCGGCGTGCGGTGCGGTACACTACATCGGTTAGGGGCTGAGCAGCAATGGGTGCGGGTTGGCGCGTGTCGAGCTTGGTTTCCATGAGCTCCCGCGGGGCCGGCCGGCCGCCGTCCACCACGTACACAATGGACTGCAGTATGCCGGGGAAAATCATGAATAGGCCCGATAAGGCCAGCACCAGCCCGATGCTGGCTGCGTAGAAGCCCAGCACGTTGTGCAAATCGTAGTTCACGCGCCGCCAGCGGGCCCCCCACTTGATGGTGAAACGCTGTTTGCGTTCCTGTTTGCGCTTCGGCCACCACAGCACCAGGCCGGTCAACAGCATCATCACAAAGATGGAAATGCTGATACCTACCACCCACTTGGCTACCGGTTCCGGTAGCAGCAGGTGCATGTGTATTTCCTGGATGATGGTGAAGAAGTGCGTGCGCAAATCCTGCTCATGCAGCACCCGGCCCGTGTAGGGGTTCAACGACACCATAATGGGCGCGCCGGCCTTGTCAGTGAAGTACACCGTAGCCGAGCGCGCCGGCCCGAAATAAGTCGTCCAGCAGTCCTCGGCCTTCACGCCGGGGTGGGCAGCCAGTGCGGCTGTCTGCAGCTGCGAGGGCAGCACCATAGCCGACTGTTGTGCCTCCACCTTGCGCCAGGGCTCCGTCAGGTCCCGGATGTCGTCCTGAAACACGAAGATGGCCCCCGTCAGGCTCACGATGAACACGACCAGCCCCGAGGCCAGCCCCAGCCACAAATGCAGCTTCCCGACGGTTTTCTTGAACGTGCTCATAGGAGGCGGAAGGAGGAAAAATGGCTCTGTCATCCTGAGCTGGCGAAGGACCTTACCCTGCTGGAACGAGTTGTTACAAGAACTGCCCAAGCGTAATAAGGTCCTTCGCCAGCTCAGGATGACAGCCGGTAAAGACTAAAACTTGTAGGCTACACTACCCACAATGCTGCGCAGCCTCTGGGGGTTCATGGTGGTGTAGCCGGTCCAGTACTGCTTATCGGTGAGGTTATCCACTTTGGCCGAAATCCGGTACTTGGGCTGGTCGTAGAACAGGGAAGCGTTGAGGATGGTGTAGCTGGGCAGGGTAAACACGTTGGTGGCGGTGTTCTGAATGCGGTTTTCGTTGGCGTAGTTGCCCCCGAAACCAGCGCCTAAGCCCTTCAAAATGCCTTCCGGCTGGCGGTAGCTCAGCCAGGCATTGGCCACAATGGGGGAGGAGGCGGTGTTGGGCCGGCGGCCATTCACGTCCTCGGCCGTATTCTCAAACTTCGAGTCGTTGTAGGAGAAGCCGCCCACCACGTTGAAGCCCCGCAGCGGATTGGCAATAACGCTTACCTCCACGCCCTTGCTGCGCTGGGTGGCGTCCTGGGCACTGATGGCCACAAATTGCGGGGTGTAACCTAGTACGCGGAGCCGGTCCTTCACCCGGATATCATAGTAGCTTACCGTGGCGCTGAGGCGGCCATTGGCAGCATCCAGCTTCACCCCGCCTTCCCACTGGTTAGCGCGCTCGGGCCGGGCAATAGGGTTGTTGCCGTCGGCGGTGAGGTACACGCCCAGGTTGGTGAAGCTGTTCTGGTAGTTGGCAAACACGCTCACCCGCTCCGGCACCGGCTGGTACACCAGGCCAAATTTGGGCGAGAGAGTAGTTTGCGAGTATGCCTGCACCGGCGAGTAGTACAACCCGCCTTTGTTGTCGAAGTGGTCCAGGCGCAGGGCGGCCAGCACGCTCAGCTGGTCGGTCAGGTTCAGCACATCCGATGCGAAGGCGCTGTACGTGTTGGTTTTGGTGGTAACCAGGTAGTTGCCCGGGGCCGTGGCGGCATACTTAGCCGCCACGCTGGCACCGTTGAAGCCCCGGATGGTGGCCCGGGAAGCGTCTAGCGAAATAGTATCGAAGGTGCCACCCAGGAAGTTCACGTCTGAGTTTACCCGCAGAAAGTCCAGGCCCACCACCACGCGGTTGCGCAGGCTGCCCAGCTGGAAGTCGCCGTTGAACAGCTGCTGAGCCTCAAACACGGTGCGCTGGCTGTTGTCCGTCGATTGGTCGGCCCGGATGAGGCGGTTGTTGGGCTGCAGGTAGAAATAGGGCCCGAAGCCGTTGGAGAAGCTGTGGCTGCTGGTGAGGTACGTGGTGGAGGTGATGCTGGGCGAAATCCGGTACTGCACCTGCCCGAACAGATTGGTGCTGCGCGAATCCTGGGTCAGGCCCTCACCCTGGTACGACTGCCGGTAGTTCAGCGGCGTTTTATCGGCTCGGTCGTAGCCCAGCGCGGCGGAAGTGCTGTTGAAAAAGATGATCTGCTTGCCTACGTTGGTGCCTTTATAGATTTCGGCGTCCACGTTCACCGTCAGCCGGTCGGAGGGGCGGAACTGCAGGCTCGGAGCCACGGCCAGGTTGCGGGTGAAGCCGGGGTAGTCCAGGTTCTGGAAGCTGTCTTCGTAGGTGTAGGCCGTGTTCAGACGGAAGGCCAGGGTTTTGGGCTGCTCGGCGGGCGTGTTGCCGTCCACCAGGTTCACATCGGCCGATACCCGGTGGAAGCCGTAGCTGCCCGCTGCCACGTTCAGCTCGCCCCCAAACGTGTCGAGCGGCTTCTTGGTCACGCGGTTTACCAACCCTCCGTAGGAGGTAAGGGAGCTGCCGAACAGCGTCGCCGAAGGGCCTTTGATGACCTCCAGCTTCTCCAGGTTGATGGCGTCAATGTCGCTGGTTACGTTGCCGGCTACCCCGTTGCGCAGCTGACTGGATACAATAAACCCCCGGCTGGCGTAGAACGCGCCCCCGTCGCCGCCGCGGCCGGTGGCATCCCACATCTTCTGCAGGCCCGGGGCGTTGCGGGTGGCGTCATCCACAGTGAAAACTACCTGCTCCGTGAGCAGCTCCTTGCCCACGGTGGCGTATACCTGCGGGTTTTCCAGGTTGCTGAGCGGCATTTTGCCCACATCGGTGCTGGCGGAGCGGTTGAACTTGTTGGTGCGGTTGCCGCTGATAACCACTTCCCGAAGCTGCTGGGCATTCTCCGTCAAGGCAAAATCTACTGAAGCACTCTGGCCGGCTTCAACCGTTACGGCCTTCTCCTCACTCTTTAACCCTACCGCCGAAATCACCAGCGTATACTGCCCGGGTCGTACTCGCTCAATAACGTATTCGCCCTGGCTGTTGGTAATGGCTCCCTGGCTCCGTCCCTTTATTCCTACGGTTACGGCCTCGGCCGGGCTGCCATCGGAGGTAGTAACGCGGCCCCGAATGGCGGTGGTTTGCTGGGCCTGCACCGTGAGGGCGCACGCCAGAATGGTAGAAGTCAGGCCCAGGGAACGAAGAGTCAACATGGTGTGGTAGTTGTTTAGAATCTGTCTAAAGTGCTGCAAAGGAACAGCAGAAAATCTGTTTAGAAAAATTCTTAATAAAAATATGTTGGTACAGGGGAGTTAACCGGATTGTTGTTATTTGAAAGAATCTGCAGCATCCGGTCAATCTGCAACGTCTGTGATTTATCTTCGGCGCTTCTCCCGCTACTCCCACCCATGCAAAAAATCACTTTCTCCGTACTGGCCCTGGCGGCGCTGGCCTCGTGCCGCTCCACCCAGTCGCAGGCTCCGGCTGCGGCAGTTGCAGCCGTGGCCTCTTCTACCTCTGCTTCCGTGCAATACCCCCAAACCAAGAAAGTCGACCACAAGGACGATTACTTCGGCACTTCCGTAGCCGACCCCTACCGCTGGCTGGAAGACCTGGACTCGCCCGAAACCAGCGCCTGGGTGACGGCCGAAAACAAGGTCACCTTTGGGTACCTCCAGCAGATTCCGTTCCGGGACAAGATCCGGGAGCGGCTCACCAAAATGTGGAATTACGAGCGGTTTGGAATTCCGCAGCAGGAAGGCAATCAGCTGTATTTCAGCAAAAATGATGGCCTGCAGAACCAGGCTGTGCTGTATGTCCAGCAGAATGGCCAGGAGGGTCAGCCCGATGTGCTGCTCGACCCCAACAAGTTCTCGCAGGATGGCACCACGGCTCTGGCCGGTACGTATTTCTCCAACGACCACCGCTACCTGGCCTACGCCACCAGCGGCGGGGGCTCCGACTGGCAAAAGCTGAAAGTGCTGGACCTGAAAACCCGCCAGCCCCTGCCCGATGAGCTGCAGTGGGTGAAGGTGTCGGGCGCGGCCTGGTATAAGGATGGTTTCTTTTACAGCCGCTACGATGCGCCCAAGGCCGGCGAAAACCAGCTTTCCGGCAAAAACGAGTACCACAAGGTGTACTACCACCAGCTGGGCAAGCCCCAGAGTGCCGATAAGCTGGTGTACGAAAACGCTAAGATGGCCCTGGGCTTCCGCACCGTGGGTACAACCGAGGATGAGCGGTTTCTGGTGCTTTACCTCACCGATGGCAAAGCCGACGGCAACCGCCTGCTGGTGCGCGACCTGACCGACCCCAAGCAAGCCAGCAGTTTCACCACCATCATCGACAGTTACGAGCAGAACAACTCCGTAATTGGCAACGTGGGCGGGCAGCTGCTGGTGCAAACCAACTACAAGGCCCCGCGCTACCGCGTGGTGCTCATCGACCCGAAGAAACCGCAGGAAGCGAACTGGAAGGAGGTGCTGCCCGAAACCGAGCAGAAGCTGGAGGGCGTTGACCACGTGGGCGGCTACCTGGTAGCGTCTTACCTCAAAGATGCCAGCAGCAACATCAAAGTGTACACGGAGAAGGGCGAGTTCAAGCACGATGTGGCCCTGCCCGCTATTGGCACGGCCTCGGGCTTTGGGGGCAAGCGGGATTCCAAGGAGGTGTACTACGCCTTCACTTCGTTTACCTACCCTACCACCATCTATAAGTACAACCTGGCCACCAACACCAGCACCGTATTCCGGGCTCCGCAGGTAGATGTGAAACCTGCCGACTACGTGACCACCCAGGTGTTTTACGCTAGCAAGGACGGCACCAAAATCCCGATGTTCATCACCCACAAAAAGGGGGTGAAGCTGGACGGCCAGAACCCTACCTACCTGTACGCCTACGGGGGATTTAACATTTCGCTCACGCCGGGCTTCTCGGTGGCGCGTATGCTGTGGCTGGAAAACGGTGGCGTACTGGCTATTCCGAACCTGCGGGGTGGGGGCGAGTACGGGGAGGCATGGCACCAAGCCGGCATGACGCCCAACAAGCAAAACGTGTTCGACGACTTTATTGCCGCCGCCGAGTACCTGAAGGTGCAGGGCTATACCAGCACCGAGAAGCTTGCTATGGCCGGCGGCTCCAACGGCGGCCTGCTGGTGGGCGCCACCATGACCCAGCGCCCCGACCTCTGCGGCGTAGCTTTCCCGGCCGTGGGTGTGATGGACATGCTGCGCTACCAGAAATTTACCATCGGCTGGAACTGGGCCCCGGAGTACGGCACCTCCGATACCTACGAGCAGTTCCAGAACCTATACCGCTTCTCGCCGCTGCACAACCTGCGGCCGGCGGCCTACCCGGCCACTATGATTACCACCGCCGACCACGACGACCGGGTGGTGCCGGCGCACTCCTTCAAGTTTGCCGCCGCCCTCCAGGAAGCCAACAACGGCCCCAAGCCTCAGCTGATTCGGGTAGACGTAAACGCGGGCCACGGCGCGGGCAAAAGCACCAAGCTCCAGATTGAGGAGTGGGCCGATATCTGGTCCTTCGCCTTCTATAACATGGGCGTGAACCCGTACGGCAAGTAAGAGTTGAGTTAGGAGAGTTGAATTATGAATTGTTGCACAGGACTGAAGATGCCCTGCTATACTTCATAATTCAGCTCTCATAATTCAGCTCTCATCATTCCCTTGCCGTATCTTCGCGGCCGCAACTTCCGTAATTGCCTCTGGCTTTTCGCTTTCTGATATGAAAAAAATACTCCTGTTCGGTCTGCTGGCCGTTTCCTCGCTGTCGGCCACTTCGTGCAAAAACCCCGATGTTCGTTCGGATGAAGATATTACGGCCAAGCCTCTGCCCGAAATTCCGGCTGCTCCCGATACCACCGGCGGTAAAACGGCTCCTGCTAACCCCGCTACCCGCGAAATCAACGCGGTAAACGCCACCGAAGACATCAAAAAGATGCAGCCGGTAATGTAATTGCAGTCGGGTAGGACTAGTGAAAAATGAGCAGTAGCCCAGGGCTGGTGCTCATTTTTCTTTTCCAGAAATCAGCTCCAGGGTGCCTGCCCAGCCGTACCTTCACTACTCACTACTCACTACTCACTACTCACTACTCACTACTCACTACTCACTACTCACTACTCACTACTCACTACTCACTACTCACTACTCACTACTCACTACATATGCACATTCGTCGGGGCCGGGAGGCCGATTTGCCGCAGGTACTGAGCCTGATTCAGGAGTTGGCGGAGTATGAGAAAGCTCCCCAGGAAGTCACCAATACGCTGGCCGATATGCAGCGCGACGGATTTGGACCGGAGCCGATTTTCGGCTTCTTCGTAGCCGAAGATACCACCAGCCATATTGTAGGCATTGCGCTGTACTACACGGCCTACTCCACCTGGAAGGGCCGTATGCTGTACCTGGAGGACCTGGTAGTAACCGAGGCCCTGCGCGGCACCGGCTTGGGTAAGCGCCTGTTTGATACCGTGGTAGCCGAGGCCCGGCACACCGGGGCCAAGCGCCTGAAGTGGCAAGTGCTGGAGTGGAATGAGCCAGCCATCGGCTTCTACAAAAAGCTGGGAGCCCACCTCGACCCCGAATGGCACAACGGCAACCTTACGGCCGAGCAGCTGCTGGCTTATTCCTGCGACCCCGCTGCCGAAGCAGCCGTACACGGGTAATACGTGCAGTGCAGAGCTAAAATCCAGCTACCAGTTTCCAACCCGGAGCAGCCTCTAAAAAATGTCCACTAAAAAGGCCGCCCGATGGGGCGGCCTTTTTAGTGGACAGGCAAAATAGAACTATTCTACTACCTCCAGCATGGTGCGGAAGGAGGCATAACGGCCGGCAAAATGCTTTTCTACCTCGGCACGCAGGGCCGGGGCAGCCACTTCCTGGTACTCGTCTAGCTGGTCGAGGCTGACGCAGTAATACTGGGCTGCATAGGTAATGCCATTGTCTTCCTCGTTGAGCAGGCGGCACAGCTGGCTTTTGATGAAGAAGCCGGTGGCCATTACTTCCGGAATGTGGGTGTCGCGCATGAAGCTTACCCATTGCTCTTCAATTTCCGGGTCGAGGCTGGTGGTGACGTTGTATAGAATCATGAGAAAGGGGCCGAAGCAGTTCAGGTAGGAGGGTTTCTGCTCAGTGCAGAGTAGAGGAACACAAAAGTCGGCCAAAAAATTTAACGGAGTTTCAGCCGGTTTCTAGCTAAGCCTCACACCCGCATGGTATCGAACTGAAACTGCTGAATACGGGCCTGAATACCCTTGGAGGCAAGCTTTTCACGGATGGCAACCTGCACCAGGCCGGGCAGTTCCTCGTCGCCGGCAAAGCGCAGGGCCAGGATCTGGCTGAGCTGGAGCTGGGCTTCCAGGGGGCGGAAGCTCTGGCCGGTAACCTCAAAGTAGCGCTGCCGCACTTCCAGCCGAATCAGGCGGTCCTGCAAGGTAAGAGCGTAGTGCTGGCGCAGCATTACGAGGGCTCCCAGTCCTATCACGGCCAGCAGCATAACGGTAAACCACAATCGGGAAACTTCGTCGTTGTTGCCGGCCACACCCAGGTAGCGCCGGATAGCATAAGCGGCCACAACAAGAGCCGCGGGTAACAGCACAAAATGATGCCAGGGATACAGCATGGGGGTGTTCTTGGTTGGCTGATTGGCCATGAGAAAGAGGGATAAATGAATGAATGAATGATAATGGGATTAGTGCGAAAAACTCCGACCATCTGGCCGGAGTTTTGGAGCCGTGTGCTGGAAGGATACGCTAGGGGCGGGAGGCTTTCTGAGCCTCCCGGGCTTTGTGTTTCTCGTCGCGGGCGGCCTGCTTGGCGGCTGCTTCCTGTCGGCTGGCTTCCCGGGCCGCGTTGCGCTGGCGCTTAAGCTCGGTCTTTTGCTCTTTCATCTGGCGCTTCTGCTCCCGCATAGCATTTTCCTGCTCTTTGAGCTGAGCCTTGGTTTGGTTGACGCTGCTACGGGAGGCGGCCGTTTCCTGCTTGCGGGCATCGAGAGCGGCTTTGGCTTCGGCCGCCCGTTGCTGTTGCATCTGGATGCGGGCCTGGGTGGTATCAGCTACCTGAGCATGAGCCTGACGGCCGCTCAGGGCAAGGGCAGCAAGGGCTGCTACAACTAGTATCTTTTTCATAGGAGGGGATAAAGCGCAGAGTGAACTTCGCCCCTAGTACGTAGCCGCCCCGCTACAGTTAAGCCCGGCGGCGCTTATTCTTCTACGTAGTCAAGGTCTTTGCCGAAGCTCTCCGGCAGGGTGCTCACCGCCCAAAACGCAATCAGCAGAGAAACGCCCCCCACTATGGCCCCGGCCAGCACACGGTTGGGGGTACCGGGCTGACCCAGCGCGGCCGCCGTGTACTGAAAGATGGGCACCAGCAGCACTACCGAGCCCCGGGCAAAGTTGGGGGCGGTGGTAGCCACCGTGGCCCGCAGGTTGGTGCCAAACTGCTCAGCCGCCACCGTCACGAACAGCGCCCAGAACCCCACCGAAATGCCCAGCACGAAGCACACGGCGTAAAACACGGTAGGCGAGGCCCCCCGGATGGCAAACAGGTATACGCCCACCATTAGGCCACAAAACACCAGGAACAGTTGCAGCGCCCGGTTGCGGCTACGGAGCAGCTGGCTAAGCGTGCCGCTGGCAAAATCACCGAATACCAGCCCGAAGTAGCACCAGAACACGCCCAGCCCCGCCGTAACGGGCCCAGTCAGGCCCAGGTCTTTGCCAAACTCAGGCGAGAGGGTAATCAGAATGCCCACCACAAACCATAGCGGCACGCCAATGAGCAGGCACTTGAGGTAGCGGGCCAGGCGCGGGCCGTTGGTAAACAGGGCGAAGAAGTTACCACGCTGCACCTCACTTTTCTTGGTTTGCTCGAACAGGCCCGATTCGTATACGCCCACGCGCAGGGCCAGCAGCGCCAGGCCCAGTCCGCCGCCCACAAAGTAGGCGTTGCGCCAGTCGAAGGCCTCGTTCACCCAGTAGGCCAGCATGGCCCCGGATACGCCCACGGTGGCCACAATCATGGTGCCGTAGCCGCGCTTTTCCTTGGGCAGGGTTTCGGAAACCAGCGTGATGCCCGCCCCCAGCTCCCCGGCCAGCCCAATGCCCGCAATCAGGCGCAGCCAAGCGTACTGCTCAATGGTTTGCACAAAGCCGTTGGCAATGTTGGCCAGGGAGTAAATCAGGATGGAGCCGAACAGCACCGACAGCCGCCCCTTTTTATCTCCCAGAATACCCCACAGAATACCACCGAGCAGCATGCCGCCCATCTGCATGTTGATGAGGTAGAGGCCCTGGTTGGTTACGGCATCGGCGGCCGTGATGCCCAAGTCGTTCAGGCTTTCCACGCGCACGATGCTGAACAGAATCAGGTCGTAGATATCCACGAAGTAGCCGAGGGCGGCCACCACCACAATGGCACTGAGCAGGCCGGTAGTTTTGGGGGGAGAAGTGGGTGTAGCAGTATTCATGCGGGAAGGGAATTTGGGACCCGCAGATTACGAAGATTTACTTGCTCTTCAACTCCAGATACTGCCTGCTACACTGTTTGATGATTCTTTCCGCTTGATCAAACTCCATCCAGCCCGCATCATAGGTTTCTGCTGTTGTTCAGTTACCTGAAACCCGAATGTTTCCGCTTGCAGCATTGACGACATATCAACAGCACTTACTCCCGTTGTTTCGGCAACAGAGAAGCTCCATTCGTGCCAGCGGGCGTGGAAATAGAAGGGGTGGGAGGCAACGGTGCCTTCTGCCTGAACAGGGCAATATCCCTCCAGAATACCCATCAAATGGAGGCTTTCGTCGGCCAGAATGCGTCTATATTCTCGGTTCATGACTTCAAGGCCACCTGCTCGTCGCAGCAGCCGTGGGCGCCCATCAACGGGAATTCGTCTTCCAGCTGCACGGTACAGTGACGGATGTTGAACTCGTGGAGCAACTCGTGCTGCAACTCGCGCAGGAACTGGTTGCCATTGTCGCCGTTGGGGCGCACCAGATGCACCGTCAGGGCGGTGTCCTGGGTGCTGAGGGGCCAGATGTGCAGGTCGTGGAGGCCGGTGACGCCGGGGCGGGCTAGCAACCAGCGGCGCACGGCGGCTACCTCAATGCCGGCCGGGGCCGCCTGCAGGCCCAGCCGCACGGTTTCGCGCAGCAGCCCCCAGGAGCTATAGCCCACTACGGCCAGAATGATGAAGCTGATGGCCGGATCGAGCCAGAGCCAGCCGGTGAAGTACACTAGTGCCCCGCCTACCACCACGCCCACCGATACCAGCATATCAGTAAGCATATGCAGATACGCGCCGCGCACGTTCACGTCGCCCTGCTGCCCGCGCCGGAACAGCCAGGCCGTGAAGCCGTTGATGAGGATGCCCAGGCCCGCCAGCCCCATCACCACCGGCCCGTTTACCGGGGCCGGGTGGCGCAAGTGGTCAATAGTATCCCACAGAATAAAGCCCAGCGCCAGGTACAGCAGCGCCGCGTTCAGCAAGGCGGCCTGAATGGTAGCGCCCCGGTAGCCGTAGGTATACTGCTCGGAGGCGCGGCGCTTGGCCAGTAGGGTAGCGCCCCAGGCCAGCGCCAAGCTCAGCACGTCGCTCAGGTTATGGCCGGCGTCGGAGAGCAGGGCGGAGGAATTGGCCCACAGGCCCCCGGCCGCTTCACCGGCCACAAACAGCAAATTCAGGGCAATGCCCCAGCCAAATGCCCGGCTGAAGTTGCCATCGGCGGGCGGGCCGTGGTGATGGTGGGCGTGGGACATAGTAGGTAGTAGGATGAGGGATTAAGGATGAAGGTAGTAGGATGAGAGAAGTTGGTGGGAAAATGAAAACAACAGCCTCTCGCCCTATGTCCAAAGCCCTTTATTCACTAGGAAAGCAACAGTCCTTTATCCCACTACCTTCATCCAACTACTTAAACGACAACGGCACAATCAGTTTCACGCTCAGGGTGCGGCCCATGTTGAACACACCCGCCCGGCCCGTTGCATAGTTTACAGCGGTATACTTCAGCCGGCTCAGATGGTTTTGGTAGGCCACATCAAACAGGTTGTTGGCCGCCAGAAACACCGAGAACAGCGTGCGGTCTTTGGCCGATACCACGTCGGTGCCCAGGCCGGCGTGCACCAGCGTATAGCCGGGCGTGGCCGTTTCGGTATCGAAGGCCGAGAAGATGCGGTTCTGGCGGAAGTTGTGCTCCAGCGTGGTGCGCGCGTACAGGTTGCGCAGTCGGGAGGTGCCCACTTTCCGGAAGTTCACCCGCAGCTCCGACTGCAGCCGGTCGGCGGGGATGAAGGGCAGGTGGCGCTGCCCGGCCGGCTGCTCCAGCTGCACGGCCCGTACCATGGAAAACGAATTTTCAAAGTGCAGCCAGTCCAGGGGGTGAGGATGAATATCCAGGCTGACTTCGCCCCCAGCCAGGCGTGCATCGCCCTGCCCGTAGCGGAACACCCGGTCCCCCTCCGCCGATACCGAATCCTGGCCGGTGGGCGTGGTGAGGGCCCGGGGGAAGATGTAGTTGTTGATGCGGTTGCGGAACACATCGGCCGAGAGGCTTACGTGGTCCGAAATGAAGCTCAGGCCCCCGTCCAGCTGGAAGCTGGTTTCGGCCTTCAGGCCTGGTTCCCCGATTTCGTAGCGCACGGTGCCCTCGTGAATACCGTTGGAACCCAGCTCGGCAATGTTAGGGGCCCGAAAACCCCGGGCCGCATTGGCCTTTATCAGCCACTGCTCGCTCAGGTTGTATGCCCCGCCCACGCTCCCGCTCACGTTGCGGAACGTGCTCCGGAAGCCCGGAAATTTCTCCTCACCCTGGCCGGTGGGTACGGGCTGCTCCTCGTCGTTCAGGTAAAGCGCGTCGGCCGTAATGCGGCGCAAATCATAGCGCAGGCCTCCGCTCACATCCAGCTTGCCGAAGCTTTTGCGCGTAACGCCGAACAGGCCCCCGTCCCAGAGGCGGTAGGCCGGAATCAGGAACTCCACGCCCTTGTTCTGGTTTTCCTGCACCATACCGCTGGCGCCCACGGTGGTGTTCCAGCCCTGGATTTCGGGCAGGTACCAGCGCAGGGCGTAATCCACGGTGCGCAGCTGAAAGAACAGGGACTTCTCGTAGTAATCCGCGGGGTTGCCGAACTCCCGGCGCAGGTTCTGCTGCCAGTTCACGTTGAGCGTAACCCGGTGCTGGCCCAGCACAAAGTTGTTATCGGTACCAACGCGCAGGTGGTTAATTCGCTGGCGAGGCACATCCAGGCCGTAGCCCGAAAAGCCGCTGCCCGTGACCAACTGCGTTTCGCCCAGGCCGCTTACCCGCGTAAACCGGCCCGAGGTGGAGTCCCGCTCGCCCTCAATCAGGCCCAGAATCTGGTTGAAGGAGCTGACGGTGAGGTGGGAGTAGCCCCAGCTTTTGTTGAGGCCCACGTAGCCGCTGCCGTTCAGCTCCCGGAAACCCGAGTTGTACACCCGCCCATCGTAGGGGTTGCGGTAGTCGGCGGCTACTTTGCCCGAGCCCCGCACCTGCCAGTTGAAGCCGCCTAGGTTGCCCGCATTCCACAGGGAATAGCCCTGCTGGTAGTTGTTGGTTTGGTAGTTGGCCGTTACGGAGCCCAGCACCCGGCCGTCCTCCACCGGGTCGGGGGCCAGAAAGTTGATGACGCCGGCCAACCCATCGGAGCCATATAATAAGGAGCCGGGCCCTTTGATGATTTCGGCCCTGTCAATGCTGTACTCGTCGATTTCGATGCCGTGCTCGTCGCCCCACTGTTGGCCCTCCTGCTTACTGCCGTTGTTGAGCGTAATCACGCGGTTGGCGCCCAGCCCCCGGATAACCGGCTTGCTGATGGCCGCGCCGGTGGTAATCTGGTTGAGGCCGGGCGTGTGGGCCAGGGCATCCACGGCGTTGGTGGCCGCTGCCTGGCGCAGGCGGGTCTGGTCTACCACGGAGGTAGGCACCGGGGAGCGGCGCATCTCTGTACTAGCTGATACGCCCGTTACCACCACCTGCCCAATTTCGGTTTCCGCCGGCGTAAGGGCAGCTTCCAGGGCCGCGCCCGCGCTGGTATCCACGGTGCGCACCACGGTGGTGTAGCCCACAAAGCGCACCTGCATCAGGAAGCGCCCCCGCGGCAGGTTGGCAAACCGAAAATTGCCCTCGGCATCGGTGGCGGTGGCTTGCTTGAGGTCGGGAAACACCACGGTGGCGCCGGGCAGGGCCTGGCCGGTAGTGGCATCAGTAACGCGGCCAGTAACGGGAGTGGCGGCGCGGGTGGAACGGGCCGGAACCGCCGCAGCCGGAGCCGGCACAACCGGCGCGGTCTGGGCCAGGGCGTGGGCAGCCAGGAGCAGCAGGCCGGTAGTAAGTAGGGGTCGGGACATAGAAACGCAAATTACACGCTGGCAATGAACGGAAAACGCGGCCTGAAAGCTGCATTCAGCTGAAAACGAAAGAAAACACCGACCAAAAGCCGGTGTCTTCCTGAAAATTCTCCACAACCAAAACGGGAGAAAAAGGGTGGAGAAGCCGTTTGCAGCCAGCCCCTCCTGGTGATATAGAGAATTGGTGAGTTGGTGAGTTTGACCTACCGCTTGCGCCACTGCGCCGTACGACGCGAGTATCACCCAAACATCAAACTCACCATCTCACCAGTTCACTATTTCACCACAACCGGGAAATCAACTTCCACGTCCGTGTCGCCGGGGGTAGCGGTGCCGTTTTTGGTGCCGGGCTGGTGGCGCAGGGCTACGCGCAAGGTGCCCGCCGTGGCGGAGGCCGCAGCCGTTTGCAGGCGCGTTTCCAGGCCTACTTCCAAGTTGTTCTTGTCTTTGTCGGTGCGGGTTACGGTTAGGTTCACGCCCGTGGGCGTAAACACCAGCAGGTGCTCATCGGCCTCCTGCTTTACCTCCGCCGATATGTCCTCAGCCGGCGTCTTGGTTTCATCGAGCAGCACGATTTTGCCAGTGTACGTGGTGTTGGCTGCCAGCGTCAGGCCGCTGATAACCGGGGCGGCTCCCCCGTCCCCATCCACGTCGCGGTACTGGGCCGTGAGGGTGCTGCCGCCATTCACGGGCGTCAGCTCGTAGCGCACCGTGGTAATTTGCTCATTGTCATCGTCGGGCGTGGGCGTGTCGTTGTCGTCGGAGCAGCTGGTAAACACCGGGGCAGCAGCCAGCGCGGCCAGGAAAGCGGAACGGAAAAGCAGGTTTTTCATGCTGTCAAAAGAAGATGAATGATGAAATGAAGGGGAATCAGAAAGGAGAAAGACTACTGGTAATTTGAAAAAGGGAAAGCGCCGGAAAAGCTGGCCGCTGATGCGCTAGGGCGTGGTAGTTGGCCGGGCGTGGCTGAGTTCCAGCGGCAGGCGCAGGCGCAGGCGCAGCGTCAGGTTGCGCCCCATTTCATCGGCGAAGTAGCGGTAACGGTTCAGGTAGTCACGGTAGCGCTGGTTGAGCAGGTTGCTGCCCGCCACGCTCAGCTCCAGCGGCAGGCGGCCCCAGTACAGCGTGGTACCCGCTTCCAGACTGAGCAGCCCGTAGCCGGCCGGGGGCTCCCGGTAATCTCGCGCGGCGTAATTGCGCGGCACCCGGGTCTGGCGGGCCACGCCGGTGCCCAGGGCCTGCACGTAACTGTTCTGGAGGCGGCGGCCGGCGCGGTTCATCAGGTTGTAGCGCAGGCTTAGCTCGGCCCGGTCGGCGGGCATAAAGATGAGCCACTCGTCCTGGCTGGTGTCGAGGCCCCGCACCACGGCCACTTTACCGCCCAGCTGCCACTGCGGGCCCAGCACGTAGGACCCACTCACATCCAGGCCGCGTAGGGTAGCGTTGGTCTGCCGGAACTGCCAACTCGCCAGCACCCCCCGAATGCTCACCACCGGCGGCAAAATGGGCGACTGGTACAGAAAGTTGAGGATGCGCGTCTGGTACACGGTCAGCTCCCCATTCAGGCGGGGGTTGTCGTGGAAGGTGGCGGTCAGGCCCAGGTTGAGGGCGGTTTCGGGTACGGCCGGGTCGTTGCCGGGCACCAGGTCGTAGCCCAGCTCATACTGCGCGTTGTGCACTCCGTCGCTGAACCGCTCATTGGCGGCTGGGGCCCGCCGCGTCAGGCCCGAGGCCAGTCGTAGCGTCAGGTGGGCAGTGGCATCGTACACAGCTCCCAGCGAGGCCGCCGGGGTAGTGTACTGAAACCGGGATGCTGCCACGCCAAACACGCCGCCCGTGCGGGTCGCGCGCTTTACCTGCAGGTCGCGCCGGTCCAGGCGCAGGCCGCCTTCCAGCAGCCACTTGCCCTGCTGCCACTGCTCCAGCCAGAACATCCCGCCGGTGTAGTTGGTGTAGAAGGGGATGAACTGCCGGCTGCCATCGGGGTAGCGGTTGAACTGATAAGTGCCGGCCACGCCCACACTGCCCGTAAAGCGGTGCCAGGGCCGGTGTTCCCACAGTAGCTCGGCGGTGGTCGTGCGGTTGGTGTAGCTCAGCTCGGGCCGATTAAGGGCGGCGCGGTTGTCGTTGCGGGGGCGGTACTTGTCGTATTCGTCGCGCCCGTCCAGCTGCTGGGCCACGGTGGTGCTGAGGCGGCCCGCATTGCCGGTTTTCACAAAGCCGCTCACCTTGAACACCTGGTGCTGCACTTGCTGGTAGGCCCGCTCAATAGTGTAAGTAAAGCCGCTGGTTTCCAGGGGCCGGTTCCGGGCCACGGCCAGCAGAAAATCCTGCTGGTTGCCCACGTGCGCCGCCGGCAGAATACCGATGCGGGTGTTGAACTGACTGTAGAAAACCTCCACCCCGTACGTGGGCTGGCGCCAGCCCAGGCTACCCGAGAAGTTGCCCTCCTCAAACCCCGAGTTTCTCAGGTAATAGCCCGGGGCGCGCATGGTGCCGGCCTTGCGCACGGTGCCCTGGGCCCGCCAGCTCAGGGCCGGCAGGCGGCGCAGGTTGCCCTCCACCAGGCCCGAGGCCGCGCCCAGTCCGTTGTTGCTCATGCCTACCAGGTTCAATTCTGCCCCCGTGCCCACCGAGTCGCGGAGGGGACGGGGCTGCACCAGCACCACGCCCCCAATGGCATCGGAGCCGTAGCGCACACTGGCCGCGCCCTTCACCACCGTCAGCTGGGAGGCCAGAAACGGGTCGATTTCCGGCCCGTGCTCCTGGCCCCACTGCTGGCCTTCCTGGCGCACTCCGTTGTTGAGAATGGTCACGCGGTTGGAGTGCAGGCCATGAATCATGGGCTTGAAGATGCCGGGCCCGGTTTGCAGGGCCGTTACGCCGTTTACCTTCTGCAGCGCCTCGCCCAGCGTTTGCCCCCGGGTTTGCTGCAAGTCCTTTTCGGTGAGCGTGGCCGTGGCCTGGGTAGTGGGCGCGGCCGCCCGCTGCCCGTTTACCACGGCTCCTTTCAGAGCTACGGCATCGGGGTGCAGGCGGAAGTCCCGGTACGCGGCAGCCGTCAGGCGCACTTCTACCACTTCGGCCGCAAACCCCACAAAGCTTACCTGCACATGGTAAGTGCCGGGGCAGAGGTGGTCGAGGTGGTAGTGGCCGTCGGGTTCGGTTTGGGTGGCCTGCCGGGTTTCCAGCACCACCACCGTAGCACCCGCCAACGCGCCGCGCGACTCATGGTCCTGCACGCGGCCACTCAGGAGCAGGGCGCAAGCCGGAGCCGGAGCCTGGGCCCACAGTAACCGGGGCAGCACGCTGAGCAGCGCCGCCACCAGCCCCAGGCCAGCGCAACGGCCCCGGGAATGGCCCGGAGCACAAAAAAACATAGGAAAGAGAGGAACTGCCCGTGGTCAGGTAAACCAACCCATGTGCTCATAAGCTGCCGGGAGCGGGCAGGGCTCCGGCAGCGGGTACGCTCTCATCCAACTTCACAGGCAGGCGCCGCCCCGGTAAGGGTGGCCCGCAGCAGCACACAGGGTTATCCGCGTTTAGCCCAGACTGGGCGGACCGCGCAGGTCGGCCGTAAGCCGGGGCAGGCAATGCCAGGCAAGCGGCAGGCTGTGGGGAGCGGGCTGGGCAAAAACGGCCGCTGCCAGAACCCCCAAAGGCAGGGTGGTAGTGGGTTCGAAGGCCGACTTAAAAAACTGATCTGCTTCGCAGTGCTGGTGCTTGGCCGAAACCAGCGCTTTTCCCTTGGGCCAGCCTACCGCCTGGGTTGGTTCCTCGGTGGTGTGCTCATGTTGGTGCAAGGCTAGTACCCACGCATCCGGCAGCAGCACCCGCACAAAGCACAGGAGCAGCACCAAAGCCAGCCGGGAACGAAGAGCACGCATTTGCAACAATGTGTCGAAGACGGGCAAAGGTAACCGGAAAACTGAATGTTGATTTTTATTGATTCAAAAAAATTCTGGCATCACGAAACCATAACCGCCTCGCAACCCTCAGGCAACAACCACTGCCGAATTTTGCGGCGGATCATTTTTTGCATACTCGTATGAAGAAGCTAACCATGAGGGTGCTACGGCAGGTAGCCCAGCTTATTCGCCCGGCGGCCCATAAAGCTGTGCCTGGCACCTCAGAGCAGTTGTTTGTATGACCAGCAGTGCCAAGCCATCCTTCGGGTACCGCCCAGGGCGTTTTGCTTATCGCCGGGAGAGCATTCGGTCCTGCAAAACGTTATCCGGGGCGTATCTGGCTGCCAATGAGTGGGTTTTGCCGGTAAAAGCAGCCGCCTGATACTCAGCCCAGCAAATACCTGGGTTGGGCGAGGAAATACTCCGGACGAGCGAATTGCCCATCCCAGCCGGGAGGACATCAGTAGTTTCGTAGCCCGGTCAGCCGCTACTGGCGGGTCGAGGCTGCTATGGTGCGTGCGTTCAACTCTCTCTTAACTCAATGGGAGCCTTCCCTGCAGATTTTGCGCTGGGATTGGCAGGGCTCCATCACAAACAGCAGCTTCCGGGCAGCCTTCGAACACCTGGTTCACTATTCCCGGCAGCAGCACGTAAAGCGCTGGCTGGCCGATGTATCCAATCTGCCACTGGTAGGCATTGATGAGCAGGGTTGGCTAAGTGAGCACTGGCTACCGCGCTTCGCCACATTGCACATTCGGGAGGTGGCCTTGGTGCTGCCCGTTAGCCTGCATAACCAGTTGGTGGTTGAAAGTATTCTGGCCGATGGCCGCCGCCATAGCCGGGCCGACATTCAGTTTTTCTCGGATGTGCCCGCCGCGCTGGATTGGCTCACCAATGCCAATGAGACCTTGGTTGAGCACCTGCAACAGGAGTGGCAACGCCGCTTGCAAACGGTTCAGCTTAACCAGGCAGACCAGCCTGCTTAAGTAGGCTAAGCGCTGTCAAACTGACAGCCGTAGGCAGGTTGGAACGGGGTTTGAAACCGCCGAAACGCACGGTTAACCGGCTGCTTGGCTGGCATATCGTCCGATGTCGTTTTCATCCACCCCCTTCTTACTTCGTTATGCAAGAGAAAGGTAGCATCTCAATTCACACGGAGAATATCTTCCCCATCATCAAGAAATTTCTGTATTCTGACCATGAAATTTTCCTGCGGGAACTGGTCAGCAATGCCGTGGACGCCACCCAGAAACTAAAGAGCCTGGGCCAGTTGGGAGAGTTCAAGGGCGAGCTGGGCGAGCTGAAGGTGAAAGTAAGCGTAGATAAGGAAGCCCGCACTATCACCATATCGGACCGGGGCCTGGGCATGACGGCCGAGGAAATCAAGAAGTACATCAATCAGATTGCCTTCTCCGGAGCCACCGAGTTTGTGGAGAAGTACAAGGAGAAGGACGCCGCCGCCAAGGACCAGATCATCGGGCAGTTCGGGTTGGGTTTCTACTCCGCTTTTATGGTGGCCAAGGAAGTCGAAATTTTCTCCAGGAGCTACAAAGAGGATACTGAGGCCGCCCACTGGGTGTGCGATGGTAGCACGGAGTTCAGCCTGGAAACCACCGAGAAGGCCGACCGGGGCACCGATGTGGTACTGCACGTAGCTGAGGACTCCGATGAGTTTCTGGAGTCGCAGCGCTTGAAGGGCATCCTGACGAAATACTGCAAGTTCCTGCCCATCGAAATTGAGTTTGAGGGGGAGGTTATCAACCAAACTCAGCCTATCTGGACCAAACAGCCCTCGGAGCTGACGGATGAGGACTATACCAAATTCTACCAGGAGCTGTATCCCTTCTCGGAGCCCCCGCTGTTCTGGATTCACCTGAACGTGGATTATCCTTTTAACCTGACGGGTATTCTGTATTTCCCCAAGGTGAAGGATGAACTTCAGTTCCAGCGCAATAAAATTCAGCTGTATTCCCGCCAGGTGTTTATTACGGATGAGGTGAAGGATGTGGTGCCCGAGTTCCTGATGCTGCTGCACGGCGTGATTGACTCACCCGATATTCCGCTGAACGTGTCGCGCAGCTTCCTGCAGGCCGATGCAGCGGTGCGCAAAATCAACCAATACATCACCAAAAAGGTGGCCGACAAGCTCAGCGAGCTGTTCCGCAAGGACCGCACCGGCTACGAGCAGAAGTGGTCTGACATCGGCCTGTTCGTGAAGTACGGGATGCTGTCGGATGAGAAGTTCTACGACAAAGCCAAAGACTTTGCTTTGGTACAAAACGTGGCCGGCAAGCTATTCACACTGCCCGAGTATCAGGAGTTTGTGCAGGCCAATCAGCAGGACAAAAACGGCCAGACCGTTATTCTCTACACTACCGATGCTGAGGCCCAGCACGGCTTCGTGCAGGCCGCCCAGGACCGGGGCTACGATGTGCTGGAATTGAACGGCCCACTCGACGCCCACTTTATTGGGCAGTTGGAGCAGAAGCTGGAAAAAACCACCTTTAAGCGCGTAGACGCCGATACCGTCAGCAAACTCATTGAAAAGGAAGAGGCGACGGAAAGCATGCTGAGCGAGGAGGACAAAACCAAACTGGGGGAGGTGTTCAAACAGGCCATCAGCAACGAGCATATGCACGTGCAGGTAGATGCTCTTTCGCCCCAGGATGCCCCGGTTATCATTACCTTGCCCGAGTTCATGCGTCGCATGAAGGATATGCAGCGGGCCGGTGGCGGAGGAGGTATGCAGATGTTCGGCAATTTCCCCGATACTTACACCGTTAGCGTGAATGCCAATCATCCGGTGGCTCAGCGTGTGCTGAATGCCGAAAGTGATGCGGGCAGCAAGCTGGCCCGGCAGGCTTTCGACTTGGCACTGCTGGCTCAGGGCTTGTTGAAAGGCGAGGCATTAACGGCGTTTGTGAAGCGTAGTGCCGATTTGCTGGCCGCCGAATAGTCCTAGAAAGTTTGTAGAGTTTTAAGCAGTACAAAACCCTGGCCGCTCTGGTTGCCAGGGTTTTGTTTTAGATGCGTGGTACAGCAGGCGTATTCCATAGTTTAGTTGTTCCATGGACCGTATCGTAAGCTGCCTTGCCTCATGGGTGAGTACCTTCGGATGGTGAGTCGGAGCATAGCTCCAAGGCACAAAATCTAGCAGATGGCTGTATACCCACCAACCGACCACCTTCCCGCCGCAGCAGGGCACCAAATCCCCGTATCTTTACGTTCGATGCTCCGAATCCTGCCTGATACTTTGATGCGTCTGTTGCGTTTATTTCTTCTGTTGCCGGGGCTGTGGCTGGCCGGGGCCTGTTCGCACAAAACCGTTTCCTTTAACAGCCGCCCCGACGAGGCTGCCGCCATGGCTGCCCCCGATACCCTGGCCACTGCCGCCGACACAACCAAAGCGCCCTCTTTGGTTGCCAAGCGAGTGAACATGACCAAGGAGCAGGAAAGAGCGGCTAAGGAGAAGGAAAAAGCGGCCCAGCGCAAGCCGAAAAAGAAGAAGAATATTTTCCTGGGCGAGCGGATAAAGAAGGGTTATGTAAAATCAGGGCCCAAGGGGAAAAATCAGGTGATAGAAATATTCTACTACCTGCGCGCCTTCCAGCAACCCAATCCGTTTGCTCCGGCCCGCTACTATTTCAACCCCCGCAAACGCAAGATATTCAAGGCCAGTACGGAGCTTAATCCGGCCACCGATAAGGTGCTGCATGGGCCGTACAAAAAGCTACAGGGCGGCAAAGTGGTCGAAACTGGCTACTTCGCGCTGGGTACGCGCCATTTGCGCTGGGAGCGGTTCAACAAGGATAATATCCTGCTGTCCAAAACTCATTACGAAATGGGTTTCCCCCGGGATGCCAACATTACGTATTACGATGCCGGCCAGAAACAAGTAAAAGAGGTGATTCCCTACCTCAATGGCAAGTTGGAAGGTGATTACGTGCGCTATCTGGAAAATGGCCAGCGCGACTGGGAGGGACAGTTTGAAAACGGCAAGCGGGTTGGCGACTGGACCAAATACTGGGGCTTCCGCAACCGCCGCCATTACGAGTACCAGTACGGCGAGTCGGGCTTCGACCCGGAAGTAACCGAGCCGGTACTGGTAAAGGAGTACAACCGCAACGGGGTGCTCATTTACGAAAAGGATAAGCTCGACAACCGGGATAAGCCGGATAATTCGCGTCCGGGCAGCCGACGGTAACCCGATAACTTTACCGGCCGGTCAGCCCACTGCTTACCAGAATGCATCCTGAAAATGCTCCAGCTGTAAACCGTTGGAAACGGGAGCCAGGGCAATAACATCAAACCGAAGGTCGCCGGTCCAGTGCAGCTCCTCCTGCAGCTGTTCCGCCGCCAGCCGCAGCAACTGGCGCTTCCGTTCCGTCACGAATTCTTCAGGGTATCCATACTGGGAAGAGGAACGCGCTTTTACTTCCACAATCACCAATAGTTCCTGCCCTAGGCGCATTACTAGGTCCACTTCGGCCCGGCGGTATCGGTAGTTGCGGTGCACCAGCTCGTAGCCATTAGCCAGCAAGTGACGTAAGGCGGCCTCCTCACCGGCATGGCCAAGCTCATGGGCTGGAATGGACATCAGAAAATCTCAGTAAAGCAGAAGGTAAGCGGGATGAACTCTCTGGTACCGGATACGGTTGGCGCTAAAACTAGTACCTTTGTGCGCTTTTGCACCGCTGGCAACTAGCTTTTTGGTAATAGTTTGTTGAGTTTGAGTGAGCCTGGTATTACGGGCCTGATCCGAACTTTCCTGCGTGAGGTATAGGAGGGCTTAGGTGATATCCGGCCGCCTGTCCAGGCAGTCAGCTAATCGGAGCAGAAGCAGGGCTTTTTCGACCTGAACCTATGGATATATATTCTGCCTGCGTAAGTCCAGCTCCAGCGGCTCTTGCTCCGGAGCCAGGCGCATCCCCTGCTCCGGAGCAAAACCGTGCGATACTGGTACGCCCGCTGGGCCTGGTAGCATATCAGCCGGCCTGGGACCTGCAGGAGCAGCTGCTGGCCGATACACTGGCTCTCAAAACCCGTAATCGGGCAGCGCAGGAGGCGGGGCAGCCTCTGGAGCCAACGCCCAACTACCTGCTGCTGTGTGAGCATCCGCATGTGTACACCCTGGGTAAAAGCGGTAAACCTGAACATTTGCTGCTGGACGAAGCGGGCCTGGCTCAGCATGCGGCTACCTTCCACCGCATCAACCGCGGCGGCGACATTACCTACCATGGCCCCGGCCAGTTGGTGGGCTACCCCATCTTCGACCTCGACAACTTCTTCACCGATATTCACCGCTACCTGCGGCTGTTGGAGGAAGTCGTTATTCTGACCCTGGCCGACTATGGCGTGGTGGCCGGACGTATTGCGGGCCTGACCGGTGTATGGCTTGATTTTGCAGAAGGCGCACCCAACCCCCGGAAGATTTGCGCCATGGGCGTGAAGTGCAGCCGCTGGGTTACCATGCACGGTTTTGCCCTCAATGTAAACACCGACTTGTCTTATTTCGGCCACATTGTGCCTTGTGGCATTACCGATAAAGCGGTTACCTCTCTGGCGCAGGAGCTGGGTTACCAGGTGCCCCTTGCGGAAGTGCAGGCGCGTCTGGTGCCGCATATAGCCCAGTTGTTTGGAGCCCGCACAACTTCTGACTCTGCTGCATGAAAAAGGATATTGTATTCGACCCGGTAGAAGGTGTTTCTATTGCGGTAGTACCCGATGAAAACGTTGCCCTGGAAGGCCAGCCTGGCTGGCAGGTATACCTGCTCAACCACAACGACCATGAGCTGGAAAACGTCATCGTCAGCTCCAACGGCTACGGCACGGCTCCGGATGGCCAGCCCGTGCGTACCTCCACGCTGCGCCATTCCCTGCTCACCGTACCGGAACAGGCCGCTGTGGCCGTCGAGCCTATTGACCCTGGCCTGTTTCACCTTAACAACCAATATTGGGTGAGCTATTACGTGGGGCGGCAGGTGTTTGATAAGAAGTTCATCTTCGTGCCCGACTCCATCACCCCCGACAACCTCACGCACATTGCCTTACTTGCGCGGCCTGGGGTACTGCATAGCTAGTCGTATCTTTGCATTTCATCTGTCTCCGCCAGGTCGGAACACATTTCCAAAAACAGCCGAACCGCAATGAATGCACTCGGAATTCAGTTGGGTTTGTCCTCCCTATGGGCGTTTCTGGTGGCGCTGTTTGCCGTCCCGTCCATTATTTATATCGCCCACCTGAAGAACATGCTCGATACGCCTAATGTGCGTACCGTGCACGAGTCCCTGACGCCCCGCCTGGGCGGAGTGGCCGTTTTTGCCGGCTTCATGTCAGCCCTTACCATCTTTGCGCCTCTCAACAACGGGGTGCAGCAGCTGTTGGCCGGGTGCATCGTCTTGTTTTTTGTGGGGCTGAAAGATGACTTGGTAAGTATTTCGGTAGCCAAGAAATTTGTAGGTCAGTTATTAGCTACGGGAGTGGTCATGATTATGGCCGACGTGCGTATTACCAGCTTTCAGGGTATTCTGGGTATTCAGGAGCTGCCCATTGGTATCAGCTACGCCTTCACATTTTTCGCCATTGTGGGCATTACTAATGCCATCAACCTCATCGACGGCTTGGACGGGCTGGCGGGCTCTATCGTGCTGATTATCGTCAGTACGTTTGGCTATTATTTCTACCGCTACGGCGGCGACGCCTTCCAGAACTACGTGTTCGTGTCCGTGTGTGTAGTGGGTGGTATTCTGGGATTTTTGCGCTATAACTTCCACAAAGCCAGTATCTTCATGGGGGATACTGGCTCTTTGGTGTGCGGTTTTATCGTATCCATCCTCACCATTCAGTTCATTGAGATGGGGTTGAAAGTGGGGCAGCCGTTCGGGTCTTCGGCGCCCTCGGTGGCCGTAGGCATTCTGTTTGTACCGCTGTTTGATACGCTCCGCGTGTTTATTGTCCGGATGATGGCGGGCCGCTCGCCTTTTTCTCCCGACAAAAACCACGTGCATCACCGCATCCTGGCTATGGGCTTCCAACAGATTGGAACGGTTATTCTGCTGGGGCTACTGAATATTGTGGTCATTCTTTTTGTCATCAACTTCGCCTACCTCGGCAATACGCTGCTTATTGTCATGCTGATAGCCTTTTCCTTGCTGCTGAGCGTGTTCCTGGGCGTATACCACAGCCGGGCCGAGCGGCAGCGGGTGGCCTCCTAACTTCTCTTCCTGGCAAAGTGCGTAGCAGCTGGCGTTTCTGGGTTTGGGTGCTGGGCCTGTTGTTCCTGAGCCTGCGGCCGGCCGCATACGCGGCCGAGTACCGCCCGCTACCTCCCGCCCCCCGCGCGGGCCTCACCCCCGACTGGCTGATCTTCGATGAGGCCCGGAACCGCCTGGTTCTCTACCTACCCGACTACCACGCCCCCGCCCACGCCTATTACCAGTGGTTGTCAATTCGGCCGAATAAGCCTCTGCGCATTAGCTTCACGGCCCGGGAGAAACTAAGTCTGTTCCTGGACAACCGGCTTGTATTTAGTGCCCGTACGCCCGCTTCCTACACCATCGACCTGGCCGCTCTGCTGCCGCCTGGCACTCAGCCCGGCTCCCACCTGTTGTGCGTCTGGCAACCCGATGCTATTCCCAACCTGGCTACTTTCACCAACGCCGTTCCGTTGGTCAAGGCCAAATCCGGTACTTCAGTAGCACCGGTGCCTACTGCCCAGCCCCGCCCGCGTGGCCACCAGGGGCAAAACGTATTTGTGGGTTTCCTGCTGCTGCTGGGGCTTTGCTACGGAGGCCTGCGGGCCACGTACCAACCTGGGTTTGCCCGTATTTACCAGTTGGAAGGACTATGGGGTAAAGGAGCCGCTGAGCAGGATTTTCTCATCAAGCCCACTCTCACCTGGCTCAACCTGGTGTTAGTCGTGCTGTTTTCTCTGTCTTTTGCTCTGTTGCTGGTGGCCATTCACACCAATATTCAGAGCATCGTTATTCTGCGCCGCCTCTTCGACGTCGCCGAGTCGGCTATTGTGGTACGGGTGCTGCTCTACACAGCTCTGGTAACGGGCTTTGTGCTGGGCAAGTATTTGTTCCTGGAGCTGATGGGCTACATTTTCGATGTTACCGAATTAGTAACTATTCAGTACCGGGAATTTATTCGAACCAGCCTGTTTATGGGCCTGTTTCTGCCGGTCGTGATGCTCCTGTATCTGGGCCTTAACCAACGCCTGCCAGAAACGGTGCTGTGGGTATCCAACGGGGTGGTTTCCTTGCTGTTGATTGGTACGGTACTGCGAGTAGGCCGTACGCTCAACCGGAAAGCATCCCTGCTAAATCTGCATTTGTTTTCGTACCTTTGCGCCACAGAAGTGATTCCCCTAATCATTCTGCTCAAACTGATTGTTTTTACCTACTGACACGCCTCTGCCGGTTTGCGCCGGTAGCTCCTGCAACGCCCCCTTATTGCCTTAGACTTACCCTTTTTCTTACCTATGGCCGAGAGCAAAGACCAACCGGGGACGGGCCGTCACGCTAAGCGTATCTCCAGCATCCTGGTCACCCAGCCTAAACCTGCTAACGATGTCTCGCCGTATTTCTCTATTGCAGATAAGTACGGGATAAAAGTAGATTTTCGGGAATTTATTGAGGTGCAGCCGGTTTCCTATAAGGATTTCCGGAAAGAGAAAGTCAACATTCAAGAGCACACGGCTATTATCTTCACTAGCCGGAATGCAGTTGACCATTTCTTCCGCATCTGTCAGGAAGCGAAGATTGAGATGCCTGCCGAAATGAAATACTTCTGTATTTCTGAGCAGACGGCTAACTACCTGCAGAAATACATTGTTCTGCGTAAGCGTAAGCTGTTTGTGGGGCAACGTACTGCTGCCGACTTGTTCGATGTCATTAAGAAACACAAAGGCGAGAAATTCCTCTATCCCTGCTCCGACATTCGTAAAGATGATATTCCGGAGTTCATGCGGGCTAATGGCTTTAAGTTCACCGAAGCCGTTATTTACCGCACCGTAGCCAGCGACCTGTCGGATCTATCGGACGTAAAATACGACTGCATAGCCTTTTTCAGCCCCTCCGGCATTAGCTCTCTGTTCATCAACTTCCCCGATTTCGAACAGAACGGGACCCGCATTGCTGCCTTCGGGCCTACTACCGCCAAAGCCGTGCTGGATGCCGGCTTAGATCTTGATATTGAGGCACCTCAGCCCAATGCTCCTTCCATGACGGGAGCTATTGAAGCCTACATCCGCCTCCACCATGGGGCCGAAATGGCTAAAGAGAAGAAGAATAGCAAATAGTAGCTTCATAAGTAGAGCACGAGGGACTGGCTTGGCTATTCCCTCGTGTTTTTTTTGCTGGATTTGTTGTAGAGGGTTTTTTGCATACATTTGGAAACGACATGCCTTCCTTTTTCCAAACGTAACTTGCCCTAAATCAGTCCTTTTATGAAGAGAACTTTACTCGTTTCCCTCTTCTCCTCCGTTGCTTTTAGCACCGCGCTGGCGCAGCAGCAGCCCCAGTTTAGCCACTACGGCTTTAATGGGATGTTCCTGAATCCTGCGTATGCTGGCATCAAGGGGCAGGGAGAAATTACCGCTTTAGGTCGTTCTCAATACTTTGGCTATGATGCCACCTTCGATACGGGTGGCTCCCCCCAAACGTACATGCTCACGGCTTCACTGCCTGTAGCAGCCATTGGTGGCGGCTTAGGCATTGGTGTTTATCGTGACAGAATTGCTCAACTCACTACTACCAACGTTCAACTGTCGTATTCGAAGCACCTGAAGGTAGGAGAAGGGCGGCTGGGTATCGGAATTCAAGGCGTTTTCAACAACATTTATCAAGGGACCTACCGTCCCATCGATAAGGACGATGTAAAGGTTCCGCAGGAGGGAGCCGACCGTAAGCTGGATGCCGGTGTTGGCGTGTGGTACGAGTCAGATAAACTGTACGCTGGTCTGAGTGTCAATAACTTACTGCGTTCAGACTACCAGTTCAACAGCCAGGTAGCCGGCGGTAAAACAGCAGAGTATATCAACGAAAATCACGCCTACCTGACGGCTGGGTACAATATCGAGGCGTCGTCATCCGTTGTAGTTACGCCCACCGTGCTGATGAAGATGGTGCTGCCCGGCAAGTTTGGCGACAACAACAAGTTCAACTTCAAAAACAATTCCTACGAAGCCGGCGTACGCGCTACTTTCAACGACCGTTTTTGGGGAGGTATTGGGTATCGGTACGATGAGTCATTTACTGCTCTCGGGGGGCTGAGTTTTTCAAAAGACAATGCCATGCGTGTGGGATTAGCTTACGACTTGATTGCATTTAATCAAGATGCTCGGGCACTTAGCTCTTTCGAAATTATGCTCTCCTATCGTCTGCCAAAACCCGGTCTGGCAGTCCGCCCAGCAATTCGTACACCGCGTTACAGCTTCTAAAAAGAGGCCAGCGTCGCAGGAAATCATCCTTACCGTTTTATTGCCTCAACACAACTGACGAGCTTGTATTAACTCACTGCTAGCCATTGTTTAACCGGCTGAAAGGCCCGTTCGCAGACAATTGGAATGCATTGAGCGATAGGCTTGCGTACGAACGTACGATTCGTTAGATTTGCCAGCTCAAAAATTGTAATCTTTGGATATCGCCGCCTCGACCGTCTTTTTCTTTCTCACATGAACAAGTTTCTCGTATTGCCTCTCGTCGCTATTTCGACGCTACTCCTGGGAGGCTGTGGTTTCGGCAAAGGACCGCAAGGCGACCTGGTTGGGGCGGAGGATCGTCCGGAGTTTAACCCTCAGGAAGTACCTTATGGTATGGTGCCCTGCCCCGGTGGAACGTTCCACATGGGCCAGACGGACCAGGATATATCGGCCTCTATGGTGAACATGAATAAGCAGGTAACTATTGCCGGCTTCTACATGGATGAAACCGAAATTACCAACAACGAATACCGTCAGTTCATGAATGCCATCCGGCAGGACTCAATTGACGTGCTGGGCGAAGAGTACGTAATGACGGAACTCTACCCCGATACCACCGTGTGGGTGCGCGACTTTACCTATCACATGGGTGACCCGCTGATGGAATACTATTACACGCACCCGGCCTTCGACGACTACCCGGTAGTTGGGGTTGACTGGTTTGCCGCTAAGTATTTCTGCAACTGGCGCACCAAAAACAAGAACGCCGCCAACGCCGAAGCGGGTCTGGCCCCGACGCCTAACTTCCGCTTGCCTTCAGAGGCTGAGTGGGAATACGCTGCCCGTGGTGGCCGTGACCTGGCTACCTACCCTTGGGGTGGCCCATACCTGCGCAACTCCAAAGGCTGCATGCTGGCTAACTTCAAACCCGGCCGCGGCGACTACGCTTCGGATGGCTATGCCTACACCTCGCCGGTGGGTGCGTTCTTCCCCAACGACTTCGGCCTGTACGACATGTCGGGTAACGTAGCAGAGTGGTGCGATGATGCGTACATGGAGGCTTCGGTGCCGGTGGTATGGGACATGAACCCCACTAACCCCGACGATAACGAGCCCCGCAAAGTAGTACGTGGCGGATCGTGGAAAGACATTGCGTATTTCCTCGAAACCGGCACCCGTAACTTCGAATACCAGGATTCGGCCCGCTCATACATCGGTTTCCGCACGGCCATGATTCAGATTGGCATGGGCACCAACCAGAGCCTGAACTAACTGCCAGTACGAGAAATGCATGTGGAGTCGAGAGCTCCAGCCACGTGTATTTCTCGCTCATTTCTGTAAAATCATTACCTCAACAAACTTCTTTTTCAACATCCATTCACATGGCAGCTAAAGGCGGTAACTTTTTCTTCGATTCGGTAATGCCGAAAATTTACGGCATCGGTGCAGCCGTCGTAATCATCGGAGCTCTGTTCAAAATTCTTCACTTACCAGGTGCCGACCTCATGCTGATTATCGGTCTTGGTACGGAAGCAGTTATTTTCTTCCTTAGCGCATTCCAGCCCAATCCGAAAGAGGTTGACTGGGCGCTGGTTTACCCAGAATTGAGCGAGGGATACGATCCTTCTACCAATAGCAACAAGTTTGTTGAGCAAAACAACGGTACTGGCCTGACCCGCAAGTTGGATGACATGCTGAAAGATGCCAACGTGACGCCTGAGGCTATTGCTTCATTGGGCCAAGGCCTGAATCGTCTGAGCACTACTACCCAACAGCTGTCTACTCTCAGTGATGCTACCAGCGCTACCGATGAGTACACGACTAAAGTGCGCAACGCTGCTCAGTCGCTGGAGCGCATTAATGAGTCGTACTCAGCTACGGCCCAAGCTATGACGGCTATGGCTGACGCCACCAACGATGCCCGTGAATACCACGTGCAGGTGCAGAATGTGACCAAGAATCTGGGTGCTCTGAACGCAGTATATGAGATGGAACTGCAGGATGCCAACACGCACCTCAAGTCCATGAACAAGTTCTACGGCACTCTAGCGCAGGCTATGGAGAACCTGACCGAAGCTGGCAAAGAAACCGACCAGTTCAAGCAGGAAGTAACCAGCCTGACCACCAACCTCAGCTCGCTGAACCGTGTGTATGGTAACATGCTAAACGCTATGCGCGCTACCAACTAAGGTAGCCGCACTGCATAACGTTTCAGATAGTAGTTCCACTAGTACTAGAATAGGCAGATACGATGGCGGGAGGTAAGGAAACTCCACGGCAGAAGATGATTGGCATGATGTACTTGGTACTGACTGCACTTCTGGCCCTAAATGTGAACTCAGCTATTCTGCTGAAATTTAAATTTCTGGATGATGCTCTGTTTGGGGTGAACCAGAAAACTGATAAGAGCAACCAAGATGCCGTTAAAGGCATTGAAAAGGCAGTAGCGGATAACCGCAATCAGGCGAAAGATCGGGCCGTACTGGCAGCTAGTCAGAAAGTACGGGAGCGTACTGCTCAAATGATCAGCTCCCTGCGCGACATGCGGGACCAGCTCATGAAGGCCTCTAAAAACACACCAGAAAAATTTGAAAATCTGGAGGCAACGGAGGCTGTAGCTAACCTTATGTTGGGAAGTGCAGGCAACAAAAAAGGGTTGGGGTACAAGCTCAAGAATGACCTGAACCAGTACGCAACTGATTTGCAAACGTTGGTGCCCGGTGTAACGGTGCCGAAACTAGCACTTGATGCGAAAGAAGACCCTGCTGTAACGGCTGAACAGAAAACCAAAGACTTTGCTCAGTTGAATTTTGAGCAGACCCCGGTTGCCGCTGCTCTAGCAGTTCTTTCACAAAAGGAAACAGAGGTTCTTAAATACGAGTCAGACGCTCTAAACCGGCTGGCCCAGCAAGTAGGGGCATCGAATATCGTTTTCGATAAGATTGGTGCTTTTGCTAGTGCCGAGTCGAATACGGTAGCTGCTGGCACCAAGTACAAAGCTGAGCTGTTCCTGACGGCTTCGGCTTCAGGCCTGAATCCAAGCATGACGCTGAACGGTTCGCCTCTGAAAGTTGATCCTGCTACTGGCAAAGGCAAAATTGAGTTTACGGCTCGTCCGGGTTCTTTTGACCAAGCTGGTAACGCCAAGGCTTCCTGGAAAGGCACGATCCGCTTCAAGCAGAACGGCCGCGACACGACCTTCAACGTGACGGTGCCTTACACCATTACCAAGCCGGTCATGCAGATTCAGTCGGCTTCGGTGCAGGCTCTGTACTTCAAGTGCGGCAACAAGCTGAGTGTACAGGTACCGGCTTTGGGTGCCCAGTACGACCCCAGCTTCTCGGCTTCCGGTGCTTCTACCATCAAAGGCTCGGCCAAGGGTGAAGTAACCCTGATTCCGAATTCGAAAGAGGTAACCTTGAGCGTAAGCAGCGGCGGCAACCCCATTGGTTCGCAAACCTTCCAGGTTCGTCCGATTCCTAAGCCGGAGATTCAGTGCTGGGTAGGTGGCCGTCCCGCCAACGAAAAGCAGGGTACGCCCATTACGGCCGTGCGCAACATGAACCTGAAGGCTGTAGCTGATGCTGGCTTTGCTACCTTCTTGCCTGATGATGCCCGTTTCCGGGTGTCGCGCTACGAGGTAACACTGGTGCGCGGTAAGCGTCCGGCTATGCAAACCATCACCGTAAACGGGCCTACCGTTGACCTGAGCAGCGTGGTAAACACGGCTCGTGAAGGTGACCGTCTGTACATCGAAGTGAAGGGTGTGCAGCGTCAGAACTTCCAGGGCAATGTGGAAGACGTAAATGTTTCCAAGCAGTTCAATATTCCGCTGCTGTAAACGTTACTGGCTCTGAACTATCCGCCGCGCTTTTTTGATTACCCAGGTATGAACAAATTCCTCTCCTTCGCCGCTCTGACGGCCGGCCTGATGCTGTCGGTGGCAGCTTCGGCTCAGGAACAAGCTACCACCGCAAGCAGCAACGGCTCGTACCGCCCGATTCCGAATTCGGACATTATGTTCCGGAAGACCATCTGGCGTGCTATCGACCTGCGTGAGAAGCAGAACAAGCCCATGTTCGCGGAACAGAAGGAAATCAGCCGCGTAATCATCGACGCCGTGAAGCGCGGTGAATTGCAGGCCTACCGCAGCGACTCCCTGACCACTACGCTTTCTTCGAAAGAGTTTCTGGGCAACATGTCGTATGCGGAAGCCAGCGCCGGCCTGAGCGACGAAGAAAAAGCAGCTGGATTCACCGAAGACACCGGTGACGACTGGGGTACTCCTGCTCCGCGCGGTCGTAATGGCCGGGCAGCTGCGGCAGCTCCCAAAAAGCCCGTTGCTCCGCCGAGCTACGAGTATCGTCCTAAAGACATCTATCAGCTGGAAATGAAGGAGGATATGATTTTCGACAAAAAACGGTCGAGAATGTATCACGACATCAAATCCTTGGGTTTGCTGGTGCCTTCTACGTTGGGCTCCAACACCTCGGGTATTGAAAAGCCGATTGGTTATTTCAAGTATAGCGACTTAGTGCGGATGTTCCGGGCTAACCCTGACAAGGCTATCTGGTTTAACCCCCAGAACGATGCCCAGCACAAGAATCTGGCGGATGCGTTTGAGCTGTGGCTGTTCAACTCCTACATCGTGAAGGTGTCGAACCCCAACGATTCGCGCCTTGACGAAATCTACGGCGGGCAGCAGCAAGGCATTCTGGCCTCGCAGCAGGCGGCAGCCGACCTGATTGAGTACGAATACAACCTGTGGTCCTTCTAGACCACTGATTACGCGGTTTTCACGAATTTTGTGGACGATTCACTTTGGGGTCGTCGGCAAGCAAAAGCCCCAACCGGTTGCGGTTGGGGCTTTTTGTTGTTTGTGTCCATCTGGTGTGTCATTCCGACGGCAGGGGTAACCCCGTATGCTGGCACTGTAATGACATTGCTCAGACAATGGGTGCATCTTCCTGCTGGCTGAAGTAGTTGAGGAGGATGCGGGCTTTGGCCTTGCCGACTTCGGTAGTGAGTTCCTGCTCGGTTAGCTCCCGAATTTTCTTAACCGATTTGAACTTGGTCAGGAGCTTGTCGGCGGTGACGGGGCCGAGGCCTTTAACTTCGGTAAGCTCGGTTTTGAGGGTGGCGGCGTCGCGGCGGGAGCGGTGGAAGGTGATGCCGAAGCGGTGCACTTCGTCGCGCATGCGCTGAATTAGCCGTAATGTTTCGCTTTTCTTGTCGATGTATAGCGGAAGCGGATCATTCGGCACGTAGATTTCTTCGAGGCGCTTAGCAATGCCGATAACCGGAATCTGGCCCCAGAGGTTGAGGTCCTTGAGAGCCTTCACCGCCATGCTAAGCTGGCCTTTGCCGCCATCCACAATAACCAGCTGAGGCAGGCTGGCACCCTCGTCTACCAGGCGGCGGTAGCGGCGCGTCACGACTTCGTACATCGAGTCAAAGTCGTTGGGGCCGACCACGGTTTTGATATGATAGTGGCGGTAGTCCTTTTTGCTGGGACGCGCATTGCGAAAGCACACCATAGCGGCCACCGGATTGTCGCCCTGGAAGTTGGAGTTGTCAAAGCATTCAATGTGCTTGGGCAGCTCCGTCAGGCGCAAATCTTTCTTCATGGTTTCCATGATGCGCACCTCGTTCAGGTCCTTGCTCCGGTCGTTCATGCTTTCCTTCTCCTTGCGCAGATAGAGCACGTTTTTCAGGCCCAGCTCAATCAGCTTGCGCTTGTCGCCAATCTGAGGCTGGGTGATGGTAACCCCAGGCAAGGGCAGGTTAGCCACGGGCACATTGGTCAGAACTTCCTTTGACTCGCTCTCAAACTCCTGGCGCATCTGCATAATGAGCGGAGCCAGGATTTCCTCGTCGGGCTCATCGAGCTTCTTCTGCACCTCCACCGACTGGGTTAGCACAATGCTGCCATTCATCACCTTCAGGTAGCTGATAAAGGCCGACTTTTCGTTGGAAGCAATGCTGAACACGTCGATATTCGACAGGGAGGCATTGACGATGGTGCTTTTACTCTGGAACTCATCCAGCTTATCCAGCTTAAGCTTGAACTGGTGGGCCAGTTCATATTGCTGCTCCTGGGCTGCCTGCGTCATTCGCTCCCGGAAGTACTGCTTGGGCAGGCGCAGGTCGCCGTTGAGAATCTGCCGGATCTGCTGAATGTACTGGTTGTAGGTTTCCTCGTCCTGATGGCCTTCACAGGGTCCTTTGCAGTTGCCCAAGTGGTACTCCAGACACACCTTAAATTTGCCGGCCTCAATGTTCTGGGGCGAGAGGTTGTAGGTACAAGTACGCAGCGGATATAAAGCCCGAATCAACTCCAGCAGCAGGTTCATACCGGTTACGTTGGCGTAGGGGCCATAGTAGCGACCTTGGCCGGGTATCTTGTTGCGGGTTGGGATAAGGCGCGGAAACCGCTCATTGGTCAGCAGCAGGTAAGGATACGTCTTGCCGTCCTTGAGCAGAATGTTGTATTTGGGCTGGTGCTGCTTGATGAGGTTGTTTTCCAGCAGAAATGCATCCGATTCCGAATCGACGATGGTAAACTCGATGCGGCGGATATTCTTGACCAGCTGTTGGGTTTTCTTGTTGTGGTCCTGCTTGGTGAAGTAGCTGCTCACGCGCTTACGCAGGTCAATGGCCTTGCCCACGTAGATAATCGTATCCTCCTCGCCGAAGTACTTGTACACACCCGGGCGGTGGGGCAATTGGCGAATTTGGTCTTGTAGCTCAGGACGGGCGGCCATAAATCACAGATGATGCAGATGCAGCCGCCGATGCCGCAGATTTGTTCTGCCGGGCAAGGCTACAGCTGTGGGTTCAACGGGAGTACGCAGCCGGCCGGTGCTGAGGTTCAGCATACTGGCTGGGCGCTGATGATACAACAAAAAAGGTGGCCGGGACGTCCCGGCCACCTGGCGTAAAAATCGGTTAAATCAGCGAAAAACTACAAACGGTCATGCTTCGACTTCGCCTCCGGCTTCGCTCAGCATGACGTTCATTCTCGCTCCTACGCCGTTGCAATCTGCGCAATCAGCCGAAAAATCAGCGTAAATCTGTGATTAAATGTCCTCTTCGTTGAGGTCGTCCAGATCCACTTGGTTCAGCTTCTGCTCGTACGGGATAGTGTCGCGGGCTCCGGCTCCACCGTAGTAGCGGGAGCAGTCTATTTCTATGCTTAAAGGCTGCGTTGGTTTGGGGAAAGGACCAGTGTTGATGTCAATGCTCTTATCCTTGTACACCTTCTTCATGAAGATGCCATAGAGCGGCAGCGCCAGGCGGGAACCCTGGCCGTAGGCGCCGGTACGAAAGTGAATGCTCCGGTCTTCGCCGCCCACCCACATGCCGCACACCAAGTCGGGTGTGAGGCCCATAAACCAACCGTCGGAGTAGTTGGACGTGGTGCCGGTTTTGGCTCCGATTTCATTGTTGAATTTGAAGCCACCTTTCAGAATGATACTAGTGCCGCCCTGCTCTTCTGTTGCCCCGCGCAGCATATAGGTCATCAGGTAGGCTGTTTCCTCGCTCAATGCCTCTCGCGTTTGGGGCACAAATTCGCGGAGCACGTTGCCGTTCTTATCCTCAATGCGTGTCACCATCATGGGGGCCGTCCAGATGCCTTTGTTCACGAAGGTGCTGTAGGCTCCGGCCAGCTCGTAGATGCTCACGTCGGAAGAACCGAAGCCCACGGCGGGTACGGCCTCAATGGGGGAGGTGATGCCCAGGCGCTTGGCGTAGCTCACCACCGTTTCGGGGCCCAGCTTCTGCACCAGCCAGGCCGTAATGGAGTTCATGGAGCGGGCCAGGGCCTGCCGTAGCGTGAAGGTGCGGCCCGAGTAGCTGCCCTCGAAGTTCTTGGGTGTGTAAGCCGGGCGGCCCCGCTCGGCGGGGAAGGTGGTAGGTACGTCGGGGCGCTGGTAGCAGGGCGAGTAGCCCTGGTCAATGGCAGCTACGTACACGAAGGGCTTAAATGTGGAGCCTGGCTGGCGCTTGCCCTGTTTTACGTGGTCGTACTTGATGTACTTGAAGTTGATACCTCCCACCCAGGCCTTTACCTGCCCGTTCAAGGGGTTCATGGCCATAAAGCCAGAGTGCAACAGCCGCTTGTAGTAAGCCAGGGAGTCCATGGGCGACATCAGCACTTCCTTCTCGCCTGCATTCCAGGTGAACACCTTCATCCGGTACTTCTTGTTGAGGTAGTACTTGATGGAGTCTTTACGGCCCTCAAACCGGTTGCTTAGGGAGCGGTACCGCTCGGTGCGCTGGATGGAGGTGGTAAGGAAGTTGGGAATTACCCGGCCGTTTTCGTCGCGCCAGGGTTGCTGGCCGCGCCACTGCTGGTCGAACCACTTCTGCTGCAGCTTCATATGCTCGGCCACGGCCGCCTCGGCGTACTTCTGCATACGCGAGTCGATGGTAGTATAAATCTTGAGGCCGTCGGCATACAGGTCGTGGTCAGTTTCCTTGGCCCATTGCTTCAGCATCTTGCTCACCTCCACCCGGAAATAGGGCGCAATGCCTTCATTCTGGTTTTCCACGCTGTAGCGTAGCACAATGGGCTGTAGGGTATCGGCCCGAAGCTGCTGGGCGTCGATGTAGCCGTACTTATTCATCTGGCGCAATACCCAGTTGCGGCGTATCCGGGAGCGTTGGGGATTAAACTTAGGACTGAACCGCGTAGGGGCATTCAGGACGCCTACCAGCGTAGCCGCCTCGGGGCGGGTCAACTCCCGGGGCTTCTTGCTGAAAAAGGTTTTGGCGGCTGTGTTTATACCAAAGGCATTGGAGCCATAATCGTTGGTATTCAAGTACATGCGCAGAATTTCGCGCTTGGTGTAGCTGCGCTCCAGGCGAGTAGCCAGAATCCACTCCTTGGTTTTGGTAATGAGCATCCGTACGCCGGGCACATCGTTCAGCGTTCCATCGTTCAGGTCCTCGCGGGTACGGAACAGCACTTTGGCCAGTTGCTGGGTGAGGGTGGAGCCCCCGCCACCGCTGCCGCCCGTAAGCAGGCCCGCGGCTACTCGGCCGGTAGCCTTGGGGTCGATACCGGAATGTTCCTCAAAACGGGCATCTTCGGTGGCAATGAGGGCGTCAACCAGGTGCTGGGGCAGATCTTCGTATTCGGCCGGGGTGCGGTTTTCACGGAAGTACTTGCCCATGAGCACATTATCGGCCGAATATATTTCCGATGCCAACTCACTACGCGGATTTTCCAGCGTTTTGAGGTTAGGCATACGTCCGAACAGATTCAGGAAGTTGACGCTAACGGCCAGCACATACAGCACCATTCCTGCAACACCAATTCCAAATAGTGCCCACAGGCTGCGGGCCCAACCAGTAAAGCGGCCGGGGGAGGTAGGTTTACGGGAAGATGCTTTGCTTTTGGCGGGGTAAGCCATTGAAGAAACGAGAAATTAGAGAGTAAGAGATAAAAATCAGGAGGTGTAAAAGCAGTAACTGGAGTGGGGCCGCACAAGCTGCGCCAGCCAACCCCATAACTACTTCCTTCTACCAATTTTCACTCGAATCAACGGTATGTCTGCTGGTAAAAACGCTGATATTCTTCCAGATTCTGCGTCTGGAGTAGCACCGGCAGGTTATCAATACTGATTACTACGGTTTGGTAACCCGCGCCCCGCAGCTTGCTAAGCGGCGACTGAGGCCCCCGAAGCTTGAGCGCATAGCTCTGGGCCAGCTTTGCTCCGGGTAGTGCCTCCACTACCAGTAATTGCTGCGTAGTACCCAATGGCTGCTGCCGCACCAACAAACTGCTGGATTTGAAGTAGCGGGTGTTGTATGCGCCCAGTTGCGCAGCCATATCCTTCAGGGCTGGGGCATCCGTGGCAAATACCAGCACCACTACGTGCGAAGCAGCAAGATCTGCCTTGAATGGCGACGCAGCCGGCGCCGGTGGAGTGGTGCCCGAAACAGCCGGTGAGGTAGTGGGCGGAGTGGTAGGTGGGGCCACCACCGGACTTGTAACCGGCGCGTTGACGGCAGGAGTTTCCGGCACGGCCGGAGTGCCGGGAGTAAGGGCAGGCGGGGTTTTAGCAGGAGTTTTTTTACCCCGGGCCCGGGCCTGGGCGGCCGCCTGGCGAGCTAGTTTGGCCGACTCCTCGGGCGTGGGTTCCGGAGCGGGGGCAGGCGTCGTAGCCGGAGGAGCCGGCTGTTTGGAGCCCGGCACCGTGGTAGTGGCCGAAGGAATGGTGGTAGCCGCCTGCGTGGAGGAAGGAGCTGCCGGAACCGAGGGCGAAGCAGCCGCAGCCGCGGGGGGCGTTACGGTGGACTTCTGTGGCAGAGGCACTACCGGCGACTCATTTTCCTGGTAGTAAATACGCATACGGTTTTCTACTTCGCCGGGCCGGAAAACGGATATCGGAGGTTTATCGGTAGAAACCAGTGCGCCGGTAATCTGGCCGGCATCGTATTTCTTGTAGGTAGTCAGGATGGCCACGGCCTGGTTGGCCAGGGGGCTTTCCGGATAGTCCTTATAAAATTTTTCCACGGCGGCTTTAGCCGTCAGCGGGGGCTGGGTCCGGATGGTAAGCAGGGTACCCAGAAAGTCAACCTTGTCGTTGAGGTCGTTTTGGGGATATTGCTTGCGGGTGCGGGCCAGCACAGCCGATGCTTTCTTGAACTCCTGCTTTTTGTAGAACGTGAAGGCCGAATCGACCAGGAGAGCCACCTGCGCATTGGCTACGGATGTACGGCGCAAATATTCCGGGTCGGCTACCAGGCGGGCATAGGACGAGTTGGGGTAGGCTTCCCGCAAGCGAGCCGCATAGCTTTCGGCCTTACCTGCCTCGTTCTGGTTTTTGTACTGCAGGTACAGGATGTACAGGGTTTCCGGCGTGTGAGGGCCTTTGGGGTAGCGCGTGAGTAACCTTTCGTACGTTTCGGTAGCGCGGGCCGGTTCTTTGAGCTGTTGATTGTAGATGCCACCCAGCGCATAAAGTGCTTCTTCCGTTTGGGCATCGGATTGCTGCAGCTGCGGAGCCGTGAGAGGCAAATTCTGACGGTAGCGGGCTACCAGGTCACGAAGCTGTACGGCAGGATCCACGGCTACAGTGGGCTGGGCAGTACCATTTACCACGGTATTGCTGTTGCCCGCCACACTTACCGGTACATTGCCGCCGCGCGTGGTTACCGGCGAATTTCTGGTTTGGTTTACTGTTCGCCAGTTATCCTGCAGCGGCCGGTCGCCCCATTTCCGGATAAAGTCGTTGCGGGCCGTGCTCAGAGCCGTAGGGTTATCGAAATACCACTTAGGACCCGTATTGCCGGCCAGAAAATCATCGGCACTCACATCGGGTTGCAGGTCGCGGCCGGTACTGAGGCCAGTGGCGGTCTGCTGCTGGCTCCGTTGCTCGTCGCGGGCCTGCTTAGCCGCCAACGCTTCGGCTTCTCGTTGCTGCTTATCTAGTTCCGCCTGGGCATAAGTGGTCAGGCGGGAGCGGAGGGTGGCCGTATCCAGCCGGGCCAGGGCCTGCAGGCTGTCCTGGGTTTCGATGATAGTGAGTTGCTGTGCAAAATCCCGCAGAATGCCGGCACGTTCTGCTATGGCCTCATAATCGGAGGCTTCGCGGGGTAGGTTTTGTACGGTGCTGTCGTAGTACGCGGCCGCCAAGCGGTACTTCTGTAGGTTCTCGTAATAGATGCGTCCTCCCAGCAGGTAGGTGTAGGACTTTTGAGCACGGTTGGTGGTGGGAGTCCGGGCCGACTTCTGCAGTAGCGCCAGCGCCTCGGGGTAACGTTGCTGCCGGTATTCCAGCCGCGCCATCTCATAATAGATTTTGTCGCGGTACTCTTTGTTTTTGGTATCCTTCAGCAGCTTGGCAAAATACTTATCCAGCCGGGCCCGGTCGTTCTGATTCAGGTCGGATACCTGACCCAGCATCAGCTTACTATAGAAATCCAACTCGTAGGGCGGGTTCTTCTTAAGGATCTGGTTGAGCTGAGCGTACGCCTTTTTATCCTCACCCTGGTTTTGGTACAGCTGCGCCAGAATGTAACGGGTGCGGGACTGCTCATTTTTGGGCTCAATGTAGGGAATAGCTTTTTCCAGGTTCTCAATGGCCTTGGCCGGCTCATTAATCCTTAAAAAAAACTCCGCCCGCGTCAGAAACAGTGCCCGGGCATTCAGTTCCGAGCCCTGCTCCTTGTCCAGAATATCCGACACTGCCGCGGCATTGTCCAGCTCTTTCAGCGCCAGAAACGTCCGCATCAGCCAAATAAGGGACTCATGGCGGGCGTTGGGGTCCTTGCTGGTGGTATTAACGTACTTAAAGGTTT
Source organism: Hymenobacter metallilatus (assembly GCF_003944705.1). Classification (GTDB taxonomy): domain Bacteria; phylum Bacteroidota; class Bacteroidia; order Cytophagales; family Hymenobacteraceae; genus Hymenobacter; species Hymenobacter metallilatus. The sequence goes on along the minus strand of NZ_RWIS01000010.1, from coordinate 150,140 downwards.
TGGCCGCATCTTCCAGCTCCCGCTTATAATAGCGGGCCTTCCCGATAAGCAGGTAGCTGTCATCGGTCCAGTCGGAGCCAGGGCGGTGCTGTACCGGCAAGGAAGCCTTTTTGATGATATCCTCAAGGTCGGCCGTCACCCGGGCCACCGTGGCGTCGTCCAGGGTCGGAAAGATGGGCAGCACCCGGTTATAGTCGTTTACCCGCGCCTCATTCAGGGTATTTTCCACGGCCCGCATTTTCTCATGCGCCAGAAAATAGGCGTTGTCACGGGCTACCACGTTATCATAGGCGTGGCCCAGCAGCGAGGGGCGCTCAGAAGCACAGCCCGCTATGCCTGCCGCCAGCAACACGGCCGCGGAGGAGGCGGAAAGCACACGCAAAAGCAGAGAAGTTGTCGTCGTCAAAGCGGCAGAGAAGCTCAGGACAGGAGAGGATGTTGAACTGAAAACGTGGTACTACGTCGAAATCGTTCGGCGGCTCCCATTTCCACAACGAAGCCAAGTAGGTAAAAGTACAGGTTTCCCCGGTACCCGTTGGTCAATTCAGGGTGAGGGGGGTACTAACGGGCTACCGTGTAATTTTGCTTTTCTCACCGCCTCAGCTTCTTTCCATGACCGAGTCCCCAGCCCAGCCGCCTCGCCCACCCGATTCTGATAGCAACGCCGACCGAATGCGGGCTGTAGCCAAGTACTCCGGCATCGGCGCCCAGATGCTGGCCACCATCGGCCTCAGCACCTGGGCCGGCTACTGGCTAGATGAGCACTTCCAGAACAAAACGCCCTGGTTCACGCTGAGCCTGATGTTGCTGGGTTTGTTTGCGGCCTTATATAACGTAATTCGCTCCGTCTCGAAGCAGGAATAACGAGCGGCCAGCTGCACCAGCCGGAATGTCATTCCGCGTATACGGCGTATCAGGCCATTTGCCCGCACTCAGGGTCGTTTACCTCACCACTTCATCGTATACTTTGAAAGACTTTCTCCGCGCCTACCTGCTCTTCAGCCTGCTGCTCGGTTTCGTGCTCTACGCCCTGTACAGTCAGTTTGGGCCGCGCATCATCCACCCGTTCACACCTTATACCTTCGGTTTCTTCTTTCTGCTGACGTTGCTCACGTACTGGGTAACGGCCCGACTGGTGCGCGCCAACGCCGAAAACTTTATGGCGGCCTATTTCGGGAGCATGGTAGTGCGGCTGCTTTTGTCGCTTACGCTGGTGCTGGTATATCTTTTTACGGGGGGAGGCCGGGAAGGCAAGGGGCAGTGGGCGTTTCTGGGTGGCTTCTTTCTGCTGTATTTTCTCTTTGCCGGGTTTGAAGTCTGGAGCGTTCTGAGTAACTTGCGCCCGTTTTCAAAACCGGGTGAAAAGCCTTAGATGAAGGTTTTGTGAAACCCACCCCAACCCCCTCTGAATGAAGCGCTTACTGTTAGCTCTCCTTTGCTTCCTTTCGTTTTCCGTGTACGCCAACGAGCCGACGGCCACAACCGAAGAAGCCACCGATAAGAAGGCTTTCAGCCCTGGGGAGATGATTCTGCACCATATCGGTGACTCCCATGAGTGGCACTTTGCCACGCTCGGCGACGAAGAGCACGGTACCCATTTCACCATCCCGCTCCCGGTTATTGCTTATCGCTCAGCCCAGGGCTTGCAGGTATTTTCGTCCTCTAAGCTGGCCGAAGGCAAGGTATATGAGGGCCTGAAGCTGGAGCACGAGCACTTGGTGTCAGAGGATGGCAGCAAGGTGTACGACTTCTCCATTACCAAGAACGTAGCCTCCTTGCTCTTGAGCGCCGCGCTACTCCTCATCGTGTTTACGGCCGTGGCCCGGGGGTACGCCAAGCGCGGCAGCGGGGCTCCCAAAGGCATCCAGTCGTTCTTTGAGCCCATCATCGTCTTCATCCGCGACGAGGTAGCCAAAAAGTCCATCGGCCCGAAGTACGAGCGGTATATGCCGTATCTGCTGACGGTATTCTTCTTCATCTGGTTCAACAATCTGATGGGGCTGATGCCCGGCGGGGCCAACCTTACCGGCAACATTGCCGTGACGCTCACGCTGGCGGTACTCACGCTGCTCATTACCCTGTTCAGCTCCAATAAGAACTACTGGCACCACATCTTCGCTACGCCCGGTGTTCCGAAGCCCCTGCTGCCCATCATGATTCCGGTGGAACTCATCGGCATCGTGGTAAAGCCCTTCTCCCTGATGGTGCGTCTGTTCGCCAACATCACGGCCGGCCACATTGTAACGCTGAGCTTTATCTCGCTCATATTCATTTTTCAAAGCATTTACGTAAGTCCGGTTTCGGTTGCTTTCGGCCTGTTCATTAACGTGCTGGAACTGATGGTTGCCATTCTGCAAGCCTACATCTTCACCCTGCTCACGGCCATGTATATTGGCGGCGCGGTAGAAGAGCACCACGACGCCGACTACCAGATGGGTGGCGGTGATGGTGCCGAGCCGGCTCACGCGCACTAAGCTTTCACCACCCCTGATTTTTTTGTTTTTCACTCCCCACAAACCATTTTTTTATGCTTCTTTCTCTGTTGCTGCAACTCGCTAACTCCGTTGGTCTGGCTGTATTTGGTGCCGCTATCGGTGCCGGTCTGGTTGCTCTGGGCGCCGGTCTGGGTATCGGTCGTATTGGTGGTCAGGCTATGGAGGCCATCGGTCGCCAGCCTGAGGCTTCGGGCAAAATCCAAACTGCCATGCTGATCGTAGCCGCCCTGATTGAAGGTCTGGCTCTGTTCGCAGTAGTAGTCTGCCTGCTGATTTCGTTCAACCTGTAGGGTTTGAGATAGTACAAGAGCAGCCCGCTGCGCGCGTCGCTTCAGCGCACGGCGTAGCGGGCTGTCTTGGCTTTTCTGGTACCCGGGCGGCCCCCGGGCAAGGGGCGGAACTTCCGCCCCGGCCGTAGCCGTTCCGGGCACCTATCACTCACTACCTACTAGTTTTCCAGATGTCAATTGTAACGCCCGAATTAGGCCTTATTTTCTGGCAAATCTTCATCTTCGGCATCGTTCTGTTGCTGTTGCGTGCATTTGCCTGGAAGCCCATCCTGGCCTCGCTGAAAGAGCGGGAAAGCTCCATTGAAGGCGCTCTGCGCATGGCCGATCAGGCCAAGCTGGAGATGCAGGAGCTAAAAGCCGGTAACGAAAAGCTGCTGGCCGAAGCCCGCATGGAGCGTGACCGTATTCTGAAGGAAGCCACCGATGTTTCAAACCAGCTCATTGAGCAGGCTAAGAACAAGGCAACCGAAGAAGGCAGCCGCATGATTATGCAGGCCCGCGAAGCCATCCAGAATGAGAAAAACTCGGCGCTGGCAGAGGTGAAAAACACTGCTGCCAAGCTCTCCATTGATATTGCTGAGCGCATCCTGCGCCGCGAGCTGGCCGACCAGCCCGCCCAGCAGCAACTCGTGGACTCGTATCTGCAAGAAGTAAAATTGAACTAGTCCGTTGGGGGTTGTCAGTTTTCAGTTGTCAGTTGTCAGTAACTCGCTGGCATCAACAGCTAAAAACTGACAACTGACAACTAACAACTGACAACTACATCAATGTCTGAACTACGAGTTGCCTCCCGTTACGCGAAGTCGTTGCTGGACTTGGCCGAGGAACGTGGGACGTTGGAGCAGGTAAAGCAAGACATGGACTTGTTCACGAAAGTGCTGGACGAGAACCGTGAGCTGCGCCTGTTGCTGCGCAACCCTATTGTGAAGCACGATAAGAAGCTGGCTATTCTGAACGCAGTGTTCACCGGCAAGGTATCGGACCTCACCAGCAAGTTCTTTACCATCATCACGCAGAAGAACCGGGAAAGCGCCCTGGAATTTATTGGCAGCGAGTTTCAGCGCCAGTACAACCAGCTGCGCGGTGTACAGCTAGCCGAGGTAACCACGGCTTCCCCGCTGGATGCACCCACGCGCCTGCAAGTGGTCCAGCTGGTACGCCAGCAAACGGGCCAGGAGCAGGTGACCCTTACTGAGAAAGTTGACCCGGCGCTGATTGGCGGCTTCGTGCTGCGCATTGGCGACAAGCTGATTGACGACTCGGTAAGCTACCGGTTGCGCAAGCTGCGCACCGAATTCTCTAAGAACCCCTACCACTCTTTAGTATAACCCACCATGGCAGAAGTACGTCCGGATGAAGTATCCGCCATTCTGCGGGAACAACTTTCCAACTTCAAAACCGAAGCCGAACTCGAAGAGGTAGGCACGGTACTGCAAGTTGGCGATGGTGTAGCCCGTATCTACGGTCTGGGCAAAGCCCAGTCGGGGGAGTTGCTCGAATTTGAAAACGGCCTGCAGGCCCTGGTGCTCAACCTGGAAGAAGACAACGTAGGTGCCGTAATGCTCGGCGACTACTCTGGTATCCGGGAGGGCGCTACGGTGCGCCGAACCAATAAAATTGCCTCTATTCAGGTTGGTGACGGCATTATTGGCCGCGTGGTGAACACGCTGGGCCAGCCCATCGACGGCCGTGGCCCCATCCAGGGCGACACCTACGATATGCCCCTGGAGCGTAAGGCGCCCGGTGTAATCTACCGTCAGCCGGTAGCTGAGCCCATGCAGACGGGTATCAAGGCTATTGACGCCATGATTCCGATTGGCCGGGGCCAGCGTGAGCTGATCATTGGTGACCGGCAGACGGGTAAGTCGACGGTAGCCCTTGACGCCATCCTGAACCAGCGCGAGTTCTTCGAGCGGGGTGAGCCGGTTTTCTGCATCTACGTAGCCGTGGGCCAGAAGGCTTCGACGGTAGCCCAGGTAGTAAACGCCCTGACCAAGGGTGGTGCTATGGACTATACCGTAGTTGTGTCAGCTTCGGCTTCGGACCCGGCCCCCATGCAGTTCTTTGCGCCTTTCACCGGTGCCGCCATCGGTGAGTTCTTCCGCGACACCGGCCGTCCGGCCCTAGTAGTCTACGATGACCTCTCCAAGCAGGCCGTAGCTTACCGCGAAGTGTCGCTGCTGCTGCGTCGTCCTCCCGGACGCGAAGCTTACCCCGGCGACGTATTCTACCTGCACAGCCGCCTGCTGGAGCGTGCCGCGAAGATCAACGCTTCTGACGCCATTGCCCAGGACATGAACGACCTGCCCCCCAGCATCAAGCATTTGGTGAAAGGTGGTGGCTCGCTGACGGCACTGCCCATCATCGAAACCCAGGCTGGTGACGTTTCGGCGTATATCCCGACCAACGTAATTTCGATTACGGACGGGCAGATCTTCCTCGAAACCAACCTCTTCAACTCCGGGGTGCGTCCTGCAATCAACGTAGGTATCTCGGTGTCGCGCGTGGGTGGTAACGCCCAGATCAAGTCGATGAAGAAGGTAGCCGGTACGCTGAAGCTGGATCAGGCTCAGTTCCGCGAGCTGGAGGCCTTTGCCAAATTCGGCTCTGACCTGGACGCCTCAACGAAGCTCACCATCGAGCGGGGCCGTCGGAACCTCGAAATCCTGAAGCAGCCCCAGTTCTCGCCCCAGAAGGTGGAGGATCAGGTGGCCATCATCTACGCTGCTACCAACGGCTTGCTGGACCAGGTACCCGTAAACAAGGTGCGCGAGTTCGAGCGTGAATTCACGCAGGTGATGAACAGCCGCCACCCTGAGGTGCTGAAAGGCCTGAAGGCAGGCAAGCTGGACGACGAAACGACCGGTGCTATCCGTCAGGTAGCCAAAGACCTCTCGTCGGTATACGCTTCTAAATAATTATGAATGATGAGGTATGAATGATGAGTTGCGTATCGTCCGGCCGGATGATACGCTCTCCATTCATAACTCATCACTTATAATTCATAACTCAAACGAATGGCTAGCTTAAAAGAAGTCCGGAGCCGCATTACGTCGGTGCAGAGCACGCAGCAGATTACCAAAGCCATGAAAATGGTGGCGGCGGCTAAGCTGCGGCGGGCCCAGGATAACATTCTGCGCATGCGCCCTTACGCACAGCGGCTCAACAGCATTCTGGGTAACCTGACGGCGTTGGCTGGGGAGGATACGGTAAGCGAGTACGCGGAGCAGCGCGAGGTGCGCCGGGTGCTGGTTATTGCCATTACTTCCGACCGGGGCCTGGCAGGCGCTTTCAATAGCAACGTCTTCAAGGGCGTAAATGCATTGCTGCAGGAGCGGTATGCAGCTCAGGCGGCTGCCGGCAACATAACGGTACTAGCCATTGGCCGCAAAGCACACGAGTATTTCGGGAAGCGGCTGCCGCTGCTGGGTAACTACCAGCACGTGTTCGGCAAGCTTTCCTTCGATACTGTGCGGGAAGCGGCTGAAGAAGCCATGGACGGTTTCCGCGCTGGTCAGTACGATGAAGTGGTGATGGTGTACAACGAGTTCAAAAACGTGGCTACCCAAATCATCCGGACTGAGCAGCTGCTGCCGCTGGTGCCCGGTGAGCTACCCGCTGGGGCCCAGCCTGCTTCAAATGTAGATTACATCTTCGAGCCTTCGAAGGAGGAAATCGTGCGCACCCTGATTCCGCAGTCGTTGAAGGTGCAGCTGTACAAGGCCGTGCTGGAAAGCAACGCCTCGGAGCACGGGGCCCGCATGACGGCTATGGACAAGGCTACGGATAACGCCGGCGAGCTGCTGAAGCAGTTGAAGCTGACGTATAACCGGACCCGCCAGGCTGCCATTACTACCGAGATTCTCGAAATCGTGGGTGGTGCTGAGGCGCTGGCTGCCAGCCGGTAAAATTTCTACCCGGCAAGAGTATCAATGGCCCGCTTCCGGAAGGAGGCGGGCCGTTTTGCTGGTGCGCACCTTATTGCTGTGCGTATTGCCGTTTGGCAAGCTCCCGGCTGGGCTTGGGTGATTTCGGGTGGTGGTCCAGCAACTCCAGAATTCGCTGCGGGGTTAGCTCCGTGAAATCTGAGACAGTAAGGAGCGGGGCCTGAAAATCAGCAGCTTTCAGGGTGGTAGTGATACCAATGCAGTGCATACCGGCCCGATAGGCTGCTTGTTCGCCCAAAATGGCATCCTCAACTACTACGCACCGCCCGGGCGAAATGCCCAGCCGGCGGGCCGTAACGGTGTAGGTATCGGCGTGGGGCTTGCCGTTGCGCACGTCGTCCTTGCCCACTATTACGTCGAAATACCGGCGCAGACCCAGGTGGTCGATTATATACGCAATGGTATCGGTAGCGGAACCGGTACCCAGACCAATGCGGAAGCCGGCCGCACGAGCAGCTTGCAGAAACGCGCTGAGGCCGGCTACCTCGCGGCGCTTGTTCCAGTACAGCACCCGGTACAGAAGCTCGCGCTGGGCAGCATACTCAGTAAGCTGTTTGGCAGATACCGGACTGGTAAAAACGGTTTTGAGGATGGCGCTGGCCGGCATTCCGTTGAGGCGCCTGAGCAGACGGCGGGCGTTGGTCGTCAGGCCCAGGTCGCGGAACAGGAGCTGAAAGGCTTTGGCCTGCTCAGGCGTGTTGTCGATGAGTACGCCATCCATGTCGAAAATGAGGCCGTAGGGCGGAGAAACAGGCATACCAAAAGGATAACATGGCGGAAGAGACGATGGTAGTACGTAACTCCAGTGAGGCAGGACTATCTTTGGGACTCCGAACCCTTCAGCAGCTCCCCAAGAGCTGCTTCTTACTTTCCTACTGTTTTGAAAACACCCTTGAGCCTGTTGCTGGCCGCCACCCTGGCGGTACCTGCCTTCGCGCAAAAAGCTGGTAAACCTCTGGAACGCCCCAAATTAGTAGTGGGGATTGTGGTAGACCAGATGCGCTACGATTACCTGTACCGCTACTGGAATAAGTACGGCAGCGGTGGTTTTCGCCGCCTGCTGGGGGAGGGGTTCAGCTACGAAAACGCCCACTACAACTACGTGCCTACCTACACCGGGCCGGGCCATGCCAGCATCTACACGGGCACAACGCCTTCGGTGCACGGCATCATCGGCAACAACTGGCTGGTGCGGGAGGAAGGCAAAGGCACGTATGTAACCGAGGATAAAACGGTGCAGGCCGTAGGCGGCTCGGCGGCAGCGGGGCAACAGTCGCCGCGCCATATGCTCACGACTACCATCACCGACGAGCTGCGGCTGGCTACCAACTTCCAGAGCAAGGTAATTGGGGTGTGTATCAAGGACCGGGGCTCCATTCTGCCGGCCGGGCACGCTGCTAATGCAGCCTACTGGTACGACGGTGGCAACGGGGCCTTTATTACCAGTACCTTTTACACCCAGCAACTGCCGGAGTGGGTGGTAAAATTCAACGCCGAAAACCGGGCCGCCAACTACCTCGACCAGGCCTGGAACACGCTGCTGCCCATTGCGCAGTACACGGAAAGCTCGCCCGATGATGTTGCCTGGGAAGGAGCGTTCAAGGGGGAGGCCAAACCAGTATTTCCGCACGATTTGCCGGCTTTGAGTGCCGCCCCCAGCTCTGCCGTAAAGGGCAATATAGAAGCTGCCGGCGAAAAAGCACCGGTAGCCTCGGCCCGTAACCTCGACCTGATTCGCTCCACCCCGTTTGGCAACTCGCTTACCCTCGATTTTGCCCTGGAAGCCATGCGGGCCGAGCAGCTCGGCCAGCGCGGGCAAACGGACTGTCTGGCCCTGAGCTTCAGCAGCACCGATTACGTGGGGCATCAGTTCGGGCCCAACTCCATTGAAGCGGAGGATACCTACCTGCGCCTGGACCAGGACCTGGCGCGGCTGTTTGCCTACCTGGATAAGGCCGTTGGCAAAAAGCAGGTATTGGTATTTCTGAGTGCCGACCACGGTGCCGCCCACTCCCCCAATTTTCTTCTCGACAAGAAGATACCGGCCGGCTCCGTGGGCCCGGGCCTCATGCGTGACTCCCTGCAGCAGCGCTTGGTGCGCTTGCACGGCCCTGGGCAGTGGGTAATGAGCTACGAAAACCAGCAGGTGTACCTGAACCGTCCGCTCATCACGCAGAAAAAGCTGGACCTGTACCAGGTACAACGCGAAGCCGCCGCCCTAATGCTGCAGTTTGCAGGTGTAACGCGGGCCCTGGCCGCCGAGGACGTGCAGAAGTCGCATTGGGAGAGTGGAATGCTGATGTATCTGGAAAACGGCTATTTCCCTAAGCGTTCCGGCGACGTGCTGGTGGTGCTGGAGCCGGGCTGGCTGGAGTCCTATCAATATCCGGTCAACAAGGGTACCACCCACGGCTCCTCGGGCAATTACGATACGCACGTACCGGTGGTATTCTGGGGCTGGGGCGTAAAGCACGGACACTCATCAGCTCCGGCAAAGATTACCGATATTGCGCCGACGTTGGCCCGCTGGCTCCACATTCAGGAGCCCGACGGCTGTACCGGGCAGCCCCTGCCGGAAGTGCTGGGCTGGTAGAAAAGAGTTGTTTGTTGCTGGTTGTCAGTTGTCAGTGGAAAACTGCCTGCCGCTTCCGTATGGTATTCAGGTATTTACAACCTGATAACAAGCCACAAACAACGAGTAACTAACAACTGACAACCAAAAACTGACAACTAAATAAGAATGGCTCATTTTAACCCCTGGCACGACGTGGCGCGCGGCGAAGACGCTCCGAAAGTTGTGAATGGCATCATTGAAATTCCGAAAGGCTCGAAAGGCAAATATGAGCTGGACAAAGACAGCGGCCTGCTGAAACTGGACCGGGTACTGTTTTCGGCCGTGCATTATCCGGCCGCTTATGGCTTCATTCCGAAAACCTACTGCGACGATAAAGACCCGCTGGATATTCTGGTGCTCTGCTCCGTGGATATTGTGCCCATGTGCCTGGTAGAAGCCAAGGTAATTGGCGTGATGCAGATGATAGACCAGGACGAAGAAGACGACAAAATTATTGCCGTGGCCGCCAACGACGTGTCGGTGAACCACTACAACGACATTGCCGACCTGCCCCCGCACACCCTGCTGGAGATGCAGCGCTTTTTTGAGGACTACAAGGCCCTGGAGCACAAGCAAGTAAGCGTAGAGCGGTTTATGGGCCGCGAGGATGCTTACCGTATAATTGAAGACAGCATCAAGCTGTATGAGGAAACCTTTCCCAAAGGCAACCCCCAAGATGCAGTAGACGTACAGGAGGCCCTGAGCTAATCCATCCTACTCCTTTCTACACACCGTGCAGCCCCCGGCCGTCAGTACTGGCGCCGGGGGCTGTTGCGTTGGTTGCCCCAGGCCGGTGGGCACCGGGGCAGCCGGGTTTCGGTGGTATCTTGCCCGCTCAACCCGTCTGCCTGTGTCCGCCTTGTTTCGCCTGCTTCGCCGCTGCCTCGATGCCGTGCTGTACAGCAGTACGTGGCTGTCGGGGGCGGCCCTGGGGCTGATGTGGGCCACGTTTCTGTTCTGGCGGGTACACATTCCGCTGCGCCTTGGTGGGTTGATTTTTGCCGCCACGCTCTTTCTCTATAACCTCGACAGCGTGCTGCCCTACAAACAGGGGCAGCAGCCCGGCCTCTCAAGGCGCAAGCAGTGGATACGGGGGCACCGCCGGCAGCTGGTAGTGGTTACGCTGTTGGCCGGAGCGGGGGCAGGGGGGCTGTTCCTGACCGATGACCGACTGCTACTCCTCACGCCGTTTTTGCTGCATCTGGCCCTGATTTCGGTGCTGTACTCCCTGCCTTTGCTCCGGCGCCACGGCCGCTGGTGGGCTCTGCGGGATGTACCTCTGCTGAAAGTATTTCTGATTGCCTACGTCTGGGCCGGGGTTACCGTGTGGGTGCCGGCCCTGTACCTGGGCCGGCAGTTGCTGGAGCCTGTGGTGGGCATACTGTTTCTGCGGCGCTTCCTGTTTATTCTGGCCCTGGCCTTGGTGTTTGATATCCGGGACTACAGCAAGGACCGAGCTACCGGCACCCGCACGTTTCCGGGCGTGTTTGGGGTGCTGGCCACCAAGCTGCTGGCCCTGGTGGCCCTGGGGGGGGCGGCGCTGCTGGTGCCGCCCGGGGCCCCGGCCGGGCAGGAGGCGGCCCTGCTGCTGCCCTTGCTGGTGGCCGCCGCCGTTATCTGGCTGGCCGAGGAAACCCGCCCTGACTACTACTTTGCCCTGCTCACGGATGGGGTAATGCTGCTGCTGTTTCTGGCGGTGTGGTGGGCCACCCGGGGGCAGGCCGTGGGTTTTTCCTGATCATATGCAGGTTCCTGCGCAAAATCGGCTATTCTTGCTTGGCCTGTACGGTGCAGGCTCCGCAATACTGCGCTATGCTGAAACGAGTGTGGGCTGCCTTGGCTCTGATGAGTTATCTGATGATGGGTATTGCCCAGGCCCAAACCCCCGACCCGGTGGAGCTGGTGAACCCCCTAATGGGTACCGACTCCAAGCCCAGCCTATCCAATGGCAACACCTACCCGGCCATTGCCCTGCCCTGGGGCATGAACTTCTGGCTACCCCAAACCGGCAAAATGGGCAGCGGCTGGGCCTACCAGTATTCGGCCGATAAGCTCAAAGGCTTCAAGCAGACGCACCAGCCCTCGCCCTGGATGAACGACTACGGGCAGTTTGCCCTCATGCCCATCACCGGCAAACTGCGTTTTGAGGAAGAGGAGCGGGCCAGCTGGTTTTCGCACAAGGCCGAGGTGGCTCAGCCGCACTACTACCGGGTGTACCTGGCCGACCACGACGTAACCGCCGAGCTGACGCCCACCGAGCGGGCCGCCCGCTTCCGCTTTACCTTCCCGCGCACCGACAGCGCCTACGTAATCCTCGACGCCCTCGATAAGGGCTCCCACGTCCGGATTTTGCCGGAGCAGCGCCGCATTGTTGGGTATACTACCCGCAACAGCGGGGGCGTACCGGCTAATTTCAAAAACTACTTTGTGCTGGAGTTCGACCATGCCTTCAGCAGTACCACCATCTACCAGGACAAGGTGCTGGATGGCAGGCTGCTGGAGGCTACGGCAGGCCACACTGGCGCCGTGGTAGGGTTCAAAACCCGCAAGGGGGAGCAGGTGCAGGTACGGGTGGCGTCGTCCTTTATCAGCCCGGAGCAGGCCCTGCGCAACCTGGAGCAGGAAATAGGGGCCGCCGACTTTGAAACCGTGAAGCAGAAGGGCCACGCTGCCTGGGCCCGGCAGCTGGGCCGCATTCAGGTGGAAGGTGGCTCGGAGGCCCAGCAACGCACGTTTTACTCCTGCCTGTACCGCAGCCTGCTGTTTCCGCGCAAGTTTTACGAGCTGGATGCCCAGGGCCAGCCGGTGCACTACTCGCCCTACAACGGGCAGGTGCTACCCGGCTACCTCTACACCGATACCGGCTTCTGGGACACGTTTCGGGCCCTGTTTCCGTTTCTGAACCTGCTGTACCCCAGCGTGAACAGCCAGATTCAGGAGGGCTTGGTGAACACCTATAAGGAAGGCGGCTGGCTGCCGGAGTGGGCCAGCCCGGGCTACCGCAACATCATGGTGGGCAACAACTCGGCCTCCATTGTGGCCGATGCCTACTTGAAAGGCGTGCGGGGCTACGACATCAATGCCCTGTATGAAGCCGCCCTGAAAGGGGCCAACAACCAAGGGCCACTGGAAGCCGTGGGTCGGGCCGGTGCCAGCTACTATACCAGGCTCGGCTACGTGCCCTACGATGTCAAAATTAACGAAAGCGCGGCCCGCACCCTGGAATACGCTTACGACGACTTCGCCATTGCCCAGCTGGGTAAAGCCCTGGGCCGGCCCCGAAAGGAAGTGCAGCTCTACGAGAAGCGCAGCCAGAACTACCGTAACCTCTTCGATAAGCAAACCGGCCTGATGCGGGGCCGCAACCAGAACGGCACGTTCCAGGCGCCCTTCAACCCGTTTAAGTGGGGCGACGCCTTCACCGAGGGCAACAGCTGGCACTACACCTGGTCGGTTTTTCATGATGTGCAGGGGCTGATGAACCTGATGGGCGGCCCCAAGCCCTTTGTGGCGGCGCTGGATACCGTGTTTACCCTGGCTCCGGTGTTTGATGCCTCCTACTACGGCTCCGTTATCCATGAAATCCGGGAAATGCAGATTGCGGGCATGGGTAATTACGCCCACGGCAACCAGCCAATCCAGCACATGACCTACCTGTACAATTATGCCGGGCAGCCCTGGAAAACGCAGTACTGGGTGCGCGAAACCCTCAACCGCCTCTACCAGCCCACCCCGACGGCTACTGCGGCGACGAGGACAACGGTCAGACTTCGGCTTGGTACGTGTTTTCAGCCCTGGGCTTTTACCCGGTGTGCCCCGCCACCAACCAGTACGTGCTGGGTGCCCCGCTTTTCCCTAAAGTGACGCTGGCGTTGGAAAACGGCAAGCAGGTGACGCTGAATGCGCCCAACAACAGCGCCGCCAACCGCTACATCAACACGCTCACGCTGAACGGGCAGGCCTACAACCAGAACTGGCTCAGCCATGAAACCCTGCTGCAAGGTGCCACGCTGAACTTCGACATGACCCCGATACCCAACCGCAGCCGGGGCACTACCGGCCCGGCTGCTCCGTATTCCTTCTCAAAGCCCGGGCGCTGAGGCCGTCAGCTCCTGCAAAGCCGGCCCGATAAAACGCACCAGGTCGCTGGCAATCAGGCCCGCTTCGCCGGTTTCCTGGGCCGCCAGGTCGCCGGCCCGGCCGTGGGCATACACGCCCAAAAGGGCCGCGTCGAGGGCAGAGAGGCGCTTATCGGCGCGCAGGGCCAGGAGCAGGCCCGTTAGCACGTCGCCGCTGCCACCGGTGGCCATGCCGGGGTTACCGCTGCCGTTGAAGTAGAGAGTGCCATCGGGCGCGGCCACGGCGGTATAGGCATCTTTCAGCACGCAGTAGCAGCGGTGTTGGCGGACGAAGGCGCGCAATTGCTCCAGGCGGTGGTAATCGTGGCGGGCGGGAATTCCTACCAGGCGCTCAAACTCCTTGGGGTGGGGCGTCAGCAGGGTATCGGGTGGCAGCAGCTCCAGCAGCTCCCGGTTGGCGCCCAGCAGGTTCAGCGCATCGGCGTCGAGTACCAACGGCACGGTAGCCGTTTGCAGCAGCTGGCGCAGCACCTCCCGGCTGGCAGCCTGCTGGCCCAGCCCCGGCCCCATACCCACGGCGGCGTAGGGCGTCAGGTCGGGTAGTTCGGTGAGGATGTCTGGGGCCGAGTCGGGGAGGCACATGGCTTCGGGCACGGCGGTTTGCAGGATAGCATAGCCCACCTGCGGCACGCGCACCGTCAGCAGCCCCACTCCGCCGCGCAGGCAGGCCGTGGCGGCCAGCACGGCTGCCCCCACCTTGCCCTGGCTGCCGGCCAGCAGCAGGGCATGGCCAAACGTGCCTTTGTGGCTGAACCTAGGGCGCTTCGGCAAGCATCCTTTCAGGTAGTTATCCTCAATAAAGTAGTTATCCACAGCCATATTGTGGATAACCTCCTGTTCCAGCCCGATCTGGAGGGTGTGCCACTCTCCCACAAACGCCGCGTGACCAGGCAGCAGGAAAGCCAGTTTGGGCAGCTCAAAGCACAATGTATAGTGGGCCTGCACAAGGGGGCTGTCGGGTGGCTGGGGGGCATCCGCCAATAAGCCCGAGGGCAGGTCCACCGCAATCCGCAAAGCGGGGCTCCGGTTCAGATGCGCCACCACCTCGGCCGCCAGATCCGTTAGCGGCCGGCTCAGGCCCGTGCCGAACAGGGCATCTATCAGCACCGCGCTGGCGGGCAACTCCGGGAACCGGGCCGCTGCCAACTCCTGGCAGGGAACTTCAGCGGGCAGCCGCAGGCGGTTGGCCGTAAAATCGGCCGAGTACCTTTTGGCGGGCAGCAGCCAGACGTGCGCCGCGTAGCCGGCCTCGTGGAGCAGGCGGGCCAGGGCTAGTCCGTCGCCGCCATTGTTACCGGGGCCGCAGAACAGATGAATCGGAGTGGAGTAGGCCGGGCGCAGCTCCGTCAGTATCCAATCGAATAACGCCGTGGCAGCGCGCTCCATCAACTCTAGGGATGTAATGCCCTGCGCTTGGATAGTGGCTTGGTCGAGGGTGCGGGTTAGGGCGGCGGAGAGGAGTTTCATAAGTTGCTGGTTCTGGAATGCACTTAACTCCTACGTGAAATGCGTCAACTCTTATGCGCTTTACTATTGGCTGGGCTAGCCGCCTGCTCCGATAACGCCAGTAAACAGGTCCAAACCGGGCCGCCTGCTGTTGCTAAAACCTCAGTCGATTCGGTACCGGCCACCACGTCAATCACTCAGCTTACTCCGCAAGCCGTAAAGCTAGCCGACATTCCGGCTAAGCTGCGTTTGCCAGGGCAGTTGCTGGAAGCCTGGCGCTGGACCGATGCCAACGGGGAAAACCTGCTGGTGGTGTTTAAACAAGAGCAGGAACAAGCCAACACAGCTGGTCAGGCCGGAGAAGCTTACCAAGAACTACCTGACCAGAGTGTGGAATTGTTTGCGCGACAGTATGTGCAACGGGACGGTGACTACAAAGAACTATGGCGGCTCCAGGATGCCGTACGTCATTGCAATTTCGATATATGGCTGGGTCCGTTGTCAGGGGCCACATCGATTACCGACCTCGACCATGATGGGCAGTCAGAAACTACCCTTATCTACAAACTTACCTGTCGCAGCGACGTGAGTCCCTCAAATCTGAAGCTGGTTATGCGCGAAGGCCCGGCCAAGTACGCGCTGCGCGGTTACACCGTCGTGCAGTACGATTCGGTGCCGGCGGCCCAACGCATACCCGCCAGTTCCTGCTGCCTCGATACTATCCGCCCGGCCCGGCTGGAAAAGTATTATGGCCTTTTGCATGGTCGCTACGAAACAGAACAGGAGTTTCGTCAGGCCCCACCGGCTTTTCTGCGCTTTGCCCGGCAGCAGTGGCGGCACTGGTGCGTGGAGCGGGAATTTGAGCAGTTGTAAACAGCACGTCGCGTAGCTGCACAAAACTTCCGGCCTGGCCGCCGCGTTTGCATACCAATTACTGTACTGACCTTATTTTTCCTGTCATGCAAACCTGGAACGATGTTATCCGGCTGGCCAACCACGGCAGCCCGGCCCCCGATAAGCGCGTTGAAAAAACCGACGCCGAGTGGCGCGCCCAACTCACGCCCGAACAGTACCACGTTACCCGTCAGCACGGCACCGAGCGGGCCTTTACCGGCGAGTATTGTGAGGCCCACGAGGCCGGCCTCTACGCCTGCGTGTGCTGTGGTACGCCGCTCTACGACTCCCGCACCAAGTTCGAAAGCGGCACCGGCTGGCCCAGCTTCACGCAGCCGGTACAGGAAAACGCCGTCCGCTACAAGAAAGACACCAGCTACGGCATGACCCGCGTGGAAGTGCTCTGCAACGTCTGCGACGCCCACCAGGGCCACGTATTCCCCGATGGGCCACCGCCCTCCGGGCTGCGCCTGTGCATCAACTCGGCCGCCATTAAGCTGGTAAGCGAGAAGCAGCAAGCATAACATACCGCGGGTCTTTTTTGCGCGTACAACTCCACCTGTAGCCTTGGGCCGCGGGTGGAGTTTTTTTGTGCAGAGTTCCGCCAAATTTCTCCCGAATTTCGCACCCCTGTTTTCTCATCCTGGTTATGGATAGCAGGTACCACCCCACTACACTCCCACCTTCTCACGTTTCCCACCCATGTCGTTACTTTTCACTGATTTTGCCAGTTGGCAGGCGCATTGCGCTTCTACCGGTGAGCCGCTCTACCAGCCCGTGCTGGCCTACGAAATCGAGCAGAAAGGCCGTTCAGAGGAGGAAATCTGGACGGGCCTGCAGCGGGCTTACGACGTGATGCGCGAGGCCGTGCATACCGGCCTCACCCAGAACATGACGTCCCGCTCGGGCATGGTGAACAACGGGGCCAAAAAAATTGCTGCCTCCCCGGTTACGGTGCTTTCCCCGGAGTTTAAGCAGCTCATTACCCGGGCGCTGGGAGCCAAAGAGGTAAATTCCTGCATGGGCCGGGTAGTAGCCGCGCCTACGGCCGGAGCCTCGGGTATTCTGCCCGGCGTGCTCGTTACCTTGCAGGATCTGCACCAACTCCCGGACCACAAGATTCTGGAGGGTCTGCTGGTGGCGGCCGGGGTGGCCCTCATCATCGAGCAGAACGCCTCCCTGGCTGGGGCAGTAGGCGGCTGCCAGGCCGAAACCGGCTCGGCGGCGGCCATGGGTGCCGGAGCCATTGTATACTGCCTGGGCGGCTCCGTGGAGGAAACTTTTGCCGCCGTAGCCATTACCATTCAGTGCATGTTGGGCCTGGTCTGCGACCCGGTAGCGGGCCTGGTGGAGGTTCCCTGCGTGGTGCGTAACGCCTCCGCCTCGGCCATTGCCTTTAGCTCCGCCCAAATTGCCATTGCCGGCGTCGACCCCGTTATTCCCGTGGATCAGTGCGTGGCAGCTCTGGGTGAGGTGGGTCAGAGCATGGAAACCCGCTACAAGGAAACGGCCCTCGGCGGCCTGGCCAACACGCCCCGGGGCCGCGAAATCGAAAAAATGGTGCTGGTACAGGACGTCCAGATTCTGCCCGACGAAGACCCCGCCGCCTAACCGCCGCAGCGGCCTGCAAAGCGGTTTGAGCTCAATAAAAAAGGGCCTTCCCAACTGGGAAGGCCCTTTTTTATTGGGGTGTAAGCGAGGTTATTCCCGCACAATGCGCCGGATATCCGTGCCGCCCTCTGTACGGGCGCGCAGCATGTATACTCCCGTTGGCAAGGCGCTCAGGTTCAGCTGTATCTCGCGCGGGGCAGTGCTGCCGCCTACCGTTACAGTATGCACCAGCTTGCCTACGGCATCATATACCGTCAGCTCCGTAGTAGTAGCATACCCGGCCAGCTTCACTGTCATCAGCCCTGAGGTAGGGTTAGGGAAAATATCGAGTACCGAGCCGGCCAGGGGCTTCAGCGTGGTCGTGACGATCTGCAGGGCCGAAGGTAGGGAGGCGCAGCCGGCCGCGTTGGTCACAACCACCGAGTAGTTGCCGTACTGAGCCGCCGAATTCACCACGTAATCCTGGCCCGTGGCACCCGGAATCAGGGTGTTGTTCAGGTACCACTGGTTGCCGGTGGCCGCGCTGCTGGTAAGCGTGGTTACCGCCCCATTGTAGCGGATGGTGATGGTAGGCTGAGCCGGGCGGGCATTGATGGTCACGCTGAACATGGCCGAGGTAGCCGCGCAGCCCCCCGAAGCCGCCACCGTATTGGTTACGGTATAGGTGCCAGGCGTGCTGGTGGCCAGGTTGATGACACCCGTGCCGGCATTCAGGACCAGGCCGGTGCTGCTGCTGAACGTGCCCGCCGTAGCCCCTGCACCTAGTACCGGTGCGGCCGAGCCACTGGTTACCTGACAGTAGCTGGCGTTGGCATAGCTGAAGGATGCTACCGGGGCGCTACTAATAGTTACCTGGAAAGTAGCAGTTACAGCAGCACACCCACCGGAAGCGGCCACCGTGTTGGTGACGGTGTAGGTGCCGGGTGTAGAAGTGCTAGGTGTAATGGCCCCCGTGCTGGCATCAAGGGTGAGGCCGGTAGTGCTGCTGAACGTGCCGGCCGTAGCGCCGGTGGTCAGTACGGGAGCAACCGCGCCCGTAGCCGAAACACAGTATGCCGCAGCGGCGTAGCTGAAGCCGGCCGTAGCCGGGGCTGTAATGGTAACAGTTGCCGTGGCCGTAACGGCCGCGCAGCCACCGGAGGCGGCTACTGTGTTGGTTACCGTGTACGTACCGGGCGTAGAGGTGCCGGGGGTAATAGTACCCGTAGTGGCATCAATGGTCAGGCCGGCTGTTGAGCTGAAGGTACCGGCCGTAGCCCCGGAAGCCAGGGTGGCCGCAACCGGGCCCGTCGCCGAGGTGCAGTAGGAAGCATTGGCGTAGCCGAAGCCTGCCGTGGCTGGGGCCGTGATGGTTACCTGGAAAGTAGCAGTTACAGCGGCACACCCACCGGAAGCGGCCACCGTGTTGGTGACGGTGTAGGTGCCGGGCGTAGAGGTGCCGGGCGTGATGGCCCCCGTGCTGGCATCAAGAGTGAGGCCGGTAGTGCTGCTGAACGTGCCGGCCGTAGCGCCGGTGGTCAACGCTGCTGCCACAGTGCCGGGGGCACTGGTGCAGTAGCTGGCCGCCGCGTAGCTGAAGCCGGCCGTAGCCGGGGCTGTAATGGTAACAGTTGCCGTGGCCGTAACGGCCGCGCAGCCACCGGAGGCGGCTACTGTGTTGGTTACCGTGTACGTACCGGGCGTAGAGGTGCCGGGGGTAATAGTACCCGTAGTGGCATCAATGGTCAGGCCGGCTGTTGAGCTGAAGGTACCGGCCGTAGCCCCGGAAGCCAGGGTGGCCGCAACCGGGCCCGTCGCCGAGGTGCAGTAGGAAGCATTGGCGTAGCCGAAGCCTGCCGTGGCTGGGGCTGTTACGTTCACCTGAATGGCCGTACGGCCGCTCAGGCATTCCGAGGCAAAGGTGAGATTGAAGAAGCTGTTGTACGTTGTGTTGGAGTAGGAAGTAGATGTATAAGCAGTGTAGGAGCCTTTCACCGTCAACGCCCCATCTGAGAGAGGATAGGTACCGCTATACGAGCTGTAGCGGCCCAGTGCCCCCGCCAGATTCGACAGCTTATAGTCACCGGGGGCTAAGGCGTAGTTGAGCGGTACCGTTACCCGCGTACCTACCTGCGCCGCCGTTATGGTAACCGTAACGTCGCTGCCGGCTACGGCCGTGGGCGTACCACTGGGTTGGGTACCGGCTATGCTGTAGAGCCGGATGGTGAGCGTGCCGGCCGCCGTCGGGTACACATCCACTGAGGCCAGCGTGCCAGCCTGGGACACGGCAAAGCCCAAGGGATAATCAACGAGCGAGGACTGCACAAACGTACCGTAGGTGGCCGCGTTGCTGGGCAGGCCCGCTACGTTGGTAATCGGGGCAGCAGCTTCCACAAAGTACTGGCGCGAAGCCGTCAGGGCCGGGGTAGTGAAGGAGCCGCCAGTAGCCAGCGGTGCGCCCCCGGTAGCCGCCTCGTAAAACCGGATGGTGTTGCCGGTTGTTGCGGTGGCGGTGAGGGTTGCAGTAGTGCCTTCGCAAATAGTTACCGGCGTGTTAGTGGTCAGTACCTGCGCGTTGGTTACCGTAATGGTTACGGCATTGCTGGTGGCTGTGGTAGCGCACCGTACCTGAGCCCGGAAATACGTAGTCTGCGTGAGCACCGGGGTAGTGAAGGTAGCAGCAGTGGCACCGGCAATATCCGTAAAGGTGGTATTGTCGGTAGATTGCTGCCACTGAATGCTGCCGTTAGCGGCACCCGTAAGGGTAAGGGTGCTGGTACCGCTCTGGCACAGCTGCGAGGCACTGGCCGTGACGGTGCCAGCCACCGGAGCTACCACCGTACGGGTCACGGCGGGCGTCAGCGCATCGTTGCTCGTGTCCTGGTCGCCTTGTACGGTGGCCGTGAGGGCAAACGAATACGTGCCCGTGGCGCTCATATCCAGCGTTGGGGTGAGAGCTACTGCCTGCGTAGCCCCAGCCGCCAGCGTCCCCGAGTTTATGGTGCTGGTCAGGGTTTGCGAGCCACCGGGCGTCGTTACCACGGCCGTTACCGTGGCCGGATTCACGGCAAAATCAATTGTTTGGGTGCCTACGTTGCTTACCGTCACCGAAACGGTTTCGGCCGCCGAGTAGCAGCCCTGCGTGGCCGTAGGTGCAGCCAGGGCGGTAGCCGCCATGTCAAGCGCCTGCGGACTGTTTACCCGTACGTTGTCGATGTGAAAATCATAGTCCGGGGTATCATCCACGGTACCTTCCGAGGCAAAGAAGCCCACAATAACAGGCTGCCCGGCGTAGCTGCCCAGGTTGATGCTGTAGCTGGTCAGGCTGCCGTTGGAAGGCTGGTTGCCGGCATTGAACTGCGCAAAGGCCGGAATCCGGGTGAAGGTCACGCCGCAGTCCGTCGAAATCCGCACTTCCACAAAATCATCCGTGCCCGTCATGCCGACCGGGTCGGCACTGGTGCTGTTGTAATCCGACAAGCCGGCGCTGAACGTCAGCACGGTGGAGGCAGTAGGCAGAAACTTCGGCGATACTACCCAGTCGTTTTTACCGGTGCTGAACAGGTTCACCTTGGCTGTTGTGTTGCCAGCCGGGAAAGTTGCATTGGTCCAGGCCGAGGTGGTGCCGGCCGGAGCAGCCGCGCCCGTGGCCTCGTACCAGCCAGGGTATAGCGTGCTCAGGTTGGCCCCGGTGTAGCCCGTAAACGTGAGCGTCTGGCCCTGGGCGGCGGGGCCAACTACGGTGCGGGTAATCGTAATGCTGTTGTTGCTGGCATCGGCGTCGCCGGGCACGGTGGCCGTAATGGCAAACGAGTAGGTGCCTACGGCCAGCATGTTCAGTGTGCCCAGCGTAACGGTTTGCGCCGTGCCGGGAGCCAGCGTGCCGGTGTTAACCGTGGCGGTAAGCGTTTGAGTAGCGGCGCCACTCACGATTACCGTAATAGTAGCCGGCGTAGCGGCAAAATCCAGGGGCTGGGTTCCGCTGTTGCGGATGCTCACGGCTACGGTTTCCGAAGCGCCGTAGCAGCCCACTGCCAGCGGCGACGCAAGGCCGGCCGCCGATATATCGGTAGCCACGCCGCCCACCACAAAGGTGCCCTCATCAGCCCCAATATCGGGGGTGGAGGCGTTGCGGGTTTCCCCGTCAAAGTCGAGGGTGATGCCGCTGATGGGTTGGGCTTTGCTCTCCGCCAGATTCGGCACGGCGGGGTTGAGGTGCAGGAAGCCGGCATTGGTACCGGTAGTGCTCAGAAAAGTAGGATTCTCCGTTACGGAAGCTGTTTCGCGGCCCCCACCCACGTACGCGGCGTACGCCGTGACGGTAGGTTGGGCGTTGGCCAGGGTGGTGGTGCCTTCTACATAAATAACGCGGCTGGCCGAAGCAGCCCCCGCGTAGTACAGGTTGTTGTTAGAGGTAGCAGCCAGTTTAGCGCCCGGAGCGGCGCTAAAGCGCAGGGCCGCCGTGGCCCCACCCGTAGCACCCGGCACCGATAGGTTGGCCACCAGGTTGTTGCGCAGGTCAACAGTGGGGGTAGTGGAGCCTACATAAATGCCCGACGTGCCAAAGGTGGTAGTCGACGACGACGACGCATTCACGTACACCGTGTTGAAGTACAGATTCATGGTGGTACCCCCGGCCACGTACAGGCCGGTCACGGCGCTGGTGCCCGTAGCGGCCGGTGCCGTCAGGTCACCGATGAGGTTGTTGCTGGCCGTAACGGTAGCCCCCGAGCCGAGGTACAGCCCGTACACAATGCCATCGGCATTGGCCGCCGACAGCCCGTACAACTTATTGCGCGAAATGGCTACCGTAGCCCCCGATGAGCTGCTGATGCCGAACACCGTTCCCGTCACGCCCAGGGCCAGGCCTCCAACCGTATTCTGGCTGATGGTTTTGGTAGTGGTAGAGGTAGGAAAGGTCTGAATGCCGTAAATCGACGACGCTGTGGCCGTGGTAGAGCCCGAAATGCTTAGGTTGGTGAACGTGTTGCCGGTAATAATTTCCGAAGTCGGAGAGCTGAAGTCGTAATAGCCATTGATAATGGCGCTGCTCGAGCCCGCTGCCACAATGCTGTTGTTGCTCACGGTATTACCCGTAGCCGTAACGGCGGCGGTGCCGGCCTGAATGCCGTAAAGAGTGCCGCTGGTAGCCGTGCCGCCGGTTTTGGTGTTGCCGGTCAGCTGGTTATCGGTAATGTTCAGGGAGGTAGGGCTGCCCCCGAACAGCAGGTTCAGGGTGCTGGTGCCGGCCTGGGTATTGCCGGTTACCCGGTTGTTGCTCAGCGTTACCGTAGTACCCGCGCCCGAGTTGTAGAGCAGCTGGCAGGGCGCCGCCGCGCTGGCGCTGCCACCGTGCGCGTTGTTGCTGATGGTATTGCCCGCTATAGTTACGGTAGCGGCCGAAGCCAGATTATATATCCCGTAGAAGGTGGCGGTAGTGGCCGTAGCGTAGGAGCAGTTGGTTACGGTGTTGCCCGTAATGGTTACCGTGTTGGAAGCTGCCGTGGAACCAATGCCATTCTCAATACCCGACATCTGCGAGGTAGTAGCCCCGGAAGCCAGCGTAATGGTATTGTTTACAATATCAATGTTCGACGAGGTACCCGTGTTGCCGTAAATGCCCCGGATGGTGCTGGTTACGGTGGAGGCAGCTACCGGCGTCGAAGCCGTGGCGGAGGTATAGTTTAGGGTACTGTTGATAATGTTCCCCGAAATTTTCAGCCCGTTCTGGTAGTTGCCGCCCGCACCCCAGCCGGAAGCTGTGCCCCCGAAGTTACCAATGGTATTCGGGGCTGTTACCCCAATCTCATTGTTCTGGTCGTAGTTGGCCAGGGCGGTAGTTGAGGCCGCCGCGAAGTTGATGCCGGTCAGCGAGTTGGTAACTACGTTGCCGTACACCTTGTTGCCGGAGTTGGCCCCGGCGGTGCTGGTAGCTGCTACTGCCGTCGTGTTGGCGGTAGTGTACGACAGGCCCGCAATGCCAATGGTGGCCGTGTTGGTTTTGTTAAGCGTCACCACGCAGTTGCGGATGGTGTTGTTCTGGCAGCCATCCGTAGCCGAAGCCCGGTAGAGGGCATACCCGAACTCCATCTGGGTGGTGGCAGTGGTATTGGCGCTGCTTTCTGCAACGTCAATACCATTAAACGTCACGTAGTCGGACCCACTCAGGCGAATAACCGCATCCGTGGTGGCCGGCGAAACTGTGGTGCTGGTGCCCGTACCCGCCGTCAGTAAGGGGTTAGCGCCCGAGCCGCTTTTCTGGAACACAATAGGGCTGGTGCTGGTACCGGTGGCCGTGAGGGTCAGGTTGACTGCCGTTTCGGTGTAGCCGGCCGCAATGTTCAGGGTGAGGCCCCCGGCCGGTACGCCGTTCGTGTTCAGATCGGTAATGGCAGCGGCCAGGGTAGGATAGTCACCGGGCAGCGTTTTTACGGTCTGGGCCCAGGCACCGGAGGCGCTCAGGAGCAGGAGGCAGGCTGCCAGTGTGCGGCGCTGCCAAGCGCGGTTTCGCTCCCAGGCCCTGTGCCCCGAAGAAAAAAGTAAAGGTGTTGGCATGTACTGAAAAAATGAAGTGGAGGTAAACAAGGCACTTACTACCCCGGCCACTGGCCAGGGGCGCTGGAAAAGTACTATTCCGGCTACGCGGTAACGGCCGGTTGCCCAGCAGAGAGAAACGGGAGAAAGAAGATGGCCGCTTTCCGGCAGAAGCCGGTACTAGTTCTCCGGAAGCCGGGATAGGCGCATGGACGAAACCCGGCTTCGGGCCCGAAAACGTGCGGCTACCGCGGACTGTTGAGACATGGGGCCGGATAGAATGGAATGCAATAAAAGGCAGCCATGTACGCCCCAGGCGTACAAGCCAAACCAGGAAATGGAAATATACAGATGTGGCAGAGTGATACCAAAAAAATCCAACGAAATCAATTCAATACCCAGCCCGGTAAGGTGCTTACCCATCCCCGCCCCAGCTTTGGCCCCAGACGTACTGCTTCCATGGTCCGCCCCTTGTTCCGGAGCACGGGTTGGCTGCACCACTTGCCGGGCTTAGGGGTAAAGCCGCTGGCAGGCTGATGCCGGACTATACTGCTCGGGTACCGTACAGGCTACTGGTGTGGCACGGCTAGGTTAGATGGACTTAATTTCCGGAGCCATGGTAAGCCGGGCCAGATACGCAATGGCCCCGGCGTAGCGGCTGCGCAGCTCCATGTACTGCTCCCAGGCAGCCTGTTCCTCCCGAAGCACAATGCCTGCGGTCTGCAGCTGCTGGCAGGCCAACCCAAAATCGTGGCGCTGGGGCTCATCGGGGGCCACGCCGGATGTGTCAGTTACCTCCACGTCGGCCTCATACTGGAAGTAGCGGGCCACGCGGTTAATGGCCACGCACCCCGCCTTGAAACACAGCACCAAGTGCGGGTCGCGGGGTTGGGCCACGGTGCTGCTGATAAGGGCGGCCGCATCCAGAATTACATCGGCGGCCGTTACCCAGGAGCGGCCTGGCTGCGGGGAACGAAAAAATGCCAGAATAGCCAGAGAAGTGTGCGTTTCCTCTATTTCCACAAACCACTCTTCCCAGTCTTTCCACTGGTCACTGTCGTCCTGCAAGGAACCCGTGCGGTTGAGCCAGAGCAGGAGCTCCACGGCCGAGGCCTTGGCCCCAGCCCGCAGTTCCAGCCGCGCCACCGTCAGCTCCCGCCGCGAAAAGGCCTGGTACATCGTGGGCAGGTAGGAGATAAGCAGGGTAAGCAGCAGTAGCCCCAGCGTGGCCTCGGCGTACGACATGATACTGGCCACCAGCCCTTCGGTGGGCTCATCGGCGCCAATGGTGAGCAGGGAGCTGGCACTGATGCGGTAGCAGCGGACAAGGTCGCCCTCATCCAGTGCCCAGAAAATGGCCGTAAACCCCACGCTAACCACCGTAAGCCACACAATCGGGAGAGTTACCAGGCCCACCGGTGCGTACAGAGCCATTACTTTATCGCGCTGACTGTAAGTACGCCCCAGAGAGGCCATTGCCTCAAATGCCCACCGTACCGCCCGAAATACCCAGGTATTCAAACGGGCCGATTCGTTACGGGGCAGTACAAACGATTGAATAGCCGCCAGCACGGTGGTGGCAACCAGAAAAGCACCAGCCCCGAAGGCCAGCACCCGAAACACGAGCTCAGGCATACACAGAAACACGGGCGGCCGCGGTGCCGCCTGCTTTGTACTGCCAGGCAGCGGCTAGGGTTGAGTTGCGGCCGAGTAGCGCAGCCGCTGCCGCCGGTCGGCTACCACGGCGGCGTAGCGGAGTTTCAGCTCCTCAGGCAAAAATGACCGGTCAATCAGGCGCTGAATCTTGTCTTCGTGCCCCACACTATCGGCCAGCAGCTTCCGCACTCTGGAAAGTGGGAGCCCCAACCGCCGGCCCAACTCCAGAGAGTCGTCATAAGCCAGAAAAGCATTGGCCGTGAAGCTGGGCGTTTCGTAATCGTCGGCGAACAGATCGAGCGCCAGCCCATTATCGTCATTCACGTGCAAGGCAGTGTTGAGTAAGTCGTATGCCGGTGTGAGCTGGTAGTAGCCGGAGGGCAGCCGGTAGTAGGAAAAGTTTTTGAGGTGGGCATCCCCGTTCGACACCAGATAATTGAACAGCATCAGTCGGAAAAACTCATCATTAAGGGAAAGGTATATTATACTATACCATAACCCTTTACACCTGTGTCAGTAGCTACTTCCGCTCCTTCCACAGCTGCCGGAAGGTTTTGGGGGCTACCTGCACAGCGTCGCGGCGCTTACTCCAGCCTACTTCGCCCAGCAGGCGGCTGAGCACCCAGTTTTTGCCGGCGGCCGGGGCCAGGTCCCATACCCAACGGTGCTTCATGCCATACAGCCACAGCGTCACGGCCCGGCGCTCCTCTTTCTCGGTGAGGCCTTCCTGCACGCTCTGCTGGCGGTTTTTGAGCAGGATGTTGTGAATAGGAATGCGCACCGGGCACACCGAGGTGCAAGCCCCGCAGAGGCTGCTGGCGTAGCTTAAGTGTTTGTTTTCGGCCAAACCCGATAGGTGAGGCGTAATAACCGAGCCGATGGGGCCGGAGTAGGTAGCCTCGTAGGTATGGCCGCCGATGTTCTTGTACACCGGGCAAACGTTCAGGCAGGCTCCGCAACGGATGCAGTTCAGGGCCTCGCGCTTGTCGGGCTGGGCCAGCAGGTTGGTACGGCCGTTATCCAGCAGAATCACCACCATTTCCTCGGGGCCGTCCTTTTCCAGGGGCTGGCGCGGGCCGGTGTAAATGGTGTTGTACACCGTGACCTGCTGGCCGGTGCCGCTGGTGCTGAGCAAAGGCCAGAACAAATCCAGGTCCTGGAGGCGCGGAATCACCTTCTCGATGCCTACAATGGCAATGTGGGTTTTGGGAAACGTGGCCGAGAGGCGGGCGTTGCCCTCGTTTTCGGTTACGCACACTGCGCCCGTATCGGCAATGAGGAAGTTGCCGCCCGTCACGCCCACCTCGGCCGAGGTGTATTTGTTGCGTAGCAGCTGGCGGGCCGTGAGCACCAGTTTCTGGGCGTCGTCGGTGTACTCGATGCCGAGGTGCTTCACGAAGATATCGGCAATATCCAGCTTGCTCAAGTGCATGGCCGGCGTCACGATGTGGTAGGGCCGCTCCCCGTTCAGCTGCACAATGAACTCGCCCAAATCCGTTTCCACCGACTCAATACCGCGCTTTTCGAGGTACTTGTTCAGATGAATTTCCTCGGTGGTCATGCTTTTGGCCTTCACCACGGTACGGGCCTGGCGGCGCTCCATAATCTTGCCCACCTCAAACAGGGCTTCCTCCGCGTTCTGGGCCCAGATAACCTTGCCACCGCGGGCCGTAAAATTCTGCTCGAACTGCAGCAGGTACTCATCGAGCCGGTTTATCACCTGGGTTTTCAGGTAGGAGGCCCGGTCGCGGGCCAGCTCGTGGTCCTGGTAGAAGCCCAGGCCCGTCTGCACGGCCGCATTATACTTGCCAATGTTGAACCGGATTTTACGCCGGTGCTCCAGATCAAAGGCCTTGCGGTCGGAATCGACCAGAAACTGGGCCGATTTCTTGGGGGCGGGCGTGAGGGTCGTCGGGTTCATGGCAGCACGGAATACAACGGGTTCTTAGCAAAGATAAAAACCCGCCGGACCTTGAGAGGTTCGGCGGGTTTTCAGTGATAAAAGGATTCACTGTCATCATGAGCGCAGCGAAGGACCTTATCATGCTAGAACAATTCATTCAAGCAACGCTCGTGCTGACGTGATGAGGTCCTTCGCAAGCTCAGGATGACAGCTGTTGTTGCACCTGCCTTACTTCTTGTTCGAGTCTACCACGATGCGTTTGTCGCGGTTGGCCAGGTCCCAGGCGGTGTAAAACACCAGGCGGGCGCGTTTTTCCATCTTCGGAAACTCGATTTTCTCTACTTCATCTCCCGGGCCGTGGTAGTCGTCGTGCACGCCGTTGAAGAAGAAAGCCACCGGAATGCCGTGCTTGGCGAAGTTGTAGTGGTCGGAGCGGTAGTAGAAGCGGTTCGGGTCCTCGGGGTCGTTGAAGCGGAAGTCCAGATCCATCTTGGTGTACTTCTGATTCTGGGCCTGCAGAATGGTGTGCAGCTCCGAGCTAAGCTTGTCCGAACCGATGACGTACACGTAGTCGTCCTTGCCCTCGTGGTCCTTATCGGTGCGGCCCACCATGTCGGTGTTCAGGTCCACCATCGTCTTCTCCAGCGGGAAAATAGGATGGTCGGTGTAGTACTCGGAGCCCAGCAGGCCCTTTTCCTCGCCCGTCACGGTCAGGAACAGGATGCTGCGGCGGGGGCCGTGGCCCTCGGCCTTGGCCTTAACAAACGCCTGAGCCATTTCCAGCACCGTTACCGTGCCCGAGCCATCGTCGTCGGCCCCGTTGTGCACCTCGCCGCCAATAACGCCAATATGGTCGTAGTGGGCCGACAGCACCATCACCTCATCCTTCAGGTCGGTACCTTCCAGGTAGCCCAACACGTTTTCGGTGGTGAAGTCCTCGGTTTTCTTGGGCGCTTTCACCAGCACTTTAGTCGGCTTAAAGGGGCTGACCGTAGGCTTGGCGGCTTTGCTCACGGCAGCCGCGTACTTGGTAACGGCCGGGGCCGTGGTGCCCAGCAGCTTGTAGCCCACGGCCGGGCTCACGAAGTAAGCCGTGGGCCGTGTGGTTTGGGAGGCTTCCTTGAAGGCAATGCTGGGCCGGCTGATGTAGGGCGTCATGCGGGCGGCCAGCTTCTCGAAGTTGCTGTTGGGGTTGAAATCCACAAAAAACACCGAGCGGGCCCCTTTCTGGGCGGCCAGCGTAAGCTTGGCCCGAAAATCCTGGCCCCATTTGCTGTTCTGCCCGTCTTTGCCCAGTAAGGCCGCCCCTTTGTCGTTCTGGGGCTCACCCAGCAGAATCAGCAGGTCCTTGCCCTTCACGTCGCCCAGGGCGGCGTAGTCGGAGTAGCCATCCTGCTCAATGCCGTAGCCGGCAAATACGGGCTGTACGCTGGTTTCCTGAGCAAAGCCGTTGCCGCCCAGAGCGTAAAAATCCGTCAGCCACTTGTAGCTGTCCTTCCCGATTTTCAGCGTGGCACCATCGGCCCAGGTGCTGCGCACCATGGTGAAGTGCTGGAGGTAGGGGTTATCGGAGCCCTGCACCGGGCCCTGCAGGCCCAACTCGGCAAACTGCTTGGCAATGTACTCGGCGGCCATTTTCTGGCCCTTTTCACCCGTCTCGCGGCCTTCGTAGGCGTCAGAAGCCAGGATAGAGAGATGCTGACGCAAATCGGCCTGGGTAATGGTTTCGGCGTAGCTGAGGGGCAGGTCGGCGGTGGCGGGGGCCGGAGTAGCCGTTTCCAGCACCGGCGTGGCTGTTACCTCGGTTTTGGCTTTGCGCTTGGTTTTTACCTTGACTTTCTCGGGAGCTTGCTGCGCTACCGCCGAGGTGGCCACGCCGGCCGCCAGCAGCCAGGTGAGCAGGGAAGTTGTATTCATACAGTGTAAGGTGGTTAGGGGTGGAGTAGGGTAAAGACAAGGCAGCGGCAAAAAGCTGCATGGAGCGTGGTAGTGCGCAGCGGAACTGCGCGCTACTTGGTAATCAGCACCGAAGCATACGCGGCTACTCCTTCGCGACGCCCTACGAAGCCCAGCTTCTCGGTGGTGGTGGCTTTAATACTAATATCATCAGTGTCAAGGCCCATCACCTCGGCCAGCACGCGCTGCATTGCCGGAATGTGGGGGTTTACCTTGGGCGCTTCCAGGCAGATGGTGGAGTCGATGTTGCTGATGGCGTAACCCCGCTCCCGCAGCAGGCGCACCACCTCAGCCAGCAGCCGTTTGCTGTCGATGCCTTTGTACTGCGGGTCGGTATCGGGAAAATGGAAGCCGATGTCGCGGAGGTTGGCCGCGCCCAGCAGCGCGTCGCAGATAACGTGAATGAGCACGTCGGCATCGGAGTGGCCGAGGGCACCGTGGGTGTGGGGCACCTGAATACCGCCGAGCCAGAAGGGCAAGCCCTCCTGTAGTTGATGAACATCGTAGCCGAAGCCAGTCCGGATTTTCATAGGGTTCAGAAGGAAAGAAAACGGAATCGGGTGGCAAGGTACGGCACGCACGCCGTTGCCAGCCGGGAAAAAAATAAGGCCGGGGGTAAAGTAAAACCGTCCGATGCGCGTCGATAGAAAAGAAGCAGCATGTCGGTGTGAAAAAGGATAGCAAAAAATTAATGGAAACCGAGGAATCATTAAAAGTTTCCATTGTATCTTTGCTGCCGTAGTTATGGAAGTAAAGGACCGAATTCTGCAAGCCGCTGAGGTGCTGTTTATGCGCAACGGCATCCGTAGCATCTCCATGGATGACATTGCCACGCACCTGGCTATTTCGAAGAAGACCCTCTACAAGTGGTTCGAAAACAAAGACCAGATTGTATTAGGCGTCATGACCCAGCACCTGGCCATGGCGCAAAGTCAGTGTTCCAAGCTGGCCAGTCACGCAGGTAATGCCGTGGAGGAGATGCTGAACGTTTCGCAGTGGGCTGATCAGCAGTTTGGTGATATCCACCCGAGCATATTCCACGACCTGCGCAAGTACTATCCAACAACCTGGGCCTTGTTCGAGGCGCACAGAAACACGTTTATCCTCAACCAGATAACGCGGAACCTGCGCCGGGGCATTGCGGAGGGGCTGTTTCGCGCCGACCTGGATGTGGAAGTACTGGCCCGCCTGAACCTGGCACAGATTGAAATGGCTTTCGATCCGCAGTTATACCCGGCCGGGCAGTTTACCCCAATGCGTGTAAGTCGCGTGTTCGACGAGCATTTCCTGCTGGGTGTTGCCACGCTGAAAGGCCACAAACTAATAAACGAGTACCGTCATGTGACGGAAGAAGAATAAGCTTCATCACCTGCTTTCCTTGATATGAAAAACAACCTCCGCGTTATGTTGCTGGCTGCCGGGCCGGGCCTGCTGGCCCCTGCTGGCGCCGCCCTGGCGCAGACGGCCCCGGCCCAGCAGCCGGCGTTGGCCACCTCCGCTGCCGTTGGGCTCATGCCCTTAAGCCTGCAGCAGGCTATCGACTATGCCGTGAAAAACAAGGCGTCGTTGCTGAGTACGCGCCTGAATGAGCAGACCGCCCGGGCCAAAGTAGGCGAGATTAAAGCCGCTGGCTTACCGCAGGTGAACGTGGCGGCCAACGTAGCCGACAACTTCAAGCTGCAAAAGTCGCTGGTGGATTTCGGCGCCCTGGGTGGGGGCAGCTCAGCCACTACGCTTACCCAGGCCGACATTGCCGCGGCTCAAAGCGGCCGCACGGTAAATCTGGGCACGGTAACGCTGCCTTCGGAGCCAGTGCCGCCCCAGGCGTTTGCCTTTGGGCTGCAATGGGCCGGCAACACCAGCGCCTCGGTGTCGCAACTGTTGTTCGATGGTTCCTACCTCATTGGCCTGAAAGCGGCCAAGGTATACGAGGAGTTGGCCAAGAAACAAACCCAGCAGGCCGAAATTGACGTGGTGGAGCAAGTGAGCAAGGCCTATTACAGCACGCTCGTAGCTCGCGCCCGCTTGGCGCTGCTGGCCCGTAATGTGCAGCGCCTCGATACGGTCCTGTATCAAACCAACGAAACATTTAAGGCAGGCTTTGCCGAGAAGCTGGATGTGCAGCGCCTGCAGGTGCAGCGCAACAACCTGCTGGTGGAGCAACAAAAAGCCCAGCGCCTGACGGAGCTAAGTGTGGCGCTGCTCAAGTTTCAGATGGGCCTGCCCCAGAGTCAGACTGTGCAGCTCACCGATTCGTTGGGGGCGGCCGTGGTAGACGCCGGCGCTCTGCGCCAGCGCCTGGGTGTGGCTAGCGCCACCACCGGCGGAGGCGTAAGCGGGCTGGGCGGTGTGCCCACCGGTATGGTCCCCATCAGTACCAGCACCGACGCCCAGCGCCAGCAGGACCAGCAAACGGCCCTTAGCGGGGCCCGTACCGGGCAGCTGGCTGCCGCCTTCAACTATAATAACCGTATTGAGTTCAGTACGCTGGAAACCCAGCAGGCCCTGGCTGGCCTGGACCTGGCCAACCGTCGGGCCGGAGCTTACCCCCGCCTGCTGGCTACGGCGGCCTACGGTTTCTCGGGTTCGGCCAAAAATCCCGGCGACCTGTTTGCCTTCCGCGGACCCGACTCCCGGGCCGCCAACGGTTTCCCTAATCAGAACTGGTTCGGCTTCGGCAACGTGGGCCTGAGTCTGCAGATTCCGGTGTTTGACGGGTTCCGCCGCAAATACCAGGTACAACAGGCCCGCATTGCCCAGCAGAGCATCGAGAAAGGGTTTGAAACGCTGCGCCAAAGCATCGATTTGCAGGACGCTCAGAGCCGTACTACCCTTATCAATGCCCTGGACGTGCTGGATAATCAGAAGGCTAACCTCGATTTGGCCGCCGATGTAGCCCGCGTCTCGCGCATCAAGTTTCAGGAAGGTGTGGGCTCCAACCTGGAGGTAGTAACGGCCGAAACCAGCCTGCGCGAAGCCCAGACCAACTACTACGCCGCCATTTACGACGTGCTGGTAGCTAAAGTGGACCGTGACAAAGCTACCGGCGAGCTATACACGCAAGCCAAAAAATAAGAAGCTAGAAGTCAGAAGCTAGGAGCTAGAAGCTTCTGACCCAGCTCTTCATCAAGATGTTCTAGCTCCTACTTCCTTCTTCAAATGAAATACGCTACTTCTGCTTTTATACTGACGCTGGGCCTGTTAAGCGCCTGTGGTGGTTCCAAAGACCCCCAGGCCGAACTGGCTGCGCTGAAAAAAGAACAGGCTGCCAACCAGGCCAAAATTGCCGAGCTGGAAGCTAAAACCGGGGCCAAAGCCGAAGGCGCCGCCGCCCAAACCACGCCCGTGTCGGTAATTAAAGTAGCCCCCGAGAGCTTTAAGAGCTACCTGGAGCTACAGGGTCGCGTTGATTTCGACCAGAACGCCAACGTGGCCGCCCGCGCCGCCGGCACGCTCACCAGCCTGCGTGTGCAGCGCGGCGACCGGGTAAGCCGCGGTCAGACCCTGGCCACCGTGGATGCCAGCATCCTCGATGCCAGCATTGCCGAGCTGCGCACCCGCATGGATCTGGCCCGGGTGGTATACGAGAAGCAGGACCGCCTCTGGAAGCAGCAGATTGGCACCGAAATTCAGTACCTGCAAGCCAAAAACAACTACCAGGCCCTGCAGCGCAACCTCAGCACCCTCAATCAGCAGCGCGCCCTTTACACCGTGGTAGCCCCGTTCTCGGGTACCGTGGATGAGGTGCTGCCCAAGTTGGGCGAAACCGTAGCGCCCGGGGCTCCCGTGGTAAAGCTTATCAGCAACAGTGGCGCAGGCAAAATCCTGGCCGACGTATCGGAGGCCTATGCCTCCCGCATCAAAGCCGGCGACAAAGCCCTGGTTACTATTCCCGACCTGGGCGGGGAGGAGCTGCCCGCCACCGTGCGCGTGGTATCCAGCACTATCAACCCCACCAGCCGCACCTTCACCACTGAGCTGCGCCTGAGTGGCAGCAAGGCCGGCCAGCTGCGCCCCAATATGGTAGCCAACGTGCGCATCCAGAACTACGCCCGCCAAAGCGCCACCGTATTGCCCGTAGATTTGGTGCAGAAGGATGAGCAGAACAGCTACGTGCTGGTAGTGAGCAACAAAGGCGGCAAAAAAGTGGCCGCCAAGCGCGTTATCCAAACCGGCCAGACCTACAACGGCAAAGTGGAAGTAACCAGTGGCCTGCAATCCGGCGACCAGGTGATTTCCGCTGGCTACCAGACCCTGAACGAAGGCCAGGCAGTGACCCTGTAGGGAACTGCCTGATGTAGAGACGCGACACTTCGCGTCTCCGCGTTGAACGGCCCTAGTGGTCGTTCTAGCAATGAGACGCGAAGTGTCGCGTCTCTACATCTGCTCAAAGCTCAAGAAAGCCATGCAAGATCTAGAAAAAGAATTTGGACCCACCAGTTGGTCCATCAATAACAAAACCAGCATCTACATCATCACGGTGCTGCTGTGCGTGGCGGGAATTTTTGCCTACATCAAGCTGGGCAAGGAGAAATTCCCGGATATCGTTATTCCGCGCATCATCGTGGCCACCATCTACCCCGGTACCTCGCCGGCGGATATTGAAAACCTGGTGACGCGCCAGCTCGAAAAAGAGCTGAAAAGCATCAATGGGGTGAAGAAAATCAACTCCACCTCCAACCAGGACTACTGCATCGTCGACATCGAGTTCAACTCGGGCGTGGACGTGCAGTACGCCAAACAGCTGGTGAAGGACGCCGTGGACAAGGCCGCGCCCGAGCTGCCCAATGATTTGCCTTCCCCGCCCACGGTCAAGGAAATCAACATTTCCGAGCAGCCCATCATGTTCGTGAACCTGAGTGGTAACCTGCCCGCCGCCCAGCTGAAAAAGTACGCCGACGACTTCCAGGATAAGATTGAGGCCCTGCCCGAAATCACCCGCGTGGACATTGTGGGGGCCCTCGACCAGCAGGTGAACGTGGATGTGGATCTGAACAAGCTGCGGGCGTCGCGTCTGGGCTTCTCTGATATCAGCAACGCCATTGCCCGCGAAAACGTGACTATTTCGGGTGGCTCCGTGGACGTGGGCTCCCAGAAGCGGGCCGTGCGCGTGGCCGGCCAGTACGTGCGCGCCGAAGACATTGCCGACATTCAGGTAAAGAACCTCAACGGCGCGGCCGTGCGCCTCGGGGATATTGCCACCGTCACGGATGGCTTCAAGGACCGGGAATCCTACGCCCGCCTCGACGGCAAGCCCGCCATTACCCTGAACGTGGTGAAGCGCCAGGGCGAAAACCTGATTGACGCTTCCGACAAAATCAAGGCCCTGGTGAAAGAGGCCGAACTGACGCTGCCCAAGGAGCTGAAAGTCACCATTACCGGCGACACCTCCAACGACACCCGCGTTACGCTCCATGACCTGATCAACACCATCGTCATCGGCTTCCTGCTCGTGACGGCCATTCTGCTGTTCTTCATGGGCACCACCAACGCCATGTTCGTGGGCCTGTCCGTGCCGATTTCCATGTTCCTGGCCTTCCTCATTATCCCGGGCTTCGACTTCTCGCTGAACATGATTGTGCTCTTCGCCTTCCTGCTGGCGCTGGGTATTGTGGTGGACGACGCCATTGTAGTTATCGAAAACACCCACCGCCTCCTGCACGAGCACCCCGAGCTAAGCACCGAAAAAGCCGCCAAGTTTGCCGCCGGCGAGGTGTTCGTGCCGGTATTGGCTGGTACGCTCACTACGGTGGCACCCTTCGTGCCGCTTATGTTCTGGCCCGGCATTGTGGGCTCGTTCATGTACTACCTGCCCGTTACGCTCATCATCACCCTGATGTCGTCGCTGGTGGTGGCCTTCATTATGAACCCGGTGTTTGCCGTGAGCTTCATGGAGCGGGAGGAGCACTTTGAGGAAGATCTGCACAGCAAGCCCAAAATGAGCCGGGGCCTGGCCATTGCCGTGGGCGTACTGGTGGCGCTGGGCATTCTGTTCAACGTGCTGGCCCTGGGCGCTACACCTGAAGTAGACCCCGATGGCAAAACCAGCGGTTTGCTGGGCCACTTTATCGGCAACATCTGCCTGGCCCTGGCCGGCTTCATCCTGCTCGATAAGTTTGTGCTGGTGAAGATGATTGCCTGGTTCCAGACCCGCGCTTTGCCTAAGTTCCAGAACGGTTACGCCAACCTGGTGCGCTGGGCCATTGGCCACCCGGTGCTGGTAATGATTGGGGTGGTGGTGCTGTTCTTCGGCTCGTTCGTGGCCGTGGGCGTGCGTGGCCCCAAGGTGGACTTCTTCCCCAAAGGCGACCCGAAATTCATCTATACCTACCTGAAAATGCCGGTAGGTACCCGCGTAGAGCTAACGGACTCCATCACCAAAGTGCTGGAAAACCGCATCTACGGCGTCATCGGCCGCAACAACCCCGACGTGGAGTCGGTGATTACCAACGTGGCCATTGGAGCCGGCGACCCGGGCGACGCTTCCTCGTCGAGCGGTACGGCTCTGTCGAATATGGGTAAGGTGGCCGTGGCCTTCAAGGAGCTCAGCGACCGGACCGGACCCGCCACCGGCACCTACATGGATAAAATCCGGGAGGTGGTAAAAGGCATTCCCGGCGCCGAAATTTCGGTAGACCAGGAAGCCAGCGGCCCGCCCCAGCAGAAGCCCATTGCCATTGAGGTGATTGGCGACGACTACCCTACGCTGGCTAAGCTCAGCAAGAAAGTAACCCGCTACGTGGACTCGCTCAACATCGGCGGCATTGAGGCCCTGCGCTCCAACCTGGAGGACCGCAACCCCGAAATTGCCGTGAACATTGACCGCACCCGGGCCAACCGGGAAGGCATCAGCACCGGCCAGATTGGTCTGGAAGTGCGCACGGCCATCTACGGCTCGGAGGCCAGCAAATTCAAAACTTCCGATGATGAGTACCCCGTGCAGGTGCGCTACGCCAAGCCCTACCGCAACGACGTGGACGCCATCATCAACTCCCCGCTCACGTTCCGCGACGCCACCGGAGCCGTGCGGCAGGTGCCCATTTCGTCCATTGCCCAGGTAACCTACGGTAGCACTTACGGCGGTATCCGACGCAAAGACACCAAGCGCGTGATTACCATCAGCTCCAACGTGCTCAATGGCTACACCGGCCCCGATGTGGTAGCCAACATCCGCACGGCTCTGCAATCCTTCCCCACGCCGGCCGGTTACACCATTAAGATGGGCGGCGCCGAGGAAGACCAGAAGGAAACCACCGACTTCCTGCCGCTGGCTGGCATTGGGGCGTTGGGTCTGATCTTCCTCATCTTGGTCACGCAGTTCAACTCGTTCAGCAAGCCAATTATCATCCTCTCGGAAGTGCTGTTCTCTATTGCGGGTGTGTTCTGGGGGCTGGCCATCACAGGTCAGAACGTGAGCATCGTTATGACGGGCGTGGGCATTATTGCCCTAGCCGGTATCGTGGTGAAAAACGGGATTCTGCTGGTCGAATTCACTGACATTCTGCGCAGCCAGGGTATGCCCCTGCGCGAAGCCATTGTATTGGCCGGCCGCACTCGCCTCAACCCGGTTATCCTGACGGCCACGGCTGCCACCCTGGGCCTGATTCCGCTGGCCATAGGTCTGAACATCGACTTCTACGAGCTGTTCGCCTCCGGCAACCCGCACTTCTTTATCGGTGGTGAATCAGTGGTGTTCTGGGGGCCACTGGCCTGGACTATCATCTTCGGGCTGGTATTTGCTACCGGCATTACGCTGGTGGTAGTACCCGTAATGTACCTGCTGAGTGAAAGCCTGAAGCTACGCCTCAAAAAGACCCCCGAGCCCGTAGCCGACGCCGAAGAAGTGGAAGCGGCCCGCCCGCCGGTGCTCACCCACTAGGCGGCCCGTTCAACAGCCGGGTTAGTACCAGGTGGTGACCCGGCTGTTTTTTTTCTTGCCTGCTTGCAACCATTGCCAGCCCGCACATACTCCTCCGCCCGAATGGGCGGGCTATTGCTGGAGCCAGCCCAATTGCTTGCTTTTTCTCTCGTACCTGTCGTTCCTCACATGGTTATCTCAACGACTACCGCCCCCAAAACCATTCAGCAGCAAGTGCTGCGCATCATTAGCAAGCGCAAAGCCATCAAGGCCCGCCGCCTGCGCATCGGTACCGACCTGAGCCGCGAATTTGGCTTCGATACCGTAGATGTGGTTGACATTATTCTGGAGCTGGAGCGCAGCTTCCACATCACCATTCCCGACGAAGTTCCCCTGGCTACTGTGGGCGACTTTGTGAAGTATGTGGTGTCGCACACGCCGACTCAGCAGCAAGCGGCGTAACTCCGCTTTGCGGGTTTTTAGCGCCTTTTTCGCCTCTTATGTAATACACCAACAAGCCCCGTAGGGGCGGCGCACCACTGGTGCGGCCGCTCCCACGGGGCTTGTTTTTACTGGCTTAGCTAAAAATCAGCGCACGTTGCCGCCCGCATCACCGCCGCTGGGGCGGCTGTCGGTGGTGGCATTGGGCTCCCGGCTGCTGTCGGTAGTGGTGCTGGCTACATCGTGGTGCAAAGCGGCGGCGGGCTGGGCCGGGCTGGCAGCTGCATGGCCGGAAGCCGAGCGGGCCGCAGAAGCCTGGGGCTCATCTTCCACCACCGTAGCGTCCTCTACTACGCTGGGACGGGTTTTCTCCCATTCCAGAAACTTATCCATTTCTTCCTTGATGGTGGTGCTGAACCATGCCACCAGGGCCACGTCATCGAGCAGGCCCAGCACCGGAATAAAGTCCGGAATCAGGTCGATGGGGCTGAGGAAATAGATAGTAACGGCTACGGCCGCAATTACGGTGGAGGTAGGTAGGCCTGTGTACTCCCCCGAAACGGAGGTCCGGATCAGGCGCAGCATCGTTTGCAGCGTTTCCCAGGCCTCGTGGGCAATGGAGCCTACATCCTTTTTTTCGCTGGCTTTCTGGTACGCATCATTCAGCAGCTGCTTCATGCGCGTAGGTTTCTTCACATATTCCTCGGCCTTACCGACGAATTTTTTAAAAATAGGAGAGGAGGCTACGTCCTCGCCTTTGGGATTCTGTTTGTCCATGGCTGCGGAGGGAGAGAAAAGGTAGACGGATAGAGCATCCGGCGGTGTGCTATACCGCACTTGCCCCAAAATAGTTTTCCGGCCCGAAGGTCGCAGAAAAAACAAAAACGCTCCGTTCGGCGGAACGGAGCGTTTGGGAAATGTAGTGCAGAAAGGCTTAGCGCTCTACGCGGCCGGCAGCATAAAAATTGCGGCTGTAATAGGCCTGGTGCAGGGAGCTTACCATCACGCCACCACCACAGGCCGAATGAGCAAATTTGCCATCTTTCAGGTAGATGCCCACGTGGTAGATGGGCTGGCCCGGACCCCGACGAAAGAAAACCAGGTCACCGGTCTGCATTTCGTCCTTTTGCACATGCTTCACGCTGGTGAACATGGAGCGGGAGCTGCGCTGCAGAGTAATACCGTAAGCTTCTTTGAATACGCGGGTAACAAACCCGGAGCAGTCGGTGCCGCTTTTGCTGTTGCTGCCGTAGCGGTACGGAGTGCCCAACCATGATACCACCGTTTCCAGCAGGGTCTTATCGGCGTCGTAGCTGGCTTCGATGCCCAGGCGGTGGGCCACTTTATCGTAGGCTACCGAATCAGAAGCGGTAAGTATGCGGGTTTCTTCCTCACCCGAGAACAGGCTGCCGAGCAGCGAGGCTTCTTGCGTAACTGCCAGCGGCGAAGCGGCCGTAGCAGTAGGATTTTGTTCGAAGAAAAAAGACAGGACCATCGAGGCCGCGGCGAGGCAATACAGAATGCTGTTTTTCATTGTCCGTCGTGGGAGGAAGAAGGCCCGCTGGGGTCAGCCGAACGGGGGTAAGCGTGCTTTTTTACTTGTCGATAGGCAACCGGAAAGCCGGATGACAAAAGAGGAAAGAAAGACCTTTCTGGTCGCCGAAACCGGTAGATTTGACGACGGCCATTGGTTAAAGCTAAGCCCAAATTTTCAGACCCTACCTGTTTTTACCGGTTTTGCTGAAAAATTCTTCCAAAGGCACAACTAAATTTTAGAAAATTACAACCGGTACTGGCAACCTACCCTAAAACCCTTCCGTACATTCCGCCCGCTTTTTCCGTACTGTATGCAACTTCCTCGTATTGTTGAAAACTCGCCATTTGCCCGGGTAGCCCGCGCCAAGCTGGGAGCCACCAACGTGGCGATGGTACTGGGGAACAGTATTCATCTGAGCGGGGTAAGCCGGGAGCAGTTTCTGCTGGATCCGTTTTGGGTAGCTCACGAGATGGAGCACATTCGGCAGTTCCAGCAATATGGCCGCCTGGGTTTTCTGGTGCGCTACCTGCGCGACTGGCTGCGGCATGGGTACTACAACATCCCCTTCGAGGTAGAAGCCCGCAACGCAGCGGAGCTTAATGCCCACCTCTACGCCCAGGGCCGGCCCTTACCGGGCCCCGCCGAGCGACACCCCTCTCCGAAAGTGAAGTAATGCGGTAGTGAAGGAGGAAATTTGACTTTCTGAGTAAGCTGGGAATAGCCACACAACGAAAGCCCCGTTAAGACGACGCTAACCGTTTACAGCGGAGGGGCGTCGTCCCGGCGGGGCTTTGTGTAAGCGTGGGACTCACGCACTATGAGTGGTTAACTTACTGCTTCCCCGCTTCATCATCTCACTCTTTAACTTATACTATAATAGTGGTTTGGTGCGTCGTTCAGGAAGCCGCTATAGAGCGGCCAGCCGGCCGCCATCTACCACCAGGGTGGTACCGTTCATGAAGCTGGCCTCTGCGGAAGCCACGAAGCAGATAGCTGCGGCCAGCTCCTCGGGGGTGCCTACCTGGCCGGTAATCTTCTCTTTGCCGCTTTTCACGTTGGGGTTGCTCCAGAGCATGGGCGTATCCACAGCGCCGGGGGCCACGGCATTGATGCGGGCGTGGGTATGGGGGATTTCCTGGCTGAGGCCCCGCACAAAAGCCTCGATGGCACCTTTACTAGTGGCGTAAGGCACCACGTTGGCAGTAGTTTGCTGAGCGTGCACTGAGCTGACGGCCACAATGCTGCCCTGTTTCATGTGGGGGAGGCAAAGCTGGGAGAGGCGAAACAACGGCCGCAGGTTTACCTGCATCAGGTGGTCCCAGTCTTTGGGGTCGAGCTTGAGGATGGGTTCAAAAGTCATCATACCGGCGTTGTCTACCAGCACATCCACGCGGCCCCAGTCTTTGAGGGTGCGCTCCACAGCGTGTACGAGTTGGCTGTCCTTACTTACATCGGTGCGTATAAACAGCGCCTCGCCACCGGCCTGTCGGATAAGCTGCACGGTTTCCTTCCCCTCATCGGCGTCGCGGCCCAGTACCACTACCCGGCCTCCTTCCCGGCCCATACGAACGGCTACCGCTCTGCCAATGCCCGAGGTGCCGCCGGTAACCACGCAGACTTTATCCTGAAACCGTTTGGCAGCATTGAGAAGTGGGGTGAAGGGCATAGTGAAACCAGTAGAAAGGAAAAACAAGCTCAGCCTGAGTTAACGGGAAGTGGCAGCAGAGGTTGGAGCAACACCATAGTTTACCTTTTGCTGTCAGTCAAGCTTCGTGGCCGGGTAGAATACTGGTGCAAGCAGGTAACCTTCTGAAAGCTTTTCACGAATAGGGACAGAGAAATGACCTGATGGTCGTCTATCTCCCTCATTATCACGAAACCACTTTCCCATGAGCACGCAAAAATCACATCAGCCCGGCGCTCCTGCCCATAAGCACATCACCTTCACTCCTGCCAGCGAAGTAAACGGCTCTTCAGAGCAGTCGACGGCCTCGGATAACGCTGCCTCAGACCGCGCGTCGCGCCAAAATAACCAGCAGAAATCCTGGCTGGATCAGCAGCAGTGGCTGAAGAATATTGATGTAAATCAACTCTCCCAGCAAGTAAAAGATCTGAGTGCAAAGGCCAAGGATTTCAGCACGAAAGCAGTAGACCAGGTAAACAGCCTGACGCCGACGCAAAAAGTAATTGGCGGTGCTTTGCTGGTAGGTGGCCTGAGCTGGCTGGCACTGCGGGCCAAGAGCAGCCCCAAAGGAGAAACCTACCGCGGCAGCCGCGACGAAGATACTACCTGGAAAAGCTCCTCCGATTCCGTGTACCGGGGCGCTACCCGTAGCTTCGGCGAAGACGACTACGCCACCGACCTGTAGGCTACGCGCCACTAACTGGTTTGAATATTTCCACAACGGCCCGACTCAGTCGGGCCGTTGTGTTTGGTGGCTGTAGAGCGGATAGATAAAAAAAGCGCCGCCTCCATTGCTGAAGGCGGCGCCTGTGAGCCCCTTATTGGACTCGAACCAACGACCTGCTCATTACGAATGAGCTGCTCTACCAACTGAGCTAAAGAGGCATTTCCCGTGCGCGGCGAATCCGACCGGGGCCGCAAAGATAGAAAGGCTGAGGAACAACGCGCAAGCTCCGACCGTATTTTTTTGCAGCGGTGCCCACTCCGTCCGCGGGTTAGATCGGGCCTAAGCATCTATGAAAAAAAGTAGCTGAGGGGCTGCCTGGCAGCCAGTAACGTGGCCCATGGGTGGCGGAGCGGCCATAAACCAGATTACCTCTGAAACTTGCAGCAGTTCCCGGATTGGGTTTGCGGGGTTTCCGGCATCTTTGCAGCGCTATGATGAAACAACTGCGCAAGCTGCTGGTCCGCACGCTGGGTTTTGAGCGGTATATCCGACTGGTGAGCCGGGTATACCTGCGGCTGGTAGCCGCAGGCTGGGGCCGCCGCAAATATCCGGAGCTGTTTTTTTTGGAGAAGATTGTGCATCCGGGTTTTGTATGTCTGGATATTGGGGCCAACCTGGGCTACTACTCGGTGGCGCTTTCCCGGCTGGTGGGCCCACAAGGGCAGGTGCTGGCAGTGGAGCCCATTCCCGATTTTCAGGCCATCTGGAAAGATAATGTGCGGCTTAGCGGCCATTCCAACCTCACCCTGCTGCCGTACGCGCTGGGCGGCGAGGCCACTACCGTGCAGATGGGTACCCCGGAGCGGAACGGGCTGCTGCACCATGGCATGACCAAAGTGGCTGCCAGTAACCCCCATGAGCATTACGCCCGCACCTATCAGGTACCCATGCGCGTGCCCGACGAGCTCTTTGCCCACCTGCCGCGCCTCGATTTTGTGAAGTGCGACGTGGAAGGTTTCGAGTACGAGGTGTTCCGGCACATGCAGGAAACCCTGCGTCGGTTTCGGCCCCTGATTCAGACGGAGCTGAACGGGCTGGAAAACCGCCGGGCCGTGGCTGAGCTACTGGCCGGGCTGGGCTACAAACCATTTGTACTGTCGGCGCGTTCTGAGTTGGTGCCCTGCACCGAGGCCCAGCTGGCCAGTGCCGTTACGGCCGACTTTTATTTTCAACCTGTTTCCTAAGCTGCTCGGACTACCCTCTGCCCATGAAATTTTTGCTCGTTCTGCTGGTCCTGTGGCTATTTGGGCGGTATGTGGTGCCGCTGCTCATGCGCATTATTCTGCGTCACCTGCTGAAAAAGCAGGCCCAGCGGTTCGGGCAGCCGTTTGGCGGAAGTCCCTTTGCCGGCCAGCCCCACGCCCGCAACGGCCAGCCGCCCACCGGCGAGGTGCAGGTAGAGTACGTGCCGCCCCGCTCAACGCCCCGCAAACCCACCGAGTTTAAAGGCGGCGAGTACGTGGAGTTTGAGGAAGTGAAGTAATAAAGTGATGAGGTAGTGAGGTGTTATTGCGAGGAGGCACGACGACGCACCCGTCCTTTCCTCAACTCCTAATTCCGACCAAGAGAAAAGCCCCTGACATGTGCACGTCAGGGGCTTTTCTCTTCTCTAGGCTTCTGACCCTGAAAAGGAAGGATTAGCTCCGCTGTCCTACGGGTGCTTCGGCTCTGCCTCGCAATGACTCGCAATGACAGGGTTCTAATCATTCACCCATCAAAACCCAAACCCAACCCTAATGCCGGTGCCGGCGCGCTGCCCGGACTGCAGGCTGGTGTAGAAATCCACGCGCAGGAGCTTGAAAATGTGCTCGATGCCTACGCCTAATTCCAGGTAGTGGTTGGCGGTAGGGGTGGTAAGGTAGTTGAGCGAAGCCACCTCCTGCCAGTGCAGGCGGCGCAAGACGGGCAGCTTGTTCAGCAGAAACCCGTTAAAGTGGTGGTTGTAGTGCGCCTCCAGAAACTGGTCGGCCGTACTGAACCGGTAATAGTTCAGCAGCTGAAACTTGGCAAAATCCTC
The DNA here is from genome assembly GCF_003944705.1 of Hymenobacter metallilatus. Classification (GTDB taxonomy): domain Bacteria; phylum Bacteroidota; class Bacteroidia; order Cytophagales; family Hymenobacteraceae; genus Hymenobacter; species Hymenobacter metallilatus. Next base: position 106,412 of record NZ_RWIS01000010.1, on the reverse strand, counting down.
GGTCAGGTAGGTGCGGTTGCCGCTGAAATGGCGAAAATCCATGAAGGCCAGCCGGGTGCTGCTGCCCGGGAAAAAGCCGGCTGCCACCTGGTAGCTGCTTGTGCCCAATAAGCCCAGGCTCACCGAGTGCCGGATACCGGCTTCCAGCAGCGTATAGCGTACATCGGAGTTCAGTATGCCCCCAATGCCCTGCCGCCAGGTAAGCAGAAACGTAGGGTATTTGGAGCCCAGGTTGAACTTGCCGTTGGGCCGGGTAATGTAGCGCTGCCCGGGCCGGAACGAGGCCGTAAGTTCAGTGGTCAGGGCCTGGCTGCGGCCAAACTGAGTGCCGTCGGGCCGCTCGGCGCTTACCGGCACGTTGGGCGTGAAGGCGCGGCCGGGCTGGTCGGTAATGAGCTTGTAGGTGGTATTTTCAAGCTCCCGCCGCACAAAGTAGCTGCCGGTAGCCTGCACCGTAAGGCCGTTTAGGGGTTCCCACTGGTAGCCCAACTCCAGCCCGTCGCGGCGGTAGAGCTTGGCGTAGTTGCGGTTGTTGAACAGCGTGTAGTAGGAGTTAATGAAGGGCGTAAGCTGGGTACGTGGGTCGAAGTTTTCAATAGTGCGGCCCGCCTGCAGGCTCAGACGGGCGAGCTTCACGGCGTCCAGCTGCCAGGAGGCCGCCACGCTGGGGCTAACGAGCTGGTTGCTGAAGCCGTAGCGCAAAGCGGGCGTCACGGACCAGGTGCGCCGGTCGTCGGTGCGCTGGGTGTAGGTGGCCTGGGGGTTCACCACTACGCCCTCCACTGTGTTGTAATTGACGATGTTGAATACCGGCGCCACATACCATTGCCGCTTCCGGAAAGTGTTGTTGTAGCTGTAGCCCGTGAGTAGAAATTTGCTAATGCTCACCTCGTTGCGCTTCCGGTCCAGGGAGTCCTGGTAGGAGCGGGAGTTGCGAATGACTTCGGTGCTGTCCTTTACCTGGTAGTCCTTCTGCTCCTCCTGGGTCAGCGGCACCGGCCGGATGGTGGCCCAGTAGCTGGTGTCCCGCTCGTTCACGCCTTTTTCCACCAGCATCACCTCGCCCCGCTTCAGCCGGCCCAGGCCCAGCCCGGCCGTGTCGCGGGCGGCGGCTTCGCGGCTTTGGCGGCGCACGGTCCGGGTGAGGCCATCCAGCTTGGGTTTCTGCTTTTTCACCTGGGCCACCGTTTCGCGGGTAACGGGGGCGTCATCGGGCTCTTTGCCGGTGGCGGCCGGCGGGGCGGTAGGCGCCGGCCGGTTGGGGTAGGTGGGCGTTACCCGGTAGTTGGAGAGAATGGCCGTAATGTAGCCGTTGCCCTTGAAGCCGAAAGCCGTGAACCCCACCGTCACCTTCTGGCTCTGCATCACCCACACGTCGGAGGGGCCGGGAGCGGGGGCGAAAATCTGCTCAATGTGCAGGTTGTCCACGTAGTCGAGCTGGGCGTCTTTGCTCAGGTCGAGGCTCACGGAATGCAGCCGCCAGGTACCATCCACAATGTAGATGTGGCCCGCAAATACGGGGTCGGTGCGGCGGCGGGGTATCACTTTTATCTTGTGAATAAGCAAGCTGCCCTGCTGGGTGCTGCCTTCCAGCTCGAAGCGGTAGAACAGCGGCGCATTGGCCGCAATAGGCGACACGAAGCCCCGCTCCGAAAAGCCGCTTTTCAGCACGTTCTGGTAGAAGTTGAGGCCCCGGCCGGCGCTGGCCCGGTTAAAGCTGATGCCCTTGGTGTCGCCGCTTACCCGCGAGGAAATCATGCGCTCCTGCACCACGTTGGGCTGGCGGAAGCTCATTTCCGACACCGACTCGGAGAGGTAGAAAATGCCGGGCTTGAAATCGGGCCCCACCTTCACCAGCCCCAGAATTTTGCCCGGCACATCGGTAAAGCGGCCCAGAGTTTTGATGTAGGCCCGGGCCTTGAAGGCGGCCACCTCCCGCTGGTGGTAGCGCCGCCACTGCATAGCCTGCTGCACAATGCTGTAGGCAGGGTCTTTGTCGGTGGAGCGCACCACCACTTCACGCAGCTGGTAGTTTTCGGGCGTGAGACTGACGTTCAGTACCGTGGCCGTGTCGCCGCCGGCCACGCGCACGGTTTCCAGCCGCGGCTTAAAGCCCACGTACTGAAACACCAGCTCGTAGCTACCGGGCGTGAGGCGCAGCTGGTAGTTGCCCTGCTCGTTGGAGGCCGTGTTGAGGGTGGTGCCCTTCACGGCCACATTGGCAAAAGCCAGGGCTTCGCCCTTCACGCTCAGAATGCGGCCCCGCACAATGCCGGCCGCCGCCGGGCTTGCCAGCTGCACCAGGACTAGCAAGAAGAAAGCACGCAAGCACGTAGTAAAGAACCGCATAGAAGGAGAAATAGACGCACAGGTGAAAGGTAGAGGAAAACCCGGGGCCGATGGTTGCCTTGGCAAGCTATTTTTCCGGCCGGCCCGGGAGGTATGCTCTGCCTCAGCAGGCTACTGGAATTGAGCTATTTTCGCCGGGGCAGCGTTATAATCGACGTACCCGCCATCCGGTTTTCCCGTTTGCATATGATGCAGCCCGCCAAAAAGAAATTCTACACCCCCGCCGAAGCCCTCCAGAAAATAGCCGCCTTCTGCACCTACCAGGACCGCAACCAGAAGGAAGTAGAGGCCAAATTGCGCGAATATGGCCTGGATGAGGACGAAGCCGGCGAAATCATCATCCGGCTGAGCCGGGAGAAGTTTTTGGATGAGGAACGCTACGCCCAGACGTTCGTGCGGGGCCACATCCGCAAGAAATGGGGACGCCGCCGCATCATGCAGGAGCTAAAGCAAAAAGGATTGTCGGACTACTGCATTAAGGCCGGCATGAAGGAAATAGACGGCGACGAGTACTACCAAAACCTAGTAGAGCTGCTGGAGAAAAAGGACCGCCAGGAAAAGGAGCGCCACCCCGGCAAGCGCCGCCAGAAAATCCAGGTCTACCTCACCGGCAAAGGCTACGAGCAGGACCTCATCAAAATGGCCCTGGAAGACTTAGGAAAAGCTCCGGAAGAGGAGGCGTAACGTACGGAGCCACCTGAACGTGTACCCCGGAGCTGTGCTCCGGCTCGCACCTGAGGGTAATTACCTTCTTACGCGAGTCGAAGCACAGCTTCGGGGTACAGTTTCTAACGGAACAGCTCCGGAATACACATTCAGGTGGCCCCCGCGTGTTATTGTTTCCCCGGCAGTTGCGGGTTCTGCATTTGATGGGTGAGCACCACCCGGCGGCCGGTCATGGTTTCCAGCATGGGGCGCAGAATCAGCTCGGCGTTTTGGGTGGTCTGGGCCAGAATACCGGATTGCAGGGCGGCGGTGCGCACGTTGGCTTCGGCGTATTTGTAGCCGGCATCTACCAGCTCCGCATCCTGGAAAAACCCGTTTTCCACGCTATACACTTTGCTTTTAGAGTGGTCAACCTGCCAGACGCAGAGTTCCGGTTCGGGCAAAGCCAGCCGTAGTACGGAGTCGCCTTCCAGCACCACATCCTGGGCCCGCACCTTGCGCAAATCGAGGCAACCCACGGCGTGGCCGGCCACAATGAGGGCCACTTTGGCATCGGGCAGGAAGCGGTAGGTGCTTTTTTTGTACTCCACCACATCCTTGAACTGGTAGCGTACCAGCTCCAGGCGGCCAAGGGCTTCTACTTTTTCCAACACCGTGTTGTGAGTGACGGTAATGCGCGGCGCTGGGTTCAGGGGATTCTCGAAGCTAGTGAGAGCCGGGCGAACTTTCGTCCAGAGAAACCAACCCAGGCCTACCAGAAACAGCAGGGGCAACAGGCGGCGGAGCAGATTGGGCATGGGGTGAACAGGTGGAAGGGAGGAAATGCGCGGAATACGTAAGAATACGGATGAATCGGGTAGGAAGGGGGAAAGTTCCGGGCCGGCAAGGCTCTTTCCCGCATTCAGTACCTTCCATTCACTCTTCCTAATAGGCTGCTCCAGTCTGCGCATTCTTCCCGTCCTTTGTAGCCGATGCTATCTACCGAAACCGTGCTACCTGCTCCCGAAGCCGCCGTTGCGCCCGGTCCGGCGTGGCTGCGGCGCTGGCACGGGTGGCTGCTGCTGGGCGTATGGCTGCTGGTGCAGGCCTCGTTGCTGTGGCAGCACCACGGCCCGCGCTACGTGAACGACAGTGGCCGGTACCTGGCCTACGGTACGCGCATTGCCCAGGAGTGGCACTTCGAGCGGGACCATAACCTGCGCTACGTGGGCTATCCGCTGTTTATCAGTCTGTGGTTGAAGCTGGGAGCGGGCTGGTGGGGCATTGTGCTGGGGCAGATGGCCGTGAGCGGACTGGCCGCGCGGGCCTTCTACCGCACCCTGCGCCGCCTCACGCCCCACGCCCCCGACTGGCGGCCGGCCGCGCTGGCCACCGCCGCCCTGGTATGCTGGCGCGATGCGCAGCAATTCAATGTGTATATCCTCACGGAGTCGTTGTTTGCCAGCCTCACCGTGCTGGCGCTATGGGCGCTGGTGCGGGCCCGGCGGGGGCCGGCCGGCCGCTGGGTGGTGTTTGGCGTGCTGGTGCTGCTGGCGGGTATTGTGCGGCCCAATGGGTTTGTGGTAGCGGGGGCGGCGGTTCTGGCCGGGCTGGCCCGGTTGCGGCAGCTGCCGGGGCGGCAGGCCTACCGGCGGGCGTTGTTGGCCGGGACACTGCTGGCGCCGCTGTGGTGGTGGGTACTCAACAAGCTGCTGCTCACCTTTACCCTGGTCGAAACGTACCTGCGCGGCGAAATTATCTACGGCTATACGCCTTGGGTAGTGGAGCCCACCGAGCCGCTACAGCTCCCCCCGCCCGGACTGGCCCCAGTGCTGCGGCTGGGCTATTTCATCGTGGCCAACCCGGTATACTGGCTGAAACTGGCGGTGCTGAAAGGTCTGCTGTTTTTCAGCTACGTGAAAACCTACTACTCCTGGAGCCACATTCTACTCATTGTGCTATTCATCTACCCCTGCTACTGGCTGGCCGGACGGGGGCTGCGCACTGCCGGGGTCTGGCTGCCGGCGCGGGTGTTTCTGGGCGGCGTGGTGCTGCTGCAGGGCCTGGTGGTGATGCTGACGGTGGAGGATTGGGACGTACGGTTTCTGCTGCCGGTGCTGCCCTGCGTATTTGCCCTGGCCGGCGTAGCCATGGCCCATTGGCGTTCATCAGCACGGGGCACCCGAAGCTGAGTTCTGGCACAGCTCCTGAGTACACGTTCTATGGTTCGCCGCCGAAACCGGCCCAGGCCTGCAAGCCGCCGGTATGTACCGTTACCACCGTGCTGCCCCGTCGGAAATAGCCCCGCGCCAGCAAATCCAGGACTCCCAGCAGCATCTTGCTGGTATAGATGGGGTCCAGCAGAACCCCGTGCCGCACCCGAAACGCCCGGATAAACTGCCGCAGCTCCGGCGAGAGGCGGGCGTAGCCGCCGCCGTGGTAGGCCGTGTGCAGCGCCCAGTTCGGGTAGGTGTTGCTGGTGCCGGCCAAGGTTAGCCGGTTGATGTCGGTGCGGAGGAAGTCGGCTCCTTTGAGGGCGGCGAAACCCAGGGCCTGCTCCGGGCCTTGCAAACCCGTAACGAGTCCGGCCAGCGTGCCGCCCGTGCCGCAGGCCACGCACAGGTAATCGAAGGCGGTGAGCTGCCGCAGCTCCGTTACCAGCTCGGCGCAGCCGGGCAGGGCCAGGGCATTGGAGCCGCCTTCGGGCAATACGTAGGCCGGGCCGGTTCCGCGCAGCAGCTCGGCCAGTACCGCCGGCTCCTGCTTGCGGCGGTAGGTAGCGCGGTCCAGGAAGTGTAGCTGCATACCGTCGGCGCGGGCCTGAGCCAGGGTGGGGTTGAGGGGTTGATGGGCCAGCTCCTCGCCCCGTATTACGCCCACGGTGCGCAGACCCGTAAGGCGGCCGGCAGCGGCCACGGCCGCTACGTGGTTGGAGTATGCTCCTCCAAACGTGAGCAGGGTGTGGTGGCCCAGGCGACGAGCCTCCTGCAGGTTGTATTTAAGCTTCCGCCACTTATTACCGGGCAACTCGGGGTGCGTCAGGTCGTCGCGCAACAAAAGCAGCCGCACGCCGGCCTGCTCGGCGACTGGTTCGGGCAGGGGCTGAAGCAGCATGATTTCTCAGGTTTCTGGTTTTGGCGAAGAGGGTGCAAGCACTGCTAAAAAAGTAGCGGGGTGATACCAGCCATGCAACTGGCCGTATCACCCCGCTAGGCTTTCATCAAGTCGTTACTCTACATCTGGGGAGGCATTGTGGCAATCAGGAATCAGCAGCTACCAACCAGAAACGTAGGTTTTACGCCAGCAGCGTATCCGTCAGGCTGTGCGGCTCGGGGCGGTGCCGGATGGCATAGAACAAGGCCACCAGCAGCCCGGCAATCAGCAGCACTGAGGAAACCAGGGACACCGTGTTGCCTAGGGCATATTCCGAGGGCTCAAACTTGAACTCGATGGTGTGGGTGCCGGCGGGCACCGGCAAGGCACGCAGCACGTAGTTGGCCCGCAGATGGGGCGCCTCTTTGCCATCAATAAATGCCTTCCAGCCATCCGCGTAATAAATTTCGGAGAAGACTACCAGGCCATCCTGCGGCGCGTTGGCGCGGTAGGTAAGGGCGTTGGGCGTGTACTTGGTGAGGGCAATGCTGGCGCCAGTGGTCGGATACGTTGTTTTGCTGAGCGGGAACTTGGAGGCATCCACCACGGCCGTGGTAGCCGGGTTGGCTGTCGTCAGGGCCTTGATTTCTTCGTCGGGACTCTGCACTTGCTGCACCTCCCTCACGAACCAGGCATTGCCCAGGGCGCCGGGGTTGCGCTGCACGGGCTGCTTCGGGTCGCCGGTAATAACGTAGCGCGTGTTCAGCATATTGAGCACGCCCGTGTTGTTACTGGAAATCTGCCGCTCAATTAAGTCCTGGTAGCGGCGCAGCTTGGCCCCGTGGTAGCCCCCGATGCTTTTGTGGAAGTAAGAGGTCTGGGCTTCGTTGAATGGGTTTTGCAGGTTCAGTACCCGGTAGCTCAGGTCCTTATCCTGCAGAATCTGCTGGTCGGCGGGCGAGGGCACAAACTGCTCAGCAATGGTTTCCTGCTGGAAGTTGCCGTCGTTGAGGTAGCGCTTATCCACGCCCCACAAATCTACCAGCGTGAGCAGCCCCACCAACGTAGCCGCCAGCCCCGCCGACAGCTTCCGCTGCAGAAAAAACCACAGTACCCCGCCAGCCGCCGCTACAAAGAACAACGACCGGAACACGTCGGTATTCAACAAGCTGTGCCGGTCGGCCCGGAGCGCGTCCAAGGGGAAGCCCTGCTGCTGGAGCTGGGCATCAATGGGTGCCGCAAAATCGGATACCAGTCCGGCCAGGAAGGCCAGCACGCACAAGCCGGCCGTAACGGCCAGGGCCCGCAGCACTTGTTTTTTCAGAAAAGCCGTATCGGCATCGTCGGCGGGCCTGCCTGCCAAAGCGGCCAGGGTGGGGTGGGTGCTGGCTGCTACCGGAGCCCCGGTAGCCCGGCCCCGCAGCACACGGGCCAGGGCCAGCACGGCCAGCAAAGGCATAGCCAGCTGGGCTATAGTGAGGGCCATACTCACCGCCCGGAACTTATTATAGCCCGGGAAGTAGTCGAACATCAGATAGTTGAAGGTTTCGAAGTTCTTGCCCCAGGCCAGCACGATGGACAGCAAAGTGCCTGCCAGCAGCCAGATGCGGGTGCGCCGGTCGGCCACCAGCAACCCCAGTACAAACAGCAGGAACACCACCGCGCCCACGTACACCGGGCCGCTGGTAATGGGCTGGTCGCCCCAGTAGGTGGGCATCTGGGCCAGGTAGTCGGAGAGCTGCACGGGGGGCACCCCGGCTGCGGCCAGGGCCTTGCCGGTTTCCGAGTTTTCGGAGAGCTTCATCTGCGAAGCTCCGCCGTAGAAATTCGGAATAAGCAGCGTGGCCGTTTCGCCAATGCCGTAGCTGTAGCTGAAGGCGTACTCCTTGCCCAGTCCTGAGCCGGCATCATCCTCGGCCGGAGCGGGCGTCTGGCCGGGGGCCACGGGCGGGGGCGTTTTCAGCTCCGACTTACCCCGAATGCTGTACTTGCTGTATTCCAGCGTGGTATAGAGGCGGCCGAAGCTCACGCCCACAGCCAGCAGGGCGGCCACCGCCAACAGGGCCGAGCGGGTCAGGAAATCGGGCAGGCGCTTCTCGCGGGCGGCAAATACCAGCTCCACCACCCCAAACACCAGCACCAGCAGCAGCAGGTAGTACGTTATCTGGAGGTGGTTGGAGCGCACGTTCATGGCCAGCCCTAGCGCAAATAAAGCCGTGCCCAGCCACTTGTTGCGCCGGAACGCCACCAGCAGGCCTGCCAGCACTAGCGGAGCATAGGCTAGGGCCAGGCTCTTGGTGTTGTGGCCGGCGGCCAGAATAATAAGGTTATAGCTCGTAAAACCCAGGGCCATGGCGCCCACCACGCTTACCAGCGGCGAGAGGCCCAGGGCCACGCACAGCGCGTAGCCGCACACCAGGGCCAGAAACAGGTTAGCCACTACCGCCGGCAGCCCCAGCGTGAACAGCTTATGCAGGTACTGGCTCAGGTCGCCGGGGAAGCGGGTGCTGATGAGGTAGGTGGGCATCCCCGAGAACATGGAGTTGGTCCAAAGGGCTTCTTCGCCAGTCTGCTCGCGAAACTGCGCCGCCTCGTGGGCCCCGCCGTTGAACTGCACAATATCGTGCTGGGCCAGGGTCTTGCCATCGAACAGGATGGGAGAGAAGTACACGGCGGCCAGCACCAGAAAAAACAACACGGCCAGCAGGTGCGGCAGCACCCGCCGCCACCACGGCGCAACGGCCTGACGGGGAGGAGTAGTCATTCGGCTTACTAAAAAGTCGGATAAGGGAATTGGCTGGCTCCAGGTGCCACCAAAGCAGCCCGAAGGTACGGGAATGTTGGCGGGTTGCGCAGGCCGGTTAGGGGAGCAGGCACTGGTATTGCCGGGGTATTAGGGGGGAGCACTACGTCGGGCGGGAACCACCGAGGCGAAAATTGTAGAGCACAACCGACCCCATAATGAGGCCATACGCCCCCAGCTTCAAAGCCGAAGCCTGCTCTCCGAAGTACAGAAAAGCCAACAGAAAGCTTAGCACCGGATTCAGATACATGAAGATACCCACCGTTCCCGAAGGCAGCTTGTTTAGCGCGTACAGGTTCAGAAACAGCGGAATAATGGTAAACAAGGTGCTCAGTAGCAGTGCTACCCGCAGCAGCCGGGCATCGTGCAGGCCCGCTAGCGGCTCGGCACCCAGCAGTGGGGCCAGCGGCAAAATCAGCAGGGCCGTGAGAGTAAGCTGCACAGTCAGTAACACCAGCCGGTCGTAGCCCTGCAAGCGCCGCTGACTGATCAGGTAAGCCGCATAGGTGAGGGCCACAACCAAGCTCATACCCAGTGTCCGAAGTTCGCCGGAGCCCAGCAGCACACAACTCAGCGCACTAAGCCCGATGGCCAGCCACTGCTGTAGCCGCAGCTTCTCGCGCAGTACCACAAACCCCAGCAACGAGGTAAGAATAGGGCAGATGAGGTAGGCAAACGAGCCCGCCTGTACGCTTACCTGATTGATGACATAAATAAACAGCAGCCAGTTGGACGTCAGCAGCACGCCGCCTACTACCGTGCTGCCAAGCACCTGGCGTTTCTCCGGCGCCGGGGCCGTCTGCCACTGCTGCCAGGTGCGCTGCACTACCGGCCGGCGGGTCAGCCCCTGAATCAGTAGCAGGAGCAGTAACGAAATCAGCACCCGAAAAAACAAAATCTGCCCACTGGGGTAGCCGGCCAGCCAGCGCAGCGGAATCGGGAAAAAGCCCCAGATAAAGAAAGCCGTGAAGGCGGCCAGGTGATGACGGGAGAGTTTCAAGAACGGAAGCAGCAAAGAGGGAAAACAAAGGTACGAGTGGGAAGAGGTTGCGAATGGGGTAGGGATACGCTGTTATTGCTTCCTTGCCAACCTCTTCTGGCTCGTACCTTTGCCAGGCCATGCTCCAGTTCTCCGATTTACCAGCTTCCCTGAGCGGCACGTTGCTGCAACTTCCCGCTGCGGCGGCCGCCATTCAACGCCTGCTGCTTGACAGCCGCCGCGTCGAAACCCCGGCCGACAGCCTGTTTTTCGCCCTGCGTGGCCCCCAACACGATGGGCACCGCTACCTGCCTGAACTGTATCAGGCTGGTGTACGACAGTTTGTGGTGCAGGAAGCCGTGGATCTGGCCGCCTACCCTGAGGCCGGTTTCGTGCTGGTACCCGATACGCTGGCGGCCCTGCAGCAGCTGGCTACCCACCACCGCCGCCATTTCTCCATCCCGGTGTTCGGCATTACAGGCTCCAACGGCAAAACCATCGTGAAAGAGTGGCTGGCCCAACTGTTAAGCCCCGACGAGCTGATTTGCAAAAGCCCCCGCTCCTATAACTCGCAGGTGGGTGTGCCCCTGAGCGTGTGGGAGCTGACGGCCAGCCACACGCTGGGCATTTTTGAGGCCGGTATTTCGGAATCCGGCGAAATGGAGCGGCTGGCCCGGGTTATTCAACCCACGCTGGGCATCTTCACCAACCTGGGCACCGCCCACGATGCGGGCTTTGCCTCCCACGCCGCAAAAGCCGCCGAGAAGATGCGCCTTTTTGCGGGCGTCGACACCCTGTTTTACTGCGCCGACCACGAGCTGGTACACGTCACTGCCCGCCGCCAGCTGGATGCCACCCGCACCCGGCTGGTGGCCTGGACGCGGCAGCGCCCCCTCTTCGACGCCCAGGAGGCCGACTTGCTGGTAACCGTACAGGACGCCGCCGCCAACCGCACCGTTGTGCGGGTGGAGCGTAAGCGGCCCCGCCCCCAGGAGCATACCTTCACGCTGCCCTTTGCCGATGAACCCTCGGTGGAAAATGCCCTCCACTGCCTGGCAGTGTTGCTGTGGCGACAGGTGCCCACTCCCGAAATTCAGCGCCGCCTCGACCGGCTGCAGTCCGTAGCCATGCGTCTCGAAATGAAGCAGGCCCTCAACGACTGTTACATTCTCGACGACACCTATAACAACGACCTGGCGGGCCTGCGCCTCGCCCTCGACGCCCTGGCCCGCCAGACACGCCGGGGCCGCCGCACGCTCATTTTGTCCGATGTGTTGGAGTCGGGCCTGGGCGGGGCCGAGCTTTACGCCCGGGTGGCAGCCCTGCTGCCCACGCATGGGGTGGACCGCCTGATTGGCATCGGCCCCGCTATTAGCCAGCACCAGGCCGCTTTCGGGAACCTGAGTAACGTCTTTTACCCGGATACCGAGTCGTTTTTAGCTGATTTTCGCCCTGAGCAATACCGCCAGGAGCTGTTGCTGGTGAAAGGAGCCCGCCGCTACGGGTTTGAGCGGATTGTGGCCGCATTTCAGCGCCAACTCCACGGCACGGTGCTGGAAGTAGATTTGGATGCGCTGGTGCACAATCTCAACTTTTACCGCCGCCGTCTGCAGCCCGGCGTAAAGCTCATGGTAATGGTGAAAGCCTTTGCCTACGGCAGCGGCTCGGCCGAAGTGGCTAACCTGCTCCAGTTTCACCGCGCCGACTATCTGGCCGTCGCCTACGCCGACGAGGGTGTAACTCTGCGCCAGCACGGTATCAGCCTACCCCTTATGGTGATGAATCCCGCGCCGGATGCTTTCCAGAAGTTGCGGCAGTATCATCTGGAACCCGAAATCTATTCTTTCGAGCTGCTCCGGGAGTACCTGCGGGCGGCCCAGGAAACTACCATGCCGGCCATTCACCTCAAGCTCGATACGGGAATGCGCCGCCTGGGCTTTGCTGAGGATGATTTACCGGAGCTTTGCCGGATACTCCGGCAGTATGCGGGGCACCTGCGTGTAGCCAGTGCCCTTACGCACCTGGCCGGCGCCGACGAAGCCCAGCACAACGAGTTTTCCCGGCGGCAGCTGGCGGCTTTCGGGCGCATGGCCCCACAGCTGGAAACTGCTCTGGGTTACCCTATTCTGAAGCACGCCCTGAACTCGGCCGGTATTGTGCGGTTCCCGGACGCGCAGTACGATATGGTCCGTCTGGGTATTGGGTTGTATGGGGTTGAGGCCACCGGGCAGGAGCAGGATGCGCTCCGCCCAGTTAGTACGCTGCGCACCACTATTTCCCAGATCAAAACCCTGCCGGCTGGCGAAACCGTGGGCTACAGCCGACGCGGCGAGGCTACCTCCCACGAGCGGCGCATTGCCACCCTGGCCATCGGCTACGCCGACGGCTATGACCGGCGCTTCGGCAACGGGGCCGGCGCGGTACTGATCCGCGGACAACGTGCTCCGCTGGTAGGCAACGTGTGCATGGATATGTGCATGGTGGATGTAACGCACATACCCGAGGCTCAGGCTGGTGATACGGCCACGGTGTTTGGACAAGGACTACCGCTTCGGGAGCTGGCCGCTCTAATCGGCACCATTCCGTACGAGTTGCTAACCAATGTGAGCGAGCGGGTAAAGCGCGTATTTGTAGCCGAATAGGGGTATGGCTATATGGATATGGGCCGAACATCCCGTAACATTGCTCGCGTAAGCCAAACCTCACCCAACTCTCCCCATCATGAAAAAGACAGTACTTTCCGCGCTGGCCGCTACGCTGTTGCTGGCTGCCTGCTCCGACCTCAAGAAACCCGAAGAAAAAGACCAGCTGTCGGAAGCCACGGCCGATACTGCCGTAGTAGCTCGTACCAGCGAAACTGTTGCTGAGGCAGCTGACAATGCCACAACCGCCGTTGGCAAGGCAGCCGACAAGGCCGGTAACACCGTTGAAAATGCCTGGGACCTGACAAAAGCCACTCTCGTTGATGAGAAGCTGGAGGAAATTGATCTGCCCGAAGTATCGGTGCGCAGCAATGAGCAGTATAACGTGTACGGTATCGACGAAAAAATCCTGTTCGATACCGATAAAGCTGACATTAAGCCCTCCGCTACCCGGGCGCTGTCCGAAATCAGTGCTTCGGTTGCCCGTCGCTACAAAGGCAAAGACGTACGCATTATGGGCTTTGCCGATTCGCGGGGGGATAAAAACTATAACCAGGAGTTGAGTGCCAAACGAGCCGCTACCGTGAAAAAATGGTTGGTCAGCAATGGCATGATGACTGACGCTCAGGTGACCCTGGAGCCTATGGGCGAAACCGCCCCCGCCGCCAGCAATGCTACCGCCGCCGGCCGCCAGCAAAACCGCCGCGTAGAAATTGCCGTGCGCAAATAAGGACCACTGATTGCGTGGATTGAGTGAACGGCTCCTGCTTCGCGGTAGGGGCCGTTCTTTTTTATTTTTTCTCAGCCGCCTATGTGGTTAGGAGTGTGCAAGAATCAGCGGACTTTCAGGCTAGTTTCGCCGAAATTCAACAGCAGGGCTACTGCAAGTCGGTAAGCTTTGAGGTAGTTTATTACGTGAGCAAAATGACTCTTACGGAGTTCACGCAACGTATTTGATTTCCAGCAAGGAAGCGCTTTAAGAAGGGCGGGCATTCATTGGTATGCAGCCTCACTTTGGCACTTCAGCTGGTGATTGTTTTGTTGTTGAAAGATAGCACTTCAGCCCGACTTTCTAAAAGCGCATGTTGTACGCATCTCAATGGTACGTTTCCAACAAAAGTACCCGCTCTTCTAATGTGTTATTCCAAAGGGAAGCCAAATAACACCAGTCATCTTCGTAGTCTTGCAGTACAAACCTGTCTGGATTGTTGACAATGTGACCCTTGATTTCTCTTTTGAACCTGGCAAGTGCTTCCAGTGGAGCTATCCAAGCAAGTTTTAGTCCGCAGCTTGCAAGCACGATTGGTACATTTCCATTTTTTAAAAGGTCCTGAACCTCTTGCTCATTTAAATACTCCTGCCGTTCATGTGGAAGGATTTCGGCTTCATTCCAAAGCTGTTCTAAAGGAATTGTTGTCACTATTCTCTGCTCTAACTTCATCGGGGTGGTTGAAAATTGCGTACAACAATATAATTGCCGAAACCAATAGATATACCCTTCGGGTACCTATGACAGCGCTTTTATGGATAAGCTGGTAATTGAACCTTACGCTGATGCGCGAAACCGGCTTGCATAAGCTCTACCAATAAGGCACGCTGATGGACAAGTGCAGGAAAACTATGACCTAATTTCTGGTGTACTGCCCATAGCACATCCAATTATAGGCTTGGCAGTGTCATTAAGGCGACTGTCTTCTCTCATAGAGAAAGATAATTTCAGTAAAAGGAATAATTGCACTAAGCCAAAAAAGGACGGCTCTTGCCGCGAAGCAGGAGCCGTCCACTCAATCTGTGTGATACGCTCAATATCCGCGTAATCAGTCTTTAATCTGGTCTACTTCGGCCCGGATCATGGCGTTGTAGCGGTTGCCTCCGCTGGAGAGAGTAATCAGGCTCCAGCCACGGCCAATAGTGTAGTTCCAGGTGCGGGCTTCCTTGAACTCAAACGTCGGGCGCAGAATCTGGCCGTAGGGCGTATAGTTGTCCATGAAGTTGGTGGTGTAGAAGTTGTCACCACTCACAATCCACTCCATGGCTACAAAGAAGCCTTCAACCGGTGCTTCAATATTGTACTGGGTCAGATCCACGGTGTACCACTCGCCGCCTTTCGGGGCCGAAACCACAATGTTTTCCGTTAGCAGGTCGGTGTTAGGCGAGTTATAGTTGCCGTCGGCTTTGTACAGCCGCACCCGGAACGGCTCCCGGGGAAAGCCATTCTCACCGATGTAAAAGGATACGGAGCGCACGTTGCCGAGCTTCTTGCCCTTGTCATTCTTCACGAAGAAGGCGTACTGGCTGCCAGGCATACCCTGAATCATGCCTTCGCCGGGCGTATTCGATTTAGAGCCCAGGGCCAGGTCTTTCACCTTGCCGCCGGTAACGGTTACGTTTTTCAGCTCAATAGCGCGCTTGGGCACCTCAATAATCATGTCCTGCACCTTGATGCCGGGCTTAATAAGTACTGCCTTGCGGAAGTAGCCCAGCGCCATGATAATCAGGGAGTCCTGCTGCGCCTTCTGTGGCATAGCCATCTGGAAGAAGCCATACTCGTTGGTCAGAGCGCCGGTTTGCTCTTCTTTCAACCCGATAGAGGCAAAGGGAATGGGCTCTTTCGTCTTATCATCGACGATACGGCCAGTCATTTTAGCGTCCTGAGCAAAGCTGAGAGCCGGAAGCAGCAAAGCCAGTGCAAAGAGAGAAAGTACGCGTTGGAGCATATGCGAGCAGACTAATGTATATCCCAAAATTACAATGAAAACTGGCATTGAAAGCAAGTCTTCCCTGAATATTTATAACGGTGCAATTCAATTTCGGAATAATTACAAATCAATGGGTTAGGGCGGGCCCGTTCCCTAAATCCAGCGGCGGCGAATTTTGGCTGAAACATAATTGGGTGGTACCTTTGTTTGAAGTAAGTCTAAATAATCCCCCGCCCGTGTCTGACCACCCACCGCTTGCCCCTGCCGCTCCCGCACCCCGCAGTGTGAAAGACCTTCAACTGGGGGAGAGTGGCACCATCTGCTGTCTGAAAGACCCGGAAATGGCGCTTAAGCTTCTGGAAATGGGGTGTATTCCGGGTACGCAGGTGCGGCTGAACAGCCGGGCTCCGCTGGGCTGCCCTATTACCGTGGTGGTAGGTGACATGGCCGATTATACGCTCTCGTTGCGCGTAAGTGAGGCAGCGACTATTTTTCTGAAATAAGGAGTTCGTACATGGCAGGCGGGCAATTACTTTCCGGCCGGGCCGGTGCCGGCGTTTCGGCTGCAGGGCTGGAAAACGCAGCGCTGCGCCACCCGGGGGCACTAACCCGTATTGCGCTGGTTGGCAACCCTAACTCCGGCAAATCCTCGCTGTTCAATCAGCTTACCGGGCTTAACCAGAAGGTAGGCAACTTCCCCGGCGTGACGGTAGACCGCAAAACCGGCATCAGCCAGCTGACCTCCCAGCACCGGGCTGAAATAATTGACCTGCCCGGTACTTACTCCCTCTATCCTAAAAGCCTCGACGAGAAGGTTATTACCGACTTGTTTTACGACAAGACGAGCAACCAGTACCCCGATTTTGTGGTGGTAACAGTGGATGCCAGTAACCTGCGCCGCAACCTGCTGCTGTTCACGCAGCTGGCCGACATGGGCCTGCCCACAGTGCTGGCCCTGAACATGATGGATGTGGCGGAGCAGCACGGGGTAAAAATTGACATTGCGGCTCTGCAGCAGGAGTTGGGGGTGCCTATCATTCCGATGAATGCCCGCAAGGGGGTAGGTATTGCCGCCCTGAAAATTGTAATGGCGCAGACCCTGGACGCGCCTACCGTACAGTTTTACTCCCCCGAGGAGAGCCTGCTGCCCATGATCCGGCAGATCCGCTACTACTTCAACCTGCACAACGACTACCTGGCGCTGCATTACGCGCATCAGTACCGTCACATAAATTTCCTGACGCCGGATGAGCGTGCTTATGTGCAGGAGCTAACGGAGCAATACCAGTTTAAGCCTCTGGAGCAGCAGGCTCAGGAAACCATCAGCCGCTACCAGCGCATCAATGAGGTGCTGCTGAACTGCGTATCGGTGACGCGCACGGAGCAGAACGAGCCCTACAGCAACCGCCTCGACCGGGTACTGACTCACAAAGTGTGGGGCTACCTGATTTTCTTTTCGGTCCTGTTTCTGATGTTTCAGGCAGTTTTTGCCTGGGCCAGCTACCCCATGGACCTCATCGACCAGGGCGTGGCCTGGATCAATGGGCTTATTCAGACCAACTTTGACGGGCCGTTGATTAACCTGCTCACGGAAGGCGTGCTGGCGGGCCTGGGGGGCGTACTCATCTTTATCCCGCAGATTGCGCTGTTGTTTGCCTTCATTGCGGTGTTGGAGGAAACCGGCTACATGGCCCGCGTAACCTTCATGATGGACCGGATTATGCGGCGCTTTGGGCTGAATGGTAAGAGCATTGTCCCCCTGATTTCGGGGGTGGCCTGCGCCGTGCCGGCCATTATGAGTGCCCGCACCATTGAAAACCGCAAAGACCGGCTCATCACCATCTTCGTAACCCCGCTGATGTCGTGCTCGGCCCGTATTCCGGTGTACACGGTGCTCATTGGGCTGGTGGTGCCCGATGCGCCCGTGCTGGGTGTATTCAACCTGCGCGGCATTGCCCTAATGGGCCTGTACCTGCTGGGCTTCTTTGCCGCTATTCTGTCGGCCTGGGCCATGAAGCTGCTGCTGAAAACCCAGGAGCGGAGCTACTTCATTATGGAGTTTCCGGTGTACCGCTGGCCCCGGTGGAAGAACGTGGGTATCACCATCGTGGAGAAAGTAAAGGCTTTTGTTTTTCAGGCCGGCAAGGTGATTCTGGCCATATCCATTCTGCTGTGGGTGCTGGCTACCTACGGGCCGCCCGGTCGGATAGAACAGGCCGAAACAGCGGCCCGCACCGAAGCCACCGCCCAACGCCTTTCCCCGGAAGAAACCGAAGCCCGCGTGGCCTCTGAGCGGTTGGAGAACTCCTACGCCGGGGTGTTCGGGCATGTGCTGGAACCAGCCATCCGGCCCCTGGGCTTCGACTGGAAGATTGGTATTTCGCTTATTACCTCGTTTGCAGCCCGGGAAGTGTTCGTCGGGACGATGAGTACCATTTACAGCGTGGGCCAGGAAGCGGATCAGCAGACGGTGCAGCAAAAGCTGGCCGCCGAAAAAGATGCTGACGGGCAGCCGTTTTTCACGCCGGCCCGTGCTTTCTCCCTGCTGGTATTTTACGTGTTTGCCATGCAGTGCATGAGCACCCTGGCGGCTACCTACCGCGAAACCAAGGGCTGGAAATGGCCCATTCTGCAGGCACTGTACATGACGGGACTGGCTTACGTATCATCATTGGTGGTGTACCAGCTGATGCAATAAGTAGGGATTTGTTGTTTGTTATTAGTTGTCAGTTGTTTGTTTTTTGAATTAGAACCGAACAACTGACAACCAATAACAAACAACAAATCCCTGCTTACTGCCCTAGCAGAAATACGGCGGGCTGCTTATGAATATCCGGCAGCTGGCCTTTGCGCCAGCCGGCAATGGTATCGGTGCGGATATATTCGTTGGGGGCCGTGAGGCTGGCTGCTACGCAAAGGCGGGTAGCGGGGTGCAGGGTGGCAAGCAGGTCTTCGAGCAGTGGCAGGTTACGATAGGGCGTCTCAATGAACAGTTGCGTCTGGTGCTGTTGCAGGGCCTGCTGCTCCAGCTTTTTAAGCATTGCCACTCGCTTACTCCGCTCAATGGGCAGGTAACCGTGGAACGCAAAACTCTGGCCGTTCATGCCCGAGGCCATCAGGGCCAGCAGCAGGGAAGAGGGCCCTACCAGCGGCACCACGCGCACTCCCAGCTGATGGGCCCGCCGGGCCAGCTCGGCGCCGGGGTCCGCAATGCCCGGGCATCCGGCCTCCGAAATTACCCCGGCATCCTGCCCAGCCACTACCGGCTGCAGGGCCGCCTGAATCTGGGCCTCGGTGCTGTCCTTGTCGATTACACTGATACGCAGCTCCTCTATCACCTGCTCAGGAGCAATACTCTTGATAAACCGACGGGCCGTGCGGGCATTTTCAACCAAGAAAACCTGCAGCCCACTTACCCGGCTGGCTACCTGGGGCGGCAGCACTTGTGCGGCCGTATCATCGGCCAGGATGGTAGGAATAAGATAAAGTGTGCCGGGCATGCGGGAAAGTGCTGAGGTGAAGAAATAGATAGGCCGATAGCCTGAGTGCGCGAAAGTCCTTTTACATCCGGAGGTTCTGGCGCTTATACTGGCAGCGGTACGCTGAGACTGTTTAACTGCCCTGAAGCCCTGCGCCAGCGGACGCCAGATGAAGGACTACAGCTTACTCACCACTCAAGTATTACTGCTCAACTATTGCATGAACGCCTGCACCAAGCCAAATACCTCCTCGGGCTTTTCGGCGTGCACCCAGTGGCCGGCGTCCACTACGGTTTCTACCTGGGAGTTTGGAAAAAGCGCCGGAATGCCATGCAGCTTATCATCGGCAGTGATATAATCGGACAAGCCTCCACGGATAAACAGGGCAGGCTTGAGGAAGGGCTGCGGGCTTGTAATGGCCTCACCCACCTGGGCCATGCCCGCCGTAAGTACGGCCAAGTTGGGCCGCCAGGCAAAGCTATTGTCTTCGCGGCGGTAGAGGTTCTTGAGCAGAAACTGGCGAGTGTCTACCTGCCGGATGTAACGGGCCAGGGCCTCGTCGGCCTGCTGGCGGTTTTCCAGGGTGGCCAGCGGCACGGCGTTCAGGCCGGTAATAACGCTGTCCTGGTGCTCCATATCAGAAAAACGCGGCGCAATATCCACCACAACCAGCTTGCCGAGGCGCTCCGGGTGGTCGAGGGCGAAGCGCATGGCTACTTTGCCGCCCATACTGTGGCCCAGTAGAACAGTGTCGGGGGCGAGCTGCAGCTGGTCGAACAAGCCCAGCACATCTTCCGCCATTAGTGAGTAGGTGTGCTCGGCCGCATGTGGGGAGCGGCCGTGGTTACGCAGGTCGGCCACCACTACCCGGTGGCCGGCTTCGGCCCAGCGCCGGGCCAGAGTTTGCCAGTTGTCCAGTGTGCCGAACAGGCCGTGCAAAATCACCAGTGGGGTACCCTGCCCCATTTCACGGAAGTGTAGTTGTAGCATAGTAGCACAAAGATGGGGCTTCCGGAATAGAAATGCTGGCTCAGGGCCCTGGCAGACCTGGGCGGTGAGCCCACGGAAGCACAAATCAAGTGCTGCTAACGGAGCTGGTCCAGTCGGGCTGCCGGCAGTAGTACGCACACCGTGGTGCCCTGTCCCGGGGTGCTCTCAATGGACAGGGAGCCTCCCTGCCGGTCAACAAATGCCCGGCACAGTAGCAACCCCAGCCCCGTGCCTGAGCGCCGCCCCCGCAGGGGCGAGGCCGAGCCCTCCGGGGAGAACAGCATGGCCACCTGAGCGGGGTCCATGCCCGTACCGGTGTCCTGCACGCACAAGGCAACTGTGCCGGCATCCCGCTGTTCGGCCAGCAGCGTGATGCGGCCGCCAGCGGGCGTAAACTTAAGAGCATTGCCGACGAGGTTGCGCAGAATAGTCTGCGTCATGTGCGCGTCGGCCCAAACGGCCAGCTGAGTGGGGCAGGTCGTGTGCAGTGTAATCTGCTTAGCCTCGGCGGCGTTGGCGTACAGGTGCATCGTTTCGTGGCAAAGCTCCTGCACCAAGCGCCGCTCCGGGCGAAATGCCAGCTCGCCGGTTTGGTTTACGGCCCAGTTCAGCAGGTTATCCAGCAGATGGTTGAGTTGATGGGCCGACTGCCGGACCAGGCTCGGAAGCCGACGCAGGCCTTCCTCATCCCCCTGCTTCAGATAAAAATCAATCAGCTCCGTAACGCCCGCGAAAGAAGTAACCGGGCCGCGCAAATCGTGGGCCACAATGGCATACAGCCGGTCTTTGGAAGAAGCCAACTGCCGCAGCTCCTTGGTTATTTCCTCCAGCGCCTGGTGGTTGGTGGCCAGCTCAGCGCGGCTGCGCCGGAGTTTGGTGTACAGGTAGCCCATGCCCCCCAGGCCCAGCAGCAGCGCCGCCACAGCTACCCATAGGGCCCGGTTGCGCTGCTGCATTACCAACTCCCGCTCCGTGAGGCGCCGAATCTGATGCTCCTTATCGGCGGTTTCGTAGCGGGTTTGCAGGGCCGTAAGGGTTTGTACACGGGAGCGGCTATTGAGTGAATCGTTCAGGTCGCGGTACCTGGTTTGCCAGGCATACGCCTGCTCAAAATCGTGGCGGCTCACGTGTATTTCAGCCAGCAGGCTGTAAGCGTCCAGTACCCGCTCCCGGTACTGAATACGGCGGGCCAGCTGCAGGGCCCGGCGGGTGAGGCTATCCGCTTCCGGAAGCTTATTCTGCAGGAGCAGCACGGTAGCCAGCAACTCCAGGTGCCCAGCCTTGAACCGGTTGTTGTGCAAGGGCTCGATGCTGGAAACAGCCTGCCGGAGTAAGCCTTCGGCAGTTTCCAACTGGTTCATCTGCATGTAAAAGGAACCCATATCGGCCAGGTACAATGACTCCCCGGCCCGGTCGCCGGTGCGGCGGGCCAGCTGCAACGCACGGCGGGTAAACAACAGTCCCTGCTGGCGGCGCTGCAAATAGAAATACAGGTTGCCCAGGTTGCCAAACAGCATTAACTGAGTGCGCGGCCGTACATCGGGCCGGTAGGCATACGCTAAGGCCCGCTGGTAATTGCGCAGCGCGGCCGCCGTATCGTTGCGCTCATGGTATACACCGCCCATGCCGGTGTAGCTGCGTACCAGCCCGTCGTTGGAGCGTAGTCGCCGGGCTAGGAGCAGGGCTTCCTGCTGTAGCTGCAAAGCATGGGGACCATCGGCCAGATTAGCGTAACAGCTGGCCAGATGCAGCAGCGCAACCAGCAAACCTGGCCGGTGGTTAAGGCGGCGGGCCAGGGCAACGCTTTCTTCGCCGTAGGTAAGGGCCCGGGTTGGCTCATTGTCGTGCAAGGCATAGCACACCTCGTTCAGAAGCCGGATTCGGGTGGTATCGGCGGGTTGGGTGCGCAATTGTTGCAGCAGCTCGGGCACCGAAGCCGCATGAGCTCCGGAGCTTGCGGGCAGGCAGCACAGCAGAAACGCAACCAGCAGGAACCGCCACATAGACAATAGGAGCACTAAGGAGGGCAGAGCCACTTACACCCCACCACGCGGAGACGTAAACGGGTGCGGGGAGTCGTTAACAAATATAGGTAGCTAGAGTACTTGTATAATCGGGCTGAAACCAGTCTTTAACGAGCGTAACTGGTAGTTTACCCATGTACTGTTCAGCTAAGGCCAGCACAGCCACCGCTGGCGGTGCTCCAAGGGAGTGTTGCGCAGAAACTCTGCCACTGGGGCCAGCTTAACTAACAAGGAAGTAAGCGTCAGAATTTCGCCGGAGCGCAGGTGTAGCCGCAGGTAAACGTACGGGCTCCAAAACAGTCTCTCCGACCGGCAGGTCACGTACTCAACCTGCCTGATATCACTCTTTCCAAACGGTATCCGCACCGAAGCCTCATACACTTCCAGCACGTTTTGCTTGGGGTCGAAAACAAGGGTAGTATGCTGGTTGATGAAATAGTAATACGTATGCAGCACGAAGGCCGGAACGGAAAAGCCCAACACCAGGGCGGCCAGTGCCAGCAGCAGCCCTAGCTCGTAAGCAGAAGTATATTCGGCCAGAAAGAAGCTAACCAGAAATGGCAGGCCCACTGCCAGGCAGAGCACCGGCCAGAACAGCAGCGTAAACTGCCGGAAGGCAGTAGGTTGATACACGTGGCTTTTGCGGCTGAATAACCCGCTAAGCAGCCGCAGAACAACTAGTACTACCCCAACTACCGCGGCTGCCTCCAACACTGGGCGCAAAAAGGAAAGAAGCTTCATGCAGCAGCTGCTAATACAATAATGTCGGCCGGCCACTAGTTCCGGAGGCCGGCCGGCCCAGGCCAGTATTTGTTAGGAATTGACCACAATCCAGGGTTCGGCAACGGCGTGAGCCCGCAAGTGGCCAAATGCCTCCAGCTGCAGGCCATGAGCCCCGAATACCGTCCGGACAGCCTCCCGGCTCCCGGGCTCCACGCACACCAGCAGCCCCCCGGAGGTTTGGGGGTCGCAGAGCCAGGCCCGCTGTTCCTCAGTAATGGCCCCTACCTTGTGGCCATAGGAGTCCCAGTTGCGCACCGTGCCGCCCGGAATGGCTTTCTGCAGGCGGTACTGCTCGGCTTCGGGCAGGCGCGGTACCTTCGCAAAGCTGATTTCGGCGGTAAGGTTACTGCCCTCACACACCTCGGCCAAATGGCCCAGGAGCCCGAAGCCGGTAACGTCGGTCATGGCGCGTACGCCGGGCAGCTGACCCAGCTCCGCCCCAATCTTGTTAAGCTGCATCATGCTCTGGGGAGCAATATGGGCGTGCTCAGGTTGCAAAATACCCCGCTTCTGGGCCGTGGTCAGCATTCCAACTCCCAGTGGTTTGGTAAGATACAGCTCGCAGCCGGCCGTGGCCGTATCGTTCTGCTTCAGGTTTTCGATGGCCAGCAGGCCCGTTACGGCCAGGCCAAAGATGGGTTCGGGCGAATCAATGCTGTGGCCACCCGCCAGGGGAATGCCAGCCTCCTGACAAATGCTGCGGCTACCTTCAATTACCCGCCGGGCTACTTCCGGGGCTAGCTTATCAATGGGCCAGCCCAGCACGGCAATGGCCATAACGGGACGCCCGCCCATGGCATACACATCCGAAATGGCATTGGCGGAAGCAATACGCCCAAAATCATAGGCATCATCCACGATAGGCATGAAAAAATCGGTGGTACTGATGATGGCCTGCCCGCCGCCAATGTCATACACAGCCGCGTCGTCGCGGGAAGCATTGCCCACCAGCAGCCGCTCGTACTGGGGCTGAGGCAGGCTGGTATGCAAAATCTGGTCGAGTACTTTGGGAGCAATTTTGCACCCGCAGCCCGCGCCGTGGCTGTACTGGGTCAGGCGGATGTCGGCGGAGGAGTCAGATGGGTTCATATACAAAGAGGAAGGCCGAAAAGTCGGGAGCAAGGTATACATTACAGGTGCCAGGCAGCGCACTGTAGCACCACATGGTAACCGTCGGGGTCCTGGAAGGTGCGGCCGTGCTGGTCCCAGTACGGATTGTAGGCAGGTACGGGCTCAAAGCCAGCAGTAATCATCCGGGCAATGGCGGCCTGCCACTGCACCGCATCGGGCAGATAAAATACGAGAAGGTGGTCGGCAGTAGGCGCCTGGCCCACGATGTGGCCGGGCTGGTGCGTGAACTCCAGGTGGTAAGGTGCCTGCGGGTGGCCCAGCATTACCCCATCAAAACCGGCATGTCCTCTGAAAGAAGCTAATTCCTGCAGACCCAGCCCGTCCCGGTAGAAATGCACCAGCTTGGGTAGGTTGTCGGTGGGGCGTGCCACGCGCAACGTCGGAAAAACCATGGCAACCGGCGTTAGGTAAGGGCGCGGGCTGCTGCCAGAACAAGACCAGCATTTTCGTCGGCATTGGCAGTAGGCGCGGGTACGCGCACCAAGGGCCGCCCGGTCAGGCCATGGGTGTAGGTTCGGTCGTAGTAATTCAGCACCAGGCTCACCATCTTTTCCATATCCTCTTCGCCAATGGCGGCCAGTGCCTCGCGGGTTACCAGGCCGCCCAGCCGCTTCCGGATGCGCAGAATGGAAGCAGCCAGGGCTGCCGGGTCGTGGCGGCCATATTCTTCGGCCAGCTTCCGTACCCGTACCGTCCGTGGCACTTCCAGCAAAATCAGGGGAGAGGTTTGCATGTGCCGGTAGAGAGCCGTAGGTAAGTGTACAGCGCCAATAGTGCGGCTTTCATCCTCGGTCCAGGCCCGCGCTTCGGCGGGCAGGGCCTGTAGTGCAGCGGCCAGGTTATTTTCAAACTGCTCCTGCGTGGGCTGCACCGGTTGCCCGATACTGCCAAAGGCCGAGCCTTTATGATGCGCCAGGCCCTCCAGGTCCAGTACCGGCTGCTGCCGGGCGGCCAGGGCCTGCAGCACGTCGGTTTTGCCCGAGCCCGTAAGGCCCCCGAGCACCCATAGCGGCCGGGGCTGGTCCAGGGCCGTCAGCACACCCCGGCGGTAGTCTTTATACCCCTTATCCAGCAGCTGTACCCGAAAACCCGCCAGCTCCAGCAGCCACAGTACCGCCCCCGAGCGCATACCACCCCGCCAGCAATGTACCCGTACCTGCTTATGTGGAGCCAGCTTTTGGGCCAGCTTCACCAGCTGGCTCATCTTCGGACCAAAAAAATCCAGCCCCAGCAGTACCGCCCGGTCTTGGCTGATTTGTTTGTAGGTGGTGCCAATGCGCGCCCGTTCCTCATCTGAGAACAGCGGAAAGCTTACGGCCCCCGGAATGTGGCCGTGTGCGTACTCAACGGGCGCCCGCACATCCAGAATGGGTACCTCGGTTGGCTGGTCCAAAAAATCGGTAAGAGGCAGACGAGGCACAGGGAGAAGTAAGAAAGGAGTAGCAAGTAAGAATTGGTCGATGAGTGCTCTTCCCGTTTCGCGAACAGCCTGGGCTCAAATGGCAGCACGTTACGAGAAAACATGGCTAACTCTCAAATTTTATTTAATTGGCTTCAACTGCCTTCTGTACAGCTGAATGGTGTTTTCCAGGCCTAGGTACAAGGCGTCGCAGATGAGGGCGTGGCCAATGCTTACTTCCTGCAAACCTGGCAGGTGCTGGTGCAGATAGGCCAGATTATCCAGGTCCAGGTCGTGGCCGGCATTCAGACCCAGGCCCAGGTCCTGGGCCAGTAAGGCAGCCTCGTGGTAGGGGCGCAGGGCCGCCTCGGGGCCGGCGTGATAGTAGCGGGCGTAGTCTTCGGTGTAGAGTTCAATCCGGTCGGTGCCGGTGGTAGCGGCGGCCCGTACCAGCTCCGCCACGGGGTCCAGGAAGATGCTCACCCGGCAGCCCATGCTTTTCAAATCAGCCACTACCTGCCGCAGGTAATCCTGGTGCTGCACGGTGTTCCAGCCAGCGTTGGAGGTAATGGCATCGGGCGCATCGGGCACCAGTGTCACCTGCTCGGGGCGTACCTCGTGCACCAAAGCCAGAAAGTCGGGCGTCGGATTGCCTTCCACGTTCAATTCGGTGGTTACCACGGCTTTCAGGTCGCGCACATCCTGGTAACGGATGTGGCGCTCATCGGGGCGAGGATGGACCGTAATGCCCTGCGCACCGAACCGCTCACAGTCGCGGGCAGCCTGCAGCAAATCGGGGCGGTTGTGGCCGCGGGCATTTCGCAGGGTGGCAATTTTGTTAATGTTTACGCTAAGCTTTGTCATATTCGGGGGCGGTGCTGCGGGGTGGCAGGTGGTCAAAGATACGTAGGCAAACCGGCGGCCGGGCTTTCTGGTTTACGCATATTGGCTTCGATAGTCCGGCACTGCACCGGGCCCTGCCCAACGGGTTGCGACAAAAAGCCGTAATCTTGTACTCTCATTATCCCCCCATTCCCATGGCTCTCAAAGAAATCATCGACGCCGATATCAAGAAGGCCATGCTGGCCAAGGACAAAGTACGTCTCACGGCCCTGCGCAGCATCAAATCCCAAATCATGCTGGCTGAAACGGCCGAAGGTCAGCACGGCGCGGCCCTCACTCCCGATGCTGAAATGAAGCTGCTGACCAAAGCCGCCAAACAGCGCCGCGAAGCCGCCGAGATGTACCAGAAGCAATTCCGCACCGACCTGGAAGAGGTAGAGTTGGCCGAGTTGGCCATCATTGAGGAATATTTGCCTCAGCAACTCTC
Organism: Hymenobacter metallilatus; assembly: GCF_003944705.1. GTDB lineage: Bacteria > Bacteroidota > Bacteroidia > Cytophagales > Hymenobacteraceae > Hymenobacter > Hymenobacter metallilatus. Next base: position 80,066 of record NZ_RWIS01000010.1, on the reverse strand, counting down.
AGAAGCTGATTTGGTGGAGAAGCTGGTAGATATTATTCAGCGGGTAGGGGCCACCGGCCCCTCGGATATGGGCAAGGTGATGGGTGTGGCCGCCCGGGAACTGGCCGGCCTGGCCGATGGCCGCCTGATTTCCCAGACCGTCAATAACCTGCTCAACAACACGAATCTATAAATGGGTAGAATGTGAGTGAATGGGTAGGATGTGAATAAATGTGCGAAACGCACGGCTCGATAGGCACTTGACTGACGACTGAAATTTGCGTTGCGCGCACTCCCGAAATCCATCCACATTCCCCACATTCACCACATTCTCTCCCGTGTCCACCTTCGATATCTTCCTGCTTATTCCACTGGGCATCGGGGCTGTACAGGGTTACCGGCGCGGGTTGGTGCTGGAAGTGGCTTCGCTGCTCGCCTTCGTGCTGGGCGTGGTGGGCGGGTTGGCTTTGCTGAATGATGCTATTCCGCTGGTCCGGCACTATGTGGGCGAAGCTTTTGGAATGCTGCCGCTGGTATCTTTTATTCTGGTGTTCGTGGCCATTGTCTGGGGTGTTCATCTGCTGAGTAAATTCATCAAGACGGCGGTGCACCTCACGCCGTTGGGTATTGTCGATAACCTGGGTGGGGCGGCCAGCGGAGTGCTGAAGTGGGTGTTGGGCATGAGCCTGCTGTTGCACGGCCTGGGCATGGCGGGGCTGCAGCTGATTTCGCCCCAGCTCGTGGCCAGCTCGCAGGTGCTCCCCATTGTGCGCGAAGCCACTCCGCTGGCCCTGAGTGTGGTGGCATTTGTGCTGCCCTTCGCCGGCACCTTGCTCGACCGGCTGCGGGGCGTGTTCTAACTCCCTGCTTCCGCTACCCCACCCGGACTTATTGCGTACTGCTACCAGTTTCCAGAGCCTGGTTGCTCCCGTTATTGCCGCGTATGCGCTTATTATTGCTCGATAATTTCGATTCGTTCACCTACAACCTGCTGGACTACCTGCGGCAGCTGGGGTGCGAGGTAGAAGTGCGCCGCAACAACGTGCCCCTGGCCGAACTGCGGCGGCTGTCCTTCGATGCGGTGGTGTTGTCGCCTGGGCCGGGCACGCCCGCCACCGCCGGTAATCTACTAGCTGTTATTGCCGAGTATCACGCCCATAAACCTATGTTGGGTGTATGCCTGGGCCATCAGGCCCTGGGCGAGTTTTTTGGGGCGCAGGTGCAGCGGGGACAACGGCCTATGCACGGTAAAGTGTCGGACATTGTCTGGACCCAGCCCAACGAAATCTGGCAGGGGCTGCCCGCGCGCATGGCGGTTACGCGCTACCACTCCCTGGTGCTGCACCACCTGCCGGCAGTGCTGGAGCCCCTGGCCTTTACCGCCGATGCGGACCGTGCGCTAATGGCTTTCCAGCACCGGACGCTACCCCTATGGGGCGTGCAGTTTCACCCGGAGGCTTTGCTCACCTCCCACGGACTGGCGCTTCTGGGCAATTGGGTCAAGAATTGTATCATTGCACAGCCCACCTCCGCCACCAGTGGCGGCGGGCTCATTTCCTAGCGACGATGGAGCTGCAGATCAAGGAGAAAAACGGTTTTCAATACGTAGACGAAGGTTCCGGTGAGGTGCTGCTGTTGCTGCACGGCTTGTTCGGAGCGCTCAGCAATTGGCAGGAAGTAGTGCAGGAATTCAGCCCCCAGCACCGCGTTATTATTCCCCTGCTGCCCATCTATGATATGCCGCTGTTGAAAGCCGGGGTACCGGGGCTGGTGAGTTTTGTCGAAGATTTTCTGGCCGAAATCAGCCTGACAGAGCCCTGCACCGTGCTCGGGAATTCACTTGGCGGTCATATTGCGTTGGTATATACTCTGCAGAATAGCGCCCGGGTGAAGCGGCTGGTCCTGACGGGCAGCAGCGGCCTGTTCGAGGATGGCATGGGCGGCTCCTTTCCCAAGCGTGGCAACTACGCCTACGTGCAGGAGCGAGTGGCCTACACGTTCTACGACCCCGCTGTGGCTACGCAGGAACTGGTTGATGAGGTATTCAGCGTGACCAACTCCAACGCCAAATGCCTGCGCATCATCAGCATTGCCCGCTCGGCCCAGCGGCATAATCTGGCCAAGGAGCTGCATAAAATCAACGTGCCTACCCTGCTGGTCTGGGGCCTGAACGATACAATCACCCCACCGGTGGTTGCTCACGAGTTCAATCGGCTGATTCGGGGCTCAGAGCTGCGTTTTCTCGACCACTGCGGCCACGCCCCCATGATGGAGCGGCCCCATCAGTTCAACCGGTTTCTGACAGCTTTTCTGGCGCGTACGGCGGCGGTTATATCTCAGTAGGCAGGTGGAAAGCGGCTGGTATGGTGCAACCTACAGGCTGGTTTTCCCGCTCTTATAGCCGATTAGCAGGTAGTTGCTCGTCCGAAAAACCTTCTGGCAGCGTTACCGCTTATATTGCCCCCGCACCTGCTGTTTTTCCCTGTTTTTTGCCCGTTCTCCGATGAATTCGATTCTCGCCGAAGATTTACTGAATCAGATGATTCCGCCACTTAAAGTGACGGATTCAACGGAGAAGGCGGCCCGCTGGCTGGAGGAGTTTCATGTGGGACAACTGCCCGTGCTCGACAACCGCCACTACCGGGGGCTTATAACCGAATCGGACCTGCTGGATCGGGAAGGAGTGGAGTGTTTGCTCGGCAGCCTCTCACTCAGCTACGCCGATGTGCACGTGCAGCATGATCAGCATTTCTATAATATTATTGAGTTAGCCGTTCAGAACAAAATCCAGCTGGTACCCGTGCTGGATGCGCAGCACGAGTACATGGGCGTAGTAACGGTAAGTGATACGCTGGCCGCTTTCGGTAAAGTGCCCGTCGCCACCAGCCAGCAGGGCATTATCGTGCTGGCCATGGAGGAGCGGGACTATTCTCTCACCCAGATCAGCCGGTACGTGGAGGAAAATAATGCCAAGATTATGAGTGCCCACGTGGCCCAGGATGAGCACGACCCTTATCGCATTCGGCTCACGCTTAAGCTCAATACGCCTAATATTACCCGTATTATTGCCACGCTGGAGCGGTTTGGCTACTCTATTACTGCCCAGTTTAGTGGCACTGGCGAGGTAACCGAGGATGAACAGGAGCGCTACAACGCCCTGTTGCGCTACCTCAGTATTTGAGCCGGTAGGGAAGGTGTTGCTATCCGTTTTGCTCCTGTGGCTAGGGGGGCTGTTTCATACTGCACCAGCTGCATCTGTGGGGCATACCCTTGCGCCTCCGCCCGATTCGTTGCGCCGCGCCGCACCCGACAGCTTGGTGCAGGTACCGTGCCCCGGCTATCCTACCCTGCGGGTGGGCCGTATTCTGTTCGTGGGCAACAACGTAACCCGGGAGGCAGTACTACGGGCCGAGCTGGATTTCCGGGAAAATGATACCCTGGCAGCAGCGGCTCTTGGCCGTCGGCTGGAAGCCAACCGCCGCCGGCTGTTTAACCTGCAGCTGTTTCATCAGGTGCTGGTGCAGTCGGTGTGCCGGGAGGGGGAGCTTACCGTGCTTTACAGCGTACAGGAGCGGTGGTACACGTTTCCCGTGCCTATTTTCTCCCTGGCCGACCGGAACTTCCGCTCCTGGCTGGACCGCCCCGACCGGTGGCAGCGGGTAGACTATGGCCTGCATCTGGTGCGGCGTAACTTTCGGGGCCGCAACGAACAGCTGCTGGCAAATCTGCAGCTGGGGTTCAACCGCAAATACGAGTTGTTTTATGAAGCTCCCGGCTACGGCCGCAAGCGGCGCGTGGGGTTTGGGGCCGGCTATTCCTACTACCGGAGCCATTCCCTGGATTATGCCACCGTTGCCGACCGGCTCCGTAATCTGCGGCAGGAGCGGGCCTTTCCCATCGAGCGGCAGTACGCCACCGTGGGCATCCGCTGGCGCCGAACAGTGCAGCATCTCACGGCCTTCGATGTCTCTTATCACCACGAGCAGGTTTCCGACTCAGTGCTGTACTACAACCCGCGGTACTTTCTGCACGGTCCGCGGCGCCAGTACCTGGAGTTTGGGCTGGTAAGCACCCTCAACCAGCGCAACACCTTCGCCTACCCGCTCACTGGCCAGTTTGCGCAGCTGAGTGCTACGTACCGCACTTTCCTTGATAGCTCTACCCCTTCCATTCTTACGCTGCGGGGCCGCTACGCACGCTATATAGCATTAGGTGGGCCGTTTTACTACAGTGCTGGAGCCACTGCCCAGCTCCGGTTCGCCCGCGCCCTGGCTTACCCCGACGACCGGGCTTTCGGCTACGATGTGCTGGTACGGGGCTATGATGCCTACGTGGTAGAAGGCCGCCAACTCGGCTTAATACAGCAAGGCCTCACCTTCCGCCTCCTGGATTTAGGCAAGCTGACAGTGGATGGGCTGCCCAGCTCCCGCTTCAACACCATACCGCTGGTATTTTATTTAAATACCTTTGTCGACGTCGGCTACGTACGTCAGCCCGCTGCACAGGCAGCTAATCGGTTACCCAATCAGATGTTGGCCTCGGCCGGCGTGGCCCTGCATTTGGTCACGTACTACGACTGGGTATTCACATTTGAATACACCCGCAACCGGGAGCAGCAAGGGGGCTTTTTCTTTCGTACCCAGTTTCCCATCTGACAACCGCCTCCTCCGCCGGTAGCCGGATTATGTTTTTGTTATGAAAATAGCCATTCTGGGAAAGCCGTTCGATGAAAATCAAACCGCTTTTATGCAGGAAATGATAGATGATCTGGTGCGGCGGCAGGCCGAGCTAAGTATCCTCGAGTCATTTTATGCCTACCTCAGTCAATACATCCAGCTTCCTGAAGGCATCACTACCTTCAGGCGCGGCGACTCCCTGCTGGGTACGCGCTTCGTGCTCAGTATCGGGGGCGATGGTACCCTGCTGGATACTGTTACCTACGTCGGGCCCCTGCAGATTCCTATTCTCGGTATCAACACCGGCCGGCTGGGCTTTCTGGCTACCATCTCTCCCGATAAAATTGCGCAAGCCATTGATGCCCTATTTAAAGGCCACTTCGTGCTGGAAGACCGTAGCCTGATCCGGGTGGATACGGATCCGGATACCTTCGGTGATATCAACTTCGGGCTCAACGAGTTCAGTATTCTGAAGCGGGATACATCCTCCATGATTGTAGTGCACACCTACATCGATGGGGAATACCTGAACTCCTACTGGGCGGATGGCCTGATTGTGTCAACGCCTACCGGATCCACCGGTTACTCGTTAAGTTGTGGGGGCCCGGTTATGCTTCCTCAGACGAACAATTTTATCATCGCTCCCGTATGCCCTCACAATCTGAATGTACGGCCCCTTATTGTGTCCGATCGGAGCGTAATTTCTTTTGAAATTGAAGGCAGAAGCAACAATTTTCTCCTCTCGCTCGACTCGCGTTCCAATACCGTGGAGGCTGGAATTCAGATTGCAGTTCGCCGAGAAAACTTTACTACTCGCCTGGTAAAGCTGAATCACGTTAACTTCCTGAGTACCTTGCGCAGTAAGCTCAACTGGGGCCTTGACCGCCGGAACCCCGCTGGAATACCGGTTTAAGCATAGAGTTTTTGCCGTAAATGTTTTTAAAGTTCACTGCATCTTCTACTTTTGTCGCTCACTGCGACCGTGTCCATACGATTTTTCGCACTTTTCCAGAACGATATTCTTAACCCTCGCTCAATATGAAGCAACTCTTGACCCACACTTTGGCCCTGTTGCTGGTCCTCGCGCTGGTAGCGTCGGAGGCGAGTGCGCAGCAGTTCAGTAAGCGGAAGCAGTACAACTCTGTTGGTCTTACCCTGAATGGTATGGCGTATTTTGGTGACATCACACCAAAACCCAGCATTCCTAGCTTCCGCCCGGGCGCCACTCGTCCTAACGTAGGGCTCAATATTACCCGTCGTTTTGCTCCGCGTATTTCTGGCCGTGCCTCTCTTTCGTACGGCCGTATCACCGGTGACGATGCCAAAGCTGCTGACCAGACAGATCCGGAAGCAAAATACCGCTACAACCGGAACATGAACTTCCGCAATGATATTCTGGAACTGGCGGCCACGGGTATTTTCGACCTGATTGAGAACCGTAATAACTATATCAAGCGTCCGGATTTTGTTCCTTACGTGTTTGCCGGGGTTGGTGTAATTCACCACAACCCGAAGGGGTTGGATGCTGATGGCAATATTGTAGCCCTGCAGCCGTTAAAGACTGAGGGCCAGTCCAGCGGCTATTCTCTCACCCAGTTTGTCATTCCTTTCGGTGCAGGTGCCCGTTACAAACTCAATAAAAGCTTCGATATTGGCATCGAACTAGGTTTCCGCAAAACATTCACGGACTACCTCGATGATGTAAGCACCAACTATGTCACCGACCGTAATCAGCTTCAGTCAGATGCTGCCAAATACTTCGGCTTCGACATTACCCGGGGTGTAGCAGGTACTTACTCCACTGCAAACCAGGCTGGTGGCCAGCGTGGCAAGAGCAATGAGAAGGACTGGTACTCAACTCTGGGCCTTTCGGTAAACTATATCCTCGCTCCGCGGGTACGCAACCCCAAATTCAGATAGTCAGTACTGCTGGCTGTCCTTTCTTCAACAGCCAGTCAGCGCATGATCAATTTGACCTCGCATACAGCACTCCTTATCGGCGCCATGTCGGTAGGGAGTGTTTTTTTTGTCCGCTCAGCAGCAGCCCAGAATACCAGTGAGCTGGGCGTTGGTATCGGGGGGCTTGTGTACAAGGGAGAACTTTCGCCCAATTACCAGTTTCGTAACAACCGCCCCGCGCTAACGGCGTTTTACCGCAAGGATATTTCGGCTCCGATAACACTGCGCGCCGGTTTGATGGGCGGTATGCTCCGTGCCGATGACCGCAACGTGACGGGGAGTAGTGGAAACGTAACGCCCCAGGCTGCTTACCGGGACGCCAACATGAAAGGCAGCTTGTTGGAGGCCGCGGGTGGTATGGAATACAATTTCTACGACTACCACAACCGTCGGGATAAGATCCATTTCACACCTTATGTCTTTATTGGTGTAGCTGGGTTTTATGCCAATACTACTACTGCCAGCACGGCACAGCCATTGCTAAATCAGAAAGCCGCCGTGTTCAGCGTAGCAGTTCCGGTTGGCCTAGGCTTTAAATATGCTGTATCGGAGCACTGGAACCTGGGACTGGAGGCCGGAGCCCGCAAAACCTTCACCGACAACCTCGACCACGTAGATGGTCAGTCGGGGGGGCAGAACGACTTGCTAGGTAACCCGCACGACCAGGACTGGTACTTCTACAACGGGCTGAGTATTTCCTACACGTTCTACAAAATCAGGTGTCCGGACAAAAGCCAGGAGAAAGGCAAGAAGGCTGATAAGTAGAGGCGCGCCTGCACCTGCACTGCCCCCGGTATACGAAATGCCGGGGGCAGTGCGTATTTTAGCCGGGTGCTGCAAGTGGTTATCGGGCAGAGGGGAATGCAACCATTTGCGTAACTTGCGGCCTCTTTACGCAAAAAGTACTAATGGCCGCTCGGTCCGAAATTGACTCCCAGAATATTCCCGCTCACGTAGCCGTCATCATGGATGGCAATGGCCGTTGGGCCAAGCAGAAGGGCGGCTTACGCATTTTCGGGCACCAAAGTGCTATTACGGCTGTGCGCGAAACGGTGGAAGCTGCGGCAGAAGCGGGTGTAAAGTACCTGACCTTGTATGCTTTTTCGACCGAAAACTGGTCGAGGCCGGCTCACGAGGTAATGGCGCTGATGCAGCTGCTGGTGCATACCATCCGGCAGGAGACATCCACCTTGCTGAAAAACAGCATCCGCCTGCAGGCTATTGGGCAGATTGAAAATCTACCGGCATCCTGCCAGAAAGAGCTGGCTGAAGCTATTGAGCTGACCAAGGATGGAACCCGCACGACGCTGCTGCTGGCCCTGAGCTACAGCGGCCGGTGGGACCTGACCCAGGCCAGCCGGCAAGTGGCAATGGAGGTGGCGGCGGGTCGCTTGCAGCCTGATCAGATTACGGAGGCTACTGTGGCCGGATTCCTTTCCACAGCCGGTATTCCGGACCCCGAACTGCTGATTCGCACGAGTGGCGAACAGCGAATTAGCAATTTTCTCCTGTGGCAGCTGGCCTATACAGAACTGTTTATTACCGATTTGCTCTGGCCGGATTTCCGGCGGGAGCATTTCTACGATGCCCTGCGCGCCTATCAGCAGCGGGAGCGTCGTTTCGGGAAGACCAGTGAGCAGCTAACCGTATCGTAATTCCCGAACATGAGTTCTTCTTACCATAAGCTAGTTCCTGCAGCCGTCCTGGCCCTGGCCCTGGGTGCTGCCCCTGCTACAACTGCCTTTGCGCAAACCCAGGCGGTGCCCGAAGGCGAACAGGCACAGCGCTATACGTTGGGTGGTATTACCATCAGCGGTGCCCGTTACCTCGACCCCAATACGCTGATCGGACTAACCGGCCTGAAAATCGGCGACCCAATTACGATTCCGGGGGAAGAAATAGGCCGGGCCATCCGGAAGCTCTGGGACCAGGGCATTCTGGGGGATGTAAGCGTAAGCATTACCCGCACCGAAGGCTCTCAGGTGTTTCTGGACTTCAACCTGAAGGAACGGCCCCGGCTTTCCAAGTTCGAATTTACCGGCATTGGGAAAAGCCAGGCGGATGAGCTGAAGAACAAGATCAAGCTGATCCGGGGCAAGGTGGTAACGGACGCCTTGCTGAGCAACACCCGCACTCAGGTACGGAAGTTCTACACCAACAAGGGCTTCCTTGACGCCAAGGTGAATATTACCCAGAAAGCCGATTCGGCCCTGTCGAATAGTGTGGTACTGTTCATTAACGTGGACAAGGGCTCGAAGGTGAAAATCAACGACATCGTGTTTGAAGGTAATACTGCCTTCAAGGACGGCAAGTTGAAGGGGAAGTTCAAAAAGACCAAGGAGAAGAAGTTTCCGAAGCTGTTCAACTCCGGGAAATACCAAGCCAAGGAGTTTGCCGACGATAAGGAGAAGCTGATAGAGTTCTATAATAGCCAGGGCTACCGCGACGCTGTAATTGTGTCCGATTCACTGGCGCGGGTAGGCGAGGGGCTACGCCTGACGGTGAAGGTGGATGAAGGCCCGAAGTACTACTTCCGCAACATCACCTGGAAGGGCAACTACCTCTACGACGACAAGACGCTGGCCTCCGTGCTGGGCATCAAGGAGGGCAGCGTATACAGCAAAGAAACGCTGGACAAGCGCCTGACTTACAACCCTACGGGTCAGGACGTGTCGTCGCTGTACATGAACGACGGCTACTTGTTCTTCCAGATTGATCCGGTGGAAACCAAGGTGGAAGGCGACTCCATTGATATTGAGATGCGCGTGTCGGAAGGCGTACAGGCCCGCATCAAAGACGTGAACATTGCCGGCAACACCAAAACCTCCGACCACGTGGTGCGGCGGGCTTTGTATACGCTGCCCGGCGACAAGTTCAGCCGGGAGCAGTTGATCCGGAGCCAGCGCGAAATTGCTACGCTGGGCTACTTCGACCCCGAGAAAATTGGCCTGAACCCGGTGCCCAACCAGGCCGACGGTACCGTGGACATCAACTACACCGTGGAAGAAAAGCCTTCCGACCAGATTACTCTGTCGGGTGGCTGGGGTGGCTATGCCGGCTTCATTGGCACGGTGGGGCTGGTGTTCAACAACTTCTCTTTGCGCAAAGCTGGTACCCTGCGCAACTGGACGCCCGTGCCGGCCGGCGACGGGCAGCGCCTGGCCCTGAACGTGCAAGCCAACGGCCTGCAATACCAGGCTTACTCGTTTTCCTTCACCGAGCCCTGGCTGGGTGGGCGCAAGCCTAACTCCCTGTCGTTCAGCTTAACCAAAACGATTTACCGTTTGGGCAGCAGCTTCGATGTTAATTCGGAACAGTCGCTGAAAACCAACGGGGCCAGCATTAGCCTGGGCCGCCGCCTGCGCTGGCCCGACGATTATTTCACGCTGAGCAACGCCTTATCGGTAACGCAGTACAAGCTGAAAAACTACCCCGGTTTGGGTGCCAACTTCTTTCCCACGGGCACCGGCAATGCCACCAACGTCACGTTCAACACCACCCTTTCGCGCAACAGCATTGATAATCCCACGTTCACGCGGCGCGGCTCTTCGCTGTCGTTGAGCGTGAACCTGACGCCGCCCTACTCCCTGTTCCCCGGCTCGCACCCCAGCGTGAACGAGTGGGTAGAGTTTCATAAGTGGATGTTCGATGCCTCGTGGTTCTCGCCGGTGGTGGGTAAGCTGGTGCTGAACACGCGGGCGCACTTCGGCTTCATTGGCAGCTACAACAGTGCCCGTCCTATTGGGCCGTTCGAACGGTTTAAGCTAGGTGGCTCGGGCTTGGGCTACGGGGGATCCAGCAACTTCATTGCCGGTACCGAATACGTAGGCCTGCGCGGTTACGCCGATCCGAATGACGTGAACTCCCTGCCTGCTTCTCAGCAGACGTCGGCTGGGGGCGTGGTGTACAATAAATTCGTGATGGAAATGCGTTATCCGGTCAGCCTCAATCCGGCAGCCACAGTGTACGTACTCAGCTTTGCCGAAGCCGGTAATTCCTTCGAGCAGTACACCAACTACAACCCCTACAAGCTGTACCGCTCGGCGGGGGTAGGAGCCCGCATTTTCATGTCGGCATTTGGTTTGCTAGGCTTCGATTATGGCTGGGGCTTCGACAAAGTGCCGGTTACTTCGGCCGGTCAGAAGCAGGACAAGGGCATATTCCACTTTATCATTGGTCAGCAGCTCCGTTAAGCCCGGCGGCGCGGCGGGCCGTTCATATTTCCTCTGTATCAGGATGCGTAAACTGTTGTTGTGGATGGCTGCCCTAAGCGTAGGGCTGATGGTTGGCCTGCTGCCCCGCGAAGCGCGGGCCCAGAAGTTCGGGTACGTGGATTCCGAGTTTATCATGAGCAAGATGCCGGCCTATACCCAGGCCCAGCAGGAGCTCAATACGCTGTCGGCCAACTGGCAGAAGGATATCGAAACCCAAAAAAAGGACCTCGATAAGCTCTACCGGAATTATCAGGCCGAAGAAGTGGTTCTGACGGAGGCTATGAAAAAAAAGCGCCAGGACGAGATTCTGAAGAAGGAACAGGACATCAAAGCCTACCAGAACCGGATTTTCGGCTTTGAAGGCCAACTCTTCAAGAAGCGCCAGGAGCTGACCAAGCCCGTGCAGGACAAAGTGTTCGAAGCCATTGAAAAAGTGGCCAAGAAAAAGCAGCTGGCCATCATATTCGATAAATCCGGCGACCTGACCATGCTTTACACCAATCCCGTGCACGACTACACGGAATTTGTACTGGAAGAACTTGGTTTAGCTTCCGAAGACCGAAACCAGCCGGCCCAGAAAGGCACCGTGAAAACGGTAGCTACCCCCCAAACTCCGGCCGGCGACGCGGCCGCCGAAGAGGAGCCCGTGCCCGGTAAGCAACCCACCCGAACCCCGGCGCGGCCATCTACCCGAAAAAAGTAACTTTGCGCATCTAACTCTCTGACTTTTCTCTTTTTGATGACCACTATGAACAAATTCCGCGTTGCGCTGGCTGTTGCCGCCCTCACCTTTACTACGGCTACGGCTTCGATGGCACAGACCGCCGCACCGCTGAAAATCGGCTATACCAGCGTGGAGTACGTGCTGAGCCAGATGCCCGAAAGCAAGCAGATTGAGTCGCAGCTGAAAGACTACAGCACCCAGCTCAAAAACCAGCTGGACGCTAAGTACACTGAATATCAAACCAAGGGACAGGCGTTCCAGAATGGTCAGGCTACTATGTCGGACCCAGTGCGTGCTGATAAGCAAAAAGAACTGCAGAACTTGCAGCAATCAATTCAGGAGTTTCAGCAGAATGCCGAAGTATCGTTGCAGCAGAAGCAGCAGGCGCTGCTGAAGCCCGCCTTGGACAAGCTGCAGAAGAACATTGACGCGGTAGCCGATGAAAACGGCTACACCTACATCCTGAACTCGGACGGAGCCAGCCCGGTGTTGCTGCACGGCCCCAAGGATGGCGACGTATCGGACCTGATTCTGAAAAAAATGGGTATCACGCCCGGTGCTGCTCCGGCTGCTGCGGCTCCTAAGGTAACCGCACCTGCTGCTACGCCTGCCACCGTACCCGCTGCCTCCAAAACCAAAACCAAGACGAAGAAATAAGTTGTAGGTCGTAGACCTGTTTCTGACCGGATTTCTGCACAGCCGGGGCGTTTGCTCCGGCTGTTGCTGTTTTATAGAGCCCGGCCCCGCCCTGCCACGCGGGGCCAGTAGATGTACTACCTGACCCAAGCCCATATGTCGGAGCTGGAAGAAGAACTGGAAAAACCTATACTCCCGGCCGGTACGTTGCTGGAAGGGGCAACTGGCGCCGAAGAAGACGAAGAAGGCGGGGACGAGCTGTATGAGCACCACCGCATCACGGCCGACCGGCGGCAGGAGCTGCTGCGGCTGGATAAATTTCTGCTGAACCGCCTGCCCAGCACCTCCCGCACCCGCATTCAGAATGCTATTAAGGCTGAGGCGGTGCAGGTGAACGACCGGGCCGTGAAATCAAACTACCGCGTCAAGCCCGGCGACACCATTACCATTACCCTGCCCGAGCCACCCCGCGAGTTTAAGGTGGTGCCCGAGCCGATGAACCTTGATATCCGCTACGAGGATGCTGAGCTACTCATCGTGAACAAGCCGGCCGGACTGGTGGTGCATCCGGCCTTCGGCAACTGGAACGGTACGCTGGTGAACGGGCTGGCCTATCACCTGCAAAACCTGCCCACCGGCCGCAACGGCGAAATCCGCCCTGGCTTAGTGCACCGCATTGATAAGGACACCTCGGGGCTGCTGGTAATCGGCAAAACTGAGTTTGCCATGACGCACTTGTCCAACCAGTTCTTTCATCATACCATTGAGCGGACCTACTTAGCTTTGGTGTGGGGCGTGCCAAAGGATGAAGCCGGTACCGTGCGGGGCCACATTGGCCGCAGCCTGAAGGACCGCAAGGTGCAGGCCGTGTATCCGGATGGGGAACAGGGTAAACACGCCGTAACCCATTACAAGGTGTTGCGTTCCTTCGGTAAGGTGGCCCTGCTGCAATGCAACCTGGAAACCGGCCGCACCCACCAGATTCGGGCCCACATGAAGCACATCGGCCACCCGCTGTTTGGCGACGCTACCTACGGGGGCGACAAGATTGTGTATGGGCAGCGCACGGGTGCATATAAGGCATTTGCCGAAAAAATGCTGGAGTTGATGCCCCGACAGGCACTACATGCCAAATCACTGGGCTTCGAACACCCGACTACCCGCGAACTGCTGCACTTCGAAGCTGAATTACCGGCTGATTTTGAAGCCGTGCTGGCAGAATGGGACAAGTATGCCACCGAGCATCCGTAAAGGGCGTAGCGGGCACTAAAAACGCAAAAAGGCCCGCTACTCAGTAGCGGGCCTTTTTACTATAAAGCGCCAAGTAGTTACTTTCGCTTCACCGGAGCCTTGGCCGGCGCCTTCTTGGCCGGAGCCGGCTTCGTAATTTCACTTACAGCCGTTTTGGCCTGCTGGTCGTTGGGGTCCAGGGCCAGGGCTTGCTGCCAGTAGGGTAAAGCCGTAGCCTTGTCGCCTTTCTGGTAGTAGTAGTAGCCCAAGTACTTGTTTGCCTCAATCAGGCCCGATTTGTACTTGCTCGCATCCTCAGCGGCACCGGCTACCTTGAGGTACTGCTCATAGTAGGGTTTTGCCAGACCCTGCTTGGAGTCTTTGTCGATGTTAGCATTGGCCCGGGCCCGCATCTGGTAGCCAGGAATGTAGTTCGGACGCTCCGTCAGTACTACCCCGTATAGGCTGTCGGCCTGTGCATACTGACCATTGAGCTCATAGGCCCGGCCCAGATATACTTTGTCCGTCAGCTCTCCACCCTTGTTAGCATTCATACGTGCCTTCAAGGTAGAAATGGCATTGGGATAGTCCTTCGCTGCTAAGTAAGCCTGCGCCAGCTCATTCTGCAGCTCAGCCGCTTTCTTGGGGTCGGCATCAATAGCCTTCTTGATGATGGCCGCACCTTCGGCAGTTTTGCCGCCCTTAATCAGCATCTTACCGTAGTACACGTTGTCTTCGGTAATTATTTTGTTTTCAGCCTGAGCAACTTGCAGGTACTTCTGCATAGCGGCCAAAGCCTCATCGTTTTTACCGGTTTCGTACAGGCTATAGGCCCGCAGACGGTTCATGGTGAGGTTGTTAGGCTCTTTAGCTAGTACCTTATCCACTTCCACCAGGGCTTCCGGGTACTTCTTGGTCAGGTACAGGAAGGAAGCATACTTGGCATCGGTAGTCGACGACTTCTCAGCCAGCGAGGAATACTTCTGGAACTGGGCCAGAGCGTCGTCGTAGCGGCCGGCAAAGTAGTAGGTTTCAGCCAGCGAGTTATACGCCGGGGCGTAGTTCGGGTCGATGCTGATGGCTTTGTCGAAGTTGGTTTTGGCTTCGTTATAAGTACGGGCCCGCATGTTCAGTTGGCCTTTCCGTACGTATGCCTGCACGTTGTTGGGGTCGGCCAGCGAAGCACGCTCGTAGCTGTTCATTGCTTCGCCACCACCCGTTTCCGACTTCAGGTAAATGTCGCCACGGGCAATCATCAAAGCCGGATCATCTTTGCCTTTGTTCAGCTTTTCGCCGGCAGCTACATACGACAAGGCCTTACCAGTGTCTTTCACGTCCGACTCGGCGTAGGCCTGAGCAATCATGGTGTACACCTTCTGGTCCTTGCCTTTCGAGGCTTTCACAGCGTTGTCGAACTGAATTTCAGCCTCGGCGGTCTTACCCTTGGCCAACGCAGCCCGGCCAGCGGCAATCATCGTCATGGGGTCTTTCTGGTTCAGAGAAACCCGGTTGAAGTAATACGCGGCCGAGTCGGGCATGTCCCGCATTTGATACAGGCGACCCAATTCGTACGAGGTTTCATTGGACTGCGGGGCACGCAGCAGGGCGGCACGGGCTTCACTGTAGCGCTCCAACTCAATGGCTTTCTGAGGGCTGGTTTGAGCAAGCGCGGCCGAACCGGTAACGGACAAAGCAGCGAGGAGCGTGAGCTTCCAGGGCTTGAGGTTCATGAGCAAAAGGTTTGGTGAAAAGACGTAGGAAAGGGAGATAAACAGGGTTAGAGCGCAGGCTTTACATCCATCATTCGAACTTGACCCTTGGCAGGCATCAACCCCGACTTCAGCATGATGAGCTGCCCCTTATTACCTGCCACAAAGGTTGCAAAACCGGTGCCAAGTCCGGTCCGGGCTTCGCGGCTGATAACATACAGGTTACGACGCAACGGATACAGCTTCTGCGCCAGATACGCCTGGTAAGGCTGAACGTAGTCTGCTGGAGCGGACCCCGCTGACTTGGGGCTTATACCCGCCACTCGTATCCGTTTCAGAAACTTCGGCACCTTAGGATCGTCCCGGTCACTGATCCAGTTGATGCCGATTACCCCAATAGCAGTGGGATGAGTAGCAACGTAATCAATAAGAGCTGGGTTCGATTTGGAGGCAAAAACCCCTTTGGCCAAGGCTGCCCCATTGTTCACCGAGTCCTGCACGTAGCGGGCGGTGCTGGAGTTATTATTATCGAATACAGCCGTAATAGCCCCCAGCTTATTACCTGGGCTGATCTGACTCCATTGTGTTAGCTGACCGGTAAAAATACCTTTCAGCTGAGCCGTGGTCAGCAGCGTATCCCGGTTGCTGGGGTGCATAATGATGGCTACTCCATCTACCCCGATCCGGACGGAATAGGGCTCCAGCTTAAGGCGCTGCAACGTAGCTTTCTCCTCCGCCGACAAATCCCGTGATACCACCGCCAGCCGGATGCTGTCGGCCATGAAGGCGCGCATCACATCCAACTCTGGCTGGTACGCAGCCTGAATATGGGCGCTGGTGTAGAGTTTCTGAAATGTATCAACCTGCGACTTCAGAATAGGAGCAAACGTCTCGTCTACGCCAATACGAATGGTCCCGCTGGTTGGAGTGTCGGTAGCGCCCGGCTGGGTAGAGGTGTTCCCGCCGCAGCTGGCCAGCCACGAGCAAGCCACTAAGCTGGCGCCAATACTCCATAAGTTAGCGTGCGTCATTCCGGTCTTTTTTGAAATGTTGCTGGTAGGTGCGGACAAATCTAACGATTCCGTAAAATACGAAGACGACAGCCAGTAGGCGGCGGGGTAGCTCGGGAAGGTTGAAGGTACCCGCCGGGGCAAACCACAGAAATACCCCGATACCCGCATAAAGCACCGACATAATGAGGGTAAAGTAGCGTACCAGAGTAGGTTGGCTACGCTGGCCCAACCGTTCGTTGGTAGTGGGGCGTTCAGACATTGGTAGAAAAGCTAGAAGCAGGGTGGTGTGTTTTAAACGCAAAATCCACCCGATTTTGTTCGTTCGCAACCTGCATGGCTACTGGTGGGTGAACAGCGGGCCGCAAAAAAAGCCAAAAAACGGCTGATTCTGAGCGAACCAGTCGTTTTTTGGCTTCCGGAAAAACAATTCAGTTTCTGCTATGTAACATCAGCCGCCTACTCATATTTGAAGGTAATGGGTAGCGTGTAGCGTACCGGCACAGCATGGTGATTCTGATACCCTGGCTTCCAGGCCGGCATCTGCCGAATGACGCGGCTGGCTTCTTCATCCGTCCCAAAGCCCAGCCCTTTCAACACAGAAACATCCTGGATGCTGCCATCCGCATTGACGGTGAAAGAGATGAATACCTTACCCTCTACACCATTGCGTAGGGCTTGGGAGGGATAATGCAGCTGCCGTTGCAGGTATTTCATAAGCGCGGCCTGACCACCCGCAAACTCAGGCATTTCCTCTACGTGGAGAAATGGCTCTACCACGGCCGGTGTTGCGGGTTGCGTAACTGTATCGGTGCCTTTACCGGCTCCGCCTGCAACCAGGCCCCCTTCGCCGGCCTGGGCTACCGGCCCAATCACTACCGGGCCATCAACTACAGGGGCAGTAATTATCTCGGTAGGCTCAGCTGTTACCTGTTCATTAGGCACTACTTTGGGCGGAAGCAAAGCAGGAGGGCGCACCACTACTGTGGCGGCTACTGGGGGGTGCGTGTGAGTAACCTGGTCGATGACTACATCCGCAAGCTCGTTGATCGGCTTTTCGGGTAATGCCTTGCCCATCGTTGTGCCTGTTGCATCAGGAAAAAAATGCTGTATGGCCAACGGCACAGCAATCAGCAGCACGGCCAAAGCAGTGGCAATACCAACAGCCTTGGTAACGTGCTGACCATACATCTGGCGGAGCACATAGGCACCGTAGGCTTTGTTGCGGCCCTCAAACACAATATCGTCGAGGGAAGGCAGAGGTGTGCGCGTGGCTGTGGTCATGGGATAGAAAAGTTAAGTGAACGATGAAAGAATACAGACCAATATTTCCAAGCCATTCTTCCCCGTATCACTTCGCTTATCCCTTGGCTTTCAACTAGTCAACGCCCACGGGAACGGCTGTAGTATGTTAGCCTACTATATTTTTTTATAGAACTATTCCTAACAAAAAAGCCCCAGACCGGACGGTGTCCAATCTGGGGCTTTGGGTGCTCAGCGGCGGGTGCCAATGAGCGAAGAAGCTTACTTAATGGCGAAGGTTACCGGAACCGTGTAGTATACCGATACCGCCCGACCATTCTGCTTACCAGGGGTAAAGCGAGGCAGGTTCTTGATAACCCGCAGCGACTCTTCGTCGCAACCGGCACCAATGCCTTTCTGCACTTCCGCATTCGTCACCGATCCGTCGGGACCAACTACGAACTTGATGAATACCCGGCCTTCCACCTGGTTACGCAGAGCCATTGCCGGATACTTGATGTTCTTGGCAATGTACTGCAGCAACGCTTCCTGTCCGCCGGGGAAAACCGGCATCTGCTCCACGTAGGTATAGGGCTTGGTTTCTACCACCTCCTCTACCGCTTTAGTGCCTTCACCGGGTTCCAAACCAGCCAGGTCGGCGGGGTTGTCAGTGTTGCCCTTCACGGTTTCGTTGGCTACCACCTTATCCTTTAGCTCTTCCTGATCCGGAATTTCTTCCTGCTTCTGTACCTCTTCGTCCTTTTTAACAACGGGGGGTACAAATTTGATGGTGGAGAGCTTCGGCGGCGGCGGTGGCGGCGCGTCTGGTGGCGGCGGGGGTGGGGGTGGCGGCTTCGTAGCGTCCAGGGGTGGGGCTTCGAGCACGTTCACCTTCAGCATCTTCTCATCTACTGCCACCTCGTCCTTCTTCAGCATGCGAGCCACCAGGGGAAACGCAATGAAGAGGGCGAACAGCGCAATAGCAATAAGAACTGCCCGGGTTACGTGCTTGCCATACACCCGCCGGATTACGTAGGCTCCATAGGCCTTATTGCGCCCCTCAAAGACGATGTCGTCGAGGGAGGCTTTGGCCAACTGTGCGTTGTCCATCATAATCCAGAAGATTTAATCAGTTCCTGGTCGGGCTTGGAAATGTCCACCAACGCATACTTTTTCGTTTCGGTGATGTTCATTTCGTCCAGAATGTCGACCATGTTCTTATAAGCGGCTTTGTCGTCCGGCTTAATCAGCACGACCAACTGCGGGTTGCTCTTGTGCTGAAGCAGCACTTTGCGAATCCCGTCAGCACCGTAGTTCGAGAGTTTCAGCTCGGGCTTCGTGGTGCCGTCCAACAGGCCGTCGTAGTAATACAGCTTGTTGTTTTCACCCAGCAGCAGCGTCAGGGCATTGGATGCCTTGATGGGCGGCTGCTCTTCACCCGGCTTGGGTTTTACCGGCATAGCAACCTCCATTACGGTCGGCTTGCTAAAGGTAGTCGTGAGCATGAAGAAGGTAAGCAGCAGGAAGGCCAGGTCCACCATCGGGGTCATGTCGATTTTGGTCGACATTTTTTTGGCCCGCTTCTTACCTCCTTTACCGGAGTCGGCTTGTTGTTGTATTTCTGCCATGTCTGTGCGGGTTAGTTACCGGCTACTGGTTTGGTTTCCAGGTCGGTAATCAGGTTGAACCGGTTAATGTTCTTATCCTGCATCAGCTTGATGACTCTCTTCACCGTTGGTACATCGGCGTTACCGTCGCCCTTGATGGCAACGTACGACGGCTTCCCGTAGGCTGATTTGCGGCTGAGCTGCTGCGCGGTCTGGACCCATTCGATGAACTGGTTGTTCACGGAGTCAGCCGGAATACCGGTCTGCTTCACGTTCTTCCGCTGTTCGCTGTCCAGGCTCAGGAGCGCGGGCAGCTGTTCGATAGGAGTACCAAAGCTCGAGGCAACACCTTTAAAGGCCTGGATCTGCGAAGGGGTGAAGCTCACCCCATACTTAGCTCCAACCTGCGTCAGCAAATCTGACTTGATGGCGTCATCATCCACCCCAAAAAACACGCGCTTGTCTTTGTCAACCGCAATGGTAATTACGTGCGACTCGGGCAGGCGAATTTCGGAGGTAGAAGAAGGCGTATCCACCACCACAGCCTCTTCCGGGGCAAACTTGGTGGTAAGCATGAAGAAAGTCACCAGCAGGAAGGCCAAGTCCACCATCGGCGTCATATCCAGCGACGGTGAGGTTCTATGAGGCTTTACTTTGGGCATTGCTGGTGTCGTTTAGGTAGCGTAATTCAGAAACGAAGTAGCCGGTAGTTTAGTGCGTTGCCGCCCTAAAATTACGCGGAGTGGTGTTCGGTTTCGCCGTGCTGAGCAGCGAAGGTCTGAATGATGCTGAAACCAGCTTCGTCGATGCTGTAAGTCAGCTCGTCAATTTTGCTGGTGAAGAAGTTGTAGGCTACGATGGCAATGGCCGAGGTACCGATACCCAGAGCCGTGTTGATCAGAGCTTCCGAAATACCGTTAGCCAGACCTACTGCGTCAGGAGCACCACCTTGTGCCAGAGCCGAGAAGGCCTTGATCATACCGAATACCGTACCCAGCAGACCTACCAGTGTGGCGATAGAAGCCAGGGTGGACAGGATAACCAGGTTTTTCTCCAGCATGGGCAGTTCCAGAGCCGTCGACTCTTCGATTTCCTTCTGGATAGCCAGAATTTTCTGGTCTTTCTCCATACCACGCTCACGAGCCATTTCCTGGTACTTGCCCAGGCCGGCCTTTACTACGTTGGCTACCGAGCCTTTCTGCTGGTCGCACACGGCAATAGCGCCGGTGATGTCGTTCACGTTCAGCTTCTGACGGATGGTGCGCACAAACGACTCGATGCTCTTGGTGCCTTTGGCACGACCGATAGTCAGAGCGCGCTCAATCGAGAAGATGATTACGCACAGGAACATGGTCATCAGCAGGGGTACGATAGGACCACCTTTGTACACTACGCCGAAATAGTCGCCCGAAACCGGGTTGTTTTCGTTGTTGCCGCCTTGGAAGTGGCTGCCGTCACCTAGCACAAATTTGTAGATGATAACGCTTACGATAAACGCCAATACGATGGCGAGAATGGCAAACAGGGACGAACCACCGCCCTTGGCTTCGCCCTTCGGCGCTGCAGCAGCGGCGGGCCGAGCCGCGGGCTTGTTCATGGCATTCTTTTGTTCCATTGTTCCGGAGAATTAGTGGGTTGTTGGTGAAAGGTTGACGTACGTGGTGAAAAAAAGAAAAAACGCTGGCTAGTCTGCGTTTACCAGCGGCCCCGCCCACCCGCATACTACCGGCCCGGAAGCCGGGAAAG
This sequence comes from Hymenobacter metallilatus, assembly GCF_003944705.1. Taxonomy (GTDB): domain Bacteria; phylum Bacteroidota; class Bacteroidia; order Cytophagales; family Hymenobacteraceae; genus Hymenobacter; species Hymenobacter metallilatus. The sequence goes on along the minus strand of NZ_RWIS01000010.1, from coordinate 59,334 downwards.
CATGGGTCTGCTCGTGTGCGAAGCCTGCCGCGAAAACATGACTAGCCTTGGCAAACCTAAATAAAAAACCTGACTGCCGCCAAATGAAAAATGGGTTTAAACGCTTTAAAACCATGTGCGCCTCAAAAAAAGGCTATTTTAATGGTGCTTCTCCTGTATTAGGAGCAGCCAGTTTTTTCGCTTGTTCCCAATAAACGTCCATTTGAGCCAGCGTCAAGTCACGCAACTGTTGGCCTTCCTGCGCGGCCTGGGTTTCCAGGTAGCGGAAGCGCTGCATAAACTTCTGATTGGTACGTTCCAGGGCTTCTTCCGGGTTGATACCCGCGTGGCGGGCAAAGTTGATAAGGGAAAACAGCAGGTCGCCAAACTCAGCGGCGGCCCGTTCGGCATTAATTTTGGCAGGAGGCAGGTTAGAAAACTCATCACCGAATTCAGCTAGCTCTTCCTGTACTTTTTCCCACACCTGCTCCGGCTTCTCCCAGTCGAAGCCGGCTCCGCGCGCCTTTTCCTGAATGCGCATGGCCTTCACCAGCGCTGGTAACGACGTAGGTACGCCGCCCAGCACCGATGAGTTGCCTTTTTCCTGCAGCTTAAGCTGCTCCCAGTTGCGTTTCACGGTTTCTTCGTCGTCGGCCTGCACGTTGCCGTAAATGTGCGGATGCCGGAAGATGAGTTTTTCGCACTGGGCGTTCAGCACATCGGCAATGTCGAAGGCTCCCTGCTCACTGGCGATTTTGGCGTAAAACGTCAGGTGCAGCATCACGTCGCCCAACTCCTTTTGCAGATCCGGCAAATCGTGGCGGATAATGGCGTCGCTGAGCTCGTAGGTTTCCTCAATGGTGAGGTGACGCAAGCTCTCCAGGGTCTGCTTCCGGTCCCAGGGGCACTCCGCCCGCAGGCGCTCCAGCACGTCGAGCAGGCGGTTGAAGGCTTCTAGCTGCAAGGGGCGGCGGGCAGGGGTGTTGTAGTCCATTAAGCCAAATATACAACGGTTACCGGCTTTCCCTGTGCCTACATCTGTACTCCGGCGGGTGCGCTTCATCCGGAGGGCGTATTCTTTCGTAGGGAAAGCAGGTGTAGATGGCTACTTTTGCGGCCTGATTCCTTCTAACTCTCGCACTTCAACATAGCACACATACTGTGGCACTGATTAAATCTATTTCGGGCATCCGGGGAACCATCGGGGGCGCGGCCGGCGACGGACTAACGCCCATTGACGTGGTAAAATACGCGGCCGCCTTTGGGACTTGGGTTCTGCAGCAAACCGACAACAATACCATCGTTATTGGCCGCGACGCCCGCCTTTCCGGCGACATGGTGAGCCGCTTGGTGGCGGCTACGCTGCAGGGGTTGGGGATTCATGTTATCGACCTGGGCCTGAGCACCACGCCTACGGTAGAAATGGCTGTGCCGGCCAAAAACGCGGGCGGCGGCATCATCCTGACGGCTTCGCACAACCCCAAGCAGTGGAATGCGCTGAAGCTGCTCAACAGCAAAGGCGAGTTTATTTCGGACGCGGACGGCAAGCAGGTGCTGGCGTTGGGCGATTCGGAAGCCTTCGATTTCGCCCCCGTTACCAAGCTGGGCAGCTACTCCACCGATGATACTTTCCTGCAGGAGCATATCAACGCTATTCTGGCATTGCCATTGGTAGATAAAGCCGCCATCAAGGCCAAGAACTTCCGGGTAGTGGTGGATGCCGTAAACTCCTGCGGAGGCTTTGCCGTGCCCCTGCTGCTCGAGCAATTGGGCGTTGAGGTGATTGAGAAGCTATTCTGTGAGCCAACCGGCGACTTTGCCCATAACCCTGAACCGCTGCCCGAAAACCTACGCGAAATTGCCAAAACCATGGAGAAGGGTTCCTTCGACCTGGGTATTGTGGTAGACCCCGATGTGGACCGCCTGGCTCTGGTAAACGAAGACGGTACCATGTTCGGGGAGGAGTATACGCTGGTGGCCGTGGCCGATTACGTGCTACAGCAGAGTGGGGGCGGCAACACCGTGAGCAACCTTAGTAGCACCCGGGCCCTGCGTGACGTAACTGAGAAGCAGGGCGGGCAGTACGCTGCCGCTGCCGTGGGCGAGGTGAACGTGGTGAACAAAATGAAGGAAACAAACGCCGTTATCGGGGGCGAGGGCAACGGGGGCATCATCTACCCCGAGCTGCACTACGGCCGCGACTCTTTGGTGGGCATTGCTTTGTTCCTGAGCCATCTGGCCAAAACCGGCCTGACCATGACACGCCTGCGGGCTTCTTACCCAAGCTACTTCATTTCTAAAAACAAGATTGAGCTGACCCCTGAAATTGACACCGACCAAGTGCTGGTGGAAATGGAAAAGCGCTACGCCAAGCAGCCGGTAAACACCATCGACGGGGTGAAAATCGAGTTTGATAAGGAGTGGGTGCACCTGCGCAAATCCAACACCGAGCCCATCATCCGCATCTACGCCGAGTCGGACTCCAACGCCACGGCCGACCACCTGGCCAATAAAATTATCGGCGACATCAAGGAAATTATCAGCCAGTAGCTGGTAGCCGCCTGCCCGGGCGGCTGCAGAGCGCCACCTGCCTCCGGTACTATTCGTCGGAAGTGGGTGGCGCTTTTCGTTTCGCAGGGGTATAGCAGGCCGCTTAGCCCAGCAGAAACTGCTATTTTTGTGGGCGTTTTCCTTTCCTGCGTTTTCACTCTGCTTTTGTCTTGCTTATGAACGTGTATTTCGATAATGCGGCTACCACACCGCTGGACCCCGAGGTGCTGGACGCTATGTTGCCGTTCCTGCAAAACCACTTCGGCAACCCCAGCAGCATTCACGGCCACGGCCGCCAGGTGCGCGCTGCCATCGAAAACGCCCGCAAGACCATTGCACACCTGATTAATGCGGCTCCCGCCGAAATTGTATTCACCTCCTGCGGGACGGAGGCCGATAACTACGCGGCGTTTGGGAGCGTGCGTACTCTTGGCCTCAGGCACGGCATTACCTCGCAACTGGAGCATCATGCGGTGCTGCATACCATGCAGGCCCTGGAAAAGTGCGGCGACCTGACACTGAGCTACTTGCGCCACGATGCTCAGGGCCGCCTGGATCTGGCGCACCTGGAAGAGCTGCTGGCCACTCACCCGCGCACCTTTGTGAGCCTGATGCACGCTAACAACGAGTTGGGCAACCTCAACGACATTGCGGCCATTGGGGACATCTGTGCCCGGTATGACGCCGTGTTTCATACCGATACAGTGCAGACAATGGGCCACTACCGCCACGATGTGCAGCAGCTGAAGGCGCATTTTCTGGTAGGCTCGGCGCACAAGTTTCACGGGCCGAAGGGCGTGGGCTTTCTGTACCGCCGCTCGGGCCAAACAGTGGACGCCCTCATTCACGGCGGCTCCCAGGAGCGGAACCAGCGGGCCGGCACCGAAAACGTGTACGGCATCGTGGGGCTGGCAAAGGCCTTGGAAATTGCCTACCGCGACATGGCCGCGCACCAGCAGCACATCCAGGGGCTAAAGGACCGGTTTATTGAGAAGCTGCGAGCTGAAATTGACGGAGTAGAGTTCAACGGCACCTCTGCTGACGCCGACCATAGCCTATACACAGTGCTGAGCGTGAGCCTGCCGCCCTCCGACCTGAACGAAATGCTGCTCTTCAACCTCGATATCAACCACGTATCGGTATCGGGCGGCTCGGCATGTACCAGTGGGGCCAACGCTGGTTCCCACGTACTCAATGCCCTGAATGCCGACCCTAACCGGGGCACCATCCGCTTCTCCATGAGCAAGTACAACACCCCCGAGGAGGTGGACTACGCCGTGGAGCAACTGGCCAAGATGTACCGCCGGGTGCCGGCGTAGCCAGCTTCTTCGATAGTGAACCTGTTTAGGAGGCAAGCGGACGCCGGATAGAGCCTGCCGCCCTTGTGATTTTCTAAACAGCTTCAATAAAAAAAGCCCCGGTGCATGGTTCGTGCACCGGGGCTTTTTCATACGGTTATATTGAATGCTTGTATCGAGCTGTTCGATTACGTGTGGTGTCAGACCAATTCAATCCTAATACTCACCGGTGGCGCCGCCGCCCCCGGAGGAGCCGCCCCCAAACTGGAATGTTTCGGCCGGAGCCGGAGCAGCGTGGGCGGTTTCGGCCACAATCAAGGATTCCAGGTTGAGCTGCGGATCTTCGGCATCATCGGGGGTGGAGGTGAGGCCGTGGCGGGAGTGGCGCAGGTAGCGGGTGGCCCACGCCGCCCCGCCCGCAAGCAGGACACCCGCCAGCACGGCGGCCGTTTCAGGTGGCAGCACGCTGCGGTAGTAGCGCAGCGTATACACCGAAAACGCCGCCGTGAGCAACCCCAGCCACAGCCAGGTCCGGTCAGGTCGGCGCAGGCCCTGCACCAGATAAAAGACCGGAATGCCGGCCGTAAGCCCATAGAACAGCGGCGCCCGCGGAATCTGCGGGGCGGGGCCGGTCCAGTTTCCGCTCGACAGCAGCTCCGCGTTGCCCTCGCGCACAACCAGGTAGTTGACGGCTAGATACGCCGTGCCGAGGGTGAGGGCCCGTAGTACCCGCAGGCACCGGTGGTAGGGCAGCCGTTCGGGCCGCGCCAGCTGCCGCGTTGCCCACGCATGAGCACCCGCTGAGGCGGCGCTCAGGGCGAAGGGCAGCAGCAGCGTGCCGAGCGGCAGCATCAGTACCCCATTGGCGAACAGCAGCAGCGCGCAGAGGTAGGCTGCGGCGGCCACCAGCCGGTCGGCGTAGCGCAGTGTGGCCAGCACCAGCACCGCCAGCGTCAGGAGCAGGGCCAGCGCCAGCCGCAGGGTGCCGGGCGTAGGGTCGAGGTGGTCGGCGTAGCCGTACTCGTTTAGATGCGCGAAGGTGAGGTCGAAAATTAGTACGACCAGCCCCAGCAGCTCCAGGTAGAGCAAGGCGTTGTCGGCCCCGGAATGGTAGAGGTGCTTGCCGGCAATGACTAGCTCCAGCGTTACGCCGCCGACAAGCAACACGGGAAGGAGCGTGCCGAGAAAGTGGAATTGCGCTAGTACCCCAGCGAAGCCGGCCGCAAACAGCGCCCCCAGCGTGGTAAACAGAAACAACCCGATTCGTAGAAACAGGTGGGGGCGGTAAAACTCAAGCGGAAACGCCGCTTCAATGGCTCCGAGCTGCTCGGGCGTCAGCAGGCCCCGTTTGTGCCAGCGGCGGGCCTGGGCCTGAATGGCTTCGTGTCGGGGCCAGGTAGGATTGTAGGCGTAGAGGTTCATCGGAGGCCCAGGATCTTCTTGATATTCACGAAAAACAGTATCACGCCCACCGCCGACAGCGGCACGTACAGAAACAGCAGCATAAACACCCCGCCGTCGTGGCCATAGTCGGCAGTGGCCACCAGAAACCGTACCACCACATAAGTCACGGCCGTGTAGGCGTAGCCCACGCCCATGAGCAGGAACAGGTAGGAATGCGTGCGGCGGGCGTGCCAGATAAGCGCCGCGCATACCCCCAGAATCAGCAGCACCAGCAGGGCGGGCGGCAGGCTGTCGGGCCCGGGAGTGAAATCGAGCAGGGTAGCCGTGGCGGCTAGCAGCAGCAGGTTGCTGCCCAACGACAGGTAGGTAAAGGCGAAATGTGCCTTCCGGCCCAGCCGCTCCGAGGCTATGCCGGCGGCCATTAGCCCCAGGCCCAGCCCAATGGCGGCCGTGCTGAGCCGGGAATGCCAGAAGTTGTTGGTGGCGAAGGCCGACAGAGGCTGAATGGTGACGCCCACCCACGAGGCCAGCGCCGTAATGCCCATTGCCAGCACGCCCCGGTGGTCGAACCAATACGCCAGCCCCAGAAACAGCCCCGCCGGCAGCAGCGTGACCAACCCATAGCGGGTGCCGAAAAAGCTGTACTGCACCTGCAAGTAGGTTTCGAGCGTGATAAACAGCAGGCAACCCAGCAGCAGGGCGTAATCGGGCAGGAAACCCGCGCGGGGCGCTTCGGCCCAGGTGAAGGGTGGACGGTGCCGGGCTGCGTAGCCGAAGCAGCCCAGCATCAGCAGGGTAATGGCAGCCACCACCACGCCGTGCCCGATTTCGTTGATGTGTTGGTAGATGAGTACGCCCAGCCCACCGCTGAGCAGCACGATACCCAGGTACAGCAGCAGGCGCAGCTCCCGGTGCAAAGAAAACGGCCGGGTGGCTTCGTCCTGGCGGATACGCTCGGCCTGGGCGGGAGGCAGCAGCTGGTGTTCCAGCAGTTCCGTGAGTACGGCTTCGGGCAACATAGGCGGGGCAGCAGAATGGAGCGGCAAATACTGGATTCGTGGGCACAGTTATGCCTAGAGTCTAACGAATAGATTGACCGGAGTGCGTGATGTTTTTAAAAGAACTTTGAATTGCAAAGTATAATGTATTCCTTTCGGCCATATTCACTTTATGCCTTTTTGCTATGCGTGTGAAATTCATTCTGCCGGCCCTCACGGAAGCCACTAACCCCTACTGGCGACCCATCAAATACTCCTTATTTCCGCCGTTAGGACTGGCCACGCTGGCGGCTTTACTGCCGGATAGTTGGGAGGCTGAGTTGCAGGACGAGCACGTCGAGCCACTTCACCTCGATGATACCCCCAACCTGGTTGTTATTCAGGTGTACATCACCAACGCCTTCCGGGCCTACGCGCTGGCCCGCCATTACCGGGCCCGGGGCTGCTACGTGTGCCTGGGCGGCCTGCACGTAACCAGCCTACCCGAGGAGGCCGCGGAATTCGCCGACAGTATATTTCTGGGGCCAGGCGAAGACACCTTTCCGGAGTTTCTGCGCGACTGGCAGCAGCGGCGGCCCCGGGCCCGGTACGTAGCTCCGGCCCGCCGCACGCTGGTGGGGCTGCCGCCCATCCGCCGCGACCTGGTTAAGCGGGAGCTGTACTTGGTGCCCAACTCCATTGTAGTTACGCGCGGTTGCCCTCACCACTGCGACTTTTGCTATAAGGATGCCTTTTTCGAGGGTGGCAACACGTTCTACACCCAGCCCGTGGACGCGGCCTTGGCCGAAATTGAGCGGCTACCCGGCCGGCACTTATACTTTCTCGATGACCATCTGCTGGGCCACCAACGGTTTGCGGCCAGCTTGTTTGATGGAATGCGCGGGATGCGGCGGCTATTTCAGGGTGCGGCCACGGTGGACAGCATTCTGCGCGATAATGGCCTGCTGGAAAAAGCAGCTGAAGCAGGGTTACGCAGCTTGTTTGTAGGGTTTGAAACGCTGAGCACGGCCAACCTAAAAGCCAGCAATAAGCGCCAGAACCTGGGTAGAGACTACGCCCGGGCCATTGAGCGGCTGCATAGGTTGGGCATTATGATAAATGGCAGCTTTGTGTTCGGGCTGGATGACGATGGGCCGGATGTGTTTAAGCGCACCGTGGACTGGGCCGTGCAGCAGGGCATTACCACGGCTACCTTTCATATTGCCACCCCCTATCCTGGCACCGAGTACTTCCGGCGGATAGAGGCTGAAGGGCGCCTGCTGCACCGCCGCTGGAACGAGTACGATACCCGTACCGTGGTTCATCGGCCGGGTCCGGGACTTACTGCTGCCCAACTGAAGGAAGGGTATGATTGGGCATACCGGGAGTTTTACTCCTGGTCCAATATCACGAGGGCCAGTCTGGCACACCGCTCGGTGAAGCATCAGCTCAAGCATTTCGCCTACGCCGGCGGTTGGAAACGACTGGAGCCGCTGTGGAATTTTATCATCAAAACCCGGCAGCTACACTCCATGCGGCCGTTGTTGGAAGCAATTCTAAGTAAAGTGCAGGGCATCCGACAACTACCACAGGCCACCCCCGCCGATTTTATTCCGCTTCCCTTGCTGCCCTAGGTGCCTGGCTTGGAGTGCAAGGGAAGCTGATATATCGGAATCGAATCATATTTTGGCCGGAGCGCGTAAGGCACACGCACCCTTTTCCGGTTTGTATGGCTGATATTAATATTCAACGCAAGAAAAATACTCCCAGCCCCTGGCTGATTCTGCTGCTGGTGCTGGCTGTGGTGGGCATAGGTGCTTACTTCCTGTTCCGGGCTGAAACCGCTCCGCCCACCGATGTGCCCGCTCCGGCCGGCTCGGGCATTCCGGCCCCGCCCGACAGCACCACCGGGGCCGAAACCGGGCCTCGGCCCTCAGTGGATGCGGTAGGGGATATGGCCACCGAAGAAAGTACCCCCGTAACGGCCGAGGTGCTAACGGCTTTTGCGCAGGGAGATGCCAGCCAGCCAACATTCGGCCGGGAAGGTCTGCGTCTGCTTACCTCGGCCCTGGTAGATCTGGCGGACCGCGACGACCTGCGCGACGCCACCATCCGGAGCCGCCGCGACGACCTGACCAGTGCCACCAGCCGGCTCAGCGAAGCCGGGACCAGCCTACGGCCGGGGTATGTGGCTGCGGCCCTGCTTGTGCAGGCCATTCAACAAAAGGCCTACCCGGAGCTGGCTCCCGCAGCCCAGCAGCTTACCACTTTGGCCGACAACCTGAGTGGCCGTAGCAGCACTGCGCAGGAGCAGCAGCAGGTAAAAGATTACTTTACCACGGCCGCCCAACTGGTAAAAGCTCTGAATGAGCCTCCCCAATAACTTTCGTGGGGGTGACTCTATACTTCAGCCCTGACTATCAATTCATGGAAACAACTACCGACCCCATTCCCTCCGCCGAGGGTATGCACCTGCGCCGCCTGCGCGACCTGACCGAATTTGAAGTAGCCGATGGCAACCCCGACGTAAGGGGGTGGCCCGTGCGCGGTGCCGATGGCCGACAATTCGGACAGGTGTTTGAGCTAATCGTGGATGTGGAAGCGCTGAAAGTCCGCTACCTGGATATTGAGCTGGATGAGGCCCTGAACATCAATAAATGGGACCGGCACATTCTGCTGCCAATTGGGGTAGCCGCCCTCGATGAAGAAGCCGATAATGTGTTTGTGCCTTCCCTGACGGCTCAATCGGTACTGGAGTATCCGCCCTACGTCGAAATTCAGATTACCCGTCAGTACGAGGAAGCTATGCTGCGGGCCCTTAACCTTCCCCTGGCCGATACCGCCGGGTCGGATTTCTATGGGCAGCCAGGGTACGATGCGTCCACGTTTTACCAGCGCCGGCTACGCTAGAGACCAGAGCGCAAGAGGCGGGGGCCATATGGCACACGGGTTGTCCTGAACAACGCATGTGCCATATGGCCCCCGCCTCTTGCGCTCTGGTCTCTATTCTAATTTTGCCGGATCATATCTGTTACGGCTTCTACCCACAGCGGGGAGGAGTTTAGGCTGGGTACCAACTGCCAGTGCTGGCCGCCGGCTTCCTCAAACATCTCTTTGAACTCCTCGCCTACTTCAATGGTGGTTTCCAGGCAGTCGGCCACAAAAGCGGGAGAGAAGGCCAGCACGTTCTTAATGCCTTTGGCGGGCATTTCTTTGAGTGCCTCATCAGTGTATGGCTGCAGCCAGGGGTCACGCAGGCGGCTTTGCAGGCGGCTCTGGAAGCAAGTAGTGTACTGCTCGGGGCTGAGGCCCAGCGCGGCCCCCAACTGGCGTGAGGTTTCAAAACACTGGGCGCGGTAGCAGTAGCGGTTGTTTTTGTTGTAGCTGTTACAGCAGCTGCCCAGCTTGCAGTAGCCTTTGTGGCTCCCCTTCAATACGTGGCGCTCCGGAATACCGTGGTAGCTGAACACAATGTGGTCGTAGTTACGTTTGGCCAGCTCAGCCTTGCCCAGCGCGGCAAAGCTGTTGATAAAGCCAGGGTCATCCACAAATGAGCTGATAAAGCTGATGCTGGGTACCACCCACCACTTGCTCACCAACTCCATCACCTTCTCCTGCACCGAGCCGGTGCTGGCCGCCGCGTACTGCGGAAACAGCGGCAGCACAATGATGCGGTCCACAGCCGCGTCGCGCAGTTCCTGGAGGGCACTCTCAATGCTGGGGTTCTGGTAGCGCATACCAAAAGCCACCAGGTACTCCTTGCCCAGCTTTTCCTGCACCAGTTTCTGCAAATCCAGGCCGTGGTAGAGCAGGGGGGAGCCGCGTTCCGTATCCCAAAGCTGCTGGTACACCTTTGCCGATTTAGGCGCCCGCAACGGCACAATCAGCCCCCGGAACAGCGGGTAGCGCACTGCCGCCGGCATATCAATTACCCGGGCATCGGTGAGAAACTCGTTGAGGTAGCGGCGTACATCGGGCGTATTGGGCGAATCGGGGGTACCCAGGTTCACAAGCAGGACGCCGATACGGCCTTTGGAAGATGCTGAAGGTGAAGGCATTTTATTTAACTACTAGCTGTTAGCTGTCAGCGACTGGCCTGAGATGATAACCGCGCGACAGATACGTCAGCAACTGGGGGTATGTACTGGTTGGTGCATTAACCGGCAGGCGGGCTTTTTGACTTAAATCATCGTGCAAAAAAAGCTAATAGCTGACAGCTAACCACTAACAGCCCAAAATAACCGTACCTTTGCAGCCCAAAATCCAGAATCTGAAGTGAATACCGAACCAACTCCGCACCGCGCCGGCTTCGTGAGCATTATTGGCAAGCCCAACGTGGGCAAGTCCACGCTCATGAACGCCCTGATGGGTGAGCGGCTCAGCATCGTCACGAGCAAGGCCCAAACCACGCGCCACCGTATTCTGGGCATCCTCAACGGCGACGATTTTCAGCTGGTATACTCCGACACGCCTGGCATCATTCAGCCCAAATATGAGCTGCACAACGCCATGATGTCGTTTGTGTACTCCTCCCTGGAAGATGCCGATGTGGTGCTGTTTGTAACGGATATTTATGAGAAGCACGACGAGGAGCCGGTGGTAGAGCGCCTGCGTAAGATGGTGGACACGCCTATTCTGCTGCTGGTAAACAAAATAGACCAGGCCGACCAGGCCGAAGTGGAAGCGAAAGTGGAGTACTGGCGCAGCCATTTACCTAATGCTGCCCGGGTGCTGCCCATTTCGGCCTTGGAAAAGTTTGGCACCGGCGAGCTGCTGGATCTGGTGCTGGGCTACCTGCCCGTACATCCGCCTTACTACCCCAAAGATGAGCTAACGGATAAGCCGGAGCGGTTTTTTGCCGCCGAGATGATTCGGGAGAAAATCTTCAAGCTCTATAAAAAAGAGGTGCCTTACAGCTGCGAGGTAGGCATTGAGGAGTTCAAGGAAGATGATGATATTATCCGGATGCGCGCCATCATCTTCGTGGAGCGCGCCAGCCAGAAAGGCATCATCATCGGGCAGCAGGGTGCGGCCCTGAAGAAGGTAGGCACCTGGGCCCGGGAGGAAATGGAGAAGTTCTTCCAGAAAAAAGTGTTCCTCGAAATTCACGTCAAAGTCAACGAAAACTGGCGCACCGATCCCAAAGCCCTCAACCGCTTCGGGTACAGTCAGTGAGAGGGTGTGAGGGTGTGAGGGTGTGAGGGTAGGGGGGTAAGAGTCGTCATCCTGAGTGGAGCGAAGGCCTTACCACGTTAAAACAAACCGTTATAACGTCCTTTCTTCAACATTTACAGGGTCCTTCGCTCCGTTCAGGATGACAACACCTACCTCCACACCCCCACACCCTCCTACCCTAAAAATACCTCCGACCTCACATTCACTTAACTACTCCGGGCACTGCCGAAATTGGTCGGGCCGGCGGCTGGAGTCAGACGCATGAAGAATACAATTGCTATTGTGGGCCGCCCGAACGTGGGCAAATCCACCCTGTTTAACCGCCTGGTAGGCCAGCGCAAGGCCATCATGGACAACGAAAGCGGCGTAACCCGCGACCGGCACTACGGCTACGGCGACTGGACCGGTAAGTACTTTACCGTCATCGATACGGGCGGGTACGTGCACAACTCCGACGATATTTTTGAGGGCGAAATCAACAAGCAGGTAAAGCTGGCCATTGATGAGGCCGACGTGGTGCTGTTTATGGTAGACGTGGACGCCGGCGTGCACCACCTCGACGAGGAGTTTGCCAACGTGCTGCGCCGCTACCAGGGCAAAAAGCCCATTTACATTGTGGCCAACAAGGCCGACACCAACGCCCGCGCCCACGCCGCCGGCGAGTTTTACACACTTGGCGTTGGCGACGGGGAAATTTACCCCATCAGCTCCCAGAGCGGCTCGGGCACCGGTGATTTGCTGGATGCCGTTATCAGCCACTTCGAGGACGAGGGCGTAGAGGAGCCCGACCTGGGTATTCCCAAAATTGCCGTGGTGGGCCGCCCCAACGTGGGCAAGTCCTCGTTCGTGAACCTGCTGCTGGGTACTGACCGTAGCATTGTGACTGATATTGCCGGTACCACCCGCGACTCTATCCAGGCCCGCTACAACGCCTTTGGCAAGGAGTTCATGCTGGTGGATACCGCCGGTTTGCGCCGTAAAACCAAGGTGCACGAAGATGTGGAGTTTTACTCCGTGCTGCGCTCCATTCGGGCCCTGGAAGAAGCCGATATCTGCGTGGTAATGCTGGACGCTACCCGGGGCATTGAGGCCCAGGACGTGAACATCATCGGCCTGGCCGATAAGAACCGCAAGGGCATCGTAATACTGGTGAACAAGTGGGACCTGATTGAGAACAAGGAAACCAATACGGCCAAGGAGTTCGAGGCTAAAATCATGGAGAAGATTGCGCCTATTGCCTATCCACCCGTGATTTTTATTTCCGTACTCAACAAGCAGCGCGTACACAAAGCCATTGAGACGGCCATCGACGTGTACGAGAACAAGCGCCGTAAAATTCCGACCTCGGAGTTGAATGAGGTGATGCTGAAGGAAATTGAGAAGTACCCGCCGCCCATCCAGAAGGGCAAAATGGTGCGCATCAAGTACGCCACGCAGCTGCCCACGCACAATCCGGTGTTTGCTTTCTTCTGCAACCTGCCCCAGTACGTGAAGGAAAGCTACACCCGCTACCTGGAAAACCGCCTGCGGGAAAACTTCAACTTCACCGGAGTACCCATTGGCATTGTGTTCCGCAAAAAATAGGCTAACGCCATGGTAGGCAGCCCCGCGGAAAAAAAGATGAAAATATTTTTTAGCCGCTGGGTTACCTTCTAGCTGAACAGATATAAAGCCCTGATTGTCGGCGCAGGCTGGCAGTTATTGTCTTTTGAAATTCCATTCTCTCAATCATCCCCATCATGAAAAAGGTATTGTTCCTCGCCCTGGCTGCTGCTTCGTTCTCTTTCGCTTCTTGCGACAGCAAAACCGAAAACGCTCAGGAAGCTCAGGCTGAGAAAGTAGAAGACGCTGGCGAAGCTAAGGCTGACGCTATGGAAGCTGCTGGCAACGAAGCTGGTGCTGACTCGGTTGAAAACTCGACCGAAGCCAAAGCCGACGCTATGGAAAACGCTGCTGACGCAACCGACGCCAAGTAAGTCGACGCGCCACTCGGCGCGCCAGGAAGCCGGCCCTTCGCACGAAGGGCCGGCTTTTTTGTGTCCGCCCGCTGGCGGGTGCCGTAGTTTGCAGGAAGCAGGAAGGCTTTAGTTGCCTTCCCGTTGAGCTGGAGCACCTGATGAAATTGGATGGTAGCCCTGCAAAGCGGTCCGCTGTTATTGCCATTCCCTCTCTACCATGAAAAAAGCACTGCTCCTGATTATTGCGTTTCTGGCTTTAGCTTCCTGCAATACGAGGAGTAAGGATATTCAGGAGGCCGCCCGCCCGGTTGGAACGCCGGACGATCTGAAAACGGATGCGTTGGAAGCGGCAGCCGACTCAATCCGCGACGCTGTTGAGGCCGCAGGCGACAAAATGGAAGCCTCTCCTGACTCCACCAGCACCAGGCAGGAAGCCGCACCAACCGGCGGCTAGCAAAACGGGCCGCCCCGGAAGGGGCAGCCCGTTTCTAAGGGGTGGGGTGGAGGCCGGTTTTACCCCAGGCGGCGCTGTAGCAGGCCATCTACTACTTCAACTAGCTTGCGGGGCGGGTAAGTACGCCACGGAAGCTCATCCAGCTGTCCCCCAAAATTGACGTACGAATCCAGGTTGTACTGGCGCATTTCACGGATAACGTGGTCCTGGAAGTTTACGGCGGCAATCCAGCCGTCCTCTACATCCTCAAACCATTCCTCGTAGTATGAGTCATCGGAGCCGTGAAAATTGAATACGTTTTCGCCGATGAGAATAAACTTGCGGATGCCCTCGTGCGTCATCAAATCCACTATGTTACGCTTGAGCAGCATGATGTCGTTTTCGATGGCGTCGTTCCACTCGCCGATAAACTCAATAACAGCCGTGCCCAACTCGTAGTCCACAAACAGGATTTTCAGGTACAGCGTATCGGAGTCGAGGCTGTCCCATTGGGGATGAATGTAGTAGCCGTAAATCGTATTGGTGTAGGTGTCGAGGCTGTTTTCGGCCTCAAACAATGGGGAGCGAGGGTCTTCGGACGCCTGGTACTGTTCCAGCCAGGCGTAGTGCGGCTCAAGGGTATGCATAGCAGTTACGGAAAGAAAAGCCCACACCGGAGCCTGGGCTGGCTGTTTTCTTGGCTAACTGTGAATATGCAAACGGGGTTTCCAAAGCCCGGCGAAAAGTAGCTGCAGCGCCCCGTTGAGCCGGCCTGCAACTACTGTTTGGCCTCCAGCGCCGCCCGCACCGAGCCGTACTGGCGTAGCAATGCGGCCGCTTCGGGTTGGGCAATGCCCAATTCATCCATCAGCATCTTCTCGCCCCGGTCTACCAGCTTGGCGTTGCTGAGCTGCATGTCCACCATCTTGTTGCCCTTCACCCGCCCCAACCGGATGAAGGTGGCAGTAGTAAGCATATTGAGCACAAGCTTTTGGGCGGTGCCGGCCTTCAGGCGAGTACTGCCGGTTACAAACTCTGGGCCCGTTACCACCTCCACCGGATATTCGGCTACGGCCGCTACCCGGGAGCCGGCGTTGCACACAATGCAGCCGGTGGCTATGCCTTGCCGCCGGGCTTGCTCCAGGCCCCCAATTACGTAGGGAGTCCGGCCCGAGGCAGCAATACCCACCACCATGTCATTGGCGTTGATGTTGTAAGCAGATAAGTCTTGCCAGGCCTGCTCGGCATCGTCCTCAGCATTTTCCACTGCTTTCCGGATGGCGGTGTCGCCGCCGGCAATCAGGCCAATAACGATGCCGTGCGGCACGCCAAACGTAGGCGGACACTCCGAGGCATCCAGAATACCGAGTCGCCCGCTGGTGCCAGCCCCAATGTAGAACAAACGCCCGCCCTTGCCCAACCGCGCCACAGTAGCTTCCACCAGTGCCTCAATCTGGGGCAACGCCTGGGCCACGGCCCGGGGTACCGTCTGATCAACACTATTAATGCCGGCCAGCAGCTCGCGGGTGGACAGGGTTTCGAGGTGGTTGAATTCGGAAGGACTTTCGGTGGTACTCATGCAGATAGGAATGAGGGAGTGGAGAAATGAGGTGAGAAGGTGGTGGGAGTAAGAGATAAGGAGATTGTGCGGATACCGTTGCCGCTACCGCCTGATCCTCCCGTTTCTCATCCCTCATTACTCACTTACGCCAGGCGGCCGATAACCGGGAATTTATCGAATACGTTGGGGGTGTGTGGAGCGTCGTGGTCCAGCTCTTTGGTGAGGTCCTGGCCGGCCCAGTGCTCGTAGTGGTTGCCCCGCTTCCAGAGGCGGGAGCGGCTCACATCATACACCAACCCCCGGTAGGCCACCCAGATTTCGTCCCGATCCTGCCCGTTGCGCAAAGCCAGCTGGCCCCTGGTATACGTTACTGGTTGCGGGTTGCCAGTGGCTGGTTGAGGCAGAATAGCAGAGGAGGCCGCCTCCGTTACACCTTCGTTGGCAGCGTCGGGTTTGGCGTCTTCCGCAAAGGAATCAGCAGGCGAAATCGGCGTTTGCATACACATCAACTAGAAACCAGAAACAAGCAACCAGAAACTCAACTCTTACCCCAGCAGCGCCTGTGTCAGAATCCAGCGGTGCGGCAGGTCGCCTTGGGCGGCGTGCAGGTAATCCTGGTAGCTGCAGGGTACAATGCGTTTCACATTGCCCGCCAGGTTTACCACTTCCATCCACCACCGGTCCGTCTGTTGCGACTTATAGAACACAATCCGGTCAGGTCCTTCCTCCGCGGACTCATCCAAAGGGCTGTAATCGGGCGGACCGTGCAGGCCCGCCGCGTACCGGATAAAGCTGGGTCCGCGAAAATCGGTTTCGCGGCGGCGGTGGTAGTAGCCTTCCACAAAATACCAGAGCATAGTGGCCAGCACCATAGCCGCCAGCCCATGGGTGTCATAGTCGGGGCGGTAGCCGTATAATCCGAAGGAGGAAAGCTGGTCGTTGCAGCCGGCGTACCAGGCCAGTTTGGCGGCCTCCTCATTAGTAAGCCCGAACGGGTTGGCTGGATAGTAGCCGGGTGCATCGTTCCAGCGCAGGGCCGTAATATCCACGCTCACAAAATCGGCCTGGCGCAGCAGAGGCTCGGCCTGCCGGATATCATCACGCACTTGGCCTACCCGCAGCGTTTCAAAATGCAGCTTTTCCAGGGCCGTCAGCACATCGGGGGCTACTAGATACTGCTGATGCGCCAGTTGAGCGAAATTGAACAGAAAGCTGGGCTCGTGCAGCAGCATCCGGCGCAGGTGGCTGTCCTCAGGCGTAGCGCTATCCGGCTCGGCCATGTCCACGCGGGCATCAATTGCCGCAAAACTGATAGGTCGTTCCAGCGTTTCGTAGGCCAGAAACTGCCCGTAGTCAAGGTCGTGTGAGCCTCCCAGCAGCAGTGGTACGGTGTTGTGCTCCAGCAGGGCCGCAATAATTTCGCGCAGGCGCTGGTAGGTGTCTTCCAGCGTGAGGCCAGGCCGCAGGTTGCCCAAATCCACCAGCCGGCAAGGCCCCGAGCCCTTCTGCAGCTGATACAGGCAGGTGCGCACGGCATCGGCACCGTGTTGAGCCGGCGGGCCCGCGGCGCTGCCTCTCCATTCATCCAGCCCGATAAGCGCCAAATCGGCTGCTCGCCAATCCGGAAATGTATCCAGGAAGGGCGTAACGTAGCTTGCCAGCGTAGTAGAAGCGGATGCGGAAGAAACCAGCTCCTCGGTGAGCGGGTCAAAAAAGATGGCCAGATTCATCGTGCGCGGCGGGTGCGTACTCCGACAAAGCTACGCAAAACCCTGCCATGGCCCTACCCTCATTTAATTCCCGGATAGCGCTTTCCCGCGAAAAAAATAGTTATTTAAGCTGCCGTTCCCGCTGTCGGTCTTTTTGTTTGCCCGTATCAGGAGTGGCAATGCCCTTTCTCTCTGGTTCCCTATCCCACCAAGTGCCCCCGTTTCACATGGATATTCGTCGTACGTTCGACATTCTGCCTCACCTGCAGCAGAAGTACAATAAGCCCGACTGTTTCGCTGCCAAACTCGACGGCCGATACACGCCCATCAGCACCGATGCCGTTGTCGAGAAGGTCAACCAGGTAAGCCTGGGACTGCGCAGCCTCGGCATTGGCAAGGACGACAAGGTGGCTATTATTGCCATGAACCGTCCGGAGTGGATGTTCGCCGATTTTGGTATTGCCCAGCTGGGAGCCACCAGTGTGCCCATGTACCCCAGCATCACGGTGGAGGATTATAAGTACATCTTCCAGGATGCCGGCGTAAAGGCCGTATTTGTGTCGGATAAGAAGCTGTTCGATAAAGTACAGGAAGCGACGCAGGGGTTGAATATTCCGGCCGCAAACGTCTTCACCTTCGATAAGGTGGAAGGAGCCCGTCATTTCGATGAGCTGCTGGAGCTAGGCAAGAAAGGCAGCCCCGCCGACCTGGAGCCCCTGAAAGCCGCCGTGCAGCCCGACGACCTGCTCACGCTGATTTATACCTCGGGTACTACCGGGCAGCCCAAGGGCGTAATGCTTACCCACAACAACCTGCTCAGCAACTGCCGCAATTCCCAGCGCTTCGTGCCCGTGTCCAAAGAAGACAAGGCCCTGAGCTTCCTGCCGCTCTGCCACATTTTTGAGCGCATGGTTACCCACCTCTACCTCATCAACGGTGTAAGCATCTATTACGCCGAGAGTATGGAAACCATTGCCGACAACCTGCGCGAGGTAAAGCCTGAAATCTTCACCACCGTACCGCGGCTGCTGGAGAAGGTGTATGATAAAATCGTTGCTAAGGGCCACGAGCAGACCGGCGTCAAGAAAAGTCTGTTTTTCTGGGCCCTGGACCTGGGCCTCAAGTACGACAACCAGAAAGACCACGGCTTTTTCTATAACACCCAGCTGGCCATGGCCAACAAGCTCATTTTCAGTAAATGGCGGGAGGCCCTGGGCGGCAACCTGCGCTGCATCGTGAGCGGTGGCGGGGCGTTGCAGCCCCGGCTGGCGCGGGTATTCTGGGCCGGCGGTATCCGCGTAATGGAGGGCTACGGCCTCACCGAAACGTCCCCCGTAATTGCCGTGGGCGGCTACGAGCCCGAAAACAACATGATTGGCACCGTGGGCCCCATTATTGACAACACCGAGGTGAAAATTGCCGCTGATGGCGAAATCCTCACCAAATCGGAATCGGTGATGAAGGGATACTACAATAAGCCTGAACTAACGGCCAAGGAATTTGACGAAGAAGGCTGGTTTCATACCGGCGACATTGGGGAGTTGGTGGATGGCCGCTTCCTCAAAATCACCGACCGTAAAAAGGAAATGTTCAAGACCTCCGGCGGCAAATACATTGCCCCGCAGGTTATCGAAGGCAAGCTGAAGGAGTCGCCGCTGGTGGAGCAGTGCATGGTGGTTGGCGACGGGCAAAAATTCCCTTCCGCGCTGGTTATCCCTTCCTTCGACGACCTGAAAGGCTGGTGCAAGCGCAATGGCGTCGACTGCAACTGCTCCAACGAGGACCTGGTGAAAAATGAGAAAGTGGTAAAGATGTACGAAGACCTCGTGCACAAGTATAACAACGGCTTTGCGCAGTGGGAGCAGGTCAAGAAAATTGCGTTGCTTCCCAGTCTCTGGACCGTGGAAACCGGCGAAATGACCCCTACCATGAAGGTGAAGCGCAAGGTCATCACTGAAAATAATAAGGATATCATCGAGGGTCTTTATCATCAGGACGGCCAGCGCTAATACCAAAAGAGGCTCTACTACACCAGCAGTAGAGCCTCTTTTTTTCTGAACTCCACAACCGTCCACATACCGGTGCCAACAGGCAAACGGTCAGATGCCGCAGCCAGGAGCCACAGTTGAGTCCGGACGGGTTGGCATAGGCAAGGGTACCATTGGCAGCCGACCGGTTTCAGCTAAGGTGCGAGAGGAAGCCAAAACTTTTTTTGGGCAACATAGTATGCAAGCATAACAGTTTTCTGTATGTTTACCGGACTTGCAGTACCTCTCCATGACTCCCGAAGAAACCGTCGATTATAATATCAAAGTTGCCTGGCATGCCATTTCGCGCATGTACAATACGCAGGCCGCCAAGCACGACATCACCACGAGCATTGGGTTCGTGCTACTGAACATCGACCAGGAAAACGGCACCCCGGCTACTAAAATAGCTCCCTTGCTGGGTCTGGAAACCCGCTCCCTGACGCGCATTCTGCGCAGCATGGAGGAAAAGGGCCTTATCTATAAACAGGCCGACACTCAGGACAAACGCTCAGTGCGCATCTTCCTGACCGAAGAAGGCCTAAAGAAAAAAGAGGTTTCCCGCCAAACGGTGCGCCACTTCAACCTGAAAGTGCGCGAGAAAATCCCGCAGAACGAGTTGAACGTGTTTTTTAAGGTTGTCAGCCAGATTACCGGCATGATTGAGAGCAAAACGCTTTTCGACGATTTTAAGCTGAAACCCCTGCGCTCCGAGTCGCCGGCCTAGCCGGGCGGCCCGGAGTTTTTTATGGGCTGACCTTCTGGTAAGAGGGCCACCTGTTTGCCCAAGAACTCGGCATGACGACTAGTTAAGGCTTATGGCCAGCAACTGGTAACTGATAACTAATAACTCATTTTCCCACCTCATTCCTCCCCAAGAATGAACCGTACCATCAAAAAAGTAGCCGTACTAGGCTCCGGGGTGATGGGCTCGCGCATTGCGTGCCATTTCGCCAACATCGGTGTGCAGGTGCTGCTGCTCGACATTGCGCCCAAGGAGCTGCTGCCCGCCGAAGAGGCCAAAGGCCTGAAGCTGGACAACCCGGCCGTGAAGAACCGCATCGTGAACAGCTCCTTGCAGGCGGCCGTGGCGGCCAACCCCTCGCCGCTGTACCGCAAGCAGGATGTGAGCCGCATCAAGACCGGTAACTTTGATGATAACCTCAAGGACATTGCCGGCTGCGACTGGACGATTGAGGTGGTAGTGGAACGTCTCGACATCAAAAAGAGCCTGTTTGAGCGCGTAGAGCAGTTCCGCAAGCCCGGCACGCTCATCACCTCGAACACCTCCGGTATTCCGATTCACATGATGACGGAAGGCCGCTCTGACGACTTCCGCAAGCACTTCTGCGGCACGCACTTCTTCAACCCGCCCCGCTACCTGAAGCTGCTCGAAATCATCCCGACGCCGGAAACCGACAAGTCGGTGGTGGATTTCCTGATGCACTACGGCGACCTGTACTTGGGCAAAACCACCGTACTGGCCAAGGATACTCCGGCTTTCATTGCCAACCGCGTGGGCGTATTCGCCATCATGGACGTGGTGCAGGTGATGAGCGAGCTGGGTTTGACGGTGGAGGAAGTGGACAAGCTGACCGGCCCGGTTATCGGCCACGCCAAGTCGGCCACGTTCCGCACTTCCGACGTGGTGGGTTTGGATACGATGATCAATGTGGCCAACGGCCTCGCCCAGAACCTGCCCAACGACGAAGCCAAGCACGTGTTCCAACTGCCCGACTTCATCAAGAAGATGGCCGAGAACAAGTGGCTGGGCGACAAAACCGCTCAGGGCTTCTACAAGAAAGTGAAGGGCGCCGGCGGCAAGTCGGAAATCCAGGCCCTCGACCTGAACACGCTGGAATACAAGCCCAGCCAGAAGGTGAAGTTTGCCACTCTGGAAGCCACCAAGCCGATTGAAAAGCTGGCGGACCGCTTCAAGGTGCTGGCCGCCGGCAAAGACAAGGCCGGGGACTTCTACCGCAAGACCTTCGCCGGCCTGTTTGCCTACGTGAGCAACCGGATTCCGGAAATCACCGACTCGCTCTACAAGATTGACGACGCCCTGCGTGCCGGCTTCGGCTGGGACCTGGGCCCCTTCGAAACCTGGGATGCCCTGGGCGTGCAGAAGGCCCTGGAGCTGGCCAAGGCCGAAGGCAAAACCGTAGCGCCATGGGTAGAGGAAATGGTAGCCGCCGGCCACACCGCCTTCTACAAAGTGAGCGAAGCGGGCGTGAAGCAGTTCTACGACATCGAGTCGAAGAGCTACCAGACCATTCCGGGCATGGAGAACTTCATTATTCTGGATAACCTGCGCGCCACGGGCAAAGTGCTGTGGAAAAATGCCGGGGCCTCGGTGCTCGACATGGGCGACGGTATCCTGAACGTGGAGTTCCACTCGAAAATGAACGCGCTGGGTTCCGACGTCATCCAGGGCCTGCTGAAAGGCGTGGAGCTGGCTGAAAAGGACTTCCGCGGCCTCGTAGTGGGCAACGACGCGCCGAACTTCTCAGCCGGCGCCAACCTGGGCCTGGTGTACATGTTTGCGCTGGATCAGGAGTACGACGAGCTGAACCTGATGATTGCCCAGTTCCAGCAGGCCATGATGCGGATGCGCTACAGCAGCATTCCGGTGGTAGGCGCGCCCCACGGCCTGGCTCTGGGCGGCGGCTGCGAGCTGAACCTGCACTGCGACCGGGTGGTAGCGGCGGCCGAAACCTACATGGGCCTCGTGGAATTCGGCGTGGGCCTGATTCCGGGCGGCGGCGGCACCAAGGAAATGACCCTGCGCACCGCCCTCAAGTACGAGGAAGGCGAGCCAGAGTACAACCTGCTGCGCAACGCCTTCATGACGGTGAGCACCGCTAAGGTCTCTACCTCGGCCCACGAAGCCTTCGACCTGGGCTTCCTGCGCCGCGGCGACGAAGTGGTGGTTAACTCCAACCGCGTACTGGCCCAGGCCAAAGCCGCCGCCATTGAGCTGGCCGAGGATGGCTACACCCAGCCCGTGCAGAAAACCAACATCAAGGTGCAGGGCAAAGGCGCCCTGGGCATGTTCCTGACCGGCGTACACGCCATGAAGGAAGGCCGCTACATCTCCGACCACGACGTGAAGATTGCCAACAAGCTGGCCTACATCATGTGCGGCGGCGACCTGAGCAGCCCCACCGAAGTATCGGAGCAGTACTTGCTGGACCTGGAGCGCGAAGCCTTCCTCAGCCTCACCGGCGAGCGGAAAACGCTGGAACGGATTCAGTCGATTCTGACGACCGGCAAACCATTGAGAAACTAGAGCTAAAAACTAGTTCCCCTCCTTGGAAAGGAGGGGCTAGGGGTGGTTGAATGACGTCAGAACAATACTAGAGCTAGTTCTAAATACTGTTCTACCAGCCATCAACCACCCCCAACCCCTCCTTTCCAAGGAGGGGAGCTAGCCCACCTCAACTTCTCCACCTTCTCTAAGACTCAACACCATGAACGCATATATCGTAGCCGGCTACCGTACGGCCGTTGGCAAGGCCAACCGTGGCGGTTTCCGCTTCACCCGCCCCGATGACCTCGCCGCCGACGTCATCAAGCACCTGGTGGCCTCGGTGCCCCAGCTGGACCCCACCCGCATCGACGACGTGATTGTGGGCAACGCCGTACCGGAGGCCGAGCAGGGCCTGCAGATGGGTCGCCTGATTTCGTTGCTGGCTTTGCCGATGAACGTATCGGGCCTCATCGTGAACCGCTACTGCGGCTCCGGCGTGGAAACCATTGCCATGGCCGCTGGTAAAATTGCTGCTGGTATGGCCGACTGCATCGTGGCCGGTGGTACCGAAAGCATGAGCCTGGTGCCTACCGTGGGCTGGAAAACCGTGCCCAACTACAAGCTCGCCCAGCAGCACCCCGACTATTACCTCGGCATGGGCCTCACCGCCGAAGCCGTGGCTCAGGACTACGGCATCACCCGCGAAGACCAGGACCAGTTTGCCTACAACTCGCACCAGAAGGCCATCAAAGCCATTCAGGAAGGCAAGTTCAAAGAGCAGATTGTGCCCGTAACAGTGGAGGAAACCTACCTCGACCAAGCCACCGGCAAGAAGAAAAACCGCTCGTTCGTGGTGGACACCGACGAAGGCCCCCGCGCTGATACGTCGATGGAGGCGCTGGGCAAGCTGCGCCCCGTGTTTGCCGCCAACGGCTCGGTAACGGCCGGTAACTCCTCCCAGACTTCCGACGGTGCTGCTTTCGTCATTGTGATGTCGGAGCGCATGGTGAAGGAGCTGAACCTGGAGCCGATTGCCCGCATGGTGACCTACGCCACCGAAGGTATCGATCCGCGCATCATGGGCATGGGTCCCATCAAGGCCGTGCCGAAGGCGCTGCGCCAGGCCGGTATGAAGCTCCAGGACATCGACCTGTTCGAGCTGAACGAGGCCTTCGCCTCCCAGAGCCTCGCCGTAATGCGCGAGCTGGACATGGACCAGAGCAAAGTGAACGTGAACGGCGGCGCTATTGCCCTCGGCCACCCGCTGGGCTGCTCCGGTGCCAAGCTCAGCATCCAGCTGTTCCACGAGCTGCGCGCCCGGGGTCAGAAGTACGGCATGGTAACCGCCTGCGTAGGCGGCGGCCAGGGCGTAGCTGGCATCTACGAGTTGCTGAAGTAGCAATGTAGCATACGCTTTAGCTTGTGCCGTGGGCGGCCCGAAGCCCAGCTTCGGACGGAAAACTCAGCCGCTCACGGCACAAGCTAAAGTTTCTGTGACTGATTTGTCATCCTGAGCGGAGCGAAGGACCTTATCACGCCAGAACGAATCGTTACAACGCGACAAGGTCCTTCGCTCCGCTCAGGATGACAGATGGTTGACAAAGATTTCCCCGCTGATCCGGGGTTTTCTTTTCGTGAACTAGTCGGCAAGCATAACAAATTTTTGTATCTTTCGGTACGACAAAACAACGGGGCTTACTTGCCGGTAAATAGTAGGTAAGCCGAGTAGTTTCTCTTCTTTTTGACTTCGAATTTTCCCACATCAACCCTCACCCGGTCATGGAAGTAACCAACCAACTTGTGAAAGGCGGCGAGTTTATCATCAAGGAAACCGACGCCCAGGACGTATTCACGCCCGCCGATTTTTCGGAGGAGCAGAACATGATGCACCAGACCGCTCTCGACTTCGTGGAGAAGGAGGTGACGCCGCTGCTGGAGCGCCTCGATAACCACGAGGAAGGCCTCATGCGCAGCCTGATGGAAAAGGCCGGCGAGCTGGGTTTGTTCGGCGTGAGCATTCCCGAGCAGTACGGCGGGTTGGACATGGACTTCCCCACGTCGCTGCGCGTGACGGAGGGTGTGGGCGGTGGCCACTCGTTCCCGGTAGCCTTCGCGGCCCACACGGGTATTGCCATGCTGCCCATTCTGTACTTCGGCAACGAGGAGCAGAAAGCCAAGTACCTGCCCGGCCTGACCTCCGGCGAGCTGATGGGCGCCTACTGCCTCACTGAGCCTGGCTCCGGTTCCGACGCCCTGGGCGCCAAAACCAAAGCCATGCCCACCGAGGACGGCGAGCATTACGTGCTCAACGGCCAGAAAATGTGGATTACCAACGGTGGTTTCGCCGACGTATTTATCGTGTTTGCCCAGGTGGACGGTGACAAGTTCACCGGCTTCATTGTGGAGAAAAACACGCCCGGCCTGAGCCTCGGCAACGAGGAGCACAAGATGGGCATTAAGGGTTCCTCGACCCGCCAGGTGTTCCTCTCCGACGTGAAAGTGCCGAAATCGGCGGTGCTGGGCGAGATTGGCAAAGGCCACCTCATTGCCTTCAACATCCTGAACATCGGCCGCATCAAGCTGGCTGCCGCTTGCCTGGGTGCTACCAAAATGGCTTCCACGCTGAGCGTGAAGTACGCCAACGAGCGGGTGCAGTTCAAGCTGCCCATCAGCAAGTTCGGCGCTATCAAGTACAAGCTGGCCCAGCAGGCCGTGCGGATCTACGCCGTGGAATCGGCTATTTACCGCGCCGGCATGGACATCTACCGCATGGAGCAGGAGCTGCTCAGCAAAGGCCAGAGCCACAACGAGGCCCTGCTGGGTGCCGCCCGCGAGTTTGCCGTGGAGTGCGCTCTGCTGAAAGTGGAAGGCTCGGAAGTGCTTGATTACGTGGTGGACGAAGGCGTGCAGATCTACGGTGGCTACGGCTTCTCAGCCGACTACCCGATGGACCGCGCTTACCGGGACTCGCGTATCAACCGCATCTTCGAGGGCACCAACGAAATCAACCGCATGCTGCTCGTGGACATGATCCTGAAAAAGGGTCTAAAAGGCGAGCTGGACCTGATGGGCCCTGCCCAGGCCGTGCAGCAGGAGCTGATGGCTATTCCGGACTTCAACCTGGAAGAAGAAACCGGTCTGTTCGCCGCCGAGAAGAAAACCATTCAGAAGCTGAAGAAGGCCATCCTGATGGTAGCCGGTACGGCCGTGCAGAAGTACATGAACTCGCTCGCCAAAGAGCAGGAAGTACTAATGAACATTGCTGATATGGCTATCAAGGTGTACACCGCTGAAAGCACCCTGCTGCGCGTGGAGAAGGAAGCCGCCGCTAAAGGCGAAGAGGCCGTTTCGACGCAAATCGACATTGCCCGCGTGTACCTCTACGACACCGTGGACCAGGTGAACAAGTTCGGCAAAGACGCCATCGGCACCATGACCGAAGGCGACGAGCAGCGCCTGCTGGCCATGGGCCTGAAGCGCTTCACTAAGTCGGACCTCTACAACGCCAAGGAAGCTCGTCGCCGCATAGCCGACAAGCTGATTGCCGCCAACGAGTACGCCTACTAAATCACGGATTTAGCCGGATTCATCGGATTTCGCGGATGTTGCAGGCGGTGCTGGCAGGCGCTTTCTGCACGCCGTGAAAAACCTGAGAAACCGCAAGCCGCTCCCGGTTCGGGGGCGGCTTGCTGCGTTTTCGAGCCGAGGGCATTGAACGGTGTAGAGACGCGACACTTCGCGTCTCGCTGTTGCTGATGTTGTTAGAAATGTAGGCCTCCAGTCGTCCAACGACGAGACGCAAGGTATTGCGTCTCTACCCCGTTCAGGTTTCAAAAACACGGCGGGCACAACGCCAAAGGCCGGGCTGCCGTTTGCAGGTACATCTCCCACCTTCAACTCTATACACCTATGGCCAACGAACAGGTACAGGGTAAAGACTTTTACGAGAGCGTGCTGCGGTTTTACGACCACGCAGCCAGCTTCTCCAAGCTCGACCCCGGCATCATCGCCCAGATCCGGGCCTGCAATAGCATCTACAAGGTCAACTTCCCGGTGGAAGTGGACGGCCACGTGCAGGTGTTCGAGGGCATCCGGGTGCAGCACAGCCACCACAAGCTGCCTAGCAAGGGCGGCATCCGCTACAGTGTGTACGTGGATGAGGAGGAGGTAATGGCCCTGGCAACCCTGATGACCTTCAAGTGTGCCTTGGTGGATGTGCCGTTCGGCGGCGCGAAAGGTGGCGTGAAAATCAACCCGCGCACTACGCCCGTCAACATCCTGGAGCGCGTGACGCGGCGCTATGCCACGGAGCTGATTAAAAAGAATCTCATCGGCCCCGGCATGGACGTGCCAGCCCCCGACTACGGCACCGGCAGCCGCGAAATGGCCTGGATTGCCGATACCTACCAGACCTTCAAGTACGGCGACACCAACGCCCTGGGCTGCGTAACCGGCAAGCCGGTAGGGCAGGGGGGCATCCGGGGGCGGACCGAGGCCACGGGCCTGGGCGTGTTCTATGGCCTGCGCGAGTTGCTATTGGACGAGCCGATGCTGGCCAAAGTGGGCCTGAGCAGCGGCGTGGCCGGCAAGCGCATCATCGTGCAGGGGCTGGGCAACGTGGGCTACTACGCGGCCAAGTTCTGCCAGGAAGCCGGCGCCCTCATCATCGGCATTGCCGAGCGGGAAGGTGGCATCTATAAGGAAACCGGCCTGGACGTGGAAGCTGTTTTCCGGCACCGACAGAACGGCGGTTCCCTGCTGGGCTTCGCCGGAGCCGAGGACGTGGCCGAGTCGCTGGACCTGCTGGAGCGGGAGTGCGACGTGCTGATTCCGGCTGCCTTGGAAAACCAGATTCACGAAGGCAACGCCGACCGTATCAAGGCCAAAATTATTGCCGAAGGCGCCAACGGCCCCACCACCCAGGCCGCCGAGAAAATTCTGCTGGAAAAGGGTGTCATTATCCTGCCCGACCTCTACCTCAACGCCGGCGGCGTAACGGTATCGTACTTTGAGTGGCTGAAAAACCTATCAAACGTGCGCTTCGGGCGCATGGGCAAGCGGGCCGAGGAAGGGGCTATGCGCCGGCTGGTGGAAACCATTGAGCGCACCACCGGCAAAACCATCAGCCCCCAAGAGCGCCAGCTCATCGTGCACGGTGCCGACGAAATCGACCTCGTGCATTCCGGCCTCGAAGACACCATGATTACCGCTTACCAGTCCATCCGCAAGGTGATGGACGACGTGGAGGGCATCACCGATCTGCGCACCGCCGCCTTCTACAGCGCCATCGAAAAGATAGGTGTCAGCTACCAGTCGCTGGGTATTTTCCCGTAACAAATGTAGGTGTTGGCAAGCTCAGTATGACGCAATACAGTAAACAGGCTGCTCCTGCACTCAGAAGCAGCCTGTTTACTTTAAATTCTCGGCGGAGCCTAGGCTGTGACCTTGTCCTTCACCTCGGCGATGGGCGCATTCTTTTTCACTGACTCGATGCCGTTGTCGCGGCCGGAGGCGCTGGTGTAGGATTCGCTCTGGCCGATAACCTGACCATTGGCAGCTTTCAGCGAGAAGGAAAAGCTGTTGCCGTCGCGGCGGGCGTACCGGTCGTCGTTGGGGGCATTCTTCTTCACCGATTCGATGCCGTTTTCGCAGGCGGCGCGGGTGGTGTAGCCCTCGCTCTGCAGAATAGACTCGTGGTTGCCGGCTTTCAGGCGGAAGTAATAGTCGCCGTTTTTACCTTGGTACATCTCGAAGTAACCCATGCTGTGTAAGGAAAAGAGAGTGAAACCATAAAGAATAGAGCAAACTACATATTTTAACGATAAAGCCAAGACTACTTGCTGGTTAGCTAAGCAAACGGGCTGCTTTCAGCATTGAAAGCAGCCCGTTTATGACTGAATGAAAAACCGTTGCCCTATTTCACCACAATCTTATTCAGCATAAGGGCCGCCGTTTTCTTGTTCGGGCGACTTACGCCAACAATCGTTTTGGCGTCCAGCCAGGCCGTGAAATCCTTCACGTAAGAGGGGTTTTGGTCGGCGGCTACGTTCAGACCCAGTCCTTTCGGCTCCGATACCACACCCGACTGCACGTTCAGGCGGCGCAGGTACAAATCGGACTTATTCTTGATTTTCTCCCAAGTAACTATCTGCACGTCCTGGCCAAACACGGCCGCGCGGTAGCCGATGCTACTGAAACCCTCGGCCGCCGGAGCTACTTGGTCTTTGGCCAGGATGCTGTGCCAGGTGGGCGACTGAAACTCGTTGTAGCCGAACAAGTGCAGCTCGCGGGTGTGGCCGGGCGAGTCGTCGCCACCCTCCTCGTATTTCTTCTCGGCCAGCACCACCAGTTGTTTCTCGTCGGTGAGGAGCAAATCGGTTAGGTACACATCTTCCAGGCGCTTCACTTGGCCACCATTGGCCTTATTTACTTCGGCCAGGTACTCGGGAGTGAAGCGAAACTCGGGCGCGAATTTCATATCACCCTCGCCCGAGAAATCAAATTTGACCACTTTCAAGCTGTAGTAAGCACCGCCCTCCCGCTCGTTGCAAATGGCCGCGGCATACAGCGTGTTGTCGGGCTGCAGGCGGAAGCGTGAATCAAACACATTCACCACTTTGCCGCCAAACGTGCCGCCTACCGACACCGACATTACTTTGACCTCGGGCGAATCGTTGCGGTAGCGGCGGACAGTCAGTTTTTTCATCTCATCGCCTACCAGGGTTACGAACTGCGAGCCGTCGTTGCCGACATGTACGGTAGTTGAGAAAAAGGCACCCTGGTCGTGGAAATCATAGGTGCGGTCTTTTAATTTCAGCAGCTTCTCGTCGTAGATGGTGGCCGTAATGGCTTTGAGCTGAGTACCCTGCGTGAGGTAGCGCCATATAATGAGCTTGGTGCCATCTGGGGAAAACCCAACGCCTGGGCGTCGCTCCCGCGCGCTGGCATCCAGCAGCTTCTTAGGGGCTGATTTCTGGCCGCTGGCCAAGTCGAGGGTGTAGGCCGTTAGCTGTTGCGCCGCGCCGCTCTGATGAATCACAACGGTGGCTTGGCTATTAGTGCGCGAGAAGCCATCCACGGTTTCACCGGCCGCTACCGGCACTGCCGTGCTCCACAGGCGCTTCAGGTCTGCATCGTACCGCTCCACAGCATATTCTGTGGCCGATTTATGAGCCAGAATAACAAAACCACTGCCCGCCACCGGTAGAGTTTTGCTGGCAATGCGCTGGTTATAGCGGTCCTCCGTTTGTTCAGGCAGGTAGCTGAATGCGGCTGACTTCACTCGTTGAGCCACCGCTGGAGGCAGAGCTGTAAGCACTGTGCTGGCGGTAATACCAGCGGCTAGCAGAAATGAAAAACGCACAGACAAAGGCAGTTAGGTGAACGAAAAAACGGAGCGAAAAAAAATGTACTCTCCAAAGGTATCCAACTTCGGCCGCACTCCGTACACCCACCGCTTTACAACTCCTGTAATACCCTCTGGCTGATAATTCATGCTTTCTTAACACCAAAAGGGTGTCAAAAAGAGGGGGTAGGGCCTTTCTTTGCAGCGTAGAAGTTGCAAAAGAGGTGTGTCAGCACTTGGACGAGTGGAGAATACTGCATAGCGAAAAATGAATATTTCGTATATAGCAGCTCCTTGCTTATCTGGTGTAGAGAAGGTTGTACAGGCTTTTTTCTGGTTCTTTTTGTATCTCTTCGGGAGGATTTTAGGATTTCAGATCTATTGGTCTGAAATTTGCAAACCTCCGGAACTTCTAAAACCCGGCAGTACGCTATGAAATCTTTGTTACGCTTTACTCTTATGATTTCGCTTGTAGTAGTTGGAAAGCTCAATCAGCAGACAACACTACCGGTTTCTGCTGCTAAAGCTGCTCAGCCTGTATGGCGGGTGCCGGTACGAACCGCTTCTTTCTTCCAGACATCCACTGCCGTTAAGCGAAAGATCAGGGGAGGCGGGGCCTCCTTCTGGCAGGCAACTGCCCCAACAGCCGTTACGACTAACACCATTGAATAAACTCCGGTAGACGACTTTTTTCATAAGGTCGTCTTTTTTGTGTTTCTACCCAAGCAGCTCGGCCGCTACCACTTCGTAAGCGACCGGGCTGTTTTTCGGCAGCGTATCGTTGCCAGAGCCTTAGCTAATGCGGCTCCAGTTAACGGCCGTAGCTGGCAGGCTCTCGATGTGGCGGCGGATAGCTTGGTTCTGGGGCTGATTGAGGCCCGGGTCGCTGTGCAGGATGGCTTGGGCCGCCGCCCGACTTTCACTCAGAATGCGGCCATCCTTGGCCAGGTCGGCAATGAGCAGGTCGAGCACGCCGCTTTGCTGGGTGCCCATCAGGTCGCCGGGGCCGCGCAGCTTCAGGTCGATATCGGCAATTTCGAAGCCGTTGTTGGTGCGCACCATGGTTTCAATGCGGGTGCGGGAGTCTTTGCTGAGTTTGTAGCCGCTCATCAGAATGCAGTAGCTCTGCTCGGCCCCCCGGCCCACCCGGCCGCGTAGCTGGTGTAACTGCGAAAGGCCAAACCGCTCGGTGCTCTCAATTACCATTACGGAAGCGTTGGGCACGTTCACGCCGACTTCAATTACGGTGGTAGCCACCATAATCTGGGTTTCGTTTTTAATGAAGCGCTGCATTTCTGCATCCTTCTCTCCGGCCGTCATGCGGCCATGCACAATACTGATTTGGAACTCCGGGAAGGCGCGGGCTACGCTTTCGTAGCCATCCATCAGGTCCTTGTAGTCGGCCATGGTTTCGCTTTCCTCAATCAGCGGATACACGATGTACACCTGCCGGCCCAGCCGAATCTGGTCGCGCAGGAAGCCAAATACTTTGAGTCGGTTGGAGTCGAAGCGGTGCACCGTAACAATGGGCTTGCGGCCCGCCGGCAGCTCATCAATCACCGACACGTCTAGGTCGCCGTAGAGCGTCATGGCCAGAGTGCGCGGAATGGGCGTGGCCGTCATCACCAGCACGTGGGGTATCACGTGGGGGTTTTTCTGCCAGAGCTTAGAGCGTTGCGCTACCCCGAAGCGGTGCTGCTCGTCCATGATGGTCAGGCCCAGGTTCTTGAACTGGACCACATCCTCCAGCAAAGCGTGCGTACCCACCAGCATGTGCATCTCGCCGCTCCGCAACTGCTCGTGCAGGACGCGCCGCGCGGCCGTGCGGGTAGAGCCTGTAAGCAGCCCGATTTTTAGCCCCAGCATGTCGGCGTAGGTTTTCAGGCCGGTATAGTGCTGGTCGGCCAGAATTTCGGTGGGAGCCATCAGGCAGCTTTGCGCGCCGTTGTCGGCAGCCATCAGCATACTGATGAAGGCCACAATGGTTTTGCCCGAGCCCACGTCGCCCTGGAGCAGCCGGTTCATCTGCTGGCCGGCGCAGAAATCCTTGTAGATATCGTGGATAACTCGTTTTTGCGCCCCGGTAAGGTCGAAGGGCATGATGTTCTTGTAGAAGTGTACTAGCGTAGGGACTTCCTTGAAAATCTGCCCGGCCAGCGTCACTTTACGCTGGTCGCGCTGGCGCAGCAGCTTCAGCTGCACGTAAAACAGCTCCTCAAACTTCAGCCGGAACCGGGCTTTTTGCAGCAGGTCGGAGTTCTGGGGAAAGTGAATCTGCTGCAAAGCCGTGGCCTTGTCCATCAGCCCGTAATGCTGAATCAGCTCGGCCGACAGGGTTTCCTGCACCTGCGGCAGCGCAATTTTCAGCAAGTCGGCCACCATGCGCGCCAGGGCTTTGCTGTCGATGCGGTGGTAATTCTTGAGCTTTTCGCTGGTGTTGTACACCGGTTGCAGGTAGCTCTGGCCGGGCTTCTGCTCGGTTACTTCTTCCAGCTCCGGATGGGCCATCTGGGGGCGGCCGTTGAACATGGTCGGCTTCCCGAAAACAATGTACTCCTGGTGGTTGCGAATGATTTTTTCCAGGTAGTTCACGCCTTTGAACCACACCAGTTCCAGCTCCCCGCTGGCGTCGGCTACCTTGGCCACCATGCGCTTCTTCGGCCCCTCACCTAGTACCTCGCGCCCGCGCAGAATGCCTTTCACCTGCACGTACGGCATATCGTCGTGCAGGTCGCAGATGTTGTAAAACTGAGTGCGGTCGAGGTACCGGAAGGGGTAGCGCTGAATCAGGTCGCCGTAGGTGAACAGGTTCAGCTCTTTTTGCAGTAGCTGCGCCCGTTGTAGCCCCACTCCCCGCAGGTACTCCAATTTGGTTTGAAAGAAGTTGGTCATTCTAATCAGCTGTTAGCTAGTGGCCGTTAGCTGTTAGCCTTTTGTCGTTAAATAAATATGTTGAAGCTCTTAGAGTGGAACTGACAGCCATCAGCTAATAGCCATATCATTGGTATTTCAGGGTATTCAGCAGGTGCACCACGTCCGCTTTCACGTACTCAATTACCGGGGCCAGGGAGTCGTTGGCAGTGGCGGTGCGGAAATACAAGGCCCCCCGGAAGAAGTGCCGGGTGCTATCCGTAGTGTAAAACTGAAACTGGCTGGGTACTTCACCCTGTAGCTCAAACACCGCTACCCGCATCCCGTGCGGTGTTTTTAGCACCGATTCATCGATGGCCGTGGCCTTAATTTCGTGCTTGCTGGTGAGCTTGCGCGCATCTTCCAGCATCCGGTTGAAGAGCTTGGGCTGGCCTTGCAAATCCGAATAGGTTATCTGCACATTGGCCTGCAGGCTGGGGTAGTACACGTTAATCCAGTGGGGACGGGCCAAGTACGACGAGTCGCGCAGGATTTTGGCGTAGCGTGAGTACTCAAACGTGTACGGGTGGCCCGAGGGCAGCAGCCGGTACGTGTGCGGCGGCAAATCAATGCGGTTATACCCCTTTGGTTTCGGGGTAAAATCAGGAGTAGATGTGCAGCTGGCAGCTACCAGAAGTAACGAGCATACTGCGCCAGCGGCGCGTAGAAAGCGAAGGTCAGCCATGCAGAAGCGGGGGCAGATGAGTAGGTAAAGGTAGCCAAGAAACCAGCGCCGTGCCTGCCCCTGTTCCGGATAGCACGCAAAAAGCCCCGGCAACTGCCGGGGCTTGCTAAGGCAGCCGGTGGACAGTGCCTAAAACGGTAATTGGTCGAGTTCAGGCTCCTGCCGGAAGGTAGTGGGGGCTTCGGCGGCGGGGGCGGGCTGCGCCGCATCGGTGGTGGAGCGGCTGCCGAGCAGGGAAATTTCTTCGGCCACAATTTCCGTCACGTAGCGCGTCTGGTTGTCCTTGTCCTGGTACTGGCGCGTCCGGATGCGGCCTTCCACGTACACTTGCTGGCCTTTGCGCAGGTATTTCTCGGCCAACTCGGCCAAGTTACGCCAGGCCGCAATAGTGTGCCATTCAGTGCGCTCCACGCGAGTGCCCTGCTTGTCCTTGTAGTATTCATTGGTAGCCATAGTAAAGTTGGCCACGGTGTTGCCCCCTTCCAAATGGCGTACTTCCGGGTCTTTGCCCAGGTGTCCAATCAGAATGACTTTGTTTACGCTTGCCATGTGTTCTTACTGAAGTAGTTAGGAGTGAAATAGGGAATTTGTTCAGAAAGCTAAAGATAGAAAATAATGCATGTATTGCCAAGTTTATTAGAAAATTATATAGCTGAATTGCTAATGTAATTAGCTACAAGAATCGACTTCGGCAATTCCTCAATTTCGGTGGCCCGGTACGGCGCCAGACCAGTGGCCGCCAGCGTAGCCGCTGGCAACGGCCCGGCCAGCTCCACAGCGTGAAATTTAGCCTCCACCTTCTGATGGCTCAGCACGTGGCGCAGGGCAGCAACGGGCTCAGCTGCCTGGGTAGCGGCCAGTTGCCCCCCCAGCGTCTGCACGGCATCTACCACCGCCACCGCCGGAAAGTCGGCCGAGTCGGTTTCGTGCAGGGCAAAATCGTAGAGTCCCTCCCAGATATCCTTGGGGCCCCGCTTGCGCATATACACCGTGTCGGCGTAGCGCAGCACCAGGTAATGGAAGTAACGGGTGCGGGCGGCTTTGGCTTTGCTCTTGACGGGTAACTCCTGCACCAGACCCCGCTGAAACGCAAAGCACTGCTGCTGGAGCGGGCAAAACAGGCAATCGGGCTTCTGTGGAGTACATTGGATGGCTCCAAACTCCATAATAGCCTGGTTGAAGTCAGCCGGGTGGTCGGCCGGAATCAGCGTATCGGCCAGCTGCTGGAAGGCTTTGCGGCTGGCCGGCGCGGCAATATCCTGCGTCAGGCCAAACACCCGCGCCAGCACCCGGAACACGTTACCATCCAGCACCGCCACTTGCTCATCGTAAGCAAATGAGGCAATAGCCGCCGCCGTATACTGCCCCACGCCGCGCAGCTGCAACAACTCTTGGTAAGTACCCGGGAACTGCCCGCCATATTCCTGTACCACCTGCTGGGCTGTGTGGTGCATGTTACGGGCCCTGGAGTAATAGCCCAGGCCCTGCCAGTGGCGCAATACCTCATCCTGGGGCGCGGCAGCCAGGTCGTGTACCGTGGGGTAAGTGGTAATGAAATCCAGGTAATAGGGTAGGCCCTGTTTTACGCGGGTTTGCTGCAGAATCACCTCCGACAGCCAGATGGCGTACGGGTCGCGGATATGACGCCACGGCAGGTCGCGGCGGTGGCGCGGGTACCAGCTCAGCAGAGCCGCTGAAAACCAGGAGCGGGAGGAAATAGTTGTGGTTGAACTCAAGGCTTTGAGAAAGAATTAGTTGGATGCAAACAGGACGCCGGGGTGGATTGCAGGAAAACGGTTTGCAAAACCAAAAAAGCGGACTACCTTTGTGCCCCTCAAAACGCAGGCAAACTCTTACCGGGCAAGTGCTTACGTTTTGAGGAAAGGCATCTTTTTTGCCAATCAGAATATTTTTCACTCCCTAGTACACTTACCAGCGTGACTAAAGCAGAAGTAATTGCCGAAATTGCCGACAAGACCGGCATCGAGAAAGCAGACGTTTCGGCTACCGTAGAAGCCTTCTTCAAAGTCGTGAAGGATTCGATGGCTGAAGGCAACAACATTTATGTGCGTGGCTTTGGCTCTTTCGTGAACAAGAAACGGGCGAAAAAAGTAGCCCGTAACATCTCGAAAAACACGTCGATTATCATCGACGAGCATTTCATCCCCAGCTTCAAGCCGTCGAAGACCTTCATTGGTAAGATCAAAAACAGCAAGAAAATCAAGGAGTTGGCTGCCTAGGCAGTCTGCTTCATTCTATTGCCGGCTGAGCCGCCGGGCTCACTTCTACTCCGAGACCCGGCGGCCGGCTTTTTCCCGTGCTGATGGCTACTACCACCTCTTCCTCTAAGCATCAATTTCTTGTGCTGGCCCTGGCGTTTGCGCTGGCGGCCGGTTTGTTTTTGCTGCCGAAGGTAATTGTGAAGCCCAAGGAAGGCAAAGAGTCGCTGACCCAGAACGCCGCCCGTACGGCTAACCGCGACCAGGGCGCCGCGGCTCCCTCCACGGCCGCCAGCGGTTTGGACGAGCACGGCCACCCAATTGGTAGTCATGAAGGAGACGCCGAGCAGCCTCACATGACGTTGCCGCCCGCCCAGCGTCGGGAAATCAATGTATTGGTTGGCAAATTCACTGCTGAAACGGATCAAACGGCGAAACTTCGGCTGGCTCAGCAACTCGCCGAAAAGTTTAAAGCCGTTGAGCGTTTTGATAGTGCCGGCTACTATCTGGAGCAAATTGCCCTGGTACGTCCGGGAGAGCAAACCTGGAAACGGGCGGCCGACCAGTACTTTGAGGCGTACAGTTTTGCCACTACCGAAGAACGGCAGAAGCTATTGGGTGCCAAGTGTCAGGAACTGTATGGGAAAGTGTTGAAAAACAACCCTGACAACCTAGATGCCAAAACCAACCTCGGTATGGCCTACATGTCCAGCGCCAATCCGGTGCAAGGCATTACGCTGATTCGGGAAGTTCTGGCAGCTGACCCTCGCAATGAAAAAGCCTTGTATAACCTTGGTTTTCTGGCTATTCAGAGCGGACAGTTTGATAAAGCTGTGGAGCGTTTTCAGGAGTTGATAAAAGTAAACCCCGAAAACGTCAACGGACAGTTTTATCTTGGCGTCTCGTTAGCAAAAACCGGCGCGAAGGAGGAGGCTAAAAAAGCTTTCCTCAAAGCCAAAAGCATCAGCCCCGACCCAGCTTTGGCTGCGTCGGTGGACGAAGAGCTGAAAAAATTGCAGTAACTGAGTTTCTGGTTTCTGGTTGCTTGTTTCTAGTTATCTGAACTAGAAACAAGCAACCAGAAACCAGAAACTCACTAAGAAACCATTCAACCACTTAACCCACATCAACATGCCCTGCGGTAAAAAGAGAAAGCGTCACAAAATTGCTACTCACAAGCGGAAGAAGCGTCTGCGCAAGAACCGTCACAAGAAGAAGTAAGCCCTCCCGGGGTTTTGCTGGCGGGTAGTACTGATGCGTTCAGCCACCCGTCTATCTATCACTTAGGTTCTCTGAGAGTGGCCATAAGTTTGCTTTCCCCGTGGCTCAAAAGGGAAGCTGGTGCCTGGGTGCACCGGCTTCCCTTTGCGGGTTTCAAGGGGGCAGCGGGCAAAATGGGTATCTCTATCAGAGAGTCTGCTCTAACCGCTTAATCCATTGAGTAACGAATTAATCATTAATTCTACTCAGGACGGAGAACGGATTGCCCTGCTACAGGACAAGCGGCTCATCGAATATCACTTCGACCGCAATGACACCGCCTATTCAGTCGGTGACATCTTCCTGGGCACGGTCAAGAAAGTTATGCCCGGTCTGAACGCCGCGTTCATTGACATCGGGTACCAAAAAGATGCCTTTCTGCACTACGGCGACCTAGGAGAGAATTTTCCTTCCTTGGTGAAGTGGGGTAAAGGCGTCCAATCGCAGAAAATTACCGTCGGCCCCCTGAAAACCTTCCAGTTTGACGGGGCACTCGACAAAGTCGGTAAAATTGATACTACCTTGAAAAAAGGCCAGCAGCTGCTGGTGCAGATTATCAAGGAGCCAATTTCTACCAAAGGACCGCGCTTGTCCATGGATATTTCCATGGCTGGCCGCTACTTGGTGCTGGTGCCATTTTCCAATACCATCAGCGTATCCAAAAAGATTGTCAGCAAGACGGAGCGGGAGCGGCTTAAGCGGCTCATCGCCTCTATCAAACCCGACAATTTTGGCGTGATCATCCGTACCGTGGCCGAAGGCCGCGAAGTGGCTGAACTCGACAAGGATATGCAGAACATGGTGGAGAAGTGGAACACCTTGTTTCAGAACTTGAAGGCGGGCAAACCCAACGACAAGATTCTGGGCGAGCTGGGCCGCACCTCCTCTATGCTGCGCGACATGCTCAACGAGTCGTTCGATGCCATTACCGTGGACTCGGCGCCTATGTACGAGGAAATGCGCAGCTACTTGCAGCAGATTGCCCCGGATAAGCTGGGGCTGCTGAAGCTGCACACTGGCAAAGTAAAAATCTTTGAGCAGTACGGCATTGAAAAGCAGCTGAAAACGCTGTTTGGCAAAACCGTAACGGTGCCCGGAGGTGGCTACTTGGTAGTAGAACACACGGAAGCTCTGCACGTTATCGATGTAAACTCGGGCAACAAGAGCAACCAGGAAGGCGACCAAGAGGCCACAGCCCTGCACGTGAACCTCGCGGCCGCCAAAGAAGTAGCCCGCCAGCTGCGGCTGCGCGACATGGGCGGCATCATCGTAGTCGACTTTATTGATATGAAGTCGGGTGAGAGCCGCAAGAAGGTGGAGGACGCCGTGCACAGCATCATGAAACATGATAAGGCCCGGTATACCATTCTACCCATCACCAAGTTTGGGCTGCTTCAGATTACCCGGCAGCGCGTGCGGCCGGCCGAAGCCATTGTAACCGGCGAGGTATGCCCCACCTGCGGCGGTACGGGTAAGATTTCAGCTTCTATCCTCGTGACGGACGAAATCGACAACAGCATTGATGACCTGCTGGTAGCTCAAAACCAATCGGGTATAACGCTTTCGGTCCATCCTTTCCTGCACGCCTACTACACCAAGGGGTTGGTAAGCCGGCAGATGAAATGGTACCTGAAGTACTATAAGTGGGTGAAAGTAACGAAGGACACCAGTCTGGGACTTACGGAGTACCGCATTGAGGATGAGTACGGCGAGGAAATCGAGCTGCACTCAGCCGCGGCGGCCATGAGCCGGTTGCAGGACCGGGAATTAGAAATAACTGACTGACGGATTTTTTCTGCGAGAAAACTCCTCCTGATAGAAGAAAAGGCCGCTTCACGGATAGTGAGGCGGCCTTTTTCGTTGGGCCGGGCCAGGCAAATATATGCTGAGCTGCCTGTTTGCCTTTCAGCCACCACAATAAGCTGTTGGTGGGGTAAAAGTGTTCGTTTAGCCAGAATGGTTGACTGTTCGGCGAGGACCAGCGTACTTGCGAGGAAGCCGTTCCCCTCCGCTCCCCATGAGTTCTTCTACTGCCCTTCCGTTTGAATTTTCAGATGCTGTCCAAGCGCATCAACGGATTCAGGAGCTGGAGCGGGAGTTGCAGGCCGCCAAAGAAGCAGCCCGCACAATGGAAAATCGTTTGGGGCACCTGATCAACTATGTGCAGGAAGGCGTGCTGCTGACGGATACGGATGGCCGCATTTCGTTGGTGAACGAGCGTTTTTGTCAGTTGTGGGATATGCCCCAGCCAGCTGCTTACTGGGTTGGCCGTTCCTGGCAGGAAATGGCGGCGGTGATGATACCATTGGTTGCCGATGGTCCCGCTTTTGAGCAGCGGATTCATGCCTTACGGGCCGGTGGCCAGCCCGTGTTTAATGAGCGGGTAGACCTGAGCGACGGCCGCATTCTGGAGCGGGACTTCATTCCGGTGCAGCAGGTGGATACGCTGAGTGCCCGAAGTATGATCCGGCTGCGGGATGCCACCGAGTACCATCGGGCGGCGGAACAGTTACGGGCAGTGGCCAGCATTCCGGGACAAAATCCTAACCCGATTTTTCGGATTGATGGAGAAGGCCAGGTGCTGTACAACAATCCATCGGCCAGTGCCCTGCACGCCAGCCTCAACGACGCTGACCAAAACCGCCTGCTGGCAAAAATACAACGGCTGGCCTCGGCTGCTCTGACCCAGAATGCTCCCTGGCAGGTAGATATACCTGTTGGCAACAGCTTTTACGCCGTGTTTGTGGTGCCTTTCCCAGAGGAGGGCTACGCCAATCTGTACCTAGTGAATATTACCAAGCGGATGCTGGTGGAGCAGGAACTCAACCATGCCAAAGACGAGGCGGAAGCAGCAGTGCGGGCCCGGGAGAATTTTCTGGCCAATATGAGTCATGAAATCCGCACGCCTATGAACGGGGTGCTGGGCATGGCTACGCAGCTTAGCAAAACCCGCCTTGATGCCCGCCAGCAGGATTTTCTGCGCATCATTCGGACTTCGGGCCAGCATTTGCTCAGCATCATCAACGATGTGCTGGATATGGCCAAGATTACCTCCGGCAAGCTGGAGTTTGAGCAAACGGCTTTCAACCTCTGCGACTCTATGGCTGAGGCTCTGCAACCGTTGGTTCACCAAGCCATTGAGAAGGGGATTAGCGTGGCAGGTACGCCCCTGAAAACGTCCTGCTCCTTACCCTGGGTGATTGGTGACCCGTACCGCCTGAACCAAGTTCTCATTAATCTGATGGCAAATGCCATCAAGTTTACGGAGGCCGGTGGCCATATTACAGTAATTGGCCGGCAACTGGCGGCTACTGCCGACACCCTTACGGTGGAGTTTTTGGTAACAGATACAGGCATTGGTATCCCGGCTGAGCAGCTGGAACGCATATTTGAGGGCTTCACGCAGGCTTATGCCGATACTACCCGGCGGTTTGGCGGCACCGGATTGGGCCTGAGCATTTCCCGGGCCATTATAGAACAACTGGGCGGCACATTAACCGTGCATAGTAAAGTAGGTAAAGGCAGTACCTTCCGGTTTCAGCTCACCCTGCCCCGCACTACTGCTCAGGCGGCTACCGCCACTGCTTCTGCGTTTGACACTGGCGTACTACGCGGCCGCCGGGTGCTGCTGGTAGAGGACAACGAGATTAACCGGGACGTGGCCCGGATGCTATTGGAGGAATGGGGAGTAGAGGTGCATGAGGCCGAGGATGGCCAGCGTGGGGTGGAGCAGTATCAACGGCAGT
Source organism: Hymenobacter metallilatus (assembly GCF_003944705.1). Classification (GTDB taxonomy): domain Bacteria; phylum Bacteroidota; class Bacteroidia; order Cytophagales; family Hymenobacteraceae; genus Hymenobacter; species Hymenobacter metallilatus. The sequence goes on along the minus strand of NZ_RWIS01000010.1, from coordinate 18,848 downwards.
CCTACGATGCCATTCTGATGGATATTCAGATGCCCGGTATGAGCGGGCTGGAAGCTACTGCCCTTATTCGGCAGCTGCCGGATGCCACAAAAGCTAACGTGCCCATTCTGGCACTTACGGCCAATGCCTTTCGGGCCGACTATGTAAAGTACCTGGCCGCAGGCATGACGGACTGCCTGACAAAGCCGTTCGAAGAGCTGGAATTGTACCAGGCACTGGAGAAACTGATGCCACCCGCCGGTCCGAAAAGCAGCTACGATCTGACAAAGCTGCGTACCCTGGCGCACGGACGCGAGGCCTTCGTCCTTAAAATCATTCGTTCCTTCCTGTTGAATATGCCGGAGAGCCTAGTGCAGCTGGAAACTGCAGCAGCCACTGGCAACTGGCAGCAGGTAGCGGCCCTTGTGCACCATATCAAGCCCGGTATCGAATCGTTGGGTATACAGGATGTGGCGGGGGCGCTGCAGCAACTGGAGCAGCAAGCGGCTGGGCCGGGAGCCGAGCAAAGCTTGGCTCATGCCGCCGTGGCCCGCATAGTGGCGCAGGTGAAGCGGGCGCTGCACGAACTGCCCCGGGAGTTACCAGCGGAGGCGTAAGTTTACAAGCCCCGCAAATGGCGGTAAAAATCCTCTTGGTAAGATTTGCCCACCGGTACCTCGTACTTGCCAAGCTGGAGCATGTGGTCTTCCACCGCATCAATACGCTGAGTATTGACAATGTAGCTCCGATGCGCCCGCACAAAATGCGCAAATGGCAGCCGTTCAGCCAATGCCTTGAGCGTCATGTATACAATATGCTTCTGGGTAGCAGTAACCAGAATAGAGTAAGTAGACATGGCTTCAATAAACAGTACCTCATCGAAATTGAGGCGTAGCATCTTTGTGCCTACTTTCACAAACAGCGCGGAGCCTGGCGCTTCGCTGGGCAGCTCTGGAGAGGGTGGTGTAGCCAGTGTGCGTTGCTGATCCAGTACGCGCGTAACGGCCTGCGTAAATCGGGGTAGGTCAACGGGTTTTACCAAGTAATCAACCACCTGCAGATTAAACGCATCCACTGCAAAGTCGCGGTGCGTGGTTACGATGATAACCGGCGGAGTTGGCTGAGGTAGTAGCCGGGCCAGCTCCAGCCCCGTGAGGTGGGGCATCTCAACATCCAGGAGCAACAAATCGGCCTTACCACCCTGACGAAAATACTGCAATGCCTCCAGGCTACCGGGTAGAGAGGCCGCCAGCGTAAGCTCGGGCGTAAGCTCAATCAGGTGTTCCAGTGTCAACCGGTTTATTTCATTGTCGTCAACAAGTACGCAGGCAAAGGGTCTGGTCATAGGCTGCAGGCAAGGAACAACTGGGTACTGCAATTGAGGTAGTACGAGTCCGTGGTACCATTTTGGGATGCTTATACAACTCAGCGGGTGCAAGTTAGTTCACTGCCCGCCAAACGAACCTAACCCGGCGTCCGAATTGGATTAACCAGGCTCAAAGCTCGTTCAGCAGTGATAAAGTCAGGTTGTAAGATGGATACACGAACTTTGCAGGTTATATAAGCGGCCCATCATTCACACAAGAAAACAGGGCGTTCAGGTATAGTTTTCCAGCATTGGGATATTCTGGAAAGATTGTAAGGAGCCACCTAGTAGGTTTGCGTTGACCACAGCCAGAAATTTTTCCGCTCCTGACCACGTAGCTACGCCCATGAAACAAACGGTACTTACTGCCTCGTTGCTGATAGCCCTGGTAGCTGCTCAGGCCACGCCAACTTCACGCCCAGCACCCCGGAAGGTGGGAAAGCTGTCGAAACTGACAAAGCTTTCGTCGCGGGAAACGGCCGAGTTATCTACTCGCTCCCTGCAGCTCACCTGTTACCTCACGGATATTCTGCGCCTGTCGGGCAAACAAGCGGCTGAAGTACGGCGTGCTACTCTGCTGGAGCTGCAACAGGGTGGGCAGGACAGTAAGCAGGCCGCCACAACTTACAACGCGGCCCTGTTGCGTATTCTGACTTCCGGGCAATATAGTACGTTCCGGTGGCTGGAAGAACGGCAGCCCGTTGCCAATCTGTTGCAAAGCCCATTTACAATCGAGCCAGCACGGCAATAATGGCGTTGGGTATGTCGATACGAGTTATACTGGGATGGTTGCAGTTTTTGGTGGTAGCAGTGCTGTGTTTTGCCGGAGCGTATGCTCTTTCGCGCCGGGCGGCATTAACGGCTACGCCCGCTAAGCCCCCACTGGTTGCGGGCAGCCAGGCCGTTACGGCCTTCCGGGCGCTATAAAGACGAGCAATTACCAATATACACCAACGCCCGCAGTACCAGCCGGTACTGCGGGCGTTGGTGTGCCGGAAGGCCCCGAAACCTAAAACTTGATGCCCAGGTCCAGGGCAAACTCGCTGTTTTTCAGCTCTACTTCCTTGAAATTCCGCTCGTCGCCGAAATAGTTGTCGATGTTGAAGAGGCCACGGTGGTAGCTCAGGCCGGCCAGCAGCTTAGTATTCTGGCCCAGCTGGTACTCCACCCCAAAGCCTCCGCGCAGACCCGCATCCGGAATAATCACGTGCTTGGCAGCTTTGGTTTCCTGTCCGGTGCCGGCATCGGTGTAGCGCTTCTCCCCGTTGATGCGGCCGGCAATGGCCGCATTCAGGGAGCCCCCGAGCTGGAAATACAGCTTGGTATCAGTGGCAATGTCGTTGGTGAAAAGCTTTACCGTAATAGGTACCTGCAAATACTGTAGGCCAATTTTCTGCTCGATACGGCGGTTCTGGCTGGGGTCGAAGTAGCTGATGGTGCCGCCCTTACCTGTAAGCTCCAGGCCAGTACTAAAGGCATAGTTCTGCCCGAAGAAATAATCGACAATAATGCCTCCACCAATTCCCACTTTGGATTTCTGGTTTTCGAAGCCATAGTTGCTGGGCGAGTCGGCCCGCAGATGGGTGACGGAGGGCGAAACCTTTAGGCCAATTTCAACCTGGGCCAATGCGACGCCACTGGTGGCACCACTAACAATGAGGGCAAGCAAGGCTTTTTTCATGGCAGCTGTGGAATTACTGGAGGAGAGAAACACGAAGCTAGGGCGGTGAGCCGTTTGGTTTTGGCTAATTTCGCCTTAAAGATAGAAGCGTGATGCACATTCCTACCCGTTTGCGTACCCTGGCCGTATTCCTGGCCTCCGCCGCCATTTTTGGGGCCTGTAGTCCCGGTCAGGAAAGCTGTGAGCTGAATCCGGAAGTAGCCAGAATAGATGCACCAGTGTCGATTGAGCGGTTAGAGAAACCATTTTTTCAAATAAAGTCGCCGGCCGACGCCAACCGGTTCCTGCAGGAGCACAAGCTGTTTGCCCGGCAGTTCCTGCAGAGCGGGCAGTATCCGGCGGGAGTGTTGGGCGCTACCATTACGCGCCTGGCCACCAACCCCGGCCTGCAAAAATTAGGCAATCAGGCCGATACGTCGTTTACGGCCGCGGGCCTGGAAAAGCAGCTGAAGCCCATGTTTCAGCATATTCGCTATTATTTTCCGGATTTCCGGGTGCCCCCCGTCAAGACCTTTGTGAGCGGCCTGAGCCAGGATTTGTTTGTGAATGACAGCCTGCTGGTACTCGGCACGGATTACTTTGTAGGCCCTACAGCAGCCTACCGGCCCAACGTGCCAGGCTACATTCTGCGCCGCTACACCAAGGAGCACTTGGTGCCCACGGTGGCGCTGGCCATCAGCAGCAAATACAACCAGAAGCAGCTTACCAACCAAACCATGCTGGGCGAAATGGTGCAGTATGGCAAGTCACTCTATTTTGCGGAGAAAATGCTGCCTTGTACGCCCGATTCATTGCTCATCGGCTACACTGACAAGGAAATGGCCGGGGTGCATTTTAATGAGGGCAAAATATGGGCGCACTTCATTGAGAAGAGTCTGCTCTACAACACCGCGGCCTTTACCATCCAGAAGTACATTGGGGAGCGGCCTAACATTCCGGAAATCGATAAAACCTGCCCGGGTAGGGTAGGGGCTTGGGTGGGCTGGCAGATTGTGCGCAAGTACATGACCGAGCACCCGAACGTAACCCTCAAGCAGCTGATGGCCGAGAAAAATGCCCAGCGCATCCTCAACGACTCGCGCTACCGGCCTAAGGTAAACCAGGGTCGGGTAAATTAAAGCTCGAGAAGCAAGAACGACTACCCAGCGCGGAGCGGCGCCATGCGGTAATGAGTTTGTTTAAAAGATGACGCCAGGGCAGTACGGGCGCAGTACGCTGCACCCTTGCTTCATCCGTCTTGTCCTTGGTCGACTTTTTAAACAGGTTCAATTTTGAACTCCTGATGCTCAACTCGTAATTACCTGAATGCACATTGCCGTCTTCAGCCAGTATCACACCAACCCCGACTGTCCGGCCACCAGTCGGCACTACTCTCTGCTGGCGCAGATGGCCCGTGTGCACCGGGTTACGCTCATCACTACTACTACCTGGGAGGCGCAGCGCCTGACGCGGGAGTTTCCGTGGCTGCCGGAGGGCGTGGAGATGCGCACCGCCGCCGTGCCCTACGACAACCGGATGGGCGTACTCCGCCGGGGAGTATCGTTTGGGCGCTACGCGGCCTACGCCCTGCGGGAAGGGCTGCGCATAGCCAAGCCGGACGTTATCTGGGGCATCAGCACGCCGCTCACGGCGGCATGGGCGGCCGCTCAGGTGGCGCGCTGGCGCCGGGTGCCTTGGGTATTTGAAGTGCAGGATTTATGGCCGGCTTTCCCAATTGCCATGGGAGCAGTGCCCAGCCGTCTGGCCCAAAGGGGCCTGTTTGCGCTGGAAAAGAGCCTGTATCAATCAGCCCGGCACATTTTGCCTCTTTCGCCTGATATGACGGCCTACGTACGGGACCTGGGTATTCCGGCGGAGAAGATAACCACCGTCCTGAATGGCACCGACCTGGATCTGGCCGCGGCGGCCACGGATGAAGCAGTAGCCGCGTTGCGCCGTACTTGGCAGTTGGAAGGCCATCAGGTGATTTTATATGCCGGTACTTTCGGGCGGGCCAATAATATTCCGTTGCTGCTGGAGGCGGCCATTCAGCTGGCTCCGCAGTGCCCCCGGGCGGTGTGGCTGTTTATGGGCCACGGTTTTCACGCCCCCGACCTGGCCGCCGCTGCCGCCCGGTACCCCTTTATCCGGGTGGTGCCGCCCCAGCCGCGCCATGCTGTATTTACATGGTTCCGGCTGGCCGAGGTATCGGTGGCCCCGTTTCTGGGCCTGCCAGTGCTGGATGCCAACTCGCCCGCTAAATTTTACGACAGCCTGGCTGTGGGTACGCCGGTCATCGTCACTAATCCTGGCTGGACCAAGCGCTTCGTGGAGCAGTACCGCTGCGGCTGGTATTCGCCCGCCGACAACGCCACTGCGCTGGCAGAGCTTCTTGCGCAGCTATGTAGCGCATCAGAGCAGTTGAGCCTGGCCGGGATGCACGGCCGCCAGATAGCGCAGCGGGAGTTCGACCGGCAACAAATTGGGCAGGTGATGCTGCGGATACTAGAAGATGCAGCCAGCTGACCCCAGAAGGAACTTATGGGCTTTCTAGAACTACTTATATACTAAGTTGTGCTGATTGGTTACGAATTAATGGACTTACGACGTTTAGGAGGGTTTTCTGTTGTTGCATTAAGAGTTTTGCTCGCCACTTCGGCGTAATACTTACACCAGCTGGATAGGGGGCAGATGGCGCATTTGGGGGAGCGAGCCAAACAGATATACCGGCCGTGCAAAATCAGCCAGTGGTGGGCTTTAGGAATCAGATTCTGCGGAATATATCGTACCAACTCCTTTTCTACCGCCAGCGGGGTGGTGGCCGTTTTGGCAACCAGCCCCAACCGGTGCGACACCCGGAACACATGCGTATCCACGGCCATAGCCGGCTGGTTGTAGATGACGGATACGACCACGTTGGCCGTCTTGCGCCCTACGCCCGGCAGGCGCTGTAGCTCTTCAATAGTGCTGGGCACCTCGCCCCCAAAATCCTGGACCAACAGCTGCCCCAGTCCGGCCAGGTGCTTGGCCTTGTTGTTGGGATAGGAAACGCTGCGGATGAACGGAAAAATATCCTCCGCGGCGGCAGCGGCCAGATGCTCGGGCGTCGGAAATTGTTGCAATAGGGCTGGCATTACCTGGTTCACGCGCTTATCGGTACACTGGGCGCTCAGCACTACTGCCACAATCAGCTCGTACGGGTTGGAGTAATGCAGCTCCGTTTCCGGCTCCGGGAAGTGCGTGGTAAAATACTCGAGGAAGTGACGGAAACGCTCGGGCTTGCGCATGAGGGGCAGCTAAGTAAAGAAGTGGTGTGGCAAACGGTGCATCAGGCCCGTAGCGCGGAACTTGTTTAGGAAGTAAGCAAAGCTCAGCAGGACCTTCTGTTGACTTTCTAAACAGCTTCGGGGCTTTACACCGGAGCGGTTGCTAGTGTATGTTTGGTTATCGGCGCGGAGGCAACCAGCTACGGGCTAAAGCCCGCGCTACACCGGGAAAGCCGGTAGGGTACCAACGCAACGTGCCGCAAAGGTACCAAGCGGTACCCTTGCGGCGCGGGTTGTTGGGGCCGGACCGGGCAGATTATTCCTTTCGCAGAAAGGTGCGGGAATACTGCAGGATAGAATCGGTGGTGCGCTGGCTGGGAGTACGGCGCAAGCCGTTCAGGGCCTGCTGGGCCAGCAGCAAATCGGCGCAGGAAGCCGCTAGTTCCGCATCATGCTGGAGGGCTTGTTCGATGGCCTGCTGCTCGTTAGCTGGCAATTCGTTGTACACGTACCGGAGCAGCGTCTCGTGGGTAAAGGTTTTGATCATAGAAAACGGGTTGTGCGGCCATTTTTTTCCGCAGGTTGATCAGCGCATAGCGCATACGCCCCAGCGCGGTATTAATGCTGACCCCCGTTGCATCGGCAATTTCCTGAAAACTCATGTCGCCGTAATGGCGCATGATCAGGACTTCTTTCTGCGCCGCGGGCAGCTCCTGAATCAGTTCCCGAAGCCGCGCGTGGGTTTCTTCCCGGGTAAGCGCAGCCTCGGCTCCTTCCTCTGCCAACGACAACGAATTGAACGCATGACTTGTTGTGTCGAGGTTCAATAAAGGACTCCGTTTTTCGCGCCGGAAGCAGTCAATAGCCAAGTTATGCGCAATTCGGCAGATCCAAGACGAAAATTTTCCTTCTTCATTATACCGGCCACTCTTCATGGTATGCACGGCCTTGATAAAAGTATCCTGCAGCAAATCTTCCGCCACGTCTTCGTCGCGGACAATGAGCATAATAGTCGTAAATACACGGGCCTTGTGCCGCTCAAGCAACTGAGCAAAGGCATCTTCCTGGCCGGCAATATAGCGCGAAATGAGAGCGGAGTCGCTCGGCTGCATGGTTTCCATAAACACTACGAAAAAAAGGGGACGTAGAGCTTTAGGCCATAGAGTGCGGTTGCCGGTGGATACTTGCGTGAAGGAAGAATGAAGATTCTGAAGAAATCAAATGTAGAGAACCGCCAACCGAAACGCAACGGGTGATTAGCGGAAATGACAAAATTTTTTTGATCAATCGAAAAACTGATTATTAGGCATTCTGCATATGCAATACTGCATTGCCGTACCACCTGTCTGGCTACGGTATTGCTATAAGCCCCCGGAGGCTGATTCGTTGATTATAAATTGACAGTCAGCAGCCGGGGGCTAGCCGCAGCAAGAACCGTGCGCTACGGTTGCAGTTGCTGGCTTAGCTGCTGAATGCGGGTTTCCAGCTCCGGCGCCGGGGTGCTGCCTGCAGCGGCGGCCGTGGCCCGCTGGTCCAGCAGCTGGCTCAGCTGGCGGAGCTGGTCGAGGCGCTGGGCCGTGTTCTGGAGTTGCGTAGCAATGGCCGCCAGGTTGGTGGCCACCGGAATAGCAACGGTAGTAGTACCGGCCGAACCAGTAGCCTGCTCATCATGGCGGGCAATAGCCTCGGGCGTCATCATGTCGTCGCGGTAGATCACCACGTCGCCTTGCATGTTCACGGCCTTGCCGTTTTCCAGCAGCTGGCGGGTACCGTTCTTGCTCACCATAATGCCGTCGGGGCGTAGGGTAAGGCCGTTGGTAAAGCGCAGCGGCGCAGAAAGTGGCGTAGTCTGCCCGGCCTGTAGCCGGAAAACCTTGCCATTGCGCCGGAATGCTCCGTCTTTCAATTGAGCAGCTGTGGTGCCCGGAGCCGTTTGCTGGGCCTGCGCGGTAAGGGCAGCAGTGGTAAGGAACCCTGCCAAAAGCAGGTAGCGGAAAGCAGATGTAGGAACTGACATATAGGGAGGCGGTGGAGTGAGGCGTGAGTTGAGTAGCGGTAAAAAGCATCAGCTGCTTTCGTGGTGCTGGCGGCCGGCCAGCCAGCGCAAAGCGGGCGCGTCGTTGGCAAACAGTCGCACGTGGGCCTGGTCGGTGAGGACCATGGGGGAGCCGCTTTCCTGCTCCTCGGGGCTGAGCTGGCTGGCGGCCACCAGAAATGCCAGGTATACCCGGCCATGGGCCCGGGCGGCCAGCTGCGGCACAAACTGCGTGAGTACCCAATGGGTGTCATCCTCGCTGGCGGGGCCCCGCTGCCGCAAATCCAGCAGCCAGTAGCGCCGGTTGCGGGCCGATGTCAGAACCAGCGTGTAGCTCTGCTGTAGCTCCTGGGCGGCCGCCGGCCGTAGCCAGCGCACCTCCGTTACGCCCAGTTCGGGGCGGTGCTGCAACGTCAGCAGATCGGTGAGGGCAGAAGTAGAAGGCATAGTAGCTAGCCGCAGGAAACCAGACAAATAACACAACGGGCTGTGCGCGGATAGGCAGGCCCGCAGCGCCTTGAATTACCCATACGGTATCGGGCCTGAAATGGCTTGCCCGCGAAAAAAGGAAGCGCGGGCCACCCGATAAAAGTATACTGGCTGAGCTTAGCGGGCCAGCAGCGGCCCCTACCTTTACCGGGCCGTTGCTTTCCGGCCGCTTCCTATGTCAGCTTCCCTTCCTGCTCCCGACTCTCCTCGCCACGACCCGTACGCGGCCCTGCGCGTTCCGGATTTTCGCCGGTTTATTGCGGCCCGGGCCAGCTTTGTCGTGGCCACCCGTATTCAGGGGCTGGTAGTAAGCTGGCAGCTGTTTAAGCTCACCGGCGACCCGTGGAAGCTGGGCCTGATTGGCCTGACGGAGGCCATACCCAGCATTGCGGTGTCGTTGTACGCGGGGCACGTAGCCGATTCCATCAAGCGCAAGAATATTATTCTGGTATCGGTGGCGCTGCTGGTGCTGTGTGCCGGGGCTTTGGCGGGGCTGTCGTCGGCGGCCGGGGGGAGGCTGCTGGCCGCGGAGCACCTGGGCACGCTGCCCATTTACGCGGTAATCTTTGTGAGTGGTATTGCCCGGGGCTTTCTGGGGCCGGCCCTGTTTTCCTACATGCCCCAGCTGCTGCCCGACCGGGATAAGCTGGCCAATGCCATTACCTGGAACAGTACTACCTGGCAGGGCTCCTCGGTGATAGGCCCCGTAATTGGCGGCTACCTGATTGCCCCGCTCGGCGTGGGCGGGGCTTACGCCGTAGCCACCAGCTTGCTACTAGTGGCCTGGACGCTGTTCGGAAGTCTGGCCTCACATCCGCTACCGGCGCGGGAAGGAGCAGCCCCCGATTTCCGGGAGAGTATTGGCACAGGACTGAAATTCATCTTCGGAAACCAGCTGGTGCTGGCGGCTTTGTCGCTGGATCTGTTTGCTGTGCTGTTTGGGGGAGCCGTGGCCATGCTGCCGGTGTTTGCCGAAAGCATTCTGAAAGTAGGTTCCACCGGCCTGGGCCACCTGGAGTCGGCGCCGGCGCTGGGGTCAGTGCTGATGGCCGTGTTGCTCACGTATTTTCCGTTGCGCCGCCATGCCGGCCGCAAGCTGCTGTGGGCCGTGGCGGGGTTCGGACTGGCCACTATTGGGTTTGCCCTGTCGCGCAACTTCTGGCTTTCAATGGGGCTTCTGTTTCTGACGGGAATGTTTGATTCCGTGTCGGTGATTGTGCGCTCCACGTTGCTGCACACCTTCACCCCGGAGCACATGAAGGGCCGGGTATCGGCCGTGAACAACATCTTCATCGGCTCCAGCAACGAAATCGGGGCGTTTGAATCGGGGGCCGTGGCCAAATGGCTGGGTACCGCCACCTCGGTGGTTTTTGGGGGCATTATGACCCTGATAGTAGTGGGCATTACGGCGCTGAGCGCCGATAAGCTCCGCCGCCTGGATATGACCCCTGAAAAGCCTAACGCCTAACGCGCGGGCTGGCCGACCGTCAACTATCATTTGGTTTCACTGCCCGCAGAATTTCGTCCTGAGCCGGCAGCCAGTTGCGCACGGTGCACAAGGATAAAAACAGCGGGGCCGCTGCGCAGTAGTACGCAGCGGCCCCGCTGTTTTTATCGGCCAACTCACTTCTGAAAGGCCTGCTTCTGGTCCTGAGGGCAGATGGGGTCGGGTTTCATTTCCAGAATTTTGGCTACCTGCAAGGTTGCTTCCGTACCCGTGCCTTCCGTACGGGGCTGACTGGCAACGGTAGCCGCCACCCGCAGAAATACCGGTTTGCCGGCCTCCTGGCGGGTGGTGCCGTACTGGCGTTGCAGTTGGGCGTTCAGGCCGGTTGAGGCAATGGCATACCGCCTGTCGGAGCCGCATTCTACGAATACCGCCGCATCGGCCAGATAGGTGTAGCGGCCGGTGAACTCGCGGGTAGTGCCAGGGGCGTTCAGGTCGGTGGCGGCCAGGTGCTGCAGCGTATAATCCCGGCCGGCCGTTTGCATGGGTTTGCCATCCGCATCCAGCAGACGCAGCTCCTGGTTAGGCTCTACCTGATACCGTCGTACCGGGTCGTTGCCGCTGGGTTCCAGCGTAACTACCTGCCCCCGTACGCGCCAGGGGCCCCGGCGGTAGTTTTCGGGCCGGGGCCGGCCGATGTACACCTCCTGCAGCTCGTAGAGGCTGTCAGGCTTGAGGGTAAGACGGGTGGCAATGCCCTGACAGTCGTTGCAAGGTACGGTGTCGGCGTATACGCCGGCCAGGGGCAAGGTGGCCGCCCCGGCGTCTTTATCGGGGGCATTGTTCTGGGAGCCGGTGCCGTAAGGCTGCTCCCGGCCCTGGCAGGCGGCAAGCAGGAACAGTACGGAAGCGGCAGGAAATAAACGAGGCATAGCGGAGCAGAGTAAACGGGGTGAATACTTCCTGCTACGCAAGCAGCTCCGGTTGGATACATTAGCCCAGCCCGGTACTGGCGCAACTCAGGCCCGCATCGGCACCAGAATAAACGTGCCGCGCAGGCACCGGGCAAACCCCTGGCGGCGGTTGTCCTGGTTGAGGTCGTGGCGCTGGTACTGGCCGTTGAGCGTAGTACCTACCACCAGCATAGTATAGCCGCGCCGCCGCACCAGGTACCGCCGCTGCACCGCGGCCCGCACCGGGGTGTACCGCTGCCCCAAGTGTTGAGTGGCCTCCCAGGCGGCCAGCAAGGGTTGGGGGTCGGTATCGGTGGCGCGGGCCTGCCGGTACAGGTCCGCCAGCCGCACATCGGAGGTGTAATGCGCCTCAGGGGCATGGCGCACCACCAGGTCGTGCGCCTGCCACAGGTGCTTCATGGCATCCCGTTTCGGAAACACCTCCCCGCAATGGCGACAGATATGCTCTTCCGGGCCGCACCGGAGCTGGCCGGTAGCGCGGGGCAGCTCCGGTGCGGCGGTGCGTTGCTCGCGCAATACCTGCATCAGGGCCGAAAACAACTCCCCCTCACTCGCACTGTGCTTATGGCGCAGGATATCGAGGGTATGGCGGCTCAACATATCGAAGGCCAGCAGGTCATGTAAATCGGCGCGAAGCGGGTGCATGGAAAGAGCTAATGCTTCTGATCGGGTGGGGGTTCCCACGGGCAGGAGTAAATGCAACGCGCCGGAACAGGTCCGGCGCGTTGCATTGGTTGGCAATCTATAGTCTGATCAGCGGCTGGCCTGCGCGCTCTTAATTGTTTTCTTACCGGCTTTAGGCGTACTCGTTGCCGATTTGTCGGTGGCCGAGGGGCCTGGTTGGGGGCGCTCCGTATTCTCGAAAATCCATTCGCGCATCATATCCAGCGCTTTGGGAGAAAATACCGGCTGCTGCTCCCCGTTCACCAGCGGCCAGTCTTTCATTTCGGGCTGATACCAATGGTTGGCACCGGCAATCCGAGCTGATTTTACTTTGGCGCTTTTCAGGCCACTCTTCAGCGGGGCCATATTCTGGTGAGAATCTACCTGCAAATCGTTGGAGCCACCCAGCAGCAGCACCGGACATTTCACGCTGGCCAGGCTGCGGGTGGGGTCGAAATCGAGGAAGTAGCGCGACCAGGGCGAGGTGAGCTGAATGGCCCGGGCCCGGGCCATGTGGGGGTCCAGGTCCACGTTGTTGAAGCGCAGCGTGGCCGCCACTTTGCCCCGGGCCTGGTTATCGTTGGGCGTCTGACGGATGATTTCCACCATTTCCTTGTGCAGTTCCAGCGCGGCCTTTACCTGCGCCGGATTCGAGCCAATCAGGCGCATAATCTCCATTTGCTGCCGCATAATTACGTCGCGCCCCGGCACGCCGTAGCCCGACAGCGACACCACGAAGGCAGGTGTGGCGGGCTGCTGCTCGGCGGCGGCCAGCAGGGCTACGTTGGCACCCTCACCGTGGCCTACCAACCCAATGTAGCGCTGGTCGATAAGGGGCTTGGCCCGCAGGTACACCATGGCAGCCTGGGCGTCGCCCACCAAATCGGCGGTAGTAGTTACAAAATGGTTGCCCTGCGACCGGCCCACGCCCCGGTCGTCGAAGCGCAGAACGGCAATGCCGCGGCGGGTAAGGTGGTCGGCCAGGGCTCCAAACATGCGGTAGTCCTGCTGCTCCACGTCGCGGTTCTGGGGGCCATTATCGGAGAGCAGCACTACAGCCGGGAAAGGGCCCGGGCCCGCCGGAATGGTGAGCGTGCCGGCCAGGGCCAGGTCGGCGGCAGTATTCACAAACTTTACTTCCTCTTCCCGGTAGGGCGGGGTAAGACGGGGCTTACTGGCGGCAACGGGGGCGGCGGCGGCCTTCAGGCGGGTGAGGGTGAGCGGGGCCGACAGGCCCGGCTGCGTCCAGGTGCCCTGAAACGTTGTGCCTCCATCCTTCACTTTACCCACAAACTTGCTGCCGGCCTGCTCAATGCTGATGGTAATATCGGTACCCTTAAGGGTCACCTCAGCCGGCATACGACTGATGCGCTGCTGGGGCGCATCGAGGGCCGCGTAGTAGGTGCCATTGGAGAGAGGAACCAGCGTGATGATAAGCGTAAGCTGACCGCCGGGTACCTTCAGCGGACCTTTCCACTGACCGTTCAGAGCAGCCGGAGGTTCGGCGGCGGTAACCGGAGCGGCAGGTAGCCAGAAACACAGCCCGAGCAGAAAAAATACGTGTAAGAGTTTCTTCATAAAATGAAAAACAAGAGGGGTATTTTACTGTCGCCAGGGCAACAAGAGTATGAAAATATCAAACTTGACGCACAGTTACCAATGAAGGTTACGAAACCAGATCCAGAACACGTTGGAGAAGATAGAAACGCCAAAAAAACTTTCACCGGGTCGTCGGCAGACGCCGCTCATACGTATGCACAATGCTCTATGTGCAGCAAGTACTATATAGGTGTGGGTGCATAAGCTGCGCAACCTGTAGTAGTACAGCCCGACTTTGCCTCATTAGCCGGCTGCTAGCTTGCTGGTGCTTACCCTGCCTTGATTTCTACTCTATGCCTTCTACTCGCTCTGGCTGGCTTCTCGGTTTCTGTTTAGCTGCTGGCTGGGGGTGCTATACCCAAACAGCTGCCGCGCAGGCCTCCGCCGTGCACCCCACCCAATGGGCAGCTGAGCTGCGGGCTTTTGCCCGCCAGGATAGCCTCACCCCGCCGCCTACCAAGCCCATCCTGTTCTACGGCAGCTCCTCTATCAGAAAATGGGAATCGTTGCGCCAGGATTTTCCGGGCCGGGCAGTGCTCAACCGGGGTTTTGGTGGCTCCCGCTTCCCCGATGCGCTGTATTACTTTGATACGCTGGTGGTGGCCCACCAGCCCCGGCAGGTAGTGCTGTACGAGGGCGACAACGACATCGGGTCCGGGGCCACAGCGCAGGAAGTGTTTCAGTCGTTCCGGGCGTTTGAGCAGCTGATGCAGCAGCGGCTGCCCAAGGTTCCGCTGGTGTTTCTGGCTATTAAGCCCAGTCCTGCCCGCTGGGCGCTTTATCCACAGGTGCAGGAAGCCAACCACCTCATTCGGGAGTACATCCAGCAGCACCCGAAGTACCTGCGCTACGTGGATACTGCCACGCCTTTGTTGGGTGCCAATGGCCGGCCGCAGCCGCAGTTCTACGTAGCTGACAGCCTGCACATGACGCCCGCTGGCTACCGGATCTGGACGCGGGTGGTGGGTAAAGCCCTGAAAAAGTAGCGGCGTATCCGGCACAGGCTGGGTTTCATACCCTTAACCATCAGCCCCGATAGGTTGCCGGTGGGGTAGAAATGCCCTGGCTTAGCAGGGTACAGGCCATTTCTACCCGGTGCACTTTGTGGTCATCCAAAGTGGCCGCTGCTACCCATTGCACCCAAACCCGCCGTTGGGCTGGGGTAAGCTGCTCGAAAGCTGCCAGCGCCCCCGGCACGTCGGCCAGACAGTCGCGCAGCTCGGCTTCGGATACGTTCAGGGCCAATGGCTTTTCCGGCTGGTCACCGTGCAATACCAGCCGCACAGTGTCGCCGGCCTGCTTACCGATTCGGTGGCGAATTTCGGCCCGCACCGGCAGAAACAGCCGGCCCTGCCCCATCGACATCAGACTAACATTTTCCAGCACGTACGCATCAATCTGCCCGCTTACTTTTCCGGCACCAAAATAGGCCCCCGGGAGCTTCACCGTGGCCGGCAGCGGCGCATACGTCCACCCGCCCTTGCCCGGAAAGCGTTCCAGCGTCACATCGGCGTTAAGGAGTTCGGGGGGCATGGTGGAAATGTAACTAGAAAGCTACGCTTGGAACTACTTTTTGCATAAAATCAGGCGTTAGTTTGAGTGCATGCAGTGCGTTTGCAATACAATCGGTTGCGCTGTAATGAGTGTAGATGAAGATAGATTTGTGCAAATACTTAATAGGAGTACTAGAGCCTACCAGTGGCTTATCAGCCGTGAATAAAAACCGTTTTCTTCCAGCCTTATCAGGATAAGGAAGTGGAATAGCCAGATTGTGCTGCAGCACAAATTCGCACGATTTTTCTAAAATATCCTTCCACGTTTTCAATGGAACTACTGAGCCATCTGGTAGCCGCAACTGTCGAGGTTTTTGAGTGGGGTCTAGCTGTAGCGTGTTCACATGGGTTAACTCCACAAACTTGTCTGGGCTGTCCTTCGTAACCTTGTCAGATTTAGTTATTGACTTTTTGGCTGACACTGTATCTATAGCAACTTTGGATGATTCAGCTACTAATACTGCCTGGTTTCCAATTCCGTAGCCACTATGCGCAGCATCGAGCCACTGAATCAATTGTAGAGCGGCTTCAGCTAATGGCGTTTCGTTGATGTTGAGAGTAGCCGCAGGGTGGTAGCTGGAATGCTGAGGAGAATATAGATGCCATTGCAGCCCGTCTGTAATGAATAACTGTTTTGGCTTTAGTGAAAAGCCGTAACCGATGGCAGCTCCAATATGCCCTAACTTATCAAGACTCTCTTCTAGCTTTTTTGCTTCGATTACTGCAACTATTTCACCGGCTGCGCCATGCAATACGTAATCCAACGTCTGTTTAGCACCAACTGTGCGCTCCGGCTCTACCATGCGCACATTGGCTGTATCCCATCCCAAGGCGCGTAATACGGGGTCTATGAGTGCGGCACGGGTAGCCGCTTCGTTTTTGCGTAGTAGCGTTGCGTTGGTTTGGGCACTAGCGCGAACAGTTTGTAGAACGGAATAAAGCGAAGCTAATGGACTGGAAATGGTCATTGTGCCTGAATAAAATGCAGTATACAATGTTACGGAATTGCGAGAGTCTCTGCAGTTCCCTCCGACGTTTTGATTTTTATTACTCCTCAATAGCCTCAATGCCTTGCTGCTTCAGTCGCTCCAGGTTCTCCCGCATGGATTGGAGCTGCTCGGGTAAGTGGCCCTGCCAGTCCTGCACCTCGCCCACCACTCGCAATGGGTGCCGCGTACGGTAGGATTTGGTGGGGTTGCCCGGAAACTTTTTGTCCGTCAGGTTGGGGTCGTCCTCGATGGGGCCGGTGGGCTCCACTCGGTAAATCCGGCCGCGACCGGTGCCCAGGGCCAGCTCGGCACCCTAGGTAGCGGCCTCCAGGGTGGCGCTCAGGTACACGAAGGCCGCCGGCTTGCGTTGGCCGTAGTTGGAGGCAAAACCGGGCGTAATCAGGTCACTGGGCTGCAAATCGGCCTTGGTGCCGTGGTACAACGGCTGGGCGGTGAGGTCGGGGAGGGGAGTAGCGGGGCGCATATCAGTCGTGGAGGCCTTTACCTTCGAAAATTTGGGGCAGGCATTTCTCTATGCGCGACTCCCGGGTTTTGGCTTGTTTGGGGGCGGAGAAGTGCAGGTGGTAGGCCCGCTGCCGGCCCGGTGTCAGGGCTGCAAAGGCTGTTTTTAGCGCCAGGTTGGCCTCTAGCTGGCGCTGAAACTCCTCGGGAAACACCAGCGGCCCAGTTGCTTTCGGCTCTACTTTTAGCCCCAGTCTTTCCACCTCCATCGCCTCATAGAGATACGCTTGCAGGGTAGGTTTCAGGTCGCTGATTTGTTGGGCGTTGGTGAACCGGGCCTGCCGGGCACCCTGTACGTTTTCCGTCTGCTGAACTAGCAGGCCGCTAGGGTCACTCAGCAACGCGCCCTTCACGAACAGCAGCGCGCAGTATTCCTTGAAAGCATGAATCAGGGCCACGTTTCGGTTCTGAAACGTGTAGCACGGCACACCCCATTTCAGTTCCTCCACCAGCCCACACTCCAGCGCTATAGTTCGCAGCAGCGCAAGCTCCGGCTGCCATTTCTCGGCTTTATTGAAGTAGAAGTCGACTTTGGGGTTCATGGCAGTGCGTTATCAGGGAAACAGCTGTTCTATTCGGTCGTAGGTAGCTGGAATATAGCAGCAAGGCAGAGTAAAACGCAACGGCATTCGGGCCTACTTGCACAACGCTGGGGCAACGTTGTCGGCAGTGTAGGCGCTCAAGGCGTTGTATTCGCGGGCTGATGCCTCAAACCGGCAAACCGGGCAGGCGCTGACCTGCTGATTTTTCAGGTAACGTATCGTCCTGTCGTTTTGAACATAGGTCCTTTCCTCTAGCCGGGTTTCGGGCAAGCCAGCCGGCCCGCCGGTGTGGGCTTTGTAGGTGAACAGTAGTTTACCGTCTTTGTAGTAATATTCATACCTGGAGGTGCCGTCGCCAACAAATCCCCAGTCCAGTACAATCTTGACAACTGTACCGTTGGCGGTGTAATAGGTTATCGTGTTTTCAGCATCACACACGAACCTCCGCTTTCTAATTGTCAACGGGAGCGAGTTGATACGCGCCACTTCCTTACGGATACCCAGCACCGCTTGCTCGATAGGGCGGGTGGCCAGGGAAGCCGCTTCTTCTGCAAAAGTATCCCGGGCAAATGGCGGCTGTTGTACTTTGGCTGCCAGTTGCGCTGGGGCCGGCTGATTTTCTGTTACGGCCGGCTCTTCCCGCGTCGTGGTAGGTTGCTCACAGGAAGTAAGCGAGTACGACAAAGTCAGAAGAAGAAAAAGGCGTTTCATACCACAGCGTTGGGTGAGTAGAGCACAAGGGAGAGATTGTCAGGCCAGCTGACAAATAGCTTCAGGAGCTGGTGTGGCAATTGTATGAGGCAAGGAGCGTGTGCTGTAGCCCATAGCGCCTGTGTATCGGTATCGGTCAGCGAAGTGGTAGTACGGACCACCGTTTCCGCTACGAGCGGAGGCTGCCGTTCACGAAACTGTTATTAAATACGCTTCAGCCATTCTGTACATGCTGCAGAATAGCCGGTAAATTCTGGATTGGTGAAAACCAGCCATTCAGCTCATTGAACCGCAGGCCATAAACGCCCTGCGCCGAAAGAGCCAGCAGGTAGTCAAGGGCTTTGTGCGTATCCGTGGATATTACCAGCACGCTGCCACTTTCATCCACAAACCCACCGTTAGGAATGGCTCTGGCGTATTCCTGGGCTCGTTGCCTATCCGTAAACAGAAACACCCAGGGTTTTCCATCCATAACTCCCACAAACGGTTTCCGGTCTTCGATGTTGGCCGTTTGCCGCGTTATGAAGTGCCATTGCGGCAAGCTGAGGGCCGCCTTCCATAAAGCGGACAGGTCTTCCGTTTTTCCGGAACTCTTGGCTTTTGCTAAAAGAAGATCAATATCCTCGGGGGCAGTAAGGTCCATCGGTATTTGTCAGATTGCCAGTGAAGGGTTTATAGCAATTGACATACTGTGTGTAGGATGTTTGGTTGTATGAGCTACTGTTCGTGATATGCGGCACCTTTTCGTTTGGCACGAGTGTAGCATAAATAGTACTGGCCATATCGGAGGCCAAACCATCCCGCCCCAAACGACAACCGCGCCATCCGGATTGCTCCAGATTGCGCGGTTGCGGAGGATAATTTCGTCGCACTTACTCGGCTACGCCAATGAATCACGTTCAAGCAGCTTTGCTGTGTGTAGCTACTTAGAGCGTGTTTGGGAATTCAGACCCGATTGAGCGACATAGTGATGTTAGCTAGTAATAGCCAAGCAACATGGCTAGCGGGAGTGAATTCGTAATCAACGACCACGCGGCGAAAGCAGGCTAACCA